>CAVXMZ010000013.1:0-31257 GCA_963763145.1 uncultured Acidobacteriaceae bacterium | reverse complement strand
ACTGGCTTTGCCTAATAACTCCATCCTGCCCCAAAAGTCGAGCGGCTGCCCCAAAAGTCGTCACTCGCCAACGTCCGTGCCCACCAAGTCGCGGATCGTATTGAAAACATTGTCCTGAATCGTCTCGCGCTGCTGGTAGACTTGCGCCAGAGAGTTCTGGGCGTTGCGGTCGAATGCCCCGAACAAGTCGCTTGGGATTCTGACCGTGAGGGAAGCTAGGCGCTCTCGGTACAATTTTGCACCATAGCCAAACTGCGCCATTGCAATCGACTCTTGCAGGGCGAAGCGGAAGTAGTTCAGATCAATATCCGGCGATAGGACTTCCACGGCGAGGGCATCATCATGCAAGAACCACTTTTCCTCGTTTCGGATGTGCACCTTGCCAACTGAGCCGGTTGCCCCAACTGTGACCACGTTCTCCCTATCCTCAAAGTATCCCGGAACTCCAGAGATTCCGTCCTGCTCAAACTTCCTCGCCAGGTAGCCTTCGCTGACGCTTCCAAAATACGACTCCCTGTGGCGTCCGCTGGCGATTACAATCACGTCCCCCGGATTAGAATTGACCTCTTTCTTGGTCACCCGATTGCCGCGATGAATCGTGAACAGCGATTCATCCGATAACGAAACGTCCACGTAATGGGCCGTGTGGGTCTGAGATTTGCGAAGCGTTTTTTGCGATCTCCTCAGCGAATCTGAGACTTCTTCAAATCTTGAAATCAGTTCGTCAACAGGAACTACCTGTCTGTCGATAATTCCAATTGATCGCTTCTCTTCTATGCTCCACAGGAAGTCCACATCCCAGCGCAGGGAGGGATCGAACTGTCGAAACGGAACCACCTTGCATTGATTGGTGGCCGGTACGAATGCCGCTCGATTGGCTAGAAAGCGGTGATACTCCTCCACCATGTCCGTCAAGTCGTTCTTGGTGGGATCGCGTTTCACGTCTCTCGTTTCTCCTATCTCGCTTATGAGGTAGGCGAAAACCGGAGACTGTTGATTTTGGTCGGGGTCGGTTTTCTTTGTTATCGCCAGTATGCAAGTCTCCACAGATGTGGTGTAGAACGTATCGGTCGGCAAGTAGATGAATGCGTCAATAAAGCAATGATCCGATACGTACTGCTTGATTCCGCTTTCTGTCCTCGCAAACATCGACTTTGGCAATACGACAAACGCCCTGCCCCCCCCTTGAGCGACCTGATGATCCAATTTAGAAATCTCGATTCCAACCCCGTTCCGCCCGCATCGTAGGCGGCAGATAGTACCGCACTTTGATTTATTTTCCTCGTTACACTGCCTGTGCCGCTGACGATGTATGGCGGGTTCGCCATCACTAGGTCAACATGGCCCTCAATCGGGTGCGCGAGCGACCCCAACTGACTGTCCTTGTGACAAAGAACGAATGTGTCGCCGAGAAGTTTTTGATAGCTCTCCCTGCCGCGACGAGAAAGGGACGTGAAGAACTCTATTGTATGGAGCAGAAAGTTAGACTTTGCCAAGCAAACGACATCGTATTCAGCGTCCATGCCGAGAAACTTATACTTCACCTCTATATCGCCGTCCCGCTCCCGGTACGACTTGATTCCAGACCTCTCTATCGCCAGAACCGATTCGGTGATAAATCCGCCAACGCCACAAGCCGGGTCGCAAACAACCGACCCCTCCGGTAGTTCGGAAACTTTTGCCATCTCCACCATTGCACGAACCACCGTGCGTGGGGTGAAATACTTGCCACTGGCTTTCGTTATGTTTGGATCGCGCCGCAGAAATTGTTCGTAAACCCTAGATTTGAATCCAGGATCAAGGCTTCTGACACTATGTAGTTGACTTAGCTTGCGAAGAATGTTCACAAACTCTTCATTGTGGGATTCTGCATTCTTCTTAAAAGCGTGACCGTTTATCACGGATGTGGTTCCACGGCTGAATCGACTGCCCTCCGCGTTGCGTATTATGCTTCTCGTTGGCGTGTAATCTCCAGCTCGCTGAACGATGGAACGCGTATCGTCCGGCGCTCCCAATGGTGGGAACAGTGATTCCTTGATATGTTTGCGCACGTGGTTTAGATAAAACCGAATGACAGGCATACCAACGCGAGACTCAAAGGTTGCTGGATTGCCAATCAGGGCCGCTATACGCATGTTTACAGGCAGGAGTTGACAATCACTCAACATCTTGTAGGTAAACAGTTCTACGAATGTCTGAAAGCACCTCTCTGCGTTCTCTCGCGTCGCTATCCATACGCTTTGCCAAACAGAACGCGCCACCTGTGACGGGTCGAGTCGCTCAGGCTCCGAGATCAAGTCTGCCGACGGATCGAGCCGCGTCAGGGCCGTCACCAAACCGTGCGGCGTTAGGGAGGAAGAGTAGAGTCCTTCGGCGTCCCTGATTTGCTTGACTGTGTTCTTTCTGGCCGGATCAAGGTTGTGTAGCCATACCCGCATTCGCCCATCGTCGAGAAGTCCGAGCTTTGCGTTGGTAGCAAGGAGGTAGGCGTGCAGGCGTTCAAGAGCTTCTGTTAGCTTCCTCGCCGTCCTGATCTCGCCTGGGGACTTATTCTCCACGACAAGAAATATGCTCCCGCCCTTGACCACCAAAACGTCAGGACGGAGGCTTCCGATGTCATCCGGCTTTTTCCAGAGGGTCGGGATAAAGGTATCGGCTTCCTCTGGATTGATGGGAAACCAGCGCCCTAGACACGTGAGCGTCGTAGCGCCCAGTTTCAATATTCCGTAGTCTCGGCCAAAACGCTCGGGGGTGAGTCGTTCCGGGTGCTGCAAATCCAAATATCCTTGCTGCAACAACTGCTCTACGCCCTGCATGGACGGCCCCCGGTAACACTTGGCGTTCCGCAGATCACTTCGCCTCCGGCAGAACACCAGCAGCGCGTAGACCAAGTTGGCGGAGCCATGCGGAAAGCTCCAACGCCTCACGCTCAGCGGCGTCGGTGAGCGCCTTCTTTTGTTCAGCCGTGACCCGAATTCTAATCACGTCGCTCTTTAGCGCCTTCGTGGCGGTTACTTGGCGGGTTCTTTTCTTGGACTTCACCATGCGCCACAATGTAGGACTAATGTAGCCACATGTCAATAGCAAAGTTTGTTCTTGACAAGTGGCTACGTTGTAGCTACACTGTGGTAACAGTTGGAGGCTAAGGAAATGGACATCCGCGAACAGAGGGGCCTTGAACTTGCTGCCACGAGAACGATTCGCAAACGCGATGGATGGTGGTTCGTACCGTCGCAAACCGGGGAGGGGATGTACAGGGTGCAACTCAATCCCAAGTTTGCGACCTGCGAATGCCCGGACTTTGGTAATCGCGGAGCGAAGTGCAAGCACATCTTTGCCGCTACCTTCGTGATGAAGCGCGAGCGGCACGCGAACGGCAGTGTCACTGTCACCGAAACCGCTACTTTCGCCGTGACTCAGCGCACCACTTACCCGCAAGGATGGGCCGCTTACAATGCCGCGCAGACCAACGAAAAAGATAAATTCCAAGCCCTCTTGCGCGATCTGTGCAGCGGTATAGCGGAACCACAAGCGCAGAAGATGGGCCGCCCGAAGCTGCCAATGTCCGATGCTATTTTCAGCGCGGCATTCAAGGTCTACTCCACTGTTAGTGGACGCCGGTTTATGTCCGATCTGCGCGAGGCCCAGGTGCGCGGTTTCATATCCAAGACGCCCCACTACAATTCGATTTTCCGCTATCTTGAAAATCCCGACCTTACCCCAATTCTCCGGGGCCTGATAACCGAGAGCAGCCTGCCCCTGAAATCCGTTGAGGTAGACTTTGCCGTCGATTCCAGCGGTTTCACTACGTCCCGATTCACTCGCTGGTTTGACCACAAGTACGGCGAAGTTAGGGAGCAGCACGATTGGGTCAAGTGCCACTTGATGTGCGGGGTCAAGACTAACATCGTTACGGCAGTCGAAATTCGCGAGCGGCACACGGGCGATTCCCGTCAGTTGCCTCCGCTTCTGGAAACGACAGCGAAGAACTTTCGCATAGCCGAAGTCTCTGCCGACAAGGGATATGCGAGCCGCACCAATATGAACGCGGTCGCGATCTTGGGCGCTACACCATACATTTCGTTTGCAGACCATCACAAAGGGCAGGGCGGCGGGATGTGGGGCCACATGTACCACTACTTCATGTTCCGGCGCGAGGAGTTTTTGGCGCACTACCACAAGCGGTCGAATGTCGAGTCTACGTTCTCGATGATGAAGCGGAAGTTTGGGGATTCCCTGCGCAGCAAGACGGACGTTTCGATGGTCAATGAGACGCTGTGCAAGGTGTTGTGCCATAACTTAGTAGTCCTGATTCACGAAATGTACGAACTCGGTATCGAACCGACTTTTTGGGCAAAATCGGCTCCTGCCCCGGAAGTCGTTAATTAATCAGACTTGCGAGGCAAAGCCGCGAGTACTCGTATAAGCCATTTGCATACAGGACTTTGCAAACAAGTCTTGTGTTATGAAGACTTTGCGTGATAGCGCGCAAGTCATTGAAAATAAGCTGATTAGCTAGCAATGTAAGTGCTTTGTTATCAGGACTTTGGAAATAAGTCCCTTGTTTCCAGGACTTTACTCGTTGGGGGGGCCCGGGTATTGGCTCAGAACTGGATCTCTGGGGTGTGTCGGTTGAAAGCTGCGGTTGGCAGGAAATCGGTGTACTGGGCGTGATGAGTCAACGTGCGCGCTTCCACGCTCATCGGCTGTACTGGTTCTGCTTTTTTTCAGCGTGGCGCTCCAGCCCAAGCTGGATCAGCCGATCCATGAGTTCGGGATAGGAGATTCCCGTCGCTGC
Organism: uncultured Acidobacteriaceae bacterium; assembly: GCA_963763145.1. Lineage (GTDB taxonomy): Bacteria > Acidobacteriota > Terriglobia > Terriglobales > Acidobacteriaceae > Bog-257. Next base: position 26,459 of record CAVXMZ010000013.1, on the reverse strand, counting down.
CCACATCTTGGGATACATGCTGATTGACGTGAATCCGGGGATGGTGTTGATCTCGTTGACGTACATTTTTTTGGTGCGCGGGTCCATCAGGAAGTCGACGCGCGCCATGCCGGCGCAGTCCACAGCCTGAAATGCAGCTACGGCGAGCCGCTGTACTTCCTTCTGCTTGGCCTTGCCGATTTTGGCCGGGATGATGGACTCCGAGCCTTCCACCAGATACTTGGCGCTGTAATCGTAGAACTCCTTGATGGGGACGATCTCGCCGGCGACAGAGGCGATGGGCTTATCGTTGCCCAGAACCGAACATTCGATCTCGCGCGCCTTGCCCGTCTTGCCGCCGACACCTTCTTCAATCACCAGCTTGCGATCGAAGCGCGCAGCCTCGTCCAAGGCGGCGGCAAGTTCGCTGGAATCGTGAACCTTGCTGATGCCGACCGACGATCCCAGGTTTGCGGGCTTCACGAACACCGGATATTTCAGCGCGCTTTGGATCTGCTTGCGGATCTTCCTGGGCTGCTCACGCCAGGCGCTGCGAAGGATGGTGACGTGCTTCACAATGGGCAGTCCGGCGTTGCGGAAGAGACGCTTCATGACGTCTTTGTCCATGCCGGCGGCGGAGCCGAGCACGCCTGCGCCGACGTAAGCAATGTCGGCCAACTCAAGCAGGCCCTGAATGGTGCCATCTTCGCCGAAGGTGCCATGCAGCACAGGGAAGATGATGTCGACATCCACAGGATTGAAGCCGGCGCGGAGCTGATGCGCGTCGGTCTCGAAGGGCACAAGAGCGGAATGATTTTCTCCCGGCATGGGCGGGACAACGACGCCCTCACCGCGTGCCAGCACGGCCGCGGACGCGGTAGCATCGGGATCGCCGGCGCGCAGGTGCTTAGGCTCGGGGACCTCGGCCGGCTTGCCTTGCAGCAGGCGTTCAGCAAGCGCGGCCGTTACCCAGCGGCCTTGCTTGGTTATGCCGATGGGCACGACTTCGTATTTGCTCTTATCGATTGCGTTCAGGACCGAGGCCGCCGACAGCAGTGAGACTTCATGTTCACCGCTGCGTCCGCCAAACAGGACGCCCACCCGGAGTTTCTTCATGAATCGATCTTAACGCTACAAATTTAGGTGAGTAGTGACGACTGAGAGACATCCCAGCGGCTTTTCTGCGGAGCGATCATTGCGAGCGCAGACCGCGCTTGGCAGCGTACATGGCCTTATCGGCGGCGGCGCAGAGGTCGGTGGGGTCGGCGCCATCTTCGGGATAGAGAGCGTAGCCGACGCTCACTCCTGTCCGGATCAGTTCGCCTTCGACGCTGAGGGGCAGGAACAAGGCCGACTCCATAGCCGAAGCCAGCGCTTGTGCGCCTTCAGCGGTGGCAATTTCGCTCACGATGGTGAACTCGTCGCCTCCAGTGCGGGCCAAGGTATCGGAGGAGCGCATGCGAGATGAGAGTCTGGCCACGACTTGCTGTAGGGCGGCATCGCCAATTCGATGGCCGAAAGTGTCATTGATTTCCTTGAAGTCGTCGAGGTCGAGCAGGAGGACGGCCACATGGCATCCGGTGCGGTCGGCCCGGGCGAGGGCCTGCACCAGACGATCCTGCAACAAACGCCGATTGGGTAATCCGGTGAGCTCGTCATGATAAGCAAGATGCTCACTGGCGGCGATCTGCTCTTCCAGCAGGGTGACGATCATGCCTACGGCCACCAGATATTTCGGGATGTTCCAAGTTTCGGATTCCACGCGGACCGAGGGCGCAAATGTCGCCAGCAGTATGAGAGCGGGAAAAGTACATCCCCAGGCGACGAAGCCGAAGACCGTGGCCAGAACCCCGGCAGAAGGCCGGCGGAAACGGTACCAGTAAAGGCCGCCGGCAAAAAAATTCAGGCTGGCAAGAATAAGGAGCACACCGTAGTCAGGATGGCCGGCAGCAATGCTCCACCATACGAATGCGGCCAGTCCGAACAATGCCATGCCGATGCAGACGACGTAGGGAGTGAGTTCCTGGTACCAGCTCCAGAGCATGCGCAGCACCGCAAACAGTCCCAGTACAACCACGGCATAGTAGAAGCGGTTGGCGTCCACTCCCCACACAATGGCGGTGCTGTAGGCGAGAGCCGGAATGCCAAGCACCAGGGAAATCACCGCCTGACGCCGCCACGTGGTGGCCTGCGGCGCCACCGAGACCACGAAAGCGACGCTGGCCATGAGCATGGCGCAGAGGCCAATGGCGCGCTCGATCTGGGCCGTCCAGACAACACTGGAAGGGACGAACTCCACCAGGGACCGCAGCAGGATGAGAGCCCATCCCGCGAGCCAAAGATTAACGCGCTGCTTGGTCTGCTGCCGGCGTATGGCCGCAAAGACCGTGACCAGGACAGCCAGAGCGATTACCGCGGGCAGGACGTTAAAGTTCAAATGCATGAAAAGAGAAACTCAACCGGAGACCTGAGCAGAAAGGCTGAACGCCAAGGTTCTTTCGATAGCCTAACACTCCAGTTTCGAAGTGCAATGGCGAAGTTGTCACTGGCAGTACGTTGCCGATTCGGGGACGGATTGGTTCTAAGGCCCTTGGCTGAGAACCTAGAAAGCTCCGCCACCGCCGCCGCCAAAGCCGCCGCCGCTGAAGCCACCACCACCGCCAAAGCCACCACCGCCAAAGCCCGAGCCGGTGCTGCTGGCCCGGGGCGCGGCAACAAATGCCTGGTGAGCGTCCGTGGCCATGGCGTGCATCGAACCCGCGAAGAAGATGGGATTGAAGCCAACATAGGGCGTGGGGCCGACATACCAGTTCGGCTGATTCTGCACGATCCCCTCGAACGCCTTGCCCCAGCGGTTCTCGATGCCCAACGCCATGGCGTAGGGCAGAATTTTCTCGAAGGTGTCAGGCGGCATGCGCCTCAGCCGGTCAGCATCCACGCGCGTAATGAATTCCTGGAGGCCAAGAATCTCGACCTTGGTCTGCACGCCCTTCAGCGACTTGGCCGGCATGATGCGGGCGAAGAGGACGACGATGATCAGCGCGATGAGGCCGGCGGCGATCAGCAGTCCGATGGAATCGAGAACGCTGGCCCAGCCCAGCAGTTGCAGGATGGCAAACGGCAGGGCGGTGAGAACGACTCCCGCCACCACATAGGCGTGCGCCGAGTCGGGATCGACGGTGTACATTCCCTTGCTTTTCAGTTCGGCGAGGATGTCGCTCTTAATGGTGGGAATGGCGGAGTAGAACTTATTGCGCAGCTCCGACAACCGAATCTGGGTTTCGCCGGCCGGGAACAGGTGGTTCAGCATCACCTGCTCGTGCGCTGCCAGCGCTTTCCAGTCCGCTTCGGTCTTGAGCGAATGGAAGGTGTAATCGCGATGGGAGAACAGCAGCGCTTTCGACTCCGTCTCCTCGATCTTCACATAGCCCTTGACCGCCAGGTCCACCAGGGTTGAGGTGATGTCGCGGGGATGAACGCTGTCCTCCAGAAGTGAGCCGACTTCGGCAGGGGTCATGTCCTTCGGCGGTTCATACATGGGAGCGACGGAGGTCTCGGGTTTGGGATCGCGGCCCTTGGTCCACCAGAAAGCGAACATCACGATCAGCGCCCACAGCGGCAGCAGCACAACGATGTTGCTGCGGAGAAACCACAGAGCGAAAGTGAGCTTGCTGGGCTCGGTGAGCACGCCCTTGCTGAGGTACACGTCAGCCGTGAGGCCTTCGCGCATGGAGAGCGGCCCATTGCTCTGCACGCGGACGACGTTGCCGTTGACCGACACGGTGGCGTCTTGCGCCCGCGAGCCGTAGACGCCGGTGAAAGCTTGCGCGCGCAGATCGCGGGCAGCGCCTGGCGGAAAAACCAGGATTGCCGCAGCCGCATCGATTGGTACTGGCCAGTCGTTGCCGGTCACGTTGAAGTAGAGTTCGTCGTGGTCGTCGAACCAGCGCACTCCGTTTTTGATGGTATAGCTGATCTCGACGACCCGTCTGGTATTCACCGCGTCGGGAATGTAGATCTTGAGACGACGATTGCCGTTCTGCACGCTGGAGTCGTACTTCAGCGTCTGGCCCTGGCCGTCGGTCACGCTGGTGACCTTCAGCAGCAGGGTGTAGTTGGAGCCGTGAGGCCCCGGGTACTCGATGGTAATGTCACGATAAACGCCGTGGAAGCTGCCCTCGAAGTCGACGACCAGATGCTCGCGAACGGTCATGCTGCCGTCCTGGGCGACGGTTATATTGTCGACGAAGTTGACGATGTGCCATTCGCGGGCGAAAGCTGGGGCAATGAGGGCGAGGCAGAAGAAGAGGGCTCGAAACTGGCATTTAGCACTTAGCATTTGGCGGTTAGCATTTAGCTTCGAGCTACGAGCCCCGAGCCAGGAGAATACTTGGATCCATTTTCGAGTTTTCAGCCGGCCACAGGTTATGCAGTGGCTCGCGGCCCGTGGCTCGAAGCTGCCTTCAGAACTTCACCGCAACCGGCTCGCGCTGCGCCGGCTCCGTGATGTCGAAGAACTGCTTCTGTTGGAAGTTGAACATCCCAGCAACGATATTGCTGGGGAAACTCTGAATCTTGGTGTTGAAGTCGCGAACCACCGCGTTGTAATAACGGCGAGCATTCTGGATGGCATCTTCCAGGCCAGTCAACGAGCCCTGTAGTGACATGAACTGTTGATTTGCCTGCAACTGCGGATAGGCTTCAGCCACGGCCAGCAAGCCTCGCAGGGCATAGGTCAACTGGCCTTCGGCCTCGCTCTTTTCTGCCGGAGTGCTGGCGGCCATGGCCGCGCTGCGAAACTTGGCCACGTTCTCGAAGGTGCCCTTTTCGTGCGCGGCGTAACCTTTCACCGTTTCGACCAGATTCGGGATGAGGTCGTAGCGGCGCTTGAGTTGCACATCGATGTCGGCCCAGGCATTGTCGGCGCGGACGCGCAGTTGCACCAGACTGTTGTAAATGCCGATCAGCGTGAACGCGATGATCGCCAGTAGAACGATAACGATGATGAGAGGAATCATTTTCTCCCTCCAGGCCGGCAAGTGGCTTTGCGGGCAGGCGCAAATCCATCGCCACGCGGAAAACAGCGGACGAGCGGAAGGTATCACACCGCGGAAGCACGAAGCAACGCGAGGCGGCCGGGAAGACGGCCATTCCAGACGGGCGCGGGAAGCTCGGGCAGGCGTAAAATGAGGGTTCGGGCTGGCTGCCGCATCTCCCTGCAATGGCCAGCATCTATAAGTAGGAGCCATCTCATAAATGCATGTGTCAGGGCACGGCTTCAGCCGTGCCGAAGGCTGATGATGATTGTTTTGGGCTTTAGCCCCTGAGAACTCTGGTGGTGCATGGGCTACAGCCCTGCTCGTTGTAGTCGGGCTCGGCACGACTACAAGTCACGCCCTGACACAACCCGGAGCAATTTATAAGATGACCTCTGATCATCATTTTGACCTACCTGAGAGGACGCACTTATGGCCAGCACCATGACTCCCGCGCGCGAAGGAACACGCATCGCCGCCAGCATCAATAACGCCCGCATTCCAACTGAATTCAAGAACGAGCCTTCCATTGACTGGAGCAATCCTGAGAACACGCGCCGCATGAGGATCGCCATCGAGAAAGTGCGCAGTGAACTGGGCCACGAGTACGACCTGGTGATCGGCGGCCGCCGCGTGAAGACTGCCGAGAAGACGCAGTCTCTGAATCCGGCGAAGCCGTCGGAGGTGGTGGGAACGTTTTCGGCGGCAGGTGCTGCCGAAGTTGAGCCTGCGATGCAGGCGGCGCTGAAGGCCTTCGAAACCTGGAAGTATTCCAGTGTCGAGGAGCGCACCAACCTGCTGTTCCGCGTGAGTCATCTGTTGCGCGAACGCAAGTTCGAGCTGATGGCCTGGATGGTGTTCGAGGTGGGAAAGAACTGGCCCGAGGCTGATGGTGACATCGCGGAGCTGATCGACTTCACGGATTTTTACGCGCTGGAAGCACTGCGGCTGGCGGAAGCCAAGACTCCGGTGCAGTTGCCGGGCGAGCGCGACTGGCTGCGCTACATCCCGCTGGGCGTGGGCGCGGTGATTCCGCCGTGGAATTTTCCCGGAGCAATTATGGGCGGCATGACGCTGGCATCGATCGTGTGCGGCAACACGGTGGTGCTGAAACCGTCGGGCGATTCGCCGACTATCGCTGCAAAGTTTTTCGAGATTCTGGAGGAAGCCGGACTGCCGGACGGCGTGGTCAACTTCTGTCCCGGTCACGGAAGCAGCTTTGGCAACGCCATTGTTGAGCATCCCAAGACGCGCTACATCGCGTTCACGGGATCGAAGGAAGTTGGCCTGCACATCAACCAGCGCGCGGCCGTGCAACAGCCGGGACAGATCTGGATCAAACGCACCGTGCTGGAGATGGGCGGCAAGGACTCGATCGTGGTGGATGCCGATGCCGATCTGGACGCAGCGGTTGAAGGCGTGGCGAGTGCCGCGTTTGGTTTCAGCGGACAGAAGTGCTCAGCGTGCTCCCGCGCCATCATCGATGAACGTATCTACGACAAGTTCCTACAGCAACTGAAGCAGCGGGTGGAGAAGATCACGGTCGGCGATCCGGCGTTGAACCCGAACATGGGCCCGGTGGTGAACGAGAAGTCGATGAAAACGATTCTGGGCTACATCCAGAAGGGCATCGCGGAAGGTGGCCGGCTGATCACCGGCGGCGAGCGCGTTGGGACTGAAGGCTACTTCATCCAGCCCACCGTGATTGCCGATGTCGATCCGATGGCAACCATCTCGCAACAGGAAATTTTCGGGCCGGTGCTGGCGGTGATCAAATCGCGCAGCTTCGAGGATGGCTTGCGGATCGCCAACAACACGGAGTTCGGACTGACCGGCGCAGTCTACACCGACTCGGACGACAAGATTGAGGCGGCCAAGCAGCAGTTCCACGTCGGCAACCTGTACATCAATCGCAAGTGCACGGGAGCGATGGTGGGCGCGCATCCTTTCGGCGGATTCAACATGTCGGGAACCGACTCAAAGGCGGGCGGCCCGGATTACCTGCTGCTGTTTACGCAGGCGAAGTCGATCGGCGAGAAGATCACGAAGAAGTAGCGGATCGTTGTTCGAGGATCGAAGGCGGCCGAGGCACAATGCTTCGGCCTTTTTGTTTTGCCGAAAATCCCCGCCGGGAAAGGCCCGAAAAGCAGATCCCTCGCGAGCTGAAGCCCGCTCGTGATGACAAAAATAAAGGATTCGCAACAGCGCGGCTGAAGCTGCCCCCCTTCAAAACGCCGGGTGGCCCGTTCTAGCCTTCATCTGGCCTAAGCGGAGTTGAAGAGGCGGGGCGGTTATGCCAGCACAACATTGTCGATCAGGCGCGTGCTGCCGAAGTAGGCGGCGACGGCCACCAGCACGCCGCGGGTGATGTCCGCGACCGGATCGAGCGTATTCGGATCGACGACGGCGAAGTAGTCCAGCCGCGCTGCCGGTTCTTCCGCGATCACCTGTTTGCCGGCTTCGATCAGCCTTGCCGCATTGCGCTCGCCCTGATTGGCCAGCATCTGCACGCGTATTAATGCACGTTGCAGCACCAGCGACTGCTGACGCTGCTCCGGCGTGAGGTATATGTTGCGCGAACTCATCGCGAGCCCATCTTTTTCGCGCACGATGGGGCAAACCACAATCTCCACATCCATATCGAGATCGCTGACCAGCTTGCGCAGCACGGCCACCTGCGCCGCGTCCTTCTGGCCGAAGAACGCGCAATCGGGACGGACAATCTCAAACAGCTTGGTGACGACGGTCGAGACGCCGCGAAAATGTCCGGGACGCGACGCGCCGTCCAGCTTGTCGCTCAGGTCGCCGACCAGCACGTGGGTCTGCGCGCCGGGTGGATACATCTCATCTGGCGTGGGCAGGAAAAGCAGGTCGACGCCAAGGTGCTCCAGCAGGCCGGCATCGAGCTCCAGCGGGCGCGGGTATTTGGCGAGGTCTTCCGTGGGAGCAAATTGGAGCGGGTTAACGAAGATCGAAACCGCGGTGACGTTGCAGCGCGCCTTGGCCGCGCGCACGAGCGAGAGATGGCCTTCGTGCAGCGCGCCCATGGTGGGAACGAAGCCCAGCATCTTGCCGCTGCGTGTGGCCTGGCGGCAGGCGGCTTTCATTTCGGCGATGGTCGGAATGCGCTTCAAAGTGGTTAGTGTGGCGGCTGAGCGGCTGTCGGCTTCGCTGGAGGCGTCGATTGCGGCGGAGCGCTCTCGCTGGCGCCCGCCGGAGGCTCGGGCTGCGGCAGCGTCCAGGTGCGCACGATCTCTGAAAACACTGGTTCCAGATGCACGATATCGGATGGCGTGCACTTCAAAGCCACCGAATAGATTTCGTTGTCCGGTCCCTGAACGAAGATGAGCTCCTCGATCCAGTCCTTTCCCGTGGACTTCTCGTGGTACTGCGCCTTCAGCAGCTCTGCCGGCTTGGCGTCGACCGTGCGTTCCTGCCGCCGCAGGGTCTGGAAGTCCTGACCCGATTCGCGCATTCCCGCCGCCGCCTGTTGAATGATGGCGTCGAGTCCAAGCGCTTCGTCGCTGTCTTTCGGTGGCGCTACCATCGCCACTGTCACTTCGCTCTGCCGCGGCTGTTCGTCCTTCTGCGGCGGCGCGACCACCACTCCGTTGCCGTCAAAGGCCTCGCCCAGCATCGTCCAAGTCGGTGGGTATTTGAAGCAGAAGCCGGCATTCGGCTGGCAGTATCGTTTCCAGGGAACAGCAGGCCTGTGCGCGGGAGCGGGAGCCTGGGCTGATGAAGATGCCAAAAGCACGCCTAGCAGGATCGTACCGCGGAAGAACGGTGGCACGGTCTGGTTGCGAAACCTCTCCACTAATCGAAGTCCCAAAATTCCTCTGATGTCATCGGAGCCATCGTTTCGTCGGGATATTTGTAGAATCCGTCCAACGCAACGTCCTTCCACGGCGTAAAACGATGTTTCAAGAATCCCTGAACGACAACCTGGATGCCTCCGCTCGGCAGAGCGAGCACAATTGTTCCGATCATTCCTTTGCGCGATCCAACTATAACGTTTTCGACAGGCTCGTTCGCAAGTTCCTTGATTTTGGCAAACGGGAATTCCCGCAGTCGCGCCCCACGTTCCTCGACTATTGCCTTAAATGCCGCCAGAGACGAGTTCACACCGGCACGGCCCGCTTGCGTTCGGCAATCGTCTGGAGGGCGGCCAGCGTCTCCTTGGGCAAATGGTAGGACTCGGCGTCGGAGGGATATCCGCCCGACTTCACATCGTCCTTGAACGCCAGCACCGCGCTGCTGATGACCGCGCCAACGTCGGCGTAGCGGCGCACAAACTTTGCCGGCGGCGAGAACGTCAGTCCCAGCAGATCGTGGAAGACCAGCACCTGGCCATCGCACTCCGGACCTGCGCCAATGCCGATGGTCGGAACCTCCAGCTCGTGGGTAATCATCGCGGCCACTTCGCGGGGAATGCCTTCCAGCACTATGCAGCAAGCGCCGGCGCGCTCCAGCGCGAGCGCGTCGTGCATGAGCTGCTCAATGGCTTGCAGCGTTTTGCCCTGCACTTTGTAGCCGCCCATGGCGTGCACCGACTGCGGCGTCAGCCCGATGTGACCAACGACGGGGATCTCGGCCTCCACCATGCGTTCGACCAGGCACGCGCGCTTTTCGCCACCCTCGATTTTGACCGCTTCGGCGCCGGCCTCCTTGATGAATCGCGCAGCATTGCGCAACGATTCACGCTGGCCGAGGTGATAGGAGGCGAATGGCATGTCGGCAATCAGGAAGGCGCGTTTGACGCCGCGGCGTACAGCGCGCGTGTGATGCAGCATCTCGCGCATGGTGACGGGCAAAGTGTTTTCGTAGCCCAGCATCACCTGGGCCAGCGAGTCGCCGACCAGCACCATGTCGATGCCGGCCTCGTCCACCAGGCGCGCACTGGCATAGTCATAGGCGGTGAGACAGGTGATGATTTCCTGGCGCTGTTTCTTTTCGAGAAGGGTGGAAGCAGTGATCTTGGCGCGGAAGTCGCCGGTGGTAATACTCACGATGTCCTCCAGTGCAGTTCCGCGTTCGCGGATACCGCCTGCTTGTCTCGTCACACGGGGCTGTGATCCCCGGTGGGAGACGATTGAATTCTATACCCTGCGGCGAGCCGGTCAATCACTATTTAGATGTAGACGGCGGGGACGCCAACGAACTCTGCGGAGGTTCTGGTGCAGCACAGCTATGGTCGTGGACGATGCGCCAGCCCTCGGGGAATTTGCGGAAGATGAGAGTGAAGACGCCATGAGGCTGTTTGCCGTCAGGCATCACCAGGTGGAACTGGCCGCGAGCGAAGGCGGCATCGGAGCTAAGCGGATCCACGCGCAAATCGCTGAACGAAAGCGTACCCATGGAATGGCCTGCCGACTGGTAGCTGCGCTGGTAACGCTCCAGCGTGGGCTCCCAACCTTTCGTTTCGGTGGCGCCGGAAAAGAAGGTCAGGTCGGGAGACTTCCAGTAGCCGGCCATGAAGGCGTCGAGGTCATGATGGTTCCAGGCGTCTACCTGCGCCTGAAGCACCGCGCGGATGGCCGCGTCAATGCTGGGAGAACTCTGATTCTGGGCGGATGCGAAAGCGGTCGCGAGCAAGACAAGCAGCGATGCCAGTTTCATGCCAACCTCCGGCGCAAGTGTAACGGAGGCTGACAAGAAAGAAAAAGCGGCGAGCCGCTGCCCGCCGCTGGCACTGCGATAGTCGTGCACTTCTTAGTGGGCCTGCGCGTTCACTTCGGCCCGGTTCCGCTCCAGGGTCGAGACAAAGACGTCCTTACCCGGAACATCTCTCACCTGCCCCGTAAGCACGGAACGGAAGGGGACATCGCGGCCATAGTAGGCGCGCATGCTGCTCTCGTCGGCCTTGACGGCAGTGCCATTCAGCGTAGCACCGGCAAACAGACCGCGGGCGCGGGAGTAGGTAAGGATCTCCGCATCCATTTTCCAACTGGTACTGGCCGCAGCGTCGCGTCCAACTGGCCCGGCCGAGGCGCTGGCCGCGCCGCCGATCTTGAACTTGGCGCTGAGCAACTGGTTCATGCCGTCATCGTTCATGATCAGCATGGTGACGTCAACGCCTTCCGCGCCGATCTGTGCGCCCCAGCTTCCGCCAGTCATGACGAAGAAGGCAGGCGCGCTCCAACCGCCATTCCGCAGGCGGCACGATGCCACACCGCGACCGTGCTCCGCGCCGAAGATGAAGCCGCCTTTAATCATGGACGGCACGACCGCTACGCACTTCGCTTTGGTGAAAACCGAATCGGGGATGCCGTTGTCAGGCGCCGCCAGCAGCTGATTCAGGTCCTTGGCGGCATCGTCCATTCGGGCCATGGCCTTGTCGTGCTCGGCGCCCTCCTGGGTGTTGGCGTCCTTGGCATTCTGCTTCGCATTCTCGGCCGCGTTCGCCTCGTTGGCCGCCGCATTCTGGCGACTAGTGTTGTTTTCTTGTGTGGTATTTTGTGCGTTGTTGTCCTGCGCCCACATCATGCATGCGCTAAGCGTCAACAACCCTACGAGAATTCCAATTCGCTTCATGACTTTATTGTTCCTCCCTGAGATACCCGGATCGGCCCTTTTCGGTCCCAGTTAGTTGGATAGAGAATCTGCTGGACGGGTTTGCAGGCGAGGAACAACTATTTGTCGAAGGCGAATTACAACCCTGGACGGCTGGGACACATCCCGGCTGACTGAAGTGAGTTCAAGCCGGGCGCTTGACTGTGGGCGGTTGCTTCCAGGGACGCTTGGGACGTTCCGCTTGCGGCAGGTCACGATCGCGCACCCGATCGTACACATAGGTTGCGCTGACGGTCCCCAGGCTTTCATTGTAGAGACTGATGCTGCCGATGCCTTCCTTCAGCTCTTCAGAGAAATCGTGCAGCGCTTTCAGGTGGTCGGCAGTTGCCGGATGCACAGTCTTGCTGGTCTGCAGGACTTTTTGGTAGCCATGGTCCACCAGCTTGGAGATTTCGCCATTGATGAGATAGCCGGGATAAGCAAATATCTTCACGCTGCCGTCGTCGGCACGCTCGATCGCCGCGGAGCAGTGATATTTCTTCAGGAACACGCGACCGCTGGCGCCGGGGGCCTCCAGTACATCGAAGCCGTGGTCGCGAAACCAGGCGACAGCTTCTTCAAACGATTTGGTCTTAACTTTCTTGGCCATTCCAGTAACGAGCCCTCAACTTCCCACACAGGTTGCCGGGAATTCACACTGTCGCACATCGCGAGCACTCGCCGCAACTCGCGGGCATGAAAATTTCAAGATGAATCACGCGCGTCGTCATTCGCTCAACGTGAAGTTCACGTTGATCTGCGTATCAACTTCGACCGGTTCTCCATTCAAGTAGAACGGCTTGTACTGCCACTGCTTGACGGCATCGATCGCCGCCGCTGTCAGCATGGGATGTCCGCTGAGGACGCGAAGATTCTGCACAGTTCCATCCTTTCCAATAACAGCCTGCAAGACGACGGTCCCTTGAATTCGCGCCTGGCGGGCGAGAGCCGGATATTGGGGCTTTACCTGGCGAATCAGCAAGCCCTGCGCAACGCCGGTAGAAATGCGGACTTTTTTCGCGCTGGCCGTAGGCATTGGAACTGGTGCGGCGCGCAATAACTCCGCGATGGTGCTGTTGGAAACCGCGCCAGATACGCTGTTCGGCACACCGATACCAAGGTCGATGAGAGGGTTTCCCGGAGGAGTCTCATCCCGGATGACCGCAGCCTGCGGCGGAATCTCAGGCGGTGGGACCAGCACATGCCCATTGAGTTCGCTCGTCGGTTTCGACGATTGTACGGCAGTTCGTTGGGCGGGCGGAGTTGCCGATGGCGGTGGGGCGGGAGCTTCCAAAACACTCAAGAACTTCTGGCTGGGCAGAGCCTCAGTGTAGATCAGCGACATCAGCGACAGAATTCCAGCCAGTAAACTCTGCGCGGCAAAAGAAGCCGCAGTCGTCCAGGGTCTAAAGCCAGCAAGCTTCCCGCCTGATTCAACCAAACTGTCCTCGAACATGGCATCAGTGCTCCTTGCGCTGTGTCTGTAACAGACACCGGAGCGACGGGCGATTGTTCCCGGAAAAAGCTGTGGCGAGCGATGTTGTCACTTGGGCCAGCGCGCCGAGGTGTAATCGACGGCCTCTTGCACGTTGAGTTCGCGCGTGCTCACGCCAGTGCGGACATAGAGCTTGGGAGCGTCGCCCTCCTTCAGATAGACCGGACGCGGGTTTGGAGCGACCATGACGCGGCATACTTCCTTGTTCTCGACGGAGTGGAAGACGATCTGCACCGAACGGCAAGCGTCGGCGCCGAGCTTGGTTGCGACCGCGGTCATCACTGCCTGCTCAAAGCCGTCGCGGTCCTGTTTCTTCAGCGTTTTGTAATCGTGATCGAGGCCGACGATGGCGCCGTCGTCAGCCACGCCGATGAGCAGGGTCCCGCCGTTGCCGTTCATGTAGCCGGCCAGCGTCTTCATCACCACAGCTTCCAGGGCGCGATTGACTTTGTTCTCGCGCAGATCCCAGCGAAACGACGACTTGAATTCCAGCTGCGCGCTCTCGCCTTGTGCGATCAGGGTGTGCAGGTCGCTCTGGAGTGCGGCGCTTAGTTGCTCGATCCGCTGCGAGCGGCGCTGCATGCTGGAGTACAATCCCGCGCCGCACACGCTCAAGACCATGCCGACGATGGCGTAGAACGCGGTCTTCTCCGGTGTTTGACCTTTGATGGAGCGATGGAGTTGGGCCGCAGTAAAGTCAGCAGCAGTTGAGTTTCCGGGACGGTATTCGTAGTAGTACACGAACTCGTTGGTGGGATAGAGGACGAAGATGCCGACGGCAGCTCCCAGCAACAGCGCGATGGCGAAAAAGCGGAGGCGGGAGCGGAGTTTCCAGGAAAGCTGCATCGAGGGCATCGCCGCTAGCTTCTCCAATGTAAGGTGACGGGACCGTCCATGGGATGGCGCATGGGTTTGCCGCTGGCCTGCGATTCCAGCCGCGCCTGCTTCAACTCGAAATACCACTTGGCAGGGCGGTCGGCGTCGTCGATCAACATCAGCGACGGATTGTACTTCAGCCCTTCGGCCTGCTGGACCATGGTGAGCTGATCCTGCCCGACGAATCGCCGGCCAAAGAACTTCGCAATGGGAGTAAGAAACGGCACGTTAAGAAAAACGTTCCAGGCCGCACAGACATCGATGCGGCAATGGTTGTCGATGGTGGGCGTGACCGTGGTGAGGCTGGCAAACCACTTCTCGCCGCAGCGAATGATTTCATAGCGCCGGTTGGGTAAAACGAAATCGATGGTGGTGGTGATGGGCTGGCCATAGACGCCCAGCAGCTTATAGGGCGCGCTGTTGGCCGAGGGCTGATGCGCGGTCATGCGGAAGCCGCCCTCGATAGGCTCGAAGTGCTTTTCCTTTTCGTGGATGCTGGCCTGCGAACGCCACCACCACGACTGATGGACGAACGGGCCGTGCGCCGGATCCATCAATCCGATGATGCCGTGATCGATGTTGCAAGGCAGGCCGGCAGTGAGATAGGCAGAGCGAAAGCGCGAGCTGAACTTTGGGACTTCGGGGACAGGCGGCAGTTGCGCCAAGCCTTCCGGCCGTAATTTCCCTCTCCCACTCTGTGGGACATAGACCCAGAGGTGTCCGTCGCGTTCCTGGGAGGGAAACGCGGTGGCATAGATTTTGCAGGGATCGAGCGAATCGCGCTGGGTGAGCGATGGGATTTCGCGGCATTGGCCGGAAATCGGCTCGAAGGCCCAGCCGTGATACTTGCACGTCACCTGTTCGCCGTTGAACCATCCATAAGAAAGCGGGATGCCGCGATGGGGGCAGGAGTCGCGCATGGCGAAGTAGCTACCGCTGGCGGTGCGGCCCAGGACAAGTGGGATGCCGAGGAGCATAGCCTTGGGCATATGCCTGCCGGAAATCTCCGAGGCGCGAATTGCCGGATACCAGTCGTCGTAAATCAACGCCGTGGTTGGACCGGATGCCGCGGAGGGAGCGCGAGTGACTTCGCTAGTCATGGTTCCGAAAGCCATACTACTCGCGTCTGGCTAGCTCGTCACACCTCTTCCATCCCGAGATCCACGCTCCGCCCAGCAACAGCACTACGGGATAACACTCCAGCGTATAGCGCGGCTCGGGATTGGGAAGTGTGCCGAGAAAGGCCGAGCGCAGCAGCACAAACAGCAACATCATCCCAAGATATCGCGGGCGCGGGCCGCGCACTACACCCATGACGGCGGCGAAGATGAATAGCAGATTCAGCGCGCCCCAGAGCATCGCTATTACCGAGGATTCAAGGTCGTCGGCATATTCCCACCACCGTGTGTCCAGTGGCAGCATCTCGGTGCGCGGGCGCAGCCACATGTCGGCAACTCGCAACGCCGGCAGCCAAACGTAGTAGCGCAACGGATCGCGGCGGATGCGCTCATTTGCCAAGTCCCTTAACTGCGAATTCAGCACGGGATTAATCACCAGCGTCCGGGCATAGACATCGAAGATGGCCTGCGTCTTCTGCCGTTCCATCGGGCTGTCGAAAGCCCGCGACGGCAGCAGGCTGAGATCGACCTTGTCGTCGGGAACCTGCCAGTAAACCTCCTCGGTGGAGACGTAGTCGGCCACCCAGGTGCGCACCCACTTATCGAAGCCGTCGGGCGCGAACTCGTCAGGATCGCTGGCCGACTCCGGGACCAGCGGCTGGAATCGATGGAAGGTGTGCCAGTTGCGAACAGTCCAGGGAACGAGCGGCGCGAGCGAGACGGCCAGCACCACGATCCCCGCCCAGAAGAGGCTAGCGCGCTCCGACGGTTGTCGAGCGAGGCGGAAGAGCAGATAGATTCCGAGGGCGATCAGCAGAATGCCGCCATCGGGACGCAACAAGATACCGCAGGCGATGGCTGCGCCGCACCATGTCCAGGCGGACCATGGAGCGCGACCCTGTTGTATCGCGTTGAAGCCGGCGGCGGCGGCATCCAGCGCCATCGCAACAAAGAAGATGCTCAATGTTTCGGTGAGAGGCGCGACGGTGTAGTTGGCGGTGAAGGGGCACAGCGCCGCCAGCAGGAAAGCAAATCGTGCCGCCGGTTCGGATACGGTTCGCCGCGCCAGGTCCGCGATGAAGAAGCAGGTCGTCACATCAATGACGATTTGCACCAGCAACACCGCGTTGTAGTGTTCGCGTCCGAAGAGCGCAAAACACGCGGCGAGGAACGCCGGATATCCCGGCAGGCGGATCAATGTGGGGCGGACTGCGCCGGCGTGAGTGAGCCCGAAGATGCCGCGGTCGAGCCAGTTCCTGGCGATGTCGCCGTAAACCAGCGAGTCGCCGGTGACATGCGGGAACTTGAAGTAGAAGACCAGCCGCAAGGCGAATGCGGCCAACGTGAGCAGGAGAAAAAAGCGCCGGTAGTGGAGAAGCATGTGCCAGAACGGCGGCGGAGTCTTCAGCGAGTTGCCGGCCGCGGAGCGCACGAGGCGAATATAGCACTGGAGGGCGAAAGGACTAAGTTTTGGCGCTGACTACAGGCGCCTGGCGCTCGGCTGTGTTCAGGCGGTTTCTGCTGGAAGTCTCCTGAACGTTCATGAGGATCCGCAATGGCGGGGATGCACCTGAAGAAACAACACCTTCCGCGCCTCAGCCAGCGGCGGGGCTGACGGGTGCGTGAGGCCGAGCAGGCCATGATTGTGGCTAAAATACAACAGCCGGGGAAGTCTCCATCCTGTAATCTATTAAGTACGCCGCTGTTCGTCCTCACTTATTGATCTACGAACGTACAATTCGCAAGCCCTCAGAATGCAACGGCATCGGTCTCCATAGCGGGGCTCCGGTTCGCCTGCGGATATTGCCCGCTCCCGCCGGCACCGGCATTGTCTTCCGGCGGGTCGATCTCGACGGCTATGAGGTTGAGGCCATCAGCCGCAACGTGGCCAAGGTCAGCTACGCCACCAGCTTGATGAAGAAGGGCGTCTTCATCTCCACCACCGAGCACCTGCTGTCGGCTTTTATCGGCATGGGCGTCGACAACGCCATTGTTGAGCTCGACAACCTCGAAGTTCCCATCCTCGACGGCAGCGCGCAGCCCTTCATCGAGATGATCACCGATGCCGGGCTCCGCCAGCAGCGCCGCAAGCGCGTCTACCTCAAGATCCTGCGCCCCTACGAGCTGCACGAGGGCGAGAAGTTCATCGGCGTCTATCCCGCTGAGCGCTACTCCGTCAGCTACGCTATCGATTTCCCGCATCCCCTGATCGGCAGCGAGCGCTTCCAGGTCGAGCTGTCCAACGGCAGCTACGTGGAACACATTGCCGCTGCCCGTACCTTCGGCTTCCTCGAGCAGCAAAGCGCGATGCTGAACATGGGCCTTATCCGCGGCGCATCGCGCGATAACTGCGTTGTGCTCACGCGCGACGGTATCGACAACCCGCCGCTGCGCTTCCCCGACGAGTTCGTGCGCCACAAGGTGCTGGACCTCATCGGCGACCTCGCGCTCTTCGGCAAGCGCATTCTGGGCTACGTCAAGGCCGACCGCGCCGGACACGCACTGCACACCGCCATCGTCTCCCGCATCCTGCGCGACCAGAGCTACGCCGAGGAAATCACCCTCAGCGAAGCCGCGGTTGCCGATTGGCCGGAAGAACATCTCGCCGTCGCTGACTAAAGACTTAGCCTCTCCTTTGCGCATGGGTTGGAGAAAAACCTTTGCGTGCGACAGCATTAGGAAAAACGACTGAGCCGCGAAGCCAGGGTCGTCCAGCGATCGCCGCCCCTGCGGTTGCCGGGATGGAGAAGCGGCGACACAGCTATGACAGACACCGCAGGGACGACAATAGCCTTGCGGTCGCTGACCGTGATTCCTCCTGTTCTCACCGGCGCAGTTTGTAGTACGATGGCCCGGTTTCTGTTAAAGAACGGCATTTCACTTTCGAAATCAACCAAGGAGATCTAAATGAAAGGGCTAACTAAAAAGGCTGGGCTGCATCTGACATCGTTGGTGGCCATGTCTGTAGTCGTTCCCTCGGCTTTCTGCCAGGGTCTGCCGTCGTTTGGAAACGTGGTGATCGTGGTGGGCGAGAACCAGAATTACAGTACGAGCTACAACTCCAGCAATATGCCCTTTTTGACCTCCCTCGCCAACACGTACGGCCTCGGGGTGAACTACTACTCGGACACACATCCTTCGATCGGCAATTATTTGAACTTAGCCACCGGGAATATTCTTACCGACGACGACAGCCAGACCCCGCAGAGCTTTCCGGTCTCGCTGAATAACATTGCCCTCGAGGTGCAGAACGCGGGCGGAACATGGAAGGACTATGTCGAGAACCTCCCTGGCGCCAACTTTTGCGGCGGAATGAATCGGGGAACTTACTACGTCCGCCACGATCCGCTGGAATACATGACGACCATCAACACCGAGAGAAGTAACTTTGTGTGCCTCAGCAGGTTCGCTGAGGATGTGCTCTTGCGCAGGCTGCCCAACCTGTCGTGGCTCGTGCCCAACGGGTGCGATGACGCGCACGACTGCTCCATCCAAACCTTCGACACCTGGCTGCACGATGAAATCGAACCTTTACTTCTGAGCCCCTACTTTCGGACCGGGGGTACGGGGTTGCTGATCATAGTCTTCGACGAGAACAACGACAGCGGAAGCCCGGATTGCGAGACTACCACCGAAGGACAGGGTTGTGGCGGGCAGGTTGAGCTGGTCGTGGTCAGCCCGTTCAGCAAGAGGGGATACCAGTCGCCCGGCGGCGACACCCGCAATTACAACAGCAGTTACGACGAAGGGGACACCCTGCGCCTGATGGCACAGGGACTCGGCCTGCCCACGTCCAATCTTGGCTGGGCTACAAATGGGCTGCCCATGGCTGATTTCTTCTCTACCGAGGACAAGCACTGAGTCTTCCAAGGCTCTGAATGCTCGAGGCCACCGATCCACTCGTGTCGTGACGCCGAACTCCCACGTCTCGAAAGGCGCGAGACGTGGGGTACCCGACGATGCCCGGCCGTTGGCCGGAGGCATCGCATCAGGAGACAGATTCCGCCATCTTCCGCCCACGGCTCCGGGGAATCCGCCGCGCCACTTCCGCGCAGCTCTTCTCGGGCTAAGATTGCGATGTGGAGAAGACTGTCTATCTCTCCCTGGGCTCCAACCTCGGCGACCGTGAGAGCAATCTCCGCGCCGCCATCGAGAAGCTCGGCCAACTGGGCACGGTCCTCGCCGTCTCGTCTTTCTATGAGACTGAGCCTGTGGACTTCGCCGCGCAGCCCTGGTTCCTGAACTGTGCCGTGGCCCTGCGCACCGAGCTGATGCCCAAACTCTTTCTCTCCAAAATGCTCGCCATCGAGCAGCAAATGGGACGCCGCCGTAATCTGCCCAAAGGTCCGCGCACCATCGACATCGACATTCTGCTCTTCGGCAACTCCGTCATCCGCGCGCCGCAGCTCGACGTGCCGCATCCCGCCATGCATCAGCGGCGCTTCGTCCTGGAGCCGCTCGCCGAGATCGCCGCCGACGTCCGCCATCCCATCCTCAAGCGCAGCGTGCGTGAGCTGTTGCACGCTCTGCCGCACAACGGCGGTCAAGTAAAAAAGGCGGCGCAGACCTAATGCAAGCTCGCACGTCCTCTAGTAGATATTGTCATCACGAGCCGGCGTAGCCGGCGAGGGATCTGCTTTCCAACATCGCACAACAACCCCCCGGGCTCTCTTCGTTCGCCATGTCACAACCCTGCTCCGCAAATTGGCATCTACCTACACATGCTTAAATGGACACTGATTTGCGCACTGCTGGCTGTGGTCTTCGGGGTCCTCGGTTTCACCGGGATTGCCGCAGGCTTCGCCGTAATTGCCAAGATTCTTTTCGGCATCTTTCTTCTTGGCGTCCTGGTGACGTTCCTTTTGGGCGTTACCGTATTCAAGGCCGTGACCTAATTGATCTCGCCTGCGGTGCTGTGGCGGAAAGAGGCTCACAGCCTTGGACGAAAGCCCAGCCCGAAGGGCGAAACAACAATAGCCCAGGGCGTAAGCCCTGGGAGTTGTGAAAATGATCCCCGCGTCCCTTCAGGGACGGCACTGCCGAATTCCGATTTCCAATCGCCGTCCGCGACCCGTGTTGTAGCCCGCGCCCATCCAATCCAGTAATCTGGTAATCAGCGGTGCTGTTCACCGGAGGGAATCACTCTCATGCCGAACCGAACCCTCGAAACCACTTGTTGCGTTGTTGGCGGCGGACCTGCCGGCATCATGTTGGGCTACCTGCTGGCGCGCGCCGGCGTTGCCGTCACGGTGCTGGAGAAACATAACGACTTCTTCCGCGACTTCCGCGGCGACACGGTCCATCCTTCCACCCTCGAAGTGATGTACGAACTTGGCATCTTGGACGATTTCCTCAAAGTGCCGCACCAGGAGCTGACATCGGCGGGTGGAATTTACGGAGACTATCCTTTCACCGCGGCCGTAACCAGTTCGTTGCCGACGCACTGCAAGTTCATCGCTCTGATGCCGCAGTGGGACTTCCTCGACTTCCTCACCGGAAAGGCAAAGGAGTTTCCCAGCTTCCGTCTGCGCATGAACCATGAAGCCGTCGGCCTCATCGAGGAAGGCGGGCGCATCCGCGGCGTGACAGCGAAAACTCCCGATGGAACGGCGGAGATTCGCGCCGATCTGGTCGTGGGTTGCGATGGCCGCCAGTCCCGCACGCGCCAGGCGGCGAAGTTTGCGGTGCAGGAGTTCGGTGTTCCCATCGATGTCCTCTGGTTTCGCATCAGCCGCACGGGCAACGACCCCGAACAGCTTCTCGGCAACATCAATTACGCCAGCGTGCTGATCCTTATCCCTCGTGGCGATTACTTTCAGGCGGGCTTCGTCATTCGCAAGGGTTCATTCGACGAGATCAAGCAGCATGGACTCGATCAGTTCCAGCAGAGATTGCGCCGCATCGCGCCGTATCTCGGCGATCGAGTTGAGGAGCTGCGCGATTGGGAGCAGGTCAAGCTGCTGTCGGTGCAGATCAACCGCCTGCGGCAGTGGCACCGGCCGGGCCTGCTGTGCATCGGCGACGCCGCCCACGCCATGTCACCCGTCTTCGGTGTTGGGATCAACCTCGCCATCCAGGATGCGGTCGCCACTTCGAACCTGCTGGCCGATGCGCTGCGCCAGGGCCGTGTCACCGAAGCGCTGCTGGCCTCAGTGCAGCAGCGGCGCGAATTTCCCGCTCGCGTAACTCAGTTTCTCCAGGTGAATGCGCATAAGGGATTGCAAACCGTCTTCCGCAATCCGGGTCCGGCGAAGGCGCCATGGCAGCTGAAAGTCGCGGTAAACATTCCCGGCGTCCAGCACGTGATGGCGCGCGTTGTCGGCCTGGGCGTTCGTCCCGAGCATATTCGCGGCGCCAGAAAGCAAGCCGCTTGCAATGGGCAACTCCTCAAGAAGATTGCTATCGGCGCAGGCCTGCTGGCCGGAGGTATCGTGCTCACCGCGCGCCTGGCCCGAGGCTTCCGCCGGGGTAGCGCGTGGATATAGCTCTAATTGCCATTGTGGTTCGCACCAGGCTCGGAGGCTTGGCACAGGTTTTCAGATATCCGGGCTCCGCCGTTGAGCAAACCCCACCGGCGAAATTGGCGTCCCATCATTATGCAGACACGTGGAGAGACAAACCGCGTCAGTCTTTTTAGGAGGGGGACATGAACAAAATTACGATGGCTATCCTCGCCCTGGCTTTGTCCGTTCCGGCGATGGCCTTTGCCCAGGACAGCGGGCAGCAGGACAACCAGAAGCTAAAGCAGCAGGAAATGAACCAGTCATCCCAGGACGACGTGGTGGGAGCAGACACTGCGCCGCATCACATGATGTCAGGCACAGTCACCAATGCGGGGCAGAATTTCACCAGCGGCGATACGACCTATCTCGTCGAAAACCCCGGTAAGCTCAAGAGCTACGACAACCAGTCGGTATCGATCAAGTTCCAGTTCGATCCGGAAAAGAACAAGATTCACGTTGACTCCGTGACCGCTGGTCCGTCGCAATAACCACCGTTACCGGCAAGGCACATTCATCAACTCTCAATTTGACGGCAACCAGGAGCGGTGTTATTTTCTAGGGACACTGGAAAGGAGGGTGATCCAAAATATGATATCTGACAGTCATTGTAGTATCCCAAGTGAGGTGGCTGAGGCTTAGGGCTTCCGCTCTAAATCCTCGCAAGACAGCTGGTTTGGTGTCTGCCGCTGGGGCCACGTGGAGTGGACAGCCTCAGGCCAATTCCAACAGCTAACCGGAAAAGACCCGTCGGCGCCGAGCGCTGCGGGTCTTTTTCTTTGGAGCTTTGAAAGCTCCGAGCTTCGAGCTGCGAATGCAGGACACGGGCATACATTTCTAACTGCCTTCGGCTCGCGGCTCGAAGCTCGTAGCCCGTGGCGAGGTCATCCATGCAACAAACCATCTATCCCGGGGTGAGAGTTCCCATCCTCGAAACTGAGCGCCTCCGTCTGCGCGCGCATCGCCTCGACGATTTCGCCGCCTCTGCCGAGATGTGGTCCGATCCTATCGTCATCCGCCACACCACCGGCAAGCCGCAAACCCCCGAAGAAGTTTGGGCGCGGCTGCTGCGCTATATCGGGCACTGGGCGATGCTGGGCTTCGGCTTTTGGGCGCTGGAAGAGAAAGCCTCAGGCGAGTTTGTGGGCGAAATCGGATTCGCCGACTTCAAGCGCATCATCGAGCCTTCGCTTGATGGCATGCCGGAGATCGGCTGGGTGCTGGTTTCGCGCTTTCACGGCAAGGGTTACGCGACGGAAGGAGTTCGCGCGGTAATCGCCTGGGGAGACGAACACTTCGGTGCGACCAAGACAGTCTGCCTCATCCAGCCGGAAAATCTCGCCTCCATTCGCGTGGCCGAAAAGTTCGGCTATCGCGAATACGCGCGCTCCACCTACAAAGAACACGCAGTAATCATGCTGTCGCGAGAGGGGCAGTAAGCTTGCCTTAATGCGACGCCGGTGGCTGCGGCGATTGCGACGCTGGCTGCGAACCGGTTGGCGCGACCTGTTGCGCCGGGACTCCGTGTCTGCCCACCGGCGCTTCGCCCGGCTTCAACTTGCGGCAGCATCCGCTCACGATCGTCCCCTGCGGCAAGTTGACCTCGGCCGAGTAAGGGAAGGTCGTCTTCAGCACGCTATCGTGGCAGACAGTCTTATCGATCGACGCCGAAAGGGCATAGCCTCCATTGGCGGGCGCCAAGCCGTTGGCCCGGTGCCAGTCCCACGCGTTGTCTTCCGGCACCCAATAGAATTCTCCGAGAAAGGTCCGATTCGGCTCATTGTCGCCCAGATAGCGTGCCTCGCCATTCACAAACTGCACACTCCAGTTCGGGTAATAGCCAAAGCAGACCATGTCCGGGGCCACTTGCTGATTGGGAGCGCGCGGACTCTGTACCCTGGGCGACGAGCCAACGGGAGCTTGCGGCGCTTGCGTCTGCGCGGAATTCTGCGCTTCGCCTGCAACTGCAACCAAACCCAGGAACAAGATTGGCCCTACCCATAAGCTCGTACGTCGCATTGCGTTCTCCTCTTATAGAAAATACTCTCCGCTCCGGGTGCTGTAAGTCAACCCCTATTTGGCACCATGGGGGGGGCTGCGATTACTCTTTTTTGCCATCCCGGGCCGACTTGCCATTCGACGCCTGCACCCCCTGCCGGCCCCGACCGTCATTTGCATCCAGACCGAAGCAGTCCCTGGCGCACAACTTGCTCCACCGACTCCCGCAGCCCCATCGCAGGCAGCGCCTCCAGGCTGATCCAGCGAACATCGCTGACGTCGCTGCCTGCCTGCGCCACGCCGGAAATCGGGCGGCAAAGATAATCTATCAGGACGTAGTGATACTGCGTTTTGCCCAGCTTGTCAGTGAAGATGCTGTCGAAAACTTCCAGCACCTCGCCCGGCTCGACCGTGACGCCAGTCTCCTCCAGCGCCTCGCGGCACACGCCATCGCGCAGTTTCTCGCCCAGCTCCAGCATGCCGCCAGGGACGGACCATTCTCCTCGCAGCGGCTCGGTATCGCGCCGCACCAGCAACACCCGGCCGCCTTCCACGATAACGGCGCCCACTCCGATGATGGGATGCTCAGGATACTCGCGCTTCATAAGCAGTTAGCAATTAGCACTTAGCAGTTGGCCGTTGGTGCTCGGCGTTGCGAATCACATGCTGACTGCGACTTCACTTCACCGCCTGGTCGAACTCCGGGCCGAAGAAGCCCGCCGGGCTGAATCCTGTCACCTTCCAGCCCTTAGGCTCCAGCTTCAGCTGAAAGCGCATCTGTACGCTGCGCCGCACCGGCACCTGCATCTCCTGATAGGGCAGGGCATCCATCGCTATGTCCGCGGTTGCGGTGCCGCGATCTTTGTCCGCCTCCACCTGTAGCAGTTGATAGCGGAAGCGCACCTCGGCGTACAGGTTGAAGAACGCGTTAAGCTGCCCCTGCAAATCGGAGTAGCTGTTCAACTCTTTCTGGTCGAAGACCGCCAGCACCTTCTGGACGTTCTGCGCCACCATGCCTATGCGCATAGGCTCCAGCACATCCCTGGAGACCTGCTCGCCCAAAGTGAGGCCCTCGGCGTTTGTGGGGCTTTGGGCGTCCGGAGCGGGAGGGCTTTCCTGGGCAGTGGATTGCTGTTGCGCTGCGGGCAGAACCGCGTCGGCCGGCGGGCTAGCCGCGGCGGACCTGACCGCGCTCAGTGTACCCGCCAGAAGTGCAAGACAACAAAGCAAAATGCTTCGCTTCAAAGTCATTAGGTATCCGCCATGCGGCCTCTCGTGCATAATACTGGTTTTAGCGTTGCGATGCTTTAGGCCGTAATTGGCCCGCCTCGACCTGAAAAAGGGCTGGAGAACCCCGGGCATAACAGGGGCAACTTTCTGGCGTGCCAAGGGTTACAAGCAGTGTGGGCAGCATCGCACTAGAACGGGCTGTGCTGGCTGGAGGCGTCGCTCAGGGAACTACGCTACCGGCGGCCATGCGGGGCGAATTGGCTGAACCTGTCGTTTTAGAGATGCTGAGCGATGCCGAAGTCATGCTGCGCGTGGCTTCCGGCGACGATTCCGCCTTCGATTATCTGGTCGAAAAATACCGTCGGCCGATGATCAGCTTCATGTATCGCATGACCCACAATCAGGGGGTAGCGGAGGAACTCGCTCAGGAAGTGTTTCTGCGCGTCTATCGTTCGCGGCAAGGTTATGCAGCCAGCGCCAAGTTCACGACCTGGTTGTACCGCATCGCCACGAACCTGGCGGTGAATCACGCGCGCGACACCAAGCACGAGCGACCCGAGAACACGGTCAACATCGACGAGCCTGATGCCGACACCGGGATGACGGTGGATGTGGCCGATAGCGGCTTGAATGCTGAGCAAATCATCCTGCGTCGCGAGCGCCTGGCCGCTATTCGATCGCAGGTGGAGGCGCTGCCCGAACGACAGCGCATGGCCGTGCTGATGCACAAGTATCAGAACATGGACTATAGGGAAATTGCAGCGGTGCTGAAGCTGAGCGAATCGGCGACCAAGTCGCTGCTGTTTCGCGCCTATGAAACCCTGCGCGAAACCCTGAAACGTTTCTATAGCAGTTGCTTGGTAACAGGGCATGACTTTAGAGGCTGTCGGAAAAGTCGAAGCAGGGCCGGTGCCGCCGGCTGAAGCCAGCTCGGAAAGAAAAATAGGCGGCTTATCGGCACGACTGAAGTCGTGCCCTGTTACAAAGCGTTCAAAGCGAACTTTTTCCGCAGCCTGTTTAGCCGTGCCGTTGCAAGCTGTTTGTTTTGTCATCACGAGCGGGCTTCAGCCACGAAGGATCTGCTTTTCGGGTTTTCGGCAGTGGAGTACGAGGCGCGAAAAACCAGCGCCGCAGGCGCGGAATAGTTTAGCCCAGCACATAGCGAAGCGGAGTGTTGGGTAGAGCGGGAAAATTCGCCGAGTCCCGTAGGGACGGCAGAGTTTTCGTAGCAATTTAAGCAGGAAATGGGTGTAGTTATGAAGTGCGAAAAACTTCGTCAGGAATTCATGGATGCGGTGCTGGGCGGCCCGGAAACGGTTTCCGCCGAGATGCAGGAACATCTCCAGAGCTGCGCCGCTTGTGCGGAGGAACTGCTTGCGTTGCAGCAGACCATGACACTGCTGGAGGAGTGGCCGGCGCCCGAGCCGTCTCCCTACTTCAATACGCGCTTGCGGGCTCGCATGCGCGACGAAGTAGCGGCGCCTGCGCGGAGCTGGCTTGCCTGGTTCCGTCGCCCTATCGTGGCGGCTGCCGCTGCGCTGCTCATCGCCTTGGGGGCTGGCTTGCTGGAGATCGGTCACTCTCGCGGTGACAGCAACACCCTCGCCAATAACAGCAACATGGTCCGCGTGAACGCCTCGGAAAACGCCGTGGGCGATCTGCAATATCTCGATAA
>CAVXMZ010000012.1:0-324267 GCA_963763145.1 uncultured Acidobacteriaceae bacterium | reverse complement strand
TGGAAGAATCAGCAGTCCAAGCTCGCCGGGACCATACTCGTATATATGCCCGATTCTGCCGGGAATTATTAGGGTATCGTCTTGTTTGTCCTTCGCTAGATGTAGCTTATATGTAGTTGCAAAATCACTTATTATCATCATGCCCCCGATTGGTCATCGGGAGCGTCTCGTTTGTGTTTATGGTTGTCATTATCTTCTCCCTTATGTCCGCATCACTTGCCTCCTAAGATGGCCACGTGCTCCGGCCAACTATCTTTGTGTGTAGTAGTTCTGCGTCGCCAGAATCTATGCTGGCATAGGATAGGATGCTTCGGGCCGCGAAGGGATTCAGAATTTCGCAGCCAGATGGCACTGCCACGAGACTTTTGGCCTATATCTGTGTAGATAGAAGGCTTAGGTGCTGACTAAATACGGTTATAGGTCAAGGAGGGCACAGCGGCGGCTAAGCTATAAAAAGTGACACGACGTACCAGATGAGTTGGCCAAACAGTTAGCGAGTGAATTGAATGAAATAACCAGAGGGTGAATAAATGAATTAGTTGGAGTATACTAGAAGACAATTAGTGATTTGATTGCAGTTTACTAGAAGATTAATAAATGAATTGAATGGAGTTTACTAAAAGATTAATGAATGAATTGAATGAAGTTACCAAAAGATTAATGGATGAATTGGCCAAGCATTTGTGCCTCCCAGTTGCACCGTGCTCCAGCCCGTTTGATCGTCGGCGTAAACAGGGGGAATGGCAGTCCTGGCTGCATGGCTGGCTCAATCTCGGACCCAATAGGCTAAGTGTCCCATCTGGACCCTGTTAGAGTACCCCTTTTGATCCGTGTTTTGTGGCACTTAGAGACATTGGGGACCGGAATAATAAGGAAATTATGGCCCTATTGGGAGCCTCAGGATCTAGTGTTTGGCTCCTAACTAGCGGGAACACAAACACCTAGGTGGTTCTGAGTGTCAATTGCTGACACAAGGAATGTTCCCTTATCTTCTAGCATCTTCATCCAAAGAGGCGACTTCTGGCGTACCCAGACAGGATCAATAGGGTTCATAAGGAACCAAAGGAACCAAAAGTGTATACGATACACAATTAAGCCAATCTGTTTTACCACGCAAAGGAGAGCCAGCGCCAGCAGGGGGTTCATAGGGAACCAAAAGGGGTCAGAACGTATACGATACGTTTGTTCTTAGGATTAGCGGCTTGACACAAGGTAACCCCTTCCCACACAATCGCGGTGACGCGAGGTTGTGCAGAAGATGGACTGGAATAAGTTGGGCGCGATTGGCTCTATTGGCTCGTTTATTTTGGCTGCGGGAGTAGTAGCAAAGCAACTTCTTGCGGGCGTCCCGCTTTTGGATGCGGGTCGCTCGAAGCTGCTGCTAGGGCTCATTGTTTCTGGGTTTATTTGCGGGGCGATTGCGATTCTTCTCTCGCGCCGGGGTGCCGAGCCAGTGGCGCATCCAGGAACATCTATCACCGATAGTTTCAAGCAGGAACAGAAGCTAGATAATGTTGGCAACGCTACTGCAACTTCTAGCCCTCAGGCCATAGCCAAATATGAAGAGCATCATCACCACTATCCGCCCCCGCCACCCGTGCCAGTCCAGAGCTTTGAGCCTTCGAGAAAGCAGCAGATCAGGCACAACATAGTTTTCCTGAAAGCAGAAATCGTAAGGCTTATGTACTCGGGACCGGGATATTCGAGAGATACGGACGGCTTACAATCTTTTTCCGAGGTGCCCGGAGATATAGGTTCGCTGCGGCCAGGCAAGATGTTTGGCGCCGTGTCGAGATTTAGAAACGAAGCCATATTTGGGGAAGATATAAAGCCGATCATGAAGGTCAGAGCACATGTAAAGTTGTTTGACGGCACAGGGAGCGAGATTGGCTCTGGATTCTCTGCCGCATATTGGTTGGGACACGGAGGAGATACATTCGATCTGATTCCAAATGATCGCAGTGGATCGGTGCTGATATTTAGAGGCCCCACCTTCCAAGTCGATTGGAAAACGCGTCATGGGGTTAGGCTTCACGACGAGACTTATGAGATAGGTCGCGACTATCCTCGCATTGCCGAAGTGACGCTGCTGGACTCTAACAATTGCCCGCTTCTGCCGCCGACCGTGCTACACATCGAGGAAATTGAAGGAAAACTGACGGTCGGCCCTAAGCTGCCTCAGCCGTGAGTGTTTTGAACTCGACATGCTCTGGTTCCAGCATTTTCAGCAGCGTTTCGCGTAATAGATAAGGGTTCTTGCCATTGTCGAAACGGAAGCACATGTCATTCAGATACGGGAGTCACTTTTTGACCTTCGATGACGGCTTCCGAACTTCAGAGACGATTTCGCCGTTTGGCCCGTAAAGTTGGACAATCGGATCTTTAGTGTCGGGGAAATACTTGCGCCGGAGCCACTCTTTAACGAGGTCGTGGACGATATCTAAGGCTTGCTTCCCGGCCTCTCGACCAATAATGAGGACGAGACCAACGATAACAGCAGGTCGCACAACTGTTGCCGGGTCCAAAGCAGCATCTATGAAAAAGATACGTGTATGAATCCTGGCAACACTTTCCTGCGACTTCAGAAAATCATGCAGGTCATCGATATCGTTTGGGTCAAGACCTTTCCACCCAATCCTTATTTCTTGTTCGGGCATACAATTACTCCAGTTTTTCTCCCAGAATGATATGCCAATCGCCCATTTCCGCCAAAACAAGTCTGTCAACACGCCTCCCAGAATGCCCCGCAAATCGCTTTAGAGGCCCATTAGAGCCACGATGGGATGCTGGAAGCACCTGAAGGTCACTTTGGCAGAATTAAATGCCAGAAACAAAATCTGCGGTACAGTGTACGTTTTTCTTAGGCACCACTAGCCGCAAGGGGGATGGGTATCGGGGTCATTAGCGAGTCGTTTGCCCTTGTACGCCCTCCTAATGCGATTCTGTGGGTACTGTGGGAGTCGGTGCTAGAAGTGGGCGTCGATACACACTTTTAGGGTATATTGTTTACATATCAAATCTCCCGATGAGTCGCCAGAATGAATGAACTCTACGGCGGGGACAATCGGCACGTGCTACGCCGCTGGCTAGATTATGCCTACAACATGATGCGCGAGCGGCGCATAGCATGTTCATGCGAACCATACGACAAGGGCGGAATCCGCTGGCCGGGATACATCGGGTCGGACTATCGCGGTGTACTATTTGTCGGCGCGCGGCACAACGCAAATGGGCTAATTAAGGCTGGCCTTTACCACAACAGCCCGCTGGCTCGTTATGCTGAGGAGCTTCAATCTTGGAGTGCTGCTCCACGCACTGAGGGCGAAGACCTCAAGATGCTGGGTGCGATGTGCAGCGCATACCGTCATTCCTACGATATTTGGGCAAAACAAGGCGTGTGGCGAATCTTCCAGTCCATCAGAGATGCTATGTGCCTGAACTGGGATCATGTGGCTTCGGTGAATCTTGCGCGATGCTACTTGCCTGAGATTAGAACCGGAGAGGATGACCAGCACATTCTGTCCCATTCGGAGCATTGGTCGTTGCAGCGCATCGTGGAGGTATTACAACCGAAGATCGTGTTCCTATCGAAAGACAATAGGAAGCTTCGCGAGGCCAAGGCCCTCGTAGTAGCCAAAGGATTCGGAAGCCCTCTCGTCGTTCGCTTTGCCAACAACTCCATGGGCAAGCGGCACGGAGAACACTATACACTCTGGATTCCGCAGGAGAAGGCGGAGTGGCGGTCCATCGTCGGCGTTTCCTGCGTGAAATCAGATTGACATTGGGACTTTCGGGCAGTCATTGAACGCATGAAAAAACTGCGTCAACAAGGAACAGTAGTGGATACAATAGCTGAGATACTAAACACTGAAGGGGTTAAGCCGCGTGCTGGAGAGAAGTTGGTACGCGAATTCCGTGTACCGTGTCCTCAAAGCTGCTGGTGCTTCTGTAAGGGAGCCAAAAAAGGCCCATGAAAGCTAGAGGCATACTCATCGGACTCGTGGTGGGTGCTGTTATGTTTGGCTTTTTTGGTTGCTCACAGTCCAAGCAGAGCGTAGTAGATAAGCCACAAGAGACGAAGCAGAGCCTACCTCAGTCA
Source organism: uncultured Acidobacteriaceae bacterium (assembly GCA_963763145.1). Taxonomy (GTDB): domain Bacteria; phylum Acidobacteriota; class Terriglobia; order Terriglobales; family Acidobacteriaceae; genus Bog-257. The sequence goes on along the minus strand of CAVXMZ010000012.1, from coordinate 320,168 downwards.
CAGGTTCCTGCGCCGGGGCCGCAGGATGCCGAAATAGCTTTTGGAGATACTAACTTGCAAACCGATGGGCTATGGAACGGAACACCTACCAGCAAAGATTCAACACATGGTGCGGCTGTGGAAATTGAGTGCGAACAAGGAAAGGGGAAAAAAGGTGAGTGCCTACTTGTTGAAGCTACCATTTTGTATGCACAGCCATATATCAGCGTTCGGCATTTGTCAGTTGTCCAATGGACTGACGACGAAGTTCTAGCGGAGCCAGCGGATTCACACGGGTGCACTAACGACGTGTTGCTAATCAAGGTTGCAAGGAGAGCACAACAAAGAGTCTCAAAGGGAACCACTACTCTTACAAGGACACCCGCTGCTTTCGGTAAGGATACGGAGGCCATGCAAAAGGAATGTGAAGCCCAGTACAATATGGAACCTACTGTCTACAGATTGGTGAAGAGGTTTCAGTAAGAACTTTAAGCAAGATGCACAATTTAGAACGAATCACGATGATTTGTGCTGTCTCTTCGATGCTGACCGCATTCCCCGCTCTGGGGCAACAGCCACATGCCAACGATAACCAGCCGATCTGCGGCAAGCCACCTTGCGTTTTCGTTCACGTAGATGCTGTTTCTTACTTCGATTCCCAAGCCCAGAAGAAGTGGGGTCTGAAGGCCCCCATGATTAACAACATCATGGTTTCCAATGGCCAAGGCACCTATTTCCTGGCATGTAGTCCCAACGAAGAACACTGTGTCGCACCCACAATCGGTGTGAATTATGAGTTTCTTGACAAAGGCGAGAAGTGGACAGTCGCCAAGGATTTCTCCATCGAATACACTCACGAGAAGACGGTCTTCTTAGTGGGCAAGGACTTCCTCGGGGCTTACTGGCTGGAGGCACACGTACCCATAACTCCAGCTAGTGAGGTCCAACGGTTAATTGCCAAATGCAAAGCTAACAATAATCTTTCCCTTGATGACACGGGCTGTGCCAAGTGGCTTAACAGAAAAGAGGAGGCCCGCAAAGCTAGTTGTCCCGATGCCGAAGCCACAGCAGCCTGTCGTTCATTCCAGGAGCTGCTTGCAGCGGGCGATTACATGGGAGATTTTGCACAAAAGGAGCATGTGTTTACCTGCTTTCGCGAGAACGAAGATGTGTTTATTAACTTGTGGTTTACTGAACCTGGAGAGTCCCCGGACGCATGGGAGCAAGACCCGAAAGGCCGAAGGCTCACTCACTTTGGCTCAGCGGCTTTCGACTATTACAAGCGAGGCATGTGGGACTTTAACCTATCGATAGGAAGTTGGGGTAAGTGGACATACGTACCGCCTGAGCCGGTTTGCGATGCCAAGTGCCGTAGAGAAGCCACTAGCGGTAACTCGGAATACGAAGACCAGCACAATGGAGAAAGCCCCAGCAATCAACCCAACAAGCCCGAAGGAAGCGTTCGGATTGACAACGAAAGAGCCGTTCTCTCCGAATCCTACAACAATAAGTCAGGCACCAGAACCACACACGAGGTAATTGTGCAACTGAGCACGGGCCGGTTTACTGAGCGATATACGTGGCCAAAATCCAGTGGTATAGACGAAACGCAGGAATCCACAGGTCGTTGCCTCATCCTGACCCCACTAAGTTCACAGCAGTGATGATGCTTGCGCCCTGTGAAGCATTCCGCTTCAAAGAAAAGAAAACGAGAAAGTTGCCAGATAGACCCGTCTGCCGTGGGAACAAATGCGGAAGAGAGAAAGCATGAAGGCTTTACTCACCGGACTCATTGCGGGCGCTGTCATGATCGGCATTTTTGCTTGCTCGCAGCAGTCCAAACGGAGCGGAGCAGATAAGCCGCAAGAACCCAAGCAGAACACCGCCCAACCATCGTCGATACCTCCGACATCTAAACTGCCAACGGCACCCAAGAGTCGAGATGCCGACGTTGAGGTAGGGCCAACAACGATGCTCGTCCAAGGCCAACTAGAGCGAAGCCCCGCCAGCAGACATTCTTCTGAAACAGCCGTCGTCGTTGAGTGTGATAAGGAGTGGAAGGAGAATGGGAAAGGGAAATGTTTGTGGATCGAAGCTGCGATTGATGAGAACGGAAATCCGCACATCGGCACTTTGGATTTCTTGGTCAGCGTGTGGACTGATGAAGAGGTTTTGGCGGAGCGGGCCGGATGGGGTCACATGTGCTACAACGAGGTGGTGCTAATCAAACTTGCCAAACCCTTCAGCGGCGAATATCCCTCGAAGGGAGCGACTACCCTCACGAGAACGCCGAGGGCACTTGATACGGAGACCCGACGGGCTTGTGAAACGCTTTACGCGATGACACCCGAGGTTTACCGAGTACTCTGGAGTCCAACTCAGAATTAGGTTCAGCCTCAAAACAAGGTGTTTACGGTATTTAAGATGTTGAGAGACAAGCGTTGCCAGATAACCCGTCTGCCGTGGGAACAGTTGTGGGAACGTTTCCGGTTAACTGCTGCTCCAACCGTGCTCAAATGCTCCCGCTGGTGCCTTGTAACTTCCCTGATCCAGTCTTGGTGAGGCCCCTGTGGACAATTCCAAGCCGGGTACGGGGATCTTGTACGGGTGGGCCAACGAGAGGCGGTCTGGTACCCTTTTTGGGGCACGGCTTTTTGGTGTCAGTTTTGGTGTCAGTTGGTTTGGCAAGTCAAGGCAGAATCAGACAGCGCCAGACAGGGCAGACCAGCACAGAAGGGCCTAAATACTGGCGTTTGGCAGGAGCTGGCAGCACCGGGCATCTGGTGGCAATCAGGCGAAAACTCATTTTGAGTCCGCTGCGTCTGCCAGTTCCGCCATCCCGGCCTAGGTGGAAAGACTCTGAAACAGCTTAGTTTAGCCGTTCCGGGTTTGCAACCCGAGCAGGCGGCTCTGGCGCTGACGAGTTCTCCCACCACTCGCAAACGCGGCTCACTCAATTCAGCCTGCGTTCAGAGAAGTCGGGGAATCCGTTCACTTTCCGGGTGCCCCGGCATCCTCGCGGCTTGCTAGCGTCTGGGCTTTGGCTAGCATCGCGTCGAGCGCGGCACGTTGGTAAAGCCTGCCGTTGAGCACGACCGCTTGAATGGAGCGGGTGTTATGAATGTCGGCGAGTGGGTCCTTATCGAGCAAAACGAGATCGGCGGTCTTGCCGGCCTCGATAGTCCCACGGTCGTTAAGTTGACCCATGAACCGGGCGGCATTGCGAGTGGCGGCTTGGAGTGCGGCGAGCGGAGGTAAGCCGGCTTCAACCAGCAACGCCAGCTCGTCATGAATGCCAAAGCCGGGGAAACAGCCCGGATTCATCGTGTCAGTGCCGGCGAGGATGGGAACACCCGCCTGGTACATGAGACCCACAATCTTCTTGGATTCGTCGAATTCAGCTTTGGCCAACTGGATCATTGCGGTTCGAGCCGGCGGAGGAAAGTGGCTGTAATAACCGGCATCCCATTTGGCCCGCACTTCTTTGCTCAGATATTTCAATCGTGGGTCATTCGTATTCAGCGGATCGTCGATCTGTGCTTGCAGCAAGGTGAGGGTGGGGGTTTGCCAGGTACCATTCTTTACGAACTGCGCAAACAAAGACTGGGCCGTGGCCTCGTCGAAGGTTTCAACTACATGGAAATTGAGTCGAATGATATTTTGGCCGGCGGCAATTTTCTGAGGCATTTTCGCGTCCGGCGCCCGAAACGAGGCTTCCAGGCGCTGCCGTTCCGCGGCCGTGGTCTTCTCTTCTTTTGAACAGCCCTCAGCCACCAGCGTAAGATGCTCGATGCTTTTCTGGCCCGCTCCGGAGGCTTCGGCGGCGCTCACGGCATCTGGCACATGCCCTTCGAATGGTATGCCACGTTTCTTGGCCTCGTCGGCGATCGCGAAGTAAGCGTTGCGCGGCAGCCCACTATAGACTTTGATGAAGTCTGCGCCACGCTGTTGCTGCTGATCCACTACTTCGCGCCCCTGCGCTTCATCCGCGACAACAATTGAATCGGGCCAGGTTGGGTCTGGACCATCGACGATGGGACTGCCCAGATAAATAGTGGGCGACGGATCTGTATTGGAGGCCTGCGTAGCGCGCCACGCATGGGCGTCGGGCGGACCTGACATGTCACGAACGCCTACCACTCCGTTCGCTACAAAAAGAAGATGACTCCAAGGGCCGCGTGTGTCTGACGCGCCGTGGACATGCATGTCCCACAAGCCGGGGATGAGGAACTTGCCCGTGCCATCGACGATTGTAGCGTTCTTTGGAATATGGGCCTTCTTCGACGGACTCACCCCAACGATGTGACCGCCCTCAATGGTCACGGACATATTTGTCTGGGCCGCGTGACCGGTGGCGTCGATGACGGTAACGTCTTTGATCACGAGCGACTGGGACCAGCCGTGAGAGCTGCATAGAGCAAGCAGGAACATCAGGAATAAACTGAAACGCAAATTAGATCTATGCACAGGCCGTAGCCGATGTGGCGTGAACAGCGGAACCAGAATTCGAGTCATTGCAATTCCTCGGGCTGATCGGTATGGAGAACACCCGTACAGTAACACAATGATCTTGCTCCTCCGGATACCGGGCGATGCAATGAAAGGAGGTCCCTTGCGAGACTTTGCGGACCACTAGAGGCGCCCTCCTTCAAGGCGACCCCTAAATCGGGGTTGTTTCGTTCGTGTGCAATGACTATGAATATCCAGTGAAGAATCGGGGAATTTCCCGGCAGGCTCGACCCCGCCGGATGTTCAATCCCAGACGGGCGCATTACAATGAACACCTATCTCGGTGGCCAAACATCCTATGAGCACATCGGTCAAACTCACCCCTGCAAAGAGTCGACGCGTCTCTGCCCGGGCAAACGCAACTTCCGAATCGCCTAACCATGCCGGCGCGCAGAAGGCGCGATCGCTCGACGATCCCACACTCTACATCAACCGGGAACTGGGCCTGGTGGACTTCCAGCGGCGGGTTCTGGAGGAAGCGCAGGACAGCCGTAATCCGGTACTCGAGCGCTTGATGTTCCTGTCGTTCGTCGGCTCCAACATTGACGAGTTCTTCATGGTGCGGGTGGCCGGCCTGAAGCGGCAGATTGAAAAAGGAGTGAGCGAGACCGGTCCCGATGGCATGACGCCGGCGGAACAGTTGCGCGCTATCCGCGCCGCCGTCATACGGCTTTTCCGCAATGCCCATGACTGCTGGACCAAAGAGCTTGTGCCTGCCCTGGACGACGCCGGCATCCACATCAAGAACTATGCCGACCTGACGGAGGAGCAGCGTTCTTCCGTGAATTCCTATTTTCAGCAGACAGTTTTTCCCACGCTGACGCCGCTGGCTTTTGATCCCGGACGGCCCTTTCCCCACATCTCGAACCTCAGCTTAAATCTGGCAGTCATGTTGCGTGCCGGCGAAGGCGAAGAGCACTTTGCGCGCGTCAAGATTCCTGACACTCTGCCGCAACTGGTGCCGGTAAGCGGCGCTGCAAAAACGCGGAGCCGTACCAAGCCTGCGATGAAGGAGCAGACCTTTGTCTGGCTGGAACAATTGGTGACCGCGAATCTCGGGGATCTCTTCCCCGGCATGACGATCCTGGAAGCGCATCCCTTCCATATCACGCGTGACGCGGATTACGAGATCCAGGACCTGGAAGCCGGAGACCTGCTGGAATCGGTTGAAGAAGGCGTGTGGCAGCGCCGTTTCGCTGACGTGGTGCGGGTGGAAGTGGATGAAGCCATGCCCAGCCCGATTCTCGACATCCTGATCAAGAACCTGGAGCTGGAACGCGAGGACATCTACAAAGTCAGCGGCGGGCCGCAGTCCTTGGTTCGGGTTCGCGCTCTGACCAAACTCGACCGCCCGGACTTGAAGTTCGCCACATTCGTTCCCGCTTTGCCGGCGGCGCTGATGAAGGACGGCGAAGACGAGGACATTTTCGCCAGCATCCGGCGCGGCGACATTCTGCTGCAGCATCCCTTCGATTCCTTTCAGCCTGTAGTCGGACTTCTGCAACAGGCGGCACGCGATCCTAATGTCCTGGCCATCAAGATCACGCTGTACCGTGTGGGGCGCAATGCCCCGGTTGTGGACGCGCTGCTGGAGGCGGTGGAGAACGGCAAGCAGGTCGCGGTGCTGCTGGAATTGAAAGCCCGCTTCGACGAGGAGAGCAACATTGGTTGGGCGCGAAAGCTGGAAGAATACGGCGTTCACGTAGTGTACGGGCTGATGGGGTTGAAGGTGCATTCCAAGGCGCTGCTGATCGTCCGCCAGGAAGGCGACATGATTCGCCGCTACGCGCACCTGTCCACCGGCAACTACAACAGCGTGACCGCGCAGCTTTATACCGATATAGGGATGATGACCTGCGATCCGGAGATTGGGGCTGATTGTACCGACTTGTTCAACTTCCTGACCGGCTATTCGGCCAAGACGTCTTATCGCAAGCTGCTGGTTGCCCCGGTGACCTTGCGCAGCGGCCTGGTGCGCCTGATCGAACGCGAAATTGAGCATCAGAAGAGCGGTCGCGGCGGTCACTTGATCTTTAAGATGAATGCCCTGGTGGACAAGAAGATGATCCAACTTCTGTACCAGGCATCCCAGGCAGGGGTGAAAGTTGAGCTGCTGGTCCGCGGAATCTGCTGTCTGATACCGGGCATTGCGGGCGTGAGCGACAACATTACCGTGACCAGCATTGTTGGCCGCTTCCTGGAACACAGCCGCATCTTCTACTTCAGCAACGGCAGGCAGGAGGAAGTGTATCTGGGCAGCGCTGACCTGATGCCGCGCAACCTGAATCACCGCGTAGAAGTGGACTTCCCGGTACAAGACAAGGAACTGATTCGCGTTATTCGGGACGAGATTCTGGCTACCTACCTCAAGGACCGCGCCAAAGCGCGGCACATGACCTCGGAAGGGAAATACGTTCGCGAGCCGGGCTACGACAAGAAGGACGCTTTGAATAGCCAGGAAGCATTTTTGGCGCGGGCGGCGAAGCGACAAGCGGTGGCAGCCTTGCCGGGCCGCAAGTCTTGAACAGCACCTGCGCCGGTTGGCGGCAGTGTATTCCCCTCGGCTGGCCGATCGCCGTCCGCCGGGGAAAAGTTCGCATTGCGAGTTAACATAGAGACTCGTGGGTTTGAACGAGTGTAACTGCCTCGGCGCTATTGGTCTTCTATGTTGATTCGGCCACGGACCGTCGTTTGCGAGCCTGAACATGCTTGGTCGGCGCTATCGCGAGGGCGAATTTCGTCGCGCGCGTTGCGGGCTCACGTCTTCCTGGTCCTCTGGAGCTTTGGGCTGATGCTCTCGCAAGCATCGGCAGCGCAGATTTCATCTCCCTCCACCAGCGGTGAGACTTTCACTTTGAGCGGCACGGTCGTGAACTCTGTCACCGGTGAGCCAATTGCCCGCGCCATGGTGCGCACGAATGGCCCGGTACAGCGCACTGGCTTCAGCGATGGCGAAGGGCACTTCCAGTTCGACGGGCTTCCGACGGGACAAGTCACGCTGACCGCGCAAAAGCCCGGCTACTCCGCTCAGCACAACGCGCCGGGCTCAGCGGCTGGGTGGGTCCACATCGGCTCCAACACCGGGGCTGTGGTGGTCAAGCTCGTTCCCCAAAGCGCAATCTACGGCCGAGTCACCGACGCGTCCGGCCAAGCCATCGAGCATGTGCCCATTCGGCTGACTGCCAGAAGCTTGCGCGACGGACGCAAACTCTGGGAGCCGCGCGGCATGACGGAGACCGACGAGGACGGTCACTTCCGCTTCCCCAACCTTATGGCGGGAACATACTTCGTGGCGGCGGGACCGCTGGTTGCAGAACAACTCCTGGCGGCCAGCGAGAAACCTAAGTCCGGTTTTGCCCATGTGTACTATCCGGGCGCTGCTGACCTGGCTTCGGCATTGCCCATCCAGCTGAGTGGAGGCCAGCAGACCGAGGCGGACTTCTCGCTTAGCGCGGTGCCGGTTTACCAGGTCTCCGGCGCCATCTCCGGGCATCTGGCTGATCAAGGCGTCGGCCTTCAATTGCTCACCTCGTCCGGCGACGAACTCTCCTTGCCAACCACTTTCAACATGGAGACCGGGACATTCAACCTGGACGGCCTTCCCGCGGGCGCGTACATTCTGCGGGCCAGCTCGCAAGCCGAAGGTCAGCCCTTACGCGCCGACCGGCCGCTGAATGTCAACGCAAATATCGCGGACCTGCGGCTCGCGCTGGCGCCTGCCGTCTCGATTCCCATCGTCGTCCGTATGGAATCGCGTAACACCTCGTCCGCAAACAGCTCTGCGCGAAATCAGGACAGGCTGCCGATTACGGTGCGGCTGCTGCCGGCAGATGCGAACGCTTCCGAATCGTTCTCTACGACACAACGCGGAGGCTCGGCCATGGTGTTGCAGAATGTCGATCCCGGAACTTATACCGCCGAGCTGATGCCGCAGCTTCCGTGGTATGTGCAGTCTGCAACGTACGGACCGAGCAATCTGCTGTATGACGATGTCGCCGTCGCAAGCGGCCAGAGCTATCCCATGGAAATTGTCCTGCGCGACGACAGCGCCAGCCTGAGCGGCATGGTAAAGAGCTCCGATGCCAACCAGCCTGCGGCGACAGTCGTCGTCGTTGCCCAACCCGCCGGGAAGGCGACGCCGCGCGTAGTGCGAGGCGTGGGCAATGAGTTCAGCGTTTCCGGCCTGGCTCCCGGCGAGTACCTGGTGTTCGCCTTCGATAGCATTGACGGCATGGAATACGGCAATCCCGACGCCTTCGCGCCTTATGCTTCGCAAGCCGCGCACATCACGTTGACCGGAAACCAGAGGGGACAAGTCTCGCTTGATCTGATCCAGGTCGAGAAGGGAGATTGATCCCAATGCTGGCCCGTACTGCATGTGCGCTGCTGTTGCTGACGGGCCTTTCCGCGCAGCAGTCGACGCAACCGCCCCCGCAACCAGCGCAGCCGCGGCCGGCGTTGACTGCTCCGCAATCCCAGCCAACCGCATCGCCAGCACCCGCTCCGCAGGGCTATCGCATCGCCGGCGTGGTGGTGAACTCGCTCACCGGACAGCCGGTACCTTCGGCATCGGTTGCCATTGCTCCCATCACCCAAGGCGCGGACCGCGATATATCCAAGTCGGTCATCACCGGAGCTGACGGCCGCTTTGCCTTCGTCGCGCTCAGTCGCGGCAAGTATTCTCTGATGGCCGAGGCGCATGGCTTCTCGCTGCAATACTTCGAGCACCACGATCCTTTCGCAACCGCCATCGCCGCCGGCCCCAGCCTGGAGACTGATCACCTGGTCTTCCGCCTGCAACCCGACGCTGCCATCGAAGGCGACGTCACCGACGACAGCAACGAGCCTGTCCAGAACGCGATGGTGCGCCTTTTCCAGGCGAGTACCGAGAACGGACAACAAAAGACTCTTCCCATGAACCAGGCCCAGACGGACGACTTGGGACATTACCGCATTGGACACCTCGCGCCGGGGACATATTATCTGTCGGTCTCCGCGCGGCCCTGGTACGCGCAAAACAGCAATCCGCATCGGCAGCCGGGCAATTCGAGAGGCGAAGCTCAATCCTTACAGGATGCGACCGCGCTCGACGTTACTTATCCGCTCACCTTCTATCCCGGCACATCGGATTCTGCCGGCGCCTCGCCGCTGCAATTGACCCCCGGCGAGAAGGCGACGGCCAACATCACCTTGCACGCCATGCCGTCGCTGCACCTGCAAATCCATACCGCATCCGCTGAAAACGCGGTGCTCGGCAGGATGGTTTTTCCCCGCATTTCGCAGCGCGTCTTCGACGGTTATCTGGATTCCGTCTTCAACGCCCCCGTCTCCTGGGTCGCACCCGGCGTAATCGAGATTTCCGGATTGGCGCCCGGCCACTACGTCGTCGAGATGCCGGCCTCGACCGGTCCCAACGACAAAGGCGGCAGCCGAGCGTGGTATCGCGAGATCGATCTGGCAGGCGATGCCGAGGTCAGCGCATCGGACGGCCCCAGCTTCGCCTCGGTCAGCGGCTCCATCTTTTTTCAGGATGTGGCGCGCGTGCCCAGCCAGGCCTCCATTCAACTCACCAATCCTGAAACCGGGGAAGTGTTCCGCAGCGACATCGCGGACCGAGGGGAGTTCGACTTCAAGTCCGACGATATCCGTCCGGGACGCTACGTCGTCGCCCTGGAAAATACCAGCGGGTTTTTTCTACAGAAGCTCACCGCAACCGGAGCCAAAGTGATTGGCCGCGCCCTTGAGATCGGCAGCACCGGCAGCGTGCGCATCAGCGGCATCGCTTCCCGCGGAGCCGCCCAGGTGGACGGCACCGCCATGCATGACGACGAGCCCTTCGCCGGAGCGATGATCATACTGGTTCCGCAGGATCCCGCGAACAATGCCCCTCTCTTTCGTCGCGACCAGAGCGACAGTGACGGAACCTTCACCCTGCCCAACGTAGTCCCCGGACCATACACGGTGATCGCGATCGCCAATGGCTGGGACCTGGAGTGGGCCAATCCAGCGGTGCTGCAACCCTATCTGAAAAAGGGCGAGACCATTCAGGTTCCGGCAGGCGGCAAGGTGCAGGTGAAGGTTCAGGTTCAGTAGCAGGCGATTGGTCTTAGAAGAATACTAAGGTCAACCGTAGCGTTCAGGAGCCCGAAACGGCGGAACAGTATTAGCCCAGCACGCTCAGGAGCCCGAACGGCCGAACAGTATTAGCCCACCACGTTCAGGAGCCCGAACGGCGAAACAGTACTAGCCCAGCACATTCAGGAGCCCGAAGGGCGAGACAGTATTAGCCCAGCACGTTCAGGAGCCCGAACGGCCGAACAGTATTAGCCCAGCACGTTCAGGAGCCCGAACGGCGGAACAGTGTTAGCCGAGCACGTTCAGGAGCCGAAGGGCGAGACAATCGTAGCCCAGCACGTGAGTGCTGGGACTTGGTTCAAAAAGACTCCGAGTCCCTTCAGGGACGCCACTTCAAACGCATGCCGTCCCTACGGGACTCGGGTTCATTTTCCATCTGACCCAGGACTTACGTCCTGGGCTAGGATTGTTTCGCCCTTCGGGCTGGGCCGGAGGCCGGAGCCGGGTTCCCCAAATCACGAGATTCCCGTGAGCTCTCGTACGGATGGGCCCGACCCATCTGAACGTTACGAGCAGCTCCACGACCCTTCCGCTTTACACACTCACTCGTCCGGACCCCGCGAATGAGTGAGGCACCCGGCGCATGGATCGGAAAAAACATTTGAGTTCGCCGTCACCGTAGAACCTGCCGCGTATCGAGCCCGCTGCCACGCTTGCGTCGTGCGCTGGTTTTGCGCACGACGCGTGGCGAGGGCGGACCAGAAGTTAGCCCACCGTGGAGCGAAGCGGAACAGTGGGTAAGCTCCCTTTTAGAACCCCGAGTCCCGTAGGGACGGCACAGGATTTGTAATCGGCCCCATCGCGATTTCCCCCGCACTGCTTCAGCTCTACTTCTCCAACTCCGCGGTGAGCTTGATCTCGCCACCGGTGACCTTTAGCTTTCGCTCCCAAGGCTTGTAGCCGGATTTCCTCAGGACCACAACATGCTCACCGGCGGCCAGCTCAACCACTGAGGGAGTGTTCCCCACAAAGCTGCCGTCGATCTCGATATCAGCGCCGTCTGGTGTGGAAACCACACTGACCTTTGGAGCTGCGACCGACGAGGTTTTATTCGAAGCCTCAACCATCGCAGCGGCAGTTGCAGCGGCGGTGGGCTGGGCGGCAGCCGCCCGTATCTGGGTCGCGTGCACTGACCAGTCTTTGACGATGCCTTCGCAAGCGTCCTGGACTGAGCCGCCGAGCGAAAGCGTGGAGTGGCTAATAACAGCGTCGCCGGAAGCTTTCTGGAAGACTGCGACCTTATTCTTATGTCGCAGAACTCCCTTGCCGCCTTCGTGATCGAGCAGCACAATGTAATCGGCAACGTCCTGCCTGTTGTTCACCATGACCTGCGGACAGCGCTCGCCAAACGTCTTGATGATCTCCGCCGTTTGCGGCCGCGCGCCGCCATGGGTCTGGGCGCCCCATGCGCCGTTGGCTCCGCCGCCGGAGCCGGACATTTCCCATGATTGGCTGTCAGTTATGAAGACTCGCGGCTTATCACTTGCCGACGTTTGCGAAGTAGGGCTTTGAGCCCCTGCGGGTATGCAAAGGACAAAACAGAGCACAGCCAGGCCAGATACTTTCACTGCGTACTCCTTGATTGGCCGGGTGGCCCACCATTTCCCAATCATATCGACCGTCCACGCACGAAGATCGGGTACCCCATCCTTCTCCCCTTCTTTTGGGGAGAGGATGGGATCCTAATCATACTTATCGGATCGCAACGGCCGGGGCGTCCCCTGTTACACCGACGCGACCTGCTTCGCCTGCGGCGCCATAAACCGAATCGCCTTGGCCAGCAGAACGGTTTCAATCCCCCGCAGCGCTTCCAGCGCGGCTTCCGTAATCTCGCCATCTACCTGCACCACCGCAACCGCCGACGCCTCCGCCCCAGCCTTGCCGCGGCCGAGCGAGAAGTTGGCGATGTTGATGTTGTGCTTGCCCAGCACCGTCCCGACGCGCCCTACAACTCCGGGCACATCAATGTTGCGCAGGTAAATGACATTGCCTTCCAACGGCGCTTCAACGCGGATGCCGTCGATCTCCAACAGCCGCGGCAGGCCGTCGGGCTGGACGCAGCCAGCCACGGTGTTCTCCTGCTGACCGCTTTTGAAGGTCATGCGCACCACGTTGGCGGCAGCGCCGCTGGCCTCGCGCGCCTGCTTGCGCTCGGTCAAGCGGATGCCCCGCTCCTCGGCGATCGACGCCGCATTCACCAGGTTCGCCCGCTCCTGAGCATGGGCAATCTGGTTGAGCGCGCCGGCAACCGCGGCGTTACGGATCAGCGCGGTCTTCCACTCCGCGATCTCCCCGCTGTAGCTGAGGCCCATCTCATCCACGCCGCCCTCGCACGACTGCGCCAGGAAAGTTCCCAGCCGCTCGCCCAGCGCGATGTACGGCCGCATCTGCTGGTACTCTTCCTCGCTAATCGACGGCACGTTGACCGCGTTCTGGATCACGCCCTTCAGCAGATACTCGCGCACCTGAAGCGCAATCTGCACGCCGACGGCCTCCTGCGCCTCGTGGGTTGAGCCCGCAATGTGTGGCGTCAGGATAACGTTGGGCAACGCTGCCAGAGGCGAGTCTTTGACCGGCTCGTGAGTGTAGACATCGAGCGCCACGCCGCCCAGTTGCCCAGACTGCAAAGCCTCGATGACGGCAGGCTCGTTGAGCAGCTCGCCGCGAGCGCAGTTCACCAGCCGCACGCCTTTCTTCATCTTGCCGATGGAGTCGGCGTTGATCATGCCGTTGGTCTGCGGCGTCAGACCAACGTGCAGCGTGATGTAGTCCGACTGGGCATAGAGTTCGTCCAGCGGGACCACGGTAACGTTCAGCTGCTGCGCGAAGCTGGGGGCGACGTAGGGATCGTGCGCCACCACCTTCATCCCAAACGAGAGCGCGCGGCGCGAAACTTCCACGCCCACGCGACCCAGGCCAACAATGCCCAGCGTCTTGCCGCGAAGCTCGGTGCCTTGCAGCGTCTTCTTCTCCCATTTGCCGGCCTGCATGGTGGTGTGGGCCCGCACCAGGGAACGCGCCATGGACAGCATCAGAGCGAAGGTGTGTTCGGCAACGGCAACGGCATTGCCGCCGGGAGTGTTCATCACCACGATGCCGCGCTTGGTGGCTGCGTCCAGGTCGACGTTGTCGACACCTACGCCAGCGCGCCCGATGACGCGCAGCTTGGGGGCCTTGTCCATCATGGCCGCATCCACAAAGGTTGCGGAGCGGACAACGATGGCGTCAGCGTTGGTCAGCTCAGCGGCAAGGTGTTCCTTGTCGGGACTGACGACCGTCCAATCGCCGTTCTCGCCAAAAACCTTGAGCGCGGAGGGTGAGACTTTATCTGCAATAACGACTTTCATACTTTAGCCACCTCGGCGAATTGCCCTGCAAACACCTCTTGCACGGCGCGCACGCCAGCGCCCAATTCGAAGTTGTGAGACGGCGCAACCTTAAGCAGCACGTGCTCCAGCGCGCCAATGACGCCGATGGCGTCCAGATAGTCGTAGTAGCCGAGGTGCGCGATGCGGAACAGCTGGCCCTTCATTTCGCCCTGGCCATTCGCGACCACCATAGCGAAGCGCTCGCGGAACTCCTTCACGATCGCACTGGAATCCACGCCCTTAGGCGGCAGGATCGCCGTCACTGCGGCGGCCGGACATGTCGGCGCAAACAGGCCAAGTCCCAGCGCCTGCACGCCCGCGCGAACCATTGCAGCAGAAGTTTCCGCGTTGTGGATGAGCGCGTCCCGGCCGTCGGCAAGGTTGCCGTTGCCGGAGCGACGAATGTAATCCAGCGCTGCCGCTAATCCCGCGATAAGGGCGACTGCCGGAGTGAACGCCGATTCGCCCTTGGTCTGCGATTTGCGCTCCTTGCGCAGGTCGAAGTAAAAGCGCGGCTGCTTGGCGGTTTCCATACGCTGCCAGGCGCGCTCGCTCACCGACAGATAGGCAAGCCCGGGGGGAATCATCACGGCCTTTTGCGAGCCGCCGATGAGGATATCGATGCCCCAGTTGTCCACTTCGAAATGCGTGGTGCCGAGACCGGTAATGGCGTCGACTACCAGCAGCGTGTCGGTACCCTTTAGCAACGCGGCGATTGCCTTCACATCATGACGCGCGCCAGTGGATGTTTCCGTGGCCTGCATGTAGACGACGCTGGCGCCTTCCAGTTTCGGCTTCACTTCGCGAAGGTCAAACGTCTGGCCGTAGGGAACGGAAATCAGCTCTATCTGGCAGCCAAAGGCCTTGGCCAGATCGCGCCAGCGCTCGCCAAACTTGCCGGCGCTGAGGACGACAACCTTCTCGCCCGGCGAGGTCAGGTTGGAAACCGCGGCTTCCATCGCTCCGGTGCCGGAGGAAGCCAGAAGCAGAACGTCGTTGCTGGTGCCGATGAAGGTCTTCAGATCGGCAAGGGTACGAGAGAAAACTTCTTTGAACTCCGCTGTGCGATGGTGCATGTCCGCGGCGGCTATGGCATTTTGCGCAGCGGGAAGCAGGGGAGTCGGCCCGGGAGTAAACAGCCGTGTCTTACGAAGCATGGCAATACCTCTGAGGATTGATTGCGGCGCCAGCCAGCGCCGACCTCTTAAATATAGGCTTACACGGTCTGAGCAGGCTAGCTCACCTTGGCTGGCCCTCTGTGCTCTGAATCACAGGGCCGGGTGACTATAATTGCCTCATGAGCCTGACCGAACGCGTGCAAAAAGATATGGTTGCTGCCATGCGCAGCAAAGAAGAGCTGCGGCTGTCCACACTGCGCATGATGAAGACCGCGCTCCAGAGCAAACGGATGGAGCTACGAATTGACAAAGACGCCAATCTCGACGAAAAAGACGAGCTCCAGGTCTTGAGCACCATGATCAAGCAGCACAAAGATTCCATCGAGCAGTTTACGAAGGGCAACCGTCCCGAGCTGGCTCAGAAAGAAGCCGAGGAGATCACAATCATCGAGGCCTACATGCCCCAGGCGGTCAGCGAGGAGGAAATCGTCGCCACCGTCCGCTCCGTCATCGCCGAAATGGGCTCTCCCACAATGAAGGACATGGGCGCGGTGATGAAAAACGCCAAGGCCAAGTTTGGAGACGCACGGGTGGACGGCAAGATTCTGAGTGAAGCGGTAAAGAAGCAACTAGCAGCTGGAAGCTAGCAATCGACTTTCGACGATCTATTCTCTGAAGGTATATCGTGTGAGTGGGAGCTTACGAATGAGCGGCAGAGCAGCTGAGTTATTGAAGAAAGCCTTGGCGTTACCGTTGGAGGAGCGAGCCGAGCTGGCCAGTTCCCTGATCGACAGTCTCGATTTGCCCGCCGGCGAGGACGTTGAGGCGGCCTGGCAGCAAGAGATCGCGCGCCGAATCGCCCAAGTTCAAGCGGGCCGGACAAAAATGATTCGGTGGGAAGAGGTGCGCAAGTAGGCTCGCGCCATCCCTCATGAAAAAGCCCATTGAATTTGCCTCTGAAGCTGTGGCTCCCTGCCATCGGAAACCGGGCTATTGGAGAAGTCGCTCCTAAGTCTCCTGCCGATATTGTCTGGTCACTCTCGCAGCCTACACTTCCCCTGTTACCGAGGCTGCCGGCTTGGCGTGAGCTTCCTCCGGCACAAACGACTCCTCCTTATAGCGCCCGTTCAAGTCGTTCCAGCGCACCGCCAGCATCTCAGTTCCCATCTTGATGCCGTCACGGAGCGGGTTGATTTTTGACCGATGATCGTGGGCCCATTCGACCGGCACCTCGACCGTACGCAGCTTGAACTTGTTGGCCAGAAACAGCAACTCCGGATCGAAGCCCCAGCGCTCGATTCGCTGGCGGGTGAAGACGGTTTGCGCCGCCGCCCGGGTGAACGCCTTGAAGCCGCACTGGGTATCGCGATAGTTCAGCCCCAGCACGATGCGGAGCGCCAGATTGAAGCAGCGTCCGAACAACTGCCGGTGCCAGGGCTGGCGCTCGGTCTGCAAATTCGCCTGTAGCCATCGCGATCCAATGGCCACGTCCGCGCCCTGCTCCAGCGCAGCAAACAGCTTCCCCGCCTCGTAAATTGGCGATGACAGATCGGCGTCCGTGAACAGCATTACATCGCCGTGCGCGTGCAGCATTCCATTGCGAACGCTATATCCCTTACCGCGGTTTCCCGGATTTTCCAGCAGCCGGAGGTCTGGATAGAGCAACATGAAATGCCGGACCACGTCGGCGGTGTCATCAGTGGAGCCGTCGTTCACGACAATCACTTCGCTTTGCAGTCGCTGCTGGCGAATGTAGTCGAAGATCTTGGGCAGAGATACGGTAAGGCGTTCGCTCTCGTTGTAAGCAGGAACTACAAAGCTGTAGGTCAAAGCCATCCTCAGGCCACTTAGACGCAAATTCATTGTAAGCCAGTTGTCAGGTGGTTAATATCGGATGGAGAAAAGTTTCCTGGCTGGCGACGGTGGAATGCAGAAACTAGTCCGTACCTCCAGCCGGGCCTTTGAGCTATCGGGCTCTTTTATGCGCGCTGTCCTTCTTTTCGTCGCGATGTTGCCGGTTGGCTTGACGGCGGCGGCCGCCTCCAAGCCGCACGTTGTCAGCCTGGGAAAAGCGACGCCGGTGAAGCTTTTTGTGGGGCCATCGGAAGGGACGACGATCGACATCTCGGTCAGGCCACTGTACGTCGATGCCAAGCTGAAAGATTTCACCACCGGCGACGCTCACGACGTTACCGATCGCGAGTTCGTAGTCCGGCGGGCCTATCGCATCAACGACACCTTGCCGGACGATCCGAAGAAGTCCGCCAAGTGGCTGTGGCAACGGGGCGGCTGGTTGCTGGTCGATCGAGTGTCGGGGAAAATTGCGTTGGTCAAGCTTCCCGACTTCGACGCTTTGTACTCGGAAGTCAGCTGGTATCGCGACTACGCGGCGTATTGTGGTATCACATCCAATGGTGAGCGGGTAAACGCCGTGGTTGCCGAGGTCGGCGGCAAGAAGGCGTTGTTTCACAAAGAACTGGGCAAGGTCAGCGCCGGAGATTCCTTCGACAAGAATTGCGCGCCACCGCACTGGGACCGGCAGCCGCCGCGGGTGACCTTCCTGCCCAAAGCGGGCGAAAAGTTCACCGTGAATGTAAGTGGACGCTTTGCCGATGAAGCGCCCGACAACGATTCTGACGAGGAGTAAGCGGAGCCTTGCTTTGAAGACCCTCGATGAACTGCTGCGCGATGCGGAAGTTGCTCATGGCCATCTGTGCGCCGGGCAGATACTCGGCGTTCGGCTGGCAATGCGCGGCCTGGAGCTGTTGGGCATCGACGACCCGCATGGCAAAGATCGCAAGCGGCTGATCACCTTCGTCGAAATCGATCGCTGCGCCACCGATGCGGTCGCCGTCGTCACCGGCTGCCGGTTGGGTAAACGGGCCCTGAAGTTTCGCGACTGGGGCAAGGTTGCCGCAACCTTCGTCGATCTCGGCTCCGGCCGGGCCGTGCGGGTGTGCGCCAAGGAGAGTTCCAAGGCGCTGGCCCGGCAGATGCATCCCGAAATCGAGAACAAGAACCAGCAGCAGATGCTGGCCTATCGCGAGATCCCGAACGACGATTTGTTCACCGAGCAGTGGGTGAAGGTGGAGCTGCCTGCCGAAGAGCTGCCGGGCTATAAGGGCGAGCGCATCGTCTGCGCCGAATGCAGCGAGGGCATCAACTTTCAGCGTGAGGTGCGTCGAGACGGCAGGATTCTGTGCCGCGGCTGTGCGGGGGAACGGTATTACGAAGAGATATTGTGAGCAGGTAGAGCTGGCCTTCAGGCCAGCATCTGAGCGTTTTATTTCTCATTCTTAGCCGGCTTCAGCCGGCGGCACTGGGCCATTTTTCGACTTTTCCTCCCAACTGTAAAGCCGTGGACGTCTTGCAGCACTTAACGGACGACCGGAAAACCGTCCCCCCCCTCGATGGTCAGACTTGCCGGCTTTCGTTAGGGCTGATTTACTTCGGAGCCTGCTGAGTTTGGACAGCGCGCGGCTCGGTCAACGTCGGCGCCTGACCATAGGTCAGTTCGCGGCGTCGGTTTGATTCAGGCGTTCTTGAGTTCGCGCTGGAGGCCGCAACGGGAGTGCGGGTTGTCGCCGAAGTTCCGCCGGCGGTTGCAGGACGCTTCATCGTCGTCGCTGACGCTGGCCGATGAAAGACAGTGTGATCGTGCTCCTGATATTGCTGAGCCAAGAGCGGCGCGGCCAACAAGACCGGCATTGCGAAGACGACAAGACGAACTTGGCCCGGCTTAACCATAGGACTAATCACGAAGACCTTACAGTTTACCCCAACGGCAAAAAACGCAGACAAGCTCTCTATCGGGAACGCTACAACTTTGGCGGTAAACGCTTCGTTTTGGGAACGCTCTTGGCGGCAGCCGGCTTGCGTCCGCCGGACGCAAAGCGGTGTTCGAACTCCCGCAAATCGACGTGGCGACCCTTGAAGCGAACACCTTCAGCCTCCAGCAGAAAACGCTGCTCCAGAGCATATTCTCCGCGCAACGAGATCCGGCCGCCGGAGCCCAGTATCCGCTGCCAGGGCAGTCCTCCAACTTGCTTCAAGACCCGGCCCACATGACGCGAGCAGCGCGGGTATCCGGCTGCCTTGGCAATCGCGCCATAGGTGCTGACGCGGCCCCGCGGCACTTTGCGGATCGCCTCCGCGAGAGCGGCAGCCAACGGCAGCTTTTTCTTGACGGCAGACATATTTGGCACGTGGCAGTCAGCAACTAGCAATTAGCCTGCGGCCATTGCATTTCGGATTGCTGTCGCACTGGCCATTATCGGCTAAGGACCGCTTCCCGAGTGCTAATCGCTAGTTGCTGATTGCTAGTCGCCAATTGCTATCTTCCAAATGCCAGATGCTACCATCTTTGTCATGCCTGAATCCGTCGGCGATCCGCTTGTCCGCTTCTCCGATCGCGCCGAAGACTACGCGAAATATCGTCCTCGCTACTCCCACGATGTGGTACACGCCCTGCAACAGGCTTGCGGCCTGACGGCGCAGCACCTGATTGCCGATGTAGGCTGCGGCACGGGATTGCTGGCCGAAATATTCCTGCACAACGGCAATCGCGTCATCGGCGTCGAGCCCAATCGCGAAATGCGGCTGGCCGGCGAACGATGCCTGGCAGGTTACGCCAATTTCAGCATGGTGGCGGGCAGCGCGGAATCTACCACGCTGAACGATGCGAGCGTGGACTTCGTCATCGCCGCGCAGGCCTTTCATTGGTTCCGGCCACCGGAAACCCGCGCCGAATTCGCCCGCATCCTGAAGCCGGGCGGATGGGTCGTGCTGGTGTGGCACCATCGCGATGCGCAAGCTACGCCGTTTCTGCGTGCCTATGAGGCCTTCGTGGGGAAGTATTCCATCGATTACGAACAGGTCTCACGGAAATACCTCGCCAACTACGATGCCCTACAGCGCTTCTTTGCACCCAATAAGATGGTGCTGATCCAGCAGCACAACCAGCAGCGGCTCGACTTTGACGGGCTGCGCGGCCGACTGCTGTCATCGTCCTACATCCCCAAGTCCGGCGAGAAGCACGATGCGATGTTGCACGCCCTGCCGGAACTGTTCGAAGCGCATGCGGAAAACGGCCTGGTGACGCTGGAATACGACACTAACATCTATTACGGACATCTGGACCGATGAACGCCGCAGCCGGCGCGGTCGTCTTGCGGACGGAGCATCTCGGACGCCGCGTCGGCGAAAAGTGGATCGTTCAGGACATCTCCCTTGAGGTTTACCGCGGAGAGTTGTTAGGCCTGGTCGGGCCCAGTGGCTCAGGCAAGAGTTCCCTGCTCCGTCTGCTGAATCGCCTGGATGAGCCCACCAGAGGAACTGTATTTCTCGAAGATCAGGATTATCGCCAGATTCCGCCGCAGGAGTTGCGCCGGCGCGTCGGCATGGTCACGCAGCGCCCGTTTCTCTTCCCCGGCGACATCGCCTCCAACTTGCGCTTTGGCCCCGCGCAGCGCGGCGAGACTTTGCCTGACTCTGAAATCGCCAGCCTGCTGGAACGTGTCGGGTTGCCTGGCTTGGCCGCGCGCAATGTTGCGAACCTATCCGGCGGCGAGCAGCAGCGGGTTTCGCTGGCGCGCGCGCTGGCCAACCGGCCGGAGATCCTGCTGCTGGATGAGCCGACCTCGGCGTTGGACGAACACGCGAAGACCGGCATTGAAGATCTGGTCCGCGATCTGGTCAGCGCAAACGGCTATACATTTGTTCTGGTGACCCATGACCGCGACCAGGCCCGCCGCCTGTGCGACCGGGTCGCGATGATCGAGGCTGGAAGGCTGGTCCGCCAAGGAACTCCGACGGAGGTGCTCGGTGGTTAACCTGGATTATTTGCCCCTTGTGGCAAGCCCAGAAGAGATGGTTTGAAGGGGCGCAGCTTCAGCTGCGCCGTTACGCGCTCGTTCGGGCCAGGCTTTAGCCGCCGAGGGAATTCGCAGTTTGTAGCACCGGCGATGTCCCTCAGTGGCTGAAGCCACACGCGAAAAGAGTATTTTGCGACGCGGCTGAAGCCGCGTCCCTTCACCCCGCGGAGGTGCTGCATGCTTAAGTCACTGTTTCATTCGCAAATTGCGCTGGGCTTCGCGCAGGCCACCATCGCCTCCGTCCTGGCGCTGCTGGTGATCCTGCTGGCGCGCCGCCGCAACATCCATCTCGAAAGCGACACTGCGGTGGCGCTGCTGCGCGGCATCGTGCAGATCGTTGTCGTCGGCTCGGTGCTGGTGCTGCTGTTGAAAGCCCCGCGCTGGAGCAGCGTCTTCCTGCTGGCCGGCATGATCTTCGCGGCCGGCTCGATCTCCGCCAAGCGCGCAAAGAATATTTCCGGCGCGCAGAAAGTCTCGACCTATTCCATTGCCGCCGGCGCGGGCCTGGTGACAGCGGTGATGACGTGGGCTGGCGTGATCGATACCGCGATCACGTCACTGATTCCCGTTGGGAGCATGCTCATCGCCAACGCCATGAACACAAATGGACTCGCGCTGAACCGCTTCCGATCGGAGGTGCTGGCGCACGCGGGCGAGATCGAAACGGCGCTGGCGCTGGGCGCAGCGCCGGAGAAGACGATCGCCAGCTACACCGAGGCGAGCATTCATTCTTCGCTGATTCCGGCCATCGACAACCTGCGCTCGCTGGGCATCGTCTGGATTCCCGGGCTGATGACCGGCATGCTACTCTCCGGCGCCGACCCGCTCTACGCCGCGATCTATCAGTTCGTCGTGATTGCGATGATCCTGGCGGCGTCGGGGCTCACTTCCCTGCTCAGCACGATGATGATCCGCGCGTACGTATTCTCCCCCGCGGAGCAGTTGGTGCTGAGGGAGAGCGCGTGACGGCGATGAGTCCTCACCATCTATAATTGTTGAGTTAGCTGCTGGGCCGGACGGTCGCTGCTGGCGCAAGCTGGTAGAGGAAAGTCCGAACTCCACAGAGCGGTGTGCCGGATAACGTCCGGGCGGCGGTCCTCAAAGGGCCGTTGACGGCCAGTGCCACAGAAAATGTACCGCCCCGCCCGACTTCGGTTGGGCGGGGTAAGGGTGAAAAGGTGCGGTAAGAGCGCACCGCGCCGTCAGCAATGGCGGTGGCAGGGTAAACCCCACACGGAGCAAGACCAAATAGGGGAGGAGCGTTCGCTTCGGCGCGCGCACGTGCCGGCTCGGTGCGTCACAACTTCCGGGTAGGTCGCTAGAGCCGTGCAGTAATGCACGGCCCAGAGGAATGACCGTCGTGCCGCTCTTTGTTTCCGCAAGGACAACGGGGGCCCCACACATTCGCGTTTTTCGAATGTCTGGGATACGTCCTGGCGGGAAGAAAGAGCGGCACACAAAATTCGGCTTACAGGCCCGGCAGCTAAGAAACCAGCAACTAGCAATTAGCCTTTAGCAATTAGCTTCAACCACCGGCCAATCCGCGTCCTCAATGGCTGTCAGTTTCTCACCCCACAAAAACTTATCCCGTGAAACAAGCAGTTCGCCGCCGCAGCTACGGCGTGTATTCCCATACCGTACCGAAGCCCTCGCCATTGCCGTCGTAAATACCGCCCATGGTAGTCGTGCCGTAGATGTTGCCGGCGCTGTCGATTGCCACCGGAACATAGATGGGGGTATTGCCATCGTTCGGTGGACCCTGGAAGGCATGCACCACGGTCTCCGACCACTGGCCGTCCGACTGCGTCAGCTTGTAGACCGTCCCGTAGCTGTTCGAGCCGCCACCACTCACTGTGGTTCCGTACAGGTTGCCGGCGGCGTCCATCGTGGGCACGGCCTGAGGGAAAAATCCGCCGCTCGACTGCCGAAACGAGTACAGCACACTTTCGGTCCAGGTGCCGTCGTTGTTGGGAGTAAGCCGGAAGACCGTGCCTGAGCCGCCCGCGCCGCCATTAGCGGTCGTGCCGTACAGGTTGCCGTCTCTAGCTAGAATTACCCCACCCCAGGGCTGAGAGCCATCAAGCGAGGCGCCGAAGTTGTGCAGAACGGTGTACGTACCGCTGGACGACAAACGATAAACTACGCCTTCTCCGTACATCCCGCCATCGACGGTCGTGCCGTAAAGATTCCCCTGATTATCGAAAGCAAGTTGGCCTACGCCATAGCCTCCGTTGTCGCCGCCGGTAAAATTGTAGATAACGCTGAATCCGGAAGTTCCGATCTTGAAGATTACGCCGTCACCGTTGGCGCCTCCAGCCGGGGTTGATCCGTATAGATTACCTGCGCTATCCATCGACACACTGCAAAGGTCGTTGCAAGCGCCATCTCCGCCGCCGGTAAAGTCGTGCAGCGCGGTGAACCCCCAGTCGATGCTTGTATCTGGGACCAACTCAAAGACCTGGGCCGTATTTGTTCCGTAAAGGTGGCCGGCCTGATCGCGCACCAGCGTCGTCACCGGAGCAGAGCCTGGATCGTAGTAGCCAAAGCTGTGCAAAGTCGCGTAGGTCCAGCCTCCGTCGTTATTGCGCAGCAGTTGGTAAACGGTGCCGTTTCCCTGGTTACCACCCCATTCGGTGTTGCCGTAAATGTTTCCATGAGCGTCAAGAACGACGCCGCTCCATGGCTGATATGCCTGGCTGGGATATTCGCCGAAATTGAAAATCACCTGGTAGGTGCCTTGTGCCCACGCTGTGGAACAGAAAAGGGTAAGGGCGAAGATGGCTGCTGCTAACTTCATTACAAGTCGTAATTCTTGGCGACGCATAGCTACCTCCGTTGCGCTCAGCCGAATTCATTGGGTGAGAGTTTACACCCGATTTGGCGCCAATCCGTAAGTCGCTTGGAGGTTGTTAACGCTATAGAAATGGCGGCTAAGACTGCGTAGTGGCAGGACTACCGCGCAACCCAAGTCGCAGTATCGGCGATAGCGCGCCGGCCGTTGGACTGCTGACTCCGAGACGGAGGGGTCTGCGCGCGGGCATTAAATGTGGCAGGGCGCACTTCCAGTGCGCGCGAGGTAAGCACGTGGGGCCCAATGAAGCGAACATCGGCCACGGCCTTGGTCGTGGTCTGCAACCACACTCCGCTGACCTGGCCGTAATTGATGGTCACGGTCACGTCTTTTAGCCACAGCGAGGGATTCTTTGCAGTCCTGCCTTCGATTCTGCGGACCGCGAAATCGCGGACATCCACCCAGGCTTTGCCGTTGATCAGTTCCACAGCCTGCCGCTTCGGCAGAAGTTGCAAGACATAGCAATCGTGATCGTCGATGATCTCGCGACCCAGCAGCGCAAAACTGTAGTTATTGCTGCTGATTTCGTGCGAGCCGGGTTGCTTTGCCATGGCCGCTTCATGATCCAACACCTTGCGCACGATACTGGCGCCGCGATCACTACCCTCCGACTGAAGAATGCTGTAATCCTTAGCCGAAGGCGGGATGAAGTTGACTTGCACCACCACGTCAGAGCTGAGCTGTGTTGCTCCTGCGGCCGATAGCTGGTACTCGCGCGTGACCGCGTAAGCAATGTTTTGCTGGCGCGACGCGGTTTCTGCCTGCTGCATACGGAACAGTATTTCGTTAAGTGTCAGGTTGTTCGCCTGTGCCCGGCCAGCTAACGGGATTGCGAGACAGGAAGCGCAGATGAGAAGCGCTGTGCGTCTTGGTGAGAAACCCATTGGATCGGCCCCTAATGAAAATCTGCGCCAGTTTTCTTAGAAGCACGCAGGGGGCCAACTGATGCCCAGCAATATGGATCTTTAACGGAGCATACGTTACTGCGGGTTACCCGCCTATTCAGCTGGGTTTGGCGACTTCGCGATAGATCTGCAACATGCGGCGTACGCTGGCGTCCCACGAAAACTTCCCAGCCTGCTCCAAGCCGCGGGATTTCAGCTTGTCGCGCAGAGGTTGATCGAGCAACACGCGATGCAGGGCACGCATGATCTCGAAGACGTTCTCCGGATTGACCATGACAGCGGCATTGCCCACGACCTCAGGAATCGACGAAGTGTTGCTGGTCACCACCGGAGTGGCGTGGGCCATGGCTTCCAGCGGTGGCAGTCCGAAGCCTTCATAAAGCGAGGGGAAGATGAAGATCTTTGCCTGGTCGTAGAAAATGCGCAGGACATCGATGGGCACAAATCCGAGAAAGCGGACATCGTTCTGCACTCCGGCCTTCACGCAGGCCCGGCGAAGGTCGGGGTGTTTGGAAACCTCGTCGCCGATGATGATGAGTTTCAGGTCGTCGAACTTCCCTTCCTTGCTCAGCTCGCCCTTGAGCGCGGCGAACGCTTCGATGATGCGAACCACATTTTTATGCGGGCTGATGCGCCCGGCGTAGAGCAGAAACGGAGTGTTCACCTGATAGCGTTCGGCGATGAATTCGCGCTCGGCATCGCTGGCGTGGCCCAGGCGGAAGCTGTCGTCGATGGCGTTGTAGATGACCTCGATCTTGTCCGGCGGCACATGGAACAGGCGTACCGTGTCAGCCTTGGAGAAATTCGAGACCGCAAAGATGCGCGCTGCGCGCTGTAGCACGCGCTTGGTGAACTGGAAGTGCATATTGCGCTTCACGCCGGACTGGCTGTTGACGCGGTACATGTGGTCCAGCAGATCGTGCACCGTGACCACGTAGGGACAGGGAATGCCCTGCGGCTTCCAGAACAGGTGTGGGACGTGCAGCAGATCGCAGCTGTTCTGCTTCAGAATGCGATGCAGTTCCAGATAGCTGGCAACCGAGAACTCATTGGGCTGCCCGGGGACGGTGATGAAGTTCGGCGGCAACGGGCCAATGTCGCCCAGCATTCCGGGAATGCCGATGAGGAAATATTCATTCTCGTGATCGAGGCGCGCCAGGGTGCGGATGGCGTTCCGGGTATAGGTCCCCACGCCGAACTCGGTGATGCGGCGAATGTCGATGGCTACGCGCAAAGAGTAGTGTAAACCGGAGCGGCCTCCAGCCCGTCATCCCGAGCGCGGAGCGGCCCTGCGGGGCGAGTCCTGCGGCATACTATAACTACCGCAATCATGGAGAGCTGGCACAAGGTTGGGTTCGTTTTTTCCGAAGCTGACGCGCGCGCAAAAGCCGTCAAGCTGCAAAACGAATATTCCCGGATATTTGTTAAGCATCGCGGCCCCAAGGATGCCTTGGTCTTCACCGATCGGGAGCACAATGCCCAGCATTATGACTATTATTTTTCCCCGGGCGCGATGCGCATCGCCGGGCCGCTGGTTCTATCCTGGGGCGGCATTCCCTGTGCGCGTCCCCCTCGAAATCAAGTGACCCTGGCGGTAGGAAGCATCCACAGCGTGGATCGTGTGCTGCCCGGGCAACATGATTGACGGCGGTTGGTTCAGGGGCGCCGATGGGTGGATGATAGTCTGTGATGTATTCCTGTAGCGCCAAACTTCGACTGAACAAACGGGAGGCCCCTTGCTTGGAACCGATTTCATTCTCAATGGCCTGGCTGGTGAAGGTATCGATCACATTTTCATGGTTCCAGGCGGATTGGTTGATCCGTTCCTGCCCGCATTGGGGCGACAGAACGCTCTAACCCCGATCGTTGCTGCACAGGAAGGCGGCGCGGCTTACATGGCCGACGGCTACGCGCGGGCCAGTGGCAAGTTCGGAGCGGCGTTGTGCATCGGTGGACCGGGCCTGACCAACACGGCAACCGCGGTGGCCACAGCCTTCACGGACGGCTCTCCGCTGCTGGTGATCAGCGGAGAAGCGGCGACCGCACTTGAAGGGCTGGGTATGTTTCAGGATGCCAGCAGCCAAACTCTGGACGACGTAAGTTTGCTGCGGCCGGTAACCCGCTACTCAAGTTCCGTTGATAACCCGAAGAACCTGGCGCATCTGTTTCGTCATGCTCTGATTCATCTGCGTAGTGAACCCAATGGACCGGTGCACCTGTCGATCCCTCAGGATAGTCAGGTCGCCACCATCGATGTTTGCCATAAGCCTCTCAACCCGGCGCTGTTTCATGCCAGGGTGCTATCGTTGGAGTCCGCCGAAGCATCGCTCAGCCATTTCAAAGCCGGCGAGAGTGGAAATCCGCCCATGCGCGTCGTCATCCTGGCAGGCGCCGGTGTGGAACATGCCGCGGCCGCGAAGGCTCTGCTGAAATTTGCCCAGAGCTGGGACATTCCGGTCGCGACCACGCTTCGCGGCAAGGGCATTTTTCCTGAAGACCATCCATTGTCGCTTGGAGTGTTCGGCTATTCCGGCACTCATCATGCCCGCATGGCCCTGCTCGATAGCCCGCCGGACTTGTTGCTCATCCTTGGCTCCGGCCTGAACGAACGCGACACCATGCACTGGACCTTGCGCCTGGCTCCGGAACGCGCAGTGGTTGTCAATCTCAGTACCCTGGCCATGGCGAATTCAAACGGTCAGACGAATGTCGTTGGCGATGCGGGCGCATATCTGGATTGGTTAGAGGGGCAGAACGGTCATATTGGCTCTGCCCTGGATGCTACCCGCGGTCCGCGCAAGCAATGGTTGGCGGCCATCCTCGCGCAACCGCGCCTTCAGGAACCTGAGAACTGCGATAGTCCGGCGATTCCCATCCACCCAGCCCGGGCGATCAGTGCATTACGTAAGGCGCTTCCGCGAGACGGAATTGTGCTTGTCGACTCGGGCGCGCACCGAGCGTTTGCGGGTCACTACTGGCAGTCTTATTCTCCCCTGACCTATATTTCTGCAACGAACCTCGGCCCCATGGGATGGGCGATACCCGCTGCGGTCGGAGTGCAGTGCGCCCAGCCCAGCAAGAAAGTTGCCGTCATCACCGGAGATGGCTGCATGCACATGCATGGCATCGAAGTCGCGACCGCCGCGCGCTACAAGCTGCCCATCATTTATCTGGTGATCAATAACGGCGCGCTGGGCAACGTGTGGCTGCGTGCGCATCAACTTGGCCCGGTGCCTGCTGAGCTGACGACGCTGCCAGATATCGACTGGGCCGGTTTTGCCCGGGGACTCGGCGGAAATGGGATCACGGTTGCCAAACCAGAAGACCTTGAACAAGCCTTTGAATCTGCGCTGCACAACCAGGGACCAACCGTAATTGATGTCAAGGCCGGCAAGCAATATCCAACCCCGGTGCATGACTGGGCAGCCGCCGCAGCGGCTTGGTCTTATCACGAATAACCACAACGGAGAGCGAAGTGGCCGAACTACCCTTTGACCCTGCCATCCTCAGTCCCGAGGACAAGGCAATTTACGACGCGATGATGGCTCGGCGAAAGAGTCAGGGCGCGCCCTTCGGCGGGCCTTACGCCGCCTTGATGAACCACCCTCAACTTTGTCAGCGTGTAGAAGAGTTGGGCTATTACCTGAAGTTTGAAGGCCACCTTGCGCGTGACGTTTACCAGTTTGTTGTTTTATCCGTGGCGCGCGAAACCCGGACAGCATTTGAATGGGTTGATCACGTTCAGCATGCTTTGGCCGCGGGCGTTCCCCAAACTGTGATTGATGCCCTGAGAACCCACGGAGTGGCGGCAACCGACTTCCCCAACCCCTACCGCCTGGCGGCGCTAGTATTGCGAGCGACGCTGGCTTGGCAGAACATCCCAGAGCAGATTCAGGCTGACTCTATCCAAAGCTACGGCCTGTACGGTTTCGTGGAGATGGTAGGGCTCTCCGGCTTCTACCAGATGTTCTCTGCCATTAATCAGGGTTTTGCCGTTTCACTGCCCAAAGGCACAGCCAGTCCTTTCTGAAGGCAGTGGTCCTCTCGCTGATCGCTCGGTTCTACGCCTTCACCGCCTCTGCATGTTTCGCGCGGCGGGATGCGTATAACGGAAATGCCTCGGCCAGTCCCAGCACCTCGCGGCGAATGCGCGTCAGCACGTTCTTATCGGTGCGGTTGTGCAGCGCCTCAGAGATCCACTTGCCCACCTGCCGCATCTCGTTTTCCTTCATGCCGCGGGTGGTGAGCGCCGGAGTTCCAATACGGATGCCGCTGGGCTTCAGCGGAGGATTGGTGTCGAACGGAATCGCATTCTTGTTCACGGTGATGCCGGCTTCGTGCAGCGCGTTCTCGGCCTCACTGCCCAGCATGCCCTTGGCGAAAACGTTGATCAGCATCAGGTGCGTGTCTGTGCCGCCAGAGACGATGTGGAAGCCTTCGTCGGCGAG
This sequence comes from uncultured Acidobacteriaceae bacterium, assembly GCA_963763145.1. Classification (GTDB taxonomy): domain Bacteria; phylum Acidobacteriota; class Terriglobia; order Terriglobales; family Acidobacteriaceae; genus Bog-257. The sequence goes on along the minus strand of CAVXMZ010000012.1, from coordinate 290,982 downwards.
GGTCTGCGCCAGCACGGCCGCATTAGCCACGATCTGCTTCGCATAATCTTTGAAGTTTGGCTGCATTGCTTCCTGAAAACAAACAGCTTTCGCAGCGATGATATGCACCAGCGGCCCGCCCTGCATTCCGGGAAAAACAACTTTGTCGATGGGCGCAGCGTATTCCTGCCTCGACAGAATCAATCCGGCGCGGGGGCCGCGTAGCGTTTTGTGTGTGGTCGTAGTGACGATTTGCGCGTGCGGCACCGGCGAAGGATGCGCGCCGCCGGCGACGAGTCCTGCGAAGTGCGCCATGTCGACCAGATAGATCGCTCCTACTTTATCGGCGATCTGGCGCATGCGGGCGAAGTCGATGACCCGCGGATAGGCGCTGCCGCCACCGATGATCAGCTTGGGCCGCTCGCGTTCGGCAATCTGTTCCAGCTCGTCGTAATCGATGGTCTCGGTTTCGCGCGTCACGCCGTAAGGAACGATCTTGTAGGTCTTGCCGGAAAAGTTCAGCGGATGTCCGTGCGTAAGATGGCCGCCGTGGGCGAGATTCAAGCCTAATACGGTGTCGCCCGGCTGAATGACCGCGGCATACGCAGCCATGTTCGCGGTGGAACCGGAGTGCGGCTGCACGTTGGCGTGCTCGGCGCCGAACAATTGCTTGGCGCGATCACGCGCCAGGTTCTCCACTACGTCAGCGAATTCGCATCCCCCGTAATAGCGCCTGCCGGGATAGCCTTCGGCGTACTTGTTGGTGAAGACCGAGCCCGCCGCTTCCAGCACGGCCTCGCTCACAAAGTTTTCGGAGGCGATCAGCTCCAGGCCTTCGTGCTGACGGCGCTCCTCGTTCTCGATAGCTTCCGCGATCTGCGCGTCAGCTTCCGCCAGCGAACGCTCCAGGGGATTGTTAGTCATGATTTCGTCCTTCGCTAAGATTCCGGCAATTTATGAATTCGGGCCAGGCAGCATGACAATTGTAGCGCTTGGGGGCCTTGCGTTACGTGATCACAGTCTGTATGCGCTTTCACGTCACGAATGATGACAGTGGATCGCTTCGGATCGCATGCTCCTGATTACATGCGGGGGAACTGCAAATCCCTCCACTCGGGCTGAAGCCCCCGGTCGGGATGACAGTTTTCGGAAGGTTAGAATGGGCAGCGCCCCTCAGGGGAGCCCCACGTCAGCCCTACCGGTACTTCGCCGCCTGGGCGCGCTCGTCTGGAGTCATTTGCTGCCAGATGAGGTCACGGTTCTGCTTTGCCCAATCGCTGTTTGGATTGGCGGCCAGCGCCGAACTCAGCCAGCGGTAGGCTTGCACCCGATCGCGCTGCACGCAGGTTCCGGTCGCGTACATCGAGGCCAGCCGGTTGCGAGCGCGGGCGTTTTCCTTCTCGGCCGCCGTCTTCAGCAGCACCTCGGCCTGCTCGCAGCTGCGAGGAACACCCTGGCCGTTGACGTACATGTCAGCCAACTGCACAGGCGCATCGGGATTGCCTTTAGCCGTGGCCTTCCACAGCCAGGCGGCGGTTGCCGCCGCATCGCTCGCGTTCTTGGCCTTCGCCATTTCTTCTGCGCCGACAGAGCTTGGCTTGGCCGCCTCTTGATTGCTGACAGCAGCAGCAGCAGCGGGTTTCGCGTTCGTGCCGGGCGCTACAGAAGTGGATTCCGAAGTCTGGGACCCGAGCGGTGTCGTCTCCGGCTTCGGACTAAGCGTTGTCTCAGCCGCAGTGCCGCTCCCCGCGTCAGCTGCGGGACCATTCGCATTGCCGCCCTGATTCCTGGGCTGACGCTGCGCTTGCGCCTGCGTCTCGGGCTTGGAGTTGGTTCCGGCCGAATTTGCCGCAGCCGGTTCGCTGCCAGTAAGGGCCGGAATGCGTTGCTTCCAGTCGCGCACCTTCGCCTTAACGATCTCGACCGGACCGTTATTAGTTTGCTCAACCTGCGCGCGCCACTGCAACCACCCCAGTCCCGCGAATATCAGGACTACCAAGGCTGCCGACCACGCTCTCCAATGGCTCTTGCGCAGCTTCCGGGGTTTGGGGAGACGTGCCTCGGCCGCAATTGGGCCAGGGTCGTTCAATCCCAGGAACGACGGTCCGGTAATGAACGATGTACCTGACGTGGCCGGCTCAGCCTCTGCCGGCGCCTCGCCAAGGTCAAGAAAGTTTGGACGCTCCACGGGTACTTCCGTCTCCGCTTCCGGCTCCAATCCCAGACGGCTTTCCACCGTGTCGGGAGGTACTTCGGCGATGACAGTCGGGCCCTTGGTCTTGGCGGCGGGAGTTGAAGCAACTGGCGCCAATCGCGCGACAGTTGTCTCGGGAGCCGAAGCTTTCTGCCCAGCGACGTGGGCATCGCCGCGCATCGTGATCTCATCGGGATCGTCGGGCGGCTGGTAATGGAAGCTCTGTAGATACTCGTCCAGAGGAATATCGGGCACTAACTCCGTGGGCGGCGAGCTGGCCGTCGAAGGTGACGCCGCATCAATCGCATCTGCCGACTCAATACCTACGTCGTTCGGCGCCGCCGGACCTGTCGAGAACAAATCTCCATTGCCTGCCGGCATCTCCTGTGATACCGCAATCCGGGACGCGGATGAAGACGTGCTCCTCACTGGTGAACCCACACCGCCTTCCAGTGGCACACGCGTGAGGCCCAGCGTGCTTTGTGCGCCGGGCGTCGTAAGCGGCGGGTGAGGCAAAGGGATCCCGCACATGCCGCAGAAGCGCATGCCCGTCAGGTTTTCGAATCCGCAAGTGCTACAGACCAAGACTCCTCCTGCCAGTCGCAGATCATCCTACATCAACCTTGTAATCATAAGGCCTTTGGGGATGAGATGAGAGCGGTTGCGCGGGGTTGTCCCGGCCTTCGCCCGTCGGCGGACGTTGCAAAACCTGCCCGGCAGTGACCGAGATCACAGAAGCATGTTCGCCCGATTCACTACAATTTCCTTATATGTTGAGCGAAAAACAATTCCGCGAGCGTGCCAAGATCGAACTTCGCCAGATCGGCAGTCAGGTGCTGGCTCTGGCCACCGACCGGGACATTTACTGGAAGCTGGAGCGCGAGATCATCCAGCCTAATCCGCAGCTTTGCGACGCGCGCAGCGCGTTCCTGGACATGCTGCGCGGCTGCTATGCCGATGCCATGGCCGTGCGCGTGCTCCGCCTGCTCCAGGGCGAAGAGGGTGGTGTGTCGCTGCCGCGCGTGCTGGCTCAACTGGCGGAATACCCGCAGTTGCTGCACGACCGGATCACCGAGGGTGAACTGGCGGACGATCGCGCGGCGCTCATCCAGGCTGCGTCCGAGTTGCAGGGCGCGGGTGCGCCTCGGGTCGGACATCACGAGCGAACTCTCGCGGCACTCGCCGCAACCCAGCGCGCTCTGGATTCGGCGATTGATCGCATGATCTCGACCGTGAAAACGTACTACTGGATCGTCACCGAGACCCACCTCGACCTGGATATCCAGCACCCGGAGAACCCGCTGTCGATCTTCCAGTTTGCCTGGGCGATACCGGTGCTGACGAAGTAATAAGAGTTCTCGGCTACGGCGTGATCTCCCAAATCGTGCCGACTCCCTGCGAGCCGCCGGTGACGGTGGTGCCGTAGAGATTTCCGCTGCTATCGAAGGCCACGCTGCAAAACGGAATTTCTCCATCGCTGCCGCCGGTAAAGTCGTGCAGCGACGCGTACGTCCAACTGTTCCCCGCCGGCGTCAGCTTGAAAACATTGCCCAGGCTGTGGGCGCCGTCACAATAAGTTGTCCCGTAAAGATTGCCCGCCTCGTCCAGGGACAGGCTGTTCTGCGGCCCGCAATCGTTGGTTCCGGTAAAGCTGTAAATCAGCGAATAGGTCCAGGCGCCGTTCGAAGGCGTCAGTTTGAAAACGGAACCGCCGCCGCCCGAGCCGCCGCTGCTGGTTGCGCCGTAGAGGTTGCCGGACGAATCAAAAATCAAGCCTGCGTAGGGATTGCCTCCGTCGCTTGCGATCTGAAAACTGTATAGAACAGTGTGTGTCCAGCCAGATCCTGAAGGAGTCATTTCGAAGACTGTCCCCGCGCCATTTGCGCCCCCTCCCCAGGTCGTACCGTAGAGGTTGCCGGCGTTGTCGAGGATCACCCGGCTATAAGGATAAGCTCCGTCACTATAGCCGAAGGAGTGAAGAATGCTCTCCGTCCAGCTCCCGCCCGACGGCGTCAGTTCGTAAACAATGCCATAGCTGTTACCGCCGGAATACGTGGTGCCGTACATGTTATCGGCCTGGTCGAAAGTGAGGTCGCCTAATCCGGGACCATATCCGTCCGGAGATCCCGCGAAGCTATAAAGCAGGTCTTCCCTCCAGGGGCAGAGCGAGGTCTTGCAAACAGACGGCGATGGGCTCAGATTGTAGACTGTGCCATTGCCTCCGCCGTCGCTGCCGCCCTTGGAGGTCGTACCATAAAGAGTGCCGTTGGGGCCAAAGACCACTCCCGCATAGGGATTGGCCCCGCCTGTGGCAAAACTGGAGAGGACGTTGAGGGTCCAACCGGATCCCTCATGGGTCAGCTTGTAGACCGTGCCGTTGCCGGTGCCCCCATAGTAGGCTGTTCCGTAGAGATTTCCTGCTCGATCCAGCGTCACGCCGGCATAAGGCTGTCGTCCGTCCAGCCCATTAAAGCTGTGGAGTACGTTGAACGTCTGCGCCGGGGCGAATTGAGCCGCGAGGACCATCAGCACCAAGGCGACGGCTGCCGCCAGCCCGTTTGACCCGGGAATCGGACATGGATGTTGCCCCGAATTAGTCATGAGAATTGTCCTTTCACGCTGCTTAGTTGGCGACAGGCCACGCCTTAGTGCAGCACCATACCCCCGGCGCAACTGGAACTTGCCACGGCCATGTGATCAATTTGTGAAAGATTTGTCTCCAATCCTGGCTTCGCAGAGGTGCAACCCTAGCGCGTGGAAATCAGCGCCACTGCCGCCAGCGCTCCCACGATGCCCACCCCTTGCATTCGCGAGATGCGCTCCTTCAGCAGCACTCGTGCCAGGATGACCGTGCTCGCCGGATACAGCGACGACAGGACAGCTGCCACATCCAGGCGTCCGTGACGCGTGGCCGCGATAAACATGGCGTTGGCGCCGGAATCGCACAGGCCCGACAAGAGAATGGGAAGCAGCGCTGGACGCAACGAGCGCGGATCGCGCGGCAACCAAGCCACAATCAGCAGCATGAGCAGCGTGGACGCGGCGCGCGCAGCCACCAGCGGCCAGAAAACTCCACCTTGGCCCGCCTGTTTGCCGGAAACCAGAAACAGCCCGAACAGCACGCCGGCCAGGATCGCCAGGCCAAGCCCGCGATGAGAATCGATTTTGCCGTCTGGCCGGGCCACCAGCCAGATACTCGCCAGTGCCAGAGCAAATCCCGCCAGCTGCAACCGATCCGGCAAACCCTCGGTGCGGAAGCCAAACAGCACCGGCAACACCGCCGTGACTACAGAGGCCACCGGAGCAACTACTCCCATGCGCCCGATAGCCAGGCTTTTGTACAGGGCCGCGATGCCGAAACCACCCGTGATGCCCGCCACCACTCCCCAGCCCAGCGACGATGCGGCCGGCATCGGCTCATGCGTCATCCAGGCCAAGACCAGCATCAACACGAGACCGCAGGCGTGTGCTCCCGCCACCACGCGAAAGACGTTGGCGCGCTTCACCGCAATCCCGCCCGCGAAGTCACCGCCGCCCCAAATAGCGGCGGCACTCAAGCTGAGCGCCGCTGTGCTAAAAGTTCCGGAGTTCATGCTTTGTGTAGGCTACACGGTCGGACGAGCGATGAGGAGTTCAGGGGGCTACCTTGTCCTGCAAGCCTGCCAAGTCGAATCCACGAATCAGTACCTGGAACTACTTGCTCGACTGCGGGTTACAAATACCGGAAGTACATGTACTTTGGTAACCATCGAGGCCTTCAGAATTCCACACAGTAATTCCAAAAATAATATTTGTCTGGCAGTTGCAGATTTATAATATCGCAAGCTATTCAAATAGAGAGGTTTAGCTAGCTGCTCGGACGGAAAACATGGCATCGAAGTTGCTCATAGATGGGAGGCCGGTGGAAGCAATCCCACCCGTCCGTCTTACTCACGAGCCAATGGCTTCGATGAACCGAGACCTGCACACACGCTTTTTCGCGATCTTCCTGGCGCTGCTCAGCGTGGCCGCGATCGTCCTGGCATGTATTAATTTCCAGAAGGACCGTGAATATTCTTCTCCTTACGATGGCGTTTGGTGGGTAGAAGACGGCGCACATCTACGGGCCCAGCGCGTCGATGTGGATGGTCCCGGCCAGAAGGCAGGTATCAAGGCCGGTGACGTGCTGGTCGCGGTGCAGGACCACAACGTAGCCAACGTGGGCGCCCTGGAGCGCCAACTTTACGGCGTGGGTATCTGGTCGAAGGCAACCTACTCGCTGGTTCGCCAGGGTGTTCCGCTGGAAGCGCCACTGATTTTGTCTCCCGCGGACCGCTCTCTCTATGCCGGATTGCGGCTCATCGCGCTGGTTTACCTCTGCATCGGCATGTACGTTTTACTGCGCCGCTGGACAGCTCCTAAGAGCGCGCACTTCTATATCTTTTGTCTCGTCTCGTTCGTCTTTTACTCGTTCCATTACACCGGCAAACTGAACGACTTCGACTGGATCATCTATTGGTCCAATGTCGTGGCCTGGTTGCTGCAACCGGCGCTGTTCCTGCACTTCGCGCTCACCTTCCCCGAGCGCATAGCGGTGGTCAACCGCCGCCGCTGGCTGATACCCGCCGTTTATGCTCCTGGGGCGGTCCTGCTGGTGCTCCACATCTGCGTCTTCTCCTGGTTGCAGCCCAGCGAGTTGTTGCGCTGGGACCTGGATCGGCTGGAGTGGATCTATCTGGCGGCTTACTTTATCGCTGCTACGGTCACGCTCTGGCACAGCTATCGCGATGCGCAATCGGCAATCCTCCGCCAGCAGATGAAGTGGGTCACCCGCGGCACCATCCTGTCAGTTGCGCCGTTTACGGTTTTCTACATCATCCCGTACCTGTTTGGCGTGATGCCCGGCCTCGGGATGAAGGTCTCCGTCCTCTCGCTGGTGTTCTTGCCGCTGACTTTCGGCTACGCCATCTTCCGTTACCGCCTGATGGACGTTGACCTCATCTTCAAGCGCGGCATGGCGTACACCATTGCCGCCGGCGCCATCACCGCGGCATACTTCGGCGCTGTCGGCGTGGCCTCCGTGCTGTTCCACCAGAACTTCCCCAACGTTGGGCCCATCGGCCTGATGGTGGCCATCGCGGTCACGGCACTGCTTTTCGATCCCTTCAAGAACTGGGTGCAGGAGAGCCTCGACAAGTTCTTTTACCGCAAGCGCTATGACTATCGCCGCACCCTGATCGAGTTTGGCCGCGATCTGAACTCCGAAACCGACCTCGACAAGATGCTGAGTTCGATTGTCGATCGCCTGTCGCATACCCTAATGGTTGATCGCCTGGCTATCTTCCTCGCCGACGCCGAGCAGCCAGACCAATTCGATCTCGCAAAGTCGTATGGCATTGCCAACACGAGTGGTCTCAGCTTCGACTTCCTCCATGTGGAGCGCCCGGAGTGGCAAGCCGGTCACCTGTTCTTCGACAACACCAATCAGGCTGTGCGCGAGGGCCCATCGGCACGGGAGGCGATCCGCCGCCTGGAGCTGAATTACTACATTCCCTGCACGGTTATGGGACGCATGATCGCCGTGCTCGGTCTTGGCAAGACGGTAGAAGGCGATTTCCTGTCCAGCGAGGACGTGCAGTTGCTCGAAACGCTGGCCGGCTACATTGGCATTGCCATGCAGAACGCTCGTCTCTACCAGTCGCTGGAGGAGAAAGCCGGCCAGTACGAGCGTCTGAAGGAGTTCAGCGAGAACATCGTCGAATCCATCAGCGTAGGTGTGATGGCGGTCGACCTGGAAGACCGCATCGAGTCGTGGAACTCGCAGATGGAAGTGATGTTTGCTTTGCCGCGTCGCGACGCGCTCAGCCGCTCTTTGAACGCCGTCCTGCCGGTGGCGTTTCTGGAAGAGTATTACCGTGTGCGCCCCACCCAGGGCATCCACAATCTCTATAAATTCCGGCTGCGTACGGCAGGCGGCGAGAGCCGCGTGGCTAATATCGCCATTGCGCCGCTGGTGAGCAAAGACTTCAGCGTAATTGGCCGCCTCATCATCGTCGACGACATCACGGAGCGCATCGAACTGGAATCGCAGCTCTCGCAGGCGGAGAAGCTTTCCTCCATCGGCTTGCTGGCTGCTGGCGTGGCTCACGAGGTCAACACACCGCTGGCCGTGATCTCGTCGTATGCGCAGATGCTGGCCAAGCAGGTGCATGGCGACGACAAGCAGTCGGTCTTGCTCGACAAAATCACGCGGCAGACCTTCCGCGCCTCGGAGATCGTCAACAGCCTGCTGAATTTTTCGCGCACTTCGACCACGGAATTTACCGATGTCGACCTCAATCGCGTTATCAAAGACACGCTGACCTTGCTGGAGCACCAGTTCAAGACCGCCCGCGTGACCGTGCAGCAGGAGTTGCATCCCGATCTGCCACCGATTCACGGCAATACCGGCAAGCTCCAGCAGGTGTTCCTCAACCTGTTCCTGAACGCCAAGGACGCCATGGCCGGCGGCGGTACGCTGACCATCAGCACCAGCAACGGTCACCACGTACAAGTGAAAGTCTCCGACACCGGGAGTGGCATCGCGCAGGAACACATTCACCGCATTTACGATCCCTTCTTCACCACCAAGAACAAGCCCACAACCGGGCACACCGGCGGCACCGGGCTGGGGCTGTCGGTGACCTATGGCATCATCCAGGAACACGCCGGCAAGATTCGCGTCGAGAGCGTGCCCGGGCGCGGCACCACCTTCACCATGGAATTCCCCTTGATCAGGAAGGCCGTCAGTGCCTGAAGCGGCCATCAATCGAGTTGCGAACGGCCGTGAAAACTACGCTTCGGCCGGTTCGGTGCTGATCATTGACGACGAAGCCGCCATTCGGGAGTCGTTGCAAACTCTGCTGGAGTTTGAGGGCTACTCGGTGGAAACCGCCGATGACGGCGAACAAGGCCTGACGCGCATCGCCGAGCGCCCCTACGACCTGATACTGCTGGATTTCGCCTTGCCGGAGCGCAATGGTATCGAGATCCTGCGCGACATTCGCGAGCGCGATGCCGAACTGCCGGTCATCATGATCACGGCCTACGGCACGGTGGAGAATGCCGTGAACGCGATGCAGGCCGGCGCCACCAACTTCATCCAGAAGCCCTGGGACAACGAGAAGCTGCTGGCCGATGTTCGCACCGCCGTGGGCCGGCGCCGTGCGGAAGAAGAGGTAATCCAGCTCAAGCGCGCCCTGAAGCAGCGCTACAACTTCGAGCACATCATCGGCAAAAGCGAGCCCATGTTGCGCATCTTCGACCTGGTGGCGCAGGTTGCTCCCAGCCGCTCGACCGTGCTGCTGCAAGGCGAGAGCGGAACCGGCAAGGAGCTGATCGCCAAAGCGATCCACATGAACTCGCCGCGCAAGGACCGCGCGTTCGTGCCCGTCAATACCGGCTCAACCCCTGCCGACCTGCTGGAATCAACGCTCTTTGGCCACGTCAAGGGCGCATTCACCAGTGCCATTGCCAGCAAGAAAGGCCTCTTCGAAGTCGCCGATCGCGGCACTCTTTTCCTCGACGAAATCGGCACCATGAGCATGGAGACCCAGGCCAAGATCCTGCGCGTGCTCCAGGACCGCAAGTTCATGCACCTGGGCGGAGTGAACGAAATTCAGGTCGATGTGCGCATCATCGCCGCCACCAACGTCGATCTCCGGCAGCATGTGAAGGAAGGCAAGTTCCGCGAAGACCTTTTCTACCGGCTGAACGTCATCACCATCGACCTACCTCCGTTGCGGCAGCGCAAGAACGATATTCCTCTGCTGGCCGAACACTTCATCGTGAAGTTCGCGCAGGAGAATGGCAAGCATCCGCTGCACCTGACGCCGGAAGCGCTGCGTCCGCTGATGGATTACGATTGGCAGGGCAACGTGCGCGAGCTGGAAAACGTGATCGAGCGCGCCGTGGTGCTGGCCACCGGCTCAGCCTTGACCCCCGAACTGCTTCCCGAAAATGTCACCGGTCGTGGCACCCGCTACGCCTTTATGGACCATCGCCCCGACGCTTCCCTGTTCGAGATCATTGAAGAAAATGAACGGCGTGTGATTGCTGACATGCTGGAAAAATGCGGCTGGAACCAGACCGAGGCCGCCGACCGCTTCCACATTCCTCTCTCCACTCTCAACCAGAAGATCAAGCGGCTGAATATCGAGATCAAGAAAAAAGGCAGAGAAAACGGGAGTAGCAACTAGCTGCGAGCCACGAGCAACTAGCTATGAGCCGAGGGCAATCCGCACTTGGCAACTAATCTCAAACAGCGGGCTTGGATTCGTGTCAGGGCACGACTTTCAGTCGTGCCGAACAGCGTAACGAGAAGAATCGGCTTAGGCCCCTGTGAGATTCGTGAGGCCCGCGCTTGTGTCGTATCAGGACGCGGCCCTTCGCCGGGGATCCAGGATCGCTGCCGGATTCGGATACTTCACTCCACGCAGCCAGAGCGCAAAGCCGAGACCCCAAATCGCCAGCAACACGAGGTTGGGCACACTCGCTTCCTGCCCGAACACTCCGCCCGTAAGCCACACCGGACCATGGAAACTGGCATTCAGGAAATGCGGATGCCCCGCGAATCCGCTGGACGGCACACCGTATAAAAATACTTCACCCCAATTCCATGCGGAATGAATTCCCAGCGGCATCCACAGGTCGCCGGTCCTTCTTATGACAAGGCAGGTAACCAGACAATACTCCGTGGCTGCAACCGGTCCCAGCCCGTGTCCGCCGGGATTGAGGTAATGCATGCCGCCCATAATTAGTGAAGTCGCGATCGCTGCCGGCCAGAAACCGATGCCCGTGCTCAGCGTGAACAATAGATAACCGCGGTAGAAAAAGTCCTCCAACAGCGCAGCGAGAAACATCGGAATAGTCCAGATCGCGCCGTATTTCCAGACATCGGAACCATGCAGGGTTGGAGAGCCGAAAGAAAAGGCTCCGGCAAGACGCAGGACCAGCAGCAGAATCGTCAGCGATGCGATGCTGATGGCCGCTCCCTGCCAGTACTGGCGGCAGAAGGCGCGGCGCCAGGGCAACCCGTAGTCGGCGATGCTGCGGCCTTCAATTTTCGCCATGATCCAGCTCGCCAGAAAGACCGCAACGGCGAACCCTCCCATTTCGATAGTGATCCCCACCGGGCTGTAAGGGTCAACGGTGAACCTGTGCGCCAGGGACTCGACAATCCGGCTAGCCGCATAGAACAATGGCGAGAAGACCGCCGCGAAAATCAGCAAGCGCCATCCCGCGCGTATGCCATTAGGCCCAACAAAAATGTTAGACACGCCAACGCGCGCCGGACTAAGAACCTCAGAGGGATCGTTCATCGCCAGGCCTTAGCGTGGGTCTGTACCCCAGGCTTCTCATGGCATCCAAACTAGCAGCACCCCGCAGAGCAACGTATGACATTTTGCGCCAATTACTACTCCGCCGGCGGTCAGCGCTGTGCAACCGGGATGACGAAGCGTAAGGCGGTGTGGGTTTCCGAGAAGCTACAGACCTTGTTGTCGGTCAAGCCCGCAGACTTTCCCGCGTTTATCACGTCAATTTCGCGAATGTGATTTTGCCCCTTCGGATAGACCACCCAGATCGCTCCGCTCCTGTTGATCCATTTCACAAGCGATTTCAGCTGCGAGAGGTCGTCGCGCGCTTCCGCCGAGAAGAAAATCAGGCCGGCATTCTTCACGCGCTCACCCCGCGAATACTCCGGCACGCGTTCGCTCAACGCCACCAGAAATTCCACGCCTTCCACGCCCATCACCACAACCTTTTGGCCGGGCTTCACCCCCAGCTTATCGATGAGAAGGCGGTGGGAGTAATCGCGCTCCGGCGGGCGCGGCTTCTTCGATTCGGGTGTCGCACGTGTCATCCGTCATCCTCAAAAAACGTTATGGATTGGACCCCGTAGTCTTGTAGACTCTACATCGATCCAGGCATCCTCAAACCATGTTGACCGTTACACAAGACCTCCTGATCATAATTCTTACGATCGCCGTTGCCCTGCTGTTCCGGCTGGGACTCAACCGGCTATGGCCGTGGGAAAGCCGTCGCAACCACAATGACCTGATCGGCTGGCAGTTGAGCGTTCTAGGCACCACCTATGCGGTCATCCTGGGCTTCATGCTGTACACGGTATGGACCGACCTCGGCGGGGCCAATCTGAACGTCGATCTGGAAGCCAACTCCCTGGTGAATGTTTATCTTCTCGCCAATGGCCTGCCCGCCGAGCAGCGCGTGCGAATCCAGCAACTGGCGCGCTCCTATGCCGACGCAGCCATCAACCGTGACTGGCCGCAAATGTTCGACGATCAAATCCCCGAGGGCACCGTCGAGATCGACGCTGCCATGTGGAATACGTTAATGTCCGTGAAGCTGGCTTCGCCTAATGAGATCACGGCTGAAGATCATGCCTTATACGAACTCAGCTCTCTCACCGAGCATCGCCGGACCCGCATACTGCAAAGCACCTCCCGGCTTCCCACCGTGCTCTGGTGCGTCCTGGTTATCGGCGGGGCCGTGACCATCGTATCCAGCTGCATGTTTGGCTCAGCCAATTCCGGACTGCACATATTTCAGGTCTTTGCCTTTTCCCTGCTCATCTCGCTGGTGCTGGTGGCCATCGGCAACATCAACCGGCCCTTCCAGGGGACGGTTCGGGTCAGCCCCTACGCCTTCCAGCGCGCCCAGCAGAACATGCAGCAGCCTTAGAATCGACTGGCGCGGGAAAAGCGATTCCGATCGCGCTCACCGCGGAACCTGAGGTCCAACGGCACATTCATCATTCTGCAATCGAACTTCAGCATAATGGAACGACCACAATCGCACTTATGCTTAGGAGCTATCTCATAATCGCTTTGTCTCAGGCCAGGGTTTCAGCCGTGCCGAGATACCGCCAACATGAGATGAGTTCCAGAAACAAATTGCCCGTCTTGGACGTATCCCTAGGGAAGAAATCTTTTAGAAGGGTCTCTATATGTTGCGAATTGATATTCAGAGCGTCCCCCCGGTGGTGACACTTCGTTGCTCGGGCCGGATCGTGCTCGGCGTCGAAGCCGAAACTCTGCGCTGTATGGTTGGTACGCGACCGGAGCGATACGTAGTCATCGACCTACAGCAGGTCCACGCCATGGATGCAGCAGGCCTGGGCCTTTTGGTCGAACTCAATTGCCGGGCCAGGCAGCGGGCCAGTATCTTAACGGTTGCCAATCCTTCGCCCTGTGTCCGCCGTCTCATGGCGCTGACCAATCTGTCATCGGTCCTGCAAGTTGCCGGGCCCTCTGCTGACGCGGCTGCTCATCGCGATGACGATGAGGGCCGGCGCTGCGCTATGTCGGCATAAGGAGAGACGGCTATTGTCAGGAAATGGTCGATCCGTGGAGCCCGAGGCGCTTACCGCTGAGTTCGTCTTCACCGGCGATCCCGCGGCCATGACCGCGGTGCGCGACCGGGTAATGGACTTTCTGCACGAGCACTGCGCCGACGAGCAACAGGAAATCGACATCATGATTGCCTTGCAGGAAGGCCTCGCCAACGCCGTGCTGCACGGCTCCGGTAACGATCCCAGTAAAATCATTCGCTGCCTGGTCGACGTCACTCCCGAGGCGATCACCATCGTCATCAAGGATTCCGGCCAGGGTTTCGACACCGCGGTCGCCGTCGACTCCGCTGAAGACGGCACCAACCTCACCCAGCACGGGCGCGGCATCTACCTCATGCGCGGGCTGATGGATGAAGTCAGCTATCGGCACGGCGGCTCAGAGCTGCGTTTGAAGAAGCTGCGAACTCCGCAACCGTAAAGTTATTGTGAGATTTGAGTTCCGGCTAGGGCTTCAGCCAAATCACCGGGAAGCTGTGACCGAGTCGCCGGAAATCGGAATCACTGGTGACGAGCGTCGCTTTGTGCTCAAAACAAAGGGCAGCAGCAAAACTGTCGGCGTAGTACAGCTTGTACTTGACTTTCACCCCCGCCGCCAGCAGTGCGCGCGCAGAGGTCGCGTCTACCAAGGTGATCGGGAGCGAAGAAACCAGGCCCATGACCCCAGCGGCTCGCTCCCGACCATACTCACGCAAGGCTTTGCCGTAAACTTCGCCGTAGTTAACTGCCGACATGAGGATCTGCGAGCGACCGCGCATCGTGTCCTTGAGTAACTCGTTTACTCTGGGTGCTGACGGCTTCTTCTCCAGAAACGCCAGGAGAGCACTGGCATCTAGGACGTAGGTCTTCACCCCCTGCGCTCGCCTTCTTCACGATGCTCGCGCAACCAGCTCTTCACCAGCTCCGGCCCTCCGGCCAGACAACCCATCACGCGGTCAATGTAATCTTCGGTGATCGGTTGCAGGATGATGCGGCCAAAGTCATCCTCAAGAAAACACACCTTAGTTCCAGCCTTGATGCCATGCTTGCGGCGGAGCGCCGCCGGAATGACAACTTGGCCCTTCGAGGTAAAAGTAGCACTTTGACGCTTCATGTCTTACATTTTATCAAACGTGGAACGATTCAGCGGTCGGGCCCACTCAACCCCTGACTGTTCGCCGCCTCACTTGCTTTTCTTCTCCCCCAGCTCGCGGGCGACGCTGTCCAGTACGCCGTTGATGAATTGCACCGACTCCGGTGTGGAGAATCGCCGCGCGATTTCCAGCGCCTCGTTGATGACGACAGGCTTTGGGGTTTTGGGGAAGCCTAGAAACTCGGCCACGCCGGCGCGCAGCAGGTTGCGGTCAACGGCCGCCATGCGGTCCATGCGCCAATGCTCCGCGTTGCGCTCGATGAGCGGGTCAATTTCTTCGCGACGCTCGCAGGCGATGCGAAACAGTTCGTCGGAAAATTGTCGGACCTTTTCGTCCAGATCGGTGCGCTCGCTCCAGAAGGTTTGCCGCACTTTGTCGGGGTCCTGATGGCCCATATCCAGCTGAAACAACATTTGCAGCGCCAGTTCGCGCGACTTGCGACGAGTGCCGGACTTGGCCGTCATGGCTTGCCGTCCGCCGCAGAGATATTTCTTGAATTGTCATCCCGAGCGGAGCGAAGCGGAGTCGAGGGACCTGCGGTTTTCTTTTTTTGCCTGCGGCGCGACCCCTTTGCGACTGCCTCGCGCAACGACGCCATTTCTACCGCGGCTAGGCCAGCTTCAAAGCCCTTGTTGCCCGCCTTCAACCCGGCACGGTCGATGGCCTGTGGCAGCGTGTCGCAGGTGAGAACGGCAAAGGCATGCGGCACGCCGGTCTCCTGCGCCGACTGGCCAACGCCCCGCGTCACTTCGTTGGCGATCACTTCGTAATGCAAAGTGTCGCCGCGCAGCAGGCATCCAATGCAGATAATCGCGTCGAACTGCCTGGTCTCGGCGAGCTGGCGTGCAGCGGCAGGAATCTCAAATGCGCCCGGAACGTGAACGATTGTCATATCTGACGATGTAGTACCACATTGTCGGAGGGCCTGCACCGCGCCCTCCAGCAGCCGCTCGGTAATGAAGGAATTGAAGCGGCTGACAACCAGCGCGAACTTCTTGCCACGCCCGTTTAGCTGGCCTTCCATTCCGCGCGCCTCGCCGGGCTTCTTCGCATAGGTCAGGAACCCAATTCGCAATCCGCTGACTTCGACGTCGAAGAGGCGTGCGCCGTAAGGCGTATCGTGGATCTCGCGCTGAATCTTTACTGTGGGAACAAGTCTGTTCACAAGTTCGTATGCCGCGTCGGCGTCCGAAACCTCGACGGTAGCGTCCACCGGCGGTGCATCAGGAGCGGCGATGAACTCAATGCCGCCGCTGGGCGCGAGCATCTCGATGCCGTGGCTCCCGCCCTCATGCCACTCGTTTCCGGGCGCAAACCCGAGCGCGCGAAAAAGGTCGAGCGCCGGCCGCAGGTCTTCCAGGGATTTCCCCAGCACGCGGGGAAAGGCAATCGAACGAATCATGAATTCATTGTAAGGGAAGCGGCCTTGTGTCACGGCAAGCTCACTTGCCCTTAAACTGTGCCGGCCGCTTTTCCAGAAACGCCTTGGTGCCTTCGTTCTTGTCTTCGGTCGCGCAGCAGACGCCGAAGAGCGTTGCCTCCAGGAACAGCCCATCGGCGAGCGGCATGTCGTATCCGTGATTCACGGCTTCCATTGCGTACTGAATGGCCAGCGGAGAATTGGCGATGATCTTCGCAGCGATCGCCTCGGCGCGCGGGATCAAATCGGCTGCGGCAACCACTTCGTTCACCAGCCCGATGCGATGCGCTTCCTGCGCGCTGATCATCTCGCCAGTGAGGATTTGCTGCATGGCGAGTCCCTTCCCTACCAGCCGCGGCAGCCGCTGAGTGCCGCCGTAGCCAGGGATCAGGCCGAGTTTCACCTCGGGCTGGCCGAGCTTGGCATTGTCGCTGGCCAGGCGCATGGTGCAAGCCATTGCCAGCTCGCAGCCGCCACCCAGTGCGAAACCGTTGATGCAGGCAATGACCGGCTTGCCCAGGTTCTCGATGGAGTCGATGATGGCCTGCCCCTGGTGCGTGTACTCTTTGGCCGAGACCGGTGTGTGTTGCGACAGCTCGCCAATGTCGGCGCCCGCGACGAAAGCCTTTTCGCCCGCACCGGTGACGATCACCACCCGCACCTCGGCGTCGTCCTTGATCGATGCGAACGCCTGCTTCAGTTCCTGCATGGTGGCCATGTTGAGCGCGTTGAGCACCTTTGGCCGGTCGATGGTGACGTAGGCAATGTGGTTTTTCTTTTCGAATTTAATGTTCTGAAAGTCGGTCATGAGTTCAGCCTTTCGAAGATCAATGATTGCACAGCAGCAATTAGCAATTAGCCAAACCTGCTTGAACCGCAAGATACGCCAGCTCGGAGAGCGGCACTCGTGTGAGCGATGGGCGTGAGCCCGCGGTATTCGCGGTACAGGAAATCGAGTCCCGTAGGGACGGCACCGCCATCTCGCGATGCCTCCGGAAACCAGAACCGCCGCTCCCGCGGCTCATCTATTTTTCCGAACTGACCGCGGGCTGACGCCCGCGGCTAACACAAATACCGCCGCTTAGCGGCTTCACAACCCCAAGGTCGTCGCTAATTGCCTGCTCGTTCTTACACGAAATTTCCCGGTACTGGTTTGTTGGGATCGGCGTAGTCGTAAAATCCCTTGCCTGACTTGCGGCCTAACCATCCCGCCATCACCAGGCGCTTCAGCAGCGGCGGCGAGGCGAAGCGGCGCTCCTTGAATTCGTCGTACATCACGTGCGTGATGTAGTACGTGGTGTCGAGGCCGACGAAGTCGAGCAGCGTGAACGGTCCCATTGGATAACCGCAGCCCAGCTTCATGGCATCGTCGATGTCGGTGATGGACCCGACACCTTCCTCGTATGCGCGAATCGCGTCCAGCAGGTAGGGCACCAGCAGGCGATTGACGATGAAGCCGGTCTTGTCGCTGGTACGCACCGGAACTTTGCCGAGCTTGGTGCCGAACTCGACCGCCGCGTCGTAGACCTCGGGCGCGGTGGCGATGGTCTTCACCACTTCCACCAGCTTCATCATGGGAACGGGATTGAAGAAGTGCAGGCCGATGAAGCGTTCGGGGCGCTTGGTCGCCGTCATCAGCTCGGTGACGGAGATCGAGGAAGTATTGGTGGCGAAGATCGCGTCCTTCTTGACGATGGCGTCAAGCTGCGCGTAGGTCTTGCGCTTCTCGGCAACGTTCTCGATGATGGCCTCGATGACGATGTCGCATTCGGCGAGGTCCTGCATATTGAGCGTGCCCTTCAAGTGCGACTGCGCTTCGGCTTTCTGCTCGGCGGTCAGACCACCCTTGGCCGGACCGCGCTCCACCATCCGCGACAGCGACTTCTCGATGCCGGCGAATCCCTTGTCGAGAAATTTCTGTTCCTGCTCGAACACGATTACGTCCAGACCCGCGGTGGCCGCAACCTGTGCGATGCCCGAGCCCATCAGACCACAACCTAAAACTCCGACTTTCTTGATATTCATGTGTGCGATTTTCCTTTGGGAACAATTTTGAATTGTCATCCCGAGCGAGGACTTCAGTCCGAGCCGAGGGATCTGCGGCTTCTTTGTGCCGCCGCTAAAGCGGCTCAGTCCAAATAGGTCCGCTGCGGCACGAGTAAACTCGTGCCCTGACAAGAACCTTCGGCTCTACGTTACTTCGTCATTCCCACCGCGCTGATCCTGGTGTTCTGCAACGTGACTATGCGCCACTTGTCATCCAGCTTCTCGGCGACGATTGTCGGCCTGGCGTCGAGCTCATCGGCCACGCTGCCTTCCGCAAACTGCAAGTGCTGCCGCAGAAAGACAAGCGCGATGTCCGGCCGCAGGAACTTGATCTTCTCTACGCTATAGTGCACCGTGCTGCCCTTATAAATCGTGCCGAAGATCATGCGATGCCCAGCGCGAATTGCATCGCGCCCCGTGTAGTACCCGCCGAGGATGTGAATGACATCAGCGTCGTCGGCGAATAACCCGGCAAAGGCGTCGCCGTCTCCGGCATTCCACGACGACTCCAACTGATACACCAATGTGTGCAGGGCGCGTTCTTCGTTTGTCATCGTGTCTCGCCGCCGTCGCTACTGGCGCGTCTTCGCAGTACATACGACCATCCGCCCACCACCACCCCCGGAGCCATGAACAGCAATGCCGCCATCTGCGGCCAGGCAACGCCGTTGCGAATCATGATGACGACGGCGCTAAAGGCGACCAGTGCTCCTACGATCTTCGCGGCCACAAAGTGTGGACGGCCACCGATGAAGCTGGCGACATATCCCGCCACCAGCGCGAACAGCAGTCCGAATACGATGGCCCCGGCCTGGAAACTGATACTGGCGGGGGCGTGGCGATCGGTGTTGGTGACGCGAAATACTCCGAGCCACAAAAGCTCGAACAGCAGATATCCAAGGACCACCCCGCTGAAGACGCGCATCGGTCGCACCATGCCCAGCCCTGAGGAAAACCCTTCAGGGGCTGAAGCCCAGCCTTTTTGCACTCCGTTCGGCACGAGTAAACTCGTGCCCTGCCACAAACCTGATGCAGTCCCTTACCGCTGCAAATTCTCCACAATCACCGCGATGCCCTGGCCGCCGCCGATGCAGGCGGTCGAGAGCCCGTATTTTGCCTTGCGCCGGCGCAGCTCGTACAGCAGCGTTACCAGCAGGCGCGAGCCGGTCGCACCCAGCGGATGGCCCAGCGCGATGGCGCCGCCGTTCACGTTGACTTTGCTGGGATCAATCCCGAGCTCCTTTTCAACTGCGAGACACTGCGCCGCAAAGGCCTCATTCAGCTCGATCACGTCTATGTCGTCGAGCGCGAGCCCGGCTTTCTTCAGCGCAATGCGCGTCGCCGGCACCGGGCCGGATCCCATGATCCTGGGATCGACGCCGGCGATCCCCCAGCTCACAATTCGCCCGAGCGGATGCAAGTTGCGCTTTTCGGCATCGTCAAGAGACATCACCACCATGGCCGCGCCACCATCGACGATTCCGCTGGCGTTGCCCGCAGTCACGCTGCCGTCCTTACCGAAGGCGGGCTTCAGCTTGCGCAGGCTGTCCATGGTCGTCTCAGGACGCCGGTGATCGTCCTCGGTGAACATCTCGCCCGTGGGTTCGCCCCGGCGATTGCGCAGGGCGACCGGCGTCAACTCCTCCTGCAAGCGGCCAGCCTTGTAAGCATCGTCGGCAAGCTTCTGCGAGCGCAGTGCAAACTCGTCCTGCATCTCGCGGGTGATGCCCTGCTGCCCGGCATAAAGCTCGGCGGTGTTCGCCATGTAGAGATTGCAGTAGCTGTCGAGCAGCGCTACCATCAGCGAATCTTCCAGCTTGCCCTCGCCCAGTCCGACACCCCACCTCATGCCGCGAATCACGTGGGGAGCTTGCGACATTGATTCCATACCGCCGGCGAGCACGGTCTTGGCCTCGCCAAGCTGGATCATCTGCGCCGCAGTCACCACCGACTGCATGCCCGATCCGCACAGGCGATTGACGGTGAGCGCGGGCACTTCGATGGGCACGCCTGCTTTGAGGGCGACGTGGCGCGCGCCATAGATGGCGTCGCCCGAGGTCTGCTGCGCGTTGCCAAAGACAGCATGGTCGATCTCACCGGGCTCGACGCCGGAGCGTTTCATGGCTTCGACCGCAGCGACTGCACCAAGTTCCTGGGCCGTGAAATCCCGTAGCTTCCCGCAGTAGCGCCCCATGGGCGTGCGAGCGCCGTTGACAATAGCGATATCGATTGAGTTCGGCATATGTATAGGGAAAGAAAATCAAGGTCTATGCAAACTAGATAGTTTACCAGCCGTCCAAGAAGCGCGGCAAACGCAACCACGCGCACGATTTTTGTTGTCCGCTGGTGGACAAGCGGTGATGAATCTGGACGCCCAGGCGCGCAGCCAGTCCATACGTTCATGAGCATCTCCGCTGTTTGCAGGCACTTGGCCAGACCGCACAGGTGGCCCCTGACGTGTATCTTGATTGTCGCTACTGGCCTTTCGCCAAAGTTCGGCAGAAACGCGAACTTGCAGGAGTGGTTCCTGAATTCTGGAGACCGTAATGTATAGCTTGCTGCAAGATCTGCGTTTTGCGATCCGTCAGTTGCGCAAGAGCCCTGGATTTGCCATCACCACAACTTTGACGTTGGCGCTCGGCATCGGCGCTACCACGGCCATCTTCAGTCTGATCAATGCGGTTGTGCTGCGCCCGCTTCCCTTCCCTGAGCCTGACCGGCTGATGTCGGCGAGCTTGCTGCTAAACTCCCCCGGCAACTCTAACATCCCCGAGAGCCTCAGCTACCCCGATTTCTTTGACTGGCGAACGCAGAATCATTCCTTTGAGGCCCTGGCCAGCTATCATGGCGACAATCGCACCTTGACTGGCGCCGGAACTCCACGGCTACTGGAGTCGCAGACCGTTTCGTCGGAGTTCTTCCGGGTGCTGGGTATCAACCCACAGCTCGGACGAGGCTTCGTCGCTAACGAGGAGAAAGCAGGAACTCATGTGGCGATGCTGAGCCATGAGACCTGGCAATCGGTCTTTGGCGCCGACCCCAGCATCGTCGGCCGGGCGATCACGCTAGACAACAACCGCTACACCGTCGTCGGCGTCATGCCTAAGGGCTTTCAGTTTCCTATCCAACATCCTGTGCCGGCGCTGTGGACGACGCTGGCCGATGACGCAACCGACAAAGATCCCATTACCGCGCAACGGGGAGCCCATATGGTGTTCCTCGTCGGCCGGCTGAAGCCAGGCGTCGGCGTCGCGCAGGCAAACGCGGACATCAAAGTCATCGCGCAGAATCTGGCAGCCCACTATCCCGATTCCAACAAACAATTCCCCAGCGCAACCGTGGTTCCGCAACTGGAGGACTTGGTGGGCGACACGCGTCCGGCGCTGCATGTGCTATTTGCCGCCGTGGTGTTTGTGTTGCTGATCGCCTGCGCCAACGTGGCCGGACTGATGCTGACGCGCGCTGCCCGGCGGCGGCCGGAGATGGCGGTGCGTTCGGCCATGGGAGCCACCCGTTTCGAGATCATGCGGCAGGTGCTGGTGGAGTCGGTTGTCCTGTCGCTGTGCGGCGGTGCGCTCGGGATAGCGCTCTCAGTCATCCTGCTGAAGACGATGTTGCGCTTTGTACCTCAGAACCTGCCGCGCCTGGAGCAGATTGCTGTGGATGGCAGAGTGCTGCTGTTCGCCGCGCTTGCCTCGATTCTGACGGGTGTGTTGTTTGGCGCTCTACCGGCATGGCGAATGTCGCGGCTCGATCCCGCGCTCGCACTGCGCGAAGGCACCCGCAGCGTCACCAGCGGCCGTGGACAACATCGCCTCAACAGTGTTCTGGTGATTATGGAAACGGCGATTGGCTCGGTCCTGCTGGTGGGCGCAGGGTTGTTGATCCGCAGCTTCATACAGGTGCTGAACGTGGATCCCGGCTTCAATCCGCACCATGTTTTGACTGCCAGCCTGAGCCTGCCGGAGAACCAGTATCCCGATCTAAAGAAGGCCCAATTCTACGATGAGCTGCTGCCCCGACTGGCGGCGCTGCCGGGCGTGAAATCGGTCTCCAGCGGCTTTCCCTTGCCGCTGTCGCACAACAACATCGGAATCGGCTTCACTATCGAGGGCCGGCCGGTCTCCAAGGGAGAAGAACCAGCCGCTCCGGTCACCATCGTCACTCCCGATTTCTTCCGCGCGCTCCAAATACCTCTGCTCTCGGGTCGCGCTTTTTTGCCGACGGACGATTCCAAATCGCCCGGGGTGGTCGTCGTCAATCAGGCATTCGCGCGTAAATATTTTCCCGGCGAGAACCCCGTCGGCAAGCGCATAAAACCTGGCCTGGGCGACGGGGTAACCAATGAGGTGGTGCGCGAAATCGTCGGGGTGGTGGGCGACGTGAAGCGTAAGGGCATCACTGCCGCGATGCCGGCGCAATATTATCTGCCGTTTAAACAGGCCCTTATTCTTGACCCATCGATCGTCATTCGCACTGACGGCGACCCGCTCAGTCTGGTCGGACCTCTACGCGATCAATTGGCGCAGGTCGATGGCAACATTCCGCTGTACCACATCAGCACCCTGGACGAGTACGTCTCGCTATCGGCGGCGCAGCCGCGCTTCCAGACGGTGCTGATTACGTTTTTCGCCGTGATGGCGCTGCTGCTGTCGGCCATCGGACTTTATGCCGTGCTGTCGTATATGGTGGCGCAGCGCACGCTGGAAATCGGCCTGCGGTTGGCCCTGGGAGCGCAGCGCGAGGACGTGCTTGGCCTGATTCTGCGCCGCGGATTGATCCTGGCGGGAGCAGGTCTGGCGATTGGAATTATTGTTTCTCTGCTGCTCACACGGTTCCTGTCGGGAATGCTGTACGGGGTGCGGCCGTTCGATCCGCTGACGTTTGTGGGCGTCAGCGCGGTGCTGCTGCTGGTCTCCGCGGCCGCCAGCTTGGCGCCGGCGTTTCGCGCCGCGCGGCTGGACCCGATGCGCACGTTGCGCGAGCAGTGACGACGCACGGCAAGTTCGACGGTTTGGCGTATAGCCAGGATGGAGCACGCCTTCACAGGTTGCTGAAAAAAGTCGGTTGTTACTCATGTGCCGCCGGCTAAGGCCTGCTCAGGACGAGAAAGAAAGTGCTTAGACGCTGGCCTGAAGGCCAGCTCCTGGGTTCTCGCCATGAGTTTTGCAGCGGGCTGTGAAAGTCGTGCGTGACACAAACTGCGGCTTCGATCAAGACGTGGGTTTGCGCTCTGTCGCGGACGAGAGGGGGATGGGATGGCAAAGCTGGAACGAATTCGTCAGGAAGCGCCGGCCTCGTTCGGGCCGGAAGATATCGCGCGCCAAGCCCAACAGGGATGGAAGCTGGTCGCGGTGGAATGGGAGCGGGAGTTGCCCGAGTCGGAGGAAGCCGTTCCACCGGCCGAGGAGGTTCCGTTCGGCTTGCAGGTCGCCGAGAACGAAGCGCGTCTCGAGGCCAATCCCACGGAGCAGGAAATCCTGTTCCTCATCATGGATCTGACCGTCCAGGACGGCCCCTACTCGGCCATCGCGGACGAACTCAATCGCCGCGGCTATCGCACGCGCCAGGGAATGAAGTGGACGCCGATATCGGTTTTCCAGATGTTGCCGCGGTTGATTGAAGTGGGGCCAAGGATCTTCGCCACTCAGGAATGGCAGGAGCGCAGGGCGCGACTGGCGAAGACAGCAGGCCGCTGACTGCCGTTGCTTCGCTGGAAACTGCATTGTAGCTTTCCCTCAGGTAATTCCCTGCTACCGCTGCCTTGTTTCCTGGGTTATGATTGCCCCCGCAAATGGAGGCGTCGATGAAGAACCTGTTTTTCCTGGGATTGCTGTGCGTAGCCCTGCTTGCAGCTCTACCTGCCGCTTCTCAAAATACCTTTACTCCCGACCAGATCAAATGGGGAGCGGTTCCGCCGTTCATCCCGGGCGGCGCCCAGCTCGCGGTGCTAGAGGGCAACCCGATGGCCGCCACCGGAGACTACACAATCCGGCTGAAGATGCCCGATGGCTATCGCATTCCGCCGCACTGGCATCCCAGGCGGGAAAACGTGACTGTCATTTCTGGGACGTTGAAGGTCGGCATGGGAGACAGCTTCGACGTGGCCAAGATGATGAGCTTCCCGGCGGGCAGCTTTGCCTACCTCGACCCCAGCATGCATCACTATGCCATGGCCAGCGGAGACACGGTGGTTCAGATCCACGGCATGTCGCCGGTGGAGTTCGTGTACGTGAACCCCAGCGACGATCCGAGCAAGAAAAAATAAAACTGCACTCGCGGAATGATTATTGTGGCTGCTGCCGCTGCGCCTTGGTGTCAGCATTGCAGCCGGTGTGCACATGTAGGTGTACATGGGCGGGCGCACCGCTATCATCGGTCACATCGATAATCGGTATGTCCAGGTTTTCAATTCGCATCTCGCTCGCGCGCAATTTGTCGGCGAGGCCTTGCAGCTTCACATTGTTGGCCGCCATGCTGGAGGCAAGCGCAGCATTGATACGCTGATCAAGGTCGGCAGGCAGATTCACTTCCATGGCCATGGGGCCGAGGTTGGCCCGTCCGGCAGCGCGCGTCATGCCTTGCTGCATGCGCATAGCGTCGCGATAGGCGTGTTCCGCGTCCTGCATTGCCCGCTCACGGTAGCCTTGGGCGATAGCTGAATTCTGTTGGGCCATCCGCTGCTCGATCGTCGCCTGCATGTTGGCCAGGGGAACGTTCATCTCCGCCAGCAATTGCGCCTCTTCGGGATAGCGCGGCCGCAGATGGGTATGAATCTTCGCCAGGGCACGCGCGGCGCAACTCGGTGCGTGCATCGAGTGAGCCATCGCTCCAGAATGCCTAACGTGCACCCACGACATCTGCTGCAAGGCCCGGAAGCCGTGGGATGTCGCCGCGAAGGCCAAAATCATTGCCAACGCCGCAACCAGGTATCTGCGCTCCATATTGCCTCCTGACCCTTCAGACGAGAGAGCGACCGGACCGTTAGGAAATTTGGGATTAACTGCACG
Organism: uncultured Acidobacteriaceae bacterium; assembly: GCA_963763145.1. Taxonomy (GTDB): domain Bacteria; phylum Acidobacteriota; class Terriglobia; order Terriglobales; family Acidobacteriaceae; genus Bog-257. Next base: position 265,814 of record CAVXMZ010000012.1, on the reverse strand, counting down.
GGCTCTGGGTCTAACTTACAAGATACACGTCGAAGGCCATCGCTCACTGACTCTAAGTGATTGCATCGTAAGACTGTTAGCGGCCGTACTGGGATTGTAACGCGAGCGCAGATGTCCGAAATCAGAAGGGATTGTCCGTCGCTGGACACGCAGCTGAATGTCGACTGGCGACGGCGTGTTTCGCAGGGGCTAAATCCCTACCCTTCGACTGCCCTCGTTCGCACGACTGAAAGTCGTGCCCTGATACGAACCGATGTCCTTCATGCATGTTGCGAGATGACTTCTTGCGAAAGGCAAAGAGCGCAAGGCGAATCGCGAACGGCACGCGACTAATCCGCCGCGCGCGCCGTGGCTGTCTTTAACTTGACTGCGATGTCGATGAAGGCCAGCGCGGCGCGGCTCAGGGCCTTGTCCTTGCGGAAGACCAGCGCCAACTCGCGTTGAATGCTGGCGTCGGCGAGTGTCACCGCGGCCAACGCTTTGGCTTGCAAGTCCTCAACGACATTGGAGCGCGGAATGAATCCGACTCCCACCGAGACGGCGACGAAGCGCTTCATCAACTCGCTGGAATCCAGTTCCATCGACACCGTCGGCTTCAAGCGCCGCTCGTGGAAGAGCTCTTCCAGCGCGTCGCGAGTGCGGCCGACTTTGGGCAGCAGTAGCGGATACTCCACTACTTCGGCGACCGTGGCTTTCTCCCGGCCAGCCAAAGGATGGTCGGGCGGTGCGATGACCACCAAGTGATCGCGGTGAATCGGTACCACGGTGAGACGCCTGTCGGGCACCGGCATGGACACTACTCCAAAATCGCAGGAGTTCTCGATAACGGCCTCGAGGATTTTGTTGTGCTCCAGGCGCTTGATCCCAACTCCCACATTGGGGTACTGACGCTTGAATTCGGCGAATACTTCGGGAAGGATGTGAAGGCAAGTGCCTTCGTTGGCGGCGACGACGATTTCACCGCGCGGGACGCGGTGCATCTCGGCCAGGGCAATCAGCACCACCCGGCGGCCTTCGAGCGTATCTTCGGCGTATTTCTGGAAGACCTTGCCGGCGGCGGTGATGGCCACCTTGCCGCCGCTGCGGTCCAACAGTTTGGCGCCGACCTCTTCTTCCAGCGCGCGAATTTGCGCCGAGATCGCCGGCTGGGTGCGGAAACGCCGTTCGGCGGCGCGCGAGAAGCTGCTCAGCCGCGCCACTTCCAGAAACGTTTCCAGTTGATCGAAGTCCATGGGGCAGTAATTAGCCGTTAGCTCGAGGCTCGCAGCTCGTCGCCCCTAATCGTACCGCATCTTGCGCCTTGTGCTGTGATACGATTCGACCACCTGCCCTAATGGTGATGCCGTGTCGCCGAAGATTCTTGGCTGGAAACGGCGCACTGCTGGACACGCAAGAATCGCTTTTATGCGTCCTTCTCATATTCGCCTTTTCATCCTGGTATTGATCTCGCTCGCCTTTTTCGGCTGGGCCATTCCGACGCTCGCCAACTTCATTATTGAGTACAACTGGTGGAAAGAGGTCGCGCAGGTCGATACCTGGGTCAGCATGCTGTGGTACAGCATTGCCCCAACCGCCGTTGGCGCGCTACTGGCCTTCGTGGCGCTTTATGTAGCTCATTCGCGCGGTTTGCACTTCGCCGGCATCCGTCAACGGGATTACCCCTTTTACTCGCGGCTGGTGCCCATCGGCCTGGCCGTGATCGCCCTGCTCTTCGCCTCGAGCTCGATCGATTTCTGGACGGTGATGCGCTTCTTCGGGTCACGAGGCCTGGCCGCACCTACTGACGCCTGGCAGGACCATGTTTTTTCCCACGCGCTGCCGTTTTACCTGTTCGATCTGCCTTTCTACTCGGACCTGCTGGGATTCGTGTTTGTGCTGGCAATTCTGTGTGCGGTGCTGTTCTGGGTGACAGCCCGGGGCTGGCAGTTGGTCGAACGCTTTAAGTATGGGCAGTTGCTGGATGGGCCTTCGCGAAACGTCAGTCTCGGAAGCTACCTCCGTTTGCCGGGCGCTACACGTGTGCCATTCGTACGCGTAATGGCAGTTATTTTGCTGCTCGGTTTCGCCGGCTGGGTTTACCTGGGCAACTATGAGCTGCTGTTCAGGTCGCACGCCTTCATGACCGGCGCCGACTACGTGGACGAAAAAATCACGCTGCCTCTGCGCTGGCTGCTGATTATCTCCGCCTTCGCGGCGCTGCCTCTGGTGTGGCTGTCGAAGTTCAGGCAGGCGGTCGTCCTGGTGTTGTCCTGTTTCATTTTGCAGGCTGTGTTGCCGGCCGTCGTTCGCGCTGTCTACGTGCGGCCGAATGAGATTTCCATCGAGCGGCCCTACATTGAACGCCATATTCAGGCGACCACGGCAGCCTTTGGCCTGAATCGGAACGCAACGGAACAGCCATTCACGCCGTCCGGCCAGGGAGTGGTCGATCCGGTGCAAGACGCGACCTTGCTGGCAAACGCTCGCCTGTGGGACCTGCGCGCCTACAACGCAACCATCACGCAGATTCAGGCGCTGCGTCCTTACTACACTTTCCCTGATACGGACGTCGACCGCTACTTTGTCAACGACCGCATCAAGCAGGTGTTGCTGTCGCCGCGCGAAATTGATGTGAACCAGCTGTCGGCTGAGGCCAGTGAGAGCTGGATCAATCCGCATTTCATCTACACGCACGGCTTTGGTGTGGTGGTCTCCGAGGTCAACAAGATTACGCCCGATGGCCTGCCGGTCCTGCTCATCAAGAACGCTCCCCCGGAGATCAAGTCGCCGGCCTTTCAGCTCTCGCGGCCGGAAATATACTTTGGCGAGAGAACTCAGGATCCCGTCTTTGTTCACACTGCGCGCGAAGAGTTCGACTATCCTTCCGGCGATCAGAATAAGTATTCAACCTATCAAGGCACTGGCGGCTTTCCGGTTGGTTCCTTTCCCTTGAAGTTGGCGGCCGCGATTTCGCAGGGCGAGCCCAACATTGTATTCACCGGCTATCTAACCGGTGAAAGCCGCATGATGATTTATCGCAACGTGCAAGCCCGGTTGGAGCACCTGGCTGGCTTCCTGCACTGGGACAAAGACCCTTACCTGGTGATTACCGATGACGGCCGGCTGGTCTGGATGGTGGACGGATACACCACTTCGCTCTCGCATCCGTATTCGGCGGTGCTGCCTGTAGCCGGAGTTGACGAAGGAGCGAATTACATTCGCAATGCCGTGAAAGCTACGGTGGATGCCTACACAGGGAAGATGACGTTGTATGTATTCGATCCCAGCGACCCGATCATCCAGGCTTACGAAAAGCTGTTCCCAAAGTTGTTCCAGCCCGCGTCGGACATGCCAGCCGATCTGCGCAAGCACGCGCGCTATCCGGAAGCCATGTTTCAGACGCAGGCCGAAGCCTATCGCATCTTTCACATGCGCGATCCACAGGTCTTCTACAACAAGGAAGACATTTGGGAGATTGCGCGCGATTTGTTCAGCCAATCGGGACAGCCAGAACCAGTGACGCCGACCTACGTTGTGGCCACGTTGCCAGGAGAGAAAAATCCCGAGTATCTGCTGATTCTGCCGTTCACTCCGCGGGGCAAAGACAATCTGATTGGCTGGATGGCAGGCCGGTGTGATGGCGACCAACTCGGCAAGCTGGTCTTCTATCAACTTCCCAAACAGCAATTGATGTACGGGCCGATGCAGATCGAATCGCGTATCGACCAGGACCAGAATATCTCCAAGGACCTCACACTGTGGAACCAGCAGGGCTCACGCGTATTGCGCGGAAATATTATTGCGTTGCCGGTGACGGGCGGATTTCTTTACCTTGAGTCGATTTACATCCAGGCAACAGAAGCGCGCATGCCGCAGCTCAAGAAGGTGGTGCTGGCGATGGGCGACCGCCTGATTTACCGCGACACCTTCGACGAGGCGTTGACAGATCTGACGGCTGCACCGATGCCTGTGGCGGCTGCGCCTGCTCAAGCCGCAACTTCCGCGGCGAGCGAGAAAAATGTGCCTTCACTGGCAGAGCGGCTTCAGAAACTTCGGGACCAGGCTGAACAACTGGCTCAAGAGCTGGAGAAGCTTGAAAAGGAAACCGGCAAGAAGTAGTGCTGCCGCTCCGCGGCTTGTCCTTTTTTCCTACCTGACCGCGGGCTGACGCCCACGGCTAACACAAATGTCGCTGCTCCGCGGCTGATGATCCTTGAATGATTATTACCCCAGCGTGCTGACCAGCAACTCCACGGGATGCATTACCTCGCGCCCCATGCCGGCCCACAGTTGTTCATGACACGAAGTGCCGCTGGCGACGAGGGTCCGGGGACTACCTTCCTGCTCCGCAGCGCGTACCTGCGCAAACAAATCCTCCCCGACGGCCATGCTCAACTCGTAATACTCGCGCTTGTAGCCGAAGCTCCCGGCCATGCCACAACACTCAACCGACGACGTAACCACGTCGAAGCCGCACGAGCGCAGAATCTCGATGGTCTGCCAGGCCGCGTCGCAGCTTCGCTGCTGGCAGTGGGAGTGGTAGAACACGCGAGTGCCATGGGGGCACTTGCCGGCGGAAAAAATCTGCGACAGCTCTGTGCCACGCTCTCTAGCGAAGGACAATACCGCCTGTAGGGGCTCGACGAAGCTGGCATGCGCAAACTTCTCCCATGTGGCCTTGTCCAGCAGATGCTCGTAATCGGACCGGAACATGGCCAGCACGCTGGGCTCAAGCACACAAACTGCCGTTCCCTTTTCCAGATAGGGCAGCAGCGTCTTCGCCAAAGCACTTGCCTGCCGCCGCGCGGTCGCGATCATACCTTGCGAAATAGCGGCACGTCCGTCGGGCAACGAAGCACTCAGTTCGGCGTTGATGCCGACTTCGCGCAACACGCGCATCGCCGCTATGCCCCGCTCCGGCGAACCATAGTTGGTGAACACGTCGGCGAACATCAGCACCTCGGGCGAACCGGGATTGGCCGCGCGCGCAAGATCACCCGGCGACTGCTCGCGGTACAACTGCTGCCAGGTTTTTTTCGGAAATGGCGGCAGCTTGCGGCGGCGATCGAGCCCGACGACGTTTTCCATCAGGCCACGAACGAAAGGCAGACCGGTGATCGCGTTCGACAACGACGAGAACCGCGTAGCCTCGCTAGCCATCACGTGGTAGTTGGCGAAGAATTGCTTCTGTAGCGGAGCCACGCGATCTTCCGGCGCGCTGCCGGTCATGGCTCCAAAGGCCGCCTTCGCCGCTGACGACGGGAGTTCAGAGTTCATGCGCTGGCGCAGATTTTCATTCAGCCAGGGAATGTCGATCCGCACCGGACATTGCGTAACACAGCGCGAGCAACCGGTACACAAGTCGCTGAAGCGGGCGTTCATGAGCGTGCCCGTGCCGGCTTCCCAGGAACCGCCGATGCCGCCGGAGTAGGTTTCTCCGCCAAAGGCGTGACCGCCGACAGTTTCGAAGTTGGCGCAGCAATTCATGCACGCGCTACAGCGAATGCAGTACAGCGCCTCGTGCAGAATTGGATCCTCGCGCATGCCGCTGCGTCCGTTGTCGATGAGCACCAGGTGAAACTCGCGCGGCTTGGCAGCTTTGCCCGGCGCAGCGAACGGCGGCGCCTTCAGTGGCGGATGCAGAATGCTGACGTATGACGTCAGCGGCTGCCCCGTGCCGCTGCGCGGCAGCAGCTCGATGAATGTCCCGAAGTCGGTGCGCGAGGGCACAACCTTCTCGATGCCGGCGAGGGCGATGTGCAGCGGCGGCAGCGTCATGGTCATGCGGATATTGCCTTCGCTCTCCACCAGCATCAGCGAACCGCTGTCGGCGGCAATGAGATTTGCGCCTGAAATACCGGCATCGGCGGCAATGAACTGCGCGCGCAGCTTCTCGCGTGCAAACACGGTCAGTTCCTCACCGGTATCGAGCGGCAGGTCGGTAGTGAACTTGCGCTTGAACAGCGCCGTAATGCGTTCCCGCGAGTAGTGCAGTGCCGGAGCGATGATGTGCGATGGCTGCTCGTCGGCCACTTGCAGAATGAATTCCGCCAGGTCGGTTTCGGCGACCGTGATGCCGGCTGCTTCCAGCGCGTGGTTCAGCTTGGTCTCTTCCGAGGTGATGCTCTTGCCCTTCACTACCAGCTTGGCTTCGTGGCGGAGCAGGACATCGCGAATGTACTGGTCAGCATCCGCAGCCGTCTTTGCCAGATAGAAGTGCCCGCCGTTGGCGCGCACACTGGCTTCGAGTTGGCGCAGCAGCTCCGGCAAATTGGCGATGGCGTTTTCCTTGATCTGGCGGGCGCGGTCCTTGAGTTCGTTGTAATCCGGGAGCAGGGCAGTAGCGGCGTAGCGATTGCGGTTGAAGGTCTGGGTGTTGCGACGGACGGCTGGGCTCTGCACGCTCAACGTCATGCGGATGGCATCGAGCAGGGCTTTCTTGTCGCTCTTGTTGGCTACCTGGCGCGGATTGATGTCGGCGGGATTCACCGGAGTAGCCACGTTCACCTCAACACAATGATGTGCAGTTTGTGCGGCCCGTGAACACCGCGCACCAGAGGTCCCATGTCGGCAGTGGCGCTGGGGCCGGTGACGAATACGAAATCACGTTTCAGTCCCCTGCCGTCGAGCACGTCGGCGCGAAACAGATCGCGCGGCTGGGGAACGATGTTCTCGGCGGCCACCACCGCGACTTGCAGCGGCGCCATTAAGCTGACGATCCCCGTGCGCTCGAAGCTCACATCGATGCACACCGAACCGGTGCTGGCCACAGCAGCGAAAGCTTCGGTCACGCCCGCGGCGCTGTTGACCATCTCGTCGGGGGTAGCATCCGCTCGCACTCGCGGATCGGCCGCGAACTCGCTGAACAAGCTTGCCGAAAGCTCCTGCGGAGGGGCGTAGAGAATACGGGATGCGGCGCCGATCGCTTGCAGGATGGCGTCACGCAAGGCTGCGGCTGAGCGATCGACGACTTCTACGGTAGCAACCGCCTGAATAGCTGCGGCTGTGAACTCCTCGATGAGCGATGATTGCGCTATGGCTTGCTGCATAGGGGAGTTGAGCCGCGGATTCACGGTCCTGCCGTTCTGAAGCAGAGCGAGGAGCAAGCGGCTGGGCGCGGTCAAGGAATCCGCTTGTGCTTTAGCTCCTGTGGGCCCGGGCCAGGAAGAATACCAGCCAGAGCATATTGACGGTGGCGTCGACCTTCGATCACGGACCAAAGGCCGACCATGGATCAGACTGTGCGCCAACCATCGGCGCCCCGCTAACGTCCTACAGGTACCTGCCTACTTGGTGCAGGTATCCGCGACGTGGGTCACGGTCTTCACCCTGATAACGGGCGTCTCTTTTACGCTCGATTCAACTCCCTGCTGACTGGTGTCCCTGGTCCTTACGCCAGGCATACCGGTTATTTTGACTTCGTGGCCAACATGTTTGGCCAGTTTGTTGGCCTCGTCGGATAGTTGGTAGACCTTGCCGCTGCTGTCGGTAAGTGTGTAGCTATTGCCCACGGTCGCCAGGCAACCTGTGACGGTAGTCGGGCCGGACTTGGACATCGAGTCCTGCGCTTGCAGCCACATCGCAGAAACCAGCAGCACCAGGGTAATCATGAGTGTCTTGCGCACGAAACAGCCTCCTCGTCTTACGGAATTTACTATTCTGCCCCAACCGTCGCGATTATATTCCTTTCCCCGGAAAAACAACCTACTTCTTCTTACGGGACGCTAGCCGGTTTGTCATCAGGCGGCTTAACCTGCGGAGTCGCACCGTTGGGTACTCGAATCAGGACACAGGTGGAGTTGTCTTCGCCTCCACCTTGGTTGGCCGCGTCGATGAGGGTGTCGCAAGCCGCTTGCAGCGAAGGCAATTGCAACAGGATGCTGCTGATCTCCTCGTCATCGACGTGCCGCAGGACGCCGTCGGTGGTCAGCAGCAGGACATCGCCGCCCTGCGCGGGAAATTCGCCAAGATCGGGAAGCGTGCTCTCATCCGTGCCCAAAGCGCGAGTGATGATGTTCTGCGCCGAGGAGCGCTTGGCCTGTTCCAGGGTGATCATCCCGCGTCGCACCTGCTCCATCACCAGCGAGTGATCTTCGGTCAACTGAAGCAGCTGGCCTTCGCGGAACAGATAGATGCGGCTATCGCCTACATTGGCGATGCTGAACACGCCATCGGCAAAGCGAACGGCCACCAGCGTCGTGCCCATCCCGGAAGTGTTCTTGTTCTCCTCCGCGTAAGCCAGGATGGCGTCGTTGGCCTTCTTAACGGCCTCGGCCAGCAACCGCGCGCCCAGCGGCGCGTCTTCAAGATAGGCGTTGTCCTGCACGCTGGGCTTCCGTTCGCGAAAAAAACCGAGCACGGTGTCGACCGCGATCTGACTGGCGATTTCGCCGGCCGCGTGTCCGCCCATGCCGTCGCACACCACGAAAACCCCGAGCCGCTCGTCGTAGCCGAAATGGTCTTCGTTCGACGGACGCACTCGTCCGACATCGCTGCGCCCCGCCACTTCAATCCCTGGTGACATTCGGGCAACAGTTTACCCTCTTAGTCGAAACCATGCGAGTCTCTAAAGTGGGGGACACTTCTTCCTGCCGCGACTGGGCCAATTCTGGAGATCGAGCCTCCTTCCGGCGACTGCCCTCGACTGCCCGCGCTCGCAACGCGAAACTTAGAACTCGAAACTGCCTTTTTCCTTTCGCATCCTCTGCTCGAAACTGGAAACTTGAAACTCGAAACTGCCTCACGGTGTGACGCGCGACATGGCGACAGCGCCTGCCGCGCCGTATAATCGCGGGTTTTGCTGGACTTGAAATATGGCTGACGGCAGCTCGGACCTGCTCATTATCGGCGCCGGAATTGTAGGCCTGGCGACGGCCTTGGAAGCCACCCGCCGCTTCCCGCGGATGCGCCTCATCATCGTGGACAAGGAGTCCCGCGTGGCCGCTCATCAAACCGGCCACAACAGCGGCGTAATTCATTCCGGCCTCTACTACAAGACCGGCTCCTTGAAGGCGCGGAATTGCGTTGCCGGAGCGGCTTCGATGAAACGCTTCTGCCAGGAGCAGGCGATTCCATTCGAAGAATGCGGCAAGCTGGTGCTTGCCACCACCGCCGAGGAGGTTCCGCGACTCGAGGACCTGCATCGGCGCGGCACCGCCAACGGAGTGCCCGGGCTGCGTATGCTGCAACGCGAGGCGTTCCGCGAAATCGAGCCGCACTGCGACGGAGTCTGCGCCCTGCAAGTGCCTTCCACCGGCATCGTCGACTACACCATCGTCGCCCAGAAATATGCCGGCTTGATTCGACAAGCTGGCGGTGAGCTGGTGTTGGGCGCCAAGGTCGTCGCGCTGCGTGACGACGGCGCGACCAACATTGTCGAGACCTCTGCCGGAACATTTCGCGCGCGCTACGTCATCAACTGCGCCGGACTTTACAGCGACACCATCGCGCGCATGGCCGGCGTCCATACCAATCTGGAGATCATCCCGTTCCGCGGCGAGTACTACGAAGTCCGGCCGGAACGCCGCAGTCTGGTAAAGGCCCTGATCTACCCGGTACCCGATCCGCGATTTCCCTTCCTCGGGGTGCATTTCACCCGCCGCGTGAACGGCAGCGTCGAAGCTGGCCCTAACGCCCTGTTGGCCTTTCGCCGCGAAGGTTACACCGGCGCGTCGCCCGACATGCAGGAAGCGATGCAGACCCTGCGTTTTCCCGGCTTCTGGAAGATGGCCCGGAAATACTGGCGCATGGGCCTGGCAGAGCAGTACCGTTCGTGGGTGAAGTCCGCATTCGTGACAGCCTTGCAGAAAATGGTTCCCGAGCTTCAGGAATCGGACCTGGCGCAGGGCGGTTCGGGAGTGCGCGCGCAGGCGGTCGACGCCAACGGCAACCTGGTCGACGATTTCCATTTCGTTCATAGCGCAAACATGATTCACGTGTGCAATGTGCCGTCTCCGGCGGCAACCGCCTCGCTCGAAATAGGCCAAGAAATCGTCGAGATGATGACCCAGCGCTTCGACCTGACGCTGGCATGACAACGGCATGCGGCCGCGATCGCAATCGAGAGCATTGGGACCAAGTGCGCTCTGACCGGCTCTGGCTGCACTATCGGACGCAACACAAGAATCCCCAGCAGCACTGTGACGACCACCAGCATGACCTTAGGTAAAACGCTAGAGATTCAGGGCTCCCCTCTAGGTATCCCCCCCGCAAAAACATGTTGCAAATAAAGACTTTATATCAAAGTATTGATTCCATTTAAGTTACGTTTCGTTGTAAGTACTTTATTATTAACAGCTTGTGCATTCACTCGCAAAGTATTCATTCTATTAAGCTTCACCGCAAACCTACGCAAAATAAAGATTTGCGGTCGCACACGACCATCCAACCAAAATCTTTTCTCCCGGGCAAGTGACAAACCGGCAACCGGCTACCACCAGTATTCGACTGCACCAGAACCAGGTCAAGATTACGAAAGTGCCTATTTCATTTCTCGTTCCCATAATGGTTTTCGCCAAGGTGACAAAAAGTCGTCGAGCGCAGCGCAAATTGGTGCTAACATTCGCCAATCCAGAGCGTTCCAGTCGAGCGCCACGAAGCAGGGATTGAAATGTTGCCGTGTTCCAGCGCCGCCGATCTGCCAGTCAGCAAGACGCCGTCTTTCTTGTAGGGACGTAGCCGTTATCGCAAACATTCTGTCGGGAGGAAGCCATGAACGCCGCGCACAGTCTGCCCTCGGGAAAAATCGCCTTATCCAGGATGGTATGCGTCCTCTTTGTCCTTTCCGTGGCGGCGCCAATTGCCTCGCCCGCGCAAGGCTTCAACAGCCTTTACAGCTTTTGCTCGCAAGCCAATTGTCCTGACGGCAAAGGGCCTAACGGATGGCTGGCGCAAGGCTTTGATGGTAGCTTCTACGGGACTACCGTAACTGGAGGCGCCAACGGCAACGGAACGGTTTTCAAGATTACCAGCGCGGGCGCGCTGACCACGCTACACAGCTTCAACGACACCGACGGCAACAATCCCTCGGCCCTGGTTCTGGCTACCGACGGGAACTTCTACGGAACGACCTCATCGGGTGGCGGCGTGAGTTGCCCCCGTGGTTCCAATCTGTGCGGCACCCTCTTTAAGATCACACCCAGCGGGACCGTGAGCACGCTTTATACGTTTTGCTCGCAGCCCAACTGCGCCGACGGTTACCGCCCCATGGCCGCACTGGTGCAGGGGCGTGACGGGAACCTCTACGGCACCACGCTCCAGGGCGGAGCCGCGAATCAATGCGAAAATTTCGGCTGTGGCACCATCTTCAAAATCACCCTGAGCGGCGCTTTCACCACGCTCTACACTTTTTGTCCCCAGGGGAATTGCCCCGACGGCGGTCCTGACGGCGCCAATCCTAGCGCGGCCCTGGTGCAGGGAGCCGACGGCAGCTTCTATGGGACAACCATGCAGGGAGGCAGCCTCGCCAAATGTACCTTTGGCTGCGGTACGTTTTTCAAAGTATCCCCCGGCGGCGTTCTCACCACTCTGTATACCTTCCAGGACGATACGGACAGTTTTTTCCCCGGCCAGATCATGCAAGCCATCGACGGCAACTTCTACGGCACAACCACAAGCACACTCTTCAAAATCACTCCCGGTGGTGGTTTTACAACCATCCACACCTTCGACTTCTCTGACGGGTACACTCCCGTTGGCCTGTTGCAAGCTGACGATGGGAATTTCTACGGGGTAGCTGAACAGGGCGGAAATAATAATTGTATCTTCGGCTGTGGCATCGTCTTCAAGACGAATCCTACCGGCACTATCACAACCCTGCACGCCTTCGACGGCTCCGACGGCGGTGTCCCTACCGGCGGGCTGTTGCAAGGTACCGACGGGAACCTGTACGGAACCACCAGCCAGGGCGGAGCCAGCAACGATGGCACCGTCTTCAAGATCGCCTCCGGCCTTACACCCTTCCTGGAAACCTTGCCCTCCTTTGGCAGTGTTGGCAGCCCCGTTACCGTCCTCGGATCGAATCTTACTGGCGCGACCAGCCTCTCGTTCAACGGCACGCCGGCGACATTTACCGTTGTCTCCGCCTCGGAAATCACTACCACCGTGCCCACCGGGGCCACCACGGGCACGGTCAAAGCGGCCATACCCGGCAACACCCTGGTTACTTACACCGATTTCCAGGTTATCGGCCCCCTCCAGTTTGTTCCCGTGATGCCTTGCCGCCTGATTGACACGCGGCCGACTCACAATCCCATCATGGGCGGCATGTCGCGGAACTTCCTCATCCCGCAGTTGGGCGGCTGCAATATTCCCAGCAACGCCGCTGCTTATTCTTTGAACGTTACGGTTTCACCCTACGGCCCATTAGGCTATCTGACCGTCTGGCCTGACGGCGAAGTTCAGCCCTACGTTTCCACCATGAACTCTCCCGATGGCCGCATCAAGGCCAACGCCGCGATTGTGCCCGCCGGCAACAATTCCGTAAGCGTCTACGCCAGCAATACCACCGACGTCATTCTCGACATCGATGGCTACTTCGTATCGTCCAGTTCCCGGACCTATGAGTTCTATAGCTTGATGCCCTGCCGCATCGTAGACACCCGTAACAATCAGGACGGAGGAATGCTGCTGCCGGGAGTGGAGCGCGATTATACGATTCCGCCCAATTGCGGTGTTCCCAGCAGCGCCGTCGCTTATTCGTTCAATGTCACCGTCCTTCCCTCGGCTGGAGGCCTCGATTACCTGACCGTGTGGCCGCAGGGCGAGCCTCAACCCACCGTCTCCACCCTTAATGACAACACCGGAACGGTTGTAGCCAATGCCGCCATCGTGGCCGCGGGCGGCGAAAACGGCACCGCCTTCTTCGCCCACAGCAACAGCACCAACCTGTTGGTGGATGTCGATGGTTATTTTGCTGCGCCCGGAACGGGTGGATTGTCCATGTATCCGCAGGCGCCGTGCCGCGTGCTGGATACCCGCCAGAGCGGCGGCTCATTCAGCGGCGAGAAGACCGTTAATGTTGTGGGCAGCACCTGCGCGCCGCCCAGCAATGCAGCCGCATACATCTTCAACGCAACCGTAGTGCCGCCCGGTCAGATGCCTTACCTCACCTTGTGGCCTGATGGCGAACAACAGCCAACAGCTTCGACGCTGAATGCCTACGACGGCTACATCACGTCCAACATGGCCATCGTGCCCACCAGCAACGGTTCCATCGACGCCTTCGCCGCTGCCTTGACCCAACTGGTCCTCGACATCTCCGGCTACTTCGCGCCCTAGCAGGTGTTGATAACCAGGTATTGATAACAATCGCGGGTACCCACCCAAGTCGGGTGGGTACTGTGACTACTGACTACAGGCTATTGACAACTGACAACCGGCAACCGGCAACTGACAACTCGTCTACCCCTTGCCGCGGAAGAGGAATATCAATTCGATCACCAGGATGATGACCACCATCATCTCCAGCACAAAGCCGCGGCTCTGGTGAAATTCATCGATGAGGAATCGATAGAGCCCTTCGGCGGTACGTACTTTTTCATTGACCAGGTTCTTATATTCCGGGACCCCGACCTTGGCCGCAGCCAGCCGGTACAGCCGCGCGGAATACATATCGCTGACAAACTTGATCGCGGTTTCCGAGCGCTCGGCCAGCTCGGTAATTTCCACGATCACTCCGTTCAGCCGCAGCGCCTCGCCCCGCATCTTCCAGCGCCGCAGGATTCCCCCGCGATGCTTCAGCGCGCCATAGACACCCGCCAGCTCGCGCGTCAGCCACTCATCGTAGTGCCGAAACTCCAGCAACTGCGAGTTGGCGTACTCCAGAATCTGGATCGAGGTCTGCGCGCCCGCCGGGGTGTCATACACCAGGGCAGCATTCCACCCAATCGTCACCATATCCTGCGGATAATAGAACAGGCTGGATTGCAACACGTCTTCGTTGATGCTGTGGGCCAGCGGAGTATGTTCGCCACGCAGAATCTGCGCGATCTGGGGCGCGTGCTGCGCCAGTAATTCCGCCCCGCGCGGATGGCCTGCCACGTCGCTCAACACGAAGATGTAGTAATCCTCGCTCAGCCAGTCGGTGTACGGCCGCACGATGGCTGGCGCAATCTTCTCCAGCCGCCCGCGAATGATCTGCTGCGCCTGCCGCTCCAGCTCAGGGTTCGGAACCCAGTGCGCCGCCAGCTGCACCAACCCATCCCAGTCGGCCTCAAAGCTGTACTCCAGCAAGACGCTGATGACGCCGTAGTCGTAATACTTGATCTGGGGCACCAGCCTCTCGCCGCTGCCCAGGACCACTGGCTCCAACTCCTCCACCACCGGGGGATTCTCGAAGCGTACGTACTCTGGCGTGGAATGCTTGAAGCCGCGCTCCACACGCCGCGCTCCCAGTATCTGGCGCAGCTCTTCCAGCCTGATCTCCTCGCACACATCGTGGAGAATCACGCCCAGCACCGATCCCTTGAGCGTCGCTGCCGTCGTGCCCGTCGCCCGCTCCCGATTCATAGTGTGTTCCACTGGTTCCATCTAGCAGAAGATTGTACGTGAGCAGCGGGGTCGAGATTGGCCTCGGCGCTCTCATCAGCTAAGCTGGATTCGAGCGGCTTGGCAACCGGAGGCCGGGTTTTGAAGGGCACGCCTTCCGAGTCTGCGTGAGAACTAACTTTTCCCTTGAGCGGTGGAGTAAGAAGCTCGAAAATCAAGCGCCGCAGGCGCGGCGTCATGATAGCCCAGCACGGAGCGAAACCGGGGCCCCGATTCGCGCCTCTTTTGCGCGAATTGGGGTGGGAAGCGGAGTGCTGGGTTAAGTGTGAAGAGTACCTGAGTCCCCTGGGGACGGCACGACTTTAGCCGATGAGGGTGGAGCGTTTGCGGATACGGGTTCCGAAAGGGCACACGCAATGAGAACATTTGTTCCGGCCATACTTTTGTTGACGCTCGTTCTGTCTGCCGCGCCAACCGCCCGCGCACAAGCTTCCTCCGGCCCCTCCGACCTGCCACCCGGCAGCGCCCAACTCATCAATCCTGAGGACCTCCTCAAGCTGCTTCAATCGACCACCGGCGAGAAGCCTTTGCTGTTGAACGTGGGCCCTTCCCTGCTCTACATGCAGGCCCACATCCCCGGAGCCGAATACATTGGCGCCGGCTCCGATAAGCAAGGGCTGAACAAGCTGCGGGCGCGCGTAAAATCTCTGCCTCACGACCAGCTCATCATCCTGTATTGTGGATGCTGCCCGTGGAGCCACTGCCCCAACGTTCGCCCCGCTTACAACCAGCTAGCCACGATGGGATTCACCCACGTGAAGGTGTTGTACATCGCCAACAACTTTGGGACCGACTGGGTCGATAAGGGATATCCCACAATCAAAGGCCAATAATGCCTACGCGAAGAATTGTTCTGATTATCATCGTGATCGCGATTGCGGTTGCGGTTTATGAAGCCGGCCAGCACCGCTCCACTGCCAAGGGTGGGCATCCCGGAGCGCTCGATTCGCCGGCAGCCACCTTCTCATTGCAAGACTTGGATGGCAAGCCGCTCTCGCTCGCCAGCTATCGCGGCAAGGTTGTGCTGCTCAACTTCTGGGCCACCTGGTGTACGCCCTGTCGAGGCGAGATTCCGCAGTTTATTGACTACCAGAGCAAGTATGGCCCGCAGGGACTGCAACTCATCGGCATCTCCATGGACGACGACGCCAAGCCGGTGCACGACTTCTACCAGCAATTCAAGATGAACTATCCCGTGGCGATCGGCAGCGCCACCCTCGCAGAATCCTACGGAGGGGTTCTGGGATTGCCGGTGACCTTCCTGATTGGACGCGATGGCCGCATCGCCGCCAAGTATGTTGGCGCGGCGGAAATGCCGGTCCTACAGCAAAAGATTGAGTCGTTGCTACAGTCGAAGTGAGGTGCAGGCGCCAACGCCGCCGCCGGGGCCTTAGGTTGATATCGCCGAAGCCATCGGATCTCCATAGAAGCAATACGCCGCATAGCTGTCGACGGCCTGCGCGTACGCCTTGGCGCGGATCTGCTTCATCAACTCGGCGAAGGGCACGCCCTTGAGCGCCTGCGGATAAAACGTCTGCGTCACGTCAAGCGCTGCTTTGTCCTGGACCGGCCACAGCGGAGCAATCACCGCCGCCGCGCCGAGTTCAATGAACGAGTTGGCAAAACCGCCCACTCCCGCCAGGGCCAAAACCTGACCTCCAACTTCGCACGCATTCAGGAATGCCAGTGGGCCCTCCTTGAACGCTGCTTGAAATCCCTTCAGGGTGCGCACCTGCGAGCAATCCAGGGTGTCTGGTTTATCCAGTTCCATGGTCTGTAGCGCCGCGCTTTTGCCGTGGCAAATAAAATGGATTACATCGCGCGCGGGGCCAGCCAGCCCCTTGTTCACGCCGGCAAAGTCTGCCGGAAGGATCTGGTCCGGGACAAAATCGGGCCCCAACCCGGCAAGAAATTTCACCTCCAGCGGCGCACTGCTGAGCCCTGAAGTTTTCGGGCAAACAATGTACGCATTCTTCATGGGGACATGCTGGCGCGGCGACTTATAGTCACCGGCAATCCAGCGCCCAAGTTGAATCTCGACTCCCAGAGGCTTGCGCGGATTTTGCACCTTCTGATAGGGCACCATCAGCTCCCACGGAATGTACGGCTCCTCCGAGATCAGGGACATGGTGGCAGCGCCCTTCTCCAGGGCTTCCCATAGCAACGCCTTGACCTCGTCGCGAAGCGCATCCCAGAAAGCCATTCCGGCACTTTCCAGACTGGCAATCCGAGCGTCGCCGGCCGCGGCCATGAACGTCTGCATGTACGTATTGACCAGGTCTTTCGTGACCTGTGGCAGGTTCCACGTGCCCTCCCACTTTCCCTGCGGGGTATAGCATTTCAACCGGAAGTGCTGGCCGTCATTGGCCTCCGTTCTCAGCACCTCCACGCGGATTGCGGCCGGCACGGCAGCGGTCTCGACCAGGACCGAGGCCGGCGCATCGGCGTTGGGCAGTTCTACCTCGCCTTCGCGCTTAACCGCCTGAACAAACTCCTTCCAGCGCAAGCTGCCGTTGGCCAATTCCAGATAGCGGGTGATCTTGCCGCATGGACGCTCGTTATAACGGAAAAACGCGGAAACAAACATCGGCCTGTCATCAGGCTGCTTGAGTACCGCTAAGGTGAAACCCATCTCGTTGCTGGTTCCACTTTCAGTATCGACCATGATCTGCGGCGGATTCGATATGTCTTCCACGCTGAAATGGCTGGAGCAATCCAGCCACACATCCACCGGGACCTGCTTCGCATTTTGCGGAACTTCAATCTTGACTGGGCCTACTTCCGCTCCCGGCGCGGCCGCTTTCTGGTCGACGAACACTGCCATGCCATACGCCTTGCCCGGAACCAGTTCCTTTCTGATTTCGAGCTGGGGCATGCATTCAACCGTTCGGTTCGGCTCCGGCTGCTTTTCCAGTTGTTGCTGAAACTGTTCAAGTTGCTGCTGCCACTTCTCCCACTGCTGTGCCGAGTCCGACCGTTCGTACCTCTGTTGGTATTGCGCATTCTGTTGTTGCATCATCTCCAGCACCCGCCGTTGCTGCTCGTGGAACACTCGCAGATGTTCCTGCTGCAACTCTAGTTGTTGCTGGAGCTGTTCCAGCGGTTCCGGCGGTACTAGCTGCTCTTGCGGTTCTTGCTGTTGCTGTTGCTGTTGTTGTTGCTGTTGTTGTTGTTGCTGCTGCTGCTGTTGCTGTTGTTGTTGTTGTTGCTGTTGTTGTTGTGGCCATGCTGCTGTTGCTGTTGCTGTTGTTGTTGCTGTTGCTGTTGCTGTTGCTGTTGCTGTTGTTGCTGTTGTTGCTGTTGCTCTGGTCGTTGCCAGGCGGCGCTGCGAGCATCGACTACAAAGAAGACAATCGCCTCACCAAGAGGGCCTAGGGTGCCGGTTACATCTATAAGGTCGCCTTCCCGAAGTCCATGCTCGCTCATGAATTCGGCAACGGCCAGCACAGGGTTTGCGGAACCTTGCAATGCCAGCAAAATTTCGCCGTCCAAACGGCATTCGCCATTTTCGAAGGTTAGCGTTCCTGTTCGGGTTTGCATCGCGCCCTCTTCCTGAATCTGTGAGATCCGCCCGTGCTCCGACAAGATGAGATTACTCGATCGTTTCCTGCCGAACTTCGTCGCCGTCCTCGTTGACATAACGGACGGCAATCTTGTCGCGGTTGAAATCGAGTACCACAAAACCGAACTTGGCCCAGAGCTCCACGCCCCCGTCAATGTAGTCGCGATATTCCCACTCTCCGGGCGGCGGCGTGGGCTCGCCAAGGCCACGAGTCTGGTATACCGGCACGCCGCCATGTCCCAGGCAGCGCGGAAACCGGATGCGGGGGACGTCTTTGTAGGTCATGCAGCGGTGCTCGTGTCCCCAAAGCCATGCTGCCACGTCCAGCTCATTCAGCACGGGCTGGATCTTGTCGACCACGGTCTGGGGCGCTTCCTCAAAGGCGCTGCAATATTGATGGTGGCTAAGAAGCATGGTCTTCACGCCCTTACGCGCCGCGCCTTGGACCCAACTGGCCTGATCGCCCTTCAGGCCGGCGTCATCGTGCGAGGTATCCAGGCCGAATATCTGCCAGTGGTTGTTACTCAAGTGGAACAGGCTGCTCTTGCCTTGCCAGGCAGCAAAGCGTTCGTCGGCCAGCGCGCAGTCATAGTAGGCCCATCCGCCGGAGTACATGTCGTGGTTTCCATTCAAGTTGAAGGAACCAATCTTATCTTTCTCTTCCGGCTTCACCGGCCAATCGTTCAGAAAGCGGTTCTTGTACTCATATTCCCAGCCCGAATAGTAAACGTCACCCAGATGGATGACGTGCTTCTGCCAATCCTTCACCTTGGGGTCATCCAGCTCGCGCCGGATATAATTCCCCACACTCTGCGCCCGCGGGATGCCGCTGCCCCAGTCGCCGAAAACGATCATCCGCAGCTTTTCGTCGGCAAGTAAGATCGGGCCTTCCCGCACCGGCCTCTCAACAAACTTATGCTTCTTCCGGAATTTCCGGATGCCTTTGGCGAACAGCGAATTGATCCACCCGATGTCGGTTTGCTCGAAGGCGCCAAAAATACGCCGGTCCGCCAGATAGTCCTGCCAGATGGTAAGTTGCGAACCCGCGACCGGCACCGAGCCGCCGCGGCGATCGTCCGGCCGTGGCGATTCCACCACGCCCGAACGTTGCTCTAGAAAGTACTGTTCAAGGGCAGACTGAAGGTTAGAGAGCTCGGGCGAACGCGGCATGTAGGTGTTGCGGTCGGCTAATGGGAGTGCCACGGCGCTGCCCCTGCGATCGCTCGCCCGCTCGGTCGCCGGCTGTTCCTCCTCGACGAACTTCTTGGCGGCATCGATGCTCTCCACCAGCTCAGCCCGCTCCAACGCGTCCAGGTCGTCCATCGGAGTGCCGGTGAAAGCCCGCCGCTCGTCCGCCGCCGACACCTGTGCCTGGGTTCGCATGCTTTCCAGTACATCTTGCAGAAGTTGTTTGTTGAGAATCTGCTGAATCATGTCGCGGGACGCACCTTTCACGGAGACGGGCACTGAGATTGTAGCGGAAGGAACGCCAGCCTGTTCCTTGAAGAAAGCGCCAGTTCGAGCAGGTTGATCTTCAGGGTAGTGTCTCTGACATCAGCTTCGAGGGACGATAGAAGTCAACCATCGTCTCGAGTCACTTCGACATATGCGGAGCATGTCAACTCTCAGCGGGTCCGCTTACGAATTCTGCTGGACAGGAACGTGCAAAACATCGGCCCATGGGAGCAAGAGCCGTGGACTAACGACGTTCCTTAGAAAACCAGCCATGCAAAGTGAAATTGGGGTAGCATACAGGGAACATTCTGTTTGTCTCGCCTGGTCCGATGAGATGACAAGAACTTCATCCTAACGTAACGAAAGGCACTGACTTTTCGCGCTAAAGTCAGTGCAAGGCATCCGAGGACATGTCACGCAGCTTGCAGATGTTTCTCCGCGCATCCACGCTAGTCGCCCTCTTTTTGTTGCTGGTGTCGGCTCTCTCCGCCCAGCAACCTTCGATACAGGACGCATCGAGCGGGCCCTTCCCGGACGCTCCTGGCGCCTTTCAGGAGCAACAACAAACGTCACCGCAGCCGGGTGCTGTCCAGCCGCAGGCCCCGGGTCCCGATCCCAAGTTGAAAGACTCCTCCGTGCCAGAGCAAAATTCCGCCAGCACTCCTGCGGCTCTGGAACAACCCAAGCGCATTCTGTACATCATTCCAAACTATCGTGCGGTTAGCGCCGATGCCAAGGTGCCTCCGCTCGACCCGGCGGGGAAATTCAAGCTCTTTGTCGAAGACAGCTTCGATTACTCCACCTTCCTGTACGTGGGGTTTCTCAGCGGAATTAGTATGGCGCAAAGGAGCGTTCCCCAGTTTAGCGATGGAGCTGACTCGTTCGCCCGGTACTACTACCACATCTTCGCCGACCAAGGCGTGGGAAATTTCTTCACTGAATTCGCTCTCGCGACCGCCTTCAAACAGGATCCGCGGTATTTCACGCTGGGCCACGGCGGTTTCTTTAAGCGGACCGGATACGCGCTCAGCCGGTTGGCCGTCACCCGCACCGATAGCGGTGGTTCAGCTGTTAACTTTTCGGAAATTGTCGGCAACGGTGCCGCAGCCGGAATCTCAGGCCTCTATTACCCTGCGCAATATCGCACCTGGACCAAGACTGGCCAAAGATGGGAAGAGCAACTTGCCCTGGATGGGGCCTTCAATGTCGTAAAGGAGTTTTGGCCTGATATCAGGCACTCCGTCCTCCACCAAAAGTAATGAGCAGTCGCCGTTCAATCGCCCGGGGTGTTTTCAGACACCCGGGCCGAACCAGGGGAATCCCCAACCCAGAACGCAAACGCCGAACCACCAAGAGGAGGCGGTACCGTCGGAACTCATTGGTTCAATTGGTGGGCCCGGAGGGATTCGAACCCCCGACCAAGGGATTATGAGTCCCCTGCTCTAACCGCTGAGCTACAGGCCCTTGAGTGACTTAAATATTACTAGAAACCCCGGCGGTTGTTCATGCCACAACCCAACCATCGGCCACGCCCGGTTGAGCGCGCTTCGGCTGCGTCATAGACCCTCGCCGCCGCGATTCTGGATTGACTGGCGAATACCGTATCCCTAAGATGGGGTGACCCTAAAGTCACAGAGCCTAATGATCGACAAGGTGATCTCGCACTACCGTATCGTCGAGGAAATCGGCGGCGGTGGAATGGGTGTGGTGTACAAGGCCGAGGACACCCGTCTGGGACGCTTTGTTGCGCTTAAGTTCCTGCCTGACGATGTTGCCCGCGATCCCCAGGCGCTCGAACGCTTCCGGCGCGAGGCCCGGGCCGCCTCGGCGCTCAACCATCCCAACATCTGCACTATTTACGACATCGGCGAGCAGGATGGCCGCGTCTTCATGGTCATGGAGTTCCTCGATGGCGAGACCCTTAAGCATCGCATTGCCGGGCACCCGCTGGAGACGGCGGATCTGCTCCGCATCGCCATCGACATTGCCGATGCGCTCGACGCAGCGCACAGCGAAGGCATCCTGCACCGCGACATCAAGCCCGCCAACATCTTTGTCACCAAGCGGGGCCACGCCAAGGTCCTTGATTTCGGCCTAGCCAAGGTTACCGTGGCCGCCGGTTCGTCAAGTAAGCACGCGGCCTCCGAAGGGCTCTCAGCGACCGTCACCGTTGAACAACACTTGACCAGCCCAGGGTTCGCCGTCGGCACGGTGGCTTATATGTCGCCCGAACAGGTGCGAACCAGGGAACTCGATTGCCGCAGCGACTTATTCTCCTTCGGTGTAGTCCTGTACGAAATGGCCACCGGTATTCCTCCCTTCCGGGGAGAAAGTTCAGGGGTCATCTCCAAAGCCATTCTGGACACATTGCCCGCCGCGGCCATCCGTTTCAATCCCGATGTGCCCGCGGACCTGGAACGGATCATCAACAAGGCACTGGAAAAGGACCGCGATTTACGCTATCAGCATGCGGCGGAGATGCGGTCGGACCTGCAACGGCTGAAGCGGGACATGGACAGCGGTCTCAGTTCCGCCGGTACCGTACCCACGGCACTGCACCCACAATCGCCGCTGGCCCACCTCAGCAAGCTCTGGAAGGTTGCGCTTCCGATTCTTCTGGTCGCGCTGCTGGCCGCAGCCTGGTTTTACTATCGCCCACATCCAATCAGGCCGCTTACCGACAAGGACAGCATCGTTCTCTCCGATTTTGTGAACACCACGGGCGACAGCGTATTCGACGACACTTTGAAGCAGGGACTGTCGGTCCAGCTTGAGCAGTCACCTTTTCTCGACCTGGTTTCCGAGCGCAGAGTGAACGAGGCGCTGAAAATGATGGGCCGCTCCGCGGGCGACCGGCTAACGCCCGAGGTCGCGCGCGAGATTTGCATGCGCACGGGAAGCAGGGCCGTGCTGAGCGGCTCAATTGCCGCCCTGGGAAGCCAGTACGTGGTCGGCCTGAAAGCGCTGGACTGTAACACCGGGGATGTGCTGGCGGAGGCCCAGGAGCAGGCGACCAGCAAGGAAACAGTGCTGAAGGCTTTGGACCGTGCGGCGGTCAGCTTGCGAGGCAAGCTGGGAGAGTCGCTCAATACCGTGCAGAAGTACGCAACCCCGGTGGAGGAAGCGACTACGCCATCGTTACCGGCCTTGCAGGCTTACAGTCTGGGAAGTAAGACGCGCGCTGCCAAAGGCGACGCTGCCGCTCTGCCTTTCTACAAGCAGGCAGTGGAGCTCGACCCTAATTTTGCTATTGCCTACCGCGGCCTGTCGATTGTCTATGGCAACCTGGGCGAGTTGGGTCGGGCCGGGGAGAATTCGCGCAAGGCCTACGAACTTCGAGCCAAGGTGAGTGAGAGGGAGCGTTTCTCCATCGAAGCGGTGTATTACACCTACACTACCGGCGAGTTGGAGAAAGCAATTGAAATCTACCGCCTCTGGCAGCAGACCTACCCGCGGGACTATTTACCTTGTACGAATCTGGGCGACATCTATGGCAGCTTGGGAAACTGGCAGAAGGCTTTGCAGGAATCCCAGGAGGCGCTGCGCCTGGAGCCGAACGACGAGAACAACTATCTCAACCTCGGCAGTGACTATGCCAGCCTTGATCTGCTGACCGATGCGGAGGCGGTATACAAGCAAGCCGCGGAACGGAAGCTGGAAAGTGAGTACCTTGTCGCCAATCGTTACCAGCTGGCCTTTCTGAAAGATGACCAGGCGCAGATGATGCAGTTGGCAGCTGCCGCAATTGACAAGCCCGGCGCCGAAGACCTCGTGTTGGCCTATCAGGCGGACACTGCCGGCTGGTATGGAAAAATCAAGAATGCCCGCGCCCTGTCGCAGCGGGCCATGGAGGTAGCCCAGCATAACGATGCCAACGAGCAGGCTGCTCTCTACCAGGCGGCGGCGGCGCTTCGCGAGGTAGAGGCCGGCGATCGGGAGCGTGCCCGCAGCGATGCCACGGCCGCCGTGAAGCTGGCGCCGAACCGCGACGTACGAGCGATTGCAGCCCTGGCCCTGGCCCGGGCTGGCGACCAGGCGGGAGCCGACAAGCTGGCGGCCGAACTCGACAAAGCATTCCCCCTGGACACGCTGATCCAGCGCTATTGGCTGCCCACGATTCGGGCCGCCAACGCGCTACAGCGCAAAGACCCCAACCAGGCCATCAATACTTTGCAGGTGGCCACCGCCGTCGAACTCGGCGAAGTCGCGCAAGTAACGATATTTCTGTGTCCTGTCTATGTACGGGGAGAAGCCTATCTTATGCAGGGCGACGGCAAGGCCGCAGCCGGGGAATTCCGGAAATTCATTGACCACCCGGGACTGGTCGTCAACTTTCCCTGGGCGGCGCTGGCTCGCCTCGGTCTGGCCCGCGCTTACGCCCTCGACGCCGCTAAAGATCCGGCTGCCCGCGACAAGGCCCGCGCGGCCTATCGCGACTTCCTCACGCTGTGGAAGGACGCGGACCCCGACGTCTCCACCCTGAAACAGGCCCAGGCGGAGTACGCGAAGCTTCAGTGATTACCAGCCGCGATACCGGCGTCGCCACTTCTTGCGTTGTACTCTCACTACCTTTAATTGTCATCATGAGCGCAGCCAGGGATCTGCTCTCGGACGGCTCGCGAAAAAGCGCGTTGCTGGCGCCAAACGCCGCTCGCAATAGTCTTTGCGGGCGCGCCTTCTAGGTCTGCTTGGCCTTCGACACTTTTCTCGTCTTCTTACGGCGAACGCTGCTGCGATGCCCGCGCCGGTCTTCTTTCTCGAATCGCGCTCTCTTAGGTTTCGAACCCCACTCCGTTTTCTCTTTTCCGTCGACCGAATAGCACTGGTAGCCGCCCAGGTGCAAGGTGAATGGCCGGTCAAGTGTTCCCATGTGGTCGAAACGAGTGGCCCCCTTCTTATGGAACGCTTCGAAATAAGCCGGATACACGAAGTTGGTCACGGCTATTCCGTCTATCTCGAAAAACAACTCCTCCACCGGGTCTGCCACTTCGTAGTCATAATGGCGGTTCTTCTTGGGCCCAGTCGAGTAAAGATTCGCATTGGGATCAACCAGCATCTCAGCCAGTTCATGCGAGGCTGCCACACTCACTTTGTCTTTCTGGTCCAGGATGTTCTTCACAAATACCTTGGACATCGGCATGCCCTCGGGAGTCACGTCGTGGTAACCCTCCATGGACGCATCGCGCGTCTTGTCGAGAAATGCCATCGCCCAGGCGCCTTTGAGGAAGCCCTTGGACTTCACCAGTTTGGCCGGCGTTCCCCACACCGGCGCGAAATGCTCGTCCACGAATTTCTGCATGGCGGCAATGAGGGCATCGAACTCCACCCCCATCGGGGTCACAGCCTGGTTGAAGCAGGCGATGGTAGGCACGTGAATCTTAGGGGAAGGAAAGTTCTTTAACGGCTTCTTCGGCATGGGTTTCTCCCAATACAATCGGGCTACTCGCTATTGGCTAGCGAGGCATCACCGACCAACTTGTGGGGCTTTAGCAGACAAAGAATGTCATAGCCGGAACGTGAATTCAACTGAGAATTTTATGGGGCCGCGAGTGGCGGCAGTTCCGTGAACCCGTGGTTTTCAGCGCACGGCCCGACGTATGCCAGCCATGGTCGGCCACCAGGTAAGCTGAACCGAGCTGGTAAAATCGGCTTGCCGATTGGCCGCCAGCACCGGTACCCACCAGGTCTCATATTGCAGCAGAGGCTGGATTTCCAGGTCCTTACGTACCCACAGCATGCCCGAAACGCTCCAGTCCCACTGCGTGCTGCCCCCGGGAATGAAGTCGTTGGCAATCTTGCTGTTTCTTACCGCAAACTGAATGCTGCTCTGCGGACTGAGATGATAGGTGCTCCACGCCTGATACCCCTTACCTTCGCGGCCTATCCAGTTTCCCATCAGGAACCGGTCATTCAGATACACGTCGTGATAGACGACTTCCCAATAGATGAAGTGTCCTCCCACGCTGGCTACGGTGGGAGGATCGGTATAGACCGCTTCAGCCCGGAAGTCGAGCTTCGGGAGACCAGGAAAATGGGTGAGGTAGATGCCCGGATTAATGGCCGAGCGCCGGGGCGCGCTCACCGGACTAACGTCATCATGTACCAGCGAGTCGGTGTAGAGGGTAAGCCACCGGCGCACGAAGGGCAGTCGCCACGAAAAGTCGAAGCTGGCGTGTCGAGCGCCGGGATCGTTGCGCGAAAACTTCACCTCCGGGGTAACGTCGGTGAAGCTGGTAAAAGCATTCCAGAAAGAGCCGAAGGTGATGGGCACATGGCCCTGGCCGCCGAATACATCGTCACGGGTGAATCCAAATTCCAGGTTTTCAGTCGGCTTGAAGCTGGCCTTTTGCCCGAACATATACGGGTTCGGAGGAAACTGCTGGCCGGCGGGAGCGCCGAAGAAATTGCTGAACTCGAATGGCCCCAGCAACCTGGATAACAACGGAATGTTCATCGGTACGGTGCGATTGATTTGCAGCATCCAGAAGGGCGCCGCGTTATTGCTCATTAACAGAGCGCCGCTTTCGCCCGGACCCCACCACATACTCTGCTTGCCTACCGAAAAATCCAGACCTGCATATTTGGCCAGAGCGTAGGTATTCAGGAGTCTGAACTGGTTGGCGGAAATCGGCGTGGGCGGCTGCACTGGGTTCTCGTCGACACTCGCGATTACCTGGCGGACCGACAGGGGGTACGCCGGGATGGTGGGCGCGTACTGGTACTCGCCATCGACGTAAAACGCAAAGCGGCCATCGTTGGCGCTGGCGCTGAACCCGCTGACGTTGTTCACGCCTTGCCAATACGGCCGGCCGTAGTCGTTGATGAGGGTCTGCCCAAAATGATAGCTGTCGTTCACCGGCGCGCCGGCAATGTCCATCACCCGCGTGTAGGCCGAATCCAGTTGTAGCGACTCTGTCGGATGCCCGTCCCAGGCTTCGATCTCAGGAGCGAATTCCCCATCCAGAGCTTTCTTCAGCTTCCAGATTTCCGAAGGAACGTCGGTGTGGTATTCGACCTTGGAATTCATCTGGATCAGCATTTGCGCGCAGGCCATGCGCGTCCAGGGCCGTATCCCCAGATACGCACTATCGATATAGGCGCCGCCGATCAAGCGCTCCATCGCCTGATAAACCCAGCTATCGAGCGGGACATAAACGCTGGCAAAGTTTGTGGGACGCGGCGCTGAGGTCTGCTCGGCAACGATCTTCAAGTCGTCGTCGATCTCAGGATTGTGGCGCTGCTTGTAAACATGCCGCCCGATCTGGTAGCCCAACAGCCCTCCAATGAAAACATCGGAAAGAAAGTGCTGGTCCGCGGCGGCGCGCGCCAGGCTGACTCCGAGCGCCAGGCCGTAAGCGCCGAACTCGGGTACAAGGTGCGGATACTCCTGTGCAACCACAGACGCAAACGCCCAGGTCAAGGCTGCGTGGTCCGACGGAAATGACGTGCCGCCGTGAAAGAATATGTTCTGGAAGTTCGAGGGAAACGGCTGCTCTCTGCCGGTAATGCCTTTAAGGGCGTAATCGGCCCCCAGCGCGTTGATCATGGCTTCCGTCGCCAGAATCCCAGTCTCGCGGGCGCGCTCGTTGTGAGTAATCCGCCCCCAGAGGTACGCTGCCCCAGTCAACCCGCCGGCGGTAGCCAGGCCCGCGTTGGCCGCCAGGTTCAGCGCATGCTGATTGTCCAGTCGCATGGCGTAGGAGCTTTGCGGGTCGGTGACGAAGAGCCCCGTGGCGATGCCGCCCATCGGCACCAGCCACTTGGCATCCGATGGATTCAGGTGAAATGGACTGGTCCAGATGTCCTTTTGATCTTCTGCCAGGTGAATGAGGAACTTGCTCTCGTTGGGATGGGGAACGGTCGCAGCAGGTGGGGGCGAGGCAGGCTGGGATTGTCCGGACGCAGCAGGAGAGGGCGAGGTCTGCTGGGCGCATGCGGCGAGCGTGACCGAGCCGCAAAAGAAAATCGCCAGGAGTAGACGGTTCTTCAAACCAGTCCCCGGAAGTTAGACGCCACAAAGCAGCTCAGGCCCCAATTCATGCCGCAGCTTTGTAGTAGCGAAAAATACGCGCCAATGCCGTCGTGACGTCCACTACGTCCTGCTCTGACATGGCGGGCGAAAGGGGCAGCGAAATGGTGCGTTCCCCGACAAAGGTCGCGTTGGGAAAATCGGAATCGGCAAAGCCAAAGCGTTGGCGATAATACGGGTGCTGGTGCACGGGAACGTAATGGATGCCGACGCCAATATTTTCGGCGGCCAGAGCAGCGATTATTTTCTCGCGTGCCACGCCTATCTCCTCCAGCAAAAGCAGCGGCGTGTACAGATGACGGGCATGACGAGTATCGGGCTCGGGACCTGGCGGCAAAAGCAGAGGCATTCCGCTAAGCCGCTCATTGTAGGCCTGCCAGATTTGCTCACGGCGCTTCCAGTGTTCCTCGATCGTCCCCATTTGCGGCAGTGCCAGGGCCGCCGCCAGGTCCGTCATGTTGTACTTGAATCCGGCGGCAACAACTTCATAGCCGCTGGGTCCGCCGACAAACCGGCTCCAGGCATCGGCAGTCATGCCGTGCAGCGAGAGGACTTTGATTCGCTCGTGTAGCCCGCGGTCGCGGTTAATGACCATGCCGCCATCGCAGGTAGCCACATTCTTGGTGGGATAAAAGCTGAAGCATCCGGCATCGCCCATCAGGCCTGCGGGCCGGCTGTGATAGCTGGACTCGATGGCGTGGGCGCAATCTTCGATGACACGCAGTTCGTGATGCCTGGCGATCTCCAGGATCGGGTCCATATCGCAACAGCGGCCGCACATGTGTACCACCAGCAGCGCCTTGGTACGCGGCGTGATTTTTTTCTCGATGAGGTTGGGATCAAGGTTGAAGGTGCCGCGATTGCAGTCCACCAGCACGGGTTGTGCTCCGGCATGGACAATGGAGTGCACCGTGGAGCAAAAAGTCATGGCCGGCGCGATCACTTCATCGCCCGCTCCAATGCCCAGCGCGACCAGAGCGAGATGGATTGCGGCCGTTCCGCTGCTTACGGCGGCTGCATAAGGCGCACCCTTGTAGCGAGCGAACTCCTGCTCCAGCTCTTCGACTCTGGGCCCCAAGCCGATCCAGCGGCTGCGCAAACACTCCACCACCGAGGCAACCTCGGCCTCACCGATGACCGGCGCCCCGAAGACCAGGCGGGCGTCGCGCGTACGGACCGGCGTCCCGCCGGCAATCGCGGGAAGGTCGTCCTCTTGCAATGGAATGGAAGGTCCGCCAGCCAGCGGAGCACGTTTCATAGGTCTTTGGGCCCGATCGTGGAGTCGTAAGTTCTGCTGATTGTAATTGATTTTGCGAAGCCTGCCTGCCGGCGGCTTAAGCCCACCGCTCGGCTATACTTGAACAAGCAGCGTTCGTCCCTTGTAAGTCACCCGAATGCCCTTCACGGTATCTCACGCCGCCGCCGTTCTGCCGTTGCGAAAACTCAACCTGATTACGTCTGCCTTTATTGTCGGCAGCATGGCTCCGGACTTTCCTTACATTATCGGAAACACCGAGTACCGCGGCCTGGGCCATCAGTTTCCCGGAGTCATCGAATTCACCATACCGGCCTCGCTCCTCGCCCTGTGGCTGTTTCACAGCATCATCAAGCGGCCAATCCTTGGGCTTTTACCTGCCTCCATGCAGGAGCGTCTGCGCGGCCAGACTGCTGATTTCAACTTCGGCGGCGCTTCCCGCTTTCTCGCGATCCTTGCCTCAATTTCGCTGGGCATCTTGAGCCATCTGGCATGGGACTCCTTCACCCACGCTTACACTTGGCCGTGGCGGCGGTTTGCCTGGCTGCGTGGCTTCGTACACATTCCTTTCGTACACCATCGCCTACAGCTGTTCGCTGCCCTGCAATACATCAGCACCGTTGCTGGAATCCTCGCATTAGCGATCTGGGTCGTGCTCTGGTACCGGCGATCAGCCCCCGGCGTAAGAGTATCGCCGAAGTCGCCTCCCAAGTCTCACTTCGGACTGGCCGTCGCGATGTTTGCCATCGCGGCCATTGCGGGAACTGTCCGCGCAGCGCTGATCATCGGCCTGCCGGCGAGCGTAGGGAGAGCAGACCATTTTCTGCTGGTCTGCGGCGTGACGTCCCTGGCTACAGTGTTTTGGCAGCTTCTGTTTTACTGTGTGCTGGTATCTTCCTACCAGGTCTGGACCATCCCATAAACCGGCGCTGCCCGGCCTAACTTATGCCTCTGGTCAGCATCATCATGAATGTTCGCAATGGGGCGCCAACCTTGCGGGAAGCTATCGACAGCGTCCTGGCCCAGACTTTCAACGACTGGGAGCTCATCGTCTGGGATGACTGCTCCACCGACGCCAGTGCGAACATCATTTCCGCGTACCGTGACGCCAGGGTCCGCTACTTTCTCTCGCCCGACGATGCGCCCCTTGGCAAGGCGAGACGCGATGCCCTTCGCCAAGCCAAGGCAGAGTGGATTGCATTTCTCGATCAGGACGACCTCTGGCTGCCGGGAAAACTGGAAAAACAACTGGCGCTCGCCGACCCCGACGCCGGCCTCATCTATGGACGGACGGTCAGGTTTTATCCCAGCGGCCGGAAACGCGATTACGACCAGGCGCATGAATACAAACGCCTGCCGGAAGGCGATATCTTTGCCCAGCTGTTTACCAAGTCCTGCTTCATCGCCATGAGCTCCGCCATGTTCCGCCGCTCCGCCATCGAGACCACCGGAGGCATACCCGACGAAGTTCGCATTATTCCCGACTACTATCTGTACGTCGCGGTTGCCCGCCGGTATCGCGCGCGCGCGGTGCAGGAAGTAATTTGCCGCTATCGCGAGCACTCCGGCAGCATGTCCCACGTTGTGGCAGTCGAGATGAATCGGGAGGCGCTAGGGCTCGTTGAGCGCTGGGCTGAGCAGCTGGACCGGGGCACGGTGGCGCTTTGCCGCAAACGGCACTGTACGGCCATCGCCCTCGAAGAGATGAGGAACCAAACCACCTTCCGCCAGGGACTGGCCCGGCTGTTTACCGAAGGCTCGGCTGGCTCGCAATTCGCGCGTCCCTTCGCGTTTGTATTTCACGTCGTCCGCCGCTATCTCTGGCGGCCATACTGGCGAAGACCGGGCAGCCAGTCCAGCGTGTAGGATCGATCCAGCAAGACGCACTCTCATGCCCCTGGTCAGCATCATCATGAATGTTCGCAACGGCGCCACCTTTCTGCGCGAAGCCCTGGACAGCGTGATGTCGCAGACTTTCACCGACTGGGAACTCATTGTCTGGGACGACTGCTCCACCGACGAGAGCGCCAGCATTGTTGGCGAGTATGGCGACAGGGACCGAAGGATTCGCTATTTTCTATCGCCTGACGAGACGCCGCTGGGCGAAGCCCGAGACCGGGCGATCCGGCAAGCCAGCGGAGAATGGCTCGCCTTTCTCGATCAGGACGACATCTGGCTGCCGCGTAAACTGGAAAAGCAGATGGCGCTCGCCAGGAACGATGTCGGTATTGTTTATGGGCGCACCGTGTTATTCGACTCCCGGCGCGGGGACCGGCGCGATTACGACTATGCTCACGAATTCGGACGGCTTCCAGAAGGCGATATCTTCACTGCGCTTTTCCGCGACGCTTGTTTCATAGCCATGAGTTCGGCGGTCCTGCGCCGTTCAGCGGTCAGCGAGGCAGGAGGCATACCCAATACCATTCGGGTTGTTCCCGACTACTATCTCTACATTGCCATCGCCCGCAGCTACCGGGCCGGCGCCGTGCAGGAACTGGTCTGCCGCTACCGGATCCACCCGGGCAGCATGTCGGCGTCGCCCCAACACCGCCTGCGGCTTCATGCCGAACCGCTGGCGATAATCAACCAATGGGCCGCTTGCCTGGATCCCGAAATCGCCAGGTACCGCCGGATGACTTACTCGACTGCCCTGGCGCTGGAAGAGATGCGCAGACGCGAAACGATGGCGGCGGGCCTGCGGAGGCTGTTGTCCGATGGCTCCCTGGGGTGGCTCATGTCGCGACCCGTGGTCCGGGCGTGGCGGGCACTGCGGCGGCGATTACAGCAACCCTATTGGAGAAAGTACCAGCTCATCCGCGATTCGGGTTAAGCCTGGCAGCTTTACAGAATCGGCGCCCTGACGCGAAGCCTACGCGGGCCATGCCTAGTCAGACATTGAGGCAGCATCGGAACCGGGGCGGACGGGAGCTACGGCCTTCTCGTCGATTCCCGGGTCACGGTATCTACCCAGCTCCGCTCTAACGGCCATCCGTTTCGCCTCAGACGCCACTTCCCTCTTGGGGGCGCCTGGCCCTTTAATGACACGCTTATCGGAACTCAGATAGTATCCCAGGACTTTCGTGAAATAGCGGATTCGAACCCCAAATCGCACCAGCGCTTTTGTGAAACGACTCTTTCCGAAGTAATCGTAGGCATCGTTGAAATCGATCAAGCCCTGGCATTGCTCGCGCAGGGCCTTGAGCACATCCTGGCTGGCAGTCTGTCCGCTAAGGTGGACTACCTCCGTGCAGGGCGTGTAGTAAACCTTGTAGCCCTGCCGGTGCAGGGTGAAGTTGTAGGCAAGATCAGGCATCGCCCAACGGAAGCGTTCATCGAGCAGGCCAACCGTCTCCCAGGTAGAGCGGCGGATCATGTAAACGCTGGTCCCAATGCATTCCACAGGCTGGGCCTTGGAGTAATCAAAGTCGGTGTTGTAGTAGCGATTCATTACCCTGCTGTTGGGGAACAGCTTGTGCCAGTTGAGGGTTTGCAGGAAGAACACGCCCAGGCTGGCGAAGCTGCGAATGTGGTGCTGCACGCTGCCGTCGGGATTCAGGAGCTTGGGCCCGCAAAC
This sequence comes from uncultured Acidobacteriaceae bacterium, assembly GCA_963763145.1. Classification (GTDB taxonomy): domain Bacteria; phylum Acidobacteriota; class Terriglobia; order Terriglobales; family Acidobacteriaceae; genus Bog-257. The sequence continues at coordinate 233,413 of CAVXMZ010000012.1, read as the reverse complement.
CGCAATCTCCGGATGTTCCTCCATGAACTGCACCAGCGGCTTAAAGGCATTCTCAATCAGCAAGGTATCGCTGTCCAAAAGGCAGGCATAACGTCCCTGGGCCATGCGCAGGCCTCGATTCACGCTTCGAGCATAGGACTCGTTGGACGTGTTCCGGAGCAGAACGACCTCCGGAAAATTTGCCGCTACCATGTCGGCGCTGCCGTCCGGAGAGTTGCCATCCACACAGATGATCTCGAGGCTGATGCCTTCAGCGTGCCGGTAAATCGACTCCAGGCAATTACGCAACAAGGCTCGCGTGTTGTAGTTGGGGATGATAACCGTGAGATCGAGGGCCGACATTGTCATTCCGAGGTCCTTGTTGATGATGGTACTACCCGAGCAGCCATCCCGAAAACAGTTTGATTAGGGGCAACTAAACTCATCACAACTGAATTGGCACCGACTTCGACATTATTCCCGATACTGCATGGCCCAGGACGTACAGCCTGCCCCCAGAAACGTTGTCGCCGATTTCGCATCGCAGGGCCTTAGCGAAGCTCATGTCCGGCTTGGGCTGCGACATCTCTCACGAAAAACCTCGCAGGCTGCCGGGGCTGGAACGAGTGCCGTTCCCGATATTGTCGCAGATTACTGACATTGGCGGTATAAGGCCAGCGTCTGTTGTCCGCATTTCTCCCAACTGTACTGGCCCGCCACTTCCGTGCCTCGGCGGACCGATTCTTGCCGTCCGCTTTCATCATCGATCGCGCGCAACAATTCCCGGTTGAAGGAGCCTTGCTCTTCCGGCTCAAAGTAAAACGGAGCCTCATGGCAGACTTCCATGGTCGCCGGAATGCGGCTCGCCAACACCGGGCAGCCCAGCGACATGGCTTCCAGCGGAGGAAAGCCGAAACCCTCGCTGAACGAGGGATACACAAACAGCTTCGCTCCCGCGTATGCCTCAGCGAGCAGTCCGTCGGAGACGGCCGGCAAGCTGATCACGCAATCCCCCATCCCCAGGCTGGCAATCCGCTTCTTTTCGGCTGCCGTCAGGGGTTTGCCGCCCAGCAGCAGCAGGTCAAACGACTGGCCTAGCCCGGTATCGTGGAAGGCTTGCAGCAAGCCGTCAAAGTTCTTGAAGGCGTGCCTCATTCCAACATACAGGATGTAGTCGCGCCGTAAGTGTCCTCGCAGTCCGGCAGCCGCCTCCGGGTTGCGGGGCAACCCGGTAAGCCCATGATGTATGACGCAGGTCCTGGCCGGATCCACGTTGTAGAAGCGAAGCAGGTCCTGGCGGGTTGACTCGGAAACGCAAATGATCGCATCCATTTTGGGGAGAAGCCGCTTCCGCGCCCAGAAAACTTTCCTGGCGTCGGGAAACATCTGCGGGAAGCGCTCATGAGTGCAGTCATGATGCGTGGCCACGACGCGGCGCGATCGCACCATGGGCACCAGCAGGTAGTTTGTCGGATGATAGATATCCATTTTCCCGTGCCACGGCGCTGCCAAGTTGCTCCAGACCTCATTGACGACATAGCGCAGCGCTCCCGGCGGCAGCCACCGGGGAAAACCGGTTACCCGCGCCCTCGACGATGCCAGCTCACCAAAGGGATACACCGTGCCGTTGATGCCCAGCAACAAGTCGGTCCGCGCATCCGGAACCGTGGTCAGGAACTTCATCAGTTCATAGAAGTACCGTGACATGCCGCCGGCATCCTGGAGAGAAAAGACCTGATGGTCGTAGAGTATCCGCACCCGGGGCCTACGCGATCAGCTCCGGCACGGGCTCGGCCTCGGGGTTGAGCTCCCTGGCGGAACGGCCGGCCAGCGCCAGGCTTGCCAGAAAAATTACGTAGCTGATGAGGGTATTCACGGCCGCCGCAGTCGCGCCAAAAGCCGGAATCGAGAACAGGTTTAGGACGATGTTGCAGCCGGCGGCAATCGCCGTGCATATCAGGATCTTCTTCTCCATGCCCCAGGCGATGTAGGCGTTGCTCAGGTAGGAGGTCAGAAAATCGAGTGGAATGACCCAGGCCAGCAGCAGCAACAACAGCGTCGCGGGCAGGAACTGTGGGCCGAACAACAGCATCAGCAGAGGCCGCCGCACCGCCGTCAGTACAGCAGCAATGCCGATTCCCGCGCCCAGCAGAGTCAGCAGGATTTGCGGCCTCAGCATCCGCACCCGCTGCTGTACTCCCTGGCGCGCCAGCTGGGGATAGAGTACCTGCGTCAGCAGATAATAGGTGAACAAGACCTGGTTCATCACGCGATACGAAGCGCTATAAAGTCCTACTTGCCGGGGGTTGGACATGACCCCCAGCATCATCATGTCGATGGTAACGAAAGCCAGATTACACAGCCATGCCAGCCCCATAATGCTGGTGCGCTGCCAGGCCAGCGACTCGCCAATGGCCGCAACCACCACGCGCTCTTCCACGGCCGGCTTTTGTTTCTCCCACCAGCCCCAGAAGATGAGACCCTGTAAAATCGCCCCCAGAAATGTCCCCAGCACCAGCCACCACAGCACGTGCCCGGAATGCCTTCCCACAAAAAGACAGAGCAGTATGGCAACCGGAACGACGCTTCTGCCCAGCCCATAAAATCGAAGATGCTCTTTGCCCCATGCCAGCCAGTCCAGCGACAGGGCGTAGAGCGGGCAGATAGCGGCGAAGGCCATCAGGCAAAGCTTCAACGGCCACGGCAGGCGGGTGACGGCAGCGTAGGCGACCAGCAGGGGCAGGAGAACAAGCGCCATCAGAAAGCGGCGGCGTTGCACCCGGACGACAATCTGGTGCGCAGCCTCGGGATACTGCGCCACCAGCCGCGCTCCCACATGGCGCAGTCCGAAATCGATGAAGGGTATCGAGTACTGCGTCATGCCTTGGGCCAAGGCATAGACGCCCACCACGATCACTCCATAACGGTGCGCCAGAAACAGGGTCGTAATGACGCCGCACGCCCGCGCCAGGGTCTCGCCCGAGCCCAGACGCAACACGTTTCGCAGGACTAGCCGCAGGGAAGCCTTCATGAAATCCTGTTACCTGAAGCCGGCCACACACTGGGTCGCGGATCCAGCTTGCCGGCAGGCTGCGCTACTTGGTGGCGCAGGCTCCCAGTGCCGTGGCCAGGTTGACCACCTGCCGCGGCAAGAATAACCGCAAACGCAGTGCGGTTAATAGTTCGACCATGTCCTGCGCGGTCCGCTGCATCAGCCGCAGCGGGTTTTTTCGCGGCAATCGGCACCCGTAAACCGTGACTTCGCGAAAACCGGCGTTGCGCAAGACGAAACCCAGACTCTGGTCGGTAAAACCGATGGTGTGGGTGAAATCGTGATAGCGGTTGTAAGCCCCTGTAACCGGGTGGGCAATGTTGGGCACTTCTACAATCAGTTTGCCATCGCTCTTCAGCGAAGCCCGCAGCGCCTCCAGCAGAGGCATGACCCTGTCCTTGGGCACATGCTCCAAGACATGGAGCATCAGGACCAGATCGTATTCCCCCGGCCGCTCCCGCAGGAATGCCGCCGTATCGTCTGCCAGGGCTGTACTCCCCGGCAGGATTCGGTTACAGGCCGCAACCACCTCGGGCGATACATCCACGGCGCTCACATTCCTGTAACAGCATTGGCTGTGCAGGTGCTCGATCAGGTTGCCAAACCCCGGCCCAATCTCCAGAATCGCAGCGTCCTTGTCCGCGGGGAAATGTTTCCCGTGATGATCAACAGCTGCAACCGCATTCCAGCGCAGCGTGGAAGGCGCAGCGATGCGGCGGAAGTGCTGGGTCAGGTAGTGATCGTAGTCGGTGCTCATAAGACATTCCCCGCCGCAAGCGACATGGTGAGGGACAACGTCCTGCTCAATCCGTATTCAGGCGTGCCTTTCGCAGGTCGCTGGGACCGAGGAAATACCCGCGCGCGACGCCGGCGCCGCGCAGAATATAGGACTGCGACATAAGGAAATTTCCCCTGAAGAAGGATACGACAGCGCCGCCCATTGATCGCACCAGGCTCTTCATCAGCATTCGCAGAGGATAATGGTGCGTCCGCAGGGTGTAGCCTCCGCCCAGGGCGTAGGAGTAACTTCTTTCGCGTACCCGATCGATCCGGTGAAAGGACGGATGATGAACCGTCAGCGCCGGATCGTACCCTATTTTCCATCCTAGCTCGAGGGGGCGAACAAAGTAGTCAACATCTTCCCCGGACTGGTACGGCGTGGCCGCGCCCATGCCGAGGTTCTCGTCGAACCGTCCGATGGCGTCCGTAACCTCTCGCCTTACAAACCCGGCGGCGGAGACGCCGTAGACCCAAACATTTTCCTTGCTCCACACGCTGGCATGGTCCGGCCATTTCGGTCCGACAGCCTGATGGTCAGCATCCCGTAAAGTGGCAAACAGCGCGGCATATTCCGGATGCAGATCGAAGGCATCCTTCACCTGCTCCAGCAGCTGCGGAGGATACCAGCAGTCGTCGTCCGGGAAGCCGATGATGCCGCCGCTGGCCTGGGCCAGGCCGACGTTGCGAGCCCGCGATAGGCCCCGCCCGGAGCGCAAATGACGGACGGTAAGCTGGCGATGCCGCTCGAGAACTGGCGCCAGCCGGTCGTCGGGATTCTGATCGACAACCAGGACCTCGAAATCCTTGTAGGACTGCCGGCCAAGGCTCGCCAGCAATTGCTCCAGCTCAGTGACGCGGTCCACGGTGGCGACAATCAGCGAGATCATTGGAGGCCGGGCAACTGCCCCTGTGCCGAATATAGATTTACGCGTGGGGTTTGCTTCAGCCATAGCAGCCCGCGGAACAGCTGCCATCCCACGACCAGAATTGCGATCGACAGGAGGGCCCGGCCCAGCACTGACAGCCAGTCCAGCAGGTTCCCCCTGGGCATGGTGAGTATGTCCGGGAACACCAGCGCCAGCAGGAACAAGGAGCGCCGCTCCTGGCTGGCGCGATGGCAAAACTGGAGGCCGCATCCGATGAGCAATGAGATGATGAGCACTCCGGGGAGAGCACCCAGGACATAGGCCTCGCCTATATAAGATCCACCGGTCCCGCGCCCGTTGGAGAACGCGTCTGCATTCAGTAACACAGCCACGTCGAACGCCAGCGACTTTCCCCGAAAATAGTTGGTGGTATCGCTGGCGACAAACGCGTTCTCGAGTTCGTGCAGGAGGTAGGAGCCGGCGTACGGGGCAAATATGCTCCTGTACTTGACCGCTGCCGAAGTTACGTCCAGGGAATTGCCTTGCAGGCGGACAAACTCCAACGGAGCGAAAGTATAGTCCGACAGGGTAGTATCGGTGTCCTCCCGCAGGGTCTGAATCACGTCTCCTACCAAAACCAAGGACAACGCCAGTACGGCGACCACGAGCATTCGGCTCTTTTTGGTGGACTTCACCGCGGCGACATACCACAGGGTCAGGACCAGGGCGAAAACACCGCCCCGTAAGCCCAGCAGCAGGGTCGGTATGGAGGTCAAGAGGTAGGCTGCCGTCGCCAGGTAAAGATATTTTTTTCGTTTCTCGAAGACAAAGATCGCCACAAACGCGGGGAGGCTGACGAGTACGATTGCGCGGACGACCAGGGGAACGCTGGCAGCAATATCGCCGTGGTTCACCCAGAACTGAAGGTATCCGCCGTGCTCCTGGACGTACTGGTAATACTCGTAGTTCTTATAAAGCTGGATAGGAAGTGTGCCGTAGAACAGCAGGTACAGATAAGGCAGATACTGCCGGACCCTGGCATCGCTCGGCGGCCGAAAGCGGCGATAGCTCCAGCGGCAGGGCGCATAGATGCAGACCGCCGACAGCGCCAGGCATAACAAAACCGTACCCGCCTGGTCGCGGGTCAGATCGAAGGGATACGGACTCATTCCGCGAATCCGGAGCGGATCAGGCTCGCCACCCAGGCAATAGATCAGCAGCCTGCCGCCCTGCAGCAACAAGAGTATCGAGAGAAACAGGAAGCAGGGATGGCGGCCCTGATCGAAGTGCGTCCACGAGAGGACGACCAGAGCGACCAGCACCAGCGCGGTCAGAACTTCGGCTTGGCTGGTCCGCAGCCAGCCCAGGACGAACGCAAGCGAAGCGATAGCCATCGCGCCGAACAGGGCCAGCAGCTCGATAGCTACCGCCGGCGTGGCCACGGAAATCCTCATTGGACCAGAGAAGCTTTGGGGCGGCGAGTTCATGAGCGCCATGATTAAGCCTTCAGCGAGTTGCGCAGCAGCGCCAGACGCTCCCGATCCTGTGGGTCCTGCTGCTTACGGCGGACAATTTCCGCCAGCAGCACGCCCACGCAAGCCACGATAAATGCTGCGATCGCCGTCATCAGCACAATCAGTACGCGATGCGGGCTCGATTTCCTCTCCGGCACTATGGCCTTGTCCACCACCTGCACCACCACCGCATCCTTGGCTTCGTCGAGCCGGGCGGCTTCCAGCTGCTTACTGAGAAAGTCATAGAGGGCTTCGTGATACTTAAGATCGCGGGCCCGGCGAATATATTCCAATTCGGCTTGCGGCAGTTGACGGGTCGGCAACTCGGTGTTGCCGTTGCCAATCTCGCCGGTGTTGCGTTCCAGCTTGGCCAACTCCGCACGCAGGCCGGCCAATTCCTCTTCCGCGCGGCGGAGGTCGGGATTTCCCGGAGTCGCATAGGTACGCATGGCCTGCACCTGGACTTCGTGCAAGGCAACCTGTGCCCGCATGTCAGCTGCGCTCTGGATGATCGCCCGGGCCTGGGCGTCGGGCTGTAACAGGCCGCTTTTCTCCTGCGCTTTTTTCAGGGCCAGCTCGGAGAGCGCCAGCTCTTCCCGTTCCGCATCCAGCTTCTGCTGATAGAAAATCCGGCGCTGGGCGGCTTCGGAAACTGCCAGGTAGGAATTCATGGCATGCAGTTCTTCCACGTAGCCGTTGGCCAGGTCGGCAGCCCGCTGCGGATCGCGGTCGGCGACGCTGACCGAGATCAAGCCTTCCCGCTCGGCAATAATGTAGCTGCGGCTTGCCAGCTTCTTGCGGGCGTCCTGGTAGCGCTTTACCCAATAGACCTTGCGCAGATCGAAACGGGAGATCAACCGGTCGGCAATGGTGCGGCTGTTCAACATGGCGATAAACAGGTCGGCAGGGTTCTTTAGTCCCAGGTCGGACTCGTTCAGTCCGGCAACCGTGCTCAGCTGTCCCAGCATGGCGGTTAGCGCCGATTGGCTCTGCTGGGGCGGCAGGATGGTAGACGTGGCTGTGTACATCCTGGGAAGAAGGAGGGAAACGATGGCCGCCACCACCGCCGCGGCCAGCGTGAACTTGAGAATGGCCGCCTTCTTCCGGGAGAGAATGAGCAACAGTTCGATTAGATCGATCCCACCGCCGATTCCGTTCTCGCCGTCGATTGCTGCCACCATGGCCGCATCCTCCAGCCCGGCGTTGCTGCCGGGTGGCTCGGATGTCCTGGGACCCTCACGCATAGGCTCACTTCCCAACTCGCGTTCCCTCGCTTTCTGCGGCTACGCGTGCCGCCTGCACCCCGACTACGGAGTCAGCACCTTGACCGCCGCCGCTGCCAACCCAAAATTGAAGAGGATCTGCGACCAGTCCTTGAAGTTCCTGAGGGCTGCGCCGGGATTCAATTGCTCTGGAACCACCACCGTATCTCCCGGCATCATGACCATGCTGTCGAAACCGCCCGACCAGAATCCCGAAGCAGCATCTTTGCTCACCACGGCGCCGTTGGCGCGGACCACGAAAATCCTGCCCTTGTCCGCGGCCCGGGTCGGCCCACCCGCATCGCGCAGGTAACGCGAAACCGTCTTTCCCGGGCGCTGGATGAACGAGCCCTGGTTATAGACGTCGCCGACCACACCCACCACGATGGGACGGCTGGGAACGTAGAACTGATCTCCATCCTCCAGGGGAATGTCAGGAATGGCATCCACGCTGGTATCGTCCGGATGCAGGTTCAGCACAATCCTCCCATCCGCTTTCAATTGGCGCAGCTTGTCAAGACTGGCGCGTTGCGCTTCCAATGTGGCCCGGGCGGCGTTGGCCTCATCCGACGTGCGAGCGTTTTGCGACGACTGCACCGCCTGGCGTGCCAGGTCCCGCTCCATTTGCGCAATCACCATATCCAGCCGTTCCTGCTGCTGGATGCGGGTCGATTCGCGCGTGAAAACAGCGGCGTAGAGATAGGCTGAGGAAGCCAGGCCGCCGGCCTGGGCCACCAGTTCGCGCAGCCCCTGGGCCGATTGCGCTCGATAAATCCCGGCCGAGGCAAACTCCCCTTCCAATCTGACCAGCTTGGTTTGTTGCTCGCGAGGCACCCGCAGATCGGCCTGCGAGAAGATGGTGACAATGTCCCCCGGTTGCAGGACAAGATTGCTGGAATCCTGATGTTCCAACACTGCTTTTCCCAGATTGAAGGTAACCAGTTCGGTGGACAGGTCCTTACTGCTCATCCTCTGGACAACAGCATAGTCCCAATTAATTTCGGGAGCATTTCTTTTGACATCGTTCAAGGCTGCGCCGGGCCGGGCCCCGCTCTCCTGCGCTTGCAGGTTGATGGCGTTCTGCTGGCTCCAGTACTCGCGCGTAATCAGAAATTCGCGATTGGGAATCAAATCGGCGATTCGCATCCCTTCGTGCCACGGATAACGCCCCGGAGAGGCGACGTTGCCGCGCAGGGTCACCGAGTTCACGAAGCGCGGCGAGATGGGAGCGAAGTTCAGCACGTCGCCGTCTTTCAGGGGAAGGGCCAGTCCGGAAGCGTCCAGGTTGATTTCCTCGATGCTGCGATCGCGCCGGTCCTTGATTTGCTCGACGTAGACCTTGCTTCCGGAGGCGGTTGTTCCCAGTCCTCCAGCCAATTGCAGCACGTCCCGCAAACTGTTTTCCGTCTTCAGCTCGTAGATGGCGGGATTGTTGACTTGTCCCCCCATCGCAACCTGCGCTCCGATGGGCGCGAAGTAGATGACATCCTCCGGCTGCAAGAGCACGTCCTTGCTCTTGTCTCCCTTGATGAGCAGGTCATACAAGTCGAAGTCGGTGATGACCGTGGAACCGCGTTTCAACTGGATGTGGCGCATGGACCCACTGGGCGCCGGACCTCCGGAAGCGAAAACAGCATTGGCCAGGGTGCTTAGGGAACTGACGGTGTATCGGCCCGGACGCCTGGCCTGACCTACGACGAAAACATCGATGGAGCGCAGCTCGCCCATGGTTACGTTGAGATCAAAATTCTGATAAATGCGCCCGATGTGGGATTTCAGGAAGTCCTGGAGCTGGCTGTAGCGCAGGCCGGCGACATTAAGATTGCCTACCTTGGGGATGTAGATAGCCCCATTGCGATCGATCCTGGCGTGCACGTCGAGATCAATTTGTCCCCAGGCGCGAATCAAAAGCTCGTCGCCCGGTCCAAGCACATAATCCGCCGTCACCGGCACCCGGTCCACGGGTGCAAACGTCGTCGGCACGTTCTCGAACAGGTTCGCTCCGTAGATGGGCAAGATCTGCCCCAGAGACGTTGCCACCATCTGTTGGAAATCGGTGAGTTCGGGCGTTCTGGCCGCGGGCCTTTGCGCTTGCTCCGCCGGAGGAGACGCCTTTCTTGGCACAACGGTCTTGGAATCGTCCAATACGACGCTGGGGGTTGAACTCGGCAGCGGCTCCGGCGTCCCGGTGGTCTGCTGCTGGGCCAGGGGTTGCGCAGAAAACGGATCGGGTGACTTGCTGTCAGCCTGGGCAATGGCATACCTGGGCGCGCTGACCGCTACGGCCGCCAGCGCCAGCACGATTGCCAGCATCGCGTGCCGGAAGCTGCACCAGCCTTTGGGGGTAATCGTCACCGAAAAATTCTCTTTCCCGCCGTTGCTCAAAGGAGATTTCAAGGTCCTACTCCAGAATCCTTTTTCACTGATGGACAAATCTTGAAGACCATAAAGCGAAATCAATAATCCCACCCTCCTGACGAGTTGGCACCTTTTAGCCGCGATTGCCGTTGTTCCCCCCAGCCGGCGCCTCCTGCCGCAAGGCATTCAACCAGAACTGGGCATAGGCAGGAGCCAGGGCTTGCACATTAGGGGGCAGGTTCTGCCCGGTAAACAGCTGGTGCAGACTGCAATGCGCGCTGACCGCGCCGGCCAGCCCAAGGGTTGCGAATGTGGGCTCCAGGTTGCCGATTGCGCCCCGCGCAGCACATCTGCCGAAGTAAGCGTTGACGGTATCAAAGATCGGCCCGAGATGTTCGCGAAACATGCTATCGGCCCCCGGCAGCTCAAAGCCAGCAACATAGAAAAGGCGCACCAGCTCGGGAGATTGCGCCACCATGTTCACCACAAACTCCGCCAGCATGGGGACCACGACCTCCGGCTCCAGGTCGGTTGCCAGACCGTTCTGGAGCTCCCGACCCAGCTTCAGGCGGGTCAATCGGGATTCGGCAGCCGCCAAAAACAATCCAGTCTTCCGCGCAAAGTAGCGGAACAGCGTCGCCTCATTCACCCCGGCAAGGTGAGCTATCTCCCGCGTGCTCGTACCTTTGTATCCCTGGCGAGAGAACAGCTGGACCGCAGCCTCCACGATCCGCACTTCGGTAACGCTTCTCTCCGCTGTCCTTTTCACGAATGTCGATCCTTTAGCGTGGACTGAAACCTGGGAAGGATGTCACTGTTTGACGGGCTCGATCTCGTCAATGCCAATTTCCACGGCGACACTCTGCATAATCAGCTCCAGCGTCAACACTACTCGGCAATCGTTTTTCCTGCGGATGAGCACTCCGACCATACCTTGCAATGAACCCGCGGTAATGCGTACCTTCTCGCCGACCACGAGGTAAGGATGAGGCTCAAAATGGCGAAGCGGCAGACTGGAGCGCAACGATTCAATTTCGGAGCTGGGAAGAGCTGCGGGTTCGCGGCCTGCGCTGACCAGAGAAACGACCCCGGGAATTTGCAGTACCTTGACGGCTTCCCGCCGCGCAATGTGCACGAAAAGATAGCTGGGAAACAGAGGTTGTTCGACAGCTACACGGCAACCGTTCTTCCATCGCCGAACCGAGCTATACAACGGCAGGAACCCCTCGATGTGGCGCGACTGTAAGTGGCGGGCCACGACCTTTTCATGACGCGGGGTGGTGTAAGCCGCAAACCACTTCGCGGGCTGATCCGCTGCTGCAAGTTCGCCGTTCCGGCCAGCAGGCAACATGGTTGTAGCCGGGGAACACTCGTCATGAGACAAAGCTTCGCCTTCCTCAACAAAAGAGGTGATTTGCTCGGACTCTCGGCAGACTGCAACCGCACGCTTCGGAGGTAACTTCCCCAAACTCTTGCCTGTGACGAAACTCTTACGCTGAGTGACACTTCCCCAGCGAAGCCGAGCAAGTACCTGCTTGCTAACGCTCCAAATCCGCAGAATCAGTCGAGTGCCAGCATAGGAAAAGCGGCCGCGCAGGTCAAGAGAAAAAGCCCACCAATGCCAGCATGGAGCACCAAAGTTGGACTACGACGGAATGCGGTTCCAAAACAGAAATTACCCCGTGCCCTGCGGTTTCCGCCAAGGCCGACCGCGCTGAACCTTAAACATCTCAGCATGCGGCGCATGTTTTGTGGGAAACGATGGAGCAGGTAAAAATTGCACGATAAAAACAGCATTAGTAGGTAGAAACTAACATAATGGATCTATACGTCTATACCTACATATAGAATGCTATAATTTCCATGTTATGGCACTGAGCATCAAGAACCAGGAGGCCGAGCGCCTCGTCCGGTTAGTCGCGAAGCAAACTGGCGAATCTCTAACGGGCGCAATCGAGCAAGCGTTGCGAGAAAAGTGGGAACGAATACAGCGCAAGCCGAAGGAACCAGCGCTGGTGGAACACCTACTCGAGATTGCTAATCGAGTTGCGGCGCTGCCTGTGCTTGACGATCGCTCCGACGACGAAATCCTTGGATACGATGAGAACGGGTTACCTCGCTGATGGTTCTCGACTCATCAGCCGTGGTCGCTATTCTTCGAAGGGAGCCGGAGGCGGTGGCTTTTGCCCATCTGGTGGCGAGCGCCAACTCCCCAGTAATGTCAGCCGCCAGTGTGCTTGAAACCGCGACACTGTTAGAGGGAAGGTATGGGGAAAGCGCTGGCCGGGAACTTGACCTATTTCTAGTAGTAGCTAATATCCGAGTGGTCAGCGTCGACCGCGAGCAGGTAGAAGTCGCGCGACGCGGTTGGCGGAAGTACGGCAAAGGTAGGCACCCGGCCGCGCTGAATTTTGGCGATTGCTTCTCTTACGCTCTCGCGAAAATTTCACGAGAGCCGTTGCTGGCCAAAGGAAACGATTTCGCGCAGACCGATATTCCCATGTGCCAACCTTAAGCCCTGTCCCGCCTATTCTCCCCTGCCTAGCGCCAATGTGATCAGCGTCTTCTGCTCCAGTTCGTGCGCCTTTGCCGATCCAGTAGCAGGCGTGGAATTCGGCGCGCGCTTGATGCTGCGCAGCTTGGAACCCAATATTCGTTTCAGCCGTGGCGTCACAAACGAAAGCGCTCCCATATTCGCCGGCTCTTCCTGCACCCAGATGAACTCCGTGGCGTTCCTGTAAAGTCCCAGGACTTCTTTGGCCTCCGTCTCGGGGAAGGGATACATCTGCTCCAATGACACGATCGCGGGGCCCGCGGTTTTCAGCTTCCTGCGTTCCATTCTCATTTCAAGCCCGATCTTGCCGGTACATAGCAGCACACGTTTGGCGTCCAGCGCTGTCTCATCGGGAATGACGTTCAGGAAACGCGGCCGTTCCAGTTCGGTAAGTGGTGACGATGCCTCGGGATGCCGCAGCATACTCTTGGGTGTGAAACAGATGAGCGGTTTGCGCCATTTGCGCAAAGCCTGCCGCCGCAGCAAATGGAAATATTGCCCTGCCGTGGAAGGCTGGCATATCTGCATGTTGTCACGCGCGCAAAGCTGTAGATAGCGCTCGATGCGCGCGCTGGAATGCTCCGGTCCCTGGCCCTCGTGACCGTGCGGAAGGAGCATCACCAGCCCGGTCAGCAGGTCCCACTTGTCTTCCCCGGAGGCGATGAACTGGTCGATGATGATCTGCGCGCCGTTGGCAAAATCGCCGAATTGCGCTTCCCACGCTACCAGCGCCTCGGGATAGTCGCGCGCAAATCCGTACTCGAAACCCAGGACGGCGGCCTCCGACAGCTCCGAGTTGTAGATTTCCACTCGCGCCTGACCCGGGCCGAGATGGCACAACGGCACATACTCCTTCTCGTCAATTATGTCGATGAGGACCGAGTGCCGCTGGTTGAAGGTGCCCCGCCGGGTGTCCTGACCGCTAAACCGAATCGGTGTTCCTTCCAGCGCCAGCGATCCCAAGGCCAGCGCCTCCGCCATTCCAAAATCCAGCGGACGCTTGCCATAGCCCATCTCGCGGCGCTGCTCCAGCAGTTTTTGCACCTTGGGATGAATATGGAAATCCTCGGGATATTTCACCAGCGCATCCGTGACCTGGTGCAGTTTCTCCGCAGACAATCCAGTGTCAACTTCGTCCTCAGGCTTGTAAGGCCCTCCGTGGTACGGCGCCCAGTAGGTGGGCAACTGCCGCATCGGCGGCTTCTTTACCATGCTCTTGCCGGCCTTTTCGGCGGCGTCCAGCTCAGCCTGGAACTTCGCTACATGCGGCTGCGCATCCAGACCGACGTTCCTGGCGTAGATCTGGTAGAGCATGGGGTGGTCCTTGATTTTGCGGTACAGAATGGGTTGGGTGATGGTCGGGTCGTCCACTTCGGAATGACCGTGCCTGCGAAAGCCAATGAGGTCTACCAGGACGTCGGACGCGAACTCGTAGCGATATTCCAGCGCCATGCGGCCAGCCCGTACCACAGCGTCAACATCCTCGCCGTTGACGTGGAAGATTGGGATCGGCAACCGCTTCGCCAGGTCCGACGAGAATCGCCCGGAATAGGCATCGCAGGGATTGGTGGTGAATCCGATGAGGTTGTTGACGATGATATGCACCGTTCCACCCACCGTGTAGCCGCGCAGATTGGCCAGGTTGAGCGTCTCCGCGGTGATTCCCTGCCCCGCAAATGCAGAGTCGCCGTGCATCAGGACGGGCAGCACGCGATTTTTCCCGTCTCGTCCCAGGCGCGTTTGTTTGGCGCGAGCCCGGCCCAGCGCCACTGGGTCAACCGCTTCCAGATGGCTGGGATTGGAGACCAGGTGAATGCGTACCGGATGCCCACTCACTCCCGTGTAAATACCTGTCGCGCCGATATGGTATTTAACGTCGCCGCCGCCCAACACGCTGCGCGGATCGACATCCTCAAAACCGGCGAAAATCTCCGCTGCCGGACGGCTCACGATGTTGATGATCACATTCAGGCGTCCGCGATGGCTCATGGCCAGCACCGCCTGTTCGGCGCCATATCCCGTCGCCGAGTTCAGGATTTCGTCCAGCAACGGAATCAGCGCAGTGTTCCCTTCCAGGGAGTAGCGCTTGGTGCCGATGTAGCGCGAGTGGATGGTCTGCTCGAAGATGTCGGCGCGAACCAGCTCATCCAGAATGCGCGTGCGGTCGAGATTCTCCGCCTGCTCCAACTCCATGCGCTCCTGAATCCACTGCCGCCGTTCAGGATCGGCGATGTGCATGAACTCGACGCCAATGCTGCCGCTGTAGACGCGCCGTGCCGCGTCGGCTATATCGCCCGCTATGTCCAACTCGGGGTGGGCCTGCGGAGCGAAGTGCCCCAGCGGATCCAGATTAGCCTGAAGGTAGCCCCAGTGGCGGAACGCGTCCATCACGCGCTCCTGTTTCTCGCTGTCAACGTTCATCATTACAGTAGACAAGAATCGATAGCTCCTCGGCCCCGCCCTGCATTTGAGGGAAAGATAAGGCGTAGCCAGACACGCTAATAGTTATAGATTCCTTACCGGCCGGGCGGATGCGCTCGCCGCGTGAACGGCAACGATGGTCACCGCACTTTTCAGTATATAGTGTCCAAGTGTTCGCGGAGCAGAGAGTCAGTGCCGTGACTTTTCCAGCCCGTCTTCCCGACACGCCGGGACGGAGCTCGCCATGATTGGGTCGCTGTCGTCGAGCGATCGCGTCTTCGTACTTACTGGCGCCGGCGTAAGCGCTGAGAGCGGCCTGCCCACCTTTCGCGGCGCCGATGGGCTTTGGCGCGGCGCACGCGTGCAGGACGTGGCGACCCCGGAAGCTTTCCATGCCAATCCGGAGATGGTGTGGCAGTTCTACTCGGAGCGGCGTAAACGTCATGCAACTGTTATGGCCAACGCGGCGCACGTCGCGCTGGCCAAGCTGGAGGAGGCGCTGGGAGAGCGGTTCTTTCTCTGCACCCAAAATGTCGACTCCCTTCATGAACAGGCCGGCTCCCAGCGCATTGTGCATATGCATGGCCGCCTGATGCAAACTCGCTGCTCGCGCGAAGCCTGCCGCACCAAGCCCTTTGACGATGAACGCCTGTACATGCAGCGGGCCGAGATTCCTACCTGTCCGCAATGTGGAGCCATGATGCGGCCGCACGTGTGCTGGTTCGGCGAGGTCCCGTATTCCATGGACCGCATCTTTGAGCAGTTGAGAATATGTTCCGTTTTGCTGACCATTGGGACGTCAGGGGTGGTCGAGCCCGCCGCCAGTTTTGTGCGCATGGCGCGGATGAACCGGGCCACCGCGATCTATGTCGGTCCGG
This sequence comes from uncultured Acidobacteriaceae bacterium, assembly GCA_963763145.1. Classification (GTDB taxonomy): domain Bacteria; phylum Acidobacteriota; class Terriglobia; order Terriglobales; family Acidobacteriaceae; genus Bog-257. The sequence goes on along the minus strand of CAVXMZ010000012.1, from coordinate 217,749 downwards.
AGGAGCCGGCGAATCGTGCGTTCTTTGACGCCGTGATTTTGGGCAAGGCGGGAGAGGTCTTACCAAGGTTGGTGATGGAATTGGTCGGACCTGGCAGAAACCCTTAAGGAAGCTCTGATTAAGTTGGTTCCTCGAAGGGGACGGCCTTCACAGACCGCGTGAGAACTAGACTTGATCTTCGTCGGTGGAGTGCTACCCGCGGAAATAGAACCCCGAAGGGGTGGAACTGCAGTTAGCCCAGGACGGAGCGCAAGCGGAGTCCTGGGTTAAGTGGGAAAAGTACCTGAGTCCCCGGGGACGGCGCAGTTCTCACGCGCACGCTTCAGGTCGTCCGTAAGAGCGCAAAAAAGCTTGGCCGTTGAGGGTCTCGGCATTCACGTAATCAGAATCGCCTCGACTGGTGGGCGGAGACACCGCTCAGTGCACGAAATGTCCAACGATGTTGTAAGCGGCGAAGGCAGCAACGTAGGCCACGATGGTCATGTAGGAGAATTGCAGGATAGGCCACTTCCAGCCATTGGTTTCGCGGCGCACGACCGCGATGGTTGACATGCACTGCATGGCAAAGGCAAAGAAGATCAGCAAGGCCACGGCGCCGGCGGGCGTCAGTTCCTGACGCAACGCCCCTTGCAGACCCGTGGCATGGGATTGCGGATCGATTCCATTCAGCGTGCCCAGGGTAGCAATGATCACTTCGCGCGCCGCCAGCGAGGTCAGCAGGCCAACGCCAATTTTCCAGTCGAAGCCCAGCGGACGAATCACCGGCTCAATCGCATGGCCGAGCTGGGCCACCACGCTGTTCTGAATCTCAGGCGGCTGGCCGTGGTGCATGGGGAAGTTGGTGGCCGCCCACAGCAGCAGCGAAACCAGCATGATAACGGTTCCCGCGCGGTACAGGAATGCTTTGCCGCGATCGACGACGCGTAATGCCAGCGATGCCGGCACGGGCCAACGATAAGGCGGCATCTCGAGTATGAAAGGGGCGTCTTTACTCTTGAGGATGGTGGACTTCAGCAGCCGGGCGGTAAGCACGGCCATCAGAAACCCCAGAACATACAAACCCAGCATCGCTGCCGCACGTGTGCCCAGAAAAATGCCCAGCAAAGCACGTGCAGGCAGGAAGGCCGCTATGACCATGGTATACACCGGCAGGCGCGCGGAGCACGTCATGAACGGTGCGATCAGAATGGTGGCGATGCGGTCACGTTTGCTCTCGATGGTGCGGGTTGCCATAATCGCCGGCACCGCACACGCGTAAGCCGACAGCAGTGGGATAAAACTCTTCCCGTTCAGGCCCACGCGCGACATGGTGCGGTCGGCGATCACCGCGGCGCGCGATAAGTATCCCGAGTCTTCCAGAATGCCGATTACCAGAAACAGCAACAAAATCTGCGGTAGAAAGACCAGTACCGACCCCGTCCCCTTCCACACGCCATTGATGATCAGCGATTGAAACATTCCCGCCGGCAGGTGTGCGCCAAGCTGTGTCCCCGTAGTATCGAGGAACTTTTGCAGCAGGTTTGAAAGTGGCTGACCTACCGCAAAGATCGTCTGGAAGACGCCAATCACCACCAGCCCGAAGATAATCGGCCCCCACACGCGATGCAGGAAAATCGCGTCGAGCCGAGCGGTCCAAACTGGTGTGGCGGGACGGCGATAATTCGCATTGGCCCCTACACGGACGGCCCATTCACGGTAGCCACGCGTGCTCCCCACCACCGGCAGCTCCAACGGTTCCGGAGTGGCGGCGGCCGACGACAGGAAGTTCTGCACCGCGATCATTCCCTCGCCGGTCGTGGCGCTGATCAATGCCACCGGAGTTCCCAACTCACGGGCCAGCGATAGAACATCGACATGGCCGCCCTGCTTGCGCAGTTCATCTGCCATGTTCAGTAGCACCAGCGTCGGAATGCCCAGCGCAATCACGCGTGCCGCTAGTACCAGGTGAGTGTGCAGATTAGTCGAGTTCAGGACCACAATGACTGCATCCGGGCGCGCCGTTCCTGGCATCTGCCCAGTCAAAACATCGACGGCCACTTTCTCATCTTCCGATTTCGGCGTCAGGCTGTAGACCCCGGGAAGATCGATGAGCGCGATCTGCTCCCCGCTGGCGTCGCGCAGGTACCCAGTGTGATGTTCGACGGTGACGCCGGGAAAGTTTCCGACCTTCTGGCGCAATTTGGTGAGCCGGTTAAACAGCGTGGTCTTGCCGGAATTGGGAGGGCCGATGACGGCAATGGTGCGATACGAGGAGCCGAGAGTTTCATCGCGGGGCGGCGCCACCGCGTGACAACTCATGGTCGAAGCTCCCATCGCCTAGTCTCCAAACGCGGGAGCGCCCATTAGCTCCACATGAATATGCCGGGACAAGTCGCGTCGCATGGCAACTTCGGTGCCGTCCACGCGATAGACGCGCGGATCGCCACCAGGGCCGCTGCGCAGGACCTTTACTACCAGGCCGGGAACGAAACCGAGGTTCATCAGATGCTCAGCCACCGGCGGGGACAATTCCAGGTCGGACAGAATCGCGCTCTCGCCGACATGCAAGTCCGCCAGGGCGCTGGCTTGCTTCTGGCGCTCCCGCTTACGACGGCCGAAGATGAACTTGAAAATCATTTTCAATTCCATCTCTATTCTAACCCCTCCCCGCCTACAGGCAACGACCAAAGTCACACCCAGCTGTGACATGTGAACATTGTGGGGAAGCTGGGGAATACCGCCCAAAACAGCCTTTTTGCATCATTTGCGCGTATTGTTGCAACAACCTTGAAACCCCTCAAGCCCGTCCTCGGCGGTCCGCGGTCCACATCTTAGTCGAACCTCGACATAAACCTTGCCTGGCGGCTAGCGAACATCTACGCGGACACTAAACGTTTTCGCCGGCGGCACGTTATATTCCCAGGAGCGACGGTAGATGAGTTGGAGCATCGCCATTCCGGCGGTGTTGGCGGTGAATTGAAATACTTGTACTCCCGGAGCGCCGGCCACCTTCGAGGATGCCGTGTTCCTTCGATAGGAAGCTTTCTCCAGCTTCAACGGCGCGGGATCCCCGGCCACGGTCCAACTATATCCCGTCGAACGATTGCTCTCGAGCCTCACGATCAGCGTACCGCCAGATGTAAGATCGACATCTTTGCCGTTATCTTGATCGCTGATGCTGACGGCATGAGACTCAGCCTTGGCCGGCAGCTTAGCGGAAGCCGTCTGCCAGGCTTCGGCCCCAATGCCAAACCCAAGACAGAATATGGCAGCGGCGACCATCGATCTGCGACCAATCATCGAGTATTCTCCTCACAGAAAATGCGGTTGACGCGCCCCGGTCTGTCGAGTCTATGCGTCTGATACTGAAACATACTCATGGTTCGCGCCTGCACGCATTAGAAATATCCGTTGCGGAACGTTTCATTGACCACCCTGTCCGCGTTTGCCATGGCTGTGTAGGCGATGGTTGTGGCTGGAACGCTGGGAAAGCTGCTGGCATCCAGAATATGAATTCGGCTGAGCCCGGCCGGACGGCCAAGCAGGTCTGAGCCGTAAATCGTATTCGTCTTTCCCATCGGAAAACTCCCCCCGGCATGAAAGCTCCTCCCCAGAGGTACCATAGTGAGGTTCAGTGGCGGAACAACCCCGTAACCAGCCAGACTACGACGCACGCAGGCCTGAGAGCGCCTCGCCACACGCATTGAAACGGGATTTGTTACTCCTTGGAGATGTATCTCGTCCCGGGCAGACTGAGACGACTTAACGGTGAGCTCCAAGTACCCGGAGTCAGAAGAATGTAGAAATCCCTGACACAAATAGAAGCGGCCTTCAATGTTATCGAGTATAAAACGCTTGCGCAGCCAGGATGGCACCCTCGATCGTATCGTTTGGCGGAATATGTCGTTCAACCCATACACTTGAAAGTGTACATAGTTATGACTGATCGCTGGACTCAGTACCTCAAGGAATATATCGGCTAAAGTAAAACGCACAGCCAGGTGTTTGGCCTTGCGGTATGACAGTAAAGGAAAGAAAAAATACTGACTATCCAGGATGCGGACCGGCTTGTCGAGTATTTTTATCGATCTTGCAACCAGCCGGGTAGTGGCTATGGTTCCCATACCTAGAAAGAGCCGTCCCGCTCGTATGGTTCGCAATGACCCGTCTTTTACATTCACCGTTGACAAGACTACGCCGTCAGCCTCTTCTTCAAATTCAAGGGCATACAAACCCTTGTTGATCGTGGTCCCTTCCTGCTCGAGTTTTTTCCATAGCAGACGGGGATTGAATATAGAGCCATAAGAACATCCGTCAAGGCAATAGCCGCAATAGCGGCAAGAAGAAGGTCCTCCGGAAGAGTCCACGGCGACGCGAGCCCGGCCGAAGCTAATTCCTCTACTTCGCAGTGCTGGTTCGCGCTCATTCAGAAACTTGAGTAAGGCCTGAGTCTGTTCCGACTTCGTAAGTGCAGTTACTTTATCCCGGTACAAGGGAAATGCACCCTGCAAGTGGTCTTCGTCAGCGCTCATCGGAACGAACTGCGATAAATTTCTGTAGGAGTCGGCCAGATCAGCGGAAGAAATCGGCCAGTCTCCCAGGTCCTGGTCTGCATAGGGGAGGATGGCAGCGCCCCAGACGTTGCCAAAACCTCCCAACCCGTGGGACAGATCGATCTTGCATTGCGCAGTCGAGCAGGAGATGCATTGCGGACGCTCATAGGGAAAGTTGGACCCAAAGCTGAATCGCGTTTCAACGCCTTGGGCAGAAGTTACTGGCGGCGGAAACAGTGTCTCGACGTGCTTGCTCGGCCAGTCGGCCGGCTCCGTAGCCGCGAGCGTTTCCACCATCGCTTCGCGTTCCGGTTCCAGATCGTAGGCTACGTCCAGGACTTCGAAGGGAACCCCATGACGCCGGAGCGCGTAGGCAGCGGCAACAGCCGTGGGGCCGGTCCCCAGAATTAGGTTAGGTATTTGATCTTGCTTCACCGGCTCCAGCCTGTTTGACCGCTGTTGCTGTTGCACCTCAGAACGTAAAAAAACTGTAACACCAATCGCCGCCGCCAGCACAGCAGAGGACCCGCTCTCACCGGTACCGCTCGCAGGCTCTACCGGTATCGCGCTCGCCACGGTGGGCGATCGCCGGCTTCTTCCACCGGGATTTACTCACTCTAAGCTCTCACCTGCCTTGCATTCGCAAGCAGCACGATATAACCTGATCGAACTCCGGCGGATGAAGGTCCCGTTACAATTCGGTCGCTTGCATCGTACGCTCGCTGCCGGTTGCCGGGATACCTCAGGATGACCTCGACGTCCCGGTCTTGGCTCTCCTGGTGATCGACCACCTATGGATTGTAACTGTGATGCCGAGCATAGATTTGGACCAGACATCGACTACCCGACGCTCATCTTCCCAAGAACGTCCCCGCGCGATCGCGCCGCTTTTTGTCCTACTTCGGCCCTACCAATGGGTTAAGAACATTCTAGTGTTGTTGCCGGTTTTTCTGTCGCATACCTGGAACAATTGGGCCATTAGCAGCAAAGCGCTGCTGGCGACCGCCTGCTTATGTCTGACAGCATCAGCAACCTATATTTTTAACGATTTCCTGGACGTACATTCTGACCGGGCCCACGTCAGGAAGAAGTTGCGTCCTTTGGCAGCCGGCACCGTGAAGATACCAACTGCCATGGCGATGGCGCTCGTTCTCCTTCTAGTTGCTATCTTCGCCGCTCTAAGGCTTCCCATGTCGTTCGGTATCATGCTGGCTATATATTTTGTGTCCACCGTACTCTATTCACTCTATCTGAAAACCAAGGTGATCCTGGATATCTGTACTCTTGCCGGACTCTATACAATCCGTGTCTTCGCCGGAGGAGCGGCAACCGGTATCCCTATTTCCGAATGGACGGCTGCCTTCGCAATGTTTTGCTTCCTGGGCCTGGCAGCTGTCAAACGCTATGCAGAACTACAGGCTGCACCAGAGACCGGGGAATTATCGAACCGCCGTGGCTATGAACAAATAGACAAGAACACCGTACAGGTCCTGGGTTTAAGCTCTATGATGATTTCAGTACTGGTGCTTGTCTTGTACCTACGGAGCCCGGAAGTCGCGCTTCTCTATAGGCACACGGAAATGCTTAGGCTGATTTGCCCGGTCTTGCTGTACTGGTATGGCCGAATCTGGATAGTTGCGGGCAGGGGCAGGATGCACTCAGATCCTATTATTTTTGCGCTTCGCGATCGCGTAAGCCTAATTACCGCCGCGCTCATTGTGGGTATCGGGTTCGTGTGCAGGTGACGGACGCCTGCCATCCACGCCCATCCCTCTTGTTCGCGTCCGTGCCGCTGAGAGGCTTCGAAAATACTCCAGTACTTTCACCTGCGCGAGCACTAAAACAGCCTCGACTATTGATCGCGTCATGACTGGGATGCGGTGTTGGCGACTTGATGCCAGGATAGTTTGACCGCGCTCTTCGCCGCCTGCTACCTTCAAAGATCCGTCCTATCCGAAAATTTCAATAAGAGAGATGGAGCATGGCACTCAAGTTCAAAGGCGTAGATTTCATCGAGTTCGATACCCTGCTCAACGATGACGAGCGGCTCGTCCGCGACAACACCCGCAAGTTCATCGAGGAAAACCTCGTCCCCATCATCGAGCAATGCAACCGCGACGGGCGCTTCCCCAAGGAACTGATCAAGCCCATGGGCGAACTGGGCTTCTATGGCGCCAGCCTCAAGGGCTACGGCTGTGCCGGGATGTCGAGCGTGGAGTACGGTCTGATGACGCAGGAGTTAGAGCGCGGCGACAGCGGGGTGCGCTCGTTCGTCAGCGTGCAATCGGGGCTGTGCATGTATCCCATCTACGCCTTCGGCAGCGAGGAGCAAAAACAGAAGTATTTGCCCAAGATGGCGCTGGGCGAGATTCTCGGATGCTTCGGACTGACCGAGCCTGACGCCGGATCGAATCCGTCGGCAATGCGCACGCGCGCGCGCAAGGACGGCGACGAGTACGTTCTGAACGGCGAGAAGATGTGGATTACCTCCGGCTCAATCGCCGACATCGCCATCATCTGGGCCAAAGTGGAAAACGAGGACGACCTGATCCGCGGCTTCATCGTGGAGACCGATCGTCCTGGCTTCAAAGCAGCCGACGTTCACGGCAAGTGGTCATTGCGGGCTTCGGTGACATCGAGTCTGTCTTTGCAGGATGTTCGTATCCCAGCGGAAAATCTGCTGCCACAATCTGGAGGCTTGAAGTCGCCGCTGAGCTGCCTGAATCAGGCGCGTTTCGGCATTGCCTGGGGAGCGATTGGAGCAGCCATGGCTTGTTACGACTGCGCGCTGCAATACGCGCAGTTCCGCAAGCAGTTCCATGATCAGCCTATCGCCTCGCATCAACTGGTGCAGGAGAAGCTGGTGTGGATGATCAGCGAGATCACCAAGGCGCAACTTCTTGCGTTGCAGGTTGGACGGCTCAAGGACGCGGGCAATGCCAAGCCGTGGCACGTCTCGATGGCCAAGCGCAACAACGTCTGGATGGCGCTGGAGTGTGCGCGCATGGGCCGCGACATCCTCGGCGGCAACGGCATCGCCGATGAGTATCCCATCTTCCGCCACATGGCCAACCTGGAGTCGGTGAAGACCTACGAAGGCACGCACGACATCCACACGCTGATTATCGGCCAGCACATCACCGGGCACGCTGCGTTTTAGAAACAGTGGTCAGCGGCCAGTGACTGGTGGTCAGTTGAAGGCCCGACGGACGCTCAGCTCCAACAATCACAAAATCAGACGGTCTGGCCTGCCAGACCGTCGTACCAGCTACCGGTGATGAAAGTCCTCGAACACTTTGCCCAACAGGTGTATCCTTTGCGCTTGTGCTTGGATTGGTCGTTCCCCTGGGCTCATCCCCGCGCATGAAGACAGGCGCTCGGCTTGCGCAATCCGTGCTTATAGCTCATAGTTCTGCATTGCAAGCCACGCCTACGGAGGCTGCATGGCCACAACAATTCAAACCAAAGACGCAGAAATGATGACCCACACTCCCACGGCTAATTTTGAAACCGACCTCGCAATGGAGTTCTTGCGGGTTGTGGAAGAATCCGCGATTGCCTCAGCCAAGACGATGGGCCAAGGCGACCGCAAGCACGCCGACGAAGCGGCAACCGAGGCCATGCGCAGCGTCATGGATTCGGTGCCGATGGACGGCACCATCGTAATCGGCGAAGGCGAGCGCGACGAAGCGCCCATGCTCTACATCGGCGAGAAAGTTGGCAAGCAGGACGGCGGCAACTATCCCGCGGTCGACATCGCAGTCGATCCGCTGGAAGGCACGAACCTGTGCGCCACGGGGTCGCCCGGCGCCATTACAGTGCTGGCGGCGTCGGAAAAAGGCGGGCTGCTGCACGCCCCCGACTGCTATATGGAGAAGATCGTCGTGGGCCCGTCGTGCAAGGGCGTGGTGGACCTTGAAGCTCCCGTCTCCCACAACCTGCACGTGATTGCCAAGGTGCTGAATCGCGACGTTGCGGACCTGGTAATCATCATCCTTGACCGTCCCCGGCACGAGAAGCTGATCAACGAAATCCGCAAGGCAGGCGCGCGCATCCGGCTGATCTCGGATGGCGATCTCTCGCCTGGAGTTGCGGCGGCGATGCTGGGCTCGGGTGTCCACGCGGTGATGGGCACGGGCGGAGCTCCCGAGGGCGTAATTACTGCGGCGGCGGTGCGCTGCCTGAACGGCTATATGGTCGGCAGACTGGTGGGCTACACGCCGGAGCAAGGCGAACGCATGAAGGACATGGGCATCACCGACCCCAAGCGCATTTACACTGCCGACGAACTGGCGCCGGGCAAGAACATCATCTTTGCCGCGACCGGAGTGACCGAAGGAATGTTGCTCAAAGGTGTGCGCTTCTTCGGCGACGGCGTGCGCACAACTTCGCTGGTCATGAAGCTCAGCAAGGGCAAGGTACGGTTCATCGAGTCCATCCACCTCGACAAGCGCCCAGATGTGAAAGTCAGAATTCCGGAGCGGTAGTGGCAGCTGCGACGTCTCATCAGGCCCTTCCCGGCGGAGGGCCTTTTTATTGCCAGAGCAGGTAAGATCGCGGACTGGCCATCCCTGTCGCATCCCAGAACGGCACGTTCTGCCCCATTGCGTTTTCGGCAAACCAGCCAACTCCTCATTTTTTACTTGCTTCTGTATTAGGAGGAGTAAAATTCAGCTAGAAAAGGCTGTAGCTGCGGGTGGAAGGGAAGCGGTCCATCCGGAGGGGCTTTTCATGAATGTTCATATCAGCTACAAGATTTCCAAAACACCCGACCTCGAAAAAATCATCAATCAGCAAGTGGAAAAACTGGGCCGGTACCTGCAAGTATTTCGTCCAGACTTACTGCACCTGAAGGGCATTGTGGAGGAGAACTCCGCTCGCCAGGGCATTGTGGTATCGCTGAACCTGCGGTTGCCCTCAGGCCAATTGACGTCCCAGGAAAGCAGTGCGACCGCGATAAGCGCGATCAAGGCAGCCTTCGACGACATTGACGGACAAGTAAAGCGGCACAAGGAGATCCTGCGCAGCCATCACAAGTGGCCGCGCCGCCGCGGTCCAGATCGCGTAGTGGTCGGCACGGTCCCGTTCGAGAAAACCGTTGCCGCGGTTAAGCCGGATCTGGTTTCCTCCAGTGACATCGCTCGCTACGTCAACGTCAACCTGCCGCGGCTGGAGCGATTCATCCAGCGAGAGCTTCAGTACCGCCATGACCAGGGCCGGCTATCTGCCGACCAGGTCACGGTGAAAGAAGTGGTAGACGAGGCCATTGCGAACGCCCTCAGCGAGCAAGACGACAAACCGGAGCGTATGAAGCTCGAGGCGTGGGTGCATCGGCTGGCAAGAGAGGCGATCGACACCCTGGCGGCTGATGGCAGAGACAACGGCATGGTTCCGCTGGAGCGTTCCCATGGCCGGCAGAATGTAGAGGGCACCGACGAAGCGCAGCTTCAGTTCTATCAACCGGACGAGCAACTGGTGGAGGAAAATGTAATTCCCGATCCCACCGCGAACACGCCGGAAGAGCTGGCGGCGCGGAGCGAATTGCTCAATCTGGTGGAAGCCACGCTGCGCGATGCCGGGCGTGACGAGCAGGAGTCGTTCATTCTGTATACCGTCGAGGGCTTCACGCTGGAAGAAATTGCCGACATCACCAACCACACTGTGGAGGAGGTGCGCGCAGCCATTCGCCGGGCCAGCGATCACCTGCAACGCTCCTTGCCGATCCAAGACCCTCTCAAAGACAAGCTCCTGGAGCATTCCAAGAGCGCTTGATCACGGGGGCTGCGACGCGGTCCCCGCATTCATCATCAAACCATAAAAGTCAAAGAGGAGAACCGGAATGATCACACGCGATGACATCCGTGAACTCGCCAATTTCAGGTCGCCGGAAGGTTGCGCTGTCACGTTTTACTATCAGCCCTCGACGCCGCCCAATAAGTCGCACCGGGAGGAAGCCATCCTGGTAAAGGACTTGATTCGTAACGCGCTCCGCGAAGCCCAGAAGCACGGGAAGAACGGTTCCACGCGCAGCGACTTGGAGAAGATCAACAATATGGTGGATCCGCTGCACGGGAGCGGCGGTAAGGCGAAAGCCATATTTGCCTGCGGCCAGCAGGGCTTCTGGCGCGAATTCGACATTCCCGCCCAACTGCTGACACCGAAGGTCGCCGTCAGCCAGCGCTTTCATCTGAAGCCTCTGGCGGCGGTACTGGATGGCGAGCAACGCGCCTGCGTGTTGCTGGCGGACCGCACCAAAGCGCGCGTTTTCGAACTGGTTAACGATGAGGTTGTCGAGAAGGAAGACTTCATCAACGAGCTGACACGGCGCGGCAAGAGCGACGGCTATGGCGGCTACGATGCAGGACATGCTGAGCGGAAAGTAATGAACGAAGCAGCCCAGCATTTCAGGTTGGTCGCGGACCGTATCGAACAGTACTTCGAGCGCGACGGCTGCGACCGGCTGCTGATTGGCTGCCGCGACGATGTCTGGTCGGAGATCGAACCGCAACTGCAATCGCTGGCCAGGCAGCACCTGGTGGGACACTTCCGTATCGATCCCAAGGTCGCCACGCCCGAACAGGTCAAGCAAATGGCCCACGAACAGTTGGCAAGCTACAGCGCCAACATAAAGCAGGAACTCATCCGCGAAGTGATAGGCGAGGCGCATCGCAACGGTCGCGGGGCGATCGGACTGCGGCGCGTATTGCGCTCGCTCGAGACCGGCGAGGTTTCGACGCTGCTGCTGGGATCAAACTTTCATGCGGCCGGCGTAAAGTGCTATCACTGCGGACACATGGACCTCCATGTGAGCCCCACCTGCACGGTATGCGGCAAGGACAACACGGAGCTGGAAGACATTGGCGACGCCATTGTGGGCCACGCTATCCGCACCGGAGTTGAGCTGGTTTACATTCCCGATGACGAGGAGTTCGACCGCATTGGACGAATCGCTGCCCTGCTGCGCTTCCGCGCCGATCAGAACACGGCTGAGCGAGCCGCGGGCTAAGATCTGGCCGCTGGCCGTGAAGCGATGAATGTGAAGGCGCAGCCACGGGGCTGTGCTTTCGTGTTCTAAGACAGCGCCATTCATATCTGATTCCAGCCATCGACACGCCTCGTGCTATCCTTCATGGCCATTGAATTATTGTTGAGGGATTCGCATGAAGGTTTCGCGTCGCGATTTTATCGCCACTACAGCAGTTGGTTCCGCATCACTCGCACTCAACCTGCAAGGACAAACTAAAGACACGGGCCCTGTATCGCCTGGTAATCCGCCGAAAAAACCGATTATTATCTGCGCCCACAACGGCTACAACTATCTGGATCGCGGCTACGCCGTGTTGACCGGCGGCGGCGACACCCTCGACGCCGTGATGCAGGTGATCACCGGGCCGGAAGACGATCCCAATGACGACAGCGTGGGCCTTGGCGGCCTGCCCAATGAAGACGGCGTGGTGGAACTCGATGCCTGCTGCATGCACGGGCCAACGCGCATGGCAGGGTCAGTTGCCGGAGTACGCGACATCAGGAATGTCTCTCTGGTGTCGAAGGCGGTGATGGAGCACACCGGGCATGTAATGCTGGTGGGCGAAGGCGCGCAAAGGTTCGGCTTCGACATGGGCTTTCCGCGCGAGAACCTGCTGACCGACCGCTCGCGCAAGATCTGGCTGCTGTGGAAGGAAACCATGTCGAACAAGGACTGGTGGGGGCCGGGACTGGCCAGCCCGAACTACAAGCTGCCCGACGAGGCTCCGAATCATTCCGAGCTGCGCCAAGAGCGGCTGCAAAAAATGGAGGAACTCGCGGGCAAGCTGGGCATAGAGCCGGAGTTCCGCGCGGCGGCGGTGCAGCGCATTTTGCAGCCGCCGACGGGAACGATCAATTGCTCTGCCATCAACGAGAAGGGCGAGATGTCCGGCGCGACCACAACCAGCGGCCTGGCATGGAAGCTCGCGGGACGTGCGGGTGATTCGCCGATCATTGGCGCGGGCTGCTACTGCGATCAGGATGTAGGTTCGGCGGGAGCGACCGGCAACGGCGAAGAAAACATCAAGGTCTGCGGCGCGCATACCATCGTCGAGAACATGCGGCGCGGGATGTCGCCACAGGAAGCGGGTATGGACGCGCTGAAGCGCATTGTACGCAACTTCAACGGCGATATGGCCAAGATGCAATACGTCGACATGAGCTACTACATCCTGCGCAAAGACGGCGCCTACGCGGGAGTCTGCATGTGGAGCGGGCCGCCGGACCATTTGCGGCGCTTCGCCATCCACGATGGAACAAAGCGGTATGAGACGGCAGTGGCGCTGTTTCAGGGAAAGTCGATTGGCTGGCCGCCGATGCCGCAAGTACGCCTGGCGCCGGGGCAGAAGAAGTAGGGACGCGGCACGGGTGGTTATAGGGGTCCTTCGACTCCGCATTCGCAAACACCGCGAATGCTGCGCTCAGGATGACACGGCAGGAAGTGTCGGGCCTAAACGGCTACCGTGACCGTGGTCTCGGTTCGCGTGACGGGCCGATACAGCGTGTCGCGCTCAAACGGGATGCGGCCGGCCTCGGTGATGAGGCGGATCAAATCCTGGCGACGCAGGCCTTGAGGCGTAGTCGCGCCCGCATCGTGATAAATCTTCTCTTCAACGACAGTTCCGTCGATGTCGTCAGCGCCGAAGCGCAAGGTGATCTGCGCCATCTTGGGCGTCACCATCTGCCAGTACGACTTGATGTGCGGAAAGTTGTCGAGCACCAGGCGTGACACCGCGATCTGCTTCAGGTCCAACATGCCAGTGGTTTTCGGCAGATGCTGTAGCGGCGTGTTCTCGGGATGAAATGCCAGCGGGATAAAGGTCTGGAAGCCGTGGGTGTCGTCCTGTAGGGCACGCAACTTCAGCAGATGGTCGACGCGGTCTTCGTCGTTCTCGACGTGGCCGTAGAGCATCGTCGCGTTCGATTTCAGTCCAACCTCGTGCGCGGTGCGCGCAAGCTCCAGCCATTCGCCACCGTCGATCTTGTGATCGCAGATGATGTGCCGGATGCGATCGGAGAAAATCTCCGCACCACCGCCGGGCATGGAATCTAACCCAGCCTCTTTGAACTTGATCAAGACATCGCGCGGCGTCATCTTGCCAATCTTGGAGAAGAAGGAGATTTCGACCATGGTGAACGCCTTGAGGTGCACCTGCGGAAATCGCTCCTTGAGGCCGGCGATCAGGTCGATGTAGTACTGGAATGGCAGGTCGGCATGCAGGCCGCCGACGATGTGGAATTCGGTGATGGCCTCGGTATAACCGGAGGCAGCTGTGTTCCAAACTTCTTCCAGCGCCATGGTATAGGAGCCGGGCGTGTCCTTCTTGCGGCCGAAGGCGCACAGGCGGCAGGCGGCAACACAAACGTTGGTGTAGTTGATATGCCGGTTGACATTGAAGTAGGCGATGTCGCCATGCATGCGCTCGCGCACATGATTGGCCAGCCAGCCGACCGCCAGAATATCGCCGGAGCGATAGAGGGCGAGCGCATCGTCAGCAGAAAGACGCTCCTGGGCCATGACTTTGTCGTGGATCGGCCGCAGACGCGGGTCGTCGGTCTGGAAGGGATGTAGCTTATTGGCGCGGCTCGGCATTTCAGGCATCTTTGCCATGATATCGCACTATTTACGTCTGTTTCCGGCGAACCCTCCGGGGGCTGGCATGGCCGCGATCCCCAAACATGCGCGGATCGTAGCTGAGCGGCTCCAACTTGCGCACTACGATCTTCTTATAGCCGGGATGAGCGGGATTGAGCAACACATTGTTCTCGTTGGGGGCAAGCACGGACGGCACCAGCAACAAGCAATGTTTACCCTGCATCGCAAACTCATCGCCGAAGCGGGCGAGCGCGGGCGGCGCTGCGGGATCGCGCCAATTCGCGGGCAACTCGGCCACTGCAACCCGCTCGCGAGTCAATTCATCAGGAATGTCTGCAATCGCCAGGACGAGGTCGCCGGGAGGATCGTCCTTGTCGAGATGAACAAAGTATTCCAACAGGGCGAGGGATTGATGTTCGGATGCGTAGCTCAGCCGGACTCCAGGACCGGACCAGCGGCCGCCGTAGCGGTATGCTCCCTCGCCGTCAAATGGAGTGCGCGCGTATGGCTCGCGCAGCACGCGATAAACCTGGCTCAACTAATTCCGCCATAAGCGATGCGTCCCAAAACGTTTTCCACCTGGCGAGCACCGGGCTCGGTATCGATTGCAGCGAAGGGAGGAACGCCGCCGAGGGCGCGATTGGGATGCCTCAGCCAGCGAGTGGCACGGTCGCGATCGCCCAGGTACTCATTCGCGATTGCAACAATGCGCGCCAAGCGGTAGAGCCGGTCGGACTCGTGGCGCGCCAGCCGTCCACTACGGCGCCGGCGCTGCAAGCTGCGAGGCGAGAGATCGAGTGCGCCGGCAAGTTCCTTGAGCGTCAAACCGGAAGATTGCATCAACTCTTCTACAACGCCGGGACGAAAGCCCTCGCGGATGGCGTCGCGAAGATCGCGGTCGCTGGAAAGAGCACGTCCCAGAGTTCGTTCTCCACCCAGCTGCCGGACCACGGCCCTGACTTCATTTACCATTATGTCGCCTATTGTAGCGACAATTGTCGCATGCCGTCAAACCGCATTTATGTTGGATTCCACTCCCTTGCTCTGGCAATGAGGAATTACCTCGCCAGCAGATCGCCCGCGATGAAGAAAAGAAATGCCATTGAGACCAGGCCATTCATGGTGAAGAAGGCGGCGTTCACGCGGCTGAGGTCGTCGTGTTTCACCAGCGAGTGCTCGTAGATCAACAGCAGCGCCACGAATATGACACCTGCCGCGGCGATCTTTCCCAGTCCGAAAGCGACGACCATCCAGGCCAGCAGAAGGACGGTAATGACGTGAAAGAGCCTGGCGATCCCGAGTGCCGTGGGAATGCCGAAGGCCTTGGGCACGGAATAAACGTCGCTGGAGCAATCGTGTTCGTAATCCTGGCAGGCATAGAGGATGTCGAAGCCAGCACCCCAGAAGACTACGGCCGCGGTGAGGATCAGAATTCGCGGATCGAGGGAGCCACGCACGGCGATCCAGGCGGCGGCGGGGGCAATGCCCATCGCCAAGCCGAGCACCATGTGTGCCCAACGCGTGAAGCGCTTGGTGAAGGAATACAAAAAGACGATGCCCAGCGCCACCGGCGACAGGTCAAACGCCAGGGGATTTAACTCATGCGCAGCGAAGATGAAAACAGCGGACGTGATGATGACGAACCAGCCGACAAACGACTTACTGAGCTTGCCCGCGGGAAGCGCACGGATTTTCGTTCGGGGATTGGCGGCATCGATGGTCGCGTCGGCCAGCCGGTTGAAGGCCATGGCGGCCGAGCGCGCCGCCACCAGCGCAACGACGATCCAGATGGAAGTGTGCAGGTTGGGAATGCCGCGCGCGGCCAGCACCGCACCGGTCAAGCCGAAAGGGAGCGTAAGGACGGAGTGCTCCCACTTGATCATCTCCAGGGTGGTCCCGATGCTGCGAAACAGAGCCACGGGTAGATTGTACTGCGGGCGGCGATTTTCGGGACCTAGCCGCTGCCCTGCGGCAGCGGGCGGCTGGCCCATTGCCGCTCCCAGGCTGGAACGGTGATGCGTTCGGCAATCATCGCCGGCTTGCGTGCCCAACAAATGACCCGTGTGCCGAAGGGCAGATTGATATAGCGGATGAGATGGCGCTCAACGTCGAGCAGGGAAACCATTGCGGAGTCGGCCCAGTTCGGCGGACGAACGGGCTGTCGATTGCGGTCGATGGATTTGGTGAAGATGTTCTTGCCGATGCGCTGGAACACGGCCGGAAGGAAGCCGGAGGCGACAACATAGGAGACGCGCGTAACCTCGAAGCCGGCGTTGTTCAGTTTGCGGCGCAGCTCGGTCGCGGTATAGCGGCGGCGATGGCCTCTGGCCTCGTCTTCCTCGCCCCACAGCAAGGGATAAGCTGGGACTGTAAGGCAAAGCACTCCGCCGTCTTTAAGCACACGCTTCATCTCGCGCAGGGTCGCGAGGTCATCCGTAACGATTTGCAGGATATCGCCGGCAACGACTGCGTCGAAGGAATTCGATGCGAAGCTTAGCTCTTCCGAGCTGCTACAGATCAGATTGCCGCGCTCTTGCTGCGAGTGAAAGGCGAGCGCGGACAAGGAGGAGTGAGCGTTCACGGTTCGCAGAAGCGAAGAGTCGTCAGAGTCGAGATCAGCCGCGCAGCCAAGATCGAGCACCCGAGCCTGACGTTTGCCACCGACGACCTGTGACGCAGCCTCGCGCAACAGCTTGCGCCGGGAGATCCACCACCACGAAGTGGTCTCGCGACGGAACGCCTCGAACTCGTTCTGCGCCTGCATAGCGGCTCACCGCCGGACGTTTCAAGAACCATTTTACGGGAATCTGTTCGGAATGTTGGCAGAGAAAACGGGTTCGCGACGGATGCTGGGTGAGCCATCCCATTTCAGAGGACACCGTTCACTGCTGTGGCGCTCTGGCTTTCAAAGGCGAGCTGGGATCGGCGCGCCACGATTCGACCCGGCCATTCTTGAAGTAAACCTCGGAGAGACCGTAGCGAAAAATGTTGCCCGCGGTTCCCTTGGGAGTGCCTTGGATTCGCAGAACATCGTCCTTTGTCGATCCGACGGTGAAGTATGGCACTAGAGGATCTTCGTCGGGATAAACCACCAGCGAAGCCCGATCGGATGGCGCCGCATTCGCTCGAGTGTGCGCCACTTTCTTATCCGCAGGTTTGGCTGAATTGTTCGTCCCCTGATTCTCTTCACTCTTTTGGCCAACCGCCCCGGCTGTGCCCGACCCCGTTTGTGGGTGTGAGTCATCCGTAGCAGGACTCGCTATTCGGTGAAACCAAGAGTAAATCGAAATTCCGACAGTAAGCAGGACCGCAAGCGTGACAGCAAGGCGTTTCCTGTTTGCCGGTCGCTTCGCTCGGAAAGGTGAGCTGAAATGACTCGGGCGCGGAGGCTGACGGGGAGTTCGGCCTGAAGTCGCGGCTGACGCTCCCTGAGATTCCTGTTCGGGCGCGGCCTGCGCGGCAGATCCTCCTTGTGGGTTTGCAGGCAGAGTTGTGGCAAGCACCTGGTAAGCTGAATTAATTTCTTTCAGCTTTTCTTCTGCTCTCCCTCGTAACTGTTCGTCGTTTTGGAAGCGGTCCGGGTGCCATACCTTGGCCATTACGCGATAAGCATCTTTGATTTCGGTTTGAGTTGCGCCGCGCGTCAATCCGAAGGTTGCGAGTGCGGCGCATCGATCGCATGCAAGTCGCCCGTCATTCGTGATGCAGCCACAGGCACAAACACTCATAAGGCTGTCAGGCTCTCCCGGACTGTGATGTACCCAAACAGAAATCCATTCCTGATTCTTTCATTATGAACCCGTGACAAGAATTCACTTATTGGGATTCCCGCGGGAACCGTGAAACGGACTCAGGTCTCGAGAATCGTCAGCCCCGGGCCAAAGGGCGCGATGGGATTTAGAATTTCGCCCTGACGGCGCTCTCGAAGTAGTCCAGTGACAGCCGCAACCCAGTTCGAAGGTCGATCTTGGGTTCCCATCCCAGCAAGCGCTTTGCTTTGCTGATGTCGGGACAGCGTTGTTTGGGATCGTCCTGAGGAAGCGACTCGAAGCGAATGTTACTTTTCGAACCGGTGACATCCAGCACGACCTTGGCACACTCCAGAATTGTGAACTCGCCCGGATTGCCGATATTCGTCGGCTCGTGCTCGCTGGAGTTGGCCAGCGCCACGATTCCGGCGACTTCATCGCTGACGTAGCAAAAGCTGCGAGTCTGCGAGCCAGTTCCGTAGACCGTGAGCTCTTCGCCCAGCAGGGCCTGCTTCATGAAGTTGGAGATCACGCGGCCATCATTGAGCTGCAAGCGCGGGCCATAGGTGTTGAAGATGCGAACGATCCGCGTGTCCACCTGGTGATAACGGCGATAGGCCATGGTGGCAGCTTCGGCGAAACGCTTGGATTCGTCGTACACCGAACGCGGCCCAATGGGATTCACATTTCCCCAGTAGCTCTCTTTCTGAGGATGCTCCAGCGGATCGCCGTAACACTCCGAGGTGGAGGCCAGCAGGAACTTCGCGCCGTACTTCTTCGCCAACTCCAGGCAGTTCATGGTCCCGAGGGAGCCAACCTGTAGAGTCTCGATGGCGTGTTCGAGGTAGTCCACGGGGCTGGCAGGCGAGGCGAGGTGGAAGATGTAATCGAGCTTGCCAAAATCGAACGCCCGGCAAACGTCCTGCTCGTGGAAGTCAAAGCGCGGCCCAGCGCTAAGGTGAGAGATGTTCTCGAGGCGCCCGGTGAGCAGGTTGTCGGCACAGACAACATAGTTGCCATCGGCCACCAAGGCATCGCATAGGTGCGAGCCGAGGAAGCCAGCACCACCTGTGACCAACACACGCATAATCGGGCCTCGTTGATGGCTGGAGATCGCGGAGACAACCTCAGGCGTGGGTCAACACGCCATGCTCGCGCAAGCGAAGCCGCTGGTCCGCAATGCTACTGGCCAGCGATTCTTCCAGTGAAACCTTGGGCATGTAACCCGTGAGGCGATTGACTTTGGAGATGTCCGGTACGCGCCGCCTCATGTCTTCGAATCCTTCTTCATAAGCGGTGCTGTAGGGTACCAGGACGATGCGCGACTTCGAGCCGGTCATGGATTTGATCTTTCTGGCAAGATCCAGAATTGTGATCTCATGATTGCCGCCAACGTTGTAAACCTCGCCATTGGCGTCGGGATGGGCCGCGATATCGACCAGAGCATCCACGGCATCGCTGACATGGGTGAAGCAGCGGCTCTGGGTGCCGTCGCCGAACACGCGGATGTCGGCCCCGGTCAAGGCCTGGGTGACAAAATTAGGAATCACCATGCCGTAACGGCCTGTTTGTCGCGGGCCCACGGTGTTAAACAAGCGCGCGATGACGGTAGGGACTTTGCGTTCCTTCCAGTAGGCGATGGCCAGAAACTCGTCGATCGCCTTGGAGCAGGCGTAGCTCCAACGGGCCTTGCTGGTTGCGCCCAGAACCAAATCGTCGTCTTCGCGGAATGGGACCTGGTCCTGCTTGCCATAAACCTCGGAGGTCGAGGTGATCAAGACACGCTTGCGCTTGGTCTCCGCCAGAGACAAAACAATTTCGGTGCAACGAATATTGGTTTCGATGGTCCGTACCGGGCTGTCCAGGATCAATCGCACTCCGACAGCCGCAGCCAGGTGATAGATCACATCGCAAAGGTCCACCAACTCTGCCATCAGATGAGTGTTGGCGACACTATCGATGTGATAGACAAATTGGGGATGGAGCTTGAGGTGCTGGATGTTGGCGATTGAACCAGTGGAGAGATCGTCGATGATGTAGACCTCGTCGCCCAGGGCGAGGTGCCGTTCGGCAAGATGGGAGCCGATAAATCCGGCGCCTCCGGTGATGAGAACCTTCAATACTTTCCTCCAAAGCCCTTAGAGTAATGGGTGGCCCGCCGGGAGCGCAAATTTCCTATTGTGGGCAGCGCCTTATGGCCTGGTTTTGGCGATGTCGGGCGCTTTGTCGCGCAGCACCTGAGGATCCAGGTGGTGCTTAGTCAGGTCCTGGCGCAGACATTCAAAAGCTTCCTCCGGTGAGTTTGCCCAGTGAAACAGATCGAGGTCCTTCGGCGAGATTACCCCGGCATCCACCAGCGCCTGGAAGTTCACTACCCGGTCCCAGTACTCCCTGCCATAAACGACAACGCACATATGCTTGGCCAGTTTTTCGGTTTGTGCCAGGGTGAGCACTTCAAAGAGCTCGTCGAAAGTTCCAAACCCGCCGGGAAAGACGACGAGCGCCTTGGCCAGATAAGCAAACCACAACTTGCGCATGAAGAAGTAGTGGAATTCGAAGTTCAAGTCCGGAGTGATGTAAGGATTGGGCATCTGCTCGAAGGGCAGATTGATGTTCATGCCGATGGTTTTGCCGCCAGCCTCAGACGCGCCCAGATTGGCTGCTTCCATGATTCCGGGGCCACCGCCGGTGCAGACGACGAAGCGATGACGCGGCTGGCTGATGGAACTGGTCCAGCGGGTGATGAGAAATGCCAACTGGCGCGCGTCCTCGTAGTAACGGGCCATCGCAACATCGGCCTTCGCCAGGCGAATGCGCTCCTGCTCTTCGGGCGGAGCAGGGGTTGCCGAACCAGGCTTGTCGAGCAGTTGCAGCGACTGCTCAGCCTGCGAGCGGCTGTGGAAGCGGGCGGAGCCGAAGAAGACGATGGTGTCCTGAATACGTTCGCGGCGGAAGCGCGAGAGCGGCTCCTGATATTCGGCGAGAATGCGCAGGCTGCGGCCGTCGGGACCATTGAGGAACTTCTTGTTCTCGTAGGCCAGCGGCGACCGGTTGGAGCTGGGATGGTTGTCCTTCTTATTTTTGTCAGCCATGCTGTGTGTTAGTCCTAAGATGATGAATAGATGAAGAACCGGCAGGTCATGATGGCCGATCAAAACGATATGATTACGATCGGCTCGCGCCGAAGCCGTTTGAAAGCTGTCCTGTCGCCGGCTGAAGCCGGCTCAAAGTAATAAAGCTGCTGGTCGGCACGGCTGAAGCCTTGCCCTGACACCAAGCGATTCAGCCTTTAGCAACGTCGGCAGCTAGCTGCCGCATGTTTTCCAGTTCAGCACCTCTGGTCTCTGACAGTTTTTCCTCCGCCAGTTGCTGATCGACGTAGGCCTTCGCCACTCCAACGGCCAGCGCGCGAATTCGTGCGATCACGCCCACGCGTTCGGTCACGCTGATGGCGCCGCGAGCATCCAGGAGGTTGAACAAATGGGAGCACTTCAAACAGAGGTCGAAGGCGGCAAGTAAGGGATAGCGGCGCCGGGCCACTGCTCGCTCTTCGCTTTTCGCTATTCGCTTTTCGCCAGAGTCGCCCTCTCGCTTTTCGCTCTTCACCTTTCCCTCTTCGCCAGAGGATGAAGTCGAAGCCGCGTATTCATCCAACAGGGTTCGACACTCGGCTTCATATAGCTCGAGGTGCTTCCAGGCCTTCTCCACGTCCGCGCATTCGAAGTTGTAGACCGAGAACTGCAACTCATCCTGGAGGCGAATCTCGCCGTACTTCACTGGGCGGCCATCGGGATCGACAACCCAGGTGATGTCGTAAATGCTATCGACGTCCTGGAGAAATGCCGCAATGCGCTCGAGGCCGTAGGTCAGCTCGGCAGAAATGGGATCGAGATCAATGCCGCCGCATTGCTGGAAGTAGGTGAACTGAGTGATCTCGAGGCCATCGAGCATGATCTGCCAGCCGATGCCCCACGCACCGAGGGTAGGCGACTCCCAGTTGTCTTCTTCGAACTTGATGTCATGCTTGCGTAGATCGATGCCGATGGCCTTCAGCGATTCGAGGTAAAGATCCTGCACATTCGCCGGCGGCGGCTTCAGGATGACCTGAAACTGCATGTGCTTGAACAGGCGGTTGGGGTTCTCGCCGTAACGGCCGTCAGCCGGACGCCGCGAGGGTTGCACATAGCCGACGCGATACGGCTTCGGACCGAGCACGCGCAGGAATGTTTCCGGCGCCATGGTGCCGGCGCCGACCTCAACGTCGTAGGGTTGCTGAAGGACACAACCATTTTCGGCCCAGAAGGTCTGCAGCCGCAGGACCAGTTGCTGGAACGTCAGCGGATTTTGGGAAGAAGACAAAGGTCGTCTCGTTGGCGGGGCTGAAGCCCCGCGATTCATGTGTCGTCCCTAAAGGGACTCGGTCTATTTCTTGCCGCTACCCAGCACTCCGCCTGCGGCTGCGTGCTGGGCTAGATTGTTTCGCGCGTATGGCGCTGGGCTTCTCGAACTTCAACTCTATTACCGGAACAAAGCTTCTTCTTACACGGGTGAGCTTGTAACATCCCTTGTGCCGCCCCTAAAGGGGCTCGGGATCGGTGTCGCGTACAGACGCTGGCCTAAAGGCCAGCTCTTCCACCGTCACAACTTCGCCAACATGCTGGCGGTTACCAGTTTCTTCTCGATGTGGCGCTCGATGATCTGCGTCAGAAACTTTCGCAAGTCGGCGTGCTGCGCCGCGCCAGGCCCGCCGCGCATAACAGTATCATCGGTGGCCGACTCCGTCGTCCGCGGTTCGGTAAAACTTTCCACTGGAGCGCGAAACATCTGGACCGCCACGGCCCGGGATTCCGGCGCCAGTTGCGATGAAGCCAGCCGCTTATGCTGCGAGCACATCAAGCCGTCGGCCAGCACATGGTAGTAAGCCTTGTCACCATTCAACGTCGCACCGCAGGCGAGGCATTCTCCCATCTCCGGCAAAAATCCTACCAGCCGCACCAGCCACAGCTGGAAATATGTCAGCGGCATCCATATCGGGCCCGAGCGCAACTGATGCAACACGGAAACGGCCAGCCGGAAGATTGCGTCATTGGCCTCGCGATCGGGCAGCAACTCGTCCAGCGTCTCGGCCACATGCTCCAGCGCGATCACGCGCGGATAATCGACGGCTTCCGACAGCGGCGACTCCAGAATGTCGCACGCGTCCAGCCGCGCCAACTCCTGCCCTTCGCGATCGTCGTAGTACAGGCGAACCAGCGTCAGCGGCTCCAGAGCTCCGCCAAAGCGGCGCTTGGACTTCTTGGCCGAACGCGCAACCCCTTTGACCTTGCCTTCGGCGCGGGTGAACAAGGTCACCAGCAGGTCAGCCTCGCGCAGCGGATAGGTTCGCAACACGATCGCTTCCGACTGCTTCAGTGACATGGAGTTTCACGCCAAGTTTCGATTCTAACGGGCAGGGTTGGGATGTGCAAAGCGGACGACGGCCATCGGTTTGTTTTGACCCGCGACAGGTATTGTCCTCCGTTGAAGCGCACGGCAGACGTAAGTGCGCGAGAATCGTGCCGTCCCTCCGGGACTCTGATCGTTTTCGCACTACACCCGGCACGCCTGAAGGCGTGCCCCTTCAAAACAGTGCAAAGGCTCAGATCCGGCTCGTCATTGCTGGTTCCGCTTCAGCTTTGATGAGTGCGATGGGCGGACGATTTCTTGTGGCTGACGCTGGCCGTCTTCACGGTGGCGGCGCGGCGCTTGTGGTGGTAGGGATGGACCTGGACGCGAACTTTGCGCTCTGCTGCCCAGGGGTCACGGTCGTAGTCCGGATCGAACATGGCGATGACAGCTACGGCGCGAGTGCTGTAGCGCCGGGCCCAGTCGCTCTGGATGAGCATGCTTTGCACGTTCTTCCAGTGCTGAGCGTCAGTCTCAGTTTCTCCAGGCAACAGCGAGGCATCGCGATAGGCAGGATCGTCATTGATGGCGCCGAGGAAGTGGGTGAACTCTTCCAGATTGACGCCCATCTGAAAGACGAGTTGGCTGAGCGCCATCTGCTGAGGGCCGGTCAACTGGTCAAACTGACGGCAATACGCGCGCGCATTGTGGACGGCCTGGATGGCTGAGATCCGCAGCAGTTGCGTGGCTTCGTCCTCGGTCAGGTCGGGTGTGAGGTCGTGGGTTCGGATCTTGCGCTGGAAATTTCTCTTGCTCCAGGCTGCGAGGTCCTGGTCAAACTGGTTGAGTATGGCCTGAAGGCGCGTAGTGTCGAGTCCGGCTGCCTGCCAAAGTTGCGCACTGGACGGCTCAAGGAAGGGAGTGGGATTGAGCGGATCGGTCTGCGGATGCTCCCTGACGGGAAGATCGAGGCTGAAACCAGCGCCAATTAGCGGGCGGCTGGTTTTGGGATCAGGATAAGCGGCCAGCACCCAGCCTTCGTGCTCGGTGTCGCGCAGCGTGCTCATCAGGCTTCGGAGGTTGAACTTGATGTCTGAGTCGCGGAAGTCGAGCAGCGGTTGAATCGGGGATGAAACGCGCGGGGTAATTGCAAGCAGCAGCTTGGACTGATTTTCCAGGGGAAGCGACGCGGCCAAAGCAGATGACGATTGTGCCGCAGGCGGGTTCTTCCCGACCATTGACTGCGACTGCGTTGCCTGTGACGCCGCATCTGGCGCAGAAACCGCGATCGCAAACGCCAGCACGGCAGCCAGAATGAATTGTCCGGTGATCGTCATTTTCCCCACTGCGGCGCACCTCGGCCTTGCTATGGCATACACGATAGCGCAAAATTGCCGCGTTATGAATAACGATTTGGATGCGATTCGTTTATTTTGGCGCGACGGTTCCGGGGCTAGTCGTCAGGCAGACTTGGAATAACAAGCGGGAACCAGCGCGTCTTAACGTGCCCGCCAGCGTTCCGGATTGCGCTTGGCATGGAAACATGCGATTACCGCAATCTGATGCTCTTGCACGTCGAAGAAGATTCCGTAAGGAAAGCGCCGAATTCCAGCACGCCGCCGTCCGCGATAGACGACTGGAAATTGCAGGGGGTGCTCTGCGATCGCGTCAACCGTTTCCTCGACCGCCAGGACGAACCGGTCTCCAAGTTCCGAGCGAATGTTGTCATACCATGCTCGGGCATCTTGCAACTCCGCCTCGGCCTCAGGCAGCCATACGACCGGGAGCGTCACGGATTCTTAAACAGGCGCGCCCTGACTTGCTCCCAGGGCACGACATCAGACGGATTTTGCTCATGGCGCGCGATACGGTAATCCAGTTCGGCGCGTTGCGCGTCAGTCAGCGTGAGCGCATCGGCTTCCACGCTTTCCCAGACCGCATCCAGCAGTTCCGCCTTCTCGGCGGCCGACAGGCTTTCTATCTGATTTCGCAAATTGGTCATTGTTGATAACCCTAGCGCGGTTTCCCGGCTGAGGCAAGCAACCGATCTGCTCTAGGCGCCGGCTGAGGACTGGCTGCTAACAGCTTTCTTACAGCGATCCCATGTTCGAAAGGAACTCGCCGTTGGAGCGGGCCTTGCCGAGCTTGTCGATCAGCAGTTCCATCGCTTCCACCGGGGACAGCGGGTTGAGGATCTTGCGCAGCACCCAGATGCGGGCCAGATCTTCCTTGGGGATCAGCAACTCTTCCTTACGCGTGCCTGAGCGCTGAATGTCGATGGCCGGAAAGGTACGCTTGTCGACCAGCTTGCGGTCGAGAATGATTTCCATGTTGCCGGTGCCCTTGAACTCTTCGAAGATGACGTCGTCCATGCGGGAACCGGTTTCGATCAATGCGGTCGCGATGATGGTGAGCGAGCCGCCTTCCTCGATGTTGCGGGCCGCGCCGAAGAAGCGCTTCGGACGCTGGAGGGCGTTGGAATCGACACCGCCGGAGAGCACTTTGCCCGAGGGCGGAACGATGGTGTTATAGGCGCGCGCCAGTCGAGTGATTGAATCCAAAAGGATCACGACGTCGCGCTTGTGTTCGACCAGGCGCTTGGCCTTCTCGATCACCATTTCGGCAACCTGGACGTGACGAGCGGCGGGCTCGTCGAAGGTGGAGGAAATGACTTCGCCCTTCACCGAACGCTGCATGTCGGTAACTTCTTCCGGTCGCTCGTCGATGAGCAGAACGATGAGCACGATCTCGGGATGATTGGTGGTGATGGAGTTCGCAAGATTCTGCAACAGCATGGTCTTGCCGGTACGCGGCGGAGCGACGATAAGGCCGCGCTGCCCTTTGCCGACCGGCGTGAGCAGATCCATGACGCGGGCGCTGATGTTTTCGCGCACCGTCTCCAGTTTGATCCGCTCCTGCGGATAGAGCGGGGTGAGGTTGTCGAAGAGGATCTTGTTGCGCGCCTCTTCCGGCGACTCGAAGTTGACCGCCTCAATCTTGACCAGGGCGAAATACTTTTCGCCTTCATGCGGCGGGCGGACCTGGCCGCTGATGGTGTCGCCGGTCTTGAGATCGAATTTGCGGATCTGCGACGGGGAAACGTAAATATCGTCCGGGCCGGGCAGGTAGTTGTAGTCGGGCGAGCGGAGAAAACCGTAACCATCAGGCAGGATTTCCAACACGCCTTCAGCGAAGATGTGACCTTCTTTTTCGCTTTGGGCCTGAAGGATCTTGAAGATGAGGTCCTGCTTGCGCAGGCCGCTGGCGCCGGGTAGCTCGAGAGACCGAGCTATGCGGGTCAACTCGGTGATATTTTTTTCTTTAAGTTCTGAGATTGTCATGTTCACCTACGAGGAATTTGCAGAAGGGCGGGCCGGAGGAAATTACGAGGAACGCGCCGAAGGCGCGGGCGCAGCTTAAGCTGCGCGCCGCTGCGCTTCGGAAGCCGTCTCCGGTTCAAGAATCAAGGTCTGCCGATCCGAATCAGCGATCCGGTTCAACACCTCGTTAGTAGTGTCCTGAATACGGGTGTTGGGCTTATGAAACTTCCGTGTCGCCTTGGAAGCCAGTTGGCACAGAGTGTAACGATTGCGCAGGGTGTGCACTGCCTCAAAAACCAGTTCAGATCTCATCGCCATATTTCTCCTATGTTTATGAAAATGTTCCGGAGCCCGATCAGAATGGAAACCGCTGCTCCTGTTGTACGAATACGTTACGAATTAAACCCTTTGGGAGGCGACAGCCCGCGGCCAAGACAGGAGCCGACATGTTAGATGCCGCCTTCAGGGGGTTCGGTCTAGAAAAATTTTCCGGCCCGTAAATGGGGTGGCGTCCCGAATACAAAGGCAAATTTTTCAATAACTTGCGTCCACGACTTCCCTCTTATGGCACACTGGGTCGCCGACAGATACCTTCCTGATTCCCTGATGATGGCTGTCCGTGGGGGCCGCTTCGGGGCAAGATGTCTTACTGACAGGAGCAAGTCTTACGCAAAAAATAAGTTAGTCGCTCGCAGTCTTCCCCGTCAAGGAAAATCTACGCTCCCGAACCGTTTCCATCAAACCTCAGCAGAGCCTCTCCGCCGCTGCCCCCTTAGACGCTTGAGCTGCAGGAATGTTTCCACAATTTAGTAACCCTTTAATATTAAACAAGTTGCGACCGCTGAAAATAGGTTTTGCGTCGGCTTAACGAGCCGCCACTCGAGCTTGTGATCGAGCAGCCCGATGACAATTCTTTACAATGCCATCACGCTTGGAACCGGCAATTCACGGCGATTCTTGCTCTATTGACATCCTAATGTGCCGCCCCTGAAGGGGCTCAGATTTGAAGAGCCTACCCAGCACTCCGCCTCCCCAGTTCGCCCAAAAGCGGCGAACCGGGGACCCCGCTGCGTGCTGGGCTATCCTGTCGCCGTCCCGCTTTGCGGGACTTGATTTCTGACACTCCAAACTTGTCCGCCAATCCTGCGGTTGCCAGTTGCGGTGAGGAAATCCACAAAGCCACCGATTCTCTACGCCCAGAACGTCCTATCCAGCGTCCGATATTGAATGGCTTCGGCAATGTGACCGGGCTCGATGATCTCGCTTCCGGCCAGGTCAGCGACGGTGCGCGCCACTTTAAGGATGCGGTCATGGGCCCGGGCGCTCAGTCCCTGCTTCATCATGGCGCGCTCCAGCAGGTGCTCGGAGTCCGTGCCCAGCTCGCAATACTTTCGTATCTCGCGCGATCCCATCTGGGCGTTGGAGTAAATGCGTTCGCCTTCGGAGTGGAGGCGCTGCAACTGAACTTCGCGGGCGCGAATGACGCGAGTGCGAATGTCGGCTGAACTCTCAGGCACAACACCGCTGCGCAGCTCGCGATAGTTCACCGAGGGCACGTCGATGTGGATGTCGATGCGGTCCAGCAGGGGCCCGGAAATCTTGGAGACATAGCGCTGGATCATCATGGGCGAGCAGTGACAATCGCGAGTGCGGTCGTTGAAGTAGCCGCAGGGACAAGGGTTCATGGCGGCCACCAGCATGAAACGCGCGGGGAAACTGAGGGACATGGCAGCGCGGGCGATGGTCACCGTCCCGTCTTCCAGTGGCTGCCGCATGACTTCCAGCACGTTGCGGGGAAACTCGGGTAGTTCGTCGAGAAAGAGCACCCCGTTGTGGGCGAGCGAGACCTCGCCCGGCCGCGGAATCATGCCGCCGCCAATCAGTCCGGCATCGGAAATGGTGTGATGGGGCGAGCGGAACGGGCGCGTGCCCACCAGTCCACTGGTGGCATCCAGCACGCCGGCGACGCTGTGAATCTTGGTGGTCTCCAGCGCTTCATCGAAGGTGAGTGGGGGAAGGATGGTAGCCATGCGTTTGGCCAGCATGGTTTTGCCGGAGCCGGGCGGGCCGATCATCAGCAGATTGTGGCCGCCGGCCGCGGCAATCTCGATAGCGCGCTTGGCGGTCTGCTGGCCGCGCACGTCACCAAAGTCCACGCCAAAGCTTTGCGAAGTCTCCAGAAGAGCGCGCGTGTCGACCTTCACCGGCTGGATGCCGTTGCCCGTGTTCAGCAGTTGCACGACCTCGATGAGCGAGTGGACGGGATAGACATCGACACCCTCCACCAGCGCGGCTTCGCGCGCGTTCACCTCAGGAACAATCAGCTTGCGAATATTGTTGCCGCGGGCGGTGACGGCGATGGGCAGTGCTCCGCGCACGCCGCGAATACCGCCGTCCAGGGACAGTTCGCCGACAAACAGCGCGTCGTCGGGCGGCTTGTTGTTCAGCCCGCCATAGGCGCCCAGGATTCCCAGCGCCATGGGCAGGTCGAAACCCGATCCCTCCTTGCGGATGTCGGCGGGCGCCAGATTGATGGTGGTGTAGGTGGAAGGAATGTCGTAGCCGCTGTTCTTGAGGGCAGAGCGAATGCGCTCGCGGCTCTCCCGCACCGTCGCGTCGGGAAGGCCAACGGTGGTGAAGATGTCTTTGTCGGTCTTGATGGCGGCGATATCGACCTCAACCTCAATGAGGCTGGCGTCGATGCCGTACACCGCGGCACTTAAAGTTTTGTAGAGCATGCAAGGGATGCACGCCTACCACGTGGTTAGAGATAACAGATTGGGGGCGGGAACGGTGTGATGGTTCTCACGGGGCAGGGTGATAAGGAGGCGCTGTTCGCTATTCGCTATTCGCTATTCGCTCTTAGCTCTTAGCCTTTAGCCCTTAGCGAACTGGGTTTTGCTGACTTGCCTGCGAAGAGCTAATGGCTAACGGCTAACGGCTAAAAGCTCTCCTAAAAGAAAGCGGCGGAAATCTCGTCCGGAAGCGCAGCGCCCAGTTGCACATCCGATGCCGTGAGGCCGAGAATTCCGCCAACCCGTAAAGTCAAACAAATCAAGGAGGAATCAACCAGCTTAAACTTTGCTCTCGCCTTCCCGAAACGCCGCTTCTGCGGCGCAAGATCCTATGCCGGGATTGTTACATTGCGCAGGGTGAGTTCCAATGCCCCATCCGCAGTAGAGGTGTTACAACTTCAGTTGTAGGAACAGCGGTTAGCTGACGGCACGGCTGAAGCCGTGCCCTTTCAAAACCGGCGGCGATTCTCTACGCCCAGAGTCTGATGGCCTCGGGCTAGTGACCCGGTTAAAAGCGTTCTGTTCACCACGGAAGCACGGAAGACACGGAATTTCATAGAACGCTTCTGATGATGCCTCTTGGGTAGCAGCGGCACACAACGGAAAGCTAAGGAGAGCCCGAAGTGCTGAATGCCAAATGCCAAGTGCTAAGCGCTAAAGCTAAAAGCTAAATGCTAAGTGCTGTATCTTTGATATCGTCATACCATGCCCCTATCGTCCAGCATTTGCGGAGTGATTCTTGCTGCGGGCTTTTCCAGGCGCATGGGCCGCGACAAGGCGCTGCTGCCCTGGCCGCCTGTGGCCGAAGGAACGCCGGCGGCGAATTGCTTTCTGGGCGCTACCATCGATCTGCTTCAGGGCTACAGCGACCTGGTCATTGTTATCGCGGGCAAGAACGCGCCGGTCATCACCCCGGTGGCGTATGCGCACGGCGCGTTTCTGGCGGTCAATCGCCAGCCCGAGCGCGGACAGTTCAGTTCCCTGCAAGTGGGTATGCAGGAGGTGCTGAATCACGGACGCGATGCTGCCTTCATCGCGCTGATCGACCGGCCGCCAGTGCTGCCGCGGACGGTGAAGGCGCTGCGCGAAGCCTTCTTCGAAGCCGGCCCCGAGGTCTGGGCTGTAGTACCGGAAGTCAAGCGCGGTGAGGAATTAGTGCATGGCCATCCCATCCTCATTGGCCGTGAGATGATCCAGGCCTTCCAACATGCTCCCGTGACGGCGACGGCCCGCGATGTCGAGCACCAATTTCAGGAGCACATCCTTTATGTAGCAGTGGACGATCCGCGACTCACGATGAACGTCGACACTCCGGAAGACTACGCGCGCCTGGCGAGCGTGGAGATGATTTCCTCGGAGAAAGAGTTTTGATCTCGTCCGATCCCGGTCAGTTTGTCGAGTCGGTGCTCGCCCTTAAGCCGTCGATTGCGGTTTTCGATTGCGACGGAACGCTTTGGAGTGGGGACGCCGGCGCTGATTTCTTCTATTGGGAGATCGAGCGCGGCCTGGTCAGCCGCGAAGTTGGCGAGTGGGCGCGCGCACGATACAAGGCGTACGAAGCTGGACAGGTAGGCGAAGAGCAGATGTGCGGCGAGATGGTCACCATGAACCGCGGTCTTTCGCGTGAAGCCTTGCGGAGTGCGGCCGAGGAATTCTTCGACGAGGTCGTGAGCCATCGGATATTTCCGGAGATGCGGGAGTTGACGCGGCGCCTCGGCGAGCAGGGTTGCGAGTTGTGGGCTGTCTCGTCGACAAACGATTGGGTGGTCGAGGTTGGGGCTTCGCGATTCGGTATCGCCGGCAATCATATTCTCGCCGCTGCGGTTCATATCGAAGACGGCCGGGCCAGCGACCGACTGATTCGCGTTCCGACCGACGAGTTGAAGGCGGTCGCGATTCGCGCGGTCATCGGCAAACCGATGGAAGCGGTCTTCGGCAATTCAGTACACGATCAGGCAATGCTGGAGATGGCGAAGTGGCCGTTCTGCGTGAATCCGAACCCGGATTTGGAGCAGGTTGCGCGGGAGAGGGGATGGACGGTGTATTGGCCGGGGGGAGAGGGGATCGTGAGATGAACTCGAGGGTTCGATTGCTCAAGGGCGCGCTGGCCAGCAAGAAGGGGAAAGGGATGTCGTTCGAGAAGATCCGTCGAGCTGCGGCAGCGGCTGCACGGTCGAAGACACTTGCGAAAGTGACAACAGCATGGTCGGGGCTGATCGAGTTTACGCTCCTCGCTCGACCAATCTGGGAGCGTGGAGCAAAGAAGGTACTTCCTCTCATTTGAGTTTCGGGTTTCCTTTGGGCCTATTGTGACTCCGCAAAGATCGGCAGTTGCCTTGTGGCTTTGTGGCATGGATGAAAGCCGTGCCCTGACAGGAAGACGCTCGTCTGAGGAGTCGTGCCGTCCCTACGGGACTCTGAACCTTTTCCCACCCTTACCCAGGACTCCGCTTCGCTCCGTCCTGGGCTAACTGCGCCTCCACCCCTTCGGGGTGCTTTTTTCGCGAGTTGTACTCCCTGCCGAAGATCAAATTTGGTTCTCATGCAGACTCCGAAAGCGGTGCCTTGCTAAAGCCCCCGGGTCCAAAGAATCTGGGTGAGAATTAGTGTCGTCCCCGGGGGACTCGGCTGTATTTTCCACTCCACCCAGCGCTTCCGCGCTGGGTTATCGTAGTATCGCCCTTCGGGCTCAGAGTTCGGATGTTTCCTATATCTTCCGCAAGTTCGAAAATTGAGTTCTTGCACAGAGTTGGGTCGGTTGAAATCCCGGTGTGCCGCCCCGACGGGGCTCAGCCCGATAAAATGCAGCTTACCCAGCGCTTCCGCGCTGGGCTATCGTAGGATCGCCCTTCGGGCTCAGAGTTCGGATTTTTCCCATATCTTCCGCAAGTTCGAAAATTGAGTTCTTGCACAGAGTTAGGTTCAGTTGAAATCCTCGTGTGCCGCCCCGACGGGGCTCAGCCCGATAAAATGCAGCTTACCCAGCGCTTCCGCGCTGGGCTATCGTAGGATCGCCCTTCGGGCTCAGAGTTCGGATGTTTCCTATATCTTCCGCAAGTTCGAAAATTGAGTTCTTGCACAGAGTTGGGTCGGTTGAAATCCCGGTGTGCCCCCCGACGGGGCTCAACCCGATAAAATGCAGCTTACCCAGCGCTGAAGCGCTGGGTTATCATGTCGCCGTCCCACAACGCGGGACTCGGTTACCGGCCCTTCGCACTTATCGGCCGACCTTGCGGTTTCCAGTTGTGTCCGGACGCCGAGAAAGTCTCACAGCCTCCAAAGTTCCGGCCAATCAATTCCATGCTGTCCTGGCACTCGTTAGGCACGAGTGCCAGTCTTGACACGCATCCCTCTGGCTCCCTAGAATAAAAGTGCAGGACTGTATCTCGCGTGTGCTGATAAATAATTGCAGCGGCGTAACTTACGGTCCTAAGGGCAACATTCTATGGGCACTCCGTCGGGCATCGGCAAGCGCGAACGCGAAATCCTTACGGCCATCGTTGAGACCTACATCTCGACGGGCGAGCCTGTGGGGTCGCGCACCTTGTCGCGCAGCAATCCTGAGAGCCTGAGCGCGGCCTCCATCCGCAACGTCATGGCCGATCTGGCTGACGCGGGCTATCTGGAGCAGCCTCATACTTCGTCGGGGCGCGTGCCGACGACCCAAGCCTATCGTTTTTATGTGAAGCAGCTGACCGGCGAGGCGCGGCTGTCGCCCTCCGACGAGAACCTCATCCAGGACAGCCTGCACGGCACGCAGGATGTGCAGGAGTTCATGGAGCGCACCTCGCATGTGCTGTCGCTGATATCCCACGGTGTGGGAGTGACGGTGAGCTCGGCCGCGGGACAGCGCAACGCGCTGGAGCATGTCTACTTCCAGCGCATGGCCGACAAGAAGGTGCTGGCCGTGGTGGTGATGCGCAATGGCCTGGTGCGCGATCGGGTGCTGCGGCTGAGTAACGATCTGGCGATTGCCGATCTGGAAGAGGCGGCGGCGTACATCAACCAGAACTTCCGCGGCTGGGAGATGGAAGCGCTGCGCGAGGAGATTGCCAAGCGAGTGCAGCAGGAGCGCAGCGAATACGATCGCCTGATGACGTCGGTGGAGCAGCTTTACGCGCAGGGCGCGCTGGCTACCGAGGACGCGGCGCAAACCGTGTACGTGGAAGGCGCGGCCAACCTCGTCATCACCGAGCAGGATAAAGAGCGCCTGCGGCAGTTGCTGACGACGCTGGAGGAGAAGCAGCGCGTAGTGGATTTGCTGTCGGCGTATCTGGACGCGCGTCAGGAGGCGGTGCGCGTGGTTGTGGGTCTTGAAGACGCCATGCCGCATCTAAATAACTTCGTGCTGATTGGAACGCCGGCACGCGTGGGCGATGAAGTGATGGGATCGCTGGCCGTGATTGGGCCGACACGCATGGATTACGAGCATACGATTACCGCGGTATCGTACATTGCGCGGATGTTCGATAAGGCTTGGAACGAGTCGACGTAGTAGCTGTCGGCCGTCAGCCGTCAGCTTTCAGCTTTCTGGCAGGCGGGAGTTGGGCTGCGAATTATCGGGTGTGTCAGGATATTAGGTTGAATAGGAAGTAGCTGATAGCTGACGGCTGAGAGCTGACAGCTTCCACAAAGACATATGCCTTTCAAGAAACATAATGGAGGCTCGGAGACGGGCCTGGAGCTGGACCACGAATTGCCGGCGGCTGGGCCGGATGACGAAAGCGCGTCCCAAGGCAAAGCCGGCCAGCCCAGCGTTGCGGAGATGGAAGCCGAGCTGGAGAAAGCTCGCACGGAGCGCGCCGCCTATCTTGATCGCGCGGCGCGACTGCAAGCCGAGTTCGACAACTTCCGCAAGCGCAATACGAAAGAGCAGCAGGAATATCGCGAGTATGCGTTGGCGGAGGCGCTGAAGACGCTGCTGCCTATTCTCGACAGCCTGGACCGCGCGCTGAAGACGAACGCTGCGTCGGTGGAGGATTTCCGCTCGGGCATCGAGCTCATCGACAAGCAGTTTCATGATGCGCTGGCCAAGGTGGGAGTGCAGCCGATTCCCGCCGAGGGCGAAGTGTTTGATCCGAACTTGCACCAGGCGGTGCAGATGGTTGAGACCAGCGAGACGGAAGACAACCATGTGATCGACGAGCTGCAACGGGGATATAAGTTGAAAGACCGGCTGCTGCGGCCGGCGATGGTGCGGGTCGCGCGCAATCCGAAATAGGCGCCTGGTGCCGCCGGCTGAAGCCGGCTCGGGAAGAAAAGTAAACGGCTTATCGGCACGACTAAAGTCGTGCCCTGACACAAAGCGTTAAGAGCGGACTTTTTCCGCCGCCGGCTGAAATCGGCTCATGATGAGAGAAAAATGGGCTTAGACGCTGGCCTGAAGGCCAGCTCTACCTTGTATCAGGGGGACCTCTGATCAAGTCATAACGAGGTCCCGCAGCGGCTAAAGCCGCATTGATTTAACAGCCTTACGGACGGCCTAAAGGCCGTCCCCTTCAAGTAGAAGACTTAAGCGGAGTTCTCTTAGGAGTTACCGGTTCTGGCCACCACAGTGAAACGCGATTACTACGAGGTGCTGGGCGTGTCGCGCACCGCCGTCGATCAGGAAATCAAGAGCGCCTATCGCAAGCTGGCGCTGCAATACCATCCTGACCGCAATCCTGACAATCCTGAGGCGGAAGAGCGCTTCAAAGAATGCAGCGAGGCTTACACCGTGCTGGCCGACAGCGAGAAGCGCGCGCGCTACGATCGCTTTGGACATGCCGGTGTAGGCAATGCAGGAGCCTCGGGGTTCGGCGGCTTCGATACCGTCGACTTTCAGGACATCTTCGGCGACCTTTTCGGGGACATGTTTGGCGGGCAGGGCGGGCGGCGTCGCACGCGCGCGCAGCGCGGCGCCGATCTGCGCGAGGACCTGACGCTGGAGTTCGAGGAAGCGGTCTTCGGCGTCACCCGGCAAGTGCAAGTGCGCCGCCAGGAACAGTGCGACAAATGTAATGGCAGCGGAATGGCGCCGGGGAAAGCGCCCATCAACTGCACCACTTGCGGGGGACGCGGGCAAACCCGCTATCAGCAAGGGTTTTTCTCGATCACGCGAGCGTGTAGCACGTGCGGCGGGTCGGGCAAGCTGATCGTCGATCCGTGCAACCAGTGCCGCGGCCAGGGACGAGTGACGCGCGATCGCACGGTCACGGTGAAGGTTCCAGCCGGCGTAGAGGAAGGCGCGCGCATTCTGTACTCGAACGAAGGTGAAGCCGGCGTCTTCGGCGGTCCGCCGGGCGATCTTTACATCGTACTGCACGCTAAGGAGCACAGCTTCTTTGAACGCGACGGCAAGGACCTGCACTGCATGTTGCCGGTCTCCATCTCGCAGGCGGC
The DNA here is from genome assembly GCA_963763145.1 of uncultured Acidobacteriaceae bacterium. Classification (GTDB taxonomy): domain Bacteria; phylum Acidobacteriota; class Terriglobia; order Terriglobales; family Acidobacteriaceae; genus Bog-257. Next base: position 181,965 of record CAVXMZ010000012.1, on the reverse strand, counting down.
GCTGGGCGCAGAGATCCAGGTGCCGACGCTGGAAGGCGAGGAGACGCTGCGCATACCCGAAGGCACGCAAACCGGAGCGAACTTCAAGCTGAAGAGCAAAGGCGTTCCGGTGCTGAATGGCCGCGGGCGCGGCGACCTGTTCGTCGAAGTGAAGGTGCAGACGCCGGCGAAGCTGACGAAGCGGCAGCGCGAACTGCTACAGGAGTTGCACACCACGTTGTCGGTGGAGAACAGGCCGGTCAGCCGGTCGCTGCTGAATAAGGTGAAGGATATTTTTGGGTGAGGCGGCGGTTAGCAATTAGCAATTAGCAATTAGCAGCGCACCTGAGAGCATCTTTATTGTCACGTTTGCAGTTGCGGGCAGCCTTCCACCCCTGCGGGGTTCTTTTTGCGTGGCCCGTACTCCGCAGGAGAAGATCAACCTTAAGTTGCCAAGCAGGCCTGAGGGTCTACGTGACAACCAGTGCCGTCCCCGGGGGACTCAGTTACTCTTTCCGCTCTACCCAGCACTCCGCCTCCCCAATCCGCGCAAAAAGCGCGCGGCTCGGGGACCCCGCTGCGTGCTGGGCTATCCTGTCAACGTCCCGCTTCGCGGGACTCGATTGCTGGGTCTCCACCGTCATTCGCCGCGCCTGCGGCGCTCGTTTTTCGAGCTCCTTACTCGACCGCCCAAAAGAAAACGTTGGTTCTCGGGAACTCCTTAGGCTTGAGAAACTGTCTCTTGTTTGCAGGGGCTGAAGCCCAGATCCGTAGTGGTCGTATTCGGCACGACTAAAAGTCGTGCCCTGACACAACCTCTGAACGATCCATGAGTGACTTCCAGCGCCTGGCAACGAGCCTTCAATCAGGGCTGCTGCCGGCTGGGGTGCGCTTCAGGGTGGGACGTCCATCGTCTTGCGGGCTGGAAGCGCTACCGGAATCGGATGTTCCGGAGCCGCTGTCGCTCGGCGTGCCTGTTCTCTTCAGCAGCACGGGGCGACCCGCGCTTGGTTTGGCGGCGCCGATGCGCCGGCCGTTGTCGAACGCCAGCAGGCGCGCCTTGACGCTCTCGAACTCGCTGGTGTCGAGGATGTATTCAGGACGGTCGGGCAGATATTTGCGGATTTCATCCTGCGCTGCCTCAATGCGCTCGACATTCATGGGGTGAGTGGCAAACGCCTTGGCAATCATGTTCTGCTTCTTCTTCTCTACGTTCAGCTTCTCAAAGAACTCCACGAAGGCCTGCGGATCGTAGCCGGTGGCGTAGTCATATTCCAGGCCAAGCAGATCGGCTTCGCGCTCGGCGTCGCGTGAAAATTTCAGAAAGCCCAGCGGCACTGCGAGACTGGCGACCTCGCTGATGGCATAGGCGACGGGTCCGCCGATGAAAATGAGCGGCACCGAGGCCATGTTCCAGATCTGCGCTCGCGTCATGTTCTTGGTGGCGTGGCGGGCGCAGACGTGGGCAATCTCATGCGCCATTACGCCGGCCAGCTCGGCTTCGTTATCGGCAGCAAGAATCAGGCCGCTGTTCACGTAGAAGAATCCGCCGGGCAGCGCGAAGGCGTTCACTTCCTCGGTGTCGAGCACCTTGATGACGAAGGGCACGCGGGCATCGGAATTGCGCACCAGGTTCTGGCCAATGCGGTTGACGTATTCGGTAACGACGGGGTCGGTGATCACCTTAGCGCTGGACTCGACTTGTTGCGACAACTGGCGTCCCAGCGCCACCTCGCGTTCGAGCGAATAGAAGTCCAATCCGTTGCCGACGCCCCGCTGGCCGATGAGGGCGACGTTGTATTTGGGAGCGAGGTTGGAATTTTGTGCTGCGGGGTTGGCGGCGGTCGCAGTCGAGGGATTCGGAGGCGGCGAACCGGCGCTGGGATCGGGCTGGTTCGTGGTCGCTCCTGACGCGGCGGCGGCGATTTCCTTGGAGGTCGGGATTCCTACGCTGGTGGCGTCGGGATGGGCCGCAGGCGAGAGGGTTGCTCCGCCCGAAGGCGCTGGCTGGGATTGATCGCTGGATGTCGAGGTATTCGCGGGCGCGGTCTGAGCTGCGCTGAATGCGGATAAGCACAATGCGGCCACCAGAACAACAATCGCCCTTCTGGAGGCTAGTGCGCAAAGCGAAGTGGTCCGAACCGTACCGGGGATGGACACGATCACACCTGAACCCTACTTTGATTATCCTGCCAAACGCGGGGTTATGGAACTGCAAAGTTCGGTCTTATTGTAGTGGAGTCAGGTTAATAGAAGAGCGCGATCCGAACTCACGCGGGTCTGGAAGCGCGAGACCCTTCGACAAGCTCAGGGCAGGCTCTGGGGCACCCGTATTCCAATTCGGGAATGGAACTGCGGGGTGGACCAGTATTGTATTGACACCATTTTAGTGGGTTACGATAATAGCCTGTTAGGGTAGGATTCGCCTGACTCCTGGCGCTCCTGCCCTATTTTTGTCAGTAGCCAGTAGCCAGTAGCCAGTACCCAGTTGTTAGTTGTCGGTTGTCAGTTGTCAGTTGTCAGTTGTCAGTTGTCAGTAGTCATTAACTGCTTTCTCCGCAATAGCTTATAAGTAAGTCTCAGCGGCACAGGACTTTACGGGCGAAGTCTGCAAGATGTTGATAAAAATGGTAGTTACGAGAGTCCGTAAGTCCAATAGACACAGGACTTTGCGAGCAAAGTCCTCATTCTAGATACTTTATGAAGGGGGGGTGTACCGTGAGTATTCCCCAAATTGATCCTGCCAGTTCGAGTCTTTATACCGTCTGCGAGCACATCAAGCCTGGCGGCGAGCGCTGCGGCTCGCCTGCCTTGCACGACGAGAACTACTGCTATTACCACACGGATGTGCGCAAACGCATTCCCAAGGTGAACCTGATGGTTACGCTGTGGAACCCGCATCCGGAGTCCGATCCCAACTACCGGTACGACATGCCATATCTGGAGGACCCGGAGGCGCTGCAAATGGCGCTGACGCAATTCATCCACGTGGTGTCGCAAGAGCGCATCAAGGTGGATCGCGCCAAGCTGGTGCTCTCTGCACTGTATTGCGCGTCGCTGAACCTGCGATTGATGGAGAAAGGGGCCAGACGGAAAGCAACGTCAGGCGCCCAAGAAGGAGCCGGCGACGGTGGACGCGAAGAGTGCCGATTGCGCCGCGAAAGCGGTCCCCGGGGCTTGACAGTGCAATGGTGCGAGTTCCCTGCCGCGGCCGTTTGTCCGGCTCATCCGAAAAGAGCGGATGAGGGGGGAGCCGCTTGACAGGGCAGGTGCGAGTTGGGTATATTAGCACTCGTAGATGGTGAGTGCTAACAGGCTTCCTTCCGCATCATTAACTGCACAAACCTCATACGTCGGCCGGCCGAGAGCGCAGTTCGCTCGAGCCGGGCTGATGGGTACCGTAATCCAACTGAGTTCGACAATTTGAAAGGAGTTCAAAGAATGTCTACGAAACTGACTCCCCTGCACGACCGCATCGTGATCCGCCGGGTTGAAGAGGCGGAAACCTCACGTGGTGGAATCATCATTCCCGACAGCGCCAAGGACAAGCCGCAAGAGGGCGAAGTGATCTCCGTGGGCCGGGGCAAGAGCAACGATAAAGGCGAGACCTTCCCGCTGGATGTAAAGGCGGGCGATCGCGTCCTGTTCGGCAAGTATGCCGGCACGGAAATCAAGATCGACGGCGAAGACTTCCTGATCATGCGCGAGGAAGAAGTGCTCGGCATCCTGGAAGGCGCCGCGAAGGCGAAGGAACACGCAGCGAAGAAGTAGCTGCGAGCTTCGAGCCGCGAGCTTGGAGCTAAACAAGAGTTTCGTCTCCCACCCTTTCGCAAAATCAGCGCAAGGATGGGGCACCGCAAGATTTAGCTGAGAGCTGACGGCTGATAGCTGACAGCTCATTTCCACAAGGAGAAATTAAGACAATGGCAAAGCAAATTCTGCACGGCGAAGATTCGCGCCAGTCGATACTTCGCGGCGTGAATGTTCTGGCTGATGCTGTGAAGGTCACACTCGGTCCCAAGGGCCGCAACGTCGTGATCGAAAAGAAATTCGGTTCGCCGCTCATCACCAAGGACGGCGTTACCGTAGCCAAGGAAATTGAACTGAAGGACCCGCTAGAGAACATGGGCGCACAGATGGTGCGCGAGGTTGCTTCCAAGACCTCCGATGTGGCCGGTGACGGCACCACCACGGCGACGGTTCTGGCGCAGTCCATTTACCGCGAAGGCGTGAAGACAGTTGCCGCCGGCGCGAACCCGATGGCCCTGAAGCGCGGCATCGAGAAGGCTGTTGCCGCGGTTTGCGGCACTGTCGATCACGATGGCAACCGCAGCGGCAGTGCGCTGGACAAGTTCTCGCAGAAGGTCACGGGCGACATGATCGCGCAGGTCGGCACCATCTCAGCCAACAACGACGAGACCATCGGCAAGATCATTGCCGAGGCCATGAAGAAGGTTGGCAAAGACGGCGTCATTACCGTGGAAGAAGCCAAGACGATGGAAACCCAGTTGGAAGTGGTCGAAGGCATGCAGTTCGACCGCGGCTACCTGTCGCCCTACTTCGTCACCGATCCGGAGCGGATGGAAGCGGTTTACGAGAACGCCTACATCCTGATCCACGAAAAGAAAATTTCCTCGATGAAGGACCTGCTTCCGCTGCTGGAGCAGATTGCCAAGGGCGGACGCCCGCTGGTGATCATTGCCGAAGACGTGGAAGGCGAAGCGCTGGCGACCCTGGTGGTCAACAAGCTGCGCGGGACCTTGCAGGTTGCGGCCGTGAAGGCGCCTGGCTTCGGCGATCGCCGCAAGGCCATGCTGCAGGACATCGCCATCCTTACCGGTGGCAAGGCCATCACGGAAGATCTTGGCATCAAGCTGGAGAACGTGCAGTTGGCGGACCTCGGCCAGGCCAAGAAGATCACCATCGACAAGGACAACACGACCATCGTCGAGGGCAAAGGCAAGCACGCTGACATCGAAGGCCGGGTAAAGGAAATTCGCGGCCAGGTGGAAAAGACCAGCAGCGACTACGATCGCGAGAAGTTGCAGGAGCGGTTGGCGAAGCTGGTGGGCGGCGTTGCGGTCATCAAGGTCGGTGCTGCCACCGAAACCGAGATGAAGGAAAAGAAAGCCCGCGTGGAAGACGCGATGCATGCCACCCGCGCTGCGGTGGAAGAAGGCATCGTCCCGGGCGGCGGCGTTGCGCTGATGCGCTGCGCTGAGGCCATTGACGCGCTGAAGCTGGAAGGCGACGAGAAGATCGGCGGCAACATTGTGCGCCGGGCGCTCGAAGAGCCACTGCGCCAGATCGTCGGCAACGCCGGCGAAGAGGGTGCAATCGTTGTAGGCCGCATCCGCGACTCGAAGGAAGCCAACTTCGGCTACAACGCGCAGACCGATAAGTTCGAGGACCTGGTAAAGTCCGGCGTCATCGATCCGACGAAGGTCACGCGCACGGCCCTGCAAAATGCAGGCTCGATCGCGGCGCTGATGCTGACCACGGAAGCGCTGGTGGCCGAGCTTCCGGAAGAGAAGAAGGAACCGGCGATGCCTCACGGCGGCGGCGGTATGGGCGGAATGTACTAAAGGCAGCTACTAGCTGCTAGCTACGAGCAACCAGCTACGAGCTAAAAGCAAGAGGCCAAGTGCCAAGTAGCAAGTGCAGTATTCGGGTGCCCTGTTCTAGCTTGCAGTTTGCTAGGGCAGGGCAATTTTTTTGGCTCGGTTGCGCAGGGATTCCGGCGGACGACACTTCATGGCGCGGCGGGATTCTGCGCCGACGCGGACGGCTGATTCATGCCGCGCAACAGGCGCTGAGCGCTTTGCCGGCTGATGTTCATCAGGTTGGGATCATTGGCGATCTTGCGCAACATGGGCGCGATGATCGACAACTCCTCGACGCTGTGGCTGGCTTGCTGATCTTCCAGCTCCTTCAGGAGTTTGTCCATGCCCAACTTGTCATAGCGATACTGAAAGGCCAGCTTGCGGCCAAAGTCGATGGTCATGGCAACGGCGCCGAAGAGGCGCGTCAACTCCTCGACGTCAGGGTTCTGCGACCAGTTGTAGGTGGTCGAGCCTTGGGCTTGCGGCGACTGATACTGCAAGGTCTTCTGGCCTGTCTGCGCAATGTGCTTCATAGGGGAAGCGAAATTGCCCTGAAAGTAATTCAGCTTCTGGGCCAGCTCGAAGATCTTCTGGCGGTTGGCCGCGGACATAGTGAAGTCCTGCTGGTAAGGGTCGGCGTCGTTGGTGCCATCGGCATGAGGAGTTCCGTTGAAGCTGCTCTTGCCGTCGGACTGAACCGTGATGGAGTAGGTTTGCCAAGGAAAACCCTGGCTCCAATCGAAGCTGAAGCGCACCGACGGCTGGTCCGGAGCAGCAGCGGGCTGTTGCGCGAGCAGCGACAGCGCCGGCGCGAAAAGCAGCAAGAGGAACCAGCGTCTCATTCTGAGGAGAGATTCTATCAGCGCGCGCCAGCACTTTGCCGTTGCAGCGTCCCGGCGGTATGCAAGTGACAGATGGCGATGGCAAGGGCGTCGGCGGCATCGGAAGACTGCGGCGGCGCGGGCAGGTCCAGCAAGCGCGTCACCATAAGCTGCACTTGCGATTTCTCGGCCCTGCCGTAGCCGACGACCGCGGACTTGATGGACAGCGGAGAGTAGGCGACAACAACGAGACCGGCTTGCGCAGCAGCCAGCATGGCGACGCCGCGAACATGTCCCAGCTTGAGCGCCGACTTTGCGTTGACCGCGTAGAAGACGTCTTCGATGGCGACTTGCTCGGGCGAGTATGCGGCGATGATCTGGGCGAGTCCTTCGCAGATCGTCTTGAGGCGAAGTTCCAGAGCATCGCGCGGCGAGAGCCGGATCGCGCCGCTGCAAAGGTGGCGAAGGCAGCCTTGATCGTTCTGCTCGACAACCCCGTAGCCGGTGTATTCGCCGCCGCAATCGATGCCGAGAACACGCATTGCCGCGAGTGTAGCAGGAGCGCTGGCCAATTCGCAGGCAACAATTCAGCGCAGCAGCAGGATAGTCAACCGGGACGAAGCGAGGGAAACTTGAGCAGCTCGGCCCGCGTAGTCACCGATTGGCGGCAAAGTGTACACTGGCTTGCTAAACGAAGCGATACATTAAGTGCTTGCGGTGACGGTTTTTCCGAGCCTTTATGCTTGCTGCGATTCCACTCCAGAATTCCGGGAGGTTGCCCATGAAGTGGCAGTTGGTGCTGCGCTTGTGTCTTGCTGTGCTGCTGTGCTCCGCGGCGGCGGGTGCGCAAAGTCCGTTTGCCCCGGAGGTCAAGGGACCGCTGTCGCAACGCGTCGTCGCGTACCAGATCGATGCTAAGTATGATCCGCCGACACACACCGTCACTGCCAGCGAGACGCTGACCTATCACAACCTCACCGGCCAGGCGCTCGATACCTTCCCATTTCACCTTTATCTGAATGCCTTCCAGCCGAAGGCCACCTGGATCCACGAAGCGCATCGCGACGGCAACTTCCGCACCAGCAGTCTGGCGAATTGGAAGCCGGAAGATTACGGCGCCAATGATGTGTCTTCGTTCGAGGTCGTGGGCATGGGCGATCTGACCAAGCAGATGAAGTTCGTCTCGCCGGACGACGGTAATCCCGACGACAAGACGGTATTCCAAGTGAAGCTGCCGCGGCCAGTCGCGCCCGGGCAAGACGTTGTGTTCAAGATCAAGTTCAAGGCGACTTTCCCCGAGGTGATCGCTCGCACCGGCTACAAACGCACCTTCCTGCTCGCCGGACAATGGTTTCCCAAGGTCGGGGTGTTTTGGCACGGGCAGTGGAATTGCCATCAATTTCACGCGCTCACCGAGTTCTTCGCCGACTTCGGGACCTTCGACGTGAAGGTCACGCTGCCCAAGGATTACATCATTGGCGCGACCGGCGTGCAGGTTTCGGAGCAAGACAATGGCAACGGCACCAAGACCGTCGCCTACCACGCCGAAGATGTTCACGACTTCGCCTGGACGGCCGATCCGAATTTCAAAGTCGTCAGCGATACGTTCAACGGCAGCGTGGGAGCGGTGAAGATCCGCCTGCTGACCTATGACAGCCACCAGAGTTCGTGGCAGCCGTACATCACCTGTGTTAAAGACAGCATGAAGCGCTTTGACGAATGGTACGGACCGTATCCGTATGCGCAACTCACGGTGGTCGATCCTCCGCACGGCGCCGGCGAAGCGGGCGGAATGGAATATCCCACCTTCATCACGGGCGACAGCGGCTGGTACATTCCCAAAGGCGTTCACCTCATTGACCTGGTCACCGAGCATGAGTTCGGCCACCAATACTGGTATGGAATGGTGGCGACCAACGAGTTCGAGAATGCGTGGATGGACGAAGGCATCAACAGCTACACCGAAGTCAAGGTGCTCGACAGCTTCTATGGCGCCAACGTCAGCGTCATTAACTGGATGGGCGCGCAGTTGGGCGAACGCGAGTTGCAGCGTATGGGCTATCTCGGTGCAGCCGACATTGATCCTCTCTACCGTCATAGCTATCAGGACATGAGCATGGGCGAATACGGCGCGATCAGCTACGGCAAGACTGCGACCATGCTGATCACGCTGGAGAAGATCGTCGGCGAGCAGACCATGCGGAATGCGATGCACACCTACTTCATGCGCTACCGCTTCACTCATCCCACCCAGGAAGACTTCATGAAGACGGTCAACGAAGTCGCCGGACAAGACCTGAGCTGGTACTGGAACCAGGCGCTGTTCGGGACCCAGGTGCTGGACTATGAAGTGCTGCGTGCCGACTCCAATCCCGTGAACTGGTTCGACCCGAACCTGCAAGAGAAAAAGGGCGAGACGGAGTATGAAACCCAGGTGATCCTGCACCGCAAAGGCGATTTCGTCTTTCCGGTAGAAGCCGTCGTCAAGTTCGACAATGGCGACACCACGTATGAGCGCTGGGACGGTAAAGAGCGCTGGGTGCGATATGTGTACCGCAAAAAGGCACAGGTTGACTCGGTGCAAATCGATCCCGACTACCGCGTGACCCTGGACAGCGATTATCTGAACAACAGCCGCACTACTGAATCGCACCACGGAGCAGTACACAAGATTGCCGCGTACTGGATGTTCTTGACTCAATTCCTGGCTCAGATGCTGAGCTGGTTGGCCTAGGAGGCGCAGCATGGCGGACGAACAAAAAGGCGTTGTGGCTGCCGGATTCAGTCTCCTGTGGCGAAGGCAAGGCGTGCTGTGGTGGGTGTTCGTGGTGAACGCCCTGTGCGGGGCTCTGGGCGCGGGTCCTGCGGCCATACGAACTGCCCGCGCGCTGGCCCACTCGCTGGCCGGACAAAAACTCAGCGACGGCTTCGATCTGGGAATGTTTGTTGAGCTGTTCCGGCTGCCTGGCGTGGACCTCATGCGCTACAGCACCAGCTCTTACGTCTTCGCGTTTCTCTTCTTCGTCTTTATGTTGTTTGTCACCGGCGGAATTCTGGAAACTTATCGCCAGGACCACCGGCTCGGTACCGGCGAGTTCTTCGCCGCTTCCGGCATATTCTTCTGGCGCTTCGTGCGCCTGATGCTCTTGTCGATCGTTCCCTTCGTCATCGTTGGCATGATCTATCAGGGCTTGGACAAGCTGGCCGACCACATCGGCGACCGCGCCATTGCGGACCAGGTCGGTATCTTCTTATGGTGGGGCGCAATACTGATTTTCCTGCTGCTCGCACTCTGGGTGCGCCTGTGGTTCGACATCGCCGAAGTGCGTGCCGTCGCGCGCGACGAACGCGGCATGTGGCGCAACCTGTGGAAGGCGTGGCGCATTACCTGGCATGATTCCCGGCATCTTTTCCGCATTTACTTCTGCATCAGCATGGTCGCGTGGGTGACGCTGCTGATTGGGCTGGTGATCTGGACGCATTTGCCGCCGACGGCGCTGCCACTGTCCTTCGTTCTGCTGGAGCTGATCATCTTCGCGCAACTCATGACGCGCCTGTGGCAACTGGCCAGCGCCACCACCTGGTATCAGCGTCACGCAGAAATAGTTGTCGTTGAAGAGGTGATCTACACCACGCCTCATCCCGAAGAGATCGACGAAACAGGTCCGGCACAGGACTTGCCTCCGGCAGATCCCAATCCGGAATTGCCACCCGCGCAGGCGTGAGGCGGCGGCGCGGTTCGCTTTTCGCTTTTCGCTGTTCGCTTTTCGCTATTCGCCTTTCGCCAGAACAGGTTGCTGGCGTGGCAGCTACCAATCTTACTTCCATGACCTGAAGGCTGCGGGCTCTGGCGAACCGCGAAAAGCGAAAGGCGAATAGCGACTCGTCACACCCTCACCGCTTCTGCCCGCAACTTCTGCTTCAAATCGGCGGCAATCGCCTGCCCGTGAAAGCGTCCATTCTCGATGAAGATCTCGCTCGTCCTCATGCCCGACACAATGCAACCCGCAAGGTAAATTCCCGGCACATTGCTTTCCAGCGTCTGCGGATTGACGACGGGCTTCTTGTCCGCCTCGCCACTCAGCTTGATGCCCAGCGCGCGCAGGAACTCGAAGTCGGGATGGTATCCGGTCAGCGCGAAGACATAGTCGTTCGGCAGCGTCACTTCGCCTTCGGGCGTGTCCAACACAACGTGGTCCAGCGTTATCTCCCGCACTCGTGTGTTGAAGTAGGCGTTCACCTGCCCGGCTTTGATGCGGTTCTCGATGTCAGGCTTGATCCAATACTTCACCGACGGGCTGATGCCCGGCCCGCGATGCACCATTGTCACCCGCGCTCCGTGCCTCCACAGCTCCAGCGCGGCAATCGCCGCTGAATTCTTGCCCCCGACAATCAGCACGTCCAGCCCGAAGAACGGATGCGGCTCGCGATAATAGTGCATTACCTTCGCCAGGTCCTCGCCGGGAACATTGATGTAGTTTGCCCGGTCGTAATATCCGGTCGCCACAATCAGCTTGCGCGCGTGGTATTCGCGCTTGTGGCCGTGCAGGTTGTTGGTGCGGACGACGAAGTGGTTGTCGCTGCCTTCGATCGAGACCACCGGCTCGTACTGCCGCACGTCGAGCTGGTAGTGTTCGGCGACCTTGCGGTAATACTCCAACGCCTCCTGCCGCGTTGGCTTCTGGTTGGGACTGCAAAACGGAATATTGCCGATCTCCAGCAGCTCCGGCGTGGTGAAGAAGGTCATGTTGCTGGGATAGTTGAACAGCGAGTTGACCAGGCAGCCTTTGTCGATGTTGGCGACGCTGAAGCCGGCGCGCTTGGCGTCGATGCTGCACGCCAGCCCCGTCGGTCCCGCGCCGATCACAACCACATCAAGGTTAAAACTCTCAGTAGCTTCGCGATCCATGATCACAAGAATACCGTGTTGCTCTTTCCCATGCGTCTGCTTGCCTGGCTTCATGCCTCATTGCGTCGCCCTTGCCAAGCGTGTACTCTCACGTAACCATGAGTAACGACAGCGAGCTTTCGCGGGAAGAGTTGCAAGGTTTGCTGGAAATCGCCGGCGAACTGGCGATGCAATCCGATCAGGAACTGCTGGTGCAGACCATTCTGCAAAGGGCCTGCGCGGCCACAGGTTCCCCCGACGGCTCCGTGCTGCTCTACGATCCCGTCCATCAGGGGCTCTACTTCGCCGCTGCCTTTGGGACCAAAGGTCCGGAGCTGATGCAGAAATGGGGCGAGCAGTCCAGCCAGCGCGTTCCCATGGAGAGCAACGCTGGACGGGCATTCACCACCCGGCAAATCAACTTTGAGAGCGCTGCCGGCGCCGACCCCGAACACTACAAAGGCGTGGACCAGCAAACGGGAAACAGGTCGAACTCCATCATTTCGGTTCCCTTGCTGATCGGCGAGAAGAGCATTGGAGTGCTACAGGTGTTGAACAAGACCGGCGCTGAGGGACAGCCGGCGGCTTACGACCAGCACGATGCTACCCTGCTGCTGCGCTTGGGCGAATTGGCGGCCACCGCCCTCAATCATTCGCAGCTCGTGCGCAAGCTCACGGCGCAAATGGGCCTTTACGCGCGCGATTCCGCTGATGACCTGGTGCAACGGCTGGAAAAGCCGGCCGAGCGCGAACAGCTCACCGTGATGTTTGCCGACTTGCGAGGCTTCACCCAACTATGCCAATTGCAGGCCTCCGACCCGGAGCGGACCCAGAGCATCATGAACGATTTGCTCACCATGTACGCCGACCGCGTGCTCAGCCGTGGAGGTATCGTCAACAAGTTTATCGGCGATGCCGTGTTTGCCATCTTCCGCGGCAAAGACGCGCCGATGCGGGCCGTACGCTCCGCCTTCGACATGCTGGAGCGCTTCGATAGTCTGCGCCGCCTGTGGGCGGAGTTATGCAACGAAGACGTCAGCTTCCTGGATCTTGGTATTGGAATCTCGACCGGCACGGTCGCCTTCGGGGCCTTCGGCAGCGGCATGGTGCGGGACTTCACCGCCATCGGAACCATTGTGAACCTGGCCAACTCGCTGGAGTTCGCAGCCCGCAACGGACGTCGTGTCCTGGTAGATAACGCCACCTGGAATTGCGTTCGGAACATCGTCGAGCAGTATGACGATCCAGAGCCGTTCGAGGTGGTGAAGGCCGGCCAGCTGATCGCCAGGTATCGTCATGTTCATCTGCTACAGCTTATTCCCGACCGCCCCGCCAGAGTGTTCATCAGCCACAGTCACGAGGACCGCGAGTTCGTAGAGAAGTTCATCACCGGACCTTTGGCCACGCACGGCATCGAGACCTGGTATTCGAACGCGGACATTATCCCGGGGCAGGATTACGTCCGGAAAATCGAAGCCGGCTTGCTCAGGTGTGACTGGGTGCTGGTGCTGGTCACGGAGAACTCAGCTACCAGCGACTGGGTGTCAGACGAAGTGAACACCGCCATGGCGGACAAGCGCTTCGCCGAGCGCATACTGCCCCTGACCAAGGGAGTGACTAGTCTGCCCAAGCTGGGCTCAGGCTTCGGCCGGCTGGAGAGCATTGATCTTTCCACCGTGACCGATATCGGCCAATTCCTGAAAGACTTCTTCAGCCGCCGCGAGGTTGAACTACGGGCCGCCTCACGCGCCACCAAGTGACCGCTCCGGAAGCACTCATCAAGTCCAGGTCTTGCAAGGGCACGGCTTCACAGGCCGCCGAAAAAGTCGGGACTTCGCCCCTTTCCAGTGGAACCAGCCTTCAGGCTGGCGTCTAAGTCCTTCCCTTCATCTGCGGGTCGGCTTCAGCCGACAGCACAGGTGGTTGTTAGGCCATCCGAGCAGCCCCGCTTGGGCGGGAACGTTTCCCGCTCCTCGCTGGCGCTACAACTGCGGCGGCGGTGCTGGCGGTGCAAACGGCACTACCACCACTTTCTGAAATTCCGCGGCCTGCCCACAGCGCATATAAGGAGTGAACTTGTACTGCTGCACCGCATCGGCGGCCGGGCCGGTCAGCTCGGGCTCGCCCCCCAGCGGCGTGGCCTTCTGCACCGAACCGTCCTTGCCCACCTGAGCCAGCACCCATACGTAGCCGTACTTCTTTGCTTTCTTTGCCGCATCCGACAGCTTGGGCGCCACCGTCTTACTTAGCTGCGGCGCGGTGAAGTTCTTGTCCACATCCGCGCAGGAAGCGAAGTCCACCGTCGTGCTCTTGTCCGGAGGATTGAACAGCACTTCGTAGAACTTATCGCCTCGGGTCACTGTCACTTTGGCGTCTTCCATCGGCGTTTTCACGTAGCTGACCTTCACCGTCCCCGGGTAGGCATTGTTTCCGAAGGTCGCGTAGTTGCTGTATTCGAAGGTACCCAGTTCGCCATCGACGCTCACCAGGTGGCTTGTTGCACTGTCCACGCAATACGTCGTCGGCGGCTGACCAAACTTCAGGCACTTCGCGTCCGCTCCATTGATCTTGTTCTTCGTTACGTCCATCTTCGCCTTCTGATAGTCCAGCGGCGGCGAAGTATACGGCCCGGCCGGATTGCTACCATCCAGCGCAGCCAACGCCGCTTCGAATTCAACGATCCGCACAATGGGCGTGCTCTGATTGCTGAAATACGATAGCTTTCCATTATTTAATACCGTCACCTGCTCCAATCCATTTGCCGCCCATTCCGCGCGCCACTTCTCAGGCCCAATCCACGACACCGTGTACACTACATCCACTTTTGTCCCGTCAGGCTTGGGAATCTGCACCTCGGCTACCAGCTTCACCGGTCCCTGGTTCCAGATGCCGGACTGCTGAATCGATTTCGCCAGTAACTCATGCGGATCTTCCTTGCTGCCGGCGAGCGCTGCCGGCGCCAACAGCCCGGCAACCAGTAAGAGCGAGAAAACCTGCTTCTTGAATGGCTTCAAATTGCCTCCCAGGAATGTTCTATCAGACTGCTTGAAAAAAGTATCCGACCTATAAGTGTCGCGCAGTGCCGTCCGTCACGACCCTTCGGTAAGCAATCACGGCGGTTCTCAACCTAATCAGTCTTGCAGACTATCAGACACCATCCGGCGGCAGCAAAGATACCGGCGCACAAAGTCGCGGCTCGGCGCGCAATAGCGCGGCTGTGCCACCCAAACTGCGGCACATTGGCCAGTGTCCATATTGTGCGGAAATGGACACCACGCAAATCTGCTTATCATCCCAGCCGCTCACACACTCTGCTCATACTCGTCTAATATGGTTCCCAACAGTTTTCGGGAACTATCCGTCATTTCGTCCCGTATTGCCTTTCATACTTGTTGGTATCTTCCTATCTTCAGAGAGTGTGTCTATGAAAAAGATCTTGCTTGTCTTCGCCGCTGGCCTGCTTGCCTGCTGCTCAGCGATGGCGCAGCGCCTGCCCGGTGGTGCGTCTCCCGATCACTATTCCCTCGCCGTCAACATCAACTTCGCCAATAACACCTTCGATGGCGACGAGAGCATCGACCTCAAGCTCAGCCAATCCACAAACACCATCACCCTGAATGCAGTTGAGATCGACTTCCACACCGTCACGGCAACGGCGGGCGGACAGACCCAAACCGCGAAGGTCTCGCTCGACGAAAAGAATGAGACTGCGACCTTTACCTTCGGCAACCAGCTTCCCTCCGGTCCCGCAACCCTCCACATCAAGTACACCGGACATCTCAACGACAAGCTTCGCGGCTTCTACCTGAGCACCTACAAGGGTAAGAAGTACGTAGTCTCGCAGATGGAATCGACCGACGCCCGCGTGGCCTTCCCTTGCTTTGACGAGCCGTCGTATAAGGCGACCTTCGATCTGACCGCGACGATCGATAAGGGTGACACCGCCATCTCCAACGGCGAGATTGTCTCCGACACGCCCGCTCCCGGCGACAAACACACTATCAAGTTCGCCACCTCGCCCAAGATGTCCAGCTATCTTGTCGCCCTGACGGTCGGCGATTGGAAGTGCGTCTCTGATCACACCGACGGCGTGAAGGTGAGTGTCTGCACCGTGCCCGGCAAGGAGAACCTGACCGCGTTCCCGCTGGCCGCCTCCAAGGCATTCCTTCACTATTACGACAGCTATTACGGAATCAAATATCCCCTGCCCAAGCTGGACAACATCGCGGTGCCTGATTTCCAGGCCGGCGCAATGGAGAACTGGGGCGCGATTATCTATCGCGAAACCGCTCTGCTCATCGACGACAAAACCGCCTCCGTGGACGCCAAGCAGGGAGTGGCGGAAACCATTGCCCACGAAATGGCGCACCAGTGGTTTGGCGATCTGGTCACCATGGCATGGTGGGACGACATCTGGCTCAACGAGGGTTTTGCCACTTGGATGACGCCGCATCCCATCGCCAACTGGAAGCCCGAATGGATGGAAGGCCAGCAGACGGTCTCCCAGATCGATCGCTCCATGGCCGGCGATTCCGTGATGAACACTCGCCCCATCCACCAGAAAGCTGAAACCCGCGCCGAGATCGAGCAGCTCTTCGACGGTATTGCCTATGGCAAGTCAGCCTCTGTGCTGCACATGCTCGAATCCTATCTCGGACCCGCAACCTTCCGTTCCGGCGTCAATCTCTATCTGAAAGAACATGCTTACGGCAACGCCACTGCCGCGGACTTCTGGGGCGCCATGGCGCGCGCTTCCAAAAAGCCCGTCGACGAGATTATGCCGACCTTCGTTTTGCAGCCTGGCGTTCCCTACGTCGGGGTCGCAGCAAAATGCGAAGGCGGAAATACGACTTTGAAACTTTCGCAGCAGCGCTATTTCGACACCCCGTCTGCCTTCAGCCAGCCCGACCAGCAGATTTGGCAGATTCCGGTCTGCGCCAAGGGCATCAACGGGACCTCAGCCGGCAATCAGCAATGCTTCCTGCTGACCCAGCGCGAGCAGCAGTTTACTTTGAAGGGCTGCTCGAAGTTTGTCTTCCCCGACTCCAGCGCTATGGGCTATTACCGCTTTGATTACGACAGCGCCGCCCTGCATCAACTGGGCAACGCCGTGGACACCGCTCTCACGCCGGAAGAACGCATTGCTCTGATGGGCAATGAGTGGGCCCTGATGCGCGTCGACAAGCACAGCGTCGGCGATTATCTGGCGCTGGGCGCACAGTTGAAAAACACGCCCGGCTCTGCGCTGCTGGACTCGTTCGGTGAACGTTTGACGGAGATCAACGACCACCTCGTCACCGACGCCGATCGTCCCGCTTTCCAGGCCTGGCTGCGGACCCAGTTTTCTCCCGTCCTGCAACAGCTCGGATACAACGGCAAGCCCAGTGACACTCCCGAGCAGAAGCAGAAGCGCGCGCTTCTGTTCGAGGGTCTGGGAATCATGGGCGACGATCCTCAGGTCATTGCCCAGGCCCGCACCATGGTGCAGGAATACATGAAAGATCCCAGCTCCGTAGACGGCACTATGGCGCACGCCGTCATTGCGGTGGCAGCGCGTCACGGCGACGCCCAACTCTACAACCAATTCAAGGAGCAGATGCAGAAGGCCTCTTCGCCAGAACAGTATTACGGCTACTTCTACGCGCTCTCGCAATTCCCTCAACCCGATCTGACCAAGGAAACGCTCGATTCCATCCTGACGCCGGCCGTGCGTGGTCAGGACCTTTACATCGTGATTCCTCTTCTGCGTCATCCGACAAGCCAGGACATGACGTGGAGCTTCATGCAGACGCACTTTGACGACCTCATGAAGAAGACCGGCGGCGGTCTCGGTGGAGTAGGAGTTTTCCTCTACGGCGCGCAGAGCTTCTGCGACGCGCAAAAAGCCGCTGAGGTGCAGCAGTTCTTCCAGCAGCATCCCTTCCCCGGCACCGAGCGCAACCAGAAGCAGGCGATCGAGTCGATCAATAATTGCGTGCAGCTGCGCGATCAGCAGCAGGGACCGCTGTCGGCGTGGCTGAAAACGCAGGGCGGCGTGACCAGCGCTTCTAACAGCGGCACAACGATGACTGCGGGAACCACCCGGTGACGCTGGCCGGCGTCCAGAGTTAACTCAGGACGCGACCAGGAATTATTGGGCTTCTCATTGAACGGCGTCCATTGGGGCGCCGTTTTTTTCGTCGGACGCCGCCTCAGCAGCCCCACTCGGCACCAGCCGGGCTCGGCGAAATACTTGCGCGAATCGTCACGTAAATGAGCATCCCTTTCCAGCTCCACGATGGCCCGCCGATTTCGCTTGCTTGACCTGTGTTATTTAGGTACATTTGTACCATGACAACAACGGCGAAGCATCCCATCCTGATCGAGCGCGTCCAGACTGGCGTCCGCATCGAGAAGCGCCTGCTGAAAGTCCTCAAAGGTCTTGCCGAGCTCAAGGACATGAGTCTCGGCGACCTGTTGGAAGGCATCGTCCTGCACGCCTTCGAAGGCAAGGCTCCCTTCGCGCCGCAAACGTTGAAGGAGATCGTCAAGCTACGCGAGATCTACGGCCTTACGCTCACCGCCGCCGACAGTCATCAATTGAGGGAGAAACAATGAAGGAAAAGCAGTGGCTAGGGGTCAGGGGTCGGTGGCCAGAAGACGGCAGTGCTCGGAATCCCATTCGCTGCCATCTGTACATCATGCTTGCAGGAGCTTTTATGATCGCGATGATCAGCACGTGCCTCGCTCAAGGACCGGCGAGCGCTTTGACGCACACGCGCACCGAATTCCACTTCACTGCCAATGGCTCGTTCGAACAGGTCGCGCCCCTGTTCGGCGCAAACGAGGAGCGCAACTGGGCGCCCGACTGGAATCCGCAGTTCCTCTATCCCGTCCCAGCGCACGACCAGCCAGGCATGGTCTTCCGCGTCGAGCATGGCGATCATTCCGCGGTGTGGATCAATACCGCTTTCGA
Source organism: uncultured Acidobacteriaceae bacterium (assembly GCA_963763145.1). Taxonomy (GTDB): domain Bacteria; phylum Acidobacteriota; class Terriglobia; order Terriglobales; family Acidobacteriaceae; genus Bog-257. The sequence goes on along the minus strand of CAVXMZ010000012.1, from coordinate 163,719 downwards.
TCTTGCCGCCGGACACATTCAGTACACCTACGTACTCGGTGGTGCCATGGCGACGCTGATTGACATTCACCTCACCCGCGACAGCCCGCAGGAGACTGGCGTGACCGTTCTCTACGAACGCACCGCCGTGATCCCCGAAGCCAACGAGCACGTCCAGCATTTCGCCAAGGGCGATGAACGCGCCGGCAAGGAATGGGAAGACGCCATCAATGGCTACTTCGCCAAACTCCACGGCAAGCCAGCGCCCAAATGATGTGAGTGGTAAAAGCGAAGAGCGAAGAGCGAAGAGCGCAAAGCGAATAGCGGCCTTTCTACAACTCCCGCCGTCCCTCCATCGCCTTCTGCATCGTCACTTCGTCGGCGTACTCAATATCGCTGCCCACGGGCACGCCGGTCGCAATCCGTGTCACCCTCACTCCCGACGCCTTGAACAGCTGCGAAAGATAAGTCGCCGTGGCTTCGCCTTCGATGGTGGGATTCGTCGCCACAATCAACTCGTCAACACCGCCTGACTCCACACGCCGGGCGAGATTCGCGATCCGCAACTGATCCGGCCCAACGCCATGCAGGGGCGACAACGCCCCATGCAGCACGTGATACACCCCGTTATAGTGACGCGTCTTCTCGACGGCGCCGATGTTCGTCGGCTCCTCCACCACGCACACCAGCCGCTGGTTGCGGGTCGCGCTGGTGCAATAAACACAGGGATCGACGTCGGTGATGTTATTGCAAACGGAGCAAAGACGAAGGCTGGCCTTCACCTCGCGGATGGCTTCGGCCAGCAGCTCGGCATCCCCGTCGTCCGCCCGCAGAAGGTGAAATGCGAAACGCTGCGCGGTCTTGCTGCCCACACCGGGCAGCTTCTTGAACTCTTCAATCAGTCGAGCCATCGGCTCGGCAAATCTCGACACTAGTCCAGCCTCCCATCGCGCCCCACGCACGAATTCAACCCATTCCGAGTGTAGAGCATTTTCCAGCGCGGGCAAATCGACCGGATGGCCGGCTGCCGCCCAACTCCGCGGCCGCCCCTTACATCCAACCTCAAGGCGAGCAAAAACCTCGCAGATCGCACTAGCCTTCGCCCAATTATTCGGACAAACGATGCCTATTTCTCACAAGAGCACTTCCCCGGAACTTGATGCGCTGTTGCAGTTGACCCTGGTCCCACGCGAGTCAGGCGCGGCGCTGAACTATATCGCTGCACTTGACCCGCTGGGACGCAACAAATTGGTTTCGCTCGCAGATTCAAACCATGTTGTCATGCGGGCATTCCAGGCTGCTGCTCAAGACGGCAACAACGCTGAACTCGCCAGTTGGGCCGCGGGCGTGCTCGCAAAGGAGCGCCAGCGCATCGCCAACGCCCTCACTTTCCTGCATCATGTGTGCGATGAACTGGAACGCGGCGGTTGTCCCGTGACCGTAATGAAGTCGTTGGACCACTGGCCCGATCTTGGCAACGACCTCGACCTCTACACCACCGCCCACGAGCGTCAGGTGGTGCATGTCATGCTGAACCGGTTGGGGGCGCATATCGAGCCGCGGAGCTGGGGCGATCGCCTGGCTAATAAGTGGAATTTTGCGGTGCCAGGTTTGCCGGAGTCGGTTGAGGTCCACGCCCAGCGCCTGGGGCAAACGGGTGAGCACCGAACCATGGCCCGGCGATTCCTCACCCGTCGCGTCCCCAGGACCCTCGACGGCCTGACTTTCCTGGTTCCTGCCCCTGAGGAGCGGGTCATCGTCGCCACCTTGCAACGCATGTATCGCCACTTTTATTTCCGCGTGTGCGACATTGTTAACACTGCCGCGCTGCTTGACACCAACCAACTCGACTTCGCCGAGCTGAAAAAAGCGTCCGACCTGGGTGGCGTCTGGCCCGGCGTCGCCACCTATCTGAAGATCGTCTGCGACTTTGCTCATGCATACCGTGGCAGCGCTCCGCAATTGCCGGCTGAAGTGCTGGCCGCGGCCTGCTTTGACGGCGAAGCAATCTTTGCCCGCGGCAAGTTTCTGCGCGTGCCTATCCTGCCCAACGGTGCGGAGCTCTATACCCGCCAGGTCACGCACGCCGCCTTGCGCGGCGACGTGCCTGCCACGCTGCGGCTGTCGCTCCTGCCGTACCTGGCCTCGGCTGCGGCTGTCGCCTTCAGAATTACTGGCAGCGATAAAGGAATTTGGTGAAGCCCGGGGCGCTCGTGCTGCATCTATCTGGCGGGTTATGTGTGGAAACACTGGTTTTGTCTGGTGGTCAACATAGCCCGGTTCCGGCCGGCAAATGCCCGGCGGATTTGGCTAGCAACTGGATTGCCAACAATTCCTTCCGCCCTCTTGATGCAACTTGGGCCGGAAGTTGATAATATCGGGCAAGCTTGGGGTAGTCCTTAGTTCTGCTGTTTGCTGTTAAAACTGTCTGGTTGCAAAGATCGCTTACGCCGTGAGAGTTTTCACCCCTATCGGCAGTCTCTGCAATTTGCCCGCTCGTCGTCCGTCTGCTCCCTGCCATCCTGGTGCCTGTACCTTGATTGCTGATAAACAAAGAATCATCCATTTCACTCGAAAAAGAGGAAGACTTCTATGCCAGTCACTCGCATCGATTTCCCTATTGACGAACTGACGCGTCCTCGGACCGAGGAAGAGATTCAACGCAAGCTGGCGCAGGAACGCGCCCGCCTGGAGAGCATGATGGGGCTGGACAGCCGTCCGGTCCGTCACTTCACCCGTCCCGCGGAGCGCTCCTTCGGCGCCGAGGAGCGCGGCAAGGTGACCATTCTCTTCGGTGGCCTCACCTGGAAGCACGAGCGCGTGATCCAGGCAGTGTTTCAGGGCTGCGGTTATCGTTGCGAAGTCATGCCGGTGCCCAACGTCTCGGCCTTTCAGCTGGGCAAAGAATACGGCAACAACGGGCAGTGCAATCCCACCTACTTCACCGTGGGAAATCTGGTGCAGCACTTGCAGACGATCGAGCGCGAGCGCGGGCTGACCAAGCAGGAAGTCATCGACAACTACATCTTCTTTACCGCTGGATCGTGCGGCCCCTGCCGCTTCGGCATGTACGAAGCCGAGTACCGCCTGGCGTTGCAGAACGCCGGCTTCGATGGCTTCCGCGTGCTGCTCTTCCAGCAGAATGACGGCGTAAAGGCCGCCTCCGGGGAAGCCGGGCTAAAGTTCACCGTTGACTTCGGCATGGGTATGTTCAACGCCCTCAACCTGGGCGACATCATGAACGAGATGGTCTACCGCATCCGCCCCTATGAAGTGGAGAAGGGCAAAACCGATGCGGTCTTCGAGTCCTCAGTCAACGACCTCTGCACCATGCTGCGCGAGCGCAAACCGTTCGAAGACCACGAAGACCTGCCGGAGTGGATGGCAACGAAGATCCGCGCCAACAAGGGCAAGAAGTGGGAGCTCTGGGTGAACTCGCTGCTGAAGGTTCGCGAGCAGCTTTACGGCGACCCCTACAAGGAGTGTCTGGCCTCGGTGCGCGAGCAACTCAACACCATCGAAGTCGACCGCCTGAAGGTGAAGCCGGTGGTCAAGATCATCGGCGAATTCTGGGCGCAGATCACCGAGGGTGATGGCAACTTCCACATGTTCGAGTTCCTGGAGCGCGAAGGCGCGCAGGTCCTGGTTGAGCCCATCGGCACCTGGGTCATGTACATGATGTACCAGGTGAAGGCGCGTGCCGCTGCTCGTCGTTCGCTCGACGCTCCCTACAAACATCCGAAGTGGTACGAGTTGAAGAAGCAGGCGGCGAATGAGTGGAAGTTCCGCTCCAAGCAGTGGATGATCACCGTCGGCGAGCGCATCTACGCGCGGCAGTATCAGCGCGCCGTCCAGGGTCTGGGCAACATCGCCCATGAACTCGTCGACCAGAAGACGATGGCCCAACTGGCGAATCCCTTCTATAACGAATTTGCCCGCGGCGGCGAGGGCCACCTCGAAGTCGGCAAGAACGTTTACTACACCAAGAACCAGCTCTGCCACATGGTGCTGGCCCTGAAGCCCTTCGGCTGCATGCCTTCATCACAGTCCGACGGCGTCCAGTCGGCCGTCGCCAATCACTTTAAGGAGATGATCTTCCTGCCCATCGAGACCTCCGGCGAAGGCGAGATCAACGCTCACAGCCGCGTGCAGATGGCGTTGGGCGAAGCCAAAGTGAAAGCCCGCATGGAGTTCGAACAGGTCCTGAAGTCGACCGGCAAGCGCCTGGACGACATTAAGGATTACGTCGCCGAACATCCTGAGCTGCGCAATGTCTTCTATCCGGTGCCGCATCGTCATGGGTACGCGGGCGTCGCAGCCAACTTCGTGCTGCACGTCAGCGACCTGATGAACGGAACGAAGAAGCTGGCACGGGTTCCGGCGCCGGCTACGCGCAAGCTGGCTGCCTCGCCCGCGTTTGGCGACTAAACTCGCAGGCGTTTCGCCCAACCGTCGAAACATCAGAGGTCGACGTTGGAGCGACGAGGAGCAAGCGCCGTAAGGCGCAAAGTAGTTTAGCCAAGCCCGATGCCATTGGATAACGGTTCTTCGGCCTTACAAGGTTGGGCTGAAGGCCACGGCCGACCAGAGAAAGGGAGAAAGACTGCATGTCAGAGGTGCAGGTTTCCGAGGGGACGACGCAAGCTGCCCCTACCTACCGTCTTGATGTCGAACTTCACGAGCTGCTGATGAAGCCGCCCGATCAGCCGCGCCTGCTTCCGCCACCTCCCAGCGGCAAACAGCAGACGCTGCCGACGCCTGTCTTCCCGCAGCATCCCGAACTGATGGATGCTCGCGACGAAGACTACTTCCCGGCTAACGGCAAGCGCTCCTGGTCTACCAAGCATATCTACCGCGCCATGCGGGGATGGGCGTTTCCGTGGATTCGCTCGCGCGTGCTGCCCGGCGATTTCCATCCCATCATCGCGTACCTGTTCAATGAGTGGAAATGCAACCTCGACTGCCACTACTGTTGGGCCTTCGACAACAGTGTGCGCGGCATGACCGAAGACACGGCCAAGCGCTCCATCGATTGGCTGCGTGACACCGGAGCTGGCGTGCTGGCGCTGATGGGCGGTGAGCCCCTGCTGCGTCCCGATCTCGCCCACAAGATCATCTACTACGCCGTCAAGAAGGGCTTTTGGGTCTATCTGCCAACCAACGGCCGGCTGATGTGGCCCAAGGTCATCGACAAGATCGCCGATGCCGGCGTCGGCACGGTCAATCTTGCCGTCGATTCCTGGGACGATGTGCCCGGCAGGGGGCTGCCCAAAGCCATGGTGCCCATCCGCAGCCACTTCGATTACCTGGTTAAGAAGCAGTATAAATACGGATATTCGGTGTTTCTGAACATCAACATCTGCGCCAACAACATGGATGATGTGCGCATGTTGACGGAGCTGGCGCACGACAACGGCATCGCCACCGACTATCACATTTGCGAGTCGCCGATGACGGAGCAGCCGCATTTCAAGCACCTGTACTCCAACCCAACCTTCATCCGCGAAGAACACCACCCCGCGGCCACCGAGTTGATCGACTGGCTGATTGACAAGCAGAACTCCGGCTATCACATGGTCAACTCAGTGGAGCGTCTGGCGCAGATGAAGAATTTCGTGCAGGGCGAGTTGCACGACTGGGGCTGCCGCGCGGGACACAACTCCCTGATCGTGCGCGTCGACGGCACCCTGGCGCCGTGCTTCCCCATGTACTCGGCCGGCTACGACTGGGGCACCATCGAGAACCACAAGTTCGAAACCGGGCAGCTCAAAGAGATGAAGAAAGAGTGCCAGAAAAACTGCTTTTCCACTCTGAACCACATTCTCGCCTTCTGCTACAACGACAAGCGTGTGATCGAGTGGTTGCTCCGGCAGGCGAAGCATGGCTTCAGAAGGGTGGAAGGCAACTTCGGGGATTAGCTGGACGTAGAGCGGCGCCATGGGTTCGCCGTTGCGATTGTTAGATCCGTAGAGCGGGCTTATAGGTTCGCGTTGCGATTCGGTAGAGCGAACCTTCAGGTCCGCATGTGGAAGGGATCGGTAGAGCGGACGTTCAGGTTCGCGTCTCGGGACGCTGATTCTGGAATGGGCGGGCTTTAGCCCGCGCAAAGTGGGCTGCCGGCTAAAGCCGGCTGAGGACTGATTAATGCGGTTGGACGCTGGCCTAAAGGCCAACTCTACCAATAAGCGCCGTAGGCGCGGAGTCAGTCTAGCCCAGCACGAAGGCGGAGTGCTGGGTAGTGCGATAAAGAAGAGCTGAGTCCCGTAGGGACGATATACGTTTGCCCAGCGCTTCAGCGCTGGGGGAGCGATAATAGGTCTTAGTCCCGCAGGGACGGTACCCTGGATTTTGCGCAACCAATTGGACGTACGTAACCAACAATAGAAGGGGACTAAACCCCTCAAGGTTTTGGGAGGTCAAGTGAGTCATTCCCACCAGCACGGATCGTGTGAGCACGGGCCAGAGAAAGTTGACGTTCAACTCGACGCTCTGCTGAAGCCCGCACCGGCGGCCGAATCCCTGCCCGCGCGCATTCTCGCCAAGTCACGCGAGGTCGCTGCGCAGTCCGGCCACAAGGCGGTCTATACGGTCGGCATGGACGTAGGCTCAACCACCGTGAAAGCTGTTGTTGTCGATACGGCAACCGACCAGATGATCTGGCAGGACTATCAGCGCCACGAAACCAAGCAGCCCGAGAAGCTGCTGGAGTTCCTCAAGCGCATGGAAGACGAAGTCGGCATTGCGCCGCACAACTGCCGCATCTTCATCACCGGCTCCGGCGGTGGCGCGCTGGCCAACCTGGTCGGCGCAAAGTTTGTGCAGGAAGTCACGGCTGTTTCCCTCGCCGTCGAAAAGCTTCACCCCGAAGTGAACTCGGTTATCGAGCTCGGCGGCCAGGACGCCAAGATCATCGTCTTCAAGGAAGACGAGAACACCGGCCGCAAGAAAAAGATTCCCTCGATGAATGACAAGTGCGCCGGCGGTACGGGCGCGGTCATCGACAAGATCAACGCCAAGCTGAAGATTCCCGCCGAAGAGCTCTGCGACCAGGGTTACATCGGCATCAAGCTGCATCCTGTTGCGGGCAAGTGCGGCGTCTTCGCCGAAACCGACATTAACGGTCTGCAAAAGCAAGGCATCCCGCCCGATCAGCTTATGGCATCGCTCTTCGATGCGATCGTCTTGCAGAACCTTACCGTTCTGACGCGCGGCCACACGCTGCGTCCACATGTGCTGCTGCTAGGTGGTCCCAACAGCTTCATCCGCGGCATGAAGGAAGCGTGGCAGCAGAACATTCCGCGCACCTGGGAAGAGCGCAAGGTGGAGATCCCAGAAGGGATGAAGCCGGAAGATTGCATCAAGGTCCCGGACAACGCGCAGTACTTCGCCGCTCTCGGTGCCGTCGAGTTCGGTAAGGATGAGGAGAACGAAGTCGGCATCTACATGGGCACCGAATGCCTCGAGGACTACATCTCCGTCGGCCGTCAGGCTGAGAAAGCGAAATCCGGCGCCGCCGGTCTGAGCACGTCGGAAGAAGAGCTGGCGCAGTTCAAGGAAAAGTATCGCGTCCCGAAGTTCATCGGCGCAAAGTTCGGTGTCGGTGAGACGGTTCGCGGCTTTGTCGGCCTCGACGGCGGCTCGACCTCGACCAAAGCGGTGCTGCTCTCCGAGGGCGGCGACGTGATGTGTAAGGCCTATCAGCTCTCCGGCGGCAATCCTATCCAGGACACCATCGACATGTTTGTTGCGCTGCGCCAGCAGGTGGAGTCGCAGGGAGCGAGCCTCGAAGTCCTGGGCGTGGGAACAACCGGCTACGCGAAAGATGTTTTGAAGGACGTGCTGAAGGCCGACGTGGCGCTGGTGGAAACCGTAGCGCACACCGAGTCGGCAATGAAGTTCTATAAAGATCCGCACGTGATCGTCGACGTCGGTGGTCAAGATATTAAGTTGATTGTGCTCAAAGACGGGCGCGTCAAGGATTTCAAGCTGAACACGCAGTGCTCGGCGGGCAACGGTTACTTCCTGCAGGGCACGGCTGAGTCGCTTGGCTACAAAGTCGAGGAGTACGCCGACATCGCCTTCGCTGCGGGCACCATGCCGATCTTCGGCTATGGCTGCGCCGTCTTCATGCAGTCCGACATCGTCAACTTCCAGCGCCAGGGCTGGCGCGGCGAAGAGATCCTCGCTGGGCTGGCCAATGTGCTGCCCAAGAACATCTTTCTCTACGTTGCCGGAATTCCCAACCTCGCCAAGCTGGGATCGAAGTTCATTCTGCAAGGCGGGACACAGAAAAATCTGGCTGCGGTTAAGTCCGAAGTCGATTTCATTCACTCGCACTTCCACGGCGCAGGCCACGAACCCGAAGTCATCGTCCACGAGCATTGCGGCGAGTCGGGCGCCATCGGTGCGGGCGTCGAGGCCATCCGTATCTACAAGAACGGCCATCGCACCGGCTTTATTGGCCTGGAATCGGTCGAGAAGATCGGCTACAAGACCACGCGCAATGAAGACACGCGCTGCTACTTCTGCAAGAACAACTGCCTGCGCACCTTCATCGACGTCAACGTCGGCGACGCCAAGAACGAAGCGCTTGAGCCCGCGTCGCCGCTGCCGGTCTTCAAGTCAAAGGTCCCGCTGCAAGCGGGCGAACGCCGTTTGATCATCTCCACCTGCGAAAAAGGCCAGGTCGAGGACGTCAGCGCCATGCGCGGCATCAAGGCCGGACTCGACGCCATCAAGAAGGAAAACCCGAACTTCGTTGACATTGCCGCCAACGAAGTCTGGCGCTCGCGCAATCCGCAGAAAGTTGCCGATCCGCTGCCCACGCCCGGCCGCTGGGATTTTGGCAAGGCGAAGGCATCTGTCCAGCAGCGCATCGAGCTGATGAACAAGCGCAAGACCATGCGCGTCGGCATGCCGCGCGTGCTGAACATGTATCTCTTCACGCCCCTGTTCAGTGGCTATCTCGAGAGCCTCGGCCTCGAACCCGAGAACCTCGTCTACTCCGAGTTCACCGGCCAGGAGATGTATCGCCAGGGCGCAGGCCGCGGCGCCATCGATCCCTGTTTCCCCTCGAAGATCGGCATTCCGCACGTTTACAACCTCATCTTCCAGAAGCACCTGAAGAAGCCGCTGGATGCCATCTTCTTCCCCATGATCGACACCATGAATCAGCCGCTGAAGAATTGCAGCGGCGCCAACGCCTGTCCCACCGTGACCGCGACGCCCAATGCCGTGAAGGCCGCGTTCATCAAGGAAGGCGACGTCTTCAAGGAAAACGGCATTCAGTACCTCGACCCCATCCTGAACATTGACGACCGGAAGCTGCTGACCCTGCAAATGTTCCAGACGTGGGCTCCGCTGCTGGGCCTGTCCGAAGAAGAGAATGAGCGCGCCATCGACGCCGGCTTCAAGGCGTTTGAGGACTACGACCGCACCATGCGCAAGCGCGCCCGCGAGATGCTGGACACGCTGGAGCGCGAAAACCGCCTCGGCATCGTCATGCTGGGCCGCGTCTATCACCACGATCCCGGGCTAAATCACGAGATCATGGAGGAGTTCCAGAAGCTCGGCTACCCGGTTTTCTCGCAGAGCTTGTTGCCGATGGATGAGGACATCCTCGACCGGCTCTTCGGCGAGGAAGTGCGCTCCGGCGCCATTACCCACGCGCTCGATATTCGCGACGTGTGGAAGAACGCCTACTCCGGCAGCACTAACATCAAAATTTGGGCGGCGAAATTCACCGCGCGCCATCCCAACTTGGTGGCGCTGGAGATCTCGAACTTCAAGTGCGGTCACGACGCCCCGATCTACAGTGTGATCGAAGACATCATCGAGAAGTCAGGCACGCCGTACTTCTCGTTCAAGGACCTTGATGAAAACAAGCCGACCGGCTCCATCAAGATTCGCGTCGAGACCATCGATTACTTCCTGAAGCGCTATCGCGAAGATCTGCTGAAGAAAGCCAAAACCGCGAACCAACTGGAAGAGCAGCTGGCCGAGTACGAGCGCTCGCTGCGCATGTCGCTGACGCACAAATCCGTGGCGCGAGAAGGCATGCTGGTTTCCTTCCCTGCGCCGATGGAAGAACCGCACGCCGCGACGGCATCGGGAGACGATTAAAGCTTGCTGAGCTAGCCGCGGGAGTGGATGCATAGTTCTTTTCGAGATCGCCACCTTTCTCGCTGGTATCTGGTTCTGTTTCTGTTCGCGTCGTTTTCTACCTCAACCGCCTTCGGGAACCCGCCTGTGAGTACGCAGAACGTTCTATATCGCGCAGTTCAAGTCGACGGTCTCTCGATCTTTTATCGAGAGGCTGGCCCGAAGAGCGCGCCGACAATCCTGTTGCTTCACGGTTTTCCATCCTCTTCGCGGATGTTTGAGCCTCTCTTTGCGCGTCTGTCGGACCGCTACCACCTGGTCGCGCCGGACTACCCTGGATTCGGTCACAGTGACGCGCCCGAGCCTGCGGGCTTTGCCTATACCTTCGACCACATCGCCACCGTTATCGATCACTTCACCCAGGCTGTCGGGCTCACGCATTACAGTCTGTACGTGCAGGACTATGGCGGACCGGTTGGCTTCCGGCTCGCTCTCGGCCATCCTGAGCGGCTCGAGAGTCTCATCATTCAGAACGCGGTGGCGCATGAGGACGGCCTGGGACCGCTGTGGGCCACGCGCCGCGCATTTTGGGCTGACCGGGCCGCGAACGAAGCTGCCCTCCGCGCCAATCTGATTTCGTTCACCGCGACGAAGCAGCGGCATCTTGGCAGCGATCCTGATATTGATCGCTACGACCCGGACCTTTGGACCGACGAGTTCGCGTTTCTGAGTCAGCCACATCAGGTCGACATCCAAAGCGACCTGTTTTACGACTACCGCACAAATGTCGCGTCCTACCCGGTCTGGCAGGCGTGGCTTCAGAAGAAACAGCCGCACACGCTGGTGATCTGGGCAAAGTACGATCCGTCATTCCAGGTAGCTGAGGCTGCCGCTTACAAACGCGATGTGCCGGCGGCAGAGGTGCATATTCTCGACGCCGGCCATTTCGCCATGGACACCGAGGCGCAGCAGGTAGCCGGCCTCATTCGTGGCTTCCTGAAGTGATGAGGGGTAGCTTCCAAAAGCTCTTTTCTTGCTGGCAAAGAAGTTCTTGCACCGGCTGAAGCCGGATTTATAATCCTAAGGCGACTGTTGACGCGGACCTGAAGGTTCGCTGTACTCGAACCCAACGAGATCTAGGGCCATGCCACTCACGACCGACACCAAGAAGGTCATGTTCGAAATCTACCGCGACGCCGACTACGGCGGCCGCTACAAGGTTGTCTACTTCACCGAACTCGGCGAACACGACAAGGAAACCGAGATCGAGAACGCCATGCGCGGCCAGCACATCTTCGACGGCTTCCTGTTGCATCGCGAACGCAACCAGGCCAAGCAGGTGGTGGACGAAATCCTCGACCGTCTGAATCGCGGCGAACAGGTCGACGAAGCCCACATCAAGCAGAGTCTGGAGCCGTTCCTCGCCTGACGCCGTCTCATCGGATACTCACCGGCAAACAAGCCAGCACCGCGCATGATAAAGTCCAACCAGCGGGCTTGGCGCCGACCTTAATGGGCGGCCGCAGCCTGATAAGAGCAAAACCATGATCGTAGCGATGTGGGAGACGGCGAGCGAAGACCAGATCCAGGAGGTAACCAACCACCTGGTGAAGATGGGCTTCGCCGTGCACCGGACCACCGGTGCGCGGCAGAGCGTGCTGGCCGCCGTGGGCAAGCGCATCGACTTCGACACGCGCGAACTCGAAGTGCTGCCCGGGGTGCAGACGGTGCACCGCATCAGTGCACCTTACAAGCTTGTGGGGCGGCCGTTTCGGCCTGAGGGAACAATCGTCCGCCTGCCCAATGGCGTCGAGATTGGCGGCAAAGAAGTGGTGGTGATGGCCGGCCCCTGCTCGGTGGAATCGCGCGAGCAGATTTTCACCAGCGCGGAATTGGTCAGCAAGGCGGGCGCGAAGGTCCTGCGCGGAGGAGCATTTAAGCCCAGGAGTTCGCCCTACACGTTTCAGGGCCTGGGTCTCGACGGGCTAAAGCTGCTGCGCGAAGCCGGCGACCAATTCGGCCTGATGGTGATCAGCGAAGTAATGGAGATCTCGCAGATCGAGCCGATGCTGCCCTTCATCGACATCTTCCAGGTGGGCGCACGCAACATGCAGAACTTCAACCTGCTGCGCGAACTGGGCAAGGTTCGCAAGCCGGTGCTGATGAAACGCGGCATTGCGGCGACCATCGAAGAGATGCTGCTGTCGGCCGAATACATCATGTCGGGCGGGAATTACAACGTGATTCTGTGCGAGCGCGGCATTCGCACCTTTGAGACCTACACCCGCAATACGCTCGATATTTCGGCGATTCCCATCGTGCATAAACTGTCGCACTTGCCGATCACCTCCGACCCTTCGCATGGAACCGGCTTGCGCGACAAAGTGGCGCCCATGGCGTGCGCGTCCGTGGCAGCGGGGGCCGATGCTTTGCTTATCGAGGTACATCCGTCGCCCGATGAGGCATTGTCTGACGGCGCGCAATCGCTGTTTCCCGAACAGTTCGCCGAGTTGATGGATCGGTTGCGAATGATCGCCCCGGCGGTCGGGCGCACGATTGGGTAGCGCGACCTGAAGACGAACCTGGCCCCGTGCTTTAGGTGCGATCATCGAGCGGTTTGGCTTTGTATCAGGGCACGGCTTCAGCCGTGCCGTTACGGCCCTCTAATGCATTGGGCTTTAGCCCCTGCAATCGCAGGCGCTGAAGCCCTTGCTTTTTGTTATGCTTCGTTCGGCACGACTGAAGTCGTGCCCTGTTACAAAGCACTCCAAGGGCGCCCTTTTCTGCGGCCTGTGAAGCCGTGCCCTGTTACAAACCGCAGTGTGTAGAGTCTGGCGAGTGACCTATCAATCGACGCGCTTAATTACGGCCTCATTCGATGCCCATTCACCAAATCACGATTGTGGGAACCGGCCTGATTGGCGGCTCGCTCGGCCTTGCGCTGCGACCGGCAGGCTTCAGCGGCACGATCGTTGGCTGCGACAAGCCCGCGGTGATCGAGATCGCCGAGACGCGCGGCGCCATCGATCGCGGAGAAGCTGATCTGGAGCGCGCGATCGCCGGCAGCGATGTGATCGTGCTGGCCACTCCCGTCGGCTGCATCCTGTCGCAGCTGGAAGCCATCGCGCCACTGGTAGCACCGGACACACTGATCACCGACACCGGCAGCACCAAGGAGATGCTGGTTCAACGGGCGCGGCTGGTGCTCGGCGACCGGGCCGCGACCAGCGTGCTGCCAGGACATCCCATGGCCGGCAAGGAGGTCGGCGGAATCGAACAAGCCGACCCAGACCTGTTTCGCGATTCAGTGTGGCTGATTACGCCGATTGACGCCGGCGTGCCGTATACGGCGCGTCAGCAGGAGTATCTCGATTTGCTGACGTCGATTGGCGCTCGCGTGATCGCCATCGACGCCAATCGGCACGACCGGCTGTGCGCCTGGGTCAGTCACCTGCCGCAGATGATGGCCACGGCGCTGGCGTCAGCGTTGCGCGAAGAGTTCGGCGATGAGGAAGTGCTGTCGCAGATCGGCGGCCGCGCCCTACGTGAGATGACGCGAATCGCGCGCAGCCCGTATTCGATGTGGCGCGACATCGCCATGACCAACACCCAGAACATCGAAGAAGCGATGCTGCGCTTCGAGCAGCAGCTGGCGCATCTGCGTGAGAACCTGCGCGGGCCGGCCCTGCGCGAGATCTTCGAGAGCGCGAACAGGTTCGGGAAGCGGTAGCCAGTTGTCAGTAGTCGGTTGTCAGTAGTCAGTAGTCAGTAGTCAGTAGTCGGTTGTCGGCAATCATGAATTGTCATCACGAGCGAAGCAAGGGATCTGCTTTTTCTGCGGGTGGCAGGAAAGCAGATCCCTCGCGGGCTGAAGCCCACTCGTGATGAACAATTCGGATAGTGAACCACGATCCGCCGATTTTTGCGCTGGGATGACCTCAATCGGTACAATCTCCGGTCGGAAGTAAAACGCTTATGCCAATGAACAAGGTAGTTGCGAACGCTGATGAAGCCGTCCACGACATCCAGGATGGCGCCACCATCATGGTCGGAGGCTTCGGGCTGTGCGGCATCCCGGAAAACCTCATTCGCGCGCTGGTCAAGAAGGGCGTCAGGAACCTGCACACCATCAGCAACAACGTTGGAGTGGACGAATTCGGCCTGGGGCTGATGCTGGCCGCCGGACAGATCACTTCGCACAAGGGCAGCTACGTGGGCGAGAACAAACTGCTGGAAGAGATGGTGCTGACCGGACGCATCGATCTGGAGCTGGTTCCGCAGGGCACGCTGGCCGAGCGCATTCGCGCCGGCGGCGCGGGTATTCCGGGATTCTACACGCCGACGGGCTTCGGCACGGTGGTCGCCGAGGGCAAGGAAACGCGCGAGTTCGATGGGCGTCCGTATGTATTGGAGCGCGGAATGACAGCCGACTTCGCCCTGATTAAAGCATGGAAGGGCGACCGCTGGGGCAATCTGGTCTATCGCAAGACGGCGCAAAACTTCAATCCCATGATGGCGACGGCGGCGAAGGTGACCATCGTCGAAGTGGAGCATCTGGTTGAGCCCGGCGAGATCGACCCCGATCAGGTGCACACGCCCAGCGTGTATGTGCAGCGGATTTTCCAGGGCGAGAATTACGAGAAGCGCATCGAGCGCCGGACGTTGCGAAAGGCGTAGGAACAATTTATGGCAACATCTCCGAACATCGCTAAGCAAAAAGACACCGAGAAGCGCGACCGTATTGTGCGGCGCGTGGCGCGCGAACTGCGCGACGGATTCTATGTCAATCTCGGCATTGGTATGCCGACCCTGGTCGCGAACTGCGTTCCGCCGGGCATTGAAGTCGTATTGCAAAGCGAGAACGGCATGATGGGCGTTGGGCCGTATCCGCTGGCCGGAGAGGAAGATGGCGACCTGATCAACGCCGGCAAAGAAACCGTCAGCGAGCTTCCGGGCACGGCTTACTTCTCGAGCGCGGAATCGTTCGCCATGATTCGCGGCGGCCACATTGACTTGAGCGTGCTGGGCGCGATGGAAGTGGACGAGGATGGCAACCTGGCCAACTGGATGATCCCGGGCAAGATGGTCAAGGGTATGGGCGGCGCAATGGACCTGGTGGCCAGCGCCAAGCGTGTGATTGTAGCCATGGAACACACTACCCGCGACGGCGCAGCGAAAATCCTGAAGCGCTGTACGTTGCCCATCACCGGCTTGCGCGTGGTGAACACCATTGTGACTGAGATGGCCTACCTCCGGGTTACGCAAAGCGGGTTGGTGCTGGAAGAGATCGCGCCCGGCCTGACGGTGGAAGATGTGCAACGGGCGACGGATGCGCCGCTGCTCGTCAGCCCTGAGCTGACTACCATGCTGTTTTGACGCTGGTTTTGCGGCTCGCTCATCACGCACCAGATGCAACTTCACGGCTTCTCCAACCGAATCGGCAACCCAGCGCGCGGCCTGCCTCTGCCGGCGATCGCTTCGTGGAAAATCAGTTGAGAAAAACGGTTGCCTGGCTTAACATTCGGCAGGCTGCGGGGACGCGCGCTGCACCCCCCTTGGCGGAACGAGGTAAATAGAAAAGTGAACATGTCGCAAGTCTTTCGCGGTATCTACGGACTCGCAATTTTGCTGCTGGCCACAATGGTTGCTGCGCAGGAAGCGCCGCCGAACCAGCCGCCGGTATGGAACGCCAAACCCGGCATCGCTGCGTTCGAGAAGACGGAAAATGGCCGGATCGCCGGAGCACAACAGTCGATCGATCAGATCGTTGCCGTCAAGGGTCCCAGAACGATCGAGAATACCCTGGCCCCTTACGATGAAGCCACCCGGCAGCTGAATGCGGCTGCCTATTTTGCCGATTTGGTGCAGAAGGTGAACCCGGATGCCGCCTTCCGGGATAGTGCTACGGCGATGTTCGTTAAGGTCAGCGGGGTGGCAACGTCCCTGTCGTTGAACCGCAACGTCTACCAGGCGCTGTCGGCCCTGGACGTCTCCAAGTCCGACCCCGCTACCCGCTACTACGTCCAGCGGCAGCTTCTGGAATTTCGCTTAGCTGGTGTGGACAAGGACGATGCTACGCGGGAGAAACTCAAGAAGCTGCAAGACCAGCTGACTGAAGATCAGTCGAGGTTCGATCGCAACATCTCCGACGACCAGAAGAGTGTGATGGTCGCCAGTGCGTCCGAACTTGACGGGCTCCCGCAGGACTACATTGACAATCACAAGCCGGGCGCCGACGGCAAAATTACAATCACGACCAACTATCCCGACCTTTTTCCGGTACTGGAATATGCCAAGAGTGACGCACTGCGCCGCAGCATGTGGGAAGCGTGGAATACGCGCGCCTATCCCAAGAACCGCGAGGTCCTCATCGACATGATGCAGACGCGCTACCAGATCGCGACGCTGATCGGTTACTCGTCGTGGGCCGATTACAATGCCGCCGACAAGATGATGGAAAATGGAAAGAACATCGCGAAGTTCATCGCCGATCTCAATAACGCTGCGCGCCCCGTGGCAGAACGCGAATTCGCAATGTTGCTGACGGCCAAGCAGCAGACGGACCCGAAGGCAACGGAGATCCTGAGTTACGAAGGCTTTCGCCTGGGAGAGCTCGTCCGCCGTTCGCAGTATGACTTCAACTCCGAAAGCGTTCGTCCTTACCTGGCCTATCCGCAAGTGAAAAAAGGCGTCCTGGATACGGCTGCGACTCTCTTCCACGTGACTTTCCGCCAGGAGATGAATGCCCCAGCGTGGGACCCCGCGGTGGAAACGTGGGACGTGATCGACAGCGGCAAAATGATTGGCCGCTTCTATCTCGACATGCACCCCCGGCCGGGCAAGTACAGCCATGCGCAGATGTCGCCGATACTGGACGGGGTGCGCGGCAAACAACTTCCGGAAGCGATCTTGATTTGCAATTTTGCGCAACCGACCGCGACCGATCCCGGCCTGATGAACTACGGGGATGCGGTTACTTTTTTCCATGAATTCGGCCATTTGATGCATCACATCCTGGGCGGACAGCAGCAATGGGCCGGAATTTCGGGTATCACCATGGAATCCGATTTCGTGGAAGCGCCGTCGCAAATGCTCGAGGAGTGGATGAAAAGCCCGCAGGTACTGGCTACGTTCGCGCGGAACTACAAGACCGGCGAGCCAATTCCCCCCGAACTGGTAGCGCGCATGAACCGGGCTTCGGCTTTTGGACGCGCCAACGGCGTGTCGTTGCAGAACGCGCTGTCGGCGATTTCCTACGATCTCTACAAAGACAATCCCGCCAAGATCGACGTAGACACGGTTTGCCCACACGATTTCCGGCAATACACCTTGTACATACCTATTCCCTCTGACGCGCACATGTACGCCTCGTTCGGTCACCTGGCAGGCTACTCGTCCCAGTACTACACATACATGTGGGACAAAGTCATCGCGGAGGATTTCTTCCAGCAGTTTGATCACAACAATCTGCTGGCCGGCGAAGCTCCCATGCGCTACCGCCGCACGGTGCTGGAGCCGGGCGGATCGATGTCTGCCAACGATCTGGTAAGGAATTTTCTGGGCCGTCCGCAGAACACAACGGCGTTCCAGAAGTGGATGGAAGAGGAGTTTCAGCCTGCACCGCAAAATAACGCGGCAAGTTCACACTGAGAAGACGCGCTATGAAGAAACAGGGCGCCATTGTGGCGCCCTGTTGTGTTTGGGGGTGAGTGCGTATTACACGGTTACCGGCTGCTTCACTGGAACCGGCACGGCCGTCAACCATCCGAAACGGTCTTCTGCGACACCGTTCACGATGCCGTAGAACTCCTTGCGAATGGACTTGGTAATGGAACCGGCAACGCCCCGGCCGACGGTGATCTTGTCGACCGAGCGAATGGGTGTGATCTCGGCAGCCGTACCGCTGAAGAAGAGCTCGTCGCAAATGTAGAGCATCTCGCGCGGAATGATTTGTTCAATCACCGGAATGCCCAACTCGTGGGCAATGTGCATCACTGAGTTGCGGGTGATCCCCGGCAGCACGCTGTTGCCCAGCGGCGGGGTGTAGATGCGCTCTTTGTGCACCACGAAGACGTTCTCGCCTGACCCTTCGCTGACATAGCCGTTGACGTCCAGAGCGATGCCCTCACTGTAGCCATTGACGATGGCTTCCATCTTGATGAGCTGCGAGTTCATGTAATTGGCGCCGGCTTTGGCCATCGTAGGCATAGTGTTGGGCGCAAGCCGGGTCCAGGAGGAGACGCAGACATCAACTCCATCATCGGAGTCAGGGCTGCCCAGGTACTTGCCCCATTCGTAGTTGGCGATGTAGACCTCGGTAGGCGAGTTAAACGGGTTGACGCCGACCTGTCCATAACCGCGGAGCACAATGGGACGGATGTAGCACGGCGACACCTTGTTGGCAGCCACCAGGTCCACTGTGCCCTGGATCAGTTCATCAAGGGTATAGTCCAGCTCGATGCGATAAATCTTGCACGACTGGATCAAACGAAGGGCGTGGTCGCGCAAGCGGAAGACTGCCGGACCTTTGGGCGTGTGGTAGCACCGAATCCCCTCAAAGACAGACGAGCCGTAGTTCACCACATGGGCCATCACGTGTATTTTGGCGTCGTCCCAGGGAACCAGCTGTCCGTTGTGCCAAACGAATTCACTTGCCTTAATGGCCATTCCGGGGCTCCTTCAAAGGCGGACTGAGTACAGATTCTGTTTTGTTGCCGGGCCGAGGATTATGCAATCCAGCCCCAAGTTCCGTCAAGGGCATTCTGCGAAGACGGGAGAGCCGCAACTTTCGCAACTCAGCTTAACCGGAGATTATATCCGACGGTCGCTCCCCCAACGCCAGCGTTTTTGCCTTTTTCCAAGAGCCGGGGACGAATTCCCTCCCAATGGATGCATGGCGCGCCAGAATGGGTTCCAATATCGAGGTGAAAAGTGGTAGCCGAACCGTTTGGCGGCCTCCTCCGCAAATCTGCTCCCGGCGACCCTAAGTTATCGGCTCACATTCCATCACATATGCCGTCTGTTAGGCAGGGGAAACCGAACCGGTTTCGCACCTTTCTTTTTGGGACCAGCATCCAAGATAGCGGCTGAGTCGGAGGCTGGGGGCGTCCGGACTGCATGGTATACTTCCGACAAGTCTCACACCGGTACGCCAGTCCAAGATTGAAGATGCATTCCCGGCCGAGTTGAGGCCCCCTGCCGAGCTGTTTCCCACGCTTGACGGGTCGCAGTTGAAGGAAACGCACAATGGCAAGTAGTTCGCGGCGCTCCGCTGTACTGGTTCTCTCCATCGTTCTGGCTTGCGGCTGCCTGGGTATGCTGTTCGGCCAGCGGCTGACGTCCAACGCCTCTTCCAACGGCGCCGACAGTGATGTTCGTGACAGTCTGAAAACTTTTAGCGACGTGTATCGCGTAGTGCAGGAAAACTACGCCGAGCCGGTCAGCCCTGATAAGTCTATCTACAACGGCGCCATCCCGGGAATGCTGCGCGTGCTCGATCCGCACTCGAACTTTTTCGATCCCAAGGCTTACGCAGCCTTGCGGGAGGAGCAGCGCGGTAAGTACTACGGCGTGGGGATGCAGGTTGGCCCGCGCAACAATAAGGTCATCGTGATTGCACCTTTTGCCGGCGCACCAGCCTACCGGGCCGGCATCCGCCCAGGCGACGTGATCATTGCGGTGGATGGCAAGCAAACCGACAACATGAGCACCAGCGACGTAGCCGAGTTGCTGAAAGGGCCCAAAGGCACCAGCGTGAAGATTACGATGCTGCGTGAGGGCTCCGACAAGCCGCTGGATTTTACGGTGATTCGCGACGAGATTCCCCGCTATAGCGTCGACGTGCATTTCATGATTCGTCCTGGCATCGGCTATATCCACGTCTCCGGCTTCCAGGAGACGACGGAAAAGGAAGTGCGTGACGCGCTGGACGAGTTTGGCGACATCCATGGGCTGATTCTGGACTTGCGGCAGAATCCCGGGGGCCTGTTGAGCGAGGGTGTCGGCGTGGCCGACCAGTTCCTGAAGAAGGGACAGGTCATCGTCTCGCATCACGGCAGGGCTTCGGCTGAGAAGGTCTACAAGGCAACCCACGGCAACGGCGGGAAGGATTATCCCATCGTGGTGCTGGTGAATCGCGGGACCGCATCGGCGGCTGAGATTGTGGCGGGCGCGATCCAGGACCATGATCGCGGCCTGATCGCCGGCGAAACTACGTTCGGCAAGGGACTGGTGCAAACCGTCTATCCGCTGTCGGAAAACACCGGACTGGCCCTCACCACCGCCAAGTATTACACCCCCAGCGGGCGCCTGATTCAGCGCGAGTATACCGGCGTCTCGCTGTACGACTATTACTACAACGACCGCGAGAACGGCGACAGCAGCGCCGTCGGCAATCATGAAGTCAAGATGACGGACAGCGGCCGGACGGTCTACGGCGGCGGCGGCATCACGCCGGACGTGAAGATCGCCAATCCGAAGACCAACAAGTTCCAGGACACGCTGCTGGAGAAGTATGCGTTCTTCAACTTCGCCAAGCATTACGTGATCAATCACACCGTCAACAAGCAGTTCGAAGTTGATGACGCCGTGATGCAGGAGTTCCGCAAGTTCCTGGACGAACAGAAGGTCCCCTTCACCGAAGCCGACCTGGCGGAAAACAACGACTGGATCCGCTCCAACATCAAGGCTGAGTTGTTCATCAATGAGTTCGGCCAGCAGGAAGGCATGCGTGTCCACGCGGAAACCGACCCTGAAGTGCAGAAGGGGCTGGATCTGTTGCCGCAGGCCAAGCAGTTGGCCGACAACGCGAAGAAGACCATTGCGCAGCGCAATAGCGCGCGATTGACGGCACAGCAGGGTGAGGCTGCAGCCAACAGCAGCCGGTAAAAAGAGGAGCAACAGTTATTGGCAGTCAGCAAGTACACAGGCCTCTGGAAAGCAAGAAGCCCGCTTAGGCGGGCTTTTTGATTAGCCGCGAGTGAATGGTTGCGGGCAGCGTGCAGGAAGCTACGGGCTGGCTAAAGAGATCGTGTCGCGACTGGTGTCGCCACTCCGCGGCTCAGCTCAATCTTCCACCCTACCCGCCTCTCACGAGGCTGTTACGAAACCCTGTCGTCCCGACGGGACTCGACGAGTTTTTCCCACTCCACCCAGCACTGCGCCTCCGGCTTGTGCTGGGCTAGACTATTTCGCGCCTACGGCGCTCTTTTCGTTGCGGCGTGTTCCACCGATGCGATGACCAACCGAGTTTCGTAACAGCCGCTCACGCGCCGGGCTAACTGCGTTGCCGCCGCTGCGCGGCTGGATCTGTACCACTTCGAGATGATTGTCCCACCCCCAGACTCCTGTTCTGGGCCGCGACACAGTCTCTAAAGCCCTCGTACGAACTGCATTTGACGCTGGCCTGAAGAGACTGTGGCGCGATCGGCTAAAAAGTTTCGCGGTGGAACAAACCGCTCGAAAATACACCGAACCAGCCGCGCAGCGGCGGAATGAAGTTAGCCCAGCGCGTAAGCGCCCGGTGGAAATGGAAAATCAATCCGAGCCGCGCAGCGGCGACACGGTTCTCACGCAAACACTAAAGGCCGTACCCTTCAAGCAGCGGTGCACAGGAAGCCGGTCTCAGTAGGCGTTCTTGTGGAAGAGGCTGGAGGCCGTCCGGCAGACGATCCGCAAGTCGAACCAGAAGCTCCAGTTTTGCAGATAGTAGAGGTCGTATTCGAAGCGCTTGGCGATGGAGGTGTCGCCACGCCAGCCGTTTACCTGGGCCCAGCCCGTGATCCCGACCTTCAAGCGGTGACGGGTGTCGTAATGCGAAATCTCTTCCAGGAACTTCTTCACGAAATGGGGACGCTCGGGACGCGGCCCGACCACGCTCATCTCGCCCTTCAGAACGTTGAAGAATTGCGGCAACTCATCGAGGCTGGTCTTTCGCAGAAACTTTCCCACCGGCGTGCAGCGAGGATCGTTGGCCGTCGTCCAGCGCGTGGAGCTCTCTGACGACGCATCGGCCTTCATGGTGCGAAACTTAAACATCTTGAAGTGCTGCCCGTTCAGGCCCACTCGCTCCTGACAGAAAAGCACCGGTCCCTGGGAAGTGAGCTTGATGATGGCGGCGATGGCCAACATCAACGGACCCGCCAGCAGAACGACCAGCAGGGAGAAGACCGCGTCGAAGACCCGCTTCAAGACAAAATACATAGGCGATTCGGCCGGCGAATTGGCCAAATCCAGCATCTGCAAATCGCCGAACTGAAACAATCTCTCGCGCAACACGGGTATATCGCCAATATCCATAATGGCCCGCACGGGAGTGCACAGCGGTTGTAGAGTGCGAAATAGATCGGACAGGCACGACAGGCGGTGTCCGGGCAGAGCAATCACAACGTCGTCGAAGGGGATGCCGATGCCGCGCCCGACGTCGGCCAGTTCGAACACGGGCACATCCACCACGGCGACTTCTTCGTCCTCGGGAACGCGAATGTGGGCCACAACCTTGGAGGCGGCAAAGGGAATGCGGACCAACCTGGCGGCGGCGCGGCGCGCATAGGCGTCAGCGCCCACCACCAGAATTCGCAGCGGGCGGCGTTGCCGGTGCCAGCCTCGCAATGCCAGGCGAAATAGGCCGCGGCTCAGAATCGTGCTGGCCAGCAGAATGATGGCGCTGACGGCGAAAAAGACGCGCGAGAAGTTCTGCTGCCGATAGAAGAACAGCACGCAGGAGAGTACCGCATAGGTGGTTACGCAAGCGGATATAGTCTTCTTCAGGCCGGTGTATTCCTGGAACAGCTCCTCGATGTCGCACAGTCCGCAGTTTTCAGCCGCGATGGCCCACACCAGACTTGCCACCAGTAATACGCCAAAGTAGAAGCGGGGGTCATACTCGGTCTGGGAGAGTACGGAGCGGAGGGGGACGAACCTGATATAGGCTGCGGCAGCAAACGCCGTAAGCGGCATCAGGTAGCACGATAACCGCAGGTAGAACCGCAAAGAGTTCAGACGCAAGGTCATGACGATCGTCTCCCGTGGACCTCAAAAAACACAACTGCGCTATAAACGTTGGCGCCGACCGAATCCAAAAGAACCAGGTACGGTTCGCCAAACCGTAGTTATGCGTCTCTAACCTTGGGAGCGCGAACGGTCGTACTCGACCCACCCGTTCGCCGCTGCGAGTTCCCTGATATGTGACAAGGCTGTGCCCCGAGAGGGACAACCCAGATGGCCATTTTGCTGGTTACGTGCTTTGATTGAATTGTCACAAAGCTTAGGACATCAAAATCGCTCCGTCAAGTGAAAACTGACTCGGCCACGCGCGGCCCATGGAGTTCCAAGGGTCGGAATGCAGCAGGAAATCGCCCGCCGACAGAAGCTATAATGAATTCTCTCATGAAAGCCTACGTTTACGTCTCGCTCAAGAAAAGCGTCCTCGATCCCCAAGGCAAAACCATTCACGGCGCGCTGAAGAAGATGGGCTACCGCGGCATCGACGACCTGCGCCAGGGCAAGTATTTTGAGATCGCGCTGGACAACAGCGTCAGCCGCGAGGACGCTCAGGCGGAAGTCGAGCGGATCGCGCGTGAAGTGCTGACGAATCCCGTGATCGAGGAATACAGCTTCAGGCTCGAGGGTTAGAACGATAGAGCTTGTGGGATGGCGATGTCACGAGAGCTACTACTGGCTCCGCATCGACTGCACGGTCTCAACGATCTGCGCTTTGCGTACTTGGCCCTTGCTGTTACGGATGAACATGTAACCGTTATCAACGCGACAGCGAATCTGCTGTCCTGAATTCATCTCCACCTCGGGCCCAGGCCGCGCAATCTCATAATTCGCTCTTCCCACGCGAACAAAGTACAAAATGTCCTTGGGGGTCGCGGACGAGGTGTGCGAATCCGCATCGTTGGCCCACATCGTCACGTCGCACGTTTTGTAGGACTGGGCAAAAACGGATGCAGCGGTCAGCAACACCAACCAGACACAGACGTAAATGCGTTTCATAGCCGTAAGTCCTCCGCCGGTGGAAACTTCTTAATACCCAAATTCCTGTTTGGCGAATTCTCTCCCGCGACAATCTTAGCCTCGCGAGACAGCCTTATTGTTGTCGAATGTCTTGGGGGCCTCTGAATAGTTACCGTCGCTTTTTCCCATCTAGGGGCAGCCTTCGGGGGAGGGGTGACAGGCCTATTCGTGCGCCTAAGCGGGTTTATTGAATTCCTGAAGATTTGTGGCGAGGTGTCCCGGAGGGTGTTCCGTCCTGCACCCGTTAGACGGTCTGAAGATAAGCAACCTCCGATTGTCGTCGTTCCAGCCTTCTCAATTCGGCGACAAAGCGGTCGATCGAATGGGCTTCGACTCGCGAGCAGAAGTGCACTGCGTCAGCATCTCTGGCACCGTTCGACATCGAGTCAATCCAGATTTCAACAAACGTGTGCCCCGCTGCCCCTACGCAAAAGAAGCGCATTCTGACGGCTCCTCCGTGGGACCAGGATTCAAAGTCGCGCAATTCTGTTTCCCGCTCATCCGACGTATTTCGCGGAAATCCCTCCAGCTTGTCGGCCACTTCGTCCAGCGCGCCTCTGTGTACATAGATCTCGGTGCACCCGGCGAAGCGTCCTCCGGAGCCGGAGACCCGAAGTTCAACACCCTCCATAACGTGTTCGTCGATAAACTTTAGTTCCAAGCCCGTCTGCATGATCGCTAGGTAGGATACCAAGAGCGCGCGCGATGTAAAGACGCCGGCTGAAACCCTCCGCCCAAATACGGAACACAAGGTCGCCGGAGCGGCGTCCTTCCGAATCGAGGCAATCCCTGTAACATCTAATCAGCTAACATTACAATTCAGGCATTCGTCTCTCGTGTGTCTCCGTCTAACGTTGGAGCGGCTCAAAGGGGGCCCAGGTTATGTGTGGCATTGTTGGTTATGTAGGACAGAAGCGGGTTGTGCCGGTGATCATCGACGGTCTGCGGCGGTTGGAGTATCGCGGCTACGACTCCGCCGGCATCGCCGTCGCCGGCAACGGCGATGGCCTTCAGATACGCCGCGCCGAGGGCAAGCTGCGCAATCTGGAAGAGGCGATCCGACTGAAGCCGCTGGACGGGACATACGGCATTGGCCATACCCGCTGGGCCACGCATGGCCGTCCCACGGAAGAGAACGCGCATCCTCATCGCGATTGCACCGGCAAGATCGTCGTCGTGCACAACGGGATCGTGGAGAACTACGTCAGCCTGAAGAGGAAGCTGATTGACGAAGGCCACAAGTTCGTTACCGAGACGGACACCGAAGTCATCGCACATCTAGTGGAGAAGAACCTGAAGGCCGAAGGCAATGGGCATCAAGTTTCGCTGGAAGAAGCGGTGCGCAAGACCGTGAAAGTGCTGACCGGCGTCTTCGCCATCGCAGTCATTTCGTCGGACGAGCCCAACAAGATTGTCGCGGCGCGCAATGGGCCACCTGCGGTCATCGGCCTGGGCAAGAATGAATACTTCGTCGCCAGCGACGTTCCGGCAATTCTCTACCACACCCGCGACCTGTTTTTCCTGGCCGACGGCGACCTGGCCGTCATCACAGCCACGGGCGTGCAGCTTAGCGACTTTGAAGGCCGGCCCATCACTCGCGAGGTGCAGCACATCACGTGGGACCCAATCATGGCGGAAAAGGGCGGCTTCAAGCATTTCATGCTGAAGGAAATTTATGAGCAGCCGCGCGCCGTCCGCGATACCACGCTGGGCCGCGTCTCGCTTGATTCCGGCAAGGTCTTCCTCGATGAGATGGACATTACCGAGGACGACTTCCGCAAGCTGAACAAGGTTTACATCGCCGCCTGCGGCACCAGTTGGCACGCCGCGCTGGCCGGCAAGTTCATGATCGAGCGGTTGGCCAAGCTGCCGGTGGAAGTGGATTACGCCAGCGAGTTTCGCTACCGCGATCCGCTGACTGGCCCGGGCGATCTATGCATCCTGATCACGCAGTCGGGCGAAACAGCTGACACCATCGCCGCCTTGCGCGAGTCGCGCGCCAAGGGCGCCAAGACGCTGGGCATCTGCAACGTCGTTGGGTCGATGATCGCGCGCGAATCCAACGGCACCATTTACACCCACGCCGGTCCGGAGATTGGGGTCGCCTCCACCAAGGCGTTTACTGCGCAATTGACCGCGCTGTTCCTCTTTGCCGTCTATCTGGGGCAGCTGCGCGGCACCATTGATGTCGACCACTCCAAAAAGTTACTGGAGGATCTGACCCTCATTCCGGGCAAGCTGGAAGCGCTGCTGGCGCACGATGAGGAGACGGAAGACCTGGCCAAGGAATACCACCGCGCCCACGATTTCCTCTTCCTCGGTCGTGGCATTCACTATCCCATTGCGCTGGAAGGCGCGCTGAAGCTGAAGGAAATTTCCTACATCCACGCCGAAGGCTATCCTGCGGGCGAGATGAAGCACGGTCCCAACGCGCTGATCGATGAAGATCTGCCCGTCGTGATTCTGGCGACGCGGGATGTGAACGATCCGGGCTCGGTGCTGCGCTACGAGAAGACGTTGTCGAATTTGAAGGAAGTGAAGGCGCGCTCTGGGACGGTGATTGCGATTGCCACCGAGGGCGACGAAGAGATTCGCGAAGCCGCCGACCACGTGCTGTATGTGCCCGACGCACCGGAGCTGCTGGCGCCGATTCTGGAAGTGGTGCCATGCCAGCTGCTGGCGTATCACATCGCGGTAAGGCGCGGGTGTGATGTGGATCAGCCACGGAATTTGGCGAAGTCGGTTACGGTGGAGTAGGGCGGCCAGTTAGAAACGTGGGGAGCTGTCCGCGGTCTCGAGAACATGAGCAAGAGCCGTTCCTGATCCGGATGGTCAGCGCTTTTTCGCCGAATTAGCAGAAACCCATCTATTCCAGTCACGTTCTGTAATTTCGCTCGCAGCGGCGCGGAGAATGGTCGCTGTTTCTTCTGCCTCGCCGCTGGTCAATTCCCATCCGTTGAGGTCCAGAAACACGACCATTGCGGCGAGAGCAACCCTTTTGTTGCCGTCGACAAAGGGGTGATTTCGAAGCAGGCCCCAAGCATAGGCAGAGGCCAACTCCGGCACCGTCACTTGCGGTTTATAGGTAGCCAAATGCTGTGGGCGAGCGACCGCGGACTCCAGGGATGCGCGCGCGCGCAGGCCCGAAACGCCTCCGTATCCTGCGATGAGTTCCTGATGAATGGCGATGACCGCTGCTGGTGTCAACCAGCGGAGCCGCTTCATTTCGCCAGTGCTCGATAGCTGTTGCGGTGGCGCGCTTCGGTGCGACGGAAGGCCTCCACCTGGCCAGAGAAATCGGCGTCGAAGGGAGACAACTGGATCCCCGCCTCGGTTTCGGAAATGGTGAGCACGCCGCCTTCGGCTACTCGTAGCCGCTGGACTGCCTCTTTCGGCAATAGGACGCCGAAGCCGTTGCCGATCCGACGAAGTTTGGTTTTCATGCCGCCATTATAACCTAAGTTATAACGGCGATTCGTTGTGCGATCCCTACGGGACTCGGATTCTACCGATACGCCTTACCCGGCCCTGAAGTGTGTGCGTGATTAACCCTGTCGTCCCCGGGGGACTCCGATGTTGTTCCCACGTCACCCAGCACTCCGCTGCGCTCCGTGCTGGGCTGTCATGCCACGCGCCTGCGGCGCTCTGAATTTCGTACCTCTTTACTCTGCCGACGAGCACTCGGCTTAGGTCTCACACAGACACTGAAGGGGACTGTCATCTTTCGCGCCTGCGGCCCTCGACTGACGGCCAAACCTGAGAACTGGCTGCCGAGAACCCAGGTCAACGTCCGACGGAAAGACGCGAACCCTAGGGCATCAGGGATAACTTCGAGCGCGACGCTACGCCTTGACGAAGGTCAGCGAGGCCGAGTTCATGCAATAGCGCAGGCCCGTCGGACGCGGGCCGTCGTCGAAGACGTGGCCGAGATGGGCGTCGCACTCGGTGCATCGCACTTCGTCGCGCGTCATCCCCAGGCTGGTGTCGCTGTCAGTCTTGACGTTCTGCTTGGCGATGGGCTCCCAGAAGCTCGGCCAGCCGGTGCCGGAATCGAACTTGGTCGCCGACGTGAACAGCGCATTCTGGCAGCACACGCAGCGGAATATCCCTTTCGCATGCAGGTCCCAGTACTGACCGGTGAAGGCGCGCTCGGTGCCCGCCTGGCGGGTGACGTTGAACTGCTCGGGGGTCAACTGGGCGCGCCACTGGGCCTCGGTCTTGACCACCTTGGGCACGCGCTTGGGGCCAATCTTCTGGCCGTCATCTTTGAACTCGACAACTTCCACGTAATCGGTCGAGGCGGGCGCGGCGTCGGACTCAGTGCGGTTGATGAGGGTCATGATTGCGACTCCTGAGAGAGATAGAAAACTGGTTTTCAGAAAATTTCTTCGGTTCGTCATAGTGTACTCAGCGTTTGCGAGCGCCGGGCTTGTAGGGCGCGGCGCGGTTTTCCAAAGGTCAATAGTGAGTGCCCTGTGTCAGGGCACGGCTTCAGCCGTGCCGCCAAATTCCCCCGCAAATCCGGGATTTATCCCTTGAGAGCGCTGCCTTCCGGGGGCTGAAGCCCCAGTCTCTCCTTGCGCCGCCTCGGCACGACTAAAGTCGTGCCCTGACACAAACCGCACCGTATCAGCGCATACCAAGAATTACTGGTTGCGATAGAGCTGCGGGTAGATCTGCTGCAAGTTGGCGACTTTCGGCAGATCGAAGTGTGCGATATACGGGTTATCCGGATGCAGTGCTGCATAATTCTGGTGATAGCCTTCGGCCGGATAGAAGGCCTTCAACGGGACCACCTGGGTGACGATTTTGCTTTTGAAAATCTTCGCCTGCTCCAACTGCGAGATGTAGTCGTCGGCAACCTTCTTCTGCTCGTCGTTGCTGTAGAAAATCACGGAGCGGTACTGCGTGCCCTCGTCCGGATACTGATGGTTCAGCTGCGTGGGATCGTGCGCGACCGACAAGAAAACCTGCAACAGCTGGCCGTAGGTAACCTTCGATGGATCGAAGACGATCTTTACTGACTCGGCATGATTCGTGGTGCCGGTGCTGACAATTTCGTATTCCGCCGTTTTCGCCGAACCCCCGGAATAACCGGACGTGGCCGAGATCACACCTTTGACGTGCTGGAAAACAGCCTGAATCCCCCAGAAGCAGCCACCGGCGACCACCGCGGTCTCCTGGCCGGGCGAGCTCGCCAAGGGCTCATCGACGGCAGGCTTGGGAAGCGCTGTCACCATCTCGCTCGCGGCAACAGCGTTGCCAGAGCCGCGCATCACGATCCCAACTGCCAGGACGGCCATTGCTGCCGCCAACGCCAAACGCACCCAGAACCTTGACATAACCAACCTCCATTGATGCTCCCGTTACCTTCACAACATTAGAGTCGCAATTTAAGGGAAGGTTACAAAGCAACCCTGGCCACGGCAGCGGGTGGGATTATGGCCACCACAGCCATCAGTCAGGGTACGGACGCGGGAGGTCAGCGGATTGGGAACCGCTGCCCGCTAACCTCGGTTGGCCGACTTGCGGCAGAAACGGCCCGTCACTTCAATGGCGGCTTGAATTGGTCGTCGATTTCGATCTGGAAGCCGTTGGCGAGGCGGTTGCTCTCATTGGCCATGCCCACAACCGACATGAGTTCGTGAAACATCTCCGGCGTCATGCCCTTATTGCGCGCCGCCGCCGTGTGGGAAGCGATGCAGTAGGGGCAGCCGTTGGTTACACTGACGGCAACGTAAATCATCTCCTTCACCAGCGGGTCGAGCGCGCCCGGCGCCATGATCTGCTTGATGTCTTCCCAAGTGCGCGTCAGCAGGGCTGGATCGTTGGCCAGGGCCTTCCAGAAGTTGTTGATCCAGTCGGTCTTGCGGGTGGCCATGATGTCGTCGTACACCGCCCGAACTTCGGGACTGGCGTCCGCGTATTCGATGAGTCCAAATGTTGCCATAAGAATCTCCTTCACCACGGAAGCAGGAAGGTCACGGGAAAACTAAAGAAGAAGATAATTCCGTGCGCTCCGTGTTTCCGCGGTGACAACGATTATTCCACTTGTACCTTCTCCCGATAGGCCGCCACCTGCACATTCCATCCCAACGCCTGGGTCATGGCATCGCGCAGTTGCGAAGCGGCGGCGGGCTCGCCATGCACCAGATAGGTCACACTCGGTGCCCGCCGAAACGTGCGCAGCCACTCCAGCAGTTCGGGAGTGTCGGCGTGATCGCTGAACTGTTCCAAGCTGGCCACCTGGGCGCGAATGGGGACTTGCTGCCCGAATATCTTCACCTCATGCGCGCCGTGTTGGATGGTGAAACCGCGTGTGCCCGGCGCCTGGAATCCGATGAACAACACAAGATTCTTAGGATCGGGCAGGCGCAGCATCAAGTGATGCAGGATGCGGCCGCCTGCGACCATGCCACTGGAGGAGACGATGATCACCGGAGACTTTATGTCATTGATCTTCTTGGAGTCGTCCTGGGTGGCCTCGAAGTGAAAGCCCGGCCAGTCGAGCGGCGAACCATACTTGGCGATCATCGCCTTGGTCTCAGGCGTGAACTCTTCAGAGTGCTGCATGAAAATCTGGACTGCCTTGATCGCCATGGGACTGTCGGCGTGCACGGGCACGCGCGGAACCTGCCCGGACTCCATCAGCTCTTTCAGCATGAACAGGAATTTCTGCGAACGTTCGACGGCAAACGATGGCACCACCACGCTGCCGCCACGCTGCAACGCGGTACGGATGAGCGCGGCCATTTCCGGACGGGGATCGTTATGCGGATGCTCGCGATTGCCGTACGTGCTCTCCATCACCAGCAAGTCACAGTCCTCGCCCTCGGCAGGACCGGAATGAAGGACGTTGCCGGGTGCAACCTCGCTGTCGCGGACGCGACCGATGTCTCCGGTGAAAAGCAGTTTCCTGGCCGCCGTTCCGGAATTCAACGTGATCTCTGCCATCGACGACCCGAGAATGTGCGCGGCGCGAACGAAGCAGAATGAAAGCCGACCGCTGAGCTGTTTGACTTCGCCGAACTTAACCGGACGGAACAGCGTCATGCATTGCTGCGCTTCTTCCATGGTGTAGAGCGGCAAGGCGGGATGATGCTTCGAGGCGTTGGTCTTGTTGTAGAAGGCAGCGTCTTCTTCCTGGAGGTGTCCGGAGTCGGGCAGCAAAATACTGCACAGCTCGATGGTGGGAGCCGTGGCGTAGATGGGCCCGTGAAAGCCTTGCTTCACCAGGCGCGGGATCCAGCCGGAGTGGTCGAGATGCGCGTGGGTCAGGATGACGGCGTCGATGGAGTTCGCGGGTACCGGCAAGTCCTGCCAGTTGCGCTCGCGCCATTCTTTTTGGCCTTGAAAGAGGCCGCAATCGACCAGCACTTGCAGCGGGCGCGCGCCGTCACTGTCTACGTGGATGAGGTGCTTCGATCCGGTAACAACTCCTGCGGCACCGAGAAATTGGATATAGCTCATATTTTTGTTCACCACGGAGGCACGGAGATCACGGAGGAATCATGAATCAAAATCAAAAGTCGGAATCATGAATCATAAAACCTCAGTGAGTTCCGTGTCCTCCGTGGTCAATCTTTCTCTTCGTCATTTCACGGCAGCCTCAATCACAGAAGAACCGAAGGCCGCACATCAATTCTCTTTGTTCTTGTTTTTGTCTTCGTCTTCCGGCTTCGGTAGTGGAATCTCCTCGCGCGGCGGCGGGACGTTGTACACATTGTTGCCGAGGTTCGCTTCCGGCACGCTGCCGTCGTTGACCGTGATTTTGTCAGGAGCGACCGGAACTTCTATGCGGCCGGTGCCTTTTTGCCCAGCCTTTACCAGGACGCGCACGACCTTTTCACCGGACGGAGTCTGCACCAGCACCGGGACTTCTGCCCCCGCGCGGCCACGATTGTCGATGGTAGCAGTTACCAGGAAGCTCTTATAGGCTTCGCTCAATAGCGGCCGAGTGTAAGCCGAGTCGACGTGCAAATCGGGCAGGCCGCGATCGCGATAGACCCAGTCGTCGAAGAACCATTCCAGATCGCGCTTGGAGCTGGCCTGCAAGAGGCGCTGAAGGTAGGCGGGATCTTTGTCGGCTCCGGGACGATAAGCCGCCATCGCCGACTGCATCGCGGAATCGCCGACCATATCGCGCAGCATCCACATGACGAAGCTGCCCTTGCCGCGCAGGTAGAGCTCGTCGTTGGTGTTGAGCAGGGTGTTGTCGGCGGAATTGGAATCGGGCGCTGTCTTCGACGCGGCATCCGCTTTGGGAGTTGCGGCTTCTTCCGCTCGCACCAGCGGCTCGCGATACTCATCCAGAAAGTCCAACGCGGCCTGGCGTCCGGAGCGATGATCCACCAAAACAGTTTGCAGGAAGCGCTCGGCGCCTTCCTGTATCCAGGGATGGGGAGAGTGAAAGCGGGCCGCGACCTGGGTGGGCAACAACAACAGCTGCAAGGTAGGAGTGGGCGCCTGGCGTAGTGGCGTAAACAGGATGGCTCCACTCTGATAGGGATTGGCGTTGGGATCGGTCAACTCCACCACGCGCGCGGGTTGGCCGGGTTCGCCCAGCCAATCGTGCAGCAGGGGATCGTTGACTTCCGCGGCCAGCGCGTAATCGCGGGCCAGCGCGGTGTCCTCGGGAAGATGCAATAGAGAAATCGTCGGGCGATCCAGCGATTCGTAGTTGGCGACGGCAAAGGCTGGAACGGTGTCCTTCATGCCGGCCAACGTTAACGTGTTACTGAACTCCTTAAGCTTGCCGGCGCTGTTGTCGGAGGCCGGAACCTCGCGACTCTCACCGCAACTGGAGACCGCGGCGTTCACGGCCACACACAGCGATTCCGTGCTTCCACCCAGCACGATGATGCGAGCATTGAACTCGCTGCGGTCATGACGCTGCTTCCACACGGCGATAGCATCGAAGACGGCATTACCATCGCTCATGCTCACCGCTTCGATGCCGACGGGATACCAGGCGACATACCCCAGACCGCGCACCGCGGTGAAGGCGTCGCTGATCTGGTCCCAATCATTGCGCGCCCCCACAGCGGCAGGAGCCCCCATGCGAGTGAGACGGGTTGCGTCAGGAGTGATGGTCCCACCGTACTGAACATCCAGAGTAACGGAGGCCGCCGCCGGCACCGGGGTGGGAAGAGTTACGATCACTTCCGAAAGGCTGCCGGTGTGATCGATGTCGGAGGTGTAGTTCTCGCCCAACCACTGCACCGGCTTGTCGTCGAGGGTGATGCTGTTCCAGGCCAGCGATGACGAGACCTGCAAAGCGATGTTCTTCTGGGGGATCCTGGAGTCGTTACGCAGAGTGAGCTTGCCGGTAACGGCCATGACGTGGGTGGTGCGGTCGATCTGGACTTCAAGCTGATAACGGGTGATGGTGAAAGCGTCGCGGCCGATGGCGTGCGCAAGGGAGCAAAGGGAGAGAACGACGATTAGGAACGAGGAGCGCATTGTCATTTTTGCGTCCCGATCAGGAGGGCGCCTTTTAGGGTCTGAACCGTGTCGTCCCTACGGGACTCGGTTATTTTTTTCTACCGTACCCAAGACTCCGCTTCGCTCCGTCCTGGGCTAAGCTGAGTCGTCCCGCGCAGCGGGACGGGAGTATCGTTGCCGACGGGGCGTCGCGAGCCTCTGCATTTCAGATCGTTGCCGACGCTGCGGACCGTGACGACCTGCGCAAAAACCCTGCCGCCGCTACGCGGCTCGAGTCAATTTCCAGCCTGACCCGGGGCTTACGCCCCGGGCTAACTTCATAGCCGCCGCTGCGCGGCTAGTTTGAAGCAAATCTCGAGCGATCGTGCACCGCGTGGTTAAGCTTTTACCCGGCATTCCGCCTTCGGCTGCGTGCTGAGCTATGATATGTTGCGCCTACGTCGCTTGATTCTCGCGGGTCATACTCCACCGGCAAAGATGAAACTTGGTACTCGCACAGAATCTTCTGCGCCGGGCTATTCTTGTTTCGCCCTGCGGGCTGGATTCTTCGGATGCCTCCCGGCGTTCTTTTCCGCTGCGAATTCTTTGGACGGCTTGGCTTCTTCCGTCTTTTGCGCAGCACGCCGCTGGCGGACGAGTTCGAACATCACCACGCCTCCGGCAACCGAAACATTGAGCGACGGCACATGGCCGAGCATGGGAATGGAGACCAGGAAGTCGCAGCGACGCCGAACCAGATCATGCATTCCCTTGCCTTCAGCACCGAGGACGATGGCGCAATGCATGTTGTAGTCCAGCTCGTCGTAGCTTTGGGTGCCGCGCTCGTCCAGCCCAACGGTCCATACATTGCGCTCTTTCAGCTCGTCCAGGGTCCGCGAGATGTTGGTGACGCGCGCGATGGCCAGATGCTCGGAAGCTCCCGCCGACGCCTTCACCGCGGTACCGGTCAGCCCAGCAGCGCGCCGCTCCGGGATGATCATGCCGTCAGCACCGGCGGCATCGGCAGTGCGAATGAGCGCGCCCAGATTGTGCGGATCTTCCACGCTGTCCACCACCACCAGGAAGCTGTATTCGCCATGGCGTTGTTCCAGTAGCGTGTCCACGTCGGCGAACTGCTTGCCGGTGGTAACCGCGATAATGCCCTGATGGGTGTTGGTGTTGGCGAGCCGATCGAGTTGCTCGCGCGGCAGAAAGCGCACCTCTACGCCGCTGGCGCGGCAATCGTCGATGAGGCGCTGCATGCGCTGATCGTGGCGCTCGCGGGCGATGCCTACATATTCGAAGCTGCGGCCGCCTGACTTGAGAGCCTCGCTGACCGAATGAATGCCGTAGATGACGACCATGTTGGAAGTTAGTGTACGACAGGAGGGCGGTCAACCGTCAGGCGCCAGTACGCGCGAAGCAAAAATGTCTGCGTGAGAACCCTGCCGCCGCTGCCGCGGCTCAGTTATTTTCCCGGTTCACCGCGGGCTCACGCCCGCGGCTAACACAAATGTCGCCGCTGCGCGGCTGATTGCGCATACGGCACGGCTAAAGTGTCTGCGTGAGAACCCCTGCCGCCGCTCCGCAGCTCAGTTATTTTTTCCCACTTCACCGCGGGCTCACGCCCGCGGCTAACACAAATGTCGCCGCTGCGCGGCTGATTGCGCATACGGCACGGCTAAAGTGTCTGCGTGAGAACCCCTGCCGCCGCTCCGCGGCTCAGTTATTTTTTCCCACTTCACCGCGGGCTCACGCCCGCGGCTAACACAAATGTCGCCGCTGCGCGGCTGATTGCGCATACGGCACGACTAAAGTGTCTGCGTGAGAACCCCTGCCGCCGCTCCGCGGCTCAGTTATTTTTTCCCACTTCACCGCGGGCTTACGCCCGCGGCTAACACAAATGTCGCCGCTGCGCGGCTGATTGCGCATACGGCACGGCCAAAGTGTCTGCGTGAGAACCCCTGCCGCCGCTCCGCGGCTCAGTTATTTTTTCCCACTTCACCGCGGGCTTACGCCCGCGGCTAACACAAATGTCGCCGCTGCGCGGCTGATTGCGCGATAGTTTGTTCCACCGAATAGAGCGAATTGCAGCTACGGCAAAGACGCGGCTGATTTCCGGCGGTAATCCGACCACCACCTCAGCTGACCAAAACAATCTCGCGGCTTACTCCCTCACTTCGGCCCAGTCTGAGTCGGGATTGAAGCGGTAATCCGACCACCACCCGACTCGGCTGGCCAAAACAATCTCGCGGCTTACTCCCTCACTTCGGCCCAGTTTGAGTCGGGATTGAACTGGTTGATGAAGGGCGCAACGTCCTTGGTCGCGTCGCCTATGTCCTTCTGGAAGACGGTGCGGTCCTGGTCGATGACGAAGGTCATGACTCCGGTCACGCCGTATTGGGCGGGATAGGCGACGAAAGCGAAACCGCGGTTCATGATTCCGCCTCTGACGTAATCCCGCAGACCACCGTTGGCCCAATATCCCTGCGACATCAAGATGCCAAAATAATAGCCATGGAAGGGCTTGTGCTGACTGGATTGAACTCTGGCTCCCTCCGAAGTGGCAAAGGCCAATAGCGGTCCCACGGGACTCTTGGGCTTGCCGGGGGAGTCGGGCCAATAGAGTCCGTCTTCCTTGCCGGGATCGCTGATGAATTTACGCGCGTACTGCTTCACCCCATCGTGCTCGCGGGAGAAATACTCGGTTTGGGCGTAGGCGAGAGCACCCAGGATATCGATGGCGGCCAGTTCATTTCCACCGATGCTGCGATTGACCAGCTCGCTCTTGCCCTCCGGGGTATCGAAGAACCACTTTCCGGATGAGGCCTTTTTGAGCGGTATCGGGAAGGCGGTATTGCTGACGTCGACCAGCAAAATTTCGGTTCCGTTTTCCAACTTGCGCCAGCGATTCATTCTGTCGTAGGCGGAGGAAAATCCGGCGAACGAACGTTTGTCCTCTTCCGCATTGCCGGACGAGATGACGTCTTTGGACTCTGGGCCAAAGATCGCCAGCAGCTGCTGCTGATTGTCGTCCTTGGCAGCGAGGGCCAGCGCCAGACCGGCCTCTTCTGGGGTGCCGAATGTCTTTTGGCCGCGAGCCGCCTCGCCCGCCGAAGTCGTATGGTGGCGGCAGGACGGAAGTGCGATGGTGAGCGCAACAATCGCGAAAGCCATCCAATACCGGTAGCGCACCAACCCGTCCTCACCGTCCGCCCGCGACATCATCCTCATCCACGCCTCCCTTGATCTTCGCAACCTCGAATCCGCCCGCGACATCACCAGTGCAGTCCGCTGGAGCGGCCTCCGATACCCCACCCCGAAGCTCCGCCGCGAATGGCCCACCCTCGATAGCTGGCCGAGCGGTCGCCCCAGCCGCCAACCGCAAAGGTTGTGCCGGCCTGAGTGCCCCAACTGCTGAAGGCGGTCAACGGGTAGGTTGGGTCGGGCGGACCCCAACCGAGCGGACTGTCGGCGTTGGACCACCCACCACCCTCGCGGGACCAGGCGCTGAAAACCTGAAAGCCGGGCACAGGTTTGACGGTGCCGCTGACGCTGAAGTTGTGCTTGCTGCCCGAAGTGTCGGCGGCTTGCGCATTGGCAGGTGGGTTGGGTTGTGCGCCAGGTTGGCCGCCGGCTTGTGAACCGAACGGCCGATTGGCGTCGTCATGGTAGGAATGATTGCCGTAGTAAACATACCCACCGTAGTAGCCTCCGTGCCAGGCATGGTTACCAAAGTAAGGATAGTTCCGGTAATTCGCTACCCCTTGATACCAATTGCAGCCCCAGTTGCCCCAGCCCCAGTCGGTGCTCGATAAGGCCCCAATAGCCACTCCGTCCCCAAATGCAATCAAGCCATTTTCCGGCATGTTCTTGTTGTTGAAATTCGGGGGCTGCACCGGAGCTCCGAACACCGCCGTCGGATTGTATTGCGGGACTAACACCATCAGAGGATTTCCCGGCTGAAGGGTGAGAATGTCGCCGCTGGGTTGCGCCAGAATCATCTGCGAGGTGGACTTGAGATGTTCGTCTGTCTTGGCCCTGCCGCGCAACGCTTGCACCGCAGCCATGACCGCGGAATGCTGATTGTGGTAGGCCTCGCCGAGCAGGGAGGTCCAGACAAGGTTGCGCGACATGATATTCAGCACCGCGGGGAACAGGGTAAGACCTTTGACGCTGGGGTCCCAAGGTTGAGCGCTGACTTCCTGGAGAAAGACACCCTGCGGGAGATCCATACTATGCCCGAGCCAGATGGTGGCCACCAAAACCTGGTCTGGGTAGGTCGCGGCAACCAGAACTTGCGCCAGCAGCGGGTCGGGATACAGCGCAACCGGTGCGACCAGGCTTTGCAGCTCCTCGGGGGTGAGCGGCACACCCTGACCGGAGTAGTCAGATCCTGACATGGTGACGGCCTGGTAAAGGGCCGCCCCGCCTGAATCCAGCGGCACGGTGAGCAGTAGCAAAGCAAGACAAAGGGCCAATGATAAAGAAAAAGATTGCCTACGGTGCCACACCATCATCCGTTTCTTCCCCCATGGAAGCCTGACGTTGTTGTCACCGGACACGCCGTTGACGCGCCCGTGGAAAATCTCCAGCCAATGACTCAATACTACAGTGCCAGAATGTTCCTCATTTCACAAACCGCGCGGCGGCATTCGAGAACGATCTGCCCACCCCATCATGACCTGGGCGTCGCGCGCTTCCATCCCCTCCGGCTACACTGTAGGGGGTTCGGCTTTTTTCCAGGAGGGTGAGGCTTTCATCATGGCAATCGGCAATGGCAAAAGGGGCGTGATCGCAATTCTTACGGGAGGCGGCGATGTCCCGGGCCTCAATCCGGCGATACGTGCAGTCACCATTCGAGCGCTGCGCGAGGGTTACGACGTCATTGGGCTGCGGCGCGGCTGGGCCGGCCTGGTCGACATGGTGCGCGAACAGGACTACGACAACAGTGACAATTACCAGCGTCTCTCCGAAGAGGTGGTGAATCGGTCCGGCCGCACCGGCGGCACGTTCCTGCATACCTCCCGTACCAATCCCAGCCGCATCAGCAAGGAAGACATTCCGCCCCACCTCCGCAACAGCTACCAGGCCGAACGCAACGATTTGACTCCCGAAGTGCTGAAGAACCTGTCGTGGCTCGGCGTCGATTACCTGATACCGATCGGCGGTGACGACACTCTCAGCTACGCTGTCCGTTTGTTTCAGGAAGGCGTCAAGGTCGTTGCCATTCCGAAGACCATGGACAACGACGTTCCGGGAACCGACTACTGCATCGGCTTCAGCACCTGTGTGACCCGCATCATCGAAATGGCCAACCGGCTGCGCACTTCTGCCGGCTCGCATGAACGCCTTCTGGTGCTGGAGGTCTTTGGCCGCTATGCCGGATTCACCGCCATGCTGC
The DNA here is from genome assembly GCA_963763145.1 of uncultured Acidobacteriaceae bacterium. Classification (GTDB taxonomy): domain Bacteria; phylum Acidobacteriota; class Terriglobia; order Terriglobales; family Acidobacteriaceae; genus Bog-257. The sequence goes on along the minus strand of CAVXMZ010000012.1, from coordinate 124,793 downwards.
CGACCATGGCGGGCGCTGCCAACCGCTGCGTCATTCCCGAATTCAAGTTCAACCTCGACCGCCTGACTGAGTTGCTGATCTTCGATCGCAACAAAAACCCCAGCAAGTATTCAGTCGTCCTGGTGTCGGAGGGTGCGATGTTCGAGGGCGGCGACATGATCTTCGAGCGCGAGGTGAAGGACGCCTTCGGACACAAGAAGCTGGGGGGGATCGGCAACCTGATCGCCGAACGGATCAAGGAACTGTCGGCGCGGTTCAACGGTGGCAAAGCTCTCGACGTGATGAACCAGAGCCTGGGATATCTGGTGCGCTGCGGCGATCCTGATGCCATCGACTCGATTGTCCCCATGGCGTACGGGAACCTGGCGCTCGACCTCATCCTGACCAACGTCCATGGACGCCTGGTGGTGCTGCGCAATGGCCGCTACGACAACATGCCGATCGAGGTTATCGTGGCCACGAAGAAGGTCGTCAACATCAAAGATCAATACAACACCGAACGCCTGCGGCCGCGCTATAAGAGCTTCGAGATGAAGCCGCTCTTCATCATGACCAGCGACCTGGGATGAGGAGGCAATTAGCAATGAGCAATGAGCAATGAGCGATTAGCACTCAGCAATTAGCACTGAGCATTCGGCGAGCGGGCATTACAGACGACTCTCTGCATCAGGTGGGCTTGCTTCCATGGGTGTCATCCTGAGCGGAGTGAGGCGAAGCCGAACGAAGTCGAAGGACTCCTATCATGGCATCCAACTCGTAGGTTGCTTTGTAACGAGGCACGACGTCACAGGCCGCTGAAAAAGTCGCTTTTCGGCGAGCTTTGAAGGGGCGCACCTTTAGGTGCGCCGTTACAAGCCCTTGATTTCTCGTCTTGAGCCGGCTTCAGCCGGCGGCACAAAACGGACGGCTCAACGAAAACCGGGCCGACCCATAACTTTACAAATTGTTCCACGTGGAACATTCGCAAAATGTCACAAAGTAACCTGCTAAGGGATTGACAACAAAGAAGCGTCTGCACTTCGGTGCTAATTAACGAACGTTCGCTTGTCCCGCGTTCCTGGCCAGAACTTCCCCATCCACATTCAAGGGTGCCCCGGGTCTCGCGCTGTTCGAGACCCGGGCGAATACCCTGCAGAGGAAGCGCCCCTACTGGTTTCTTGGGAAGGTCTCCTGATCAATGAAATTCTCATTTAATTTGCACTCAGCCGGAACGCCAGACTTTGGCAGTGGGACAATATCAGCAATTTCGCGTCGAGCATTGGAGTTCGGCCTTACCTTCACAACCAGTTTTAGGGATCGCAGGTTCCCTTGATCCGTAAACATCGGGTCGATAATCTGCAAAGTGAGATCCATGCCACGGAGTTCAAAGCTTCTGGTCGCGCCAAATTGCGGTATCTGCGCACACGGATTGCGAAGGTCTGCCGCAAAGAAGCGGCCTCTGCTCTCCCAGTCTCTGCTCTGTGCGCTGTCCTCAGTGAGCAGCGTGCTGTAGCCGTCGCCGCCTGCAATCGAGCTTAGGCGGCATTCAAAATCACCGCTGTAATCAAAATCAGGGTCCCCTGTGAATCCAGCCACATGACACTGGAGCTTGTAAACGGGAAGCCCGTCTATTGAATTGATGTTGAGTACGACGCTCGCCTTACTCACATCGGGGACATCAAATGTCTGCTGGAGAGGCTTGACGTCGGGATAGGACTTGGAGGCCGAACAGTGACCCACAATGCACAGCACATTCAACACCCAGACATATCGCGCAATTGCCCGCATGGTCTAAATTTCGTCCTCCGGCAAAGTTCCAGATCCTACTCCACCGACCCCAGCTGCAACATAACCTGCTTCAACCTGCCATGCCCCTGCGTCAGTCGCAGATACTCCGCCTCGCTCGCACCCATCTTCGCGCGGATGATCTCCGCGAGCTGCTCTTTTTCACGCCTGCTCCAGCCTTTGACTTCCGGAACCAATGCCAACACGACCGCGAAGTCGGCGAACGCTGTCTGCCCCAGCGGCGACCATTTCCGCAGGTCAGTTCCCAACTCTCGCGCCAACGACGCAACCGCTGCCTGACGCATCCTGCCCGGATCGCCCTTGAACTTCTCCGCCATGTGACGCTCAACAACGAATCCGATATTGCGAGTCGCGAACCGGTCCCACAGCCCATGCGGCCCATCGCCGGTCTCGTAGAACACATGCTCCGCCGCCAGTTTTCGCAGCGTGCGCGCGGAAGTCCGATAGCCGGGCGTCTTCGCAATCCGCGCCTCTTCCCTTTCCGTCAGCGCCATCAACTCCGGCTTGCCCGGTCGAAACCCCAACTTGCGATAGAACCAGAACGCGCCCGACTTGATTGCCTCTTCATTGTCCTGTCCGATCTGATACGGATACACCGAGAAGCACGTTATTCCGGCGATCTGATTCAGCAGGTGAAGCACCTTGGCATAAATCCACGCCGTCTCGCCTTCGCGAAAAGCGTAAAAAGTGTTGAAGCCGACCTCCATCCACTCGAACAGCCCGATGCCCTCGATGTAGTTGATGGGCACGCCATTCTTCACCGTCAGGCCGGCATAATAGGCGCGCAGCGGTAGACGGCGCTCCGGAGGCAATCCCCAAAGAAATATGTGGACCCCTCGTCCCACATCGGCCTCAATCACCTGTGTCGGATCGCCGCGCGTCGTCCCATACAGCTCGCGGTAACGCACCGTGAGAACGGTACGCACCAGGTCCATCACCTGCCCGCCCTCACGGCGCGTGAGTTTGCGCACGGCAAGCGGCGGCGAAGCCAACTCCTGCTCCAGCGAAACTTGATGGCGGCGAATGAGCGGCGCTTTATGGAAGTAGAGATCAGGCGGATTGTGCCGCGCCCGCGTGCGGCTTGCGGCCGAGTCCCCCAACTCCCAGCCGACGTCGATTTTCAGCGCGTCGTACCAGGCTGTCTTCTCCAGCATGTTGCCCGACGGCTGCTCCAGCCGCTGCATCAACCATGTCAGAATTCGATCCGCGCCACCGGCGGCGCTGCTCAGCCATTCGAGATAGGGAGTGTCGGCTTCCACCAGGCAATCGTCCGCCAGCAGTGGAATATACCGCGGCAGGCTGCTCCACACCTGTTTATATTGCTCCTCCGGATCCCACTCAACTCGCAGATCGCGGGTAGAGTTCGACGCCAGCCAGCGCGCCACCTCGTAGGTAAAGGTATCGCGGATTTCCGTGCCGGCGATGCCGGAGAATTCTTCCGAATCGAAGAGATCGAGGTCGGCGCCGGAGTCGCGCAATGCTTTCACCTGCTGCCCGACACCGGCCAGCAACGCTTCCGTCAGGATGACGACTTTGCGGCTTTGGGGAAACGCGCGCAGGAACAACAGCGCGTCGTGGAATGCTATCAGCGATTTCGCGTCGGTGAAGGTTTGGCCTCGCAACGACGCCAGCATCCTCTCCACGCGCGCCGCGCAGCCCGGCCCGTATTCACTCCTGGCTGCCTCCAGCTCGGATAACTTAGCTGCCAGAGTTGGCTTCAAGCTTCACCTGCGGCGGCGCCGGCAGCTTTCGCCGCATCTTCAAGCTGAGGCAAGCCGTCCGCCTCCAGCGCGGCGACGGTTGCAGCCTCGTCCACCTGGGCGGCATGGCGTCCCGCCCGGACAGCGCCCCAGACGATAAACAAGTTCGTGGCCATTACCACCGTGAAGGCCATGGCCGGCAGAAACGCGAAGCTCGCTCCTCGATCGTTCACGATTTCCAGCGCCAGGACCGCGGTAACCAGTCCGCGCGGCAGCATCCAGAAGAGCAACTCCGTCTCTTGGCGGGAGACATCTCTCACCACCCAGCGACTGCCCTGCACGGCCAGGAACCGGGCCAGCACCAGTGCCGCCAGTATGCCGATGATGGGAATGATGTAGCGCCGGCTTACGAATTGCGCGACGATGCCGAGCAAAACAAAAAAGAAGGAACGCACCAGAAAACTGAACTCGGCATGGAAGGCCAGCAGCCGCGCGCCTTGCCTCGTCAGGTGAGGAGTACGCGGCAAATTGGCCAGCGTCACCCCAAAAATCAAGACCGTCAGCAGCCCGCTGCCCTTCAGGTAGTCGCCGGCGGCGTAGACGCCCAACACCACGCCCAGGTTCAGAATATTCATAAACGGCATACCGGCCAGCCGCGGGAACAACTTGAACCAGGCCACTGCCGCTACCACGCCGATAAGCAAAGATACGATGATGTGATGAGAAAAGTCGGTCGCTAACCCGGCCACAAGCGACTTGCTTCCTTCGCTCTGAAGCAGGCTCCCCACCAGCAGTACGGCTATCACTTCGCCCAGTGAAGACTCCACGGTGAGCGTTATCTTGACCGGGTCGGGAGTGTCGATTTGCTGCAGCGCCGGGATCACGATGGTCCCACTCGTACATCCCAGCGCTGCGCCCAGCAGCAGGCAATCCGTCCAGCCCAGATGTAACAGCGCCCTGCCCATCAGGGCGATCAGCGCCAGGCTCAATCCGAAACTCAACACCACTAACAGCAAGCCGGCCGGAAAATACCTCAGCGCCTGGCGCAGTCGCAGTTCCAGTCCGCCCTCGAAGAGGATCAGCACCAGCGCCAGCGTTCCTAGAACGCGAATCGCCCCCTGGAAGGTTTGCGGATTCACCCAGTGCAGGATGGGACCCAGCGTGATGCCGATCAGCAGCAGCACGATGATGTCGGGGACGCGGGTCAGCTTGGACAGACGGTTGGCAACAACCGCCAATATCAGCAGTGCTGCCAGCAAGCCGAATGTGTGCGCCATGTCCATAACGGATCTACAGACACCAGACAGCGGTCCTTCCGCCCAAGTTAAATTGGATCATCCATCATATTACGAAAACTTCGCAACACCGCCAGGCTTTAATGGATGGTTTCGCGAGTGGCTGCTGGCGGCAAATCATCGGACACAGGGAGCCAACGTTCCCTCGCACGAGCCGGGCAAAAAGCGTCGCAGCGCTGAATTCCGTTGCAAGATTGAAAATTCGCTCTACAATCAAGTGTTGTGCGGAAACGGCGCCCACGTTCCCACAAAAGTTGTAGAACCAGTCATCCGGTTGCATCAGGACTGGCTGCCTGACTACATCCCAATTCATAACAACTAAGGAGCACTACTTATGAAACGTTACATCCTCATTTTGGCCGCATTGACGGCGTTGTCTTCCCTAGCCTGGGCGCAGGACGGAGCTGCCCTTTACAAGTCAAAGTGTGCCATGTGCCACGGTGCCATGGGCGAAGGTAAAGTAGGACCGTCGTTGCAGAAGACTTCGCTGTCGGAGAAGCAGATTGCCGATGTACTTACCAACGGCGCTCCCGGCAAGAAAGCCCCTCACAGCAAGGGCATTTCCGGTCTGACAGCCGATCAGGCCTCGGCCGTCGCTACCTACGTTGCCTCTCTTAAGAAGTAAGTTACGGAGTAAGTTCGCGGCCAATTACAAAGCCGGCCCCTTCACCGGGCCGGCTTTTGCTGGGCGCTGCAAGTTAGGCCTGGAGCAATTTCGCGATTGGTTTACAGAGTGCACCGCTTTGGGTAGAGCTGGCCTTCAGGCCAGCGTCTAAGCCCGTTTTTTCTCTTCCTGAGCCGGCTTCAGCCGGCGGCACCAGCTCAGCTTCGCGGTCGCCTCAGAACGTCACCCGCACGCCCAACTGCGCCGCAAACGGAATTCCTACCGTGGTTCCGGGGCCGAAGAAATCGCCCAGCGCTCCCTCGGGTATCTCAAGCTGGTTCAGGCTGGTGATAGGCGCGGTCGTGGTACAGCTTGGGTTCGTGCAGACACTGGTGACGTTGGTGATACCCTGCGAATTCGGCTGCATCTGGGACGCCGGAACCGGAAGCTGGACAACATTGACCGCGTAGTTTGCACCGGGATTGTTACGGTTGAAGAGATTGAAAAACTCGATGAACGGGTAGACCTGCCAGCGCTCATTGATTTTGAAAGGACGCGCGACGCGCAAGTCTGTCTGGAGGTAAGGCGTGCCACGGAATTCGTCCAGGCTTGTATACACTCCGTTCACATAGATGCGGCCGGTGTTGTCCGCGTTCGTGATGGTGATAGGGCGGGCGCTCTCGAACTGATTGATGCTGCTCACTTCGAATCCGCCAGGAATGTGCACCGTAAAGGCCAGCATGAAGCGGCTGGTGACGTTTTCGCCGGAAGGTCCGTAGTCTCCGGGTCCGAAAGCATTCAGCTGTCCGTTCGCCTGTTGGCAGACGCCGTCGACATAATCAAACAGCTCGCCCAGCAGGCAACCCCATGTGTTCGCCCGCGAAAGCGTGTAGTTCGCCACCAGGTTGAAGCGGTTCGTATTGCCCGCCAGATGCAGCATCAGCGCGTTGTATTTGGAACGGTTGTCAGACTCGAACACGTTGACATTGGGCACCACATTCGCCTGGTCCGTGGCATAGTCCGGGTCGCTCTTGGGAATGAGGGGGGTGAATAAGTTGGTGCCACTGGTATAGGGGAAGGCGCGGTATCCATGGACGCCGTCCTCGTATACGTAATCGGCGCTCGCCAGCCACTGACTGTTGAAAGCGTGCTGCACGCCGCCGGTAATGTGAATGGCGTAGGGCGTTTTGTAAGGCGAGCCCACCAGGTTTCCCGTGGCCCCGGCTCCGCCTTGCAGGCAGCCGGAGCCGCTGAGCGCATACGTGCCCGGGCCCCCAGTTAGCGCGCATGGTCCGGTGGTGTAGTTTGTGTTGTTGACGCCCTGAAATGCAGTCGCCCATCCGTTCTGCGCCAGATCGTCGTAGAACATGCCGAAGCCGGCGCGAACGACAGTGTTCCCGCTGTTGCCAGGAGTCCAGGCGAACCCCAGGCGCGGGGCGAACTGGTGATGGTCATCCTGCGGCAGGCTGGGCACAACCGGAATCTGCAAGGCCTGCATCGTTATGTACGCGGCGTTATCAGCCTCGCTTCGTCCCCCAGAAGCAAGGAACAGCCCCCAGGTCGACTGCCAACGCAAGCCGTAGTTGACCGTGAGCTTGGGCGTGACTCTCCAGGAGTCCTCGGCGTACAGCGCCATGCGCTGTACATTCTGCGTAAAGCTGCCGTCGCCGGCAGGCGTGTAAGTGCAGGTTGAGCCGTCCGACGTAGTGAAGTTGACACACTGCGGGTTGAAGGTTCCGAACACGCCGGGGTTCTGTATGTAATAGGTTGGGTTATTGACGTACTGGGCAAGAGTCTCGGCCGTGCCGGGAAACGCTCCGCTCAGCACCGGTTCGTGAATGAAGTCGACTCCGAACTTGAGCGAATGGGCTCCCACAATGTGGCTCAGGTCGTAGCGGAACTGGTATTTCTGCTGGTTGCGCAGGTCGGGGAAAAAAGTAATAGGCGTAGCGAACTGGTTGTCGCCATAGGTTTCGAAACCGGAGATGGTCAGCGCTGTGGAACTGAAGGGGAAGGCCAGCGCGAAGCCCAGATTGGAGTTCCGGGTCTGCGTCAGATGCAAAAGACTGAAATCGAGGACCAGGGTGCCGACCGTGCTGTTATTGAAAGAATAGGTATTGCTGATCGCCGTGTTCCAGTAGTTGTCGTGCGTAAGCAGACCAGTTGACGGCAATGTGCCCTGCTCCACCAGGTTGTTGTTGGTCACATAAGTGTCCATCGACGTACGCAGGAACCAATTCGATTTCGCCGATTGCGCCCAGTCAAACCGCACCGTACCGATGTAGTCGCGAAAGGGAATCGAAACAAAGGACGGACTGGCGATATACGGAGCGCCGTTGATCAATCCCTGTGCCGCCAATTGCGAGAGCGCGTTAAATTGCGTCGTGCTGGCGGGACTGTAGGCGACGCTCGCATTTTCCTGCACGGTCTCGAATGAGCTGAAGACCCATACCTTGTCTTTTACGATGGGCCCGCCGATCGTGCCAACGTAGTTTTGGCGTGAGAACGGCGCCTTGGGATTATTCACGCAAACCCCATCGGTGCATGTTTGCGCCGGATTCTCAATTGGGAAGCGCGCGTTAAGAGCTGCCGCGCGCTCGTAGACAGCCATGTCGCCATGCCAATCGTTAGTGCCGTGCTTGGTGGTGATCACGACCGACCCGGCCGTTGTCCACCCCGTATCCGCTTCTTCATTCGACGTGCGCACCGCGAATTCCTGAAGGCCGTCGGGCGAGAAGTTTTGCAGAAAGCCGCCAATCCAGTCGTCGGAGTTGTCGGCGCCGTCAACCGACAGTTCGTTGTTCAAGCCGGAGCTTCCGCCGGTGGACACGGCGGTGATGCGCGCCTTCGTAGGATCGGAAGGCTCGACCGGCTCAGTGCCGGGTACCAGATAAGCGATGTTGGCAAAGCTGCGCGCCGGCAGCGGAAACGATTCCAGGTCTTTGCTGTCAACTACGCCGCCGCGCACAGCGCTCGACGTATCCAGCGTTTCGGTCGTAATCGAGGACACATTCCCCGGTACATTCACGGTCTCGTGTGCGGCTGCGGGTTTCAGCGTGATGGTGATATCGCGCACCACGCTGACCGCGGTGTCTACATCGGCCGAGGCCTCCGCGAATCCTTTGGCCGTAACGGCGACCTGATAGGGACCGGGCAGAAGACCGTCAATGCGAAATTCTCCGCGATCGTTTGCCGTTGCCTCGCGGGCGATGGAAGACCCTGATCCTCTCAACCGCACGACGACCTGGGCACCCACCACTCGCCTGGCGCTCGGGTCTTGGACCACGCCTCGCAGTGTGCTGGTGGAATTTTGCCCGCGAACTGCGAGTGGAAACATTAGGAGAGCGAATGCAATCAATCTCGTACGGCGGAGTTGATGCGATCTTCCGGGAGCGGACTGCATGAGGTGGATCCTCCAGCCTGGCAACTACCTCTAGCGCCAGATACGTAGAAGGCCAAAGGCTATCCTGCAGCCACTCGTACTACCATCGGTAGTAACTAAACTCTTTCCCGCAGGTGTGTTGAAGGTCCCGGATCGCAGTGGCCGTTGCAAAAACCTGACCTTCAATTTGGATAACCTGCCAACGCGTCTTTGGGAGGCATGGCCAAGTCTCACACCTTGGGGTGACGCCGCTCACTGCCTCATTGTTCATGGCCACACGATACTGTCATCAGTGAAGGAAGATAGTATGCCCGAGAATGCCGAACCCCTCAGCGAACAACGTATCGCTTACCTGGAAGGCCTGGTCAGCCAGGCCAAAACTGCTGCCGCCCTCTTTTCCCAATTCACACAAGAGGAAGTCGACCGCATTGTCAAACCGATGGTCATTGCCGGCCTTAAGCAGGCCCAATATCTCGCGCGACTGGCGGTTGAAGAGACTCGTATCGGCGTTCTGGAAGACAAGGCCCTCAAGAACATGGTGGCCACTGAGTTTGTCTACAACTACGTCAAGGACAAACGCACCGTCGGCGTCATTGCCGAATACCCTGAGCGCGGCTTAATCGAACTGGCTGAGCCCATCGGCGTCATCTTCTCGCTCACGCCCATCACCAACCCAACTTCCACAGTTCTCTTCAAGTGCATCATGGCCATCAAGACGCGGAACGCGGTGATTTTCAGCCCGCATCCCAGTTCCTGGCGTTGCTGCTCCGAAGCGGTAAAGATCATGTACGAAGCCGCGGTGAAGCATGGCGCCCCCGAAGGCGTCTTCACCTGCCTGGAATCGCATACCCTGCAAGACAATGCGTACCTGATGCATCACAAGGACGTCGGCCTCATCGACGCGACCGGCGGACCCGGTGCCGTGAAGGCTGCCTACAGTTCGGGAAAGCCGGCGCTGGGCGTCGGTCCTGGCAATACTCCGGTATATCTGGAGAAAACCGCGGACCTCGACATGGCCGTGGTGGACATCATCACCTCGAAGACATTCGACAACGGAACCATCTGCGCGTCCGAACAAACGGTCGTCATCGACGACGAAATCTACGATTGCGTTCTGAAGAAGTTTGCCGATCTGGGCACGCACATCTGCAACCAGAAAGAAGCCGCACAGCTGGGACGCACTGTGATCGACCCCGCAACCGGATTCATGCAGCCCATGGCGGTCGGACAGAAAGCGGTTGACATCGCTCGCTTCGCCGGCATCTTCGTCCAGCCCAACACCAAGCTCTTGATTGCGCCCATCAAGGGCGTCGGCCGCGAGCATCCTCTATCCGTCGAGAAGCTGTTCCCGGTGTTGGCGGTCTATCGCGCCAAGTCCACCGAAGAAGCGCTGAAGGTTTGTGTGCAAGTGAACCGCCTGGGAGGGCTCGGACATACCGCAGTCGTTTTCTCCAAAAACGACGAAATCATCCGTAAGTTCGGCGAGGTCATTAATGCCGGCCGAATCATCGTGAACTCGCCCGGATCGATTGGCGCGCTCGGCGGCGTCTATAACGACCTGGTGCCCACCTTTTCGTTCGGCTGCGGCACCGGCGGCGGCAACAGCACCACCGACAACATCAACGTCTATCACTACCTGAATATCAAGCGCATGGCGCGAAGGACGCCAGCACCTATGTGGTTTCGAGTTCCCAACCAGATCTACTTCAACATGAATGCGGTGGAGAACCTGCGCAACTGCCCCTCGCGCTCGACCGTGATCGTCTCCAATCCGGCGCTGGAGCAGATCGGCCACGTCGACATCGTCCGGCGCTCGCTTCCCCCTCAGACCCAGGTGCGGGTGGCCATCATTCCCGATGCCGAGCCCGACATCAAGATCATTGCTCAAGGAGTCGAGACCCTGAATTTCTACAAGGCTGACCAGATCATCGCGCTGGGCGGCGGCTCGGTCATCGACGCGGCCAAGATCATGAAGCTCAAGTACGAGTCGCCTGAGGCCGATTTGGAAGAGTTGGCGGCCCCGTTCCTCGACATTCGCAAGCGCGTGGTGCAGTACCCCACCGAAAAGGTCACCCACTCACGGCTGATCGCCATCCCCACCACCAGCGGGACCGGCAGCGAGGTCACGCCCTTCGCGGTTATGACCGACAAAGAGCACGGCATCAAAGTTACCCTCGCTGACTATTCGCTCACTCCTGATGTCGCAATCGTCGATCCGCAGTTCGTCATGTCGATGCCGAAGGGTCTTACGGTGGATACCGGAGTCGATTGTTTGACTCACGGTCTGGAAGCCTTAGTTTCCATCTACGCTTCCGCTTTCACCGACCCCAGTGCTATACAAGCGATCCAGTTGGCATTCAAGTACCTGCCCACGGCGGTTGAAAATCCTGGCGACGAAGAGGCGCGCACCATGATGCATAATGCCGCCTGTATCGCCGGGATCGCGTTCTCGAACGCGTCCGTCGGCGTCAATCACGCCTTGGCGCACGCATTCGGCGCGCGCTTCCACGTTGCCCATGGCCGGGCCAACGCCCTTATGCTGCCCCACGTGATTGCTTATAACGCGGCCGTGCCGACGAAGTTCATGCCGTCGCCTAACACGCGGGCGTATGTTGCTCACAAGAAGTACGCCATGATGGCCGACCTGTTGAACCTCGGTGGAAATACGGTTGAGGAGAAGGTCGCCAAGCTGGTGCGAGCGATCGAGCAACTGCTCGACCGCCTGGACGTTCCCCGCTCGATTGCCGACCTCGGCATCACCAAAGAAGAGTTCGAGCAAGCCATGCCCGAGCTGACGAAGAACGCCTTCGACGATCCGTCCTGGCGCACCAACCCTCGCATGCCGCTGATCAGCGAATTAGCTGAGCTTTACTGGAGCGCTTACCACGGCCGAGGTGCAACCAAGAAAGACACGGCCATCCCTAAGCCGCAAGTCGAGGAAGAGTTGTGCGTGTGAACTCGCTGGCCTCGGATCGCTAGAGGTCATCTCATAAATCGTTCCGGGTTGTAACAGGGCACAACCTTTAGTCGTGCCAACACGAGAGTATTGAGAATCAGGGCTTTAGCCCCTGAGAAATGAGCGTTCTCAGGGGTGACCCCCAAATCATTCAGCATCTGCATATGTCACGGCTTAACAGGCTGGAAAAAGTCGGAATTTTCTCCCCTTTCCGGTAGAGCCAGCCTTCAGGCTGGCGTCTAAGTCGTTTCTTTCGTCTGCGAGTCGGCTTTAGCCGACGACACAACTACTAGTTGTTGGCCGACATTTTCCGCAGCCTGTTAAGCCGTGCCCTGGTACAAAGCATTTATGAGATGGCTTCTGACCTCAGGCGGGCGGCCTACTCTTCTTCACGCGCCAGGAAATCAACCAGCGCATTCAGCGACGACCGCACGTCCGCTATCGCGTCCTGCATCGCATCCAGATGGTTCTTCAACCCTACTGTCACTTCCGCCAGCGACCGGCGATGCTGGCTGCCGAGGGACAAGAACAACGGCAGCGCCTGCTGGTCCAGGGTCCGGCTTCGCGAGGCTATCTCGGCAAGGCCGTGCGTCAACACCACAGCATGTGCGTTCTCGCCAAAACCCAACTCGTTCAGCCTCTGCGCGATCTTAGGTTGCAGTTCGACGATGTATTCTGTCTCGGAGTCGGCCATTATTCCTCTCAAGCATTAGATTCAGCCTTGTGGCCGCTGGCGTCGCGCAACCGCATTGAATCCTTTTGTCTAATTCCGTAGTTTGCCACGAGTAGGATGCTGATCTAACCTAAATATCGCCCTAATGGTTGGTTGCAGCATCCAAACCCCAGCACCATCGAGAGAACACCATGAGCCAGACTACTTCCACCATCCGCAGCTTTGGATTCTTCCTGAATGGCAATTGGAACACGCATGGGCGCGAGGCGGTTGTCACGTCGCCCTATGACCGCAGCGTCCTTGCGGTCATCAGCGAGGCAGGCAGCGACGACGTCGAGGTCGCCATCGAGTCGGCAGTGACGGCTTTCTCGGTCACGCGCAAGATGACCTCGCAGCAGCGCGCCGACGTACTCCATAAGATTGTCGAAGGTATAACCGCACGCCGCGAGGAGTTTGCCCGCACTATCTGCCAGGAAGCCGGCAAGCCGATCAGGATAGCTCGCGTCGAGGTTGAGCGCGCCATCTATACCTTCCAGGTCGCGGCCGAGGAGAGCACGCGGATCTACGGCGAGTACATCCCACTGGACACGCTGGAATCCGCCGCCGGACGCTGGGGTCTGGTGCGACGGTTCCCGCTCGGGCCGGTCTTCGGCATCACGCCATTCAACTTTCCGCTCAACCTCGTGGCCCACAAAGTCGCTCCGGCGATTGCCGCCGGTTGTCCCATCATCCTGAAGCCCGCGCCGCAGACGCCTATCTCCTCGTTTCTGCTGGCTGAGGTCGTGCAGGAGTCAGGCTGGCCGGAGGGCGCGCTCGCCGTTATGCCGCTGTCCAACGACGATGCCGGGATACTGGTCGCCGACGACCGCATCAAGCTGCTGACCTTCACCGGCAGTGCCGCCGTGGGATGGCGACTCAAGAATCTAGCCGGCAAGAAACGCGTCACCCTGGAACTGGGCGGCAATGCGGGCGTGATTGTACATAGTGACGCCGATCTCCAGTACTCTGTTCAGCGCTGCGTCGCCGGCGGCTTTTCCTACGGCGGCCAGACCTGCATTTCAGTGCAGCGAATCCTGGTGCAGGAATCACTTTTCGAGAAGTTCACCGAGCAGCTGGTACAGAACGTTCGCAAGCTGAAATCCGGCGATCCCATGCTGGAGACGACGGACGTGCCTCCGCTCATCCGCGAGCAGGACGCAGTTCGCGTGGTCGAATGGATTGACGAAGCTGTGCAGTCTGGCGCGAAGGTCCTGTGCGGCGGCAAGCGCAAAGGCGCATTGGTGGAACCTACGGTGCTGACGGACACAACGCCAAACATGCGTGTGAACTCCGCGGAAATCTTCGGCCCGGTGGTGACGGTCGAGTCCTACGAGACATTCGATGAGGCCTTGAGCACCGTCAACAATTCAGTTTATGGACTCCAAGCCGGGATCATGACGCATGACGCGCGCCTCATTCAAACCGCCTTCGAAGAACTCGAGGTTGGCAGCCTTATCGTCGGCGATGTACCGACGTTTCGTGTCGACCAGATGCCATATGGAGGCGTGAAGGACTCCGGCCTCGGCCGCGAGGGCCTGCGGTACGCGATCGAAGATATGACCGAGCGCAAGCTGCTGGTGATGGCAGTGCGGTGACCTCCGCCTCGGGGTCCTCCGTTGATGCTGTCATCCTGAGCGAACCCGCAGCCGCCTTTGCGCGGGCGAGTCGAAGGACCTCTATAGTTGCGTCGGGCTCCCGGCGGAGCGATCAGTTCGCGATCTGAACCAGTCCCTTCAAGAAATCATCGATCGACTTCGCGGCCTTGCGGCCCGCGCCCATTGCCAGGATCACCGTCGCGCCGCCAGTCACAATGTCGCCGCCGGCGAAAACACCTGGCTTTGACGTTGCCAGCGTATCTTCTTTGGCCGAGATGTAGCCTCGCTTGGTAGTAGCCAGTCCGGGCGTGGTGGACTGAATCAGCGGGTTGGCCGACGTCCCTGCCGCTATGATTGCAACTGAGCACGGCGTAACGAACTCCGAACCCTTGATCGGGACCGGACTGCGGCGGCCGGACTCATCTGGCTCGCCAAGTTCCATGCGAATGCAGCGCACTGCCGTGAGATTCCCTTTCTCGTCGCCGAGGAACTCGACCGGATTTACCAGCATTTCAAAGTGCACGCCTTCGTCTTTGGCGTGGTGAACTTCTTCCACACGGGCGGGCATCTCAATTTCCGTCCGGCGATAGTAGATGCTGGCGCTGCGGGCGCCCAGCCGCAGCGAGCTACGCACCGCATCCATGGCGGTGTTTCCGCCGCCCACCACGATCACGTCGCGGTCTTTGCAGGGATAGAGTGGCTCGTCGTATTCAGGAAAACGGTAGGCGCGCATCAGGTTCACGCGCGTCAGGAATTCATTGGACGAATAGATGCCGTTGAAGTGCTCGCCGGGTACGTTCAGAAAGCGCGGCAGTCCAGCGCCGGTAGCGATGAACAGGGCGTCGAAGCCTTCTTCATTCATCAGCTCGTCGACGGTGACTGTCTTGCCAACGACAACGTTGGTCTCGAACTCAACTCCGCGGCGGCGCAGCACATCGATTTCGTGGCGCACGATTTCCTTCGGAAGGCGAAATTCCGGAATGCCATACACCAGCACGCCGCCGAGCTCGTGCAGCGCCTCGAAGACGTGAACTTGATGTCCCATCTGAATCAGGTCGCCGGCACAGGCCAGTCCTGCCGGCCCGCTGCCGATAATGCCAACCTTCTTGCCGCTGGAAGGCGCGGTTTTCGGCAAGCCAAATTGCCCAGACTCACGTTCCCAATCGGCAACAAAGCGCTCCAGGTAGGCGATGCCAACGGGCTCGCCCTTCTTGCCCAGCACGCAGCCGGATTCGCATTGATCTTCTACCGGGCAAACGCGGCCGGTGATGGCGGGCAGCGCATTGTCTTCGCGCACTTTGGCGGCAGCACCCAGGTAATCTTCGGCAAGAATGAGATCGATGACCGCACGCACGTCAACCGACACCGGACACTTCAGGACGCATCCCGGCTTGGGACACTCGATGCAGCGCAGCGACTCCTGGCGAGCCTGCTCGGGCGGAAATCCCAGATTCACTTCCTGAAAATTGTGGGCGCGGACTTGCGCTTCCTGCTCCGGCACCCTCTGGCGTGGCAACTTTGTGCGCTCTTTTGCGGGCAGCGGATTGTGGCTGACTTTAGTCTCGGTCGCATCACTCATTGGTCACCCCCACCGCTTCGGCAGCGCATTCGTGCTTGTGATTCTTTTGGCGAACTCTCTCCACTTCACCCTGGGGATCGGCCTGCAACCGATCGACGCTGAGCTTTTCCTGCTCGCGATACATGTTGTTGCGCTGCATCAAGACCTCGAAGTTGACTTGGGTGGCGTCGAATTCCGGGCCGTCCACGCAGGCAAACTGGCTGCTGTCGTTAACCAGAACGCGGCAGCCGCCGCACATTCCCGTGCCATCCACCATGATGGAGTTCAGGCTGACCATGGTCTTGATCTGCTCCGGGCCCGTCATTTTGGCGACGGCGCGCATCATCGGCACCGGGCCGCAGGCAAGCACGTAATCCAGCTTTTTGTCGGCCATAATTTCTTTCAGCTTGTCGGTCACCAGACCCTTGGTGCCGTAGCTGCCGTCGTCGGTCACGACATAGGTCTCGTCGCTGACCGCTCGGACTTCGTCCTCCAGCACCATCAACTCTTTACTGCGCGCGCCCACGATGGAGATAACTTTGTTCCCCGCGCGCTTCAGCTCCCGGGCCGTCGGATAGGCCATGGCCGTGCCAACGCTGCCGCTAACAACCACGGCGGTACCGAAGTTCTCGATCTCCGAGGGCTTGCCGAGGGGACCGACTACGTCAAGGATCGAGTCCCCTGCCTCCAGCATGTTGAGCAGCATGGTGGTTTTGCCTATGGCTTGCACGACAATGGTGACCGTGCCGGCCTCGGGATTAGCGTCGGCGATGGTCAGCGGGATGCGCTCACCGCAATCGTCCAGCCGCACGATCACAAACTGCCCCGGCTTCTGCTTCTTGGCGATGCGGGGAGCCTTGATCACAAACAGCTTGATGCCTCGCGCCAAGGGGCGCGTTTCCACGATCTCGTACACGGGTACCCTCCACATTTGATTCTGCGGGGGCATGTACCGGCAGTCTGTGGCGTACGTCACAAGGCAGGCGGACATGGCGCACACGGCAACCATGGTCGCAGATCAGGGCCGCAGTGCTCGGTAGGCTGGCCGGCTTCGGCCGATCGGGCATTGTTATACTTCCAACCTGATGCTCAAAGAAATCCTGGATGAAGGCCGAACCCTTACCGACCAAGCGCTGGAACGTCTGCTCCCTGCGGCGGAGCAGTATCCCTCGTCGATCCATCAGGCCATGCGACACAGCGTATTTGCCGGAGGCAAGCGTCTGCGTCCCATCCTCTGCATGGAGTCCGCGCAAGTGATTGAAGGATGCGTTCCGCCCGGCGTCGAAGAACTGGGCGCGGCGCTGGAGATGCTGCACACCTACTCGCTGATTCACGACGACCTGCCGGCGCTCGACAACGACGATCTCCGCCGCGGGCTCCCAACGTGCCACAAGGCGTTTGGCGAGGCGACTGCCATCCTGGCCGGCGACGCTTTGCAGACCTATGCCTACGAGGTACTGGCGAAGTTGCAATGTTCAGCCAAGGCCCGCGTTGCCATCATCGCCGAGGCCGCGCATGCAACCGGCACCATCAATGGCATGATTGGTGGCCAGGTGATGGACCTGAAGGCCCAGCACACACGTCCCGACGCGAAAACGCTGGAGTACATTCACCGCTCCAAGACTGGCGCTCTGCTGACCGCCAGCGTGGTCACCGGCGGCATCTACGCGGGAGCCAGCGCGGAGCAGATCCAGAGCCTGCGTGACTTCGGACAGAACATCGGCCTCGCCTTCCAGATCGTGGATGATGTGCTCGACGTGACGCAGACATCGGAGCAGCTAGGCAAGACCGCCGGCAAAGACACGGCGACCGAGAAGGCGACCTATCCGGCGCTGTTTGGGATTGACGCCTCGCTCAAGCAAGCCGATGAACTGGTAGTTAAAGCCTCTGCCGCGCTGGATGGCTTCGGCGAGCGCGCGGCGACGCTGCGCGAGATTGCACATTTTCTGGTGGAGAGGAAGAAGTGAGTCGAGGCCGACCTAACCTATGCATCCCAGGGGTTAATCAGGGGCACACCGGCGTCCTTGAAATGCGCAATGTTCCGAGTTGCCAGACTGGCGTGACGACTCGAAACAATCCCTGCAATCATCGTGTCGCGCAGCTCAACCGAACGGCCTTCCTTGCGACGCGCCGCCATCAGTTCGGCGGCGCGCTGCGCTGCGTCAGTGTCAAACGTCAAGATCCGCTGCCCTAAGTCCTGGAGTACGCCCGCGAACTCCTCGATCAACGCGTTACGGCGCCGGCCTTCAGCCATAATCCGCAGTCGAAACGAAACTTCAAACACTGTGATTGAGGTCGTCCAAATCGAGGTGCGCGGCTGCCTGTTTAGCCACTCAAATACCTTCGTATCCGGGGTCGGATGCATCAGGGCGGAAACAACATTCGTGTCCAGGACAATCATTCGTCAAATTTGGGCGGCTCGATTGTAAACCCACGCAGTTCCGGAATGTCTTCGGTTAAACCGATCCCCTTGAAACGCCTCGCGATCTCTGTGCCCAGACCCTCAGAAGGCCCAGCTTCTTCCTTGGCTGCATTGCGCAGTATTTCCCTGACCTCCTCCTCCATGCTGCGACCGTGTTTGGCCGCACGGCGCTGTAGCCGCTTCTTAACGCTATCTTCAAGGTTGCGCACAACTAGCTGGGCCATCGACGACTCCCTTTCGATATCATGATATCACCTTCAGATCGACTGCACTGGCACCATCAGCAAGTCTTCCACCAGCCCAACCTCCTTCTGCACAAACGGCTCGGCGTACTGCACTCCAGCGAGCACGCCGTAGTAGCCCGCCATGGCAGCAATGCGCTGGTGAATCTCCGCCTGCCGAGGAAATAGCTCGCTGCCCGTCTTCTGGTCTTCGTACTGCGACCTGTAAGCCATCAGGGCGGCAAAGCGCGTATCGAACTGCGCCGAGATGTCCACCACGAATGTTGGGCGCACGTCGGCATAGAGGCTGGCATAGATAATCTTGAACGGGCGATGCGGCGGCTCGTCCAGAACCAGCTTGGACAGTCCCGCTAGAAAGGCAGCTTCGTAGCCGAGCACCGAGGCGGTGGCGTGGTCAGGATGACGCGCCTGCCAGTACGGCAGGATGAGCACACGCGGGCGAAGTTGGCGGATCACGCTGGCGACATTCAGGCGGTTCTTGTAGGTGTTCTCGACGCGGCCGTCGGGAATGTCGAGCGCATGGCGCCAGCCGACTTTGAGGATGCGCGCCGCCTCATCCGCTTCCAGGGCGCGATCCTCGACGGAGCCGCGCGTGCCCATCTCGCCCTGGGTCAGGTCGAGGATGGCCGTGCGATGGCCGCGTTCGGCCATTTTGAGCAGCGTGCCGCCGCAAGTCTGCTCTACATCGTCGCGATGCGCGGCGATAGCGAGGATGTCGGTTTTGAAGTGGTCAAACATCGACGCTAGAGCCTCGTGGCGACAGCAACGCCGTCGCGTAAAGGAATGATCGTGGTGAACCAATCCGGCGAGGAGTAGAGCAGCCGGTTAAGCTCGACCACGCCTTCGGTGGATTTATCCGGTTCGGGTTTAGGCAGATCAGGATTGCCCGCGGCGTAAGCGACTTGGCCGCTCCACAGGGTATTGTCGGTGATGTACAGTCCGCCTTTGCGCACGCGCGCCGCCGCCATGTTGAAGACGCGCGGGTAGTCGTGCTTGTCGACGTCACAGAACAGAATGTCGAACTGCTCTTTGCGTTCCGACAACAGCTCCAGGGCATCGCCTACGTGAATTTCGATGCGATCGGCCACGCCCGCTTGAGTGAAGTAGCGCCTGGCTTCGTCAGCATTCTTGCGACTGCCGTCGGTGTAGTGGACTTTACCGCCTTCCCCGACCGCTCTTGCCCACCAGATGGTGGAGTAGCCGATGGCCGAACCCATCTCAAACACGGTTTTGGCTTTGATCAGCGTTGCATACTGATAGAAGAGGCGGCCGACAGCCGGGCCAACGATGGGAATATCACGTTCCTTCGCCTGGCGCTCCATCTCTTGCAGCACCGGCTCGCGCGGCGGAAGCATGGCATACAGGTAGTTCTCTACACGTTCATCGGTAAAGCTGGTCATAGACGATCCTAGGCAGATGAGTGCACAGCGTTCTACGTCGATTCCTTAATGGTTATTGCACCGTACGAAATTGTCATCACGAGCGTAGCGAGGGATCTGCTTTCCTGCGTGCAACAAAAAAGCAGATTCCTCGCGCCAAGAACTGGCGCTCGTAATGACAATCTCGAGATGGAAGCTGGTTCTCCGTGATTGAAGCAAACATCTTCACAGTGGTTGTCCGGGCTTCATTTCCAGTATTTCCGGACCACCCGGGCCGAGGAGCTTCTTCAATTCGCCTGGCCGGCCGGTCAACACCGGGAATGTTCCAAAGTGCATGGGTATGACCGTCTTCGGCTGAAGCAGCTTGCAGGCGTAGGCGGCCTCGCGTGGACCCATGGTGAAGTGGTCGCCGATAGGCATTAGCACAATTTCAGGCCGGTAGATCTCGTAAATGATCTGCATGTCGCCGAACACGGCGGTGTCACCGGCGTGGTAGAGCTTCACTCCGCCCGGCAGCTCCAGCACGTAGCCACAGGCCTCGCCGCCATAGATCATGCTGCCGTCGTCATCCTCAATGCCGCAGGAGTGGACGGCGTGCACCATGGTGATCTTGATGCCGGCGACAGTTTGAGTACCGCCCTTGTTCATCGGCGATATCTGTTTTGCGCCTTTTTTCTTCATCCAGGCACAGAGCTCGAAGATGCCAACCACCATGGGATTGTGCTGCTTCGCGATCTTGACCGCATCGCCAATGTGGTCGCCGTGGCCATGAGTGCACAGCATTACATCGCACTTCTTCACTTGCTTCTCGTCCTCTGGACAGAGAGGATTACTCAGCCATGGATCTATATAGACTACGGTCCCGTCCTCGGTTTCGATACGGAAGGTTGCGTGGCCAAGCCACGTCAGCCGGTTTCCTTGCAAATTCATTTTGCCTCGTACGAAATTAAAGTGTACCGATCGTCGAAGCCTCGCTCCGATTGCCCCGTGGTTGAGCTCGGCTGGGCCGGTCTCGCTTATCTGTCGACCGGGGAGAATTCTAGTGGTTGGCTACCGCTGCCGCAACTGAGGTGTAACGATCGGAGGCGCCAGACGTCACATAGTCACCCTGCCGGCGAGGTCTTGCCTGAGCTAGAATGTTGCTGTGCCGCGGAAGAGTGTGGCATCCGACGAACTTTATCGTATGCGCATTACGCGAATACCTACGCTTCTCGCTCTGTCTCTGATGATTGGCTTGATGCTGCCTGTCGTGTGTCTTGCGCTGCCATCGAATGTCGCTATGGGACCAGGCACCACGCAGGGCGGTTGTCACGACCACCATGCGCCGGCGCATTGTCCGATCCACAGTTGTTGCTACACCCAACATTCCCAACCCGCAGCAGTAAAGACGACTGCGTTGCCTCGCTGGGCTTTGAACGCGGTGCCCCGATCGATCGAAGTACTGGAGGCCGTCCAGTCCGCTGATCGATTTATCTGCAAAGCCGACTTCCAAGACTCTTCCCCTTCGCTCTTTGCCGTGCTTCGCATCTGATTCGCCGCGCTTCTTGCCGCCGTAATTGCGACCGTACCCCCGGCCATCATTAATTTTCTCTTCCCGCAGTCTGGAGAGTGTAGTGCGCTTGCCAAAGTGTGCCTGCATCACCGTTTTTATTCTTGTTCTGATGTGCGCGATTGTGATGGATACCCATGCCCAGCAACAGGTGAGTTCGGCTGGAGAGCAAGTGTCAACCAACCAAGACTCGAAGCAACAAGAGAACGCCTCCAGCCAGCAACCCAATAAGGGCAATCACAACGGGCCTGACATGCCGAACATGCAAGTGCCGGGCGCGCAGCATAGCGCGATGAATATAAGTGAGCCTGAAACCTTCGTAGAGGAGATCGAGCAGCACGCGACCTCCGGCACAAGCGCGGAGCCGACCTCCACCCCGATCCCGATGCTCATGACCATGAAGGGTAATTGGATGCTGATGTTTCATGGCGTCGGCTTCCTGAACGTGCAGCAGCAGACGGGCCCGCGCGGCGCCGACAAAGTGTTCTCCACCAACTGGTTGATGCCTATGGCCCAGCGGCGCCTGGGACCGGGCACCTTCACAGCCCGCACGATGCTGAGCTTCGAGCCTGCCACCATCACTGGCCGCTACTTTCCAGAGTTGTTTCAGCAGGGCGAAACGGCCTTTGGCAAGCCCATCGTCGATGGCCAGCATCCGCACAACTTCTTCATGGAACTGGCCGTGCTTTACGACCTGTATCTGGGGGAGCAGAGCCTGCTTTCGTTCTATGTTGCGCCAGTTGGCGATCCCGCGATGGGCCCGACGGCTTATCCGCATCGCGCATCGGCGTCGGAGGACCCACTAGCAGCGTTGGGCCACCACCTGGAGGACTCGACCCACATCTCTGACGACGTAATCACCATGGGTTTGACTCATAAGATCTTGCGCCTGGAGGCCTCTGGATTTCACGGACGCGAGCCGGATGAAAATCGCTGGACCATCGAAGCCGGCGCGATTGACTCGTGGTCAACGCGCCTGACCGTGCAGCCGGGCCAGAACTGGAGCGGACAGTATTCCTTCGCGCACTTGACCAGCCTGGAGGCTCTGCAACCCAACGACGACGTCCAGCGAATGACGGCGTCGGTTATGTACAACCGCCCGCTAGAGCATGGCAATTGGGCAAGTACCCTGGTTTGGGGGCGCAATCGAGTGCTGCAAACCGGATTGGTCTGGAATGGCTATCTGGCGGAGTCCACGCTTCAATTCGCACAACGAAACTACCTGTGGGGACGAATTGAGAATGTCGATCGTACGAGCGAATTGCTGCTGAAAGACGCATTCGAACCGCCGGATTTTCAGGAGAGCATCATCGGCCGGGTGCAAGCCTATACCGCCGGCTACGACCACGACTTCAAGTTGATCCCTCACCTGGCAACCGCGCTGGGCGCACAGGTCACGCTCTATTCCACCCCCGGCACACTGACGGCGTCGTACGGAAGTCATCCTGTTGGCGTGGTGGCGTTCGTGCGCGTGCGGCCTTTCGGCAAGCAGCCCTGAACTGCGATTATGGAAGCGGATTCTGGTGTCGACCAAAGTGTCACGCAGGCAGCCGTTGTCCCATTGCATCGTTCGGTCGGACTCTGATCTTCACTTCGATGCGCGAGCCCAGGCGATTGACGATTGACATAAGACGATCGACGGTAAAGCGTCCGAGATCTGCGTTACGAATGCGCGAGAAATCAGCGGCAGCGATACCAGTACGACCGTGTGCCTCACGCACAGTGAGTTTCTCCTGGTCGAGAAGCTTGATGATCTCCGCCGCCAGAATGGCCTTGAATTGTTCTACGTCAGCATGATCTCGTTTGAGATCGCGGAATACATTGCCGCTTCCATGCACCACTTCCAGTTTTTCGCTTTTCATGACAACGTCTCCTTCAGCCTCTTCAATCGCTCACGTGCCAATTGCAGTTCGCGGGCCGGTGTTTTGATACCCTGGGTTGACTTCTTCTGAAACGCGTGCACCACCCAAACGGCTTGCGCCAGTTGCACGGCATACACCAAGCGGTACGCATTACCACGGAATGGCAGAGCTATCTCGAAGACCCCAGAACCCATCCCGTGCATGGGCTTCGCTATCTCCGCTTTCCCTCCCTCGGCCGCAATCGTCAATGCTGTCAAGCAAATAGACTTGGCACCTTCAGGGAATGCCTGGAAGTCTTTAAGAGCGGAGCTAATCCAGGAGATTGGCCGGGTCTTAGGAGTCATCACTCTTCCTGCTCAACGCATAAATGTTGTCATATTTGACAACATGTTGTCAATAGCGGTCATACCGACAGCGCTCGCCAGCTCTGTTCCCAGCAAAGACCGAACGCACTACCACTCCGGCGACCGCTGCTATCATGAAGAACACGAGTTCGAGCCTAATGTCATCCGTCACCCCACAGCCACTGGTTTCCGCGACGCTCGATTCCTATCTGCTTGAGGTCGCCGACGCGGTCAACACCACGCTGGACCTGAACACGCTTCTCCAGCGCGTGGCGGAGATGCTGAAGCGTTTCATTGACTACGAAATCTTCGCCATTCTGCTGCTGAACGAAAAAGCCCAGGAGCTTCGCGTCCGCTTTCAGGTCGGCCATCCGCCCGAGGTCGCTGAGCGTATCCGCATCAAGGTTGGCCAGGGCGTCACGGGACAGGCGGTGCAGCAGAGGGCCGCGGTTTTGGTGAACGACGTTGCGGCAGAGGAAAACTTCATCAACTCGGCTCCCGGCGTGCGCTCTGAGTTGGCGGTACCGCTAATCGCTAAAAACAAAGTCATCGGCGTTATCGATGTTGAGGCCGCGCAGCCCGGCGCCTTCACGGAGGAGCACAAACGCCTGCTGACGCTGTTTGCCTCACGCATCTCTGTCGGCATCGAGAATGCCCGCCTGTACACACGCGTGGCCCGGCAGGCGCGGCAACTGACCCTCTTGACCGAGATCAGCCGTGAGCTCACTTCCATCCTGAACGTCGATCAGTTGCTGAAGCGCATTGCCGAACTGCTGACCCGCATCATCGACTACCAGATGTTTTCCATCCTGCTGCTCGATGCCAGCGGCAGCGTGCTCCAGCACCGCTTTTCCCTGCGCTTCAAGGAAAACGTTCAGCTCAAGACCGAGATTCCGCTGGGAGTGGGCTTGGTTGGATATGCCGCGCAACACGCCGAGGCAGTGCTGGTACCGGATGTCAGCAAAGACCCGCGCTATATTCCGGCGAATCCTGAGACGCGCTCCGAGTTGTGCATCCCGCTAATCTACAAAGACAAGGTCATTGGCGTGCTCGACATCGAGCATACGCGCCGCGGATACTTCAACGAAGATCACGTGCGCATCATGACGACCATGGCCGCGCAAGTTGCCATTGCCATCGAGAACGCAACTTTATACGAGCGTATTGCCCGCCAGGAGAAGCGCCTGGAACAGGACCTGGCGCTGGCGCGCGAGTTGCAGTTCCGGCTGCTGCCGCAAAAGCTGCCGGTGTTCAAGCATGCGGAAGTGGCGTCGCGCTTCGCGCCCGCACGCCAGATCGGCGGCGATCTCTACGATTTCCTGAAGTATGGCGGCCACGGAGTGACGGGCATTGCAGTTGGCGATGTCAGCGGCAAAGGAGCGCCGGCTGCGATCTATGCGGCGCTGGTCAGCGGCATCGTGCGCTCCCACGCCATGGAAGAACCAACCGCTGCCGGTATGCTGGAAGCGCTGAATCTGTCGCTGGCGGAGCGGCCCATCGATGGACAGTACGTGTCTATGATCTATGCCATCTGGGACGACAACCAGCAACAACTGCAACTGGCTAACTCCGGCCTGCCACGTCCGATCCACTGTCGCGGCGGCAAGATCGAGGAAATCCAAGCCACGGGACTACCCATCGGCCTGTTTGGTCACGCCACCTACGATGAGTTGAATGTGCGCGCCCGCAAAGGCGACGCCTTCTTGTTCTTCAGCGATGGCATCCTGGATGCCACCAGTTCCAGGGGCGACATGTTTGGGCGGCATCGCCTGGAGGCGATCGCCAAAGCCAACGCACATCGCAGTGCCGAGGAGTTGGTGGACGCGATCTTTACTGCTGTGTCTGACCACGCGGAAGGCGTAGAAGCCTTCGACGACCAGACCATCGTCGCTCTGAAGGTGAAAGGGCCTTCGCCCAAGAAGTGAAAGCCGATCAGCCGCAGCAGCGCCCGCCTGGCTTTACTTACTTCCGAGAAAAACAGCGTGTCCGCAACCCTGATCGCCAGCTGCATGCCGAGGCCATCCCGCTGGCACGTCTGGCAGCACGCTTCGGCACGCCGTTGTATGTGTACTCGGCATCGACCGTACGCGAGCGCTATCGCCAGTTCGACCAGGCCTTCCGCGGCTGCGAGCACACCATTTGCTACTCGGTGAAGGCGAACTCGAACCTGTCGATTTTGAAGATGCTGGCGCGTCTGGGAGCGGGGTTCGACATTGTGTCCGGCGGCGAGTTGCAGCGCGTGATTGCGGCGGCAGACCCCTCCCTAGCCAAAAGAACTGGAGAAAAGCAGGTCCCTCGACTACGCGAAGGTCATCGCGCAGCGACGACCTCCGCTCCGCTCGGGGTGACAGAGCGGGGCACCCAACTCGCGATGACCGTAGTTTTCTCCGGGGTCGGCAAGCTAGCCGAAGAGATTGATCAGGCGCTCCAGGCTGGGATCCTGCTGTTCAACGTCGAAAGCGCCAGCGAGTTGGAACTGTTGGCAGCGCGGGCTGCACATCATCGCAAGCCAGCGCAGTTCGCAGTCCGGGTAAATCCCGATGTCACGGCGAAAACCCATCCCTACATCTCCACCGGATTGCATCAACACAAATTTGGAGTTCCGTGGCGGGACGCGACGGCGCTTTACCGGCGTGGCGCTGAAGAACGCTGGCTGAAGCCATCCGGCGTCAGCGTACACATTGGTTCGCAGATCACCGATTTGGGTCCCTTCCGCGAAACCATGGAGCGCGTAGCTGCGCTGGTAGGTTCGTTGCGAGAGGCCGGTATCGACATTCGCTATGTGGACGCGGGCGGAGGGTTGGGAATCTCCTATGACCATCATTCCGCTTCCAACTTCTTCGGCGTGGTCAAGCGATATGCGAAGGCGGTGATGCAGCCGCTGAAGGGTCTGGGCGTGCATCTTCTGTTGGAGCCGGGACGGGCGATCATCGCCCCGGCGGGCGTGCTGGTAACCCGCGTGGTTTACCGCAAACAGAATGACGGCAAGCGCTTCGTTGTAGTGGACGCGGCCATGAACGACTTGCTCCGGCCGTCGTTATACGATGCCTACCACGAGATTGTGCCGGTCATGATTAAGCCCGGCCGCAAAACCAGCGAGAAAGCCGACATCGTTGGGCCGGTCTGCGAGAGCGGGGATTTCTTTGCTCGCGATCGGAAGGTCGGCGAGTTGGCGGAAGGCGAGCTGGTCGCCATTCTGGACACGGGCGCATACGGGATGTCGCTGGCGTCTAACTACAACACCCGGCCACGCGCGGCTGAGGTGCTGGTGGACGGCAAGCGGGCGCGGCTGGTCCGCAGACGGGAAACGGTTGCCGATCTTCTGGCGCCGGAACGCTTATAGAGCAGTTTCAGAATTGGTGTGGTCCGGCGAGTAAGGGTAGAGCGGCGCTTCGGCGCCGCGTTAGCTGCGGAGAGACGAATCGCTTGAGCCTTATACGGTGGGGCGATCTTGCACGCCAGCCTGAAGGCCGGCTCTACCCGGTCTACAGCAACCCTGGAACTGCCGTAGTCCCTGGCTTTCGGTCCTTATGGATTGACTCTCTTGGGTATTCCTGATTTTGTTGATTGCGTTTGGCGGCAACTTGTCCTATGCTCGCAGTCCACTGGGAGAGCCCATGCAACCAAATCGATCTGACGCAGCCACTTCCACTGCAGTCTGCCTCTGGTGTTATTCCCAATATCTAAAAAGCACAAGCCGGGCTCGTGACGGACAGACCTTTTGCTCCAAGAAGTGCGAGTACGAAGCGCGCTTTTGGCTGCACGAGAGCATGAAGTCCGAAAGCGAATAACAGGAGCGCGGCTCCAAGCCGCGCCTTTTTCTTCGGCATATCCCGCGCCTGGCTTGCCGACACGATTGCTTACGGTAATGCCTGATCTTACCCGCTTTGACATTGCCAGCCTAAGCTCTTTGCTATCAACCCATTAAACCGTAATCCAAAATTAAGTTGACTTGCTTCTGGAAGACGCGATACTTATGCGGCGTCGAAGGCAGTGCAGGGGCCAACGTCATTACGCGATTCCGGCTGCAGCATCGGTAAAGGAGGCTCATTATGACAATCCGGCCGCGCTTCACGTTTCGCCTACGGTTTCCCGCATTCGCGCTCGCGATGCTTTGTGCGCTGGCGATGATCGCGACCCAGCCGGCACAAACCCAGACGTTCAGCGTCATTCATTACTTCAGCGGCGAGTCGGACGGGGAAAATCCGATTGCTGGCGTAACTGTTGCCGGCGCCGGGAAGCTCGCCGGAACGACTTCAGGTGGGCGCGGTTCGGTCTTTAAGCTGACCCAGAACGGCGCGAGTTGGACCTTGGACCCCTTGTATGACTTCACCGGGGATCCGACTAACGGCCCGTACGCTGGCGTGGCGGTCGGCCCGAATGGCGCTCTGTACGGCACGACGACAGCTGATGGAGCCTATGGGGCAGGCTCCATCTTTGAGGTGACGCCATCGCCAACGGCGTGCCACACGGCAATCTGCAATTGGAACCAAACCGTACTACACTCCTTTACCGGAAATCTAGGTGATGGCGAGCGGCCCCTGTACGGCAGTGTGATCTTTGATCATGCTGGCAACATGTATGGCACAGCGGAGGAGGAAGGTGGGTTTGACTGCGGGGTGGTGTGGAAGATGGCACCCTCGGGAAGCGGATGGACGGAGAGCGTTATCTACAACTTTTCCGGGGGGGCAGATGGATGTAACCCGTCTGCCGGTGTGACCTTCGACGCAGCCGGGAATCTTTATGGCACAACTTTTCGAGGCGGAATCGACGGAGGCGGGGCAGTCTACCAATTGACGCCCTCAAATGGCGGCTGGGCGGAGCATACGCTGGTTGGTTTCACTGACAGTACGGGATATTATTCCTCTGCCGGCTTAATCGCTGACCAGTCCGGCAACCTCTATGGAACGACGGAACTTGGCGGTCCCAACGGTTGGGGCACGGTGTTCGAGCTCAGCCCGTCGAATGGGGGCTGGAACTTCTCCCTGGTCTATGGCTTTAGCAAGTGTGGTTCTTATCCTGGTGTGACGCTGGGCCCGGACGGCAATCTATACGGCGTATGCGTGACCGGCGGAGCTAACGACGACGGGTGGGTCTTCGAGATGCCACCGAATTGTAATCAAACGTGCACGGCCAACGATCTCCATGACTTTGCCGGCGCTGATGGTCAGTACCCTCAAGGCCAGGTGGTCTTCGACGCCAGCGGCAATCTTTACAGCACGACGTTGCAAGGCGGACAGGGCTGCTCCGGTTCCGGGGGCTGCGGCGTGGTTTGGGAGATCACGCCAAACTAAGAAGACGGGCCTTTGCGTTTTGTACTAACCGTCTTATATCGCCATCATACGTGATGTCGGCGGGGCTGAGCCGCTATTACCGTTGCCCCCATTTCAACTTGTTGCGCAGAGCGTCGAAAAATGTGCGGCGGACGCGCAGCAGCTTCACGGAGTGTTCTGCCCGGCGGCACAGCAGGCGGTCGCCTTGTTGAACCGGCATTCCGACCTGTCCGTCAATGCTGAGGAACGCTTCTTCGGCGCCGGTTTCGATGCGAAGCTCAATTTGCGCTTTGTCGGTCACCACCAGCGGACGATGGGTAAGCAAATGGGGGCAGACCGGCGTTACCACGAAGGATTGGACACTCGGCATCAGCACAGGGCCGCCCGCCGCGAGCGAGTAGGCGGTGGAACCCGTTGGCGTGGCGATGATAACGCCGTCGGCCTTGTAGTTGAAGGCAAGGGCCCCGTCGATCAGCAGATCGAAATCCACCAGGCGGGCGATGGCGCTCTTGTTCACGACCACGTCGTTCAGGGCAAAATGACGGGCGATGGCTTCATCGTTGCGAAATACCGTGCAGTCGATGACCGCGCGCTGTTCGGAAGGACAAGTTCCGGCGTCGACGGCCTCGAGCGTGGAATACATCTCGTTGAGTGGGACCTCGGTGAGGAATCCGAGCGAGCCCAGATTGACCGCCATAATCGGCACGCCTTCACGGGCCACGGCGCGCGCCGCAGAGAGCAACGTGCCATCGCCGCCCAGGACGAGCGCAAAATCCGGATGCTTGTCGCCCATGTTCTTACGGACAACTACTTCTTCCCCGCCGATGTATTCCCCGGTTTGCTCGTCGAGGTAGAGCTTGTATCCGCGCTTGCCGAACCAGGCAAGCAACTCAGGCAGAATGGCCGCCAGTTCAGGCTTGGACGGCTTGGAGATGATCGCGGCTGATTTCATTGAGGCTATTATTCACCACCCTTCGGCTTCGCTCAGGGCAGGCTCCGACACGGAGGTCACGGAGGAACTCCCTTCGCCACTTTGAGTATCAGGGCACGACTTCAGTCGTGCCGACAGGATTGCCTTTGTGACCGAAAAGCCGGCTTCAGCCGGCGGCAGGGGCTAAAGCCCGTCATTCTTGGCGCAACGTTCGGCACGAGTAAACTCGCGCCCTGACACAAACCCGTTGAAAAGGTTCCTCCGTGCTCTCCGTGTCCAACTTCGTGAAGAAGCAACTGTCCTTTGCGTGCTGTCTGCGACTGCCAGTGTAACGCGATTCTCGCGTCCGGCGTCGAGGCTCAGGAGAATCGGGCATGAAGCAGGAACTCACGGTTGCCTTCCGTGCCCAGGATTGGCGAGTCGACGACTTCAATCCCAGCGCCCCCGAGTTGTTCTACCGCGCCTGCAACCTTGTCCACGGCTCCCTGCTGCGCTTGTGGATCGCGAACAATCCCGCCTTTGCCCACCTGTCCCCGGCCGGCTTCGAACTGCGGCTTTACCAGGACAACGATCTGGAAGTCCTCGGATGTCGAGCGAACACAGCTCACCACGGCCGGAAGCACGAGGGTAGCAGAGATAAACGACACGTCCATCGCCACCAGACCGATACGGATTGGGTGTCCGTCTTTCCAGATCTGCTCGGGGGTAAGATAGCGCGCGTTGGTCTTCTCCAGCAGACGAACTCGAGGGTCGCTGCGCAGTGTGGCGTCCATCTGGCCGTAACCGGTATCGACAGCGATCACCCGCCCCGCACCCGCCTGTAGAAGGCAGTCGGTGAAGCCGCCGGTCGACGCGCCGATGTCCATACAGGTTTTATCCGCAACATCGATGGACCAATATTCGAGAGCACGCGCCAGCTTCAGTCCGCCGCGGCTGACATACGGCATGTCATCGCCGAGCAGACGGAGGACAACATTGCCGTCCACGCTGGCGCCGGCTTTTTCCAGCTTCTGCTCGTTCACCAGCACTCTGCCTGCGAGGATAAGCGCCTGTGCGCGCTCGCGAGATGGCACCAGGCCGCGCTCCACCAGCAGTTTGTCGAGGCGCAACTTCACGGCGACAGACTAGCACGATGCTACCCCGTCGCAGCGTCCGCTACCGGACCCTCGTGGCTGCCGGAAGTCGGATCACGGTCCGATTTCTTCCGCACCCGGTTCAGTGCACTTTGTTAGAGATTGTGAATTTATGCTACTTAAGAGGGATACGGTCGGCCTTTTCCACAGCGTTATACACATTTCTGTTGAAAACTTTCACGAGCCCTTCATGAAGTCTGCGGGCGCTTGCCCAGTTGAGCCCCGCAAGCGCTGCGGCAATCCTTCCGGGTTGCGAAGACAGAATTTGCACGTGCGATACAATGACGATTCTTCCGGAAACGAGCGCAATGGCAACCAGGGTCAGAAGTAAGTCCGAAAAATCTTCGCGCAAAACCAGTGAGGCTACGCCATCGCAGGCGGCGGCAGCGCCACAAACAATGAGCAGCAACGGCTCGTCCGCGTCCAACGGTGAGACGCTGCGGAAACTCTATACATCATTGTTGAAACTCCGGTTGGCACAAGAGTATGTGCGGCTCTCTGGCTCGACGCAGTATGAGATAGCCGTGGGCCATGAAGCTATCACGGCTGGAACCACAGCGGATCTTGGCGCCGAGGACACGATCGCGGGATCCCCTCGAAATTTGGCGGCGCTGGTTGCCAGAGGATTGCCTCTGGAGAAACTGCTGACCAAGGGTGACTACTTTGCAGGCTCGATTATTCGCGCCTCCCTTCCGGAAGATGCTTTCAACCTGGGAACTGGCATCGCGCTCGCACACAAACTGAATGGGAAACAAAATGTCGTGGTGGCATTCTGCGAGAAAGAGATCGCGTCGCTCGGCGCCTGGCATGAAGCGCTGAAGTTTGCCGGAGTCCACAAGCTGCCCATTCTGTATGTGGTGAAGAGCGGTGCTCCAGATGACGCGCCGGCCGCTGAGCCCGCTTATCTCGAGCAGTTCAGCTTTGTGGCGCGGGATTATGGCATTCCCGGCATCATCGTCGATGGACGGGATGTGGTTGCGGTCTGGCGTGTAGCGCAGGAGTCGATCCATCGCGCGCGCAACGGCGCGGGGGCAACCCTTATCGACTGCGCGACGGGGTCGGCCCGCGATCCGCTGGAGCACATGGAACACTACATGAGGAAGCGGGGCGCGTGGGACGACGACTGGAGAAACCAGATTGCCGCCCGGATCAATGGTGAATTAGCAGTCTTGACAGCTGTTGGCGCGTCATCGGCCCGTTAATTTACAGCTTCTCGTAGAACTCACATGCCGAGCACGAAATGTACATCCCGCCGGGGATGTCGCGCTCGCGGTCTTTCACGCGCTTGACCACGCGGGTGGGCTTGCCGCACTTGGGACAATCGGTGCTCTTGCTGGTATCCATCACTTTCTTGCGGTCTGCGGTCTTTGCGATCTTGGCCATTCTGTTCTCCTGAACACTAAAAGTTCTTCCGCAGGCTGCTGCGGTACCAATGTCTACTTGGGCTGGAGTTTCGTGAGATCGAAGCGGACGGGCGCGGCTGCGCGCTGCACATGTCTGCGGCCCACGCTCCTCCATCCATCTCGCGCAACAGCGGCGCGATCAAGTACCCGGGAGCGGCTTCGACTGCAACGGGAAATGAGGCGGCGCGGTTGATGCGCCGTCCTCTACTCGCCTGGTAGCAAAGCTATTTTACATGAGCAGGAGCAGCCGTGTCCTTGATCCGCTGCATGGGAAGGGCCTTGCCATCGGTATGCAAGACCATCGTGGTGACACGGCCGGAGCTGTGGAGGTCGAAGCTGTATTCGTCATCGGCTGTTCTGGAGAAGAACTGACGTTCGCCATCGGCGCCGAGCTCCTGCCTTGGCTCGTCATTTTCCTGAATCCAACCGGCGCCGGCCTCGCTCTTCCTGCAGTGCCAGCCGCGCCGTGTCGGTGAGTTCGTGCGCGTCCTGCGCGATGGACTCCAGCTCGCCGTCAGACATAGAAGCATAGAGATCGACAAGCCTCTTTCGCTCCTGCTCTAGGTCGGGTCTGTCCATGGTCAAGCTGTATCCAAGCGAGAATTTCTACGCGCCTCCCTTGGCGAAGTCCTGGGTGAACTCCGCCAGCGAACGCACCGGGACGCCCGATGGCCCCTTGGCAATCCACGGCTTGTTGTCCTCCATCCAGGCCACGCCGGCAATGTCGAGATGTATCCATGGCGTGTCGCCAACGAACTCCTTCAGGAACATTGCTGCCGCGGTCGCACCAGCCCAGCGTCCGCCGCCGGTGTTTCTGATGTCGGCGATGTCGGACTTGATCAGCTCGCGATAGTCGTCTTCCTCCGGCAGCCGCCACATCTTTTCGCCCGACTTCGCCAGCGACTGGTTGAAGCGGTTATAGAAATCGTCATTGTTGGAAAAGACGCCGGCGTTGACCATGCCGAGCGCGACCACGCACGCGCCGGTGAGGGTTGCCGCGTCGATCAGGTGCGTTGCGCCCAGTTCGCGCGCGTAGTGCAGCCCATCGGCCAGCACCAGGCGGCCTTCGGCGTCGGTGTTAATGATCTCGATGGATTTGCCAGACATCGCAATCTGCACGTCGCCCGGCTTCTGCGCTTTGCCCGACGGCATGTTCTCGCTGGCGCAGACGATGCCGATCACGCGCACGTTCGGCTTGAGCTGCGCGATGGCGCGCATGGCGCCGATCATCGCCGCACCGCCGGCCATGTCGTACTTCATCTTCTCCATGCCCTCGCCGGGCTTCAGGGAGATGCCGCCGCTGTCGAAGGTAATCCCCTTCCCCACCAGGCCAAGCACGCGCTTCTTCGGCGCGCGCTCCGGCTCGTAACGCATCACAATCAGACGCGGCTCTTCATCCGAGCCTTGGGCGACGCTCCAGAACGCGCCCATCTTCAGCTCTTTGATTTTGTCGGGACCGTAGATTTCGCAGGCCAGGCCGGTTTCGTCGCACATGGCTTTGGCGCGATCGGCGAGGATGGTCGGCGTCATGCGATTACCGGGCTCGTTGACCAGGTCGCGGGTGAAGTTCTGCGCCTCGCCGATGACGCGGCCCTGGTCGATGCCTTTCTTCAGCGACTGCTGGTTCGCGCCTTTGGGAGCGACGATGGTCAGCTCCTCGATCTTCTGTTTCGTGCGATCGCTGCGGTAGTAGTCGGCATCGAAGTTGCCGACCAGCGCGCCTTCCACGATGACCTTGGCCGCATCGTCAATCTTTGCCGGCATGACCAGCGCAAAGCTCGTCAGGTCTTTGGCTTTGACGTTGCGGACGGCTGCGCCGGACAGCTTGCGGAGATCGGATGAAGTAAACTTCGCAGCCTTGCCGCCGCCGATCAGCAGCAGGCGTTTGGCCTTCAGGCCTTCCGGCTTGTGGAGCAGCGTGGTCTCCATTGCCTTGCCGGTGACTTCGCCTGAAGCAATGAGGTCGGCCGCGGCGGCGAGAACCGCTTTGTCGTCGGTCTGGAGTTTGGGATCGTGTTTGTCGGATTTGTCGCCGTTGTTGGTGGCCTCAGCCGCGTCGAGTACGGCGACGACGAGGCATTCGGTTTCGATCTGCGAGGGTGGTGCGGTAGTAAGAGTAGTGTTCATAATTTTGATTGCGTTGTCATTCGCAAACTTCGATTATCCCATTAATATGTCCTCCCGAGCGAAGCACAGCGGAGTCGAGGGACCCCTCGCGTCGGAAGGCGGCGCCAGCTCCCTTCGCTTGTCATCCCGAGCGGAGCGCAGCGGAGTCGAGGGATCTGCGGTTCCCTCTTCGAGCACGTCGTGAATGAAGGCCCGAACGACGGGTGCTCGCCAACGGCAGAGGCGCCGATGAGTACCCCCCCTCCCCCTTTTTCGTCTGTAACCTATTGATTCCATACAAAACTGTCCGTAAAAATTTGAGCGGCAAGGACTTACACGTAAAAATTTGAGCGCCAAGGAGTTAGAGGGAGTGAAAGAAGGATAATCGGGTGGGAAACTCTTACTTGAAACTGACAACTGGCTACTGACAACCGACAACTGTTCGCCCCCAAGACACAAATAGGGCAGAAGCGCCGGGGTGAAGGCGGATCCTACCCTAACCAACCAGTATCGAAGCACGAAAGAGCCGAATCAAGGAAAAACCGAAGAAATCCGCGCCTAAGTTCCCGAGTTGGGAACGAGATCGGCGTAAGTAAGCGCACTGCCGACTGCGTCGCGTTCGCGCTAGTCTCGCGTGGCGAGACGGAAGATGATAGCCCACCGCTTCAGCGGTGGGTGGGCAAAAGAAAAATCCCCGAGTGCCCCGGGAACGACACTCCGCGCCTTGATACCCCGTCGGCCGCCCCTGAAGGGGCTCAGAGTTTCGAGATTGGCGTACCCAGGGCTTACGCCCTGGGCCAATGTTGTTCCGCCCCGCGGGCTGGATTTCTGGCGCCGTGTAGCCAGTCACTTGTGCTATGGGGATTTATCGCCAACTGACAAGACGGCTGGCTTCCGATTATTTTAGGCCGACAGAACGCCGATTCGCGCCACGACGTGGTTTACGTTCACGGGGCCGGTTGCATCTGCGGCTTCTTCCAGGTTCCGTTCACCACCTCGGGCGCCGGCATGTAGATCCGCAGGATCGCGTAGAACGGCCCATCGGGAGCAGGCAGCCAGTTCGCTTCCTGCGCCGCACCTGGCGACCCTTTCTGCACATAGATGGTCAGCGATCCATCGCTGCCATACTTAAACGACTTCAGCATAGTGGAGTTCAGCAGGTATCGCTTCAGCGTATTCGCCACCAGGAACTGCGTCTTGCCGTCGTACATGGTGATGGACCAGAAGGCCTTTGCAGGCGGCAACTGGCCTTTGGGGAACATCATGGTGTAGGCGGTCTTAGACGCATCGAGCGGCTGGTGATTGGCGTCAACGAAGTACGCTAGATAAATTGCCTCCTCGCCCGAGTTGCCATAAAGTCCGAGTTTGGCGCCGGCATAGCGATACAGATAGTTGCCCTTCAGAAACTCGCGCGTGCCGAACAAGTCGGAGCTGGCCACCTGGTCGGCATTAATCTGCTTCATCAATGCGTCGAGGTCTTTGCCCGCGTCCGCGATGCCATCGGTCACAGCCTTCTGCGATTCCGGAGACAGCTTCGAGAAATCAAAGGTTTTGCCCGCTCCGACATTGAGTTTTGCGAAGCGCGCCATCAACTCCGTCTCTGCTGGATTGGCAGGACAAAACTGCAGCATAAAGTTGAGGTACGGAAACAGCGCGGGCGTCGTCAACATGTCAGGCGAGGGCGCCGGCCAGCTCACTCCAGGCGCAACGGCAGGCGCAGGCTGCTTCAAGTACTGGCTGAGCGTTTGGGCATGATAGCCGGCCTGGATCCTCTTCACGTTATTCAGGTCGGCGGGATTAAACAGCTGTGTCCGAAACAGCAAGTACGCAAACTCCGTCTCCGATTGCATCACCGCGTTCACGCCCTTCGGCATCTCCCCCTTCCATCCCGGACCGGCGATCATGAAGGCGCCGCCGTCGTTGCCAAAACTTCGAGTGCCCAGGTAGGCGAAGTTATAGGTGTAGAGATCGATCATTTGCCCGGTGTAGTAACGGTCTTTCTCGATCTTCGGCATGTTGACGATGATCGGCTCGGCCCGAAGATCCATCCAGAGAAACGAATAGGGTGTATCGGAGTTGGGTGTGACCACGAACTTGTCTTCCGGCGTAGCCACGTTCGCCAGGCTCGCAATCTGATTGAACGGCGCGCGGTAGTCTTTGCTGCCCTTGTCGATCGCCTGCTTGTACATGGTGCTGTAGTTCGTCACTACCGGAAAACCGTAGACATAGGCTTCCTTGGCGATGGCGCGGACTTCCGCGGGCGACGGGCTGCCTTGTGGCGCCGTGCTTTCCTGCGGCTTGTTGCCGCATCCCGCAAGCAGGCAAACCAGCGACAACAGAATTACTGCGGAAAATCGCGGCCCAACATTTTGCATCGGCATCCTCCGTCGGCATAACAAGAACAAGTTGTCGACTTCGCTACTGACCAGGAACCAGTTGGATATCGTCCATAACCCAACTCTTGTCGAAATAGCCTTCCATCGGGCCATAAAGGCGGAAGTAGGCGAACCAGTGCCTCCTCGGCACCGTCTGCACCCAGTTGCTTTCGTGACCTGCCGGAGCCGACGGTGCGAAGTAAAGATCGACCGATCCATCGGCATTCTTCGCCAACTCTTGTCGCGACGACAAGTCAGCTTTCTTTTGCGGATTCTCAATAAGGCATCGCGTCTTGGTGTCGTACACGGTCAACGACCAGAAATTCTTTGCCGGAGGATTCGCGGGCACATGTAGCCTGTAACTCTTGGCCCCGTCGAACCAGTTGCCATCCTTGTCGCTGTACTCGCTTAGATACGCCTGGCCGACGCCGGGCGTTTTGGTATTCATCGCCTTGGAAAACGTGACTGCTTCGTAGAACCAGGCAGTGCGTTCGGCGTACTGGTAGATGTCGCCCAGGCGCTGTGACGGATCGTCCATGGTGATGACGTACTCCCAGCGATGGTTCGGCCAATGCAGGATGTCGGGAAAGCGCTTAGCAAAACTGTTGGCTTCGGCCATCTGCTGGCCAAGCTGCGCACCAGCCTCGAGAACCTGGCGCTGCCGCGCGTTGGGCTGGAAAGGCATTCCCTTGCCAACGCCCAGGCTATCCAGCCACGATACGAAGAATCGGTCGCGCTCTTCCACCGGTTCCTCTTCATAGATGGCGTGCAGGCGTTCCCAGTAAGCCATGCCGTCAGGCTGTCCGCCGTACCACTTCCTGCCGTCGGGTGTAATCACGCGGGTCGCAGAAGGATTCGCGCGCTGGGCGTAGGGATAAGCCTTCACCTGATTCACCAGCGCCATCGATTTTTGCAGATCGGGATCGAGGGTGCGAAATCCGATGAACACGTTCATGGTTGTCGCCTTGATCAGGTAATAGCCTTCAGCGGCGGGAGCCTCTTGTCCCGGCGGAACGATGAGATACTTTCCGCCCTTGCCTTTATCGGGTCCCATCTCTCCCATCACGCCCATTTCACGCTGCCAGAAATCGCCCAAGCCTCCGGCGATATTGCCCGGCGGCATCTCCAGCACCATGGACCCGGTCTTCGACAGATCGATAAACGCGATGATGTAGGGTGTGGTTGCGTTGGCGGTAAGGATGCCAAGCTTATCTTCGTACGACTGATACAGCACCAGGTCGCCGCTGTGAGCGCCGAAGACCGTCTCCTGTTCGTACTGCCATTGCGCGAACGAGACCAGCGGCAACGCCCACAGATAGGCCTGCGCCGCTTGTTGCAGATCCATCTCGTCGTACAGCCTGGGAATTGCCTCTTTGGCAGGCAGGTCGCCCGTGGTCGGGATTTGGGTTGAAGTCAGGCCAACGATTTGCGCCATAAGGAACGGCGTGCTCACCACGGTCACAACGCACATCGCCAGAATCGCAGATATAACGCGTGCCATTTCTCGGCCCCCGGTTCGATTGTATAGATCAAAAAAAACCTGACGAATCTCGGACAAGGTGATGCCGGTAATGATAACTGTCGATAACAGGCGTTCTCACCAGTGATCCTACGCCGACCGGGTTACTGGTGATAAGGCGATTTAACACCAATTCAGAGCTACGGCGTGATCTCCCACACGACTCCATTATCCTCAACTCCGCCGAGCGGGGCTGTGCCATAGAGATTGCCATTTGCATCCAGGGCTACGCTGCATGCAGGGTACTGGCCGTCGCTTTGGTCGAAATCGTACGATGTGTAGGTCCATCCGTTACCCGTGGGCGTCAGCTTGAACACACTGCCGAATCCTCCGCCGTCGGACTCGTTTGTCCCGTAGACGTTGCCTGCCGCATCAAGCGTCGGGGTAGCAAATGGTCCCGGGTATGACCGTCCTGAAAACGAGTGCAAAAGGGTGAAGGCCCAACCCCCGCTGGAGGGTGAAAGCTCCCACGCGGTTCCGACCTCGCCCGATCCGCCGCTCGACGCGGTGCCGTAAAGATTGCCCTGCGCGTCGACGGCGACGCTGCCAATCGGGGTGGCGCCATCGTTTCCGCCGGTAAAGGCATAGAGAGTGGTTTCCGCCCAGCCCGAGCCGGAAGGCGAGAGCTCATAAACAGTGCCGTAGCCGCTACCCCCTACGCTTGTCGTGCCGTAAAGATTGCCCGCGCTATCGAAGGCCACACCGTTATATGGAGACCCGCCGTCGCTGCCACCGGTGAAGCTGTAGAGCACACTTTCTGCCCAGCCGTTACTGCGCGTCAGCTTGAACACCGTTCCCCGCACATGCGCGCCGCCGGCG
This sequence comes from uncultured Acidobacteriaceae bacterium, assembly GCA_963763145.1. GTDB lineage: Bacteria > Acidobacteriota > Terriglobia > Terriglobales > Acidobacteriaceae > Bog-257. The sequence continues at coordinate 85,849 of CAVXMZ010000012.1, read as the reverse complement.
TAGGTTGTGCCGTAGACGTTGCCGGCCGAATCGAAGACGAGATTGCCGAGATCGGGGTGAGTGCCATCGCTACCGTCAAAACTGTGGAGGACAGTCAAGGTCCACGGGCAAGAGACGCTCTTGCAGACTGTACCCGGCGGCTGAAGAGAGAACACGGCTCCCAGGTTGAACTGCCCGCCTTCGTACGCAGTGCCGTAAAGCAGACCGTCCGGGCCAAAGACCACTCCGGCGTAGACCTCGGTCGGGTCATTGGGATGATCGAAGGTGTAGAGGGTACTCAAAATCCATCCGCTTCCGGCGCGCGAGAGCTTGAACACGGTACTGGGGTCGCCCTGTACTGTCGTGCCGTAGAGATTCCCTGCCCGATCCAGCGTCACACCGGCAATGGGCGAGGATCCGACACGGAACGAGTGCAGGACGGTGATGGTCTGCGCCTGGATTACCGGTACTGACATGATCGCAGCTGCAAAGATGGCTGCCAGGACGAATGGAATCGTTCCGAACCGCGATTTGACGGCGAAGATGGAAGGAGTGGGTTGCTGATGACGGGTCATGTTGAGTCCTCCTCGGCTGGCAAAGTGCATCCTGAGGGATTTCGGGGAGAGCGGTCAACTTAATTTTGTATTACGGTTTAAGGGATTGATGGCAGCGGACTTAGCTCGCCAATTCAAACTAACTGCCGTAATCAGGCCATAGCACAACTAGCTCTTTCTGCTCCGCGCAACGGCCTCTTTCGCTTCCTTATCTGCGGTTTTGCGGCGCTCGGTTTCGCGCTTGTCCCAATTCTGTTTGCCTTTGGCGACGGCTATCTCCACCTTCACCCGGCCGTTGCGAAAGTATAGGCGCGTGGGAATCAGCGTCAGCCCCTTCTGCTGCGCCTTGCCGACTAATTTATTCAGCTCGGTGCGATGGACCAGCAGCTTCCTGGTCCGCAGCGGCTCGTGGTTGAAGATGTTGCCGTGCTCGTAGGGGCCGATGTGGGCATTGATCAGCCAGAGTTCGCCGTCCTTGACCAGGCCGTAAGCGTCCTTCAGATTCGCCCGGCCGCCGCGCACCGACTTCACTTCCGTACCTCGCAGCGCGACGCCTGCCTCGAATTTCTCAAGCAGAAAGTAGTTGTGCGAGGCGGAGCGGTTGACCGAAGCATCGCGCTCGCCGCTGGCGACAGGGTCGCGCCGGCCGGCGGGCTTCTTCGGTGGAGGATTTTGCGGTGCTCGGGCCATGGTGGCGTTCAATAAGTGTAGGCTCTTCGTGGCTGGATGAAAAATTCGACCGGAGGTGTGTGGCGCCGTTTCGTGGCTCGCGGTCAATAGTGGTTCAAAGTGGCTGTCAGGCCCCCGGACAGCGTGGGGCAGCCAGGTCAGCGCCTTATTGTACGGTCAGGACAATGGTTTGGCTGTTCACCACCTGACCCGTAGCGCTGTTGGTAGTGCTGGCGGTGATATTGGTGGTGCCTGCGGCCACACTCGATGCCACGCCGCTGCCGGTAGTGAGGCCGGTGCTGATGGTCGCCACGTTCGTGTTCGACGAACTCCAGCTTACCGCATTAGTCACGTCGTTGGAGGCACTGCCATTGGCGTAGGCATAGAACGGCAATTGGACCGGCGCGCCTGAGATGGTCGCCGTGGTTTGGTTCTGGGTGCTTCCCTGGGTGGTGGTGATGACCAGGCTCGTAATGTTGGCTACCGTCACCGTGACGGTGGCCGTCCCAGTCACACCCTGGGCGCTGGCGGTGATGGTCGCCGTGCCAATGGCAACCCCGGTCACCGAACCGCCGGGCGAACTGACGGTCGCGGTGGTGGGGTCCGAGCTTGTCCAGCCTACCGAATCTCCGCTGAGCTGATTCTGACTGCCGTCGGAGTAGGTGGCGGTTGCACTTAGCGTAACCATCTGGCCGACCCCGACGGTGGCCGCAGAAGGCGTGATATAGATCGAACTGACCGTGGGCTTAATGAAGAAGCCACTGCAAGAGGACAGGAACGCGGACGAGAACAGGGCTACGGCTACGGTCGCCACCAGTTGGCGGACTCGCTTCGGTCGATGTGCACCCGCAGCGGAGGAAAACTCACCACGGTTGCCAACGAAAGAACTCCCAGTTCTCGCAGAACCCATTTCTCTCCCGACCGCCGAAGCTGTCAGCCAAAGACTACTTCTGCCAATATCTTCGACGACTGTCAACTTGGACTGTCAACTTGGTATTCTACCAAACGAAGATAAAAGTTTCTTTCATTTCAAAGAAGACGAATATCTTGTTCTCGACCTTCGGCGAACCTTTCTCCAACGAGGCCCGAAAAGCAATGGCGAAGAGCGGACCGCAGGTTGATGTTGTCCTGCCTCATCCGTCCAAGGCAACAGCACCTATGACCAGCACATCTCTGACGCACGAGTCGGACCACAAGAGATCCATGAAGCAGCTTGCAATCGGCGTTTGGTTGAGCGCTGCGCTCTGCCTTCCGGCGGCAGCCGCGCCCCTAAGCAACAACGCCCGCACGGTGATCCCGCAGGCAGTGCAGCAAATCATCTCGGTGGACTACCGCGAACTGCGCGATTCTGCCGTGGCACGCACGCTGAGGGACCAGGTCATACCGGACGACGTCAAGCAGTTCGAATCGGCGCTGCGCAGCGTCGGCATCAATCCCGAGCGCGACGCCGAGCAGATCACCTTCGTCAGCTATCGCGGGCAGAAGAATATCGTGTATCACGTCGGCATCGCGCAAGGACCGTTTCAGCAGAAGGAGTTCCTGGCCAAGGCAAAGGCCAAGGGGATCAATCCGCAGAAATATCTGCTGGCTGACATCTATTCGATGGGCGAGGGCTATCAGATGGTGTTCCTCGATCCCATCACCATATTGTTTGGCGAGAACACGGCCATCAAGGGCGCCATCGACGTGCGCGATAACGGCGCCGCATCGCTGGCCGCGAACGAGACCATCGACGATCTGATCACCAGCATCGACAGCGAGCCGGTGTGGAGCGTGCTCGACCAGAAAGGCACGCAGGCCATGATGCGCTCAGCGCTGGGCCAGGCCGGCGCGCTCGCCGACTTCGAAACCGTGAAGAAGCGCCTGCTGGCTTCCGACTACACTATGAACTTCACGAACGGCGTGACCTTCAACGTGACGGTAAAGACCTCCGACAACGTGACCGCCGCAAGCCTCTCCGGGCTGATGCAAGCTGGCCTCCTCTACCGCAAGATGAGCGGTTCGCCCGGCGAGAAGCTGGCGCTGGAGAACACCACCGTCGCCAGCTCCGACGACCTGGTGCAGATGCACTTCAAGACCGACGATCAGCGCTTCCAGGCGCTGATGAAGTCTGACCTGTTCACAGCCGTGTCGCGATAAGCATCACGGGGCCGGGTGCAAGCGGCGCCATCCCAAATCGAATTGGTCGGTGTCAGGGCACGACCTTGGTCGTACCGGACAACGCGTGGTGAATGGGAGGGCTTGAGCCCCTGCTCCATATCCCCTCACGGGCTGAAGCCCAATCTCTATGTGACTCGATAGCGGCATGGCTGAAGCCGTGCCCTGACGCGAAGCTATTCATGAGACGGATGTACGCGGTGCCCCAACCCCTTATTGCACGGTCAGGACGATAGTCTGGCTGTTCACTACCTGACCCGTACTGTTGGTGGTGCTGGCGGTGATGTTGGTGGTGCCTGCGGACACTCTGGTTACCACGCCGTTTCCACTGGGCAGCCCGCTGCTGATGGCCGCCACACTGGGGTTGGACGAGGTCCAGGTTACCGTCTGGGTGACGTCGTTGGAGGCGTCCCCATTGGCGTAGGCATAAAACTGCAGAGCAGGCGACGCTCCGGAGATTGTCGCCGTGGCTTGGGACACTGTGCTTGCCTGGGTAGTGGTGATGACCGCGCGGTTCACAGGACTCGCCGCCACGTTGACGTTGATCGTCGAGGTAAGCGTCTCGGTGCTGTTGTTATAGCAAACCTTCGTCAGGACCGGGCTTCCGCCGGCAATCGAAACCTGAACCTCGCATCCCCTGCCCTGGACCGTTACGGTAGCCGTAGCGGTGATGGTTGCAGTGCCAAGCGAAACGCCCGTCACCAAGCCGCCGGGCGAACTGACGGTCGCTATTGTGGGGTCTGAACTTGACCAGGTTACCGAATCTTCGTTGATCTTTGTCTGGACGCCATCAGAGTACATGCCATACGCGGCTAGTCGGACCGTATCGCTGCTCGCGATCGTGGCCGAAGCCGGGCTGACCCACATCGTGCTGAGAGAAGGATGTAGGAAGAAGCCACCACCGCAGCCTGTGAGGAATGCAAATAGGAACACCCCCACGGCTACAGTCCGCAGCGGCCGCTGACGAACTCGCTCCAGTCGATGTCCCCCCGCACCGGAGGAGAATTCACCACGGTTGCCAACGAAAGAACTCCCTGTTCCCGCAGAACCCATCTTCACTCCCGACATGGAACCTGCCTGCCAGCGCTTCGTGGCCGTCGAGGCTGAGTCCCCGGCTTGCCTACCCTCAAAACTCACTCCGCTGCTCGCATTGTACTCCGCTTAGGTCACATTCCTATCGATCGGCGAAGGTGTTCCGCTCGGGTACAACGGCCGCAGATTTCCCGCAGTATGGAATGTTATAATCGCGCCGAGCGTGATGTCTCTCTTGGTATTTTGGGATGCGAAAACGCACGCCCGGAGCCACGCGCGCTCACCTTTAGCATGGGTCCAAGTCTTACATCCGGTGCCTGGCTCTCTGGCCGAACGGAGGCGAAAGGTCTGGTCCGCATCCCCGGGGTATCAAGGAACGTGATGAAACGCTTTACCGGTGTCCTGGCTCTGCTGCTGGTGTTGGTTGCAGTGGCAGTCGCCTCCACAGATAAGCAAGCCAAGGCCCTTTATGACAAGGGAAAGCAGGCGGAAGCCCGCCAGGATTACATAACAGCATACAATTTCTACTACAAAGCCTACCAGCTTAAGCCGACTGACCTGACCTACCGTTCCTCGTACGAATATGTGCGCTTTCTGGCCGCGGCGGCGTATGTTCATAAAGGCCAACTGCTGATGAACAGCGGCAAATTGCAGGAGGCGCTGACCGACTTCGAGCAGGCGCTGGCTATCGATCCTTCCAGTTTCATCGCGCAGCAGGAATCCAATAAAGTACGTCAGCTCTTGCAAAAGAACGCGAATCCCGGCGCTTCGCTTCCGAGCACGGAATCGGAACTGGACAAGCGCCTGGCGCAGGCGACCGGACCGGTCGAATTGGCGCCCATCTCGCAGACTCCGATTACATTGAATCTGACCCAGGACTCGAAGACAGTCTATGAAAGTATTGGCAAGCTGGCCGGAATCAATGTTCTTTTCGACCCGGATTACACATCGCGCAAAATTCACGTTGACCTGAACGGGGTGACCCTTCAGGAAGCGCTGGTGATCACGGCGCTGGAGTCGAAGACCTTCTGGCGGCCGGTCACTCCCAACACAATATTTGTAGCTGCCGATACCGCGGCCAAGCGCAAGGAGCTGGAACAGAGCGTCATCCGCACGTTTTATCTGAGCAACCTTTCCATGCCCAATGAGTTGCAGGACATGGTCAACATTCTGCGGACGCTGCTGGACACGCAGCGACTGCAGCAGTTTCCTTCGCAGCAGGCGATTGTGGTGCGCGGCACGCCCGATCAAATTGTTATGGCTGGGAAGCTGATCGAGGACCTCGACAAATCCAAGCCGGAAGTGGTGGTGGAAGTGGCCATCATGCAGGTGACGCGCGACAAGATGCGCAACCTGGGCATCAATCCGCCGACCAGTGTTTCGGTTGCCCTTCAGACGTCCACCCCGTCAACGAGCTCCACGAGCGTGACCGGCCCGGCGGGAAATACCGCGACGGGTTCAACTTCCACCGGCGGCACCCCTGGAACGATCTCCCTGAACACCCTTGGCACTCTCAATGCCACCAATTTTTCTGTCACGATTCCGCAGGCGACGGCGAACTTCCTGATGACCGACAGCAGCAGCAAGCTGATCCAGCAGCCGGAGATTCGCGCCTCCGACGGGCAGAAGGCGTCGTTAAAGATTGGTGAGCGCGTGCCAGTGGCGACGGGATCGTTCCAGCCGGGCATCGGCGGCGTCGGCATCAACCCCCTGGTCAACACCCAGTTCAACTACATTGATGTCGGCGTTAACATCGACATCACGCCTCATGTGCATGGCATTGACGAAGTGACGCTGAAGATGGCGATGGACATCTCGGCGGTTGATTCCTATCAGAACATTGGCGGCATCCAACAGCCGGTCATTGGACAGCGGAAGATTGAAAACGAGATCCGCCTGAAGGAAGGCGAGGTCAACATTCTGGGGGGCATTCTGGAGAGCACCCAGACAAAGTCGCTGTCGGGCATTCCAGGATTGGCATCGATTCCGCTCTTCAGGTATCTCTTTTCCGAGGAAACAAAAGAAGTCAATGACAACGAGATTGTATTCATTCTGATCCCGCACATTGTGCGCGCGCAGGACATCAGCCCGGGCAACATGAAGGCAATCGATGTGGGCACGGCGAACACGATCTCGCTGCGGCGCGACAACAGCCCGCCGCCGAACAATGGACAGCCGCAAGGCCAGCCGGGCACTCCACCCCCGGGAGCGATGAATAATCAGGGGCACCCGCTTCAACCGCAAGGCGCGAGTACATCGCCTTCAGCTCCGATGCAGCCAGCTGCCGCTACGGCACCCATGGGAAGCGCGATCGTCAGCTTCGATCCGCCAACCATCGATCAGGCGGTAGGTTCGACCTTCACCGTGAACGTGAACCTGGCCGGAGGGCAGAATGTCTTCTCGGTGCCGTTGCAGATCATGTACAACCCGCGCGTCCTGCAACTGCTGAACGTCTCCAACGGGACCTTGCTTTCGCAGGACGGGCAAACCGTGGCGCTGGTGAACCGCGATGACAGCATGGCGGGAATCTTGCAGGTCACGGCCTCGCGGCCTCCTGGAACAAACGGGATTAACGGCGATGGATCGGTGTTCACGCTGACCTTCCAGGCCAGAACGCCGGGACAATCGACGTTGAGCATCAATCGCGCGACCTTGAAGAACGCCGCCATGCAAACCACGCCAGCAAGCGGCTCGCAGGCGATTGTGACCGTTCACTAGGACAGCCGTCTAAATCGGTAGTGGGAATGGCGGAAGCGCCGGGCTTCAGCCGGGCGTGTATCGGACTCCGCTTTCCCAGCACTTGCGGCCGGCCTGCCCACCGACTCGGGTCAGCCGCGAACCTCCAGAAGGATTAAAATTAGAGCAGTGCTCGTCAAACACTCCAATCGCGCGCTTATTGTTCAGGAGCCGGGTCAACCGGCCAACGGGCCGTCGTTGTCGCGACTGCGGAAGATTGGCATCCGCGGCTTCACGATGGTGGAGTTGCTGGTGGCCATGACCATCCTGATGATCCTGACGGCCGCGGCCACGCCGGTTGTACACATCGTCATCCAGCGCAACAAGGAGCGCGAACTGCGCCGTGACCTTTGGCAACTGCGCGACGCCATCGATCGTTACAAGGACGCCGCCGACCGCGGCTCGTTCCAGGTGAAGGTCGACAGCCAGGGATATCCTCCCGATCTCGAGACGCTGGTGAAGGGCGTGGACACGAATGGAAAGAAAATGCGCTTCCTGCGGCGCATCCCGATTGATCCCATGACCGGCAAGGACGAATGGGGCTTGCGCTCGATGCAGGACGATCCCGACTCCGACTCCTGGGGAGGACAGAGCGTCTTCGATGTCTATACTAAGGCCGAAGGCACGGGTCTGGATGGCACGAAGTATAAGACCTGGTAGATCACATGCGACGTTTGCGACAGCGCGGCTTTACCCTGATTGAGTTGATGGTGGTCATCAGCATCATCGTCATCCTGCTGTCGCTCGCCATTCCTAATTACTCGTCGTCCATCCTCCACGCCAAGGAGACAGCGCTGCGCGACGATCTGTACACCATGCGGTCGCTCATCGATCAGTACACGCTGGACAAGCAAAAAGCTCCAACGTCGCTGGACGACCTGGTGCAAGCCGGATATCTGAAGCAACTTCCCAAAGACCCCTTCACCAACTCGCGCGAATCGTGGGTGCCCGTTTCCGACGAGAGCATCATGTCGCCTGACCAGACTGAGCCCGGCATCATCGACGTGCATAGCAGCAGCGATCAAAACTCCAGCGAAGGCACCGCGTATAGCACGTGGTAAGGGCTGAACTGGGTAGAGCGGCGCTCTAGCGTCGCGTCCGTGGGACTCTTTTCGTGAGGCTTTCCGCCCACTGCGGCGCAGTGGGCGGAAAGCCTGAACTTCGGGGGCGCAGCTTGGACGCGAACCTGAAGGTTCGCTCTACCGGAACACTGATTTCGGACGGCTCTAACTGCTCTCCCTAGCGTTGGAACTTCATCTCCACCGTGATCTGAACGGGGACGGGGCGACCGTCTTTCTCCGCCGGCTTGAACTTCCATTTCTTCACAGTGGCGACGGCGGTCTGCTCGAAGGCTTGCTCGTCGCTGCGCAGGACGCGGACGGGTTCCACGCGGCCTTTCGCGTTCACCCCGATCAGCATCACAACGGTGCCGCGCGGTTCGGCGTCGGCGGGCAGATCGGGAAATTTGGGATCGGGCGCGGATGTCGCCTTCGGCGGCTTCATGCCTTTGGTGACGGGCTGGAAGGACGCGAAGGCAGGATCGTCAGCGGCAGGCGAGGCCGTCGAAGGTAAGTCGGACCGCGTAGTGGTCTGGGCCCATCCATGGCCGGGCAGAACTAGCAGCCAGGCCGCAAGCGCGATCAATGAAAGCAAGCGCATTCAAGTAGTCCCTGAGAGTGATGAACGGCTGGGTCGATTTTATTAGAGAGCGCTCTCCCGCGTCCGCATGGCTGCGTATTGTAAACTGGTTGTACCGGTCCGACTCCCTCCGTCTCGCTGATCGAACGCGGTTTCCCTGAGTGTTTTCCGCAAAGCAGGAAAGGACAGTTTTGAGCACGAGTCTTCGCAATATCGCCATCATCGCGCACGTGGACCACGGCAAGACCACGCTGGTGGATGCCATGCTGAACCAGAGCGGCATCTTCCGCGCCAACGAGAGCCACGTCGAGCGCGTGATGGACTCCAACGAGCTGGAGCGCGAGCGCGGCATCACCATCCTCGCCAAAAACACCGCCATCTTCTATCACCCTACGCCGCAATCGGAGATCAAGATCAACATTGTCGACACACCCGGCCACAGCGACTTTGGCGGCGAGGTGGAGCGCGCCCTGAAGATGGTGGACGGCGTGATGCTGCTGGTGGATGCCAGCGAAGGTCCGCTGCCGCAGACGCGCTACGTGTTGAGCAAGGCGCTGGAGGCCAAGCTGCCTCCGATCGTCGTGATCAATAAAATCGACCGGCCTGACGCGCGTCCGCAGGAGGTCTTGAACGAGATTTACGACCTGTTCATCGATCTGGACGCGGCCGAAGATCAGATCGACTTTCCGGTGCTCTACACCAACGCGAAGACCGGAACGGCTACAACCGATCTGAACAAGCCCGGTGAGAACCTGCGGCCGCTGTTCGACGCGATTGTGGAGACAATCCCAACGCCGACCGGAGATGCCGACGGGCCGCTGCAAGTGCTGGTAGCCAATCTGGACTACAGCGACTACCTGGGACGGCTGGCCATTGCGCGGGTCTTCAACGGCACGCTGCGGACGGGTGAAGACGTTGCCATCGCCAAGCGCGACGGCTCAATGGAGAAGATCAAGATCACCAAGATGTTTTCCTTCTCCGGCCTGAAACGCACGGACATCGTGGCAACTGAGTTGGGCGACATTGTCGCGGTTGCGGGCGTGACCGGCATCAACATTGGCGAGACCATTACCGACGTCGAGAATCCTTCGCCGCTGCCGGTGATCACGATCGACGAGCCGACGATTGCCATGCAGTTCATGGTGAACACATCACCGTTTGCGGGGCGCGAAGGCCAGTACGTTACCTCGCGCAACCTGCGCGACCGGCTGCAAAAAGAGCTGCTGACCAACGTGTCACTCCGCGTGGAAGAGACGGAGAATACCGACTCCTTCACCGTGATGGGACGCGGCGAGCTGCAACTGGCGATCCTGATCGAGATGATGCGGCGCGAAAGCTTCGAACTGGCAGTGGGCAAGCCGGAGATTGTGACCAAGCGCGTCGATGGCAAACTGCTGGAGCCGATGGAACGGCTGACCGTCGATGTGCCGGAGGCGTTTGTTGGAGTGGTGATTGAGAAGCTGGGCGCGCGCAAGGCGCAGATGCAGAAGATGCACAATCACGGTTACGGGCGAGTGCGCATGGAGTTCGTGATTCCCAGCCGCGGCCTGATCGGCTTGCGCAGCGAGCTGCTGACCGACACGCGCGGCACCATCGTGATGAACTCGCTCTTCGACGGCTATACCGAGTGGCAGGGTGATATCCCACATCGTGTGACAGGCGCCCTGGTGGCCGACCGCGGCGGCACAACTACAGCCTATGCGCTATGGGGACTCCAGGAACGTGGCGAGTTGTTTGTGGGACCGGGCACCGAAGTTTACGAAGGCATGGTGGTGGGCGAGAATTCGCGCGACAACGATCTCGACGTGAATATCGTTCGCGAGAAGAAGCTGACGAACATGCGGTCGTCTACCGCGGATGAGGCGATCCGGCTGGTGCCTTTCAAGAACCTGAACCTGGAGCAGGCGATTGAGTTTATCGCCGACGACGAGCTGGTGGAAGTGACGCCGCAGCATCTGCGGCTGCGCAAGAAGATTTTGCAGGCCAACCGAAGGCCGCGGAAGAATGCCCAGCCGGCGGAAGTGCAGGCGAAGTAGCCAGTTGTCGGTTGTCGGTGGCCAGGGGCTAGTTGTCAGTTGTCGGTAAGAGGGTAACGATGTCCCGCCCTAGCCAAATGACCGGGAAGAATCCTCGATCGAAGTCCGCGAAGCGGATGCAATAATCTAGCCCAGCGCAAGGCGCTGGGTTTAGTTGTTATTGAGTCGCAGGAGTACCGTAGGCACAGCAGCTTCCTACCCAAATACGAACTTGCGATCGTATTGAACGCCTGATCTCTGGAGCAGGGCTGTGAACTCTTCTTCGAAGCTCCTGGAGCGATGGTGTTCCGGCTGGTTTGCGATGTACCTCGCCACCGTCTCTCGTTGCGACTGGCTCACGCTAAACTTGCCATACCCTTGCTGCCACTGAAAATCCTTCGCAGTCTCCCGCAGCCAACGCGAGGTGTTTGCTTTCAGGTCCTGAATGGCTTTGCTTAAGGTGATCGTCTGCGGCAACAGGACGAGCAAATGCAAATGGTTCGCCGTGCCGCCGGCAGCGACAACATGAATGTTCTTGGCGTACGCAAGACCCACGACGTAGCGCCAGAGTTCCTCGGGATCGCGGATCAGGTTCAGCCGATCTTTCGTGCTGAACACGCAATGCACCAGGTTATGCGCGCAGGTGTGCGACATACAGCGAGGTTATCGGGATACAAATATGGTGGTCGGTGATGAGACGCACGCAATGATGTTCGGCTATGGCGCCCCTACGGGGCTCGGATGACAAATGGCACGTTACCCAGCGCTTCGCGCTGGGCTAGACATGACGTCCCGCTACGCGGACTCGCATTGTTGGCGAAACATTTCCTGGCGCTTCTGGTGGCAACTACCCAGCCCTCCTCCACGCCAATCCGCGCAAAGGAGGCGCGGCTTGGGGACCCCGGTCGCGCTGGGCTTATGGCGTCCGCTGCGCGGACTCGCATTGTTGGCAAAACATCTCCTAGCGCTTCAGGTGGCAACTACCCAGCCCTCCTCCACGCCAATCCGCGCAAAGGAGGCGCGGATTGGGACCCCGGTCGCGCTGGGCTTATGGCGTCCGCTGCGCGGACTCGCATTGTCGGCAGACGCTTCCTATCGCTCCAAGCGGCAACAACCCGCCCTAGCCAAATGATCGGGAAGCATCCTCGATCGAAGTCCGCGAAGCGGACGCAATAATCTAGCCCAGCGCAAGGCGCTGGGTTTAGTTGTTATTGAGTCGCAGGAGTACCGTAGGGACGGCAGCTTCTTACCCCAAGACGAGCCGGGCACCCGGCCCTTATCGAGGGGGCCTGCGAGCTTGGTTTCGACCCGTTCTTGCACCGTTGTCCACCGTTTTCTTGCGAAAATCCACAGACTACCCACAGGTGTTAACCCAATTTCAGCTGACGTCTCATTCATCTTCCTGCACACTAATTAAGGATGGCGAATCCAGGCGATTTTGCGTACACCCTCAAGGAGCAGGCTGACATCGTCCGCATTGTGGGCGAGTACGTCACCCTGCGCAAGAGCGGCGCGCAAAACTTCCAGGGCCTGTGTCCCTTCCATTCGGAGAAGACCCCGTCGTTCTCGGTGCATGCCACGCGGCAATTCTTTCATTGTTTCGGTTGCGGAACTTCAGGCGATGTCTTCGCCTTCGTCCAGAAAATCGAGAACATAACTTTTCCGGAAGCGGTGCGGCTGATTGCCGAGAAGCTGAATATCCCACTGCCGAAGATGACCTACTCGTCGCCGGAAGAGGCTCGGGTTGCCAAGTTGCGCGGTGGATTAATTGACATCCACGAGCGCGCCTGCGCGTTCTTTCAGGAGCAACTGCGACGGCCTGACGGGGCGCACGCGCGTGAATATCTGGCGTCGCGCGGACTGACGGCGGCGCAGATTGCCGAGTTTCGTATAGGCTTTGCCCCGGACCACGGGTTTCTGCTGCGCGATGCGCTGCGCGGTCAGTTTGACGAGGAGTTGCTGCGGGAGTCGGGACTTTTTTCCTGGAAGGAAAAAAGTCAGTTGTCAGTTGTCAGCTCTCAGTTGTCAGTTGAACCAGCGGATTCTCCGACAACCGACAACCGACAACTGACAACCGTCTACTCCCGCTTTCGCAATCGGGTGATGTTTCCCATCGCGAACGAGTCGGGAAAAATTATTGCCTTCACCGGGCGCACGTTGTCTAGCGACGAGAAAGCCGGGCCGAAGTATCTGAACTCGCCGGAGACGCCGATTTACTCGAAGTCACGCGTGCTTTTCAATCTGGACAAAGCGAAGGAGGCGATTCGCAAGCTGGAATATGCCATTCTGGTCGAGGGACAGATGGATTGCATCTCGCTCTATACCGCCGATCCGCCATTTCACAACGTCATCGCGAGCTCGGGCACGGCGTTCACCGAAGTACAGGCAAAGCTGCTGGGACGCTTCAGCAAGAACATTGTCGTGAACTTCGATCCTGACACCGCTGGTGCAGCCGCGGCGGAGCGCTCGCTGGCGCTGCTGGTGAGCGAGGATTTCCAGATCAAGGTGCTGACGCTGGAGGCCGGCTTCGATCCCGATCTGTACATCCGGCGAAAGGGACGCGACGCGTACGAGCAAGCGCTGAAACATTCGCAAAAGTACTTTGATTATCTGATCGAGCGGGCGCGGGCGCTGTTCCCGGCGCGCACGCCGGAAGGCAAAGTGAAGGCCGTGAACTATCTCCTGCCGCATATCCAACGGGTGCCGAGCCGGATCGTTCGCGACGAGTGGGCGAACGAAATCTCGCATCGGCTGGGGATCGATTCGGCCATTGTCCGGCAAGAGCTTCGCCACGTTGCGGGGTCGCGATCGGCTTCGCGGGTGAGCGCGGCAAGAAGCGGCGGATTGACCGATGCCGAGCGGGTATTGGTGCGCGCGCTGGCCAGCCAGGAGCTGGCGCATAGTCCGCTAACCAGCCGCGAGGGGCAGGACCTGGACTTTGAGCCGGCGCGGCAGGCGCACTTCGCCCTGACTCGCGAGCGGCTGCACGAAGGGTCGGCGGCGGAGCGGTTGATGGATGCGCTGCTGGTGGCGCACGAGCAGGGACTGGATCAGATGTCGCTGCCGCTGGAGGAGGCCGACCGCAGTCTGCTGGCGGCGATTTTGATGGACGAACACGAAGAGCTGACTCCGGAGTTGCTGGAGAGCGCGATTCGGTCGCTGAAGAAGAGGGTGCGGCAACGCGAACTGGAACAACTTCAGCGAAGGGTGAAAGAGTTGGAATCGAAGGAGGACGTGATGTCGCGCGCGCAGTTGGCGCAGGAGAAGTTGCGCCTGCGACAGGCCATGCAGTCCGCGATGTCCGAGGATGCCGCCCCTACGGGGCTGGGATGACAATGGCGACGGAGCGGGTTCCGAAGTCGGGGCGTTGCCTCGAGAAAAAGTTACTTTGGTAACAGTTACTTTGGTCACTTGGGCGCATCTAACTGGTTGACTCAAAAGGGTGAAGCTATTCGCACAGAGGAAACATCTAAATCTTAGTGGAAGTGTCAGAGCGCAATAGGCCCATCGGGCGGCGCAAGGTGGAAGACCAACCGACACAGTAGCCGCAATTCAGGGCTGGGATGCGGCCCCGGCCTATGATAGAATCTGTAAGTTTGTGCATGTTCCGGTACTGCAGTACCGGTCCCGCCGCAGTGTGCACACAACAAGCGCGCGCCTCTCAACAGGCGCCAGGCGAGGGGAAATTCCGCTTTGGCTCTAGAAGACAAGTACGACGATATCAAAAAACTGATTGATGTGGGTAAAGAGAAGGGCTACCTCACGTACAACGAGGTGAACGACCTGATCCCGCACGACGTGCATTCCCCCGACGACCTCGAGGACTTGCTGACCACCATCGGCACGCAGGGCATTGACGTGCTCGAGGGCCCCAAGATGGGGGGCGACAAGAAATTCGAAGAGATCGAAGCCGGCGAGGACATGGAACTCGATCTCTCGCCCGGCGCTCTGGAAAAAACCAACGACCCTGTCCGCATGTATCTGCGCGAGATGGGCACGGTCCCGCTGCTCACCCGCGAAGGTGAAGTTGAAATCGCCAAGCGCATCGAGCGCGGCCAGCTGCGCGTTCTGAAGGCGCTGTCGCGCTCGCCCATCGTCATCCGCGAGATCATCGCCATCGGTGAAGACCTGAAGCGCGGCGTGCGTTCCATCAAGGAAATCGTTCTCTTCGACGAAGAGGAGATTACCGAAGAGGTCGTCACGCACCGCCTCAACGAGATGACGGGCAAGATCGACGAGCTCCACCGTCACTACAAAAAGTCGATTCAGCTTTTCGACAAGCTGGCCGGCATCCCGCAAAAGAAGCGTCCGCGCGATCATCGCCGCTGCCGCTGGGCCCTCGGGCGCGAGCACATTATGGTCTCGCGCGTCATCCGCAAGCTCGGCTTCACCAACACCGAGCGCAAGCGGCTGATCGACCGCGTCAACAAAACCGTCGACAGCATGCGCGGCCTGGACAAGCAGGCCGTCAACTTCGAACGCCGCGCCGAGGCCACCCGTTCGGAGGAGCAGAAGAAAGAGTTTCGCAAGCAGTCTCGCCAGATCCGCGCCGACCTGGAGCGCATGGAGACCGACGCGGGCGCCAGCTTCACCGAACTGAAGCGCACGCAACGCGAGATTGTCCAGGGCGACGTCGATGCCGAGTACGCCAAGCGCGAACTGATCGAAGCCAACCTGCGCCTCGTGGTCTCGATTGCCAAGAAGTACACCAACCGCGGACTGCAATTCCTCGACCTGATTCAGGAAGGCAACATCGGCCTGATGAAGGCGGTGGACAAATTCGAGTATCGCCGCGGCTACAAATTTTCGACCTACGCGACGTGGTGGATCCGTCAAGCCATCACCCGCGCCATCGCCGATCAGGCGCGCACCATCCGCATCCCGGTGCACATGATCGAGACCATCAACAAGCTGATCCGCACTTCGCGGCAGCTGGTGCAGGAGCTCGGTCGCGAGCCGACCTCGGAAGAGATCGCCAAGCGCATGGACATTCCGGTGGCCAAGGTGCGCAAGGTGCTCAAGATCGCGCAGGAGCCCATCTCGCTGGAGACGCCCATCGGCGAAGAGGAAGATTCGCATCTCGGCGACTTCATCGAGGACCGCGCCGTGGTCTCGCCCGCCGAAGCGGTCATCAACGTCAACCTCAAGGAGCAGACCGCCCAGGTGCTGCGCACCCTGACTCCGCGCGAGGAAAAAGTCATCAAGATGCGCTTCGGCCTGGAGGACGGCTCCGAGCACACCCTCGAAGAAGTGGGGCAGTCGTTCGCCGTCACCCGCGAACGCATCCGCCAAATCGAGGCCAAGGCGCTGCGCAAACTGCGTCACCCATCGCGCTCGCGCAAGCTGCGCGCCTTCATGGACGGCGTGCACGACTAACAGCAGTGGCCAGTGGCCGGTTGTCAGTTGTCAGTTAAGACAGCCGACCGCGCCGACTAGGTAGAGCGGGCCTTCAGGCCCGCGTCACACGATGGAGCGGTGGAAGAGCGGGCCTTTAGGCCCGCGTCAAGGGAATAGGGGAGAATCTGGGGCTTCAGCCCCGGCAGGTAGAGCGAACCTTCAGGCCCGTGTCACACGGCCGATCCAAAAATGGGGCTTTAGCCCCAACGGGACGCGACCAGCGTCCCGTTCTTCTTTTGGGCGACGCGTCCCACGTGAGCGATTCATGCGACATGAGCGATCCATGCCACGTGAGCGATCCATGCCACGGGGGCAATTCATGCGACGTAAGCCTTGTGTCAGGGCACGACTTTAGTCGTGCCGATCAGCCGGTTGTTTTTCTCCCCCGAGCCGGCTTTAGCCGGCGGCACATGAGTAAACAAACTGCGCGCCCCTTTTAATTTGTAATCCCGACGAGGCCTTCAGGCCGAGGAGGGATCTGCGGTTCGACTTCTTCAGCAACCTGTCCGGTCGTGCCGATAAGGCCTTTCGCTCGTTCCTTATCCCGAGCGAGGGTTGGGCACGCCTCGTGTCAGGGCAAGACTTCAGTCACTCCGCGGTTCGTATCAGGGCACGACTTTAGTCGTGCCGATAAGCCGTTTTTTTTCTCCCCGAGCCGGCTTTAGCCGGCGGCACATGAGTAAACAAACTGCGCGCCCCTTTTGATTTGTCATCCCGACGAGGCCTTCAGGCCGAAGAGGGATCTGCGGTTCGACTTCTTCAGCAACCTGTCCGGTCGTGCCGATAAGGCCTTTCGCTCGTTCCTTATCCCGAGCGGGGGTTGAGCACGGTTCGTGTCAGGGCACGACTTCAGTCGTGCCGATACGGCCCCTATTGATTTGTCATCACGAGGAGGACTTTAGTCCGACGAGGGATCTGCTTTTGACTTTTCAGCGGCCGTTCAGTCGTGCCGATGAGGCTCCTATTGATTTGTCATCCCGACGAGGCCTTCAGGCCGAGGAGGGATCTGCGGTTCGACTTTTTCAGCAACCTGTTCGGCCGTGCCGATAAGGCCTCTCGCTCGTTCCTTATCCCGAGCGAGGGTTGGGCACGCCTCGTGTCAGGGCAAGACTTCAGTCACTCCGCGGTTCGTATCAGGGCACGACTTTAGTCGTGCCGATCAGCCGTTTATTTTTCTCCCCGAGCCGCCTTTAGCCGGCGGCACATGAGTAAACAAACTGCGCGCCCCTTTTGATTTGTCATCCCGACGAGGCCTTCAGGCCGAGGAGGGATCTGCGGTTCGACTTCTTCAGCAACCTGTTCGGTCGTGCCGATAAGGCCTTTCGCTCGTTCCTTATCCCGAGCGGGGGTTGAGCACGGTTCGTGTCAGGGCACGACTTCAGTCGTGCCGATGAGGCTTCCCTATTCCCTCCCGAGCGGGCTTCAGCCCGCGGAGTGGACGGGAAGAGATCGCGAGCTCAAAGTGACGGGTGGCCAGCCCCGCGTGTTCCTCTGCCCAAGTTAGGCCGAGGCACAGAGCCTGCCCTGAGCGCAGTCGAAGGGGTAAGCCTCCAAACGATGGACGCGACCCTGGGGGCACCAGGCTAAGGTGCATACCTGCCGCTAGGTTTGAACTTCAGCACTTTGTTTAGATATGCCCCTCTGGACTGACCTGGTGCCGTGAATTGATCCCAGATATGCGGGGGGCACTCCGAGTACCACCATTCCGATCCATCTTTCTTGAAGCGGAGGTAGATAGTATCGGTCTCCGGATCAAATCCCTCAGCCGTTATTACCTCTGAGTCAACGGGTCTCCATTCAAACATTGTCACCCTCATATGTACCGCGCCACTGTTCGACAGACGAAGCGAGATCCGGTGATTTCGGCTCTCCCCTCCACGGACCCAGTGACGGGTCTTCTGCATGTGGCTCAGGGTCTGGCTTCGTCAATAGCGCCCTAGCGGGTAGAACTACCGCCTCGCCGCTCACAATTGCCTCTCCTGTGCGCAAGGACGGAAGCACAGCTGCGAGACCAGCAACAGTATCAGGCAGCGCAGCACGAATAGCGCCTTGGTCGGACGAATTCGCGAGGCGTAATGCGATGAGAGTTCCGCACTGCGCGAGGGCTGTGTCGGGTAGTTCAGTGGGCCTCTGCGTAACCAAAATCAACCCAATACCGTACTTTCTACCCTCCCGGGCAATTCGATTCGCTGATTCGCGAGTTAGATTACTGGCTCCTACGCCGAGGTATCTATGTGCCTCTTCTAATACGACAAGCACCGGGCTTGCGCGGCCGACCCCACAGCCTCCCTTCTCACTTCTCAAACAAATCTCAAAAAGAAGATTCAAAACAACTCCGACCGCAAGATTGGCGGCGGCCGTGGGAACCCCGCTAAAGTCCAGAACTGAAATTGGCAACGAATCCCCTAGCCACTCTTTTAGGACATCTATGAGCGGGTCTGGGCCGTCCACAGTGCCAATGGGCTCTTGGAAGAATTGCAGCTGTGGATTTAGGAGACCGAGTCGAAGAAGCTCTGGCGTAACCCCGTACAACCCATAACTCGGCCCCTGTGAAGGTGCCTTCGCACCGGGGGCATACGGCGTGAACTTCGCAGGTATTAATTTTTCCGCATTCCCTGGAGCTAATTCGCAGGTTGTCGCAGCATCCGCTTTATCGTTTCGCGTCTCGCGGTTGTCATAGTCAAGTCTGTGCCAAATCGGACGAATGTCAAATGGTATCGGGGTATCTGCGGTAACCGCAGCTGGGTCAAGTTTCAGCCATTTCGCTTCTTCCGTAAATTTCTTTTTTGCCTGTGAAACGAGATCAGAGAAGGTCTTCGAGAAAGTTGCGGATCCCGTAGCGCCAGCGAAAATTGTTAGTATGTCCGTGGCTGGTAATGCCCAGTAAGGCACCCGAAGGCGCCCAGACCCCTCTCCTAGAACACTGCGCACTGACGCTGCACCCTGTAGCGCTTGTGCATATTCGCCGTGGGGATCGATTACAACGATGTTCGCTGCTTTCCACCCGCCGCTAACAAAACTTTGCAGCACTGATGCTACAGCACTAGTCTTGCCAGAGCCGGTCGACCCAACTATGGCCGCGTGTCGATTAACCAGCCGGGACGCGTCTAAACAAACAGGGATTTCTTCCGCAGCCGCCAAACAACCGAGCTTCAGATGCTCATCATCAGGGTAAGGAAAGATGGAGGCCAATTGTTTCGCTGTAGCGAAGTGCACGGGGTCATCCAGACCGGGATAAGAACCCACTCCTCTCTGAAACTTCCCGGTGGCCCGATTAATCTCGCCCAATAACTGAATCTGGAGCCATCTCTCGTCACGTTGAATCGTTTGTACGGGCTCTGGAGCCTCGGATAGTTCGGCAATACCTACCAAACTTACCGATCCGATCAGGTCCACGAGTCCCTGGGGAATCCGAACAAGTGAGCCGATCTGTCCGATAGGCTGAAGATGCCCGCGATATATCGGGGCAATGCCCGCCATATCTTCGTCCAAAGCGACGGTAACAGTCGCGCCAAGTACGTGGCGCACCTTTCCAATACAAGTGGGATCGCGCTCAGGCATTTTTCGAGGATTCTTGTCCACCGGATTGCGGCGCCAGCGGAGTGGTAGCAGGTTGTGCCTGATTCGACGGGCCTTCACTCTCGACAGAGCTTCGGGCAAGAAATGCAGCCAAATATTTAAAGTCGCTTAAAGCAAACTTGCCGTCAATCCAAATGCTCTCAGGCATCTCGCCTTTCGGTTCCCAATTGTGTCGGAACCCGCCAATGATCGCTTCTTCTCCGCTGACAACCTGAATATTCGGGGTTATCGTCGCTCGCTCTGCGAGCGCTTGCGGGATGTCCGAGAAGCAAAACACGATAATCTCGGAGCGTTCTTTCCTAGTAGCTGCGTCAAAGAAAATTTCGTTTAGGTGTTGGTCTCCAAACGAATATCCTGAAACCAGCGTTAGGGTTTCGGATTGATACATAGCTCGACGAAATCGATCTTGCAGAACCACAAACGGAATACGACGAGACTCATCGTACTTAGTGTCGGACGGGTAAATAGCGGCACTGTCTGAAACTGGCGCGCCACGCCGAATGATCGTGTGCCTTTCGTCCCACTCCCAATTGAGCGAACCATGAAGCTTCCACAATCGGGCGACGAAAGAGGGCATAGATTCAGAGCCCGGAAGGGACTCGACGAGTTCTGTCCTGAACTGGCCCTTGAATGTTCCCACGAAGCCATCGAAGTAAGGAACCTTCATCTCCTCTAATCCCGTCTCCAGTAGCAAATCATAGTTCACGGTGAATATCTCGACTGGCGAATGGTAGTCAGCCCGGGCCACCCACGCTGCGAAGTCAATTACCGGCTTGAGGCTGTCTGGCTTCGTGTCTAGTTCTTTAACGATCGCCCTACAAACCTTAACGTCCAAGTCAGCCGCGGATTTGGCGGTCAGTCCATTTACAGTGTCAGTTCCATCTAGGAGCGTTGCGATTCGCCTCAGGCGGGTCAGGGCCTGTTCAAGGTTTCTCCCAGAGAGTTGCTTCTCAAAATTGGCTCTGTCCGGCTCTCCCAGGGCTGCGAGGACCTTAGCCTGTAGTTGGCCTACGTTGGGCAAACCGCACGATTGAGACACGCCAGCGCCTAGAAACATACACACATGGCGTGACCGTGCAGCTAACTTCGCACCAAGTTCGGAAGCGAATTTTAGGGGATCGTGACGCATTGGGATGTGTGTCAAGATTGCCGCTAGGTCAGAAAAGTCATATTACCTCGTGATCGTCCCAGCCGCCAATCATTCCGTCATTGAACGCAGCTGAATACGACATCCTGCGCCGGGTCCTACGATTTGCGTCCCAGAAGAAAGACACCAACCTGGCCACCCCGCAGCTTACAATCACTCTTAGCCATGACCGCAGACCAGTACCTACACGGAATCCTTCTGCGTGAAGCGGTGGATGCCGGTGACCTGCCCCCCATCTTTAGTCCAGGGATAATGAGACTTTCTCCGGTCTTTGTTCGCCCCAGCGGCCGCTGTTGGGAGCGGGGATGGAGGTGTGGGGGAAGGGGCCGGCGTTTGAGGCCCCTTCTCCCACTTTATCCCCGTCGAAGCCTGCCGACTGCTGCGCAAACTCCATCGGGGTACGGTAGTGCAAGCTGCTGTGTGGCCGAAGTTCGTTGTAGTCCTGCTTCCATCTCGCGATCTTCTCCCGCGCATCGGCCAGACTGCTGAACCAGTTTTCGTTCAGGCACTCATCGCGGAAGCGCCCGTTGAAACTCTCCACATAGCCATTCTCCATCGGTCGTCCGGGTTGAATCGTGTGCCACTGCAGGCCTTGCTCGTAGGCCCACTGATCGACAGCCCGGCTCACGAACTCCGGTCCGTTGTCGCTGCGGATCTGACGTGGCAGCCCGCGTCTTTGCTTCAACTCTTCCAGTACGCGCACCACTCGCATTCCCCCCAGCGAGGTATCGACCTCGATCGCCAGGCACTCTCGCGTGTAGTCATCCACGATGTTCAAGGTCCGAAACCTCCTCCCCGAGCTGAGCGTATCGCTCATGAAGTCTACCGACCACACCTGGTTGGCGGCCACAGCCGCCGGCAGCGGCTGGCGCACCGTGCTGCGCTTCCGCCCACGCTTGCGCCGCAGCGACAGCTTCTCCTCAACATACAGCCGGTACACCCGCTTGTGGTTCACCTGCCAGCCTTCGCGCTCCAGCAGAATCTGCAGACGGCGGTAGCCGAACCGGCGCCTCGCCTCCGCCAACTCACGCAGCCGCACCCGCAGCGACCGGTCCTCGCTCCTGCGTTTCCGATAACGACACGTCGCACGATACAGATCCATCAGCCCACAGGCCCGTCGCTGGCTCAGCTCTACCTCTACCTGCATCACCAGCACCGCCTCTCGCCGCGCCTGCGGGCTCACCACTTTTTTGCGACTACCGCCTTCAACGCTCGGATGTCCACCGCCTGCTCAGCTACGATGTGTTTCAGCTGCCGGTTTTCTTCCTCTACTTGCCGCAGCCGCCTCGCTTCGCTCAACTCCAACCCACCGAACTTGCTCTTCCACCGGTAGAAACATGCCTTCGCGATCCCGTGCCGCCGGCACAGCTCGCCCGTCTCCACCCCGGCTTCGGACTCCTTCAGGATGGCAATGATCTGCTCTTCGCTAAATCGACTCTTTCTCACGACTCCTCCTCTGGCCCTGGCGGGCCATCGTAAATCGAGAAGTCACATTTTCGATGGACTAATTTCTGGGGGGCAGGTCACCGGCCCAAACTCACCGCTACTTGGCGTCCAAGCTACCTTAATGCCCACCCTGCGGCAATGGGCAGGAGACAATCTGATTGGTGTCTATCCCAGCGGTTCTTTCATGAAAGGCACTGCCGTCCTCAGCGGGACGGATATCGACCTGCTTCTATCCCTGTCGGAGCATACGAGCGAAACGCTGAAAGAGATATACAACAAACTATTCGACTGCCTGACATCCGCTGGCTACTCGCCCAGGCGCCAGAACGTTTCGCTGAATATAACCCTGTCGAAGTACTCCGTGGATCTGGTGCCGGGCAAACGCCAGAACCCGCTTTCGAGCGATCACAGCCTCTACCGGCGCAAAGCCGATACCTGGACGAAAACCAACGTTCTTACCCATGCCCGAACGGTGGTTGGCGCGGCACGGGCAAACGAGATACGTATCTTGAAACTTTGGAGAAATCAGAAGGGGCTCGATTTCCCGTCGTTCTATCTTGAACTCTCCGTCATCCGCGCTCTATCGGCAAGACCATTGCCCGGCCCGTTATCGAACTACGCGCTGACGACGCTGGCGCAGCGCGTTATGGCGGTCTTCGATTATCTCCGCGACTCATTTCCCGCAGCCAGAATCGCCGATCCGGCAAACACCAACAACATTATTTCGGATGATCTCACGGCGCCGGAAAAGGCAAGAGTTAGCGCAGCCGCCAAAGCTGCGCGGGAAGCCGCTGCATCATCCTGGGAGGACATTGTGCAATGAGCAAAAGCGAGTGGTCGCTGCCGAGACTCATGCAGGCCCTGCACGAACGCGTGGAGCAAGATTTGAAAACCACTCGCGAGGCGCTTGCGCATCCGTCTGCCAAAGGCGATAGCAGCGAAGCGGTTTGGACTACGCTTTTCACAAAATACCTGCCGCAACGCTATGCCGCGGCAAAAGCGACCATCGTCGACAGCAACGGCCAGTTTAGCGATCAGATCGACATCGTGCTCTTCGACCGCCAGTACACGCCCCTGATCTTCGAGCATCAAAATCAGATTGTTGTGCCGGCGGAGGCCGTCTACGCCCTGTTCGAAGCCAAGCAGGACATTAGGCCCCGCTATGTGAGATATGCACAGCAGAAGGTTGCCACCGTACGCCGTCTGCATCGCACCAGCGTCCCGGTGCAGACCATCGGTGGCCCGCGCACGGCAACGCCGCAGCCGATTCTGGCGGGATTTCTCGCTTTTGAAAACACATGGAAAACAGCGGACATCGGGAAATATCTTTCGCCCTTACTCGCCGCCGACCAGAAGGAAGGCCGGCTCGATTTCGGCTGCATCGCTGCCTATGGCACCTTCGGTTGCGAGGGGGCAACCTGCGTTTCCCCGGCCCCACATGACAAAGCGACTACGTGCTTTCTCCTCGAACTCATCACCCGGCTACAAAGAATAGGCACCGCCCCGGCCATCGACATGGCTGCCTATGCTCGCTGGCTTGTCCGAAAGAACTGACCGAGGTCCCGAAAGGTGCTGGACGTACGGCATTCAATAATCACTTCAGCCAGTGGATTTTGATTTCCTGGTGAAGCGGCCTGAATTCTGGGTCGCCTGTAACGAGTTCCGCCTTCTTTTCTTTGGCCAGCGCGGCGGCGAAAGCACCGGCCAAACTCATCTTAAAGCGTGCTTTGAAATCGGCGGCAGTGTCGGCCAGCGCGCGCGTGGTGGAGTGAAAATCAATGGGCAGGCCCTCCAGGACCTTTGCGGCTTCCGCCCAGGCTGCGGCGCCGTCTTTCTTCACAATCGAATACTTCACTTCGGCGTAGTTCACGTCGGTCATGTGGAGAGGGATGTCTTTCTTGCTGGCGGAGATGAGCAGTTGCTCCACCGCTTCTGCGCCCGATTCGTCGCGGAAGTAGGCGATGAGCGCGAAGCTGTCCAGCACCTTAGCCGGCATGGCGCTCCTCCAGCGCGCGCTCCTGCTTTTTGTGCTCGGCCCACTCCTCAGTCAGCGGCCTGTGTCCTGACGCGCGCTTGAGAATGCCGCGCCCGCGCCGGATGAGCGCCGCCGTCACCGGTTTCAGCAGGATGCCGTCCGGCGTCGCTTGCACCACCGCTTTGGTTCCGTCCTCGATTTCGAATTGCTTGCGAAGACGCAGCGGGATCACGACCTGCCCTTTTGTCGTGAACGAGACGGTCTCGGGTTTTTCTGTCATACTCATGCCTGATAGTATTACCTGCATAATATTTTCCGTCAAGATGTGTAAAGTAGGATTGACATCTGGCAAGAGGATATCGGCGGGTTAGTCACTACGCCGGATGCCCCGGTGCTTACAATTCCCTCTTAACCATGACCGCAGACCCGGCGGCGCTGCTTCCCGGCACGCACTTCTTTAATGAGCCGGGGAACATCGGCCTCGGTGTAGCCCTTCGGATTGCGGCCGGCCGCATACTCGCCCAACTCATCCAGTGTCCGCCGCGCCTGCTGTGCGGAATAGGCGCGAAAGGCTTCCCGGAATAGCTCGCTCATAGTGCGGCTATCTCTCCGGGCCAGCGCCTCAGCCTTTCGTGCAAGTTCGGGCGGGAGGCTGATCGTGTAGACCTTCGATTTCCTTGCAGTAGCAGTCGCCATGCCAACATATTACAATGTAATGGATTCCATTACAGCCAACGGGGCCTGCTGCACCAATAATTACTTCAGCCATTGGATTTTGATTTCCTGGTGAAGCGGCCTGAATTCTGAGTCGCCTGTCACCAGTTCCGCCTCCATTTCTTTGGTCAGCGCGGCGCGAAAGCATCGGCCAAACTCATCTTGAAGCGTGCTTTGAAATCGGCGGCAGTGTCGGCCAGCTTAAAGTAGGATTGACATCTAGCGAGAGGATATCCGCGGGTGAGTCTTTACTCCGCGTGCTTGGTGCTTGCCCGCTGCGCCGCGTTTTGAGGACAGGATGGGAGACTGCCGAACGCTGATTCTAGCCCGCGTTGTGACGTTCGAGCAGGCGGGCGATACTTTCCAGCAGAGCGTCCGGGCCTTCGCCCTTCGACAGGAAGCCGTCAACAAACTCCAAGCCCTCGGGCTTTTCCGAAGCCGCCGACACGATCAGGATCGGCACCTCCGGCTTGGACTCCTTCATCTCCTTGGCGATCTCCGCTCCCGACTTGCCCGACAGGAAGTGGTCCGCGATCACCAACTCGACCGGGTGTTGCTTAAATGCCTCAAGTCCCTCTTCGCCCGATGGCGCGGTCAGAACAGAGTAGCCTGCCCCGGCCAGCAACAGCTTGCGGACCCGCAAAGCGATCTCGGCGTCGTCGATACAAAGGATAAGCGGGTGCAGCAAGGGAGACGATGTCATACGTTCGATGCCAGACAGGAGTATACGCCGATGCAAGCTGGTGTCATTCAAAATCTTGCGCTCACACCGGCAGGCGGCTCAGGCCGGTGTACCCGCCGCCGGCGCGCCCCCCCAGCCGGTTTCACCGCAACTGTTCCGCCGCAAACTACCCATCGCCTGTCTTATGTGTAGGGGCGTCCGCGGCAGCTTCGGCTTGCATTCTCTGCTGTAGGGTCTGGAAGTAGCGGCTGAGGTCGGCAGGAATCGGCCTGAACTTCGGACGTTCCGACAGCATCCTGTCCAACATGCTAAGCAGGGCCGTGCTCGATCCCAGCTTGAAGCTGGTCGCCCGGAATCCTTCGTCCAGGTCGCCTTGGTGATGGGCCGTGGGATGCCGCCCCAGTAAGCATTCCAGCATGACTACGCCCAGGGAAAATATGTCCGATGCGCAGGTCACCGCCTCGCCTCGGGCCTGCTCCGGTGAAAAGTAGCCCCAGGTCCCAAAAGGCCTGCGGAAGGCCATGGTATTGTCTTGCTCGGAGTGCCTGGCCGCGCCCAGGTCGATCAGTACGGCGCCGCCGGAATCCCTCACCATAATATTCGAGGGCTTGATGTCCCCATGAACGATGCTGCGTGACCAGATTGCCGCAATGGCGGCCGCGACATCGCGCCCTATCGGCAGCACTTCGGCTTCCAGCATCCGTCCGCCGATTCGCAAACGATGGCTTAGCGGCACACCTTCTACAAATTCCCACGCCACGAATCGCGTGTGTCCACACTCCAGGTCGCAGTAACCATGCTCAACCAATCGCGCCAGGCCGGGATGCGAGACATTCTCAATCGCGGTGATCTCGCGCTGTACCCGAATCTCCTGATCGCGATGGAGGTTCAATTTCAGAGCCACAACGTCATTAGCCGCGGTGCCGTCTGGCTGCAAGATTCTGGTTGCCTTGAAGATTACCCCCTGACCACCAACGGCAATCTCGGGGCCGACTGTGAATCGGCGACCTAGCGCAGCTTCTATATCGGCAGGCACAAACGGGTGGACAGCCATTTATCTACGAGGTAAGCGGCAGCGGCTTACCATCCTTTCCTGATGTAGCGAGAGAGCTGTGAATAGAATACACGCGAATAGTAGCGATTCATATTGGGCGCGAGTGCCTGACAGACCGGAAGTCAGCAGCCCGCAAATCGATGTTTCCTAATGCCAGGTGTAGCCAAGCATGAATTGCACGTTGGCGTTCAACCCCGGATTGTGGTTGCCAATCGAGGCGTTCGAAAGATGATAGGCCTTCACCATGATGTCCCAGGAGTTCGTTCCCTTGCGGAAGATCTGTGCGCCAATCTCCGGTCCGCTGGTGAAGTTGATTTGAGAGGTATCGCCCGGCGGCAGGTTGTGGTTGCTGAACACCGCTCCGCCCACTGCCGCAAAGTACGGCACCACCTTGCAGCCACTGGTGAAATTCCACTTGAACACGACGGGATCCACGCCTCCGGCGTACTGTCCGCCATTGATCCAGTACTCGTCCAGAGGAACAATGTCGATGGCCATCTCGTAGGTGCCGCGCAGAAATCCCGGACCATGCTCGTCAGTCAGGACGCGTCCCAGGCGAACTCCCAGTACCAGGTTGCTGCCGCTGGGCGTGCTGTCCACCGACGTGCCTCCGCCGGCGAAAATCCCCGCGTTCCAGCCAGGATGGCGCAGTACATCGGCAGGACTGTCGGTGGGCACTTGGGCCAGCAGCGGCACACACATCAGGCAACAGAATAAGGCAACAGGAATGGCTCTCTTCATTGCGTTCTTAAGGGTAATGGGAAAAGTTATCAGGTTGGCCGCAACCGCGCAAACCTGCCGGACAGCAGCTCACCAGCCTTTTCCACCGTTCATCCAGATTTCTTTCCCCCGGAACCTGATTCTTCCTATACTCACGGCAGAGTTCAATCGAAGGCGGGCGAGCTCCCAGGATGTGCTTATGAAGCCGTTTACGCGGTTGCTTCTTGTGATGGCCTGTTCCCTGGCGCTGATGGCGGCAGACACAACTCCTCCCGCCGACAGGTTGAATCGCTGGGTCGGCGGCAAATGGGTCAGCACCGGCCAATTTTTCGATACCGCCTACAGCCAGGCCAAAAAAACCAGTGCCGTGACCAAATGCGCCTGGTCGCCCGATCGCATCTTCGTCATCTGCGATCAAGACATTGACTTCGGCGGCACTCCGCTGCGCGATCTCTCCATTTACACCTTCGCGCCCAAAACCAATAAGTTCTACCTTTATGGAGTTTCCCTGGGCGAGGAGACGCCACGCCACACCGCGCTGGACGTTGCCGAGAATGGCGAACTCTGGGTGTACTCAAACACTGCTGAGATTAAAGGCAAGAGCGTGCAGTTTCGTACCACAAATCAGTTTCATGGCAACGACATGGTGGAGTGGTGGTCGGAGTTCTCCACCGACGACGGCAAAACCTGGACAAAGACCGGCGAAGGCAAGGAAACGAGGGAGAAGTGAGCTACGAGCCACTAGCTGCGGGCTGCGAGCCTTGAACCGCGAGCTTCTCGCACTCAGCGGCAAGCACTAACGTCGGGGAAGTTTAGCGGTAATGCAACCTAGGGTTAGCAATCTCGGAAGCAGGTAAAGCGCAGTGCCCGCAGCTCGTGGCTCGAAGCTAGTGGCTCGGGGCTCGCAGCTTCTCCAGCCGGAAAAACCTCTTTGCCTTCTGCACATCTTTTCCAATCTGCTCGCGCAACGCTTCCACCGAGGGAAACTTGATCTCCGCCCGCAGCCGTTTCAGGAAGGTCAACTCCAGCTCCGTGTCGGGCAGCAGTTCGATAGGATGGAAGTTCAGCAGATGGCTCTCAATGGCGAACGACTCTTCTCCGAAGGTCGGCCGGTTGCCCACGTTGGTCACCGCCTCAAAGCATTCGCCGCTCACCCGCAGCCACGTGATGTAGACACCGTTGGCCGGCACCAGTTCGTCATAGCGCGCCAGGTTCACTGTCGGCACAGTGTACTGCCGGCCGTAGCCGCGTCCGCGTCCCGGAGTGGAGATAATGCTGAATGGCCGTCCCAGCAGCGCTCGGGCACGGCTAACTTTACCCTCCGCAATCACCTTTCGAACCTCGCTGCTGGAGAGGTGATGCCCCCGCCGCAGCTGTTCGGGATAGATCCGCGCTTCAAAGCCAAACTGCCGGCCTAACTCGGCCAGCGTATTCACATTGCCCTGCGCTTTATGGCCGAAGTGGAAGTTATAACCTTCATGCACCTCGCGCGCATGCAAGGTCTCCGCCAGCACGCGCCGGGCAAAGTCATCGGCTGTCATCAGCGACAAGTCGCGGGTGAACGGCAGCACCAGCACGGCGTCCACGTGGGTCTGCTCCAGCAATTTCAGTTTGGCCGGCAACGCTGTCAGCAGCCTGGGCGCAACATCGGGTCGCAGGATGCGAAGCGGATGCGGCTCGAATGTCACCACCACAGCTTTGCCGCCGAACAAGCGGGCGCGCTCGGCCATATGCCGCACCACTTCCTGGTGCGCGCGATGCACTCCGTCAAAGTTGCCCACGCTGACCACGGTGGGACCGAAGTCAGGCGGAACATCATCGAGCTGGCGAAAGACTTGCATGTTTTCTTGTGACCCGAACTAAAGGCCCGAGACTCTACCGCAGCGCCAATCCTGGCGCATCGATTTGAAAGGGCACGGCTTTAGCCGTGCCGTCAGAGTGCGCAAACAAAATCGGCCTTCAGGCCCTGAGGGGCTGGCTCCCTCAGCGGCTAAAGCCGGATTTCCTCGCTAGATCTCGAATTCCAGCTTCAGCCCATCGTGCGACAGCTTCACATTGTCCGGCAGTGCCGCATTGGTCGCCTCGTGCGGCAGATCATGCGAGATGTGCGTGAAGTAGGTTTGCTTCGGCTTCAACCGCTCCACGATCTTCAGCGAGTTCTCCACCGTCGAGTGTGTGGGATGCGGATGGTGGCGCAGCGCATCCAGAAACAAAATGTCCAGACCCTCCAACTGCGTCAGGGTCTCCTCGGGCACGCTGCTGAAGTCGGTGAGATATGCGGCCCCGCCAAAGCGATACCCCTCAATCGGCACATCGCCGTGCATCACCGCCAGCGGCTGGAAGGTTGCGCCAAACAGTTTCACCGGCCCTTCCATCGGCTGCAATTCCACTTGCGCCAGGCCCCCGTACTTGTAATTCGCCTCGAAAATGTAGCGGAAGACACTGCGCAAAACCTTCGCCGTGTTCTCGCTGGCAAACAGCGGAATCTTGCCACCACCAGTGACGCGGGGGAAGCTGAGCGGACGGACATCGTCCAGTCCGAGAATATGGTCGGCGTGCCCGTGGGTATACAGCACGGCGTCGATCTTGCGAATGTGCTCGCGGATGGCTTGCTCGCGGAAGTCAGGCGTAGTGTCGATGAGAACGGTGTGACCGTCCCACTGCACCATAATCGAGGGACGAGTACGACGGTCGTGCGGATCGCCCGAAGTACACACCGCGCAGTCGCACCCGATGGTCGGAACTCCCATCGAGGTTCCACTGCCCAGCACCGTGAGCGTAGCTTTCATCAGGCTTTGCCGTCAGGCTGGGGCGGATGGGTGATTAAATTAGTGACTTCCAGGTAGGCCATGCGCAGCTCATACAGGCAGTTTTGCAGCATGTTCCCTTCCGCTGCTGTCAGGTTGCCCTTGGTCTTCTCCTGCAACAGAGCGAGCGTGTCGATGGTCTGGCGCGCGCCCAGCAAGTCCACCTCCGGCTTTGCGCCTTGCGGAGCTGCCAGTCCAAGCTGCATCAGCGAAGTCATGTACATCGAGGCGACGAACTTCTCGAAGGTTATCTCGAAGTCCTGCGCGCGGTGGGGCTGGCCCTGCTTGCGCATCTCTTTCTCGATCTCTGCGTCGATCTCGCGCGTCGACTCCTTGTACGCCGCCGCCGAAGCCTGCTGGTCGTGCGCGCTCGGGGCCTGAATCTCCGGCTCCTCCACCGATGTTGGTGCGGGTGGCGTCGACGTGTGTGCCGCATGGTTCTGCGCAGCACGCTCTTCATTCGCGCGCTGCTGCGCTTCCTTGGTTTCGCGCTCGCGCTCTTCGCGCCGCTCCTCGGCTTCCACTACGTCCTGACGCAACTCACCGTCGGTGCTGAACAGGCGGCGATCGGTCACTACAAATTCGGGTTTCTTTTCTTTTTCTGCCATATTTTTTCTTTTCACCAGGGAGACACAAACAGCACTGAGTTTTTCAAAATCCCGCGATCGCACCTTGCGACTTGGCATTTAGCTCTTGGCGTTTAGCCAATTCCCAAGCGCCCGTCACTTCTTCGTGACCTCTGTGCCTCCGCGGTGAACCCTTTGTCTTAGATAAATGGAAGTGCCTTCACCATGGCGCTTTGCTCGCCAACTTGCACCGTCGCGCCAGCCGTTGTCACCTCACGCCGCAGATAGCCCAGGGCCACCGTCCTATCGCCGCCCGGAAACGGCACGCGCGCTGCGCTGGTGATCTCTCCCACATCTTTGTCGTTGGCGCGAACCTTCGTTCCCGCCTGCGGCGGCTCGCCCTGCACTTCAAATCCGATGAACGTCCGATGCACGCTGCCGCGGGCGCGAACCCGCTCCACAATCTCCTGCCCAATGTAGCAGCCCTTGACAAAACTCAGGGCATGCTCCTGGCCCGTTTCCTGCGCCAGATCGCGCTCGCGCAGATCGACGCCGTAGCGTGGCACGCCGCGCGCAATGCGGTACAACTCCAGCGCATCGCTGCCCACCGGCGTTGCTCCCGCAGCCGTCAGCGCATCCCAAACTCCGTCGGCTTGCTCGGCGGCGAGCCACACCTCGTAGCCATCCATCTGCGGATGCGTATTGCGGGCGACCGAGATGCCGATCTCGCGCCAGACCGTGTCGATCACTTGTCCAGGCTGGAGTTGCGCAACGTCGATACCTGCCTTCGACAGAACCTCTCC
This sequence comes from uncultured Acidobacteriaceae bacterium, assembly GCA_963763145.1. Taxonomy (GTDB): domain Bacteria; phylum Acidobacteriota; class Terriglobia; order Terriglobales; family Acidobacteriaceae; genus Bog-257. The sequence continues at coordinate 54,179 of CAVXMZ010000012.1, read as the reverse complement.
TGCCTTTGGACCGCCAACGCCAATCGCGCCCAGTTTGTCGCTGATGTCTTCGATCTCAACGTCATCCATGATGATGTAGCGCTGTAGCAAGGCGGTGATCTTCGGCGCCTGCTCGCGGTCGGTCGTCGCCAGCAGGTAGTCGCCGCGATTGTACGCAACCAGATCGCCCTGATTGTGTCCTTGCGGTGTCAGGATGAAACAGTAAACTCCATGTCCCAGCGCCAGGTCGCGAACGTTGTTGGTGACCATGCCATTCAGCCAGCGCACGCGATCTCTGCCGCTGAAGATCAGCTTGGCCTGCCAGCTCAGGTCGAACACTGCGCAGCCCTCAAGCAGCGCCTTGAACTCAGCTGCCACATCGCCGAAACTCGCAGGCGTCTCAGCGCCGCGATAGTTTCCCAGCCGCGCTCCCGACGCCGTCAGCTTATCTTGTAGTGCCGCAACATTCATGGTGAATATTTGATTATAGAAGACGGTGGTTGGCTTGTGGTATTTCGGACTCCGGGCTCTTAGCCTTTATCCCTTAGCTCCAAGCCAACACGGCGAATTTCGTGTGATACCCGGTTTTGCTGAGAGCTAAAGGCTAAAAGCTAAGAGCCGGCGGAGCGGTCAGGTGCTCAATCCCTGCTACTATCTTCGATGATCATGAGCACCCACAAACGCATCGCAGTTGTTCCCGGAGATGGCATCGGCAAGGAAGTTATTCCGAACGCCCTGGAAGTAGTCCGCGCCAGCGGCGCGGCTGTCGAGTTCACTATCTTCGACTGGGGCGCCGACCGCTATCTCATCGACGGCACCACCATCCCCTCCGACGGCTTCCACATGCTGGCGCGCGATTTCGACGCCATCTTCGTCGGTGCCCTCGGCGATCCACGCGTCGCCAGCAACATCCATGCCAAGGAAATCCTGCTGGGCATGCGCTTCAAGATGGACCTTTACGCCAACGTGCGCCCGGTCCGCCTGCTCGACGCTTCGCTCTGTCCGCTGAAGAACGCCGCGCCCGACGACATTAACTTCACCGTCATCCGCGAGAACACCGAAGGCGTGTACATGGACATGGGCGGCAACTTCAAGATGGGCACGCCGGAAGAAGTCGCGACGCAAGAGGACATCAACACGCGCAAGGGCGTGGAGCGCGTCATTCATTTCGCCTTCAAGTACGCGCGAGAGAACGGCCGCAAGAAAGTCATGATGTCCGACAAATCGAACGTGATGACCTACGCCGGCGGCCTGTGGCAGCGCGTCTTCAAGGAAGTTGCGAAGGAATATTCCGAGATTCAGACGCAGCACATGTACGTGGACGCACTTTGCCTGCAGATGGTGCGCGAGCCGCGCTCGCTCGACGTGATCGTCACCAACAACATGTTCGGCGACATCGTTACTGACCTGGCAGCCGCACTACAAGGAGGGCTGGGCATGGCCGCCAGCGGCAACATTCATCCCGGCCGGACATCGATGTTCGAACCAGTCCACGGCTCCGCGCCACCGATTGCCGGAAAGAACATCGCCAATCCTATGGGCTCGATTCTGACGGCAGCGATGATGCTGGCGCATCTCGGCCTGCATGCCGAAGCGCAGAGAATCGAGAATGCCGTGCTGGAGGCCGTGCGCGCGAAGAAGACCACGGTGGATGTCGGCGGCTCGATGGGCACGAAGGAGTGCGCGGCGTGGATTGCGGAGAGGGTGGCAGGGTAGCCGTAGGCGCCAGAGTCAGCGTTGCCGGCGGTTACAGGGGAGCGCAGATTTTGCTTTGGAGCGATGTGGGCGCGAGCAGCCGGAAATCCTTTAGGTTGAACGTATAAATTCGGTCGACATTGACTTTCGCTGCGCAGCACAGGAGCAGTGCGTCATAGATCTTGCCGCCGACCCAGCCGCCGTTGGCCATGAGGTTCATGGCTTTCAAGTAATCGCTTTTCGCCAGCGGAACGATTTCAAAATGAGGCAGGAGATTTTCCTCTACCATCCGCGTGGCCTCGGCTGGATGAATTCGCGGCACTACTTGTAGCCGAGTAAGCGCGGAAAAGACTTCTGCAATGGAATGGGTACCGAAAAACCCCCGGTCTCTGTTCGCCATCACTCTTTGCAGAGCAGGAAGGGCTTGAACATGATGAGAGTGGCTGCTAACGGAAGCTGCAACAAGTACAGACGTGTCGAAAAATATGTTCATCACGGCTTGAGAAGTTGTTGAATTCTCTCCTCACGTACGTCGTCGACTATCCGATCCCAATTGAAATCCGGTTCAGCCACGCCCTGGTGAACCAAGACACCGCCAACCTTTACCAATACGGGTTCTTGCCGAATCGGCCGCAGCAGCACCCCGTTCGACTGCTCTACCAACTCGAGCTCCTGATCGGGATCGAGTCCTAATCGCTTGCGTAGCGGCTTAGGAACCACAATGCGTCCCGATCTGTCGATGCGCAATTTCATGCCATTCATTTTACCACCTACCATGCGCAGATGGCATTTACACCGGAACTCGCCTTGTCTTCTCCGCCTTGGCCTGTTTCTGCGCAGCCGCGAGTTGCTTCTTCAAAATCCGCACTCCCTTGTCCACATCCTTCTCTTCCAGCAGAAACGGTGTGAGAAACCGCAGCACGTTGTCCTGTGTCACGTTGATCAGCAGGCCATTGGCCAGCGCTCCGTCCATCACCGGCTTGCCCGGAATGTTCAACTGGAGCGCCTGAATCGCGCCCACGCCGCGCACTTCCACTGCAATGTCGAACTTGGCAACGAACTCTTGCAGCTTCTGCGAGAAGTAGCCACCGACACGGCGCACGCGCTCCAGCAAATTCTCGTCTTCCAGAATCGCGAGATACTCCAGCGCAACGCGGCAGGTGAGCGGGCCTCCGCCGAAGGTTGTGCCGTGCTTGCCCGGAGTAATGTGCTGCGCGAACTGTTCTTTGGCCAGAAACGCACCCAGCGGCAATCCTGCGGCAATCGGCTTGGCGATGCAGACGACATCGGGTTTGACCCCGAAGTGCTCGAAGGCGAAGAGCCGGCCAGTACGGCCCAGCCCGCATTGGATCTCGTCGAAGATCAGCGCGGCCTGATGTTGATTGGCCTGCTCGCGACAAGCCTGCAAGAACTCCGGCGACGTCGACTGGATGCCGCCTTCGCCCTGAATCGGCTCCAGAACAATCGCGCAAACTTTCTCGTCCATTGCGGCGCGCAGCGCTTCCGCATCATTGCGCGGCACAAAGCGCACGCCCTCCAGCATGGGATCGAAGTCCTTGCGATATTTTGGCTGGCCGGTGAGCGCAAGCGCGCCCATGGTGCGCCCGTGAAAGGAATTGTCCAGCGCGATGACCACCGATTTCTCCGGCCCGCCGACGGCATGCCCGGCGGCACGCACCAGCTTCAGCGCGCCTTCAATCGCCTCGGTGCCGCTGTTAGAGAAAAACGCGCGGTCCAGTCCCGATGCAGTGCAAAGCTTCTCGGCCAGCAGTCCCTGGTACTCGTTGTAATAAAGGTTGGAGACGTGGATGGCCTTCGCCGCCTGGTCGCGAATAACCTTCACAATGCGCGGATGCGCGTGGCCAAGCGCATTGACGCCCAGGCCGGTGAGAAAGTCGAGGTAACGGCGGCCCTCGACGTCATAAACGTACACGCCCTTGCCGCGCGCGATGGCCAGCGGGTAACGGGCATAGGTGTTCAGCAGGAATTTCTCTTCGCGATCGACGATATCTTGATAGGTAGACACAAAAATGACCTCTCCAAAGCTTCATTGTAACGTGCTGAAGGAGCGGTCGTCCGGCGGGGTCCAGCGCATTGATCATATCGCGGCCGACAAGCGAGGTGCACGGGGAAAACTTGCCGCCCCTTAAGGGGCTGGAAGCCAAATGATCGCAGCTTTCCCAGCGCTTCCGCGCTGGGCTAATCACTTTCAGATTTTGAAGCGTGCTCCTGCGACAAAGCCGGGGATTATTTCTTGACTGTGATGCTGTCGGCGATCTTGCCGTATTCCTCGCGCGAGAGGATTCGCCGCTCCAGCAGCTGATGCTCACTGGAGTAAGGCCGCCCGGCAATCACGCGCTCGGCTGCGGCGTCGTCCATGCCGGGCAGGCTCATCAGTTGCGCCTTTGAGGCCGTGTTCAGATCGACTGGCTGGTCGGCACTGGGACGCGTCAAGCCCTCGCGAACACCTTGCGCCACGGCCTTGGCATCGTCCTTGAGTTGCGCCGTCGCCGCGGCAGTTTCTTGCCGAACCTGGTCCGGACTCGTTGGCTTGCTCACGCACGCATTGCATCCGGTGAAAAGGATTGGAGTGAAGCTCACGACAAGCGCCAGAAGAAGAGCTCGAACTTGCATGTTTGTGAGATGCGAATTCCGTACTGAAGGCTTGATCGCCCGGTCCTGATGCCGATGAAAAAAGAAAGGCACAGTCGATGCTGTGCCCTGTGGGTCGCACGAATCGTTATTTTGCCGGCGAAAGGCGACAGCTTGGCCGCAGTTTCATGGCCAGTTGGTCCGCGGAGTGCACGCCAGAAATCCCTGCGCGACCGATGCCGCTTCCGTTCTCGCCGGCCTACTGCACGCTGCCGTACTGCGCTGAACTCGTTAGACCTCAGCCACTATTTGGCGTAGTGCTCGGCGTTCTTCGCGATAAATTCTTGCTTGTCGGCGGGAACCTCGTCCACCAGGAACATCGAATTGCTGGGGCAAACCGGAACGCAGGCGCCACAATCGATGCAGCCCTCGGGATCCACATAAAGCTGGGTCTCGGCTTCAAAACCGTCTTCGTCTTTCTTCGGATGGATGCAGTCGGTCGGACAAGCTTCGACGCAGAGTTCATCTTTCGTGCAGGTATCAGTGATGACGTATGCCATGATTGCGCTCTCCCGTTTGGTTTTGTCGCCCCACGTTTAGGACCTGGGCGGTCAGTCCTTGTCAAAACCAATGTACAAAGCGAGCGACCACAGAGGCGGTGACGCCGGTCACCCACCTGTTGTGAGCCGCCGCACAATTCGACTGCCGGCAGAGTAGCAGCGCATACCGCAGCGTCTGATGGCATTGAAGTTGCTCCTTCCTGGGTGATAGTCCATCAAACCAGCTAATACTGTGCAGGTTCGACTTAAGGGTGCGACCCGGAAGGTAATTTTTGCATCTCACCTTTCAGCTCCGGGGGACCCTCGGACGAACTCTTCCGGCACGTTCCTCCGCTATAATCGCCAGTTCGGCTTCGGTAGATTTGGAAGGAGCGAGTGAATGCACTTGGCCAAGAAACCGCGAGTCCTGGTGGTTGACGACGAGCAGGTCATCGCCGACACTCTGGCGAAGATCCTGGACATGAACGGCTACGAGGCTTCCGCGGTTTACACCGGAACCGCCGCGGTAGAGAGCGCCCGCGAGCTACGGCCTGACCTGGTCATCAGCGATGTCATCATGCCCGATATGAATGGCATTGAGGCCGCCATCAGCATTCGCGGCTTTCTGCCTGCCTGCAAGATCCTGCTGTTCTCCGGGCAGGCTGCCACGGCCGACCTGTTGGAGAATGCCCGGTCCCACGGCCACGAATTTGAGATTCTGGCCAAGCCGGTTCATCCTTCCGACTTGCTGGCCAAGCTGCGAAGTTAGCCGGAACGCAGCTGCGGACGGCCCTGGTGGACAGAGTGCCGCCCCGTTGAGAGCAGCCCTTGCCTATGAGCCGCACTCGGGCTTAGAACAGTGTCTTCATGCCCACTCGCCCACACATCATAGTCGTCGACGACGAGCCGCAGATTACGCGCGTGCTGCGCACCAGCCTCGACACCCAGGGCTATGACATCCGCGTGGCCAACGACGGTGAAACCGCGCTGGAGATCATGAAGGACTTCACCCCCGACCTGGTGATCACCGACCTCGCCATGCCCAACATGAATGGCATTGAACTTTGCCGGCGGTTGCGTGAAGTCTCGCAGGTCCCCATCCTGGTGCTGTCGGTGCGCGGCGAAGAACGCAGCAAGATTGAGGCGCTGGACTCAGGCGCCGATGACTACATCACCAAACCCTTCAGCACCGGCGAGTTGCTGGCCAGGGTCCGCGCAGCCTTGCGGCGCTCGCCGCCGAGCGGGACTGAGCCGCGCAGCAAGATCGAAGATGGAGATATCCATATCGATATGAACGCCCACTCCGTCGCCGTAGCTGGCCGCGACGTTCACCTCACTCCCAAGGAGTTCGATGTGCTGCTTTATATGGCGCAGCATCCACGCAAGGTCCTCACCCACCGCGCCATTCTCAACGCCGTGTGGGGAGGCGCCAGCGTGGAACAAAATGAGTACCTGCGCGTCTTCGTCGGCCAGTTGCGCAAGAAGCTGGAGGTTGACGCCGGCACGCCGAAATACATTCTCACCGAACCGTGGGTCGGCTACCGCTTCGAGCCGGGAGAGTAGCGAGTTCGAGGGTCCTAATCGGCCCGCGGCTGAAGCCGATCACATACGGCTTCATTTTCGCCGGGCTAAAGCCTGGCGCTTCCACTGCTTTGTGCCCGGTGCAAAATTTTGGGCGGCCACTTGGGCCGCCCATTTGCGTTAGCTAGTTGCTCGTAGCTAGTTGCTCGAAGCTTCCTACGCCTGCGCCGGACGTTCGCCGGGAGCCACATTTGGCTGGCCCGGAGCCGGCTTCAGCACCTGCTGCACGTCTTCCTTAGCTGGAGGAGGAACGTTGGGATTCACCCGCACCGGCAGTTCCTTGCCTTCGATCATCAACTGAATATCGTTGGCGTCAACCACCTCGCGCTCCAGCAGCGCCATGGCAATCCGCTCCAGGATGGGGCGATTGCTTTCCAGGATATGGCGCGCCGAGTTGTACCCGTCATCCACGAAGCGGACGACCTCGGCATCGATCTTCTGCGCCGTCTCCTCGCTGAAGTCGCGGTGCTGGCTGATCTCCCGGCCCAGGAAGATTTGCTCTTCCTTCTTGCCGAAGGTGATCGGCCCCAGTGACGACATTCCGAACTCGCAGACCATCTTGCGCGCGAGGTCGGAAGCCTGCTCGATGTCGTTGCCCGCGCCCGTGGTCATGGTGTTCAGGAACAGCTCTTCGGCAACGCGTCCGCCCATCATGATGGCCAGCCGCGTCTCCAGGTAGTCTCGCGTGTAAGTGTGTTTGTCGTCGATGGGCAACTGCATAGTGACGCCCAGCGCCATGCCGCGCGGGATGATCGTGACCTTATGCAGCGGGTCAGAGTGCTCGCGCATGGCAGCGACCAGCGCGTGGCCGGCCTCGTGATACGCGGTAACTTTCTTCTCCTCGTCCGAGAGCAGCATCGACTTGCGCTCGGCGCCCATCAGCACCTTGTCCTTGGCCTGCTCGAAGTCCCACATCAGCACCGTCTTGCGATTCTGACGAGCAGCACTCAGCGCAGCCTCGTTCACCATGTTGGCCAGGTCGGCGCCGGAGAATCCGGGTGTACCACGGGCCAGAACGCCAAGATCGACATCGTCGCTGATGGGAATCTTGCGGGTGTGAACGCGCAGGATCTCTTCGCGGCCACGAACATCGGGACGCGAAACCACCACGCGGCGATCGAAACGGCCAGGACGCAGCAGCGCCGGATCGAGTACGTCGGGACGGTTAGTTGCGGCGATCAGGATGACGCCTTCGTTCGATTCGAAGCCGTCCATTTCAACCAGCAACTGGTTCAGGGTCTGCTCGCGCTCGTCGTGTCCGCCGCCCAAGCCAGCGCCACGGTGACGGCCAACGGCGTCGATTTCGTCGATAAAGATGATGCAGGGCGCGTTCTTCTTGCCCTGTTCAAACAGATCGCGGACGCGGCTGGCGCCCACGCCGACAAACATCTCCACAAAGTCCGAGCCGGAGATGCTGAAGAACGGAACATTGGCTTCGCCGGCTACCGCACGGGCCAGCAGCGTCTTGCCGGTTCCGGGAGGTCCCACCAGCAGCACGCCTTTAGGAATGCGGCCGCCCAGCTTCTGGAACTTTTGCGCCTCGCGCAGGAACTCGATGATTTCTTTCAGCTCTTCTTTGGCTTCATCCACGCCGGCAACGTCCTTAAACGTCACCTTCTTCTGCTGCATTGAGAGCAGGCGGGCACGGCTCTTGCCGAACGACAGGGCTTTGTTACCGCCGGTCTGCATCTGGCGGATCATGATGAACCAGAGCGCTCCGAGCAAAACAAAAGGCGCCAGGTTCAATAGCCATGAAGGCCAGCCTCCGGCTTGGGCGTCCTTCACATTGATGTTGACACCCTTGTCGCGCAGCTCCTTGATCATGTCGGGATAGCTGGCAGGTATCGTGGTACGGAAGCCCGCTTTATCGCTCTTCAGTTTGCCGTGGACTTCCTGGCCGGTAATCGTCACTTCGGTGACGTTGCTCTGGTCCACATTGGAAAGAAACTCCGAGAACGTGAAGTCATGCTCTTTTGCGCCCGAGTTCGCGCCCTTCACGACTTGCCACAACAGCACGCCGGATAGCACGATAACGAGCCAGAACACGACCGTTTTGACCGTCGAATTCACTGAAAACTCCTGTTGAGAGGGGCAGACACGTATCCCGTGCCCAGGAAGCCCTGATCAAACCACGTAGTTTCAGTCAGTTCTTCCCTACCGGGTTAGATGCCGCCTTCGGCTGCCGGATTTAGAAATTCCAGCAGCTACTGATTGTAACCCGCAGCTAAAAGAAACGGGGCAAAAGACTTGCCAAAAATCAATGATGGCAGCGGGCCGCGTCCAGATTTGGGAGTTCGAGAATTGCCGCTGCTTTGCGCCGCATCTGTATTCCATCGGTTTTGACGAGCCACAGGCCGGAAGGTGAGAGGGAAGACGTGCCTGATGGTTCGGCTTGGCGGCTGGCAGAAGGTCGCTAAACGACAGGTCCACCCTTCCCTACGAGGACGTACTGGATTTACGATTCCGCTGGATCAGCCGGACCATGATGAACCACAGCGCTGGGAGCAAGACAAAGGGCGCCAGGTCCCGCAACCGCGCCGGCCAACCCACCCCCGGCGCTTCCCTCACCGTCACGTTGACGCCTTTGTCCTGAAGTTCCTTCGCCATCATGGCCGGCTGAACGGAAGTCGTGGTGTGGAATCTCGTCTTGTCGCTCTTGAATCTGCCGCGGACTTCCTGGCCAAGGATCGTGACTTCGCTGACATTGCCTTGGTCCACTTGGGAGAGAAACTCTGAGAAGGAAATGCCGGGTGTTGCGCCAGATTTCGTGCTATGCGCGACTTGGTACGCCAGCGCGCTGAATAGCACGATCACAAGCCAGAACGCGACCGTTTTGGCCGTCGGATTCACTCGAACTCCTGCCGAAAGTTGATTGTAACCGCCGTTAGGAGAAACAAGGCAAAAGACTTGCCAAGAATCAATTGGCTGACGGCGCAGGGCACTGAGCGACAATTGCCCCTTACCACAACCACGGAGTACACATGAGAGGGGACGCCCGCGTCTTGCGCCTTTCGAGACCCGGGAGTCCGGGCCGTCTGACAAATCTTCCGCCTGCGTGCAACTTCCGGACGCGTTGGCCCGTATTAACCTTCGGACGCATTTGCCCAAATCGGTAGAATGGTCATAGAGCCCTTTATCCTGATCCCATGACACCAGCATCGCAGACCCGGCGACTTCCGCATCAGCATTTCCTGCGTGAGCCGGTCATCATTGCGCTCCAGACCATGCGTGCCCACAAGCTGCGTTCCTTCCTTATGTTGCTGGGCGTGATCCTGTCGGTTTCGACGCTGATCCTGGTGATTGCCCTAGTCAACGGGATGAACGTGTATTTTGCCACTCGCATCGCCAATCTGGGCTCCAACGTCTTCCTGGTGCACAAGTTTCCCATCATCAGCGACACCAAGGAAATGCTGAAGGCGACGCGTCGCAACCGTGACATCACCTGGGACGACTACTTGGCCATGCACGATAACCTCAAGCTTCCCCAGGCGGTTGGCGTGGAAGTACGGCGCACCGCCAATCTCCGCACCGAGCGCCAGAGCATGGAGGATGTCGACCTGCGTGGCGTCACCGCCAACATCGGCGATATGGATGTGGAAGAGGTCGAAACCGGACGCTACATAACCGACAGCGATAACGAGCACCGCGACATGGTCTGCATGATCGGCGCCGATGTAGCGGAAAAGCTCTTCGCCAATATCGACCCGCTGGGCAAAATCCTGACGGTCGACGGGCAAGAGTTCCAGATCGTGGGCGTGGCCAAGAAAATCGGCAACACCCTGGGACAGTCGCAGGACAACTTCGTATACATCCCCATCGAGACCTGGCTGAAGATCTACGGACGCAACTATACCCTCAGCGTCAATGTGCAGTCGCGCGGCCCGGAATGGATGGCCCGGACCGAGGAAGAAACCCGAGTATTGATGCGCGCGCGCCGTCATCTGGGACCGAACGACGATGACAACTTCGGCATTCTGGGCAGCGACAGCCTGATGGGGCTTTGGAAAAACCTGACCGGAACGCTGGCGTCGGGCATGGTGGGGCTGGTTTCCATCTTCCTGGTGATCGGCGGCGTGGTGATTATGAACGTGATGCTGGCGTCGGTGACCGAGCGCACGCGCGAGATTGGGATTCGCAAGTCGCTGGGCGCCAAGCGGCGGGACATACTGCTTCAGTTTCTGGTGGAATCGACGGTGATGGCGTTGGTCGGCGGAGCTTTGGGCGTGCTCATCGCCTGGATTCTGGCGGTGATTGTGCGCACTGCTACGCCTGTTCCGATGGCGGTTCCCATCTCCGCCGTGGTGCTTGCGATCGGCATCTCGTCGGCAACGGGCGTATTCTTCGGTGTCTATCCCGCACGCAAAGCGGCGCGACTGGACCCGATTGAGGCGTTGCGGTATGAGAATTAGTAGACAGTGGCCAGTGGCCAGTGGCCAGACCGAGCAACAATCCACTGCGTGATGAGAATTAGTGGCCAATGGCTGGAGTGGCCTTCGTGGGATGGAAGGATTTGAGTGCTGCTGAAAAAGTACCAACAACTCATAGCGTGGCAAAAGGCAATTGACTTAGTGAGTGACGTTTATTCCCTCACCTCCGCATTTCCGGGCGACGAGATTTACGGTCTTACGAGCCAATTACGAAGGGCCGCCGTATCCATTCCCAGCAACATTGCAGAAGGCCAGGGGCGCGCAACGAAAGGGGAGTTCATTCAGTTTCTGTGTCATGCCCGCGGCTCCCTGTATGAAGTAGAAACTCAGATCGTCATCAGCCGGAAGCTCGGCTATATAACAGTCGAACAGCAGGAGTCACTGGTTCACACGCTCAGCGAACTTGGACGAATTTTGAATGGGCTGATTACATCGCTGCAGCAAAAGAAACCGATCGGGGCTAATGACCACTGACCACTGGTCACTGGCCACTACTTTTATGCGGATGCACTTTGGGGAAAATTCGCGGATGGCGCTGGAGACGGTGCGCGACCACAAAACGCGCTCGTTTCTGACGGTGCTGGGGGTGGTGATTGGCGTCGCCGCCATGATCTTTGTCGCCTCCATCCTGGTCGGTGTGAGCAGCGACATTCAGGGCTATCTGGACGACTACGGCACCAATACGCTTTTCATCTTTCGCTGGGACTTCGCCATCCGTGTGGGACGCATGAGCGCCGAAGAACGCAATCGCAAACCGCTAACCTTCGACGACGCCAAGGCCATTCTCGCTGAGTGCCCGCACGTGAAAAGCGTCACCGTGGAACTCATGCATCGCATTAACCCCGACGAGCAGCGGCCCCCACTCAAAGTAGCGCGCTATGGCACCCATGAGATTACCGATCTGGACTACACCGGGGCCGACTCCTCCTATCAGGATGTGTACAACGCACACGTCAAGCAGGGCCGGTTCTTTACCGACTTTGAGGACCAGCATCACGACGATGTCGCCGTGATTGGCTACGAAATCGACAAAAACTTTTTCCCCGCGCACGACGGCATCGGCAAAACCATTCAGGTTGACGGCGTTTCCTACCAGGTGGTTGGCGTGCTGGAAAAGCGCAAAGGCCAGCTCTTTAAAGACGAAAGCGCCGATCGCACTATCAAAGTTCCCTACCACTCCTATCACAAGCACTATCCGGCTGATGACGAGCACTTCATCGGCGCAGAAGCTTACCCGGGATACAAGGACGCGGCCGAAGACGAGATTCGCGGTTTGCTGCGCCGCCGCCGCAATGTGCCGTTCAACAAGCCGGACAACTTCGGCATGACCACGGCCCAGGCCATCGCCGACAACTTCCGCCAGATCATGAGCACCGTGGCGTTGATGACCATCGTCGTCAGCTCCATCGGCTTGCTGGTGGGCGGCGTCGGCGTGATGAACATCATGCTGATGTCGGTGACCGAGCGCACCCACGAGATTGGCGTACGCAAAGCCATTGGCGCCCGGCGCGGCGACGTGGTCCGCCAGTTTCTGACCGAGGCCATTGTTCTCACGGGACTCGGAGGTTTGGCAGGAGTAATTGTCGGTGTGGCGGCCGCCGCTGCCTTGCCGCTGATCTTCCCTTCCATGCCGACGTCGGTGCCCATCTGGGCGGTGATTGCCGCCGTATTGATGGCCATGAGCGTCGGTCTCTTCTTTGGGATGTATCCCGCCGTCAAGGCGTCGCGCCTGGATCCCGTCGAGGCGCTGCGGTACGAGTAGGTGGACTAGCTCACCCCTCCCACCAGCAGGATTGGCGAGGTGGGTTTGTCGGAGCCTTCCTGATTTTCTACGGTGATGGCGAAGGCCTTGGCTTCGACGCCTTCAGGCATCTTGTGGTCCATCATGATGGCATTGCCGTGTTCGTCGGGTTTGAAGACACCGGCGGCAATGGGCGCGCCACTGCTGGGGATAATCCAGAGTTCGTAAGCCTTGCCTTCTGGAACCGGACCCAGATTGCTGGCCATGAACATCATGCGCTTCTGCGAGGGGCTGAAGATGGCGGTGCCGCTGGGCTGTTTCGGCGCTTTCTGCGGATTCAGCGCGACGTGGACGGCGTCGGGAGACGTCAGCAGCGTGAGCTCCTGGTTCATCTGCTCCAGTTGAATGCTCTGGTCCTGATTGCGATTGCCGAGTTCGGCAAGCTGGTCCTTCATCTGGCCGTTGCTGCGCCACAACACAACCGCGACCAGCAGCAGCGCCAAGGCTGCAAACGTCGGGACTAACATCGCCCACAAACTCCGTCGAGGAGCGGGCGTGGGATCAGGCAGGGACACCCCACGCGGCTCAGCTGAAATAGCGCGCATGAGCCGGTCTTTGCTGCGCGCCGGAGGCTGCGGGCCGCTGCTGGTGAGACCCAGCAGGCCGAGATCGCCGCGCAGCGCGTGCAATTCACGACGGCAGGCGGCGCAGCCCTGAAGATGGTCCTCCAGTTCCTGACGCTCGACGCCCGTCAGCTCATCCAGCGCGTAGAGCGCCAGATCGTCAGCGAATTGTTCGTGTGTCTTCATCCCGTAAATCAGGGGCTAAAGCCCCGTATTCTAATTATGCCCTTGGACGCTGACCTAAAGGTCCGCTCTACCGTATGCCTTGGTCGCTGGCCTAAAGGCCAGCTCTACGTCTTATCCCGCAAACTTTGCTCGCAGCTGTTGCAGCCCGCTGCGAATCCGTGTCTTGATGGTGCCCAGCGGTTCTCCAGTTTTCTCGGCGATCTCGGTATGGGTGAGCCCCTGAAAGAATGCTAACTCCAATACCTTGCGCTGGTCAGGATTCATCTCGGTCAGGACAACGCGCACTTTCTCGATCACCAGCGTGCGCTCGGTCTCATCCCGAAGGTCAGGGCCGCCGGCGATGACGCAATCTTCGATGTCGACCTCGGGACGCCGCTTGCGCAGGCGGTCGATGGAACGATGCCGCGAGATAACCGTCAGCCACGCTGCCAGACTGCCGCGGCTGGCATCGAAGGCGTCAGGATTGCGCCACAACTGGAGAAAGACATCCTGCAACACATCCTCGGCCGCAGAGGCATCCTGCAATACCCGCAACGACACCGCGTAGACCACCTTGCCATAGCGGTCGTAAAGTTCGGACATAGCCTGTTGATCGCCGGCGCGGATGCGTGCGACCAGCCGCATTTCGTCGCCGGCATCGCTGCGGTTCAACGGGCTCTGTTCGAGGGGTCCCATTCAGTATTACGTGCTCAAGGCGCTTACAGATTCTGCCGTCAAGAGTTGCTTTCCAGATTGAGATTCTACATCCGGTGAAGAGCGCGCCGGCAGCAATTCGCAGGAGACCCTCCTAGCCGGTCACCTACCGGAATACGCGCCCCGGCAGAGCACGGATGTGGTCCGGACATAACAGTTTCACGCGATGGGTAAAAACTTCCAGGTGAGTCAGAGGTTAATCGTTGTAACTCCCTTTGTTTACTTGGCGGAAGTATTTGGCCCAAACCTTGCATTCTGTTCTGGGCGACAGAGACTCAATTCGGCAGACGATTTTTTCCGGCGTGTCCTGCCGCACCTGCAAACTCTCGAAATTGGCGGCTGGAGGCGATGTGATGACAAGTGCAATGAATTCGGAAGTGTACATGGAAGCACACCGCAAGGCGATCCTCTGTTTGTGCTGTGACACCCACACTCTTCAGGTCCGCCAGATGCTGTTGGAGCATTTTGGCTACCTGGTATTCGCGACCAACTCTGTCGAGGATGCAGAAAACATAGCTGAAGACCGGTGTCCCGACATGTTGCTGATGGACAACAGCCATCCCGAAATTGACCTTGAGCAGGTAGCCCGGCAAGTGAAGGCGAAGTGTCCCGACGTGATTGCTGTTGTGCTGTCGCCCTATTACTACGGGGCCGGAAAGGCGAGCCGGAGCGCCGTCGACCGGTTTGTCACCAGCAACGATGGTCCCGACGTTCTGATCTCCCAGATCGAGGAGTTGCTCGGTGACCACCTCCGTGGGAGCGATTCGATGTCTCAGCGGATGTAGGCGGACGGACAGACTCACCGGCAGAACAGTCCCAGCTAGACACTATGGCGAGCAGCGGCGGAGTAGCTTCCGCCCGTTTCGTTTGTGCGGCGATCCTTCCCAAAGCGGAGCCCCAAAACCGGAACCTTCCCGATCCGGGTGGCGATACGACAGCGACCAGCTTTCGCTTTTATTTCGTATGCCCGCTAACTGCCACCACTTAGCAGCGCTTCGCGCGAGTGGCGGCGCAGTTGCATTGCTGAAGGGTGATCGCTGATTTCGGGCGCAAATAGCAAGCAGGTGAAGGAAGATGAAACTGGAAGCGATGGAGCCGATTGGCACAACCCGTTCGCCAATGGCGAAGGCAGTTGTACTGCTGGTGGAGGACGAATCGATGGTGCGCGAGGTCACGCGCGAGGTGCTGACGCATGCCGGTTATGCCGTACTGGAATCCAGCAATGGGAAAGAGGCGCTGCACCTGGCCCGCCAGCACGCGGGGCGAATCGATGTCCTGCTGACGGACGTGGTGATGCCGGGCATGAATGGGACCGACCTGGCCTGTCATTTGCAAAGCATGCAGCCTGACCTGATTACAGTCTTTATGTCGGGCTACGCGCAGAATGATGTTTCGCAAACTATCAGCCGAAACCAGGCCATCCACATCCAGAAGCCCTTCACGGTGAACATTCTGCTGACCCGGATCGGAGAGGCTCTCCGGGCGTCTTCGGCCTGCGATCGGCAAGTCGTTGCACCCAGGATTTCCGCCTGAGGGCACGGCCCCGCGGCATGTTGCCGGTCATGGGCCGATGAGATCCGCAGCGTTGCTGGTTGATGACGGGTCAGCATTCTTGTCGGCGGGCGCCTTCAGACTAGCCGTCAGGCGCTGTCGCGGAGAGGTCAGGAGCACAACATCCACGCGCCGGTTGAGTTGCCGGCCTTTCGCTGTGTCGTTGCCCGCGGCGGGATGAAATTCTGCATAACCGGCGGCGGACAGCCGCTCAGACGGGACATCGTACTGCATGATGAGGGCCTTCACTAAGCTGGTGGCGCGCGCAGTGGACAACTCCCAGTTAGAGGCGAACTGCGCAGTGTGGATAGGGACGTTGTCGGTGTGACCTTCAATTCTGACCGCGCAGGAGTGTTCTCGCAGAATGTTGGCGACGCGCGCAAAGGCGGCCTGGGCGCCTGGCTTAATGGTGGCCGAGCCGCTGTCGAAAAAACCAGCCTCGCGCAGGCTGACCACCAGGCCGTCCGCTTCCATGTGAAGGGCAACCTCATTGCGCGCGATTTCGGCGGACAGCGCGTTCCCCAGTTCGCTGCGAAGGGCGTTGAAATTGTCTTGCTTCTGCCCCGCGCCCAGCTTTTCCTGACCCGACGGCGCCCAGCGCGACAGATCCTGGCCGCCGTTGACGGCGCTGGGCAGCGATATTTTCGGATCGACTTCTCCTGGTTTATGAGGGTCTCGCTCGAAAATACCCAGTTGCTGGAAGGCGGAGTCGATGGCGTCGGAGAGCCGCGCGGCCCGTTGTTTATCGATTTGCGCCGAAGCGTATAGCACAACGAAGAAGGCGAACAGCAGGGTGACGAAATCGGCGTAGGAAACCAGCCAGCGTTCGTGACTGACGTGATCGTCGGGCCGCTGCCGGTCTTTCATGGCAAGTGGACTTTCGGAGATTCCGGCAAAAAGCCAACTAACTTGCTCTCCAGCATGCGGGGATTCATCCCTTCCAGAATCGAGACCACGCCTTCCAGGGTCATCTCGCGGAGAATTTGTTCTTCGCGAATGCGCAAGCGCAGCTTGCCGGAGCTGGGCAGAAAGAAGAGGTTGGCCGAGCCAACGCCGTAGACCGTCGCTACAAAGGCCACGGCAATGCCTTTCCCGACTTCGTTGATATTGTCCAGGTGCTGCATCACCTGGATCAGTCCCAGCACCGCCCCGATGATGCCAATGGTAGGAGCGAAGCCGCCGGCCGACTCGAAGACCCTGGGAATGTTGTTTTCGTATTCGGCTTGATTGTCGATTTCCAACTGCATGGTCTTGCGCAACTCCTGCGGCTCGGTACCGTCGACGGCCAGCATGAGAGCCCGCTTCAGGAAGGGATCGCTGAGAGATGGCAGATCGGCGTCGAGAGAAATCATGCCGTAGCGGCGCGCCTTATTGGCGAAGGTGACCAGTTGTTGCACTGTCTGCTGCGGATCGAGCTTGCGCTCCAGGAAGACTTGCACCAGCCGGCGGAAAGCAGAAGCGACCACGGGCATAGGATATTGCAGTAAAACCGCACCCAGGGTCCCGCCAAACACAATGATGGCTGCGGTGGGCTGCACTACCTGGGAGAGTTTGCCGCCTTCGAGCAAGAGCCCAAGCGTAATCCCCCCCAGGCCGACAATTACTCCCATGAAGCTGCTTTTATCCACGCTGCAGTCCTTCCTGGGTTACCTGGGCCTCGTCCGCAGGGTTGGCCCGCGTGGGGGAAGGCGAAGCGGTCACGGGACCGGCGATCAGGACCGAGCGGCGAAAGTCGCGCACCCGCTCGATCACCTGCTCGGTGGTCTCGCGCACTACCAGCTTCTCGCCATTCAATAAGGTCAGGACCGTGTCGGGTGCCTCCTCGACATACTTGATGAGGTCACAGTTGACCGCCAGGCGTGCATTGTTTAAGCGGGTGAGCTGGATCATATGCACTTCTCCGACGGGGACTTGAGTCAGAGAGAGCATCGGCAAAAGTTGCCCAGCGCTTGAAGAAGTCGCGAGCGGCGAGCTCCGAGCCCCGAGCTAATAGCTGCGCGCCATGGGCTCGGACTGGGAGTGCCAGGTGCCGAGCGCTGTTAGCGATTAGCGAGGAAAAACGATGCAAGGCGGGGGTTAGCTCGTGGCCCGCGGCTCGCAGCCAATTAGGGCGCTCTAACCCCAGATGGCCGGTGGAGTGCGCCAGCAGCTTGCTGGAGGCAAATATCTCTGTCTGATTAAAGCTGATTGCGGTGGGGCCGATAGGGAGGGTGAACACGCAAAAGGTTCCGCCGGTCAGAAAAACCTGGCAGCGCACCTGCGGGAACGAACTCCTGGCGAGCTCGGGCAAGGTGGAACCATGAGAGGAGCTGTCCCATGGCAATCAGTATTCTGAATAACATTCCAGCCCTTGCCGCAGAGAACCAGTTGTCGATGACCCAAGCCAACCTGAACCAGACGCTGGAGCAACTGGCTTCTGGCTCGCGTATCAACACGGGCGCGGACGACGCGGCCGGACTGGCAATTGCGGATGGATTACAAGCTAACGTCACAGCGCTGACCCAGTCGGCGCTAAACGCCAATGAAGGTGTTGGCAAACTACAGGTGGCCGACGGCGCCTTGTCGCAAGTCACTAACCTGCTGAACCGCGCCGTCACCCTGGCCACGGAGTCGGCCAACGGTACGGTGAACGACGGTTCCCAACGGCAAGCCATCGATGCCGAGTTCCAGTCGATCAAGGCAGAAATCGACAGCATCGGACAAAGCACCACCTACAACGGCTCGCCCATCTTCACCGGCGGGCAGACCAACGTCAATCAGCTAACGACCGCGGTCGCCAACCCTGCCGGCCTGGCCAGCCCCATTACCGGCGACATGAAAATCAAGTATTGGGACACCACGCTGTCCACACCTGCCTACACCACAGTGACCTACAACGGTTCAGGGAGCGACACGACCGTTGGCGATCTGATCAACGACATCAATGGTTCAGGCAAAGGTCTTATCGCTACCCTGGACGAAACCGGCAACGTCGTGGTCACGGACACGCAGAACCGTGGCACGGCAACGGATCCGCTGGCCGATGGCGGTTCTACGATCAAGATCAACGGCGATTCGTCGGCCGACACCTTGGCCAATACCACCAACTCCAGCACGATGGATGTGTTCCTGAGCGATTCGACGACGGCGGGCAGCAGCACCATCGGGGTCACGCTGGGCACCTTCGACAGCAGCAACATGAACGGGATCAGCATTGCCAACGACAACCTGCAAACCGCAGGCTCTGCCCAGACTGCGCTGACTGATATCAACAATGCCATATCGCAAGTGGCGGCATTGCGCGGCGGCATCGGCGCGGGCGTGAACCGGTTGTCGGCGGCCAACAACGTCATCAGCACCCAGACCCAGAACCTGTCCTCCGCCGAGGACGGCATTCAGGCTGCCGACATTACGCAGACGGTAGCCAACCTGACGAAGTATCAGATCCTGAGCCAGACGGGCATCTCCGCCCTGGCGCAGGCGAACCAGATGCAGCAGAGCGTGCTCAAGCTGCTCCAGTAATTGGGAGCGATCCGGCGGCGGAAAAACCCCCGCCGCTTCCGACGGACACTGAGTTGCACGGGGGAGAAGGTGGGACCTTCGGGTCCCCCTTCTCCCGCGGATTTAGCTTTTAGCTCTTAGCAACAAAGCTGTTGAGGAGATTGCCAGAAGCCAAGGGCTCAAAACTAAGGGCGCAAAGTTAATCGCTTGAAGAAAGGAGCGTCACCTGAATCATGGCCTCATTCAGTACTAATTACAGCGCCGCGCTCGGCAACATTCTCAGCCAGGTCAACGACGCGTTCAGCGGCAAGAGTTCGGGCATCGACGTCAGCAGCGTGGTCGACAGCATGATGCAGGTGGAGGACCAGCCTGAAACCCAGATGAAGGATGAGCAGTCCAGCCTGGACGCACAGATCAGCGCGCTGACCACCATCGGCAGCGAGTTGAGCACGCTCTCCAACAGTGTGAACAGCCTGGGAGATTTCGACGGAGCGCTGAATCAATTCACCACCGGCTCCAGCGATGCGGCAGTGGTCTCAGCCGCGGCAAGCGATACGGCCACGGCGGGTACGCACACCGTTACCGTCACCAGCCTGGCAACAACCTCCAGCAGCTACTCCGGGTATCTCTCCGCGGCGTCGCTGGCGGGCACGGAGATCAGTGTGGAGTACGGCAATCCCAGCAATCCCACCAGCACCGACACCATTGACATACCATCCACGGACACGACGCTGCAAGAGGCAGCCAAGTACATCAATTCAGGAAGTTATGGGGTGACCGCCAGCGTGGTCACGGACGCCGAGGGATCGCGGCTGGCGCTGACCAGCAAGACCTCGGGAGTGGCCGGCAGTCTAACGGTGAGCAGTTCGGCCGCAAGCTTCACCAGCACGGCCGGAGCGGATGCGCAGCTGACCGTGGACGGGGTTCCGGTCGACAACGGCAGCAACACCGTAACGGGAGCGATTCCCGGGGTCACGCTCAGCCTGGGCGCGGCCGATCCCAACAATCCGATACTGATTACCGTGGAACCCGATACCACCCAGGCAGCCGACGCCATCGAGAGCTTCGTCGACTCCTACAACGCCGTCGTGGGCTCCATCAACAGCCAGTACACCGTCAACTCCAGTGGCAGCGAAGGTGTCCTGGCGGGCGACAGCATGTTGCAAAGCCTGCAAAGCAGCCTGCTAAATATGGTTTCCGCCGCCGTCGGCAACAACGGGCAATATACGAACCTTGAGTCGATGGGCATCGAAATGCAAAACGACGGCACGTTGCAGGTCGATAGCACCACCTTGAGCGATGCCTTGAGCAGCTCGTACTCCGAGGTACAGAATTTCTTCCAGTCGACGTCGCCGGCGGGCTGGGCGGAAACCGCGGGCCAGCAGATGACGCAACTGACCGATCCCACCAAGGGGCCGGTGGCGGCCGATATCAGTGGCCTGCAACAGAGCAACACCGACCTGTCCACACAGATCAGCGACTTCGAAGCCAACATGAGCGAAGTGCAGCAGGCCTTGACCTCGCAGTACGACAACCTGGACACCTTATTGATCCAATACCCGATGCAGATGCAGGAGGCAGCGGCACAGCTGGCCAGCCTGCCGGATTCGACCACCAGCACCAGCAGCAGCAGTAGCGGGTTGTAAGAGGCGAATGAAAACCATCGTAGATGCGCGACGGATTTATCAGGACAGTGCGGTGCGCGGGGCGGCGCCGATTGAGCTGGTCATTGTGTTGTACGACTCGGCCATCGAGGACATGCGGCGCGCCTTGGCGGCCATGCAGCGCAGCGACGTCGAGGGGCGCGCCACCCAGATCGGCCATGCCCTGATGGTGCTACAGCAGTTGCAAGGGACCCTCGACTTCGAGCGTGGCGGCGACGCGGCCCGGCAGTTCGAGCAGTTCTACAACCTGATGCGGGCCAAGCTACTGGAGGCGCAGATGCGCGGCTCGCTGGAGCTAATGCAGAAGCAGATCCGCTATATGTCGGAGGTGCGCGACTGCTGGACGCAGGCCGGGCGGCTGCTCCAGCCGCGAGCAGGCGCGCCGGCAACGGCGCCCAACGGGAGCGCAACCGAGGGAGATGGAGGTAAGACCAGCGAATGGAGCGCATAGACGAGCAATCCAGTCTGGAGTTATTGCGGCGTGCCAATGAATGCTTCCGCCGCTTTTTTGCACACTTTTCCGGCGCGCCCGTGCTGGGCACCGATGAAGAGGTGGGAGCACTGTTACAGATCGAGCAAACCCTGCAATCGGTGGGCGGGTTTCTGGATGGGCGTTTGCAGAGCAATAACCACCCGCAGATAATCGATGAACTGGCGAGCTATCGGGCCAACCTGGTCCGGCTGCGACATGAATTGGCCCACATGCAAAATGCGGCCATCGGTTGCCGGGCCCAGCTGGCCTCGCGGCAGAAGCATTTGCAGGCGGCCAGGGCCTGGTGCGCTGCCTCCCGCGAAACTTCCTGAGGGCGTGAGGCCGCCAGCTGGCGACCCGTTCGTTCCTGGAGGCCAACCATAACGAACGATCACTGTCCGAATTCATCCTCGTCCCCCTCCTGCTAACTGCGGGACGACTACATTTACGGCGAATTCACAATTCCTAACCTGCCGAATGTGTTATGTTGAAATTTCGTTAATCACTTCTCCTTTCTGGAGGCACTCCCAAATTGGCCAAAGACATGGTCCCCAAACGCATCTTTCTAACGAAAGGCGTTGGGAAGCACAAAGAACGGCTCACTTCGTTTGAGCTGGCGCTGCGTGACGCCGGCATTGCGGCCCAGAACCTGGTTCGGGTTTCTTCCATTTTTCCACCTAATTGCAAACTGACTCCGCGCAAGGAAGGTCTCAAGTATCTTTCTCCCGGCGAGGTAGTATTCGCCGTAGTGGCGGAGAACTCCACCCGCGAGCCGCACCGCCTGACTGCCGCCAGCATCGGGTTGGCTATCCCCGCCGACAAGGAGACCTATGGCTATTTAAGCGAGCACCACTCCTTCGGTGAACCGGATGACGTCGCCGGCGACTACGCCGAAGAATTGGCTGCCGAGATGCTAGCCACGACACTCGATGTGGAATTCGACGCCGACAAATCGTGGGACGAGAAGAAAGAAGTTTACCGGCTGTCGAACAAAATCGTGCGCACGGCAAATATCACCCAAAGCGCGGTAGGCGATAAGCGCGGCCTCTGGACCACGGTGATCGCGGCGGCAATTTTGATCTTCGAGTAGTCTGCCACTCCATGTCCCACATCGTGGGACCACCTGGAATTCTACGGACTACCGGCAACTGCGTTACGGCGTGACCTCGAAAACGGCACCGTAGCCGGAGGTGCCGCCAAGTTCTATCGTGCCGAAGATGTTGCCGTTTGCGTCGAGGATCACGCTGCCCACCGGCTCGCCGAAACCACCAAAATCGGTGACAGTGCTTTCCAGCCAACCGTTGGAGCGCGTCAGCTTGAAAACGATGCCCCCGCTCACCAGATCAAATACCGTGCCGTAGATATTCCCTTCAGCGTCGAGAGTTGGGCTGTCGAGTGGGCCTGCGTATGCGTTGAAGCTGTAGAGTGTGGTCAAATTCCATGTTCCGTTGGATGGCCTCAATACGTAAGCGGTGCCGCCGTCGTTAAAGGTCGTGCCATAGAGATTGCCCGACGAATCGAAGACGATTCCGCCGGTGGGATTTGTTCCACCCCTGCCGCCCTGAAACCCATAGATGGTCTGGTACTGCCAGCCGGATTGCGAGGGGCTGAGTTCGTAAACACAACATACTGAGGCGGTGCCGTAGAGGTTGCCGGCGCTGTCGAAGATCACGCCCGACAAGGGTTGCCCTCCATCGGCAGCGGTAAAGCTGTAGAGAATGCTTTCAACCCAGCCACCATGGGATGGTGTCAGTTTGAAAACTGTACCCAAATTAGCCGGGCCGCCGTACTGTGTCGTGCCGTAAATGTCTCCCGCCTGATCGAAAACCAGAGGTCCATAGCCGGGATAAGCACCGTCGTTGCCGCCCATGAAGCGATACAGCACGGTTTCTGTCCAAGGGCATGAGAAACCCTTGCAAAGTGATGCCGGCGGGGTCAGGCGAAAAACAGTGCCGTGGCCGTTGCCGCCTGAACTGGTCGTGCCATAGAGTGCGCCGTCCGGGCCAACGATTACGGGAGCGGACGGGAAAGCCCCATCATCCAGAGTGCTTCCAGTAAAACTGTAGAGCAGCGCAAAAATCCATCCTGAGCCGTGCTGCGTCAACTTGAAAACTGTGCCGCATCCATCGCTGCCGCAATCGCCGGCAGTATACCCGCCGCTGGAAGCCGTTCCGTAGAGGGTCCCAGTCCCGTCCATGGTGACGGCGGCAAGTGGGTACGCGCCGTCTGTTCCGCTGGTAAAAGTGTGCAGTACGGTGTAGGTCTGGGCTCGGGCTGGAGTGGCGACGAGCAGCAGAACTGCGATGGCCGTTGCCGCGACCATCCAAAGATCGAGCCTACCGATCGTTTCGGTGATCCGTTCTGAGCGCTTCACGGTGATTTCTCCTCCGCAAACGACTCGTGTTTGCGTTCTTGAATACTCTTTATCTGACACAGTGGGATTTTGACCACTGGCCACTGACAACTGACCACTGCCTTACGGCGTGATCTCGAAGACCACGCCCTTGTCATACGTGCCGCCCATGTTCGCCGTGGTGTAGACATTCCCGCTTGCGTCAAGAATCACGTTGCCAAATGGATAGGCTCCGGCGCTGCCGCTGTAGCCGGTTTGTGTCCATTGGCCATCGGAGAGGGTAAGTTGAAAAACCTCTGGGCTGAACTCCAAGATTGTCCCGTAGAGCCTGCCGGACGGATCCATGGCTAGCTTGGCAAAGGATCCTACGTATGCCGGGAAAGAGTAGAGTTGCTGGAAGGTCCAACCGCGGTCGCTGGGTGTCAACTCGTACACGACGGTGTCCGAGAAGTTCATGGTGGATGTGACGCCATAGAGATTGCCAGCCTGATCGGAGATCAAGCCGCCAAAGGGTTGACCAAAGTCGGGGAAGGTGTAAATGACACTCTGAGTCCAGCCACTTCCTGAAGGGGCCAACTTGTAGACTACGCCTACGTAGTCGGCCCCGCCATATTCGGCAGTGCCATAGAGGTTTCCCACGGTATCAAGAATCAGGCCGGCAAACGGTTGCGCGCCGTCATTTCCTCCCGTGAATCGGTACAGAACGCTTTCCGACCAGCGGCCATGGGAGGGCGTTAGCTCGTAGATAACACCGCAGTTCTGGTAACAACCTGACCCCGTGCCACCGTAAGGCGTGGTCCCATAGATGTTGCCGTGCTGGTCAAAAACCAGGTCGCCGTATTGGGGCTGCTCGCCATCGCTGCCTCCCTGGAAGGAATACAAAACGGTTTCCGTCCATGGGCAAAGGAAAGCTTTGCATGACGTGGGCGGAGGACTTAGTTTGAAGACGGTGCCCTGATTTGCAGCGCCTCCATACACAGTTGTTCCGTAGAGATCGCCGTCCGGGCCGATGATCACTCTGGCTTGCGGAGAGTTTCCGTCGGGCCCAGTGAACTTGTACAGCGGGTATAAGATCCAGCCGGAAGTCTCGTGCTTCAGCTTGAATACGGTGCCGCAGCCGGAGGAGCCGCAGGCGCCTCCCGTGTTGCCTCCGTATCCGGTTGTGCCGTAGAGATTTCCGGCTTGATCCATGGAGAGGCCAGCGGACGGGTACGCTCCGTCGG
Organism: uncultured Acidobacteriaceae bacterium; assembly: GCA_963763145.1. GTDB lineage: Bacteria > Acidobacteriota > Terriglobia > Terriglobales > Acidobacteriaceae > Bog-257. The sequence goes on along the minus strand of CAVXMZ010000012.1, from coordinate 29,380 downwards.
ATCCGGCGAAGTTGTGTAGCACGGTAAAGGTCTGAGCCTGGGCTTGTGTGGCCGCGACGATCGTCAGCGTTGCGATGGCGGTTGCCGCGACTGCGACCCACAGATCAAGCCCGCAGCTTCTATTTGCGGTTTGTTCTGAACGCTTCATGGTGAAATTCTCCCCTGCGAAGCAAGTTACGACGGCGCTGCTCTGGGGTCTAATCCCACATTGTGGGACTGCTGGAATTAGACTGGCAACTGGCGACCATCTCATGGCGTGATCTCGAAGACGACGCCGCAGTTGAAACCGTAATAGCATCCTTCCCCCGGACTGCCACCTACGAAAGTCGTACCGTAGAGGTTTCCGCTCGCATCGATCACAAGGCCGTCGTAGGGCCACGCTCCATCGCTGCCATTCGTAAAGTCGTGCAGGTCGGTCAAGGTCCAGCCACCATTGGAGGGTGTCAGCTTGAAGACGTAGCCATAGTTGTAGGTGCCTCCGCTTACGCTGCTGCCATAAAGGTTGCCGGCATTGTCTTGCACGAGTTTCCCATAGGGACCGAGATATCCTCCCGGAAGGCCCGTCAGACTGGAGAGCAGGTTGAAGTTCCAGGTACCTCCAGAGGGTGACAACTCGAATACGGTGCCACCATCGCCAGACCCTCCATACGCTGTTGTTCCGTAGAGATTGCCGGACGCATCGAAGATAAGGCCACCATAAGGGCCGCTGCCGGCGCTGGCGTCGTGAAAGTGGTAAAGAGCAGTTTGTGTCCAGCCGGAACCCGAAGGGGTCAATTCAAAGACCGCTCCTCCACTGCTGCCCTGGAAGTTGTCGATAGAGGCTGTCCCATACAGATTGCCAGCGTGATCAAAGAGCACGCCGCTGCTGGGATGTCCACCGTCAACCCCGTCCGTAAAGTTGTAGAGAATGTCCTCTGTCCACACGCCGCCGGATAGGGTCAACCTGTAAACCACCCCACAGCCCCCGCCGCCGCAGTTCTGAAACTCTCCGCCGCTCGAGGTGGTTCCGTACATATGACCATAGGCGTCGAAGATAAGGTCTCCCGAAGGGTAATAGCCGGTGGCGAAGTTGAACGGGAAGATAGTGGTTTCGGTCCAAGGGCAGGAAACCGACTTGCAGACGGAGGCTGGAGGCCGCAGATTATAAACCGTACCGTAATAATCGTTGGAGGTACCGGTGGAGGCTGTGCCGTAGAGAGTGCCATCGGGGCCGAAGGTTACTCTAGCACTTGGGAATCGACCATCCTGGCCTCCAGTAAAGGCATATAGGAGTGAGAGGACCCAACCTGAGCCTCGGTGCGTCAACTTAAAGACGGCGCCGCAATCTCCAATGTTGCAGCCATGGCCTCCGCCAAACTCGGTGGTGCCATAGAGATTTCCGGCGGCGTCGAGGGTCAAGCCGACGATCGGATTTGCCCCGTCGTGACCGGTGAAGCTGTGGATCACCGAAAACGTCTGGGCTGGACAGGGTAGAGCGGAACATCCGATCAGCGCGACCAGCAGAACTCCGGAGGCCGCTATTGCGCCGGCTGCGGTGCAGAGATCCGAGCCGAAGATCGCTGTCCTCAGCAGAGTTGAGTTCGTCATGCCTGATTTCTCCATTGGCGGAGCCGCCTATACTGATCAGGTGGCTGGCTGTCAGTATCGTTTTCCTCCCCGGCGTGGCGAACGTCAACTTAATTCTAGATAACGACGTAAGTGGCTAAGAAAAGATGACTTATTGAGGCAGTCGTCGGAGGTAAAGAGTTGCAGTAACGAGCTTTTCGGTGAAGGTTTTGGCTGGCGGAGAGCCTATCGCCGGTATTCCTGGGGCTGAGGACCTTTTTCCAGAGTCCCGCGGTCCCAGATGAGTCCTTCGCGGCTGTAGTTGGCCATCTCGAAATCCTGTGTCAACTCCAGCGCGTCGACTGGGCAGGCGTCTTCGCACAGACCGCAAAACATGCAGCGGCTCAGGTCGTAGGTGAACTCGGTGAGTTCCTTGCGGCGGGTCTTCTCGTTGCGCTGGCTGCCCACAATGATAAGGTTCTCCGGACAGGCAAGCGCGCACAGGTCGCAAGCGATACACAACGTTTCGTTGGTTTCGGGATGATTGTTGAGGCGCGGCGCCCCGCGAAAGCGCTCGGCCACCTGCGGCCGCTGCAACGGATACTGCTCGGTGTAGACGTGCTTCGGATCCTGGTTGCGGAAGGTGACCTTCAACCCGGTGAGCAGATCCACGAACAGCATCTTGCGCAGAACAGTGTTCATCCTCAACCCTCGATGGTGGGAAGTGTAGCACAGGAGTAAGCCGCACTTCGCTTCTCCGTCTTCGCTCCTCGCGTTTCGCTCTTCGGCAGCTAACTCTCAGCTCTTTGGCTCTCAGCTAATTGCTCCTCTCGATTAGCGCCCTCCGGCCTCTCTGGCTTACAATTTCCTCACATGCGGTTTCTTGCAGGGACATTGCTCACCCTCGTCACGGCGAGCTTGCTGGTTGCTCAGCAGAGCGTCGCGCCGGGAGCTGCAAGCGTTTCGCCAACACCCAACCCGTCGACGCAGGGCGAATCCCAAACTCCCGCGACTCCGGCTGCGACACCGCCTCAACCAACCGGGCCGGTGCAGAACACATCGGCGCCGACAGCAGGTAGTTCTCCGCAACCGTCATCGCCCGACCAAAATCCCGCCACCGCTCCGCCATCGCAAACGGCAGCAACTTCTACAGGCGCTTCCGCGCCTCTCGGAACGGCGATCGTGCCTACCCTCACCAAGCGTGAAGCCGCCGAAGCCAAGCGTCAGTTCCAGGCCGGCGTCAAGCTGAAGTCCAAGGGCCATCTCGACGCGGCCTTCGACAAATTCTGCAGTGCTTCCGAGCTTGATCCCCGCAACGTCGATTACCTCACCGCGCGCGAGGTTACCCGGCAGGAGCTGGCCATGCAGGCTTTGAAGGACGGCAATCAGGCGATGATGCAGCAGAACGAAATCGTCGCCATGGCCGACTTCCGCCGCGCGCTGGACTACGACCCCACCAACGACTACGCGCTGCAAAGGCTGCGCGACTCCATGCCCGAGCCCGATTCCGCACCGCAGACTGTCAGCGTTGCCGATGCGTCGGTGCCCATCGAGTTGCAGCCCACCGCGAAGCACCAGGACTTCCACTTCAGCGGCGATTCCCGCGCGTTGCTCACCGAAGTGGCCCGCGCCTACGGCATCAGCGCGCAGTTCGACGACTCGGTCAAGCAGCAGCATGTGCACTTCAACATTCAGGACGTCAACTTCGCTACCGCCATGCGCGCGGCCAACGACGTCACCAAGACCTTCTGGGTCCCGCTCTCGGCCAGGCAAATTTTTCTGCTCCCCGATACCGTCGAAAATCATCGCAACTTCGATCGCATGGGCCTGCGGACCTTCTATCTCCCCGAGCTGACCGATCAGCAACTGACGGAGATGACCAACTCTCTGCGCGTGCTGTTTAACGTGCGCTTCATTGGAGTGGATAAGGCGCAATCCGCAATCAGCATTCGGGCGGAGCTGCCGGTGCTGGACGCCGCCGACCACCTGATCCGCAGCCTTACTACCGGCCGGCCGGAGGTCCTGCTCGACTTGCGCGTGTATGCCGTCAGCACCAGTCTGGCGCACGCCTTGGGCACCGCGCTGCCTACGCAGTTCACTGCCTTCAATATCAGCCCGTCGCTGCTGGCCGGGCTGGGCGCCGGCGCCAGCAGCCTCATCAATCAGTTGATCTCCTCCGGTGGCATCAATCAGGCAAATTCCACCGCCATCTCCGCCTTGCTGGCGCAACTCCAGAACTCCTCTACCGGTTCGCTGCTCACCACGCCTTTTGTCACCTTCGGCGGCGGCCTCACCCTGTTCGGAGTCAATGCCGGAGGCGTCGGCATTACTCCAACCTTCAGCTTGAACGACTCCTCCATCAAGAACCTGGAGCATGTCACCTTACGGGCCGCGCACAACGATCCCGCCGTGATGAAGATTGGCGAGCGCTATCCCATCGTCAACGCCACCTTCGCTCCCATCTACAATAGTGCCGCTATCTCCTCGGTCCTCGGCAACCAAAGCTACATCGCTCCCATCCCTTCGTTTAACTTCGAGGATCTGGGACTGGTCCTGAAGGTCACGCCGCTCATTCACACCAACGAAGATGTCAGCATGAAGCTGGACCTGCAACTTCGCTCCCTGGGCACCACCACCAACAATGGCATTCCCATCATCAACAACCGTGAGTACAGCGGCAACATCACGGTGAAGAATGGCGAATCCAGCGTGGTCACCGGGTTGATCGACATGGACGACTCGCGCGGTATCAACGGATATCCTTTCCTGGGCAACGTCCCCGGCCTCACCTACGCCGCCACGCTGCACAATAAAAACGTCACCGAGGACGAATTGCTGGTCGTCATCACCCCGCACATCCTGCGCCTGCCCGAGCACAACTCGTTCGCCGTGGAATTGCCGCCGAGCCACTGAAACTTCTAAGGATCGCTTCGCGCGGTTCGCCATTCCCTTCACGCTCTGAGAGCCGCGGTGCCCTGGCTCCCGCGCTTTTCGAGACCCGGGACGGCGTCGATCACCTGGCACTGGGATGACAGGCCGCGAGTGGCCCAGGCCTCCTGAGCAGGAGGCTCGCGCCGCTTTTTGCGCGAACAACGTACTGGCCCGAAGCCAATTCGTAGCCTCTCACATAAAACAATCCCGCGACACGAGACGCAAACCACCAAACCCTTCGTTTGACTTACTCGTCTCACACTCAGTAACGTTTTACTCGGTAACAACTTTGCTTGGAGGCATAATGACGCGCTGGTTTACCAGGCTGGCAGGCTTACTCCTGTTGTCGGCCGCATTGCCCCTCGCGGCGCAGAATCCGCAGAAAGCATCGCCGTCCGCCGCGCAGTCTCAGACAGGCTCGCTTGACGTCTCCTCCTACGAGAAGCGCGTCAGCGTCAAGACGTTGCCCAATGGCCTGACCGTCATTCTCTGGCGACGACCGGAAGCCCCGGTTTTCTCGTTCTTCACCATGGTTGACGCCGGCTCGGCGCAAGATCCGCTGAACGAAACCGGTCTGGCTCACATGATGGAGCACATGGCCTTCAAGGGCACGCCCGACATCGGCACCACGGATTATGCCGCCGAAAAGCCCGCGCTGGAGAAAGTCGAGCAGACTTATGCCGCCTACAACGCTGAGCGCATCAAGCGTGTCGGTCAAGACCCGCAGAAGCTGGCGCAGCTCAAGCAAGCCTGGCAGGACGCCATCAAGGCCGCCGATCAATATGTCATCAAGAACCAGTTTGCTGAGGTCATCGAGGCGCACGGCGGCGTTGGCGTCAACGCCTTCACCAACTACGACGAGACCGCGTATATGTACTCGTTGCCCGCAAACCAGATTGAGCTGTGGGCGGCGCTGGAATCCGATCGCATGAAGCATCCCGTTTTCCGCGAGTTCTATAAGGAGCGCAGCGTGGTGATGGAAGAGCGCCGCCTGCGGACTGACAGCAAGCCCACGGGCCGGCTGGTCGAGCAGTTTCTCGGCACCGCCTTCATGGCCAACCCGTATCACCGCCCGACGATCGGCTACCTCTCCGATCTCGAGAGCTTCTCCGCCACCGACGCCGCTGACTTCTTCAAGCACTATTATGTTCCTAGCAACATGGTGATCGGGCTGGTCGGCGATCTCGATCCCAACCAGGTCTTCCCTATCATCGAGCGCTACTTCGGCCAGCTTCCCGCCGCACCGAAGCCAACCGAAACCCACACCATCGAGCCGCCACAGAACTCCGTTCGCGAGGTTACGCTGCAAGACCCGTCGCAGCCCTTCTACCTTGAGGGCTATCATCGGCCGAGCTATCTGGCGCCCGATGATGTCGTCTACGACGCGATCTCCGACATCATGTCCAACGGGCGCACCTCGCGCCTCTACCGCTCACTGGTGCGCGACCAGCAGATCTCCGCCTACGCTGCCGGCTTCAGCGGATTTCCCGGCAGCAAGTACGCTCACTTGTTTGCCTATTACGCCGTGCCGCTTCCCGGCCACACCAATGCCGAAATGCAGAAGGCCATCGCCGCGGAAATCCAGAAGCTGAAGACGCAGGATGTGACCGACGACGAGTTGCAGATGTTCAAGACGCGCTCCAAGGCCGACCTCATCCGCGGCCTCGCCAGCAACGAAGGCCTGGCCGAACAGCTCGCCATCTACCAGACGCGCTACGGCGATTGGCGCGAGCTCTTCCGCTACCTCGACCGCGTCGACAAGGTGACCAAAGCCGATATCCGCCGCGTCGCCAACCAGGTCTTCCAGGACAACAACCGCACCGTGGGCATCATTGAGACGCAGACTGCGTCGAGTAAGCCCGGTCCGGGATCAACTGCCGGCAAAGGAGCGGAACAGCAATGAGCGCCGACAAGTGGAAGGACACGACCTTAGCCGTAACAACTGACAACTGGCAACCGGCAACTGACAACTGTATTTTGTCATCACGAGCGGGCTTCAGCCCGCGAGGGATCTGCTTTTCGCTCGCAGCGCTCTTCTGCCTATTGTTGCTCGCGTCGGTTGCTCCCGCCCAGCAACTCACCCCCTGGAACAAAATCCAGTCGCCACCTCTGCCCGCGTTTACGCCGCCCGAGCCCACGCGCGTCCAACTGGCGAACGGCATGGTCATCTTTCTCCAGCCCGATCACGAGCTGCCTCTGATCAGTGCGACTGCTCGCATTCGCGGCGGCTCCATCTCCGAGCCCACAGCGAAGACCGGCCTCACTGATATCTACGGCGATGTCTGGCGCACCGGCGGCACCAAGACCAAAACCGGCGACCAGATGGACGACTTCCTCGAAGCTCGCGCCGCGAAAATCGAGACCGACAACTCGTCTGACTCGACCTCCATCTCGCTCAACTGCCTGAAGGGCGACTTCGACGCCGTCTTCGACATATACCTCGACCTGCTGCGCAACCCTGAATTTCGCGACGACAAAATTCAGCTCGCCAAGCAGCAGATGTTCACCGGCATCTCGCGCCGCAATGATGACGTCGAGTCCATCGTCCATCGCGAGATGCTCATCATTGCCTACGGCAAAGACAATCCTTACGCGCGCGTTCCCGAGTACGCGACCGTCGCCGCTGTCAACCGCCAGGACCTGCTGAACTGGCATCAGCAATACGTCCATCCCAACAACATCATCTTCGGCATCAGCGGCGATTTCGATCCCGCGACCATGGAAGCTAAACTGCGCGCGGCTTTCGACTCATGGTCGAAAGGCCCGGAGGCTCAGGAGCCCGAGATCAAGTTCACCGAGCCGAAGCCCGGCTACTACTTTGTCCGCAAGACCGACGTCAACCAGACCAGTATCGCCATGCTCGATCTCGGCCTCGAGCGCAGCAATCCTGACTATTACGCGGTCACGGTGATGAACGAGATCTTCGGCGGCGGCTTCTCCTCGCGCCTGGTCAACGATCTGCGCTCCGGCCGCGGCTTGGCGTATGTGGTCGGCGGCGGCGTGGGTTTTGGCTGGAACCATCCCGGCATCACCAACATCGAGATGCAGACCAAGAGTTCGACTACCGTCGAAGGCATTATCGGCATGGACGAAGAGGTCGACGGTCTGGTGAAAAACGCGGCCACACCCGAAGAACTCAAGCGCGCCAAAGCCGACATCCTGAACTCCTTCGTATTCCAGTTCGACTCGCCGGAAAAAGTGCTGCGCGAGAAGATGGCTTACGAGGCCTATCATTACCCGCTCGACTTCCTGGAGCGCTATCGCACCGAAGTTGAAAAGGTCACGGCCGAAGATGTGGCGCGCGTCGCCAGAAAGTACGTGCACAAGAATCAACTGGCAGTGCTGGTGGTCGGCAACGATGCCGAATTCGACAAGCCTCTCACCTCGCTCGGCCCGGTGACTAACGTGGACATCGCCATCCCTCCGCCTCCGGCCGGAATGATGGGCGAGCAAGGCCCGGGCCAGTGAGCCGCGCCGCGGCGCCATTTGTGTTAGCCGCGGGCGTAAGCCCGCGGTCAGTTCCTGGTTACCAAACGAGCCCCTTCAGGGACGGCACCGCAATTTGACACAGCGCACGTCTACACTCAGACCGTTTGGATGAAATTCACGTTGTTTGTCGACGAGGAGCTCGTTGCCCGCGCCTGCAAGAAAGCTGATTCGCTCGGTACGAGTCTTAATCAGCTAATCCACGATTATCTGCAAGCTTTCGTCAACGACGATCCCGAGCGCAGCATTGAGGAGCTTTACCGCCTTTCGGGCCGCGGCCACTCTCGCGCATGGCGTTTCAACCGGAACGAGATTCATGAGCGCTCATAATTCTATGAGCGCAACGTCCCCGCGCGCGAATTAAGATAGACCGATGTCCTTCGAGCATCGCCACCCGCCCGGCCAGAACCTGCTCATCGACGCCGACGACACGCTCTGGGAAAACAACATTTACTTCGAGCGCGCCATCGCCAACTTCATCTCCTTCCTCAACCACCATGAGTACACGCCTGACCAGGTCCGCGAAGTGCTCTACGATGTCGAGCGCGAAAACATTCGCCAGCACGGCTACGGCATGAACAGCTTCGCCATCGCGCTCGTCAAGTGTTTCGAGCAGCTATCGGTCGAGCCGCTCACTCCAGCGCTGCACGAGACCATTCACGGCATCGCCTACACCATCGCCGAGCATCCCATGGAACTGCTGCCGGAGGTCCCGGAGACCCTCGCCGATCTCGCCCAGCGCCATCATCTCTTCCTCGTGACCAAGGGCAACATCACCGAGCAGACCGGCAAATTGGAGCGCTCCGGCCTCAAGCAACATTTCACTGCGGTCGAGGTCGTCGCCGAAAAGAACGCCCTCGCCTATAACTCTCTCGTCGAAAAATATGCGCTCGTGCGCGAGCAAACCTGGATGATCGGCAACAGCCCCAGTTCCGACATTAACCCTGCGCTCGAGGCCGGCCTGCACGCCGTCTTCGTGCCCCACCGCAACACCTGGATGCTGGAGCGCGGCGACCTTCGCCCCGGCATCGGCAATGGCCGCCTGCTCCAGGTCGCCAGCTTCGGCCACCTGCTCAACTACTTCTGACAATCCCACTCTCACCACTGACTACTGGCGACTGGCTACTGACAACTGTCTTCTCATTTCCCGCATCTGACTATTTGGCTCAAGTTCAAACTCGCATGTTCCCATCAAGACTTCACTTGCGCCTGCTTGCCCTTCTGGCGCTCCTGACAACCTTGCTCGTCACCTCGGGATGTCATCGCACTGATGTCCGCTCGTCTCTCGCTGTCAATAGTTTTGTAGACGGATCATCAACCCAGCCAACCATGCTGGCCGCCTACCTTCCCTGGTTCGGACGTCCCGGCCATATCGACGTTGGCTATTCGTCACAGGACCGCGTTGTCATCGGCAAGCAGATACAGCAAGCCAAGCAGCTGGGGATTGCGGCGTTCGTCGTCAACTGGTATGGCGCGCGTCACGACTTCGAAGACAAAGCCTATTCCCTGATGCAGCAGGTCGCCGCCGAAAACAGCTTCAAAGTCGCGATTATGTACGACGAGGACGATGCCGATCCCGCAGCTGAAACCGATGCCGTCATCGGCGATTTGCAATACGCCTATGACCACTACATTGGCTCCCACGCTGTGGTACCTCGGGATGCCTATCTCAGTTTCGATGGCCGGCCCATGATCTTCATTTTCCCCAAAGGCGGTCATACCGACTGGAACCGCGTTCGTCAGGCAGTCAACTCCTGGGAAAATCCTCCGTTGTTGATCATGAAAGACATTCATCCCGACTTCGCGAACGCCTTTGACGGCTTCTATGCCTGGGTCAACCCCGGCAAGCAGGGCTGGCAGGGGGATGGCAGCAACTGGGGACAGCAATATCTCGATAACTTTTACAAAACGATGATCTCCGACTATCCCAGTAAAATTGCGGTCGGCGCCGCGTGGCCCGGCTTCAACGACTCCAAAGCCAGTTGGAGCCAGGACCGCAAAATGGACTACCGCTGCGGCCGCACCCTCAGCGACACGCTACGCCTCTTTCGGCGCTATTACGATCCGCAACGCCCGCTTCCCTTCCTCATGATCGAGACCTGGAACGACTACGAAGAAGGCACCGCCATCGAGAAGGGCATTGCCGCCTGCAAGTAGCTGGTGGTAGAGCGGAGCTTTCGCGCCGCGTCAAGCCGGCCTCTTCTGCGATAACCGACCTCACAGGCCGCGGAAAAAGCCGCTTTAGAGTGCCTTGTAACAGGGCACGACTTCAGTCGTGCCGATAAGCCGCCTAATCTTCTCCCAGAGCCGGCTTCAGCCGGCGGCATCCGCATCGAACTTTGCCCAGGCAAGTACCCACGGTCCATCGCCTGCCTTATATTGGTGATCATGCCCATTCACAAACATGCGCCAGCCAAGTCATCCCATAAGTCTAATAAGGATCGCCTCAACCTGCTTTCGTCCAAGGTCGTCTTCGAGGGCAAGGTCTTCAGCGTATCCTCCGACAAGGTGCAGGAGCCCAATGGCGTTGTCGCCCGCCGCGACGTCGTTCATCATTCCGGTTCGGTGGTGATACTGGCGATCGACGAATCCGGCGACGAACCGCACGTTCTGCTGGAGCGCCAATACCGCTATGCGGCCCGCGACTATCTGTGGGAGCTGCCAGCCGGCAGCCTAGATCCCGGCGAGAAGCCGCTAGCCGCCGGCAAGCGCGAACTGCGGGAGGAAACTGGCTATCGCGCGCGGCAATGGAAGCGCGCGCTTTGCTTCTTCCCGAGTCCAGGATTTCTGGACGAAGTCATGACCATCTACCTCGCCCGCGGCTTGACCGCCGGCAAGGCCCAGCCCGAAGCCGACGAGCGCATCGCGTACCAACTCGTTGCTCTTTCTCAGACGATCGACATGATCCGCTCGGGAAAAATTCGCGACGGCAAAACTATCTCCGGCGTGCTGTGGCTGGCTGAGTCGTTGCGGCGCAATTAGCTGCACCAAACTAAAGTGGCCCTGAAACTAAGGGATTTGGCGTAGTCTGCCTTTGTCAAAATGTCGAAAAACCCGCCAAAAATGCGCCCTTTGGCTGTATACTCTCTTTACAACACCACGAACCGGAAGCATACTTAAGACAGGCAGTTCAAGCAGGCTCCGAACACCGTGCCAATGGCTCACGTGGGGGATTACCTTTTCCAGACTTTGGCTTCTGGGCTCATCCTGATGGACGCGAACTTAAGACCAGCGCCCGAGGTGGCGCTGTTGGGCTTTGCCCGGAGGAAGACAGAAAGTGAGACATAAAGGAACCGTAAAGTGGTTCAATAATGCGAAAGGCTTTGGCTTCATCGGCCGCGACGACGGCAGTGCGGATGTGTTCGTTCACTACAGCGCCATCAATTCAGAAGGCTACAAGAGCCTCCAAGAGGGCGATCAGGTTGAATTCGAGATCGTCGACGGCCAAAAGGGTCCGCAAGCCGGCAATGTGACCGTATCGCAGCAGGCCTAATCAACCTGCCATGAAGAAGCCCAGCCGCCAGGTTGGGCTTTATTATTGCCCGGCGGCCAATCTTGCAAGGGATCTGCTTTGTCCCGCCTTGGCTCTGGCAATCACCACAGCACCAGACTGCTGACGCCGGTCAAACAGTAATACGGATCGCCCGAGGTCGCAAAGCCGGTGTGCGGATCGCAGCGCGTCGCTTCGCCCTTCCAACCATAAGGATCCACCGGAACGCAGTCATAACCCGCTCCCACCTCGCCGTCAACACAAACATCCGCGGTGCGGGCCCCAAAGCGCGTGAATACCATGAAGCTCGGCACCACCTGGTCCACCTCGAAGTGCAAGTGCGGCAGGAAATGGTAGATGGGCGGCGCAGTCTTGCCCGACAACGCGACCAGGCATCCCGCCTGCACCTCGGTGCCCTCGTTCAGCGGCAACAGTACCGTCGCCGCACATCCCGGCAAAGGATCGGGGTCGTTCACCGGCATCTGCTGCTGGCCAATGTAGGTATCGAGATGAAGGTAGTAGAAGAGGTAAGGCGGCACGCTGCCCTGGGCATGATCAGGCACGATTTCCATCACGTGATAGGCTGCCGCGGGATAGCCGAGCCCCACAATCCTGGTCGGATAATGAATCGTCCCGCTCACCGCGGCGTAGACCTGAGTGTCCATCGCCGCCACGTAGTCGATGCCGGGATGGCCGTCATAGAACAGGTGATTCGGCGTTCCCCAGCCCGAATAGGTCATGTCCGGCGCCAGTGAGATTGGCGGCGGATTCTGCTCGTCCAGCACCTTGTAGCCCGCGTTGCACCCGACATTAAAAATCGGTATTCCCGGCCCATAGATCGCCGTCGCTCCGGTGAACGCAACCACCGTGTCATCGCACGCATACACGCCATACTGCTGCGTCGTCGAGTTGAACATCGCGTGGTCGAAGACCGAGTTCGTCATCGCCGTCGCCGATGTGAGGTGCTGGTCTTCGTTCGGAACGTCGGCCTTGAGCGGGAAGGTAAGCAAAGGCAATTGATTGTCCTGAGCCGAAAGACAGGTTGTGAAGATTACTGCCAGGATGAACGCCTTCAACATGAGCAACAACGGTGATAGCAGTCGCATCCAGAGTCTCCAAGAGCAAAGACATTCGCCTGCACAACGGCCAGACGATATAACGCTTTGCCCCAGCCCGCAGGGCGAAACAATATTAGCCCAGCACGTGAGTGCTGGGTAAGCTCGTAATTTTGATCTGAGTCCGGAGGACGGCACACGATAGATCGCCGGCACGCCTCAAAGCGAAAGGCGAATAGCGAACAGCGGCTTCTCTATGCCCCGCAGCACTTCTTATATTTCTTGCCGCTGCCGCAGGGACACGGATCGTTACGCCCAACCTTGTCGCCGCGGACCACCTGCTGCACCGTGCCCATCTCGCCCGCGCCCGCCATGCGCGCCTGTTCCAGCTCGCGGCGTTTGCGGCGCTGGAAGGCTTCTTCCATGTCGTCCATGGAGGTAGTCGCCCGGCCCCGCGCAGGTCCTGTGCTGAACGATCCCACCTGCTCGCCGTTGAAATCGCCACCGGCGCTGACAGTCTGCGGCTCCTGGCGCTGTGGCGCTTCGATGATCTGCATCAGGTACAGATATCGGACCGTCTCTTCCTCGAAGCGCTCCATCATGGCTTCGAACATGTCAAACGACTCGCGCTTGTATTCCACCAGCGGATCGTGCTGGCCGTAGCCGCGCAGCCCAATACCTTCGCGCAGGTGGTCCATGCTGAGCAGGTGGTCTTTCCACTGCTGGTCGATCACGCTCAACATGATGATGCGTTCGTGGTGCCGCATCGCCTCCAGCCCAATGAGCTGCTCTTTGGCCTCGTAGCGCTCCTTTAGCTTGTCGAAAATTGCGTCACCCAGCTCCTGCCGGTTCAGCTTCTCGGCATCGACGCCTTCGGCCGTGATATCCACACCAAAGCGGGTGAAGATCTGGTTCTTCAGGCTCTTGATGTCCCAGTCCTCGGGCCGCGTGTCTTTGCCCGCATACTTGTCGAGCAGTCCGCCAAGGATGTCGCGAACATAATCCTCAAGAATCAGTTCCTTCTGATCGAGTCCTTCCAGCAACTGCCGGCGCAGCGCATACACAGCCTGGCGCTGCTTGTTCATCACGTCGTCGTATTCCAGCAGGTGTTTGCGGGCCTCAAAGTTCTGCCCTTCCACCGCCTTCTGCGCGCCTTCAATCCGCTTGGTAATCATCCGCGACTCAATCGGCACGCCTTCGTCCATGCCCAGCCGCTGGAGCAGGTTCGAAATCCATTCCTTGGCAAAGATGCGCATCAAGTCGTCTTCCAACGATAGATAGAAGCGCGATGCACCAGGATCTCCCTGACGGCCGGCGCGGCCGCGAAGCTGGTTATCGATACGGCGCGCCTCGTGACGTTCGGTGCCAAAGATAAACAGCCCACCCAGCCTGGTGACTTCATCGTGTTCAGCGTCGGTGAGCTGCTTGTAGCGCTGGAAGGTCTCGTTCCATTTCGCCGTATCGACTTTGTATTCCACGCCGCCGTAGTAGAAGTAAGAGATGCTGGAATCGTCGGGCTTGGCGGAAACTTCACCGGCGACAGCCTTCAGCGCCTGCGCCAGCCCTTTCTTCAAGAGCTCCTGCTTGGCCATGAACTCAGGATTGCCGCCCAGCAAGATGTCGGTACCACGGCCGGCCATGTTGGTCGCAATCGTGATCGCCCCCTTGCGACCGGCCTGCGCCACGATCTCGGCTTCCTTCTCGTGATACTTGGCATTCAGCACAACGTGCTGCTTAAAGCCTTTCTTCGTCAGAAGCGCAGAAAGCCGCTCTGATTTCTCAACCGACACGGTGCCCACCAGTACCGGCTGCCCAGTTTCAGCCAGACGAATGATTTCATCGGCAGCCGCAAAGTATTTTTCCTTCTCCGTGCGGTAAACGACGTCAGGGTTCTCGATACGCAGGAGATTCTTGTTGGTCGGGATGACCACCACTTCCAGCTTGTAGATCTTGTCGAACTCGGCCGCTTCCGTCTCGGCCGTACCGGTCATGCCGGCCAGCTTCTTGTACATACGGAAGTAATTCTGGAAGGTGACGGTGGCGAGCGTCTGGTTCTCGCGCTCGATCTTCACATTCTCTTTGGCTTCCACCGCCTGGTGCAAACCGTCCGACCAGCGACGCCCCGGCATCAATCGCCCGGTGAACTCGTCGACGATGAGGACTTCGCCATCCTTCACCACGTATTCCACATCGCGCCGGTAAAGCGCGTGCGCCTTGATTGCGGTATCGACGTGGTGCTTCAGGTCCCAGTTTTCCGGATCGGCAATATTGCCGATGCCCAGCAGCCGCTCGACTTTCTCCCAGCCTGTGTCGGTGACCGTGATGGTGCGATGCTTCTCGTCGACTACGTAGTCGCCGGTCAGAACTTTGTCTTCACCCAGGCCGCGGTCGATCTCCTCGCCCAGCTCCAGCTGCGGAATGATGCGGTTCACCTTGTAATACTTATCGGTCGACTCCTCGCTCTGGCCGCTGATGATCAGCGGGGTTCGCGCCTCGTCGATCAGGATGGAATCTACTTCGTCGACGATGCCGAAGTTGTGCCCGCGCTGCACGCAATCCTTCAGGTCAAACTTCATGTTGTCGCGCAGGTAGTCGAAACCGAATTCGTTATTGGTGCCGTAGGTAACGTCGGCGGCGTAAGCCTCGCGCCGCTGCACGTCGTCGAGATCGTGAACGATGACGCCTACACTCAGCCCGAGGAAGGTGTAGAGCTTGCCCATCCATTCGGAGTCGCGCTTGGCGAGGTAGTCGTTGACCGTGACGACGTGTACGCCGCGCGCGGAAAGCGCATTGAGGTATACCGGCAGAGTCGCGACCAGCGTCTTGCCTTCGCCGGTCTTCATCTCGGCGATCTTGCCCTGGTGCAGCACCACGCCGCCGATCATCTGCACATCGAAGTGCCGCATCTGGAGCACGCGCCAGCCGGCCTCGCGCACTACGGCAAACGCCTCCGGCAGAATCTCGTCCAGGACCGCCTTCAGTTCCTGGTCCTTCTCGTCGGCATCTTCGATCGCGTCCACCCGCTCGCGAATGCGCTGGCGAAACTCTTCGGTCTTGGCGCGGAGCTGCTCGTCGGTAAGCTGCTTCATCGCCGGCTCGAGCGCGTTGATCTCCTCCACGCGCGGCAGGATGCGCTTGATTTCCCGTTCGTTGCTGGTGCCGAATACTTTGGCGGCAAGTTTATTGAACAATGCTGTGTTCCTTGATCGGCCGTCTTAAGGACTGTGGCCTGACGAGCGAAATCCGCCACGGCCAGAGCACTCTATCCCATTAAAAGGCTACCACATTGGATGTCGGATTGAGGGCAGAGTCGCACATCCGTACAACCGGGCCCGCAAGGTGGATGGCGCGACTTAGGTTTCGGAGTTGTCGTTGGCGCTTCCGCGCCTGCTCCAGCGACCGTGGCGCGTGCCGTCGGGGCGGCGCAGTTGGGAGATCTCCCACATGCGGCGAAAACGCGTCCACCGCTCCGTGCCGAATACATCGTTGTACTTGATGAATCCGCGAACGTGAATGAATTTCTTTCCCGCTTCCACCGCTTCGATATCGTCCTGCTCCAGGCTCAACTTGGGATAGATCCCGTTCACTTGCACGTCCAGCGTGCGCTGGTCGGGAGTGATGACCTGGGGAATGCTCATGGCGGGCGACCAGTGGCCCTCATCCGTCGGCTCGGGCGAGTCGGTCAGTTCGGCGCGGAAACAAGACATTGCCACATAGGCTTCCGTCGCGCCGTGCAGGCTCACCCGATAGCTGAGTTTGGGAATTCCCGGCTGCAACGGCCATGGCAGCGGCGCGAGGTCGACTCGCAAATGGGCGCGCTCGCGGCTGACAAACAGCTCGATGTTCTGCTTGGCAGTTTCGGCACTCTTCTCGGCCAGCGCAACCGACTGCTGGAGAATTCCTGTCTGCCGTTCCATCTGGATGGCCTGCCGCTCGATGGCGCGCAGGTTTCCCCAGAGCAGGAAGGCCTGAAACCCGCCAATGATGGCGAGAAAGAGCGTGAACGCCCAGTAGGCCTGGTCGGTCCAATCTTTGCTGATGGACAGTGGAGGAAGCTGGGTCACTCTTACCGTCTGCTGCGGAACGTTGGTTCGGGAAGGACCAGGTTGAGCAGTGCTCGATTGCGACAATAAGGGAGTCGCAAGCGTACACAGGAACAACGCGATTGGCAGCAGCTTCATGAACATGTAAGTGTAAAGCAGGAATGCGCTAAAGCGGTTTCCAATCTTGACGATCTACCCGCGGAGTATCGCCGCTCCGCGGCTCCAACAACGTTTAAGCTGACCGCGGGCCAGAGCCTGCCCCGAGCGCGGTCGAGGGGCCCACGGCTAAAACAAATGCCGCCCTTCGGGCTCTGGATTCTATAGCGCCTCAGCTTGGTCACCGATGCGGCTCGCCTCTCGGGATGACACGTGAAAAACGAGATCGGGAACTCCCGGCACGAAAGCTATCTCGACAGCCCGAAGGGCGACATTTGCTTTAGCCGTGGGCGTAAGCCCGCGGTAAACATACCCCACAGGCATCGTGAGCCGCGGAGCGGCGACACTCACCCGGCGAGAACATACGTCTTGTCGTACGACACCCCGGCCTTGTCAAGCAGGGAGAGCAATTCGTCGTCGAAAGTTCGTCGGCGATGGTGCTCCCGCTGACCCGCGATATACCGTTTCACCACTTCGACCTGCGAAGGACTTACGCTGATCGCCGCGTACCCATCCTGCCACGAAAAGCCCGGTACATTCGACTTCATGAAGCGCGAGGAGTTCGCTTTCAAATCCCGTATGAGCTCAACCAGATGCATACCGGGAGGAACCGACAGCAGCAGATGAACGTGATTGTCGGTCCCGCCAACGGCGATTATGTCAAATCCCCGATTGCGCGCGATGCCGCGCATATACGCCCAGAGAGGCTCAGGATCGCGAATTAGTTGAGCACGCCCCTTGGTCGAGAAGACGCAATGAACGTAATTCAATACATAGGATCGCGACATAAAAAGGGTGTCGCCGCTCCGCGGCTCAGGACATCAAGGGACACGCTGACCGCGGGCTTACGCCCGCAGCTAACACAAATGTCGCCCGTTCCGGGCTCGGAGACCTGTCGTCCCTTTCGGCTGGCTGCGCACAGCCGGCGTAATGTGACATCCGGGCTCGCGCTGCAAACATACGGTTATAGGCTCTCACTGAAACAACATCCCGATACTTCACCACAGCGTTCAGCCAAGCCACCCTTAATGGATGACTCGGGCGCGGATTTCTCCGCGCCCGCTGGCAACTGACGACCGGCTACTGCCTTAATTCAGTACGTGAATGTTCTTCTTCTCGCACATATCCTTCAGCACCTTCGGCCACACGGTGACGCTGACTTCGCCCAGGTGGGCTTTGCGCAGCAGCAGCATCAGCGTCCGCGACTGCCCAATGCCTCCACCAACACTCAGCGGAATCTCGTGGTTGACGATCGCCTTGTGGTAGGGGAAGTTCAGGAAGTCCATCTGGTGCGTCAGCTCCAACTGCTTCTTCAGCGACTCCGGATTTACGCGAACGCCCATCGACGACAGCTCGTGCCGCCGCTTGGTCACCGGGTTCCACACCAGGATGTCGCCGTTCAGCCCGTGCCGTATATGACCGGCTTCCGAGCGGGTCTCGGTCACCCAGTCGTCGTAGTCGGCGGCACGCATCTCGTGCGGGTAGCCATCCTTCAGCGTCCAGCCAATGCCGATGATGAACACCGCCGGATACTTCTGGAGGATCGCCGCCTCACGCTGCTTGCGCGGCAGGTCGGGATACATGTCGAGGATCTCTTCGGCATGGAGAAACTTCAGGTTCTCCGGCAGATTGGGATAGCGCGCGTCTTTGAGCTGCGGGAACAATAACTGAGCGTAGCGCTCGGCGCCCACCATCACCTTCCAGATCTTGCTGACCACGCCTTTCAAGAAGCTGAGATTGCGCTGCTCGGCGGTGATCACCCGCTCCCAGTCCCACTGATCGACATAGGCGCTGTGGTCGTGGTCGAGGAAGTAGTCCTTGCGCACGGCGCGCATGTCGGTGCAGAGGCCTTCACCGGGCTGCATGTTGAACTGCTTCAGCGCCATCCTCTTCCACTTGGTCGCCGCCTGCACTACCTGCGCGTTGATGGGATGCTTGTCGCGATCGTTCGAGATGTGGAACTGAATGGGGGTGCGCGAACCGTCGCGGTCGAGATAGTCGTTCACGCCGGATTCCTCGTCCACGATCAGCGGAACGGTGACCATCATCAGGTTCAATTCTTTGCAGAGGTTTTCTTCAATGTAGTTTTTCACCTCAAAGATGGCCTTTTGGGTTTCTTTGGGTGACAGCAGGGAGCTGTAGTCCGCCGGAAGCACATGTTCCAGCTCGGTGTAGTCGCCAATTCCGGGGCCAGCGAGATCTGCTTTTTTGTCAGCCATGCTGTTCTCCTTGCATTGCGGTCGAGGTGCTAATCGAAACGCACGTCGCCGTGTTCAGGAGACACCCATCCGGCGCAAGGGGCAGTAACCTGCGTCACCCTGCCGTGTGCGATGAGAAGGTTATTCTGCCGCGGTGGCGACTGCCGGTTGCGGTGCCGGCTGAGAGCGGTGGGCAAAGCGGATGGCGGAGGACATGTCCTGCGACGGCTTTTCGATGATCTGATACATGATCCACGCCGCCCACATGGAAGCAGCCACGCCAATCACATCCAGCAGCCCTAAATACCAGCTGGCGTAAGGCAGCCAGTGGGACAGGAAGCCAATCACGCTAACGCCGATGGGCAGGTGCAACAAATACAGCGAGTAGCTAACGTCGCCTACGCGGTCCATGGCGTGGCTGTGGAATGTGGAAACGGCGATCAGCAAACCGGTCGGCACTGCGACCAGCGGAACCAATATGCCCGACATCCGGAGCATCGCCAGAACCATGACCGCGATGAGGCCCAGCATCTGGCGGAAGTCGATAATCTGCGCGCGGTACTGAAACACGAATACGCCGATAAGAAACACCGGCAGGTAGTGGAACACCAGCCTATCGGAATGGCACGCGAAGTAAGCCAGCGTCATTATCGAGATAGAAATAAAACGCGCCAGGCGCCAGCGGCTAGCCAGCAACGGCAGGGCCAGCCCGATCAGCAGGTACCACTGAAATTCGATGGCCAACGTCCAATAGACAACGTTGACCCAGGGCACGTGTACCAGGTCGTTCAGATAACCGAAGTGCAAAAGCAGATCGCGTCCGGTGACCGTCATCCGCGGAATATGAAACACCGGTACCAGTATGAAGTTGGTGGCCAGGATGGTGATGGCGATCGATGCCAGGTAAGGCGGATACAGGCGCACATTGCGCTTCAGCACGAAGCGGGGATAGTCGCGCAACACATAGCGCGAGCGATACAGGCTCCAGGGAATCACGAATCCGGAGATGACGAAGAAGATGTCGACGCCCAAGTATCCGTACTTGCCGGTCATCCCAAGGTACTTCCCCTGCCCACCGACAAAGTGGCCCCAGGCTACCGCCAGCGCAGCAAAGGCGCGGAGCGCATTGATGACGCCAATGCGTTGCTGGGGATGAGATATCTGCACTTTACAGCTATGTTAAACGTGTGGTTCGGTAATCCGTCAATAAATATGCGGAAGCTGTATGGGCCGCACCCGATAATGCTGCTTACCAGCTGCGCCGCAGCCACGGAATACAATTACAATAATCCGAAGGGTGAATGAATGAAGTACTGCCGCACCGCTCCGTGTTTAGCCTTGGTGTCGTTGTTGCTGCTTGCGTTATGCCTTCCCCTGGCCGCCGCAGCCGACGACCGCGGCGAGGGCAAACTCGATCCCTCGCAGCCGACAGGCATCACGGTTGACGCCATCGTCCAGCAATTCGCCGCCAAGGAAAAGCAGTTCAAGGTTGCCCGCGAGCAATACACCTACACCCAGGATGTAACCGTCCAGACGCTGGACGGCGAAACCGTGGATGGCCAATACCACCAGGTGAGCGACATCCTTTTCGACGACAGTGGACGCCGCATCGAGCAGGTGACATTTGCTCCGCAATCCAGTCTCCAGCGGGTCATCATGACCCAGTCCGATTATGACGATATCCGGCACCGCCTGCCGTTTGTCCTGACCAGCGATGACATTGGCAAGTATCAGGTCCTCTACGTCGGCAAACAAAAGGAAGACGAGCTGGGAACTTACGTCTTTGACATCGCCCCCAAGACGATTGAGAAAGGCGAACGGTATTTCCAGGGCCGCATCTGGGTGGACGATCACGATTTCCAGATCGTGAAAACCTATGGCGAGACGGTCCCCCAGGTCCATAACCCCAAGCATCCGGAGAAGGAAAACCTCTCGCCGAAGTACACTACCTGGCGCGAACAGATTGACGGCAAATACTGGTTCCCCACCTACACCTATGCCGAGGACACGCTGCATTTCTCGGGCGACGACGTCAAGATGCGCTACATCGTGAAGTACAAGAACTACAAACGCTATGGGGCAAAGTCAAGGATCACTTACGAAGGCCAGGAAGTCCCGAAGGGTGATCAGCAGCAGCCCAGCGGGACAACGACGGCGCCGAAGCAGTGAAAAGGGCAGCAACTAGCTTCGAGCTTCGAGCCGGGAGCTTGCAAGGACGGGTCTTTGGCGTAAACTGCCGTCAGCCTTGGCGACTCGGAAGCTAGTTGCTCGTAGCTCGTGGCTCGAAGCTGCCTTCACGCCACCCGCGCCGCCGAGCGCTCCGCCGCGTGCTGAATAAAACGCTTCATCACATTCGCCCACATTACCTTTTTGCGTTCGGCGCTTTCCTTGATCACGCGTCCCTGAACAAATATCTGTAGCAGCACCTTCATTTTCAGCGCGTCCAGCACGGCTTGCTCTTGCGGGGCCACGCCGTAGGCTTCGACGAAGGCATCCTGTACGAGCGCAATCATCTGGCGATTGCAAAAGGGGTATTTCTCCAGGGCCTCGACTGCTGCCAGAAACATGGCCGCGTCGGTCAACGAGTGCCCCTGCCGGCTTAGGCCGGCAAACTCCGCGAAGCCGATGCCATCGCGCGCCACCAGCACATTCAGCGGCACAAAATCGTGCAATACGCTGGAGCAGCGCAGCGGCCGCCTGGCCTTGCGAAAGGCCGCACTGGCAGTGCTCAGGATCGCGCCGGTTGATTCCTCGGGCAAACCTTCTTTTTGCGCTTTGCCGCAAAGTTTCTCCATCTCCGCCAAAAAGGCGTCGCTGTCGATGAGAGCCGGGAGTCCGGCCGTTGCCTTGTGAAACTGTTGCAGCCACTGGCCGGCTTGCTGGGCGGCCAGTGCCAGTACGCGAGGATCTCCGCCGTCGGGCAGCAGCGCCACCTTCATAATGATGCTTTGCAGAGGCAGGCCTTGAACTTTCGTGCTGACCACGGCGCCCAATTCAGAGAAGTCTCCAATCAGCCGCGGCACACCCGTCAACTTCCGGCGTTCGGCCGTCTGCTGGACGAATTGCAACTTCTGGGTTTCGATGCCGGCCAACTCCTGCGGGCTTCGCGAACCCGCCTTGCCGCGATAGATCTTGGCATTGACCCGCTCGCTGATCTGGGGGAAATCCAGCACGATTTCATAGGTGTAGTGATCCGGCTTGGGCGTGTGTCCCACCACGCGAGCGGACTTTACTTCGGGATGTTGCGGAAAATAATTGCGACCAGCGTTCCGTAAGTGATCGACAATGCTGTCGAGAGTGTTATCCGCCATTCGTTCTCCTGCCCCTGGGTTCGGCCCAACGATTCGGCCCGACTGGGCCCACAGAGAGTGAGATGCAAGCGCTGGCGCTCACGCGACGAGAACGCACTTTCTATTCCATTGCAGGCGGAGCGTTGGCTGTGTAGAGGCCTCAATCCCCTGACAACCGGAGATTCATCGGAAGCGGGAAGGCGAAAGGGATGGAAGATTGAGCACTTCGATGCACATCTTTGGCAGTTTAGGAAACTCTGATTTAGTCCGGGTTTTTGAAAGGGCGCGGCTTTTACAGGCTGCTGAAGAAGTCGCCTGACAACCGGTAGTGTCGTCGGCTGAAGCCGACTCGCAGAGGAAAGAAAAGGGCTTAGACGCCAGCCTAGAAGGCTGGCTCTACCGGAAAGGTAAGAAATCCCACTCTTTCAGCGGCCTGTTTCAGCCGTGCCGCAAGAATCGAAAACTCAAGAAGGCTTTAGCTCCTTCAGCAAGACATTCAGAGCTTCCTTAAGGAGCGTCAGTAGAACAGGTACTTCTGCCATTTAGAGTCCGACCGTCCCATCATGCGCATGATGTGCCGGCTGGTGTGCAGGTTGAAGGCACGCGGCTCGCGCATCAACTTCATGCTGGATTCGTGAGGCAGCAGGTTTCCCTTCCTGCGATTGCAGTTGTGGCAGCAGGCAACCAGGTTCTCCCAGGTCGAAGCTCCGCCGCGCGAACGCGGGATAACGTGGTCCAGCGTCAGCTCGCCGGCGGCGAGGATCTTCCCGCAGTATTGGCAGGTGTTGCGGTCGCGCAGCAGGATGTTTTTGCGCGACAGGGCGCGCGTCTGGTGCGGTATGCGCCGGTACTCCAGCAGGCGAATCACCGACGGCACGCGCATGGCGACGCGGGCAGCGTGCAGGATGTGTCCGTTGACCTCCTCCATCATGGCCACACCTTTCAGCACCAGGATGATGGCGCGGCGCGCGGCACAAACATTGATGGGCTCATAGGAGGCATTCAGCACCAGCACGGGAGCGTGCATCGGCGCCCACTGCGGCGGCTCGTCGCCTGCCATGCGAGCATGATGCATGCAACCGGCAAGTGACTTTCCGTATCGCGGCGCTACGCTTTGGCCCTGCATTGCCATGATTAGCTCTATACCGAGGCGCTGACTGCCACCTCGGCTTCCTCCTCTTTTGCTGATTCGCCAGCCACCCGCAAATCCGCGCCGTCGTAGGCACGGGCCACGGTCGCTGCCCAAACCCGTTTCGCACCCGCCTGCTTCAGGACGCGAGCGCACTCCGACAGCGTCGTGCCCGTGGTCATCACATCGTCGACCAGCATTACGTCGCGGTCTTTCACTCGAACGGCGTCGGCAACCCGAAAAGCGTCGCGCACGTTGGCGATGCGTTCCTCGCGCGTGAGGCCCACTTGCGAAACCGTGTCCCGCTGGCGAACCAGCGCGTCGCAAGCCACCTCCGGCCTTTGGCGAAGATGCCTGCCTGCGGCCCGTGCGATCAGCTCGGACTGATTGAAGCCGCGCGAACGTCGCCGGCTCTTATGCAATGGAACTGGAACCAGCAGCGGCTTGGCGTCGGGCCTGACGGCCAACAACTCGGTGATGGCCTGGGCCAGCATTCCGCCCAGTGGGCCGGCAACCGGCGTGACGCTCTCATACTTCAGCAGATGGATGAGCCCGCGTACGCCGTCCCGGTATTCGCCGAAAGATGCCGCCCGGTCGAAATCCGGAGGGCAGTCGCGGCAATTGGCGCAGAGGCCGTCTCCCCTAAGCAACTGAGCGCTGGCCAGGCGATCGCCGCAGACAACGCACTGCGGTGCTCGCGTGGGAGCAATTTCGGCGAGGCACTCCTGGCATACGGGAACCCTGGAGATGTTATCGAGAGAGGTGCCGCAGAGTCTGCAATCCGAAGGAAACAGAACGGAGAAGATGCTTTGCAGGAGAACTTGGAACGGCGCAAGAGCTACGGTGCGCTGCCGCCCGCGCAGGTCTTGCCGGGTTCGAGTTAGCGTCTCACTACTGCTGAAGACGACCCTCCAACAGTTCCACGGGCACGCGGTTACGTGCCTATGGAAACCCTGTCGCCGGTGCCGAGGGAACCGATGAGCGTTGGTTGACGCATCCCGGTCCCGAAGCACCGTGACTAATCAGTATATGTGCTTCGCTATGCAGGTGCAATGCTGGATGAGATACCTTCCGGCGGATTCATCAACAATTTACGACCGAGAAGTCGAGTTGAGAGGTTGCAAGCGCAAAAACCCCTGCCCCGCGAATCGGCAGCCACGCCAAGAATAACGAGCGCCGAAGAAAACTAGTAGAATGCCGCTTCCTTGGCTGGCCGAGTAACTCGGCGGACCCAAAGACCAGCGAACAATATGGTCTGTCTGACACGCAAAGGGCCGGGGCGTCACTGAACTCGCATGACGCCGTCTTATTCGCCCACAATGAACTTGTGTTGCGCGGCGGTCAGCGGCACCACTGACAGTCTTCCCTGCCGCACGAGCGGCGAATCGGCGAATATCGGCTTGGCTTTCATCTCAGCCAGCGAGACCGGCTTCGCAATCGCTTTGCCTGCCTTGATCTTCACTACCGGATTGCGCGGATCTGTGGGATCGACGGAAATCACCGAAGCGGTGCCCACGGCGGTCTTGTGATCGCCGGTCTCATAGATAATCAGGTGGTCGCCTGCTTTCATCTCCCGCAGATGCCTCAGGGCCGCAGGATTCGACACGCCGTCCCATACCGTTTCTCTGTCTCGCAGCAGATCGGCGAAAGAGTATGCAGAAGGCTCGGTCTTAAGAAGGTAGTCCATGTGTCCTCCGTTCGTGATTTCCAACATTGTATCCGGGATTGTGAAGGTGGGCGTTTCGCCCCTGGAGGGGCTCAAAACATAAATGGGGCAACTCCCCACCGCTTCCGCGGTGGGCTAATCAGTTTCGGCCGGCCTGCGCCGGGCCTGGGGGCCTGACTCCTACATCTGGCCACCTTCCGCGTCGACTGTAAGCGTCGCATTGCCGCGCTTTCCGTTCGCGCACTTGTAACAAGTGCCGCTGGCGTGCTAACTTGCGCGGTCGCTATAATTTGTGCGCTGCGCGAGGTCTGCCTTAATGAGCACCACCACAACTACCGCTCCACGGAAGTTTCGGCCCTACGTTCCGGACGACACCACGATGCCGGAGTTTACCTTTCGCGCCGTGCTGTTGGGCCTGATCCTGACCGTCATTTTGGGCGCTGCCAACGCCTATCTTGGCCTGCGCGCCGGCATGACGATTGCCGCCACCTATCCCGCAGCGGTTATCGGCATGGCGGTGCTGCGCATCATGAAGGGCTCCATCCTGGAAGAGAACATCGCGCGAACCGTAGGCTCCATTGGCGAGTCCGTGGCGGCGGGCGCGATCTTTACCATCCCAGCGTTCGTCATCTCAGGTGCGTGGCCGGTCTTCGACTTCGAGCACGCGTATTGGAAATCATCGATCCTGATGCTGCTGGGCGGTGTGCTCGGCATTCTGTTTGTCACCCTGCTGCGCCGCGTGATGGTGGAAGACCCCGAGCTTCCCTTTCCCGAATCTGTGGCCGCTTCGCAGATTCACATTGCCGGACAGCAAGGCAGTCAGGCAGCCAAGATCCTGTTCGGCAACATGGGATTCGGCGGCATCGTTTACCTTCTCGGCCAATTCAGCCTGTTCAGCGCGAGCCGTGATTTCATCGTCAAGGTAGGGAACCTCGGCAGCAGCTTCGTGCGGATGGGCCGCAGCGCTACCGCGCCCAAGCTTCCGGCCGGTGCGGTGACGAGCATCTCCGCTCCCGCAATCAGCCCGGCCTATCTCGGCGTGGGCTACATCATCGGGCCGCGCCTGGCATCGCTCAACTTTGCCGGCGGTGTGATCGCCTGGGGACTGCTGGTTCCGCTCATCCTGTTCCTCGGCGGTCCCACGCTGGTAGCGCAGTTTGCACCCGCCGGTACCACCATCCCCGACTCAACGTTTTGGGCGGGACAGGCGGGAGCGGTCTGGAGCTTTATCGTTCGCCCCATCGCGGTGGGCGGCATGCTGGTCGGCGCCTGTTTCACGCTGTTCCGAATGCGCAAGAGCCTGGGTATCGGCATGGCGCGCGCCGTGTCCGACTTGAAGAAGTCGGCTTCGTCTCACGCCGACACCGCTCGCACTGGACGGGACCTGAATGCCAAATTTGTTTTTGCCGGCCTGTTCGTCGTGCTGATTGCGATGATGTTCCTCTACAAAAGCTATGCTGATTCCTGGGGGCCCGGCATTGTGGCGGCGCTCGTGATGATGATCGTCGGCTTCTTCTTCGCCGCCGTCTCCGGCAACCTGGTCGGCATGATCGGCTCCTCGAATAATCCAATTTCCGGCTTGACGCTTGCGGCCCTGGTCATCGCTGCAATTCTTATGGTGCTGATGGGTGTCTCGGGCATTCATGGCGTGGCTGCCGTCCTTGGCGTGGCAGCCGTGGTCTGCATCTCTTCGGCAGTTGCGGGCGAGATGCTTCAGGACTTGAAGGTCGGACATATTCTGGGCGGCACACCTGCCAAAATGCAGATCGGCGATTTCATGGGCGTCACCGTAGCCAGCTTCGCGCTGCTGCCGGTGCTGCTGCTGCTGAATCAGGCCAACATTAATAGCGGCGGTATCGGCTTCGGCGATCCCCAGTTGCCCGCACCGCAGGCCGGCCTGATGGCGATGCTATCGCGCGGCATCGTCGGGGGCGAAATGGCGTGGCCGCTGATTGTGGTCGGGATCCTGATGGGATTCGCCTTAATTATGGTCGAGGTAAAGAGCCCCATGCTCTTCGCTGTGGGCATGTATTTGCCGCTGGAGACGACCTTCGCCATCTTCATCGGCGGCATGATCCGCTGGATGACCGACAAAATCCGCGACAGCAAGAACTTCAACGACGCGCAGAAGGCCCGCGTGGAAAATGCCGGAGTGCTGACCGCGTCAGGATTCATTGCGGGCGAGGCGCTGATGGGAATCGTGATCGCGATCTTCCGCTACAAGCAGTGGCCGCTGCCGGTGATCTTCCAGCATCCCAGCGTGTTTTCCGGATTCATCGTGCTGGCGATCCTGGCCATCGTAATGATTCGCGTGCCGCTGGCCAATGCGGGACGCCCCGACGAACCAGCGCCGCCGACGGCGATTATGTAAGGAGCGAGTTGTGGATGACGTGTGCTCCAAGGTGGAGCATCGCTTCAGCGGTGTAGCGGACCTGCAAGTGAGCCCTGCTTTACAGTTTGCTGAATAGATCGAAGACGGTCCCGGTGTCGCCGGCTGAAGCCGGCTCAGGATGAGAAAACGAAAGCTTAGACGCTGGCCTGAAGGCCAGCTCTACCTGAAGTCACCTTTGCCAAGGGTTGTTCCGCGGCGAGAAACAACCCCAGCTGCGGCCACTTTGGAGATGGAAGCCGACCTTCTTAGCTACTAGCCACTCGCGTGAATGCCCTAACTCTTCCCGCCTGACGCGGCCGGGTCGTCCTTCGCAATGCGAAATCCTCGCGGCTGGTAATCCTTCGGCAGAAACTCTGCCGGCATGGCGGTGCGGTTTCCATCGCGCAGTGCGTGAAACACCGGCGACATGATCTCGACGCCCGCGGCGAAGAAGACATCCTGAATATTGGCGCGCAGATCGGAGTAGGTGTAGACCATCAACAACGGCTGGTCGGTGTAGGCGTTGATCTCATATTCGACAAAGGAATCGTCCAACGCGTTTTGCAAAACGAACGGCGCCGGGGTGGGCAGGATGTTCTTCGTCTTCAAGGCCGCCTCAATCAGCAAGTCGTGAATCTTGCGCCAGGGCGCGTCGTAGCCAATGGTGACGGAGGTGTAAAGGATGAGGCCATTACTTTGGGCCAGCAGACTATAGTTGGTGACAAAGCTGGCCAGAACGACGGAATTCGGAATAATGATCTCCTCGTTCTTGATGGTCTTTACATGAGTGGCCAGCATGGTCTGCGCCGTGACCTCTCCCATGTTGTCGCCAATCTTCACCCAGTCGCCGACGCGAAAGCCGCGCGCGTAGATCAGGATGACTCCGGCAACAACATTAGCCACAGCTGAAGTCGATCCCAAAGAGAAAAGCACGCCGATGAAGATGCCGACACCTTTGAAGGCCGGTGAGTTCTCGCCCGGCAAGTAGGGATAAATGACGACCGCGGTAAATGCGAACAACAGGAAGCGAACAATTTTAAAGGTGGGTTGAGCCCATTCGGGATAGAAGCCGGCGATGCGGATGTTGCCACGCTCGACCTCGCGCGCCAAAATCCGGACCAACTTGATCACGTAGTACATCACCGCTACGATCACGACGATGTAAAACAGGTTGGGCAGATAGTTCAGAAATGCCTGGCCTACCAACTTGACCGGCGTGCCGATATAGCTCAGCAGTCTGGCGCCGTGTTCGCGGGTCCACGGGAAATAGTTGAACTCGGTAGCCAGAAAGATCCAGGTAAAGATAAAGAGCAAGAGGAAGCGCGCCAACTGAACGCCGGCTATCAATACCGCAGCCAGTCGCTCGCCCGCCATGATCTGCGACTGCTGTATGCGGATGCCCTTAAATCGAGTCGCCATGGATCGCAAGGCAGTCAGCAGCCAACGGCTGGCGCGGACCACCAGCCACACAATCAGTAGATAAATCGCCAGGGTGACGACCGCGTAGATGGCCGCCCGTATGAGAAATTGGCTGCTGTGTTGCAGCCGGGCTTCGCTGATGGCCTGGCGAATTCGCCCGGCAAGAAACGTCGCCAGCGCCTGCCGGGAGATGTGGTAGTGCTTAGCATCATCGTCAGTAACCACCAGCAACACGTTTTCGCCCAACACAACCGATGTGCCGTAGGGCGAATCGCCGCTTTTGATGTTTGCCAGGTCGGCAGCGGGAGCGTAAATCAGCTTGTCGAAGCGGTCGGAAGCGGCCTGGGCTCGGTCCTGCGCGGTGAAACTGCCGATGCCCTCGTAGATTCGCAGGACTTCGCGGCCCTCCACGGTCACGGGATAGCCTGGGTTATCCTGGCTCGCCTGCGGGACAGGCTGCGCCGTGATAGCAGTTGCAGCCAGTAGGAAAGCGAAGACTACGATAAGGAATTTGGCCGAGCGCAACTTGTGCCCTCCGGGCATGCACAACCTTAGCAGAACGTTATCTGCGGCCATGTTAGGGCATGTTGCGGCGGGACTC
>CAVXMZ010000011.1:0-189943 GCA_963763145.1 uncultured Acidobacteriaceae bacterium | reverse complement strand
TCCCGAGAAACGCGCCGAACAGATGGAGACGGTCGTCAAGCTCACCCGTATCCTCGCCTATGCGTCCCCTGTCTCTCTATTGATCGTTTTCGCGATCATAGCGGCCGTGCTGCTGGGATCGTTCAACTTTGGTTTTGGCGCTGAACTCACTTTTAACCAGTGCCTGGCCGTCTGCATGTATGCTGCGCTGCCGGGCATTCTCAAGGCGCTGATCGCGATACTCGCCATTGCCGTTGGTGGAGGCGAAGCCTTCACCTTCCAAAATCCGGTTGCCAGCAACCTCGGTGGCCTGGTCGACCCAGGTTCGCACTTCCTTTATTCAATCGCGACTTCCATCGACATCTTCACCATCTGGACGC
This sequence comes from uncultured Acidobacteriaceae bacterium, assembly GCA_963763145.1. Lineage (GTDB taxonomy): Bacteria > Acidobacteriota > Terriglobia > Terriglobales > Acidobacteriaceae > Bog-257. The sequence goes on along the minus strand of CAVXMZ010000011.1, from coordinate 189,584 downwards.
TGGTGCTGACGGGCATTGGCATCTCCTGTCTCACCAAAGTCAAGCGCGGGACATGTCTTGGCGTCGTCTTTGGCTGGTGGGCAATCCTGGTCCTCGGTGGTGGCGCAATCGCGGCGGCGTTCTCTTGAAGCATGACGCAGGGCCGGAATTCAGCATCGCAGTGGCGGGGTGAGTCGGCTCGAAGACCTTCACTTGCCCCAAATGGGGAAGTCGCGACGGCATCATCTTCGTAGTCCATGGTGGAACCACCGAAGTGATATATACTTCGACTGTCTGGAATTTATTGCAGTTTTTTCCGCCGAATATGGCGGATCGGGGACCGCTCCTCTTTTCATAATTCCCCGAGAGATTCATACAGAAGGGATCGAGTCGAGGCCGCTTGTCGTGTCTAAGGAACAGGACCGAGTCGCCGGCATGATTCGGGCCCCCAACGACCGCCGGTTTTGCGGTTGTTGGGGTGGATGATCTAGCTCTTATACCCCCGGCGAACGTTGTTCCGACCGCAGACCCCCAGGACTGGCCATGGGAGGTATGGCGTGGACCTTATATTTATACGTGTCTTATTTGTTCTGATTACTTCGCTGGCCTGCTATGAACTTCAGCCCCTGGGATTAGGACATTGGCCGGCCGCCGCGGTTGGCGTCCTGATTGGCTGTGCCGTTGTCCTGTTTGAGGTTCGGCTGCGCCAGGTCAGCCTCAAGCGCCTGATTGGTGCTGTCATTGGCAGCATCCTCGGCATCTGCGGCGCCTATCTCTTCAGCCTGGTTATCCGAAACAGCATCAGCGCCGGTCCGACGCAAAGCTTTCTCCAGCTTTTCGTCATGCTGCTGATGGCCTACGTCGGCCTGGTGGTTGGCGCCGGCAAGGGCGACCTGCTGAACCTGGCGGCGCTGGGCGGTATCTTCGGAGGCGAGAAACAGAACAAGCGCAGCTACAAAATTCTGGACACCAGCGTCATTATCGATGGCCGCATCGCCGACATTGCCGAAACCGGCTTTCTGGACGGCGTCATCGTTATCCCGCAGTTCGTCCTGCGCGAACTCCAACTGGTCGCCGACTCTGCCGACTCTATGAAGCGCAACCGCGGCCGCCGCGGCCTCGACATCCTCCAGCGTATCCAGAAAATTGCCAGCTTGACCATTCAGATCGTCGAAGACGATTTCCCGGCCGTCCGCGAAGTTGACCTGAAGCTGATCGAACTGGCCAAGGTGTATGAGGGCAAAATCGTCACCAACGACTTCAACCTTAATAAGGTGGCGCAACTTCAGGGCGTCGAGGTGCTCAACATCAATGAGCTGGCCAACTCGCTGAAGCCCATCGTACTGCCCGGCGAGATCATGAAGGTCTTCATCCTGAAGGAAGGCAAGGAGTACAACCAGGGTGTTGCCTATCTCGACGACGGGACGATGGTGGTGTGCGACAACGCCCGCAAGATGATCGGCAAGAATGTTGATATTTCGGTTACTTCGGTCTTGCAGACGACGGCGGGGAAGATGATCTTCGGCAAGTTCGACGAACGCGGGATGACCATGCCGCGGCCCATCGACACGCGTCCGGATCTGCGTAAATCAGGCCCAACGGCGACCGCGGCGATTACGGAAACGGCCAAGCCGGAATAGGAAGCGGTTTCGAGTTTCAGGTTTCTAGTTTCGAGTTGTCATCCCGAGCGGAGGACGATAGTCCGCAGCCGAGGGATCCGCGGTTCGTCCGCCTGGAAGCATAGGTCTGCCCACGACCCCGTTCATTTGTATTGACCCTGCTAGCCCATTTATACTCGGCTCCCCAATATGAAGGTTATTGTCATTATTCCCGCCGCCGGTCTGGGCACGCGAATGTCCGCCGCGCACGGCGGTCCCAGAAGCAAGAGCAAGCAGTTCTTCGAGCTGCAAGGCACGCCAATTCTGATACACACTTTGCGCAAGTTCGCGCAGTGCGCTGCCGTCAGCAAAATTGTGGTGGCGCTTCGCAAGAGCGAGACCGCAGCCTTTCAGAAGCAGATCGAGAAGGAAGATTTCAGCAAGCCGTTGCGAATTGTCGAAGGCGGCGAGCACCGCCAGAACTCGGTGGCCAACGCGTTGGCTGCCATCGAAGCCGCTGACGACGACATCGTGCTGATTCATGACGCTGTTCGGCCATTCGTCGATCAGGAAACCATCGTCAACGTCATTGAGGCAGTCAAGAAGTACGAAGCAGCGATTGCCGGCGTGCCCGCCATCGACACCGTGAAGCAGGTGGATCGCACCGCCGATGGCGCGGTGGTGATCGCCACTGTCCCGCGCGAGCGCATGGTGCTGGCGCAAACACCGCAGGGCTTCCGCTTTGGTCTGCTGAAGCGGACGTTTGACGAAGCCACCGCAGACGGCTTCATGGGAACCGACGAAGCCTCGCTGGTGGAGCGCAGCGGCGGCACGGTCCACGTGGTGATGGGTTCGCCGCGCAATATGAAGATCACCACTCCAGCCGATCTGGAACTGGCCGAGTTCTTTCTCGCGCAGGAGAACCGCGACGCCAGTTTGAGCGGTTGAGAAGCTATTAGCCGTCAGCTGAGGCCCAGCCGCGGAGCGGCGACATTTGTTTTAGCCGTGGGCGTGAGCTCGCGGTAAGGTCGAGAAATCGGATGGAGAGCCGCTTCAGCGGCGGCACGCTTTTCCACAAACATTGCCTAACTCATCCCCATCCCGCCTCCCGCGCATCGGCTTCGGCTGGGACTCGCACGAGTTCCAGGCCGACGTGCCCCTCAAGATCGGCGGCGTCACCCTGGCGCACCACAGCGGACTGGCCGGCCACTCCGATGGCGACGTCCTGCTCCACGCTCTCACCGATGCGCTGCTCGGCGCAATCGCCGCCGGCGATATCGGGACCTATTTTCCTCCCAGCGATCCCAGGTGGAAGGGCGCTGACTCCGCCATCTTCGTGCGCGAGGCATTGAAGCTAATCGACGAGGCTGGCTACGCAGTGGGCAATGTGGACAGCACATTGATCCTGGCCGCGCCGCGCATCGGACCGCATGCCGCAGCCATTCAGCAGAAGGTCGCCGAACTGCTTGGCATCGAACCCTCGCGCGTCGGCATCAAGGCCAAGACTCCGGAAGGCATGGGAACGGAGAACGCCGCCATTGCGCACGTAGCGGTCTTGCTGTACGAGATCAACTGGCCATAACGGGAGGACCGAAACTCTCGCTAGCTCCAGCCCAGATGAGACGGCCAGGGAACGCTTCGCTTGAAGTCTGAGTGCATCAGCAACTCGCGGGCAACTTCGCAGTTGGGAAGCTCGGCCACCACAATCTGCATTCCCGACTTTCTGCCGTACTTAACCGCCGGGATACAGTCCGCATCGTTGGACACCAGAATGATCCGGTCGGCGTGCCGGTTTTCGCAGTAGCTGGCAATATCGAGCCCAATCTTCAGGTCGACGCCTTTCTGCTCAAAATCAAGGTCGAAGTCGTTGTCGACGAGCTTGGCCGATTGGTCGACTGGCGTTCGTTTCGGCTTATAGCCGCGAAACTTCAGCAATCCCAGGCGCACGGCGAACAGGTCCTTGCAAGCCAGTTCTTCCAGCCACTTGTCCGAACCGTTGAAGACGAATGGGTCGCCGGAAACCGGTAGCCGCACCGTTCCTGAATAGGGAGCGCAGTCGTAGTAGAGCACGCGCAGGATTTCCTCGTCACCCGTTTTGCAGCCAAGCGCGAACGCCTCAATGAAAGTTGGATCGTAGCTTTTGCCCGCTTTCGTGGCCTTCGCGCGCAGGAAGTCGCCGTCGATCAGAATGACAATTCTCTTGGCCATAGACAAAAGCCCCCGGGAATTCCGAGGGCCTTTCAAAAAACCTGCTCGCCTACGAGCGTAGCGGATATACCCCGACGATAAGGGCGCCAATTTCAGCTGTCAACGACGGACCGGACAAAAAGCAGCATCTCCGCCCCAAAATGGAACCGGTGTCGCGACGACTCTCTCGTACCGCGTAAAATAGCCCTTTCGGCGAATCGCACTTTTTCGCCGCTCGAAAATAGAGGCACTGCAATCATGTCAGCATCAACTCGCGATGAGGAACCTGCCACAACCGTCGACTCATCAGCCCGCCCGTCGAACTTCGTCCGTGACATCGTCCTCGACGACCTGAAGACCAACAAGTACAACGGCCGCGTGCATACCCGCTTTCCGCCTGAGCCCAACGGCTATCTGCACATCGGCCACGCCAAGTCCATCTGCCTGAACTTCGGCTTGGCGGCCGAGTTCGGCGGCAAGACCAACCTGCGCTTTGACGACACCAATCCCGAGAAGGAAGAGCAGGAGTACGTCGACTCGATCATCACCGACGCGCGCTGGCTGGGCGCCGACTGGGGCGACCGCATGTTCTACGCCTCCGACTATTTTGACCAGCTCCACGCGTGGGCGGTGCAACTCATCAAAGCAGGCAAGGCCTACGTCGACGACCTGGGAGCCGAAGAAGTCCGCAAGTATCGCGGTTCGCTGACCGAGCCGGGCAAGGAGAGCCCGTACCGCAATCGTTCCGTCGAGGAGAATCTCGATCTCTTCGAGCGCATGAGACAAGGCGAATTTCCTGACGGATCGCGTACTCTGCGCGCCAAGATCGACATGGCCTCGCCCAACCTGAACCTGCGCGATCCCGTGATGTATCGCATCCTCCACGCGTCGCACCATCGCACCGGCGACAAGTGGTGCATCTATCCGATGTACGACTTCGCGCACGGCCAGTCCGACTCACTCGAGCAGATCACGCATTCCATCTGCACCCTGGAATTTGAAGACCATCGTCCGCTGTACAACTGGTTCATCCAGCAGCTTGGCATCTTTCCGTCGCAACAGATCGAATTCGATCGCCTGAACCTGACCTACACGTTGCTCAGCAAACGCAAGCTGCTGCAACTGGTGCAGGAGGGCCGCGTGCGCGGCTGGGACGATCCCCGCATGCCGACGATCTCCGGCATTCGCCGCCGCGGCTACACGCCGGAGGCGATCCGCAACTTCTGCGCCGCCATTGGCGTGTCGAAGACCAACGGCATCATCGACCTCGCGATGCTCGAGCACTTCGTTCGCGAAGACCTGAACACGCATGCGCCGCGAGTCATGGCAGTGCTGCGCCCGCTGAAGGTCGTCATCGACAACTATCCTGAAGGCAAGGTCGAGGACTTGGAAGCGGTGAACAATCCCGAGGACGCAAGCGCTGGAACGCGCAAGGTGCCGTTCTCACGCGTGCTTTACATTGAGCAGGACGACTTCCGCGAAGACCCGCCGAAAAAGTTCTTCAGGCTGTCGCCGGGGCGGGAAGTGCGCTTGCGCGGCGGATACTTCATCACCTGCAAGAGCGTGGTGAAGAACGACGCCGGCGACGTCGTCGAAGTCCACTGCACCTATGATCCCGAGACGCGCAGCGGTAATGCGCCTGACAACCGCAAGGTGAAGTCGACGATTCACTGGGTGTCGGCGCAGCACGCCATCGATGCCGAAGTGCGGCTTTACGAGAACCTGTTCACAACTGAGGACCCTGGCCAGGTACCCGAAGGCCAGGACTTTACGGCCAACCTGAATCCGAACTCGCTGGAGATTTTGCCGAACGCAAAATTGGAGCCGTCGTTGTCCGACGCCAAGCCCGGCGATCGCTACCAGTTCGAGCGCCTGGGATACTTTTGCGCTGATCTCGACTCCAAGCCCGGAGCGCTGGTCTTCAACCGCACCGTGCCGCTAAGGGACACCTGGGCCAAGATCGAGAAGCGGGACAAGGGGAAAGACTGACGAGTTGGCTACGGCGTTTCTTTTAACGGGTTGTTTGTAATGTCCAGGAAGAGGGTTCCGGTCCACTCAAAGACGCTCTGTTGATAGAAATCTGCGATGGGTTTGTCCTTGTCCTTACGATTGATGTTACGCCAAATACGCGAACCGATCCCTAACCTTTTCGCAACCAGACGCGCCTTGGTCGCTGTACGTACGTCCCAGCACAACGACCCTGGTGCATCCGGTACGTAGTTCGGCGAAAATACGGTGTAATCGATTCTATTGCGACGTATCGCCATAAATTTATTCATCCAATACTAACTCGTATCATGAACCTTTCGGCAACCCATCCCCGCCTCCGCTTTGCCCCGTCGCCCACCGGCTACCTGCACGTCGGCGGGGCGCGCACGGCTTTGTTCAACTGGCTCTTCGCGCGACATCACGGGGGCACGCTCGTTCTTCGCATTGAAGACACAGACCTGGAACGCTCCACTCCCGAGATGGTGGAAGGCATCCTCGTCGGACTTCGCTGGCTTGGTATTGACTGGGACGAAGGGCCTTTCTTCCAGACCAATCGCATGGAACTCTATCGCTCCGCGGCTGGGCACCTGATCAACAGCGGTCACGCTTATTATTGCTTCTGCGGTAAAGAGCAACTTGAACAGCAACGTGCGCAGGGCGTTTCTGAAGGCCGCGTCCCGCGTGATATCTGCCGTAATCTTGCGCGCGACGAAGCCAAGCAAAGGATTGAATCCGGCGAGGGCGCTGCCATCCGCTTCGCTGTACCACAAAGTGGGAGTACCACATTCGAGGATGCCGTCTTCGGCCGCGTCGAGTTTGCCAACTCCGAGATTGAAGACTTCGTCCTGCTGCGCTCCGACGGAGTACCGACCTATCACCTCAGCGTGGTGGTCGACGATCTGGACATGCGCATCAGCCACGTGCTGCGTGGCGCCGACCATCTTTCCAACACGCCCAAGCAGATCATGATCTATGAAGCGCTGGGGCATCCGCAGCCGGTGTTTGCGCACGTGCCGCTCATCCTCGGGCCCGATAAGACTCGCCTCAGCAAGCGCCACGGCGCCACCAGTGTCATTGCATATAAGGAAGACGGCATCGTGCCGGAGGCCTTCCGAAATTTCCTGGCGCTGCTGGGCTGGACGCCGCCGGACTCGTTGCAGGAAATCCTGCACGATCGCGAACTGATCGACCTCTTCGACCTGAGCGGCATCCAGAAGTCGAATGCCATCTTCGATCGCGGAAAGCTCGACTGGTTCAACACCGAATACATTCGCGCGACGCCTGCCACGCTGTTGTTGCCGCTCATCGAAGAAGAGTGGAAGGAGGTCGATCTCATCCCGTTCCAGACCAGCCGGGAGGCGATGGCATCGACGGTCGATCTGGTGAAGCCGCGCGCCCGCAACCTCAGAGACTTCGCGACTCTGTTCCGCGGATATTTCAGCGACGACTTTAGCGCCGATCCAGCAGCCACAGAAAAGTTCTTGAAGGATGCCGCGGTGCGCGAAATGCTCGTCGAGGTGGCATCGCGTTACGAGCACGCGCCAGAGTTCTCCGAGGCCAGCACAGAGCAAGTCCTTCGCGACTTCGCCGCTGGAAAGAATGTTAAAGCCGGCGTACTGATTAATGGCGCGCGCGTGGCGCTTACCGGGCAAGGTGTGGCGCCCAGCCTGTTTGCCGTGATGGCGAACCTGGGGCAGGAGCGTACGGTCGCCAGGCTGAAGCGCGCACGAGAGATACCGGCCCGGGGCGAGCAAGAGTGAAGCGCGCAGCCAAGGGCATCTCGTGCTTATCCCGCACTCGCCGCCTGGTTTACATCTTGCGGCTCGTTCCTCCCGTTATAGCAACGCCAGCCGCTGTAAGATACTCCTACCGTTTTTTTGGGGAGCCCATCTGTAATGCCACGATGTGAGACATGCGGTTCAGAAAGCATGGCCGATTCGCCTTTCTGCGCGCAGTGTGGAAGCCGACTGAGGCAAACGTCCTCGGCATCTTCTGACGCCGCAGCTCCAACGATCGCTGCTACCCTTGCCTCTGACCACCGGATCCAAACACCAGCTCGGCGACCTCCCTCATCGCGTCCTTCGTCTCATGCGTCCCGCAACCAAGGTCGGTTTGCGCCGGGGAGCGTGCTGGCCGAGCGCTATCGCATCATTGCGCTGCTGGGCCGCGGCGGCATGGGGGAAGTTTTTCGTGCCGACGACCTCAGTCTCGGTCAGCCGGTCGCCCTCAAGTTCCTGCCGGAGGCCATGACGGACGAGGACACCCTGGAGCGCTTCCGCAATGAAGTTCGCATCGCGCGCCGCATCTCGCATCCCAACGTCTGCCGTGTTTACGACATTGGTCAAGCCGACAACCAGGTCTTTCTCTCCATGGAGTATGTGGACGGCGAAGACCTGGCGTCGTTGCTGCGCCGGATTGGCCGTTTGCCCTCCGACAAAGCCATCGAGATCGCCCGCAAGATCTGTGCCGGCCTGGCGGCAGCGCACGACAAAGGCGTGTTGCACCGCGACCTGAAGCCGGCGAACATTATGCTCGATGGCCGCGGCGAGGTCCTCATTATGGATTTTGGCCTGGCCGGGGTGGCGCACGAGATCGAAGACGTGCGCAGCGGCACGCCCGCTTATATGGCCCCCGAGCAACTTGCCGGCAAAGAAGTCACGGCCCGCAGCGACATCTACTCGCTGGGACTTGTGCTTTACGAGCTCTTTACCGGCAAGGCTGCGTTCGATGGCAAAACGCTGGAGGAGATTGCTCGCGTACGCCGTGACAGCGCGCCAAGCCGTCCTTCGACCTTGGTGCGCGACATGGATCCCGCGGTGGAGCGCGCTATCCTGCATTGTCTTGAGGCCGAGGCAGCGGACCGTCCTGCCTCAGCGTTGCTGGTTGCGGCGGCGCTGCCTGGTGGCGATCCTCTGGCTGCCGCGCTTGCTGCCGGCGAAACCCCGTCGCCACAGGTGGTTGCCGCCGCCGGCGAGACCGCTGGATTGCCGGTCCGCATCGCGCTGGCGTCGCTGGTGTTCGTGCTGGTGGGAATGGCAGTGTTGTACCTGCTCACGGCTCGAACTAACGGGCTCTCCAGAATGGATGTCCCATATTCGCCAGAGGTGTTGACACAGCGTGCTCGGGACATCGTGCGTCAACTCGGCTACTCCGCCCGGCCGGTTGACGCCGTCAGCGGTCTCCAGTTCGACCAGGACTACCTTGAGGCGCTCGACCATCCCGGAGGCACGCATCCCGATTGGAACGAGGTCCTCAAGAATCGTCCGTCTCTGCTGACCTACTGGCACCGCGAGAGTCCCGAGGATCTGGTCGCCACGGAACTCAAAAGCAACTTGTTGACCCCCGGCATCGTTACTCTTGAAGATCCGGCCCCCATTCTGTCTGGCATGGCGGATGTCTCGCTCGATCCTCAAGGCCGGCTGGTGCGCTTCACGGCAGTGCCGCCGCAAAAAAACAGCGCGCCAACAACGCCGCAGCCGTATGACTGGAACCCTCTGTTCGCGTTGGCTGGGCTGGACATGGCGCAATTCCATGCGACTACGCCGGTCTGGAACTCGCTGGGCGCTGCGGATCAGCGTGCGGCCTGGACAGGAGTTTGGCCAGGCACGTCGACGCCGTTACGGGTTGAGGCCGCAAGCTGGGGCGGCAAGCCAATCTTCTTTCGACTGATAGGCGATTGGACCAAGCCTGACCGGATGCCATCGGCCGAGGGTCCGAGATCAAAAGCCCCCGAGATTCTGCTCGTCGTCTTTCTCCTGGGCTTGTTCGCCGGAGCCATGTGGCTGGCGCGCCGCAACTACCTACGCCAGAAAGGCGACCCCAAGGGCGCATTGCGTTTGGGCCTGCTGATCTTCGCCTTGCAGATGTTAGTGTGGATATTCACCACACATCTCGTGCCCGGCCTGGGCGCCTTCGGACTCTTCATATTGGCAGCCAACGGAGCGGTCTTCCTCGGAGTCGTCTTTTATATTGTTTACCTGGCAATCGAGCCGTACATCCGCCGCCATTGGCCGCACGCCATCATCTCCTGGACCAGGCTGATGGCCGGCCGCATTCGCGATCCGCTGGTTGGCCGCGATGTTCTGTTTGGAGTCATCCTCGGCATTTGCTGGAGTCTCATCTTTGAAGTCCTGTTCATAGCCATGAAGCACATTGGGGCCGAACCCGATTTTCCCTCCACCGCCTTCCTGCTCGGTCCGCGGATGGTTCTCGGTAGCTGCCTCATGCACGCGGCAGCTTCGGTGCAGGCGACGCTTATGTTCTTCTTTTTGATGTTTGTATTCCGGGTGATCTTTCGCAAACCATGGCTGGCGGCGGTGGTTTTCGTTGCTTTCTGGTGCCTTCTGAAGAGCTACGGTGAACATCATCTCTATCTGGTGCTGCCTGCCGTGGTTGCGGTTTACAGCATCGCAGCGTTTGTCGTGCTGCGCTTTGGCTTCATTGCCTTGGCCGTGGGGATTTTCACCGCCGACCTGCTGTCCAGCCTTCCCATCACTACCGACTTCTCCAGCTGGTACATCGGCGCGCCGATTTTCGTTTTCTCTCTCATCGCCGTCCTAGCGGCTTGGGGATGCTACACCGCGCTGGCCGGGCAAAAGCTGGTGAAGGAACATTTGTTCGAGTAGCTATCAAAAAGAACCACCCGCACTCTACAGCCATCCCTTTGCCCGCGCGATCCTGGCTGCTTCGGTGCGGTTGGCCGCGCCGAGCTTGCTGATTGCTTCTGACAGATAATTGCGCACGGTCCCCTCCGACAAGTTCAGCTCAGTGGAAATGTCCAGCGTGGCCATCCCTTCACCGGCCAGGCGCAGCACCTGGCGCTCGCGGTCAGTCAGCGGATCGGGTTCGTCGCTCCAGGCTTCGGCGGCAAGCTGCGGATCAATGACACGCAAGCCGCGATGCACCCGGCGCACGGCTTCGGCAAGCTGTTCGGCGGGCATGTCTTTCAGGAGATATCCAGAGGCGCCGGCGTCGAGCGCGCGTCGCAGATAACCAGCGCGAGCGAAGGTCGTCAGGATAATGACGCGAACGGGAACGTTGCGGCGCTTCAGCTCGGCGGCAACTTCCAGACCGGTCAGCGTGGGCATCTCGATGTCCGTGATGAAGACCTCGGGCCGGACTTCCTGCACGGTGCGCAGGGCTTCGTCGCCATTGCGCGCGCGGGCGACGACCTCGATGTCGTCTTCCATCTCCAGCAGCGCGGCCAGCGCGCCCAGCACCATGGCCTGGTCTTCGGCGATGACCACACGGATTTTGTCGCGCTTGCCGCCCGGCATGCCCTCAGTTTCGCAGAGTAGCGGCAGCGGGTGCGAGCGGTAAATGAATAACGAGGCGGGTTCCGGCTTCGGACCGGCGCTGCAACGAGCCGCCAATAGCCTCAAGGCGCTCGCGCATCCCGCGCAGACCGTTGCCTTCGGGAGCATCGGCGCCACTGCCGTTGTCGGCAATTTCGAGCAGGCAAGCGTTATTTTCGCGCTGCAAGCGAACGCTGCACTGCCGCGCCTGCGCATGACGCACTACGTTGGTGACGGCTTCGCGCAACGCCAGCGCCAGCACTGTTTCCTGGGCCGGAGTCAGCGGCAGTTCAGTGACATCGGAATTCACCGTAATCCCCGCAGTCTCCAAAGTCTTGCGCGCCCGTACCAGCTCCGCAGCCAGCCCTTCGCCGCGATAACCGCTGATGGCTTCGCGCACATCGGCCAGGGCCGCACGCGAGGTGTGCTCCACATCCTGCATTTCCTGTTTGGCGCGCTCTGGATCACGGTCCACAAGTTTGCGCGCCAGTTCCGCTTTCAACGTGATGAGCGACAGCGTGTGGCCTAAGAGATCGTGCAAATCCCGCGCAATGCGCTCGCGCTCGGCCACCTTGGCCAGGTGCTCGATTTCATCGTCGGCACGGCGCAGTTTCTCCGCCGCGCAGTGCATCTTCGCCCCGAAATGGTTTCCCACTCCCACCAGAACGATGAGCATCAGCATCGAGCCCCAAAAACCGAGAGGCAGTTGCAGATGGTAGGCGTACAGCCCCAGCAAGACCAGATCGATCCCGATGAGAAAAAGCGCTCGCAACAGACTGGGAGTAAAGGCGCCGGCCGCAACCGCAAAAACCATGAGGCAGCTGACCGCACCATTATGGAAGGGAACCAGCGCCGCCGTCATAACAAACATGGCGACGACGGCATATGACCTGAGCGGCTCGCGGCGGGAGAACGAGTACAGATACAGCCAGATAAACACGAGTCCATAGATGGTGTTGCCAATCCACAGCAGCGGTCTGGCATGTTTCCACAGCGGGTCAAGGAAGAACCAGATCATGAAGGGCAGCCATAGCACGGCCATCCAACGATGACGGTCTTGGTTGGGATAGATCTTCCACCAGAGTGTTCGCAGGCTATTCATGGTTCTCGAATCTTCCCCCGGCTATTCTCGTCCAGAACTGAGTGCCGGCACAACGACATACCACAGCACGGCCACAGCCGCAATCGCCAGTCCCAGGTCCCGCGTACGGCCGCTCAGCGTCAGCCACAGAAACACTATCATTGCTAGCGCCCAAAGAATCCATTCCGTAGTTCGGCATTTCATGTTGACTCCTTGTTGCGTGAATCGCCATAGGGAAGCCGTCCGCGATCAGCCATCAGCTTTCAGCAAACTCGCCGTTGAAGCTGACAGCTGACGGCTAGCCGCGAACAGCGGCTTCTCATCCGTCTTCTCATCCGTAGGTCTTCCCTTCATCCCGGCGATAGCCCCACGCCGCCACGCCCAGGCTGACCAGGGTGAAAGCTATCAGCGCTTCCACGTGGCCCCATGCCGGAGTGGGGTTCGGGGCCAGCCCCACGGCGTTCAAGGCTAACTGGGACAGGTGAAACGGCGGCAGGAACGTCGCCAGTACGCGCAGTCCGTGCGGCAGCAGAAACAGCGGAATCCACAATCCCGAGCAGAACGACATTGGTAAGTAGATCAGGTTGACCACAGCGGGCGCCGAGTTTGGCTTGGCGAAATAGCCAATCGCCAGCCCCATGGCGCAAAACGGAATCGAACCTGCCACCAGAATGCCGACCAGCCTGGCAGCGGTAGCGATCGGGAGACGGACTCCACCAAACAGAATCCCCACTGTCAACAGCATCAGCATGATCACAGTGCTGAAGACCACCGCGGAGAACAGCTTGCCCGCAAAATATGCGCTCACGGGCATGGGCGAGGCGCGCTTCAGTTGCAGCCAGCCCTGGCCCCGCTCCATCGCCAGGCTCACCCCGAAGCCGAAGAGCGCGACCGCCATCACCCCAAAGCAGCCCATCGTTGCCAGCGCATACGTTGCACGTTCGGTGCTCCCGGGCTCGCTGCGCCCCAGCACGATGCCGAAGAGCACATAAAACATCAGTGGGAACGCGACCGTCGAAATCGCGTACACCGGGATGCGGACATTCTTCAGTAGCTCGTATTTCGCCTCCTTCGCATAGACGGCCAGACTCCTTTGCAGCGAGCGCCGCGGAAGGCCCAGAGCGGGAGGAAAAGTAGTTGCAGCCATGTCAGTTCTCCTTCGATCCAGCGTTGTGGTTCTTCGTCAGTGCCAGGAACGCCTCTTCCAGCCCTGCGTTGGTAACTTCCAAGTCGGCGAGCCAGCTATCGCGTTGCAGTAGTTCCCGCACTACTGGCTCGGCGGCGTTCACTTGCAACTCGAAGGCATTGCGGTCGGCCTTCACGCTCAACACGCCCGGAATCTGCCGGACCTCTTCGAGCGTCAAGCGACTGGTGCAGCGAACCTGCTTGCCCATGGCCCGCGCCTTGATTTCGGCAGGCGTGCCTTCGGCGATGATTGCACCCTTATTCAGCACCAGAATGCGATCGGCCAGAGCATCGGCCTCGTTTAGATAATGGGTCGTCAGCAACACCGTTTTGCTGCGCGCGATCAGGCTGCGAATCTGCGACCACATCAGGCGACGCGCCTCGACGTCAAGACCGACTGTCGGCTCGTCGAGGAACAGCAGGTCAGGATTGCCGCAGATCGCAATGCCGAACAGCACCCGCTGCTTCTGCCCGCCCGACAGCTCGCCATAAGGCCGGTCCTTGATCTCAGCGAGGCCAGCGATCTCGAGCGTCTCTTGCAGCGGCAGTGGATTGGGGTAGTAGGACGAGAACAGATCGATGTGCTCGCGGACTTTCAGCGTCTCGGGCACGCGTCCCACCTGGAGCATGGCCCCGAGCCGGTCCTGGACTTTGCCGAGGTATGGGTCGGTCCCGAATACCGACACGTTGCCGGAGTCAGGCCGCGCGACCCCCAGCAGCATGCGCACCAGCGTGGTCTTGCCGGCGCCGTTTGGTCCTAGAAGCGCCAGCAGTTCGCCGGCCCGGATGTCAAGGTTCAGGTCATCGAGGGCCACGAGGTTCCCGTAATGTTTCTTTAGATTGCGACCGCGGGCAATGCTGACGGGTTCAGCCGCCAGCGGAGTGCGCGGCGGCATTTCGGCGACCGGGGCTGCTGACGAAGGCCCATTGGCGAAGGGCTGAAATGAGATTGCGGATGACATCGTTTGCTCCTGTGCTCTGTTCGTTCGAGCACAGTAGGATCATCCGTCATGCGGAAGGGCGGCAGTAGTGCCGATTGTCAGCGGCAGGGGATGACAAATGTCATGGAAGCTGTCAGCCGTCAGCTATCAGCCGTCAGCCAATGCTGTGAAGTGCGTCTCAAACCTTGGTTTTTCTTGCTCTTACCCCGCTCGCGCTGCGCCCTGAACGCCGCAAGTTGTTGGCTGACAGCTGATGGCTGACGGCCGACAGTTTCCGAGTGACCTTCGTCACTTTTGCAGGTGATTGCAATCACGGCTGTCCGGCTGTCCAAGGGCGACACTTGGATGTAAGAGAGTGAGGGCCGGAGCCGGCTGGTTGCACCCTGCCTTATGCAGCCTCGGCCGAGGTAAAGAGGTGAGCCATGTTGCTCGCGTACCGCCTGGTTAAGCTAATTGAAACCCATTCCGACGGATTGGCTCGCAGCCTACAGCACCGTTATCGCGAAGATGCGAAGTGTTCGGCTTATGCCAACGTACCTGCCGGTGAGCTGACGGAAAAGGTGTATGACGTCTATCGCCACCTGGGTGATTGGCTGTTGGGTAAGACGGAAGCCGACATCGAGACTCGCTATCTGGAGGTCGGTGCGCAGCGCGCCGCCCAGGGCGTTCCCATCAGCCAGGTGGTCTGGATGATCTGCCTGGTCCGCGAAAACCTGTGGGACTACCTGCAAAAGCACGCCCAGTTGGAGCGCCCGGCCGAGATCTTTGGCGAGCTTGAGCTGCTGGTGATGCTCGACAGGTTTTTCCATCTGGCCATTTATTACGCCGCGCTGGGGCACGAACGCGCCACCGCTGGGTATTCGGTGAAGTCGGAGACATTAACCGCCTGAAGGGGCCATTGTTCATGTCCTGGATAGAACAATATCGCAGCAAGCTGGTAACCGCCGAGGAGGCGGTGAGCTGCGTGGAATCAGGAATGCGAGTGTATATCCACCCCGGCTGCGCCGAGCCGGAAGCGCTGGTGGAAGCGCTTATGGGACGAGCGCCTCACCTGAAGAATGTTGAGTTGATCCATCTGTTGACCTACGGTACCTCACCCTACTGCGCGCCCGATATGGCAGGGCATTTTCGTCATAACGCGTTGTTTGTCGGGGGCAACGTTCGCGAGGCCGTGAACGACGGCCGCGCCGACTACACACCCATCTTTCTCGGCGAGGTTGAGGCCCTGTTCGAGAACGGCGAGATGCCGATCGACGTGGCCTTCATCCAGGTCTCGCCGCCCGATTCGCATGGTTATTGCAGTTTCGGCGTCGGCGTGGAGTGCACGCTGACGGCGGCGAAATATGCGCACAACGTGGTGGCGCAGGTGAATGCCCAGATGCCGCGCACCTATGGTGACAGCTTCATTCACGTCAGTGAGATCGATCGCATTGTGGAGCTGTCACGCCCGCTCTGCGAGATGAAGAAGCAACCGAGCAACCAGGTCTTCCAGCAAATTGGTGCTCGCGTGGCGTCATTGATCGAAGACGGGGCTGTCTTACAGTGTGGGATAGGGGCGATTCCCGATGCCATTCTGCCTAATCTGATGGATCGCCGTGATCTCGGCGTGCACACCGAGATGATTTCGGACAACGTGGTCCCCTTGATTGACGCCGGGGTCATCAACGGGCAGCGCAAGAACATGAAGCCGCGCAAAATCATTCTCGGTTTTGTGCTGGGCACCCGCACGTTGTTCGACTTTATCGACGAGAACCCCATCTTCGAGTTCCATCCTTCGGCGTACACCAACGATCCTTTCCGCATCGCCGCCAACGATCGCATGGTGGCCATCAACTCGGCGATCGAAGTTGACTTGACCGGGCAGGTCTGCGCCGAATCGATCGGATCGCAGTTCTACAGCGGCTTTGGCGGGCAGCTCGACTTCATCCGCGGGGCGGCGCGCTCCAAATATGGCAAACCGATCATTGCACTGCCCTCAACCGCCAAAGGCGGCGCCATCTCGCGCATTGTGCCGCGACTGGCCCATGGCGCAGGAGTGCTGACCGGGCGGGGAGACGTGCACTACGTCGTCACCGAATATGGGGTCGCCTACCTGCATGGGCGCACTATCCGTCAGCGCGCCGAGGCGCTCATCCAGATTGCTCATCCCAAGTTTCACAACCAGCTCCTTGAGTACTGCGAACAGCAACGCTGGTTCCAACGTAACGTTTTTGAAGTTGAAGTCCGAGGGTAACCATGTCATCGCAACCGCGCGGTAATGTCATCATCGATACGGAAGAATGCAAAGGATGCGGCTTGTGCGTAGAGTCGTGTCCTCCTGAGTGTCTTGCACTGGCGCCCGATCTCAACCATTACGGTGTGCATGCGGCGCAATACAGCGGCGCAGGCTGCACCGCATGCGGCGCTTGTTTCTATTGCTGTCCGGAGCCAGGCGCTATCACCGTCGAACGCCTGACGCCGTCGGCCAAAACGGCTGTTCCACCCGTGCCGAGGCAGGAGGTGAACCATGCGGCAGCTCTGTAAAGGAAACGTTGCCATCGTAAAAGGCGCGGTCCTGGCCGGTTGCAAGGCCTTTTATGGATATCCCATCACCCCGGCCAGCGAGATCGCCGAATATGCCGCGCTCCTCATACCGGAAGTGGGCGGAACGTTTTTGCAGGCGGAGAGCGAAGTAGCGGCCATCAACATGGTGTACGGCGCATCATCGGCGGGCCAGCGGGTGATGACCGGGTCGTCCGGGCCGGGGCTGAGCCTGATGCAGGAGGGTATCTCCTATATGGCGGGTGCGGAGCTGCCGGGCGTCATCGTCGATGTAGTGCGCGGCGGTCCGGGACTGGGCAACATCGCGCCCGAGCAGAGCGACTACTTCTGCATAGTGAAGGGTGGCGGCCATGGCTGCTATCGCAATATCGTGCTGGCGCCAGCGTCGGTGCAGGAGATGTTCGACCTTACGGTGCTGGCCTTCGACCTCGCCGATCGCTATCGCAACCCGGCGGTCATTATGACCGACGGCTACGTCGGCCAGATGATGGAGCCGCTGGAAATCAAGATGCGCAACATCGTGCCGCCGGAAAAAGAGTGGGCGGTGAAGGGCACGGCGGAGTCCAAGAAAAACATGATCAGCTCCATCGTGCTGGAGCCGGATGCGCTGGAAGCGCACGTCCGCAAGCTGGAGGCCAAGTATCAGCTGGCCCAGGAACTGGAAAGCCGTCACGAGAACTACTTGACGGAAGACGCGGACATTCTTCTGGTCGGCTTTGGCATCGTTTCGCGCGTGCTGCGTTCGGCGGTCGATCAGCTGCGCGCCCAGGGCATGAAGGCTGGCTTGTTCCGTCCCATCACGCTGTGGCCATTTCCGTCGCGCGAATTGTGCGAGACGGCCAAGCACGTCAAGCAGGTGCTGGCGGTGGAATTGAGCACGGGCATGATGGTGGAGGACGTGAAGCTGGCCCTCAACGGCAGCGTCCCGGTGGAGTATTACGGCCGCGTCGGCGGCAACGTCCCCATGACCGAAGAAATTACGGCGCAGGTTTTCGCGCGCATGGCAGCCCACGTATAACCACCCTGTCAAGCGCAAAAGCAGCGCTCGTCGGGGACCCCGGTGGGATAGGAACCGGGGTTAGGAGAGACTTGTGGAAAGCTACGAAGTAATTCACGAAAAATCGCCGGCGTTCTACGACAAGTACGAACGCAAGGCCGAGTTGCAGAACCAGACGCACTACTGCCCGGGCTGCGGCCACGGCGTTGTCCACAAACTGATTGCCGAGGCGCTGACCGAGCTGGGCGTGCAGGATCGCGCCGTTCTGGTCAGCCCCGTCGGCTGCTCGGTTTTTGCTTACTACTACTTTGACGTTGGCAACGTGCAGGTGGCGCATGGCCGCGCTCCGGCGGCGGCTACGGCGCTGAAGCGCGCCAATCCCGAGTCGATCGTGATGGCCTACCAGGGTGATGGCGATCTTGCGGCCATCGGCACGGCAGAGATTATTCACGCCGCCAATCGCGGCGAAAACATCTGCGTCTTCTTCGTCAACAACTCCATTTACGGCATGACCGGCGGACAGATGGCGCCGACCACCCTGGTTGGCCAGAAGAGCACCACATCGCCCTGGGGACGCCGTTCCCACAATGAGGGACTGCCCATTCACGTCTGCGAGCTGCTGGCCGCGCTGGAGACGCCCACGTATCTCGAGCGGGTTGCCCTCAGCGACATGAAGAACATCATGAAGGCGAAGAAGGCGGTCAAGAAGGCGCTCCAGATCCAGAAGGATGGTGGCGGCTTCTCGCTGGTCGAGTTCCTCTCACCCTGCCCGACCATTATGAAGATGGATCCGGTGGTTTGCCGCAAGTGGGTTGGAGAAACCCTGATGAAGACATTTCCGCTAGGCGTCTTTCGCGATCGCAAACCGGAGCTGCCGGTTGACGCGAAGGTCCCAGTGAAAACCATTGCGGAGGCCCTCGAAGTGGCGGAAGGGCAGACCTCCGAACCGCTCCCCCGGCGTCATCATCACACCCGTGACCTGACCGTGAAGCTGGCCGGCTTCGGTGGACAAGGCGTTCTGCTGATGGGCCAACTGCTGGCTGAGATGGGTCTGCGCGAGAACATGGAAGTGAGCTGGCTGCCGTCCTACGGCCCGGAGATGCGCAGCGGGAGCGCGCACTGCCACGTCATGCTCTCGCATGACCGCATCGGCTCACCTCTAATTTCGCAACCCGAGGTGTTGGTCGCGATGAATGAATTGTCGCTGCACAAATTCGGCCCCACGGTCGCTTCCGGCGGATTGATTCTGTACAACAGCACCAAACTGCCCGCGGGATTCGGCGCGCCGCAGGCGCGCACGGTCTGCGTGCCGGCTTCGGAGATTGCAGACGGCCTGGGCTCGGCGAAGGTCGCCAATGTGGTTATGCTGGCGGCGTTGCTGGAAGAAACCGAGTGCCTGCCGGCAGAGTCGGCGATTGCCGTGCTGGAAGAGACGGTGAAAAATCCCAAGCTGCTGGAACTCGACCGGAAAGCAGTCGAGGCGGGACGAGACTACGTTGACACCAAGGTCGAGGTCGGGTCGGTGTCACAGCCGGACGGATATTCGTATTAAGCAAGCTGTCAGCCGTCAGCTATCAGCTAGTGCTAAATCGCCTCCGCTCGTCGTCATGAGCGGAGGCGGTTTGCTTTTGGCCGGCGGAGTCGAGGGCCCCGATCTCCAGAGTCTTTCTCGTGACCTGCTCGGCGTCCTCGTGACCTGCCCGTCGGCTCCAACCTGTACCTGCTCTCACACGTTCGCGTGACCCGCCTCACAGCGCGCGATTGCTTTTCGCGATGCAATACATAATGTTCTGCTGGAAGAGGTGCGAATCGTTATGCAATCAAAACAAGAACACGTTCTCTGCCCGCTTTGCCATGGTCATGGCCGGGAACAAACGGAGCTTCTGGTGGTCCGGTGGCGCAGCCGGGAATTCGAACAGGAACTGCACCGGATGGCCGACGAGTCCGCCTTCGGCTCGACTGGCGGCCTGGATGTTCCGTTTGAGACCCAGGAGCCGGTTTACAGCAACGAATCCGATTAGGCATTTTGCATCTGCCGTTGATTCGACCGCTGCTTTATTCATATCGACTATTTATAGCGACTGTTTCGCAGCGCGCCGCCAATGAAGTTTGTTGCCGTTCTGGCCACGCCTTCCGCGTGGGGTAAGAAGTAAGGCAAATCTTGCAGAATTGGTTGACGGCACGCGATTCCGATTGCTATAGTAAGAGGGTTCTGCGAGTTATGTTTGGCCTGCCTGTAGTGTCTGGCTGTGCTGCTTTGCTCCATATCCTGTAGAATTGTTTTGCGGGATCCTCGCTGAAACGTGCCTGCGCTTCCGCCGGAGCTTTCCGGTGGGTATGCGGGCCGAGGCAACGAAACGGAGCGCCCTCGTTCTTGATCTTCGCATTCCGGCATCGAGCCGGTTGCAGGACGACACGGCGCCACCGTCGTAAGCCCAACCTGAGCGGAAACCAACGTTCTCCAGCTGTGCGCTGGGGAAGCATGGGCAAAGTGGCCTGTGGCCACGTGAAATGCTGCCCAGCCCCAAAAATGGGGACGAGGTTATTGCGCCACGGCCGAAGCCGCTGATGCGGCTGCCGGGTGGGCGCGGTTTGCGGTCTTGTGCCGCGAAGGCGGCTTGTAGTCGCAGCATCTGCTGGTCGGAAGACTGGCCTGAAGACACGAAGGAGTTACCAAGAGTGCCTACTTTTAACCAACTGGTGCGGAAAGGCCGGACGGCGCCAAACTATAAGACGGCCAGCCCGGCGCTACAGTCGTGCCCGCAGAAGCGCGGGGTTTGCACTCGCGTGTACACCCAGACGCCTAAGAAGCCGAACTCGGCACTGCGCAAGGTTGCGCGCGTCAGGTTGACCAACGGCATCGAGGTGACAACCTATATTCCCGGGGTCGGCCACAACCTCCAGGAGCACTCAATTGTGCTGATCCGGGGCGGTCGCGTGAAGGACCTGCCGGGCGTGCGTTATCACGTGGTGCGCGGCACGCTGGACTCCGTGGGTGTCGCCAACCGCAAGCAGAGTCGCTCCAAGTATGGAGCCAAGAGGCCGAAAGCCTGATGTGTGTCAGGGCGCGGCTGATCGCCGCAACCAGTAAGGCCGGAACGTAAGGTTTGTATCAGGGCGCGACTTTAGTCGTGCCGCAGTGGCCTAAATAACTTTGTGGGGCTTTAGCCCCCGTTAGGTGTTCGAGGTTTTATGCCGAGAAAAGGACATATCGCAAAGCGTGAGCCCCTGGCCGACCCGGTGTATGACTCCACGCTGGTAAACAAGTTTGTGAACTCCATGATGTGGGACGGCAAGAAGAGCACCGCCCAGTCGATCTTCTACAACGCCATGAAGAAGCTCGAGGAAAAGGGTGGCGACGAGGCCATCAAGCTGTTCAAGAAGGCGGTGGAGAACGCCAAGCCGGTGCTGGAAGTGAAGACCCGCCGCGTAGGCGGCGCCAACTACCAGGTGCCCATCGAGGTGAATGCCGACCGCCGCACGTCGCTGGCCATCCGCTGGATTTTGCAGTACAGCCGTAGCCGCGGCGAAAAAGGCATGATCGACAAGCTGACCAATGAGCTGCTCGACGCTGCCAATGGCAAGGGTGCGGCCATTAAGAAGAAAGAAGATGTGCACCGCATGGCCGAGGCCAATAAGGCTTTCGCGCACTATCGCTGGTAAGAACAGATTCAACGCGACCAAGGTCGCCTAGCAAGAAACGGAAAAGATTGTGCCCAGACAGGTCCCATTAGAGCGTTGCAGGAATATCGGCATCATGGCCCACATCGATGCCGGTAAGACCACCACCACGGAGCGCATCCTGTTCTATACAGGACGCACGCACCGTATTGGCGAGGTCCATGAAGGCACCGCGACGATGGACTGGATGGCGCAGGAGCAGGAGCGCGGCATCACTATCACCTCCGCCGCGACCACCTGCGTATGGAAAGACATTCGCATCAACATCATCGACACTCCCGGCCATGTGGACTTCACCGCGGAGGTCGAGCGCTCGCTGCGCGTGCTCGATGGCGCCTGCGCTGTGTTCGATGCCGTCCATGGGGTCGAGCCGCAATCGGAGACCGTCTGGCGGCAGGCCGACAAATACGGTGTCCCGCGGATTTGCTTCATCAACAAAATGGACAAGATGGGCGCTGACTTCGAGCACGCCGTCGACACCATCCGCAAGCGGCTCAATGCGCGTCCTGTTGCCATCCAGCTGCCCATCGGCCAGGAAGACAAGTTCAAAGGCGTCATCGACCTGATGACCATGAAGGCGATCATCTGGAATGACGAAAGCATGGGCGCCGAGTACGAGGTCGAAGAGATTCCCGAAGAGCTGAAGAAGAAGGCGCAAGCCTACCATCAGATTCTGGTCGAGACGGTCGTGGAAAACGACGATCAGGACGAACTGATGCACAAGTACATCGAAGGCGAAGCCATTGGCGAAGCTGAGCTGAAGGCTGCCTTGCGCCGGGCCACGCTGAAGATGAAAGTTTTCCCGGTGATCTGCGGAACCGCCTTCAAGAACAAAGGCATTCAGCCAATGCTCGACGCTGTGGTGGACTACCTGCCGTCGCCGCTGGATGTTCCTCCGGTCAAAGGGCTGAACCCCGACACGGGCGCAGAAGAGGTGCGGGCCGCCGACGACAAGGCCCCGTTCTCGGCGCTGGCGTTCAAGATCATGAGCGACTCGTTTGTCGGGCAGCTCACCTTCATCCGCGTGTACTCGGGCCATCTGAAGCAGGGCGACAGCGTGCACATCAGTGGACGTTCGCGCTCCGAGCGAATTGGCCGCCTGCTGAAGATGCATGCCAACAAGCGCGAGGACATCAGCGAAATCTATGCCGGCGACATCTGCGCTTGCGTCGGACTCCGGCACATCACCACGGGCGACACCATTTGCGACGAGGACCATCCCATCATCCTGGAGTCGATTGAATTCCCGGCGCCGGTGATTTCGGTTGCGGTTGAGCCTAAGACCAAAGGCGACCAGGAAAAGATGGGTGTGGCGCTGGGCAAACTGGCGCAGGAAGACCCCACCTTCAAGGTCAACACCGATCCTGACAGCGGACAAACCATCATCAGCGGCATGGGCGAGCTCCATCTGGAGATCCTCGTGGACCGCATGATGCGCGAATTCAATGTGCAGGCCAATGTCGGCAAGCCGCAGGTGGCCTATCGCGAGACCATTCGCAAGCAGTCGCAGGCCGAAGGCAAATACATTCGCCAGACCGGCGGCAGCGGCCAATACGGTCACGTGCGCATCCGGCTGGAGCCGAACGAGCCTGGCAAGGGCTACGAGTTTGTCAATGAAGTCGTCGGCGGCGTGATTCCCAAGGAATTCATCAAGCCGGTTGACCAGGGCATCAAGGAAGCCATGGAAGGCGGCGTTCTTGCCGGCTACGAAATGGTGGACGTAAAGGCCACGCTGTACGACGGCAGCTATCACGATGTCGATTCCAACGAAATGGCCTTCAAGATTGCCGGTTCGATGGCGTTCAAGGAAGCGGCGCGCAAGGCCAGTCCGGTGTTGCTGGAGCCGGTGATGTCGGTGGAAGTGGTTGTGCCGGAAGAGTACATGGGCACGATCATTGGCGATTTGAGCAGCCGGCGGGGACGCATTGAAGGTATCGAGCATCGCGCCGGATCGCAGGTGATCAAGGCAATGGTTCCGCTGGCCGAGATGTTTGGCTATGCGACCAATATGCGCTCGAATACCCAGGGCCGCGCGACCTTCAGCATGCATTTCTCGCGGTACGAAGAGGCGCCGCGCGCTGTGGCGGAAGAGATTGTGGCCAAGGTGCAGGGCAAAAGTCCGGCAGGAACGAAGTAGATTTGTAACAGCGACCCCTTGAGTCAGTTTGGTTCTAGTTACTGAGGTAGGAAGCTGAAGGATAGAGCGCCGCAGGCGCGGCGTCACGATAGCCCAGGACGGAGCGAAGCGGAGTCCTGGGTAGTGCAATAAATGATTCGAGTCCCGTCAGGGACGGCAGCTTTTTAGGAGCTCCAATGGCGAAAGAGAAATTTGATCGCAGCAAGCCGCACGTGAACGTTGGGACGATCGGGCACATCGATCATGGCAAGACGACGTTGACGGCGGCCATCACCAAGGTACTGTCGAAGCACAACCCGAACATCAAGTTCCGCAGCTTCGACTCGATCGACAACGCTCCGGAAGAGCGCGAGCGCGGTATCACGATTGCCACGGCGCACGTCGAGTACGAGACGGCGAACCGGCACTACGCGCACGTCGATTGCCCGGGCCACGCCGACTACATCAAGAACATGATTACCGGCGCAGCCCAGATGGACGGCGCCATCCTGGTAGTCGCGGCCACTGACGGTCCCATGCCGCAGACCAAAGAGCACGTGCTGCTGGCGCGCCAGGTAGGTGTGCCGTACGTGGTGGTGTTCCTGAACAAGTGCGATGCGGTGGAAGATCCTGAGCTGATCGACCTGGTGGAGATGGAAGTCAGGGAACTGCTGTCGAAGTACAACTTCCCGGGCGACGATCTGCCGGTAATTCGCGGCTCGGCGCTGGGTGCGTTGAACGGCGAAGCGCAGTGGGAAGCCAAGATTGACGAGCTGATGGAAGCAGTGGACAAGAGCGTGCCGCTGCCGGCACGCGACATCGACAAGCCGTTCCTGATGCCGATCGAAGACATCTTCTCGATTCAGGGGCGCGGCACCGTGGTGACGGGCCGCATCGAGCGCGGCAAGGTGAAGGTGGGCGAAGATGTCGAGATTGTCGGCTTCCGCGAGACCCGCAAGACGGTAGTGACGGGCGTCGAGATGTTCAAGAAGCAGCTGGACGAAGGCATGGCGGGCGACAATGCCGGCCTCTTGCTGCGAGGCACGGCGAAGGAAGACGTAGAGCGCGGCATGGTGCTGGCGAAGGGCGGCTCGATTACGCCGCACACCAAGTTCAAAGGCGAAGTGTACGTGCTGTCGAAGGAAGAAGGCGGACGGCATACGCCGTTCTTCAAGGGCTATCGGCCGCAGTTCTACTTCCGCACGACCGACGTGACGGGAGTGGCGACCTTGCCGGCGGGTACGGAGATGGTGATGCCGGGCGACAACGTGAGCCTGGAGATTGAGCTGATCACGCCGGTGGCGATGGAGAAGGGCTTGCGGTTCGCAATCCGCGAAGGCGGACGCACCGTGGGCGCCGGCACCATTACGGAAATTATTGCGTAGTTAGCTCCCACTCATTCCAAAAGCTGGAACGAGTGGGACACCCGAATAACAGCGGCAGAAGCCGCAAGGCGAGTTGCGGAGACGGAACGAGCCTTAACAGAGATCTTTGAGAGATAACTAACGTGATTGGCAAAGAACGAATCCGGATCCGGCTGAAAGCATACGACTACCGCATTCTTGATCAGTCCACCAGCGAGATCGTGAGTACGGCGACGCGCACTGGGGCAACCATCGCGGGACCGATTCCGCTGCCCACGGTGAAGAACAAGTACTGCGTGCTGCGCTCGCCCCACGTGGACAAGAAGTCGCGGGAGCAGTTTGAGATTCGCACGCACAAGCGCCTGCTCGACATCCTTGAGCCCACGCAGCAGACGGTGGACGCGCTCATGAAACTGGAGCTTCCGGCGGGCGTGGACGTGGAGATCAAGGCGTTCGGGAAAGAGCATAAGTAGACGCTTATCGCTGTTCGCTCTTCGCCAGAAGTAGGCCGATATAAGGTTCTGGCGAAAAGCGAACAGCGAATAGCGAGCGGCGAAAAGCTAGAAAAACAAGGCTTCCGCGACGCAAGTCCCCGGTGCCAGCAAACACCGGAAATCAGGAAGCGGAGTTGAGGACAAGAACATGGCGGTTGGTGGAATTCTCGGCAAGAAAGTCGGCATGACGCAGCTCTTCGATGACAAGGGTGATGTTCACCCGGTCACGGTGCTTCAGGCTGGCCCCTGCGTTGTGACCCAGCGCAAGACCGTCGACAAGGACGGCTATGACGCCGCGCAGATCGGCCTGGTGGAGTTCGTGAAGGAGTCTCGCCTGACGGGAGCGATGAAGGGCCACTTCGCGAAGAACAATCTGCCGCCGTTGCGCTTCCTGCGTGAAGTGCCGGTGGTGATCGATCCTGAGACCCAGGACGGCACCAAGGTTGGCGACAAGGTTTTGGTGGACATTTTCGATGGCGAGAAGTTTGTCGATATCGCCGGGACCAGCAAGGGCCGCGGATTTGCGGGCGTAGTGAAGCGGCACAAATTTGCCGGCGGCGCAGCATCGCACGGATCGATGTTCCAGATCACCGGCTCCATTGGCTCGTCGGCGTTTCCGTCGCGCGTCTTTAAGGGCATGCGCATGTCAGGCCATATGGGTGTGGAGCGGGTCACGGTCCGCAACCTGCGCGTGCTGGGTGTGGACAAAGACGAGAACCTGCTGGTAGTGGAAGGCGCTGTCCCGGGACACAGGGACGGATACGTGATTATCACCAAGGCGAAGAAGCCGCCCAGAGAGCGCCGTGGATTCAGCGGCGCGGGCACGGTCGATCCGTTGAAGGCCTCGAAGCGCGCGGTGGCGAAGAAGAAGTAGCCAGCAGTCAGTAGCCGGCTGGTTTGGCTGAGAGCTGACGGCTGAAGGCGGAAAGCCAAGGGCCATTAGGCCCGCGAATTGGAAGAGATACTATGGCGACGATTGATGTAGTGAATCTGGGCGGCGAGGTCGTAGGCTCCCTCGAGCTGGCCGACGAAGTATTCGGCGCGGTCAACGAGGACTTGCTGTGGGAAGCGGTGAAGCATTACCGCGCCGGACAGCGGGCCGGCACGCACGCCACCAAGAACAAGAAGCTGGTGAGCGGCGCCGGCAAGAAGCTCTGGAAGCAGAAGGGCACCGGACGCGCGCGCGTGGGCTCCATTCGCTCGCCACTGTGGCGGCATGGCGGAACGGTACATGGACCGCAACCCCGCTCCTACGATTACGCGTTCCCGCGCAAGAAGGTGCTGGGCGCGCTGCGTTCGGCGCTGGCGGCGAAGCTGGCTGACGGTAAGCTGGTGGTGGTGGAGAACTTCGAGCTGGAAGCAGTCAAGACCAAGGAGTTCCGCAAGACGCTGGACAAGCTGAACGCCAAAGGCACGACGCTGCTGGTGGAAAACTCGGCCAGCGAGAACCACAATCTGCATCTGAGTTCGCGCAATCTGGAAGGTGTGGAATTGCTGGCGGGTAACCAGGTCCATCCTTATCACCTGCTGCGGTATGAAAACGCAATCTTCGCGCTGCCGGCGCTGGAGAAGTTGCAGGACTCACTGAAGGCCTCGGCGCCCCGGCGCAGACACGCGGAGGTGGCGTAAATGAAGTCGGCGTATCAGATCATTCGCCGCCCGGTGATTACGGAAAAGGGTTTGGGCGTAAAGGAAACGGAATCGACGCTGGTCTTCGAAGTCGCGCTGAAAGCCAGCAAGACTGAGATCAAGCAGGCCGTGCAGAGCATTTTCAAGGTGAAAGTGGATTCGGTGCGTACCTCCACATTTGCCGGGAAAGAGCGGCGCCGGGGCAAGTTCACCGGTTATCGTCCCGACTGGAAAAAGGCGTACGTGCGGTTGAAGACGGGGCAGAAGATGCCTGAGTACGCAGAGAACATCTAGTAGTATTCGTCCCGCCCTGGCCAACTGAGGGCCAGAACGGGGCACCCGGCTGCTGAGCGAAGAGCCAGCAGCGAAAAGCGAAGAGCGAATCATGGCAATCAAGACTTACAGACCGACAACTCCGACGCGGCGGTTTACGACCTCGACGGTCAACAGTGACCTGACGACAAACCGCCCGTATAAGCCGTTGACCGAGCCCAAGCAGCGCACCGGCGGACGCCGCAACGCCGGCGATCTGACCATCTGGCATCGCGGCGGCGGACACAAGCGCAAGCTGCGCATCATCGACTTCAAGCGCGACAAGGCGGGAATCCCCGCGACCGTCGCGTCCATCGAGTACGATCCCAACCGTTCGGCGCGCATTGCATTGCTGAACTATGCCGATGGCGAGAAGCGTTACATCGTGTATCCGGTGGGGCTGAAAGTTGGGGCTAAGGTAGTGAGCGGTCCCGACGCTGACATTCTGGTGGGCAATGCGCTGCCCTTGCGCAACATTCCTCCCGGCACGACGGTACACAACATCGAGCTGAAGCCGGGCAAGGGCGCACAGATGGCGCGCTCGGCGGGAGCGCAGGCGCAACTGGTCGCCAAGGAAAACGATTACGCCCTGTTGAAGCTGCCTTCGGGCGAGACGCGCAAGGTGCTGGTGGATTGCATGGCGACGGTGGGCCAGGTGGGCAACGTCGACCACGAAAACATTTCCATCGGCAAAGCTGGACGTACCCGCTGGATGGGCATCCGCCCGACCAATCGCGGCGTGGTCATGAATCCGGTGGACCATCCCCACGGCGGCGGCGAAGGCAAGACCAGCGGCGGACGGCATCCGGTGACCCCGTGGGGCCAGCCAACACGCGGCTACAAGACACGCAATAACAAGCGGACCGATAAGTTCATCGTGACCCGCAGACAGAAGTAGGACTGAGAGACTATGGCACGTTCAACCAAGAAGGGTCCGTTTATCGATTCGCACTTGCAGGCCAAGGTCGACGGCATGAATGCGCGCAACGAGAAGAAAGTGGTGCGCACCTGGTCACGCCGTTCGACGGTGATTCCGGAGATGGTGGGACACACGCTGGCAGTGCATAACGGAAAGAAGTTCATTCCGGTGTACATCACGGAGAACATGGTGGGCCACAAGCTGGGCGAGTTCAGCATGACGCGCACCTTCAAGGGCCACTCGGTGAGGGCGGCAACGGAAACCGCGGCCAAGCCCGCGCCGGCGAGATAAGGAAACGACATGGAGTTCACAGCCAAACTGAATTACGTGCGGGTCTCGCCGCAGAAAGCGCGCCTGGTGCTGGACATGATCAAGGGGCGCCGGGTGGAAGTGGCGCTGGACACGCTGAACTTCACCAAGAAGGGCATCGCGCCGGCGCTGTATAAGCTGCTGCGCTCGGCGGTGGAGAATGCCAACTACGTGAGCGCCGAGAAGGGCCTGGACGTTGACGTGGATCGCCTGATAGTAACGCGGGCGATTGCCAATGACGGGCCGCGCATGAAGCGCATCCGTCCGGCGCCGATGGGACGCGCGTACCGCTATCAGCGGCGCATCTCCCACATCGAGATTGCGTTGGCGGAAAAAGTTTCAGGCAACGGTAAGAGCGAGCTGGTGCAGAAGGTCGACGAGGGCGCTCCGGCGAAGGCCGCGAAGAAGGCTCCGGCGAAGAAGTCG
Source organism: uncultured Acidobacteriaceae bacterium (assembly GCA_963763145.1). Classification (GTDB taxonomy): domain Bacteria; phylum Acidobacteriota; class Terriglobia; order Terriglobales; family Acidobacteriaceae; genus Bog-257. Next base: position 160,542 of record CAVXMZ010000011.1, on the reverse strand, counting down.
GCGGTCAAGAAGGGCACCAAGAAAGCTCCGGCGAAAAAGTTTGCGGGCAAGAAGCCCGCCAAGAAAAAGTAGGAGATCTATGGGACAGAAAGTCCATCCATACGGGTTCCGTCTGGGCATTACCAAGCCGTGGAAGTCGCGCTGGTTCGTAGAGCGCGACTACGACAAACTGCTGCTGGAAGATGTCAAGCTGAAGGCCGAACTGAAAGAGAAGCTCAAGTCGGCAGGCGTCAGCTCCATCGAGATTGAGCGGCCGGGCAACAAGCTGCGCATCATCATTCGCACCGCGCGTCCGGGCATCATCATCGGGCGCAAGGGCACGGAGATCGACAAGCTGAAGCAGGAGATCCAGAACCGCACCAAGCGCGAGGTGTACGTCGATATCCAGGAGGTGCACAAGCCGGAGCTGGATGCGCAACTGGTGTCGGAGAACATCGCGCTGCAGTTGGAGAAGCGCGTGGGCTTCCGGCGCGCCATGCGCAAGGCGGTGGATTCAGCGCTGCGCTTTGGCTGCAAGGGAATCAAGGTGCGGGTCAGCGGTCGCCTGAACGGCAACGAAATCGCGCGTTCGGAGTGGTACTTGCAGGGGCGGCTGCCGCTGCACACGCTGCGCGCCGACATCGACTACGGCTTCACCGAAGCCAGGACAACCTACGGCGTGATTGGCGTGAAGTGCTGGGTCTACAAGGGCGAGATTTATCGCGAAAAAAAACGCGAGCCCCAGGGCGTTCAGTCGGGAGCGTTCTAGAAGCAGTGGCCAGTGGCTGGTGGCCAGTGGCCAGTATGAAGACGCAGGATTGGGTTGATAGACAAAGGATTGGAGATGCTTCTGGGATTTGGTGCGGGCCAGGTTTTGCTGGCCACTAGCCACTGACCACTAGCCACTGGTTTTCTATGTTGATGCCAAAGAAAGTGAAGTATCGCAAGCAGCAGCGCGGCCGCATGTGCGGCAAGGCGTGGCGCGGCGGCGAGTTGTCGTTCGGCGACTATGGATTGAAGGTCCTGGAGCCGGGATGGATCACTGATCGCCAGATTGAAGCCAGCCGTGTGGCGATGACGCGCTTTATCAAGCGTGGCGGCAAGATCTGGATCCGGTTGTTTCCCGACAAGCCCGTCACCAAGAAGCCGGCTGAAACCCGTATGGGTAAAGGCAAGGGTGCGCCGGACCACTGGGTCGCGGTAGTGAGGCCGGGCAAGATCCTCTTCGAGATGGAAGGGGTGCCGGTGGCTGATGCGGCAGAGGCCATGCGTCTGGCGTCGCACAAGCTGCCGCTGCGAACGAAATTTGTGCAGCGCGAAGGCGTGCACTAAAAAACAGTTGTCAGTTGCCGGTTGTCAGTTCTCAGTTAGGAACGTGGCGCGACACCGGTGATTGGCATAAATGAGAAGTAGATCGGTGCCAGCGTCTGAATGTGCAGTGAAAACTGACAACCGACAGCTGGTAACCGACAACTGGATTTCACGATGAATGTAGACAAGATTCGTAACTTGACCGGGATTGAGCTGGAGCATCAACAGCGCGAGCTGTCGGACCAGCTCTTCAAGATGAAGTTTCAGCTCAAGATGGGGCAGACCGAGAGCCTGAAGAAGATTCGCGAGCTGAAGAAGGACATTGCGCGGGTGAAGACGGTAACGCGCGAGAAGCAGATTGCCGGCGGCAACGGAGCCTCGGCTCCGCAGACGGTGGCAGTCAGCGCACCAGCACCGGCTGAGAAAACGGCGAAGAAGAAGGCGGCCAAGAAGACGGCCGCGACGGAGAAACAGTAATCCATGGCCGAAACCACAACCAGTAACGCAAAGGCTGCCGGCCGGCGCAAGATCCTGATTGGCAAGGTGGTCTCCACCAAGATGGCCAAGACCATCGTGATCGAAGTGCGGCGGCAAAGGGCGCACCCGTTGTACAAGCGGGTGGTAACGCGGAGCAAGAGGTTCTACGCGCATGACGAGCAGGGCACGGCGCATCTCGGCGACTTCGTGAAGATTGAGGAGACACGTCCGCTGTCGAAGCTGAAACGCTGGCAGTTGAAGGAAATTGTGCAGCGTGCGGCCCAGGTCGCTCCGGTGGAGAATGTACCCACTGTGGCCCAAAAGCAGGGCTAGAAGCAGGTCCCTCGACTCGCTACGCTCGCTAGGGATGGCAGAACGGGGCGCGCCGCGGTAAGACGGACGGAAGGATACAAGATTATGGCAGTGATGATGAGGACCATGCTCGAGGTCGCCGACAACTCCGGCGCCCGCAAGTTGCAGATGATTCTGCCGCTGGGCGGCTCGACCGGCCTGGTGGCGGGATTGGGAGACGTGATTACCGCGGCGGTGAAGGAAGCTTCGCCGGACGGTACCGCCAAGAAAGGCACGGTGGTGAAGGCGGTAATTGTGCGCACTCGCAAGGAGCATCGGCGTCGCGATGGTACTTATATTCGCTTCGACCAGAATGCGGCCGTGCTGATCAACGATGTGCACGAGCCAGTCGGCACCCGCGTCTTTGGACCGGTGGCGCGCGAGTTGCGCGAGAAGAAGTTTCTGAAGATTGCTTCGCTGGCGCCGGAAGTACTGTAAGGCAGTTACCAGTCGTCAGTGATCAGTTGTCAGTTGAAGAAAAGATTTAGTTGCTGACAACCGACAACCGACAACCGACAACGAGGTTTTGGAAAATGCAGAAAAGTGTAGACATTCGCCGCAACGATCAGGTGCGGGTGATTACCGGGCGAGATAAAGGCAAGCAGGGCCGGGTACTCCGCGTGATGCCTGACAAGGGCAAGGTGCTGGTAGAGCACGTGATGATGGTGAAGAAGAACGTGCGGCCGAACCCGCAGAAGAACATCAAGGGCGGCATTGCCGAGCAGGAGAGCGCCATCGCCATCAGCAACGTGATGCTGATGTGCAACTCCTGTAACCGGCCGGTGCGCGTGGGGCATGAGTATCACGGCGACCGCCATGTGCGGGTGTGCCAGAGCTGCCGGAATGCGCTGGAAAAATAGTGGCCAGGGACACCAGTCACTGAATGATTTCCTCACGAACCGGCTGCAACTGACGCCGAAACCGTGAGAAAGGTAAAGGTAGAAGACGAGAATGGCAGACGAGAAGAAGGAAAAGAAAGCCCAGCAGCAGGGCAAGCCGCAAGGCAAGAAGGCGAAGCCGGAGCAGGTAGAAGCGGCAGGCGATCAGCCCGGCGGGAAGCCGGCGCGGCCCAAGGCGACAAATCGCTCGACGGCGCGGCTGCGTGAGCGCTACGTCAAGGAGGTTTTGCCGGCGCTGATGAAGGAGTTCAGCCTGAAGAACCCGATGGCGGCCCCCAAGCTGGACAAGATCATTTTGAACATGGGCGTGGGCGAGGCGACGCAGAATGCGAAGCTCATCGACCCGGCGGTCACCGAAGTCACCCAGATCACGGGCCAGAAGCCGGTGGTCACCAAGGCAAAGAAGTCGATTGCGCAGTTCAAGGTCCGCGAAGGAATGCCTATCGGAGTGATGGTGACGTTGCGCGGCGACCGTATGTACGAGTTCTTCGATCGCCTGGTGAATGTGGCCCTGCCGCGAGTGCGCGATTTCCGCGGAGTGCCGACCAAGTCGTTTGACGGGCGCGGTAACTTCACTTTGGGTGTGCGCGATCAGTTGATCTTTCCGGAGATTGATTACGCCAAGGTCGAGAAGCTGAAGGGCATGAATATTACTATCGTGACCTCGGCGGGTACGGACGACCAGGCACGGGCGCTGCTGAAGCATATGGGAATGCCGTTCCGGCAGTAGTCGGGGACCAGGGTTTGGGGACAGGGGTTAGTAGTTTCGAGTTTCCAGTTTCGAGTTGCAAGCAGGGCAAGATTGAAGACAGGCTAGAGCCAATGTGCTTATAGCTGAGAGCGAAGAGCGAAAAGGAAACAATGGCGAGAACATCACAAATAGCAAAGACGAACAAGAAACCCAAGTTTTCGACCCGGCAGCACAACCGCTGCAAGATCTGCGGACGGTCGCGGGCTTATCTGCGCAAGTTCGGCCTTTGCCGGCTGCACTTCCGCGACCTGGCGCTGCGGGGCGAGATTCCCGGGGTTGCGAAGTCGAGTTGGTAGATGGCTACTAGCTGCGAGCTATTAGCTACGAGCAAAGAGTAAGTACGTCGCGGCTGGTTCTTTCCGCAAGGTTGAGAAGCGTTGCAACGAAAGATTCGCGGAAAGCTAACGGGCGACGATATCAGGAGAAGCAAAGCATGAGTTTGACCGATCCGGTCTCGGATTTTCTGACCCGAGTTCGTAACGCCATCAAGGCACGGCAGCAGAAAGTGGACGTTCCGCATTCCAAGCTGAAGGTGGAAATGGCCCGCATTCTGAAAGAAGAGGGCTATATCGCGAACTTCAAGGCGACCGAAGAAGAGGGACACAAGGTCCTGCGAGTGTACTTGAAGTACAGCTCCGACAATTCCTCGCCTATTTCCGACTTGAAGCGGGTTTCGCGGCCCGGCTGCCGGGTGTATGTGGGACACAGCGAGATCCCCCGCATTCTGGGCGGGTTGGGGATCAACATCCTGACCACGCCGAAGGGCGTAATGACTGGCCGCCAGGCGCGCAAAGAAGGCGTGGGCGGTGAAGTGCTGTGCGAGATTTACTAAATAGCTTTCAGCCGTCAGCTGTCAGCTTTCAGTAAAACCGTGCAAGGTTAGAGCAAGAGAAGTTTCGGGCGCGCTGTATCAGCTCGAACAAAATTTAAGAGGAACGCCGGCGGCATGCAGCGGATAGGGCAGGCTGATAGCCGATGGCTGAATAGCTGAGAGCTTAAAGATTATGTCTCGAATTGGAAAGAAGCCGATACCGTTGCCCAAAGGGGTGACCTATGCCGTGGAAGGAAATACGGTCCGCGTAAAAGGTCCCAAGGGCGAAGTCATCACTCACATGCCTGGGGGCGTGAAGCTGGAACAAAACGATGGGCAACTGCTGATCGTGCGCGAGGATGATTCGAAGGCCGCGATCCATGGGTTGGTGCGGGCGCTGGTCAACAACTCGGTGGAAGGCGTCACCCGGGGCTGGACAAAAGAACTGGACATTGTCGGCATTGGTTATCGCGCTGAGTTGAAGGGCAAGAATACCGTGGTGTTTACGCTGGGATATTCGCACCCTATCGAATATCCGCTGCCCGCCGGAATCGAAGTTACCGTCGATCCCAAGCTGACGCACTTGTCGGTGAGCGGTATCGACCGGCAGAAAGTGGGATTTGTGGCGGCTGAAATGCGTAGCCTGCGACCGCCCGATCCCTACAAGAACAAGGGTGTGCGGTATACCGGCGAGCGACTGAAGAAAAAGGTTGGCAAGACCGGAGCGAAATAGCGGCTAGTGGCCAGTGGCCACTGGTCAGAAAAAAGAACCTACTTGTAGCCGAAAGCTGATAGCTGACGGCTGAGAGCTAAAAAAAGATGCTAGCGAAGAATTCAAAAGACCAGACACGGCAGAAAGTACATACCCGGATCCGCAAGAAACTCGCGGGTACGACGGAGCGTCCGCGGCTGAACGTTTATCGCTCGGTAAACCACATCTATGCGCAGGTGATCGACGATGCGAAAGGCGTAACCGTGGTGGCGGCCACGTCGGTGGAAAAAGGAAAAGGCATTAAGGGCGATAAGCGGCCCACCGGCGGCAATGTGAGCTCTGCAAGAGAAGTGGGCAAGCTGATTGCCGAGCGCGCCAAGGACAAGGGCATCAAGAAGGTAGTATTCGATCGCGGCGGGTATCTGTACCACGGACGCATCAAGGCCTTGGCCGATGCGGCGCGAGCGGCAGGATTAGAGTTCTAAAAACAGTTGTCGGTGGCCAGTTGTCAGTTAACAGCCGACGAGCCTCTGGCCAAATGCGAAAAGCGGGAAGCGAAGAGCGAAAAAATGCCAATAGTTAAGAAAAAGCTGGATGCTGGTCAGTATCAGCTGAAGGACCAGGTAGTTTCGATCAACCGCGTCACCAAGGTTGTGAAGGGCGGCAAGAACCTGTCGTTTGCGGCGCTGGTGGTGGTGGGCGATCCTGGATCGGCGGTCGTGGGTTACGGCTCCGGCAAGGCCAAGGAGGTTCCGCAGGCCATCCGCAAGGGTATCGAGTCAGCGAAGAAGAACCTGCTGCGCGTGAACCTGACGCAGACCACGATTCCGCACCAGGTGCTGGGGCGCTATGGTTCGGGCATGGTGCTGCTGAAGCCGGCGCCGGAAGGCACGGGGGTAATTGCGGGCGGCGCGGTGCGTGCAGTGATGACCTCGGCCGGGGTGCAGAACGTGCTGACCAAATCCATTGGGACCACCAACCCGCACAATGTGATCAAAGCTACGTTCGATGCGCTAAGCAAGCTGCGCGATCGTAAGGACGTGGCGGCACAACGCGGCAAGACGGTACAGGAGCTGTAAATGGCGCGCATTCGAAAAAAAGCGGAAGTAGCGGCGGCCAAGCCGGGCACCAAGATGCAGTTGAAGTGGGTGCGGTCGGCGATTGCGGCGCCAGTGAAGCAGAAGCTGGTGATCAAGGGCCTGGGATTCACGCGACTGAACCAGGTAGTAATGCGGGAAGACACGCCGTCAATCCGCGGTATGGTTGCGAAGGTGCCGCATTTAGTGGAGATCCTGAAGTAGCCGTTGCCGGTAATCAGTCGCCGGTTGCCAGTCGGGCAGATGGTGTGACTAACTTCTGGCAACCGCCATCAATATCGATCGTTGGTATTTGCAACGCAAGCCTGGGCTCATAGTCGGAACTGATTATCGGCTACTGGCTACGGATAACTGAGGTTGAAATGAACTTAAGTACACTACGAGCGCCTCGAAAATCGTCGGAGAACCGCAAGCGTGTGGGCCGTGGTATGGGCTCGGGCATGGGCAAAACCTCAACCCGCGGCCATAAGGGCCAGCGGTCGCGCAGCGGATCGCGGATCATGCGCGGATTTGAAGGCGGCCAGATGCCGCTGCATCGGCGGTTGCCCAAGCGCGGCTTCACCAACATCTTTCGGGTTGAATATGAAGTAGTGAACCTGGGGCGGCTGGCCTCACTCGGCGAAAGCGAGATCACGCCGGAAGTACTACGCAAGGCGGGAGTGGTGAGCTCCAAGAAGACGCTGGTGAAGGTATTGGGTCAGGGCGAGTTGTCGAAGGCGCTCACGGTCCACGCGCACAAGTTTTCCAAGTCGGCGCAGGAGAAGATTGAGAAGGCCGGCGGGAAGGTGCAAGTTGTCAGTGTCCAGTAGTCAGTTGCCAGTTGTGGCAACCGCATTTCTGATGCTGATGACTTGGTTTGATGGAGAACTGTCCGCCCTGCGTATTAACTGGCTATGAAAACTGGCCACTGGCAACTGAGGTTTTATGCTTGAGAAGTTAGCCAACGTATTCCGCGTTCCCGATCTAAGAAAGCGCATTCTGTTCACGCTGGGACTGCTGGCGGTGTACCGCCTGGGCGGACACATTCCGACGCCAGGTATCAACGCCGAGAAGCTGGCACAGTTCTTCGACCAGAACCGGGGCAGCTTCCTGGGCTTCATCGATCTGTTCAGCGGCGGCCAGTTGCGGCGGCTGACGGTGTTTGCGCTGGGCATCATGCCCTACATTACGGCGTCCATCATCCTGCAATTGATGACCGTGGTGTACGAGCCGCTGGCGAAGCTCCAGAAGGAAGGCGAACTGGGGCGCAAGAAGATCACCCAATGGACGCGCTACCTGACGCTGGGCCTGAGCGCAGTGCAGTCGCTGGGCATCGCATTTACATTGCAGCGGCAGCCGGATTTCGTTCTGAACCCGGGAATCGGGTTTGTCCTGATGACGATGTTGACCCTGACCACGGGCAGCGTCTTTATTATGTGGCTGGGCGAGCAGATTACCGAACGGGGCGTCGGCAATGGCATGTCGCTGCTGATTTTTGCCGGCATCGTGGTGGGCTTGCCGCGCGCCGTCATAGACCTGGCGGAAAAGGTGTCGTCGCAGGCATGGGGAGCGTTTACAGTTCCCGCCATGCTGATGCTGGTGGTGCTGATGGTGGCGGTGGTCGCCTTCATTGTTTTCGTGGAACGCAGCGAACGACGAATTCCGGTGCAGTATGCCAAACGCGTGGTGGGACGCAAGATCATGGGCGGGCAATCGACCCACCTGCCGCTGCGCGTGAACTCTGGCGGCGTTATGCCGGTCATTTTCGCGTCGTCGATACTGACCTTGCCCCAGACGGCGGGAGCGCTGTTCAAGGACAACCGGTATTTTGGCCCGATGCTGCGCGCGTTGCAGTGGGGCGAGCCGCTGTACACCTTGCTGTATGCCATCGGAATCATCTTCTTCGCCTACTTCTATGTGTCGATCATCTTCAACCCGACAGAAGTAGCCGACAACATGCGGAAGTACGGCGGATTTATTCCCGGCATCCGGCCAGGGGCGCGGACGGCAAACTACATCAACGATATTTTGACGCGCATCACGCTGGTGGGCGCGCTTTACCTGATCCTGATTTCGTTTATCCCGGAGTGGATGATTGCCGGTATCCGCCTGAATCACCTGTGGGGCCCCGTAGGCGGATTTTTTGAACGCCTGCCAAGCTGGGTGACCAATGGCCTGGGCGTGAACTTCTACTTCGGGGGAACCTCGCTGCTGATTGTGGTGGGTGTGGCGATGGATACGATCAACCAGGTGGAGTCACAGTTGGTGATGCGGCATTACGAAGGCTTTACACCGCGCAGCGGACGAGTGCGCGGACGAAGAGCAACGTGGTAAGAAGCCGCGAGCCGCGAGCTGATAAGTGTTATAGAAAAGTGAGCAGAAGGCTGGTGGCTCGAAGCTAGTGGCTCGAAGCGCGCAGCTTTCTTGGAGTACCGGGAGCTCCGACCCTGCGAGGGTACAGAACATGGAAGCGCAGACTTCCGCGATAGAGGGCGTAAAGACGAACGGGCGAGTGGTTGGTCCCATAATCCTGCTGGGACCGCCAGCGGCGGGCAAGGGAACGCAGGCCAAGCTGATCGCTGAAACCTTCGGCATTCCGCAGATCTCCACGGGAGACATCCTGCGGGGCAATGTAGCTCGCAAGACCGAGCTGGGGATGAAGGCCAAGGCGATCATGGAGCGGGGCGAGCTGGTTCCCGACGCGTTGGTTTGCGACATGGTGGCCGATAGGCTACAGCAGGCGGATTGCGTTCGCGGCTTCATTCTGGATGGTTTTCCGCGCACTGTGCCGCAGGCGGAATGGCTGGATGCCGAACTGGAGAAGATGCGGCAAGGCAAGGAGGGCGACGTTGCAGCCCAGCAGGCATGCGCGGCGCCGGTTGTGATCCGTCTGGTAGTGGACTATAATGTTCTACTGCAACGGATTACCGGACGTCGTTCGTGTCCCACCTGTGGCCGGATTTATAACGTCTACCTCCAGCCTCCCAAAGTCCAGGGTATCTGCGATGCTGATGGCACGCTGCTTGCCAGGCGGCCGGACGATGCGGAAGACGTTTTTGCGGAACGCATGAAGGCTTACGAGCAGCAGACGTTGCCTTTGGTGGATTATTACCGGGCCCGCGGACGGCTGATTGAAGTGAATGGCGAGCAGCCGGTGGAAGAAGTAATGGCGCAGGCATTTAGCGCGATCGAGAATGTCAATCGTTTGTAAGTCGTCTTCGGAGATCGAGAAGATGCGCCGCAGCGGGCGCATTGTCCGTCAGGTACTGGAAGCGGCCAGGGACGCAGTAGCTCCGGGATGTTCCACCATGGATCTGGAGCGGGTTGCGGAGCGCAAGATTCGAGACCTGGGCGCCAAACCGGCGTTTAAGGGCTACTACGATTATCCTTGCGTGCTCTGCGTCTCGGTGAACAACGAGATTGTGCATGGCATTCCGTCGGAACGGCGGGTATTGAAGGACGGCGACATCGTTTCCCTGGATTGCGGCGTTGTGCTGGACGGTTATTACGGGGATGCCGCCATCACGGTCCCGGTAGGTGATGGGATCACGCCCGAGTTGCAGAAATTGCTGAACGTTACGCAGGAATCGCTGGCGCAGGGGATCGAAGCGGCGCGGGTGGGAAATACGATTGGCGATGTGGGCTCGGCCGTGCAGCAGTACGTAGAGGCGAACGGCTTCAGCGTGGTGCGGGAATTTGTAGGACACGGGATTGGCACGCGGTTGCATGAAGATCCGCAAGTCCCAAACTATGGGACCCCGGGACACGGGCCGAAGCTGCGCGACGGCATGGTGCTGGCGATAGAGCCGATGGTCAACATGGGAAGGCCGGGGACAAGGCTGCTGGAAGACAAATGGACAGCGGTTACCGAAGACGGAAGTTATAGCGCCCACTTCGAACACTGCATTGCAGTAACGAAAAATGGGCCGGTGATACTAACGGAGTAGTGACCAGTGGCTAGGTGGTCAGTGGTCAGCGACAACCATAGTTGGAATATCAAGATTGAAAACTAGCCACTGGCCACCGGTCACTGGCAACTGGGTGTGAATGAGTAAGGAAGACGCGATTGAAGTGATGGCGGTGGTGGTTGAGCCCCTGCCTAATGCGATGTTCAAAGTGGAACTGGAGAACAAGCACCAGGTGTTGGCGCATGTTTCCGGCAAGATGCGCAAGAACTTCATTCGCATCCTTCCAGGTGACCGGGTTGCGGTGGAGTTATCGCCCTACGATTTGACCCGCGGCCGGATTGTGTACAGGTACAAATAGCAGTGGTTGGTTGCCAGTTGTCAGTTGCCGGCGATCGGCGCAACTGAGAGCTGACGACTGACAACTGACAACTGAGGAATCATGAAAGTACGGGCATCGGTAAAGAAGATTTGCGATAAGTGCAAGGTGATTCGCCGGCACGGCGTAGTGCGGGTCATCTGCGAGAACTCAAAGCATAAGCAGAGGCAGGGATAGCCGCGAGCTACGAGCCGCGAGCAACCAGCTTATGGGCAGATTTAAACCTGTTCGATATTTGGCACGGAAACAAAGCCAAGGTCGGCGAAGAAAAATTGAGACAGTTCGAACAACGGGTTAGCTAGCAGCTAGTGGCTCGAAGCTAGCAGCTATTCGGAGTAACTATGGCACGTATTGCAGGCGTGGATCTACCGCGCAACAAGCACATCAAGATAGCGCTGACGTACATCTACGGCATCGGCAACTCGCGCTCGGCGAAGATCCTTGGTTCGGCCGACGTGGAGTCCAACAAGAAGGTGAGCGACCTGAACGAGGACGAGGTCAACCGCATCCGCCAGGTCATTGAGCAGGAAGGCGATGTGGAAGGCGATCTGCGCAAAGACATTTCGATGCACATCAAGCGCCTGATTGAAATCGGCTCGTACCGCGGGTATCGGCACCGCCGCAGCCTGCCGGTCCGCGGCCAGCGCACCCACACCAATGCCCGCACCCGCAAAGGACCGCGCAAGGGCACGGTGGCCAATAAAAAGAAAGCGACGGGTAAAACATAACCCATGGCTAAAGCAGCTTCCGCCGCAGGCGACAAGAAGGGCAAGACCAAGAAGTTTAAGAAGAAGGAGCGCAAGCACATTCCGCACGGACTGGTGCACGTGCAGGCGTCCTTCAACAACACCATCGTCACCATCTCGGACCCGACAGGCAACACGGTGTCGTGGAAGAGTTCAGGGTCGCTGGGCTTCCGGGGATCGCGCAAGGGAACGCCGTTTGCGGCGCAGCAGGCTGCGATGAACGCCGCCAACCAGGCGCGCGATCATGGCATGCGCAGCGTGGACGTGCGGGTGAGCGGCCCGGGGTCGGGACGCGAATCGGCAGTGCGCGCGCTGTCGGCTGCGGGGCTGGATGTCCGCACCATCCGGGACGTCACGCCGGTACCGCATAACGGCTGCCGGCCGCCAAAGAGAAGAAGGGTATAAAGGCGGGATTAGGGGCCAGGGGTCAGGGAAATAGACTGGCAACTAGCGAACATCTCGTCGACACGGGCGCAGGATCGAAGTTGGTGATAGAGGCATCTAAGTACTATCCCTTTGACTCCAGGCCCTAACAACTGACTTTGAATCGGGAAGAAGGGACGCCAAGTCCTGTAAACCGATCATCAGCAAGTGCAACGGTCGAAGGCGATAGAGCGGGAAGATCAGAGGCTGAAGCTTTACTGATCCTCAATCTCTGGATCCTGGCCCTGTTTCACAAGGAGGACGTAACTTGGCGCGTTATAAAGACGCAGTATGCCGCCTTTGCCGTCGCGAGGGCATGAAGCTGTTCCTCAAAGGCGCAAAGTGCTTCACGGACAAGTGTCCGATCGAGAAGCGCAATTTCGCTCCCGGCCAGCACGGCAAGGACCGCAAGGCCAAAATCGTAGGCTACGGCTTGCAGCTCCGCGAGAAGCAAAAAGCCAAGCGCATCTACTTTACCCAGGAAGGCCAATTCCGCAACTACTTTGAGCGCGCTTTCCGCGCCAAGGGTGTCACCGGCGAATTGCTGTTGCAGCAACTGGAGCGCCGGCTGGACAACGTGGTGTATCGCCTGGGCTTTGCCGTGGCGCGACGCCAGGCCCGCCAGTTGGTGCGTCACGGGCATGTCACGGTGAATGGCAGGAAGCTGAATATTCCCTCCTATCAGGTAAAGGCAGGTGACGAGATCGGCGTGCGAGAACGCAGCCAGAAGCTGGTGATGTTGGAGACGGCCAAGGAGTTTGCCAGTCACCAGCCGCCGCCGTCGTGGCTGGAAGTCGATCGCGATGGCTACAAGGGCCGCGTGGTCGCGCTGCCGAAGCGCGAAGACATCAACCAGCCGCTGAATGAGCAGTTGATCGTCGAACTGTACAGCAAGTAGGAATGCAGCAACTAGCAGCTAGTGACTAGCAGCTTAGTAGCCGGGAACTAGCAAGTAACTAGTAACTTGTTTTCACCACGGAACTGCGGATGGGTGTCGCAGTTTCCACAGACCTTCGCGCCAGATCAGCCGGCGAACCTTTATGGTCTCCCGCGCAGCGCGGCCGAAGAGATACAGGAGCAATAAATGCTTTGGAAAGGCTTTCAAAAACCGAAACGACTGGCCACTGACACCGAGACATTGACCGACAAGTACGGTCACTTCTGGGCACAGCCGTTCGAACGCGGGTTTGGTACAACCATTGGCAACGCGCTCCGGCGTGTGTTGCTTTCTTCCATCGAGGGAGCCGCGGTTACAGCGGTCAAGATTGAAGGTGTGCTGCACGAGTTCCAGTCGATTCCGGGAGTGGTGGAGGATGCCACGGACATCATCCTCAACTTGAAGCAGATTCCATTTCGCCTGAATGGCGACGCGCCCAAAGCAATCTATTTGCGCGCGGACCAGCCGGGAGTGGTTACGTCGGGCATGATCGAGGCCGATGCCGACGTTGAGGTGCTCGACAAAGACGTCTACATCGCGACCGTCAGCGAAGGCGGCAAGCTGGACATGGAAATGCGGCTGAAGCGCGGCCGCGGCTACGTTTCGGCGGACAAGAATTTCGATGAAGACCTGGGCCTGGGATTCATCCCCATCGACTCGGTACACTCGCCGGTACGCAAGTGCAACTACTCGGTTGAGGCTGCGCGTCTGGGACAGATCACCGACTACGACAAACTGGCGATCGAGATCTGGACCAACGGCTCGGTCACCCCGGCCGACGCGCTGGGTCTGGCGGCGAAGCTGCTGAAAGACCACATGAACATCTTCATCAACTTCGAAGAGGAGTTGGAGGCGCAGGCTGCTGCGGCCGGCGACAAGCCGGAGATCCGCAACGAGAACCTGAACCGCTCGGTGGAGGAGTTGGAGCTTTCGGTGCGCAGCTACAACTGCCTGAAGAATGCCAACATCCAGACCATCGGCGAGCTGGTGCAAAAGAGCGAAGCCGAGATGCTGAAGACCAAGAATTTCGGACGCAAGTCGCTGAACGAAATCAAGGAGATTTTGTCCACGATGGGCTTGGGTCTGGGCATGAAGATCGATGAGCACGGCAACGCTGTGCCGGGAAGCGCATCGAGCATGTCACAGGGCTTGGCCTCGACAAGCTACGGCATCGATCCGAATTACTAAGCAGCTGCGAACGTTGGTTTAACAAGGACAAAGTCATGCGTCATCGTAGAGCAGGATGGAAGCTAGGACGGAACACCTCACATCGGCGCGCGTTGCTGCGCAACTTGGTGACCTCGCTGATCGTGGAAGAGCGTATTGAGACGACCTTGACCAAGGCCAAAGCCATGCGCCCCCACGTCGATAAGATGATCACCCTGGGCAAACGCGGCGACGTGGCGGCGCGGCGCCTGGCCGGGTCGTACCTCATGACGCGCGATGCCGTCGACAAGCTGTTCGACACCATCTCCCCGCGTTATGGCGACCGCGAAGGCGGCTACACCCGCATCGTGCATGGCGGTTTCCGTCAGGGCGACGGCGGCGACATAGCTTTCGTGGAACTGCTCGGCAGCGAGAAGACGCTGGACGAGAAGCGCCAGAAGCGTGCCGAAGTCCGCGCCAAGCGCGCCGAAGAGAGCCGCAAAGCCCTGGAGTCGGCCGAGGAAGAAAACAAGGCAATGCAGGCTCCCGAAGCGGCCGCCGAAGCGCCGAGCGAGGAAAAAGAGAAGTAGATATTCTCTGGAGACATCGGACTCTCAGAACGCACTCCCCGCCTCGGGAGTGCGTTTTCCTTTTTGCCCGGCCTCAAGAGTCAACTCGGATTCACGACTGCGGGGCCGGCTTACCTGGCCAGTTGGGCGCTTCCATACCAAACTGCCTGGCGTACTCTGCGGTCAATCGCTGCCAACCGTCGAGGTGCATGGCCGCGGCTCCGGCCATGCGTCCGATCGGCCGACCGGTGAGGAAGCTATCCAGAACGTCGAAGCAGATGTGCCAGCCTGCGGCGCCCCAGGAGATGAAGCGGTGATCGATGCTGTGCCACAGCGTCAGGCGCGTGCCGGCGCCAGAGGCTTCGAGTTCCCAGCGGATGTCGCCGTACTCAAGTATGTTGGGAGGGTCAGCTTGCGTCACTCGCGTCTCCGTGGCCTGCCCCGTTCCCACCCACGTGAGCTTCACTGCGGCTCCAACCGTACTCAGGCTCCCATCCGCGTCGAAGGGGGCCCATTCGCGCAGATGCGCTGGATCGGTTATCGCCTGCCAGACTATTTCCGGCGAATGGCGCAGTTCTTTCACCAGAACGAGCGTCCACTTGTCGCCGTCTTTTTGCACCTTCGCCACGTTGGCAGGGCCCGGGATGTACTGCTCGCGATCGATCACCTTGTTCTCCCAAAGTCAGCACTTCGTAGCCGGCGATCAGACAGCAAGCGATACATCCGCCAGCATTCAAACGCGCCACCGGCCGCTGCTCAGACTCTTAACGAGCCACGGAATCCCCTGCCGGCGTAGTACGATTCCGCACCGTTATGATAGGTGAAAACAGTGTCGTAGCGACGATCACAAAAAATGGCGCCGCCGAGTTTTCTGATGGCCGCAGGTGTTTTCACCCAGCTCGAGGTCTTCCTATCGAAGGGCCCTAGTTTCTGCAACTCGCGATATTGTTCTTCTGTCAAAAGCTCAACGCCCATAGCTGCCGCCATCTTCATAGCGCTGTCTCTCGGCTTGTTTTCTTTCCGCGACTCCAGCGCTTCATGGTCGTAGCAGATACTTCTGCGGCCATCAGGAGTTTCCGCCGAACAATCATAAAAAATGTATTCGCCCGTCTTTTTGTCGTGACCAACAACGTCCGGCTCACCGCCCGTCATTTCCATTTCATGGAGTGAGCATAGTCCTTCAGGGTTAGCTGCGAGTCTTGCTAGTACTTTGTCCCATTCAAGGCCGTTATGGCGGTTCATATTTTTCTCGAAGCGGGCTTTCAGCGTCAGGAGTAATTCCTTACGCCGCTCGGGTGACAACTGCCTCTTATTGCTATTCATACTGTGCGTTCCTTTGTGCGACAAGTCGTTGGCATAGCTGGGTTCCTATACGCCGTTACTTTATTCGCTTCAACCGGTCCAGCGCATCAACTCGGTGAGTTGAAGGAGATTGCCGCAGGTGTCCTTCAGCATGGCGATCTTGGAGGCGGTCACGTCCGTTGGCGGCATGGTGAACTCGGCGCCGCGCGCCTTCAGGCGCTCGTAATCGGACTGCAAGTCGTCGGTGAAGAACATGGCAGCGGGCTGGCTCTGCTGAAAAATCGCCTGCTGATACGCCTTGCATGCGGGGTTGTTGTTCAGCGCCAGCTGGAGTTCGGTGCCGCCCGGCTCCTCGGGCGAGGCCACGGTCAGCCAGCGAAATGGGCCCTGGCTGAAATCGGCTTTCTTCACGAAGCCCAATACCTCCGTATAGAAGCGCAGGGCCTTGTCCTGGTCGTCCACGTACAGACTGGTGAGTTTGATTTTCATTTCGTTTCCCCTCAGTTACGTCGCGGTTTGGGCCGCGTCGTCTTCTCGTTATTTTTCCTTTTCGTTGGGGTCGTTGGATACATGCGGTCGAGGTGGCGTTCGAGGGCGTCGACGTGAGCGGACCAGAACCGGCGGAACTGCGCCAGCCACGCATCGAACTCCTGGAATGGCTCCGGCTTCAGCCGGTAGAGACGGCGCTGCGCGTCCACCGTGGACTCCACGAAACCGGCCTCGCGCAGCACGCGCAGGTGCTTGGACACAGTTGGCTGCGGCATACGAAGTTGTCGCTCAATGTCTCCCACCGACTGTTGTGACGAGACCAGGAGACCCAATATCGCGCGGCGGTTCGGCTCCGCAATGATTTCGAACACAGACGCCATTCACTTTGTATACGCGAAGTGGTATATACGTGTCAAGGCATATTATGGCTGGCGGCGAGGAAATTTTAGCCGTCATGCGGGGCCGGCCGGTGGCCCGGCCTAAACTCCTGAGGGTGGCTCAGCCCAAGCCCCTTTTGCCCGGGGTTGGAAGTTCGTTGCCGGCGTAGGTTCCAAACAACCTAGGCCCGTCCCGCAAACTCCCGCGTCTCGGTCGAGACCTTCACCTTTTCTCCCTCTTTGATGAAGAGGGGAACGCGGACCTCGATGCCGGTTTCCAGCTTCACTATCTTGGTCACGCTGCCGCCCGAGGAGTCGCCCCGCGCACCAGGCTCCGCGTAAACCACCTGCAACTCAACCTGCAAAGGCAGTTCCAGGCCGATCGGATTGCCGTTGAACTTACGCAACTCGATCACTCCGCCTTCCACCAGAAAGTCCAGGGCGTCGCCGATCATCTCTTCGTTGAGTGTGAGCGTCTCGTAGGTCTCCTGGTCCAGAAAGTGAGAACCTTCTTTGTCGCTGTACAGGTAAGACGCGGGACCGATCTGGAGGTCAGGCTCCTTGAATTTGTCGCTGGCCTTGAAGGTCTTCTCAAAGACCGCGCTGGTAAGCAGGTTGCGCATCTTCAGGCGCACCAAGGTCTGGCCGCCGCGCGCGGTGGGAGTGTTCACCTCGGCTTCCAGGCAGTGGTAGGGAGTGTTTTCGAACTCAAAGAACATCTTGCGCTTAACGTTGATGGCATCAATCAGGGCGGCCATGAAGTCCTCAAAGGCAGGGTCGGCAGAAAAAATTTCGAGCCAGCCCGGTCTCAGTTACTTGAAGCTGTCTCACAAATCGGTTTGTATCAGGGCTCGGCCTCAGCCGTGCCGCAAGCGGGACTCCTACGGACTGGGCTTTAGCCCCTGATGTGCTTGCTTTGGGCTGCCCCGCTATTTATGAGACGGCTTTCCTGTCCCATTATAAGGGGCCGCATGCCGTGGCCATTCCCGCAGCCGGGCCGCAAATCACTACCCCCTCCCCCACTTTTTCAGTCCTTGTTTTCAATACTTTGCCCGCAAAGTCCTCCATACATTGGACTTATCACTCCGCCTAAGCCGCGTAATTTCAATAGCTTGCAGCCATCGCTCCAAAGTATTGATTGCAAATAAGATACATGGAAAGTCCTCCATTCAAAAGACTTACCGGCCCGATTGGAAAGAGTAAGGAATTCCGTCAACGTTCCTTCGCTGCCGAATTTTCAAAGACCTTCGCTGCGGCCTGTGCGCGCTCGCGGACCGGAATCTTGATCCGGCATCTTCAACTCTACTTGCCCCGCCTGAACACCTCCGACCGCAAAATACACGTCGCAAAACTTTAGTAACCACCACCTCCCAAAATAGGAACGCTGCGCCCAGGCTTCAGCCCGGCAGAATCGCACAATTCGAAACTGCCTTGTGTCAGGGCACGAGTTTACTCGTGCCGATAGGCGTCTCTCTTAAGATTGCTGAGCCGGCTTCAGCCGGCGACACTCTTTCGCCCTCCCACTCATTCGAAACCCGGCGGGTGGCCCGTCCTTTTGCAACAACACCCCAAACGAATCGGCTGCCCCATTCCCTCGACTCCGCTCGGGACAGGCTCTTCTCGCCTTCAGTTGGCGAGAGGATGGGCCCAGGGTCAATCGATCCCAGCTGAAATCTACGCGACTACGATCCTCTTAAGTTTCAAGCGGTCAGTTCGGACATGCGCGAGGTCGTAATGTGCCTGCTGGACGAGCCAGCTTTCGGCGCTGCCGCCAAATACTTTGGAAAGCCGCACGGCCATCTCCGGCGAGATGCCCCGCCTTCCGTTCACCAGCTCCGACAGCGTGGTTCGCGTGACGCCAAGCGCCGCGGCGGCGTTCGTAATGCTCAGGCCTAACGGCTGAATGCACTCCTGCAAGACTACTGTGCCGGGGTGCGGGGGGTTCTTCATCAGCATTGGCCGGTCTTTGCGCCTGGTGGTAATCGACATAATCAACATCCTCCGCGTGGCCGTCGTGAAAGCGAAAAATCAATCGCCAGTTGGCTCAAACCGTCACGGCGTAGAAGCCCGTTAGCTCACCCTTTAAGGGATGCAGCCGAAAGCCGGGTAAGTCCATGTCTCCGACGGTACGCGCGGCGGCAAGCCTCGCGAGAACGTTGCGAAGCTTACCAACATGGTCCTGATTTACGCCACGCGGCTCATCGTCTTGATACAGGCGCTTTAAGCCCTTATGGCGGATCGAGCGGATCACTTTGCACCGTAACGCGTTACGTTACGCATGTCAAGCCGAGCCCACCTGAGGAAACATAGGTTTTCTCTTGTACCAAGAAAAATCCCCACTCAAGGCCAAAGGAAGGCCTTGAATGGGGCACCCGGCCGGGCTTGCGCCCGGCTTTTCTGACCACTAGCCACTGATCACTGGCCACTGGTTAGTGAATATCGAACATCTCCTGGTGCAGCGCGGGATCGCTCTTCACCAGCACGGTCTTGCCGGTCAACTCTTCCAACTCGCCGATGAGCTTGCCATTATTCGCCTTCAGCGCCTTGGCGACTTCCGGATGCACTCGGATGGTGATGTCGTCCAGATCGTGGACTTTAGCCATCTTGCGCATCTCGATATAGAGCTCGTTGCACACCGTTGGCACCGACTTCACAAAGCCTGCGCCGGTGCAATATGGGCAGGACTCACCCAGCGTGCGCTCCAGCGACTGCTTTACGCGCTTGCGGGTGATCGCCACCAGTCCAAAATCGTTGAACTGGAGGACCTTCGATGGCGCGCGGTCATTGCGTAGCGCCTCTTCCAGCGCCATCATCACCTTCTGCCGGTTCTTGCGCTCGTCCATGTCGATGAAGTCGATGACGATGATGCCGCCCAGATCGCGCAGCCGGATCTGCCGCACAATTTCCTTGATGGCGTCAACGTTCACCTTCACGATGGTGTCCTCCAGTCGCTGCGTCTTGCCGACAAACTTGCCGGTGTTGACGTCGATGGCCACCAGCGCTTCTGTCTGGTTAATGACAATGTGTCCGCCGCTCTTCAGCCACACCTTCGACTTCAGCGAGCGGTTGATCTCGTCCTGGATGCCGAACTGCTCGTACAGCGGCGTGTCTTTGGTGTAGAGCTTGATGCGGCGAACCAGCGATGGCTGAAAGCGGTTGGCGAAGCGCACTACGCGCTCGTACTCGTCTTCCGTGTCCACCCAGATTTGCGAGAAGTCGGCGTTGACCTGGTCGCGCAGCACGCGCTCCACCAGGTTCAGGTCGTGGTAGATCAGCGCTGGCGACTTGCTGTTCTCGGTGCGGGTCTTGATCTCGGCCCACAAATGTTTCAGGAAGCGAATGTCGGCGCGAAGATCTTCTTCCTTGATATTGACTGCGGCGGTGCGAACGATGAAGCCGCCCAGTCCGTTCTCGCGCTCGCTGGTGACAATGCGCTTCAGGCGCTGCCGCTCCTCGTCAGACGCGATCTTGCGCGACACGCCGACATGATTCACGGTCGGCATATAAACCAGGAACCTGCCCGGCAACGCGATGTGGCTGGTGATGCGCGCGCCCTTCTTGCCAATGGGCTCCTTGGCAATCTGGATCAGCACCTCCTGCCCTTCTTTCAGCAGGTCGGTGATGAGCGGCTGGTTGCGATTGCTGTTGGGACGGCTGCGCATGTTGCGGCGCGACCCGCCGCCATGGCGGCCGCGATCGCGATAGTCGCGACGCCCGTAGCCAGGACGTTGCGCATTACGCTGCTGATATCCGGCAGTAGGAGCAGCCGCGCGCAGCTCGGCGTGATCGTTGACTTCTTCTTCCGCGCCGTTCTCTTCTACCTCTTCTTCTTCGGCCGGGTAAATCTTTTCGCCGCGCTCTTCCGCCGCGACGATCTCGTCTTCGTCGACATCTTCAATCTTGGGCACCCAGCGCTCGGAATAACCGTTCGCGGCGTCCAGAGTTTCTTCCTCCAGCACCAGCTCCTCATCGCCCGCAACTTCTCGCATCGCGGTCACATCGTCAGGGACTGGGCGGAATTCCTCTTCCTCGTCTTCCAGAACTTCATGCTCCAGGGTATGACCTGCGGGAGCGATGGCCGGCGCGTCGTGCTGCTCCGGGCTGGACAGCTCGTAGTTGCCGCCCGGCGTGTCCACTTCGTGCTCGGCCAGCCTCTCGGAATGCTCCTCTGATGCGGCCTGGGTTGCCGAGGCGGTTTGCTCGGACTCGATGACGACGGATTCCACCTGCTCATCCGTCTCCGTCAATGGCGAAGTGGCTTCGTCCACATGAGTAAGTTCAGCAAGCTTTTCCTGATCGGTACTCTCCAGGTGAGCCACCGGGTTCGACTCAGCGACCACCGAAGCCTCGACCTGCTCAACCACCTGGGCCGCCTGCTCCTGCTCGACGACCGCCCCGGCCGACGCCTTGCGCCGCGATCTCCACCAGCGTCCTCTGCCACGAGATGGCTTCTCTTCATCACCATTGGCGGAATCAACGGAGGCCGCGTGCGCTTCGCCCGACGCAGCTTCTGGTGCGTGCTCCAGCTCAGACGTCGCTTCCGTCTGCTGCTCGTCAACTGCGAAGCCCTGATCGAGGTGAGTTGCCTCTTCCTGAATTTCTTCAGCCACAACCTCCGGACTTTCGAGCATCTCCGAAGCGGTGAAGTCCTCAACCGGCATGTTGGCGACGCCGTCGTCAGCCACGACAGCGCTCGGAAATTCCGCCTCTGCGGCAGGCTGGGCCAGGTTACGGTACTTGGAGATGGATTCTCCTGGAAGAATGATGGGCGTGTATCCGGCTGGCGGGCCGTAGCTGGGACGGGGACGCGATTCGGTCCGGGGTGCAGGCTCTTCCATTAGCACCGGCGGTGTTGGCGCGGGGGCCGGCTTCGACTCGACGCGCTCCTGCTCGGGTCCGCGGCCACGGCGACCGCCGCGACGACGACGACGTCCACGCCAGCGGCGAGCTCCGTCTGCGTCGTCGCCGCCTGCGGATTCGCCTTCCCCTTCCGCAGATTGTTCTTCAGCGGGAGCGGAGAAATCTTCACCGAAAGTTTCCGCGTCTTCGTCGCTTTCAACTCCAACCATTTCGCCCCGGGCTTCGACTGGCGGTGCTTCCTGCGGCGGCTGTGCCTTGCTCAAATCAATGGCGCCTCGCGGAGCCGGAATCTCGCCGAACTCTTCGTCCTCTTCCTCGTCGCCTGAAAGCTCCAGAAAGTCTGAGACGTAGAGGAACGCATCGCGCTCCAGGCCGATATCGACAAAGGCGGACTGCATGCCGGGAAGCACGCGCGTCACCCGGCCTTTGTAAATGGATCCTGCTAAGGTGTATTCGTTTTCCCGCTCGAAAAATACTTCGGCGAGCTGATCGTCCTCCATCAACGCCACTTTGGTTTCGTGTGGCGTAGAGGACACGTAAAGTTCTTTGTTCATGGATGCTCCGATGACCGGACGCATGGCGGAGGGACAGAAATACTGTACGGAGGCTAGGCTAGGGATACACCCGGACTTTCATCCGGATGCGAACCAAACCTGATTCGAAAACCAACAGTTTGAGGAATCTTAAGCACCGTATAAAGCGCGTTGTCGTGGGTTTGTGGCGTCACACCCGGCGCTTCGTCGCGCCGAGGGGCCGTTTCCCGCCCCGAAACAACATGCCCTGCAATCCTGTCCCGGCCCGCTATATTTGCTGCGACCGGCTATGCCCTCGTACGTGAGGGCTGTCGTAATCTTTTGTCATCCTTCGGAAACCCGAGTTGTCACTGCTATGGTTTCCCGGCGGATGCGGCCGGCTGTTTTTCTGCTTGCACCCGATGGCGCACTCAACAACAAAGCTCTTCAACCGTCAATTCACAAACCGGCGCATACGGATGTTCATCACAATACCCAGCGCCAGGAACATGAACAGTACTGAAGATCCCCCATAACTCATTAACGGCAAGGGAATGCCCGTGACCGGCATGAATCCAACCACCATTCCGACGTTGACGAGGAGGTGGAAGGCGAGAACCGCAACCACTCCCATGACCACGAAGGCTCCTGCCCGGTCGGGGGCCGTCTGAGCGTTCTGTATCAGACGCATCAGCACGATAAAGTATAGCAGGAGTACACCCATCGCGCCTATGAATCCGTGCTCCTCCGCGAAGGCCGCAAAGATGAAATCGGTGTGCGGCACCGGCAGAAACTGCCCTTGCGTCTGACTGCCATGGGCGGTGCCTTTGCCGAAAATCCCGCCCGAGCCTACAGCCACCAACGACTGTATGACCTGATAACCATGACCTTGAGCATCGGCTTCGGGCTGCATGAAGCTGGTGAGCCGGTCGCGCTGATAGGGTTTGAGCACATGCCACGCCACCGGCGCCAGCAACGCCGCTATCACCACAATGACCATCGCGTGCTTGGCCTTCATGCCTCCCAGAAACAGACCCATGATTGCTATGGGAAGATAGGTAAGCGCTGTGCCAAGATCGGGCTGCACCAGAACCATCAGCATGGGAACTCCCACCAGTGCCCCTGCCTTGACGATGTCCTGAGCGCTGCATTCCGACTTCGAGTCAGCGAAATATTTCGCCATGGCAAGAATCAGGACCAGCTTCACCCACTCCGACGGCTGAAAGTGGAAGGAGCCGATCTGCACCCAGCGCCTCGCTCCGAGAGACTTGTGGCCAAACAGCGCCACGGCCAGCAAGGACCCGATAGCGATCAAGTACATCAGCGGCACCCGTTCCAGCAGCGCCTGGTAGTTGAGGACGCTGACGATGAACATGAGCGCCACTCCACCCAGGATCCAGTAAATCTGCTTCAGGTGGACGCCTGCGAACTTCGTGCTGAGAGTCGCGCTGTAAATCTCGACTACTCCCAGGGCGCAGATGAGCAGGACCAGCACCAGCAGCACCCAGTCGAAATCACGGAACGAGACGTAGCGGCTCACGGCTGTCTCCGCGGAAGAGCTACGGCGGGAGGTGCGACCGTCACGCCTGTGTTTTTCTTGCTGGGAGCCGGTTGGGCTGGCTGTGCGCCCCCAGGCTTCGGCCCAGGAACGGGCTCGACAGCCGCTTCGGGATGCGCCATCTCCGCGTGCGACTCAGTCGCTTCCAAATCGGCAGCAGGAATCGGCTTCTCGTCGGCCTCAATCCCCGGAGCTGCGCTCACGGGCTTGGCAGCGCCGTCAGTCGGTACTGCGAAGCGCCCGGCTTGCAGCTTGTCAGGATTTTTCGCATCGCCATCGTGCCAGACGGCGGCGACTTCGGCTTGCTTGCTTCCCGCTGCGGGCTGGTTGGCTCTGGCGACATTAGTCTGAACACTGCGTCGCTTGGCGACGTAGGCAGCGATCACCTTGGCAGCGACACGCGCGGCCAGCGCGCCGTGCTCGCCGCCTTCGAACAGGCAGGCAACAACAATCTCCGGATTACGGCGCGGCGTCACACCCGCGAACCATCCATTGTCTTTGTAGTCCTTCTTGCCTTCGGCCCCGAGCTTCTTCTTCAGATCATTGGAAATGGTCTGTGCGCTGCCCGTCTTGCCGGCAAAGTCGATGCCCGGTAGACGAGCGCTGCCCGCCGTTCCTATTGGTGAGACTACATTCGCCATGGCATCGGTGATCGTCGTCCAGTTGTCCTCGTCGAGGGTGAACTTGACCCTGTCGTTGTATGCGGAAACCTGCTTGAATCCCGGTGGAAATTGATCGGGGAAGGCCACGTGCGGATGCACCAGGACGCCGCCGCTGGTGATGGCGCCGATGGCATGCGCCAGTTGGATCGGCGTTGTCGCCACCGCGCCTTGGCCAATACCAACTGAAATAGTTTCGCCGGCATACCACTTTTGCTTGAAGTTCCTGATCTTCCATTCTTCCGATGGCATCACGCCGGAAGCTTCCTGCGGTAGATCAATGCCGGTCTTCTGTCCGAGTCCCAGCATGGTCGCGTATTTCGCAATCTTTCCAATGCCCAGCTTCTCGGCGAGGGTGTAGAAGTACGAATCACAAGATTGGTAAATCGCCTTGCTGATGCCAACACTGCCATGCGAGCCGTGGGTAGCAGAGATCCAGCACTTGAAGAACCGTCCATAGAAGGTCTTACCGCCGCCGCAATTAACAATTAAGTTCTGCGCGATGTTCTCTTGCAAGCCCGCGGTCGCCATGATGATCTTGAAGACCGAACCCGGCGCCAGCTGCGCCTGGATTGCTTTGTTCAGCAGCGGCTTGCCTGGATCGGTCACCAGCGCGTTCCACTCGTCGCGCGAGATGCGCACGGCAAACTCGTTAGGATCGAAGGCCGGGCGGCTGACCATCGCCAGAATCTCGCCGTTACGCGGGTCCATAGCAACAATTGCGCCGGGTTTGCCCTCCAGCGCCTCTTCGGCGGCAATCTGCAAATCGAGATCGATGGTAAGCTTCAGCTGCTTGCCCGGAACCGCCTGCACATCGCTGAGCGTGCCCACTTCCTTGCCGCGGCTGTTCACCAACACCTGCCGCGAGCCGTTCTTGCCCATCAGGATATCGTTGTAATACTGCTCGACGCCCGACATGCCGACGATGTCGCCGGGGTTGTAGAGTTCCCATTGCGGCTGGGTCAGCATGTCTTCGCTGACCTGGCCGACATAGCCGATGACGTGCGCCATGAATCCGTTCTTGGGATACAGGCGCCGGTGCACGGTGATGGTGTCGAGCTCGGGCAACTCGGCGCGATGCGATTCAATAAAGGCCAGCTCGTCCGGCGTGATGTCGTCTTTCAGGAACAGCGGCTGATAGCCCGGGACCGCAGCCATCCGCTTCAGGCGCGCGCGCAACTCATCGGGCGCCATGTGCAGTCCGGCCGCAATCTTGTCGGCATCGGCGTCCAGGTCCCGCTTCTGATCGCGCAGCAGCAGCACCGAAAACGACGGATAGTTGTCGACGATGATGCGCCCTTCGCGGTCCAGAATCTTGCCGCGCGGCGCCAGGATGGGGACCTGCTTGACGCGGTTCTGCTCCGCCAGAGTGTTGTAGTAGTCGTTGCGCGCCACCTGCAGGCGCCACAGCCCGAAGGCAAGCACCAGAAAAACTCCCAGCAGGACGTACTGCACTGCGGTGAGGCGGAGCTGAGAGACTTTTTCCTCGCGACCTAACATCAGGAATTACATCTTTCCCAGGTCTTGGTGTGAAGCGATGTTGACATGAATAACGTCATATACTGCGGGCGATCAGGCGATTCCGTGAGAGGCTCCGACCAGGATCCCTTTCATTGTAGCGTTATTCCGGGCCGGAAAGCAGGGAGAAAAGGACAGAGTGCATCAGCAATTGCACCATTCGTCGGGCCCACCTTGATTGCCGTTTGGATCTTCGCGTATTGCGAAGTAGAATCATAGATAGAGGGAGACATTTGCCGGTGCTCCGAGAATGAGGGTGATCAGCAAGAGTGCCTGGCGCGATGCGGTCGCGGCTGATCCGTCGCTCGGCGGACCGATTTCCCAATGGTATAAGGTCGCTTCGCTCGCAAGTTGGCACAGTCTGATGGATGTGAGGAAAGTGTATCCCCATGCGGATTTTGTCGATCCTTACACGGTATTCAATATCAAGGGGAACAGTTACCGCCTCGTCGTTAAGGTCGAATACCGCTGGCAGACTATTTTCGTCAAGCATGTGCTGACGCATGATGAATATACGCGAGGTAATTGGAAGAAATGAGCCCGCTCACTAGCAGCTACGCAGCTTTGCTCTCGGAAATCAGGCCCGAGGTCATTCGGGACGAAAAGCAGAACCGGGCTTATATTGGCCGGCTGGAAGCTCTCAGCAGCAAAAAGCATCCAACCTCAGCCGAAGAGAAGCTGATGCGTCTACTACTGCTTCTGGTCGAGGATTTCGAGCGAAACAGTGATCCGATCCCTGATGCCGCCCCAATTGATGTTTTGCGTCACTTGATGGAGGCGCACGGCCTGCGGCAAAGGGACCTTACAGATGTCTTCGGCACGGAAAGCATTGTGTCCGAAGTTCTCCACGGGAAACGCGAACTCACCAAGGAGCACATACGCCGGCTGAGCGCCAGATTCGGCGTCTCTCCCGCCGTGTTCTTCTCCTTAGGATGATTGCTTTTCCTATCGCTGTTTGAACATGTCCAAAAACTTGTAGACGAAAATCCCAATCACTGCGTTGGCCAGCGCGGAGATTGCCGTATGGCTCCAGCTCCATTGCAGACCCTGGCGCAGCAGGCCATGTGCCACGCCGTAGTACACGCCCTGGTGGATGGCGAAAAAGAAGAACGTAATCAGGAAGCGCGAGCCCGGATTATCAACGTCAATCTTCACCCCCAGCGACGATGCCAGGTATCCGATGATGGTCAGCGCAATGCCGTACATCCCCAGGGGATGGCTTAGCCCCGGCCCCGCGAACAAATCCTGCATTAGTCCTATGACGCAGCCGGTGAGGCATCCAGTAATGGGGTTGCGCCGCGCCGTCGCGAAGAAGATCGTGACCATGAAGGGCAGGTCGATGATCGGCAGGAAACGGACCTTCACTGGAATGAAGATCTGGATCAGCACCGCGACCAGCGGGATGAAGATGATTGCAGCCCAACTGAATTCGTAAACCGAAACCTGCTCCCGCGACGTCAGGCTTCCACGAAACGGCATGACTCGGGTGCTCATGGCTGCGGCGGCGCTCCTGCGGGAGGACTCGAGGGTTGCTCTGAAGGCGCATTGGGCGTCGAATCCGCGGCGGGCTTGCGTTGCTTTTTCGCGGGCGGAGAAGTTTCGCCGTTGTCCTGCGCTGCGGATTCGCTTGCCTGCGGTGACACGGCGGGCGCAGCATTACTATTTAACGGCTTCGTGACTGCTCCTGCGGAACGTCCGCTCGGCGGGTTTGTCGCCTTCGGTTTCACCGTCCCGTTGGTTTCGGTGCTCGCACCGGGCTGGGTTGTGCGAGGAGGAGCAACTGCCGCTCCGGGCTTTGTCACAGTCGCCGTAGTGCCAGCGGCGGGCTTGTTGCTTCCAGCGGCCGGAGCCGCAAGATGAGCGGCACTGCCGCCTGTCGTTCCAGTTCCCGCCGGCGCGGTTCCAGAGGTAGCAGCGCCCCCCGGCTTGGCATTACCGGCAGCGTCAACTTCAGTCTTGTTGGGAACGGTCGGCAAGCGCTCGGCGAGAATGTCGGACGCGCGTAGTGGTCCAAGGTCCTTGGCGTCCGGCATCTTCTCCGTGATCCTGGTGACCACCAGCACCTCTTCCAACTGATCGAGCCGGGCCGACGGAATTACGCGAATGTTGAGGAACAGGTCTTTGCCAGGCTCGCTGGAGACAACTCTGCCGACGGGCAGGCCCTTGGGGAAGATGCGATCGCCCCCGCTGGTGATGACCTCTTCGCCGGGAACGACTTTCTCGTCGCTCATGATGTATTGCAGTGTGGTGGCGCCGTTGGGAGCGCCTTTCAGAATGCCTTGCAGCCGCGAGTCCTTCAGGGCAGCGCCGACGCCGCTGAACTGGTCGTTGATGGGCAGCACCTGCGACGAGTCAGGAAACACTTGCGCGATCTTGCCCACGATGCCGCTCGGCGTAATGACCGCCATATCGGTGGTGATGCCATCGTTGGAGCCTTTGTCGATATACAGCACGCGCGATTGATCGCTGCCGCTGGTGCCGATCACCTGCGCCGCAATGGTCGAGTCAACGTATTGCTCTTTGAACGCGAGCAGGGCCTGGATGCGGTGCGCCATGCGCGCATCTTCGCTCAGCCGCGCCTCTTCGATCTTCATCTGCCCGATTTCGGCGCGCAGCTCACGGTTCTCCCGGCGCACACCGTGAAGATAAATGTAGGTAGTCCAAAGCTTCCCCACCCACTCCTGGCTGTGGAGGACCGCGCTTTCTACGGGAGTAACCGCGGAGACTGCCCACAGACGGATAAGGCGCGTTTCGCCAGCGTCGGTTGGGCGGCGCACCTGGAGCGCGAGGCCAATGATCTGAGCAAATAGGATGGCCGCCAGGACGATCAGGTTTCTATAGCGGCCAAGAAATGTATCCATACTATTGCCGGCGTCTTGTTATGAATTGTCGTCACGAGCGGACAGGGGCATTTCTTTTCGAATCATCCCTCCCCATTGGAATTGTCATCACGAGCGCAGCGAGGGATCTGCTTTCCTTATCCCAGCTCGAAACCCTCGGCCGTGCGATTGGTTTTCCCACTCATCTGACAAGTCGCCCCAAGTCGGGTTCATGCTCTCGAATCCCAATCAGCCGCCACCACTAGTCAATCGATATCTTGCGCAGCAGCTTGAAATCGCTCAACATTTTTCCTGTACCCAGAACCACGCTGCACAATGGGTCATCGGCAATCGATACCGGCAGGCCGGTCTCTTCGCGGATGCGCTTGTCCAGGTTCTTCAGCAGCGCGCCCCCGCCGGTCAATACGATGCCACGATCGCTGATGTCGGCGGACAACTCAGGCGGCGTGCGTTCGAGTGCAACTCGAATAGCGTTCATAATGGTCGACACGCACTCGGTCAACGATTCGCGAATCTCGCTGTCATCAATAGTGATCGTCTTGGGCACACCTTCAATCAGGTTGCGTCCCTTGATTTCCATCGTCAGCGGCCGCTCCAGCGGATAGCCCGAGCCGATCTCAATCTTGATCTGCTCCGCGGTGCGTTCGCCAATCAGCAGGTTGTACTTGCGCTTCAGGTAATTCATGATGGCTTCGTCCATCTGATTACCCGCCATGCGCACCGATCGCGAATACACAATCCCGCTAAGAGAAATGACAGCGATATCTGTGGTGCCGCCACCGATATCGACCACCATATTGCCGCTGGGCTCGGTGATGGGCAGACCCGCGCCAATCGCGGCTACCATCGCCTGCTCGACGAGGTGAACTTCGCTGGCCTTGGCGCGATACGCCGAGTCCATGACCGCCCGCTTCTCCACTTGCGTGATCTCCGAGGGCACACCGATGACGATGCGCGGATGCACCAGCATCTTGCGGTTGTGCGCCTTCTGGATGAAGTAGTTCAGCATCTTCTCGGTGACCTTGAAGTCAGCGATGACGCCGTCTTTCATCGGCTTGATGGCGACGATGTTACCCGGCGTGCGGCCAAGCATCTCCTTGGCCTCTTTGCCCACGGCCTCAACTTCACCGGTGTTCTTGTTGATGGCGACGATGGAGGGCTCATTGACTACGATGCCCTTGCCGCGTGCGTAGACCAGAGTGTTCGCGGTTCCCAAATCGATGGCGAGGTCGCTGGAGAACACGCTGAACAACGAGCGCATGTTTCCGAAGCGGGACGAGCTACTGCTATAAAAGCCGTTGGATGACATTCCGTGCTTGGTTCTTTCTAAGGTGTAGCGATATTTATAGTTTATGCCACAAATCGCACATTCGCACTCAATCGAATGCCTGACCCGGGCAGATTCGAAGGGTTGTGTTGCGAGGAAAAACAATTCAGGATGCTGGCCTGTGCTCCAGTCGCATCACACAGTCAGCTAGCCGTATGCTTCAGAGTAACACCGGAGCAGGGTAATGTAATCTCGTTTACGGCGCAGGGGCCACCACATTGGCATTGCTTTGCGTAGTATCGGCACTATTAGGCCGCCATTTTTCCACCCTAACCTTACGAAAGTTTCACAACCCAAGGCCACCTTTAGGCATATACTCTCATGATTCGGTTGAATCCTTTCCCCATGGGGTGAACTGTGCGAGATCAAGCTAAATTGACCATCCTGTTGTTCATTGGAATTGGAATCGTGTGCTGTGCGGCAGCTACTGCCGGCGCCTCCGGTCCCGCAACACCAGCCAATTCCGCAACACCAGCCGCGGCTTCGCCTGCCAGCCCAGGTCTGCCGATTCCGTATCCCACCGATGTGCTTACGTATCACAACAACGTCTTCCGTCAGGGATCGACCAACCAGGAGACCACACTGACGCCCAGTAATGTGAACGTCAACACCTTCGGCAAAATCAACTTCTTTACCGTGGATGGCAAAGTCGACGCTCAGCCCCTGTTCGTAAATAAGCAGTTCATTAACGGAAGTTTGAACGACACCGTGTATGTGGTCACTGAGAATGACAGCATTTACGCCTTCAGTGCCAATTCCGGCAGGCAATTCTGGCAAGTCTCTGCGCTCGGCCAGGGAGAAACACCCAGCGACGATCATGGCTGCAGCCAGATTGCACCGCAAATCGGCATCACAGACACGCCCGTGATCGACAAAGGACGTGGGCCCAACGGGGCAATCTACTTCGTGGCCATGAGCAAGGATTCTTCCGGCAACTACTACCAGCGGCTGCATGCACTAGACCTAATGAGCGGCGCTGAATTGTTCGGCGGCCCGGTGACCATCAGCGCTATGTACCCCGGGACGGGTGATGGCAGCCAGAACGGTGAGGTCATCTTCAATCCTGGGCAGTTTGCAGAGCGCGCCGGAATTCTGGAATACGGCACCACACTCTACATCTCCTTCACATCGCATTGTGACTCCCGTCCCTACACCGGTTGGATCATGGCTTACAACGCGAGCACGCTGGCGCAAAGCACGGTGCTCGACGTTACGCCCAACGGCAATAAAGGCGCTATCTGGATGACCGGTGAAGGACTGGCTGCCGACTCTTCCGGGGACATCTATTTTCTCGATGGCAACGGCACCTTCGATACCACACTTAATTCGCAAGGCTTTCCCGTCAGCGGCGACTACGGCAACGCCTTCATGAAGCTTTCCAACTCCACCGGCACACTCACCGTGGTCGACTACTTCAACATGTACGACACCGTGCAGGAATCGGATAGCGACGAGGATCTCGGCTCCGGTGGGGCGATCGTGTTGCCCGATCTGACGGACAACAACCATATGGTGCACCATCTCGCCGTGGGCGCCGGCAAGGATAGCAACATCTACGTCGTGAATCGCGACAACATGGGAAAGTTCAATCCCAACAACGACAGCGCTATCTATCAGGAAATCGACGGTGCGCTGCCGGGCGGCGTCTGGTCCAGCCCCGCATACTTCAATAACACCGTGTATTACTGTGACACGGGCGAGACCCTGAAAGCCTTTCCCATCTCCAACGCGATGCTCGCCACCACCCCGAGTTCGCAGACAGGGAACACGTTTATTTATCCGGGGGCGACTCCCACCGTCTCCGCTAATCAAAACGCCAACGCCATCGTGTGGGCCGTCGCGAACACCAATCCTGCCGTCTTGTATGCCTACGACGCCACCAACCTGTCGAACCAGCTATACAACAGCAATCAGGCAGGGTCGCGTGATCAGTTCGGTCCCGGCAATAAGTTCATCACTCCGATGATCGCTAACGGCAAGGTTTTTGTGGGAACACAAACCGGAGTCGCGGTGTTTGGCCTCTTGCAGTAGGGGCGGTCTTCGCGGGAGCTGGCCGCAGCAGCCAGCTCCCCACCCTGATCCTCAAAAAATGTGAGCGAATTTGCTTCGCAGGAGAAATTTTTTCCGGCAACCGTGCGCTCACTTGCAAGAAGGGCAAGTGAGCTTGTTATAATCACTCGCTTGGGTGATGCACGTCACGCCGGGCTGTGGCAGTTTTCGCCTTACCCGCACGAAGCTGGGTCCCGATGGGGAGCCCGAACCTGCAAAGTGGAAAGCTTCACATAAATGGCTCAGATCTTCCATCGAAGTGCGAATACACTTGCACGCCTCTCCATTATTGGCGTGGTGGTGATCGTGTCGGTGCTGTTGTGGGCGGCTTTGGAGATGCAGCGCTCGCCCTATGCCACCTATCAGGACGTGGCCCAGGCGCAACCTGTTCCATTCAGCCACCAGCATCACGTCGCCGGCGATGGCATCGATTGCCGCTACTGTCATACCTCGGTGGAAAGTTCCAGCTTCGCCGGTATTCCTCCCACCAAGACCTGCATGAATTGTCACAGCCGGATCTGGACCAACGCTCCCATGCTGGAGCCGGTGCGCGAGAGCTTTCGCTCCGGCAAGTCGCTGATCTGGTCGCGCGTGGACTATCTCCCCGACTTCGTTTATTTCGACCACAGTATTCACGTCAATAAGGGCGTGGGTTGCGCCAGCTGCCATGGGCCGGTGGATAAAATGCCGCTGACGTACGAAACCAATTCGTTGCAGATGGAGTGGTGTTTGAATTGCCATCGCGCCCCGGAAAAATTCCTCCGTCCGCGCGATCAAGTGTTCAACATGGCCTACCGCCAGCCCAGTTCTGACAATAAGGTGAAATTCGAAGGCGCCGAATATGACGACCAGATTGCTTTAGGCAATGAGTTGAAGCACCGCTATAACATTCGTACGGTTGAGGACATTACCAGTTGCAGTACTTGCCATCGCTAAGGCGTAGCTAAGTTTCAGGGTTCGAGTTTCAAGAAGGACGGCCCACAACAACTCGAAACTGGAAATTCGAAAGTGGAAACTCAAGAGGAATGGAAAAAGAGAGCCTGGTAAAAATCGAAGCGGTCTGTCCCAGCAAGATGGAACTCGCTGAAGTGCAGGAGAAGCTTGCGCGCGCCACGAGCGGCCCCCAGTATTGGCGCAGCCTGGAAGAGCTGGCGCAAAGCGACGGCTTCTACGAAATGCTGCACCGCGAATTCCCGCGTCAGGCTTCGGTTTGGCCGGAGGGCGCCTCGCGCCGCGACTTCCTGAAGCTGATGAGCGCCTCCATGGCGCTGGCCGGCCTCTCCTCTTGCGTCAAGATACCGGTGCAGCCTATCGTCCCTTACGTCAGGCAGCCCAACGAGATCGTATTAGGCAAGCCCCTGTTTTTTGCCAGCGCTATACCGTTCGGCGCGTATGGGTCGCCGGTGCTGGTGGAGAGCCACGAAGGCCGTCCCACCAAGATCGAAGGCAATCCGGAACATCCCGCGGGGTTGGGCGGAAGCGATGTCTTCTCGCAAGCTTCCATCCTCGATATGTACGACCCTGACCGCTCGCAGACCATTACTTACGTCGGCGAGCTGAGGACGTGGAGCGACTACACTGCCGCGCTCAAGGGCGCGTTGAATTCGCAGAAGGCCATACAGGGGGCTGGCCTGCGCATTCTCAGCTGTCCCACCAGCTCACCCACCATGGCCTCTCTGATGGACCAGGTGCAGACGGCATTCCCGCAATCCAAGTGGGTGCAGTGGGAGCCGGTGAACCGCGACAACGTGCGCGCCGGATCGCAGTTGGCATTCGGGCAATACGTGGAAACGCGCTACAACCTGGAAAAGGCCGACATCATTCTCTCGCTGGATGGCGATTTCCTTTCCAGCGGTTTTCCGGGATTTCTTTATTACGCCCGCCAATTCGCGGCGCGACGCAATCCCGATCTCAGAGAGAAGATGTCGCGTTTCTATTCCGTCCAGAGCACGCCGACCAACACCAGCGGCAAGGCTGACCATCGTCTCCCGGTGCGCGCTTCGGAAGTGGAGCAGATGGCGCGTGCCGTCGCTGCTGGGCTGGGCGCAGGTGGTGGTGGAACCGTTCCGCCGCAATATCAGAAGTTTGTCGCTGCGGTGGTTAAGGACCTTCAGGCGCACAAAGGCGCAGCGGTCGTGATCCCGGGTGATAATCAACCGCCCGCGGTTCATGCTCTGGCGCACGCGATGAATGCGGCGCTGGGCGCAAATGGCAACACGGTCATTTACACCGAATCGGTGCAAGTTAAACCGCAGGACCAGACCGCGGCGTTAAAAGATTTGGTCGGCGAGATGAACGCCGGCAAAATCGACATGCTGCTTATCGTGGGCGCCAATCCGGTCTACGACGCCCCCGCCGACTTCGGTTTCGCCGATGCCATGGACAAGGTTCCGCTCCGCGTGCAGCATGGCCTCTATCAGGACGAGACTTACGATCATGTGCACTGGCATATCAACGGCACTCATTATCTGGAGCAGTGGGGCGACACCCGCGCCTTTGACGGCACAGCTTCCATCGTTCAGCCGTTGATCGCGCCCTTGTATAACGGTAAGAGCTCCTACGAGTTCATCTTTGCGCTGGTCGGCTCCGCGGAAACCGCTGGCTATGACATCGTCCGCAAATACTGGCAGGACCAGGTTAAGGGCGACTTCGATACCGCCTGGCGCAAGTCCCTGAACGACGGCTTCATCGCCGATACTGCATTTCCCGTGAAGACGGTCTCAGCCAGGGGCGGCAATGTTCCTTCCACCAACAGCATCGGTCCGGAAGTGATGGAAGTGATCTTCCGCCGCGATCCGCTGATCTACGACGGCAGCAAGGCCAATAACGGCTGGTTGCAGGAAACGCCGAAGCCGGTCACGAATTTCTGCTGGGACAATGGCGTCCTTATCAGCCCCAACCAGGCGCACAAGTCAGGGCTGGTCACCGGCGACATCATTGAGATCGATGTCAATGGCCGCAAGGTAAAAGGGCCAATCTGGCCGCAGCCGGGACATCCCGACAACTCCATCACCGTCTTTCTCGGCTACGGGCGTACCAAGGCGGGGAGGGTCGGTACGGATGTGGGCTTCAGCGGCTACAAGATTCGCAGCAGCGACGCTCCGTGGTATGCCGAGACGAAGATCAACAAAGTTGGCGAGGGATTCGGCTTTGCTCATCCCCAAGGCTTCCAGTACATCGACTACTCCGATCTGCCTAAAGGCACCGAGCCGCTGAAGAACCGGCACATTATCCGCAAGGCAACGCTGACGGACTTCATCAGCAATCCTGATTTTGCCCACGAAGGCATCGAGTCGCCGCCGCCGGAGATGACGCTCTACACCAACTATCAGTACACCGAACTGAAGTGGGGCATGACCATCGACATGAACTCCTGTGTCGGCTGCAAGACCTGCATCGTGGCTTGCCAGGCGGAGAACAACATCCCAGTGGTCGGCAAAGAGCAGACGATGCGCGGCCGCCAGATGCAGTGGCTGCGCGTTGATGTCTATTACGAGGGCGGCACGGAAAATCCCAACATGTTCTACCAGCCCATCCCGTGCCAGCAATGCGAGAACGCGCCCTGCGAAGTGGTTTGTCCCGTCGGCGCAACGGTGCACAGCACCGAAGGCCTCAATGACATGGTCTACAACCGCTGTGTCGGCACGCGCTACTGTTCCAACAACTGTCCTTATAAGGTGCGCCGCTTCAACTTCCTGCTCTTCCAGGATTTCACCACGCCGCAATTCAAGATGATGCGCAATCCCGAGGTCAGCGTGCGCAGCCGCGGCGTTATGGAGAAGTGCACGTATTGCATTCAGCGCATCACGCATGGCCGCATTACCGCCGAAAAAGAAAACCGCAAGGTGCGCGACGGCGAAGTGATTACCGCGTGCCAGCAGGCTTGCCCGGCCGGGGCCATCGTCTTTGGCGATCTCAACGATCCCAACAGCCGGGTCTCGAAGATCAAGGCGCAGCAGCGCAATTACAACTTGTTGGAAGATTTGAATACGCGTCCACGGACGTCCTATATGGCGATCGTGTCGAACCCCAACCCGGAACTTGAAACGTCGGAGTCCAGTTAGCGATGCAGCAGGGACCAGAAGAAAGAACGATTCTGCAGGACGTGCCCTGGCCGGACGAACCACCGGTGATGGCGCCGGGGCAGACCTTCGGCAGCGTAACTGACACCATTGCCGATGCGGTCCTGACGCGCCCCATCGGCCTGGGCTGGCTGTTCGGCCTGTTTGTCGGCATGACGCTGTTGGGCGTGCTGATGGCGGCCGTCACTTACCTGTTCCTGGTGGGCGTCGGCATTTGGGGTATCGAGGTTCCCGTGGCGTGGGGCTTCGCCATCATCAACTTTGTCTGGTGGATCGGCATCGGCCACGCCGGCACGCTCATCTCCGCCATTCTGCTGCTGCTCAAGCAAACCTGGCGCAATTCCATCAATCGCTTCGCGGAAGCCATGACGCTCTTCGCTGTGGCCTGCGCCGGTATGTTCCCGCTGCTCCACATGGGCCGTCCCTGGTTGGCCTACTGGATGTTCCCATATCCCAGCAGCATGGGAGTGTGGCCGCAGTTCCGCAGTCCGCTGGTGTGGGACGTCTTCGCGGTTTCAACCTACGCCACCATCTCCGCCGTGTTCTGGTATGTCGGACTGGTTCCCGATCTGGCTACCATGCGCGAGAAGGCCAAGCATCCCCTGACCCGCAAGATCTATGGCATCCTCGGCATGGGTTGGCGGGGATCGGCGCGCCATTGGAAGAATTACGAAGCGCTGTACATTCTGCTGGCCGGCATTGCGACGCCCCTGGTGCTCTCGGTTCACACCGTCGTCAGCTTCGATTTTGCAGTGGCCATCATGCCGGGCTGGCATACGACGATCTTCCCGCCCTACTTCGTTGCCGGCGCAATTTATTCCGGCTTCGCCATGGTGCTGGTGCTGGCCATCCCGATCCGCAAGTATTACCACCTGGAAGGCATGATCACCATGCGCCACCTCCAGAACTCGGCCAAGATCATGCTGGCTACGGGTCTGATCGTGGCTTATGGCTACGCCTTCGAGGCTTTCATCGCGTTCTATAGCGGCTCGACTTATGAGCGCTTCATGATGGAGAACCGCTGGTTTGGTCAGTACGCCTTCTTCTACTGGATGCTGATCCTTTGCAACATCCTGATACCGCAGGTGCTGTGGTTCCCCAAGGTCCGAGCGAAAACAGGCTGGCTGTTCTGCATCTCGCTGGTCATCCTGGTGGGCATGTGGCTGGAGAGATTCGTCATCATTGTCACCAGCCTCAGTCGCGACTACCTGCCCTCGTCCTGGGGCCACTACACCCCCACGCGCTGGGATTATGCGGTCCTGGCGGGCACCATCGGCTTCTTCGCGACGGCGATGTTTATCTTCATTCGCATCATGCCGTCCATCTCGATTTTCGAAATGCGGACTCTGTTGCCTGAGGCGGAGGTGGAGACCAAGTGAGTCACGCACAGCTCGCACCGCCCATCTACGGCTTGCTGGCCGAGTTCGATACCGCTACCGATCTGGTGTATGCGACGAAGGCTGCCTACGCCGCGGGCTATCGCAAGATGGACGCTTACAGCCCGTTTCCCATCGAAGAAGCCAGCGAAGCGGTTGGCTTTCACAAGAGCCGTGTGCCCTTGATCGTGCTGCTCGGCGGCATTCTCGGCGGAGCTTCCGGCTACGGCTTGCAGTACTGGATTAATTGCATTTCCTATCCGCTGAATATCGGCGGCAAACCTTATCAGTCGTGGCCGGCATTTATTGTCCCGACCTTCGAATTAACGATCCTGTTTGCCGGACTGTGCGGGGTCTTCGGGATGTTTGCCTTGAACGGCTTGCCGATGCCGCACCACCCGCTTTTCAATGTCGACCGTTTCTCGCTGGTGACCCGCGACAAGTTCTTCCTGTGCGTGGAGGCCGCCGACCCCAAGTTCGACATGGAGGACACGGAGCGCTTCATGCAGAGCCTCGAGCCGGTGTCGATCTCGGAGGTGCCGCATTAATCGGTCAACCAAATTCAGGACGGCGACCTCGGCTTGGCTGCATTTCGGTGGCACCGGAGCTTCGCGGCACAAGGCGTCGGTTTGGCTGTTGCCGGCCATGACCCTGCTGCTATTGGCGGGATGCCGGCAGGACATGCAGGTGCAGCCCTATCAGCGTCCGCTGGTGGAAAGCGATTTCTACGCCGATCATCGCTCTGCGCGGCCCATTGTTTCCGGCACCGTGGCCCGCGGACATCTGGACGCCGACACCTATTTCTACACCGGCAAAATCGGCAGCAACGATGGCGATTACCTGCCGTTTCCAGCGACTGCCGAAGTGATGGCGCGGGGACAGCAGCGCTACAACATCTATTGCGCTCCGTGCCATTCCGAAGTCGGCGACGGTTACGGGATGATTGTGCAGCGCGGCTACAAACGTCCGCCGTCGTATCACATTGACCGGCTGCGGCGCGCGCCTATCGGATATTTCTTCGACGTGATGACCAACGGCTTTGGCGCCATGCCCGACTATTCCGAGCAGGTTCCCGTGGCCGACCGCTGGGCGATCGCTGCTTACATCCGCGCCCTGCAATTAAGTCAGCATGCAACGGAGGCTGATGTTCCCTCCGGCGAGCAGGTCGCCGGCGCGCCGCCGCCGGGCGTGTTCATCATGCCTGCGTATGACACGCAGAGCGCTAGCACGGCCGCCTCGACTCCTCCGCCGCCGCAACCGGCGCCGGCCAAAGGAGGGGCACCAAAGCCATGAGCGAACAGGTCATCAATCTTCGCCCCACCGACAACGTCGTCCCTGCCCAGGCAGCGCAGTGGCAGAGCCGTGCCATGGTGGCCGGTATCATCGGAATCGTGGTCTGCATCGCCGGCGCGGTACTTTCGCTCGATCAGTTTCTGCGCGGCTATCTCATCGCCTACATGTTCTGGCTGGGACTCAGCCTGGGGTGCCTGGGACTTCTGATGGTGCAGTTCCTCTCCGGAGGCTTCTGGGGCTTGTCGATCCGGCGTGTGCTGGAAGCTTCCAGCAAGTGTCTGCCCCTGATGTTTGTGTTGTTCCTGCCCATCCTGTTTGGACGGAATCATCTTTATGCGTGGATGAACGATCCTTCGCTGACCGAGCATAACCGTTGGTATCTGCATACCGGCGGTCTGGGCGGCTGGTATGCGCGCTGGATCATTTACTTCGTGATCTGGATGGGGCTCGCCTTCGTTCTTAACAAGCGTGGCGACGCGTTGGACAGCCCACCCGATCGCGGAGCGTTGCCGCACTTTCAGGGTCTCAGCGGCCTGGGATTGGTGCTGTATTCGCTGACAATCTCGTTTGCCGCCGTGGATTGGGTGATGTCGCTCGACCCCCATTGGGGTTCGACCATTTACGGCCTCATCTTCCTCGCCGGACAAGGACTGTCTGCCCTCGCGTTCAGCGTAATCATGCTGACCGTGCTGACGCGCTACAGCCCGTACCGCGAGATCATCAAGCCCACCCAGTTCCACGATCTCGGCAAGTTGATGCTGGCTTTCGTGATGCTCTTCGCCTATTTTTCCTTCTCGCAGTGGCTCATCATCTGGGCGGGCAATCTGCCGGAGGAGATTGGCTGGTACTTGAATCGCATCCGCGGAGGATGGGGCATCGTGGCGCTGATCATTATCCTCTTCCACTTTGCGTTGCCCTTCGCGCTGCTGCTCTCGCGCGAGCGCAAGCGCGCCGGCAGCCGCCTGATCGGCATTGCCGTATTTCTGATGTTCATGCGGGTGGTCGATATCTACTGGTATGTGGTGCCCAACTTTGCCCACGAGCGCGGCCATTTCTATCTGAGCATCTGGTACTTGCTGGTTCCGCTTTCCCTCGGTGGGATCTGGCTGACATACTTCTTCTACAACTTCCGGCAGCGCCCGTTGTTGCCGCTGTACGACCCACAGATACCGAACTTCCTGCACCAAGGATCGGGACATGGCCACTAACCACACCAATTACGATCCTTTGCGCAATCCGCAGGTGGACTACGAGCGCGCCGATTTAAGCGCGCGCGGCATTCTGTGGTTCCTTATCGGACTCTTCATCATCGGCTTTTTCATTGAACTGGTGATATGGGGGATGTTCCATTTCATGGCGCGCAGCCAGGTGCTGTTTCCGCAGCCGCCGGTGAACCCGATGCGGCAGGCGCAGCAGGCGCCCCCGGCCGCTGGAGCCTCGCGCTCCGTGCTTCAGAATACGCCGGCAGTGAATCTGGATATTTTTCCTGAGCCGCGTTTACAGAGCTACGACGCCGGCGAGATGAGCCAGTACGTCAACTCCGAACAGGAGTTGCTGAACCCGAAGCAGCCGTTTGCCGATCCCGGTGGCGCGATACATATCCCGATATCGTTGGCGATGCAGTTGGTTGTGGAGCGGGGATTGCCGGTGCGGCCGAATGCGCCGCCGGCGGAGATCAACACGCAGACCGCTGCCGGCAACAAGAAGATGCTGGATATGCAAGCCGGGCCGCTGGGAGCGACCGGGGGTAGTCCGAAAACCGCCGCGCCGGCTGGTGGAGAACAGAAACAGCCGTGATGTTCGGGTTTGTGGTGCGTGATGTTCGGGTTTGAGGTGGAAGAGCGGGCCTTTAGGCCCGCGTCAAAGGCTGCACCAAGCCTGGGGCTTTAGCCCCGGCACGAGCCGCTAGTGACGGCGGGCCCGTTTCCGTGTTCGATGTAGCTGGATCCGAGTCCCGCAACGCGGGATGGAAGATGATAGCCCAGCGCTTCAGCGCTGGGTAGGTGATGGAATGAAACGTGAGTCCCTTCGGGGACGACACAGGTAAAGCAGGCCTTCAGGCCTGCGCGGTGGGAATCACTGACGATGTTGCGGTCAAACAAATTCGTTCTCGGTCTCTTGCTGCTGAGGGTGACCTGCACTTTCGCGCAGCCGCCGTCATCGTTCCAGGACAAGAGCTCTTCGCAGCCCGCGTCCCAGGTGCGTCCGGCTGACTTGGCAAACGTTGGCATCGATCAGCGGCTCAATCAGGAGATACCGCTCGATCTCGAATTCAGGGACGAGACCGGCAAGACGGTAAAGCTGAACGACTATTTCATCTCTGGGCGGCCGGTGATCCTGAACCTGGTGTATTACACCTGCCCCATGCTTTGCGGCGAAGAACTGGCGGGCGAGGCAAGCGCGCTCAGCATGTTGAAGTTCGCGCCCGGCAATGAGTACGAGGTTGTGTCGGTAAGCTTCAATCCGGACGAGACGCCGAAGGACGCCGCGGCCGCCAAGCAAACTTACATCGCTCGCATCAACGAGCATTTAGAGCATAAGACCAACGGCGACGGCTGGCACTTTCTCACCGGCCAGCAGCCGCAGATCAAGCAACTGGCCGATGCCGTAGGCTTTCATTACCGTCGCGATCCGGCCAGCGGACAGTTCGTTCACGCTACCGGCCTCATGATCGTGACACCGGCGGGCAGGATTGCCCAGTACTACTACGGCGTGGAGTTCTCGCCCAAAGATATTCGCCTTGGTTTGATCGAGGCCTCGCGCGGCAACATCGGCAATGTCGTGGATGAAGTGTTGCTGTATTGCTATCACTATGACCCGAAGACCGGACGGTACGGCGCCGTGGTCACCAACATTATGCGTTTGGCGGGAGCTGCCACCATGCTGATCCTCGGCGGATTTCTCATCGTGATGTTCCGCCGTGACGGCAGCAAGAAGGAAACAGGACGGGCCTGATCGATATGTGGAAGAACCTCCCACTTTTTCCGGAGCGTGCCTCGGCTTTGGCATGGCAGGTGGACGGACTTTATTTTCTGCTGATCGCAGTGTCGGCGTTTTTTTCGCTGCTCATCTTTGCCGTGATCTTTTTCTTCGCGGTGAAGTATCGCCGCTCGGTCCATCCTCATCCCGTACAGATTGAAGGCTCGCTTCCGCTGGAGTTGGCTTGGACGCTGATCCCGCTGGGCATCTGCATGATCTTCTTTGCCTGGGGCTCGCTGATCTACTTCCAGGAGGCGCG
Organism: uncultured Acidobacteriaceae bacterium; assembly: GCA_963763145.1. Taxonomy (GTDB): domain Bacteria; phylum Acidobacteriota; class Terriglobia; order Terriglobales; family Acidobacteriaceae; genus Bog-257. The sequence goes on along the minus strand of CAVXMZ010000011.1, from coordinate 118,590 downwards.
CCCGCCTAAGGGAGCGATGGAAGTTTACGTTGTCGGCAAGCAGTGGATGTGGAAGTTTGAACATGAAACCGGACAACGCGAGATCAATCAACTGCACGTGCCGATCGGTCGCGACGTCAAGCTGGTCATGAGTTCACAGGATGTGATTCACAGCTTCTTTGTGCCGGCGTTCCGGGTGAAGGCCGATGTGCTGCCCGGCCGCTTTACCCAAATATGGTTCCATACGACGAAAACCGGTACGTATCATCTGTTCTGCTCGCAATATTGCGGCACCGACCACTCTGCAATGATCGGCCAGGTGATCGTGATGGAGCCGGTGGCCTTCCAGGCGTGGCTTAACGGAGGCGAAAACACGGGCTCGCTGGCGTCCAATGGCCAACAACTGTTCCAGCAGTTGGGCTGCGCCACCTGTCACCGCTTCGATACCCAGGGCCGCGGCCCGAACCTGGCGGGACTGTTCGGCAAGCCCGTTCTGTTGGATGATGGCCGCACTGTGACCGCCGACGAAAACTATCTTCGTGAGTCGATTTTGAATCCCGGCGCCAAGATTGTGGCCGGTTTCAAGCCCATTATGCCCAGCTTTCAGGGCCAGGTTTCCGAGGAAAGTTTAGGGGCCCTGGTGGCCTACATTAAGTCGCTGGCGCAACCGCAAGCGAATGAGCCGGGGGGCAATCGCGCGCCGGCTCCCGAGACATCGAGTGTGCAATAAGGTCCCAGAACCCGAAGGTGTGTGACATGGCAACCGCCGTACAAACTGTCGAACGCGAGAACTACCTGAATTCGAACTACGGCATCAAGTCGTGGCTGCTGACGACAGACCATAAGCGTATCGCGCTGCTTTACCTGGTCTCGATTACCGCCATGTTCTGGATCGGCGGTTTCTTCGCCATGCTGATCCGCCTGGAGTTGCTGACTCCAGCGGGCGACATGGTCTCGTCCGACACCTATAACAAGCTGTTTACTATGCACGGGATCATCATGGTGTTTTTCTTTCTGATCCCGTCGGTGCCGGCGACGCTGGGTAATTTTCTGATTCCCCTGATGGTGGGCGCCAAAGACCTGGCCTTTCCGCGAGTGAACCTGCTGAGTTGGTATATCTACATGCTCGGCGCCATTACTGCGCTGACCGCGATGGTCACTGGTGGGGTCGATACCGGTTGGACGTTCTACACGCCGTTCAGCACAACCTATTCCAACACGCATGTAATCGGCGCGGCGGTTGGGATCTTCATTACCGGATTTTCGTCCATCCTGACAGGCCTCAACTTTATTGTCACCATCCATCGCATGCGCGCGCCGGGCATGACGTGGCGGCGGTTGCCGCTATTCTGCTGGGCGAATTATGCCGCAGCGCTGATCATGGTCCTCGGCACACCGGTCATCGCAATCACGCTTTTGCTGGTTGCTCTCGAACGCGCTTTCAATATCGGCATCTTCAATCCCCAACTTGGCGGCGACCCGCTGCTGTTCCAGCACCTCTTCTGGTTCTATTCCCACCCGGCGGTTTACATCATGATTTTGCCGGGGATGGGCGTGATCAACGAAATCATCACCTGCTTCTCGCGCAAGCGTGTTTTCGGCTACGAATTCGTGGCCTTGGCGTCGATTGCGATCGCAGTGCTCGGTTTCCTGGTGTGGGCACACCACATGTTTGTCGCCGGCATCTCGGTTTATGCCGCCCTGGTGTTCTCGCTGCTCAGCTACCTGGTGGCCATTCCTTCCGCGGTGAAGGTCTTTAACTGGACGGCAACGCTCTTCAAAGGTTCGATACGTTACGACACCCCGATGCTCTACGCCTTCGGCTTCATTGGGCTGTTCACGGTTGGCGGCCTGACCGGCGTTTTCCTGGCGTCGCTGGGCGTCGATGTCCATGTTCACGACACCTACTTTGTGGTAGCCCACTTTCACTACGTGATGGTGGGCGGCATGGTGATGGCCTACATGGCGGGACTGCACTTCTGGTGGCCCAAGATCACCGGCCGCATGTATCCCGAAGCCTGGGCCAAGCTGTCAGCACTGCTGGTTTTCGTCGGCTTCAATACCACGTTTTTCCCGCTGTTTATCGTCGGCTACATGGGGTTGCCGCGGCGTTATCATGCATATCCCCCGGAGTTCCAGGTGCTGAATGTGCTTTCCACCGCGGGAGCGTCGATCCTTGCCGTGGGCTATGTGCTGCCGATGATCTACTTCCTGTGGTCGCTGCGCTACGGCGAGCCGGCGCCGCCGAATCCGTGGAATGCCGTTGGCCTGGAATGGATGACGCCTTCACCGCCGCCCACCAACAATTTCGACGAAACGCCGATCGTGACGTGGGAAGCTTACGACTACGAGCATCAGCCGCAAGAGGAGGTCACTGTTGGCCACTAGCGATATCCAGGTCGCTGAGCACGCGCTGCAACACCACTTTGCCGACATGGAGCAGCAGCAGGAGACCTCCACTTTCGGCATGTGGATGTTCCTGCTGACGGAAATCATGTTCTTCGGCGGCCTGTTCTGCGCGTATCTGGTGTACCGCGCCTCTTACTACCAGGCCTTCGTAGAGGGCAGCCAGAAGATGAACATCACGCTGGGTGCGACCAACACGGCCGTGCTTATTTGCAGCTCGCTGAGCATGGCGCTGGGAGTTCGTGCCGCCCAGATGGGCAAGCCCAAGTTGATGGCGATTCTGCTAATGATTACCATCGTCTTCGGGTTGGGCTTCCTCGGCATCAAGGCCGTCGAGTATCACGAGCACTGGGAGCATCACGAGTTCCCTGGACCGAACTTCCATTTCGAGACCGGCGATCCGGCACATCCGGCGACCGATCCGGTGCATACCGAAATTTACTTCTCGTTGTACTGGGCGATGACGGGACTGCACGCTTTGCACATGGTGATCGGCGTTGGCCTGGTGACGTGGATCATTATTGCCGGCTTAGGTGGCGCTTACAGCCGCTCCTACTTCACTCCGGTGGAAAATGTCGGTTTGTACTGGCACTTTGTCGATCTGGTTTGGATTTATTTATTTCCGCTGCTTTATTTGATCAGCAAAAAGCATGGTGGTGGCTAATGGCGAAGCCTACGGAAGAACATTTCGATCCCATGTCGCATCTAGTGCCGGTGAGTCTTTACGTGACCATTTGGGCTGCGTTGATGGTCTTCACCGGAATCACGGTATTCGCTGCAACCGTGGAATTGGGCGTGTTCAATATCGTGGTGGCGCTGCTGATCGCGACCATCAAGGGCACTCTGGTGGTCCTGTTCTTCATGCACCTGCGCTACAGCACCAAGCTGACGATGGTGACCGTAGTGGCCGCAATCTTCTTCCTGTTCATCATGTTTTCGCTCAGTATGACGGATTACCTGACGCGGGCCTGGTCCACCAGTCTCCGCTAAGCCGTAGGCGCGCGAGCTTCGTCCCCGCGTTAAATTATGCGAAGCCGGGATGTCTTACATTGTGGTATATCAGGGCCCAGCCGTGGTTGATATGCCACATTGTGGGATGCAAGGGGGCGTTCAACACCTGGATGCTCCCGGAAATTACTTTGCCCAGTTTCATCATCCTGTAACAAAGATACATGTAACCTACCTACGTGATTCCCTCATATGACAGTTCTATGCCTACGGTCGGCTACAATACAGCCGTGAAGCAAACCATCTTTGTTGTGGAAGATGACGCTGACATTTTGCGTCTGGTGCGGCACCATCTGGAAGCTGCCGGCTACGGCGTTCGCACTTTTACCGCGACGGCAGGCGTGGTTGCCGAAGCCGAGAAGCAATCCCCGGCGCTATTCTTGCTGGACATTATGGTCCCGGGAGGTGACGGGCTGGAACTCTGCCGCCGCATCCGCCAGACCTCGGCGCTCACCATGGCTCCGGTGATTTTTCTGACCGCCAAAACCAGTGAGTCGGACCGGGTTATCGGGCTGGAGATGGGAGCCGACGACTATATTCCCAAGCCGTTCAGCCCGCGCGAACTGGTGGCCCGGGTCCGGGCGGTGCTGCGGCGGTTTGAGCGTCCTCTCGCGCCTGCCATCGTGAAGGCGGGCGACATTGAAATCGACAGCGGCGGCATGACCTTGATGGTTCGCGGTCAGCTGACGCAAACTACGGCCACGGAATTCCGTCTGCTGGAGTATCTGGCCCGGCACCCCGGCCGGGTATTTACGCGCGACCAGTTGCTCGACGCAGTCTGGCGCGATACTCACTACGTCACCCCTCGCTCGGTCGACGTCTATGTACGCCGCATTCGTGAGAAAATCGAGGAGAATCCTGACGAGCCGCGTTATCTGAAGACGGTTCGCGGAGCGGGCTACCGCTTCGAAATTCCCAAAGCATAAGAGCGGCAAACCGTGAAGAGTCGCATCTTCGTCAAGTTGTTCCTCGCGGCCCTGGTGGTCATTGCGGCCTGCACGGTCTCGCTCGATCTGCTGATCGGCCGCACCTGGGAGAGCATGCTGCGCCGCGAGGTGGAAACCTCGTTGCGACAAAAGACGCAGATGTTCGCGTCCCGGGTTGAGAGCACTCAGGCAGCCTCCCTGCAAAAAATAACGGAGCAGGCGGCGCAGGCTGCGGGGGCACGGGTCACGGTCATCGACACATCTGGCAAGGTCCTCGCCGATTCCGAGGCCGACCCGGGCGAGATGGAAAACCATGCGACCCGGCCGGAGTTTGTGGCGGCCTTGCACGGGCAGACAGGAAGTTCCACGCGTCTCAGCAAAACGGTGGGGGCGGAGTTGCTGTATGTGGCCACCCCGATTGCCGGCGGCGCGGTGCGGATGGCATATCCGCTAAGCTCGATTCGCGACGCCAACAGTGAAATTCGCCGCGACCTCATCGAAGGCTCGGCGGTCGCTGGACTGCTGGCGCTGTTGCTGAGCTTCGTCGCGACCCAGTCGATTGGCAGGCGATTACTGCGCATCACCGATTTTGCGGAACGTGTGGCCGCAGGTGACCTGTCGGCGCGAATCCAGGAGGAAGCCGGGGATGAGATTGCGCACGTGGCGTCGGCGCTCGACAAGACCGCGCGCAAATTGGAAGAAGGCTTCAGTGCGGTGGAACACAGCCGGCAGACGTTGGAGACGCTGTTGAACTCCATGCAGGAAGCCGTGATCGCGGTCGCCGAGGACGAGCGGGTATTGTGGGCGAACCAGCGCATGGAGCGTCTGCTGCCCAGCGGCGTGCGACTGGGGTCTCCGCTGGTGCAATCGGTGCGCGACCCGGAGATTCTGGCGTCGGTACAAACCGCGCTTACCACCCGCGACGTGACCATGGCCCGCGCCGCCAAGATTTTTTCCGGACGGGTCTTCGATGTCACTGCGGCTCCCATGCCGGGCGGCGGGGCCGTGGCTGTGTTGCATGACCAGACCGAAATTGAGCGAGTGGAGAAGACGCGGCGCGACTTCATTGCCAACGTTTCCCATGAGCTGCGGACGCCGCTGACCTCCATTCAGGGCTACTCCGAAACTTTGCTGGAAAGCCGCGGCATGCCGACCGACCTGAGGGAGTTTGTGGAAATCATCCGCAAGAATTCCATGCGAATGGCGCGCCTGACCGAGGACCTGCTGGTGCTGGCGCGGGTGGAGTCGGGCGAGCAGAAGCTTAACTTTCAGACCGTCATGCCGAACCAGTTGTTGGAAGATGCGGTGCAGACCTTTCATGAGCTGGCGGCCGCTCGCGACATCGAACTCTCGGTGATGAACACCGCGTCCTCGGCGGTCTCGGTGGACCGCGATGCCATCCACCAGGTGTTTACGAACCTGATTGACAATGCGCTGAAGTATGGCAAACAGGGTGGCAAGGTGCTGGTGGGGGCCTGCGAATCGGAAGAAGGCGTACAGTTTTATGTGCGCGACTTTGGCTCTGGTATCTCCAGCGAACACTTGACCCGCTTGTTCGAACGCTTCTACCGCGTGGACAAAGCGCGTTCGCGCGAGTCGGGCGGGACCGGCCTGGGTCTAGCTATCGCTAAGCACGTGGTGCGGGCGCACTCCGGCACAATTCGCGCCGAAAGCGAGCTGAATCACGGTTCTACTTTCTACTTCACCTTGCCGCGGCAGCGATTGCCAGTGACGGTGTAAGAAACTACCGAGCGTGCTCCACCCAGTCTACGAAGAGGTGAACTGCAATAACTGGTTTTCGCAGCAATTTGAATACGCCAGCCTGTGAATTAAAGCGAACTTAACTGGAATTTCATGGAGAATTCACAGGCGCAGGCTATTGTCTAACAAGTTATCGTTCACCAGGAACCCCCAGCCCAACCTCAGTCGTCGGCTCGCGTGAGCTCGGCTCAAACGTGGCGCAGTGTGTAACCAGTTATGAGAGCAGAATGAGTTCAGCCGAGACTATCCCCCCCAGCCCAGAAGCCATTTGCGCACAATTACAGGAGCAGACATTGCAGGCTTGCCGAGTGGCGAGAATTGCAGCGGGTATTGTTGCCGAAGGAATTGCGACGGGAGTGTCATCCGTTCTCGACGGTGTGCGGGAGCGCGAGAAAGAACTCGACACACTGGACCGCGTTATCGATCAGGGCGTGACTTCCGTTATCACGCAAGTCAGTCCGGAACATGCGCGCGAACTATTGGCGTGCCTGAAGTTCATCATCGACCTGGAGCGCATTGGCGATCTGCTGCTGAATTGCAGCAACCGGGCGGCAGCCGTAGGGAGCCGCATTGAGTTGCAGGACATTCGCGATCTGACGGTGATGGCATCGCGACTGGAGAAGATGCTGGCCGATGTGCATGACGCGTTCAGCCAGCGCGACCTGAACCGTGCCCTCGCGGTATTGCGCTCCGATGCCGAGCTGGACCGCTTTCGCAATTTGATATTTCTGCGCCATCTGGAAAATCACGACGGCGTGCCGCGGCAAGAGAGTTTCCACGTATTGTTCATGACGCAAGCCCTGGAGCGGGCCGGCGATCACGCCAAGAACCTCGCCGAGGAAGTGTGTCACCTGGTCAGCGGACACAGTGTTCGCCACGTGCTGCGGGCCTATGACAAGCCTGTGGAGCAGATGTTTATCGAGGATCTCAAGCGGCGGCAGAAGAACCTGGGTTAGTTGGGAGTAGAATTCTTCGACAATTATTCTGGAGTCGCAAGCCTAACTATCTAAACGGGTTGTGGCCATGCAAGGGCTGCGGCTTTACGCGAAATTCACTGCAATGTAACAGAGTTGTAACAAAGCGGGCGTAGAACCACCATTGGACTTATTTCGCCAAAATTCAGGAGGAAACTACGTGATTCGCTCCCTCAGGGTGCTTCTCTGCGTCGCCGTGCTTGCGACCTGCGCCTTGGCGCAGGCAACATTGAATGGCGCCGGCGCCACCTTCCCCTACCCGATTTATTCCAAGTGGTTTAATGAGTACCACAACGAGCATTCCAACATTCAGATCAATTATCAGTCCATCGGCAGCGGCGGCGGTATTCGCCAGGTACAGGCCGGTACGGTAGATTTCGGAGCGACGGATGGTCCTATGTCCGATGAGCAAATTGCTCAGTCCAAGGTCAAAGTCCTGCATGTTCCCACCGTCCTTGGCGCAGTGGTGCCCGCTTACAACATCAAGGGGATAACTGGCGACGTAAAGTTTACGGGCGAGATCCTGGCCGATATCTACATGGGAAAGCTTACCAAGTGGAATGATCCCAGGATTACGAAGATCAATCCTGGAATGAATTTTCCTGACATGAACATCACGGTGGTGCACCGATCGGATGGCAGCGGCACATCGTACATCTTTACCGACTACCTTTCGAAGGTCAGTGCCGACTGGAAGAACACGGTAGGCAAGAACACTTCAGTCAAGTGGCCTGTTGGCATCGGGGGAAAGGGAAATGAAGGCGTTGCAGGCTCGATTCGGCAGCTGCCAGGATCTATCGGCTACATCGAATTGATCTATGCCCTGCAAAATAAGATTCCGTTTGGCATCGTTCAGAATTCCTCGCACAACTTCATCAAGGCCAGCCTGGAGAGCACGACTGCGGCAGCCGACGGTGTGAAGATGCCGGCTGACTTCCGGGTATCGATCACCGATCCTCCGGGCAAGAATGCTTACCCGATCGCCAGCTTCACCTGGCTGTTGATTCCGACCAACCCTGCGGACCAGAATAAGGGAAAGATCTTGAAGGATTTTCTGTTCTGGATGCTCGACAAAGGCCAAGGCATGACGGAAGCGCTTTCCTATGCACCGCTGCCGAAGGACATTGTGGCGAAGGAGAAAGCGGCGATTACCGCTCAGGTGCATTAGCCGCGAGCTTCAAGCCGCGGGCAATTGATAGTGAAGCATACTCGCAGTGTTCTTCGACCCGGCTGTGTTCGGGCGAGCCGGTTCGATTTGGCTCGTAGCTAGCTACTCGTGGCTCGCGGCTGCTTTAATACCGCTCTAACAAATGTCTGATAACGTCGATCCCATGAATTCGACTGGGCCTCTTGAGGGGCTTCCGAAGCCGGTCACGGCAATGCCAGCGCTTGCCCACGTGGACGCCGGGAGGCATGGAGGGAAGCCGGGCGCAGCTCTGGAGAAGATAAGGAGCACCTACCCCGCCAGCAGCCGGATCCCCGACGAAATATTCCGCTGGATCATCGTGCTGAGTGCGGTCTCAGTATTTGTGATTGTGCTGCTGGTAGTTTGGGAACTGGTGGACAAGTCGAAGCTGTCGCTCCACCAGTTTGGCATCAAGTTCTTCTACGGTCATGACTGGGACCCGAATAACGACAGCTTCGGGGCGATGCCGTTCATCTATGGCACTCTGGTCTCGTCGTTTCTGGCACTCCTGCTGGCGGTACCGCTTTCCATCGGGGTCGCGGTCTACATAACGGAGATGTGTCCCCAGCGTCTGCGGGCGATCATTTCGTTCCTGGTGGAGTTGCTGGCGGCGATTCCCAGTGTGATTTACGGATTGTGGGGCATTTTCGTGCTGGCGCCGCTGCTGCGCGATTACGTCGAGCCGTTTCTGGCCAAGACGCTGGGTTGGACAGGATTGTTCACCGGGCCGATATATGGTTTGGGCATGTTGGCGGCAGGCATCATTCTGGCGATCATGGTGGTTCCCGTGATTGCGTCCATTACGCGTGAGGTGATGACGGCGGTGCCGCAGAATCAACGTGAGGCGGTGCTTGCTCTAGGGGCCACACGCTGGGAGATGATTCGCATGGGCGTTCTGCGGAACGCGCGAATCGGCATTGTAGGCGGCGTTATTCTGGGGCTGGGCCGAGCGTTGGGCGAAACCATGGCTGTGACCATGCTGATCGGCAACCGCCCGGAGGTCGCGAAATCGTTGTTTGCTCCCGGCTATACCATGGCCAGCGTTATCGCCAACGAATTCTCTGAGGCCTCGGGCGATATGTACTTAAGCGCACTGGTGGAGATCGGCTTAGCGCTCTTCATCGTGACCTTGATCGTCAACGCCCTGGCGCGTTTGCTGGTGTGGAGCATAACCGGCGGAACTGCGAGGCCACGTGCCTAGCTCTTTGGCAGCATCCACCTCGCAGGAAGTCAGTCTTTGGCGCCGGCTCACGGACTGGGGAGCGACCGGCTTCGCCATCCTGGCTGCCGTCTTGGTGCTGGTTCCGCTGCTTGCCATTTTCGCTTACCTGGTCATCAAGGGCGTCGGCTCGGTCAACTGGGCCTTTCTCACGCAGACGCCAAAGCCTCCGGGTGAAGTGGGCGGAGGAATGGCGAATGGCATTGTGGGCACTGGACTGATTCTCGCGGTGGCCAGCGTGATCGGTATTCCCTTGGGGATTGGCTCCGGCATCTATCTGGCTGAGTACGGGCGCAATCGCTTCGGCGACGTGATTCGCTTCACCGCCGACGTGTTGAACGGCGTGCCCTCAATCGTCATCGGCATTACCGTCTATTCCCTGATCGTAATCCGGCAGAAACACTTTTCGGCGTTCTCCGGCGGCGTGGCACTGGGCATCATGATGATTCCCACGGTGGCGCGCGCCACCGAAGAAATGCTGCTGATGGTGCCGAATGTGATCCGCGAAGCGGCCTACGGGCTCGGCATCCCGCGGTGGCGAACCACGCTTTCCATTACGTTGCGTACCGCTTCGGCGGGCGTCATCACGGGCTGCATGCTGGCCTTTGCCCGCGTGGCTGGGGAAACTGCCCCGCTGTTGTTCACGGCATTCGGAAATCAGTTTTGGAACCTGAAACTGAACCAGCCAACGGCAGCACTGTCGTTGCAGGTTTACACTTACGCTATCTCGCCTTATGACGATTGGCACAAGCAAGCGTGGGCGGGATCGCTGATTCTAATCGTGCTGATCGTAAGTGCGGTCGCGGCCGTGCGCATCACCACCAGCCGCGGAATGCTGAAGGGAAGTTAGAGAGCTCCTATGGGTGTGGGTATCGAAGTACGCGGACTGAACGCGTGGTACGGCAAGAACCAGTCGCTGAACTCCATCGACATGAGCGTGCCGGCCAACCATGTGACCGCTGTGATTGGTCCCTCGGGTTGCGGGAAAAGTACCTTCGTGCGTTGCTTGAATCGCATGCACGAGACCATTCCCGACGCCCGCGCCGAGGGTTCAGTCAAAGTCGGCGATATGGATGTGTATGGCAACGGATCTGACCCGGTTGACGTGCGGCGCCGTATCGGCATGGTGTTTCAGAAGCCGAATCCGTTTCCCACCATGTCAATTTTCGATAACGTGGCCGCGGGCCTGAAGCTGAACGGCTTCCGGAATCGCAAGCAGATGAACGAACTGGTGGAGCGCTCGCTGAAGCTGTCGGCCCTGTGGGAGGAAGTGAAGGACAATCTGCACAAGAAGTCGGGAGCGAGTCTCTCCGGCGGCCAGCAGCAGCGGCTTTGCATCGCCCGGGCACTGGCTGTGGAACCTGAGGTCCTGCTGATGGATGAGCCGGCGTCGGCGCTCGATCCCATCTCTACCAGCAAGATCGAAGAGCTCATATTTCAGTTGAAGCAGCACTATACGGTCGTTATTGTTACTCATAATATGCAACAGGCGGCGCGGGTCGCCGAGCTGACCGGGTTCTTCCTCATGGGGAGTCTCATTGAGTACGACAAGACCGAGAAAATCTTTACCACCCCCGCCGACAAGCGGACGGAAGATTACGTTACAGGCAGGTTTGGATAATGCGCAGCCGCTTTCAGCAGGGACTGGACGAGTTAAAAGAGAAACTCTTGCGGATGGGAGGCCTTGCCGAGCAGGCCATCGATCGCGCCACCGAGGCGTACCGCACGCGCGACAGCAAGTTCTGCCAGATGGTGCTGACGGGCGAGAGCGCCATCAACGACGCTGAGCGGGAAATTGACGAGCTGGCGCTGGACCTGCTCGCCATGCAGCAGCCCATGGCGATCGATCTGCGCTTCATTCTCGCAGTGCTCAAGATCAACGCCGACCTGGAGCGCGTGGGCGACCAGGCAGTCAACATCGCCCAGCGCGTGCTCGACCTGATCAGCGAACCGGAGATCGACTTGCCCGTTGACATCCCGCGCATGGCCGACGGTGTCAGCACCATGGTGCAGCGCGCCCTGGAGGCGTTTCTCGACGGCAAGGCGGAAGTTGCCGAGGCGGTGCTTCAGATGGATGGCATCGTGGACCGCATGAAAGACGAGGCCTTCGTGGTCCTGGTGCAGAGGATGCATGATGAACCGTCATGTACGCGGCAGGCGCTGGATGTTCTGCTTATCGCCCGCAACCTGGAGCGCATCGCCGACCACGCGACAAATATTGCCGAAGATGTCATCTTCTGGGTGCGTGGGGCGGACGTGCGGCATGGTGGGGCGCACTACCGGGAGTAGGGCTCGCTAAAACGGAAAGACTCGTATCAGGGCGCGGCTTCAGCCGTGCCGCAAAGCCTCCGGCGTGGCTGAAGCCATGCCCTGATACAAGCCGAGTCATGTGCCGATTGACCTTTCGCTGAGCACCACGACACATCAATATTGCTCACGATGATGCGGGGCATGAGCACATCTTGCCACCGTGCCCAGCGTAATTTTCCTCTCCGCCGGCAACTTCCCGCGTTACCATATTTCGGGCTAGTCACCCCGTGGGGTGATAGCAGTCACCGCCGGGTTGCCAAGCAGTCACTGCCGGATTGCCGGCCGAGGACTTAAATAGTGTCGGCTTCAATACAAGTTCGCCCTGATCTGCAGGCGAACGGATTTATCGCTGTATCGGCCCTAAAGAGAGTTGTAAGGTTCGAGGAGGACCTATGAGTGCTGGAATTACCACCACTACCGGAATCAAGACTCCGGCCAATTACATCACCGAAATAATGGCGCTGGTAAAGGCCAAGAACCCAGCCGAGCCTGAATTTCACCAGGCCGTGCAGGAAGTACTCGAGTCTCTACGCCTGGTGCTGGAGAGACATCCGGAATACATCTCCGCGAAAATTCTTGAGCGCATCACCGAACCTGAGCGCCTCATCATGTTCCGCGTGCCGTGGTTTGACGACAATAACAATGTTCAGGTTAATCGCGGCTTCCGCATTGAGATGAACAGCGCTATCGGCCCTTACAAGGGCGGTCTGCGCTTCCATCCGTCGGTCAATCTTGGCATCCTGAAGTTCCTGGCCTTCGAGCAGGTGTTCAAGAACTCGCTGACCACGCTGCCCATGGGCGGCGGCAAAGGCGGTTCGGACTTTGATCCCAAGGGCAAGAGCGACAACGAAGTCATGCGCTTCTGCCAGAGCTTCATGACCGAGCTGTGCCGTCACATCGGACCGGACACTGACGTTCCCGCCGGCGACATCGGCGTGGGCGGCCGCGAGATTGGCTATATGTTCGGCCAGTACAAGCGCATTCGGAACGAATTCACCGGCGTGCTGACCGGCAAGGGCCTGCACTGGGGCGGTTCGCTGATTCGTCCGGAAGCGACCGGCTACGGCTGCGTGTACTTCGCGGAAGAAATGCTGAAGACCCGCAAGGAAACGCTGGAAGGCAAGCTGTGCCTGGTCTCCGGCAGCGGCAACGTCTCGCAGTACACCGTGGAGAAGCTGCTTCAGCTGGGCGCGAAGCCGGTCACCGTCTCCGACTCTGACGGCGCCATCTATGATCCCGACGGCATCAATGCTGAGAAGCTGGCGTGGGTCATGGAGCTGAAGAACACGAAGCGTGGCCGCATTCGTGAGTATGCGGACCAGTACAAGAAAGCGATCTTCATGCCGACCGATCTGAAGCTGGGCTACAACCCGCTTTGGAACATCAAGGCCGACTGCGCTTTCCCCAGCGCCACGCAGAACGAAATCAACGCCAAGGACGCGACCAACCTTATCAACAATGGGTGCAAGGTGGTTGCCGAAGGCGCCAACATGCCGAGCACGCTGGACGCTACCAAGCTGTTCCTGGAGGCGAAAGTCCTCTATGGTCCGGCCAAGGCGGCGAACGCGGGCGGCGTGGCCACGTCGGGCCTCGAGATGTCGCAGAACAGCGCACGGCTGAGCTGGACACGCGAGGAAGTGGACCACAAGCTGCACAACATCATGAAGGCGATTCACAAGACCTGCTTCGAGACTGCCGAGACCTACGGCACTCCCGGCAATCTGGTGAACGGCGCCAACATTGGCGGCTTCCTGAAGGTCGCCAATGCCATGCTGGACCAGGGACTGGTGTAGTCTCCTCGGTCCAGCTTGAGTATCATGCGGGGTGGACATCCACCCCGCGCGTTTTGGGCGGTGACAACCGACGATCCTCCTCATGGTGGGGACTTCATGTGGGGTGGGATATACTTATGTATATGCCAACCGGCAAGAAGGCTAAGCATGCGACGAACCGCCAAGATATTCATGAACAACCGCAGTCAGGCCGTGCGCCTACCCAAGGAGTTTCAGTTCAATACATCGGAAGTATTCATACGCAAAGAAGGGAGTGACATAGTGCTGTCGCCGCGGCCGCAGGACTGGTCGGCGTATCTGGATCAGGGGCCTGTCGCGTCCTGCGATTTCATGCAGGACGTGGAGAAGTTGCCGGTCCAGGAGCGTGAGCCGTAATGCCGCGCTTGATGCTGGATACCGACACTTGTTCGTACATCATGAAGCGCTCCAGCGACGTCCTGCTCAAACGCCTGCGCAAAACCCCCGTCAGCGACATTTGCATCTCGGTTATCACCAAGTCCGAGTTGTTATACGGTGTCGAGATCTCTCCGCGGCGGCAGCAGGATGAAGCTGCCGTGAATGCATTTCTTACATTCGTCGAGGTGCTGGACTTTCCGGACGAGGCCGCGTCACATTATGCAAGTATTCGCGCTCGGTTGAAGGCCAAAGGGTCGATGATTGGTGCGAACGATCTATTTATCGCGGCACATGCGCGCAGTCTCGGCGTGATTCTAGTGACCAACAACACGCGGGAGTTCGCACGTGTTCCTGAATTGAAAATCGAAAACTGGAGACAGGACAAGTAGTGGGCACAGTTCCTCCTGCGAGTAGAATCGTCCTTCAGGCGGAACGCGCGTTGACCACCACTCGCCCCACACCCGACCCCGCACCCTCCTCCGAACGCCTGTTCGAGGGCTTCGAGAACCTGATGCCGTTCCGCGTGAACGACATTCTGCTGGTTTCCAGCCTCTACGATTCCTTCATCCTGCGCGAGGACGGGCGGCTCAACGAGTTGCTGATCGGCGAATCGCTGGAGATGAATCTCCACCAGGTGCCCGGCATCACCCACGTCTCCACCGGTGCGGAGGCGTTAGAGCTGGCGCAGTCGCAGCGCCGCTTCAACCTGATCGTCACCAACTTGCAACTGGGCGACATGGACGCCGCGCAACTGGCGCGCGAGATCAAGACCGCCGGCCTCGACGTTCCGGTCATCGTCCTGGCCTACGACTACCGCGAGATCCAAAACTTCCTGGCGCGCAATCCCCGCACCGACATCGATCGCATCTTCCTGTGGCAGGGCAACGCGCGCATCCTGCTCTCGATGGTCAACTACATCGAAGACAAGCGCAACGTCCTCCACGACACCAAAGCCATGAACGTGCCCGTCCTGCTCATGGTGGAAGACGACATCACCTATTACTCGCTCTTCCTGCCGGTGATTTACACGGAGATCATCAGCCAGTCGCGGCGGCTGCTGAGCGAGGCGCTGAATGTGGCGCACAAGCTGGTGCGCATGCGCGCGCGTCCCAAGATCCTGCTGTGCTCCAACTACGAGGAGGCGGAGCGGGAAGTGATGAAGTATCGCGAGTACCTGCTGGGCGTTATCTCGGATGTGGAGTTTCCGCGTGGAGGCGAGCTGACGCCCGAAGCTGGATTCGAACTGGCTCGCATGGTACGCGAGACTGTTCCCGATGTACCTATCGTCCTCCAGTCCAGCCGCACCGAGTTCATGGAGCGCGCGTATCAAAAGGGGTTTTCATTCTTGCAGAAGCGCTCGCCGACTTTGCTGGGAGACCTGCGCCGCATTCTGACGGAGGAAATGGGCTTCGGCGATTTCGTGTTTCACTTGCCCGATGGGATAACAGAAGTGGCGCGCGCGGCCGACTTGAATGCCCTGGAGACGTTGCTGGAGACGATACCCGAAGAAAGCCTGGCGTATCACGGCCAGCACAATCACTTCTCGCATTGGCTGATGGCGCGCACGGAATTTGCCCTGGCGCAGAGGTTGCGGCCGCGCAAGGTCAGCGACTTCGGCACGCTGGAGAACCTGCGTCACGACTTGATCGAGTCGATTGCCGAGTATCGCCGCGAGCAAAGCCGGGCGCTGATCGGGGAATTCAATCCTGCGACCTTTCAGGCTGCCGAGTCGTTCTTTCTCCAGATAGGCGGCGGCTCGCTGGGCGGTAAGGCGCGCGGCCTGGCGTTTATTCGGCATATCCTGCGACAGCGCGGCATCGGCCGCAGCCTTCCCGGCATTCGCATCGCGGTGCCACCGACGCTGGTGCTGACGACGGAGATCTTCGATCGCTTCCTCGATGACAACGATCTGCTCGACCTGGCAATTCACGGCACTAACGACGATGAGGTCACTCGCCGTTTTCTGGCAGCGCCCCTTCCTATCCCGCTGCTAGACAACTTGCTGGCGTTTCTGGAAGCGGTGCATTATCCCTTGGCCGTTCGTTCCTCTAGCCTGCTGGAAGATTCGCAATACCAGCCGTTCTCCGGGGTGTACGAGACGTTCATGTTGGGCAATCAGCATTCCGACATCCAGGTGCGATTGGAACAACTGCTGGAGGCTATTAAGCTGGTATACGCTTCGACCTTCAGCCAACATGCCAAGGCCTATGTGCGCGCAACTCCCTACCGCCTGGAAGAAGAAAAGATGGCGGTGGTGCTGCAACAGGTAGTGGGAGCGGCGCATGGCAATCGCTTCTATCCCGATTTTTCCGGCGTGGTGCGGTCGCGCAATTTTTATCCGGTGGGAAACATCAAAGTTGCCGATGGCTTTGCCGCCGTCGCTCTGGGACTGGGGCGCGGAGTTGTGAGCGGCGGCAAGTGCCTTACCTTCAGCCCGCGCCATCCGCGCCATCTGGTGCAGTTTTCGTCGGTAGAGGACATGCTGGCGAATTCGCAGACGGAATTCTGGGCGCTGGAACTTAACCACCACTCTGACAATCCTGGCAGCGAGCTGCGAGAAGCGTCCTTCGGTCTCGATGTCGCCGAGCGCGATGGCACCTTGCAGATGCTTGCCTCCACTTACTCCGCGGACAATCATGCGGTTTACGATGGGCTCAGCCGCAAGGGGCCGCGGATTGTGAGCTTCGCTTCGATTCTTAAGCATGGAACGTTTCCCCTCCCGCAGATCCTTGACCGCCTGATGGGGATGGGGGAAGACGCGTTGGGCAGGCCGGTGGAGATTGAGTTCGCGGTGCGGCTGCCACGGGACGAGAACGATGTCGCCGATTTCGGCTTTTTGCAGCTCAGGCCGCTGGTGCTTTCGCGCGAGGGCGAAGACATCCGGATGGATGAAGTCGGTCCGGAAAGCCTGATCTGCCAGAGCTCGGTGGTATTGGGCCATGGCCGGCTGCAGGACCTGCGCGACGTCATTGTGGTTGATTCGCACCGCTTCGAGCGGGCGCGCAGCCGCGACGTGGCGCAAAGCGTTGCCCACTTTAACGCCCGTTTGAGCGAAGCCAATATTCCGTATGTGCTGATCGGCGTGGGCCGCTGGGGTTCCACCGATCCGTGGCTGGGAATTCCAGTAGCGTGGGACCAGATCTCAGGCGCGCGCGTCATCGTCGAGTCGGGGTTCCGCGACTTCCGTGTAGCGCCCTCGCAAGGCAGCCACTTCTTTCAGAACCTCACCGCCTTCCAGATCGGCTACTTCACCGTGAATCCCGATGCAGGTGAGGGTTTCGTGGATTGGCAATGGCTTGCCCAGCAGCCCGCGATGGAGGAGCACGGCTGCGTGCGGCATCTGCGATTCGACTCGCCCCTCATCGTTGCGATGAACGGCAAGACCAGCCAGGGCATGATCTTGAAGCCGAGCCCGGCGGAATAGCGATGCGTGTAAAACGTGCTTCTTCCATGTAGAATGCCTCGGTTTACAGTTGACATATAAAAGGGAATCGTAAAGTGAATCAGGAATCCTCGCGACGCCAGTTTTTGGTTTCGTCGCTCTACGGTTTGGCGGGGAGCGCAGTGCTTCCGAACGTCAGCCTTGCTGAACTTCTGCGCTTCACTGATGCCGATCAGGCGAGGGCCGCGGACTCGGCGCAGACCTCGACTACGCTGCAAGTCGTGCCGCGGACGCTGGAGATCAACGGCAAAGCAGCCAACGTTATGGGGGTGCTGCAACCGAACGGCACGCAAGGGATGACATCGGTGGTAAACCAGCCGTTCCGAGTTGTGCTGGAGAACAAGCTGCCGGTGCCGACGGCGATCCACTGGCATGGCCTTCATCCTCCAAATACGGAGGATGGTGTTCCGGGAGTGACCCAGCCGGCGGTGCGGCCGAACGAGAGCCTGTTCTACGACTTTCCTGTCCAGCCCGCGGGAACACACTGGATGCATTCGCATCAGGGATTGCAGGAAGCGTTTCTGCTGGCGGCGCCGCTGATTGTGCATGAGAGCGCTGAGCAGCATCGCGATGAGCAGGAGATCGTGGTTCTGCTGGGGGACTTCAGCTTCACACCGCCGAAAGAAATCTATGCCAAGCTGCGCCAGAGCGGCAAAGGCGCGTCGGCGATGGAGGGAGGAATGGCGATGCCGGCCGCTGCCAAATCGCAAAGTGCGAGCGCGATGAATATGGCGAGCGGCAAGGTCGATGCCAATGACGTCGATTACGACGCGTATCTGGCAAACGATCGCACGCTGAGCGATCCCGAGGTCGTCAAAGTTGAGAAAGGCGGGCGGGTGCGCCTGCGCATTATTAACGGCAGCAGCGGGACCAACTACTTCATCGATCTCGGCGCCCTGTCAGGCGAGCTGATCGCAACCGACGGCATGGCGGTAAAGCCTGTTCGTGGAACACGCTTTCCGCTCGCGATCGCCCAGCGCATTGATATGCAGGTGAATCTGCCGCGCGATGGAGGGGCCTTCCCCATCCTGGCTTTGCGCGAGTTTGCGACGGAGCAAACAGGAATTGTGCTGGCGACAACGGGAGCCAGGATTCAGCGTTTGCAGGTGAAGAATTCCATTGCAACCGGGCTGCTCACACTGGACCTTGAGAGCCGGCTTTCCGCCGTCCAACCCCTTACGCAAAAGCCGGTCGCGCAGATCAGCACATTGCGTTTGCAAGGCAACATGAGCCGTTACGATTGGCTGATAAACGGGCAGGCCTTCGACATGATGAATCCTGGAACGCAGCAAGCGCAGGTGAGGGTGAAGCAGGGACAAAGAGTGGCGCTGAAGTTTGTGAATGAGACGCCTATGTCGCACCCGATGCATCTGCACGGGCATTCGTTTCAGGTGGTCGCGATCAATGATCGCCCCATAAGCGGAGCACTGCGGGACACCGTGCTTGTGCCGGGACGAAGCAGCGTCACGGTGGCGTTCGATGCCAACAATCCGGGCGTGTGGTTTGTTCATTGCCACGTCCTTTGGCACCTGGAGGCGGGCATGGCCACGCTGGTGCAGTACGAGGCGTGA
Source organism: uncultured Acidobacteriaceae bacterium (assembly GCA_963763145.1). Classification (GTDB taxonomy): domain Bacteria; phylum Acidobacteriota; class Terriglobia; order Terriglobales; family Acidobacteriaceae; genus Bog-257. The sequence goes on along the minus strand of CAVXMZ010000011.1, from coordinate 99,619 downwards.
CGAATTGCCCGTACGTTTCAAGTTGCGATGCGAGCGTGGAAGCGACGATACTGCTTAGGTGCAACATCGCCGCAGGCGAGTTGCGTTCCGCACGTAATTTGGTTTGCGGCTAAAAATGGACGGCGCATCACTCAACCAAGGAGGGCTGGCATGTTCAAAGGCTTTCGCGAATTCGTTCTGCGCGGCAATGTGATAGATCTGGCTGTCGGCGTCGTGATCGGCGCCGCATTTGGCACCGTGGTGACGGCCTTCGTCAAAGACCTGCTTACTCCCATCATCGCGGCCATAGTGAAGAAGCCGGATTTTTCGGGTTTTTCCTTCGAATTGAACGGGGCAAAGTTCCTCTATGGCGACTTCATCAATGCGATTATCTCGTTCGCCTTGATTGCTGCGGCAGTGTATTACTTTGTGGTACTGCCGGTGAATACGCTGATGAAGCGCTTCGAGAAGCAGGCGCTGCCCGACAAGAAGAAGTGTCCCGAGTGCCAGAGCGACATTCCAATCGAGGCACACCGATGCGCGTTTTGCACGCAGCCGGTGTGAGCAGGAATTCGGCGAAATCCGAAGGCAGTGAGAATTAGAATTCCGCGTTGCAGAACGGCGTGCTCGTTCTGCGGTTCTCCATTTTGCCGCCCGCATTTTCAATTGCGTCTTGAAACCGAGCCGCGCTATCGTTACCAAAATATAACGAGACAGCACAGGATTCCTGCTCTGCGGAGCGGAGTTATCCAGAAGCCCCTGTGGATATCACGTACAGGACGCGAAGGCGCTGATAAAGAACGGCTTAGCTCATTCTTTAGGCGCGAAAAGAGGGAGCGACCTGTGATACAATAACAAAGGGTTGCTGGGGCGCCTAAGTTACTGAAACATCTAGTAGATAAGGGTATCTTCCGAGTTAACCACGGCCGCGCTCCGACCCCGCAAGGACAAGCCATCTGCTGACCAGGCAGATTGGCCAAAATGAAATGGAGCAGGATGCCCGCGAAAGATCCCCAAGTAGCCGCTGCGGCGGTCCCCGAAAATAACAAGACACCGGAAATCGACATTGAGAAAGTCTCGCCGAAGACCAGGAATGGCAACGGCCAGTCCGATGGAGATTACAATGCCGATTCCATCAAGGTGCTCGGCGGCATGGAAGCGGTGCGTAAGCGCCCGGCCATGTACATTGGCTCGACCGGCGAGATGGGACTGCATCACCTGGTCTACGAAGTAGTAGACAACTCGGTGGATGAGGCGCTTGCTGGATTCGCCGATCGGGTCGACGTCACGATCCATATCGACGACTCGATCACGGTGGTCGACAACGGTCGTGGAATTCCGGTCGACGACATGGATGTTGACGGCGAGCGCCTGCCGGCAGCGCAGGTTGTGATGACCGTGCTGCACGCTGGAGGAAAGTTCGACAGCTCGACCTACAAGGTTTCCGGCGGACTGCACGGGGTGGGCGTGTCCTGCGTCAACGCGTTGAGCCATCTCCTGGAGCTGGAGATTTGGCGCGATGGATCCGTGTGGGAACAAACATATTCCAAGGGCGTGCCGACATCGAAGCTGAAGAAAACCGGCACGACGAAGAAGCGCGGCACCAAAGTACACTTCGTCCCTGACAAGGAAATTTTTACCGTCACAGAGTACAACTTTGACACACTTGCCCAGCGCCTGCGCGAACTGGCATTTCTCAACAAGGGACTGCTGATCACGCTTACCGACGAGCGCACGACCGACCCCAAGACGGGCGAGGGCAAGAAGACGGAGTTCAAATACAACGGCGGCATCGCTGAGTTCATCAAGCATCTGAATCGTGGCAAGAGCGTGTTGCATGACAAGCCTATCTACATGGAAGCCGAGCGCGAGGGCGTGGCCATGGAGATCGCGCTGCAATATAACGATGGCTACTCCGAAACCGTTTTCAGCTTCGCCAACAACATCAACACGGTTGACGGCGGCTCACACCTGTCCGGCTTCCGCACCTCGCTGACCCGCACGGTAAATTATGCCGGCCAGCAACTTGGGCTGTTCAAGGATGTGAAGGAAAACCTGACGGGCGACGACGTTCGCGAGGGCCTGGTCGCGGTGGTTAGCGTGAAGCTGTCGCAACCGCAGTTCGAAGGCCAGACCAAAGGCAAGCTCAATTCCGACATCGCAGGCATCGTGCAGGCGTTCGTCAACGAGCGGCTGGGAGGGTTCTTCGAGCAGAATCCACCGGTCGCCAAGCGGATCATTAACAAGGCGGTTGAAGCAGCGCGCGCCCGCGAGGCTGCGCGCAAGGCCCGCGACCTTACGCGGCGCAAGGGCGCGCTCGACGGCGGCGGCTTGCCGGGCAAGCTGGCCGACTGTTCCGAACGCCAGCCGGAGCGCTGCGAAGTGTATCTGGTCGAGGGCGAGAGCGCCGGAGGCACCGCCAAGCAGGGACGCGATCGCCGCTTCCAGGCCATCCTGCCGCTGAAGGGTAAAATCCTCAACGTCGAGAAAGCTCGCTACGACAAAATGCTGGGCCACGAAGAAATTCGCGCCATGATTACGGCGCTGGGCACCGGCATCGGCAAAGAGGATTTCGATGTTTCGAAGCTGCGCTACGGCAAGATCATCCTGATGACCGACGCCGACGTGGACGGCTCGCACATTCGCACGCTGCTGCTTACGTTCTTCTTCCGGCACATGCAGGAGCTGATCAAGCGCGGCAATGTATACATCGCGCAGCCGCCGCTGTATCGCATCAAGAAAGGCAAGTTTGAGCAGTACATAAAGAACGACGCCGAGTTTGTGAAGGTGATGGTGAAGCGCGCGGCCGATGGCATTGTAGTGCGCTACGGAGAAGGTGCGGCAGCGCTGGACGGCGCTCCGCTGACCAAGTTCATGACCACGCTGAACGATTACATCGGCTTCTTCGACAAGGTAAATAAGCGCATTCGCGACGAGGTGATCACGGAGCAGTTGCCTAAGGCCGACCTTCTGAAGCGCGCTGACTTTGAAGGCGACAGCACGAAGCCGCCGGCGAAGATCGCCGCGCTGGAAAAGGCGCTGAAGGCGGTTGCGAAGGAACGCGGTATTAAGGAAGTGGGGCCACCGCGCTTCGAAGAGGAGCACAGTCTGTGGGAGTTGAAGTTCGTTAACTCGCAGGGCGCTGAGCACGTCATCAACTGGGAACTCGCGTCGACGCCCGAGTATCGCCAGATGATGTCGAAGTACAAGCACATCGAGCCGTACATGCAGCCGCCTTACTTCATTGAAGCGGTGAAGAAAGATGCCGGCGGGAATGGCAAGGAAGAGCTAAGCGACGCCGAGAAAGCCGATCAGGAGAAGGTCGAGCAGAAGTCGCCGAAGGCCTCGAAGCGCAAGGCCGAAGCGGCGACGGTGGAGAAAGGCTCGCCGCGCGAGCTGTTCGATTACGTGCTCAACGAGGGCCGCAAGGACTACACCATCCAGCGTTACAAGGGCCTGGGCGAGATGAGTTCACAGCAACTCTGGGAGACGACCATGGATCCCGAGCGGCGAACGCTCCTCTCGGTCAAGCTCGAAGACATAACCGAAACCGAGACAATCTTCACTACGCTGATGGGCGAGGATGTGGAAGCGCGGCGCAAGTTCATCGAAGACAATGCGCTGGATGTGAAGAACTTGGATATCTAGTCGTGCTGGGCATTCGGGATTTCGCGATACCAGTCCCGCCGCAGGCGGGACTAAACTAATTAGCCCACCGCGGAAGCGGTGGGTTAGCGTGGATTTATGATCCCGAGCCCCTTCAGGGGCGACACCTCTTACCCAAACGCCCTTTTTGGCTCGACGCGGATGTTCGCCGCCTGCAACATCCCAATGAATTCCTCTTCATACGAGTGCCCGGCGTGATGGGCTGCCTGATTGGTAACATATCGCTTGACCCGGTCCAGCTGTGAAGGACTGACGCTGAAGGCTCCATATCCTTCCTGCCAGGCAAAAGATCTCGAGGTCTCTCGCATCAACCGGCTGGAGTTGGCCTTCAGCGTTCGCACCGCGTCCGCTAGGGCAGTGTCGGCTGGAATTGCGATCAGCATGTGAACGTGATTTTCCGTTCCGCCCACCGCGAGCGCCCGCATACTGTGATTGCGGGCGATTCCTGCGGGAAATTTCCACAGTCGGTCTTGCGCAGGCGCTGGGATGAGCTGCTGGCGCTCCTTCGTACTGAAAACAACGTGAAAAATAGAGCTAACGTAACTGTGAGGCATAGATGCCGCTAATCGTAATGGCGACGAACCAACGTTCTCCGTGACGAGGGTCACCCCCCGCAGGTTGTCGTGGCGAGTGTCGCCCCCGAGGGGCTCGGGATAACGAACGTCACCCCACCCACCGCTTCTGCGGTGGGCTAAATAGTTTCGTCCCGCCTGCGGCAGGACTTGCGGAAGTTGTAAAGTGGTGCGCTGACGGGGCCGTGGGAAATTATGAAGTGGTGCGATGAAATTGTCGACGAAGTCCGAGCGAACAGGGAAGCCTATGCAGCCCAATTTAACTTTGACCTGAGGGCGATTTTTGAAGACCTGAAAAAGCAAGAGCAGGTCCATCCGGAACGTCTCGCCAAACTGCGCCCGGCTCGGCTTAAGCCGTCTGTCGCAAGCGGCCGTTGAATTTGGGGCCGATCCTACGGCTGGGTCAGTACGGTGTGGTAGGGATCGAGCGCTAACTGCATCACGTCGGCGGGAGCGGGCAGGGTGAAGCGGGTATCGGCGCCCTCGGCGAAGACGCGGCCAAGATACACTTGCCGTTCTCCTGCGATGCCGTATACCGGAACGCTGGTGACGAGATCGAAGGGGGCGGAGTCCTGGTGAATGACTCCGCTGACGGTGCCGTGGGTTGAGTTGCGTGCGAACTTCACGCCTGACACTTCAAGCTGTGGAAACGCCGTTCCGTTGAGCCAGCCATCGTAGAACCAGTCCAGCGACTTGCGATTCTCAAACCACAACGAGCGCGGCAGTACTTCTTCGACCGCCTGCTCGAAGTCGGCGTTCGTAATTTCCTTCCCCTGAAACCGACCGACCAGGCTGCGCAACAGCGCAAGGAAGACGGTGTCGTCGCCGTCGGGATTGGCCTGCGTTCGCGAGGCATCGCGCAGCATCCAGCGCAACATGTGGATCATCCATGTGCCGCGGCCATAGGCAATGATCTCGTATCCGTTAGGAAAGTGCGAAGAAGAAAGCCGGCTGCCCAGCGTCACCGGGCCAGCTTCTACCAAGCGCTGCCCGTCCCGTGATCGGCTGGACAGGATCCGGCGATAGTTTTCCAGAGTGAGCTGAACATCGCCGGGCCGCGTCCGCTCCAGCAGCAGCAGAGAGCAATAATTAGCCAGCGCTTCCAGCAGCCACTGCTCGTGATAGCTGGCCCATGAAACCTGGTCGCCGTACCACTGGTGCGACAACTCGTGCGGCATCATGACTTCGCTGTAGATGACCGCATCGGCTGCCGAGAGATTCATGGCCCGCAATTGTTCGGGTTGGAGGTAGGCGTAACTCGACAAAAAGATCAGTCCGGGCCAGCCCTGGCTCTCCGCGCTCGGATTTTCGGTCAGCGAAAGCGAACTGAAGGGATAAGGCCCCAGCATCTGGGACAGCGCTGTCAGGGTTTCGGCTGCGTGCTCGGCGAGCGATTCACCCGTGCCGGCGGGATTCTGCAAAGGAGGCGGCGGCCACGGTACGGGATCGAGGGTTCCGGGTGCGTGGGGCGACAGCAGCGGAGACGAGCCATTGGCTACATCCGGACCTGATCGCTGGAATTCGGTTCCGCGAGCCGCATAGGCGTCCACCTCGATGTTCCTTGCCTTGGCGGAACTGAGTACGTACTCACCAAGATTGAATCCGGCAATAGGAATAGGTTGCTCGCTGACCCAGTGGCCAACGAAGCCGTTGCCGTCGCGCTCCAGCGAAACCCGTTTGCCGGTGGCAATCAGCGACCAAGGCTGCGGAAAACGGAAGGTGAGATCGTAGTTGGCCATGGCGATGCCGCGGTTGGGATACCACGTGCCGCGCGCTCCAACATACAGCAAACCGCCTCCGGCATCGGAGAGCACCGAACCCGCATAGGTAAATCGCAAGGGAAAATGCGTGCCGGGCTGTAACGGCGCGGGGAAAACCACGGCGATGGTATCGTTGCCGCGCCGCGAAAGTTCGCTTCCCTCGAGGGCCTCGTTCTGGATGAACTCCAGCGGTTGGCCTGCGTATTCCACTCGCTTCAACTGCAAGTAGCGCGACAGTTCGAACAGGACAATCCGCGTGCCGCCTTCTTTGACATCTACGTCGAGGGTCGCATCCGCCGACAGGTTGCGCGCAGAGTCCAGAGTCGCATCGATGCTGTACTTACCGATCGACAGGACACGGGGCGTCCACAGTGGGCCGGTCGGGCCGCCAAAACGGGTGTCGGAGAGCGGCGTCTTGCGCAGCGAGCGCATGGGGAAACTCATCCACAGGTCGTAATAGACCTGATCGCCGTGGGAGGAGGCGTTGCCGACTACAACTTGCTCCGGGCTGCGCGTGTCGAAGAAAACATCGAAGACGCCATAGTGTTCGCCGGCAATACGAGCGTGCAGCAGGCGATCAGGAACGGGCGCGGCCTCGCCGGAAGCGGCAACGGGGGGCGCACTGGTAAAGGAAATACAGAGTCGCATCGCGTCGATTGCGGCAAGACTGCGCGCGTGGCCATCGTTGCGGGTGACGAAATCGGCAGCGTCTTCCGGAGGCCGCAGAAACGGCTGTAACTCCCTGGCCGTGTCGTCGTTGAAGCGAAAGTAGCCCGAAGAAAACTTTTCCTCCAGCACGCCGGCATTGATGAAGAGGCCCAGCGAAGCGCGCTCCATACGATCGGGCGGGCGCACTAGCACTTCTCCGTCGCCTTCAAAGTAGGCGCCGGTGATATGGCCATCGACCGCCTGGGTGAAGGCGATGGTGCCATCGTTCAGCCAGATGTGAACGTCTTCGCGGTCGATCGCGGCTTCACGGACCTGGAAGACACGTTGCGGGTCGAGCCCAACGCTGAGCAGAGCGTGATACAGCGGCAGGACAGGGCCCGACATAGCCGGGCCCTCCGCCGTCTGCACAGGCGTTGGGGGCGGCGTCAACGAGGCGCGCTCTTGCGCCGGCAGGCCGGCACAATGCAGAAGCCAGACCGCAAAGACAAGCCGGCGAACGGCCGAGATGGGCCAGGGTTTCATAAGGCTGTTTCAAGGATGCTACGGAAGGTGGCAGGTTGTCATCCCGGGTGGGACGAGTAGCAGTCGGAAGGGTTCAGTCGGGAAGGGAACCGGAGGGGGAATTTTCCGCCATGACCAGTTTCTCTTCAAGTTCGGCGACGTGTTCCATCAGGTAATGATCGTAGCCTTTGAAGTTCCGCAGGCGATAGAGAAACTCACCCAACAGTAACAGCCGGCAGCAGACTACCACGATAAAAATCAAGGCCAGGGCGATGTCAAGATGGGCGTGGAAACTGGTGTATGCCTCCTCAGCCCCTCCGGCACGGCCAGCGGAGCGGATGGACACCACTTCCAGAAAGATGCCGCCCAGGAACAGCCCCATCAGCACCAGGATGAATACGAAGGAGCGAGCTACAAAAACGATGGTGGCGAAGGCATTGTTGTGGCACTCGCACAGGTTGAAGAGCTTGGAGTTGACGGAAAGCAGCCGCGCCTTCAAGAACCACGTGCCCGGCCGTTGCGGCGGCAAGGAAACAAAGTGCCGCACAGTATCGGCGTAGAGCGCGACCAGCCCGCTGGATAGCACCACCAGAATCTCTAGGAGCAGAGCGTGGTTGTGCAGCCAATATTGCAAAGAATTCAACATCTGGGGGCAAATATAACACGAAATCGCACCGGCGGGAGGTGACGCCGAGGATCGCCGGAGCCGACATGGGGAATCCTGATCACGTCAAAGCGAAGTCCCTTGGCGGATGAAGCCGCATTGATATTGCGGCATGAACGGACGGCCTGAAGGCCGTTCCCTTCAAGGGATCGGGACTTAATCAGCGTTTCCAGTAAGTCAGGAATGGCTGCTGATTGCGGCCTTGCGGAAGGTGGGCAGCAGCAGCATCGCGAGCGCGTATGCTGCGGCGCCGCAGGCGAGCGTTGTGGTCAATCCGAACTGGATGGCAATGACGATCGCCAGCACCGAACCCAGAACGCTGGACGCGGCATTCATCGCCCAGGCCCACTCGACAGCGCCGTGCCGCGGGAGCGTTTGATCGCCGTCGGAAGCCAGGGCACGCAAGCCACTCGGGAAAGGCATGCCCATGGTGAAGCCGAGCGGAAGCAGCAGCAGTGCGCTGACCAGTAGTTTGGCCGCGAAGGCAAGGCCGATCATGCTTTCCAGCAGGCGCGGCAGAACGAAGACATAGATCAGTAGTGCAGCTACGATGAACGCCAGGGCCAGCACGACCCGCGTCGGCTCGCCGAACCAGCGGCGCGAAACCAGGCTGCCGGCCCCGCTGGAGAGCAGCATCAGGAAGACCACGACGGTGAGCGCGTAAGTGGGATATCCCAGAAAGAGCACGAAGCGCTGGATAAACGCGATCTCCACCATGATGTAACCGAGGCCGGTGGCGATGAAGTAGAGGACGCGAAGACTGCTACCAGAGCGGGTTTCCGGCGAAAGCGCCAGCGGCAGCACCAGAAACGCAAACACCGCCGCAACCGAGACTAGAAGCACGATGCCCAGGATCGCGATGCCCAGGTTGACCTTCCAGTCGATGCCCCCCTGATCCGAGCCGCGGAATACCTGCTCCGGCTTAAGAGTGAAGAAGAAGAATGGGGCATTGTCGGTCACTGGCGAGACGTTATAGGCATAGGCCTTGGAGAACGCCAGCGCGTCCTGGCCGCCAATGAGTTGCGCGAACGCCGGATGAGCCATCCCCGGCTCGTCCGCGGTTGTCGGCAGATAAAGCACATGCAGGTTGAGGTTGGCATCGCCACCATCAGTGCCCTCGATGTGATTGAGCACGGCGCGCTGCTCCTCCAGCGTAAACGGCGACTTCTTGGCCAACACCACAACCGGCCTGCCATCCGTGTCTAACGGCCCGTCGCCGACCACGATGAAGTGCTCGGTAGTGTTCTCGACGCCCATCTCACGCAAGGCCTCCATGGCCTGCGAGACAACGCGCAGGGCCTCGCGTGGTTTGGCAAACTCCCAGCGGGTGATGGCGATCATGCCATCAGGTTTCAGATGGTCGAAATATTCGCGAAAGGCTTCGACGGTGTAGAGATTATTCTCGCTGAGCGCGAAAGCGCCCGCCGCAGTTGAGGCCCAGGTGTCCACCAGGGTCATCTGCACCACGTCGTACTTATCGCGACTGTTGCGTACGAAGGAACGGCCATCGCTTACGTGCAGGTGCAACTCGGGAATCTGGTAGAGGTGATAGGTGTAGTCGGCGAAGCGGTCGCGCATGATGTCGTTGGCGATGATGGGATTGATCTCGATGCCGGTGACGTTGGTGCTGCCGTTGGCCACGGCACGCAGCACATCCACGCCGCCGCCTGGACCGATGATGGCGAAGTCGCCGTGAGGCCGCAGCACGTTGGCCACCGAAGGCGCGGCCGACATCAGGTTGCGCCGGTAGCCGTCGCTCCAGTGATGCGGGTCGGTATTCATCAGCGAAGTCTGGGCGTCAGCGTCGATGACGATTGCCCTGCCCGTTCCCTGCTGGTCGACTTCAACCCGCGAGATCGCGTTCCAGCGAGCGTAGAGTGGTACATCTCGCTTCATCCCCTTGGCGTAAACGATGTCAATGAGCAGGCCGTTGAAGTTGATCGCGATCAACAGCAGCAGCGCCGCCGCCAGACACGCAGCAGCGACGCGCTTGCCGGGAGCGGCCCACGCCACTGCCGCCAGAGCAACCACCACAGCCGCGAGTAAGATCGCGTTCGGTGCGCCGACAAAGTTCAGCAGCGGAACCAGCGCCAGACAGGCCAGCGAGCCTCCCAGCAAATCCGCCCCATAGAGCTGCGTGATGCGCGCCGGTTGCCGCGCAAAGACGACGGAGAACAAAAGCCCGGTGATAAAGAATGGTACCGCCGAGGCGAGATACAGCGCCGTCAGACGCCAGAAGTTCGGCCAGTTGAGGTGAAGCGACACCGCGGTGTGGACCACCAGTTCAAGCACCGCAAGGATCACGATCGCATTCGCAGCGCAAAGCACGCTGCCGAGCTGGTTGATAGACCAGCGTGACAGCCACTGATGACGCAGGCAGGCGAACACCGCCCCCGCCCCCAGGCCAAGCAGCGCAATCGAAATTGCCAGGAACGCGAAGTGGTAGAACAGCACGACCGAGAAGAGCCGGGTCAGCCCCAGTTCCAGAAGCAGAGCGGCAAAGCTCATGAGAGCTACCGCGATGGGAGTGCTCCAGGAATAACTTTTGCCGGTGGATTTAGCGGGAGTAAGGATTTCGGTGGCAGCCATCATGAACAATTGAGATTACTACGAGCAGCAAAAGCGCGACATGGCGAAGCGGTTGCAAGGCGAAAGCAATTGCAATATTCGCGCGCGAAAACTTGCCGGGGCGAGTGCGTCGCCTCAGTAGAACGACAGCTCGTTCATCGGGTAGTGCTTGCGATTGCGCGTCCAAAGAGCTGCGTTGTTTTGGACGGCAGTTGCCGCGATCAGCGCGTCGCCCAGTTCCACACTGTGGCTCCTGCGATATTGCCGGAGATAGTCGCCGGCCCGGCGCCCGGTCTCACCGTCGACGGCAGCACAAAGTAATGCTCGAAAGAGATTCGTCAGCGCCTCATACTCGCGTGGCCTCGCGCCAGCCCACAGTTCCGCCGCAGTAACCGGCGAATACAGGATGGCATCGTCGGATGCGCCCAGCTCGGTCCAGCGGGACAGGATCGCCTCGTCTAGGCCGCGAGAGACCTCGATGAGGATGTCGGAATCGACCAGCACGCTCACCCGTTGCCCAACTTGTCAGTGCGTATGCCGCGCCTCAGGCGGCGGACGTAGGTCACAGAATCGCATAATTCAGGGCGGGCCTTCCTGGTGCCGATGAAGGCCTGCATTGCTTCCTGGCGCTGAGCCATCTGGGGGAAGTAACGCTCGCGAGCGGCTTGCCGTACCATCTCCGAGATAGTCATGCCTTCGCTGCGCGCGCGATTGCGCAATGCCAGCCACAGATCGTCGTCCAAATACAATTGCGTCCGCTTCACGATGTACAGTATACATCGCACAACACTGAGGGAAGATAATAATAGCTCACTGGCGCGCGCCGGTGTATGCTTGCGGAAATTCCGACCGAACCCAGGTAGACAAATCGCGAAGGAGTTGCATCCATGGCCCGACGAAAATTTCTCCTGGCACTGTTGGCGGCAACGATTCTGGCAATAAGCTCCATCGGGTCCACGCCAGCCTTTGGTCAGGAAACTCTATATAACAACGGTCCGGACGGAGATATCGGCTACTTTCACGTGAACTTCGGATCGGTGGTAACGAATTCGTTCACGCTTTCAGAAGCAGCCACGATTAACAACGTGGTGCTTACGATTTACGATGTCGACGACCGTAATGCGCCGGAGCACTTGAAGTGGACAATTACCACTGAGCCATTTGGCGGGACGGTGAAAGGCAGCGGCTTCGTGGGGTTGACCAGGTTGCAGGCGCCCTACCTCACAAGCTTTCTATTCTTTGCCTGGGAAGTGGGATTTGCCGTTCCTGGCCTGGCGCTTCCCCCGGGAACCTACTATCTCCAGATTCAGGATGTAGTGACGACGTGGGACACGTGGGCGTTCTGGGCGGAAAGCGCCGACGGAAGTTCCGCCGGATACTACGAAGCTATCGCGCAGAACGGAGCCGGCAACATCTCGCCGGTTGCATCCGAAACGTTCTCCGTGGCGGGGCAATGGACGCCGCAACGGGCCTACTAAGCGGGATCCCCAGCAGATCCAACGACAAGAACCCTGGCACGCAGTGGGATGAGGTAGTACGCCTGCGGGGGCGTTGCATCTTGCGGAACCTTTTCTTATCCTGTTCGTATCACTTTGTGGAGGCTGTATGTACTGCAACTACTGCGGTAAGGTGATTCAGGACGATGCCAATCTCTGCGCGTATTGCGGGACACGCCTGGGCTCGGTCGCTGGGCGGCGTAAGCTGATGCGTTCACGCACGAACCGGAAGATTGCTGGTGTCTGCGCCGGTTTTGCCGAATATTTCGATCTGGATGTCACGGTGGTTAGGGTGGTCTGGCTGATTGTGGCGCTGTTTGGCGGCGGCGGGATACTGGCCTACATCATCGCATGGATCGTGATGCCGGAGGAGCCGGAGTATGTTTCTGTCGCACCGCCCGCAACGACACCGCAACCTTATCAAGGCTCGTAATCATCCGAAACGGGTGAGACACTCAATCGAGCCCGCTGGCGCCGCCGGCTGAGAGCCGGCTCAGAATTGTTTCTGTGCCCATGGCGCGGCCCTCGAGGGCCGCTTTTCCACTCTGCCGGACTCGATGCCTACACTCCGCAGCTGCGACGCCCAGCTTTTCTATGAAGTCGCCGGCAGTGGTCCTGACGTTGTCCTGCTGCACCCGTTTCCGCTGAACCATGCCTTCTGGCGACCTGTTGCCGAGCAGCTCAGCGCGCGATACCGGCTGATCATGCCCGATCTACGGGCGCATGGCGACTCCGAGCTCGGCGAAGGGCCGGCGACGATGGAAAAATTGGCTGCCGATCTGGCTGCGCTCTGCCGCGAGGAGCGAGTCACCAAGGGATTGTTCGTCGGCGTCTCCATCGGCGGATATGCTCTGTTCGAGTTCTGGCGGCGATCGCGCGATCGCGTCGCTGCGCTGGTCCTGGCGAACACACGCGCGTCCGCCGAAACGCCGGAGAGCCGGACGAATCGGTTGGCGCTCGCGGATAGGGTCCTGCGCGAAGGTAGTGCGGGATTCATCGAGGAGATGTTGCCCAAGGTGCTTTCTCCGGTGACGCTTGCGAACCGTCCGGACATTGTGGACGCAGCGCGCCGCATGATGCAGAAGATGTCGCCGCAGGATATCGCCGGTGTACAGCAGGGGATGGCGGACCGGCCGGACTCGATTCCGACCCTGAAGACGATCTCTGTTCCCACGCTGATCATGACCGGAGAAGATGAGGCTGCGGCGGCGGCGGAGCTGATGCGCCAGGAAATTTCCGGTAGCTGGTTGCAAGTTATCCCGCGCGCCGGGCACTATGCGGCGCTGGAGCAGCCGGAAGAATTCGCGCGTATGCTGCGGGGCTTTCTCGACGGCTCGCGGCGGCAATAAGTCTCCGGCTGTGATCGACATCACTATCCGGCCTTGTCAGCTTCGGTAAAATAAGGCTGTCATGCTCGATGCCTTCCTCGTACCTGCCAACACCGTAATCAGCGCCAATGGCGACAGCGCGCCCCTCGACATCGGCGAAGCTGCCAACCGGGTCTTTCTTCTCACGCTGTCCATCACTTCCATCGTGGAGCAGGAAGCCATCGAGGTCAGCATATTCACCTCGGCCGATGGAACAACGTGGGAAACCAAGCCTGTGGCCTCGCTGCCGCAGAAGTTCTATCTGGGTGAGTATCCGTTGCTGGTGGATTTGTCGCAGGCGGCGGGAGGGAAGTTTGTTCGCGCGCATTGGGAAGTCACCCGCTGGGGACGAGGTTCGACCACACCGAAATTCGAGATTAGCCTGCGTCTGCGCGAGGTTTCTAAAGTAGCGTTGCAGGAAGCAGAGGCCGAAGCGCATGGCCGCAGGTAGGCAAACTGATTTGCTGTTGGCGGAGCTCGGCTGAGTGCGGGAGTCTTAAACGGCGATGCAGTGCCGCCCCTGAAGGGGCTCGAACTGGGAGAGAAAATCCATGACCCAGCGCTTCCGCGCTGGGCTAATTACTTTCGTTGCGGCTCCGGCGGGGCTTTTCTCTTGCAGCTTTCGTTGATCGTTCCATGAACTCATTCTCCGATCAGCAACAGATATAATCAGATTGCCTTGTCCGTCCCACGCAGAATCTTCTATAGCCTCGCCGTCGTTCTGGCTGCGGCAGCCAGCCTGCTCTGCCAGAAGGCCTCTGCCCAGTCCGTTGCCGGCACGCAGACCCTGATGGTTATGCCCTTCGAAAACCAGTCGAGCTCGCCGGGACTGGAATGGATTGGAGAGGCATTTCCTGAGGTCCTGACGCAACACCTGGCTTCATCCCGGCTTTATGTCGTCAGCCGTGATGACCGTGCTCATGCCTTCGACCATTCGGGGATTCCGCAAAATGTGCTGCCTTCGCGAGCAACTATCTATCGCATTGCCGAGGAGATGGACGCGGACTATGTGGTGATGGGCAGCTATACCTACGACGGCACCGTCTTTGCCGCACACGCGCAACTGCTCGACATGAAGAAGCTGCACTTGTACCCGGCGGTGGCGAGCAGCGGACCGTTGACCAATCTGATTGACCTGGAGACCATGCTGGCCTGGGAAGTATTGCAGCAAATTCCTGGGCACTCTGCGATCACGCGCGATCAGTTTCTAAAGGCCGTTCCGCCGGTCCGGCTGGACGCCTTTGAGAACTACATTCGCGGAACCATGGCGACCGGTTATCAGCAGAGGGTCCACTACTTCCACGAAGCGCTGAAGCTTAATCCCAGCTACACCATGGCCATGCTTCAGTTGGGTAAGACGTATTTCAACAATCATGAGTATGAATCGGCCTCGGTATGGTTTGCCCGCGTACCGAAAACCGATTCCGCGGTTGGCGAGGCCAGCTTCCTGCTGGGGATGTCGGAGTTCTATCGGGGCAACTTTGACAAAGCTTTTGCAGCGTTCAACTATCTGTCGACCAGGGTGCCGCTGACCGAGCTCTACAACAATATGGGAGTGGTGGACGCGCGGCGCGGCCGGCGCGCGTCCGCAGTGGGCTATTTTTCCAAAGCCGTGAATGCCGACCCTAACGATGCCGATTACCGCTTCAACCTGGCGGTAGCGCTCTTCAAGAATGGAGACAGCGCAGCCGCGGGCCGGCAGTTGAAGGACGAGCTACAGCAACGCCCGACCGACGGCGAGGCGAAGACGTTGCTGGACATGGTTAATCATGGTGTACCGCCACCACCGGCGTCCGCTCCCGTGGTCGCAGGCAATGCATTGCTGCCGCCCAGCAACCAGCTTCATCTTCCCATGGAACGGATCAAGCGCAATTACGATGAGGCTTCCTATCGCCAGATCGAAATGGAGATCCACAACTTCACGGAAGCGCGCCTGGCGACTATGGACCGGACGAAACAGGCTGCCTATCACGTGGAGAGCGGCAAGGAATTACTGGCGAAGAACATGACTGACCAGGCGGAAGTGGAATTCCGCGCTGCTATCGGTGCTGACTCCAGCAATGTAGTGGCGCACGCGCAGCTGGCGATGCTGCTGGAAAAGAAGGGCGACCTGCCGGGGGCGCGCACCGAAGCGCAAACCTCGGTACGTCTGAAGCCCAATGTCGACGGCCTTTTCGTGCTGGCCCGGCTCGATCTGAAGCAGAACCAGGTGCAATCGGCAGCTGGCGAAGTCAATCGCGCTCTGGCCTTGGAGCCAGGCAACGCCGCCGGGCTCGCGCTGAAACGCGATATCGCTGCGCGGCAAACAGGTTCACAATAGAAGTGGAATATTCCTCCGGAAGGAGGCCGCATGTCTCGAATTCGTATTGTTCTCGGTTGCGTCATTCTGGGGTGGCTGGCATCCGCCAGCGCCTTCGCCAGTAGTGTCGTCAAGATCCGTGTGGACGACACCATCCAGCCCATCAGCGCGGAATACGTTGAGCGCGCCATTGAGCAAGCGCGCCAGACCAATGCCGACGCGGTGTTGATCGAGCTGAAAACACCCGGCGGACTCGTCGACTCAACCCGCGAGATCATCCAGAAGATCCTTGCCTCGCCGGTACCGGTCATCGTGTACGTAGCGCCCAGCGGCGCCAATGCGGCTTCGGCGGGGTTCTTCATTCTGGAGTCGGCAGACATTGCAGCGATGGCGCCGGGGACGAACACCGGCGCGGCGCATCCGGTTACGCTGGGCGGCGAGAAGATGGACGACGTGATGAAGACCAAAGTGGAGAACGACTCTGCTGCCTTCATGCGTTCGTTTGTGGGGCCACGAGGACGCAATGTTCAGTTGGCGGAGAGCGCGGTGCGCGAGTCGAAATCGTGGACCGATCAGGAGGCGCTACAGCAGCACCTGATAGACGTCGTCGCCAAAGACCAGGACGACCTCTTTCGCCAGATCCAGGGACGCACGGTGAAGCGCTTCGATGGCAAGCAGGTGAAGCTGGACCTGGTGGGAGCTAAGGTTGACGACATGCCGATGACGCTGCGGCAGCAGATCCTCGACTTCCTGCTTGACCCGAACATTGCCTTCATCGTGCTGGCCGTGGGGGCGCTGGCGCTGTACGCGGAGTTCAATCATCCCGGCGCGATTGTGCCGGGCGTGGTGGGAGTTGTCTTTATTCTGCTGGCGCTGTTCGCGCTGAACCTGCTGCCCACGCGCTATGCGTCGTTCACGCTGATTATGGGAGCGTTTGTGCTCTTTGTGCTGGAGGCGAAATTTGGCACGCACGGCATACTTGGGCTCGGCGGCGTCGCGCTGCTGACGCTGGGTGGGTTGCTGCTGGTGGATGGGCCAATCCCGCAGATGCGGGTCAGTATATGGACGGCGCTGGGCGTCAGCGTGCCTATCGGCGTAATCACGGTCTTCCTGATGACCATTGCGCTGCGCGCGCGCCGCAATAAAGTTGTGACGGGGACTCAGGGGATGATTGGCGCGATTGGCGAAGCGCGGACGGACATCGATCCCGAAGGGAAGGTCTTTATTCTCGGTGAGCTATGGAACGCGCACTCCCCATCGCGCGTTGCTATTGGCGACCACGTGGTCGTCCGGAAGGTGGAAGGGCTGGAGCTGGAAGTGGAGAAGAAGTAGAAAAAGTGCCCGGTGGCCACGTAGGAAACGTGCCCCCTGCGTTTGCAATCCATCGGTACGAGGGGAACGAGTCTCGCCATAGTCTGAGCTGGCCAACCAACCGAGCGTGGCGGAGGCTGGTTGCTATGTGTCCGGTCTCTGACCACTAGTCACTGGTCGCTGGTCGCTGGTGTTGTGCCGCCCCTGAAGGGGCTCGAAATCCTGGAAATCGACGTTACCCAGCGCTTCCGCGCTGGGCTAATTAGTTTCGGCCCGCCTGCGGCGGGGCTTGAAGCGCAGATTAGGGCAACCGGGCGACCCTTGACTCCCGCTCTCGCGGGGTAGGTCTGCCAGTCGGCCAGGTGTGGATAGCTGTCCGTAGGCAAGTGACATCAGACACGGGACAACTGGCCACTGGCCACTGACCACTGCCTGCTGTTGCCAACTTGGGTTCCCCGCCAGTTGAGCCTACAATCCACTGTAGTAACCGTTCTACACTTCTGATTAGCTGGAGGCACATCGTGCCCGGTATAGCTGGCATTGTTGTCATCATTATTGTCGCTCTCTACATCGTTAACTCGATCAAGATCCTGGCCGAGTATGAGCGCGGCGTTATTTTCAGGCTTGGCCGTTTGCTGGGAGCGCCGAAGGGTCCGGGCCTGATTCTGGTTTTCGCGCCGATTGATCGCATTGTGCGCGTCTCGTTGCGGCAGGAAGCGCTGGAGGTCCCGCCGCAAGACATCATCACCCGCGACAATGTAACCCTGAAGGTGAATGCGGTCATCTTTCTGCGCGTGGTCGATTCCAACAAGGCGGTGGTCGCGGTTTCGAATTACATGTACCAGACGTCGCAGTTTGCGCAGACCACGCTGCGCTCGGTGCTGGGCGAAGTCGATCTCGACGAACTGCTGGCGCATCGCGAGAAGATCAACCTGCGTTTGCAATCTATTCTCGATCAGCACACCGATCCCTGGGGCGTGAAGGTGTCGAACGTCGAGGTGAAGCAGGTTGACTTGCCGGAGACGATGACGCGAGCCATGGCCAAGCAGGCCGAGGCGGAGCGCGAGAAGCGGTCGAAGATCATTCACGCCGAAGGCGAGTTTGCCGCGGCGCAGCGGTTGATCGATGCTGCCCACTTGCTGGCCAGCGAGCCGGTCAGCATTCAGTTGCGCTACCTCCAGACGCTGACCGAGATCGGGGTGGAGAAAAACACGACGATTATCTTCCCGGTGCCGGTGGACCTGCTGGCAGGTCTGCACAGCCTGGTGAAGCTGGATAAGGCGAAGATTGCCGCCTTGCAAGAGCCGGCGGACAAGAGTGGAATCGCCGGAGTTTAAGTCCGACGGAATTTGAGGATTGTGTAAGACGGCCTGCCGCCGGCTGAAGCCGGCTCAGGATGAGAAACATAAACCGTTTATCGGCACGACTAAGAGTCGTGCCTTGATACAAAGCGTTCGAGCCGAAGTTTTTCAACAGTGTGTGAAGGCGTGCCCTTTCACCGGTTCTATCGAACAAACGAGGTTATCTGTGCACACGATGGCATCTGACGACACCGAAATAACCCTGGGCGCCGGCAAGCTGCTGGGACTTTTTTTTCTGCTGGCGGCGATCTGTGGTGTTTTCTTTTCCATCGGCTATTCGCTGGGCAAGAGTTCGGGCCACGAACAGGCGCTGAACGACCAGCCTGCGCAAGTGAATGCCTCGGGCGATACCGCGCAGGCAAGTTCGGGAAGCGGCGGGAGTAAGCCCTCGGCCGCGGTTGCCGCCAAGTCTGAGGCACCGGCGGCAGCTTCTGACGACGCCAGTGCTGCCAATCCCCCGAGCAACTTGACCTTCTACAAAGCGGTGCAGCAGAACGACAACGGAGCACAGCCGGCTGCGGCAGCGTCGCAACCGGCGCCCGCGGCCGCGCGTAATCAAAAGGCAATAGCCGCTCCTGCTGCCACAGCCCCCACTCCCGTGGCCAGCGCGCCCGCCGCTGCCACCACACACGGTCCCGAGGCCGTCTCGCGCACCTCTCCCGTGACTGGGCCGGGGACAATCGTGGTACAGATTGCCGCCGTGACTCGCGAGGACGATGCGGTCGCACTCGCCGGTGCACTACGGAAGAAGAACTACAACGTTTTTGTGGTGAATAATCCGGTAACCAACGACAAGTTCTATCACGTGCAGGTAGGACCGTTCTCGACTGTGGCCGACGCGGAAGCCACGAAAGCCAAGCTGGTGGCGGAAGGCTACAACCCGATCATTAAGAGATAGCGGTCGGTCGTCGGTGAACGCGGGAGAGCCGTGGTGTCCCTATGGCCGTCTGAGTCGAAGTGCCGCCGCTCCGCGGCTCCGTTATTTCCCCCACGTCACCGGCGGGCTGACGCCCGCGGCTAACACAGATGTCGCCGCTGCGCGGCTGGTGTGACCCGACGCTCCACGCTGCCAAGCCGAGGAGTGTACGTGGGCGAGAGAAATTTCATTGTTGTTTCAGGGTGAAACGGGTGTAGAGTAGGTGCGGTTTTTGGACCCAGGAAGCGATGGTAAATCTTCGCTGAAGGAGTCGCCCCGTGAAAACGCGTTTTGCATCCCTTGCGCTGCTCGCCCTGATTACATTTGCAATCTTTCCTGCCGTGCCGGCAGCGGCTCAAACCGTCTACGAGAATGGTCCTATCAATGGAAACAACGATGCCTGGACTTTCAACTTCGGATTCACGCCGACGGACTCCTTCACCATTTCCGGGGGCAACACCACCATAACCGGGCTGTCTTTCGGCGCGTGGCTGTATCCGGGCGACAGTCTTACTTCAGCCGAAGTGTGGATCACCTCGGAACCGCTTGGTGGAACTTTCTACTTTGACCAGGTGGTGAATTTCGCTGCATCGGGCTGCGCCTTAAACGCATACGACTACAACGTTTGCGATGAAACGGGCACATTCAACGGTCCTACTCTCAACAACGGTACCTATTGGCTCACGCTGCAAAACGGCAGCGTTCCCAACGGCGATCCCGTTTACTGGGACGAGAACGACGGGGTTGGCTGTCATTCCCCGGGATGTCCGTCCCAAGCCACGGAAACCGGTGAAGGCTCTATCCCGTCGGAGGCTTTCAGCATCCTCGGCACAGCCAGCAGTTCCACGACCACTACCGGCACTGTCCCGGAGCCTGGCAGCTTGTTTCTTTTTGCTTCGGGGTTCGTTGGCTTGACAGCGGCGCTGCGGCGCAAGCTGTTTTAACGTTGAAACTTCGGCAGGAGATCGGCCAAAGGCGGAGCGCGGGTTGCGGCTGTCATTGATCGAGCTATGAGCGTCAGGGAGCAGCCTGGTTAATTAGAGAGAAGTTAGCGGAGTCTTTTCGACGGGCAGCACCAAGCGGGGGGAGCAGCAGTTCTACCCAGATACTTTACGTTACCGAAACAGTCGTCTTGTTCTTCTTATTCAATTCCTTCGCGTTCTTTTTCCCCTCCTTTTTTTGCTCTTTCATTTGCTTCTTCTGTGCCTTGGCTTGCTGCTTGCTTTGTTTCTTCCACTGCTTCTGCGCGTCCTTTTGCGCCTGTGAGCTTTTCGATTTAGGGTGCTCGGTAGTGGTGCGGGCATGGGCAGCTGTCGGCGCCAGCGCCAGAGCGAGAAAGACAAATGCAACGCAAGCAGAGATTTTCTTCACAGGCTCACCATCTGGCTGGATTGTACAACGAGCAAACGGAGTCTCGCCACGACAATTGGCCCACTTTCCACGAGTCAGGGGCATTACGAAAGTACAAGTACTTTCGTAATCTTGACAAGCCGGCGCAGAGAGGTACGGTGGTAAGTTGGGCTTGGTGTGCCCGATGCCGCGGTCAGCCGTGAGGACCTGCTGGCTGTGTTCTTCGAAATTCTATATTGCCATGTGGCGGATCGCCAGCCGTCATCGCCGCTAAATCATTGGCGATAAACATACTTTTACGGATTTAAGTAAGCCATCTGGAATCAATACTTTGCCGGAGATCGTTTAAGTCGTTAAAAACAGGACACTTATCCTTCAATATAAGTTCCCTGAAATGAATACTTTGACATAACTCCCTTAATTGCAACATGCTTTTTTTATTTTTTTTATTTCGGTGCATTCACGCGAATCGCCTTCACGGGTTTGGAACTGCTGCTGCTTTTTTCTTTGCGTCGGCCGCCTCGCGCGCCTTGCGGGCCTTTTCGGCGTCCTGTGCATCGAGAAACTTCAGGCGATTTTTCATGGCGTTGAACGCGCTCGCGTCAGCATGGCTACCTTTTGGAAATGACCCTACAAAATTCGATTCCCACTCTAAAGCCGCGTCACGAATTCCGTTGGGCGGATGAGAATCGAATACCAAAGAGATCGTCCAGAACACTGGCCAAGCTGCGCCCAGTTCCGACTTCAAGTACGACAAGGTCGGATCAGGAGTGCGATGAAAGAAGTCGGCCAACGCCAGCGGATTGTAGCCAGCTTTGTAAAGAAAATAGAATGCGGCCTTGTCGGCTGACAGCTCGTCGGTCCGTCCGATTCCAGAAATTGCTTCTCCTAATGCTGGCCAAGGATTGTGTTCGGGGTTGTAGGCGGTGACGAACTTCGCAAAATCACGCTTCGTCTCTTCGTAGCTGTTGACCTTGCTGACTCCGATTACCCAAAAAAACTGGCGAGTCATAGTGCGCCCGGGATGGTGAAAGTTATCGTGCCCGATCTCGTGGGCAATGATCCCGGCCAATTCGTCTTCGGAGTTTACGAGGCGAAGCATCTCCCTGGTGATGTAGATATGTCCGCCTCCTGCAGTGAAAGCGTTGCCGTACGACGCGTCCACGATAACCACGTCATACTGCTTCGCTGGTTCGTGAGAATAGAGACCCAGATTGCGCGTCAGCTGGTTGAGATAGTCGCAAACGGAAGAGTCCTCGAGCTTCTTAGGCCATGCCCCAGCCGTTCCTGCCACCGCATTGGCAAGCCAAGACTCTTTCTCGCCGGTGAAGATATTGTTCCCAGCGAGGAACCTGGGAGCGAATGGGGTCCTGACGTCGAGTCGCGGAGCAGGAGGTTGCCAGGGGATGTCGGGTATACGCAATACAGGTGCAGGCAGTTGTGGAAACTGTGGAGCGGGGAGGTCTATCGTGGGCGGATTGATCGCTTCTTCGATCGCGCCGGCAGGTCTACCTATTAGAAGAGCTAATACGAGAACGGAACGTGTCAAGCGCCTATGAACGCCAGCCTGACGACACATGATTGGTATAGAGCATCGGATGCCGGCGGTTTTCATCAGAGCACCTCGACACATGTCCCTGGTGGCTTGGTTCATGACGCCAAAATCGACGAGTTGTTCCACGTCAGCCTACAGCTTAGCCGTCTTGTGGATGTCAACGGTGCTCCAGGTCTTGTCGGCGGCGTGGCAGAGGTTCTCCAGCGGGCAGTCGGCGCACTTAGGCTTGCGAGCGATGCACAAGGCGCGGCCATGCAGGATGATCTGATGCGCGAAGATAATCCACTTGTCGCGCGGAATCACCTTCATCAGGTCCTGCTCGATCTTCTGCGGGTCTGCGTTCTTCGTGAGTTCCAGGCGGCGGGAGATGCGTTGCACATGGGTATCGACCACGACGCCGTCGGCGATGCGGTACCAGCTGCCGAGCACGACATTAGCGGTCTTGCGTGCGACGCCGGGAAGTTGCAGCAGTTCGTCCATGGTGCGCGGGACCTCGCCGCCGAAGTCGCTGATCAGCTTGCGCGCGGCGCCCACCACCGATTTCGACTTGTTGCGAAAAAATCCGGTGGAGCGGATATCGTCTTCCAGTTCTTGCGGCTGGAGCGAGGCGAAGGCTTCCGGCGTCGGATATTTCTGGAACAAGACCGGCGTGACCATGTTGACGCGAACGTCGGTACACTGGGCGGAAAGAATGGTAGCGACCAGCAATTCCCAGGCGCTGTTGTGATGGAGAGCGCAGTTGGCGGCGGGATAGCGATCGTCGAGGCGCTGGAGGATTTCGCGGACACGCTCGGGCGCCAGCGGATTGTAGCGCTTTGCGCCGGTCGCGGTCTTGCGAGAGGATTTCGCCTTGAGTTTGAACGGCTTTGCAGCGGCCTTCTTCGGAGCAGGCGCGCCGGCAACTTTGTCGTGACGTCCGCTGCGCGATGGCCGGCGAGGCATGATGCCGCGGGGCATGGTTTGTTCTCCAAAGATCACCAGAGGAGATTATACCGGGAGATGGGCCACTGGCAGGCGAGGAAAATAGTGCTCCACTTCTCTTAGTATGATGGCAGCACGATGGAAACGACCGCGAAGAAGCGTTTTGTACCTGAAGAAGAGGGGACCGATGCGTCGGCCGGCATGCAGCGGGAAACGGTGCGTGCGATGCTGGATTTTGTCGAGAGGAATTATGTGCGACTGAGACGTGTCTCGGTAAGGGAACTGATTCCCGAGGACGAAGATCAGCCCTAAACTCATCGAACATTCTGGAAAGATTACAATAGCTCAAGCCGCCCGCATCCCTGAGATCCTGGAGTTTCCTTGATGGCTTCCAATCCTGCCGTACAGACCGAATCCGTGGAGTTGCCCGCGGTTCCGCTAACGCTTGAAGGCCTGAGCGTGCTGCATCAGATGTTTCGCTTTCGCTGGCCGGAGTGGCGAAAGTTGACCCCGTCGCGGCAACAGGAGATCGCCCAGGAAGCCGCATTGGTGTTGTCGGTTCCGGAGGAAGCCGGGCAAAGTGCCGTCTACTCGCTGCTGGGGCATAAGGGCGATCTGATGCTGGTGCACTTTCGCGACTCGTTTGAGGATCTGAATGCCGCCGAGCTTCAGTTGAATCGCACTGGGCTTCAGGAATATCTGGAGCCAATGCATTCGTACCTGTCGGTTATCGAGCTGGGATTGTATGACTCCAGCGTGAAGTTGTTTCGTCAGCTTGCCGAGCGGGGAGTTGCGCCGCAGTCGGAAGAATGGAACAAGGAAATCGAAGGCACCATGGAGCGGCAGCGGCAGGCGATGCGTCCGCGGCTGTATCCCAAGATTCCCGATAGCCTGTATCTGTGCTTCTATCCCATGGACCGCAAGCGTGGTGAGGAAAAGAACTGGTACACGTTACCCATCGAAGAACGCCAGCGGCAGATGGAGGAGCACGGCATGGTGGGCCGTCGCTATGCCGGCAAGGTGCAGCAGATCATTACCGGCTCCATCGGCTTTGACGATTGGGAGTGGGGCGTAGACTTGTTCGCCCCCGAACCGCTGGTCTTCAAGAAACTGATTTACGAGATGCGCTTCGACCAGGTGAGCGCGGAGTACGCATTGTTCGGGCAATTTTTTGTAGGCTTGCGCTGCCCGGTGCAGAAGTTGGGCGAGTGGCTGGGAGTTGCTAAGGAAGGAAACTGAGAATGACACTTTCCGATGAAACGAAACTGTTGCTCGACGGCGCGAACTTCGCTCACCTGGCGACGCTAATGCCCGATGGCTCGCCGCAGAGCGTGCCGGTGTGGGTCGGCCGTGAAGGGGACCGCATCGTCATCTGTACCGGCGAAAATTCGTTGAAGGCCCGCAATACGGCGAGAGATCCACGCGTCGCGTTGTCCATCGTGGATTTTCGCAATCCGTATTCCGAAGTGCAGATACGCGGACATGTCGTCGAGCGCCGACCCGATCCCGACTTGAAGACGATGGATCCTATTTCGATGAAGTACACCGGCAAGCTATTTCCGTTTCGCGATCCGAAGGGACGCGTCGTACTCGTCATCGAAGTCGACAAAGAACGCTACACCAAGCTGCCGTTTGAACATACGCCGCCGGCGTAGTTTTCCCGACCGGCTAGCACGCCAGAAATTCCAAAACGCAGCGCACAAATTCGGCAGGCTTCTCCAGCGCAGGCAGGTGACCGCACTCGGGAATTACCTGAAGGCTGGAGCCAGTCACGAGTTCGTGAAGGCGACGCGCGGTCTCCACCGGAATCATCGCGTCCTGCTCGCCCCACACAATGAGAACCGGCATTCTTAGATTAGCGATGGTCTCGTCCAGCCGCTCGCGGCCATCGCGCAGGTTCTTCAGAACGCTGTCAATGGTGTAACCATCGCCGCGTTCGAGATGCTGCTCGTAAGCCCGGTCAATGAGGTTGTCCGTCGCCAGGGTCTTGTCGTGGAACAATTGCTCGAACACCTCGCGCATGTGAGCGCGGCTGGAAACGTGAAGATCCACCGGCAAATCCGCCGTGTCTCCCCAAACGCCGGCTGTGTCGACGAGGACCAAGTCGGTCGACCACATCTGCAAACTGCAACGCGAAGGCAGCGGCTATCCAGCCGCCGAGAGAGCCTCCGATAAGAGTCGCGCGCTTAATGTCCAGAGTGCGGAGAAAGCGCTCGAGTAATTCGACAAAGCCCGCGATGGAGTAGTCGATGAGAGGCTTGTCGGAGCGGCCAAAGCCGAGCAGGTCAAGCGCGATGACGCGATGCGAGGCGCTAAGAGCGTGGAGACAGAAGGCCCAGTCGTCAGCATCGCCGCCGATGCCGTGAATGAGGACCAGCGCTTGTCCAGATCCGAAGTCGTAATAGCGGATGTTGCGGCCGAAAACCTTCACGCTGCGCAATTCCGGCAGCGGGGGCAGCGCGAACTGTGGAGTCTGGGCCGCGCCTGAAGTCATGATGAAATCAGAGAATCTTCTTGCCGAAGGCCGAAAGCGCCAGTTCGACCGCCAGTTCCGCGGTTTGGTTGCGTTCGTCGAGCACCGGATTTACCTCCACCAGCTCGAAGCTCAACATGCGGCCATGATCGGCGATAATCTCCATCGCCAAATGGGCCTCGCGATAGGTTGCGCCGCCCCAAACGGGTGTGCCGACGCCGGGCGCGTCTTCGGGATCGATCCAGTCAAGATCGAGCGAAACGTGATAGCCAATGGTGCCGCGTCCGGCCAGGCGCAGCGCCTCTTCCATCACCGAGCGCATGCCACGCTCGTCGATGTCGCGCATGGTGAAGACATGCACGCCGGAGCGGCGAATGTTCTCACGCTCGTGTTCGTCCACATCGCGGATGCCGACCAGCGCACAATTTTCCGGCCGCACCTTCGGACTGAAGCCATACATGTCGCTGAGTGGCGAGTGGAACAGCCCCATGATGGCACCGAGCGGCATGCCATGAACGTTGCCGCTGGGCGAGGTTTCAGGCGTGTTGATGTCGCTGTGGGCGTCGATCCACAGCAGCCCGATGCGTTGGTTCTTGCGACGGTAAAACTCAGCCAGTCCGGAAACCGTGCCGGCGGCGATGGAGTGATCGCCGCCCAGGGTGAGCGGAATCTTGCCTGCCTCCAGCGTTTTGATTACCAGATCGGCGTGGGCGGAGCAGGTCTCGGTGATCTCATTGAGATACTTCGCCTGCGGATCGCCTTCCTGCTCGGTCTCCAGCATGGCCACGGAGACGTTGCCGCAATCCTCGACGTCATAGCCGAGGGACTCCAGCTTGGCTTCGAGCCCGGCGACGCGCATGGCCGAAGGCCCCATATCGACCCCGCGGCGCGATTGGCCAAGGTCAAGCGGCACGCCGATAATGCGGATGTGCTTCGTTTCAATGTTTTGCAGCGGTTTGGTGATAGGACTGGTGGCCATAGAGGTTTCCCAAGAAAATCCTACAATGTGGTATATCCTACAATAGGGTACAAACGCAATCGCTTACGGATACAGCCGGTGCAACATGCGCGGGAATGGAATGGTCTCGCGCACATGTTCCAAGCCGCAGATCCATGCCACGGCGCGCTCAATGCCCATGCCGAAACCCGCGTGCGGAACGCCCCCGAACTTGCGCAGGTCGAGGTACCACTTGAAGGCCTCTTCCGGCAGTCCGTGCTCGTGGATGCGTTGCAACAGAAGGTCATACGCCGCCATGCGCTGCGAGCCGCCAATGATCTCGCCGTAACCCTCGGGCGCCAGCACGTCGACGCACAACGCCAGGTCGGGACGCTGCGCATCCGGTTCCATGTAAAACGCCTTCACCGACGCCGGATAGCGATGGATCATCACCGGGCGATCGAATTGCGACGAAAGGTACGTTTCATCGGGCGAGCCCAGATCGCCGCCCCACTCAAACTTGTTTTCCACCAAGCCCTTGCCGTGCGCCTCCTGCAACATCTTCACTGCCTCGTCGTACGTAATGCGCGGGAAAGGCGTGTCAACCTTCTCCAGTCGGGCAATGTCGCGACCGATGATTCCAAGCTCGGGAAGCCGCCGCTCCAGGCAGCGCTTCACAATGAACGTGATGAACTCCTCGGCAAGTTTCATCAGGTCGTCCAGAGTGGCATACGCGACCTCGGGCTCAACCATCCAGAATTCAGTGAGATGCCGGCGCGTCTTCGATTTCTCAGCGCGAAAGGTTGGGCCGAAGCTGTAGACCTTGCCCAGCGCCATCGCCGTAGCTTCAATGTAGAGCTGGCCCGATTGCGTGAGGAACGCCTGCTCCTCGAAATAGTCCACCGGAAACAGCGTGGTTGTTCCCTCGCAAGCTGCGGGAGTAAGGATCGGTGGATCGGTGAGCGTGAAGCCGCGATCGTCGAAGAAATCGCGCGCTGCTTTGATGATCTCGGCCCGTACGCGCAGAATGGCAGCCTGCCGCGGCGAACGCAGCCAGAGATGTCGATGCTCCATCAGAAAGTCGACGCCGTGCTCTTTGGGCGTGATGGGATATGGATCGTCAGGGTTGACGCGCTGCACCACCTCGGCATCGCTGACGTCCATTTCGTATCCGCCGGGAGCGCGCTTATCGGCCCGTATCTTGCCGGTGACGATCACGCTGGATTCCTGCGTCAGGCCTTTTATCGACTCGAACAGTTCTGGCGAGACGGCCTGCTTGGCAACCACGCCCTGGATGACGCCGCTGCCATCGCGAAAAATAGGAAACAGCAGCTTGCCACTCTCGCGCAGGTTGTAGAGCCAGCCGCGAATGGTAACGGTCTGGCCTTCGTGCTGGCCGACCTCGCGGATCGTGGTGACGGGTGCTTCGGTTTCGGGTCTTGTGGATGAGTTCATGGGATTAAGTATTTAGTATGCACGTTGAGGGCGGAAAAGTCAGGCGGCGAGACCGCTCAAATCGAGCCCGCAGGGCGGAACAATGATAGCCCAGGACGGAGCGAAAGCGGAGTCCTGGCTGGGCGGGAAATTGATCTGAGTCCCGTAGGGACGGAACAAGGGTTTATCATCAGCTAACGACAAAAAGGTTTTCGACAAGAACAATTTATGAGCCTCGGACTGGTCACATTGCAACGCGGTCGAAAGCGTCCCCGGGCAGCTACACCGAGGTAGAAATTCCAGACTGAAGATCACGCTTTCTCCAGCCTCCCGAACGCCTCCGCCATCTTCTCCGAAATGTTCTCGCCTTCGACGCCCTCAATCTCCAGCAACAGCGGCGGCATGTGCGGCGCGCTGCGCAGCAGGGACATCGCTTCACTCCAGTCGATATTGCCTGCTCCCGGCCACAGATGCGAGTCGTGGTCCTTGTTATTGTCGTGTACGTGCGTAGAGCGGATGCGGTCCTTCAAGCTGTGAAAGGCTTGCTTCACGCTTGACATGATGTGTGCGTGTCCGACATCGAAGCACACTCCGATATCGATAAAGCGTCCAGCGTGCAGCAACTCCATCAGACTCTCCGGGGTGGAGAGATCGTTCGTAATGTTCTCCACCAGCAGTTGCACGCCCAGCGGCTTAGCAAACGCATGGAGGTGTTCCAGCGAACTCATGGCCGCTTCCAGTTTGTGCTCGTTGCTGCCCTCGTTGCCCACGCCAACGTGCTGCACCAGAAACTGGAACGGCGCCTGCTCGGCGACTTCCAGTGCGCGCTTGATTTCGTCTGTGGCTGCGATACGGTCGCGCTTCTCCACGGCGGCAATGTTCACAGGCGTCACCCCGCTGCGCCCCCACTCCTCATCGCTGTACATGGGCGAGTGCATGGAGTGAAAGGTGACGCCAGTGCTGCGAAACCAGTTGCCGATCTCGCGAATGTGCTGCCGGTCGGTGTAGTTGAAGTGTCCGCGCGCGGCAAAGATCTCAATGGCCTCGGCGCCGCCGGAGACAAACTGGTCCAGCAGGCCGGGATGTAGCCGCTCGCGCTTGGCATACACCAGCGTGGACATCGCCCGCCGCATCAGAAGCCCACCGCCTTTCCGTCGTTGCGTCCGTCGCTGGCGCCCAGGAGCTCGCCCGTCTTCTCATCGACAGCGATACACTCGGCATCGCCCCAATATCCCCGCGCCATTTCAATCTTATGACCCATGTGCTCAAGGAGGCCAAGAGTGTCGGGCGAAATTCCGGTGGCCTCCACTTCAATCTGGTCGGGCATCCACTGGTCGTGGAACCGCGGAGCGTTTACCGCCTGTTGAATGTTGAGTCCGTAATCCACGATGCCCATCAGCGTATTGGCTACGGTAGTGATGATCGTCGGTCCTCCCGGCGAGCCTAGCACTAGAAACAGCTTGCCGTTCTTAAGCACGAGAGTCGGCGTCATCGCCGACAGCGGACGCTTTCCTGCGCCGATGGCATTCGCCGGGCCCTGTAGCAATCCGTACATGTTAGGCGCGCCGGCCTTGGCGCTGAAGTCGTCCATCTCATCGTTCAGCAGGAATCCGAGACCTTCGGCGGTAGCGCGCGATCCGAAGGCGTCGTTCAACGTAGTGGTCACCGATACAGCGTTGCCCTCGGAATCCACGACCGAGTAGTGCGTGGTGTGGTCGGGCTCGGCAACCGACGTCGGCTGCGGGTGCGAGCTGGCGTAACTGTCGAGCTGCGAGAACACCGATGGCCGCCGAAGGTCGGCACTCGGAGTGGCGCGCCGTGGCGCGATGGTCTCGCGCCAGGCATTGGCGTAACGCTTGTCAATGAGTTGCGCGACGGGAATCTTGGAAAAATCGGGGTCGCCCAGAAATTCGGCGCGATCGAAGAAGGCGCGCTGGAAGGCTTCAACCGTCAGGTGAATACTTTGGGCCGAACGGTCACCTTCCTTCGTCAGGTCGTAGCCTTCCAGGATATTGAGAGTTTCCACCAGAGCAATTCCGCCCGAAGAAGGCGGCGGGGCGCTGATGATCTCGTAACCACGATAAGTGCCGCGAATCGGCTGCCGCTCCTTCACCTCGTATTGCGCAAGATCTTTGGCCGTGATCAGCCCTCCGCGCTTCTGCATCGTAGTCGCCAGTTCACGCGCCAGCGAGCCATGATAGAAGTCATCGGGCTTGTCGGCGATTCGCTCCAGAGTCTTTGCCAGATCAGGCTGCCTGAAGATCTCCCCTGCCCGGTAGTAGTTTCCGTCGCGCTGAAAAACACGATGCGACTCGGCAAACTGCGCGAGCTGCGAATCGTGAAGCGACTGGGCATCGTCATAGTCCAGCACGAAACCATCGCGTGCCAGCCGAATGGCCGGCTCCATCACCTGCTTCAGCCCAAGCTTGCCCCAATGCTGCTCGGCATAGGCCAGTCCTGCCACCGAGCCCGGCACTCCCACGGACTTATAGCCGATCGTACTGAGCTTGGGAACTACATTGCCTTGCGCGTCGAGATACATGTTGGCCGCGGCTTTCGCTGGAGCCTTCTCACGATAGTCGACGAAGTGTACTTCGCCATCGGGCCGTCGAAAAAGCAGAAAACCTCCGCCACCGATGTTGCCGGCCTGGGGATAGACGACAGCCAACGCAAATCCCACAGCGACCGCTGCGTCTACCGCATTGCCACCCTGTTGCATGATGGCGACGCCCACTCGGGAAGCCTCGGGCTGAATCGTGGCGACCATGGCGTGAGAGGCATGGCTGGGGCGCACCATGTCGCCCGCGAACGCTTGCGCGCAAAACACGATCCCCAACACCAAGCACGGCAGTTTGCGGTCTATTCTCAAAGCAACAATCGAGCTCTGCCTGTGTCGTATCGGTTCAAGCATAGGAATACGCGATTGAACTTGAGGCTAGTTGACCCATCCGAGAGAGTCAAATGCGCCCTCGATTTGGCAGTGTCCTCATTGACGCGGCGGCAGTTTTGTTGCATAAAGGAGGTCTCCGTGGCCGCAAAAGAGAAAATGAGCGCAATTGGCCAGCCTGTGCCGGAGTTGCCGGTCGCCGATGTCGAGCGCGCACAACAGCATTACAGAGATGCCCTCGGCTTTCAGATCGGATGGCTTTATCCAGGCAAGGAAATTGGGGCCGTTTCACGCGGTACTGTGGCGATATTCTTTCGGAAGAGGCAGCCCCCGTTCGAAGCTGCCGTTCACTGGGTGTTTGCCGAAGATATCGATGCCGCGTACCAGGAACTCAAGTCATCAGGTGCGAACATTGTGGATCCTCTGGAAAAAAAGCCTTGGGGATTACGGCAATTCACCGTAGAGGACTTGGACGGGAACCTCTTTTATTTCCACAATGGCTAGCCAAACGCCGCATAATAAGCGGCTGGAGTCGGCACACACTTCGGACCCCATCAGGCCCATTTCATTATGCCTGCAACCCAGCGACGAGCCGTTGTCATCGGAGCAGGTCCCAACGGACTAGCCGCGGCCATCGTTCTTGCGCAAGCCGGACTGAAGGTCGACGTCTTTGAAGCCGAACCGCAAGCCGGGGGCGGCGCGCGCACCCTTCCTCTCACATTGCCCGGATTTCTCCACGACTTCGGTTCCGCCGTACATCCCATGGCGTTGGCGTCGCCGTTCTTTTCAACGCTGCCATTGAGCGACTATGGGCTGCAATGGATTCAGCCGCCCGCGCCGCTGGCCCATCCTTTGGATGACGGCACGGCGGTGATGTTGGAGCGCGACCTCGGCGAGGCTGAGGCCGCACTCGGCGAGGATGGCAAGCAGTGGCGCAGGCTCTTCGGGCCGTTTGCGGAGCATTGGGCGCAGCTGGCTCCGGAAGTTCTCAAGCCTGTCTCCCTGTTTCCGCGACATCCGCTTCTGCTGGCGCGGCTGGGGTTGCTGGGATTTCCTTCAGCTAATGCGATTGCTCACTTCTGGTTTCGCAATCCCAGGACCAGAGCGCTGTTTGCTGGGTTGGCGGCTCATTCCATCCTCTCGCTGGAGGAGCCTCTTAGCTCCGCGTTCGGCATCATGCTAGGCGCCACGGCACACGCAGTGGGATGGCCTATCCCACGCGGCGGCGCGCAGTCGATCACCAATGCGCTATGCAGTTATTTGGCCAGGCTGGGGGGAACGGTGCAGCTCTCGACCCGCGTCGAAAGTCTTGCTGCGCTCGGAAAGTATGATGTCGCGCTGTGCGACGTGGCACCGCAACAGTTGCTGCAAATAGCCGGCGGCCAATTGTCCGCAGGCTACGCGCGCCGCCTGCAGCGCTATCGCTCCGGCCCCGGCGTGTTCAAGGTCGACTACGCGCTGTCGCAACCGATCCCGTGGAAGGCGACGGAGTGTCTGCGCTCGGCGACGGTCCACATCGGCGGCACGCTGGAGGAGTTTGTCGTCTCCGAAGATGCGATGCGCCATGGGCGACATGCCGAACGCCCGTTTGTGCTGCTGGCGCAGCCCACGCTTTTCGACCCCACGCGCGCTCCCGAAGGCCGGCATATTGCCTGGGCGTATTGCCATGTGCCCAATGGCTCCGACTTCGATATGCTGCCCCGCATCGAGGCGCAGATCGAGCGCTTCGCTCCCGGTTTCCGCGACTGCGTTCTGGAGCGCCGGGTGTTTTCGCCGGCAGCGTTGCAGGCCATGGATGCCAACCTGATTGGCGGCGACATCGGCGGCGGGTTGATGAATTTGTCCCAGTTCCTCTTTCGTCCCACGATGGGGTACTACGCCACTTCTGCACGGGACATCTATATTTGCTCAGCCTCCACACCTCCGGGCGGCGGAGTACATGGCATGTGCGGCTATAACGCAGCCAGACTCGCCTTGAAAGACCTGTGAGAGACGCTCCCGATCTCAACTGGCGCGGCAAGGTCGCAGTTGCGTTGTCCCTCACCGCCGTCGGCGGCTTCGTTGATGCTGTCGGCTACATCGCCTTATTCCAGATCTTCACTGCCAACATGAGCGGCAACAGTGTCCACATTGGCATGTATCTGGGGCAGCGGGACTGGCCCAACCTGCTGCGGCCGCTTTGTGCTGTCGTCTCCTACTTTGCGGCCGTCGCGCTGACGCGAATTATGATTGAAATCGCCGGACGCCACGGCGTTAGGCGCATCGCCTCGTTTACCCTGGCGGCGGAAGCGGTGCTGCTTGTATTGTTCACGCGCGCAAGTCCGGCAATGCACCTGGGCCAGATCGTTGGTCAGCGCTCCCCGGCCTACTTCGTTCTGGTGGCCTTGCTGGCTTTCTCCATGGGGGTGCAGACCGCGACCTTGACCCACGTCGGTACCCTGACCATCTACACGACCTTCGTCACTGGGACGCTGATCAAGCTGACCGAATCGTTCACCCGCGCATTTTTCTGGGCGTATGACACCATCCCACAACGCGGCATGTCTGACATCGTAAGACTGGCGGGACAGCAGAAAGATATTCGTGAAGGAACCATGCTGGCCTCGACTTGGATTTGCTATGTGCTCGGTGCGGCCATCGGCACCATCAGCAAGCAGCGCTGGGAGCTGCGGGCTTTGTACGTCCCGGTTGCAGCCCTGGTCATCTTCATTGCGGCGGACCAGCTTCGGCCAATCGATTTGGGGGAAGAACAACGTCGGGCAGGATGAGTGCTGGACCAGCCTGCTTCCGTGCTACGCTTCGCTGCACGCACACCCAGGATGGGCTTTGGCGACTTGCAAGCGTTATACTGCAACCTGCCTGACAAGGAGCGCACATAGAATGATTGAACGACTCAAAGAGAGTTTCGGTGGAGTGTTGGGATTCAAGGTTACCGGCAAGATGACCGACGAAGACATCAAGAGTTTTGAACCTCAAATCGAATTTCTCCTCCGCGAGCGCAAGCACAAGCCGATCGGCATTCTCGCCGATCTGTCGCAAATGCACGGCGCTGACTGGAAAGCCCGCTGGGACGAGATGCGCTTTCTGCAAAAGCACACCGACCACATCGCTCGCATGGCGGTGGTTGGCGCCGACAAGTGGGAAGAGATTGTGGCGCTGCTGACCGCGGGGGCCGCAGTGCTACAGGCGGAGACGCGCTACTTCCATGAATCTGAAATACTGCGCGCCTGGGAGTGGGTCCGCACCGCCAAACACGCCGAAGATATGCCCGTTCGCCAGATCTCCGCCGGCACCGGCATCTGGAAGGACTATCATCCCGAGTACATGAACCTATAACTTCCGACTGTAGGAGCACCATCCATGTCTGTCCGTCTCAGCATAGCTTCTGATCCCGCTATTCCGGTGGATAAGCTCAACGATCTGGAGAAGGCGGTAGACAAGGTCCCTACCGAACTTCGTCTCGGAGCCGAGTTCGCCGGTCACCTCGACAAGAGCATCTCCACGCTGCCCGAGGGGATTAGCACTTCCATCCAGTACAGCAGCGGGAACCAGTGCTGGAAGCTTGGCGACTTCAGCTTCACGCTCTCGGGTGGCGTTACTGGGAAGTTATCGGTCATCACGTCGGGCAAGCTCTTGTCTTACACCGACGATCTGCCAACAGAAGCTATCTTTGGTGCGGCGCTGCCGGACAAGAAGAAGGAAGCGAAGTCAATTCCGGTGCCCCCGGGTGCGGCGTTCATCGGGCTTGAAATGGATCTCCAGATTCAGGGTGGCATCTCCGCCAATTTCACCGAAGGTGTCTATGGGGTTTGCGGAAGCGTCAACTCCAAGGACACCTTTACTGTCGCCTTTTACAAGCGCTGTAATCCGGCGGATAAGCTGAGGGACGGAATCGTCGCCGCATTCTCCGACTTCGTCTTGCCGCTACATGCCGAAACGCTCGGCAATCTTAAGGTCGGTGATTATCTTCACCACAACTTCAACGCCAACCTGCAAGTCGGTTTGGGCGCCAGCATCGGCTACGACAAGGTCTTCTACGCCGGCCAGTACAAAGCCGACATTCCTGATAAGGCGGACGCTCTCAAACTCACGATGTCGGCGAAGGGCGAATTCCAGGCGGGCGCCAAACTCGCATTTCAACTCGAGTATGCCGGCACCTTCGAAGCCTTGCTATGGCGGGATGCCCCCAATTCCGGGCGTTTGCATCTCTATCGATCGCAAACCCAGGACGCCAGCCTGGGACTCAATCTCGGCGTGACCCTTTCCGGAGATCCCAAAGCGTGCCTGACGGCTATGTCGTCCCAACTACATGACGGCTTCAAGAATGTTGTCGGTGGGCTGGGAGACTCCTTCGACAAAAAGGTCTGGCCGAAAGCCGCAAACGAGATCGGTAACTGCGTGAGCGAGACAAATTCCAAGATCGCCGGCTGGCTGAAACCAGCGCAGGGAGTGAAGGCCACGCTCGATCTCGCCATCGAGAAGACGAATCAAACTTACCTGCTGATGGACTACAGCTTCGACCTTACCGCTGTAGCGTATACGGCCGCTTGGGCAGCCGCGATCTCAGGCAAGTACGTGGATGCGTTGCAGATTCCGGGCGGTGGCGTGGCTATTGCCGTCGGCAGCGGCCTGGAGAAGTTCTACGAGAAGAAGACTTCTGTCACTCTCAACCTGTTTGGAAAACTTAGCGCCGCCTGGACTGATGCCGTCATCAGCGACTCGACCTTGGTCTATGCCGGCAACAACATCTTTCACCTCCTGGCCGATGTAGGCCGCAGCTCTCTGTATCAACTCAATAAGAGCAAGCGCGAGATCGACATTTACTTTGCGGCCCAGGCCAATCTAGAGTCCGGCAATACGGTCCTCGGCACAATCGATCTGCATGTCATGTTGTCGGCAAGCGATAACGGCGCATTCGGGCAATACATTGCCGGCTTTCTCCAGTTGCTGACCAGTGGCCCCGATGCCACCGCGCTGGTGAAGGCGATCGACGCGCTAGCCGCGCAGGCAAAGACCACGCAGGTGCTTCAGATTATTCTGCCCCCGGCAGCGTATGCGCGGCTGCAATCCTCGACCATCACCAACGGACGGCCGGACGATCAGTCGAAGGATCAACCTAACTATGCGGCCTTTGCCCGCGCCTGTTCGGACCTGAGCTTTTCCCAGCCGTCTAACTTCGCGTCTCTCACCTACAGTGTTTGGAGCGGATGGAACATCACCTGCAACGATTCCGCGCCGCCGGCTAACGCTGTTCCTGATCGCAGAACGATTGGCGACACGGCGAATGGTGTCGCTCTTTTAAAGATTCAGTCTCCGGAACCCGGCGTTTCGCCCGACTCGATTGGCTATGCGCTGCACGCCGCGAGTGACTTCATGAACTTCTGCGAGGACTTGAAGCGCCTGGCGCAGGCGAAAACCATCGGCGACCTCGACTCCTGGAACAAGCTCGTGGACGAGTTGAAGTCGATCATCGAGAACGATGTTTCGCCCTACTTCATCGCGCCTACAGGTTTGGCTCTGGCCCGGCTCTGCTCCGCCGGTGCTTCCCCCAGCGAAGTGAAAGGGCCCGCTCCTGGATGCGCTGACAAGAATTCTATTGCGGTTACGCTGACTTACTCGTGATGCCAGGACTTACGGAAGAGATGTTGACTTGGCGAAGGTCGGCAACATCGCTGGAATCGGGTCGTCTTGCGCGAGCGCTTACTAATCGAGGCCTCGCACGTATAATAGGTAATCTGGAGTGAGATTCGCGCTGGGTGCGGGTTCTTCGCATTCATGCAAGACAAGCCGTAAAATCTTTGCGTCAGGCAAAACAAGCTTTGAATCTTCGAATCATGCCAAACAAGACGCTGTGGCGCGCGATGCCCATCGCGTTCTGTGCCTTGGTGTTCTTTTTTGCCCTCCATGCTAAGACCGCGGTTTACGACGGCGTCTCGCCGGCGAAGGTGACCCCATCTACCGCTTCCAAGATGTGGTCCAGCGGACAGAAGATGGAAGCGCAAACCATTGACGCGACCGGTGGTCTGCTGTTCTGGATGGCTGTGCTTGGCCTTTTTGTGCCGTTGTTCCATCGAGAACCCCGAGTCCACAGCGCTTTCGGAACTCCACCAGCAAGCAATCTTTCTCTGTGGTATTCGCATCAATTTCTGCGGCCCCCTCCCGTCCAGGCATAGTTTTCCTCAGCGTCATTCATATTTTGATCTTCCGGTTTTGGGTTCCCATCGGGCCACGCTAACTATGCTGATTGGGCTTTGACAGAGCGAACCCCCGGTCGAAAGAGGAGGCTCATGCAGGTTCGTCGTCGGCGACAATTGATCGTGCTAGCGATCGCTGCTGGCTGTGTCCTGATCGCGGCTATGGTGGTGCAGCGCGTACGTGCCGGCTCGTCCAAGGCAAGCGAGGCTAACGCGGAAGCCGACCGCATTCCTTATGCCGCGGTCGCTCCAGTCAAGCGGCAGACGATTGCCAACTCGCTGTCCATAGCAGGGCAATTCAGCCCCTACCAGAATGTCGAGTTGCACGCCAAGGTGGCCGGTTATATCAAGAACATCTACGTCGACATTGGTGACCGGGTTCACACCGGACAGGTCCTGGCGGTGCTGGAAATTCCGGAGCTAATGGCGCAGGTGGACGAGGCGAAAGCTGAGGTACACCATGCGGAAGAAGAGATCCAGCGGGCGCAAAGCGAGGTATTGCGCGCCCAAGCCGACACTGTGGCCTTACACTCCAACGCCGAACGGTTGGTCAACACTGACAAAGTGCAGCCGGGTTTGATCGCGCAACAAGAACTGGACGACGCAACCGCCAAAGATCGCGCTTCGCAGGCTCGCGTGGACGCGGCCAAGTCTTCGCTGGCGGCTGCCAGGCAGCAACTGGCCGTGGCGCAGGCGGACCAGCAGCATTATGCCGCTCTCAGCAACTACTCCAAGATCGTCGCCCCGTACGACGGTGTGGTGACCTGGCGCTTCTCCGATACTGGTTCCCTGGTGCAGGCCGGGACCTCGAATACGAGCGGGCTCCCGGTGGTCACCGTGGCCCAGAGCAACTTGCTTCGCCTGCGCATTCCCGTGCCCGAATCGTTGGCGGCGAAGGTTCGCATTGGCGATTCTGCCGATGTCCATGTGCAGGCGACCGGCGAACATTTCACTGGCAAAGTCACCCGCTTCACTGACGCTCTGGATACGTCGACCCGGACCATGCAGGTCGAGATCGACGTACCGAACGCCAACTATCATCTGCAACCCGGAATGTACGCCGATGTCCAGCTGAGCGCCGACAGCCGTCCCAATGCGCTCACTGTTCCTATCGAAGCCCTCCGGCGTGGCGACAACAAAACCAGCGTGCTGGCCCTGGACGCAAACAACCGGGTGCAGTCTCGCGAAGTGCAGGTAGGCGTGGAGAGCTCAAACAACGTCGAGATCCTGTCGGGACTAACGGAAGGCGAGCGCGTCATTGTCGGGAACCTGGGCAGCTATCAACCGGGCGAGTTGGTGCGCCCCAAGACTAGCGTGTTCGATTCAGGGCCCGGCAGCAAAGGGACGGAGTAGCCGGCATGTCGAACTTTGCGATCAAGTATCCGTTCTTCATCCTGATGCTGTGCCTTGGGATCGTTGTAGTGGGCGTGACCACGGTGGCGCGCATGCCCGTGGATCTGTTCCCGCAGATCCAGATTCCCGTGGTCGTGGTCGCCACTTTCTACAGCGGAATGCCGCCGCAGCAGATTGAGGGCGACATTACCGATACGTTCGAGCGCTTCTTCACGCTGGGCAGCAACATTGATCGCATCGAATCGCGATCGCTCACGGGCGTCAGCTTGATCAAGGTTTACTTCCAGCCGGGGACCGATCCGGATGCAGCGGTCAGTTCCATCGCCAATCTTGCAATGGCTGACTTGCGAAGGTTGCCGCAGGGGACGCTGCCGCCGGTAGTGCTGAAGTTCGATGCGTCGAGCATGCCGGTTTGCCTGGTTACTCTCAAGGGCCAGGGGCTGACCGAGACGCAACTGCACGACCTGGGACAATTCAATGTCAGGAATCAGATCGCCAACGTTCCCGGCGCATCCGTGCCCCAACCCTTCGGCGGTAAGTACCGGCAAATTCAGTTCTACGTGGACCCGGTAAAGCTTGAGGCTGCGCAGCTGAGCCCCATGGACGTGGTCCACGCAATAAACAAGGCCAACGACATTCTGCCCGCGGGCGACGTACGCATTGGGCCCTTCGATTACAACATCTACAGCAACAGCCAATTGCCCAACGTCAAAGAGATGAACGACGTGCCACTCAAGGCAATCGGCAACAATGTGCTGCGGTTCGGCGACATTGGCCACGCCGAGGACTCATCCGCTCTGCAATACAATCTGGTGCGAGTAGACGGGCAGAAGTCGGTCTACTTGCCTATCTTGCGGCAGGGAGGCAACAGCAACACCATTCAGATTGTGAATGGGGTCCGCGACCGCATCAAGAGGCTGCTTGACACTCCCAAAAGCCTGGTCGCGTCGGTTGCTTTCGATCAGTCGCAATACGTCAAGATAGCTGTTGCCAATGTACTGCGCGAGGGTGGTATCGGCCTGGGTTTGACGGCGGTGATGATCCTGGTTTTCCTGGGGTCGTTGCGGGGCACGATTTCCGTGCTGCTCTCGATTCCGATCTCGTGCCTGGCGGCGTTTCTTCTTTTGAATGCCTTTGGCAGTTCGATCAACACAATGGTTCTGGGCGGCCTCGCTCTCGTCCTGTCTCGACTTATCGACAACTCCGTAGTCGTGCTGGAGAACATCTTCCGACATCTGGAAGAGGGTGAAAATGCTCGCACTGCGGCCGAGCAGGGCGGAAAGGAAGTGCAGTTGGCCGTTCTGGCGGCCACCTTCACTACCGCCATCGTATTTTTCCCGGTGGTGTTTCTGTCCGGGGTCAGCAAGTATCTCTTTACCGCCTTGGCGCTGGGCGTGGTGCTGGCGCTGGCGGCGTCCTACCTGGTGGCGATGTCGGTTGTGCCATTGTTCTGCTCGTTGTTCATCAAATCGGAACACGGTGATGAAGTCGAAGGCGAGCATGAAGGCGGCCTGCTGGAACGCCTGCTGGCGCCGTTCAATCGCGGCTATGACTACATCCTGGCCAAATACGACGAATCAATCGAGAAGGCGCTGCAACACCCGAAGATGACGGTCGCGGTGATCATGGGCGGATTCGTCCTGAGCCTGGCACTTTCACCTTTGCTGGGCGTCGCCTTCTTCCCACGTACCGATCCTGGCCAGTTTGTCATCGATGTGAAAGCTCCCAGCGGCACCCGGATCGAACTGACAAATGACTATATCGCGCGCGTAGAAGCCGACATCCGCGAGGTTATTCCGAGTGACGAGTTGGACATGATCGTCTCCAACATCGGCGTGAATGCCGATCTTTCGGCAATCTACACCACGAATTCAGCGATGCACACGGCTTTTGTGCTGGTGCAACTCCAAAAAGAACACAAGACCAGCAGCTTCGCTTACATCAACCGCGTTCGGCGAAAACTCTCTTCCGATCTGCCGGAGCTTGCCACCTTCTTCCGGACCGGAGGTCTGGTGGATTCCATCGTGAACCAGGGAATGCCGGCGCCCATCGACATTCAGGTCACGGGCAACAATCAGGCGGCTGCTTACCAGGTCGCCAGCGAGATGGCGAAACAGGTCCGGGGCCTGCACGATGTCAGCGATGTTCTCATCCCGCAAGATCTGGATTACCCGGGTATCCAATTGAACGTGCGCCGCGAAATGGCGGCGCGCCTCGGCCTCGACGCCCAGGACGTTGTGGACAACGTGGTGACCGCGCTTACCTCCAACGGCATGATCGCGCCGGGGTACTGGATCGACCCCAAGAGCGGCAACAATTACTTTCTGACCGTGCAGTACACCCCCACTCAGATTGGGAAGATGACCATGGAGGACTTCAAGCAGATCCCGCTGCACGCCAAGAACAACGCCGAGCCCACGATGCTGGAGAACGTGGCCGATATCAAGATGATCAACACGCCCACTGAGGTCGACCATCATCAGTTGTTCCGGGTCATCGATCTATACGTTGCGCCCAAGGGAGAGGATCTGGGAGCACTCGCGAAGAAAGTGCAACAGGTGATCGATCATACGCAGTTGCCGCCCAACATACGGGTGGAGCTGCGGGGCTCGGTGGTCACCATGCGCGCCTCGTTCAAGAGCTTCGCCATCGGATTGGCGCTCTCGATTGTCCTCGTGTACCTGATCCTGATGGCGCAGTTTGCCTCCTTCAGCGATCCTTTCGTGATCCTGCTGGCCGTGCCGCCGGGATTCACCGGCGTGATCCTGTTCCTGCTCGTGACCGGAACCACCATCAACATCATGTCGCTGATGGGGGTAATGATGATGATCGGCATCGTGGTGTCGGATTCGATCCTGATTGTCGAGTTCACACGCGAGTTGCGCCGCCGCGGACAGCCTTTGGAAAATGCCATCAAGAACGCGTGCCATGTGCGTCTGCGTCCCATCATGATGACGACCTTCGCTACCTTTCTGGGGCTGATTCCGCTGGCCCTGGCCTTGGAAGCGGGCAGCGAGCAATACGCGCCGCTGGCTCGCGCCATCATTGGAGGCTTGATGTTTTCGTTTATCGTGACCCTCTTCCTGGTGCCGGCCGCGTATTACCTGATGCACAGCGGCAAAGAAGAACATCTCGCAGGACAGGAGGTGCGAGCTTGAGACGCAGGGCCCTCCGGCTTGTGATTCCAGTTATGTTGAGCAGCCTTTCTCTGGCGGCGCAGACAACATCTCCCGGGCTCCCGACGGGTATCCCTGCACAGACTGAAACGTCACCGCCTCTGCCGCAGATGCAGACAGCGCCAAGGCCAGCTGCTACTACACCCGTGCAAAACGTGACATCTCCGCAGACGCAGTCTCTGCCAGCGCCGTCTGGGCCGTCGGCCGCGGTGCCGCAACCCCCGCCGCAAATTCCCGCGACCGGCGCGGTCCAACGGCTGACGGTCCAGGACGCCGAGGCTCTGGGGCTGAAGAACAACCCGCAAATCTCTGTATACCGCTTGCTGTCGCTGGCCTCGAATCAGGTCACGCGCGAACAGAAAGCTGCTTACTATCCAAATGTGTATGGCAGTTTGACGGCAGTCGAGCCGAAGGAGGGCACGCGTATCGCAGCCGGTCTCCTCAACAACCCCAGCGTCTACGAACGCGCGGCTGGCGGATTGACACTCTCGCAACTCATCACAGATTTCGGGCGCACCAACAACCTGGTAGCCACGGCAGCGCTGCGCGCCAAGGCAGCCGACATGAACGCCGTCGCAACTGCCGACCAAGTCAAGCTGGCCGTAGATCAGGCCTTCTACAACGCACTGCAGGAACTTGCGCTCCTGAAGGTAGCCCAGGAAACAGTGAATGAGCGAGACCTTGTGTCCCGCCAGATTACGACGCTGTTCCAGAACAAGCTGCGCTCGGAACTCGACGTCAGTTTTGCCGACGCCAATGTGTCGCAAGCCAGGCTGCTTCTGCTGGATGCGCAGAACAATTATCAGGCCGCGCTTTCGACGCTCTCCCAGGTGCTGGGCTATACCTCGCAGCAGCAGTTTGAGCTGACCGACATCGAAAGCCAGCCGACGCCGCCTCCCGATGCCGTCAGTCAACTGGTGGATCAGGCCTTCAGCAATCGCCCGGAGATTGCCTCGCAGAGCTACGAGTTTCAGGCGTCCCAGCACTTCCAGAAGGCAGAACGGGACTTACTCTTGCCGAGTATCGAGGCCCTGGGGGTGGTTGGCCGTACGCCTTACAGCAGCACGGTCGCCGGTGTGAGCCCGTTCACTTCGTGGTATGGCGCCATTGGAGTCAACGTCAATATTCCGATATTCAATGGATTTGAGTTTGTGGCGCGGTCGCGCGAAGCGGGATTTCGAGCGCAGGCCGCCGACGAGCAACTCCGCGAACTGAAAGACCGCATCGCCAATGACGTGCGCAACAGTTGGCTGACTGCCATCACCGCTTATAACCGTATCAGCGTGACCCAGCAGTTCGTGGAGGAGACGGACCTCGCCGTAAAGCTGTCGCAGACGCGTTATAACCTGGGGCTGAGCTCGATTGTGGAGTTGAGCCAGGCGCAACTCCAGCAGACTGAAGCACAAATTCAATTTGCAGCCGCGAAGTATCAGTACCGCATCGCCCAGTCGGTTTTGCGGTTCCAGGTTGCAGCGCCGTAGCAGAGGCGCTGTGACCGGTTATTAGGGCGTGATTCTTAAGATGTTGTGCGCGACTTCGACGTGCCGATTGGGGTACTCGGATTCAATCGAGGCGATCAGTTCTTCCAATTTCGGGGTCCCGGCTTGGCCATTGACACCGTCGGCATCGTCCATCAGGATAACGTGGTCCGGAATTCGATCTGCCAGAATTGCATTTAGCTCAGAACCCAGGCGGTTGGGATTTCCAAAACCTCCGCTCCAGCCGTAGTACCCCGCGTCCAGCCACCACAGACAGCGCTCATTCAGCCGTTGCAGTAGCATTGGCACGGCGGTCTGACTATCGCTATTCATGATCTCCACATGCGAGCACTTGTGGAATCGCTTCTGTGCGAGACACGCCAGGCGAGGGTCGAGTTCGATGGAATAGATCCGGCGAAAGCGATGAGCAACTGCGGCGATCATTTCTCCGTAGTACGTTCCGGTTTCGACCAGGGTAGTGAGTCCGAACGCTCCCGCGTACTCCATGACGGTCCGCTGTTTGATGACGTGG
Organism: uncultured Acidobacteriaceae bacterium; assembly: GCA_963763145.1. Lineage (GTDB taxonomy): Bacteria > Acidobacteriota > Terriglobia > Terriglobales > Acidobacteriaceae > Bog-257. The sequence continues at coordinate 56,200 of CAVXMZ010000011.1, read as the reverse complement.
GGAATCCGCCGAGGCCTGCCGCGCAGGTGCCACCACCAATAGTCAGGATAGTGTCCGAGCTGCTTGAAGTTGGCATAGATTGGCATCTGCTTCAGCAGAGTTCGTATGGGATTGGCAGGACGCGGCGGCATGGGTCGTGAAGTTCAGAGTAGCAGGCAAAGGTCGAGCGGCGAAAGGCGGCGTGAAGAATGGGCAGCGTCCTACTTTCATCGGGTTTTGAACGGGCACGGATTCATCCGTGCCGAAACCGGCTTTAGCCGCGGAGGGACGGTCCGCATCGAAACCAAGACACCACCTGAGAATGCGATCAAGTGACGGTCAGCAGGTTGGGCGGCTATACTGTGTGGGCTTTGTTCCGCCGCCCGCCCGGAATCACCAAGGAGAGAGATGAAGCCTTTGCGAATGTTCGCCTTCGCTACCGTTGCCATGCTAGCCATCACAGGCTTGGCCAGCGCGCAATCGTGGCAGCCCTTAACGCATCAGCCGGCCTTCACGGCCGGAACCGCGCTGCTGCTGACCGACGGCACGGTCCTGATGCATCATGAAGACCCGAACGACGGTTATTCCGACTGGTACAGGTTAACGCCCGACATTAGTGGCAGCTACGTCAACGGAACCTGGTCGCAGTTGGCGTCGCTCTCGTCCGATTACGGCCCACTGTTCTTTGCCTCGGCCGTTCTGGCCGATGGCAAGGTCATCGTGGAGGGAGGCGAACAGAATTTCAGCCAGTATGTGTGGACCGATATGGGTGCGATTTACGATCCCGTAGCCAACAGTTGGACCAGCATCAATCCGCCCAGCGGCTGGACCAGCATCGGCGACGCTTCTGGTGTCGTTCTGTTCAACAAGACCTTTATGCTGGCGAACTGTTGCGACCGTCAGCAAGCGCTGTTCAATGAATCTGCCCTAACATGGACTGCGACCGGCTCCGGCAAGTTTGATTCCAACAATGAGGAGGGATGGACGCTGCTGCCTACCGGCGGCGTGCTCACGGTTGACGCTTACACCGACGTGAACGATCCCTCTGGAACGAACTCCGAGATTTACACTCCTTCCAGCGGCTCGTGGGCTAGTGCGGGAAGCACCATTGTCCAGCTCTGGGACTCGCACGGCTCCTATGAAGTGGGGCCAGCGATGCTGCGCCCTGACGGCACCGTCTTTGCCACCGGAGCTAATGGCGACGGTGCTGGCCATACCTCCATCTACACCCTGAGCACGCAAACCTGGACGCCAGGTCCTGACTTCCCTGACGGCTTGGACATTGCCGACGGTCCAGCGGCGCTGCTGCCCGACGGTAACGTGCTGGTCAGCGCCAGCCCGGGCATCTTTGAGCTGAACACCTATTTCTTCGAGTGGAATGGCTCTGAGTTGATCTCTGTGCCGCGCACGCCGAATTCTCCCAATAACTCATCCTGGTACGGGCGCATGCTGGTGCTACCTACCGGGCAGGTACTTTACACCGATGGCAGCAACGACGTGGAGATCTACACGCCCGCGGGCAATCCGTATCCTGGCTTGGCGCCGTCGGCCATGCTTACTTCAGCTGTGCTCAGTCGCGGCAGCTCGTTGGTTCTCTTTGGCTTTAAGTTCAACGGCGCCTCGCAGGCCAACTCATACGGTGATGACGCCCAGGAAGCTACCAACTATCCCATTGTGCGCATTACCAATGTGGCCACTGGACACGTGTTCTACTGCCGCACTCATGACCACAGCACCATGGCCGTCGGTTATTCGGGACCGACGTATACCCATCTTGATATCCCGTCCAACATGGAGACAGGCCAGAGCTATCTGGAAGTCGTGGTGAATGGAATTGCGTCGCCCAGGTACAACATTGGGATCAACTAGGAAGAGATTGGATGATTGCGCGGGCCTGTAGACCCGCGCTTCCACCCACAGTGCTGCTACCCGTTATTTGCCGAATGTGCCGCGGGGCGTTCCGACACCAGTGCACTGATCGTAATAGGCTGCGGCGCAATGGCCGCTTCCGTTGCATCCCGTGGTGACATCGTAGAAGTTCTGGCTGTAGTTGACGTGGTTGAACTCCTGAGCATAGATCAGGTTGTCCTCTTCGTTGGTATAGTACCCACCTATTTCCGGACTCTGGCCTTGCCGATTGTAGGACAGGTTGACGATGCCGGCCAGCGATGGTGAAGCTACGCTGGTACCGCCGACGACAAGCCATCCGCTGTATCCGTACGTATCGTAAACATTGACGCCGGTGTTGGGGTCAGCGTCAAAGGCCATGTCGGGAGTTTGTCGCGCGGTTTGGCCGAAGAGCGGATACTGAAAGGCAGTCCAAGGTCCCATTCCATTTGCCATATTTGGCGGGTTTTGCCAGAGTTCATACTGGCTGACACCGCCCCCAGAACCGTTACCCTGAGAATTAAGGGCCCAGCAGCTCTCGTTTATGAAGTTCCCACCGGAATCGCGATTGACGGTGGTGCCGCCAGCGGATACTACCCAAGGCGAGGAACTGGGATATTGAGCGCCCCATCCGTCATCCCCTGCCGAGGCGAAATAGGAAGTTACTTTCCAGTAGTAGCGATAGAAGACATCATCCGTGGTGCCGACTTCGCCAGGGAATTCTCCGCCGCCCCAACTGTTGGAGATGTCACCGCCCCCTCTGTGACTGACCGCTATGCCGGCTATCTGCTCGGCATAGAACAAGTCCGAGTCGCTGTTACTACAAGCCTCTATCAGGACGATCTGCGCGTTAGGGGCCATGGCGTGTGCCCATTCGATGTCCAAGTCCTCCTCTAATCCCCAGCCGTAATCACCCGGGGGAACGCCGCTGCAACTGGCAGTCATGCCGTTTTGTGTGCCCTGGCTGGTGTTGGCATAGATCTTGGTGAAGGTTGCCGCAGGCAGGCCGTAGTTGCTGGAGAAGGTTGCCAGGTCGGATGCTGCATGGGGGTTGTCATAGGCATCTACCAGTGCGATTGCGCCCCAGCCACCGCTGGGATGATTGGTGCCGCCCGTTGCTGGATTACATCCGGTGTAGATGGGACCAACCTTGTAGACGCAGCCCAGCGAGGCTGGGGTCTCGCCACCGGCCCCGGCGATGTCTGGCGAAGACACCGGACGACCGGCGGGCACGAAGATATGAACGTTGGTGTGGGCGCGTATGCCCGCGTCCTCGGGGCGCATGATGCTGCTTGCCGGCGTGATTACGGTACCGAGGCGCCGGAAGATCTGCGGGGCCGGCTGACTGGGCGCTGTTTGCTGGGCGGCCAGGGGCGCAATCTCCTCTGGAGTGCGCTCATCCTGAGCGGCCGCTACAATGGAGATTCCCACGGCAAACCCCACAAGGACCGAAGCGATAAATAACTGCTTCTTAGTCATACTTCCTCTTTTCAGTTGAACTTGAGATCGGCGGCGAGCGGGCGCAAAGCGACCGCTGCTAATGCTTGCTTGTTAGGCGCATCATACCCTAACAGCACACGTCCTCCAAAGGTTATGCGAAGTGCAGGCGCTAGAAAGGCAGCTAGGGGCTATCAGCCCGCCGGCTTCCTCCTGAAAACCTCAACGATCTGCCCGGACTGGGGATGATACGTTTTCGCAGCGTCTCCCCAGACGTACTTGCTATAGCCCAGTAGATCGACGGTCCCCACCAAGTCATAGTGGGCCGGAAGATAGCTATCGATCCAGTCAAAGATGATCTTCCTGGAGCCAGGTAGTCTGCCGAAGGACGCGGCTACGTTTACCAAAACGACATACTCCGGCTGGGCAGCCTCTATCTCGCCGATCATCTGCCGCTGCATTTCGCCGGCATACGGTTGCTCTTCCATGAGCCCGTAGGTGTAGATATAGCCAGTTGCCGAACGACGGTCAGCGTAGAAATAGATCTCGGGTTCCGACCCCAGCACAGCTACACGAGCGTCTTTCGCGCTGTGGTTCTTAATGTAGTAGGCGACCTCGTCCGCCTCTGGAAACGGATTTGAGCCATAGATCATGCGGGCAGCGGCAAAGGGGCCCGCTTTGAACAGATAATTGCGTTGCAGATAGAGCGATCCGGCAAAGGCGGCGACGAATACAACCAGCGGCAGGGCTGCCCAGACTCGCGAGCGCAGATGCTGTTTCAGACTGGCCGTCCCGCAACCCACGGCTACACCCGCCAACAGGGCGATGGACGGCAACAGCAGAATGAAGTAGTGCTGCCGGAAGTACAGCCCGGGACAGACAGCGGCAACCGAGCACAGAAAGAAAGTCAGCAGAAAGAACCACTGCTTCCGCGCCGCTCGGTTCCACAGTAACGCGCTGAAGCCCGCGCCGGCTACCACCCAAATCGGCAATACGGGCAGAACTACCTTGGGAAGAAGCAGCCGCAAGGTGTCCAGACCTTCGCGGACTCCGACGGTGGTGGCATATTGCCGGGCATACAGGAAAGTCCAAAACCAGAAATTGCCGAACGCGCCTGCGATCGCCAACAGCAGGCAGGTGAGGGCGAATGGCAACAGAATCCCGCCGGCGAACAGGGCGATTTTCATCCAGAATTCCGGCCGCTTGTGCAGCCACGTTTGCCACTCGGCCTTGACCATGTACAGCCCGCCGAAAACGGAAAACAGGATTCCCGGCTGCTTCATAAGAAATGCCAAGCCAAGAAACAGGCCACTCCAGAAATACAACCAGGTTCGCCGCCTGTCGGCCGCGTCTAACAAGAGCAGGATGCCGCTGAGTGCTGCCAGCACCACGAAGTGGGTCGCGTGCCCGGCGAATCCAATCACCGACGGGCTGGTGGAAAGCAATGCGTAGCTGGAGCCGGCCACCAGTCCAGCCAGGGGACCAAAGAGCCGCCTGCCCAGCAGGAAAATCAGTAAGGTGGTTAAGGCATTTACCACCAACAGCCCGAGATGGACGCCCTTCGCGGTTTGCCCGAATACCAGGAGGATGGCAGCGTACGCCGCGAACGTACCGGGAAGCTTCATGCTGTAGATGAGCGTATAGGGCGGTATTCCGTGCAGCATGAGCTGTCCCGCATACGCATATTCGCCTTCATCCCGCTCGAGAGGAATGTAGCGGAAATGCCAGCGAATCAGGCTGAAGAAGACAATCACCAGAAGCAACGGCAAGTAGTACGGTAGCGATCTCCGCATCGTGGGGATTCCAGGGGAATCAGCCATGTTACGCCATCGGGGCACGTAAACGCGAAGCGGGACGCACGACTACTGCACCGCGGGAGGCGGTCCGGCCACTGACCAGTGAGCATCACGGAACTGCCAGCGGCCGTCCTTGTATTCTGCGATCGCGGTAAAATACCCGCTCTCATCCACACGGTTCCCAGCGTTGTCTATGCGGATTTCGTGCCACGGAGCAGCCACCACGGCAAGGTCCGGCGTGAGCGGATCGACTCGTAGGTCGTGGCCCCACTCGAGCTCCATGTGGTTTATGGTGCCCGCGAATTGCTGAATTCCCGCGGTTGCGGCGGCGCTGTTTGGGAACACCAGCCGTCCCTCTGAGGCCATGAAGAACTCCGGGCTGTCGGCGAAATGCTTGCGCCAGGCTGCAGGGCCGTCATGGGTAACATCGCGAGCGACATCTCCGGTGTAGGCTCGCACGTCCCGCTCGACCTCGGTTGCACGCTCCGATGTCAGCGATTGCTGAGTGCTGGACAGATGGTTCGAGCCACATGCTACCAACAGAACGACTGCGGGGAGAACAAACCATTGCCAGGTTCGCATAACTTTTCCTTCGCTCGGAGCATATCTCGTCAAACCAGCCTCAGCAAGGCAAGGAGCGGGAAGGACGGCAGTGCGGCTGAACGAATCCATGGCTGAGCTGCGCCCTCCAACACCGCGAAAGCTTTTTTTTCCGCGCCCAGTAAGGGCCGCCGCTCTGACAGCACCGCGGATGACTTATAACATAAAAGCCAGACCCCTCTGGTGGCCGCGTTGCTGTGAACAAGCGGCAAGCGGAATACAATCACGGTGATTATGACGCACATAGCACGCCTTTTCCCACGATGGACCCGCTTCAGCACCTTGGCAGCGCTTTTTCTCTGCTTCGGAATCTCTTGTATGGCTCAACGGATCGCGCCGCCGCCCCCGGTTCTCCAACCACCGCAGAACACCGATGAGACCGGTTGGGAAGCACAGCAGAAGAAGGAGATGGCGAAAAAACTCAATCTTCAGCGCCAGGATGAACTCAAAAAGGATACGGAAAAGCTGCTAGAGTTAGCTACGGAGTTGAAGCAATCGGTGGACAAGACCGACGAGAATACTCTGTCCCTGGACGTGATCAAGAAGGCCGAGCAAATCGAGAAGCTGGCCAAGAGCGTGAAGGACAAGATGAAAGGGCCGTGAAGGCATCAGGGGCCGGGGAATAGTGACTGGCAACTGGTGGTTAGCCGAACCTCAAGGAGCAATTTATGGCTTTCAAGAAGTACGTAGAAGTTGCCGGCAGTGAGCGCAAACCGCTGCAAGGTGCGATACGGACGGGACATTCGGATCCCAACGAGGTGATGCAGGTGACGCTGGTGCTGCGGCAGCGGACTGCGAGTGGGAAGGAAACGCCGCTGGCCGACTTGGTCGCGCGCGGTCAGCGAGTGTCGCGGGAGGAGTACGCGGCGCGCTACGGCGCCGATGTGGCTGATGTCCATAAGGTGCTGGCCTTCGCCGCGCAATTCGGATTGGCGCTGGCCGGCGTCAACCTGCCCGCCAGGACCATCGTTCTCAGCGGCACCTGCGCTGCGTTCTCCCAGGCCTTTCAAGTGCAGCTGGCGAGCTACAACTATAAGGGCGGCTCTTACCGCGGACGCTCCGGCACGGTGAAGGTGCCGCAGGAGCTAAGTTCCATCATCCGCAGCGTCCATGGGCTCGACAACCGGCCGCAGGCAGAAACGCATTTTCGCATTGCCAGCAAGTCCGCGGGCTCGGCCAAGCCGGCCGCGACCGAAGCTTCCCTTACAGCCCTGCAAGTTGCCCAGGCATACAGTTACCCGGCAAGCCTGAATGGAACTGGCCAGACGATCGGAATTATCGAGTTGGGAGGCGGCTTTAACCAATCTGATCTGGAAACCTACTTCAGCGGTCTCAACATCTCGCCTGCGCCAACCGTGGTGGCAGTTTCTGTCGATGGCGGCCAAAATCAGCCCACCGGCGATACCAACGGCCCCGACACGGAAGTCGGCCTGGATATTGAGGTATCAGGGGCGATCGCACCCGGCGCAAACATTGCGGTCTACTTCGCTCCCAACACCGACGCGGGATTTCTCGACGCCATCAATCAAGCGGTGATGGACACAGTGAATAAACCCTCGGTGCTCTCGATCAGCTGGGGTGGGCCCGAGTCGACTTGGACGGCGCAGTCGTTGCAGTCCTACAACAACGCTTTGCAGGCGGCCGCGGCAGTGGGCGTAACCGTGTGTGTCGCCGCAGGAGATAACGGATCGACCGACGGCGTGACTGACGGGCTCGACCATGTGGACTTCCCCGCGTCGAGTCCATACGCGCTGGCCTGCGGAGGAACCACGCTGGAGCTCAGCGGCAGCTCGATTGCGAGCGAAGTAGTGTGGAACGAACTTTCCAGCAGTGAAGGCGCTACTGGCGGCGGAGTCAGCGCAACCTTTCCACTCCCCTCGTACCAGGCGAATGCGAAGGTGCCACCATCGGCCAATCCCGGCAACTTCGTGGGCCGCGGTGTCCCAGACGTGGCCGGCGATGCGGACCCTAATACCGGCTACAACGTGCAAGTGGACGGCTCCAGTTTCGCTGTGGGAGGAACGAGCGCGGTTGCACCACTGTGGGCGGGACTGATCGCGCTCTTCAATCAGTCGCTGGGCAAGTCAGTGGGATATCTGAACCCAACCCTGTACCAGAATGGCGAAAACGGATCTTTCCGCGACATAACGTCGGGCAACAATGGCGATTACAAGGCCGGCACGGGATGGGACGCCTGTAGTGGGTGGGGTAGTCCGAATGGTGCCGTGCTGTTGAAGGCTCTGGCGGGAACGACAGCAAGTCCGACTCCAACGCCGACTCCAACCCCAACACCCGCGCCCACTCCAACTCCCAAACCGCCTTCAAAGCACAAACATAAGCCAAAGCCAAAGCTCAACTCGAAGGCTGGCCGAGGCCGCTGACCCGTCTGGTTCTGGCTAAGGTGCAATGAAACACGCCATCCCCCAATGGGATGGCGTTTTCTGCCGAGCAACATCGCTAAATCAGGCCTTCGCTTTGACGATCCGCATTCCGTAGAACGACCGGTACACGAACACAAACGAGATCAAGAAGAACACTGTCGCCAGAATGTGCGCGAAGGTCGTTCCTTGTGTCGCGGTCAATTGCACCGCCAGTTCCACTGCCAGTAATCCAAACAACGTGGTGAACTTGATGATCGGGTTCATGGCCACCGACGACGTATCCTTGAAAGGATCGCCGACCGTGTCGCCAATTACCGTCGCATCGTGCAGCGGAGTTCCCTTCTGTTTCAGATCGACTTCCACGATCTTCTTGGCATTGTCCCAGGCGCCGCCGGCGTTCGCCATGAACATTGCCTGATACAGTCCGAACGCAGCGATCGATATCAGGTAGCCGATAAAGAAGAACGGCTCGATGAACGCGAACGACAGGGTCACGAAAAACACCGCCAGGAAGATGTTGAACATGCCCTTCTGTGCGTACTTCGTACAGATCTCAACCACCTTCTTGCTGTCACTCACCGAAGCCTTGACCACGCCGTCCAGCTTGATATTGGCCTTGATGAACTCTACCGCCCGATAAGCCCCCGTGGTCACGGCCTGGGTGGAAGCGCCGGTGAACCAGTAGATGATGGCGCCGCCGCTGATCAGGCCCAGCACAAAGGGAGCGTGCAGCAGCGACAGCTTGCCGACATTTTCGGTCAAGCCGTGGGTAAGCGCCATGATGATGGAGAAGATCATCGTGGTCGCGCCGACGACGGCCGTGCCGATCAGCACCGGTTTGGCCGTGGCTTTGAAGGTATTGCCCGCGCCATCGTTCTCTTCCAGCAGGTGCTTGGCGCGCTCGAAGTTTACGTCGATGTTGTAGTTCTTCTTCAGGTCGCTTTCGATGTTCGGCTCCTGCTCGATGAGCGAGAGCTCATACACCGACTGCGCGTTGTCCGTCACTGGGCCATAGGAGTCGACCGCGATGGTTACCGGGCCCATGCCCAGAAAGCCGAAGGCCACCAGGCCGAAGGCGAATACAGCCGGCGCCAGCATCAAGGCTCCGAGGCCGAAATTGCTGACGTAGTAGCCCGTTGCCATCAACGCTACCATGGTGAAGCCCAGGTAGTAACAGGAGAAGTTGCCGGCCACGAAGCCCGACAGAATGCCGAGCGACGCACCGCCCTCGTCCGCCGAGGTCACCACTTCGCGAACGTGCCGCGATTCGGTGGAGGTGAAGACCTTCACCAACTCAGGAATAATGGCGCCCGCCAGCGTTCCGCAGGAGATGATAGTCGCCAGCTTCCACCATTGGGTAGTGTCACCACCCAGGACCGGCACGATGACATAGGACACGATATAGGTGAGGATGATGGAGATGATCGAAGTCAGCCAGACCAGTGAGGTCAGTGGCGATTCGAAGTTCATCTCGTCGGCATTGCCGAAGCGCGCCTTGGCTACCGCTTCGTTCAGAAAGTACGCCACGGTGCTGGAGACCAGCATCATGATGCGCATCACGAAGATCCAAACCAGCAACTGCACCTGCACGTGAGGATCTTTCACACCCAGCAGGATGAAGGTGATCAGCGCGACGCCCGTCACGCCGTAAGTCTCGAAGCCGTCGGCCGAAGGACCAACCGAGTCGCCCGCGTTGTCGCCAGTACAGTCGGCGATGACGCCCGGGTTGCGCGCATCGTCTTCCTTGATCTTGAAAACGATCTTCATCAGGTCGGCGCCGATGTCGGCGATCTTGGTGAAGATGCCGCCGGCAATACGCAGCGCGGCCGCGCCCAGCGATTCGCCAATGGCGAAGCCGATGAAGCACTGCCCGGCGTAATCAGCCGGAATGAACAGCAGGATGCAAAGCATGATGAGCAGCTCGACGGAGATCAGCATCATGCCGATGCTCATGCCGGCCTTCAACGGAATCGCATAGATCGGGTACGGCTTGCCACCCAGTCCAGCAAATGCCGTGCGCGAGTTGGCGTAAGTGTTCACGCGAATCCCGAACCAGGCCACCCCATAGCTGCCGATGATTCCGATGACGCTGAACAACAAAATAACGGGCAGCGTTACCGCGACAGGTTTACCCGGCACCGGCGCCAGCCATCCGAAATATGCCAGGATGACGACCGCGATGAACGCCCACAGAATCATCAGGAACTTGCCCTGCGTGACCAGGTAGGTTTTGCAGGTCTCGTAGATGAGGCTGGAGATGTCGCCCATGCTCTTGTGGACGGGCATATTCTTCAGCTGCAGGCAAATCGCCAGGCCGAAGATCAGTCCGAAGGCGCAGAAGATGAGGCCGATGGTGAGCAGCTTGTGACCGTCCATCCCCAGGAAGCTGACTGACGAGAGATCGGGGAGTTGGAGATTTGCCTCGCCGGCAGCCTCGTTTGGCTGGGCGAAAGCAGTGGAGGCGTGCAACATCAAGATGGTGAACGCGGGGATGACGAATTTGGCCGGATTGCTGCGGGCTGCCGACGACAGCCGCCGCAATGCAGCGAGCCAGGTACGCATATTATTCCTCCGATGAGCCAGCCGCTTGCAGGCGGACAGCGCCCATGAAATGAAGTTTCAGTTCAATCTGCCGCGACGGTTCGCGAACAGCGTTTCCTAAGATCGTTGACCACCCAGCCGGCGGGGCGCACACAGACCGATCATCCACAAGTCCCAGTTCGAACTTGTTGGGCAATCGGGCCCCCGACAAGTCCCTACATTGGACCTGCTGGGGCTGATGGACCTGCTGGAATCCCGGAAACGCGCTTCCACTTCAAGACAGAAGTGTTGAGGCTTGGCCGCGTCGGGAACACTTGCACCGTTTTATGTGCAACCTGGAGCACACTCCAAGCCGAACACAAAGGCGAGTTTTTATAACATTTTCAGAGAGCGGGGTCAATGACATGGAAGTGGGACTGGCTGCGCGAGATCATTCCAGCCTAACCAGATTGAAGGCGTATGGCTTGCCCTCCCTGCTCAATGCGGTAATTCTCCAATGGCCTCAGGGGATTGCAGTTAGCTGGCAGCGGCTTTGTCCAAAGCGGCGGGAACTGCGATACTTAATCACTAAGCTGCGAGTTTTCTCCTCTCCTGTTGCTGCGACGAAAAACGGCCCCTCCGCTCCGGCTGAAGCCGTCGGTCGGGACGACACTTACAAAGGAGTTTCGAACACTCGCGCTGAAAGGCCAATGAGCGACTATCTCAAAGCCGTGCAGGAACGCGTCGTCATCTACGACGGCGCGATGGGGACTGCCATCCAGGCCTACAACCTTCCGCTCGACGAATTCTGGGGCAAGGACGGCTACAACGACATCCTCGTGCTCAGCCGCCCCGACATCGTGAAGGAAATCCACGCCAAGTACTTCGAGGCAGGGGCTGATGTTGTCGAGACCAACACCTTCAATTCCAGCCCGATGGATATGGCTGAGTACGACATGCTTAGCCAGGTGCGGGAGATTAACGCAGCCGCTGCTAGACTTGCGCGTGAAGTAGCGAGCGGCTATTCCAGCAAGGGGCGCAAACGCTTCGTGGCCGGATCGATGGGCCCCACGCGGAAGCTGCCGTCGCTAGGAAACATCGGCTTCGATGAGATGGCCGCTGGATACACCGAGCAGGCCATCGGCCTGATCGAAGGCGGGGTTGACGTACTGCTGCTCGAAACCTGCCAGGACATCTTGCAAGCCAAGGCCGGACTGGTCGGCATCTTCGATGCCCTGAAGAAGACCGGCAAGAACGTTCCGGTTCAGGTACAGGTCACGCTCCAGGAAAGTGGCACGATGCTGCTTGGCACCGAGATCGGCGCGGCACTCACTACGCTGGAGGTTTTCGACGTAGCCGTCATCGGCATGAACTGCGCCACCGGGCCGAAGGAGATGAACGACGGCGTTCGTTACTTGGGTGCAAACTGCGCGAAGCCGGTATCCGTGCTGCCCAACGCCGGTTTGCCGCAGGTAGGAGGGTCGCGCGTATACACGCTCGAACCGCAGGAACTCGCCGACTATCACAAGCAGTTCATCACCGAGTACGGCGTGCGAGTTGTCGGCGGATGCTGCGGCACGACGTATGAACATATCAAGGCGATTGCCGCGACTTGCGCCAACCTTGAACCGCTGAAGCGCGAGGTGAAAACCGTGGCCGCGGCAGCGAGCGCCTACTCCATGGTGCCGCTCGACCTCGATCCCAAGCCGCTGGTTGTTGCCGAGGAGATGAACACTACCACGCGCGTTGAGCACTTCAAGAACATGGTCCGCGCGCAGGACTACGACGGCATCCTCACGCTGGCCAAGAAGCTGGTGAATGAGGGCTCGCACATGCTCGACCTGTGCTGCGCCATCGTGGGCGAGGACGAGAAGGCTTACATCAGCAACATCCTGGAAAAGATTGCCACGCGCGTGCCCGCGCCCATCACGGTCGACTCCACCGAGGCCGACGTGATCGAAGAGGCGCTGAAGCGCATTCCCGGCAAGGCCATCATCAACTCCATCAACTCTGGAGGATGGCGAGAAGCGCACGTCGAAAGTTCTGCCGATGGCGAAGCGTTACGGCGCTGCGGTCATCGCGCTTAACCATCGACGAAGACGGCATGGCGCTGACCTGGCAGAAGAAACTCGCGATCGCGAAGCGCATTTTCGATCTGGCGGTGAACAAGTACGGCATTCGTCCCTGCGATCTGATCTTTGACGCGCTCACACTGCCGATCTCGACTGGTCAGGAAGATTACCGCACGGCCGGCATCGAGACGCTGAAAGCCGTGAAGGCGATCAAGACCGAGCTGCCTGAGGTGAAGACCATCCTCGGTGTCAGCAATATTTCATTCGGGCTGAATGTTTATTCGCGGCGGATTCTGAACAGCGTCTTCATGCACGAGGCCGTCGATCATGGTCTCGACATGGCCATCGTGAACTACAGCAAGATTTATCCGCTGTACAAGATTCCGGAAGCGGAAGTTGATCTGGCGCGCAAGCTGATTTTCTACGATCAGTCGAACGGCGATCCGCTGCAGGTTTACATGAATCACTTTGCCGGGACCAAGGGCAAAGAAGAGCAGACGACGGCGCACGTCGATACGCTGTCGGTGGAAGACAAGCTGAAGTGGGCGATCATCAACGGCGAGAAGTCGGTTGGCGACGGCGCGAACAAGAAGTCGCTGCACGAGATTTTGGAGGAAGCGCTGGTCAACTACACGCCGCTCGACCTGATCAACAACATCCTGCTCGATGGCATGAGGACGGTCGGCGACCTGTTTGGCGCGCGCAAGATGCAGTTGCCGTCGGTGCTCGACTCGGCTGGGCGTGATGAAGGCCGCGGTCGCGTATCTGGAGCCCAAGATGGAGAAGAAAGAGGGCAGCCAGAAGGGAACCATCGTGTTGGCCACGGTGAAGGGCGACGTCCACGACATCGGCAAGAACCTGGTGGACATCATCCTCACCAACAATGGCTATCGTGTGGTGAATCTCGGCATCAAGCAGCCATCGGATGTGATCATCAACGCGGCGCTCGCGGAGAAAGCCGACGCCATCGGGCTTAGCGGCTTGCTGGTGAAATCGACGCTGGAGATGAAGTATGTAGTGCAGGACCTGCACCATCAAAAGCTCGAATTCCCCGTAATCTGTGGCGGAGCTGCGCTGACGCGCAAGTACGTGGAAGACGATCTGCGCCGCGAGTACAACGGCGGCATCTTCTATGCGGACGATGCGTTCGCTGGCCTGCACCTGATGGAAGATCTCTCTTCGCCGAATGGCGCGCGCGAGAAGCGGATCGCCGAAGGCAAAGTGGTGAAGGAGTTCGCCCGCGCTGCAGTTGCTGCTGCCGGGAATGGCGGAGGAACAACCGCCTAACATTGAGATTTCGCGCCGGCTCCGAACACCCCGCAGCCGCCGTTCTGGGGCGTGCGCGTGCTGAAGCCTGAAAGATTTCGATTTGCGCGAGATCTTCCAATACATCAACGAGACCGCGCTTTTCAAGAACCAGTGGCAACTGAAGACGGCGTCGCAGGAAGACTATGGGCGGCTGGTGGAAACGAAGTATCGGCCCATCCTGAAAGACCTGGAAGAAGAAGTGATCGCGGCGGGGTGGTTCGAGCCCAAGGTTGTGTACGGATACTTCGGAGCGCAGGGCGACGGCAACGACGTCGTCGTCTACGAGTTGCCCGAAGGTTGGAAGCAGGGCGACCCAATTCCTGCAGAAGCTTTGCGCTTCACGTTTCCGCGACAGCGAGAAGGCCGCGGGCTGTGCATCTCCGATTTCTTGCTGCCGAAGAGCAGCGGGAAGATGGACGTGCTCGCGATGTCGTGCGTGACCATCGGCGACGTCGCATCGCACGAAACGCAGAAGCTTTTCGAAGGCGGAGAATACACCAAGTACCTCTACCTGCATGGACTGAGTGTGGAATCGGCCGAGGCGCTGGCTGAGCTGTCGCATAAGGTCATTCGTCAAGAGCTCGGCATTGCCGGCGAGGACTCGCCGCACATTCGCGATCTCTTTCACCAGAAATATCGCGGGTCGCGCTATTCGTTCGGATATCCGGCGTGTCCGAATCTGGAAGACCAGACCAAGCTGTTCGCGCTCCTGCATCCGGACGAGACCATCGGCGTGAAGCTGACCACGGGCTTCCTGCTGGATCCTGAGCAGAGCACGTCGGCCATCATCGTGCATCATCCCGCTGCGAAATACTTTGTGGTGTAGGTAGAAGTTACTCAGGCAAGCGCTTTCGAACGCCCTAAGCGCGCCCGCGCACATCCTTCGGTGATCCATGTCATCGCGGGCTCACTTGCGACTTGCTAGCTTGGATTCATGCACAGCAAGCTGGCGGACGCGATTGCATTGCAAACACATGCCGTAGCCCTGATCTGGGCCGACACCGCTCCTGACGACGCAATTCGCTTCACGCCCGGCCGATGGGGCTGCGTGGTCTCGCTCATCGCGACTGTGGCAGCCAAGGGCCGCGTAGGTGCGTTCGACCGCGAGACCTACGGTTGCTGGGGCGGAGGCGTCGGGCTTGGTTTCGGCAACTGTTATGCGGCTTTTCCGGGCGGTATCGAAGGTTTCTGCCGTTTCTTGTCCAATGGCAACGGCAGCTGCGACGAAGGACGCCGCGTGGGTGAGCAGGTTGCCGCCTGGGGCAATGCGCACATGACCGACGACTTCCTGAATGGCGAGCGCTACCTGAAGACTGCGGATGTGACTCGACGTTTTCTCGCAGCTATGCCGATAGTGGACATTCCCTCGCGCTATGTTGTGGTCAAACCGCTAGGGCAGTTGGAGCCTGAGCGCGAAGACGTCAAGAATGTGACCCTCTTCGTGAATCCCGACCAGTTCTCTGCACTGACGGTGCTGGCGAACTACACGGATCCCGACCTCGAGAATGTTGCCGTACCTTGGGGCGCGGCGTGCCAGGTCATGGGCGTCTTTGCGTATCGCGAACTGGAGCGAGAGCATCCCAGGGCGCTGGTGGGATTGACCGACCTTTCGGCACGCGTGAATACCCGGGCGTCGCTGGGCGACAAAGTTCTCGGCTTCACTATCCCGTGGCCCCTGTTCCTGCACATGGAGGAGAACGTGGAAGGCAGTTTCTTCCAGCGCAGGACCTGGGAGCAGCTGCAAGCCAAATAACCGTGCCTCTCGGAGGTTGCGCTGGCATCTAATCTGCCGTGCCTCGCCGCTCCTCATCAAAGTCCGACAAACTCTCCGAAGGCGCTGTTCCCGCCGATGAACTGAAGCAAGAGTTTCCGCGAATTGCGCTTCCCATTCGGCCGCCGTACCCTCCGATGGAAGCCAAGCTGGTCGACGAAATTCCCCGCGGCGAGAACTGGCAATACGAGCCCAAGTGGGATGGCTTTCGCTGTCTGGCATTTCGCAAGGGCGATAAGGTTTTGTTGCAATCGAAAGCGGGTCAGCCGTTGGGCCGGTATTTTCCCGAAGTTGTTGAAGCGTTGCTGGAATTGAAGCAAACGCAGTTCGTGCTCGATGGCGAGATCGTCATTATGAGCGATGGCCATCTTTCGTTCGACGATCTGCTGCTGCGCATCCATCCCGCGGCCAGCCGAATTCAGAAGCTCTCACGCGAGACGCCGGCGACCTACTTACTCTTCGATCTTCTTGTGGATGACAAAGGAAGGGCGCTTGTCGATGTTCTGCTGAGCGAACGGCGTGATCGTCTGGAGCAACTCGTCAAGGGTTTTGGGAAGCAGGAGTCGATTCGGCTGTCTCCGGAGACGCATGATTACGCCGTGGCCCAGCGCTGGATGTCGGAACTGGCTGCGAGCGGTTTCGACGGCGTTGTCGCCAAGCAACTCGATTGTCCCTACGCTTCAGGCGAGCGCAGTGCGATGCGAAAGATCAAGCGGATTCGAACTGCCGATTGCGTTGTCGGCGGATTTCGTTATGCCAGCAAGGGCGGCGAAGTCGGCTCGCTTCTGCTGGGGCTGTATGACGAGAACGGCCTGCTCAATCACGTAGGTTTCTCATCAAGCTTTGCTGCCAGCGAACGGGAGAAGCTGAAGCAACTCCTCAAGCCGTACATGGGCGGTTCAGGGTTTACCGGGCACGCCCCGGGCGGTCCCAGCCGCTGGAGTACGGAGCGCAGCGGGGAATGGGAGCGGCTGGAGCCGAAGCTGGTATGCGAGGTGCGTTACGATCACTTTTCCGGTGACCGGTTTCGCCACGGGACGAAGTTCCTGCGCTGGCGTCCGGAAAAGTCTCCGCGGAGCTGCACTTACGACCAGGTGCGAACGGGCCGAAGCAAAGGCGGGCTGGAAAGGATTCTAGCTGCGGACTAATCCGGTCCGCGAATCAGTGGCGCTTGAAATACTGCACAGCGCGCTCGTGGGCTTCGGCCTTGTCGCGCGTGTCGAAGGTTCCCAGGTTGCGGCGCTTGCCGGTCTTGGGATTTTTCTTGCGGGAGTAGAGACGGTATTGTCCGGACGGTAATTTGCGAATCATAGTGGGTTGGATGAGGGAAGAGTCGAGATGGCTTCCCGCGATTGTTTGATCGAGAGAAAGAGCAAGGGGAGCGTTTCCGCTCCCCCTTTTGCCTTCCGGGGCTAAAGCCCCAAGATTTAATAGGTCTGATTGACGCTGGCCTGAAGGCCAGCTCTTCCGCTCGCGGCGCTAAAGCGCCGCACTACCCGGGTTAGCTGCTGTAGAGCAATACGCCTTCAGTCTTCTCTTCGCCAACGGGGCGATAGAAGAGCTGGTCTTTCTCGAGGTAGACCTCGATGAAGGCCGGACGCTGCTGGAAGGTACCCTGGATGAGCGCCTCCGACAGTGGGTCCTCGATATACTTCTGCAACGCACGGCGCAGCGGGCGAGCGCCATAGGTGCGGTCCACGACGGTCTTGTCGAGGATCCACTTGCGCGCGTCCTCCGTCACCGTGACCGTGATCGAGCGCTGAGCCAGATTGGTGTTCAGGTGTTGCACCATCAATTCCACGATCTGGATCAGGTCGACTTCGGTCAGGGCGTTGAAGATGATGACCTCGTCGAGACGGTTGAGGAACTCGGGATTGAAGGTGCGCTTCACTTCGTTCCGCACCATGTCCTCGACCTTGCTGGAGGTGTTCTCGTCCAGCTCGGACTGGAAGCCCAAGCCGGTGCGCTTCTGCAAGTGCCGCGCGCCGATGTTGGAGGTCATGATGATGATGGCATTCTTGAAATCCACGGTGTTGCCCAGCCCATCGGTGAGCTGACCGTCTTCAAATACCTGCAACAGGATGTTGAAGAGATCGGGGTGGGCTTTCTCCACTTCGTCGAGCAGCACGACGGAGTAAGGCGCGCGCTTGACGCGCTCGGTGAGTTGGCCGCCTTCTTCATAACCGACGTATCCCGGAGGAGAGCCGATCAGCTTGGAGACCGAGTGCTTCTCCATGAACTCCGACATATCGAAGCGGACCAGCGACTTCTCGCTGCCGAACATGAATTGCGCCAGGGTGCGGGCGACTTCGGTTTTGCCGACGCCGGTAGGGCCAAGGAAGAGGAACGAACCGATAGGCCGGTTGGGGCTCTTCAGGCCGGCGCGCGAGCGGCGGATGGCGCGGGCCAGCGCCGAGATAGCGCGTTCCTGCGAGATCACTCGCCGGTGCAGCTCTTCCTCAATGCGGAGGAGCTTTTGGCTCTCTTCTTCTTTGATGGAAGCGATGGGAACGCCGGTCCAGCGCGAGACCACGTCTTCGATGTCTTCGCGGCCGACGACGCCAGTGGAGGACTCATCGAGATGATACTTCTCGCGGAGGGCGCGCAGGTTCTCGCGTTCTTTCCGCTCCTCGTCGGAGTAGAAGCGGGCCTTTTCGAACTCGTGGTTCGCGATGGCGTTCTCCATGCGATGCACGATGAACTTGATCCGCTTCTGCACCTCGGTGATGTCTTCGGGCAGGGAAGTCTGGCGAAGCTTAACGCGCGCGCCGGCTTCGTCGACCAAGTCGATGGCCTTGTCGGGAAGGAAGCGATCGGGCAAGTAGCGATTGGAGTGCGATACGGAGAAGGTGATTGCCTCGTCGGTGTAGGTGACGGCGTGAAACTTCTCGTAGCGCTCTTTGATGCCGAACAGAATCTTGACCGCATCGGCTTCGTTGGGCGGAGGAACTTTCACGGCCTGGAAGCGGCGTTCCAGTGAGCGGTCTTTCTCGATTGATTTACGATACTCACCCGGCGTGGTAGCGCCGATGCATTGGATTTCGCCACGCGACAGAGCCGGCTTCAGGATGTTGGCGGCATCGAGGGATCCCTCAGCCGAGCCCGCGCCGACCAGAGTGTGCAGCTCGTCAATGAAGATGATGGAGTTTTGCGACTCCATCAGTTCTTTCATGATGGTCTTCAGTCGCTCTTCAAACTGGCCACGATACTTGGTGCCGGCGACGATCAAAGAAAGATCGAGTGCGAGGATACGTTTGTCTGCCAGGAACGACGGCACTTCGCCATCGGCGATGCGCTGGGCCAAGCCTTCGACAATGGCAGTCTTGCCCACGCCGGGCTCGCCGATCAGCACCGGATTGTTCTTGGTGCGGCGGCACAGGATCTGGACGACGCGTTCGAGCTCGCCATCGCGGCCTACCAGTGGATCGAGCTGGCTGTCCATCGCTGCCTGGGTGAGATCGCGGGAGAACTCAGACAGCAGCGACGACTCGCGGGAACGCTGCGAAGGCTGCGCTTTTTCCTGCGAAGTGCGCGACAGTTCCTCGCGAATAGAGGAGAGACGCAATCCACGCTCGTGCAGAATTTCAGCCGCGAAGCACTTTTCTTCGCGTAGCAGTCCCAAAAGCAGGTGCTCCGTACCGATGTGCTTGTGGGAAAGCCGCTCGGCTTCCTCCGCAGCGTAGGCCAGCACACGCTTGCACTCGTTGCTTAAGGGCAGGTCCACGGAAGTGGAAACTTTCTCCCGAATGGTAGTGTGGCCCTCGATCTGTTTCCGGATCGACTCAACTGAAGCATGGGACCGAAGGAACCGATTGGTAAGCGCTTTGTCCTCGCGTAGAAGTCCAAGCAGCAGGTGCTCCGTTTCGATGTAAGGAGAACCGAACTGACTGGCTTCGTAACGTGCGAAGAAGATTACGCGCCGGGCCTTTTCCGTGTACCGTTCAAACATGAACCCTCTCCAAAAGCGCGGCGGGGATTGTTTGTCCTGCCGAACTCTGTTACCTGACTCGATGTGGCCGCCGGTCTCAGTATGAAGCTGCTGGGACCGAAATTCAAAAACCCGAAAGCCTCGTCCTATCCAAACCCGAATTCTGCCCCCGCGTTGCTCTACGCGGACAACGATTGCGGAGACACTTCGACTACCCGCCCCTGCTGCAAGCGCAGCACGCGATCGCACTGACGCGCAAACCCAAGATTGTGAGTAACGATGAGCGAGGTCAGACGATAGTCGCGATGTAGCCTGGCGATCAAATTAAAAACCGTTTCCGCTGTCCGGTTGTCGAGGTCACCGGTGGGCTCGTCCGCCATCAGGACCCTGGGTCCGGTGATCAGCGCACGGGCCAGCGCTACCCGCTGCTGCTCGCCACCAGACAGCTCGCCGGATCGATGAGTGGCACGGTCCCCTAAACCAACCTCCTGCAACCATTGCAGGGCTTGCTGCTCGGCCTCGCGCTTGTTGGTGCCCCTCATTAGCAAGGGCATGGCCACATTTTCCAGCGCGGTAAATTCGGGCAGCAAGTAGTGAAACTGCCAGACGAATCCAAGCTCCCGGCCGCGGAATTCTGCTGCATCATCCTCGGAGAGGCTCCCTAACTGAACTTGGGCGAAGTATACGTCACCTTCGGAAGCACGATCAAGCGCTCCGAGGATGTGTAGTAAGGTACTTTTCCCGGTACCTGACTCGCCAACGATGGCCAGCATCTCTCCAGTCTGAACCTGCAATGACAACTTTTCAAAGAGCACTAAATCGGAATTGCCGGAGCGAAAGACTTTCCTGAGGTTTTCCGCCCGCAATAAGCCGTCTTTTACAGTTTGATGCAGCGGCGCTCCGGAGCGACACAAATTCCAGCCAAGTGGATAGCCCCGCGCCCATTCTGGAACCAAGGGCCGGTGATTGGCCTAAATGAGAATTAGATCATGTATGGAACGGGAAGTCAGCGACTTTACAACGAAAAGCGGTGGATAAAAGCGCCGCAGCTTCAATTTTCTGCAATCGCGAGGCGGGAGTCAGTATTTCGAGTTGCCGGGGACAAGAGTCTTGACGCGCTCCTCAGCGCGTTGCTGGTCTGCCAAGCGTCCTTCGCGCTGGTAAAGCTTAGCTAAGTGAGCCCAGGCATCGGCGGCATCCGGATCGAGTTGCACCGCCTGCTCTTCGAAGGCAGTCGCCTGTTTCAGGTCGCCCATGGAGAGCCATGCGGCAGCCCGCGTCTGCGCGAGATCAAAGCTGAAACTGCGGCCAGCCGCTGCTGCCAGCAATTCGGGCGGGGCGGTACTCGCTGCAGCATCCAAGGCTTGCAGCGCATCCTTAGGTTGATGGCTCTTGAGGTAGAGCCGCGCAACCTTAACCAGCGCCTGCGACTTCATCGACGGATCGGACGACAGGCGGATCGACTGAAGCATGGCGTGAACTGCCTGGGACAAGCGCCCATCCGCCTGGTATAGGTCCGCGAGCGAAAGCCAGATGAGCGGATCATTAGGATCAAGGGAAAGAGCTGCCAGCCACTGCTTTTCAGCCTCAGCTGACTGTCCGGTCGCAAGCTGAAGGGCGGCAAGATTAGCCATGGCCTGTACTTTGGTGGACTGGTCCGTCGAGAGCCGGATTACAGCTTGCAGGGCGCGCATCGCGTCCGGAAAGCGCTCCTGCTGATGGTACAGTTCAGCGAGGGAAGACCAGACGGCAGCCTGGAAATCGACGAGTGACCCCCAGGGCGTAACCTCGCGCGGTGCAAGGGCCAGCGCTCGCTGCCAATCCTGTTCCGCCTCGGAGTCGCGCTGCATGGCGAACAGAATCTGGCCCCGATACCAGCGCGCGTGAGCGTTATCTGGAAAAATTGCCATCGCATTGTCCGCTGCGGCTAGAGCTTCGGAATTGCGGCCAAGCGCAGAGAGCACACGGGCTGCGTCGATCCACTGCTCGAAAGAAGCGGCGGTTAGGGGCAACCGTTCTCGCGGCAAAGGAGCGGTGGCGCAGTCGATTTCGAAGCGTTTGATCAGGTCTGCGTTTTGCGGCGTGTGGCGAACCAAAACGATCGAGACCTCATCGAGGTACACCGGCCGCCATTCCTGGCTGTTACAGTCCGAGTTGAGCCGCGCCAGCGAGATTTCATCCAACAGCGTAAGCGGGAAGATGATGGTGTTGATGCCATACTTGTCAGCTTCCTGCCGCCACGCCGGTGAATCGAGCGGCGTGTTCAGCAGTTCACCACCATGCTGGGCAAGTGCTGGCCCAAAGGGGACTTCGCGTCCGTCAATGTAGTCGCGACGTTGCGGTCCCAGCGCCCAGAGAATATAGCCGCCTTCGTTATAGGTATTCAGGACTTCTCCCGGAAGCTGATGGTCCTGGATGAATTCTGCGCCCCGACGCGGGAACCACCCTGATAATCCCGGGCCAAACGTCGAGAGATTACGTTCCGCGAGATAGTGATAGTTCGTTACCAGGTCGGCGGATCGCACAACGGCAAGCGCCGCAAAGAGCACAACCGCGGCAGTAGCAAGGATCGACCGCGTTCGTGCATTGGTAATACGCGAGCGGATCCACGGCATCGCCGAAGACAGCACCGACCCTGCTACAACCACCACAATGCAACTGGCCAGCGCGAGCATTCGAACATGGCGGCTCGCCTCATAGACCGCTGCCAGGAGGAGGATTGCCGCCCCGGCACGGTATTGCAGCATTGCCGCGATCATCGCCAGAACCGTGATCACGAACAGCAAGTGAAACATGTCGCTCGTGTTCCGGGGCGAGAAGCCGGTGAGGGCGTTGCTCCAGTTCCACTGCACGCTGGCCCACTCGTTGATGTGCCGCGCGTGGACCGACCTGGTGAAGTGGAGGAGCGCCGGATAGAGGCTCCATCCCCATGGATTGATGAGCGTAGCCACGGCGCTGGCCAGAAACCATGGAGTCTCCCGATTCAAGCGCTGTAACAGCTGATCGCGCCGGCTGCCCGCAAAGGGCAACTCAAGCGCTTGCAGTCCGGCAAAGCCCACCAACAGCCCCAAGCCGGAGAAGAAGCTGACGTGGACATTCACCCAAACAACCATCAGCAAGGGCAGCCACCAGAGTGGCGCACGGCCAGTCTGGTAGTTCTCCCAAAGCAACGACAAGTACGCGGCGAACAGAACGACGGCGAAGAGCTCAGACCGCGGAACCGTGCGGTAGGCGATAAAGGGCACGGCAATAATGGCGATTGCCGCTGTAACCGCCGAGCCACGGCGAAGCAACAAAGCTACAGTAGCCAGACAGGCAAACGCGCCCAGCCATGAAAGCAGCGAGAAGCCCCCGAGCAAGTAAAGGCCATAAAGGATCAGCCCGCCACCGGGAGGATATATCGCAGGCGCTCCGGGAACAGTGTAGGAAAAGACGTCGGTGGAAAAGACGTGATGATGTTGCGCTACCCAGCGGCCGGTCGCCAAGTGCCAGCCGAGGTCGGGATCACCGACCGTAGCCAGCCCCGCCAGGAACGCGTACACCAAAGCAATGGCGCCCAGCACCAGAAACGCGCGCCGCTCGAGCCTGGATCGCCCCTCGGGCAAATCGTTCGCAGGCGACAGATTGGCTGAGGGAGAGGGCGACTTAAGCCAGGTCACCATTCGTCCATCCAGTTCGCGTACTTTACGGAACGCCTGCTCACGCTTCTACACTCCCGGTTGTCGGACACGAAGACCGGCCGAATCGTTTGATTTGGATAGGCGGAACGATAGCTTTGCAAACACGCAACAGTCTATCAACCACTCGGGTTGCGTGCTATGCGGGGATTAGCACTCTGAAGCAGGCGCACTTCCAAGGGCTGTTTCGGAAAGTCAGCGGTTTGCTCCAGAGAACAGGTCGAGCAGAGCAACCCGCAGTAAAGTGCAGACCGGGACAAATGACGAGGATCTCCACTCGGAATGCCAGAGTGGAGATCCTCACCTCACCAGATGCGTACCCGTTCGGCGGGCGCGAGGTAGAGCGTCTGCCCAGGTTGAACATCAAAAGCTGTGTACCAGGCGTCAATGTTGCGAACCGTGTCGGCGCGGAACTGCGCCGGCGAGTGCGGATCGACCATCACCTGCTGACGCAGCGCTGCATCGCGTGTCTTGGATGCGTAGTCCTGACCGAAGGCGATGAAGAACTGCTGATCGCCGGAGAACCCATCCTGCATGGGAGCGGTTTTGCCGGCGAGCGAGGCGTGGTAGCCGTCAAGGGAAGCAGCCAGGCCGGAGACGTCGGCGATGTTTTCCGCCAACGTCTGCTTGCCATTCACGTGGAGATCAGGGAACGGCATGTAGGTATCGTACTGGGCCGCGAGCTTCGCCGTGGCTGCCTCAAAGTGCGCGAGATCGGCGGGCGTCCACCAGTTGCGCACCTGTCCTTTGGCATCGAAGGCGCTGCCTTCGGTATCGAAGGTGTGGCTGACCTCATGGCCGATGACGGTGCCAATCGCACCATAATTAGCGGCGGCAGGCGCTTTGGGATCGAAGAAGGGAGGCTGAAGAATCGCAGCAGGGAAGTTAAGGGCATTCTGCAACGGGAGGTTCACCGCATTGACGGTCTGCGGCGTCATCGACCATTCGTGGCGATCGACCGGCTTGCCCAGCCGCGCTACCTGACGGCGGTATTGGAACAAGTTGCCGCGCCAGACATTGCCGAAGATGTCGTCAGCGTTCACCGTGTAGGCTGAATAGTCAAGCCACTTCTCCGGGTAACCAATGCCGACGTACAAAGTGTCGAGCTTGGCTTGGGCTTCCGCCTTGGTCTTCGGGTCCATCCAGGAAAGCGCTGCAATGCGTTGGTGATAGACAGCGATGATGTTGGCGACCATGGCCTCTGCTTGAGCTTTGGCTTCGGGCGGGAAATAACGCTGAGCGTAGATTTTTCCGACATCGTCGCCGAGATAGCGATTGACCACGACTACACCGCGCTGCCAGCGCGGACGCTGCTGCGAGGTGCCCTGGAGTACGCCGCTGAAGAAAGCGTAGCGCTCGTCGGAAAATGGCTTAGACAGATAGGGTGCGGACTCTTCAATGGTGTGATACGCCAGCCAGTCCTTCCAGGTTTCGAGCAGTGTGGATTCCACCAGTGCGGACTCGCCGGCGAAAGCCGTCGGTTGCCAGACGATGAAACTGGCTTGCT
This sequence comes from uncultured Acidobacteriaceae bacterium, assembly GCA_963763145.1. GTDB lineage: Bacteria > Acidobacteriota > Terriglobia > Terriglobales > Acidobacteriaceae > Bog-257. The sequence goes on along the minus strand of CAVXMZ010000011.1, from coordinate 31,337 downwards.
TGCCGAGCCCTGCGCCTCGGAAGTACTCTGCCCAATCAAGGCCGGGAGCTTTGCTGTTGAAGTCGGCGGGAGTCCAGGTGTTGTTGGCCTTGTGGATGTCGTCGTTGTCAGACAGGCTGAGATGCTTTTCCGCGATGGCATGTTCCAAAGCGACGATGCGCTCAGCGCGAGCGTCGGTATCGGTGAAGCCCGCGAGCTTGAGCATGGCCGAGATGTGCGCCTGATATTTGGTGCGAACTTCCTTCATGTGCTCGTTGTCGGCAAGGTAGTACTCGCGATCGGGAAGTTGCACTCCGCCCTGGAGCAGATAGGGCGCGTAGTGATCGGAATCGTTGAAACCGGGAGCGACCCATAAGCCAAACAAGTGCGGGGTATGGAAGTTTGTATTGTTCAGGGCGTCGACATCGGTGCGCAGGGTTTCTCCAAGAGCGAAGGCGAGCTCTTTCTTGTTACTGATGGCGGCGATGGCCTTGAGATGCGGCCCGAGCGGCGACAGACCTTTGGCGTCGATGGCAGCCTCGTCCATATAGGAGTTGTAGAGGTCGGCGATCTTACGCTGGCTGGAGCCGGCGGCGGCATTGCTCTTGGAAATCTCTTCGATTAAGGCGGAGGTGCGCTTGTCGCTAAGGTCGGCGAGATTGTTGAAGACGCCGATGCGGGAGCGGTCGGGCGGAAGCTCGGTGCGCTTGATCCAGTCACCATTGCAGTAGAGATACCAGTTGTCGCCCGGCTTGACCGCGGTGTCCATGTTGGCGGGATTGATGCCGTGAGTTTCCTGCTTAGGCGCGTCCTGGGCTTGAGCTGGAAGCATGGCGAGAGCGAAGGCGCAAAGAGCAGCACACTTCAGAAGTGAATACATGGGTTGAGATAAGAATGTCATGATTGGCTCCAAAGGCAGGTGCAAAGCGCGGATAGAGACGAAATACAAAGAAAAAGGGTAACACGAGGAAGCGCAGGATGCGGACAGGGTGGGATGAAACGCAGAATGGGAGTCATCGGATGGCCCGCACCTTGTTTGGCGAGCTACTCGTTGTAGGAAAGGGAAATCCAGACTACGCGTCCGTCCTTGATCCCGAACTCCGCCAAGCTCAAGTCATTCGCTGCACCCTGATAAATCAGGGCCTTGCTACCGAGAACCAGCCCCTCGCCCGGCGGACGATCACTGCTCGTAATATTGCCGTAGATAACTCCACCGTAATCCACACCTTCGGTGCTGACGACTTTGGATGGGGTACCGTAGGCCTTCACAACCTGCTCCTCTGTGCTTGCCAGGCCGACGCCCTTGTCGGTTTTCCATCCCGCCAGGTCATCGGTTGTGATCTGGATGGTGCGATTGATACAGTTTCGAGAGCTGCTTAACGTCACACTAGCCGCAACGGTTTCATCGTAGACCGCAGACATTCGCGTGACGGTGAGAAACGCCTTGCGGTCCGCCGACCGGTAGCAGAATGTGTCTGCCTTGGTGGAGGACGGCCTGCCAAGACGGGCGAACAAGTTATTCATAGAAACGTCTTTGTCGATGCGGAAGGGCCCGAGGTTCTTTGGTCCGGTATAGCCCTGAGATTGTGCGTAACTTGTTGCTGTCAAGGTAATGATTGCCAAAATCTGAAGTGACCTTGGCATTCGGACTCGGGGAATGTTCATCAAGGAGAACAAATCCTATTCGTACCTCAACGCTTCGGCCGGTAGCACACTGGCGGCAGACCACGAAGGATACAGGGTCGCGATGAAAGAGACGCCGATGGCGACGAGTGCCACGAGCAGGCCGTCCACTGGACGCGGCGCGAAGGGGACGTAGTCGATGGAGTAGACCTCGGCGGAGAGCGAGAGCAAATGATAGTGGCCGCCGGCCCAGGAGAGCGCGAAGCCGGCAATCAGGCCAAGCGCGGTTCCGATTACGCCGATGAGGATTCCCTGATACATGAAGATGCGGCGGATTTGCCGGCGCTTGGCGCCCATCGAGACCAGCACGGCGATGTCGCGAGTCTTCTCCATCACCATCATGATGAGCGAGATGAGAATGTTGAGCGCGGCCACGAAGACGATGAGGCCGATGGTGATGAAGGTGACGACGCGCTCCAGGCGCAGGGCGTGGAAGATGGCGCGGTTCTGCTCCATCCAGTTGGTTGACATGAAGCCCTTGCCGGCGGCGTCTTCGAGTTGCTGGCCGATCTCGCCGGCCTTGTAGATGTCGTCCACTTTGAACTCAAGCACCGAGACCACGTCGCTGAGATCGAAGAGACGCTGCGCGTCGGAAAGGCGAATGAAGGCCCAGGTGTTGTCGTAGTCGAAGAAGCCGGAAGCGAAGACGCCGGTGACCTTGAAGCGCTTGTACTTGGGAACGATGCCGAAGGGCGTGAGCTCGCCTTGGGGGCTGGTGACGGTGACGACGGAACCTACGGATGCGCCCAGTTCGTCGGCCAGATCTTTGCCGAGGACGATGGGCGGCAGAGTTGAGGGGCCGGTCGTCTCATCGGCAGAGGCTGGCGATTGCGAGGAGCTTTCGTCCAGCGTTGCGGCGGAGCCTTGCTTCACCGTGTCCAGAATGGTGCTGACCTTGCGCTCGTCGGCCGGAACGATGCCCTTCAGGATGCCGCCCTGCGCGCGCGCGCCACGGGAGATCAGCACCTGCTCATAGATGGCAGGTGCGCCGGCGATGACGTGCGGCTGTTTTTCCAGGCGCGCGAGGAGCGGCTCCCAGTTGCGAATGCCGTCGCTTTGAGTGCGCAGCAGATTGATGTGCGAGGTCGAGCCCAGCAGGCGGTCTTGCAGGTCCTGACGAAAGCCGTTGTTGATGGCCAGGGCAATGATGAGCGAAGCCACGCCCGCCGCCACTCCGACAATGGAGATGACGGTGATGACGCCGATGACCGCCTGACGGCGTTTGGCCCGGAGGTAGCGCGCGGCTATGAAGAGCTCGAATTGCATGCGGGAAAGCCTTTTCACCACAGAGACACAGAGAACGCAGAGGTAGCTCTTGTTGTGATCTCAGCGCCGCTGAGAGGAAACCATCCCATGGGGCGTACCGCAGCCCTATAAATTCAGCGGAAATCATTGTACCGAACACCTTAGCGATTAGCGGCGGAGACGCGGAAGGACGGCGGGAACAGCGCGGCGGTAAGCACGATACTGGTCTCCGAAACGGGCTTCGAGTTCGCCGTCTTCGATGCGGATCATCAAAGCACCGGTGACGATGGCGAACACCGCGAGAGCGTACAAGGCGATCAATCCTGTGCCGACGCACCAGCCGAGGACCTCGCAGAGATGGCCGAGGTAGATGGGATGGCGCGCACGCGAGCGAATGCCGGTGGTGATTAGTTCCTGGCGGTGCTGGGTTGGCTCCAGCTCAGCCAGGCCGGACAGTTGAGAGCGGTCGAAGCTCTTGAAGGCAGCCGAGTAGATGGAGAAGCCACTCCAAAACAGACCAATGGCTGGAATCCAGGCATACCCTGTCGTGTAGTAGTGCACACCGCGAAAAGGCCAGGCGATGAGAAATGCCGTTGCGATGAAAGCGGCCCAAATAGGCAGGATTAGCGCGTAGGCGCGGCGGCCTTGTTTACGCCAGCGCACGATAAAGGGATGGATCACGAGCCAGAATAATGGGATGGTGCAATAGACGGAGCAGGCCAGCAGGGCGAGGATGTCGATGACGGAGTGCAGGGTCATAGCGTTAGAGGCGAACAGCAGATCCCTCGTCGGCCTGAAGGCCTCCTCGTGATGACCAGAATAAAGACATCATCTACTTGCCGGCACGTTTACCACAACCTTGCTGACTCCCATGTTGTCGAAGCGGTCATACGCGCGCACGATGATGGTGTGCTCGTCGGACGTGGCAGCTTCGGCCGTGGACTTGGCTGCGGTTGGTGCAGCTTGCGCCTCATTCTGCGGCACGGGCGCAGTGAAGTCATAGTTTTCGCTCTTGGAGTCGGAAAGCTGGCCCACCGGCTCGATCGTTTGAGGCTCGCCGGCATCGATGGAGTACTCGGCGCGGCTGATAGGCGAGAAGCTGTCGACGGCGCGGAAGGTGACGTGGATCTTGCCGCCCTCGGCCTTGGCATGCAGCGATTCGATCTGCGGTGGAGTGTTATCGACTTCGAAGCGCGCGCTGGTGGCTTCGCCGGTCAAGGCGTCTTCGGCGGAATGCGAAGGCGAGTCGGAGGCGACGACGCGGATAGTGTAGCCGCCGTCGGGGAAGATGTCGGAATCGAGATTGACGAAACGCTCCGCAACATTCCGGCGGAGCAGCTTCCAGCGGGTTTCGCCATCGCCACGGTAGTAAACGTCGTAGGACAGGGTGTCGTCGTTGTCGTCGTGCGCGCTCCACTTCACCGCGATGGAATGCTTGTCTTTCGTGGTGGGCAGCGGAGGTTCATAGCCGGACGTGGCCAGACCCTCCAGCTCGCTATGCGTGCCCGGCGGCACACGCGAGCCGGCCATTACGGAGACGTTGTCCACTATTGGAGCAACGTTTCTGGGAAGGTAGTTGACGATGAGACTGTTGATGACCGGCATGGTTGCGGCAGCCTGTAGCACTGCCTTCCACTGGATGAAGCGGGCGGGCGGCGCGGCGATGGGAAGATCTCTTTGCAGGTCAACTGGCTCCCACGGGCTCCAATTGCGGTCGGGATTGTCCACGTTGCCGCTGCGCGCGAAGAGCTGAAAATTGCCGCGGCCTCGGACTTGCACTCGTCCCCACCTGGAGACGTTCTTCGCATCGAAGACGTCGCTCTCGTAGGTGCCCTCGGTGACCGGATCGGGGCCCAGCAGAAAAACCTTCCCCAGATTGCTGGTGGCGGCATACAGGCCGCCCCGGGGAGCGGAGGCGAAAGCGGTGACCTGGTTGGCGCTGGCCTCAGCGAGGTTAGTGTATTCGCTGCCGACGATGGCGTAGATCTTGCCGCGATTGCCGGTTCCCGCCAGCAGACGGTCCTGATGATCGAAGACCAGCGCATAAACCAGATCTTCACGCGAAGACCAGATGGTTTTGGGCGAGCCATCGGGCGAGAGCCGATAGACCTCCGAGCCGCCAAGGCTGGCGAGGTTGGGAGGCGCGCTGATTACCATCGCAGAAGGCGCAGCGGGCGCGGACGGAGCGGTTGGAGCAGCGACTGAAGGCGCTGGAGCGGTCACGACGATGCCTACGCTGGCGACGGATGTGCTGACGGATGGGGCAGCTCCCCGCTTTTCGCCGACGCCAGCAGCATAGATGTTCCCTCGCCGATCGACGGCCAGGGCGGTGATCTCCTTCTTGGGCGCGCTGTACAGAACGAAGCCATCGCCCTGCGGCGAGATGCGATAGATGAGGCCGCTGCCGTCGGTGCCGGCGAGGAGGTTGCCAAGTTGGTCGAAGTCGAGGGCGCGAATCTGGGCTTCGTCGCTCTTGAAGAACAGGCTGCCGGCACCGTTGCGGTCAACGCGGAAGATCTCGCCGCGATCGCCGGTGCCGATGTAGAGCTGGCCCTGGCGATCGAGTGCCAGCGCCCAGATGTATTTCGTCTTGGGATCGAAAAGGATACTGGCGGTGTAGCTGGGATCGACGTCAACGGACGGGTGCGGTTTCTCGCCCGGCTTTGCGCCTTCCTGCGCGGCGGCAACTTCGGCGGTGGTGTGCGATCCCTCGGGAGCCTTGCCCGGAGAAGGGCCACCATGTACCAGCTTGTAGACTTTGCCGTCGGGCGAAGTGGCGGCGTAGATCGTCCCGGTGATGGCGACCACCAACGCCTGCACTTGAAGCTCCTGCGGGGCGAAGATGATGCGGGCCTTACCGTCCGGCGTGAGCTTATAGACACGCGCGGGAGAACCGGCCGCCGCGTAGACGTTGCCTTCGGAGTCGGAGGCGAGGTCCCAGATGTAAGTGGAGGGCGAGGTGTAGAGCGCGCCAAAAGCGGGCGCGAGCGTGAGGTTGCCGTCGCTGCTGATGGCGACGCCGTGAGCGGTTCCCTTCTCAAAGTCGTCGTACCTGGTCTGTTCCCAGGTGCGGGTAGTTTGGGCCGAGGAGGGTGCAATGACTAACAGGCAGACAACGAATAGACCCGTACCAGCAAAGGCGGCATGGGTGAGGCACCCGAGCAGTCGAAGCAGTTTCATCATGTGCCCTGATGGGTTGAAGCAACAGGAAAGAGAAGCGTAGCACAGAGGAAACAAGGGCTGCGGACACCCGCTGCGGTGGATGCCGGCTTGAGATTCGATGTCAGAGCGCCGCCTGAGGCCGGCTCAACACAAAGGTTGCTGGCTGGACGCAGGCGTGAATGCCAGATCTACCCGCGCAGCACCTTCGCCCTGAAGGCCAGCGCTTCCGTCTACCCTGCATAAACTACTTTGCCGCCGACGATTGTCATCACTGCCCGCCCAGTGAAATTCCATCCGTCAAAAGGCGTGTTCCTGGACTTCGACAGCGAGTCGGAGAAGGTCCACTTTTTCTTGGGATCGAAGATGGTGAGGTCGGCATGCGCGCCTTTGGCGAGGGTGCCACGGCCGGTCAGACCGAAGATTTTCGCGGGATTGGACGCGAGCAGTTCGACGATCCGCCATAGCGGCAGCTTGAAGTGGTGATGCAGCACGGTAAGGGCTATGGGCAGCGCCGTCTCCAGGCCGGTGATGCCGAAGGACGCGCGTTCGAACTCGACCTGCTTTTCGTGGAAGGCGTGGGGAGCATGGTCGGTGGCAATGGCGTCGATGGTGCCGTCAAGGATGCCTGCGATCATTGCGTCGCGGTCAGCCGTCGAACGCAGTGGCGGATTCATCTTGTAATGAGTGTCGAACTCGCCGACGTTTTCGTCGATCAGGGTGAAGTGGTGAGGTGTAACTTCCGTGGTTACGCGCAGCTTCGCTTTCTTGGCGCGCCGCACGGCTTCCAGCGCTTCGCGCGTAGAAAGATGGGCGACGTGCACGCGGCCCTTGGTCTCACGTGCCAGGGCGATGTCGCGTTCCACCACGCTGTACTCCGCGGAGTTTGGCATACCGTGTACGCCCAGGCGGAATGAAGTTGCGCCATAATTCATCGAGCAGCCAACGGTCACGCGGGTATCTTCCGCGTGTTGCACTACGGCCATGTTGACGCGGGCAGCGCGCCGCAGCGCATTGCGCATGACTTTGTCGTCGAGGATCGGCTTACCGTCGTCGCTGACGGCCACCGCACCGGCTTTTTTCAGAGCGGCAAAGTTGGTGAGCTTTTCGCCCCCACTTCCGACGGTTGCCGCGGCAATCGGAAACACGTTTACCAATGCGCCGCGCTCTGGCGAGAGCATCCAGCGTGTGATCTCAACCGAGTCGTTCACAGGATGGGTGTTGGGCATCACGCAGACGGAGGTAAATCCGCCGGCTGCGGCTGCGGCTGTCCCGGTTACCTTCGTTTCCTTATGTGAGTGACCCGGCTCGCGCAGATGGACGTGCATGTCGATAAGTCCGGGTGCGATGATGGCGCCGCGCACGTTCAAGGTCCGCTGCGCCTGACCGCGCAGCGTTCCGGGAGTGGCCACGGCGGCGACGCGGCCATCGCGCAGCAGCACATCCATCTCGTGATCGATGCCGCTGGCTGGATCGATCACCCACCCGCGTTGTATGAGGAGAGATTCCATGTGAAGGTTTCGTCCTGTTTCGCCGGACCGGAGGCCGGCGTTTCGATCCGGGGCTGAAGCCCCGAGTTCTTTATTGAGGGCCTTGTTCGGCACGACTAAAGTCGTGCCCTGACACAAACCCGGCCTGCGCTATGGGGAGCCAGGGTACCTCGCTCCCAGAACCATCGCCAGAATCGCCATGCGGGTCTTTACTCCATTGCGCACCTGTTCGTGAATGCAGGACTGCGGCCCGTCGGCGACTTCGCTGGCCAACTCCATGCCGCGGATGACCGGACCGGGATGCATCAGAATGGCGTCCGGCTTGGCCAGCATCATGCGCTGCGGCGTCACCTGGTAGTGGGCCACATAATCCTCGACGCTGTGATTCTTGCCCGCGAGCCGCTCTTTTTGGACGCGCAGCGCCATCACTACATCGGCGCCTTGCAAAGCGGCATTCAGATCGTGGCTGACCGACACTCCCGGCGCGAGTGTGGCCGCGATCTCCGGCACAAAATCAAGCGGGCCGCAGAAGATGACCTCCGCGCCGAAGCGCGAGAGCAATTCCGCGTTAGATCGCGCCACGCGGCTGTGATAAATGTCGCCCACGATGACCACGCGCAATCCTCGCAGCTGCTTCTTGTGATTCAGAATGGTGAGCGCATCCAGCAGGGCCTGCGAGGGATGCTGGTGCATACCGTCGCCGGCGTTCACGATCGGCACCGACATATAGCGCGCCAGCAAGTGGGCCGAGCCGCTGTTGGGATGCCGCATCACGATTACGTCAGCCCCGATGCACTCTACGGTCCAGCCAGTGTCAATGAGCGACTCCCCCTTCTCAATGCTGGAGGAGGTTGGCGTCACCAGCGTGGTCACCGCGCCCAAGGCCTTGGCGGCAAAATCGAACGAAGTGCGGGTGCGGGTGGACGCCTCATAAAACAGGAGCACCACTCGTTTGCCATGCAGTAAGCGGGTAGGGCGATTCGGGTCCATACGCCGGGCCAGCGCCAGAATGGCTTCAATCTGCTCGGTCGTAAGCTGGTCGATGCTCAGCAGTGAACCCAGAGATGGCTTCATTGTTCTTGCGGCACCTGCTCCATCAGCAGCACCTTGTCGGCGTCGTCGCTCTCCTGAAGTTTGACTTCGATGAACTCGTTGGGGGTGGTCTGGATCTTGCGGCCGACAAAGCTGGCCTCGATGGGCAACTCGCGATGCCCACGATCGATGAGCACGCAGAACTGAATGCGGCGCGGGCGGCCATGATCGAACAGGGCATCGAGAGCGGCGCGAGCGGTGCGGCCGGTGTAAAGCACGTCGTCCACCAGCACGATGTCTTTGTCCCGGATGTCGAACTCCATGGTGCTCTTTTTCACTTCCGGCCGATGACCCACGGTAGAGAGGTCGTCGCGATAGAGAGTGATGTCGAGCGTGCCCACCGGAACCGGCGTCTTCTCGATACGCCCTAGGATCTTCGCCAGACGGTGCGCCAGGGGCACGCCGCGCCGCATGATCCCGACCAGTCCGAGGTTGGCGGTGCCGTTGTTCTTCTCGACGATCTCGTGGGCGAGACGAACGAGGGTCCGCTCAATTTCCGACGCGGAAAGGATTTGCGATTTTTCCCGAAGATTCGCGGAGTGAGTGGAGGCCTTGGTCATGCCGCTCGCATCATACGCAAAGCGGGAGGCGCGGAGCAAATGGGGATAGTAACGTCTGTGTCGCAAGTAAGGGCCAGCACAGTGGGATGTCCTGAGCAATCGACGACTTCTGATGTTTCATCCCGTTCTGTTTACTGCTTGCCCAAGTGAATGGCGGAGAGCGTCTTGAGCAGCCCGAAGATATTGAGCAGCCATAAGACAACCGCGATCACGACTACGCCATTCAAAATCGAGTTGATTGAGCTCGCCATCGGGATAAAGCGATTCACCAACCACAGAAGCACTCCAACGACGACCAGAACGATAACAACTTGAAGTAAAGGCATTGTTCAACAACCTTTCTATATTTGTTGTAGAGCGGTGTGCTGTTTTGCGCTTAGCCCGCTCCGGGCAACTTGCTCTACGTAGATAGCGGCCTGCTCAAACTGCAACGCTGCACTACGCATATTGGAGGAGAAGGCGGCCCGCGACACGACAAGCTGCATACCAGCTTCAGACGCTTCGGCGGGCCTGTTCTTCACTCTCCGGAGGTATGGGCTGCTTTCTCGGGCTCCGCATGAGCAGCAGGTGCTGGATGAGGTGCAGGCTGTGCATGCGCTGCAGGTGCGGGGCGAGGAGCAGGCTGTGCTTTAGCCGCTGCTGGCGCCGGACGAGGAGCAGGCTGCGCATGGGCTGCAGGTGCTGGATGAGGAGCAGGCTGCGCTTTAGCCACAGTCGCGGGACGAGCAGCGGGCTGCGCGTGGTTTACAGTCGCTGGACGAGAAGCAGGCTGTGCGTGGGCCGCAGTCGCCGGACGAGCAGCAGTTGTGCTTTGGCCGTAGGCTCCTTAGTAGACTCAGCTGGCGTACGAGCCGGTTTAGGCGTCGCTGCCTTATTTTCGTTCGTGCGAGCTGCGGTTGCCTTGTTCTCGGCTGCCTTGTTTTCGGTGGCCTTGGTCTCAGCAGCTTTACTATTCTCGGCTGCTTTGTTTTCGGTGGCCTTGGTCTCAGCAGCTTTACTGTTCTCGGCTGCCTTGTTTTCGGTGGCCTTAGTCTCAGCAGCTTTACTGTTCTCAGCTGCCTTGTTTTCAGTGGCCTTAGTCTCAGCAGCTTTATTATTCTCGGCAGCCTTGTTTTCGGTAGCCTTGGTCTCAGCAGCTTTATTATTCTCGGCGGCCTTGTTCTCGGTAGCCTTGGTTGCAGCTGCCTTGGTCTCGGCGGCGTTGTTTGCAGGAGCCTTATAAGGTGCGCCGGCTTGTTTGGCCGCTACTACTCCCTTGCCGCTGAACTCTCCAGGCTTCGCTGTTGCGGCGATGGCCGGTTTGCCCTTGTTCACGGATGCCAGGAGTGCGTGGTTGGTACTGGCGGCGCGCTCATGCTGGGTTTGCAACGAAGTTGCCGGCGTGTGTTGCTCGCGTGACGCTGTCTCCTCTGCTGCTGTCGGGCGGGCAGTAACGCCACCGGTGCCGCCGTTGTAGCTGACATGGTTCACTGCGGTGTTGTTGATCACGGTCGTGTTGTAAACGTTATGAACGTTGGTGACGTTCACGTTGTTCGCCGCGCGGTTGTAGTAAAACTGTCCATTCTGCCAGCGTCCGCCTTGATAGCCGACACCGCCATAGCCATAGCCGTAGTTGACCCCGCCGTAGAAGCCGACCTGCTGGCCCCAGTAGCCGCCATTCCACGCGAAGGCGCTGCCGCCCCAACCCCAGTAACCGGGAGTCCAGAGCAAACCAACGCTCGGCGGCTGGATCCACGTGCCCGGCACCCAGAAGTAGCCTTCACCGCCGTAAGCCCAGTAACCAGGCGTCCACAAATAGCCGGCGTCGGGGGCCACGGGTTGCACGTACACAGGTAGTGCAGGCGGAGCGATCACGACTGACACCTCGAACTGCGCGAAGGCCGGTATGGTCATCATCAGAACTGTCAGCAAGAGCAAACGGATAATACGCATTTTGATTTTCCTTGCCAGATCATCCTTCGATTGCCCGGTTGAAACTTGCTGCGCCGAGCTGCGTGGAGGGCCTGTCATATGCGAGGATTTCATCTTTGCGCTTCCAAGTCTGAGCACTACGGCTCACTTTGCGGGATAGCCCAATTTAGAAGTGCGAATGATTTCGCGGGAGGGGCCGGCTGGTGCAGGAAAGTAAACGGTGTGAGGCGAAAAAAAGCGATTCACCGCGGACGGCGAGCGACCGTGATCAGATCAGGCGGTAAGCGGAAGTCGTTCCACCGTCGTCTGACCAATGCTACAGGGAGAACCAAATGGATTTTCGGCCGGGTACGGTTGCCTTGGTCCGCTAATCGTAATTGCCCGGCACCAGCAACGACACAGAGCCCCGCACAATATGGTCTGGGCCGGCCTCCGAGATGCCGGACACGTTCTGAATGTTGGCAAACTGAGACCGGATCTCTCACCCGAAGCAATTGTGCGCACAACCATTTTTACGGGTTGGAAACGGCTACCCGTTGGCGTGCGATCTTTTCAATGCGACTCTATGGGCGGCGCGCCTTCTCTGTTTCTTGGCTCTTAACCCTTCGGCGCGTTCCCCAGCCGTGTGCCACCGAGAAACATATTGTTTGGGGGTTACTTGTGTCTGGACAGGCGCTGTACTCGGTTCTGGAGTTTCTTTTGTAGCAGCCATACTCTTCTCCTTAGACTTTTGTGTGAAGGCTATCCGTTGGCTTCAGAAGCAGCTTAACCAGGTTACTTCGGCAACAATCTCCGGGTGAGGGCCAGGTAATTAGATTTGCATGTCTGGTCTGGGCTGTCTCCCGGAGTCGATGAGCTGCCTCCGACCGAGTTCAACTCGCTAAGCAATCTTTTTCTGCGTTCTTTCTACGCTCCTGCCCCAATCCCACACTTGCTTGTCAGCTTCTCTTCTAGTGATTCCGTACACTGACTGGATCTTGCTTATAAGCTCCTCTCGCTTGCCAGATATCTGGTCGAGGTCAACGTCCGTAAGTTTGCCCCAGTTCTCTTTTGCAGAACCCATCAATAGCGTCCATCTGCTCTCCACTTGGTCCCAGGTCATTCGCATCTCCTTGTTACATTTGTTTTGATTTATTGGTCGGATTGCCGCGGGCCGGAACTGCCATCTTGAGCACGCTGCTCGGCCGACTGAATCTGCGAGCCTTGCTGAATATGGCGCGAGTGTGCGGCCATGGACAGATACGGAATGCCAAGAAAGCGTTTCCTGCCGATCTGTGTTACCTCCAGGCAGTTGAAATGTTGCAGCCGGGCTCGAGCCAGGAGCCGCTTCACTCCTCGGCCTAAAGTCTTCTGTCCGCCCCACGCAGGAACGATCGCTCTCAGTTCGTCGGCCATGAAAAACAGCTTCCAGCCGGCTGCTCGTACCGTGCGGTCAAGGCCGGAGCTCTCGAGAACCCCGAGTGAACGCCAGTTTCTGGCGTAGGGCTCGCTTTCTATTCCGAGCGCCTGCAAAATTGCCGATTGCTGAACCAGCATCGTGCCGGTTTGTATTTGGTTTGACATAGAATCTCTTAGTCGAATCCCAGACGCTGAGGCCAGGAACAACAGCGCCGGCAAGTATGGCGCCCAGCCGCGGCCATGCTTTCTCCAATTGCGATCCGACGTCCGCCTGGACGCATAGGTCGCTGGCCATCTTTATCGTCTTTTTACGAGGCCCATTCCACAGGCGCGAACTGACGGGCGATATTCCCGTGGGCCATTGCAGATTGCTTATTTCCGCATGACAGGCAGGCCGCTCCCACTTGGGTCAGCTCGCCCTCCCTTGTAATTTCGCTTTCACGGATTCCGAACGCAGCCGCGATGACCGGCCCCCGGCACCGATCACAGGGATAAGCGGAGATGTGAAGATACTTTGTTTTCATGATCAGTTCTTCTTTCAATCGTCGATGTCCGAGTGACAAGCCGAAACTATCACTTGGCGACGGATACATCTGTTCAATACGGCCCGTTGATGGCGGTTCTATTCCAAACGATTTTCCAGCCGAGGAAACCGTACACAGATACATAGGGTACAGCGCTTAGCCGCGCAAGAGTGGTCAGTATTGCTCAGACGCGGCGGCGCGAAGATGAGAACGTTGTCAGGTAGGCCTGTTCTCCAAATACTCCAGTCGAGAGGTTTCGGGGCGAAAAAACAGGCATGCGGTTTGATGAACTTTGGTTCAGTCCTGCCGGCTCACGGCGGAGCCGCATGCTCTAACATCCTCAACAGGCCAGGGAGTATCCATGCTTTGGACAGTCTTCGTCATCCTCTTGGTTCTGTGGCTGCTCGGGTTCAGTTTCCATATAGCGGGCGGTCTGATCCACCTTCTGCTGGTCGTCGCCGTCGTGGTACTGATTATCAATCTTGTCTCCGGACGCAGAACAGCCTGATCTAATGCGGCGAATATTCGCCCGTAAACGCAATCGCATCCACAAAGCCTGGGTGGGGTGAAAGAAAGGGTTTCGCGGCGCTGCGAAGCGAGTCGCCCCGCAGTGGCAGCACGTATCAGCGCTGCGGCTGCCTGGCGAGCATCGCGGAGTGGTGCGCAGAGAGAATCTATGTCGTTACCAAAGACAATCCCATTCAAAAGGCCGCTAAGACTATCGGGATCGCTGTCGAATCCCGTGAAGTCCGTACGGGAAACCAATCCGACGGTTAATCTTTCCCTTCCGAGCCGAATCGCAATCATTGGAAACTATCTTCCACGGCAGTGCGGGATCGCTACTTTTACAACCGACCTGTGTGATGCCGTTTCCAGCGAGTTCGGGACAGAACGCTTGTTTGCTCTGCCGGTGAACGACCCCGAATCCGAATACGATTATCCGGAGCGGGTTCGCTTCGAGTTGACCGAAGAGGAGTTGCCGTCCTACGAACGCGCGGCCGAGTTCCTCAATTTCACCAATGTCGATTTAGTTTGTTTGCAGCACGAATACGGAATTTTCGGTGGGGCTGCCGGGAGTCATATTCTGGAATTGCTGCGGAAGCTCCGCATGCCCATCGTGACCACGCTGCATACTGTTTTGCGCGATCCCAACCCCGACCAACATCGCGTCATGGTAGAAATTGCCGAACTTTCCGATCGCCTTATTGTCATGAGTCAGCACTCGTCGGAGTTTTTGCAGAACATCTTCCAGGTTCCCACTGCGAAGATTGATGTCATCCCGCATGGGGTGCCGAATCTGGCGTTTGTCGATCCGAATTTCTACAAGGACCGGTTTGGAGTCGGTGGGCAATCCGTATTGCTGACTTTCGGCCTGCTCTCCCCGAATAAGGGAGTCGAAACCGTCATAAAGGCGCTTCCACGCATTCTTTCGCACAACAGCAATGTTACATATATTGTCGCGGGCGCCACCCACCCTCATATCAGAAAGCGCGAGGGGGACAAGTACCGGGAATCGTTGCAAGCCCTGGCCAAGGATCTTGGAGTTGAGAACAACGTTATCTTCCACAACCGATTTGTTAGCCCTGAGGAAATGCTGGAATTCATTGGCTCAGCCGACATTTACATCACGCCTTACAAGAATGAAGCGCAGGTCGTTTCGGGGACACTGGCGTACGCACTGGGTGCTGGCAAAGCGGTGATCTCGACTCCGTATTGGCACGCGCAAGAATTGCTTGACCAACGTCGCGGCGTTCTGGTCCCCTTCAACGACCAGGAAGCGATTGCAGAGCAGACGATCAAACTCTTGGAGAATGAAGCCGAGCGGCACGCGATGCGCAAACGCGCGTATCTATACTCACGCAACATGGTGTGGAAAAGCGTCGCCCAGGACTACATGCGCAGCTTCCAGCGGGCCCGCGCGGAGCGCATGTGGAACCCTCGTCTGCCTGGCCCAAATCCAAGTGGCCTGGACAAAATCCACAATCTGCCGGCGGTGAAGCTGAATCATCTTTGCCGCATGACCGACGACACCGGAATGTTGCAACATGCGGTGTTCGCCATTCCCAATCATCATGAGGGCTACAGCACCGACGATAATGCCCGTGCCTTGATCGTGTCGATTTTGGCGCAGCAGCTCGGAACGGCGGGAGCGGCTGAGGCAAGGGAATTGGGTTCGCGATACCTGGCTTTTCTCTGGCTCGCCTTCAACTCCGCCAATGGAAGATTTCGCAACTTCCTGAGTTACGAGCGAAGGTGGCAGGAGTCCCAGGGATCGGAAGACAGTCACGGGCGGGCTTTGTGGTCCGTGGGGACCGCGGTCAATCAGACGGTGGATGAAGGCCTGAGGGGTCTGGCTGGGCGCCTCTTTGAACTTGCAGTTCCGGTGGTCCTGGACTTTACCAGTCCGCGAGCGTGGGCCTTCTCCTTGTTCGGAATCCAGGCATATCTGGATCGATTCCCGGGAGACCGATGTGCGCAAAGGCAGCGAGACGTTCTCGCCGACAAATTGCTGAACATCTACAGAGTAGCCAGCGCGCCGGGTTGGAACTGGTTTGAGGAGAGTTTGAGTTATTCCAATGCACGTTTGCCCGAGGCATTGTTGCTGGCGGGCTCGCGCACCTCAAACGAAGATTGGCTTGCGGTGGGCCTCGAGTCACTGGAGTGGCTGGAAGAACAACAAGGCTGTACCATCAACGGGAGCTTTGTGCCTATCGGCTCGCATGGTTTCTATAGCAAGGGCGGCGAAAAAGCGCGGTTCGATCAGCAGCCAGTGGAAGCTTGCGCGACCGTCTCTGCCTGCCTGCAAGCGTATCGCGCGACCGGAGATGAGCGCTGGCACAAAAAGGCTTGGGCCGCCTTCAACTGGTTCATGGGAGACAACGATCTGAAAACCCCGTTATACGACATAACGACAGGCGGTTGTCGAGATGGACTTCATCCTGACCGGGCCAATGAGAATCAGGGAGCGGAGTCCACGCTGTCCTTCTTGATGGCGCTTCTGGAGATGCGGCAGCTCCCGGATGTTGACGTACCGGTGGCTAACTGAGCGCGGGTTTGATTCCGGCACTTTGGCAATTCAACATTTGAATGGCAGTTTTTTGTTCACGAAATAACTTATGACCTTGGCCATTGACTCTGTTCACTATATCGACTCTACCGACTCACTTCTGCGCCGGCATCCCGCCAATCCGATCTTGACCAGCAAAGACTGGCCCTATCGGATCAATAGCGTATTTAATGCCGGAGCTACGCTGCTCGCGGATGGCTCTACCCTGTTGCTTTGCCGGGTAGAGGACCGCCGCGGTCTCTCTCATCTGTGCGCCGCGCGTTCTGTAAACGGCGTGGATGGATGGAACATCGATCCCAGTCCAACCCTGATGCCCGATCCTATCGGGTATCCGGAGGAGCTTTGGGGCATCGAGGATCCCCGTATTACCTATATTCCGGAGCTGGAGCAATATGCCATTGCCTACACGTCATACGCCAAAGGGGGCCCCGGAGTTTCCCTCGGGCTGACCAAGGATTTCCGGACGTTCGAGCGATATGGGGTCATCATGTCCCCGGACGACAAGGATGCGGCTCTTCTGCCCTATCGGATCGACGGACTGTGGGCACTCATCCATCGTCCGATGACTACTTTAGGAGCTCATATCTGGATTTCTTATTCGCCCGATCTGCGTCATTGGGGTAGCCATCGAGTAATGATGGAGGCGCGCAAGGGCGGCTGGTGGGACGCAAACAAAATCGGCTTATCCTGCCCGCCGATTGAGACTCCTAGAGGTTTGCTTATGCTGTACCACGGTGTGAAGCAGACGGCTTCAGGCTGTCTATACCGCGTCGGCCTCGCTCTTTTTGACATTCAAAAGCCAGATGTTTGTTTATTGCGGGGCGACTCATGGATCTTCGGCCCGGAGACCGACTATGAGCATGGAGGCGACGTGCATGACGTCGTGTTCCCGTGTGGATACACCATACATCCCGACGGAGATACCCTCAACATCTATTACGGTGCAGGCGATTCCTGTATCGCGTTGGCCCAAGCGAGCCTTCGGTCTCTGCTGGCCTGGTTAGATCATAACGGCACCCCCGACGGTCTGGAGCGTCATTGCTAGGAAACGCCCAGCGGTTGCGAAGCGTGGTGTTTTACGGCAGAGCGGTGCAAAGCGCATACCCACAACAGGCTTAAGACTTATCGAGTTCCCGTCATCAACGAATCAAGTTGGGTCTCACATAGCTTGCGTTACTACGCTACGCGGCGTTCCTCGCTTCCTGACCGGATCAACAGGAGCTCCTTTTCTAGTGGACTCAGCCATACGAGGCTTGGCCATCTCCTTTTTCACTTCGCGGATGATGGCTTCGCTGATAGCTTTCTTTTTCTTGCTGACGGTCATAACACCGTTATCATGTCACGCGTCGAAAGGCGAGAACGGTCAATTTAGACCAGGTGGGCAGACTCTGAAGAATAATTTTGAATAACGGCTGTCTTGTCTGGCGAGATCCGCACAACAACCGCAGTGCTTCACTCCTTTAGAAAGATATTAAGGAGCGTATTGTGGACCCGGATCTCGCCGTTGTATTCGATGAAGCCTAGTTTTCTGAAGCGATTCAAGAAAAAGCTCACTCGCGATCGGGTTGTGCCGATCATCTCAGCCAATATTTCCTGGCTGATCTTGGGAACCACCGTCTCGGGCTTACTTTCCTTGCCAAACTGGGCCAGCAGTAGCAGAATCCGCGCCAGACGCTTTTCGCTGGAATTGAAGAGCTGATCTACCAGGTCCGCCTGCATGCGGGCGTTGCGTGCGAGAAGAAAAGAGACAAACATCTCCGACAATTCTTGTTCCTGGTGAAGTACCCGAACCATCTCCGCCTTGCTGATCCGGAGGAGCACACACTCTGTCATGGCCGTAGCGGTTGCGAGGCGAAGGGGGTGGGCCGAAACCATGCAGTTCTCACCCAAGAATTCCCCGGCCCTGACCAAGGCAAGGGTCGCCTCTTTTCCCTTTGCGGAAGCGACCGTTACTCGCAGGTGTCCCTTCCGCACGTAGAAGATTGCATCGGCAGGGTCGCCTTGCGCATAGGCGGTCTGAGACTTCTTCAAGTAGCGAACTTTTTTGTCCAACCCGACTCTTGCCAGAAAGGTTTCGGGATCGAAACCTGTAGCGCCATTACCTGACGGTGGCTTGAGGGCCTTGCGCTGGGAAGGCTTGGGCAGTTCGCCGGTTGTAGCCGGCGCTGTTTGCGCCAAATCAACTTTAGACGCTCTTTGGGCTAGAGGGGTTCGGCTGCGGGCGGGTATGTCTCTAGCGCTCATGCTTATACCTCCTAAGGGCGAGGTCATCCCCTGACATATTATACGGCCATGAAACGCATGGATTGCTAGCCAACCGGAGCTCGAGGCGCGGCGGGCAATGTCGCTGGCGCAACATCCCCGTTCCACCGGCGCTCGCGGCCAGGCGCGCAGTGGCGGGTAAGGCCTAGCGGAACTCGCGGCGTTGACGAAACATGGAAGCGCCCAGTGCGCCACCGGCCGCGGTGAACAAAACGAATATCGCCCCCATGATAAGCAGGAACAAGACAATCAGCGTGGCTGCGCCCTGGGGGGTGCTCATCCACTCGACCATGCGCTGCATCATTTCCTGGACCTTAGGATCGGGGTTGGCGGCCATTTGTTTCTGCATCTGCTGCTCCATGGCATGACGAAAGTCGCCGCGGGAACGCAGAGTGAGGAACGAGACCGTCGAGACTACCGAATTCACCATAAAGCCAAAGAGGCCGGCGAGCGCGCCCAGCTTCATTCCCATGCCCGGGGTGATCAGCGCCTCCGGCATGCGCTTCTGATACAGCGAGACAGAAAGTGCGCCGGCCCCGAGCATCCAGAGGCAGCAACCTACTGAGACGATGGGAATGGCGGTAAGCAGCGCTGCGCCCACGCCGCACAGCAAGGCGCCTTTCCACGCCAGGTCCCAGCGAATAGCGCCAGGGAGCGGGGGGTAGGGCGAACCCTGTGACCATGCCGAAGACGGTGGTGGAGTGGGCTGGGGAGGCGCTTGAGCAGAGATGTCGGGAGTCGGCCCAGGTGTCCACTGGGGCTCGCTTTCAGGGAGAATGACCCGGATCTGCGGGGCACCGCAGTGCGGGCAGAAGGCAGTCCCTTCCGGGATCTCGGCTTGGCAGCGATAGCAGGGATGTTCCACTTGCCGAACGTTACAGGAAGCCATGAGCAATTAGCAACTGGCTGCAAAGAGGCAGTGGCCAGTAGTCAGTCGCCAGTAGTCGGTGGCGTGGAGATCGGCGGCAGGCCTTGGCGAGGGCAGAGGGCTTGTCAAGGACGAGCGGCAGTTTCTTCTAGATCATTCCCGAATCGGGAAAAATGTTCCACGTGGAACATTTCGAAAAAAGACAAAAGTTAGGCGGTCGATGCTGGACAACCGCGTCTAGAGGGTGTCCTGCTTGCCTCGCGTCTGAATCAAGACCGTGCCGAAGCGGGTGCCGGAGCCGTTGGGCTCGATCGACACCAGATGCTGGTTTTCGCTGCTGCCCACCTTGATCTCCCAGCCATCGCCGCTGGTATCGGAGCAGCTCAGCTTCTTGTCGTCGTCGTTGTGCGAGAGGTGAACATCCGAACCACCACTGTGCCCGTTACAGACCAGGATGGTCCCGAACGACTTCATCTTGTCTTCGTAAAATGCTTTCACTTTGTCGGGCGAATCATTGGTCTCGTACTCAGCGGCGATGACCTTCAGCCCGAAGCCGGCCGCGCCGATGCTGATGTTCGCCGAATGATTGTCGCCATTGTCGGCGGGGCGAAGGTGCGCACCGGGATATACCGGGATGCCGTTGTCCGCGGCTTTGCCGCTGCTGTCCACCTTAAGATCGGCAAAGGGAGTCTTGATGTCGACCTTCTCGTTCTTCTTGTCCTTGTCGTCGACACTGATGCTGCATGCTCCCAGCAGCAACGTCATAATTGCAATTACGGTCGCCAACCATCCTTGCATGGCCCCGTTCTTCATGGTGTCCTCCGCTGGAACTCACTGCGTCGCGTACTGCCGCAAGAATCTGTCGCGCAATCGGATCGGATCCTGCCGGTGAAAACTAACACCTGCATCTGATGGCGGTTCTTCGCTGTCCTCATGATACGAATTTTGCGGGACATTGGTTCCCTTGAGGTGGCTCCCGAGAGCGAGGATGCGACGGCTCCGATGCAGACTGGACGACATCAGATTCGCCCGATCGGAATCCCTGCGGCCGTCCGTTCGGCGGCCTGCCGCGCGACGTCGGCGTCGTCTCCGAAGCCATCCAGCCACGCAACCTCCGGCTCGCGGCGGAACCACGTCATCTGCCGCTTGGCATAGTTGCGATGGCCTTGTTGGGCTGCGGCGATGGCCTGCTCCAGGGTAAGCTCGCCCCGCAGGAATTGTATCGCCTGGCGATAGCCAAGCGAGTCGAGTGCCGTCACCTCTTTACGTTGCCCGTAACGGCTGAGCAGCGTTTCCGTTTCTTCCACCAGGCCACTGCCGAACATCTTTCGCGCGCGGAGATTGATGCGATCGTACAGTTTTTCGCGCGGCGGGTTCAGTCCAATTCGCAGGATGCGAAAACCCCGCAGAGGATCGCGCCCTCGTTGTCGCCACAGTTCGCTCATCGAAGTCCGCGAAGTCACGCAAACCTCGATAGCTCGAACCAGCTTGGGCGTGTCGTTGGCGTGGATCTTCGCAGCCGCCGCGGGATCAAGCCGGAGCAATATTCGGTGGAGATAAGACGAACCGAACTCACTTGCACGCTGTCGCAAACGTTCTCGCAGCTCGTCCGAACGCAGCGGGCCCGGAAATAGCCCGTCCAGCAGCGCACGAAGATACAAGCCCGTCCCCCCGACAACGATTGGCAGCCGGCCAAGCTGGACGATCGCAGCGATTGCGGCCCTGGCTTGCCGAGCATACTCGCCGGCGGTGAAGGGCTCATCCGGTTGGGCGACGTCGAGCAGGTGATGCGGAACCAGCGCTCGCTCCGCGCGCGTGGGCTTCGCGGTGCCGATCTCGAAGCCGCGATAAACCGCAACCGAGTCGCAGCTGACGATCTCGCCTGCGAAGCGCTGTGCCAGGTCGAGCCCCAGCGCCGACTTTCCCGACGCCGTCGGCCCCAGAAGGACCACCAGCAGCGGTTCAGGCTGGGAAGGTGAGGTCATTGCGTCAGTGGGCCCGTCATCGTGCGCCCCAGGGAATGCTCTTGCCAAAGCGGACGAAAGCCAGCACCAGAATGAACAGCGCGATGACGAGCAAGCCAATCAGCTTGCGCCGGTCGCGCCTGCGCTGACGCTGCTGCAACTCGAGCTCGCGCTGTTGGGAACGAAGCGGACCCGCGCCCTGCTGCTGGTCATCCACAGCACAATTCTACGCGCGCGATGAGGTAGTTTCGCTCTCAATGGATAGGGGAAACAAGCTGAAGGTCGGACACCCTTATTCGATTTCGCCTTTGGCCGGGTTGTAATAGAAGTGGAAGCGCAACCCGAGGTAAGGCCCGTGGAATTCAGTAGGCAGCGGCGCAAACGGATTGGAAGCCGTAATGCCGCCCCACGCCGCGCGATCAAGGGCAACGTCCCCCGAAGGGCCGCGCAGCGTCATGCCGGCAATCGTGCCGTCCTTCTTGATGACGAACTCGATGGAGACTTTGCCCTTCTTCAACAGAGGAGGGCGCGCTTCCTCCGGGATCAGGTTGTACCAGTTTCTGCGCACCGCATCGAGAACGCGCGACAGGTACGGCCCGAAATCGACACCTTGAGTATCGGTCAGAACTTCCAGATTGCCCTGCGCGCGCGCGGCGGTTCCACCAGGGCCGGCGCCGTAGTCGCCGCCGCCGCCATAACTGCCGCCGCCTCGACGTGCCGCAACCGCGCGCGCCGCCTGCTCAATCGAAGAGCCCGGCGACATCACACCTCCCAAATTGCTTGGAAATTTCGGCGTCCCCTGCTGCTGAGTCGGCAGCCTGGGATTGTCCTGCTGAATGCCGGGCTGGAGCTGCGCCATCGGCTGGCCCTGCGCCGGGTTCGGCGGTTGCTGGTTTGGTTGCTGTTGCGCCTGCTGCGCCGGAGTACTATTTTGCGGCGGCTGCTGCGCCGGAGCTGACGGAATCTTCGGCGGACCCGCGCGCTTCAATTCCTCCAGCGTCTTCTTGTCGAGGGTGGGATGCCTGCTCTCAGCAATTCGATTCTTGTCCGACAATACGTCCGTTTTCGGCGCCCTCTTCGGCTCTTTCTGCAAGTCCGGCGGAAGGTCGAGATAGGTCATCTGCTGATTGCGCATCAGGTCTTCAGGCGAAATCAGCACCACCCCTTTAATGCCAGGAAACAGCTTGGGAGAAAGTATTAGAAACATCACCACCATCAGGTGAACGACTACGGAAATCCAGAACGCCTCGCGCACACGCGCGCGCTCCAGGTCGTCCTCTAACTGGATTAGGACATGCGGCATGAGCTCGGCGTCGAGCGGCGTGCCGCCCTCCCATAGCGCAAGCTCCCCGTCTTCTCGTGGGGGAAGGGATGTTGGTCTGTCTGGCGGTGTAAGGATTGAAGCCATCCGTCTAAGATCAAATATGCCGAGAGTTCAGTTACATTAGACGCCCCTCGACCGTTGAAGGCAAAAGCTTCTTGAGGATGGCGCAACGGTAGTAAACCCGGGAGCCTGTAGCTTGTTTCTGCTTCTATTTTCGCATAAGGCCTTCCCTAAAGTCATTCCACCACAGGCTTTCGAGAGTTCCCGAAACTCTCCGGTAAACTGTCCTTATGAAAGCCGTTATCGTTGGGACCGCAGGTCATATCGATCATGGCAAGAGCGCTTTGGTGCGGGCTCTGACGGGGACCGATCCCGACCGCCTTGCCGAGGAGAAGCGCCGCGGCATCACCATCGATCTCGGCTTTGCCAACCTGGAATTGTCCAGCCCGGCTGGCGAGCCTGTTCGCGTCGGCTTCATTGATGTTCCAGGCCACGAGCGCTTTGTGCGCAACATGCTGGCCGGTGTCGGCGGCATTGATCTGGTCTTGCTGGTGATCGCTGCCGACGAGTCCATCAAGCCCCAGACCCGCGAACACTTCGACATCTGCCGCTTGCTGGCCGTACAGCGCGGTATCACGGTATTGACCAAGTCTGACCTGGTCGATCCTGAAACCCTTGAGGTCGTGATGATGGAGGTGGCCGACTTCCTCAAAGGCTCATTCCTCGATCCTGCAACTTCTCCCATCATTCCGGTGAGTTCCAGGACCGGCGCGGGACTTGGCCAACTCCAGAGCGAAATGGCGCGTTTGGCGGCTGAGACTGCGGCGAAGGATTCGGCTGCCGTCTTCCGCCTGCCCGTGGACCGCGTCTTCAGCATGAAGGGCTTTGGCACGGTCGTTACCGGGACACTCATTTCTGGGACGGTCCATCACGATCAGGAGATCCAGTTGCATCCCAGCGGCAAGAGGCTGCGAGTGCGGGGCGTGCAGGTTCACGGAACCGCAGGCGATCGGGCCATCGCCGGCCAACGCACGGCGCTCAACCTGGCCGGCGTCGAAACCGCTGACCTGGCGCGCGGCATGATGTTGACGCCGCCGCAGATGTTTCAACCGGCGCGGCGCGTTAGCGTCCTGCTCGATCTCTTGCGCTCAGCCAAGCCGTTGCGCGATCGAGCCCGCGTGCACCTCCATGTTTTCACGGCTGAGACCATTGCGGAAGTCAGCCTGCTGGGGGCAAAGCAGTTGCAACCGGGCGAGTCGGGATTGGCAATCCTCAAGCTCGACGATCCTCTGTTGCTGTTGCCGGGTGACCGCTTCATCGTCCGGCAATTTTCTCCCGTCGTCACTATCGGAGGAGGAAGAGTGCTCGATGCCGCCGAACAACCGCGGCGCACCAGAGCTGACGAACGTTTGGCATTCTTGCGAACGCTCGCCGGGGGAAGTCCTGAGGAAGCTTTTCTGGCGCGGGTTTCCCGCCGGCGCGAGCAAGGGCTGGCCGCTTCTGAAGCTGTTTCCGAGACCGGATGGCTGCGGCCAAGAGTTGAGGAACTCGCGGCCAGTCTTGCTAGGTCCGGACATCTGGTGCGTTTTGATGAGCTGCTGCTATCGCCGTTAGTTGTGGACTCGCTACGGGAAAAGATCTCGGGCAAGGTGGAACAGTTTCACAAAGTGAACCCGCTGGTGCAGGGCATCGGCAAAGAAGAGCTGCGCGAAACATTAAGCCTGCGCGAAGAGGTTTTTCGCGGAGTTATGGATTCGCTGGTGCGCGACAGGAAGGTGCAGATCAGCGGCGAGATTGTACATACTGCCGGCAAGGGCGTTGTCCTGCGCGACGAGGAAGCCGAATCGAAGGCGCAAATCGAGCAGGCTTTTGCTAAGGCGGGGCTAACCGTTCCCTTGCTGAAGGAAGTGTTGGCCTCATTACCCGTGGACAAGCTGCGGGCGCAGAAAATCCTGACCCTGCTGCTGCGGGATCGGGTGCTGGTGAAGCTCTCGGACGACTTGGTGTTTCATCGCGATGCGCTCGACGCGCTCCGCCGCCAGATTATTGCGCAAAAGGCTAAAACGCCGAAGCTCAACGTCGGTAGCTTCAAGGACCTGTTGGGCATTACCAGAAAGTACGCAATCCCACTTCTCGAATATCTCGACCGCGAACGAGTGACCCGGAGAGTGGGCGACGAGCGGCTAATTCTGTAGCCGGGGCGGAATGAGGCGGACCTGAGCAGGGTTGATGCGAAATTTTCAACCCTGCCCAGGACCTTGGAGACTGTCTCCGACCTTAAGGTGTCGGTCCCCGCGTCCGGTTCTGCCCGTCATGGGCCTGGCTTCACGATGCCAACTGCTGCGGCACGCTTATCGGACGTTTGGGACCACGTTTGCGAATCAGCAGCACGCGAATGCGCTCCAGCAGTTCCATGGGAGCGAATTCGCCTTTGGGTAGCCAGGCATCCGCCCGGTGTTCCTCGGGGCAGCAACTCACGCATCCGGAAAAGAGCAGCGCCGGGGTCTCGGGCGAAATGGATTTCAGTTGACCAATCAGTTTTGCGCCATCGAGCTTGGGCATCATCAGGTCAGAAAGTACCAGATCGATGCCGCCGCCCTTCATGGTTTCGATGGCGCGTTCGGGATCGCAACAAGTGAGCACGCGATAGCCGCGGGTCTGGAGTAGGACTTTGCGAACGGAGAGAGAGCGTTCGTCATCGTCGATGCAGAGAATCGTACGTTTCGGTTTCATTTACCCCACCGAACCTTCTCAGGAGCCCTGGGCAGCTGTGTCCGGGCAAACCTGGAAGCCGGACGTCTGCAACAGTTACCGAGTGGTTTGTTAATTACGCCAGAGCAATAGCGTGTTCCGGATAGTACGACCCGCGCGGTGGTTGCACAAGTATTGACGAGGTCAAATGCGAGGATTTTTTTGGGGGCGCGAGCACGAATTAAATCGCACCGTGTGTGGTGATTTAAATTCTTGCCCCTGGCCTGAAAGCCTTGCTGGATGCCGCTTTTCAGGGTGCACAGAATATCCTCAGAAAAGTCACATCGTAACTTCTCCGTTAATCACATGCACCACGTTACCTCCGACCCGCACATTTGTGATCGCGTCTTCGCGCTTCGCGGCGCGAACGTAAAGGAAACTTGGACGGCGCGTTTCCATGCCTTGCTCGATGAGCCCTTGCGCCTCCGGCGCCAGCACCCCGTGTTTCACCGCCCAGGCCGTGCAACACCCCGCGGCGGAGCCGGTAGCCGGATCTTCGCCGTTGTAGAAGATCATGCGCGCGTGTAAGGTCGCCGCGGGATCGACGGTCTCCCGGCAGACAAAGTAGAAGAAGGCCGGATTGCCGATGGTTCCCAGATAGGGCGCCATCTGGTTCCAGCCGATGCTGAACTTTTGCAGTGTGGCCAGCGACCGGAAAGGGACGATGGTGAACGGCATGCCAGTCGAGACGGTTTGGATGGGCAGGCGGTCGTCCAATTCAGCGAGCGGTAAGCCCAGCACGCCGGCGATAACGTCATGCGGGTGCACAGCGCCAAACTGCGGCTCGGTCTGGCGCATCTCGCCGAACAGTAGCCCATCGCGCTGCTCAAAGCGCACCGGAATCTTGCCGATCTTCAGGGCGAGCGCGATCTCGTTGGCGCTCGAGTGCTGCCGCAAATACCACGCCGTGCCTAGCGTGGGGTGACCCGCGAACGGCAGCTCGTCGTTGACCGTGAAGATGCGAACCTTGTGCCCCTCAGCGCGTTCAATGGCTTCCTCACGCGGCAGGATGAAAGTGGTCTCGCACAGATTGGTTTCGCGCGCCAGCTTCTGCATCTCGTCGTCGGTCAGGCCGCGAGCGTCGGTGAAAACGGCCAGCTGGTTGCCTTCAAGAGGGCGCGAGGTGAAAACATCGAGCTGCACGAAGGAAAACTTGCGCTTGGTCATAACGACGGCTCCGAAAACTAATGTAGCAGGATTCGGCATCGCCAAGGTGTTGAGGCGGTGACGCCTGTGACCAGTCTCAGGCAGGCGTGGCTGGCGCTGATACAATCGCCGTTGCTCGATGTATGCAGCCACGCCCGCCGGACCATTAATGGCGCCGGTCGAAGGCGTGGGTATTGCGGAAGCGAAGGGGGTCCGGTGACTCTCCCGGTCTTCAAAACCGGCGATTGGCATCTTCGATGTCAATGGTGCGTTCGACTCGCACACGCTTCCGCCAATTTAAAGGACTTAGACCGGCTTGCGCTCTGTTTGCGCTCCGTTGAGGACCAACCCGGCTAGCTTCGACGCGGCCTCTGCTAACTCAGATTGAAACGTATCCCCATAGGTATTCATCGTGGTCCTGACGTCCGAGTGCCTCATCAGCTTCTGTTGCACTGCGATTGGCGTGCCCACTGCCTGTAACCAAGACCGAAAGCTGTGCCGTAGAGAATGCGTCCCAAGGTGACCCACACCCGCCGATTGGAGCGCCCGCAACACAGAATCGGAGCACCAAGGCAACCGCCCGATCTTTGCCGGTGATGCGAACATCCAATCCGAATCACTCCTAAAGGGGCATTCCACTCTCCACTGCTTGAGAGCGTCGAGGATGGCCGGGTCGATCGGCATAGCTCTTTCCGACCCCACCGTCTTGCAATCCGCCACGCGGTTACGGACCACGCCCCGCTGAATCTGCAGCCGTGCCTGGAGCAATCCACGTCACTCCAGCGCAAGCCCAAACACTCCGATATTCGCAAACCAAAGCATCCGCCTAGCAACGCAATCGTACGGAACGGCTGCCTCAGCCTGGAGAGAAGGACCCGATACTCTTCCACAGCCAGCACCCGGGGCTTCCGTGTCCGCTTGCTTGCACCGGGGATGCGTACCAGCTCCATCGGATTCCGTTGTGCGGAAAGGTCACCGCGCCACATCGCGCAGTCCCACAACCGGCGTATTAATGCCCGGATGTCGGATTTGCTCCGGGATGACAAGGGCAAAGCCCTCAGCCACAACTCAACCGGCTGTGCCTGCATAACCGTGATCGGCCCGCCGCCCCATTGCGGCAGAACGTAACGATCTAGCCAGACGTTGTAGCTGCGCCGGGTTGTGTAGCGTTGCGGCATCCTCTCCTTGCGATATGCTTCCACCAACGCCTTCACCGCGAGGCTGGGGGCTGCCGGACGGCTTGGTTCCCCAACATCCATGCGTCCGACTTCCTTCCACGCGGCGGCCTTAGTTGGAAACTCTTGTTTGGTTCCAATTAGCCTCGACCGGCGAGTCGCGCCGTCGTACCAAAGGTAGTTCCAGGTTCCGCGCCGCTTGTCGAAACGCACAGACCCAGTTGTGTGTCGCTGAACTCTTTTCATTGCTGCCTCCCATCAGCAGGTTCAGCGGATGACACCCCCAGCATAAGGTCAAGCTCACGCCGAAGGAAGCGATAAATGCAGCGGTGAATCCCAGACAGTTTGTGGGCGGGAATTTTGCCCTGCCGCGCCCAGAGAAGGAGGGTGCGCGGTTGGACCTTCAAGTAATCGGCGGCCTCATTTGCCGTGAGCCAGTTGTTTTCCACGTTGGAAACTCCATCTTTGAGGCCTCCCCTGCCCCTAACTTCGTTAATTTGCTAACTGCTTTGTTTGCAGTAGTATTATAATATGTGTAATTTTTACACTGTATAGCAAAATCGGCTACTTCGGGCTATAATAGGAATGCTTTAAACATTTTACCCGCCCCTCCCCGTGTATACCCCCACCGGGGTATCAAAATGTCCACTTCCGCTTAGGCGCGGCCTGTTCCACAGCAACAACGTCCGGCCATTCGCCAACATGCGTCTTGTCCTCTGCCGTCTTGTCCGCGTGGCACGGGCGACACAAGCCTTGTAGGTTGCTACGGAGGTAATAGCCCGCATGCTTGTCCATCGGGTAGCGCCCACTGACTTGCGCCTGTGCGATTGCCTCACGCGCTGGGACAACGTGGTCCACGATCTCACTAATGCGGCGCTCACACCGGGCACACAACGGCTGTGCCTTGATGACCAAGGCCCGGAGACGCTGCCACCGTGTACCTTTGCGCAGGGCATCTAGCGCTGGGTCATATCCGGTCGTATGCCACCTAATCCCACCGTCGCTCGCCTGCTGCGATGGCTTGCACTCATCACAGAAGCGCACATCATCCGGCACAGCACGTAAGCAACCTGGACCACTGCAGACACGCATTTGACCCGTCCTTTCTTCTATCGCCGCTCGGTGATACTTCACATCGTCCGGACTAAGTAGACGGCAAAGTGTCCACCTGGTTTTCGTACTATCCATTTGTATAAACATATGTAGTAGTAGTAATTAGCTGCATGTAGCTCATAGATACGTTACGAGGTGGACAGGGTGGACAGCTGGACAGACGGCTTCAGCTTGACGCCAACGTAAACCCACCCGCGCCCTCCTTCCCGGCGCAGCCGCATGTACTTCATGTCCGGCTGGTGCTTCAGCTCGCGTAAAATCGCCTCTGCTTGGGTCTCCCGGCCAGACGACGAGGGGACGACGAGGCCAGCCGCGGTCTGCTCACGCAGCCACTGAGCGACAGCCTTCTCCATCTCCAAGGCGGGCGTCTCCGCCTCTGTATCGCTGTCCAGACGGTCATCACGGAACTGCTTGGTGACATCAAGCTCCGTGAAAAGCTGGTCTGTCTCCTGCATTACAGTTGCCGGGGGACGTAGACCGTTCTCGATGACATCGGGGCAGAGCGTGATGAGCCGGTACAAGATGCCGGGCAGTTCCACCTGCTGCAACGTATGGTCCAGGCTACGATCCTCACGCCCGGTGAAGTTTGCGGCAAACGGGATCATGTGCACACGGCCACGAAAGGCCGGGTCCGCCGGCAGCTGCGGCCGGTCATTCGTCGGCAGCAAGACCTTGTGAGTCGGCTTGAACACCTCTTGGTCCTGCCGCATCCTCGCGCCGCTTAGCGCGTCCCCTCCCGACATCAACTTCAACATCGACGTGTTGAGATTGCCCGCCACGCTCTCCGTCACCGTGACCAGACGCTTGCCCTTCAAGTTGGCGAAGGTGCGCTTCATGGCTTCGTCGCCAAACTTGGAGACGGTAATCTCGCTCGGCCGGAGCGGCCACGCGAACCGGCCCTCGCCCAAGATGGCCGTCAACATCCTGATGAGGCAGCCTTTGCCATTTCTGCCGCGGCCCCAGAGGAAGAAGAGTGCTTGATAGGGTATGGCGGTCAGACACAGAGCGCAAAGGCGGAGGAGGTAGTTGGCCAGTGCACCATCGGCGCAAGTAATCTCGTTGATGAAGCGATCAAACCGAGGCGTCGGGCAATTCGGGTCCGGCGATACGTCGATGCGCTGTGATATGTAGTCGTCGCGCCGCATCTCCCGGATAGCACTCGTCCGCAGGTCGATGACGCGGCAGTCAGGTAGGCCGAGCATGTGTGGGTCTTGGTCGAAGAGCTCAGCTTTGACCGGCGGGAGGTACGGCTTCACGCAGCGCACGACGCCGCTGATGAAAGTGGCGTCATAGAACCGCCTGCGCGAGTCGGGCCCCTTTTCAGGCGGCTTATACCGGCCAAAGAGGCCCTTTAGATAATCCGACACCGCCCTCCACAGAAGCGTGTCATCTTTCGAGACGTCCCACCGCGTCTTCACCCACTGGGCTATCGGCCGGTGCTCCAAGTCGTAGACCGACACGAAGTCGTGATTGTCCCGAAGGAAGGCCTCAGCCAATGTCGCATGGGCGATGATCGGTAAAGCGCCGCTGCCGATGACGACCTCTGGCACGAAAAAGAACTTGCGGTCAGGGAAGCGCCGCTCCAGCTCGGCCCTAAACTCCTTCCAGCCCTTGGAGGCACACCGGTGTTTGCAATCGAAGCCGTAGCCACCCCCCTCGGTGTAGACGACACAGGTGGACGTGCCCTCGTTGGAGTTCTCGTGCTCATGACCCCACGGGCAAGCTATGGGCCTGTACCACTGCCGCCCCTTGTTGAACCACTCACCGGCAACGGCGACCTCATACATCTGGAGGAAGCGGTCCAGGAGCGCCGTCTCCCGCTCCACGTCCTCACTCATAGCGCTGCACTCGGCGGCCTTGGGCTTGCCGTACAGCTCGCACAGCCGGTTCAGCAGCACATCATGCAGGACCGGGATGGGCCGCCACTGCACCTCATAGGGCTTTCCCGTCTTCGGGTGGATACTGCCCGGGCCGGTCACATAGCAACGGTGTTGCTTGAACTCGAAGAGATTGTCTTGCCCTTCGCGGGTAGCCGTCATATTCCCGGCCCGCTTGGTCCGCATGGTCTGACGGAAGACGTAGTAGCAGCGATTCTCCCGGGCACTCACGCGTGTCGTATCCCAGACCTCAGTCGTTATATCGGCGCAGGCCTCCTTCAAAGCTTGTTCATCGTCGGTTTCGAGGAAGCAGAAAATCTCGTCCGGCGCTATGCCCACGTTGGCGTTAGGCTCTTGCGCATTCCAGGCGCGAAGTTGCTCCTCATCAGTGGTGGCGACGTCGAAGTGGTCATATTCGCCCTGCATGGCAAGCGGGCGCTTTTGTTTGGGTATCAGCGGGAAGACGCGGAAGCCGCGCTCAGCAAGTGGACGAGCAATTTCCAGGAAGGTGCTCATCCGTACCTCCCGCCGCGCGTGAGCAGCTCGCAGAGGTCTTCCGTGATCTTGCGGGTGAGCTGCAGGGCGCAGTCGGAGCAAAGGAATAAATGTCCGTCTGCATAACCGACCATCCATATCGGTCCGGGGCGCTTTCCGCACCCTGTGCAGGGGACGTTATGGGGCATTCCGGGCTGGTTGGCTGTCGTTATCATGTTCTTCTTCTCCTAGCTGTTTCAGGCCTGTGTCTAAGC
>CAVXMZ010000010.1:0-110794 GCA_963763145.1 uncultured Acidobacteriaceae bacterium | reverse complement strand
GCCGTAGGGTTGCGGAAACGCGTCCGAGTTGATGATGGTGAATTGACCTGCTTGCCAAAGGAAGCCGACCTCGTAGATGGGATAGCTGTTCAGACTGCTATATCCCACAACCACACCGGCATTGTTTATGCCATAAACAAACGTTGCGTAGCCGCTGGTGTAATCGATGGAAGTGAAGGTACTGCCGTTATAGATGAAGCCAAAAGGAACGGTAGAATTTGTGTAATACCCGGCGACCAGGCCGTTGTCGTTGATGGAATGGGGAGACGTCTCTATTGCCGATCCGGGATAATTGATCGGGCTGAAGGCGCCGTTATTGTCGAGAAAGCCGCTTACCCCGGCCGGTTCGTAGATTCCGGTGATCTCATTGCTGTTGTTGATCCCCTGGCCACTGGTGACGCCGCTGGTTCCGGGATAGTCGAAGGAGGTGAAAGCACCATTCGAATACGTGAAGCCGTGCGTCTCGGTGGCGCTGACTTCAACCACTCCCGTGATAACGCCGGCGTTATTGATCCCCTCGCAAAAGGTTGTACCTTCCGGATCGTCAATGGTGGTGTAGGTGCCACCGGAGTAGAGGAAACCGTGATAGTTCCCGTACTGTGTATCAAGGTAATAGCCCACGACGGCGCCGTTATCGTTGACGGCCTCGGGAATGGTCAGGTATGCACCCGGGAAGTCGATGTTCACGAAGGTGTAACTGCCATTTTGGGCGCTGAGGGTTGCCGGCAGTAACAGAGCGCCGGCAAGCGCCAGGACGACTACAAGGTCAACGCACCACAGCTTTCTCGGACTCATGCTTCCCCTGGTGTCGCAACTATAGAGTTGCGGACAGAACTTAATTGCGATCACAACGCGCCGGCGAGGCGGATGCGACCAGACTTCTTCTCTTTGTGACTGGAAGGCTAGCTGCTAACGATACATCAGAAGCTGATACCGTCCAAATCGCAGGCGTGAAGGCACATGATGAAACCAACGGTAGCTGCTAACCTGTTGCAGGAGGAGATCCATGCGAGCGTTATGGTTGACCGCGTTGATCGGTTTGCTTGCGATAACGGCCGTGGCGGCCGAGCCGCAAGTGGTGTCGTATCACAGTGGCGATGAGACAGTGCAGGCCACGCTCTACATGCCGAAAGGCGACGGGCCCTTCCCTGCGCTGGTGGTCATCCACGAATGGTGGGGGCTGAACGACTGGGTCAAGCAGCAGGCATCGAACCTCGCCGACCAGGGGTATGTGGCGCTGGCCATCGATCTTTATCGCGGGCAGGTGGCAACGACTCCTGACGAAGCGCACCAGATCATGCGCGGGGTTCCCGAGGACCGCGCCAACCGTGACCTGCTGGCGGCGACGGGTTACCTGCGATCGCTGAAGGAGGTCAATGGCAAACGCGTAGGCGCGATTGGCTGGTGCATGGGCGGGGGCTACGCGCTCGACCTGGCGATCGCCGATCCCAAGCTGAAGGTTGCCGTTATTAACTATGGACACCTGGCCAGCGACAAAACTACGCTGAAGAAAATCCACGCGTCGATACTCGGGATTTTCGGCGGCCAGGACAAAGGCATTTCTGTCGCCGACGTGCACACGTTTGAAACCGAGATGACTGCTCTGGACAAGAAAGCCGACATTCACATTTTCCTGGACGCAGGGCATGGCTTTGAAAATCCCAATAATGAGCAGGCATACCGGGCTGACGACACAGCCAAGGCACAGAAATTGACGCAAGATTTTTTGCAGAAGAACCTGAAGTAGGCAGTGGCCAGTTGTCAGTGGTCAGTGGTCAGTGGTCGGGACCGCCCCCGCCAAGGGAGTTGAGAGAAGCGGGTCCGTCGACTCGCTTCGCTCGCTCGGGATGGCTAGAACGGGGCGCCCTTTCTCATCCGCCTTGACGTGGCGGCCGCTCGGCAGTAGGATGTCTATGGCGAACAAAAAGCGAATATACAACGCTGGTTCGACATATGCACCCTGCGCTTCTCCAGGTCGAGCAGCAAGACTCGCCGCAGCCGTTGGTCGGCATTGCCAAGCTGGCGGCACAGGGCGAGTCGATCCGGCAAGGTCATCTGGTGGAGTACTTCACCTTGCCGGCCCGCGCGCTGCTGAACCGTTGCACGTCGGCGCGCATGCCCTTCACATGGACGATTAATCCTTATCGCGGCTGCGAATTTGCCTGCAAGTATTGCTATGCGCGCTACACCCATGAGTTCATGGAAATGCGCGATGGCGTGGACTTCGAGCGCAAGATCTACGTCAAGCAGCAAGCGGCGTGGCTGTTGCGCCAGGAGTTGAAGAAGGTCAAACGCGGCGAGTCGATTTCAATCGGCACCGCAACCGATCCGTATCAGCCGGCGGAAAAGCGCTTCGAAGTGACGCGCGGCATTCTGGAAGAGCTGGCGCTACATCACGGGCTGGAGATTGGGATTGTCACCAAATCGGACCTGGTTGGGCGCGACGTGGATTTGCTGAAGCGCGTCGCCGAACACAATTCCCTGTTCGTGAATCTGACGGTCACCACGCTGAACGTGAAGCTGGCGCGCATTCTGGAGCCGCGCGCGCCGCGCCCCGATCTGCGGATGAATACGGTACGCGAGTTGTGCGCCGCCGGAATCAACGCGGGCGTGATTTGCGCGCCGGTTTTGCCGGGGATAACCGACTCGCCCGCGTCCCTGGACGCGCTGGTGCGCGCGACGAAGGAAGCCGGCGGCAAGTATATCTACGCCAATCCGCTGTTTCTGAAGCCGTGCTCGGCGAGCGTGTTTCTGCCGTTCCTGGAGAAAGAGTTTCCGCAGCTGGTGGCGGATTATCGCAAGCGATTTGCCGAGCGCGCCTTCGTGAGCAAGGCCTACAGCAAGCGCATTTCGGAGCTGATGGCGCAGTTGCGCAAGAAGCATGGCATCAGCCGCGAATTCAGCTCGCGCAGCCAGAGCGCCCATCCGGTGAGGCTGGAGGACGAGCAGTTGTCATTGTTCGGATGAGGGCGCGCGGCTTTATCGTTTGCTTCAAAAGGCGAAATGGGGCCCTGTGCCGCCGGCTGAAGCCGGCTTAGGATGAAGAAACGAAGGCTTAGACGCTGGCCTGAAGGCCAGCTCTACCGATCGCTCCCTCTACCAATCGCTCTCTCTACCAACCGCTCTCTCTACCAATCGCTCTAGTGTTGCAGCATCGCGTTCGTGTCCTTGTTGGCGCTCGCGCCGAACAGATCGGGATGAAGGTAAGTGCCGCGTTTCTCCAGAGGCTTTTCTTCCTCGGTGGGAATGCGATGCGCGTTGGCCCAGGCATCCTGACGAATGCCGGTGACCTGCCATGAGACCTTCGCGTTGGCTTTGCCGCCGGCAATCTTGAAGCGGTTGCCCTTGACCTCGCTCGCGATGTACAAGCGCGGCTGCGACGCGCCGACGGACGTGAGCTGGTAGCGGAAGTCGCGGTTGAGCGCTTCGAAGTAGTCAGGGAGTACGACCCACGCCTCGCCACGCGCGTCAAGGCGAATAAGGCCGTTGTAGATGTTCATCATGTCGGGTGATTCGACGAACGAGTGGGACAGGTACTTGTTTTCGGGATCGAGCGGATCGTCGATCTTGAACGAGCCGCCGCCCTTGCTGAGGGTGCCACCGACGTTGAGATCGCCTGCGAAGTAGCCATCACCGGAACCGTCGACGTGAAAGAGGTGAGTCCCGTTGCCGTTCACGGTGCCGACAAGGATGTAACCACCGCCCTGGTTGTTGAAATACCCGGCCACGCCCTCGGAGCTGTTGGTTTGCGCGTAAATGCCATTCGCATTGCCACTGGTTCCGTAATCGACGGCGTATATGGCGTCAGCACAAGTGCTGGCGCTGTAGGCCTGCACGCCAGCGGCACAAACCGACGAGTTCAGGGCCGCACCGTATACGCCAGTACCATTGGCGGACGTCCCGTAGACGCCATATCCAAAGCCTGATGTGTCTGAAGATGTTGCGGTGCCGTAGACGGCAGTGCCGTTTTTGCTGGCCGTGGTTCCGAAGACGCCGTTGGTTAACCCTGTGGTCGAGTTCCCGGTGTTGCCGTAAACGCCGCTGGCGTTTTGGGTGGTGCTGTTCGTCGATCCCACAACGCCAAATGTCTGGCCGCCGCTCGTGGAGGTGGCCACGCCGAAGACGCCACTGGCAAAGTCGGTGGTGCTATCTGACTGCCCGACAATGCCACTATCGTTGCCGGTTGCGGATGAGGCCCAGCCGTAGACGCCAACGCCAGTACCGCTAGCGTTCTTTCCCGTAACCCCATAGGTATTGCCGCTCGCAGCGCTGGCCAGGCCGTACACGCCGCTGGCATTGTTGGTGGTGCTGGCGGTTTGCCCGCGAACGCCGTAGTTCACGCCGGTGGTCGATGTCTCATTGCCGTAAACGCCGGCGCCGCCGTTGCCGGCGCTTTGTCCGAAGACACCGTTGGCTGTGCCGCTAGTGACCGTGGCCATGCCGGAGACTGCATTGCCGGTAGCGATGGTGCTGGTGCCCGACACACCCGCGTTCGCCGCCAGCGTGCCGGTCAGAACTCCGCTGCCGTTGATGTTGAAATTGGTCATCCCCATCTGCTGCGTCATGGTGTTCTGAATGTAGTAGGACGAGCCCTGGCCGACAGGAACGCCGGTGAGATTCGCGCCGTTGCCGTAGAACATGTTGGAGGTGCTGGAGAGGGTCACCGCGCCGCTGTAGGTGCCGCTGAATTGCGCGGTGCCCAAGGTGCCGCTGAGGTTCGAGAACGGAATGCCGGTCAAAGCGGCGCCACTGCCGGTGAAGGAACCGCCTGTGAAGGAACTACCCGTAAAGGAATTGCCGGTATTCGAGAGCGACACCGCGCCGCTGTAGGTTCCGCTGAGTTGCGAATTGCCTAGTTGGCCGGTCAGTTGCGAGAACTGGATTCCGGTGAGCCCGGCGCCGCTGCCGGTAAAGCCGCCGGAAGCATTCACGTTGCCGCTGCCGCTCACGGTGAATGTTGGAGCGCCATTGTTCTGGCCGATGAGGATGTTGCCGCCGGCAGCGTTGTTAAAGACTCCCGCAGTTCCGGCCGCGCTGTCGACGTAGCCGCTGACGCCGGTAGTCACACCGCTGGTGGCGATGTTAGTGCCTCGCACACCGGTCCCGGTAGTGCTCTGCGAATTACCCTTCACGCCTACTGTCGCGCCCGTGGCGGAGGTCACATTGCCGTAAACGCCGTATCCGCCTGAGCCCGCCGATCCGCCTTCTACGCCAATCGCGGTGCCGGTGGTCGAGGTCGCGGTTCCGACGACGCCTTTCGTAGGCGCGGAGGCGATGACTCCTGCACCCGTGCCGGTCTGCGTCACGCCCACAATCTGGTCGGTGGTTGAGCCGCTGAAGTTCGTCGGGCCATCGCTGACTGCGCCTTTCGAAGTGCCTGCCGCAGGCGCGGAATTATTCGCAGGCGACGACGATGGGTTGGGGCTGTTCCCGTTGACTGCGGCGCTGGCGCTTTCGGCAAGCACGAAATCAGAAACGCTTCTGCCGCCTAAGGTCTCGGCCTCGTGCGCCTTGAAGGCATAGGGCACGCTGACCAGCAGCACGCGCGGCTGCTCCGGCTGACCCTCCGCCTGAACGCCCAGCCAGCGCTGCTCTTGCTGCGAGAACAGATCGCCCGGCAAGCCACTCGCCGTCGTGCTGCCCAGCAGAGCGCTGTAGTTGCCGCCGGCGTCGGTCGCCACACTCTGCGTCTCCATCCAGACCGCCGCACCACCGTCCTGCTGCTTGTAGATGGCGAAGGTAATGCCCACGGTCGTGGAAGCCAGCGGCGCACCCTGCGCATCCTTCAACACTCCTCCGTAGCGAATCAGGTTGGGGACGGCCGTGGTTGTAGTTTGCTGTGCGATGGCGGAAGAAACCAGCAACAGCGTGATAAAGAACGTGACAGCCAGAGACAGGGTGAAGCGGCGCATGAAGCGTTCCTTTCGTACTCTGAATTGATGGCAAAATCAGATTGCGTGGCCCGTGTGGGTTGGAATTGTGGGGCGACTGGCTATCATTGTCAATCTCTAATTGAGGTCAGCTACGATCCTCGGGGCGGCGAGAATGCGGAATGCGCCGCCTCGGCTTCGCGCTGTGCGGTGCACGACAGAGGGCGGGACTTCTGACGCTCTGGTCTTGCATGCACGAACGGAGGTATAGTTGGCAGCGCCCCGGTACATCGCATGAATACGTCACCCGACACCACTCATAGAGCTGCTTTGGCGGATTACCTGGCCGCTGAGCGGACCCTGCTGGCATGGATTCGCACCGGCCTGGCCTTGATGGGTTTCGGATTCGTGGTGGCGCGCTTCGGACTTTTTCTGCAAGAGTTTCAGGCCATCCAACACACCCGCTTGACGCAGCCTTCCGGACCGTCGCTATGGTTTGGCACCGCGCTAATCGCGGTGGGAGTTGCCGTGAATGTTTTTGCCGGATGGCATCACATCCGATTGATCCGCGAACTCGATCGTGGCGAAACAACCCGCTCTCGCGGTTCGATTCAGCCGGTCGCGGTTGCTTTCTTCCTGGCATTGGTCGGGCTGGCAATGACGATTTATCTGGTTTCGGTCCGAAGTTCTACTCGTTCGGATTCTGGAAATGGTGAGGAGAAATCTATGACGTCACAGATTGGCAATGGCATCGTCAATGTGCCCGGCCATCGCTCGGTGGACCAGACCGTGGAAAAGCTGAAGGAGATTCTGCAAGCGAAGGGAGTCGCGCTGTTCGCGACGGTGGACCATAGTGGCGAAGCAGAAAAAGTGGGACTGAAGATGCCTCCTACCAAGCTGCTGATCTTCGGCAGCCCCAAAGCTGGAACGCCGCTGATGCTGGCCGCTCCCAGCATCGCCATCGACCTGCCTCTCAAGATTTTGGTGTGGCAAGATGCCGCGGACAAGGTCTGGGTCAGTTACAACAGCCCCGCGTATTTGCAGCAGCGGCACACCCTGCCTCCGGAGCTGCTGCAAAACATCTCGGTAGTAGAAACATTGGCGAACAAGATCGCGGAATGATTAGCGTTAATCCGTCCCGGCACCCAGCGGGTTACGGCATGATCTCCCAGATGGTGCCGTACCCTAAGGCTCCGTTGTGTGAAGTTGTGCCGTACAGATTGCCGTTCGCGTCGATGGTCACCGTGCCGTACGGACCCTGCCCATCGTTACCGCCAGTGAAGTCGTACAGGTCGGTAAAGGTCCACCCGCCACCCGAGCGGGTCAGCTTGTAAACCGAACCGTGTTGATTCGCGCCGCCGGCAAACGTCGTGCCATAGAGGTTGCCGGCCGCATCCATCGTGACACCGCCATAGGGGCCTTCGCTTCCAGCAAAGCTGTACAGCACGTTGTACATCCATCCGCCATTGGAGGGACTCATTTCAAAGACGGTCCCCGCGCCATCCGGGCCGTTGAAGCTGGTTGTCCCATAGAGATTGCCGGCTTGATCGAAAATTACGCCAGCATAAGGGTATGATCCGTCGGTAGCTTCTTGAAGGCTATAGAGAGTGCTTTGTGTCCATTCGGATCCAGACACCGTCAGCTTGTAAATCGAGCCGAAACTCGACATGATGCCGCCTTCATAGCTGGTGCCATAGAGATTGCCGGCCTGATCAAAGATGACGCCATTGTAGGGATAGATACCCGAAGATGCAGCCATGTTGAAGAGAATACTTTCCGTCCAACCTCCACCTGACGGTGTGAGCTCAAAGACCGTGCCCTTGCTGTTGGTGCCTCCGTTGATCGTGGTGCCGTAGATGTTGCCAGAGTGGTCGAAGAGCAGATCGCCGTATCCGGGAATAAATCCATCACTGCCCGATCCCGTGAAGCGATACAGCACCTTCTCATTCCAGGGGCACATTACAGCCTTGCAGACGGTTGCGGGAGGTCCCAGATTGAACACCGTGCCGACAACCCCCTCGCCCATACCTTGATCGGAGGTCGTACCGTAGAGCGTGCCGTTCGGGCCAAAGATTACCCTGGCGATGGGAGTAGCTCCGTCATCGCCTCCGGCAAAGTTGTAGAGCGGACTGAAGGTCCATCCGGTACCCCTGTGCGTTAGTTTGTAGACCGCACCTGAGAAGCCGTTGCCGCCGGCGGATGCTGTCCCATAGAGATTGCCCGCAGCATCCAGTGTCAGGCCAGCTTCGGGGGCTGCTCCGTCCATACCGCCAGTGAAGGTATGAATCACACTGAAGGTCTGCGCCTGCGCCATGTACGCCCCAGTCAACGTCAGCGCGGCCACAATCGCCATGGCTATCGCCGCGGCCCTCAAGTTGACGCTCGAAATCCGCTCACGATGTTCCCCAAAGTTCTGCATAACAAGGGTTCCTTTCAAAGCGAAGAATGCCGTCAGGAGCTTGGATGGAAAAGTGGCGGGTATTATGACCGCGGTCGTCGCAGGAAGGCAAGACTGTATTTCAACTGCACCGGGTTTTGACAGTAAATTTACGAAGGAATGGGAGGGATGATTCCTGCTTACCGGGACGCGGCGGCGACCACCCTCTGGCCAACTGCGGGCAACAAGGGATAGGGCACGCGCCGTATAAACCATCGTGCTCATGGGTGGGGATGGTTGATGGTTCCGGCCCAAACCCCCACACAAGCAAAGTCGGCACCCGCGCCCGGCGAAGACAAAAATGGCAGCGCCGTTTATACGACGCTGCCAGAACTGTGGGTTGGTGTCACGCCGCAGTTTCGGTCTAGCGCTTGAACCACTTCTTCGATCTGAAGAAACCTAGAGTGCTCAGCCCGCCCACCATCATAACCAAGGTCCCCGGTTCAGGCACGGTGGATTGAGCGTACATACTCACACCGTCCAAAAGCGAAAACGGCGGAACGCCTGACGGCGTACCGATGGCCAGGAAAGAGAGGGCTTCGCTGGTGTTGGTGGCGGTGAAGGTGAAGGACTGATACTGCCAGCCGGTGAAGCCGTGACTTGGGTTCTGGAGCACGACGGTGTAAAAGCTCTCGTTCCCCAGGCTGACCTCCAACTGCTCAGTAGTGGCGCCGCTGTAGCCATACTGCTGTGCCCCCGCCCACCAGAAGTTGACGGTGTAGTTGTCGCCGGCGGTCAGGCCGTTAATGGTCTGCGAGATCGGCTCGACCTGGAAGGCGCCGTCGAGGCCAAGGAAGTTGCCGCCGTCCGGGCTGCCGGCAGGAAATCCATTGTTGGAACCGTTGTTCGGGCCCCAGAAGCTGACGTTGCCATACTGGCCATTCGATCCCGTCGTGTCGCCCGTCCCGTAAGCGAAAATGAAGTTGTAACCGGTTGTCGTCCAACCAACTGCATCGGTGTTGTAACCCATCTGGCCGGGTCCGTTGGTTGTCTGCTCGAAGCTGCCGTTGGTCACGAGGTTCTGCTGCGCTTGCACGGAAAGCGAAAGGGCCAGAAAAGCCAAGGCCGCAAAGGCTGTCACGGCCGATTTGCGAAAACAGTACACCACCACCTGCTTACCTGAAAGCATAGGGAGCTATCCTCTTTTTTTTTCTTATTCTTTAGTTTTGAACTAATTTCTTTCGCCTGCGGGCCGAGCCATCCTGGACGGTGCTTCTGTCTGTATAGCGGTGGCTAATTGAAAGCCTTGTCTGGAAAGTGGGTGCAACCTTAGCAGCCGCTAAGAGATGGTGTCAAGAGATTTTTCCCGTGGCGCGGCTCGTTCAGTTGGCAGGAACGGTTGCACGAGCTGCTCCGCCAGACTAGCAGCCATGGGGCTGTCAATGCCGTATTTGGTCGGCCACTGCTTCGGCGCATACCAGGTACCGAAGAGCTTATCCAGCCAGGGCAGCATGGAAGCGTAGTTCTTGTTGACGTGCTCGTCGTTGGTGTGGTGCCAATGGTGAAAGGCCGGAGTGGATATCAGCAACCCCAACCAGCCGAATCGCCAGCGCAGATTGGCATGGATAAAAAAACCCCAGAGGGTGGCGACGAGCAAGATGAGCAGCGGCACCACGTCCACACGGCTGCCCATCATCGGCTGGGCCAGGCCCAGGGCGATCATAGGAACGAAACCGCAGAGACGGACGAAGACGATGTCCAACGGATGCGCGCGGGTATTGACCAGCCAATCAATCTGCTCCGCGCTGTGGTGGATGGCATGGAAGCGCCATAGAAAGGGGACTTCATGCATCCAGCGATGCCCCCAGTAGAATCCGAACTCTCCCACCACCAGCGCCGCTGCCAGGCGCGCCCACAGCGGCAAGCCAGCCACCCACGAGTGCAGCCCGTGAGGGACAACGTAACGCAGACCCCAGGCAACCAATGCCATAGGCACCACCAGGGCCATTTTCGGCAGGAGACTGTTGAGGAAGTAATAGCCCAGATCTACATGGAATGCCCTACGAAAGACCTTCTGGGGATGGACCGCACACAGTCTTTCCAGCGGAACAAAAACTACCATCAGCAGCAACAACCATATGGTCAACCGGACGACGTCCAGCGCCAACGGAGGAAGATGTTGTTGCAGCCATCGGAGGGTTTCCATGCTAATCAAGGACCATAACTAAGGGAGTGCCTTTCTCGCGGCACTGGCGTAATCATCAGGCGGGCATCGCTGCGGCCATCCGGCGATTAGCTTATCTCAATCACGCGCTTGCGTACAGACGCCCAAGTCTCAGCTTACGAAGCATGCGTGCGCTTCGTCACGAGTGGCGATGGGACGGGGGATCGCCTGGCCAAAACTGCTCGAGACTAATGGCGCCGTTGCGCACAGGTTTCGGAGACGGTTGGCGAGGTTACTAAAGGACGTGTACTTCCGTAACTTGACGGCTAGACGGGACGCGCTATGCTGCCAGGTTGGGCTTAGTGTCCAATGCCACGGGGGAGTTTACCGGGACTGAAGATCTTTGAAAAGTCAGTGGATAGTGGTCAGTCGTCCACGAACTACGCATTGGGATGGCACAATTCGTGACTGGCGGATGCGGTTCGCCAAGATATTGTAAGTATTGGGTCGGGTAAATCGTTTGTCTGGAATATTTTGCGGTGATGGGATGCAAAGTATTGAGCAGCAAGTACTTACATCGAAGCGCAAAGTCAATGTTTTCAATATTTTGGGGGCAAAATATTGAAAACAAAGGTCGCAAAAAGTGGGGGGAGGGGGGTATACCCAACGTCACAGGTTCAGGGTCGAAGACGGAGCATTGTGCCGCCGGCTGAAGCCGGCTCCAGACGAAAAAGGAAAAGGCTTGGACGCTGGCCTGAAGGCCAGCTCTACCTTTGCACGCTAGCCTGAAGGCCAGCTCTACCTTTGCACGCTGGCCCGAAGGCCAGCTCTACCTTTGCACGCTGGCCCGAAGGCCAGCTCTACCTTTGCACGCTAGCCTGAAGGCCAGCTCTACCTTTGCACGCTAGCCTGAAGGCCAGCTCTACCTTTGCACGCTAGCCTAAAGGCCAGCTCTACCTTTGCACGCTGGCCTGAAGGCCAGCTCTACCTGAAGGAGCCAGCTACACGGTCTCGGCTAGCGACATGACCAGTTCGCGCTCGCGTGGGCCGTCGAGTTCGATCAGAACAACGCGCTGCCACGTCCCCAGCAGAAGCAGGCCAGCTTCCACGGCCAGGTTCACCGAGGTGCCAATCATCGCCGAGAGGATGTGATCGGGCACGTGCTCGGGATTGTGCTCGTGGCGATAGTCGAGCTTGGGGACCATGATCTCGAAGGCGTCGAGCATATCGAGATCGGTGCCGGGATCGAGGTCGGCGGTGGTGAGCGCCGCGGTGGTGTGCAGAAGGTTGAGGTGGCAGATGCCGGTCTTGTCAGCATAATGCTTCCACATGATGACTTCCAGCTTCTGCGTGATGTCGATGACCTCGCGCTTCTTGTGCGTTTTAATCGCAAGACGATGCATGGCTCACCTATTCTTACACCCCGGCAGATCCAAACCCAGGAATCGCAGGAATCGGCTGCTGCGGTCCCATGGAGCGCAAACTCGGCCCTCGCTGGGGCTCCCGTACGGAGCGTGAACAGTTCCAGACGGACATGCGAGAAAACCGACTGTCTGGGCTGGAGCTGGCACCATACCAGTGTCCGCCGTTCCCCAATTCTGGTTGTAAGGATCAGGTAAATTGAACCGCGGCTCAATAGCAACAAAATTCTTCGTTGGCGGAGCGTATACCGGCACAGACCGCCTGGCAGGATTCATAGTCAGAATCCTATTTACCAAACGGCGACAACTCAAGCGCGGCAGATCCCAGGCGCCTTGGGTGGTTTCGGTGTAACCGCTTGGCAGCGGCGTCGAGGTCAGGTTTTATGCGCTGCGCTTTTGGCTCTCGGGAGGGAGCACGAGGTCGTGCGGCATTCCCCTACGAAGAAGTAAGCACTTCATCAAGCGTAGGCTTTTTTGAGGTTGCCCGTTTCCGTCGTTCGGCGAGCGCTGATTGG
The DNA here is from genome assembly GCA_963763145.1 of uncultured Acidobacteriaceae bacterium. Taxonomy (GTDB): domain Bacteria; phylum Acidobacteriota; class Terriglobia; order Terriglobales; family Acidobacteriaceae; genus Bog-257. The sequence continues at coordinate 98,447 of CAVXMZ010000010.1, read as the reverse complement.
ATGAAGGTCACTTCGCGGCCCAACATCTCCGTCGCTTCGCGGCACAGGTCCGACCGCTCACGCATTAACCGCACAAAATCTTCCTGGGTGACGTGTATGGCGTCCAGTTCGGAGACAGCCCTGGCGGTCAAGCTGTAGGTATGCCCGGTAAAGGTTGAAGGTAAGCCTAGCAGGGAGCCGGCAGGAAACAGCCGGTCGAGATTGGGCAGGCCATCCACACTCATGCAAACCTTACCGCTCAGCAGTAGAAACACTCCGGTGTTGCTGTCGCCCTCTCGAAACAGGGCCTGGCCGGTGGAAAACCGCTCCTGCCGTCCCAGTCCATGCAACTCACTCTTCAACTCGGAAGAGACCTTGAGAATATTGCACTGTGCACCCACATGTGTCATGGAACTCTTATGCCAAAAGAGCCCCCATATTGGCTGTGACCACAATCACACGGAGGTGTGAGGCAAAACCCGTAAACGGCGCCGAATGTTTGCGCCGTCCAGCTACTGCCGGTAGAGAGGCCGCTTCTGTTGAACGCCTAGAGACCAAAAAAAGGCAGGCAGGAGGTGTTCGCACCTCCCGCCTGGATTAGGTCAACACAACCGGGGCGTCGTGCCACCATGACGCGATTAGAAACCGGGTCTTAGCGCTTTTTGCCGCCCTTCTTCGCCTTTGGCTTAGCTTTTGCCTTAGGTTTGGCTTTTGCCTTCGGCTTTGCCATCGCCTTTTTCGGCTTCGATTTCGCCTTCGATTTTGTCTTGGTTTTGGGCGCGGGCTTGGCTTTCGACACGACCGCCGCCTTGGCCTTGGCCTTAGGCTTCGGCTTTGCCTTTGAGGTTGCTTTCGTCTTGGTCTTGGTCGTTGTCTTCGCTGATCCGAAGCCCGAGCCTATGTGAATGGTCTTTACGGCATCCCACGGCCCAACGGTTGAGCAGGGAGTTCCTACGGCGGAGGTGTTATACGGAAGGTTGGCATTCGCGGTATCAGCTGTGTATGGGCCGTATGAGGAACCGGCTGTCCATTCGAAGGTTTCGTCCTCCAAGTCGGGAAAACTGCCAGCCGGGTTCGCGGTCCCAAAGCAAACGGTGCAATTCGATGAGACATCAAAAGTGATTGTGCCTGGGTCTACTGTCTCGTTCGACGCAGGCGGGATGTCGATAACGGTGTTGATTGGCATGTACGAATCTCCTCGTCTTGCGCTTTAGTGGCGCGGTTTATCTACTACTGCTGATGAAATTTTGGATCGGACAAGAGCGCCGTCAATTCTGGATCGGCTCTCAGCTGATCGAGCCCGATGCCTTTCTGCACTGCCTTTTGCATCTCCGCTATGGCCTGACTGCGTTTGCCTAAGAGTTCATTTGCCTTGGCCACGTCAGCCAGAACGCTGGGGTCGTCCGGAGCCAGAGCCAGCGCTGTTTGAATCCCGGATTCGGCTTGCGATGCCAGACCGTAGTGCGCGTTCAGCGCAGCTAACGTGGCTTGCGCGCCAGCGTCCTGAGGTTTCATCTTGACCTCTTGCTCCAGCAGAGTCAACATACGCCGCCGCGCGCCTTCCGCCTTGTCTTTGTTGTTTAGCCACTCGTACGCCAGCACGAGATTATTCCACACCGCGTAATCCTGGTCATTGAACTTCAGGGCATTTTCGGCCGACGCAACTGACTCACTGTAGCGTTGCTCTGTAAGGTAAAGAGCGCCAAGATTAGCATATGCCGCGTAACTTGGGCTAAGTCCAATCGATTTCTTGAGGGCGCGCTCGGCATCCGCTTGCAATTTCGGATCACCTGAATCCAGATACGTTGCCCCCAGATTTAAGTACACCTGGGCATTGTCTGGAGTGAGCTGTAGAGCATGCTGATATTGCTGGATGGCCTGCTGAAACTTTCCCTGGCGATCGTAAAAATTACCTAGCTCATCGTAGCCGTCCCAGGAATCCGGTCGCAAAGCAGCAGCTTTCTGAAGGGCCGCTTCCGCATCCGCAGTGCGGCCGGAGTTCTCATAGGCAAGGGCCAGGCCGCCGAGCGCGGCTGCGTCGTGAGGATCGATGTCCAGGGCCTGCTGAAACTCCTGTAACGCGAGATCGTGGTGCCCTAACGAATCGTGGATGCGCCCCAAAGTGACGTGTACGGCGGGAATGCGATTGTCGATCTCGGCCGCCTTCTTGCAATTCGCCTCCGCTTCAGCCAGCCAGTTAGGATTTTTGTCTACCCGATTCTTCAGCCGATACGCCTCGCCCAGTTGCGCATATCCCAGGGCGAAGCGCGGATCGGTCTGCACCGAGCTCTGCAAAGCCTGGATGGCCAGATCGAGGTTGCCTGGCTTGTCATAGCGTTGCATATAGCCGAGGGCCTTTAAGTAGTCCTCGTATGCTGCTGGATTTACCGACCCGCCCGTCCCCCGGATCATGTCGGCAGTAACGGTAATGTTCATCAACCGGGCAAGCTTGGCTACTGCTTCGTCCTGCAGCGTCGCCAGATCCCCTGCCTGGTCCTCCACATCAACCGAACCGACTTGCCGCAGGTTCTTAGTGTCGATCAGGTCCATGTTGAGACGAACACCCGGTCCCTCCCGCGATATCGTCCCCTTAACAACCAACGTCGCCCCCAGCTCGCGCAACGCTGCGCTGGGATCTGTAACCTTCAGTCGTCGCACTTCGCTGCTCGGAATCACCCACAACGACTGCTTGCCCAGCTCCAGGTTCGCCAACTTCCCGGAAAGCGAATCAACCACTCCATCTACCAGCGCCTCGTTCTCCGGATTGTTGCCGATGCTTTCGAAGGGCAGGACAGCGATGTGCTTCTGGCCTCTCGTAAACCAGGCGACTTGCAGACGCTCGCTGACCGGCGGCAACCAGAGAACAACGGACAGTAGCAGGAGGATTACGGCGGCGATCGCAATCGAGCGACCCCACACGTGTGCAGGCTTCGTGGGCAGCATCCAGGCGGAGCGCGATGCCTCCACGCGGGATTCGCGCAGCGCCTTAAGTTGATCCGTTCGCCGCCGGCTGCTGGTCGGCAACGCCACCCCGGCTTGCGCCAGCGCGACCTTCGCCTCCTCTAAATCTCGTAACAGCTCAGAGCAGGATTGGTACCGTTTAACCGGATCTTTCGATAGACATCGATACACGATGTTTTGCAATTCCAGGGGAACGTCATCGAGCGGCGGCGGGGCCTCGTTGACGATGGCCATGAACGTGGCAGCCATGTTCTCCCGCTGAAACGGATTGCCACCAATCAGCGCCTCCATCAGGGTGACCCCAAGCGCCCAAATGTCGCTGCGCTGGTCCGCGGTCGAACCGGTGGCCTGCTCCGGCGATATGTAACTCAACGTGCCAACCGCTCCGTGGGTCAGCGTTTGTGTCGCTTCGTTGATGTGCGCCAGTCCGAAGTCAACGATTTTGGCGTCGCCGTGAGCAGTAAGCATCACGTTCGAAGGCTTTATATCGCGATGGACGATGTTGCGCGCGTGCGCTTCCTCCAGACCTTGCGCAATCTGAATTGCGATCTCGACCACTTCCAGCGCCGACAGCGGATGCGATCCCTGGCTAATCCGGTCAGCCAGCGATTGGCCTTCGTAGAAGGCCATGACAATAAATGTGCGGCCATCGGACGTCTCTTCGATTCCGTGAATCACGCCGACATTGGGATGGTCCAGCGACGAGGCAATTCGCGCCTCTTTCAGGAACCGTTCTTTGTCGAGTTCGCTGGCATTCAATCCGGGAGGAAGGAATTTCAGAGCGACGGTGCGCTCCAGCTTGCGATCGCGGGCCTTGTACACCACGCCCATGCCGCCCGCACCGATCCGACCGAGGATCTCGTAGTTCGTTCCTACAAGATCGCCAACCGACAGTGCGCTGTTGGATGGGGCCATTGCATCATCCCGCGTTAGCACTCGGCCCGTGATTTCGGAGGACTACCGAGTGGCGCCAAATTTGGATTTGATGATACGGCTTGCGACCCTCGCGAGCAAGAAATGTCGCAGCTGCCGCGCAGCCTTTCGCGCTCAAATTGGCCGCAACCAGGCGGCATGATGTCGGACGGGGCGTCAGAGACTGCTACCCAACGGGACAAGAGCCTTGCAGTGGAACACACCGCTCGAAACCCCATCAAACGAGCTGCAAAACCGAGCGGAAGCGCAGTTAGCCCGGGGCGCAAGAGGCTGTTACTAAACTCCGTTCGCGGTTGGGTCAGTGGAACAGGCCGTAGGCGCGAAATAGTCCAGCCCGGCACGGAGCCGCAGGCGCAGTGCTGGGTAGAGAGGAAAATTCGTCGAGTCCTGTAGGGACGACAGAAGTCTCGTAACAGCCTCGCGAGCCCAGGAGCAGCACGAAAATTCTACCTAGCTAACGCCTTTGCGCGGATTGGTGTGGCAAGGCGGCACACGGGGCCTAAAGTACTTCGGGCGGATTTGCCCGCCGTTCGCCGGCTGCCATCTCCCTCTCGGCTTGTTCTATCGCCTTTTGAGGATCGCGGCCCGTCACGGCTTTGTACCACGCAGGATGATGTGTCCAAGCCCAGGCTTCGCTGACCGTTCCGCGCGTCATCGCCTGAATCGTTCCCGGGTCGCCAAAGGTGCTGAGATAGATGTGAAAGAAAATCCCAAACAGCATGATCAGCGCAGATACGTCATGGATCACATAGGAGACGGCAACTGCCATCCGCCCGAAAATCTCGGGAAGCCACATGATCACGCCGGTGATCAGGTACGCAATGGAGCCGCAGACGATTTCCCAGAACATCACCTTCTGGCCGCCGTTAAAGAAGCCGGTCTCCGGCGATTCCGTCGAATCGCTGCGAAAAATGTACTTCCTGATGCTCTTCATCCAGCGCGTATCTCCTGGCGTCCATTCCATCACTTGAAGCCAGTTGATCGCCTGGAGGGCAAAGAAAAAGACAAAGCCCAGGCCGAACCAGGGATGCAGGAAGCGCGTCATGGCGCCGCCGCCAAATAGCGGCGTGAAGAAGCGGAAGATCCACGGCAGATAAATGCCGAATCCCGACAGCAGCGCTAGAAAGAAGAAGATCCCTACCATCCAATGCAGAAAACGCGTGTACACAGGATGGCGCAGCAGTTCGCCCGCGTAGACCACGGTCTTGCCCAGGCGGTCGATGGCGTTGGGGCGGTGAATAAAGCGATCGGCTGAAGTCGCCATCTAGTTCTCCCTTCCCGTGTCCGGCGGCACGATTTCTTTCACCGGCGGCGTCGGGTGCGTTCGTAACGGGCCTTCGAACACGTAATGCATCACCACGCCCACAAAACCCATCATCGCGCCCAGCAGGCCGATGGGTTTGAAAATGTCCTTCCAGACCGTAAAGCTCAGCGGGATCCTCGGCTTCGCCGGCAGGTTGCCATAATGCTCCGGCTTGGTAATGTCGTGCAGCACGTAGATAACGTGAGTGCCCCCAATCGTATCGGGATCGTAGACTCCCGCATCTTTGAAGCCCGAAACGTCACGCAATTGCGTGGCCCGCTTTTCGGCCAGGAATTTCATGTCGTCCTTGGTGCCGAAGTGCAGACAGCCTGTTGGACATGCCTTGATGCAGGCGGGCTCCAATCCCACGCCCACCCTGTCCGAGCACAGCGTGCACTTGTAAACCTTCTTCGTGTTGGGATTGAACTTCGGAATATTGAACGGGCAACCGGAAACGCAGAACTGGCAGCCAATGCAGTTTTCCTGCTGGAAATCCACAATGCCGTTTTCGTACTGCACAATCGCGCCGTCCGCCGGGCAAGCATGCAAGCACCCAGGGTCGGCGCAATGCATGCACTGGTGCTTGCGCATCAGCCACGCGAAGCTGCCGTCAGCGTGCTCGTCCTCGTTGAACTTGATCAGGTTCCAGAAGTTCCAGTCGGTGTCGGGCATCGTCTGGTAGGTGTTGTCGAAGTAGGTGGTCTGGAACGGCATGTCGTTCCACTCCACGCACGCTACTTCACAGGCCTTGCAGCCAATGCAGGTGGTCGTATCGATCAGCTTGCAGACTTTGTCCTGCCGTTGCGTTCCTTCTCCGGCAACCGGCCCCGGGTGGGCCGAGATTTGCTGGATACGTAATGTGCCGCGATCGCCCATCTCAACCCTCCTCTAAACTTTCTCCAACTTCACCAGGAAGCCCTTGAACTCCGGCGTGTAGGCATTCGGGTCGATCACTGTCGGCGTCAGCCGGTTGGCCGGCATCTTCGACGTTCTTCCCTCGTCCTCCGAAATTCCGCGGTAGCCCCAGTGGATCGGGATGCCGATCTGGTAGAGCTTCTTGCCGTCAACCATCATTGGCTTGATGCGCTTGGTCACCATTGCCTTGGCAATGTAGTCGCTGCGAATGCTGCTGACCTTCACTTTCTCGCCGCCGCGGATTCCCATCTGGTCGGCCAGTTCCGCCGGCACCTCGACAAACGGCTCCGGCACCAGTTGCACGTTCATGGGATTGTTCTTGGTCCAGTAGTGATAGTGCTCGGTCAGGCGATAGGTGGTGCAGATGATGTTGTAACCTTCGTTCGCCTTGGCATACTTGTCCAGCGGCGTCTTGAACCTCTTCACCACCGGATTGTTGGACTGGTTGGGGTGAAGAGGGTTCGCCACCGGACTCTCGATGGGCTCGTAATGCTCCGGAAATGGCCCGTCGGCCAACGCGCCGAGCGGTACAAAGATTCGCCCCACGCCTTCCGGGTTCATGATGAATGGGCCCATGTGCTCTTCCGGCTTTGAATCCGGTTTGAAGTCGGGAACGTCGTTGCCCACCCACTTCTCCGCGGTTTCATTCCACCAGACTTGCCGCCGCGAGGGATCCCATGGCTTGCCCGTGAGATCGCACGAGGCGCGGTTGTAGAGCACCCGGCGGTTCATGGGCCACGACCAGCCCCAGTTCAGATAGATGCCCAGCCCGGAAGGATCGTCGGTGCCGCGCCGCTGCATCAGCGGCCCGGCTTCGGTCCACGATCCGCAGTACAGCCAGTTGCCCGACGAGGTTGAGCCATCGTCGCGCAGGGCCGCGAAGCCCGGCAGTTGCTGTCCGGCTTTCAACGAGAGGTTCGTTTTCTCGTCGCTGATGTCGGTTATCGCCTTGCCGTTGATTTCCTTCGCGACCTCGGACAGCGAAGGACTGGTCGGGATGGTGTAGCTCCACGTCGCGTTCAGGATGGGATCGGGGAACTTGCCGCCCTCTTTCTTGTAGAGCTCACGGACCTTCAGATAGATCTGCGCCAGGATGTCCTGATCCAGCTTGCAATTGCCCGGCGGCGGTACGGCAATGTTCTTCCACTGCAACCAGCGTGCGGAGTTCACCATCGTTCCGTCTTTTTCGGCGAAGCCCGCGCCCGGCAGCCGATAGACCGTGGTATTGATCTGCTTCATCTCCTCCGGCGTCGTTCCGGGCGCTTCCCAGAAGGCGCTGGTCTCGTCGGGATAAATCTCGCAGACTACCAGGAAATCCGCTTTCTTCAAGGCGTCGATGTTTTTCTGCGAATCCGGCCCAATCATTACGCCATTCATGCCGAAAGCAAAGAATCCCTTCACCTTGCCTTCGTACATGTCATTCCAGTTTTCCACCCAGGAATATTTACGATCGATCTTGGGCAGATAGTTAAAGGCGAAATCGTTGTCCTTGGTCGCAGCCTTGCCGTACATCGCCTTCAGGAACGACACCGTGAACTTCGGCGTGTTCGACCAGTAATTGAACGACTCCCATTCGCCCGGCTTTGAAGGCTTCGGGGTCACCCGCTCAAGATAGGTTTTCAGATCCTTGTCCGCGGGCGTCGGCATCTTCAGGTAACCGGGCAAAATGTCGAAGATGCCGGCCATGTCCGTGGCGCCCTGAATATTGGAGTGTCCGCGCAATGCGTTCACGCCGCCGCCGGCGCGTCCCACATTGCCCATCAGCAACTGCAACATCGCGGCGGTGCGGATGATCTGCGTGCCGAAGCTGTGCTGCGTCCAGCCCACCGCGTAAATGACGGTCGCAACCTTCTTCGTGTCTCCGTCTTTGCGGATCGAGGTGAACATCTCCCACGCCTTCAGCAACTGCTCCTGCGGAATGCCGGTGATGCGCGAGACCATCTCCGGGGTGTAACGCGAGTACTGCTGTTTCAGCAATTGGTAGACGCAGCGAGGATGTTGCAGCGAGAGATCGTAGGCAACATTTGGAGGCAGCGAAGGAGGCGGAATCGGTCCCCCGCCCATGGCCTTCGCGCCCGCCGGCCCTTGTGCTTGATGACCCTGGCCTTCAGGAGAACTGTGCGTGTTGCTGCCATGCTGTCCCGCCGAAGCGTTCCCGGGCTTTTCCTGACCTTCGGGCTGCGCTGCCGTGGCTCCTGCTGCAGCAGCTTTACCTGTTTCGTTGCCGCCCTCCTGGTAGTTCCAGCTAGCCTTGTCGTAGGTCTTGGTCGCGGCATCGAAGCCGGAGAACAAACCGTCTTCCGGCAGCTTGAACCCGTCTTTGATGACGAACGCTGCGTTGGTGTAATTCACCAGGTATTCGTGCGCAACGCGATTGTTGGCGATGGCGTAGTTGATGAGGCCGCCGAGAAAGGCAATGTCAGAACCGGCGCGAATCTGGCAGAAAAGGTCCGCTTGCGAAGCGGTGCGGGTAAAGCGAGGATCGACCACGATGGTCTTGGCGTTGCGGTTGCGCTTGGCCTCCACCGCCCACTTGAAGCCGCAAGGATGGTTCTCGGCCGGATTGCCGCCCATGATCAACATCATGTCGGTGTTCTTGATGTCGATCCAGCCGTTGGTCATGGCACCGCGCCCAAAAGTTGGTCCCAAACTTGAGACCGTGGGGCCGTGTCAAACCCGCGCCTGGTTTTCCAGGCGCACCACCCCCATCGAGCGCATGGTCTTCACGACCAGATAATTGAACTCGTTCGTATCGGTACAGCCGCCAGCGAAGAAAAGCCCCTCACAGCGATTCACCGTATTGCCCTTGGCATCCGTTTCCGTGAAGCTCGCGTCCCGTGTCTTCTTCGTCCAGTGCGCAATTTCGTCGATCGCCTGCTCCCACGAGATGTCGTCCCAGTGGTCCGACCCCGGACGCCGCACCCTCGGCTTCAAGATCCGCCGCTCGTTCTGAATGTCCTGCTGTAGCGAGGACCCCTTGGGACAAAGCGTGCCCCGGTTGATGGGATGATCGGGATCGCCTTCCACGTGGACCACCTGTGGCGTCACGTTCTTGGCCTTGTCGCCAATGGTGTGGATGATGACTCCGCAGCTCACCGCACAATACGGGCAAGTGCTGCGCGTCTCCGTGGTCCGTGAAATTTTCAGCGCCTGCGCTTGGGCGAGCAGCGGCTGCACATCGAAACCGAACACCGAAATGCCAACCGCCCCCGCGATTCCAGTCTTGAAAAATGCTCGTCTAGATAGCTCCATTGCCGCCTTCCAGAACAAGAAATTCGAAACCGCACTTATTTACAGGAGACAAACATATGCGCTGGAGAAGCGCTGATTCTAAGCATCGAGAAGTATGCTCAGCGTGGTCCATATCTTCACCAGTCCGTCGTGACCGCGACGGGAAGCCAGCTCGGGACCCAACATCGCGAATGAGCGTATACCGTAGAACCCGCGCCGGTCAAATCGACTCGAAACGCGCCCATGATGCAGTTGCAATCGACGTGGCCGCTAAAACCCCACCAGATTTCGTCGAATTTTTTGGAAGCCGTTTTCCATCGCCCACACGTCAAGCGCCGCGGTCGCTACCTCGTCCACCAGGGGGACCGCGTGGCCATCCACCGTCAGGTCAACGCTCTTCAGGTAAGCGTGGCAACTCTCGCAAGCCTCAACCCGCACCGCGGAGATGCCTTCCGCCGTGTAGCGCGGAAGCTTGGCATAGTCCTCCTCGCCGCAGTTGGGACACAGAATCCGCCGGAACTCCCACTCCGTCATGCAGAACGAGCACACCAGAAAGCGCTTTCCGCCGTCGCCTTCCGGACGCAGCACCGCAACCTGAGGCCTGGCTCCGCATACCGCACAAATCCTTCCCGACAATCCTGTCAAAGTCGCGGCTGAAGTCGCTGCAAGATGTTCAGCGAGCGGCTGCAACAGAACGCGCTCAAAAAACGCATACGGACTCGCATCCAGGTCGTCAGCCCCCAGGAAATCGTTGACAACCTGGCGGCGTTCTTCCGGAGACAACTTGCTTAGGTCTTCGGCCTCCTGTGCCAGTTTGGAAGGGCCATTCGTCCCGACAAGCGCGAGCAGTTCCGGCAATCCTTGCATCGCGATGCCCACCTCAAGTCGTTCGCGAAACGGGCCATCGGGCGCAGGCGCCGGCAGCCGCCCAGCGCGTTCATACAGGCCCTTCTGAAATTCCAGGATCCGGCAGTAGAAGCTCAGGACCTCGGCGGCGTCTGGATGCCGCCCCGCGAGATCGATGGCGCGCTCAATGCGCTTATCCCAATCGGGATTTTTGGCCGGTATCGTTGACGACAATCACGATCTCCAATTGCAACGGCGGAGGACCGATCCTCACGCCATAAGCCGCCGAGTATAGCATCCCACTAGATCCGCAACTTCGGACCCTTCGACCGCATCAATTACGGGGCGCTGTATGGCTAGCGGTTTCGACAATATCCTGCCTGGCCGCACTTGCTCCCGCTTATGCGAAGATAGAATGCGCGCGATAGACGCACCCGGAGCACATGCAGGCCTCGACCTTTCGCAAGATATTCAAGGCATTTCATTATCGTGATTTCCGCCTCATGTGGATTGGTGCCTGCACTTCCAGCATCGGCACCTGGATGCAGATCGTGGCGCAAGGCTGGCTCATCTACCGCCTCAGCCACTCTGCGTTCCTGCTCGCGCTGGATCAGTTCCTGGGCGGCATTCCCATCTTCCTGTTCACCCTGATCGGCGGCGTCGTGGCCGACCGTATGGAACGACGCAAGGTTCTTCTGGCCTCGCAATACTTGCAGATGACCAGTGCGGCGATCCTCACGGTTCTGGTTGCCACCGGCCTGGTTCATGTCTGGCATATCCTCTGCCTGTCCTTCGTTTCGGGATTCGCGCAGGCCTTCGGCGGACCCGCATACTCGGCGCTGATTCCCACCCTGGTCGATCGCGAGGACATGCCCAACGCCATCGCCCTGAATTCCATCCAGTTCAACCTGGCTGTGACCATTGGCCCGGCGCTCGCCGGCCAGGCTTTGGCCAAGTTAGGCGAGAAGTGGTGCTTCGGCCTGAACGCCCTGTCCTTCCTGGCGCCCGTCATTTCGCTTCTGATGATCAGGTCCCGGTTTCTGCCTGCAAGCACAACCGAGTCCATATTCACCAGCCTGAAGCAGGGCATCAAGTTCGTTCGCAAGCAGCCGTCGATGGAGGCGCTGATCGTACTGGCGTTCAGTATGACTGCGCTGGCCATGCCCATGCGCACCTACATCCCCGTCTTCGTCAAAGACATCTTCCATCGTGGTCCGGCAACCTACGGCAACCTGCTCTCGCTGATGGGGATCGGCTCCATCTGCGGATCGTTGATGGTGGCGAGTTTGGGCAACATTCGCCACAAGGGGCGATTTGCCGTTACCGGGCTCATCTGCCTGGGCGCAGCGATTGCCGGGTTCTCCCTTTCGCGGACGTTGCCGTTTAGCTATGCCATGCTGGTGATCGTTGGAGCTTCCATGATGGCCGTCTTCGCCACCGTGACCTCGCTGGTACAGTTGATTACTACCAACGAGATGCGCGGCCGCGTGATGAGCGTCTATAACTGCGCCTTTCGCGGTGGTATGCCCATGGGAAACCTGCTGTCAGGATGGCTCGTTCCGATGTTCACCGCCCCCCTGGTCTTGAGCGTGAACGGACTCCTGCTGATTCTGATGGCGCTGTACTTTCTGCTAGTGCAAAGGCGAGTGGCTGCGCTCTGACGACGAGAAGCTACGGCCAAGTGTCCGCACTAGAAGCCATCATGCTTTGTATCAGGGCACGGCTTTCAGCCATGCCGGGCTTTAGGGACTTTGTCGCAACCAGTTAGAAAATTTCGCGATGGAGCAAACCGCCCGAAAAACGATGCAGCCGGCCGCGCAGCGGCGGGATGAGTTTAGCCCGGCGCGTGAGAGGCTGTTACGAAACTCCGTTCGCGGTTGCATCAGTGGAACAAGCCGCAAAAAAGAGCGCCGTAGGCGCGAAATAGTCTAGCCCAGCACGCAGCCGAAGGCGAAGTGCTGGGTAGACTGGGAAAATTCGCCGAGTCCCGTAGGGACGGCACAAGTTTCGTAACAGCCCCGCGAGCGCCGGGTCAGAGTGGAAAATAGACCGAGCCGCGGAGCGGCGGCACCGGCTTGCGACACAGTCTCCGACGACCGTCCGTAAATTGACCCTAGCAATGCGGCCTGTTCAATAACGTGGAAAAAGCACCGGAGTCCTGTAAAGGACGGTACCGGGTTCTCACTCAGACTCTTCAGGCTGTCCGAAAGGCCGCAATACCGATGCGACTAATTGCAGAGGGACATCGCCCTGGCTTGTTTCTGCCGAATGCCCCAGCTAATCCGGTTTCGGCGACGCCGAACTGAAATGCGTCACCGTCTTCTGCACCGACGATTCGTCTTCTGCATTGAAGCAAGCTCGCGATCGATCAATCTGTTTCATCAGCCCGCACAGCACCTTTCCCGGACCGACTTCGACCACCGTCTGCACTCCCATCCCAATCAGCCCTCGCATCGCCTTGTCCCATTGCACCGCGCCCGTTACCTGGCGAATAAGCGCGTCTCTGGCATGCTCAGCGGTGGTGATCAGCGCCGCATCCACGTTGCACATCACGGGAATTTCTGGTGCGTGGAAGGTCAGGGCCGCCAGGTCGGCTGCCAAACGGTCCTGCGCGGGCTGCATCAGTGGGCAATGGAAGGGTGCGCTTACCGGCAGGATGATGGCTCTCTTCGCGCCGCTCTTTTTGGCCAACTCGGCGGCGCGCTCTATCGCGGCCTTGCTGCCGGAGATCACTACCTGGTCCGGCGAGTTCAAATTGGCTGCGCAACAAATCTCTCCCTGGGCGGCCGCTTCGCACACTTGCTGTAGCTTGTCCGCGGCCAGAGCCAGGACTGCAGCCATCGCGCCCACGCCAACCGGCACCGCCTCCTGCATATATTTACCGCGATTGCGGACCGTCCGCACTGCATCGGCAAACGCCAGCGTTCCCGCCGCCACGTGCGCGGAATACTCCCCCAGGCTGTGCCCCGCAACATAGGCCGGGGTGATGCCCTTGGACTGCAATACGCGCCAGGCCGCGACGGAGACGGTAAGAATCGCCGGCTGCGTGATCTCCGTCAACTTCAGTTGATCTTCCGGCCCTTCGAAGCACAGTTGCGAGAGTTTGTAACCGAGCGCGCCATCGGCCTCGTCGAAAGTCTCACGCGCCACCGGATACATGGCGGCGAGTTCCTTCCCCATGCCAACTGACTGTGAGCCTTGTCCGGGAAAGAGGAATGCAGTAGGGGAGGAGTGTGGGGTCATCGTGTCGGTTCAATTAGTAAAGCATGCAATCTAACATCCTCTCACACCAGTAGTCGGCTTCGCTGTCAGGTTTGCCTGACAGTCGCAAAGGAACTTGGTCCTTTGTCTCCGTTGTGGTCAGAAGCTCGCGGGGTTTAGTACCAGCCCGCTATACTTCTGTACACAGGTGGGTTCATGGCTGTCATCGCCGCGCAAGACGAGCTAGCGGACCGGTCGCGACCGCTATTTAAGGAGTCGACGGCACATTTTGCCATCTTAAGTCTCCTGCTGGTCAGCGCTACCGTCGCAGTTTATTGGCCGGTGCACACCCATCCCTTCATGCCCGCGGACGACAACTTCTACGTCGTCGACAATGTTCATGTCCATGGCGGCCTGCGTTGGTCAACCGTAAAGTGGGCTTTCACTGCCACGGACATGGTCAACTGGATTCCGCTTACTTGGCTGGCTCATGCTGCGGATTTCCAGCTGTTCGGGAGCGAACCTGCCGGACATCATATCGTCAACGTATGGCTTCACGCACTGGCCGCCGTTCTCCTGCTCTGGACGCTAAAGCAGGCGACTGGTTTTCTGGGCCGCAGCTTCATGGTAGCGGCGTTGTTCGCCCTGCATCCCATTAATGTGGAGCCTGTTGCTTGGGTCGCAGAACTAAAGACCATGCTAAGCATGATCTTCCTGCTGCTAACGATGGACTGCTACCGCCGGTATGCTGCCAATCCGGGTGTCGGCCGTTACTTACTTGTAGCGCTGTTCTATTCGCTCGGATTGATGGCCAAGTCGCAAATCATCATGCTGCCCTTCGTCCTGCTGCTATGGGACTACTGGCCGCTACAGCGGATGTTCGCCAAGGGGTCAGCTGTGGTGGAAGGGACCAATGGGCTTCCACCCAAACCGGCAAGAAGCTTCCTCTTCTTAGTCAGGGAGAAAGTGCCGCTTTTCGTAATCGCGCTTCTCGACGCAGCCATAACCCTTCACGTACAAGGGGCCGCTCGCACGTCCTATTGGAGCTATACGCTCTCAATCCGTACCGCGAACGCGCTAGTCGCCTACGTGCGATATCTGGCGAAGGCTTTCTGGCCGCAATGGTTAAGTATTTACTATCCGCATCCCGGCAACACCCTTCCTGTGTGGCAAATTGCCGGGGCGGCAGCGCTATTGTTTGCAATCACGGTCCTGGTGCTGTCCACCAGGCGCCACCGGTATCTCCTCGTCGGCTGGTTGTGGTTCCTCGTCAGTCTACTTCCGATGAGCGGCATCATCGATTTTGGCGATCAGGCTATGGCCGATCGTTATGCCTATCAGCCCCTCTGTGGTCTGTTCATTATGGTCTGCTGGAGCGCAGCGGAATGGTGCGAGCAGCGGCATGTTTCGGTCGCGGTGCTGGCGGGCATCAGTGCCGCAATTCTTGGCGCACTTACCGTCTTGACCTATCGCCAAGTGAATTATTGGCGCGACGACCTGACATTATGGTCCCACGCTCTACAGGTTTCCGCTGACAACCCCTTCACCGAAGGCCGCGTCGCTTTCGACCTCATAGGTAACGGAAGAACCGCAGAAGGAATGCAACATCTAGCCAAAGTGGTAAGCCTAAATCCCCACGACACAAGGGACAGTCTGACACTCGCCTTTTATGAGCACCAGCATGGCAACCTGCGTCCGGCGCTCGATTATTATCAGCGAGTGCTGGACTCTCCGGCCGCGTCTCCCGCCGAAAGACGCCAGGTGCTCATCAACATGGGACACATTTACGGCGATTTAGGAGATCCCGAACGCGCGCGGCAATACTTCCATGCGGCGGCGAATGCGGCACCGGGCGCGGTCCAATAGACTATGCCAATCCTGGTCGTAGCGGGTCGGCCGCGGCGGGTTCCGTGGGCTGGTGATTGAGGTTCCGGCTGGCCTCGGCGATGCGCTCTTCGATAGTGTGATTCAGTTTGCTGTTGGCGTACTCCATCGCCACGCGGATCGCATTCTTGATGGCATTGGAGTTCGACGACCCGTGGCTCACGATGCAGACGCCCTTGATGCCCAGAAGCGGCGCGCCCCCATATTCGGAGTAGTCGAGGCGCTTCTTGAAATCGGCGAAGGCCTTGCGCGAAAGTAAGAATCCTACCTGGCTGGTGATCGTTGCCTGTAGTGACTGCTTCAACAGAAACCGCACCGTCTCCACCATGCCTTCGGAAATCTTAAGCGCCACATTGCCCACAAAGCCATCGCACACCAGGACGTCGGCCTTGCCGTTATAGAGGTCGCGGCCTTCGACGTTGCCAACGAAATTCATCGGCAGCTCTTTGATCAGCTTGTAGGCTTCGCGCGTAAGGTCGTTGCCTTTGCTCTCTTCTTCGCCGATAGAGAGCAAACCGACGCGGGGATTTTCAGCGCTGGGGAAGCGTCCGGAAAAAATGGAGCGGAAATAAATGTCGCCCATGATGGCGAACTGCTGAAGATTTTGTGGCTTGGAATCGACATTGGCGCCCACGTCGATGAGGATGGTAGCAGTGCCCTGTGCCGTGGGAAAAACCGCAGCCAGTGCCGGACGATCGACGCCCGGAATACCACCCAAAACCATCTTGGCGGTCGCCATGGCGGCGCCGGTATTGCCGGCAGTGACAAAGCCGTCGGCTTGGCCGTCGCGCACCAGCCGCAGGCCCACGCGCAACGAGGAATCGCGCTTGCTGCGCACGGCGTGCGCCGCCTTTTCCTGCATGCCGATAACTTCGCGCGCGCCGACAATGCTGATCGGCAACCGGCGCCAGAAACGGTGCAGGTCCAGTTCGGCGCTGATTACTTCCTCTTTCCCGACCAGCACCACTTCCACGTCATAGTGGCGCGCGGCAAGAATGGCGCCCTCTACTTCGGGTTTGGGCGCTCGATCCGCACCCATGGCGTCAACAGCAATAATGGTCGGCATGCTTGCCTGGCAGTTGCAACTTTCGAGGCTACGGGAACCCGGGCGTTACTGACTCCTTAAGGTTCCTGGCCGGGACGCGACCAAATCTCCTCGGGAGACACGGGGTCGTTCCCCAATTCTTTTCTCGGTGTCCTCAGTGCCTCTGTGGTGAAAAAAGCTAGCTGGTGGCTTCTTCGGTCTCGATGACCTCGCGGCCCTTATAGTACCCGCATTTGGCACATGCGCGGTGCGGCAATTTGCGTTCGTGACAATTAGGGCATTCGGACAAGCCCGGCGCCGTCAGATGATCGTGCGAGCGGCGTTTGGAGGTGCGCGCCTGAGAATGGCGCCGTTTCGGATTAGGCATAATAACCTCGTAACCAGACCGCCGCACAGGGCGATCGCAGCTTTGGAATTAGCTTTGCAGCTTCTTCTTGATCTCGCTCAATGCATCCCAGCGAGGATCGCTCAGATGCTGTTCACAATGACATTCTTCAACGTTCAAATTGCGGCCGCATTGCGGACACAATCCCTTGCAATCTTCGCGGCACAAGGCCCTTACCGGCGTGGACAGCAGCACCTGCTCCCGCAGAGCATCTTCCAGCAGCAGCCCTTCGCCCTGATAATAGCCGATCTCAGTCTCCGCCTCGCTGATGGCGACCTCGTCGGCGCGGCGATCCACGCCCAGCGGACGGTAGATCAGGTCGAAGGCCCTATTCACATCATCGACTACCGGCTCCAGGCAACGCGCACAACTGAACTCCAGATGCGCCTCGACCTTGCCCACCAGTCTGATATCTTCAACATCCTGATGGTGACCGCGATGCTCCACGATCAACTCAGCCCGTCCGTCGCTGTGCAGCGGACCAACCTGACGGAAGTCGGGCCCAAACTCGATGGCGCCGGGCTGATAGTTTTCGTCAAACTCCAGCTTACGGAGTTCCAATTCCCGAACACGAATCAGCATATCAGCACCGTTCTCAACCCGTCTCATCAAACCGCCCGCAATGCCTAGCGGCTGGAAATGGATCTCAGCCGTTTCGTCCCGCGCAGAACCGGCACGGGACAAACCCCGTTTTGGCAGGCCAAGCTCCGGACGGAAAACACTGGCAGGTACAGACGGGCGGGATCACCCTAAGGCGAACTATAAGCATAAATTCACTTTAGGTCAGTGTCAAGGCGAAGCCACGTCACCCAGAATTGCCACAGGGTTCGAGCCTCTCCCGACCCGTCCAGGACGCAGGCACGAATCTGCTAGACTCGGAAAAGTCGGCGGCAGCGTGCCGGAATCAACAAATCTAGTTCCCAATTTCTTATTGCTGGCGGGTCCACAGCTGGACCGTCAGGAACGATGGCTTTTCTGCAATGCCAAGTTTCTTCAGGGTGTTATGACGAGTCAGCCGGTCGCTTCCTGCCAAGCCGCACCTTTGCTGGTCTACTCCGGGTCGGAGGCGCTCCCAGTCATCGCATCACCTGAATTTCAAGCGCAGTGGAGGGCCTTGGCCCGCAACTGTCCGTGGGGCACCGCTCTCCAGACACCCGAGTTCGCGTGCACGTGGTATCAGTGCTACGAAGAAGTCTACCGTCCCCTGATCCTGGTGCGCTACGCCGCAACGGGAGAGATGGACGGCCTCATGGCTCTGGCCACGGAACGGGCCGGCGGCAAACTCACTTTTGCCGGAGCGCACCAAGCCGAGTACCACGTCTGGCTGGCCTTGCCCGGCGAGCAGACATTCATAATTGAGGCTCTGCGCCAGTTAAAGCAGCTTGGCGTCTCCTCGTTGACTTTCACCTACCTCCCGCCGGGCACACCGTTGGAATGGTTGCAGGACGGTTGGAACCGCAGAAGCACACTGCGCGCGGTGCGAAGGCCACTACTCGCCGTGGACAATATAGAAGCGGTCCGCGACTCACTTAATAAGAAGAAAAACCGGCGGAGACTGGAAAAACTTCAGGCCGAGGGACCTCTTAGCTTCCTTGAATTGCACACACCTGACGAACTCGATACTTACTATGACGAAATTATAGATTTTTGCGACTTCCGGACCGGCGCGGTCCACGGCAGTTGCCCATTCCGCGAGGACCCCAAAAAGCGCGCTTTCTACCAAGCGTTGATGGCTCAGGAAGGATTACTCCATGTCACCGTCATGACGCTAGGACGGCAACTGGCTGCCGCGCATATCGGCATTCGCAACAAGAGCGAAGTGATTTTGGGAATAGTCGGGCACTCCCCATTTCTAGCCGAACACTCTCCGGGCAAACTGCACATCTTGCAACTAGGATTGTTGCTTCATCAAGAAGGGTTCTCCAGCTTAGATCTCACTCCCGGAGGCGACGCCTACAAGGATGACCGCGCAACGCGCTACGATGAAGCGTATGTGCTATCGATATTTCTCGACGGGAAGGCCTGGGCTCGACACCGCATGTCCTCGGGGATCCGGTCTGTCGCCAAGAGAATAGCTGGCATCCTTCATCTGGATAACCGGAAACTATCGCGCGGGCGATCCTTAGCAAGCCATCCGATTTCGTCACTGCGTTCTCTATTCAGATCCATCAAGGACCGTATCTGGAGCTCTACCGAGCTACGCCTTTATCGTGCACAGACGAACCCAGCCCCAAACTCCAGCGACACCGTACGGCGAGATAGTTTGCCGGACTTGTTAAAGTATCGACCTGTTGATAAGAGTAACCCGTCCAGGCAAAACTTCTTCAGTGGCGCTATGTCCAGGATTGAATCTGGAGACCACTCTTATTCCATCGTACATGACAACGCCCTCGTGAGCTATGCGTGGATTACTCCTCGGGCTGGCAGGTCATTACTTCCCGAAATGCAAAATGCGTACAAATTTCCGCCGAACTCGGCCATGCTGGAGCAGACTTGGACTCATCCCTCCTATCGACAACAGGGCTTTTGCTCGCGTGTGCTGAAAGGTATCTTGAACGACGTGGCGTCAATCGGAAGTATCGGGTTCGTCTATACCGCCGTTCCGGCCGGCAATCGGGCAGCCCTACAGTTGATTGAAAAGGCAGGTTTCAAATATCAGAATAGTATTATTCGAGAGGTACGATTCGGCACCGCTAGGATCAGAATCGCGGCGGACCCCATCTGATTGTTGGTGCTTAGGCACCCCGTCCTCTCAGTACACATAAGTCTCTATGAATCCACTGCGGCGAATCAAACGGGCACTGCTGGCGACCAACGGTCTGGGATTGGCGCAGGTGATAGCGCGCAGTAATTGGCGCCGCCAGCGGCTGCTAATCCTTTGCTATCACGGCATCTCTATAGGGGAAGAACATGGGTCGCATCCGGAAATGTTCATGCCGCCAGAGGTATTCGCGCGCCGGATGGAGCTGCTGGCGCAATCAGGATGCAAAGTGCTCGGCCTGTCGGAAGCTTTGCGGCTTCTCCACCAAGAACGGCTGCCACCACGTACTGTGGCAATAACATTCGACGATGGATGGGCGGATTTCCCTCTGCATGCCTTCCCAGTCTTGCAAAAGCATGGCTTTCCAGCGACCGTGTACTTGACAACCTATTATTGTCTTTTCAGCCGGCCACTTTTCCGCTTTGCCCTGGCACATATGATGTGGAAGCTACAGTCGCAGGTCATTGACAACCGGACGTTTCCCTATTTACCGGAGCAGCTTGACTTGCGGACTGAGGCCGACCGAACTTCATTTCTCTGGAAGATCGACAGCTACGCCAAACAACATGATCTCTCTGGAAAGCAAAAGGACGACCTGGCCGCAGCATTGGCGACCACCATCGGTTTCGACTATTCAGCCTTTTGCAAAGAACGTCTTTTCCAGCTTATGAACCCGGAAGAGGTCGCGACGATGGCCCGGGCAGGAGTCGACTTCCAACTCCACACCCACCGGCATCGCACGCCTCTTGACCGCGATTTATTTATCGGTGAAATCGAGCAAAACCGCGACCTCATCACCGAAATGACTGGAGCGGGAAACCATGTGCATTTCTGCTATCCGAGCGGTGCGGTCCGCGACGACTTCATCCCTTGGCTGAAAGAAGCTGGGGTCGAGTCAGCTACAACCTGTGTTCACGACTTAGCGACACAAGGCGGCGACCCGTTCCGGTTACCTCGCTTGCTTGATCAGGACGGACTCGGCGACGTAGAGTTCGAAGGGTGGTTGACTGGACTCTCAGCCTTAATACCACGGCGCAAGAGTGTTGTGTTGGATGTGGCGCCAGAATAGCGGTCGGTCAAGACAGGCACGCAGAACTCTACCCGGTATTTTCCCCCGAAGTGAACTAGTACAGTTAACTCAGCTTAGTTCGAGTTTGGATGGATCCATGTTGGTTCGGCCACGGATCCATCCAAAGGGTGAATTAGGAACTACTGGGCCAAAGTAGTGAACATTTGATCCGTGTAGGCTGCCATATTCCCTAAAGGATCGGTTGTCAGGGGTCGCCAGTGATATGTGGTGCCGGGTGTCAGCCCCGTGATAGTGACGGTCTCATCGTAAATATTGGGAATCCCCTCACTCAGAGCTATTTGGTCTGGGACTCCCGTCGTGACCAGGGACTGATAGGGGTAGCTGGCGTTTAGCATCTGCAAGTAACCGAAGTTGGGATACGGTTGCATGCAGTAGGGCGGCTGCGGGTTGTTGATATTGCAGGTGGGAGGAGTTGCGGTCCCATACCAGACCTGCATCGTGGTGTTTGGCTTAAACACATTCAGGTAAATTGTGGCGGTGGTAGGGGTAACAGTCACCGTGTTAAGCGAATCGGAGAGTTTGGGATCAATCATGGCCACTTGGCCATTCTGGGCCGGCGTCCAAAAGAATTGCACTGGCGTGGTGTAGTCAGTCAAGGGCCCACTATAAGGGTTGGCCGCCGCCAGAACGGTTTCTACAGGCGGCTGCGTACCATCCGGGTTCGCACCTGATCTCCACCGTACATAGTCGAAACTCCATTTATAGACCTGGTTGTATTCCTTCACTGACCAGGTCCATCCGCTGTCACCTCCGCCGGTTTGACCTCCGGCGCTATCCCACACATTGGAAAACAGGTCGTCCCCTTCGGTCAGGTAAGTATTGTTGCCGGTCTTGTACCAGTACCAAGCGTAGGCAGTAGCCACCAGATCATTCAGCTCCGTGGCCTGGTACAGAGTGCCCGAGACAAGCTGTGGATTTCTGGGTGGAACGTCGTAAGCTCCATACGCCAGGGTATGGGTGGAAGCAACATATTGGGTAGCTTGCCACCAGTCCAGGACCTTCTTGATCTCCAGTGGTATCCTGGCGTCCGGCGTGTTGCCTTCAGCCAGATCCAGCTCGTAGTAGGTTATCAGAGCTTCCATCGCAAGCCCGACCATAAACGGATGAATATTATATTCCTGCTGGTTCGGGTTGCTTAGACTAAGGTTGTAGCTCTGATCGAGATAACCTAGCATGACGTCGACCGCGCGCAAGGTAAACGCTGTGTCGCGCTGCGCGCCAATGATTTCGTTGGCCAGACGGTCATCCATCATGTAGGCGCTCACTCTAACGCTTTCTGCGTAAACGCTTCCGCTGTACCAGTAGAAGTATCCTGGATTAAAGGCCAGCAGGTAGACAGCGTCCTGGTAGGTAGTATCCCCGGTACGCATGTAGTTCATCGCCATACCGAAGGGGAATTGATTGGGCTCCTGGGCGAATCCGCCGTTGGTCCCGATTACGGTGTCTTTGTAGGGTTCCATCGCTAGTTCAGTGCAGCGATGCCATTCGTCAGGATCGGTCGACTTGTACTGCATTTGGTGATACGCGTCATAATCCAATACTTGCTGGTAGACCCGCCCGCCGTCATAGTTCCATGCTTCAAAATACCAGCCGGCTGGAATGTCCATGTATCCGGAAAAGTTACCGTTGTCGAGGCTCCACCACGGATTTGTATCGGTAACGTTGGTGCACCAGAAGTCCGCATTGTCGCGTCCCGCAGGGCCGTTGAAGTTCACCATGTTAGTTTCCCAGGTAGTGCGCCCGGGAATCGCGGGGAAAGTAGTAGGCGGAGTTGCCGTAAAGGACGCGGTCGGCAGCACCGTGAAGTTGTAAGTCATCTGCGTTCCGGCGCCGGTGTTTAATCCGTTCAGCTGCCCCTGGAAGAAAGCCATGAACTGATAATGTCCGGGTACGGCCTGAGAATTCACTCGCAGCCGGACGGTCGTGTTGGTAGTGTAGACCGCCCCGTTCGAACAAGCCTCGTTGGCTGAATTGTAGTCTCCATCCCAGCCCGCCGGAGGAGGGTTCCAAGGGGCGTCCAGATCGCAAAGATACTGAGCGGTAACGCTATTGTCGGTAACAATCTGGCCTGTATCCAGATTTGTGATCACGACACTTTGCATGAGCACGATCGCCTGCGGCGAGCCGCTGAGCAAATTCGTCTGGGTTGCCACGTAAAGATCGTTGCACTCACGCGAGCTCTTCGAGGTAGGAGTGCAAGCGGGCGATTGCGTGGGATCGCCTTGATAGACGTTCTGGCCTCCGACTGGCCACATGCTGAACACGAGAGCTCCGCTGGGATTGGTGGGATTAGTCGGGTAGGCTAAAGGTGGGGCGGGCAAGGGAAGGTAATTGTTCGGCCCCGGGTAGGTCGCCCAGATAGGGCACGTAGCCTCCCTCGCGATATTGCAGCGCTGGTGAAATACCTGACTCGCAACATAGAAACCCCAAGTCGGGTCAATGCTGTATGCCGGGAAATGATCGACGACGACGACATGGTTGGTCGTAAAGTCGTTCTGAACGATTTGCCGCGACGAGGAATTGTCATTTCCCTGGTAATCCAGGTCGTTTTCAATGACCACGATCGAGTTACCTGGGTGGAGCGTCTGCCACTGGAAGGTAACCGATACGCCGTTTACCGGGTCGTAGGTGGTGCCGATGGTCGCCGATACGGTGTTCTGAACGATCTCACCGGGGTTAACCGTCGCGGACAACGGCGTCGCGAGCAGAAGTCCAAGAAACATGAATGCCGACCAGAGCTTTAGCCTTTGCCAACAGGGTGTTGCGGTAGATATCCTGGGGAAATTGGTAAAACCGGATGTCATCGTCGAATCTCCTTGCTCCTGACACAAAACTGTTGCGGGCGGGGGTTCATGGAACGTGATCCGCCGAGTGCTCCTATACATGACGGGAAATGGGAGTGTTCAGAGTATCCCCCTTCCGCGCACTAAAGTGCACCGGAAAGTACCTTCGGAATACACGAAAGTAACATTCAGCAACGTTACTTTAGAATCTCGTAGTAACCGCGCAGAGTAAGGCCGCGGCAAATTGGGCAGAAATGACTCGATCAACAGATCGCGATTCCGGAGGGGTAAGTTACTAAACTTCCGGCTTCAGATCACACAGCGGTAAGAGGTCAAGTTCCCGGCTCGCGGCCAGCACTTCGTCGGCTATTGCTGCTGCTTCCACCGCCGGTTTCACGTCATGGACGCGGACGATGTGGGCGCCGCGCAGAATACTGGCCACCATTGCGGCAAGGGATCCATAAAGCCGGGCTGAGGGTGGCGCATCCTCTCCCGATCGCCTGCCAATCGTGCGACCAATGAAGGACTTGCGCGAGGTTCCCGCCAGCAACGGGAACCCAAGCCGCTGCAACTGATCCAGATATGCCAGGAGAGGATAGTTTTCGTTGAAGTTCTTGCCGAAGCCAAAGCCGGGATCGAGCACAATGTGGTCGGGTTGGATACCACCCTCGATGGCAACCCGCAGCCGCTCTGCCAGCTCGTGCTGCACCACCGAAACCACGTTCGGCTCGGGTGGCAAATTCCGCCATTGCCCGGGCTTGCCGCGGGTGTGCATCAGCACTACGCCGCATTCCAGTGCAGCGCAAACCGACACCATCTGCGAATCCCATTGCAGGGCGCTGACGTCATTGACGATTTCCGCTCCTGCGGTAACGGCAGCCTGAGCGACGGGCGCCTTATACGTATCCACGGAGAGAATCGCGTCCGGGCGTGCTCGTAAGACGCCTTCCAGCACTGGCATGACCCGACGCAGTTCTTCTTCTGCGCTGACGACGGGCTTCAGCGCGCCATCACTACGCATATCGTCGCCGCTGACGTGGGCTCCCGGGCGGGTCGACTCTCCGCCAATGTCGAGGAGATCGGCCCCTTCCTCCAGCAAGCGCAGGGCGTGTTCCACTGCTTTGTCCGCGGCCAGAAAGCTCCCACCGTCGTAAAACGAGTCAGGAGTAACGTTGACAATGCCCGTGACGAGGGTGCGCACGCCCAGCTCAAGTAAGTGGGAGCGCAGTTGCCAGCGGTAGCGAGGTCGCATTCCGCGATTGTAACTGGCGGCCCAGCGCGCCCGAGCCGGGCAGGTCGTTCGCAGGACCGAACGACAGGTGAATTAATGAAAGTGGGCTTGCGTGACGATGCTATTATCGAAAGAGTAGTGCTATGTTCCGGGTCCGTTATTTCGTCACACTAATCATCGGCGTTGCGCTGCTCCCTCCCGCCTTTGCCGGCAACATCCGCAAGCCGCAATCTGCTGGTCAACTCACTCGCGATATTCGGGCGGTCCTCGACGATCCTGATTGCGCCCGCGGTTTCTGGGGAATCTATGCCGTCTCACTGGACAGCGGCAGGACAATTTTCGCCCTGAACCAGGACAAGCTGTTTACTCCTGCCTCCAACGCCAAGCTTTTTACCACCGCCGCGGTGTTCGGTCTAATCGGCCCTGATTACCGCTTCAAGACCACGGTGGAAACTCTCGGCGAACTGGATAAGTACGGCCGCTTGAACTCCGATCTTGTTCTGGTGGGACGCGGTGACCCAAATCTTTCCGGTCGGGCCTTGCCTTACAACATGCACACCGAACGCAAAGCGCCACCCATTCAGGTGCTACAGGAACTGGCGGATCAACTGGTGCAGCATGGGTTGAAGTACGTGGACGGCGACGTAGTGGCCGACGATTCCTATTTCGTCTGGGAGCGTTACGACGAAGGCTGGTCACAGGATGACCTGGCGCGCGAGTGGGGCGCTCCGATGTCGGCGCTCACCATCAATGACAACGTGATCTTCGTGAATATCATGCCCGCTGCCCGGCCCGGGGAGCGGGCGTTCCTGAGCATCACGCCTTTTCCGGAGTATTACAAGATCGATAATCGCGTGATGACCACGCCGGCGGCAAGCGGGCCGCGAACCGTTTCCATCAACCGCGAGCCCGGCTCCAATCAGCTGACCTTCTGGGGCAACATCCCCCAGGACGATCCCGGTTTCGGTGAGTCCTTGGCTATCGACGACCCCGCCGATTTCAGCGCACGGCTATTTCGTCAGTTGCTGGAAGAGCGCGGCGTGACCATCTACGGGCGCGCGCGCACTCATCACACCGAATTGGCTTCCACTCAGACGTTCAGCGTGACGTCCATCGCATCTGGAGGGGGCGATGCTACACGTGCGCCCAATCTCGCCCCTTTAGTATTGGCCAGCTATCAGTCGCAACCGGTCGCGCAGGACCTGCGCGTGATTAACAAGGTTAGTCAGAACCTCCATGCTGAATTGATGCTGCGCCTGTTGGGCAAGGAGAAAGGCACCTCCGGATCAATCGAGTCCGGCCTTGAAGTAGTGCGCGCCTTTCTGGTGAATGCCGGCGTCAAAGCCGATCAATTTGTGTTTTACGATGGCTCCGGACTGTCGCGCGAGGACTTGGTGACGCCGCAAGCTCTGGTGACTTTATTGCAATACTGCCGGCGCCAGTCTTGGGGACAGGCGTACAGCGATACCCTACCCATTGCCGCGGTTGACGGCTCGCTCGCCGATCGTTTCCGCAATACAGCCGCCGCCGGCGTCGTCCACGCCAAGACCGGTTCGCTGACACACGTGTATTCCCTGGCCGGTTATGGTACCACCCAGTCGGGCGACCATATCGCGTTCTCGGTGATGACCAACAACAATAACGTGACAACCAGGAAGGCGCTGGATACGATTGATCGCATCGTCGTCCGGTTGATGGAAGACAAGAAGTGACTCGCCTGATGGCTGCGGCGTGAGCCTGCCCCTGCCAACATTGCTAGAACGAAAACAGCATCTGTAGATCGATACGTCGATTGGCGGAGCCGGACGAAAACGGCGCAGGGGCCAGCGCGTTCGAGGTACCGAACTGAGGCGAGTTGAGATTGCCGATAGGCGGAGCGTAATTCACATTGTTCAACAAGTTGCGTGCGCTGACACTGAAGGTCAGGTTGTATTTGTGACTGGTTTCGTTGCCGAAGGTGAATGGACTGCCACCACCGCCGGCCAGTCCGCGGCCTCCTAACCCACCACCGCCACCGCCGCGACCACCTCCGCCGCCTGGGCCACCGCCCGTGGGTCCGCTCGAGGCGCCCTTTTCCAGCTTCGGTCCCAACCCAAACGTCTTACTCAGTCGCAGGTTCAGCGTGAAGAGCGGCGGCCCAGACCCATAGTTGATAGGTACGATGGGTTGGCCGGGAAGTGGCACCGAGTTGAATGTGCCGTAGGGCGTCACGTAAACCTTGCCGCCCGGCCCCGGCGTAGAGGCCAGCGCGGGGCGATCGTTGAAAATTGAGTCGCCGTTCAGGTCTTGTCCAACGATGATGTTAAATGGCGTACCTGAGTCCGCAATAATGAACGGACTTAGACGAAACGCGTACGGCAGAGAAATCGTCCCGCCGACAAAGGCCCTGTTGCGAACGTCGAAGGCGGCGCGCCCCCAGTCCTCCGTCGGATCGTAGGAGTTCATCAGGAATTGCGGAGAACCTCCGCCACCACCGCCAAACGCTCCGCCAAAGCCGCCCCCGCCGGCAACAACGGCCGCCCCTCCGCCGGAGCCCAGATCGCTATTGGCGAAGCCCAGAGCGTAAAAGCCAAACAGCGAAATCTTGTTCCCAAGGCTGAACCGTACATTGGTGATGAGTTGGTTCTGCTCGAATACGCCGCCGGAGTTGTACTGGTAGATATTGTCGTTATTGCCGAGCGGGGTGACGCCGCTGGGCGGATACGTCCCGGGCAAAGGCGCGTTGGCATTGCGCAAGAACAGCTGATGAACGCCGCGCGAATTGAGATAAGTGACCGAAACGGTGGCGTTCTTGGTAACTTGCCGCTCCACACTGAATGCCGCTTCCATGGTGTAAGGCACGTGCAGATTGTTCTGTACTTCGTACGTCGTTGGCGAGTTGGTGGCGAGGGTAGCCAGTTGGGCCGGCGTCGGAATCAGCGGATAGAAATTGGGATTGGCCACCACATATTGCTGCTGCGTGATGCCGTTGTAGCGCTCGGCCTGGAGGATGTAATTGTAGGAGAAGCGATCGTAGAAGATGCCATAGCCGCCGCGCAGCACCGTCTTGGGCGCGCTCTTGCTGTGTCCCAGCCCCCACGCTACGCTCACCCGCGGCGCCCAGTTACCTTCGTAGGGAATGCCGGTTTGCGTCTCATAGCGCAGGCCATAGCTGAGCGTGATATTCGGACGGATCTTCCACTCGTCCTGCGCATAAAGTCCTACGTCAACCATGGACACGTCGGAGAGCGGCTGCCCCGCGACCAGCGTGAATTGACTGGCTCCCCCGCCCATCGCGCGAATCTCTGCCGGGGTCAAGCCCTGCTCCAGTCCGTTTACGGTGATCTGGTAGGCGTTCAGCGAGGAAAAGTTATACGCTCCGTTAAATCCCGAATCCTCGTTGCTGGAGAACAATGTCCCGCGCAACCTTCCGCCAAACTTGATGAAGTGTTTCCCGTGCGCGATGGAGGTGAAATTCTGTAATTCGTAATGGTCCTGATTGCTGGCTGTGGTGCCGGACGAACTGCCTCCGCTGGTAAAGGCGCCCTGCACCACCAGCGTGGGGTCCAAACTCAAAGGAGTTTGATTGTCGCTGTCGCGAATGTACTGGAAGCGTGTTTCGTTAACGATGGTTGGGCTGATGATCTGGGTGTCAGTGATCTGCACCGTGTTTTCCGTGCTGCCGGAATTGTAGCCCGTTGAAGCCAGCGAGAATCCTCCAATCCCGCCGTTGTCCTGCGTGTTTTGCGAGTACTGATAGCGGATGGTCAAGGTGTTTTTCGGGCTGAGCTGGAAGTCGACCCGCGGACTGATGTTGAGCCGCCTCGACGGACTGGGCACCGCGGCGCTGTAAGGAGTCGCAATATTGCCGGGACCGAGCACCGTCCCCACGATCACGCTGACGTTGTCGATGTCCCGCTGCTGAACGGTGAAGAAGAAGGACGCGTTCTTGTCGATGGGTCCGCTGAGGTTGCCGTTGAAGATTTCCGAGTAATAACCGGGCGTCGATGTGATAAATGGATTCAGCGAATTGAACGCCGACGAGTTGCCGTTCACCAGGAGTTGCCCGTGAAACTTGTCGGTCCCCGGCTTGGTGAAGATTTCGATTCTTCCATAGCCGAGCTTGTCATACTCGGCCGAGAAGGGATTCTGGTTAATGCGGATTTCGCGGATGGCCGATTTCGGCGGGAGTTGTCCGGCCGTGAAGCCATCGACGTAGATCTGCCCGCCGTTAGGCCCCGCGGAAGGGCCGGCCAGCGCTTCCAACTCCGATTGCAGCTCATCGGGATCGTCAGACAGTGCGTCGAGGTCCTTGCCCTTCAGCACGATCGTCCCCGCACTGTTTTCGGGACTCACGCTCACGGTCGGCGATTCTTCCTGCACTTCTACATGCTGCTGCTCGACCGCAATCTGGAGCTGGATGTCGAAGGCCTGCACCTGTCCGGGATTGATTTGTACGTCGGCTTCCGTATCCAAAGCAAAGCCTTTGGCGACCGCGGTTACCGTGTAGGAGCCCGGCGCAAGTCCGCGGATTTCGTAAACTCCATCGTGATTGCTCTGGACGGTCAGAGTCTTGCCATCGGCGCCAGTGGCCGTGACCGTCGCCTGCTGAACCACCGCGCCAGAGGGATCGGTGATCTTGCCCCGCAAGCTTCCCAATGAAGTCTGCGCGGAGACGGAGCCCAGACTGACAGAAATCAGCAAAAAGACGATGGCAGACGAACGCATTTGGAGTATTTAGACCTTTATCAAGACAGAACGGTATCGTTGCTGTATGTATTCCCTTACGGTGCGTCTCCCGTTCCCGCATTTGCGTTGGTGGAGAGATTCCAGGGGGACAAAATAGTGCTGGCCGCAGCGGGAGAGGCGGCAGTAAGGATCGGCTCGACGCCACTAAGCAGAATAATGACTTGCGACGGCGAATCCGCTGCGCCCTCTGTGGCCACGATCATCAACGCATCGCCCTTCTGTAACTGACTCAGAGTGACGGCGGGCATGCGATTCAGAATCTGTTGGAAGTCAGGCGGTCCGCCCTGCCTCGCGCCTCCAGCAGCAGCATCGCCACCGGGTCGCGCTTCCCCGCCCTGCGGTCGCGTCGGAGACCCTCCGGCTGCGGGTGTTCCTCCTGCGCCGGCAGCCGCACCACTCTTAAGCCGCATGGCGATGCGCTGCGCGAACATCGCCGGCAGCTGGTGCATCTGCGAATCAGGAGCAATCTTCAACGTCACGAGCCGCTTGTTTGCGAGATCGGTAACGGTGATGGTGTTGTTCGCCGCATCCGCGGAAACCACCGCGGCGGCGATGCTGCGGAAGGTACCGGAGACAATCTCCCCCGCCGCCATCTCCTTGCCGTCCTCGCTCTTCGTGCCGCGAGCGCGTAGCTGATCGCCGGGCTTGATCTGCTCCAGAGTGCCCGGCTTGGCATCGTCAAACTTCACCGAATCGGGCGCGTAGCGGCGGATGATAGTGTCCTTCGAGACCTTCACCGCCAACGTGTTCGGCGCGCCCAGCGTCCCGGTTGAGAGGGTGATGGTTCCACTGCCGACATCGACCGCCTTCACCACTCCACCGGTGCCGTGTTTCTGCCACTCCTCGCGATCATGCTGCTGTTTCTCGGCGACGTCGGACTTCTTCATGATCACTGCGGACGTCGCCGCGACCGCCTTGCCATCGTCGGAAGCGGTCCCCCCAGCCAACATGCGATCGCCGACTTGCGCGTCGCTCAACTGGATGGCGGTCGCGGTCTTCAGGTCAGTCTGACCCGGAGCCATGCGGACGAGGCGGGTCGTCGGCTGAATGACGACGCTGGCCTCCGTGCCGGCATCGGTGGTCAACGTCACGGTGTTGCCGCTCACCGTTTTAACGACTCCGACTACCCGCGCCTTCTTCGGGGCGGCCGCCTGTTGCGCAGCATCGCCTTGTTGCCCCAGCGAGACGCGCAAACCGGCAATCAACAACACGGCAAGAACGAGCGCGCGAGCACCCAGGATCTTCGATCGTACTAAGCTACCCATTTGCACCTGCTATTACCTAAACATATGGCGATACGGGCCTGTGTTAAGAAAACATAAGTTTTGTAAATGCTATCAGTACCGATTGGCCAAAATCGGGGGTGCGGAGTTTTAGATGTCGCGGCGATGCCGTGGCCGCGTGTCCCACCTTGGGCAACCAAGTTGTAAAAGTTTTGTGTCGGAGCTCGTTGTCCTTTGTCTTCTCTGCTTCGGTCGTATAAAGTGCGGGCGGGACTGGGCACGCCATTCAGCCCGCTCCCAGAGCTTCACCTAATTTGCACCTGCGGTAAGGAGATCAGAATGGTTACTCGAGAGCAGTCCAGGAGCGAGGCATCGCGTTTCGACCGCGCCGCGATTGCGGCCCTTGCGGTCGTATTGCTATTGACATTTGCTGCGCAGAAGGCCGCAGCGCAAACGTATACCATCCTCTATACCTTCCAGGGAGGAACGGATGGCGGCTTTCCGCAGGGTGGACTTTACCGCGATGCTTCCGGAAATCTCTACGGCATAACCAATACGGCCGGCAATCGCAACGATTGCAACGACTACGGCTGTGGCACTGTCTACAAGCTGGCTCCGAGCGGCCAGCTCACCGTATTGCACACCTTTACCGGCGGCGCAGATGGCTGGCCCAACGCAACCTGGGGGTCCCTCATCCCCGATCCAGCCGGTAATTTATATGGCGTGGCATCTATAGGCGGTCTTCATGATAACGGCACCTTGTTCCGTATAACTCCCTCAGGAGGGTTTACCGTCCTGCACACCTTCCCTTCTTCCCCTAACGACGGCCTGGGCCCGCAGTTTACCCTGCTTCGCGATGCGACCACCGGCATAATCTACGGCACGACTTTTGGCGGCGGTCCCGGCGGTAACAACGGTTATGGAACGGTTTTCGCCCTGTCTAAAGCCGGCGTTGGCAGCGATGTTGTCCTGCATGGTTTCAGCTTTAGTGATGGCGCCTTGCCACAAGGGAGCGTTGCATCCGATGGCGCAGGGAACCTCTATGGCACTGCGGGTCAAGGCGGCAGCAGTGACTGCGGCGTTGTCTACAAGATGAGGAACAATGGCGCGGGCTTCACCGTGCTCTACAACTTCACCTGCGCGCCCGACGGTTACCTGCCAGGATCGGTAGTGCTGGACGCGCAGGGAAACATCTATGGCAGCACATCGGAGGGAGGTGACGCCACAGCCTGTCCCTTCTATGGCTGCGGCATAATCTTCAAAGTAACCCCAGGCGGGCAGGAGACCATACTGCACACCTTTCGCAATACCGACGGCGCGTCTCCCAATGAGCTTATGTTCGATGCCCAGGGCAACCTGTGGGGCACAACCGCTTTCGGAGGCGCCCACGATCAAGGCACGATTTTCAAAATGACTACGGATGGAACGTTCACTAATGAGTACAACTTCGAAGGCGGACTGAACGGAGGAGTTCCTTACGCAGGGCTGATTCAGGATCCCGAAGGGAACTTTTACAGCACGGTCGGGGGAGGCCCGCTGCGATGCATTCAAAGCGGCTGCGGCATGATCTTCGAATTCACCCCGCAGTAAAGGCCTGACTCAGCAATCAGCGTGCGACGCTTACTGACTAAGTATCGCCAGGGCGGTTTCCGAAAATCGCCCCGCATCTTTATTTCTGCCGCCGAAGAACCAGGGGTAAGTAAGCAATCGACGTAAGGTGATCCGCGGCGTTTCCGCCAATCCCTGGTTTCGGTTCGCGGCGTGCGATCCCAGTGAGGACTTCGACCAGCTAATAACGCCGTAGAATAGCGGGAACCTTCTCTCGTAGTCTTCGTATTACAGATTGACAGGCAGGCTGATGCAACTACAAATCGAAAACCTCTCCAAGCGTTATTCCAATGGGACGCAGGCGTTGCAGGACGTCTCGCTGTCCATTCCTCAAGGCATGTTCGGACTACTTGGCCCTAACGGAGCCGGCAAATCCACGCTAATGCGAACCCTGGCCACGTTGCAGGAAGCTGACAGCGGCAGCGCAAAGCTGGACGGCATTGACGTGCTGCGCCAGAAAGACGAAGTCCGCAAGCTGCTCGGCTACCTGCCGCAGGAGTTCGGGCTGTATCCCAAGGTCACGGCGGAAAAACTGCTTACCCACTTTGCGGAGCTCAAAGGAATCGAGAACGCTAAGGAGCGACGCGAGGTGGTGCAGGCTTTGCTTCGGCAGACGAACCTTTGGGACCATCGGACCAAGCCGCTGGGCAGCTACTCCGGCGGCATGAAGCAGCGCTTCGGCATTGCGCAGGCGTTGCTGGGTAATCCGCGACTCATCATCGTGGACGAGCCAACCGCCGGTCTCGATCCCGAGGAACGCGTCCGCTTCCACAACCTGCTCAGCGCCATCGGCGAGAATGTCGTCGTCATTCTTTCGACGCACATCGTCTCTGACGTAAGCGACCTCTGCCGCAACATGGCAATCATCCATCAGGGCCGCGTGCACGCTGCGGGCGATCCCGCTGCACTGGTCGCGGACCTTAACGGCCGCGTCTGGAAGAAGGCAATCGCGCGCGCTGATGTGCCCGAGTATCAGCAACGCCTCCGCGTCATCTCCATGCGACTGGTAGCGGGCAGGACGCTGCTGCATGTTTTGCAGGATGATCTCCCGGAACCGGGTTTCGAGCCGGTGGTCCCCGACCTGGAAGATCTCTACTTCGCGACCATCCGCGGCTTTACGCAAGGCACGGCCAACTAACGCCATGCTGATTAACATTTTCCTCTTCGAGCTTCAACAGCGCCTGCGGCGCATTTCGACGTGGGTGTACTGCCTCGTCTTCTTCGCGCTGGGCTGCCTGTTCACGTTGCTATCCGGTGGCGCTTTCGCCGGGGGCAGCGTCGACTTCGGCACTGGCGGCAAGGTGCTGATCAATTCACCCTACGCGTTGAACTCCATCATCACCTACATCAGTTTCTTTGGCCTGGTTATTACCGGAGCCATTGCGGGTCAGGCAACGTATCAGGACATCGACAGTAACTCGACACCCTTTTTCTACACCGCGCCCATTACCAAGCTCGACTACCTGGGTGGGCGCTATCTGGCAGCCGTCGCGGTGCAAGTCCCGATTTTCGCGAGCGTCGGCCTGGGAGCGTGGATCGGTACACTCATGCCCTGGATCGATAAGACCCGGTTGGGGCCACAGATGGTTGCGGCGTACTTTCAACCGTACGTCATCAATGTCCTGCCGAACCTGCTGTTTCTTACGGCGATCTTCTTCGCACTGGCGGCGCTCTCGCGCAAAATGTTGCCCGTGTATGTCGCCAGCGTGCTGGTGCTGATCGGGTATTTCGCCGTGGGGCAACTCTCCGGCACGGCATTGACGGTGAGCGTGCACGCGGCATTGGCCGATCCGCTGGGCGGCGCGGCCATCGACCGTATCACTCGCTACTGGCCACCGTTCCAGCGCAACACGCAACTCATCCCGTTGCAGGGAATCCTGCTGGCAAACCGCGCTCTATGGCTGGGCGTGGGAGCCATTTTCCTGGCCATTACCTATGGGAAGTTTGCCTTTGCTTACCCAGCCGAAAAGAGCAAACGCCGGCAGGTGGTCGACGAGAAAGAAGCGCCTCGGACGGCGGAAGCGTTGCCCATTGCGCATCCCACATTCTCCGCAGGGGCGTCTCTGCGGCATGTGCTGTCGCTGACCCGGATCCAATTTAAGGAAACTACCAAGAACGTTTTCTTCGTGGTACTGATGTTGGCCGGCTTTCTGTTCTCGATCTTCGCGGCTGCGGGGTTAAGCAATCCGCAGGCTTCCCGGACGTGGCCAGTCACCAACCAGATGCTGTTGCTGGCCAACGCGGGCTTTAACCTGTTCGCCATTGCCATCATCATCTTTTACTCTGGCGAACTGGTGTGGCGAGAGCGCGACGCGCGGCTGAATCAGGTGATGGACGCGCTGCCCTTGCAGCGCTGGGTGCTGTTCTGCTCCAAGCTTTTTTCTCTGATGCTGGTGCAGGTGGTGGTAGTGGTGCTGGTCCTCGCCGCAGGCATGGTCGTGCAGATTGCCCAGGGCTATTACCACTTCGAACTCGGGTTGTACTTCCGCGAACTCTCTTTCAACCGGCTGATAGGGCTCTGGATTCTATGCGTCCTGGCGATGTTTATTCAGACCATCGTCAACAACAAATACCTCGGCCATTTTGTGATGGTGTTGTACGTCATCGCGACGCTGGCGCTGCCGCCGGCGGGATTTGAAGATTTTCTCTACCGCTTTGGACAAACACCGCAGGTCATCTATTCCGACATGAATGGCTATGGTCCTTACCTTCAGCCGCTCGTGTGGTTCCGGATTTACTGGGCAATCGCCGCAGTGCTGCTGGCGATCCTGACCAACCTGCTCTGGGTGCGAGGCACGGAGAGCAGCTGGCGGGTGCGGATGAGTCTTGCGGCAGCAAGATTCTCGCGAGCGACGATGGCAGGCGCAACTGTCTGCGTCGTGCTGATGCTGGGCGTCGGCGGCTATATCTTCTACAACACGCACATTCTCAATCCCTATCGCACCGCC
Source organism: uncultured Acidobacteriaceae bacterium (assembly GCA_963763145.1). GTDB lineage: Bacteria > Acidobacteriota > Terriglobia > Terriglobales > Acidobacteriaceae > Bog-257. The sequence goes on along the minus strand of CAVXMZ010000010.1, from coordinate 63,392 downwards.
CGCAATGTCGACGAAGGGCGCGCCCAGTATGAGAAGAAATACCGGCAGTACTGGTCGCTACCGCAACCGCGCGTTACCGACGTGACGACAGAGATTGACATCTACCCGGAAAAGCGGTCGGTCTCCGCCCATGGCACCATGTGGATGGAAAACAGGACGAACGTAGCTATCGACCGCATTGCCGTGACGGTGCAGCCCGTCGATCTCATTCCGCGGCCTGTGCCCCATATTCGGATCGACCGCCTCAACTTCACGGGCGGGCAGACTGCGCTGATCGAGGACCCATCGCTCGGCTTCTATCTTTACAAGCTTCCCGCGCCGTTGCCGCCGCATGGCCGCATTCAACTTGATTTTGCATTGCAGTACGACAACCCGGGCTTCGAGAATTCGCAACCCAATACCGACATTGTGCGCAACGGGAGCTTCGTCAACGATCGCTACCTTCCTTACATCGGGTATGCGCCCGAGATCGAATTGACGGACGACAGTACGCGCCACAAGCATGGACTGGAGAAGGTGCGCCGGCTATCGAGGCCGGATGACCTGGCCGCGCGGCAATACAACAGCGTCAGCTTCAACGCCGACTGGATCAATCTGGACGTCACCCTCAGCACCAGTGAAGATCAGATTGCAATTGCTCCGGGATATCTTCAGAAGGAATGGGTGGAAAACGGGCGGCGCTACTTCCATTACAAGATGGATGCGCCCATCCTGGACATCTACTCAATCCAATCGGCGCGCTACGCGGTGCGCCGCGACCACTGGAACGGCGTCAACCTGGAGATCTATTACCAGCCGGGACACGAGTTCAACCTGGACGACATGATGCAGAGCATGAAGGAGACGCTGGACTACTGCACCGCGAACTTCAGCCCTTTCCAGTTCCACCAGCTTCGCATCATCGAATTTCCGGGCTACGGAACCTTTGCCGAGTCGTTCGCCAACACCATTCCGTTCTCGGAGGCCATCGGCTTCATCACCAAGGTCAGCAAGAAATCGGATGCGGTCGACCTTCCCTTCTACGTGACCGCGCATGAGACCGGACACCAGTGGTGGGCGCATCAGGTGATTTCCGGCTACGTGCAAGGCGCTACCTCAATCGACGAAACCATGGCGCAGTACACCGCGCTGATGGTGATGAAGCACCACTTCGGGGCGGAATCAATGCAGAAGTTCCTGCGCTTTGAACTTGACCAGTATCTCCGCGGCCGCGCCCAGGAACGCAACGAAGAATATCCGCTGTACAATGTCGATCCCAATCAGGGATACATTCACTACAACAAGGGCGCGATGGTGATGTACGCGCTACAGGACTACATCGGCGAGGACAAGGTCAACGAGGCAATTCGCGGCTTCCTGAAGGAGTTTGCCTTCAAGGGTCCGCCGTACCCGACTTCGCTCGATCTGGAAGGCTACTTCCGCAAGGTGACGCCTCCCGAATATCAGTATCTGTTCGACGACATGTTCCTGAACATCACCCTGTACGACGATCGCGCCCTTTCCGCCGATTACGTACAGCGGCCCGATGGCAAATATGACGTGCACTTAACAGTCGAGGCCAAGAAGTTCCGCGCCAACGGCCGGGGCGAGGAACATGCGGTTCCCTTGAACGACATGATCGATATTGGCGTGCTGGATGCCAATGGAAAGTATCTCTATCTGCAAAAGCACAAAATCGATCAGGAGAAGACCGAGCTGACCGTTACAGTCGATAAGCTCCCGGTGCAGGCCGGGATTGATCCCGTGGACAAGTTGATCGACCGCAATCCGGACGACAACGTAATTGCGGTAAAGAAGAAATAGGCGTTGCAGCGGTCCTCAAAACTGCGGCGCTGTTGGCGGCAGCGCTCCGGAGTTGATGCCCTCGCACATGGTCTTGCTCACGCTCAAATTCCCATTGGCGTCAAGCTGCACCAGCCAAATTGAGTCGTAGTCATTGTCCGGCCAATCGGGCGCGGTAGGGCCATCGCCGTGGTAGCTCGCCAACAGCTTATTTACTGTGGGTGCGATTTGTTGGAATACCCACGCCACCAACACTCTCTGATTGGAGAATGTGCCGCCAGTGAACAAGAAATCACTGGTTTGCTGGTCGGCATTCGAATCGGAGAGCTGGACGCCGGCGGCCAGGGTGTAGGGTAAGCCATTGGCGATGGCATAGGGTTCAGCAGTAAAAGCCGGCGCAATCGTGGAATAGTTGGAATCGCCGGTGGAACTGTTCGAGCCTGCGCCAAACTGGCCCGGATCCGCCGAGACAACCCGCTGCGGGCTGACCTTGCCGCGAAGTGCGTTGGGAAGGTCCAGCGCACGCCATTGCCCCGCACCAACATAGTTGTTGTCAGACCAATAGCTCCGCGGATGGGCTTCTGCGTGGCGAATGAAGTAAACCGTCTCATTGGTGTTGGTTCCCGCCGGAACCACGGCCCCACCCTGACCGCCAGTCACAGTGATGCTGAACGGCGGTTGCGCCGTGCAAGCAGTGCTAACGATTTTCCCGGCAGGCAGGTCAGGGTACGTAAAAGGCGGATCCAGACTGCTGTTGTAGGCAACCATGGTGGCGCTGCCTGACGGCGCGATCGAAATCGCATAGACGTAGTTGGGGCCTTGATAGCTGGCCGGAACAGCCAGGTTGTAGCCTTGAAGCTGGTTGATGTTTGCCAACAGGGCGCGGGTGGTCTCCCATGGCGCCGAGAAGACATAAAAACCCGGGACGAACGGCTTCAGGATGCGGGTTACGAGGGCTTCGTTATCGCCGTCCTGGTCGTTGAAGTCCAGACCCTGGCAGGTGAGGCAGAACTGTTGCGGCGGCGGGGCAACATCGCTGGGCAGCACTCCTGACGCATAGGATGCGTTGATAGGGTAGTTGTTGCCGGTATACGAGGGATAAGGCGGATAGGACAGAGAGATCTGGTTCAACATGGCGAACTGTTGGACCGTTTCAATGCCGGCCATGTCGGGATAATTGTTTGCGGTTTGCAAATGGGTCATCGGTTCCAGCGCGTAGATGCTGGTGACATTCTCTGTGCCCAGTACCTGCTGCTTGAGGAACGTAGCCATGCGAAGCGACCGCTGTAGTCCCCGGTTGGTGAGATTGGCGGTCCGGGAATTGATGTCGCCGGCGGCCTGATACGCCAAATCCTCGCTGACCACGAAAATGAGGTTGAGATTGCCGGGGCCCAGTGGAGCGGGAGTTTGCGGCGTTGGCGGATCGGGACGCGCGGAGCCGCCGCATCCCGCCAACAGCGCCAGGGCCAAAACCAGGAATAACTGCGAGGCGATGCCAATTGTCTTCATAGGGGTCGTGAGCCTTCTTTCACGACCATTGCATGCCTGATGGCGATCGCCTGGCAGTGACATCTGCCAGGATGGGACAGCAAACAATGCGGACCAGTCTAGAAACGGTCCGATTCCCGATGCGGGATGCCCGAGCAGACGCCTGGCGGCGCCCGCAAGAGATCCTTACTACTCAGCTTACTTGTTCATCTGTTGCGCCAGGTACGGGCCGATACCCATCTCCTTGATGGAATGCAGTTGCGCTTCCAGGAAATCGGCGTGGCGTTCCTCATCGTGAAGCAGCCGTTCGAACAGATCCTTGCTGCCGGCATCGCCCGCCTGAGCGCAGGCCAGGATCGCATCGTTATATTCGCGGATGGCATTCGTCTCGTCGGTCAAGCCGGCTTCGAGTTGCTGTGGCACGTCGCTTCCGAGCGTCGGCGTCAGCGGGACATTGACGTTGGGCACGGCATCGAAAAAGATGATGCGCTCGATGAGCGCTTCGGCGTGGCGCATCTCTTCGATGGCCCGCGCCTTGGTAAGTCCGGCCAGCCGGCCATAACCCCAGTTTTCGCAAGTCTCGGCTTGCACCATGTACTGCACAACCGCTGTCATCTCGTTGCTGAGAGCGGTATTCAATTGCTCGATTACCTTCTGGTCACCACGCATGCAGATTCTCCTCGTCTTTACCTTCGCGCGATTGGGCCGGGAACGCTGCGAACTGGATCACACATGCCGGTGACATCAATTGTGAAAACGTGGCATGGCATTCGACAGGGCTCCTGAATCCGTGGCCGCGACGCTCTCATCCATCAATGAAGTGTTGTTAGAAGCGTTGTTAGCGCAATCGTTAAAAGAGGAGCGAGTATGGCAATAGCAAAGACACTCAAGATTGGCGGCGACATGGAAGTGAATCGCCTGGGATTCGGAGCGATGCGCCTTACCGGTGAGGGCATCTGGGGTGAACCGAAGGACCGCGACGAGGCGAAACGCGTTCTGAAGCGCGCCGTGGAACTGGGCGTGAATTTCATCGACACGGCTGACGCCTATGGACCGGCGGTCAGCGAGCGCCTGATTGGCGAGAGCCTGGCCCCATTTCCTAACGGCCTGGTGGTGGCTACCAAAGGCGGCTTTACCCGCCAGGGACCGAACGTATGGGCAATTGTCGGCCGGCCCGAGTACCTGGAGCAGCAGGTGGAGATGAGCCTGCGCTGGCTGAAGACGGACACCATCGCTCTGTGGCAACTACACCGCATCGATCCCAAGGTCCCGCTGGAAGAGTCGCTGGCCCCGATTGTGAAGCTACAGAAGCAGGGCAAGATCCGCCATGTGGGCCTGAGCGAAGTGAAGCCGCACGAGATTGACCGGGCGCGCAAGGTCGTCGAGATCGTCAGCGTGCAGAACATCTACAACGTGGCCGATCGCCAGCATGAAGACGTGCTGCAATATTGCGAGAAGAACAAGCTGGCATTTATCCCATGGTTCCCGGTGGCAGCCGGCAAGCTGGCGCAGCCAGGGGGCAAATTGGGTGATATTGCTAAACGGCATGGCGCGACGGTCGCGCAGATCTCGGTGGCATGGCTGCTGCATCATAGCCCCGTGATGCTGCCGATCCCCGGAACCTCTTCTGTCAAGCATCTGGAAGAAAACATGAAGGCCGCGGAGATCGCGCTGTCCGACGAAGAAATGCAGGAGATCGAGGCGGCGGCAAGATCAGAAGCGGCGTAGGAATGGACGCAGACTGGATGCTCCAAGGCGCGGCTTGGTGAAAAGCCCAACCCAGCACTCCGCTCCGCTGCGTGCTGAGCTATCATGACGCCGCGCCTTCGGCGCTCGTTTTTCGAGCTTCTTACGCCGTTGCCCAAAAGAAACGTTAGTTCCCGCGCAGACTCTCAAGCCCTCGGCCGGAATGACACCTTGGGCGATGAACGAGGAAATATTCCTATCCGTCAGCTCTCAGGTGTCCCGTTCCAGCATTCGGTTGGCCAAGGTGGGGCTGTCTGGTTCGAATCTTCTTTAACTCGCAACTTTAACTCGCGACGGCCGGAGCAGCCACGCGCCGTGGCAGGAGTTCGCCGATGCGGCGGATCTGCGCGCCCACACTGCGCAACTTCTCTTCGATGTGCTCGTAGCCGCGGTCGATGTGGTAGACGCGATCAATGATGGTCTCGCCATCGGCGACGAGCGCAGCCAACACCAAAGACGCCGAAGCGCGCAGATCGCTGGCCTGCACCGCGGCGCCGCTCAGGGGAGTGCGCCCGCGAACCACGGCCCGGCTGCCCTCGATCTTGACGTTCGCTCCCATGCGGACCAGCTCCTGGGCATGCATGAAGCGGTTCTCGAAGATGTTTTCGGTCACCACGCTGCTGCCGTCGGCCTGCGTCGCCAGCGCCATGTACTGCGCCTGCATGTCGGTTGGGAAGCCGGGATACTCTTCGGTAACCATGTCGGCGCTCTTCAGCGGCCCGTTGGCCACGACGCGTACCGAATCACCGTTCGTATGAACGGTCACGCCGCATTCCTCTAACTTCTGAAGCAATGCGCCGAGGTGAAGCGGGTCGCACGCGGTGACGAGCAGGTCGCCGCCGGTAAGAGCACCGGCCACGATGAACGTGCCGGCCTCGATGCGGTCAGGGATGATACGGTGACGCGCTCCGCGCAGCTTCTCGACGCCGCGAATGCGGATGGTATGCGTCCCCGCGCCTTCGATCTGCGCACCCATCTTGCCCAGCAGGACAGCCAAGTCGACTACCTCGGGTTCGCGGGCGCAATTCTCCAACACGGTTTCGCCATCGGCCAGGGTCGCAGCCATTAGCAGGTCCTCGGTGCCGGTAACGGTAATTTTCTCGAAGACGATGCGCGCGCCCTTCAAGCGCGTGGCGCGCGCCTGGATGTAGCCATGCTCCTGGGTGATTTTCGCGCCCAGCTTTTCCAACCCCTTAAGGTGAAGGTTGATGGGACGGGCGCCAATGGCGCAGCCGCCCGGCAGCGACACGCGTGCGGCGCCCATGCGAGCCAGCAGTGGGCCCAGCACCAGAGTGGAAGCGCGCATGGTCTTGACCAGATCGTAGGAAGCTTCCGGATTGACCAGATCGCGGCAGCAGATAGTGGTGCGATGCTGGGCGCGGCCATAGCCGAGCTCGACTTCCGCGCCCATGGCGGAAAGCAGCTTGCGCTCGGTCTCGATGTCGCGGACCTGCGGGATGTTTTCCAGGATGACCGGCTCGTCGGTGAGCAGGGCGGCTGCCATGGCCGGCAAGGCAGCGTTCTTCGCACCGCTGATACGCACGGTGCCCAACAGCGGATTTCCGCCGCGAACCACAAACTTGTCCATCGGAGACTGTCCTAAACTAATGCTGCGAACGCCGAACTTTCGAATCACGGCGCTACCTCATTTTACGAAGAATCGGGCCAGGAGTCTGCGGGTATGGCGCAACCTCAGGTATGCGCGGAGATGAGTGCGCGAAATGACCCGCGGAGTATACAGCATCGGCGGCTGTGGAAAATAAATCTTGCTTGCGGCCGAGTTGAGGCGTGCCGAGGCATGGGGAGAGGATCCGAACGAACGTTCGCTACTTAGCACCTAAGTGCAGAAGACCGATTGTTTTCAATCACTTAGCGGGTTACTTTGTGATATTTTGCAAATGTTCCACGTGGAACAATTTGCCTCCGAAGAAGGAAAGGGCCGACCGCGAAGAGCCTTTTCGGTCCGGGCCAAGCCGCAGTCCCGGCGGACCAGAGAAGGGGCCACCTGTTGCTTGGGGTATTTCAGTCTTTGGCTTACCCTTGTTAACGCGAGGAGTCTAGACAGCATGATGCAAAAACCAAAATCGCTTTTCGTTGCATTGTTGATGACGCTTACCGCCGGGCTCACGATCGGAACGCGGGCGGTGGCGCAAGAGCAATCCGGCAAAGTGATTCCGAATGCTATTTGGGTGGGCGCCGACGGCAAGTTTGAATCCGATCCCGACACTGCGCTGGTGCAATTCGGGGTCTCGGCCCAGGAAGAGAAGCTATCGGATGCGAGCCAGAAGGCCACGCAGGCAGCCGAGCAAATCCGGCAACTGCTGCGCAGCAACGGTCTCGATCCCAAGGACGCGCAGATCAGCCGCTTCGCCACGCAGCCGGTTTACGACTACAAGAATCCCAAGCGCAAACTGGTCGGCTATCGCGTGGACGCCAACATCAGCATCAAGCTCAAGGATTTCTCCAAGATCGGGCCCATCGCCGAAGGGCTGGCGGGTTTGGAGGTCACTGATACCTCCATCAGTTATCTGCTGGAGGACATGGACGCGGCCAAGATCAAAGCAGTGGAAGACGCGCTGCGTCGCGCGCATAACGAAGCCAACGCCGTCGCGCAATCCAGCGCGCGAACGCTGGGTGAGTTATCGTACGCGTCGGTCGACACCTACGAGCAACAGCCGGTGCGTCCGATGATGGCGAAGGCCCTCTCGATGACTGCCCAGGCTGCGCCCCCGCCGACCGCCGAGTTCAGCGCCGAGAAGATTACGGTGACCGCCCATGTGAACGCGTTGTATAACCTGAAGTAGGGCACGCCGCTGGGAACGCTAAGATTGGCGAAGGCAATCGGTGCGCGACTTTTCCGCCGCTTCCGAGTTCCTAAGGAGAGCGCGCCCAGCCTGTTGGAGGAACCAATGAGAGCCGTTGTCGCTCTGCTTGTTGTGGCCATCAGCGCTGCGGTCGGCACTTTGCCAGCCACCGCTCAAACCAGCCAGGATGCCCCGCACCTCACCTCGCGCAGCGGCGCAGCTCCTGAGGTGCCAGCCAAGCCTGAGCCCGATCCCCAACCGTCCATCACGGTTGCTGCTGGAACTAAGATTCCTCTCACCCTGAAGCAAGGCGTCAACAGCAAGAGCGCGCGACCGGGCGATCCCGTCTACGCTCAAACCGCTTTCCCTGTTACCCAAAATAACCAGATCGTGATTCCCGCAGGGACGTTCGTCCAGGGTGAAGTTCGCAGTGTGGTCCGGCCGGGACGGGTCAAAGGCCGCGCCCAGCTACAGATGAGCTTCACTTCCATGATCTTCCCCAACGGCTACACCATCATGTTGCCCGGTGCAGTGCAGAATACTCCGGGTTCCAAGGACAACACCGTTGCAGGAAAAGAGGGGACCATTCAGGGTCCGGGCGGCAAGGGCAAAGACGCTGGCACCATCGCAGCTACTACTATTCCGGGAGCTGGTATCGGAGCGATCGCGGGTGGCGCTGAAGGTGCGGGCGTCGGCGCTGCCACCGGAGGAGTCATTGGATTGGCAACCGTTCTGCTGACTCGTGGCCCCGAGGTCCATCTTGCCACCGGCGATTCGGTAGAGATGATCCTGGAGAGCAGCATCGATCTGAATCCGGTCAAGCTGCACCAACCTCCCTCCACGCAGTAGCGTCCTCGAGGAATCGATGCTTGAGGCGATGATTTCAGATCTGTCGCGTCCCCGGAATGTCGTATTGACAGTCAAGCGATGCGCACTCTATCCTCGTTTCAGCATGACTTCGTTGACCCATCGCCATCATCACCATCGTCACGTGGCGAACGTGTCAGCGGAGATCATCTGATTATTTCTTAATACAGATCTCCTCCCCCCGCTGACACCGATCAGCGGGGTTTTTGTTTTTGCCCGAAAGGAAACGCCATGGCAGTGGAACTCGACTTCAACAAAATGGGTGGCTTGACTCCGGCCATCGTCCAGGATGACGTTACCGGCGAGGTGCTTATGCTGGGCTTCATGAACCAGGCAGCGTATGAAAAAACCTTGCAGAGCGGGTACGTAACTTTCTTTAGCCGCACCCGCAATCAGCTCTGGACCAAAGGCGAGACCTCAGGCAACCGCCTGAGAGTCATCAGTGCGGCTGCGGATTGCGACCTCGACACTGTCCTCTGCCGCGTCCACGTAGAGGGAGAAGGCGTAGTCTGCCACACCGGGGCTCGCACCTGTTTCAACACCAGGCTGACGCTTCCTGCCGCTGAAGGTGCGCGATGAAACTTCGTCTCGGCATTCCCAAGGGAAGTCTTCAAGAGGCAACGCTGGCGCTGCTGGCGCGGGCTGGGCTGCAAGTCTACGTCAGCCCCCGCTCGTACTTTGCCGGCACCAATGATCCTGAGATTGAATGCATGTTGATTCGCGCTCAGGAGATGGCCCGCTACGTCGATCACGGCGCGCTCGACGCTGGACTCACCGGCTTGGATTGGGTGCTGGAGAGCGGACTTGAGGTGGTCGCTGTGGCCGACCTCATCTACGCCAAGCAAAGCCGCGGCAAGGTGCGATGGGTGCTGGCCGTGCCGGAAGATTCTCCTGCCCGACGTCCGGAAGATCTTCGAGGGGCGACGGTCGCAACCGAGCTGGTCAGTGTCACCACTCGCTACTTTCAGCAGCGAGGCATCCAGGTGAAGGTCGAGTTTTCATGGGGAGCGACCGAAGTGAAGCCACCCACTTTGGCTGACGCCATCGTCGAAGTCACGGAGACCGGAAGCTCGCTGAAGGCGAACCGCCTGCGCATCATTGACACCGTGCTCGAGTCGAACACCCAGATCATCGCTAACCCTAAGGCCTGGGCCGAACCCGCCACGCGCCAGAAGGTCGAGAACCTGTCCCTCATGTTGCGCGGCGCCATGGAAGCCCAGGGCCGCGTGGGACTGATGCTCAACGTTAAGGTTGAAGATCTCCCGGGGGTGCTGAGCGTTCTGCCCGCGCTGAATAGTCCGACAATTTCGCAGTTGAGCGACAGCACCTGGGTCGCCGTCAACACCATCCTCGAAGAAGCCGCTTGCTGGGAAGTGCTGCCGCGGCTCAAGGCGGCCAACGCCCAGGGCATCGTCGAGTATCCCCTCAACAAGGTCGTGCTGTGATGCGGATTCTTGCGGGCAAAGCAGCGGAGAACGCAGTCGTAACTCTGGCCACTCGCAAATCTCAGTTGGAGATGGTGGAACCGCGAGTGCGCCGGACCATTCGTGCCGTACGGCGCGGCGGGGATAAGGCCCTGCTTCGCTATGCCACATTGTGGGATAGTCTGCCAATGGGCCAGCCCATCAGGGTTTCAGACGAGGAAATAGCCGAGGCGTGGCATTCGATTCCCCGCAATACACAGAGTGCTTTGCGCTCTGCCGCAGCGAATATCCGGCGCTTCTGCCAATGGCAGATGCCGCGCGAGTGGCGCAAGCCGGTCTCCGGCGGTGAACTCGGTCAAATCGTGCGCCCGCTGGAAGCGGTTGGTTGCTACGTGCCCGGTGGCCGCTATCCCCTGCCCTCGACCCTCCTGATGACCGTGGTGCCCGCGCAGGTTGCGGGCGTGCCGCGCATTTGCGTGGCGTCGCCGCGCCCACAGCCGGCCACGTTGGCTGCGGCCGCTCTGCTTGGCGTTCGCGAAGTCTATCGCTGCGGTGGTGCACAGGCAGTCGCAGCCCTCGCTTACGGCACGGAAACCATTCCTCGTGTAGATAAGATTGTCGGCCCCGGCAACAGCTTTGTTACCGCTGCCAAAAAGCTGGTTGGCTCTGACTGCGCCATCGACATGCTCGCCGGGCCCACTGAAGCCGTGTTCGCGAGCGACAAGGGTGATCCCGGATTTCTTGCGGCTGACATGGTGGCGCAGGCCGAGCACGATCCCGACGCTGTGGTGGTGTTGATTACCACGAAGCCGGCCCTGGCAAAGAGTGTGCAATCGGCAATTGTTCTTGCAAGCCGCGGGAACATCATCGCGCGGCAGGCGATCCGCCGAAATGGCTACCTGCTGATTGCAGCCTCGCCACAGCAAGCTACCGAATGGATCAACCGCATCGCTCCGGAACACCTGACGGTTGACGATAACGATCTTACTGAGCTCCGTAGTGCAGGCTCGATTTTCGTCGGCGATTACTCACCGCAATCTGCCGGAGACTATGCTGCCGGACCAAATCACGTTCTGCCTACCGCCGGCGCAGCACGCTTTCGCGGAGGCCTGAGCGTGCACGATTTCGTCAAAATTATCACGGTGCAGCGCTTCCATGCGGCCGGCCTGAACAAAATTGCGCCCATCATCACCACCCTTGCCGAGGCTGAGGGCCTGCACGCTCACGCCGCATCGGTGCGCGCGAGGAGCACCCATGCTTAGCGCCAGGAAAGCGGTCCGGAATCTTCAGGAATATCATCCCCCGCTCGCGCGTCGCGACGGGTTGCGCCTGGATTTCAACGAAAACGTCGAAGGATGTTCGCCGCGCGTACTGGAGCGGCTGCAAAGTATTACGGCAGACGATCTCGCACGTTATCCCGAGCGCGGGCCGGTGGAGGCCGTAGTCGCCGCGCATCTTGGATTGGCGCCGGAACAAGTGCTGCTCACCAATGGCGTCGATGAAGCTATTCATCTGCTGTGCGAGACCTTTCTCGAGCCGGCCGACGACGTGCTGGTGGTGACGCCCACGTTCAGCATGTACGAAATCTATGCCGGCGCAACCGGGGCGAAGGTGATTCGCGTGCAGTGTGGCGCCGACTTCCGCTTTTCCCTGGCAAGGGTATTGGCCGCCATTACTCCAGCGACCCGCCTGATCGCGCTTGCCAGTCCGAATAACCCGACCGGCACGGCTGCACCTCGCGAAGAACTACTGGCTATCGCCGCAGCCGCGCCTGACGCCGCACTTCTAGTGGATGAGGCTTATTTCGAGTTTCACGGCGAAACCGTCATCCGCGATGTCGAAAGGCTTGAAAATCTATTTGTGACCCGAACTTTTTCGAAGGCCTACGGACTGGCTGGATTTCGCGTCGGCATTCTGGCCGGCCCCGGCGCGCTGATGCCAGGCGTGCGCCGCGTATCTTCCCCCTATAGCGTCAATGCCCTGGCGTTGGCGGTGTTGCCCGCCGCACTGGAAGACAGCGGCCACATCAGTCGCTACGTCGCGCAAGTCAAGAACGGCCGCGAGCGGCTTGCAGCCGAATTGAGCACGCTGGGGCTTTACAGCTGGCCCAGTCAGGCGAACTTTCTTCTGGTGCGGATTGGCGCAAAGCACCACCAGTTCGTGATGGCCATGCGGCAGCGCGGCATTCTGGTTCGCGACCGCTCTGCCGATCCGGGCTGCGAAGGCTGCGTACGCATCACCATAGGTAACGACGTCCAGACTTCCCGGCTCCTTGCCGCCCTGCGAGAGATCGTGTGCGAACTCGAACTGGGGCGCGAGGTGACAGCATGAGACGCGGGCGCATAGATCGCAAAACCAACGAGACTAACATCCGCGTCGCGCTCACCCTGGAAGGTCGTGGTCGCGCCAAAGTCAGCACCGGCATCCGCTTCCTGGACCACATGCTGGAACTAGTGGCTCGGCATGGCGCGTTCGATCTTGAGTTGCAGGCGAAGGGCGATCTTGACGTCGATCAGCACCACACCGTCGAAGACGTCGGCATCGCCCTGGGCGAGGCGTTTGCGCAGGCGCTGGGCAGCAAACGCGGCATTCTGCGCGCCGGATACTTCGTGATGCCCATGGACGAAACCCTGGGAGTCGTCGCAGTCGATTTCGGCGGACGCAGCGCGGCGGTGGTTGACACCAAGGTTCGGACGCGACTGGTTGGCGATTTGCAGACGGAACTGGTTGCCGACTTCTTCGACGGATTCGCCCGTGGCGCAAAGGCCAACGTACATGCCAAAGTTCTCTACGGACGGTCAAACCATCACAAGATCGAAGCCCTGTTCAAGGCGTTCGCGCGCGCGTTGCGCGTGGCCTGCTCTAAAGATCGCCAACTCGGGCGCATGCTGCCCAGCACCAAAGGACTGCTGTGATTGCCATCGTCGATTACGGTGCCGGCAACCTGGCCTCGGTGTTCAAGGCCGTCAGGCACCTGGGGCGCGAGTGTGTAGTGACGGATGATGCTGATGTTGTGTCTGCCGCGGACCGGCTGATCATTCCGGGCGTCGGCAATTTCCGGGCGACACTGCCCTTGACGGGCGGCTGTCTCGGCACTGCGCTGCGGGAAGCAGTCGTCAGCGAGAAACCGGTGCTTGGCATTTGCCTCGGCTTGCAATGGATGTTCGAGGGCAGCGACGAAGCCACGGAACTGCGCAGTCTGGGGGTCTTTCCCGGCAATTGCACGCGCTTTTCCGACCGTGTGAAATCGCCGCACGTGGGCTGGAACCGCATCGCGATTGAACCGCGCTCGCGGTTGCTGAGGAATATTCCGTCTGACTCCTATGTTTACTTCACGCATTCGTATTGGGCCCCGCTGTGTGCTGACACGGTTGCCACATGTGTCTATGAAGCGCCGTTCACGGCTGCGGCGGAACGCGGCAATCTGTTCGGAGTGCAATTCCATCCGGAAAAATCCGGGGATGTCGGAATCAGTATCCTGGAGAATTTCTGTGCCATCTGAATCGCTGGCCAAGCGCATCATCGCGTGCCTCGACGTAAACGCCGGCAGAGTGGTGAAAGGCATTCAGTTTGTGCAGCTGCACGATGCGGGCGATCCTGCCGAATTAGCGGCGGCCCACAGCGCGGCGGGCGCTGACGAGATCGTCTTGCTTGACATCACGGCAACCGCTGAATCGCGCAATACCCTGCTCGACACCGTGCGGCGCACTGCGAACCAGCTCTTTATCCCATTCGCCGTGGGCGGCGGTATTCGTTCGTTGGACGATGCGGCTTCGGTCCTGGATTGCGGCGCAGACAAAGTCACCATCAACTCCGCCGCCGTTGCCGACCCGGCACTGATCACCAGGATTGCGGAACGGTATGGCTCACAGGCGGTGGTGGTAGCAATCGATGCTCGGCGTAGTGGTGACGCGTGGGAGGTGTATGTCTGGGGCGGGCGCAAGCCGACAGGTACCGACGCTCAAGCTTGGGCGATCGAGGCCGAGCAACGAGGAGCAGGCGAAATCATGCTGACCTCGATGGATCGCGACGGCACCAAGTCAGGATTCGATTGCGAACTGACTCGCACCATCGCCACCAGCGTGAACATTCCCGTGATCGCCTCGGGAGGAGCGGGCGAGCCGCGGCACTTCGTGGAAGTGTTCCAGCAGGGCGCTGCCGATGCGGCCCTGGCAGCGTCCGTCTTTCACTTCGGACTGGAGTCGGTCCACGCCATCAAGCAGGAGTTGCGCGCGGCGGGGATCTCCGTGAGGCTCGCATGCTGATTCCCTCCATTGACCTGATGGGCGGCAGGATTGTGCAGCTTGTCCAAGGCGAGAAGAAGGCCCTGGAGTTCGAGAATTTCGGCGAGTGGGTAGCGCGCTTCTCGCGCTATCCGCTGGTGCAGCTGGTTGATCTGGATGCGGCCATGGGCAGCGGCTCGAATCGCCCGCTGGTCGCCGAATTTTGCCGCAAGCTGCCCTGCCAGGTAGGTGGAGGCATTCGTTCCCTGGACGATGCGCAAGCCATGCTTGAGTGCGGCGCGAAACGAGTAATCATCGGTTCCTCTTTGGTTCACCTGTCCCCACAAGCGAACGAAGGTCGTGCCGGAAATCCTCGCACAACGATTAACGCGACCTTCGCCCAAGCCTTGAGTGAGCGATTCGGCATCGAGCGCCTTGTCTTTGCCGTCGATGCACGCGGCGGGCGAGTTGCCATTCACGGCTGGAAGACCATCACGGACATCGAGCCCGCAGCCATGATGCAACAGCTCGAGCCATTCTGTTCCGCCTTCCTCTACACGCACATTGATACCGAGGGACTGCTGAGGGGAATCCCGATGGATGTGGTCCGCAGCCTGCGCCAGAAGACGTCGCGCCAGCTGATCGCGGCTGGCGGGATTTGCCGCAACGACGAGATCGAAGCGCTCAACCATATCGGCGTCGACGCCGTCGTGGGCATGGCGATTTACTCCGGCCTGCTGGCAGTGTGATCCGGCCTTAGGTCGCCGCTACCTATTAGATGGGCCGGCGAGGGTGGCCGTCTTGCGTGATTATTTGGGAAGACTTGGTGACAAATCTCAGGCGCAACCAGGCCATCCATCGCACCAGGGTGTAATACCAGTGCGACTCCAGCGCGCAAGGAGGGCCTTCAGGATGATGATTAAATCCGAAGTTACTGCACATACTGTCTCTGGCCTGCCATGTTACACCAATAACCCAGCAGTGATCACTTTCCGGTCCAGCACGCGGGGCGTTTCTCCAGGAACGCCGATATCCCCTCCTGCGCGTCGGCAGCGAGCGAATTCATGCTCATCACCTCTTTGGCATAGGCATAGGCTTTCGGCTGATCGAGATCAATCTGCGTGTAGAAGGCCTGCTTGCCCAGCGCCACCGTAAAAGAGCTGGCGTCAGCAATGCGCGTCGCCAGCTTGCGGCTCTGCTCCGCCAACTCAGCGGCAGGAACGACCAGGTTGATCAGTCCCCACTCCGCTGCGGTCACCGCGTCGATCATCTCGCCGGTCAGCAGCATCTGCATCGCTCGCTTGCGCCCGATTGCCCGGCTCAGCGCCACCATCGGCGTAGTACAGAACAGTCCAATCTTCACCCCCGGGGTTGCAAAAGCGGCCTGATCGGAGGCCACGGCCAAGTCACAGGTCGCCACCAGTTGGCATCCGGCCGCCGTGGCGATACCTTGCACTTCTGCGATCACGGGCTGCGGAATCGACTGCACGTGCGTCATCAACTCGGTACAGACCTCGAACACCTCGCGGTACTCGTTGATATCGCGTCCCACCATCTCGCTCAAATCGTGGCCGGAGGAGAAGACTTTGCCGGCGGCACGCAACACGACGACCCGCATCGCACGATCGCGCCCAATTTCGTTCAGGCAGTCGATCAGCTCGGTCATTAACTCCAGCGACAGCGCATTGCGTCGCTGCGGCCGGTTCAGTGTCACAATCGCTATCGGCCCTTCGGCCTCGAACAGGATGTGCTGGTATTTGGCACTGCTGGCAACGGTTTGCAGATCAGACATCACGACGCTCCTTCGACTGCGGCGCGCGCTTGTTGGCGCAGCACGTTCTTGCGGATCTTGCCGGTTGAGGTCTTGGGCAATGCACCAAAGTGTACCGCTTTCGGGCATTTGAAATGAGCCAAACGTTCGCGACAGAAGGCCATCAACTCCTGTTCGCTGACCACGGCGTCTTCCCTCAGTAACACGTAGGCGTGCGGCACCTCACCCCACTTCTCGTCGTGTTGGGCGACAATCGCCGCCTCCAGTACAGCAGGATGCTCATACAACACGCGCTCCACCTCAAGCGAGGAAATGTTCTCTCCTCCAGAGATGATGATGTCCTTCGAGCGGTCACGCACTTCGATATAGCCATCCGGATGCATCACGGCCAGGTCCCCGGAGTGGAACCAGCCGCCGCGGAAGGCGGTTGCAGTTGCCTCAGGATCGCGGTAGTAGCCCAGCATCACATTGTTACCGCGCATCACGACCTCTCCTACGCTGCGTGCGTCAGCAGGAACATCTCGCATGTCTTCATCCACAACTCGCATATCGGTTCCAAAAACTAAATACGGAACACCCTGCCGCGCCTTCAGCAGCACACGTTCTTCCAGCGGCGCGTCGTCCCAGTCCGAATGCCAGGCACAGACCGAGTGCGGCCCATAGGTCTCGGTGAGCCCATAGACGTGGGTCAAATGGATACCAACCTCTTCGGCAGCCCGAATCACGGCGGGCGGTGGAGGCGCAGCCGCGATCACCATCTTCAGTCCCGAGCGGAAACGAATCCCCTGGCGCGAGCAGTATTCCGTTAGCGTCCGTACCACGATGGGCGCACCGCAGAGATGAGTAACACCTTCCCTCTCGATCAGCTTGACGGCGCATTCCGCGTTCACTTCCGGCAGACATATCTGGCGCCCTCCGACGGCCGTGACTGCCCAGGGGAAGCACCAGCCATTGCAGTGGAACATGGGCAGCGTCCACAGATAAACCGACCGGTACGACAGCCCGTGTTCAACCACTTCACCAATGGCGTTGAGAAATGCTCCGCGGTGCGTGTACATCACGCCTTTGGGAACGCCGGTCGTGCCACTCGTATAGTTAATGGAGATCACGTCCTCTTCCTCCGGCAAGTGCGGCAAAACGGGGCTGCGGCTCTCGCTGAGAAAAGATTCGTAATCGGAGACGATTCGCTCGACTTGCGGAGTCTCCGCGCGCGCTGTCAACAGAGGTGCGAGGAGGTCAGCATCGCCCAGCAGGATTCTGGCGCCGCTGTGGTTCAGGATCGTGGCCAACTCACCGCTTTGCAGCCGAATATTGAGCGGGACCAGCACTGCGCCGATCAGTGGGACAGCGAAGTGCGCTTCCAGCGGCAGGATTCCGTTGCGTGCCAACACAGCAACCCGGTCTCCGGGCGCAATGCCAGACTGCTGCAACGCGGCGCCGAAAGAATGTACGCGATGCTGCAATTCGGAGTACGTGAAGCGCCGGTCGCCGTCGACGGCGGCCGTGCAGTCGCGGTAGGCGCTGGCGTTGCGAGCAAGAAACTCCAGCGGAGTGAGCGTCGATATCATAAACGCCACCTTGGATTGTGAAAGTCGGCGGCGATTATATCTCACAGACTGCGGGAGGGTCTGTGATGCGCAACTTGAAGGCCGCGCGATTCGCTCCAGGGCTTACGGCCAGCCACCGGAAACGGCTTGCCACTGCGGAGTATTACCCCACCCCGATTTCTGTGATGCGATACCGGGACTTTGTGACATGAATCACTTTTGACCTGCGGGCGGTGGTGCCACTATAAACACAAGTATCGGGCGCCGTTGCGTTATCAGCACTTGCTGCAATCGCGACCCAGGTGTTTCTTAGGCTGGATTTCTGTTCGGCAATGGGGTTTCGGACTCTAGTGTCGTAGTCTGCTAGTCGCCTCGGCGGAACAAGCACGCCTGGTTTGACGCAACCCGAATATTGGCTCAGAAGGAACGTCACATGGCACGAACCGTGGAAGTCACCGAATTGCTGTTGCGCGAAGCCCAGCAGAGCCTTCTGAAAACCAGCATGGCCCTCGATGATGTCGCACCCGTCTTTGAAGACCTGGACAACGCGGGTTATTGGTCGCTGGAGTGTTGGGGCGGAACGGCATTTCATTCCAGCATCCGCTTCCTGAATGAAGATCCATGGGAGAGGCTACGGACCTATCGCAAACTGCTGCCCAAGACCAGACTGCAAATGCTGCTGCGTGGGCAGAACCTGGTTGCGCATCGGAACTTTGACGACTCTATTGTCAGCCGCTTTGTAGAGAAGGCGGCGCTGAATGGCGTTGATGTCTTCCGCATTTACGACGCATTGAACGACGTGCGTAACTTGCGGGCCAGCGTTGAGGCCGTGAAAAAAGCCGGCAAACATGCTCAGGGCGCGATCTGCTACAGCCCAAGTCCAGTGCACACGGTCCCGGCGTTTCTCAACATTGCGCAGCAGATTAAAGAGTTGGGATGCGACTCTATTTGCGTGCAGGACGTTGATGGTCTGCTCAAGCCGCAGGCGGCCTACGACCTGGTTAAGGGAATCAAACAAAGATGTGGAAGCGACACCCTGGTTAGCGTCCATACTCATTCAACGACGGGCGTGACCATGGTTTCGCTGATGAAGGCGATCGAAGCCGGATGCGACATTGTAGATACGGCAATCAGCGCCCTGTCGCTGGGCCACGGCCACAACCCGACCGAGAGTCTGGTTGCGATGTTGGAGGGTACCGGATTCGACTCACGCCTCGACACCAAACGCCTGCATCGCGTAAAGCAACATATCGCCACAGTGCGGCCAAGGTACGACGAATTTTATGCTCAGCACGTCGCGGTTGAGCCGGAGACCTTCCAGCATCACATACCGGCAGCCCTCGTCTTGAACATGGAATACCAACTGAAGGGCCAGGGTACGCCTCAGTTGCTCGCTCAGGTGGCAGAAGAAATCCAAAATGTTCGCCGGGACGCTGGTTATCCTGCGCTCGCCATCCCGGCGAGTGAAATCCTCGGGACCCAGGCAATGTTCAATGTTCTGCAAGGGAAATACAACACGATCACCAGTGAGTTCGCCGACCTGATGCTCGGCTATTACGGGGCGACTCCTGGGGCAAGAGACGAAGAAGTCATGCGCCAGGCAGCGATCCGCCAGAACAAGGCCGCGATCACCTGTCGTCCGGCTGACTTGCTGGAGCCATCCTGGGAAAACCGGCGCACCGAGGCATCAGCGGCCGGCAGTAACGGCAGCGATGAAGATGTGCTGACTTACGCCATGTTTCCGAATGTCGCAGCACGGTTCTTCCAGGCGCGAACCGCAGGGTCGAAGGATGCACCGACCTTATCGAGGGAAGCGCGAGGCATCCCCGAATCTCACCAGGAAACAGCCGTCAGCGGCGAGGCTACACCGGCAGAATCCCGAACCTACATCGTCAAAGTTGGCGGTGAGGAACACAGCGTCACGGTCCGACCGGTGCAGTAAGCCTGGTCTTAATCAAGGCTCCGATTTCGAATCGACCCAGGAGGTCCAACATGGCGACAGCAACACCCAAGCCGGCAAGCGCTACCATGACCGAGCGCATCGCTGAGCTTCGCGGGAAGCGCGCGAAGATAGAAGAGGGTGGAGGCGCAAAGCGTATCCAGAAGCAACACGAGGGTGGAAAGCTCACCGCACGCGAGCGCATCGACAAACTGGTCGACGGCGAAAGCTTCCAGGAGATCGGACTATTCGCCAAGCATCGGGCCACCTTGTTTGGCATGGCTGACAAGGACATTCCTGCTGACGGCGTCGTCACCGGGTGCGCGACCATTGACGGCCGTCTGGTTCACCTGGCCTCGCAGGATTTCACGGTAGCCGGCGGAGCGGCCGGCGAAGTGCACTGCGCCAAAATTGTCGAGATGATGAAGCTTTCCCTGAAGACCGGGAGTCCGTTCATCTTCGTGAACGATTCCGGGGGGGCGCGCGTGCAGGAAGGCATCGACAGCCTGGCCGGCTATGCGAGTGTGTTCTACAACAATGTCATGCTTTCAGGGATTGTGCCGCAAATTTCCATCATTTGCGGACCGTGTGCCGGAGGCGCAGCCTATAGTCCGGCGCTGACCGATTTCATCATTCAAACCAAGCGGGCGCAGATATTCATCACCGGTCCGCAAGTCATCAAACAAGTAACTGGCGAGACCGTAACCGCTGATGCATTGGGCGGTCCGGCGGCCCAGATGAACCGCTCTGGCGTCATTCATCTGATTGCGGAAGACGATGAAGGGGCGCTGGCACTCGGGCGCCGTCTGCTGAGTTTTCTGCCCTCGAACAACCTGGAAGACCCTCCGCGGCTCCCCTACACCCAGGACCTGGAGGACGATCTGAGCCTGAATGACCTGGTCCCAACGGAATCTAAAATCGCTTACGACATCCGTACCGTGCTGAAGCCATTGCTTGACCATCAGGACTTCTTCGAGATCCAGCCCGGCTTCGCGGCGAATGCGGTGATCGGCTTCGGGCGTATCCAGGGACGCACGGTGGGAATCGTGTCCAATCAGCCTAGCGTGCTGGCGGGAGCATTGGATATCGACGCTTCCAGCAAGATTGCCCGGTTCATTCGATTCTGCAACGCCTTCAATATCCCCTTGCTGACCTTCGTCGATGTGCCCGGATTTCTGCCTGGGGTTGAACAGGAGTACGGCGGCATTATCCGCCATGGAGCGAAGATCCTGTTCGCCTACTCAGCGGCAACCGTGCCAAAGATAACGGTTGTATTGCGCAAAGCGTATGGTGGAGCTTACATCGGCATGTGCTGCAAAGACCTGGGAGCCGACCGCGTGGTGGCCTGGCCAACCGCGGAAATCGCGGTCATGGGCGCCGAAGGCGCCGCGGAAATCGTGTTTCGCCATGAGATTGACGCCGCCGATGACAAGGTGCAAAAGCGGGATGAGTTGATCGAACTCTATCGCAAGACTTTTGCCAACCCGTATGTGTCCGCCGGCCGGCGCCTGGTGGATGACGTTATCGAGCCCTCCCAGACCAGGCGATATCTGGCCCGGGCGTTAGAGGCGCTGCACACCAAGCGGGAGCTTCGGCCAGCCAAGAAACACGGGCTGATTCCCCTGTAACGGAGCTGGGAGCAAACATGGATTCGAAGTCAAACTCGTCTGTTGAGGTTACGCCCCGGACGGTATCGATTATCGCCGCCGCTGTCACGGAATATCTCGGCAAGAAGGTCCGCATTCGTTCGGTGAAGGCGTTGCCGGATTCGGATGCGGTCAGCCGCTGGGTGCGCCAGGGGCGGACAATGGTGCAGGGTTCGCACAATCTTGGCCCCACCCGACGCTGAACAACCCGAGTCACGAAGCGAAGCAAGCTTACGACTGGAACAGTCCATGAAACTGCAAATCTCGATTGACGCGAAGACCTACGAAGTGGAAGTAGAAATAGCTGAGGAGGATTATTCTCCGCAGAACCAGGACAACCTTCCGGCGCCGGCGGCGGCCACGATTCAATCGACCGTATTGCGAACGCCCCCTAAACCGGGTTCGTCTCTGAATCAGGACACCAACGAAGCCAAGTTGTGCCGTAGTCCGTTGGCTGGAATCGTGGTGCGAGTGCCGGTGGTTGCCGGTCAGCAGTTGCAGGTCAACGATCTCATGGTCATGCTGGAAGCGATGAAGATGGAGACCGCGGTCACGGCCCCGGTGGCGGGAAAGTTGAAATCGGTAAATGTCGCGCCGGGGGACTCGGTGAAGGCCAACCAGGTCCTGGTGGAATTCGATTGACCTGGCTGTAACCCGGTTGTGATCTAATTGAGAATGTGGGGTTTGTCGGTGATTCAAGTCACATCGGAAAACGGCGTCGGTCACAAGCTCGTGTTCGTAGCACAACTTAAGCTTTCCCATAGATTCTGACTTCAGTGAGCGTTCAGGTCTTTCATTCGAGTGGCGTAATAACTGGCGTTTGTTCCACCCTTTTTTTGATGTTGGTTGAGCGCAGCGATTGGCCTGCTGCGGTCAAAACTTCCATAGAAATGAAGATATAGTCCATGTCGCTGAAACCTTTCGTTATCAATTCTCACGGACGCATTGTCTTCCCGGGCAATTTTTTCCCCGAGTTGGACTTTTCTGTTTTCAAGACGCTAAAGCAGTTTGCCGCCGTCATCCGGCGTGACTTTGGCGAGAAAGCCTTCACCGATGTGGAGATTGCGGGCCGCCTGCAAGCCGGCGAGTACAAGAACCGGTATGAGCTTTGCCGCGATCTGGTGCTGAACCGGCTTTGGGTAAATCGCTACACGCTGACGATGTACGAGAAACGCCCCACCCGCTGGGGTGACTTGCCTCGTCATAAGCACGATGTCTTCCTTCCGGTGTACAAGCCGCGCGATGACTCGGCAATCACGACTGCTATCCAAGCCGGCTACTGGGACCTGCCTTCAGCTTGGGACGAAGATCTGGAGGACCGCGCTTTCGGTATTCTGCTCGATGTTTTTCGCAATAAACTCAGCTCTGGTGGAGAGCTCCGGCCTCTGCGACCGACGGTAGAGGAGGCGCTTGCCGATCCCAGGAACCGCACTCGTGTGCTGACCTCCTACGATCCCGATTACTTGCGCTACACCTATAACGATGTGCTGGACTGCCTGCATCCGGTGTCGGAACTTGAGGCCTTGATGCGGCAGTGCATGATCCTTCACAACCAATATCCGTGGGACCCGGCGACCAGCGCGCAAAGCGAAATCAGTAGTTTGAAGGACGATGATTATGTAGTTGCCTTCTATCCGCGTAACCAGGAAGTGCTGCGGTTCATCCAGCGCGTCAGGCAAGACACTGACTGGGGTCCGCGAGTTCGCCAGGAGCGCAAAGCGCCCGACACGCTCGCTTTGAGCGAGCCGATCACCCCTTATCCCGCGGTCGAGGTAAGCAAGCGCTTCGCCATCCTGCCCCGCATCGAGGCCATCGCGGTGTACGAAGGCGAGGTCCCCTGTACCAATGCGGACCTCATCCGCAACCATGCTTACTGCTGGTCGCGCATGACGGAGGCGGAGATCGGCGAAAAGACCGGCATCGAGCAACGCTGCTATACCGAATTGCCACTGGAGGAAATGGCCCTGCTGGCCGCCAAGAGCGCCTTGGCCAAATCCGGGCGGCGTCCCGCGGAGATCGGCGCCGTGCTGTTTTGCAGTTGCACCAGCACCAGATTGATTCCATCGGTGGCCACCTGGCTGTCGGGCGAGCTGGGATTGTTGCAGACCCATAATTCGTGCGACATAGTTGCCGCCTGCGCCGGCATGGCTTACGGCATTGGCGAAGCCGTGCGCCTGTTACAGGAGATTGACCGGCCCGTGCTATTGGTGTGTGCCGAAAAGTTCTCCGACAAGATCGGGACGGTACGCACCTCGCGAATGATTTTTGGTGACGGTGCAGCCTCGGTCGTGATTGGCCCCGCACCTGAAGGCGCGCCGTCAGACATTGAATACTTCCAAACCTATGCCAGCGGTCCGTGGTCGGAGGTGAATTCGATCATCTGGCCTAATCCTGAGTTCGACAACAACATCACCGTGTACGGGCCCGAGGTGAAAGCGCTGGTGACTCGCTATCTGAAAGTGATGATGAGTGAGTTGGGCCGGCTTCCCAACCCTGACGGCGGCGAGGGGTCGCTCATCGACGCGATCGATCTGGTAGTTCCGCATCAGGCCAATAAGAACATGGTTCTCACTCTGGCTGAGGCTGCCGGCATTCCCGGCGACCGGATTTTCTTCAACATCGAGCGGATGGGCAACACGTCATCCGCCAGCATTCTTCTGGCTGTCCATGACGCAGTACAAGAAGGGCGAATTGACCGGCCAATGCGTATCTTTACACCTTGTTTCGGAGCCGGTGCGGTTGGCGGTTACGTGGTGATGCGCGTGGATCCCGCGGTTGTGAGTTGTAGTTCTGAAGATAGGAGTCTTGAGATGGCAAACATTGCAGGCGGAAATGGAAATTACAATGCGACCTCGCTCGCAGGTAAGGTCGCACTGGTCACCGGTTCTTCGCGCGGCATCGGACGCGCAATCGCTTTGGAACTCGCACGCCGCGGAGCGAACATCGCTTTGAACTTCCGCTCCGATGCCAAACAAGCAGAGACTGCGGCTGAAGAAGTCCGCGAGATCGGCGTCGAGTGCCTGCTGGTGCAGGGCGATGTCGCCGAGAAGGGCGTCGCCGCACGCATCGTTAAAGAAGTGCTGGATAAATGGCAGCGCCTGGACATCCTGGTGAACAACGCCGGCATTACGCGCGACCGCAGCATGCGCAAGATGACCGATGACGACTGGGTGGCCGTCATTAACACCAACCTGAACGGCACCTTTTATTGCACCAGCGCAGCGGTGCCGGCCATGGTCAATCAGAGGTTTGGGCGGATCATCAATATCAGCTCCGTCGTGGGACAGATGGGGGCATTCGGCCAGGCCAACTACTCGGCCAGCAAGGGCGGCATCATCGCCTTCACCAAGACGCTCGCCCTGGAGATGGCCAAGTTCAACATCACCGCGAATGCGATTGCGCCGGGATTCACTTCCACCGAAATGGTGGATGCCATTCCGGAAGAGATTGCGGCCCAGATCAAGGCAAAGATTCCCTTGGGGCGTTTCGCAACCGTGGAGGAAATCGCCAAAGCGGCTGCTTTCCTTGCCGCCGATGGGGATTACATCACCGGTCAGGAGTTGAACGTGAACGGTGGATACCACATGTAAGGAGTGACGAGCTTACTTGGAGCGTGTGGCGAGCCAGCCATCAATGTGCGGCCAGGTGAACTTGCTGGCTCCGCTGCCCGCCATGATTCCGATGTGACCACCCCTGACCCGAAACAGTTCCTTGTCTGCGCTGCTCACCTTCGACATGATGGGCTCAGACTGGCAGGACGGGGTAATGTGGTCGTCCTCAGCAATCACCGTCAATAGATTGGCATGGATCCGGCTGAGGTCGACTCGCTCGCCGCGAATCATGAGTTCGCCGCGCATCAGCTTGTCGTTGCGATAGAGATCGACTATCAATTGGCGGAACGCGCCTCCCGCCAAAGGCACGTTGTCGGTGACCCAGGTGTTCATCGCATGCCAGGACTCGACGATGCGCGGATCGTCGATGTTGTCCCATAGCTTCACGTAATTCCCAATGTAGTTCTCCACGGGCTTGAGCGCCTTTGCCCCGTAGTCGATCATTTCGCCCGGCATATTGCCGAAGGCGGCCAGCACCTTGTCGATATCGAAGTAACGCTCGTCGGTCCAGCGGGCGAACGTCAGTCCCTGCCTGTTAGAAAAGTCCAGAGGCGCAGTCAGCAGGATCAAGTTACGCAGACCGTCTTCGTCACCCCGCAGGGCGGCATAGATTGTGGTAAGTATGGCTCCGATGCACCAACCGAGGAGACTGAACTGGTTCACGCCGAAGGTCGCTTTCAATTTACGGATGGCGCGGGGCATGTAATCCAAAGTGTAGTCGTCAAACTTGAGGTTCTTGTCTTCCAGGCCCGGCGCTCCCCAGTCGAGCAGGTAGAGATCGTATCCCTTATTGACCATGTACTCGACGAAACTGTGACCGGGACGCAGGTCGAGAATATAAGGCCGGTTCATCAGGGCAAAGACCAGCACCAGGGGAATCGGATGGCGCTTTTCTTTGGGCAGAACCGGGGTGTAACGGTAGAGCTTGGCCTTGTTGAGCGTCCAGACCAATTCTTTCGGCGTCTGGGCGATGGCAGCCTTGGTAGTCATCACCTTGGTGAGAGTTTTCAGCCGCTCTGCGGTCTCGGTATACGGGTCGGTGATAACCGTGGCTTCTGCCATCCTACTTTCTTCCTCTCTTAGCTTTCTTCGCTGTGACGGTTTTCTTGGCTGGTTGCTGCGCCTTAGCTGCTTGCTGGGCTTTTCGCGGCGGCGGAGGCGGCCCAACAGCTTGCGTGATCAAACGGTGAATACTGTCCAGCTTAGCATCGAGGTCGTCCAGGCGCATCTCGATGTTGGTCATGCGCTCGGCAATCGAAACAACATCGGCCCGTGAGGGCATCGCCAATTGCTCAAGCGTCTTCACCATCGCCTTTTCCAGCGCTTCGCGGAATGGAGTTGAGGCTGTCAGATACGTGTCGAGCATCGCTCCTGTCGCTTGCGCATAGGCTTCGGTGTTTACCATTTCGACCATGTTCTTGGACCAGGCATCCATATAGACGTCGCGCACGCCTCGCCAAGCGTCCAGCGGGTCGAAACGCTTGCCATCCTGAGTTGGATCTTCACCCATGCGGAACTCCTTCAGACTGACGATACACCAGTAAGGGTCACAAAGAAATTCCGCCCGGGTTTTCGCGCGGGCGGCATTTCCTTGCGACTGCGTTGCCGCGAATTCGACAGACGTTAGTTCTTGCTGTTGGCCAGGAACGGCTGCGAGGCGATGTTCAGGACCGACTTCTGCGCTTCGATCACCGCATCGGTGCCGCGCTGGAAGGCGTCGACGACCGCGGCTGCCGGCCCGGTGGCTCCGCCCAACTGCTTCTTGGCGGCGGCAAAAACCGTCTTGTTCTGCTCACTGGCGAACTCCAGGACCTTGTTCTGGGCTTCCACCGTGCGCTGCACCGACTTCTGGATGGTCGCGGTGACGCCGCTGGCGATCTTGCCGTAAGCTTCGGCGCGCACCGTGGTGATCTCGGCCGCCGACTTGGTCTGTTCCACGATCAAGTCGATGGCGTTCTTCTGGTTTTCAATGGCGGTCTGCACGGCCTGGCTGGCTGCGTCGAAGATGTAGGCCGGAGGGGTCACCGGGAAAAAGCTGAAGGCCTGCTTCCAGGCCCCGAGCCACTCGGCGCTCTGTTCGGCGGCCAGGTCCAGGGTCTGCTTTTGCAGCTTGGCAACCTGCTCCACGCTGTTGATGATGACAGGCGAAAAAACGTCCACGATCTCAGTGGTGGTGGTGGCGGCGGTTGCGGTTGTGCTGTGTTTGCTTGACTTAGAGGTATTTGGCATGATCTGCTCCTTTGAAGACGGCGTATACGCTGATGTTGCATATTATGCTGCAATGCAACATAACCTAATCATACCTCCTTCTGGCAGCGTGTCAAGAGCAAAATGAAAAAAACTGCTACTGAGCCCCTGATCATCAAGAAATACGAGAACCGGCGTCTTTACAACACCTTAACCAGCCAGTACATCAACCAGGAGCAGGTGGCGCAACTGGTGCGCGATGGCCACGAGCTGCGCGTGATAGACGCCGCCAGCGGCGAGGACGTGACCCGGCTGGTGCTGGCCCAGATCGTGGTGGAAGATGCCAAGACTCCGGACTCGATTTTTCCTCTCGATGTCCTGCGCCACATGATCCTGGCCTCAGGCCGCGCGACCCAGGAAAATGCCTTGCGCTACATGAAAGGCATGATGGAGATGTATCAGAATGCCTACCGCTCCCTGCCCCCGGCTGTGAATCCGTTTGAGTTTCTACAGGGGCGGCTGGGACAGACGGGAGATGGAAATCGAGGCGCCGGAGAGCAAGCGCCGCCGGCAGAGCAGCGGACCGCAACCCCAGCGCCTGCGACGACCGCCAGCGAGGTGGACGAACTGAAGCAGAGAGTCGAAGAATTGGAATCGTTGCTCACCAGGCGTGCGTCCAAGAAAGCGAAGAAGAAAAAGCTTTCCCAAAATGGGAAACTTCGCCGCAAGTCTTGACGCACTGCGGCGAAAGGTCTAGTCTGTTCTGCGGCGCTAGAGCCGATGAGGTCACGAACTTGATATTGCTCCGACCAGGACGCTCTCCCGAGCAGTACGCGCTCAACAGGAGCATTGATGCCTCGCGTTAAAGAAGAATCCGTTAGTGAAGACGTTTCCCTTCCGCGTGAAAACCTAACAATTTCCACCCTTCATCAACAAACTGCACTGACCCCCGACGGTGTACCTGTGTTCCATGATGCGCGCCTGCCGGCCAGAGAGCGTGAACAGCATCGGAAAGTAGTGGTCATCACCGGAGCTGCCGCGGGAATAGGCCGTGCTACCGCGCTTCGCTTTGCCGAAGCCGGCGCGCAGATTGCAGCGTGGGACGTTTCCGCCAAGACTGCTTCTCAAGTGGAGTCGGCGGTCCAGTGGGCCGGAGGGGAATGTCAATTTCAAGCGGTTGACGTTACCAACGCAAAGGCTGTGGAAGCCGCCGCCGAGGCAGTGGTCGAGAGGTGGGGGCGCATCGACGTTCTAATCAACAATGCCGGCATCGTTCGTGATGCACAGTTGGTGAAGTGGAACGGCGGCTGTCCCGAGTCGATCATGAGTGAGGACACCTGGGACTCGGTAATCGGGGTCAACATGAAGGGCGTCTTCCTGGTGACGCGCGCGATTGTGCCCCATATGATCAAGGGCGGAGGCGGAGTAATTTTGTCCGCCGCCTCGGTTGTGGGACTTCTGGGAAACTTCGGGCAAACCAACTACGTGGCATCCAAGGCCGGTGTCATCGGCATGACGCGCACTTGGGCGCGGGAATTGGGCAAGTACAAGATCCGGGTGAATGCCGTGGCGCCGGGATTCATCGCGACCGACATGGTGAGGGCCATGCCGCCCAAGGTGTTGGAAGCCATGGTGGCGCGAACTCCCATGGGACGGGCAGGGACTCCGGAAGACGTGGCCAACGCTTATTTCTGGCTCGCTTCGGACCAGGCCAGCTTCATCCATGGAACGGTGATCTCAGTGGACGGCGGTGTTGTGATTGGAACTTAGGCGCGAGAAGCCTTAATTTCATTGCTGTTCACAGTTGTCACCGCCCGCGAACGTCTGCGGCACGATCGTTTGTTTCCATTCCTCGATCTGTTTCCGTTGCTTCCTTGATAAGGGAGTGCCCCGCGCCTTAAGCTTCCTCAACAATCGGTGCTGCCTTGAAATCCTTGGCTTCACGGGTGCTATGATCTTTAAGACCGTCTATGACTTCGCTCATTCACGTAGTTCCTTCTCCCTCCCGGCAACAACCTTTGGCCTACGATCCGCTGCTCGACGACGTGGGATACATGACCTGCATGACCCTGGTACTGCTGGGAAATTACGCGCAGACCGGGCATCTGGGCGGACCGCTCGCCTACACACCGTACAATGTTGCGGCCCACTTGGCCGGCCCTGAAAACGGCGGACTCCGTTACGATTACCGCCGGCCGAAACATCCATACTCCGACAAGTTCATGATGGCGGCGGGCCACTCGGTCCCGACGTGCTATGCGCTGTGGATGATCATGGGCCAGGCCCTGTATCGCAAGTATCAGCAGACCGGCGATCCGCGTTATCACGTCGACCCGCATGTCGCCATGCTGCCGATCGACGCGCTGGGATTCCGGCGCGGCGCGGGCGCGTTGAAGACGCTGCTGCGCGAAACGGGGCTGGAAGACAATCCGCTATTCGCGCAAGCTAAGGGCCGTGGCATTCGGGCGCTCATGGGACATGCCGAAAGCACCGACCTAACCAACGACGTGAACGGCGGGCCATCGGGCATCGGCATCGCGACGGCCGCAGGCAAAGCGGCGTTCTGGGATATCGTGGGCGCGCCAGCCTCGCCGAAAGTGATCGCGCTGGAAGGCGAATTCGCGCTCACCGAAGGTCACGCGCAGGAGTTGAAGACGCAGGCGCTTGCGCTGCAAGTAGGCAAACGTTTGCGGGTGATGGTTTCCGACAACAACGCGGGCATCGACGACTGCCTGATCGGCGGCAAGATAGGCGGCGTAATCGCCTCGCACTTCTGCGAGGTCTACGATCTGGTGAATCAATGGACGTCGTATGGATGGAACGTCTTCACCATGTCCAACGGCAACCATTACGGTGAGGTGACTGCGGCGTTGAAAGCCATGGACGAAGTGGATCCGCAGGACCGCCGTCCCATCGTCGCGATCGGCAAGACCATCAAGGGCTACTGGCCCACCGCTGTCGACGGAAAAATTCCCGGTTACAATGGCGATCAATTGGTGAGTTATCCCAGCCATCCCTACGCGCTGAAGATGAACTCGGAGTATTTTGTCGCGCTGGCACAGACGTTCGAGAAGCATTACGGCGTGGAGTTCGAAGGCATTCGCAAGGGTCCGGTTACCGACAATCGCGAGCGCTTGATCCAGTTCAAGACGAACATCGACGTGGTGATGTCGCTGCTCGACCGCAACGGATTGGGCGATCGCCTCGCCGATCGCCTGGTGGAAATCGGCGACACCGTACGCGACGACGTGAAGTTGCGCATCTCAGCCACGAGCGATCCGTTCCTCGACGATCGCCTGCGCGTCGCGGCGCTACCGGAAGAACCGCAGAAGATCTCGATTCGCAATGCGCTCTCCGGTGCGGAGAAGCAAGTCAGCATTGCGCTGTTCAAGAAGCCGGGCGAGGTCGCCGGAGCGCGGCGCGCGATTTCCGAAATCATCAAGTGGATGAATTACGTCACCGACGGACGGTTCTTCACTGTGGCCGCCGACCTTTCGGAGTCCATTAACGTGGAGCACGGCAGTTTGTGGGGGCACTACAGTCCCACGGAGAACCCGCTGGGCACGCGCTTGAAAGCTCCCATTCAGGAAGCGGGCAATGTTTCTACCGCCATCGGACTGGTGAGCCAAAGTGCTTCCGTGGATCCCCAAAAATTCGCCGGCGTTTGGGCTTTGAGCGGCACCTACGGAGCGTTCACGCCACTGATGTACACTCCGGCGCGGGTCTGGAGTCAGCAAAACCAGGACAGCAAATTCCGTGTCGGCGTGCTGCACATTCTTACCGCGCACTCCGGCCCTGAAACCGCAGCTGACGCGCGCACCCACTTCGGCATCTTCGCGCCGCAGGTATGGAAGCTGTTCCCGCGCGGTCAGGTGATTAATTTGAGCTTTTGGGATTACAACGACGTTGCGCCCGGCTATTTCGCGGCGGCTGAGATCGCGGCGCGCGATCCGCGCGTGGGCATCATTACGCTGGAAGTGGCGCGACCCGACTTCGCGGTCGCGGACCGCAGTCGTTTCGCCGACACCGATCTGCGGGCTGCGGCAAAAGGCCTGTACGTGATCCGCGATTTCGCGCCGGACAAGCCGCGCCACGGTTACGTGATCGCACAAGGATCGAGTTCCACGGTGAACCTGGTGAAAGTTCTGCCGAAACTCGAGGCTGCGGGAGTGAACGTGAAGGTGATCGCGGCGATCAGCGAGGATTTGTTCGATCGCCAGCCGCAAGCCTATCGCGATTCCGTGCTGCCGCCCGAAGCCCGCTACGATTTGATGGTGGTATCGACGGGCACGCGACGCATGTGGCCGCTGCGCAACCTAGGTCCGTTGACGGACGAGTATTCCCTCACCTCCGACTTCGACAATCACTGGAGAAGCGGCGGACTCGAATTGGAAGTGATCGCAGAAGCGCATCTCGATCCCGATTCGATTTTCGCTGGGGTGGAGCGGTTCGCCAACGAACGCGAGCGCCGCATCGGCGATCAACGCAAAATGATCGGGTAGGCGAGGGGCTGTTTGCAATCGTCGTTAGTGAGAGCTTTCACAGCCAGTGTGAGAGCTTTCCAAAACAGGCATGCACAGTTTTCGGCCCGGCTGAACCGACTGTGGAAGGCTTCCTAACGTGCGCCAATCGTGCGCTGCGGTTCATCCGAAACCGATTTCCCGCCAAGTAACCAAGGCAAAAAACGCGGCTTGACTCTGCACAGAAATGGGACTACAGTCTTGCGTTCTCCCAACGGCCATGTCGCTTTTGCACAAGCCTGCACGGTGGGCTGCACTACTCGCGCTACTGGTGATCAGTGGAGTTGGTGCGCTTTGGCGGCCTGGCGGGGCACGAACGACGCCGCAGCTGACGCTCTGGGCGTGGGAGCGTCCGGAAGACCTGCGCTTCCTTCACTCTGACAATGTGGGAGTGGCCTATCTGGCCGGCTCGGTGTACCTGGAGCAATCACCGGTGGTGCGCCCGCGGCTGCAACCGCTCCGCGTGGGCGAACATACGCCGGTCACAGCCGTTGTCCGGCTGGAACCTACGAAGAGTACGCCTGCGGTTTTCGCGGACGAATATCGCGCCCGGCTGGCCGAGCAAATCGTGCGACTGTCCACCGCCCCCCAGGCTTCTGCGCTACAGATCGACCTTGACGCCACGCGTTCGCAGCACGACTTTTATCGCGCCCTGATCAGCGATGTGCGGCGGCGGTTGCCTGCTTCGATACCGCTCTCCATTACTGCGCTGGGCTCGTGGTGCATGGGCGATGACTGGATGAGTGGCCTGCCTATTGCCGAGGCCGTGCCCATGCTGTTCCGCATGGGGGCGGACCGCGCGGACATTATGCAATCGCTGGCCCTGGGCGAGGACTTTCGCGAGCCGCTCTGCCGGGGCAGTGTGGGCGTCTCCACTGACGAGCCGTGGCCTGCGCCGCCGCTGTTGCGCCGGCATGTGTACGTCTTTCATCCGCGGGCCTGGACTGCGGAGAGTTTTGCCGCGGTCCAGCGGAGGTTAGAGCCATGAAGCTGAGGCCGCGTCTTGCGCTGGGACTTCTGCTGCTCGGCGTGTTGCTGGTTCCACCCAACATCCTTTCGTCCGGCGGTTGGGTGGAGGCGACATTCGTTCTGAAGCGCCAGCCAGACGGGCCTATGAAAGCCTTCGATGGAGGCAAGCTCGGCATCCTGTGGCCCAAGTTTGACCGGCGCTACCTGGTGATTGCCTATCGTTACCTGGAGCAAAGACCGCTGAGCGCGCAAGAGCGCCACAGCCTGGGAGATGACGCAGTACCCCAAGTCACTCCACCGGGCGCGCCGTACGATCCTGATCCTCCGGTAACGGCATGGCTGAAGGCCCGCAGCTACGTGCTGGGGCTGAAGGAGGTGCAGAAGACGGACACCCAGCGGTACCGAAGGAACGGCTTCGCGGAGTATCCCAATTGCGGGGACGATGCGTTTATCAATGCCTCTGCCATCGCGATGAGCCGGGCACAAACATTTGGCATTGCCTCGGCACTCATGCGCGAATGGGTTGCCGGTCAGGACGCGGTCTTCCAGAACTGCGGCGGCGCTGCGGATCATCACTATTACCGTCCGGACGAAAAGCGGCCGCTCCCGACCCTGCATTTGCCGCCTCCCGCAACCGTGGACAATGCGCTACTGAAACTCGACCGGCAGTACCAGATGGCTGCGGCCAACTTCTACGCCGAGAATCTGGACAGCGCGGTCAGCGAATTTGAGGAAATCGCGGGCGAGAAGGATTCGCCATGGCACACGCTGGCGCCGTACCTGGTGGCGCGATGCTATATCCGCAAAGCGACGCTCGGGAGCAAGGACGAGGGCACTTTCTTGCCCGAGCCGATGCAGGCCGCTGAAGAGCGTCTACAGGCCATCCTGGCCGACAAGTCGCTGGCCGGCATGCATCCGGCGGCGCAGAGACTGCTCGACTATGTGGAGGCACGACTGCATCCCGCGCAGAGGTTGCACGCAATTGCCGGGCAGCTTGCGTCCGGGGCCGGCGAGAACTTCGATTGCGATCTTTTCGACTACACCTTCCTGCTCGATCGCATGTTGCAAGGGGTATGGAACGCAGAACTGAAGCAAGCAACGGAAGCCCGTCCGGGGGTGCCTGTCGACACGTCGAAGTTCAGAGAAGACTTGCCGGCGAATCAATGGCGAGCCGAGGCCAACAATTCCCAAAGCTTCGATGACCTGACCGATTGGGTGCTCACGTTTCAGCTCGACGATGCGCAGACCAGGCAGTACCGCTTCGAGCGCTGGCAGGCGACGAAATCCACGCCGTGGTTGCTGAGCGCGCTAGCGACAATGCGTGCCGGCGATTCTCACACGGCCGAACTGGAGCGAGCGGCGGCGACCATTGGCGCAGACTCGCCCGCGTACCAGACGGCGCTGTATCACTGGGTCCGCCTGCTGGAGGAGGAAAACAAGAGTCAGCAGGCGCGCAACCTGCTGGACGCGAACTGGGGGCGTATCGATAAGGAGTCGCCCTCGAACCGGAACGCATTTCTTGCACAGCGTTTTGCCGTGGCCATCAGCTATGAGGAATTTCTGCGCTTTGCGCCGCGCACCATATTGCAGATCGGTTACGGCGATTACTACTGTCTTAACGGAAAGTGCAGCAGTTACAGCGGGGTGCAGACCGAAGCGCCGCAAGAGCTGGACTTCGATTCGGTGGAAATCTTTAACCAGCGCCTGCCGCTGTCCATGCTGGTGCAGGCCGCTAATGGAAAAACGCTGCCCGCGAACCTGCGCGACCAAGTGGCGGCGCGCACTTGGTTGCGGGCGGCAATTCTCGACGATACAACCACAGCGCACGAGCTGGAGCCGCACCTGCTGGCGAAGTTTCCGCAGGCGCACAGCTACGTGGAGCAATATGACCGCGCCGATTCGCCGCGGGCGCGGCGCTTCGCCCTGGTGTTCATGCTGATGCGCTTCCCTGGCATGCAGCCCTTCGTTAACGCAATGGGAATGGGAGATGTGATTGGCAAAGAGACCAGCGACGCGATCTCATCGGGTAGCTGGTGGTGCTATGACGTCGGCGGAGACCAGGAGCACCGGTCGTATCAGAGCCCATTCTGGTCTGACGCATCGGGAGCGCATTCGAAGCCGAAGCTCGCGCTTCCGCCCGCGCCGTCATGGTTGACGCCGCTGGAAAGAGAAGCCGGCGAGCGGGAGTGGCGCAAGCTGTCGGCGATTGGCCCCGCTCCGTTGTACTTCGCTCCAGCGGTGCTCGACTGGGCAAAAGCGCATCCTGACGATCCCCGCGTTCCGGAAGCGCTGCATTATTTCGTGCGTTCTACCCGATACGGCTGCGTCGATCAATCGATCGGCCCATACAGCCGGGAAGCATTCGATCTGCTGCATCGAAAGTATCCCAAGTCGGAGTGGACAACAAAAACGCCGTACTGGTTCAGCTGAGCGGACGGGGATCACTTTAGAAACTCTGATTAACTTGCCGAACTTGCCGCAGGGGCTAAAGCCCTATTGATTTTCCGATGCTTGCTACACTGCTGAACAGGCTGTTGAAAAAGTCGGCTAAGAACCGGTTGTCCCGTCGGCTGAAGCCGACTCGCAGATGAAAGAAAGGACTTAGAACGCCAGCCTGAAGGCTAGCTCTACCGGAAAGGGCCGAAATTCCGGCTTTTTCAACGGCCTGTGAAGCCGTGCCCTTTCAAAACCCGGATTAATCACAGCTTCATTAGGAATTCGTTCTTTGGCGGACTGCTGCCGACGAGTCTCACGCCGTGCTGCATGCGCCGTTAACTGCCTGTTTGCCCGGCAACCGCCCAGAAACATTGGCGAGAGTTCAACGAGTCGGTCCGCTTTCCGATTGGGCTAGCCTTACTCGGGAAGTCCGAGACGGCGCATCAGGTCCTTAAAGCGGGGATCGGTGCGAAGCTGGTCCAGCGCGGGGAAGCGAATGACGAAGAGCAATTCGTTGTCTCCGTCAGAATATGCTTTCTCCAGATATTCGAATGCCTGATTACGATCTCCAGCGAGAGCGGCTGCGACGGCCACGGCGGCCGAGCGATCCGAGTCGGTCATCGCCAGTGTGAGGGCGAGATAGCCCTTGGCGTCGGGGCTGGCGGAGACCGGCTTCGAAATTATTTGCCGAATTTCATTTACCGCATCCGCAAAACGGCCGGTGTTGGCATACAGCTGCCCCAGCTTGTAATGCGCCGGATTGAAGTTTGGGTCTCGTGCAAGAACTTTCTGGAATTGCGCGAGCGATTCGGGATAGCGCCGCGCCTGCATCAACATCAAGGCGTAGTTTGTGTTCACGATCGAGGAAAGCGGGTCGAGCGACAAGGCAATTCGATACTGCTCCAGCGCCTCGTCGTTGCGATTTTGGGGAGCCAGATAGGTCATGGCATAGAAATACCGGGCAGTGGCGTTGTTGGGGTTTAACTCGATGGCCCGGCGAAATTCGGACTCCGCCTCCTTCCATTTCCACTCATTGGCCAGCGCGATAGCGTGCGCGGTGTGCGCCTCGGGCAGCGTGTCGTCGAGTTCGAGAGCTTTACGCGCCGCTTCGTCGGCCAGCAGTTCCGCCTGCTTTGACGGTAGTGGAATATAGCTGGGGGCAATGTTATAGGTGTCGGCAAGCCCTGCGTAAGCGAGCGCGTAGTTGG
The DNA here is from genome assembly GCA_963763145.1 of uncultured Acidobacteriaceae bacterium. Lineage (GTDB taxonomy): Bacteria > Acidobacteriota > Terriglobia > Terriglobales > Acidobacteriaceae > Bog-257. The sequence continues at coordinate 27,224 of CAVXMZ010000010.1, read as the reverse complement.
GGTCGGCGGCAATTGCCTGCTGGAATAAACCAATGCTTTTCTGGATGCCCTCCGGAGTGCGTCCATACCAAAGCTGGCGCCCTTCGAGGTACAGGCGGTAGGCTTCCGGGTTGGTGGTTCCGGCGCGGCCCAGCCGCTGTTGCTCGTTGCCGGTCAGGTGGATTCGCAGGCTGTTGGAAATATCGCGAGTGATCTCGCCCTGCACTTCGGTGACGTCGGCCAGCTTGCGAACGTAGTGCGAGCCCCACAGTTCCGTGCCATCGGCGGTATCGACCAGGTCGGCATCGACACCCACTTCGTCGCCATGCTGCGTGACGCGGCCCATAAGAACGGCGCCAACCTTGAGCGTCTGGCCAATCTGGCGCGGGTCATCCTCTTTTCCTTTGAAGCGGAAAACCGTGCTGCGGGCCATGACTTTGATGTTTGGCAATTGAGAAAGAGTGCCGATCAGGCTCTCGGTCAGGCCATCGCTGAGGTATTCGTTATTTGGGTCAGAAGTGGCGTTGACGAAGGGAAGCACGGCGATGGATGTGATTTGCGGAGCAGAGGCCTTAGTGCGCCAGTACCAAATACCAACTGCCGCCGCGGCCATGAGCAAGACAACAATTGCCGCGATCCAAACCTTGCGGACTGAAGTTCCAAAGCTAGCGGCCGGCGATACAGCGACGGATTTCCCCGATTCGGTTTCCCGATTCAGCCGCTTGAGGTCTGCGCGCATTTCGGACGCATGCTGGTAACGCAAATCCCGGTCTTTCTCCAGGGCCTTCTGGATGATGCGTTCCAGATCGGCCGGCACTTCAGGATTCAGCCGCACCGCTGAGGTTGGCGCCCCATCCAGAATGGCTTTGAAGATGACAGCAGAACTCTCTCCGCGAAACGGCAGCATGCCCGTCGTCATCTCATACAGCACTGCCCCGAAGGAGAACAAGTCGCTCCTTGCGTCCAGTTCTTTCCCGCGCGCCTGTTCCGGCGACATATAGGCAACAGTGCCCAGCGTAGAACCTGGGCTGGTGAGGTGCTGTTCGTCGGTGGGCATGGTGCTGACACCAGCCATATTGTTCGGCGAACGGGCCCCCAGCGCGACCTTGGCCAGCCCGAAATCGAGAATCTTGGCGTGACCACGCTTGGTGACAAAGATGTTGGCGGGTTTGATGTCGCGATGGATGATTCCTTCGGCGTGCGCGGCATCCAACCCGTCGGCAATCTCAATGGCCAGATCGAGCACAGTCTCGGTGTCTAACGGTTTCCCGGCGATCAGATGTTTCAGGGTTACGCCGTCCAGAAACTCCATGGCGATGAACGACTGCTCGCCATGTTTGCCGATTTCGTAGATGGTGCAAATGTTGGGATGGTTGAGCGCGGACGCAGCTCGCGCCTCGCGGCGAAAGCGTTCCAGGGCTGCCGGGTCCTGCGAAAGCTCGTCGGGCAGGAACTTGAGGGCAACGAAGCGGCCAAGCTCGGTATCCTCAGCCTTGTACACAACACCCATACCACCGCCGCCGAGCTTTTCGACGATGCGATAGTGCGAGATTGTGGTGTCGATCATGTTCCGAGCAGGGTAATGAATCCCTGATGATAGGGCGCTAACGACGGGCAGTCAATTTGCGCTCAACTGTTCAGACTGTCGGCGGTCGGCCGGCCGTACTTAGCCAGAAAACCGGCAAGTGGGAAGTTACTCCTCAGAGGCGGCTTGTCTCCCCAATCGGACTATCGCTGCTGGGGCATTTCCCGGGACCAATTTCCGGAGGCGCAACTCTGGAGACTCACTGGTTCTCGCCTCAAGGCTTCGTCTACCTGGAGCTGAAACATAAACAGCAAGGGATTCCGAGGTTATAATCGGTGCCACTCATGGTGCTCGCTTCCGGAACAAAGCTCGGCCTGTATGAAATTCAGGCGCCGCTAGGCGCGGGTGGCATGGGTGAGGTGTATCGCGCCACCGATACGAAGCTTGGCCGGGATGTCGCGCTCAAGGTGTTGCCCGCCGAGATGGCGGGCGATCCGGAGCGACTGGCGCGCTTTCGCCGCGAGGCCAAGACGCTTGCCCAACTCGACCATCCGAACATCGTCACCATCCATTCGGTAGAGGAGTCTGACGGCATTCACTTCCTGACCATGCAATTAGTGGAAGGCCAGCCGCTCGATCGCCTGATTCCCCAGGGAGGACTGCCAGTAGAACGAATAGTCGAGATTGCGAGCGCGCTGGGCGACGCGCTGGCAGCGGCGCACGACAAAGGCATCGTGCACCGCGACTTGAAGCCGGCCAATGTAATGGTGACGAGCGATGGCCGCGTCAAGGTATTGGACTTCGGGTTGGCCAAGGATGTTCGCGGCTTCGATCCCGGCAACGCAACCATGACGTCGGCCAACCGAACGGAAGCCGGCATGGTGATGGGGACGCCGGCCTATATGTCCCCTGAACAAACTTCCGGCCGCCCGCTCGACCACCGCACCGACATTTTCTCGCTGGGCATCATGCTTCACGAGATGGCGACGGGCCGGCGCCCGTTCGACGGAACTTCTTCGGCGGAATTGATCTCCGCGATTCTGCGGGATACGCCCCCGTCCGTTACAGACTTGCGGTCGGACCTGCCTGGCGATCTGGCGCGCATCGTTCGGCGCTGCCTGGAGAAAGATCCCCGGCACCGCCTGCAGACGGCGCGGGACGTCAGCAACGAGTTTCGCGATATGGCGCGAGAAATTTCACATAAGACAGGGCCAGCGAGGACTTCGACTGCGCACGCCGTGGCTGCGGTGGGGTCGGGCGCTACGCGCGCCGACGAAGGTTTCTGGGTCGCAGTGCTGCCCTTCAAGTACAGCGGCGGCAACGCTGAAATCACCGCGTTAGCTGACGCCCTCTCGGAAGACGTCGTAACGGGATTGTCGCGATTCTCTTATCTGCGGGTGATCGCACGCGGATCGACGTTACGATATGCAAATCAGGCAACCGATTTGCGGACGGTGGGCAAGGAACTGGAGGCGCGTTATGTGATGGAAGGCAGCTTGCGCCAGGCGGGAACCAAGCTGCGCCTCGCCGTTCAACTTGTCGATGCGACCAGCGGAGCGCATCTCTGGGCCGAAACTTACGAGCGCGCTTTCACTGCGGATGACATTTTTGCACTACAGGATGACCTTGTTCCCCGTATCGTCTCCTCCGTTGCCGATCAGTACGGTGTTCTGCCACGCAGTATGAGCGAAGCAATGCGCGGCAAGAGCGAAGACTCGTTGACTCCGCACGAGGCCGTACTGCGCGCCATCAGCTATTTTTCGCGCATCACACCCGAGGAACATGCCGCCGTTCGGGATATCCTCGAGCGCGCCGTTCGCGAAGCTCCGTCTCATGCCGACAGCTGGGCCATGTTGTCCATGATCTATCGCGGCGAATTTGCGCAGGGCTTCAATGCCAGGCCTAACTCGCTGGATCGCGCTCTGGCAGCCGCTCAGCGCGCCGTGGATCTGGCTGCTACCCACGCTCTCGGCCACTACGCGCTGGCGACGGTCTATTTCTTCCGTAAAGAGACGGTCTCCTTCCGCGTCGAGGCGGAACGGGCCCTGGCCCTCAATCCGCTGGACGCCTCGGTGCGAGCTTATCTTGGCTTGCTGATTGCCGCGGCGGGCGAGTGGGACCGCGGTTGCGAGATAGTGGAGTCCGCAATGCAGCTGAATCCCAACTGTCCGGGATATTTCTATTTCGCCAGATGCTGCAACGGTTACCGGCAGGGCAGATATGCGGAGGTGCTAGAGGCCGCAGCTCGCGTGAACATGCCGAGCTACTTCCACACCCACGCGTTGCGGGCGGCCGCGCTCGGCCAGATGGGCCGGCAAGACGACGCGCGGAAAGCCCTGGAGGAGCTGCTGGCCCTCCGTCCTGACTTCGCCGCCGCAGCGCGCCAGGAGTACGCCAAATGGTACGCCCCGGAACTGATCGAGCAACTGATCGACGGACTGCGTAAAGCCGGGCTGGAGATTCCGGAAGCCGGAACGATGACGGACCAGAAGAGTCCAGCGCATCCAAGCTCCTCGACGTTGCGTACAGGAGCGGTCCCCGCTTCCGGCGCCGCACGCGCCGAGGAAGGTTTCTGGGTTGCGGTGCTGCCGTTCAAATACAGCGGAAGCAATGCGGACCTCACGGCCCTGGCGGATGGGCTGACCGAGGATATTGTTACTGGGCTGTCGCGTTTCTCCTATCTCAAGGTCATCGCCCGAAGCTCGACCGCTCGCTATGCCAGCGGCGCTGTGGACGTGCGCTCGGCGGGCACGGAGCTGGGCGCACGCTTTGTGATGGAAGGCAGTTTGCGCCAGGCGGGGACCAAGCTGCGCCTGGCGGTGCAACTGGTGGACGCAGTTTCGGGCGCCCATCTGTGGGCTGAAACCTACGAGCGCAGTTTTAGTCCGGAGGCGATTTTCGCACTTCAGGACGAGCTGGTGCCGCGCATCGTCTCCACCATTGCCGATGCCCACGGGATTCTGCCCCATACCATGAGCGAAGGGATCCGGAGCAAGAGTCCCGAGCAGCTGACCCCGTATGAGGCGGTGTTGCGCGGTTTCAGTTATGCCGAGCGCGTCAGCCCCGAGGAGCATGCGGTGGCGCGGGACGCGCTGGAGCGGGCCGTCCAAGTGGCTCCGAACTATGCGTATGCCTGGGCCATGCTGTCGTTGCTCAACACGGCTGAGCATGAAATGGGATTCAATCCGAAGCCCGAGCCCTTGGAACGTGCGCTCCAGGCCGCGCGGCGAGCGGTCGAGCTCGACTCGGCCGGGCATCGTGGCTACCAGGCTCTGGCCATCGTTCTGTTCGCCCGAAAAGAGATGCACGCGTTCCGAACCGCCGCGGAGAAGGCCATCGCGCTGAACCCCATGGACGGATGCAACGTCGCCTTATTAGGTGCGTATATCGCATACGCGGGCGAATGGGAGCGCGGCTGCGGGTTAGTGGAACAGGCAGTAAACCTCAATCCTCATCACCCCGGATGGTATTGGTTTCCGCTGTTTTCCAATGCCTACCGCAAAGGCGACTACCACGGCGCATTGAACTTTGCGCTCAAGATTAATCTGCCGGGCCTGCACACTTCGCACATGGCGCTCGCGGTATCTTATGGGCAGCTTGGCCAGCGCGACGAAGCGGCCCAGGCTGTGCAGGAACTCGTTAAGCTGAGGCCGAACATTGCAATCCTGGCGCGCCCGGCGCTCCGAATGAGGTTCGATCCGGAACTCGCCGAACACATGATCGACGGCCTCCGCAAAGCGGGGTTGGAGATTCCAGACGCGAGCGGATAAGCCACTGAAAACGGGGGCGCTGGGCAGAGTCGAACTGCCGACCAACGGTTTAGGAATCCATCAGTCTGCTTTGTTTTCAATCAATTTCTACGGCGCGAAGTAACCGGAGATGTCGAGGATCAGTTGCGTCAATCCGGCGGCGTAGGCGTCGATGGAGCCGTCATTGGTTGGCACGATTGCCATGTTGGAGGTGATGAAGCCATCGTACGCATTCAGCGTCGAGACCGTGGGCTGGCTCTCGCCGTGCGGCCACAACGTCAGGTAAGGCATGGCGCCGCTCGGCACCACCGTTGCATTGAACACGAAGCCCTCGGCAGTATCAGGAGGAGCGCACTCACTAATGAGCACGTCAATGCCGTTCGGAGAGTTCCAGATGCCCATGAAGGGCTGGCCATTGCCGACGTGACGCGTGTCGAGCACACGGCACGGCGTCAGCGGATACAGCGACAGCCCGCCTGTTCCGGGCGCGGCGAAGTAGCCATCGACATCGAGTAGCAGGTTGGTGGCGTTGCTATGAGCGTAGAACGCGGTTGCGTTCTCGCTGCCCGCAGGAACGATGGCGGCGTTGGCCACCACAGTACCGGTGTTGTCGTTGAGAGTAGAGACGGTGGGCCGCGATTCACCTTTGGGCCACACAGTCAGGTAATCAAGCCCGCCTGCGGCCGGGAGCACCGTGACGTTGAACGAGTAGGCCGCCGCGTTGCTGGGAACGCCGCAATTTCCTGGAATCGAATAATCCCGTTCCACTCCCGCCTGCAGCATCCCTTGATCCTGGCCGTTGCGGGTGTCCACGACGCGGCAGGGCGGCAGCGTGTAGAACGCCAGCGTGGAACCACCGCTGGCTTCGAAATAGCCGTCGATGTCCAGAATCACGTTGGTCGTATCGGTCACATACACGCTGACCGAGCCCGAAGGCGTGCCCGCGGGAACGATGGCGGCGTTGGCCTTAATCCGCCCATCCGGCGAATTCAGCGTCGATACGGTCGGCTGGCCTTCGCCCGTCGGCCAGATGGTGAGATAGCCGAGTGTGGTGATCGGCACCACGGTGACATTGAGCGAATAGGCCACAGCGCTGGAGGGAATACCGCAGGGGTTGTCGCTTTCGGACAGCGGAAACGGGCGGGTGGCATCGGCGAGAATGGCCGGCCCGCCGAATGGGCCGTTCGGATTGCGTGTGTCGACCACGCGGCATGGCGTCAGCGGCACAAACTGCACCGGTGACGGGAGGGGATTCACAATCTGCGAGAACATACCGCTGCTGCCCATGTAATTCGAGTCGCCGGAGTACGTGCCTACGATGGCATCGGTTCCTACGGCGAGGGTCGAAGTCATGCACACAGCCATCTCCGAGTTCAGGGGCACGGCAGTGCAGCCGGAGATCCCCGTGCCGTTGGAGGTGAAGCCCACCGTTCCTGTCGGCGCCGGCGGCCCGGCGGGGCCCACGGTCGCAGTGATCGTCACCTGCTGTCCGAAGGTCGAAGGATTGGGCGAACTGGTCACGGTCGTCGTGCTGGGCGGGGGCCCCGACAGACGGAAGACCGTGCCACAGCCGCCGAGGCCGGCAGTGCATGCAGGGTTTGCGCCATACGCGGTTGTCCCATAGAAATTCCCATCGGTGGCTTGCACCAGTCCGGCGAAAGGCGCTTTGCCATCACTGTCGTCGAAGCTGTGCAGCGTAGTCAGCGTGCCGCTTGGGGTGATTTTGAAGACCGTGCCACAGCCGCTGTTCTGTACGCAGTAGGCCCCTCCATGTAGCGTCGTCCCGTAGAACGTCCCGTCGCTGGCTTGCACCAGACGGGCCACAGAACTGTCGCCGTCAGTGCAGTTGGGTTGGGAGCAAAAGTTGTAGATCGTGGTCAGGCTGCCGCTTGGAGTGATTTTGAAGACCGTGCCGCCCTGGTGGTAGGCCCCCCCGCCACCAGCGGAGGTTGACCCATAGAAGTTCCCATCGGTGGCTTGCACCAGCCCGGCGTATGGGTATTGGCCGTCAGCACAGTTCGTTTGAGAGCAAAAGCTGTAAAGCGCGGTCAGCGTGCCCGCCGCGGTGATTTTGAAGACCGTGCCGTAACCGTTGGCCCCTCGCTCGAAGGTTGTCCCGTAGAAGTTCCCGTCGCTGGCTTGCACCAGCCCGGCGTAAGGGTTGCCGCCGTCAGTGCAGCCAGGTTGAGCGCAAAAGTTGTACAGCGTGGTCAGCGTGCCCCCCGGCGTGATTCTGAATACCGTGCCGCAGCTGCCGCTGCCGAGAGAACAGCCGGTGTGGGACCCGCCCTCCAAGGTTGTCCCGTAGAAGTTCCCGTCACTGGCTCGCACCAGCCCGGCGTAAGGCATAGCGCCGTCAACGCAGTTCGCTTGAGCGCAAAAGCTGTAGAGCGAGGTGAAGGTTCCGCTGAGGGTGATTTTGAATACCGTGCCATAGTACTGGTTGGCCCCGCCTCCGTAGGTTGTCCCGTAGATGTTCCCGTCAGTGCCTTGCACCAGCGCGGCGGAAGGGCTGGCGCCGTCATAAAAGTCGAAGCTGTGCAGCGTGGTCAGCGTGCCCCCTGGCGTAATTCTAAAGACCGTGCCACAGCCGCCCTGACAGTTGCCGCTGGTCCCGCCAGCATAGGTTGTCCCGTAGAAGTTCCCATCGGTGGCTTGCGCCAGCCCGGCGTTAGGGGTGCCCCCATCACTCGGATACCCCGCGAAGGCGTGCAGCGTGGTAAGAGTTTGCGCGTGCGAGCCAACCGCCGTCGCGGCACAGAATGCGAGGACCACACACAGCAGTTTCAATGATCCAAGTTCAGAAGATGCCCGCTTTTCTGCTGCTATTGAATCCGGCTGGATATCGGCGACTGGGTGTAAGCGCGAAGTTCCAAAGAAAAGCAGTGACAGCCAACAGCAGACGGTGCGCATGACTTCCCTCCAATGAATTTCCCTGGGTTCGGCCCTGCGATAGGTGAGCGCGAGTGTCGAGCCTCGCGGGGTCCGACTCACATCGCGTCACTGCGATGTTGGCTTGCTCGTTGGAAACTTGCTGGAACGGATGTTAGCACCATCCTGCGCGGCGTTCACCGGGCGATTTTGTTCTCTGGAGCAAAATCAACGAGTTATAGGTCCTTACCGCCGTGGTTCATAACTTTGGCGATGGCGGAGAAGGCGTGGTGGCTTTCGACCCGGGGGGCAACGCAAGAGGATTGACACCGCCATAGAGTTAGCTCAGAATATCGGCCAACTTTGGTTTTCGTCCCTGCTCTTGAGTCCAAGAAGGATGGTTTTTATGCGCCCCATCTGTAATACCGCTTGGGTCTCCCGTGCTTATAACTTCGCTGCCCAGAAGAAAACATTCAGCAGCGGATTGCCAGTCGTATGGCTGTTGGTGCTGGCGGTGTTCTCACCTTGTCTCTACGCACAGAATAACTCCCCGACGATGTCAGTTGGGCTTCCTGTGGCTTTTGCCGTTTCAGCTCCGTTGCGCGACTTGGCGAGTGTGCCAGGCAGCGAGGGATATGTCTTGCCGGCGGAGGATCCGATTGCCATCCCCGGCTTCTATCGCGGCGCCTTGGGACTTGCCGTCGATCCGGTGGAGCAGAGCTCGCCGGGCGGGCAGTCCAACATTTCGATTGGCCTGAACCTGCAAGGTGTTGGCGCGACGGACTGCAACTGCGGGGAGCTCCGTTCGGATGCGAATCTGGCGGTGGGCGATACGCAAGTGGTGCAGTGGGTGAATGTGCAGTTCGCAGTTTATGACAAGCAAACCGGCGCGCAGGAGTTAGCACCGACGCTCGGCAACGCGCTGTTTCAAAGCCTCGGCGGGCCATGTTCGGAAGCGAACGATGGCGACCCGATCACCCTGTTCGACAAAGTCAACCACCGATGGCTGATGACGCAAAACGATTTCACCGCGCGAAATGAATACCAGGGGCCACACGTCGCGTGCGTCGCCGTTTCTACCAGCCCCGATGCCACCGGCAGTTACTATCTCTACGAATATCTTCTGGGAAGTGACTTCCCCGACTACCCGCACTGGGGAATTTGGCCGGATGGATACTATCAGGCGCAGAACAACGGCTCGTTCGGTGAGGACAACACGGTGGGCGCGCTGGTGTGCGCCTACAATAGCGCGAAGCTGATCGTCGGCGATCCCACCGCCGAGAAGATTTGCTTCCAACTCACGCCTCGAGACCATGGGCTGTTGCCCGGCGACGTTGATTCCGCCACGCCACCTCCGGCCGCGCAGGATGAGTTTTTTGTCGGTAGCTACAACATCGATCAAACCTACAATCACATTTATCTGTATTCCATGCATCCGGACTTCGCTGACCCAAGCATGTCGACCTTCTCGGGTGCGGATTTAGCTAATCCCATCACCGTGCCGGTTTACGTGCCTTATTGTCCTTCGCCGTTTCAGCCGGCGTGCATTCCGCAGGAGGGCACCGATGTGAAGTTAGGTTCGCTGGGTGACCGCCTGATGTACCGGCTGGCGTATTGGAACGATGCGGTCCCGCCTAACGCGGTACCCCCGCCTGCACAGCACTGGTACGTGAGTCACGTGACCACGGCCTCCGGTGGACAGGCCGGCGAACGCTGGTATGAATTTCGCGCGCCCCAGCGTAAATCGACGATCTCGGACGTGAGCCTGTATCAGTCGGGCACGTTTGCCCCAGACGCGAACTACCGCTGGATGGGCTCGGTGGCGCAGGACAAGATGGGCGACATCGGGCTCGGTTACAGCGTGGCCAGCAGCACGATGTGGAACTCGATTGCCCTGACCGGGCGCGTGCCCGGCGATCCCCTGGGGCAGATGGAAGCGGAGACGATTGCGGTTGCGGGGACTGGCAACTCGGGTCCTTATAGCAGCTGGGGCGATTATTCCAGCATGGCGCTCGACGCTGACGGCTGCACCTTCTGGTATGCCCAGCAGTACTCCACCGCTTCCGGCACCATGAACTGGCAGACGCGGCTGATTTCCTTCCGCTTCAATGGCTGCCAGTAGCCGGGCGTTATGGAGCTAGTTTGCTCGGCATCATTCCACCCGGCGCAATGGTAAAGGTGGGCGGGCTCAACGTCGAGACGCAGCTCGTGTCCGGCGACGTCGGATTGTCTAAGAACGAGGCAACGACTTTCTGGGCACAGGGATTGGCGGGCGAGCCATCGGGCAAGCCGAACGAGAACAGCGCTCCATGCCCAGCGCCGGGAATGATCACGGTGGTTGAGTTCGACAGCGTCTGGGCGGCGAGCTGTGCTGCTTGTGGAGACGTGATTCCATCGAAGCTGCCGGCCATCACCAGCGTCGGGATCGTGCTCACGGTCGGCTGACGGACAAGGGCGGGAGCGGCGGGGACGTCCCACACGCCGCAGTCCTGCGTCATAAACGCTAGACCTGGCGCCAGCGACAACAGCGATTCAGGATAGGTTGGAAACGCCAACTGACCTTGCGCCAGGATTTGCGATGCCGGTTCATAGGGCACCCATTCGCTGCAGATCACACCGAACCACAGACCCCAGCCAGTAGTACCAACCTTCGAAGGATCCGCCCCAGCGGCACGAGATTCCGCGATTTGCGTTGGCTGTCCCTGGAACAGTTCCCCGAGTGCTTCAGGAATCGAGGCGATCGGCACCACTCCATCGGGAGGCGAGCCTAGCCAGTTGATCAGCGCGCCACCGTCGAGAACGACCTTGACCTCGCCAAAGGGCTCCTGCACGGTCGTGGTCAGGGGATTGGCTTCCAGCGTCTGCACCTGGGTTGCAACCTCACTGCTCAGATCTCCGTAGGCGCTTACACACGTAGGCTGAGCCGCGCACGCATCGAATATGTCGGTGATGCCTTCGTGGGTGTTGACCCAAAGGTATCCCAACGACGCCCGGCTCGGCACCACCACCGAATCGATGATCACACTGCGAATCCCGCTCGGATAATCGCGCATCTCGCTGAGTGCGAGATCGGTGCCGTAGGACAACGCGTACACATTCCACTGCGGTATCTCGAGTGCAACGAGCAAGTCAGCGAAGTCGGCGGAGTTCTGACTGGTGTTAAAGGCGCTCAAGTCGATGCCCTGCGCGACAAGGCGGTCGTGACACGCCTTGGTAGCCGCAACGTGAAGTGCTCCGGTATTCGGAGAATCGTAGGGCAGGCCAACTGCATGTATGCTGGCCTTGTCGATCTCAGGACAAGTCAAAGCGGGCTGCGTGTCGGCGACGCCGCGCTGGTTCATCACGATGACATTGCGCGTCTGGTTCAGCAGACCCAGGCTGACGAGAGCCGGCGCCTGGTTGAGCGCATCCTGGCCAGGCCCCCCGGCCATGAAGACAATGGGGTCAGGCTCCGGCGGCTGAGTGACGGAAGGAATGATGGCGACCGGCAGCTGAATCGTGGCTTGGCTTGTACTGTTTCGATTTTCGGCGACGGTCAGAGTGCCACAGCTGGCATTGAGCTTAGCCAGCACCGCCGCATGGTCAGGCGCGCATGGCCCGGACGCAAACATAGCCTCCGGCGGCGGCGCGCACGAGGTGCAAGGAGTTCCGCCCGACCCGCATCCGGCGGCCAGAAGCAACAAAAGCGCACAACACGCCAGTCTCAGGTTAATCACCCGGCCAACATCCCATCGTTCGAAAACGATCGCCGGATTCTACTAGATTCCCGGTAACTAAGCTAGAGAAAAAGAGAACGCATCATGATTGCTGCAGCTCCGGTGAGTGACGGAGCGTGGCAATGCAAACAGGCACTGTAGTTGGCGATATCAGGCAATTTCATAAGTAATCCCGGAGCGGGATTTCCAGCCTGATCATTCACGATGAGGCGGTCGCACAACGGCGCGTCCGCTCTCAGTCGGCGGTTTGCCGTCTTCTCGTCGAAGTGATTCAGCCCCCGACGGGACTGACTCCACGCCAGGTCCGTACACACATGCTTCTCCGGTACTGATCGACCGGAAACATCGAACTTACGTGCACTCCACCCAAGTCTGCAAGGCTGCTACGGCTATTCGTGACGCGCCCGCCGCCCAAGAACCTTGAGGTGCGTGATGGACATCACGTGAAGGCGTGACCTAGAACACGGCGGCGTGAGACTTGTCTCTTATATCAATCCCAAAATGGAACATCTTGTGAAGTTTTTGAAAGCCGAATGGCAGCGAAGCCGGGGAGCGCCCGTCCAAGTCGGTTTTGGTGGAACACAGGCATGAAGATCTTCCAGGATGCGGGGCATCTTTTTCGCGTGGCGGCGGTTTTTCTGGTTGCTATCGTCGCGTTCCTGGCGCTGCGCAGTTTGCTGGTACCGCGCAGTTTTGGGCGCTACGGTCATTACCGCGCTAACGCCATAACTGAGATCGCGGCCCTGCCGGTTCACTATGCCGGGCATCAGGTTTGCGAAGGCTGTCATACGGATGTACTGGATGTAAAGAGCAAGGGTGTACACAAGGGGGTAGCATGCGAGTCCTGTCACGGCCCGCTGGCAGCGCACGCCGACGATCCGGCAGCGGTGATGCCGGAGAAGTTGGATACGAAAATCCTTTGCGCTCGTTGCCATCAGCAAAACCTCGCCAAGCCGAAGGACTTCCCCCAGGTAGATGCGGCTGAACATTCCGGCGGGGCAGCCTGCAACACCTGTCATCAGCCGCACAGTCCGGCGATGAATGTTGGAGTCGCGCAATGACCATGACCCGCCGCCAGCTCCTCATTCTGCTGCCCGCCGCCGCTATCGCCTGGGATTCCATCCTGGCCGGTACGCCCGAAGCATCACCGAACTACGAAATGACGGAACACTGGTGGGCGATGCTCATCGACATTACCAAGTGCATCGGCTGCGGCAGTTGCGTGCGCGCTTGCCAACTGGAGAACGAGGTTCCCGACGGCTACTACCGCACCTGGGTCGAGCGCTACCATATCGCGGATTGGGAGATGGAATATCCCAAAGTCGATTCTCCGGACGGCGGCAAGAACGGATTTCCTCCGGCCAAGGAAGCCGCCGGCAAGAACTTCTTTGTTCCCAAGCTCTGCAATCATTGTGCAGATTCGCCCTGCACCCAGGTCTGTCCCGTAGGTGCGACCTTTATTTCTCCTGATGGAGTGGTGCTGGTCGATCAGAAATACTGCCTCGGTTGTCGCTACTGCGTCCAGGCTTGCCCCTACGGCTGCCGGTTTATCAATCCGCAGACCAATACGGCAAACAAGTGCACGCTCTGCTATCACCGGATCACCAAGGGCCTGACCACGGCATGTTGTGAGGTCTGTCCTACCGGTACGCGACAGCTCGCCAATCTGAAGGACCCGAAGGATCCGATCCACGAATTCCTGCGGACGCATAGTGTGCAGGTTTTGAAACCGCAAATGGCAACGCATTCGAAGTGCTTTTATAACGGCCTGGATGGCTCGGTGCGATAAGGAGACTCTTGTGCAGATTCCAGTGGAAGGATTCATGTACCCGAACGAAGTGGAACTGCAATGGAGCGTGCTGATCGTGCTTTATCCGTTTATCACCGGGTTGGTGGCCGGAGCCTTCATCCTGGCTTCGCTGGAGCGGGTTTTTCAGGTGCAGGCGGTGAAGCCTACGTACCGTTTGGCGCTGCTGACGGCGCTGGCGTTCCTGCTGGTTGCGCCCATGCCGCTGCAATTGCATTTGGGGCATCCCGAGCGCTCTTTCGAAATGTATCTGACGCCGCATGTCTCGTCCGCCATGGCGATGTTCGGCTTCGTCTATCTCTGGTACCTGCTGGCGGTCCTGGTGCTGGAAATCTGGCTGGATTACCGGCACGACATCGTCGTGTTGTCGCAGACCACTACCGGCTGGAGGCGCTTGATTTATCGCATGCTGACGCTGGGCTCGACCAATGTCAGTCCGCATGCCCTGTACATCGACGAACGCGCCGGATGGCTGGTCACTGTGATCGGTATTCCTTCGGCTTTCCTGCTGCATGGGTACGTGGGCTTCATCTTTGGCTCAGTGAAAGCCAACCCGTGGTGGTCATCGCCGCTGATGCCGGTGGTGTTCCTGTTCTCTGCGATGGTCTCGGGCATAGCGGTCGTCATGCTGCTGTACATGCTGCTGAACTGGATGCGACGGGAGCCAATCGACATGGGCTGCGTCGACACCGTGGCAAAGTATCTGTTCTACACCTTCATTATCGATTTCAGCTTGGAGATGCTGGATCTGATTCACCGTATCTACGAAGCCGATGAATCCTTCCGCAGCCTGGATTTCATGGTGCACACCAAACTATATTTTTCCCACATCGTGGTGCAGATTCTGCTGGGTACGCTGGTCCCAATTGTCCTCCTGGGATTAACGCAAGTCGCGAAGCTCACCGATCTCGCCCGCAAGCGAATTTACGTGCTCGCCGGCTGCCTGACGCTGATCGGAATCTTCGCCATGCGATGGAACGTGGTCATCGGTGGCCAGCTCTTTTCGAAAAGCTTCCTCGGATACACGACCTACAAGATGGGTTTTGTCGCGAAGGAAGGCTTGCTCACGGCAATCATACTGACAATTCTTCCATTCATATTTCTTTGGGTTTTAGTCAAGCTCCTGCCGCCGTGGCCTGAGAAAGCTTTGTTTGCCAAAGCGGCATCGGCGCCGTAGTTCAACCGCAAGTGTTCTGGCCTCAATGGGTCGCGGTTATGGACCTTCTGTCCGAGACATTGGCGCGGGTTTGCAGACGCCTGGAGCAGCTCGAAGATCGGGTTTCGGCTATCGAGCACACGCCGCAGCCGACAATTCCTCTATCCGGTCCACAACGTCGTTGCACAAGCTCAAGTCCCTGGCGCAGAGAATGCAATCGCCTGTTCACGCCAGCTATTGCGGACAGCCAACTTGCGGTTTGCCGTCAACCAGAAGCAAGCCCGAATCGCTTTCCCTAAGCCGAGTTATCCTGTAATGATTGGGCCCCACTTTCCCGATGTCCGTTCAGATTGCAAAGTGGAATAGTCCGTACCAAATCACAAGCACAAGAAGACTTAGTCCCACTGCAAGAGCACCAAGAAAAGCCTTGACGCTTAGAGCCTCACTCTGAAGAGTCGCACTCCCCACGATGAGTGAAATCGGCAAATAGAGTACGGAAGAGGTGATCAAGCCGGGGGAATAGCGATCAAATTGTGCTGTCGTCAGCACATGGAATAATCCATCCCAGAAAATATTTCCGCTTGTCCAAGCGATGAGCAGAAAAACGGCCAGCCGCGAACCAGACCTGCCGACCCAAACCGTGAGGCCCACCATGATGACAAGAAAAACGGCGTTATTGTAAGCGAAGGCGAGGTTGCTGAATGAGCCGCCAAGCACGTGAGTAACCCAGGCCGGAAAACCGCCTCGGTATTCCTCCACGATGTGAAGCGCGAAGGCGGCGGGCATAAGCCAAGTGAGGCGTCGAAATGCCTGCAATTTAAGGGTATCCGTACTCATGTCGTCGTAGCGTCTCCGTTCTTGTTACTTAAGTGGCGCAGTTAGAACTGCCAATCGATTCAATTTGATTAGTGATCGCGCCAGAAGCCTGCGTTGACTGCTCAGCCCTTTCGGCTGGGTTGTTCGCGCAGCCAGCCGAACATGATCGGCAGCACGACGGGAAACTTCGATACGCACATGTGGCCCATTGCCGCGCTATAGGACTTGCGATAAGCAACCTTTCCGTCGCCGATTTCCGGCAGGCTCTGTCGAGATGAGGAATTAATCCACACACCGCTCGGGGGCGTCGCTCTACATCGCCCTGAGTCAGAACGACGGGCGGCTGCTCGGGAACGACCATAAATGGGTAGCAGTCTTGAGCCCAGGGCCACTGGCCACCGCGCCGGACTAACTGCGGCGGCTATGAGAACAACCGGGCCACCGTGTCGCCCAGCTTGCTAACGCGACGGTGCCCCATTCAAGACCTCTTCCGGCCTTGACCGGCGCCGCCCGTAACCTGTGCCCTCAGTCCCCGATTGGTTGTGATATGGCGATTTTCCGCAAGTTAGCCGCCGAGTCTCAGCTACGGTGTGATTTCCCACACCGTGCCATAGCCATTGGGGCCGCCACTCTGCGCGGTTCCTTAGATATTGCCGCCGGCGTTTAAGATGACGCTGCCGACTGATCCGTATCCGTCGCTTCCACCGGTGAAGTCATAGAGGTCGGTGTAGGTCCAAACCCCATTCGTACGGCTTAGCTTTAAGACTGTACGCTTCTGGTATACGCCTCCGTCTGGGACAGTTCCATAAGAGATCTCCCTGGGAATCGAAGCGTGAGATTGGACACCGGCCCGTCGCCGGTGAAGAGCTGTAAAAGAGTTGTGTAAATCCACTGGCCGCCGGAGAGCGACAACTCGTACGCATACCCGGTGAGGTAAGTGGCTCCATACAGGTTCCCTGAGGCGTCGGCAACCACGCCGGCGTGAGGAATGCCGCCTTGCGAACAAAAGCTGCCATTTTTTCTCCGCGGCACACGGTTCGGAAAAAAAGTCAAAAGAACGTGGTCTGAAACTGTTCGTGCCGCTGACGAGCCTGGTTTAGAAGCGCCTCGAATTCCGGCTCACCGCGGAGACTCTGCAGCAGCGGGTCGCTTAGGAAGTAAGGGTAGCAAAAGAACCCGCCCCCGATGCTATGTCTTAGCATGTGCAGCGCAGAAGGCTTATCGCCTAAAACCGCATAGGCTTGCGCAACCTTGTACATGCCTTCAGGATCGCTCACGCCGCGTTCCTCGATCTTGTCTTCCGTTTGCTTAAGGAGCTTCACGCCGCGAGCCTTGTCTTGCTTAATTGCGTAGCTGAGTGCCTTTCCTACATTCGCGGGAAGTAAGGAAGGATCCCTGTCGAAAGCACGATCAAAGTCTTTCGCAGCCTGGTCACGGTGACTCATATAGTACTCGGTAAGGCCGCGGTAAAACAGAATGTAGGCGGAATCGTTGGCAGGGAGACTCTGGAGAAACTTTTCGTACTCCCCAAGATAAAGATAGCTGTTCAACGCGGCGCTGCTTATCTTGACCTGAGGATTGTTCTGGCGCGCTTTCTCGCACTCCACCACCGATTCCTGTAGCATGCCTCCGAAGCGATAGGCATAGCCTAGCTCCCAATGCGCCTCGGCGTTGTTGGGGTTGTCTTTCAGGACCGATCGCAATAGAGGCACGGCCTGTTCAACCCTGCCCGTATCGGTTAAGAGGTTGGCCATAAAGATGCGCGGCTCAACCGAAGTTGGGCTCAACGCAATTGCCTTCTCATAAGCTGCTTGTGCCTTGGCGTATTGCTCACTGCCGCCGAACTGCAGCGAGGCGTTGGTGGTGTAGGCTCGTCCCAGATACGCCCATGCAGGCGCATAGTTTGGTTCCACTGCAATGGACTTCTCCAACATGTCAATTGCGGCGGAAAAATCGTTCAGGGAGTAGAGATCAATTCCGCGAAGATAGTCTTCGTAGGCCGCCGCATTGATCGGCCTTTCAGCCTTAAGATTAGCGGCTTCAGCGGGCGACAAGTTCAACTGTAATTCCTTGACTATCTGCTGAACCACTCGGTCCTGCACTGTCAGCAGATTGTCGTACTTCAGGTCAATGGCTTCTCGCCACAGAATCTTATCGGGCTTTACATCAACCAGTTGAGCGGTGATCCTGATCTCGTCGCCATCCTTAAGGTAAGTTCCGGTGAGCAACGTGTCGACATTCAAGTCCGCCGCAACTTTATTGGGGTCGACGATCTGGTTGCGATATTTGTCGATAGAAGACGAAGGACGAACTGTCAGAGCATTCACATAGTCAAGCTTGGTGATAATCTCATCCGCCAGCGAATATCCCAGGAAATCAGTCTTTGCATCAGGCGTGAGATTGCGAAAAGGAAGCACTGCCAGACTGCGCGGCTCCTCCGATGTCGGCACAGGATTCGATTTTCTGGCGAAGAAGTAGCCAATGGCGAATACCACGACCAGCAACACCGCGATTCGCCATAGCCACCAGCCCGCAGAGAAGGAAACTTGAACCGGGGCCGGGGTCAGCGACCGCGCTGGAGTCTTGCGCTCCGATCGTGGCTTGGGTGGTTCAGCTCGAACCGGCGATTGCAGCTTAGCTTGAAATTCCGCTTCCTTCTTGAAGTTCTGTAGATCCTTCAGCAACTCGCCAACCGACGGATAGCGTCTCTCGCGATCCTTCCGAAGAGCTTTGGCGATGATGAGCTCGATTTCGGGTGGAAGATCGGGCACGAACTCCGTCGGCGGTGGTGGTTCAACCTTCAGGATTTCCGCCATGACATCGCTGGCGGTCTCACCTTCGAAAGCTGCTCTATCGGTCACCAGCTCGTAGATCACCGATCCGAGGCTGAAGATGTCACTGCGTGCATCTACCGCCATGCCTCGCGCCTGCTCAGGAGACATGTACTTGGCGGTTCCCCGAACCACTCCTGGTTCACTGTCCGAAAGAGCAACACTCAACATGTTGCGACGAGTTATTTGCCCGGTATACCGGGGGCTAAGCTTCGCGATTCCGAAGTCGAGGACTTTGACAATCCCGTCTGATCGAACGATGACGTTTTCTGGTTTGATATCGCGATGAACGATTCCGCGGGCATGGGCAGCCGCCAGAGCGCCGGCAATTTGTATTGCGATCTCGATGACGGTGTTCAGGTCAAGTCGTCCTCCACTCATCTTCTGGCGCAGAGTCACACCCTCGACAAACTCGGAGACGATAAAGTACACGCCGTCCGCATGGCCGAATTCGTAAATCGTAAGAATATTGGGATGGTTGAGTGCCGAAGCAGCGTGCGCTTCCTGCTCGAAGCGACGCAAACCGCGCTGGTCCCCGGTCAGCTCCGGCGCCAGCATCTTGATCGCCACCTCACGCCGTAGACGGGTATCCTGCGCGAGGTAAACCTCGCCCATGCCTCCGGCCCCAATCATGGACAATATGGTGTAGTGCGCCAGCTGCGTGCCGGGAACGACGGGTGTCCGGTAGCGAGCTGACTGGACGGCCGCGGCAGACAATTCGTGCCCATCGTCCGCGGACAGCTTTTGGACCACCTCGCGTACAGCTTCCGGAACGAAATCGATGGATTTTTCGGCAGAATCGAGAAGCGATTGGACCTCCCTCAGCAATTCAGCATCGCTTCCACAGGCTTGGCGGAGGAATTCTGCACGGGTCGGCGGATCGTAGTTAAAGGCCGCATGGAACAGCTGATCGATCCGGCCCCAACGCTCAGCGCTGTCCATGCCGCTATCTCCTCTAGGCCTGGTCCTGCGCCAGCTCCCGATGCAACCACGCTTTGGCCAATTTCAACTCGCGGTGGACGGTGGCTGGAGAGATGTCCAGAGCTGCGGCGGTTTCGTCGTAGGTGAGGCCGCCAAAAAAGAGCATTTGGATGATGTCACTCTTGCGCTCGTCGAGTGCGGCTAATCGCTGCAGGGCTTCATCCAGATCCAAAACGGTGGAAGCAGCCTCTGGTCCGACCACGATGGCTTCGTCCAACGGAACCATTTCCTCACCGCCGCCCCGTTTCTGGCGAGTGTGTGTCCGGGCGTATTCCACAAGAATGCGGCGCACCACGCGCGCCGCTACCGCATAGAAGTGCGCCCGGTCCTGCCATCCGATGTCGGCGTCCATCAGCCGGATGTAAGCCTCGTGGACCAAAGCCGTCGCCCGCAGGGTGTGCCCTGGACGTTCTGAATACAAACATCTGGAGGCCAAGCGGCGAAGCTCGTCGTAGACGATCGGCATCAACTGGTCAAGGGCTTCGCGGTCGCCACCCTTCCATTGTTGGAGGAGCCGTGTCACGTCTTGCCGGTCCGGCGGCATTAGCAATTCCTTAAATTGGACATCTGCTGGAGGTTGGCGGTTAGTTGATCCAGATGAACCGGTTTAGCGTGGAGTCGTACCACACAGGGGCCCCTAACCGGAAAATCTCTTAAGCCCAGCAATTTACCTGGCCACGATGACCCTAGTGCAACGCGGTTTCAGCGCGGAATTATACCCCAAACTCGCCACTTTATGACCGGCTAGTTTTGCAGCCGGCGAGCAGTCGCGGAACAACAATGAGTGAGTTCGCATTCGCATGCCACATATGCGCTCTCGGGCTGGTAAGGCCCCGACAGATTTTTTCTCCCGGATGAGGGAATTCGGGCGCCAATGTCACATATGTAAGTGAAGGCGATTGTAGACGTTCCAACATCTGCAAAACGGCTTCCTTAAAACAATCCAAATTCATTCTTGCGGCCGATGGCCGCTCATATAGAGGAGAATTACCATGAAACGCTTTCAACTTACTTTCGTCCTGGCCTTCGCGCTGATGCTTTGCTCTTCCGCGTTCGCCCAACAGAGCTACACCTTCCGCAACGTCGTCTTCGGCGACCCCAACGTTTCCTTTACCCAGTTGTTGGGCATCAACAACAGCGATGTAATCGCCGGCTATCACAACTTCAATCAGAACCAGGGATTCACTCTGGTATTGCCCAACGCTTTCACCGCCGAGAACTTTCCGAACTCCATGATGACCCAGGTCATCGGTATCAACAACCTCCTGACGACCGATGGTTTCTACGTTGACAACGCCGGAATCACCCACGGCTTCTTCCGCACCGTTGATGGTCGCTTCACCACCGTCGACTATCCCGGCGCCCAGATCGCCACTTCCTTCAACCAGTTGCTGAGCCAGAACGACTACTACCAGGCGGCCGGCTATTACAGCAACAGCATCGACAACACCACCCCTGACATTCCCTACACGTACGACGAAGTGGGCGGAGTGTTCCACGTGATCATGATCCCCGGCGCGGTGGGCGGAGCGCAGGCCACCGGCATCAACAACTCTGGTGCCACCTGCGGTTTCTTCATCGATGCCAACGGCGTAAACCACGGCTGGCTGATTAACCGCGGGGTTTTCATGCCCCTGGATGTGCCTGGCAGCACTTTCACCCAGGCTCTGGGCTTGAACAACAGCGGTAAGGTTGTCGGCACTTTCACGGATGCCGCCGGCCTGAGCCACGGCTTCGTCTACACGATCGGTACTGCTGCCTACGTGACCGTCGATGCTCCTAACGGCGTTGGCACGACCATCGTTAACGGCATCAACGACACCGGCAACCTAGTCGGTTTCTACGGTACGGCCCCCATCAACACCGGTTTCGTCGCCACGCCGAACGGCGTACAACCGCTGCTGCGCGGAGGACAACCAATCGCTCGTGGACCAATCGCAGTCGGTCGCGGAGCGCAGCCCGAAGCCGTCCGTTAATGCAACCCTTAACCACGTTCACTGTCTTCGGCGACCGAGTGCTCTCTCGGTCGCCCCTTTCTGTCCTGGGGGACGTCTTGGCCAAGCGTACCGCGATAGGAATAGAGACAAATCAACCACCCAAGGCACAACCAAGTCTTTGGAACATCGACTACCGAGGGGAAACGCGGGGGGATCTGGCTCAGGGGTTCCAGGCAAGAATCGGACCCGATGCTATTTCGGAGGGATCAATGATGGCATGTAGTCGCTCCAAACAACCAGTCGCGCCGAGACCTCGGGAGAACGCAGGAACAGGTTCCAATGTCTCGGTGACCGGCAAGCTAACTGAGCCGGGGGGGGAAATTCCGCAGCGTGAGGGAATTCAGGTCCCAATGTCGCATTCCTTAACTGAGGGGACTTCCAGGATCGTTCGGCTGCTGCTATTGCGCCCTGGACAACGTTGACCGACTAAGCGGCTTCGAATAATCCCCGCACTAGAGGTGACATTGTGACGAATTTATTAGCACTGCGGCGATTCAGGCAATTTGGTAGAGCGGACGAGGGCCAAGCTCTGGTGCTGGGTGCCCTGGCGCTGGTTGTGCTGATGCTGATGGGTGGCTTGGGTGTCGAAGTTGGTTTCCTACGCTACCAGAAGCTGCAAATGCAGAAAGCGGCCGACGCCGGCGCTATCGCCGGCGCCTCGGCGCTTCTCCGGACGCGGTATCCAGATGCGCGGGAAGCGCTCTTCCACCAGCAGCTTCAGCAACAGCTGCGCATCCTGACGATCGGTCTTCTGCTTCCGCACTCGTGCGGCTTTAATCTGGGCCGGATCTCCAATCCACAGCTCGAAACCCAGTTCGGCCAGTAACCGCTCGAACCCACGAGCATGTCCGGTGGCCTCTATCCCTAATCAACTTGGTAGTATCCGAGCCGCGATTCTGTTTTCGATGACAAACAGCCAATTCATGCTAAGCATCTACTTTTTTCACGCGGTAACGATGACGCCCGCGCACGGACCTTTGCCGGCGCGGCGGTAGCTGTGACGTACTCCGGAATCAAAGTACACCGCGTCCTCAGCGTCCAGGGTGTACCGTTCGGAGCCAACCGTGAGTTCCAACTTGCCGGAGATCAGGTAGAGTAGCTCCACTCCGGGATGCTGGTGAAACCTCGTCTTGTCCGGGGACGAGGGCTGGAACTCGGCGTAGAAAGCATTCAGCTTGCGTTCGGTAGCTTTGAAGTCCAGGCTTTCGAAGTTGTAGGCGATGCTGCCGCCGCCCGGGCTATCGGGAAAGCGCAAACGCTCCTTCTTGCGGGCAATCGCTACCACATGACGCTTGCGCTCGTCGGTGAAGAAATATTCCAGCCCAACGCCGAACACCATGGCGATCCGAAGCAGCGTGGGCAGCGTGGGAAACAGCTTGCCCCGTTCCAGCTTGGAGAGCATTGCCGCCGAAAGAGCGGTATGCTTGCCCAATTCCACCAGACCCATGCTCTTGCGCAGCCTTAAGGCACGCAGCTTTTCACCTAGAGCATAGGGCCGAAGCCCTTCGACGATGGTTTTGTTCACCACTGGTTTCTCCTGTTTTCCCACCGCTACAAACAAGCCTCGCGATTTAACTGGCGCTCACATGACTTACAGGAACGGGTTGATTTTCGTGTTGCGACAATAATTGTTCTCTATAGTTAATACAGCCGAGAACAAAACGCAACCAGAAAATCCAGACGATTCAACCCAAGGAGAGACAAATGAACTCAGCGAGTTTTGCATTGCTCCTCGGTGTCCTGGTAAGCGCAGTGCCGGCGGTGACCGGTTCAGCAAAAACGGACATCGTTGACACCGCGGTCGCCGCGGGCACTTTCAACACACTGGCCACGGCACTACAAGCTGCCGGACTGGCTGAAACCCTGAAAACCAAGGGGCCTTTTACGGTGTTTGCTCCCACCGACGAAGCCTTCAGCAAACTGCCGCCAGGGACGGTCGAGTCTCTGCTGAAGCCCGAGAACAAGGAGAAGCTGAAGGCGGTTCTGCTCTACCACGTGGTAGCGGGCGACGTGACCGCAGCGCAGGTGACGAAGATGTCGTCGGCCAAAACCCTGGAGGGCCAGGACGTGAAAATTACCGTCACCGACGGCACGGTGATGGTAAACAACGCCAAGGTCATCAAGGCCGACGTGTTCGCTACTAACGGCGTCATCCACGTGATCGACACCGTGCTTCTACCCAAAAACTAATTGATGGAGGAAACGATGAAACTGAAAAGTCTAGATGTGATCGCGGCAGTGCTTCTGGTGGTTGGCGGACTAAACTGGGGTCTGGTGGGGGTTGCGCACTTCGACCTGGTGGCCGCTATTTTCGGAATGAAATTCGGCGAAACTTCGGTGCTCAGTTCCGTCGTGTACGCTCTGGTGGGCTTGTCGGCGCTGTACCAGGCTGTCTCTTTCAAGGCCATTCAGCATCGCTGGGCACACGAGCCGGTAGCGGCTCGCCGTTAGCAGCCGACTGAAAGCGGGGAGAACCGCTCAGGTTCTCCCCATTGCACTCATCCGCATCTAAGTAAGGGAGTCAGGCGGACCATGAAGATTCTAGTGAGCGGCGCGACGGGATATGTGGGCAGCAGGCTGGTCCCGCGATTGGTGGCTTCGGGACACGAGGTCGTGTGCATGGTGCGAGATGCTGCGCGCGTGCCGCGCAGGATGGCGGAGAGCACTCGCCTGGCTGTTGCCGATGCGCTGCAGCCGGAGAGCCTGACGGCGGCGATGCGAGGAATTGATGTCGCCTATTACCTGATTCACTCCATGTCCGCTCCCGGCGGAGATTTCCAGCAGCGCGACCTGAATGCCGCGCACAATTTTGCTCTCGCCGCGCGGCAAGCAGGAGTGAGCCGGATCATCTATCTCGGCGGGCTCGCGTCGGAATCGCCAGAAATGTCTCAACACCTGAAGAGTCGCCACGAGACCGGAGAAGTTCTACGGAACTTTGGACCGGCGGTGACTGAGTTTCGCGCCGGGATTATCGTGGGCAACGGCAGCGTCTCGTTCGAATTAATTCGCTACTTAACCGAGCGGCTGCCGATCATGATCTGCCCCCGCTGGGTAATTACGCGGACGCAGCCGATTGCCATCGACGATGTTCTCGAATATCTGCTGGCGGCGCTTGAGTCGTCGGAGTCAGCGGGCCAGGTGATCGAAATCGGCGGGGCAACGGTTGAGACCTACCGCAGCATGATGCTGACCTACGCCCGGACACGCGGGCTCCGACGCTGGCTGCTTCGCGTGCCCGTCCTGACACCACGGCTGTCGAGCTACTGGTTGCGGCTGGTGACCCCGCTCCCAACCGCGATCGCCCGGCCGTTGATCGAGGGCCTGCGCACCGAGGTGGTCTGTAAAAGCGCCCTCGCCGCCGAGTTGTTCCCTGCGATCCATCCCATGAGTTACGCTGCGGCGGTCGAGAAGACGAGGAGCAGGACGCTGCCGGACGATTCGCTGACCGAGAACATTGCTGTACAGCGCGCACATGTCTTCATTCGGCGGGAAGGAATCCTTTGCGACGTGAGACAAGCGCTGGCGGATGCGTCCCCGAAGGCCGTGTTCTCCGTCATCACAAGCCTCGGGGGCTCGAACGGTTATTTGTACGCGAACCGCCTGTGGCGGCTCCGTGGTTGGCTGGACCGCTGCTTGGGTGGAGTTGGAATGAAACCCAGCCTTAGCCGTGCACCTCTGAACGAAAAAGATCACGTCGACTTCTGGTACGTGCAGGATCTGGAGGCAGGGCGTCGTCTGCTGTTGCGAGCGGAAATGAAATTGCCGGGTCGTGCATGGTTGGAGTTCTTGCTCTCTCCTCAGCCCGGCGGGAGGACGCTGGTTCGCTGTTCCGCATGGTTTGTGCCGCGCGGGTTGCTGGGAGAACTGTATTGGTGGGTCCTTTATCCCATTCACATCATGATTTTTCGCGGCATGGTGCGGGCAGTATGCCGGAGGGCAGCCGGCAGCGTAACTAATCTGGCTGAGGCAGCACAGGTGCGCTGACTTCTGATGGTTAGAATTTCTCCGGTCCCAGTCGATCGGCCATGGAGCAGTTTTTACGACAGCGATCCGCTAGGTCAATTTACTTCAGACATCGGCTGGAAACAGAGCCCCATAAACGTTCTGCCGTGATGGTGTTTTCGTCCTAATGTGGAATTAAGTTGACCTACACTCGAACCAGTGTAAGAGTTGGCTGGCGCCCGGCGCGAGGATGGCCCAATGAAATTTAGAATGACAGGTCAAGATCAAAACGCAGCTTCAGTTTGCGACATCGGCCTGTCGCCGTTAGCAGCCGGACTTTTCCTAATGATCCTGTCCGCGGCAATCGTCATGACGGCCTCCGTAGCGCGGGCCCAGACCTTCCAGGTGCTGCACGCGTTCACCGGCGAAGGTGACGACGCTGCCCCCTTGGGCGGACTAACTGCGGCTGCCCCGGGGAAATTCTACGGTTCGACGAGCGGCAAAATCATTGGCAACAACGGATCGGTGTTCGAGCTGACGTCCCGTGGATCTGGCTGGCTGCTCAACCCGCTCAAGAACTTTGGACAATTGGGGAATGGGCCCTCCGACCCGTATAGCAAGTTAACCATTGGCCCGGACGGCGCATTGTACGGCACGACGTACCTTGGCGGAACGGGAGGGAACGGAACTGTTTTCAAATTGCAACCCCCGCCAAATGCGTGCGCGTCTTTCTCCTGTCCCTGGACACTGACCGTCCTTCACAATTTCGATTGGAGCGACGGAGCTTTCCCCATTGGCGAAGTTGTGTTTGACAGTGCAGGCAACATTTACGGCACAGCGTCGGAAGGTGGAGGACCTTGCCAAGCCAGCAATGACGGTTGCGGAGTTGTCTATGAACTCAGCCCGAGCGGCAGCGGCTGGACGGAGACCGTCATTTTCAACTTTAACAACGACGGTGGCTCTGCGGGAGCAGTGCCATCAGGCGGCTTGATCTTCGATACCGCCGGAAACCTTTATGGAGTGACCTGGTTAGGCGGTATCCCTTCGAATAGTGGAGTTATCTTTAAGCTGAGTCCTCCGCAGGGCGAAGGCTGGACAGAAACCATTCTTTACGAATGTGGTGCGGGTGGACTTGGAGTCTTGCCCGTCGGGACCTTGCTGATGGATGGTTCCGGCAACCTCTATGGCGAAATGGAGGGAGGCGGCTTAGACAACGGAGGCACCGTCTTCCAGCTAACGCGGCGAGGGGAGTACCAGGATATCTACAGCTTCCCTGCGAATAGCGAGCCTCAGGGCAGTCTGGTTTCGGACAGCTCCGGAAACCTCTACGGTACATCCTCACAAGGCGGCATCAACGGTTATGGCTCCGTGATTAAGCTTGCGCCTTCGAATGGGAGCTGGATCGAGACCGACTTGCATATATTCCAGGCTTCCGACGGCATCTACCCGGTCGGCCGTCTCGTCCTCGATTCTGCCAACAACCTGTATGGGGTCG
Source organism: uncultured Acidobacteriaceae bacterium (assembly GCA_963763145.1). Classification (GTDB taxonomy): domain Bacteria; phylum Acidobacteriota; class Terriglobia; order Terriglobales; family Acidobacteriaceae; genus Bog-257. The sequence continues at coordinate 359 of CAVXMZ010000010.1, read as the reverse complement.
CGGAGGAGGGCGGACACTTTTCCGGCGTGTGCTCGTATGGCTGTGGCACGGTGTGGGAGATTATTCCGTAGCCCATGCCCAAGTCGCCGCCATTTGAGACCTTGAGGGGCTACCACCGCAACTCGGCAAGCTACATGATAACTGCTGTAATCAGATGGGATGAAAGGCCCATCAAGACGGTCGCAACTCAAGTGACCGACGCGATGGAAAAACTTGAGAAGGCATTGCCGGAATCGTTATCTGGCAACGAAGTGGCAACAGACGCTTGGAAGACTGCGGCAACCCCTGCCGTTATCTAGTCTTCTTTCAACGTGATGGGATGGGGGCCCTGGGCAGAGTCGAACTGCCGACCAACGGTT
>CAVXMZ010000009.1:0-191478 GCA_963763145.1 uncultured Acidobacteriaceae bacterium | reverse complement strand
AGCAGCCCGGCGAGTGGCCTCCGACTCCGGCTAGGTCAACGCCGCCGGAACGGTTATGACAGCAGCATGAGATCCTCGCCCGTATCCCGCTAGTCATCCTTCAATGATTTTAAGACCTCCGCCGATAGCTCCTCCGGCTTGAAGGCGCGATCAAGCCGGTCCATTCTCTTTGCGGTCTATTCTTGCCCCATCATCAATTTGAACTCGGCGGCACCGTTTTCAGGGTCGCTGAATACGCGCTCTTTCGCCGACATACCAATGCGCAGACCGGAGTTCTTGTGAACCCACACAGCCGAGGGCGTGGACACTCCAGCTATCATTGTTCCGAATGACTCTTGGGCCATTCTTCTAGAACCGCGATACTGCTATTCGTGGTGCCGAGATGATGCCATAGTCGATCGTAGAGCCTAGGCATTCTTAGTTCTTCTCCTCTGAAGGCTTCTCCGGTGTGGCCACAATAACTTGTCCGATCTGGAGTCTGTGTCCTTGAAGATAGACTGTCGGTCGTATGGTTTCCATCACAACTTCTCGAACTATGCCGGGCATCGGCTGGAATGCAATCACTTCGAGTGACAGGCCCAAATCAAAGGGCTGATTCATATGGTATGAACTCGATGCCGATCTCATGCAGACATTCCACCATCCGTTCGATGTGACGGGACACCGGACGGAATTCCTTCCGGGGCTCACCCGTCGTTGGGTCACAGCTTTCTGCTGAAGCGCCCACACCGCGTTCGCCATATCAGCCCAGATCGTGGGGCGCAGTTGTAACATGATGCTTTGTCGCTTGCACCAGACTCGCCGATATTGTTCTGGTCCGCTCCATCAGGAGGATGTGCTCGTCTAATTCCAAACATCCGGTTAAAGTCTTTCATCGCGACCCCGACGAGACTGTTATACCGATCGATCTGAGTATTTGTCGGAGTTCAGCAGCCGTTTGTATTCTAGGAGAGTTGAATTGTTGTCAGTTTACAAGGCCGTTGCTGGTTCACAGCTTTGTTGTGCCGCATGCGCGTCGTTTCGTAAAGATCCGAGTCAACTTGGAATCCCTGTTCGTTTCTCTTTTCATTTGTGTCAGCGCAACGCCTTGTCGGTTTCGATCTCCGATTTTAGTTTCGCGGATCTCGGCATCCAAGTTAGACAAATCACTTTCCATCTGCCTGAGCCTAGTCTGGTTCTGTTGATATTGTCGCGCGCAGACCCTGAGTACCACTATTGTTGGCTGAAGCTGGCGCCGCATAAGTGGTTGGGCTGTTAGAAGTGTCCGCAGGCGCATTCGACGAGTTTAGGGGGGGGGTTGGCCTCGGCGCTGGTTCATGCGATGACGAATCGTTATTGGAGTTTCCAATAATGATCAAGAGGAGAACGATCGCAGCGGCGATGACCGAGCCGATTACGAGCCCTCTTTTCTTGCTTGGAGACGTGGTCGATGCCGGCCGCTTCCTGGACATCGGTTGCCCTTGAGCCGCGCCTGAGGGCGAAGGAGCGGAGCTCGCCTCCGTGCGTCTTGCTGCCCTTTGCCTTGCGACATTGCTAGCCAACATCTCTAGATCGTCTTCGAGACGAGAGCGGAGCGAATTACTTTCGGCGAGTGTGAGGCATTCTTCAAAGAGCGGTTGCGCCGCTTGCCAGTCTTCGGTTTCGTTGGCGTAGGCGATAAGGCACTTCCGACCGGTTTGCGCAACGAGGTCATGGACGAAGTCCCGCATCCGATCCCCAGCTCCTAGCAGATAATTGAAGGATTGTAGGTGCTTTCTCTTATCTTCGAAGAGCTTTCGAATGATCTCGGCGGCATTAGCAGGTGCTTGCAGTGAGTCCGTCTCCGCGGTTTGGCATAGGAGGACGAGTTCTTCTTGAAGGGGTCTCAGACTTCGACGCAACGCTTCTCTAACACAGTTCTCTTCGAACGCTGATTCGTTCATTATCTGGCGTTGCTGCCCGGCCCCTTCGAAGTTCCGTGCTTCGGCAGCGGCGACTGCGAACTGCGCGTTGATTAACAGTAGTGCAACGGGCAAAGAGTTCCAGATCAGTTCAGCGGTCTCAACGACTAGCCGAGGGTCTTCGAGGCTACGGATACGGCACACCAATACGTCCCAAAATCCATGCTGATTTCTGAGCTTGGCCCAAAACTCAAGTGATGTTTTCCAATTCGAGAGCCGCTCTGTGTTGTCATGTTTTCCCCGTCCATCGGCACGGACCTCGAGATTGATCGCAAGAAGGTGATAGAGAACAGCAAGATTGTGAATGGAGATGGCGGCGGCGCGCGCCAACTCTGCTCTCTTCTGAACCAAAGCTACTCGGTCAGTATCCGAGCACTGGCCGTCTAAACGGGCGGCAATGGAGCTTAATTCTCGCTGTTCCACTCCGGTTGCCGTCCACGCTTCCACCGCACGCTGCACATCTCCTTTCTTGATTGCCGTCAATGCTTCGTCAGTTTTGCTGTCGCCCGTGGCGCGCCAAAACCAAAAGAACTCGTGGAGCAACCGCTGCTCGGGAGTCCTTATCGACTGGATGGCCGCCCTTATCTCCTCTATGGTTACAGACGCGATCGCAAAAGCTCCGCGGTCTTGACCGGCCACTCCCAGCTTAGCCATCATCTCCAGCTTCTCGGCATGGCGCGAGATATCACGCAATGAAGTGTCCACTTCCAAGCCGGTCAGTCTGAACACGTTCTGTGTGTAAAGCTGAGGCCTCATCATCGTGAGCAGGGCCTCGTACTCAGGAAGAGGGGCTCTAGCGGGCACAGCCGTCGGGGGCCGAAGCATTTCGCGTGGGGCTGGGGACGCATCGAGATCGGTGAGGATAAGGACCGCTCCAATCTCGCGTCTAACGTGGGCTAGGAACTCGTCGTTCTCGAATGGAAGGCCCAGAGCTGAGCACTGGCAGCCTTGCTGCCGCAGGCCGCGCAACATCTCGCGGAAATCAGGATCCTTAGCTAAAGTCGAAAGGAAAAGTACCTTGCATTTCGTATCTCGAGAGATCTGTCTGGCAGCCTCTACACCTGAAAGGCTGGGCATTGCAGGATTGATGACCAGAAGCTCCGGTCGAAATATTGGCGCACACTCGATGGCCTCCGCCGAAGATGCAGCAACGCGAACTTCATAGCCATCTCGTGACAGCGCGTTGCTAACTAGATCAGACAGCGCCTTATCGTTATCAGTAATCAGGATCGAGTGAGTTGCCATTATCACCCTACATGGAAATTCCACGTCGCCAGAGTTTTACGCGCCCCTGGTATTCACTACGAAGCCGTGGGAGTTTGTTGAATGCTTCCTCCATGAGATCAGCGGCGTCATTCAGACGACCTGGAGTCTGGGCTAATTCGACGGCTTTCGCAGCCAGTTCGTTGGCGTTTTGTGGCGTCGCTGGTGAAGGTTTGCCTAGTACTTCCTTCGACGTCGACCACTCGTTCGCTCCGCGGCTCGATTCACCGGTCTCAAGCTTAGGACTCCAACACTCAAGATCGGCGAAAAGGTCAGAAGCGGTTGAGTATCGGTGTGAACGGTCGACCGCAAGGCATCTCACGACGATTCGATCCAGGGTGGAATCACACGTCGGATTCACACGACTTGGAACAACAACAGGTCCTTCGAAGGTCTTGGCACTCGCAGTAACCGTCTCATCCGGAACATTGAAGGGCAACTTGTCGGTCAGCAATAAATACAATGTCATACCGATGGCCCAAACGTCCCCCGCACAAGAGTCGCTGTTAGAATCGTCAAAAGCTTCTGGTGCCTTAAAAGCCCGAGTTCCACGAGCACTTGCCAGGAGCGTCAGAGGATTTACCCGTTTGGCCAGACCAAAATCTGATACTTTGGCTCTGAGACCGTCAGATTGGTAACCAATAAGAATGTTCTGAGGTTTGATATCGCGATGAATAATAGGCGGATCTTGGTTATGAGCCGTAGCCAATCCACGGCAGACCTGTTTTATCACGTCCACCACGACCGGCACTGGGACGAACTGCGAACCATAGGAACGCCAAAATTTATCTAAGCTACCGCCGGCGATGTGCTCCATAGTGAAGTAGCCATAGACCTGACTTTCAATCATGACGGTGTTGGCGTCGAAAACCCGGACGATGTTCGGGTGATCTATATGGGACAGCAGAACAGCCTCACCCAGCATCTCCTCAACTTCCGGCGCAGTAAGGCCAGCAAGCTTGAACAGCTTTAGGGCTTGTCTCCCGAGATAGCGATGTCGGACACGATAAACCTCCGCGAAGGCTCCTTCACCGAGGAATCGCTCCACTTCATACGTGTCCCGGACAGAATGGCCGTCTTCGAGGAGTGGCAATCGATCTCCACATTAGCAAAAGGGATATTTCTACGGGTGGACGTAGTTGGCTTTCTGCCGGCCAGCAGTGCCAGCGGTCACACTGCATGCAACAGATCGCCACCGCCGGAAATGTTTACGTCTAGCCAAGTCGGAGGCCTTAAGCCTGCGCAGCCAGCACCTGCAATACATCACGACGTTAGCAAGCACCACGATCCCTGCAGCTACCGTCAGTCGCGTCCGGATAATCCTGCAGAAATCTGCCCGTGCAAGCCGGAAAGCTCCATTTTGGCCTCGTAACCGGCACCATAGTACACCCCTCGAGCCCGTTCGCGACACTGTTAAACGATTTTCGTCGGAAGCTCTCGCTATGGTCTGCCAACCGCCTCGCACGGCCCCAGATTCCAGCCCGCTGTTGCAACACTTCTCCTTACCCAACCAGGCCATACCGAGTTCCCCCCGGCTGACTTCGCCCAGCGCTATCCCGGCCGTGGCGGTAATAGCGCGATCAGGACCAGCATCGCTCCGAAATGGCCGCCGAATCAAATGTTCTTCTGCCAGCGCTCGAATTGAGCAGGCAGAGAGGAGGGTTTTCGACATTGTTGCCGTGAGAGTGAACGACCTTGCAGGGCTTCGCATTTCCGCGGGTCGACGTGGATGTGGCGCAACTGAGTAAGCTGCGTCTGAGAGGACTGTCCTGGGTGGCAATCGAAAGGGAATCCGGTGTGCCGCGATCCACCGCGCAGAGAGCTCTGGCCGGCTTCGAGACGGCGATCCTCGCCGATTCCAGTAGCGAACGCGCAGAAATTCAAAATCACGTCGAGGCCCGAGCTTCGGTGTCGCCGTAATGGTTGTCGTTTGCCCGCGGCATTCGGCCTAACTTAGGAGAACTCCGGGCTCCTGAGGGTTCTCGCAAAGTATCGCTATTTCTCCGCTCACGCACAGACGGTGAAGTCGAGGTGTGGCGCGGCGGTTTAGGTGAAGCCGGGGAGTAATGGATCGTGGGCGGATTGTAATCAACCGAACAGCATCGAGATTCGGTGGCGAACGCTGATTAGGCACGGATTGCGCAGGGCGACGAGAAGCCCCTTCACAACAGCGAGGAACTCCAGCACATTCGTTTCTTGATTCACAACAGTGATGGTTCTGGTTGTTAGCTGTTGCGCGACCTCTGACAGTTCTGCGTTCAATTGAACGCTGCTGCCGATAAAATAATCGTCAAGCACAATGGGTTCCCTGAATGCCTTCGGTATGTAGATTCCCTCCGTGTCGGAGAAGCACACGAGATGCGGGAAAGGAAACGGTTTCATGGGTCCTGAAGGCATCGGACATATCAGATCTAGATCAAAGTGCCACGCCCTCTCGATTTCCTGTTCTTCAGTGAATTCACCGCTTCTTTCGCCGTGAACTTCGAAGCCGCTCTCTTCCTCTTCGTCAGCGTCCTCGAGTTCAGACGTGCCAAGAACACTGATGACCCTTTCAGGGAGTTCATAAGCTTCGTCTAAGGTGTAGCCCGCCAGCCTACAGGCATATACACGCAGGGTGTGAATGGCAGAATTCGAGCCGTACCGGATGTGCTTCGCTTTGTATTTCGCCGGAACCTTTGCTTCGCTTAGATCGACCACATCTCCGGTTTGGTCGCGAATCTCGGCTAAGAGCATTTCCATAGCGCGCTTTGTCCTCGCCGTTGGCCGAGGGAAACGCGAATATTGGGCGGCTAGGGTGGGAGCGAGATTGCCGAAGTAGATGTCTAAGCCCATAAGTTATCCAGTCAGTGCCTCAAGCCAGTCGCCGTACTCAAACACGCGGAGGGTCTGCCGGACCTGCTGAACCACCTTAGCATCGACCTTCTTCAGTCCAGCTTCCTTGAGTGAAGCAACTGCCTTTTTCACGTCAAGAAGTCCGTCCTCCAGTAGGTCCGACTCGAAAGGAGCAGCACTTACGAACAGGAAAAGAGGACGGTGCTTGGCCTTGCCTTCCTTCCAGGCCTTCATCACACAATACGCGTTTATGAGGAAAGACTTTAGATGGCCTGGGAGCTTCTGAATCGTCGAAGGGCTCCGGCCGGCTTTGCTTTCAATAAGACAGGTAGTCGTGGGCGGGCCTACTACAAAGGTGAACCCTAGAACCCCATCGTAATGTACCAACGGTCTACGAGGAGCTGAAGCAGCATATGCGGTTCTTGCAGCCGTGCGGTACGCATCTCCAATCACCATGACGGTAACCCGCGCCGAACTTTGGCGTTCGAGCAGCGTGAGGACGCCAAGCAATTGTTTCCTGCCGATCTCGTGCGCCACTTCTCTTAGCACCCGAGTTGCCCGCCCGCGTGGCCTGGTCACCTTTGTTTGTCTTGTTCTCAATTTGCTGGGCATCGCTTCGGCTCAGAAACCAGCATAAACTCAGTTGGACAGATTGTTTCCGGTGCGATTTCAGCGACATCACTGATTCTACTGCAGCAGTTGCAGCACACTGAAGACACATTTTCCCGGCCTCGCGCCTGGCCAAGGTCATCCTTTCAGTTCCGGCCTAGTTGCGGGCATTCTCGCGGGCCCAAAGGTCGGAGCTGCCGCGGGGGTTCTGGGGCGTTTTGGGTTGAGGGACTCTGAGTGAGGCGAACTCAGGCATCCGCAAGGTTCTGGGTGGTGGTTCCATTATGGTTCCAATAACGAAGGAGAAAACGGACAAGTAGTGAGGATTAAGTGCAGCAGTTACAATAGTTTGAGGCTGGTTGACTACAGCCCTGAAAAGGCTGGCGTCGGCGGTTCGATTCCGTCCCTGGCCACCATACAATCAATCACTTGCACGCTCATCAGAAATTCCCTACGTCCCAAAACGTCACAATTCGCCTACTGCACTCGTGCCGGTACTGGCAGCCTCTCGACCGCGACTTTAGGACATCGCCCCTGACACTTCAATCGGTTCGGAACACTGGTGGTCGTCGTTCGCATTCATTTAAGCCGTGACTGGGGATTCCCCGGAACGGCTAAAACGATTGAATTGCGCTGGCCTCATCGGCTTCTATTTCGAACACTCTGGCCAATTTAGTCATCTGCAGCAGATCACTTACTCGCTTGCTTGGATTCAGCAGCTTGAGCTGTCCGCCCTGATTGCGTACGGTAGTGTAAGTCTTAACCAGTTCTCCCAAACCGGAGCTATCCACATAGCCCACCTCGTGGAGGTTGAGGAGGATCTTGTTATTTCCCTTGTCGACGAGATCGCGGACGACCTCGCGAAGCATCAAATTACCCTCGCCGACCGTTATTCTGCCGCTAACGTCAACGATAGAGACGTCCCCAACCTGGCGGTTGGTGGTCTGCATCTTGAGCGGCGTAGGCCCTTCAATCCCCAGGCCCAGCCGATCCAGGATTCCGCAGGCCACTTTCGCAGTCTCCTTCGACCCGGTACGGACCACGATTAGAGTGCGCCCTTCTTGCAGTACTTCCCGGAAAAATGCTGCATCGTCCGGAGCGTTTTCTTCTGCCGTAGGTTGCACAGCATCAGCGTCACCTGACATGGACTTTCCCAACGCGGAACCGACACCCGCGCCGAGCAATCCCACAAGTGCGGCAGCGCCAAATCCCAGTGCGAAAACTTGGCCGATCCCCGGAACTGCCAACATGGTAGCGGCAAGCACTCCGGCCGACATGCCAGTTCCCACTCCCATGAATCCGCCAACCGTTGCGCCAAGTTCGTTTCCCACAACCTCAGCTTCGGTTTTGGAGCGGGTGAGAAGGACAATCGATTCCTGTGGGACTTCCTGGTTCAACAGCTCGCGTACGGCCTCGGCGGCGCGCTCACGCGCGGAGAATACTCCAATTGCGGTTTCCACAAGGTCCCCCCTCTAGAAAAGAAATTGCAATCCCTAGACCCGATAAACCTCTGTCGTTGCGAATCGAATACTCTGGGTGGCTTCGCTCGTATCAGCGTCGGAAAGCTTGCCCTGAGTGAGCTGATTTGTCAAGAGAATATGCCTATTTCTGGTCGGCACGGGCGTAGCTCGCGAGCGGAAAAATGGCTGCTCAATGGCGAAGTGGCTGCAAGGCACGCCTTGCGACACCAGTTCGGCCAGCTCGCGCCAACTCGCAATGGCGGATGCGGACGGAGCTGTTACCGTTGGACGGTGCGAAGCGTTGCGATTTGCCGCCAATTCACATTGGTGGAAGTCGTGCCGAGAAGGTAGGCCCCTGGATCCTGTGCCTCGACAACGCTGCTCACATCATAGGCGTTGGTATAGCCAAATTGCGGACAGCACCCATAGATGGGCACCTCCAACAGATATGTCAGAGGGCCCTGCGTGACCGCCGTCATACCGGCGGCTCCGCCTAATGCAATCGTACCGGTAACCGAGTAGCTTGCTGTGTCCAGCGCAAAGAGTTGATTACTCCCGTGGCCTGCCGTGTAGTTGACCACGTAGTAAGCGCCAAGCGTGGGGTGAAAGGAGGCGCCGTACAGACCGTAGGAACCGACTCCCTGCGTAATGAACAGCTTCACAGCGCAGTCTGGCGGAGGCGCGATCACAGCGATCTGCGCCCCGTCGTACGAGGCCGCCCAGACCTCCGTACCATCTGGCCGGTACCGTGCCTCGAGGCGGGTGAGGGACTGCGAGCCGTTGACGAGAGGTACGTCACACAAGTCGACCCCCGAAATCGGGTCCATAAACGTGACAATGTTGCTGTACCCGCTTATAGCCACTTCCGACTTATTGTTGGGGTTAAAATCCACATTCGTAATCGCCGTATTGGAGGAAACTGGAATCTGCGTTGGTGCACCAAGAATGCAGCTTGTTCCCCCGATCGCGGTGCCAGACGCTTCAAGATTCAATGGAAAGCTCAAGAGAGCGTTGGTGCCTTGCCCGGTGGAGGGATTGCTCCCTTCCACCACAAGCGCAAAAGAGCCTGAGGGCGATACACGAACGCCCCCATAGGACTCCGTAACCGAATTCAAGAGATAGGAGCCACATGGCGTGAAGATGCCGCCGCTCGTTCGAAAGGCGCGGATCGCGGCCTCGTAGCCGGTAGTCAGCAGGAAATAAATCCCAGGCTGGCCGGTCGCCTGGACAGCGTCCGTCCACCACTGGCCCCCTTCAGAAGTCCAGGCACCGTCTGGAATTGGGATGGCGGGATTAGCCGGTGGTGGGGCCGAACCGGGAAGACCGTTGAAGCTGTACCAAACCATGTTTGGAAAGCCGTTGGCGCCCTGCGGCGGAACCGTCAATGCCCAATACAACTCGGGCGTTTGAGCCGCCATGGAGATAGCAGACAACAAGAACGCCAGGCAGACGATTGAGAGACACAAATAGCGAGACATGGCGCACTCCTTAGAGCGAACAGTTGCTGCACATGGCCCCAGGGGAAAATATAGCTGACGAGCACGTATGCCAGAACGGTTAAACCTTTATTTCACTGCTAGGTCCTCACGGTCGAGCAACATTCGGGAACTATATACCCGTGGAGGGATTTTGACTTGCGATAATTTGTTTGGTCGGCCCGATCGGGCCCTCGCACTCCGCATAGAAGTAGCTGGCCAAAATCTCAGCACGCCGGGAAAGTCGGCAGCGTCCGCACATTTGCTGTCGATTCTAGCGCCCGCGATTGATTGAGAGATGCAGTTGCCGAATGGCACCGGTTCGGCCCAGCAGTCGACATCGAACCTAGAGGTTCCTTGGCCTGCTTCCGAGAGCCAAATCTGTCCTGTCACAGCCGCGGTGAGGCTTTGGTTCACGCGACGACGGATTCCTGGTTATACGCCTGACGCCTCGTTCACGATCTCGACGCTGGACGTGATTGGGAACGCTGGAATCAGAGACCGATATACAGGACAGCCTTGCGCATACACACCATGCACACGTTCCACGGTGTCACGAATAGCAGCGGGGTCATCAGCACGCAGATAGTGGGTCACGTGCACACGTTTGATGATCAACACGCCTCCATCGTCCTCGACTTCACCGCGGACTTCGCACCTGAGACGGCCATCTTGGGCATTGATTTTGCGCGCATCCAGCGCGCCAGCAAAGGTGCCCAGCATTCAACCGCCGAGGGCGGCGATGATGTAGTCAATCGTGGCGGCGTGAGGCTCCGGCAAGCGACTCTCGTCGATACCGTAATGCTTTGCAATCCCACCATGAACGCTGAACATCACGGGCTGCGGTTCGCCCGGCAGATAGGCCCGGCGTAGTGGACCCTTGATGCGCTCGATGCGTACATTGGATGTGTAGACAACATCAGACATGAGTACCTCCGGTATGCAAAGCCATTCTACGCGGCTTGCTAAAGGGATATTAGGCGGAGCCTCGGCTTTCAGCCCTTGTCAGAACTCAAGGCGTGCCTGAAACGCGATCATTCGGGGACTGCTGTCGCCACCCAATCCGACCCCCAGCAATCCGGTCGGAGGAGACGTGGTGTAGGTTAGCGCTCCGAAGCCCGTCTGTGTAGCAGGCCTTCCGGGAATGCCGGCCAGCACCATGCTCGGGAGCGCAAAGTTGGGATGGTTGAAGACATTGAAGAATTGGGCGTCGAATCGCAGTTTCACCCGTTCGCCGAGCGGAAACCATTTGGTGATGTAGAGGTCGCTCCAGAAGAAGTCGGGGCCGCGTAATGCGTTGCGGCCGAGATTTCCGAATTGACAGTTCTGCGGGGTGTTGCCCCCATAGCAAGCTCCGGTCGCCGGATCAACCGCGGACACAAATGCGTTTGGATTCAGCCACTGAATCGTTCCCGGTTGAGTCACGCCTGGAATGTTGCAATTGCGGCAGTAGGGATCTGCTCCGGGCAAAAGGCTCGCATATTCCGGCCCGCTACCTTGCACGATGCCGTTCCCGTTCGCCGAGTAGGGCGTGCTCAGCACCGAGAACGGGAGTCCACTGTGCCAGAATACCGTGCCCGAAACTTGCCAGCCATTCAACGCATAGCCAAGCGATTCGTTTTTCACTTTGATCGGTAGCTCGTACACGTATTGCCCGGTTAGGTTGTGGCGCACGTCGTAGTCGCAGGAAGCGTAATTGCGGCTGAGTTCTCCCGGCAGAGGCGAGAGAATTCCAGCTGAAGAGAACTGCAGAAACCCGCCGTTGGAAACCTCGTCCAGGCAATGGCTCCATGTGTAATTGACCTGCCCTTGAAAGCCGTGTCCGATCCGCTTCTTGGCCGTGAGTTGAAGTCCGTTGTAGTTGCTGTTGGCGCCGGTCGAAAGCTGGGTTACCGCACCGAATCGCGGATCGATTGGCTGCATGTAGGGGAACGGAGCAAAGCATCCCTGGCACACGGTCTGGTATCCGTTGACCTGGGTGAGAAAAGGCTGATCCACGGCGCGTGTTCCTACGTACTGCGCCTGAACGCTGCCTGTATTTCCAAATTGATGCTCAATGCCCAAACTCCACTGCATGAAATAGGGCGCGTGGAGCTTGCGATCGGGGACAGCCGTGATGGCGACCGGAGGAAGACAGCTCGCCTGGTTTGCCAGCGGAGATGCACAGGAAAGCTCGCCTTGTGGGAAACCAGCACTGAACGCCTGATTCGCCGCAATAGTCGCATCGACTGCACTGTTAGGCACTCCCGGCGCGATTGCCGTGCCACCCACGGTTCCCAGCAGACCACCCTGAAATGTTTGCACGTAAGGCGGATTCACTCCCACCAGGTCAGCAACGCTTCCCGGCAAGATGTCGCTGAACAGTCCGAAGCCGGTCCGAAGAACAGTATTGGGCTCGACCTGCCACGCGATGCCGGTTCTGGGTTGCAGAATCGCCAATGGCGTGGATGCGAAGACATTCCCCAGACCAGTTTGGATAACGTCGCTGAGCGGCTGATTGACATTGTGCGAGATGGAATAGAACGAGCCGTCGAGACGGGCAATCTGGTCATGCGGATTCAGTGGGTTGGAATTGTAGGTATCGCGCAGGCCGAATGTCCAAGTCACCGTTTTCGAGACCCTCCACGTATCCTGGGCATAGAAATCGAGATTGAGAAAGTTGAAAGGCTCGTTAGGCGACGTTGGGAATGTCTTCGAGGCCGTCGACGCCACGCCGTAGATGAATTGCGGCAACGTCGTGTAGGTGACGGTTGGGACCGTACCTTCGCCGAAGTCGAAATCATTCAGGCGAAAGATTCGGGTGTTGGTGCCGAACCTCAGCTCATGAGCGCCATGGCTCCATGCGAGATTGTCGTTGATGAAAAAACGGGTGGCGCGCCGGCCCTGCAACCAAGTGTTGTCGAGTCCTCCAATGGTGGTGAAAGGTGCATTGGCGCCCACTCCCTGCAACACAATCGGAAATGCAGCCAGCGTCGCGGGAAAATCGCTTGGCGCAAACAGGCTCGAATACCAGGAGAACGCCGGATTGAAGTAGTTGACCAGATTCTGGGAGAAGACGTGCGTGTATCCCGCCGCAAACGAGTAGAGCGGCTGCGGGGAAAAGGCGTTGAAAATGGGATTGATGGGATCGGTCCAGGCAGCCTGCAATCCGGTATCGGCCTGAAAACGAAACCATGTGGTGTCGTTGGGACCGATGTTGTAGTCGATACGAGCGGTCTGCACCTGCTCGTGATCGTCACTGGAGTGCGCAACGCCTTTGCGATTGGCGCAACCGTTGCCGTTGGGAGGATTGCCCAAAGCCGGAGACCCGTTCGAATTGAAGGGACAGCCGAGGACTGTGAGGGGTGTTCCACCGGTGTCCCCGTACAGCGAGAACATCTTCTGGTAGAACGGCACCTCTTGCGGAGCAGGCGCATAGTGCGATCCCGTGACCGTGTCGGTGCCACCGAGCGGCAGTTGTTGCAAGACATATTGCTGGAACGCCGGCGTGGGAACGGTCACAGTCGTATAGATAGGCAATGCGATCCGCACCCACTCGCTATCGAAGAAGAAAAATAGCTTATTGTGTATGATCGGTCCGCCCAGGCTGCCGCCGAAGTGGTTCACGTTGGAAAACGGCTTCACATTACCCGGTGTTGCATTCGTGAAATAGTTGGCCGCGTTCATAACGGAACCGTTCCACAACTCGTATAAATTGCCATGAAACTGGTTGGTCCCGGACTTGGTAATGTAGTTGGTTTGGGATGCGCCATAGCGGCCTTGGTCGACCGAATACGAGAGCGTATTCACGGTTACTTCCGAGATTGAATTCAGGCCCAGCACCAGATTGGTCGAGAGGCCGCTGTTGAGATTCGTCAGTGGATCGTTGGTCTCCAGCCCATCCACGATGTACCCGTTAGAGAGCGCGGGCAGTCCATTGAATTCGACATTCCCGTATCCGTTGCTGCTGCCGACAAAATCGTTGCCGCTGCCCGCGGTGTTGATCAGGGCTCCCGGCGTAAACTGCAACGGGTAGGTCATATCTCCACCGGGGTTCGGCAGGTTTTCCAAGGCCGGTGCGGCCAACGTGGTGGATGTGTTTGGGTTGCTGGTATTGATGATCGGCGCTTCCGCACTCACCTCCACAGTTTGCTTCGATTGCGCGACTTTGAGCGTGAGGTTGACGGTCTGCTTCTGTCCCAGCCCCGAGGCGACGTTGTCGGCTTGTTGAGGCTCGAATCCTTGCGCTTCCACTCCGACGGTGTAGGTACCCGGCTTGAGCTGCGGGAAGTTGAAATGCCCGGTATCGTCGGTCTTCGCGCTGCGTTTCAGCCCCGTCTCCCGATTGATAACGGTCACGGTGGCGCCTGGAACCGCGGCATTGGTCGAGTCCGTAACCTGCCCGAGGATTGCACTGGTGGTTTCTCCCTGCGCGAGCAGTTCCGCTGGAAGCAGTAAACCGAGGGCGGCGGCCATTAGACCGAGTCCAAAGTGGCGACGCAGAAGTCGCCTGGCACTCCTCTTCACGGTGTATCCCCCATCTTCCAAGGCGAGCCACGGCACTCGCCACGATGGTAAGCAGCATACACTATGAGATGTTAATTACGGTTAATATCGAAATAAATATTATGGTTTAGACACCCAGACCTTCTCGGCCGCCGATGTTCCCAAGCGAATCTGCCGTTTCTCCACCGACAAGGAAACCGTGCCATCGTAATTCCGGGCTTGCACCGCAAGTCGGACTCCGGGCCGGATGCCCTCCTCTTCGAAGAACTCGAGAAGCCTGCGATCGCGCTCGTACACGCTCGTCACCACATATTTCGAGCCGGCTTCCGACTCGCTGAGCAGGCGCAATCCTCGCTTGCGCCGTTCCGCCGGGCTGCGCAAAGTCAGCCCGTTTCCGTGGGGACAGGTCTCCTTGTGCCCCAATTTCTCGATCAGTTTCTTCTCGAATGCGGGCGAAACAGCGTGTTCCAGCCGTTCAGCCTCGTCATGGATCTCGTACCATGGCATGTCGAAAATCTCCGACAACATGCGTTCGATCAGGTGATGGCGAACAATTGTCCGTTCGGCAATCTCTCTTCCTTGTGCGGTGAGAGAAATGTGTCCGTCGCTCTTGATCGACACTAGGCCGTCCTTAGTTAGGCGCTTCAGGGCAAATGTTACGGCTGGTCTGGTTACGGAAAGCCAATGTGCCAGCGTGGCGGGAATTACAGTCTGGCCCTCAGCTTCCGCCTCGGCGATGGCCTTGAGATAGTCCTCTTTGGAGATCGTGATCATGGTTGCGGAAGCCTTACCAGATGTGTGCAGTCTAGCACTGCCATTTTATTCCGAGCCCGATGGTTCCTGATGGATTTCTTACCAGGGACAGGGATCCGTCCAGCATCACAATTCCTTCGCCCCGCGGGGCGGCTTCGAAACTTGATGATGTTGCGATAGCCACGCAAATTAATACGTCCGTAGATGGGCAGCGGCGTCCGATGAGTAGAGGCGTCTCGGTGACTGGAGACGAAATCCCCGCCGAACGGAAGCGGATCAGGCTCAGCCGGATTCTCTCTCTGCCGTTGCTCGTCTTTCTGCTGCTACCGTCATACCTCCCCGGCCAGTCTGCAGCGCCGCCTGGCGATGTGGCCAAGACTGGCACTTTGGCCGATTTGCCTTGGGACAAGCACGTGGTTCAGAACGGCCGCTGGATGTTGCTGCGCGAGTTCACGGTGGATTTTGCGGTGCGAGATACGGCGACCTATTGTGGCGAAATCACAACCACCGACGCTACCGAGGCCCACGAACTGATCGACAGCAGCGGTCAGGCGGTCGAGATTCTCGAGAAAGGTAAAGACCTCTACGTGACGCTCAAGAGTGGCCGCCAAATCAGGGCACACCGGCTAAGCGCTGACAAGTGTTCGCGTGGGGGTGGTTAATGCGCAAGGCGAAAAACCATCACGGAAGCTGGGGCTCGATAGATGCCTATGCCCTATAACGGCCCTGAGCGAATCGCCCTGGGCCGTTACGGAAGCCGGCAACCCCTCGAAGGAGTACGGCAATTTTCGCAGGTTATTGGCAGCCGTTAAACTTCAGCTGCACCAACCGCGTTTGCCAGTTGTCGCCGTTGCTGGTTGCGTAGTACTCCTGCGCATACCAGAAAGTACAGCCGTCATTGTCGATCGCCATACTGGAGTAGTCGCCCCAGCGGTCGCCGCTGGTTTGCGCGCCCGTGCCGGCGAACAGCGTGGTCTCGGTCTCCATCTGGCCGACCGGATCGGTGGGTACACGGCCGGTGGCATATACAGAGTCATAGAGCGTGCCACTCGCCGCGCTGTAGCCTAGAGCGATGTCACCCATCTTGTCCTGAGCGATGGACGCCATCCAGCGATTGTTTGAGTCGGGAGCGAAGGTTCCAGACTGAAACAGCCTGACTCCCGTGACGTCCACCTTCTTAATATTTGCCCGGAACTCGTACCATCTGACGCCTGCCTGCCCACCCGAAGCGGTAGTTACGTGGTTCACGTACCAGTGCTGCTGGTGCAAGGGGCCGGCAGTTGAAGTGACATTGCCGAGCGGCCCATCGTCCCAATAGGAGAAGCGATACATCACGCGATCGCCCAGCGCGTCGACCTTTTCAGTGGTACCGTTCTGGGCGACGCAGAATTCGCTTTCAGGACAAAACGGAGTATAGGTCGGCACGGTGATGGGATCGGCCAAGCCGCTGCCGGTGAAGGTGGATTGACTCGGATTGGAGAACACGGGATGCATGGAATACAGATAGAGGTGGTTGTTGGTGGAGTCCACGTCATAGGCGCCGATGAAGAACTCGTCCTGATTAGCCGGCGGCGGAATGGTCGAGTCGATGTCGCCCGGCAACAGGCTGGCATCATTGGGCGTCAACTGGAAGCAGATCTGCTCGGCCGTGTGGTCGCCCACCAGCAGCTTGGCGCTGTTATAGCCGCAAACATAAGCGCCGTCGAAGTTGATGTTCCCGAAGTTGTTGTTGGTCTGGAAGTATCCGCTCGGCCAGATGCCCCACTTGGGATAGTCAGGAAAGTCACTGCTTAGCGGGAACTGATACTCATAGTACGAACCAGTAGCGTCGCTGCTGGTGGAAACCGCTACGCAAGCATAGTACGGCGGGCCATTGAAGTCATTTTGGGCCAGCAGCCAGCGGTGATTGAACTTGTCCCATTGAACGATGATGTCTCCATCATTGTTTTCAGCGCAGGCGCCACCCAGGGACTGCCACAACAAGTTGCCCTGAATTGGCCCCAGTTCCACCGCTCCGGTGGTCTTGTTGTAAACCTGGTAGGCCACGTTGACCCACTCTACAACCTGAGTATCACCCACCGCCGCGTTGGTGTCCGGAGGCTGGCAGTCGCACGACTCGGCGTTGTCGAGACCAAGCAAACTCAGGCCGGGCGTAATGCTCGACGGTCCGCCAGGAAAGCTCTGCTCTACCGGGTCAAATTGATAAGGACTTGCGGCGTGAGGGTTCGTGCGACGCACCGAGTGCGCCTGATGAAACCGGTAATAGGGCTTAACGGGCAGGGTAGCCAGGTCGCGAAGCGGAGGTGAAACCGCAAACTTCAGAGACTGGCTCGATTTGGGTTGCGGCGAGGAATCATCAGCCGCAACAACTGGTAAGCACGAAAGCAATAGCAATCCTAGCAGCACAGATATGACGGCGAGCAGACTGACAGATTCCCGGGGATTTTTCATTTTTTGCTTTCTCCTCGACTTTTATGGCGCGGCCAATCATAACTCAAAAGCATCTACTATCACCACCGTTTTGACGTGCAACCGGGGCGAATTCTCGGCCACATTGGGCGGGCTCGGGCAGTCGCAAACCTGATTCGGCCCCGTGCTTATTTCTCTCCGCTTTGCAGAAGGAGTTTGGCCACCAGCCCCGTCCACCCGGTCTGATGGCTGGCGCCCAGGCCGGCTCCGGTATCGCCGTGGAAGTACTCGTAGAACAGAATGTAGTTCCGCCATTCGGGATCAGACTGAAATTTCTCGACTCCCGTATTCACCGGGCGCCGACCGCCGGCGTCGCGAGTGAAGATACCGCTAAGCCGGCGCGAAAGCTCGGCTGCGACATCCCACAATGTCAGATATCGCCCCGAGCCGGTGGGGAATTCGACCTTGAAATCCGCTCCTAAGTAGTGATGGAACCGTTGCAGCGATTCCACCAGCAGAAAATTCATGGGGAACCAGATAGGGCCGCGCCAGTTGGAGTTGCCGCCGAACATCCCGGTGCGGGACTCGCCCGGCTCATAATCCACGCGATGCTCCATGCCGAAGATGTCCAGCACATAGGGATTGCGCTCGTGGAACCGGGAAAGCGCTCGTATGCCGTGGGGAGAAAGAAATTCATTTTCATCGAGCAAGTAGGTCAGGATTTGCCGCAGCTTTTCCTGATCGACGATGGCCAGCAGACGGCGTTCGCCATGCCCGTGGGTCTGCATGCAAGCAAGATTTTCGGTCAGGTCCTGGCGATTCTTAATGAACCAATCCATTCGTCGCTTAAACGACGGCATGCGGTTCAGCAGTTCTGAATCCAGCGTCTCCACCGCGAACAATGGAATCAGGCCCACCATGGAACGTATCTTGATGGGGACACGCTCCCCGCTGGGAAAATGCAACACGTCGTAGAAGAAGCCGTCTTCTTCATCCCACATGCTCTGGCCATCATTGCCGCGATGATTCATGGCATGCGCGATATAAAGAAAGTGCTCCCAGAACTTGCTTGCCACGTCTTCGTAGGCCGAATCTTCTTTCGCCAGTTCGAACGCTATGGCAAGCAGGTTGAGCGTGTACATTGCCATCCAGCTGGTGCCGTCGGACTGCTCGAGGTTCCCGCCCCCAGGCAGGGGAGCACTGCGATCGAACACCCCGATATTGTCCAGGCCGAGGAAGCCTCCCTGGAAAACGTTCTTGCCCTCGGCATCTTTGCGGTTCACCCACCAGGTGAAGTTCAGCAGTAGCTTGTGGAAGACCCGCACCAGGAAAGCACGGTCTCCGTGACCGTGTTGTTTCTTGTCGATCTTGTAGACGCGCCATGCCGCCCACGCATGGACTGGGGGATTCACGTCACCCAACGCCCACTCGTAGGCAGGCAACTGACCGTTGGGATGCATGTACCACTCACGCGTCAGCAGAACGAGTTGCTCCTTGGCGAACTCGGGATCCACCAGCGCCAGCGGCACGCAGTGAAACGCCAGGTCCCACGCGGCATACCAGGGATACTCCCACTTGTCCGGCATCGAAATTACGTCGGAGTTGTAGAGGTGCTGCCAGTCCTTGTTGCGACCGCTCTTGCGCTCTTCCGGCGGCTTGGGCGTGGCAGGATCGCCGTCCAGCCATTCCCGTACCACATAGTGGTAGAACTGTTTCGACCACAGCAGGCCGGCAAAACTCTGCCGCATCACCTGGCGCACATCTTCCGTCAGGTTCTCGGGGATGAGGTGCGAATAATACTCGTCGGCCTCCTGTTTGCGAGTGACAAAGATGTGGTCGAAGTCTTTGTCGAGCGGATGCCTTGCGGCCGGCCAGTTTTCATCCGTGAGCCGGAGCTTAACGCTGACCGTCTCGCCAGGAGCAATGCTAAAGAGGTAATCTGCTGCTGCCTTGGTACCTTCCGCGGCTGGGTTAACAGCGTGATGCTGGCCGTCCACTACGTAGTCATTGATGCCGTCCTTACAGAAATCGGGGCCGGGCGAGCCATACAGCCGGCGAGCGTTGGTTTCGTTCCCCGTGAACAGGGTCGGCGGTCTGTTCTCGCAGTGCAGGTAGCGGTTGCCGTAATCCGGATGGTCAATCTTGATCAACGTTCCCGCCCGGCCTTCGGAACCGTCGACGAGGGTCGGTTTAATGGCATCTTTTGTCCATGACCATGTGTTGCGAAACCATATGGTCGGCAGCAGATGTAAAGCCGCGGACTCGGGACCGCGGTTGGTGGCGCTAATGCGAATCAGCAGATCTTCCGGGGTGGCTTTGGCGTATTCCACGACCACGTCAAAGTAGCGGTCCTCGTGGAAAACGCCGGTATCGAGCAGCTCAAATTCGGGATCATCCTTGCCGCGGCGCCGGTTCTCCTCCAGCAATTGGGCGTAAGGAAATTCCGCCTGAGGGTACTTGTACAGATATTTCATGTAGGAATGCGTCGGGGTGCTGTCGAGGTAGAAGTAATATTCCTTCACATCCTCGCCGTGGTTGCCCTGGTTGCCGGTAAGGCCGAAGAGGCGTTCCTTGAGGAATGGGTCCTTCCCGTTCCACAGAGCCAGCGCGAAACAGATGTGCTGGTGACGATCGCAGATTCCGGCGATACCGTCCTCGTTCCAGCGATATGCCGTAGACCGCGCTTGATCGAACGGCAAATATTCCCAGGCATTGCCGTTGCTGCTGTAGTCCTCGCGCACGGTTCCCCAAGCGCGCTCGCTCAAGTAAGGTCCCCAACGCTTCCAGTGCGCATTGCGATGTCGCGACTCTTCGAGCCGCTTCTGTTCCGCCGTAGTCGGCCGCGATGCAGCCATAGGTTTCTCCTGAAACAACAAAGATGACGGGCCCGGTGCGAACGCCCAAGTTTATTTACAGGAATCGGTCCAGAAATGCTCCATGGCATGGTCCCACAGCCATCACCATCATTTGTGAACGGACAGCTAAATGTTGTAGGAGGCGTCGCCGACTCCTTGGCCCGCGATTACTTCGGGTTTTCGCTTCGGATAGCTCGCGCAAGAAACATGAAAGGCGGAGCCGAAGCCCCGCCTCTTGTGACCTGCCGTTGCAAGCAGCAGTCTTACTGTTTCTTCTCCTCCTGCGGCTTATTCTGCTGTGGCCGCTGCTGCGGCGCGGGCTGTGGCCGTGCCTGCGGCGCCGGCTGCGGCCGTTGCTGCGGCGCGGGCTTGGCTTCTTGCTGTGGCCGTTGCTGCGGTGCCGGCTTGGCTTCTTGCTGCGGCCGTTGCTGCGGCGCCGGCTTGGCCTCCTGCTGTGGACGTTGCTGCGGCGCCGGCTTGGCCTCCTGTTGTGGCCGTTGCTGCGGCGCCGGCTTGGCCTCCTGCTGTGGCCGCTGCTGCGGCGTCGGCTTGGCCTCTTGCTGTGGCCGTTGCTGCGGTGCCGGCTTGGCTTCCTGCTGTGGCCGCTGCTGCGGTGCCGGCCGCGTTTCCTGCTGTGGACGCTGTTGCGGTGCTGGCCGCGTTTCCTGCTGTGGACGCTGTTGCGGTGCTGGCCGCGTCTCCTGCTGTGGACGCTGTTGCGGTGCCGGCCGCGTCTCCTGCTGTGGACGCTGCTGCGGAGCCGGACGCGTCTGCGTTGGCGGACGGTTCGCCGGTTGTGCCGGCCGTGTACTCACAGCAGGACGGGCCGGAATGACCGGCGCGATGGGTCTGCTTTCGCGAATGGGCTGGGCCGCGGCCGCCACGGCTGGACGTCCGTGATTGACCGAAGCAAACTGCTGGCGATTCTGCGCCGCTTGTTGCTGATGCTGCAACTGCGTGGTCATGGGAGGAATGCGCTGCTGGCGTACGCCCGCCAATTCCGCGCTCGTCGGCCGGCGGTTAATGCCTCCAGGCCCTCCGTTATAGCTGACGCGGTTGATGGTAGTGTTGTTGACGACCGTGCGGTTGTACACATTCGTAATATTGGTAACGTTCACATTGTTGACGGAGCGGTTGTAATAGAACCGATTGTTGTTCCAGTACCCACCCTGATAGCCCATGCCGGTGTAGCCGTATCCATAATTGACCCCACCGTAGTAGCCCATGTAGTGGCCCCAATACCCATAGCTGAATTGAAACACCCCGGCCACGTATCCCCAAAAACCTGGCGTCCACAGGTAGCCCGGCTGCGGCGGTTGCGTCCAGGCGCCAGGTACCCAGTAGTAGCCCTGGGGAGCATAGCTCCAATATCCGGGCGTCCAGATATAGCCTGGGGCCGGGCATGGCGGCTGCGCATATTCGGGCAACGGTGGTGGCGGCTGTTGCGCCTGGAGCACCGGCTGGCCGTAGGTTTGGTCCTGTACGGTGGAGTCATTACCGTTATCGGAATAGGTTTGCCCCTGGTCGGACGCCGGCTGCTGATAGTTCTGATCCGACTGCGCCGGTTGCTGATAGTTCTGGTCCGACTGCGGGGTCTGCTGGTTGCTCTGATCGGATTGAGCAGGCTGCTGGTAGTTCTGCTGCGCGGGTTGCTGCTGCCGCGCAGGCTGCTGATAGTTCTGCTGCGCGGGCTGTTGAGCAGGCGCCAGGTTGCCATCTGCCGGGGGCAGGTTGGCGTCGGCAGGATTCGGCGACTGATCGTTCTGCGCCTGCTGGTTCTGCGCGTTGTTGTCCTGAGTACCGTTTGACTTGCATCCTGAAATTCCCAACGTCAACGCTATGGATGCGACTGCGAGAACAACAAGAAGAAATGCTCTATTAGTCTTGCTCATAAAGGTTGCCCTCCGCGAAAGGTAGGATGCAGGATATCGGGAACAGTATCCCTGGACCAGAGTCGACCTAAGTCCCCGATCTGTTGCCAAGCAATAATGATACGCCTTGCGACCTGGGATGAGCGCGGCAGCGTTGAATGTCATGTGCAGGCGCACATGTCTGGCTCCGATGTTGGAATCACTCGTCAGGCCCGCGCTTTAACTATCGTTTCCGCCCAGGCACCTTTTGCTTTCAGGACCAACTCGACCGCTTCACGAACTGCGCCGTGGCCCGCCAGGGCTTTGGTTACGTAGTGGGCAGCTTTTTTTACTTCGGGAACAGCATCGCCCACCGCAACTGCAAGGCCGGCGCGCTTCATAATGACCAGGTCCGGAAGATCATCGCCGATATACGCGACCGCCGAATCCGGCACTCCCGCCTTGCGCAGGATTTCCTCATACGCGGGTAATTTTAGCGCCTGTTTCATATAGATAAATTCCATCTTCATTTCATAAGCGCGACGC
Source organism: uncultured Acidobacteriaceae bacterium (assembly GCA_963763145.1). Lineage (GTDB taxonomy): Bacteria > Acidobacteriota > Terriglobia > Terriglobales > Acidobacteriaceae > Bog-257. The sequence continues at coordinate 169,001 of CAVXMZ010000009.1, read as the reverse complement.
AGAAGCGCTGCACTTTCGCGACCCGTGATGCAACCCGTGCGCAGCCCGGCGCTGTAAGCCAACGTCAGACCCTGGCCGTCGTGTGCGTCAAAGGTCTTGATCTCGAGGGCGGTGCCATCGCTTTGCGAGAGCAAGGTCACACTGCCGTCTGTCATAGTGCCGTCCACGTCCATCAGAAGCACTTTGATTCGCGCGGCGCGCTTTTTGAGAGCCGGAGAAATTTTGAGGGTACCGGACAAAGCAGCCTCCAGAAGAGAAGATGAACGAGAGTTTAAGTTAAAGCGGTTGTCGGCCGCACGGCAAATGGACATCAGGCGCAAACCCGGATTTGGATCCAGGCTTAGTCACCGGATAGCGTCGCCTGCCTGTACGCCGGCATCTAAATGGTGTGAGTACCCTGGTGCAAGAGCGCATTTCCGTCGAGCGTCCGCTGTTGACCGCGGAGCTGACCAAGTCCGTCTGGCTGTCATCGCAGACCAAGCATCTGGAGCTCAGGGTCAGCGGCGTTGACGAATTCCGGTTCACTCCCGGCCAGTTTGTATCGATCAAGCAGCCAAAGCTGGACGGCAAGGCCCACACTCGTGCGTATTCCATCGCTTCCGCGCCCCGCCCCGACGCGACCTTCGATCTCTGCCTGAATCGGGTGGAAGATGGCTTCCTGTCGAACTGGCTGTGCGATCTGGAAGCGGGAGCCAATATTCAGTTTCACGGCCCGCACGGATTGTTCGTGTTGCGAGAGCCCAGGCAGAATGCAATATTTATTGCCACCGGCACTGGTGTTGCTCCCATTCGCGGCATGATTCAATGGCTATTCGAACGGCCTGATCGCAATTGCGGCCACGAATACTGGCTGGTCTTCGGAACCCGTGGCGAAGAAAGCATCTACTACCGCGAGGAGTTCGCGCAGATCGCAAGGCAGAATCGAAACTTTCACTATCTGCCAACGCTTAGCCGCGGCGACGAGCACTGGCAGGGCTGCCGGGGATACGTCCAGGATCACGTGCGCGAAATCGCCGCCGGCCGAGCAGACCTGCAAGCCTACATCTGCGGCCTGCACCCAATGGTGGACGCCAACCGAAAGCTGCTGGTGGAGGAAATGGGCTGGGACCGCAAGCGGGTCATCTTCGAGAGATACGATTAAGCGTCACGCCATGTCTGCATCAACCACAAATTACCTGCAATAAACCAGGAGGCCCTGAATTAGGCCTCAACGCGTACTTCAGGGCCCCCGGACATCTGACTATCAGTTATACCCAGGCTCAGTTATACCTAGGCTTGCTTGCGGGTCTTTTCCTGGTTCTGGTCCCAACTCTTGTCGGTATCAGACTGAGGACCCTTGGACCCCGCCTGGCCTGGTTTCTGCTGGCCCAACTGATTGTCGTGCTGGCCATGCTGGCCCTGCTGATTCGGCTGGCCCGCTTGTTTGTTCTGGCTCTGGTCCTTTGACTGGTCTTTCTGGTTCCAGTCCTGCTGATTCGGTTTGCGATTCTGGTCTTCCATTAGTGAGCTCCTTGTATGTTAGTAGTTCTACTTCTCAGTTTCCACTTACCTATTAACTTCGATGGTGAGCTCTTGCCCGCAAGATGCCCCCTCTTGCGTAGATTCGGAGGTCGTTTCTACGGGCACTTCCAGAGGTCCGCAAAGTCGTCTAAACAGAGCGCATTCGCGCTGGTCCTAAGGTGTAAGCCAACTCAGTTTGCTTTAGGCTCATCTACTCGGTGCGACGGAAACCACGAAACGGATTGAGGGTCCCAATGCGCCGCAACTCCACTGCAACCCTGTGTATTTTGATGTCAACCTGCCTGCTGCTCTCGATGGTTGCTTGTGGAGGAGGATCACAAAGTAACAATTTCTCGGCATCGACTATCGCCATTGCTATGTCGCCAACTTCGGCCACGGTTGCGGCTGGAGGAACGAGCCAGTTCCAGGCCATGGTCACCGGCGCCGGCAACACTGCCGTGCAGTGGGAAGTGAATCAGGTGGCAGGCGGGAACGCACAGGTGGGCACCATTTCCAGCAGCGGTCTGTATACCGCGCCGGCGACCATGGTTGCAATGCAGGTCACCGTGACCGCTGTGGCCGAGGCCAATCCGAGCAAGACCGCAAACGCGGCCGTGACAGTCAATCCCGTTTCGCCGCCCGGCATTTCCGTGACCATCTCGCCCACCGCGCCCACTGTGGCCGTCAGCACGAACCAGCAGTTCTCCGCCACGGTAACCGGCACAACTAACCCCAACGTTACATGGTCGGTAGACGGAGTGATCGGCGGGAACACGACGGTGGGCGTCGTCAGCACGAGTGGTCTTTACACGGCGCCATCGACGGCGGGCGGGCACACGGTCACGGCGACCAGCGTAGCCGACACCAGCGCGGGCGCGAACGCTACGGTCAGCGTAATTAGCCTTACGGTTTCTCCCACGACTGTCTCGTTAACACCCCTCGGCACTCAGCAGTTCACTGCAACCGTCCAGGGCACGAGCGACACCGGAGTGACGTGGTCGGTGAATGGCGTGCCCGGGGGCAATAACACAGTTGGGACGATCAGCAGCGGCGGCCTCTATACCGCACCCGGCACGCTTGGTTCTTACACCGTCACCGCGACCAGCGTGGCCTTGCCTACCTATGCGGTCAATGCTTTGGTGACGGTAATCAACGCGCCGCGCGGGACCGTATCCGTCCTGACTTATCACAACGACGACGTACGCGACGGCGTCAACGCCAACGAGACTGTCCTGAATACTTCCAACGTCAATCTGCAACAGTTTGGCAAGGTATTCGCATTTCCGGTGGACGGACAGATTTATGCCCAGCCGCTCTACGTACCGAATCTGTCTGTCGAGGGAGTCTTGCACAACGTGGTGTTCGTCGAAACCGAAAACGACACGGTGTATGCCTTCGACGCCGATGGCCTCTCCGGCTCGGCGCTTTGGCAGCGGCACCTTGCTACGCCACTCCAGATTAACGATGACGAGGGCATCAAGCCCTTGCTGGGCGTTACTTCCACTCCGGTCATCGATACCTCTACCGGCACGATGTACGTGCTGACGGATGGTCTGGAGAACGGAAGCAAAGTGTACCGACTGCACGCGCTCAACGTCGCCACTGGGGCGGAGGAATTCGAAGGCCCGGTGATAGTGACAGGAACGGTGCAGGGTGATGGCTGGGACAGTCAGAATGGGCAGATCACCCTCGAGGATGAGTGCTATCAGCGGGACGGCCTGGCACTGGATCCTGCTACCAATGCCGTCTACATCAGCTTTGGACATTGCAATCACGGCTGGGTGCTGGCTTACGACAAGGCATCGCTGCAACAAATCGCAATTATGAATGTCACACCTGATGGCGCGGGCGGCGGGTTATGGGGAGGAACACCGGCCATCGATGACAGCACGGGAGACTTGTATCTGCTCAGCGGCGTCGATCTTGGCGATCCCGCGCCCGACTATAACGATTCCGCGTTGCGCTTGCAGGCCAGCGATCTCTCGGTCCTTGACTACTTCAAGCCGTCCAACGAGCAGATCCTGCGCGAAAACGATGCCGATGTTGGCAGCGGCTCGCCCATCTTCATGCCCGACAATCCCTCGCCTTACCCGCACGAGTTAATTGGCGGCGGCAAAGATGGCCGCATCTTCGTCATCAATCGCGACAACATGGGTCAATATCAGCAGACAGACCATGTTATTCAGGAGGTCCAGAGCGGCACACAGGAGTACGACAATATTTTCTCGACTCCTGTTCTGTGGAACAACACTCTCTATTACCACGACGCTCAGGACGTAGTGAAGGCGTATAGCTGGGACCCCAATACCGGGTTACTTTCGAGCAGTCCTGTCATGGAAGGTGCGGACGTGTTTGGCGGACACGGAGCGACTGCATCGTTGTCGTCGAACGCTTCCTTGGCCGGAATCTTGTGGGAGATTGACAGTACGAACGCGGGCAGCGGCGGAGCAGCGGTGCTGCACGCTTATGATGCTGCCAGCTTGAGCAACGAGCTGTATACCAGCGAGCAGGCAGGCGGGCGCGATACCGCCGGCCCGGCCGTGAAATTCAGCCTTCCGACTGTCGCCGATGGGCATGTTTTCGTAGGCACCGCCAGTGAGTTGGATATTTACGGTCTGTTGCCGCAATGACACGCCCGTGGCTTGAACTCATTCTTGAGCCAAAGCATAAATAGTCAAGTGCGTCCTGACGGCGAAATATCGGAGTAACCACGTTAAAGTGGTAAGATACAGTTATCGGAACAGGATTGCTCGCTGAGCAATGTTGAACAGCTTTCTTCAGCTCGATTAGCTGATAATCTTCTTGAAATCCGTGTAACTAGACGGCATCGCACTGAGAACCAGTGCAACTATGCATTTCCTGTCCGCCCACTGCCGCGTGTGCAAGAGTGACCAGTTCAGATCTGAACCTCCAGAGGACTGGATTGAGCGCGTCCTGTTGCCACGATTGTTCCTATGCCCCGGACGGTGCGTGGTGTGCCACAAACGGCGATATCTGCCGACCTTTCAGCGCTGGACAGTCCAGCCCAATTCGTGGCGATAAGGCAGAAAATGTTCTAGAGCAGCATCGGGCGATCGCAACCGAAGGGATAACGACATGACATATTACCGGGTTGAGTTTCTGACACCGGAAACGGTTCGGCCAGTGAAAAAGTTCCTTACTCAGGAAAACGCCAGGAAGCATGCCAGGCGGGTTCTGGGTCTGGCTGACGACAGCGGTTTGGTTTCAAAGGTCGCCATCGTCGCCATCAGCAAAGACGGCACCCCGGTTTGAGCCGGCGTTTGGAAGCTAAGCTGGTAGACCGGACGCCAGGCACAAACCAGTTTTCCGGCTCACGATTTGGAGAAAGAATGACGTCAGAATGAAATGCCCCATATGCACCTGTGAGCTATCGAAAGTGTGGCAGCCCACTAGCGCTGCCGCCTCCCGCGTTCCGCATTCCCAGTGGAAATGCGGCGTTTGCGGCGGGAGCTTTACCCGGGCAGAGTTACAGCAAGTCCCACAGGTCCGGCCAGCACGCAATTAGGGCAGCACGCAACAATAGAATCATGCGCCGGCCGGGTAGCTGATCGCGCGTGCCGGGTAACTTAGACATCGGACCCTACCTCTCTCGTCTTCCGGGCAACTCACGGTGACGATCCCCCTTTCAATCCCCTCACAATTGCTACTCTGAGGCAACGACCGTCTTAGCCTTCCGGAAGATACGGCTGGGTCCGCCCATCGTATCCTCAAGTCTTGAGGAAACAAATGAAAAACCTTTACGTCGGAAACATGGAAAAAAGTACGACCGAAGCGGATATTAGAACAGCTTTCGCAACCTATGGCCCGGTTGAGGTGGTAACCATCATAAAAGACCAGACGACCGGCCTTCCTCGCGGATTCGGCTTTGTGGAAATGACTGCCGACAAAGACGCTCAGGAAGCAGTGCTGGGCCTGAATGGTTCGGTCATGGCGGGTAACACGATCACTGTGAGCGAGGCGCGCGCGAAAACAAAGAATGCTCGCTCGTAAAGCTCCCGTAAGTCTGCAAAGATGATTTGCCGACAGCAGAACTTTGTCTGCGGGGGTGGCAAGGGCCTCTCCCCGCATTCGTACTCTTGCGCGGCGATTCGACCTGGGCGTGCCGCATCACAGCCACGGCACAGGTTCCCCTTCGGCCGCAATCTCCTGGCGAAAGCGGCGCGCCCTGCTTGACGACAGTATCGCGACAGCCGACAAAAGCCCCAGCGTAATTCCCGTCCCTACGCGAACTGCCGGTCCGCCTCCCTCGAAGTAAAGAATCACTGCCATTACCGCCGCAGGCAACAAATAGCGCCAGCAGTCCGGCGTCAGAGCACTCTTGCCCGTAACCGACTGGAAGGCAGCCACCGCGCCGGCCAGGAACAACAACTCCGTCGCCGCGGTAGCAAACCCCGCTGCGGTGAAGTTGTAAATGCTCAGCAGCACCAGGTTCATGGCTACATTGACAATCAGCGCGGCGGTTCCGATGGCCAGCAGAAGTTTCTCCCTGCGGTCGGCCAGCATGGCCGCCGTCAGTACGGTGGTGACGCACACTAGTCCGAGAGCGGCGGCGAGCCACCGAAAGGCGTTAACGCTGGAGAGCGGCCCATCGAGATAACGCCCGCGGTAGAGCAGCGCGACGAGATCCCGGGCCAGCAAGACGCCCGCGACCGAGGCGCATGCCCCCAGACCCAGGGCGAACCCGCATACCTCTCTCACCTGATGCACGAATCGCTCGCGGTCCTTGGCCGCCACGGTGAGCACAGGCACCAGCGGCACCATCAGCAGCCACGGCAGAAGCAACAGCGGATTGATAGGACGAAAGGCCGCCGCGTAGGCGCCCAGCTCTTCTTTGCCGCGCAGCGCGTAAACGAAGAACACATCGCAATTGAAGTAGATTGTATAAATCAGGCTGGCGAGGCCGAAGACCAGCGCCGGCCCAACGAATGCTTCCAGGGCCCGCCCGCGAAAACCAGGCTTAGGGTGATAGCCAAGCAGGTGCTCCGCCAGAAACTTGGTGCCGACTAGCGATACGGATTCGCGCACAATCAGCAGCCACGCGAAGGCCGCTCCGGCGATGCCGAGACGCTTGAATACCACACACCCGCCCAGTACCAGCAGACCGCCAAAGACATTCAGCAGCACCGGGGCTCCCTGCGCCTGGCGCACCTGGAACACCGGATCGAGCGCCGCCGGTTCGGTGAAGAGAAGGACCCAACCGACGCCCAGCAGGACAGCGCGCTCCGGGGCCGACCTCTGCATCAAGGCAAAGACGCACAACGCCAGGGCCAGCACGATTCCGGCCACGCGGCGATATGCCATCATGCCCTCCAGAATCGGCCGCTCGCGGCGGATGTCGTCCGCGATGTCCCGGGCCGCAACATTGCTCAGGCCGAGGTCGAGAAACTTGCGGGCGAGAATGAAGATGGTGGCGACCAGCGAAAAGAAGCCGAAATCCGCCGGCGTCAGCACGCGCGCCAGGTAGATGGTAATCAGCAGCGCCAGTCCCAACTGTGCCAGCGTACCTGCAAACAGAATGGCTTGAGCCGCAGTGGGATTGCGAAGGGGAGGCAGGTCTAAGCGGTAGTCGGAAGCGGTCGCCGTAACAGGAGAGCCGGCGAGGGCCGTGGCGTCGGTATCGGCGAGCGCCGGCGTGGCTTCCCTATCGTCGCGGTCGGTTCTGGCCATAGCGCTCCCGTTCCGAATAGTACAACGAACGATTTCTTTGCAGGCTGGTTTGCGCGGATAGATCGCGGAGGCGGAGGGTTTGCGCCGTCGTGCGGAACGGGCCGTTCATAAAATCAAAGGTGGATCCTGGCTGGCAAGAAAAGCACAACCGGTGATAACACTAACCTTGATTCACGAGGGAGCCCACTCTTTCGCCCATCACCACGCGGTGAATGTTGCCGCGCTTGTTGAGATTGAAGATAACGATGGGAAGATTGTTCTCCCGGCAAAGTGCAATGGCAGTCTGATCCATGACTCGCAAGCCCAGGCGCAGCACTTCCATGTAGCTGATCTCATCGAACATCGTGGCGTCTTTCACCAGCACCGGATCGTCGGTATAGATGCCGTCGACCTTAGTTGCTTTGAGGATGACGTCGGCCTTGATCTCCATGGCGCGCAACGATGCAGCCGTATCGGTAGAGAAATAGGGATTGCCGGTCCCGCCGGCAAACACCACGATGCGGCCCTTTTCCAGATGGCGTATGGCGCGGCGGCGGATGAACGGCTCAGCTATCTGGTTCATCTCCAGGGCGCTCATGACGCGGGTGAAAACGTTTTGTTTTTCCAGCGCGTCTTGCAGCGCCAGCGCGTTGATCACCGTCGCCAGCATGCCCATGTGGTCGGCCGAGACCCGATCCATCAGCTTGGCTTGCTCGGCCACGCCGCGAAAGAAGTTGCCGCCGCCGACCACAATGGCGATTTCAATGCCCAGGCTATGCACCTCGGCGAGCTCGCTGGCAATCTCGTGGACGCGGGTGTTGTCTACGCCAAAACCCTGGCCGGCGGCCAGTGCCTCACCGGAAATTTTGAGCAGAATGCGTTTGTAAGCGGGAGCGTTCATGCTTTCCATAAGAAGAATTGATTGTCCAGTTTATCAGCATTGCCCCAATGGTCAGTGGCGTCCGGAGTTTCCGTAAGTGGTGCGCGATTCCGGAACGGTGAGCGCCTGGGCCGGTTCGTCACCGCCAGCTCGGGCGCATCCGCGATACAGTAGATAGGAAAGCCATCATGGACAGTATTGACGATCTTCTGCAACGCGTCTTCCAGCTCTCGGAGTTTCGCCCTCGCCAGCGCGAGATTATCCAGGATATCGTGGCCGGCCACGATGTGGTCTGCGTGATGCCCACGGGAGCGGGCAAGAGCTTGTGCTTCCAGCTTCCAGCCTTAATGTTGCAGGGTCTGACCGTCGTCGTCTCTCCATTAATCTCGCTGATGGCCGACCAGGTGAAGCAACTGCAACGCCTGAATGCTCCCGTTTTGTTTATGAACAGCTCGCAGAGCCACGAGGAGCAGCGCGAGGTGTTCTCCGACCTCAAGCGAGGTTTTGCGGGACTGCTCTACGTGGCGCCGGAACGATTCTCCGCACCGTCGTTCCAGCGGATCGTCCAGGAGTTGAAGCCGCGGCTCTTTGTAGTGGACGAAGCCCACTGTCTGAGCTTCTGGGGACATGATTTTCGGCCTGAATACATGCGTCTGGCCGAGGTGCGCGAGCGGCTGGGATCGCCGGTTACCATGGCCCTGACCGCGACCGCCACTCCGAACGTCCGTGACGACATCGTAAAAATGCTTAAGCTGCGCAGCCCCAAGCTGCACGTCACCGGCTTCGACCGGCCGAATCTCACCTATGCGTGCCGGCGCATGGATACAGAAGCCGAAAAAGATGCTGCACTGCTCAACGGTCTTATCAGGCAGGCGGGCAGCGGCATTGTGTACTGTTCGACGCGGCGGCTGGTGGAGCAACTCGCGGCGTTGTTTACCGAGCGCTTCCCCGGGCGCACGGTTCGGGCTTATCACGCTGGGATGGATGCGGAGGCGCGCAAGGCGAGCCAGGAAGACTTCATGGCCAATGCCGGCGCAGTGGTGGTGGCAACCAACGCTTTTGGAATGGGGATCAACAAGCCCGATATCCGCTTTGTGGTGCATTACAACATTCCCGCCAGCCTGGAAGCGTACTACCAGGAAGCAGGCCGCGCCGGGCGCGATGGCAAGCCGGCGCAATGCATCTTGTATTGCAGTCCGCGCGACCGCTTTACCCAGGAATTCTTCATCGACAAGATTGGCGAAAACAACACTGCGCTTTCGGAGGCGCAGGTAGAAACTTTGCAAGCTCACGCTCGCCGGAAACTTGATCAGGTATTCACCTACGCCTACCGGGCGCGCTGCCGGCGGCGGGCCATTCTCGACTATTTCGGCGACAGCACCGCCGTGGCTCATTGTGTCTGCGACGTTTGTCGCGGAGATGTACGAGTACGACCGCCAGCGGCGGCTGTCGCGCCCCAGCGCAGAACGAAGTCAAAGCGGACCAGTACCGTCGACGATCCTCTCGATCAGGCCGCCGAACTAAGGTTTGAACGCCTGAAGAAGGTTCGGCGCGAACTGGCGGAGGAAGAGGAATGGCCCGCCTTCTGCATCGCTCACGACTCGGTTTTGCGCGAAGTGGCACGGTCTGCGCCAAGATCCTTGGACACGCTGGCGGAGGTCCGAGGCATAGGCGCGCAGAAGCTGGAGAAGTTTGGAGCTGCGTTTCTACGGGCGATAAAAGACAGCTAGAACGTTGGATCCTCCTTGGATCCGTGCCAGAAATGCAGAATCTCGACTGTGCTTCTATGCTCGTCGATCCGGTAGTAAATCCGGACGGGAGAGTGAAGGATCTTCCGCAAGTTGGGACGCTGAGAAACCGGTGTTCCGATGTGGGGAAACTCGCGCAGCAGCTCAATATGATCGAGAATGGCTGCGCCGAAGTTCTCTGCCGCGGTTTCGCTGTCGCGGCGGATATAGTCGAGGATGTCTTCTAAGTCAGCTAACGCGTCTTCGCTGAAGAGGACTTTGTAGGCCACGCTCTTAACCGCCGGCGGACTTGTTCCAAGGGTATGACACGGCCTTCGTCGGCAGACTTGACGCCGCGATCAATGGCCCGCAATGTCTCTGCATCCTCTTCGTCGAGAATCGGGACCGGTTCGTCGAAGTCGGTTTTCCTGGTCTTATCCATGGCCTCATGCTAGTCCGAATCAGGCTTTGGACGCAACGCACGGAAACAAAAAGGCGGGGATTTTGTGCCCCGCCTTTCAATCCCTACAAATGTTACCCATTACTCACCGGTCGTATCTCCGGCCTTGCTGACGGCGATGGTCTCGGCGATGTCGCCCACTTTGAAGCGGGCGAAGCGACGCACAGAGATGTTCTCGCCCAGCTTGCCGATCACGGTAGCGATCAGTTGCCCGACGGTGATGGTCTGCTCCTTGATGAAAGGCTGGTCGTAGAGGCAAACCTCTTCGTAGAACTTGGCCATCTTGCCTTCGACGATCTTCTCGATCACGGGCGCGGGCTTGCCCGTGGCGGCCGCCTGGGCGCGGTAAATGTCCTTCTCTTTTTCGAAGGCCTCAGCCGTCACATCTTCCTTGCGGATGAAGCGCGGATCGGTGGCCGCGATGTGCATGGCAATGTCGTGCACCAGGCCCTTGAAGTCGTCGGTGCGGGCAACGAAGTCGCTCTCGCAGTTGACTTCGACAAGCACGCCGATCTTGCCCCCGGCGTGGATGTAGCTCGCCACTGAGCCTTCACTGGTAGCGCGCGTGGCCTTCTTGGCGGCGGTGGCAATGCCCTTCTTGCGCAGAATGACGATCGCGCCCTCAACATCGCCCTTGGCTTCGGTGAGGGCGTTCTTGCAGTCCATCATGGGCGCGTTGGTTTTGTCGCGAAGCTCTTTTACTTGTGCGGCGGAAATGTTCACGGTTGTAGTACCCATAGCTTCTAGCTATTCGCCTTTCGCTGTTCGCTTTTCGCCAGAAAAGCAATCATGTATACATCGTTGCAAAAATCCAAGCTCTTCGTCGTCACCAACTGGCCCTTCTGGCGAAGAGCGCAAGGCGAGTAGCGAAAAGCGATTGCTAAAAAATCGCCCGCGCTCGATCAACGCGCGGGGCCATGGAACCACTCGTCAATCCAAATCAATTAGGCAGTGGTGTTTTCAGCGCGCCGTCCACCCCGGCCCAGCACTTCTTCCATGCTGACCTCTTCGGAGTCATCGATGGTCGAGGTAGCAGCCGCGGCGCCTTCATCGCCGTCTGGACTGGCGGCGGCAGCTTCGGCCGCTTCACTGTATTGCACACCCGCAGACATGTCGGCCATTTGCTTGTCGGTCACGGCCTGCGAGCCTTCCACCACGGAGTCGGCAATCTTGGAGGCAAACAAGCGGATGGCACGGAGCGCGTCATCGTTGCCGGGAATCACGTAATCCACTTCCGTCGGATCGCAATTGGTGTCAACCACCGCAACCACCGGAATGCCCAGCTTGCGCGCTTCCTTCACCGCAATCTGCTCTTTGTTGGAGTCGATCACGAAGAGCACGTCAGGCAGGCGATTCAGGTTCTTGATGCCGGCCAGGTTGGCCTGGAGATGCTTGCGCTCGCGCTCCAGCTTTACAACTTCTTTCTTGGGCAGCAGCTCGTAGCGGCCGTCGGTGGCCATCTCGTCGAGCTCCTTCAGCCGCTTCACCGACTTCTGCACCGTTACCCAGTTGGTGAGCAGACCGCCCAGCCAGCGCTGGTTCACATAGAACATGCCGCAACGCGTGGCTTCTTCCGCAATCGCGTCCTGCGCCTGGCGCTTGGTGCCGACAAACAGTACCAGCTTGCCTTCGGCCGCCTGGTCTTGCACAAACTTGGACGCTTCCTTGAACATCTTCAGCGTCTTTTGCAGGTCGATGATGTAAATCCCATTGCGCTCGCCGAAGATGAATTCCTTCATTTTCGGGTTCCAACGTTTGGTCTGATGCCCGAAGTGAACGCCTGCTTCGAGCAACTCTTTCATCGTGATGTTTGCCAAGCTACCTCCTCGGTTGGCTTGCATCCTTGCAGTGGCTTTCGCCCGGCTCAGGATTGCTTTTCCCGTGGGCCCGCGCTATTGCGAGTGCGGGAAGATTTCGTTCCGGTTGGTACTACGATCTGCTCGCCCCCGGAACCAAAAGGCAAGCAGTTGCCAGTAGTCAGCCGCCAGTTGCCAGTTTTTGCTGGCTACTGACTACCGGATACTGGCTACTAGCGTTTCGAGAACTGGAAGCGCTTACGGGCGCCCTTCTGGCCGTACTTCTTGCGTTCCTTGCCGCGGGCATCGCGACGCAGAAAGCCTTCGGCTTTCAGCTTGGCGCGCAGCTCAGGATTGAACTCCTGTAGAGCGCGGGCCACGCCCATGCGGACTGCGCCAGCCTGGCCGTTGACGCCGCCGCCGGCCACGGTGCAGGTCATGTTGAAAGTGCCCGCCGTCTCCGTGACCACGAACGACGACTTTGCCATGATGCGCTGGGCCGCGGTCACGAAGTGCTGGTCGAACGGCTTGCCGTTCACCACGAGTTCGCCGCTGCCAGGACGAAGAAACACCCGGGCCACGCTCGACTTGCGGCGGCCGGTACCGTAATACTGGATCAATTCTGCCATTCGTTGTCCGCGGGGAGCTGCGCTCCCGTTTGGTCCTTCCCAGAAATTTGTGCCGTCCCTACGGGACTCAGATTCTTATTTTCGTTCTGACCCAGCGCTTCCGCGCTGGGCTAATCAGTTCCATGCCGCCTACGGCGGGATTGTGTCGCCGCTGCCGCGGCTCCAATTCATTCTCGCTCTACCCCGGCGCTTACGCGCCGGGCTAACATCATCCCGCCGCTGCGCGGCTGGGTTCATGCCTGTCGAACGACTGCTCCATCGAACTCAGGTAAGGCGACCTAAGCAGCCGATTTCGCAGTCCGCACGGACTCGCACTAAGCTCGCTTGGCGAGCGGCGCCAGGGCTTCGGGCTTCTGCGCCACATGCGGGTGCTTATCGTCCCGATAGACCTTCAGCTTGCCGGCCATGGCCCGTCCCAACTTGGTGTGCGGCAACATGCCGGTGATCGCCTCTTCCACAATCTGCTCCGGCTTGCGCTGCAAACGCTTCTTGTACTCTTCGGACTTCATGCCACCCGGATATCCCGAGTAATGGTGGTAGACCTTGCTGTCGGCTTTAAGCCCCGAGATGCGAATCTTGGCCGCATTGATCACGATAACGTGGTCCCCCATGTCGAGGAACGGCGTGTACTTAGGGTTGTCTTTGCCAGAGAGGATGCGCGCCACACGTGTAGCCAGCCGACCCAGGATCTGGTCTTCGGCATCAATGACAAACCACTTGCGCGCGATTTCCCCCTTGGGGAAATACGTTGACATCTCTAAACTCTCCCAGAATTTGAAAAAAACCGCGAAAGAGCCGCTCGGTTCAGGCGCTGGATGCGCACATCCTTCAGGCGGGCAAACGCAGGACTGCGAAAGATGTAAGGATAGCCGATAACAGCCTGCATTGTCAATGAAACGGTGCGCCAACAGTGCCTCGATGGACGCTATTCAATCCAGAGGAACGGCATGTTCGTGATGTAGGTGCGGACGACGCGATCGTCGCTGTCCTTGCGACCGTGAAACATCAGGGTGCCCTGATTGAGAGTTATTTCGGTTGCTTCTTCGAAATCCACCGGCTCCTGGGTGGGTGGAAATAACGTTACCTTGGCCATTGCTCTCCTTGAGAAATTCGAACGCGGTCCCGCGAGTTGATAACGGCTGCTGTTTCGATCTTATCGTGGAATCTTATTGTGTGGCTCCAAAAACTTTTCCCGGAAATATCGTGCGCAACTGGTTGTACTCGTTGATGGGGCGGTCATCCTGCAACGCCGGCGTTCGCGGGGCGGGCGCGATCAGGCTCTGCGGTGTCACTTCGCGTGATAACAGCAGATCGAACTGCCCCTCTGGCGTCTTCGCCGGCCCCCACTCCATCATGTCGGCAACGGCCTGCTGAGGCATGCGAGCCAGCAACTGCCCCGCATCGCGCTGGGGAATGGGAGCCATGCTGGCCAGAAAATGGTAACTGGGACCGCCCCACATCGACCGATACACTCTGACATAAGGAAAGACGTCCAGCAGCGCGCGAGTGACCGCCGCGTGGTCGGCATCGTCTCCGTCATAAAGCCACTGCTGGAGAATTCCGCCCGCGGCCAGGTGCTGTTTAGCCAGCTCATAAAACTCCCGCGAGTACAGCAGGCTGGATCCGGCAGCATTCACCGGCGGCGGTGGGTCAATGATGATCGCGTCGAATTTCTCCGCCGAGCGATCCAGGAAGCGCCGCCCATCATCGATCACCACGTGTGCGCGCGGCGACGCCAGCAGCGGCCCGCCGTCAGGATGGTAGTAGGTAAACATCCTGGGGACGCTCGGCACAAGTTCCACCGCGGTCACGGGAATTCCCCACGCCATCGCCGAGCGGAATGTGGTGCCCATGCCGAAACAGATGATGAGAGCGTTGCGTGGCGGCTGGGCCAGATGGGCGAGGGTAAAATGCGCCATCATCTTGGTGATGGGCGAGAGTGCAGTCATTCCGATGCCGTTGACCACAAGCACCTTGTCCATGCCGGTTCCGGCGGCGATGACGGTGGCTGTACTGTCGCGCCGCACGATGCCGCCTGGATAGAAAAACTCGTAATCCCTGGTGAAGTAAAACAGCGTGATGGCGGCGATCAGCAGCGCAGCGCTGCTTGCCATGCGCAGGCCGGACTGTTTTCGGGTTGCCCCGGCGAGCGCCATCCCGAACCACGGCATGACCAGGATGAGCATGGACACATGCTCACCAAACCAGGGAAGCAACAGGAAGCCGGCCACCAGCGGCCCGGCGATACAGCCCAGAACGTTGACGGCATAGGCGCGTCCGGCGCGATCAGGATCGCCTCCCGACCAGCGGTCCACCAGCATCGGGCTCAAGAATCCCACCACCGCCGCGAAGGGGGCAATTCCCACGACGACTCGCAGCACGGGAAGCATGTGCAGGCGGCCGTCGGCGGTCAGCAACGGCAGTAAGCCAAGCGCGGCGAGCGACACCCACAGCAGATGCGATTCGCCTTCGCGCGAACGCCGGCTCCAGACGCGATAGCACGTCGAGCCCAGGAAAGTGGCCGCCAGGTAAGTGGCCAGAATTTCGGCGAAGGAATACACCAGCGGGCCGATGAAAAATGTGTACAGGCGAATCCAGATCAGCTCGCTGCCCATGGTCGTCAGGCCGGTGGTGAAGAGGAGAAGCAGAGCGGTGTTGCCGGAGTCGATGCGAATTGCCGCATTGCTGGCTGTTGCCGGGACCGCTGCGCCGGGGATACGTTCTGCCGATACGAAGCTGAGCGCCAATGCCGAAACGGCGATCAGGGCATTCAGCACGGCGCCCGTGCGCAGCGTGCCGTGGAATCCGTAGAGCTCAACCAGCGCGGGAGCGATGCAGGCGCCCGCAACAGCTCCAATCACGTTGGCGAGATAGAGGAAACTGAAAGAGCGCTGTGCGTCGTGATGCCGGCTGCGGCGGATGGCGAACATCGCCACCGGGATGGTGGCGCCCATGCACGCGCACCAGGGAATCAACGTAAGCGCCAGCCACGCTCCCGACATCCAATAGAAAATGCCGGACGAGATGGAAGCCTGGCCCGCAGTGTGTTCCAGCAGGTGGCTGCCCCAGGTCAATTCCAGCGGCACGATCAGGGCCGACATGCCGATGAGAAGCTCGATGACGCCGTAGAGCCGAAGCGCGGGAAACTTAATGCGTTCGCCATAGCGCCGAGTCGCTCGTCCGGCCATCCATGATCCGGCTCCAAGGCCCGCCATGAAAACTGAGAGGACGATGGACACAAGTGCCGTGGTCACGCCGAACTTCGCCATGGCCAGCCGCAGCCAGACCAGTTCGTAAACGATGCTGCATAGCCCGGATAGAAAGAAGAATATGGCGAACCAGGACATGGCAGCAAGGATGCCAACAAGAAAGAGGCAGCGCAAGCGCGCGACACTCCAAGGCACTGGGCGTATCACGATCGTACAGAGTGATTAGCCCAGCGCGGCAGCGCTGGGAAATCCCGCCCTAATAAAATCCGAGCCCCTTCAGGGGCTACTGAAGTATTTTCTTGGCACCCCCAACCCAGCGCTGCCGCGCTGGGCTAATCACTTGCGATCCCGCGAAGCTGAGGTTTATTCAGACTCGGGCGTCTAGCTTAACGTCGAAACGTCAAATACCCGGCCCTGCTAAAAAAGGCCAGAACCGGGAACCTTCGCCCTACGCGAGGGCTGTTATTTCGCAGCCACCTTCGCCGGCTCGCCTACGCGCTTGGCCACCTTGAAGGTCAGCTTGTGCTGCTTCTTGTCTACGTCCACCGTAACGTGATCGCCGAGCACCACTTCGCCGTCGAGGATCTTCATCGCCAGCGGATCCTGCACCAGGCGCTGGATTGCCCGCTTCAGCGGACGCGCACCGTAGTTGGGATCGTAGCCTTCGGTGAAGACCAACTCCTTCGCCGCCGGCGTCAGCTCCAGTGAGATCTTGCGTTCGGCCAGCAGCTTCCGTAAGTCTTCCAGCCGCAGATCGACAATCTTCACCAACTGCTCCTTACCCAGCGGGTTGAAGATGACGATGTCGTCCACGCGGTTCAGGAACTCAGGCTTGAAATGCGCCCGCAGCGCCTCCATCACATGCTTGTGCGCTTCGGCTATCTCCTCGGCATTGTGGTGCATTCCCAGGTCTTGCAGATATACCGAGCCGATGTTCGAGGTCATGATGATGATGGTGTTCTTGAAGTCGACCACGCGGCCTTTGCCATCGGTCAGACGGCCGTCGTCCATAATTTGCAGAAAGACATTGAAGACATCGGGATGCGCCTTTTCGATTTCGTCGAACAGCACCACCGAATACGGCCGCCTGCGAACCGCTTCCGTCAACTGGCCGCCCTCTTCGTAACCCACATATCCGGGTGGCGCGCCGATCAGACGCGACACCGCGTGCTTCTCCATGTACTCCGACATGTCGATGCGGATCATGGCGTGCTCATCATCGAAGAGGAACTCGGCCAGCGCCCGCGCCAGCTCAGTTTTGCCCACGCCGGTCGGGCCCAGGAAGATGAACGAGCCAATGGGACGGCGCGGATCGCTCAACCCAGCGCGCGACCGGCGTATGGCGTTGGCCACACTCGCGATCGCTTCGTTTTGCCCGATGACGCGCTCCTTCAAGCGGTCTTCCATGGTCACTAATTTCTTCACCTCGCCTTCCAGCATCTTCGACACTGGAATGCCGGTCCACTTGCTGACGATCTTGGCGACATCTTCCTCGTCAACCTCTTCCTTCAACATGCGCGACTGCTTGGTATCCATCGCCGCGCTCAACTTGGCAACTTGCTGCTCAAGCTGCGGAATCTCGCCGTACTTGATTTTGCCGGCGCGCTCGAAGTCGCCCTTGCGCGTGACTTCCACCTCTTCCGTCTTCAGCCGCTCGATGCGCTCCTTCAACTCGCGAACTTTCGCGATGGCTTCTTTTTCCTGCCTCCAGCGCGCCTTAAGCGCGTTGGCCTTTTCCTTGATTTGTGCCAGCTCTTTCTCGACGATCGCCAGCCGCTCCCGCGAGTTGGTATCGTCTTCGCGCTTCAGCGCCTGCCGTTCGATTTCCAGTTGCGTGGCACGGCGCTCAAGCTGATCGATCTCCGTCGGCATCGAGTCGATCTGAATGCGCAGGGACGCGGCAGCTTCGTCGATCAGGTCGATGGCCTTGTCGGGCAGAAAACGGTCCGTGATGTAGCGATTTGACAGCGTGGCCGCCGCGACAATCGCCGAGTCCTTGATGCGCACACCGTGGTGGACTTCGTACTTCTCGCGCAGACCACGCAGGATGGCGATGGTGTCTTCCACCGTCGGCTCGCCGACAAATACAGGCTGGAAGCGGCGCTCCAGCGCAGCATCTTTCTCGATGTATTTGCGATATTCGTTCAGCGTGGTTGCGCCGATAGCTCGCAGTTCGCCGCGAGCCAGCGCCGGCTTCAACATGTTGGAGGCGTCAATTGCGCCTTCGGCCGCGCCCGCTCCTACCAGGGTGTGCAGCTCGTCGATGAAGAGAATGATCTGCCCTTGCGACTGCTCGATCTCTTTCAGCACAGCCTTCAGGCGGTCTTCAAACTCTCCGCGATACTTAGCGCCCGCCAGCATCGCGCCCAGGTCGAGCGAGACCACGCGCTTGTTTTTCAACTGCTCGGGAACGTCGCCGGAGATGATGCGCTGCGCCAGGCCTTCCACGATGGCGGTCTTGCCCACACCGGGCTCGCCAATCAAAACGGGATTGTTCTTGGTGCGGCGCGACAGCACCTGCACCACGCGGCGCACTTCTTCGTCGCGGCCAATGACGGGATCGAGTTTGCCCTGGCGCGCCAGCTCGGTCAGGTCTTTGGCGTAGCGCTCCAGCGCCTGGTACTTCGCTTCGGGATTCTGGTCGGTGACCTTCTGATTGCCGCGCACCGTGGTTAGGGCGCGCAGAATGTTGTCGTAAGTTGCGCCGCCGTGCGCCAGGATCTGCTCTGCCGGGTCGCGCTTCAGCTTCGCCATCGCGAGCAGCAGGTGCTCGGTGGAGACGTACTCGTCCTTGAAATTCGACGCCTCTTTGAAGGCGTTCTCCAGCAGCTGAGAAGCAGCGTCGGAGAGATGCGCCTGCGTAGCGCCGCCGCCGGAAAGTTTCGGCAGTTTCTCAATCTCGCTCATCGCCTGCGCCTGCACGGCGGAGGCATGCAGCCCCACGCGCTCCAACAGCGGCGCGACGATGCCTTCTTGATCTTCAACCAGCGCAGCCAAAATGTGCACCGGTTGCAGCTCAGGATTGCCGTGCTCGCTGGCGAGATCGTTCGCCCGCTGCATCGCCTCCTGCGCTTTAACGGTTAATTTGTCCCAACGTATTGCCATGTCCGTACCTCAAGAAAGCGTTGTCGGTTATCAGTTGTCGGTTGCCGGTTGTAGCGCATCAGGAAAACGCGACTCGTGACCGGCAACGCACTGCCAGCGCCCATCGCGATAAACAAAGATATCGGTGAAGCGTGTCTTTTCCTTGCGCACGCCATGATCGTTGAATACGCCTTTGCCGCGGACGTAGCCGACATCGCCGTAGACGTGCGCGTGCATGTCGGCCAATTCAAAGTGGCTATCGCTCGGGTTCGCTGGGCTCGACAACATCGTGGAGCGCTCGATCAGCGCGCCGTTAGAGTCGGCCTCTTCGAAATCATCGGCCAGGATGCATCCTAGCGCTGTCGTATCGTGCCGCGCCGAAGCGCTCAGCCACTCCTGTTCGATTCGCACCAGCGTCGCCCCGTCCTTGGCTTGACCGGTTGGGCAAACCGCAGCATGAGCCAATGAGCACAACAGCAACAATGGGAGGAAGATTCGCATAGGACGTTCCATTCCTCATTTGTCCTAACGTATGGTCATGTTGCAGGCCCAGCAATCAGCGATTAGCTAATTACCACGATTAGTGGACAGTGGCTAGTGGCTGTAGGTCAAGAGCAGCGCGGTTGCGAACGTACAGAATTTAGGGGCGCAACTGTGATCTGCACTGATGCTTAGCCACTACCGCTGGCCACTTGGTCAGCTGGTGTGAGCAGTCAATCGTGGCCAGTGGTTTTGATTCGCGGGTGCAGGTTTCGACTTACAAAAACCGCGAATCGAGGCTGGTCCTGTGCCTCTCTCTTCGGCCAGGAAGATCCACTGGCCACGATTGACTGCTTCCGCCCCCGGAGAGTTCCCTTTGGTAAACAAAAGGGAGGTGGATTTACACCCGCCTCCCCTTGAACTCCCCAGTTCGTCTCCCTCCAGAAAAACTCTCCCGAGGGGCGAAACCTGCGTCAGGCCGCTTGCGTCTTGCTCTGCGCCTGACCTTCAACCTTCTTGCCTTCAATCGGCTTCTGGCCGCCAACGCTGACTTTGATCTGCTTCGGCTTGGCCTCAGCCCGCTTGGACAAGCGGATCTTCAGCACGCCGTGATCGTAGTCGGCCTTGATGTCGTCGGTCGAAACCGTGCTGGGCAGCGTGAACGAGCGGCTAAAGCTGCCATAACGGCGCTCCACGCGGTGGAAGTTCTCTTCCTTCTCTTCCTTTTCGAGTTTGCGCTCGCCACTGACGCTCAGGACGTTGTTCTCGACCTTGATGTCGAGGTCCTTCTCGTCGATGCCGGGCACTTCCAGCTTCAACTGGATGCTGTGCTCGTCCTCGTAGACATCGACTGCCGGCACGAACGCTCCGGTGGTCAGCGATTCCTCGCGGCCAGCGCCGTACTGCTCCTCGAACAGCCGGCTCATACGATTTTGCAAAGTACTCAAATCACGGTAAGGGTTCCAACGGGTCAAAACGGTCATGGTTCGCTTTCCTCCACTCAAAACTTAGTTTCTTCATCGCAAGGGACGTGGGTCTGTACGTTCCTGCTCGCTGACTATTAGACGCATTTATCAGCGCAGTGGAATCATAAAATATGAGTTAATTATTGTAAAGTAATCGTAGCACTTATCAGCTGTCTCGCAGAATGTATGTATGCTATTGATAATAAACTGCTTAAATCATATCTATTGAATCGTAGGCGTGAGGCGAGTAGTCTTTACATGTCAATACTTAGAAACGCAACAATAAGCCGTAATAGCATGATTATGCGGCAGATATAAAGTTGGCAAACCGTGAACGGATCCTCCTCCACTGTGATACAATGATTCTAGATTTGAAGTTGAGAGATCCTCAGCTGCCCCAGCCGAAACCGGCTGGGTTTTGTGTTTCTGGGGCGAATTGAAAGCGGCGGCTGTTTAGGATTCTGCCTGACAGATCACGCACTTCAGGTAGGCAGTCTCGGGAACATTCAGCAGGGCGGGATGGTCGCGCGCCGCGCCGCGCTTCTCCAGCACGCGGACTCGGCGGCCCGTGTCAGCCGCTGCTGCCCCTATCATCTCCAGAAATTCGCCTTCGCTGACGTGAAACGAGCACGAGCAGCTGACCAGGATGCCTCCCGGCCGCAGCATCTTCAGGGCGCGCAGGTTCAGCTCTTTGTACCCCCGCAGCGCGGTCGTTACAGCACGTTTCGTTTTTGCGAAGGCAGGCGGGTCAAGGACGATGGTGTCGTACTGCCGACCGGCGGTGGCGTAGTCCTTCAGCAGGTCGAAGGCGTTGGCCTCAATCCACTCGATCTCGCCGCAACGATGTTGGGCGCGATTGAGTTGCTCATTCTGCTCGGCGACCTCAAGCGCCGGCCGCGAGGAATCGACCGCAGTAACGCTGTCGCAGACCCGGGCCAGGTGCAGCGCAAATCCGCCCTGATAGGTGAAGACATCGAGGGCTTCGCCGTGCGCATAACGCGCCGCGGCGGCGTAGTTCTCGCGCTGGTCGAGAAACGCCCCGGTCTTCTGCCCGCTGAGGCCATCGAAGTGAAAACGCACACCATTCAGGGTAAAGATGGTGCTTGTTCGTTCACCCCGCAGCAGTTGCGAGTCGCGCGCCGGCAGCTCCTCCAGCTTGCGGATGTGCGCGTCCACTCGTTCGACCAGGCTGGTATCGGGAAAGTGCTCGACCAACGATTCGAGCACCGTCTGGCGCAAATCGTCGCGATCGAACGCCTGCGTCACCATCTGGATGGTGACAACATCGTTGTACTTGTCGACGACCAGGCCGGGCAGCAGGTCCGCTTCGCTAAAGATGACACGGTAGGAATCGGCATCGGGAGCCGTCCGCCGGCGAAACTCGACGGCGCTGGCGATCCGCGCTCGTAGAAGTCCGGGCAGCGAGTCTTCCGTAATCCCATCGCCGCTCAGCAGCCGGATGGCGATCTGCGACGCGCTGCTGTAGAGCGCCGACCCCAGCCGTTTGCCGCGATCGTCCCGCACCTCGACCAGCGCGCCAGGCGCGGCCTCTGAGCTCGGAACCAGGTCCGAGCGATAAACCCACACGTGCCCGCCGCGTAGCCGGGCCGCGCCCCGCTGATTGACCACAATCGCCTGCATCAAAGTAAGCCGGTTATCCTCTCTGAAATCAGAGGCTTATCTTACGCCAGTGCCGGCCTGCGGCAGGTTTTCCACAGGGTTATGTAAAATAAACTTGACATCAAGTAATGTGTGACTTACATTATGTTCGTCAGGAGTTACATCCAAGGAGAAACTCGTTATGGACCTGTCTTATCAGGAAAAAAGCATACTCGGATCGCTGCTGGCCATGGTCGTGGTCTACGGATATTACTTCGCCAGCGCCTTGCGGCACATCGACCGCGCTGCGTTTGACAGCGCAAGCATTGGCCGCCTGATGTTCACCGTCATCGCCATCATCGTGATTGAGATTGTGTACCACATCATCCTGGCCATCGAATCCCGGCCCGAACCCAAGGACGAGCGCGACCTCCTGATCGAGGGCAAGGCCTACCGGAACGCCTATTTTGTGGTGGCCACTGGCGCGGCGCTGGTGATCGGCTATGTCATCGTGGCGTCGCTGGTGCGCGATGCCGCTCCCACGCGGATTGTGGCTACCCCGTTCCTGCTGGTGAATTCCATGCTGCTGTTCATGGTGCTGGCCGAGGTAATGAAGCTTGGCACCCAGCTGCTCTATTACCGGAAAGGTTTCTGACATGGCGAAGGGACGGATCACCAACAACGTTCGCCGGCTGCGCTTCAACTCTTCCGAGATGACGCAGCAGGCGTTGGCCGAGAAGGTAGGTGTCACCCGGCAAACGGTCATCGCGATTGAAGGCGACAAGTATTCGCCCTCGCTGGAAGTGGCGTTTCGCATCGCGCATGCCTTTGGGGTGCCGCTGGAGGAGGTGTTTCAGTACGAGTCGAGCGGCCCGTAGAGCTGTCAGCTGTCAGCTGTCGGCTTTCAGCTGAAGCCATCTGCCCGGAGTTTCGAAAGGTCACACCTTCACAGGCCGCTAAGAAACTCATCGCGAAGAAGAATTCAGGTAGAGCTGGCCTTCAGCCCAGCGTCTACGCCCTTTTTCTCGTCCTGAGCCGGCTTTTAGCCGGCGGCATATGAGTCACAAATCGACTTTTTTCAGCGGCCTGTTCAGGCGTGCGTGAGACTTCACGCACGCCGCCACCGGACTTTCCACATGTGTGATCGTGGATCTGATATCTAATAGCCAATGGCTGACAGCTGATCGCTACCGTCCATGCTGCCGCCGGTAGATCTGTTCCACGGCTTCCACGGTGTCGATCTCTTCCGGTAGCTTGTCTTGCCGCACGCGCACGATGCGGGGAAATCGCAGCGCAAACCCGCTGTCGTGACGCTCGGAGCGCATGATGGCATTGAACGCCACCTCCAGCACGATCTTCGGTTCCACTTCGCGCAAATGTCCGTGATCGGCCGTGGTGTGCGCGAGGAGCCATTCCGTCAGCTCGGCGATTTCGTTATCGGTCAGCCCTGAGTACGCCTTGCCGATGTTGACCAACTCTTCGCCCTTGCGCACCGCGAAGGTGTAATCGCTCAGCACGTGGATACGCTTGCCATGGCCGAATTCTGCGGCGGTAACCACGACGTCGAGCGTCGCCAGCTCGCGCTTCAGCTTCAGCCACCAGCGGCCGCGCCGTCCGGGCATGTAGGGCGACTGGAGGTCCTTGATCATCAGCCCTTCGTTGCCGCGAGCCATCGCCTGGTCGAAATACTGCTCGAGTTGCTCCACCGAATCTGCTCGCAGCGACGGCGCGCGCAACACCCATCCCGACGCGGCGGCCTCTTCAATCTGCGCCTCGAACAGCAGCCTGCCTTGCGCGCTGACCATCGCACGCGGCGCGATCCGGTCCGCACCGCCAAACACGCCATCCAGCACGTGCGCGCGTTCGGAAAGCGGCTTGTCGAGCATGAGTTCGCCGCCGGCATAAATCACGTCGAAGACCACATAGGCGACCGGTACCTCGGCAATCAGCTGGTTGCTTACCTGCTTTCGGCCATGGCGTTTCTGGAGTTCGCCAAAGGGCATGGCGTGTCCCCAACCCGTCGCGCCAACCGCCGGCACGCTGGGGACGGCGTGGCCGCCGTCATGGTTATCGCGCCAGGCAACGATTTCGCCGTCAAGAATTACGTCGCCGGCAAACTCGCTCAACGGCCCTACCAGCTCCGGAAACGACGGCGTCAGCTCATCGAGCGTTCGCGAGAACAGCCGCACTTGTCCGCCGCCGCAATGCGCCTGGGCGCGAATGCCGTCGTACTTGTCCTCAACCAGCGCGTGCTCGAAATATTGAAACGCTTCTTCCGCATCAGCCGCGGGGCTGGCCAGCATGAAGCCTATGGGATGAAACAACCTCATGCGGGCGTCATCCAAGCGATGCTCCGCGGCCAGTTGCAGCGTGCCTCCGATATCGCCCAGCAACATGTTGGCGCGCTGTACGCGGCCGACAGGTTCGTCATAGGCCTTGGCAATCGCCTCCTCTACCAGGCTTTCTTTCAGGCCAATGCGCAGCTCGCCGGTAATGATCTTCAGGATGTACTTGGCTTCGAGCGCGGTCGCGCGTTCCAGCAACGACTTCAGAACCGCAGCTTTGGCCGCCGCCGTCCGCGTCTCGGCGATCTGGTCGAAGGCCGCGCGAACCTCGCGGAGAGTGATCTTTGACGATGCCGGCGCTTTCGCCAGCAGGACATCGTAAGCCGCAGCGCCTAGATCGCCGCGCTGGCGATAGGCAGCTGTGAGCGTGGAATCGCGCGCGCCGGTCAATTCGACCACCAGCTTCCACAAGAGCGATGCGCCGATCTGCAATGTGCGCTCGTCAAATGCCGGAAAGGCGCGGCCGGAGAGAAAGACCGCGGAAATCGCGGCGTCCGGCAACTCGCGCGAGCGGAAGTACTCTGCCAGAAACGCGATCTTCTCAGTCTTCCTGGTAGTAGCGGCGATGCGCTCGCACAACTCGGCTAGGCGTTGCATGGCGTTGACCGCTTTGGATGCTACAAAATCGGTTTCAGAAGCAAGCTCGCGCAGCTCGCAAAACCAGCAGGGAAAGCGCCTCAGGTTAATTGGGAAAGCAGGCTGACGCTCAACACTTCACTGGGGCCTTCGATACGCGGCTCCCGAGTGAAGCGCGCGCAGTGGCCGATGCCTATGCTTTCACGCGGTTCGTCCAAACGATTGGTTAGGGTCAGAGTAATTAGCCCAGCGCGGAAGCGCTGGGAAAATGCGCTCCCCCTGAATCTCCAGCCCCTTCAGGGCGTCACTCGTCATGGCGGATGGTGGGTTCGAAACGGTGGGGTGTCGCCCTGAAGGGGCTCGGTCAAATATTTTCTGGCAATAACCCAGCGCTTCCGCGCTGGGCTAATCACTTCGCGCCGGGCTAGTCGCCAAGCCCAGCTGATCGAACCCGCGCGCGCCGCAGACACGGCAGTCTCCGCCAACCAGGCGCATAAGAAACGCTGTCACAGAGTGCGGTCTGAAGACCGGCCCTACCCGTAAGATGCTATTGTCCGCCCGCCTGGGTTGACGCGCGCTGCTGGCCTGCATAGTAGCCGCTGCGCGTCCGCACTTGGAGCTTCTTGTAGCCCTTGGCCTGGGCTTCAACCTTCACCGTCCGATAGCCGCCCGCGCTCTGCGGCGTCGAGGGCTTGTACCCGATGGTGTATTGGTTGCGGATGTCATGCGCGATCTGCTGGGTGATCGCCTCCACCTCGCTCAGGTCCTTGGGAAAGAATGCGACGCCGCCAGTGTCCTCGGCCATTTCGCGCAAGGCACGCCGCGCTCGCTTGCCATGCTCTTCACTTAGCAAGCCGATGGTGTAAATTGTCGGCCCATTCTGCTCCTGCAATCGCCGGAGGGCCTGCTCCAGCGACTCCCGGCTGGCATTGTCTTCGCCGTCGGTCACCACCAGCAGCACCTTTTTCTCCAGCTCTCCGCTCTTCTTCAGATGGTCGGCTGAGGCCACAACAGCGTCATACAGCGCCGTGCCGCCGCGCGACTCGATTCGCTCCAGTGCGTCCTTCAGCTTGGGAATGCTGCCCGTGTAGTCCTGGTCAAGGAAATATTCTTCGTTGAAGTTGACCACGAAAACTTTGTCCTGCGGATTACTGGAGCGCACCAGGTTAACCGCGGCAGCGTTGACCTGCGGACGCTTCTCGCGCATGGATCCGGAATTGTCGATGACAATACCCAACGCCACGGGGATATCTTCGTTGTGAAACGAGGTTATCTTCTGCGCCTTGCCATCCTCAAAAACGTTGAAGTCACCCTTGGTCAGGTTGGTTATCAGACGATTGCGGTCGTCGACCACGGTGGCATGCAGCGTGACTTCGTCCACTTCCTTCTTGAAGATGTAGACATCGTCATGCTGCGCAGCAGGCTCCTGCCCCTGCGGCGCCGGCAGCTGCACGGTGTCCCCGGGCTGGTTGGGAGCCTTGGGAGGCGCAGCTTCCTGCGCCGCGCCCTGCTGAGCGGGAGGCGCGCCGGCCTGCTGCGGCGCAGCCGTTGCGTTGCTGGACTGCTGAGACGGCGGGGTGGAATTCTGGGCCGCCAACCACGCGCCCAATATCAAAACTAAAGTAATCAGGAAAAGGTGTCGTTTATTCCGTTGGTGCATAGTATCCAGTTTTGGCGTACACGTGCAGCGGCGGCAAGCCCCGGGGCGGATTCAGCTTAACTTTGATCTTGCGCCACTTGCCATCGCGTCCCGGATTGGTTGGACGGTATCCCAGGACATATTGGTTGCGTAACTCAATACCTATCTTCGTGGCCACGTCCGCCAGCTCGTTGGGCGAACTGATGACAAACGTCCTTCCGCCAGTGACTTCGGTAACGTCACTCAGCAACGCCGGCCCTTCCCGTTCCTCGGGAGTCTTGAAGTCACGGTCGAAAAGCCCGATGCCGTAGATCTGAACATCCGCTTCCCGAACCATCGCTTTGATCTCTCCTTCGGTGTAACGGCTGTGGTTGTCGCCGCCATCGGAGATGATCAACAGCGCCTTACGTTCATAGTGCGCTTTGGTCATGCGGTTCATGCCCAGATAAATGGCGTCCAGCAACGCCGTCCGCCCCTTGGGAACGGCATACACCAACTTGTTTTGGATGTCCTCGACGGAGGAGGTGAAATCCACCAGCACTTCCGGCTTTTCCGAGAATGTGATCAGGAAAAACTCGTCCTGCGGGTTGGCGGTGCGAAAGAATTCAACTACCGCCTGGCGGGATTTGTCGATTTTGTCGGCCATCGAGCCGCTTATGTCAAATATGACGCCCAGCGAAATCGGGGCGTCTTCACTGGAAAAGTGCCGGATTACTTGCTGCTGCCCATTGTCGGTTAGCTGGAAGTTCTCTTTTTCCAGGCCAGTCACCAGCCGGTTCATTGGATCGGTGATGGTCACCGGGACCAGCACCAGTTCTACATCCTTCTTCAGCGGCTTGGTGTGCGTGCGCAGCGACGGATCAACGCCAGGCATGTCGGGGGCCGGCGTCGCCTCCGCCTTCTTGGTTTCTCGTGGCGTAACGTGAATGTCGTCGTTCTGGGCAAATGCGGGAACTACCGCCCAGCAGGCGATAACCCACAGCCCAAGCAGGAGAAGCACGGTCCGGGAAGCGCGCACGCTGGGTTGGACGGCCTGGCCGGGAAAAAGTCCCGCCGCACGTTGCAGATACCGAGGCTGGATGGCCGAGCCGATTGACCCGAATGCCGTACTGCTACCGCGGGCCATAGGATCCTCTGACGTGTGCTGAATGTTACCACAGGTTGTGGCAGCCGCATCAGTCTCTGCGGGCGCCGTTTGCAATGCGCCGCTGCCCCGTGGGCTGAACGTTTTGATGTGATTCACGTCATTCTGGTTTCCTGATTGTTATTGCTACAATCAGCCTTCCCGCGGCCCTGTCAGATCACCACGGAGGCACCGAGAGCACGGATGGGTCCTTAGGGAAATTCTGATTCAGCCTGCTATTTGAAGGGGACGGCCTTCAGAGCCTGTGAGAACTCGACTTATCAGATTGCAGCGGAAGTCGAAGCATCGAAACTGGCTGCAATCCAACCGCGCAGCGGCGGCATGATGTTAGCCCGGCGCGTGAGCGCCGGGGGAAGTGGGGATTCGAGGCTGAGCCGCGGAGCGGCGACACGGTTCTCACTCACTCACTTTCAGGCCGTCCGTAAATGCAGGAAAGTCATTGCGCCTTTAGCGAGGGATTTCGTAATCACTTGATCAGAGTTTCCTTAGATGTTCATTCATTCCGTGTCCTCGGTGCTTCCGTGGTGAACACAAGACTGACAACTCTGCGTCTCGGGAACAGGAACTCTTATGGCAGACATTCTTCCTTTTCGCGCTCTTCGCTATGATCCTTCGAAAGTTACCGCGGGCGATGTAATGACTCAGCCCTACGACAAAATCACTCCTGCCATGCAAGCCCAGTATTACGCAGCCAGCCCTTACAACCTGGTGCGAATCATTCTGGGCAAGTCGCAGCCGGGCGACAACGATCACGAGAACGTATACACCCGGGCCGCGGCCAGCTTGCGGCAATGGCAAGCTGAGGGCGTTCTGCAACCCGACGCCGAACCCAGCATTTACGTTTATGTCCAGCGATTTAAGGTCCCTGGCGATTCCTCTGGAGCCGAAGCGGAACGGCGCGGCTTCATCGCCCTGGGCCGCGTGGAAGACTACGATCAGAAGGTTGTCTTCCGTCATGAGCAAACCCTGAGCAAGCCCAAGGCCGACCGCCTGAATCTTTTGCAGGCTACGCAGGCGCATTGCGAGCAGATATTCATGCTCTACAGCGATCCCGCGGATGAGATTGGCAGACTGCTTAAGCAGGACGGCCCGCCTGCGGTCGAGTTGCGCGACGAATACGGTGTGCTGCACCAGATGTGGAAGGTCTCCGATCCGGCGACCGTTGCGGCGGCGAAGGCGAAGATGGCGGACAAAAAGCTGATCATCGCCGACGGCCACCATCGCTACGAAACCGCTCTCAACTATCGCAACCAGATGCGGCAGCAGTCGAACGGCGATCTTGACGCTCCCTATGAGCGCGTCGTCATCACCTTCGTCAATATGGATGCGCCCGGCCTCGTGATCCTGCCCACTCATCGCGTTGTCTTTGGCCTGGAGAACTACAGCATCTTCGAGATGGTTGCCGAGCTCCAGAAGTATTTCGAGGTTGAGGATGTGGGCCCGGTCTCGGACGCGCAGGATGCAGTGACTCGGCTACGGGAAGCCGGCAACGATCGCACAGCACTGTTGGCAGTGACGGCGCACAGCGGATTTCTGCTACGCGCGCGTAGCGATGCGCATCCCGCGCGACTGAGAGATATGCCTCCGCAGCAGCGCGAACTCGACGTGGTGCAGTTGCACAAGCTGGTGCTGGAGGAAATCCTCGGCATGTCGGAGGAGGACATCCGCGCGCAAAAGCACCTGAAGTACATTCGCGATGCCGGGGAAGCAATCGAAGCCGTGGGCAGCGGCGCCGCACAGGTAGCGTTCCTGATGAACCCGGTGCGCATTGAGCAGATGCGCGATATCGCCTTCGCCGGCGGCGTGATGCCGCAGAAGTCTACCGACTTCTATCCCAAGATGCTGAGCGGGCTCACCATCTACTCGCTGCAAGAGGCGACCTAGGGGTTGAAACGCTTTCTGTTTTGTCATCACGCGCGGGCCTTGAGGCCCGCGAGGGATCTGCTTTTCGCGCTCCTTCGCGGAATACTGTGGCGCTTCGACGAAGCCACTTTCCACTGCTCAACATTGCATATATCGTTGAGGGAACCTGTACATCGTTCATGGATCGACCGGATGACTTCAAGGTTCCCGCTGGCAGATAAACGTTCCCGCCTCTGGCTCGGCCTGATTCTGCCTGCGCTGGCGCTGACGGCCCTCGTCACGCACCTCGCGACGGTGCATGCGCAGCCGGCTGACCAGCTCACGGTCTATTCCCCACAAACTTCGTACTCCGTTCCGCTGTTAGATGTGAAGGGTCTGCCCTACGTTGGGTTGGTCGACGTGCTTGAGCCGCTGGGCTCCATCGACGCCCGTCCCGACGGCAAGAAATATAAGCTGAAGTTCACCGCGCCGGGCGGCCGCGCCGTCGAAGCGCAGTTCAACGAGGGTAAGGATAAGTCAAAGCTGCTGGGACAAAACTACAAGCTGCCCGCGAATTTCGTTTTGCAGAACGACCGCGGCTACGTTCCGCTTAGTTCGGTTACAGAGATCCTGAACAAGCTGCTGGCGAAGCCCGTCCAACTGCACGCCGCAGCCCGGCGCCTGTTCGTCGGCGACGTCCCCATTCGCTTCAGCCTGGAGTTGGATAAGAGCAACCCGCCGAAGCTGGTAGTGAGTTTTCCCAGCCTGGTCAATCCCACAGTTGCGACTCAGCCCGGCCGGGTGCGCTTCACCTTCCGCCGCGAGCCCCTGGTCTCCAGCGGACAAGACACCACTAACTTCGACAATCCCGTGATCACCGGCGCAGTTTTCGCGGAACACGATGGGCTGGCCGAGCTCGACGTGATGGGCACAGCGCCGCTGATGGCCAGCTTCGCCGACGGCGGCAAAACGATCATCATTACTCCCGTGCCGCCCCCGCCTCCCGCGCCGCCGCCTCCCACGCCCGAGCAGCAGGCTCCGGCGCAAACTCAGGCGCCGCAGCCGAAGCCGCCATCCGGTCCGCGCTTCCTGGTCATCATCGATCCCGCCCACGGTGGCGCTGACAGCGGAGCTTCGATCACCGCGTCGTTGGTGGAAAAGGACGTGGTGCTGGCGCTGGCCCGGCGCGTACAGCGCGAGCTGGCCAGCCGTGGCATTGCCGCTGGCATGCTGCGTAACTCTGACGTGGCCATCGCCCTCGACCAGCGCGCCGCGTCAGTCAACGCTGCGCGCCCAGCGCTGTACATCACGCTGCATGCCGCCAACACCGGACGAGGTGTGCACGTCTTCACCTCGCTGCTGCCGGCGGCGAATTTGTCGCGCGACGGATTCCTGCCCTGGGACACCGCGCAGGCTGCATTCCTTGACTTGAGCGGTGTGGCCGCAGGCTCGGTGGCTGCGGAGTTGGAGTCGCGCAAGCTGCCTAACACCACGCTGGTCGCTCCCTTGCGACCCATGAACAACATTGCCGCGCCCGCGATCGCGGTTGAGATCGCGCCCCCCGACGACAACGTGGACAACATCGCCAGCGCCGAGTATCAGGAGCAGGTGGCCCAGTCGATCGCCGCCGGCATTGCCGCTGTGCGTTCCAAGCTGCCGGAGGTGCGGCCATGACGCTGCCCCAGCCCGATCCGCCCGAAACCAAAGCGCCTGGCGCGCCCCGCTATATCCTGGTCATGTTCGCCGTGTTGGCGGTCGTTGCCATCGGACTGGGCTTTTACGCTTTGCACCTGAAGCGCAAGGTCGCGCGTGACGCGCAGGCGGCGGCGGAGCAGCAACTGATGGCGCCACCGGTGAATGGGCCTCCTGAGCCGGTGATCTTGTATATCGCCAACGACAGCGACGGCACCCTGCGCAAGACGCAGCTTAACGTCGCCTTGCCGGCGGAACGCAGCGAACGTGCCCGCGCCGTGCTGCGGACCCTGCTGGCACAATATTTGAAGCCGCCGTCGCCGCACCCCGTCGGCCCGGCATCCGATGTGCGCGCGGTTTATCTGCTGAGTGAGGACACGGCCGTGGTGGACACCAACTCCGCGTTCGCCGACGCGCATCCCTCCGGCGTGCTGGCCGAGGAGCTGACCGTCGCCTCGCTCGTGTTGACCCTGAACGCGAATGACAGCAAGATCACGCGCGTGAAAATCCTGATCAACGGGCAGGAACGCGAGACCCTCGCCGGACACGCCGATCTGAAGCGCTTCTACGAGGCCGGCACCATCGGCGCGGTTGTAAAGGACATGCAGTGACATTACCGCGCATTGGAGTCTTCGACTCGGGTGTCGGCGGCCTCACCGTGCTGAAGGCCATGGCCGAGCAGTTGCCCGCGCACTATCTCTACTTCGGCGACACCGCACGCCTGCCCTACGGAACCAAGTCAGCCGAAACCGTGGCGCGCTACGCCATCGGTGCGACGCGCTTTCTGGAGAAGCAGAATATCGATCTGCTTGTCATCGCCTGCAACACCGCAACCGCGCTGGCCCTGCCGCAGATCAAGGCCGCGGCGCATGTTCCCGTGGTCGGCGTGGTCGAGCCGGGTGCAGCCATGGCAGCCGAGGTCAGCAAGAAGCGCGCGGCCATTGTCATCGCCACGGAAGCGACGGTCAGCAGCCATGCCTATCGAGACGCCCTGCAACGCCACGGTCTGCAATCGCTGGAGAAAGCCTGCCCGCTGTTTGTTCCGCTGGTCGAGGAGGGATGGATTGAGCATCCCGTAACCGAGCAGGTGGCGCGAATTTATCTAGGGGAAGCAACAGCCCAAGCTCCCGAGGGCGCTGACGTTCTGGTGCTGGCCTGTACCCACTATCCGCTGATCGCACCCCTGCTGCGAAGGATCGTGCCCGAGGCTATGCAGATTGTTGATTCGGCGGAATCAACCGCGCGGGTGGTGAAGAAGCTGATCGAAGAAAGCCGCGAGCTGCGAGCTGCGAGCTCCGAGCTGCCAGCTCGGAGTGAAACGATTCCCCATGATGTGTCATCCCGCGTGAGCACAGACAGCATCAATCCGATGTGTCATCCTGAGCGGAGTGAGCCGACAGGCGAACGAAGTCGAAGGACCCCTATAACGGTAGGACCTCCCGGCGCCCATCGCACCTTCCGCTTCTACGTCACCGACTCGACAGATAAGTTCAAGCGCCTGGCCACTCGCTTCCTTGGCCGGCAGGTAGACAACGTCGAGCACGTGGATTTGGAAGAAGGGATCAGCGACTAGATTAGGGAATAGTATGTCTGCAAACGAATCGCGCCTCCGCTCAGGATGACAGCGTAATGATAGCTGACGGCTGAAAGCTGACAACTGACCACTGGCCACTGACAACTGACAACTGACTTATGATCTTTCGTTCCGACAATCGCTCTCCTGACCAGATGCGGCCGGTGAACATCATCCCGGACTTCATCTCCACCGCCGAAGGCTCGTGCCTCATCGAGCTCGGCAACACCCGCGTCATCTGCACCGCAACCATCGAAGACTCGGTGCCGCAATTCCTGCGCAGCAGCGGCAAAGGCTGGGTGACGGCCGAATACGGGATGCTGCCGCGCTCCACGCTGACCCGCAGCCCCCGCGAGGTCACCAAGGGCCGCGCCGGCGGCCGCACCCACGAGATCCAGCGGCTGATTGGACGGTCGTTGCGTGCCGTCACCGACATGCAGAAGCTCGGCGAGCGCACCATCTTTCTCGATTGCGACGTCATCCAGGCCGACGGCGGCACGCGCACTGCGTCCATCACCGGCGCGTTCGTCGCCATGGGGCTCGCGATGCGCCGCATGGTGGAGACAGGCACGATGACGGTCGCGCCCATTCGCGACTATGTTGCCGCCACCAGCATCGGCATCGTCGATGGCGAGATCATGCTCGACCTCTGCTACGAGGAAGACGCGCGCGCCGATGTCGACATGAACGTGGTCGCCACCGGCAGCAAGAAGCTGATCGAGGTGCAGGCCACGGCCGAGCGCCGCCCCTTCGACGACGCGCAGTTTGCCAAGATGCTCTCTTTGTCGCGCCAGGGAATCGAATCGCTGATCGCACGCCAGCAAGCAGTGCTGAGCGGGTTGCCGCTAAGGCAGTGATCGCGGGTCTGGACTTTTGGCCGATGTGTATACAAAATTGTCATGGCACACAAGTTTGGGTGTCGACAATGAAGAAGAGAATATCCGCATCATCTCAGCGCGAAAAGCCACACCGCAGGAGCGGCGAATCTATGCGCGGGGCGAGTAAGCCGGCAAGCAGTAGCGCTGAGAACAGGCGGCAGTTCACCGCCAAGCAGCAGCGGGACCTGGTGGCCTTGGCTGCGCTGCCGGACGAGCAGATCGACACATCCGACATTCCGGAACTGCCTCTTCGCGCCTGGAAGGATGCGGTGCGGGGCAAGTTCTATCGTCCGGTGAAGTAAGCCGTCTCGCTGCGTCTCGATACTGATGTTGTGGCTTGGTTAAAAAGGCCTGGCAAGGGATATCAGACCCGAGCGAACCATCTGCTTCGTCAGCAAATGCTGGCGGACATGCGAAAGCCCTGAGTTAACCCGAATTACACGCGCTATCCCCTCGCACCGGCCTCGGTATTCGTTTAGAATTTCCTGTCCTGCGGTTCCTGGACTTGACCGCTCTCTGCGGGACTGCACTCAATCCTTACTATCGAACCGGGCGATCTGCCCGTGGAGGTCTCATCATGAAATTGACTCCTGGAAAACTCGCGGGCATGAAAAATGTTTCCAACGATCGCGGCGTCATCGCCGCCGCCGCCATGGACCAGCGCGGCTCACTGAAGAAAGCCCTGGGCGCCGATGCAGGCGACAAAGAACTGGAAGAGTTCAAGATCTACGTTACCGAAGTTCTGACCAAACATGCCAGCGCCATCCTGCTCGATCCCGAGTGGGGACTGCCTGCGGCGAAGCGTCGTGCCAAAGGTTCCGGCCTGCTCCTGGCGTACGAGAAGACTGGTTACGACAAGCAGTTGCCCGGCCGCCTGCCCGACCTGCTCGACCTGTGGTCTGCCAAACGCCTGAAAGAAGCCGGCGCCGACTGCGTTAAGATCCTGCTCTATTACACGCCCTACGACGGCCAGAAGGTCAACGACCACAAGCATGCTTGGGCGGAGCGCATCGGCGACGAGTGCCGCGCCAACGACATCCCGTTCTTCCTCGAGCTCGTCGGCTACAAGGAAGGTATGGACGAGAAGAGCGCGGACTTCGCCAAGCTGAAGCCGGAAGTCGTTGCGAGGTCGATGGAGGAATTCACGAAGGATCGCTACGGCGTCGATGTACTGAAGGTCGAAATCCCCATCAATATGCAGTTTGTCGAAGGTTCGCGCTCATTCAAGGGGACGAAGGTCTACAGCAAGAAGGAAGCGCTCGATCACTACCGCGCCGCGGCCGGCACGACCAGCAAGCCGTTCATTTACCTGTCGGCAGGAGTCAGCAATCCCGAGTTCATCGAGGACCTGGAGTTCGCCGCCGAAGCGGGCGTAAAGTTCAACGGCGTGCTGTGCGGACGCGCTACCTGGAAGGACGGCATTCCGATCTTTGCGCAGCAGGGCGGCAAGGCCTTCGAAGCCTGGCTGAACGACGAAGGCGTGAAAAACATCAACAACGTGAACAACGCGTTGAAGGCGGCCACACCGTGGTACAGCATCTACGGAGTGCAGGAAGCAGCAGTGACGCGGTAGCCTTGGTCGGGCAATGCGGACTAGCAGGTCCGCTCAGCAGGTCCATGTCAGAAGGTAGAGCTGGCCTTCAGGCCAGCGTCACGGTAGCATCAAAAATGTGAGCCGGCTTCAGCCGGCGCCACTCCGGCGCGCAGAGTCTTCTGCGCGCTTTCCTCTTTTTGGCGTCGCTAAGGGCTGAACGCTAACAGCTAAGAGCTTCATTCGTACACTGAGCAACCGCATCCCGGCGACGGCACATGCACCTTCAGGAAGTCCGACACTCGCTGATACGCGTCGATCTGGTTTTCCACCCGCGCGAAGCCGTGCCCCTCATCCGTGTAGATCTTCAACTGCGCGACCCCGCCGCGCTTCTTCACCGCATCGGCCACCTGCTGCGCTTCTGACGCCGGACAGCGCGGGTCATTCGCTCCCGCCAACAGCAACACAGGCGCCTTGATCTGGTCCACAAAGTTGATCGGCGAGCGGTCCTCGTACAGCGCCTTGTTCGTCACCGGATCGCCCATGGTCGCCAGGTCATATTCGCGCAGGCTGGGATCTTCATTGGCGATCTCGGTAAACCAGTTCACGAACGGCACAATCGGCACCGCCGCGGCCCACATATCCGGAGCCTTGGTGACAGCCATCATGCTGAGATAGCCACCGTAGCTGCCGCCCATCACAACCAGCTTCTTGGGATCGACGAAACCGCTCTTGTTGATCCACTCCCCCGCGTCCAGCACGTCGTTCAGCTCCTGGCCGCCGGCATCGCCCATGTTGGCATCGACAAACTGCTTGCCGTATCCGGTCGAGCCGCGATAGTTGGGCGCAATCACCAGGTATCCCTGGTTCACGATGTACTGAATGAAGCGATTGAATGAGTCCACCGACTGGATCGCCGGCCCGCCGTGAATGTAGACAATCGCCGGAAACTTCCCGTTCCGTTGAATGTTGTTGGGAACATAGGCGAACGCAGAGATCGTCCACTTGCCATCGCGGCTGGGATAGTGCACCAGATACGGCTGGACCATGTCGGCACTGCGCAGCCCGCCGACCAGTGCGTGCGTAATCTGCTGCGATTGCTTTGATGCGGTGTCGTACACCCAGAGATCGCTGGGCGCGTTGGCGCCGTTGTGGTAGTACAACAGCCGCGATCCATCGCGCGTATAAGCATTCGGATCGCCGCCCAGCGAATTCACTCCAGAGGCAATCGGCAATGCCGTCGCTCGCTTGCCGGCAATGTTGTAGGAATAAATATTCGTTGTGCCGTCAACATTCGCAGTCCACGTGAGCGACTTGCCATCAGGCGAGAAACCGCCCGCGCTGAGCTCCCACTTCTCATCGGTAAGCCAGTCGATCTTCTTCGTCGCAATGTCGACCAATCCCACATTCTCGTAGCCGTTGTGAGCGTCGGAGGTGATGAGCACGCTCTTGCCATCCGGCGATATATCGGCGGCCTGGTAATTGTGCTGCCCTTCGTGCGCCGTCAAGTTTGTGCTTAGCCCGCTGGCCAAATCGAGCACAAAGACGTTGGCGTCTTTCCCGGTGGCATGCGACTGCGTATAGACAATAAACTTGCCATCGCGCGAAAAGATGGGATGGTGGTTGCTCAGTTCCTTGGGCGTGTTTTTCGTCAGATGACGAAGGTGCCGCGTGGTCACATCCATCAACTCGATCTCGTAGCTCGACCCTGTCTTCGGCTTGGTGGTGTAGGCGAGCTGGCTGCTGTCAGGAGACCACGCCGGATCAGTCTCGGCCGACTCCGGCGAGATGGTCAGGTTCGTCACCTCGCCGGTCTTCGGCGAAACCAGAAAGATGTCCCATTGCTCATCGCCGTCGTGATCGGAGATGTACGCGATCCACGTGCCGTCCGGGGACCAGACTGGCTGTGCCTGCCGCTGGTCGCTTATGGTCAACTGGGTCGGCCAGCCGCCCGTCGCCGGCACCAGCCACAGGTTATTCCTCCCGCTGATGTTGGAGATGAAGGCCACCTGCTTGCCGTCCGGCGCCCACGTCGAGCCGCCCATCTGGCGCGTCATGTAGAGCTTCTCGATGGAGAACGTCTGCATGTCGGCCACGGTTTTGCTCTCGAGCTTGGTTGGGTCGGTGATGGCTTGCGGCGCGGTGAGCAGTTGTTGGGCGAATGCGGTAATCGTCATAACGAGAAAGATGGCGGCAATGAGTATTTTCAAGTTTCGAGTTTCAAGTTTCGCGAAAGCTGGGATCACAGGTTTCTATTGTAAAGCTGACGGCCCAAGCAGGCTGGCGCAGATCAGCCATTTGTCCCTAAGTCATTGCCCCTTGCCTCTTCCGCAGTTTATAGTCAGGGGTTTGGTTACCCGTCCGGAGCTCCCTCTGCCGAACGTACTAATCAGCCAACTGGCGCGGATTCTCCGCCGCCCTGGAGTCTTCATGTTGAAAAGGACCGCTCTTCTGCTTTCGCTTCTTGTGCTCTTCCTCGGCAACTCGATCTACGCCGATGAAGGCATGTGGCTGTTCAACGCATTTCCCAAAGACAAAGTACAAGCGAAGTACGGATTCGCGCCTGACCAGGCGTGGCTCGATCATGTTCGGCTGTCCTCGGCCCGCGCCCCTAACGGTTCTTCGTCATTTGTCTCGCCCGACGGGTTGATCTTTACCAATCACCACATTGCCCAGGAATGCATTCACGACCTCTCCACCAGCGGCAAAGACTATATGAAGGCCGGCTTCTACGCACCTACACGCGCCGAGGAAGCCAAATGCCCTGGCATGGGATTCGTGGTGCTGGAAGATATCTCAGACGTCACCGCCAAGGTGAACTCCGCGGTTAAGCCGGGGATGTCCGCGGCCGATGCCGGCCAAGCGCAGCGCCAGGAAATAGCGGCGCTGGAAAAACAGTGCTCCGGCGGCGATATCCGTTGCGACGTGGTCACGTTCTATTCAGGCGCAATGTACAACCTGTACAAGTACAAGAAGTACGATGACATCCGGCTGGTGTTTGCGCCGGAGTTCGATATCGCTTTCTTCGGCGGCGATCCCGACAACTTTGAATATCCCCGCTACGATCTCGACATCTCGTTTTTCCGCGCCTACGAGAACGGCCAGCCCGCACAAACTCGCGATTATCTAAAGTGGTCGCCCAACGGCGCCAGTGAGGGCGAACTGGTTTTTGTCTCCGGACATCCTGGCCGCACTGGCCGCTTGCTCACCCTGGACCAGCTCACGTTTCTGCGCGACCACCAGTTCCCGCTCCAGCTCAAATCGCTTAGCCGCCGCGTTGCTGTACTACAGAAGTTCAGCACGCAGTCGGCGGAAAACGAGCGCGAAGCGCAGAGCGCCGTATTCGGACTACAGAATTCCTTCAAAGCCATCACTGGTTACGAAGATGGGCTGAAGGACAAGGACGTGATGGCGATCAAGGCCGCCAACGAAAAAAGCCTCCAGGAGTTCGTCGAGTCTAATCCGCAGCGCAAGCAGGAATTTGGCGACCCTTGGGCGCAAATCGCCAAGGCCGTCGATGTCCAGAAGCAGACCTATAAGCAATTGTTGTATATCGACGGTATGGGCGGCTTCCGCGGCGATCTGGCGCGTTACGCTCGCTACATCGTACGCGCTGCCTATCAAAAGCAGATGCCCAGCAATCAACGCATGCACAACTATCAGGATTCGCAACTGCCAACCCTGGAGCAGCAACTCTTTTCCACGGCCCCTGTCTATAAATCTCTCGATCAGGTTTTGTTGAGCGAGAGTCTGGCGGAAATGCGTGACGAGCTCAGCGCCGACAATGCCGACGTCCGCAAAGCGTTGGCCGGCAAGTCGCCCGACGAGCGCGCCAAAGCATTGATCGACGGCACCAAGCTTCAGGATGTTGCCGCACGCAAGCAACTCTATGAAGGGGGCATGGCCGCGGTGGAGGCCAGCACCGATCCCCTGATCGTGCTGATGCGGGAAGTTGAGCCCGACGCAGCCGCCATCCACAATCGCGACGAGAACGAAGTGCAGGCGGTACTGCGGCAAAGCGGCGGCAGCATTGGTAAAGCGCTGTTCGCACAAAAAGGCCTGAGCGTGCCGCCGGACGCGACCTTCACGCTGAGATTAAGCTACGGCTCGGTCGAAGGCTATAAGCTCGACGGCAAGGATGTATCGTGGTTCACCACCATGGGTGGAACCTACGAGCATGCCGCTGAACACGGCAGCAAGCCGCCGTATCAGCTTCCGGAAAGCTGGATCAAGTCCAAGTCGGCCATCGATCTGAAGACGCCCTACGATACGGTTTCCACGC
Organism: uncultured Acidobacteriaceae bacterium; assembly: GCA_963763145.1. Classification (GTDB taxonomy): domain Bacteria; phylum Acidobacteriota; class Terriglobia; order Terriglobales; family Acidobacteriaceae; genus Bog-257. The sequence goes on along the minus strand of CAVXMZ010000009.1, from coordinate 129,503 downwards.
CCGATATCATCGGCGGCAACTCGGGCAGTCCTGTCATCAATAAGGCGGGCGAGGTGGTGGGCATTATCTTCGACGGCAACATCGAATCGCTGGTCTGGAACTTCGCCTATAGCGACAAGGTAGCGCGCGCCGTGGAGGTAGACAGCCGCGCGATTACGGAAGCGCTGCGCAACATCTATCACGCCGACGGGCTGCTCAATGAGTTGATGCCCGCTGGGTCAATGAAGCCGAACCCCACCACTAAGATGAGGAGGCCGGTCGCCCGGCCGCAACAGCAATAGTTGCTCGCTTCAATCGGCCACAAGAAAACCGGCGCGACTTCGGTCGCGCCGTGTTTGCTTAATATGCGATTGTGCTTGGCTTATGCCGCTGTAGCTGACTTCCGCTCCTCGGACCTTGCTTGCTCCTGCGATGGCACGGGAAGCAGCGGGCTGGCCTGATGCATTTCCCGATAGCGCTTGGGGGTGGCGCCTACCAGGCGGCGAAACACGCTAGTGAAGTGACTCTGGGTCTCGAATCCTACCTGGGTAGCGATCTCGGCCAGTGCGATTCGGCTCTCCCGCAGGTGTTCCTGGGCGCGCTCCACTCTTTGCCGCATTACGTACTGATGGGGCGTTATACCCGTGCTCATTTTGAACAGCTTGGAGAAGTAATACTGGCTCATACCCACCACTTGCGCCAGTTCGTTCACCGATAAGCCGTGGGCCACGTTCTCCCGAATGTAGGCAAATACGCGTTGCAAGCGCCGCGGCGGCAAACCGCCCACCACTTCGATGGGGGCCAGAGTGGCATTCAGATAGGCGTCCACCACCTCGCGCGCCCGGTCGTCCTCCAGGGAATGCAGTGCCAGCACCAGAACGTTCATACCCTCGATCTTGGCGCCCACGTGAGCGGAATGCGCGTCGCCACAAAGCGCCGCCCGGACTCCAGGCACGCGATTTGCGGCAACCGATGCGCCCACCGCCCGGCTGCTGATAATAATGCCGCGCTCGGTATCGTGCCGCAGCACTGAGAGCGCAACCTGCTCGGCGTAATCGGTGCGGCCCTGCCCCTGCACCGGCGGCGCAGCATCCGTCACCTCGTGTCCGGCCGCAACCAGTTTCGCGGCAAGCCGCTGTTTAGCTTCGTGCCCTGTCTCATCGGAAGCGATCGCGATTTGCACTTTGGTACCCTCCATTTCCTTTCGAAAAGCACGTCTACCCCAACCGCTCACATGCCGTTGGGCGATATCGGCGCGGCTCGTTCAGCAACCTGAAGGAATGCGCCAGTGGCATAGCCGACCGCAGGCCCCGAAATCAGCGCTGGGCGCTGGGGACGAAATGCTTCGACTTCATTCGTTATGACGACTTAGCGCAAAGAGAGAAAGGCCCCACCAGCCGATGGCGGTCCGTGATGGGGGAGTATTACCGCCGGCCGTTACCCACACAGGCAAGTCTGGAGCGCTTTCTTGCCACATCCTGCTTGTGTTTCATGATAGCAGAATCAAGAGTTCCCTTTTTTTTTGCAAAAAACCTTGCCCTGTCGGCCCTCCGCACCCAAACTGGATTTCATGCCCGCTTGACGCTCGGGGTACACTGCCAACGCCGCGATGTCGGCTGCCGATGAGTCTCTGGTGGGAACATATTTCCAGACATTTCCTGCATGTAGGGGAGTTTGTGAACTTTCAGTGACTTCACTAGCCGCCGATACTGACTCGGGTTGAGAATAGAGCACGCGCTTAACACCATTTCCACCTGGCCTTGAGTAAACTCTAAGCATCCCCAGCCGTCCGCGAGGAGGACATTTATCTTGAGTGGTAGAAATCCAGCCCCGGGTGGTCCGGGTATCGAACCTCGGTGGACAGGCGGAGCCAAGGACGCGGTGGGGACCGCCTATGCTATATCCAGCCGCATCTGGTACACCCTGGCCAACGGCGTCAACACGGAGATCTACTATCCCACGATTGATTGCCCGCAAGTGCGCGACTTGCAGTACATGGTCAGCGACGAAGAAACATTTTTCCACGACGAGCGCCGCAACACCATCAGCACCATCGAGGTCATCGATCGCGGCGCCCTGGGCTACAAGGTCACCAACACTGATCCTGACGGACGCTATTCCATTGAGAAGCAGATCATCACCGACCCGCACCTCAACTGCCTGCTGATCCATACCAGGTTCAATGTTGCCCCTGCCTGGCAAGGCCGGCTCCATCTGTACGTGCTGTGCGCCCCTCATCTCGAGATTGGCGGATGGCACAACAACGCAGAAATCATTGAGGCGAAGGGCCGGCTCTTTCTGCATGCCTTTCGCAACAATACGCACCTGGCTCTTGCGCCCACCACCCGGTTCAGCAAGCTCTCCTGCGGATACGTCGGCGCCAGTGACGGCTGGACCGACCTGGCGCACAACTTCAAAATGGATTGGCAGTACGATTCCGCACTAGACGGGAACGTCGCGCTCACCGGTGAAATCGACCTGTCACGCGGCACCGAATTCACCCTCGGCCTCGCCTTTGGCCGCAGCAACCACGCCGCCGGCGCCACTCTCTTTCAGTCCCTGTGTGTGCCGTTTCAATCCAACGTGAACAGTTTCATCGAGCAGTGGCACCGCACGCGCAAGCGTCTGGCGGTCGTCGACATGAACCATGGCAAGGTCTCCGACAGGGCCTCCTGTATATTCGCGCGCAGCATCAATCTCCTGCTGGCGCATGAGGACAAGCTCTATCCCGGGGCCATGATCGCCAGCCTCAGTATTCCCTGGGGCGAAGACAAAGGCGATGACGAACTGGGTGGTTATCACCTGGTGTGGACCCGCGATATGGTGCAGGGCGCCACCGCCCTTCTGGCTGCCGGCGATACCACCACACCCTTGCGCGCCATGATCTATCTGGCCATCGCCCAGCGCGAAGACGGCGGCTTCTACCAGAACTTCTGGATCGATGGCGATCCCTATTGGACCGGCGTGCAGCTGGACGAGGTTGCGTTTCCCATCATTCTGGCCTGGCGCCTTTGGAAGGCTGATGCACTCGCCCAATTCGATCCCGCCATCACTGTTTCCCGGGCCTGTGCTTATCTCATCCGCGAAGGTTCCACCACCGCCGAAGACCGTTGGGAAGAAGCCGGAGGTTACTCGCCCTCCACGCTTGCCACGAACATCGCCGCCCTCATCTGCGCTGCGGAAATGCTGGAGCACCGCGGTGACAAGCACACGGCGGACTTCGTGCGCACCTACGCCGACTTCCTCGAATCACACGTCGAGAAGTGGACCGTCACCAACCAGGGCACGCTCTTGCCGGCAGTCAAGCGGCATTACATCCGCATCAATCCCGTCGTCACCCAGGACGGCGTGCTGTTCGACGAGGATCCCGACAACGGCGAACTGACTCTCGCCAATCAGAAGCCTGGCGACCGCTATCGCTATCCCGCCAACGAAATCGTGGATCACGGCTTCCTGGAGTTGGTTCGCTTCGGCATTCGTAAGCCCGGGGACCCGCTCATCGAGGACTCCTTGAAGGTAATCGACGCGGTCTTGAAGGTCGACACTCCCGCGGGGCCCTGCTGGAAACGGTACAACCACGACGGCTATGGTCAGCGCGCCGACGGTACCTCGTACAAGAAGTGGGGAGTTGGCCATCCCTGGCCGCTACTCACGTTGGAACGTGCGACTTATGAACTGGCCGCCGGCCGCAACATCGATGTCTATATCCGCGCGGCGGAGGGTTTTGCCACCGGGGTTGGGCTGTTCCCCGAACAGATTTGGGGTCTGCCCGATATCCCGCACGAGCACATGTTTTTCGGCAAAGCGACGGGTGCGGCCATTCCTCTGCTGTGGGCGCATGCCGAGTACGTAAAGTTGCTGCGCTCAATGATAGATAATCAGGTCTTTGATCGAATCGAACCGGTTGCCGCGCGTTATTGCAACGATAATCCGCGCCCAGTAATCGAAGTATGGAAGATGAATCGCCAGGTTCGCAAAGTGACAGCGGGAACTTTACTCCGGATTCTGGCGCCTGCGCCTTTCGTGCTGCACTGGAGCGACGATGAGTGGAATACGCCTCGCGATACCAGTTCCACTCCCACTGTTCTAGGTATCGAGTACGTCGACATCCAGGTTGATCCTGGGCAAAAGGCGCCCCTGCGATTCACCTTCAACTGGCCGGAGGAGCAGCGCTGGGAAGGCGCCAACTATGCGGTCGAAGTCGAACATCCGGCGCAAACTGTGGCGGAGAGCTCAGTTGCGAAATCAAGCTCCGAATAGCGCAGGATCCCGAAGTCTGCGTCGTACAAAGCTATATTGGGAACCCTGATTTACGGGTCGCTGTGGGAGACGTTGCTCAAGACTCGCGGCAAGCACAACCCGACGGACGAATCATTCTTCGCCCAGCACAGAAGAGGCCGTATGAGAACTAAGACTGCGTTTCCGGAGTCGGTCAGGGGATCCGAAAATCGAGCGCGTAGGCGCAAAATAATCTAGCCCAGCACGGAACTGGAGGCGCAGTGCTGGGTAGGGCGCGAAAATTCGCCGAGTCCCGCGGGGACGGCACACATCGTTTTTCCGTATCACGACATTCATTGACGAAAGGCGGCAACGGGTGAGTCAAACAGACATTTCTGCTCCAGTGAAAGAGCAACAGCAACTGGAAACCCTCTGCATTAACACGATTCGTACCCTGGCGATGGACGCGGTACAGAAGGCCAACAGCGGTCATCCCGGCACTCCCATGGCGCTGGCGCCGCTCGCTTTCGTGTTATGGGACCGGTTCCTCCGGCACAATCCTCACGACCCGCGATGGCCGGGCCGCGATCGCTTCATTCTCTCCAACGGGCACGCCTGCATGCTGCTGTATGCCATGCTTCACCTCACCGGTTATGACCTCTCGCTGGATGACATCAAGCAATTCCGGCAGTGGGGATCGAAGACGCCGGGACATCCCGAATACCATCACGTGCCAGGGTTGGAAGTCACCACCGGCCCGCTGGGCCAGGGCGTATCCAATTCGGTGGGCATGGCGATTGCCCAACGCTGGCTGGCTTCGACGCTCCACAAGGGCGGCTGCACTCCTTTCGACTACCGCATCTACGCCTTCTGCGGTGATGGCGACCTGATGGAAGGTGTCAGCAACGAGGCGGCATCTGTCGCCGGACACCTCGGCCTGTCCAACCTGATCTGGTTCTACGACAACAACCACATCACCATCGAAGGCCACACTTCGCTGGCGTTCACCGACGATGTCGCCACGCGCTTCGAAGGCTGGCATTGGAATATCCTGCACGTCACCGATGTCAACGATCTCAATCTGGTCGATGTCGCCATCAGGGCCGCACAGCGGGAGCCGGATCGCCCAACGCTCATCATCTGCGATTCGCATATTGGGTGGGGTTCTCCGGACCGTCAAGATACCAAGGAAGCCCACGGCGAGGCGCTGGGCGAAGACGAAGTCCGCAAGACGAAGATTGTCTACGGCTGGCCGCCTGATGCGCATTTCCTCGTGCCTGATGCAGTGCAGAGCTACATGAGCAAGGCGGTCGAGCGGGGCGCAAAGTGGGAGCAGGAGTGGGACGGCAAATATCAAGCCTGGGCGGCCCAGAATCCCGATCAGGCCAAGATGTGGCAGCAGATGTCTAACCAGGAGCTACCCGCCGGCTGGGACAAAGACATTCCGACTTTCCCCACCGACGCGAAGGGTATCGCTACGCGCGACTCCAGTGCCAAAGTAGAGAACGCCGTCGCCGCGAGAGTCCCGTGGCTGATCGGCGGCTCTGCCGATCTGTATCCCTCGACCAAGACCCTCATCAACAATGGCGGCGACTTTGAGAAGGACAACTACGGCGGTCGCAACTTCCACTTTGGCATCCGCGAGCATGCCATGGGCGCGATCCTGAGCGGCATGGCACTCTCCTGTGTGCGGCCCTTTGGAGCGACGTTCTTCATCTTCTCCGATTACATGCGACCCACGATTCGCCTGGCTGCGATGATGGCGCTGCCGGTTATCTACATCTACACTCACGACTCCATCGGCCTCGGTGAAGACGGTCCAACCCACCAGTCGATCGAGCAGCTCATGTCATTGCGGGCCATGCCCCGAATGATGACCATCCGCCCGGCCGACGCCAACGAGGTTGCAGAAGCCTGGCGCGTCATCATGCCGATGAAGAATCAGCCCGTGGCGCTGGTGCTCACTCGCCAGGGCGTACCCACCTTCGATCGCACCAAGTACGCCTCGGCCGCGGGCGTGGCCAAGGGCGCCTACGTTCTGGCGGACTCCGGTGGCACGCCGGACATCATCCTGATGGGCACTGGCTCCGAGGTGCAGCTCTGTGTCGGAGCCTACGAGCAGCTTACTTCCGAAGGCGTGAAGGCGCGCGTCGTCTCCATGCCGTGCTGGGAGCTGTTCGCAAAGCAGCCCGCTGAATACAGGGCGCAAGTGTTTCCGGCTGAGGTCAAGGCGCGTGTGTCCGTGGAAGCCGGCGCCAGCCTGGGCTGGTGCAAGTACGTTGGCGACAGCGGATATAGTGTCGCGCATGACGACTTCGGCGCGTCAGCTCCGTACAAGATAATCATGGAGCACTTTGGCTTCACCGTTGACAACGTCGTCGCCAAAGCTCGTGAAGTGATAAAGAAAACGAAACCGTAACAATTCAGGCTTACAATTGAAGCGTTTCCATGGCGCCGGCACTCAGTGTCGGCGCTGTGTTTATCTGTCGAGAGTGGCGCCAGGGTTGGTGTTTCCGGCATTGAAAGGGCATGGCTTTAGCCGTGCCGTCAGGGAGTGTGAGGGATTGGCCTTTAGGCCCTGAGGGCAGATTCTCTCAGCGGCTGAAGCCGGATCCTCTGCTTGGCTTTAACGGCACGCCTGAAGGCGTGCCCCTTCAAAGCTGGGGCTGCCCCGATTGCGGAGTCGCTCTAGAAACGTAGCGCCCATACGGGAGCGGCGGGAGGTACTCATGGGCAGCATTGTTTTGTCAGAGGGCCGGCAGAACGAAGGTATGAACAGCATTCTTGCGCGGCATACAGCGTCGCTCGCCAACTACGAAGCCGGCTTCCGCAGCGCTCTGGAACGGCTTGAGCGGGACCAAACCGTGTCGCGGCTGTGGAAGAAGGACTTCACGCTCTGGAGGAGCGAGCCTGAGCGCGAGGCAAACATCGTCAATTCTCTTGGCTGGCTCACGGTCGCGGAAGCCATGCAGCCTCACCTCGCGGACCTCGATGCCTTTGCCCAGGAGGTCAAGAATGCCGGCTTCGAATTCGCCGTGGTTCTGGGTATGGGTGGCCCCAGTTTGTGTCCGGAAGTCCTGGCTCGCGCCTTCGGCAAGCAGGAAGGTTATCCCCAGCTCTATGTTCTCGACTCCACCGTACCGACGGCAATTCGCCACCTTGAGCAGAAGATCAACATTGGCAAGACGCTTTTCATTGTTTCATCGAAGTCGAGCACGACCACCGAGCCGCAAATGTTTCATCGCTATTTCCGCGATCGCGTGAAGCGCGTCAAGGGTGATACCGCCGGAGAGAACTTCATTGCCATCACCGATGCCGGAAGCCAGCTCGCCAAGGACGCCGCGCACGGCCACTTTCGCCGCATCTTCCTCGACATGCCGGACATTGGCGGGCGCTATTCTGCGCTTTCGTATTTTGGGATGGTGCCTTTCGCCTTGATGGGCGGTGGTGTCAAGGCCCTGCTTGATTCCGCCAGACAAGCTGCCCACGCCTGCGCCGACTCCGTGCCGGCAACCGAAAATCCCGGCGCGCGGCTGGGAGCAATACTGGGCGCACTCGCCGCCGCCGGACGTAACAAGCTGACCTTAATCACGCCTCCGCCACTTGCCGCGCTCGGTCTCTGGATCGAGCACCTGATTGCCGAAAGCACCGGCAAGGAAGGCAAGGGCCTCGTTCCAATTGTTGGCGAGCCGCTGGGCGCGCCCGACGTTTACGGCGACGATCGCATTTTTGTCTACATCCATGTGGCGTCGTCCAACAACGCGGACACGGAATCGAAACTCGCCGCGCTCGAAGCCGCCGAACATCCCATACTGCGCCACTCGCTTCGAAATCCGCTCGATCTCGGCGAGGAATTTTTCCTGTGGGAGGTCGCGACTTCCGTTGCCGGATCGCTGCTCGGCATCGATCCCTTCGATCAGCCGGACGTTCAGGAGTCCAAAGACTACATCGTTCGTGTGTTGGCGGAGTATGCGCAGAATGACGCTCTGCCTCAGCAGAAACTCGTCGTGGCGGAAAGCTCTCTGCGTGTTTTCGGCGACGCGGAAAACTGCGAGGTCTTGCGCCGCGGCGGCTCATCCCTACAGGCCATGCTGACGACCCACCTCGCCCGCCTGGGATCCGGCGACTATCTCGCCATTACGCAGTTCATCGAGGAGCTGAACAACTACGAATCTCTCTTGCAGGAAATCCGCGTTGCTGTCCGCGATCACAAGAAGGTCGCGACCGCGACAGGCTACAGCCCGCGCTTTTCGCATTCCACCGGACAGCTGCACAAAGGCGGCCCCGACAGCTGCGTCTTCCTGCAACTGACGTCGGAAGACATCAACGACATTGAGGTGCCCGGCGAAAAGTTCAGCTTTAGCATATTGAAGCAGGCACAGGCGCTGGGCGATTTCGAGTCCCTGACCAAGCACCATCGCCGCGCCATTCGTATCGACCTGGGCCGCGACATCGAGAAGGGCTTGCGTCGCCTGCTCGCCCTGGTTAAGGAATCGGTGGCCCAGCCTGCGGCCGCGACTGCGAGCAACAAATAAGGTGGTTTGCCCGGAGCAGAGTTTTACCGGACGTAATTAATTCTTCTGGATCTAATCGAAGTCACGAATAAAACGATATTGCGGGTTTGTGTCAGGGCACGACCTTGGTCGTGCCGAATGCAGCTTAGAAAGACTTGGGCTTTAGCCCCTGCGAATGGATCGCCTCAGGCTAACAGCCTTCCCTGGCGAATCTTTTCGCCGCGGTCTGGCATCTGCAAGGAGCAAACCCGCGTTGGAGTCCACCACATGACCACTCTCGTACAGCCCACGCCGCTCAAAATCGGAACACCCTCCCTGCCGCAAGGCGATTCCTGTCTGGTCGTCATCTTCGGAGGCTCCGGCGATCTTACCCGGCGCAAACTGATTCCCGCTCTCTACGATCTGGCGTGCGTCGGCTGCACCAACCGCAATTTTCAGGTCCTCGGTATCGGTCGCTCCAAGTTCGACGACGAAGAGTATCGCGCGCGCCTGCGTGAAGGCGCCGCCACCTCGAAGGACGCTCGCAACTTCACCGACCAGGGCTGGAATGACTTTGCTCAGCGGCTGCACTACTTTGTCGGTGATGCCGACCGTCCTGACTTTTATCCCCGCCTGAAAACGAAAATCGGGGAGATGCAAAAGAGCGGCGCCAGCAAGAACGTGATGTTCTATGTTTCCACGCCCGCGTCGCTCGCGCCGCCGATTGTCGAAGGCCTCGGCGAAGCTGGACTGGCCCACAACAGTGAAGGCTGGACACGCATCATCCTGGAGAAGCCTTTTGGCCGTGACCTCATTAGCGCGCAGGAGCTGAACCAAATCGTCTCCCACGTTTTCGATGAGCGCTCGGTCTACCGCATCGACCACTATCTCGGCAAAGAAACAGTACAGAACATCATGATGTTCCGCTTCGGCAACTCCATGTTCGAGCCGGTGTGGAACCGCAATTACATTGAGTACATCGAGATTACCGCGGCGGAAACGCTCGGCGTCGAAGGTCGCGGCGCGTTCTACGAAGAAACTGGCGCGCTGCGGGACATGGTGGCCAACCACATGCTCCAGTTGCTGATGCTGACCGCGATGGAGCCGCCGGTCAGCTTCGATGCCGACGCAGTGCGGGGTCACAAGGTAGAGGTGTTAAGCGCCATCGCCCCCATGTCCAAGGAAGAGGTTGCGAAACGCACCGCTCGCGGGCAGTATGGCCCCGGCCAGATCGACGGTAAACCGGTTCCGGGATATCGTCAGGAACCGGGCGTCAATCCCAACTCCCAGACTGAGACCTACGCCGCAGTAGAGCTGCATATCGACAACTGGCGCTGGGCGGGAGTTCCCTTCTATATTCGCGCCGGCAAGCGGCTGGCGAAGCCGCTGACCGAGGTCGCGGTGCATTTCAAACGCACGCCGCAGGCATTGTTTTCGCGAAACCCAGGGGATGTCCATCACAACGTGATCACTATGCGGATTCAGCCGAATGAAGGCATCGCGCTGAGCTTCGGCGCCAAGCAGCCGGGTCAGGAAATGCGCGCCATCCGCGTGGACATGGACTTCTCCTACCGCGAGGCCTTTGGCACGGAAACTCCAGCCGCCTATGAGACCCTGCTGCTGGACGCGATGCGCGGCGACCCAACCCTGTTCACCCGCCGCGATGAAGTGGAAGCGGAGTGGCGCATCATCACGCCCATCGAAGAAGCCTGGGCGGAGTTGCCGCCGCCGCAATTTCCCAACTACGCTGCCGGCAGCGAGGGACCTGAAGCCGCCAATAGCCTCATCAAGCACGATCACCTGCGCTGGCGCTCCTTGCTAAGCCAGGATGGGCATCACTCGTAGTTTTTTCGTTCGCGGTGGTCAACTCCTTGCAGAAAACTGCCCAGTGCGCATAATCATCTTACGGGCCGATCATTGGCTCACAAGAACAATGCGCATTCCAATTTTCACTTTGTTCATCGTCGCCCTTTGCGCGCTTCCTCTGCTGGGACAATCTCCGGTGGAGACCATTGCGATTGACGCCTCTGCGCCAGCCCATCCCTTTCCGCACTTCTGGGAGAAGATGTTCGGTTCGGGTCGGGCCGCCCTGAGCCTGCGGGACTCCTATCGCCGCGATCTGCATGCGGTCCGTCAAATCACGGGATTCCAGTATGTTCGCTTCCACGGCATTCTGAATGACGATATCGCTGTGTACGACGAGGACAAACAAGGCCGGCCGATTTACAACTTCTCCTACGTTGACCAGATCTACGATGGCCTGCTTTCGGCCGGTGTGAAGCCGTTCGTCGGACTCAGCTTCATGCCGTACAAGCTGGCCGCGCGACCCGATCTGCAAGCTCTCTGGTACCACCCCAACGTCTCGCCGCCCAAGGACTACGCAAAGTGGGACGGCATGATTACTCAACTCGCCAGGCACCTGGTCGAGCGCTATGGCATCGAGGAAGTAGCTACCTGGTACTTCGAAGTATGGAATGAGCCGAATCTCGACTTCTGGACGGGCACGCCGCGGCAGCAATCCTACTTTGAGCTGTACGACCACACTGCCTACGACGTCAAGGCAGTAAGTCCCCGATTGCGGGTTGGCGGTCCGGCTACTGCGCAGGCTGCGTGGGTCGGCGAGATGATCAAACATGCCGATCAGGCGAATGTGCCCCTCGACTTTGTCTCCACTCATGTCTACGGCAACGACAAGGTCAGCGACGTCTTCCATACCAACGAGAGCATTCCCCGCGATCGGATGGTTGGCCGCGCGGTCAAGAAGGTCCATGACGAAATCAAGGCCTCATCGCGCCCGGACATGCCGCTGATCTGGAGCGAGTACAACGCGGCCTACGACAATGAAGTCGCCGTCACCGACTCCGTCTACATGGGGCCGTGGCTGGCCACCACCATCGCCCAGTGCGACGGCCTGACGGAGATGATGTCGCTCTGGACTTTCTCCGACGTTTTCGAGGAGCAGGGCGTCGTGAAGACGCCGTTCTATGGCGGCTTCGGTCTGATCGCTGCCGGCAGTCTTCCCAAACCTTCTTTTTACGCCATGCAGTTGCTGCATCGACTGGGCGAGCAGCGAATCGAGAACGACAATCCCAATGTGCTGGTGACGCAGGCAAGCGATGGATCTCTAGTGATCGCGGTGTGGAACCTCGTGAATCCCGGCTCGGCGGGCGCGCCGAAAACCGTGAAGCTGCAATTCAAAGGGATGAAACCCGACGCCCACGTGGCTGTTCGCCGGGTTGATGAGGAGCACGGAAACACCCTCGGCCTATGGGAAAACATGGGCAGCCCGCGCTATCCGACACAAAACCAGCTGGAGGACCTGCGACTGCAATCACGTCCGTCCGCAGCGGAGAGTGAAAGCCTGAGCGATGGCAGCTTGACGCTGGAACTGCCGGTAAACGGATTGGCGCTGCTCCAGGTGAGGTGAGCAGAATGCGAATGGACTCTTGCTGGGCGATCGCAGCGCAAAACCGGCGGAGACGCGGGTTGCCGTCTCAAGAACCAGCGAGCGCCTTTGCCAGGCTCTTGCGGTTCCTCACCGGCAGTGATTTTAAAGCCGCGCTCGCCAGAGCTGCATACACCGCCTTCGCCTCCGGCAACTTTTCGAGTTCGGCCAGATGTTTGCGCACCGTCGCCACGTCCCCACGAACGAGCGGGCCGCTGAAAGATGACGCTGCATCATGTTTCAGATAGTTGCGCAGCGTCTGCCACAGCAGCGGCGCCATCATCGTCTTGATGTCCGTTTTGCGGATTCCAGCCGCCCGCGCCACCTGCTCCAGCGAGGCCAACAATGCGATGATCAGTGGCGAAGCGAAGCTTCCGAAGACGTGGTATAGCACCTTATTCTCTTTCTTGATGACGAAGGCGCTTCCGCCGAGGTCTTCGACGATTGCCCTCGCCGTCCGCACCGCCGTGGCGTCACCTTCAACCGCGAAGGCCACGCCGGCCATCTCCGGCACGGCGCCGCGAACGAAGGTCATCATGGGATGCACGGATGCCACCCGCGCGCCCTTGCCTCGCAAGGAAACAAGTTCATTGCTGGTGAGCGCCCCGCTGGAGTGAAAGACAATCTTGCCTTCCCAATCCTGAGATTGCGCAAGTGCGCGCGCCACGCCTGCAATTGCATCGTCGGAAACCGTGATCCAAATGATGTCTGTAGCGAGCGTCTGCTTTCCAATCTCGACGGTGCGCGCCTTTATTCGGCGCGACAGCGTCCTAAAGCGGCTGCTGCGTACGCTCTTTTCCCGCGCCGCCAGGAATCGCACTTCGTAGCCTGCGGGGGGTAAAGTCAGGGCCAGTGCCCTGCCCAGATTTCCCGGGCCGACAATGCTGATCGAGGGACGGCGATTCGAAGACATAGGTTTGGACACGGCGGGCAGAATAGCAGATTTTCAACCCTCCAGCGGGCGTTGCCTGGGCTGAGCGTCAGGAACTGCCGACAATCTCACATGCCATTTACAATGCTGTCTAACATGAAGTCGAGGCTCCGCCCATCCTCCGCCCCCATTCTTGTGCTGCTTCTGATCGCTGCTTTCAGCGCCGGTTGCAGCAAGCAACCGCAAACGCCCTCGGAGACGACCGCGAAGCCGACGCTCGCGCCCGCCGTCCCGGCGGCGACTCAACCGGCCAGTGCCTCGGCGAGCCCGGCAAGCACCGGTGCTCGGCCGGACATTAACGGCAATCATGTCATGCAATATGCGAAAGAGGTGGTCGCATTCGGCCCGCGCCCCCCGGGGAGTCCCGGACACGCTAAGCTGGAACAGTACATTCTCTCCAAGCTGAAGGGAGTGGAAGTGGAGCAGGACCAGTTCACTGCCCAGACGCCCGCGGGCAAGTTTCCCATCAACAACATCATCGCGAAATTTCCCGGGAAGAAGGACGGCATTATTGTCGTCGCGGGTCACTACGATACGAACTATCCACTGCCGAAGACTTACGTCGGTGCGAACGATGGTGGCTCCTCAACCGCCCTCCTGCTCGCTTTGGCCGATAGCTTCCGCGGCAAACAACTGGAGGGCTACAGCGTATGGCTGGTGTGGACCGACGGTGAAGAAGCCTTCGTGAAGTGGACTGACGCGGACAGTCTGTACGGCACGCGACAGCTCGCGCAAAAGTGGCAGCAGGACGGCACGGTAAAGAAGGTGAAAGCCCTTATCCTGGTCGACATGATTGGCGACGACGATCTCGATATCCAGCGCGATACGAACTCGACGCCCTGGCTCACCGACGTGGTGTCCCAGGCGGCTACCGATCTTGGCTACCAGTCACACTTTTTTCAGCAGACCATTGCCATCGAGGACGACCATATTCCGTTCGCCAAGATTGGCGTGCCCGTCGTGGACCTGATCGACTTTGACTACGGCTATAACAATGTCTTCCATCACACACCCGAAGACACCATTGATAAGCTCAGTCCGCAATCGCTGGCCATCACCGGCGATGTGGTGCTGCGAACCATACAGCTGCTGAATGCGAGATAGATGAAACCAATCCCGCTTCAATCACGCGGTGACACGACCCGCCCGCCGGCCAGTGTTATGCTGGTAGCAACTGGCTTGCAACAGCGGACGAGAGGCTCCCTTCGGAGCACTGCCTATGCTCCAGAAACGGATCGACGATCAGCCGACAATCTCGCGCCAGATGGTGCGCGAGGCTGAAGCAGTGTTTCACAATCACCTGAAAAAAGTTGGCTCCAAGCGCACTGGACAGCGCGATACCATCCTGCGGACGTTTCTCGACACCCGCGACCATCTTTCCACCGACGAACTTTACCGGCTGGTAAAGAAAAAAGATGAAGGCATCGGGTTCACGACGGTGTATCGCACCCTGAAGCTGCTAGCGGAGTGTGGTCTGGCAAGCGAGGTCGCATTCAACGACGGCATCGCGCGGTACGAGCATCAGTACCAGCGGCGTAACCACCATCACCTGGTATGCACCGAGTGTGGCAACTCCGTGGAGTTCTTCTCGGCCGACATCGAACGCATCGAGCAGGCTGTTGGCCGCAAGAACAAGTATCTCCCGACGCGCCATACTTTCCAGATTTACGGCATCTGCGAGAAGTGCCAGAAGAAACAGAAGAGAGCGTAGTGTTAGAGTGGGCCTTTAGGCCCGGTTCGCAAGATCCGGAGCCGGCTTCAGCTGGCGACAGGCGCTAACATCCAACTCCGATGTTGACTCTTACTGAAGCAGCGGAACAGATTCTTAGCCGCCAGCTGTCTCCGGTTGAGCTGACGCGCGAGTGCCTGGCGCGCATCGAGCGGCTCAATCCCCTTCTTAATGCGTTCATCACCGTTACTGCCGATTTGGCGCTGGCGCAGGCCCGCCAGGCCGAATCTGAAATAAACGCAGGAAATTATCGCGGAGCGCTGCACGGCATCCCCATCGGACTGAAGGACCTGTTCGACACGGCGGGCGTGCGGACCACTGCCGCCAGTGATCAGTATCGCGACCGTATACCGACGGAAGACGCCGAGGTGGTCCGCCGACTGAAACAAGCCGGGGCGGTCATTGTTGGCAAGCTCAACCTGCATGAGTTTGCCTTCGGCATCAGCGGAGTTGTAAGCGCCTTTGGGCCCACGAAAAATCCCTGGAACCTGGAGCGGATATCAGGCGGATCCTCTTCGGGCTCGGCCGCCGCCGTGGCCGCGGGACTGTGTGTCGCCACTTTGGGTACTGATACCGCGGGCTCCATCCGCTGCCCCAGCGCTCTGTGCGGCATTGTGGGACATCGCCCCAGCGCCGGTCTGATCAGCCTTGAGGGAGTGGTGCCGCTGTCGACTTCGTTCGATACCGCCGGTCCCCTGGCAGCCACGGTGCGCGACGCGGCCACCTTGATTGATGTGCTCTCTGGGAACTCCGGTTACACGGCGTTGCTGGAGGAGAGCGTTTCCGGGTTGAAGGTCGGGATTCCCCGCAAGGCCCTATTCGACGATCTTCATCCCGATGTAGCGTCGTGCCTTGAAGCTGCGATACAGGTAGTCGGGAAGCTGACATCGCAGGTCCGCGAGGTGGACTTCGCGGTCGATGGCTTCCGGACGATCTTTGACGCGGAGATCTACGAGTTTCACGAAGCGATGGTGAACAAGAGTCCGCAGCTGTACGACCCGCGGACTTTGTACCGTATCCAGAGATGCGCGGGAATCACAGCCAGCCAATACATTCGCGAGCGCCGGCGGCTGGCGGAGTTTCGCTCGACGGCTGAGCGAGTTTTCGAGCAAGTCGACGTAGTCCTCTCGCCGACGGTCCCGGTTCCGGCGCCGAAGCTCACGGAGTTAGCGGCGCTGGCGGTGGCGGATGTGCGGCCGTACGAGGTGAAGAATCTGTTGCGCAACACGTCGCCGTTCAGCGTGATGTTTTGGCCGACGACGTCGGTACCCTGCGGCTTCACCCGCGATTTGCTGCCAGTAGGCATGCAAATTTCCAGCCGCCCGGGAGGGGATTCGATTTGCTTGCGACTAGCCCATGCGTTCGAACGGGCGACGGAGTGGCATGAGCGAAGAACACGGCTGGGGTGAAACCGTTCGACAATCGAGGTCCTTCGACTCCGCGCGAGCGAATCGCGAACAGCAATCTTCAAAACCCCACGAACACCGGCTCGGGATCGAGCTTAATGCCGAAAGCGTCTATTACGCGCGCTTGAATCTCATCTTTCAATGCGATGACCTCAGCAGCAGTCGCCCCGCCGCGGTTGATGATCGCCAACGCGTGCCTTCGAGAGATGCCTACTCTTCCTTTGCGATAGCCTTTCTCGAAGCCCGCGTGCTCCACCAGCCAGGCTGCCGGTAGTTTGCGGAATCCGTCCGCGAAGGGGTAACTCGGCAGTTGTAGATCGCGAGATGCGAGCCTCGCGGACAGCTCTTCGAAAATTGCTCGCGGCACAATCGGATTCTTAAAAAACGATCCCACACTGTGGGAGTCCTCATCGCCGGGAACAATCAGCATCGCCTTACGCCGCCGGATGTTGCGCACCGCTTCTCTTACTTCGCTGAGCGTCGGCTCCTTAGACCGGCCCGCGAAGACCTGCTCGAGATCGGCATAACCAACGCTCGCGTTGCCGCCCTCGCGCAGAGCAAAGGAAACGCGCAGGATCACATAGCGCCCGCGCTGGGCTGTGTTGAAGGCGCTGGAACGATAAGCGAACCCGCACTCTGGGTTGGACAGAGTTTTGATTTCCCGCGACTCCAGGTCGAAGACCAGCACTTCCTGCACGGTCTGGGAAACTTCCTGGCCGTACGCACCGACATTCTGTACCGGAGTGCCGCCCACGGTGCCAGGTATTCCGCTGAGGCACTCCAGCCCGGCGCAACCGGCCTGCACAGACTCCTTCACCAGCGTGTCCCAGTCGTACCCTGCGCCCGCGACAAACGTCACTTGACCTTGTGACGCGGCAGAGTGCGACATCCCTGTGATGCCGAGCCTGAGTACCAGTCCAGCGAAACCTGCATCCGCAATAACGAGATTGCTTCCGCCACCAAGGACGAACAACGGCAGCCCGCGCGAGCGGGCAAACTCGACGGCCTCCACTACTTCGGCTTCCGCCACGGCCTCGGCGAAATAACGCGCCGGTCCACCGACGGCAAGCGTCGTCAGGGGAGCAAGCGGAACATTCTCGCGAATCAGCATGGGGATGGAGACACTATAAATGTTGGGCAGAGGGCGCGCGGTTCTGGCGGAACATCGCCCCAGCGTCTGACCCGGAGCGGGTACTTTGCAAGCGCCTGTGACCGCCGCAGCATATCATGCAGTCCTGTGACGCACGTCACAGGCTGTTGGCCCGTCCAAAAGCTATGCTGAGTCTCGCTTATCCGCCGGAGTCAGCCCACCTCAGGCGGTTCGTCAATCGCGAGTTGAACAACGGCGCCTTTCTTGACTTGCGCTCTTGGCGAACTCGATAATGAAATGTTCGTACATCTGCTCCGCGTTCATAAGGAGTTGGCTTCGTGGCTTCCTCGGCCAGTTCTATTGAAACTAGTGTCACCCGGGTTGGAAAGGGAGTAGCTCCGCTGCGTGCAGGCCAGGGCTATTCTTTTGTATTGCGCCGGCTGCATTCACTGTCCGGCATCGTGCCCATCGGCGCGTTTCTGATCGAACACTTCATCTCCAATTCCGAATCCGCTAATGGCGTTCAGGCCTATAACGACCAAGTAAAGTTCCTCACCAGCCTGCCTTTTGTACATGTGCTGGAGTGGGTCTTTATCTTCATCCCGCTGCTGTATCACGCGCTCTACGGAGTTTGGATCTGGTATCGCGGCGACTCCAACGTCAGCGAGTATCCGTGGAGCGGCAACTGGCTCTACACCTCGCAGCGCTGGACCGGGATCATCGCCTTCGCCTACATCCTGTATCACGTCATCGACATGCGATTTATGGGCGTGCACCTGATGGGAGGCGGCTATAACAACGCGTTCTCGAAGGTGTGGTTCGATTTCCAGAACCCTTGGGTAGTGGCGATTTACGTGATCGGAATTGTGGCCGCCTCGTGGCACTTTTCGTATGGAGTTTGGCTGTTCGCCGCCAAGTGGGGACTGACCGTGGGCGACAAGGCGCGCCGCAAGTTTGGTTTTGTCTGCCTAGGGCTGGCGATTGCTTTGGTCGGCATTGGCTTGTGGAGCGTAACCGGTTTTGTGCGGACGCCGGCCGCCCAGGTTCCCTGGGTGGAACACGATTAATGTCTGCGGGAACGCAGTCCCTGGGCGGCTGAAGCCGTTCTTGGGATCGCAATAAAAACGAGGCTTGGACGCGGACCTGAAGGTCTGCTCTACCCTAAGATTTCTTATGGCACATCCTAATATTATCGTTGTTGGTGGCGGACTGGCAGGACTGGCCGCGACCATCAAGATTGCCGAGATGGGAGGTCACGTTGACCTCTTCTCCATCGTTCCGGTCAAGCGGTCTCACTCGGTGTGCGCCCAGGGCGGCATCAATGCAGCCAAGAACCTGAAGGGCGAAGGCGACTCCACCTGGATCCACTTCGACGACACCGTCTATGGCGGTGACTTCCTGGCGAACCAGCCGCCGGTAAAAGCTATGTGCGATTCGGCACCCGGCGTCATCGACCTGCTCGATCGCATGGGCGTTCCTTTCAATCGCACCCCGGAAGGGCTGCTGGACTTCCGCCGTTTCGGCGGCACACTCTATAACCGCACCGCCTTCGCAGGCGCGACCACCGGCCAGCAACTGCTCTACGCGCTCGACGAGCAGGTGCGGCGCTACGAATCCGAAGGCAAGGTCACCAAGTATGAAGCGTGGGAGTTCCTCTCCGCGGTAATCGACGAGAATCGCGTGTGCCACGGCATTTGCGCGCTGGACCTGCGCGGCATGGGAGTGCATACCTTCCCCGGCGAAGCTGTCATCATGGCGACCGGCGGTAACGGAGCGATCTTCGGCAAGTCCACCAACTCGGTCGTATGCACCGGCTCGGCGCAATCGGCGCTGTACCAGCAGGGAGCGTTCTACGCCAACGGCGAATTTATCCAGGTGCATCCGACGTGCATTCCCGGCGAGGACAAGCTGCGCCTGATGTCGGAGTCGGCGCGCGGCGAAGGCGGGCGCGTGTGGGTACCCAGACAGCCGGGCGACAAGCGCGATCCCAAGAGCATTCCTGAAGGCGAGCGCTGGTACTTCCTTGAGGAGTGGTATCCCAAGTACGGCAATCTGGTGCCGCGCGACATTGCCACCCGCGCCATTCACAAGGTGGTTTACGAGCACAACCTCGGTATCGACGGCCAGCCGATGGTCTATCTCGACCTGACGCACATCGACCGCAAGATCCTCGACCGCAAGCTGGAAGGCATCCTCGAAATCTACGAGAAGTTCGTCGGCGACGATCCGCGCGACGTGCCCATGAAGATCTTCCCCGGCATGCACTACACCATGGGCGGCCTGTGGGTTGACTTCGAGCAGCGCACCAACATCGAGGGTCTATACGCCGCCGGCGAGTGCGACTACTCGATTCACGGCGCCAACCGGCTGGGTGCGAATTCCCTGTTGTCGTGCATCTATGGCGGATTCGTTGCCGGGCCGCATTCCGTCAAGTATGCGCACGGCATCATCAAGAGCGGCAAGCATCCCGGCCAGCACGTTTTCGACTCCGAGCGCAAGCGGCAGGAGGAGATCAATGCGCACCTGATGAACAACGATGGCACCGAGAACCCGTTCCTGCTGTGGCGCGAGTTGGGTGAAACCATGACTAAGAACGTCACGGTCATCCGCTATAACAAGAACATTCGCGAGACTGACGAGAAGCTGGTGGAGTTGCTGGAGCGCTATCGCCACGTCAACCTGAGCGATAAGTCGATGTGGGCGAACACGTCGTTCGTCTTTGCGCGGCAGCTTTATAACATGCTGCAACTGGCGCGTGTGATTGCGCAGGGCGCGGCCATGCGCGACGAGTCGCGGGGCGCGCACTACAAGCCGGACTTCCCCGAGCGCGACGACGCCAACTGGTTGAAGACGACGAAGGCCTACTTCGCCGCCGATGCCGACGAGCCGCGCTTCGAGTTCGAGCCGGTGGACACCTCGCTGATCAAGCCGCGGCCAAGACGGTACGACGCGGCGACATAGAAGCAGTGGCCGGTGGCTAGTGGTTAGTGGCTAGTTTCGTGTTTCAAGTTTCGAGTTTCAAGTTCGAGGTTCGAAGCGCAGGGACAGCGCCGTAGGCGCGACATAGGTTAGCCCGGCGCTTGTAGCGCTGGGTGAGGGTGCATTATTGACCCGAGTCCCGTAGGGACGACACGCTTGAACCAAGATGGCTGGCGAGATAGGGTCCTTCGACTCCGGCGCGCAAAAGAAGCGCGCCTGCGCTCAGGATGACACTCGTTCGTTACGATTCGGCGAAGAGCGAAAAGCGAATTGCGATTTTACTGACGGCTGATAGCTGAAAGCTGACGGCTTCTAAGACAATGGCAAACTCTAAAACCGTACTCATAAAGATCAAACGGCAAGACACACCCGAGTCGAAGCCGTACTGGGAAGAATTCGAGCTACAGCATCGTCCGGGCATGAACGTGACGTCGGCGCTGATGGACATTGCGGCCAAGCCGGTGACGCGCCAGGGCAAGGCCACCACGCCGGTCACCTACGATTCCAATTGCCTGGAAGAGGTGTGCGGCTCGTGCGCCATGATCATCAACGGGACGGCGAAGATGGCCTGCTCGGCGCTGATCGATCAACTGAAGCAGCCAATCACGCTGGAGCCGTTCTCCAAGTTTCCGATCGTGCGCGACCTCGCAGTCGATCGCAGCGTACTCTTCGAGAACCTGAAGAAGGTGAAGGCCTGGGTGCCGATGGATGGCACATACGATCTCGGAGCCGGTTTGCGGCAGTCGGCGCAAGACCAGGAAGAGGCCTATCCCCTGTCGCGCTGCATCTCGTGCGCCTGCTGCATGGAAGCCTGCCCGCAGTTTAACGAGAAGACCGGCTTTGTAGGCGCGGCCACCATCTCGCAGGTGCGCCTCTTCAACTCCCATCCCACGGGCAGCGGCCTGAAGATCGAGCGCCTGCAAGCGCTGATGGGCGACGGCGGCATTCAGGAATGCGGTTACGCGCAGAACTGCGTCGAAGTTTGCCCCAAGGACATTCCGCTCACCAAGTCCATCGCCGACGTTGGCGGACAGGTGATGTGGCAGGCGGTGAAGGACTTCTTCCGGACGTAAGAGAATAGGCGATTAGGGCCGCGAAAACATTTCAATCAACGTTGCAGAAACCGCAGCGGCCGTCTGTGGCGACACCACTCCCAGTCTTCGCACAAGCCGGCGGTGAGCCACGGCGCGGAGATGATCCAGCGCCACCTGGCCGTGTTTGCCCTGAAACGACACGCTCACGCGCATGGGAAACGGCCGCACGGTGGTTGTCATGGGGGCGACGACGACGGTTTGCAAGTGCCGGTTCATTTCGTCGGGTGAAACGACCAGACATGGGCGGGTTTTGCGAATTTCAGCCCCAACCGTAGGATCAAGCGCCACAAGCCATACCTCATCCAGTCGAGGTGGGCGTGCGGTTACCACGTCCATTCCTCACGATCGAAATCGTCATCCAAAACCGGGTCCAACAGGAGTTCATCCTCGGCCACCGGGGTTGCACGCCGAAGGGCTTCCTCCCAACCCTGTCGTGGCTTGCGCTGCGAGGATATGATCAAGCTGTCGTCCTGGACTCGCAGCTCAACCGTATCTCCTAAGCCGCATTGTTCAATGATAGGTTTGGGAATGCGGATGCCGCGCGAATTGCCGATCCTTATGAGTTCCGTTTTCATTGGGTCAACCCTGTAATTACATTGTAATCACAAACGATAATAAATCTCAACCACCGCGAGCGCGGAACAGCGAAGTAGGATTTCCCCTGCCTCATTTACAATCCAAGCGCACCTATACTTCGTCTGGGAGCGACCCACGAGCCTGATGCGGAGTTCATACCGACTCGCTTACTTCGTCATTTTCGCCGCCACGATTGCCGTCTCGCAAACTGCGCAGCCGCCCGCGCCGAGCAATCCTCAAGCCTCGCAAGATTGGCGCGCCATTCATAACTCGGCGATCATTATCGACACACACGCCGACACGCCGGGCCGTTTCGTCGACGAGAACTTCGATCTGGCGCAGGATGCGGGAACCGGCTATCTCGACTTCAACAAGATCAAGGCCGGCAATCTGGGCGCCGAGTTCTTCTCTATCTGGGTTGAGCCGAAGGGCAACAAAGGCCATGAGGCCAAGCGCGCGCTCGACATGATCGATTCGGTTCACGAGCAGGCGCGGCGACATCCCGACAAGATAATGATGGCGTATGGCACGCACGACATCCTCGTCGCGCATCGCGAGCACAAACTGGCGGCGCTGCTGGGCGTGGAAGGCGGCCACGCGATCGAAGGCGACATTCGCATCCTGCGCGACTATTACCGCCTGGGCGTGCGCTACATGACGCTGACGTGGTCGAACACCAACGACATTGGCGATTCCAGCGGCGACATCAACGACAAGGACATTCAGCATCATGGCGGGCTGACGCCATTTGGGCGCGAGGTGGTGAGCGAGATGAACCGGCTGGGCATGATGGTCGACATCTCGCATGTGGCCGACTCAACTTTTTACCAGGCGCTGGAGCTGAGCAAGGCGCCGGTGATCGCGTCGCACTCGTCGTCGCGGGCGTTGACCAGCGCGGCGCGCAACATGACCGACGATATGCTGAAGGCGCTCGCGGCGAAAAACGGTGTCGCGCAGGCGAATTTCTACTGCGCCTTCGTTTCGCAGAAGTATCTGGATACGGCAAAGCAGCTCGCCGCGCAGCACGATCCCGATTATGAAACGGTGCAGGCGCTGTTCATCAAGCCGCAGACACCGGAGGTAGTGAAGGAGTTGGCCGCGGCGAAAGTGCGGCTCGCGCCCAAGTTGGCCCGGCCGCCGTTGAGCGACTTGATCGACCACATCGATCACATGGTGAAGGTTGCAGGCATCGACCACGTTGGGCTGGGCTCCGATTTCGACGGCATCGATTGCTCGCCGCTAGGTCTGGACTCCGCCGCCGACTTGCCTAAAATTACGGAAGCGCTCTACCAGCGCGGCTACAAAGCCGAGGATCTTGATAAGATTCTTGGGGGCAACCTGTTGCGCGTGTTTGGCGACGTAGAGAAAGTGTCGCGGCAGATGCAGAAAGGCAGTGACTAGTGGCCAGTGGCCAGCAAGAGCGAGGGATCAAATCGGTCGAGCAACGCCACCACTTCTTGCGCCTTACTAGCCACCAGCCACTGGTCACCAGCCACTGGTTATTGGAGGAATCATGAATAAGCTATTGATCGCTGTTTTATGTCTCGCCAGTTTCGCATTCGCCCAGACCGGCAGCACGGCCTCGCCCGCAAAGAGCGGGCAGAAAATGTCAGAGCCGACCGCCGTCATCGAGACCAGTGCGGGCACGATTCACTGCACGCTTTTTCCGGATAAGGCGCCCATTGGCACAGCCAACTTTATTGGCTTGGCGACCGGCACCAAGGATTGGACGGACCCGAAGACCGGAAAGACGATGAAGGGCGTTCCGCTCTACAACGGCACCATCTTCCATCGCGTGATTCCCAACTTCATGATTCAGGGCGGAGATCCGATCGGCACCGGCACCGGCGATCCGGGATATAAATTCAAGAATGAGGTCAGCCCGGGTCTCACCTTCGACCAGGCGGGGCGCCTGGCCTACGCGAACGCCGGTCCTGACACCAACGGCTCGCAGTTCTTCATCACTGAAGTTCCCACACAGTTTCTGGATGGCAAATACACTATCTTCGGACAGTGCCAGGACATCGATGTGGTGAAGAAGATCGCACGACTGGCAGCCGACCCCCGCAATAATCGTCCCTACGATCCGCCGAAAATCGTGCACATCAAGATCAGCGATCCGCATCACGGTGGGGCAAGCAATTAGGGGTTGCGCGCGCCCTCGGCGCTGCCAGGTAATGTTTGCCCTGTCGGGTGGGAAAAATTTTACACGATGCCTGCGGCGGACACAGATCACGCATGGACGTGAGGTTCGTCACAGCCGAAAGGTGCAACCTCGGACACAATGGCGATAAGGGATGGGCGCCGAAGGCGTACCTGCCGGAGGAGTCGAGTATGTCCGACGACAAGCGCGATGTGCTGGAAGTATTACGTTACGAGCTGAACTTCCTGGAGCAAGGTGGCTACGGGAACTGGTATAGCACGCCTTGGGGGCCAGCTTCTGTGTTCCAGGACTCGCTGACGTGCCCGAACCACGGGGACCCGACGCGTCCGCATGCCTGCCATGAATGCCTGCTCTACGATTTTGTTCCCGAGGAATACCGTACCGACGACGTGCCGTGCCATCACATTCCGCTCAATCGCCATGGCATAACGGTGGCTGCTCCCGGTCAGACGGAAGAGGATCTGCGCGAGAACGTCAAGCACTGGCTGAAACGCACGATTGCCAGGATCGAAGCGGAGCGCGCGAAGCAAGTCCAGCAAGCGGTCTGATTACGCAGTACCGGATCCAAGTCCGGGCGGCTATCCGCTCTGATCTCCTCCCATTTTGAAACCAGCAAGCAACTTCTGCGCCCGGCCAGAGTCCGGACATCCCGGTTTGCCGGTAGAATTCCACGTACCCAACATTCTGTGGAGAGTTCTGCATGAAACGAAATTTCGCCTCCCTCAGTCCACAACAAGCCCTGGACGTCGCCATTTCCATCGAAAAGCGAAATGCTGAAATCTACCATCGATTCGCTGAAATGTTCACCGAATTCGGCGACGAGGTGTCGCTGGAGATCGGCGCCATCTTCTGGGAGATGGCGATTGAAGAACGATCTCATCACTCCCTTCTGCAAGAGAAGTACAGGGAGCAGTACGGAAGCTCGAGTGGCTGCTTGACCGAGGACGAACTGGCGGAGTTGATAGAAGTGCCAAGGCTGGAAAACGGTGACGTCTTCGGCGCCGGCAACGACGCTGTCACCTCTCGCGAGCAAGCGCTCCAGGTAGCGCTTTACGCGGAGCTCAGTGCACAAGGCTTCTATAGGACCTTGGCGGAAAAAACTCCGCACGGGGCCCTGCGGCGGATTTATTGCGACTTAGCCTACATGGAGGATGGACACGTTGCTTGTCTGGAGGCAAGACTCGCCCAAAATACCG
The DNA here is from genome assembly GCA_963763145.1 of uncultured Acidobacteriaceae bacterium. GTDB lineage: Bacteria > Acidobacteriota > Terriglobia > Terriglobales > Acidobacteriaceae > Bog-257. The sequence goes on along the minus strand of CAVXMZ010000009.1, from coordinate 104,203 downwards.
CCGGGAACCCGAGGCTACAGTAAGTCTTTCGCCTGGGTTTTGAAAGGCGCCTCAACCATGGGCGAAAGATAAGACTCCCACTCGTAGTTAGCATTCGCGCAGAAAAAATGCCAATCAATGCAAAGGGCGCGCCATGATAGCGCGCCCTTTTGCAAGAACGAAAGCAGGGTTGGCTTAGTTAGGATCCGCCACCATGGCCGGATACAGGTCGTTGGCCTGGAACGAGCCGATTCCGGTCACCAGATCATAACCGGTTGCGGCGGTGCAGTCTAATCCGCAACTACCATTGGTTCCCGACGTAATGTCGTGGAAGTCCGTGGCGTAGTCGCTGGAGTTGTAATACAGGGTGTAAAGATCCTGGGCCGCCTGGCTCAGGGTAGTGCCGCCGTTGGCCACACGCTTTGCGTTGACCAGGGTGAAGAATGCGCCCCAATCAGGTGTCGCCACGCTGGTACCGCCCACCTGGACCCAGCCACCATAGCTGTAGGTGTCGTACACGGGAACTCCGGTGCCAGGGTTGGCGTCGGACGAAATGTCGGGCACGCATCTATGCCCGTTCGGTGAAAACGGTGCGCACGCCGTGACCTGCCACGATGTCTCCGTCTCGCCGGAGTCGACGCCGCCGCCGCTGCCGTTCCAAGCTGTCTCATGGCCATAATTAATCAGCAGAGGATTGGCCAGCGGCGCACCGGTGGCCAAGGCCAAGGTCGTGCCGCCAGCGGCGATCACGTAGGGCGAAGTGGAGGGCCATCCGGTGCCGTGTCCGCTGTCGCCAGTGGCGGCGATAAAGGTCACGGGCTGGCCTAGCGAGTTCGTGATGTTGTTGAAGTAGCTATCGTACTGCGGTTCATCGCCGCCGCTCCAACTCATGGACACCACGGTGGCGTTATACGGCGATTGGGTGGCCGTTTGCACGGCCGTGAGCAGGTCGGTGTAGCTGCTGCTGGCGGCTTCCACCAGGACGATGTTGGCTTGCGGCGCCAGGGCGCAGGCTTGCTGCACGTCGAGCGATTCCTCAAGATCCCAGCCTTGACCCTCAATCGTGGCCTGATCGACCACGGTAAGGTTGCAAGGCGCCTTGTGGAAATAGCTGGCATAGAACGCCACGTCAGATACGATGTTCGGATCCTTAAACGCGTCAACCAGGGCAATGGTTACACCCGCCCCCTGGTTGGGAATCTGATTGAAGCCGTAGGCGGCCCGATACTCAGCCGGCAAAATGCCGGTCGGGTTGTTTGGATGTAGCGCATCGGCAACCACGACGTTCGTGTGCGCAAAACCTTTAGGAGCGGTAGGTGCTTGCGCTATCAAGGGAAGCGACACAGCAAGCATAGCTAGCATGCCGACTGTCAGAACAGAGAGCTTCTTCATGTAAACCCATCCTTTATTGTTGGTGTCAGAGCTAAGAGCTAGATGTGCGATGACTATTGCAGAGAGCGGTCACCGCAACTGCTGGTGCAGGAATAATTCGAGCCTCTGGCAGCGATGAGGGTATTTTGGCCTCAATCCTTTTCGCGATCTGAAAACGTTCTGCTGAGGTATCAAATGCAGGGGTATTCTCGCACGCAATAATGGTACTTTACTATATTCTCCCTGTCGACACGATAAACGGGTAAATTTTTTGCTACAATCCCGACCCTTTAATACTACTTGCAATAGTAATAAGCGCTCCAGGAAGCCGCAACGAAAAGAGCGCGGTAGGCGCGAAATAGTCTGGCCCAGCACAAGCCGGTGGCGCAGTGTTGGGTAAAGTGAGAAAAACTCGCCGAGGCCCGTCGGGACGACAGGGTTTCGTAACAGCTTGGCGAGCCACGGTGAACTGGGAGTAATCATTGAGCGGCGGAGCGGCAGCGCAGCTACGACTCAGCCACTCTGGGGACGGCACGGTTCGCGGAAGCCGGTGGAACACACTCGACTTCCGCGCAGGGGAAAAGCCTACGGGTATACCTCAAACACAACCCCGTAGCCGTATGCCCCGCCTTGATTGGTAGTGCCGTAGAGCCTGTTTGCGAACGTCACCAGGTTGCTGTAGGAGTACAAACCATCCGTTCCACCGGTGAAGCTGTAAAGCAGCGAATAGGTCCAGTTTCCCCCACCGCTCGGTACAAGCTGATAGACCGTGCCGGCGCTGTCCTGGCCGTCGCAGTGCGTCGTGGCGTATAGGGTGCCGGAGGAAGACAACATCAAATTGCGGAAGGTGCCAGAAATTCCCCATCCTGCAAGGCTGTCAATCGCAGTGAAATTCCAACCGCTTCCCGCGGGAGTGAGTTCGAAGATGGAACCTCCACCCTGGTTTCCGCCTTCGGTCGCCGCACCGTAGAAGTTGCCCTGGCCATCGGCAATCAGTCCGGCGTAGGGCACGCCGCCGTCGTTCTGGTTCTGGAAGTTGTAGACGATGCTCTCGGCCCAACCGTGAGCCTTGTTCAACTCAAAGATGGTTCCGTATCCGCCGGTGCCGCCCGCCGAAGTCGTGCCCAGTAAATCGCCCGCGGAGTCGAGGGTCACTCCGGCATAAGGAACGGTGCCGTCCGAGCCCGTGCCGAAGCTATAGAGCACCGACTCCCGCCAGAGGATGCCGCTCAGGCTGAGCATGAAGACCGTGCCATTGCCGTTGGCGCCGCCGGCCGAGGTGGTGCCGTACAGATTGCCGGCGTGGTCGAGCATCAGGCCGGCTAGAGGCACAGAGCCATCGGTGCCGGAACCGAAGCTGTGGAGAGTCGTCTTGCTGTTATTGGCGATGCGGAAGACGGTTCCTCCGCCGTACGCGCCACCTCCCGAAGTGGTGCCGTACAAAAGCCCTTGCGAATCCTGAATCATAAAGCTCTGCGGACTGGAGCCATCGGCGCCGCCCCTGAAGGCATAGATGGTCGTGAGAACCCCTGTCGGCGAGAGGCGGAAGACTGTGCCGTTGCCATAGGCTCCGCCAGCGCTGGTAGTGCCATACATGTAGGCGCCCAAACCCATCACCAAACCGTTAAGCGGATTGCCGCCATCCGTGCCGCCGGTGAAATTGTGAATCACACTGAACGATTGCGCCTGCGTGCTCTGCATCAGGACCAAAGAGCTTGCAAGCAACAAAAAGAGTGTGAACGGCTTGGCAAGTACGACACGTCTGGCTTTCATAGGTTGTTCCTTCCATTCTGAAGAGTGTTCACGTGAACCTGGCCTTTGCTGTTCACGAGCCCGACGAGGATTGGGTTGCCGTATTCTGAGAGAGTGGACGGGGATTGTCAAGCTGAAAATGGCCGCATGGTGCCTTAATCTTGGCAGATTAAGACACCACTATCGTGCCGTTGGCGGGGGGGGTTGTATGCCGCCAACTGGCCACATGGCCGCTGTCTACTGGCCTCCCAGTATCTGGAAGAAGCGGATGATCGACTCGATGCCGCGATAGAAGTTCGGGATGTGGAACTTCTCGTTCGGCGCGTGCAGATTGTCATCCGGCAGGCCCATACCCATCATGATGCTGGGAACGTTCAGGTCCTTGTCGAACTGGGTGACGATGGGAATCGAGCCGCCCGAGCGAATGTATACCGTGTCCTTCTTGAAGATCTCGTGCATGGCTTCGACCGCGGCGCGCGCGTAAGGGTTGTCAGTGTTCACCACGCAGGCCGGCCCTTTGCTGTGTATCTTGATGTTGATCTTGATGCCTTTGGGCGTGATCTTCTTCACGTAGTCGCTGTACTTCTTGAAGATGTCGTCGGCGTCCTGATTGGGCACCAGCCGCATCGAGACCTTGGCCGCTGCACGAGCGGGAATCACTGTCTTCGCGCCGGGGGCCTGGAAACCTCCGACGATGCCGTGAACCTCCAGCGTTGGCCGCGCCCAGGTGCGATACAACACTGAATATCCCGCCTCGCCCGTCAGCACATCGGATCCCACTTCAGCCTTGCGATAGTCTTCTTCGTTGAACGGGAGATGCTCCCAGGCCTTCAGCTCGTCATCCGTGGGCTTCTGGACAGCGTCGTAGAAACCCGGGATCAACACCTTGCCGTTTTCATCCTTCAGCTTGCTGATGATCTCGATGAGCCCGAAGATCGCATTCGGCGCGGCTCCGCCGTAAACGCCGGAGTGCAAGTCGGTCTTCGCGCCTTGCGCCTCGATCTCCGTGTAGACCAGCCCGCGCAGCCCGACGCACAGCGTGGGAAGGTCGGGCGCAAATAGCTCCGTATCGGTGACGAGTGCGAAATCGCACTTCAGTTTTCCGTTGCTGGCGTTGGCCTTGACGAACTCTTCAATACTCTCCCCGCCTACTTCCTCTTCGCCCTCGAACAGCACGCGAACATTGATGGGAAGCTTGCCGCCGCCAGCCTTGAACAGCGACTCATAAGCCTTCATCTGCATCCACAGCTGGCCTTTGTCATCGACCGCCCCACGCGCGTAGATGTTGTCGTTGCGCTCGGTGGGCTCGAACGGCGGCGTGTGCCATTCGTCCAGCGGCTCAGCCGGTTGCACATCGAAGTGCGCGTAGCAAAGCGCGGTGGGCTTGCCCGCGGCGTGTAGCCAGTCGGCGTACACCAGGGGATGTCCTTTGGTCTTGATGATCTCGACATTCTCGAAGCCGATGCGCTTCAGATCGGCGGCCACAACCTCGGCGGCCTTGCTAACGTCGGCCTTGTGCTCTTCGTCGGTGCTGACGCTGGGAATGCGCAACAGGTCTTTCAGCTCTTCGAGAAAGCGCTTCTGGTTCTCGCGGGCATAGGTAACAGCGGAGGAAACGGCTGCGGATGACATAAGAAAACTCCTTCCAGATTAGGACAATACCGACAGGCAAACATTGAAGTATATCGCAAGCCTGTGGTTGGCCTCCGGCCCGGCGCAATGTAAATCCCCGATGAATTCCGTCCTGCCGCGGCCTCCCTGCTTTCGTTGCGCGACATTTGGTGATAGCTTCAGTTTTGCCGAATCCTCAACAGGAGACAACTGTCTTGCCCACGGCGGAAGCCATCAACAACACCGTCTACGACCTCATCGTCGTCGGCAGCGGCCCGGCGGGACAGAAGGCTGCCATCTGCGCGGCCAAGCTGCGCAAGAAGGTCGCCGTCATCGAGCGCAAGCGCACCATCGGCGGCGTCTGTGTCCACACTGGCACCATCCCCAGCAAGACCTTTCGCGAGGCCATCCTCTACCTCAGCGGACTGCGCCAGCGTACCTTCTACGGCCGCGGTTATGCCGTAAAAGACAGCATCTGCATGGAAGACCTCGTCTTCCGTTCCGACGCGGTAATGGCGCGCGAGATTGAGGTCATCAAGGCGCAACTGCGGCGCAACCGGGTCACGGTTTACGAAGGCAATGCGCGCTTTCTTGACGCCCATAGCATGGAGGTCGCCAGCGAAGAAGGTTATACCCTGCTGCGCGGCAATAATTTTGTAATTGCTTGCGGCACGCGGCCGGCGCACACGGCCGACATTCCTATCGACGGCAAGCGCATCTTCGATTCCGACCAGGTGCACGAACTGGAAGAGTTGCCGCGCGAGCTTATCGTCGTCGGCGCTGGAATTATCGGGCTGGAATATGCGTCCATGTTCGCCGCGCTCGGGGTGAAGATCACTTTGCTCGATCAGCGTCCCACCGTGCTGGACTTCGTCGATCGCGAGATTGTCGAGAGCCTGTGCTTCCAGCTTCGCCAGCTTGGCACGGTGTTTCGCCTGGGCGAAAAAGTGGTGCAGGTGGGCTTCGATGACGACCGCGACCGCGTCTTCGCCAAGCTGGAAAGCGGCAAGACGGTCCACGGCTCCGCCCTTCTCTATGCCGTTGGAAGACGCGCCAACAGCGATCAACTCAACCTGGAAGCGATTGGCCTGGTGCCCGATGGGCGCGGCAAGCTGATCGTTGACGAAAACTTCCGGACCTCGGTCCCGCATGTCTACGCTGCCGGCGATGTCATCGGCTTCCCTGCTCTTGCCAGCACTTCCATGGAGCAAGGGAGGCTCGCTAGTTGCCACATCTTCGGGATCTCCGGCAACATGCCGCCCAACCTGATTCCCTATGGCGTTTATACGATTCCCGAGATCTCGATGGTGGGCGCCACTGAAGAGCAGCTCACTAACGACAAGGTCCCGTACGAGACCGGCATCTCGCGTTACGCCGAGCTGGCAAAAGGGCAGATGTTGGGCGACGATCAGGGTTTTCTAAAGCTGGTCTTCGATCCCACCAGCCTGAAACTGCTGGGTGTGCACATCATCGGCGAGCGCGCCGCCGAAATCGTTCACATCGGGCAAGCGATTTTGGCGATGGGCGGAACGATCGAGTATTTCCGCGACACCGTTTTCAACTATCCCACCTTGGCGGAGGCCTACAAAGTGGCAGCCCTCGATGGGCTGAATAAGCTCTAGGAGTTCGCGCGGTATCATTCCTAAACGCAAAGCGAGGAGCGATGCCAAAAGACAGCGTGGTTGACGTGGAAGGCAAGCACCTGAAGCTGTCGAACCTCGACAAGGTGCTCTATCCCGAAGCCGGATTCACCAAAGGCCAGGTGATCGACTATTACGTCCGCGTCGCGCCCGTCCTGCTACCGCATCTCCATGGCCGTCCGCTCACCATGAAGCGCTATCCCAACGGCGTGAATGGTATGTTTTTTTACGAGAAGAATTGCCCATCGCACCGTCCGGAATGGGTGAAAACGGCGCGCGTCTGGAGTGAGGGCAACAAGCGCTGGATGGACTATTGCGTCTTCGAGGACCTCGCGACGCTGGTGTGGGCGGCCAACCTCGCCGACCTGGAACTGCACACCAGCCTTTCGTTGGGCAAGGACGTCCTGCGGCCCAACTTCCTCGTCTTCGATCTTGACCCCGGGCCGCCTGCCAACATTGTGCAATGTTGCCAGGTGGGAGTGTGGGTGCGCGACATCTTCGCAAGTCTAAAGTTGCAGAGTTTCGCAAAAACCTCAGGATCCAAGGGGCTGCAAGTTTATGTTCCGCTGAATTCCGCTGTTACCTACGATCAGACGAAGTCCTTTGCCCACGAACTGGCGCGAACGCTGGAGCGGCAACATCCGCAGCTCGTCGTCTCCGATATGAAGAAGGCGTTGCGCACGGGCAAGGTCCTGGTGGACTGGAGTCAGAACGACGATCACAAAACTACCGTGTGTGTGTATTCGTTGCGCGCCAAAGAACGGCCCACGGCTTCCACGCCGGTGAAGTGGGAAGAGGTCGAGCACTGCCTTGCGAAAGGCGATCCAAGTTTACTGGTGTTCGAGGCGGGCGAAGTCCTGGAGCGGGCAAAGAAGTACGGCGACCTGTTCGCGCCGGTGCTGACGTTGAAGCAGAAGATGCCGCCGCTGGAGGCGTTGCAGGGGATGGAGATCGGCCATACTGCGACCATCGCGAGGTCGGCAAAGCCACACGAGCGAGAAGAAGCGCCATCTCGTGCTGCTTCGGCGAAGGCTAAGCACAGCCGTCCGAAAAAGGCCGCTGCCCCACGCAAATAGGCTGCGGACGTCCCTGACAGCCTGGGTCTTTTTGCCAAGAAAACCCCTGATCGTGGGAACTAAGTCCCTCTTCCCTGCGTCTATCATCCAAGATTTTCTGCTCGCGGAGACGCCATGCTTTCGTTCCGTCATGACTTTCGTTTCGCCGTACGGCAACTGCGCAAATCGCCTGGATTCACAATCGTGGCCGTACTCACGCTGGCACTGGGCATTGGCGCTGCGACAGCCATGTTCAGCGTGATTTACTCCACTGTCCTGCGGCCTTTGCCCTTTAATGATCCCGACCGTATTGTGTACGTGGAAACCCACGCGGCAGCGACCTACATTCAGCCGGCATCATTGCCCGGTTATTTCGACGAGCGTGAACAGAACAAAAGCTTCGCGGCGCTGGCCGGATTCAGCGGGTACACAGGGGTAAACGTAGACACTGGTTCGCAAGTCCTCCATCTGCGCAACACCGCGACCACGGACCACTTCTTCGACGTCTTCGGCGTGCAGCCGCTGCTGGGACGCACCTTCCTTCCCGGTGAAGAGCAGGAGGGGCGAAACCGCGTTGCCGTGCTGAGCTACGAACTCTGGCAGCAGAATTTTGGCGGCAACCCCAGCATCGTCGGCAGCTCGGTCCACATTGACGGCTTCCCGTATACCATCGTCGGCGTAATGCCGGCCGGATTCCGTTTTCCCATCGGCGTGCCCAACACTGTCTACACGCCGATGCGCGTTCCCAAAGAGCTGCGCACGGCCCGCGGCGATCATTGGCTACAGGTGGTTGGCCGCCTGAGGCCGGGCATCACCCCGGCGCAGGCGCAGGCGGACATGAACAGCGTGTTGGCCAACATCGGCCACGCTTATCCCGACACCGATAAGGGTCGCACCGCTCGGGTGATGCCTTTGACGATGCACGTTACCGGGCAAGATCAGCGGCAGGCCTTATGGATCATGGCCGCAGGCGTCGTGTTTGTCCTGCTGATCGCCTGTGTCGACGTGGCTGTAATGCTGCTGGCGCGCGGCGTCAGCCGCCAACGTGAGATGGCGATTCGCACCGCACTGGGTGCGGGACGAGTGCGCATCGTCCGCCAGATTCTGCTGGAGAACTGCGTGCTCGGCTTGGTCTCGGCCCTGGGCGGCCTGCTGATCGCCTGGGGACTCACCGCCGGGATGAGCCAGTTCCTCAGCAAGTCGTTCCAGCGCGGTGGCGATATTCATCTCAATTGGACGGTGTTTGTGGCGGCATTCGCGATTGCCATCCTGTCGAGCCTCATCTTCGGAATCATTCCCGCGAAGAAGCTGTCTGCGGGCGATCCTACTCGTTCGCTGAAGTCGGGTGCGAGCGTGGGCACGGAGCGTAGCGACTATCGCCTGCGCTCCGCCTTTGTGGTTACCGAAGTCGCCCTGTCGCTGATGCTGCTGGTTTGTACAGGACTGGTGCTGATGCAACTCTGGCGCATGCAGCATGTCGACTTCGGCTACACGACAGACCACCTATTGACGTTGGAAATCAATATCTCGCCGGGTGAATACGCCGGCAAGGACCTGGACGCTACGTTGTACCGGCCGCTGGAGGAGAAGGTGCGCGCCATTCCGGGTGTGACTGGCGCGGGTTACAACCGGCTCGTCCCGCTACTGAATTGGGGCTGGAATAGCGGGATCGAAATGGTTGGCAAGCCGCCCGATCCGCCTGACCACGAGCGGCTGGCGGAAACCCGCATGGTCTCGCCGGGCTGGTACCAGGCGATGGGGCTGCGCCTATTGCGTGGCCGCCTGCCCGATCCAGCCATCGATAAGCCCGGCCCGCATCAAGTCGTAGTGGTGAATCAGAAGTTCGTAGACACTTTTTTGCCCGGCGAAGAACCGTTAGGCCAGCAGATCAAGCAAGACAAGGACAACCAGACCATTATCGGAGTAGTGAGCAATGGCCGCCAGGCGATAGACGAGCCGGTGATGGCGGAGACGGACTATCCCATGTCCGAAGTGGAGCTCAAGGACAACGTTGACGTACTCAGCACCATGTCGCTGTTTGTGCGCACCACGGTTCCTCCCGAGACGATTGTTCCCCAACTGCGGCAGGCGTTGCATGAGGTCGCGCCCTCGGTACCGTTCCGCACGCCCGAAACTATGGACGACGTGCTGGCCGAAGCGCTGGTCTTCAACCGCATGCAGGGCTGGCTGTTCAGCATTTTTGCGGCGATTGCGCTGTTGCTGGCACTGACCGGAATCTACGGCGTGCTCAGCCAGGAGGTGGGACTGCAAACGCGGGACATCGGATTGCGCATGGCCCTGGGCGCGTCGCGGCCGGACATCGTGCGCTTAGTGCTCAGCCGCGGGGCACTGTTGATGACGGTTGGTGTCGTCTTTGGCGTGATCGGCAGCGTCCTTTCCAGACGCCTTCTGGCCAGCGTCATTCCAGTGCAGGCGGGCCGTGATGCAATGGCGATCGCGTTACTCGCTTTCGGACTGGGTGTCATTGGACTAGTGGCCAGCCTGGTGCCGGCCCGCCGCGCAGCTACTATTGAGCCGATGCAGGCGTTACGCAACGAATGAGTCTTTCACCGCGGAGGTACGGAAAGCAGAATTTGTTTTCACCACGGAAGCACGGAAGGCACGGAAAAAAATTGGTTTATACAAACTAATGTGAGGGACCTGCGTTTGAAAGGACTTTCTCGCCGAATGCCCCTGTCGCAAACAAGTCGAATGAATTCCTACCTTCCGTGCTTTCCGTGCTTCCGTGGTGAAAACAAATTCTAAACTCCGCCGACGCCCTATAATTTCCTCATGCTCTTACACGGAATCTTCCCTCCCATTACTACGCCGTTCTATCCCGACGGCAAGCTCTACTTCCGCAAGCTGGAACAGAATGTCGAGCAATACTCCCGCGGCCCGATCGCGGGCATCGTGGTGCAGGGTTCCACCGGCGAAGCCATTCTGTTAAGCGACGACGAGCGTCGCGAGGTGCTAAAGTCCGCACGCGACTCTGCCGCCAATGAGAAGATCCTGATTGCCGGGACCGGGATCGAGAGCGCCGCTGAAACGCTTCGCCTGACGGAATACGCCGCCGAACTTGGCTACGACATCGCCATGGTGCGCACGCCGCATTACTACAGAGGGCAGATGGCCCAGCCCGCGAACATGCTGGCGTTCTACCGTTTCGTCTGCGACCGTTCGCCGCTGCCGGTCATCATCTACAACTTCCCGCAAGCGACCGGATACGACATCCCGGCTGAAGTCGTAATCGAGTTGGCCGAGCACCCGAACCTCATCGCCATCAAGGAGTCGTCGGGCTCCATTGAGAAAGTGCAGAAGATGGTTGCGGGCACGCGCCACATCAAACGCAGCGCAACCGTAACCGAGACCTTCGCGGCAGCCACGGGCCGCATGTTGAAGGCTGCCGCCGCTGCGTCTGCGAGCGCTGACGGCGGCGCGCTGGTAACGGTGGGCGCGCTGGCCGGAACTGCCACGCCAAAGCCGTCCTCCACGGCCGTGACGATGGTTGGCGGATTGAAGACGCGGCAGAAGGAAGTTGGCTTCCAGGTTCTGGTGGGCGCGGCGCACAAGCTGCATCCTTCGCTGGAAGCCGGAGCCGTCGGTGCGATCCTCGCCTTCGCCGATTGCGCTCCTACCGCGTGCTACGAGATCTATGCCGCGTGGAAGGACGGCGACACTGCCCTGGCTCGCGAGAAGCAGGAGCGAATTGCCAAGGCTGCAGAGCGCATCGTCGGCGGACTGAGCATTCCCGGCGTGAAGTACGCCATGGATTACAACGGCTTCTTCGGCGGAACCGTACGGCTGCCGCTGCTGCCGCTGACAGGCGACAAGAAGACCGAAGTGGAAGAGTTGCTCGAGGGGATCAGGAACTAGTGGTCAGTGGCCAATGGCCAGTTGTAGATCCCGGCTTCGGCCGCGAGGAAGGTTGATGCTCAGGAGCTAGCCCGAAGGGCGGAATAGTGGTAGCCCAGGACGTGAAGTCCTGGGTCAGGACGTTGCCAGGAATCAGAGTCCCGTCGGGGACGACACAAAGGTCTGTACCGTCCCAGAAGGGACTCGAGATTTCTTGGGGAAAGGCTTTCCCAGCACTCACGTGCTGGGCTACGATTGTGCCGCCCTGCCGGCTCGTACAAATGCACCAGCTGAACTCTGAGGCTCCCAGATGGGACGGCGCAGCAGGTCCTTGCTCTCAGGCTGAGCAGTCGGTCGGGATGACAAGCGAAAGACCCTCCCACGGCTTAATTTCTGCCAAACATTTCGCGCGCATCGAATATAGTGATTCCAATGTCTTCTGTCGCCCTCTCCGAACTGATTGGCGCGCCGGCGATCGACAATACCGGCTCGCGTGTGGGCAAGGTGCGCGAGGTGACGCTGGCGCCGCAGGAGAACTCCAGTCTGGTCATGGGCTTCGTCATCAAGACGCAACACGGCGACCGCCTGGTCCCGGCGAGCGCCGTCAGCCTCATCAATCACGGCCTGCACATCACCACGCCGGCTGATGAGTGGACTCCCTACGGAGGTGGCGAGGGCCTGCTGCTGCTGGAGCGCGACCTGCTCGATCAACAGATCATCGACGTCCACGGCCGCAAGGTCGTGCGAGTCAATGACGTCGACATCCATGAGGAGAGCGGCAACGGCCACATCATCCTCAAGATCGGCGCGGTGGATGTGGGCGCGCGTGGCGCGATGCGTCGGCTGCTGAAGGGCGTGGTGCCGGCTGCGGCACTGCATCTGCTACTGGAAAAAATCCCACCCAGAATGATTCCGTGGGAGTTCGTCGATCTCATCGAGGTCGATCCCGCGCGGCGTGTCAAGCTGAAGATCTCGCTGGCGCGCCTGGCGCAGCTTCACCCTGCCGACATTGCCGACATCGTAGAGGACCTGGCCCCGGCTGAGCGCGAAGCCATCTTCGAGACCTTGGATGACGAAGTGGCGGCCGAGACCCTGGAGGAGATCGATCCCAAGATGCAGGTCTCGATTCTGAGCTCGCTCGACTCCGATCGCGCTGCCGACATTGTGGAGGAGATGGACCCGGACGCCGCCGCCGACTTGCTGGGCGACATGCATCCCGACGACTCGCAGGAAATCCTCACCGAGATGGAGCCGGAGGAGCGCGCCGAAGTCACCGAGTTGATGACTTTCCACGACAACACGGCGGCGGGGCGCATGACCACCGACTACATGGCGCTGACCGCGGGCGCCAAAGTCGAAGACGCCATCGAGATGCTGCGCAATTTCGAGGGCGGCGTGGAGAGCGTCAGCACGATATTCATCATCGGCGAGAAAGACAAACTGCTGGGCGCGGTGCCGCTAGCAAAGATTGTGCTGGCGCCTCCGGGCACGCCGCTGATGATGCTGAGCACCGGACACATGACGACGATCCACCCGGGCGCTGACGAGAAGAGAATCGCGGAGTTGTTCGACAAGTACAATCTGCTGACGTTACCGGTGATTGACGACGACGGCGTATTGACAGGCGTCATCACCGCCGACGATGTGATCAATATGCTGCGGGCCAAGCTGTAAAGAGCCGAGCCGATTGCGCTTTTACCGCGCGTTACGAGATTTATCCTGCCTGGAAAAGATTAAGAACTGGTGCTCAGTGGTCAAAAGTCGCTCCCGTCTGTAGCGACGCGTCTTCAGCCGAAGGGCGGAACAACCACCAACTTAACGCGACGCGCACGTGCAGAGTTTTGGGGTATCGTCCCTGAAGGCTAACTCAATTTCTCTCTGTCCGAACCCTAGTTCTTTTCGTAAGCCCGCGATCCGCCATGCCTGCCTCCCTCATTTCGGCTACGATATCGGAATTATTGTCACTGAGCGGAGAGCATGACCGAACATTCCATCATCTTCAAAGAACTGTCGTACGTCTTCATCGCGGCCATTTTAGGTGGCGCGCTGGCGTGGCGCCTGCGACAGCCACTGATCCTGGGCTACGTGTTGGCGGGCATTCTCTTCAGCCCGTTCACTCCGGGCCCGGCGGTGCGCCAGGGACACACTTTCCAGATTGTCGCTGAGGTGGGCGTCGTGTTTCTGATGTTCTCCATCGGGCTGGAATTCTCGGTGGCGGAGCTGCTGGAAGTGAAGTGGGTGTCGTTGGTGGGCGCGCCGCTGGGCGTAGTGCTGCTGTCGCTGATGGGCGAGGCTGTGGGCGCTCTGCTGGGCTGGGGCGCGTTGCGCGGCCTGGTCGTGGGGATGATCATCTCCGTCGCCAGTACGATGGTGTTGTCGCGGCTACTGATAGATAGCGGACAACTACAGTCGGAGCACGGCAAGGTGATGATCGGTATCACCCTGGTGGAGGACCTGGTGGTGGTGGTGCTGACCATTCTGATGCCGGTGCTGGTCAGCCTGACGCCACACCATTTGCTGGGCGTGGGCGTCGCGCTGGGAAAAGCTGCCCTGATCCTGGCGCCCATTGGCTTTCTCGCCGTCTATCTGGTACCGCGCGCGCTGGCGGGCGTTGCCCGAGCAAAAAACAACGAGCTGTTTCTGCTGGTGATCCTGGCGATCTGCCTGGGGACGGCGGCGCTAACCGAAGCGGTTGGGTTATCGCTGGCGCTGGGAGCGTTCGCGGCGGGGCTGATCATCAGCGCGTCGGAGTATGCGCATCGCGCGCTGGAGCAATTGCTCCCTCTACGCGATGCCTTCGTGGCCCTGTTCTTCGTCACGGTGGGCGTGCTGATCAATCCGCAGGCGGTGCTGCGGGAGCCCGGTCTCCTGCTAGGGATCCTGGCGCTGGTGGTAGTGGGCAAGTTCGTCGTATGGACCGGCGTGACCAAGCTGTTTCGGTATCCCTGGCGGACGGCGGTGCTGGTTGGGACCGGGCTGACGCAGATTGGGGAGTTCTCGTTCATCCTGGTGCAGGTGGCGTACGCCAACGGGCTGCTGGGCGATGAGTTCTACCACGCGATGCTGGCGGCGTCGCTGCTTTCGATTCTGCTGAATGCGACGCTGGTGCGCGCCGCGCCGCGATGCATGGGAGCGGCGAGGGTAGTGGCGGCCAGGCCGTAACCTCAGGGATACCCCCTGCGGATTCAGGCTTGAAGTGGTGCGTGTCAACGTCTAAACTTGCACTACTCTGGTGCTTTTTCTGCTTGGCAGCCTTTCCTCACCATCCCAACAATTTCGAGTTTGCCGCAATCATGGTGCAAGATGCTGTGTTTTGCACAGGAGGGCCACAATATATTGCGTTTTGCATCTTGACCCCTCCAAGCTTTCAGAAGTAAAGTTGGGTTGTTTCGGAGCTATTCGTGCCTGTGGGTTTCCGACCCGGCCCAAGATTCGCTGTCGTCTCGATCGGCGTCCCGTCGACGCACTAAGTTCGCAGAAGCTTGCCGCTTAAGGAGTTCGCATTGCTGAAACTGAAGAAGCTACAAATTCTCGGCTTCAAGTCATTCTGTGACCGCACCGATCTCCGCTTCCAGGGCGACGGCATCACGGCCATCGTCGGCCCCAACGGCTGCGGCAAGTCGAACATCTCCGACGCCATCTCCTGGGTGCTGGGCGAGCAATCCGCCCGCCTGCTTCGCGGCGTGCAGATGCAGGACGTCATCTTCGCCGGCACGCGCGAGCGCAAGCCCACTGGCATGGCCGAGGTCTCGCTCACCCTAGTCGATCCCCAAGTCTACGGCGACGTCGCCGAGCCTGAGATCGAAATCCAGGACGACATGCCCCCGTCCGAAGACGACTGGGACGAGTCTGCTCTGCGCACCGCTCGTGCCGAGGATGCCCACCGCTACTCCGAGGAAGTCCGTCCTGGCCAGAGCGACGACGAAGCTTCCGCGACTCAAGAACCCGATGCCACCCAACAAGCCGGGTGCCCCACCCTTCCGGCCGGGTGCCCCACCCTTCCGGCTTCAGCCGGTGGGTGGGATCAAAATGACGCAAACACTACAACGCCCCAAGTCGTCCTCAAAATCCGCCGCCGCAAATTCAAGCGCACCTTCAAGGCCGGCGAGATCCAGATCACCCGCCGCCTCTTCCGCTCTGGCGAAAGCGAGTATCTGCTGAACGGCAAGCTCTGCCGCCTGCGCGACATTCAAGACATCTTCATGGGCACGGGCCTCGGTCCCGAGTCCTATGCCATCATCGAGCAAGGCCGCATCGGGCAGATCCTCAGCAGCAAGCCCACCGATCGCCGCGCCATCATCGAAGAAGCAGCCGGCATCACCAAGTACAAATCTCGCAAGCGGCTGGCTGAAGCGCGCCTCGAGGACGCCAAGCTCAATCTCGCGCGCATCAACGACATCTTCGACGAAGTCACGCGCCAGATGAACTCACTCAAGCGTCAGGCCTCGAAGGCCGAGCGCTACGTCAAGCTCCGCGACGAAATGCGCGAGAAGCTGCGCATCGTGCTGGCCAGCAAGTTCGCGCAACTCGACGCCGAAGCTGCGTCGCTCCAGCAGCAGCTCAAGGAAATCGCTGACGAAATCCACAGCCAAAGCGAAGCCGTCCAGCAGATGGAAGGCGAGCACGCCGAGCGCACCCAGCGTGGCTACACCATTGAGCGTGAAGGCCAGGAGAATCGCGAAAAACTCACCTCGCTGGCCCTCGATCTGGATCGCGCCGCGGCCCGGCGCCGTACCAACGACGAGCGCTGCGCCGAACTCGACGCCCGTTCCGCCGGGGCCCAGGCCGAGATTGCCAACACCCAGGAACGCGCAACCCGGCTGCAACAAGAGCTGGAGGCAGATCGGGCCATGCTCGACTCGGCCAATGCCGACGTTACCGCCGCGCAGCAGGAACTCCAGGAACGCCAGCAGGAAGCGGCCGCAGCCGCAACCTCTCTCGTCGCCGTCGAAGGTCAGCAGGAACGGTATCGCGACGCCATTCTTCAGACTGTCTCCGCGGCTTCTGCCGTGCGCAACCGCATCACTCAAGCCGAGGAGCGAATCGTCGCCCTCGATCGGGATTCACAGCGTCTACTGGGCGAAACCACGGCCGCGCAGCAGCAACTCGAAAGCTTTGGCGGCCAGCGTGGTCAGCTGGGACTGGAATTTGAGAGCGCGTCGCAGTGTGTCGCCGCCCTCACCGCTCAAATCGCCGGCGCGCGCGATCAACTGGACGTCAAGCGGGCAGCCGAGACCGATGCCAAGCGTCATCTCGATTCGCTGCGCGGCGAATACGCCTCCCTGATGGGCAAGAAAGGCTCGCTCGAAGCCGTCATCACCGATCACGGCTATGCCACTGAGTCGGTCCGCAAGCTCTTCACCTCCGGCGCACTGCAAGGCGGACGCGCGCCCGTGGGCGTTCTCGCCGACTTCCTGGAAGTCGAGGACCGCTATGAGCACGTGGTTGACGACTTCCTGCGTGACGAACTGAACTTCATTGTCGTCAAGTCCTGGGATGCCGCCGACGAAGGCCTGCGCCTGCTGCGCACTGACGTCGATGGCCGCGCCACTTTCCTGGTCCACCCCGAAGATTCGCAGGCAAAGTTCTCCTTCGACTTCAACGAGTCGATGCATCACGTCTCTCACGCCGATACCGTTGTTCCCCTGAAGAACTGTATTCGCGTGCTCGACGGCTTTGGCAAGTCCCTGGAAGTGATCCTGCCGAAACTCGGCAATGGTTACATTGTTCCCGACCCCGAAGTAGGCCGCACTCTTGCGCTGGAAAATCCAGACGCCTTTTTCCTCTCGCACTCCGGCGAGTGCTTCCACAACGTCACCGTCACCGGCGGCAAGCAACGCAGCCAGGGTCCGCTCTCCATGAAGCGCGAGCTGCGTGATGTGCTGCTCCAGATGGGCGAACTCGAACGCGCTGTAGGCGAGAAAGAAACTTATATTGCCGCGCTCGGCCGCGATATCGCCGAGCTTACCAGCCTTCTGCAACGCCTTGAGGACGAGAAGCGCGAATCCGAGCGTCTTGCTATGACCTCGGAACACACGCTGCGCCAACTGGAAACCGAAATGACGCGCGTGCGGGAGCGGCTCACCACCTACGAAAGCGAACTCCAGCGCGTCGGCGAAGAACACAGCGAGCGTGAGTCCTTCATCACCGAGCAGCTCGGCGATCTTTTCCGCCAGGAAGAACGGCAACGCGGTCTTGAAGCCGATATGCAAGAAGGACAGAGCAGCCTGGAATCGCTGCGCCAGCGGCGTGATGAAGCCGCCAATCTCGCCGGCGAGGTCCGGGCCAACGTTGCCACTCTGGAAGAACGCCGTCGTGGCGCCATGCTCACAGTCCAGCGCCTTGAAGCTATGCTGGCGGAAGTGTCGGCCCATCTCTCCAAACTGGAATCGCAGCTTCAGTCCGCAGCCGCGGAAAAGCAGCAGCGCGAATCGGAAAACGTTCGTCTCGCTGAGCAGGTCCTCGAATGGGGCGCTGAGCGGGAAATTGCCCAGCAACGCGATCGCGAACTGCAAGACGAACTGCAAGCCGTCCGCGTCCGCATTGTTGATCTCGAAGAGGCGCTGAAGTCAGGCCGTGAGGCGCTGGATGCCGCCCGCGACCGCCGGGGCGAACTCTCCGCCGTCCAGGCACGCGTGGCATCCGACCTTCAGCACATGGCCGAAACCTGTATTCAGGAACTGAGCCAGCAGCGCGACGAACTCATGGCAGACGAGACGCTGCCCCATCTCGCCGGCGACGAGTTGGCCAACGAAGACAGCCTTTATCGTGACATGCGCACCCGCCTTGAAAACATGGGCCCGGTGAACATGATGGCGCTGGAGGAATACAAGGAGACCGCTCAACGTCATGAGTTCCTGGAGACGCAGCGCCAGGATCTTCTTCAGTCAATCGAGAACACGCTGAACACGATTAAAGAAATCGACGTCATCTCGCGGCAGAAGTTCGAAGAGGCCTTCAACATCATCAACGAAAATTTTGCCCGGACTTTCAGCAAGCTCTTCGGCGGCGGCCAGGGCTTCATGCGCCTCACCGATCTGGAAAACTCCATGGAGAGCGGCATCGACGTCGTCGCCTCGCCCCCGGGCAAGAAGCTACAGAATGTCCTGCTGCTCTCCGGCGGCGAGAAGGCCCTCACCGCGCTGGCGCTGCTGGTCGGCATCTTCCAGTATCAGCCCAGCCCGTTCTGCATTCTCGACGAAGTCGACGCGCCCCTCGACGAAGCCAACATCGGCCGCTTCACCGAACTGGTCGCGGAGATGAGCGTGCAAACCCAGTTCATCATCATCACTCACAGCAAGAAGACGATGAGCATGGCGCCTGTGCTCTACGGCGTCACCATGCAGGAGCCCGGCGTGTCAAAGCTGGTCTCGGTGCGCTTCAACGAGGAGCCGGCAAAACTCGTCGCCGCCACGGCATAGGAGTACGCACAAGGTTTCGCGGCGGTGGTTCCGGGGACGGAGGGCGCAGCCGAGAAGCACACCGGGATGCTGGGCCCTCAGCGAAGTAGGCGCATCAATCCGTTCGCCGGCAGATCGGGCACCATAATCTTCTCTCCGCTGACCGCCTCGGCGGCTCCATAGCCGCTGCGCACTGCGCCTTCCATCGTCGCCGGCCAGCCGGTCGCGGTCCAATCGCCCGCCAGAAACAATCTTGGCCACGCAGTTCTGTGCGACGGGCGAAACGCATCGCTCCCCGGCGCAGGTGAGAATGTCGCGTGGACTTCCTTGATCACGGTAGCTTTCGTCAGCCTGGCTTCGCGAACCATGGGGAAAAACTCCGCCAGTTCGCGAACGGCCAAGTCAATAATCTCTTGCCGCGTCTTGTCCACCAGCGTCTTCGACGAGCTGACTACCAGCTCAAGATAGCTTCCCTGCTCGGCCGAACTCCTGCGTCTCGCCAGGATTTTCGACTTCTGAAACATCCACTGGATGGTTCGCTCCAGCAACACAGCATGTTCCAGAGGAGTGACCTCGCGATCGAACCACAGATGAATCCCTGTGATAGGCGAGCTTTGGAGGCTGCTGGCGTCTCGTCGCAGCACTTCCAGCTCAGGCGCGTCTGGAAGCAGCTTCTCGATGCCATTGAACGGCGTCGCCAGCACGGCATAGTCGGCGCGCACCTCTTCGCCGCCGACACACAGTCGCACACCGTCGTCGTCCGTCTGAAACGAATCCACCGCCGCGCGCAAATGCACTTTGCCGCCGCGCGCTTCGATGTACTCTGCTGCCGTCCCGTAAAGCTGAGACAGCGGCACCGCCGGCACTCCCATGCGGCCCGCTTCCGCCGACTTCAGGAACGAATCGCGAAACACCATCGCCGCATACCGCACCGAAGTCCGCTCGAGCTCTTCATTCAACGCGCTCACCAGCACCGGCGCCCAGAACCGCTCGATTGCCTGCTTCGTCTGCCCGTGTCGCACCAGCCACGCCTGAAAATTCTCGCCATCGTCCTTAGGCAGTCCGGGCATCAGCGCCAGCATGGCTCGCGCAATACCCAGCTTGTCCATCAGATCGAGTACGGTCGAGTCCAGCAGCGACGGCGCGGCATGAAACGGCGCAGGCAGCGCTCCCGGCTTTAACGCAGACGCCTTCCCACCCGGCAGGATAAACGTGATCTCGTCATACCAGCGGATCTGCTGCTCCACTCCCAGCCGGCGATAGAAGTCGATGAGATTCGTACAGCAGCCCAGCAGCACATGCTGGCAGTTGTCGACCACTTCGCCTGTCCCGGGCAGTTCGTACGACGACGCGCGCCCGCCCAGATACGGACGCCGCTCGAACAACTCGACGCGGTAGCCCGCCTCGGCCAGGGCGCTGCCCGCCGACAGCCCTGCCAGTCCGCCGCCGATGATGGCGACACTGCGCCCCCGTGTATCGTTGTTGCCCGCATTCATCGGAAGCGCCAGTACCCCTTCGCCATCACACTCAGTTTCTCCGACGCGCTCAGGCTTATTCTTTCCGAGAACACGTCGTAGTTCCGGGCAACGATCCGCTCCAGCAGCCGCCGGTAAATCTCCGCCAGCGTCCACAATGCGCCCCGGCTGTCGTCATTGACCAGCGGCAGCAATTCTTCCAACGCGCGATAAAACCCTCGTGCTCGCTCAGCCTCAAATTCCAGCAGTGGCCGCAGCAACGTCGGCGCCGACCCGTTTGTCAGATCTCGAGCCTCGATTCCAAAGCGCGCAAAGTCTTCTCGTGGGATGTACACCCGTCCCAGTCCGGCGTCCTCTTTCACATCGCGAAGGATGTTAGTGAGCTGCAACGCAACTCCAACTTCCTCCGCCAGCTTCTCCGCCCGCGCATCGCGATAGCCAAAGATGCGAATGCAAACCAGCCCTACAACCGACGCAACGTGATAACAGTAGTCGTAAAGCTGATCGAAGCTCTCATATTGCAACGTTGGAAACTGGCCATTGGCAGCGGACGGAACATCCATCTCCGTCCCATGCACCAGCTTTTCCAGCAGATCGAGCGGGATGTTGAACTGCTGCTGCGAATCAGCCAGCGCAAACAGCACGGGATCGTCCGTGCGTGCACCTGCCGCCACACGCCGCAGCGCGTCCATCCACTCGTCCAGTTTTATACGTCGCTGCTCCGCCGGAATCGACGGGTCGTCGGAGATATCGTCGGCGTGGCGCATGAAGGCGTACACCGCCGACAAGGCGTTGCGCTTGCGGCTGGGCAGCAGCAGGAAGCCGTAGTAGAAATTCCTGGCGGCCGATCGCGCGATGTGCCGGCAAACGCTGTACGCGGCCCGCAACTGTAGCGGGTGTTCGCTCACGGCGCCTCGCCAAGAATGGGGTATTCACTACAGAAGCATGAAAAATACGGAAAGGAGAAAACAAGAATCACTTCAGTGTCCTCCGTGCTTCCGTGGTGGCTACGCTTTTCCGGCTCATCAATTTTCCGATCAGAGCGCGGGCAAGGAGCCGGAGTTTCGTCGGCTTGGAGATCGCGGGGCGTTGCGCCAGTACATCGTAGTTCTGGCGCTCGATGGCGTCGAGGACGGCGATGCCGCCGCGGCTGAACACCTCGATATCGATGGCGAGATGCTCGTCGACCTTGCCGGCCAGCGGCAGTCCCATCCGGAACCAGTCGCGCGCCCGCGCCACTTCGAACTTCATCATCTCGCGGAACTGCGGCGTGGGACGCCGCTCGGCGATGTCGCCTTCCGTCACGCTAAACTTCGTGAGGCTCTCCAGCGGAAGGTAAATTCGTCCCTTCCCATAATCCACCGCAACGTCCTGCCAGAAGTTCGCCAATTGCAGCGCGGTACAGGTGTAGTCGGAAAGCTGCTGGCGCTCGGCGTCGCGATAGCCGCACAGATACAGCACGAGATGTCCCACGGGATTTGCGGAATTCTTGCAGTAGCCCAGCACATCCTCGAATGTGGGATAGCGCGTGGTCGTCTGGTCCTGGCGAAATGCAGCGAGCAAGTCGGCAAACGGCGCACGCGGAATATCGAACTCGCGAATGGTCTCCCGCAAAGCGATGAACACGGGATGCCGCGGGCTCACCGGGTTCCGTTCGTGAAAATCCCGCCGAAGCTTCTCGACGTCTTGCCGCACATCAACCGGCGCTGGCTCGACCAGGCTCAGATACGTCGCATTCAGCTCCGCTTCCCACTCATCCAGCAGTGCCAACGATTGCTGCGGATCGCCCACTTCGTCGCCGAGATCATCGGAGATCCGGCAATAGGCATAGACGTTGTAGAAGTGCTGATGCAGATGCTTGGGCAGAAACCATGTGACGACCGAGAAGTTCTCATAATGCGAATGCGCCAGCCGGGCGCAATACTGTTGCGCTTCCTCCAGCGACGGCGCGCGCTCCGGGATGGCGTACTCCGGCGGAAGCGATTGCCAGCCTGCCGCAGTGGTGGCATCCGGCCGCGAGAAGGACACTCGATTATCTGTTGGAACTGAAGACATCAGGAAGATTGTACCGGGTACTGCCCCGCTCTAGCCAAGGTCCCACTCGGACCTAGCACCTAAAACCTCTTCATGCATTTTGGCGTTGCGATAGGTCATCAATAAAGTGCGCGTTCAACATCCACTGAGCGCCACGCGTAGTAAAGGCCGTCTCGATCCTGCCACTGGAATTGCTGTCCCTTCGAGTTCAATTTGTCAGCTTGCTCTTGCAGAAAAGAACAATACCCAACGTAGTTCTTCTGTTCTTGGGAGTGTTCGCCACATAGCCGCTTCCATCAACAGAGAAACCAAAACGTGGGTAGTTCTTAACGATAACGGAGTCGATAACTCCACACCTCGTCGGAGCCAGAAAAGCGCATACTTTGGAGGCGAACGCGGGCCGCAGTTGGGGCAGATTACACAGCAATTCAAGTGCTTCAGCATACCGATCCGACATAAGTCTGCGAGAGGAGGCCCGAATTTCGTGAGCAACAGAATCGACCCCTCTATCCTTCACACCGCGCATTCTTGCATTGTCTTTTCGGTCCTTCCCATCGAGAGCTAGCCGAACCTTCCCTTGCGCTCTGCCGGAACGTATCTTTTGGTCTTTGCCACTGTAGTATCCCCAGAAGATCGTGCTCAGGTATCCCAACACAGTTTCCTCATTTTGGTCGGACATGAGGAGAGTGTTTTGATAACAGTCCAATTGATAAGTGGACGGGAATGAGATCTCCGTCCAGCACTCGAGGCACCCGCTCAACCCAACTGCCGGATAGGAGTACGCATTTCTCTTGGTAAGGTAGTCGGAGGACGCCATCATTCCGCGGTCCTTCTTGGCTTATGGTTTGCTTGCCCTTCGCCAGGGCGCGTGGCACTTTCAAGGTTTGTGTTGGTTCGGCCTGACAACAACTGACAACTGACAACTAGCCACTGGCCACTGGTTCTTACGTTCCCGGGATGATCGCCGTCTTGATGTCGCCGTTGCGGTTCAGCATGTGCCGCAAAACCTGTTGCAGCCGCGACAGTGGAGCTTCCCCGGTGATGTAGTCCGTGCCTTTGATCTTTCTCTCGCAAATCAGGGAGAACGCCTTGCGCACGGTTTCCGGAGTGTGATGGAAGGTGGCCTTCAGGGTCAGTTCGTTATAGTGCAGCCGCTGGGTGTCCAATGCGACCGTGGTGCCGTTGGCGCAGCCGCCAAAGAAATTTACGGTGCCGCCTTTGCGGGCCATGTCAATGGACCACTCCCAAGCCTGCGGACGACCTACCGCCTCGACAACGACGTCGCAGCCTCGCCCATCCTGCGTCAGCTTGCGCACCGCCTTCACCGGATCGTCCACCGCTGTTATCTGCACCGTGCTATCGGCGCCGACCCGCCGGGCGCCAGCCACCTGCGAGTCCCGCTTCACCACTGAGATCACGTTACAACCGATCAGCTTCGCCACCTGCACAAACATCAGTCCAATGGGGCCGGCGCCAATCACCGCGACCGTGTCACCAATCTCCATTTTGGTTTCGTGCAGGCCGCGCAGGACGCAGGCCAGCGGTTCCACCATCGCCGCCTCTTCAAAGCTCACATGCTTGGGAATTGCCAGCATGTTGGTCTCAACAATGCGGCGCGGAATGCGAATGTACTCGGCGTAAGCTCCGTTATTGAACAGCAGATCGTCGCACAGATTTTCCTGGTGTTTGGAGCAGTAAAAACACATGCCGCAGGGCGCAGAATTCAGCGCCACCACGCGCATTCCCTTCCGGAATCCCTTTACGTTGGGACCAATCTCTTCGACCACACCAGCCAGCTCGTGACCGAACAGCGCTGGAGGCACAATCATGCGAGCGTGGTAGCCTCGCTGATATACCTTCAGATCGGTACCGCAGGTCAGGGCCACCTGAACCTTGACCAGCACTTCCCCTTCATCCAGCTTGGGGATTGGCACCTGCTCGATCTTGACGTCCTCTTTGCCATAGAGGACTGCCGCTGTCATTTGTCCCTTCACTCTACTGGTCCTTCCATTCGTGGCCCGGTTGAATCACTATTTTCATCGAGTCCGGCCCCGGTTGGGCCGCCAGACGCAAGGCCTCCACCGCGTCCGCGAGCGGAAAACGATGACTGACCAGCCGCTCGAGGTCCATTTCCCGGCTGAGTACAAATCGCGCTGACTCGTCCTGCAAATCCACCGAGGCGCTATAAGAGCCCAAAAGGCTCTTCTCATCCACGCAAACCGCGGCAGGGTCAATCGTAGCTTCCCCATGCTGGGTTTGCGCAAACAGCAGCACCCGTCCGCCCGGCCGCGCCGCCTCCATCGCCAGCCGGATCAAGCTATTACCGGCTACCGCCAGAATGACGGCATCCGCCCCTCGACCCTCCGTCAGCTTTTTGATGGCTTCGACGGTATCGGAGGTGGAAGCATCAATGCTTTCTTCCAGCCCAAACGCCTTAGCTATTGTATGCCTCTGGGGAAGCAAATCGGAAGTGATAACCCGTGTCCGACGCCGCCGGGCCAGCACCGCCAGGATGATTCCGATCGGGCCCTGGCCCATCACAAGAACGCTTTCGCCTGGCGTAAGTCCCAGCGTTTCAATCCCTTTCATGCAGGTGTTCACGGGCTCGATGAATGACGCCTGCTCGAACGAGACGCCGTCGGGGATGCGGACCACTCCGTTCCTGCCGACAATCCAATCCATAACTCGGACATACTCCGAGAACCCCCCGCCGCTGGCTTCATAGCCGGCCGTGGCGCCGACTTTCTTGTAGGTAGGACACTGGGCAAAGACCTTGTGCCGGCAGTAATAGCAGTCGCGACACGGGATGTGATGGAAAACCATGACCCGGTCGCCAATTCGATATTCCGTAGTATTGTCGCCGACCGCCGCAATCACCCCGGTGGTCTCGTGTCCGAAGATGCGGGGAGCAGAGTGCGAGCCGGTGGCGATTTTCTTCAGATCGGTTCCGCAGACTCCGCAGGTGTGCACCCGGACGAGGATCTCGCCGGGACCGATTTGAGGCACCGGAACCGTCTCCATGCGGATGTCGTTGACACCCCGATAGACCGCGGCCAGCATGGTCGAAGGCACAGGCTGTTGCCGGAGCGTGCTCCCGAATTGTGTTGCGATCGACATGTTTCAGTTGTCAGTTGTCAGTTCTCAGTTGTCAGTTCCCAGAACGTCGGCACAATCTGCCTGCTCTGACAACTGACAACTGGCTACTGACAACTGCTTTCAATTAGATGTTCCACGGCGCGGCACAGGTTCGCGCTGGCGATCTCGCTGTTCTTCTTGATCTTCCCCAGCGTCCCCCACCAACGCGGGTGGAGCGCGACGTAAACCAGAAAGCGTCGCGTATCGAACTTCCCGTCATCGATGAAGCGGTTGAGCGGCGGCATGTCGAATTCCGCGTCATCGGAAATCGACTTGATCGCGGCGAATCGCAGTCCGCGTTCCTTGGCCACCTGCGCCACGGCGGCGGCTTCCATATCGACCACATCAGCGCCAAACTTCGTCGATAGCTGCTGCTTATCGGCGGCGTCGCTCACATCCTGCGAAGTCGCCAGTATCCATTCGCCATCGCTCGAGCCCGGATATCTCGCGCCGGTGGCAACATCTACTACTTCGCGAACCCGGCCGACATCGCCGACCTTCAGTCCGGGCGAGATCGCGCCCACCATGCCCGCCGATACTAACAACTTCGGCTGGGCCACTTCGATCGCCACCTTAGCCGCGCGGCGCGCGAATTTCTGTCCAATACCACCCACCGCAATTAACGCATTCGGCAACGCGAACAGATCGACGCCATCGACCTGTTGCGGCTGAAGGCTGCCGATGAGCGGCGCAACTTCCACCGGCATGGCCACGACAATGGCAACAGGTTTGGATTGGATCGGCAATAGTTGGCCTACCGACAACAGACAACTGATAACCGACAACGCGCCTTAAACATAGCCGTTGGCCCGGAACCACTCCACCGCGCGTCCCAGCGCCTCATCCACCGGCCGCGGATTCCATCCCAGTTCGCGTTCGGCTTTGGCGCTGGTCACAAACATTTTCTTGCGTCCCATGCGGACCGCGTCGATAGTGACGCGCGGCTCGCGCCTCAACATCTTGCCAACGATAAGCGTATCGACGACTCCGGTAGCCAGCGCGACCGCATAGGGCAGCTTGATCTTCGGCGACGCCAATCCGGTTATCGCTCCCAGCTTGTCGAGGATTTGCTTCAGTGTCAGGTTCTCGCCGCCCAGAATGTAGCGCTCGCCTGGTTGTGCCTTCTCCATCGCCAGCAGATGCCCTTCAGCGCAATCCACAACGTCAACCAGATTCAACCCGGTATCGACGTAGGCGGGAAACTTTCGCCTCAGGAAGTCGAGAATAATCTGGCCGCTCGGCGTCGGCTTGATATCGCGCTCGCCAACTGGGGTCGTCGGGTTCACCATCACAACGTTCTGTCCGCCTCGCCCTGCCTCAAGGACCAACTGCTCCGCCATGAACTTGCTGCGCTTATAATCGCCGATCATGTTCGCCAGCGTCACCGGCGACTTTTCGTCGGTCAAACGGCCATTGTTACCGAAGCCCATAGTGGCAACGCTGCTGGTATAGATAACCCGTCGTACGCTGCAATCTCTCGCTGCCGCCAGGATGTTGCGGGTGCCTTCAACGTTGGAGTCGTAAAGTTCCTGGCGATGCAAAGACCACAGGCGGTAATCGGCCGCTACATGAAAGACGAACTCACAGCCGGACATCCCTTTTCGCAGCGACTCGAGATCACGCAGATCGCCGACCACGCGGTCAGCCGCGAGGTCTGCAATGTTGTCCAGGCGGCTGGTCGGCCGCACCAGCAATCGCAGATCGGCCCCGCGCGCCAGAAGCTGCCGGGCCACGTGACTTCCCAGAAACCCAGTCGCGCCTGTGACAAAACATTTCATTGAGCCGTTGTCAGTGGCCAGTTGTCAGTGATATCCAGCGGAAAGAATTGTGGCCAGTTCGCGATGGTAAAGTCGGCAACCCCTCATCGGTGACCGCTGACCAACTGGTTCTACTGTTTTCTCCGTACAATGCGCAGCCGTTCTTCTTCCGGCACCGATGTCGCTCGGGTGTACGTGGTCAGCGCCAGTAATGGAAAGTACTGGCGGTACATGTAATACATCAGGTAAAACACGCGCGGAAAACCGGTTCCGGTGTACAACGATTCATCCCACGATCCATCGCGCCGCTGCGTTCTCAGCAGATACGCAATCCCGCGTTGCAGAGAATCGCTGCGCGTGTCATTGGCAGCCAGAAGACCCATCACTGCCCAGGCCGTCTGCGATGCCGTGCTCGGTCCCACGCCCTTCAGGTTGGCATCGTCGTACGACCCGCAGGTCTCGCCCCATCCGCCGTCGGGATTCTGCATCATGCGCAGCCATTCGACCGCCTGCTGTACGCAGGGCTCGTGATAGTCAACGCCAATCGCCTCCAGCCCGCGTAGCACCAGCATGGTTCCATAGATGTAGTTCACACCCCAGCGTCCGAACCACGAACCATCCGGCTCCTGCTCGCGCTTCACAAATTCCAACGCTCGCCGTACCGGCTCATCTTTCTGCGAATAGCCATAGCTGGCCAGACACTCCAGCACGCGTCCGGTGATGTCCACGGTCGCCGGATCCAGCATGGCATTGTGATCGGCAAAGGGAATGTCCTGGAACACCATGCGATCATTGTCTTTGTCGAACGACGCCCAGCCACCGTTCTTGCACTGCATGGACAAGATCCATTCCAGCGCGCGGCGCGCCGACTTGTCCTGATAACCTTCGTTGCTGGTCCGAACGCGGCTTAACGCCAGCAGCACCTGAGCACTGTCGTCCACGTCGGGATAGAACTCGTTGTTGAACTCGAAGTACCATCCTCCGGGCGCAGCTTTGCGGTTCTTCACGTACCAGTCGCCTCGGCGCGTGACCTGCTTCTTCAGCATCCATTCACAAGGCTGCACCAGGCGCGGATCGTTGGCTGAAACTCCGCTCTCGGCCAGAGCAAACACTGCGTAAGCCGTGTCCCACACCGGCGACATGCAAGGCTGCATGCGGAAAGTCGTCTCTTCCTCGATGCCCAGCTTCTCGAACTCATCCATCGCGCGGATAAATTGCGGATCGTCCAGCGAGTATCCCAGGCAGCGCAGTGCGATGATGGAGTTCATGATGCCCGGATAAATCGCGCCCAGGCCGTCGCTCATCTCCAGGCGCTCCAGCATCCATTTTTCCGCCACCTTCAGCGCCCGCGAACGCAGTGGCCGAACATGCACTCTTTCGAAGAAGTGAATCAGGCGGTCGAGCACGAGAAAGAAGTTTCGCCAGCCGATCAGCTTCTTGTCCCAGCGCAGCCGCAGTTCGCTCTTGCTGCGTCCGCCGACGAAGAGCTCGTCGATGCCTTCCTCCGGCGGAATCTTCTTGAATGGTTTTTTCGCGTAGGCGATGGAAAGCGGCACAAGGATGGCGCGCGACCAGGAAGAAATCTCGTAGATGTTAAACCAGAACCACTTGGGAAACAGCACAATTTCCGGTGGAACCGCCGGCACCGCGTCATAGTCGTACTGCCCGAGAAAGCACAGGTAAATCTTGGTGAAAGTGTTGACCGCGGTCACGCCGCCCAGAGCGAGAATGCGTTCGCGCGCCTTGCGCAGTTGGGGATGGTCCGAGCTATGGCCCGCCATCTTGAGCGCGAAGTATGCCTTCACCGAGGCGCTGATGTTCGAGGGGCCGTCGTTGTAGATCGGCCATCCGCCGTCCGGATTCTGACGGTTGAGAATCTCGGTCGCGCACTTCTGCGTGCGGGCGGCGTCTTCGGTGCCCAGCAGCCGATGCAGAAGGATGTAGTCGGAAACCAGGGTGGTATCGGCCCCCAGCTCGCCGCACCAGTAACCGTCTTCACGGTCCTGGATACTGAACAGATACTGCCGCGAAGCATCGATGGCGGCCGCTACCCGGCTCTTGATGTCGTCGATCTTGCCGAAACGCATTTCGGCTGGATTAGAAGGGTCTGCCATGGCTTATTGCTTGCCACCATCCATCGCGTTACGGCCCAGCCCAAGCGTCATCAGCGTGAAGCAAAGCTGGGACACCAACCTACGAAACTGCGGGCGCTGCGCCAATAGCCTCCACGATTTCCGCCGGCAATCCGAAGCGCACGTTCTCCGGCATCACTTCAATCTCGCGCATATCGGTAAAACCCTGTTCTTCGAGGAAAGTTACCACTTCCTGGACCAGAATCTCCGGAGCGGAAGCCCCGGCGGTAAGGCCGACCGTGTTCACATTGACCAGCCACTCTGGCAGAATCGAACGATAGTTTTCGATGAGATGCGAGTTCGTTCCCAGGTTGCGCGCGACCTCGACCAGGCGGTTCGAGTTCGAACTGTTGTCCGAACCCACCACCAGCAGCAGATCGCATTCCGCAGCAACGTCTTTCACCGCGGTCTGGCGGTTCTCCGTTGCGTAGCAGATGTCCTGGGCGTGCGGCCCTTGAATGTTGGGAAAGCGCTTGCGCAGCGCCTCGATGACGTGCCGCGTTTCATCCAGGCTCAAAGTCGTCTGCGTCAGGTAGGCCACGCGGTCCGGATCGGCCACGTGCAGACCTTCCACGTCCTCGGGCGCGTCCACCACCTGGGTCACCAGCGGAGCTTCGCCCAGCGTGCCGATGACCTCGTCATGATCGCGGTGTCCGATGAGGATCAGGGAATAACCTTCGCGGGCAAACTTCACCGCCTCGACGTGGACCTTCGTCACCAGCGGGCAGGTGGCGTCGATCACACGCAACTCGCGCAGTTTGCTGGCCTGCCGGACCTCGGGTGCGACGCCGTGGGCGCTGTAAATCACCCGTTCGCCGGCCGGGACCTCGTCAACGCTGTCGACAAAAATAGCGCCTTTGGAGGTCAACTCGTCCACCACGTAGCGGTTGTGGACAATCTCTTTGCGCACGTAGATAGGCGCGCCAAAGGTCTCCAGGGCAATGCGGACAATGTCAATGGCCCGCACCACTCCAGCGCAAAAGCCACGCGGCTTCAGCAATAATAGGGTTTTAGCTTTAGTTTGACTCATGCCTTCCTGCACTCAGTATACGAATTGGAGCCTGAGTTTCCCCGTGATTACTCTATTGTAACAGCGAGGTAACCACCAAGCTAACGGCCCGGAACGGCGCCTTAGCGCACTCTAAAGCGCAAATTGCGCAGCTAATGGCAGAGCCTCAACCGCCCTGAACCCTGCTGCATTGGATGTGTAAAGAGCGGGGTTGGAGGCGCCGAAATTGCTGGAAGGGGCCGTTTGCCTTTCCGGGCCGTATACAATCAACCCTAAACAAACCATTAAGGAAGCTCTGCTCAAGTATTGCTTTGAAAGGGGCCGGCTTCAGGCGGTCCGCAAAGTCGGGCAAAAAACCGGCTTTAGCCCGTGAGGGACTTCGCCACTACTTGACTAGAGTTTTCCCCGGGCAGTTAGAACGAAAGCGAGCGCAATTATGACTGGCAACGACCTGGCCAAAATGTACGAAATCAGCTACGGAGCCATCAATAAGAACCTGCAAGATGTCACCGAGGAACAAAGCCTGATTCAGCCGCAACCTTGCGGCAATTGTCTGAACTGGGTGCTCGGCCACATTGTGCTTTATCGAGGCATGATGCTTAAGATGGTCGGCGGAACACCGGTGCTTGAAGCAGCCCAAGCCGCCACGTACCAACGCGGCAGCAACCCTGGCCCCGATAGCAAGTATCTGGATTTGGCTACGCTGCGGGGACTATTGCGCGATGCCCACCAGCAACTCATTCCGGCGCTGTCCGCGATCTCGGAGGAGGAATTGTCGCGCAATGTTCCTGAAGAGTTTAATCGTCCGCCTCTGGCAGGCCCGACCGGTGACGCGCTCGCTCGTCTACAGTTTCACGAGAGCTACCACGCCGGCCAGATCGGCCTGTTGCGCAGGATTGCTGGCAAAGACGGGGCGATCAAGTAAGCACCAATTAGTCGCTGACTGTGTGATCTGAATTGACCAGACCCAGCTCAAATGTCCGCCTGGCCACTGACAACTGACTACTGGCTACTGGCCACTGTTCTTCAGCATTTGCTCGGCGTGCTTCAGTGAAGTGTCTGTCAGCTTCGCGCCGCTTATCATGCGCGCGATCTCGCGGGTGCGTTCTTCGGCATCAAGAGGACGAACTGAAGTCTTCGTTCTGCCGGCGGCTTCTTTTTTCTCGATGAGATAGTGCTGATCGGCGAACGACGCAATCTGCGGCAGGTGAGTAATGCACAGCACCTGCTTGGTCCGCGAGAGTTGCTTCAGCTTCTTGCCCACAGCTTCGGCCGCACGCCCGCCGATGCCGCTGTCGATCTCGTCGAATACGAGCGTTCGCTGATGTGAATCCTCGGGTGCCCCATCCTTTCGCCTTTTTTGCGAAAGGGTGGAAGTGTCGCCGTTTCGACCGGCACTCTTGCTTTGCCCGGCTTCCACGCTGGTCTTCAACGCCAGCATCACGCGCGACAATTCGCCGCCGGAAGCGATTTCATCCACCGGACCCAGCGGCTCGCCGGGGTTAGCCGAAATCAGATACTGCACCTGGTCGAAACCTCTGGCCGTCCAGTTCCCTTCCTCGTCGGTGCCGCTGACTTCGACTTTGAAACGAGCCTTCATCGCCAGTTCGTTTATGTCGCTCTCGACCAGCTTCTCCAGTTTGCGCGCCGCTTCGTAACGATGCCGCGACAGCGCTCGCGCCGATTGAAGGTATTGCTCTGCCGCCGCCGCAAGCTCGAGGCGCAGCTTGCGGAGCACCTCATCCTTGTTCTCCATCTCGTTCAGCTTGCGTTCGAGCTCATCGCCCAACGCGATCACATCTTCCAGCCTGGGCCCGTACTTGCGTTTCAGCCGATCGATCGCGGCCAGCCGGTCTTCCACTTCTGCAAGACGCTCGGGCGACGCCTCTATGTCCTCTGCGTAATCGCGCAGCCGCGCGCCGATGTCTTCGATGGTGATACGCGCCGAGTCCAACTCGGGCACAGCATCGCGAAATTGCTCGTCGAAGCGCAGCAGCTCTTCGATCTGGCGCGTCGCCGCACGAAGCGAAGCCGCCGCAGATGCATCGCTCTCATAGAGCGCGCCGTAGGCGGCGATGGCCGCGGTGCGCACGCGCTCGGAATTTGCCAGGACGCGCTTCTCGGCCTCGAGCTTCACGTCCTCCTCCGGCTGGACTTGCGCGTCGGCAATTTCTTTTCGTTGATAGGCCCACAGATCGAGCAGCCGCAGGCGATCGTGTTCGTCGCGCTCCAGATCGGCAATGCGATGCCGCACTTGATTCCAGGCGTCGAACGCGCGCGCTACGGCCAAGCCGTCACAACCACCGAAGCTGTCCAGCAACGCCAGACGCGATCCGGCATCGAAGGCCAGCACGGCTGCGTTCTGCGCATGAATCACCGCAAGATGAGGAGCAAGTTGCTTGAGGACCGTTACCGTTGCAGGCTGATTGTTGATGAAGACGCGGCCCTTGCCGTTCGCCGCAATTTCGCGGCGAAGAATAATCTGGCCGTCTTCGCCGTCAATTCCGTTGGCTTCCAGAACAGCGTCGAGCGCCGCAGGACCCGCTTCAAACACCGCCGAGACCGTTGCTTTTTCGGTGCCGTGGCGAACAGCGTCGCTCGAGGCCTTGTCGCCGAGCAGGAGCGCCAGCGCATCAATAAGAATGGATTTTCCAGCGCCGGTTTCGCCGGTCAGGAGGTTGAGCCCGGAGGCGAACTCCACGGCAACATTGTCGATGACCGCGTAGTTTTCGACCCGCAGTTCGAGGAGCACGGTGATTTTTCCAGTTAGCCGAAGTCTAGCAGTAAAGCTGTCAGACGTCAGCTGTCAGCGGAACGGTGTTCGATGTGTGTGAGTTCTTTCTTGGCGCTCATCGTTTTCAAAGGCCTCTTCAAAACCTGTGCCGTCCCTACGGGACTCAGTCCCTTGTTCGGCTTACCCCGGGCTCACGCCCCGGGGCTAACCTCAGTTTCGCCCTGCGGGCTGAATCCGGCAGCATAGTCCACTCTTGCGAAAACGGAAGCGTCACATGTCCTCGGCCCATGTTACAAATCATCCACATGGCGGGCATTTTTGCGAAAAGCGAAAGCCGAAGAGCGAAAAGCCAGGCTGACAGATCACGGCTGAGAGCTGACAGCTGCCGCCTTCACAGGAACCTCATCGCGCAACAGCCCCACGCCGCATGAAATGCTTATAATGCCAGTAACGAAAGTAGAGCCTGTTTCGTCTCATGAATGTGTTCCCTTCTTTGCTCGCTTTGGCCATCGGCGGCGAAATCTCAGGTCTAATTGAAAACAGCGGTCCGGTCGCCAAGACCGTACTCGTCCTCCTCCTGCTGTTCAGCCTTGCCTCGTGGGCCATCATTTTCTCCAAATGGGGACTGCTGCGGCGGGCGCGGGTGCAGAGCAATCGATTCATGCGGATGTTTCGCAAGTCGGAGCGGCTGAACGACGTCGCCGCCGTGGTGGAGCAGTTCAGGCCCAGCCCGCTGGTCGCCGTCTTCGAAGGCGCCTATAACGAGCTGCGCAAACAAGCGTCGTATCCCCTGCGCATCACGGCATTGCAACGCGCGACCCAGATTGCATCGTCGGAGGAGCTGACGCGGCTGGAAAGCCGCCTGCCGTGGCTAGCGACGACCGGCGCGGTCACGCCATTTATCGGACTGTTCGGCACCGTCTGGGGCATCATCGACGCGTTTCACGGACTAGGGACCGCGGGCTCGGCCACACTGCGCGCCGTGGCCCCCGGCGTCTCCGAAGCGTTGATCACAACCGCTGCCGGGCTGTTTGCCGCGATCCCCGCCGTCATTGCCTACAACATGTTCACCCAGCACATCCGCGAGTTCGGCGCCCGCATGGACGACTTCAGCCTGGAACTGATCAACGAAGTGGAGCGCGCGCAAGCCAGCACCGCCCGCACTCCGGCCAGCGTGGAGCGGCGCTAATGGCGTTTACCAATCCGCAAGGCCGCACGCAGTCGTCGCTCTCCGACATCAACGTCACCCCGCTGGTGGACGTGGTGCTGGTGTTGCTGATCATCTTCATGGTGACTGCGCCGGTATTGCAGTCGGGGATTGAAGTCGCAGTTCCACACACCAAGACCGTCAAAGAAATTACGGAAGAGCGGCTGGTGATCACGATTGATCGCGATCAGAATGTCTTCCTGAACAATCAGCCCATCAACATCAACCAGATCGGCGAACGCATCCACCAGAAAATCCGCGACCCTGAGGGCGAATCGGTGTTCCTGCGCGCCGATGAGAATGTGCCCTTCGGCGCTTTCGCGACCGTGATGGACGCGGTAAAGCAATCGGGCATCAGCAACGTGAGCATCGTCACCCAGCCGCTGGAGAAGAATGGCAGCCGACGTTGACATTTTTCAGGCCGAGGGCAACGTCGGTGTCCCACTGTTGGGATCAGTGGCACTGCACATTGCCTTGTTCGCCCTGGCGTTGTTCGGCTATCTCATTCCCAGCGGGCGCGGCGAGAGTTGGGGTGGAACCACCGGAGGAGGTGGCGCAATGAGCGCGACGCTGGTGAGAAGCATTCCGTTGCCGGCCCCTCCTACGCAGACGCAAAACGTTCTGGCCAACCAGTCGAAGGGACTGGCGCAATCTCCGCCCAAAGAAAAACCGAAAGAAGAGCCAAAGGCCATTCCGATTCCCGCGCCTGAGGCCAAGCGTGTGGGTCCTCACGAAACTGCACAGAAGAAGTCCCCGCCGAAGGAAGTGGCCAAAGTTGAAGATAACAAGATTCCCTTTGGCGAAGGCGGCCCGGTCAGCGGGCCCTATGGTTCGTTCGCCGCCGGCGGCGCCAAGGGCGGATTGAGCTTCAGCGGAGGCACGGGCGATTTTGGCAGCCGCTTCGGATGGTATGTAGACGCGGTGCGGCGCAAAGTTTCGGATAACTGGCTGAAGTACGAAGTGGATCCCAACATCGACACGGCGCGGCGAGTTTACATCTATTTCGAGATCACGCGTGCGGGTGCGCCGGAGAACATTCGCGTGGAGCAGTCGAGCGGGATTCCATCGCTCGATCAGTCGGCGACGCGGGCGTTACAGAGAATTGATACTTTCGGGCCGCTGCCGCCGGAATATGCGGGGCGGTACGTGGCAGTGGAGTTTTGGTTTGATTACAAGCGATAATTCGCAGCGAATTCCGCCGCGAAAGCGGCGGCATTTGACCTAGCCGCGGGCGTAAGCCTGCAGCTAAAACAAATGTCGCCCTTTGGGCTGTCAGATCAGAGCACAATTGGACTTAACCATCATGAAACGGTTTGCCGCAATTCTTTCTTTGGTACTCGCGCTCTCCGCATTTCTCCCGGCACAGGACTGGATCCGTACCGGCACGGGTCTGGGCGTAGAAAAGATTCGTCTGGCAGCGCCTGACTTCAAGCTGGTGACCACCGACACGGGCACGCAGAATTTGGCTGCGACCTTCAATGTCACGCTGGGAAACGATCTGCAAAACGCCGGGATCTTCGACATGGTCGCGCGGAGTTTCTATCCCCTATCGATCCCGGGCGCGCCGCAGGAGGTACATCTGGCCGACTGGGGCAACCCACCGCCGAATGCCAATATGTTGGCCTTTGGCAACCTTGGTGTCCAGGGAGGATATCTCAACGTCCAAGGCTGGCTGTATGACACCAAGAACCAGCAATCGCCGCAGGTGTTGGGCAAGCAGTATCGCGAGCAGGCGACGGACGAGAACGCACGCGTCATCGCGCATCGCTTCGCCGACGAGATCATCTTCCGCCTGGGCGGCGGCGTGCAGGGCATCGCTGAGACGAAGCTCTATTTCGTGAGTGCCCGCGGCGGATCGAAGGAAATCTGGCAGATGGATTACGACGGCGCCGGCCAGAAGCAACTCACGCATCTCGGATCGATTGCCCTGTCGCCGCACGTCTCGCCGGATGGTTCGCGCGTGGCGTTCTCCGGGGTGACCAAGGATGGCTGGCAGATCCTGATGTATTCGCTCGAACTCGGCCGGTTGGTCAGCTTTCCCCATTTCGGAGGAGATAATTATTCGCCGGCCTGGTCATCGGACGGACAGAACATTGCGTTTTCGTCGTCCCGCACGGGCAATACCGAGATCTATGCGGTGAACTCATTGGGGGCGAACGTTCGCCGCTTGACCCAGGGCAAAGCTCCTGACGTTTCGCCGACCTGGAACCCGAAGACGAACGCGCAGATCGCGTGGGTCAGCGGGCGAACCGGGCTGCCGCAAATCTACACCATGGCGTCGGACGGAACCAATGCGGGCCGGATGACGGATGAGGGATATGCGGTGTCGCCGTCGTGGTCGCCGAACGGGCAGTTCCTGACCTTCGCGTGGGTGCGGCACTATGGGCCGGGCGCGCCGGGTGCGAGCGACATCTACATCATGGACGTCGCCAGCAAACAATGGGCGCAGTTGACCCATGATGGCGGACGCAACGATTTCCCCTCGTGGTCACCGGATGGGCGGCACATCGTGTTTCAGTCGAACCGCACCGGCAAAGTGCAGATCTGGACGATGCTGGCTGACGGCAGCCAACAGCGGCAATTGACTACGTCGGGGGAGAATTCGCAACCCAACTGGAGTTTCAAGTAAGGGGAGTGGGAGCGTTCTAAGGATCGCTCGTTATATGTTCCACCTGGAACCATCGCCGGTGACGTATCAAGGGCTTATTAACAGTGGGCTACATGATTCAGCGGGACACGACGGGCGGCGGAAGGAGCACACTTCGGCCCTGTCATTAACTACTGCGAGTGCTCTCGCGTTGAAACGGAGGAGAAACGTTGAAGCGAACACGGAGTGAATGGAGCAAGATCACAATCGCGCTGGCCGTAGTTCTGATGGTGAGTGCCTGCGGTAAGAAGCCGCCGCCACCGCCAACACCGCCGCCACCGCCTCCTGCTCCGGCGCCAACTGCTTCCTTGACCGCCAATCCCAACAGCATCACCGCCGGGCAGTCGACAACCTTGATCTGGAGAACCGACTACGCCACCGATGTCAGCATCGATTCGATGGGCAAGGTTGATCCCAGCGGCTCGCGCACGGTCACGCCGACCGAGTCGACAACCTATCGTCTGGTGGCGAAGAACGACAGCGGCACTCAGGAAGCGACTGCGCGAGTCACGGTCACGCCGGCGGCCGCGCCTCCGCCGCAGACTTCTTCCGACCAGACCGCGGCGCAGTTGTTCGCGCAAAGCATGAAGGACGTCTTCTTCGACTACGACAGCTACGACGTCTCGCAGCAATACCAGCAGGTGTTGCAGGCCGACGCCCGCTTCCTCCAGCAGCATCCCAAGATGAAGTTCACCATCGAGGGGCACTGCGACGAGCGCGGCTCGACCGAATACAACCTGGCCCTGGGCGACAATCGCGCTAACTCCACCAAGCAGGCGCTCATCTCGCTGGGGATTTCCGCGGACCGCATCCGTACCATCAGCTATGGCAAGGAGAAGCCATTCTGCACCCAGAGCACGGAAGCTTGCTGGGCGCAAAACCGGCGGGCGCATTTTGCCTATCAGCAGTAAAGCGGTAGCGTTATGGGCGGCGAGACCGGCCGGCCGCCGCCCATTCACTTCCCTCGCCGCCGGCGACATCCCCGGCGTACCATAGTCTCTTCTGGAGACGTGATTGAATTTGTTTGGTGGACACACTTATGCGAATTCGCAATAACCTGCTCTGGCTGGCAATCGCTGCTGTGACGTTGGCGGCAGCCGTTCCCAGCTTTGCCGCAAACAAAGAGATTGTGCAACTACAGACCCAGGTGCAGTCGCTGCAAGACCAGGTGGCGCGCCTTCAGCAGTCCGTCGACATGAACATGGGCGTGATGAAGAACCTCATCGAGCAGAGCGCCGACAGCGTCAACAAGATGAACGCCACGGTCAACGACTTGCAGAACAAGATGCAGGGCCTGACCGCCGACAACAACGGCAAGATCGACCAGCTCTCCAGCCAGGTCCAGTCGCTGCATGATTCGGTGGATGAGTTGAAGTCGCGCCTGGCGAAGGTCAGCAAGCAGCTCGACAATATGCAACAGGGTGGGCAGAACCTGCCCGCAGGTCAGCCAGGCATGACTCCCGCGCCAACCGGAGCTGCCAACCCGGCGACGCCCGGCGGCGATGCCAACGCTGCTCCTCCGGCTGACGTCCTCTACAACAACGCGCTGCGCGATTACAACTCCGGTAAGTACGATCTTTCGTCGCAGGAGTTCGGCGACTACATCCGCTATTACTCGAATACCGATCTGGCGGCCAACGCTCAGTTCTATATTGCCGACATCGAATATCGCCAGGGCAACTTCGAAGCGGCGGTGAAAGACTACGACAAGGTGCTGGAGCAATATCCGGGCGGGAGCAAAGCGGCCGCGGCGCAGCTTAAGAAGGGCTACGCGCTGCTGGAGTTGGGACAGCGCGACGCCGGGGTCCGTGAGTTAAACAGCCTGATCTCGCGCTATCCGCGCTCCATCGAAGCTTCCCAAGCCCGCGACCGCCTCCGCCGCCTGGGCGTGGCCAGCGGCAGCACCACTCACAAGCCGCCCGCAACCACAACTCACTAAAATCCTCCGCGCGCGCGGCCAGATTCTCTGCTCTACGACAGTCCTCTGCTCGTCATCTCTTCCGCCGGCGATCCTGCTGTCATTCCCTGGGCCAATACCAACTCGCGTGTCTCGCTGCGGATCCTGGGCAGATGCATCCAGAACAGAGTCGCTCCCGCCATGCAAGCCACGCCTCCCACCGCGACCGTTAAGGGTGCGCCGAGATGGTGCGCCACCGTTCCGGCCGACAGGGCGCCGAACGGAGCCATCCCCATGAACATCATGGAATACACCGACATGATCCTGCCGCGTAACCGGTCCGGGACCATGGACTGAACCAGAGTATTGGACGAAGCCATCTGCACCATCATGAAGAAACCGACCGGCAGGAGCAGCAACGTCGACAGCCAGAAAATTCTGGAAAACGAAAACAGGATCAAGCTGAGTCCGAAACCGCACGCACAAATCGCAATCACTCTTCCCAGTCCCTTGACTCCAACGCGCGCCGCCAGGCTGGCCGCGCCCAGCAGCGCGCCCACGCCGGTCGCACCCATGAGGATTCCCAGGGCCTTCGCGCCGCCATGCAAAATCTGATCTGCGAAGATCGGCATCAGCACCGTGTACGGCATCCCCACGAAACTCACCAGGCCGAGCATCAGCAAAATGGCGCGAATCGGCCCGGTGTTCCGTGCATAGGCGAAACCCTCCAACACATTCTCCAGCGGCGAGCCTTGTGTCGCCAGCTTCGCCCGACGTTCGATGCGCATCAGCAACAGCCCGGCGATCACTGCAATGTAGCTGACCGCGTTCGCGAAGAAGCACCAGCCCTCGCCAATCGATGCGACCAGGATGCCCGCAATCGCCGGCCCGATGATGCGCGCCCCGTTAAACATCGAGGAGTTCAACGCGATCGCGTTCATCAGGTCCTCGCGGCCCACCATATCGATGAGGAACGCCTGCCGCGCGGGAATGTCAAACGCGTTCACGACGCCGAGGCCAGCCGCCAGCACCATGATCTGCCAGACGTGCACGCGATGAGTAAGCGTGAGCGCCGCCAGGATTCCCGCCAATATCATCGACGTGATCTGGGTGGCGATGACCACACGCTGGCGATTGTGACGGTCGGCGACGATACCACCAACCGGCGCCATGATGAACACCGGAATCTGGCTGGCGAAGCCGACGGCGCCCAACAGGAATGCCGAGCCGGTCATACGATAGACCAGCCACGACTGCGCCACCGTCTGCATCCACGTACCGATCAGCGAGATGAGTTGGCCGGCAAAGAACAACTGGAAATTGCGATGACGCAGCGCGCGCACCGCCAGCGATAGCCGGGACGCGCGTGAAGCCGGCCGGACGAACTCCTTCTTTTCCTCGTGGACGATGGAGCTCAGAGTGTCTTCTTCAGAAGCCTGGGATTTCTCGGACATCGATTCTTGGATGCTCAGGCAAAAGCCCGGCTGCATCGGTTCGCGTGGCCCCAAGTCACGGCCACAATCCAGAATACTGCAACTGACGCCGGCACATGTGGGCTCAAGAATCTGGATTGCATATAAACGGAAGTCGTGGGGCTGTTGACTTCCTCACCGCAACTCGCAACCGCAGGGTCCGCGGATAAGGTGTCGAGTGCCAGCGATCGAGTCCTGCAACGCGGGAACCGCGACAGGGTAGCCCAGCACGCTGCGGCGCCCCGCTTCGCCGCTGGAGCCTGCCCTCAGCGAAGCCGATGGGAAGCGGAGTGCTGGGTTGGCTCCCGTCAATAAGGATGTCAACGGAGCCAGGTCATTGCATGAAATCGCTCTGGCTGGCATCGGTGCGTGATCTTCAGTCGTAGCGATTAGTAAAATTCAATCCACTTTTTCCCAGCCGTTCTCGGGATTGTATTCCGTCAAGCCAGCGGCGATCTTCGCCGTGTCCGTCCCTAAGTCGTTTTCGTAGACAATCCCATCCTGGTTGACGATGAATGTCATCACCCCGGAATTGTGATAGTCGGCGGGGTAGGCCACGAAGGCGAATCCGCGCGTCAACTCACCGTTGACGACGTAGTCCCGCGCGCCGCTCTTTGCCGCCGCTCCCTGCCTGGTCAGAATGCGGTAATAGTAACCGTGGTAAGGCTCCGGCTGCCCTTGCGGCAGGGTATAACCCTCTTTGGCGGCGACGGCCAGCATCGGTCCGATGGGGCTGGGCTCATCGTTGTCGCCGGTCTTCCAGTACAGTCCGTTCTGTTTGCCATCGTCACTGATGAACTTCATGGCATAGTGCTTCGTCTTGTCTCCATCATGCAGCCCGGACGCGTAGTCGCGCTGCGCCGCCACCAGCGAGTACAGGATCTCGATGGCGTCGTTCTCGTTTCTGCCCACACGCCGGAAGAGGATTTCCTTTTTGCCGGCGCTGGTATCGAAGTACCAAGCGCCGCTGTTGTTCTTGACGATGGGAATCGGAAAGGGCCAATTCTCTGCGCCGACGTAGAGCGTGGCACTGCCGTCGGCTTCCATCACCACGCGATGCATCTTGTCGTAATGGCTGACAAAGTTTGTAACCATGTTCTTGTCGGCCACTGCGTCGCCGGTATGCAGAAGGTCGTTGGCATTCGAACCAAAGAGCGCCGCGGATGCCTGGCTGTCCTGGTTCTTGGCGGCATCGTAGAGAGCAAGTACGGCCGCACCAGGCGATGCAAAGGTCTTCTCATTCGCCGCTTGCGCAACCGCGTACACGGCACTGAACAGCACCATCAAAACCGCCAGCGCGAGCGGGGTGACTCGTCCGCAATGGGCTGCTGTCGAAGTATGCGATGACGTTTGCATCGGTGTGTTCTCCTGCTTTCGGAATCCCATGGTCTGCAGCTCTAGCGGCGGAATCCGCCGCGCTCGCCTCCGCCTCCACCCCGGCTGGCGCCGGCGTTTCCACCACCGCCGCGGTTCCCTTGCAGGCTTTGCTGCCCGCGCGCGCTGTTGGTCGTGGCGTTGCCGCCCTGGCCGTAGTTGCTGAAGGCGCCGCTGCTGGTGCCGCGCTCTCCTTGTTGCCCGTAGCCGCGCGCGGGATCGTTGCGCTGGCCCTGGTTGTAATTCGGCCGGCTTTGATTTTGCCCTGGATTCTGGCGGTTCTGCTGGCCCGGATTCTGAGCGCGATTCTGGCCGTTATTCTGCTGCTGTCCGCGGTTTTGATTGAAACTGCCCGCCTCGCCGCCTCCCGGATTTTGCCGGTTGTTCTCGCCCAGGTTCTTGTTCTGGTACTGAGGCGCGTCGTACTTCTGATTAAACTTCGGTTCGCTGTAGTTGCTGCTATTGAAATTGTTGGCCCGGTTATTGTTGTTGTTCAGATTGTTGCGATTGACGTTGTTCGCGTTGACGTTGTTCGCGTTGACGTTGTTCGCGTTGACGTTGTTCGCGTTGACGTTGTTCCGGTTGTAGTTGTTTGTGTTGACGTTGTTCCGGTTGTAGTTATTGGTATTGATGTTATTGCGGTTGACGTTGTTCACATTCACGTTGTTGACGTTAACGTTGTTGTGAGCATAGTAATTATTGCGATTAACAAAAGTGTTTGAGCTGGAAATGTAGGTATTGTGGTTGTAAACCACGGTGTTGCTGTGCCAGCCGCATCCCCACGAATTCCATCCCCAACCGCAGCAACCTCCGCCGCCGCTGATTGCGGCGCCCACGGCGATTCCCACTCCGAACGAGATCAGGCTTGTGGCCACCAGGTCGGCGGTCGAATAACCGGGATAGACGGCCACTGGCGCTCCATAAACCACCGTCGGATTGTAAGCCGGGACGTAAACCACTGTAGGCTGCGCCGGCTGAATGATGATGGTCTGCGGCGGCGGCTGCACGATGACTGTCTGTTGTGGCGGAGGCGCCGGGGCATTCGAATCCGCGGGCGGTGGCGGCGGCGCAGCCTGTCCCGGAGGCTGGTTCTGGGTGGTGACCGTCTGTTGCTGCGTGCTCTTCAGATTGCCGGATTGCTGCGCCCGTTGCCGCATCACCTGCACGGCGTTCATCACGCTCTGGGGATAATTGAAGTAGGCATCGCCCAGCGCCGAGGTCCACGACAAGCTCGTGGCCATCTGTTGCAGCACCCCGGAAAACTGCGTCAGGCCCTTTACACTTGGGTCCCACGACTGCTGATTGACCGCGTCCAGCAGTTGCTGGCCCTTAAGGCTGGAATTCTGTTGCAGCCAGGTATAGGCGGCGCTGACCTGGTCCGGATAAGTCGACGCTGCCAACACCTGGGCCAGCAGATTGTCAGGGAACAGCGCGATCGGAGCCACCAGTTGATAGAGTTGCTCCGCCGTGGGCATGGCGTTGGTGGCTGCCGGAGCCTGTCCCTCCGGGCTCTGCTGTTGCGCCTGGTTCGACTGCGCCTCTTCCGACTTTTTGCAGCCGTCCCACCCGATAACGCTTACCGTAACGCTGATGCTGAGTAAGATAGATAAAGCCTGCCTGTAGTTTGTCATCCTACGGTTCCTTCATTCGGCGATGGAAAAACTGTCCTCGCTGCCGACAAACTGCATTGTACCCATCCCACCGCATTCATCAAGCCCTTCGACGCTGCCGCCCGAGAAATCCTGTCTCGATTGCCGGTTGC
This sequence comes from uncultured Acidobacteriaceae bacterium, assembly GCA_963763145.1. Taxonomy (GTDB): domain Bacteria; phylum Acidobacteriota; class Terriglobia; order Terriglobales; family Acidobacteriaceae; genus Bog-257. Next base: position 60,905 of record CAVXMZ010000009.1, on the reverse strand, counting down.
GCGAAGGTGCTGCTCGGTTCTAATCTTTTTACACCCGCTGGGGGTCTTCAACCGCTGCGCAGCAATCTGTCGAACAGGAGCCGTCCGAGTGAAACATGTAGTTATCGTAGGAGGTGGTTTTGCCGGGTTGAACTGCGCCAAGAAGCTGGCCCATCATCCCGACGTTCGGGTCACGTTGATCGACAAAAATAACTATCAGCAATTCCAGCCATTGCTCTATCAAGTGGCTGGTGCGGCGCTGTCGCCAAGCAACATCGCCTTTAACTTGCGCAGCGTCCTGCGGGACCATCCTAACGTGGACGTGAAGATGTCGGAGGTCACGTCGGTCGATCTCAACACTCGCACTGTTCAGACCGCCGAGGGCCAGACTTATCAAGGCGATTTTCTGGTGTTGGCCGCGGGATCGCAAGCCAATTTCTTTGGCACGCCGGGAGCGGACAAGCATAGCTATCCGCTGTACTCGTTGCGTGACGCCGAGGCCCTGCGCTCCCGCGTCCTCGCCGTTTTGGAATGTGCGGACCGCGATTCGTCTCTGGTCGCCAAAGGCGCGCTGAACTTCGTCATCGTGGGATGCGGTCCCACGGGCACGGAAATGGCGGGGGCTTTCGGCGACGTATTTCATCACGGCCTGAAGCGAGCGTTCGCCGACCTGAGTCTGCGCGGTGGAGAGGTCGTCCTGGTGGATGGCGGCAAGACTGTCCTGGCGGCCTTCTCTCCCAAAGCCCAGGCCTATGCCACCAAGACCCTGGAGCAACGCGGCGTCAAGATTCGGTTGGGTACACATGTTAGCGAGGTGCATCCCGGCCACGTAGTGCTTTCCGACGGGACCACGATCCCCACCCACACCGTGATCTGGGCCGGAGGCCTTAAGGCCGCGTCGTTAGCGGAGAGCGTAGGTATCAAGACTGGTCGCGGCGGCCGCATTGATGTTCAGCCCGATCTCACGGTGCCCGGCTTCCCTGATGTCTATGCCTTGGGAGACTTCGCGAATATTACCGGCAAAGATGGTACCCATTTGCCTCAGCTTGCCTCCGTGGCCGAACAGTCGGGCAAGTGGTGCGCAAAGAATATCCTGGCTGACATTGCCGGTGAGCCCAAGGAGCCGTTCGACTATTTCGACAAAGGCATCATGGCGATGATCGGGCGTAACGCGGCTGTGGCGGAAGTCGGCGAGCATCGCCACGAACTTCAGGGAGCTGTCGCGTTTGCTGCCTGGGTGGGAGTGCACGCTGCTCTGTTGGCTTCAACCCGCGCCAAGGTCGAAGCCTTCGTGGAATGGGCCTGGGACTATTTTGGTAAGAGCCGCGGCGATGCCATCCTCGATCGGCCGAAGCAAAAAGACATTGATTGGAACGACGACTGAGGAATCTTCACAGCGGTAGCAACTTGGCGGGTAAGGAGCCAACGTGAAACGAACGATCGCCATCGTTATTGCCGCGTTGCTTTTGGCGGCTATACCGTCATTAGGCCAGAAGCAATTTAAGGTGAGCGAACGCGTCAAACTCGGCGGCGACGGCGGATGGGACTATCTCACTTACGACCAGGATGGCGAGCGCTTGTTTATCACGCGGGGCAGCCATGTGATGGTGATCGACGCAAAGACGCTGAAGCTGGCTGGCGATATTCCTGACCTATCGGGAATCCACGGCGTCGCGCTGGCGCCGGAGTCGAACCGCGGCTTCGTCAGCAATGGCGGTGACAACACCGTAACCATTTTCGATCTGAAAACGTTGAACAAACTCGACAGCGTAAAGGTGGGCGAGCGGCCCGACGCGATTCTGTATGATCCGTTCTCCAAACGTGTCTTCACCTTCAACGCGCGCAGTCACGATTCCACGGCGATCGATGCGGCCAGCAGCAAGGTTGCCGGCACAATTCCGCTCGGCGGCAAGCCGGAGTTTCCAGCCAGCGATGGCCAGGGCAAGGTTTACGTCAACATCGAAGACAAGGGCCAGATCGCCGAGATCGACGTCACCAGGCTGGGTGTGCTGAACACCTGGTCAATCGCACCCTGCGAGGAGCCGAGCGCCCTGGCCTTCGACGTAAAGCACCATCGTCTCTTCGCCGGGTGTGGCAACAAGATGATGGCCGTCGTCGATTCCGATTCCGGCAAAGTCGTAACCACGGTCCCGATCGGCGAAGGTGTCGATGCCGGACGTTTCAATCCCAACACGCAGGAAGTCTTTATGTCCTGCGGCGAAGGTGTGCTGACCATCATCCACGAGGACAGCCCCGACAAGTACACCGTCAGGCAGAATCTCGCCACCGTTCCTGGGGCGCGGACCATGGCGCTGGACAAGGCAAACAACGTCGCTTATTTGGTTACAGCACAGCGCGAGAACAAACCGGCGGCTCCGGGACAGAGGCCTGCGATGGTCCCCGGCAGCTTCGAGCTGTTGGTGGTAAAGGCGGAATAGCCAACGCATATTGAGCAATACCCACCCACTCCAGCGAAGGGTTGCAAGAGCCGCTCCTTCCCTATTGATCTGCCACTCACTACAATGGAGACTCGGCGCGCCGCGCCGGGTACTTCTGGAGGAATACATGGCGCAAGTGAAAATCACGGTCCGGGAGAATGGACCGTTCCGGGTAGAAGCCCCCGAGGGCGCAATTGAGTTGGTCGACGCGGACGGCAATCGTTTCGATCTGACTGGCAAGACAGCGTTTTCTCTGTGCCGCTGCGGCGGCTCCATCAACAAACCTTTTTGTGATGGCACTCATTCCCGCGTCGGCTTCCAAGGCGCTGAGCGTGCCGTAATCGAAGCGCAGAAGCTTGAGTCACCTGGGCCGGAACCGCCGAAATAGCCGGCCTGGCTATTCTCCCCCGCTGACGGCCGGCGCGTAGGGATTGTCGTCCACAACCTGCCAGACGGTATCGAGCACCGTTCCATCTACCCACTTCACAATCGCAACCGGATTGTCCAGCAGACGGGGTTTGGCCGGCTTACCGCCGCAGATTTTCTCGACTTCAGCCTTGATGTCTTCGAGGGAGCGAATCGGCAGGCCTTTGCCTTTCACCGCATCCAGCAGGTCCTGCCGCCTGGGGTTGATGGCCAGGCCGCGCTCGGTCGCAATCACATCGATCAGTTCGCCGGGTCCGGTCACGGTTGTGACTTCATCGACAATCACCGGAATGCGGTCGCGGAACGACGGCACCGCAAGAATCGTGCATCCGGCAAACAGGCAGTTCTGCCAGCCGCCAATGCCATGCAGCAGCCGCCCATCGGAATGCGTAACCACGTTGGCATTGAAGTTCACGTCAACCTCGGTTGCGCCCAGTACGCACGCATCGATCATCGAGGCGAAGTTGCCTTTGCCGTGGAAGTTATATGAAGTGAACGGGCTGGTCGGGACATGTCGCGGGTCGCTGGCAATGGAGCGCACTGCATCCAGGTCGAAGGTCTGGCCGTCGAGGATGTATCCAATCAGACCTTCGTTCAGCAGATCAACCAGATATTTCGTGGAGCCGCCGCGCACGAAGCTGGCCTTCACGTTCGCGTCCTTCATCATCCGTGCCAGGTAATCAACGAACGCGAGAGCGATGCCGCCGGCTCCGGCCTGAAACGAGAAGCCGTCGCGCATGATGCCGCTGCCGCGCAGGAAGCGCGCTACCAGCTCCGCGATGCGCAACCGGTCCGGACTGCGCGTGATCTGCGTGGTGCCGCTTACGATCTTCGACGGATCGCCTATCGAGTCAACTTCCACGACGTAATCAACGTTGTTGCCCTGGATCTGCCAGGGAATACAAGGGAAGGAAACGAGATTGTCAGTCACGACGATGACGCGATCCGCGTAAACCGAGTCTGCCAGCGCAAAGCCTAGAGAACCACAGGCCGACTTGCCATGCGAACCATCGGCATTGCCGAAGTAGTCAGCCGTCGGCGCAGCAATTACCGCGATGTCGATATGGACCTCGCCATCCTGCACCGCCTGCCAGCGTCCGCCATGCGACCGCAACACGCCCATCCCGCGCATATGGCCGTGCGAGCAATAGTCGCCCAGCGGGCCGTTCATGCTGCCCTCGATGTGGCGCACCGCCCCTGACTTCATTAGCTCAATCACGGGCTCGTGACATGGAAATGAAGCGCTGGGAAACCACACCAGGTCCCTGACCCCCATGTGCGCAGCGGTTTGCAGGGCGCCGAGAGCGACCAGATCGCCATTTCTCAGATGATGATGATTGCTGACGGTCATGCCATCGCGCAGACCGCACAGCCGCAGTGCGGTATCAAGGTCGGGCACGCGCTTGTCCCCGTTTGTGGGATAGTCGCTATTACTACGAATCGGAGGCCCGGTTTTGCGACCGGCGGGACGATGCCCATCGACTCCCTGGTATGGGGCTTGCTCTCGCCCATTGACCAGGGTCGGCACACGGCGGCCGATCGCATTCGTAATCAACCCGCTGACGACGCCCCTGATCATGATTCTCCTCGCGCCCTCAACCCCATCTGTTCCGCCCGCGCCACCAGCTTCAGGGCCCGCTGCACCACGGGAGCGTCGACCATCCTGGAGCCAAGGCTGACCACGCCCAAGCCACGCGCCTGTGCGTCTTCGTAAGCAGCGACAATACTCAGCGCTTTTTCCAACTCTGACGCTGTGGGAGCAAAGGCACGATGAATGATGTCGATCTGGGCGGGATGAATACAACCCATGCCTTCGAAGCCCATGGCGCGCGACGCTGCGCCCCAGCACAAGAGCCCGTCGCTATCGCCGGCGTCACCGTACACGGAGTCGATCGCCTGCACGCGCGCAGCGTGGGCCGCGTTGACCACTCGCATGCGTGCATATAACGATTCCATCCCGCCCGGTGTCTTCGCGACGCCCAGGTCGGCCGTGTAATCCTCCAGCCCGATAGTCAGGGCCACAACCCGGTCAGAGGCGGTGGCAACGGCGTACGCGTTCTCAATCCCCAGGGCTGACTCCAGGATGGGCATCATCCAAATCGGCCGCGTGACGCCGCTTTGCCTGGCGATGCGGTCCACAGCTCCCACAATGTGGGATATCTGCTCCGGGGTTTCGACTTTAGGGATGAGGACTACGTCAGGAGATTGGGGAATAATCTCCTCCAGGTCCGCAAGCCCGAGCGGCAATTGATTGATGCGGACCATACGCTCGGCCGCTCCGAAATCCACTGCGCGCAGGGCGTTTCTCACCAACAGCCTTGCTGCATCTTTTTCGGCAAAATGGACCGAGTCCTCCAGGTCGAGGATGATCGCATCCGGAGCGTGCAGTCCGGCGTTGATGAAGTACTTTGGCTCATTGCCCGGAAGGTACAGACGCGAGCGCCGCAAACGATCTCTTACCGCGGGCGCGGGTAACGCGATCGCTTCCGGCAGTGCGGAATTGCCCTGGCCGAACCCCGCGCGTCTCATTGCTGCCTCCACTCGCGCCGCAATGACGAATGGCAAGGCACCTTCATCGACAATCGCTACCTGGGCGTGCTCGACGCCCAGCGTCAGCAGGATATTTCGCACCTGCCCCCGGATGCTCTCGCCATAGTACACATCGACCCGCGAACGCAGGTCGATGTCAATGCCACCGCTCCAGCGCTCCTCGAAACTGACGTGCAGGTCCGAGCGAACGTCCAGCCCGGCGCGTCCAGCTTCGCCGCGTCGGGCCAGCCTAGTTTCGGCCGCTACCGGCATAGACCCTCTCCACTCCGACGTCCAGTGTCTCCAGAATGGCGTCGGTCATCTGCGTCGTCGAAGCCGCGCCTTGCGCCAGCGACCGCGCGCCGCCGGAGATGCGCAGCATGTCATAGGTCCGCACTTTGCCTTCGGCAACAACCGCGGCGATTGCGGAGCGAATCTTCTCTGCCTTGTCGCTCTCGCCAATGTGGTCGAGCATCATCGCCGCCGATAGGATCATCGCAATTGGGCTCACGATGGGCGGATCGAGCTCGGCATACTTCGGCGCCGAGCCGTGCGTCGGCTCGAACACCGCAACCTCCTCGCCGATGTTGCCCGAAGCGGCGAAGCCGAGGCCGCCGACCAATCCGGCGAAGGCGTCGCTGATTACGTCGCCGAACAGGTTGCTGGCAACGATGACGCCGTAGTCCTCCGGATTCTTGGTCAGCCACATCGTTTGCGCGTCGATGTTGGTGGACCACAGCGGAATATCGCTGTATCGCTTCTGCACCTCCCGGGCGGCTTCTTCCATCATGCCTGAGGTTTCGCGCAGCACATTCGGTTTCTCGCAGATGGTGACCGATTTATAGCCGCACTTGCGAGCGTGCTGGAATGCAGCCTGGCAGATGCGGCGCGCCGCCGCGCGGGTGATGATCCGCACCGAGATCGCGAGGTCTTCGCCCGCGACGTTCTCGAAGGGCGTGAACTTCGGATGCGTGCGCAACGCGTCGCGAACCCGTTGCGGAGGGTCAGTCCACTCCACACCGGCATACAGCCCTTCGGTGTTCTGGCGAAAGACAACCGCATCGACCTTCGGCTCTTCGAATCCGCCGCTGGGCTTCTTGCGGATGAAGTTCAGCGGGTTCCCCGGAAACGACAGGCACGGGCGCATGCAGACGTCGAGATTGAATTTCTGCCGCATGGATACGATGGGGCTGAAGTACTGGTGGCCTTTGCCCCTGAGCGCCGGGCTGAGTTCGGCCTCCGCTTCCTTCTTTGGCTTCGAAGTGATGGCCCCAAAGAGTCCAACCTTGTGCTGCCGCAGCAGTTCAATCGTGCGCTCAGGCAGCGCGTTACCTTCCTTGATCCAGCACTCCCAGCCGATGTCAGCGCGTACATACTCGGCTTCGAAGCCGACAGCGTCGAGTACGCGGACCGCCTGCGGCAGGACCTGTTCGCCAATGCCATCGCCAGGCATGATCACGATAGTACGTTTTGCCATGATTGCGTGCTCCTCATCACTCCTTGGTTCCGTCGTTCGGGCAGTCGCCCTTATCTCACAGCGTAGGATACCGGTGCGCCGTCACTAAGCCGGCGGCTGACCAGGTTCTCCACTCCTCCGGCAACTACCAGCGACTGCGCTACGCTGCCCAAGGCCGGAAAGGTAAATGTCTCTCCCGCATAGCGAATCGTGCTGGCGGCGAAATCTACTTCTATCCCATCACCCGGGATGATCGTCTTTTCCTTTTGCGCGACGGCTTCACAAAACACCGAGCGCAGGCGATTCACCAACTCCGGCGTCTCGATGCACAGGAAGCCGTTGTTGAAAGCGTTGCGCAAGTAGGTCTGCGAAAAGCTGCCCGCAATCACCAGCGAGATGCCTTTGTACTTCAGCGCCGTCACCGCCTGCTCGCGGCTGGAGCCGGTACCAAAGTTGAATCCGCCGACCACGATGTCGCCGGCTGCCGTTCGCTCGGCGAATTGCGGATCGTAGTTGTCCATCACGACTCGCGCCATCATGTCGGGTGTCATGTCTTCGCGGTACGTGTAGTCCTTGCCGTAGATGCCGTCGGTGTTCAGATTGTCCTGCGGCAGAAACACCAGCCGGCCGCGAACGCTGGCCGGAAATCCGGGAAGGATTTCCACCGGCTCTGCTTCCGCCGAGGTCGCGGCGACCGGCTCGAAGCGATATCTCACATTGTGGGACTGTGGTTCCCCTGGCCCGCAGATGTATCCTGCAATCGCCGAAGCCGCCACCACCTCGGGACTGCCGAGATAGCACTGGGCATCGCGCGAACCCATGCGGCCTTTGAAATTGCGATTGGTGGCAGAGATACCGACCTCGCCCGGCTCCAGCAGCCCGGCGCCGAGTCCGATGCACGGTCCACATCCCGACGGCAGCGCGTGTGCGCCGGCATCGAGAAGTACCTGCCAGACGCCGCGCCTTTCGGCTTCTTCCTGGACTGAATGGCTGGCGGCTGCGAGATAGAACTGCACGCCGGCAGCTACTTTCTTGCCGCGTAACACCCACGCCGCCGCCTCAAGGTCTTCGAGTCGCGAGTTCACGCAGGAGACGAGATATGCCTTTTGGATGGCGACCTTCGTCTTCGCGATCTCGGCGACGGAGTGCATCACCTGAACGGTGTCCGGCCCGGAAACGTGCGGCGTGACGTCAGAGAGATTCAGGACGATGCGTCCTGCATAGACAGCATCGGGATCGGGCGCGGGAGGATCGGCCCGCCATTCCGCGAGCTTCTCTTGCGGCATCCGCGTGATGCCCTGGGCACGCAACTCACGATTGCGGGCTTCGAGATAGGCCAGCGTGATGTCGTCCACGGGAAACCAGCCCACCAGGCTGCCCCATTCCGTGGACATGTTGGCGATGCTCAGGCGGGCGTCCATGCTGAGCGATGCCACTCCCGGACCGGCAAACTCGACAGCGGCGTTCAAGACCTCCTCGCGGTTGTAGACTCCGCAGAGCGTGATGATGACATCTTTGCCAGTCACGCCGGGCGCTAACTTGCCTTCCAGGACGACCTGAATGGTCCGCGGAATCTGCCACCAGAACTCACCGGTGGCCCAAATGGCGGCAGCATCGGTCCGCACTACGGGCGTGCCGATAGCCCCGAGCGCACCGTACATATTCGAGTGCGAATCCGAGGCGACGACGAACGTCCCCGACAGCACGTAGCCCTTTTCCACCATGATCTGGTGGCCAATACCGGTGCCAGGCGGATAGAAGTCGATGCGGTGCTCGCGGGCAAATGCCTGCATGCTGCGATACTTCGCAAGGTTCGTCTCGTCCGTGTTCTGAATATCGTGATCAGCGGTGAAGACAGGCTGGGCGGAGTCTTGCACATGCGTCGCGCCGATGGCCTTGAACTTCTTCATCACGGCCGAAGTATTGTCATGGGTCATGACATGGTACGGCCGAACAGACAGAAAGTCGCCGGCGCGCAGCGGGCGATTCGGGCCCTCGGCCATATGCGACTGAGCGATCTTTTCGACGACGGTTTGTCCCATTTAGTCGCTCCCGGTTGCAACGGAGCGGTCCGCCTTGAACAGCTCCATCAGTCCCCTTATGTTCGGCTGCTTCTCCAGATTCCAGATGGCATCGATAGCGCGCCGGCGTGCCTCGCTCGACATCACCGGCCCGGCCAGTGCCTCGAATTTCTCCTCAATTTCAATGTCAGTCAGCGGATTCCGCCGATCGCCCTTGGGGTAATCAAGCTGCTGCGTGAACTCGCGACCGTCAACGGTATGAATTTTTACGATCACGCGCTGAAGGGCTGGGAAGAACGCTTCGATCTCGGCATCGGCAGTCACGACGATCTTATTAAGTTGCGCCCGGATCACTGGATCCATGATCTTCGCCGGGGTGAACTGCAAGGGCGTCACCTGCCGTTCCGCGATGGCGGCGGCAATCACGTAGGGGAGCGAATGATCGGCAGTTTCTTTGGTGCGGGGATCGTACTTGCTGGGATCGCTGAGAATGTCCGCGCCGCGCGCGGTGGTGCGAATGTGCACTCGCGCGATATCGTCAGGGCGGAGATCATGGTGTTTCACCAGCGCATGCACGGCCGAAATCGGGGTGTGGGTCAGGGCTTCCGTGGGAAATGCCTTCATCCCACATTGTGTGATACGCCACGACTCGCCCAGGCCGTCAGTCAGAACGTTGAGCTTCCACTCCGGGCCAAGACAGTGCACCAGCCCTTCTTTGCCGTCGATGACGTGCTCTGGTCCGGTATAGCCCTTCTCGGCGAGCAAGGCGGCGAGCATCCCACTCTGTGTGGCCATGGGATCGACCGTGTTTTTCATCATGGTTAGCTTGCCGGCAGTGACCGCGCCCAAAGTGGCGCGCGCGCTGGCGCTGATGCCGATGGCGTGCTGAATCTGCACCGGGCTTAGGTGCAGCATGCGCCCGGCAACGATCGGGGAGACGAATGCCGTCAGCGTGGCATGATGCCAGCCGCGCTCGCGGATGCCGGGAAACGCCGCTTCGCAAAGGCGCATCTCGAATTCGTGGCCCAGCACCAGCCCCACGATCAACTCCCGGCCGTCGCTGCCGATGCGCTCGCAAGCCGCAATCGCGGCAGGAAAGATGTCGGAAGGATGCGAAGGGTCCTGGTTCCAATAGATGTCGTTGTAATCCATGCAGCGGACCATCAGCGCGTTGGCCAGCGCGGCCGAAACCGCGTCTATCCGCTTGCCGCTGCCGATCACCGTCGCGTTGCCCGGCCCCGCGACCTCGTCCAGCACTGCCAGGGCGATGATCACATCGTGCTGCTGGTATCCGCCCAGCGCACAGCCAATGCTGTCCAGCAGAAAGCGCTTAGCCTGGTGGATGGCGTCGGCGGAAATCTGCTCGAATCGCACTCCCGCAGCCCACTCTGACATTGTGGTAGTAACTGGAACCCGGCTCGCGCGCTCGGGTGGTGTCGTGGTGGTCGCCATTGCAATCGTCTCCGTTACTTCGCCAGGTTCCTGAAGGGCAAGAACGCCATAAAATCGGCATGATGCACGATATAGGCTTCCGTGGTTCGCTTCACCAGATCGCCCTCGGCCGCGTGCGTGGCAACGATATGGCAGACGGCATCGGGCACGCCGCACTCCATCGCCAGGGCTACGCCGGTGAAGGGATGGCGGAGCAGCTCGCCGCGCTTGCTCTGCCGCGTCTTGCCGTCCACGTTCTCGTATTCCAGCAGCTTGCCCACATCGGCCAGGATGGCGCCCGCGATCACGGTATCCATGTCAATAGGCAGCGCGCGGCCCATGAACTCAGTCATACTTTCAGCGGCCTTGCGCGCAATGTGCACCACGCAGCGCTTGTGTTCCATAAACGTCGTGGGACAATTCGCCACCAGCAGCGTGAAAGGGATGCGGCTCAAGTCGTCGGGCGCGAGGGGACTGAGTTCCAGCGCCCGCTGCCAGGTTTTCGCCACCTGCTCGCGCAGTTGGGGCGACCGGATCCACTCGATCTCAGGCCATAATTTAAGAACGGCATCGCGCATGGATTGCACCGCCGCGAAGAGAAGCGAATCGACTGCTCGTGCAGCAGTCGATTTCCCCCTTCGGCAAAGAATATTGGTACCATTCGCCCCGCCGGCAGGGCTATGACGCGCGTCACATGCTGGAGGCTGGCTTTGGCAAATCCGGCTAAACTAAGGGCTACGGCGTGGGTCAGGTCCGCTTCTTGCCCAGCCGACGAAGATTTCGCACCGCCTGGCAACGCCACGGACGGCTGTCATTGCTGGTGTCTTTCTTATGCTTATGGGCCTTCATCTTCCAATGAAACGACGGGCCAGGGTGTTGCGGACCCTGATGCTGGTACTCGGGTTTCTCATGGGCCGCGCCGCATTTGCCCAGGGCGGCCCGCCGTTTTACACCAACGATCCCGGCACACCCGGCCCGCGCAACTGGGAAATCAATCTCGGCTACATGCCCTTCCTGTACAGCGATCAGTCCGTCACCCACACCCCCGACGTCGACATCAACTTCGGCATTGGCGAACGCATCCAACTTACCTATGAGAATGCCTGGCTGCGGGTTCATGATCTTCCTGTTGCCGCCAGATTCGGCTTGGGGCAATCCAACTTCGGAGTCAAGTGGCGCTTCTATGATGCCGGTGAGTCTGGCTGGTCGATCTCGACCTTCCCGCAGGGATTCGTCAACAATCCCAACGATTCGGTTCGCCGTGGCATCACGTCTGAAAGCAATTCTTTCCTGCTGCCCTTCGAGTTTGCCCACAAACTAGGTCCAGTCGATGTGAACTTTGAAGTCGGCTATGACTTTGTCCACGATGGCCCGAGTGGCTGGCTGACGGGTCTGGTTGTCGGTCACCGCTTCAACTCCAGGCTCGAAATGGACGCCGAGTTCTATTCCCAAAGCACCTACAATCCCTACGAAAGCCAGCCCACGCTTGATGTCGGCGCCCGCTGCCGCATTCACAATCCGATAATCCTCCTGCTTATGGCCGGACGGGGCGTGGAAGCTGCCGGTCCCGAGCACCCCTACTTCGTGGGATATTTCGGTGTGCAGATTCTGCTACCCTCCCGCGCGTACAATGCCGATGATCCCTCCACAGACAAATCGCCCGCGCCGTGAGGCCGGTTCGCAGGCTAGCGGTCCTTACCGACTATTGACAACTGAGTGCTGACAACTGAATTCGGTCCTCAGGAGCGGGACTTCGACGCGATGATTTGTCATCACAAGCGGACTTCAGTCCGCGAGGAATCTGCTGTTCTCTTATTGCCCACTGGGGCTGCCACTGGCTACCTAGCGAGGGCTGTTATTCGGGCCAAACCAGCAAATGCGGCAGCGCCAAGAAAGGACTCGGGATTCCCGTTGTGGGAAGTGTGGTTACCTTCGTTCCGAAGAATGGGCTTGACATCTATGCTGCATCAGGGTTCTGTCTATAGGCTGGTGTCAGGGCGCCAGCGCCCGAACCGTCTCAGTATGACCCTTAAATGAGGGCAGACACGAGGCGAGGAATGTTCGTTGAAAATTGGGGCAGTGGAGGCCAGGAGATATGGCGTAATCTCTGGCACTGTTGGCTTCCCAATGTGCCTCCCCCGACCACCCGACAAGCGCGGCGCTTGCCGGGGGACCCCGCTGCGTGCCGGGCTATCCTGTCGCCGTCCCGCTTTGCGGGACTCGACTTGCTGGTGTATCGATCTTGCTCGCACACTTCGTATTCAAGCGTGACGTCCGGGACGTCAGCCACGTGTCTCTGCCTCGCCACGGTCGGTGCAAGTTATTGATTCCAAGAGCTTAGGCATTACCCTTTGTTGTCAATATCTTGCGGTGGATACGTGCAAACTATTGATAACATGCTGGTTACATCCATACCCAAGTCTAATGTTTTTAATATTTTACAGGCAAAATATGTAAAACAAAGACTTTAGTATGTGGGGGGGAGGGGGGTACAAGCCAGCGGGGAATTGACCGCATGTCACATCCTCCACGTAACCTCTTCCACTTGGTTCGTAATCTCCTCCGGCGGCGTCTGTGGCGGAAAGCGCATGGGTTTCCCAATCACGACCTTTAGCTGTCCGGGACGCGCGATCTTGTGTCCGGCCATCTTCATCTCGTATAAGCCATCAATTCGCAGCGGCAGCACCGGGACATTCAGCCTTGCTGCCAGCATGCCTAATCCCGAACGGAAGGGCGACGGCTTGCCATCGGAGGTGCGAACGCCTTCCGGATAAACGAGAACGCTGTAGCCTCGATCGACCGACTCGCCGGCGTAAGCAAAGCTTTCGCGCACGCCCGACTGCTGCGGCAACGGGAAGACGTCGAACAGAGCGACCACCAGGTAGTATCCCACTTTGTAGGACAGCCGCATGAACCAGTTCCAGTCGTGTGGTGGCCGCCACATCTTCCACAGCAACTCGCCCCACATCCCGACGGCCAGTTTCCGGCGCAGGTGCGGCGGCAGCGCTATCAGGGCAAACCCGAGGTCAATATACGTCACGTGGTTACAACTGATGAGCAGCGGCCCATCGACCCCGCGCAGGTTCTCGCGGCCAACGATCTTCGGGTGGGCCATGATTATCGTCGCCGGCCAGGTCAGCAGGTAGTAGATAAATTCGCGAACCCAGGTGACGGGCCAGCGCTGCGCCCAGCGCGGATAGCGGTAATCGCTCAGCGGCGATTTCTGCGGCTCGCGCAGCAGGCGCTCCAGGTCTCCAACCGTGCTGATCTGGGTGAAGTCCGCCTGGTTCAGATCGATCTGGTAGCGGTCTTCCAGCGCGCTCATCAGCTCCACACGGTCCATCGAGTTGAGATTGAGATCGCCTTCGAGCTCAGCGTCTGGCGCCAGCGCCCCGCGTTTTCGGCCGGTGATGCGGTCAATCAGATCGCCCAGCGCGCTCGGCGACACGTTACTGTGGACGTCGCCGGATGCGAAGTGCTGCTGGATCGCGGCCTGGATCACCCCGGTCTTGGGCTTCTGCGTAGGGGTTCGCGGGAAATCCTCATCGGGCCAGACCAGCCAGCGCCGCATTTGCTGATAGTCGGCAAGGTTCTGGTTGGCACGCTTAACAGCTTGTTGAGCATCGGAAGAATCGCGTAGCACCAGCACGGCGCAAGGTTCACTATTTCCGTTTTGCGCCAGGCCAACAACCACGCAATCGCGGACCTCAGGCTGCTGGCGAAGCGCGACTTCCAGGTCCTCGGGATAGACGTTCATGCCTTCGCGGGTGACGATGACATTCTTCTTGCGGCCCTTGAAGTACAGGTTGCCCTCAGCGTCGAGTTCGCCTATGTCGCCGGTGCGAAACCAGCCTTCCTCGCTCGCTACTGGCTTCAGCTCTTTGCCTTGCCAGTATCCGGTGGCGACGTTGGCACCCCGCACCAGGATCTCGCCGTGCTCGTCAAGCTTGATCTCGCGACCCTCCAGGACCTTGCCGATGGAGCGCTTGCCAGTACGAAAAGGGTGATTCAACGAGATGAGCGAGGTGGTCTCGGTAAGCCCGTAGCCCTGAATTACGACGAAGCTGAGGCGCTGCCAGAACTCTTCCGTCGCGGCGTCGAGTGCGGCGCCGCCCGAGATGAAGGCCCAGAATTTCCAACCGAAACGGTTGTGAATCTTCCGAAAGCGCCACCAGCGCTTCACGAAGTGCTCGTCTTTAGCAGCGGCCAGCTGCCGATGAAACCATTCGAGTTTGCCCGCCGCTTCCATATCGCGCTCAATCTTGTCCTTGAGCGACTCCATCAGGCGCGGCACCGCAACCACTACTGACACTCGCTCTTTCTTGATGACCTGAAGGACTTCGGAAGGGTTCAAGACGTCCTGGAAAATTACCGTCGCTGCCAGCAGTTGCGGCAGAAAAATCCCCAGGAACTGCCCGAAGACGTGGCTGAGCGGCAGCAGGTTCAGAAAGCGTAATGGATGGAAGATGCGCTCGTAGCGTCGGTAATTGCCGATCTCGCGCTCCAGCGGTTCCAGGTTTGCCAGAATGTTGCCATGGGAAATGACCACCCCGCGCGGCTCAGCCGTTGTGCCCGAAGTGAACACGATTTCGACGATGTCATTGCGCGTGAGTTCCGGCGGGACGACCGGCGAATCCGAGCGCGCCGCGATCTCCTCAGGCAGAGTTTCCAGATGCAACAACGAGACGCCGGGAACCTGATTCTGCGCAGAGCCGACACAAAGCCTTGCATCAACTTGTTGCGCGATGCGTTGGGCAAAGTCGGGAGCCGCGATCTTGTCGATCGGAACCACGATCGTCCCTCGCAACAGGCATCCGAAGAACACCGCGATCCATTCGGCGCAGTTTTCCCCCCAGATGAGCACCTTGTCGTCTTTGCCGATGCCGCGAGATTCCAGTTCTCGCGCAAAGCGGCAGGCATTGGCCAGCACATCGCCATAGGTCCAGCGTTGCGTGCGATATCCCCGCCGATGGATGTAGGCGACTTCGCGCGAATGCTCGCGGAAGTTATCCAGATATTCCAGAATGCTGGTGCGGGCCATCGATCAAAGTGTAACTGTTCCCAGCGTGGCTGCGAGGATGGCGGGTGATGTTTGCCACGGGAGGCTCACGCTTTCTACTGCTAAAGAGGCATTGCCGCTACGCCCATCAGGGGATTGGTGGAGGGCAGCTCTGGTGGCAATATGTACCCACGCAACAGTAGTGAAACCGAAACTGCCGGAACCAAGGTGGCGAACGCGACGCAGGCTGACATTCTCCTCATACCCACACACCTGCGGGGCAACGGTTTCTAGCAGACACACAGGCTAGGCCCAGCGATCTCCTCACTGGGCCTTTGTTATCTCCAGCGCTCATTTCACTAGCCTCGGTTCAAAATGTCCAGCACTCCTGTTGGGCAGGTTTTCCATGTCCTCATGACCCGCTGGAATTGTGTTCTAATGCTGCTGACGGCTGGTTTTTCCGTGCTGTGTCGTACCGAAGCGGAGGCGGGGAATGGAAGAGCGCGATTTCTATGACGAGCGGCAGGAGATGAAGAAGTCGACCCTGAGCTGCCCTCACTGTCATCAGTCTGGGGAGTACGAGCTGGGATGGTTCGTCCGCACTAAGCGCCGCCAGTTGCCGCCCCGTGCCGACGAGCGCGACCGCGCCAAGTTCGCCAAGGCGCGCTCCTATATGGTGCGGCGCGACGATCTGGTGGCCTGCAAGAACCCTCGCTGTCGCAAGCGCTTCGAAGTCTCGGGCGTGCAGTCGGTCGCGTTCCTGGATGAGCAGGTCAGGCCGCCGGAACGGCTGCAGTAATCCCGAAGCACGCCCTCACCCTGGCCCTCTTACCGACGCATGGCTAAGAATCCCCAACGTGCCCGCCCATCCCGGCCAAACGAACCTGAGAGGCACGTTGATACCTTCATGCAACGCCTCGACCGCTTCTGGCAGCGCGTGACCGAAGGCATGCAGCTTGGGCAACTCTGGTCGCAGTTTAGCGCCGACGCCCGCTCCAGCTACAACCTGTACTCAAAGGAAGTTGACTCGACGCGTGTGGCTGGCACGCCCAAGGGAAGGCATGCCCTGAATGTAGGCAGCCAGTTCTTTTGGGCGATTCTGGAGAAGCTGACTCCGGCACGGCGCGTGCTGCTCCTGGTCGCACTTGTGCTCGTGATCTTTCCTGGCGGCGAGATGACGTGGACCTCTCACTCGGGCGAAGTCCGATCGTTCGCTCTCGACTTCCACTTCTTTGGCGGCCTGCTTATGTTTGCCTTGCTGATCCTGGAGGTTGCTGATCGCGTGGTAATGAAACGCGATCTTCAGATCGCCAAGGAGATACAGGCGTGGCTGCTGCCGGCGAATCCTCCGCCGATTCCTGGTTTAGAGATTGCCTTCGCCACGCGGCCCGCCAACACCGTCGCCGGAGATTACTATGACGTGTTCGCCCGTCCCGGTTCTGGTGCGCAAGACCAGACCTTCCTGATCGCCGTCGCCGATGTGGCCGGCAAGAGCGTGCCCGCAGCCATGCTGATGGCCACCTTTCAGGCTAGCTTGAAGACGCTCTCCACCACCCTCGGCGCGCTGACTGAGCTGGTCGGCCGCATGAATCGTTACGCTTGCAGCAATAGCCAGAATGGTCGTCGCTTTACCACGGCATTTATCGCCGAGTACGATTCCGCGACCCGCCTCCTCACCTACGTCAATGCCGGACACAACAACCCGATGCTTCGCCGACAGTCAGGAACCATCGAGCGCTTGTCGACGGGCGGCGTTCCGCTGGGCATCATGGAAGATGCTCCTTATGAATCAGCCACGGTGACCTTACAAGCTGGCGACTGGCTGGCGATCTTCACCGACGGCGTGGTGGAGGCTGAGAACAACGCGCAACAGGAATATGGCGAGGCGCGCTTGATTGCGATGCTGAACGGAGGTGTCGCGTTGACGCCGGCTGCACTGCTGAACAGCATCTTGACTGACCTCGACCGCTTCGCCGGCAATGCTCCACAACACGATGACGTAACCTGCATGTTGCTGAAGGCGACCTGAAATTTGCTCAGCGCCTCAGGAATATCGGATTAGGTCGGTCCCTCGGCCGCTGAGACGAGTTCGCCTTGATCAGAGTTTCCCGGCCGCACCGACTTCCCCGGACGCGCTGCTCACGAGCTCGCCCCCTCACGCTCCAGCAGCGCCTTCTTTCGCTCAATGCCCCAGCGATATCCGGCGAGAACTCCGTCGGCGCGGACCACGCGGTGACACGGAACGGCCAAAGCAACCGGATTAGCGGCGCAAGCTCGGGCCACGGCACGCACTGCGCTGGGCTCCCCAATCGCGCGCGCGACTTCGCCATAACTGCGGGTCTCGCCGCGTGGAATCTGGCGTAGCTTCTCCCACACCTTCGTCTGGAACGCCGTGGCACGCACATCGAGGGGCAAGTCGACCGTAGTGTTTTCTCCCCGCACCGCCGTCAGCAGGGGCTCGACATAACGTCGCATTGCCGCGTCATCCCGATGCAAGCCAGCCGCATGAAACTCCTTGCGCAAGTCGCTCTCCAGGTCGGCTGTATTGTCCCCGAAGCGCACGGCGCACAGCCCTCGTTCCGTCGCCGCAATCAGCAGCTGGCCCAGCGGAGTGGGTGCAATCGCAAATGTAATGTTTGCGCCGGCACCGCCGCGCCGGTATTCGCCGGGCGTCATGCCAAGCTGTTCCGGCGCTTTTTCATACAGGCGGCTCGGGGAACCGAAACCCGCGTCGTACAGTGCGGTCGTGACGCCCTTACCTCTGCGCAGCCCGGTCTTTACATGTTGCAGGCGGCGCGCTGACTGGTATTCGCGCGGGCTGAGCCCAGTTGCGCGCTTGAACAGTCTTTGCAGATGGAACGGGCTGAGGCCGACCCGCTTGCTGAGTTGCGCCAGCGTCATCACCCCGTCGGCCCTGTCGAGCAGTTGACGAGCTTGGGTAACATACAACGCTTGCGATGAAATCTGCGTCGGTTTGCAGCGCAGGCAGGCGCGATAACCGGCGCGCTCGGCTTCACTGGGACCGGCAAAGAACTCCACCGATTCCCGGCGAGGCCGCCGGCTGGGGCATGAAGGCCGGCAATAGATTCCCGTTGTTCGCACAGCGAAAACGAAGCGCCCGTCCTGGCGGGCGTCGCGCGCCATTATCTGTTGCCACTGGTTCTGAAGTTCGCTTTGCATGTTCACAGCTTAGCGCTGCCTCTGGAAGCACGATATCCGCTGCTTGCGCGCAAAAGAAAACAGGTTGAGGGTTGCGCAGTCTGTCAGCAGCCATCCGCCGGACGTCGCTGGCCTACCCGGATTGACGGGTGGTGCCGAGACCCACGATACGCCCGCAACGTATACTGGCAGGCGGGACATCTCGCCTCCCACCAGGTTGCCATGCACAGATCAATCTTATTCGCTTTTATGCTTTCGCTCTGCCCGGCCTGGTTGCCGATAGCGAGCCCGGCTTCCGACAAGAAGCCTGCGGAATCGGTGCTGGTCAGCGTGGAGGGTTGTCTGAAGATGTCTGTCACCGAGTACGTCATCATCGATGAGAATACTGGCACGCAACACAATCTGATCGGCGACACGGCCAAGCTCAAGCATTACGTCGGACGTCGCGTGCAGATCATTGGTGAACCCACAATCAAAACCATCGATACGACCCAGACTACCATCGCCTCAAGCGCCCAGGAGGTACCGGCGATCAGAGTGCAGAGCGGCAGACTAATCGGTGGCAGGTGCGGCCGCTAGATCGATGAGGGTTTACGCCAGTTGGAAATGATTGCACTTCTACCCAGTTCCCGATACCTTCCAGGTGCGAGTTTCAGATTGCCGGTGAAAAGTCATTTTTCCCGTGCACGATTGCGGCCGCCTGCGCAACCGATTCAAACAGATGAGCCTTGATCCCCGCCCGTCGGGCCCCTTCGACATTATTCGGACGGTCGTCAAAGAAAAGCGTGCGGTGCGGTTCGCAGCCCAGCGCGTTAAGGCAGAGGCGATAAATCGACGGGTCGGGCTTGACGACACCGTGTTCGCACGACCAGATTTGCAACTCGAACTCGTCCAGCCAATCGAAGTTCTTGCGCATTTCCCCCAGCAAGTCATGAGGCATGTTAGAAAGAATTGCCGTGCGTACTCCCTCAGCCTTAATCTCACGCGCAAGCTCCAAAGCATGGGGATTGACCCGCAGCCACATCTGGGTCTCGAATTCAACCACGCGTTGTACCTGGTCGCTGCTCAGCGAAATGCCGGCTGCGTCAGCAAAGCGCCGCCAATGCTGCTGACAGTCCTGTCGGCCGCAGTCATATTCATCGCGTGTTCCCGAATACAGCTGAAAAAACGGCGGCTCGCTGACGCCAACCAGCGCTCCGAACTCGCGCACTTCGGCCGGCGTCGGAGCATGGCTAAGAACGCGGCCATAATCGAAGATAACGGCATCCCAACGGTTGGAGAGCATCGCTTTCATTTTCACACAGCCCAGGTTGCAGCCTCTGGTTCCTGGGGTGCGGTTCGAATGCTCCTCGCGATACACTCTTCTTTTCCATGCCATCGAAACGCAGCCTCGAACTTCGCCGGCAAGTCGGCCAGTTGCTCATCATGGGCTTCGACGGCGCTGCCATGTCGCAACGCCTGCGCGTCATGCTTTCGACCTTTCAGCCCGGCGGCATCATCCTCTTCAAGCGCAACCTGGAAGACGCCGGGCAGACGCATGCGTTGCTTGGCGACGCGCAAGAAAACGGCTCCGCGCCGATGTTCCTCTGCGTCGATATGGAGGGCGGCACCGTCGATCGCCTGCGCGATGTGATCGCGCCAATGCCGTCGGTTGCCGAGGTCGCCGCGGCTGGCTCGAAGAAGCTCTTCCGCAAGCATGGCCGGCTGATCGGCGAAGAAGTTCGTACCCTTGGATTCAACACCGACTTTGCCCCCGTGCTTGATTTGCAACTCGAGCCATCGCAAAAGGTGTTGACCACGCGCACGGTTTCGCCAAAACCTAAACCAACCATCGTCTACGCCCGCGAATTTCTGCGCGGCCTGCGCGACAGCCATGTCCTCGGATGCGGCAAACACTTCCCCGGCCTCGGTGAGGCCAGCCTCGACACCCACGCCGAACTCCCGTCCATCCCGAAACCCTGGAAACGGCTTTGGAAGGAAGATTTGCTTCCTTATCGCGAGCTCCGACGCGATCTGCCCTTCGTAATGGTGGCGCACGCAGCTTATCCCCAGGTCACCGGCGACAACGTCCCCGCTTCGCTCTCCAAGAAATGGATGACCGGAGTCTTGCGCAAGAAGATCGGCTATCGCGGGTTGATCATCACCGACGATCTCGATATGGGCGGCGTACTGGCGAGTGCTCCAATCGGCGATGCCGCGGTGGAGACATTACGCTGCGGCGCCGACATGTTCCTGATCTGCCAGAAAGAGGAGAGTGTGCGGCGCGCCTTCGAAGCTGTTTTGCAGCGGGCTGAGAGCGACAAGAAATTCGCCGAACTCATTGCCGGGAAGGCGAAGCGCGTTCGTGATGCCAAGAAAAAATGCAAAGCGCTGAAGACGCACGTGCCGCAACCTAAACAAAAGACCATGGAACGGCTGACTCGCAGGATCCTGGAGTTCAGCGAAGACGTGCGGGCCTACTCCATGCCTTCCGAAGGGGTAGCCGGGTGATCGTCGCCGGGGTGATGAGCGGGACCTCGGCGGACGGGATCAATGTGGCTTTGGTGCGCGTCCAGGGACGCGGCTTTCGCTCCCGCCTCGAACTGCTGGCGCATTATCAGTTCCCCTATCCCGACGAGGTTCGGCGCGCTGTTCTGGCAGCGATGAATGCCAACTCGGCCAGCGTTGCCGACCTGGCCCGACTCAACTTCCTGCTAGGCGATCTCTACGCTGACGCGGTGCGGGCTGCGCAACGGCGCGCGCGACTGCAATGCGAGCTTGTCGGCTGTCACGGGCAGACGCTCTACCATCAGGGAAATTTCCAGCCGTATCTGGGACGCCGCATTGCCTGTACCTGGCAGACGGGTGAGGCGGCGATCATCGCGGCTAAGATTGGCGTTCCCGTCGTCTCCGACTTCCGACCGGCGGACATGGCCGCTGGCGGCAAGGGCGCGCCTTTGGTCCCATTTCTGGATTACATTCTCTACCGCCATCGCCGCTACGGACGCATCGTCCAGAACCTTGGCGGCATCGGCAACTTGACCGCGATTCCGCCCCGCGCCTTGCCTCAGGACGTCGTCGCATTCGACACCGGACCCGGCAACATGGTGATCGATGCTGTTGCCGGACAGCTCTTCGACAAGCCATTTGATCGGAATGGACGGCTGGCGGCGCGTGGCGAACCCATTGAGCGCGTATTGCGCCAATTGCTGCGGCATCCGTTCTTCCGGCAGAAAGCCCCCAAGACCGCCGGCCGCGAGCAGTTCGGGCGTGAATTTGTGCGCGAGTTTCTTCGCCTTTGCCGTCGTGCCGACAAGAACGACATCATCGCGACTGCCACCGCACTCAGCGCACGATCGATTGGTATCGGCGTTCGCAGCTTCGTGTTACCGCTGCTTGAAACTGGAGATGCAAGGCCGGCGCGCTTCCGCGAGTTTGTCGTCTCCGGTGGTGGAACAAAAAACGCCACCCTGATGCGGATGGTCCGCGAGGAGCTTGCCCCGCTGAAGATGCGGGTTCGCACCACCGACGATTTTGGGCTGCCATCGGAATCGAAAGAGGCTGCTGCCTTTGCCCTGCTCGCCTACCAGACCTGGCGACGCCTGCCGTCCAATGTCCCTTCTGCCACCGGTGCGGAGCATCCCGCTATCCTCGGCAAGGTCACCTATGCGTAAGGTTGTTCTTACCACGGAGGACACGGAGCGCACGGAGAAGACCGGGAATTTGTTTATCACGGAGAAACCGAGACACCGGGAAATACAAAGACAGAGAAAAGGAATCCAACCGCCAATTCAAGGACTAAAGGAGTTCCGCTTTGCCTCCGTGCGCTCCATGTTCTCCGCGGTGAACCTGAAATCCGTAGTTTCTCTGTTTCTCTGTGTCTCTGTAGTGTTCTTTCTTGCGGGCTGCGCACGCAAGCCTGATCCCAACACGTTGGTGATGATCATCGAGAGCAGTCCCATCAATCTCGATCCGCGCGTGGGAGTCGATTCGCAATCACAGCGCATCGATGAGTTGCTGTTCGATTCGCTGCTCCGCCACGACGACCAGTTCCAGATACAGCCCTCATTGGCCGAGCGTTGGGAAATTCCCGACCCCCTGACTTATATTTTCCATCTGCGTCACGGCGTGCGCTTTCACAATGGGCAACCGCTGACCGCGCGCGACGTGAAGTGGACCTTCGATTCGCTGCTGACGGGCAAATTGCGCAGCACCAAAACCAGTACCTTCGCCAAGGTCGGCCAGATCGATGCCCCGGATGACAGCACCGTCATTTTTCACCTGAAGGAGCCGTTCGCGCCTCTGTTATGGAATCTGTCCGGAGCCGCCGGGATCGTTCCCTATGGCAGCGGCGAGGATTTCAACCGTAGACCCATCGGCTCGGGACCGTTTCGCTTTGTCAGCGCGCAGCAGGACAAGAATGTTGTCGTCGAGCGCAATCCGGATTACTGGGCCATTCCGGCCAAGCTTGATCGCGTCGAATTCAAGGTGATTCCAGACGCGACGACGCGCGCCCTCGAGTTGCGCAAGCAGAGTGCCGATGTAGCCATCAACTCGCTGGTCGCCGATACGGTGGTAACTCTGGAACGCGATCGCAACCTCACGGTGATAGAAGCGCCCGGCACCATCTACGCTTATATCGCACTGAACCTGCGCGACCCCGTGCTAAAGGATGTGCGCGTGCGCCGGGCCATCGCTTATGCCATCGATGTGCAACCGATCATCCACTACCTGCTGCGCGATGAGGCGCGGCCAGCCTACAGCGTGCTTCCACCGCAGCACTGGGCATACGACGGTAATGTAGAGCGCTATCCGCACGACCCGGCGCGCGCGCGTGCGATCCTCGACGCCGCCGGATATCGCCCGGTCAACGGTGTGCGTTTTCACATCACGATGAAGACTTCGACCGAGGAGTCGACACGGCTGCTGGCCGCGGTGTTGCAAGAGCAACTGCGGCAGGCGGGCATCGCGCTCGATATTCGGACCTTCGAGTTCGCGACCTTCCTGGCCGATGTGACCAAGGGCGCGTACCAGATTCATTCCCTGCGCTGGATTGGCGGCAATCAAGACCCGGACATCTTCGAGAACCTCTTCGACACGGCAAGCTTCGCGCCCAAGCGTGCTAATCGCACGTTCTACTCGAATCCGCGCGTGGATGGGCTCATCCGCGAGGGACGCAGCACCCTTGATCAGCAGAAGCGCAAAGCAATCTACCACGAAATTCAGCAGATCCTTGCCCATGACCTGCCGTACATCAATCTCTGGTATCTGGACAATGTGTTAGTGCATACCAACCGGGTGCGCGGTATCGCGTTGGGGCCCTCAGGCAACTATGATTTTCTGCGCACTGCGGAACTGACGCAGTAAGCGGCGAGGACCTCAGTCATAACGGAGGCTACGGACATCCGGTCTCTCGGCCGCCAGATAGTTATATATCAGGGCACGACCTAAGGTTGTGCCCTGATACCAACCGAAGACGCCAGTCTCAGCAACACAGCAATCCGGAGCGGAACAACGGAATATCCTCGCTGGGCTCGTGGTGGGCTTGTAGAGTCCGAATGCGGTAGCCGATGCCGGAGCGTTGGTACACTGAGCCCAGCAATTGCCCGATTTCGCGATGGCTCCGCTCGGCAATCGCCACAACCGAAGGTCCGGAGCCGCTCAGACACACCCCAAGCAGATCAGGATGTTCCAATTCCAGCGCTTGCGCCAGACAGGGCACAATGTTCTGCCTTGACGGTTGGTGGAGGCGATCTCGCATGGCGTGCCGCAGCAGTGAGAAATCGCCACTATGCAGCGACTGCAACAGCAGCGCGGCCCGCTGTAGATTGAAGACAACATCGGCCCGCGAAACGCACTGCGGCAGCACAGCCCGCGATTCACCGGTTGCCAGCGAAACCTCAGGCGTCAGCACCACGAAGCACAGCGACTCCGGCCAACTGAACCGTCTGGCCTGGACCAGGCCGTCGGGCAATTCGCAGCTCAGCGTAAGCCCGCCCAGGAGCGAGGCCGCAGCATTGTCCGGATGAGATTCCAGCGCGCCGGCCGCACTCAGCATCGTTGCCATTGGCAGGGGGCCGCTCACAGCCTCATACAGGCGGAGTCCCGCGACGGTCGCCGCGGCACTGCTGCCGAGTCCGGCGCGCATGGGAATTTCGCTGCGCACTTCCACTGACAAGGCGGGCAGCCTGGCGAAATCTTCGCCCGCGAGCGACCTGTAGGCTCGCTCGATGCAGTTCTCACCTTGAAGTTCGTGATCGATGAATCGAAATTC
The DNA here is from genome assembly GCA_963763145.1 of uncultured Acidobacteriaceae bacterium. Classification (GTDB taxonomy): domain Bacteria; phylum Acidobacteriota; class Terriglobia; order Terriglobales; family Acidobacteriaceae; genus Bog-257. The sequence continues at coordinate 36,214 of CAVXMZ010000009.1, read as the reverse complement.
CAGGCGCCCATGGCCTTGAATTTTCCTGACCCGCAAGGACAAATACAACTGCACGGCGACGGCGAGCGTGTCGAAGCCGGGGCCCAGGTTGGCGATGGAGGCCGGGACCCTGATCTCGAAGCCGTCCCTGACAGGCCATTGACTGGCGACCTGCTCGATTTCGATGGGGTTCATTCCAACAGCATTCATGCGCAACACACTCCTTGCGATGCGGGTTCGCGTAGTCGCGATTTGAGGATGTAGTCCGTGTCTTTGAGGGCGTGGCCGGTCAGAATGGCCACAACTGTCGCGTCGCGGTCAATCAGTCGCTGTTCCGTCAGTTTGCGCAACGCGGCCAGAGTCGTTGCCGATGCCGGCTCGCAACCGATGCCATCGCGGCCGATCATGGCTTTCGCCTCGGCGATTTCCTCATCGGTTACGTCCATGACGAAGCCGTTGGTGTCGCGCACAGCGCGCAGCGCTTTCTTCCACGAACGCGGATTGCCGATGCGAATTGCGGTCGCTTCCGTCTCTGGTGACGCCACTGGTTCAAGCTGAGCCGCTCCGGTGCTCCACATCCTGGCCAGCGGATTCGCCCCCGCGGCCTGAACAATAACCAGCCGCGGCAGCTTCGATAAGAAGCCTGCTGCGTGCAACTCAGCCAGACCTTTCCCGAATGCCGAGCAGTTGCCCAGATTGCCGCCGGGGACGATCACGTAGTCTGGCGCCTGCCAGCCTAGCTGCTCCAGCAATTCGAACATCACCGTTTTCTGTCCTTCCAGCCGGAACGGGTTTATAGAGTTCAGAAAATAAAGATTGTCGCTGGCCTCGCGCAGGATTTGCTCCAGCGCGAAATCGAAGCTGCCATCCACGTGGACAATCTCGGCGCCGAAATCTATGGCCTGCGCAAGTTTGTTCATTGAGACTTGTCCCGCCGGGAGATAAACCTTTGCCCTCAATCCGGCGCGCGCCGCATACGCCGCCAGCGAGCCAGAGGTGTTCCCGGTGGAAGCGCAGCCCACAACCTTTGCGCCCATAAATACCGCTTCCGTCACGCCCACGGTCATCCCCAGGTCCTTGAAGCACGCCGTCGGGTTCCACCCGAGATGCTTGAAGCGAAGATCTCGCAGCCCCGCCCAGCGGGCGGTCTTCCTTCCCTCCACCAGCGGATTATTGCCTTCGCCCATGGTCACGATTTCGGAATAGCCGCAGGGAAGGAACTCGCGAAACCGCCATACGCCACTCGTATCGCGCGAATCGTGCGAGCATCTCCGCTGAAGCCATTCGTGCTTGAGTTCAGCCGGCGGCGCCGTAATGGGATCAATCACAACATCCAGGGAATCTCCGCACACAGCGCACAAGAGCGAGCGATCGTGAAGATCAAGGGTTGCGGCACATTCCGTGTTGATGCAGCGCAGATGCATAAAAACAGGGCCTCCTACTTCAGGATCGGCATGGATAGGGGAGCTTCGGCCAGAAAATCGAACGAGGCGATTTTCGTCAGAGCGATATCGAGGCGCTCCTGTGTACACGGCTCCAAAGTAATCACGAAAGGTAAGGCCGATCTCGCGTGGCCGGACTTTTGTAAAACGGCGTCGAGGTTGATATTGCAGCCGGCCAGCACGCCGGCCAGGGAAGCGATGATTCCGGGCCTGTCACGGACAACCAGGCGCAAATAGTGCGGCAACTCTCGATCACCGCTGATCTCACAAGAAGCGGCCGAAATGTGGTCTGGCGATCCAACCTCTCCCCAGTGCCCACGGGCTGCCTGGAGGAGATCGGAGACGACCGCAACCGCAGTCGGATCCCCTCCGGCGCCGTGGCCCCCAAAAGTTGTGTCACCACCGAATTCGCCGGTCGTTACCACCAGGTTCTGACTCCCTGCAACCCCGGCCAATGGCGAGTTGTTCGACACCAGCGACGGTTCCACCGCGAGGCAGGCTTGCCCATGTCTTAGTCTCGCAGTCGATATCTGCCTGACCGTGCAGCCGAGGTCCCGAGCGTATTCGAAGTCAAGCGACTGGATATTGCGGATGGAGCGGCAGACAACCTGCCGTGGCGAAACATCGAGCTTCAGCCCAACCCGCGACAGGATCGTCAGCTTGGCCGCGGCGTCGTGCCCGTCGATGTCATCGGTAGGATCGGCTTCTGCAAAACCGGCCTGCTGCGCCTCGCGGAGGGCTTCTTCAAAGGAAATCCCCGCCTGCTCAATCCGCGTCAGGATGTAGTTGCAGGTTCCGTTCAGGATCCCGCGGATCTGGACAATGCGATCTGCTGCGAGGCCGTCGTGCAATCCGGACAGCACAGGCACACCGCCGGCCACACATGCGCCGAAACCCAGGTACTGTTGGTTTTCATGGGCAAGCCTCATGAGCTCCGAACCGAAACGCGCGATCAGTTGTTTATTGGCGGTGACCACGGCCTTACGGCGCTGTAGCGCACCACGCACCAATTCGTGCGCTGGTTCCACACCGCCAATCAGCTCGACGATGACGTCAGCATCGGAGTCAAGTATCTGTTGGATACTCTCGGTCCAGCGCACCTCCGGCCCAATCCAGCTGGCCTTCTTGCGAGCTACGTTGCGATTGCAGACATGAGTGAGCCGCAGCAAGTGCTCATCGCGTCGGGTGTGAAGCAGCCGTGCGACAGCGCTACCCACGGTGCCGAAACCGACGAGTGCAACGCGGCATTGGGTTTCGGCAGGTTGTTTCGAATGATCGATGTGCGAAAGAGCGGTTGCCATATCAGCCGGCCTCCGCTTCATCTTCGACCGAGGTCCCATCAAGTTTCGCTACGATCATCTTGGCTCCGTGATGCAAGGTGTCCAAAAAAGAAAACCCACCAGCCTTTTCGGGCGGTGGGTCCGGTTTATCTTTCCTTGAGAACTACTTAGGAACTATTGCCGATCCGCTTCCCGCCCCGTGTTGGGATAGGTGTGCTTGTGAACACACCTGTGCTCGATGTTGTATTCATCGCGCGGAACGTGGAGCGAAATGCTGACATGAGTCTGGTTACTCTAGAACAAGTCCGCAAAAGAGTCAAAACATTTTTCGCGAATTCTTGTGCCGCTAATTGTTCCGTGTGAGAATCATCCGGCGCCGACAAGAGACTTCGCAGGACATTTGTGTTGCAATTGGGGAATCTGGTTGATGGCAAAAATTCCGGTCCGCTTTAATGTGATGAGCGTCGTCAATACTGTCCGCTTTGCCTCGGTGCTCGCCGTCCTTGGTGCTTGTTGCGTTTCCGCAAGCGCGGCATCATCTCCCAGCGGAAAGACCTTCCTGATTGCCTCCGACATTCACTTCAACCCTATGTCGGACGGCAGCCTGGTCGCCGATCTTACCGCTTCCGGTCCCGCTCAGTGGGAGACGATCCTGGCGCGATCCAAAAGCACGTCATTCAGCCAATACGGGGAGGATACGAACTGGTGGCTGTTGCAATCCGCGCTCGACCAAATGCGCGCGACTCTTCCTCATCCGGCGTTCATTCTCATGACCGGAGACCTCCTTGCGCATCAGTTCCCGCAGACTTATCTGAAAACTACGCACGACCAGAATCGGGAGAACTATCGCAAATTCGTGCTCAAGACCGTGGAATTTCTCGCGTTGGAGTTCCGCAAGCGATTCCCGGATACGAAGATTTTGCTGACGCCGGGCAACAATGACGAGGAGTGTGGGAACTACAGCGTCAGGGCCGGCGGAACTTTCCTTCGCGAAACAGCGGACCTCGCGCGCAAGCTGGCAACTGCCGACGATGAGTTCACCAGCTCCTGGGAGGCGCTTGGCAGCTATGATGTACCTCACCCCGGGCTCCGCGGCGTCCGCATCATCTCCCTGAACACGATCTTCTTCTCGGCCAAGTATCATGCCGCCAAATTTAGCGAAAACTGCGACATCGTCGATTCCACGGCCGCAACAGATCTCCTCACGTGGCTCGAGTCGCGTCTTAGCGCTGCCCAGCAAGCCCACGAAAAAGTCTGGCTCATGTTCCACATTCCGCCGGGAATTGATGGCTACTCGACCGTCGTGAAGTACCAGGCGCTCGCGAAGAGCGCGACCCCGCCATCGCCGGAGAAATTGTGCGCAACCGCGGTTGTTCCCATGTGGCAACCCAAGTGGACGTCACAGTTCGAGGCTTTGCTGGCGAAGTACGAAAGTACCGTAATCGTCAGTCTGGCAGGGCACACACACACCGACGATTTCAGGTTGATCAACGCCTCTGGAGCCAGTCCGGAGTTCGTCCTGATTAGTCCGGCAGTCTCGCCCGTCTATATGCAGAATCCTGCGTTTCGAGTAGCGACTTTTGCCAACGATGGGTCGCTGAGCGACGCATCCGTGTATTACCTGACGAACCTCGAATTTGCCGGCGGCAAGACCCGTGGGGAATGGGCAAAGGAGTATACGTTTTCGCAGGAATGGAAGCTAGGCCCGCCCGACGCCGCATCGTTGGCTATCCTCTACGACCGGATCAAGACCAAAACGGACGTTCGCGACGAGTGGTTAAAGCTATATAACGTTTCAAGCTCTGCCGCGTATCTGCCGGCAAACAGTGCGCCCGGGTTCTACTGCGCCGCCAAGGGGCTCGATCCGGAAACCTACAGCAGTTGCTATTGCCCGGGCGCCACGGGTCATGGCGTCGTTGTCGGAAAGCCTTAATCAGCAATCCTGCGATTCCGGGCTCGACGTTAAACGGGTACGACGTTCGCCGCCAGAGCGTTTTGTACCGCCTTCGCCAGGTCGGCGACGCTGAACGGCTTTTGCAGGAACGGACTGTTTCGCATCACGATCTCCCGCCTGGCCGCAGTGTCCTCGGAGTAGCCGGACATGAAAAGCACTCGAATTCCGGGATAGCGCTCCGCCAACTCGTTTGCCAGTTCGTTGCCGCTCTTTCCCGCCATTACCAGGTCGGTAATGACAAGATCGATCTTGCCCTCGCGCTCCTGGCAAACACGCAGCGCATCAGCAGCACTGTCGGCCTGTGAAGCGCGGTATCCCAGCTGCTGCAAGCACTCGCACACGTTGTTCCGGATGTTGACGTCGTCCTCCACCACCAGCAACTCTTGTCCCGCGGGACGCACGAAAACTTCTCGTAGAGTCAGGTGTTTTGGGGGCTCCGTAGTGGCTGGAAAGTATAGCTTGAAGGTTGTGCCGTGTTCCGGTTGGCTATATACCCAGATGTAGCCCCCGCACTGTTTCACGATGCCATACACAATGGAAAGCCCCAGGCCCGTGCCCTTGCCCATCTCTTTGGTTGTGAAGAACGGGTCGAAAATCCGGGGTAAGATCGACTTGTCGATGCCGGTTCCGGTGTCGCTGACGGCCAACATCACATAACGACCCGGTTGCACGGCGGGGTGTTCTTTTGTGTAAGCCTCGTCGAGGTTCACAGTAGTGGTCTCGAGATGGAGTGTCCCGCCCTGCGGCATGGCATCGCGAGCATTGACCGCCAGGTTCAAAATTACTTGCACAACCTGGTCCGGATCCAGCCGCGAGTTCTCCAGTTTCTCGGAAAGATTGGTTACCAGCTTCACATCTTCCCCAATGAGCCGGCGTAGCATCTGTGTTGTCTCGCTAACCACGGTATTCAGGTTGATGATCCGCGGCTGCATTATCTGTTGCCGGCCGAACGCCAGCATCTGGCGAGTAAGCGCCGCCGCCCGGTCCGCTGCATTCGAAATCTGTAGCAGCGGTTTGCTGAACGGACTTTCCGGCGCGATCTGGTCCAACATGAGTTCCGTGGACAGCTTGATGACCACCAGGACATTGTTGAAATCGTGGGCCATGCCGCCGGCCAACCGGCCCACCGCCTCCAGTTTCTGCACCTGACGAACCTGCTGCTCCAAGCCGCTCTGCTGGGTCATATCTTCCACATAGGTGGAAAAGACCTCTGGCGTTCCGTTCTCTCTGCTGCTTAGCGAGCCGGTAATGCGTACTGGGACGAGACTCCCGTCCCGGCGGCGGAAGGTTGTTTCCCAGCCCTGTATCTTGCCGCTTCTCCGCAGCACTTCGATCAGGCGGTCGCGGTCTTTCGGATCGGCATAGACTTGTTCCCGTATGTTCAGTTGCAGAACCTCTTCCACACTGTAGTCACCCAACATCTTGCACAGCGCGGGGTTGAGAGTCTTGACGCGGTTCCCCTCGATCAGCGACTGCTGGATGCCGAAGGGGGCATTGTCCACCAGCGATTTGAGCAGCGCCTCCGATTCGCGTAAGGCCATCTCAGTACGGCATCGTTCGGTGATGTCAATGGCGAGGATCATCCTTGCGGGACGGCCATCAGCCAGAAACTCGAAAGCCACTATTTCCACGAATATGAGACTGCCGTCTTTATGGCGATGCCGCCATACGCCCGCCACTTTGCTGTACCCCTCCCATCGTTGCTTGACGAGTTCCAGAAACGCTGGCACCTCATCTTCTGGCTTAATGTCTAGCACGGTCATGGCCAGAAACTCTTCCCGTGAGTACCCGTAGTTCTTCACTGCTGCGTCATTCACCTCGAGAAACCGAAGCGTCTGGCAGTCAAAAACCCACATGGGGGATGGATTGGAGGAGAACAACAGTCCCTGGCGACGCCAGGACTCGGTGGTGGCACGTGTTTGTTCTGCCAGCTGCAAATTCAGCTGACTGATCGTTCGGCGCTGCCGCGCGAAGGTTTGCAGCAGGACGATGATGGTGATGGTTGGAGCAATGAGTGAAATGACGACAACGAACGGCATCGGCCAGACCCCGGACAAAAGAAATTGGGCTTAAGCTTCCAATGGACATTCGCAGGAGCGCCAGGTGGCAAACGTAATTGTGGCAAGACTACGGAATATCACCAGGCCAATGTCCTCGTACTTCCAACACCGACAAAATTGCATTGAGGATCTTTTGGGCGGCCAACGCAATCGATCACGCAGAACCCACAGCGGCATGGCATCTGACGAAGTTTTGCTTCCGTGTAGGCGGAACGCGACAGGCAAGTAATAGCAGGTGTGCTACGCCCAATTATGTGACGCAGAACACAGGTGCTGGTGCAACCTGCAACGTTTGTTTGAGGAAAGCGATATTCGGCAAATAATCGAACCAGATTTGGCGGTTATAAAGGTATTGGCCCATCCGGCAATAGTGTCCGCAGCGGGCAGGTTTCGCATCTCGGAGCTTGCTTCAGGCAATAGTATTTCCCCACCTGTACAAAGAGTCCATGCATCTCGTTGTAAACCTGACTAAGCTGGCTGCGTTTGGTGGTACTCATCGCCGATGGTTCATGAACAGGCACACTCCTTGATGGCTTAGACTTCTTCGCCTGCAAAGGTTCTTCCCTTTGCAGGGAGAGTTGGACAAGAGTGCGGACCTGGTCATAGCTGGTGCGTTCGTCTATCGCTCGATGGCGTTCCAGGACCCTGCGCGTATAGGTGTCAACTACAAAGATTTCATGGTTGCCAGCGTAGAGCAGAATTGAGTCTGCGGTCTCAGGTCCAATCCCCTTAAGCGAAAGTAGCTCAGTGCGCAATTGGTCGGTTGGAGTTGCAAACATTGTCTCCAACGAACCAGCGTGCTTCTCATCCAGGAAGCTAACAAAGTCTTTCAGTCGTTGTGCTTTTTGCCTGTAATAGCCTGAAGAGTAGACAAGGCCTTGTAGTCGTACCAGCGTTGCCTCACGGATTCCAGATACGCTAAGTACTTTTGCTGCGCGGAGACTTGCGATCGCGCGTTCGACATTACTCCACGAGGTGTTCTGGGTGAGGATGGCCCCGACGATCACTTCGAAGGGCGTCTGGGCCGGCCACCAATGCTGCTGTCCCCAGCTTCGTGCCAGCTTGCGATAGGTGGCGCGAACCATGGCTTCTGGCCCAATTGTTGGTCTGGACTTCACCGGCTACGTGTTCCTCTCGATATACTAAACAGACCGAATGCGTAATATCCTGCGCTTCATCTGGAACTCCGCTCGCGGACACCGCCTGGCGCCCTGGCGTAGCCCATATCTGCGTTGGCGGATCGAAACCTACACCGGGATCAAGATGCAAAGTATCGGCATTCTTGAGTTCTTCGGATTTGTATGGCGCGAGCGGAAGGAGCTAGGTCGGTTTCTGAAGTGGACCGGCGAGATGGAACGCTACGCCCGCGCGAAACCGAAGAACCCGTAACCCGGTCACATCTGTCACCAGATCGTGTCCAGCATCGGAAAGCGCCGAAGTTCGGCATCCGCGCAGCCGCGAAAGCCTTTATGTTCCAAATACTATTCCCACCGGCGTCCCTGGTCCGGCCGCCAGTTTCTCCGCCGCCGACGCCTGGTTCGCCGCGATCTCCAGATATCCCGAGCTTCCGACGATAGCGAATAGCTCGTCACCTTCACCTTGCGCATAGGACCGGTACGTGCGCGTAATCGTCAGGCCGGCAATCAGTATGCTTACCTCTGGACCCGTCCCGCGGAATAACGCCGGTGCGTCCAGTTCGCCGATGTTGGTGATGAGGTTGCCGAACTTGTCTACCTTCAGCACCACCCCGCGCAGACTGTTCTGGCCGACATGTTCCACCCGCGGCAACGGCAGGCGAACATAATCGGAAATTTCCGGGCCAAACTCCGATGGCGCTACTCCTTTGCTCAGCCATCCCGCCACCGGCGCGAAGATGTCCCGGCCATGAAACGTCTGGCTGACCGGTTGCAGAAAATATCGCTCCACCGTGATGTGCCTCACGACGAACTTCGACTCGCGTGCCTCCACCAGCGATAACACACCATTATCTGGAGCAACAAAGATGTAGTCTTTGGTTTCCGCCATGATCGGCCGGCGCTGGCTGCCCACTCCCGGATCGACCACGACAACGTGTACGGTTCCCGGCGGGAAAAAGCGATACGCCTGGGCAATGGTCCACGCGCCGTCCAGGATGTCATAAGACGCGACAGCATGGCAGACATCGACAATCGTGGTGGGATGAATATTCAGCACCACGCCATGCATGACGCCGACGAAAGGATCGTTCAGGCCGAAATCAGTGGTGAAGGTGACGATACGGCTCTCAGCCATGTACTGGCAAAGTAGTCGCGGACGTGACGTGAGTCAAGCGGAGGCAGCGGAAGTCCCCTGCTGGGCTTCTCTCGCCTGGGCAGAAGGAAAGTGGAGCGGAGCCGGCTGCCCCTTCTGGCCACTGGCCACTGCACTACTTTATCTCCACATCTCCGGAGCCGGTTGAGGCCTCCAGCGTTGGGCCGCCGCCGTGCACCGTGCCTTTGAGTTCATGGCTGCCCATAGAGCCCTGCACCGTAACCGAAAGCTCCGAACGAATCGATCCTGAACTGGTATGTAAGTCGGCATTAAAGCCGCTGTTCGATCCCACCACCAGGCGGATGTTTCCGGAACCACTATGCAGCTGCCAGGGGCCGGCCACGCTGCCATCGGCTTCTATGTCGCCGCTGCCGGTGCGCGCGTGCAGACTACCCTTGACGCCTTTCACGCTGATTCTTCCTGAGCCCGCGTGTACGTCAACATCACCGGCTCCGGTGAGCCCAGCCTCGATGTCACCGCTGCCAGTTTCGGCGTTGAACGGCGCCGAGACATTTTCAGCTCGAATGTTGCCGCTGCCGGTATGCGCCTGCTGGCGGCCGCCAAGATCGCGCAACCGGATATCACCTGACCCAGTCTGCGCTTGTACCGCAGAGCTGACGCCAGTAACGTCCACATTCCCCGATCCGGTGTGCGCCTGGACCGCAGTGCTGGCGGGAACGGTGATTTCGTAATCGATGGCGACGTGCCGCTTCACGTCGTCCGGCAAGTTGTAGCCGACGCGAATACTGTTGCCGCTTTGCTGAATAGGGGGATTCGATTCCACCTGGTGCACCGCATTTTCATTGCTGGAGAACCAGCTATTGCCGTGAATTGTTCCATGCACCACGACCTGATTGGAACTCCCCGTCTTGATCGTGATGTCACCCGAACCGGTGCTCACGTCGAGGCTCACAGCTCCGGAGACCTGTAACGTGCGATCGAAGTGGCCTTCGGTGCGGGCGAATGACAAAACCGGAAGCAGCAGGAAGCCGACTAGAGCCGCCGTGAAACGTTTGTTCATGACACCTCTTCTGATGCTGGAGTAAATCAGATTCGAAAAAGGCTGCCCAAAAGGCAGCCTGGGCGAAACCATTTTCGCGATTACTGCTGCAACACTACCTGATCGCCTTCTTTGAGACCGGACAGAACCTCAGTCTTGACGCCATTGGAAATCCCGATGTTCACCGCGATCTTCTTCATCCCATCCTTGGCGCTGGGAACCGGGATATCAACCGAAGCCTTCTTGTCCTTGTCGTACATGATGGCGCCTTCCGGGATCATCAGCACGTTGTGATGTTCGTCAAGGATGATCTCGGCGTTGGCGGTCATCTCCGCCTTCAGCTCTCCGCCAGGGTTGTTGATGGAAACGCGCACCTCGAAGGTAGTGACATTGTCTTTTTCAACCCCCATCGGCGAGATTTTAGTGACATGTCCGGTGAAGGTTTTGTCCTTAAACGTTTCCACGCGAATGCGCGCGGGCTGTCCCAGGTAGACCTTGCCGATGTCGCTCTCGTCCACCTTGCCCTTCACGTAAACTTCGCTGGTATCGCCCAGGGTCATCACCAGGGTTGCGCCCGATCCCAGAACCAGGATGGAGCTGACCGCGTCGCCCACTTCAACGTCGCGCGAGAGCACAACACCGTCGATCGGCGCGGTGATGGTCGTATAGCTGAGCTGCTCCTGGAACTGCTTGAGGCTGGCTTCATCTTTCTCCACTTCGGCTTGGGCCTGAGATACCTTGGCCTTGTTGACGACCAACTGCGCCCGGGCAACATCGCGCTTGTTCACGGCCATGATGTAGCCCCGCTGCGCGTCGTCCAGCGTGGCTTGCGAGACAACCCCATCCTTCGACATCTCCTGCGCGCGCTCGTAGGCCCGCTGCAAGGTGGGGATGTCCACGCCCTGGGCATCAACCGCGGCACGCTTCTCGTCGGCCTCGGCGCTCATCAGGTTGGCTTGCGACGAGAGCAGCTGCGCTTTCGACGAATTCACCTGCGCCTGAATCTCGACCCTGTCCAGTTCGGCCAGTACCTGGCCTTGCTTCACATGGTCGCCAGTATCCACGTACAGCTTTTCCACAATGCCGCTGGCTTTGGATTTGATCTCGACTTTCGTAATCGGCGTGATCTTTCCCGTGGCCACTACGCTCTTGGCGAGGTCGCCCTTTTCAACCTTGGCCAGCTTGACGGGGTCAATCTTCGTGCCGCCGCGCGTTGCTGCCACAGCCACGATTACCAGGGCCACAACCGCGACCGAAACGGCCGTAATAATGATCCAGCGCTTATTTTTGTTGTTCTTACCGTTCGCCACTGCTCCCTCCGCAACCGGGCAGCACCTCGTTCTGATGTTTAGTACGTTGAGGAATGAAAGTTTGTTCCGTCCCGAAAAAGGGAACAACTCGGGCGCGCGTTCCCAACGCCCTCCCACTCTATTAGACCCCGGCGGGGAAGGATCGGTAGCAAGACATGTTGAAACGTGATGGTCGGTTTGTATCAGAGCCTCGCTTTAGCCGTGCCGCGAGGTCGTCAGACGGGGAGTCGCGCTAGCGGCAGCGGGCGACGATGACCGTCATGTCATCCGCCTGCTCGCCTTGGCTGAAGCGCTGTACATCCGCGATGACCGCCTCAAGCATTCCTTCCGCGCACCGAGACCGGTGGTCTCTGAGGCTTTGTATCAGGCGTTCGTCGCCGAATTCTTCAGCTTCCTCACCAGGAGCGGCTTCGGAAATGCCGTCGGTATAGATCAGCAGAACGTCGCCGGCCCCCAACTGGCGTTCGGCGACGGAGCAGTCCCACTCCTCAAACAATCCCAGGACCGTCGCGGTAGCTGGCAACCATTCAACATCGCCATTTTCACGCAACAGGAGCGGCGGATTATGTCCGCAGTTTACGTAACGGAGGATCCGGCTCTGGTCGTCGTATACCGCGAAGAACGTCGTAGCATAGTGGTTACTTTCCGTGTTCTTGTAGAAGAGTTGATTTACCGAACGCAGCAATTTTGGCAAGTCTTCCAGAGCCAGCGCATATTGGCCACGCAGATTGGCCTGTAGATTGGCCATGAGCAGGGCAGCAGAAATTCCTTTGCCCGAGATGTCGGCCAGGACCAGGCCCAGCTTGCCTGCGCCGAAATCGAGGAAGTCGTAATAGTCTCCACCGACGGCACGGGTTTGAATACATTTTCCGGCGCACTCCAGGGTCGGCAGCCACGGAGCCTGCTGCGGCAACAGTCGGCTTTGCACCTGCCGGGCGATCTGCATTTCCTGCTCGCTTCGGCGCTCGGCTTCCATGCTCTCGGCCATCTTCTCGGCCATGAAAATGCTCCGCATCGCAATTCCCGCCTGGCTTGCCACTGAGGCAAGCAGCCGCCTGTCTCCCGCGGAATATGGTTCTTCGGAGAGTCTTGGACCCAGAACAATGACACCCTGCAAGCCGCCGTCAACAGACCCACGGATCGGGACCAGGCACTCGGCGTGGAGTGGCTCCATCTGGGTTCCGCGCAACGTCGCAGGATCCAGTTCCAGCGGCTCGCTGCGTCCCGCCAATTGTTCCAGGCCGGGGGCAGCAGCGGACAGGGTCAGCGCCTCTTGCGGCGGATTGCCGGCGTACGCGTGGAGACGCCCATCAACGGCCAGCAGGTAGACCAGGAGAGGCATGGGATGCAGAGCCTCGTGTATCTGCTGGTGCAGCAGAAGGGCCAAACCTTCGCGGTCCGTCACAGCCAGCGTTCTTGCCGCCAGGTTTTGCAGAATCTGTTGTGCGTCGTATGCGCTGCGGAAGAAAGCTCGGTCCAGCCGGGTCCGCACTCGGCGGTGCACCTGGGTCGCGCCAGAGATCAGCAAGACCCCGAATGTGGCCCCAATCGGGATGGCGGCCTTCGATCCCGCCGAGAATCGCCGCGAGAACGCCTGTCCAAACCAAAGGGTAAGGCCGACGGAAATCACCAGAATCAGAATCGCAAATCCTCGCTCCACCAGCAGGTAGCGCGCGCTGCGCCGCAAAAGTACCGGGATATCCATCACGCGGTGCTTCACAACGGCGTAAGCAAACGACAGCGGAAGCAGAAACAGGCAGGTGCCTTGAGCAAAAGCCAGCCAGAAAGGCGGGTCGGTGTGAGCCAGGTCGTAGGGTACGCCGATCAATATCGCAGGCGTGACGCCCACTAGCGTTCCCCATAGCATCACGTTCAGCCGCCGCCGGTCTTCGACCCTGGGCGCGTCGATTACATTCCACAGCAGCGACGCCATACCCAGAATCACAGCCCCATAACCGACGATCGTATTGGTCAGGTCGACAGCGGACTTGCCTAGCATCGCAGCAAGGAACGGCAGCGCCTCCAGATTGCCGTGACGCACGCCACCCCAACCGAAACAGGCTCCGAAGATCAGTAATGCCCATTTCAGCCACGGAAGCTTGCGATTGATCGGCGAACGCGTCGGGAACACTGCGAAGAAGAAATAGAACAGCCCGGGAAGCAGGCTCTTCATCAGCGTCTGCGCAGCATACATGAATTTCATCAGGACATCGGGAGCCACGCCGATCGTATCCGGCATACCGGGTTCCGCGATAAATCCGGCGAACATCAGCGCCAGCAGCCAGGCGTTACTGTCCTCCACCCGCATAAACAAGACTGCGAGCCCGACCACCAGAAACAGCAGAGGGTAGAAGCGGATGACCTCCGTGGCTCCTTTGCGTGCCAAAGAGGTGTCGCCGTTGCCTTGCGCCGCGCGGAAGGCCGGCGTTAGTTGCAGCGGTTGCGCCTGGCCTGAGCGCTGAACGGTGAGGTTGACGATGTCTCCGGGATGGGAGGCAATCCAGACCTGATCCAGAATTTGCCCGCAGGCCGCGGGCGAACTGATGCTGCGGCCGTTAATGGCGGTGATGACGTCGTGCACGCGCAGGCCCGACTCCTCCGCTGGACTGTTCTTCCACACGCGCTGCACGATGATGCCGCCCGGCGAAGGATTCGTGTCGATGCCAACTTCGACCGGGAGGACGACGCGCTGGTAATACATCCAGGCGCCGCTGTACACCACGGTGGCCCCGGCAAATAACAGCGCCAGAGCCAGCAGTAGCGGCCGAAGATTACGTTCGCGGCTTGCGCTGGTCACCATAGATTGGACGGACAGCAACTGGTTTCGGCTGTAGTGTAGATCATTTCATGGCTCGCTCGTTTAGCATGGTTTTGTATGAGGTTGCAGAATCGCCGTTGCAAGTTCGGGTGCGGCGCCCCGTGATTGCAGTGATCATTCCGGCTCGCAATGAAGTCGACGTGGTCGGCCAGTCGGTCGGCTCCCTCCTGCGGCAGAGTTGTGTCGACGCGTTGCACATCTTTGTCGTCGACGACAACAGTGTAGACGGCACAACTGAAGCTGTCTGGCGGTCCGCGGCTCAAAGCTCGCAAGGCGAGCGCGTGACCGTTATTAGCGCCGGTCCTCTGCCATCCGGCTGGTCGGGTAAGCTCTGGGCTGTGCAGCAGGGCATCGAACAAGCGGCCTTGCAGGACCCTGAGTTTTTCTTATTGACGGACGCCGATATCGAGCATTCGCCGGAAAACGTGGCCGGGCTGGTTCAGATCGCTGAAGCCGGCGATTACGATCTCGCTTCCTTTATGGTGAAGCTGCACTGCCACAGCCTGGCGGAAAAACTTCTGATTCCAGCATTCGTGTTCTTCTTCTTCATGCTGTATCCGCCGAAGTGGATCCGCAACCCTCGGCGCAAAACGGCGGGCGCGGCAGGCGGTTGCATGCTAATACGTCCCGCAGCTCTTGACCGCGCAGGCGGCATTGCAGCCATCCGTCAGGAGATCATTGATGACTGCGCGATGGCCCGGGCGGTAAAGCGATCGGGCGGCAAAGTGTGGCTGGGATTGACCGCGGAGACGCGCAGTCTGCGCGCCTACCACACATTCGGGGAAATTGAGAGGATGGTCGCTCGTACCGCGTTCAACCAGCTGCGGCATTCAGCGTGGCTTCTGCTGGGGACGGTACTGGGGATGCTCCTGGTGTTTGTTTTGCCGCTGGCGCTGCTGGCAAGCCGATCGCGACTGCTGGCCATGATTGGCGGCGCCGCTTACCTGTTGATCAGCGCCGCTTATCTACCCAAGGTTCGCTTCTATCAGCTCAGCCCCCTTTGGGCTTTAACGCTGCCGTTCAGTGCGATGTTCTACCTGGCTGCCACGATTCATTCAGCCGTCATGTATTGGTCGGGCCGCGGCGGCGAGTGGAAAGGCAGAGCGCAGGACACTGTGTGATCACACTAGCTGACCATCGCGGGTAACAACGGAATTTCACTACTAGCTGCCATTATCCTAGGTGGAAAACAAATATCATCACCGAAAAGAAGACAACCAGATATGCAATCACCCAACCAAATCGGTTCCATTCGCGCTTCGATTTCGGCCACCATGCCCAACACGCATATCCCGCCAGCAGAGCATTCGGCACCATGATCAACATCTGTAGCCATACTGGCCAGTCTGGATAGGGCTTAACTCTAATCAATGTGCTGCCCCGACCTTGGAGATTTGCTCGCGACCGCGATTCCTGCACCCAGCATCATCACTGACACTCCTCCGAGAACGCCGATCGCTGCGGAGGCGAAGAAGTTCACATGCTTGATCTCATAAAGGAACGCGTCTCCGACCAAAAAGACCGCCGCTCCCACCCACAGCAGTAGGCGGGAGCATGCTCGGATAATCCTCTGGAGAACCGGCTGCCCTGGGGTCGGCCGTCGGTTGCCTCCGGACATTGAGTTTCGCCGCGAACTACTCCAGCAGTTTAGCCGCCCAGGACTTCTTGCGCGAGGCTATTTATCGGCTGCGCAAGAAAAAAGGCACGGGGAAGGAGAGCCCCGTGCCATGCGCGCCGGTTAACGCGCGTTCTCTGCTGAGGGGAAAACTTTAGTCGTTGGCGGAGGCGTTGCCGCTCCGCACATGCTCGTGATCGTGTTCGCACGCTATAGGACACTCGCCCAGTATCGGCCGGCAGGACGGATCTTGTCCGATCTCGATCATCTGCGACGGCGCCTTCACTTCGCTGAACTGCTCGGCCTCGGTCGAATGCTCCAGCGCGGTGACCGAAGACTTGCCGCTGGCGATCACCTGGGTGACTGCGTCGAAATATCCGGTGCCGACGAAGCGCTGGTGCTTGACCGCGGAGTAGCCGTGGCTATACTCGCGGGCGAATTCCTTCTCCTGTAGCCGTGAGTAGGCGGTCATGCCCACCTGCTTGTAAGCGCGTGCCAACTCAAACATGCTGAGGTTCAGGGCGTGGAAGCCCGCCAGCGTGATGAACTGGAATTTGTAGCCCATCTCAGCCAGCGCGGGCTGGAAGCGCGCAATGGTCGCGTCGTCCAGCTTCTTCTTCCAGTTGAACGAAGGGGAACAGTTATACGCCAACAGCTTGCCGGGGAACTGTTTGTGGATCGCATCGGCGAAGAGCTGAGCTTCCTTCAGGTTCGGTTGCGAGGTCTCGCACCAGATAAGGTCGCAGTACGGGGCATACGCCAGGCCGCGGGCGATGGCCGAGTCAAGCCCACCGTGAATCCCGTAGAAGCCTTCCGGCGTGCGCTCGCCGTTCAGGAATATGCGATCGTAGGGATCGATGTCGCTGGTAAGGAGATGCGCGCTGTCGGCATCGGTGCGCGCCAGCACTAGCGTCGGCACGCCCAGAACGTCAGCCGCCAGACGTGCCGCGATCAGCTTCTGGATCGCTTCCTGCGTGGGCACCAGCACCTTGCCGCCAAGGTGACCGCACTTCTTCGCGGACGACAACTGGTCTTCGAAGTGGACGCATGCCACACCGGCCTCAATCATGGCCTTCATCAGCTCGAAGGCATTCAGTGTGCCGCCAAAACCAGCCTCGGCGTCGGCGATCAGCGGAACAAACCAGTTCATGCCGTTCTTGCCTTCGGAGTGATGGATCTGATCGGCGCGGCTCAGCGCATTGTTCAGACGGCGCGCCAGGTTGGGCACCGAGTCAGCAGGGTAAAGGCTCTGATCGGGATACATCTGGCCAGCGTTATTGGCGTCGGCAGCGCACTGCCAGCCACTGACGTAAATGGCCTTCAGTCCGGCTTCAACCATCTGCACCGCCTGGTTGCCGGTCACGGCGCCGAGGGCGTTGACGTAGGCGCCGCTGCCCAGCATCTCCCACAGGCGCTCAGCGCCCACGCGAGCAAGCGTGTATTCAATGCGAAGCGTGCCGCGCAAGCGCAGTACATCTTCCGGGGTATAAGGACGTTGGATTCCCTTCCAGCGTGGATCGGTCTTCCAGGACTGTGCAAGCTGAGATGCAGATTCGTACGCCGCCATTGCGTGATCTCCTGTTCGGTTCGAGCGTTCTTAGTCGAGTGGTGCCTGTAAGCTTTGGTTGATGGCAAATGTTCAGGGCCCTGATGATCAATCCAGAATGTATGTTCAGTATGTCGAACAATCATTCTGTATGGTGTACAAACACTAGCGGCTTGCCGCGGAGCGGCGCAAGCCATTCGTTCAGCATATTGAACATAAATTCATAATCGTGTACCATGAATCCGGTTCCCGTATTGCTAAACTGGATGGCTATGGCTTCTTCGAGTGATATTTCTTCCACCGCGGTCGAACGCACGCTGTTGATTCTGGAAGCTGCCGCGCAACGCGAAGGCGGGATGTCGAATGCCGAATTTAGTCGTAAGCTAAAGATTCCAAAGAGTTCAGCGAGTTACATTCTGCGGACCCTGGAGCAGCACGGCTATCTGCGCCGCGACGGCGCCGATGGAAGGTATCGCCTGGGTATGAAGGTCCTGAACTTGTCGCGGGCTGCACTCGGCGGCATCGACGTGCGGGAAGTCGCGCTGCCGATTATGCGGCATCTGGTCGATCGCATCCACATAACCACACACCTGGCGATCCTTGACCACGGGGAGGCGGTCTATGTTGAGAAGGTGGAAGCGCCGAGCTTTATCAAGATGAATACCTGGATTGGCCGGCGGATGGAGGTGCATTCCACCGCGGTAGGCAAGGCGCTGCTGGCCTACCTGGATGCGAAAGAGCGTGACGCCATCTTGCGCCAGCGCGGGCTGAAGAAACTAACCACCCACACCATCACAACTTTGCCAAAGCTGCTCCAGGAACTGGAGCGCGTGCGCCAGTTGGGATACGCAGTGGATGACGAAGAAAATAGTCTGGGAGCGCGTTGTGTGGGCGCGCCTATTTTTAACGGCGATGGGCAGGCAGAAGCGGCCATCGCGTCCACCGGTATCATCAACGATGTGCCGCGAGAGGCGGTTCCTCACCTTGCCGACATGCTAAAAGAGGCAGCGCGACGTATCTCGCATCAACTGGGTTACCGCGGGCCGTATCCCAAGACTGTGGATAATTGAGTAGTAGAGAGTCACGGAAAACCACATAGGCAGATCGAACCCTGGACAGTGAGGCATGGAACACTGAGTGGGCGCACGGCATACGATTGTGTCCCAACCAATCGAATGCTGCCACCGATCCTGCTCAGGAACTCCGGCGTGCGGGCTTGGCCATATCTTCCTGCTGCAACCCTTTTTCAATACCGGTCCAAACCCGGGGGCTGGGATCTTCCATCGGTACCAAGAGCTTGGCACACTCGGCGATGTAGCGTAGGTCCGCCACCAGATCAGAGCAAACATGGCATGTTTCCAGGTGCCCTTGCTCCTCTTCAGTCCCGCCTCCATCTATGATGTAGGGCAGGCTCTTCTGAAACTCCGCACACGTCATAACTATTCTCTCCCCGAGGGACAGTAGCGGCGGCTCGATTCCAGTCATGTCCGCTTCACAAATCCCTGCGTTCCTCTCTCCGCTCCGATCGCTAACGCCTGCCGGCAGCCTTCTCCGCTTTGCTCTGCTTTAGCAGGTCGCGCAGCTTCATTCGTGCCTTGTGAAGTTGCGATTTGCTGTTGCCGATCGAACATCCCATCATTTCAGCGATCTCGTTGTGTTCGTAGCCCTCGACATCGTGCAATATGAAGATAATGCGGTATCCCGGCGGCAAGCTCTCAACCGCCCGTTGCAAATTTACGCGGTCGATCGAACCGGCCAGCACATTGTCCCTGGTCCCTACATCCTTCCTCGGCCCGTCCTCCTGCTGCGGCTCCAGGGTTTCCTCCAGGGAAACCTCAGGCAGCCCTTTCTTCCGCAAATGCATTAGCACCACGTTCACTGACAGCCGGTGCAGCCAGGTGGAGAATGCCGATTCGCCACGGAAGGTTGCAATCTTGCGATAGAGCTGAAGGAAAGCCTCCTGGGTCAGGTCTTCCGCTTCAGCTGTGTTACCGGTCATACGCAAGCAAAGCGAATATACGCGTCGCTTGTGCAGGCCGTACAAAGCTTCAAAGCATTCGGCGTCGCCCTGCTGGGCCCGCGCGATGGCTTCTTGCTCGGATATGCCGCTTGCCAAGACCTTCTTTGCAGTCGTCAATGTAGTTTACCAACGCTCCAAGGTCTTAGATGCCGCTCATTGTGCAGCTGTTGCCCGCCTGTCGGCGCGCCGCAAGCTAAATGCATGCCACTCGTCCTGCCGTATTTGAGATGCTGGGTGCAGTGACGATGCCTGCTCAGCGGAAGCGAAAAGAATGCTTAACTTGCCAGCATGTAAGCCCTTCGGAGGCTCGCTCCTACACTTTAGTCGAAGGTGCCATCGAGCCCGGTTCCAAGTGAATCCACGGAAATTAACACGGGAAATGCTTGACAACCGTTAGGCCGGGGATACAATACCCGACAATTGAGGTTGCTTCTGTAGTTTTGGGCGATTCGCTATGAACGTCAGCCGTTCGGTAAATACAACCTACAACTATCCTCAGGGCGACGCAATGGACAACCAGTGCCGGCATTCCAGGGTCCAGGTCGTCTCGCGAGACGAAGATGCGGAATACGTAGAATGCGTTGAATGCCGCGAGATCTTCGAATCCAGCGAGCTCCGTGACATGGACATCGAATCCAAAATTCCTACCGAAGAAGAATAAGCGCTTAGGTCCAACTGCCTGCTTCCAGCACGACGTTGCCTTCGTGTGTTCAGCGCGCTCACCGCAACCTCAGTCCGGCGTCAGGCGACAATTCTGAATCCGCAAACTCCCCAGCGATGAATCGGGGATAGGCGGCGGCAGCGATCATCGCAGCGTTATCTGTCGAGAGCCTGCGAGAAGGAAAATGAACAGGGAGACCGTCCTCGGCAGCGGACTTTTGGAAGGCGGTGCGCAACTCAGAGTTGGCGGCGACGCCTCCGGTGACCAGGACGGTTGCCACGCCTTGTTCGCGCGCGGCCGCCAGGGTCTTACTCACCAGGTCGTTCACCATCGCCCGTTGGAACGACGCCACCAGGTCAAGAACCTCAGCATCGCATGCGGCGAGAACGTCATGGGGCGCGGGACTTGCCAATTGCCCGAGGAGGCAACGCCGCTGCGCGATGCTGGCGCGCAGGTCGTGCGTCTCTACATAGCGCAGCACCGCCGTCTTGATCCCGCTGTAGGAAAAATCGGCGCGCCGTTCATCCTTGCCGTAGCGGTTCTGAGGATTGCGGTCGGGATGCTTGATCTGCGCGAAAGGAAATTTGACTGCCAGTGGATTGCCGTGTCCGGAAAGAAAGTCGATGAGCGGTCCGCCAGGATATCCCAACTCGAGCAGCTTGGCGACCTTGTCGAAGGCCTCGCCGGCCGCGTCATCTCGAGTGTGTCCCACATCGTGGTATATCCATCCCAAGCCTTGCCGTTCGGCAAGAAAAAGATGAGTATGGCCGCCACTCACCACCAGGGCCAGCACGGGAAACTCGAGTTCATGATTGCCGTGCTGCCGTTCTTCCAGCAGCACAGCGTGAATGTGTCCCTCTAAGTGGTTTACTCCAATCAGCGGCTTCTTGAGGGCATACGCCAGTGCTTTGGCGTAGCTCACGCCAACCAGCAGTGCGCCGGCAAGTCCGGGCCCCTTCGTCACCGCCAGGGCGTCGATGCTCTCGTAAGTCTGGTTGGCATCATCAAGGGCTTTGCGGACGACCGGAACGATGGCGCGGAGATGCTCGCGCGACGCCAGTTCGGGTACCACTCCGCCGTAGGGCTGGTGCGTGGCGATCTGCGAGTACACCACATTGGAGATAACTTCTTCGCCGGAGCGCACCACGGCCGCCGCGGTCTCGTCGCAGGAGCTCTCGATGCCCAGGATGAAAACCTCGCTCACAGCAACATTCTAGTCTGTGGACGGTGGCGGTTCGGCGTTTAGCATTTAGGGAAGCTCTGATCAGCCTGGGTTTCGAAAGGGCACGGCTTCAGCCGTGCCGCAAGCACTGGAACATCAACGGGGCTTTTGCCCCTACGGCCAGCTCGGGCAAGTTAGTCAGAGCTTCTTGAGCATTCAGCAAAACCGCGCATGAAACGCGTTGGCTAACTGCCACCCGCATATTGCTATCATCAGTCTTGTATGCGCACCCACGCCACCAACGTCGTTCGCGAGTTGCGCCAGCACGGATTCCAAGCCTACTTTGCCGGAGGCTGTGTTCGCGACACGCTGCTGGGCCTGGTGCCGACCGATTATGACGTGGCCACCGACGCCACGCCGCCAGAGGTGATGCGAATTTTCCCCGAAACATATGCCGTCGGGGCGCAGTTCGGCGTTGTGCTGGTGCCTGCGCCGGAAGATGTTCCTGTTCCAGAAACTCCCTCCGAGCACCCAAACTACGTTGAAGTAGCGACGTTCCGCAATGACGGCGCTTACTCCGATGGGCGTCATCCGGACCAGGTGCGCTATTCGAAAGATCCCCGGGAGGACGTGCAGCGCCGTGACTTCACGATCAACGGGCTGCTGATGGATCCGCTCGACGGCAATCTTGTGCTGGATTTTGTTGGCGGCCGGGAGGACTTGAAGGCCGGGGTGGTTCGAGCCATCGGCGATGCGGAGTGCCGCTTTCAGGAAGACAAGCTCCGTATGCTTCGAGCGGTGCGTTTCGCAGCAAGGTTCCAGTATGCGATCGAGCCCCAGACCTTTGCCGCAATTCAGCACCTGGCTCCGCTCATTCGCCAGGTTAGCCGGGAGCGTGTTCGTGACGAGCTGACGAAGATGCTGACTGAAGGCCACGCGCGCCATGCGTTCGAGTTGCTCGACGCCAGCGGCCTGCTGCGCGAAGTGCTGCCGGAAATCGATCGTATGCATGGCGTAGAGCAGCCGCCGCAGTATCATCCTGAGGGCGACGTCTGGATTCACACGCTGCTTCTGCTGGAGAAGCTGCCACCGAAATGCTCGCCTACCCTAGCGTGGGGAACGCTGTTGCACGACGTAGGCAAGCCGCCGACGTTTCGGGTTGCGCCTGACCGCATCCGCTTCGATGGGCATGTCGAGGTTGGCGTCCGGATGGCGGAAGAGATCTGTCACCGCCTGCACTTCTCCAACGACGACACTAAGCAAATTGCGGCGTTGGTTGCCAATCACATGCGTTTTGCCGATGCTGAGCGGATGAAAGCATCGACCCTGAAGCGATTCATGCGGCTGCCGAAATTCGAGGAGCACCTGGAATTGCATCGCATCGATTGCCTCAGCAGCCACGGAGGCCTCGCCATGTATGACTTCGTGCGCCAGCGTTTGCACGAAAGTTCGGCGGAAGAGATCAGGCCGGCGTTGCTGTTGACAGGACGAGACCTGATTCAGCTTGGCTACAAGCCTGGTCCAGGGTTTCGCGAGATGTTGGCGACCATCGAGGACGCACAATTGGAGGGTTCTTTGCGAAGCAGGGACGATGCCCTGGAGTTTGTGCGTCGCGAGTTTCCCCTTACTGGCTGAAAGTTAGCTGGTAGCGCATCTGGCGAACAGCGAAAAGCGAAGGACGAACCGCGACGAGCGACAAAGCTGGTCTACAATTAGACTTCGATTATGGAGCACGCCAGTACAACCCTGAGAAAGATTTTCCGCGAGACCGCACGCCGCGACGGCAACAGTGCGCCAGTGCTGGCGTGGCCGCTCGCCTGCGGCGCTAAGACAGCGGAGCGGACGAATGCAATCGGCTTTGCCGCCGGCGTACTTACGGTTTCCGTTCCTGACGAGACTTGGCGTCGGCAGCTTCAGAGCTTCAGTTCGCGATACCTGTCCGCACTGAGCCAAGTCTCACCCGAGCCAGTGGACAGGATTGAGTTTGTCACTGTGAAAAGCACCGACTGCTGATCCCAAATACATTATGGTTTCCGAAAAAGATGTTTCCTATGTGGCGGACCTGGCGCACCTTGAACTGACGGACGAGGAGCGCGCGCGCATGTTGAAAGACCTGAACTCGATTCTTGGTTATATCGACCGGCTGAACCAGTTGGACACCAGCAACGTGGAGCCGATGGCGCAAGTGGCCAGCGCTTATGGCGAGCGGAAAGACGAGGCCGGCGACTTCGCATTCGCCCTGCGCAGCGATGAACCGCATCCGTGCCTGCCGCGCGAAGCGGCACTGCGGAATGCGCCCGCTTCCGACGGAACATTTTTCAAAGTACCTAAAGTGATTGAGCGCTAGGCCATGAATCTCGACTTGCTCACCGTCGATTCCGCGCGCACCGCGGTGCTGGAAAAAGAGACCACTGCTACCGCGCTGGTCGATGCCTTCTACAAAAAGATTGACGCCGAGGACGGTGCGATCGGCGCCTACCTGACGCTGAGTAAAGATCGGGCCTATCGCCAGGCCGCGTACATCGACGCTCTTGCCGATAAAGGTGACGACCTTCCGCCGCTGGCGGGAGTACCGGTGGCGATCAAGGACGTGTTCACTACGCAGGACGTGCGCACCACGGCGGGATCGAAGATCCTGGCCGACTTCGTTGCGCCCTATGATGCGACCGTGGTGTCGCGGCTTGAGGACGCCGGCGCGATTATCCTGGGCAAGACCAATTGCGACGAGTTCGCCATGGGCTCGTCCAATGAGAATTCAGCCTTCCATCCCGTACACAATCCGCGCGATCGCTCGCGGGTGCCTGGGGGCTCGTCGGGCGGTTCCGCGGCCGCGATTGCGGCGGGAACTGCCGTGGCTTCGCTAGGGTCCGATACCGGGGGATCGATACGTCAGCCGGCGGCGTTCTGTGGGGTTGTCGGCCTGATGCCGACCTATGGCCGCGTCTCCCGCTATGGCCTGATCGCGTTTGCATCGTCGCTGGACCATCCTGGTCCATTCGGCAAGAGCGTGAAAGATGCCGCGCTGATGTTGCAGGCCATTGCCGGACGCGATCCGCTCGACTCCACCACCGCCGACGTTCCGGTCCCCAACTATCGCGAGCAGATTGGCCGGCCGGTCACGGGCATGAAGGTCGGGGTTCCGCAGGAGTACTTCGAAGAAGGCATTGACCTGGAAGTGAGCACTGCGGTGCAGTTCGGCATTGAGGAGCTCAAGAAAGCCGGCGCCGAGATTGTTCCAATCTCACTGCCGCATACGCCGTACGCCATACCGACGTACTACGTGATCGCGACCGCTGAGGCCTCGTCGAACCTGGCGCGCTATGACGGCGTGCGTTATGGCCTGCGCGTGGGCGGGAAAACTCTGAGCGAGATGTATCGCCGCACTCGCGACGCAGGGTTCGGCGCGGAAGTGAAGCGCCGCATCATGCTGGGAACGTATGTGCTGAGCGCGGGATATTACGATGCCTACTACCTGAAGGCGCAACGCGTGCGCAGCCTGTTGGCTCGCGACTTCGACGAAGCTTTCGCCAAGGTCGACGTCATTGTGACGCCGACAGCCCCTACGCCGGCGTTCAAGCTTGGAGAAAAGACAGACGATCCGCTGGCCATGTACCTGGCCGACATTTTTACCGTGACCGCCGATCTGGCGGGCATTCCCGGAATTTCGATTCCGTGCGGCAGGAGCAAAGAGGGATTGCCGATCGGCATGCAGATTCTGGGAAAGCATTTCGATGAAGCCACGGTGTTGCGCGTCGCGCATGTCGCCGAGCACGCGCTGGCGACGAAGCTATGAGCTACGAGCCACGAGCCGGAAATCCCGGCTGCGATCCAAGGTCAGGCGACAGCTAATCAGCTCCGACGCTCAGGCTCGCTGCCCGCGGCCAGAATAGTCATCATGGACATCTACTTCCTGCGTCACGCCAATGCCGGCGAAGCGAAACTAAATCCCGCCAAGGATGACCAACGGCCGCTGGACAAGCTTGGGATCGAACAGTCCCACGCTGTGGGACGTGCGCTCGCGGCGCTGGGTGTAACCGTGGATGCGATCCTCTCCAGTCCCCTGCCACGTGCCATGCAGACCGCGACGGTTGTGGCCAGTGAAATCGGGCATAAGGACCAGGTGGTTATCGACGCAGCCCTGCGATCTGAAGCTAGCTACGAGCAGTTCCAGGAATTGCTACGCCGCTGTAGCCATATGGAAGCGATCCTGGTGGCTGGCCACAATCCCAGCATGACAGAGTTCGTGAATAGACTTCTGGTGGGCGAGGCTGCTCCCCATGCGATCGAAATGAAGAAAGGCGCGATTGCGAAAGTGGAGAAAGTGGGCCGCCGGCCGGCTGTGCTCAAGTGGTGCATGCCGCCGAAAGTTGTACGCTCGATTCAGCAGGCCTCAGCCAGCAACTCGCGCCCGAAGACGGTCTCGAAGTAGTCCTTTTCCTGTTCCACCGCCCACAATTCAAGCTCGATCCCTTCCGGCGGTCGTGGAGTCAGCAGCAAACGCACTTGACCATCCTGGTGAAGGCGGACCTTCAACTCACTGACTGCCGAGCGGCGGCCTTGATCAAGCGCTCTTGCCAGGCGTAGTAAAGAGACGGCCTTGGCGACGTGGATTTGGTGGACACCGGGGAGGATGCTCATCACGCGGTCACTGGGAGAAGGTAACGATTTCCCGACATAACGGGCGATAGCGGCGATCAGGCGGCGCTGGAGCGGGGTATAACCAAACAGCTCCGAGTTGGAGATCACGTAGTAAGTGTGGCGACGGCGTCCCGAGCGATTGATGTAGGCGCCCACCTCATGCAGCATGGCCGCTGCCTCCAACCAGTCTGCATACTCGTTGGGCAGTTGGTGCACTTTTTTCAGGCGCTGGAAAAGCTGCAATGCCAAATCGCGAATACGCTGGGCAAATTGCAAGTCAGCGCCATAGTGTTTGGCCACCGCCAGCAGCGCGTCGTGACGTTCCGATTCCACGCGTTCGCGCATGGCAGTGCTGGCGTTGTGGTCGGCCATCATCTGCGCCAGCAGACCGTCGCGCAAACCCAGGGGCAGGTAGCGGAAGCTGCGCAACTGGCAAAGCTGCATCAGTTCGGCGAAGACCATTGCGCCGGCGACGATGATCTCAGCGCGGCGCGGGCCAATGCCGGGCAGCGCGCGGCGTTGGGAAAGATTGCGCTGGCTAAGTTCCTTCAGCAAGGAAGCGACGGCGTCCTGCGGCACGGTGTGAGGCTTGCTCTCATCATAGCCGCGCCCCTTGGCGGCGTAGAGCCCCGAAAGGGCGGCAGGGGTGCCCGAAGTGGCCAAGACCATTTGCAGTTTGGCCCCTATGATGCGCTTTCGGATGCGCGAAACCTCTCGCTGGATCACGCCGCGCAGCTGCTCCAGCTCAATTCGCCAGGGAGGATCATGGTGCAGGAAAGTCTGCGTGAGACGGACTGCGCCGATGGGCAGGCTCACCATGTCCTCAATGTGGCCGGAGATGGAGAGCGTCAACTCGCAGCTGCCACCGCCCAGGTCGATGAGCAAAGCGCGCTTCCGGGAAACCCGCGCGCCGGAGAGGACCCCGAGATGGATGAGGCGGCCTTCTTCCAAGCCGGAGATGACGTCAACCTTCCAGCCGGTGGCGGTGAGCACCCAATCGCGAAAAGCGCGGCTATTGCGGGCGTCGCGCAGAGCGCTGGTGGCGACCACGCGTACGCGGTCGGCGCCGTAGGTTTGCGCCGCGCGATGAAAGCGGCGCAGCACGCGGAGGGTGTGCGCCATGGCCTGGGGGTCGAGCGCTCCATTGGCAAACACGTTCTCGCCGAGGCGCGTCACCTCACGCTCTTCGTGAAGTTCCTGGAGGCGGCCGCGCACCACCTTCGCGATCTTAAGCCTTACCGAGTTGGAACCAATATCGACCGCGGCGAATGTGGGCATGCGCGCTACGAGGATATCAGTTGCGCTGCCTCAAGCTAAGAGCCTCGAGCCTCGAGCTGATAGCTAAGGGCGAAAAGCCAAGGGCGCACGGTGAGAAGCGAGAAGCGAAAAGCGGCCTTCCGCTGCTGATAAACTCGGTGTTTATGCCGCCGGCCAGCGAGCGCTCAGGCGCTCCCTTTGCATCGAAGCAGGTCGCTGTCTCAGCACCCGGAGTGTTGCATCGCGACCATACGCTTCTACTGCTTCTTTTCACCACCGCCGGCGCGGGCTTGCGTTTGCTGCACCTGGGCGCGAAGGGCCTGTGGCTGGACGAGCCCGCCACGGTCGCCATTGCTCGCTTGCCGTGGGCGCAGTTCCGGCACATCTGGTGGTACGGCGAAGCCAGTTATCAGGGCGCTTATTTTTTGCTGATGCGCGGCTGGCTGCACCTGGGACAAAGCGAAGCCTGGATACGTCTGCCTTCCGCGATGTTTGCCATCGCGTCCATTCCGCTTATCTATTTGGTGGCGCGGAAACTGGCCGGCGAGAGCGCGGCCCTGGCTTCAGCCGCGCTGCTGGCCTTCAGCCCCACGCATGTGTACTACTCGCAGGAAGCTCGCGGATATCCGATGGCCATCCTGCTGGTATTGGCGTCGGCGTGGTTTTTTGTGCGTGCCGTGGAAGCCAACCGCGAGCGCGATTGGCTCCTGTGGACGCTGTGCGGTGCGCTTGCTTTCTATACGCACTTCTTCGCCTGCCTGGCGCTGCTCGCACAGGGTTGTTCTCTGATCGTTCTGCGAAAGCCGGAGCGGTGGCGGCGCATGTTCGTCCACGGCTGCCTGCTGCTGGCGCTGACCGCACCTGGACTGACGTTTGTCTTGCGCGTGCCGGCGCATACGACGTCGTTTCCGTGGATGCCGCAGGCCACACCGAAACAAGTGTTGCATCTGGCATTGTTTTTCGGCGGCGCCGGCGAGAAGCTGATCCTTTCGGCAGTCCTGTGGATGGCAGCCCTGACTGCGATCTGGCGAGATCGCAAGGACGGTCCGGAGATTTTCTGGCGCGGCGCTCTGCTGGTCTCGTGGGCATTCTTGCCGGTGTTGCTGATGGCTCTCATCTCGCTGTATAACCCGGTATTCGTGCAGCGCTACATGATTTTCTGTTTGCCGGCGACTATCATGCTGGCCGGCCGCGGGATGATTGCCCTGCCCAAACATCATCTGGGTTACTGGCTCGTTCTCGCGCTGTGTGTCAGCTCAATCGTGAACATCTTCATGGGATATAGGAAGCCGCGCGAGGACTGGCGGGACGCCACCGCTGCCGTGCTGGCCGCCGCCCAGCCCGGAGACGCAGTGTTGGTTTATCCAAACTTCGCGCGTCCGGGCTTCGACTATTACTACGATCTGCATCGGTCAGGCGCTCCTGCGGTGCATGTCTTCGGACGCTTCTACGACAGCGGTACCGATTATCGCGAGTTTGAGCAACCTCTTGACCGCGATCCCAGAGCCTTTCCTCAAGTCTGGGTCATTCTGCGCGACGGAAGTCCACCGCGAGACTACACACCGGAGATGGAAGCAAAGCTGCGGGCGATCTTTGGCGAACCACGCTCGCAGAAGTTCGAAGGCTTAACGTTGCTGGAGTTCGGCCACTGATACTGATAAGGGCGGTCCCCTCATTGCCTCGTCTCCGGGCAGGGGTAGAGCGGCGCTTCAGCGCCGCGTCCATGGGCTCTTTTCGTGGGCTAGACTTCGGGGGTGCAGCTTGGACGCGGACCTGAAGGTCCGCTCTACCCGACTTCCGAACGGTGTAAGCAGCTATTGAGAGTCGCCTACTTCGGCTTCCGCAGGGTGAAAAGAAGAAAGGTGTACTCCAAACCGAACGGCTCCCAGCGAATGGGCTTCTCGTCGCAATTCAGGTCGACTTCTCCCGTCAGTTCGAATCCGACCGACCGCGCCAGTTCGAGAGCCGCTTCAATTTTCAGCCTGGAGAATATCTTGATCGGCGTGCCGTGAGCGACGTGGTCCTGCGTATCGATGGGATCGGCGTAGTAATCGGTTGAGGTAATCAGCAGTCCCTGCGGCTTCAGCAAGCGGTACATCTCGCGGAAGTAATCGTGCAGGGGAACGCCGTGTTCGATCACGCTGAGACAGGTGATGGCGTCGAAGAAGCCGTCGGCGAACGGAGTGCGGGTCAAGTCGCCCGGCAGATAACGAATGGGCCCGCGGCGGGTGGGAACGGTGAAGTCGAGGTTGATGCCGTAAAGCTCGCGATAGCCGTATAGAAACAATGCGGGCAGAACGTTGCTGTAGATTTCGGCTCCGGCATCGAGGATGCGGGCGGAGCGACCCGTGTTGGCAAGAATGGTGGTGACTGCCGCGAGGTGGTCCCAGTTCTTCTCGGCGCCGCGATGCAACGGAACATGAAGCCGCTTTCCGTTCGCGAGCGCGGCTTCCCACTCCGCTGTGTTCTTCAGAGTTCCGTTGGCGATGCTTGGACCGGGAGGTTGTGAGAGACTGGCAGCTCCGAATTTCATTCGCAAGTAGAGGCGGTAGATTGTGCCAGGACGGAGAACGATCCCTTTAACGCGGCGAAAGAAACGGCGCGACGCTGGGACATGGGAAGTGTTTGGATGAGCCAAGTTAGGAAGATATCTGGCGAGCGATTCTGTTGCAACCAGGGCCGAGGCTAATGCCCGGGGCCACGCTGCATGCTGGGCCTATCCTGACGCCGCCCGGGTTGGCGGGACTCGATCGCTGGTTATCCACACTCATCGGCCGAAGCTGCGGTTTCCAGGGGCGGCGAGCGGTCAACCGAGCCAGATGACCTCTAGTCAAAAAGGCCGGGTCTGGCTGTTCTGGAAAGACTCCGCCGGAGCTGGAACAGGCAACACGGTGGCCCGTACAACGGCGGACGGCTGAACGGCTGCGCCAGTCTTGGCAGAGGAAACCGAGTGGAGATCCAGGAGGAGGATCCGGCTGTCGGAGTGATAGGCCTCGCCGCCGGCGGTTTGCGCCTGAAACACCGGATCAACACCGTGCACATATTCCTGCCGATCGACTGAGGAGGCGCCGGTGAGGTTGGTGCCGACGAAATCGCGCTCGGTATCCACCGCCGGGTCGATCCTGTGGTTGATGAGATGGCCTCCCTTGGCGATTTGAATGGCAACGTCGTGGGTAGCGGCGCCCGCCCAGATGGGCGTTCCATCAATCTTGTAATCGGTTTTCCAGATGCGAAGATGGTGACGGCGGGAGACGATGGCGCCGGGATCGGGCAAGGCATACGAGTAGTCCTGCACTCTTCCGAAAAGGTAGAACCTGGCCATTGGCAACAGCGCGTCGCTGGTTCCATGCAGCATCAGATGCCAGACGAATAGCGGAGTCCATTTGTCGGTTTTGACCCAGCCACCGCGCTGAAAAGCCTTCTGCACATCGTCCTGTTGGCCAACCAGAACCAGGTTCACCATGTCGCCCTCGCGGCCTTCGCCGCTGAAGACCCGGGGAGGCAGATAGTCCATCATCAGACCGAGTTCCGAGGGGTTTTCTCGAGAAGGCTGCAAACCGGCCGTCGGGATCGAGTCCGCGCCGTCGATTTGTGCGGTGATTTCCGTGCTTTTCACGACCGTGCCATCGTGGCCACGCGTAAGCAAGAAAACCGGCGTAGCAGGCAGGAAAATCAGCCCCGTTGCCAGCATCGCCGCAGCCATCAGTTTGGTGCGGGAGCGTCCTTTCACCTTCAGGTAAGCACGCAAAGCGACGCGGTCTCCGTTGACCAGGTCTACGGAATCGAGTTTCAGGGATACGTTGCCTCCAATGCCGAGGAAACGCTTATGTTCAACTCCAGTGACCGAGCCGCGGGCAACGCTACCGGCCGGAATCACGGTGAACCCTCCCACGTTGACGTCTTTAACGACGACAAAATCCAGGTTGTCCCCGACACGGGCGTGGGCCGACGAAACGCTTTCGCCGAGTCGAAGCTTAATCGGAGTTCCGTCTGGAATGGCCAAGCTGTCCGCGACGGCGCTTACTTCCTGAGCTGAGGCACCAGGCATGAGAAACATTGCGAGCAGGATGTAAGCCGGTATGTTGCGGAGATGTGCGCTGAACAATAAGTGCCGCCCTTCCCAGGAGGAGTTTTCTCGTCCCCAACGGCCGACCGTGCGTTAGCGCTGTAGCGTAGAGGATAAACTACTTTAATTTATAGCCTATACCCTTGTATGTTCAAAATTGCACTAAAGGGGTAACTATCGAGAACCGCACCCAACCGCTGTCTGGCAAGGGATTCGGAGTCAGCATGCGATAACGCGCGGTACCGGTTGAGCCGCTGTTTCATCCGGTCATAAATAGTAAATTTTCATCAAGTACGCGGAATCACGGGGAGCGGAATCGCCCACGGTGCTGCGGGCTGAGCGGAAGAAGCCGGGGCGCAGCCTTAGGTGGCGATCCGCCCCCGGCACACGGAGATGGGTTACGCTACTGAACTAATTCGACGTTATGGCGTGCTGTTGCCGGCGCTAGCCGGGCGCGGTCCAAACAGACTTGGCCGCCGCCCTGTAGCGCCTTTGCCTGATATTGGCGCGTTGCTGACCGTCACCCTCGTAGCTTGACCGGCCTGGGTTGCAAACGCCGGGCCGCTCTCGCTCGCAGCGACTCTCTCTGCGCAATCGTTATCGCAGTCGCCGTCCGGGGCTAGCACCGCGACCCGAACGTCGCCGTTGGGCAGCGCGGCATATGCGAGAATCTCCCCGCTGTCAGCAATGGCGTACGCGAGCCTTAAATGCAGGCTTGAAGGCGGTACCAGCGTATTCAAGTCCACCATGGGACCGCCATTCTCCCATAGGAATGCGCTCTCAGGCCCATTACATTCAGCGGAACCGCAAGATCCACCCACGATCTCCCCGCCAGCATTGATAGCAAGCGCAAAGGAATCCTCGAAGCCAGGCAGAGTCCCAAGATCGCTCATCACGCCCTTGTGCCAGAGAAAACCATGCCCCACCTGGTTGCCGGCGAGGTCGGAGGCTCCGACCACATCACCGGCATCGTTGAGCCAGTTCGCGTAAGCCGAATCTCCCCCAAGGGTACCCAGGTCAGTAAGGACTCCGCGGTCCCACAAGAAGGGGTGGTAGATTTGATCTCCAGCCAAATTCGATTGTCCCGTCACCTGACCCTGCTGGTTGAACCCATATGTGATACCCCAAGTGCCGCCCAAGCTGCCCACATCCACCATTCCTGTGCTGCGGCTCCAAAAGAACGGATCTTGCGTGGGAAGTCCTGTGGTCGAATTCGGAGTGGCATTCGTATAAGAAATGCCCGCTACTTGTCCGCCCGCATTCACAAAGTAAGCGGCTGAATCGTTACCGCTGCCCAGCGTCCCCAAGTCGTGCAACTCGCCGCCATGCGACGCAAAGGCACGCTGTTGAGTCGTGACGCTGGTCCCGGTACAAAACCAAGTGGTGCAGGGGCCTAGACCGTACGCATATTGGTCTGGGATGGCATTGGCGGCCACGCCGACCACCTGGCCCTGATCATTAACCGCGAAGGCCTGGCTAACAGTTCCGCCCAGCGTTCCGAGATCGCTCAGCACCCCATTTCTCCAAGCCACGGCGTGATATTCCGGGTAACCCGTCGATGGGTCGATTAAGCCATTCTCCGACGCTCCAACAACGAGCCCGTGGTTATTGATCCCGAAAGAGGCGCTGCTGTTGGTGCCGGGAAGCGCCCCCAAATCGGTCGTGGTGCCGTTCTCAAACTTGAATGCGTGAGCCACGAAGCAGTCGTACCAGCAGTTGGGGGCGAAGGGATCGGCCGTATTCGTTGCTGCTTCGCCTATGGTGGCTCCCTGGCCGTTGAAATTGTTCAAGTCACTGAAGGCGGGGCCCACAACGCCGTCGCTGTCAGGACCACCGAATGTCCTTACCTGCATCAGTTTGTACTTGTGATGAGGGTGACCGGGATTATCCTGTGCAGACAGTGGAATGGTTAGCGCCAGCGTGGCGCACAAACACATTAGAGTGGTCGACATCCACGTTCGGAATTTCATGTTCGCTCCTCGCACCTTTTTCATAGTTCTTCCTTTAATGAGTTATTTGAAATTTGAATGTTCCCCACTTCTTGATCCCGACTTCACATCGACCTCAGCAGCGACGCCAGGCAAACCAACAGCGCTCCGTCCGGACCCTCGACGCGGTGCCACTTGCCCCGCCTGCGCCGGGGCTAACTTCTGTCCGCAGAGCGGGCAAATGTCGACACCCGTCACTACGCCACCGAACAACAAGGTCGTACTCTCCCGCTGGGTCCTTACTTCGGTTCGCACCGAGTGCTCGGACTTCTGAGCGGCCGCCGGAGTGGACCGGGTGAAAAACAAGACGCTTGCTCGTCCGCTTAACCATTGGTACAGTCGGTGCCATGCAGCCTCGCTGTTCACGAACGCGAATATGCGGCGGACCCAATAAAAATGCCAGTAACACCTTCTAACAAGTTATAAAATGTCAATAAACCAATGAAAACAGAGGAGATATTTCAATTTGGCGAGGGGTTTCAGGTCAATGCCTTGGCACGCACTCTACGCCGGGAAGACGAGGTTGTAACGCTCAACCGCCGGGCTTTTGATGTGTTGTTGTACTTGGTGCGGAACCCAGGAAGGGTTCTAAGCCGTGACGAACTGCTTAAGAATGTCTGGCCAGATACCTTTGTGGATGAGAGCAGCTTAGTGCAAAGCATCCATGTGCTGCGTCGGGCTCTCGCGGAGAAGCCCGGGGACAACAACTACATAGTCACCTTGCCCGGGCGGGGGTATCAATTTATTTCGCCGGTGAAAGTAACAGCGCCGGAAAGTCTAAGCGTTGTCCCCGGGGGGACCGCCGAAGCCAGCGACCCCTCCGGCGGGATCATTTTCCAGCAACACACGATCCGGACAAGTGTCATCACGCAAGAAGACAAACGAGAGGGTTCAATAGTTTTCGGCAGTCGGTTCGCGAGAATGTTCGCGGGCACAGCCGCAACGTTGGTAGTGTCGGTCGCCATCCTCTGCGGCATGTGGTACTGGCGATCCCTTCGGGCACCGAAGCTCGCGGAAACGGACACCATTGTTGTCGCCGACTTGGACAACCGGACCGGCGACCCTGTTTTGGACGACACGCTTATGGAAGCGCTGAAGGTTGACTTGGACCAGTCGCCGTATCTGAACGTCGTTCCCGATCAAAAGATCAGCGAGGCGCTCAAACTAATGAGCCGAAACCCTGGTCAGCGGCTTACGGGTGAGATGGCGCGCGAACTTTGCCAGCGAGTGAGCGGCGATGCTCTGCTACAAGGGTCGATTGCCAACCTCGGCAGCGAATACGTTGTCGTGCTCAGAGTAACCAATTGTGCCAACGGTGACTCGCTCGCATCCGAACAGGCGCGCGCAGAGAGCAAGGAAAAGATACTCCCGTCGCTAGACACGGCGGCTTCAGGCCTGCGCGGCAAGCTGGGAGAGTCTCTAGGTTCGATCAAAAAGTACGACACACCCGTGGAGCAGGCGAGCACTCCGTCGCTGGCCGCGCTACAAGCCTACAGCGCGGGCGTGAAGGCCTGGGTGGACAGGGGCGACGAGGCGGCGATTCCGTTTTACAAACGTGCGATCGAACTCGATCCCAATTTCGCCATGGCATATGCGCACCTCGGGACGGCTTATAACGACATCGGTATGGACGAACCCGCGGCCGTGAACTGTAAGAAGGCTTTCGAGCTGCGCGACCGGGTGAGCGAGAGAGAGAGGCTTTACATCGAATCGCGCTACTACATGATTGCGACGGGTGAAGAGGATAAGGCTGTTGCGGTTCTGGAACAGTGGCGGCAGCTGTATCCCCGAGAAGCGAGGCCTGCCTACATGTTAGCCTTGCGCTACAGATTTCTTGGGCGATACGAAAAATCTCTACTGGAGGCGAGAGAAGCGGTACGGCTGGAACCGGGCGCTGATCTCAACTATGAAGTTTTAGTGCCCGCAGCCTTGGCGATGAATCGCTTTGAAGAGGCGCAGGCGGCCCTGCAAGCTCGCCACTCGGATACATTTTTCCAAGTCGCGGACCAGTATCTGTTGTCCTTCCTCAACGGTGATTCCGCCGGTATGGAGAAACAGGCGGCCCGGATGCCGAGCGACGATGGCGACTATCTGTCTCTGCAGTCGGATACGGAGGCATACCATGGCCGCCTCCGTAAGGCGCGGGAGTTCACCCGTCGGGCGGTGGAAGCCGAAGTTGGCAACAAGGAGGACGCAGGCGTGTGGCCCGCTGAATTAGAGGTCGAGGGCGCCTTGCAGGAAGTCGAGCTTGGTTACCCCCAGCAGGCGCAGCGTGACGTCTATGCAGCCTTGGCCTTATCAGGAGGGTGGCCTGGTGTGCACCTTCAAGCTGCGTTAGCGCTAGCTCTAGCTGGAGACACTGGGCGCGCCGAAACCATCGCCGCCGAACTGGCCAAGCGCTACCCGCTGGACAAAATCGTCAACATGTACTGGGTGCCGACAATCCGGGCGGCAATTCAACTAGACCAAAATAATCCGGCCAAAGGTGTGGAGTTTCTCCAGGTAGCGTCGCGCTATGAGCTGGGCGGTGGTGACCTTGAATTTCCGCTCTTCCCGGTTTATGTTCGCGGGCAGGCATTTCTGGCGATGCATCAGGGCGCTGAAGCTGCCGCCGAGTTTCAGAAATACATCGATCATCGGGGCGCGGTCGGGAACTATCCCCTCGGAGCCTTGGCGCGATTGGGCCTTGCCCGCGCTTATGCCCTGCAAGGCGATACTCGGAAGGCAAGTGCCGCGTATCAGGAGTTTTTCAGCTCGTGGAAAGACGCCGATCCCGACATCCCCATCCTGAAACAAGCCAAAGCGGAGTACGCGAAGCAGCAGTAGCCATTCTAGCAACTGAACCCTCTCCAGCCAGAAAAGGGCCGGGGAGGTTAACCGATGCATAAGGGCTAAGCGGCGGGAAAGGGAGACCGAGAGGACTCCTGGAAGAAGTTCGGAATCAGAATGCAAGAACGCGCGGTACCGGCGCTATTTCAACCGGCTAGATTTTCATCAAGTACGCGGAATCACGGGCTGATCACGGGCTAGAGAATTTCGGGGATTCTCTGTATCCCAATGGAAAATATGGTAGGCACGAGGAGACTCGAACTCCTGACCTCTACCGTGTCAAGGTAGCGCTCTAACCAA
>CAVXMZ010000008.1:0-550321 GCA_963763145.1 uncultured Acidobacteriaceae bacterium | reverse complement strand
CGGCGCTTCATCCAGCGTGATTCGATGGGAGATGATGTAGCTGGGATCAATCTGCTGTCTCTCGATTCGCTCCAGCAACGGCTTCATATAATTATGCATATTGGTTTGACCCATCTTCATGGTGATGCCTTTGCCAAAGGCCGCGCCGAAGGGTACTTTGTCCAATAAGCCACCGTAAACTCCCGGAATCGAGACTGTCCCGCCTTTGCGAACCGCCATAATGGCTTGCCGCAAAACTCCCGGACGATCCGTCTCCAGAAGTAAGGCTGTCTTCACCTTGTCGTAAACACCTTGAAGATCGGAGGAGTGGGCCTCCAAACCCACGGCATCGATGCAGGAATCGGGACCGGCTCCGCCGGTGAGATCTTTGAGGGCAGTCAGCACGGAAATGTCCTCCTCCGAATAGTTCACCGTGATCGCTCCAATTGACCGCGCCATTTCCAGCCTTTCTTCAAAACGGTCGATTGCAATGACCCGCGATGCTCCCAGCATGAATGCGCTGGCTATAGCAAACTGTCCGACCGGGCCGCAGCCCCACACGGCAACAATATCGCCCTCTGTGATCTGCGCGTTTTCGGCAGCCATGTATCCAGTGGGAAAAATGTCGGAGAGGAAGAGGACCTTTTCATCCGGAAGATCGCTCTCGATCTTCAAAGGGCCGACGTTGGCAAACGGAACGCGCACATACTGCGCCTGTCCGCCGGCATATCCACCCATCATGTGCGAATAGCCAAATAACCCGGAGCCGGAATACCCGTAAGCCGCCTCCATGAGGTGAGCGTTGGGATTGGTGTTATCGCAGGCGGACCAGATTTTTTTCTTGCAGAAGTAGCAGTTTCCGCACGCGATGGTAAACGGAACGACCACGCGATCGCCCCGCCGCAGATTTGTCACTTCTTTGCCAACTTCTTCCACGATTCCCATGAACTCGTGCCCCAGCACGTCGCCGGCTTCCATGGTTGGGATGAATCCGTCATAAAGATGCAGGTCGGATCCGCAGATCGCCGTTCTGGTGATTTTCAGGATCGCGTCGTGCGGATTGAGCAACACCGGATCCGGAACTTCTACCGTTTCGACTTTACTTGTACCCATCCAGCACACTGCTTTCATCGCTCACCCCTTCATAAGTGCGAAAATGTTGTGCTCAAAACAAGACACGAATTCCAAAGGAATTAGCCGGCCTTGCGAAGCTTTCCAGGAGGAGTTGATACTTTCTCGCCGTAGAGCGACTCCTTCATCTTGCCGACTAGTCCGCGTTCGCCGTGAGGCTGATGCTGATTGCGAGGAATCTCGCCGGTTTCAGCCAGCGCCTTGAAGTGGCGAAGATTCTCAATCACCGCTTGCTTGGGATTGCGGCCCACGATCGTTTCCCAGAGGCTGGCCCATTTACCCATCCGAAATTCCTGCAGCACGATGACCAGCGTTCCGTGGCCGCCAGGAGCGTGCTCAAAGATCACTTCGCCCGCATTGTGCGAGTCACCCGAAATCGAGCGCCACGTGATCCTTTTTCCTGGTTCGTCGGCGAGGATCTCGGATTGCCACTCGATGGTGTCGTCGTTGGACTTCATCACCCAGTGAGAAGTTTTGGGACCGGTCGTGCGTACGCTGGAAATCTGTTCTTGCCAGAGCGGAGCCTTCTCGACATCGCGCCAAAGCGCATAAAGCTCGTCTGGGCCAGCTTGAATGAGAGCCGTGGTCCGTATCCATTGCTTCCCATCTCCATCCTCAGGGGGAGGGAGATAGCGACCGTTGAGAGTCACGCCGGCGCTGGATTCCAGCGGCAAAGCTTCCGCGTTTGGCTTTTCCTTGAGCATGTTTACCCTTCCTCCATATGCGGCAGTGTTTCGCGCCGTTGTTCAAGCCCTCTTCTTGGTGGGCTCTTTGTCTACCGGCTTGGCCATCTTCTCGTGCATGGCACCCTTCACCGATCCGGGAACCAGGTTCAGCATCGAGCCCTCAATTTTGGTTTTCATCGACGCTGCATACACGTGGTCCTTGCCGTCCATCAACGCATCAATGCCTTGCCGAGCTACATCTTCAGGCTGGCTTTCAGATTTACCCTCCTGACCAACCTGGGTATTGTCCATACCCGCACGGTGGAAGAAGTCGGTGTCGGTAGCGCCGGGTTGCAGGGCTGTCACCGTGATGCCGGTATCGCGCAATTCATAACGCAAGCTATGAGCAAAGGACAGGTCGAAGGCCTTGGTCGCGGCATACACAGCTTGCCGCGGCGCTACCATCTCACCGGCGATTGAAGCGGTAATCAGTATCTTGCCTGCACCGGTCCGCGTCATCTGCTCGACAACTCGCTTCGCCAGATGGACCATGCAGGTGCAGTTCAGGTTGATCATGTTAAGTTCGGCGTCAAGATCGGTTTCCTGGAACAAGCCACCCACTCCGACCCCTGCGTTGATGCAGGCCACGTGCAGAGGCTCGCCCAGTGCTTCTACTTCCTTCCAGAGTTGCTCCACGCCTTCAGACGTGGCCAGGTTCGCTTGCACCTCTTTAACCGTGCCGCCTACGGCCCGAAGGTTCGCCGCCGCCGTATCCAGTCGTTCGCCGGAGGACGCAACGAGTACCGAGTAGCCGCGATTGAGCAGCTCTCGGGCCAGTTCATAGCCAATACCACTCGACGCTCCTGTCACCAAAGCCCACATGTTTTAGTTCTCCTTAAGTCAAAATTGCACGGCCTATCAATCGTGGTTCAGATGCGAGAAGTTAATTCTGGGATTGTCGGAGTAGTAGGAAGGGCAAGCTTCGCGGAGGTTTTCATCGGAACGGATCTGGCTTCGGTTAGGAGCAACGAGCGCGGTAGAAGTGAATTCCAACCCGAAAGATCGTTCCGATTCAGAGCCTCTGGCGTTCACCTCAGAGAGAGATCCAATAGGCAGAGTCTCAGAAGAGCCGCTTAGCGCGGAATGCAAACGTAGCGATTACAGGCAAGCCAATTGGTCAACCTACAAACCCTCTTTCGCGGCGAGTTCCTTTAACTTCAGAGCATTCCGCGGAGCGTAGCCGGAATCATCATTGTCGAAGTATACGTAGAGATCGCGCAGCTCCTGCGACCACGCTATAAGCTGAGCGGTCCATCGATGGAGAGCCTCAGATGAATAGCATCCCTGATACTTGGCG
Source organism: uncultured Acidobacteriaceae bacterium (assembly GCA_963763145.1). Classification (GTDB taxonomy): domain Bacteria; phylum Acidobacteriota; class Terriglobia; order Terriglobales; family Acidobacteriaceae; genus Bog-257. Next base: position 547,189 of record CAVXMZ010000008.1, on the reverse strand, counting down.
CCGGGCCCATGGAGCCTCACGTAACCAATGTTCGCCGTCACCAATACGGGACTATGAAAGCCGTCCAGTTCGTAGATGCAGAAGGCGGCCTTATACCGTCGCAGGGTTTTGTAAACGGCCTCCGTATGCCAGCTGGGTTCGCGAAATTCAAACGCATACCGATGCCTCGGCGGGAGGGCCTGAAGGAAAGTTTCCAGCCGGTCGACATTGACTTTCCACTTGGGAGGGAGCTGAAAGAGAATAGGACCGAGTTTGGGCCCCAGAACCTCGGCCCGAGGAAGCAGATTTAAGAGACCCTGCTCCGGTTCCTTCAGTTTCTTATTATGGGTGAGAAACCGGCTGCCTTTGACGGAAAAACGAAACTTGGAAGGCGCCGCGTCTCTCCATGCTGCGAAGGCCTCGCTCGTTGGCAAGCGATAGAAACTGTTGTTGAGCTCTACGGTGTTGAAGAAGCGCTGGTAATAGTCGAACATGCGCGAGGCAGGCAAGCCAGTCGGATAGAAGCTGCCAACCCAGTGCTTGTAATGCCATCCGGAGGTGCCAATGTGCACTCGCACTTATTCACGCACCGAATCCCGTGAAGACAGCCACACCTGCATTAACCTGTCGATGTGGCGTTGAACAGTTATGTGGGGTGCTCTCGAGTAGAGTTACCCCGAGAGCACGAACCTTCGTGATTTAGACGACAGTCAGCACCGTGATGGAACGTCTATCCATTAGGCTAACTTTTGCCTGATTTCTTGGCCGTCTTTTTACTCGACGTCTTCTTGCTCGACTTCTTTTTGGGCACCTTGGCGCCCTTCTTGCGCGCTTCCGAAAGGCCGATAGCAATGGCTTGCTTCTTGCTCTTGACCTTTCCACCTTTCCCGCCCTTGCCGGAACTAAGCGTGCCTTTCTTTTTCCGGTGCATAGCGCTCTTGACATTCTTCTGGGCTGACTTTCCGTATTTCGGCATGTTCTCCTCCTTTCAACTCACAGATGCTCGCACAGCGCACGAAATGCCATCACTCCGGGCCCGGCGCTTGTGCGTTGATTAGCTGAGGCGGCTTTCTAACGGGAGGCCGGGTGATTTCCTGTCTCATGCTGGGACGGCGCGGCACGGATGGCTTCTTGAGGCTGACCGGCCGATTCTCTTCCGCGGATTTCAAGAGAGCCTGAATGATGCGGACGTCAGCCAGGCCATCCTCGCCGGAAGGCTCCGGCTTCCTGTCGTTCAGCACGCAATCGGAGAAGTACACCAATTCGGCCGCGAACTGGTCGCGCTTGGCAAACGTTTTTTTCTGTTTGCGCTCCCCATGCGTGATCTCTGTTTTGAGCGACTCCACCATTTCGTAAGCAGGATCCATCTTGAGCACGCCCTTCGTGCCGATGACTTCAAAGATCGACCGATCGGTCACCCCGAAGCTACAGGTGAAGGAAGCGAAACGATCGCCGGGAAACTTAAGCAGACCGGTCGTCGTCGCCGGCACCTCGCGAAAGCGCTGGTTGTCGTGTCCAAAGTTCCAAGCGAAAACTTCTTCCGGCTCAGCGCGAAACAAATATCGCGCGGCATTGATGCAATAGACGCCCATGTCATAAACAGCGCCACCACCAACATCCTTCTTGAGCCGCGAATTACCTGGCTTGACCTGCTGTGAAAAAGTGGACGTGATGACCTTGGGTTCGCCCAGCTTTCCGGAATTCACGTACTCCACGGCGTGCAGATTGCCCCGCTCGAAGTGCAGGCGGTAGGCGATCATGAGCTTGACCTTCGACCGCTCCACCTCCGCGATCATCGCCTGACAATCCGCCTCTTCCAAGGCCATCGGCTTTTCGCACAAGATGTGGATGCCGGCGCGGGCTGCGGCTTCTGTATAAGCGCGGTGCATGTGATTGGGCAGAGCAATGTACACGGCGTCGATCTCCCCACTTGCCAGGCAGTCGGCGTACTGCTCGTACGAATAGTTGTATTTCGTGCCGTATTTGCGGGAAAGGCTCTTGAGTTTCTTTGGATCTCCCGAGACCAGGGCTGTCAGGGTGGAATTCGCTCGGGCATGCGCGAAGGCGGGCAGTATGGCAATCTGCGAAATATATCCCAGTCCGACAACAGCGTAGCGAACCTTTCTGTTCTTCTTGTTGCCCATCGTCATCGTTCCTCCGCCCGCCTTGACGCTTCCGGCGTGGATTGAGATGCGAAAGGTGAGTTGAAGGAGGCTCCAGGCGAACGTGGATAGAAGGAAAACATTAGCCAACCGGTGCACATCGTCAGACGCGTCCAAGATGCGCAGTTCACGCCGCCTGCGCGCATTTCCGAATCAGGCAGTGACCATATCTTCCAAGGTCGGCCAGCCAAGTATTGCCGAAATCACAAGCCATTATTCCCGGCAGTGCTGCAGGTCGGAGGAAAAGTTTTTGGCGCGATGCATATCCGAAGCAGCACGAATCCCAAATTCTGCCATCTACCAATAGGCTCGGAAACAACGGGCCTACAGACTGGGTGAAGGAATTCTCATGTCGCGCTTTGACCATATCTACATCAGAACCGAGACCCGCCTGCTTGTTCAATCCACATGCAAGACCTGCCGAGTCTCGAGGCTAGTAACTGTCAACGATGGTTCCCTGTACAAATGGGAAAACGGTCACGCGTGCGAGGACGCCTCACCGGCAAGCGTAAAGATTAGCCTGACCCGGTAACGAGATACATGACCCGTGACAAAACTTAAGCCGGCAGCATCAAAGCCTGTTTAGGAGTAGGTTGATGGCCATTCGCAAGACGGTCTTGTTGGTCGCGCGGGATGCTGCCTCGCTCCAAGCACGCGAAGAACAGCTTAGGGAGCACGGCTTCGCAACTCGTTTCGCAACCGACGCCGATGAGTTGCAGGTGGCCTTCCAACACGAGCTCCATGGGGTTGACGTCGCGGTCGTCGGCGCTGCGCTGCCCGCAAAAGAAAAATTCCGAATTACGACGATTCTGCGCGACGAAGCCAAACGCCTACCTATCTTGCTTCTCGCTGACACTGAGACTGGCATAGTTGACAATCCCGATGCGGTGTTGCAGACGAACGCATCGGCTACGGAGTTCGTAAACGCGGTAAGAAGAATCTCCAATGTCTCCAAAGCTCGGCGTCGTCGCGCCTCGGCGGAATAATAAGAATCGCTGGCGGCCCATGGCCAAACTCGCAGATCCGCGATCCAAACCCGCAGCGATTCTCCGAAGGAATAGACGAGCATGTAACGCCGGACAGCTGGCGTCGTGAAACCGCCAGACCCTACGCTGCTCGCTTCTGGGAACTCTGGACCGTATCGACCGAGTACTGAGGGAACTGGGTGCGTTTGGGTTCGCCCCTTCGTCAACCCCGACGCCCATGCGATCCACTGAGCTCGACCCCAACGCCAGCCGCTGACCAGCCAGGAAACAGGATCAATACGACGAGATTGCCGCCGCCGCGCCACAGTCCTTTGAGCTTGGCGCGCGTTCTCGGCCAGTTCCAGCAGTCCATCAGGCCGAAGATGGCTGCTGCAAGCCCTCTGATGATTCTAGCCGCGATCAGCCAGAAAGCGTCTCGAACCAGAAATGATTGCCGGCCAGCGCAATGATGTCGAAGATCACCGATGCGCTTAGCAGGCCAAGTGAGGAGACAATCAATTGCTAACGAACCGAATGTCCGAAGAGTTTTACACTGGCTCCCTTTCCGGCTGTCAATAGTTGAAGAAGGCGGTCGTGGGAGCTTTTGAAATCTGTTAGAGAGGTGCGAGACGCTTAACGGCCGCTAAAAGCAAGTCTGGTCGGCTGGCATCAACCGATTCGGTCGCATTTTGAAGAGATGGCTCATTTGGACGCAGCAACGCCAGCACGGGAGCGGCGCAATACTGCCTCATCTCAGCAATGATTTCCGACTTGTCGGCGTGGGGTATCGAGTGTCCGATGATGAGCAGGTCATATTCTTCGCCGCGACACTTCCTCTTCGCATCCACATAGCCTTCAGCGGATGTGACTTCATACCCTTTAGCTTCGAGCATAAGTTGTCGCGTGGCCAGCAACACGGCGTCGTAGGAAACGGAGAGGATGTGTGGCATAACGCTCCTATGCGTACCCCTCAAGAACGCTAGACACGGCTCAGAATGATCTGCGAGTCGTGGGCCAGGCATTGCGGAGAAACTCTCACCCAGAAGCGCATTCTACACTTCCAGAGCGAAGGAAAGATCCGGCGGCCGTAGCGCTTGGGAGCATGGTACGTACGAAAGGCGGTTACGTAACGGCCGCGAATCTCCACTCCTGAAGAAAGAAAATAGCCCAGCGCGCTGCAAAAGCACGCTGGGCTAAGGCATCGCCCACTACCAGAAGGCGGCGGTTCTAGGCCGCCCGCCCCGATTTGTGTTTGTCTACACTGACAGGACCCGCTTTCGTCGCTTCGACATTGATCTCCTTCGAAAGCTCTGTCAGCTTCTGGTCCGTTTCTTTCTCCTCTTCCAGCGTCTGCCGTAATAACGCGGCGTGTTCTTTTTCCCCAAGCAGGTCGGCATAGGCGCAAACGGTGCCATAGCCGGCGATCTCATAGTGCTCGACGCGCTGCGCCGCGGCGATAAGGGCCGCGTCCATCACATCTTCCTCGAAGTCCTCACTCATGACTTCGGAACCTTCTTTGACCAAGCCTTCCATGCCCATGCATTTCTTGCCGCTGCCTCTTTTACCCAGCATGCTGAAGATCTCTTCAAGCCGTTGCACATGGCCTTTGGTCTGCTCCAGATGCTCTTCAAAACCGCTTCGCAGTTCTGGCGATGTGGCAGCCTTGGCCATCTTCGGAAGCGCTTTGGTTAATTGCTTTTCGGCGCTGTACAAGTCTTTGAGCTCATCTACATACAACTCTTGCAGGGAATCCTTTGTCATCGTGGTAGCCTCCAGGAAAGCGTTGTCGTTACTCTTACAATCTTTGTTAGTTGCGCCTCAGGGCGGCCGAGGATGCGTCTAAAACCTGTCCGATCACGCCATCCCCTCGCCGCTGTCCCCTCCGCAGTACAGTCAGCCACTTACCGCGGTATTTTGTAAACGCCGCCCCATCCCAACCCGTCGCACGGGCGCCGATCGAGCTGGACACATTTCTAGAATCCTTTCACGAAGCTACCCGATACTTTGCTGCGAGCATCTCACGTGACGTCGACCTTCCCATGGCTAAGCGCAAAGATCGCCAGACCAAAGACCTCACTAACATTGAAATCGCGGAGTTACTTGCCACTGAGGCGGAAGGTTCGAAGCAGCCTTTGCAGAAGGCGCTTCGTCGAGCCTCCAGAAAGGCCTTCCTGTGGTCCGAAGAAGCAGCACAGTTGCTCCGGGAAGGTCGGTCTTTGGAGGAATTGCCCGGGATAGGTCCTTTTCTCGACAAACTCATTCGTCGGTGGATCGATAAGCCGCCGCCAGTTCCCGAAGCACCAGAAATCAGGAGAGGCTTTTTATCGATCCCACAAGCTCGGGCAGTACTTGCGAAGAACCCTTCCTGGTCAAAGCAGCTCAAGGGCGATCTTCAGATGCACAGCCAGTGGAGCGACGGCTCAGACTCCATCGCGCAAATGGCTGCCGCAGCGCGCGATCTGGGATACGAATACATTGCAATCACCGATCATTCTAAGGGGTTGAAAATTGCGGGTGGCATCGACGAGGGTCAATTGGACGACCAGGCGCGAGACATAGAGACGGTCAACCGCGACCTCCAGGCAGAGCGTCAGCCGCTACGCGTCTTACGTTCCATCGAGATGAATCTGGATCCTAAGGGAAATGGCGACATGGATGCAAAAGCCATGGCCAAGCTTGATCTTGTCCTGGGGTGCTTCCACTCGGCCCTACGGAGAAAGGAGGACCAGACCGAACGGTATCTTGCCGCACTGCGCAATCCGGCGATTAATACTTTGGGACACCCCCGAGGTCGAATCTATAACTTTCGCCTCGGACTAACAGCGGATTGGGATCGAGTTTTTGCTCGTGCGGCGGAGTTGGACAAGGCGGTAGAGATCGACTGTTACCCAGATCGCCAAGACCTGAATCTCGATCTGGTTAAGCGAGCGAAGAAGGCGGGCTGTCGAATCTCGCTGGGTACGGATTCCCACGGTGTATCGCAGCTGCGATTCATTGAGCTCGGGTTAGCGGTAGCGCTCATGGCAGAAATCAGTTCGGATCGCATTCTCAATTTCATGTCTCGGGAATGTCTAGTTTCATGGTCCCGAGAGCTGCGTGGAAAGTAGCAGCGAAAGCATTAGCGAAGGGCAAAACGCTGGAATGGCAGACCGTATACGATATTTACCCGCGCGTCGGCAGTGATCTTTAGGCGGTTCTGCACCAACGGTCAGTGCGATCAGGGAAGGCCAGCTCTGTTCAGAAAACCCATCCTCCTTTGCGCGAATCCTAAAGGGTCAGGTTTCTATGCGCGTCAGCAATCTTGCCGTTGCTCTTCACCCTGCGGTGGCACCCCTCTCTACTTCACGAGAGCGTGGTGCACGCCGTTGCCGCCGGAGGTTTCTACATTTTTTCCCAGACGGTTTTCGCGACCAAACGTACCAGGCGTGGGAGCGAGACTACAAGGTGAACGCGCATCGCGAGTGGAATCGTGTACTAAACCAATCGCTGCACAAGGCGTTGTTGCGCAGGGGCGAGTTCGAGGAAGCCGCGCTTCGCGCAGTACGCATCGAAGCTCGGACCAATCTCATCTTTTCGTTCGAGAAAATGGCCTTGCGTGACGCGATTAAGAGTGCGGCGGGGGCTAAAGCTTTTACTACTGGTCTTTACGATTACTTGTACGGTCTCGGCGCGCCCGAAGAGCGATTTGAGCGATGGTGCCAAGTGGTTTCTTCACTGCCGCGCAAGCAGACGCGTGTATTCACTTGGCCCATCGTGACCGTCTTCGGATTTATGGCACAACCGGACCGCCACATCTTCCTGAAGCCCAACGTCACGCGTAAAGCGGCACTCGAATACGGCTTTCCGTTGCAGTACGAAGCCCGCCCGAACTGGACCAGCTACAGCAATTTCCTTCGATTTACTGAACAAGTTCGCCGAGACATTCAGGATCTTCACCCTCGGGACATGATCGATCTCCAGTCCTTCCTATGGGTGCAGGGCTCGAATGAATATGAAGAGTAGCCCGATGATCGCCGTTGCGAGTCGCAGGCATAGCCCTGATCGAAATCCCGGAACGATATGTACAAGTAATTGTCGTCAGCGAGAGGGCGAGACCCGACGATCGATTGAGCCATTACTTAAAGGGAACCAATGACGAAACATTTTGTACCCAAATTGTACCCATCATCCGGCAATGGTGCCTTTTTGGGCCTTTTCGCCGTCAATAGAATCAATAACTTACGTGTTATCAACACCCCTCAAAAGTTCGATCCCGACTAGCTCCACCATATTTTCAATCACTTGCGGAAGCTGCTCAAGCATCTCAGGCGATTTTGTGTCGTGGTTTGTGTCGCCCCCTCATTTTGCTCTCATTGAACCGTCGGAAGTGGCAGGACGCAGCCGGCCGGCAAATGGCTCGTTGTTAGTCTGCCGAGGAAGCTACAATCCACGGCAAGTGTGAGGGCGATACCGGTTCTCCCGGCGTGCTGAGCATTCCAGCCAGGAATCATCGGGAAGGCCAGCCCTTCATCCTGGAAGAGACGCGTCGCTTTTTCGATGTCCGTGTCATTCGGTGCTCAACTCTTTACGCACGACGCAGCCGAGAGCACTCCTAGTTGGCTTTTACGGCGCGAAGTAGGGCAGCTCAGGCCCCTTCAGCTATGGTGTGATCTCAAACACAACGCCGTCGTTATACGCTCCTCCCAAGAATGTCGTTCCATAGACGTTGCCGGACGCATCAAGGTTTACGCCGCCAAAGAGAACTCCGCCGTCCGCGCCACCCGTGAAGTTCCACCACAAGTTCTGCGTCCATCCGCGGTTTGATGGCGTCAGTTCTATAACCTGGCCGCGTCCGTAGGGCCCGGCTTCAGCTGTCGCAGTATAAAGGTTGCCGGAATTATCAATCGCGAGATTGCCGTATTCCCCGCCCGCATTGGGCCCGCCAAACTCGAAGATCGGAGTATATGTCCAGCCGCTCGACGGTACCAGCTGGAAGACGATGCCACCGTCAGTGGTACCGCCATATGTAGTTGCGCCGTAGAGATTGCCAGACGAGTCGAAAATCACACCAGCATAGGGGTATGCTCCGTCACTGGGTTGGCCTTGGAAGCTATGGAGCGTGTTCTCAACCCAAGCCGATCCCGACGGGGCTGAAGTCTCCGCTACGGCGTAATCTCCCATACCGTGCCGCAGCCGTAACCGTTGCCGCAGTTCGCCGTTCCCCCTCCGTTGGCTGTGCCATAGATGTTGCCTTGCGCGTCCATTACGAGCGGACCGAATACGCCACAGCCGTCAGCGCCGCAGGTGAAATCATGCAGCGAGGTATAGGCCCAGCCGCTCTCGGTGGGCGTCAGCTTGAAGACCGAGCCATTGCCGTAGATTCCTCCGTCCAGGGTGTCGCCGTACAGATTCCCCTGCGCATCGCTGATCAGCGGGCTGAGCGGCCCATCGTAGAATTGGGTTTCGCCGAGGAAGTTGTAGAGCACGTTGTAGGTCCAGTTGCCGCCGGAAGAGGTCATCTCGAAAACCACTCCCACGCCGTCGGTACCGCCGCCCTCGGTTGTGCTGAAAAAATTTCCCGCCGCATCCTGGAACAACGCAGCCTTCGCCGAATTTCCGTCGGTGTTGTCGAACGAGTGGATGACGTTGTACTGCCAGCCCGAACCCGAGGGCATCATCTGGTACACCACACCTTCGTCGTCAGTGCCGCCAAACCAGGTTGTGCCGTAGAGGTTGCCGCTGGCATCGAAGCTCGTCCCGCCCAGAGGCCACGCTCCAGTCTCATCGCCGAAGTTGTGCAGAATCGACGAGGTCCAATAGCCGTTGTATGGCGTGAGTTGATACAGAGTGCCGCCGCGCTCGTAGCCTGAACCGCCACGCCACGTGGTTCCGTAGAGCCGTCCTTGCTGGTCGAAGATGACGTCGCCAAAGCCCGGCGTGGCTCCGTCCGGATCGTCCTGAAAGTAGTGAATGACGGTCTGCGTCCATGGGCAGAGCGCGCTGTGGCATTCGGTCGGTGGCGGCTGAAGCTTGAACACGACGCCGCAGCCCGATCCTTCGTAGTAGCAGGTGCCCTGGCCTCCTGCTGCCGTCGTGCCGTAAAGGGCGCCGTCAGGTCCAAAGACGACCCGGGCCTGCGGATACGCTCCATGCGTGCCGTCGAAGGTGTACAGCGGCGTTATCACCCACGATGACTCGCCACGCGTCAGCTTGAAGACGTTACCGTCGTAATGGGGAGGACTGGAGTCGTACGTCGTTCCGTAGAGATTTCCTGCCCGATCCATGGTCAGGCCGGCCTCCGGATAGCCTCCATCCTGGCCGCCGGTAAACGTGTGCAGCACGGTCAAGGTCTGCGCTGGGGCTGGTTGCGCCGCGATCATTAGGGCACCAAGCATCACGAGGGCCAAGGCGCGAAGTGGCAGGTAAAAAGTGAAGCGCGGCCGGGTTGTCATGCGAATCTCCTTTACGATCGTCGGGGTTACCATTCTGACGTTGTCCCTTTACCCGTCTTTGTCGGGCACAAATATCACGCCATCAAAAAGGCGCGTCAACTTAATTTTGCATTACGGTGTAAGAAGCTAACGAGAAGGGACTTAACTCACCCGCTTCAAGATGGTTGGTGAAATCAGGCCATTGCGCAAGTGTCGTTCTTTAGGACAAGCCGGTTCTCATTCAGCATTCCCGGAGTTCAGCCACTCTTCCAGTCGATCGGCATAAGTGCGGCTGGAGCGGTGTTCCGACCCGTCGGAGAGCTTCACTATGTATTCCCGGTTATCGATGCCGCGCAACTCCACAATGCAGCCCGTTCGTATCATCCGAGACCGGTGTATACGCAGAAATTTTGCCGGGTCGAGCTTCTGTTGGAGTGAATTCATGGTTTCGCGCAAGAGATGGGTCCGGCCGCCAACATGCAGTTCCGCGTAGTCTCCGGCCGCGCCGATCCAGTCGGTATCCTCCACCAGCACGATCTGAATTCGCGAACCCATCCGCACTACAAAGCGTGACGTGTATTTTTCCGGGGTCCGTCCGAGCATCGCCAGGATACGCTCGGCCATTCGCGTCTTCGACGCCGAATCCATAAGCCTTCGAGCCCGATCTATGGCTGCGGCAAAGCGCTCGTCATCCACAGGTTTAAGCAGATAATCCAGGGCATGAACCTCGAATGCCTGCAAGGCATGTTGTTCATAAGCCGTCAGGAAGATCACACCGGGCAGATTCTCCTCGGGCAAAGACCGAAGAACCTCGAAACCGTTCATGCCTGGCATTTGAACATCGAGGAACACAACGTCGGGCGAGAGTTCGAGGATTTTCTCCATCGCAGACAAACCATCGCCACATTCACCGACGATCTCGATGTCCACGAACTTTTGTAGCCGTAGAGACACGCCGCGCCTGGCCAGCGGCTCATCATCGACAATCAGCGCGCGCACGCTGTTACCTCTCGCTGCTGCTCCGCTTTTCGGAAGGGCAGTTCCACAAGGACCTGGCAACCCCCTGCTGACTGGTATCGCAGCGCAAAGTTATAGTCAGTGCCGTAGAGGGTCTTTAGACGTTCCTCGGTATTGGTGAGCCCGATACCGTGGGCCGCTTTATCGACTCCGGAAGTTGCGGAGTTCTGAACGATGATCTGCAATTGACCGCCGTGCAGTTTGCTCTGTATTCGAATCGTTCCACCCTCCACCAGTGGGGCCACGCCGTGTCTGACGGCATTCTCCACCAATGGCTGCAGCAACATGCTCGGCACCAGAGCGTCCAGGGTTTCTGGAGAGATGCTCAACTCAATCAGCAGCCGTCCTCCGAGTCTGGTCTGCTCGATCGCCAGGTACTGCTCGGTAAAGGCAATCTCCTGTGAAAGTGGCGTCTCCAGTGCGGCGTCGCGGTCCAGAATAGTTCTTAGAAACTCGCCGATCTGCGCCAGCATGCGGGTGGCGGCAGGCGCATTCCCGTCCAGGACAAGCGTGGACACTGCATTCAGAGAATTAAATAGGAAATGTGGATTGATCTGGTAGCGCAGGGCACTCAGCCGTGCGTCGCGTGCTTCAGACTCGGCCCGCAGCAGTCTTTCTCGTTCCCTTACCGATTGCTGCCATAGCTTGATGCTGAAGTACAAGCTACACCATAAGAACAAAATGAACGTGGCCCCTGTATACGTCACGAGCCAATCCGCCCAATCGATTGGGCGAATACCGAATGCCAGCAACTCGGCAACATAAGCAGTAGTTGCTCCCGCTATCACACATGTGACCAAGGCCCGGATTTCCAAAGCGATCCATGAGAACGCACGACTTACCAGGGAGCGGCAAACCGGACGCAGCAGGCAACTGGCCGCGAACATCGAGAGAACAAATACGCTACTGCCGCGCAGCGTTCCCGGCCGCTTGAGGGAGGGGAGGATGGAGAGAAAGGTCCACACATACATGCAGCTCCATCCCGCGATTTGCAGCGGCCAGAAGGTGGGAAAACCGAGGTCGTCGCGCTTCAGCACGATCCGTATTCTAGCCCACAAGTGCGACCCCGCAGCCACGGCCTGGCGCTCGAAACCTGCGGCCTATCGCAAAAGCCACTCTGGTTGCAGATAGGGTCAAACCGCCTCAGCCTAATCGGGTTACCTTCCTGGATAGTTTCTGGACGAAAATCAGGAGGACTCCGTGAACAAAGCATTTCGATTTCTGGCGATGTGTGTAATCAGTACTGCATTTGCAACATTGTCCACAGCGTGGGGGCAAACCTATAAGACGATCGACTTTCCGGGCGCAACTGCAACCCTTCTAATCGGCGGACCCAATCCGCAGGGCACGAGCGTCGGTATTGAGATCACCGCCGGCTTTCAACATGGTTTCACCTTAACCGCGGCTGGCGTGTTCACCGTAATCGATCCGCCAGGCTCTACCCTGACTTCTCCCAATTACATCGACGCGCAGGACGTGGTCGTGGGCAATTTCCTCGACAGCAGCGGAGTGACCCACGGCTTCATTTTGTATAGGGGCCGCTACACCACTTTTGACGTTCCCGGCGCGTTGGCCACGGCTCTCTCCGGGGTCATGCCCTCGGGCGAAATGACTGGATTTACCTGTCTGGTAGATCCCACATGCGAAACACCCCCTTACGAGAGCTTCATTGTGTCCAGGCGCGGTGAGATCACCAGCTTCAATCCATTCAGCGCGCCCAGCAGCTTCGCCAGCGGATTGAATCCGTCCGGCACAGTAGTTGGTACTTACACAGATAGCGGTGGAGTGACTCACGGCTACGAGCTCCGCGATGGAAACTTCACCTCGAATGACTTTCCCGGCTCGACACTTACCTTCAATGGAGGAATTAATCCCCAGGGAGACGTCGTCGGCTTCTACACCGATACTTCCAATGTCACCCACTCGTTTCTGCGGAACCACGGCACCTACACGGGCTTCGACCCGCCCGGGGCCACTTACAGCAACGCAGGTGGAATAAATTCGAGCGACATCATCGCTGGATTCTATGTGGACTCCGCAGGTGTTGCGCACGGATATATCCGGACGCCGCGGCGATAAGGGTCGGGCCGAGCTGTCGGTTCCGTCTGCTTGATTCTGACTGGCGGCTCTCATGTCGGCGCGAGTTTCGCGTTGACGTGAGGGCCATTTTCGCCTGTGATTGCTGGCCCACTATGCCGATTACCTTTTTGAGCACGAATCCTCAACTTCATGGAGTTTGCGGCGGGTGACGAGCAAGCCGGCAGTTATCGATTCATCCCTAGGATTCGTATCGATTAACGCCCCAGTGTCCGGGAATCCACTTGAACGTATAGCCGGCATCTCGGACAATGACCCCGAAAACCGCCGTTGGGAGTTGCCAAGCCAAGTAGTGAACGAGCCGCACCATTGCGAGGATGCTGATAGAACGGGGTCCTTACTCGATTGGGACAGTTGAGGCGGCAGACGCTTGTGCAACATGAAGCTTAGCTGCCATTTTTACCAGTTCGGCGAGCGAATCGGCTTTCATCTTCTGCATCACCCGTCCACGATGTGCCTTTACGGTGATCTCGCTAATGCCGAGTTCCCCACCAACCTGCTTGTTCAAGAGACCGGAGACGACCAACGCCATAACTTGCCGTTCGCGGGGAGTAAGCGAAGCGTGCCGGTCCCGGAGTTTCTGCATCTCCGCGTCATGTAGGAGAGCAAGGCGACTTCGTTCAAGCCCTTGCCTCACGGCGGTCAACAAGACCTCGTCATTGAACGGTTTCGTCAGGAATTCGACAGCCCCCGCCTTCATGGCCTGGACTGATTTCGGTACATCACCGTAACCCGTAATGAAGATGATTGGCAGATCTGTCCGCTCAACCGCAACCCGCTTCTGCAACTCGAGACCGTCGAGTCCAGGAAGAGAGAGGTCGAGTATGAGGCAGCTTGGAACAAGCGCTCGTGGTCTATTGAGGAATTCCCCCGCGGATGCGAAAGTTTCCGCCTGCCAGCCTTGGGTGTGGACAAGCAGTTCCAGGGACTCGCGCACAGAGATGTCGTCATCAACAATGTACACGATGGGTGCGACACCCGACTTTGGCGATGTCCCCTCTACATGGCCGAGCGTTCGCATTGAACTCATCGTATCCCCCTGGCGGTGGACTGGTGAATGCCTCAAGTAGCTTGCATCGCCGTCTCGATGGCCGCAAGCAGGGCCGCGTCACTGAATGGCTTCAGCAGAAACCCCGCTGCGCCCTGCTTGACCACTCGAGCTTGAAGAGACTCATCTCTTTGACCAGTGATGAATATGACAGGGATCTCATATCCGCGACGCTTTAGTTCCTGGTAAAGCTCCGGTCCACTTTTGCCCGGCATGGCGATGTCGAGAATTAGACATCTGGTCTGATCGACACAATCGGACGAGAGAAACTCTTCCGCTGACGAAAACGCCCGAGCCGCAAAGCCGAATTCTCTAAGCAGGTCGGGCAACGACTCGCGCACCGACTCATCGTCATCAACAACGGATAGAAGCCGACGTTCGGTCCCGCCCCCGCCATTAAGGGAATCCATGACGAAACAATGCGGCATTCCATGAAGGACGTCCATTGTACTTTGGTATTGCTTCTGCCCGAACACGAGTAGCGGGCCAGGACTATGCTGCGTTTGTCGATGGTTCACTCCGGTTGATAGGAGTTTCGGTGTCAGCCAAAGCCCCGAGGGTACAAGGGATAACGAACGAAAATGTTGCTCCGGGACCGTCATTCGGTGTTGCCCAGAGACGTCCCTGATGAGCTTGAATGATGGAGCGGCTGATGGAGAGGCCGATTCCCATTCCGTCCGCCTTGGTGGTGTAGAACGCTTCAAAGATCTTCTCCGCGGCTTGAGGCGTTAAACCCACTCCCGTGTCTTTGACGCTCAGCAGAACTTCATTTTCCACATCCCGACCGGTTCTGATGAGCAACTCTCTCGGACGATCGCCAATTGTGCTCATGGCGTCCACAGCGTTTCGAAGCAGGTTCAGAATGACCTGTTGAAGCTGGATGCGGTCGGCGACTAACGGCGGGAGGTCATCGGCCAGCTCATACCGCAGCGTCACACCGCTTCGCCGAAGCTCACTCAACGATAATGCCGTCACCTCTCGAGCCGCATCGTTCAGGTCCATCGATTCAAGTGACAGTTCCTTCTTGCTATAAAGCGTACGCAATCGCGTGATTACGTCAGCGGCCCGGTTGCCATCACGAAGCGTACGCCGGACAGTTTCTAAGGCACCATCGATATTGGGGGGATCAGCGGAAAGCATCCGCAAGCAAGTGCTGGCGTTGGTGACGATTCCCGACAGAGGTTGGTTGACTTCGTGTGCGATAGAGGCGGTCAGCACCCCCAGGCTTGTGATTCTTGACACATTTGCGAGTTCCGATCTCGCTTTGGCGAGAGCCGCCTCAGACAGTTTGCGTCGCGTGATGTCCTCGGAGAGCGTCATTAGGAATCGCGGCACTCGCTCGGTGCCCGGCACGATAGAAGCGTTGTTCCGTACCCAGACTGACGTGCCATCTTTGCGTCGATACTGCTTCTCGATCTGAAATTCTTGGCGTTCCCCCGCAAGCAGTTCCGTAACCAACATCGCGTTAGCGTCGCGGTCCTGCTCATGCGTGATATCAAGAAAGGTAAGTGACTGTAATTCCAGCTTGGTGTATCCCAGCATCCTCTGGTAGACGGAATTGGTAGCAATAAAGCGGCCATTCAAATCTGTGAGAGCCACGCCTACGGCGGAATTCTCAAAAACCGAGCGCCACCGTTCTTCGCCGCGCAGCACTTGTGCATGGGCCAGACGCAGAGCCTCTTCGCTTCGTTTGCGTTCGGTGATATCGCGAAGGTGGCCTGTGAAGGCCGGGGGACCATCTTGCGGGATGCGCGTGATCGTGAGTTCAACAGGAATTTCTCTCCCGTCGGTGCAGAGTGCCGTCATCTCAAGTCGCCGGCCCAATACTCTCGAGTCGCCAGTGGCCAGGTAGCGGGCAAACCCCGTACGGTGTTTCTCGCGGAGTGAAGGCGGGATGATGACATCAGCAAGACGTCTGCCCAGCCCATCACTCCGACGATACCCGAAGGTTTGTTCCGCCGCCGGATTGAACTCAGTAATGCGTCCTTCGTGGTCAATGGCTATTACGCAATCGGGTGACGAGTCGAGGATCGCTGCTTTATGCGCTTCACTACGCTTCAGCTCCTTCTCTTCATGATGGAGTCTTTCTTCTGCCAGCTTTCGCTCAACAATTTCTTTCCGCAACTCTTCGTTGGCTGCAGCAAGCTCCGCGGTTCGCTCAGCAACCCGTCGATCGAGTTCAGTGGCAATCCGCTTCTGTTCACTTAGGAGTTTTGCTTCACGCAGGCCGATTGACGCCTGATTCGCTGCTACGCTCAGCAGAAGGTTCTCGGTCTGGCTAGGGAAGCCCGTTCGTTCGGAACCCACTACGATCATGCCGATCTCACCATGTATGCCCAGTGGTACGGGGAAGATTGAAATGCCTTCCTCTTCGAATCGCTTCTGCGCCGGCGGCAGTGAAATATCCTCTTCGCGTCTAAGCCAGCTGCTAAGCATCCCACCGATGTCCTGCGGTGGCACGTTGAGTTTGCAGGAATCCGCAACACGAAGGATCACCATGGGCGCTGTGGTGACTGGCTCTGTTAACCGGGCGAAAACGAAGTCGAGCCTGAGCATGCAAAGGAGCGCGTCGAGTACCGTATGAACAATCTGACTTGGCTCATTGGCGCTCCAGATGGCAGGCAGAGTGAACAAGCTGATTAGATCGTTGATGCATCGCTGAAGACGCGCGTTCTCTTCAACCGAGTCTCTCTCTTGCAGGTCCATGCTAGGCTGCCGCGGGTGAGGTACTCCGACGAGCTCGGCGTTGACGAAACTCTCCCAGGAATTGCTCCGGCGGAATATAGAAGGGATTGCGCTGGAGGATGCCGCCGATGATGACCCCCGGATGCGTCCGCATGATGTCAATCACCGCGTCGCCCCCGACACGTGACCGATCCTCGACGGCCCAGTCCATACGACAACAAAGGCGACTTAGCGGGAAGCCCGCCGCAGTGTTGCCGCTGGCCGGCCGCTCAAACACCGCAATCATGCGACCCGGATCGCAGCAGCCATCTGGAAGGTAGACGTCGGTGTTTACGCGAAGCTCCAGTTGTCCGCTCTGCTGCGCGCTGGTCGGATCAATGCCGGCCTCGTTCAATCGTTGTAGCTGACTCCGACGCTGATCGGGATTTACGACGTGAATCGCCTTGTGGCCGCACTGGAAACCGTCTCTTATGAAGGGAAGCGAAACGCGGTATTCTTCGTCGTCGCTATTAAAGAAGGCGCAGACGTGACGAGTCTCGTCAAGCAGCGAGCCAGCAAAAGGAATTGGAGCAGAGGCCCTCTTCATAGCGTATCCCCACTTAGATATCGAGCGGCAGCCCCGTTTGAATATAAGGATGCACGATCCCGACGGCAATGTCCAACAGGACACAAATAAAACCTCGCGAGCTGTTTTCTAGTTCAAGCTACGTAATTCAGACACATCTAGCAGAGGTAGACTAAACACCCTCGCCCTCCGAATGTTCTTGCAGCCATTTCCTGCTGTTCCACCTCCATACGAAGGTATCGGTCGATACCTTCGTCCAATAGATTCAACCCGGTTCCTCTGGCTTAATCACGGTATCAGTGCTGGGGGTACGGCTGTGCGGTTCAGTCGATCGTGCGGATCGCGGCCAGGGTGCCGCCGTCTCTCCGGGCGGAGGCCGCATTAAAGCAAAGCAGGACACGGGAGGTGTCGCCATAACTGAATCTTCTGATTTTCGATCGGAGAGAATGCCGCTCAACAACGGAAGCGGCCATATTCCCGCACTCGGGTTTGGCACCCTGATTCCCAATGCCGCCGAGACACTCACTGCGACCAGAGACGCACTGGACGCGGGGTTTCGGCACTTCGATTGTGCGGAGCGATACCGCAACGAGCGCGAAGTAGGCGACGCGCTAAAAGCAGGAATGGCCGCGGGGGGAATCGCGCGCGAAGACATCTTTGTCACCACGAAGCTGTGGAACACCAATCATCGGCCTGAGCGCGTGGAGCCGGCTTTTGAGGCGAGCCTGAACAGACTGGGGCTGGAGTATCTGGATCTCTATCTCATTCACACTCCGTTTGCGTTTCAGCCGGGGGACGAACAAGACCCGCGAGATCAAAACGGCAATGTCATCTACGACACCGGAGTGACGCTGCTCGATACCTGGAGAGCCCTGGAACATCTCGTAGACCACGGCAGGTGCCGGGCCATCGGATTGTCGGATATCGCCTTGAACGAACTCTTACCAATTTACGAGTCCGCGAGGATCAAGCCGGCGGTCGTTCAAGTAGAGTCACATCCTTATCTGCCGGAAACGGAACTTCTGGAGTTCTGCAAGGAGAAGGGTGTTGTGTTTTTGGCTTTCGCGCCGCTGGGTCACGGAATGAAACCGGGACTGCTCGAGGATCCAGTCATTTCGGCAATCGCTACACGACTTGGAAAAACTCCGGCACAAGTGCTGCTGGCATGGGCAGTGCAGCGCGGGACGGCTGTTCTTACCACGCCTAAAACGTCGGCCCGGGCGAAGGAGAATTTCAGCATCTCTGCCCTTCCTGAAGACGCGTTTAACGAAATCACTCGCATTCAGACTAGACAGCGGCTGAATTCGGTGGTGAAAACAGGTGTCCCAGGTTTCATCGCACGCGTTAGCTAACAGCAGTGTGACCTTACTTTCTGCCCTTCAATCTAGCGGAGGAGAAGGCGTTGTGAATTTCGTAGCTTTGAAGATGTGGAGTGCTTATCGTGCAAAGCTCTGCATAAAGCTGATCGCACTCTGCCTGGCTCTGTTTGCAGTGGCCTCCCTCTTCGCACAGTCTGAATCGAGTGCTACGAGCCAACGAACCTCGTCCTACGGTGCCAGTACCTTTGCGGCTCAAGATATATATTCCTCAGGTCTTCAGTCGCAGAGCCCCTACTTTGGCGGAGTTCCCAGCGGCACCGCCAGTTCAACGCCGCTGTCGCTTTCTCTGGAAGATGCCGTAACTCGTGGTCTGCGACAAAACCTTGGGGGCCTGCTCACCAGCGACGCAGTCTCCGGCGCGCAAGGCGAACGCTGGCAGGCGCTGAGCGCGCTACTGCCAAATCTGACCACCGCAACCAGTTTCAGCGTTCGCCAGGTTGATATCAGAACGACTATTGGCATCAACATCCCGGTTCCTGGCGTTCCACCCATCACCGGCCCTTTTGGAGTTTTTGACACTCGCGCGTACCTTGACCAATCCGTCTTCAACTGGGAGTCCATCGAGCGCGCACGATCTTCCGCCGCGCGGGTGAAATCGGCGCAATACAGTTACAAGAATGCTCGCGAACTGATCGTGCTTGTTGTGGCGTCAAATTATCTGCTGGTCATTGCCGACCAGTCACAAGTGGAGTCCGCCTTAGCTCAGCGCGACACGGCGAAAGTGCTCTTCGATCAAACGACCGACCAGAAGCAAGCCGGACTTGCGGCTGCGGTTGACGTACTGAGGTCCGATGTTGAGCTTCAAGCACGCGAACAGAGGTTGATCGTCGCGCGAAATAATCTAGCCAAGCAGAAATTAGTTTTGGCACGGGCGATTGGGCTTCCGGCGGGCCAGGCGTTCGACATAACCACAGAGGTTGCGTATCAGCCGCTTACGACTTCCACCCTCGATGAAGCCTTGCAGCAGGCGTATACCTCGCGCGCCGACTTTAAGAGCCTCACTGAGCAAGTACATTCCGCCGAATTGCAAAAGAAGGCCGCTTCAGCCGAGCGCTACCCGGCAGTATCGGCGCTTGTGGACTACGGAGACATCGGCACCAATCCTGGAAACAGTCATGGCACAGTAAACGCAGCTGGAGTGCTGCGATTCCCCATCTTCCAGGGAGGCAGAGTTCACGGCGACAACCTTGTCGCAGATTCCCTACTGGCAAGGGCCAAGCAGCGACTGGAAGACCTCCGCGCCAGCATCGATCAGGAGGTCCGCGACGCTTTCCTTGACTTGCAAGACACCGCCCAGGAAGTGTCGGTTGCGAAGAATGCTGTTCGGCTCGCCAGCGAGACTCTACAGCAATCACGCGATCGCTTCGCCTCGGGAGTGACGGACAACATTGAAGTGGTTCAGGCACAGGAATCCGTCGCGGATGCCAGTGACGCGTATATCGCCAGCCTTTATCGCTATAACACCGCAAAAATTTCCCTGGCGCGAGCCATCGGTTTCGCCGAATCGAACTATGCGCTGTATTTGAAAGGACAATAAAATGCCCGACCAGGAAACGCCCAAGAGTGCGGAAAGCTCATCGTCTCCAGCGCCAAGCACCGCAACGGAGAGTCCCAGTACGCCGCCCGTCGCTTATCCGAGACGGCGTTCCAACAAACGCTGGATTATCCTCGGCGTTTTGGTGGTAGTTGTTGTCGGCGGCCTCTTTTTCTGGCACTACCTCTCGGGCTTTGAGAGCACCGACGATGCGCAA
This sequence comes from uncultured Acidobacteriaceae bacterium, assembly GCA_963763145.1. Classification (GTDB taxonomy): domain Bacteria; phylum Acidobacteriota; class Terriglobia; order Terriglobales; family Acidobacteriaceae; genus Bog-257. Next base: position 527,131 of record CAVXMZ010000008.1, on the reverse strand, counting down.
GTCGATGTTCACCTCTATCCGGTGAGCGCGCGAATTTCAGGCTACGTGCAAGCGGTGCACGTGGGCGACAACCAGTATGTCCAGGAAGGCGCCGTACTCGTAGAGATTGACCCAAAGGACTATCAAGTCGCTGTGGCGAAAGCCCAGGCGAACCTCGAAACCGCAGAGGCCTCCGCTCGTGCCCTCAACATCGACGTTCCCGTTAGCTCGGTGGACACGGCCAGCCAACTGAAGTTCACATCTTCGGACATCGAAAACGCCAAAGCCGCAATCGCCGCTGGTGAGAAACAAGTTGCTGCCGCGCAGGCACGCATCTTGGAAGCCGAGGCGCAAAACGTGAAAGCTCAGGATGACGTCCAGCGATACCACCTTCTGCTGGTTAAAGACGAAGTACCTAAGCAGACCTATGACTATGCTGTGGCCGCAGCCCAAACGGACACTGCCGCCGTCACCGCCGCCAGAGCGGACGAAGCGACTGCTGAACAAAATGTTTCGGAGGCGCGCAGCCGGCTCGTCGAAGCGATCGCGCGCCATGAATCCGCTCAGGCCGGACCGCAACGGGTAGCGTCCACGCAAGCTCGCGCTCTCTCAGCCCTTGCCGATATTGGGCAGAAAAGGGCCGAACTCGCCCAAGCCGAACTCAATCTGGGATACACCAAAATACCTGCGCCGGTCACCGGTGAGGTGACCAAGAGTGTGGTGGTGGGATTGAATGTCGACCCCGGCGAACAAATGCTTACCGTGGTTCCGCTAGATCAGGTGTGGATTACGGCGAACTTCAAAGAGACCCAACTCAAACACATGAGTGTGGGCCAGAAAGCAAACATTGTCCTCGACTCGAACGGCCGCACGTATCACGGTCATGTGGACAGCATTGCAGGGGGCACGGGACCCATCTTCAGCTTGCTGCCACCGGAAAACGCCACGGGAAACTACGTGAAGATCGTGCAACGCGTCCCGGTCAAGATTGTCCTGGAGCCGGGTGAGAACCGCGACCATCAGCTTCGCCCCGGGATGAACGTAGAGGCCACAGTTTACTTGCGATGAGCACCGCAGCGCTCACTCTTCCGTCGGAGCAGGTCGTCTGGCGCCCTCGCGTTAATCCTTGGGCGATCGCCGCCACTGTGTCGATCGCTGCGTTTGTCGAAGTGCTGGACACGAGCGTCGCCAACGTTGCCTTGCCTTACATCGCCGGCGGCTTGGGCGCCAGCTACGACGACAGCACCTGGGTACTCACATCGTATCTTGCGGCCAACGCGATCGTGCTGCCCATCAGCGGATGGCTGGCGGAGATGATCGGCCGCAAGCGGTATTTCATGTTGTCGCTCAGTATTTTTACGGTGAGTTCACTGCTTTGCGGCCTGGCGCCTAACCTCCCAATATTGTTGTTGTTTCGAGCGGTGCAAGGCATCGGCGGCGGCGGATTGCAACCGATGGCGCAGGCGATTCTCAACGATACGTTTCCTCCCGAGCAGCGCGGCCAGGCGTTTGCCGTCTATGGAGTTACTGCGGTCCTCGCCCCCACTGTCGGACCCATGCTCGGAGGCTGGATTACTGACAGCTACTCCTGGCGCTGGATATTTTTCATCACCCTGCCGCCGGTGCTTCTCGCGCTCTATTTGACCCACGTCCTGGTCGAAGATCCGCCGTTCCTCCGGCGCTTGAAGCGAGGGGGCATCCGGGTGGACTACATCGGAATATCCTTCCTGGTTCTGGGAGTGGGCTCGCTACAGATCCTGTTGGACAAGGGACAGGAAGACGATTGGTTCGGCTCGCACTTCATCACCACGCTGATCGTAACCGCAACGATTTGCCTTATCTCGCTGGTCATATGGGAGTGGTACCGCAAAGAGCCGATCATCGATGTCCGCATGTTCAAGAGCTTCAACTTCGCGGCAGCGAATTTGATGATGTTCATGATGGGCTTCATGCTCTTCAGCACACTGGTCTTGATCCCGGAATTTCTGCAGACCCTGATGGGTTATACGGCCGAGCTTGCAGGCCTCGTCTTGTCAGGCGGGGGAATTGTTTTGCTGGTGATGATGCCCATTGTCGGAAGGCTCACCTCAAAGATCCAAGCCAGATGGCTGATCGCGACCGGATGGCTGTGCATGGCCATTGGACTGTTCTATTCGGCGCACAAGATTGATCTGTACGTCAGCTTCCGCTTCGCAATGTGGCTGCGCGTCACTCAAATTGTGGGAATTGGATTTCTGTTTGTCCCCATCACGGCGGCCGGTTACATCGGCATTCCCGAGGAGAAAGGCAACAGCGTCTCCGGCATCATCAACTTTATGCGCAACATCGGTGGCAGTATTGGAACTTCCGTCGTGACCACCATGATTGTCCGGCGGGCTCAATATCACCAGCAAATCCTTGTCGGCCACCTCACTCCCGGTTCCCCGGAATATCGTTCGGCACTCCATGCACTGAGCGGAAAAATCGCGCACCATGGGCTTCGCGCCGTGGACGCTCACGACCAGGCAATAGCCAGGTTCTACGAGTTGGTGCATCGTCAGGGCGGCGCGCTGTCCTACATGGACATCTTTTGGACTTTAGGCGCTCTGTGTTCCCTGATGTTTGTACTTGCGTTTTTCCTGGAGAAGAATGATCCCGCAGCGGGCGGCCAGGTTGCCGCGGGTTAGAGATTGTCATGATGATTCAAGCCGTGTCGATCGAACGTGAATTTGGCTGCGGCGGTTCGGAAATTGCCGCCAAGCTGGCCCAACTACTGGGGTGGAAGTTGTGGGACCACGAACTAACTGAGGAAATCGCGCGACTGACCCACAGTACCCCGCAAGCGGTCGCGCAGCGGGAATGGAGAAACGATCCTGAAGTCTACCGTGTCTTTAAGTCTTTTCTCAGAGGAGCATTCGAGGGAGGTCTGCCGCCAACCGATCGGTTGGAGTTGCTGGATGCGCGCCGCATCGCTATGGTCTCCGAACAGGCAGTCAATCAGGCGCTTTCCGGTGGCCCATGCGTAATCGTTGGCCGCGGTTCGCAATATTTTCTTCGCAATCGCAAGGATGTGTTCCGGGTGTTCCTCTATGCGTCTCGCAACTTTAAGATCCACCGACTGATCACTACTGGAATCTCCCAGGAAAAGGCCATAACGGACGTCGACACTATTGATAAGGACCGCGCTGCCTTCGTCAAGAGATACTTGAAGCTGAACTGGCCTGAGATCCACCTGTTTGACGCAATGTTTAATACCGAGAGGGGTGATGCTTTTGTTGCTGAAATGCTTGCTCACTGCGTCCAACGGGTTCCGTAGAGGGAAAGCTTCTTTGTATCGATAGAACGCGTGTTGTTGAGGTCTGGTCATGCAAGCGAAACTTCACTCACGACCTGACTTGTTGCTCCTCTTGTCTTTGCTGCTGGTTATCCTGTTGAATCCAGCGATGGACTACACTGACTGGCGCAGACCGGTGCTCGCAGTCCTCACATTCGTTCCAGTCGTTATAGCCACAGTCAGATTATGGCAAATAAGAGTGTTGATGTGGCCGTCGGTACTGTTGATATTGGGCGGCCTCATCTTTTTGGTGGCAGGTAACGTTTTCCGCAGCCAGGCACTGGATGGAATTCGATGGGGATTTCTGGCTGCATTCTTCGCACTCGCTGCCGTGGGGCTTTTCTCCTATCTCAGGAATTCTCGCTTAATCACTCTGGAGCACCTCTTCACTGCCATCAACATTTATCTGTTGCTTGGGATGCTATGGGCGGCGATTTATTGCGCGATGGATGCTTTTTATCCGGCTTCAATCCAGTTGGGAAGTCTCCCGGCCGATCGTCAGAGCGAACTGCTTTATTTCAGCCTGACAACGCTCTCGACGATTGGCTATGGCGATGTGGTGCCGGTTGGCGGAGAAACACGTATGCTGGCGGCCCTGGAAGGAGTGACCGGAGTTCTCTACATAGCGATTACAGTGGCGATTTTAGTAAGCCGGTTCGGGCGCGAGCTATCAGATTAGTATCTGTCGCTGGTCAGATAAGAATGTCAGAAGGTCGGCGAGCCAGATGAAGCAAATACAACTGTTCCAGAGATGGCGCTCGTGATTGCCGGCAGAGGGCCAGGTCCCAGAAGGAAGGCGCTGTTTTTTCACTGCCCTTGTATCGGGACGAGGAAGTCGCTATCCAGGACATAAGCGTATAAGTGTCCTCGCGGCAGCGCGAGGCGTAACTGGCGAGCGGACACCCATCCGTTGGTTTCGTCCCACTCCCAGTCGGTAGCGGAAATCCTCTGGATCGCTTCCTTAAGGTCCGCCGTGGCCATCGGATAGGCATAGATGCGGACGTTTTGTGCCAGCAGCCGAGATAGAGCCTCAAGAAAGCCGCCGCCCAGCTTGTTGTAGCGATCTTCGAACGCCCGCACCACAACGGATAGACCTACAACAAAGCGCACAAGCTCCTCTGTGTAGCGGTTCACGAAATCGGTTATCGCGTATAGCTCCTGTTCGCGGAATAGCAATACGTCCCCGCCATGCGAGCGCAGCGCGTCGATACGGTGAAGTAGATCAGGGATCCCCGGAAGCGGCTCGTTCTTATCGGATGACGCAAGTGTGAGGCAGAAGAATCCCCTCGGTGCGGCTTTTGCTTCGCCTGTCTCTTGTTGAAGTTGTCGAATTCCCGAAGCCAGCATTCGTGTGTGGATTTCCGCGTGACTTGGATCCATATGGACGAAGTATCCGGGTGCGAGTACAACAGGATTCCTGTGGAGGACTTCCGTCGGCGGAACGGGCGAGCCGCTGGACGGGAAACAGACTGCTTGAGCGAAGCCTCTGTACACCAGGTCCACCAGAAGCGCGCGCTGGTCTAGGGTCTCGAAAGCGGGCCCACGCAGGTCCACATAATCAATTTCGACTCGGTTTTCGATATCCTGCGCCAGACTCTCAAGGAAGTCCTCGGTCGTCTGCACTTGATAAAACGCAGCATAAATTAAGTTCACGCCCAGGATGCCAATAGCCTCCTGCTGGAGAAGGTTGGCAGGGTCTCGCAGATTGATATGCAGTAGTATGTCGTTGGGCTGCCCACCTAGCTGCTGCTGAAAGCGCAGACCCAGCCAACCGTGCGGTTCATTGGTTCCAGCAAAGTTTCTTGCGGAGACGGTATCGACAAAGGAAAAGAAACGAGTCTGTGATCCACGAGACTTGCCCAGTTGATTGAGCAGTTGAGTCCATTCGCGATCCAGCATGGCCTCGAGTCGCTGCCTGGATACGTAGCGCGAGCCGGCACCATAAAGGTCATCGCTGACCTCTTTGTCATATGCAGAGATGGTCTTGGCAACGGTTCCGGAGGCCGCACCGACAATGAGAAACCAGCGCGCGACCTCCTGCCCGGCGCCGATTTCGGCAAAGGAGCCAAAAACAGACGGGTCGAGATTGAGGGTAAGGGCCTTATGATGAGTGTCGAGCTTTTCGATGGCTGCCATAGACCAGTCTCAATCAGACCAGAAACATGAGGTCCCGGCAATTGTACGATCGTATTGATCGATACCTTGGTGTCAGCCGACGTGCGGAAAGCAGCTTACCGACTCCGCGTGACGTGCAATCGATCTGCCAATCGAGCCAAAGCTGCAATCGTGACCTTTCCAATCCGCCTGGATAGAAGACGGTGCCGCAGTCTTCCGATTTCTTAGAAATCAACCTGGGTTAAGGGCCAGAAGCATAGGGCACGTCACAAAGAGTCACAATTGAGGCTGTACCCCGGCTTCGACCTTGGATCCGGCGTTCTTTACTTCTTTCTGGCGTCGACATAGGAGGAGCTACCTTGGTCCGCTGCCGGCCGCCCTTGGAGGCCGCAGGAATTTCAGTTGACACTGCTTGCAATAGTTTTATACTAGTTATTGTTCGATAATTTATGCGCCTCGCCCCTGAACAATTCCGTGAACTGGCCGCGAAGCACGGATTGGCGGTCACGCACCAGCGTCAGGTGGTCTACGAGTCCGTCATTGCATCCCACGGACATCATTCCCCTGAAACCATTTACGCCGCAGTCCGGCGTCGCATTCCGTCTATTTCTCTCGCCACCGTCTACAACAATCTGCGGCTTTTCGTCGAGTGTGGCATGCTGCGAGAAGTCAGCCCTCATACGTCCACCTTGCGTGTGGACGGCAATCTTAAACCTCATCACCACCTGGTCTGCGCGCGCTGTAAATCGGTGCAGGACATCGAAGGAGAGTTCATCGATTTCAATCGGCTATCCCGGCAAGCGCCGGACGGCTTTGATCTGAGCCAGCCGTTGATCGAGGTCTTTGGCCTCTGTCGCCGCTGCCGTGCAAAAACCTAAGCAAAACATTCCGTTCCCATTGGGAAGCTTTGTTCCGCGTTTCCGCAAGCCAGAATCTAGCGGCGATCGCGGTAGGAGAAAGCCCGGATGGGTCAGTGGTTCGTCATAGTATTTCCGACAAATTCGAAGGAAGAAAACATATGGATAAGGAACTCGCTGCCGCAGTTGGGGCGTCTGTCCCGGGCAATCAACAACAACAACAAACCTCGTCAACCGAAGCCAGGTGCCCGGTCGCTCACGGCGCTGCCAGAAGCCAGAGCAATGCCGACTGGTGGCCGAATCAGCTGAACGTGAACATCCTGCACCAGCACTCCCCAAAGTCCGATCCCATGAACAAGGACTTCGATTACGCAAAAGAATTCAAGAGCCTCGATCTGAACGCCGTGATCAAGGACCTGCATGCCCTGATGACGGACTCGCAGGAGTGGTGGCCAGCCGACTTCGGGCACTATGGCCCGCTCTTCATTCGGATGGCATGGCACAGCGCGGGTACCTACCGCATCGGCGATGGACGCGGCGGAGCAGGCTCCGGCGAACAACGCTTTGCACCCCTCAATAGCTGGCCGGACAATGTGAACCTCGACAAGGCGCGGCGGCTGCTATGGCCGATCAAGCAGAAGTACGGGCGGAAAATCTCATGGGCCGACCTCATGATTCTCGCGGGCAACGTCGCCCTCGATTCGATGGGCTTCAAGACCTTCGGTTTTGGCGGCGGGCGCGAGGACGTATGGGAGCCCGGCGAGGACATTTATTGGGGTTCCGAGGGCAAGTGGCTGGCGGATGAGCGCTACAGTGGCGACCGAGATCTCGCGAATCCACTCGCGGCTGTCCAGATGGGCCTGATTTACGTGAACCCGGAAGGGCCGAATGGCAACCCGGATCCTATTGCCGCGGCACGCGACATCCGCGAAACTTTCGCCCGCATGGCGATGAATGACGAGGAGACAGTCGCGCTGATTGCCGGCGGGCACTCGTTCGGCAAGACCCACGGGGCTGCGGACCCCAGCAAGTATGTCGGCCCAGAACCCGAGGCCGCCCCGATCGAGCAGCAAGGCTTGGGCTGGAAAAACACCTATGGGAGCGGCAACGGCGACTCCACGATCGGCAGCGGTCTGGAAGTCACTTGGACCACCACGCCTACAAAGTGGAGCAACAACTTCTTCGAGAACCTGTTCAAGTACGATTGGGAACTGACCAAGAGCCCGGCTGGTGCGCATCAGTGGACACCGAAGAATGGCGCGGGCGCCGGTTTGGTGCCGGATGCCCACGATTCATCCAAGCGTCACGCGCCCACCATGCTGACCACAGATCTCTCCTTGCGGTTTGACCCGGCTTACGAAAAGATTTCTCGGCGCTTCTACGAGCATCCGGAGGAGCTCGCGGACGCGTTCGCCAAGGCATGGTTCAAGCTGACACACCGCGACATGGGGCCGATCTCCCGGTATCTTGGCCCACTGGTTCCGAAGGAGCCCCAGATCTGGCAGGACCCCGTTCCCGCTGTGGACCATAAATTGATCGGGGAGCAGGATATTGCCGCTCTGAAGGCGAAGATCCTCGCGTCCGGACTGTCGATCTCGCAATTGGTCACGATTGCCTGGGCGTCCGCGGCGTCGTTCCGCGGCTCCGACAAGCGCGGGGGCGCGAACGGCGCGCGCATACGCCTGGCGCCGCAAAAGGATTGGGAAGTAAACCAGCCGGCCGAACTGGCGAAGGTCCTTCAGAAGCTGGAGGCGATCCAAAAGGAGTTCAACAGCTCACAGTCTGGCGGGAAGAAGGTCTCGCTGGCTGACCTGATTGTTCTGGGCGGTTGCGCAGCCGTCGAGCAAGCTGCGAAAAAAGCCGGGCATGACGTGAAGATAGGCTTCGCGCCGGGGCGCACGGATGCTTCGCAGGACCAGACCGATGTGCACTCGTTTGCCGTAATGGAGCCCAAGGCGGACGGGTTCCGCAACTATCTTCGTGCGCAAAACGGAACATCACCGGAAGAGTTGCTGGTGGATCGGGCGCAGTTGCTGAATCTGACGGCGCCCGAGATGACGGTCCTCATCGGCGGCATGCGCGCCCTGGGTGCCAACTTCGGGCAGTCCAAACACGGCGTCTTCACCAAGCGACCCGAGACGCTGACGAATGATTTCTTCGTCAACCTGCTAGACATGAACACCACGTGGCAGCCCTCTCATACATCCGAAGGAGTGTTCGAAGGGCGCGATCGCAAGACGGGCGAAGTCAAGTGGACCGGCACGCGCGTCGATCTCCTCTTCGGTTCCAACTCTCAGCTGCGAGCGCTCGCGGAGGTCTACGCTTGCAATGACTCTAAAGAGGCGTTCGTGAAAGACTTCGCGGCTGCGTGGAACAAGGTAATGAACCTTGATCGCTACGACCTGGCCTGAGTTTGCGAGAAGGAGCGCTGTCAACTTCCGAGCGGGGTTTTGTCGGAGGGAGATGGGCGCCATCTGGCAGAGCTGGGTTTCGCCGACGAGAGGGATAATTCCGGAGACCTGCTTTTGGCCGACTTGTTGGCGACAAGTCGGCCAGTTTGCAGAAATGGGTCCGCTCCTGCTTGTCAGTATGTAAAAGCCTCAATCTCGGTTACGCCCGAGTTAGGTCCATCTACGTATCCGGAGCGCAGGCTGGGGTTCAGCGCGATGTGGGTGGGAACCACATTGAAAGTATTTGAGAAGCTGAATCCGTTAATCGTTTCCTGAAGGTTTCCGTGTATGTCGTAAACGTAAATCGAGCTGCCATTAGGGGCCGAGCTGGAATCGGGCTGGGCGATCAAGAACAGCTTGTGGAGGGAATCGAACTCGACATCCGCCCCGCTGAACTGCTGTAGTCCCTGCGACCCCGGCAGCTCAATGGAAAATCCGGTCTGGGTGCTGAGATTGTAAAATTGTACGCTCGCGTCATCTTCGGTGTCAGTACAGAAAATGCCGTCGGCTGAGTCCATCGCGATACCGTTGACGAAGCCAAATCCGATCCCTTCAAACTCCGTAAACGAACCCGCAGTAAGATCAACCACGCCGATGACCGGCCGGGTACCGAAGGCCCCGGTCCCTCCACCGAGTACCGCCTGATTGGTCACGCTGTCGTACGCAATCGGCGGAGGCACGCTGCCAAAATTAGTGGAGTCAGGGATGTGTACGACCGGGCCGAACGTATTATTGGCCACATTGGAGCTGAAGACGTACGGAACAAAATTGTCGCTGTTATCGTAGGCGAATACCGCGACGTTCGGAACTCCCTGGCTGCGGCTCACCCCGGTCGGCATGATGATGTGCTGCAACCCGATAGGTGGGTTCCAGGTGCCGGTAATGCGGTTCCCGCTGAGCGGGTTCATTACGTTAAACACACGCGTGGTGACAAAGCCATTGGCTACGATCTCGTGCTCGACCAGCCCAACGCTGTTGCCGACCACGCCCAGGGTGATGAAATCATCTTGCGAGTGCGAAGGCTGCGTCAGCTCCACCACGTGGAGGATATGGCCGCTCGCCTGATCGAAGGTTTCGGCTGCGGCCAGCACATCTCCGTTGGAAAGCTGCTTGGCTTCCGCCAGCACGCCCTCAGTGCCGTTCTGATCGATGTCAAACCCGAAGATTTGTCCACCGAACTGGCTATGAACCAGGATCCCGGTTGGTCCAGATGAGGAATTGGGTTGAAATTCGTTCGTTTGCGCCAACGCCACAGCGCAACAAAGAATCGGTGCAGCCAAGCAAAATGATACGAACCTGGAAATGGCACAAAATTGCGACATGGTCGACAGCTTGTTCTTTGTACAACGCATTTTCGTCGTCTCCGTCATGTAGTGTTGAAGTCCCCGCATTTCGCGGGATTGACAACGCTAATGGTAGGACGGCCGCGTTCTTGTCGTGTCATAGATTTGTCAAAGATTTGTCAACCGTCGATGGAGGGCCAGCAGGCGACCTTTCGGGTCCCTGACGGAAGGAATTACTTATAGCGTCGCGATCCATCGCTATGCATTGGAGCCACAGCCAGGAAGGGAAGGGAACAGCTTCCGGATTTGAGATACTGGACTGCTATTGAAGATGGCGGCTTAAGAATAAATCTGCCGGAAATTGAGGCATTGAACCGTGCGCTCGCTCGGCTCGTCAGTTCGTCTATTCCTGGCGAGCATTCCGTCTCACCCACAAAAGCTTTAGAACACTACTGTATAGTTACCGAGACCTGCGCCGTGTGAGTAATCGATGTGGTCACTCCTTGCGCGGTGATGATGACCTGGTAATTTCCCGCCTGCGCAACGCCGCCCTGCGATCCATTTCCGCTGCCGCACCCAAGCTGGAAGCCAAGCAACGTTATCAAGACGCTTCCCAGCAATATTCTTAGCAAAACGCGCCTGCCCGTCCGATATCGCGGCCTAAGGCCCGAGCCAAATAAAACTCCCAAGAAGGGAATACAAAAGGCGAGAATGCCGGTGGCCGAGTGTCCGCTCTTAGAAGCCATTAGGCCCGTGGTGTTTACCGCCAGGGTTGCGCTACCCGCTCCGTTGAGCGGTATGCTCAACGAGGATGGACTCACCGTGCAAGCGGGCGAAGACGCTGACGCCGGCTGGACCGAACAGGTAAGGTTGACCGTATCCATAAAACCATTCAGGGTTCCTATAGTGATGGCCGCCACGCCCTGGCTCCCGACCGAGACGACCCCTAATGACGTTGGAGCTACCGTCATGGTGAAGTCTGGTTGCGGCGGGGGAGCGCTGTTGGACAGGAAAGTATAGTCAACGGTTTGGTTCGAGTTCATCAAGAGGACGCAGAGGCCGGTGCCGGTACACGCCAGGTTTGCACTCCAGCCATAGAAGTAAGAGCCAGGGTCAGCCGTCGCCGTCAAGGTTACCTGCGTGCCCTGCGCAAAATCGAAATTGCACACCTGCCCTCCGGTCCCGCAAATGATGCCCGCCGGAGAGCTGGTAACGGTGCCAGTTCCCGGGAGCGATCCGATTACGCCCGCTCCTTGAACGGAGAGGCTGTAAAGCTGGGTCACCGGAGTGAAGGTTGCGGTCACATTGGCATTGTTGTTGAGCTGAATTTGACAGGTAAGATTCATGCCGCAACTGCCCGCGGCCCCGCCCCAGCCGCCGAATCCGTCATCGACCGGCGTCGCCGTGAGCGTTACCAGGGTCCCATTGGCGAAGCTGGCGGTGCAAACTCCCGGATCGTTGGGATTGTCTGAGCATTGATCAATACCGGGGGGGACGCTGTTGACTGATCCTTCTGCCCCACTCGGTCCGCCGCTTACCGTCACGGTAAGCACGGAAGAGGTAGGCGGTACCACGTTCAGCACAGCGATATACGCATCAGGACAAAGGACTTGATTTCCACCGATCGTGCAGTTTTGTGTGCTTCCGATAGTGCCCTGATAGGGGTTCTGCGTAGGGAAATTGGTAGAGTTTGTGTCTCCGGTGACGTATACATTCTGATCGGAATCGACGGCGATGGAGCCACCGATCATGTCTTCATCGCCCGAGCCGCCCAGGAAGGTAGAGAAGGTCAAGGTGCTCCCGGATGCGCTAAGTGCACTGACGAAGGCGTCGTTTCCTCCTCCAATCGTGCTTTGCGTCGGGAACTGTAGCGGAAAATCGGGCGAATTGGTCCGGCCAGTCACGTAGACGTTGCTGTTGTCGTCGATCACAACCCCCAATCCCACGTCGGTGCCGCTCCCGCCAAGGTAAGTTGAGAACGCCAGTGCAGTACCCGTGGGATTCAGTTTAGAGATGAACGCATTTTGCAGGCCGTTCAGCGTGCCTTGCAGAGGCGTCTCCAGCTTAAAATCGCTGGACGAAGTCTGCCCGGTGATATACGCGTTTCCCGCTAGATCAGCCGCAATGGTGAATGCGTCGTCCTTACCACTTCCCCCGAGAAACGTGGAGTAGATGTAGTTGGGCGCCAAACCGACAGCGTTGCAAGGGGCGTCCTGGTAGTTGCAGATTACCGTCACGAAGGCGTCATCCCGGCCTCCATTGCAATTGCCGTCCGTCCCGCAAGTGGGCTGAATCACACCCGGGGTAGTGTAGAACGAAGGCGGGGATGAACTGCCGCCGCTGTTCGTTCCTCCGCTGATATAAATGTGGTGGAACGTGCTGTCCTGGTTGTCGAGCGCAATACCTGCCGCGTAATCCTGGTTGCCACCACCCAGATACGTCGAGAAGTAGAACCCTGATAAATCGGGGTATAGCTCAGCCACAAACCCATCGGAGGCGCCTGAGCCATTCCCCATATTGAGTTGAGTTTCGTTAAACAGTGGGGAGCTGATTGGGAAGCTCTGCGATGTAGTTTGGCCAGCGACATAGACATACCCAATGCCCGCATTGTCGAATGTTATAGCCAGCCCGGAATCAACGGCTTCTCCTCCCAGATAGGTTGAAGACATGCTCAAGTTGCCGGTAGCGTAGTCCACAATAAAAACGAAGCCGTTCTGAGTTCCGGCCAGGAATATCTGGTTAACAAACGCCGGAAAATCTGGCGACGTAGTGAAACCAGTAACAAAGACTCCCGGGTTAAAACCTCCTGGATTCACCGCAATACTGGTGCCGACATCGTCTCCACTGCCGCCCACAAGGGTGGAATACTTAAGCTGGCCGCTGGAATTGAAAGCGGTGACGAAAACGTCCAGGCCGCCTGAATAGGTAACACCTCCGCCGGTGTTGGGGAAGTTTGGCGAGCTCGTGCCACCTGTGATGTAAGTATTCCCGCCGCCGTCCGTCGCTATTCCCAGACCCTCGTCTTGGGCAGTCCCTCCGAGATAGGTGGCATAGGTTACTGAGGGATCAATGATCAATCGCCGGCGACGGTCATAGGAGCCCAGCGCCAATTGAATTTCGCCATGCTTCCGCTGGACAAACCGCGCTTCGACTAAAGTCCGTTCTCCATTAACGCCCTCCTGGTAAGCTAACGGCCGATGCATCTTCAGGTCGCCGGCCGTCGATGAAACCACCAGGTCCCCAGAAACCTCAAGCTTGACAGCTTGCGCTCCTTCGAAAGCCATCTTGATTTGCCTCGGGTCGGACCCTGGGCTAAGCAGAAAGTCAAATTCAAGATCTTTCTCTGCGCCACGAAATGCAACGTCGATTCCGGGATAGACCTGGTGTGATTCCACCCGTGAGTACAGAGGTACCCCAGTGGCCCACTTTCTATTGTCGCGGCCCACAAAATAGTTCTTCGTTCCGGGAAGGCGGTCGCTTGCTGAAAATGCTGGTGCCGGATCAGCGCCAACGAACCGCATTGCAACCGAGGTCCAGACTGACGGCTTGCGCACCTGTCGTGCTGCACCTTGCTGGACAATCGACTTCAAAGTCGTGGGCACCTCCGTGCTCACCGGCAATGCAAACACGGCCTCCGAGGACGTGAGGAAAAGCGTGTACTGACTTCCTCGCGCCGCATACTTTACCGCCGGATCCATTTGACCCTTATTAACCTCGAACCCTAGTGGAAGCCCCGGCATACTTATTGAGGTTTGCGAGTTCGCAACCCCCGTCGCCGGACTTGCCTGAGCTTGCTGACTGTGTCTCTCTATTGACTGAGCTGGCACGGCAGTCGGAAGCAAGGTAGTGACTACGCCAATGGCGATTGCAGCCACGAGAGAGCTAAGCCAGTCGGGCACAATGGGCCCGCCCGGAAGTAGAAGGCTTCTAGGATTCGACTTCATATAGGTAGTCTATCCGCGTATTAAATGCCACAGGGTGTGACGGCAATATGAACGTACCGTCAATGCTGCATGAATTATTGACAATGACGGCCGTTACAGCTCATCGTTCCTGGATTGGCCAACACGCTTATAACTACTTCGGCAAGAGCACTGAAGCGCCGCCACTACGGCGACACTGTAGTATTGCGGCGATAAATTAACGCTCTCGTCATCAAATCGTCACACATTCTATTGATACTTGCTGCCGAAGCCCAACACACTCTGCATCTACGGCTGTCGGGTGCTGCCCCGCGACAACATCTGATGGCCCGAATCAACCAACTGAATGCTCTCGCATTAGATGAAAGGAAGGACCTCGATGGCAAAGCTGAAGTTTATTCTTGCCGGCTTGTCGCTATGTGCGACTGTGCTGCTTGCCTCAAACTCGTATGCTCAGCCAACCATTTTGTACAATGCCGCCGGATCGTCAGCGCAATTCAATACGTGGGCGTTTGCCGCATCCCTGACAAGTCCAGCAATCTGCGGTACGCGCAACTGGACTAAGACCAACGGCGCCGTCGTTCACGATAGCCGTAGCTCTTCCATCCCAGACAACAAAGGGAATATCTGGGTCGTTTGGGACAACGACAACAATCCAACCACGATCTGCGCTTACGTAAGCGTCGACTCCGGCGTCGGCGTGCGCGCGTTCTTTGCGGTGCCGACGTGCGTCAACAACCTGGCCAGCTCGGACAACGGATCGTCTGGCGACAACCTGGTTCCTTCTCCCATGCGGCCTGACGTGCCCCTTCCCAACGCGGTTTACACCGCCCTGACGGGAGCAGCCTTCAACGTCGGAATGACTGACATCCGCCCAGAGGATGCTTTGTTTGCCACCAACCGCGCCTTGGCTCCCTTGACCCAGAACCGCTCTGGCTTGGGCTATGGACCGCCGCCCATCGGTCAGCCTATCCTCAGCGCCTTCAGCAGCAAGAGTGCCGTTCCGGTTCAGTTTGCGCTCAGCGGCAACGACCCGATCTCGGGACTGCCGATCACGTTTAGCTATGCCACCGCCTCTGTTGGCGCTTCTCCCGTAGTCGTCGCTGTCAACAAGACGGAAGCGGGCCTTGGACACCTTGGTACGCTGATCTTCGTCAACGTCCCCCGCTTCGTACTGGCGTGGGCCCAGAATGGAAATCTGACGCGTACGCGCGACCTGTTTAATTACAACGGGCTTGCCTCTTACCCCCTGCATGTGCTGTTGCGTGAGCCGATATCTGGTACCTACAACACCATGGAGTGGGACGTTACTCGTAGCTTGGAAGTCGGCAGCTCTCAGGAAAACAACGTAACCCCGCCCGCCGACAACCCGCTTAACCAAACCTACGCTACCGGTGGAACTCGGCAGCGCGTAATTGGAACCGGCGAAATGATTAATGAGCTGGGCGCCATTCCAGACAGCCTCGGGTACTCTTTCTGGGGATTTGGCAACTTCGCTCCGGTAATCAGCACCGTCAAGTACATCACCGTGGACGGCATCGATCCTATTCGGTCTACCTACGTCAACGGTACACTCCCGCAGTGCACCAACCCGCCCTGCGTGGGTGCTCTAACCTTCCCGAACGTTAAGAACGGGACGTATCCCATCTGGTCAGTCCTGCGGTTCGTGACGGTGTCACCGATCCCGAGCGGCATTTATTCGCTCTACCAGGCGGCGATTACGGAAGCAACTCAGATCCCGGACTTTCTCCCTCTCACCAACCTGACCGTTTTCCGGTCTCACTACAATCAGGCCGGCGTGACGGGTGCGAACGGGATCATTACTGGGCTGCCGGAAGCTGGCGGCGATATGGGCGGAGCCATCTTCAACATCCAGGCTGATAAAGATTACTATGCCGACACCGGCACGGAAATCCTTGGACAGATGGAGTAAGTTCCCTTCCACAGAGAGTCGTATGTAAATGAGGGGTGGCCAGACTATAGAAGTCTGGCCATCTCTCAGTTAGTCGCAAGCATAGCGCGCGGACGGTCTTCACGCACATAAGCTTGCGCCTGAGAGAACTACAGAGAAACTACACTCGACTAGGAATAAACGCCTGCGATACAACCGGTCTTCAACATAATTCGCAGAAGGAGCCACGATGAGAGCAAAGATTCTTGCGATGGTTGGTTTGCTGTTGGTAAGTGCAAGTATGTTTGGTCAAGCAAAGACTGATAACGCTACAAAGCGGTTGCAACAACAAAAGGTGCGCCAGGACGGGGGAGAGTTCTGCATTGAGGATCCCATTCTGCCGACCGATGGGTCACCTGCGTCGGACTATGTGAGCACTGGTACAGGGCCAAACTATTATCTGGTTCATCTGAAGGCTGGGCACTCCTATAGCGCTGAGATGTGGGATCCCGCAGATATCCAGATAACCGGCACCGCCCAACTGGGGCTGGTGTCACCCAGCACTTGCGCTCCGGTCTCAGCTAGCGATTTCGTCTCGGTTGACCCAGATCTGAGTGCCACTTTCGGCGATAGAATTTCGTGGCACTTTGAGAACAACCACGACCTGGTGCTCAAGGCCAGCAGCCTGGATACTTCCGGCACTCTATACCAATATATGATTCGGGTTACCGACACCACGCTGTGGAACACCAACTGGAGTACATACTCCACTCTGGCTATGCAGTATGACTTCACCAATGTTACGGCGTCAACCCTCAGTGGCTACCTGACAGTTACCGATGTGACCGCCGGTGGCACGACCTACACCAGCTCGTTTTCAGTCCCAGCAGAACAGCAGGTAAGCAAGATTGTGGCTGCCACCGGAATCGCCTCCATTGGCCTTCAGGTTCCAGCTAACCACCAGGGCTATGCCAGCTTCGCATTCCTTGGACCGGCTGGTGCCATTGTGGCGGATGCCAATGTTATTAACAACACCGCCCCCAATGTTCCCATTGCCCCGGCGAAGTTTGAAGCCAGGTTCTTCCCACACTGAAAGGCTCCTTATAGCCACGGGAGGCGCTATCAGCTCAGCTTTGGCGTACACACTATTTTGTTCCACTATCAACGGATGCGTTGTATCGGAGTCAGTAAACTATGAGGTGGCCGACTTGTATATTGTTCCCGATATGTTGGGGCCTTCTTAGTGGCGTTGCACTTCCAGCCCAACAAAAGCCGAGCAATTCGCCTGCTCCTCCGGCCCAGCAGATCGACTTTGGCAGTCCTCCCCCTTCGATCTACGGCCCGGAAGACTTGAGCTCCTTGTCACTCGGTGCCAGCAAACTTCAGCCCGCCGACCCCGCCGTAGGGGAAAAAGACAGCTATCCGGAATTCACGCGCGAGCTCCTTCGGGTTCAGTGGAGAATGGATGACCCAATTGACGTGTATGTGATCAAGCCTCGCAGCGCCGCAAAGGTTCCCGCAATCTTATATCTCTATACCTATCCATCGGAAAACGACAGGTTTAGAGACAATGAATACTGCAAGCGGGTGACCGCCGATGGCTATGCCGCCATTGGATTTGTATCCGCGCTCAACGGGCAGCGCTACCATGATCGCCCTATGAAGGAATGGTTTGTAAGCCAACTGCCGGAGAGCCTTACCGAGTCGGTCCACGACGTGCAAATGATCCTTCGCTACCTTGCTCAGCGGGGCGATATCGATATGGGTCATGTCGGAATTTTTGGCCAGGGCTCAGGAGCGACCATAGCCATTCTGGCGGGTGCGGTTGAACCGCAGCTTCGGGCGGTGGAAGCTCTACAACCTTGGGGAGATTGGCCTACGTGGCTCGCGAAGTCGTCCCTGGTTCCGGAAACAGAGCGCGCCACCTACCTAACGCCGAAGTTCCTCGCCAGCGTTGCGCCGCTTGATCCCGTGCAGTGGTTGCCTCGCGTGCAAACGAAAAATGTGCGCCTTCAGTTTGTCCTGGATGACCCCATTACCCCGGCGGCCGTGGTCCAACGCATCAAGGCCGCTGCGCCTTCTTCCGACCAGGTGCTCCAGTATGAGACCAAGCGCCAGCAGTACATCATTTTAAATGGCCGTACTTTCGACTGGATTAAGGACCAACTTCGACCTCCCGAGTCCCACTCCGAGAACTCACGAGCAGCCGACACGCACAATGCTCAGAATGAGAGTGTGCATTGAAGGCACGCGAAACTAAGTCCGGAGAAGCAGAGCCAAAACGATTAGCTTTCTTAATGGTCTTTGTCTTGTCCACATCCTTGTGGGCGGCCCCTCCTGAGAAGCCTGCCTCTATCTCCGGGACAGTGAGCGATCAGACCGGCGCAGTGGTTACGGGCGCGACGGTCACGGTCAGCGGCCCCGGCGGCGCGAAGTTGACCGCCACGTCCGACGGTCAAGGTAACTACAGCCTTAAGAATGTGCCGGCAGGAACATACAACTTTGAAGTGTCCGCCTCTGGGTTCAAGATATTTCGTTCTGAGAACCTGGCGCTGACCTCCGCCCAGGAACTCTCCCTTGATGTTTCCCTTGAGCCTGCGGGAGAGAGCACGAATGTCACGGTCCAGGAACACACTGCTTCCCAGGTTGAGACCGAGACTGCGGAGGTCTCGGGAACCATTACCCAGAAGGAACTTGTTACTCTCGGAACTAGCGGCCGCAACTTCACCCAACTCTTAACGCTTGCTCCAGGTGTTAGTAACCAGTCCAGTCAGGATGAAGCGAAATCTGGGGTGCTGGGCAGCGCGAAGTTCAGCGTCAATGGTGGCCGAGTGGAGTACAACTCCTTTGACGTAGATGGAAGCGACGTCATTAACGACGGAATAAACCTCCTCCATGGGCAGCCAGTACTTATCGTAACCCCCAGTCTGGATGCAATCAGCGAACTCAAAATCCTGACTTCGAATTATGGTGCGATGTACGGCAAGTCGGCCTCCGGCACCGTTCAGGCTACGACGAAATCGGGTACTTCAAGCTTCCACGGAAATCTTTATGAATATTTCCGTAACGAGGTGCTTGATGCCCGCAACTATTTTGATCCGCCGGGCTCAGCTCCCAAGGACAGGCTTAACGATTTCGGCGGGACAATCGGCGGCCCGTTCTATATTCCGGGTATTTACCCGCGCAGCAAGAGCAAGACATATTTCTTCCTATCGGAGGAATTTCGTTACGAGGACGCACCTTGGACTGTGCCATTCAATCAGGCCGTGCCATCCAATGCGGAGCGGGCCGGCATCTTTAATGACGTGTGCCCGACCAGCGGCGCCACGTCTAACGGCGGTGGCTTCGTCTTTAAGCAGAGCGCCTACCCCGACTGCCCGATTTATAACGCCACAGGTATTGCAGGCAGCGTGGTGGGATATCCGGGGAATGTCGTACCGGTTACCTCGTTTGCAACTGCCATCCTGAACACTGGCCTCATTCCTCAAGCGAATTCCACAACCGGGTGTAACTCGACAATCGGTTCCTGCTACATAAACATTGTCTCGCCGCCTTCCTACTCGCACCAAGACCTGTTCCGTATAGATCAGGAAATCGGCTCCCGGCTGAGACTGATGTTCCGCTACATCCACGATTCCGCAAACGCGACGATCCCGACACCACTGAATGGCTATCTTTACAATGTAGGCTATTCCCAGAACAGCTTCCCGACGGTCATGAATAATCTAGTGGACCCGGGCATCAACGTAGTCACGCAGTTGGACTGGACCATTTCTCCGACCATGCTCAACAGCGTTAGCTTTGGGTATACCAGCGAGAGCATCAGTTTGTCCGCAGTGGCGGCGCCTGGGGTAGACCTTTCACGGCCTTCTATCCTGGATGCTCCGTGCACCACACCCGCTCCCGGCACGGGCTACACGACGTGCCCAATGGGCGCAATTTTCAACAATGGCTTCGGAGGGAAGATCCCCGGTATCGTGATCGGTGGCACCAATGCCGCCTATGGAGGAGGCGGGTTCGGCGTAGACACCGGATACACGCCCTGGCACTACGCCAATCCTACTTATCAATTTCGCGATACTCTGAGCAAGTCCTTTGGCAGGCACACGGTGCAATTCGGAGCCCAGGCCTATCTGGCCCAGGACAACGAGCTGAGCGCGGCCACCGGCGCCAATACCGGCGATGTTCAGGGCATCTTGTTCTATAACAACGTTAGCAGTCCGTTTACGACCGGCAATGCTTTTGCGGACTTTCTGATTGGCCCTACAAATTCACAGGGAAATACTCAGAACCATTCAGGCATTCAGAAGTACCAGCAAGATAGCACTCAGCTTAATTACTACAATCGCTACACGGTAGTCGAGCCTTACGTGCAGGATGACTGGCGGGTGACGCCGCGTCTGACGGTGAATGCGGGACTGCGCATTAGCCTGTTTGGTCTTTGGCACGAAAAATACAACGCTGCCTATAACTGGAGTCCGCAGGCCTTCAGCCAAGCTCTGGCTTCAACGGTTCTGGTGGATCCCACGACCGGGCATCTGGTTAGCAGCTCCACCTTACAGAACATCCCGCTCAACCTCAACAACCTGAACCCGGCCATCACCAACGGTCTTGTGCGCTGTGGTGTTAATGGGGTTCCCGACGGCTGCATGCAAGGGCATGTCTTCAATCCGGCGCCGCGAATCGGCTTTGCCTGGGACCCGACTGGATCGGGCAAGACCTCGATCCGTTCCGGCTATGGCATATTTTACGAACACGGC
This sequence comes from uncultured Acidobacteriaceae bacterium, assembly GCA_963763145.1. Taxonomy (GTDB): domain Bacteria; phylum Acidobacteriota; class Terriglobia; order Terriglobales; family Acidobacteriaceae; genus Bog-257. The sequence goes on along the minus strand of CAVXMZ010000008.1, from coordinate 506,560 downwards.
ACCAGCTATGAAGCCAACACGGGATCGTTGATCGGAAGCGCTCCGCTGGTGCTGACGATGACGCAATACCAGCCTTATACATTGGACTGCATCAACGGCGGCAGAGGGCAGACAGGCTGTCCTCTTGCCGGAGCATTTCCGATCAATGTGGTTGAGATTCCCAACCAGGTGAAGTGGCCTTACGTGCAGCAGTGGAGCCTAAGTATAGAGAGGCAGCTATCGAATGCCTTCGTTGGAACTGTGGCTTACGTAGGTAGTAAAGGCACGCACCTGGCCGCCGAAAGCCAGGTGAACCAGCTTAGCCCACTTGCGGCTTCGCAGAATCCCTTTGCTCCCGGCCAGCCTGTCACCCGCGCTATATGCAACACCTACAACGGTGGCAGCTTTCAAGTAAACAACACCACCGTTTCCAGTACCCAGCCGGCGTTCGTTAACCTGCTGGCAGCGTGCTTTGGCGAATTGCCGGGCACATTCTCGGTCGACCCCAACTCATTGCGCCAATATGCTCCAGGTATCGGGCAGATATTCTCCATCCAGAATGCTGCGAACTCCACCTACAATGCATTCCAGGCTACGGTGCGAAGCACAAAAGGTCCGGTGACCATGGTTCTGGCCTATACCTATAGTCACTCGATCGACGATTCGTCCGACAGGTCCGACGCGAGCTTTGTGAACGCTTCCGACCTAGCCGCCAACACAGCCAGCTCGAACTTTGACCAGCGCCATCTACTCAATATCGGCTATGTGGTGCAACAGCCGTTTCAAATGATCGCCAAGTTCTACAACAGTGTCTTCTACAAGGACGCTTGTTCGGGGTGCCAGAGCCAACCCAAAGCTAATGTACCGGCCAGTACTTCAGGACAGCCGGCCCACGGTGGACCCCACCTTCCGCAAGTCTCCAGCGATGAAGCGGCATCGCAGCGCAAGAGCGCTTCTGCAAGCCAGGATCCGGGTACGTCGGGCGCGATTTCTGAAATACTGCACAGCGTCTTCTCTGGCTGGGAATTGTCCGGCGTCACCACCTTTCAGTCGGGAACACCCTTCAGCGTGATCAATCAAGGGTCGAGCACAATCGGGGTGCTGGATAACGCCGGAATTGCTAACGGCCTTGTCACGGGCTCCTACCCAGACGTCGTGGGAAACCCGTATGGCTCTTCGCCGCAAGTGACCGGCAATTCGCAGAGCTTCGGGCCGCTGCTGGGAAATCCTGCCGCCTTTTCCGCGCCTCAGGGCCTGACCTTCGGGGATGCCGGTCGAAACTCGTTGAATAATCCGCACCGGACCAACTTCGACATGTCGCTGCTGCGAACCTTCCGTGTCTGGGGAGAGCGGAGCCTCCAGTTTCGCATCGACGCTTTCAATGTCTTTAACCACACGCAGTTTGAGATTTTTGATCCTGTCCGTGGAAACACGGGCAGCAACACGATCAACTGCTACGGCCCAGCCTCGACTGGCTATTCGGCTGCCGGCGGAGGGGGTACGAACTGCTTAACTGGAAGCTCGTTCCTTCACCCTATAGATGCCCATGCGCCACGCACCATTCAATTGGGAGCAAAATTCTCGTTCTGAACTGCGAGGCGATGCCATGTTCAATTGGAGAATCGAATTGCGCGAGCTCATCACCAAGGAGAGGCCAGCTATTTTCGGCAAATTGTTTGCGACTGGCGATTGGCTGGCTGTGCCTCAAGAGATACTTAGCTACTTAGCTGCTGGTCTGATCGTGTGTGCACTACTGCCTGGTGTGGGCTGCGGTGGTGGCGGCGGCTCGCAAAGTACGAACCCCCAGCAAGGCCTGGCTACACCGGCTCCCGCCTCGCCGATTAACTCTTACATTGGAACCACCGGAGACGTCTGGACAACCAAGATCAACCATACTTCCGCCCAAATGAACGGCGAGGACATCACCCTCAATGGCGTATCGCTGGCAGGCTCTATCATTGGTACATTCAATACTACGGGCGGCTTCCTGGATGTCACTCTGACTACAGTTCCCAGCCAGTTCACGGACCAAACCACAGGCTTCGCGCTTGACGTTCCGGGAAGGATGGCAATGGTACGATATGGCGACGACACCTTCCCGTTGATTCCCTTAGCTCCAACTAATTCGTGCCCCACTATAGGGGGCACCGTTAGCTACAATTATGTGACCATCCCTGGTAAGCCGTCCGCCGGCGGCCCAACCTGGCTACCGAGCACCGACAGCACTTATGGAACGTTCCAGGTTACAACCGCGGCCAGCACTTGGAATTTCGCTGCCATAACGCAATTTACGCTCACTGGTATGGCTCCGGTGAGTCCGGGCAGCGGCCTTTCTGCGGGCTATTGCGGAATAGGTAGAACGGGATACACGGTTACGGTAGCGTCTAACTCCATGAACCCACCCATCGCTACGGTTACCATGGGCTTCGGGCCTTCGGGATTCTTTCTCGAGGACAACGGCTCCGCCCAGGCTACGCCTGTGGGAGTGGTTCCATCCAATGCAGTGGGCGCGGGAGTGGGGGCCATCGGTGCCATTCAGCCCTCCAGTGCTTTGACCACAAGCGAGGTTGCAGGCGCCAAGTACCTTGGCTTCTATTACGAACCAGGTATCTCAGGGGGATCCCAGGCCCTGGTAACCCAGCTTGCCTCTTTCGGCTGCACTGGATCCAGTTGTCCGTTGCCTCCCGCACCAACGGCGATGATTGGGGGAGTGTTTCCCAATGACGACCCGACTCAACCCCCCGGGGAAAACGTCACGATCGATCTAGGCACACAGGACGCGAACAATAATGGCTTGTATCCGGCGGCAACCATCACAGTCTCCGGGATAAACTTTCCCGCTGCGGCGATAGTTGGGAGTCTGGAAAACAAGTACGCGGTGTTTCTTATCGCGGAGGACACTACAAACAACGTCCCTCTGGCGATTTACCTATTCCAACAATGAAGAGTGATCGTAATGTTGGCTGTTCTCGCGTGGCAGCCCTGCCTATAGCGACTCCCCCGGTGCGCCAAACATGCAACATTACAAGCAGATTAATGCGCCGTTTCATTTTGATTAAACTACGACGATTCGCCCGAAATCAACTTTGACTGCGGCCCTGACGGTGCTAGGATTCGGCTGCCACTTGTCGATTCAAGGAAACACTGCTCGTCAAACTAATTCAATTCGATGGACCAGTTATCGTCGCTTAATTCAGATCCAAAGGCCCAGGAGGGATGTATGCGCAGAATGTCGGGTATTACTTTCATAGCGTTGCTATGCGGCAGTTTTATGTTCGGTGTTCCCGCCATCGCGCAACAGGTAATTGCAACGGTGCCAACCGACTTGGGGCCTATTGCCGTCGGAGTGAATGCGACGACCAACAAGATGTATGTTGCCAACCTTTCCGGTAATGATGTCACTGTGATCAACGGTCTCAACCTTCAGCATCCCGTAAACATACCCACCGGTTCAGGCCCTATTGCCCTCGCCGTCAACGCAGTTACCAACACGATTTACGTAGCTGACCTCGACGGTACGATAACTATAATTAACGGCCTCACCAACGACACATCAACGGTCCTGGCCGAGGAACTGCCGTATGACATCGCCGTCAATCCCGTCACCAACAAGATTTACGTCGTCAACAACCAAAGTAACGATGTGACGGTGATCGATGGCGCAACCCTGAGCACGACGTCGGTTGCGGTCGGGATGCTTCCCGACACCCTCGCCGTGAACCCCGTAACGAACAAGATTTACGTCACAAATTACTGCGGCAATGATCCGAACTGCGCCAGCATGGGTACAGTGACCGTAATTGACGGCGCGACCCTTGATACCACTACCGTCACCGTAGGCGTTGCTCCGGAAGCCATCGCGGTCAATACACAGACCAACCAGATTTACGTCGTCAATTCTTGCGGTGATAGCCCGAGTTGTGCCGGTACGGGTACCACTACCGTGATTGACGGGAACAATAACAACAACACATCGAGTGTGAACGTCGGCGAAATGCCGGATGCCGTAGTCGTAAACCAAGTCACCAACCAGATCTACGTGGCTAACGCTACCTCCGACACGGTGACGGTGATCAACGGCGCCACGAATCAAACCACTCCAGTCACCGTGGGCGAAAATCCGACGGCTGAGGGCGTCGATGCAGTGACCAATAAGGTCTACGTCGCAAACAGCAACGCCGCAACCGTGACTATGATCGACGGGAGCAACAACAACAACACGACCACAGTTATGGTGGGGAATGCTCCATCGGCGGTTGGAATAAACGCGATCACCAACAGGATATTCGTGGCCAACACCACCGACGGTACCGTCTCGGTCATCGCCGGGGCCAATGCTTCGCCGCTGCAATTTGTGTCCATTACCCCCTGCCGGCTTGTAGATACGCGCGGGAGCAATGGTCCGTTCGGGGGCCCGCCGATTCCAGGCGGCACTTCGCGCAGCTTCCCGATTCCACAACAGATGCCTTGCGACATTCCCGCCACGGCAGCAGCTTACTCCCTGAATGTCACGGTGGTTCCCATTACCACATTGGGGTACCTCACGATTTGGCCGACCGGCGAAGATCAGCCGTTAGTGTCCACCATGAACTCGCCTGACGGCCGCAATAAGGCCAATGCCGCCATCGTGCCGGCAGGTTATCAGGGCGCGGTCAGTGTCTACGTTACGGACACCACCAACGTTCTGCTCGACATCGATGGCTATTTCGCCGCGCCGAGCTCGCAGACCTATCAGTTCTACCCTCTGACGCCGTGCCGCATCGTGGACACGCGTAACAACCAGGATGGGGGAACTCTTCAGCGGGGAAGGGAACGCGATTATGCGATTCCGACCAACTGCGGCGTTCCCAGCAACGCGACCGCCTACTCGTTCAACGTGACCGTGCTACCAGCCGCAGGGGGGCTCGATTACCTGACCGTGTGGCCCAAGGGTGAATCGCAGCCGGTGGTCTCCACGCTTAATGACCCTACCGGAACAGTGGTAGCCAATGCGGCCATCGTACCCGCGGGCAGCGAGAATGCGACTGCCTTTTACCCGAACAGCAACAATACCGACTTGCTGCTCGATGTCGACGGCTACTTTGCCCCGCCGGGAACGGGAGGGTTGTCGATGTATCCGACTGCACCGTGTCGCGTCCTTGACACCCGCCAGAACAACGGTCAGGGGTTCAGCGATGAGCTCACAGTCGATGTGGTGGACAGCGTTTGTGCGCCCCCTACCAGCGCCCTGGCATATATTTTTAATGCTACGGTGGTGCCCCCTGGCCCAATGCTCTACCTCAGCTTGTGGCCGGACGGCCAGCAACAGCCTACAGTCTCGACGCTGAATGCCGAAGACGGTTTCATCACTTCCAACATGGCGATTGTCCCGACGACGAATGGCTCCATCGATGCCTTCGCCGCCGCCTTAACACAGTTGATCCTCGACATCTCCGGATATTTCGCGCCATAGCGCAGGCCGGCTGGTTCACTCCCCGAGAACTGCCGGCAGTTACACTGATGGCATGGCTGCGAGTCGTGGAGCCGGCAGCGGCGCTCGAACGCCGGACTGTCGCCTTTGCGGCATTCTGATCTACTACTGCCCCTGTTGTGCTCGCCCCGGCTTTCCGGAATAATCTAGCGGCAAACCTTTTGCAGGACTGGAGCATCGAAGCTTTCGGCGAAGTTACGCAGTCCAAAATTGGCTCAGCTCTAGAGAGAACCCGAACTTAGACGCACGCTGGACGGGGTACGCATCGCCCTGAGGCAGGATTATGGATCCCAGGGCTGATCGAAGATGATCCGGTGCGCGTGTGCCGGTCAAACACCATTCGTGTCGCCGCGAAACGCGGGAGGAAGCAATGCAAGGCGAGGCCGCTGAATCCGAGGTCCAGGGTTTCGCACCGGCTCAGACGCGATCGTTACCGTCGGGCATGAACAGTCTCGTCAACGATTTTGACTGGAGTACCACGCCGTTGGGACCCGCTGCCCAATGGCCCGACAGCCTTACCGCAGTGGTCCGTATCCTTCTGACCTCACGGTTTGCGATGTGGATGGCATGGGGGCCAGAACTTACTTTCCTGTACAACGACGCTTACCGGCAGATGACTTTGGGCAAAAAGCATCCGTGGGCGCTGGGCAGGCCCGCGGCGGAGGTGTGGTCCGAAATATGGAAGGATATAGGTCCGCGCATCCAGCGGGTAATGGAGACGGGACAAGCTTCCTGGGACGAGGAACTTCCGCTCATTCTGGAACGAAACGGCTATCCGGAAGAGACGTACCATACATTCTCCTATAGTCCGCTCGCCGGGGCTGACGGCCGGATTACCGGCATGCTATGTGTGGTCATCGAAGATACCGCCCGAGTGATTGGGGAGCGGCAGTTATTGTCCCTCAGAACACTGGCGGCGGCACTCGGCGACGCCATTACGGAGCAGGAGGTCCTTTCCTCGATCGAGCGCGGGCTGCAAGGGAATCATAAGGACCTTCCGTTCACGCTTACCTATCTTTTCGACGAAACCGGAAACCGTCTCAACCTGGTTTGCCGCACGGGCATCGATGCCGATCACCAGGCGGCGTGCCCCGTGATCGAGACTGCGCCGGCTAAGAGCTGTTGGCCTGTTGATCAAGTCCTGGCGCAGAACTGCGCGGTCACGGTGGGTCTGGCACACCATTTTGTCGATCTGCCCGCGGGCATCCAGGGGCAGGCCCCCAGTCTGGCGCGCTTAGTTCCGATTGCCAGGCAGGGCCAGGACAAAGCGGCAGGAGTCTTGATCGCCGCCCTCAATCCCTATCGCCAACTCGACACGGCCTACGCTGGGTTTCTAGATCTAATTGCCGGCCAGATTGCCGCGAGTTTCGCAAGCGCCAGAGCGTATGAGGAAGAGAAGAAGCGAGCCGAGGCGCTGGCCGAGATTGACCGGGCGAAGACCGCATTCTTTACTAACATCAGCCATGAGTTTCGCACTCCCCTCACCCTGCTGCTCGGCCCGCTGGAAGACACGTTGGCCGACCAGGGATTGCCTCCGCAGTCCATGGAGCGTCTGACCCTGGCGCATCGTAACAGCTTGCGCCTGCTGAAGCTGGTCAATGCGTTACTCGATTTCTCGCGCTTCGAGGCAGGGCGCGTTTCAGCCATCTACGAATCGGTTGATCTGGCGACATATACCGCCGACCTGGCCAGCGTCTTCCGCTCAGCTGTCGAGCGCGCGGGCATGGACCTGATCATTGATTGCCCACAGCTTGACCAGCCTGTGCACGTTGATCGCGAGATGTGGGAAAAGATCGTGCTGAATCTGCTATCGAACGCCTTCAAGTTCACCTTGGCAGGGCAGATTGAGGTGAGTCTCAAAGCCGTCGGCAAGAACGTCGAATTAACGGTACGAGACACCGGCAGCGGCATTGCCGCGCAGGAACTGCCGCACATTTTCGAGCGGTTCTATCGCGTCAGCGGGGCGCTGGGGCGCAGCTATGAAGGGTCGGGAATCGGGTTGGCGCTTGTCCAGGAACTAGTAAAGCTGCACGGTGGAACGGTGCGAGTCGAAAGCGAACTGAAACGGGGTAGCGCCTTCACCGTCTGTATCCCGTTCGGGTTGGCGCACCTGCCTGCGGAATCCATCGGCGCCGCCCGCACTCTGGCTTCGACTGCGACCGGCCCGGCGGCTTACGTCCAGGAGGCGTTGCGCTGGCTTCCTGACGAAGACATTTTCGACGCTTCTCAAGAGGCCATGGCCCCACCGCTTGCTCTTTCCGCCACCGATGTGCGGGGAGGGCCGCGGGAGCGCGGCCGCGTTTTTGTTGTTGACGACAATGCCGACTTGCGCGAGTATTTGCGGCGCTTGCTGACCCCGCAATACGAAGTGGAGACCTTCGCTGATGGCGAGGCAGCTTTTCAAGCGGCCATCCAAGTCCCGCCTGACCTGGTTCTCACCGACGTGATGATGCCGAAGCTGGATGGTTTCGGCTTGTTGAAGGCCTTGCGGGGCGACGCCCGCACGGCAACAGTCCCGGTCATGCTGCTTTCAGCCCGCGCAGGTGAGGAATCCCGGCTGGAAGGAATTGCGGCCGGCGCCGACGATTATGTTGTGAAACCCTTCGCGGCGCGTGCGTTACTGGTGCGTATTGAAACCCGCTTGCAGCTGTCGCGGATGCGGCGCGAAAGCGAAAGGGCTTTGCGGGAGCGAGAGCAGCGCTTCCGGACATTGGCGGAGAATCTGCCGGAGTTTGTTTGGCTGAAAGACCTGACTGAGGGATACGTATATTGCAATCAAAGCCTGCTGGATTATGTTGGCAACGCAGCTGGGGAGTTACGGACCCACGCCTTGGCATACGTGCATCCTGACGACCTGAAGCGGACCGAAGAAAAATGGCAGGAGAGTCTTGAAACCGGCGAAACCTACCTCAACGAATACCGTTTACGCCGGCACGATGGAGTTTATCGTTACTTCCTGGCGCGGGCGGTCCCGATGCGCAACGAGGCAGGCCAAATCGAGCGCTGGCTAGGGACCTCGACTGATATCCACGATCAGAAATTGATTGAGGAGGCGTTGCGCGAGAGCGAAGAGCGTTTTCGCACATTGGTTACGGCCACTTCCAACGCGATCTACCGCATCAGCCCCGACTGGAGCGAAATGCGCCAGCTTCGGGGGCACGAATTTGTCGCCGGCGCCGAAGCGCCTGGCCATACCTGGCTTCAGGAATATGTTCACCCAGACGATTACACGCGCGTGTTGGAGGCAATCCAGGAGGCCATTCGAACCAGGAGCGTGTTTGAAATGGAGCATCGCGTACTGCGAGCCGATGGCGGCCTGGGCTGGACATTTTCACGCGCGATCCCGCTGAAGGATGCAAATGGCGAAATCATGGAATGGTTCGGCACAGCCAGCGATGTCACGGAGCGCAGGCGAACCGAAGAAGCTCTCCTTCGCGCCGAGAAACTTGCCACTCTAGGGCGCATGGCAGCAACCATCGCGCACGAAATCAACAATCCCTTGGAGGCGGTCACGAACACCCTTTACCTGGCCCGGGCGACTGCGGAGAATCCGGCGAGCGTTCGCCTCTACCTCGACATAGCGGACGATGAGCTCAAGCGCATCGCGCACATCACCCGCCAGACTTTGGGGTTCTACCGCGAGTCCGCAGCCCCGGCTGTGGTATCGGTAGGGACAATCCTGGACGCTGCCGAGGACCTGCTGCGGGCCAAGATAAGGGCAAAACGTGCAACCATCGAAAAGCAATATGACTTGGATCGTCAGGTGGCCGCGGTGCCCGGCGAGCTGCGCCAGGTATTCTCTAATCTCCTGGCGAATAGCCTGGACGCCATTGAGGAACAGGGCGCTATCCGATTACGCATATCCAGATCCACGTTGCTAACCAATGGTCAGCCACGGATCAGAGTTACGATCGCCGACAATGGCAAGGGCATGGATGCGGCCACACTGCCACGGATCTTCGAGCCGCTTTTCACCACGAAGGAGGCGACTGGTTCGGGTCTCGGCCTTTGGGTGAGCAAACAGATCATTGAGAAACACGGCGGCTCGATCCGGGTGAGATCCAATCACAGGAAACCGCGCAGAGGAACCGTCATCTCAATTTTCCTGCCTGCAATGGGGGCGGCAGCCGCCGAGGTTTAGGCCCTCTGTTGAGGGCGGTAGCCGCCGAGATCCTGTTGTAGGTATAAGGGATTGCGCGCTTAAGAATCGGTGGGAGCAAACTCCCCGTCGAGTAATCCCATTTCTTGCAGAAGTTCGTAGGTGCGGTCGGCCTCAATGCTGTCAACGACGCTTATAGCGAAGCCAACATGGACCGTCACGTAATCACCAACACCAGCCTCAGGTACGAAGTCCAGGCAAGTCTGGCGCACGATGCCGCCAAATTGCACGCGGGCCATTCTCGGGGTACCCGGCGTTTGAATTTCGAGGATTTTACCTGGTATGGCGAGGCACACGGAAGGCCTCCTTCATAACGAGTACACATCGTCTTGTTACGGGAGGCTGTGACTGGTGGCACACTCTAAGGTGACAAACGAGCAGGGCGTTGCTTGTGCCTCATGCTAAGGCCGTTGCCGGCTGCTGCCCGCAGTTTGCGATGCCGACGGACTACGCGGAGAGCGGCGCGCCTGGCCGCTTTGAAAGTAGCCACTAAGGACCAGGGCAGCAACGCTGCCCGGAACCATTAAGTCGCGTTGTATTGCAGGCTGGCTTGTAGCTTGTCGCAGGGTTACTTAGACACTCGTCAGCGGCAATGCAGGCCAATCTGCGGACGGGCTATGCCGCTTTTTTCCTCTGTGCCCACCGCTCTTTCATCATCGCCGACAATTTCCTTCGCACGGCTGGGCTCATCGGCTTCCGAGCGGCTGATTTCCTGGAAGCAGCCTTAACTGCTTTGGGCGCCGGTTTGCCTTTCTGCTTTGCCCACCAGGCCTTCTTTGCCGCGCCGATTCTAGCCCGCGCAGCCGCGCTCATGTGACCGCGCTTCTGGCTGCCCGCTGCTTTAGCCTGACCGCCCTGGGATGGACGGCCGCTCCGCGCTCCCTGGGAGCCGGAATCTTCGAGCGCTGCAATTGCATTTTCGAGACGGCTAACTTCTTCTTTAAGTTGTGCCACTATGTTGGTAATGTCCATGCTTATTCCTTCTTTGAGATTCTGCACATCAAATCCGCCCCACGATTGTAACTGCCCCATCGGATGCCCGTCTTCCCGCTGATGATTCTTAAAGAATCACTTGTTCTTTTTGTCATCCGAAGACTTGGGATACAACCTGTCCGCAGGAGAAGTGGTCTTAGTGAGTGTAGCTACAAGTATCAGGGAGGACTCATTATTATGCTGAGGAAAGTTAGTGAAATGGAAGGCGACTACCTGGCTGGATTAAAGGGAGCGAAGGTTTACGGCCTGGATGACGAGAAACTGGGGACGGTTGACGATGCACTAATCGATGACCGCTCGGGAGAACTGCGGTACCTGCTGATAAGTGCAGGGTGGCTCAGTTCCCGCAAGTTCATTGTTCCCGCGGAACAAGTCTATGCGTTCCGCGAAGGCGACGATTTCTATGTCAATCTGCGGCAGGCGGATGTGGAAGGATTGCCTGAATTCCGCGACGCAGACCTCGCCTCGAATGAAGCATTTGCCGACTACGAATCGGGTTACCGTCGCTTGTGGCGATACGACGTGGCCCCTACCCAATTCCGAGCAAGTAATCAACTTCTGCGGTTCCGCGAGAGACTACACAACGCTCTTGGCTCTGAACGCGTAGGCAAACGGGGTGTTTCGGCGGACCCGGCTACGTATGTTTCCCCCGGCACTCCACGTCCGACCGGAGTCTATGGAGTTTATACCGACCGCGAACAGGTGGAACTTGCGGTTGATCGGCTGCGGTCCGGCGGATTTCATAGTAATGATGTTTCCGTCGTATTTCCCGACAGCAATCTCAACAAGGAATTCGCGCTCGAGAAAAACACAAAAGCCCCGGAAGGAGCACTTGCAGGTGGCGGAACGGGGCTGGTTGTTGGGGGAACGTTAGGCTGGCTGGCTGGGATTGGGACTTTAGCGATTCCAGGCATCGGCCCGCTCCTCGCTGCCGGGCCCATCATTGCTGCGTTGGCCGGAGCTGGAGTGGGTAGTGCAATTGGCGGCATCGCCGGAGGCCTTGTGGGACTCGGCGTGCCGGAGATTGAAGCCAAGCGGTACGAAGAGGAGATCAAGCGCGGGCGCATTCTGGTTTCCGTCCACTGCGACAGCGTGCGGATGGCCCAAGCCGCGCGTAAGGTGCTCGAGGATTCCGGGGCCAAGGATGTATTCCTCTCCGGTGAGCAACTCGCCGCATAGAGCTATCGCTGAGTCAAGTACGCGGCGGCCATTGCCGGCCGCCGCGCATCGGCCAAATGCCCCAATCACAAAAAGCTCCGCAAGAGTACACCTGCGTCCTTGAGGCGCTGATTCACCGCGCGCGCAATGGCCACACAACCCGGCGTGTCGGAGTGGATGCATATGGTATTCGCTTCGACTGTCAGTTCGGAGCTGTCGCTCGCGACGATCCTGCGGCGAACGGCGATATCGACAGCCTGCTGTGCTGCGCGCTCAGGATCGGCGAGCAGCGCCCCGAAAAGAGTCCGGTTACGAAGCGTGCCGTCTGGCTCGTAGACGCGGTCGGCGAAGGCTTCGGCAGCAAATCGTAATCCCATTGAGCACCACGCGACCAGGGCGGACGAGCCGGCTTGGCCCACCATGACGAGCGTTGGGTCGATGGCCTTCACGGCGCGGCCCACGGCCAGCGCAACCTCAGGCTTCGTGTTGACCGCGTGATAGAGCGCTCCATGCGGCTTAACGTGCACCAACCGCATGTCGAGCGATGCCGCAATCCGTCGTAGCGCCCTGACCTGTTGGCTAACGGAAGCCTCGATTTCCAGGGGCGACAATGGCGATGCGAGACGCCCAAAATTCGCCGGATCAGGATAGCCGGGGTGTGCTCCCACCGCGACCTTCAGAGTACGGGCGGCGGACAGCGTCTGTCGCATGGTCTGTGCATTGCCCGCGTGGCCGCCGCACGCGATGTTGGCCGATGTAATGCAGCGCATCAGTTCCGAGTCTGCTCCATTGGCCAGCGACTCTTCGCACTCACCCAAGTCGGCGTTGATGTCGATAGAAATGTCCGTCATCTTAAGTCGAATGGCTTAGAGAAGCACTGAGCGCAGCGCTATGTTCTCGATCACGAAACAAAGATCTCAGTCAGCCAGCGTTTCTGCGAGCGTAGTGCTTGGATCGCTTCTGCGATGGAAACTTCCGCGAACCGCACCTCGTCGCCCGGCCGTAACTGGCCGACACGATGGACATCAGCGGCAATCACGTTCGCGATTTTCGGATATCCTCCGGTGGTCTGCTGATCGACAAACAGAATGATCGGCTGGCCATCCGGCGGCACCTGAATAGCGCCGAGGGGGACGCCGTCCGTAAGAAGTTCGGAAGGCTCGCGCGGACGCACGGCCGCTCCCTGAAGCCGCAGGCCGGCGCGGTCCGACTTCTCGCCCACGATATACGCAGTGGAGAATAGCGTCTCAAATGCATCAGGCCCGAACCAGTCATGTTGTGAGCCTTTGGTGACACGCAATCGGCCGGGGGCGCGCAATGCGTCAAGTGAACCCGGGCGAAGCGAGCGGACGGGGAACGAGTCGTGGCGCCCAATCTGCAACACGTCGCCCTTCTGCAATCTCCGGCCCTGCAAGCCTCCAAAGTGGCCCGGGGCAAAGGTCGACGCGCTGCCCATGACCAGGGGAACCTCGAATCCACCTTGAACCGCGAGATAGCAACGCGCTCCGCTGGTTATGCTTCCGCATTGTAAGACTGTCCCGGGAGCGAGGTCGAGCGCCGCGTTTATGGGCGCTTCAGCTGTATCCACTTGGCAATCGCAATCTGCACCCGCGATCGCGACCACCGCGCCCTCTTTGAACGCCAAGGTCGGGCCGAGCAAGGTCATTTCCAACGCGGGAGCGTTCTCATCGTTGCCTACCAGAAGATTGGCAATGCGAAATGACAACGGGTCGGCGGCGCCGCCAGGCGAGATGCCGAGATGAGCGTAGCCGTAACGACCCAGGTCCTGGACAGTTGTGAACAGCCCCGGTTTTACAACCTGAATCGTCATGAATGCCGGGCTCCAAGGTCTTGCTGCATGTCGTCGAAGGTTGCGCGATCGATGGGAGAGAATCTCATTCGGTCGCCCGGCTGTAGGCGAGTTGGCGGTGTGGCTTCGGGGTCGAACATACGAACCGGCGTTCGTCCGATCAGGCGCCATCCTCCGGGAGAATCGACTGGATAGATTCCCGTCTGCCCGCCGGCGATCCCAATGCTTCCGGCGGCAATGGATGGCCTGGGAGTCGCGAGCCTGGGTGTGCGCAACGGTTCCGGCAGCCCACCCAGGTAGACAAAACCAGGAGAGAATCCGAGGAAATAGACGAGATACGTGGGCGCTGAATGTTGCCTGACGATTTCTTCCGGCGAGAGCCCGGCGTGCTGGGCGACGTCCGGCAGATCCGGACCAAAGTCAAGGTCATAACACACCGGAATAGTGGTCACGCCGGCCTGTATATCGACCAGAGTTTCGCGGGCATGTGCGATTTGTTGAACCGACCCGCTGAGTTCGGCGTGAGTTAACCGCAGCGGGTCGAAATCAATGAGCAACGACGCGTAACCCGGGTGCAGATTGCGAATCCGCGGATCGCACCCGGACTGCAATGCCTGAAACAACGCAATCACACGCTCGTGGAGTGCTGGCGATATAGTATCTCCAAAGACTGCCAACAACGACGAGTCGCTTGCCGGAACGAGTTTCACAAAGCCTCGCACCTCTGCCAAGGATAGACGATGTGGCTGGGGCCACGCTCGTTTGCAGATGTTCAGCGTGTCGCTCGCGTCGCTGTCCCGGTCGCAGAAACTAATCCGCGCTCCAGTTTGGCGGCGATCCGAACGGAATGGGTTTCTCGACGAGCAACTAAGTAATTTCGGAGCGTGGACTAGGGGTAATCGCCGCTAGGCACCTGAGCCCGCTATTGCTATTCTCCCACCAACATCAGGAATGACGCTGGTTGATCAATGATCAGGCGCAACACCAGCCAAACGCTCGCTTCGATGCGACGGTTGTTTGTTGCAGCAAGGACGTGCCTGGTCTGCCGCTGATCAAAACTTTTGATACTGCTTCTTCATGGAGCGAACCACCTGCCGAGCAAGTCCGGATGAGGAGCGCCTATGTCCGCCTGTAAAGGCTTGTTGCTAGTCCTGACCGCGTCGTGTCTCATCGGCTTCGGCTTTGGCCAGAATTCTGCGGGACCTATTCCAGGCGCCGCCCGCACGACTGAAGGCGCCCAAAAATTGCCCAGCAGTCCAGCGCGGTCAAACCACGTGGTTGTGATCATGGAGGAGAACCGCAGCATAAGTGAAGCTTCAGAATACATGCCATATCTGAAGTCATTGGCCGATGAATACGGGCAAGGAATGCAAGTCTATTCCGATTCACACGGTTCCTGGCTGGCTTATGGGGAACTGACTTCTGGATTCGCACCCTTCGGCGGAGAAGGAGACGGTGGAATCTGCACCGGCGACGGCTGCTCACAGACCATCACGATCGACAACCTCGTAAGGCACTTTGCCGACCAGGGCATAACCTGGAGGGGCTATTTTCAATCGATGCCGGAAGTGGGCTACCTGGGGTATCAGTATGGCGAGTATGTTCGCCGCCATAACCCCTTCGCCTTCTACAGCGACGTAGTTAACAACCCTGCCGAGCAGCAAAATCTGGTTCCCGCCGACCCTTACCTGCTGAACGACATCGGCAACAATAATCTGGCAAGTTTCACGTGGATCTCGCCCGACCTGGATCACGATGCGCACAATGGCAGCGACGACCAGCAAGCACTGGCAGCCGCCGATGCTTACCTGCGAACCTTCGTTCCGCAATTACTGGCCAGTACCCCATTTCTACCGGGCGGCGATGGCGTATTACTCGTGACCTTCGATGAGGGCGAGTTAAGCGGAGACAACGAGTGCGGTGGCGATCCCGATCCGAACAACTGTGGGGGACACATTTGGCATGTGGTGATCGGCCCCCAGGTCAACCGGGCCTTTCAGTCGAATACACACTACAAGCAGGGAAGCGACCTGCGGATGTTCTGCGATTTACTCGGCCTGAATAGCTGTCCTGGCGACGGCGCCAGCTCGCCTTCTATGGCGGAATTCTTCCAGAGCGAAACCTGCACGGCCACCCAGGATCGCACGGTCGCAATCTGCTCGCCACCGGCTAATAGCAGCGTTCCTTCGCCAGTACAAATCACTGCCGCGGCGAAGGACAACGAATACCGCATCACTGGAATGGTAGCCTATGCCAACAGCCAGATTGTGGCGCAAAGCAGCGATTCGACCCTGAGCGCGAGCGTCCCTCTAAATCCGGGTCAATACCAACTGGTAGTCCGCGCCTGGGATTCCAGTGGCGACTACTTCTCCTCACAGGAAAACTTCACGGTCACCACTCCTTGCACGGCCACACAAGACAAGACCGTCGTGATCTGCTCGCCACAGCCCAACGGCAGCTCGGGATCCCCCGTACAAATCACTGCCGCAGCCAAGGACAACGAACACCGCATCACGGGGCTGGTTGCCTACGCCAACAGCCAGATTGTGGCGCAAAGCAGCGGCTCGACTTTAAACGCCAGTGTTGCTCTCAGCCCAGGTCAGTATCAGCTGGTGGTTCGCGCATGGGACACTACTGGCTACTACTTCTCCTCGCAGGAGAACTTCACGGTTACGTCCCCGGGCACGTTACCCGACGTGACCGCCTCACCAGAGCAAATGTCGGAAAATGGGACGTGGTAAGTGGCAAGGCACAACGCACACGCATTCTACTTCTACTCGGGATATTAGTGTCGCCTGGCTTGGCCGCATCCGGCCAGCCGGTCAACCAGGCTTGTCCGCGTCCAGCTGCCGGGTCGGTCGTTTCTAATCCGCCGGAACTTCGGAGCCGAAACGACACTCTGGAAGTGACCCTGCACCTGAAGTATGAGAAGACGGCGGTCAGCCAGGGGCCCCCGCGGTACTGCTACATCACAGACGATGGTCTTGAATCACCTACGTTAAGGCTTCATCCGGGCGACCAATTAATCATCCACCTGCATAATGATCTGCCGCCGTTGACGGCAAATGCGTCCGGAAGCCAGAAAATGGATGGGATGGCGAACGAAGGCGACTGCGCCGGAAACCACATGGATCGCGCCACAACCAACCTGCATTTCCACGGCCTGACGGTTCCACCTACCTGCCATCAGGACGAAGTTATGCACACCGCCGTCCGTGCGGGCGAGGAGTTCGAATATCGCCTGACAATACCGCTGGACGAGCCTCCGGGCCTGTATTGGTACCATCCGCACCCGCACGGGTTTGGTGAAAGGCAGGTTCAAGGCGGTGCTTCCGGAGCAATTATTGTGGAAGGAATCGAAGATGTCGTCGCTTCGTCCGCTGCACTTCACCAGCGGCTCATTGTGCTGCGCGACCAGCAACGTATCGGTCCGGAAGCCCCCGGGCCGTCGGTCCCTGCGTGGGATATCTCAGTGAATTTCGTCCCCATTACCTACCCAGACTATGAACCGGCGACCATCAAAGTCGGTGCAGGCGAGAAGGAGCTGTGGCGAGTGGTGAACGCTGCGGCCGATACAATCTTCAGTCTCCAGGTTGTGATCGACCAGATAGCGCAGCCGGTGGAAATGGTTGCCATTGACGGAGTGCCGATCGTCGCAGCAAAGTCGGGCCCATCCCCAGGGCAGACCAGCATTTTTCTGCCGCCCGGGGCCCGGGCCGAGTTCATCGTAGACGCTCCTAAGCAGGGAGCAAACGCTCAGCTCATCACGCAGGCATGGAATACCGGACCCTCGGGAGACCTTGATCCCAGGCGGCCGATTGCCAATATCGTAACGTCTGTAAACGTCGGGCGAGGTGAAGAAAAGCCGGTAGCGCGTCTAGCTGCGCCGAAGACCACGCAAGCAAAGCTTCGACCGAACACAGTCCCCGTCGTCCAGCGCCAGCTGTATTTCTCGCAACGTTCGTCGAATCCCCAGGACCCGGACAACTTCGTTCTTTACTTCATAACCGTGGCCGGACAAACGCCGGCAGCTTATACCATGGGATCGCCTCCCAATATTGTCGTCCGCCAGGGCGACGTAGAAGACTGGACCATCGAAAACCGTTCAGGCGAGGATCACGTCTTCCATATTCATCAGATCCACTTCAAGGTGCTCGCTGTAAATGGACGAGCAGTGCACGATCCCGCGATGCGGGACACCGTGGATGTGCCTGCCTGGAGCGGGGCTGGCCCTTACCCGAGCGTGAAGCTGCGGATGGATTTTAGCGGGCCGAATGTGGTTGGGACATTCCTCTATCACTGCCACATCCTGAAGCATGAAGACATGGGGATGATGGGCTCAATCCAGGTACTGCCGGCGGAGCGATAGCGAGCTTCGAGCTTCACGCGGCGGGCAGGAACATCGAGAAAACGCTTCCGGAGCTTCCCGCTCGGGTGCTGCTGCGAACGCGCAAGACGCCACTATGGTCGTCCACGGCATTCTTGACGATCGATAGCCCCATGCCGGTGCCGCCGTCTCCTTTAGTCGAAAAGAAGGGCTGAAATATCCTGGACAGATCGCGGGCGGCGATTCCAATGCCGTTGTCGGCGACAGTCACGCGCAATCCGTGTCTCGCTTCTCCCGCCCACTCGTGCATGGGGCAAACCTTTAGGCGAATGGTTCCTCCCACAGGCAAAGCATCCACGGCATTCAGCAACAGATTGGAAAAGGCCTGGCGAAGTCGCTGACGGTACACGGAAACGTGCGCACCGGGGCGATAGTGCTTCCGGATTGCGATGCCCTTGGAATCGAAGCGCGATTGATACAGCTCAAGAACCTCGTCCAGTAACTCCTGAATATAGGTATCTTGGCGTACGGTAGCGCGATTCTTGTCCAGGTTGTCGCGGACGATTTGGGCGAGACGGCGAATTTCTTCTCGCGCCAGTGTCACGTTCCGGCGGCCATCAGCGGTCAAATGGGGTTCTGCTTCCACCAGCTGGAGGAGGTTGAGCAACACCTCAAGAGGGTTGTTGATTTCGTGTGCGAGGGAGGCGGGAAGGCTCGGCGTGTGGGCCGATGCTTTCAACTGCGATGGTGCACCATTGCCCACGGAAAACCCCTCTTCGTAAACCACTTCGCCGCTGCTCTTTACCCCTCGAAGTATCTCAGTTATCAAGTCTGATACCAGACGTAGGGGCGCGGATGCCCGCGAGACACGAAGTTTTCTAAGGTACTTCTGACGACAAAAGAGGTTGCCGGGGGTTTTCGCATGCGATGGCTGTTGACAGAGGGGTCCGCGAAGACGAGAGATTAAAAGGCCCATCTCTTCCAGCCAAAGCGTAGAATCGTAATTACATCTCAATACGCACATCTTCCAGCCTGTGAAGCTGGGGCCTTTGCGCAATCAGGTGCCGGTCCGCGGACCGTCCGCGCAAAGGAGAGCATGTGTCCCTACCTACCCGCAATTACAGGAACCGCATTCTGGCCGGACTGCCAAAGGCCGAAATTGGCCGACTGGCGCCACACTTGACCCCAATTGATCTTAAGGTTGGCACCCACTTGCTGGATGGGCAGGCCGATTACGCATATTTCATGGAACAGGGCATTGCTTCCGTCGTCTTAACGCTGGCCGGTGGAGCGACTGTCGAGGTCGGCGTAATTGGGTTTGACGGAGTGGTTGGACTTCCCATGCTGTTGGGGTCCAATAGCATGCCGGGAGCAACGTTCATTCAGGTTGAAGGATCCGGTTTTCGCATCGATGCCCGTCGTCTGAAGAGCGAATTTGAACGGACCGGCCAGTTACGCGATCGTTTGCAAAGGTATATGCTGGCCAGCCTGATTCAGAGTGCGCAGAACGGCGCCTGCAACCGCCTGCATACCATTGTTGAGCGCCTGGCGCGGTGGCTGCTTACTTGTCATGACCGAGTTCAGTCAGAGCGCATTGGGCTCACGCACGAATTTCTCGGCCAGATGCTGGGCGCTCCCCGCACGACGGTCACCCTGGCGGCAGGAATGTTACATGAAGCCGGAATCATCGATTACTCGCGCGGCCATGTGACGATTAAGAGCCGCAGCGATCTTGAGAACGCGGCGTGTGAATGCTATGGCGTCGTGCGCGCCGAGTTCGACCGCCTGAAGTTGCTCTGAGCGTCTGCTGGACTGCAGAACGTCGGCCCACCCCATCTGAGGCTGCATGTTTTTCTCGTTGCATCGCCGCGTATATGATCTGCCACTTGGCCTCGCGAGATAGGCGAAGGATAATCAGATAACACGAACGACGACGAATGCTGGAGAGCGGAGATGCTCAACAACGACGTCACGTGGATGTGTTAAATTGAATCTATTGACAGAGAATTTGCTCTAATTAAGTGAAACAACTATGGCAGGAAGCTCTCGTACAACTTTTACTAAGCGACAGAAAGAACGGGCGCGGCAGGAAAAGCGGGCTGAAAAGGCGCAGCGTAAGGCGCAGCGTAAACAGCCAGGCGATCCCGAGAGCGTCACGGTAGAAACCCAGTCCGTCGCTGACCTGACCGTTACGCACGATGAGGACGGCCAGCCCCAGGGTTTCGATTTCCATGATTTCGGAAAGTAAAACGCAGTAATCAAGTTGGTGCGCCAGCAACAATTTCCGGCGCACTGTGATAAGGTAACAAGTAGACGCTTATTGGCTACGGCCGCTTGCAAGCGATATCCGATCCGCAGTTCGATCCGATTTCCCGCCTTTCCTGCTTCCGTTACAGTTTCAGCGCCGAATTAAACTAGAGTGGCTTCAGCTGTATCTTCGCGACTCGCCCGCCACGGACTACCGCAATGAGTGTAAAACGCACTCGACCGGCATTCCGATAACGGTGGTCTTCCTCGCGAGACGCCTCTCCAAGAAAGAAAAAATCGTTTGACACAATTTAAAGACATGCCCCTGTCTGCTGGGCTCCAGCAGAAGTTGGCACATTCGCATTTCACTACCCCGACGCCGGTCCAGGCGTCCGCTATACCCCCCGCGCTGGAAGGTAAAGATGTACTTGCCACGGCGCAAACCGGCACTGGCAAGACGCTGGCTTTCCTGATTCCGATCATCGAGCGCCTGGCGGCTCAGCCTTCAGCGCGTCAGGTTTCGGCGTTGATCCTGGTGCCCACGCGTGAGTTGGCGATTCAGGTCCATGAGCAGTACGAAAAGTTGCGCGAGCGCAAATCCGTCCCTGCGGCGCTGGTTATCGGCGGCATGAGCGAGCAGCGGCAAATCCAGGCAATCCGCAAGGGCGCCGACGTCGTAGTCGCGACTCCTGGCCGCCTGGAAGACTACCTTCGCCGCAAGCTGGTGAACCTTCAGCACGTGCAGATACTGGTCCTGGATGAATCCGACCGCATGCTTGACATGGGCTTTCTGCCGGCCATCCGCCGCATTGCCGCGGCCTTGCCGCGACAGCGTCAGACCCTGTGCTTCTCAGCTACGCTGGAAGCTTCCGTGGCGCACCTGGTAAATGACTACATGAACAAGCCGCTGCGTGTGGCCCTGGGTTCCATCTCCAAGCCGGCCGACACAGTGGAGCTACAGGCCTTCGAAGTGCCGCAAGTGGAGAAGTCTGAGCTTCTTCGCCAGCTTCTCTATGCTGAGAAGGGACAGACGCTGATCTTTGCGCGGACCAAGCACGGAACCGAGCGCCTGGCCAAGAACCTGGTGCGGGACGGTTTCGCGGCCGCGATGATCCACGGCGATCGCAGCCAGTCACAACGGACCGGCGCGCTCCACGGATTCGAGGAAGGCAAGTTCCAGGTACTGGTGGCCACGGATGTGGCCTCCCGCGGGATTCACGTCAACAACGTTGCGCACGTCATCAACTACGACCTGCCGCAAATTCCCGAAGACTTCATTCATCGTGTGGGACGCACCGGGCGCATGGGCTCAGCCGGACGCGCTTCGACGTTGGTATCGGGCGCGGAGATTGGCGAATTGCGTTCGATTGAACGCGCGCTCAAACTGAAGATCGTGCGCAAGCAGTTCAACTCCAGCGGACGTATTGCGGGTCCCGCAATACAGAACACCTTGCAGACGCGTACCCTCTCGCGCATGAAGGGCGAAGTGTTCTCGTAACGGGACAAATTGAATACCGGGTATAATGGGGCTATCTCGCCATTTCCGAGATGGCTCCTTATTACCCTCCTTGCCCAACCGCAAGAGGCAACCTTCAGCCCCACACACCCGCGCTCTCCTTCAATAGCAGCAAGAGTTTCTCTTGAGAACGGCAGTTCGCTCTGAGAGTTGCTCTTCATGCGAGGTCACCCGAGATGAACGTGGGCCATCCGCCATTGACAACCAAACCATGGGGCAGGAGAACCATTCTCTTGATGGACACCAACTCCGAAAGGCGAGCGCTACGCCGGAAGATACTTACGTTGCATGGGGCAGAAGTCATTGGCGCATGCGATTTACTGGAGGCCTGTTCGGTCTGGCACCGCGACCGCTATGACATGGTGCTGATGGATATTCGTGCCGACCACTTCGGCTGCCTTTCGTGGCGCGATGAGATCAAGAAGGAAAAGCCGCAACAGATGGTGGCGTTTCTTGTGGGTGGACCAAGATACGTCGATCTGGAACCGTCCCGGGACTCTTATGTTGCTGAAGAACACGGTTTGCAGTGGGGAGCGTCGATGCGCAGTGCGATCCGCAAGAGTTGCGATCTGCTACCGCAGAGAAACGGTTTCGTGGAAGCAGGCTGGCGCATCGCTGCGGCCAGGAAGATAAACCGGGCGCCGGCGAAAAGTTCGGAGCGGCCGTCCCCTGCGGACATCGGACTCGAGGTCACTCTCGTCGATGTGGCATCGGTTGATACCCAGCCGCTGGCGCAACTCGCAGAATGAGGGTTACTCCTGGTAGTTAAAGTCTCCGGGAATGATCAGCCACCACCACCCCACCATAGGAAGAATGGAGAAAGCTTGAAAGACGAGACACCAGCCAAGATCTGCAACCCGCTTCCGCTCAACAATATCCTTACTACCGCAGTGGTGCTTAACTGGGATGCGCTTGCCCCCGGATCAACTACCGGCACCGTCAAGGTGGAGTATCACATTGGCATGGACGGCTCGGTGGAGTCTCTGAAGCTGTGGGCCAGCGCACGCGAGTACTGGAGCCTGGTCTGCGACTACTCAACCCATCTTGGCTGGTCGGATGGACCACGCTTCTCCAACGGCTTTCACTCGCACCACCTGAGCAGGCTGTTGCAGTCCATCATGCTGAACCAAAACCTGTTCCGCCATGATTGCGGTTCCAACACCAACGCGACCCTCGAGATCGGAGCTCCTAGCGCCGAGCAGATTACATCTGCGACTCTGCAACTTAGGGAGAGCTTCCCACCCCCGCCGCCAAGGGCGACTGCTGCCTCGCGCAATCCGCCTGCTGTGGAAGCGACAACGGTCGAAGGTCCCGCGGTTTGAGCCCTTGTCGAAGGCGTGCCCACGGTGGTAAGGCTTAGACATGCTGAAAGCCCACAAACGCGCGATGTCCGATATCAAGTCGGCTCACCAACGAGTAGCTAAAGCAACCGAAGAGCGCGATAAGATGAAGGCAAAGCTGAAGAAGGCCGAGGAACGGCTGACGGTGGAGAAGGAACGCCTCCGGAAAAGCCAGGAGCGGCTGGAAAGCTAAGCACCCTTCGGCATCTTGCCACGTGCCGCTACCGAGCCGATAGTCCTGCAACCGCAGGCAGCCATCTTCTGCTAGCATTTCTGCGTTATGTCGTACCCCAAGATTGCTTCAGTTACCCTCGGTTTCCTGCTGACTATCTCCGCTCTCGCCCAAACACAGCCGCAAGCCGTCGTGCTGCATGCAGCGCGAATGTTCGACGTTGAGAGTGGAAAGATCGTTAGTCCGGGCGAAGTGTTGGTTCAGGGCGAGCGCATTGCCGAGGCCGGCCCGAAGGTCAGCCGTCCGGCTGGGGCAGAGGTCATCGACCTCGGCGATGTAACCCTGATGCCGGGGCTGATTGACGCGCATGTCCACCTGTTTCTGCATCCTGGCGCGGAAGATTTGCAAACCGTGGAAGAATCGGTACCGCAGCGCACCATCCTGGCAACGCTGGCGGCGAAGGCCGACCTCATGGCCGGCTTCACCGCCGAACGCGATATGGGGACAGAGGGCGCAGGATCCGCCGATACCGCTGTGCGCAACGCCATCAATGCCGGGCTGATCCCTGGCCCGCGCCTGCGCATCAGCGGCAATGCCATCGATATTCTCGGGGGCCACGAAGACGCCAACACTTTCAATCCCGCGCAGCACGTGTTTTCCAACGCCGATTATGCCAACAGTCCCGAGCAGATTGTCGAGGTGATGCGCGAGCAGGTCAAGCAAGGCGCCGATTTCACCAAGATGTATGAGACCGGCAAAGACACGCTGATCGATGGCAGGCTGGTTACGCCCTACCAGTACACGGAGGCGGAACTCGCCACTGCCGTCGCCGAAGCAGCGCGCACGGGAAGACGGGTTGCGGTCCACGCCACAGGCGATCCGGGAGCGCTCTATGCTGCACAGGCGGGAGTGGCATCGGTGGACCACGCATTTCAGCTTGGCGATGAGACCATGCGCATCATGCGCGAGAAGGGCATTTTTACCGTTCCGACGTTCACCATCGTGGAGTATTTCGCGGAACATGCTTCCAACCCAGCCGCCTCCGAGCGCGATCGCAAACTTCAGGCGCTGCACGCTGCGGAGTTCAAGAAGCAGTTAGCAGCGGGCGTGCCAATGGCAGTCGGATCCGATGTTGGTCCCTTTCCGCATGGCACGCAGGCGCGGGAATTCGAGCTGATGGTGCAGTACGGCATGAGCCCAGTTGTCGTACTACAGGCAGACCTGATCAATGGCGCGAAACTGCTTGGTTGGGAAGGCCAGATCGGCGCGCTCAAGCCTGGGTACTTCGCCGATGTGATCGCCGTGCCGGGCGATCCGACAAAAGACATTTCGGTGTTGAAGCAAGTCAGCTTTGTGATGAAGGGCGGAGTGGTGTACCGGAAATAGGCAGGAAATTGGCGCCTAGAGTGGCTCCCCAATCTGTTTTGAAGGGGCACGCCTTCAGGCGTGCCGCTAAGGCTACATGTGAATCCGGCTTCAGCCGCTGAGGGAACAAGCCCTCAGGGCCTAAAGGCCAATCCCTCTTCGTTCTCTAACGGCACGGCTGAAGCCGTGCCCCTTCAAGGCCGGAAGACGACAGAGTCAGCGTTGGAAGCAGCGGTTACGAGCTGCTCTTGACGGTCTCGCCGGCGGGCTTGGTGAAGATGATTTCTGCAACCAGCAGGATTGCGCCCACGACGATGGCGCTGTCGGCGACATTGAACGCCGGCCAGTGATAGCTGCCGACGTAGAAGTCCAGGAAGTCCACGACGTGTCCGCTGACCATGCGGTCCCACAAATTGCCCATCGCCCCGCCCAAGATCAGCGACAAGCCAATCGTGGTTGTGCTTAGCGAATGGCTGTTCTTCCACAGCAGCGCAGAGACAACGACCAGCGCCAGTATGGAAAAGCTGACGAGGGCGCCGACCTTCCACTGGGCTGAAGATTCGGCAAACAATCCAAAAGCCGCGCCGGTGTTTTGCACGTGGGTCAGGCGCAGGAAGCCGGGAATGACGACAACGCTGTCGTGCAAAGCAATGTTGCTGGCGACTGCCCATTTGGCGAGGCGATCGAGCAAGAGCACAGTGACCGCGATAATGAAGAAATACTTTCGCAAGGCGTGTTTTTGTGTGTCTTGTGTCATGCCCCGAACTGGAATCACCTTATATGTTAGACGCTGCCGAGCGCTGAAGGAAGCGTGGGAGCTTGGGTGCCGTCCCTACGGGACTCGAGAATCACAACCCTCATATGACCGCGGGCTTATGCACACGGCTAACACAAATCTCGCCGCTGCCCCGAGTTTGACTTCGAGCTGATCCGCCAACGAAGCTTAACTTCCGCACCCACCAACTTTGCCGATCACGCTTTCGCCGTGGCCTCGATTTCCGCCAGCACGGCGCTGCAACGCTCGCATACGGTGGGGTACACCTTGTCTTCGCCCACGTGGATCGAATAGTTCCAGCAGCGCTCGCACTTTTCTCCTGGGGCCTTGCTGACCTCGATCGTCAAACCCTCGTCGCCATTGCTTGCCGGAGCTTTCTCAAGCACGACATCTGAGACGATAAACAAGTATCGCAACTGATCGCGATAGCGCTCCAGAAGGGGAAAAACGCTCTCCGGCGCAGAGAGATGGACTTGCGCTTCCAAGCTGCTGCCGATGCGCTTTTCCGCGCGCGCAGCTTCCAGCACTTTCAGGGCTTCGTCGCGAACAGACAGCAGGGTCTGCCAGTCGCGCTGAAGGGCCGCGATGTCGAAGCCGTCAGGCACGGGGCCGGTAAGGTCTTGCGGGGCAGGGAAGAGCTCGAGATGAACGCTCTCCGCGCGGCCTGGTCTTGCCGGCAGGAATCCCCACACCTCATCGGCGGTGAAGCTCATCACAGGAGCGAGCAGGCGAACCAGGGCCTCGCCCATCCGCCACAGCGCAGTCTGCGCCGATCTCCGCGCCAGCGATTTTGGAGCCGAGGTGTACAGCCGGTCCTTCAGTACATCGAAATAAATAGAGCTGAGGTCAACGATGCAGAAATCCTTCAGCCGCTGATAAAGCCGATGGAAGGTGAAGCTGTCATAGTACTCACGAACATCCTTCGTGACTTCAGCCGCGCGCAACAGGATGTGCTGGTCGAGCGAATGCATCTCGGCAAACGTTACAACATCGCGCTGGGGATCGAAGTCCGCAAGATTCCCCAGGATGTAGCGAAACGTATTGCGGATCTTGCGATAGCTCTCGGCGATGCGCTGCATCAGCTCGTCGGAGCCCATCACGTCCTCGCGGAAATCGACGGAGGCGACCCACAGGCGAACAATCTCCGCACCCAGCTTGTCGGCGATCTCGACCGGATCAACCGTGTTGCCCAGAGACTTCGACATGGCGCGGCCCTGGGGATCGAGCGTCCATCCCGCCGTCACGGCGCTGCGGTAAGGCGCTGCACCTTTGGCCGCGACCGCACAGAGCAGGGAAGACTGGAACCAGCCGCGATGCTGGTCGCCGCCCTCGAGGTACATGTCGGCAGGCCAGGGAAGTCCCGGCTCACGGCCCAGCACGGCAGCCTGACTTGATCCCGACTCGAACCACACGTCGACGATGTCCATCTCTTTGCGGAACTTTGTGCCGCCGCACTTGGGACATTTGGTCCCGGCAGGAAGGATTTCCTCGGCCGAATAGCGATACCAGGCATCTGCTCCTTCGCGAGCAAAAAGCTCGACCACTAAACGATTTACAGCTGGATCATTCAAGAATTCGTTGCACTTTTCGCACTGGAAGACGGCGATGGGCACGCCCCAGATGCGCTGACGCGAGATGCACCAGTCGGGACGGCCCGCCACCATGTTCGAGATGCGTTCTTCGCCCCACGCCGGGTCCCACTTCACCTTCTTGATCTCTTCCAGAGCGCGGGCTCGCAGCGTGCGCGCGCCGTCGTTCTTGCCGTTCTCGTCAGGCGCGGATGGCAGCTCGCCTTCCATTGAGATGAACCACTGCTCGGTGGCGCGGAAGATGATCGGATTGTGGCAGCGCCAGCAATGCGGGTAGGAGTGCTCGATCTTCTCGAACCCCAACAACACGCCGCGCGCTTTCAGCAGATCGACGATCAGCGGGTTCGCCCTGAAAACCTGCTGGCCCTGGTACTCGGGCAGGCCGTGGCGAATGATGCCGGCGTTGTCCACATCGCAACGTAAGTCGATGCCGTACTTAACGCCAGTGTTGAAGTCGTCAGCGCCGTGGGCCGGAGCAGTGTGGACTGCACCGGTACCGGTGTCCATGGTGACGTAATCGCCCAGCACACCCAGAACGCTGCGGTCCAGAAACGGATGAGCGAAGGTGGCGCGTTCCAGCTTCGCGCCCGGGAATGAAGCGATTTCTTTGGCCTCCGCGAGACTGCACTTCTCGACGGTCTGCTGCGCCAACGCCTTGGCGACAATGTAGACCCATTCGCCGGTATCGAGCGCGATATACTCGGCATCGGGAGCGAAGGTCACGGCCATAGAAGCAGGTAGAGTCCAAGGCGTGGTCGTCCAGATGATGGTGGCAACATTTTTCTTACCAGCAAGATTACTGTCAACCTTTGCCGGATCGCTGGTCAGTGGATAGCGCACCCAAATGCTGGGACTGGTGTGCATTTCATATTCCACCTCGGCCTCGGCCAGCGCGGTCTTGTCGTGAATGCACCAGTAGACCGACTTCAGTCCCTTGTAGACCAGGCCTTGCTCGTAGCAACGGTAAAAGGTCTCCAGGACAACGCTTTCGTACTGCGGATCCATCGTGAAGTAAGGCCGTTCCCAGCGTCCGAGCACCCCGAGACGCTTGAACTGTTCACGCTGAAGATCGAGATACTTGGTCGCATATTTGCGGCACTCCTCGCGCACCGCGAGTGGATCCATGTCGAGCTTCTTGCGACCCAACTGGTCGTCTACTTTGATTTCGATGGGCAGGCCGTGGCAATCCCAGCCGGGCACATAAGGCGCGTCAAAGCCGCTCATGCTGCGCGACTTGACGACAAAATCCTTCAACGTCTTGTTCATGGCCGTGCCCAAATGGATCGGCCCGTTCGCGTAGGGTGGGCCGTCGTGCAAAACGTAAATCGGCTGTCCCTTGTGGGCCTCGCGGATGCGGTCGTACAGCCGCATCTGGTCCCAACGTTCGAGCGTCCTGGGCTCATTCTTTGGCAGGCTCGCCTTCATGGCGAAGTCGGTCCGTGGCAGATTTAGTGTTGCTTTAAGGTCGAGCGGCACTCCGGGATTCTCCCCGCCTTCTTACTGCACTGTGAGATTGACCAGCTATCTCTTCATTATAGGGACGTGAAAAATACCCGTCCAACCGGCACGTGGAAGTTGGCAGCGGGTCTCTTTCGATTTGCTGCCAAGCGGATTGACAAAGGGGGTTCACCCTGAAGGCGCTCGGCGAAGAGTAAGCGCGGTTTTTTCGCTAAAATCCGCTTATGACTACGATAGTACTGCTTACCATTTCAAACATTTTCATGACGTTCGCATGGTATGGCCACCTGAAATACCGCCAGACACCGCTGTTCAAAGTCATTCTGGTGAGTTGGCTGATCGCGTTCTTCGAATACTGCTTCCAGGTCCCGGCCAATCGTATCGGCTCCTATGAGTTCACTGTAGTACAGCTCAAGACCATCCAGGAGGTCATCACCCTGACAGTCTTCGCGGCGTTCTCAGTTCTTTACCTGGACGCCGAGTTGAAGTGGAACTACCTTGTTGGTTTCGCGCTGTTGGTGGCCGCTGTTTATGTCATTTTCAAGAAATGGTGACCGATTCAGCCCCTGCGGAGAATCAGACTGATCCACGTGGAAGTTGATCGCTTTTACTGTCCGGATGCGTCGAAAGTATTGTTGCCTGAACCGCACAACCGTGGAGGCAGCTGCGCATCTAAAAAAACACACATGGCCGACCCAGACCCAAGGACCGAGACGAGTATGGCTAATGCGACCCTGATTCCCCCATCAGAGCAGGAATTGAATCTTCTGCCGCAGACCAGCGCGGAAGAGTCCCTGTGGAGTTCGTTGAAGGGCAACATTCGCGCTGCGCTATTTCCGGAGAAGTTGCCGCCGCTGGTATTGACCTCTCACCCCGTGCAAGTCCGCGATATCTGGGGACAAGACAGCTACACGAAGCAAAGCGCCGGAGTTTCTCTGGTAGTCCATATTGCGATGGTGGCGGGACTGATCGCCATTTCGATCGTGGGCGCCCGGGCCGTCAAGGATGCGGTGAAGCCGAGAGAAACGGTAACTTTGATCGCTCCCGATCTGACGCCCCAGTTGCCGATTACCCAGAAGAAGGAACAAAGTGCCGGCGGCGGTGGCGGTGGTGGTGATCGCGACAAGTTGCAAGCACCCAAAGGCAAGCTACCCAAGACGGCAATGGAGCAGATTACGCCTCCGGCGATGGTCATCCGCAACGATCATCCTAAACTTCCGGTTGAGCCGACAGTGGTGGTGCCACCGCAAATCAAGCTGGCCTCGAATATGCCGAATCTCGGCAATCCGATGTCAGCGGTGCCATCCGGACCTCCGTCAAATGGTACAGGCAGTGGAGGCGGGATCGGTTCGGGCTCGGGCGGCGGAGTTGGCTCCGGCAGCGGCCCAGGCGTCGGGCCGGGTCGCGGTGGTGGGATTGGGGGCGGCATATTCCGTGTTGGCGGTGGCGTTTCGGCGCCGCGGGCCTTGGACACGCCTGATCCGGAGTACTCCGAGGAAGCCCGCAAGGCTAAGTATCAGGGAACCTGCGTGTTGTGGCTGATCGTCGGTCCTGATGGCAAGCCCCGCGACGTCAAGATTGCTCGTGCGCTGGGCATGGGCCTGGACGAGAAGGCGATTGAGGCGGTACGCAACTGGAAGTTTGAACCCGCCATGAAAGACGGCAAGCCGGTGGCCGTACAGATCAACGTTGAGGTGAACTTTCGACTGTATTAGATACAAACGGAGTGGTTTACCGGGAGAGGCGATTGTTGGCCTCTCCTTTGCTTTTGGGGAGAAGCAGGGCTGTAACAAGTCGGATGTTGCAGCGAACAACGAGACCAGGAAGATCGTGATTGCCTCTTCTTGTGTTGGTGGGTGGAGGAACTAGGGAGATTCTGATTAATGTCCGGGTTTTGAAAGGGCACAGCATCAGCCGCGCCGGCTTTTGTGCTTCATGGGACTTTAGCGCAACGGCTAGAGGTGGTTCAGGTATTGCACGATGTCCGGCGAAGTCCAGTCTGTGGCGCCGATGAACTTGCGTACGATCTTGCCATCGCGGTCGATCACGTAGGTCTCGGGAAACTTGAAGGTGCCGTACACTTCGTTGGTATTCTGGTGGATGTCGCGCACCGTCAGCAAGTCGACGTTATGGTCGCGGACGAATTGCTTATAGGCGCCGTCATCGGCGTCTTCGCTGACGGCGAGAATGGTCACCTTGTCGCCAAGCGCCTTTTGCAGCTGCACCAGTGAAGGCATCTCTTCCACGCAAGGTGGACACCAGGTGGCCCAGAAGTTGAGAACCACGGGTTTGCCGCGGAACTGGCTCAGCGCTACCGTACGCTGCGAGTCGGTGATGGTGAAATCGGGAGCGGCATTGCCGATGCGCGGTGGGTGCGCTCCGTTGCAGCCGGCCAGCACCAGCAAGCATCCGACCAGAAGAAATAAAACGAAGCGTCTCACCCTCTTATAATAATTCATCGCATCGTCGATCGGAGCGGGCCCAAGTGACCCTTTCCGGGTATAAACGTCGGTGGAAGTGTCGGGCTTGAGCCCGGCGAAACGGGACGATATCGAAGATGGCTTCAGCCACGGTGTGCGGCCCTGTCAGCAGTTTCGACGCTAATGGATGAGTCGGTCAAAGCTCCTGAGGTTTCGGTCATCGTTCCCGCGCGGAACGAGCAGGATTGCCTCGCCGAATGCTTGCAGACGCTGATTGCCCAGCAAGGCGTGAGCTGCGAAATTATCGTAGTGGATGACCACTCCACGGATGCCACCGCAGCTGTGGCCGCGAAGTTTCCGCTGCGCGTCATAATGGCCGACGCGTTGCCGGCGGGCTGGAGCGGCAAGTGCAATGCCGCCTGGACCGGGGCGCGAGTCGCGAAAGGGAAGTGGCTGCTATTCACCGACGCCGATACCAAACATGCTCAGGATTCGGTCGCGACCGGCTTGCGGGAGGCAGGCGAGTTCGAGGCCGGGCTATTGTCGTATTCTCCGAAGCAAGAAGTCCACGGCTTTGCTCAGCGAGCCCTGATGCCGCTGATCTTTGCCGAGCTGGCGGCAACCTATCCGACCAAGGATGTCTGCGATCCGAAGTCACCTGTGGCCGCCGCCAACGGGCAGTATCTGCTCATCCGGCGCGAGGTTTACGACGCCATCGGCGGACACCCTGCGGTCGCAGGAGCCATCTTGGAAGATGTGGAGCTGGCCAAACGAGCCAAGCAGGCTGGGTACAAACTGCGCTTTCGCACCACCGACGTGGTTAGCACTCGCATGTATCGCAGCTTTGCCCAGATGTGGGAAGGCTGGACAAAAAACCTGGCGCTCCTGTTTCCGCATCCGCGGCGCCTGGCATTTAGAAGCTTGGTGGAGTTTGCGGTGTTTGTTAGTTGCGGCGCTTTCGCTGTCGTAAATTGGGTAGGCAGCGGAATCGGCGTCGCATTCCTTGCGACGGTGCCGCTGATAGGGTTTCTCGTCCCCTTTGAGAATCGGATTCGGCGGGCGCACTTCGATTGGGGTTCCAATGCTCTGGCGATTTTCGGCCTGCCGCTGTTCGCTGTCCTCTTGCTGAATTCGGAAATCTCCCACAAGCGAGGTGTAGTGCACTGGAAGGGACGAGCGTACGGCGCTGCCGGCGGGGCTCCTGGAGAAGTCGTTTCCAGCGAGCCAGAACAGCCCGGCGGCCGGCGCTAAGTTACGGCGTCCTGCCGAATGGGTTCTATAGGCGCAATCGGCGGGTTTCAGGGAGCAAAAGCGGTCGTGGGGCCCGTTGAAATCGGGCCAAGGTTGGATTCAGGTGTTGCGCGGGCGGCGGATTCACGGTCGATTTCGTATGTTTAACATAATATATGTTATCGGACATTACTCCTGTGCCGGTTGCCGGCCCTTCACCTGGCAATTGGCGAACGTCAAAGGCAACGCCAGTCGCTGGCCACCCGGCATGCTCACCGCGGCATTCACAAAGTGTGGCAACTGGTAACCTCCTACCTTCTGGTAACTGATCTTGACGGAAATCTCCGGCTCCTGTTCGCCAATGCTTACCTTGGAGTCAAAGCTCGTCAGCAACAAACCCTCTGTGGTGGCCGTAAAGATCGGGTCCATGCTACCGGTCACTCTGGGCGACTCGACAGTCGCGTGCTCGATAGTCAGATCTTTGTTCATTACGACAAGCGCGTCCGTAGAGGCATCTTTCTCTGTCAGGCGGTACTTGTCGCCAGCCTCTTCCACCTGCAAAGTACCGCTCGCCTCAGCGAAAAATGTGCCGAAAGTGAACAATGACCAGGTCTGGAAAAACCCGGACACCACCTGATCGATGCCGCCAGTCGACTGCTCAACGCGAGCAGCGACAGCTGCGCTGGGGGGCGCCACATCGGACTGATGTGACACGCTGGCGGCTCCGGTGGCGCCCACGAGCACCCGAAATCTCACCTTTTTCAAAATCGGCAGGAGCTGATCGCGTCCAACCGCATCCCCTTTCAGGCTCTTATACGTTGCGTCCCAGTCCGGGAGCACCTGGCAGCTAAACTCCTTCAGGCCACGAGCGTGCAGGTTGTAATAGGCCAGTCGCGCTTCGCGCATGAGCTTATCGCGGGCTGCGGGAGCTAATTGCGTTCCGGCTACGCTTGGCGTCCCGGACGTGGCTGGGCAGCCGGGAACGTTGCCCGACGAGCCTCCGGTAATGCACATTTGCATCCCCGGTTGCGGCGGGGGCGTGGTTTGGCAGGGCGAGATCAACGGCAGGAAAGCAAGACCGAAGCCGAACGCTGCGGCCTGAAGCTTTTGCATAGGGCCAACCTTTTTCCTGGAGTGCCTATGGCAAGTACGATACGCTGCGCCTGATCGCACGTCAGCGAAATTCCCGCGCTCTCCTCGGAAGGGTCTGCTTCAGCGCAACAGCGTCACGTATTGTGCAAACTCCCTGCCGGCCAGCGCCTCGATGCCGCTGTCCAATGTAGCCAGACGACCCATTTCAAATCAGCACCACCTTGGGATGAAACAGCGTTCCCGCTACACGGCTGGCCAGGCACACCAGTTCACTCTGTCCGGCGAAGACCTTCACCCAGCGCGAGCGTGACATCTCCGGCAGATTGACTGTCCGTCCATGCCGAATCTTGGCGATGTCCTCGTCCGTTGCCGTGACGCTTGGAATATCCGGCAGAACTCGGCGCGGGTGGACGCAGAACTCCTCAAGTCTTCCCTGCATTGCGGCTTCTGCGATCTGCTCTAACGTGTAACTCTGTGCGATGTTGAATTCTCCGACTACAGTCCGCCGCAGCCGAGCCAAGTGGGCGCCAATCCCGAGCTTCTGACCCAGTTCATGGGCCAGGCTGCGGACATACGTTCCTGACGAGACGCGGCAGGTGAATTCAGCCAGGCCCCCGCTTAGCGACGAAATCTCGAACTCCTTAACCTCGACCTCCACCGGCTTCAGCTCCACATCCTTCTTCTTACGGGCTAGTTTGTAGGCAGGAACGCCTTGGATCTTCTTGGCTGAAAACGGCGGAGGAACCTGCTGAATGCGGCCCACAAAGCCGCCGAGGAGCTGGCGGATTTCTTCAAGTGTTACATGAACTTCCTGTTGGGTTCCTGCCGGTTCGCCGTCGCAGTCATAAGTGTCGGTCGCCAGGCCCAGGTGGATCGCGCCCTCGTAGCTCTTCCCGGACGAGCCATAGAACTGCGCCAGCCGGGTCATTCGGCCGGTGACCAGCGGCAATACCCCCGTCGCCATAGGGTCGAGGGTTCCCAAATGGCCAATAGAGCGCTCTCCCAGAATGCGCCGGGCCTTGGCTACCACGTCGTGGGAGGTCCATCCTGCGGGTTTATCCACTACCATCACGGCGTTGAGCGGCATCCTTCTGCTATCGTGGAGGTTGCAAGGCTAGTTGGTCAAATCCCCGGCAACAGGTTTGGCCGACACAACCCAGGGCAGCCGCTTCCCTGCCGCATCAGGCGTAACCCAGATATGATCCCGCTGAAAGACGACGCACCCCGGATCGGCACGCCCTTCATCAACTACCTGCTGATTGTTGTGAACGTATTTGTCTTTCTGTTGTCGCTGGATTGGCGTTATCTGCCGCCAGAGCCGCGGCCGGAGTTTCTTACTCTCTTTGGCCTGGTGCCTGCTCGCCTGACCGTTGTTCTGTTCAATCACGGCTACGTGCCATGGGACCTCATCTCCGGGCTCGGCATGCGATATGTTCCGGCCACGGAAGCCATCCTGCCATTCTTCACCTCGATGTTTCTGCATGGCGGATGGCTGCACCTCATCTTTAACATGTGGGCGCTTTGGATCTTCGGTGACAACGTCGAAGACTATCTCGGACATTGGCTGTACCTGGTGGTCTATCTGGTCTGCGGGGTCGCGGCGGGACTGTTGCACAGCCTGTTCAACATTGGCTCGACAGTCCCCAGTGTGGGCGCCAGCGGAGCCATTGCCGGCGTAATGGGCGCATACTTCGTGCTTTTTCCGCGGGCTCGGGTGTTGACCCTGGTGCCCTTTTTCTTCATATTCTTTATGTGGCTGCCGGCGTGGATCGTGCTGGGCTACTGGTTTATCGCGCAATTCCTCAGCGGCGCCGCAACCTCGATCGCCACCCATGGAAGCAACTCCAGCGGCATCGCCTTTTGGGCCCACGTTGGGGGCTTCGTTGCCGGAATTCTCCTCATCAAGCTCTTCCCTGCTCGCGCCCGGCGCTATCACTACGGGATGTGAAGATTCCGCTATTCGCTCTTGGCTCTTAGCTATTAGCAACCAGGTCAGAAGAGAGGGTGCCTCTACCTTTAGGTCTACCCAACTCCCGGGCAAGCGGTGTAAGACGCATTGCTAAGGGCTGAAGGCTAATAGCTAAGAGCCAATGGCGAAGAGCGAAGAGCGAAGAGCGGCCCTACAACGCTCCGCCCGCTGGGTCCAAACTGATTTCCGACGGATTCACGTTCGGCGGCAACAGTACCGCGTAGAGCACGGCCTGGGCCACGCTTTCCGCCTCCATCATGTGATGGAACGGCGCGTTGGGCATAATTTGCTGCCAGATGTCGGTCTTGGTCGCGCCAGGCAGTAGCGCCATAACGCGAATGCCGCGCGGCATCAGCTCGGCGCGCAGCGACAGCGTGAAACCCCAAGCACCGGTCTTCGCCGCCGTGTAAGCGTAGTAGTTTGGGAAGCTTTGTTTCGCCGCCGCCGACAGGTTATTGATGATGATTGCGCCACGTTTCATCAGCGGCAGGGCGCCGCGCGTGCATAGGAACACGCCGGTCAGGTTTATGTCGATCTGTTCGCGCCACATTTCCAGCGAAGTCTGCTCCAGCGGGGTGGGAGGCTGACTGATGCCGGCGTTGTTGACGAGGATGTCGAGCTGCCCGAACATTGCCGCCACGGTCACAAACAATTCGTCGATTGCCCCAGGATCGCGCACATCGCATACTTTGGGCACGATCAGCGCGGAGTTCTGTTGGGTTGACGATGAAATCCTGAGCGCGGCGGCGCCAAGTTTTTTCTCATCGCGGCCTGTGATGACAACATTGCAGCTCTCAGCTGCAAGCGCCTGCGCGACGGCGAAGCCGATACCGCTGCTCCCCCCAGTCACGACCGCGACCTTGCCGGCGAGACGCAGCGCAGTAGGCCGCGCACTCGAGAGATCAATTTTCGACTTGCCGCCGGACCGCGCTTTCTTCGCAGCCATGGCTTAGATCTCGTTGGCGTTCTTGGTCTGGATCAGCGACAGAAATTCCTGGCGAGTCTGCTGCGCTCGGAACGCTCCCAGCATCGAAGACGTGACCGTGGCGGAGTGCTGCTTCTCGACTCCCCGCATCATCATGCACAGGTGCCGCGCCTCAATGACCACGCCAACCCCTAGCGGCTGGATGACCTTCTGGATGGTTTCGGCGATCTGCACGGTCAGCCGTTCCTGCACCTGCAAGCGGCGCGCGAACACTTCCACCAGGCGCGCCACCTTGCTCAGCCCAATCACTCGCCCTTTCGGGATGTAGGCGACGTGCACTTTGCCGAAGAACGGCAGCACGTGGTGCTCGCACAGGCTGAACATCTCGATGTCTTTCACAATGACCATCTCGTCGTAGTCGACGCTGAACAGCGCGCCTTGGAGCACTTGTTCCGGATCTTCGCGATAGCCCTTGGTCAGGTCCCGCAGCGCCTTGGCGTAGCGCTCGGGAGTGTCGAGCAGGCCTTCGCGCTCGGGGTCTTCACCCAGGCGAACTAACATCTCGCGCGCCAGCTCTTCGAAACTGGCGCTGGTAAGGGTCGGAGTTTCGATAATTTCTTTCATGTTTAGCAACTAGCAATTAGCTCTTAGCCCTCAGCTCTTAGCTTTTAGCTCTCAGCCCGCAGCTCTGAAGCCTTGGTAGCCTACAGCAGCAGTGAAAATGCTTCAGCCCGAAGGGCGTCATTTGTTTTAGCCGTGGGCGTCAGCCCGCGGCCAGCGTTCTCAAGAGAATCCCCTGAGTCCCTTTAGGGACGACACACCGCTCGAATCCAGGTGCTAATTGCCACAATATTCGAAGCTGTTCATGAGCGTCTCTTCCAGCCGTACTTTCTCAAGATGAGCCGCCTTAAAGTTTTGCTTCAAAATGTGGAAGATGGCCTCGCTCAGGTTCTCGGTCGTCGGCACCACGGCTTTGAACTCCCCGCACAAATTTAGATTCACGTGATCGAAGCGCTCCAGCACTTCGCGCCGCACCATACTATCCAAGTCTCCCAGATCACAAACCATCCCCGTCCTGGCGTCGACCTGGCCGCTGACGGTCACTTCCAGCGCGTAGTTGTGGCCGTGCCCATGCGGGTTGTTGCACTTGCCATAGACTTCGCGGTTCTGCGTCTCCGACAGCTCATCGCAATGCAGGCGGTGCGAGGCCGAAAAAACGTAACGCCGCGTCAGATGGGCCTTCATGCTTCACCGTAGAAATCAACGAACAGGTCGGGCATCTCGTACACCCGCACCCGGTGCAGCTTGGCCACTTTCAACTTGCTTTGCAGCCGGTTCCAGATGGCGATGGCCACGTTCTCTGTCGTCGGGATCAGCCGCACAAATTCCGGCACTTCCTTATTGAGATGGCGATGATCGAGGGCGTCGAGCACTTCGCGGTTCAAAATTTCCTTTAACTCTTTCAAATCGACAACAAAACCGGTCTGCGGATCTACGTCCCCTTTCACCGTGACTTCCAGAGTGTAGTTGTGGCCATGCCCGTTGAGATTGGCGCACTTGCCAAAAACGCGCTGGTTCTCTTCCTCAGTGAACTCGGGATTGTGATAGTAATGCGACGCGGAAAATTCGCATTTGCGGGTCAGGTAGACCATAGCTTCTTCAATAGAATTTCAGATGTTGCCTGCTAAGGCAAACCGCAGGCCCTCGGCCCGGCCACCAAACCGATGCGCGGCGTTCACCCGCAACTGCCAGAGGCAAGAAACTCCTGCCGCAGATTTGCTACGGCAGGAGTGCTGTAAACAACGTCAGCCCGAGCGTCGATTATGCCGTCCGTTCGGACTAGATGTCGTAATACATCTGGAACTCGTAAGGATGCGGACGCAAACGCAGGGCGTTCACTTCTTTCTCCCGCTTGTAGTCGATGTAGGTGTTCAGCATCTCTTCCGTGAATACATCTCCTCTTAGCAGAAACTGGTTATCGCGGGCCAGTGAATCCAATGCATTCTCCAGCGAACCCGGCATCGATGGGACTTTCGCCAGCTCCTCCGGACCCAGATCGTAAATGTCCTTGTCCAGCGGTTGGCCGGGATCGATCTTGTTCTCGATGCCGTCGAGTCCCGCCATCAGCATCGCCGAAAACGCCAGATACGGATTGCAGCTCGGATCGGGTGGCCGGAACTCTACGCGCTTCGCCTTGGGCGAAGCCGAGTACATTGGGATGCGGCAGGCGGCCGAACGATTGCGGCGGGAATACGCCAGGTTCACCGGAGCTTCGAAGCCCGGCACCAGGCGCTTATAGGAGTTGGTCGTCGGGGCGATGATCGCCGACAGCGCCGGCCCGTGCTTGATCAGCCCGCCGATATACCACAGCGCCATCTGCGACAAGCCCGCATAGCCGTCGCCGGCGAAGAGCGGCTTGCCATCTTTCCACAGCGACTGGTGAGTATGCATGCCGCTGCCGTTGTCCTGGAAGAGCGGCTTGGGCATGAAAGTTACGGTCTTGCCGTACTGGTTGGCGACGTTCTTCACGATGTACTTGTAGAGCATCATCGCGTCCGCTGAGCGGATCAGGGAATCGAACTTCAGATCGATCTCGGTCTGGCCCCCAGTGGCAACCTCGTGATGATGGCACTCGACCACCAGCCCGCAATTCTGCATGGTCAGAGTCATCTCGGTGCGCAGGTCCTGATAATGATCGGTCGGCGGCACCGGGAAGTACCCTTCTTTGTAGCGAGGACGATAGCCGAGGTTGTTTTCCGCGCGTCCTGAATTCCAGCGCCCCTCCTCGGCATCCACGAAGTAGTATCCCTCGTGCTCGTTCTGGTCGAAGCGCACGTTGTCGAAGATGAAGAACTCGGCTTCGGCGCCGAAATATGCTGTGTCGGCCAGGCCGGTGGACAACAGAAACATCTCGGCCTTCTTCGCAATGTAGCGAGGATCGCGATCATAGCGCTGCTTGGTCACGGGATCGATCACGTCGCACACCATCACCATGGTTGGAACTTCGGTGAAGGGATCGAGCATGTACTTGTTGGCGTCGGGGATCAGCAGCATATCGCTCTCGTGTATGGCGGCCCAGCCACGGATTGAGGAGCCGTCCATGCCGAAGCCTTCTTCGAACGACGATTCGCTGAGCATTGCGATGGGATAAGAAACGTGATGCCACAGTCCGGGAAGATCAGTGAAGCGCAAGTCGAGGATTTGCACGTTGTGCTCCTTCACGAAATCCAGGACCTTTTTTGGATCAGGCTTGGTGTCAGCCATTCAAAGCTCTCCTTTATGGGCCTCGCCAGTTGGAGGCCGATGGTTATGTCTTGCGTTAGGAAAACTGCGGAATATCTGCCCCTGCACTCGCCATGCTCGATGCGCGAAGCCGGACAGCATTCCGGCGTAAGAAGTCGGAACTGCAACCCACATTAGATTGGGGAGTACGTGTGGCGTTGGACGCTCGCCTTGAACCACATGTCAGAATAAGGCGCGCGGCGAGGGTGGGGAAATCCAATGTTTTTATGGCCGCGATAACCCAGATTTATGGCCGCTAACTTGATGATTCTGGGCGACCAGCGACAATTGCTGCAGATAGGAGTGCTCCACAACTGAGGCAAGTTGCGCATGGCGACGTGAGTACGCCGCCAAAAAAGCCACATAGACGCCGGTGCCTTCTGTACACTCGCAGCAGCCCTCGCCTGGCGCGAAGTACTCGTGAATCAAACCCTCGCCCAACATGTCCGCAAGCTCTGGCGTCTGTGCATCTTTCTGACGGCTGCTGCCCGCGGACTTTGGCTGCACCGCAATCTGCCGCCCAACGCCACACGCCTGCAATGTGCTGAGTGGCTGCACGAAACTTGTCCGCATGGATTGAGCGCTCTCCATGTCCATGTAGAAGTCGGCGGACGGCTGCCAATCAGTGGCCTTCTTGTCAGCAATCATCTCAGCTATCTCGACATTCTCGTCTACAGCGCGGCGCTACCCTGCGTCTTCGTCTCCAAGGCAGAGGTGGAAGATTGGCCCATATTCGGGCGTTATGCGCGCTGGGCGGGAAGCGTATTTGTCCGCCGTCACGACCGGGGCGACGCTGCCCGCGCCAATGTAGGGGTCGGCGAGAGTCTGAAGGATGGCGTTCCAGTGGTTCTGTTCCCCGAAGGCACTACAACGGATGGACAGCGCGTGTTGCGCTTTCATTCCACGATGCTCCAGCCAGCCATCGACAACGCTGCGACCATCACGCCCTGCGCAATCCGCTACGAACTGGAAGACGGAGATGCCGCATGCGAGGTGTCCTGGTGGGGCGACATGAAACTGCTGCCGCATGTATGGAACCTGCTGGGAAAGAAATCAGTGCAGGCAAGAATCGTGTTCGGCGAGCCGATTACGGCCGCGGGTGATCGTAAGCAACTCAGCGGGGTTATGCACCATGAAGTTATGCGGTTGCATGATGAGTTAACGCTAGGGAATCGTGAAACCGTCCGCGAATTGCAGCCCGCAGGGCGGAACAATCGCAGCCCAGAATGTGAGTCCTGGGTTAGCGATCAAAAAGAACATGAGAGTCCTTTCAGCGACGGCAGATGAGTCGAGCGGTTGGGTTGACCGTAAAACGGACCTGAGGTACGGCACTCACGCCTTTGCCCGGTCCGCTTGCTCTTCTTCGAATGGCAGTCTGGCATGGCCGACAGGGTCCTGCCAGTCCTGGGCCTG
The DNA here is from genome assembly GCA_963763145.1 of uncultured Acidobacteriaceae bacterium. Lineage (GTDB taxonomy): Bacteria > Acidobacteriota > Terriglobia > Terriglobales > Acidobacteriaceae > Bog-257. Next base: position 465,871 of record CAVXMZ010000008.1, on the reverse strand, counting down.
TAGCTCGCGCGGCGTCTTCTCCAGTTGTTCCAACTCCGGCAGCCGATCGGCTTCCAGCGAACGATCCAGCTCGGGGAATTTGCGCGCCTCGGGAAGCACGCGCTTCTCCAGCGACGCCACCATCTCGTTGTACGATCCCACCGCACCGCCCAATTTCTTGCCCAGATCTTCCAGATATCCGGTCATAGTGCACAGCCGCTCGTATAGCGTCTTCCCTGCCTCGCTGATCCGATGGGCGCTTTCGGCAAGGTTCTTCTGGTTCCAGCCGTAAGCAACGGCTTTTAGCAGCGCGATCAGCGTGGTGGGTGAGGCGACAATCACCTTCTGGCTGACTCCATATTCAATCAGCTCGAAGTCCGCATCCATGGCCGCGCGAAAGAACACTTCGCCGGGAAGAAACAGCACGACGAACTCCGGTGTGCACGGCAAATGTGTCCAGTAGGCCTTGCTCGCCAGCGAGTCGATGTGCTGCCGGACTTGCCGTGCGTGGTCCTCGAGGCGCACGTTGCGGGTAGGTTCGTCTGGCGCCTCCAGCGCCGACAGGTATGCCGTCAGCGGGACTTTGGCGTCTACCACCACCTGCTTGCCACCGGGCAGGTCGACGATCACGTCCGGCCGGAAGCGGCGCTCGTCGTCGTTAAACGAAAGCTGCTCCTTAAAGTCGCAGTACTCCAACATGCCGGCCAGTTCGAGGACGCGGTGAAGTTGCAACTCGCCCCAACGTCCGCGGGCCTGTGGTTCTCGCAGCGCTTTCACCAAATTGCCGGTCTCGACCTGCAACGCCTTCTGGGTGTCGAGCAGGGATGCCACTTGCGTCGTGAGCGTTCCGTAAGCCTGACTGCGGGATTGCTCCAGCGCATGGATTTGCTGATTCATTCCGGTGAGCGATTGCGCGATCGGCTCGACCAGGTTCTTAACCGCGAGCTCTTTTTGCGCCAGATCGCCAGCCGCCTGCGTCTGCTGGTTCTGTAGAACGCTCTTGGCAAGCTGAAGGAAGTTGGCACTATTGCTGTCCAAAGCCGCAGCCGCCAGTGCCTTAAACTGTATCTTTAGTTGTTCGCTCGCATCCTGTAGTAGCCTAAGCTTTTCTTCTGTATTGCGACGCTCGCTGATCAGGGTGGCATCCAGTGCCGCACGAGCCTCGCTGAGGGAGCGAATCTGCTCTGCCTGACGGTCGGCAACCGTCCTGGTGGCCGCGAGTTCCTGTTCCAGGTTGTTCTTCCGCTCCTGCAACGCGGCGGTCTGCGACCTTAGCACAAGCCACGCGAAGACAGCCCCGATGAGAAGAGAGACTGCGGCGAGAAGAACTACTGGGAATACGTTCATCGATGGGCCCCAGGGTGAATGTCGCCATTGTATGGCGGCAGAAGGCGGAACGGAAAGCTGCGCACCTGATCAGTTACGTCTCAGCGAATTAGGGGACCCACTCCACACCACGGATGCAGCGTTCGTTTTGCAGAACGGCTGGAGAGCATTAGAATTTGAGCGACTCAGTGCTGACGGAGATAACTCCTATTCATGAACTGGCTCCTGAGCTGGGACGGTGGCTTAAAGCTGCTCGCCCTGTTTCTTGTCTATTGGTTCGTAACCAAACTCCTCACACCAAGACCCGAACGGTGCTGTCATGGGGCTGTTGGTCGATGCGAAAGGTGCGAGGAGGAAGTCCAGGCACAAGCCAAGGAAATTGCCGAAGCAAAACGGCGACGACTGGAGATCGAAGAGAAATACAATGACCTCGACGACGAGACGAGGAACCGGCTAAGCACTTTGGTCAAAGAACGAGCCGAACAGCAGTACCTCTTGATTGGACCAGGCGATTTAGAAGCAGCCGTTGTGAGGATGTATGAGAGATCGCAGAAATTTCGATAGGATCTCAGTTTGGTAGAGTAAGGGCTTACTCGGCAAGGGCCCCAAAAGGAGCGAATTTGTGACCGAGCAAATCAAAGCCGCCGTGCAGCGTGCGGGGGAAAGGAAACAGAAGCTTGCGATGTTCCACTTTCAGGTGCTGAAAAATGCCGATGAGCTGGCAGGGGTCGACGCTAGAAACTTTTGCAAAGAAGTCGCAGTTCCAGAATCTTATGCGACCGAGTTCACGCAGATGATCGCCCTGGCTCGGCTGATGAAGGAACAGGGCGTAAAGCTTATTTGAAAGTGAGACATACTAACGTCTCCTGTTCGTTCAGGAGTGCTCCCGGTATAGTTAGGGCTGAACAATTCCGGATACAGGAGATGGGATGGCACTGTCGGCAGTCATCGTTGACGACGAACAGCTTGCGCGCGACGAGCTTGCCTACCTGTTGCGCGAACTCGATGTCGACATTCTGGCGCAAGGCAAGAACGGCGTCGAAGCGGTGAGCCTGGTAAAGGAGTTCTCGCCTGACCTCGTTTTTCTCGACGTGCAGATGCCCGGGCTGGATGGCTTCGGCGTCATCAAGAAACTGCTGGACCGCAAGGTCCCGTTGCCGCAAATTGTCTTCGCCACCGCCTACGATCAATACGCGGTGAAGGCGTTCGAGGTCAACGCCATCGACTATCTGCTGAAACCGTTCGATCGCAAGCGCGTCTCGCAAGCGGTGGAGAAGGTCCGCCACAAGTTGGAGAGCGCCGGCTCGCCGGGCGACCAGATTGGCACCATCGTCAAGATGCTGGAACAGCAGCAGCGTCCGCCGGCTGCCAAGGTCTTGCTGAAGGCCGCGGGACGCCTGTTTCTGGTGGACCAGAAAGACATCTGCTACGCCTCGATTGAAGACGGCATCATCACCGTTGTCGCCACCGTAATGGAAGGCCAGTCGAATTGCCGAACGCTGGAAGAATTGCTGGACTCTCTTGATCCCAACATGTTCTGGCGTGCCCACCGCTCCTACCTGGTGAATATCAACCGCATCAAGGAAGTCGTGCCCTGGTTCAAGAGCTCGTACCAGATCCGCATGGAAGACAAGAAGCAGACCGAGATTCCCGTAAGCCGTGCGCAGACGAAGCGGTTGCGCGAGTTGTTTGGGTTGTAGGAAGCAATCAGCCGTTGGAACAGTGTCATCAGATGCGCACGAATTGGGGGTTTTCTTTCGAGGATCGTCAGGACTACGCCTTCGAGGATGAACGTGTAGTCTCTTGCTACCTAGGAAAGCTGTTCCAGTTTTGCGAAAGGCGCAGCGTCTGGGGTACCTACCCTCCATTCCAGTACGGGGGTCCCGAGTGGCGCACATGGTACCCCGGAGACGACTCTTTCTGCCGTTGGTGTGGAACAGGTCAGCCGCTCTTCAAGACTTGAGGGCTGTGCTTCTCGTGATTTGCAGCGTGAACAAGCGCCTCCAACGTGAGGCGCGTCGAGCTTAAAGACCGCTAAAATGGCATTGGCACGGTCTTTGGCCACAGCAATGTATTCTAGTGCGGAATTAGCCCGCTATCTATAGCCGCGTCAAGCGAAGCGCCTTTGACTGGCTCGCAGCTAGTCGCTCGCGGCTAGTTGCTAGTGGCTGCCTTTCTTGCCTTCATGCATCTTGCTGATGGCTTTGGTTACCAGGCTGCGCGGCGAAAATCGCAGTCCTTGCGTCAGCAGGCGATTCTTCCATCCCGGAATCACCACCCGCTTGCCTTGCTTCATGCCTTCATAGCCCGCCTGGGCAACCTCGCGCACATCCACCAGTAACGGGCTTTTGTTGTGGCTTTCGCCAACGTGAGCGCGCTGCTGGAAGTTGGTGATCACCGGTCCCGGACAAAGACACGTAACCGTGGTGCCCGTGCCGCTCAATTCCTCGGCCACCGCTTCGGTGAAATGGAGAACGAAGGCCTTGCTGGCGTAGTAAATCGACATGTAGGGTCCGGGCGCGAAGGCGGCGACGCTGGCAACGTTCAGCAACTTGCCCTCGCGAGCGAGTATCTGCGGAAGGAAAAGTTTGGTGAGATGCGTAAGCGCGACGATGTTGACCTGAATCATCTCGGCTTCGTTGTTCCAGTCGGTCTCCAGAAACTTTCCGCTGCCGCCGAAGCCTGCATTGTTGACCAACACGTCGAGAACGATGCCGGCTTCCTGTAGTTCCTGGTAGAGTTCGACGGGTGCGGCCGGATGGGCCAGGTCCTTAGGAGAAATCCGCACTTCCACGCCGTAGCGGGATTGCAACTGGTCGCCGAGCTCGCGCAGGGCGCTGCGGTTGCGCGCCACCAATACCAGGCGGTAACCATCGCCGGCAAAAAGGTCAGCCAGTTCCCGGCCGATACCACTGGAGGCGCCCGTAATAAGCACCGTCTTCGGAGAGAGAAAGGGATTACTTGCGCTCACCCTTCTGTTATAGCGGATTTCCCCATCATCGGGCAGTGACACGGGTAAATTTCCTGCGATAAGCGTGGCAGCAGACCAGTTATTTCACCGCTGCCTTGCCGCTGGATTGCGATTGCAGGTAGGTCACCAGCTGCCAGCGCTGCTGCTTAGGCAGGTTCGACCAGGAAGGCATTCCCGACGTCAGCTTGCCCGTGCTGATAAACCAAAATAGCTCGCCTGGTTTGGCTTTATGGACGGCAACTGTGTCGAGCGCCGGGGCCGGTCCCATTCCCTGGCGCTGGTTGCCGTGACATTGAGCACAGTTCTGGACGTATAGTTTCGCGCCGGCCGCGGATGCCGCAGCATTGCCCGCATACGGGTTCGGGGTTGTCCCAGCCGCAAGGGGTGCATTGCGAAAAGTTGGTTGTTGCGCCAAAGACGGGGTGATCCAAGAAACTAGTAAAGCCGCAAATATAAATGGCAAAGAAAAGAAGCAGGAACGGAGGGCCCTGATTTGCAAGATTTTTTCTCCCATAAACATTTTACAAGGACTACGGCTAGTCATTGCCTGACAGGCGGGTGGCAGGACGTCCCTACTGCGCCGGCGCGAAGCCGGTGTTTATTGGCTTGCGAATGGCTTTCCGAGCGCCGCGAATTACTATGGCCACCGTATTCGTTGACCCTGCATGGGGACGGAGATATACTTAAGCCATAATTAGTTGCAACTGAGTTGCATTATAGGAATTGGAATGGCGATTGATACATCAGCCCAACCAGTGCCAGATTCCAAATATGCAACCGGGTTGCAGATCAATCAGAAGAGGGTACCTTAACGATGCCGCTCCCAGAGACAGAAGCTCCCGGCACCCTGCAAACCGCGTTGCTCACCCGGGGAATCCGCATGACGCGCCAGCGCCGCGTTATCCTCGAGATCATTGAGACGGCGACCCAACACCTGGATGCCGCGCAAATTCTCCGCAAAGCTGTCCGCGTCGATCCCAACATTAACCGGGTCACGGTGTACCGCACCCTGGGCCTGCTGAAACGCCACGGATTGGTTGACGAGCTTGACCTGTTGCACGTCAAGGGCGACGGCCACTTCTATGAAAGGCGTCCGCAGCGCGACCACATGCACATGACTTGCCTGCGTTGCGCCAAGGTGCAGGAGTTTGAGAGCGACTTATTCGACCGGGTCAAGGGCCAGGTCGAACGCGACTGCCACTTTCACATACTGGTAGCACGGTTTGAGATTGGCGGGTATTGTGCCAGCTGTAGGAAATGAGTCACGCGCTTAGCGGATCAGGGAAACTCTTTATTAAGTCACGCCGCAATCCCTCAGCGGGTAAAGCCGCGAAGGCTTATGCGGTTTACGGACGGCCTGAAGTGTCTGCGTCAGAAACCTGTCGCCGCTCCTCCACCCCATCAAGCGCAAAGACGGCGCTCGATGGGGACCCCGGCTGCGCGGCTCGGCTCAATTTCCCGCTTCCCCCGGCGCTTACGCGCCGGGCTGACTTCATCTCGCCGCTGCGCGGCTGGAGTGCGGCCAGTTTCAATGTTTCGCGGTCTACCGCAATCTGAGGCGTGGAGTTCTCCCGCAGACACTGAAGGCCGGTCCGCTTCGAAGACCGGACTTAGCAAGAGTTCCTTAGCTCTTCGCGGCTGATTCTCGGATTGAAGCACTCAGCCTCACAATCGCCGCAACTAGCCCTGGAATGGTGTATTCCTTGGCCTCAATGTCCACTGGCAACCCGAATTCGCGCAACGTGGCCGAGGTCACAGGACCGATAGAGGCACTGTGGACTCCATGCTGCGGTGCGGGCTTTTTCAATGCGGCGCGTGCGCGCTGCAAACCGAGCAGGCCCACAAAATTCTTTACGGTCGAAGAGCTGGTAAAGGTTATGGCATGAGGCTGGCGCCGCTTGCTCGCCAGGACAGCCCGCAGGCGCTTCGCAGACGCCTTCGGCGCGATTGTTTCGTAGGCCTCGACCACATCGACCTGAGCGCCGGCTTTACGCAACTCTCGGGGAATAACATCGCGCGCGACCCTGGCGCGTACCAGCAATACGCGTTGTCCTTTCACTCGACGGCGCAGAGCGCTCACCACTGACTCCGCAACGTATTCCTTTGGCGTGACGGCTACTGGTAATCCGTGCTCCACAATGCTTTTCTTTGTGGCAGGGCCTATGGCAGCAATCTTCAACTTCGCCAGGGCCGATGTCTCCAGCTTCTTCTTTAGTATGCGCGCGAACAGCGCTTCCACACCGTTCACGCTGGTAAGGATGAGCCAGTCGTAGGTGGCGAGCTTTCGCAACGCGGTATCGAGCGGCTGGTAGGACCTGGGCTTACGGATCTCAATGAACGGGATTTCGATGACCTCGCACCCCAGATCGCGCAGTGCGGAGGAGAGCACTCCAGCCTGTTTCTTTGCGCGTGAAACCAGCACACGACAGCCTGCAAGAGGGGCGCAATTACGATCGGTAGTGAGCTTTCGGGAGTTAGCCATGTGTATGAGATTGTCGGACCGCGGACGGCACGATTCTGCCGTCCCTACGGGACTCGGAACATTTTTAGACGCCTACCCAGGACTCCGCTTCGCTCCGTCCTGGGCTAACTGCACTTCCACCCCTTCGGGCTTCCTTTTTCGTGTGTAGTACTCCACCGCCCGAGATCAAACCTAGCTCTCACGGAGACTCTTACGTCCTGGGCCAAGTTATGCCGCCCTTCGGGCTGCTGCGTCGTGACTCGAAGCCTCTATGTGTTCACGCGGAAAAAGCCGTTTTCAGAACGGCTGCTGGTTGGCCGCCAGCGGCGATCAAGTTCCCCCACTGACAAATGGCAACCGGGCACTGACAACTGTTTTTTTCACGGCTGTTGCGGAGCAGCAGCGCTGGTGCCGTAAACGTCCGCCAGAATTCTCGTCGCTCCTCGCTGGAGCAGGTTGTCGCCCACCGCCTCGCCCAGAGCAACAGCTTGGCTGCCACTCTGCGTCTCGCGCAGGATCGTCGATCCATCGGGCCGCGCCACGATTGCAGTCAGGTGCAGCGAGCCTTCCCGCATCTCGGCGAATGCTCCAATGGGAACCTGGCATCCACCTCCCAGCCTTTGCAGAAGGGCCCGCTCGCAAGTGGTAGTCGCGCGCGCGGCCGGATCGTCGAGGAATGCGAGGTGCTCACGCATTTCGCCATCACCGGCGCGAATTTCGATGCCCAGCGCGCCCTGCCCCGCGGCCGGACACATGAATTCCTCCGACAGCACTTCCCTCACCAGCTGCGTCTTGCCTAACCTGGTGAGCCCGGCGGCGGCAAGAATGATCGCATCGTACTCGCCTTCCTCCAGTTTGCGTACGCGGGTGTCAACGTTGCCGCGCAGCGCGTGAATCACCAGATCGGGTCTCGCCACCTTAAGCTGCGCCTGCCTGCGCAAGCTGCTGGTTCCTATGAGCGCACCTTTGGGCAACGCGCTAACACTGTCGTACTTGACGGAAAGGAAGACATCGCGCGGGTCCACCCTGGTAGTGATCGCGACCAGCTCGAATCCCGGCGGCAATTCGGTCGGCAGATCTTTCAGGCTGTGCACCGCAACATCGACCCGGCCTTCGGCCAGTGCCTCTTCAATTTCCTTGGTGAACATCCCCTTGGTGCCGACTTGGGCGAGCGAGACGTCGGTGATCTTATCGCCCGTGGTCTTGATGATTTCAATTTCCACCTCATGCCCGCGTTCGCGAAGCAGTGAGGAAATATGGTTGGCCTGCCAAAGTGCGAGTTGCGAGCCGCGCGAACCAATCCTGAGGCGCGCCATCAGTTGCGCGCTCCGGTTTTTGCGCTGGCGACGGCGTTGGATTCATCGCCCGGCGCAGCTGCTTTCGCATCGCGCAGCCCAAAGAGTTTGCGTACCAGGTCGATGACGGTCGTCGCTTCCGACGATTCCCGGGCCGCGCTTTTGAGGGTGGTAATAGGTGTGTGCATGATCTTGTTGATGATGCCTCGGCTCAGTGCTTCCACCGCGAGCTCCTGCTCGGGACTGAGCGTGCCCAGCCGGCCGCGCACGCGATCGATCTCGGCCTGGCGGACCGTCTCCAGATGTTCCTGGAGCGAGACGATCGTCGGCACAACGTCAAGGGTCTGGAGCCGCGCCTGAAACTTGTCGACCTCCATCTGCACGATAGCTTCGGCGTGGTCGGCTTCGACGTGGCGATCAGCGACATGCGATGAGACCACCTGCTGCAGGTCGTCGATGTCGTAGACGAAGATGCCGTCCAGCTTGTTCATCTCGGGATCGATATCGCGCGGCACCGCGATATCGACGAAGAACATGGGACGGTTGCGGCGACGGCTCAAAAAGCGCTCGCCATGCTCTTTGCGAAAGATGGCATGGGGCGCGCCCGTGGAACTGATCACGATATCGGCGCGAGAAACAGTCTCGTACAGCTGCTCGAAGGGGATGGCCTCGCCTTTGAACTTGCTGGCCAGTGCCACGGCGCGCTCGTAGGTACGGTTTGCGACGTAGATCTGCGTTGCGCCGTGTGCCACCAGATGACGCGCCGCCAATTCGCACATCTTTCCCGCGCCCACCAGGTAAACGCTCTTGCCTTGCAAGCTGCCGAAAATCTTCTTCGCCAGATCGACGGCGACGGAGGCGACGGACACGGCCGACGTTGCTACCGCGGTCTCATTGCGGACCCGTTTGGCTACGGCGAAGGCGCGGCTCAGCAGTGCATCCAGCTGGGAATTAATTGCCCCCACAGCTCGAGCGGTGGCATAAGCCTCTTTCACTTGCCCCAGAATTTGCGGCTCGCCCACTACCATCGAGTCCAGACTGGAGGCCACGCGGAACACATGCTGCACGGCTTCGCGCTCGTGGTATTCGTACAGGTATTGGCGGTACGGCTGAGGATCGAAGCCATACAACTGACGCATGCAGCCGTCCATATCGGCGGTGCCATTCACGGTGCGGGCCAACAGCTCCACCCGATTGCAGGTGGAGACGATCATCCCCTCCTCGATTCCCGAATAAGACGCCAGCGCCTTGACGGCCTCAGGCAGGCAGGCCTCGGAAATGGCGAATCGCTCGCGCACTTCAACCGGTGCGGTCCGATGATTCACGCCAATGAGGACGAAGTTCATGAGGCAATAAACTTGTGCACGCGGCTGAAATTGTTGGCCGCCCACGCGCAGATCGCGATGATGAAAGCGAAGGTCGCCAGAAAAGCCGCGCGGCGGCCGCGCCAACCTGAACTCCAGCGCGTGTACAGCAACAACAGGTACACGGCCCACATCGCGAAGGACAACACGATTTTCGGATCGGCGAAGAACATGGGCCCGAATTTCTCGATCAACAACACCGAGCCGGTCACGATGCCGAAGGTCATGAACGGGAAACCGAAAAGCAGGGCGTGATAGCCGATGTCGTCGATGGTCTGGAGCGGCGGCAGCCAAGCCATCAGCGGTGTTTGGCGCTTCGATTTCAGAGCGCGCTCCTGCGCCAGATAGAGCAGGCTGGCGCCGAAGCTAAGAAACAGTCCGGCATAGCCGGTGAAGATAAGAACGATGTGGACGAAGATCCATCCGCTGCGCAATATTGGCGAGGTGATGGTAACGGGCTTCTGTCCCAGCGCGGAGGCCAAGGTCAAAACAAAAGCAATGGGAAAAATCACGATACCGGGCGAACTGGTGCGGTATCCCACAAAGAACACGAAAAACACTACTATCGCCAGAAAAGCCAGGAGCGACTCGGAATACTGAATCGAGGCCAGGGATATGTGGCCTATCAGAATGGTAGATTCCACGAGCGAAACAAGGTGGAAGATGAGGCCCAGCCCTACCGCGGGCTCGACGATCTTGCCCAGCAGGTTGCCCCTCTTACTAAGCAACAGCAGAGAGTAGAGCAGCCCCACGCCGTAGCAAACCACCGCGACTCGAAGCCAAATTAAAGGCATAAACCCCGTTGACGGTCACGCTAACCCGCCGTTCTGAGATAAGTATAGCGGGAAGGCCGCGCCGACCGAGTATGGACGTCACTAGACCCTGTGATCTGTGTCACATGGACTTGGGGCTTCGGAGAATCCGAGCCTTCGATCGAATCTTGCCTCAGCTCGGGTAATGGAAGTGCACGATATGCTGTGACGCGATGGTGACGCCGTCGCGCATCGCCGGATGAAAGTGCCAGCGCTGCAACACCAGCAACACTTTCTGCTCGACGCCGTAACCGATGCCTTGCAGCAGCTTGGTCTCGACCACATCGCCGCGAGGGTCAATCGTCACCTGGACGATCACGTCGCCCTGGACGCCCGCCGGCAGATCGGCGCGGGAAATTGGAGGGTCGGGATAAACGTCCGGAAACGCGGGGACAACTTCATCGCTGCTCAGCGGCGACCCAGGTACGCGGCCAAACGGCGATCCGCCCCGCGCAGTCTCCTCAGGCGCGTCGTTCGCGGTGGAAGCGGACTCTTCGCGCTTGGGTTCAGTTTTGGGCGGCTTCGGCTTCGCCGGAAGCGAAGCCTTCAAAGTCAGCCGGGGTTCTGTTGCCGGCGGGCGGGCCTGTTCTGGCCCAACCGGAGCCAGATACACAATGGAGCGCGTGCCTGACGAATGCGGGATGCCGAAATCAACGTCCGACGGCGTTACGAAGATTGGTGCGGCGCTGTACAGAAGTGCCAGGAGCAACGCGAGCTGCAGCGCGAACGACAACAGCATAGAAATGCTTTGTCGCTTGCGTTCCGGCTCCGGCATTTGCTCGAACATTGCCATCTCACCCCGGTAGCTGGGTAGATTATGGGCCGGACCCACCCGCCATGTACAGCAACCAGGCGGGTACTCGTCCCAGAATTTTTGCTCCTTGACGGTTAGACGCCGGCCGGCGGACAGAGTTAGGTCCGTCCCAGGTTTTAACTAACCAGTTAGTCAACTCCGATGGATTCCAGCAGTACGGGCAACAACCTGGCGTCCAGACGCAGACGACGCCCGTCATGCAGCATGTCAGGGATTTCGTCGAAGGCTTGCATTAAGCGGAGTTTTGCGGCGGCATATTGTTCAGGCTCGCTCAGATTGCGGCCTCGGACGTCGGCCCACTCTACGAGCGCCTGCGGCTGCAAGAAAATGCTGACCGCGAAGGTTGTCTTGCGATCAGCAGTTACGTCGAAAATATATTCTGTCGAGGGCGCTTCGGAATCGTTCGCCAACGCCGCTCGCTTGCCGACGAAGTAGTACTGATACACGTAGCCGGTTTGTCCAGTATAGGTTTTGAGGCGGCGGATAGACATGTCAGCAACGAGCTTCGAGCAATGAGCTACAAGCAAGCCCCTTAATTGAACCGCGTATCGTCATTGAAACCGGAGATGCCAAGCACTTCCTGACAACACCGGGACGGTCCGTCGCTCGTGGCTCTCTCTTGATCACTCCGTCGGCCGCTCGCGCAGGATCGCCGCCGCCGTCTCGGAGCTCACGGGCGAGTAGTACACCTCTTTGAAAGTGTAGGACTTCGCCTTGGTGCCGAGAATGGGCAGGATCTCCATGTGCCAATGATAGTCGTCCTCAATGGTCTTCCAGAAGCCCAGCGTCTCCGAGCGGTGCACGGTGTTAGGCGATGTATGCAGCACCATGTGGAAGCCGTCGGCTATGGTGCGGATGCGGAACAGCGTCCGCCGAAGCAGGGCGGCGAAATCGCGCATGGCGCCAGACTTTAAAGCTGTACGCTCGAAGTAAGCTTCATGATTACGGGGCGCGATCCAGGTTTCATAGGGCACTCGTGGCGCATAAGGACAGCTTGCCATGTATTCGCCGCGAACTTCCACCATGCGCAGCTTCTGCTCCTGCTCCTGATGCAGAATGTCGCAAAAGACGCAGCGCTCTTTCACCCGGTAATGCTCGCGCGCCGCCCGCAACTCATAAAGCACCCGCCGCGGAACAAATGTCGTGGCCACGATCTCCGATGTGGGGTGGTCGAACTCCTGCCCCGACATGCTGCCATAATTCTTAAAGACGCTGATGTACTTGAAGCGCAGGTCGCCCTTCAGGTCCTGGATGCGCTGTCCGCAAAGGGCCAGATATTCTTCGATCTCGCGATCATCGGCGTTCCACAAATGCCGGTCGTGACGCGCGTTTTCGACAACAACTTCGTGCGCGCCCACGGGCCGCATGGTGTCGTAAAGGCCGTTGCCCGACCGTCCGGGCTCGCCATCGATGCCGTAGAGCGGGTGCGGGTGTACCACAGCGCGCGCCGACCACGGGCTTCCATTCACCGTGGGTGAGGTTGCCACTACTTGCAGCGGCAAGCCCGACTCCGGACAAAATGGGCAGAACGAGGCCGCCGAGCCGGCTGGTTCGGGCTCGTCGCCACAGATAACCCATGAACGTGTGATGGGATCTTTTCGCAGTTCCATCGTGTTTACTCTACGTCGGCGGATGGCAAAGTGGGAAGAGGCTTGTAGGACGTGATGCCAACTCGGTGGCGCTCGTCTCCCGCTTTGGGCCTCGTTCGCAGAATGAGCATGGAGCCATCAGGGCTAAGTCGTCACTCTTTCGTCCTAACAGGCTGCTGAAAAAGTTGCGATTTTGCGATGTTCGGGTAGAGCTAGCCTTTAGGCTAGCGTCTACGTACGTATTTTTCGACTCCGAGTCGGCTTTAGCCGACGGCACAACCCGCAGTGAGCCACTTTTTCAGCAGCCTGCTAAGCAACCGTGGGACGCAGGATTCGAACGGGCCTTATTTCTTGGAGGTCATTATCGACACTCGCCGTAGAAAATCGCTTTAGCTGACAGCTGATAACAGCCTCTCCGGCCTGTTAGAATGAGACATATTGACGCGCTGCATACGCCTGATTGCCATCGACATCGATGGCACCTTACTCGACTCCAAGGCCCAGGTTTCACAAGCCAATCTGGATGCGCTGGGCCGTGCTCATGAGGCTGGTGCTGAAATCGTCCTGGTAACCGGACGCAGACACCGGTTCGCACTTCCTGTCGCGGAGTCGTTGGGCTTCGACCTGTGGATCATCAGCTCCAACGGCGCAGTCACCCGGTCGACAAAAGGCGAATCGTTCCATCGCGACCTGATGCCGCAGGCCACCGCCGTTAAGATTTGCCGGCATATGCGCGAGTTTCGTGACAACCTGGTGATTACCTTCGATCGCGAAGGCCCCGGCGCTATCGTCTGCGAAAATCATGAGCGCCTTTACGGCGTCATCCAGCGCTGGATGGAAAAAAATGCGCCCTACATCGAACATGTCAGCCCGATTGAGCAAGCGCTGACTGCCGATCCTATCCAGGCCATGTTCTGCGGCCCGGTGGAGATGATGCGGCATGCCCAGCAGCGCCTTCTGGATTGCGATTTCGCCAACGAAATCACAGTCCTGAGAACGCAGTACGATTATCGCGATCTGACCATCGTCGATATCCTGAACGCCGGCTGCTCCAAGGGCCACGCCCTGGAACGCTGGGCCCGTCATCGCGGCATTGACCGCACTGAGGTCATGGCCATCGGCGACAATTACAATGATGTCGAGATGTTGACCTTTGCCGGACATCCGGTGATCATGGGCAATGCGTCTGACGATTTGAAGCAAAATGGCTGGACCATCACTTTGCACAACGATCAGAGCGGCGTGGCCGCGGCCATCGAGCAGGTGCTGGATGCGAACGCAGCGAGTGTGAATGCCTGAACACTTTTCAGATTTGTCATCCCGAGCGAAGGCGGCGCTTCGCCGCCGTAGTCGAGGGATCTGCGGTTTCTTCCTTGCTCTATCTTGCGTCCTCCAGCTTCACGCCGCCGAAGTAGCAAACCTTCGCAATGGATTCAGCCTGCGCCATGAGCATCATGAAGTGTTTGGCGAAAAAACACGGCTTTATATGAGTGTCGATCCCGCAGGCGGCTACGTCGATGTCCCCACTGCCGACATCGAGAGTTTTGAGCCTGCACCTCCCGACCCGCAGGACACAGCATCGCAACCTGCGAAGTCGCAAGACCTGAAGTCTATCGTCAGCGCCGCCAGCGAACAGCACCAGGTGGACGCCGACTTCATCGCCAGCGTGATTAAAGCCGAAAGCGCCAACAATCCGCGCGCGGTTTCGCCCAAGGGCGCGCAAGGGCTGATGCAGCTAATGCCCGGCACTGCCAGCCAATTGGGGGTAAAGAATAGCTTCGACCCAGCGGACAATGTTGATGGTGGCGTGCGCTATCTGCGCGCCCTGCTGTTGCTGTACAACAACGACATGGTTAAGGCCCTGGCGGCTTACAACGCAGGCCCGCAGCGCGTCCAGCAATACAAGGGCGTGCCGCCATATCGCGAGACTCACGCCTACGTGGCCCGGGTCATTAAGGATTACAACCGCAAGAAACTTGCGGAGCGCAAACAGCAATCGCCGGCAAGAGCCCATGGCGCGCAAGATCGGACACAGCCCGGGAATTCAGCTTTGGCGCAAGCCAATTCCAAGTCTACTGTCGGCAGCGAGTAGCCTCGTTGACCGTCCTTTCCCACTCATTTACCTTGGCCCTTGGCGTCAGTGGAACAGGAAGCCCGAAAGAGCGCCGGAGGCGCGAAATAGTCTAGCCCAGCACGCAGCCGCAGGCGGAGTGCTGGGTAGACTGGAAAAAATTCACCGAGTCCCGTAGGGACGGCACGGTTCTCACGCACTCACTGAAGGCCGTCCCCTTCAAATCGTCTTCCATGAATAGAAAACGCATTCTGGTCTTCGGCGTTGTTCTGCTCGCACTCTGTCTGCTGATCTACTTCCAGATCCGGGCGTGGAAGACCTTTGATTGGGCCATGTTCTGGAGCCGCACCGAACACGTGAACTGGCTCGATATTTTCTACGGCCTCGCCCTCACTTATCTTGCCTACATTCTTCGCGCCGTGCGCTGGCGCATTTTTCTCAAGCCGGTTCATCAGACTACAACTGCCCGCCTGCTGGCGCCACAGTTTGTCGGCTTCGCCGCGCTGGCCTTGCTGGGACGCGCCGGCGAGATGATTCGCCCCTACATCATCGCCAAGAAAGAGCGGCTCACGTTCACCTCGCAAGTAGCCGTGTGGGGAGTAGAGCGGATCTTCGATATGGGCGCGTTTGCGGTGATGCTTGCGATCAGCTTTCTGTCACCCGATTTGCGCGCGCTCCACTTCTATCGACAACTGCGCGAGTTTTCTTTCCTGCTGATGGTTTTGATCGTGGCTCTCATCATCGGCATTGTTATGGTGCGGCGTTCCGGGGAGCGCGTCGCACAATTCATGCATGACCGAGTCGCCGGATTTGCCCCCAGACTGGCCTACCATCTGCGCGAGAAGGTGCTTTCCTTCAGCCATGGACTGGAGACCATCCAGGACCTCAGCTCTGCGCTACAGTTGGTGGCCGTCTCGCTGTTTATGTGGGTCCTGATCGCCTACGCGTATTACGCGGTCACCCACGCCTACGGTGGCACGCTGCAACAGCTCACATTGCCTTCCGAAGTTGTCTTGATGGGATCCAGCATGCTTGGCTCCATGTTGCAGTTGCCGGCCGTCGGCGGCGGCTCGCAACTGGCCACCATCAGCATGTTGAGCGCAGGCTTCCACGTCGAGCATGAACTCGCCGTAAGCTGCGGCATGATGCTGTGGGCGGTAACCTTCATGTCGGTGATCCCGATTGGACTGGCGATTGCCCGCCACGAGCATGTTTCGATCCGCGCTGTCGCCGAAGCCGAAGAGAAAGCCGCAGCTCTGGCGGAGTAAGGCAAATTATCCGGTTTGGATCTGAATGCTAGAATCTTCAGCAAGCGAGATAAGAAGCCATGCAAGTGTTTATAAGTCATGCTCACTCCGATCGGGCCTTAGCCAAAGCTCTCGCGTCGGAACTCGAAAAGAGGGGGCTTTCGGTTTGGAGAAATGAGGCGGACCTTCTGCCGGGAGACAACGTTTGGCTCCGAACCGGCGAAGCGCTAAAGAAATCCGAAGCTATGGTCGTTCTAGTCTCACCAGAGTCCATGCGTTCAGAATGGGTGCGGCACGAGATCGAATATGCTCTCGGAAATCAGAAGTATGAAAGTAAGTTATTTCCGGTAGAAGTGCGACCGACACCCTCGATGCCGTGGATCCTACGGGAATTCAAGATTTTCAACGCGAAGCAAGGAGTCGCTAAAATTGGCGAGGCCATCGCAGGCGCATTGAAGCAGGTGGCCTGAGCGCCTGATGCCTTCCTCTCGACGCACCAAAAGGATTTTCATTTCACACTCCGCTCAGGACCGTACATTTGTGCTCCGTTTGATTCGGGTTCTCGAACGGCACCGCGTACCTTACTGGTATAGTGCCGAGCAGATCAGGGGCGCGCAAGAGTGGCACGACGAGATAGGCCGTGCCCTGGATGAATGCGACTGGTTCTTGGTGGTGTTGACAGCGGAAGCGGTTCGTTCCTTATGGGTGAAACGGGAGCTATTCTTCGCCTTGAACGAGAAGCGTTATCACAGGCGGATCATCCCATTGCTGCGGAGACCCTGCCGATACCGTGACCTTTCCTGGACACTCCGGCAGTTTGAGTTCGTCGATTTCACTGGCGACTTCGAAGTTGCATGCCAACATCTCTTGCGAATCTGGGGTATTGAATACGAGCCCGAATCCGCTGCGGCGCGAGCCACCAATAAGAATAAGAAGAAAGCCCATTAATTCCATAGCCGCCGCGCTTCGGCATACCTCTCAACCCTATCGACTCTCCGTGCCTCCATGGTGAACCGCTTTTCCCCTGTTACAATCGAAGTGCAGCCCTCTCTCATCCATGAAGTGCCCGTTTTGCGGCTTTGAAAACGATAAGGTAGTCGACTCGCGCGAAGGCAAGGAAGGCGAATCCATTCGCCGCCGTCGCGAGTGTCTGAAGTGCGAGAAGCGCTTCACCACTTACGAACGCATCGACGAAATCCCTTACATGGTGGTGAAGAAAGACGGCCGCAGGGAGAAATTCGAGCGGCAAAAAGTTCTCAACGGCCTGTTGCGGGCCTGCGAAAAACGGCCCGTCTCCATGGGCAAGCTGGAGCAGATTGTCAATGACGCCGAGGCCTTTGTAGTCGACTCGGCCGACCGCGAGCGCAAGACCAGCGAAGTCGGCGAGCTCATCATGAACCGTCTGCGGCGCATCGATAAAGTCGCCTACGTACGTTTTGCTTCGGTGTATCTGGATTTCAAGGACGTCCGGGAGTTCATGGAGGAACTGAAGGAACTGCTGGACACCAAGGAGAACGCCTCCACGAAAGGCAAAGCCGGAGATTAGTCCCAGTATTGAGACTTTGCGGAAAGTCTTACTACCAGGATTGCTCCAACCAATCTCGCCACAAAGGGCAGGCACCTGAAGCTAATGTCATCTTCACATAGAGTCACATTAATACCGGGCGATGGTATCGGCCCCGAGGTCGTCAGCGCGAGCGTTCGCATCCTGGAAGCCACCGGAGTCAAGTTCGAGTGGGAAACCTTCGCCGCGGGAGCGGAAGCCTACGAGAAGTATCACGAGTACATCCCGAGAGAGCTGACCGAGTCTATCGAGCGCACCCGTGTCGGGCTGAAGGGTCCGGTGACGACGCCCATCGGAGGCGGTTTCTCCAGCATCAACGTTGCTCTGCGCAGGCAGTTCGAGCTGTTTGCCAACTTCCGCCCCATCCGCAATTTGCCCGCAGTCCCCACCCGGTACCCGGGCGTCGATCTGGTGGTGGTTCGCGAGAACACGGAGGGCCTGTACTCCGGTATAGAACACGAAGTGGTCCCCGGCGTAGTGGAAAGCCTCAAGATCATCACGGAGAAAGCCTCGACACGCATAGCCAAATTCGCGTTCGAGTACGCCCGCAGGGTTGGGCGCAAGAAGATCTACGCGATTCACAAAGCCAACATCATGAAGCTGTCGGATGGGCTGTTTATCCGCTGCGCGCGCGAGGTTTCCAAGGGCTATCCCGAGATTACTTACGGCGAGCACATTGTCGACAACACCTGCATGCAGCTGGTGATGAATCCTTATCAGTACGACACGCTCCTGCTGGAGAACCTTTACGGCGACATCATCTCCGATCTGTGCGCGGCCTTCGTCGGAGGACTGGGTCTTGTCCCCGGAGCGAACTTTGGACACGAATGCGCTATCTTCGAAGCCGTCCACGGCTCAGCGCCTGACATTGCGGGAAAAGATATCGCCAACCCGACGGCCGTGCTGCGCTCTGGAATTCTGATGCTGCGCCACCTTGGCGAAGAGAACGCCGCCAACCACATCCGCCTGGCACTGGAAAAGGTCTACGGCGAGAGGAAGCACGTAACTCGCGATGTGGGCGGCACGGCCGGGACCAGCGAGTTTGCCGATGCCATGGTTGACGCACTGCACACGATTCCGCCACCGAAGGCGGTATTGCAGGAAGTGGCGTTGTAGGCAAAGCGTGCAGTGAACGTCCGGGTTGTCGACTTATTTGGACGCGACCGTCGGCTTCACTTCCCTGCCCTCATGCCACACTGCGACGATCTTCTGTGTATTGCGAATGCCATCCAGGGGATTGCCATCCAGCACGATCAGGTCTGCATTCTTGCCGACCGTTAGCGTGCCCGTTGTCTTCTCGATGCCCAGCAGCTCGGCATTTGTCTTAGTCGCGCACATAATCGCCTGGATCGGCGTCAGTCCGGACTGCACCATCATCTCCAGCTCATGATGCTCGGCAAAACCCGGGATACGCGCCGGAATTGCGCCTGAATCGGTACCGAAGCCAACTTTCACGCCCGCGTCGTAAGCCAGCTTCAAATTCTTCTCATCGTTGGCAAAGTCGCGCTTGTGAAGCGCGAGATTAGGATCATGCTCTTCCTTCTGCTTTGCGGCATCGCTGGTGAGCATGTCGAGCAGTTCGGTGCTGACCGCTTCCTGCAAGAATGGATCGTTCTTCCATTCCGGATGTTCCACAAAAGCGAAGGACGAGGAATCTACTGTCAGCGTGGGAATGTAGTACACGCCGCGCTGCTTCATGGCAACGAGAAGTTCCTGGTCTAGCGCTTGATCGCGAACGCTGTGTGCCAACACATCCACGCCGTCGGACACCAGTGCCTTGGCATCAGCCAGGTAGTAGACATGCGCTGCAACGCGAAGGCCGCGGCGGTGCGCTTCGTCGATGACTGCGCGATAAACTGCTGGGTCCATCGAGGGCTTTGTGCCATGCAGGTTGTCGACCCAGATCTTGACAAAGTCAGCATGGCGCGACGCCATGGCATCAACGTCAGCGCGTGCTTCGGCAGGCGTCTTCGGAGTGTAGAGTTGGTCCGGAGCGTGCGGTAGCGGAGGCGCAGCGTCGGGTACTCCGATGCCGCGATCGGCGCTGTAAACCGTGGCGCCGTCGAGCTTGCCCGCGCGCTGCTCGGCCCGCACATCGTAAATCAAATCGCGATTGACGCCCAGCGACAGCATGCTGGTCACGCCATAGCGCTCATACTGACGCAACTCGGCAATGACGTTTTCCCTGGTGTAACAGGTCGCGGAGTTCTGCGTGCCACACACCAGAGCGAGATGACCGTGAGCGTTGATTATGCCGGGCATGACAGTCTTGCCGGAATAGTCGATGACACGAGCCCCTGGAGGCGCTTCGGATGTGGCAGTCGTGATGGCGACGATCCTTCCGTCGCGAATCGTGATAAACGAATTGTCCTTGGCCGGGGCGCCCGTCCCATCGATCAGGCGCACATGGGCCAACACGATCGTCTCCGGACGGCTGTCAGGAATTTCCGTTCGCTGAAACGACACCGTCAAAAGCGCCGTCACCAAAACCAATAGAGTCCACACAATGTCATCTCCACTCTTCAAAAATACTTAGATGTCAGAGGACAGTTAACGAATCCACCAGGTGGGGTACCATCCTAGACGGGAACTCGCACATGAACTTTTCTCGATCCAGTGGAATTCTGCTGCATCCCACTTCCCTTCCAGGAAGTTCCGGCATTGGAGAGCTTGGCGCCGAAGCGTATGCCTTTGCCGATTTTCTGCATGATTGCGGCCAGCGTATCTGGCAGGTGCTGCCGCTCGGTCCAACCGGCTACGGCGATTCCCCCTACCAATGTTTTTCTGCGTTCGCGGGAAATCCATTGCTGATCAGCTTCCACCGTCTGGTAGAACGCGGTTACCTTGACGCGCGTGATCTGGCCGGCCAGCCCGGGTTTTCCGCCGAAACTGTCGACTACGGCGCGGTCATCGCATGGAAGCTGCCGCTGTTGCGCAAGGCGTTCGCGAACTTTCAGCAGGCCGAGTCCGACGATCGCGCCGCCTTTGAAGAGTTTTGTCAGCGTCACGCTTCCTGGCTCGGCGACTTTGCGCTGTTCATGGCGCTGAAGCAAGCGCATGATTTGGCCAGCTGGATGGAGTGGCCGCGTGAGCTGGCGCTGCGGGAACCTGTCGCGCTGGAGAAAGCGCGCAACCAGCTACACGACGAAATCGAGTGCCAGAAATTCATCCAGTTTGAATTCGAGCGCCAGTGGTGTGACCTGAAGGCGCATTGCACCTGCAACCGCATCAGCATCCTCGGCGACATGCCAATCTACGTCGCGCTCGACAGTGCTGACGTGTGGGTCAATCGGGACCTGTTCGAATTGCAGGATGACGGCAGGCCACGCGTGGTGGCCGGCGTCCCGCCCGATTATTTCAGCGCCACCGGACAACTGTGGGGCAATCCGATATACCGCTGGGAGGCGCACGCGCAGATCGGATATGCGTGGTGGATCGCGCGCTTCCGGCGGGCGCTGGAAATGCTCGACATGATCCGCCTCGACCACTTCCGCGGCTTCGAGGCCTACTACGAAATCCCCGCCGGCGAGGTCACGGCAGTGAATGGTGCATGGGTCAAAGGGCCGGGCGCTGCGCTGTTTGAAGCGCTAAAGGCGGCACTCGGAGATCTCCCCATCGTTGCGGAAAACCTGGGCGTCATCACGCCGGAAGTCGAAGCTCTGCGCAAGCAATTTGATTTTCCGGGGATGGCGATCCTGCAATTTGCCTTCGGCAACGATCCCCAGGCGATCAGTTTCAGGCCGCACAACTATCTGCACCACCTGGTGGCTTACACGGGAACGCATGACAACGACACCGTACTGGGATGGTGGAACAGCAGGCCTGGGGCGGGCAGCGTTCGTAGCGCAGCCGAGGTAGAAGAAGAAATGGCATACGCGCGGCGTTACTTGAACACGGATGGCAGCGAAATCAATTGGACGATGATTCGTACGCTCATGGCATCCGTTGCCAATACCGTGCTATTTCCGCTACAGGATGTACTTGGCGTCGGCAGTGAAGGGCGAATGAACCTGCCGGGCAGCTCGTCCGGAAATTGGCGCTGGCGCTTTCGCCAGGAGCAACTGACTGCGGCAATGAGCACGCGGTTGAAGGAGTGCGCGGAGACATATGAGAGGTAGCTCACACCCCAATTAATCCTATCTAATTCGAGCCCGCCCACGTATTATGTCTCGCGCGGAGGGAGCATGTACTTCGAACAGTTCTACCTGGGATGTCTGGCCCACGCTTCATATCTGTTCGGCTCGGACGGCGAAGCCGCGGTCGTCGACCCACAGCGCGATGTCGAGATCTATATCGACGCCGCCAAAAAGCAGGGGCTGCAAATTCGCCACATTTTCGAAACTCATCTTCATGCTGACTTTGTCTCTGGGCACAAAGAGTTGGCGGCGCGGACCGGGGCAACGATCTACATCGGCAAGGCTGCGGGCGCAACGTTTCCTCACGTTGCGGTGAGCGACGGCTCGGAGGTGCAGGTAGGCGCCGTGCGCGTGAAAGTGCTCGAGACCCCCGGCCACACGCCGGAGAGTCTATGCTTCGTCCTCACTGACCAAGAGAAATCGCAAGTGCCGTGGGCCGTTCTTACTGGCGACACGCTCTTTATCGGCGACGTCGGCCGGCCTGACCTGTCGAAGGAGCACACCCCACAGCAGCTGGCAGCAATGCTGTACGACTCGCTCCATCATAAGCTGTTGGCGCTTCCCAATGAGGTGCTGGTGTATCCCGCGCACGGAGCAGGCTCGCTTTGCGGCCGCAACATGCGCGCCGAGCGCTCGTCCACCATCGGCACGGAACGGCTCACCAACTACGCGCTACAGATCAAAGACCGCGACGAGTTTATCCAACAGATGACTTCGAACCTGCCCGCTCGCCCGGACTATTTCCTTGAAGACGCGGCCATCAACCGCGCGGGAGCCCCGGCGCTGGCAGAATTGCCGGCGCTGCGACCGATTGCGCCCGGTGAATTGACGGCGCTATTGCAGCGCGGCGACTTGGCTCTCGACGTTCGTCCAACCGATCAGTTTGCCGCCGGACATATTCCCGGATCTATCAACATTGCGCTGTCGGGCCAGTTCGCATCGTGGGCGGGCGCGGTGCTTGGACTCACGTCGCGGCCTGTACTGATCGCCGACACGAAAGAGCAGTTGTCAGAAGCGCGCATGCGCCTGGCGCGAGTTGGAATCGAAGAACTGGCGGGCTATCTCGACGGCGGCGTGGAAGGATGGAGGCGCGCCGGATTCCAGACGGCGCAGCTGCTCCAGATGACGGTGCAGCAGTTGGCCGCAGACGATCATTCTGTGCTGGTGCTCGATGTTCGCAGGCAACGTGAGTTCGACGCCGGACACATTGCCGGTGCGGAGTGGTATCCGCTGGACCGCTTCAAGGCCGCGCTGCCGAAGGTCAATCCGAACGCCACGGTCGCGGTTCATTGCAAGGGCGGCTATCGCAGCGTGATCGCCGCCAGCCTGTTGCAACGTGCGGGCTACAACGTTATCAATGTGATGGGCGGCTTCGATGCGTGGGAGCAGGCGCAACTGCCGATCTTGTCCGCCGCCGGCGCAGGCGCGTGAGCATAACGATCAGCTCACTCTAACAATCCTCTGTGACTTAGGTCATTTCGCAGTTCCGCCAGCCTATGTTTGGATATGTCTGGAGGCAACGGAGTCATGGCGGTGTTGCGATGTCCGGGACAAGATACGCAGTACTGGAAGCTGGACGATGTTTACGAGGTGGTTTGTGTACATTGCGGCGCTCAGATTGAGTTCTTCAAGAACGATCCGCGGCGCAGGTGTAAAGCTTGCGGCGTGCAGATGCTGAATCCCCGCAATGACATGTCGTGTGCGCAATGGTGCAAGCACGCGAAAGAATGCCTGGAGAGTCTAGGCGCGGACCCTCCGGAAACACACTGAGATTAAGGGCCCCACTGATTTTCCGAAGTTTGCGGCAGGACTTGAAAGCCGTGCCGAACCGTCCCCCAAAAAACCCAGGCTTCAGCCCCTGAATGGGCCTTTTTCACGGCCCTTAGAAGCATGTTTTCTTCTGCAACGCCTGTTCGGCACGACTGAAGTCGTGCCCTGTTACGAAGCACTACCAAGCGACGTTTTCCGCAGTCTATTGAAAGCCGTGCCCTTTCAAAACCCGGACTTGAACGGAGCTTCCTAGTAGCCGTGTTCGCTGCCTTCCTCCAGCTTCACCTTTCCACGGAACATGCGATAGACGAAGGTGAAATACACGGCGGCCAGCACCATGCCAATGCTCCACCACACGAAGCCTACGGCCAGCCCGTGCGCGCCGGCGGCGCTGTTATAGATGGTCAGGTTGTACTGCGCGCCGGTGCTTGCGGGCAGCACGTTGGGATAGAGCGCGAAGACTGCTCCCACCAGCATCGCGATGATGTAAACGCACGATGCCAGGAATGCGCCCTTCTCTTGCCGTCTGGAGTGCGCGAAGTACATGTACACCAGGCTGCCAATGACGATCAGAGGCACCAGAAACCCAATCGGCCAGCGCGTGTAGTTCTCCAGGATGTGCGGCACGGCATACACCGTCGCAATCAAGCTGAAAATGGTCAGCAGCGCTTGCACCGGCCAGAACCACGATGCCACCTTGCGCGCCCGAAGGTTCAACTCACCTTCGGTCTTGGTCGCGAGATAGAGCGAGCCATGGACCACCAGCGTCACCAGCGCCACCACGCCACACATAACGGTATACCAATCGAGGATGCCGTTCTGCGCGCCCACCCGCCAGTTGGTCCACAGCGGCTCAAAAAAGTAACCCTCAGGATTGAGCGGAACGCCGCGAACGACATTGCCCAGCGCTGCCCCGAAGAAAATGGCCAGCAGGATGCTGGAAACGCCGAAGATGGTGTCGAAGAAGCCACGCCACACCTGCTCTTGAACGTGGGCACGGAATTCGATGCCGATAGCGCGCAGCATCAGCAGCCACAGCACCATCATCAGCGGCAGATAGAAGCCGCTGAAGCCGGAGGCGTATAGCTGCGGGAACGCGAAGTACAGCGTGCCGCCGGCGGCCAGCAGCCACACTTCGTTGCCGTCCCACACCGGGCCGATAGCGCGAATCACCGTGCGCCGGTCTACGTCATTCTTGGCGATGAAGAGATGGACTGCGCCCGCGCCCAGATCGAAGCCGTCGAGCACAACATAAATGGCGACCATTACCGCTACGATCATGAACCAGATGGTTGACATGGCTACCGCACCTCCAGAGGATTCAGACGCGCCGCATCGATTTGTTCGCGCAACTGCGGCGGCACAACCGGCTCCGGACCGAGCTCGATCTCGCGCCGCACCAGGAAGAGGAAGAGGATGGATAGCACCGTGTACATCCCCAGGAACCCAAGGAAGCTGAACCAGCCATTGCCCGCGGACACCATTTTGGAGTAACCATCCATGGTGCGCATCAGGCCATACACCAGCCAGGGCTGGCGGCCGAACTCCGCCGTCATCCATCCCGCGGTGTTGGCTATGTACGGGAATGGAAAGCTCAGCAGCAGAATCCACAACATCCAGCGCGCGTCGTACAGCTTCCGGCGCCACAGCAGAAACGTCGCCAGCGCCGTCACCGCGATGAAGATTGTCCCCAGGCCAACCATGATGTGGTAGGTGTAATAGAGCAGCGGAATGTTGTCGGGCCAGTCTTGCTTGGGCACCGAGTTGAGGCCTTTGACTTCGGCTCCCCAACTGCGCCAGGTCAGAAAGCTAAGCATTTTGGGAATTACGATGGGGTTGTCGATCTTTTGCGCTGCAACATCTGGTTGGCCCAGAATGACCAGCGGGGCTCCGGGCTGTGTGTCCCAAAGAGCTTCCATTGCTGCCAATGTCACCGGCTGATTGCGTGCCAGCATGCGACCCTGGGCGTCGCCCGTCGGCACAATCTGAAACAGGCTCACAAACAGCGCGGCGATAACGCCCACGCGTACGAAGATTTGCCCCTGCTCGACATGCTTCTGGCTAAGCAGATAAAAGGCGCCCACGGCCGCCATCACAAAGGCTCCCGTAATGACCGCGCCGCTCATGTTGTGCGCGTACTGCCACCACGCCCAGGGATTCAGCACCAGTTGCCAGAAGCTCTTGAGCTGCACTGAGCCATCGGCCACACGCTCGTAACCCACGGGGTGCTGCATCCAAGCATCGGTGGCGATGATGAAGTAGCCTGACATCCATGAGCCCAGAAAGACCATCAGCGCCGAAAACCAGTGCAGGCCTTTGCTGAGGCGCTTCTCGCCATAAAGAAAGACTCCAAGGAAGGTGGATTCCAGGAAAAACGCGAAGCAGCCTTCCATGGCCAGGGTCTGCCCGATGACGCCGCCGGCAAAGCGCGAGAAGTGCGACCAGTTGGTCCCGAACTGAAATTCCATGGGGATTCCGGTCACCACGCCGATAACGAAGTTGATGCCAAAGATCTTGGCCCAAAACCGAGCGGCCTGGTCGTAGCGTTCGTCGCCCGTCTTGAGCGCGATAGTTTTCAGAATCACGATCAGCGGCGCCAATCCCATGGTCAACTGCGGGAACAGGTAGTGATAGGTGACCGTGAAGGCAAACTGGAGGCGGTGAATCAGGAGTGCGCTATCCATGCATAGACCTCGAAAGGAGTGTTGGCGCGAACGGATGCGGCAGCCTGCCGCAAACAACGGCTGGGGTACTGCACATGGAGATAGTGTCGGTGATGGCTGCACAGGAAGATGTGAAAGAGATCACAAAGATGTGTGATTGGCGTGATATTTGCCCGAATCTGTACGACCCGCATCGCGACCTGACCAGCGGTCGATTTGCGGCTGCCGTAGACAGCAAATATGATTCACACTAGGCCGGGATGGCGAAACTGGCAGACGCAGCGGACTTAAAATCCGCAGACCCGAAAGGGTTGTGGGGGTTCAAGTCCCCCTCCCGGCACCAACTAAACCCCTGAAAGTACAACGCTAGCGAGCGCTAGTTAACCGCACGGGTTGCGGTGGGCTGATCTGAAAACGAATCATTGTGCCCAGATTGTGTACTACGCTGGGCTTCTGCTGCCTGTTTTTCTTCCTGTTCCTGCTCGGCCCGACGCTCCGACTCCTGCAACTTGAGAATCGCGTCCGCCATATCGGTACAGCTCACAATCGCGTAGGTGATCCGGTTTTGCGGTCTGAGCTATGGATGTCACAAGCAACTCCTGCGCCGGCCAGCATTGGTTCCGGTTAGGATTCGTTCGGGCGCTGCTGGATTTTGAGAGTGACTCACCTTCCTTGGCTGGCTCAAGAGTAGCAGCGTTCTACTTCAGTATTGTTACAAACAGGTTTCGAGCGGACGCTGCCTCCGGCACTGAAAACATGCGATAGAGTGATGAAGCGTGAAGATTTTCGCGCCGCAGAAAGCAGGCCTGCTTCATGTCTGAGGAGTGCATACTGGTAATCAACACGGGATCTTCATCTTTGAAATTTGGCTTGTACGCGGAACGGAACGGTGATGAGCAGGTGCTGTTGGACGGACTCGCCGACGGCATCGGCCAAAGCAGCGGCACGCTGGAGGTGAAGGATGGTGCGGGCAAGAAGCTGCGCTCGGAGAATGTCGGTTTTGCCTCGCGGCACGACGCGCTGGGCCACGCCGCTTGCTGGCTCAATGAGCTTTCGCCCGGCAAGCCTTACGCTGTCGGACATCGCGTGGTGCATGGCGGGCCGCGGCTGGTGAAGCACCAGCGGATTACTCCGGCTTTGCTGGCGGAGTTGCAAGCTTGCGTTCATTTCGCGCCCCTGCATATTCCCATGGCGCTTCAGCTCATTTCAGAGGCGGAGCAGGCTTATCCCGATGTGCCTCAGTTTGCCTGCTTCGATACGGCGTTTCATCGCACCATGCCGGAGACGGCAGCACGATTCCCTCTCTCTCGCGAATTGTTCGACGAAGGTATCCGCCGCTACGGATTTCACGGGCTGTCCTATGAGTCGATCGTTCATCGACTGGGCGACAAACTTCCCAGCCGCACGGTGATGGCCCACCTCGGCAGCGGCGCCAGCCTGGTCGCCGTGAAGGACGGGAAATCTGTCGATACTAGTATGGGGTTGACGCCTACGGGAGGCATCCCGATGGCGACCCGGACCGGCGATCTCGATCCCGGAGTACTTCTATATTTGCAGCGCGTTAAGCGGATGGACGCCGACGCTCTGGAGACAATGTTGAACCGTGATGCCGGTCTGATGGCGCTATCAGGAGAAACCTCCGACATGCGCAAACTCCAAACTACCGCGGCTGAAGGAGACCACGACGCGGCTTTTGCGATTGAAGTGTTTTGTCTGGCGATCCGCAAGGTAGTTGCAGCCTACACCGCGGTGCTCGGCGGACTCGATCTGCTGATCTTCGCCGGCGGCATTGGCGAGCATAGCGCTCTGGTGCGAAGCGGGGTCTGCCAGGGCCTCGGTTTCCTCGGCATTGCCATCGACGAGCAACAGAACCAGGCGAATAGTGCGACGATTTCCGGCCCCAGCAGCAAGGTGGGCGTATCTATCGTCGCCAGTCAGGAGGACCGGCAGATTGCGCGCCACTGTCGCGCGATGATGCGGAAGAGTTGATGTCGATTTACTCCTCGCGCAGCAATCTCAAAGGATCAATTTTCAGCGCGCGTTGTGCTGGAATCCAGGTGGCCACCAGCCCCAGCAACGCCATAGCCAGGACAACCCCAGCCAACACTAACGGATCGCGTGGAGTTGCCTGATAGACGACGAACGCCAGCACCCGGCTCGCCAGAATTCCCAGAATCAATCCCGCTATCGAACCAAAAACCAGCAACTTGAAGGCACGGCCCAACGCTGCCTGTAACACTTCCTTGCGCTGCGCGCCGAGGGCGATACGAATTCCCAATTCCCGCAGCCGTTTGCTCACCGAATAGGCTGCCATTCCGAAGATGCCGGTTATCGATAGCATCGCGCCCATCACGCCCAGCACCCCCAGCGCAATCGTCGCCATACGCGGGCCAAACAGAGTTAAGTCGAGGGTCTTGTACCGCGTTTGGATGTAGAAAGGCAGCGCTGGATCCAGGCGTCTCAGCGTGGTTCTTATGGCTGCCGACAGCTGCTCCGGATCGTTACTCGAGCGCACCACCAGCCATGTCGAACTGGACGGCGATTGCAGAATGGGGAGAAACATCGCCGGCTGTGGATCTTCAGTCAGGCTGCCATATTTTCCGTCTTCCACAATACCCACAACCTCAATGCGCGTTCCATCCGGCATCTTGAAATATCGGCCGATTGCATTGGTTGGAGAGCTGAAGATTCGGCGCGCAAACTCCCGATTCACGATGGCCACGCGCGGGCCATCTTTATCGTCATGCCATGTGAAAGTCCTTCCCGAAAGCAACGTTGTGCCCGCTGCGTGAAGGTATTCGGGCGAGATCTTGAACAGAATGGCGTCAGCGGCTGCGTTCGATGGCCTCAGATCCGAGGTAGTGTCGGTGAAGACAGGCGAGCCGTTCTGGCCCTCACCTAATGGCACCGTGTCGGCCAGCCCCACAGACTCTACGCGGGGAATTGTCTTTACGGCATCGACCATGCGTCGCTGCATCGGGGACACTTTATCGCCGCTGTAGCCTGCCATGCTGAGGTCTGTATCTACCATCAATATGTTCTGAAGCTCGAAACCAAAATCGTTGTGCAACGAGCGCGCCAGTCCACGCACCGCAACCAACGAGGAAGTGACCAGCACCGCACAGATGGCAATTTGCACCACCAGTAACACTTCCCGGACGGTAATGCGGCGGCCAACTCTGCCCTTCGATCCTGCTTTGATTACCTCATACGGATTGGTGCGGAGTACTTGTCTCACTGGAACCGCGCCAAAGAGGAATCCGCTCGCTATCGTCAACAGCAACGCGATGGCATACACATTAGCGTCCGGGTTCACAGCCAAATGGATTGGCCATCTGGCAAATGGCTGCCACGCACTCAGGCCGCGTAACAGCACCACGCTGCCGCAGAGTCCGATGGCCCCTCCGACCAGCGAAATCAGCACCGCTTCGGTGAACAATTGCCGCAGAATGCGCGCGCGCGTCGACCCTAGCGCGAGCCGCAGGGCCACTTCCCGGGAACGGTCGGCAGCACGGGCGGCAAACAGGCTTCCCAGGTTGGCGCACGCGGCCAGCAAAATCAGTCCCGCCAGCAGCATCAATCCGGTCATGAATGCCCGCACCGGACGGCCAAGATAGTCGCCGTAAAGACCCGGGCGCGCCAAGGTAAAGACCATTTTGCCATCATCTTTCGGATAGGCCTTTTCCAGATAGGAGCCGACCGAGTTAAGGTCAGAAACCGCCTGCGCCGGAGTGACTCCCGGCTTGAGATGTCCCATCACCATGAAGACCCAACGACTCCCGCGCGCGTTCATGTCATCCAGCGTGAGCTGTCCGTGGTTCACGATCGGCACAAAAAAATCTGGAGTGAAAAACAATATGGTCCCGTGAAACTCGGGCGGCGCTACACCGAGAATGGTAAAAGGATGCTTATTCAGCTGAACCACACGGCCCACCACGCCTGGATCATCCCGAAAATGCGTGTGCCAGTAGGCGTAGCTGAGCACGGCAAAAGGAGCGCTGTCGGGGCCGTGCTCATCGGAGGCATGAAAAAAACTGCCCAGGTGCGGCTGGAGGCGCAAGGCATCGAAGTAGTTCCCACTGGTTTCGTAGACCCAGACGCTGGATGGGTCTTGGCCGGTATCCAGCCCGGCCTCAACCATGTTCCAGGCGATCAGACCGTCAAAGCTGCGGTTGCGGTCGCGCAGATCGAGATAGTCAGGATACGATTCGTGGGCGTCAGCAAGATCCGGGCGCCAAAGGGCGTAAAGGCTTTCTGCCTGGGGCACGTTGAGCGGGCGCAGGATGAAAGCATTCATCACGCTAAACACAACGGCGTTTGCGGCAATTGCCAGGGCCAGCGTCAAAGCAGCGGCAATGGTGAAGCCGGGTGACTTGCGCAAGACGCGGACCGCATAGCGCAGGTCCTGCATGAGACCCTCGATGAAATTGCCGCCGAGCGCTTCGTGGCATTCCTCTTTGTACTTTTCCTGGCCACCAAACTCGATGCGCGCGCGCCGTTCTGCCTCGGCACGGTCCACGCCGGAACGTTCCAGATCGTCAGCGCGGTGCTGAACGTGCGAGCGCAGCTCATCCTCCATGTCGGCATTGATCTGGGAACGCTGGAGGAGAGTGGCGATGCGGCAACGAAGCGAGTCGAGCAGTTTCATACTTCCTCCGGTTGCACGGCGAGTGCAGAGCCGATGGCCGTCGCCAGACGGTTCCAGCTGGCGGTTTCTTCGCGCAGACGCTTGCGGCCTGGGGTGGTGAGTTCATAGAACTTGGCACGGCGATTGTTCTCTGAGGTGCCCCAGCTGGCCTTCAGCAGACCCTGGCGGACCAGGCGAAACAGGCCGGGATAGAGCGCGCCCTGCTCGATCAGCAGAGCATTGCGGGAAATTTGTGCGATACGCAGAAGGACGCCGTAGCCATGCAGCGGGCCGAGTGAGACCGCCCGCAGGATGAGGAGATCGAGAGTACCGGGAAGAAGTTGGGCCTGGTCGGTCACGCGCGCTCTCCTAAACTAATTAGGAGATTACCGCGCTCTCCCCTAAGCTGTCAAGGAGAAAGTAACCCGCAGACGCAGGTTGCGTGCGGGCGACGCCGGAAGATTTCCAGATTGGTGTTGGCTGCGCTCTAAGTCTCAGCCCAGTGTGTGGGTCCGTTGTCGCCGGTTAGCTATGCCCGGTCGGGCACTTATCACCGCTGAGCTGGTGTGCCCTGATTCGGCGGCCGCTCTTGAGCGTGATGTAGAGATCCTTGCCCTTCTCCATGACTGAGACCACCTGCCCGGCGCTGTCGATCAGGTCATGGGCCTCCGTAGCATCGGTGGTGGTCACCTCGCCGCAGTAAGTCACCGAATCCCGTATGGCAAACTCCACGGTGAATTCACGCACCAGGAACCAGCGGCCGTTCTGCACCACGCGTTTGTCGGAATGCAAATTGGATAGCGTACCGGTCTTTGCCTGATCGGCAAGCGGGGCCGCTGTCTGCCCGGGAAGGCGTGACGAGAAAAGCAAAAACACCAGCAACGGTGTGGCGAGAATACGGCTCAGTCTCATTCGCCTCCGTTCGGCAGAGATATCGTAACCAGGCACCAAGACATCCCTACTCTAATTGATGGGACGCCGTGGCCCATCTATGGACGCATTAATTTACCCTGCTGTCAACTAGGATCGCCTTGCGGCGGACTTCCGCGGTAAGGGATTCCGCTCTGCTGAAATCCCTGGAATACAGTTGCGGCGTTGCATGATCGCCTGCGGCCCGGCGATAAGAGCGCCTGGATCGGTGCGCCATGTAAGTTGTAAGAGTAAATAAATCGAACTGATCGTCATCAGCGAGGTCACACTCGTCATTAAAGAAAAACACCTACTCGTCTCATTTCTCTAGCCCTTTGCGTGACTCCCTTGCTCCAAATGCCCCAGCGCTATTTTATCCTCAAGCCATTCGTTCCGTCTTTCTGTGGGTACTCCCGAAAGACAAAGAACCGCCTGGTCACCGCATTCCTGGCTGTCCGGCTGCGCCGTTTACTTCTCGATCAGGCAATACTCGCCGACTTTCTCAGCCGTAGCCGGATCGGCCCCTGAGGGATACAGATCTACATTCGCGCAGTCGTACATCCCCCAGTTCTTGGGAAGCCGAACCATCACGTAGCTCCCTGCTTCAGGGGTCTTACAGGCGCTCGCACCCTTGTTGCAGTTCAGTTCGAAGGAGGATTTTGCCGCGCCCTCCTGGGCGACTGTGACGATGACGACCCCATTGCTGATTTCGCTCTTCTTGACGGTAATCGTTGACTTGTCCTGTGCGGCCAGTTGGACAGCCATCATAACGACGAGGAGAATGATTGCCTTTTTCATGGTCCTAGCTCCTCTCAGTGAACTCTATGCAGGCAGCCTTTCGCTAAGTTGACATCGAGAACTGACGCTTCGCCGCGCCAGATCGCCTTCGCTGCGGAAAGCCGCCGACAAGCCTAATGATCCGCCGGCGAAGGCAGATTGTCTGTGATGGATAACCCACCGATGAGTGTGGACGCGCGATTTTTGTGTGCGAAAATGGCTGCCGAATTGGGGGTTCCCAAAATGGTAATATTTTGGGCTTGAGCCGGCCCCGAAGCCGCTCCGCCGTTGCTAACTGAGCCTTGGGGGCAGCCCGTCTTATTCGATTTAAGTTGACGCACAGGAGGAAACAACATGGCGAATTCTAAGGACGAAACCGGAAATAATGACGCCAAACCTTCGCAAGTGGACATGAAATTCGAGCTTGTGGTCGTCCCTGTCTCAGACCCCGAGCGCGCGAAGCAGTTTTACATCGGTCTGGGATGGCGGCTCGACGCCGACTTCGACAACGGTAAAGATTTCCGCGTGATCCAGTTCACGCCCCCGGGCTCCGGATGCTCGGTCATCTTCGGCAAGAACGTGACTGCGGCGGCGCCTGGCTCTGCCCAAGGCATGTACCTGGTCGTCTCCGACATCGAGGCCGCGCGTGAAGAGTTGCTCAGTCGCGGCGTCAAGATCAGCGAAGTGTTCCATGATGCCGCCGGCGTGTACGCAGGCCCGGACGAGCCTTACTTGTTTGGGCGGCTCCGGGTCAGCGGTCGTGATCCCGAGCATCGCAGCTACAAATCGTTCGCCTCGTTCCATGATCCGGACGGCAACGGCTGGCTGTTGCAGGAGATCACGACTCGGTTGCCGGGGCGTGTCGCCGGTAACACCACCTATGCGTCGGCTGGCGACCTGGCGAGCGCACTTCGGCGTGCAGAGGCTGCCCACGGCGAGCACGAAAAGCGCCTCGGCAAGCGAGACGACAACTGGCCCGACTGGTACGCCGCGTACATGAAGGCGGAGCAATCCGGCGAAGATCTGCCGCAATGAACCACTGCGACGCGATCGTCATCGGCCGGGTAGAGTTCGGCATTTTGAGACGACATCGTTCTCGGCAGGGCGTCTAACCTGTCGATCAAGTATTCCTTGGAGGAATCATGACCAACACGACCAACGCCGTTGCCGTCCAGCGTGGACCGGAACTCCTGGGGCAAACGGTCGTAGTAATCGGCGGCAGCGCCGGCATCGGGCTTGAAACGGCACGACGAGCACGGGCTGAGGGCGCCAACCTGATCCTCGCCGCGCGCGACCCAGATCGCCTGCGCAGCGCCGGCCTTGAGCTCGGCGCCAGTACCAGCGCCTTCGACGCCACCGACTTCGAACAGCTCGGTAAATTCTTTGGGGAGCTGCCCAAGCCGATCGACCACGTGCTGGTGACCGGTCCTGGTCCTTACTACGCGCCGCTGGCAGAGTTCGACATCGCAGCCGCGCGCCGCAGCCTGGACGCCCATCTGCTTCTGCCGATTCTAGTCGCCCGGCACGCAATGGCCATGGTTCGCCCAGGAGGAACGCTGCTCTTCATAGGCGGCACCGGAGGCCGCCGTCCGGCGCGCGGACAAGCGCTCATCTCGGCTGGTACCGCCGCGCTCCCCGCCCTGACGAAGAACCTCGCGCTCGAAATCGCCCCCGTCCGAGTTAACCTCATCGCCGCCGGGTTCGTCGATACACCGTTGTCGGCAACGCTGCTCGGCGATGAACTCGAAAACCGCCGCAATCGGCTTCGCGCCACGCTTCCCATCCGGCGCGTGGTTGGCCCGGCCGACGTAGCCGCGCTCGCCGTACACATCATGACCAACACGGCCCTCACGGGCGCGACCTATGACATCGATGGCGGGCAGCAACTCGTCGAGGTCTAAATGAGGCGAGCATGCGCAATATTGATCGGAGTGATGAAAACCCGACCTGAATTCGGCATCCCATGCAGCGAGTTTGGAAGGAGGTGTCTATGAAGCGGATCGCTTTCTTGCTGCTGGCAGTTGCAGTGGCGGCTGGCGTGGTAGTTTGCATGGCCCAGGCGTCGGGACAAGCCGCTGGAGAGGCTGCTCCGATTTACGGAATCAAGATTCCGCCGGGATACCGCGACTGGAGGCTGATCTCGGTGGCCCACGAAGCTGGTGATCTCAACGATCTGCGCGCCATTCTGGGCAACGATACAGCGATCAAGGCCTATCGCGAGCAAAAGCTGCCGTTCCCCGACGGAACGATCATTGCTCGGCTGGCCTGGAGCTACGTCCCGTCTGAGGAAAACAACAAAGTCTTTGGCCGCGACCAGTCGTTCGTTGCCGGTCCTCCCATTAACCTTCAGTTGATGGTCAAGGACTCAAAGAAATACTCTGCAACCGGCGGGTGGGGGTTTGCTCAATTTAAGGACGGCAAACCTGCCGACGAAGCGGTGCTCAAAACCTGCTTCCCTTGCCACGAGCCTGCCAAAGCCAGCGACTTTGTCTTCACCCATTACTCACCGTGATACGAAGAATCGAAACGTGAGCGATGGGAGCTGCGCCAGTCGCGAGACAACAGCGGACCGATTACGCCCGCCACGACCCAGCAGTTCACTGCGACGGCACCTATTCCGACGGCACGATGGGGAATGTCACGGCTTCCGCGACTTGGACGTCCAGCGCTACCACCGTGGCAACAATCAGCAGCAGCGGGCTGGCGAGCCCGGTTGCGCTCGGAAGTGTCACCATCGGCGGTCGCTGGGAAACGCCATCGGCGACACGTCACTGACGGTCGCGCAGTAACAGGGTACCGAGGGTCGCGTCAGCCTCGTGCGGTTTTCTGATCGCTGAAGACCTGCCCGTCGCGGATGTGGATGACGCGGTGAGCGTATTCCGCGATGTCGTGCTCGTGGGTAACCAGGACGATGGTGTTGCCCTGGGCGTGAAGGCGGTCGAACAGAGCCATGATCTCGACGCCGGTCTGGGAGTCGAGATTGCCGGTAGGTTCGTCGGCAAGAATGATGGAGGGATTGTTCACCAGCGCGCGGGCGATGGCGACGCGTTGCCGCTGGCCGCCGGACAGCTCGTTGGGTTTGTGGTTCATGCGCGATTCCATGCCCACCGAAGCCAATACTTTCTTGGCGCGGTCGATACGCTCCTCGGCGGGAAGGCCGGCATAAATTAGAGGCAGCTCGACGTTGTGCAGCGAACTGGCGCGCGCCAGCAAGTTGAAGGTCTGGAAGACGAAGCCGATTTCCTTGTTGCGAATGCGGGCCAGCTCATCGTCATCCAACTCGCTGACCAGTTGCCCATTTAACCAGTAGTTGCCCTTGCTGGGCGTATCCAGGCAGCCAATCAGGTTCATCAGGGTGGACTTGCCGGAGCCTGAAGGGCCCATGATGGCGACGTATTCGTTACGCTGAATGCGGATGTTCAGGCCGCGCAGCGCCTGCACCTGCTGCTCCGATCCCATGTCGTAGGTCTTCCACAGGTCTTCGGTGCAAATAATGCAGCTCTCGGGCACTGCCGCGCTCTTCGGCGCCGCCAGATTCGCTAAGTCGGTTGCCATCTTCTTCTCTTCCTCGGGCGTTCGCTGGTTGGTCATTCACGCTCTTCGCCGTTCGCATTTCGCTTTTGCCGGAGAGTTACCTCAACATTTCTGGCGAGCGAAGAGCGAACAGCGAATGGCGAGCCTACGATTCTTCGTCCTTCGGCTTGACCGAGTTGTCGACCTTCACCGTGGCCCCATTGCGCAGGGTCCGCAACACCTTGTAGCTTCCGGTAACGATCTCATCACCTTCATTCAGGCCTCCAGTAACTTCGATATCGCTGGTGCCGCTGATACCCGTCGTGACTGGTACGAAGACCGCTTCCTTCTTGTTCCGGAGAACGAAAACCCCTTGCAGCTCTTCCTTGGAATTTGCGGCAGGCGGCGCAGCCTGCACGGCCCCCTTTTTGTTCTTGTCAGGTGTCAGATCGCCGCGCTCGCGAATGGTTAGCGCCTGAATTGGAATCGCCAGCACGCCACTTCGATTGGCGGTGGTAATGCGAGCTGTCGCGGAGAGGCCGGGATGGACGTTTGGCGGCGGGTTCTGGAGCGCTATCACCACCTTGAAATCCTTGGCTTCCTGACCGCTGGAGACAGTCTGCGCGGTGGAGACGCCAGTGGAGCGCAGCACTGCATTTCCGCCAATCTCGGTCACAGTGCCCTTGAACTTTTGCTTGGGGATGGCGTCGATGGAGACTTCCGCCGTCTGTCCGAGTTGCACGTTGACGACGTCGCTCTCGTCCACCTTGACTTCCGCGGTAATCAGGGACGTGTCCGCAACCGTCATCAGAGTGCTGCCCGGGGAGTTTTGGATGCCCGGTACCACCGTTTCGCCCTCGCGTACCGGAAGGTTGGTAATAACGCCGTCAAAGGGGGCACGATATTCAGTCTTGCTCAACACGTCGCTCACCCGCCGCACAGTCGCGACATTCTGTCCGATGTGCCCCTGGGCCGAATCCAGGTTTGCCTTGGCCTGCGCTAACTTTGCTTTGGCTTGCCCTATCTGGGCTGTGGCCGTATCGTAAGCGGCCTTCTTGGTATCGTAGTCCGACTTGGCGATGAGTTGGGCGTCGTAAAGAGCTTTGTTGCGGTTGTAATCGAGCGTCGCGCGTTCATACTCCGCCTTGGCCTGGTTCAGGTCGGCTTCTGAGGTGTTCACCGCGGCCTTCGCAGCGTCAGCGTCCATACGTGACGCATTCAGCATCGCATTGCTGGCGGCTACGTCGGCGGCATACTGAATATTGTCCAGCGAGGCCAGCAGCTGGCCCGCCTTTACCCGATCGCCCTCTTTCACATACAAGTGTGTAATTTTTGCCTGAAGAATGGCGCCGATGTTCACGTACACCTTCGGTTTGATTTCGCCCGAGGCCGTCACCACCGAAGTCAAATCTTCATGGACGACCTTCCCAGTCTGAACCGTGACCACTCCCTTGCGGCTCTGCTGTACCGTGAAACCAACGATCGCCAGCAGAACCACCACTCCTGCGGCTATCAGCGCTATTTTTTTCCAGCCCTTCATTGGACCTCAACCAGGCATTTCTGTGTTGCGTAACTCAGCCTACTCCCGTGTACGTTGCGAGACTGCCTTAGGTTCCCCGGAGAAACATTCGGCGCCTCAGCCTTGGCAACGGGACGATTTTTCCGCCTGACCGCAACTCGGTCATCTGGCGTATGTCTGCGATAACCCGATTATACCCGCTTACTTGAGACGAAAACCGGCGAGAATTGTGACAAGGAGGAGCTTGGACGTCAACACTCCAGGCCGCAAGAAACCGTCAGAATGACTATATTCTTGAAGAACTTGGGATGCAAAACTGGGTTGTAAGCTGGTGATGGCGTTCAATCAGCATAACCACGCATTTCGCACCAGATACCTTGCTTTCACGGTGGCGAGAACTTACAATTTTATAAGCCGTCAGTGTTTGTTGAGGAGT
Organism: uncultured Acidobacteriaceae bacterium; assembly: GCA_963763145.1. Classification (GTDB taxonomy): domain Bacteria; phylum Acidobacteriota; class Terriglobia; order Terriglobales; family Acidobacteriaceae; genus Bog-257. The sequence goes on along the minus strand of CAVXMZ010000008.1, from coordinate 428,028 downwards.
AGTTTGAGAATCAAAATAAAGTTACCGATGTGGTCGTTTTCGCTATTGTTCGTCCTTGTTCTTTCCACGGTTTTTGCCGTGGCCCAGGATTCGGCTGCCCCTTCCGCCACCCCGGCGGACGGCAAGCCCAGCCAGACTGCCACCCCGGCTGCCAGCAGCGCTCCTGCTGCGGCCCAGGGGCAGGCCTCCGGCGATTCCACAGATCCTCTAAAGCGCCCCTTGACCGAGAAGCAGAAGAAAGCCAGTTCCAAGGCCCTGAAACAGGAACTGAGCAGCACCTATAAGAAGTGGCTCAATGAGGACGTGATTTACATCATCACTCCGGAGGAGAAGTCGGCCTTTAAGCAACTCTCCAACGACGAGGAGCGCGATCAGTTTATCGAGCAGTTCTGGCTGCGGCGCGATCCAACTCCCGATACCCCGGAGAACGAGTACAAGGAAGAGCACTATCGCCGCATTGCTTACGCCAATGAGCACTTTGCCGCCGGCAAACCCGGCTGGAAGACGGACCGCGGCCGCATCTACATCGTGTGGGGCCCTCCTGACCAGATCGACACCCATCCTTCCGGCGGCACTTATGACCGGCCACAGGAAGAGGGCGGCGGCACCACCAGCACGTTTCCTTTCGAGGACTGGCGGTATCGCTATCTCGAAGGCGTCGGCCAGGAAGTCAACCTTGAGTTCGTCGATCCTTGCATGTGCGGCGACTTCCACCTGGCCACCAGTCCCAACGAGAAAGACGCCTTATTGAACACCCCAGGCGGCGCTACCCAATACGAGCAAATGGGCTTGAGCAGCAAGACCGACCGCATGGATCCTTTCGCAGCCAATCCCGGCACAATGCAGGCCATGCAGAACACCAAAGAATTTGACAAGTTGGAGATGCTGGCCAAGGTACAAAGTCCCCCGCCGGTCAAGTTCAAAGATCTCGAGGAGGTCGTCAGCCACAAGATCAACGTCAGCTTGATGCCCTTCGAAGTCCGCACCGATTACGTGAAGATCACCGGCGACACGGTGCTGGTTCCCGTGACCCTACAGATCAAGAACAAGGACATCACCTTCGTATCGAAGGACGGCATTCAACGCGGTACGGTCAACATCTTCGGTCGCGTGACGGGGATCACGGGAAAGGTCGCGCAAACCTTTGAGGACACCGTACAGGTGGATGTGCCGCAAGAGTTGCTGGAAAAGACGATGGACCACTCCTCGCTGTATTGGAAGGCGGTTCCGCTGCGCCCCGGCCGCTATCGCATTGACATCGTGGTGAAGGATGTCAACGGCGATCGCGTGGGCACGTGGACGCGGGGCGTGCTCGTTCCCGAATATAGTGACGACAAGTTGTCAGCATCGTCCTTGATTCTCGCCGATCACATGGAGAAGGTCGCGACCAAGAGCGTAGGCTCCGGGGCCTTTGTAATTGGCGAGACCAAGTTGGCCTATCCACACCTGGACGGTGCCGACGGCAAGCCGGAGAGCTTCAAACACGATCAGCGCATGAGCCTGTGGATGCAGGTTTATAATCTTCAGCAGGACGAAAAAACCAAAAAATCGTCGGCCAAGATCGACTACGAGATTGTGAACCTGGCCAACAACCAGCCGGTATTGCATTCGTCCGAGTCGACCGACAGCCTGGGTACGGTAGGAGATCAAATTACGCTGGAGAAGAGCTTGAGCCTGAACAGCTTTCAACCCGGCGTTTATAAACTGACGGTAAAAGTTGACGACAACGTCTCAAAGCAGCAGATCGCGCCGACGGTGCGCTTTGCTGTCGAGTAGCCTAGCAACCCGGGAACTGCGGACGGACGTTTCGGTCCGCGGTACTTTTGCTCCCGTAACCTTTGACAGGAGGCGTACACAATGACCCGAATCATGGCATATTGTGTGGTGGTGGCCTCGCTGTGCGTGGCGGCATCGGCCGGGGTCAACGCGGGATCAATTTCGGGATACGTGAAAAACACGGCCGGCGTGCCGCAAATGGGCGCCACAGTCGAACTTCTGGGTTCGGGGGGACAGCCCCAGTTGGCGTACACCGATGCCAAGGGATTCTTCAGCGTGTCCGGACTGGCTGCCGGCAGCTACGATGTAGACGTTTCCGCTCCTTCCTTCCTCAGCACCTTGCGTCAGGATGTTGTGCTCGCGGCCGGCTCCAGCAAGGTCATCAATGTCACTCTGAAAACTTTGCTGGAAGCAGTCAGTATGCTGCCGCCCCTCAAGAAGGGCGATTCTGACGACGACAGTTGGAAGTGGACATTACGTTCCACCGCGAACCGTCCCGTCCTCCGCTTTGATGGAGACACTGCCCTCATTGTAGAGACCGAGCGTGAGGGACAACCCCTGAAGGGCACACTGGCCCTCATGGCGGGCTCTGCCGGCGAAGGCTATGGCAGTGCCGCGGACCTGGGTACCGCCTTTAACATCGAGCAGTCTCTGTTCCACACCGGAACGATAGGCTTTGCCGGCGACCTGGGATACGGAACTGGTGTCCCCGATGGCGTGGTTCGCGCCTCCTACGCCCGCAACACCGCTAGCGGAGACCAGTCTGTCGCTTTGATCGTGCGGCGCTTCTCTGCGCCGGACACCGTCCCCCATAACGGAGCGCTGGAAGCGATTGCAATGTCCTACGCCGACACCTACTCCGTTGGCAACCTGATGGACGTGCAAATCGGTGCTGAGGGGCAGGCGATTGAGTTTCTGGGACGCGAGGCGAATGCCTTCCGGCCCTCGGCCACCATGGATCTCCACTTGGGCGCCAATACCATTCTGGAGTACCGGTACGCCACATCCGAGCCCAACACCAGAGCCAGCAAGGGTTTCGACTCGGCCCCCGCGGACCTTAGTGAAACCGGTCCTCGCATGACCATGGTGAACGGGCAGCCGCTATTGGAGAATGCTCATCACCACGAGGTCTCTCTCTCCGAGCGCATGGGCGCCAATAAGTTGCAGCTTGCCTACTACAGCGACCGCGTCAAAGACCCGGCGTTGCTTGGCGTCGGGAATATCGACATCGCTACCGGCGACATTCTGCCCGACCCTTACTCCGGAACTTTCAGCTACAACGGTGGCGAGTTGCAGGCGCAGGGCGTTCGCTTCGTCTTCCAGCGCAGGTTGTCGAGCAGCTTGACGGCAACGCTGGATTACGGCTACGGCGGCGTGCTGGAATTGCAGCAGCCCAACGTCGACTGGACCGCAGTACCCAATAATCTTGAGCACGGCTGGCGGCACTCGGCCGCTCTTAAGCTGAATGGCACCCTGCCGCGCAGCAAGACGAAATGGATCGCCTCCTACCGCTGGACCAGCGGGCAAGCCCTGGTTCCGGTCGACATTTTCAACGCCTCGGCGGGCCAGACCGATCCCTTCTTCAATCTTTTTGTCCGCCAGCCGCTGCCCCACTTCCACATGATTCCCGGGAACATGGAAGCGCTGATCGACGTGCGCAACCTGCTGGCACAGGGTTATGTGCCCGTAGTTGGGCCCGATGGCAGCACTGTTTACCTGGTGCAATCGGCACGTAGCGTCCGCGGCGGACTGGCCTTTACCTTCTAGACAACGTTTCCCCCATAGCCCCGCTAAACTTTGGCGGGGTTTTTTCACGCCCAGCCCCTTCAGGGTTTACTCAAGTCCGCGGGAAAGGATTTCAACTCGACCTGGCGTTGCATGGCTTTGTCGACGCCCTTGGCATCGCTGGCATGCTGAATCAGAGTGCCTTTGATGACCCGGTAGCCTTCCTCCGGTGGTTTCCTGCCTGGCGTCGTCGTAATCGTCCCGTTGAAGTCGTACCACGTGCCGTGCACCGTCTTGGTGGTGAAGCTGAGGTGGCCACTTTGCAGAGACGTCTTGTCGAAGAACTGATCGATGAACTGCCCCTTGTCGCTGTCGGAATCTCCGAAGCGGGAGACATAGCCGGAGAGTTTGCCATCGTCAACCGTAAGCTGCACAAACTCACCGTCGCGCAGAAACGAGTACATTCCGGAAATGTCGCTGGCGGCGTCGCGAGCTCTGGCAGATTCCTGGACTGCGAACCCGAGGGGTGCGTGGGCAACAGTCACAAGCAACAGGCCAGCGGTCAGCACTATCAAGAAATGGCTTCGCATGCTTTCTCAATACTACTGCACGCAGCATAGCGGCAACCTGCCGCCAAATTGCAAAGCCTATTTTTTGCCGGTAACGCTGGAGTCAGGCGATGGCCCAGATATTGACTGCGAAAGCACAAACCGAGAGAGCCATCTTCCGGCTCCCTCGATTGCCTGTTGCTGTCTTACTGTTGCGGCGGCGACGTCGTCGAGCTGCCTTGAGGAGAGGTTGCTCCCATCCCCGGGTTTGCATCCGGCGGGGGAGTCGTTCCGGTGCTTGGAGACGCGCTTGGGGAATTAGGCGCGGCGCTCGGCTCATTTGGCCGCGTGCTGGGCGTGTTGGTGTTAGTGCCGGGCGTGTTCGCCGGCGAATTCGGCGTCATGTCCGGCTGGGTTGTGCCTTCGGCCGGAGTGCCGGTCGTGGCGCCTGGCGTGGTGCTCGTCGTCCCCGGCGTCTGAGTGTTAGCTCCAGGCATATTACTCTGCTGGCCCGCCGCGCCAGGCGTGGTGCTCTGCGCGCCCGGCATACTCTGCGATCCGGTTGAGCCGCCGTGGCTGCCGGCCCCTGCGCCAGTTCCCGCTCCCGACGACTGGGCCAATGCCCAGCACCCGGACAGCAGCAATGTTCCGGTTAGAAATAGCAATCTCCGCTTCATATTTCCTTTGCTCCTCCCTGCTCTGAGAAATCAAGTGACTGCTTTCCTAGTTCCGATGGGAAGAAAATCAATTGAGATGCCCTGCCACGGGAAATATGAGGCTCGCATGACTGGCGGCCTGCGACGGCCGACACTGCGGTCTCACCGGCGACCACCATGTACAATGTGCTGTTTGCCGTGAGGCGGTCATGTCCTTCCTGCGGTTCCTTATGTTGCTGTCCTTGGTTGTCTGGATCGGCGGCCTGATTTTCTTCGCCTTCGTGATGGCCCCCGCCTTGTTCAACCCGGCCGTGCTGCCCACGCGCCAACTGGCGGGCAACGTCGTGAGCCGCACGCTGGGCAGTTTGCACTGGATGGGTTTGTCCTGCGGCATCGTCTTTGCGATCACCTCGATGATCGATTCGCATGTTACCAACGGCACCGCCTCCCCGTTCGCCGTACGGCATCTTCTGATCTACCTGATGATCATCCTGACGCTGGTTAGTATGTTCGGAGTAGCTGCCCGGATGGAAGACCTTAAGCGACAGATGGTGGTCATCGACAACGTGCCGCACGACGACCCGCGCCGCGTCGAGTTCAACCAGCTGCACGTGTGGTCCACCCGCATCGAAGGCAGCGTGCTGGTGCTGGGCCTGGCATTGCTGTTTCTAACCGCGCGGCGACTATCATAAGAAGCTGTCAGCTATCAGCCGTCAGCCGTCGGTTTGGGCTGCCAGCCTCGAGGCTGCCTGGGTAGAGCTGGCCTTCAGGCCAGCGTCGAGGCTGCTATAAATAATCAGGGGCTTTAGCCCCGGCATATAAGCCCAACAGCCGAGTCATCCCAGCGCCCATTATTCGCGTAACTTAATTCTTCAGAGGAAGCGCTCTCTCCCGTCACTGCCAAGCTGAAAGCTGACGGCCGAGAGCTGAAAGCTAAATCATGAAAACCGGCATCATAGGTCTCCCGCAAGTAGGCAAGACTTCCCTCTTCGTCATGTTGACCAAACAGCAGGTAACGCAGCGCTCGGGAAATCCGCGCGAGGCGCATCTGGGCGTCGCCAAAGTTCCCGACGACCGGCTCGACCGCCTGGCTGCTCTGTACAACCCCAAGAAGCTGGTCCATGCCAGCGTGGAATATGCCGACGTGGCGGCGCTTAGCAAAGAAGCCCTGAACGAGACTGCATTCGCCGCCAACCTGCGCAACGTTGATGCGCTGGCCCACGTGGTGCGCGTTTTCGAGGACGACTCGATTCCGCATGTCGGACCTGTCGATCCGCTGCGCGACATCAAGAACATCGACTTCGACCTCATCGTCAATGATCTGGGGCAAGTGGAGAAGCGGCTCGAGCGGGTGGCGAAAGATTTGAAGAAGTTGAAGTCCCTGGAGTCTGAACGCGAGCAGGAGTTGCTGTTGCGCGCCAAAGCCCATCTGGAGACGGAGCGTCCGCTGCGCGAGATGGAGATGACTCCCGACGACAAGAAGCGCGTCCGCGGCTTCATGTTCCTCAGCGAGAAACCGATTCTCTATGTGCTCAACATCGGCGAGAGCCCGACGCTGGGCAAGGACCTGGAATATGCAGTAGAGAAGTATGGCATCAGCGAGGTAGCGTCGCGGCCCAACACCGGGGCGCTCACGGTCTGTGCCAAAGTCGAGGCCGAACTCGCCGAAATGAGCGACGAGGACGCCGCCGAATTTCTTTCCAGCTATGAACTGACAGAAAGCGGCCTGGTGCGCCTCATCCGCAAGAGTTACGAGTTGCTTGGACTCATCTCATTCTTCACTGTCGGCGAAGATGAGTGCCGGGCCTGGACCGTCGAGCGAGGCTCGAAGGCCGTGAACGCGGCGGGGGCGATCCACACCGATCTGGAGCATCATTTCATCCGCGCCGAGACCATCCACTGGGACCAGCTGCTGGAAGCTGGCTCCGAAGCCGAAGCCCGCAACCGCGGCACCCTGCGACTGGAAGGCAAGGAATACATCGTGAAGGACGGCGACGTGATGCACATCAGGCACAGTGGGTAGGAAGACAGTTGTCAGTGGCCAGTGGTCAGTTGCTAGTTGTCGAGATTGTTGCTCTATGGAATGATGACAAACCGTCGGCCGCGCTGATCGCGTTGCCAGGCGGCTTCGATGTCGGCGAGCGGAATTCGCTCCGTTTCGATCTGCAATCCCCCACTGGCGGCGTTGGCCATGACTTGTTGCATGGCGTCAACCAACGCCTCGCGAGGCGGCATTCCAGCCGTCCCCATGATCGTCAGCGGCGTGCTACGCAGCACCGCGGCAGGCAGCGAGATCGTCGCTCCGGCGCTCTCTCCAACCTGGACATAGCGCGTCTCAGAACCAATAGCAGCGAACTCCTTGCGCGTGATCGCGGCTAGAAATGCTTCCGCCGGTTGCCCCCACACGTAATCGATGACGACCTGAAAGCCTGATGAACCGGCTTCGCGGACGAATGCATCGGTGAGCTCGCTGGCGGGTGCATCGAGTTGAATGGTTGCGTCAGCGCCGTGCGCGAGCAGGGCGCTCAACGCTTCGGGATTACGTCCCGCGGCAACCACGCGAGCCGCGCCCAGAAGCTTGGCAATCTTGGTCGCCAGCTTGCCGGTTACTCCTGTCGCGCCGAGGATCAGGACATTCTCGCCGGGCGCCAATTTTGCGCGGGCAGCAAGCGTCAGCCAGGCAGAGATGCCGGGATTCATGATGGCCGCTGCGGTTTCATCGCTCAGAACATGTGGAATTGCGAAGGCGAAAACGCGTCGAACAACGGTGCGTTCGGCCATTGCGCCAAACGGCGGGCGCGGTCCGCCGAAGAACACGCGGCTTCCGTCGTCCAGATGCCCCACTCCATCGATGCCGCAGACCATGGGCAGGGCTTGCGAACTGGCGTAATGCCCGCCGCTGGCCAGTTGCTTATCGACCGGCTTCAGTGCCGCCGCATGAACATGTACGATCACCTCGCCGTCGCCCGCGACTGGTTCATCGAACGACTCATATCGGGGCGGCTTTCCCAGAGTGTGTAGAACGGCAGCATTCATAATGAGATGATTTTATAAGAGGTGGTTCCTCCAAAAGCGCGCGATGCTTTGGGCACGGATGCGATAGGTAAGAACCTCCATTCGGGCACCTTTGATTCGGTAATCAAGTGCCTGCGCGCCCGATGCAAAAGGTCGGAGTCTTTTGCGGTAAATATAATGCAGGCGTGTGACAGATAAGCAAATCCCGGGAGACCTGCCTCAGCGAGACACAGTAACTTCTGTTCGAGCGCCTGCCGTCGCGAATCGTCTTTCCCGTGCGCAAGACTTTGGTCGAAGATCGCGGTAAGTGAACTCGGCCTCTCTCGCGTCAACACCAACAAATCATCGCGAAGCACGTAATTAGCAATATTCTTGCGAGGTCTATTCAGGCAAAGCCCAGTGGTGGGGTCAAGGAACAGGTGGCCGGAACGCTCCGCACATGCGAAGTAGGCCAACCGATTAGTCGAGCGTTGCAGCACCTCGGAGCAAGTTACTTTGGCTTCCAGAAATCGTTCGAATGCGTCACAATCCGCTTGTGACACAGTTTCCGTAAACATTGGATGTACCGACCATTCGCCGAATACCTGCAACCACCTCAACAGAGACTGCTTCACGATGTCGTAGGAGTCGCCAAAGTGTTTCAGATCCATGGGCCAGATTAGACCGCTGTTTTCAGCTCACGTCAATGACGGTGCGAGATGCTCATTACTGACCACTGGCCACTGACCACTAGCCACTAACCTGCTATCCTGCTCGCTTGATGTCTCCCATCCTCACCAGCATCCTACTTGGCCTGACGGCGGCGGCCGCGAACGTTTTCGGCGGCGCGGTGATCGTGCAGACACATTGGAAGCGCAGCTATCTGCGCTATTTCGTGGCGTTGGGCGCGGGATTCATGCTGGCCACGGCGCTGGTCGAGATGGTGCCCGAGAGTCTGGCGCTGGCCCAACGCAACGGCGCGCTGCTGGTACTTGCCGGCTATCTCCTGGTCCACTTCTTCGAACACACCATCACACCGCATTTTCATTACGGCGAAGAAACGCACTCCGACGAATACGTACACTCGCATCGCCGCGTGTCCGTGCTGTTTGGGCTGATGATCCACACCTTCTTCGACGGCATCGCCATTACTGCCGGCTTTCTGGTTTCACCGTTTCTGGGCTGGATTATCTTTATCGCAATTTTCCTGCACAAAATTCCGGAAGGCTTCACGGTCACTTCGGTGATGCTGGCAAGCGGGCTGAGCAACCGGCGGTCGTGGTTCGCTTCGGTATTGTTGGGGCTATCCACTCTGGCGGGAGTCTTCACCATGGCGATTGGCCAGCATGCGGTGAGTTACGGGTTGCCGATCGCGGCCGGCGTCACCATCTACGTTGCGGCCTCGGACCTGATTCCGGAAGTCAACCGCGAGCCCGGCGTCAAGATGGCGCTGGTGGTGTTTATCGGCGTCGCCGCCATGTTCCTGCTGGATCGCCTGGTGCACGCCCTGCGCTAGGCCCACGGCTATTTCAGCCGCAATGTCCGCTGAGTTTCGTAGCTGTCGGCCGGAAATGTGTAGAGCTGGTCGCGATACACGACTACTAGCACGGCGGGAGTCAGATTTAGTTCCAGCGTCGTGCTTCCCTGGGCGTTAGTCGTGCCCCAGTGCTCCGAGTCAGGATGGGCCTCCGCATCGCGCACCAGCACACGTGCTCCCACGGCCGGCTGTCCGTTGGGACTAATGACATGGACGGTTAGCTGTCCGATGGAGACCGGCAGGTCATCGAGACCTTGAGATTCTGCCATGCGCAGATGCAGGTTGACCGGCGCATCGCGCACCAGAAACTCGCTGACGCTGTTTTCACGATGGCTGTACGGAAATACGGCAATGGCGCGGTACACTCCCGGGGCAAGCGTATGTGGTGGGATGTTGCCGCGAACGTCGGTGAGCGCACGGAAGAGCTCACGGTCATCTTTACCTTGCAGGTCTTGCACGATCACCAGCGCATCTTTCAGCGCAGCTCCGTTGGCACCAGTGACCGCTATTTCAACCTGCGCCGCCAGGCAGGGCACGCAGCAGATGAGGCATACAATGAAGATGCGCATGGTGCGAGAGTGCATCGTCGATGTCTTTGGATGAGCTACTGGTCCTAACCGAAAAGACATTCTAACGGACACCCTTGCTTAGATGGCGCGGCTTATAGAACTGGTTTATCAGATAAGCTTATTTTGTATTCATTCGAGGTCATCATCATGTTTACCGGATTAGTAGAAGAAGTTGGAACCATCGCGAGTATCGTAGAGAAGGGCGGCAATCACCGCATTACCATCAACGCCCCAAATAGCGCCAAGGAGTTGAAAGAGGGCAACAGCGTGGCCGTCAGCGGAGTTTGCCTGACCGCGCTCAACATCAAGCCAGAATCTTTTTGCGCTGACCTGGCCGCCGAAACCTGGATGCGGACATCGCTTTCGCGCATTACTCAGGGTGCGCAGGTAAATCTGGAACTGCCGCTGAAAGCCGACGGACGCATGGGCGGCCATATGGTCCAGGGACACGTGGATGGTACCGCGCGTTTTGTCGCGCTTGAGCCGATTGCAAACGCTGACGACTTTTGGCTACTGCTCGACATCCCGGAGGATCTGGAAAAGTACGTTGTCTTTAAGGGATCAATCGCGGTGGAAGGCATCAGCCTGACGGTGGCCAAGCTAGAGGGTCTGCGGCTCACCATTGCCATCATTCCGCACACCATCAAGATGACGAACCTGGGATCGCTGAAGGCCGGCGATCCGGTGAACATCGAGACCGACATCGTGGCGAAGTATCTGGAGAAGTGGGCGCACCGCGACGAACAAACTGGAGCGCTCACGGTTGATCGGCTGGTGGCGCAGGGATTTTAGGTCAAGCTGCGAGCTCCAAGCCGCGAGCACCACGCTCCTAGCTAAGGACGATGCGTTAGCTTGCTTCTTTGCCGCAAGACATGCAGAACCTGCTTCCTGGAGCCAGCCCGGTTCCGCATTTTGTGCAGAAACTCTGGAAGGCTCGGATAGTTGGCTGCGTTGCCGTGGCATTGGCAGCCGCTTGAGCCATGGCCAGCCTTTGATAATCCCCGTACTGGCCGGCGGAAGCCGCGACATCGCCGGTCGGATTCGGTCCGTACCGGTTGGGACCAGGAGTGCCATCCATCACATGGAAGACAAACAACACAATGCCCCCCAGCGGTACAAGGGAGATGAACAGCCACCATCCACTGTGGTCCACGTCGTGCAGCCGCCGCACTGATACCGCCAGGCTTGGAATGAGGGTGGCCAGAGCATAGCCGCAGAGAATTAGAGCGAATGGAATTAACAAGGCCGGCCTCTGGCTCCGGGGCTGCGTGAGTACGCCGGCGATCAGCACGCCCATGAAGAGCATGACAATGGCAGAGTTCACCAACTGAAACATCCAGTACTCTTCTCGCTTTGCCCTGCCGTCAAACACGGCATACTTCTTCATCACCTCCAGATACCAGTACATGCTTTCTCCTGTGGCGCTTTGTGACTCATGTCGGCATTGTGGGCTGCGGGCGAGCGCCAAGGCAATAGAAAACGGCGGGAGCCCTGGCAGTGCAGGCTTTACGGCGCATCGAATAGCGGATGGTGCTCCGGCCGTTGAGCGCCGAAGTAGTGCTCGAAGTCCATGGAGTCGAGATCCAGGAACTCCTGCACGATGGGCTCCTGGCATTTGGCCATGTCGGCGAAGGTGCCGAAGAAGATGGCCTTGGCTTCGTAGAGGAACAAGAGGCGGTCGGCCAGCTTCTTGGCCAGCGCCATGTCGTGAGTGACGACGATACTAGTTAACTTCAACTGTTTCTTTAACTTTTTTATCAAATCGCCTAATAGGTGGGCCATTAGCGGATCGACCATCGTGGTCGGCTCATCATAGAGGACGGCATCGGGTTGGGCCGCCAGGGCGCGCGCAATGGCCACCGAACGCTTCATGCCGGTCGAGAGGTCGGAAGGCAGAAGATCGCGAAACTCGCGCACGCCTACCATGTCGAGCAATCCGTCGATGATCTGGTAGATCTGCTCTTCTTCCAGGCCGCCGCGCTCGCGCAGCGGGAAGGCAACGTTTTCGCCCACGGTGAGGGAGTCGAAGAGCGCGCCATTCTGAAAGACCATGGTCACCTTCTTGCGGATGCGCTCCATCTCTTTCTCGCCGTAGTCGGTAATGTCTTCGTAAGCCACCCAGATTCGCCCGCTGTCAGGCTTGAGGAATCCCATAATCTCATGCAGCGAGACCGACTTGCCGACGCCGCTTCGTCCCAGAATGCAGACCGTCTCGCCGGGCATGACGTCGAAGCTGACGCCATCCAGCACCACGTTGCTGCCGAATGCCTTATGCACGTCCTGGAACTCGATGTAGGGCTTTTGATCGTTCATCTGGGTTCGCTCTTGCCGACTCGCCTTCCGCGGCTCGCTCCTGCGCTTTTCGCTTTCAACTTCGCCTTTGGTTGTCAGTCTACGCTATCAAGTTCGCCTAGTCGTGCGTCAGAGCCGCGGGATGTGGTCAGTTCATCGTATTCCTGACGGCTGTTGAGGTTTCGGAAAATATCGGTGCTAAATCCGCTGGCGACGATTTCCTGCTCCATGATATAGCGCGTAGGAACACGCGCGAACAGGCGTCCGATCTTGTAGTCGCCGTTTTGCAACGCCTGCTCGGCAAAGCTGCACACCTCGCGGCGATAGACCGCGCACAGAGGTTGCGGACTGCCCAGAGCATCCGGAACGACAATCATCTCGTGGGCCGCACTGGCTTGCTGCGCGAGCCAGCGCAGAAAGTCCGCGGTCATCAGGGGCATATCGACGGAAAGCATCAGGTTCAGATCGGTGTTAGTTGCGCCGAGCGCGGCATGAATTCCAGCCAGTGGGCCGCAACCAGCATAGACGTCTTCGATGACGTAGCCGAAGGCCGCATATCGCTCTTTGGGTCCGACGATGACGATTCTCTCCGCGACCGTAGCAGCGGTTTGTAGTGCGCGTTCCAGCAGCGTCTGACGGCCGAACGAGAGCAGCGCCTTGTCGGAGCCCATTCGCGAGCTGCGGCCGCCAGCCAGGATGAATACGGTTACGCCTTCCACGACAGCATGATACCGGAAGGCCGCTAGTCGCGGTTCGCTTTACGCTTTTCGCCAGAACCAGAACATAGCTACGAACTTCAACCAGCGCTTGGAGCAACGAGCCCTGGGGCGTCTCGTGAATCACGCCTTCGCAGCGGATTCAGATTAGTTTTCTGGCGAAAGGCGAATAGCGAAAGGCGAACAGCGAAGGGCTCGCCCTACGCGCGCGCGGGCGTAAAGGTGCTGGTCTTGGGAATGCAGCCATTGATTTCGATGGCGACGATACGTCCGGAGTGGTCCAGTTCGAGGGTTGCGGGCGCGGCGAGGACCGAGTCGCCATTCAAGCCTGGCAGGGCGATGAAGACGCGGTTTTCGACGCAGTTGGCGTTGGGGTCGCGCTTGAGGAAGGAGAGCGCATAGTCATTGCGGCAGATTTTCGGCAGCAGGAAGCTGAGGTCGGCGATGTCGCCGGTCTCCGAGATGGACAACGCCACCTCAATTGAAATCCGCGATTCTACCTCGTCTCCTTCGACTTCCGTTTTCGGCTTGAAGCAGATGTAGTACTCGAAGCCGGACTCGGGATCGAAGGGACTGCGATCAACCTGGAACGCCATATGCGCGTCTCCCTTGTCGCGCAGCTTGGGAAGAGGATATTAAATCAAGGCAGGCCTCCCTGCAACGTTTGCCGGCACGAAACGCCACTATCGGTAACGCATTCGACATTACTGGCGCTCGACATCAGGACAACGCAGCAGGCGGCAAGGTGCCATACCGCCTGGCTCTGGTATATTTCGTTGATAGCGGTTTCGGCTCGCTTCATGCCAATTTTCTCGCCCACGGATTTCGCGAAGGAGCAGGTGCAGGCGGTGCAGGACTATTCCCTGCTCGCTGGCCGCTCCATCAGCAATGTCTTTGCACGCCCGCGCTATCTGGCCGACACATTGTTGCAGGCCGACCAGATTGGTGTTGGTTCGTTGCCCATCGTGGTACTGACGGGTTTTTTTACCGGCGCGGTGCTGGCGCTGCAAACCTCCAGCACGCTACAGCAGTTCGGATCGATTTCCCTGACCGGCAAGCTGGTGTCACTTTCCATGGTTCGCGAACTCGGCCCTGTGCTGACTGGCCTGATGGTGGCCGGCCGCAATTCCAGCGGCATGGCCAGCGAACTGGGCTCCATGAAAGTCACCGAGCAGATCGACGCCATGCGGGCCATGGGCGTTGATCCTTCCAAGAAGCTGGTAACGCCGCGGGTGATGGCCACCGTAGTGATGTTATTTTTTCTCAGCATCATCTCCGACCTGGTGGGCCTGACCGGCGGCTTCGTGATTTCATTCCTGCTGCTGGGACTCAATGGCAACGAGTATTGGACCACGGCTTACCAGGCCCTCCGCTTTGGCGACGTTCTCATGGGACTCACTAAGCCGACGATGTTCGGCTTTATCATCGCCAGTGTCGGCTGCTACTACGGCTTATCGGCCAAGGGCGGGACACAAGGAGTCGGACGTGCCACGACGCAGGCCGTGGTCGCCGCTTCGGTCCTGATTCTGGTCAGCGACTTTTTCATGACCCGCCTGCTCATGGGATTCTTTCAATACTGACGATGCCAGCCCTCGCCCCGCCACAAGAACAGCGCGCGCCGTCCAGCTCCCAACCGGGAGAGCCGGTCTTAACCTTTGAGGACGTCGCTATCGCTTTCGATCACCCCGTGCTGGAGGGAATTTCATTTCAGCTGCCTCGGGGCGAAACCAAAATCCTGATGGGCGTAGCTGGTACTGGGAAGACGTTGATTTTGAAGCTGGCGCTGGGACTGATCAAGCCTGATTCCGGACGCATCATCGTTCTGGATGAGGAAATCACCCAGATGCACGAGCAGGAACTGTTCGCGCTGCGCCGTAAGATCGGAATGGTATTTCAGGAGAGCGCGCTCTTCGATTCGCTGACGGTGGAAGAAAATGTAGCCTACCGGCTGATCGAAGAAACCGGAAGAGTGACGGAAGAGATCCACGCCCGAGTGCTGGAGGCGCTACGTTTCGTGGAACTGGAGCACACCGTCGATTTGTATCCTTCGGAACTCTCGGGCGGCATGCGGCGACGGGTAGCGATTGCCCGCGCCATCATTACGCAGCCCGAGGTCCTGCTGTACGATTCCCCCACGGGAGGGCTCGATCCGGTAACGTCCAACACCATCATCGAGCTGATCGTGAAGCAACGCGATGTCTACCAGACCAGTTCCCTGTTGGTGACCCATCGTCTCCAGGATGCGTTTACGATGGCCAGCCACTATTTCGATCGGGCGCAGAACAAAATGGTGCCCATTCAGGACGGGGCGCAGCGCGACCTTCACACCCGGTTTCTGATTCTTCGCGACGGGAAGATCATCTTCGAAGGCACTGCGGCAGAGCTGTTGCGCTGCAACGATCCGTATATTCGGGAATATCTGAGTTAGGTACGGTTGAGATCGCGGCGTGCACACGTGTAGGGTCGCCTTCAGGGCCCTGCGTGACGACCCTTTCGTCCCCGGGGGACTCAGGCATTTTTCTTACCCAACCCAGCACTCCGCTTCGCTCCATGCTGGGCTATCATGACGCCGCGCCCGTGGCGCTCGTTTTTCGGGCTTCTTACAACACCGTCAAATGAAAGAGCTGGTCCTCACGCAGACGCTTCAGCGCTGCATTGCCCGCGGACAGAAATCGGTTCGGCGCCGGCGGGCCATGAGGCGGGAGCTTGGAAGCGGCCGGGAGGCCCACGCTACGTGTACACGAACCAAGGGGCGCGGCTGAAACCGCGCCCCTCAAAGCAATGATGTCCGGATTGTTGCCCTAGCTGCCCTACTTGGCGGCGGCAGCGGCGCGCATTTTGGCGAATTCGGCCATGCGCTCCTGCGTACGCTTCAATCGGTCGCGGCTCTCCGGCGTACCACTTACGACCTTTTCAAGATTCTGGAGGAACTCCGGCGCCTGCATCATCTGTCGCATCTGCTTGACGAAGGGCTGTACCTTGGCATAGGCGAAGTACATTTCGCCCAACGTGTCTTCTGCCAGCGCGGCATTCAAAGTTCCGTGGACGATGAGGGACGCAACCATCTCCCAGTAGCCGAGAACTTGCCGCACATAGGCGTTTTCCTTGGTGCCGAATGCGCCCACAACGGCCATTAGCTCCTCAAACGACGAGGGTGAAAACATTCCCATAAAATCACGCGCCTGCCGCATAACGGCTTCGCGGCGCAGATCGTAAAGTTTCAGGACGAGTCTTGCATCTTCGTAAGTGGGCTGTGTATTGCTCATGATTCCTCCAGGTGGTATTAGGTTGGAAAAGCCGTCAGGACGACGGCTTTCCAGCTAGTTGGATGATGAGATCCCTTCGCAGGCTTCAGCTGCCCTATTTCTGAGCGGGAGCCGGCATTTTGGAGAAGGCTTCCTTGGCGCGGCGCTCCATCTCTTCGGGGGCAACATCTTCTATGTGCTGGCCTAAGGCCCAACGGTGGCCAAAGGGATCAGTGATCTGGCCGTAACGATCGCCCCAGAACTGATTTCCCAGCGGCATCGTGACCTTCGCACCGGCCGCGACAGCGTTATTGAACAAGCTGTCTACATCCTCTTTAACATAGAGATTCAGCACCACGGGGCTTCCGCCAAGCGTGATCGGCGAGCCGCAGCCAAAGCCGGGGAACACGTCCGCCAGCATCAGCCGGGCGCCTCCGATATTCACCTCGGCGTGCATGACCTTGCCATCGGGTGTTTTGTGGACTCCGAGAATCTCACCGCCGAACGCATCTCTGTAAAACTCCGCAGCCTTGACCCCGTCATCGACGATCAGGTGCGCGATGATGGTTGCGTCTTTCGTGTGTCCTGCCATGTTCTCACCCCTTTCTCACATAAATGCCCGGCGCGGCGGCCGGGCGTTTGGATTGACAATCCGACTATTATGCAACAGCCTCGGGCTTGAATTCGCGCGAGTAGTCACATTTAACATTGCTTTCATCCCCGGCCTGCTTTTTCCCGCGGCGCTTGGGTTGATCGGCATCGGCGGTGTCAGACCGCTTATTGTTAGGACAGACAATGAACGTTCCGGATTTCAAGTTCTTTTCCAGCAGATACGGGCTGCCGCACTCCGGACAGGCTTCGTCCACCAGCTTGTAAGCCGACGTGAACTTGCACTTGGGATAATTCGAACAGCCGTAGAACAGGTTGCCGCGGCGCGCCTTTTTCTCCGCCAAGTCTCCGGTTTTGCACTCAGGACACTTTACGCCAATGTAATTCTGCTTCACCCACTTGCACTCGGGATAGCCGCTACAGGAGACGAACTCGCCGAAACGGCCGTGGCGCAGCAGCAGATTCCGGCCGCACTGCGGACACTTCTCGTCCAACGGAATGTCCGGGACCTTCTTGCCTTGGTCGAGCCGGCGCGTCGTCTTGCAGTCGGGATATCCGGTGCAGGCCATGAACTGCCCGAAGCGCCCGCGTTTCAGCACCATTGGCCGTCCGCAGTTTTCGCAATACTCTTCCTGCGTGGTCTCCTGTACGTCGGCTGAGTCCAGGTCAGGCAGATCGATAGGATTTTCTTTGGTGAAGGTACAACTGTTGGGATCGGTCTTGTCGTACGCGCTACAGGCGTAGAAGGAGCCGTGCTTGCCCCACTTGATTACCAGCGGCGAGCCGCACCGTTCGCACTTCTCATCGGTGGGCTTCTCCATCCGCTTGACGTTCTCCATGTGCTTTTCGGCGTAATGGAGTTCTTTCTCGAACTTCTTGTAGAAGCCCTTCAGGGCGTCGGTCCAGGTCTCCTTGCCGTCTTCGATCTCGTCGAGTTCTTCTTCGAGACGTGCTGTGTACTGCGGATCGAAGATGTCCTTGAAGTTGGCGACCAGCAGGTCCGTGACCACCATGCCGATTTCCGTGGGAATGAACTTGCCTCCCACCTTCTGCACGTATTGGCGCTCCTGGATGGTGCTGATGATCGCCGAGTAGGTCGAGGGCCGGCCGATGCCGCGCTCTTCCAGTTCCTTTACCAGAGAGGCTTCGTTGAAGCGCGGAGGCGGCTCGGTAAAGTGCTGCTCCGGCTCGAGGCCTTTCAGGGTAAGCTTCTGCCCTTCCACCAGCAGCGGCAGTTTGTGTTTGAGCGCCTCATCCTCTTCGTCCTTGCTGTCCTTGGACTCCTCGTAGACTTTGAGGAAGCCTTCAAACTTGAGGACCGATCCGGTCACGCGGAAGCGATAAACGATGTCACCGGGCTTTGCGATGGCATCAATGTCGACGGTCGTCTGGTCGAAGACTGCCGGATTCATCTGCGAGGCGACAAAGCGCTGCCAGATCAGCTTGTAAACCTTGTACTCGTCCTCCTGAAGATACTGCTTCATCTGGTCGGGATGACGGGCCACCGACGTCGGCCGTATGGCCTCGTGGGCCTCCTGCGCCGCCTTTTTCGACTTGTAGGTGTTCGGCGACTCCGGCAGGAACTCCTTGCCAAAGTCCTTGCCGATGTACTCTCGCACCTCGGCCACGGCATCGTTCGACACCTGCGGCGAGTCGGTACGCATGTAGGTGATGAGGCCGACGGTGCCTTCTTCGCCTCCCAGATCGATGCCTTCATAGAGGCGCTGGGCGATCATCATGGCGCGCTTCACGCTGAAGCGCAGCTTGCGCGAGGCGTCCTGCTGGAACTTGCTGGTGGTGAATGGAGCAGCAGGACTGCGGCGCCGCTCGCGAGTGTCGACCGAGCGGACGGCCCAGTCGGCATGCTCCAGAGCCGATTTGATCTTTGCGGCTTCTTCGCCGTTGGGAATCGGCGTCTTTTCGTCGCCGATACCGAGGAAGCGAGCATCGAACGCCGGCGGCTTCGGTCCTTGCAAATGGGCGTCGATGGTCCAAAATTCTTCTTTGACGAACGCCTTGATCTCGCGTTCGCGCTCGACGATGAGGCGCAAGGCGACGGTCTGCACGCGGCCAGCGGAAAGCCCGCGGCGCACCTTGTCCCACAGCAGCGGAGAAATCTGATAGCCAACCAGGCGGTCGAGGACGCGACGGGTCTGCTGCGCGTCCACCAGGTTGACGTCGATGTCGCGGGGATGCAGGAATGCCTCCTGCACGGCACGCTTGGTGATCTCGTTGAAGGTCACACGGCGGATGGGGATCAGGGCGCTCTTCTTGGACTTCTTGCCGTCAACCCGGTCTCCACCCAGCTCTTCCGCCAGGTGAGCAGCGATGGCTTCGCCCTCGCGGTCGGGGTCAGGCGCCAGGTAGATGGCGTTGGCCGTCTTGGCCAGCTTCTTGAGCTTGGCAACAACTTTTTCCTTGCCGGGAATGACGACGTATTCGGTGGAAAAGTCGTTGTCCAAGTCGACGCCGAGCGACTTCTTGGGCAAGTCCTTGATGTGCCCGAGCGAGGCTTCGACGTCGTAGCCGGAGCCGAGATATTTTTGGATCGTCTTCGCTTTAGCGGGCGATTCGACGATAACTAAACCTTTTGCCAATAGAACCTCTGAATTGCGGATTACGTGTATGAAGCTAGCATGGTTTCGCCGTTCGGCGAAACTTAGCTGTCAGCCGTCAGCCCTCAGCTGTCAGCTAAAACCCTGCGACTCACGACGTTAGGGGAGCTGTTACGCGGGCCCTTAGCGGTTGCTGTAACGGCAAAGCCACACTGGATTCGCTTCATTAGAGAACTCAGCATGCGCTTCACCTCGATGACGTTCGCGCAAGCGCTTTCATAGCTGTCCGGCGTAAGGAATCCCAGATCTCGCGACAGAAGCAGCTGGTACTCCAGTTCGCAGGCCGAGCCTAATGCGATTTGCACAAACCTTCCAAACTCCGGCTGGGTTCGTCCGCAACCTTCCGCGAGATTTGTTGGAACAGACGAAGCCGATCGCCGCATCTGGCTGCACAAGCCAAACACCTCCGAACGCGGAAAGCTCTCGGTCAACCGATAAATGTGCAGTGCGAGTGTGTGCGCCTTCCGCCAAACTTCGAGATTTCTGAAGTCCTGCACAGTCCCTCCCCGTCCCAAATTCTGCGCCCTTAGCTGATAGCTGAAAGCCAAGGGCGCCGCTCCCCGCCCTACATCGTCCGCACATAATACTTCCCCGGAAGCTGCCGGATGTTACCACTCATTTCCAGCTCAAACAGCGCGGCGAAGATCTCCGATGACGACAGATGCGAGGATAGACGTTCAACCAGCTGATCGATGTGGGTGGATTCGTCGGACCGCAACAATCCCAGCACTCTCTTTTCGTGAGGCGGCAACTGTGCCCCCTGAAACAAAGATGCTGAAGCCTCCGTCTCCGATGCAGGCTGCGGGGGAGGAGTCAGCGCCAGACGTGTGTCGGCGGGGAGGGCTTCCCACACATCTTCCCAGGTGGCAACCAGCGCAGCCCCCTGCTTTATCAGGGTGTTAGGGCCCCATGACATCTTGTTGGTCACGTTGCCGGGTACTGCCAGAACCTCGCGTCCCTGCTCCAGGGCACAGCGGGCAGTCACCCGGGTGCCACTGTATTCTCCGGCCTCGATGACCAGGACGCCGATCGAGATGCCGCTGATAAGGCGGTTGCGTATGGGAAAGTTTTGCGGAGCGGGAAATGTGCCCAAGGGGAATTCGGACAAAATCGCTCCGCCCGTCTCCAAAATCTGCTCACTGAGCTTCCGGTTCTCCTTGGGGTAAACTTCGTCGATGCCCGTGCCCCAGATCGCCACCGTGCTACCGTGGGCGCTGATCGCGCCACGATGGGCAGCGCTATCGACTCCGCGCGCCATCCCGCTGAAGATGACCAAGCCCTTGGCCGCGAGGTCGCACGCCAATCGCTCGGCCATGCCTACTCCGTAGGGCGTAGGATGCCTTGTACCAACTACTGCAATTCCTGGTTTATCAATGATTTCTGCATTACCTTTAAGGTATAACACGAGAGGTGGATCGTAGATTTCCAGCAGTTGCTTGGGAAACTCCGTGTCGCCAGGAGCGACGATGGACACTCCCGCCTCGCGCGCCCGATCGTATTCGTCCGAGGCAAGTTCCAGCGACTTCCCCAGGGCGAGGCTCTGCGCGGCAGCCGCGGGCAGTCCAGCCGCCTCAAGTTCGGTCAGCGAGGCGGAGAAGAGCCGATCTGATCCGCCGAAACGCTCCACCAGCTTCCTTCCTCGTCCCGCTCCCACACCGGGGGTCATGGAAAGCGCCAGCCATTGCAGTTTGCGGGTGAGTGCGAAGTCTTGTGCTCGAATCGATACTTCCGCGTCCATGGAAACTCCAGCATCCGCCTGGGCCCAGATGAGCGCAGAGTAACCTTCGCGCAGGTTACCGTCAAGGGCACGGGTCACGTGCGCCGGTGAAAGGCAGTTTTCACCACGGAGGCACGGAGAACACGGAGACTTCTCTCTTCTTTTCTCTCTCTTTTCTTTTCTCTTTCTTTTCTTCTCTCTTGTCCTTTTTTCTTGATCTTTTCTCTTTTCTCTTTTCTTTTCTCTTGTCTTCTCTCTTTACTTTTTCTTGATCTTTTCTTTCTGACTTTTCTTTTTTTCCGTGTCCTCCGTGCCTCCGTGGTGAAACGGGCTTTCGACAGAAGCAACGCTCCGCACTCCGTTTTGTTAGACTCAATCTTTCATGCCCGGCTTGCGAATCTCTGCCATTTCCTTCCTGAACACTGCGCCACTGATGTGGGATTTCGAACATGGCGACGCCGGCCAGAACTTCGAAATCAGCTATACCCTGCCCTCGGCCTGCGCGGCTGCCCTGGCGGCTAGCCACGCTGACATCGGCATCATTCCGGCCTTCACCTATGCGGAAATACCCGGACTGGTCATCCTGCCCAACGTGGCCATCGCCACCAAAGATTGCGTCCGCTCCATCCTGCTGGTCAGCAAAAAGGCTATCGGCGATGTGCGCTCCGTCGCAGCCGACACCTCCTCGCGCACTTCTGTTGCGCTGTTGCAAGTCCTGTTTGCGAAGTTCTTCGGTGGCGCGCGCGACCTCACGCCGCATCCGCCCAAGCTCGACGAAATGCTGCACGGTCACGACGCAGCGCTGCTTATCGGCGATGCCGCTTTACAGGTGCCGCTGAATGCCGGATACCATCTTTACGATTTGGCGCACCTCTGGCACCGGGCCACCGGGAAGCCATTCGTCTTTGCGTTCTGGGCGGTGCGGCTTGACGCCCTGAACCGGCAACCCAAAGGGATGAATCTGGCGAAGGTTTTTCAGGAGTCACGAGACCACGGACTAGAAGCGCACAGCCTCGATGTCATCGCTCGCGAATGGTCGCCAAGGCTGGGGTTGACCGAAGACGACATTCGCAACTATCTCACGGAGAATATTCACTACTATCTGGATCGCGAGAACCACGGCGGCCTCAGACTCTTCCTGCAATATTCCCAGGAGATCGGACTCATCCCGGCGGTTCCCGACCTGCGATTCCTTGGGCCCGTGGCATTTGGCGGCACGCGGAAGTAGGCCGCAGCGCGAGCATCAGCTTCCTCCACACGGCGATTCCCTGCTTGACCTGCTCCATTTGCCTCTGTTCTGCTTCTAATTCTTAGAGGTCAGCGCTTCCAGGCGATCCGTTCCACGGAAAGGGCCAATGCATCTGCTCGCAGCCGTTACGGTGAAGAAGACGCTCATGCACCTGGTCAGGCGCCTGGGTGGTCCCGGGCTGATCGCCCTTGGGGTGATAGACAACTCTTTCATCCCTCTGCCCGGCGGCATGGATGCGGCAACAATTTTATTGGCCGCGGCGCACCATGAGCCCTGGTGGTATTACGCCATCATGGCGCTCATCGGGTCGCTCATCGGCGGATACCTGACCTACCGGATCGGACTGAAGGGTGGGGAGCAGACGCTGGACAAGAAGCTCTCCAAAAAGCGCGCGGAGCAGGCCAACCGCATTTTCAAGCGCTACGGGTTCTGGTCGGTTGTGGTAACTGCCGTTAGCCCGCCGCCGGTGCCCATTGTCCCAACCCTGATTGTTGCCGGCGCGCTCAAGTATCCGCCCGTAAAGTTCCTGACGGCGCTGGCGTTGGGACGAGGCGCGCGCTACACCCTGCTCGCCTACATGGGGCACCGTTATGGGCGCCACATTGTCCGCTGGCTTAGCCGCTACTACCAGCCTCTTCTGTACATCTTGATTGCGATTGCAGTGGTTGGTGCGGTGGCGGCAATTTACTACTGGCGACGCCAGCGGCAAAAGTCGCACTCCGATAGTGCCAACAGTCCGGTTAAGAACCCTGCCTAAGCTGCTCTCCGCCGATAATCGCGACCCGCCGCACTACGGAAATTTCCATCGCGTCAGGGCCGTCGCGAACAGCTTCTCTGGAATGGCAAAAACTGTTTTCGGCTCTACTTTGAACACCAGGCCGCCCGCCCGGGGCTTCATCGGCCAGCCGTATTTCCGCTTGCTCTCATCGGACAGCCCTCGCGGCACTTCGTCGACCTGAATCGTCTTCGCTGTTCCCTCCACGACGATCAACTCGTCCAGTTGTTCATTGATGACAATGCAATTGGAGTTGGCTGCCAAGTTCTTCGCCTTGCGAGTGGTATCGCCGGTGCCGAAATAGAAGTTATCTTCGAACCACAATCCGTGCATGCCCATGGCGTGTGGCCGCCCGTCGGGACGGACGGTGACGATCACGTAGTTGTGCGAGTTGGCGAGCCGCTCCCGCGCCCACGTCCAGTCGAGTAGACCTTCCGGGGACTTGCTGGTTCCGTATCTTGCCGGTATCACCGGACGGCTGGCAATCGGAACTTTTTCGTCGGTCTTGGGAGCAGGCTCTTTCTTCGCTGCGGAAGCGTCTTGCTTTTTGGACTTGCCCGGCATCCCAGAATTGAAGCGCCAAACAGCAGGCGAGTCAAGCCTTCGTTGCGCAGCTTCCGCTGGCGGCACTGGGCTCGCCTGAGCGCTCTTCACAAGCTGAAACAGCGGCCAGAGCGGCCGCTGTCAACCAGAACTGCCAGAACGCTACTTCGCGCCGTGGGCCTCAACGTGATGCTTGGAGGCTTCCCCGGCATGGTGCGTGGCATGGACATGGTGGCCGTGGGCCAGGTGCGCATGGTGCGCCGCCGCCTCGTGATCACCTTGCTCGTGATGTTTGGCGGCTTCGTGATGGTGCTTGGCCGCATGCTCATGATGCTCTGCCGCTTGCGAATGGTGGTGCGCAGCTTCCTTCGACATTAGTAATTTTCCTTTCGCGTAAAGGATTCCGATTTACCGGATTGGAACCTGGAGTGCATTTTCGGGAATCGATATTGCACCCGGATTTCGAAGCGATTAATTAACCGTGAATCGTTCAGGCCGGACGGGCAGTTCAGCGGGTGGTCAGTTCCGATCAAGACAAAGTAAAGCCGCCGGGCATCAACGATGACTCCGGCGGCGCCGTTGGTACACAACAATCAGCAGCAATCATCAATAGGCGACGTACGGCCCGGTTCCTCCAGGAGTGCTGGCACCGTCAATCGCCGTGAATACGTTTTTCCCGTAGAAGAATGAGAGGCCCCAATCGAAGGCTGCGGGCGTGCTTATGTAAGGGCCGCCCAGAGTGCTGAAGGCGCTATTGCTGAGTTGGAAGAGTTCGCCCGCGTTTTCGATGCTGAAGCTGACCTGCACTCCCGAGCTCATGTTGGTGCCCTGGTTGCTGGCGGTCAGGTTGTCCGGCGACGTGGTCGGGCAAAACCAGTTGTTTAAGGCGCCGGTACAGATCGTGATGCTTGAATCATTGAAGAAAAACGCGTTCGAGCCACTGTCAAGGAAGCCGGGGATGCTGCTTCCGTTGAAGGCAGTGGTGAGGTTGCCCTCGTCATTCACGTCATATACCTGCGCGCTGCCCAGGCCGTTGTTCGATTGCGTGCCAATACCGAAGAGCAGCGATCCGGTCACGGTCAATGAACCGCCGTCGGGAACGGAAGGTAGTTCTATGAGCACTCCGTTATCGTCACCGGTCGAAGTGAACGCGGTCACCGGATTCGGCAACTGCTGCGCGATAGCTATGTTGCCCGGAGTGCAGCCCGAGCTCGGACAGTCATAATAGATACACGGATTGTTGTCGCTTCCGTTGCACATCGAGCCCTGGGTCACGCAGTATCCTCCGCAGTCCTGCGGGAACAGACCCACCCCAATCAGGCCGTTGGCGCCAAAGGCGTTCAAACTGTCGCCCTCGTTGCCCGCTCCGCCGGATGGATTCTGGTTGGAACAACTCGTTGGAACCCCCGGCGAGCTGGTGGACGGAAGAATGACCTGGACGGGAACGGCTTTCGCCGTTTCGCCGGAGATGACTACGTCCGCAGTGTTGACCGTTCCCCACACAAAGCCATCGAGGAAAACCAGACACTCGCCGTATGGGTCGTTATTGTTATTCGGGTCGTTCTCCGGAGGCAGCGGCACTTGGGAGAGATTGAACTCGCCGCCGGCAGCGCTCGACAGCAATCTCAGGCCTGAAGAGCCGGTGTCCACCATCACGTGGTCGATGGTTTGACAATTGGTCGTATTGGGTACGCAAACCAGCACGGTAACGTAGGCCACGTTGGTAGAAACGTAACCCAGCCCTGTTGGCCCGGCGTCAACTGTAAGCGGGGTGACGTTGCCTCCCGCCGCAGGGGGATTGACGGTAACGCTCGCCGTTCCCGCCACGCTGGTGTTCTGCGTCGAAGTCGCCGTTACCGTGACTGACGTAATCGTGGTGACGGAGGGGGCGGTCAACAAGCCGCTCGAAGAGATTGTGCCGGCGGTCGCGGTCCACGAAACCGTCGTACTGAAGTTGCCTGTGCCGCCCACTGTCGCTGAGCACTGGCTGGTTCCACCGGAGCTGACGGTAGTGGGCACGCAACTCACCGTAACCGATGTGACCGTCGAGCTTGAGGATCCGCCGCCGCTGCCACCGCAGGCAGCCATCAAGATAATGCTTCCCAATACCAGCAACAGCCCAAATCTGCGCACCATCACGAGATTGTCTCCTTCAGCGGATATCGCTGGCTTGAACGCCCTGCGGCACTAATTGTGGAATGTAGGCTACGCCGTGGAAGCTGCGTACGTGTCCGCTTTGCGAGAACACCAGGCCAGGGGTTTCGATCGTGACCGGACCGCGGCGCCGTCTTGTCGCTGGTGTGCCGGCTTGCAACTCGCTGGCCTGCTGGGCGGCTTTCTGCTCCGCGATGGCCTGCTGTAGTTGCTGGTAATACGGTCCCAGCAATTGCTCAAAGTTGGGCGGAAACTGGCCGTCCCAGGCGATACCGAACACTGCTCCGCCCGGCGAGACATACTCGCGCACCTTGGCTCCTGAAGCCATGGTGATTTCGTGCAAGACGTAGGTTTGATTGTCTACGCTGCTGAGCGTGCCCTTCCATTGCGCCTGATCTTTCAGCACGGAGGCCGACGTGTCGCCCAGGCTCGCCCACAGGGGAATTGCCAGCAAAATCAGAAGCGCGGGCGATAGCATTCGAACCAGCAGTCTCGCAGTCGAAGTATAGGGTTTCATGTTCTTTCGCCTTCTTTCCAGCGGCCGCAAAGCTTACGTCGGCCGAGCCTGGAACCTGCCGTTATGTTACCTGAAATTTTCCGCGGTCTGGCGGTTGACGAAGATAATCGCCCCAGATATAAACGCGCTTTTCGGGCCTTTGTTTCGCGCACGCTTGTCCAATTCAAGTTGCACAAACGCCCACAATACGGATTGCACTGAAGCGAAGCTTCCGAGTCGATTCCCAGCACGCCGCTTCCCTACTGACTCTCAGACAGCTAAAATGTCTTGTGGGGTTGTAAGTCGCCCGCTCTTCTTACTATGTCCTTGACCAAAGCCCAAGCGCTGGAGATGTATCGCTCCGATGACCTGATCGGCATTGGCATGGAAGCCGATGCGGTGCGGCGCAAGCTGCATCCCGACGGAGTGGTCACCTACATTATCGACCGCAACATTAACTACACCAATTTCTGCACCGAGTATTGCACCTTCTGCGCCTTCTATCGCCCGCTCAAGGGCAAGCTGGCGAAGGAAGGCTACATCCTCGACTTCGATACCATCTACGACAAAGTGCAGGAAACGGTCGAACTGGGCGGCACCGGCGTATTGCTGCAAGGCGGCCTGCATCCCGACCTGAAGATTGACTGGTTCGAAGCCTTGCTCAGCGGAATGAAGCAGCGCTTCCCGCAGGTGCATCTGCATTGCTTCTCGGCGTCTGAGATCATCTGCATCGCCGAGATCAGCAGTCTCAGTATCGAAGACACGATCCGCCGTCTGCGCGATGCCGGGCTGGATTCCATTCCCGGCGGCGGCGCGGAGATCCTCGACGACGAAGTGCGCTACAAGATCGCCCGCCTCAAGTGCCTCACCAACGATTGGCTCAATGTTCATCGCACTGCCCATAAGCTCGGCATGAGGACCACGGCGACCATGATGTTCGGCGTCGGCGAAAACCACGAACATCGCATCAATCATTTTCAGGCAATCTACGATTTGCAGGAAGAGACTGGCGGCTTCACCGCATTTATTCCGTGGTCCTTCCAGCCGCAAAATACGGCGCTCGGCGGCCGCGGATGGGATGAGGCGACGGCGGTCGAGTACCTGAAGACGCTGGCCCTCGCACGCATCTTCCTCAGCAACTTCGAAAACGTTCAGTCGAGCTGGGTGACGCAGGGTCTGAAGGTCTGCCAGACCGGATTGCGCTTCGGTGGCAACGATGTGGGCTCGGTGATGATCGAAGAGAACGTCGTTCGCGCCGCCGGCGTACGCAACTGCACCACCGAGGAAGAGCTGCGCCGCATCATCCGCGACGCCGGCTTCCGTCCCGCACAGCGGGATACGCTCTACACGAAATTTTTCCTGAACTAAAGTGTGACGGTTGCGCTGTTGCTCGGTGTGGGCGGAATCCTGGCTGCTCCGTCGCCTTGGTAGTGCCTAGTTTCGATACGGACATCCCTCAGCGGCTAAAGCCGCGTTGCTGGAAAGCATCTTACGGCACGGATGAATCCGTGCCCTTTCAAAACCCGACGAAATCAGGACACTACCGTCGCTTCTTTGTCGCCAGAGTGCTCAGCATTCCTCTGCTATAATGAAGCCCGACACGCTCGCACTGACCCAGCAGAGTTCAAATAGCGCGTCGATGCAAATCCCGCAGTTCCTGCCTTAGTCGGGGAGTGGCTCAGCCTGGTAGAGCACCTGGTTCGGGACCAGGGGGTCGGAGGTTCAAATCCTCTCTCCCCGACCAATTACTTTCAAACACTTAGTCAGCATGGCGGTAGAGGCACTTACTAGAACTCTCTACACGCCGACTTGTGGCCTACTCAAGTGCGTTCGTTATCCGAAGGTGAATCCCGCGAAAAAATCATGCTCATGATCGCGCAGCCTGCTTGTTCTTCCACTCGGCGGCTTTGTCGGGTTTGCCCCAGGCTTGGTAAAGCTGGATGAGCCATTGGTGGGCCAAGTCCAGGTGGTAGCGATCGGGGCCAGCGATTCGGTCTTTGCGGGCGAGAATGCCTCGATAGCCTTCGAGCAGCAAGGGTTCGGCCTCAGCGTATTTCCTCTGTCCGGCGAGGCTCGCGCCCAGCAGGCTCTCGGCGCGATATCGCTGCCAATCGTCAGGCTGGACTTTCTTCTCCGCCTCCAGGGCTTCGCGCGCCACGGGCTCGGCCTCCGCGAACTTTCCCTGCGACATGTAGGCGAGGGCCAAGTCAGCTTCTGAAGACGCCGTGTCCGGGTGTAGCGGGCCCAAGGCATGCCGCCGCCCCGCCAGAGCCTGCGCGGCGTACCTGCCCGCCAAGTCGTATTTGCCTTCTCGCTGGTACACCGACACCAAATCCGACAAGTAACTGAAAATATAGGGGTGCTCGGGGCCCAACGTGCGGCGCCCGATCTCCAAGGCTCGGCCCAGGAGCGCCTCAGCCTGCGCGTACTTGCCCTCGTCCTCGTAAACGTCGGCCAGAATCTCCGTGGCATCCAGCCTCTCGGGATCGTTCTCCAAGAGCTGCCCCAGGAGCGCCTCGGCTTGCGCGTACTTGCCCTCGTCCTCGTAGTCGTAAGCCAGATTGCTCATGGAACGCAGTGTCTCGGGATGTTTGGGCCCTAGCTCGCGGCGCTCGATCTCCAGGGTCTGACTCTGGAGTGCCTCGGCCTGGGCGTACTTGCCCTCGTCGCCGTAGACGCCGGCCAGATTGGCCATGTACTTCAGCGTATCGGGATGCTCGGGACCCAACATGCGGCGCCCGATCTCCAGGGCTCGACTGTAGAGCGCCTCGGCCTGGGCGTACTTGCCCTCATCCTTGTAGACGTTAGCCAGATTGTTCATGGACTTCAGGGTCTCGTAATGTTCGGGACCCAACACGCGGCGCTGGATCTCCAGGGTCTGACTGTGGAGCGCCTCGGCCTGGGCGTATTTGCCCTCCGCCTGGTAGACGTCGGCCAGATTGTCCATGGACTTCAAGGTCTCGTAATGCTCGAGGCCCAACACGCGGCGCCGAATCTCCAAGGTCTGGCCCGCGAGCGCTTCGGCCTGCGCGTACTTGCTGCCCTCGCGCGTATAGACAAGGGCCAGATCGTTCATGGAACGCAAGGTTTCGGGATGCTCGGGACCTAACACGCGCCGGCGCAGATCCAGTGCCGCCTCGAGCTGCTTTTCCGCCTCTGTGTACAATCCGAGGTCGAGGTAGGTATGCCCGATGGTGTTCCGAATGGCAGCCTCAACCTCCGGCTGCTTGTCGAATTTGCCCTCGATGCGCTGCGCCGCCTGATCCAAGACCGTCCGCACCTTGATGTCCGGATCCGGCTTCGACTGCTTGTAGGCGCTGGCCTGCCCCAGCAGATCGTTCTGCAGGAAATCGTTGACGGCCTGGGCGCTCGCTTCGGCCCGACGCGCTCGCACCGCTCCCCAAGTGCTGGCCACGATCCCCGCCACCAGCACAGTGAACACCGTCACCGCGCCGATCACCAACCCTTTGTTCCGCCGCGCGAACTTCCGGAGTTGATACATGGTGCTGGGCGGGCGCGCCGTGATGGGCTCGTCGCCGAGATGACGTCGAATGTCTGCCGCCAGTTCGGACGCCGAACCGTAACGTCGCGTCTTGTCCTTTTCCAGCGCCTTGCCGACGATGGTCTCGATATCGCCTCGATATAACCGGCTGACCGAACTCAAGGGCGCGGGATCGACCTGCTGAATGGTCCTCACCGCTTCGGGCAAATGCTGGGACAGCGTGTACGGCAGCTTGTCGGTGAGCAACTCGTAGAGAATGACGCCCAGTGCATAGACATCGGTGCGGGTGTCGATCGCCATCGGATCGGCCGCAACCTGCTCGGGACTCATGTAGGGCAGCGTGCCCAGCAGTTGGCCCATGTCGGTTTCGCGTGTCATCTGCTCGGTGTCGCTGTCCATGACCCGCGCCAAGCCGAAGTCGAGAATTTTGGGCTGGCCGCTCTCCTCGACCAGGATGTTGCCGGGCTTCAGGTCGCGATGAACGATGCCTCGCTGATGCGCGTGCTGCACGGCCTCGCAGATCTCGATCATGAGCGTCAATCGCTGCCGCGTGCTGAGCTTCGCCTCGTTGGCGTACTCGATCAGCGGCTTGCCGTGGATGATCTCCATGGCAAAGTAAGGTTCAGGCCCGGAGGGAGTGTCGGCAGTTCCGGCTTCGTAGATCTGCGCGATACCGGGATGGTGCAGGCGGCCCAGCATCTGCGACTCCTGTTCGAAACGGCGCAGAAGTTGGGGACTGGCCCAGAAGCTTCGGATAACCTTTAACGCGACGCTGCGACGGGGATTGTCCTGCTCAGCCTCGTAGACAGCGCCCATGCCGCCTTTGCCTAGCAGCCGAACAATCCGGTAGCGGCCAACGTGAGTCGGCAGAATGAGCGAGGTCTTGACAGCAGCTGCGGCCCCGCCGGCGTTCGGCGTTCCAGAGCCCTGAGGATTTTGTGGCCCAGTTAAGACGGTCGGATCGTCTGACATCGACCCTCCTTAGGCTGACCGCAGATAGAGCCGAAGTATAGCGCAGCACGCGGGACGTTCTTGTAGACATCTGTAGACGATTTTGTGATGGTCACGCCTCCAGAGATCACCAAAGTTCGCTAAGTTTCAGCAAGGCGACGCCAGGCTACACATCACAAATCACTTCGAATTGCTCGAATTTCACCAACTTTCACCAAGCAGTGGAATCTGGTTCGGGACCAGGGGGTCGGAGGTTCAAATCCTCTCTCCCCGACCAATTGTTTCTGTGCGTTAAGCGCTACTTCTGTTTTTTTCAGCACATCGCTGTGGGCGACTTCGTGGCCTGCCTTTCCTTTGCGTTCAGTCGCTCGCGCATGACGATCACATTGAGCGGGGGGCATTCTATTCGACAGAGTTCGCGGTACTTGGTCTCTTGAGCTTTACTTCTTGGGCCGCGACTCCGGCGGCACAAGACCCGCGAGGCGGTAGTAGACAACGAGCTGGCCGTAGTGTTCACCGCTATGTTCGATGAGGCCGTATGCTATGTCGAGAACGCGCGCTTTCTGCTCACCGTATACGACAGTCTGCATCAGGCCTTTCTCGCCCTTTGACTGAATGGCAGCGGCGCCGTCGGCAACGGATTTCTTTACGAATGCCACGATGTCGGCCTTGGTTTTGTACTGGTCGCGCTTCGGGTCTTCTGCCGCGGGAGGCTTCTTCCCCATCACAGGATTGGTGAAGTAATACATTGAACCCGCAGCATGCAGCAATTGCTCTGCGAAACTGCGCTGCGCGGGTGTCGGCTTGAAGTCATATTTGTCCTCGGGAAAATCTTCGGCCATCGCCGTCAGCTTGCGGCCAATCTCATTCCAAGAATCGAGCACAACTTTCAATTCCGGATCGGCAGGTTTGACGGCTGCATCTTTCTTCATCGCGTCTTGGGCACCGGCGGGAAATGCGAGTGCCAGTAGGACGATAGCGAGAAACGGGATTTTTGTCATTTCTTTCTCCACGATTGAGTTTCGCGAATCAAAGCCTCAGCTTCTCATTTCGCCTGCGCCAGCTCCGCAACAACCGCAGCAAGTTTGTCGAGTTGCTCCGCCCAGCCCTCGAGTTGCCCGCTCTGGATTGCGTTCTGCATGGTTTCGTTTCCAATGAAAGTGAGTTTCGTCTGGCCGTTTCCAATGTCCTCAAAAAGAATCACGTTGTGCGCATCGTCTATGGCCTCAAGCTCTACTCCCAACTGCTCAGGCTCAATCTTGTTTCCATTCGAATCGGAAAAGTACATGGATGAGACGATCTTCTCGTACGGAACAATCTCATAGTATTCACCACCGTTCCAGCCCTCCCACCCATCCGGCGTTCTCATGCTAAGGAGAAATTTTCCTCCCACGCGAAAATCTATCTGGCAAACCGGCGAAGTAAAGCCCTTCGGTCCCCACCACTGCATCACGTACTTCGGGTCTGTCCAGGCCTTCCAAACTAATTCGCGTGGGGCATCAAAAACTCTCGTGATAACCATCGGCTTTGTTTCATTCACCGCGGTTGTTGTCATCTCTGACCTCCTCTTTCTTCATTCGCTTTACAACTGCATCCAGTTTGTCGAAACTCTCTTCCCAGAACTGGCGATAGCTGAACGCCCAGTCGCTGACTGTCTTTATCGCCTCCGGCCTAAGCTTGCAAATACTCTCTCGTCCACGCTTCGTCTTGATCACAATCCGCGCCCGCACCAGGTAGGCAATATGTTTTGAAATCATCTGCTGCGAGAGTGCAAACGGTTCCGTCAAGCCGTGCACAGAGGCAGGCCCACGGGAGAGCCGCTCGATCATCGCCCGCCGGGTTGGATCCGACAGAGCCGCAAATGTTGTACCCAATCTATCCACAACCGTATGGTAGTTGATTCTCGGTCAATGTCAAATGTGAATTTTCGATTCCTGATTTCTGTTCCCCAATCTGTGAACCCTGACACCTTCGCCAAATTGATACTTCCCCTACGGTGCCGTATTCGAAATCACGCAATAACAGGTCAAGCATTGTGATGCGAATGGCGGGCGATATTTCGTGGATCCAATTTCCGTATTGCGTAATTTCCACCAGCACCAAGTCGCGGAGTCGGGTTCGGGACCAAGGGGTCGGAGGTTCAAATCCTCTCCCCGACCAATCTTTTCCAAGAACCACAGCTCCGGCGAGAATATTAAGACCGGACCACCTCGTTGTGGCCGCCCAGGTGCTCTAAGGTTGCCATCCGCTTCGCGCACGTTTAACACAACCTTTCCCGTACCTTCATCTTGCAGCCACATTCTTGGCATTTCATATAGATGACAAATTCGTGATTCGGCAGGAACCATGGGCCGCGCGTCAAGGGTAGTGTTTCGGTTTCGTGTTGATCGCTCCGGATTGACTTGCGTAAGCGGTCGAGGTGCGATTCCGCATCCGAGCATCGCCCCGGGAACCTGATGTCTGCCATTGACACGAATTCCAGCCGCCGCAATCACGGCGAAAAGCGTGGGTATGAGAACTCTAGTTATTGAAGACGAAGTGAAAACCGCAAAGTTCCTGAAAAAGGGGCTTAGTGAGTCGGGCTTCAGCGTCGAAGTGGCAGGAGATGGGTTGGACGGTCTGCACCTGGCGCTGGAAGTGGAATTTGATCTGGTGATCCTTGACGTCATGATTCCCAGTCTGGATGGCTGGGGAGTTCTTATGCGTTTGCGTCAAGCAGGACGACAGACGCCGGTACTCTTTCTCACGGCGCGCGACGCGATCCACGAGCGGGTACGAGGCTTGGAGTTGGGCGCCGACGACTATCTGGTGAAGCCGTTTGCCTTCTCCGAACTGTTGGCGCGGGTGCGATCATTGCTGCGCCGCGGGCCGCAACGGCAGCAACCAGTCATACGCATGGCCGATCTGGAGATCGATCTGCGGCGCCAGCGTGTCACCCGCTCCGGACAACGCCTGGAGTTGACCTTCAAGGAATTTCTTCTGCTGTCGCTGCTGGCGCAACATGCCGGCCAGGTACTCTCGCGAACGCTGATTGCGGAAGCCGTGTGGGACATGAACTTCGACAGCGACACCAACGTTGTCGACGTCAATGTACGCAGGCTGCGCAGCAAGGTGGACGATCCCTTTCCGCTGAAGCTGATCCATACGGTTCGGGGCGCAGGGTATGTCCTGGAAGCCGACTGACAGCTTCGCTCCGGTCTCCCGGCTGTGGAGGACCTTGGCGTTCCGCTTGACCGCTGCCTACGCTCTCGCAGGTTTGCTTTTGGTACTCCTCGCCACCGCCAGCCTTTATCTGCTGACGGTCACTGAAATGGAGCGAGGCACGGGGCTGTTTATCGCCGACAAGTTCAACGTCATAGGTACGTTGCTGCGTGAGCGCCCGAACGACTGGGAGGCCCTGCAAGAAGAAATCAACCTGGAAACTGCGGCGCGACGATACGAGCAGTTTTACATTCGCCTGCTGGACGAACGAAACCAACCGCTATTGGTGACGCCCGGGATGGAGGAGCGACTGGACCTGGGGCAACTCACCAGGCAGTCAGAAACCCATCCTGGCCTTACCCTGCGCATGAAGGGCAGGGACGGGAGAATTTTCCGTGTAGCTACCGAGATTGCGCCGGTCGGCTCCCCGCCCACACAGACCGACACGATTCAGATTGCGATCGACGTCTCGCAGCAGGAAGAATTCCTTCAGCGCTACCGGCTTTGGTTCTTCAGCATCCTGCTGGGAACGTTCGTCGCCCTGCCGCTGATCGGGTATCAAATCGCACGACGGGGTATTCGGCCGGTAGAAGACATGGCCGCGACCGCTCGCCGCATCAGTTCGACGAACCTGCGTGAGCGGATTCTCCCCGACGGCTATCCCTTCGAACTGGCATCCCTGGCCGGCACCTTCAATCAAATGCTGGACCGCCTTGAGGATTCGTTTGAACGAATCTCCCGCTTCTCCGCCGACATCGCGCACGACCTGCGCACACCGGTCAACAACATTCGCGGCGAAGCTGAAGTTGCGTTGGCGCGGGCGCGCACCATCACGGAATACCGCGAAGTGCTTGAGTCCTGCCTGGAAGGAGCCGTGCGCCTTTCCAACCTCATCGGCGACCTTCTGTTTCTGGCCCGCGCTGAGAGTCCGTTAGCCCATGTGCGCCGCGAAGCAGTCAATATCGTCGAGTTGCTCGATGGCATGAGTGAGTATTACGAAGCCTCGGCAGCGGAGGCGGGTGTCTCCCTCACGACCAGTGCGAACCGGGCGCCGGTAATCGCACAACTCGACCGCACCCTGGTGCAGCGCGCAGTGAGCAATCTGGTGTCAAACGCCGTAGCGCACACGCCCCCGGGGGGATCGGTCGTGTTGGCTGCCGGCTCGGAAGATTTGGCGGTTCACATTGAAGTTAGGGATACCGGTGTTGGCATTCCATCGGAGGCGCTTCCCAAAGTGTTTGATCGGTTTTTTCGGCTTGATTCCTCACGGTCCCAGGCTTCGGGCGGCACTGGCTTGGGTCTGGCGATTGTCCAGAGCATCATGCAGCTGCACGGCGGGAAAGTTGAAATCGCCAGCGAACTCGGACAGGGCACCAGGGTCACACTCCACATGCCAATGGCCGGGCCGAGCCACGCAGCAGCAGCGCCCAATCACCACATGACAAAAACGTAATGTTCGCGTCACCTGGCTGTGCGGCATTTCTCACTACCCTTGCCATTGTCCAGCATCACCTTTGTCACCGATCAACTGAAAACCTTACGCAGTGCAAACCTGAGCCAGTTCCTTTGTGGAGAAGACATTTATGCAGATGAATTCGCTTCGCAACAGTTCTCGGACCCTGACGGGCCTGATCGCTGGCCTGCTGTGGATAGGGCTGAGCGTTTCGGCGTTCGCTCAGTCCCAGTACTTCCCAACCTACACCCCCGGGCCGCTGGGGAACGGCTGGCTTGTAGCTAATGGGCAGATCGTCACCCCTGCCGGAATCCAAGTCAATCTCGCTGTCACGGAAAGCAGCGGCACCGGGGTTCGCGCCAAAGCCATCGCACTCAACCCCAACCCGGCTTCGAATGGCCATCGCACCGCCGCTGTGCTCACCTTGGGCTCCAAGACGGTGTCCGGCGCCGTTCAGATCTTCGACGTAACTACCGGCACTGTTTTGCAAGCGTTTGTCCCGAACGGCCACGCCAACGGCAGCACCGCCGGCATCGCCTATACGCCGGACGGCAGCCACCTGCTGTTCAGCCAGGACAACAGCTACGTTACCGTCGCCAGTGTTGCGGGTGACGGCACGCTGACCTACGTGTCTCAGGTCAACATTCCGCTGAACACTAACTTCATCACCTGTTTCCCGAACAGCCCTCCGGGAACCACGGGCAGCGCCCCTGTTCCCTGCGGCACGCCCCTCGACACGGCCACAGCTTATCCCCTCGGCCTTGCGATCTCGCCGGATGCCACGACGGCTTACTCCGTGTTGGACGCGGACGATACGCTGACCAAGATCAACCTGACCACGAACCCCCCGACGCAGGTTGCGGAAATTCGCGTGGGTAACATCCCGAACAGCGTCGTGCTCTCGAGCAATGGCAGCACCGCCTATGTCTCCAATGAGGGCGGCCGGATCGCTACCGCGGACGACTTCCAGGAATTTTCCAACGGTACCAATGTCGTCGGAATCAACCCGCAGGGCGGCATCGCCACCGCCACCATTTCGGTGGTGAATCTGGACACGTTTACGCTCACCAACACCATCACGCTGACCGGTCTGCACCCGACTGGCATGGCTCTCTGGGGCCAGTACCTGTTGGCCGCAGACACCTATAGTGACGTCATCTCGGTGATCGACACGACCAGCAACACCGAGGTGCGGAAGATCAACCTTGGGCTGCCGATCGGAGTGCTCGGCGCGAACGCCGTTGGCCCGAACTTCGGGAGTCCAGGCTCTCCGGCTTATGGCGCGGCACCAAATTCGATCGCGGTGGACTCCGTGAATAACATCGCCTACGTTGCCGATTACAACGCCAATGCGATCGCCGTCGTCGACCTTAGCGCCGGCGCGACGAAACCCATCAAAGGCTTGATCCCGGTCGGCTATGCGCCGGCTTCGGTTGTGCTGGACTCGGCGGACGCTCTGTTGCTGGTTGCCAATGACAAGGGCATCGGCACCACCAACGTTGATCTGACCGATAATTGCACCAGCTACTACAGCGTGTGCGGCTTCAACAGCCACCAGGACATGGGCACCGTCAGCATCGTTCCCATTCCGGGCAGCTCCTTGCTGGCGCAGGATACGACGCAGGTCTACCAGAACAATCACTGGGATTTGACGACGAATATCTCGGGGGCCTCAGGCGGTAACCCGAATATCGCGCCGGTTGCAATCCCGGTGAAGATCGGCTCCCCTTCGTTTATTAAGCACGTGTTTGTGATCATCCGTGAAAACCGCACCTACGATCAGATCCTGGGCGACGTATCCGCCGGCAATGGCGATCCCTCCCTGGCGGTCTTCGGTGGCATCTACACCCCCAACGCTCACACGCTGGTCCAGCGCTTCCCGCTTCTGGACAACTTCTACGATCCGAGCCGCCAGTCGGCCGACGGCCACAACTGGATCGTGCAGGCGATGGCGCCCTACTCCGACGACATCCAGTCGCCCGACTGGATCCGCGACTATCCTTCCAACGGCGGCGATTCCCTTGCTTACCAGACCAAGGGGCATCTGTGGGACCAGGCCTTACAGGCGGGAGTAACCTTTAAGAACTACGGCGAGTATGTCGAGTTCAACCTGTTCAGCCCGCCGAGTGGCGGACACCAGGAGCCGAGCTGGTGCCAGTTCTATGACGACACCCAGTCCTATGAAAACGGCCAGGAACAGCAACTGTATTACTACAACACCGTCTCCTCGTACACCCCGCTCCCGAACCTGCTGAATCACACGGTTCAGAACTATCCGCAGTTCGACTTGGGCATTCCTGACCAGTTCCGCTTCGATATCTGGTCGCAGGACTTCGCTAACGACGTGACTAACGGTACGGTGCCCCAGTTGGAGTTCATGTGGATTAGTTCCGACCACACCGGCGGACCTCCGAACGCCATGGCCATGCAGGCCGATAACGACTTGGCGCTTGGCCGCTATATCGACGCCATCACCCACAGCGCAGTGTGGCCTACTTCGGCGATCTTCGTCGAGGAAGACGACGCGCAGAATGGCGTTGACCACGTCGACGGCCACCGCAGCCCCGGCTATGTCATCAGCCCCTACGTCAACCAGAACGGCCCCACCGACCACACCTTCTACACCCAGGTCAATATGACCCGTACGATCGAGCAGATTCTCGGCATCACGCCCATGAACCAGTTCGATCTGTGGGCCTCGCCGATGAGGACCATCTTCACCGACAATCCACCCCAGGACAACTTCCAGCCCTGGACGCACGTGCCGGCCGAATACCCGCTGACTTCAGGCACGAACTGTACCTCTCTAGCATCCCTTAAAAAACACGAAACAAAGGACAGCCATAAGGTCGCCGTTATGAGGGCTGCCTGGCTCCAGAAGAAGGCGCAGCTCTTCGCTGGCAACTACTCCAAGCCCGACGTTGAGGACCCGGACACCGTCCGCCATTACAACTGGTACGAGGCCACCGGCTTTACGCGGCCTTATCCCGGCGAGAAGACGGTTCGGCCTCCGAGCGACTTCAACAACTCGGCTCCTGCTACCGTTGATAAAGACTAAACAGATGTAACAACCATGGCCCTCTCCCGCGTAACCGGGAGAGGGTTTTTTCATGCCTATAACCAGGTGTTTACCGATGTTGTGACCGATAGATGTAAGTTTTGCCTGTGTGGTCCTAGCTCCGCGGCCTTCCAACCCGTTGAGCGGTGGCAAACATCAGCGCCACAGTGTTCATGTCTTTTGGCTGCACCTTGCCGGGAGGGATGCGTAAACCGGTCACGTCTTCCAGTTTGCTGAGCAACTCCGCCAGCGCCATGGAATCGATCAAGCCGGACGAGACCAGAGGGGTGGTCTCGTCGATAGTAAGTTTAGGGTTGCGGACCATGCCGGCAACGTACTCGATCATTTGTTCCACCTGGGTAGTCACAAGCCAGTCCTCTCGCCTTGTAGTTCGGGATGCTCCTGCAACAGCTTGTCCTGCGTCGTGGATCGCGCGGGCTTCCCTGCTGTACTCTTCACAATCCACTTGGGCGGCTTGAGAAAGATTTTACGGATGGAGACGCCGGTGGCAGCGACTACCTGGCTGCGAATCTCGCTCTCAATAGTACCGGCATCCTCCAGCAGCTCCGGACGTTCGACTTCCGCCACCAGCAACACCGCCTCCGTCCCCAGATCAGGGTCGTAGAGGCCCATCGCCAGCGCGCGTCCATCGTGAATCGCGGGATGAGCGGAGGCAATCTCCTCCAGGTCCTGGGGATAGATGTTTTCTCCGCCGACGATCAGCAAGTCTTTCTTGCGGCCAACCACGTAGAGTTCGTCCTCCAGGAAAAAGCCGAGGTCTCCGCTGTGATACCAGCCGTCGACGAGAACGCGCTGCGTGAGGTCCGGCCGATTATAGTAGCCGTCAAAAAGGCAATCACTCTTGATCAAGATCTCGCCAACATAACCAGGGTCCAGTACCGCGCCTGACTCGGAGACAATTCTCACTTCATACCCGGGCAACAAACTTCCCGACGATACGAACGTCATCACGTCCGACGCTTCTTCGTTAACCGGGACAACTCGATGCTCGGCGCGAAATGTCTTCGCGCTGGCCCGAATACGCGCCGGCTGTGTGCGCCCGCTAATACCTGACTGAGTGACGGCAAAAACATTTTCTGCCATGGCGTACGAGGATTGCATAGCCTCACCGCTTAGCCCGTTTGAATGAAACGCGTCGTAGAACTCGTCCATGCTCGCCGCGCGCACCGGCTCGGAACAATTGATGAATGCCCGCATGGATGACAAATCGAATTGCGACCATTCCTCCGGCGATCTTCGCCGGGCTACGAATTGGAAGGCGAAGTTGGGCAGCCAGGACAAGGTGCAGCGATGCTCGCTGATCGCCCGCAGCATAGTGTCGGGATGCATAACCCAGTCCAGCGGCGACTGCATCACTACCGGCATGTGACAAACCAGTGGCAGCATGAAGCAGGCGATGAGTCCCATGTCGTGGTATAGCGGTAGCCAGCTGTAGACGCGGTCAGAGGAGCCGTCGATCATTAGCGCGTGCGCCAGCGCCTGGACTTGACGCAACACCGCCCCATGGGTCAAGGCAACGCCCTTTTGCAGGCCGGTGGTTCCGGCTGAATGCTGCAAGAAAGCCAGGCTGTCGGGGTTGATTCCAGGCTCCGCAAACTCAACCTCGCTGGGGCCTGCGGAATTGCCGACCCGGACCACCTGGCTGGTTTCACTCAGGGCAATGTATTCCAGCATGTCATCGGGAAACTTTTCGTCGATCATCACCAGTCGGGCGCTGAGGTTGGTGGTGACGCCCTGTAACCCGAAGCGATACTTCGCAGGTTCGACTTTGAAATTGGGGTAAGCCAGGAAGGCAGGAACCGCGCCCAGCATCATCGCGCCGGCGAACGCCGTCATGGCCGGGATCCCTTGCGGCATGATGATGATTACCCGCTCGCCCGCGGTGATTCCGCGATCGCTTAGCAGCGCCGCTTGCACACGCGAGCGCTGCCGGAACTCGCCAAAAGTCACGGTCTCGCATTCGCCTCCATCGCCGTAGCTGATGATGAATCTGCGGGCTGCGGGAGCGCTGTTCAGGGCGTCAGTAAGGGACCGTGGCGCTGCGACAATCATCGCAGCAAGTATAGCGTGGGGCGCGATGATGGCTCGTCTGCGGCACTTGGATAAACCGCTCACTTCATGTCAGAATGATGCGATACCTGCACAGCGCAGCTTGCACCCAAACCAGACAGCGCGAGTACGACAGAGCCGCGCAGCGGACCGATTTGCCGGGGCCTGGACCTGTCCGCGATCATCGTTTCTCGAGGTAATTAGCGGCTTTGAGCGAGACTGAAACGAAAGCGCCACTCCGCAACAGTGCGTCGAAGGCGAAACGGCAAGTCCGGATTCAACTCTACGTATTCCTAGTTTCCGTCCTGGTCAGCCTGGCGTGTTTCCTCACCTTCGATTACTTCTACAGCAAGGTCATTCTTGGCTCCGCGGTTTCGGGCGGTCCATCCGGATTCTGTTTCAGTCGCGATCCGGTTCGCGCCTTCGCTTTTCTTCCCAACTGTTCTTGCATTCGGCCTTGGCTGGGCAATTCCTACGAGTTCAAGACCAACAGTCTTGGCTTTCGTGATGAACAAATCCGCAAGGTCCCAAGCACCGACCCGCGGCCCCGGATTCTCATCCTCGGCGACTCCGCACCGGAGGGAATGACCCAATGGCACGACAGCTTCATCGGGCGTTTGGCCGACCATTTCCCGCAATATGAGTTTCTGAACGGCAGCGTGGAAGGCTATTCGCCATCAAACTATCTCAACACCGCAAGGATGGTCATCCGCCAGGGCGTCGACATTGACGAGGTCATCGTGTTCCTCGACATTTCTGACACGCAGGATGAGGCTGCCTTCTTTCGCGACAGGGACTCTTCCGGCGCGGTCGCCATCGCGAATGGAAAAGTGTCAAAGAGCAGCACGTATTCCGATCTTCGCCTGTGGATCAACAACAACCTGCTGCTCACGAACGATCTCATTCAAGTTTTTGAGAAGTCGCTGGTTCGTTTCGGCTGCTACCACCTGGACCTCGGACATGGCGGCAACGAGTTCGACCTGGAGCGTTCGGCGTGGACCTACCGAAAAGTGTCCGACACCGATCCTTACGAAACTGGGTATGGGCCGCTCGGGGTGGAGGGCGGCATTGCCAAGGAAAAGGCTAAGATGGACCTTCTCTGGCGTGAGCTTCAGGACCGCAACATCGCCCTCAGCGTGGTTGTCGATCCATGGCCCGCGCAACTCGCCCATGACAAGGTTGACTCGCGGCAAGTGACCATCTGGCGGGAGTGGTGCAAAGGCCGATGCAAACGTTTCATCACGATGTTCCCGGCGTTCTTCGCCGTTAAGGACCAATGCCCACGATCACAGCCCGGCTGCTGGTATCTGGACGATTTCATCTTCGGCGACACCCACTACAATTCGGCGGGAGAAGCCCTAGCTGCGGATGTGCTGATTGACAGCTTGAATAGGACTCCTCCCGCCAAACGCGATGCGGCGAACGGCATCGAGCAGTCGCCGCCAGAGAATCAGCGTCCCCGGGGGCCGGCGTCATGATCTCGCCTCTACAGACACGGGCCTTGCTGTATGCCGCCGGCATCCTTGGCAGCCTCTTCGTGGTTTCAAGGGTGCGTTCCCTTCGCTCACGGCAAGCGGTCCTGCTGGCGATCAGCTATGGCCTTTATCTCACATGGGGAGCATGGTTCCTCATCGTCCTGCTGGCTTCAACGGCGGTAAATTTTCTCGCAGGACGATGGCTGCGGCGTGATCCGTCCGCCGCAAGGCTGTGGGCGGGACTGGCATTCAACATTGTCCTGCTGGGGCTTTTTAAATACCTGCCCGCAACGGCAACTTCCAGTCCGCTTCCCTCCCTTCAGAAGTTCTCTCATCTCGCGCTTCCCTTAGGTATTTCGTTCTGGACGTTCCAGGCGATGAGTTACCTGCTCGATCTGTACCGGGGCGAGGAAATTGAACCGTCGTTCCTGGAATTTGCTCTCTACATGGCCTTCTTCCCGGTCGTCATCTCCGGACCGATCTGTCGAATGCCCGACATGCTGCCGCAATTCCGGTCGAATGCTGCGCCCTCGCGGAACGACATTGGGCGTGGCCTTGGCCGCATGGCCACCGGCCTTCTGATGATGCAGGTCTCCCAGTTACTCAGCAAAGGAATGCTCAGCGGTCAAGGGCTCACCGCGGGATTTGACCAGATGTCGGGCTGGACGGGACCGGATGTGTGGTGTCTCGCCGTGGGCTACGGTCTACAGATATTCTTCGACTTCGCAGGGTACTCGCACCTGGCTATTGGCGCGGCCCGAATGCTGGGGTTCACCCTGCCGGAAAACTTTGCTCGCCCATTTGCCTCCACCACGCCTTCAATTTTCTGGACGCGCTGGCACATGTCGCTTTCCTTCTGGATTCGCGATTACGTTTTCCTGCCACTCGCCATGCTGCGGCGCGAGGATTGGTGGAGGAAGTTCTGCCTCCTCATAGCAATGGTGCTCTTCGGTATCTGGCATAAGGCAGCCATTCTGTTCGTTCTGTTTGGCTGCTACCACGGAGTGCTGCTCATCCTGCACCGCCAGGTACAACAAGCCGAACGCAGATTCAGTTGGGAACCACCCGCGAAAGCGTGGACTGTGCTGTCATGGATTGCGACCATGGCTCTGGTGAACTGGGGGTGGATTTTCTTTCGCGCGAACTCACTCGTTGAGGTTGGACAGATGTTCAACGCCCTGGTTTCCCCAAGGAGCTACGGAACGCATGTGCTGAATAGCAGTCTGTATCTGCTGATAGCGAGCGTTGCTGCGATCTACGGGACAGTGCTGGTTGTCGCCGATTGGGTTGACCGCTACGCGGAACGAATGCCAATAGAAGCCGTCTCCCCCGCCGCACTGGCCGTTGTTCTGGTTCGTGATCGCTGGATATGGATTGGACCGATTTGGCTGATGGCCTGGGTCTTGGTTTCGCTGCTTGTTCCCCACCAGGCCCGGGCCAGTAATGTGTTCCTGTATCGAACGTTTTGAAGGGGCAAACCGCGCCCTGACGCTCCCTTCGCCCAACCACCGAAGTCTCTGAACCTAGCCCTGAGACACCGCGGGCCCAGAGGATGAAGGCCGCGCCTTTTGCTGGGTCCGCACCGATAGTAGCGCCAGCGCGCATGATCCCAGACGCGCCATCTTGTGCTCCGTGCGGACGCTCATGATGACTGGCGCGCGCGCGCCAACCAGTATGCCGGCGCTTTGGGCGTCAGCCATATACTCCAGTTGTTTGACCAGCATGGTGCCCGCTTCGAGGTCGGGCATGACCAGGATGTCCGCCGCTCCCGCCACACGCGAGATGACTTTCTTGTTCCTGGCAGCAATTTCGGAAACAGCAACGTCATAGCCTAACGGGCCGTCGAGAATGCCACCCGTGATCTGCCCTCTATCAGCCATTTTGCATAAGACAGCCGCATCAAAGGAAGACGGCAATCTGGGTGTCACGGCCTCCTGCGCCGAAAGAATCGCCACCTTGGGCTCCAGCAGGCCAACCGCATGGGCGAGGTCGATAGCATTCTGGACGATGTCGCGCTTGTCCATGACCGTGGGAGAAACATTCAGGACGGTATCGGTGATGAACAAGGAACGCGGGAATCCCGGCACTTCCATGTCGGAGATGTGGCTCATGCGCCGCGCCGTGCGCAAGCCCTGGGGGACGTCAACGAAGTGGATGAGTTCGTCCGATGACAGGCTGCCTTTCATCAGGGCCTCTACGGCGTGTTCACGCGCCATGGCTACAGCACGCTCGGCAGCTTGATGGCTATGCTCGGTATATTCCTTGTCGAACTGGGAAATGTCGATCTGCGCCTGTTCCGCGGCAGCTCGGATTTTCTGCTCCGGTCCCACCAGCACAGGAACAATCAGGTTTTCTTCAGCGGCCTCGAACGCCGCCAGCAGAGACGCCGCATCCACCGGATGGACCACGGCGGTACGAATTGGGTAGAGCCCTCGGCTCAGGTCAATCAGTTGACGATAGTGCCTGCCTCTTTCGAGCAACCTTACCTCGGGCAGAGAGACGCGCTCACGCGAGATCTTCTCCGTCGGTGCGATCACCTCGGCGGTGCCGCTGATCACCACCTCGCCTCGCTGATTTACGGCCTGGCACTCCAGCGTCACTCGATGTTTCGCGGCATCCATCTCCGACACCTTCACACTGACGACAATGGTGTCCCCCAAACCAACCGGCCGCCGGAAGCGCAAAGACTGGCCCAAATAAATTGCGCCGGGACCAGGCAGCTGCGTTCCCAGTACGGTGGAAATCAGCGCCCCACCCCACATGCCGTGCGCAATGATCTTGTGGAACATGTCGCTCTTGGCAAAGTCCTCGTCAACATGGGCCGGATTCACATCGCCCGACATGATGGCAAACAGCTCAATGTCTTTTT
This sequence comes from uncultured Acidobacteriaceae bacterium, assembly GCA_963763145.1. Lineage (GTDB taxonomy): Bacteria > Acidobacteriota > Terriglobia > Terriglobales > Acidobacteriaceae > Bog-257. Next base: position 383,233 of record CAVXMZ010000008.1, on the reverse strand, counting down.
CCGTAAGAGTGCGGGAGATGCTGGCGGTGTCGCCGACCCTAAGTTCGTCAAATGTGCGGTTCTCGATCCTGTCAACAAGCGTGGGAAAGACCATTTCGTCTCCTAAGTGTTGGCGGCGGGAAGAACGTCTGCGGCGATCTTGCCCGCATTCTGGTAAGGGATGCTGGATTGTTCGTGTGGAGATATGTGGGCCGTCTGTGCACCCTAAATTATAGTCGCCGGTAAACGGGCGTCTGAGGCCCGACGACACTGTCACCGCCTTCGGTGGCCGAGGTCACTGACAGACCGGCGCGCCGAGGGGACCATCCCAGCGCAACATCGTCGGCAAGATTCTTCAAGTACAATCACTTCCACTTCACGGAGGACCTTCATGGCATTGCGTATTCTGTCGCGTGGTTACGTACTACTTCTGCTCTCGCTTGCTGCATCGGCCCAGAATGCCGAACTTTCGAAGACGGTGAAGGAATTTGTGCGCGTACAGGCTCCCAAGGTTGTCCTCACGCATTTGCGGATCATTGATGGCACCGGAGCTCCGGCGGTTGAAGATCAGAATGTGGTGATCGAGGACGGAAAAATCACGACGATCCGGAACGGTGTTGATGAAGCGTCCGCTGAAGGCACAACAATTCTGGATCTGCGCGGCTATACGGTGATGCCGGGCATCGTCGGCATGCACAATCACCTGTTTTACATTGCGCGGCCAAACCTCAATAGCCGGCGCCACTCTGATCCTCCAGTGCTGGTGCCGCAGATGACGTTCTCCGCCCCGCGTCTTTATCTCGCCGGCGGCGTCACCACAATGCGCACCACCGGCAGTGTGGAAACTTACGCCGATCTCAATCTGAAGCACGACATCGATGCCGGAAAGCTTCCCGGCCCGCACCTGGATGTGACGGGACCGTATCTGGAAGGCAGCACAAGTTATTTCATCCAGATGCCGCACCTGACCAGCGCCGAGGATGCGCGCGCGACGGTGAATTACTGGGCCGACCAGGGCGTAACTTCGTTCAAGGCATACATGAACATCACGCGCGCCGAGCTGAAGGCGGCCATCGATGCGGCCCATAAACGCGGGATCAAAATCACCGGCCACCTCTGCTCGGTGACGTACAAAGAAGCAGCCGAACTCGGAATTGATGACCTGGAGCACGGCTTCGAGGTGAACACCGAACTTGATTCCGGCAAGAAGCCTGACGTTTGCACTGACTCCGGCGGCGAGGAAACGCTGTCCCGCATGGACCCAGACGGGCCAGAAGCGAAGGACCTGATCCAAACGCTGGTCAGCCATCACGTCGCCATCACGTCTACCCTGCCGGTCTTCGAAGGAGACATGGGCGGCGGACGTCCGCCGCTGCGCCAGCAGATGTTGGATGCGATGACGCCGCAGGCGCGCGAGGACTTCTTTCTCGTGCGGCAGCGGCCGGCGTCAGCGCCGCCGCCGAAGATCGATCCGGCGCTGCTGTGGAAGCATGAACTGGGACTGGAGCGCGCCTTCGTCGCGGCTGGAGGTTTGCTGATGTCTGGGCCTGACCCCACCGGCCGAGGTGACGTGCTTCCTGGCTTTGGGGATCAGCGTGGAATCGAACTGCTGGTCGAAGCTGGATTCTCGCCGGTCGAGGCTATCAAGATTGCTACTCTGAACGGCGCCATCTATCTGGGCCGCGACAAACAGATTGGTTCTGTGGCCACAGGAAAGAGCGCGGACCTCGTGGTGATCAAGGGAGATCCCTCGAAACAGATTTCCGACGTCGAAAATGTCGAAATTGTATTCAAGGACGGGGTCGGCTATGACACCCAGAAATTGCTGAATTCCGTACGAGGAAAATACGGACTGTACTGACACCGGCTACCCACCCACAAGCGTCATTGTTTCGGGAACAACCTGCCTGCATTCTTCGTATGTGGCCAGAGAGGTTCGCGATGCAAACTGTGCGGCAGGACATAGCCTACGCATTCCGCCAGATGCGGCAGTCACCTGTTTTTACGTTAACCGCGATGCTGACGCTGGCGTTGGGCATCGGCGCGACCACGGCCATTTTCTCCCTCATTCACACGGTGATGCTGAAATCCCTGCCGGTAGTCGATCCCACCAGCCTGTACCGTATCGGCGATGGCGGGGATTGCTGTGTCGAAGGCAGCCCGCAGGTAAATTGGGGAATGTTCTCCTATCCTTTCTACCTGCGCCTGAAGGAGTCAACGCCTGAGTTTGCCGAACTGGCTGCATTTCAGGCGGGGGGATGGCAGTTCAGCGCACGGCGCGGGGAAAGCGACCGCATCGCCAAACCTCTGCGCGGCGAATTTGTCAGCGGCAATTATTTTCAGACCTTTGGCTTGGGAGCTTTCGAAGGACGCACTATCATTCCCGCCGACGACCAGGCATCGGCGCCTCCGGTCGCCATGCTGAGCTATCGCACCTGGCAGCAGCAGTACGGTTCCGATCCCAGCATTGTAGGTTCGTCTTTCGTGCTGGATAGCCACGTGGTCACTATCATTGGAATCACGCCACCCGGATTTTTCGGAGAGACGCTGCGCAGCGATCCTCCCGAAATCTGGCTCCCCATTCAGCAGGAGCACCTATTTCGAGGAGCCAACTCCCTTCTCCATAGTTTCCCGGCGTGGGTGCGGGTGATTGGACGGCTCCGGCCCGGAGCTTCGCCGAATGCCATGCCGGCACGCCTCACCGAGCTTCTGCGGGTCTGGCTGGTGACTGACAGCGGGATGCCTCCCGAGTGGCTGGCAGGGCTTAAACAGGCGCTGCCCAAGCAAGTCATCCACGTGGTTCCTGCGGGAACCGGCGTGGGCGCAATGAAGGCGGATTATGCCGACAGCCTGCATATTCTGCTGGCGGTGTGCTGCCTGGTGCTGCTTATCGCCTGTGCCAACATTGCTAATCTGCTGCTCGCGCGCGGAGCCTCCCGCCGCGCGCAGACTTCCATCCGCCTGGCGCTGGGCGCTTCCCGCAAGCGGCTCATCCGCCAATCCCTGACCGAAAGCCTGGTGCTTTCCGTTCTTGGCGGCATTGCGGGGCTTTTGGTGGCCTACCTGGGCGTGAAGGCCATTGTGATTCTGGCCTTCCATAGCGCACGATATGTTCCCATCGACGCGACGCCCTCGCTGCCGGTGTTGGCATTTGCTTTCGCTCTATCGCTGCTGACGGGTGTAATTTTCGGTACCGCTCCGGCGTGGCTCACTTCGCGCGCTGATCCTGCCGAGGCCTTGCGCGGCGTGAACCGCAGCACTCGCGACACCTCTTCGTTGTCGCAAAAAACTCTCGTCGTGGTGCAAGCCACGCTGTCCGTGGTTTTGCTGGCCGGCGCCGGATTGCTGACGCGCAGCCTGCAAAAGCTCCAGCACCAGGACTTCGGGTACCAGACCGACCACCGGGCCACCATCAGTTTGACCGGGCCGTATTCCTCGTATCCGCAGCCCAAGCTGGACGCGATGTATCGCGAGTTGCAGGACCGGCTTTCTCACCTTCCGGGCGTGGAGCGTGCCGCGCTCGCTCTCTATACCCCGCTGCAAGATAACTGGGGCGAAATCGTCATTCGCCAGGGCCAGGGAATGCCGAATGTGAATGACCAGCATATCGGCTCCTCGTGGGACCACGTCACGGCTGGATATCTTGAAGCCCTGGGTCAGCAGATTGTCCGGGGGCGCGGCATTACCGAGCAAGACACCGCTTCAACGCAAGCCGTCGCGGTTGTCGACGAAAGTTTTGTGCGCAGATTCTTCAAGCCGGGCGAAGAACCCTTAGGCTCACATTTTGGCCTGGACTTGCCGAAATACAGCAGCACTTACGAGATTGTGGGTATTGTGCGCAACGCGAAATATACCGACGCGGCCAATACCGAGGCGCCTCAGCCGATTTTCTTTGTACCCCTTGCCCAGCGCGTCCACTATAACGAGCCCCTGATGCAGACGGTGGAAGATGCCACCCACTTCATCGGAGGAGCAGTCTTGCAATTGCACGGCAGCATGGAAGGGCTGGAGCCGCAAGTGCGCCAGGTGCTCAGCGACGTCGATCCCAACCTGACTCTGCTGAAGGTCCAGACCTTGCAGGAACAAGTCGATTCGGAATTCGACCAGCAGCGGGCGGTGGCACAGATGACCGGTCTGTTCGGCATTCTGGCGCTGATTCTGGCCGCAGTGGGCCTGTACGGCGTCACGGCGTACACCGTCGAGCGGCGCACCAGCGAGATTGGCGTGCGCATGGCGCTGGGCGCAGACCGCAGCAATGTGATTCGCCTGGTGTTGCGTGGGGCGTTCCTTCAGATCCTGATCGGGCTCGCGATTGGCATTCCGATTTCGATCGGCTGCTCGCGGCTGATCTCCGCGCAACTTTACCACGTAAAGGCCTGGGACCCGATTGTACTGGCCGGTTCCGTCGCCGCGCTGGGAGTGTGCGCGCTGGTGGCCAGCATTATCCCGGCACGGAGGGCTGCTTCGATCAATCCGGTAAAGGCTTTGCGCGCGGAGTAGCCCGGCGAGTGCCTCACTGCTTGCGATCAAGCTCCAGCTTGTTCTGGCGCAACGACGGGACATCGATCCCATGTAATCCTTCTCGGGCAGTTTCTTACACGAACAGTTCAGCGCCGCCCCGTCACTGGAGTTGGTTTTTGAACTTTGATTGCGGAAGGCGGTTCGGCGGTGGCATCAACGCGAATTCTTATCGTCGACGACTGCGAAGCCTGGCGTCGCATGGTTATCACGCTGCTCAGCAGCTACACGGATTGGCAGGTTATCTACGAAGCCATCGATGGATCAGAAGCCGTTCAGAAAGCCAAAGAGCTTCAACCTGACGTGATTTTGCTGGACATAGGCCTTCCCAAACTCAATGGCATCGAGGCCGCGCGCCAAATCTGCGCGATCGCCCCACGTCCCAAAATCCTGTTCCTGAGTGCGATCCTATATTCGGACGTGATGCAAGAAGCCTTATGTGCGGGCGCGCAGGGTTACATCCTGAAATCCGATGCGGCGCACGACCTGCTGCCCGCTGTGGAAGCGGTAATTGAAGGCCAGAAGTTTGTGTGCAGCCGGTTTGCGTTCTGCGATCCGACCGGCCTCCAGAGCAACGATTCTCGCGGCCTACTCCATCACGCTTCCGCGAAGCGCCAGGCCGAACGTCCTTTCCATGACTGAGGCGCAGGCGCAGCAAGCGGCCCAATCGCGACTGAAGAGATTGGTCGCAATGGACGTGACGGCCATCCTGATCGCCTACGGAGTGGAGCGGGATGAAGCGCGACGCATCGCCCTGAACGCAGCGAACCAGGCGAAGCAATCCGCCGGCATGTTGCGAATTGTGAAGTTCACATCGCCGGACGTAAGGTTGATTGTGAACCCAGGCGCTTGAGTCAATGCGGGACGAATCGGGCAGCAAAAGCGCAATCCGGGATACAATCACGGCCATAATTCCTTGCCTATACCCCGGGGGCAACATCTTGACTACGTCCGAGTTGAGCGCGTCGGTAAGAAAGCTGGACCCACCGTTTCTGGCCGGCCTTGAGCCGCATGAAATCCACGCTGTCCTGTCCGCTTCGCGGCAGCGGCGGTTCCTGGCCAACTCCGTCATCACCAACCAGGGGCATCCCGCCAGTCACATCTTCATGATTCTCAGCGGCGCTGCGAGAAGTTTTTTCCTTACTCCGGGCGGACAGAAGCTGCACATGCACTCGTACCCTGCGGGAGAGATGTTTGGCGGCATGGCACTGCTGTCGAGAGCTTCCGACTATTTGTTGAGTACGGAAGCGGTCAGGGAGAGCCACACCCTGGCATGGGAACACGTCAAGATACGCGGCCTGGCGGAGCAGTATCCCAGATTGCTGGACAATGCCTTGACGATCGCCTCGGATTACCTGAATGTGTCGATCGCGGCGCAAGTGGCGCTGAGCTGCCACACCGCACGCCAGCGCCTGGCCGAAGTGCTGGTCAACCTGGCCAGCGGCATCGGTCACCGGGTCTCCGGTGGAATCGAACTCGCGGTCCGTAACGAGGAGTTGGCCGCGGCCGCCAACATCACTCCCTTTACGGTCAGCCGCGTCATGAGCGAATGGCAACGCGGCGGCGTTCTGGCCAAGCGGCGAGGCAAGGTCGTGCTGGCTTCTCCCGAGCGGCTGCTGCTACAAGACCTCTAGGCGCGGCGTTGCACCCTGCAACGCTTCGCCTGCGGCGCGATGATTGCGCGAGCGCAAGCTCAATCTTGCGCCGGGTCAACGACTGGGCAGATCCAACCATGCGATGATGAGGTCAGTTTGCAGCCAGCCGGGCATGCAGCGCAGCAGGGCACTACGGACGGCCGGTTGGATACGCAGATAGAGGGCCACCCGAACCGGTGGTCCTCTACGTTTGCCCGGCAAGAGACTGGCGCTGACGAATGTGACCTCCTACCGATCGATTGGTCGAAACGGATGCCGAACAATCCATTTGTCTAGAGACGCAGCGAGACGGCGGCGCTGCGGCAGTTGGAGAAGTGTGTGTCTAAAGCAAAGCCCATGGTTGTGTTGTGCGTGGATGACGATCCTGCGGGATTGATGGCGCGCCGCCTGATTCTTTCCATTGCCGGATACGATGTCCTGACCGCAACTTCCGGCGAGGCAGCGTTGTTTGTTCTTCGCACCCGCCATGTGGACCTGGTCATCACCGACCATTTTCTTCCCGGCTTCGAAGGCGCTGAAATATTGGCGTCGATGAAACAAACAAAGCCCGAGGTCCTGGTAGTACTGCTGACCGCAACCCCAGTGCTGCCTCCCGGCGCAGAACTGGCCGATCTGCTGCTGATCAAGGGTATCGCCCCGCAAGAATTCCTCGCCGCGATTGCCAGGCTGGCGGAAAGACTCCAGGGTTCAGCTGAAGGTAATCCCCAAGGCAATGGGGGAACGCGGTAAAGGCGCCACATCGCGCGAGCGACAAGTTGTCCAACGTGCTAAGTCGTCGCGAATACCGCCAGAGCGGCGGGCACCCGGGCTTACTCTACGTGAACTGACAACTGACCACTGGCAACTGGTTCCTCACTCCAGCCCAAACTCCTTCCAGCGTTTCGCCACCTGCGCTTTGGTCTTTTCGTCCATGCGGATTTCGTCGGGCCAGGGGCGATTGAAGCCTTCGCTTGGCCATTTGCGGGTGGCGTCGACGCCCATCTTCGAGCCGTAATCGGGCAGGCGGGAGGCGTGATCGAGCGAATCGACCGGGCCGAGAGTGAACTGAATGTCGCGCTCGGGATCGATGTTGTTCAGCACCTTCAGGGTCACGTCGCCGATGTCCTGCACGTCAACATCTTCATCAACGACGAGAATGCATTTGGTGGACATCGCCTGGCCGAGCGCCCAGATGCCGTTCATCACCTTGCGCGCCTGGCCGGGATACGACTTCCTGATCGACACAATCATCAGGTTGTGGAAGATGCCTTCGATGGGCAGATTGACGTCGACGATTTCCGGGATGGTCAGCCGCATGAGGGGCAGGAAGATTCGCTCGACCGCCTTGCCCATGTACGCGTCTTCCATCGGCGGCTTGCCAACAATGGTCGTCGAGTAGATCGGGTTCTTGCGATGGGTAACGCAGGTGACGTGGAAGACGGGATAAAGATCTTCGGGCGTGTAGAAACCTGTGTGATCGCCGAAGGGGCCTTCCATGCGCAGCTCGTCGAGTTCAACATAGCCTTCGAGAACGATTTCCGAGGTCGCCGGGACTTCCAGATCGACGGTCTCGCACTTCACCAGCTCCAGCGGCTTCTGGCGCAGGAATCCGGCGATGAGATATTCTTCGACGTCCGGCGGCGCGGGAACGATGGACGAGAACATCACCGCCGGCTCCGTTCCGATGGCGACGGCGACTTCCATTCTTCCGGCAACCTGCTTCCCTTCCGCAACCCGCGAACCGCCGCCGGAGCGCGCCATCATGTCCAGCGCGGCAGTCACAGGGTTGGCCTCGCCCGCGGCGGCAGCCCGCCGCATCTGCTCGCGATAGTGTTCCGCACCCTGCTTCTGACGCTGCCAGTGCATGCCGGTGCTTTGCGAGTCGTAGACCTGCATGCGGTAGGTTCCGGCGTTGCGTTTGCCGGTCCGGGGATCCTTGGTGATGACCGAGGGCAGGGTGATGAAGCGGCCGCCGTCCAGCGGCCAGCATTGCAGGATGGGAAAATCGTGCAGCGAGAAATTATCACGCTTGATCACTTCCTTGCACGGCCCGGTGGAGACTTCCTTGGGAAAGAATTTGCCCATTTCGGCCAGCATGGGCAGCATCTTGATTTTGTCGAGCAGGCCCTGCGGCGACTTAACATCCATGAACATCTTGATGCGGTCGGCAATCTCGTCCAGCGAGTCGACGTCGAGCGCCATGGTCATACGGCGCTCAGAGCCGAACTGGTTGATGAAGACGCGGGCGCCGGGATGCCCTTTGATGTTCTCGAAGAGCAGCGCCGGGCCGCCTGGACCGTGGCTGCCGCGCGGCCCCCACTTGGAGACGCGGTCGGTGATCTCGGCGATCTCCAGAATGGGATCGGCTTCGGCTTTGATGCGCTTCAGTTCTCCGGCCTTTTCCAGCGCGGAAATCCATTCCCTCAGGTCTTGATAGGCCAACGTTTGACCTCAGCGTTCTACGGATTTGAGTCCGGCACGATTATAGAAGGAGACCGAAGGGAATGAGAGTTATGGACTATCGCTACATTGGCGAAACCGCGGATCCTTCAGCTCCGTTCGGATGACAATTGCGGGAGGCAGCGCGATGGCGCGATTGAAGTCGCACCCCTTCCAGGCAGGGCGTCAACAAATCCGCCCGGTTCCAGAATCCGGGAATGCGGGTTTGCGTATGTAAAACAGGTTGCGAACTCGGGTTTCGCTATACTCTTATTCGTTTTGGCGCTGGCCGGACGCTTCGCACAACCGGACCACGTCGCAGAAGGGACATCATGCATCCTCGTCGAGCCCTGTTGGCTGCTTTGTTGCTTTTCCCTGCCTTTGCCCTCGCGTGGCAAACAACTGTTCCGCCTCTTCCCGCCACACCCAAACATCCAGTGGTGGATGAATATAACGGAGTCAAAGTAACCGACAACTATCGCTGGTTGGAAGACGGCAAAAGTCCGGAGGTAATTGCATGGATAGCCGCTGAAAATGCTCATGCCCACGCCATTCTGGATGACTTGCCGATACGCAATCAGATTCGGGCTTACTTCAAGAAGCTGGACGATACGAGCTCGCCGGCGTTTTACGCTCTGGAGATCCGCGGCGGAACGCTATTTGCCATGAACTTCGAGCCCGGCAAGCAACAGGGCGTGCTGGTCACATTGCGATCGCCGGATGACCCAGCGTCCAAGCATGTAGTCCTGGATCCGGCGCAGATCGATTCCACCAACTCCACAGCCATTCAGTTCTATGCGCCATCGCAGGACGGCAGCAAGGTTGCAGTATCGCTGGCGCAAGGTGGAAGTGAGATGGGGTCGGTACATGTGTACGACGTGGCGACCGGCCAGGCGTTGTCCGATGTCGTGCCGCACACAACCGCCATCGGCGGCGGTAGTGTTATCTGGAGTGCCGACGGCAGCGGGTTCTATTACACCCACTATCCCAGTGTGGGTGAACGGCCTAAAGACGATCTGAACTTCTTCCAGCAAATCTACTTCCACAAGTTGGGCACGGCCCCGACGGAGGACACCTACGCCATCGGCAAGGATTTTCCCCGGATCGCTGAGACCGTATTGAGCGCGAGCGAAGACGGCAAGTATCTGCTGGCCACGGTTGAAAATGGAGACGGTGGCGACTACGCACACTTTCTCTGCGGTCCTGATGGCAAGTGGAAGCAGATTACCCAATTCTCGGATGGCATCAAGGCAGTGGTTATTGGTAGCGATTCGGTTTACATGCTGTCGCGCGATCACGCGCCACGCGGTAAATTGCTGCGCGCGCCGTTGGCCACGCCTGAGTTGAAGAACGCCAAGGTGATCGTGCCGCAAACTTCGGCCGTGATCCAGGATTTTCAGTACACGCTGGCGGGCATGCAGCCGACCTTCGTTCCCACCGCGAAGCGACTTTACGTGACCGAGCTGGTCGGCGGACCAACTGAGGTTCACGTCTTTGATCAGAATGGGCATGAGCTCGGCGTGGTTCCGGCCAAGCCGGTTTCGACGATCACGCAGATTCTGCCGCTGGACGGCGACACGATTCTGTTCGGCAACGTCAGCTATGTCGACCCCATGGCCTGGTACCGATACGATCCGGCGTCGAAGCAGGTGACGGTTACGGCATTGCGCGAGACATCACCCTACAACTTCGCCGAGGTCGACGTGTTGCAAGAGTTCGCCACTTCCAAGGATGGAACGAAAGTTCCGCTGGCGATCTTCCGGCGCAAGGGCACCAAACTGAACGGCCAGAATCCGGCGTTGCTCACAGGCTACGGCGGATTCGGCGTGAGCATGACACCATACTTTGATCAAGGCTCGCTTCCGTGGTTGGATGCCGGCGGGGTGATGGTGATCGCAAGTCTACGCGGCGGAGGGGAGTTCGGCGAGGATTGGCACCAGCAGGGCATGCTGACCCACAAGCAGAATGTCTTCGACGACTTCATCGCCTGCGCCGAATACCTGATCCAGGCGAAATACACCAATCCTTCGAAGCTGGGCATCGCGGGCGGCAGCAACGGCGGCCTGCTGATGGGCGCGGTGCTGACCGAGCGTCCAGACCTGTTCCGCGCGGTGGTTTCCTACGTCGGGCTCTATGACATGTTGCGCTCGGAGACGACGCAAAACGGCCAGTACAACGCGACCGAGTATGGGTCGGTAAAAGATCCGGAGCAGTTCAACGCACTGTATGCGTACTCGCCCTATCACCACGTGCAGGATGGGTTGAAGTATCCTGCGGTGCTGTTGGTGGTGGGAGAGAACGATCCGCGCGTCGATCCCTGGCACTCACGCAAGTTTGCGGCGGCGCTGCAAGCGGCGACGGCTTCGAAATATCCGGTGCTGTTGCTCAGCTTCTCCAATGCTGGGCATGGCGGCATCGGCTCGTCCGAGGACCAGCAGATCTCTATGGAGAGTTACCGGCTGGTATTTCTGTATGAACAGTTGGGAGTGCAGTGGGTCGAGCCCCAGACCTCGCACTGATGCCTATCTATCTGGCTTACTGAGAGTGCTCTTAGGAGTACTGGCATCGCCGTTACGCTCGCATCAGTTCTGTGCCGGCGCGTCCTTCTGGATGACGCTGACGGTCAGCCCTCCGCAGGGATGCGAAAAAGAGATTGCCTGGATCACGGTCCCCTGCAAGACGGCGAATTTGAAATCCCGCCCCATAACAACCGAGGGCAGCGACAATCGCGAGGTGGGCGCGCAAAGGGTCTTCACGCTTCCTCCGGTCATGTTGGCCAGTTCGCCGGCAGCGTCGCTGATGTCCTGCGGAGACAAGTCGGCAGGATCGAGACCTACCAGGTTGGCACAGACCTGGGAGGCGAGTTCCAGGTCGATGTCCAGACGCACCGCGCCCTGCCAGTCTCCCACGATCTGTACGCTTGAAACCAGATAGCCGTTTCGCGTATCGGAGGCAATCAGCGTGGGACTGGGCGCCAACTGCATGCCTGCCATGGAGCCAAAGATTTCGTCCACTACCGTCACCAGGTCAGCGCTGCTGATTTCAGTCACCATGAAACTACCGGTCCTTTAGCTTGTAGCAAACATAATTCTTCGCCTGCACAGGTTGAAATTCGGCATCGAGGTTCAACGTGGTCTCCGCACAGCCCAGGAAGAGAAATCCATCGGGACGAAGGATGCGGCGCACCCGAGCGAGAATCTCCCGCCGGGTCTGCACGTCGAAATAAATCAGGACATTGCGAAGAAAGATAATGTCCGCCGGCGGAATCGCGGCGCTCCACGGCTCGTTCAGGTTCATGACTTGCAACGCCACCATGGCAAGGATTTCCGGCTTCAGTTGCCAGTGCAGTCCCTGCTGGGTAAAGTAGCGGGTCAACAATTTGACTGGGAGGCCGCGGTTTACCTCCATCTGCCGATAGAGGCCGCTGCGCGCGCGTTCCAGCACGGCGCTGCAAAAGTCGGTACCCAGGATGGAGAAGCTCCAACCGGGAACGCTAAACTGCTCGCGCAGCGCGATGGCGATGCTGTAAGGCTCCTGACCGCTGGAACAGGCGGCGCTCCAGACGGCAAGTTTGCGCTCGGCAGCGCGACGCTTCATCATTTCCGGGAGAATGACCTCGCTGAAGGCGGCGAAGCAGTTGCAGTCGCGGAAGAACCAGGTTTCGTTGTTGGTCATGGCGTCGAGCACTTTGCGATGCAGACCGTTGAAGCTCTGACGCCGCAATACACCCAGCAACTCCTGCACCGACGAGCAGCCTTGCTCGCTGACAAGGGTTGCCAGACGGGTTTCGGCCAGATATTCCTTGCCGGGATCGAGCACGATCGCAGCGTGGACCTTCAGCAGCGTCCGCAGGTAATCGAAGTCGATTGCCGCCAGACTCATGACGCCGCTCCCATGGGGCGGACGAGGGCGCTGGTCAAGGGGCGAAAAGCGGTCACCCGGCGAACGATGTGCGAAGCAATCTCGGAAATCGGCAGAACAGCGCGCGCGAGACCAGCCTTGGCAACAAAACCGGGCATGCCCCATACCACCGAGGTGGGCTCGTCCTGAACCACAATTTCAGCGCCCTGCTGGGCCAACAGCTCACAGCCGCGAAGCCCATCCTGACCCATTCCGGTGAGCACTACGGCCAGAGCCTGGCCGGAAAAAATCTGGGCCACCGAACGGAACAGCACATCCACAGAAGGTCGGCAGGAGTTCTCCGGCGCCTGCTGGTGGATATGCAAGCGCACGTCCTGCCCGCGGCGCAGCAACTCGAGATGATAGCCGCCCGGCGCTACCCACATACGTCCCCGCTCCAGGATTTCGCCATCACCGGCCTCTGCGACCTCCATTTGACATAGAGCGCTCAGGCGCTGGGCCAGAAACCGGGTAAAGGCCGGCGGCATGTGCTGGACGATGAGCAAGGGCACCGGAAAATCCGCCGGAATATCGGGCAGCACCTGCGCCAGGGCGTTCGGCCCGCCGGTGGAACACCCGATGGCGACAACCTGTATTCGCTCCGCCAGCCGGGGATGCCGGATTGAGGGAAGCCGGGGGACAAGCGGCGGTGGCAGCCCCGGCGAGCGTTGCCAGCGTTGGCAAAGGGCCTTGATCCTGGGAAGCAAGGCCTCGCGAATCCGCTCGCGGCCTGAGTTGTATCCCGACTCGGTTGGCTTGGCAACATAGTCACTTGCCCCCAGGGCCAGGGCATCGATGGTGGCCTCGGCGCCCCGCTCCGTCAGGGTGCTGAACATGATGACGGGAAGCATGCGGCGGGCAGCGCGCATCGCCTTCAATGTCTCCATACCATTCATGACCGGCATTTCGACGTCCAGCGTGACAATGTCAGGACAAACCTGATCGAAGAGCGCTAGAGCGATCTGCCCGTTGGCGGCATAGCCGGCCACCTCCAGTTCCGGATCGGAGGCAATCACCTCCGACAGCAGCCGCCGCATCACCACCGAATCGTCCACCACCAGGACCCGGATCTTGCGCGTCAGGGAGCTCATAGACCTACCAGCCGCAGCTTGTCCATCACCATGTCCGCGGTAAACGGCTTCATGATGTACTCGTTGGCGCCCGCCGACAGGGCCTCGGACATCTGGCCCACCCCGGTCTCGGTGGTAACCATCAGGATCTGGGTGCGGTCGAACTGGGATTGCTGGCGGATGCGGCCCAGCAACTGCAGCCCGTTCATCACCGGCATGTTCCAGTCGATCAGGATCAGGTCGAGGGGTTCGAGTTTCGCCAGCGACGCCAGCGCGTCCATGCCGTCCTTGGCTTGAAAAATCTCGTAGCCTTGCCGCTTGAGCGTCATGCCCAGGATCGCCCTCATCGCCGACGAGTCATCTACGATCAAAGCACGCATTCCGGCTCCTCTCTTGCAACCCCCTCAGCGGAGAACAAAGTCGATGGCGGATGCAGGAAGAATCTCTGGCAGCCACCATCGGCAAATGGACTCAGTACTTAAATTGTGCGATAAGGCCTTGCAGTTCGGCAGCCATGCGCTCCAGCGCCTGCGCCGATTTTTGCGTCTCGTTGGCGCCGGCGGTGGTGCTGCGCGCCGCCTCCGCCACGCCGGTTATGTTCTTGGTGATTTCGGTGCTGCCGCGCGCCGCCTCCGCCAGGTTGCGGCTGATCTCGTTGGTGGTGGCGCTCTGCTCCTCGACCGCGCTGGCAATGGTGTTCTGGATGTCGTTGATCTGCACGATCACCGTGCCGATCTGGCCAATGGCTTCGACCGCGCCCTTGGTGTCGGTCTGGATCGCCTCGATCTTGCGGCTGATGTCTTCGGTGGCCTTGGCCGTCTCCTTGGCCAGCTCCTTGACCTCGTTGGCGACCACGGCAAAGCCCTTGCCGGCTTCTCCGGCCCGGGCGGCCTCGATGGTGGCGTTCAAGGCCAGCAGGTTGGTCTGCTGGGCGATCGATGTGATCACCTTGATCACCTGCCCGATCTCGGCGCTGCTGACCCCAAGCTTGCTGATGGTGACATTGGTGGTCTCGGCCGACTTGACCGCGGAGGTTGCGACCCGGGTGGCGTCGGCGGTGTTCTTGGCGATCTCCTTGATGCTGGCGCCCATCTCGTCGGCCCCGGTGGCGACGGTCTGGACGTTGTTGGCCACCTGCTCGCTGGCGGCCGAGACCACGTTGGCCTGGGTCGCAGTTTCGTCGGCGCTGGCGCTCATCTGCTGGCTGACCTTGTTGAGCTCCTCCGCTGCCGAAACCAGGGTGGTGGCGTTGGCCCCAATCTGCTGGATAGCGGTCCGCACCTGGGTAGCCAGGGCATTCACCGCGGTGCGCAGCTGGCCAAAGTCGCCGGCGTATTCGCTGACCACCTCCGCCGTAAGATCTCCTCCCGCCAGTTTCTCCAGCACGTGGCTGACGTCCTGCAACGGTCCGATCACGGCGTCCAGGGTGGCGTTCACGCCTTCCACGATCTTGCGGAAATCGCCGCCGTGCTTGGCGGCGTCGGCGCGAGTAGAGAGTTTGCCGGCCACGGCCGCCTCCACCAACAGGTTGGTGTCAGAGATAAGCGCCTTGAGATGCGTGCGTACCTCCTCAATGGTGTCGTTGATAAAGGCCTTCTTGCCGGGAAATTTCTCCAGCGGCGCTTCGAAGTTGCCCTTGCCGAACTCGGCGATACACGCCATGGCCTTCTTCTTGACCGTGATGTGACCCTGGACCATGTCATTGACGCCCTGCGCCATGGTGCGATACGCGCCTTCGAATTCTTCCACCGGAATGAGGGCATCGATGTCGCCGGCGGTGTGCGCCTCCGACATATGGGTCATGTCGCCAATGAACCTTTTCACATTGGAGCGCAGCCGCTCGATGTTTTCGTTGATGAAGGCCTTCTTGCCGGGAAACTGCTCCAGCGGGGCGTCATAGTTGCCCTTACCGAATTCGGCGATACAGGCCATGGCTTTCTTTTTGACCGCGATGTGGCCGAAGACCATGTCGTTTACGCCCGCGGCCATGGCGCGGTAGGCGCCGCTGAACCTCTCGGGCGGAATCCTGGCATCGATGTCGCCGGCGTTGTGTGCCTCCGACATGCGCGTCATCTCCTCGGTCAGGCCGTTGAGCGCGTCGATACACTGGTTGAGGTTATTCTTGATGGTGTTGAAATCGCCGTTGTATTGATCGGTGATCTTGGGAGGCAGGTCGCCCTTGCTGATCCGGTCGACGTATTCGGCGGCAACGTTCAAGGGGCCGACGACGGCGTCGAGCGTGGCGTTGACGCCTTCCACCACCTTGCGGAATTCGCCCCGATGCCTGCCGGCGTCGGCCCGGGTTGCGAGCTTTCCGGCCACGGCCGCCGACGACAGCGTCGTGGCATCGGCCACCAGGGCATCGATGGCTTGCATTACGGTGATGAAGGCCGGAACGAACTCGTCGTTCTCCGAGCGTTTGCCGACCTTTTCCAGGGTTTCTAAATCCTGTTTGAAATCGCCGACGGCAATCAATTTCAGGATACGGATGGCGTTCTTCACCCGCCCCTGGGCGGCATTGCTGTCACGGCACAACTCGCCGAAAATTCCCGGGTAGTTCTCGGCCGCTTGCCGCGACATATCGTTCACCGCCAGGCGCTCCTGAACATTGCGTATGTCCAGCAAGCCGCCCATCGCGTCCACGCAGGCATTGAGGTTGGTCCGGGTGAGATCAAGGTCGCCGGCAAAGGCGGTGGTGACCTTGTCCGGAATCTTGCCCTGACTGAGGCAGCCGAGGAACTCGATAACCACCGCCAGGGGCGCGGTCAGGGTGTCGAGTCCTTCATTGAGGCTGCGCAGGACGTCATGCTCGCCGGGGGCAAAGCCTTCCAGCCCCGCCCGCTCCTGGATCTTTCCCGCCCGCAGCTCCGCCGCGAGGCGGCAAATCTCATCCGTCAATTGCGGCGGCTCGAGCCGCGTGGTCGAATGCGCCCCGTCTTCCCCGTTCAGCCGGGTTTTGTGAAAACCGTTTCCTTTGCTGTGCGCCTGTAGCATGTACGCTCCTTATGGCTGTTCTGCGGGTGGTCCTGATCGTGCTAGGCGGGGTGGGTGCCCACCACCGACATGGCTTTCTCGGTATCCAGCAAAAGCAGCAGCTGTTGCTTCAGTTTGTAAACGCCGCGAATGAACTCCCGGCCGCGGGAGTCCAGAGTATCGGGGGCCGGCTCGAACAACTGCTCGTCGACTTCGACCACGTCGCCGATCTCGTCCACCAGCAGGCTGATGGGACCATCGTCGCGGCGGATGACGACGTTCATGGGCAGCTCGCCGCGATCGCGGGCAGCCAGTGCGAGCTGGCGCCGGAGATCGAGGGCAGTAACGATCTGGCCGCGCAGATTGATGAGCCCGCCAATCACCTCCGGCGACAGCGGGATGCGGGTCATCTCCTGGTAGCGGATGACTTCCTGGACCTTTTCTACTTCCACCCCAAACAGCAGCTTCTGGAGGTAGAAGGTGCATAGTTGCCGGCGTTGCTTCATGCCTGCGCTCCTTCGCCGCCCGCCAGCTGCTGGGCTGCCAGCAGCGCGGGCAC
This sequence comes from uncultured Acidobacteriaceae bacterium, assembly GCA_963763145.1. Lineage (GTDB taxonomy): Bacteria > Acidobacteriota > Terriglobia > Terriglobales > Acidobacteriaceae > Bog-257. The sequence goes on along the minus strand of CAVXMZ010000008.1, from coordinate 366,161 downwards.
ATCCAGCAGGTCGGTGACCCGCTGCTGGATCACCGCTGCCCCCTTCAACGTTTTCACCTGGCGGATTTGCTGCACCGCCGCCGACTGATCCGCGATGTCCAGGATCTCGTCCACCACCAGGCCGACGCTGCGGCCGTTGCTGGAGTACACGATGACCTGGAGCAATTCGCTGTTGCCGGCGCCGGCATAACCCAGGGCCTCGGCCAGCCTGACCAGAGGCATGATCTGCTGGCGATACTGAATGACTTCGTGGCCGGCGTAGCGCTCCACCTGGGTGGCGGGAAACTCCTCCAGCCGCGATACCAGGGAGAGTGGAATTGCCATGCGACCGTCCTTGCCGATGCGGAACAGCAGCCAGGACTCGCGCTGGGCGGCGCTCTCGGCCGCTTTCAGCCCCTGCTTGGCCACGTTCTGCTCACGCAAATCGCTGACTACGCGGGTCATTTGCGCCAGGCCGAGGACATCAAGAATGAGGGCCACATGGCCGTCGCCCATAATGGTGGCGCCGGCAAAGCAGGAAACCGTTTTCAGCTGCTTGGACAGCGGTTTGACGACAATCTCTTCGGTGTCGTTGATCTCGTCGACCACCAGCCCAAACTGCCGGTCGCCGGCCTGGAGGACGACAACATTGATCGAACCCGACGCGGATTCGCCGCCCAGTTGCAGCTCGCGGTTCAGATAGATCAGCGGCAGCAGATTGCCGCGCAGGCGATAGACCGAAGCGCCATGAATGTTCTCGATGCCGCGTTCCGCCTCCTGGCCTTCGGAGCGCACCAGCTCAATCAGGCTGACCTGCGGAATGGCGAAGCGCTCGCCGCCGCTGGTAACAACAAGCGCGGGAATAATTGCCAGGGTGAGGGGAATCTTGATCTTCAGCAGCGTTCCCTTCCCGCTGGTGCTTTGCAGATCGACCATGCCGCCGATCTTCTCGATGTTGGTTTTCACCACGTCCATGCCGACGCCGCGTCCGGAGATGTTGCTGACCTGCTCCACGGTGGACAGGCCGGGCAGAAAGGCGAAGTGCAGCAGCTCGCGCTCCGACATGCGGGCAGCCTGCTCGGCACTGACGATGCCTTTGGCGATGGCCTTGGCTTTGAGCTTTTCGGTCGGGATGCCGGCACCGTCGTCGGAGATCTCGATGTTGACCTGGCCGCCTTCGTGGAAGGCGCGCAGCAGCAAGTGGCCGGCGGGCGATTTCCCGGCCGCCATTCGCGCCTCCGGCAATTCGATGCCGTGGTCTACGGCATTGCGAATGATGTGGGTGAGCGGGTCCTTGATGGCTTCGATGATGGTCTTGTCCAGCTCCGTTTCCGCGCCTTCCATCCGGACCTCGACCTGCTTGCCGCTTCCCACCGAGAGGTCGCGGACCACGCGGGGAAGCTTGTTCCACACATTGCCGATGGGCTGCATGCGGGTCTTCATCACTCCTTCCTGAAGTTCGGTGGTGATCAGATTGAGCCGTTGCGCGGTGCTGAGGAAGCTGCTGTCCTTCTGCGTGCCGGTAAACTGGAGCACCTGGTTGCGCGCCAGCACCAGCTCGCCTACCAGGTTCATGACCTTGTCCAGCAGCGCCACGTCGACGCGAATGGTATGGCTGGCGATCTCGCGATAGTCGCTTTGCGCCTTGAGGCCCTCGGCGACGGCCGACGGATCGGCGGCGCCGGCTTCGACCAGGATCTGGCCCAGGCGGCGGGGATCGCCCTCCTGCTGGAGTCCCACGGCAGCTACGACATCCGCACTCTGGCAGGCCTCCGAGTTCACCAGGATTTCGCCCAGCAGCGGCAATGCGGTGCCCTGCGCCTGGGAAGCGGCCGCCGGGGGCGGCGGCGGTTGCGGGAGAGCCGGCGGCTGTGTCTGGTCGAGCACCGCGGACAGTTGCCGCAGCACGGCGGAGTGATCACCGTTACCCTCGCCTCCGCTGGCGGCAATGTCGCGCAGAATGTCGCGCAAGGCATCGGCCATGGCGAGCAGGGCCGTGGTGATGGCGGGTGAAAGCAGAAGCAGCCCGTCACGCATGCGGCTGAGCACACTCTCCCCGATATGCGAAATCGAGACCAGCTTCTCGTAGCCCAGCACGCCGCCCGTGCCTTTTATGGTGTGAATGGCGCGAAAGATGCTGTCCAGCAGTTCACGCGAGGTGCGGTCTTTTTCCAGCGCAACCAGGTCGCGATCAAAGCGATCAAGACCTTCATTGCACTCAACCAGAAACTCCTTAATGACCTCATCCATTTCGCTGGGCAGTGGGCCGGGATCGCAGGCCGGCTGGCTCGGATCCATCAGATGTCCTCCAGGTGCAGGCATAAGAGCAGAATGTGTGCCTGTTATTTCATCGGCGGCGGCACGATTTTCTTAAGGCAAATCCGGCACCAAACCGGAATAGCTTCTTGCGCCCGGAAAAACGCTATAGCGATGTATGAGGTAATCCTATGTATATTGCAGATTACGTGAGGCTAACACCATCCACGTTGCGATCTTGGATCGGGGGGTGGCAGCGGTCTGGAGTATAAGGGATTGCTAATTTACACAGGCTAGGCGAAGCGCCGACCTAGGACGAGAGAGAATGGGCTGAGACGCTGGCCTGAAGGCCAGCTCTACCTGAATTCTGCTTCGCCATGAGTTTTCAGCGGGCTTGTTATCGCGAGCGCGATGAGAGGCCCAGGCAAAGGCTCAGCGCGCATATTTGAGTTGTGCGGCCTGCAAGGTGTCCTCATAGTCCTTCTGACAATCCGCTTCGGCTTTGTCCTGCTTGGCCTGGGCTTGCTTAATGCCCTCAGGCGGCGCCGCGTAGGCTTCCGTCTTTCCCGGGACCGGCGTTCCGTTGAGACGCACCCAATTGCTGAAATCCGCTTGCGCCGCAGCCTTGCAATCCTGCCTGCGTTTATCGGCGTCGGCCAGGGCTTTGGTTAGAAGCGTTTTGTTCCAATCCGTGGTCGCTTGCTGTTCCGCGTTGTCACGAGACCTTTGCGTCTCCGCCTGTTCCAGTTTTGTCAGTCTGGCGTTTACATCCGCCAACTGTTTACCCAGGTCATCTACGCTCTGCCGGCTGGCGCAGCCCACGCCGGCCAGCCAAAGCAGCAGGAAAATTCCCGCAAACGTCACAGTGCGAATCGGGTTATTCATCGGCCCTCCGACGGCTCAACATTAAGGACAACATTGGGGCCAGATTTGTGTCACGGATGAAGCGAATCATTCCCTGTGACTCCGATACTACTCTTTCGTCCAGGCGACTGGAGGGAAAGGCCGACCAGAGTGCCCGCGACATTCGATCCGGGGCGGCAATTCCGTTAGCAACTCCGCCGAACACAATACCAGCCTGCGCTGGACGCCAGCAAATGAGAGTGCATGGCCGATCAGGGTCTGAAGCGTTGAAACTCTTACCGGCTATATAATTCGCTCTTTATGTATCGCGTGCTTTCGATTAGCCGAAATGTTCGCTTGCTGCTGTCGAGGAACGATGTTCTGGCGGTGGCTGGGTTCTCCGTTATCTCGCCCCGGAGCCCCGAAGAGGGGCCGTCGCTTGCGGCCCAACGACAGGTCGATGCTGCCGTCATCGGACACTCCGTTCCCGCCCCCCTGCGCAAGTCCCTCATCTTCCAATTACGTCGTCTCTGCCCCAACTGTGTAATCTGCTTTGTGTACGCTGCTCCCGACACAACCGGGGAACCGCTGGCGGACGTTTCCCTGGATGTGACGGATGGCCCGGAGTCCCTCATAGTAGCGCTTCAGGAGCGACTGCCAAGAAGGGACAATGATGGGGCGCCGGTGCAGTAGTAGGCCCGGATGACGGCCGGCGCGGCGGGCCTGCCTTGCGTCCCTTGCCACCCGCAGGCAACGCCAGGATAATCAACCGCCTTCAGCTGCACGAAAGGTGTAACGCCGAAATAGATAAAAGCGCCAAGACGCGGGGGTGTTGCGGCTGGTAGAGAAGAGTGAGAGTGCTGGCGCGCCCGGAGAGATTCGAACTTGAGCCGTTTTGCGGGCGTGAGCGAGGCAAAGCCGAGTGGGAGTCCGCAGGCGAAATCCTGAGCAGAGCGAAGGATCTCGAGCCGATGACTGAGGGAAGCAGGTCTCTGGCGCGCCCGGAGAGATTCGAACTCCCGACCTAATGCTCCGGAGGCATTCGCTCTATCCAGCTGAGCTACGGGCGCGCTAGCGAAAATTATACACGCGGCGAAGCGATGAAAAGCCGACAGGCAGCTCCGGCGCGGCCTGATACCATCGCGGCTGAAAGCCGCCCGGGACGACCAGAACAAAAGCTTACAGCGGCGTAGTCGTTGGGCAAGCTCGCGGCCTGGCTGGCGTGAGCCCATCCCAAAGCTGCCGGTCTATTGCACAATCCCCTTCAGCACCCGATAGAAGCTTTCCAGGCCGTTAAACATGATTTGTATGCCGATGCAGACCAGGATGAAAGCCGACAGGCGAATCAGAATGCTGGTGCCGTTGGGCCCAAGCAGCCGCTGCAATCCTTCAGAAAAGCGATAGCACAGGTAAATGGTTATGCCGATCAGGAGAATGCCCACCACCGCGGTCAGTGCGCTGAAGATGAGCTGCAAACGACGCTCCTCGTGAAGATTGCTGCCCAAGGTAAGGGCGACCGCAATGGACCCGGGGCCGACCGTGAGCGGCATGGTGAGCGGGTAGAAAGCCTGCGAGAGGAGCTCCTGTTTGTCAGGGGCCGAGACCTGGCGATCGCTCATATCGCTTTTCTTGTTGAGGATCTGCCATCCCGCGACGGTCACCACCAATCCGCCGCCCAGTTGCACGGCCGCCAGGCTGATGCCGAAGAATTGCAGGATGTAGGAGCCGACGAACATGGAGGCCATCAGGAGCACCACGCCGTTGACGGCCACGCGAAACGCTACCGTGCGACGCACCGCGTCCGGGAAGCCCAAGGTGATTTCGGCGAAGATGGGCGCCATGCCCAGCGGGTTCACGATGGGCAGAAGCGCGGCGAAAATGAGCAGCACGTTGCGGGTGATCTCACTCATGAGAGTCTCCCAGCATAGCTCCGGGAACGCGAGCTTGCCAATCGTGCGCCAGCCCCCGGTTGACGGCGGTTGCACCCAGCGTTTTCAATGGATGCTCAGCTCTGACATTGGGCCTTGAGCTGATGCACCGCAACCATGGGAATTCCACCACGCACATTCGGAGCGCTTCAGGTGCAGCTACGCGAGTCGCTGGTGACCCGTGCCCTGGTCTTGCCGATTCAGCAATTCATTCACATCCAGGGAATCAGCAGCATCTTCCTGCTGGCGGCCGCGGTGCTTGCATTGATTTGGGCCAACTCCCCCTGGCAGGCGTCCTATCACCATGTTTGGGAAATGGAGTTGCAGCTCTCGCGCTTGCAGTTACCGGTGCACGCCTGGATCAACGACGCGCTCATGGCGATCTTCTTTTTCCTGGTGGGCATGGAAATCAAGCACGAGATTGTGCACGGCGAGCTGTCGGACATCCGCCGGGCGGCGCTGCCGGTGTTTGGCGCGCTGGGAGGCATGGTGGTTCCGGCGCTGCTGTATGTCGCCCTTAACCACGGATATGGCGGGCACCACGGTTGGGGCATCCCGATGGCGACCGACATCGCCTTTTCCCTCGGCGTGCTGGGCATGATCAAAGGCATTCCTTCGGACTTGAAGGTTTTCCTGCTGACCCTGGCCATTGCCGATGACATTGGCGCCATCATTGTGATTGCGGTTTTCTACAGCGGGTCGCTGGACCGGGTGGCCTTGTTTACCGGACTGGTGATTCTGGCTGTCATTGCACTGACCTTGAAACTTGGCATCTCGCAGCCGGTGATGTATTTCGTGCTCGCGACCGGCTTCTGGATAGCGATCCTGCGCTCGGGAATTCACGCCACTATTGCGGGCGTGATTCTGGGATTCATGGTGCCCACGACTGCGCCGCTATCGCTGAAAGAGTTTCAGGACATTGCGACCAACATGTCGAGACGCTTTCGCGATGCCATGAACTGCGGCGACGTGCGGACGGCCAAGAACCTTCTCGGAGGTTTCGATGCGCTGCTGAACAGCACCGAATCGGCGGCGGAACGGCTGACGCGATTGTTGAACGATTGGGTGTCGTTTCTGGTGCTGCCACTGTTTGCGCTGTCCAATGCCGGGGTAACGTTCTCCAGCGACGGCTGGGGCGCGCTGGTGAGCAGCCGCATTGCCTGGGGAATTATTCTGGGACTCGTAATAGGAAAGCCACTGGGCATAGTCGGCTTTGCCAAGCTGGCGGAGTTGGCGGGCCTGGCGCGAGTACCGGATGGAGTCACCTGGAGGCAACTCAGCGCGGTCGGGGTGCTGGCCGGAATCGGGTTCACGGTTTCCATCTTCATCGGCTCGTTGGCGTTCGACGAACATGCTTATCTGATGGAGGCCAAGACGGCCATCCTGGCAGCCTCGCTGGTGGCTGGGGTCGTGGGCTATCTGGGCCTGCGGGATACTACCAAGGTTGAAGAGCCGGCGAAGGCCGCAGTCTGATTTCTTCCGGGGCCGCGGTCCGGATGATTCGGACTGCGGGTAGTGGCCGAGTTACAATCTGTTAGTTCCGGCTTTCACGGCAAGATGTCCCTGGCGCATTCGTCTTTATTTCCTGGCCAGGAATCACATTCCGGCAAAGCAATCGAGTGGTTCCGTAGCAGTCTGGACGCCTTGCGTCCAACCACGCAACGAAAGGGAAAAACCATGCGTTCCTCAACCTGGGCTTTGGTACTCAGTCTGGTACTGGCTGCCAGCTTTATGGCGTGCAGCAAGAAAGATCAAAGTCAAAATCAACCCCCGGCAACGACGGCCAGCGATACCTCGTCAGCGCAAGGCAACCAGCCCGCGGGAAACATGAGTCAACCTCAATCCGGAGGCAACATGAGCCAGGCTCAGCCATCCGGCAATATGAGCCAGTCCGCGCCGGCGCAGCAGCAACAGCAGCAGATGGCGCAGGCGCCCGCGCCGGCTCCGCCGCCTCCGCCACCACCACCGCCGCCGCTGGTGATTCCAGCTGGGACCAGCATCATGGTCCGCATGGGCAACACCATCGACACCAAGACGGCCAACGCTGGCGACTCATTTACCGGAACCCTGGCGCAATCGCTCGCGGTCAATGGTGTGGTAGCGATTCGCACGGGTGCGGGAGTATCAGGCACGGTAGTCGATTCGAAGTCGCCTGGCCGCTTCAAAGGCGAAGGCTATCTGGCGATCGCGTTGACCAGCATCAATGTGAAGGGTGTCCCAACCACGATCCACACCTCCGAATACGCCCAGACTATAAAGGGTAAGGGTAAGCGGACGGGAGCCTTTGTGGGCGGCGGAGCGGGCGGTGGCGCGCTGATTGGCGGGCTGGCCGGCGGCGGTAAGGGCGCGCTGATCGGCGGTCTGGTGGGCGCGGGCGCAGGTACTGCGGGCGCAGCCTTCACCGGCAATAAGGAACTGACGGTGCAAGCCGAGTCCGTGGTCACCTTCAAGTTGCGAAACTCGATCACGGTACAACAGTCGGCCCCGGATTCGTCGCAGAATCCGCCGGCAAACCCCCAGCAGTAACGATCAGAAGCCAGTTGTTTGTGTGAGTCGGGAGTGGAAGTCCCTGCTGCAAGGGACTTCCCTGCCCTGGAGAATGATCGCGCCCAGCCGGAATGTTGTCCTCAAACGAACGCGGCCTCGGTCCTTTAGGTCACGGCGTAATCTCAAAGATGACATTGCTCAGATTGACCCCATACACATTGCCCTCTGCGTCCAGAGCCAAAGGACCGATTGGGGTGGCCCCGTCGCTGCCGTCCATGAAGTTGTGGAGATTGGTGAAATCCCAGCGGCCATTTAAGGGAGACAGCTCGAAGACCCAGCCAGATTCGAATCCCCCTTCGGCGGCGCCGTAAAGATTGTCAGACCGGTCCCTGACTACGCCGCCATACGGACCGGAATTGTCCCCGGGGTATCCAGTAGCGGCATAAAGCACGTTGAGTTCACCACTTGCGGGAACGAACTGAAAGACGGTGCCGCCGCCGTATGGCCCGTTGGTATCGAGAGTGTCATAGTAATTGCCGAACTGATCGGCAACCAAAGTCCCAATCGGATGCCCTCCCGTGCTGGTGTTGAACGCGAACACAGTCGTGGCTGTCCATCCCGAGGATGAGGGGGTCAATTCGTAAATACTGCCGCAGTTATAATCGTCGCTGCTGCAGTCGTCCGCGCCGCCGTAGCCGTTAACGCCCCAGAGGTTTCCCTGGCTATCGAAGATCACACCGCCGTCCGGATAACCGGCGCCGGGGGGCGCGGGAAACGCATACAACAGGTTAAACGTCCAGCCGCTGCCTGAGGGCGACAGCTCGAAGACGCTGCCCTCATACTGGTCGAGCAATGAGTTACTCGCGGTGCCGTAAGCGTTTCCTGCCTGGTCAAACGTTATCTGGCCGAGGGGGTATTGTCCGTCGACCTGGCCAGTGAACTTATACAGAGTGGTCTTTGTCCACTCACAGGCTGCTGTTGGGCAGAAGTTGGGTGGCGGCGACAATTTAAACACCGTGCCGCACCCCCATCCACTCCTGCATCCGTTGGTCCCGCCGAGGTACGTCGTGCCGTAGAGGGTCCCGTCCGGCGCGATCCCTAGCGGCGTTTGAGGACTCCATCCATCGCTGTAGCCGGTAAAGCGGTAGAGGACACTGAAAATCCACCCGGCGCCGTGCCGCGACAACTTGAAGACCGTGCCGCAACTCCCGCCACCGCAGTTGTTGATTCCACCGCCGGCGGCGGCGCCATATAGGTTCCCTTGCCGATCGGCGACCAATCCGCTTATTAGACCGCTGCCGTCCGTTGTACCGTTCAGCGTATACAGGACCGTAAGGGTCTGGGCCTGTGCCGAGATCGTTACAGCGAAGATCGCCGCACAGAGCAGCGTAGTCAGTGTTCGCAGGCTTAGATTGAAATTCGGGGTCGCACCTTGACAGATCATTGTGGCTCCCTTCGCCAGTCAAATTCAGTTTCACCACGGAGGCGCGGAGGACACGGAGAAGCCTTAAGAAGAAAACTCCGGGATCTCCGTGCCTCCGTGGTGAATCAACTCTCCGTTGCTCGGAACTCCCTTATCCAGATGAGGCTGGACGTGTACCCTTATCGGGGGACGGACTTTCGCCCACGCAGCAAACTATTGCGCCATCATGGATTGAGAGTCAACTTAATTTCACATTACGATTCAACAGGTTGAGGGAACAGGACTTATCTTATGCAATCGAAGTTGGCAATAACTCGCGGCTCGCATTGGCGTACCAAACCCGGCGTCCGGTTGTGCGGTAAAATCTCAGACGGGAGATTGCGATGACGGACTTGCGATACCCAATCGGGAAGTTTCAATGGATCCAGCCGGACACTGAAGAGCAAAGCGCCAAGGACCGCGAGCGCTACATCCAAGTGCTGGCCAAGCTGCCGGTCCAGATGCGGAGCGCGGTGCAGGGACTGAGCCCGGAGCAGCTGAATACGCCTTATCGCCCCGAAGGCTGGACGGTGCGGCAGGTGGTGCACCATGTGCCCGACAGTCACATGAACGCCTACATCCGGACCAAGCTGGCGCTGACCGAAGAGCAACCGCAGATCAAGCCCTACGACGAAGCCGCGTGGGCCAGACTTCCGGACAACAAGATCACTCCTATAGAAGTGTCGCTGCAATTGCTGGCGGCGTTGCATTCGCGCTGGGTCGATACCCTTCAGGCGATGCGGCCGGCAGACTTCGGACGGACATTCAGCCATCCCGAACGCGGCGTGCAGACGCTGGACAATATGCTGGCGCTTTATGCGTGGCATTGCGCGCACCACCTGGCGCACATTACGTCTTTGCGCGCGCGCATGCACTGGAACCAGCGCGCCGCAGGCCTGCAATAGTGGACAACGACGTTCATTCGAGACTTACTGCCTGGGACGAGGCTGTGCGAGAAATCCCTTAACCCGGAGAATCTTTCTGGCGAAAAGCAAAGAGCGAAAAGCGAAGAGCGAACACGCAATGCACCTGGAGGAACCATGAGCACAGCCAATGCGGCCCCAACTACCGCCGTCAGCGTGCAAAACGTTCGCAAGGTCTACCAGCGCGACAGCCTTCAGATCAAGGTGCTTGACGGCATCAACCTTGACATCCCGCAAGGCGAGTTCGTAGCGCTGATGGGGCCATCGGGCTCGGGCAAGACCACGCTGCTGAACTTGATTGCCGGCATCGACCGCGCGACGTCAGGGCGCGTCGTGGTGGCAGGCACCGACCTGGGGCCGCTGTCGGAAGGCGAGCTGGCCAAGTGGCGCAGCCGTAACATCGGCTTCATCTTCCAGTTCTACAATCTGATTCCCGTGCTCAGCGCAGTGGAGAACGTCGAATTGCCGCTGCTGCTGACTTCCCTGTCTGGACGCGAACGGCGCGAGCGCGCCATGACGGCGCTGCGCATTGTGGGACTTGCGGACCGTTCCAAGCACTACCCGCGCCAGCTCTCCGGCGGGCAGGAGCAGCGCGTCGCCATCGCCCGCGCCGTGGTGACCGATCCGACGGTGCTGGTTGCTGACGAGCCGACGGGCGACCTGGACCACCAGAGCGCCGAGGAAATCCTGACGCTGATGGAGACCTTCAACAAGGATTTCCATAAGACCATACTGATGGTGACGCACGATCCGCGCGCCGCCACGCGAGCACATATCCAGCATCATCTGGATAAGGGAGTACTGAGCAATTGAAAGGAATGATTCACCACGGAAGCACGGAGATGACGGAATTGTTTTTTTTCTAAATCTTCTCCGTGTCCTCCGTGCTTCCGTGGTGAAAGAGAATTTGCCGTATGAAATTTGCACCGCTCGTCCTCAAGCATCTACGCAAGAACTGGATCCGCACGCTCTCGACCGTGCTGGCCATGTCGGTCTGCATCCTGCTGTTCTGTACTTTGCAGACGGTGGTAGAGGCGGTGAACTTCGGGCTGCACGCCGGCAACGCTTCGCGGCTGGTCACACGCAACTACGTCAGCCTGGTTTTCAACCTGCCGCTGACGTACAAGCCGCGCATCGAGGCCATCCCCGGGGTGAAAGAGACGGTGATGAATGCCTGGTTCGGCGGCATCTATCGCGATCCCAAATATTTCTTCGCCAACATTGCAACTGAGCCCCAACCTTTTCTCGATGTTTATCCCGAGGTCATGCTGCCGCCCGATCAGAAGGAAGCCTGGCTGCACGACCGGCGCGGCTGCATTGTCGGCCGCAAACTGGCGCAGCACTTTGGCTGGAAGGTGGGCGACACCTTCGAGATGGAAAGCACCATCCCGCCGTACCGTACGGGACGTCCTTTCCAGTTTGTGATTGATGGGATCTACGACACCGATGAAGCCAAGAATCCAGGCTTCGATCTGAACTCGATGTACTTTCAGTACAAGTATCTCGACGAAGCTACGGGACGCAAAATCGGCATCGGCTGGCTGGTGGAAGCGATTGACGATCCCAAACATGCGGGCGCGATCAGCAAAGCCATCGACGCCGAGTTCGAGAATAGCGACACCCAGACGAAGACGGAAACCGAGCAAGCCTTTCAGGCTGGCTTTGTGGCCATGGCCGGCAATCTGGCGTTTCTGCTGAACGGCATTGGCCTGGCGGTGGCGTTCACCATTCTGCTGGTCACGGCCAACACCATGAGCATCGCGGTGCGCGAGCGTCAGCAGGAAATCGGGGTGCTGAAGACGCTGGGCTTTTCCAGCGGCCTGGTCATGACGCTGATTTTGAGCGAAGCGCTGCTGATAGGCGTGCTGGGCGGACTGGTGGGGATTCTGATCAGCGCCGCTATTCTGCATGTGCTGCCGGAGGTTCCGGTGCTGGGCAACATTGTGGCCGGCTTTCCCAGCTTTGGCTTGTCGCCGCAGACCACGGCCACCGGGGTGGGCATCGCGCTGTTGCTGGGACTGCTGGCAGGGTTTGTCCCGGCCATTACCGGCTATCGCGCGAGGATTACGGAGACGTTGAGGCAAGTGTGAGGAAGACAGCAACTAGCAACTAGCGATTAGCTTTTAGCTTTTTGCTTTTAGCTTGGGCGACGAGAGACAGATGGCGTCCCAATCAATGCAGGATGTCCGATCGGCCGAGTGCCGCCGCAGGCGGGACGAAAGTGATTAGCCCAGCGCGGAAGCGCTGGGTGATGCGCAACAAGAAAGAACCGAGTCCCATAGGGACGGAAGATCATAGCCCAGCGCTTCAGCGCTGGGTCAGGCAGGGCAACAGAATCGAGTCCCGTAGGGACGGCGGAGGTTTCTGTCGTACCTACGGCACTCGGATCGTACTCAATCTTTACCCCCGCCCTGAAGGGCGGGGCTATCAGCTTTCGCGCCCGAGGCGCTGGTAAGTAGGTTTTCGTTCGTGTTGCCGCGTGCTTTGGAACTTGGCTCGCAGCCCGAGGCTCGAAGCTAATTGCTAGTTGCTAATTGCTGGTTTTAACCATGGCCCTACCGCTCTCCTACAACATCCGCAATCTTCGCCAGCGCTGGAAGGTGACGCTGCTGGCCATCTTCGGCATCGGGCTGGTGGTGGCGGTCTTCGTCACGCTGCTGTCGATGGAGACCGGTTTCCGTATCGCTCTGCGCTCCACCGGATCGCCGATGAACGGCATCGTTACGCAACGCGGCTCCATGTCGGAGCTGACCTCGTGGATGCCGATCGGCGATGCCAACGTGATCATGGACGATCCCCGGGTGGCGCGCGACAGCGATGGCAAGCCGCTGGCATCGTGCGAGGTCGTCGTCCTCACGGTGCGCCCGCGCCGCAGCGACAATCAGCCGGCCAACATTACCTTCCGCGGTGTCTCGCCGGAAGGATTCAAGGTGCGCAACAACGTCAAGATTGTCGAAGGCCGCAACTTCACGCCCGGGCTGTATGAGGCCATTGTCGGCAAGAAGATTGCCGACCGCGTGACCGGGCTCAACATTGGCGACAGCTTCACCGTGCAGAAGCACGACTTCAAAATTGTGGGGCTGTTCACCGCCGATGGCAGCTCGTTTGAGAGCGAAATCTGGGGCGACTACGATGCCATGGCGCCCGCGATCGGCCGCAACGGCGGTTGTGAATCGCTCACCTTGCGGCTGAGCAATCCGGCCACTCTGGCCGCGTTCGACAAGGAAATTCGCGCCAATCCGCGGGTGCAATTGCAAATCGATTCCGAGCCGAAATATTACGAGAACCTGGCCGGGCCGACCGCGGCTGCGCTGCTTGGCCTGGCGGGATTTGTCGCGGTGGTGATGGGCATTGGCGCGGTCTTCGGCGCGATGAACACGATGTACGCCATCGTCTCGCAACGCACGCGCGAAATCGGCACGCTGCGCGCGCTGGGCTTCTCGCGCTTCAGCATTCTGGTGTCGTTTGTGCTGGAGTCGGTGGTGCTGGCGCTGATCGGCGGCATTCTGGGATGCCTGGTCGCCTTCACCATGAACGGCTACACGGCGGGGACGGGTCAAACGCAGAGCTTCAGCGAACTGGCGTTCGCGTTCAAGATCACGCCGCAGGTGCTGATCTTCGGCCTCGTGTTCGCGGTGCTGATGGGCTTGATCGGCGGATTGCTGCCGGCCTTCCGCGCCGCGCGCATGCCGATTACGCGGGCGCTGCGGGAAGCGTGAGAAATCAGTGGTCAGTGGCCAGTGGCCAGTGGTCAGTTTCGACGTTCGCGTCTCGAAAAACTGCCCCGGTTAATGGCTGGCTGCTGCAAGTATCCAGCACTAATCATGTGACTCAAGACTGACCACTGACCACTGGCCACTGGCAACTGGTAATCATGAGCAACGGCTATGAGCAGATTTATCGTGGGCTGTTACCCAGGCTGGCGCAATGCGATCTTGCGGAAAGTGCCGGCCGTCTCGGTCTTCAGCTCATGGCCAACGGTGATGTGAGGGTCGAATTTTGTGGCCGCGAATACCTGATCAATTCCACGGGCGTTATTCCCGCCGACGGCCAGCCTGACGACGTCAACTACCGCAACGTTTTGGCCTACTACATTCTCTCGACGGGACGCGGAGAGCCGGAACACTCTTATGTCCCGCTGCCACGCACCACCGGCATCATCGATGGCCAGAAAATGCACGACAAGGGAATCCTGATCGTACCCCTGCTCAGAGAATTCGGCGGCGACTACGACAAGCTTCAATCTGCCGCTCGAAACATAGGCGGGGCCCTGGAAGATTCCTCACCGGACGGCGGACATTGCTGGACCTTCCAGGTCCTGCCCAAGATTCCTCTTCGTCTGATCTTCTACGAAGCGGATGACGAGTTTCCGGCAGACATTCAAATCCTGTTCGATCGCAGCGCACCACGGTTTATGGCGTTCGAATGCCTCGCGTTTCTCACCGGCTGCTTTGCCAAATCGCTCGTACGGGCCGCCGGACTTCCTGCCATCCCGCTGCCCGAGGCGAAAGTTAAGGCGTGATCTCCCACACCGTGCCGCAGCCATTGGCGCAAATTTGCAGATTGGCGCCGCCGTTCAGCGCGGTGCCGTAGAGTCTGCCCTCGGAGTCCATGGTCACACCGCTGTAAGGGTTGGCACCGTCCCCGAGGCCGGCGAAGCTGTGGATGTCCGTCTCCGTCCAGCCGCCGCCGTTGGGAGAGAGTTTGAAGATGGAGCCGATATGGTTGGCGCCACCGTCAGCGGTCGTGCCGTAAAGATTGCCGGCTATGTCGAAGATCGGGCTGCCGGAGGGAACGCTGTTGGTGGGAAAGCTGTAGAGGACGGTGAAGGTTCCGCCGCCTGAAGGTGACCACTCGAATGCCGTCCCGCCGTTGTTCACGCCGCCTTGATAGGCGACTCCATACAGATTTCCGGAGCCGTCGGCAATCAAAGTCGAGTCGGGACCGGCGCCGTCCGTAGCGGCCTGAAAACTATAGAGAGTGGTTTCCGTCCATCCGCCATTCGAGGGCGACAACTTAAAAATGAAACCACCGTCGCCTCCGTTGGACGTTCCGTAAAGGTTCCCGGCCTGGTCGAAGATCAGGCCGCCAATCGGCTCCGCCCCATCGCTGCCGCCGGTGAAGGTGTAGAGCACGGTCTCGGTCCAGCCGCCGTTGGAGGGCGTCAACTCATACACCACTCCGCAGCCGAGGCCGCCGTCGCAAGCTCCTCCTCCGCCATAGGCCGTGGTGCCATAGAGATTGCCTGCGCTGTCGAAGATAACCTCGCTATAGGGATTGGCGCCGTCGTCGGTCCTCGCGAAACGATAAAGTACGGTCTCCGTCCACGGACACATAACGGCGCGGCAAGCCGAGGCAGCCGGTTGCAGCTTGTAAACCAGGCCGCAGCCTCCGCCTTCATCGCACGTCCCTCCTCCTCCTTCGGCAGCCGTGCCGTAGAGAGCGCCATCTGGTCCAACCGTTACCTTGCTGTACAGATCATTCCCATCGTTGTCCGGGTCATTGAACTTGAACAGAGGACTAAGCTCAAAGCCGCTCCCCGTGTTCTTCAGGTTGAAGACCGACCCGTAGCCGAACAACCCGGAGGTAGAGCCGTAGTATTTTCCCCGAGACAGGGTCAAGCCGGCGTAGGGATTGGCCCCATCACCCTCGCCAGAAAAAGTGTGTAGCACTTCGAAGACCTGCGCCTGCGCAGTCGTCGCCAGTACGAAGAAAAGGCAGGCCGCCGTTGCGTGGCGGCAAATGGAAGAACCAGTTTTCTGTAGTGGGTACGACATTGAAATCTCCTCTCGCGAACGTCTGTCGTAATTGTCGTTCCACGCGCGCGTTCTGCTGGGAACGTGCGAAGCCTGATCAGGCGAGAATGATTCCGCCATCATACTTCGGACCCACTGGGACGAAGCATTTTTTTGGGTGAAATCCGCACTCGTGCGACTATCAAGTCCATCCCGTAAGGTACGTCCTGCATCCTGAATAAACAGGCATGGGGCAGCTCCCGCATTCGCTGCCCTGCCAGACTTTTCAGGAGGACGATCGATGCCGAACAAGGAAACACTGAAACGCGCCCACGAAGATGCTCGCGAAGGTAAGTCGCCGAGCACGCAAGCTGGAGAGTTCGTCAAACAGGAGATGGACCACATTCGCGAGGGCAAGCATGGCGCACGCTCGCCGCAGCAGGCGATTGCCATTGGCTTGTCGGAGGCGCGGCGAGCAGGTGTGAAGTTGCCGCCTCCGAAGAAGGGATCGACCTCCGACGCGACCCGCGCCAAAGCTGCGCGCGATGAGCGCAATGGGCAGTCGTCAGCGAAAAAGAAGACGTCGGCGACACGCTCGCGCGCCGTGAGCAACGCGTTGAAACGTGAAGGCAAAGATGCCGCCTCGCACGCGGCGTTGTCAAAGCAGGCGCATCGGGCGGCCAGCCAGCGCGGCAGTGCAGCACGCAAGCAGGCAGCCAAGAAGGCAGCCCGCACGCGGCAGAGGCGCGCCGCTTAGGGAAGTTTGCTGCGGAGCCGGGTCGATGCGAAGCGGAATCAATCGATGACTGTTTTGTATCAGGCATGACTTTAGTCGTGGCCCGTTCCCAAGAAGAAGCAGGGCTTTAGCCCCGCGCGAATCGATTGCAGGGGCTAAAGCCCAATTTTATTATTGCTTCGTTCGGCACGACTGAAGTCGTGCCCTGACACAAGCCTTGCGCTCGGTGAAATGAACAAGTCACTGAAACAGCCGAAGGCAGCGCCTGCTTGTGGCCGTGAAACCATGGCTGTTCGATGCAGGTCCTGCTCGTTAATAGGTGTCGCCGGCTGAAGCCGGCTCATTCCGAGAAAGGGCGTGGACGCTGGCCTGAAGGCCAGCTCTACCGGACCTCTTTTTCGCTGGCCACTGAGCACCAGCCACTGGCCACCAGCCACTGACCACTGACCGCTGACCACCGACCGCTGACCACCAGCCACTGACGACCACCCACTGACCACTGAACACTGGCTACTGAACACTGGCTACTGGCCACTGCTTCCAGCCCTACTCCAGCGACCGCACCTCCGACGACGGCACCAGCTCCACGGTGCACGGCCCGGGCGCTGTGCTTCCGCAGCGCACCACGGCGCGGCGCACCACATGGGCCTGCGATTGTGGTGGGAACTTCATCCCCACATCGGTCTTCTGCAAAAGGTCGGCGAAGCTCTTCAGGTTGTCAGGGCCTTTGATGAACTTCACCTGCTCCACCTTGCCGGGTGACAGCAGCAGATAGAACTCCGCTGTCCCCTTGTCGGACTTATTGAGGGGCACGGTTGGGCGCTTCGCCAAATCCGCGCGGGCGTCCGGCAAGCGGCGATCGATGTCCTTCACGCCCAGGGCCGCCAGCTTGGCCCGTGCGTTGGCGCTTGCACCTTCGGCCACCAGCGCGAGCATGTAGTAACGAATGGCCTGGTCGCGATTACCGCGCTTCTCGTAGATCTCCCCCATATGTTCGGCTTCATCGCCGCTGCCTTCGGCCTGCCACGCGGGCGCAATGTACTTTTCCGCGCTGTCCAGATTGCCGCGCTTGAAGTCGACCCAGCCGCGGGTGTCCCATACCGAGAACATCAGCTGCGTGGTCCCCAGGTCCTGGGTACGCAAGTTATCCAGATTCACATCGCGGAGCTGGGTTTCCAGGGCGTTGATGGCTGAGTCGGCATAGCCGCTGGCGCGGTCCAGCTGGACATCCTGCTCAGTCAGCGAGTAGGCGATGTTGTTCCAGATGAGCGGCGCCGGCGATAGGCTGATGGCCTTCTCAAACGCCGCCATTCCCTTGTCCGTCTGCTTGGTCGCGATATAGGCCTGGCCCAGCCAGATCTCCAGCAGCGGGTTCTTGGGCTGGATGTCGACGGCTTTCTCCAATTCCGGAACGGCCTCGGCAAACTTCTTCTGGTTCACGTAGAGGCGGCCCAGATTGCCGTGGGCATAGGGATCGAGCGGATTAATCTCAATCTGCTTTTTGAAGGCGGCGATCGCCTCGTCATACTTTCCCTGCCGTTCGTATGCCAGGCCGAGCGCGTTGTAGGCAAACGGATCGTAGGCGTTGTTCTCGATCTGCTTCTGGAAGGCCGCGATCGCCTGATCGGTCTGGCCCAATTGCATGTAGGCCTTGCCCAGATCGTTCCAGGCATCCTTGTGCTTGGGTTCCAACTTCACCACGCGTTGCAGCAAGTCGATGGCGGCGTCGTAGTGCTCGTTCTTCAGGGCCTGCACTGCGGCGTCGAAAAGATCGCTGGCGGATTGGTTGCCGGCGGAGACGCCTCCTGCCCCCGGCGAGTCGTTGGTCAGGGTAACTTCCTGCGCCTCATCGGACCTGACGACGCGCCGGAATGCGGCCAGGTCTTCGCTGCGGCCCTGGGGAATCTCCGCCAGCATCACCTTCAGCGTCCGCTGGCTGGTGAATTGCCCGGCATCGGACTTATAGGACGCATGGTACTCGGCATAATCGCGCTTCACGTCCACATTCAGTGGCGCATGCACTTTGTACTTTGGCGGAAAAGCGATCTTCACATCCGCCTGGTCTTCTCGCACCGCCCCCAGCTTGATGGGCTCGGTTGAGTCGCTGTCGTCGCTGTCGTCGTCATCGGCGGGCAGGTGAATCGACGCCAGGGGCAGAGGGAATTTCGACTCCGCCGCCGACCAGTCGAAATAGTTGTTGGCGGTAACGTCGAAATCGACGGTCAACGGTTGTTCCGTATCGCTGGGATCGCTGGCCTTCAGGTTAGTAATCTCCGCACCCTGCATGTTGGCGTGCTGGAGCATGTAATCGAAGATGTCTTTCCAGTGGCTGCTGGGCATGCGGCGCATGGCATAACGCAGGATGATCTCGGTATCGCCGCGCGAGGCGGTGGTCACATGCGCCTTCAACTCGCCGGTGTCGCTGACGGTACCCACCAGGTTAGTGCGATCGAAGGCCTGGAAGGGCAGGTCCGACGGTGTCCATACCAGTACGGCTGGACCCTGGGGTGGGATGGCCAGCGCCTGCTTGTGGCGCAGGCTCGCCGACAACATGCGGAAGGGCGCCACGCCAGGCGTGCTGTCCAGCCATATTTCTTTGCCGTCGACAGGCACGCGGGTGATGACGTGATCGAATTGCGACGGCGAAGGAATGTCAGGATCGAGCTTGATCTTCGCGCCGATCAACACCGAGGTCGAATGGAATCCCTCGGCATCGAGCAAGGCCGCCAGCAGCGTGTTCTTGTCCTTGCAATCGCCATAACCGTTGGCCAGGGCCTCGCTGGCGGCGTGCGGCTGGATTCGCCCCAGCCCGAACGACAGGCTTACATAGCGAATGTTGCGCGATACATATTCGTACAGCGCCTTCACCTTCGCCATGTCGTCGGTCTTGCCTTTGACCAGCTCCGCCGCTTCCTTCTTGACGCTGTCGTCCGGGAGGCGGCGCTCGCGCTCCAGGCCGGCATACCACGCGCCCAGTTCCTCCCAGCTCTTGAAGGTGGTCAACTGCACGGACGGGACTTCGTCGTCAGCCTTCTTCTTCTTTTTTTTCTTCTTGTCGGTGTCGTCATCGTTCTTGAGCCGCGAGTGGCTCCAGCGATAGATGCGGCGGTCGCCCTCTTCGGTGATCTTCGGCTCGTAGCCCGGCTTCGACTTCAGCTTGATCTGGCGGTCCTTGGGGACATTGATTTCCAGATTCTCGTCGAGAACGATTCCGTGCTCCGCAAAGTTGTAGCTGGTCCAGAATTGCCCCGGCGCAAGCGGGCTGGCAATGGTCTTGATGACGCGGTATTCCAGCACGTCGCCCGGCCGCAACGACGGCACACTGATGTCCTTGACGTGATAGTCGGTGTAGACCGGGGCGTCGGCAAAGGTCAGGTCCTGCACGGCGGACTCCTGGGCCGTAACCACGGTGCCATCGGGCTTGCGGGTGCGGACGTAGACGATGTCCAGCTTCTCGCTGAGCGCGCTGTAGCCGACTTTAATTTGCCCGAAGGCCTGCACCCCGCTCTCGCTGATGATCTTGACTTGCGCGTCGGTCTGCTCCACTCCGGTGCCATCGTTTTCAAAGCGCATCGTCTTGCTGGAGTGCTGGACCACGTAGGCTTCCTGGGAGTAGTCATCCGGAGGGGACGTTCCCGATGGCGTTGCGGCCGGGACAGTGCCTTTTCCGGAGCTTTGGGGCGTGAGCGGGGACGATGGCGTCGCCGGGCTCTGGCTCGGGACTGGGGCAACGTCCTGGACAGGCGCTGACGGAGCGGGATTCTGGCCCGGCGCTGCTTGCGCCCAAGCCGTTCCGAACGATGACAACAGAAGGAAAATTGCGGCGAGAACTGATTTCATGGTCTGTGGCTGGTCGAATGTCCATGGTACGCGAGTGGACAGAGTAACTCCAAACCCAGCCCAAATTAGGCGAACCATGATTAAGGCCTTTCAGCTTGCGGAAGGCATGCTCGCCTATTACCATGTTTGCCTATTTCGCCGGCCTGGCTCCCGAGCAATCTTTCACAATGCCGGCGACCGATTCCAGCTGTGCCGGAGATTCCTCATGAAGAAACCGAAGCCGTTGGCGACTGTTGGCAAAATTGAGATTCATCGGGCCAAATTCCGTCCCTTTGAGACCGTGAAGTATCTGGACATCGCCGCGCTGAATAAGGCCGCGAAAACGCAGATTGAGATTGGAACGGTTGAGGGCGGCGGCCAGGAGGTCACGATCGTCGCCGAGGTCCGCAAAGGAATGATCACAAGGCTGACTCCAGTCGGCTGCAAGGGCTGCTCAGAGGCGAAAGGCGGGCCCGCGCGCAAGGGCAGCGCGGCGCTGAAGAAGGAGCTCAAAGCGGCCTTGGCGCGCATTCGCGAACTTCGATTGCGGGGACCCAAGCTTCCGATTCCGATCCGGACGGTTCGCTCGTTCCTCGACATTGACATTGGACCGATCACCATCAGCTTCCGCCCGTTCAACGTTTGCATCCTCATAGACAACATGGACGGCAATACCTGCTACTACTGCTTGTTTGGGGGGCTCATCTTCTGTCTGGGAAAGGGAACGATCAAGCCCACGCCAAACTGACGGCAAGACGCGGGCGTTTGCCTCGGCTCGATCTGCTGTGCGAGATTGGGCCGTGCCTCGTTTCACCTTCTTCATCGGCAAAGGCGGTGTGGGCAAGACGACGGTCTCGTCGGCTTACGCCCTGCATCGCGCCGCCTGCCAAAAGCAAACGCGAATCCTGCTGCTCTCCACCGATCCTGCGCATTCTCTTGCCGACGTGCTCCAGATCAAGCTGACCGATGCCGTCAAGCGCCTGCAAACGCCCGGCCTACTTTGGGCGCGGCAGATCGATCCCGATCGCCAGATCAAGAAATTTCTGCGACGCGAGCGCGAAGACGTTCTTGCCCTGCTGAACAAAGGCAGCCTGTTCACGCGCGACGAACTGGAGCCGCTGCTGGACACCAGCCTGCCCGGCATGGCCGAGGTTGCGGCGCTGCTGGCCATCCACGACCTGCTCGGCAGCGACTACGACGAGGTGGTGGTGGACACCGCTCCCATGGGCCATGCCATTCGCTTGTTCCAGATGCCGGAGCACTTCGCGCGCTTTCTCGACGTGCTGGAGACGGCGGCCGCGCGCGATGTGGTGCTGGCGCAGCACTTCGGCGGACGCGTGCGGCGCGAGCCGGCGCTTGACCGCTGGGCCCGCATGGTGGAGCGCGTGCAGCAGGCCCTCTCGGCGAGCGAGGCGAAGCTGGTGCTGGTGACAACTTCCGAGCCCTTCTCGTTGAACGAAGCCGCGCGCTCGGCTTCGGCATTTCAAAGTGCTGGGCAGCAAAACCAGGTTCGGGGGATCGTTTTGAACCGCGTTGTGGAAGGCAAGACGACATGTCCGCGCTGCCGGCAGCGAGCCAGCCAGAGCGCGGCTGCGCGCAGGTTCCTGCAAAAACATTTTGCGCAGGCGGAGGTGTTCACCGCCGAAGATTCCGGCTGCCCGATCCTGGGAATCGCCGCATTGCGTTCCTTTGGCGCGCACATTTTCTCCGGCAAGAAGCTGCCGGCGTCGGTGAAGGCGAAGCCTGCGAAGGCTGCTCGCCTGCAATTGGAGCCCGCAACGTGGCCGCAGCTTGTCACTCCGTTGACGCTCACGCTGGGAAAAGGGGGCGTCGGAAAGACAACGCTGTCGGCCGCCATGGCGTATCGTCATCGCAAGCTGGTGAAGAGCGAAGCCGTGGTCCTCTGTTCGATTGATCCGGCGCCATCGCTCGCCGACGTTTTCGCCGCGAAGATTGGCGACGAACTGCGCCCGGTGCTGCGCGATCCCAGGCTTTTGGCGGCCGAGTTCGACGCCATGGAGCAATTTCAGCAATGGGCAGCGCGGTTGCGCGATCGCCTGAATGACGCGATGACCGGCGAAGAGCGCGGTATCCATCTGGATCTCAGCCTCGATCGCAAATTCCTGTTGGCGCTGCTCGATGTTGTTCCGCCAGGCGTCGACGAAATCTTCGCCATCTTTCGCATTCTCGATCTGCTGCGGACGGGCGGTCGCGTGGTGATCGACATGGCGCCCACCGGACATGCGCTGGAAGTGCTGCGTACGCCGCAGCGATTGTTGGGCTGGGCGCGAGTGTTGTTGAAAACCCTGGCGGCACACCGTACACTACCCATCGCTCAGGACGCGGCCGTGGAAATTGCGACGCTGGCGCAAAACGTACGTGAGCTGGCCGCGATTTTGCGCGATGCGAGGCAATGCCGGCTGCTGGTGGTTACATTGCCCGAACCGCTGCCGGACTACGAGACGCGCCGGCTGTTGCAAGCACTGCGCGAGCTGCAAGCGCCCTTGGAAGCGGTGTTCGTCAATCGCGTGATCGCCGATGACGGGGGACGATGCGCCAGATGCAAGCTGGCTGCGCAGTGGCAAGCGGCGTCGTTGGCAAGTTTGCGGCGGCAAGTTCGCGGAGCTGACATCTTTGTAGCCCGCGAGTTCGAGACGCCGATTGCAGGCGCGAAAGGGTTGCGGCAATTCACCGGCGAGCTGTGGCGGATGAAGACGAAGTGACGGCATCTCGCCGCGACGGACCTGTAAGAAGGGATTTTGTAAGGCAGGTTCCTCGCTGGCTGAAGCCGTCTCGTGATGACAAAACGAAAAGCAACAACGACGGCGCATGCTTCAGCAAGCTCAGAGCAGAAACCGAAGCTGCGCCCCGTCAAAGCGGCCCGACCTTCCGCGCGCGTGCTGTATCTCTACGCCATCTCACAGATGCCGGAGACGGTCGCGCCAGCCATTGCCGCCGAAGCCATCGATGGCTCCTCGAACGTCGAGGCGACGCGCTGCCAGGACTACCTATGCTGGGTCAGCCGAGTTTCGGAAGACGACTTTGCCGATCACCTGAGCGAGCGCATGCAGGACCTGCAATGGCTGGCGACGGCAGGATTGAGGCATCAGCGAGTTGTAGCAGAAATATCAAGTAATACTTCAGCTCTTCCGGCGCGCTTCGGGACAGTTTTCCTGAGTGAAGGCTCCCTGGCCCAGCATGTGAAGGAGCGCAAGCGCGCCCTGCGCGAGGCCTTTGAACGGGTCGCCGATGCCGACGAATGGGGCATCAAGGTTTTCGCACTCGCCAGGCCGAAGAGCGCGATCGCTACAAAAGCCGCCAGCGGCGCCGATTACCTGAAGCGCAAGGCAGAGTTATTGCAGCCCCGCGCCGGCAAGACGCTCGACGAGGACGTGCAGCGGTTCATCGCAGATTTGACGAAGCTGGCGCTGGCCACCAGTCCTGGCGGCAAGGCCAGCGCGGGTCAGCCCGGCCTGCTGTGGCACGGATCGTTTCTCGTCCATAGAAAGAACGCCAAGAAGCTGGGCACGGCGCTGGCGAAGTACGCGGCGCGGTGGAAAGACGTTCGCCGTATCGATTGCAGCGGGCCGTGGCCGCCGTATTCGTTTGTGGGGGAGCATGTCCACTGACGGCGATTCCATCTCGACGATGTCGATTGAAGGCGAGAGCGACATTTCGCTGCTCGACATCCTCGATCACGTTCTCAACTCCGGCGCGGTGATTCATGGCAGCCTGGTGATTTCGCTGGCCGGGGTTGACCTGGTGTACGTGGGATTGAATGTGATCCTGACGTCGGTGGAGACGGCGCTACGGAATATGGATGGCGAGCGGGGATCGCAGTAATCGCCAAAGCCCTCCTTCGGTGCGACTGACTGAAGTCGTGCCCTGACACGACCTGCCCGAAATAAATTGGAACCCCATTGGCGCAGTACACTAGTAGTTCAGCGACCCCATGCCCAGCCTGCTCTATTGTGTTACGCAGCCGAGTGCCGCCGTCAGCGTGGCGGCAGGCGTTCATGAGGCCGCAGTCTCGTCGCGTGAACTGCTGGGCGTGCGCGTGTACTGGAGCGACATCGGCAATCCGGAAGCACTGTTGGGAGAGCCCGAGTCGCTAAAGCAGGCGGCGCTGCAATTTCATCAGGTGCTGCGCGAAGTCCTGGCGGTGACAACGCCCATACCTTTTCGCTTCCCCACTTTGCTGGAGAGCGCAGAAGTTTTTGAGCAGCATCTGGCTCCGGAGCAGGAGTCGTATCGCCAGGCGCTGGAGCGCATCGACAACGCGGTGCAATATGAGATTGTGGGGACGTGGGCCGATGAGCAGCAGGCTGACCTGGCCACTCCGGTGAGTGGCCGCGAGTATCTCAAGCGACGGCAAGAGGCGCTGGGGCGCGTCGCCGCGGTCGAGAGCAAGCTCAAGGCGGTCACCGCGGATTCGGTTCGCGAATGGCGGGCGCGCCAGGAACGCAAGAACCATCGCTGGTTCGCGCTGGTGCCGCGCGATAATCGCGAGCGCTTCATCGCCTCCCTGCGAACGGCTGGGGCATCGCAAGGGGTTCGTTTGCGCCTGAGCGGGCCGTGGCCGCCCAGCGAGTTTGTGATTCCGCGAAATAGTCATGGATAAACCAACCCAACTGACGCCGCAAAAAGTTGAGGAGGCGGTTGCGGAGTTGCAGCGGCAGTTGCAGGGCCTCGGCCAGCAGCAAGTGGAGCGCGTCGACTGTACGCAGGAGACGATTGAGCAGGGCCTGGCCAAGCTGGTGCTCGGACTCATTGAGCTGCTGCGTCAACTGCTGGAGCGGCAGGCCATCCGCCGCATGGAAGGCGGCACGCTCAGCGATCAGCAAGTGGAAGAAATGGGCCTGGCGCTGATGAAGCTGGAAGAGAAGATCAAATTGCTGGCCGATCAGTTTGGGCTGCGACCTGAAGACCTGAATTTGAAGCTTGGCCCTCTGGGCAATTTGCTGGAATAGGGCACGACGAGGTAGAGCGGGCGGTTATTTATTTGCGTGGCCTCATTAAGCTGAAACTCCCCTTCAGAAAGCTAGAAGCTTGCGACGAAGCGGCCGCCTGCTGACAGCTAAGGGCCGACAGCCAGAAGCTGACGGCTGACAGCTGATGGCTGACAGCTCCCTTACGATACAATTTCCGTTATCCGCAATGCCTTTGCCCACCTCATCGGCGCGTCAGACGCCCAATTCCAGCCCCATTGCAGCCGCGCCGCAGTCGCGCTGGCAGGAGATCTGGGGTTCGCCGCGATGGATGGTCCTGATTGCCTTCGCGGTTCGCGTGCTGTGGATTGTCGTCGCACACACTTATCGCATCCGTACCACCGAACACAATTTCGGCTTCGGCTTTGAGACCGGACGCATCGCCTATTCGCTGGCCAACGGCATGGGCTTCAGCTCGCCCTTCGGCGGCAACACCGGACCCTCGGCGTGGACCGCCCCTATTTATCCCTGGATTGTCTCGCTGGCCTTCCGCGCGTTTGGCAGCTACTCGCCCGCCTCGGCCTTCGCGATGCTGAGCTTCAACAGCCTGTTCGCCGCGCTTACCAGCTGGACCATCTATCGCATCGCGCTGCGCATCTTCGGTCGAACCGTTGCGCTGTGGTCGGGCTGGGTCTGGGCGCTCTATCCCGACACTATCTACTGGGCGGTGCGCTGGATTTGGGAGACCAGCCTGTCGGCCTTTCTGCTGAGCCTGCTGTTCATGCTGACGGTGGAGATGGAAGGCGACGATCGCTCCTCGTCGTGGATTGGCTATGGCCTGCTGTGGGGTGTCGCGGCACTCAGCAATCCCGCTGCGCTGTCGTTTCTACCGTTCGCGGGATGCTGGCTGGTGTATCAGTTGCATCGCCGCGGCAAACGCTATGTCGTTCCCGCCGTGCTCAGCGCCGTTGTTTTTTGGATGACGATCATGCCGTGGCTGGTGCGGAATTACGAAGTGATGGGCCAGGTTGTCTTCATCCGCGACAACTTCGGCAACGAGCTGCGCCTGGGCAACAATCCTTTGGCTGAAGGCCAGTACGTGATCGCCTATCACCCCAGCCAAAATAATCTGGTGCTGGCCAAGTACGCGCGCATGGGCGAGGTCGCATTCTGCGTCGACCAGGGACGGCTGGCGAAGCAATGGATCGCCGAAAATCCCGGCAAGTTCGCCCAGATCACGCTGCGCCGCTTTTACTATTACTGGAACGGCATACCGCGACTGGCCAAGAACCAAAACCTGGCCGAGCTGAAGAACACGCATACCCTGCTGCTGTCCGTGCTCGGCATCTGGGGATTGCTGCTGGCGCTGAAGCGCCGCGTTCACGGCGTGTTCTTGTTTGCCAGCCTGCTGGCGTTCTATCCGCTGGTCTACTATATTTGCTTTCCGGAACCGCGCTACCGTCACCCGATTGATCCTCAGCTGCTGATCCTGGGAGTGTACTTGGTCTCTGAAACCCGCTCTCGCACAAGCGCCGCCACCGGCGACGACGAACAGGAGCTCGCCGCGCTCGACCAGGACGAAGCTCTGCCAGAATTCCACACCCTGTCAGTCATCATCCCGGTGTACAACGAGCGCCGCACGGTGATGACGCTGCTGCGACAGGTGGCGCGCCAGCCGCTGAGCCTGCACAAGGAGCTCATCATCATCGACGACTGCTCCACCGACGGCACCCGCGAATTCCTGCGCGACAGCGATCTCCAGGAGCTGCTGGGTGGCAACGGCGCCAACACCGTCAAGCTGGTGCTGCACGAGAAGAACCGCGGCAAGGGCGCGGGCGTCCGCACTGGGCTGGAACATGCCACCGGCGAGCTGGTGCTCATCCAGGATGCCGACCTGGAGTACGATCCGCGCGATTATCCCGCGCTCATCGCGCCCATCGTCGAGGGCCACGCCGACGCGGTCTTCGGCAATCGCTTCCACTACGGCCCACACCGCGTGCCGCGCTACGGCCGCTACGTGATGAACCGCATATTCTCTTTTGTGTGCAATGTGCTGACCGGGGTCAGCATTCACGACGTGACCGCCTGCTACAAAGTGTTTCGCAGCGAGCTGCTGGTGCGGCTCGATCTGCACTCCGACCGCTTCAGCGTGGAAACCGAGATGACGGTGAAGCTGGCCAAGCTGGGCGTGCGGATTTATGAAGTGCCGATCGTCTATCACGGAAGGACTTATGCCGAGGGCAAGAAGATCAATTGGAAGGACGGCGTGATGGCAGTGGTGGACCTGGTGAAATATCGGTTTAAGAAGTAACTAGCAATTAGCTACGAGCCCCGAGCTTCGAGCTCAAAACCTGTGGGTGCCCCGTTCTGGCCTGCTTTTGCCAGAGCGAGATGAACGCGGGTTTTGGCGCGGCGCGATCACGGCCGAAAGACCTGATACGACCCCCTTTTTGTCATATCGCTTCATCGCAAGCTCGGGGCTCGTAGCTCGCGGCTCGTAGCTGCTTTACCCATTCTGCCGATTCGGCTGGTTCTTCTTCGTCAATTCCCCGACAGCCTGGTTCCAGGCCGCAACCCACGGCACCAGCAGCGAGTACAGCAGCCTCGCTCCCATCTGCGGCAAGGTCGCGCGCTGGCGAAGGGTCTTCCAATCCAGGCGAAACGCAAAGTAAATCTCCAGCAGCAGCACGCAGACAAGTGGAACGACGCTGCGCGGCACCAGCACGATGGCAATCACCTCCGCCAGGCAGCGAAGAAAATTTCGTGCCAACCGCCCGCGCCGCGTCCCCAGCACGCCATCGGCAACACCGTAGCGCGCCATCATCCGCAGCGCACTCTTCAGCGTGTGCCGAGGCCGATACAACGCTTGCGCGTGCTCGGCGTAGGCCGGCGTCACCAGCTTGCGCGCCAACAGATCGAACATCGTGTCCTCGCCCATCAGGCTGGTCTCGGGAAATCCGCCCACCCGCTCCCACAGCTCTTTGCGAAACGCCATCGAGCGCGCAGTACACGACTTCGTGGTCCCATCGGCGAGCTGCTTCATCCCAAAGAACGGCGCAGAGGCAACATCCCAGATGGTCTGCTCCTGTGGATCGATACGCGAGCCGCCCAATGAATATTCGGCGCTACCGTTCACAATCGGCGCCGTCAGGCGCGCCAGCCATTCGGGATCGTAGATGCAGCCGGCATCGGCGCAGGCGACGACCTGCGACGTGGCCGCTGCAATGCCAACATTGCGCCCTCGGCCGATCGGCCCCGCAGAAGCCTTCAGATTGCAGCTTTCGTCGCGGATGGCGATCAGATTGGGGTATTTCGCACGCGCAGCGAGCAGGCGCTCCCAGGTGCCGTCGGTCGAGCCGCCGTCGACCACGATCAGTTCCCTGGGCAGCGGGATTTGCGTCGCCAAAGTCGAGACGAGCCCGTCGATGTCCTCAACCTCGTTGAGGACGGTCGCGGTCACGCTGACTGCGGGGACGGCTGGCGATGGCTTTACGGTGCTGTTCACAGAGTTGTCGTCCGAGCACTACAAAAACCTGCGCCGGGACGAAATGCGCTTATGTGATGGCCACTTAGGATTATAGCGGTGGGACGTTTGCCGCCTGCGGTTCTGTTCCACTTCCCGGCTATTGCCTATTGCCCGTCGTAATGTCCAAATGGAGCCATGGATCGCAAGCCCTATGCCGGCGTCTGGGTGGCTTGGCTGTTCGCTACTCCTTTCGCACTGTTCGGGGTGGCGGCGCTGATCTTTGCCGTGACGCAGCTCATGAGAGGCGCCGGGGGCATGTCCTTTTGGTTTCCGCTCCTCTTCGCGACCATGTTCGGCGGCATAGGTTTCGGCCTGATGGCTGCGATCGTGACTCAAGGCAAACGCGTTGCGCAGCGGCAGCAGCTTCAGGTGGAGCATCCCAACCAACCTTGGCTGTGGCGTGAGGAGTGGGTGCAGGGGCGTATCCGGTCTAAGACTCGCACCACTATGGTTCGGGACTGGCTCTTCACCATATTCTGGATTCTACCCACCCTGCCGGCGACATGGCTGGGGGTGCCGGCAGCGCTGCGCCAGAGAAGCTTTTCCGGTTTGATTGTGCTGGTCTTTCCGGCCGCGGGTTTATATCTTCTGGTGCGCTCAATCCGGAAAACAACGGCATACCTGAAGTATGGGATCTCGTATTTCCAGATGATGAAGATGCCCGGCTCCCTAGGCTGCGAACTGCAAGGCATGATCGAAGCGCCGTTCCCCCATTCCCCCGGTCACGGTGTCCAGTTGCGTCTGCTGTCGATCCACCGGGTGACCGAGGGTTACGGTAAGTCGCGGACGAGAAACGAATGGATTTTGTGGAGCAGTGAAATGAAACTCGATCCGGGAAGGTTGTGTGCGGCACCGACCGGCACGACCATTCCGGTCGCAATGCCGATCCCGCCCGATGCCCACGCTACCGAGGAGATCAGTCCTACCGAGGAATACGCGTGGCTGCTGGAGGCAACGGCTGATATGCCAGGGATTAACTACCGCGAGATTTTTGAGATTCCGGTGTTTCGCACCGCCGATAGTCCCGCGCCGGCGGAAACCGCGGCTGCGCGAACTGCAACCACCGGCTGGACCGTGAGAAAAAGCTTTCAAGAGTAAGCGCGGCCTTCGGCCTTAGTCGCGGGTGCTCCGACAGCGGACATGGCCGCCAACGCTAACTGCGAGGAAGTCTCAGCTACGGCGTGATCTCCCACACCGTGCTCTCACCGCCGACGTCTACCCCGGCCGTGGTGCCGTACATGTTCCCGTTGGCGTCAAAGACAACGGCGCCGACCGGCGCTGCGCCCCCGCTGCCTCCAATGAATTGGTGGTAAGGGCTATAGGTCCATTGATTACCCGAGGGCGTCAGCTTGAAAATCTCGCCGTTCTGGGTGGGGTAGGAAGGGAGCGGTCCGTAGAGGTTGCCCTGTGCGTCAAAGGTTGGTGCGGCAGCAGGCGCGAAGTACAGCATCCCGAAGTCATACAACACGCTGGAGGTCCAGCCGCCGTTCTGGGGCGTAAGCTTATAGACGGAGGCGTCGCCTCCCTGACTGCCATCACCGGTAATCCCGAAGAGGTCGCCGTGCGCGTCCCAAGTGAGGCCGCCGGCCCCGCCGACGCTGGTGGAAAGCGTCGTCTCGGTCCATCCTGATTGCGTAGGCGACAGCTCGTATACCATGCTTGGGGTGGTGCCATAGAGATTGCCGGCGCTGTCGAAGATGACGCCGCTTAGAGGAGTGCCGCTGTTAGGGAAATCCCAAATCACGCTTTCCGTCCAGCCACTGCCGGAAGGGGTGAGCTTGAAAACGGCTCCGTCACCACGGGCTCCGCCGTACAGCGTGGTTCCATATAAGTTGCCGGCCTGGTCGAAGGTCAGCTTACCGTACCCGGGATATGCCCCGTCCGCTCCACCGGTAAAGCTGTAAAGAATCGTCTCGAGCCAGGGGCAAAGGAAACTCTTACACGCGCTAGCCGGAGGTTGCAGGCTGAAAACCGTCCCGTAGCCGTAGGCGCCGTAGTCGCTGGTCGTTCCGTAGAGCAAGCCACCCGGTCCAAAAACCACTCCTGAGTACGGGTTGCTTCCATCCTGGTCCTGATAACCAAAGCCGTAGAGGGGTGAGCAGATCCATCCTTCGCCTTCGCGGGCCAGACGGTAGACTGCACCCCCATCGTGGGCACCTCCGTAGGCAGTGGTGCCGTAGATCCTGCCGTTTTGATCCAGCGTGACACCTCCAATAGCGAAGGCGCCACCGCAGGAACCAGAGAAAGTGTAGAGCACGGTATAGGTTTGCGCCTGTATCGTTGGTAACGGGATAAGCAATGCCACGCCGAGAATCAGCAGTAAGAGGGAGGGTGTTCCCGGTCGTATGTCGATGGCGAAAAGAAAAGACGCATTCTCATTAGCTTTCACGGCGCAGCACCTCCCATACAGCGCCTACTATCCCAGTTGGCACTGGGACCGTCAACTTAATTTAAGATTACGGTTTAACTGATTCATAAAACGGGCCTTATCGTGTGCGACCGAAGCCGGTTGGCGATAACGGGCCTCATTCTCCAACATCATTCCGCCTCCGCCGGCCCTCGTTCTGCATTTCGTCCCGCTTCTCGGAACCGCCGCGCCTTCCCTGCCGTATCACCTACCGCCCACACTTTTTCTGCGAACTCGCGTCCCACGCGCGACAGGAGGCACTATGGCTCAACATCGCAAACCCAGCACATTGGCAGGCATCCTGACAGCGGCGATTCTCGCCTTGCTGATCGCCCTCCCAGCCCACGCCGAGGTAACCCAGGAATTTCACAAGACCGTTCCGCTTTCCGCTGATGGCCGGGTTTCGCTCAGCAACATCAATGGCGACGTCGAGATCACCGGCTGGAACAAGAACGAAGTGCAGATCGACGCGGTGAAGACTGCCCCCGACCAGCAGCGCCTGGACGAAGCCCGCATCGAGGTCAACGGCGGCGGCAGTTCCGTGAAAATCGAGACCCGTTATCCCTCGCACCACTTCGCCAACAATAATCCCGCCTCGGTGCACTACACGCTGCACGTGCCACAGAACGCGCGCCTCGACAAAATCGACCTGGTCAATGGAGCGCTCGATGTCCAGCGGGTCAGCGGCGAAGTGAGTGCCGACCTGGTGAACGGCAAGCTGCGCGCCTCCGATCTGGCGGGCACGGCCGACCTGGCAACCGTGAACGGTTCGGTCGAAGCCACCTACACTTCGCTGACTAATGTTCGCGATATCAAGCTGAAGTCGGTGAACGGCTCAGTCAACCTGCTGCTGCCGCAATCGCCCAACGCAGAGGTAAGCGCCAGCACCGTCAACGGCAGCATCTCCACCGATTTCCCGCTGACCGTGAAGGGTCACTGGGTCGGCAAGAACATGAGCGGCACGCTGGGCAGCGGCGGCGTCCATATCGAATTGGACAACGTGAATGGCAGCATCCACGTGGGGCCGGGACGGGGAAGTTTGTAGGAAGCTGCGAGCCGCGAGCTATGAGCTACGGGCCGCCAGCTACGCCCTCTGGGCAGAGGACGGCGCGCTCAGCGCAATCGGCTTGTCTCCAGCAGAATTGTCATGACGAGCGAAGCGAGCCATCCGCTTTTCTCCCCTGGACAAGCAAAGCAGGTCCCTCGCGAGCTGAAGCTCGCTCGTGATGACAATTCAGAGTTGGTACGCTGGCGGCACCGAGGTGTTAGCTAGCCGCTCGCTGCTCGTAGCTCGCAGCTTCTCTCACGAGAGCTCGAAGCTTCGCGGCGGGCTGACCACGTCAGGCTTACGCGCCATCAGCAGCAGCGCCCCAATCCGCTTGAAGTCTCGCAGCTCCTCGGCGTTCTTGAACCACTTGCCGCTGTAAACCTCAGGCGTCGGCGTAAGGTCGGGGATGCGCATTGCGCGCACATCTTGATACCCATGTTCTTTCAGCAGCTCGACGTACTCCTGCTCCGAGCGCACCTGCACCGGCACCTGTAGCCCGTCCACCCAGCGCAGCGAATAGGAATTGTCGCGATACAGATTGATCAGGATAAACAGCTCGCCCTTGGGCGCAATCACGCGAAACAGCTCATCCAGCGCGCCGTCCTGGTCGCCATAGTAATAAAACGACTCCACCGACAGCACCTTGTCGAAGAAGTTTTCCTCCCAGGGAATCTGCTGCGCCGAGCCCACGACGAACAGCACGTTGTCACACTGGGTGGACGCGCCCCGCGCCCGCCGAACCATCTCGTCCGAAACGTCGAGCCCAACCACCTGCCCCGGGCGCTCGCCGCCGCCGGCGACAAGCGGCGCCAGCAGCCGGGTGGCCCATCCCGCGCCGCAGCCCAGGTCGAGCACGCGCTCACCGTGCTTCAGGCCCATCAGCGCCAGCGTCTGCTGGGTGATGCTGATGTGGTGCTGCTCCATCTCCTCGCCGCGGCCGGCCTCGGCCCACTGGTTGAACTCGCGCCGCATCTGCTCGTCGACGGAAATCGTTTTGTTGTCGGTCATTCGCTCCTCATTGGTTAAAACCGGACAGATTCTTCGCCACCGCACACTGAGGCACAGAGAATTGGGGGACATGTTTACCACGGAGATCACCGAGCGCACGGAAGAAGAATGAAACTCTTTTCTTGTTTCTCTTGTTTTCAGGTTCTTCTCCGTGCTCTCCGTGTCTTCCGTGTTGAAAGAAACTCTGTGTCGCCGTGGTTAAGAATCCATCCTCTATGGTACAGTCGCGGAAACTCATGACTCAAACTCCTCCATCCCGGACCAACGGCGAGAACCATCCTCTGCTCTACTGCCCGGTCTGTGCGCGTGAAGTGGACGATCCGCTTACCTGCGGCGACTGCTCGGCCGTAATCTGCCGCGTCTGCGGCACGCCGCTGGAGCTGCCCGAGGACCTCGGCATCGGCTGACGGCCAGAACCGATACACGGTCAGCGGCTGGACGTACATCTTGTGTACGGCATGAACACTCGCTTGATTCGTATTATTTTCAAACAGTTAGATACCAATTGGGCGCGGTAGAAGCAAGTAATTAGACTTTAGTGGCGTACATTAGTTTAAATACAACCATATTTAGGCCATATCCATGCCAGCTTAAAGTGCCACACAACGGCCCTGGGATGCCCCAGGATCGACGCAAAGCACCTCCGACGGCCTGGGGGCCGTCCGATGGCGCCACGGCCCTCAGATCGCCGCTAAACGCAAAGTCCCATTTTGGGAATAACTTAGCGCGAAAATTGCCAATCCCCATCGGCCAAGTCCGGCTGCCGGTCGAGAAAACTTCGAGCCTGCCAAGGAAGCCGACCCTACTTCGCGAACTCAGCCTTGGCACCCGACCACGCTCTCCATTTCGCGACATTCAACCCCACCGTCGCCAGCCATAGGCTGCTCAGAAATTCCCCCGGCAGGCAGGCGAAGGACAGATACCAACCCACTCGTGCATCCAGCGCCGGAGCCAGGAAGCTGAGAAAGCCGTTGGTCAGGTAACAGGCGCCGGAGATTCCCAGCAGGACTCCGAGAGCCCGAGGCAGGAATCCGGAGCGAAAAATCAGGAAGCCGCCCGTCAGTTCATCCAAACCGTAAAACACCCACGAGAGCAGCAGAGCTGCCGGCTGCAACTGCGTCGAGAACTGAACCAGGGCATGCAATTGTTCGGGACTGAATGCGCCCAGCGCGCTCCCGCCGACCGCCAGCCGCAACGGCACGTAGGCGACGAGCAACGCGAAGGCTTCGGTTGCCATTCCCAGGATCCCCGCGCACAGCGAGATGCCTGCGACCACCACGTTCACTCGCCAGAACAGGTAGAAGGAGATAATCTCGCCGACGATGTTCAGCAGCAGCTCGAAGAGATGGGTGGAGTAGCCCACACGGAACAGCGTCTGATGCGCCACAATGTTGTGGAGGGTCGCCGCGGGATTTCCCGGCACGATCACAATGCTGTGGACGTAACCAATGTCGAAGGCGCCGGCCGCGATCCCGAGCAGGCCCGCAAGGCCGGCAATCCTCGCCAAAAGCAGAGGAGAAAAACGCTCCGGCTGTGAATTCGTCATCATAACTAATACGCTATGTCACAAATCGGTTTGTGTCAGGGCACGGCTTCAGCCCTGCCGCAAATCGCCCGCTTCGAACCGGGCTTTGGCCCTTGAGTTATTTCGCTTTCGGCCGTCCCGCTATTGATCAGACGGCTTCTTATCGGGCTCTTGCGATCGGAGGATTATAAATGGCTACCGTCAGAGATGTTGTGCTGCTGCGATTTATCCCGGAACGCACGCAGGTTGGGTTGGCAATACTGCGCATAGCGACTGGAGTGACGCTGTTCTTGCGGCACGGTTGGGAAAAGCAACCGGCTTACTGGGCGCAGTTTCTGACGCACTTTCCCGATCCCATCGGCATAGGGTCGCACCCCTCGTTCTTCATCGCCTTTTTTTCCGACTTCGTTTGCTCCATTCTGCTGATGATCGGATTGGGCACCAGGTGGGCCGCGCTCTATTGCCTGGGAAATGTGTTTGTGGCGTGGGCCTTCGTACATCACTTCGCATTCCTCGGCAAGAGTCCAGACAGCGGTCACGGAGAGGTGATGGTGCTTTACCTGGCAGCCATGCTGACCCTGTTCCTCGCAGGTCCCGGCGCAGCCTCGATCGACCAGATTCTGTCGCGCAAGCCGTAGCCATCGCAGGCCCCCGCACCTTCAAACGCCGCTGATGTGTGGGGCTCAGCCGCGAAGCGGCGACATTTGTGTTAGCCGTGGGCGTTAGCCCGCGGTAAGGCAGAACCAAAATAACTAAGCCGCTTGAGCGGCGGCATCCGTAACAACCACGCATCAGTACAGATCCCGATTCTGCGGAGGGGCGTCTCCGCGATCGAGAAGGAAATCGTCAGGCACTTCCATCTCGTCTAGCAGGTCGGAAAACTCTTGCCAACCAGATCGGCCTGGCTGACGGCCGGCGTCGGCTTTATCGGCGTCGCGATTCATCTTCCTTCCCTTCTTCACCTAAACGCCAGCGCCGTAGGCGCGAAACATGGTAGCCCAGCGCTTCAGCGCTGGGTAAGGCGTCATTTGAGAACCCGAGTGCCGTAAGGCACGGCACAATCGCGGCTCAACCAGATTCGTTTGCGGCCGCTTCTCATTCCGGCAAAATCTCGCCAAACACCAGAACATAGCCGTTGGGGTCCACGACCTCGAACTCCGAATCGCCGTAAGGCCGTTTGGTCAGCTCGCTCTTCAGCGGAATCCGCCTGCGGACCTCGTCATGAAACTCCCGCAGTCCGGTGATGCGAATGTAGGCGTCCCACACGCCGCCCGCGCGCTCGATTTGCGGCTTGCGGTATCCCTCCTGCCGCAGCAGCATGATCTCGATTCCGTCGCGCTGGAGGCTGGCGTAAACGTAGGGCGGTCGCTTGGGATGGAAGCTCGCGCTGAACCCCAGGTTGGTTTCGTACCAGCGCGCGGTGCTGGCCACATCAGGGACCAGAAAGGTTGGCGCGATGGAATTCAGAGTCGGCATAGGAAGAATTCCCAACGTAAAATACGTAGGTTCTGTCGGCGGATGTCCAGCCGCGAAGCGGCGACATTTGTGCTGGCCGTGGCCGCTAGCCCGCGGTAAGGCAGAAAGCGAGCGCCCCAGGCGCGAAATTGATTAGCCCAGCGCGGCAGCGCTGGGTGGTTCGATTATAAAAACCTGAGTGCCGTAGGCACGGCAGATGATAGCAGGTTGTGTTGCGGTGAAGAACCACCGACTTAAGCGTGCGCTCAATTTCGCTCCTCGGAACTGTAGATCCTGCTCCAATGATCACTTCTACGTGCCTTGGGTTCGATATCCCGCCGGAGACGGGGAGGGCAAAAACTATGAAGGTCGACTCTATCGTCTCTCCACTTGCATTTCCGACGGATCTCCCGGCCCTGGATCACGAGTGAGCTGCCCG
The DNA here is from genome assembly GCA_963763145.1 of uncultured Acidobacteriaceae bacterium. GTDB lineage: Bacteria > Acidobacteriota > Terriglobia > Terriglobales > Acidobacteriaceae > Bog-257. The sequence goes on along the minus strand of CAVXMZ010000008.1, from coordinate 329,657 downwards.
CGCCACCAGTACGGCCTCAAGGTTGTCGAACGCCCAACGAAGCCTTGAGTCCGTCAGGTCGAAAGGACGCAACTCAAATGGGTCATTGAGTTCGTTGATCGCGCTGAAACATAGCAAGCCGAACTCCTGGTTGGATGAAAATTTTCTACTTCACCGCAATATTCACCAATCTTCCCTTCACCACCAGCACCTTCACAATCTCCTTGCCCTCAATCGCGGCCTTCACCTTCTCGTCGGCCAGGGCCAGATCGCGCACGTGATCGTCCTCCGCATCGGCGGCAACAACAATGCGGCTGCGAATCTTTCCGTTTACCTGGATGCCGATCTCGACTTCCTCTTCCTTCGCCAGCGCCGGATCGTATTTCGGCCACGGCGCGCGCAGCAGTTCAGACGACTCGCCCAGCAGCTCCCACAGCTCGTGCGCCAGATACGGAGCAAACGGCGCCAGCATCAGCACCAGCCTGCGCTGGGCGTCGGCCAGCAGCGGCAGCGCAACCGGTTGTCCGCTGCGTTGCGCACTGGTTTCGTAGTCGTGCAGCTCGTTCACCAGCTCCATCAGCGCAGAGATCGACGTATTGAAGTGCCAGCGGCCGGAGAAGTCCTCAGTGATGCGCTGGATGGTCTGGTGCAGCTTGCGCTGCATCTTGCGCGCCTCTGGTGACAGCTTGCCATCATGATTACCATTCCACGCCGGATCCTCCGGCCTGGCGTTGCGCACCACAAACCTGTACACCTTCGACAGAAACCGGCTGATGCCTTCCACCCCTGCATCCTGCCAATCCAGGTCCCGGTCCGGAGGGCCGCCGAACAGCGTGTACATGCGCGTCGCGTCGGCGCCGTAGCGCGCCACCATGTCGTCAGGCGAGACCACGTTGCCCAGGCTCTTCGACATCTTGGCGCCGCCCTTGATCACCATGCCCTGGGTGAACAGCCGCTCCGCCGGCTCGGAGTTCTTCACCAGTCCCATATCGCGCATCACCTTGGTCCAGAAGCGCGAGTAGATCAGGTGCAGGATGGCATGTTCGACGCCGCCAATGTACTGGTCGATGGGAAACCAATATCCCACAGCGTCAGAGTCAAGCGGCTTGTCTGACAATGTGGGATCAGTGTAGCGATAGAAGTACCAGGACGAATCGATGAAAGTGTCCATGGTGTCGGTCTCGCGACGCGCCGCACCGCCGCATTTGGGACAGGCAACGTTCACGAACTCCGGCACATTGCCCAGTGGCGAGCCCCCACCCCCCATCGCGCCAACAACGGATGCGCCGGGGGCCCCGTCGCCCGCCGGCGTGATCGCGATATTTTCCGGCAGCAGCACCGGCAAATCTTTCTCCGGCACCGGCACAATGCCGCACTTCTCGCAGTAGATCACCGGGATCGGCGTGCCCCAGTAGCGTTGCCGGCTGATGCCCCAGTCTTTCAGGCGAAAGGTCACCGTGGCCTTGCCAAAATCGTGTTCCTCGGCGAAATCGGACATCTTGGCAATGGCGTCTTCCGATGGCAGCCCGCTATATTCGCCCGAATTCATCAGCAGGCTGTTGGTTTCGACGAAGGGCAGCACCGGCTCGCTGGGTGAGCCGTCGGGAGCGTCGCCCTCGCGCCGCGGATAGATCACGACTTTGATATCGAGGCCGTACTTCTTGGCAAACTCGTAGTCACGCTCGTCGTGCGCCGGCACCGACATGATTGCGCCCGTTCCGTAATCCAGCAGAACGTAGTTCGCCACCCAGATGGACACTTTCTCGCCGTTGAAGGGATTCAGCGCAAACCGGTCCGTCGCGACACCATACTTTTCGATGGCGCCGATATTCCCTTCTTCTTTCGCCTTGCGCTGCTGGCCAATCATCTCTTCCACCTTGGCCAGCAGCGCGGGATCGTTGGCGATCAAGCCGGCGACGATGGGATGCTCGGGCGCCAGCTGCAACGACGTCGCGCCATAGATGGTGTCGATGCGCGTGGTGAAGACCGATATCTTTTCGCCTCCCGGTCCGGCCGCGCCATCCAGCTTGAAGTCCACCAGCGCGCCTTCGCTGCGCCCAATCCAGTTGCGCTGCATGGTGCGAACTTTTTCCGGCCAGCCCGGCAAGTTGTCCAGCCCTTGCAGCAGTTCGTCGGCGTAGTTGGTGATGCGCAGGAACCACTGCTCCAGCTCGCGCTGCTCTACCAGTGTGTCTTCGTGGCGCCAGCAGCAGCCGTTGGCCAGCACCTGCTCGTTGGCCAGCACGGTGGCGCACTTCGGGCACCAGTTCACCTTGCTCTTCTTGCGATAGGCCAGGCCGCGCTCCAGAAACTTCAGGAAAAACCACTGGTTCCAGCGGTAATATTCCGGCAGGCAGGTGGTCACTTCCTTCGACCAGTCGTACGCGAAGCCCAGGCGATTCATCTGCCGCTTCATCTTGGCGATGTTGCCCAGCGTCCACTCGCGCGGCGGCGTGTGGTTGGCGATGGCCGCGTTCTCCGCCGGCAGCCCAAACGAATCCCAGCCCATGGGATGAAGCACGTTGTGGCCCTGCATCCACATGTAGCGCGCCAGCGCGTCGCCGATGGCATAGTTGCGCACGTGCCCCATGTGCAGCGCGCCCGAAGGATACGGCAGCATCTCCAGCACGTAATACTTCTTACGGGAAGATGTCGAAGGTTCGGAGCGATACAGTTCGGGATTCTGCGCCCAGCGCTCGAACCATTTCTGCTCGATCAGCTGGGGATCGTAGCGGTCGGGACGGACATCACTGTCGCCATTGATGACTTGCGTGGGCGCGCCGCTCGCTGGCGGCGTCGAAGCATTCTCTTGTTTCGATGACTTGGCCATATGCTGTTTGGATCAGTACTTAGAGATAAGCCTTGATTCTACAACCGGAGGGTTGGGGTCAGCCCGAAGGGCGGCATTTGTCTTGGCACGGACGGTAATTACTGCGAGGTCACCGTGACCGTCGCCGACGCACTTCCCTGGTTTACGATCGTCGTCCCCGAATCGTTCGTGATCTGCCCTTGCACGTTGATTTGGTAAGTTCCTGGGGTTGAAGGCGCGAAGTAGTAAATAGCCGTAAGCGCGAAATGAGAGGGTGTTTGCTCCCACGCCAGCCAGCCATTGGGGCAAGAGGATAGAGGTGGCGCGTTTTGCGGATCCTCCGGCACACTCTCAGCACACCCCGGGTAGCCTTGGACACTCCAACTCATCGTTCCAAAATAGTCTGGGAGGGTAGGTGTGGTTTGCGCGCTGATCAAAACCGACGAGTTCACCGCTAAACTCGGCGCGGGGGGCGATAACTGTATTTGCAAATTTGCGATCCCGCTCGAACCACCGCTGCCGCAGCTTGTAAGCAACCCGACAGCGATCAGGCCGGAGACAAACCGGAGTACGACGACGGATTTCTTCATCGCAGCCCCCTTAGAATTCGACTGAACGACGCGAATTTGTGCGCCTGCCGGCGCAGGGCCCCAAACTCATTCTAGGCTTGGGGCGGGTTACACAATCACATTTTATTCAGGTTGTTCCCGAGACTCGGACCGTCCGTCGCGTCCCACCAGCTTCTTCAGCGCATTCACATTCGTCAGATCGTCCAGCGGCTCGTCAATCGGCGTCTCCGCAATGAAGGCAGCGTGCGCCAGTCGCGGATCGTTCAGCAGACGCCGAAACGTCTTCAGCCCAATGCTTCCCTTCCCGATATGCTGATGCCGGTCCAGCTTCGATCCGCGCGCGGCTTTCGCGTCGTTGCAATGCCACACGTAAACATTCTTCAGGCCAACTGTGCGATCGAGTTGAGCGAGCGTGTCGGCCAGCCCTTCGTCGCTAACGATGTCGTAGCCTGCGACGTGGGTGTGGCACGTATCGATGCAAGCTCCCGAGGGCACGAAGTTCGCCAGCAGGTACAGCAGCTCGGCGACCTGCTCGAAATTGCCGCCAAGGGAAAATTCCGATCCGGCCGTGTTCTCGATGAGAACGCGCAAGTTGCCAGCGGTCAGATCCAGACCTTCTACTGACTGCTCAATTGCCAGAGCAACTCGCCGCAAACCCTCCTCGCGGCTGCTGCCGCGAAACGAGCCGGGATGCAGCACCAGGAATTCCGCGCCCAATGCCAGGGCGCGCTCCACTTCGCCGCGGAACGCAACGATCGACTTGGCATGAAACTCCGCATTGCCGCCCGCGAGGTTCACCAGGTAGTTGGCGTGGATGGCCAGCGGCTTCAGGTCATAACGCTGGCGCAGCCGGGCCATCTCTTCGCACTGCGGGCGGGTCAGCTCGTAGGGCTTCCATTGCCGCGGGCTCGACGAGAAAATCTGAAGCGCATTGCAGCCCAGGCGGTAGGCACGCTCGGCGGCATTCGCCGGGCCTCCGGCGGTAGAAGTATGAATCCCAATGCGCCGCGCGGTCAGCTTAGGCGGGCGCTTCGGCGCAGGCAGCAGCTTCAGAATGTCTTTCTCTTTTATCTCGATATTTCCCACATCTCCATTCTAGAGCGGGTCTAGAAGATGCTCGCCAGCCGGCGGTGCGCCGTTCGAAATTTCAAACGGCGTTGCTCCAGTGGGCCGCGCTTTGTGTCAGGGCACGACCTTGGTCGTGCCGACCAGGCCAAAGAAAACGACGGGCTTCAGCCCCTGAACAATGTTGACAGGGGCTGAAGCCCACATCATCTGAGACTCCGAAGCGGCACGGCTGAAGCCATGCCCTGACACAAATCGAAACGCGCCGGATGTCCCCGCACTCCGTGATGCCCGTCACATGCTGGAGCCAAAGCTGAGACTACATTTATGATCGCGACTCTTATCCAGCCGCTGACCGATGGCTCGGCTCACTCAACTGATCATCCGCGCCCTACAGAAGCTCGGCCCACGCTCGCGTCGGCCACAACATCTGGCTCTCGGCCAGCGCGGCGAAACCGAAGCCTACTTTTACCTGAAGAGCCTGGGCTACCAGCTTGTCGCCACCAACTTCCGCGTGCCCCACAATCGCGGCGAAATCGATCTCATCGGCTGGGATAACGGCACGCTCTGCTTTGTCGAGGTCAAGACCCGCAGCGACGACAGCTTTGCTCCGCCATCGACCGCCGTGACCGTGAACAAACGCCGCAACATTATTTCCGTCGCGCGGCGTTATCTGCGCCGGCTTCCGGGAGATCGGCCGCCATCGTGCCGCTTTGATATCCTTAGCATTGTCGTCTCTGACGCCGGAGAGCAGCCGCGATTCACATTGCAGAGAGGCGCGTTTAGCTGGGATGCGGGAAATCCGCAGCGCCGCCAATATCGCGACTTCGCGGACCGGCATTACTGGCGGCGCAGGTAAGCCGCTCCAAAAAGTATGGCTGGCCAGTCTGAAGGTAATTAGCCCAGCGCGGAAGCGCTGGGGAACCTGCCAAAATATTTTACCGAGCCCCTTCAGAGCCTGCCGCCCCTACGGGGCTGAGAGTCAAATATCGGCAGCTTTCCCAACGCTTTCGAGTCTGCGTGAGAATCGTGTCGCCGCTCCGCGGCTCGGCTCAATTTCCCACCCCACCCGGCGCTTACGCGCCAGGCTAACTTCATGTCGCCGCTGCGCGGCTGGATTGTAGCCAGTTTCGATGTGTCGCGTTCCACCGCAATCTGATATGTCGAGCTCTCACACAGACTCTTCCGCGCTGGGCTGATCACTTCGAGTTCGCTTTGGCGAGACGCTGATTCGGAAAGCCCGAATCTCAATATCGCCCGACATGCGGTTGGTGCACGTTAAACCGCATGGAGCGTTGCACTGACGAACGACAAACATCCTTGCCCGATAATCCCTGAAGCCCCGCACTACGCATCTGCCCGCATCTTGTCCAGCGCCAGCCCCAACCGCTCGAACCCCGCGCGCGTCATCTCCGGATCGCCTCCGATGCCAACTCGAAAATGCTCCGCCATCCCAAAGTAACGGCCGGGAACGATGCTGGTCTCATACTCCGCGCGCAACAGGCGATCCAACTGCTCGACGCTCCCGCGCAGCAGCTTCGGAAATGCAACCGTCCCAAACTCTGGGCGAACGGCAGCGATGTCATCGCGCGATCGCAAAAACCTATCCAGCACCGGGCGATTCGCCGCCAGCAGCTTCTTGGCGCGGGCGCCCACGCGCTCCAGGTTATCCAGCGCAATCACGCTCATCAGGTCTGCCGGAAAAGCTGCGTTCACGCCATACAAATCGTTGATGTGCCACATGCGTTGCGCGAGTTCCGGGTTGGCCAGCACCCATCCGCAACGCAGCCCGCTCAGGCCATAAGCCTTGGTCAAGCTCCTGGTCACCACAAAGTGATCGCCCAAGTGCACCGCCGGGCGCGGACGCTGCTCATACAGCGCCTCCAGATAAACCTCGTCTACCAGCACCCGCGCGCTATTTTTTCGCGCAATGTCGCCCACTGCGCGCAGCGTGTCTTCGTCGATCATGGCGCCGGTAGGATTTTGCAGATTCGTAAGCACGATGAGCCGGGTCTGCGGCGTCATCTTGCGCTCCACCTCTTCCGGATCCACGCGAAACCCGTCTTCCATCCGGCGCTCAAAATGGCGCACCGTCACGCCAAGATATTCCAGCGTGGTGACTACCAGTTCATAGGTTGGCCACTCCACCAGCGCTTCTTCGCCCGGCTCCAGCGTCGCCGCCATCGCCAGATGGTTCGCCATCGACGTTCCCGCCGCCGTCACCACGCAATCCGGCGTGACGCCGTTCCGCTTCGCCAAGCGCTCCAGTAGCGGAGCGTAGCCATACAGTGTTGGGCCGCAGATCTCCAGGTCCTCCAGCGTGACCGGCAATTCCTTCAGCGGATAGCTCATGATCCCGCTGCTGGCCAGGTTGTACTTCGCGGCAGAGCGCAGCTTGGCATACTGCATGTACGGCGAACCGATGTGGGTGCGAGACGGCATCAGGCTTTCTCTTCTCCAGTCTTCTGCTTCGCCGCCCAGAAGGCATACACCGGCAGCCCCAGCAGCAAAATGAACATGCCCAGCAGACTGTTCTTCGGGTACTTGTACACCGTGTTGATCACCACCAGCCACGATACCAGCACGAACAATCCGGTGGTAAAGGGATGACCCGGCGCACGGTATCCAATCTTCCCCTCTGGCGGCGCCTTTCGTTCCCGGCTGCGAAACACAAACAAGCTCACGCCCGTCAGGCCAAAGAAGATGAAGTCCATGGACACCACATAATTCAGTATCTGCTCGTAGCGGCCCGATAGTGCGACCACGATGGTCCACACGCTCTGCACTATGATCGCCACCGCCGGAACGTGCGTGTGCCGCGTTACGCTGGCCACGCTACGAAAGAACAGCTTATCGCGCGCCATGGCAAAGTAAACCCGCGGGGCGGTCAGCACCGACTGGCTCAGAAATCCCAAGGTCGAAACCGCGATGCCCAGCGCGATCAACCGCGCTCCCGTATCTCCCATGGTCGCTCGCATTACCGCAGTCGCCGGAACGCGCGTGCCGGCCAAGGCTTGCGGCCCCAGCACGCGAACGCAAACGAAGTTCACGCCCACGTAGAGCACGATCACGCCGGCCACGCCCAGCACCAGGGCCCGCGAAAGATTCTTCCGCGGCTCTTTGATCTCCTCGGCAATGAAGTTGGTAGTCTGCCATCCGCCGAAGGCAAACAGCACCGGCACCATTGCTGCGCCAACGGCGGTCAGCAAATCGAATGACGGCTTGCGATCGAGCAAGGGATGCAGCAGCGGATGCGGCGAGCGCACCAGAAACAGCCCCGCGGCAATCAGACCCGCAATGGCCGCAATCTTCAGCAGCATCAGCACGCTCTGCATGCGGCTGCCCAACTTCACGCCCAGGCAATTGATAACGGTGAGCGCGACGATGGTAACCACGACTATGACGCGCTCCGAAACGTGCCACGCCGTCAGCTCCAGCAGATATCGAGCGAAGGTCACGGTGACCGCGGCCATGCCGCCCGTCTGGATCACCAGCAGCAACGCCCATCCGTAGAGGAAGCCGACTGCGGGATGAAAGGCCTCGCGCAAGTAAGCGTACTGGCCGCCGACCGCGGGCCTGCGCGCCGCCAGCTCGGCGTAAACGAATGCGCCCAGCATGGCCACCACGCCGCCTGCCACCCACACGCCCAGGATGAGCGCGGGAGTATGCAGTTGCTGCGCGACGACGTACGGGTTGATGAAGATGCCGGCGCCGACAATGCCGCCCATCACAATCATGGTGGCGTCGAACAACCCGACTTGACGGAGAAGCCCCGACGACGATTCCTGCTGGCTCGAATTAGAAGGAGATGTGGTCAATGCGTCGGAGAACTCCAAAATCAAGTTCTCGACTGTAGCATGGCAGTGTGGTCAAGGTGAGCGGAGCTTGCACCTGACGACAATTCGAAAAATGCTGGCGGGCGGAGCACGTCTTCACAGGCCGCTAAGGACGTCGGTCTCGAAAGTTTTGTATCAGGGCACGACCTCAGTCGTGCCGATGAGTCCTCTATTTTTATTTCCGAGCCTGCTTCGGCCGGCGGCACTATGCTCTGTTCCCGGCTAAATCATCAGCCCGTTCAGCCGCCGAGGTAAGTCAGCTACACCGATGCCGCGGCCCGTCGCAGCCGGTCCCAAACCGCCTCCCACTCCGGCGTATCATCGGGCGCATCCACCGCGATCCAGTCATGGCCGCGCGAATCCAACTCGTGCAGCGTCCGATAGAGTTTCGCCGCATATTCAGCCGCATCGGACGGCATCACAATAATCTCTCGCACTGCCGTGTTCGGCGGCCGACCCAATTGCAGGTACGCTCCAGCGCCTGCCTGCGGCACCTCGCCATCGCGCACCAGCACCAGTTTCGTTCGCGGACTGTAATGCCGCGGATGCATCCCCGGCGACGGATGGGCTTCTTCCGGAGCTTTCGCCAGTTGCGCAACCGGCCCAATCACCGCTTCAATCTGCTGCCGCGACACTCCGCCGGGGCGCAACAAAACCGGAACACCGTCGGCCAGCGACAGCACCGTGGATTCAATGCCTACCATGCAGGGACCGCCATCGAGGATGTAATCCACGCTATCGCCCAGCGCAGCTCGCACGTGTTCCGCCGTCGTCGGTGAAAGCTGGGTGAAGCGATTCGCGCTGGGCGCGGCTATGGGAATCTGCGCCGCCTCAATCAGCGTCAGCGCGACCGGATGCGAAGGCATGCGCACACCAACCGTTTCCAAACCCGCAGTGACCAGCGCGGGGACCGCCGCTTGCTTCTTCAACACCAGGGTCAGCGGACCCGGCCAGAAGGTTTGCGCCAGGATGTGCGCCGCCGCCGGCCATTCGGCAACAACCCCGCGCGCCATCTCTATGTTGCTGACATGCACAATGATCGGACTGCTCGCCGGCCTGCCCTTGGCTTCAAAGATGCGACTCACGGCCGCGGCGTCGAGCGCGTTGGCGCCCAGTCCGTAAACGGTTTCCGTGGGGAATGCGACCAGCTTGCCGGTACGCAGGAGAGCTGCCGCGTGTTCGATCTCGGCCCGCGATGGAACGTGAGTCCTGCCCATGTCGTACTAACGCGTCCGCCCCCGCGACGGATCGGCCGAGCTCGCCGTATCAACATCAACGTACACACTGGAGCTCGGCGAATAGCAATTCCCATCTGGCGCGTAAGTTTGGCGGCAAGCTGCCGCCATCTCGGGACGCAGCGGAGACTGCGCAAACTGCCACGCATCGGCAAAGGACACTCCGCTATCGGCTGGACTCACCCGCGTCCGGCCAAAAACGCATCCCGCTGACGGCGGACACTGGTCGTTGCTGATGAAGAAATGTATCTCCCGCCCGCCCGCGTGCTCGCGAATATCGTTGGCCGTCACCACGGAAACGCCCGCCGACTCACGAAACGGAATTCCCGAGCAGTAAATGCCGGCGCCATAGCCGGCGCGGCTCACGCCATCCACCCAGGCATGAATGTAGGCGCGCTGCTCCGGCAACATGCGCCCGCCCTGCTCCTGATCGAGAAAAATAATCGCGCCCTTCGCAAAACCCTCCTGCTGGGCTGAGCGCACCGCCGCAGCCGCATCGTTGCTCCCCACGCGTGCGGCATTGCCGGAAGCTTTTAACTGCGCATATTCGCGGCCGTTGAAGAGCAGCAGGAAACCGTAGCCCATCGCCTCAATCGGCTTGCGCTTGCCGCGCCACGTGTCACGATTCGCGCCCGGAGGATTGTTCAGCCAATAGCCGGTAAACGCGAATGCCTTGCGCAACGCAGTCATGTCGGCGTCGCCGGGATAGTCATTGCGATCCATGCCGAGATAGGTTTGCTGCGCCTGCGCGCTCATGTCCACCAGCGTGAACAGCATCAGCACCGTCGCGAATGTGATACGGAATCGCACGCTACCAATATCGCATGTTCGACACCCAATAAGAGACCCGACGACGGCATGTTCTTTCGCCCGGCGACCGGCCCTCCGCGTCTGGCGAAATGCGAAGAGCGAACAGCGAAGAGCCCGTCGGGCTAAATGCTAAGCTAGAACCCGCGCTTCCCATGATTCTCGACGCCCTCCACAAGCTCGCCAACCACCGCACTTCCCTCACCCGCGAAGAGGCTCGCGGCGTGATGGCGCAAATCCTGCACGGCGACGCCACCGACGCGCAGATCGGGGCCCTGCTGGTTGCCCTGCACATGAAGGGCGAAACGGTGGAGGAGATTGTGGGCTTCGCCCAAGCCATCCGCGCCGAAGCCGCGCCCCTCGAATCCGACGATGGCGAGGCCCTCGACCTCAGCGGCACCGGACGCGACGCCCTGGTCGATACCTGCGGCACCGGCGGCGATACCAGCGGCACCTTCAACATCTCCACCGCAACCGCACTGACCATTGCCGGAGCCGGCGTTCGCGTGGCCAAGCACGGCAACCGCAGCATCAGCTCCAAATGCGGCTCCGCTGACGTGATGGAGGCCCTCGGAGTCAACATCGGCCTGCCGCCGGCGCGTCTCGCCGCCTGTCTGCAACAGACCGGCATCGCATTTCTTTACGCTCCCGCCATGCACTCGGCAATGAAATATGTGCAGCCTGCCCGCCGCGAGTTGCGCCTGCGCACCGTTTTCAACCTGCTTGGCCCGCTGACGAATCCAGCAAAGGCGTCGGCGCAGGTGGTCGGAGTATATTCTGCTGACCTCGTAGAAAAACTGGCCGAGGCGCTCAGCGAGTTGGGCGTGCGCCGCGCCCTCGTCGTCCACGGGCGCGACGGCCTCGACGAGATCACTATCACCGGGCCAAGCAAAATTGCCGAGGTGCGCAACGGCCAGGTGCGAGTCTATGAAGTCGCGCCGGAAGACTTTGGCCTGCAACGCGCTCCCCTCGAAGACATTGCCGGCGGTGATGCCGCACAAAATGCTGCCATCATTCGCGCAATTCTTGATGGCGAGCGCTCCCCGCGTCGCGATGTTGTCCTGCTGAACGCCGCCGCTGCGCTGGTAGCCGCAGGCCACGCCGACCGCATCAGCGAAGCCGTTCCCTTGGCCGCCTACGCCATCGACAGCGGCCACGCCCGCCAGCGCCTACAGCTGCTGGTCGAGTTCACCCAGAGAAGCTGAGCTTGATCACAGCGCTCTTCTCGTTTACCCCACTGTGATAGCTCATGTACACTCGATTTGTTCGCCTTCGTCTACAACTTTTTCTCCCGCCGCGTACGAGGGGCGGTTAGCTCAGTTGGTTAGAGCGTCTGGTTTACACCCAGAAGGTCGCAGGTTCGAGTCCTGCACCGCCCACCAAGTCTTCTGCGCAACGGAAGTTTGTACTGGCCAACAGATAGGCTGAGGCACAAACCCCATGACCACGGTTCATCGAATTGTCATCTCCTTCGCACTCATACTTCTGCCCCTGGGTTCACTTCTCTGCCAGCAAACATCTGCGAAGCAGAATTCGGCAACCCGAGGGTCTGGTTCGGAACTGGTTCTAAACTTTGGGCCCGCGGCCAGCAATGCTGAAGGCAAGGCGGCCGCCGCCCGGCTCTTGCAGGCCATGGGAGGGCCGGCCAAGGTCAACGCGGTCAAGAGCCTGCGGCAGTCCGTGGCTGCCCTGCGCCAGGGCCAGCACATCGAACTTGAGCAGAGCATCGTTTACCCCGACAAGCAGGCCCAGAGGATGGTCCTGCCGCAGGGCAGAGCGCTGCTGGTGGTGACTCCAAGCGACGCCTTCATGGTGACCGACGGCCAGCTGCGCAATGTTTCGCCGACTCAGCGGGCGGCCATGGACCAGACGCTGAAGCACGACTTTATCAACATTCTGCAACGCATCAATGACCCGAAGTACATCTTCGTCGCTACCGGCAAGGAAAAGGTTGGGAACGTCGAAGCCACCGTGGTCAACGTTGAGGCCGATGGCGTGCCCACGCGCTGGTGGATCGCCGCCGACGGCAAACTCCTGCAGGAGCGCTATTCCGACATGTCGCAAGGCGGCGGGATGGTTCAAACCATGACCTACGCCGACTGGAAGAGTTTCGGCGGCCTGAATTATCCCACCAGGTATGAGCTGTTCAGCGAAGCCGGCCAGCCCCAGATGTCCATGACCCTTACCGCCATGGAAGTGAACTCCGCGGTCGATCGCAAGCTCTTCGAAAGGCCCGCACAGTAACTGCGGCCGCGGGTATTCGGCGGCATCGCCGCGCCGGCTTTTCTCTTGACGTTCGCCATTTTGTTACCATAAGCTTTCGAGCACACTAATCTAGCCACCATTCATCGGTTGTCGCGCTTATCTCCTGTTTGGCACTCCGTCGCCGGAAGCTGTTTTTTTCCTGGCGATAACAACACGGAGCTGCGACGCGAGGAAACATCGGAATGAGAATTTTGCGGACCTACCCTATCGCTCTAATGGTTGCCATCTTGTGCCTCTCGGCCGCCGCAACCTACGGACAAAGCACCGATCAGGATTCCTCCACCCCGCCCGGCTCCTCCGGCGGGCTGACCGCGCCCACCATCACCGACACCCAGAGCTCCAGCCAGCAAAGCCAGCCAGGGCCATCTTCCCCAAATTCTGTGAATTCTGCCACTTCCGCCGCCAACGCGAATGCCGCGCTGCGGAACTTCCTCCAGAACCGCCCCGAGGTCATGGACCAGTTGAAGCTTTTGCTGACGCAGCGCATGAGCGACGAGGGCACCCTGGTGGACGAGCAGTCCGTGACCGATGACATCGTCTACCAGCGCTTGCAGACCGACCCTGCTTTCAGAAGCGAAGCGATTCGCTCGCTGGTGGAGTTGGGGTACATCTCGGAAGACGACGCCAGGAAGTTGCAAGGTACCGCGATGAATCCCGCCCTGCCGCAGGCTGCGGAAGAGCGCGAGAACATGAACCTGGAACCCGGATCGACCGTCCAGGGATACCCGGAAGGTCTCCCTTCCGGAACAACAACGGAATCCGGGGTAACCGGAACGACGCGGCAGACTCAAAGAACCACCGGCACGTTAGGCTCGCAACCTCCCCAGCCGCGCTATGACGATTCAACCCTGAATCCCAAGACCCTGCGGCAGAAGAACCCGTATCCCAGCCTTCCCTCCGCGCGCGATCTGTATACCCAGTTTCCGCAGCAACCTCAAACCCTCAAGCGCTTCGGAGCCGATATCTTCCGCCCCGACGTGATCGGCATGCGCAACTTCCCCATGGACATGCCCGCCGGCCCAGACTACGTTCTGGGACCCGGCGATAACCTGACCATCAACACCTGGGGAGGCGTCACCCAGCGGATTACCCGTGTGGTGGACCGCGAAGGCCGCATCTCGTTGCCCGAAGCCGGACCCGTAGTGGTTTCTGGCCTGACCCTGGCCCAGGCCCAGCGCGTCGTACAAGCGGCCCTGGCGCCGCAATATCACGACGCCCATGTCGATCTCTCCGTCACTCGCCTGCATACCGTCAGGGTCTATGTCGTCGGAGATGTCCAGCGCCCCGGAGCTTATGACATCAGTTCGCTCTCTACGCCATTGAATGCTTTGTATGCCGCCGGCGGACCGACCTCCACGGGTTCGCTGCGCATTGTCAAGCACTATCGCGGCGAACAGCTCATCAGCGAGATGGACCTCTACGACCTGCTGCTTCACGGCGTCCGCAAAGCCATCGAGCACCTGGAGCCCGGCGACACCATCCTGGTCCCGCCCGTTGGGCCGCTGGTCGCCGTCACGGGAATGGTGCGCCGTCCCGCCGTCTACGAACTCAAGGGCGAGACCCAGCTCTCCGACCTGCTTGCCATGGCCGGCGGCGTCTCGGTCGCAGCGACCTTGGGTGAAATCAAGGTCGAGCGTATCGAGGCCCACGAGAAGCGCGTGGTCCTGGATGCCAAGATGGCTGCGTCCGGCGACCAAAAGCAGAATGTGCTGATAGCACCTTTCCCGGTGCAGGACGGCGATCGCATCTCAGTTGCTCCCATTCTTCCCTACAGCGACAAAGCTGTGTACCTGCAAGGCCACGTTTACCGGCCGGGCACTTATCCCTTCAAGGCGGGCATGAAGATCACGGACGTAGTCCATTCCTACCAGGAGGTTTTGCCTGAGCCGTCCAACCACGCGGAAATCATTCGGCTGGAGCCTCCTGATTTTCGTCCGCAGACCATTGAAGTAGACCTGGCCAGCGCCCTGGCCGGAGACGAAACCGTCACGCTCCAGCAGTTCGACACCATTTGGGTCTTTGGGCGTTACGAAATCGATCCCCCTAAAGTCAGGATTTACGGCGACGTACTTCGACCCGGCGAATACCCCATGAGCGGTGGCATGACCGCGGGCGACCTCGTCCGCATGGCGGGCGGCTTCAGAAGAAGCGCCTATCTTCAGACTGCGGACCTGGCCAGCTACAAAGTCGAAAATGGCCAGCAGGTGGTCACCAGCCAGCAGGAAGTCAGGATCGGCGCTGCCGTCTCCGGCGATGCTTCGTCTGACGCTGCGCTCAAGCCGGGGGATGTTCTCACCATCCTCCAGATTCCAGGATGGGCCGATATCGGACGCTCTGCCACCGTCAAGGGCGAAGTAAAGTTCCCCGGCAGCTACGGTATCAACGAAGGCGAGCGCCTTAGTTCCCTTATTCGGCGGTCCGGCGGCTTCCGCGAAACCGCCTATCCCGTCGGCGCGGTGCTCGAGCGGGTTGAGGTCCGGCAGTTGCAAGAGAAAGGCCGCCAAGAGCTGATTCGCCGCATCGAAGCCTCTACCTCAACCGTGCGCTTCTCTCCCGGCAGTACCGGGCAAGATCAGGCTGCCATCCTTCAGGCCCTGCAACAGCAGCAATCCCAGACCCTCGCCCGGCTGCGCTCTGAACCTGCCGCTGGACGCCTCGTAATCACCATCTCCAGCGATGTCACGGAATGGGAAAACACTCCGGCTGACATTTTCCTGCGGGCGGGAGACGTCATCACCATTCCCCGCAAACCTAACTTCGTCCTGGCCTATGGACAGGTCTACAATCCCACGGCCATCACCTACGTTCCCGGAAAGACCGCCGAGTGGTACTTACAGCAGGCGGGCGGACCTACTGAGCTGGCCCTGAAGAAGGCCATCTACGTTATCCGCGCCAATGGCTCCGTGGTGTCTTCCCAGGGCAGCGGCTGGTTCAAGGCCGGAGTGTTGAACGCCAAGCTGCGGCCGGGAGATGTTCTGGTAGTTCCGGAAAAGGCGCTGGGCGGATCCACCGCCTGGAAGACTACTTTGGAAACAGCACAGCTGGTTGCTAATTTGGCCCTCGCCGCCTCAGTTGCTGTGCACTACTAAATGGTCTTCCGCTGTCCATCCAGAGTAGTTGGCACGCTGCTTTGCTGCTTGCTCGCTGGCTATGCGCGAGCCCAGTCCGCAGTGCCCATCCCCGCGCCGGCAACTCAACCCGCCCGGCCCATAGCCGCTGACGACGGCGAGTCCGCTTTGGCCCTCAAGTCTCTGCCGAAAAATATTTGGCAGGACCAGCAGGCCTTCCTCACCACTCCGTTTCGCATGCAGTCGGAGAATCTTTTCTTCGTGGTCCCCGCCATCTTCGCCTCTTCCATCCTGGTCGGAACCGACACCAAGATAGAAGCTCACCTTCCCAAGGGCACCAGTACCATCAACCTGGCCGCCAACGCCTCCAATGCAGGAATGGGCCTATTGTTAGGCGCAGGCGCTGGCCTTTTTCTGTTGGGCGAAAAGAATCACGATGATCACGAGCGCGAGACTGGCTTCCTCGCCGGAGAGGCTGCGCTCGACGCTTACATTGATGCCACCGCTTTCAAGTATCTTGTCGGACGCGAGCGGCCCGACACCGGTAATAACCGCGGCGACTTCTTCTCCGGCGGTGACTCCTTCCCTTCCGATACCTCTGCCGTGAGCTGGGCCGCGGCCAGCGTTATCGCTCACGAGTATCCCGGCTGGGCCACCCAGCTGCTGTCTTACGGCACCGCAACCGGCGTCAGTGTCGCCCGTGTGGTTGGCCAGAAGCATTGGGTCTCCGACGCTGTGATTGGCAGCGCCCTGGGCTGGTACATGGGACGCCAGATTTACCGCGCGCGGGCCGCTAACGAAATCAAGAGCTCGGATTGGGGCACCTTCGTGAAAGATCCCGAAGCCGTCGTGCCCGATCCCCGCTTCATGGGTTCCACCTACGTTCCTCTCGATAGTTGGATCTATCCGGCCCTGGATCGTCTGGCGGCTCTGGGCTATTTACCCAGGTTTGTGCAGGCGATTCGGCCAATAACCAGGCTGGAATGTGCCAGGCTCACCCTGCAAGCTCAGGAAGAAACCGGCTATCCCGAAATTAAGACTGAGTCTGGCCAGGTGATAACTGAACTCCGGCGCGAATTCGCCGTTGAGCTGGCAAATCTGGAAGGCGCTTCCAATGTTGGTCTTCAGCTGGAGTCAGCCTATGTCGGCGCCACTCAGATCATAGGCATGCCCCTGGCCGATAGCTACCATTTTGCTCAGACTATCTATAACAACTATGGCCGGCCCTATGGTCAAGGCTTCAATTCCATAGTTGGAGCTGCCATGCGTTCCGAGGCCGGGCCGCTGGCCTTTTACATTCGCGGAGAATATCAGCACTCCGCTTCCATCGCGCCCTACAGCCCCTCGACGGCACAAGCCATTGCCAACATTGACGCAATGCCGCTGAATTCCGTCCCAACCTTTTACGGCGAAAATCAATTCAACACCATTGAGGCTTACGTGGCCCTCAATATGGCCAACTGGCAAATGGCATTCGGTCAACAAAGCCTGTCCTGGGGACCCGACGCCGGCGGCTCGCTTATGCTTTCCAACAATGCCGAAGCCATGCCCATGCTTCGCCTCGCGCGCACCACTCCCTATCAGCTTCCCGGTCCGCTGGCGTGGCTGGGCATGATCCGCAACGAAGCTTTTGTCGGACGCGTCGGTGGCCAATACTACCTGCGTGGCCCTTTCCCGGAGTTCCCGCTTATCGGCAATGGAGTTCAGCTTATTAATCCTCAGCCTTATATGTGGGGAGACAAGCTTGGCTTGAAAATGACGCCGAATTTTGAAATTGGCGTTACCCTCACCGTCCTGTGGGCTGGCGAAGGCCGGCCCGCCACCCTGGCTACCTGGCTGCACACCTGGTCCAGTCACGGCAACGCTCAGCCTATCGATCCCGGAAAGCGCTTTACCGGCTTTAATTTTTCTTATCGGATTCCCGGCTTGCGTAACTGGCTGCTCCTCTACGCAGACGGTATGGCCAACGACGAACCGAATCCTATCGCCTACTACAAGCAGTCCGCCTGGAACCCAGGTATCTATCTGCCGCAACTTCCCAGGCTGCACAATCTGGATCTTCGCGTAGAAGGAATTTATACCAATATTCCGCAATATCCTGGTGTCGGCCCCTACTACTTCAACGAGCACTACCCGGAAGGCTACCGCAACTACGGCGACCTTATCGGCAGCTGGGTCGGCCGCCAGGGCGATGGCATACAGGCTTGGAGTACCTATTGGTTTTCCGCCGAGAAGAAGATTCAGGTCAGCTATCGCAGGCAGTATAACGATCCCATTTTTCTGGGTGGAGGAGGATTGAATGACGTTTCCGTCACGGTCGACTGGTTGCTGAAGCGCGAACTACAGGTCTCGCCGACGGTCCAGTACGAACGCTTCAACTTCCCCCTGGTCAGCCCCACGCCACAGACCAATGTCGCCGTCGGCTTGCAGTTCACCTTCTGGCCAGTCCATACCCCATCACGAAAGCAGTAGAAGACGGCAAGAGGGCTAAAAACCGCTTCATGAATGCCTTGTGTGAGGGCACGGCTTCAGCCGTGCCGAAAGCTGCCGCCCATCGTGGGCTTTAGCCCCTGCGGCACCTCG
The DNA here is from genome assembly GCA_963763145.1 of uncultured Acidobacteriaceae bacterium. Classification (GTDB taxonomy): domain Bacteria; phylum Acidobacteriota; class Terriglobia; order Terriglobales; family Acidobacteriaceae; genus Bog-257. The sequence goes on along the minus strand of CAVXMZ010000008.1, from coordinate 311,441 downwards.
GTCTCCGCCGTTGCGGGATTTACGCTTGTCGTAAGCGCTATCCCGCAAGTCGGCCCCGTCCCGAGCTAAGCCACCGTGGCAATACGAAGCCAATAGTACTTGCGAAATGCAAAGCAATCTCGTCCATAGCGCCGCGCTGCTGCCACTTTTCCCTTGACCCGACTTGGAGCCTGTGCCAAGATGATGAACCGAAAAAAGTTAGTGCTTTCCCCCAGCCCAGCCGGTGCAAGTTTGCACGTGTTTGTGGGACGCGCTGCCTTAAATCAGACCCGCTTCTCGATCGCGTAGTCTCTTTGATCATTAACTTCACGTCTTGCTAAGCGAGGATGGCGGAGCTTTGTCCTTCCTCCGGGCTTTATTGCAATTACTGTTCCGTCCGGTATACGATCACAACGAAACTCGCATATTCCAAGTCCCGCAGATCCTCTTGTGAACGAGTCCTCGCCCTTTACGTTGCAGAGTTCTCCAGCATCAGGCCACGACCTTGATGTTCTGCCTCCGCAGCCCGCTGCGGAGAGAATGCTGCTTGGCTTGGACCTCATCCAGCATAACCGGCGGACACTGTTTAGGATCGTGCTTGCCGGCCTGGTGATTTCGGCGGCGATAGCCTTCCTGATTCCCAAACGGTATGAAGCGGTCGCCCGCCTGATGCCGCCCGATCAGTCCGACATGAACACCGCCATGCTCGGGGCCTTGACGGCGAAGGCGGGTGACGCGATCAGCGCCGTGGCGGGTAATGTGCTGGGCCTGCGCACCAGCGGAGCTACCATGGTGGGCATCCTGGAAAGCAGGACCATCCAGGACGACCTCATCAATCAGTTTGATCTACGCAAGGTCTATTCCGAAAAACGCTACAACGACACCCGCAAGATTCTCGAGAAGCGGACGAACATTTCCGAGGACAAGAAAAGCGGCATCATCGCCATTTCCGTGGAGGATGCGAATCCCGACCGCGCCGCCGCGCTTGCCAAGGCGTACGTTACCGACCTGAACAGTCGTATTTCTCAGCTCACTACTTCCTCAGCCCATCGCGAACGCGTTTTTCTCGAAGGGCGGCTTCAGTCCGTCAAGCTGGAGCTCGACGCTGCCACCCTGAAGTTGAGCCGCTTCTCCAGCCAGAACAAGACCTTCGATCCCCAGGTTGAAGGCAAAGCCATGATGGAGGCTGCCTCCAGCCTTCAGGGTCAGCTGATTGCCGCGGAAACCGAGCTGAAAGGCCTGGAGCAGATCTACGGTCCTGAAAACTCCCGGGTGCGCGCGGCTTCAGCCCGCGTCGCGGAGTTACGCAACAAGCTCGCCACCATGAGTGGAACCAGCGGGGGCGCTTCGGACAACTCCGCTGCCCTCAGCAGCAGTCAGCTCTATCCCTCGCTCGAACAGCTGCCGCTTCTCGGAAATACCTACTATGACCTTGCTCGGCGCGCCAAAATTGATGAGGCTGTCTTTGAGGTTCTGACCAAGCAGTATGAATTGGCTAAGGTTCAGGAAGCCAAGGAAATTCCTTCCATAAAAGTGCTCGACGAGCCGGTTGTGCCTGAGACCAAGTCCTGGCCTCCACGGCTTTTTATTATCATTTTCGGCACCTTCGTAGCTTTTGCTTTCGGGTGTATATGGATAATGGCCGCCGCCGGTTATCAGAACCTGGATTCCCATGATCCCCGCCGGCTGCTGGTGGATCGAATCATCGATCCCATCTCCTCCCGCTCGCTCAATCCTGCGGCTAACTTCCGGGATGCAAGTCACGACGGCCTGTGACCAGAGGGGCTCGCGACTTCTTAGGCTTAAACAGCAACCCGCTATTCCACCGTTGAACTTACCTCGGGCTTGACCATTCCGAAGCGCAACATCTTCGATCGCCTCAACAAGATCGCACTCCCGGCCAAAGACATCGCTACACATGCGAAAAACAACGTATTGCGGTAAGCCGGATTCAGCTGCCCAGACACTGAAATCGCTCCGGCCAACAAGAGCGGGGCTACGCACATAAGAGGCGTTAAGACACCGGATAGAAGGTATTTCTTTCTTGAAAACCTGATTTCCGCGTAAGTGCGCGGCATACTATAAAAAAGATGCGTAGTAACGCTGAATACCGATCCAATCAAGGTTCCCAGCGCAACCCCAATGGCGCCCATCGTCGCTCCCAGGACAACACTGGCTAGCAAGTTGGTGATTCCCTCCGTTAGTGGGCTAATCTTAATCAGCCGTTGTTGTCCTGCTGAAATCAGCACAATGGCATAGGGCAGCCCGACTAGCCGTATCATGTTGGCGATCAATAACACCACCAGGATCGGCTGTCCCGTTTGAACATACTGCTGGCCGATCCATACTTTTAATATCGGCGCGGCATAAATCAGTGGTGGAATGCCGGTGAAGATCAGGAGGATGACTCCTACCTGGGTCGAGAGAATAACCAGCCGCCCTAACTCTTCTGGATTCTGGCGCGCGTGCAGCGCAGCGGCATGAGGCATCATCACATTCAGGATGGCGGACAATACTCCGGCAACGAAGGTAATCATGGCAGCCGACACCGAATACGCGGTGACGGCGTTGAACTGGAAGCGGCCCACCAGGATGAGGTCGAACCCGGTGACCAGCAGCATGGAAAACGACATCACCGTCAGGCCAAAGCAGTAACCTAGCAGCTCATTGGCCGTGGCCCGCCGCACCAGGCTTCCCACAAACTTGATGTCCGGTATGATCCGTTTCGCCGCCGCATATTGCACTCCGTACGACACGACATTCGTGATCGCCATGATGGCCGCCATGGTAACGACAGAGCCGCCGGCAACCGCTGCAATCACCACGCCCACAGCCGAAATCAGCCTGGCTCCGCCGATCACCAGGGCCGGGACTTCGTAGCGCTGGATGCCAATGCAAACCCCGGACCACGCCGACGCCGGCAGGCCAAGCGCCACCGACGCTCCCAGAATCAGCAACGCCCACCGCATCATCGGAATGGTTTCGGCTGGAATACTGGGAAACACGGCAGGCACGGCGGCCGCGGCCGCAACCAGCAATAGCAGGCTTACGAAGGCGGCGGCTACCAGGCCTGCCAACGCCGTACTGAAAACCGAACTACGCTGTTGGTAATCGCGCCGCTCGGTGGCATATGCTATATAGCGGCCTATCGCTGTTTGCAGGCCAAAGTCCAGGTAGCCGACATACGCAGCAACTTGCAACACCAGCACCCAGACGCCGTAGCTGACCGCCGTCATATGGCGCACCAGCAACGGCGGCAGGAACACCGCTACCAGCGCAGTCGCGCTGCCTCGACCAAGGTTTGCAATTGCGTTCTTGATGAACAGCCGGCGAGTCGTCATCGGGGACGATTTTGAGTATACCGAAGCGGAGCAAGGGATGATGGCAGCCGTTGTATCTGGTACCGCGGAGTGCAGCCACCAGGCATGAGACCAACTTTTTCCATCTGTATTCCCGCATTTAATCGCGCCCGGCACCTGCCTGCCCTGCTGGATTCCATCTTTGCGCAGGACTACAAGAACTTTAACGTCGTCATTTGTGAGGATGCATCACCGGAGCGTCAGCAGATTGCCGCCATCGCTCGCGAGTACGCTGAGCGATATCCCGGACAGGTGATTTATCACGAAAATGCCAGGAATCTTGGATATGACGCGAACATCCGTAACCTGGTGGAGAAAGCTACCGGCGAATTCTGCTTCTTCATGGGTAACGACGACTTGCTCTGCTCCGGGGCTCTCAGTACAGTCGCTGGCATTCTGCAACGCTATGACAACGTTGGCCTGGTGCTGCGTGGCTATGCATGGTTTGACGAGGTGCCGGAGCGAATCAACCAGGCGGTGCGTTATTTTAACGAAGAGCGCCGCTTTGCCGAAGGACGCGAAGCCATCACCGTCTGCTTTCGCCGGTCGGGCGTTATCTCCGGCTACATCGTTCACCGCGACAGCGCCTACGCTGCGGCTACCGCCAAGTTCGACGGCACTCTCTTCTACCAATTGCATTTGACGGCGAGCGTGCTTGCATCGCGGTGCGCCGTCTGTACTCCAGAGATCCTGGTGCTCTGTCGTAACAATGAAGCGCCTGAATTCGGCAACAGCAGCAACGAACGCGGGACATACGTGCCCGGCTCTTATACCCCCGAAGCCCTGCTGACCATGGTCTCGGGAGCGCTCGCCATCGTCAAAGACCTCAAGGCCACTAAGGGCATCGATGTTGTGGATGAAGTCACGCGCGACTACGCCAATTATTTTTATCCCTACATCCGGAGCCAGCTCTGCCTTCCCTTCGGCCGATTTATGGCGTTCTACCGTGCCTATGGACGCATGGGATTTGCAAAGTATCCTATGTTCCACTTCTATTGCCTCACTGCCTACGCCCTGGGCCAGAAATCTTTTGACGGCTTGACCAGAATCGTCCGCGGCCATCTTGGACGCAGTCCCCAGTTCGGCCGTCTCGGTCAGTCAGGAATGGTGTAACCATTCCCGCATGAGTAAACCTACTGTTGTACGAGCTCGAGAGCTTCTAAAGACTGCCGTCCAAAAGCTCAACGACGGCGTGCTCGTTCACATGGGAGTGAAGCTGGTGAACTCAGGACGTCCTACGCGGAACTTTGCGGAGTTCTTTTCCCACCTGAAGAAGCTGCAATTCGCTCCGGGCACCGTAATCGATGTTGGCGTGGCCTATGGCACTCCCGATCTCTACGAAGCTTTCCCAACCAGCAAATTCTATTTAGTCGAGCCACTAAGGGAGTTCGAGCCGGACTTGGAGCGTCTGAAGTCCACCTACGACACTGAATATGTGCTCGCAGCCGCAGGTGCCGCGCAAGGCGAAGTGACTCTGAACATACACGCTGATCCCCGGCAAACGACGTCTCTGGCCCGGGCTGCTGTTGACCACCGCGTAGTGCCTGTCGTTACCGTCGATCAAGTCGTTGCCGGCCGCGACCTGCGGACTCCCGTCATGCTTAAGATCGACACCGAAGGCCAGGAACTCTCGGTACTCCGCGGTGCCGCGGAAACCTTGCCCAAGGTTGATCTTGTAATTCTCGAGACACGGCTGATTTCCTATGTCGACGGCCTTCCCGAAATCGCCGATATCATGGAGCACATGACCGGCCAGGGCTTCAGCCTCTACGACATTCTTGATGGCGGCTATCGTCCCCTGGACAATGCGCTCGAAATCGTTGACCTCGTCTTTACCAGGAATGATAGTCCGCTGCGCGCCGACCGGCGACACACATCTGTAGGGACTGATGCGTGGTAACCAATTGGCTCAACCGTGCCGATTCCGCGGGCGCCCGCCGGGTAGACTTCTCCGCACGGTTGCCACGGACACCAGAACAGTACTGAGCGATTTCCAGTGATGGCCGACTTGCATCCGACCCGAACAGCGCGTACCGCTCTGCTATCACCCTATGGCCTTGCGCTGGTGTCATTCACGTTCTTTGTTCTGGTCTGGTTACTTCCGCCCAGTATCTACACTACCTATCTGGAAGAACGCGATTTCCTGTTTCTCGATCCTGCATCGATGCTGCTTTACACGTTGTGCGTTGGCGCTTTCATAGCAGGCCTTCTACTTATCGACACTTTCTTTCCTTCTGGGTTCGCTCCGCCCGCCAGAATCACGACCCGGATTCCCGAGCCAGTATTCCTATTGATACCGATAATAATCGCGTCTATTTTCACCTTGGTGTCCATTGCCTTGTTAGTACAGGGCAATCCCGCCCTGGTCGGGTTGATTCTTCTGCAACAAGGCTCTCAGGTGAAAGACACTCTTGACGTGCGTCAACCTTTGGGACTGTCCAGCATGTGGTTGCTGGGCATCTGCTGGTGGGCGATGTGGCGTTATCGCCAGGTTGAGCTTCGCTCCCGCTGGTCGCGCGGGATTGTTATCGGCAGCATTGCATTCGGCATTTTGTTGGTGATGGTGTCGGCATCGCTCAAGCTGGCTCGCGGAGAACTGATGCCGGTGGTAGCAGGCTGCGCTTTACTTTATCTTGTCCAGCGAGCTAGCGAGGGGCGGTGGAACACCAGGACGGTCCTCAAAGCCGCAACTGCTCTAGCGGCGGGGGTGGTAGCTTTGTTTACCCTGATGTCGCTGGCCAGAGGCAGCGAAGACCTGGACTCCTTTGTAGGGGCCTTACTGGGCTACAGCGTATCGTCTTATAACCGTCTGGCTGCACTGGTCAATGGCCGCTTGCATTACCCCTACACCGGGAGCGGCTTATACCTCAGTTCATTTGTGAGCTTCAATACGTCGTTCAACAGTGTTATCCCGATCTCCAGCTTCATGCGTTGGCCGTCCTACGCCGATATGTGGGACTCGCAATTCGCTGCGACCTGGCAGGCCGGCCTGGACGGCACCCGGATCTGGTCCGGCGCATTCGGGTATATCTTCGCCGATTTCGGGTGGTTCACGCCTCTGGTGCTTTTCGTCTATGGCGTCCTGTGCGGGTGGGTTTGGAGGTCGATTAAGCTAGGCAGGCTCTTCGGCGTCGTATTATATCCGTGGTGTGGTTTTTGCGTCCTGTTCTGGTTCGGGACCAATGCGCTTCTGGACACTAAGTTGTTCGTCTTCCTGCTGGTCGCGCTGGTACTTTCCGCATATGAACGATTGGTGGTTTGCACCGGCCCCGCCATCGCCGGCTAGGCGCTATTACTCCACAAATGCCCAGTCCATTATCAAGAAAACCCGGGCCCTCGCTGACCGCAGTCGCCGACAGCGGCACACGTCAGGACATGCCCGATCTCAAGAGCATTGTGCGGAAGGCGCGGCGAGGGCTGTCGACTGCCGTGCCCCGAGATCAATACTTGGAGTCCATCGCCTCGAAAAGCGTGTCCCATCGTTTCCTGGCTAACAGTACGCAGGCCGTGTATACCCGCCACATATCTTGCCTGAGCGAGATTCTGACCACGGCAACGAAACGGCCGGCGGAGGCCATACGTGTTCTGGACTGGGGCTGCGGGAAAGGCCAGATCACCTACCTTCTGAAACAAAGAGGCTTCGCGGTTACTTCATGCGATATCGAGAACCAGGAGGCGGATGATTCCACCTTTGGTCAGGAAGTACCGATCATTCACGAGCAAGGTATCGATGTTGTTCCACTACGCCACGCCCATCAGCTTCCTTTCGCTGACAAGAGTTTTGATTGCGTCATAAGCTTCGGGGTGTTGGAACACGTCAAGTCGGACCGCGACTCGCTCGGCGAGATCCGCCGCGTTCTTGAAGACAAGGGGATTCTATACGTGACCTTCTTGCCCTACTTCTTGTCGTGGACGCAGTATGTCGCTCACCTTCGCGGCGAAACCTACCATGATCGCCTATATAGGGAACGCAGCTTCACTGCCTTGGCTGAGAGCTTTGGATTCAAAGTAATTGACGTGTCCCATGGACAACTATTTCCCAAGAATTCGCTTCCGTGGTCTCTCGATCCTGTGCTGGAGCCTCTTGACCGATGGCTCTGCGCTCACACGCCTTTGAGATATTTCGCCACTAATCTGGAAGCTGTTCTGATTGCCGAATAAATGCGGATGCAAGGCCGGCACGACAGTTGCTTGCTCGGGAGCATGACCGATCGCGAACAGGAAAACGCCGTCTACTGAGGAGTACGCAGGTCCGGGAGGACATAATGCTTGGCTTCACTTTTCATTACAGGTTGCAGTCGTGGACACAGCGTTCGGCCTGGGCTGCTTTAGTGATTTTGGCGCTGCAATGTTGGCCCGGAGCGGCCCTGGGACAGGTGCAGGTCATCACCGAGCACAACGACAATGGCCGTACCGGGCAAAACCTGCAAGAGACGCTGCTGACCCCAGCCAATGTGAATGTTGGGAGCTTTGGAAAGCTCTGGACTACATTTGTCGATGGCCAGGTCTACGCGCAGCCGTTGTATGTGCCCAATGTAACTATTCCGGGAAAGGGAGTCCACAACGTCTTCTATGTAGTTACGGAGCACGACAGCGTTTATGCTTTCGACGCCGATAGCAATACTGGTGAAAATGCCTCTCCCCTGTGGCAGACAAGCTTCATTGATCCTGGAAACGGCATCACCACCATATCCATTAACGATGTGAACTGCCCCGATGCCGTGGTACCGGAATATGGAATCACCAGCACCCCGGTCATCGACGCCGGCACGAATACGATGTATGTTCTGGGGGAGACGAAAGAAAACGGTAACTTCTTTAACCGGCTGCACGCCCTCGATATCACTACAGGCGCCGAGAAATTCGGCGGTCCTATTGCCATCCAGGCAACCTATCCCGGAACCGGGGCCGGCAGCGTTGACGGCATACTCACCTTCGAACCGGTCATGCAGTTGAATCGTACAGGCCTGCTGCTGAGCAACGGCGAGATTTATCTCGCCTGGGCCTCCTACTGCGATAACGCACCGTTCCACGGCTGGGTGATGGCGTATAACAAGAGCACACTGCAACAGACCGCTGTCTGGGCAGACACGTCCAACGGTGAAGACGGCGGCATATGGATGAGCGGCGCAGGCCTGACCGCGGATGCTTCCGGCAACATTATCTTCTCGACCGGCAACGGCACGTTTGACGCCACGGGTAGTCCTGTCGATTTCGGGGACAGCATTGTCAAGATGGCCTTAAACGGTTCGACGCTCAGCGTGAGCGACTACTTCACTCCCGACAATCAGGCTTACCTTGATTTGAATGACGTAGATGTCGCCTCCGGGGGAGTGTTGCTTCTACCCGATCAGCCCGGACCATATGTACATGAAGCGATTGGCGGCGGCAAAGACGGCAATGTCTATGTCGTCAATCGCGACAATATGGGACACTACAATCCAAGCAATAATTCGCAGATCATACAAACTCTGAGCGGTTCAGCCGGCATGTGGGCCTCGCCGGCCTACTGGAATGAGAACGTCTATTTCGGCTTGGTGAACGCTCCCGTACAAGCGTTCAGCGTAAGCAACGGGCTGCTATCGTCCTCGCCCACTTCAACTTCGCCGACTAGTTTTTATTGGCCCGGAGCCAGCTTGTCAATTTCGGCCAACAATGACGCCAATGCCATCCTCTGGGGCCTGAACACCAGCCAGGTCGATGAATCCGTGTTGCATGCATACGATGCCACCAACGTATCCTCAGAACTGTATAACAGCTCGCTGAATGCAGAGCGCGACAGCGTTGGCCTTCCGATAAAATACGCCGTGCCAACGGTGGCGAATGGCAAAGTATATGTGGGGGCCGTGGGGCAAGTTAGTGTCTACGGGGCCCTTTCTGCGGTGGCCGCGACCCCTGTCTTGACCCCTGCCGGTGGCACCTATACCTCAACCCAGACAGTCGCCATTTCGGATTCTACCCAGGGCGCGACCATCTACTATACGACCGACGGATCCACCCCATCTCAGTCATCTCCTGTGTATACGGCGCCATTGATCGTGGGCGCTACCACTACCGTTAATGCCATAGCAATTGCTTCCGGGGCAGCTCCCAGCGGTATCGGTCTGGGGCTCTATACCATCACCAGCGGCGGCGCCGGGACCATTAACTACGGAAGCGGCCTCAGCTCCAGTGGTCTGCATTTGAATGGCACTGCGACCATGAACGGTTCGCGTTTGCGGCTGACCGACGGAGGTCAAGGCGAGGCTGGCACTGCCTGGTACACAACCAAGGTGAACATCCAGGCATTTACCCAGGACTTTAGCTTTCAGCTGACCAATCCTCATGCTGACGGAATTACCTTCACCATCCAGAATGCCGGTCCAACCGCCCTGGGTGGCAGCGGCGGTTACCTGGGTTATGCTCCGATAACTCCTAGTGTCGCCATCAAGTTCGATTTGGCCAACAATAACGGTGAAGGTATCGACTCCACGGGAATCTATACCGACGGAGCCCTGCCTTACACGCCTGCTATAGACATGACTGGCACCGGGATAGACCTGCACAGCTCACATGTATTTAATGTGCATATGGCTTATGACGGAACTACCCTGACCATGCAGATTACCGATGCCAACACGCAGCAAACTTTTCAGACGAGTTGGACTATCGACATCCCCGGCACGGTGGGCGGAACAACTGCCTATGCCGGCTTCACTGGAGGCAGCGGTACAACCACGGCCATCCAGGAAGTCCTCAGTTGGAGCTTTGTCCCGCAGGCCGACATAGGTTACAGCAATGGCTTCTACTCAGCGGGGATGGTGTTAAACGGCAGGGCGGCTGTGAACGGCTCCAGCCTGCAACTGACTGACGGGGGACAAGGTGAAACGGCCAGCGCATGGTACGCCACCAAGGTGAATATTCAGAACTTCACGCAGGACTTTAGTTTTCAACTACTGAATCCTCAGGCTGACGGATTTACTTTTACCATCCAGAACGCGGGGCCGACAGCCCTCGGCGGCAGCGGTGGATGGTTGGGCTATGCACCGATTGGTTCGAGCGTAGCCATCAAGTATGACTTATACAACAACGATGGGGAGGGAGTTGACTCCACCGGGCTATACGTTAACGGGGCGGTGCCGTACGTGCCGGCCATAGACATGACGGCCAGCGGCGTGAATCTGCACAGTGGAGACGTCTTTCACGTGCATATGTCCTACGACGGAAGCACGCTGACTATGCAGATTACGGATACCAGCACCCAGCAAAGTTTCGTCACCAGTTGGCCTATCAACATACCGGCGACGGTGGGTGGAACCACAGCCTATGTCGGCTTCACCGGCGGTACGGGCGGAAAGACGGCCACGCAGAACATTCTGAGTTGGAGCTTTTCCGCAATTGCCGGCGTTAACTACAACAACGGCTTCAACTCCGGTGGCATGATTCTTAACGGCAGGGCCAGCGTGAATAATTCGCGCCTGGTTTTGACCGATGGAGGCCAGGGAGAGGCTTCCAGTGCATGGTATGCCGCGAAGGTCAATACTCAGGCGTTTGCACAAGACTTCAGTTTTCAGCTGACAAACCCCAACGCTGACGGAATCACCTTCACCATGCAGAATGCGGGACCGACCGCGCTGGGCGGAAGTGGGGGATGGCTCGGTTACGCCCCGGTAGCGTCCAGCATTGCAGTCAAGTTCGACCTCTACAGCAATGCCGGTGAAGGCGCGGATTCTACCGGCCTGTACATCAATGGAGCTATACCCTACGTGCCCGCGATCGACATGACCAGCAGCGGGGTGGACCTGCACAGCGGTGACATCTTTAACGTGCACATGGTCTACGACGGAACCACGCTGAACATGCAGATTACCGATGCCAGCACACAGAAGAACTTCGTCACCAGCTGGACAATCGATATACCGGCCACGGTGGGGGGGACAACGGCCTATGCCGGCTTCACCGCCGGCACTGGGAGCTCAACGGCTACCCAGGAGATCCTGAGCTGGAGCTTCGTACCGCTCGCAGCCATCAACTATAGCAATGGCTTCAATTCGACTGGACTCGCCCTTAACGGCGCCGCGGCCTTAAACCACTCGCGTCTGCGCCTGACGGATGGCGGGGAGGGCGAAGCAGCCAGCGCATGGTACGCCACGCTGGTAAATATCCAGGAATTTACCCAGGACTTTAGTTTTCAGCTCACCAATCCCAGCGCCGACGGAATAACTTTCACTATCCAAAACGTCGGGACGACTGCCCTTGGGGGCAGCGGTGGATGGCTGGGCTACGCTCCCATAGCTTCCAGCGTGGCCGTTAAGTTTGACCTGTACAACAATGCCGGCGAGGGATACAACTCGACCGGACTCTACATTAACGGTGCCGTGCCCTACGAGCCTGCTATCGATATGACGAGCAGCGGAGTGAACCTGCACAGCGGAGATGTGTTTAACGTTCACATGGCGTATGGAGGAAGCACGCTGAGCATGCAGATTACAGACGCCAGCACGCTCCAGAGTTTCGCCACCAGCTGGATGATCGACATACCCGGCACCGTCGGTGCTTCGACGGCCTATGCAGGTTTTACCGGCGGGACCGGCGGAGAGACGGCCACTCAGGACATCCTGAGCTGGAGCTTCGTTCCAGCTTATGCGCCGCCAGCATCGCCTGGGTCTCCCCAAATAAGCACCGGGGTTACTCACGCTGCTGTTCGGCGATAGTTGCTGAGGCTTGAAGACGGTCGACAACAAGACGTATCAATCGCTGTCGACCGCCGGGCGAATCATGGCAAGCCCGATATCTTGCTGGCGAACTTCTCGTTTACCAGGGTATTGGACTTTGAGAGCGGCTTGCCATTGATAGTTACATTCTGAAACTGCACCCCTTCAATGTCGCTCTGGTCGCTCGCCCCTTGCAAATCGATTCGCATCTTGGGGCTCTGCGGCGGAAGTAGTACGGTAGTGTTGGCAAAAGTCACGTCGCGAACCTTACCTAAAGGTTTGTTCTTGTCCGCAGTTGCTTCCCATTGCGAGTGTTGAATATAGACATAGATCACGCGACTGGCGCCACCCGCATCGATCTGATTGCTGGAGCGGTCAATTCGGTTGTTTTCGAAACGGATGTTGCTGACCGTGCCCGCGCCGGCAAGGTTGATGCCTTCCGAGGCTCCCCGGGCCAGATCGTGAATCACATCGTTGTTGGAGAACGTGACCCCGCTAATATTAGTTCCCACCGCCGTTCCAATCACCATCGCAGTCCCGGTTTCGTTCCATAGCCGGTTCCCGGTCACGTTTACGTTGCTGACTGTATCAGTCGGAGCAACCACATTAGGAGTCTGGGTCTTCGACTTCACGGTGATAACGTCATCGACGGTGCGAATAAAGCATCCTTCCACGCTTACGTCACGGCTGCTATAGATATCGATCCCATCCGAGTTAGCCCGGTAGCCGAGGATCTTCAGGTTCGAAACTACCACCCGGTCCGAGAAAAAGATCGGCATAAACCAGTTCCCCGAATTCATGAGGATGACGTCATACAGGCCAATGTCCTGCCCCTGGATCGATAACAAGCGCTTGCCGGGAGCTGCCAAGCCGTCCAGAATTCCACGTCCCCGAATCTTGATGCGCTTGCCGTAGATCGCAATTGCCGGTTTCGTGTATACCTTTGACGTCTGACCGGCCAGCGTGTCGGTGACGAAAGGTTCGTCTGCGCGAATCGTGCTTCTTACCACCGCCCCGCCGGCAATGTAGACCATCTGGCCATCGCTTAGCCCAAGGTTATCGATGTTATGGATCCCCGGTCCAAAGTACAGAATCGACTTGTCCGGCGGCATCTTATAGGCGGACAGCGCATGGTTTCCGGGAGCCAGGTAAACGACATTCGCATCCTTGGGAGAAGGCGCGCCGGTCTCTATCGGGTTCATGAAAATATGCAGGGTCCGGACAAGCAGGTGATTCACCTCTAAGGTGAGGTTCTGCGGCGAATTCGCGGTGAATCGTATGGTGTTGCCCTGGATGGACACCGGGATTGCGGGGGACGTCGGTAGCAGCCGTGCCGCAGTGACCGGCCCGCTGAAAGTCACGGTCACAGCAACTGGCCCATCGGCATCGAAGTAGGCAAAACCAGCTTCCTCGTACTTCAAACCGTATTGTGACTTGTCGTCGACCGAACTAAGGCGCAGGGTTTTATCCTGCGGCGAAACTCGCTGTAAGTAAACCGGAACATCGCGGCCGCCGACCTGCACCTTATAGGCATTCGATAGAGCGGCGCCCTCCGGTGCGGGATAGATGACTACCTTAGCGGCGGTCGGCCCTGTTTGAGGTGGAAACGCGGCAGCCGCGGCGGCCTGAGGCAGAAGCATCGTGGCTGTGACGAGCAGCGAAGCGAGCGACGAAACGAATGCCGTATTTTTCATGTTTAGTTATCACCTCGAGCAGGGTTCTGAGAGCCTGTTGATTGGTCAACAGTGTATCAAAGTGCTGGAGCGGAGTTGACTGCCAATCAGGTTTCGCCCATGAACCTGCGATAAACCGCAAAATGGCGCTGCGCAAAATCCGCGCAGGTGAAACCAGTTGCCCGCTGCAAACCTAGCTGTTGCAATTCGCGCCACCGATCCGACGACAGCAAGACAGCTTCGATGGCTGCTGCCATGGATTCGGCATCGCGGGGGTCGAAGTACTCCGCGGCCGGCCCGCCCACTTCAGGCAGCGAGGCGGAATCCGAGCACGTAACCGGAGTGCCGCAGGCCATCGATTCGAGAATGGGCAATCCAAATCCTTCCTCGAACGATGGCATCACCGTCAGGTCTGCGCCGCAGTAGGCATACCGAAGCTGGTCGTCGCTCACCGACGCCACAAATGTCACGGCGCCGTCCAGGCCCAACTGCTGAGCGAGTTTCATGGTCGTGGGCCGCCCCGTCGTATCGTCGCCAATCACCAGCAGACGGTGTGGTATTCGGCCCCTCGCCTTCACCACGGAGAAGGCCTTCAACAGGCCGGCAACATTCTTGCTTGGCTTGAGGTTTCCGACAAACAGGATGTATGGCCCATCGAAGGAGAAGGCTTGCTGTGTCCTGGCGCGCGCTTCATCCCGCGGCTCAGGAAAGATATGCGGCCCGATGGCGTTATATACAACCGTGACTTTACCGGCATCTACACCCAGGTGTTCGGTAATTTGCCGCTTCGAATATTCCGACACGGTGAAAATGTGGTCCGCACGAAGGGCCGTCAGTCTCAACATAGGCTGGGCATACACCCAGCTCTTGAGAGTCCGACGCTGGGTGGCATCCAGAATGTGGGTTAGATCATGAATGGTAACTACTAGCTTTCCCCTGCGCATGATTGGGGCATTGTAGTGGGGCACATGCAATAGGTCGGAACCCTGCGCTGCCCCGGCTATTTTGAATTGCTCACGAATCGAATAGATAGGGACCTCGGCTATGGTGATTTCATAATCGAATTGCCGGAGACGGTCCTGATATTTTGGCAAGGTCAACAGACGGACATCAAACTCCCCAGATTGACGAAGTCCCCGAATGAGATTCAGCGTGTAAGTGCCCAGACCAGTACTTAGCCAGCGAGCATCCAGCACCAAGGTACTCATATCGGATCATCTCGACGCCTGCCACCGGCTATCGCATCATTGGAACCATCGGCCCCGCTACGTCAAATGGACTAGCCGAAACTGACTTTCTGTCGAAGGCGCCAGTCGTTCCAGGCGCGCTCCAGAATCTCCTCGAAGCGGCACAGGAAGCGCTCGGGAGCGAATTTTGCCGCGCGATTCCGTAACTCCTGCACGGAAAACCGGCGGTTTTCGAAGCTGATAATTGCTTCTCGCAGGCCCTCCACTGTTTGCTCAGAATAGAGTTCGGCGCTTTCGTCGGTCATAGAGTCAAGCACCCCACCCTTGCGAAAAGCCACTACCGGGCAGCCCGTCGCAATTGCCTCTACGGGGACAATGCCGAAATCCTCAACACCCGGAAACAACAGCCCTCTGGCGCGCCGGTAGCATTCAACCAGGTCCGCCCCCTCGACGAATCCCATGAATTGAACTTTCGCACCAAAGTCACGAGCAAGAAGTCTCAACGTCTTTTCTTCCGGACCGGCGCCGACTATCTTGAGTTCCCTTCCAAGCATGGCGCACGCGCGGATGGCATGGTCCACACGCTTGTAAGGCGCCAGCGCACTCACCATCAGATACCAATCCTCAGGCGCCCGCTCGACAGCGGCAAAGCTCTGAACATCGACCGGAGGAGGCAGGATTTCAGCGTCACGCCCATAAAGCCGTTTTACCCGATCCGCTACAAATCGGGAGTTAGCAACGAACAGGTCCACCCGGTCGACGGTCTCTTTGTCATAAATCTGAAGCAGCCTGGCCAGAGGCTGAAAAAAACCATGAGAGGCCAGGGGGCCTACCTTGTCGGGCCCGAAGTAGTCGTCGAAGCGGTCCCAAATGTATCGCATGGGAGTGTGGATGTAGCAGATGTGGAGGGGTCTGGAATCCTTCCCCTTCTTGACCATACCTTTCGCCACGGCGTGAGACGACGAAATCACGAGATCGAAATCCCGTACTTTGGTCAGCTCGGCGAACAGCGGGAAGAGCGGCAGATAGTGCCGGTATTTTGTGCTGGCAAAGGGCAGCGATTGCAGAATGCTGGTTTTGATTGGGTGATCTTCGATTGCGCTGCTGACCGAGCCCGGGACATGCAGCAAAGTCCAGAGCGGCGCGTCCGGAAACCTGCGGCAAATGAGTTCCAACACCTTTTCCCCGCCCCGCATGTTCACCAGCCAATCGTGGATCAGGGCCACGCGCAAAGATCCCAGCGGCGAAGGCTTCGCGGCAGCTGAAATGAGCCTATTCGGCTCTGCTAAATCGGCAATGGCGAGATTTTCTTCCAAGCGGGACGCTATTTGACCGGTACGGATCATGGCCCTGAATCGCGGTAAGACCAGCGGCTATCTACTTCATCGAGCCCCAGCCGCCCAAACAGTTCATCGGGGAGTTGGCAACCCGGTTCAAACCGGTCGTACCAACCGCTCATCTATCTTATATATCTTTGGCGTTTTGCAGGACAATTTGCGAGGCCTCCGCAGTCGGCATACACGGCCACCTGCGGACTCGGCCCAGCCTTCCCAAATACGCGAGAAGGCTGAGCCGACTGTCCCGTCTAATTCCGGCTAAGCGAGCTAGTACGTAGCCCGCGACACGTTGTTATCGGCCTGCGAATTGCCGATACCTGAGTAAATGCCCCAACGTGTGTTGTTAGTGAAGCCCATATACAAGCGACTGCTGCCAGAAGCGGAGCCCCCGTGGGACGCCAGGCCTACATAATCTCCGACGGTGTAGTCGTAGTAAGGGTGACCGTCGGTGCCATCTCCCTGGACGGAATCGTAGTCGCCGGTGAGGAATATGGTGCTCTCAGGCGTGACCGAACCCGGAGCAAACTGGTTGAGCGCCATCAGCACACGGTTCTTATAGAGGTCCGATCCCGACGAGTAGTAGCCGACATTGATGATGTCCTGGCCGGAGTCGAAGCTGATGGACGGCATGTAATGCTGGCCCGATGCCCCACTGATGTGACGATAAGTCCACGTCGGGCTGGTAACGGCGGTGGTCGTCGCCATCACGATCTGTGATTGTGGACAGCCATACAGTCCCCCTGGCGCCAATTTGCAGTTCGACCAAACCAGGAAGAGGGTCTGCCCGCCAGTGTCGGTCCGGGCCGCAAGCACGGGCCAGGTGGGGGGAATGAAGCCTGGGTTATTGGTCAGAGCGTAGTACAGGTTGGTGTCCGAATAAATGAGGCTGGAGTTTGAGCAAACGGGCGGATTGGGCGCGCCCGCCGGGGTACACGACACGTAATAGAAGCCCGCGTCGGTGACGTACGAAATCACAATCGCGCCAGCATTAGGTCCGCCGCCGACGACTGCTACGCTGGGCATCCCACCATCCAGGCTGCCATTGAGCAGGACCGGGCTGGAGCAATCGGAAGCCGTGGCGAACGCTCCTTTGCACGCCGTGAGCAGAACCACGGTACGGAGATCGCGAATCGAAGGGCTGACAATGTAGATATCGCCCGCTCCGGTTCCGCTGGTCCGTGGGTCCTGGCCCAGGGCTGGCGTATCGGCCATATTATCCTCACTGGCGTCGACGATAATTCCAGTCGAGCCGGCGCAGGTTGCCTCCTGACTTAAAGTGAGCGTGCCCGCCGGACAGGTGGTGGTGGATTCCAGGTTGGTGGCGGGAATGCGCCGCAAACCAATACCGGAAGTGATGTAGTCGAAACGCAGGTCAGCCATAATGAACTGCGCGGGTCGCGTGGAGGTACCGGGGTCCGCCAACAGGCGCGCGCCCAAACCGCCCACGATCGTCTCGCCGGTGTTGAAGGGGTCAGCAATGGGAGGATTGCCCATCTCGAAATCCGTCCCGCCGTAGCAGGACACCGTGGGATCGCGATGCACATACATCGCCGACAACGAATCGAATGTTCCTGACTCCCACCGCAAATCCTCGCCGTATTCGGCCACCAAGTCTTTTCCGGAGCCGAGTGCGCTCAACAGAAAGTCAACCATAGGCCCGTATTGGCCTACTGCGTTGGTCTGCGGCTCCAGGTTCATAACGGTGCCGGAACCGGTACCGCAACCGGTCACGCTAACGGTATCCTGGTGGACACCGGGACGGACCGAAGCGACCGGGCCCCGTTTGAAGAACGGTTCCTGTGGATACTGTGCTACGGCCTCGGGGTGGAACCACTTGAGCAGAGCTGGCGCCGCCGGATTGGGCGAGCGCAGCAGGGCCTGCTTTGCAGCGTCAGAGGCCAAATACCTAAGCGCGGGAGAGAGCGGAGCCTGGACACCCTGAAAGACTCCTGTGTTTTGCGGGCGTTGAGGGGCTTGGGCGAAAACTTGTGTCGCGCATACAGCTACTAGAATCAGCGCGGCCTGGACAAACAGTCGTAACGTTCTCATGCTTCCTCCTGAGAGTGTGCGCTTGGAAGGCGCCAGAATCGAGTTGTGGAAAGGGGGCCGACCGGGTGAGCATCGCTCAGTTCACTGCCGGAACGGCGTGTTGAGAAATCCCACGATGACAGCGATACGGTCAACCGGAGCCCGGATGTTGGTTGGAGCTGGCGGGATTATACTGCGGTTTTGCCTGGCGGCGAACTGTTTTTTGTAACCCTGGCGTGCTTCTGTACCCACAACTTCAGCTGGCGCGAGGGACTCTGATCGCACCGAGTTTGGCGAGCGCTCGGCTGCGGCGCCAGCTTAGTTCATCTTCATCCCCGGCATAGCTGAGTGGTCCATATTGTCGTGGCCATGGTCGTCATCGCCAGTGGACCAGACTTTCTTCGGATCGGTCTCATATGGGTACACGTGGACCATCCATCCCAGGACATGCGGATAAAACTCACCGCCCTCGGCCTCACACGCTTCCTTTGTGTTGATCGAACCCAGTAGTCCGAACTTCGCGTGCGGGCCAAAATACTCGAGCTTCTTTCCCACGGGCGCTCTACAGAAATTAACGTGCTGATGCCAGCGCGCGATGCTGAGCGGAATCCGCTGGTTCAACTCGTCCTCACTCGCGTCAACCCGGTCCGTGTACATCACGCCGACCAGCTTGTAGCCACCATCGGCGGTTTTGTTGTAGAGCAATGAGGTCGGCTTCAGGGGATCAAAGCGCCACCGCGCTTCGCGACCGCTTTCGTTCTTGGTGAAGTGATATTGAGGTTGCGGAATATTCGGAAGGAAGATGACGAAGCCGTCAGCGAGGGCCTTGCGGTAATCCTGGTAGGGTGCCATAGCGGTCTTGGCTGCGGCCACGATCGCGTCAGCCTTCTGCTCATCTCCGGGCGCTGGCGGTCTGAGCGACGTCATGTACATGTGGGCCATTTTGCCGTCTGACATGCCGGCCGCTTGCGTATTCTGCTGGCCTCCGGGCAAAGAGCTTCCGGCCAGAACTGCGGCTCGTCTTCCGAGGGAGGCGATGCTCAGGCAGACGAGCGCGGCTACAAGGCCCCACGATGCGAATCGGAAACTCGGAGAAAACAGGCGCATTTCGTTACCTCCTGCGGAAGATGGAACTCGTATCTTTGAAACCCCGGCCTACCGAGTAATACGTTGGTCGCGGGGGTTTTCGCCTAAAGTTTTTGCACGCCCGCGAGTGCGACATGTCCAGAGTGAAGTGGTCTCCTGACGTCGTTCAGCTTTGAATCACGACACAACCCCGGGACGAACCTGACTTCTCCAGCCTCAAGGCAATCTGCTACAATTGAGGACGTTCGGTTGAGCAGAAAATTGTTAGTATCTCGACCGGAATGTTTGCGCATCTTTTCGTACAAGGGTTTCCGCTAACCCATTGCAAACAAAAAGCGGGGTCGTAGTTCAGTTGGTTAGAACGCTGCCCTGTCACGGCAGAGGCCGCGGGTTCGAGTCCCGTCGACCCCGCCAGTATTTTCTGGCATTTACAAAGTTCACAAGCTTCAAATCTGGGGATATCAAGGGGCGATAAGCGAAGAACGCCGTCCCTTGTTGTCCGGTTTACCCGCCAGCTACTCCCACCGCACCACGGTTTCTTTCCCAAAGGAAACTCCGATCACGTTATGGCGAAGTCCTTCAGCGGCTAAAGTCGGGTTTATTTGCTAGACTTTGCGGGTCGCCTGAAGGCGGCCTCTTGCAAAGCGATGCTTAATCATAGCTTCCCTGAGGATGCCGTTGGCGTAGTCGCCTGTTACCAAATCACGTTTGCGGCCTCGACAAGACTGGCGAGCCGGCCAGATGGCGCGCAACCGCGATTGTCGGCGCGGCCGGCGGGTGAAGCCGCTTAAGGGGCCCGGAACCCAGCTTTCTACTAGCTTCTGAACCTTTAGAGCGAAAGGCCATTTATGCAGGGCAAGAAAACAGCAATCGTAACTGGGGCATCGGGGGGGATTGGCGCAGGCTTAGTCGAAGGGTTCCTGAGAGAAGGTTATAACGTCGTCGCGACATCTCGTAAAGCCAACCGAGAGCAGACCGCGTCAGGCAGTCTGGTTGTGCTTGACGGCGATATCGGCAAGCAGCAAACTGCTGCCGATGCTGTCGAGGCGGCAATCAACCACTTCGGAACCGTTGATGTCTTGGTGAATAACGCCGGCATCTTCCTGACCAAGCCTTTCCTTGACTTCACTAGCGAAGACTTCGACGCGCTCGTCTCGACGAATCTGCTTGGATTTTTCTACATTACTCAGCTCGCAGTGAAAGAAATGTTGAAGCAGAAATCGGGATGCGTTGTGAGCATCACCGCGGCCCTTGCCGATCGGCCCATCGCAGGCGAAAATGGCTCGATGTCGATGATGACGAAGGGCGGCTTGAATTCAGCAATCCAGAACCTCGCGGTCGAGTATGCCGCCAATGGCATTCGCTTTAATGCCGTAGCCCCCGGCGAGGTGGATACACCGATGCATTGGAATGACCCTAACGACAAGAAGTTGCAGCCCCCCAGGAATAGGGCGACGGTAAAGGACGTAGTGGATGCCGTTCTTTACCTGGCGCAGGCGGGTCATGTGAGCGGAGAGATACTCCACGTGGATGGCGCGGCTCCGGCTCGTCGGTGGTAGGAAATCAATGCGCCTGCCGTATGCCACATGAGGTGGTAACTATATCTCAGGAGATTTTCGTGATGTTTCCGCAACTCGCTCGCTTCACTGACCTCAGCCTGCTCCTGCTTCGACTTATGGTGGGCCTGGTTTTCATCACCAGCGGTTATAACCATCTTAAGGATCCGGAGGGGCGTTCGAAGAGCATCGGGATGTCGAAGGGCTTCACGATTTTTCTCGGGATCGCCGAGGTCGCCGGCGCCCTGGGAGTCGTCTTCGGCGTACTCACCCAGCTCGCCGCTTTCGGCCTGATCCTCCTCATGCTGGGAGCGGTCCAGAAGAAAATCTTCTCCTGGCACATCGGATTCTGGGGAGAGAAAACCTACGGCTGGCACTACGAAGTGATGATCATCCTGATGAATCTCGTAATTGCCTCCACGGACGGCGGACAGTATGTGCTGCTGAAGTGAAGAGGATTGTCGAAATCGATGATGTGGCGCGGTCAATCTGGCGAAGCTGACGCCCCTGTTCACATGCAACCGCATTGCATCTGTATGGCATTCCTCGGATCAGCTTGCGGCACGGCTGACGCCTTGCCCCTTCAAAGCCGCACTTAATCAGAGCTTCCTTAGAAGAAAAACTTTGCGGCCAGTTGAACCAGGCGAGGTGGGTCGGCGCTGACGACCTGGCCGAAGGTAGCGGTGTTTATGTTGCCATCTACGGTTTGCGATCCGAAGAACTGAGTATGGTTGAACACATTGAAGGCTTCCAGACGAATTTGCACCGACCTGGATTCACCAACCGGGATATTTTTGGTAATAGCCATATCGTAGTTGTCCAGTCCCGGACCGTAGAAAAACCTTCTCGGGACATTGCCTGGCGTGCCGAGGGCGTTCGGGCTGAACAACGAGGGATTGAAATATGGCTGTCCATTACGCGGATTATGGTTCAGGTTGAGCGGACCGCCGGTGTAGTCAGGCACATCGAGGCTGTAGTTGCTAATGCCATTCGGTTCGGTGCCCAGCAGAGAGTTATCTCCATAGCTAACCAGAGTTACCGGAAAACCGGTGCTGAAGTGGGTGATCCCGGAAAATTGCCAGCCTTGCGTCCAGCGATTGGAAGCATGGAATAGCTGCTCCAGCGGCAGTTGGTAACTGTAGCTGACTACAAAGTTGTGCCTTATATCAAATGACGACGGAGCGTAGCTAAGCGCAGGATCAATGGGATTAACTTCTTCGCCCAGGTTGGAAGAGTCGTCCATCGATTTGCCATAAGTGTACCCGGCAGCAAATTCCAGCCTCCCACTCGTGTGGCGCACGCTGACCTGGAGAGAGTTGTAATTCGATTGGCCAATTGTGGCCTGCGAGGTATCGCTTCCGAAGCTGGGTCCCAGGGGGCCGCGAGTTCCATTAATAATCTGGCCCGACGCCGTCGTATAGACGTTGTTCTCGCCGAAAGGGCCACAGGTCGGAGAACCCGGCGCTACCTGACTGGGCTGGCTCAGGCTGAGACAAAGGCTGGGGTTTCCCGGATTCGCTTCAATCATCACCAGCAGGCGGTGCCCCTGGTTGCCTACATAGGCGGCGCTTAGCACCGTGTTGCGGCCAAGCTGCCGTTCAATCGACAGCATGTATTCCTCAACATAGGGAATACGATTCGTGGGGGCATAGCCGGGAATGCCGCTGATAGGTTCAAACTGCGACCAGTCGATGTTCCCATTGGGATGGCTGCTGGAGGCACTCCCGGTGGCCAGCGCGACGGGAAAAGGCTGGCCCAGGAATTGTCCCGTGGATGCGGTAACGAAGGGTGTAGCAAACAGCGGTGGCGCGGGACTGCTATAGGTGATCCCGAAGGGGGCATTGCCCGCCAGGATTCCCAGCGTCAGTGCCTCGATCGCTTCGTAATAGATGCCGAAGCCGGCCCGGATACTGGTTTGGCCTGGACCTCCCAGCAGCCTGCCCAGAAAAGTGCCGGCGCCGCCATCAGGTGAATAGGCCAATCCAACGCGGGGAGCAAAGTCCAGATTGCCTGGAGGCGCCAGCGTGCGTGGTACACCGGCATCGGTAGGAAAAACTATTCCCGCCGGCGCGCCGGGAAAGACGGTTGAGGACTGCCCCGCTACGAACGACGAAATCGCATTGTTCGTTTCATACCATGGCTCAATACGGTCCCAGCGCAGACCATAGGTCAAAGTGAGATTAGGGCGTGCGCGCCAGCTGTCCTGTGCGAACAGGCCCCAGTATTTATTGCGTCCATAAAAAGGTGGCAGCTGGCTCTGGTTATACTGGCTGGGAACCCCGAGCAGAAAATCAGCAAAGTCAGATCCCGTCTCGCTCCCGGTAAACAAGAAGCTGCCGTTGAATTGGGCAATTGCCGTGGTGTTGACCTGATCGTAGTGAAATTCCGCGCCAAACTTCATGGTATGACGTCCCACTACCTTGGAAATATTGTCCAGCCACTGGAAGGTATTGTTGACTTGCTTCAATTCGTTGGCATTGGTACCGATGGAAAAAGCGTTGAAGATAACATTCTCGACCCCCTCGCCCTTCGGATTCAGAGCGACAATACCCGGGGAGCCAGCGCCGGTCACGAATCCCTGCGACGCCAGACTGACCCCCAGTCCGCCCACCGGAACGCCAAGGTTATTGTTGTCGCGCATGTAGCTGAAATGGAATTCGTTGACCGCGGTCGTCCCAATCGTCTTACTGTCGCTTAGACCCAGCAACTGCGCCCGCCCCAGATATAGCGCATTGAAGCCGGGAACGCTGGCTCCGCTTTGACCCACGGGATATGGGTTGTTAAGGGTATAGTCATCGATGAAATAGTAGGCCGATAGCAAACCCCAGCGGCTGTTGTAGTCGAGACGGTAGGCACCCTTGTCATCGTTCAGAGTCTCATTGTAAGCCGAGGTTGAGAACGTGTTGGCGCTCGCATTCGGCTGAGGAATATATTGCAGAAGGTTTCTGGCCGGCGACGACCAGGCCGCCATGGGAATTATGGCGTTGGGAAAAACGCACTGCGAAGAGAGGCTACAGCCCGGCGTATAGTACTGCTCACCTGGACGGACCGTGTAGTCCAACTCTTTCGAGAGCGTGTTCGCCCACGATTGCCCGGTGACAACTCCTGTAAGCGCACTGGTAATGTCAGACAAATTACCCGAGCGGTCCTGCATGGAAGGAACGGGAATAATGCCGGTATCTATTCCTTGCGTGAGGCGAGTACCTTGATAGTCGGCAAAGAAGAACACTTTATTTCTGACAATCGGCCCGCCTAATGTTCCTCCAAATTGGTTTTGATCGAAAGTCCCACGCGAGGTAGAGAAGTAATTGCGGGCGTCAAGATCAGTATTACGGAAAAACTCAAATATATTGCCGTGAAAACTGTTCGTGCCGGATTTGGTGATCACGTTGATGTGGCCGCCGGTATAGCCTCCGTACTCCGCGTCGAAGTTGCTGGTAAGGATGCGGAATTCGGCGATAGAGTCCAGGTTCGGAATAATGGCTGTACCGGCGTTGACGTCCTCCTCGGTATCGCTTCCGTTGACGATGAAGGCGTTGGAGAACTCTCTTTGGCCGTTGATGGAGATGGTTCCCGGATTCAGGTTCCCGGAGGGCGACAGCGCGCTCACTCCCACGTCCTGCTGGGTGTCTGAAGTGAGCGATGTAGCCGGCGCGACGCCAGCCTGGAGAGCGAGCAGGTCGGTGAAGCTTCGGCCGTTCAAAGGTACGGCGACCATCTTCGCGCCGGAGATCACTTCGCCCAATTGGGTGTCCGATGTTTCGGCGTGAATTGCCGTGTCGTTGACGGTAACGGCCTCAGTGGACTCGCCAACCGCCAGAACGACGTCCACAGCTTCAGAGCTATTGGCGTCGATGGCCACGCCCGTGCGCCGATAGAGTTTGAAACCAGCCTTGCGGATCGAAATGTCGTACCCTCCGACCGGGAGATTCGGGAAAGAATAGAACCCCACGTCGTTGGTTGTAACTTGTTGCCGCACGCCGGTATTAACATTCGTCGCTGTGACGTTTGCGTTTCGCACGATGGCGCCGCTGGAGTCTTTGACGGTGCCGGTGATAGCGCCATCGGTTCCGGCCCACAAATTAGCCGTGAAGAGGACGATCAGAAAGACAGAGAGCAGACTGCGTCGGCGAGCCGGGCCATACGGCGGGACGGAGTCACACGCATTGCCTGCGCCGACTCTTGCCGAGGAAAACATTGTGGGATTGGTTTTTGAGGATGACATTCAATAAGAGTTGCAACCCGGTTGCAATAAGATCAGTACCCTTTCATTAGGCACTTTCCGGCAAGAAAGGGTCAAGCAGGCGAGAAAGAATTGATTGCAATCGCAGTGCAATACGCTGCAACAGCAGCTAGCCGAGGAAGCTTTGGCCGCTTCGATTCCCATGTTCTTCACGTTCCTCTACACTTGTTGAGGCGAGTGGTCGCCGGCATTTCGTCAGGCTTTGCTTATCGCGACGCGGCGAAGCTTCATCCAACCGCATGAGGAGATCGTGCCAATGGAACTTGTGGCATCTCAGGATCAGGGGTCTACTCTATTGACTCCCTTCGACCTGCATCTGTTCAACGAAGGTCGACACACGCGGCTCTTTGAGAAGTTTGGAGCCCACATCGTGGAGGTCAATGGCCGCCGCGGCACTCATTTCGCGGTGTGGGCGCCCAATGCGGAGCAGGTGTCGATCGTGGGCGAGTTCAACGCTTGGAATCCGGATTCCACTCCCATGAACGCGCAAGCGAGTTCGGGAGTGTGGGAGGCGTTCGTCCCCGATCTCGGCCACGGAGCGGTGTACAAGTTTCACATCCGCTCGCGCTATCGCATGTACACGGTCGACAAGGCTGATCCGTTTGCGTTGTACAACGAGATTCCGCCGCGCAGTGCTTCTATCGTCTGGGACCTCGCGTACGGATGGGGCGATCAGGAGTGGATGCGTACCCGGCACGAACACAACAACCTCGAAGCTCCGACTTCCATCTACGAAGTCCATCTCGGCTCCTGGATGCGCGTCCCGGAAGAGGGAAATCGCTCGCTCACCTATCGCGAGCTGGCGGTGAAGCTGGCCGACTACGTTTGCGATATGGGCTTCACTCACGTCGAGTTTATGCCCGTGATGGAGCATCCTTTCTTCGGCTCGTGGGGCTATCAGGTGACCGGCTATTACGCGCCCAGCGCGCGTTTCGGAACGCCGCAGGATTTCATGTACCTGGTCGACCACCTCCATCGACACGGCATTGGGGTCATTCTCGATTGGGTGCCATCGCACTTCCCTACCGATGAGTACGGCCTTGGCTACTTTGATGGGACTCATCTCTACGAGCACGCCGACCCGCGTAAGGGCTTCCATCCCGATTGGAAATCCGACATCTTCAACTACGATCGCAACGAGGTCCGCGCCTTCCTCATCAGCAATGCAATCTTCTGGCTCGATCGCTATCACGCCGACGGCCTGCGTATGGACGCCGTCGCCTCCATGCTCTATCTCGACTACTCGCGCAAGGCCGGCGAGTGGATACCCAATCAGTTTGGCGGACGCGAAAATCTGGGGGCGGTGTCGTTCCTGAAAGCGGTGAACCGCGAAGCCTATGAGAACTTCCCTGACATTCAGACCATCGCGGAGGAGTCTACTTCGTGGCCCTTGGTTTCGCGGCCGCCGTACATCGGCGGGCTCGGCTTCGGCATGAAGTGGGACATGGGCTGGATGCACGACACGTTGCTCTACATGGCCAAGGACCCAATCCATCGCAAGTATCAGCACAACAAGCTGACCTTTCGCGGGCTGTACGCCTTCACCGAGAACTTCGTGCTGCCGCTTTCGCACGATGAAGTGGTCTACGGCAAGGGCTCGCTGTACGCCAAGATGGCGGGAGACGAGTGGCAGAAGTATGCCAACCTGCGGCTGCTCTTCGGCTACATGTTTACCCAGCCGGGCAAAAAGCTCTTATTCATGGGCGGCGAATTTGCCCAGTGGAGCGAGTGGAACCACGACGGCAGTCTTGACTGGCACGCACTCGACTTCGCAGGGCATCAGGGAGTACAGCGCTGGGTGCGCGATCTGAACAGCTTCTACCGCAATGAACCGGCGCTCTACCAGACCGACTTCAATCCTGATGGCTGGCGCTGGATCGACGCAGACGATTCCGACAACAGCGTCCTGACCTACATGCGGCTACGCAAAGATGGCACCGCGCCGGTGGTGATGGCCTGCAACTTCACTCCGATACCACGGCGCGACTACCGCATCGGCGTTCCGCATGAAGGCCATTGGCGCGAGGTGCTGAACAGCAACGCGGCCGTTTACGGCGGTACCGATGAAGGCAACTTCGGCGGCCGAATGACGGAGGCAACCGCCTGCCACGGCTTCGACAACTCTCTGCTGCTGAACCTGCCGCCGCTGGCGATGGTGGTGCTCAAGCAGTGATTCACCACAGAAGCACGGAGTTTTTCTTGAATTTCTTTGCCTAGTCTGCTCCGTGATCTCCGTGCCTCCGTGGTGAATGTCTTTCGGGGTGCCAGTGTCCGTGGCGTTCGCTGTCGCGGCCCAACATGTCCTTCCGGTAAACTATTCTGTTGTGCGCATTCTGACTCGCTACATCCTGAAGGAGATTGGCTCGCACGCTCTCATCGGCGTTGCGCTGTTCACCTTCATCATTTTCATGCGCGATCTCGGGCGCCTGCTGGAGTTGATCGTTCGCAACAGCGCTCCTCTGCCCAGCGTCGCTGAGATCTTCCTGTTCACGCTTCCCGCGACGTTCACCATTACTCTTCCCATGGGCGTGCTGGTCGGCATCCTGGTGGGCCTCAGCCGCATGGCCGCCGACAGCGAGGTTACCGCCATTCGGGCCAGCGGCATGGGCGTGGGAATGTTCATACGCTCCGTCGCCATCTTTGCCGTCGGCGCCTGGTTGCTGGGCATGTTCAACAGCATCTATTTGGCTCCGCAGTCGGCCATTGCCCTTGACCATCTCCAGGAGCGCCTGCGTTCCTCGCAAGCTTCGTTTGAGATCGAGCCCCGCGTATTTTACGAGGATTTCAAAAACATCGTCCTCTACGTGCAGGACGCCGTTCCCGCCAAGGGTCAGGCGCTGTGGCGCGGCGTGTTTCTGGCCGACATCAGCGATCCATCGTCTCCCAAGATCACGCTGGCCAAGCGCGGCGCACTTTTGAGCGATGCTCCTGACAAGCTGCGCTTTCATCTGGAGGATGGTACCCAACAGGAAACCGTTCCCAAGGTCAAAGACCAGTATTCCATCACTACCTTCGACAACACCGAAATTCCCATTGCCCTGCCCACCGACGAAACCCGTCCGCACGATTTGCTCCCCGTCGCCGAACTCGGTTTGCGCAGCCTGCTGCGCAACGCCGCTCGGGAGCGCAAGCTGGCGGAGAGCGTGCGCACCTGGGACCCCGGCAGCTACAACTACAGCCTCATCAAGGCCCGCTACTACGAAATCGAGTTCCAACGCCGCTTTGCGTTGCCAACCGCCTGCCTGGTTCTGGCCATGGTCGGAATTCCGTTGGGGTTGTCGGCGCGCAAAGGCGGCAAGAGCACCGGCTTCGTGCTTACCATTCTGTTGGTAGTGGTCTATTACTTCTTTTCCATGGTCGGCGTGCAGATGGCACGCCAGGGCAAGATGTCGCCGTGGTTGGGTTCCTGGATGGGCAACATTTTCTTTTTCTTTTGCGGACTGTTTTTGCTTTGGCGCGTTGACCGCATGCCCATCGAGATTGCAAATCTCACCGCCGGCTGGAAGCTGCTGCTCCAGAAGTTGCAGTCGCTGGGCGCCGACCGCAGACGGCTCTCCCGAGGACGCAAAGCGACTGCGGAATCCGCCCTTCACCGGCATCGTTTTAGCGCTCGTTTTCCGCTCATTCTGGATGACATGATCCTGCGCGACTTCGCCTTGTATCTCACCCTCATCCTCACCACCTTTCTTGTCCTGGCCCTGGTGTTTACCTTCTTCGAGTTGCTTACCGACATCGTGCGCAACAAGGTGCCGCTGGTCACGGTTGCCGAGTACCTCTGGAACCTCAGCCCATCCATGATCTATCTGATGGCGCCGATGGCGGTCCTGCTCGGCGTCCTTATTACGTTTGGCCTGATGGACAAATCCAGCGAACTGGTGGCCATGAAGGCCAGCGGTTTCAGTGTCTATCGTGCCACGCTGCCGGTCGTCGTCCTGTGCGGAGTCTTCGCCGCAGCTTTGTTCCTGTTCGACCAGGTCTACATTCCGCGCACCAACCGCCAGCAGGAGATCCTGCGCAACGAAATCAAGGGCAAGCCGCCGCAGACCTACCTTCAGGCCGATCGCAAATGGATCTTCGGTCAGAACAACGAGATCTACTACTACCGCGTCTTCGATCCCGATCAAAATCGCTTCGGCGGCATATCTGTCTTTGAGTTCGATCCTGATACTTTCCAACTGACGCGCCGCATCTTTGCCGAACACGCCCACTGGGAAGACAGTTTGCAGAAGTGGGTCTTCGAGGAAGGCTGGGTGCGAACCTTGAACGGGGACTCCATCCAGGATTACCGTACCTTCGACGTGTCCACCTTCAATGAGCTGCACGAGAATCCCGGCTACTTCAAGAAAGAAGTGAAGCAGTCGTCGGAGATGAGCTACGACGAGCTGCGGCGCTATATCGACGACCTCCAGCAAAGCGGGTTCGACACCGTCCGCCTGAAGGTGCAATTGCAGAAGAAAATTGCCTTCCCGCTGATTACGCTGGTCATGGCGATCCTGGCGATTCCCTTCTCCGCCTCTGGGCGGCGCGGCGGCGCCCTGGTGGGTGTTGCCGTGGCTTTGGGAATCGCTCTGGTCTATTGGGTAACGGCAGGATTGTTTGAAGCCATGGGCAACGCCAACCAGCTTCCCGCAATGCTGGCCGCCTGGGCCCCCGATTTCATCTTCGCATCTGCCGGTGGATATTTGCTGCTAAGAGTGTCCACGTAGCTGTCAGCTGTCAGCTGTCAGCTATCAGCTCTCAGCCATCAGCTAGCCATTAGGGAACCCTCTGATTCGAATCAGCCGCGGAGCGGCGGCATTTGTGTTAGCCGCGGGCGTCAGCCCGCGGTGAACTGAGAAAAATAACTGAGCCGCGCAGCGGCGGCACAGCCATGACACAGACACCGTGGTGACGACGCAGTTTTCCATGGAGCTCTTCATGGCAGGACAGGTTAGGCCTCTGAACGACGGATACCCAGTCCCGCGAAGCGGGACGGAAGCTTATAGCCCCGCCCTTCAGTGCGGGGTGAGCATAGAAAAATAACCCCGCGTCCCGGAGGGACGGCATGCCGCGGCGCAAGCTGTTCTGATCTGGCGTGACCGCGTTGACCAGCACCTAGCTCCCTGCTCGGAATCCGGTTCAGGCGTCCCAACATCTACATCGCGTTACAATCGAGATGGATCCCCGACTAGCCGTTTAGCTGATAGCTGGCGGCTAATAGCTGACGGCTTATGTTCACGAACCTGCGCCCGCTGTTTCCCTACCTTCGCAAGTACCGCGCCACCTATGTCTTTGGCGCCGTGTGCGTTCTGTTCAACAACGGGATCTGGATTCTCTTTCCGTTGGTCATTCGCCGCGCCATCGACGATCTCAACCAGGGCGTAACCCGTCACAAACTCCTGACCTACTCCCTCATGCTGCTGGCCATCGCCGGCGTCAAGGCCATCTTCCAGTTCCTCACTCGCTGGATCATGATTGGGGTCTCGCGCGAGGTCGAATTCGATCTGCGCAACGATCTGTTCGCCCATCTGGAGCGGCTTTCTTACAGCTTCTATCAGCGCACCCGCACCGGCGACATCATGGCCCGCGCCACCAACGACCTTAACGCCGTCCGCATGTTGCTGGGCCCGGGAATCATGTACACCGCCAACACCATCGTGTTCACCGCGGGCGCACTGGTCTTCATGTTCTCCATCAGCCCCAGGCTGACCATTTTTGCCTTTGCGCCGCTGCCTATCTTCAGCATCGTGGTGCAGTATTTCGGGCGCAGAATTCACGAGCGCTTCGAGCGCATCCAGGCCATGTTCTCCGACATCTCTGCCCGCGCCCAGGAAAACTTTGCCGGCGCCCGCCTGATTCGCGCCTATGTGCAGGAAGAAGCTGAGATCGAGAACTTCGAGCGCGACAACACCGAGTACATTGGGCGCAGCTTGAAGCTGGTGCGGCTGATGGGGATGTTGTGGCCCACGCTGGAGACGCTGCTCGGCATCGCCGTAGTGATCGTGCTATTCGTGGGCGGGCGCGAAGTCCTGATGCATCGCATCACCGTGGGCAGCTTCGTCGCCTTCAACACCTACATGATGCAGCTCACCTGGCCCATCATCGCGCTGGGCTGGGTCATCAACATCTTTCAACGCGGGACCGCATCCATGGGTCGCATCCACAACATCATGTCGGAGCAACCCGAGATCACCGAGGTGGTTGCCCCATCCTTGTCGCCCGTTGTTGGCGACAGGGTGGGATCGCCGGGTGCCCCATCCTTGTCCGCGTCTTTGGCGGACAGGGTGGGTCGAATTGATGTCTCCACCGCGATCCGCGGCGAAATCGAGTTCCGCAATCTTAGCTTTCATTACGGCAACACTCTGCTGGCGGCCGACCGCGGCGATGGCCGAGCGCACGGCGACGACGAGGTACTGAAGAAGGTCAACCTGCGCGTCCCGGCGGGCAGCAGCCTGGCCATCGTCGGCCCCACCGGATCGGGCAAATCCACGCTGGTCTCGCTGATTCCGCGCGTATATGACGCCGATCCTGGTGCCGTGCTCATCGACGGCCGCCCTATCCGCGAGTTTCCGCTCGCGGTCTTGCGGCGCAACATCGGCTTCGTTCCTCAGGAAACGTTCCTGTTCAGCGACACCATTCGCGACAACATCGCCTTCGGCGCAGAAGACGCCACCGATGAAGACGTGCGCCGCGCCGCCGAAGCCGCCAACATCGCCGCCGAAATCGAGGGCTTTCCCGACGGCTACAATACCCTGGTCGGCGAGCGCGGCTTGACGCTCTCGGGAGGCCAGAAGCAGCGCACCGCCATCGCTCGCGCCCTGATTCGCAATCCGCGAATCCTGGTCCTCGATGACGCCCTCGCCAGCGTCGATACCCAGACCGAAGACCGTATCCTGAATCACCTGCGCGAGATCATGCAGGGGCGCACCACTATCTTCATCTCGCACCGCGTCTCCACCGTGCGCAATGCCGATCGCATTGCCGTGTTGCATGATGGTGACATTGTCGAGTACGGTACGCACGACGAACTGATCGGGCGCAACGGCTATTACACCGATCTGTACAACAAGCAGCTGCTGGAAGAAGAATTGGAAACGGTGTGAGCCACACGGGGATTCACTGGCCACTGACCACTAGCCACTAATGTTCACCGACTCTCACTGCCATCTCGAGAACAAACGCTTCGACGCCGATCGCGCCGACGTCTTCGCTCGCGCCCAGGCAGCCGGCGTCACGACCATGCTCGCCATCGGCAACGGTGACGGCCCGGGTACAGGCACGCTCGACTGCGCCATCAAGCTGGCTTATGAAAACCCCGGCGTCTACGCGACCGTCGGCATCCATCCCCACGAAGCCGCACTCGCGCAACAGTCTGACTTCGACGAGCTCGAACGTCTGGCCCGCGATCCCAAAGTGATCGCCTGGGGCGAGATTGGGCTCGACTACTTCTACGACCACTCGCCGCGCGATATCCAGCAGCGCGTCTTCCTTCGGCAGATGGAGATGGCGCAGGCCGCCAAGCTGCCGATCATCATTCATTGCCGCCCATCCGACAACAGCGAGAACGCCTGGGACGACGTACTACGGCTGATACGCGAGCACTGGGCAAGCAGTGGCCTCGCCGGTGTGCTGCACTGCTTCACCGGCACAGTCGAGCACGCCCGCGCCGCACTTGATCTCGGCTTCGTGCTTTCGTTCGCCGGCAACATCACATATCCCAAGGCGCAGAACATTCGCGACGCCGCGGCAATGGCGCCGCTCGACCGCATCTTCATCGAAACCGATTCGCCGTACCTCGCACCAGTGCCCCATCGCGGCAAGCGTAACGAACCGGCCTTCGTGGTCGAGACAGCCCGCCAGATTGGCGAACTTCGCGGACTTTCCCGCGAAGACATCGGCCGCCAGACCGCCGGGAACTTCCATCGCTTCTTCGGCCTCGTGACCCAGTAGTAATCTTTGCTTGCGGGGACTTCAGGTATTGCCGGAAATATAGCCATCGCGCTGAGCCCGCGGGCTCTCTGACAGCGTCGCCGGATCTCCCCATTCGGCAACCACGGCCTCTCTTGTTACACTTGATGCTTATGGCTGAATCATTCGACATCGTCAGCAAAGTCGACCTCCAGGAGGTCTCCAACGCCATCCAGCAAGCGCTGAAGGAGATCCACACCCGTTACGACCTGAAGGACTCGAAGTCCGACATTCAGATGGACGACAAAGAAGCGCTCGTGCTCACCTCGGCCGACGAGTTCAAGCTGAAGGCCGTCAACGACGTGCTGCAAAGCAAGCTGGTGAAGCGCAGTGTCCCGCTCAAAGCCCTGGCGTACGGCGCCATCGAGGCTGCCGCCGGTTCCACCGTT
Source organism: uncultured Acidobacteriaceae bacterium (assembly GCA_963763145.1). Lineage (GTDB taxonomy): Bacteria > Acidobacteriota > Terriglobia > Terriglobales > Acidobacteriaceae > Bog-257. The sequence goes on along the minus strand of CAVXMZ010000008.1, from coordinate 277,964 downwards.
CGTCAGCGCGTTACCATGCAGCAAGGCATTCCCATCGAGAAGTCGCGCGATATCGTCAAGCTCATTAAGAACTCCAAGAAAAAGGTGCAGGCCGCCATTCAGGGCGATTTGGTTCGCGTCAGCGGCAAGGACCGCGATACACTTCAGGAAATCATCGCCCTGCTCAAGCAACAGGATTTCGGTATCGACATGCAGTTCACGAACTACCGCAGCAATTAAGATCACCACGGAAGCACGGCAGTCACGGAAGAGATTCAAATCAGATAAGAGATTCCGTGTATTCCGTGCCTCCGTGGTGAAAACGATTTTCGTAGCAACGGACTCCGCGAGCATTAGCTAGAGGCAACAACGCTTGAAGACCGTAATCCGCAACGCCAAGGAAGTTTTCGACCTGCTGCACGACGACCTCGCGGCCATCGAGCGCGAGTTCGGCCGCGACACGGTCTCCGGCGTGCTCGCCATCACGGAGATTGGCGAATACCTGCGGGCCGGCGGCGGCAAGCGCCTGCGCCCTGCCCTGCTGCTGCTCTCCGCCAAGCTGATGAACTACAGCGGCCAGGGCGCCATCAAGCTGGGTGCAGTGGTCGAAATCATTCATACCGCAACCCTGGTCCATGACGACATCATCGACGAGGCCCAGACCCGCCGCGGCCGTCCCGCCGCCAACACCCAATGGGGCAATGCCAAGTGTGTACTGGCCGGCGACTGGCTCTACATGCAGGCCTTCAAGATTGCGGTGCAGGAGCGCAACTTCGCCGTCCTTGATGCGCTTATCGAACTTACACAGGCCATGGTCGAGGGTGAACTGCTCCAAATCGAGCGCCTGGGCAAGGCCATCTCGCTCGACGAGCATTTCGAACTTATCTATCGCAAGACTGCCTGTCTCTTCTCCGTTTGCATGAAGCTGGGAGGAATTCTTGCCGGAGCCAACGACTCCGACCAGCATCGCCTCGCCGACTATGGCCGCAATCTCGGCATGGCATTTCAGATTGTCGATGACGTGCTCGACCTTACCGCCTCCGAAGAAGTCCTCGGCAAACCAGTAGCCAGCGATTTGCGTGAGGGTAAAGCCACCATGGCTGTGCTGCACGCGCTGGAGAATTGTTCTGCGCAAGAGCGCGGGATGATCGAATCCGTCCTGAGCAACGGCGGCTTCAACGGCATCACGCCCGCCGATATCGTCGCCATCCTGCACCGTCACGGCTCCATCGATGCCGCCTACGCGCGCGCCGTCGAGTTCTCCAACAAAGCGCGCGAAGCCATCTGCACCTTCCCCGACTCCGAGATCAAACGCGTGCTGCTCTGGGTCCCCGAGTTCGTGGTGGAGCGCGAGAACTAGAAGACAGTGGCCACTGGATAGCGTTTGTTAGCGACTTGCGAATACTGGCCACCGGATCAACTTTCATTCCTTATCTCAGGGCGGAAAACCCTCGCGAGCCTATAACCGAGTCTCGCGAAGCAGGACGGAAGATGGTGGCCCAGCGCTTCAGAAGCCGTTACGAAACTCAGTTGGCCATCGCATCGGTCGAACAAGCCGCAACGAAGAGAGCGCTGTAGGCGCGAGATAGTCTAGCCCAGCACGGAGCCGGAGGCGCAGTGCTGGGCAGAGTGGGAAAAACTCGCCGAGTCCCGTCGGGACGACAGCGTTTCGTAACAACCTCTTCAGCGCTGGGTGGCGTATCCTAAAATCTCAGAGTGCTCCGGGCACGGCACAATTTTTCGGATGAAGACTGATCGCTGACACCCAACAGCTTCCTTTACACTTTCCCCATGGCCACCCCCCAGGAAATCGAAATAAAATTCCTCGTCCCTGACCTGCATGCGCTCGAGACCAACCTTCGCAAGCTTGGCTTTCGCTGCGAAACTCCCTCCACGCACGAGGTCAACACACTTTACGACCTGCCCGGCCAGAAGCTGCGCCGCAAAGGTGAGCTACTTCGCCTGCGCAAATACGGCGACACCTGGAAGCTCACGCACAAAGCAAAAGGCAAGCCTGGCCGCCACAAGTCGCGCGCCGAACTGGAAACCGCGGTCGCCGACCGCAAGGCCATGGACGCCCTGCTGCGCGCGCTCGGCTTCTTGCCGGTTTTCGTCTACGAGAAGTTTCGCTCGGAGTGGAGCGACAATGAAGGCCACGTCGTTCTCGACCACACTCCCATCGGCGACATTGCCGAAATCGAAGGCAAGTCCCGCTGGATCGATCGCACCGCGCGCGCCTTGGGTATTGCGCCCAAAGATTACATCACTAAATCCTATGGCGAACTTTTCTTGGATTGGAAACGTAAAACAAAATGCAAGGCAATGAATATGACCTTCAGCGAATGCGAAAAATGCAAGGATTAGGGGCTGGAGATTCAGAGTCTGGGGATCAGCGAGGCTCAGATCAAGTATGGCTTTGAGAGGCGCCGCCTTCAGGCGGTCCGCAAAGTTGGGAAAATGATCCGGCTTTAGCGCTGAGGGCCTCGGCATTGACTTAATCAGATCCTCCTTAGGGATTCGGGGTGAGTTTCGCGTTTCAGTTTCCGCGCGGAAGCCTGCGCCGGCTCCGGAGTTTAGACCTCGCCGGGCCTGAACCGGAGCCGGAAGCAGCGGCTGGCGACTGCAACCTCTCTCGCAAATCGATTTGGATCAGGGCACGCTACCGCCCTGCCGCAATCGGAGCCATTGGGTTTACGATCAGCCCTATCGCTCCACCAGGGCTTCCATATCCTCGAAGAAAGCGGGATAGGAAATCGCCACGCAGTCGGCGTTGCCGATGAGCGTCTCGCCCTCGGCGCGCAAGGCCGCGACGGCAAACGCCATGGCAATGCGATGATCGTGGTAGCTCTCGATCTCTGCGCCGTGCAGGTGCTGGCCGCCGGGAATGCGCCAGCCATCGTCGGTCTGCTCTACCTGCGCGCCCATGGCTTGCAAATTGCGTGTCACTGCGCTCAACCTGTCGGATTCTTTTACCCGCAACTCACTCGCATCGCGAACCTCCAGCCCGCCGGCGGTAAACGGAGCAATGGCCGCAAGTACGGGAAGCTCGTCAATCAACAGCGCCGTCAAAGGGCCTTCAATCCGCACATGTCGTCCCTGCCCCGGCACCAGCGCGATGGTTCCCACGAGCTCCCCGTGGGACTCTTCCACGCGCACCATGGAGATGCGGCTGCCCATCGCGGCGAGCACGTCCAGCAGCGCCGAGCGCGTGGGGTTCAGCAGCACCCCGTCGATGACCAGGTTGGATTCGGGAAAAATCGCGGCCGCGCACAGGAAGAATGCAGCGGATGAGATGTCGCCCGGCACAAACGCTTCCAGAGGATGCAGCGTCTGACCGCCGGCGATGCTGACCGCGTTCTGCGTCCGCGCAACTTCTGCGCCAAAGGCGCGCAGCGCCAGCTCGCCGTGATCGCGGGTGCGGGCCGGCTCGGCTACTGTGGTGTTACCTTCCGCCAGGAGTCCGGCAAACAACACGGAGGTCTTCACCTGTGCGCTGGCCACGGGCGGCGCGTAGTCGATACCATGCAGCTTCGCGCCATTGATGTGCAGCGGCGCACGATCGCCCGGGGCGGCGTGAATGCTGGCGCCCATCTGGGTCAGCGGCTCGATGACCCGCTTCATGGGGCGGCGCGACAGCGATTCATCACCAATCAGGTCGCAGGCGAACGGCTGGCCAGCCAGAATGCCGGACATCATGCGCATGGTCGAACCGGAGTTGCCGCAATCGAGCGGTGCAGCCGGCGAATTGAGCTCTGCTCCCAGGCCGTCGATGACAACACTGCCCTTTTCATCGCGCTCAACCCGGCAGCCGAGATCGCGAACACATGCCAGCGTGCTGGCGCAATCAGCGCCGGGAGCAAAGTTGTCGAAGCGCGAGCGCCCTGCGGCGAGCGCTGCCAGCATGGCATAACGATGGGAAATGGATTTGTCGCCCGGCACGCGCAAACTTCCCAGAATGTTGCCCGCGGGTTTGATCGCGACTGAATGTCTTTCCGGCATGATTATTGGCCAGTGTTTGCATTCCCCAGGAACCCCGGTCGAAAGCGCCTTCTCCCGGGGGCCCGTCACGACAAGAATAAACTACGTGCAATGCCGTACTCCGTCGCCGGCTTCGAGAAGTGGGCAAAACGACGCCTCTTCAAAACTGCTCGAAATAACATCTCTGCGGCAGGTTACAATTCCGCACGGGTATCTTTACTTGGACAACAAGGCCATCGCGCACATCTTTTATGAGACCGCCGACCTGATGGAGGTCAACGGCGACGACTCGTTCCGCATCCGCTCGTATCGGCGCGCGGCCGAAGCGCTGGAAGGACATTCGCAACAGGTTTCTGAGCTGCTGGACGAGCCGAAGAAGCTGCTGGAGATTGCCGGCATCGGCAAAGGTATGGCGGCCAATATCCAGGAATTGAATCGCGAGGGCAAGCTTTCCGCCCATCAGGAATTACTTCAGAAATACCGGCCCAGCATGTTGGAGCTGCTGAAGATACAGGGACTTGGACCAAAGACCATCGCGCTGCTGTGGAGCGCCTTCCAAGTGAGCGACCTGGCCGGCGTGGAGAAGCTGGCGCGCGAGGGAAAACTGCGCGAGCTGCCGCGTCTGAGCGAGAAGAGCGAGCAGAAAATCCTGAAGGCGATTGAGGATTATCGCCGTATCTCAGGCCGCTTTCTGCTGGACGAAGCGGACCGGACGGCGGAAAAGCTCACCGAACACCTGAAGCACATCAAGGGCATCGAGAAGATTACGCCCGCGGGATCGCTGCGGCGCGGCCGCGAGACGGTTGGCGATCTCGACGTGCTGATCACCGGGCCGTGCTGCGTTGACGATGAGCAGCGCGCCGAGCTGATTGCAGAGATTCTGCGCTTCCCCGGCATCGTGGAAGTTCTGGCCAAAGGTGAAAACAAAGTCAGCTTCAAGTTGCGCAACGGCATGCAGGTGGATGTGCGGCTCCTCGCGCCGGAATCTTACGGTGCGGCGATGCAGTACTTCACCGGCTCGAAGAACCACAATGTGAGCCTGCGCCAACGCGCGTTGAAAATGGGCTACACCCTGAACGAGTACGGGCTGTCCCGCCTGGACAACGAGAAGATAGTGGCGAGCGCGACGGAGGAGGAGATCTATGGCGCGCTTAAGCTCGACTACATTCCGCCGGAGCTGCGCGAAAGCAGCGGCGAAATTGAAGCTGCAGCCGAACATAGACTGCCCAGGCTCATCACGGTGGAAGACGTGCGCGGCGAAGTCCACATGCACACCGTGGAAACCGACGGTAAGTGCACCATCGAAGAGATGGCCGAGGCGGCGATGCAGCGCGGCTACCAGTACATGGCTATCACCGATCATTCCAAGAACCTGGCGTTCGCCAATGGCCTCGACGACAAGCGCGCGGTGGAGCATATCGCCCGGATTCGCGCCGCCAACCAGCAGATTGGTGGCATCACAATCATGGCGGGAATTGAAGTCGATATTCTCGCTGACGGCGAGCTCGATCTTTCCGATGAGGTGTTGGAGCAGATGGACGTGGTCGTGGCCAGCGTGCATTCGGCCTTCAATCAGGAGCCGCAGCAGATGACGGACCGCCTGCTGCGGGCTTTGGGCAATAAGAACGTCTCGATCCTGGGACACCCGACAGGAAGGCTGTTGCTGCGGCGCGATGCTTATAGCTTCGACATGAACGCAGTGCTGAAGTCCGCGCTGCAAAACAAAATTGCGATGGAGCTGAACGCGTATCCCGACCGGCTTGACCTGAATGACGTTCACTTGCGCATGGCGCGCGAGCGCGGCGTGAAGATCGTAATCAACACCGATGCGCACCACACCTCGCACTTCGAGAAGATCAAATACGGTATTCTGCAAGCGCGGCGCGCCTGGCTCACGCCCGGCGATGTACTGAACACGCTGCCGGAAAAGGAATTTCGCCAGGCGATGCAGAAGCAGTGGCCAGTGGCTAGTGGTCAGTAGCGGTCAGTTGCCGGCTGTCAGGGGCTTGGGATCAGGGCTTGATTCGGGAACCACAGCTGTCATCCTGAGCGCAGCGTTCGCGGCGCCAGCGAGCGCGGAGTCGAAGAATGCCGATGAGGATTCGTCCACGGAGATGAGCTATGGCTGAGAACGAGATTCCGCCACAACCCAGCGCGGCTGAGAACGAAATCCCACCGCAGCTGGAGAATGACATTCCGTTGGCGCCGGAGGAAGAATCTTCAGACTCCACCACTCCGGAAGTCGGCCCGGAACAAGCTACGGGTTACGTGGAGTTCGGCACGGCAAAGCGCAGCCTGCCGGCAATGGCTCCGGTTGCGATCGCGATTGCGCTGGTAGCCGTCGCAGTCGCCACCATCGCTTATGTTCAGCGGGCCAAGCCGGTGGCCCAGGGCAACATTGACGGCGTCTGGTTCAGCCAGCCCGCCAATATGCCAAGTCCCATGATCCTGGTTGCGTTCACCTTGCGGAACGTAAGCGACAAGACGCTGTACGTGAAAGACATCAGCGCGGCGGTGAAGACGGACCAAGGCGAGCAGTCGGACGAGGCGGCCTCGGCCAGCGACTATGATCGCTACCTCACGGCCTATCCCGATCTCGCGGGACATGGCCGCCCGCTTCAGGTCGAAACCAAGATCCAGCCCGGCGCGGAGCGGAAAGCGACGGTGATGGTGACGCTCCCCATCACGCAGCAGCAGTTCGATTCGCGCAAAGACCTGACGGTGACCATCGACCCGTATGACCAGAAGCCAATCGTGCTGCACGACCAGAGCGGCGCGGCGAAGTAGGGGGCTTCAGATCAGCGCCACAAGCGTTCAGGTTTTAGCGCTGCTGCGGCGACTCTAGCCCACCCGCCCTGCCCGCTTCCTGCCCCAAATGAAATAGCAGAGACTCAGCACCAGCAACCATGGAATGCCGGATTCCAGCGTAACGCGCATTCCCTCCACCCACCACGTCGAGATAATGATCGCCAGCACCGCCAGTCCGCCCAGGATGGTGGTAAACGGGAACAAGGGCATTCTTACTGGTAAGATTCGCTGCCCCGTTCTTACTGGTAAGACGACGGCCCCTGATCTTACTGGTAAGATTTTCTGCGCGTCCCAATGCCGGCGAAAACTGAGATGAGTGATGAAGATCATCAGCCACACGAAAAGCCCGCCAAACAGCGCAATTCCGAACATGTAGACGTAAGCCGAGCTGGGAAATGAAATGGCAAAGAGCGTCGCCAGGCCGAGCCCGCCTGCCGAAACCACCAGCGCCGGAACCGGCGTGCCTTTCTTCGACACGCCGCCCAGTGCTGCGGGAGCATAGCCGCCGCGCGCCAGCGAGAAGATCATGCGGGTGCACAAATAGAGGCAGCAATTCATGCCGGAAAGCGCCGCGGTCAAGACCACGAAGTTCAGGATGTCGGCGGCAATCGGCACATGCATTAATTCAAAAACGCGCACGAATGGGCTGACGGTGATGTTTTGGCCGGGCTCAATCTGCGTCCACGGAATGACGCCGACCAGGATAGTGATGGCGCCCACGTAGAAGACAACCAGGCGCAGCAGCATGGTGCGCAGCGCCCGCGGCACGGAGCGTTCGGGGTCCTTCGCTTCTCCCGCGGTGACCGCTACAATTTCAGTTCCTATGAAACCAAAGATGACAAAGGCGGTGGCCAGCCACACTCCAGTCCAGCCGCGCGGCAGAAAGCCGCCGTTGGCGTGAAAGTTCTCCATGCCAATGGGACGCTGCTGATGTATGCCGAGCAGAATGCTGGTGCCCAGCAGGATGAACACCACGATGGCGCTGACTTTGATTGTCGAGAACCAATATTCGAAGCTGCCGAAGGCGCCAACGCTGTGGGCGTTCACGTAAATTAGCAGCGCGGAGTAGAAGATCACCCAGGCCCAGACGGGCGTGTTGGGAAACCACCATCGGGTATAAATGGCCGCGGCCACCGCCTCTCCGCCGGCAGCAATCGATTGCGCCGCCCAATAGGTGTAGCGCACCACGAAGCCTGCCCAGGGCGAAAGATACAGATCGGCATACACGCCGAAGGAGCCCGCGGTGGGGTGCGCCACCGCCATCTCGGACAGGCAGTACATCAGCAGCAGCGCAATTCCGGATACGAAGATGTAGCTGAGAATGACGCCCGGGCCTGCGGTGCGAACCGAGAGCGCGCTGCCCAGAAACAGCCCTGTGCCAATCGCTCCGCCGATGGCTATCATGCCAAGCTGGCGTTCGCTCAGCTGGCGCGCCAGCCCTTGCTCGTTGGCGATGGCCTGCGCGTGATGGTCGGGAATGGGAACGGGATCGGCGGCCATCAGGCGGTCGCCCCGGCGTGGCGGCGAACAAAGTCGCCAGTCACTTCAACGAGCCTGCTAATGTCTTCGCGGTTGTTGAACAGGTGGCAGGCGACGCGCACCCCGCCGACGCCTGATGTATAGCGCAACGACACCAGGACCTTCTGCTGCTGAAGGAAATCTACCAGTGCGATATTGCGATGAACGTCGCCCAGCGTGAAGGTGACGATACTGGAGCGATGGCGGCGATCGAGCGGCGTGACGATGTCCAGTCCTTGCTGTTGCAGGCTGTCAATCAAATATCCGGTGAGGCAGAGCACGTGCTCGCTGACATTTTCGATCCCGATTTCGTTGATGAGTCCCACCGACTCGGCCAATGCGATAGCGCCGGGATAGTTTGCGGTGCCTCCGGTTTCCCAGCGGCGAGCGCTGTCCACGAAGTCATATTCGCGGACCGGCTTGATCGTCGGTGTCTGGAAATATGCTCCCCAACCGCCTTCCGGTTCGGCCTCTGAAAGATATCCGGCCAGCGGCGCTTTGACCCGAGCGCGAAACTCCTTGCTCAGGTACAAAAAGCCGCAGCCAAAGGGCGCCATCAACCACTTATGTCCGCCGCAGGCGATGACGTCGACCGGAGTCCTCCGCACATCGAGCGGAATGGCGCCAATCTGCTGGATAGCGTCGACAATTAAAAACACACCGCGCTCGCGGCACAGCTGCGACAGTGCACCGAGATCGCAAAGGAAGCCATTGCTCCACTGCACCGAACTGATGGCGACGACTCGCGTGTCGGCCGTGATCGCCGCCTCGATGTCTTCAATCAGGACCTGCCCACTGCGATTAGGAACAACGTCGATCTCGATACCAACGCTCTGCCGCTTCTGGACCCAGGGTAGGGCGACTGCGACAAATTCCAGATCGCAGACCACGACCCGATCGCCGCGCTTCAGACCAATCGCGTCAGCTACTGCATTCAGGCCATGGGACGTGCTCTCCATCAGCGCGATGTCGTCCTCGCCGGCGTTTATCAGCTTAGCCAGCGGAAGACGCGCCGCACTGCGCATGGCGTCCATATCGAGATGCTGCTGCGAGGCGTTGCCGGAGGGGCAGGATGCTGCCATGTCAAGAAAGGCGCGCAGCTTCTCCACTGAGCGCTGCGGAGCAAGGCTGACACAAGCGGAATCGAGAAATGTCTGCCGCTCCAGCGCAGGAAATTCCTTTCGGGCGTCGTCAAGGGTCATAGCGAACCTGTTTACGAGGTTCGGCCATTGTACTGCGAAAGCTGCACGAAAGAATCAGGAGGCCGCAACGATCTCGTAGGGCCGCATCATCTCGTTGTCCTCATGCTCCAGAATGTGGCAGTGCCAGACATACTTTCCCGCATAGGCGTTGAACGGGACAATGATGCGAGTCACCATCTTGGAATGGGCCGCAGCAGTGTCCTTCCATCCCGCCTCGAAGGGTTCGGGTGGAACGCGCGGTCCGAGCCAGTGGAATTCCTTCTTGGTCTGGTAGATCCAGGGCTCGTAGTGCTGGCGATCAAGGATCTGAAAGCGCACGGCGTGCAGGTGAATGGGATGCGTGTCGTCGGTGGGATTAATGAAGGTCCAGATCTCGGTGCTGTTCAGCGCCGGTTTTTCGCTGATGGGATCATGCCAATAGCTGCCGTTGAGCAACAAAACGGTCGATTCGCCGGCGAAGCTCTTATATTCGTCGAGGGTGAGGAGCCGGGTATTTACAGCCGCCGATTCCGCGATCTTGGGAACGGGACGCAGCTGCTTTGGCAGGACACTGCTGTCGCTGGCCTTGTTGGCCGAAACCCGGAACTGCATGATTCCGATCATGTCGTTCTTGAGCACGATCTGCTCGCCCCGGCTGTCGCTGAAGTCGATGACGATGTCCGCACGTTCGCCTGGCGCCAGTTGCGTGGCCTTCAGGGAAACCGGCTCGGGCAATAGTCCCTGATCGGTGCCGATCTGATGCAGTGCGAGACCGTTATGGAGGGCGAGAGAATAGAAGCGCGAGTTCGAAGCGTTGAGAATGCGGAAGCGATATTTGCGCGGTTCCACCTCCAGATAAGGAAACAGCTTGCCATTGATCAGCACTGCATCGCCGAAGACCTCAGGGACCCACGGGGCTTTTGGCTTATCTGAGACGGGGTAATAGAGCTGGCCGTCGGGGGTGATCAGCCGGTCGAAGATGGTCAGCGGAATTTCGTACTTGCCACTGGGCAGATTCAGACCGTCTTCAAACTGGTCTCTGAGGATGGCGAGGCCAAACAGGCCGGCATAAATATTCAGGCGATTGATGCCCATGGCGTGATCGTGATACCAGAGCATCGCCGGTTCCTGCTGGTTGGGATAACGATACAGAACGGACTTGCCGGGCACGAACCAGTCTTCAGGAAAGCCGTCGCTGTCGGGCGGAACGCGCGCGCCATGCAGGTGGGAGACAATTCGCACCTGCGGATTGCCTTCGGCCCCGTGCAAGCGGTAGTCGATCGGCAGGAAATGCTCCTGTGGGAGTTCGTTGGCCCATTCCACCAGCACCTCTTCATTGCTGCGCATTTCTAATGTCGGGCCGGGAACTGAAGGGCCGAAGGACCAGAAGCGAGTTGGTTTGAGGTCGCGGTGAATCCTGGCCGTGACGGGCTGTGCCGCGAAACGGTAATAAGCAGCCACCGATTTCGCCAAGGAAGCCGGGCGAGTTGCGCTCGGTTTGGCGACGGATGGAATTGGCAAAGCATCGACGAAGTTTGCCAGCGTGCTGACGTTGAGCGTGTTGGGCTGCGCCGGCATGGCATGCATCATGGCCGACGCCACCCTGGATCCATCCAGCATTACACCACCGGCAAACATGGAGGATTGCCGCAAGAATTTTCGACGCGAGGTCAAAGGGGGCCTTTCCGAATACACAATAGATCATAAAGCAGCAATGGATGCAGGCGCTGCTGCATCCATTGCCGAGTTAACGTACGGTTACAAAGTGTCGCAGCTAAGGTCTACGGACGAGCGCAGCCTTTACCGGTGACTTCGCCCGTTTGGTCGTTCAGCAACAAGTAGCGGTAACAGCTGGTTGGCTGAACCTGGAGCATGGAAGCGATGGAATTGTTGACGGCGTCGAACGAGCCACTTCCGATGCGCTGGCCGTTGAGCCAGTTGTCTTCGATAAAGTGAATGGTCGAAGCCTGGTCCAGCAAGGTGTGATCGATCTGGTTCTGCCGGGCGTAGGGTGAAACCACCATGATGGGAATACGCGGACCGTAGCCGCAGCGTCCCTGAACAACCGGGCCGTTGGGACCACCCAGCACGGGCGTCACGATTCCGCAGGTACCGGCCCCGGTAAGGGCATCGGCAGAGGTCTGCGAAGTTTCGATGATGGGAGCGATCTGGTGGTCGTACCAGCCGTCCGAGTCGTCATAGTTAATCACGACCAGAGTGCTGGCCCAGTAGGTGGTCTGCATCAGGAAATTGATGGTGTCGACCACGAAGGTCTGCTCGTCCAGCGGATCGGAGTAGCCGGGGTGTGCGTCCTGATAGCCCGGGGCCTTCAGGAAGCTGACGGCCGGGAAGTTGCCGGCGTTGATGGCGTCGAAGAAGTCGTGACTATCGTAGTTGTGGTTGCCGGCATCGCCATTCTGTCCGATTGTGCTGACGCTGGTCGGACGGGTGTGCGCCCAGTTGGCCGTCGACGGATAGTACGCGAAAGGCGAATGGTGGGGAATGTAATCCTTCTCGGTCACTCCGGTAACTGTCGACATGGTGGAGCGGCTGCAACCGGTCGTACCGTTCGGGTTGGTGATGGTCAGGTCGAAACCGCCTTCGAACCAGCCCCAGCTGACGCCGGCGTTGGTGAGCAGATTGCCAATGTTCTGTCCGCTCATGTTGAAGACTTCACCGCTGGACGTGGAGCACATGTCGCCATTGGGGTCGGCATCGCCGATGAGTGTGAGACCGCCCGTGCCGTCAGCGATGACCGCGCCGGTGCCGCGGATGTTGTTGATGACGCCGTTGGTCTGGCCGGAGATCAGATTGATCGCGCCGACCGTGGAGGGACCAAAGTTGGTGCCGTAGGCGTTGTCATTCAGCGCAAAGTACTGAGCATAGTTCCACATTGCCGTGACGGTGTTGCCGTCGTAGTAGCCCATCACCAGGCCGGTGGTGTCAACGATGCCGCCGCCGCTGGGAGGCGGTCCGGCAGTACCGGTATTGGCCGGGAACAGGTCCACCAACCCTTTATCTTCCGCCATCTGCTCCGGGGTGTAGTCGTGGTTCTGATCGGCAGTGGCTGCCTGCGAGCGATCCAGACGGAAAGGATTGGTTGCACCATTTCCGTTCGCGGGGTTGAGATTGGGATTCAGCGTGCTGAGCAGGCCTTGAATACCGTTCGGGTTGGGCGTCCCCGGTATGGCTGTGAACGGCGGTTCACCCGAGGTATTGGCGGCATTGGGATATGTGCCGAAGTAGTGATCGAAGGAGATGTTCTCGCCGAAGATCACCACGATGTGTTGAATGGGAGTTGCTGTGGGCACATGAACGGCAATCGTTTTGGTGGCCGGCTTAGCCGGCGCAGCGTTCGCATTCACCAGCGGGCCGAACATCATGGCCGCCATTAACGTCGTCGCAAGTACTTGACGCATAGTTTTCCTCACCCTTTCCACTCCTCAGACATGGTTTCCGAGGTTGTACCTTAATAGCCGGTACACATCAATTGCAGTTGAACCGCACATGAATATCTGATGAATGACAAAATCGGGGCCGGAATTGGATAAGCATCCTGCCCTGAACCCTCCCGCCTGAGTCACGCCGGTTCCCGGACGTTAACATAGGAAACATGCCGCCAGCTGAGTCCGCGATCAGGAGGTCAAGCGTCTGCGCCCTGGTGTTTGCCGCCTTTGCTGTGGTCGCACCGTTCGTCCTTCGCGGGGTGGCTTGCGGTCACGATCTCACCTTCCACATGAATAGCTGGATGGAAATGGCGCGACAGTGGCGCCAGGGAATCGTTTATCCGCGCTGGGCCACATATGCCAACTACGGCAGCGGCGAGCCGCGCTTCCTTTTCTATCCGCCGCTGTCGTGGATTCTGGGAGGTGTGTTCGGCAGCTTCCTTCCATGGACCCTTGTCCCGGCCGCATTCGATTGCGGCGCCGTTTTTCTGGCCGGGCTGGCGATGCACAAGATGGCGCGCGAGTGGTTCGACGAGCCGGACGCAACCCTGATCGCCCTGGCTTATGCGGTGAACCCTTACATGCTGCTGACCATCTACGCGCGCAGCGCTTTCGCTGAACTGTTGGCGGCTGCGTTCTTGCCCCTGCTGGTTCTGTGGATTGTTCGCGACCGACCTGCGCGCGCCATGTTCCTCCCTTTGGCGCTGACCGTCGCCGGAGTCTGGCTCACCAACGTTCCGGCGGCGATCATCGCCACCTATGTCGCGGGGTTGCTGCTGGCCGCCGTCACCGTCCTCCGCCGCAACTCTCGTGTGTTTTTGTATGGCGCCGCTGCGATGGCGATGGGAATGCTCCTCGCCTCGTTCTACATTGTGCCTGTCCTGTACGAGAAGAATTGGATAACGCTGGGGCAGGCCCTGTCCGCGGGCGTGCGGCCAGCGGAAAATTTCCTCTTCACGCGTATCGGTGAGCCGGAGCATGATGGGTTTTTGCGAAGGCTGTCCTGGCTTGCGGTTGGGGAGCTGGCGATGGCCGCCGGCGCGATGATCGTCGCCCGCAAATGGCGGTCGCGCAATCCCACGCTCTGGTGGTCGCTGGTCGTCCTGAGCGGCGTGTCACTCGGGTTGATGCTGCCCATCTCCAGCCTCGCGTATGGCTTCATGCCGGATCTACGCTTCCTCCAGTTTCCCTGGCGCTGGTTGATGGTTACCGGCCTCGCCTATGCTGTTTTCGTTGTCACGGCTGTGCCGCGCTTTCGCGGCAAAGCGCTTCTTTGCGCTGTCGTTTTCATCGCGATGATTACGCTCTGCAACCTGGCGCTGCAACCGCAATGCGACCCTGAAGACACGCCCTTCATGCTCTCCAGCGTCTTCCATGCAGGCTACGGCTACTTAGGGACCGACGAGTACACTCCCGCGGGCGCCGACAACTACGAGGTCAAGCCGGACTTTCCTGAGTTTGTGATTCGCGCCGAGGATGGCCTCGCGTTACCCGCAGACGCTCATGTGACAGACTTCCGCAATGACCCGTATCGCAAGCAGTTCATCGTCGAGTCTTCGACTGCGGTCGAGGTTGTGCTTCGCCTGATGAACTATCCCGCGTGGCGAGTCGAAGTGAATGGCGCGCACGTTTTGCCGCATTCTGACGATCCCACGGGACGGATGCTGATCCCCATTCCCGCCGGCCATAGCCAAGTCGATGTGCGCTTCACTCGCACCCCGGACCGCTGGGTCGGCGACGCAGTCAGCCTCGCCACGCTTATCTTCCTGTGCGCATTTTGGTACCTTGAAAGCAGAAGACGTTCGTCATAAGAAAACGAAGATGTTCACTACAGAGGACACGGAGAAAGAAGCAGGATGGATTTAGACCACCGTCTCGATCCGGAGTGAGGGCGTGGAACAACAGCCTTTGTGAGTATCCGAACTTCGTAATTCTTGAACTCTGGTTACACGCTTTCGCAGACAAAGCTTAGATCAGACAAAAACAACTCCGTGATCTCCGTGTCTTCCGTGGTAAAAGAACTCTTTGCCGAAGCAGGATATCGATGAAGCGCATACTCGTAGCCACCTCAAATCCCGGCAAGATTCGCGACCTGGTGGGCGCGGCCATCGCCCACAACGTGCAGATCGAAATGCTGCCTGGTTTCGCGTTATTGCCCTCCGTAGTGGAGGACGGCGCCACCTTCGAAGCCAATGCCCGCAAGAAAGCCGAGCACTATGGCAAGTACGCGCAAGGCGAAATCGTTATCGCCGACGACTCCGGACTGGAGGTCGATGCTCTAGGCGGCGCGCCTGGCGTCCGCTCCGCACGTTACGCTGCCGACGAGCACAACACACCCGAGCACGCCGGCAACTCCGACGACCAAGCCAACAATGCGCGCCTGCTGCGGGAGTTGCATGACGTGCCGGATGAGTTCCGCAGCGGTCGATTCGTGTGCGTCATCGCCGCCGCGCGCAACGGACACACGCTTGCGACATTTCACGGCAAGGCAGAAGGAGTCATCCTGCGCGCGTCGCGCGGCTCCAACGGCTTCGGCTACGATCCCCTGTTCTACTTTGCGGAAATCGGCAAGACTTTCGCTGAGCTTACTGCCGAAGAAAAGGCGGGCTATAGTCATCGCGGTGCTGCGTTTCGCGCCTTTCTACAGTGGGAAGACGAGAGCCGCGATCGCCATCCCCACGACCAAGGTTGAAACCAGCACAGTGCAGCATTACTTTGCCGCACCCCATCTGTTGTCCAGGCTATGGCGGCCAAAGTTCATACTGACTTGATCAGTCGAATTACGCCCATCAATATCGATAAAAGCATCGCTACGAGAAGGCAAAACCGGATAGTGTACGCCGTGGGATGCCCGCTAAAGATAATCCTTCGGACGACAAAGATGGCGGCTGCAAGCAAAAACCATTCCCACCACAGTAGTTCCCAGGGCGACATACTGCCGAAATTATACCTTGCAAACGGTTAAATACCCCCGTAATTAGGTGGAGTCAGCGGCAATAGATGTGTGCTAGCACCAGGCTCTTCGTATTTCACCTGGATGCTAAGGAACGCGTCGTAGCATTGGTCGACCTTGGTCAACTTCGTCCAACATTCTGTCCGGGAATTCGTAGTCTTCATAGATATTCCGTCGCGCAGGAAACTCCACCCTGAAGGTAAAAGCTACGCATCGGGCTCGGTGTCTGGCAGCGTTGGTGCCGCCCTACCGCCCTCGTGGAGTTTAGCCGTCGTCACCAGCACCACTCCGGCGACGATAATTACGGTTCCAGCGAACACAAAGGTATCAAGGCGCTCATCCAGCACTAACCAGCCCAGAAAGAGCGCCACCAGCGGATTAACATACGCGTAAGTCGCTACTTTCGGCGTCGGCACATGCTTTAGTAACCAGATGTAAGCCGTATATCCCACCCACGAACCGAAGACTACGAGATAGAGCACAGCCAGCATTCCACGACGCGTGATCGCGACGTGATGTACTTCGCCAGTGACGACGGCGACGAGCCCGTTGCCGACGGCCGCAAACAGCATTTCCCATCCAGTTGCGGTAAAGGGATCGACCTTCATTTGCCACTTGCGCGACAGCACCGACCCCAGCGACCAACTAAACGAAGACAGCAGTAACGTACCAGCCCCTATCAGGGGCATGATCCCTAGCGTGGCTCGTTGCTCGAACCTCGGCCAGAACAAAACAGCAACACCGGCGATGCCCAGCGCCACGCCAAACAGACCGCGGCCCGACAGCCGGTCGCCGCGAAAGGCAAACGTCTCCAGCAACAGGAACCAGATGGGCGTCACGGCGATGATCAGTGCGGCAAAGCCGGTTGGCACCCACTGTTCGGCCCAGGCAAGGCCGAAGTTGCCGCCCACCAACAGCAGGCAACCGATGGTGGCCAGGCGCGCGGCTTCCGCCCAGGTGATCCGTATGCTGCGGCCGATGAGCGCGCGGACCGCCAGCATCAGCGCTCCGGCGATAGCAAAGCGCATGGCGCACATCACCGCCGGCGGCAGCCGTTCCTGATCGGCAATGCCGATGGCCAGATACGTCGAGCCCCAGAAGATGTACACCAGGGCAAACGCGAAGATCACTTGCAGGCGATGATGGCGATCGGGGCTCAAGACAGTGGTCAGTTGTTAGTTGTCAGAATACCTGAGGCGAGCGTTGCTATAACTGACAACTTGCAGCCGACTACTGGCCGCTGGCTACTGACTACTGGCCGCTGACTGTTTTCGCAGCCGGTGTCCCGTTATCAGGACGTAGTGCACTCCGGAGACGGTTGCGAAGGTAAAGGTTGCATAAAGAAAAAACTTGATCAACACCTTGACCCAGTGTCCGTCTTCCACTTGCGACAGGACGACGAAGAACACAGCAGATATCTGGCAGGCAGTATTCAGTTTCCCCCAGATGCTGGGACGGAAGTCCCGAAAGCCCACAGTGGCGTACAACACAACCGCGGTGGCCACAATGCAGAGATCGCGGCTGAAAACTACGATGGTGAACTTCCATGGAATCTTCTTGACGAACGAGAGCACCAGGAACAGAGAACTCAGCAGCAGCTTGTCGGCCAGAGGATCCAGATACTGGCCCAGCAGCGTCTGCTGATGGAGGGCGCGCGCCAGCAGTCCATCAAGAGCATCGCTGAGCGCGGCAGCAAGCAACAACCCCAGGGCCCATGGCCAATGGCCGTCGAACACCGCTATGATCACGAAGGGAATAAAAATCAGCCGCAGCAGCGTGATCTGATTGGGGGCCGTCCAGAACGGATTTTTGACCCGCGTGCTGTCAAGAAGTGGCATGTGGTTGGCGTGAGCAATTCGGTTGCGTAACCCGGATACGGACCAGGATTGTCGCACCGCATCTGATTGTGACGGGTTTGTTACCGACTTGCAATTGTTTGATATTCTTTGGCGATGCTCAGTACCGCCAAAATCGCGGGCGCGGCCATTTTAGTTGTTGTCGTCATACCGGGGATCCTCCAGTTGCACCCTCCGCGGGTAGCGGCGCAGGACTTCGGACAAGCCGCCCGGATCGTAGGCGACTGGTGCGCCCAGGGCGATAAAAGCAAGCGCTGCTCCATCAGCAGCAACGGGGCCTTCCTGACCTTTACCAACGAAAGCGGCAGCACCTCGATAGGCCACTTCGTAAATACGCAACAGACGGTTTTCAGCGCCGACGAATGGAAGTTTGTGCAGGGAACGCTCAGCCCGGATGGGTTGCGTATCGATTGGACCAATGGAACCTATTGGTTGCGGTGCAGCCCCAGCGGCGGAAGCAGTCGCCGCCCCAATCTGGATGGTACCTGGTACCGCGACGGCAATCGTTCCCAGGCGTGCTCCATCCAGCAGAAGAAAGGCAGTCTGCGTCTGAAAAACGAGAGCGGACGGGCTGCGACCGGCTCCTTCGACGACTCCCATCACATCACCACCAACTGGCCCGAGGGGCAGATTGGCGGAACCATCAGCCCGGACGGCAACACCATTCATTGGGACAACGGCACATCGTGGAGCAGGTAGGACACACAACGCACGTCGCCCTGTTGCGTGGCATTAACGTCGGCGGCAAACACTTGCTGCCCATGAAGCAGCTTGTCGAGATTTTCACGGAGGCAAAGTGCGGCAACGTGCGCACCTATATCCAGAGTGGCAACGTTGTTTTCACGGCGCCGCCGAAGATCATGGAAACTCTTCCCGCTCTGCTGTCAAGCAAGATCGAAGAGCGCTTTGGGTTCCCCGTTCCGGTTGTCTTGCGCAGCCACGAGGAACTGGCCCAGGCAGCGCGCAACAACCCATTCTTGAAGGCTGGGCTGCCGCAGCCGACACTGCACGTCTACTTTCTCGCTGACCTGCCAACCGGCGTTGCCGTCAAGGCCCTGGATCCGCAGCGGTCTGCACCCGACGCCTTTCATGTCTCCGGCCGCGAAATCTATCTGCATGTGCCTAACGGCATGGGGCGTACGAAATTGACATGCGCCTACTTTGATTCCAGGCTCTCCACCGTCGCCACCGCCAGAAACTGGGCCACGGTGCTCAAGCTGCTGGAGATGATGCAAGAGTGATTTTCGCAACCGTGCCGAAACGTGGCGAAATCGCGCTTTCGCCTTCAATTCTCCGAGAGTGTTGCTTATATGGTTATCCCGCCAGTGACACGCCTCACAATTCCGTGTGACCTCCGCACTTCAATGCCGTCCCGCCAAGGCCCATGCTCATTATAGGAAGCCGCTTCCGGCTTCCAAAAAGTTCGCGTGTGTTCGCAAGAGAAGGCACGATTCTGCCCAACTTTCTTACTCTAAGCGTTGCCATTAAGCTACTGCGGCCATATCCGCGCCCTGGCGATAACGCTCGCACGCGATCCAACATCATGAGGAGGAATCATGGCCATTACTAAGCAGGATGCTCTTGACTACCACAGTAAACCGCGCCCGGGAAAGGTGGAGGTTGTCTCCACCAAGCCTTGCCGCACACAGCGCGATCTCAGTCTCGCCTATACCCCCGGCGTAGCCGAACCCTGCCTTGAAATCGAGAAGAACCCGCAGGATGCATTCAAGTACACCAACAAAGGCAATCTGGTCGCGGTGGTAACGAACGGCACCGCAGTCCTCGGACTTGGCGACATTGGCGCGATTGCCGGCAAGCCCGTCATGGAAGGCAAAGGCGTCCTGTTCAAAAGATTCGCCGGCATTGATGTTTTCGATATCGAGCTGGACACCAAGAATCCCGACGAGATCATCAAGGCCTGCCAGTTGCTGGAGCCCACCTTCGGCGGCATCAATCTGGAAGACATTAAGGCCCCCGAGTGTTTCTACATCGAGGAAACCTTAAAGAAGACGATGAAGATTCCCGTCTTCCACGATGATCAGCATGGAACTGCGATCATCTCGGGCGCAGCCTTGGCGAACGCTGCCGAGCTCACCGGCAAACGCCTCGATCAGATCAAAGTTGTGGTCAATGGCGCTGGCGCCTCCGGCATTGCGTGCGCCGAGCACTACATCTGCATGGGCGTGAAGCGCGAGAACATCACCATGGTCGACACCAAGGGCGTCGTCTACAAGGGCCGCAAAGAAGGCATGAACCCTTACAAAGAGCGCTTCGCCAAGGAAACCTCGGCGCGGACCCTGGCCGATGCGGTCAAAGGAGCTGACTGCCTGCTCGGTCTCTCCAAGAAGGGCGCGTTCACACCGGAAATGATCGCCTCGCTTGCCCCGCGTCCCGTCGTGTTCGCCATGGCGAATCCCGATCCCGAAATCACCTATGAGGAAGCGCGCGCCGTCCGCGATGACATCATCATGGCGACCGGACGCTCGGACTTTCCGAACCAGGTCAACAACGTTCTCGGATTCCCCTTCATCTTCCGCGGTGCGCTCGACGTGCACGCCACCACCATCAATGAAGAAATGAAGCTGGCGGCCACTTATGCACTTGCGGCCCTGGCCAAAGAAGATGCTCCCGACTCGGTCCGCCGTATTTATCCCGAAGAGTCCCTGAAGTTCGGCGTAGACTACATCATTCCCAAGCCGTTCGATCCCCGTGTGCTGGTGTGGGAAGCTGCTGCCGTTGCGAAAGCGGCCATGGAAACCGGCGTCGCGCAGAATCCGGTGAACCTCGACGATTATCGCGAGCAGCTTGAGAAGCGGCTGGGCAAGACGCATGAGCTGATGCGCCTGATGATTCACAAGGCCCAGGCCAATCCCAAGCGTGTGGTCTTCCCTGAAGGCAATCACCAGAAGATCCTGCGGGCCTGCCATGTGCTGATCGAAGAAAAAATTGCGATTCCCATTTTGCTGGGGCGCACCAGCGAAATCCAGCGGGCGGCTGCCGATCTGGGAGTTGACCTCACCGGCATCAGCATTATCGAACCCGAGACCGCGCCCCGCCGTCAGCAATACGTCACCGAGTTGTTCCGGCTACGGCAACGGCGTGGAGTCACTCTCGGTGCAGCCGATGAGCTGATGAACGACCGCAACATCTTCGGTTCCATGATGGTCCGCATGGGCGACGCCGACGCCCTGGTATCGGGTGTCACGCAGAATTATCCCGACACCATACGCCCGGCGTTGCAGGTCATCGGCGCGCGCGAAGGCATTCACAAGGTCTCCGGCATGTACATCATCATCACTCGCACCGGCGACCTTTACTTCCTGGCCGACGCCACGGTCAACATTGAACCGACCGCGGAAGACCTGGCGGAAATCGCTCTCTGTGCCGCCCAGGAGGCGCGGCGCTTTGAGATCGAACCGCGCGTGGCCATGCTGTCGTTCTCCAGCTTTGGCAGCACCAAACATCCCCTGTGCGACAAAGTACGGCGCGCAGTCGAGCTGGTCCGCTATGCCGACCCCACCTTGATCATTGATGGCGAGCTGCAAGGCAATATCGCCGTCAACGGCAAGAAGCTGGAAGCGGCGTTCCCGTTCTCCACCTTGAAAGACGGGGCGAACGTGCTGATCTTCCCCGACCTTCAGTCCTGCAACATCGCTTGCAAGCTGCTTGGTTCCATCGGTGGCGCAGAAACGGTTGGACCAATCCTGGCCGGCATGGCAAAGCCGGTCCATCTTCTGCAACGCGGCGCCGAAGTTGAAGACGTCGTCAACATCACGACCATTGCGGTAGTGGACGCTCAGGACAGCGCGATTCCCGAGGCCGCCCGCCTGGCCAACGCAGTTGCCAGCGTCGGATAGAACCTTACTGCCGTTATACAGGCGCGTCAGCAATGGCGCGCCTTTTCTTCTCGCTCGACAAGAAAGGTCGAGTACCGGGGATCAAGGTGGATCAGAAACCTGTTAAATAACTCTTGGCTTTGTGTCAGGGACGGCTTCAGCCGTGCCGAAACACAGCCCAAGAGAATATGTTTTTTGGGCCCTGAGGTGAAAGTCGCAGGCACGGATTCAGTTCGTACGCAACTCTCTGGCTCACTACACTAGAAAGCCAGGAAAACCTCGCTTCCGCTGGTGGGAATCTTGAGATTGATTCCGCGCTTGCGATTCACCGCAATGGTTTTCGGAATGTCCAGCGCGCTGAGCGGGATGCTGCGGTCTTGTCCATCCGCCGTCACATGCAAGTAGGAAGCATGCAGTACGTAATGGTCGGTCTCCAGCTGCTCGCCGCTGGCGAACACAAAAATAGTTTTCGGAATAGGATTGGCCGTGGTGGTGCTGGATGTAGCGGGCACGTTGATCCACTGTGGCCGACCGGGAGCCACTTGCGGCTGCCCCTTACTGGCGTCCCGCGTATCTGGCTTGGCTGGCAGTCCGGCGGTCCTCAGCAGGTAGCGCAAGTAGGCTTCTCCGCCGCCGCCACTCTTACTTGCAGTGATATTGCCGTTCTGGTCGATCACCACATAATGGGGGTAGCTGTGAGCCCCAAAGCGTGCGGCCAGAGCGTGGCCATCGTTAACCACGACTGGGCATGATCGCGGGCTCGCTTGCAGATACTTCCTGACAACTGCCTCCGACTCGCCATCATTCACAGCGAGCACGACCAGTCCGCTGCTGCCGAACTCAGCCTGAATATTGTCGACCGCAGACTGGTCCTGACGGCACACCGGGCACCATGTGGTCCAGAACTGCAGCAGTACGACGTTGCCGCGCAGCGAGCTACTGCTCACTGTCTGACCATCGAGCGTGGTGGCCGTAAACTGTGGCGCTGGCGTCCTGCTGTCTGCGGCCATAAATCCAGACAGGAGCATTGCCGTGAGCAAGGCATAGAAAATCCGCATGGCGCATGGGCTCCTAATGATTCTTGCCATCGTAACAGCGTATCTACAGGATGTCCGCTTGGATGTGACAGCAGTCCCCAGCCTCTGTGACTTGCCATTGCTTGCGTAAACGCAGCCAGGAGGGTCAGGTTCCTGCTTCGCGGCTATTGCTCAGGCCGCTTCCAGCCGCGCCAGAACTCTGCGGAGCTGCGACAGCACAGCCACCAAAGCGGCGAGGCCTGCGATCCACATCATTAGGGTGATGTGCACAACCCAGCGCGGCGCCACGCCCACTCGCTTCAGCAGGAAGGGCAGAAAATTCCATGTGGTGATATGAACGTAGTCCCACGGGTCCCAATGCATGGCATGGGTGTCCAGGCCCCAGGCTTTCACTTTTCCCAGCGCGAACGCGACGATGTTGGTCATGCGCAGGACGATGACGAAAGTCGGATGGCCAATGCTCTCCATCTGATAAATCTCGAGTGGCAGCCAGAAAGCAAGCGATGAGACCTGCACCACCGCACTGATGATGCCCAGCGCGATTCCTAGGCTCCAGACCACGCTTCCCCAGGCGTTGCGATACCGCAGCAGCAGCGGGGCAGCCAGCAGCGCCGCCAGTTCAGCGCTGGTCGAGACGTAGCGGTCGCCCCAGGCGAAGTCGCCACTCCAAACCGTGTAGCGTGCGTAGAAGCCGATGTAGGCCAGCAAGAGTAGAAATCCGCTGATAACGTACGCCTTCACGGCCGGACTGAACCGTTTCCAACCCACGACGACCAGCAGAATCATTAGGACCAGCAGAGGATCGAAGAGAAAGATCGACTTCTCCGGCGAGAACAGCGCTCCGAAAAATCCCACGTGAAACGGTGTTTCCCATGGATAGCCAACCGGGAGATTTGGATCTCGCATTCGAGCTTCGCGGGCTACCACGCTCACGTATGTATTGAAGAACGATCCAAAGCGATAGTACTGGTAGAGGCGATCAAGCAGGCTGAAAAACAGGTACACAGGAAGAGCGACCGCAATGTAGCTTCGGCACCGTTTCCACAGCTCGCCGCCGCGGACGCCTTCGAACCACAGTACCAGCAGCACAAATACGGCTCCCGCCAGCAGGTCCAGGCCAGTCGTCAAACGCGTTAGCAGATTGAGCCCGAAGGCGGCTGAGCCAATCAGCAGCGCACGCCGGCTGCCGGTGCTTACCCATTCGTACTGATACGACAACCCGGCAAGGGTCAGCAGAAAAATGTAGTTGTTCTCCATCATGTTCTGCGTGTAATGCAGATGTGTAGTTAACAGAAGGAGAGCTAAGACACCCGCGACGGAATCCTTCACGCCAAAGCTCCTCTGCCGCAGGAATCGGAAGCAGACCAACGCCGTCAGCACAGTGAGCAGAATGTTGATGGTGTAGCTGACGAAGATGTTCTTTACGCTGGGATCAGTGCCGTTGTAGTTCGCGAAAATCGGAAGCCGCTCGATGTACGTCCCAATCACGTCTGCCGGGAACAGCAGCAGCGATTGTCCAATGCCGTACCAGCTCTGAAGTTTGCCGTCGCGGCCATGAACGCCGAATTCGGGATACTCCTGCGGAAAAACCGGCGGTTCCGCGGTCCACAACGAATGAGCGGATTGCAGACGATGTTGGGTGTCGGCGGTGCCCAGCTCGCCCGATTGCACGACAAACGCAATCAGGCCCGCAGCCAGAACGAGCAGGAACAGTGGATCGCGGGACCAGTGCGCTGTGCTCACGCCCTACGTTTGCCCATGGGCGGCAATTCTCGCACATTCTCATCCAGCGCGTCGCGCGACGTTCTCGCCTCCTCGGCATACTCCATCGAAGGCACCGGTACCACGCGCGATTCACCAGTAATCAATCGCGCACCGCGCTCGTACGTCAGATAGCTCCAGGCCCACTGAATCATCACCAGGATGCGGTTACGGAATCCAATCAGGAACATGATGTGGATAAACAGCCACGCCAGCCAGGCGACGAATCCCGAGATATGCACCTTTCCAAACTGCGCGATGGCTGCCGCCCGTCCGATGGTCGCGAGCGATCCTTTGTCGAGATAATGAAATGTCTCGCGGGAATTTCCGGCGAGGTCGGCGGCAATTTGGCGCGCTACAAACTTACCTTCCTGCATGGCAACCGGCGCGACTCCAGGCAGTAGATTGCCGTGCTTGTCCTTCAGCGTAGCTAGATCACCGATGACGAACACCTCGCGATGTCCGGGAATGCTGAGATCGGGTTCGACAAAGACCCTCCCCGCACGATCGACTGGCACTCCTAAGGCGCGGCCCAGCGGCGAAGCCGAAACTCCTGCGGCCCATAACACCACCTCGGCGGGAATCGTTTCTTCGCCGACGCGGACCAGCCCCGGACGGACATCGCTCACCGCCGAATTCGTGCGGACTTCAACTCCCAAATGTTCGAGCTGCTTCACCGCGCTGCGGCGCAGGTCATCCGGATAGGCGGTCAAGACCGACGGTCCAGCCTCCAACAACAGCACGCGCGTCTTCGTGGGATCGATATTGCGGAAGTTTTCAGCCAGCGACTTGCGCGCGATTTCGGCCAGTGTGCCCGCTAACTCAACCCCGGTTGGCCCCGCACCTACCACGATGAAGTTAAGCGGCCGATGATTTCCAGTCAGTGCCGCCTCGCGCTCCGCAAGCTCATAAGCCAGCAGAATACGGCGGCGCATCTCCAGCGCATCTTCAATGGTTTTCAAGCCAGGTGCGAACGGCTCCCATTCGTCATGCCCAAAGTAGGCATGGGTAGCGCCGGCGGCGACAATAAGGTAGTCGTAACTTAGCTCGAAGCCGTGCGCCCGCACGGCGCGGCGCTGAAGATCGAAGCTGAGAACCTCTCCGAGCAGCACCTCGACGTTTTCATGCTTGCGCAGAATCTCACGAATGGGCGCGGCTATTTCCGCCGGCGAAATACCGGCGGTCGCGACCTGGTACAGCAGCGGCTGGAAGGTGTGATGATTGCTGCGGTCGACCAGCGTGACCTGGACAGGCAATCGGGCCAGGGCTTCAGCTGCCTTCAGGCCGCCAAATCCGCCTCCCACGATCACCACCCGCGGACGGGATTTCTCGTTCAGCGCCATATCTCATGAGATGCCCGGGCAATCGCATCGGCGCCAATTTCCGTCGCAGGAGCGCGGTCGAACCACCCACGATTTCGTAAAGCCTATCGCGGCTTTGAAGGGGCATGGCGTCACAGGCCGCTGAAAAAATCGGGATTTCGCACCTTTCCGGTAGAGCCAGCCTTCAGGCTGGCGTCTAAGCCCTTTCTTTGATCTGCGAGTCGGCTTCAGCCGACGGCACAACTGGTTGTTTGCCGACTTTTTCAGCGTCCTGTTTGGCCGTGACCGATGGCGTGTGCCAAGAGGATCGCTCTAGCGGCTTTGATCTTCGGTCAGGCTGGCCGCGCGCGCCTTGGCACGCTCGGCATCCGCTGTGCGACCCTGCGACTGATAGATCTCGGCCAGGTTAAGCCATGACTGCCGCGCATCGGGAGCAAGCTGCACTGCCTCTTCCTGAAAGAACGCAGCCTGCTTCGCATCTCCGATCTTGCTCCAGGCTGCTGCCTTGCCCGTCGCCACGCCGTAAGCGAACGAGGCTCTGCCGATCGACTTCTTTTCGTTCGCGGAGGCGCTGCGCCAAGCTTGGTCAAAGGCCTCCAATGCGTCGTCTGGATGCCCGCTATTGAGCGCATAATAGCCCAGTTGCACCAGCGTTGCCTGCGGATCGGCCTCGAGTTCAACTGCCTTTTTCATGGCCGCAATGGCATCGCTGGCGCGGCCTTGTCTTTGGTAAAGTCTAGCCAAGTCTGACCAGGTATACTCGCTGGGACTCAGCGCAATCGTAGTCATCAACTCCTTTTCTGCTTCCGCCCCTCGATTCAATCCGGTAAGCGCTGCGGCCCGCGCTAGATGAGCGCTGGCGCTTCCGGGAAAGATTGCGATCGCCTTGTCACTGGCCTCCAGCGCATCCAGATTGCGACCGAGCGCGGCCAGGACGCCGGCGGCGTTGACCCACGCGGCAAATTCGTCGGCCTGGCTGCTGAACACCGTTTCCGCAGGCAACGGTGCGGTGGCGCAGTTCACCGGAAAGCGTTGGATCAGCACCTCTGTCTGCGGCGTGCGACGAACGAACACAGCGGACACCTCATCCAGGTAGACCGGCCGCCACGTGCTGCTGGCGCAAAAGTCCTTCAATTGCCCGTGTTCAATGCCGTCGCCGCGCGAAAGAAGAATTGTGTTGATGTGGTAACGACCGGTTTCCTCATCCCAGATGGACGAATCTGGCGGGCTCTCCAGCAACAGCCGATGCCGTTCCACCCGCGGCTGGCCGAAGAGGGTGTCGCGGCCGTCAATATAATCCAGGCGCTGAGGTCCGAGGCGCCAACTGACATAGCCCCCTTCGTCGTAGGTATTGAAGATCTCTCCCGGAAGATTTTCGCGTTCGATGAACTCCGCCGCGCGCTGCGGAAACCACCAACTCAACCCCGCGCCGAAGGTCGCCAGGTCGGTGTTGGCGCCGAAGTAATGACGGTCTGTAACCAGGTCGGCTGAGCGCGCATAGGTGAGCATCGCCAGCAACACGACGGCAAGCCCGGCCAGCGCCGCTCGCAGTCGTGGCAGCCTCATCCATGAGCCGACCCAAGCTGTCCCTGCGGAAAGGTTTTCTCCTCCGATCACGATCACCACACATGCAAAAACCGCTCCCATGCGAATGTGGCGAACCGGAGCATAGGCGGCTGTGAACAGCAGGATGGCCGCTCCCAACTGCCCGCGCAGTAGAGCAATTACCCCAGCGACAATCGCGATGGCCAACAGCGAAAACAGGGCGCTTCTTAAGCCTCCCTGGGTGAAGGCAGCGCTGGCCGTTTGCCAGTTCAGGCGAACGCCTCGCCATTCCGCAATCCATGTCTGCTGTTCTGAGCTGGCGCGCTGCTGCAAGAGCAGTGCGCGATAAATCCCCCAGCCCCAGGGATTCACCAATGTGGCCACGGCTGTTCCCGCAAACCACGGCAGGGCTCGCCGCAGTCTTTCGATGGCAGCTCGTCGCCGTTCGCCACCGAAGACAAGCTCCAAGACTTCCGTGCCGGCGTAGGCGACGATCAATCCGAGCCCCGCTGCGAAGCCAAAGTGAACATTGACCCATAGCACCATCAACAGCGGCAGCAGCCACAGAGCGGCGCGGCCCGTCTGGTAGTTCTCCCAGAGGATGGAGAGGAACGCTGCGAACAGCACCACGGTAAACATGTCGGCGCGCGGCGGTGTACGCTCGGCAATGAGAGGGACCGCAAGTATCGCAATGGCTGCACTGACCGCGGAGCCTCGCCGCAGCAGCAGGGCGACCGTTCCAGCACAGGCCGTCGCGCTCATCCATGACAGCAGGCCGAAGCCGCCAAGCAGGAAAGCGAGGTAGAACACCACCCCCGCTCCCGCGGGATAAATCCAGTGTTCGCCGTGCGCCGTGAACGACAGCACATCGGCGGAAGGAATGCCATGATGCTGGACCACCCAGCGTCCAGTCGCCAACTGCCAGCCGGTATCGAAGTCAGCGACGGTTCGCAGGCCGGCGAGAAAGGCGTAGATCAGCGCCAGGCAGGTGAGAACCAGAAAAACACGGCGCTCCAGCGAGAAATTCTCGCCTGTTGCTGGGCCTTTGATGGTCGGAATCACAGCTCTAGAGTATAGCGAGTCGAAATGTTGTCGGCGAATGCGGGTGGTCGCCGTTCGGACGACGTGAAAGGTGGCCTGATACCGCTCCCAACCCGCTGGCAACGCCCTGCCATGTCATTCGAAAGACCCCCGGGCGTCATTCTTTAGGCTTGATAAACCATCGAGGTATTCCTCCTGGAATTTCACGGAGCATAAATTGAACCAGGTTTTTCAAATTGAAACGTGGTGTCTCGTCGGTCGTTTCGACCTCAATGTCAAAGACAACCTTATTCAACTTGATATAAGTAACCTTCGTCACCTCGGGGCCCAGGAACCTTGGCTGGTCGAAGACGTGAACCGCCTGTTTCTGTGTGACATTCTCTTTCCGTATAATCTCAATCTCTTCGAGAAGAATCTTTTCGAGACTACTGCTGGCTTTTTGCTGGTCATCGTAAAGAGTGACCTCTGAAAGCCGCAATGACCCGAACTCTAGGCTGGCCACGTCAATGTCCTTCGTTAAAGCGTTGTTGTCGAACCATGTTTTATCAATGTCGAGTGTGACATTCGAGCACCGCGGCTGAAACACGATTGCCCCGATGCTAATTGCGGTGGCTCTTCTCCCATCGTCGTCCACTTGATTTTCGAAGCGCCTGACCTCACCTCTGTATGTGACCCAGCCCCACGTCGTCACAGTCACGTTAAGAGCGGTCTCCGGCTCTTCGGGCGCTTCGCTCAATACGTATAACGCTATGCCATGCGCCTCCGCATATTGCTGAGCGCCATCCTGATAGCCCGTGCGAGTTACGAAAAGGCCTCTAGGTTGGTGCGGGAGGGCATCCAAAACGCCCTTGAACTTTATCAACTCACCCTGAACCACCGGCGATGCCCAGTCTTTGGCCTGCACGATTGTCTGATAGGTTACTCCGCCTCTTTCAAACTCCCAATACACATCGATTTGATGTGTCGTATGCTTGCCCTGCAATGTCACGTTCTGCCTGACTTCGATATTGCGGACTTCATTCTGGTTCAAAAGAACCTGAAAAATCTCCTGAACAAGAAGTTCGTATCCCTTCCCGCTACGATCATGATCAGGCTGCATGACGTTCATCATAGCGTAGAGCAGTACTCAATTCCTTGGCATGCCTACGTCGAGGAGTAATACCTTGCCCATTGAGCGGATCCTCTCTGCGGGCGCGATGGAGAGTTCAATAACAGCAGACTGACGCCGTGCCAAATTGTGTTGCAGGGATGATCGGCGTCGCCGTCAGTTTAGTGTTTCGTCTATGTTAGATTAGTTATCAGTGGGCCCGTAGCTCAGTTGGTAGAGCAACGCACTTTTAATGCGTGGGTCGCAGGTTCGATTCCTGCCGGGCTCACCAAAGAAAGCTTCTAGCAATTAGCAACTAGCCGTTAGCTTTCCCAGCCCAATGCCAAGTGCTAATTGCTAGCCGCTAATTGCTTCTTTCCACATACACCGCCGTCCCGTACGCCAGCACTTCGGTAACCCCCTGCATTACCTCGGTTGCGTCATAGCGCATGCCAACGACCGCATTCGCCCCGAGTTCGGCGGCATGTTGCAACATCAGCTCAAAGGCATGCTCGCGCGTTTTCTCGCACAAGTTCGTCAGCAGGGTGATATTGCCGCCGACGAGTGTCTGCAAGCTTGCGCCGATCGTGCCCACAATAGAGCGCGAGCGCACGATGATGCCGCGCACCAGTCCGAGATTGCGCGTGATCCGGTAGCCATCGAGGGTGAAGGCGGTCGTCACCATGTTGTGGGGAACAGTAGAAGAATACGAAGTGCCCGCAGGTGCAGGATTGGCGCTCATTATGCCCTCCTCAAGATTCCGAGGCAGAATACCACGGAGTCATGTGCCCGGTCAGTGCAGCAATAAACTTGGCGCACTACACTGAGAAGGAGGACTCCATCAGCGTGGCGCAGCGGCCTGGCTCAAAAGAACAACACTTGTTGACGGCACTCTCCATCAGCTTTGTCCTGGGGATGGGCATTGCGGTTGGAGTCTACCTTGCGTGGAGGTCCGGCGCCATTGCGCCTGGGCTTCACAATGTGTTGAGTGCCGTCGCGTTGCTGGTTTGCCCGCCGTTCATACTGTCCTTCGCGGTTAGCGCCGTGCCCGACTCCAGCCTTGCTCTGTCCCTGATCGTCGGCACCATCGTCTTCGCCAACGGATTCCTTTATGCCGGGGTCGCGGCAGTTGGATACTTCGTCGTCACCGTAATAGCGACCAGGAAAAGGGGGGGTGGAGAACGCCTTTAGAGCCTCGCGTTAGAACTCGACTTGTCAGATTGAAGTGGATCGCGAAGCATCGGAACAGGCTGCAATCCAGCCGCGCAGCGGCGGAATGATGTTAGGCCGGCGTGTAAGCGCGGGGTCAGGCGGGAACTCAAACCTGAGCCGCGCAGCGGCGACAGGGTTCTCATGCACCGCCGAAGCGGTGCTGCACCCTTGCGCCTCACAAAAGCAAAGTCGCTATCCCGCCGGCTGTTGCTGCGTCATGCAGTGCAACGCGCCCAGCCCCCAAATGAAATCGCGGCAGTAGATGCCGATCACCTCGCGCTCGGGAAACAACTCAGCCAGAGTATCCAGCGCGGCGCGATCGTTGGCATCGCCAAACACCGGCACCAGCACCAGCTTGTTGGCAATGTAAAAATTGGCATAGCTGGCGGGCAGCCGCTGTCCTTCAAAGTAGACCGGCTTGGGCATGGGCAGCTTGACCACCTTCAGCGATTTGCCGGATTGGTCCGTGCTTTTCTTCAGCCAGCGAAAATTCTCGCTCAGCGGGTCGTGGTTGGGATCGTCAGGGTCAGGCTCATACGCGGTAACCACCGTGCGCGGGCCCACGAAACGTGTGATGTCGTCAACGTGACCGTGCGTATCGTCGCCGGCAATGCCTCGCTCCAGCCAGATGACTTTCTCGATGCCAAGGTAGTCGGCGAAGATCTCTTCCAGGTGCTCACGCGAAACGCCCGGATTGCGCTCCTGCACTTCGCTCAGTAAACACTCTTCCGTGGTAATCAGGGTCCCGCGGCCGTTGACGTCGATGCTGCCGCCTTCCAGCACAATGCGGTGTACCTCGCCGCTCACTCTCCACTCCGGCTGCCATGCGGGAAGCCGCAGCCGGGTTGCAATGTCCGCCCCGGCCAGCGTGTCGAGCTTCCAGTCGCTGTACTTGGCCCACGCATTGAAACGCCAAACGGTAGCGCCGACAGCAGGCAAGCCGCCCTTGCGCGAGCCTCGACAGACAAAGATTGGGCCGTAGTCGCGCGTCCAAGCGCGATTGGTGGGAACGCGAAAGAAGCGGATGTTGCCGGCGGATTTTCCCGGCGCGGCGGCCTTTGCCGGCAGCGCATGCGAGCGCACCAGAATCTCCCGAGCTTTCACCTCCGCCGCCTCGTCGTTCACCAGGATGTTTACCTGCTCGACGTGCGCCAGATGGCGGACAATTTCCGCATAAATCCAGGGGATCGCTTCGAACTTGCCCGGCCAGTCGGAGCGGTTGTGCGGCCATGCGATCCAGGTCGCTTCATGCGGCTCCCACTCGGCGGGCATGCGATAGCCGAGCGCGGCGGGAGTCTGCGAAAGTTGCTTGGGGGTCTTGGGCACGGGTTAGACCAGGAACCGCTGGGTGATGGGCGCGTAAGCATCGACGCGACGGTCGCGCCAGAACGGCCAGTTGCGCCGCACATCTTCCATGCGGCGAAGATCGACCTCGGCGACCAGAACTTCTTCCTTGTCGTGCGAGGCCTCGGCGATAACCTGTCCAAAGGGATCGGCGATAAACGAGCCGCCCCAGAACTCCAGACCTTTGCCAGGCGCCTGCTTGCCGCGAATGTTGCCGGTCTCGAAGCCTACGCGATTGGGCACGGCGACATACACTCCATTCGCGATGGCATGTGCCCGCTGAATGGTTCGCCAGGCGTCGTGCTGCGCCTCGCCATATTGCGCCTTCTCGTCAGGATGCCAGCCGATTGCGGTGGGATAGAACAACACGTTCGCGCCCTGCAATGCGGTCAGCCGCGCACCCTCGGGATACCACTGGTCCCAGCAAACCAGCGTGCCGAACTTTCCGAACTCAGTTTCGAAACTCTTAAATCCAAGATCGCCGGGCGTGAAGTAAAACTTCTCGTAGTAGAGCGGGTCGTCGGGAATATGCATCTTGCGATAGATGCCCGCAACCTTACCGCCCGTATCCAGAACGGCAGCAGTGTTGTGATAAAGGCCGGGGGCGCGACGCTCGAACAGCGAGGCGATGATCGTGACCTTCAGCTGGCGAGCTAATTCGCCAAGACGCTTGCTTGCCGGGCCGGGAATCGGTTCGGCCAGATCGAACAGCGCCACATCTTCGCGCTGGCAGAAATACTGTGTCTGGAAAAGTTCGGGCAGGCAGATGATCTCCGCGCCCTTGCCGGCAGCGGCGCGAACATGTTCGACAGCGCGCTCCAGGTTCTGTTCTGGTTCGGGCGTACACGACATCTGCACCACGCCGATGTGGAAGTTACGTTCGATCAAAACTGCGCTCCGGTGAAATGCATTGCTAGCATAGCATCCCGTGCGCCGTCGATTTGCGCTTCCCCACGATTGTTAACGCATGATTACAGCCGCGCCGTAATGCCGCTCGGCCCGTTGACGGAAGCCGTGACGACCCTGTAGCTTCAATTCTTCGACAAACAGTCATACATTTGCGCGCGAACGATTTCCGTGCATTTTCACAAGTCATCGAGGTGAATGTTGAACGACGAGCATAACAAGAGTCACGGCGAGGGCATCGACCGCGTATTGCACGATCCCATCTCCGACAAACTGGTGCCACTGGAACCGCTGGACCTCTCGCAGATCCACAGCGTAGACGATCTGGTGCGTGGGATGGGCCGCACTGCGTTCACCGGGCGGCAAGTGGGCGAAGGCGCCGATGTTCTGGAAGCAATGGCCCGCGACAAAGAGTGCTTCATTGTGATGACTCTCGCCGGCGCAATGACCGTCGCCAAGCAGGGACTCATCGTCACCGAACTCATCGACCGCGGCGTGGTCAAGGCCATCATCTCGACCGGAGCGCTGATGGCGCACGGATTGGTAGAGGCCGCTGGCCGGTCGCACTTCAAGTACGACCCGAAGATGGACGATCTGGAGCTCTACGAGGCCGGCTACAACCGCGTCTACGACACGCTGGAGCCGGAAACCAACCTAGACTTCGTGGAGACGATTGTCGCCCGCATTCTGAAGGCCTGGGACCACAACGAGGTGCTGTGTTCCTACAAACTGAATCGCGAGATTGGGCGCTACCTGAGCGAGCACGTCAAGGAGCGCGGCATTCTGAAGTCGGCATTCGAGAAGAATGTGCCGGTGTTTGTGCCGGCGTTCAGCGATTCAGAAATCGGGCTGGATGTGGCGCTGCACAACCGCGCGCGGCGCAAGAACAGCCTTCCGCCGCTGCATTACGATCCGTTCGAAGACTTGGAATACTACGCCGAGACCCTGCTGAAGCAAGAGCGGCTGGGAATCTTCACCATCGGCGGCGGCGTTCCGCGTAATTGGGCGCAGCAGTTTGGCCCGTATATTGAGTTGCGTCACCGGCGCGGTGGCGAGGAGCTACCGCTGAAGCGCTTTCATTATGGCGTGCGCATCTGTCCTGAGCCGGTGAACTGGGGCGGACTGTCAGGCTGCACCTACAGCGAAGCTGTATCGTGGGGAAAGTTCGTTCCGCCGGAAGAAGGTGGCCGCTTCGCCGAAGTATTGCTGGATGCGACAGTAGGATTGCCACTGATTGCCGGCGCGGTACTGGAGAGAATGAAGAACAGTGGCTAGTGATCAGTGGCTAGTGGCCAGTGTGACGAAATGCCGATGTACCTGAGCGCGCGTTACTTTCGAGTATTCCTGTCTCTTACGGCCTCCACAATTGCGCGAAATTCGTCATCGTTGACCAATCCGCCGTTAGCGATTGCGTTACGCTTCACTTTTTCTAATACGGCGGTGCGTTGCGACTCATCCACATCCAGGCCCAGTTCTTCGGCCTTCAGACGAACGCTGTCGAGGCCGCTTTTCTTGCCCAGAACAATGCCGCGTTTGGCTCCGACTAACTCTGCCGCGTAAGGCTCGATGGCTTCCGGGATATGAAACTGGCTGGCGACTGCGCCGCTCTCACGCAGGAAGAGATTCTCACCAATCAAGGGCTTCCAGCCTTCCAGTTCGTACTTCCCTGCCCTGCGCACAAGTTCCGATACCTCGCGGATATGCTCCAGCTTCAGCTCGACCGGCACGTCGTAGAGACATTGCAACGCCAGCGCAACCTCGGCGATGTCGGCGTTGCCGGCGCGCTCACCCATGCCGTTGATCGTGCCGTGAATCCAGCTCGCGCCACCGCGCACCGCTGCTATCGCAATCGCAGTACCTAAGCCGAAGTCGTTATGGCCGTGCCAGTGGATTGGGATATCATTGCCGGCCCACTCTTTCGCCCATCGCACCAGAAACTCGGCCGCCTCGGGCGTGCAAACCCCGATGGTGTCGACCAGCACGATCTCTTTCGCCCCAGCGTCAATCGCCGCGGAGTATATCTGGCGGAAGAATTCGAGATCGGCGCGTGTGCCGTCCACACCGAAAAACGCAACGCGAATTCCATTCTCACTGGCCAAACGAATCGCTTCGCTGGCACGGCGCACCGCTTCCTCTCGCGAGATGCCGTAGGCCTTCAGCTTGATGTCGCTGATGGGCGTCTCGATCACGGAAGCCCGCAGGCCCAGTCGGAGCACTTCTTCGACATCTCCACGCGTGGCGCGCGCAAAGCCCCATACTTCTGAGTGCTTGAGTCCAGCACTCAGTATCAGCGAAATGGCTTCGGCATCCTCGGCGGAGACTTTGGGAAAGCCCGCTTCAATCCGTCCCACACCAAGCTGGTCAAGCTTCTTCGCGATTTCAAGTTTTTGCTGGGGGCTGAAGATGACGCCGACGGTCTGCTCGCCGTCACGCAGCGTGGTGTCGTAAAAGCGAATGGTTCGCGAGCGATCAAAATCAGGCCGCACATCGGGCCGCGAATTGAGGGCCGTCGTCCAGACTTTGCCGGCCAGATCGCTCATCGTACGGCTCCCTGCTTTTCGCCAGCCGGCGTGGGCGGCTTCTCGCCATACGCTTGCTCCCACGAAATTACAGGATTGCGAAGAACGCCAATCTGCTCGATCTCGCACTCCATGACATCGCCGGGCTTGAGGAACCACGCTTTGGGATCGGCGCTGAATGCGGCGACACCCGACACCGTGCCCGTCGACACCACATCACCGGCGCTGTACCCCATAGGGGAATAATGGGCGAGGATTTCAGGAATCGTGACCGACATTTTGCTGCTATGGGAGCGCTGGCGCACCTCGCCGTTCACGCGCAGCTCCATCGCAAGGTTGTGCGGGTCTTTGATCTCGTCGGCGGTAACAATGTGCGGACCAAGCGGGCAGAAGGAATCGATGGCCTTGCAAAAACTGAAGACTCCGGACTTCATCTCTTCGCGCTGAATGTCGCGCGCGGTGATGTCGTTGAAGATGACATAGCCGGCCACATAGTCCGCGGCTTCTCGCGCTTTGAAATGTTTGCCGGCCTTCTTGAGGACAACAGCCAGCTCCAGTTCGTAATCCAGCTCCTGTGTCAGGTGTGGCGGGAAGATGACCGGCTCGTCCGGGCCGATAATGGCATCGACGTTCTGGAAGAAAACAATCCATGGCAGCACGGGATGAGAGAAGCCGGCCTTCTCAGCTTCGTGATGGTGCTCGCGAAAGTTGCCGGCGGTGTGAAAAAACTTCTTGGGGATGATCGGGGCCTTGATGCGGACATCAGCCCGATGGTAGGAGATGGGCTCTTTGTCCACGCCGGCATCCGGCTTCTGCACTGTCGCATAATCGAGTGCGGCACGAGCGGCGTCGAGGCTGCGATCTCCGCCTTCAAAGAGCAAACGCATGTCCGGTGGGACGCTAGTGTCGGCATTGCGCTGGTACGTGGCATCGCCCTGTTTATCGCGAAGGAGCAACTTATACGCGGCGTTCAAGTCTGCGATGCTACCGTCGGGCGCAAGCGCCCCAATGCGCTGGTCCCCGAACTTGGTCAGAAATGTGACGAGTTTCATGAGGTCCTTGATAGCCTCGAAAACCGGATTACCCCACCCGCGAATCGAGTTTATTGAGGATGCCGCGGATTCGCAAACCTTACTGCGGCTGAGTTTGTTCAGGCGGAAAATTGCTGCCAGGCTGCATTGGTTGCTGCGGTTGAGACTGTTGTGGCGTGTTTGACTGCTGGCCAAAACCGTTCTGTTGGCCAAGGCCGTTCTGCTGCTGTCCAAAGGCGCCTTGCTGGCCGTTCAGCTGGCCGGCAGGAGTCCCAATCTGCGCTCCGCTTATGGTTGTGGGCTGGTAAGGGCCGCGCAACAGCACCTTGGTCTGGTCCATCATCGGGTTGTAGATGAACTGCCACTCGTTATAGGTTTTCTTCTTGTTGTAAATGCGGATCGTCGGGTCCTTGCTCAAGCTGGCAACACCAACAATGGCGCCGCCGCCAAACTGCGTGTTGCCGCCGGTAGTGTTCTGTCCGAAGGGCGAATTAGCCTGCTGGTTGGCGCCTCCTGCCTGGCTACCGCCCAGACCGCTCTGCTGGTTATTGCCAAGACCGAAGCTCTGATTGCTTCCCGATTGGCCATTAGAGCCGGAATCACTGCTGGACACTCCCTCGGAGTTGTTGCCCTGGTCGCTGTTGGTGGGAAAACCGACTATGTTGCTCGGGGTGGTTTGCGGACTGTAGCCCTGCCCGGAGTTCACCGAAAATCCGGTAGTCAACCCTGGCTGCTGAGACTGCTGTTGTTGCGAGAATGTGGAACCGAAGCTGCTCCCCTGACCGGAAGACGGCACGCCTTGAATCAGCGCTCCACCGGGCGTCAACGTGCCTGCCTGTGAACCCAGGGCCGCGGCGGGCGTACCCGGCCCAGCAGCATTCAACAAGGTCGCAATGTCGGCATAGTTCAGCAGCTTCCACTTGCCGTCTTTGGTGAGGGGATCCTTGAAGCGCTTACGGAGATAGCGAACCTGGCCTTTGTCGAGGTCGTCGAGGGTGGCGGGATAGCGCCCGTTCTTCTTGTAGAACTTCTTGATGGCGCGGGCGTATTCGGTACCGCGGTGAATCATCTCCTCTTCACGATCGCGCTTGATCTGCTGCACGACCCTAGGCGCAACATAATAAGTCGCGGTGATGACCATGAAGGCCATCATCAGCATGATGGCGAGCAGCAAATATCCGCCGTCGCGCTGGCGGCGCGCGGCCGAGACCTGAGGCGGATTGTGATGATCCTGCTGCATTACGTTATGGACGATTAAACTCAGCGCACCTCGGGGTGTGCCACTTTGCCATCATCCCGCGCTGAGCGGAAGGGTCTGCGTATTGTTGGTCAGCACGTCCTGTACTTCCACCGAATTCGGACTGATGTGCATGATCTTGTAGCGCCGATCGACAATATCTCCTTCCTTGGCCAGGAAGATGTCTTCGCCCTTTAATAGAAAGATGCGCTTGCTGCCGCCCTTGGGTCCGGCAAATCCGTAAAACTTCAGATCGATGGGCGGTGGAGGCGGTGGCGTATAAACAGGCTTTGGCTGCAGGTCGGGATTCTCTGGCTTCGGAATATCCGGCGGGGGCGCAACATTCGTAAAGATATTCCGGCCTGTGCCCTTGTAGGTGACGTCTTCACTCGACTTCAGCAGATCGAAGCGCAAGCTGGGGTCGAGCGAGTGCGCCAGCAGCGCGTGCGGTGTCTTGTGGACGGTCTGCGCTGCGCCGTGCGGGGCAGAGGTCGCGGGAGCAGGCGCGGCGGCGCTGTCCTCGCCTCCACCCATAAAGGTGTGCGCCAGGAGAACCGCGGCGACAACCACCAGCACGCCGGCTATGATGGTCTTCTTTTTGTTTTCGGTTCCCAGCTTCACGACTTCGGCGCTCCCGCGCGCAGATAAGTTTCCAGCTTCAATTGCAGACGAACGTTCCCCTGTTGCTCGCCCAACGTAACGCCATCGATAAGGAAAAACATCTTGTCCCGCTCCAGGCCGTTGATGAATTTCACTTCCTGGAGGTAGTCGCCGGAGAGCGCAATGTCGATGTACAACTTGTGCAGGTCCTCGACCGGGGCAGGCTTCTCTTCATACTTAATACCGGAAAGATGCACGTTGTTATCGGCCGCGACTTTGCCCAGTTCCTCCGAGACATCGGAATACTCGGATGGAAAACGATGGTCGTAAAAGACGGTGATGTCGTCGGCGGCCTGCTTCAGCTTGTGGTCCATGCCCCGGGTGGGAAGCACTTCCTGCTGCTTCTCCACCAACTGAGTGTGCAACTTGTAGTAATCGCGTTGGCGGGCCTGGCGCGATCGCCCTGCCGGCGACAGGAGATATCCGACACAGGCCAGATCGAGTACCGCCAGCACGATCACCACCGGCATCAACTTGGTGCGAGTCTCGCGAATGCTGGCCATCAGTGCCCCCTCATGTTGGGAGGAACGGGCCGGTTTTGCGCCGGAGTCATGCCAGGCGGCGCATTGGGCGCCAGGACAGGGTTGCCTTTCGGAGTCACGTTTCCACCCGGCGCAAGAGATGCCTTCTTCATGGGAGCGACGGGCATCGGCGATGGGGCGCTCTTCTCAGCAGTTGCGGGTCCAGCGTCCGGCTTGTCGTCACTATCGGCCGCAGAGGGAACGTAAATCGCAGCAATGTCAAACTGAATAGCGCCCGAGTTGGCACTTTGTTCAGTGGTGTTGGCCACGACATTCTCCGCTACCACCTGGGGCTGGCGGAAATGGCTGGACTTCTCCATGTTACGCACCATCTCCACTGCGCGATCGCGGGAATCGGTGGCCACCACAACATGCAGCACCAGATCGTTCGTTTTGCTGTACTCCGGCTTCATGGAAACAACATGCAGTTGCGGCGGCACAATCTTCTCCATCACGGTGAAGATGTGCGTCCAGGACATTGCCTTGCGGGCAAACAACTCGTTGAGGAACTCCGACTGATCGGCGATCACGTGGTTGGCTGGTTTGTTAAGGATGGCACGGGCTTGCGATTCCTCATGGTTGAGCGAGTCAATCTGCGCCTGCACATCGGCCAACTGCCGGTTGATACCGCGGGAGTGCGCGCGTTGATAAAGAATGTAGCCCAGCAAGGCGACGGCAACCACCGCCAGGGCGGCAATCAACACCGTCATCCGGCGCTTGTACTCACGGGCGACTTCGTACGGTTGGCTGGCGAGATTGATGTTGAGCCGCATCAGCAAACCAACGCCCCCACGACCCCAGCCAGGAACGAACGCGCCACACTACCGGCGGCACCGCCCGCCACAGTATTTGACACCAGCTCTTCGACGCGAATGCTGGAAGTACCGCTCAGCGCCTCCTGCAAGGCCTGGGCCGATTCCACGCCGGTGACCAGCACGCGATCGACGCCGACCCCGTAGCGGTCCTCGAAATAGACCAGCGAGGTATTCACGTCGTCCACCAGCGACTCCCCGGTGACGGCAGAACCACCGTTTTCCAGCGCGCGATACAACAGCAACTGGTTCTGATCGACGATGGCAAACGTGGTCGTCCCGTGCTCCACCTTAATGATCATGGTGGGGCGTGAGGCATCGGCCAGGCCTAAAGCGGCGACCATGGAGGGCAGTACCGTTCCGGCGTTGTAGCCGGCCTCTCGAACCAACGACTCATACTCTTCCAGGACGCTGCGCGGGGTGACAGCTGCCACCACGCGCACAGGACTGGCCGTTCCCTGCCGATCGAACGACACGGCTGCGTGTTCTACTTCGAAGGGCAGCGACTTCTTCAGACGAAAGCGAACCACGGCGTCAGCGTCCTGATGTTTTTCAGGAAGGGTCTCGAAGTCGAGCAACATGACGCGAGTAGTGGCGTCGGGAATGATCAGGCAGATATCGCGCGAGCGGGCTGCAACGGCAGCCAGCGAGTCGCGCAAGAGGGGCACCGCTTTTGCACGCTCGGGGATGTTGGCCTGTAGCAATCCCGGCGCCAGCAAGCCCGGAGGTAGCGCCGTCGTCACCGCAGCTTCCAGATTGGCGCCAGCGTCAGCAGCGCGCGCGGCTACAATGCGATCGGCGCTGATCTCGCAGGCAATGCGGGGACGGGAGATGTGGGATTCAGTTGCCACAGTTATTAGCTTTCAGCTTTCAGCTGTCAGCGAAACCTTCAAAGCCCGAACTAACCTCAGTTCAAGCTGACGGCTGACCGCTTCTATCTCGTTGTCTCGATAAACGTGACCTTGTTGATCTCCTTCAACGTAGTCAGGCCACGTTTCACTCTATCAATTGCCGACTCACGAAGGAAATGCATTCCTTCATCCTTGGCGGTGCGGCGAATTTCGCTGCTCGGCTTCTTGCTCAGAATCATTTCGCGAACGTTGTCGGTAAGCTCCAGCAGTTCATGGATCGCAGTCCGGCCGCGGAAACCAGTGCCCGCGCACTCGATGCAGCCCTCGCCTTCATAGAACGGGATCTGTGCCCATTCCTTCGGGTCGAGGCCGCTGGCTTCCAGCTCTTCTACCGAGTAACGCACTTCTTTCTTGCAAAATTCACAGATCAAACGCACCAGGCGTTGCGCCAGAATGCAGTTCAACGCTGAAACGAAGTTGTACGCCTCGACACCCATGTTGAGAAAGCGTCCCAGCACATCGACCACATTGTTGGCGTGGACGGTGGTGAACACGAGGTGTCCAGTGAGCGCGGAGTTAATGGCGATTTGCGCAGTTTCGGTGTCGCGGATTTCACCCACCATGATCTTGTCCGGGTCGTGACGCAGAATGGAACGCAGACCGCGAGCGAAGGTCAGCCCTTTTTTCTCGTTGACGGGAATCTGGGTGATGCCGCGGATCTGATACTCGACCGGGTCTTCGATGGTGATCAGCTTGTCTTCGTCGGTCTTGATCTCGTTAAGCGCGGCGTAGAGCGTAGTCGTCTTGCCCGAGCCGGTTGGTCCGGTCACCAACACCATGCCGTATGGTTCTTTGATATAGCGGCGGAACTTGCGCAGGTCTTCGTCGCTGAAGCCGACCACGTCGAGCGTGAGCTTGTGGAACTTTTCGCTCATCGACTCTTTGTCGAGCACGCGGAGCACGGCGTCTTCACCGTGGATCGACGGCATGATGGAGACGCGGAAGTCGATGGAACGCGCGTTGTAACGCACACGGAAACGGCCATCCTGTGGCACGCGGCGCTCGGAGATGTCGAGCTCGCTCATGACCTTGATGCGCGAGATGATCGTCGAATGGTGCTCCTTGGCGATGGGCTGCATGGCCTGCTGGAGCACGCCGTCAATACGGTACTTGATGACCACCGAGTCGTCGCGGGTTTCGATGTGAATATCGCTGGCACGCCGCTGCAATGCGGTAAAGATCGTGGTATCGACCAGGCGGATGATGGGGCTGATATCGGTCTCGGCCGTCAGCTTCTCGATCGAGATGGTCTCGTCGGAGTTCTCGTCTTCCGCGATGACGTCGAGCGCAAAGCCTTCGCTGGCTTCCTCCAGCACGCGCTGCGACTGCTCGGTCTTCTTCAGGATGTCGTTAATTTGCGAGAGCGAAGCGACCTTGATGGAGATGCGGCGCCCCAACAGCAGGCCGATCTCGTCGATCATCATCAATTGGCTGGGATCGGCGATGGCAATCAGCAGGCGGCCGTCGTCCTTCTCTTCCAGCGGAACGAAGTTGTAACGGAACATCAGGTCCACAGGGATCTTGCGGAACAGCTCGTGCTGGATGTGGAAGTTCTTCAGGTCCAGGAATTCGCAGCGATAGCGCCGCGCCAGGTCTTTGCCACGTTCAATCTCGTCGCCCGTGGCCAGGCCGCCGTTGCCGCCTACGAAAATCGCC
This sequence comes from uncultured Acidobacteriaceae bacterium, assembly GCA_963763145.1. GTDB lineage: Bacteria > Acidobacteriota > Terriglobia > Terriglobales > Acidobacteriaceae > Bog-257. The sequence goes on along the minus strand of CAVXMZ010000008.1, from coordinate 235,807 downwards.
TTTGGTACTTCTGGCATATGTACCGCCCTTCGCTTTTCGCCTTTCGCTAGCTCTTAGCGATTAGCTCCTAGTCCTAGCTCTTAGCCGTGAGGCTTGCCGTTTCTGCTAATCGCTAAAAGCTAAGAGCTAATGGCTGCTCTAATGCAGACTGCCTGCGCCCAGGCTGAAGATAGGCAGGTAGAGCGAAATCAGCACGAAGGCTACTACCACGCCCATCACAATCAGGATGACTGGCTCAATCAGCGACATGGCCGTGGCCAGCGCGTTCTGCACATCTTCTTCATAGAACTCGGCAATCGAGTTCAACATCGCCGGCAAGGCTCCCGTGGACTCGCCGACCTCGATCATTTCGACCGACATTTCAGGAAATACCTTCGTCTCTTCCATGCTGCGCGCCAGACCCTGGCCCTCGCGAACGCCACGCGTCGTGGTGCTGATACCCTGGCTCATCAGGCGGCTCTGCATCGACTCTTCGGAGGTTTCCAGCGAAGGCACCAGCGATAATCCGCCCGACAGCAAGGTGGAAAGCATGCGGGAAAAAACCGCGACCTGATACTTCAGCCAGATATCGCCCAGCATGGGGATGCTCAAGGTGATGCGGTCCATCTGGATCGAGCCGGCAGGGCTTTTTATCCAACGCCACAGGAAAAACACAGCCACAGCCAGCACAGCCAAGGCATACAGAGAATACTGCCGGGCATTGACACCGATGGCCAACATGATGGCAGTCATCGGCGGCAGCTCCGCGCCCAGGGTGTGGTACAGGTTGGCAAACTGCGGCACGACGAAGGTGATGAGGAAGACCATCATCACGATGAGCACGCCGACCAATAGCGCGGGATAGACCAGCGAGGAAATAAGCTTCTTGCGGAAACTAACGGCCAGACGCTGAAAAGAAATATAGCGCCCCATTACTTCCTCAAGATTGCCGCTCTTCTCGCCTGCCAGAATCGTGGTCGTGTAAACCTTGGGAAAAACGCCTTGTGCCTCGAATGCGTCCGACAACAATTCTCCGCCGCGCACGCGGTCGCGCACATTTTGCAAAATGGAACGGAAGAAGACATTGCGCTGGCGCTTAATAAGGAGTTCCAGCGACTGAATGATGGGCAGGCCGGCATGGATTAGGGTAACGAACTGCTGATTGAAGATGACGAACTGCTCTTGCTTGATCTTGCGGCGCCGAGGAAGATTGACCTCGCCGGCGAGCAGGCCTTTCGACTTGATGGAGTAAACGAAATAGCCCTGCTGGGCAAAGCGATCGCGGATCTCCGCCTCCGAGGCGGCGTTCTCGACCTGCTCCAGAACGTGCCCCCGCTCGTCGGCCATCTTGATGGTGTATTCGGCCATTATCTCTAGAGAATCCCTTGGGGAGAGGCGTTAACTATAGTCTAACATTCGAAGCCGTCAACCATCAGCTGTCAGCTTTCAGTTAGCCTGAACCTTCCGCTGGAGCTGACGGCTGAAAGCTGAGACCTGACAGCTATTCCATGAACTCCGTGCCCGCCACTACCTCGACGCCGGGGGCAGGCACAAAGTGAAATTGTGCATCTGGTACTTCGACGTTTTCCCGCTGCTGAAGAAAGCGGAATTCGGTTACAGAGCCGTCAAGTTCTTCGACAACGATGCGCACGATCAGTCCATCGGGCGCGATTTCCAGCAAGGTTTGCGCCACACGGTCCTGCATCCCCCTGGGAACACCCCGCAGCACCATATCGCCGGCGACTACCGCCTTCTGATCGGAGGCGAGCGAGAGTCCTTCCAGCTCCTTCTCCAGCTTGGTCTTGCCCAACAAATAACGCAGTGGCGAGCGTAGATCGTCGAGTTGCTTAACCGGAGTGCGGCGCGCCTGGTGCTCGCCCGGAACGTAGAACCACGCCGTCTGCCCGTCGGTGAGGAAGAGCTTGGGACGGGGCTGGTCGTAATCCCAGCGCATGCGGCCAGGCTTCTTCAGGAGCAGCGTACCGCTCTCCGTGCGCGACATGCCCGCCCCGGTGTAGGTCTCGGTGAAGTGCGCTTCCAGCGTGTGCATGTGGTCGTAACGCTGGTCGACCTTCGCAGCCAGGGTGTGGACATCTGCCTGGGCGAAGAGATGGGTGGCGCAAAGCAGAACGGCAAGAATAGCCGTCGCTCTACATCCGAATCGCACGTACCGGCGCTGCACCGGAGTAACACAATCTTGAAGATCAGGGCTCATCGTATCTCAAGGCCTTGTGTCAGGACGCGACTTCGAGTCGTGCCGGAAGGCCACACCAAAGGAAAAGGGCTTTAGCCCCTGAAAATCAGCTCGACCAAGGCTAAAGCCCAGATTGTCTGGTCAACCGAACGGAACGGCTGAAACGGTTGCGGAAAAAGTCGCAAGCCACGCATTGTGCCGCCGGCTAAGCCGGCTCACAATCGAAAAAAGACTTAGGCGCCAGCCTGAAGGCTGGCTCTACCCCAAAGCTCAAGAATCCGACTTTTTCAGCGGCCTGTGAAGGCGTGCCCTGATACAAAGCACTTCAAGGACAACTTTTTCCGAAGCCTGTGTAAGCCACACCTTGCTACGAACCGTGAGCGGGAACAACTTTTAATTACTAATCACCGGACTGGTGACGTCAGCGACTGCCTCCGCACTGTAGTGAACGTCGCCTGACTCATCGGAGAAGAAGCGGCGCTGGCCCGTGGTGCCTACCTGATCGGGTACAGCGGTGACGGTGTAGGAGCGAATTGCGCCGTTCACCTTCTCGCCGGGAGTGTAGGTGAAGGTGTAGCCGCTCTTGCGGCCGCTGGCCAACGGGTTATCAATAGTCTCCTGCCCGCCGCTCTGAGCGGTGCCGCCCAACATGGCCAAGTCCGGTGTGAACCCTACGTCGGGATGGGAGCTGGCATAGATCATCTCAGCTTCATTGATGGCCTTGATACTGGCTATGGCCGAGGCCTCGTGCGCTGGAATCGTCGACTTCGTGAGTTTGGGTATGGTGAAGGCGGCAATGATCAAGATGATGGTGACGACGATCAGCAGTTCGATAAGGGTGAATCCCCGCTGGCGGTTGCGTCTAGGCATATGGGACCTCTTTTTTGTCAGCTCACGAGCGTTGCAAATGTCTTGGCTGCCCGCAGAAATCGCGATGGTGGAGGGACACATGGACAAAACGGAAACTGCGGCCAAGCCGAGCTGACAAGGCGATTATTCGTCAGTCGCCCGACGATGTCAAAGGCGCCGGTATGGGTTTGACGGATGTGGCGGGAAAAGGTGGGGTTCGCTGTTCGCCATTCGCCATTCGCTATTCGCCAGAAAAGCAATGCGAGCGCGGTTTTCAGAGCCAGCGTCGATGGATGATGGCTGAGGAGACTCGGATCAAGGCCGAGTCCCGCAACAGGATTGCCGAAAAAAGTTGCTGAGCGCCGGGTGCCGTTGGCTGAAGCCGACTCGGAATCGGGGACAGAAGCACTTGGACGCTAGCCTAAAGGCTAGCTCTACCCTGAAAGCCAAGAGCCCAAAGCGAATAGCGAACGGCGAGAGGCGAAGAGCGGCGTTCCTCAGCACGCCAGCGTATCGCGCGTGACCTTCAGGCCGTTGAGATTGCCCAGCACGGTGACGGCGATCAGTTGCGGCTGAAACAGCTCATTAGCGGTCGTTAGGAGGTCCTCGACAGTCACCGCCTGAATGCGGTCGATGATCTCGTCCATGGTGAAGAAGTGGTCGTAGTACATTTCCTGGCGCGCCAGGTTCGACATGCGGGCCGTGCTCGACTCCAGACTCAGCATCAGGTTGCCCTTTAGCTGGTCCTTGGCACGCTTCAGCTCTTCTTCGGCGATAGGCGCGGTCTTCAGCTCACGGAACTCATGCACAATCGACTGCACAACCTTGGGAGCGGACTCGCGCGAGGTGCCGGCATACACCGAGAGCATGCCCGCATCGCGGAAGGGATTGAGCTCGGAGAAGATGGAATAGACGAGACCCTGCTTCTCGCGCACATTCTGGAACAGCCGCGAGCTCATGCCGCCGCCCAGCAGCGTGTTGAGAATGTAAGTGACATAACGGCGCTCGTGGCTGATGGGATACGACGGGACGCCAACGCAAATCTGCACCTGCTCCAGCGATTTCTTGTTACGCAGAATGATGCGGGAGTTGATCTTCGGCGGAGTGTCATGCCACCCGTTGGAGCCGACCGGCAAGTGCTCGAAGCGCTGACGCAGCAGGTCCACAAATTCCTGGTGATTCAGATTCCCGGCGGCCGAGATGATCATGTTGCCGGGCGCAAACTTGCCGCCGTAATAACCCCAGATGGCTTCCTGGTCAAAGCGGCGAACCGTTTCCTTGGTGCCCAGGATTGGTTTGCCCAAGGGATGGCCTTTGAAGAAGTTCTGGGTAAAGATCTCGTGGACCAGATAGTCGGGATTGTCCTCATCCATCTTGATCTCTTCCAAAATGACGCCGCGCTCGCGGGTAATCTCTTTGAGGTCGAAGACTGGGTGCAGTACCATATCGCTGAGGATATCGACAGCTACCGGCAAATGCTCATCCAGAACTTTAACGTTGAAGCAGATGGTTTCCTTGCCGGTGAAGGCGTCCATGTTGCCGCCGATGGAATCCACCTGGCGGGCAATGTCCTCGGCCGAACGGCTGCTGGTTCCCTTGAACACCATGTGCTCGACAAAGTGGGAGATGCCGTTGACGTTGGGATCTTCGTGACGCGATCCGGACTTCACCCAGATGCCCATTGACACGGAACGAATATGGTCCATCTTCTCGGTGAGGATAGTGAGCCCGTTGGGAAGTACCTGTCGTTGTATATTGCGCGCTTCTTCAACCATGATTGCTGCTCCAAGCGACCTGAACGTCCCGGGTCATTGCGGAGACGACGTTCTGCTGCGGCCCTGGCGCATCTACAGCCTAAGGGACTGGCAGGATAAAATACCTACGCTGAAACGTAAGGACGAAAATGCCGAAGCGACGTCGGCGACTGGGAATCTAACCAGATAGCATATTGGATGCATGGACCAACCGCAACAGACCGAACTATTGGGCCTTTGTCTTCAGGAGCTTACGGTAGTTACCGAGAAGCTTGGAGAACCGGCCTATCGCGCCCGCCAGCTGTTTGACGGCCTGTACCGGCAAAGGTGGTCAGGCTGGGAGCAATTCACGACCTTGCCGATGGGCGTCCGCCGGAGGCTGGGTGAGTTGGGCTTCGCCGTCGGCGGACCGCGCGTTGAGAAGAAGTTTGTTTCTAGCGATGGCACGGTGCGTTATCTGCTTGGCTTTGCCGATGGGCAGAGCGTGGAGACCGTCTGGATGCCGGAGGGCGATGGCGGCGAGGCCGGCGACGGATCGCAGAGCGGAGATGAAGAGCTGGCGGGCAAGAAGGATTGGCATCGCGCCACTATCTGCATCTCCAGCCAGGTGGGCTGCGCCGTCGATTGCGCTTTCTGTATGACAGCCCTGCTGGGGCTGCGCCGCAACCTGACCGCCGGCGAAATTGTGGGCCAGGTCCTGGCAGTGCTCGGCGATCAGCAGGCCGACGCGGAGCGGGACCGATTGAATCTGGTCTTCATGGGACAGGGCGAGCCATTCCTGAACTACGACAACTTTATGCAGGCGGTGCGGCTGCTGGTGGAGGGAGTTGGAATTCCCGAGTCGCGCATGACGGTGTCGACCTCGGGAATTGTGCCACGAATTGCGGACTTCGGCGCCGAAGCCATTCGCCCGAAGCTGGCAGTGTCGCTGAACGCCCCCAACGAAGAGCTGCGCACGCGGATCATGCCGATCACCAGGAAGTGGACACTTGAGAAGCTAATGGCGGCGTTGCGCGACTTCCCTCTTCGCAATCGCGAGCGCCTGACCTTCGAGTACGTTCTGCTGGGCGGAGTGAACGACGATCTGGACCATGCGCGCGAGGTCGTTGACCTGATGCGCGGTCTGCGGGCCAAGGTGAACCTGATCGCGTTGAACCCAGGACCGGAGATTCCGTTTGCGATGCCGCCGGACGAGAAGGTGCTGGCATTTCAGAGCGTGCTGACGCGGGCAGGAATTCCTGCGTTCCTCCGGCGTCCGCGAGGCCGCGATATCTACGCCGCCTGCGGGCAACTGAAACACACAACCGAACTGGTGCAACTAAGCCGCTAAGCCATGCCGTTCTTGGCTGCTTTGGCTCGGCTTTTAGGCGCCTTGAGGCGGGGGCCTGCCAGATCGAAGTCGTGAGTCACATGAGGCACGAGCTGCGCAACCCTGAATCGAACCTGGTCATTGCAAACGCGGCAAAGCGGGAACTCCTCGCCGCGAATCGCGATTACCTGGTGCTCCTCCCGGTGAGACTGATGAACCACCGTGTACACCCCTGAAATCGGCACCATCTGGCCGGGGACGAAATCCTGGCGATAACGCTGTGCTGCCGACGGCATAACCACTTCCCTTGTTCGCGAATGCAGGCTGAAGAATTATGGCGCGTATGTCGTCCGCATCCTATGACGCGCCGCGATCGATCTGGCCACTTGCGATCTGAAGATCCTCTTGAGTGAGCTGGTGGATTAGTCAGACCTCGACCCCGCGTTGTATTCGCCGAATCGGATCAGCGGTCGAAACAAACCCGCGGCTGGTCCAGGTCCGAGTCAGCGAACCGTGCTTTGAGTTCCGATGCCGATTCCTGGCGGCTGGTTGTCATCGGCGCTGACACTGGCCTGGCAAAGTTTGTTCGCGGCAAAGCCACTGTTTGCCGCAACAACCGAATTTCGACATAGGGCCCATCGCTACGCAACGCTTCGCCGGGCATTTCGCATCGGAACAACTATGAACGACGACGATACTCGCAAGCAGAAGGTATCCAGACTCAATCGCTACGTGCAATCGATATGTGGCTTATACAGTCGGGTTGCGCGTCAGTTGGACGTAGACCGTTCGTATGTGAGCCGGGTGGCGCGCGGCGAGAGAAGCTCGCGGGCAGTCGAGCAAGCGCTGAGCTGCGAGTTCACACGCATTGTGAGCGAGAACGAAGACGCCGCGGTAGGCTGAACCGGCGACCAGGCTTGGCACGAACGAGAGGCGTTTATTTTACCGCTACCGCATTGCTCCCATCTTTCGCAGTCGCATCGAGGGTGTACACCACCTGTTCTGAGGTGAGCACCAGCAGCCGTTTGCCGTCAGCGCTGAAGCCATTGAAAGCGACACCGCTGTTGAAATCATAGGTAGCTCGTTTCTGAAGGTTCGTCAGGTCGTAAAGCTGCAACTCACCCTTTTCCGACCGCACCGTCAGCAAATCGGCGGTAGCTGAAATCTCCGGCGAGTGACCGGCGATGGTCCCCTTGAGTTGGCCGTCAAAGGAGTACACCAGCACGCGACTTTGGTCATCGGCTATCAAAAGGCGGTCACGGCTGGCGACAGCTCCGACCACTTGAAACGAATGATTCCCGGTGTCAAACGCCAACTGCGCGCGCGTCCGGCCGGTGTCCAGATCACATAGCTGAATGAATAGTGCCCCGTCCTTATCCTTGAGCTGGGCCAAAGCGGCAGCGGCGGCTGGATCATCTTTGGCGATGGAGTGCGATGCTTGACTGCTTCCCTTCCAGTAGAGAACCAGACTGTTTGCCGCGAAGTGCACAAGGAAGCCAGGCCTCTCGTGGGGAAAATGCTTTGTCCAAAGCAACCGATTGTCCGTAATGTCGTGCAATTCCAGCGTGACATCGGAAAGCGTGTTGTTTTCCTTGGCCGGCAGGAGCGTCAGCAAGAATCCCCCCACCTCAACGGTGCGTGTGTTCTCGTCAATGGTCCGCCCCGGGCGAACATCAGGCTTGGTTAGCATGGCCCGCGCGATGGTGCGCTCCGTCGAAAGGTACTTTGGAAAATCCGCAAATAGGGCGCCGTCTGGCGAAAAGTATGCAGCGGAGAAACCGCGCAGATAATAAAGCCTTTGCCCGGTTTGCAGGTTCCAAACAGCGGCACCCGATTTCTGCGAGATGGCTAACCAGTCGAGGTCGGGCGAAAGGGCACCCGCTCGCACTCTGCCCAGGGGCGAGTCGGGCAGGTGGACGTGCTCCAGTGGCTGCACCGTACTCAACTCGACAACTTGCAAGTCACCATCCAGACGCTCGGCGATGTAGGTGTTGTCCCAAAGATCGATGGCGGTTTTCTTGCTCGCGACAACCAGCTTGTTCTGTTGCAAATCGAAGATGCCCACTGGATGGTCCTTGATAGGGCGTAGCAGGACATGATCGCCGTGGGCAACCGCTTCCAGTCTGGAGCCGCCGACATTTAAGTCCTTGTAGATGACCTTACCTCCGGGAAATTCCACCACCGCGGATCTTTCCCCATTGTCTCCCGCAACCCCCATCAATCGATCACCCGCCAGGAAGACAAAACTGTCGCCGAGCAGCGACTTAACATTGCCGGGTAGTTCGATTGGATTGCGGGAGAACAGGTCCATCGCCATTGTGTTCTGGTGACTGTGCGCAACAAAATAGTGACCGTCTGGTGAAAACGCCATCGGAGCCAAGGCTTCCAGCAGCCTGCGGTGAGGGTTCCAAAGCTCCAGGACTTCCCCGAAGCCTGACGACGAACGCACGCGTTGCAGGTCGATGGTCACCCAATCTTTCTTATGAAAGAACGTGGTTCCCGTGGCGACGTCGTACAAGTCAAGCCCAAACTTGAGGATAGGCGAAGCATCAGGCTCACGGGTCAGGCAAGCTAATGTCTTACCGTCCGGAGCCACGTGGCTTACCAGACAGCCATCGCGGACATACACCTCGTGCACCTCAGTGCGCTTCTGACTGCTGATTTCCCAGAGTTCCACTCGTGGGGACGCTTTGAAGGCATCGAACAATAGAACGACACCACGCGAGTCCGGCGTAAACTGACCGGCGTCGCCATCCGCGGCGTCAAAGCGAAAGATGGGTTGCAGAGGTTGCCGGTTGAGGACAAAAACGTTGCTGTCGTCTTGTGCCAATACGTACTTGCCGTCAGGACTGATGCGGATGAATTGAGTCTCGGGCCGCAGACGCTCTGCGAGGATGCGTTTGCTGATAAGACCGGGCACCGACTCCTGGCGTGCCAGTGCCGCTGATGAGTACTCAACGACCGACTTCTTCCAGGCTTCGAACTGTGCGGCGGTATCGGTACGAGTTCCAACACACGCCTGGGGCATCGCCGGCGTGTTCTTGACGATTTGACCAAGACGTTTTGAATCCGGCTTGGTCGTCCCGAAAAGGTTAGACCAGAAGCCACCAGTATTCCCTTTAGTCTCTGCCAATCGATCGAAGAAGGCCTCAAAAGCCTGCGGAGAGTATCCGGCCCTTGTCACCAGATAGAGTGCGATTGTATCGGCCTGTAGCTGTTCCCGCTCCTCGATCTCCACCGCCTTCGCGTAATCTCCTTGTTGCATCCTCTGGCGACGATAATTGCTCAGAAATTGGTTCCACTTGGCAGTGATGTCGTCGCGATCGCCGACCTGGGTTACGTGGAGGACTTTGCGAAACTCCGCGCTGGTTGCAATGGCCGCGTGGTGAGCAACAATATGCCCCATCTCATGCGCCAAAACTCCGGCCATCTCGTCTTCACTTCGGGTCATGGCCACAAGCTTTCGCGAGATGTAAATGCGGCCACCAGCAACACTGAAAGCATCGGCAGTTGGGACGTCGATGAGCTTCACGCGGAATTGAATTTGGCTTGGCGGCAGATTCTGAGCGAGACGATTGACGATGCCTTGCAGATGGGCCGTCAACTCCGGATCCCGAACGATCGTAATCGACTGCTCGATGTTGGCAGCCTCGGCGTCTCCCAGGAACATTTCCTGTTGCTCGTTGAAGAGGTTGTTGCCAGGAATAACTTTGGGCACGACCAGCGCTGGGCAGCTCTCCTGGCACAGCAAAGGTGAAGCCAGGAGCAAGGTGAGAGACAGGCAGGCACACGCGCAGCGAATGCGGCTCATTCGTAATCCTCCCGTGGGAGGCCATCAGCTTGGGAGCGGGCGAAAGAGTGATAGGCCCCTTGTGTACGTGTAAGCAGGATTGTTACGCAAACTCTACTAAGAGGGCAACGAATTTGTTTGTAGTGCTGCCGACGAGTCCCGGCGCGGTATTGCGGCCATGAAAATGGATCGCGGCTTCCATCAATGGTTCGCCAGCGGCTGATTACCGCTTGGCCGGCAACAGCGCGTCCTTCGGTTTTCGCCGTGTTAGTATCGAAAGCAAAACAGACATGTTCGGCAGCCACGCTAACCCGGTAGATATTTTCTTCCAGATCATCGTGCTACTGTTCGCTATTTGCGTGCATGAGTCGGCGCACGCCTGGATGGCCAACCGGCTGGGCGACCCTACGGCCAAGATGCTGGGGCGGGTTTCGCTGAACCCGCTGGTACACATCGATCCCTTCGGGACGATCATCTTTCCGCTGATCCTTATTGTGCTGGGCTTTCCGCCCTTCGGCTGGGCCAAGCCAACGCCGGTGGACACGCGCAATTTCAAGAACCTGATGAAGGATGACATTCTGACTTCGGTGGCTGGGCCAGTCAGCAACTTCATCACTGCGTTTCTGGCGGTTATTGCGCTGGCCATCATCTGGCACGGCTCGGGCGCAGCGATCGGCAGCCAGACTCGCGGCGCCGATATCGCAGCGCCGCTGGCCAAGCTGTTTTACGATGCGATGTACATCAACGTAATTCTGGCGGTCTTCAACCTGATTCCCTTGCCGCCGCTGGATGGCAGTCACGTGATCCGCCATTTTCTGTCGTATAACGCACTGCGGGTGTACGACCGCATTGGCTACGCTGGCCTGATCGTGATCATGTTCATTCTGCCTATGCTGGGGATCTCGATTATTGGCGCGATAATCGCGCCGTTCCTGGCGTTCTACGAGGTACTGCTTGCGCTGTTTCTAGGGATCCGATGACTGATAGCAAGATGATTAAGAAGGGTCGCATCCTGAGCGGCATGCGGCCAACCGGCAAGCTGCATCTGGGCAATTACGTTGGCGCGCTGCGCAACTGGGTTGGTTTGCAGGACGGCTACGAGTGCTTTTTCTTCATCGCCGACTGGCATGCGCTGACCACGGACTACGCCGATACGCGCAACGTGAAGCAGAATTCGATGGAGGTCATCCTCGACTATCTCGCCGGCGGACTTGATCCGGAACGCAGCACGCTGTTCATCCAGTCACATGTGCCGCAACATGCTGAGCTGCACCTGCTGTTCAGCATGATCACGCCGCTGGGCTGGCTGGAGCGCGTTCCAAGTTATAAGGAGCAGAAAGAGAATCTGAAGGACAAAGACCTGGGAACATATGGATTTCTGGGATATCCGCTGCTACAGTCGGCGGACATTCTGGTCTATCAGGCGAACTTTGTTCCGGTAGGCGAAGATCAGGTGCCGCACGTGGAACTGACGCGCGAAGTCGCGCGCAGGTTTAATCAGTTCTATCCACGAAAATTGGAGCCCGGATGTCATGATCCCAAGCGCGAGGTGGTCTTCCCCGAACCGCAGCCGCTGCTGACGCCAACGCCGAAATTGCCGGGAACCGACGGCCGCAAGATGTCGAAGTCGTACGGCAACACGATTCTGATGAGCGAGCCCGAGGCATCGCTGCGGCAGAAGCTGAAGACGATGGTGACCGATCCAGCGCGAATCCGGCGCACCGATCCTGGCGATCCGGATAAATGTCCGGTCGGCGACCTGCATAAAATCTTCAGCAGCTCAGAGACGATGGCGAAGGTTTACGAAGGCTGCCGGACGGCAGGAATCGGCTGCATCGAGTGCAAAGGTTGGGCTGCGGACAACTTGTGGCGCGTGCTCGAACCTATGCAGGAGCGGCGCCAGAAGTACGAATCGAATCCGAAGCTGGCGTGGGATATTTTGGAAGCAGGATCGGCGAAGGCCCGAAAAGTGGCAGAGACGACAATGGTGGAAGCGCGCGCGGCAGCGAATCTGTCGCATGATTATGAGGAGCCGGCGCAGGACGTGGGGAAGGCTTAAGCCAGAACAGCCCGGCGCTAGCCAAAAGAGGGCTAGGAACGTGGCACCTGTGTCTGTTTCTTATGTAGTGTCATCCTGAGCGGAGGTGACGCGGTTTTTGGCGCAACCGGAGTCGAAGGACCGCTATTATTGCAACGAATCTTCCTATGACTGAGGACAAACAATCCGTCCCTCCCGAAAACGCGCCTGCGGCGCACGTTATGCAACGCCGGGATGCGGACGACTCTGCCTTCTCGATTTTCGTTGGCCAGGTGTATGAAGGACCGCTCGACCTGCTGCTCGATCTGATTCGCAAGCAGGACATCGACATTTACGACATACCGATTGCGAAGATCACCGAGCAGTACCTGAAGTATGTCGAGACGATGAAGGGGTTCGATGTCGACGTGGCGGCTGAATTCATTTACACCGCGTCGCTGCTGATCCATATCAAGTCGAAGATGCTGTTGCCGCGCGACCCTGCGGGGCCGGCGGAAGAAGACGATCCGCGATTGGAGTTGGTCAATCGCCTGCTGGAGCATGAGCGCTTCAAGACGGCGGCGCAGATGCTTTTGCAGAAGCAGCAGATTGAAGAGGCGGTGTGGTCGAATCCAGCGCTCAAGGAGTTCCGCGACGCGGAAGGCACCGAGCCGGAGATGGTCGCCGACGTAGTCGACCTGGTAAAGACCTTTCAGCAGATTCTGGACCGCGCGCGCAAGCGGCCTTCGTTCGACGTGAACGAAGAGTCTGTGACCGTTTCGCAGATGATCGACTTTGTGCGGCGGCGGCTCGCGCTGGAAGAGCGTCCGGTGCGGCTGAAACAGTTGTTGCGCAGCTTGCGATCGCGCTCAGCGTTGGTGTGCGCGTTCCTCGCAATCCTGGAACTGATACGCTTGCAGGCGGTGCTGGCGCGGCAGGACAACGTGTTCGGCGAAATCGTACTCAAGAAGCACACCAACTTCGATGCCCTGATGGCGGAAAGCCAGACGGTGAAGGATGATTGGAAGTGAGGCGGCTGTCAGCTATCAGCTTTCAGCCGTCGGCTTGAACCGATTTGAAGGTTTCCCAGTATTTGAAGACGTCAGCGGGCACATACAAACATTGCAAATGCCTGGCTGACGCTGATAGCTGAAAGCTGATAGCCAAAACATGAGCCTGAAAGCCAAAGTCGAAGCCATTATCTACGCGACCGAAGAACCGGTCACGCTGAACGAACTCGCCTCCTTGCTGAGAGACGCGGTGCTGGCTGATTTGCGCGCCGAAGAAGAAGCTCGGCTGGCGTTGAATGAGACGGTCTCCGACGGCTCGCCTGTTCCTGAAGCAGACGAGGACTTAGTGTTCGCAGAGGCGGTTGAAGACGCAGCGGCGGAGTTTGCCGGCGAGGCATCCGCAATGCCGGAAGCAACGCCAGTCGCCGTTCAGCTTCAGCCTGAAGACTCGACTGCCGCTCCGACGAAAAAAGAACAGAAGCAAGCGGAAGAGAAAGAGCAACTGAAAGCAGTCAAGGCGCGGTTGAACGCGATCATCGACCAGCTCACTTCCGACTACGCCTCCAGCGATCGCGGCATGGAAATTCGCCAGATCGCGGGCGGCTATCGCATGGCGACCAAGCCCGAACATCATGATGTCGTCGTCAGCTTCGCCAAGAGCCTGAAGCCGCCGGTGCGGCTGTCGCTACAGGCGCTGGAGACGCTCTCGGTGATCGCCTACAAGCAGCCGGTGACGGTGCCCGAGATCAGCGAGATCCGCGGCGTCGATTCCGCCGGCGTCATCGCCACTCTGCTCGATCGCAAGCTGATCACCACCGGCGGACGCAAACAAGTCATTGGACGGCCGATCCTCTATAAGACGACCAAGGAATTTCTGATGCGATTCGGGCTGAACGACGTCTCCGAGCTTCCCAGTACTGAGGAGTTCGAAAAGCTGGGCGAACCGCAAGCGGAGTTGTTCAGCGCGCCTGCGACGGAGACTGCTTCGCAAAATCCGACGTCAGCATCCGAATCTGAATCTCGACCTCAATCTGAACCCGAGCCCGTCACCGAAGCTGTGCCCGAACAGAATGCCGACATCAGCCTGATGGGAGAAACCGACATTCCCGCTGATGGAACGTTCGCAACCGAGGCAGAGCCGGAGAAATCCTAGCGTCGCGTAGTCACGCATCTCGCGAAGCCGCACTTCCCTGCCGGCGCCGCACTTCCCTGCCGGCAAAGTTGCCCCCGAAACGCCGACCAGCAATTCCAACCGCACCATTACGCGTTCGCGCTCCGCAGTTGTCCCAGGGTCTTCTTCACGAATGCCGTAATGCGTTCTCTGGTCAGCATGTCCCAACCAGGCAGCCGCAGCACATACATCGCCGGTAGATAAACCGCGCACACCGACACGCCGACAGCCAGGATACGCGGAATCAAATGCGCCGGTGGAATCAGATTGCGAACTACGTACGCGAGCACGCCGGCAACAGTGGTCACGCCCGTAACTTTGAACAAATCGTCGTACAGGCGAATATCGTGCGCACTCGCATCCACCACGCGCACGGCGCATATGGCGATCAGGATGCGTTCAATCACCTGCCAACCGACGGTGCTCAGCGCCGCGCCAATCATTCCGAAGTGGCGAATCGCCGGTCCCAACGTGCAGAACAGCGCGATGAAGACGCCAACGCGGACCACCAGCAGGAAATTCCGCACCTCTTTGTAGGCGCGAATGATGGGGTCCAGCAGAAACACTCCCAGCAGCAGCAGGACCAGACTCACCAGAAAAATGTTCGCGCTCTGCTCGTAGTTCCTGGTGTACAGCAGGACGATGAGGTCGTGTCCCGCAACGAACAGCATCGCGAACAGTGGAAACTGGATCGCCGCCAACTGGTTGGTCGCCGACGCCGTGATGTAGCGAATGTCCGCCTTGCGATCTTCCTTTTGCAGGCTGCTGATGCGCACAATCATCACCGACACTACCGATTCCAGCGCCAGCGTCAGCAGCGGCACATCCACCCAGCCAACCGCATAGATCGCGAAGTCCTTCGGGCCCAGCGAATGGCTGACGAAGTAGTTGTCCAGGTCTTTCTGGATCACCCACATCATTCCCACCGCGCCGTAAGGCAGCGCGTAAGCCAGTTGCTCTTTGAAGAACGGCCAGTCAAAGTGCATCCAGAAGCGCGGAAACCTTACGTCCACATACCAGATCAGCACCGCCACCGACAGCAACTGATTCACTACGGCCGCAATCAGGATGCTCTTCACCGACCGGAACCACAGCGCTGCGCCGGCAAATAGGATGACGCGCGCAATCTGCGTTCCCACAATGAAGATTGTCGAGTACTTCACATCCTGCATGGCGACCGGGATCTGCTGCACCAGACCCGAGGTCAACGTAAGCAGCACCAGAAATCCCAGCAGCAGAGCCAACGGCATCAGTGCGTCGGTGCGAAACAGGAAGCGCAGCACTTGCGGATAAAACGCCACCGCGATCAGGGGAATCCATCCCGCCACAAAGTTGTAGACCAGGATGTTGAGCGCGATCTGGCCGCCGCGCTCCGGATACCGCGGCATGAAGTAATACGCGCTCATGCCGACGCCAAACGTGGCGATGCTCGTCGTGGTGGAGACGAACAGGAACGCCTCTTTGAAGATGCCGTATTCCGTTTGCGGCATCAGGCGAACCAGCAACACCGGCAACGCAATGCTCAGCGCCGCGGCGACGAACTTCGACGCCGTCAGCCAGAACGCCTGCACCACCAGCCGAGGCGGTTGTCGAGTTGCCGTCGCTGTCACTCCGTTGCGCTCCCCCCGTTTCACCATAACCGGAAGCGCGCGCCAAGTCGAGGACACGGGGCCTCCGGCTGGATCGAACCCTCCCCAATCCTCGAGAAGCTGTTACGAAACGGCCGTTCGCGATTGCATGGGCGGAACAAGCCGCAACGAAAGAGTGCCGTAGGCGCGAAACGGTGAGAGGCTGTTACCGAAACGCCGTTCACGGTTGCATGGCGGAACAAGCCCCAACGGAAAGAGCGCCGTAGGCGCGAAACTGTGAGAGGCTGTTACCGAAACGCCATTCACGGTTGCGTGGGCGGAACAAGCTCCAACGAAAAGAGCGCCGTAGGCGCGAAACTGTGAGAGGCTGTTACCGAAACGCCGTTCACCGTTGCTTGGGCTGAACAAGCTCCAACGAAAAGAGCGCCGTAGGCGCGAAACGGTGAGAGGCTGTTACCGAAACGCCATTCACGGTTGCGTGGGCGGAACAAGCCCCAACGAAAAGAGCGCCGTAGGCGCGAAACGGTGCGAGGCTGTTACCGAAACGCCATTCACGGTTGCATGGGCGTAACAAGCCGCAACGAAAAGAGCGCCGTAGGCGCGAAACAGTGAGAGGCTGTTACGAAACGCCATTCACGGTTGCATGGGCGTAACAAGCCGCAACTAAAAGAGCGCCATAGGCGCGAAACAGTCTAGCCCAGCACGGAGCCGAAGGCGGAGTGCTGGGTAGAGTGGCAGAACTCGCCGAGTCCCGCAGGGACGGCACGATTTATGAACAGCCCTCGATCACGGGCTTTCCCGGACAGCAGCAAGTACCCCCTCCCCCCCATAAAATAAAGTCCTTGCAATGAATACTTTGCCGTCAAAGTCCTGATTCCAAAAGACTTGGCTCGCCATGTAAGCCCTGTCCTTTCAATACTTTGCCAATGTGTCGCCAAAGTATTGAGCCAATGAGAGTTAGCCGATTCGACCAACTATATTAGTTTCAACAACTTGCGCAATGCAGCTCCGCTCTTTAGTTTTCAAAGAACTCTTTTAGATCTTCTGGCGCGGCATTCGCCGCAAGACCGTTTGGGCGCTCTAAGCCCAACCTAACAGCCTAAGGGATGCAAGGAAGTTGTCAAGTTACGAAAGTACAATACGCGCTACTGTACTTTCGTAACCGGTGTCCCGAGCCTCGCGGGGTTCGAGACCCGGGCCGGTGATACGTCCCACCACCCAGGTCTTGAAAAGCGCGAGATATGGGCCGCCCGCACGAACCCGGCCCACTACCCTGTGATAGCCGTCACTGACGAAGCCATGCTGCAGCTCGAAAATGTTGTGTGGATGCTAGGAGAGAGACTGGCGGTTTCTCCTATCCAACTCTCGCCAAGGTGCAAGAACCAAGACCTGCCAGCTAATTTCTCCCCGGCATTCCGGCATGCCCGTCTGTTTAGGTCAAGACATGCAGGAGAGGGGACGCCCATGCCTGGTGCCCCGGTTCGCTCTTCGGTTGGGCTAACCTGGGATCGCTGCCTGGTGCGGCTGCCCTCCATCGCCCGCTGCTGGCGCGAGGGTTGATTATCCACACGCGTACATCGCCCTCGCGTACACTGTTTGCCATGCACGACACATCTCACCGGCGACCTTGGCTGGCCGCTTCCCTGCTTCTGGCGCTAGGTTGCAGCACTCTCCTGCCGGCACAGACTCAGCAGGACTTCACCAAAATCTACGACTCCTATCTGGCCGCCGTGAAGGCCGGAAGCTACGCCAAGGCGTCACCTCTGCTTTCGAAGGAGGTGCATGACCAGCTCCCGACTCCGGCAGTCCAGGCGGAATACATGGAGATGGTGAAGCAGATGTCGCCCATTCACTATGAAGTGGAGTCGGTCAACGTTGCTAAGGACGGGCAATCTGCCGACGTGAACCTCATCGTCACCATCGCCGTCCCTGAGGAGATTCAGAAGCAGGAGAAGCTTCCGCCCACGCAACGTGCCGAGGAGGTGCTGCGCTTCGTCAAGGAAGGCGGCCAGTGGAAGATGGGGCCGCCGCTGTTGCTGGGCGATCCCGACAAGCGGGAGCGCCCCAAAGACCTCAACATGGGCTCGCGTGCTGACTATGCGGACGGCAACAACACCGAGGTCGGAGGGCCGATCCTGAAGCTGGACAAGCAGGCCGAGGGCACCGTCTTCGTGCTCCGCATGACCGATCAGGAGATCGCTGTATTTGTGCCGGCGGCGAAGGTTTCGCCGGACTTCGTTCCCGGCAGCATTCTCGTGGCCCACGGCGCCGAGAGCAAGAGCGACAAGCTGAAATTTTGGGCGGCAGACGCCGCGCTCTACCAGGAACCTGCACCGAAGTGAGGCCCGCAGTAATCGCTACGCAGCGTGCAGCCGTGCCTGATCTCAGTGATAGCTGAACTCGAACTCCGCGCGCTGGCGGAAGTCGTCATAAAACAGTCCGTATCCGCCGCGATTGTAGCCGTCGATGGCAAACACTAACTCTGATTGACCGTCGCCATCGTAATCGCCCGCGTCCACTAACCACATATTGGAATCCAGCCACCGGACTTTTTGCTGCGGCGTGATGACAAACCACTGCACCGCGAAAGGCTCATCCGGCGGCCCATCGCAACGATATGGAGACAGGAGAACGCTTGCCACCATCCAGTTGCGTTTCGAAGCATACGCCTTCTGCACCATGATGTTGCTGTCTTCGTACTGCCACGGTACTACTTTGTCAGGCTGGCTTTTCAGGCAGTTCGTTGCTTTCGGAAACTGTTTTCGAAACTGCCGGCGAACCGCCAGCGTCGTGCTTTCGGAGAGCTTCGCAGGCTTCCAGCCATCAGGGTCGCGATAGTTCGGTTGCGAGACCGCAATCAAGGGGCGGTACACAGGTTGACCGAGGAAGTCGCCGAACTCGCGTGACGGCGGACCAACTATCGGAGGCACATTCTTGCTGGTTATGACCTGCTGGCCTACGCTGGCATAAAACTCAAACGCCTGCGGCGTGCGGCTTGTCACCTTGCCCAACTGGCGGCCATCGAAGGTAATCGTCCAGTCAACTTCTCGAGGATATTTCGCGGTGATGGTCTTCAAACATTCCGGATCGCGACAATCGCTTGGGAAGGCCCTCCATCGTTCGCCCTCCCTGTAGAAAATCGCCCTTACAACGGGGTAGCGAGTATCACCCGCAAAGTGCCTCGGAGTGTCTTCCAGAACTCCGATAAGAGCGGGCTGAACTTGCGCCAACGCGAACCAGCATCCCGCCACCAGCCAAACGAGGAGAGCGAGACCGGTTCTGGCGACGGCACGCGCCGACGATCGCAAAGGCCTCAAGCCCCCGCATCCAGCGCCAGGTCCTCTGCCGCGTTCTTGTCGGTATCTTCCAAATCGGCCAGCAACCCTGAATCGGTCAAGTCGAGTGGGCGGGAATTCTTCCAATCCTCATGCACAATCGTATGCAGCCGGTCCATCACCTCCTGGTCGCGGACCTCGATGGCCAGCTCGCGCCGGCTGTCGAAACTTCCCGGCGCCAGATTGATGGACCCGATGATGGCCCGCACGCCGTCGGCAAACAGCAGCTTCGCATGAAGCTTCAGTCCCTTGAGCTTGTGCACTTTGATCCCAACGTCATCCATGATGCGCATGCCGCCCACGGCTTCCACCAGCTTTTCCTTTTTCAACTTGTGCGGCGGCCGGGCCAGCACATGGACTTTCACGCCACGCCCGTTGGCCCGCACCAGCCGCTCAATGATTACTGGGTCCTGATAGCGCTCGTTCTGCACCCACAGGGAATGTTTGGCCTCGTCGATGAATTGCCCAATCCGCTGCCGTCCATTGCCGATGCACCAGATCAAATGCGAATGGTCGCCCGGATCGAAACTCTTCCGCTCCCAATCGGCGTCGAAGCATTCGGAGACTTCGCGAACTTCGTGGCCGTGCGACGTCACCACCGCGTAGTCGCGCGTCTCGGTCAGGTTCTTGGTCTCCCAATTCAGCGACTGGATGAACGCAGTTTCATCATCGACCACCATTGACTTCTCATGGGTCACATCGAATGCGGGATTGCTGTCGATCACCTCGATGGCCGCGTCGGTCAGGGTCTTGCGCACGTCGGCATTTTCTTTTTCGCCGCTGCGGCGCGCCGGGTTCAGCATGATCCGCACCTTCACTCCCCGCCGGTGCGCGGCGATCACCGCATGCAGAAGCTGCGGGTCGGAGAACAAAAACATCTTGATGCGCAAAGATTTCTTGGCATGGTCGATGGCCTCAAGTATCGGCTTCGAGGAATCATCGGGCATAACAACCAGGTAACGTGACATATTGCCTCTTCTAATTCTTGGTGAGACCTAGGAAATTCAACACGGAAGCACGGAGGGCACGGAGTCAATTTCCTTTCTTTTTCTGTACTCCGTGTATTCCGTGCTTCCGTGGTGAAAAATCCTCAGCCTTTCGTCGCCGCCACGTCGAACTGCGTGCGATGCAGATCGGCGTAGATTCCGTTCAGCGCCATCAGTTCGTCGTGATTGCCGCTCTCCGCCACTACTCCTCCGGCGATCACAATAATCTTGTCGGCGTCGCGGATGGTGCTCAAGCGATGTGCAATGGTGATGACCGTGCGTCCCTTCATCAACCGCTCCAGCGCCTCAATCACCAGCTTTTCAGATTCACTGTCCAGCGCGGCGGTGGGCTCGTCCAGCAGCAAGATCGGGCTGTTGCGCACCATGACGCGAGCAATCCCAATGCGTTGGCGCTGCCCGCCGGAAAGGGTGGAACCGCGCTCGCCAACCATGGTGTCATAGCCCTTGGGCATGCGCGAGATGAACTCGTCCGCATTGGCCAGCTTGGCGGCATCCACAATTTCCTGCCGCGTCGCGTTGGGACGCCCGAAAGCGATGTTCTCCAGGATGGTCCCGCGGAACAGCACCGTATCCTGCAAGACGTAGCCAATCTGGTCGCGCAGTGGGTTCACTTTGTAGTCGCGAACATCGCGGCCGTCAATCTTCACCGTTCCATTGTTCACATCGTAGAAGCGCGGGATCAGGCTCACCACAGTCGACTTGCCACTGCCGGTAGGACCAACAACGCCCACCAACTGACCGGCCTCGATGGTGAAGCTAACGTCCTTCAGAACGGGCTCGTCCTCAAGGTATCCGAAGGCCACGTGCTCGAAAGCGATCTCGCCCTTCACAGCGGTTGGCTCGAACGCGTCCTCGCGCTCCGGAAGGATGGCATCGGTTTGCAATATGGCCTGCACCCGCTCCACTCCCACGCCCGCCTGCGCGATGGCGTTGGTGGTGGTGGCCAGGTCCTTCACCGGCTTAAAAAACTTGCTCAGGTAGGACAGGTAGACCGTCAGCGCACCGACGGTCATCGCTTCCTTCAGGATGAGCGCCGCGCCCCTCCACAAAACAATCGCAGTACAAAACGCGACGGTGATAGTCACGATGGGCGACAGCATCGACTTCACCTTGCGGGCCTTCAACGCGGCGGCAACCGTGGCGTGGCTCACATCGGCCAGCGCCTGCTGCTCCATGTCCTCACGTCCAAAAGCCTTCACCGCCTGCATCGACTCCAGCCCCTGCTGCACCACGGCGACAATGTCCGCCTGCTCCTTGCGCACTTCGTGGGTCGCCTTCTTCACCGCCTTCTTGAAGCGCGAGATGAAGAACAGCAGGAACGGTGTCACTGCTACCGCGATGAGGGTGAAGTCCCAGTTGAGCCAGAACATCAGGCCCAGCATTGACACGATAGTCAGCATGTCGACCAGGATGTTGAGGGTCGACGAAGAAGCAAAGGACTGAATGGTCGCGATGTCGGTGGTGATGGTGCTGAGGAGCGTGCCGGTCTCGTGAGTGTTGTAGTAGCCGAGGGAAAGCCGTTGCAGGTGTTGATAGGTCTTCAGGCGCAGGTCATTTGCCACCCACTGCCCCACGCTCTCGGTGTAATAGTTGTCGATGTAGCTGGCCAGCGCGCCCAGCAAAGCGATGAGCACGAACGCCAGGGCAGCCAATCCCGCAACCCGCAATTTATTGCCGTGCTCCAGCATCGGCCGGACAAGTTCGTCCAGACCATGGGGCAACTTATGGCTGCCCACCACGTTGTCGATGATCACCTTCAGCGGCCACGGACTGGCCAGACTCGATGCCGTCTCCACCAGCATGGCGAGCAGAATAATCACCAGCTGGCCTCGGTAAGGGCGGAGCAATTCGCGGATCAGACGTATCATGCCATGGCTCCCTCGAGACGCAATCGGAAGACGAGACGCGCTTGAGGCTTTCGCAGTATTGTCGCCTGAAAGCCCCGGTTTGCAAAGATGTTAGTTGCACCTTAGGGACAGACGACAACCTACCTGATCTAAACTGAAGAGCATGTCCGGCGCCTCTGATCATCTGCGCGTAGTGCTGGTGGGCGCAAGCAACCCGCTCAACATCGGAGCCGCCGCCCGCGCCATGAGCAACTTCGGCTTCCTTCGGCTGCGTGTCGTCAACGCGTACGACGTCGCGTTTCGCGAGGCGAAGTCCGCAGTCGGGGCCGCATCGGTGCTGACTGATGCCGAAGAGTTCACGAAGCTGTCCGACGCTGTTGCCGACTGCACGCTGGTCGTCGGGACCACAGCCGTTCGTCATCGCGAGCTGCAACACCCGCTGCGGCGGCTGGAATACGGCGCGCGGCTTATCCGCAAGGAATTGGCCACCGGACCCGTTGCCCTGGTGTTCGGCCCGGAGAAGACTGGCCTTTCCAACGATGATCTCAGCTACTGCCATTGGCTGATGAATATTCCCACGCGCGAGCAGCACATCTCGATGAACCTGGGACAGGCCGTTGCGGTGTGCCTGTACGAACTGGTGCGCGATGCAAAGAAGGCCGCTCCGGCGAAGAAAGCCGCCCTTGCGAAAAAGGAGAAAGTTGAGAAGCGCGCCACCGCCGGTGAAGTGGAACGAATCTCCGACGGGCTGCTGGAAGCGCTACATCGCAGCGGCTACGTGAATCCGATCGCCGCAACGTCAACCGAAGAACGTGTGCGCCGCTTGGTGTGGCGAATGGACCTGTCGTCAAAGGACGCGGAATTGTGGTTGGGCATGTTGCGGCAGATTCTATGGAAAGTACGAAGCGGAGATCACCAGAAATGAGGATTCGGTTTTCCGCAGTGGACGAGCAACAACGCCAATCAGTTCGCGCACGAATAAGCCTGGATTCGCCATGACCGCGCGGTTGGCAACGATGACGCGCTCAGCGATGGTTCGCATGGCTGGCGACGAACGCATGGTTAGCGACGAACGCATGGTTAGCGACGAACGCATGGTTAGCGACGAACGCATGGTTAGCGACGAACGCATGGTTAGCGACGAACGCATGGTTAGCGACGAACGCATGGTTAGCGACGAACGCATGGTTAGCGAGGTCGCGTGGTTAGCGACAATCGCATGGTCGGGGAACGTTCGCATGGTTAGCGAAGGTCGCGTTGGTTAGCGAAGAACGAGCCTCCGAAGGAGGCGAAAGCTGATAGCCCCGCCCTTCAGGGCGGGGTGCGTCCATAGAAGAGGGAGGCTTGGGCGGCGCGGCGCGATCAACCCTCGCGAAGACAGCCTTGTGAGCCATGTCCTTTACAAGCCACCACCGAGGGTCCAGCATTGAGGGTTCTACTAAACCCGGCGCTCGTCAGGGTTCCGGGCTCATATCTTGGAGGCATTCTCAATGGTAAGCATTCCTAAGCACGTTCAGGACTTTCTGCCGGGCAAGCTGGCCTGGGTGGCCACAGCTTCGCGCGACGGAGAGCCTAACGTTACGCCCAAAGGCACTCTGAAACTGCTCGACGAGAACCACGTTGTCTTCTCTGATTTATTCTCGTTGAAGACCAGGAAGAACCTTCTGGAAAACAACAAAGTCGCGGTCACTGTAGTGGATGCCGCTACTGCCAAGGGCTATCAGATCAAGGGCAAAGCCGAGGTAGTCGATTCAGGTCCGCTGTTTGACAGCGCCAGCAAGCAGATCAGCGAATCCCCGATGGGATTGCCGCCCTTGCACCACGTGGTGAAGGTCACGGTGGAAGCCGTGTTCGACCAATCGGTAGGCCCAGAGGCGGGTAAGCAGATCGCCTGAGAACGGGCCGCCCGAAAACTGCCTTATGCAAAGCAAAAGGGCCATCCGTAGATGGCCCTTGTTGTCTCGTCCACGCCGGTCATCAGGTTCGATGCGGCTGGACGGCTGGTCTTACGACACCGTCTGCAATACCTGCTCGCGGATTTCCGCGTCTTTCTTGACCTCATCGCGCGTGCTGGGCAGCGCGATGTCCAGCAGCCCTTCAATGGTCTTAACGTAGTGCAGATTCAAGCCCTGGAGCTGTTCCGGGGTCAGGTCTTCCTGCACGTTCTGCTGGTTGTCAGCCGGCAGGATGATGTCCGTCACCCCAGCGCGTTTGGCCGCCAGCGCTTTCTCTTTTATCCCGCCGATGGGCAGCACGTTGCCGCTCAGCGTGATCTCGCCAGTCATCGCGGTCAGCGGGCGCACTGGCTTGTCCGTCAGCAGCGACACCAGCGCCGTGACCATGGTCACGCCCGCCGAGGGGCCATCCTTCGGAATCGCTCCCGCCGGCACGTGAACGTGAATATCGTGGTCGGCGAAGAAGCCTTCGTCAATGCCAAGCTCTTTCGCGTGCGAACGTACCCAGGTCAGCGCGGCCTGCATCGACTCCTGCATCACCTGGCCGAGCTGTCCGGTCATGGTGAAACCACCCTTGCCCTTCATCTTGTTGGCCTCGACAAAGAGCACGTCGCCGCCGGTCGGCGTCCATGCCAGGCCCACGGCCACGCCCGAGCGTTTGGTGCGTTCGGCAATTTCACCTTCGGTGCGGATCTTGATGCCGCCCAGCATGTCATGGTGCTGAATCAGTTCCGGCGTGACCTTTAGCTTGTCGGTCTTGCCTTCGGCAATGCGGCGCGCCTGCTTGCGGCAGATCGTTCCGATAGTCCTCTCCAGATTGCGTACTCCTGCTTCGCGCGTGTAATGGCGAATCAGGAAGCGGATACTCTCCTCCGGAAATTCGATCTGGTCGCCGGTGATTCCGTTCTCTTCAATCTGCCGCGGAACCAGGTACTGAAACGCGATGTGGACTTTTTCCTCTTCGGTGTAGCCTTGCAACTCGATAATCTCCATGCGGTCGCGCAGCGGTTCGGCAATGGGATCGAGCATGTTGGCGGTGGTGATGAACAGCACTTTCGACAAATCGAAAGGCACGTCCAGATAGTTATCGCGGAAGCTGAAGTTCTGCTCCGGATCCAGCGCTTCCAGCAAGGCCGAGCCCGGATCGCCACGGAAATCGCGGCCCACCTTGTCGATTTCGTCGAGCATGAAGACCGGATCGTTGGTCTCCGCGCGGCGAATGCCTTGCATGATCTGCCCCGGCAACGCCCCGATGTAAGTGCGGCGATGCCCACGGACTTCGGCTTCATCGTGTACGCCGCCTAATGACAGGCGAACGAACTTGCGACCCAGGGCGCGAGCAATTGACTTACCCAGCGAGGTCTTGCCCACGCCGGGAGGGCCAACGAAGCAAAGGATTGGCCCCTTCATGCTCGGCTTCAGCCGTCGCACGGAGAGGTAATCCAGAATGCGGTTCTTCACCTTCTCCAGATCGTAGTGATCGGAGTCGAGTATCTCCTTAGCTTTCAGGATGTCGACCTCGACGCCCGATGACTTCTGCCACGGCAGCACAGCCAGCCACTCAATGTAGTTGCGAGTGAGGCCGTAATCGGCGGCCATGGGCGACATGCGTGCCAGCCGGCCGAGCTCCTTCAAGGCTTCTTTCTTCACCTCGTCGGGCATGCCGGCAGCTTCAATCTTCTGCCGCAACTCTTCGGCATCGCGTGTGGTCTCGTCCTGCTCACCCAGTTCTTTCTGGATGGCCTTCATCTGCTCGCGCAGGTAGTACTCGCGCTGCGTCTGCTGCACGCGGTCCTGCACTTCACTCTGGATCTTGTTGCGCAGCTGCTGGACTTCCAGCTCCTTCGCCAGGTGCTGATTGATCTTCTCCAGCCGAACGCGTACATCCGGAGTTTCGAGAACGTCCTGCTTGTCGCGGGTTGAAAGCGACGGCAGCGAGGAGGCGATGAAGTCCACCATACGACCTGGATCTTCGATGTTGCCGGCAACGGTCGACAGCTCATCCGACAACGTCGGCGAGCCGGCGACGATCTGCTGGAACAACGTCAGCACATTGCGCTGCAGGGCCTCAATCTCGGAGTTCTTTGGTGCTGTCACTTCCGGAATCGATTCCACCGTCGCGTGCATGAACGGCGTCAGCTGGGTGTATTCGGTCACCTTGACGCGCTCCAGGCCCTCGGCAAAGACGAACAGGCTCTGGTTGGGCATGCGAACGACTTTATGTACCACCGCCAGGCTGCCAACCGCGAACAGGTCGGTAGGCTGCGGCGTGTCCACACGCGCCTCGCGCTGCGCGACCACGACGATGGTCTTGTCCTCGCCCAGCGAGTTGATCAATTGCACCGAACTCTCGCGTCCCACGGTCAGCGGCAGCACCGCATGAGGGAACAAAACAGTGTCACGAACAGGCAGAACCGGCAGGGTGCGAGCACCTTCGGAATCGTTGCGAAGCTCAGGGTCTGTGCTAGCTAAATCTTTATTTTCCTTTGACATATGACTCCATGAGTCAACTACACTCAACCTTTAGATGCCTGCGTTTTCTAAAGGATGCAGCCCGTTCGCGGGGAGCGCGCGATACCTTCAGGCACGAGGCGGCCCTTCGATTTTCCCGCCCGCCCTGCTCGTCCTATCGGCAAGACTCCCGGCCACTGCAGCAGAGACAGCAATTACCAGTTCGCAATTAGCCGCTAAGGAGGCTCTGATAGTTCCTGGTTTTGAAAGGGCACGGCTTCAGGCGTGCCGCAAGCGCAGCAAAATCACTGTGGGCTTTAGCCTCTGAGGGCGATCAGCCGCCTGTTCAGAGTCTCCTTAGCAATTAGCACTTCGCCACAGCGACGCAAAAACCAGCGCTCTTCAGCGGCGACAGGATTCTAATCAACCGGCGTGTCGCTAACAACCGGAATTGCGGCCGCGGCACATTTTTGTTTTCGGATGTCCCATATGCAGACCGGAGCGCGCACCCGCCAGGGCCACGCGGAAAACCGTTTTGTGTCAGAGCACGACTTTCAGTCGTGCCGAACACGGTATAAAAAGGCCCGGGCTTTAGCCCCTGCCGCACGAATCGTTGCAGGGGCTAAAGCCCGGATCAAGATTCATCTCGTTGCGGCACGTCTAAAGACGTGCCCTGACACAAACCGCTTAACATGCGCTATCTGCTCGTAGCTCGCGGCTAGTTGCTCGTAGCTAGTAGCTAGTAGCTTCTTCTTCACATCGCCGGCGCAGGCGCGGGCCGCGAGTCCGCGGTATTCTCCTCGCCGGTCACCTCGGCGAAGCTGAACTGCTTGCTGGTCCGCTCATAAACCTTGCCGTCGATCTCGACGTACGGATACACAAAATAGTTCAGCGGCGGGCCATCCTGGTGCGGCGACAACGTGATGTCGCGTCCGGTAGAAAACTGCATGCGATTGGCGTCTACGCTGCCGAAGAAGTAGCCAGCTTTCTCCTTCGCTTTCCATGCCTCGGAGATGTCCACCGGAACCCAGCCCGTGTTGCGGGCAAAGAACTCGGCCCAGCAGTGATAGCCGGCGATCTCGCCCTTGTCCTTGTTCTCCGGCAGCGGAAAGCCGATATCGAAGCGCGCCGGAATGTCGTCGGCACGCATCATTCCGATGAAGGGCGAGTGGAAGTCGGTGCAGTTGCCATGCTTGGCGTCGCACGCCCAGATGGCGTCGCCACGTCCCCAGCCCGTGCCAGTCTTGTCGTAACGCATGGTCGAGAAAAGATAATCGTAAGCCGCTTTCGCTTTGGCGACCGTCCCGGTTTGACCGCCAGTCACCTGGAGAGCGAGTTCTTTGATCTTGCCATCCGTGGGAATCAGTTTGTCGGGCGCAAGGTAGCGATTCATCGAAGCCGGCACTACGCCCGGCTTGGTGTCCTTGCTCTGAAGCTGCGCGTAGTCGCCACGGGAATACTCGCGCCGCGTCACTTCATACTCCAGCGCAAAATCAACCGACGTTTGCGCCGGATTGCGAATCTCCGCGTACAGAATGTGATTGCCGTACTCCGGCTCCTCGCCCATGCGCGTCTCCACCGGCGCCTTCACCTTGACCAGGCGGACAGTCTGGTGCTCGTCCGTATGCGCCACCGGGACCCATACCCGCACCAGCGTGCTTCCGGCGGGTATGTCTTTCACGGTGAACGCGTAGGTGAACACAAACTTGCGCGATGGCGGGCTGAATTTCTGCTTGTCAGGCGACGACGTTTGCGCGGCCAACATTGATGCAGCGCAACCAACCAGCAGCAGGGACGCAACGAGGCGAGATCTCATGGAGGAAACTCCTGCGCGTATTGGATGTAAGGCAACGGCGCGCGGCGCGCGAATATTTTAGCGCCGGATGTTCCGACCTATACTGGCTATGATTTTGCAGCCCGATGACCAGCCCGAAGGGCGGCACAATCATAGCCCAACGCGTGAGCGTTGGGTTTCGTGATTTCTTGTGCTCGGAGTCCCTTCAGGGACGACACCGAACGTGCCGTCCCTACGGGACTCGTCTCGATTCATTTATCACTGACCCAGGACTAACGTCCTGGGCTACCATTGTGTCGCCCTTCGGGCTGAGCCGGACCGAACGTGCAGTATCCACTATGCCGCTTGCCGGCGATTCCTTCCGGCAATGAAGAATCCAGCAGCGATCGCCGCAAACACCAGTCCACATCCCAACGTGATCAGCGGCACGGCAAAGAATCGCCGGTTCCAGCCTGCGCCGATCCGCGCCTGCGCGGGATGGTGGGGATCATAGCGAACGGCCTGGCGGCTGCCAACCGGAAACTCCGCGGCGCGGCGGACGGTCTCTTCGTAGTTGCTGCTCTGGAAGCTGGTGAGCTCGGCGGTAACGGGCTGGCCGTCGGCCACGTAAACGACCTGAATGGTTGCGGCGTAGAGCTGGTCATGCCTGGCCGCGGGCTGCACCACAACCTTGCTGCTGATGACCTGCGCCTGCCGCACCGGCCACGAGCGCAGCACCTGGATCTGTCCCCAGAAGAAAGGCAGGCTGAGAATGGCAAACAGCCCGCCGAAGACAAGACAGGCCACGCCGAGGAATTGAAGGATGCCGCGTCGTTCCGAGCTCAAAGCCATTCACCACAGAGACACTGAGGCACAGAGGATAACCGATCTGAAGTTGATTGTGGGCGGGTCCTGAGGGCGCGTCGCTGCGCACACCATGCGCGGCGCCGCGCGGAGAGACTGCGCCACGCCACGCTTTTTGCAGACGGCAACAACTCGCATGGGGTTCGAGCTTGCATTTTCCATCAACTCCCTTCATGATTTCGAGGCGCCACACAGGAGCCAATGAATGAATACTTTCCGCAGAGACATCCAGATTGTAATGATAATGATGGTCGCAGTTGTCTTGTTTGCAGGTGCGGCCCTTTGCCCAGCATCTGCACAAACCCGCTACGAGTCGGTTTACAACGGACACAGGATTATCTATCCAGCATCCAGCATCCCCGTGCCCGGCCGCCCTCACACGAATTACTTTTTTGTCGACTCGGACCAGACGCAACCGAATCCCGACCCAGGTGATGAAACTCCAGGCTCAGTAGCCTGCGTATATAAATTCGTAACTGGACCCACGGGCTGCCCGATCGCCACCAGCACAACCGTACCCAACGGTGGTATTGGCGCTATTGCCATCGTGGACGCCGGTTACTACCCCACCGCGCAATCCGACTTGGACGCCTTTGACTCCTACTTCGGTATTCCGGCTACGACCATTACGCAGGTCTGGCCCGGCCCGATACGGCCACCCACTTACGGGGATTGGGAGGTCGAGGAAGCCTTAGATATCGAGTGGGCCCACGCCATGGCGCCGCAGGCCAAGCTGTTCCTGGTCGTATCGGCGCTGTGTAACACCCTGGCGTGCGAAACCGATCCGACTTGGCAGGCGGTGCAGCTTGCCGGAACTCTAGTGTCTCAGAACGGCGGCGGCGTGGTGAGCATGAGCTTTGCCGATGCGGAGATTTCTCAGGAAACCGGCTTTGATCAATACTTCACTTCCCCGGGAGTCGTTTACTTTGCAGCCGCCGGCGATGGGGGACTTGGCGTGAGCGCCTATCCGGCAGCGTCACCGAACGTTGTTGCGGTTGGAGGAACCTATTTCAACCGCGATAGTAACGGAAACTTCACCTCCGAGCAGTACTACACTGGCGGCGGAGGGGGCGACATCAGTCCGTACGAACCGCGTCCCAGCTATCAGAATGGCATTGCCAGCATCGTAGGAACCCAGCGCGGCTATCCTGACGTTGCTTCCGACTTTTGTTGCACTGCCATTTACCTCCAGGGCTGGGGTTCAGTCGGAGGCACCAGTTGGGCGTCTCCTACCTTTGCCGGTATCGTAAACGCGGCCGGCAGCCGGCAACAGTCGACCGTGGACGAGCTCAACATGATGTACAGCGAGCTCTCCAGTCCCATCAAGTACCATGCTGATTTCAACGACATCACGACGGGCGATCCGCGCTGCAAAATTGGTTGGGACCTGTGCACCGGCATCGGCTCCGCCCATACTTACGCCGGCAAGTAACCAACCAGGCTCCCGGATTGCCAAGCCGATCTGGTCAAGACGGGAGCCATTGCCGGGGTGCCCACACATCCCGCTTCTCGTTGCGTGGGAGAGGAATGACGATCGTCTCGCAGGCCCATGCATCGTCCCGCCTTAGTCTCCCACTCATTCGCAAACCGCGAATGAGTGGGGCACCCAGCCGAGGAATTGAAGGATGCCACGGTTTGACTGATTCAGTCGTCTTCGCCTTCGCAGAGACAAGATACGGGGATTTTCAGTGGCCTAGACCGCTCCAATCAAGCGGCTTCAATTCGCGATTCTGCAAATTGAGTAAGTACAGCTTGCCTTGATTTCCGAGGACCGCTGTTTTCCCATCCGGGCTGACTTGGACGCCCGTGGTCATTCCCGTTAAGTTTGTCAGCTTCCCGTCGATGCTCCCAGTAACGGTGTTCACCAAATAGACGTTGTAGTCGTAATTACCGCCAGCCTTGTTACTCGCCGCCAGCACGAGCATTCCCAATCCATCCGGCATATAACATGCATCCCCAAACGCGGGCTCGGGCTCGGCGGTGAGCTTCGGCTCATCGGGCACATGAGGCTGAAACACATTCCGTGCGGATTGCGGCTTCGCGATCACGTATATCTCGATGAGAGCACCGATGGGGTACCGGGTGGTACTTATCATCAGATCTTTTCCGTCGGGCGAGATAGATAGCGATTGCAGGTCGTAAAGGCTCTGCTGCGTGAGCTGGGCAACCGCACCGCTGGTCAGATCAACAGAAAACAGATCGAAATCGTGTTGCCTCGACGCAGCGATAGGAGAGCTGTGACCGAAGGATCCTGACCGAACAAAGTAAACAACGCGATTGTCTGCCGAAAAAATCGGATAGATGTCGTCGCTTCCAGAAGGCGTAATCCGCCTCGAGTCGGAACCGTCGGCGCTGACGATGAACAAAGAAGACTTTCGGTCACTATCCGGTGCGAAAGAATAGACGATAAGCTTGCCATTAGACGAAAAGCTGGGGTTGTTTTCACAGCCTGATCGAGTTTTCGTAAGACGTTTCGCAGCTCTCGTGTTGAGGTCGCCTATGTAGAGGAAACAGCCGCCGTTCTCCGCGTGGGCGAAAACGATCGACTTGCCATCCGGAGAAAAACTGACCCTACTGAACGCTGGGTCGTTAGCTGAACTCCGGCAGCTAACTGCCAAGAGCATCCCAACGAGCACGATTGCCGAGATAGTGAATCTTGCCATGGGTTTTCGAGTCGCTTCGTTCCT
Source organism: uncultured Acidobacteriaceae bacterium (assembly GCA_963763145.1). GTDB lineage: Bacteria > Acidobacteriota > Terriglobia > Terriglobales > Acidobacteriaceae > Bog-257. The sequence continues at coordinate 204,225 of CAVXMZ010000008.1, read as the reverse complement.
CACCTCAAAGTTACTTCCCCCGCTCCAGATCCTTCGTCTCTTCTTCTACTTTTTTCATGCGCAGCAGGATGCGGCCCAGGTATCCCACATAAACCACCCACGCGACGATGTAGGCTGCGTGCAAGAACGGAATCGGATTCATTGCGATACCCCTTTCAGCGCGGCCTGCGCGTGGGCTGATTCCAGCGCCTGCTCCTGCATTTGCAATTTGTAGCGCAGCCAGACAAACAGGATTCCCATCACCGTGAACAGCGCCAGATTGATGAGGAAGACGTGCAGCATTGCCGGATCGAGGCCGGAGTTTTCTCCGCCGCCCATCACCGGCGAGGGATGCTGGGTGCGAAACCAGCGGATCGACATGTAGACGATGGGCACATCGGCGAAGCCGAAGATGGCGAATGCCGCAGCCAGCACTTGCGTCTGGCCTCCGGCGGCAAACCGCCGTAGCACGAGATAGCTGACGTAGATGAGCCACAGCACCAGCGTGGTCGTCAGGCGTGCGTCCCACGTCCACCAGATGCCCCAGACGGGGCGCGCCCACAGCGGCCCGGTGATGAGCAGCACGGTGCAGAACACTACGCCCACCTCCGCCGAGGCCGCCGCCATAGCGTCGCTGGCCGCGCTCCGCTTCCACAGGTAAACCACCGACGCCAGGAAGTTGACGAAGAAACAGAGACCGGCCACCCATCCGGAGGGAACGTGATAGTAGAAGATGCGCTGCACGTCGCCCATCGTCCGCTCGGTGGGGGCAACCATCAGCGCCAGGTAGCTGGTGAACGCCAGCAGGGCAAGGATAAAAGGAATTGAAATCAGTGCCAGTTTTTTCATATTGCGTTACGCAACCGCTTTCGCTGTTGGCGTTATCGCCTTTCGCTTTTCGCTATTCGCTTTTCGCCAGACCCTGTTGCGCTTACCTCTGGCGAAGAGCGAACATCGAAAAGCGCTTCATTCCGCATTCAACACCGTCTCGAACAGCAGCAGGCAGATCATGGTGAACACGATATCGTAAACCGCCAGCAGCTTGATCCAGAAGTTCGGTGAAGCGTCGCCGGTCAAAATCCCGGTGGTCGCATCCACCATGCCCAGCAGCGCCGGAATCGAAATCGGAAACAGGATCAGCGGCAGCATAATCTCGCGGCTGCGCGTGCGAATCGAGAGCGCTGCAAAGAAGGTTCCATTGACCACCAGCGCCCACGTTCCCAGCAACGCCACCACGGCCAACTGCCACACCGGGCCCACCGAGCGCAGCTCATAGAAAACCACGAACAATGGCGTCATCAAACACTCAAGCACGACGACGAAAAAGAAATTACCAATCGCTTTCGCCAGGAACAGCGCATTGGGCGGCGCTGGAGAAACGCGGTAGGCGTCCAGCACCTGGTTGCGCAGCTCGCGCGCCCACGTCTGGTTCAGCGCGACCACCGCGGCAAACAGGAAGGCCACCCAAATGAGCCCGCCGGCGATGTGGCGCGATTCTTCTGCCGTGGGATTGAAAGCAAAGCTGAAGATCACAACCACGAGCAGCGCGAAGAACAACATGGAGTTGATGGCGTCCTTGGAGCGCCACTCCATGCGGAGGTCTTTCATCAGGGTCGCGCGCGTGACTCCGAGGGTGGTCATTGCGCCAGCCCCGCAGCGGAATCTGCCGACGTCAAGTTGCGCGCCAGTTCTTCACGCGCGCTAATCTGTCCAGCCGCCATGTGTACAAACTCGTCGGCGACGTTTTCCATCAGCGCGGCCTGGTGAGTAACCACAAAGATCGTCTTACCCTGATCACGCACCCGGCCCAGCACCGCGGCCATCTCGCGCGCGGAACGGACATCGACATTGGAGAACGGCTCGTCCAGCAGCATCAGTTCGGGATCGTGCAGGACGGCGCGCGCCAGCGAAAGCCGCTGCCGCATCCCCTGCGAATACTGGCCGACGCGCCGCGCCAGTTCGGGATCGAGCCCGACCATCCGCATCGCGTTGCGGCCAATCTCGTCGTCATGAATGCCGTACAGGCCAGCAAAGTAGCGCAGATTTTCCACGCCGCTCAACTCGTCGTAGAGCAGCGGAGCGTGGCCCATGTAGCCAACGCGGTGAGCAACGTCGCGAATGCGCTTGGCGCCCAGCAAGGTGAAGCTGCCCTGGCTCGGCTCCATCAGCCCGGCAACTACGCGCAGCAGCGTGCTCTTCCCTGCTCCGTTGTCGCCCAGCACGACATAGAGGCGTCCGGGTGCGAAGCTGGCCGAGATGCCGCGAAGGGCGGCAAAGCGGCCAAAGAATTTCACCAGATTATCGAGGACGATGACAGGCGGAGAGGATGGCGAGGGTGCGATCAACTGTTCCTTAGAGCTTCAGTCGTTCTTCTACGCGAGTGATGCGATTGTCGATATCTACGACCTTGCTGGTAAGGTCGTCGAATTCTTGATCGAAGCGTGCGAAACGCACGTTCATATCAGAGCGCAAGCCTCCCATTTCAGAGCAGAGATCTCGGATGCCGGTGTTCTGGAGGTAGAACCCCACCAGAAAAACGATTAGAGGCAATCCGAGCGCCGTGAAGAACTGCACGTTTGTCATAGCGACGCCTTCTGCGCATTAGCCGGCTGGGCCGGCTGTTTAGGAGCGTACTTCGACGCGCATTTGGCTTGAATATTAGTAGCGTGGAAGATGCCGTCGCGCCCGAAGCGGCCTTCGGCCAAAGCTTGCGCGTTGTCCTTAAAGGTATCGGGCGGAGCCTCGGTGCCGGCGTAAACTACGGGCAGAGTGCGGTCCTGTTCCACCAACTGGAACTCAAGATGGGTTCCCTGACGCTTGATGGAGCCCGGCTCCACGTTGCCGGCGACGCGCAAGCGCTTGCTGTAAGCGCCGTTGCCCATCCCATTCAGCTCTTTGATGGTGACGTAGTAGCTTTTGCTGTCCTGTACGCCGGTATAAGCGAGATAGCCCAAGGCCACGAGAATCACGGCCATTACCGCGCCAAAACGCATGTATCGGCGTCCCTGTTCAGACATTGAATGATACCCCTTCCATCTTACTTCTGCGGCAATCGCCGGGCCGCACTGGCTGGACTAAGCATACCGCTATGGGACGCACAAAGCTATGTGACTTTAGTCACACAGGGGAGGCGCTTGCTCCTGCTGGGATAGCACCGGGGTCAGACTTACGGCTCTACAGGCTGTTGAAAAAGCAGAACGGGAAGAAAATAAGCGGCTTTATCGGCACGACTGAAGTCGTGCCTGTTACAAAGCACTCAACGGCGACATTTTCAGGGGCCTGTTCTACGCGGCGCCACGGTGGTGCTTGGCCGAGCCGTCCAGGCTCGATCGCACCAGCTCAATCAATTCGAGAGGGGGAAACGGCTTGGCTCGGAAGATCACATGCAAAGCCTGGTACTCGGATTCCGCCTCCGGCAAACCGCTCAACACAATGATTGGGATCCAATTATCGCCGGAGCGTATTTGCTGGACCAACCCCAGGCCGCCGCATCCCGGCATCAGGTGATCGGTCACAACCACTCCAATGCGGTCCTTCAAGACGCGGATAGTGGCCAGCGCACTTTCCGGCGTGGTCGCCACGGACACCTGGAAACCCGCATTTCGCAATACGGCTTCGCGGACTTTCAGTTGCGAAAAATTGTCGTCGACCAGGAGAACTTGGCTCAAGATATTCGGCCCTTGATGTCAGCTGGGCTTGGCGCAGCCCGTGGCGCATTCAACGGCGAACATAGTAGTCGATCAGCCGCCTTGTGCGCAAGGAACAATATGCCGGAGTATAGTAAGATGCCACAGCGCAACCGCGCGTTGCCCATCTCCGGCCTGCTCGGGTCGTCAATTTCTAGCCGATCCGCCGGGCGTCCCATCTCGAATCATCCGCCCCCGCCGATCCGGGGACAGCGTTCGAATGCCTGCCCCGATCTAATTCCGAGTTACTTCTCCCCGGCCGCAGATTTCTTCCTTGGCCCGAATCCAATCCTGCTCGGGAGAGCCGCCATGGCCGTGACGCTGCTGATAAAGTTCGTAGGCACGCTGGCGGATCTGCTCCTCGATGCTGGAGGCGACCCGAGACTCGTGGGCGACTTCCGGCGAGACGGTTACGGACTGCGCTGAAGCGCCGTTTCCGTTGTCCACATGGGCGCCATTGCCGGCCTTCGGAGTGGTTTTGCGGACGCGTTTCTTGGGCGTTGCGCTGTCGTTTTCCCGTGGTGCTTTCGGCATCTTTCTTGACTCCTGAACCCTGTAAAATTTACACCCCGATAGCTAGCTGGTGTTGCTTCTACTATAAACAATCTCGTCCAATTTTTGGGGCCCGGTCCTGCCGATTCCCACGATTTTCATCAACTCAAATCAGCTCAATGGGGTTCGTCTCTAACTTGCTATCGTTTCGCAACTTAGAGATGTCCAATAGAAGTCCTTCACCTTCGGTGGAACCAAGATAGGCACAACCACGTAGATAAGACTAAGTTGGAATTGCGGCCTGCAAGCCTGGACGCAGGCTGCTTCGACGGAGAGTTTTTACCACGGAAGCACGGAAAGCACGGAGTTTGATTTCGTTTTGGTCTGGTTTTCTTTTATTTCTTGTCTCTTGTTTACTGTTTTTTTCTTCTTCCGTGTCTTCCGTGCTTCCGTGGTGAATTGGCCTTAAGAATCAGGAGTTCGCGCCCATGATGTTTCTTGAGATTCTCCGCCAGATGTTGCGCACGCTGTGGGCGCACAAGCTGCGTTCGTTCCTCACCATGTTCGGCATCGCCTGGGGGGTGGGATCGCTGCTGCTTCTGGTGGGCCTGGGAGAAGGCTTTCGCAGCGGCAATCGCCGCGAGCTGAACTCGCTGGGCGAAGACATCATGTTCGTCTTTCCGGGGCGCGCTCCCGCAGTCGCCGGCAACATGAGCTCGGGCCGCAACTACAACCTCACCGACCAGGATTATCACGACATCCTGAGCGAAGCGCCGCATGTGCGCGCGGCTGCGCCGGTGATATCGCGGCTGGATATCTCCGAGGTCAGCGCTTACAACAACACCAACGGCGAGGTCAGTGGAGTTCCTCCGAATTACGATGTCGTCCGCTATTTGCCGCTGGCCGACGGCCGCTGGATCAATCAGGACGACGAATCGCAGAACCGGCTGGTCGCGGTGCTGGGCGACGAGATGCTGAAGAATCTCTACTCCGGCCGGCAGGCGGTTGGCACCACCATTCTGCTCAATGGAATTCGCTTTGAAGTGATCGGAGTTGTGCAGCGGGTGGGCCATGGCGACGACAACTCCACCAACAACCGGGTCTTTATGCCCTTCAGCACCATGCGGCAGTTCTTCCCGCTGACCAAGGACGGTCAGGAAAACGCGGTCTCGTTCATCAACTATCGGCCGCGCGTTCGCCAGGAACATGCGCTGGCACGCGAGGAAGTGCGCAAGATCCTTGGCCGCAATCATGGTTTCGACTGGCATGACGAAGACGCCTTTGAAGATTGGGACACCATCAAGAACTCGGAAACCGTGGGCAAGATTTTCGACGCGATGGACCTGTTTCTGGGCGGAGTGGGCCTGGTCACGCTGACTCTGGGCGCGATCGGCATCATCAACATCATGCTGGTTGCGGTCAGCGAGCGCACTCGCGAGATTGGCCTGCGCAAGGCCCTCGGCGCCACCAACCGGAGCATCCTGTTGCAGTTTTTTCTCGAGGGCGCATTTCTCACGTTGATGAGCGGCAGCATTGGAATGGCGGGCGCGGGCTTGCTGATGTTCATGATGCGCGGAGTTGGCGAGGTACCGGGCTTCGATCCGCCGACGATGTCGTTTATGTCGGCCACGCTGGCCATTGGAACCCTGGCGGTCGCCGGCATCGTCGCGGGAATTTATCCCGCACGCAAGGCTGCCATGTTGCAGCCGGTTGACGCGCTGCGGGCTGAGTAGAGGACGCTCTTCGCTACTCGCTCTTCGCTTTTCGCCAGAGGATCCCAGGTGCGATCCGGCAAAAGCGAACGGCCAGGGGCGTAAGGTGAATACAAAATAGGCGGCGCTTTTCGCTCTTCGCATTTCGCCAGAGAAAGTGGCCGGCGTTTTCTGGCGAAACGCGAAAGGCGGAGAGCGAAAGGCAAAAATTATGACGCGCGATCTACTAACCCAAGCTTACGCAGCCATGCGCTACAACCGCCGCCGCACTGCCCTCACCATGCTGGGCATGGCCTGGGGAATTGCGACCGTGGTCCTGCTGCTGGCCTACGGCGCCGGCTTTGGCCGCGCCATCGAAGTTATTTTTGCCAACTGGGGCACGCGCATTATCGGCGTCTTTCCCGGCCGCACCTCGCAGCAGGCCGGCGGCCAAAAGGCCGGCACGCAAATCAAGCTCACCATTGAGGATCTCGACCGCATCACGGCAGCCGCGCCGCTGGTCAATCGCATCACGCCTGAGCAGGACAAGACGGTCAGCGTGCAGCGCGACGTTCGCACCTATGACCTTCCCATCAACGGCGTCTATCCCAACATATTTCAGATTCTGGCCCTGCATCTCGCCGAGGGCCGGCTGCTGAATCCCGATGACGAAGGTTCCCGCGATCGCGTTGCCGTCATCAGCTCCGACGCCAAGCTCAAGCTGTTTTCGGGAGAGTATGCGCTGGGCCAGCAGATACGCATCGGCGGCATCAGCTACCAGGTCGTCGGCGTGCTCGCGCCTCACATGCAGGAAGGCGATGACAGCGTCAACAAAACCATCTATGTCCCGTTCAGCACCATGAGCGACTTCAAAGACACCCACTATCTGGATGGGATGTGGATGTCCTATGAAGGCAACGAGTCCGAGCTGGTGGAAAAGCAAGTGCGCGGCGCGCTGGCCCAGCAGTACAACTTCAATCCTGACGATAAGCGCGCGGTCCACATCTACAACATGATGAAGCAGCTGAAGCAGTTCGAAATAATCACCGCCGGACTGAAGGTCCTGCTGGGCTTCATCGGGACGCTGACGCTCGGTATTGGCGGCGTGGGACTGATGAACATCATGCTGGTGTCGGTCACGCAGCGCACGCGCGAGATTGGCGTGGAGAAAGCGCTCGGCGGACGCCGCCGCGACATCCTCTTCCAGTTCCTGGCTGAGGCCCTGGCCATTACCTTTGTCGGCGGCATCGCGGGAATTATTTTGGCCTATGCGGTGTCGATTGGCGTGGGGCGAATTACCTTCTATAGCGCGGTGGCGAAGAACGCAGAGGCCGCCGACATCCGCCTCATCATCGATCCATCGACGGTGGTCGTGGCCACGGTGATCTTGATTCTTGTGGGACTGGTCAGCGGAATGCTGCCCGCCATCAAAGCCTCGCGGCTGGACCCGATTGAGGCGTTAAGGTACGAATAGCTATCAGCCGTCAGCTGTCAGCTATCAGTTCGGGCGGAGAAACTAGCTACGGTGTGAGCTCCCACACTACACCGGACCCGTTGGCTCCGCCGTAGGCGGTTGTGCCGTACAGATTTCCATCTGCGTCGATGGCAACCGTACTAACCGGATACATCCCGTCAGATCCTTGAAATTCATGAAGGGACGTATAAACCCAGCTTCCGTTCGAAGGCGTCAGCTTGAAAATATTCCCATTTGTATAGGGATCGTAGCCAGCCGAGGTGCCGTAAAGATTACCGGCTGCATCCATGGTCAGGCCGGCGTAAGGCCACGCGTCTCCATTGGACAAGTCGAACGAATTAAGCACGGTTTCAGTCCAGCCCCCGCCGGCAGGGGAAATCTCGAAAACCGTACCGCACCCAACTCCGTCGCAATCCCGGCTGCCGCGGTCGTTTCCTCCGCGGTTGGTCGTCCCGTATAAATTACCGGCTGAATCAAAGACCACTCCGCCGTAGGGTTGCCAGCCGTCCAAGGTGCTGCGAGGGAAGCTCCATAAAACAGTTTCATTCCAACCAGACGGTGAGGGGCTAAACTGGAAAACTGTGCCGAAGCCTGTCGTCCCGCCCAGCGTGGTTGTGCCATAGAGATTCCCGGCATTGTCGAGCATGAGTGTACCTGCCGGGTAGCCTCCGTCACTAGGGTAACCAAGGAATGTGTGGATGACGTTGTACGTCCAAGTGCCGCCGGCGGGACTCAATTCGTACACGATTCCCAAGTCGCCGCCGCCAGAGGATGCGGTCATCCCGTAGAGATTGCCGGCCTGATCGAAGATCACACCATCCAGCCAGGGATAGGAACCGTCGCTGCCGCCGCCGAACGTGTGAAGTACGGTCGCCGGCCACGGACAGTTAACGTCAGCGCAGGCTCGTGGCGGAGGACTAACTTTGAAGACAGTTCCGCAACCGTTTCCCGAGCAGCCCGTGCCCCCGCCGTAAAGGTTTGTGCCGTAAAGGTTCCCGTCCGGGCCAATGGTTATTCCCATCGGATACATTCCCTCTGAGGGCACAAAATTGTGCAGGGGTGTAAAGGTCCACGATGATCCACTGCGCGTCATCTTAAATACGACGCCGCTGTAGTTGGGCGGGCTTTCCCACGATGCTCCATACAGATTTCCGGTTCGATCGATGACCACCCCCGTCCTGGGATTAGCGCCATCGTCTCCACCGGTGAAGTTGTGCAAAACCTGGAAGGTCTGTGCATGTGCGATCGACACACTGCTGAGCAACAACGCCGCAGCGGATAAGGCGATAACCAGGGCGGGCATACTTGCGAAGACATTGCTCCGAAGAATTGCAATTAAGCTTCGTTGCTGGGCCAACATCGTAGTTTCCTCCTGCGCATTCGTGCGAGGGCACGGCTCGGAACAACGTCCGATGCACCAGTTCGACCTTGGCGAGCGTCAAGGGTCGGAACGTCGCGCGACGAAGTCTAGCTATGCCACGGGGAAGCGGCTCTTCGCGATCCGACGCGCATACTTTTCGACAACCGAGTGCAAAAAGTCAAGTTAAAGTTTGAATTGCGTGCAACAGGCCAGAGTGGCGCCCCGGATCGTCCTACGTCGCTCATTCAACGGATGGCCGAAGGTAGAGAGGTAGCAAGCCTCGTTGCCTATCTTGCCAGTCCACTTGCCGCCCTCACCAATGGCTCCGCAGTGCGCTGTGAAGGCGGCATTCTGCGAGCGATTGTGTGATCGGGGCCTCCCTGGTCTTGAAAACCGCGAATGAGTGGGGCACCCAGCCTGGCCTCTGAAAAAATTGCCCTGACTATTTGCGCGGCATCGCGAAATTGTCCCTCGTCCAGATTCTGAACACTGTACAAATCCTGGACAGGGCGGGAACCATCGCCCTGTGACCACGGTCACATGGTTTCCGGACGCGCGAAATTTAACATCGCCCATTGGAGTCCACCCAGCGCCGGGTGTGACTTTCCGTTTTTGCATGACCAAGACGTCCAAATTCGTCAAGGCGTTCTGCATCGCACTGGCCGCGATGATCGCCTCCGCGGCCTACGAACTTCTGTGCTCCGCCTTCCCTCGTCTTTCCCGCTCCTATGCCGATGAGATTGTGCTGTTCACCGGGGCCGCGTTTATCTTTGCCCTGTTTATTCTGCATCGCCGCGACACGGACTTGCTGAAGCTTGAAAAAGCCAATTTCGACGCCCTGGTCGAGCATTTGCCAGGTCTGGCCTGCATCGTCGATAAGGACCAGAAGCTCCTGCGCTGGAACTCGCGCTTTCAGAGCGGACTTGGCTACTCCGCCATCGAGCTGCGAGAGATTTTTGCTTATGAAGCCGTCGCGGAAGATTATCGCGAGCTTGTGCCGGCAGTCATTGGACGAGTGTGGGAGACCGGCTATGCGGAGATGGAAGCTGCCTGGCTCACCAAGAGCGGCCTTCGGGTGCCTTGCTATCTGACCGGCGTGCGCATTTTTGTCGGCAATCAGCCCTGCATCCTCAGTGTTGGCATCGACCTCAGCGATAACAAGCGCGCCGCAGAAGCTCTCCACAAAAGCGAGCTGCAATATCGCCGGCTGCTTACCAACCTTCCCGACGTGGCCTGGACCTCCAATCTCACTGGTGAAATCACCTACGTCAGCCCCAATGTCCACGAGGTCTTCGGCCTGACCGCACAGCAGATTTGCGACGGTGGAATCGAGGCCCTGCTCCAGCGTATCTATCCCGCCGATCGCGAGGCTGTGCACCTCAGCTACGTCCAGCTCTTCGAGGAAGACGCGGTCTTCGACGTCGAATACCGTCTCCAGCGTGGCGACGGCGAATGGCGATGGGTGCATGATCGGGCCATTCGTACTCATACACAGGATGGCGTCCTGTTCGCCGACGGCGTCATCAGCGACGTCACCGAACGCAAGCGGGCCGAGGAGGATCTCCGCAGGAGCCAGGAGCAGTACAGAAGGCTGCTGGCCAACCTTCCCGATGTGACCTGGACGCTCGATTCCGAGGGAAAGATCCTGTACATGAGCGCCAATGTGGAAGAGCTGCTGGGCTATACCCTCCAGGAGGTACTTGGCGGCAGCCTGGACTTGCGTCTGGCGCGCATTCACCCGGAGGATGTGGACGCGGCCGCGAAGCATTTTCGCGCGCTATTTCACGAGAACGAAATTTTCGACCTGGAATATCGCTTGCGTCACAAGGATGGCCACTGGGTTTGGGTGCGCAACCGCGCCCTGCGTACCTTCCAGCAGGACGGCGCGCTGCTGGCTGACGGAATTCTCACCGACATTTCCGAACTCAAGCAAGCCGAAAGAGTTAATTCGCAACTGGCGGCGATTGTCATGTCCTCCCCCGACGCCATCATAGGCAACACCGTTGATGGGACGATTACCTCCTGGAACCCTGGGGCGGAGAGGATCTACGGGTATTCTGCTCAGGAGGCCATTGGAAAGCACGTCTCCATGCTCGTTCCTCCCGAGCGGCTGCATGAGATCCCCGACATCCTCGGCAGGATCGCACGCAACGAGCTGGTGCAGCGCTTCGACTCCGTCTGTCTGCGCAAAGACGGCACCCGGTTTGATGTCTCCCTGGCCATCGCCGCTATCAAGGACAAGAGCGACGCGCCCCTGGGCATCTCCACTATCGCTCACGATATCACTCTGCGTAAACGAGCCGAGGATGCGCTGCGCCGCTCCGAGCAAAGCCTGGCCCTGCGCAACCAGATCTTCAATGTCTTCCTGACCGCCTCCGATCAAGCGATGTATCAAGAGGTCCTGCAGATCGCCTTGGACGCCTCCCAAAGTAAGTATGGCTTGTTCGGCTATCTGGCCGAGGATGGCGCTCTGGTCGTGGCTGCCATGAGCTCCGATGTATGGGGAGCTTGCCAGGTCGCCAGCAAAGACGCTCGCTTTCCTCACGACGCCTGGGCGGGCATCTGGGGCCGCGCCCTCAACCAGAAGCATGCGTTTTATAGCAACACGCCAGGCTCAGTTCCTGCGGGTCACATCACCATCGAACGAGCCATGGCCGTCCCTATCGTCTATCGGGATGCCGCCATTGGCTTGCTGGTGGTTGCCAATAGGGACACCGACTACCAGCAGGCCGACCAGGAACTGCTGGAGCGCGTCGCCGTGTACCTGGCCTCCGTCTTGTCCGCCCGCTTGCAGCGCGACACGCAGGAGCGCGCTCGTAAGAGTACCGAGCTTGAACTCATCAAGGCCAGAAACCTGGCCGAACAGGCCAATCGCGCAAAAACTCAATTCCTGGCCAACATGAGCCACGAACTTCGCACTCCCATGAACGGCATTCTGGGCATGGCGGAGTTGGCGCTGGATACTCAACTTGACGCTGAACAACGCGAGTCCGTTCTAGTGATTCAGTCCTCGGGAACTGCCTTGCTGCGTCTCATCGACGATCTGCTGGACTTTACCCGGACCGAATCCGGCACCCTTACGCTGGACAACATCGCCTTCCATCTCCGCGAAACCGTCCGGCAGACTCTGCGCCCGCTGCGCTTCCAGGCCCAGCAGGTAGGCCTGGAGTTCCGGTGCGAGATGGATCCCGAATTGCCGGACATGGTCTTCGGCGATCCCCAACGGTTGCGGCAGGTCCTGGTCAACATCGTGGGCAATGCAATCAAGTTTACCCAGCAGGGCAACGTCGCAGTGCGCGCGGTTTGCAACTCCCGGGGCCTGGATAGTGCGGAAGTTCTGTTTGAGATATCGGATACCGGGATCGGACTGCCTCCTGAGAAGCAAGCCGCGATCTTCGAAGGCTTTACGCAAAGCGATGGCAGCACAACTAGAAAATACGGCGGCACCGGACTGGGTTTGGCCATTGCCTCGCACCTGGTTGACTTGATGAACGGAAAAATCTGGGTCCAGAGCCAACTTGGCCGCGGCAGTACCTTCTCCTTCACGGTTCAGCTGACGTTCTCCGAGAATGGCGGAGCAACATTTCATCCTGAGTCGCAGGAAGCACCGTTCCAGCCGTCCGCTGGCTTGGCGGGCACACGCTTCGAATAACTACCAGCCTGAGAAAATCAGCCCTTCGAGCGAACCGTCACACCAAACGTCCCCACTCCCCAGCCGCTCCAGGAAATATTAATTACCGGGAAAATTTAGACTCCTTCAATTTTCCCGATCGCGGTCCTCACGGGTTTGACTTTGAACCGCTCCCGCGGTCACAATTCCCTCCTGTGCTTTTTGCGACGCGAGCCTCATTTAGCAGCCGCGAAACCTGGGTCCCTCGAGTGGACTGAAATTTGAGCCCGAAGGGCGAAACTACAATAGCCCCAGCGCGGGAGCGCTGGATGGGTACGAAACATGACTGAGTCCCCCGGGGACGACACTGTTTCTCTCACGCATTGTCGTCATCCGGGGTCAAGCCGAATAAAATTACGAGCCGGCTTCAGCCGGCGACAGGGTTTTCACACAAACCAATCATAAGGAACAAGGAGACTACGATGGCAGAAGAAGAAGCCAAAACCTGTGCCCACGAACCGTGCTTATGCACGGTTGCCGCTCATGAAAAATACTGTGGCGAAGCTTGCCGCGATGCCGGATCCACAGAAGTGGAAATTGCCTGCCAATGCCAGCATCCCGCCTGCGCAGACAGCGTGTAGAGGCGGCGGCGTTCGTTAGCTCCTGAGCGGCACGCGCGAATCGTTGGCGGCGACGTGTCCGCGCGGACTCAAGCAATGCGTCACATGAAGCCCGCGATACCCAGTACTGCCCCCGGTAGTACTGGGGCGTCCGATGCTGACTACTGTTTTTCGACATCGCATCCCTCCCAAATTCCGTTGACATAAGGCTCGCGATTGAAGGACAATTTTGTCACTTGTTCGCCGAGCTCGCACTGGTTGCTGTCGCTCCTCAACAGAGTTTCCAGCATTAACATCCTGCGCCAACGCTTAGAGTCGCCGCTCGGAACGGGGTTCACCAATAAATTCTTGTATTGACTGTGGCTCGTGACTTCATCAATTTCACGAAGAAAAGGACTGCGCTTTGATTAAGAAATCCCTGTTTGCTGTAGCCTGGCTATCGCTTGCCTGCTGCGTATTGCAAGCCCAGACGCTGACCAACCTTACCCACCAGCCCCCGGACGGAGCTGGCATTGTATTTCTGTTGACCGACGGCACCGTTCTGGCTCAAGGCAATCAAGGCCAGGACTGGTGGAAGCTCACTCCCGACATCAACGGCAGTTATATCAATGGCACCTGGACGCAGGTCGCCAGCCTGGCTTCCGACTACGATCCCTACGCCTTCGCCTCGCAAACCCTGGCGGATGGACGCGTCCTGATTGAAGGCGGAGAGTACAACTTCGGCTCGTTCTCCTTTACTAACATGGGCGCGGTTTACGATCCCGCAGCCAACACCTGGACCAACCTTACTCCGCCCACCGGCTGGGAGTACATTGGCGATTCGCCTTCGTCCGTACTGCCCAACAAACATTTCCTGATCGGACGCAAGTTCGATATGCAGATGGCCGATTTGGATCCCTCAACCATGACTTGGACCGCAGTAGGATCCACCGGGAAGGCCGATTGGTTCGCCGAGGAAGGCTGGACGCTGATGCCCGGTGGCACCATTCTCACCTGGGATGTGCTGGATAACCCCAACTCCGAGCGCTATATTCCTTCCGAGCAGATGTGGGTCTCCGACGGCAGCACCGTTGCCAACCTGCAAGGTCCGCCGGAAGTTGGCTGCATTCCGTACGGAGGTGGCGACTACTGTCCTCCGGGAGAAACTGGGCCTGGCATCCTGATGATCAATGGCAGCGTGTTCGCCACGGGCGCAACCCATCAAGGCGCAAATTCCGGCAACACCTCGGTCTATACTCCTGGAGCCAGCCCCACCGATCCTGGCACCTGGACGCCGGGACCCTCCTTCCCCAACGGCGACGATGCCGGCGACAACTTCGCTGTATTGCTCACCAACGGCCGGGTGTTGGTGGAAGGCAACTCAGGAAGACTCTACGAGTATGACGGAACCCACCTGAATCCAACTCTAAACACGTTCGGCGGAAGCATGATCGTGTTGCCTAACGGACAGGTCCTGTTCAACGGATCGCAGGTTTATACCGCGAACGGCAGTTACGAGCAGCCGTGGGCGCCCTTCGTTCTCCATTGTCCCAGCACGGTTGCGCGCGGCAACACCTACACCGTCTTCGGCCGTCAGTTCAACGGTTGGTCGCAGGCCGCCAATTTTGGCGATGAGCTTGAAACCGCTACCAATTACCCGCTGGTGCGGATCACCAATAACTCCACCAACCATGTCTTCTATGCCAAGACGCACGACCACAGCACCATGGCGGTCGCCACTCACGGCATCCCCACCTATACCTATTTCGACGTACCCGCCGGAATGGAGACAGGCGCGAGCACACTGGTAGTGGTCGCTAATGGAATTCCGTCAAATCCCATCAGCATCACGGTCGAGTAGAGCTTCCAGAAAAGTAGTCAGGATGCGCTCGCGGGCCACAAACCCGCGAGCGTTCTTGTTTTGCGCGATGGAATCGGCGATGCTAGAGGTTGGCCGCTTTCCAACGGTCGCAAAAGGCATCGCTGGACATCGTCTTGACGGAAATCCTTAAGCAGCTCTTCGAACAGCACTTCGGCTCTGCCGCGGAAACGGCAGGCCCGTTGCGAGCCATGCTGGGCGCGTCAGGCCGAAAGATCGTCAGGCTCAGCAACCAGCAGCACCGTGCCATTGGTATCCTGTACGGCGTCCGCGAGGAGAACGTCGCCTTCCTGGAATTCTCCCGGCATTTCCGGCGGCACGGCCTGCCTGTACCGGAAATCTACGCCGAGGCCCTCGACGACGGCGCCTATCTGGAACAAGACCTCGGCGATACCACCCTCTTCGAGTTTCTCTCCAGTCATCGCTCCAGCGACAACATTGCTCAGACTGTGGTCGAAGCCTATCGCAAAGTCCTAGCTCTTCTGCCGCGCTTTCAAGTCGAAGCCGGCCGCGATCTGAACTATGCTGTCTGCTACCCGCGTGCCAGCTTTGACCGGCAGTCCATTGCCTGGGACCTGAATTACTTCAAGTACTACTTTCTCCAGTTGGCCGGCATTTCCGTCAACGAACAGTCGCTGCAAGATGATTTCGACCATCTGACAAGCTTCCTGCTCAGCGCCGATCACGAGTACTTCCTCTATCGCGACTTCCAGTCGCGCAATGTGATGCTGTGCGGGGGTGATCCGTTCTTTCTGGATTACCAGGGCGGGCGCAAGGGCGCTTTGCAATATGACATCGCTTCCCTGCTGTTCGACGCCAAGGCGGACTTGCCGCCGCCGCTGCGTCAACAATTGCTTGATTACTATCTCGAGCGGCTGGGCGAGCTAATCGACCTGCACCGCGACGCCTTCATGCGCCACTACTATGCCTACGTGTATGTGCGCATCATGCAGGCGTTGGGAGCGTACGGCTTTCGCGGATTCTTTGAGCGCAAAACTTTCTTCCTGCAAAGCGTTCCCTATGCGTTGAAGAACTTGCGCTGGCTGCTGCACAACGTCGAGCTTCCCATACCTCTGCCGGCGCTGATGGATGCTTTCGGGAACATGTTGGGCTCGCAGAAGCTGCAAGGCGTGGCAGCGGAAACCGACAACCTGACGGTGCAGATATTGAGCTTTTCTTTTCATCGCGGTCTTCCCCATGACGAAACCGGGCACGGCGGCGGATTCGTCTTTGACGCTCGCAGCCTGCCCAATCCCGGCCGCGAGGAGCGTTTCAAGTCGATCACCGGAAAAGATGCGCCCGTCATCGAATATCTCGATCAGCAAGAGAGCGTCCGCCAGTTTCTGGCCAATGTAACCTCGCTGGTTGACGCCAGTGTCGATAACTATCAGCAGCGCGGTTTCAAGCACCTGATGGTCTCCTTCGGATGCACCGGCGGTCAGCATCGGTCGGTATATTTGGCTGAGCAGTTGGCGAAGCATCTTCGAGCTCGAAACGGCTTGGAGGTTGCGGTCAAGCACCGCGAACTGGAGAGTCTCGACTGATGCGAGCCATGATTCTCGCCGCCGGCCTGGGAACTCGACTGCGCCCGCTCACCAACGATCGTCCCAAAGCGCTCGTCGAAATCAATGGCCGCACGCTGCTGGAGATTACCCTGGCTCGCCTGCGCAGCTTTGGCATCTCCGAGGTCGTCATCAACGTACATCACTTCGCGGATCTGGTCGTCGGTTACCTGAAAGCCAATGCGAACTTTGGAATGCGAATCGAGATCTCGCGCGAAGAGATATTGCTCGACACTGGTGGCGGGCTCAAAAAGGTGGCCCGCTTCTTTCTCGACGGCCAGGCCCTCGATGGCCAGTCGGACGAGCCGTTCCTGCTGCACAACGTCGACGTCATCAGCAATATTGACTTCCAAGCAATGTTCGAGCGTCACGTCGAAAGCGGTGCTCTGGCGACGCTGGCTGTGCAAGAGCGCTCAAGCTCACGGCAGCTGTTGTTTGACAATGACAGCCTGCTCTGCGGGCGCAAATCGGACGACGCTGCCCCTGAGATTGCCCGCGCCGCGCCGCCGTATTGTTCCCTGGCCTTCTGCGGTATCCACGTCATCTCTTCTCGTATCTTTCCCTTGTTGACGGAAGCAGGCGTCTTTCCCATCATCCCTGCATACCTGCGTCTGGCGGCCCAGGGCGAGAAAATCCTCGGGTTTCGCGCCGATGAATACGATTGGAAGGATTTGGGTACGCCGGAGAATCTGACGGCCGCGGCCGCCTTGAACGCAGGCATTCTTCCGCGATAGGCGCTTCAACCCGGCGCCATTCTTCAGGACCCATCGCTACAAAATAAAAAGGAGGGCAACTGAACGTTGCCCTCCGCAAAACGGTTACGTTAGGTTGAATTTACGGCTCGGTAGGGCTGGCATACTCTACGTTCTGCACCTGAATTCCGCCGACCGCAACGCGGCCGTCGGTCCAGGTAATGTAGGCGTTGCCATTCAACGCCGTTGAGTAGTCATAGTCGCCCGCGTAGCAGCTCTGAATCTCCGGATCATCCTGGGCCGGCTGGGGAATGATCTGATCGCTTACCGCGAAATTCGATCCCCAGGTGCTGCCGTTGTTCGACGACTGAATGCCGTAGCGCTGGTAGGCGCATCCCGGATCGGTGGTGTTGTTGCAGGCGGTGGTGGCCTGACGGCGGTCATACCAGGAAACGGTTACGTCCTCCGGCTGCGTGAAAGCACCCGGGCTGTAGTTGACGTTGAGCGACGGCATCCAGTGGCTCTGATACTGGTTGGTCTCCGGATCGTTCAGCACGATCGGATTGGACCAGGTGTTGCCGTTGTCGGTCGAGCGGACATAGGCGATGTCGCCAGTAGAGATCGCTCCCTTTTGCGCATAGGCATAGTGGACTACGCCGTTAGGACCAACTCCAGGCTGCCCCCATCCCATGTGCCGCCAAATGGGATTCATTTTGGCGAAGTAGCCGCAGGTGCCGTCGCCTGGCGGGTTAAAGCGCGGTCCCGTCGTGCTGGATGTCCAGGTCTGGCCGCCGTCGAGCGAACGATAAATGATGTTTTGACGGGTGTCGAGTCCGCCATTGCCTTCATCCATGGTAGCCAGGAACACCGTGCTGGTGTAGCTGGCGTTTGGCGCTGGTGGCCCCGGAGGCGTGCCCGTGAGCTGCACGTCACGCAGGAATTCGGTGGTCAACTGCACCGGGGTGCTCCAGGTCGTTCCGTCATCGGAATGGCTGACGAAGATGGCTCCGCTGTCGATGGCGAAGTTATTAAAAGAGACATACATACGCCCATATTTCGAGCTGAAGGGATTGTTGTCCACCCACATGGACGGACGGTCGTCGTCGTCGCCATTGCTGGGGCAGCCAGCCGCAGTCCAGGTAATACCATCGGGCGAACTCCATACCCCGATGCCAAAACCGCCGCAGCCCGTGACCAGGTCGCCGCCGAAGAACTTGCCCAGCCTCTGGTTGTAGACCACCAGCGGGTCGCCGTAGTTGGTGCCGTGTCCCGAGGAGAATGGTGCCGGCAAGATCTCCGTGAAGGTCGAACCGTCATTGGTGGAGTACGACGTGCCTGAATAGTTGCTGCCATTGCCGTTGGTGTCGTCGTTGTAGTTAACCACCACAGTCTGACTGCCGGCCGCGGTGCTATGCCACACCATGCTCTCGCTGTGGGTGCAGGCGTCAGGCCCGGTGCAGGTCCGGCTGCTGACCAGGACGTTGGGCGGCTGCGGCGCGTCATCCTCTGCTTCCTGGGCTGAGCCCTCGCGTTTGCCACCCTGCACCACTCCACACTGAATCAGGGTCAGACCGGCGCGCATGTTGTCCTGCTTCACGAGATGGCGCGAAGCAATTTCCGAGCACGGGATACCGGTGGTTGTCGTCTGGGCCTGGGCCGGGTGCTGAAGGACGCACACTGCCACTAGAAGGGCTGGTAGCGCTATATACCACAGCGCCTTACCTCGGTCGTTCGTCTTCATCTTTTTTCCTCTCTACTTGTTTGACTTGCTTTGGCCCGAAGCTTCAGGCTCCGCGTTAGGGTTCGGCATTGGAGCGTGCGAAGCAAAGTACTCCTCGTCCATCCAGATACCGGTGTTCTTCTTCAGACTGTCCAACTTTTCCCGTAATAATTGGGCTTGCACTTTCTTTTCGATCTGTGGCGTCATCTCGCTCAGGCTCCGCCGGCTGCGGGAAACCAACTGTATAAGGACCAAGGTGTCGGGCTCATTCGCCAACTCAGTCCACTCGCCATCTTTTTGCATCGCGAAAGCGACTTTTTCCATGACTGCCGGCATCTCGCCCCGCTGAAAGGTGAGCGGCTGCGCGTCGAAGATGACCGTCTCCGGGTCCTTGACCAGCTTCCTGGGATCGCTTCCTGATGCGTAAGCCCGTTCAATCGCGGCGGCCAACGGCTTAGCGTCCTGAGGGGCGACGCCCTTCTCGTGCCCCGGTCCGCTCTTGTAAATAAACACCCGGCGCAGTTGCACCACGTCGTAATCGTCCAGGTGCGCGTTGTAATACTCGCTGATCTGGGCTGGAGTAGGTTTCGCCTCGGCCTTCAACTTGGCGAACTCTGCGTTCGACAGGATCTGTGCGCGGTCAATGGCCAACTGGCGGATGACCTCGGGCGAGGAATCCAGGTGGTTGGCGACTGCCTGCTGAGACAGCATCAGCAAGGACGCGTAGTTGTCGCCCAACTTCTTCCGGCTGAGGTCGGCCGGACCCTGCTGGACTTCCAGATCGCCGATATAAGTCTCGAATTGCTGCTGCGTGATTTGCAGGCTGCCGACCTTCAATATCACGCGCTGATTGGGCGACTGATCGGCATCGGGTGAGGCAGTGGCCAGACCTGAAGAGGCTTCAGAGGGTCCGCCGGGCGCAGCTTGCGCCAGGCACTCGGCAACGGAGAAGCTTGCGGCAAACAGGAAGACGATTACAACTCGAAGGATTGCACGGACATCCCGGAGCAAGGAGTCAGCCTTTCGCCAGGTGTGCGAATCGGCGCCTAGCAAATCTTCCTCGCTGGCGACGAGGAAGCCGATTCCCCTGGACACGCTTCTTAATGGTTAATCACAAAAAAGGCGCAGTTTCGAGGCCACTCGGAGGGTCAATTCTCTTGGACTCAAACTGATCGAAACTATAGGGGATAGTAGTCCAGCTTGGCGGCTGCGCGCAAGACAAATTTGACGCCGGGATTGTAAAAACTTGGGCACAATATGGAGATTCGTCGCTGTCGTCCTCCACGTTTGAGCCAGTTGCCAAGGTAGCTCCGATTACGTCGGGTTCTGGAGGGGGACGGCCTTCAGAGGGTGCGTGAGAGCTAGCTTTGGTGCCCGAGGTGTGGAGTAAGGAGCTCGAAATCCGGAGCGCCGAAGGCGCGAAATAATGATAGCCCAGCACGAAGCGGAGCGGAGTGCTGGGTTAAGTGGAAAATGTACTTGAGTCCCCCGGGGACGACACGGCTCTCACGCACTCACTTCGGGCTCTCCGTTAATGCCGCAATATCAATGCGGTGGACCGTCGCGGATACGACTGCTCTACCGGAAGCTGGATCGAAACCTTGTCGTTTGCCGTCGAGAACTCGCCCATCGCCGTGGATCTTGCGGCGATCTTCGCGGAATTGGATTAGCTGAAACTCGTCACTTCCCTGCCTTTGTCCACTCGTCCACCCAGCCGTTCACCGTCTGGTACCACAGCCGGCTGTTTTGCGCCTCAGCACCCAGTGGCCTTCATCGGGGAAATACAGCATCTTCGATGGAACCTTCAGCCGCTGAAGAGTAGTGAACAACTGGAAACCCTCCGACACGTCGAGACGATAGTCGAGCTGCCCATGCACCACCAGCATCGGCGTCTTGAAGTTTGTCGCGAACATGTGTGGCGACCATTTGTTGTAGAGTTCGCGGTTTGTCCACGGCGTGCCCTTGAATTCCCACTCGTTGAACCACAACTCTTCCGTGGTGCCGTACGCCGACTGCGTATTGAACATGCCGTCGTGCGAGACCAAGCATTTAAAGCGCGTGGTGTGGCCCTCAATCCAGTTGATGGCGTAGCCGCCGTAGCTGGCGCCCAGCGCGCATTCGCGGTCTTTGTCGATGTAAGAGTACGTCTTCTCAGCATAGTCGAGACCCAGCATGAGGTCCTGATACGGCGCGCCGCCCCAGTCGCCATTGATGGCGTCGATGAACTTCTGCCCGTAACCGGTCGATCCGTGGAAGTTGACCATCACAATCACGTACCCGTTGGCTGCGAAGAGCTCAGGGTTCCAGCGATACGACCAGTCGTCGCCCCACGCGCCCTCCGGGCCGCCGTGGATCAGAAACTTCACCGGATACTTCTTGTTGGGATCGAAGTTCGGCGGCTTGACGACGAAGCCTTGGACTTTTTCCTTCGCTGCGCCTTCGAACCAGAAGGATTCCAGCGGCTGCATCTCGACTTGCGAGAGAACGGGGTCGTTGAGTTTCGTTACCGGTTGCGCTTTCGACAACAGGCAATCGGGTATCGAATAGGACTTTTCCGGCACCGCCATGCGGCACTGCGGGAACTCTAGCGCTGCGCCGTAGATCTCGTTCGGAAATTCAACCGACATGCGATCGAAGACCAGCATTTTGCCATCGGATGTTGGCGTCGGACTGTCATTGAATCCGGCGACCAGTTCCTGCGGCCACGGGTTTTGCGCCGTCACGTCGATGTTGTAGATCGGCGCCTCACCTTCGTTTTCGGCCGTGAAGTAGATCGTCTTCGAATCCGGCGCCCACGCCATCGAATCGACCCAGCGATCGAAGTTGGGCGTCATGTCGGTGATCTTGCCGGTGGCGCGCTCGTAAAGCATCAGCCGGAAGCGATCGCTCTCGTAGCCGCCGCGAAGCTGCGAGCGATATGCGATGTACTTGCCATCCGGCGAATAAATGGGCGTGCTGTCGCTGCCGGGATTGGTGGTGATCTTCTTCGGCGTTCCGCCCGTGACGGGGACGATGAAGATATCGCTGTTGGTGCTTGTGGCCTGCACTTCATCAATGTTGCTGGAGTACGCGATCTCTTTACCGTCGGGCGAGAACGAGTACTGGTCCTGCCCGCCGAGGGAGAACGGAGGCACATCGTGCGCGCCGGGCGTCAGATCGCGAGGCGTGCAGGCAGCACCCCTCCAGGAGACCGACGGCATCCGCGAGCACATCGCGTCGATGATGAACAGGTGGCTGTACTTCCCATCGAAGTAGCTGGTCCAATGGCGGTACATCAATTCGGTGAAAATTTTCGCTTTGACCTTCGACTTGGCGCGCTCATCATCACGCTGCTTATTGCATCCGTCGTCGCCATTGCAATCGGGATAGACCGACGAGACGAACAGAATCCATTTGCCATCGGGCGACCAGGTCCCACCAGAAGCATCAGTTGACAAATAGGCGACCTCATAGGGTTCGCCCGCTAGTGTCCCGGTCGAAGTATCGAAATCCTGCATCCAGATCTGCGAGATACCCTGACGCGACGATTCGAAAATGATTCGCCTTCCATCAGGCGAGAAGCGGATGCGATCTTCTCCCTTTCCGTCAGCGGGCGTCAGGCGGCGCGAATCTCCGCCGGCAATCGGCACGATCCACAGATGCGGCGTCTTCGTGTTGGCTTCGAGGTTTACGTCAACTGCGCTGAAGCCGACCCACTTGCCATCGGGCGAGACAGTCGGCTCGCCGATGCGTTTGAGCTGCATCATGTCTTCGAAGGTGAAGGGATGCTTGCTCTGCGCGAAACCACATAGCGAGCAGCAGATCATAAGCAAGAGAATGCGGCGTAGCATGAAGCCTCCGAATCCCGCCCTGGCCCAAAACAAGGGCTAGAACGGGGCACCCAACGTAGAGAGGGAAACGGGTCTGGCGCGAGCCGAAAACTGGATAGTCTAACAGGCTGCGGCCGCCGGCGACACGCACGCTCTGACCGGCATCTGGAATTAAAGCCGCACTTATCGCAGCAGCGCCGCCATATGTTGCGAACCCGTGGTTATGCCCAGCGACCAGTTCACCGCGTTGATGAAGAAGTTCGGAAACAGCCCGATGCCGATGGTCCCGACAGCCGTGACGGTCAGCGCCAGCCGCATGGCCGAGCTGATCCGGACGGGCTCGGTTTCCACCGGCTGCCGCATCAGCATGGCGTTCGCAATCCGCATGTAGTAGTACATGCCGACGACCGCATACAGCACGGCCAGCGACGCCAGCGCGTAGTGCCCGGTCTGGATGAGGCTGAGAAAGATGAAGTACTTGCCCCAGAAGCCCGCCAGCGGCGGAATTCCCGCGAGCGACAGCAGGAACACCAGCATCAGAATGGCTTCCGTCGGCGCTTTGAAGAAGAGGCCGGCGATATCGTCGATCTCGTCACCGATAATGTTGCGGCGGCGCAGCGAGGTGATGACGGCAAACGCGCCGAGGTTCATAAACGTATAGACCAGCAGGTAAATCAGGATGGCCATGATGCCGGTGGAGTTGGTCTGGCCATCGCTGGCGATCAGGCCCAGCAGCATGTAGCCGACGTGCGCGATCGACGAGTACGCCAGCAACCGCTTCAGGTTGGTCTGCGTCATGGCGGCCAGGTTGCCGCCGGTCATGGTGGCGATGGCAACGAAGATCAGCAGCGGGACATACATCGAGCGCAGTGGATACAGGCCGAAAAGGAAAACACGCAGCAGCATCGCCCAGCCTGCGGACTTGACTGCGACCGACATGAACCCGGTGATGCTGGTGGGCGCGCCTTCGTAGGCATCCGGCGCCCACTGATGGAACGGTACGGCGGCAATCTTGAAGAGCAGGCCGGTCGTCGTAGCCAGCAGGGCGAAGATGACAATGGGATCGTTCGGACGGGTCGCGATGATCTGTTGCAGACCCTGCGCAATTTTGCCCAGGTTGGTGCTGCCGGTCAGTCCGTAGAAGAGCGACAAGCCATAAGCGAAGATTCCCGAAGAGAACGCCCCCAGCAGCAGATATTTCAATGCAGCTTCGTTGGAGCGCTTGTCGCGGCGCAGAAAGCCGACGAGCACGTAGGTCGAAATCGCCATCAGCTCCAGGCCGATGAAGATCAGAACGATGTCGTAGCCGGCGGCCATGCACATCATGCCGACCACGGAGAACAACATCAGGGCGTAGAACTCGCCGTGGTTCTCGTGCTCAACTTCCAGATAGTGCATCGACATCAGGACCGCGATCGCCGCGCCGGCCAGGAACAAATAGAAAAAGTAGAGCGCGAAAGGATCGACCAGCAAAGTTCCCATGAAGCCGGTATCAATAAAGCTGAGTCCCTTTTGCTGGGCCACGTGATAGGCCCAGTGCAGCTTGCCGACCGCGGCGGCCGAAAATGCCAGGCCCACGAGCGCGGTATAGGCGTTGACCTGCTTCCACTGCTTGGGCAGAAGCAGATCGATCATCAGGATGCCGAGCGCGAACAGCGCCAGCAGCAGCATCGGCAGAGCGAGCAGGTAGTCCGTGCTGGAGAAGTATTGTGTGAGCGACGTGGTCACGATGTAACTCCGCTCTTCGCCGTTCGCGGTTCGCCATTCGCCGGAGTTGTTGGCGGCGTATTTCGCGTACGTCGAAGGGTCTGTAATAGTGCAGTCAGCATTTGGCGAATGCTGATGACGGCTTTCACCAGCGGAGAATAAGCCGATTCCGCTAGAAAGCCGAGATCTTTAGCTAACCTGTGATGATTCTGTAGCTCGCTGGCTGAGCCCATAGCGATCTGAACGTAGCGCGCAACTTCGACTTCGTTCCAACGACCGCCGCCCTCTGCCAGATTGGCGCCAATGGACCCGGAAGCACGGCGAATCTGGGAAGTGAGTCCGAACATCTCTGATCGCGGGAATGGGGCGGTCGCTTCATACAAGCGCAGAGTCAGCGCATGTGCTTTCTGCCAGACCTCGAGTTCTTCATAGTTCTTCATTGTCCACGTTGTCCGTCATCGTGCCGCAGGGCAATGTCACGCTTCTCTGAATTCTCGTCAACCACGCTTCGCTTTTCGCCGGACGCTGTGCTTAAGCTGTTGCCATCAACCTCGGGCGAATGGCCAATGGCGAATGGCGCATAGCGTTCTTCCGTGGTCTTCGGCTGCTTAGCCACAGGTTTCTGCCCCTCAGGTGCCGCCGGCTGAAGCCGGCTCTGATTCAGATTAGCTGCCTTAGACGCGACCCTGAAGGGTCGCTCTACCGGGCGCTGGGTAGCCGTGGGCGCCGTTTGCGTCTCAGGCGCACCGGACGGCTGCGGCACTGCCGCCGGCGCAACCGGCTGCGTTGCCAGTACCGGCTTGTTCAGCCCCGGATAATCCGGCCGCACCGTCGCAACAAGGTTGTTGATGGGTGTGGAAAGTATCTGGAACAACGGCTTGGGATACAGCCCAATCCAGAACGCGATCGCTACCAGCGGAAGGAATGTCGCCAACTCCCGCGGCGACAGGTCCAGCAGCTTCTCATTCTTGGGATTGTTGACCGGCCCGAAGAAGACTCGCTGATAGAGCCACAACAGGTACGCCGCCGCAAGGATCACGCCCGGAACAGCCCACGCGGCCCACGCTTTGTTCTCCATGAACGTGCCTTGCAGGATGGTGAACTCGCCGACAAAGCCGTTGAGCAGCGGCAGCCCCATCGACGACATAAACATGATCAGCGTGATAGTGGCGTACACCGGCATGATGTTGGAGATGCCGCCGTACTCGCTGATCTCGCGGGTGTGGCGTCGTTCGTACAAAATACCGACAATCAAGAACAGCGCGCCGGTGGAGATGCCGTGGTTGATCTGCTGTATCACCGAGCCGCTTAGGCCCAGCGGACTTAGCGCAAAGATGCCCAGGGTACAGAAACCCAGGTGACTGACCGATGAGTACGCCACCAGCTTCTTCATGTCCTTCTGCACCAGCGAGACCAGCGCGCCATAGATAATGCCGATCAGCGACAGAGTGATCATGAACTGGCGCACCCAGGGTGTCATCGCCACCGCCGGGAAGAACGGCAGCGAGAAGCGGATCAGCCCGTACGTTCCCATCTTCAGCAGAACGCCGGCCAGTATGACTGAGCCAGCTGTCGGCGCTTCCACGTGCGCGTCCGGCAGCCAGGTGTGGAACGGGAACATCGGCACTTTGATAGCGAAGCCGAGGAAGAATGCGAAGAACAGCCAGATGGCCGCGTGGCCGCCGATCTTCGGCGCGGTGGCATAGAGATCGGGCAGGTAGAACGTGTACACGCCGGTCAAGGTGTGGTGATGGAAGTACAGGAACAGGATGCCCAGCAGCATCAGCACTGAACCGAACAAGGTGTACAGGAAGAACTTGATGGCCGCATAAAGCTTACGCGGGCCGCCCCAGATGCCGATCAGCAAGTACATCGGCACCAGCATGGCCTCCCAGAAAACGAAGAAGAGGAACATGTCGTTGGCCATGAAGACGCCGAGCATGCCCACCTGGAGCACCAGGAACCAGATGTAATACTCTTTCACGCGGTCCTGGATGGCGTTCCACGACGACAGGATGGAGATGGCGCCAAGCAGCGTGGTCAGCATGATCAGGAGGAAGGAAATGCCGTCGATGCCGATGACGTAGCCCGCGCCAATCGAGGGGATCCAGCTGTTGGGCGTGCCTTCCACGAACTGGAAGCCGGCGCGCTCTTTCAGTGCCCAGAACCAGGGAATCAGCGGCAACGAGACGGCGAACCCGAGGAAAGCGAAGATGTTTGCGATCCAGCGGATCGCGTCCTTGTTTTCCTTGGGCACCAGCAGCAGGAGCGCGGCTCCTACCAGCGGCGTGAATAAGATGATCGAAAGAATATGGTTGTACATTTTTTAATGGCTCTCAGCGGGTAGAGCGAACCTTCAGGTTCGCGTCACCTGCATCTCCAAGACCTCGGCGTGCTTCGCCTCGCTCGAATCGGTAGAGCGAACCTTCAGGTTCGCGTCCCGATCGCTGCTTCTGTTAATTAGGGGCTTTAGCCCCGACACTCCCGCCGACGAATACGGGTACTCTTCAGCGCGCTCTGCCAAACCCTTACGCACAGGATTCTGACGTATGTATTGGGAAAATTCGGCGAACTCACCGGCATCGCGAACCCGGCGATCGTAATATCTCTGCTCCCACACTGCCCGAAAGACAATCCCGTTTTCGCGCAACGAATGAGAAAAGCCGCCTTTGATAAGTTGGATCACTCGACTTAACTGTTGCTGCTCATTGATGGAAACCAGTAAGTGAATGTGATTTGGCATGACGACATATTCATGGAGCTCGAACTCTCCGGCCTCACGATATTTGAAAAAGGTGGCGACCATGAGTTCAGCGACCTCGTCCCGTTGGAAAAGGTTCTGCTGCATGTGCGCACAAGCCGTGATGAAGTAAGTCGTCATGATTGTTCCGGGGCTAAAGCCCCTCAGTTTTATTTGGCCGGATTGACGCGAACCTAAAGGTTCGCTCTACCGGTCCTACCCACCGCAACCTAAACGTTCGCTCTACCGGTCCCCTCCACCACAACCTGAAGGTTCGCTCTACCGGTCCCCTCCACCACAACCTAAAGGTTCGCTCTACCGGTCCTCTCCACCACAACCTGTAAGGTTCGCTCGACCGGTCTCCTCCACCACAACGTAAAGGTTCGCTCTACCGGTCCTCTCCACCACAACCTGAAGGTTCGCTCTACCGGTCCTATCCACCACAACCTAAGGGTTCGCTCTACCGTTTGTTGCTCGCTACGCGAAGCTAAAGGCTTGCCTCACCACTTGACCACGTAATAACAAACAAATCCCACCAGGCCGGCGACCATCACCAGCGCGTACCACTGCACCAGGCCCCACTGCACCAGGCGCACCGGATACGAAGCCAGGCGCGTCACAATGCCAACTCCGTTCACGAACAGGCCGTCGATGATCCACTTGTCCCACAGCGTGGACAGCGTGCCACTCATGCGCGTGGTCCAGCCAGCGCCATTCACCGCGCCGTCGATGACGTCCGCGTCAAACTTCCACAATGCGTCGCCGAGGCCCATCGCGCCCAGACGCACATCGCCAACCTTCTTGCGGCCGGTAAAGACCCAGTCGTAGATTTCGTCCACGTACCACTTACGGAAGAGCGTCTTATACCATCGCGGCGCGAACTCCTGGATCGGCTCTTTGTAGCCTTTGTCGGCGTTCTTGTAGGCGCGTTGTGCCAGCCACCACCCGAACACCGCCGCGCCGACCGAGGCAAACATCAGCGCGTATTCCAGCGGATCGGTATGCTCCACCTGCTGCTCACCGGCGACCACCTGCGCCGCCTTGCCTTGCACTTCCAGCACGACCGCTTCTTTGGCGAAGACCGGTTCCAGGAACTTCTCAAAACGGTTCGATCCACCGAGGCTGTGCGGCAATCCCAGCCAGCCCGCACCCAGCGAGCAAATCGCCAGAATCACTAGTGGCACGGTCATTGTTTTGGGCGATTCGTGGATGTGGTGCTCGACCTCGTGCGTCATGCGCGGCTTGCCGAAGAACGTCAGGTAGATCAGCCGGAACATGTAGAACGAGGTCATCAGCGCGGTGAAGAACGCGATGTACCACAGGTAGCGATAAGCGCCGCCCTCGCGCGACCATGTCTCCCACAGGATGGCGTCTTTCGAGAAGAAGCCGGCGAAGCCGGGGATGCCGGCGATGGCCAGCGTCGCAATCAGCATGGTGCCGAAGGTGGTCTTGATCTTGCCGTGCAGCGCGCCCATGTGCTGCATCTCCTGCTGGCCGCTCATGGCGTGGATCACCGAGCCGGCCCCCAGGAACAGCAGCGCCTTGAAGAAAGCGTGGGTGAAGACGTGGAAGACGCCTGCGGCAAACGCGCCGACACCGAGCGCCAAAAACATGTAGCCGAGTTGCGAAACCGTTGAGTACGCCAGCACCCGCTTGATGTCGTTCTGCACCAGGGCGATAGTGGCGGCGAATATCGCGGTGAGGGCGCCGACGATGGCGACCGTCTTCATCGCATTGGGCGCGAGCACGAACAGCGCATTCGAGCGCGCCACCATGTAAACTCCGGCGGTGACCATGGTTGCTGCATGGATCAACGCGGAGACCGGCGTGGGGCCTTCCATCGCGTCCGGCAACCAGACATACAGCGGAAATTGCGCGGACTTGCCGCAAGCGCCGACGAACAGTAGCAGACATGCCGCTGTGATCACAGGATCGCCGATGGCGAAGCGGCCGCTGCGCGCCAGATGATTGACCGCGGTGTACTGGACCGAGCCGAAATACCAGGCGATGGTGAACATGCCGAGCAGGAATCCGGCGTCACCCACGCGGTTGACGATGAATGCCTTGTTCGCGGCGGTCGACGCGGAGTGTCGCTGGAAGTAGAAGCCAATGAGCAGATACGAGCACAAGCCCACGCCCTCCCAGCCAACGAACATCAGCGCGTAATTGTTGGCGAGGATCAGCGTCAGCATGGAAAACATGAACAGATTCAGGTAGCCGAAGAAGCGGTAGTAACCGCCCTCGTGCGCCATGTAGCCCATCGAGTAAATGTGGATGAGCATGCCCACGCCGGTAACGAAGAGCAGCCAGATCGCGGACAGGGGATCGAGCAGGAAGCCGGCGTCGGCGCGGAACTGCGCGGCGCCGCCGTGCGTGGGATACATAAGCGCGTCGCTGCCGGTGCCGAGCCAGGTGTACATCACCTTCTCGAAGGGCTTGCCGGGATGCTCGGCGGAGTAGCCGGTGTATTGCCACACTGCGAGGCAGGCCCATGCGAACGCCAGCACAATCACGCCGACGCAGACGCCGTTGACCGCCGACTTCGACAGCTTGCGTCCGAAGAAGAACATGCAAGCCGCACCGAAGGCGGGGAACAGCGGAATGATCCAGAGATGATCAAGAAAGAACATTATTAGCTCTCAGCCGTCAGCTATCAGCCGTCAGTAATATCGCGAATCGCGAATCGCGATTCGCTCTTCGCTTTTCGCCGGATACAACAACCTGCTGTCATCCTGAGCGGAGGATCGCTTCTTTTGCGGTCCGGAGTCGAGTACCCCTATCGTTACAAACAAGACCCAGTCACCTGCCCGTCCCAACTGACAACTGACCACTGGCCACTGGCAACTGTTCTTCACCACTTCAGCAGGTCGATCTCGTCCACGTTCACCGTCTCCTTATTACGGAAGAAGGCGATGATGATGCCCAGGCCGACCGCGGCCTCGGCAGCGGCGTCAGTGATCACGAAGATGGCGAACACCTGCCCGTGCAATCCGTAGAGCCGCGAGAACGCCACCAAGTTCAGGTTGACGGCGTTCAGGATCAGCTCAATGGACATCAGGATGATGACCACGTTGCGGCGCGTCAGCACGCCAATGGTGCCGATCATGAACAGCGCCGCCGCAACAACCAGGTAATGCAATGTGGTGATCTCAGTCATAAAAGCTCTTAGCTCTTAGCAATTAGCCGTTAGCAAAACCCAAAGCCGTGTCATCCTGAGCGGAGGTGCGCGTCTTTTGCGCACCGGAGTCGAAGGACCCCTATCCTGCCTACCCCGCCCGTTGTGTGTCGCCCCCGGAGGGGCTCGCTCTCTGTTTCTTCTGCCAACCGCGGGCTTACGCCCACGGCTAACTCAAATGTCGCCCTCCGGGCTCTCGGAACGTCGGAGTTCAACGCCGCCCACTAGTCCCTGATCCCTAATCCCTTGCATCTGGCCACTGACCACTGGTCACTAGCCACTGCCCTTCAAATCCTCTTCTTCGCCATGACCACCGCGCCCACAATGGCAACCAGCAGCAGGAGCGAGGCAATCTCGAACGGCAGCATGTATTGTCCGTACAGAGCGAGGCCAATCTGCTGCGTGTTGTCGGCCTCCAGCCCGCGATAGCCCTGATAGAACACCGACGGAAACGTGCCGCGTCCGGCGCGAAAGACGAACAGCAGCAGCGCGCCCAGCGCGAGCGAGGCGATCAGGCCGACAAGCCATTGCTTGTTGAACTGGTACTCGCGGATGTTCTGCTCCAGGTTGATCAGCATAATCACGAACAGGAACAGCACCATGATTCCGCCGGCGTAGAGCACGATCTGGACGCCGGCGACAAACGGTGCGTAGAGCATCAGATAAAAGCCGGCGAGCGACAGCAGCGTCACGATCAGCGCTAGCGCGGCATGCACCGGATTGCGCCGGGTGATCACCGCAATCGCCGAGACGATGGCCATGATCGCCAGAAAATAGAAGAAGAATGTTGTGGCAACAGGTGTCATAAAAATCAGCAATTAGCCGTTAGCAATTAGCAAAACCAAAATCCGGAACGCATGCTTCAAAACCCGTGTCATCCTGAGCGGAGGATCGCTTCTTTTGCGATCCGGAGTCGAAGGACCCCTATTCCAAATCATGCCGCCCGTCTTGTGTCGCCCCTGACGGGGCTCAGGTTCTTTTATCTCCGTCATCCGCGGGCTTACGCCCACGGCTAACTCAAATGTCGCCCTTCGGGCTCTCACACCCACAATCTTGAAGATCAACCAAACTGACAGCACTCCGCCGTCTCACGAAAAACTCTGCCGCGTACCGCTTGAAACTTGAATCCAACTGGCGACTGACCACTAGCCACTGGCCACTGCTACTTCGCGTACTTCTCCGGCTCCTGGCCGCGCTCCAGCGCAGCCTGGTCTAGCACCATGCCTTCGCGGCTGTAGAGCGCCATCTCGTAATCCTGGGTCAGCTCCAGAGCGTCGGTTGAGCAGGCCTCGGCACACAGGCCGCAGAACATGCAGCGGCTGAGGTCGTAGGTGTAGGAGACCGGCTCCTTGCGCTTGGTCACCGGGTTACGCTCGCCCTTCACGACAATCAATTGCTCCGGGCACGCCAGCGCGCACAGGTTGCAGACGATGCACATCGACGCGCCGCTCTCCGGGTCGACCTTCAGCCGCGGCTGGCCGCGAAAGCGCTCAAAGATAACCGGCCGCTCCAGCGGATACTGCTCTGTGATTGCTTCACTTGGCGCCTGATAGTTGAACGTAACCTTTAGGCCTTTGATCAAATCGATCAGCAACATCTTGCGCAGCAGCGGCTTCAGACTCACGGCAGTATCCCCCGGGTAGAGCCGCCCTTTAGAGCGGCGTCTTCTTTCAGTTCGGAGCCGGCTCCAGCCGGCGGCACATCCAGGGGCCGAAGCCCCTCATTCTTATTGTTGCGGCTTGACGCGAACCTGAAGGTTCGCTCTACCAGCCCTTCCTGGCTCACGGCAGTACCCCCAGAATCGCCGACGAGATTTGCGGCATCAGCCCCCAAATCGCGGTTGCGATGAGGACGCCGAGCCCGGTCGGCAGCAGTACCTTCCAGCCCACTTTCATAAGCTGGTCAAAGCGGTAGCGCGGGAACGTTCCGCGATACCAGATGTACATATACATAAAGAACGCGACCTTCACGACGAACCAGTAGATGTCCTGCACGCGCTCGCGCACCGGCGTGATGAGCAGCACCAGACCGATGAAGCCGAGCAGCAATCCGAAGATTCCGAGACCGACGGTCTGGATCTTCATCTGGGGAATCTTGGGCATGCGCACCGTGCCCAGCAAGCACAGCCCGGCCAGCACAAACAATGTCAGCGCGGGGAAGAGCGAGAATGCCGTGTTCCAAGTCGCGCCGCTCAGCCAGTTCGGGAAAGGCCGCATCCACCCGCCAAGCCACAGCGTGACCGCGATCGACGAGACCGCCAGCATCGCCGCGTACTCGGCCAGGAAGAAAAGCGACCAGCGGAAGCCGCTGTACTCGGTATGGAAGCCGGCAACCAGTTCCGACTCGGCTTCCGGCAGATCGAAGGGCGCACGATTGGTTTCAGCAACCATCGCAATGGCGAAGACGCCGAACGCCAGAAATCCCAGCGGGAAGAACTTGAAGATGAACCAGGTGTGCTGCGACGCCTGCGACTGGACGATGCCGATCATGCTCAGCGTCCCAGTACCGGTTTCGAGGCTGGTCATGAGCACGGCACAGATGATGGCCAGACCCATCGCGATTTCATACGAAACCATCTGCGCGCTGGAACGCAGCGAGCCCATCAGCGGGTAGTGCGAGTTGGACGACCAGCCCGCCATGATGATGCCCAGCACGCCCAGCGACGACACGCCCAGCATGAACAGGATGCCAATGTTCATGTCGGTGACGGCGTGGGTGGGACCGAAGGGCACGACCAGGAAGGTGGTGAACGCAGTCATCGTTACGACGACGGGCGCGCTCCAGAAGACGAACTTGTCGGCTTCCTGCGGGATGATGTCTTCCTTGATCAGCAGCTTCAGCGCGTCGGCAAAGGGCTGCAACAGGCCGTGCGGACCCACGCGCATGGGGCCAAGACGGATCTGCATGTGCGCGAGGATTTTGCGCTCCAGCCAGTTCATCGCGATGACCGACAGCGAGATTCCCACCGTGATCAGCAGGATGTAGATGGTCGCCCACAGCATGCTGCCGGCTTCGCCGGGGGTCGCGTTCGAGCCGAGATATTTTGTGATGGCGTCTAGCATTGTCTTGAAAGGGCACAGCTTCAGCCGCCCTAATCCTTACCTGCCTAATCCTTACCTGCTTTGAAAGGGCACGGCTTCAGCCGTGCCGATCGAGATCTCTTCTTGCCTTGGCTTTAGCCACTGAGGGACCTCGTCTTTAACTCTGCCGGGGAATGCTGAGCAATACGGATAATCCGTCGCGCTCTCAACCAAGTTTCTCCCCACCGGATTTCGGAAAATGTAGTCAACGTGAATCTCAAAGTCCTTACAGTCGCGGATGCGATGGTCCGAAAACCCGCGCTGCCAGATTTCCATTGAGCTGCCGAGTTCCGTCTTCGCACGAAACGAAAAACCGCCCTTGATGGACTGGATCGCACGCTCGAGCGTCACCGCTGGCGTAATCAGCACGTGAAAATGGTCGGGCATGAGTACGTATTCGTGGAGCAGATAGCCCTTTCCGCGATACGAATGCAGCGTTTCGAGAAAGAGGTCCGCCCATGCCGGGTTGTTGAAAAGAGCGCGGCGCTGCCAGGTGGACGCAGTAATAAAGTACGTCTGCTCGTTGTTTGTGGCGTGCTCACGCGTTGGCTTCACGGTTCGATTCCCTCAGGGGCTAAAGCCCTGACTCCTTTTGCCCGCTACGACACGGCTAAAGCCGTGCCCTTTCAAATCTCTTCCTTGTTACGACACGGCTAAAGCCGTGCCCCTTCAAATCTCTTCCTTGTTACGACACGGCTAAAGCCGTGCCCTTTCAAATCTCTTCCTTGCTACGACACGGCTAAAGCCGTGACCCTTCAAATCTCTTCCTTGCTACGACACGGCTAAAGCCGTGACCCTTCAAATCTCTTCCTTGTTACGACACGGCTAAGGCCGTGCCCTTTCAAAGCAGCTCGTCTCACCTATCTACTTCGCCCAACACGATGTCGAGGGTGCCGATGACGGCGACCACGTCGGCCACCAACAGGCCGCGCACCATCTTGTCGAGGGCTTGCAAATTCACGAACGACGGAGGCCGCACGCGCACACGATAGGGCTGCGTGGAGCCATCGCTCACGATGAAATATCCCAACTCGCCCTTGGGCGCTTCGATGGAGTGGTAAATCTCGCCCACCGGCGGCTTGAGGACTTTCGGAATCTTGGCCATGATCGGCCCTTGTGGCAGGCCTTCGACTGCCTGGCGAATGATGCGCACCGATTGGCGCATCTCCTCGATGCGCACCAGGTACCGGTCATAAGTGTCGCCGTTCAGCCCGGTCGGAATCTCGAAATCGAAGTTCTTGTAGCACTCGTAGGGCTGCGCTCTGCGCAAGTCCCACTTCACGCCGCTGGCGCGCAGCACCGGCCCGGTCACACCCAGCGCAATGCAATCTTCAGGATTCAGGATGCCGACGCCTTTGGTGCGCCGCACCCAGATGCGGTTGGTGGTCAGCAGCTCTTCGTATTCGTCGAGCTTAGGCAGAAACGCGGTGCAGAACTTCAGGCAATCCTGCTCGAAGCCGTCATAGGCCTCGTAGATGCAGCCGCCGATGCGGAACGCGTGCGTCGTCAGGCGCGCGCCGCAATACTTCTCGAAGATCTTCAGAATCTCTTCGCGATCGCGGAAGCAATAGAACAGCGGTGTCAGCGCGCCGATGTCGAGCGCGTGCGTGCCCAGCCAAACCTGGTGGCTGGCAATGCGGCATAGCTCGGTGAGGATGACGCGAATGTATTGCGCGCGCGGCGGCGCTTCCACGTTCTGAAGCTTCTCGACCGCCTCGCAGTAGCCCAGCCCGTTGGAGACCGAGGCAACGTAGTCCATGCGATCGACGTAGGGATTGAACATCGCGTAGGTGCGGTTCTCGGCAATCTTCTCGACCCCGCGATGCAGGTAGCCGATGACGCATTCGGTGCCCAGGACTTTTTCACCATCGAGCTTGAGGATGACGCGGAGCACGCCGTGCGTCGAAGGATGCTGCGGCCCCATATTGAGGACGAGCTCGTTGGCGTCAAGAAAGGTTTCGTCCTTGGTATCGAGGTCGAGGTAATCGGTAACCCCCGGACCACTTTGGCCCGGCTTTGCGTGGCGATAATCGTTTTCGAAATCGCTCATTGTCCACTCTCGATGCCGAGGTTGATCTTCACCCACTCCTGGTCCTGCTGGAGGATGGGGTAATCCTTGCGCAGGGGATAACCCTTCCAGCCGTCGGGCAGCAGAATGCGCTTGAGATCGGGATGGCCGTCGAACGAGATGCCGAACATGTCGAAGACCTCGCGCTCCAGCCAGTTGGCTGTCTCCCAGATACCCACTACGCTGCGCAGGGTCTCACCGTCTTTGATCTGCGTCTTGATGCGCACACGCTCGTTGTGATGGAACGAATACACGATGTACAGGATGTCGAACTGATCGTCCCGCTTGGGATAGTGCACGGCGGTGATGTCGACGCAGTAGTTGAAAAGTTCGGCGTCGCGCATGCGGAGCAGGATTTCGTAGAGGATGGAGCTGTCAACCACGAGATACTTCTGGCCGAGATAGGTGCTGGCTTCCCGAATGCCCGATCCATATTGGCTTTTCAGGCTGTGCGCAAGGTCCGAATCCCAGGGCTCGGGCTTGGGGCCTTCGGGTTTTGGCGGAGCCTTGGCGGCTGGGGCGGCCGGCTTGGCGGCGGCGGGCGGTGTCGCCGGCTTTTCGCCGGTTGCCGGTGTGGCTGCGGCAGCAGGTTTGGCCGGATCGGCGGGCTTGGCCGCGGCATCCGGATTTGCCACGGGAGGGGCCGCTGGCACCGCGCCAGCTTCGGACTTCTCAGCCGAAGTGGGCTTCGCGATCGCTGGGGCAGATGGGGCAGCCTCCACGCCCGGTTGAGGGGCAGCTGGGGGCTTCGATTCAGGCAAGACTGGATTCGGGTCTTTGGTCTCGTCAGGCATATCTTTCGCTGTACTCACCCCTGCTCGTTGCAGTTCTATTTGTAGCAGCCTACGGCGGTTACCTTCTTGTACGGCAATCACGACAGGCTGTGATGTTGATCACATTGCGACTCAAAACCGGCAATAATGACAGAGGCGCCCGTAATCCCAATTCCATTTCGTTCGGGTAGTGCGGCGCTTCAGCGCCGCGTAAGGACAGGTTCTGGTGCATGTACGCGGAAGCGGTGATGAAATAGGTCTTGGTCACAGAAGGCGTTGGGGCTGAAGCCCCAAGAATCAAAAGGGGCACCGTTGACGCGGCGCTGAAGCGCCGCACTACCCGATCACACCGCTAAACCCATTCCAACGCGCCCTTTTTCCATATCCAGATGTATCCCACGATCAGGATGCCGAGGAAGATCATCATTTCCAGCAACCCGAACAGCCCTAGCAGCTTAAACTGCACCGCCCAGGGAAACAGGAAGACGGTCTCCACATCGAAGACCACAAACAGGATGGCAACGATGTAGAAGCGGACGGTGTAGCGGCCGCGGGCGTTATCGAAGGGCGTGATGCCGCATTCGTAGGGCATCAGCTTGGTCTTGAACGGGTTCTTGGGGCGGATCAGGGTGCAAAGGGCAACCGTTCCGGCGGCGACAAGGAATGCGACCAGGGCAAAAATGAAAATCGGTACGTAGTTCTGCGGCATAAATGAATCGTCTCGCTGAGTCGTGGCAACACACGACCGAATTATGAAGAACGCGCCAATATACCCCGGCGCGGGGCGGGATTCAATGACATGCGTCACAAAAATCAGCAATTAGCAGCTAGCAATTAGCGAAAGGCCTGTACGAGCAGTACCGCTCCGATCGCGGCCAGCGCGAAATAGATGTACTTGAGGAAGGCGTCGCCGTGCAGGCGATGATTCACAACTTTACCCAGGAGGATCGCGGGCAGCATGGCCGGCAACGATAGCAGGTAGTAGTGGGTTACGGCCGGAACCCAGAGACCTTTCCACCAGTATCCGGCCATACCGAGGATGCTTGCGGGGAGAAAATATCCCTGAAGCGTGGCGCGAAACTGCTTGGCCGACCAGCGGCGCATGGCTCCATAAATCGCCAGCGGAGGGCCATTCATGCCGTAGGCGCCGCCCAGCACTCCGGCGACGAAGCCGCAGCCGAGAAGCCAGAGCATGCTGTCGGTCTTGAGTTCCGGCGGCTTGTCTCCGAGGAGCGAGTAGACGGCGAAGGCGATGATCACCATGCCCATCATCGCTTTGGCGAAGCGTTGATGACTGCTGGTCAACAGTAGCAAGCCGAGGGGAATGCCAAACACGGTGGCAAAGGTCAGCCATCCCATGGTGCGGACGTCGATCTTGCGCCAGTCCTGGACGACGACAATGGCGGCGATGGTGATGGAGATCAGCACGGCCAGGGGAGCGGCAATTTCCAGAGGAAGCCGCAGAACCAGCAGGGGCACGGCAAAGAGGGCTTCGCCGAATCCAAATGCCGACCGAATCAGGGTAGCGACGAAGACCACAACCAAGACGTGCAGCGTGGTGGCATCCAGCGCTACGCTGAAGAGAGAGGGCAGGTTCTGCGCAAGTGAGGCCACGCCATCATTCTAACTTTCGCGAATAGCGGTCGCACCTCGCTGGCGACGGGTGAAGCGATTCTCCCGCCTCAAAAAGTGATACGCTGATGGGCCGCGTTCCCTGCTGCCCTTTCGCGAGGGCGAGGAACGGCAGCCCTCATCATGACGATCCAGAAGGTCCGCGAGCCCTTATGGCCGGCAGTCGTCGCTATGCTGGCCGATGCGCTCATCAACTTCGCGCTTCCGGATCGACTTTCCGTCGGCCCACGCTGGCTCCTGGTCGCCGTAATTTTTGTTCTGCTGATCCCACTCGTCTTCAACTACCGGCGTGGCCGCCACGACATCGCTCGCATATTTAGCTTCGCGGCCCTGGGCATCATCACCGTGGCCTTAATCGGGTCGTTGGGACTGCTGATCGAAGGGCTGCCCGGTCACAAAGATCCGCCACGAACGCTTCTGGCTTCTGCTGCCTTGCTTTGGCTCACCAATGTTCTGGTATTTGCCCTGTGGTACTGGAAGCTGGATGCCGGCGGTCCCCTAGGCCGGGCGGAGCCGGACGCCAGGAGCGCGTTCCTCTTTCCCCAGATGATGGGACATCCGGAGGAAGACCCAGCTTGGTCTCCCATGTTTCTGGATTATTTGTTTCTGGCGTTCAACACCAGCACCGCGTTTTCGCCCACCGATACGGCAGTCATGGCGCGCTGGGCCAAGGTGCTGATGATGCTCCAGTCTGCGATATCGTTGACGACCATCGCACTGCTGGCGGCACGAGCGGTAAATATTCTGTGAAGATATAGAGGGCTTGTCTGGCTGGATGTCGCCGGCTGAAGCCGGCTCTAGTTTGAGGCTGCGACGTAACGCGGGCCTGAAGGCCCGCTCTACCGGGTTACCGCAACACTGTGTCGCCTTATTCCGCTCTCAACGCCTGCATGGGATCGAGCTTCGCCGCGCGCCGGGCTGGGACATAACACGCCAGCAGCGCGACCACGCACAGTAGAACCGCGACTGACGCAAACGTGATGACGTCGGTCGGCTTTACGCCAAACAGCATGGCCGACATCAGCCGGGTTAACCCCAATGCGACCACCAGGCCGATGCCCACGCCCGGCAGGGTCATGCCGGCACCATCGCGCAGGACCGCCCATACCACGTCGCCTTTCTGCGCACCCAAGGCCATGCGGATGCCAACCTCGCGCGTACGCTGTCCCACAATGTAAGACAGAACGCCGTAGATGCCGATGGCTGCCAGCAGCAACGCGCCCGCCGCGAAGATGGAGAACAGCATCATGGCGAAGCGCTGCCGGGCAATGGAATCGGCAACCGCCCGCTGCATGGGTTGCATGC
Source organism: uncultured Acidobacteriaceae bacterium (assembly GCA_963763145.1). Classification (GTDB taxonomy): domain Bacteria; phylum Acidobacteriota; class Terriglobia; order Terriglobales; family Acidobacteriaceae; genus Bog-257. Next base: position 165,192 of record CAVXMZ010000008.1, on the reverse strand, counting down.
CATCAACCACCATCTCGCCGTCGAGCTGCCGCAGCGCATGACGGATGCTGGGGAATATCGATTCTGCATCCACTCCCTCACCCGCCCGGACGAAAACGCTATTGCCCTGGCCGACCACCGGCATCATCCGGTCCAGAAGCTGGGAGAAGGGCTCATAGAATTCGGCTTCTACGTTGTTGGACTTGTCGGGCGCCAGGCCGAACTGTTTGACGTGCCCCACCACGCCCACAATCTCGTCCGTGCGTTCGCCATCGGTGCTCTCCGGCGGGAAATAGACATGCTTACCTATGGGGTCCTGCCCGGGAAAATATCTTTGCGCGAAGGCCTGGTCCACGACCATCACACGCGCGGAGTGTTCGTTGTCGGCGTCGGTAAAGAAGCGCCCCTGAAGCAGCGGCAGGCGCATCACCTTTCGATAGTCGGGATTGATCGAGTAGCGCAGGGCCATCGGAGCATCGGCCACACGGTCCGACCGCGTCATGCCATCGGCCCAGAATTGCTCCTCATCATCGCTCTCCATAGGGAGAGAGCCCCAGTCGAACGACGCGCTCTCTACTCCCGGGACCGAGCGCAAGGTCGCCTCGAACTGCCGATAGGCGGCACGAACCGCGTCGGGCGGCTGGCGCGAGAGCGCGATGGAAGGGGCAATGTTGAAGTAGATTACGCCGCGCGCATCGAAGCCGGGATCCACGTTCCACAGCCGCACCAGGGTGCGGACCATCAGTCCCGCGCCCACCAGCAGAATGAGCGCCATCGCCATCTCGAGGGTGACAAAGACGGCCTGCGCGCGGGCCCGTGTGCCCACCAACGAGCGCCCGCTTTGATTGAGGGTCGAGCTCACATCGGTGCGCGAGGTCCTAAGCGCCGGCGCCAAACCAAAGATGACTCCCGCGAGTATGGAGATTGCGAGCGTGAAGAACAAAACGTGGCCATCCACCCCGACGTTCTCAGCGCGCGGCAACATGTCAGGGATCGCCGCTACCGCAGCCTTGCTTCCCCAGTAAGCCAGCAGGAGACCGAGAGCGCCGCCCACCAGCGAGAGCGCGAGACTTTCGGTCAGCACCTGCCGCAGGAGCCGTCGTTGTTGGGCGCCGAGGGCCACCCGCACCGCGAACTCGCGCTGCCGCGCGGTGGCTCGCGCCAGTTGCAGGTTGGCGACGTTAACGCACGAGATGAGCAGCACGAAGAGTACTGCGCCCATCAGTACCCAGAGCACGGGACGCATGTCGCCCACGATCTGGTCTTTGAGCGGAACGATATTGGTCTTGATGCCGGCGTCAACGTCGGGATAAGCGGCCTGCAATCCGCCGTTCACCCGCGCCATGTCCTGGGCGGCTTGCGCCAGCGTCACTCCCGGCTTCAGGCGGGCGATGGCATCCATGCCCCAGGCGGAATTGCGATCGCGAAAGTGCGGGACGGGATACTCGCCCACGGGAGTGTAGATCTCGCTTGGCTGGAAGTTCCATTGGCGCAATTGAAAGCTGCCGGGAACGACGCCGATGATGGTGCGCGGTCTGCCGTCAAGGATGATGGCCTGTCCCAGAATGTTGGGATTGGAGGCAAACTTCCGCTTCCAAAGCCCCTCCGAGATCATTACGGTGGGATTGGCGCCGAGCCGGTCTTCGTCTGCCGTGAAGGTACGCCCCAGCAAGGGTTTGACCCCAAGCATCTCGAAGAATCCGGCCGACATCATGCGCCCGCTTAGGTTCTCGGGCTCGCCTGATCCGGTCAGCTTGGCATCGCCATTGCGATAGGCCGCCACGGCCTCGAAGCAACGATTGTCGCGCTGCCAGTCGAGAAAATTGGGATAGGAGATGGAGCCCTTGGCGAAGTTCGGCTTGTTATGAAACAGAACGACTAGGCGATCGGCGTCGGGATAGGGTAGCGGATTCAGCAACACGCCGTTGACCACGGAAAAGATGGTGGTGTTAGCTCCGATTCCTATCGCCAGCGTCAGAATGGCGACGAAGGCGAAGCCGGGCGATTTCCGCATCTGGCGGACGGCGTACTGAAGATCCTGGAGCAAGGTGCGCATGTATTCCCCTGAACTTGCACCTCAAGGGCCGTGGCCGCCCAACCGATAACTCCTTATCCACGTTTGTGATGAAGTCGCAACCGGGTCAACCTCTGTCCGCTCCCGAACCCCCTCGTTCGGCGGTGGACATCCATCTCGTCACGTCTATGGCCATGTTAATATGTCCATATGAAGGAAATAGCTGCTGGACAATTCAAGAATCAATGCCTGGCATTGATGGATGAGGTGCAGCAAACGGGTGAACCTCTGGTTGTTACTAAGCGTGGCAAGCCCGTGGTCAAGCTCGTTCCGATAATTCGCGACGATGACGACTTCTTCGACTCCATGAAAGGGAGAGTGACCGTTACCGGAGACATCATCAACACGGTGCCCTTGGAAGATTGGGAGACGCGCTAGTGTTGGTGCTGGATACGCATGTGCTGATCTGGATGCTGGGCGATTCCGCGAAAATCTCGGCGAACGCGCATCGGGCCATTCAGGAAGCACGGCGAAATGACGTCATTGCCATAGCAGATATCAGCTTGTGGGAATTGGCGTGGGTGGTGGAGAACAGGCGAATACAGATATCGGGAACGGTAGAAGGGTTTGTACGCGAGGCTACTGCCCGGGTCGTGGTTAAACCCGTTACGCCGGAGATCGCGGCACTAGCCGCGCGCCTGCCTGCTCCCTATCCGCGAGATCCCGTGGATCGGTTGATTGGCGCGACCGCAGTGGTCGAGGGAGCGTTTCTGGTCACAGCCGATCAGCGCATCCGCGATGCCCAGGTCGTCCCAACGATCTGGTAGTTCGCGCGGCGCAGATCATCACATATGTCCGCTGGGAACCACCATTTCTGATACCCTGCTGGATTGCAATTCTCTCTTCGACTGGAGTCCCGCCTGATGCTAGACCGATATTTGCGCATTTCTGTCGCGCTGTTAATCAGCTTCGCTGTTCCGCTTGCCGCCGCAGCCGCCGATAAGTCCAAGACCGGCTCCGCCAATGCGAATGAGCCGTCCTACGACCAGCCGCAGCCGCAGGTGGAGACGCTGGACCTGAACATGTATCAGCGTATCCGCGTCGAAGGCCTGAACCACTCGCACGCCATGGAATATGCCTCTGCGCTGTTCGACGACATTGGCCCGCGCCTGACCGGTTCGCAAAACCTGAAGCACGCCAATGAGTGGACGCGCGACCAGTTCACCGCCATGGGCTGTAGCAATGCCCATCTGGAGGACTGGGGCGAATTTGGCATGGGCTGGCAGCAGCTCAACACCTGGGTGCGCATGACCTCGCCTGACATGGCAGTCTTCATTGCGCAAGCCGGACCGTGGTCGCCGGCGACCAATGGCGCGGTCACCGGCTCGGCGGTCTGGATCGACGTCAGCGATGAGAAGGACTTCGACAAATACAAAGGCAAGCTGGCGGGAAAGATCGTGCTCTATGGCGCGATGCGCGAGGTCCCTCCGGTGGAAAAGCCACTGTGGACGCGCTATGACGACAAGGAACTTAAGGAACTGACCGAATGGCCCAAGCCCCGGGACCGCGGCGACTTTATGCAGCAATTTATGAAGCGTCTGGCACTGCGCCGGGCAGTTGGGAAGTTTCTGGCCGATGAGCACGCACTGGCGGTGATCACGCCCAGCCGCGACGGCCAGAACGGCGGCGGCTCCGGCGGGACCATCTTCGACGACAGCAGCGTCGGCTTTGGCTGGGAGGCTTACAAACGCGAGAGCGCCAATCCCCTTCCCGTGGTGGTGATGGCCATCGAAAATTATGGACGCGTTTACCGGCTGCTGAAGGCCAATGTTCCCGTAACGATGGAGATGAACGTCGATACGAAATTTACCGGCGATCACGAGCATGGCTTCGACACCATCGCCGAGATCCCCGGCACCGATCCCAAGCTGAAAGATGAAGTGGTGATGGTTGGCGGTCATCTGGATTCGTGGGCTTCGGGTACTGGCGCGACCGACAATGGCGCAGGCACGGTCGTCGCCATGGAAGTGATGCGCATTCTCAACACGCTGCAAGTGAAGCCGCGACGCACTATCCGCGTTGCGCTGTGGACGGGCGAAGAACAAGGCGAGTATGGCTCCTACGGTTACGTCCATCAGCATTTCGGCCAGGTGCCGCTTTCGACCGCGCCTGACCAGCTCAAGCTGCCGGAATGGATTCGCAAGCCCAGTGGTCCAGTGCAGCTCAAACCCGAGTGGCAGAAGATTTCCGGCTATTTCAATCTGGATAACGGGAGCGGAAAAATTCGCGGTGTGTACTTGCAGGAAAACGCCGCCATGGCGCCGATCTTCGCGCAGTGGATTGAGCCGCTGAAGGACCTGGGCGTCACCACCATTACCTTGCGTAACACCGGCGGCACCGATCACGAGGCCTTCGACGCCGTCGGCATTCCGGGATTCCAGTTCATCCAGGACCCGCTCGACTACAGTTCGCGCACCCACCATTCCAACATGGATGTTTATGAGGAGCTGTCGCCTGGAGACCTGGCGCAGGCTGCGGTGGTGGAAGCAACGTTCGTCTACAACACCGCCATGCGCGACCAGATGCTGCCGCGCAAGCCGCTGCCGCATCCAGAATTGGAAGAGCAGCTGAAAGCGCCGCTGAGGAACATCATGCCCGGCGCTGAAGCAGGAGAGGCACACTAACCAGCAAACATTTCGGCATCATTGGTGACTCAATTTCGCTGCGAAATGGCGTTTGAATGCCAAGCAGTAGTCCGTTTCGTTTAGAATCTCTGCACTGAGCATTGTGTACTCGCGGTAGGCCTCTGCCTCATGCAGCTCTTCTATAAACGATTCAGTGTTATAACAGGCTTCTTCGTCCTCCTGGTCCTGCTGGTCGTCAACGCCATCGTGGTCCGGCGGCAACTGGGCGTGCAGGTGGCGAACCAGGCTTGGGTGTCTCACACCCAACAAGTCCTGTTGGAGCTGGCAGACACACAGTCGCTGCTGAAGGACGCCGAAACGGGCCAGCGTGGCTACCTTTATACAGGCGAGTTACAGTACCTGGCTCCTTACAACACTTCTACCCCGGAAGTGGAAACCCACATTCGAAAGCTGAAGGAGCTGACGGCGGACGATCCTGACGCGCTGGCCAATGCTACACGGCTAGGCGTGCTGGCGAAGCAGAAACTCAACGAACTGGCTGAGACTATTGCGCTCTACCAGGCGGGCCATCCCGATGCTGCCCGGCAACTGGTATTGAGCAACGCCGGATTGTTCACCATGGAAAAGATCCGGGTGCTGGCCGGCGAGATGCAACGGCAAGAAGCCTCGCTGGATGCTGCCCGCACGCAGAAATACATACAGAGCATACGCCTCACCGTCGCCTGCATCTACCTGGCCAGCCTGCTGGCGGGGCTGGGGCTGGCGCTGCTGGCGTATTTTATTTTGCGCGAGATGAAGCTTCGCGAACAGCACGCGGCGCAGATAAAGCAGCGCGAAGAGTGGTTCCGGGTTACGTTGACCAGCCTGGGCGACGGCGTGATCGCCACCGACGAACACGGCGTAGTGACCTTCATCAATCCGGTGGCAGAACGGCTCACGGGCAGAAGCCTGACGCAAGCCAAAGGAAAACCGATCGCTGAGATCTTCCCCATCTTCAATGAAGTCACGCGGCAGCCGGTAAACAATCCGGTGAGAAAAGTAATGGAACTCGGCCAGATTGTGGGGCTGGCGAACCACACGGTGTTGCAGCACAGCGATGGCAGGCTGATCCCGATTGAAGACAGCGCCGCGCCGATTCACGATGACGGAGAGCGGCTGGTCGGGGTGGTCCTAGTGTTTCGCGATGCGACGCACGAGCGCAAGTCGCAGGAGATTCTGCGCAAGACCGAGAAACTGGCTGCGGCCGCTCGCCTGGCCGCAACCGTCGCCCACGAGATCAACAATCCCCTGGAAGCGGTTAGCAACCTCATTTATCTTGCGAAAGCCAGGCCCGGCCTTCCGCCCGATGCTGCCTGCGACCTGGAACTTGCCGAGCAGGAGCTGGAGCGGGTATCGCACATCACGCGGCAGACGCTAGGGTTTTACCGCGAGTCGAAAGCACCCGCTGGGATCGATGTTCCCGCGCTTCTGGATTCAGTGTTGAAGCTGTATTCCAACAAGCTTAAGAGCAAGAACATTAACCTGGTGCTTCAGGTCGAAGAGTGTCCGCCGATTCTGGGCTGGCCGGGAGAGTTGCAGCAGTTGATGTCGAACCTGGTCTGCAACGCAGCCGACGCGGTGGACGCCGGGGGCACTCTTAAGATCGAGGCCAACTGTGTTGAACACGCGGATGGCCGGGCGGTCAGGTTCAGGGTGGAAGACGACGGACCGGGCATCGCCCCGGAACATCGCAATCGCATCTTCGAACCATTCTTCACCACCAAGAAAGACGTGGGCACAGGCCTGGGATTGTGGGTTGCGAAAGAGATTGCCCAGCGACATGGCGGCACCATCGAGGTCGAAACTCGCTGCGGCAACAGCCACCACGGCACAGCCTTCACGGTTCTGCTGCCCTGCTCCGCCGATCAGCAACACTTCGCCGCCGAAGCGGTGTGAACCGGCATGAATACTGGGAAATCGTATGACGAGCTTGCTGGTATCTACCACCTGATTTTCGAGGACTGGAACGCGTCCATTGAACGGCAGGCAGCCTCAGTCAGCCAACTTCTTCTGAAGTTCGGGGTCGAAGCCAACCAGAGCATTTTGGATTGTGCGTGCGGGATCGGTACTCAGTCACTGGGGCTGGCGAACCGAGGTTTCAAAGTCACGGGCTGCGACATCAGTTCCGCAGCCATTGAAAGAGCACGCAAGGAAGCTTCGCAGCGCGAGTTGGACATTCGCTTTCTCGCCGCCGACATGCGCGATCTCAGCGCTCTTGGCGACACGCTTTTCGATGCCGCAATCTGTATGGATAATTCGCTTCCCCACCTGACGACCGAGCAGGAGTTACTCCGGGCAGCTACCCAGATTCGGAGCAGACTACGCCGCGGCGGAGTCTTTATTGCGAGCATACGCGACTACGATCTCCTGCTCGTTCAGCGCCCGGTGGTGCAGGGCCCATTCATTTACGGCGACGAGGAGAGTCGGCGAATCGTTTTCCAAATCTGGGATTGGGTCGATGAATCCCATTATCGGTTTCACTTGTACATCACTCGCCGAATCGCGGGGGAGTGGAACACGTTCCATATGGCAGCTCTTTATCGGGGATTCCGCAGGAGCGAACTTGAGGCCGTGTTCAGGCAGGCAGGCTTTACGGATACAAGATGGATTTTTCCAGGCGAGAGCGGCTTCTATCAGCCCATTCTCATCGCGCAAACCGGCAGCAAAATCTGAAATGACGGCGTCGCAAGCCTGACGCTATTGGCTGTCGGCGGCCCCGCCGGGTTGGGTGGGACTGTCTACGCCGAGTTCATGCGGCGACGGGATGTTCGCGGTCTCGGGGTTCAACAGGCCCTTGTGATCGGGACCGAGCCCGAGTTTGATAAGGGCGCGCGAATCGGGAGTAATCTTCGTCTGCCAGCCGTTGGCGGCCTGGTAGCGCAGCATCGCATCTTTGGAGGACTGGTCCCACACTCCAGTGGGCTCGCCAGTGAGGTAGTGCTCGTGGATCAGGGCGCTCTGGATGGCGACCGTCCGCTCCTCATCGATGCCGTGCTGTCCGTGGGAGTGCACTGCGGCGCTGGTCACACGCGGAGAAGAATGATGGCTCGTCGAACTATGATGCGTGCTGGAAACGTGTGCGTGCTTGGCTTTCGACTTCGTTGTGGTGGTGGTTGTGCTCGCCGATGTCCATCCGGCCAAAGCCAGCAGTGCAAACAGCACGCCGGCGATTTGTGAGGAACGATGTCCGATAGGCAACGAGCACCTCTCTAAATCTTTATGAACAGCAAATGAATGCCCCATTGTAATTAAGGCGCGTCCGATTAGGAAACAATAAAACGACCCAGGTTCCCAGAATGAAACGGGGTGGCGCTGGGCATCGTTTCTCTGGGATGCACCAGCGCCACGGCTGGGATTGCTGATGAGTTAATACTTTCCGGGCCAACCGGAGGCAGCTCCCGTTATGGCAGCGTGCCTCCCATGAAGACCGTCGAGTTGTCCTTGGTGCCCCGCGGACGCACCAGGAAGACCACATCCTGACCGCTCTTGACCTGCGACTCAATGCGGCGGAAATCTTCCTCGCTGTTCACCGGCTGCTTGTTGATCTCAAGGACAACGTCGCCGCGACTCAATCCGGCAGTGTCGCCGAAGCTGTCGGGCTTCACTTCCTGCACGATTACACCTTTGGTATTTGGCAATTGATAACGGTTCGCCAAATCCTGGGTTATGCCGCGGACCGTGACGCCAAACTTGGTGTCCTGTGGCTGGCCTTCCTCACCTTCTTCCTGCTGGCCGCCCAGGCGATTGGCAAACAGCTTGGCGCGGTCGGCGATGGTGACCTCGGCGCTTGCCTCTTTGCCATTGCGAACATAGCCGATCTTGGCGGTGGCTCCCGGCTTAAGCGCGGAGATGTTGGCGACCAGTTCATCGCCGTTCTTCACCGGCTTTCCGTTTACCGAGATGATGGTGTCGCCCGTCTGGAGTCCGGCTTTCTGCGCCGGCCCGTTCGGGGTGATGCTGGCGATGGTCACGCCGGTGTTAACACCATAGACGCGGGCGACGGCAGGATTTGGTATGGCATTGAAGGAGACGCCGATGGAGCCGCGCGAAACTTTGTGGTCCGGACTGATGAGCTGGTTGTAGACGCTGGCCACGGTGTTGGACGGCATGGCAAATCCAACGCCCTGGTAGCCGCCGCCACTGGTGTAGATGGCGGTGTTGATGCCGATGACTTCACCATTCATATTGACCAGCGGACCACCTGAATTGCCGGGATTGATGGCGGCATCGGTCTGGATGAACGATTCGAACTGGCGGCCGGGAACGATGTTGCGGCCGATCGCCGACACGATGCCGGCGGTAACCGTCTCGTTCAAGCCGAAAGGACTGCCGATGGCCAGCACCCAGTCGCCGACGTTCATGGCTTCGGAGTTACCCAGCTTGGCGGCGGGCAACGGCTTTTTGGCGTCGATCTTGATCACCGCCAGATCAGTTTCTGAGTCGGTGCCGATCACGGTGGCGGTATAGGTCACGGTTTCGGGATCGCCCATCAGGTTGACGCGAATTTTGTCAGCCTTCTCTACCACGTGATTGTTGGTAACGATGTAACCTTTGGCATCGACGATCACGCCCGAGCCAAGAGAGCGCTCGTGCATATCGGGACCGCCCTGGCCGCGGCCTTGACCACCCTGTCCCGGCTGTCCACCGAAGAAGCGGTTAAAGAAGTCCTGGAAGGGACTATCGTCATCGCCACCGCCGCCGCCGTCCGGACCCTGGTCTTGCGGGTTTCCCGGCGTCATGCGCTGGTGAGGGTTCTTGATGGTGGTCTCGGTGCTGATATTGACCACCGAGGGTTCCAGGTCGCGGGCGATGGCGGAAAACTGATTCGACATCTGGACGGGATTGGGAACTTTCAGCGGCGTAGCGTCCGCCGACGAGTTCTGCTGATTGCCCTTGACGGCCCCAGAAACGACCGTGCCAATCAGAATGCCCAGCGTAAGCGTCGCCAGGATAACCGTGGTTGAGGCAAAGCGATTGGCCTTGAATCTTTGCCTGATACCTGAAGCTTGCGAATCCATTCCCTGTCCTCCGGACTAACGAACCAAATGGAAATTATACAGTTGCCGCGACTTGACGGCGGTTTTGAGGGGAATCACTCGGGTTCTTAGGCCGTTAGACGGCGCTGGAACGCGATTGGTTACCAACCTGGCAATCCGGATAGGTGTCGCCCCTTCAGGGGCGACACCCGCGGAGCTAACGCGAAATCACGCGAGATTGATGCCGGCGCGGATTATTGATAGGCCTCGTAAACCGTCTTTCCGCCTACAACCGTTCGCAGCACTTTGGCCTTCAATATCTCCGGCGGAGCAACTTTCGTCAGATCGCGATCGAGAACGACGAAATCGGCCAACATACCTGGCGCGATGGTTCCCTTCTCCTTTTCGGTGAACTGCGCGTAGGCCGCTCCCGTGGTATAGGCCGCGATGGCCTGCTCGATCGTCACCCTTTGCTCGGGAAAATATTCTCTCGTACCCGCTTCATTCTTGCGCGTCACAGCTGCATAAATTCCCCGGAACGGCGTGATCGGCTCGACCGGATAGTCTGTGCCGAAAGCCAGAGGGACGCCGTTGTCGAGAAACTCTTTCCACGGATACGAAGTCTTGGCGCGTTGCGGTCCAATGCGTTCCATCGCCCAATTCATATCGGTGAGCAGATGACTGGGCTGGACGGAAGCAATGACCCCGAGCCGGCGGAATTGAGCAAACTGGTCGGGCGCGATCACCTGGTCATGCTCGATGCGAAAGCGGAAGTCGCGCGAGCGATGATTCTCGCGGGCATCGCGTTCGGCCTCGGCAAAGGCGTCGAGCGCCATCTGCGCGGCACGGTCGCCGATGGCGTGAAAACCCAACTGGAAGCCGGCAGCGGAACGCTCGACCGCCATGCGATTCAACGCGGATTGATCATATTGCGGCAGGCCGGAATTGCCGGGATCGTCGGAATAAGGCGCCAGCAGCGCCGCCGTGCGCGAACCCAGCGAGCCGTCCATGAAGCCCTTGAGCATTGCGGTGTGCAGCATGGCATCGCCGGCGGGATGCTGCGCGCGGTGTTTTTGCAGAAGCTCGAGCGAATCGTTAAAGGCAATCCATTCGCTGATTCGGAGCGTGAGCTTCCCTTCGCGCTCGAAGTCTTCATAGATCAGGAAATCTTCCCAATCGGAATAGTCCTGGACCGAGGTCACGCCCCAGCGAGCGGCCTCGGCGAGGGCCAACTCGATTCCGTGGCGACGCAGCGACAGCGAGGGACGCGGAGCTTTGGCAATGAGCATCATGCGGGCCGTTTCGCGGACTATGCCCGTGGCTTCGCCATTACGGTCGCGATCGATTTTGCCGCCGGGAGGATCGGGAATTTCCGCGAACATTCCCGCAGCCTTGAGGGCGGCGGTATTGGCGACGGCAATATGGCTATCGACACGCGATAACACGGCCGGATGGCCGCCGGTTACGGCGTCGATATCCTGCCGCGTTGGAAGCGTTTCGCCGGCCCAAAGCGTGTGGTCCCAACCGCCGCCAACGATCCAGTCCGCGGACGTCATCGTCCTGGCGTGTTCGGCGATGCGCTGCTGCATCTCTGCCAGAGACTTCACTCCGATGAGATCAACCTGCAACATCTCGCGGCCGCCGTAGGCGAGATGCACGTGGGCGTCGTTGAAGCCGGGCATGACGAAGTGTCCGCCAAGATCGACGATCTGTGTGTGCTCGCCCTTCAGCTTACGGATGTCGTCGTTGGCTCCGATGGCGACGATGCGGCCGCCGCGAACGGCCATCGCCTGCGTCCGAGCGGGCGCGGCTTCGGTGCAGATATCGCCGTTGAGGAAGATGATGTCGGGCGGGCTTCCGCTCCCGGAATTGCCGGTTGCGGGGTTACCTGATGCGAACAGAGACAAGATCATTGCTGCTGTTAAAAGACTCCTCATGAGGATCGTCCCGGCAACGTGGGCCGTTTGCGAGTGTCTCATTGGAAGAGCTGGATCCACAACCGAGACGGCAAACATTCTCGCAACAGTCGCCTCAGGGTCGCGTCCAGTTCGAGTTTCGCGATTAGCCCAGTCGCCGGGCAGGTTCCAGCCCGAAGGGCAGGATGGGGTGAGCCCGCCGCATCAGCGGCGGGAAGTTCGTCCGATCAAAACCCGAGCCGCGTCAGCGGCGACACCACGCAACGTGATCACGCTCACCGACATGCCCATGGACCGCATTCCAAACTGACTTGTGTCCCACACCCACACTCTCAACCTGCTGCACGTGGTCTTCAGCACCAAAAACCGGGCGCCGCTGATCCGCAACCTGGGTGCGCTGATCAAGAACCTTCGCGGCATCGCGCGTAACAAAAACATTGACCTTCTTACCGCCGGTGGAACTCAGAACCATGTACACCTGTTGATACGCATGCCGCCGGTGCGGCCATTGAGCGAGTCGATGCGCGACCTGAAGGAAACTCTTCGCGGTACATGAACGAGGTGGCGGGCGGAGGATTCGCCTGGCAGGACGGATACGCTGCCATCAGCGTCAGCCCCTCGCAGGTGCCGGCGGTGCGGTCCTACATCGAAAACCAGGAGCGGCACCACGCGCGGCGGAGTTATGAGCAGGAACTTACGGCGTTGCTGGATAAATCAGGAGTGAAATACGAGCGTGAGTATTTAGGATGATGCCGCCGCTGACGCGGCTCCCGTTTTGATTGGACGATCTTCCCGGCGCTGACGCGCCGGGCTCACCCCATCCCGCCCTTCGGGCTGGAACCTGCCCGACGACTGGTTGATCGCGAAAAACTCAGAACTGGCGCCGCCGCTGACGCGGCTCCCGTTTTGATTGGACGACCCACCCGGCGCTGACGCGCCGGGCTCACCCCATCCCGCCCTTCGGGCTGGAACCTGCCCGACGACTGGTTGATCGCGAAAAACTCAGAACTGGAACCGGCGCTGACGCGGCTCCCGTTTTGATTGGACGATCTTCCCGGCGCTGACGCGCCGGGCTCACCCCATCCCGCCCTTCGGGCTGGAACCTGCCCGACGACTGGTTGATCGCGAAAAACTCAGAACTGGAACCGGCGCTGACGCGGCTCCCGTTTTGGTTGGACGATCTTCCCGGCGCTGACGCGCCGGGCTCACCCCATCCCGCCCTTCGGGCTGGAACCTGCCCGACGACTGGTTGATCGCGAAAAACTCAGAACTGGCGCCGCCGCTGACGCGGCTCCCGTTTTGGTTGGACGATCTTCCCGCCGCTGACGCGGCGGGCTCACCCCATCCCGCCCTCCGGGCTGGAACCTGCCCGTTCGGCGGCCTGACGGCGATATACCTTTTCTTCTGCAACACTAGCCTGGCAAACCATCCACCATTCCCCCGCAGCCGACCGGCGTCAGGGTGAGCAGCAGAATGCGCTCCAGCCCCCAGATCGTGGCCGCTGGAGTCATACCACTCGTGGATGGGTGTGAACCCCACTGCCGCCGACCGCCATGGCCTCGGTCACCGGCGTGACGGAAATCGATCTCTCGTCACCCATGGTTTGCGTTCGGTTCACTAAAGCAGAGAATATTGCCGTCCGTATCCTCGACATAAAAATCGAGGCAGGCCCACGGTCTTTCTTCCAGAGGCTTCAGCACGCGGGCGCCACGCGCTTCCAGCTCGCTGAACAAAGCGCGGATGCCTTGTACCGCAATGTAGGCATCCAGATGTTCGTTCTGCTTGCGGTATTCCCTGTCCGCGGCCGATTTGGGCGCGCACTTGAGATGGATCGCGAATCCGTCACGCGTGACCGCCGCGTAAAACGACTGGTACACAAAATCCACCTCGAAGCCCAGTTGGTCGCGGTAATAGGCAATGGCCTGGTCGAGATCGTCGACCAGAAACTGCGGGGCTATCCCGGTAAGCTGCGTAGCTCGCTGGCTGGCGACTGTGGACATCTCATCCCTCCGTGCGGTGTATTACTCGCCTGCCAACCCGGCCAGCGCAACCGTGAGTAGCAGAATGCGCTTCAGCCCGAGATCGCGGCCCGTGGGATCGTACCACTCGTGAATGGTGTGGGCGCCGCCGCCGCTGCCGCCAGCGCCGATGGCAATGGCTTCCCTTCCCAAGGAAAGCGGAATGTTAGCGTCGGTGGAAGCGCGCTGAATGCGGGCGGTGTTGCCGAGCTGAGCATCTACGGCGCGAATCATTTTCAGCAGCTGCGAATCCGCAGGCAGGTCGGCCGCCGGACGGTTGCCAATGACGCGGACCTCTGCCGTCAGCAGCTCCTGCTTCTTGCGCGCGGTGATCTCGGGAATGACGTGGTCAAGAGCCTCATGCAGCGCACGCTCCAGCCGGTCAAGCTCGTCTACTGACGCGGAGCGGGTGTCGACACGCATGGTCGCCGACTCCGGAATGGAGTTCACCGACGTGCCGCCGTTGATGATGCCGATGTTGTAAGTTGTCTTGGGAGAGACCGGGACCGGAGTGCGGCTGAAGCGGTCGATAACGCGCGCCAGAGCGACGATAGGGTTGGCCACGCCAAAGTCGCTCCAGGAGTGACCGCCGAGTCCGCGCACGGTGACCTCGTAGCGGCGGCTGCCCAATCCTTCGGCAATGATGGTATCGGTGCCCGCGCCGTCCAGCACCAGCAGAGAGGCGATGGTCGCCGACCAGCGCGGCTGCTGATAGATGTGCCGGATGCCGCGCAGGTCGCCTTCACCTTCCTCGCCGACGTCGCCAATGAACAGGATAGGCGCGACGTTCGCAACTCCCGCGGCTTCGAGCGCGCCGGCGATGCCCAGCAAGGCGACGACCCCTGAGGAATTGTCGGAGATGCCGGGGCCGTAGAGCCTGTCGCCATCGCGCCGCACCTCGATGGGCGTCCCCACGGGGAACACCGTGTCGATGTGAGCGCTGAGCGCGATGAACGGAGCGGCAGGATCGCTGCCGGGACGGATGGCCAAGACATTGCCGAGCTCGTCGCGGTGAACGTCCGTGAGGCGCAGTTCGGCGAAGCGTTCCGCCAGCCACTGGCTGCGCGCGGCTTCGCCCCACGGAGGCGCCGGGATTGAGGTCAGCTGGAGCTGGCGCTCTTCCAGTTCGCGGGCGTGCGCACGGAACCAGGCAAAGGCTTCGTGCACGCGACGAAGCTCGGCCAGACGCGCAACCTGTTGCTGCGCCGAACGCGCGCTTCGCGATTCACTTGCCGGAAACGGCTCTGTGGAAGCAGTACGAACTGGCGGGAGCGGGGCCATGAGAATGTTCCATGGTAATACGGCGGGGATGCTGGGAGAAAGCCAGCAGTTTCTTGCAGGCTTAACAGCAAAGTGTCTGGATCGGATTTGCGGGCAGGTTTGTGTCGCAGCGATTTACGGCTTCAGCCGTGCCGAAATGGCCAGAAACAAGTTGGGCTTTAGCCCCAGGGGTCGTGCTTTGCAGGGGTACAGCGTTGACGCAGTGAGCTACAATGTAGCTCAGGATCATTCTTATGGCGAGCAATTCTGTAGTTCGAGCGCGCATCGACGGTCGCGTTAAAGATCAGGCTTCCGCGGTGCTGAAATCAATGGGGCTCACCGTGTCGGATGCATTTCGCTTGTTGTTGGTTCGTGTGGCAGCAGAAAAGACCCTGCCCTTCGAAATCCGTACGCCCAATGCGAAAACCATCTCTGCGATGAAGGCGGCTCGGCGCGGGGAGTTAGTGACGGCCGGCCGGCCCGCAAAGCTGCTGGCGAGTCTGAATGAGGACGACTAGATACACCGCGCAGTTCAGACGCGACTACAAGCGCGAAACTAAAGGGCGGTTCGGCGCGATCCTGGATGAGAGTCTGCTGGAGATTGTTGAGCTGCTTGCAAACGATCGGCCTCTGGCGTCGCGACAATACGACCACGCCCTCAGCGGTGATTGGAAAGACCACCGCGACTGCCACATAAAACCTGACCTTGTTCTGATTTACCGAAAACCTAATAGCGAGACTTTGGAACTCGTACGCCTCGGGTCGCATAGCGAGCTGTTCTGAAGGCGGGGTCGCCTTACGACGCCATCTCCGACTGCACTCCATTGGCGGCGTTCACGCACTCCATGATCTCCTCGTCGGTCAGCATGCGTTCGGATTCCTTGGCGCGCTGGTAGATGCGATCGATCAACTCGTCGGTGGCGGGAATCTTGTGACGCTCCAGCCAGAACTGTACGTTGGACTTTCCGCTCATCGGCCCGACCTCGATGATCTGCTGCATGCCGAAGAAGTGCGACGGCACGCCCGAATAAATGCTGTTGGCCAGCATCACATCGTTCTTGCGATAAGCCTTGATGACGGCGGCGGCGTGAACTCCAGTGCCGGTGCGGAAGGCGTCATCTCCCACAACGGGGTAGTTCTTGGGAATCGGCACGCCCGTGGCTTTCGCGACCGCGTCGCAATATTCCTTCAGCTTGGTCAGGTCCTGGCTCTTCCAGGGCTCAATGCCGAGCAGCTTCAAGTTGACCAGCATCTGGTCCATTTGCGTGTTGCCGACACGCTCGCCGATGCCGCATGCGGTGGCATGAACAACTTCCGCGCCGGCCACCAGCGCAGCAATCGAGTTCGCGACGGCCAGGCCGCGATCGCAATGGCCGTGCCACTCCACGCGAACGTTCTCGCCGCTCGGCTTCACCACCTCTTCAATGACGAAGTGCATGAGCGCGACTACGCCCATCGGCGTGGCATGGCCGCAGGTGTCGCAAATCACGATGGCCTTTGCGCCGTAACGGATGGCGGTGCTGTAGAGGCGCTTGATGGTTTCCGGATCGCAACGCGTGGTGTCCTCGGTCACGTACATTACGTCGAGGCCAAGCGAGACGGCATACTTGACAGCGTTCTCCGTGGTGCGCAGGAGAAAATCGTCGGTCCAGTCCTCGGTGTAGCGGCGAATGGGGCTCGATCCGATGAAGGTTGCCACTTCGATGGGCACGCCCGTGCGTTCCACGATCTCTGCAACGGGACGAATGTCGTTCTGATGGGTGCGGGCCGCGCAGTTGGGCTTGATCTTCATCCGGGCGCGGCCAATCTCGCGGGCCAGCGCCTCGCTGTGAGCCACGGCGCGAGGGCCAGCGCCGGGCAGACCGATGTCGAGCATGTTGATGCCGACGGCTTCCATGAGGTGAAGGATTTCGATCTTCTCTTCGATGGAAGGATCGCGGACGGAAGGCGATTGCAGGCCGTCGCGCAGCGATTCGTCATTCAGCAGGACGCGGCCGGCCGGGACCATCGAGCGGGCGTAGATCGTGTTCCAGTCGTAAATCAGCTCAGAAATATTGGCAGTCACGTAATTGGCACCCCATCAACCGACGCCCCACAGCGCCAGCCCACATACCATCATAAACAGCGCGCGCAAAGAATCGAAACAGCAGACCCCTCGCGGGCCAAAGCCCGCTCGTGATGACAAGAAATGAGGGCATTGACAAAGTCTGTGCCCAACATCAAGCCGATTATCGCCGAAACCAAGGCTACTGCTTGTCTTTTTCTTCCTGGCCGGGTTTCGATGTCAGGGTCAACCCAAACAAGGATGGGCGGCCCAGGCCGGCGACATTGCGGCCACGCGGCTCCTCATCGCTGGGCAGATACAGCGTGCGGCAATGCTCGCAGCGATAGATTTCCGCCTTGTCCCCGAAGGCCTGCCGAACGTCACCACACTCCCGCTCCAGCACGTCGATCCAGTAAGACCAGCGCTTCAGGTGGCCGCCGCACAGTTTCTTTTTTTCGTCGAGCTCGTTGCAGGCGCGTTGAAACGGCTTCTTGTACTTCACCTTGTGTTTAGGAAGCTGAGGAGCTTCGCTCTCGGGTGCCTCGGGCATGTTGGACAGTATCCCTTGTTGCCGGGAATATCGCAATATCGGAAGAACAGTTCGGAGTCAGCGTGGTAAATCCGGCGGGCTGGGCCAACCGCGCACGCCGCCCTTCATCTAACTGAACACAGTGGGAGGTGTGCCCGATGTTCTCGCTTGGAAACCTGGGCCGAACCAATATGGGGAACGAGGAACATCAGGCCAGCCAGTGGCAGAAAGTCACACGGCCACCTTCAGACGGTCTGGAAGCTGACAGCGATCGTCCCGCGTGGATTCGCAAGTACCTTGATCTGGCTGACCTGCTGATCAAACGAGTGCAGGACAGAGTGGCGCGGAACCGGTTGAAAGCCGGACAGGGTCGCCGAAAAGCTGCTTGATCGCTGGCGGAAGATTTGCAGTAGCAGGTCTGGGGCTTGGTACGGAAATCGCTCGCTTTCGCGTTATGGCGATTTGGCTTTTGTCGGCGGTGACGGCTTCGCCTGGGCGGCCGCCAGGCGCAGGGTCACCGCGCGGTCGAAGCATTCCTGCGCCTGGGCCGGGTCACCGAGTTGCTGATAGGCCAGGCCCATATCCTGGTAGATGCCGGCCTCGACCGACGGTGGACTGCTGTTGAGCAGCACTCTCCGGTAGTGAACAATGGCCTGGCGCGGATTGCCGTGGGCCTGTTCGTAAGCGGCCACGTGCATATTGCTCAGCGGGTCGGACGCGCGCATCTCCGTTGCCTTGAAGAAGTGCGGCATGAACTCCTCCTCAGGCCTTCCCATGCTCTGCAAGGCGACGCCGAGGTTGTCCTCGGCGGCCCAGTGGTTGGGGACGACAGCAGATGCATGACGCCACAACGTCAGCGTGTCCTTCCAATAACCAATCTGGCGGTAGGTGACAGCCGAGAGTGCCAGCAGAACGGCAAGGCCAATTCCGGATTGCCAGACGACGGAAGCAGGCCATTTCCCGGCCTTAGCACGCGATTCGCGGGGGTTGAAGACTCGAGCGCTAAGGTCGGCGAAGCCCCAGCAGACCATGATGAAGAGTCCCACGAACGCGCCGTAGGCATAGCGATCGGCCATGGCCTGCTGCCCGACTTGCACTAGCCCGATCATGGGCACCAGCGTGACCAGGAACCAGAGCCATCCCACTACCAGGTAGCGACGACGCCAGCCCAATGCAACCAGCGCGCTGACAGCCAGCAAAATGGCCGCCGCTCCCCACACTTGTACGGGCCGCAACGACAATCCCGGATGAGGGTACTCCGGCGCAAGCGCCATCGGCCAAAACGCCTTGCCCAGGTAGCGCGCGTAGGAGACAACCGCGTTTTGCAGTCGAACCGGAAATGTGTATCCCCAGGTCTGCGACCGGGTCCTGCCCTGGGCATACATGGTGAGCGCGGCGCTGGCGGCGCAAAGCACCAGCAGAGGCAGTTTCTCCACCACCAGCCACGAGAGACTTCGTCCCGGACAGGCTGGCCGGGATGCGGGCTCCGCCGGCGCTGAGCGGCTCGGGGCGAACATGCGCTGCAACGGCCAGTAATCCCAAAGCAGCAGCAGCAAAGGCAAGGTGATGATCTGGGGCTTGGACATGAGCCCTAACGCATACAGCAGGGCAACCAGCAGGTAGCGGCCCAGGCTTGGGCGCAGCGCGTACCGGAGGTAGGCCGCCAGAGCCAGCAGGAGAAACAACATGCTGAGCATGGTCTTGCGCTCGGCAACCCAGGCGACGGCTTCCACATTGATGGGATGCAGGGCAAACAGCGCGGCCACCATGAAACTGCGCCCGGTGTATCCGGTGGCGCGCCGCAACACCCAGAAGAGCAGGACCGCGTCCAGGGCGTGCAGGAGGACGTTGGTTTCGT
The DNA here is from genome assembly GCA_963763145.1 of uncultured Acidobacteriaceae bacterium. GTDB lineage: Bacteria > Acidobacteriota > Terriglobia > Terriglobales > Acidobacteriaceae > Bog-257. The sequence goes on along the minus strand of CAVXMZ010000008.1, from coordinate 145,914 downwards.
GATGGCCGCCGGGATTCAAGCCGTAGATCTGATAATCCAGAGCATGCGAGAGCCAGGTCAGGGGATGCCAATTGTAGGCTTCCACGCTGGTGAACGCCCACTTCGCCGTCTTCCAGCTCAAACCGTTTTGTACATGAGCGTTCTGGGAGACGTACAGCTGGTCATCCATATTGAAGAAGGGATGACTGCGCACCGGAGCGTAGAGCGCAACGGTTGCCGCTGCCAGCAACAGGCTGAGCAGGAGGGTAGACCTGAAGGAAGCCGGGATTACCATTTTGTTTGGTAGCTGGCGATTGTGCGATTCTTCGCCGTCAGAACAAGCTATCATCCCTCATCGCAGGGAGTGGAATCCGCGACGGCGCGACCCCTGGGCCGACGTCCCGTGTCTCCGCCAAAAGCGCGCCGGGGCCGCGCCTGGGCACACAGTTCTTCTTAGATTCGAGTCGAGCGGCGAAACAATCCGGCGGAGCGCAGGGCGCCTTGCAGCTTCTTCCCCCAGCTTCCGGCAAAGAGCAGATCAATAAGTCCGTTCATCTGCCGCTGATACTGTTTGCCATAGCCGAACCACCAGACTTTGCGAATGCGGGGAATCAGGTCAACATCCACGTATTTCGTTTGCACCATCTCGCGCAGTCCCATCTCGCCGTGGGTGCGGCCGATGCCGCTCTGTTTGAAGCCGCCGTGCGGCGCCTCGGCGATGCCGAAGCAGGAGATCATGTCGTTGAGCATGACCGTCCCGGCCTTGATTCTCGCGGCCATCGCCTCACCGCGCCGGCGGCTGCCGGTCCAGACGCTGGCGGCAAGACCAAACTCGCTGTCGTTGGCCAGCCTGATCGCTTCCTCGTCGCTGTCGAACGGTGCGACCGGCAGAACCGGGCCGAAGGTTTCCTCCTGCATCACGCGCATGTCGTGGGTGACGTTGCCCAGCAATGTGGGGGCATAGAAGTTCGGGCCAAGCCCGGTGAGTGGCTTACCACCGGCCAGCAAGCGAGCCCCGCGCTGCACCGCGTCGTTTACTTGCTCCTCGACAATCTTCAGCTGGCGCTGGTGAATCATGGGACCGATTTCAACTTCGGAATCAACTCCGTCGCCCACGCGCAGCCTGGCAATCTTCTCGCGGCACTTCGCGAGAAACGGTTCGTAGAGGCTGCGATGGACGTAGCAGCGTTCCAGCGACAGGCAGGTCTGACCAGCATTCATGAAAGCTGCCCAAAGAGCGCCACTGGTGGCAACTTCCAGATCGGCGTCGTCGAGCACGATCATGGGATCTTTGCCGCCCAGCTCCAGCACCACCGGCAGCAGGCGGCGCGCGGCCGCTTCGCCGACACGTTTTCCGGTGGCAACGCTTCCCGTGAACATCAGCTTGTCGATGGCAGACTCGACCAGCGCTGCTCCGGCCGGGCCCTCGCCGACGACCACCTGCATGAGATCGGGATGCAAGCCGGCGGCCAGCAGCAGGTGCTGCAATTCCAGCGCGACCAGCGGGGTCAGTTCCGAGGGCTTCAGCACGACGGCGTTGCCGGTGACGAGCGCGCCCAGCGTCTCGATGGCCGGGATGGAGAACGGATAGTTCCACGGCGCGACGATGCCGATGACGCCATAGGGTTCGTGCACCAGGTTGCCGCGCTTGGTCTTCATGGCGAGATTGGCGTGCGGCAGCGGCTGGTCGCGAAGGAAGCGATATGCATTGGCAATGCAGAACTGCGCGGCATCCAGCACAACCAGGACTTCGGTGGCCAGCGCTTCAGCGGTTGGCTTGCCGGCCTCGCGACAAATCAATTGCGCGACGTCGTTGCGGTGTTCGCTCAGGAGCTTCTGAAACTTTCGCAGGACGGCGATGCGATTGTGTACCGGCGTGGCCTGCCATTGCGGCTGAGCGGCCTTCGCGCGTGTGACGGCGGCGCGAACGTCGTCAGGAGTCGCGCAGGGCAGCTCGGCCAGAACCTCGCCGGTTGCGGGGTTGGTGCTGACGATGATTGCGGTCCTGACGGTTCTTGCTTCGCTTGCCATGAATAGAGAAGCTTCCGACATAGTTTAATTCTGATGCCGAGCGCCTACGCCCGCGATCTCCCAGACGACGCCGTCCCCCGTACCTCCGTACTGCGTTGTGCCGTAGAGATTGCCGTTGGCGTCCAGCACCGGGGCGCCGGAAGGGTAATAGCCGTCATTACCCCCGAAGTTGTGGAGATCGATCTCGGTGCAACCTTGGCTGCAATTCGTCAGCTCGAAGACCCAGCTGGGGTAATCGAAGCCACCAGTACACCCACCAAAGAAATTACCGGCTGCGTCCATGGCTACGCCACCGTAGGATTGACAGTACGGACCGAAGGAGTAAAGCGCAGAGTAGGTGAACCCTCCGTCTGAGGGCGCCAGTTTGAAAACTACGCCACTTCCCGCTTGTCCACCCCCAGTCGTGGTGCCATAGAGGTTGCCGGAAGCATCGATGATTAGGTTACCGAACGGGCCAATCCCATTCGCCCCGTTGAAGTTAACCAGGACATTCTCTACCCACCCTCCGTTGGAAGGCATGAGCTGGTAAACCGTCCCGCAGCCTCCCTCGCATTCTGTTCCGGTCCCTCCGGAGATTGTGGTTCCGTACACATTTCCGGCTGTGTCGAGGACCACTCCTGCATATGGGGCCGTCCCGTCAGTACCGCTGCCGAAGTTATGAAGGATGCTCTCCGTGTATCCTCCGCCTGAGGGGGTCAGCTCGAACGTAGTACCGTCGCCGTATATGCCTCCGTCTGCCGTCGTGCCGTAGATGTCTCCCGCTGGATCAAAGGCCAAATTCCCGTATCCCGCGTATTCCCCATCCGGGGTTCCCATGAAGTTGTAAAGTATGGTTTCGTTCCAATAGCACAGTACCGATCTGCAAAACGTAGGCGGAGGTCTCAGTTCGAACACTGTCCCATAGTTGTTTGCACCGCCGCCGTTGGTCGTGCCATATAAGGCACCATTTGGTCCAAACACTGCTCCGCCGTATGGCGCGGCTCCATCGCTGCCTCCGGTAAATTCGTGCAAGGTACTGAAAACCCAACTTGAGTTAGTCTGGCTTAGCTTGAAGACTGTGCCATGGTTGTGAGTTCCGCCGGTTGTTGCGGTTCCGTACAGAACCCCTGAAGGTCCGACGGTAACCCCGGCATAAGGAATTGCTCCGTCCGCTCCTCCTGTGAAGTAGTGCAGCACGCTGAACGTCTGCGCCTGCGCGAAGTGGGTTGTGAGCAGTGTCAGCGCGCAAATCATCGCCAGGGCCATCGCGGACATACTCACGCGCGAGTTGACGTTGAAGCGGAAGTTGCGAAAGGATACTTGCCCGTCCATAGCCTTCCTCGTTGTGTCGAGCACGAATTTCCTTGTTGACCTCAAAACCCGAATCATCGACACGCTCATCTGATCCGTCTGCGATTTCTAATATTCGACGCTGACCAGATACAGGCCGCAAGCGGCCGCCGTGGGTCCGGCGGCACTGCGATTGCGGGCTTCCAGGATGGTTGGCACGTCGCTAGTCTTCAGCGAACCTTTGCCGACAAGGAGGAATGTTCCTACCAGATTCCGCACCATGTGGTGCAGAAATCCGTCTCCTCGCACAGTGTAGATCAGTTCGTCCCTGGTGCGGGCCCACAGCGAGGAATGAATGGTGCGGACGTTGGTCACGCTGCCAAAAGGGGAAGCCACATCGTCGTCTTCCGCTGCTTCCGCAATTCGCGCGCTGCGGTCGGGATCGGAGGCCGCGAATGCCGTGAAATCGTGTTTGCCGACAACCTGATCGGCCGCGCGTATCACGGCATCCTCATCCATGGGATAGGGATCGTGGGAAACGTATCGTGCCAGAAACGGCGGACAAACGTCTTCGCGGTAGATGCGATAGCGATAGGTCTTGGCTTTGGCGGAGTGCCGCGCGTGAAAGCCGTCGGGCACAACCTCGACGGAATTCACGCGCACCGACGCGGGCAACATGTCGTTCAATGCGATCACCAGATTGCCCTCGGGGATAGGGCTTTCCAATTGCACGGATGCCACCTGCGCCAAGGCGTGGACTCCGGCGTCGGTGCGTCCCGAGCCTTGCGGCAGGACGTCTTCACCGGTGAGACGCTTGAGGCAGTCGGCGAGCGTGCCTTGCACGGTTGGCAGTCCCGGCTGCACCTGCCATCCGTGGAAATCGGAACCGTCGTATGCCAGCGTGATTTTCAGATTGCGGGACACAGGGTTTCACTCTAGAAGAAATCTACAATCGATGTATGCCGGGCAAAGCACGCTTTCACACGCTGCGGAAAGAATCGGAGCCGGGCCCGGTGCCGCCGGCTGAAGGCGGCTCGGAAAGAAAAATAAACAGCGTATCGGCACGACTGAAGTCGTGCCCTGACACGGGACGTTTCAAAGCCACTTTTTTCCCAGCCTGTGAAGTCGTGCCCCCTTTTATAAAGCACTCCAAAGGCAACTTTTCCCGCAAACCCTGAAGCCGAGCCCCTTCAAGTCCGGAAACACCAACCCGGCGCCGCTCCCACTATAACGATTCCCGATCCAAGCTTTTCGATCTGTTAAGCAGTGTAAAGGTATGTAAAGCATCCATTTGACGCGGGTGCGCGTCAGCTATACTAACTTTCTGCAACGTGAGGTTGAGATCAATTTCCATCCCCCTGCGACGTCAGCTTGAGAGCGAATCGCCGCCAACTGTTCCGCCATCTGTCTCAGGCGAGAGTACATGCCGCAAAGGCATCCAGAACTGTTGGCGTTCTTCCAGGAGAAGCAAAGCATGTCTGTTTCTAATCCGACTTCGAATCGTGCATCCGTGCCAGCGTGTCTGTTTCCGCTGCTGTTGATTGGGATGCTTGCCATCTCAAGCTTCGCCCAGGATGCAGCGCCACAACAGAATACCGCGCCGGCGCAGCAGAGCGCGCCCGACTCGAGCGCGGCGCCGCAGCCGGCGACGGCGCAAGCCACGGCAGGATCGCAGCAAAGCGTGGAGTCGACGCTGACGGAGCTGCCGCAAGCTCCCGCGCCCCAACGCAATGCCCATCCCTATTCGGAGCATGACTACACCAGGGGGCGCTGGCAGTGGCCCAATCCGTTCATCATCTATGCCCCCCGTGAGATTGGGCCACTTCGCGTGCAGAATTCGACGCGGGTGGACCAGATCATCCGCGACGGCAAGATGTACTTGTCGATGGACGACGCCGTGGCAATGGCGCTGGAAAATAATCTGGACATCGGCATTCAGCGCTACAACCTGGGGATTGCCGACACCGACATCCTGCGTACTTCGTCGGGCGCAGTGGCGCTGGGCGTGAATGCCGGCCTGCTCCAGGGAACGCCCGGCGGGCAAACGGGCACGACGGCGGCGGGCGGCACGGGAACCTCGACCACCGGCGCCACCGGCGGCGGTGTGGGTGGCACGACGATCGGTGTGGGCGGAGCCGGCGCGGGCGCGGCCGGCCTGGTTACCTCGACCCAGGGCGAAGGACCGCCGCTCGACAGCTACGATCCGGTCATCACCGGAACGGTTTCTCTGGCCCACTCGGTTACCCCGGAATCCAATACGGTCTTCACCGGAACCAACGAGTTGTACGCCAACACCACGACGGCAAACTTCAGCTACACCGAAGGATTTCCTACAGGCACGCTGATTACCGCCGGCTTCGACAACACGCGCCTCTGGCAGAGCTCTCTCAACAACACCATCAATCCCACGCTGACGCCGAGTTTTACGTTTCAGGTGCGGCAGCATCTGCTCCAGGGTTTCGGCTACGATCCCAACCTGCGCTACCTGCGCATCGCCCGCAATAACAAACTGATTACGGAAATCACGTTTCGCGACCAGCTGATCACCACGGTCTCGCAGATCGAGAACATTTACTGGGACCTGGTGAACGCCTATGAGAACGTCACCGTACAGCAACGCGCGCTCGACCTGGCCAACAAAACGCTTTCCGATAACCAGAAGCAGGTTGCGCAGGGGACGCTGGCGCCGCTCACCGTAGTCCAGTCGCAAAGTGCGGTGGCTACCGCCAAGCAAAACCTGATTGCAGCCCAGGTGGCCCTTCAGCTGGAACAGTTGCTGATGAAGAACGCGGTCACGCGCAATATGGCCGACCCCATTCTGGCGGTCGCGCCGGTGATTCCCACCGACACCCTCAATACCACGTCGGAATATGAGATTGGTACGGTGGACGAGCTGATCGCCCAGGCCCTGAAAGAACGGCCGGAGATCGCGACCGCGCGCCTGACGCTGACCAACAACATCATCACCAAGAAATCGCTGCGCAATGAATTGTTGCCGACGCTCGATCTCTACGCCTTCTACGGCGCCACGGCGCTGGCCGGACCCGCGAATGCCTTATGTACCGACCCCACTCGTTGTGCCTTGCCGGGATTTCCGACGAGCTACGCAGGCGCCTTCGGCAACCTGTTCAACGGCAGCGCGCCAGACAAGGGTGTCGGCGTAAATCTCAGCATCCCGCTGCGCAACCGCCAGGTGCAGGCCGACCAGGTGCGCAACGATCTGGAATATCACCAGGCGCAACTGAGCCTGTTGCAGACCGAGAACACCATCCAGCTCCAGGTGCGGCAGGCGCAGTTTGCGCTGACGCAAAATTGGGTGGCGCTGCAAGCGGCGATTTCGGCTCGCGATTACGCCGCCGAAGCCCTGGACGCGGAGCAGAAAAAGCTGGTGATGGGAGCCTCCACCGGCACGCTGGTGCTCCAGGCGTCGAGCAACCTGACGCAAGCCGAGTCCAGTGTGCTGGCCGCGGCCACCAACTACGAGAAGTCTAAGGTCCAGCTTGATCTGTCGACCGCAGAAACGCTGAGCAAGCTCGGCATCGATGCAGTGGACGCCCAGGGTAGCCATTTGAAAAACCAGCCCAAGGTGCCAGGGGTGGTCCCGGCGGACGCGCCCAACGAACTTACAACTCCGCACCTTGTGCCGCTGGGTCCGGGAGGAGTGGGAACCGGCCCGACGATGGCCCCACAACCGCCGCCGCAACAACCGGCATCGCCGCCGCAACAGTGAGGTAGCGAGCGTGGGGATCAACCAACCCGGCTTCGAAGTGATTGGCGTCCGCGTTTACCGCACGGCGGGGAGGTACTTAGGAGCTGCGCTTAGGATTAGAATCGTTGGCATCGGTGCGATTTATTTATAATGTCTGGTGTCGGACCGTAGGCTGCGCGCAGCTATCGCGGTCAAGCGTCGCTTGCCGGCTGCGGACCAGGACGTGAGCCTGCCGAACCCAGGGCTTTCCGCTGTTTCCTGGGAAGTTATCGAGTGCACCTCATCGGGTTGCGAAAGAGAGCCACTCGCGAGAGGTCGGTTATGGCAATGGAATGGTCGAGGCGGCAATCCGCAGGCCATGTCCTCGTCATCACGAATGATCACAGCGATGCTAGAGCCATCCGGGAATCCCTGGACGGTGTGGGTGCGAAGCCGTTCCCGGTGGAGTGGGTCAGCACTCTCTCCGATGGCCTGGACCGGCTGAAACGGCTGTCGATTGAGGCTGTGATTCTCGATCTCTCCCTGCCCGACAGCCGCGGGATCGAAACCTTCGACAAAGTGTCGATGGGCGCGCCGGGAATCCCCATCCTGGTGTTGAGCGACCCGGCCACGGAAGAATTCGCCAAAGAAGCGGTGCGCCGCGGCGCTCAGGATTACCTTCCCAAAGATCGTCTGGATGCCTACTCGCTTCCGCGGGCGGTGCAGACTGCGACTGCCCTGAAAACCGCAGCCGAGATGCTGGGCAACGACCGGGAGCGAGCCGAAGCAACGCTCAACTCCATTGGCGACGCGATTCTCAGCACGGACCTCGCGGGAAGGATCACTTATCTGAATGCCGTGGCAGAAAAAATGATGGGATGGACGTGCGGCGAGGCGTTAGGACGGAGGCTGGACGAGGTTTTCCGCATCGTCGACCGGGAAACTCGCGCCTCGGCCGCTAACCCGTTGGAATTCGCCGCTGAGCAGGAACAGATGGTGGGTCTCAGGGCGGACAGCCTGTTGGTTCGGCGTGACGGGTCGGAGCTGGCGATTGAGGATTCGGCCGCGCCCATCCGCGATCATGATGGCCGGGTGGTGGGAGCGGTCCTGGTTTTTCGCGATGTCGGCAGGGCGCAGACCCTGGCGCATAAAATGTTTCACCTGGCGCTGCATGACGCGCTCACCGAATTGCCCAACCGCGTTTTGTTGAACGACCGGCTCATCCAGGCCCTCAGGATGGGAGAGCGCCATCACAAGAAACTTGCCGTGCTCTTTGTGGATCTCGACCACTTCAAAGCGGTCAACGATTCGCTGGGTCACGCCGCCGGCGATGCGCTGCTTAAGTCCGTGGCCACGCGGATGCGCGAGACTTTGCGCGAGATGGACACCGTCAGCCGCCACGGCGGGGACGAATTCGTAATCCTGCTGCCGGAAATCGAGGAGACGAGCGACGCTGCTCTGGTGGCGGAGAAGATCCTCGGCGGACTGGCCCGGCCGCATATCGTCGAGGGTCGCGAGCTGCACGTGAGCGGCAGCATAGGAATCAGCATTTACCCCGACCATGGGCAAGCGGCGGAGCTGCTGGTGAACCGCGCAGACCTTGCCATGTATGAGGCGAAGAAAAGCGGCGGGGGGACCTCCCGGTTCTTCGAGTAGAGGGATTGGTGTGCTTTGTTCCGCTCTCGGTCAGGCATCCTGGCCTGCCGCCGCTGCCGCGGCTCGGTTCTCCTTCCTTGTCCGTTAACCCGGGGTTGACACGCCGGGCTCACAGCGCTTCCGCCGCAAGCGGCTGGATTCGAGTTCAGCAGAATTCGTCCTCTGTACATCCAGATATGGTGCATGGGGATCTATCCGCGTTCGTCGGGGCATGCAACCGACCGGGGTTGAACAACATGGGCGAGAAACCCGGTTTCCGCAAAGACGCCTGGTCCGCTGGAATCCAGCCGCGCCAGGGGCGGCAGCGTCCGTTTTGCGAATATCCGATTGCGCGAGGTTGCCTGCCCTGCGGCGCACCAGCCGCGCAGCGGCGCAAGCGCATTGAGCCCGGCGCGTGAGCGCCGGGTACGCGTCCGCATTACAACCCCGAGCCGCGCCAGCGGCCGTTTTGCGGACATATCCGATTGCGCGAAGTTGCCTGCCCTGCGGCGCACCAGCCGCGCAGCGGCGCAAGCGCATTGAGCCCGGCGCGTGAGCGCCGGGTACGCGTCCGCATTACAACCCCGAGCCGCGCCAGCGGCGGCAGCGTCCGTTTTGCGAACATATCCGATTGCGCGAGGTTGCCTGCCCTGCGGCACACCAGCCGCGCAGCGGCGGCAGCGCATTGAGCCCGGCGCGTGAGCGCCGGGTACGCGTCCGCATTACAACCCCGAGCCGCGCCAGCGGCGGCAGCGTCCGTTTTGCGAACATATCCGATTACACGAGGTTTGCCTGCCCTGCGGCGCACCAGCCGCGCCAGCCGCGCCAGCGCCGTTAAGCCCGGGGTATGCGACCGCACACCCGCCAGTGATGTCTCGCACATCATTTCTGTGGTCCTTCTCGAAGAATCTAGCGAGATGCCGCACACCTACACAATCCAACTTGTGCACTGTGTCTTCAGTACCAGGCAACGCTCTGCTCTCATCACCGATCCCGCGCGCTTGTGGACCTATATGCGGGCTGTTGCCAGAAACTGCGATGTCAACGTGCTGGCAATTGGAGGAACTGCAAATCACGTCCACCTATTGCTGAAAATTCCTCCGACGAACCGGACCGCCGACATCGTACGCACCCTCAAGGCGAACACGTCACGCTGGATGAATGAGATCGGACGCGGCTTTGCCTGGCAAGACGGATACGCCGCCATCAGCGTCAGCCCATCGCAGATTCTGGCGGTGGTGCGATATATCGAGAATCAGGCCGAGCATCATCGCGGCCGGAGTTTCGAACAGGAGTACGTGGCCTTGCTGGAGAAATCCGGCGTGCCTTTCAATGTGGACGAGGTATTCTGACCTGCCGCCGCTGACGCGGCTCGGTTCTCCTCCTTGTCCGTTAACCCGGCGTTTACACGCCGGGCTCACAGCGCTTCCGCCGCACGCGGCTGGATTGCTGACGAATTCCGGCGCCTGTGCGAACCACAATTCATCCGGCCATGATCTTTCGCCGCTGACGCGGCTCGGTTCTCCGCCTTGTCCCGTTAACCCGGCGTTTACACGCCGGGCTCACAGCGCTCCCGCCGCACGCGGCTCGGTCTTCTTCTCGTCCGTCAACCCGGCGTTCACACGCGCCGCGCAGCGAACATACTCCTACCACGAGGGGTCTCGCGATCCGCAATTCACCCAGCCGCGCAGCGGCGGCAGCGCATTGAGCCCGGCGCGTGAGCGCCGGGTACGCGTCCGTATTACAACCCCGAGCCGCGCCAGCGGCGGCAGGTTCCGCGCCTTGCCCGCATCCCCGGCATCTACTAGCATGTAGAGTTCGTCCTACTGTGGGGTATTCATGGCTAGCAGCCGCAAGTCTAATGGGAAGGTTCTATCTGAATCACCGGTCGTCGATCTCTTTGAGGCCGGGCGTCATCCGTCGCAAGCGGAAAAAGATTGGGCGGAAAAGACGCTTGCGCCCACGCTGGAGAAAAATCCCGAGAAGCCCATTGGTGCGCCCACCGGGATCAATCTTGACGAGCACGGCGACGCGCGCTTCACCACCATCTCCGCTGTACCGATTCGCCGTCTGTACACCCAGGCCGACCTTCCCGAAGACTGGAACTACGACAGCTACCTCAACTATCCCGGCCAGCCGCCCTACACCCGCGGCATTCACGCGTCGGGCTATCGCGGCAAAATGTGGACTATGCGCCAGTTCTCCGGCTTCGCCTCGCCGGAGGAGACGAACCAGCGCTACAAATATCTGCTCGCCCACGGCGGTCAGGGCCTGTCGGTGGCGTTCGATCTGCCCACGCTGATGGGCTACGACAGCGATCATCCTTTCAGCGAGGGCGAAGTCGGCAAGTGCGGCGTCGCCATCGATTCGCTGGAGGACATGGAAATCCTCTTCGACGGCATCGATCTGGAGAAAACCACGGTCTCGATGACCATCAATTCCCCCGCCTCGATCTTGTGGGCGATGTACCTCGCGGTCGCGGAAAAGCAGGGCGCGGACTGGAAGAAAATTTCCGGCACCATCCAGAACGACATCCTGAAGGAATACATCGCGCAGAAGGAATACATTTATCCGCCGGCGCCATCGATGCGGCTGGTGATCGACACCTTCGAGTTCGGCTCGAAGTTCACGCCGCGCTTCAACACCATTTCGATCTCGGGCTACCACATTCGCGAAGCCGGCTCGACCGCGCTCCAGGAACTGGCGTTCACCATTTACGACGGCGTCGAATACGTGGAGTGGGCGCGCCGCCGCGGCCTCGATGTCGACGAGTTCGGCCCCCGTCTCAGCTTCTTCTTCAACGCGCATAACGATTTCTTCGAGGAAATCGCCAAGTACCGCGCCGCGCGCAAGATCTGGTATCGCCTGATGAAGGACCGCTTCGGCGCCAAGAACCAGCGCACCTGGCTGATGCGTTTCCACACCCAGACGGCGGGCGTGTCGCTGACCGCACAACAGCCGCTGAACAACATCGCGCGCGTCGCCATTCAGGCGCTGGCGGGGGTGCTGGGCGGAACGCAATCGCTGCACACCGACAGCTACGATGAAGCACTGGCGCTGCCGACGGAAGAAGCCGTGCGCATCGCGCTGCGCTCGCAGCAGATCATCGCGTATGAATCGGGCGTGGCCAACACCGTCGATCCCCTGGGCGGCTCGTACTTTGTCGAGCGGGGAACGCTCGACATGGAGAACGGGGCGTTCGATTATTTTGGGAAGCTCGATGCGCTGGGCGGCATGGTCGCGGCCATCGAGAAGGGTTATCCGCAGAAGGAAATTGCCGAGGCCAGCTACCAGTTCCAGCGCGCCACCGAGGCGCGCGAGAAGATCACCGTCGGGGCAAACGAGTTCGTGGTCGACGAGCCCTCGCCGACCATTCTCTACATCGGCGAAGAGGTCGCTCAGGCGCAGAGCAAGAAGCTGAAGGCGCTGCGCGCACGCCGCTCGAACGACGAAGTGCAGCGGCGGTTGGAAGCTCTGAAGCACGCCGCAGCCCAGGAGCCGAAGGCCGGCGACAACGGCCAGATCTCGCCGGCAAACACCATGCCGTTCATCGTGGAAGCGGTGAAGGCCTACGCGACGGTTGGCGAGATTTGCGACGCCCTGCGCCAGGTCTATGGCGAGTACACGGAGACGGCGTTTGCGTGAGGGAGGCCGCTTTTCGCTCTTCGCTTTTCGCTCTTCGCTAGCGGCGACGCTCTGCTAAGCGTGTCATCCCGACCGAGGACCTTGGGTATAAGTGGGGAGCTGTACGAGCTTATGATAACGGCATGGACTTTCAGCTCACCGCAGTTTTCGTCGCGTTCCCGAAGGCTATATCGCGTTAGTCGGGGAGTTGCCCGGCGCCAACACGCAAGGCGCAACTCTCGAAGAGGCGCGTGCCAATCTGCATGAAGCTGTCGCCTTGGTACTGGAAGCAAACCGGACGCTGGTTCAGGAAGCCATCGGACAGTATGGCACTTTAATGTCGTATTTCTAACCGCAGATATGGCTCTTAACGACTATAGCCAAATAGCACTATTGAGCAGGCTCAGAAATACCCCCTGGATCGTGCGGAAATAGCCCTACAATCGATTTCTCGGCAGCGGGACGACCCAAACATCCTCCGAGGGTGTTTGGGCCCCGCAAATCGCCTGCAAACGCAAAGTCCCGATTTGGAACCGATTGATGATGAAGGAGTTACCTTCCCGATTTGGGAAAGCCTCCGCTTCGTCGGAGTCCTCTGCATCTGGTGCTTCCCCATACAAAACATCCAGCACGACGCTCCGCCGCTGGTCCCTACTCCACCGGCAACACGAACTGGAAGCTCTCGCCGCCAATAGGCACGGTCACGCGCACCAGTCGGGCTTTCTTACGATTGTTCGTTGCGGCCGGGCTCTCGGAAAGCTTGCCTAGCGGAAAGTAGAGGACGCCGGACGCATTGGCGCGGGGCGGAATGGTGTTGGACAACAGGGCGCACTGCTCCACAAAGTCAGGCGAGTTTTGCCGCTGCAATTGCGCCAGAACATCCGCGCTCTGGCCCTCGCGGGTGCGCAGACGGCATACCACATCGCACTCCTCGGTACCTCCCGTCTCGTCATCCGACTCCAAAGCGCCGGGCGTATCGGTGTAAAGCATGCTGTTGGTTGTTCCCCCGCCGCTATTAGCTCGCGCCGCCATCGCCCGCATCATCCGGAGGAATTGCGGGCTGGTCATCTCGCTGGTGATAGGGGAGTCGGGCGCATCGCTGCCCGCCATGGCATTCACCCCAAAGCGTGCCATGTTGTACGACTTGCGCATTCTGCGTGCGAGTTCGGCGCCCGGAATGGCAGCCACGGCGTGGCCGGCGACAACGTCCTCCAGCAGAATGTCTTCCGGCTTCACGGTGACCGAGTGCTGACCGGCGTTATACACGCGCACCTTCACCGCCAGAAATTTGTGGTTGATGACCGAATGGGCCGCGGCCACCACGGTGCGGCCGCTTCCGCTGGCGTACTGATACACGATGCCATCGACATAGAACGCGCCCTTCGAAGCAGCCGGCGGCGCTGCTTGGGCTTCGCTTTGGTTCTGGGCCAACAGAGAACAGCTGAACAAGAGAGCACACAGTAAATAGCGCATGAAGCCTCCGCTCGTGGATCCTGGCACAGGGGAATCTGGATAGCAGATCGGCAAATGCGGATGGCGGCATGACTTCGCTTTTCGCTTTTCGCCATTCGCTATTCGCTTTTCGCTCTTCGCCTTTCGCCTTTGCAGCGGAAACGCTTTGATCGTGTCATCCTGAGCGAGCGAAGCGAGTCGAAGGACCCCTATAGTCGCAATCTCCTGTACGCACCGGCCAAGAGCGGGGGATAGCGAATAGCGAATGGCGAAGAGCGAAAAGCGAAGAGCGAATAGCGAATGGCGAAAAGCGAAGAGCGTCCCTTGCGCGCCCCTCTCGCGCCACTCCGCGGTGCTAGACTTACCTCGTGGTCAAGGCGATGCCGACTTCCGTTGCCAGCACTGACGGCGATCCTGCCGAGCGCGGCACGCTCTATCTGGTGGGAACGCCCATCGGCAATCTGGGAGACATCACGCTGCGCGCTCTCCAGACCTTGAAGGACGTTGACCTGATCGCCTGCGAGGACACGCGGCAAACCGCCAAACTGCTGAATCACTACGCCATCGAAAAGCCCACGCTCAGCTATCACGAGCACAATGAGTTGACCCGTGCGGCGGAAGTCGTAGTGCATCTGGAGCGCGGCGATAACGTCGCCGTGGTCAGCGACGCTGGCATGCCCGGAGTCAGCGATCCGGGATACCGGCTGGTGGCGCTGGCCATCCGCCACCACATTCGCGTGGTGCCGATTCCGGGCGCATCCGCCTTACTCTCGGCCCTGGTTGCCAGCGGCCTGCCCACCGACTCTTTCCACTTTGGAGGCTTTCTGCCCGCCAAGAGCGGCGCCAGGCGCACCGCGCTGGAGGCGGTCCGCAATTCTCCCCGAACGCAAATCTTCTACGAGGCGCCGCATCGCATTGTGGAGTGCGTTCGCGATGTAGTGAGTACTCTCGGTCCCGAGCGTCACCTGGTGATGGCGCGCGAAGTCACCAAGCTGCATGAGGAATTCCTGCGCGGCCGCGCAGAGGACGTCTTGGCGCAACTGGAAAAGCGCGAAGACATTCGCGGTGAGATCACGCTGCTGATTGGCAAAGCGGAAGAGATGGCGCACGCGCCGGTTTCCAGCGCCACCATCGCCAAGCGCGTCAAGGAACTTGTGGGCTCGGAAAAGCTGGAAGAAAAGGCGGCGCTGAAACAGGCCGCCAGGGAATTCGGGCTTTCCAAGAGCGAGGCCTATCGCGAGTTGCAACGTGCCAAACTATAGCAGCTACTGATTTGACAATCGCACAAGCGCTGCACAACAATAGCGGGCAAGTGGGAAGTGGTTGGGCAGCAACGACCTGTCTCTGCCTGTTGGCCGAAATCCCCAGCCCTGTCGCTCCAAGGACATAACGGTATGGCCAGAATCCTGTGCGTGGACGACGAACCGGGTATTGTGACCCTGAAGTGCGCGATTCTTCAGGCCGCCGGGCATGAGGTCACTCCCTCAACCTCGGCCCAGGATGCCATTCAGAAGCTCCAGCAGAACACCTATGACGCGGTCGTCACCGACTGGCGCCTGGGAGATGCGAATGGCCGCGCCATCGTGCAAGCCGCCAAGACCCACTCCACCATGCCGGTGGTGGTGGTATCCGGATACGTAGCCGAAGCCTTTCAGGCAGCCGAGCCTCTGGCCGACCTCTACCTGGAGAAGCCGGTCAACCCCGAAGAGCTTGTGACCATCGTCAATGAGCTGCTGAAGACCAGCGATCACACGGCAAAATAATTTTGGGTGTGGACTTCCATCAGGCCTGCCGCTTTGGGGCTTACGGCATCGGCTGAAAATCAATTAATAGCTGAGCTCGAGGGCAAGGTGATTCTGATCCGCTGATTGCCCGAACCGGCTGCCGCAGCAGCGGCGGAGCGCGTGGGCGGCGGCTCCAGGGCTACCGAGGCGGTAGCTTGAGCCAGGATCCGGTGGTGCACCACGAAGAGGGCCAGTTCCAAACGGTCCGAGACGCCAATCTTGTCGAAGATACTGCGCAGGGCGTTCTTCACAACCTGCTCGCTGGTGTACAGCTGGGCTGCGATCTCGCGGTTCTTATAGCCCTGCACAATGGCGGCGATGATCTGCAACTCCCTGTCGGAGAGCCGCTTGCGCACCCGCGCTCCTACCACGTCATCGTTCACTTCAATTTCCGCGGAGTTCGGACTCTGTAGAAACGACTGGCCCTGGGCAAGCCGGCGCACTGCTTCCACCACCATGCTTCCCCTGGCCGAGCGGTAGATTACTCCCTGCACACCCATGCGCATGAAGTCGGAGGCGTCTTCGGTGTTATCGCAAATCACCAGAACCGCAATTTGCCGCCGATGGGCAATCTCCTGGACTGCCGGCAGGAACGACAGGAAGCCGGTCGATAAGATGACTACTGCTGGACGCAGCTTCTCCAGGGCATTCAGCACCTGCTCTGGTGCTGGCGGCTGCCCCACGATCCGCAGGTCTTCTTCCACGGCCAAGAGCTTGGCAACCCCGGCGCGAAAGATTGCCTGATTGTCAGCGATTACGACATTAATCATGATAGGTACTGGGAAGCCTTGTCAGTTTTGCCGTAAACAGCGCTGAATTGCTTCCGTATCGCTAGAACTCACCATCACGTTCCAGATAGAGTACCAACCTTAATCCTTACTGGCCAGTATTAAGAAGGTTCTACACCACAGAAGAATAAACACAAATAGCTCTTTAGTGTGGCCGATTTGGGAAATATCCAGTTCTTGTCCAATGGCCTGCCAAGAATTGGACAGTCGATTCGATCGAAGCTGGAACGGTTGGAACTTCGGATAAGGAATCTCTGACTGGAGTCTGGGTTTTGAGAGGGCACGGCTTCACAGGTCGCGGAAAAAGTCCTTAAACAAGTCGCGGCCGGGCCCCACTCTAAAGACCAGGATCAACCGGCAACCGTGGTTTACAAACCGGTTTCCGGCTTCATCCATCCTCTCGTAATCCATCGCCTGCAACTTGTATCATCGAATCTTGGCGACCACCTTCACATCTTCCCGCATTGAGACGCGCCCCAACTGGGCTGAAGTTTCCCTGTCCGCCTTGCGCCACAATTTTCGCGTGGTGCAAAAGCACGTTGGCGCTGACGTCACCATTTGCGCGGTGGTGAAGTGCAATGCCTACGGCCACGGCGTGGAAGAATGTGCACCCGCGCTGGAGCAGGCCGGCGCACAGTGGTTTGGCGTTACCTCAACCGACGAAGGGGTTGTGCTGCGCGAGTGCGGCGTTCACGGCCGCATCCTGGTGATGTGTGGCCTTTATCCCGGCGAGGAAGAAGAAGCGCTCCGCCATTCCCTCACCCCAGCCGTCTTTCGATTGCAGCAGGTCGAAGATCTCGCGCGCGCCGCCGCGCGTGTCGGTGTCGCACAAAGGTTCGCCATCCATCTCAAGATCGATACCGGCATGGCCCGCCTGGGACTGCCGCTGGCGGAACTGGATTCGTTCGCCGAAGGCCTGAAGCGTCTGCCGCAAATTGAACTCGAAGGCGTCTTCAGTCATCTCGCCTCTTCTGAAGTTTTGGATGACGCGGACACGGCGCACCAGATCGAGCGCTATGAAGCGGCGTTGCGCACGCTGGCAAATCATGGACTGCATCCGTCGCTGCGCCATCTGGCCAACAGCGGCGCAGTCGCCGTCCGGCCCAACACCTGGCACAATTTCGTGCGGCCCGGGCTTCTGCTTTATGGATACGACTACGCGCCCTCGCGCCACGACGGCGTCCCGGTCACTGACATTCCCGCCCTGCCGCTCAAGCCAGTGCTGTCCTGGAAGACCCACATTCTCGGACTGCGCGACGTGCCCGCCGGACAGCCGCTGGGATACGGTGGCGCTTACGTCACTCCCGCGGCCGCCCGCATTGCGGCCGTGTCGGTGGGATATGGCGACGGATTGTCGCGCAGAATCTCTGTCCGCAACGGACACGATCCCGCCTTGTGCCACATTCATCCCTCCGTCGGTCACGGCGAAGTGCTGATTCGCGGCCAGCGCGCTCCCATCGTAGGCCGTGTCTCGATGGACCTGACGCTGATCGATGTGACGCGAATCGCCGACGTGGCTATCGAGGATGAAGTCGTCCTGATTGGCCGCAGCGGTCCGGAGCAAATCACCGCCTGGGACATGGCCCGCTGCTCCGACACCGTGGTCTACGAGACGCTGTGCAATCTCTCCAAACGCGTGCCCCGCCGCCACGCGGAGTAGACATTTTGCTGTGACGATCTACCGAGTGTGGGGACAAAAAGTACATTTAGATTCAGGGCTTCGGAACAAGCATGGAAGCGTTATTCCTCCTCCTGCCATTCGATATCGTGTCCTACAACCTCATATCTTCAGCCCTACATCTGCCGAGAGGTTGGAATTTGCTCGGAAGCAGACAGGTTAAGGTGGGGAGAGGCAGTGATACAACACCCCTCCCTCCTCCAACCGGACATCCAGGTTTCCTGCGTCCCGGTGTCACAGAACTAACCGTCAACTGCCGATGCCTGTTTACCGCTTACGGGGTCCGCAGGAAGCCGTAATGCACGTTGTTCGCGTCGACCCACTGTCCGGTGATTACCCCAAACACGTTGGGGGTCGCAGGCTCGGTGCCCTGGTTCGCGCCCGTTCCGATTCCCGGCACGTCGAACTTAGTGATGCCGCCCCAAGGAGTCCACACGAAGCCGTGATTTGCGCCGTTCGCGTCGACCCACATTCCAGCAACCAGGCCCAGAAGATTGATGCCTTCCGGTATGGTGCCTTGACCCGCGCCAGTGCCCGCGCCCTCAACGTCGAATTTGGTGATCTCGCCGGTCGGGTACCGGACGAAGCCGTGATTCACGTTGTTCGAATCAATGTAGTTTCCCGCGACGACGCCCAGGTCGCTGAGGCTCTCGCTTTCCGTGCCCTGGTTCGCTCCCGTGCCTGCGCCGGTGACGTCGAACTCGGTGAAGCTGCCGTTGGCATAGCGCAGGTAGCCATGGGCCACGCCGTTGGCGTCAAAGTACGTGCCCGCCACCGTTCCTTCCAGGTTGAGGGAGGTAGCCACCGCGGTGAACGTGTTCACCGAGCCCGGAGGATCGAATGAGGTGTAATTGCGGTAAGGCAGGTAAGAGACGAAGCCGTGATTCACATTGTTAGCGTCGGTCCAGTATCCGGCAATCTCTCCGCCGGGGTTGACGTTGCCCGCGAAGGTGCCCTGGTTGGCGCCTGTCCCGGCGCCGGGAACGTTCAAGCTGGTGAAGTTCTTGAACGGATACGCCGTAGCGAAGCCGTGGGCCACGTTGTTGGCGTCGACATAGAACCCCACCGTCTCTCCGAAGAGGTTATTGCCGAACGTGATTGTGCCCTGGTTGGCGCCGGTGCCGGCGCCCGGAGCGTTGTATTCGCTGAACGTGTTGCACGGGGCAATGCACTGGAAGCCGTGAAAGACGTTATTGTCATCATGGAACGATCCCACGACCGCCCCCTGCGGATTGATGTCGAAGCCACCGGTGCCCTGGTCGAAGCCTGTGCCTCCGCCCGGAGCACTAAATGAAGTGATGGTTTGAGCGCTTGCTAAACCACCTGCAAGCAGTACGACACTTACTACCTTCCAAAGCTGAAGTCGATTCATAACTCCTCCTGGATTGATTTGAAGTGAGTGGTCATGGTGGGACCTACTCGGCTAGTCCAACGGTTAATGTGCAATTCAGAGCAGAAGCGCGCGGTGTTCAGTACATGGCGTGTACGAAGGCATGTCAGCTGCCATCGCCTCCGCTATCGGCGACTGACCTCAGCTTTCGTTACGGCATGAATGAAATCGGAGATGGACCACTCGCGCGGTAGTGCGGTTTACACGAAAACGTTATGTGAAATCACCTTGGTTCGCGGACTCGACTGCGGAAAGCCGACGCACATCTACAGGAAGCCGGACTTTAGCGACCGTCATTCTATGGAAAAGAGGATTCTGCTAGCTTCATGCAACCGGTTGTTTATAACAACCAGTTGTGTTTCCTTGATAATCAGCCGCGCAGCGGCGACATTTGTGTTAGTCGCGGGTGTGAGCCCGCGGTGAAACGGGAAAAATAACTGGGCCGCGGCAGCGGCGGCGGGGTTCTCACCAGACTCTCTCGGCCCTGGGCTGCGACGGCCCCTGAAATGCTTAGCGGAACTACGCCCCTACCCCCGCCACACAACTAGTTATCATATGCAACCAGTTGTACAATCAATGGGGCAGCCGGAGGGAAGGCGGAATGCGCAAGGATCACCGGTCAGGGTGCATTATCAACCTGCTGGTTGAAATGTTTGGCGATAAATGGAGTCTGCTCATCATCCGCGACATCATTTTCGTGAACCGGAGGCATTTTCGCGAGCTTCTGACCAAGTCTATCGAAGGCATTGCGTCGAATATTCTGGCTGATCGTCTGCAAAAGCTTGTCGAGCTAGGCATCATCGTCAAGTCTCAGGACGCCAGCCACAAACAGAAAGCCATTTACAGTCTTACGGAAAAAGGTATCGGATTGCTTCCTCTTCTGATGGAGATGGTTCGATGGGGGCATGAGTATTTGCCGCCCGCCAAACCGAGGGGCCTGGCTAAGGTCCTGGAAGAAGGCGGGCCTAAGCTAAGGGCGCGCTTTATGGCTGAACTTCGCGAAACCCATCTACGGAAGTCAACTCCCCCCAAGAAGAAGGCCCGGCGCCCAACGAAATCTACGCGTATTGTTGCCATGCAGAAACTTCAGGCGGCATACAAGACCGAGTTGGCTGAGCGAAAACAGTAACCTTCTACTGGGCCGGTTGCCCCGCCTGACCCTGATCGATGTGGCGCGAATCGCCGCAGCCGCCATCGATGGATGGAGTGGTGCTGATTGGCCGCCACGCGGAGCAGGCATTTGGCGTAACGAAGCATCGGGTTCGCGCTACTTCTGCATGGCTTGAGTTCGTCAATCATCTTGAAGCGAGCGAGCTAAGCCTCTTCCCGTCAGCTCCTTACACCGCAATGCAGAATCAAGTTGCGCTGCTGACAGCGCGTGGTACTGTCGTCCGTAAAACGATCCGCAGGAGGGAATCGTATTTGTCCCCCTGCTCGATCCGGGGTTGGGCCTCACTGCAACAATCCGTACATGTCCACCTGCTGCTGAGTGCCCACAAACACGTGTCCGTCAGCCACGGTAGGAACGACGTACTTGACTGCCAGTCCAGCCTCGTCGCGCATCGAATTCTGCTGGGAGTTGTAAAGTTCGGAGCCGAGGTTGGTCGCGTCGTAGGCCCGCAGAACGGCGCTTTCGTTTCCGTTGTTGTTATAGTCGGCTTCGACGATCCACACAATTCCATTGCTGGCCCCATTGGATGTGACTGCCGGACTCGGCCCGGGGAAGTTGAAGGTCTCCGGCGATTCCGAAGTGGGAGCGGTGGACAGAAGCCCGGTCTGCGGATTGAAAGCAAAAGCCTTGAGGTGGTCTAATATGCCGCCAAAATACGCATTGTTGTTCCAGAACGCAGGCGCGCCAAACTCTCCTCCGATGATGAATGGCAGAGTCTGCACGATCTGGTCATCGTTTCCGGAATGGAAATGACCCAGGTTATCGCGATTGATCAGATCAATGGTGCCTTCTTTGCCGGCTTGCAACAGCAGATGCGGGTAAGGCCCGGACTGGTCGGGCAACAAGACCACGCCGCCGGAGCCAACATCGGTGTCATGGTCATCCAGTGTCTGCTGGTCCCAGGGCGTGAAATAATCGGCGACCGCGATGCCTGAGCCGGACCAGGTCAACCGCAGCACGCTGTCTCCGTAATCGATGCCTCCGTTGTTGACGTCAAAATACCCGTTGCCCGTCGCGGTATAGATTGAACCAGCCGCATCCACCACCGGCCCGGCGCCGCCGCCCCACAAGCCTCCTTCATAGCCATTCGGCGTATCGATAAAAACTCCGGTGGGCGCAAGGCTGGTTTGGTCGAACGACATGACCCAGCCGTGGTAGGAGCCGACATCACAGTGCGAGGACCAGGACACGATGACCTGCCCATCGGCCAGGAGCAGACTCGGACGCTGGTTCGCCAGCAGTGCATTGAACGCGATAACTCCGCCGAGCGAGCCGCTCCCGATCCCGCGTACTGCCGCCGTGATGTTGCGGGGTGGGAGCTTGTCGAGGCCGGTAGTTATATCCACCGCATGCAGCCGGTGATGGAAGGTCTTGGCCTGGTTTTGCGGAGTGTACTCCTTGGTTTCCACCGACACGTAGAGCGTGTTGGTCGTGGTATCGATCACGGGCGTGCCCGTGATACCGATCTCGGGAATCAGGTCGTTGCAATTCACATCGCTGTTGGAGACTGTGCTCACGATCGTCTGCAATCCCAAACTGGCCAGAAAATTGGTATGCCACAGCTGTTGTCCGCTGTTTACGTCGAAGGCATAGAGCTGATCATGCTCGGTGGCCACGAACAACACATTGTGGGAGGTACCGCCGATAATCAGGTTGGGCACATACAAGGGCTGCGCGTAGACGTAGCCTATGACAGGAAAAACCTTTACCCGGCCAAATTGCGTGACGTTAACGTTCGACGGAGTGAGCGTGGTTTCGTTCGTGTTGGTGCCGGAGTGGCTGTTGTCATACTGATAAACCGGAACAGTTACTTGCGCCGTCAGCAGGCAGCTAAACAACGTCACCAGGCAAAGAACCGAGCAGGCATAAGTCTTTTTCATCGAGTCGCATTCGTCCTTTGCAGTCGGAATCTTTCTACAGGTCGAACTGGTGCTGTGATTCTTGGGAAAAGTGTGCCGAAATTATCCTATGAAACCGCGGACAGGCACAATGTAATTCTTGAACAGGTCGCCCCCGGGTGCCCCGCTCATTCGCGGTTTTCGAATGAGTGGGATGGCATCGCTGGTTGGCGCTATACTTCTTCCGTGTCACACAGGAGCGCTCATGAAGAAATATCTGGTTGCTATATCGTGCTGCGCCGCTTTGGCTGCGGTGCTCGCCTACGCGCAAAGCAGCGACGAGGGCTATCAGCCGGCCACGGTTGTCTCCATCGAAAAAGTCGCGGTTAGCGCGCAACACCCGGAAAACGGCGACCAGTACAAGATATTCATGCGCATGGCCGGCACGGTCTACGGTTGCCGCGCCAACGCTCCCGCTGCGGTTTTCATCGATTGGAGCCCAGGCAAAGAATATTCCGCCAAGCTGAACGACAAGGTGCTGCTGGTGAAAGGCCCAGGCGGCCCAGCAGAACTGAACATCTTCAAGAAAACCCCAAAGTAGATTCTGATAAGACTAGAGGTCATTTCACAAATCGTTATCGGGTCGTGTCAGGGCACGACCTTTAGTCGTGCCGAATCCCGACTACACCGAGGATCCGGGGGTTGGCCCCTGGAAACTCGAAGCTATCTCATCAGTGCTTGTGTCAGGGCACGGCTTCAGCCGCGCCGGCGCGGGTCTCATCGCAAGCCTTGCAGAACTTGTGTCAGGGCACGGCTTCAGCCGTGCCGATACGATTCGCGATGGACTTGGGCTTTAGCCCCTGAGAACTCCGGTGTTACTGGGGTAAAGCCCTAGTCTTCAGCATAGTCGGGCTCGGCACGACTGAAGCAGGCCGTTGAAAAACTCTTGGCGTAGGAGAATTCCGGTAGAGCTGGCCTTCAGGCCAGCGTATAAGTCCTTTCTTTCTCGTCCTGAGCCGGCTTTAGCCGGCGTCACATGAGCAAAATCGACTTTTCAGCAGCCTGATGACATCCCAGCCACTGCCCAATCACCCCAGTTTATAAAAGCTCAGCGCCGCATCTCCCTGCTCCAGCCGCCGATACCGCAGCAGCGCCCCGAACCTTTCGTCGAGGTCGAACTTCTTTTCATGCTCGGCGATGACGACGCTCGACGGTTGCAGCAATCGCGATTGCGATAGATAGCCCAGGGTCTGCTCGTACGTGCCGCGCATCCGATAGGGCGGATCCAGAAAACAGTAATCGCAAACTACGCCTGTCGTTTCCAGCAGCGGCAGCGCCTTCGAGACCTCGCGCTCATGAAGCTCATAGCCGGTCTCAATTCCCATCGCGGCAAGGTTTTCTCGCAGCAGCCGGGCATGTTTCTTCGCCGACTCCACGAAGTACACCTCGCGCGCTCCGCGGCTCAGCGCCTCAATGCCAACCGCGCCCGTCCCAGCGTACAGATCAAGCCAGACGCTGTCCGCCAAGCTGCGCGCCGCCGCCAGGATGTCAAACAACGTTTCCCGCAAACGGTCGCTGGTGGGACGCAAATCCAGCCCCGGCAACGACCGCAAAGGCCGGCTGCGATACTGCCCCGCGATAATGCGCATGAGACAGCATAACTGACAGCCGATGGCTGACAGCTGATAGCTATAGAATGAATCCAGAGGTTGTCGGCAACAATGAGAAGTTGGTCAATCCCGGCAGGACGTCTGTTCGGCGTGGACATCCGCATCCACCTTACTTTCCTGTTTCTGCTGGCGTTTGTATGGTTCACGCAATCGGTGACAATGGGCGCCAGCGGCGCCATTCGCGGCATGGCGCTGGTCGCCATCGTGTTCCTGAGCGTCGTCTTGCATGAGTTGGGACACGCCCTGGTTGCGCGGCGCAGCGGCGTAGCTGTGCGCTCTATCATCCTGCTGCCCATCGGCGGCGTCACCCTGATGGAAGACACTGGCGAGCGCACGCCCGACCCCGCGCGCGATATCCGCATCTCCATCGCCGGCCCGCTGGTAAATCTGGCCATCGCCGTGGTCTCGGGAGTTACAATCCTGCTCTTCTTTCCCCAGGTCAATCTCTGGGGCCGGCCGCTGGTCAACGCCGCTGATCTGCCGCGCGCGCTCTTCTGGGGCAACGTATTTCTCGGCGCCTTCAATCTGCTGCCCGCCTATCCCATGGACGGCGGCCGCGTGCTGCGCGCGCTCTTCGCCGAACGCATGGAGTACATTCGCGCCACACGCCTCGCGGTGACCATTGGCCAGGGATTTGCCATGCTGTTCATCTTTCTCGGCGTCTGGAACCCCTGGCTTATGCTGATTGGCTTCTTCCTCTTCGTCGGCGCGCAACTGGAAGACCGCTCGGTCGTCTTTCAATCGGTGCTGGAAAGCGTGCGCATGGAAGACGTGATGCTCACCGGCTTCTCCACCCTGTCGCCCGCCGACACGCTGGAAGACGCATTGCACAAGGCCGTGCACACGTTGCAAGACGACTTCCCCGTAGTTCGCGGCAGCGATATGGTCGGCATCATCAGCAAGCAACGCATTGTGGAATCGCTGCGCCGCGGCGGCAATGGCTATGTGCAATCCGCCATGGTCCGCGCCTTCGACATTGCGCAGAGCACCGACTCGCTGGCTTCCGCCTTTCGCAAACTCGGCCGGCAAGGCCTCAACATGATTCCCGTGGTCGATCAGCAGCGCTTGGTCGGCATCGTCACCATGCAGAACCTGATGCATAGCATGACCCTGCTGGCCGAAACCCGAAGGCTAAGGCGGCAGCAGGAGAGCGGGTAGAAGAAGCGACTAGCGACTAGCAATTAGCGACTAGCAACTAGCCACTAGCAATTAGCCACTAGCAATTAGCCACTAGCAATTAGCCACTAGCAATTAGCGACTGGCAATTAGCGACCAGCAATTAGCCACTAGCAATTAGCGGCTAGCAATTAGCCACTAGCGACTTGCTATTCGGCGTCTGTGCCGCAACTTGAGTTATACGGTGGAACGATCTCCTGAGCTTGCAGCAAACCAGCCGCGCAGCGGCGACAGCGCAGTGAGCCCGGGGCGTAAGCCCCGGGTCTGGTGGGAAATTGACCCGAGCCGCGGCAGCGGCGAACGATTACTCGAAACTTCGGCGCCCCTCAGGCCGTCGAGCTCGCCACATTCCGTATCGCCAGCGACACCATCAGCCGGGTTATGCCGGAGATGAAGATGCTGATGCCGAACAACGTCCCCACTACCCACTCAGAGTTGATCGGCCAATGCTTCCAGATCAGCGCCCCCAGCAGGATGGTGATAATGCCATCGCAGAGCACCCAACCCCACCCCGCGTGAGGCCGCATGCGGAACGCCAGCAGCAGCGCGAAAACGCCATAGACAAGCAGAAAACAGGCCAGCAACAGGGTCAAGGCCAGCAGTCCGCCCACCGGATGCATCAGCAGATAAATGCCTGCGATGATGTAGATAACTCCGAGAATGACTTCCAGAAACACATGCGCGCCGCCATGGGTGCGAACGCCATAGATGATTTGCGCGAAGCCGTTGAAGATGGCGGACCATCCCACGATCAGAGCGATGAACAGCCCGAAAACGCCGGGTTCCACCATGGCGATCAGACCCGCCAGGATCATCAGAACACCCAGCGCGATGGACCAGCCAGAGGCCTTCCTTATGCCACCAAGAACTGCGTCAGCCATAGTTCCTCCATTTGTGTTTGGGCGCAGGCGCACACAAATTTGCCGGCGCTAAAGCCAGGTAAATCGATTCACCACGGAACCACTGAGAACACGGAGTTTTAATTTTTTAGAGTTTTAGTTTTTCTGTTTTTTAGTTTTTCTGTTTTTTAGTTTTTCCGTTTTTTTGGTTTCTTCCGTGCCCTCCGTGCTTCCGTGGTGAATAAATCCCACGGATAATCGTGTTGGACATTGTGCGCGAGCCGCGAGCGATATTCAACCGCTTAATCTCTCGGGAACCGGCTCGATTATGTCGAACAGCCGCATATCGACCGCGACTTTTCCCCTGCGCCGCGATCGGCTGGCAAAGCGCGCTGCCGCATCGGCCATGAAGGCGTTGGCAAAACGCGCTCCCCACACCACGTCGTCGGAAGTGTACGACGTGCGCGTCTGGACGATCGTAGAAAAAGTTTCGTCGAACGCCTTTAGCAGGACCAGAATTTCGGCACCCGCTTTGCGCAGCGACTCCAGGCTCTCACCCCGCAGCGGGCTCTGTTCGTCGATGGGATGCACCACAGTCCAGGTCAAGGGAAGGAAGACCACCCCGTCGCGTTCCAGCGGCAGAGGATAGTAGCGCCGGGTATGCACGCCATCCACTTGCTCAAAACGGCTCAAGATGACTTTTGCCGTCACTTCGATCAGCTCGTTGGAGCGGGCGTTAGCCACGCGAAATTCCAGCGCCGTTGTGTCCTGGTAGGGCGCAACCACCGCATGGCTGCTGAACACCACGTTGGCCATCGGACGGGAAAAGCGCGCAAACACCAGCCCGGTGGCGATGGCAAAGCCCATCAAGCCGGTAAGCGCCTCCACCGTCACCACCAGGTTGGCGGCGATGCCGATGGGCACAACATTGCCATATCCGATCGTCGAGATGGTCTCCACGCTGAAGAAGAACGCGCGCAGAAAAGCCGGCAGGTCCATTCCAGGCGCAGTCGTGATCAGGGACCTGGGGCCGCACGCCATATAGGCAAGCGCGAAAATCGCGTTCGCCAGAAGGTAGCTGCCGATGCCCAAAAGGGCGAACTGTCCCCACGGCATGGTGAGCAGAGCATGGTAGAGATTCAGCGAAGCCCGGAACCCCAGACCGCGGCGCTCAACATTGAAGCTGCCATCGCGATTCAGCAGGCGCTGATGGCTCTCCCGCGAGACCACCGCACCAAAACCAAGATCGCGCAGGTCCTGCTCGTTAATAGGTTGTGGCCGTGAAACCATGGGTGTTCGATGCCGCCGCGCAGGCGGCGTTGCAGCAGTATACCGGGTCGAGGTTGGAAATTCTGCTCGCAGTTCGGAGATGCGATTTAGAGCAGATCGTCGAGGATGAGAATTTCGAGCATGTTCAGTCTCTTAAGTGCACGATCGTTGCTTACCAAAGCCGAG
The DNA here is from genome assembly GCA_963763145.1 of uncultured Acidobacteriaceae bacterium. Taxonomy (GTDB): domain Bacteria; phylum Acidobacteriota; class Terriglobia; order Terriglobales; family Acidobacteriaceae; genus Bog-257. The sequence goes on along the minus strand of CAVXMZ010000008.1, from coordinate 118,447 downwards.
GCTTCGGCGCTGAGAGCTGTCGCCGCCTGCAAGGCATCCGGAGTTTTCAACTCATATTGGGCCCGCAACGATGCCGCGAGGTCGGCAATCTCCAAATCAGGAGCAATCCAGTCCAGGTTTGGATATGTGGAAGCCACACCGTACAACTCGTCCACCTGCTGCTGGTCAGCTTTACGATACGGGAGGACCAACAGCTCGGTCATGGTGATGGTCGAGGTCACAGCCGTATGACCGGGGCGTTCCAGCCAGGCAAATATCTGATCGGTGAAAGGAAGATAGCGGGCATTCGCTTCCAGTTGGTAAATGAAGACGCTCGTGTCCAGGGCGATTCTGCGCTGATGCCGAAGGAATTGAACAACGCTACCTAGCGCCAATCCTCTCGCTCTTTCTTTAGATAGTCCTTGGGATAGACGCCGCGAGCTAACCCTCGTAACGCCGCGTGGTACTCCTTGGGCTTCTGGAGGACAATCACCCGCTTACCACGAACCACTACTAACAGCTTGTCGCCGGGTTTCAGTTGCAACGCCTCCCGGGCCTCGCGAGGGACTACGATCTGGTTCTTAGCAGAAAGCTTGGCTTCAGCCATCGCTTTACATTCTAACAGAAAGTAAAGCTCGATTGAAGAGACCTGTGAACCACACGCATGTCCGGACGGACACAATTCGAAGCGGGCTGCGTGCCATGCGCCCAAAACGGCGGCCCTGCCGCGCGATGCTACCATTGACCGGGCAAGAATCCGCATCCAATCCTAATTGCACTGCGGAGGATGAATGGAACGTCACTGTCTGCCGGGAAAACCCTTCCCTTTGGGCGCCACCTGGGACGGAACCGGAGTCAACTTTTCGCTGTATTCGGAAAACGCCAGCAAAGTCGAACTGTGTCTCTACGACGGCCGCGGCCGGCGCGAGATTGAGCGTATTCAACTCGCCGAACAAACCGCTTTCATCTGGCACGGCTACATTCCGGGCTTGCAGCCGGGACAACTCTACGGCTATCGCGTGTACGGGCCATGGGAGCCCGCGCGCGGCCTGCGCTTCAATCCCGCTAAGCTGCTGATCGATCCTTACGCCAAAGCCATTGCGGGACGCATTGACTGGGCGAAGCCCATCTATCCTTACCGTTTCGGCGGTGAGAACGCCGACCTGAACATCGATCGCCGCGACAGTGCCACCGGCATGCCCAAGAGCATCGTCGTCAGCCCCTACTTCGATTGGGAGCACGACCGTTCTCCCCAGACGCCGCTGAGCAGCTCCATCATTTATGAAATGCACGTCCGCGGCTTCAGCAAGCTGAACGAACACGTTCGCCAGGACCTGCGCGGCACCTATGCCGGACTGGCATCGCCACCTGCAGTCAAGTATCTGAAGCAACTTGGCATCACCGCGGTCGAGCTGATGCCCGTCCATCAATTCATTCACGACAAGGCATTGGTGGACCGCGGCCTGCGCAATTATTGGGGCTATAACACGCTGAACTACTTCAGCCCGGAGTCGCAATATTGCTCCTCCGGAGACATGGGCACGCAGGTCCCGGAATTCAAGGCCATGGTCAAGGCTCTGCATCGCGAGGGCATCGAGGTCATCCTCGACGTCGTCTACAACCACACCGCCGAAGGCAATCAGCTTGGCCCCATGCTGAGCTTTCGCGGCATCGATAATCCCACCTATTACAAACTCGTCCCCGACAATCCGCGCTTCTACATGGATTACACCGGGACCGGCAACAGCTTGAATGTGCGCCATCCCCAGGTGCTGAAGCTCATCATGGACAGCCTGCGGTATTGGGTGCTGGAAATGCACGTGGATGGTTTCCGCTTCGACCTGGCCGCCGCCCTCGCGCGCGAGCTGCACGATGTCGATCGCCTGGCGGCGTTCTTCGACATCATTCACCAGGACCCGGTCATCTCGCAGGTGAAGCTGATCGCCGAACCCTGGGACGTCGGCAGCGGCGGCTACCAGGTCGGCAACTTCCCCGTCTTGTGGGCGGAGTGGAATGGCAAATACCGCGACACCGTGCGCCGTTACTGGAAGGGTGACGAAGGACAGCTCTCCGACCTGGGCTACAGGCTCACCGGCAGCAGCGATCTCTACCAGCACGACGGTCGCCGCCCGTACGCCAGCATCAATTTTGCTACCGCACATGACGGCTTCACCTTGGAAGACCTGGTCAGCTACAACGAAAAGCACAACGAAGCCAACGGCGAGAATAACCAGGACGGGACCAATGACAACCATTCGTGGAACATGGGCGTCGAAGGCCCCACTGACGATCTGGAGGTCCTGGCAGCGCGCGAGCGCCAGAAGCGCAATCTGTTAGCCACGCTGTTTCTGTCGCAAGGCGTTCCCATGCTGTGCGGTGGCGACGAGATTGGGCGCACGCAACTCGGCAACAACAACGCCTATTGCCAGGACAACGAGATCAGCTGGTATGACTGGAAACTGGACGAACGGCGAACCAGGCTGCTGGACTTCACCCGCCGGCTCATCCAGTTCCGTAAGGCGCATCCCAACCTGCGGCGTCGCAAGTTCTTCCAGGACCGCGATGTTTATCATCCGGTGTCGAAGAATATCGCCTGGTATCGCACTGACGGCCAGGAGATGACGCAGGAGCAGTGGAGCATGGGCTGGATGCGCAGCCTCGCTGTGATGTTCAATGGCCAGACCCTGGGCGAGGCCGACGAGATGGGCGAGGCGTTAGTGGACGACACCTTCCTCATCCTGCTGAATTCCTATGGCGAGAATGTCACCTACACTTTGCCGGCATCGCCGCAGGGCCGCGGCTGGAAGCTGCTGATGAACACGCACGATCTGGAGAAGCCATTTGATGAGCAGCGTATGACCGCTGCACTGGAGGTGGCTGGCCGCTCTGTGGTATTGCTTCGCGAGCTCGCCCCTGAGGAAGCGGACCAGCCGGAGTCCAGGATTGAGGAAATTGGCGAGTTGGTGGAAGCCGGCGCACAGGCCAAAGCACCCGAACCTTCCGCTGAGGTCCCGGAGCCGATCCTGGCCAACTAGACTTTCGGGTGGCTATTGCAGCAAGCCGACCTTCAGAATCGATGTGGTGGCTGCGGGATTCAACGCCATCTTTAAAGCGCCACTGCCGCTAAGCTGCATCTGGTCGGTAATGACGTTGCCCCAGATCAGGGTTCCACTGGTGGTGCCGCCCGGTATCTGGAAAATCGTGGCATAGCTGGTCGAGTGAAAATACAGCGTGCCGGTATAGGCCAGCGATCCTGAACCTTGCAGCTGTGGAGAAGCAGTGTCCGCGTGGTCCATAAACATCAGCAGGCCGCGTATGGTCCCCAGTGAGTCCGTGGTGTCGCCGGTGCTGTCGTAATAGGTGCCTTGCGCGGTGCACTGGGCCAGCATGATGTTGGTATCCAGCGCGCTGGGCAGGTTGAGATACGCTGGCGGCGTGCTGCCATTGCAGGTCAAGTCGGTGGCCGGCGTCTTGTCGACTCGGGGTGAATCGGGTGCTCCCGAGGCCCCGCTGATCACCGGCTTGGCGCTGCCGTGAAAGTAGAACATGACTCCGTCAGTCTGATGCCAGGTCCAGGGACCTCCGCCGCCATTCCCGTTGGCCCCGGCGGTCTGGGTCATAGGGCTACAGTTGCCGGTGGTGAGCGTCGTATTCACCACCCCTTGCGAGTTGGCGCAGGCCTTGGCCATGCGAATGGAGTCGCTGCCGCCAATCGCCAGATCTCCATCCATGTAATAAACCCCTGGCAAGAAGGTAATCACGTCGTTGCCATTTTCGCTGATGCCGTTGGGATAGTAACCGGGAGCGTACTCGTGGCAGCCGCGGCAGTACCAGCTCTTGCCGGAATACTGGGCCAGATTGCAAGTCCACCACGTGCTGTCGTTGTAGTTTCCGTAGTCGGTGGGCGCCGTGTCAGGACATCCATCCATCTCTGGCGCGGCCAGATTGTAGTAATACGTTCCATTGCCATGGGCTACTTTGGTGAGCGGCGTAACACTCTTGATCCCAGCTGCCGCCGGCACGGCAGCATAGGGATCGGGAACGGGACTGGCGGGCCAGTCCCAATGGCCGGTCGTTCCTCCATCAAAGCCAGCGGTCAGTCCGGTGTTGCTATTGGTTCCATTGCAGCCAGTCGAGGGACCGGGAGCGGTATGCGGCCCTCCAAAGGTACCAACGTCGGAACCCGTAAAGTTCGGGCCACCCTTGCTGGTGTCGATCACGCCGCTCGAAGCGCACAGGACGGCGGTCGAGCTGCTGGAGTTGACGACAATGCTGCGCGGCGGGCCTCCGACAATGGTCAGAGATGCGCCCCCGGAATAGGACAGAGACCCTGACATGGTGGGATGCAGCACCATGATAGGACCGCCCTGCATGATCGACGTCAGCCCGCAAGTGGAGTTGGCCGCAACCAACTGGGTTTGACTGGCCGTCAGCAGGGTGCTGAAGTACGTTTTCACCGGCAGCGACACCGCGACCTGGAGAAAAGTATAGGCCGCAATGGAGGACGGCGGAGCGGTCACTCCTGTCACCGAACTGGGAAAGGTCCAGGAGACGGTCGCCGCGCCGCTACTGTATCCGTTGAACCCGTTCTTGTTGGCGTACCAGCACATGGTCGGGCCGTTCGAACTATAGGAATTGCAGTTGCCCGCGGTGCCGAGAACAAAACCCATGTTAGGCAGCGTCTGTCCACTGGCAAGCTGATAGATATCCATCGCGCCGGCCTGACAGGCGGCATCGGCAGCGGTTTGCATCTGCTGCCGTTGAAACCAGATGTTGGTGTAATCTACCGCGAACGCCAGGACCGCCAGCAAGAACAGGCTCAGCATCAGGACTACCAGAATGCTGGCCTGGCCGGCTTCATGGCGCGAGCGTTTTGGCATGACCGCACTTTGGAACTCACCTGACGTCATGGCACTCCTCGTCAAAAAACAATCCGCCCTTCGGCGGTGACCTGCATGGTTGGAGCGTTAAATCCTGGCACGTTCAGATAGGGCACATAGGGATAGTTGATGGTCACAATCACGCGACTGGATGGCGTGGATGTCCCGTCGGGCCAGCTCGGGGTTACCGTCATGCCTGTGAGGTCATGAAAACTAACTTTGGCGTAGCCCTTGACGACATTGGTGACATTGGTACCGGTACTGTCGCTACAGCCCGTGCTGGGCCCGCTGCATGAGGCGTTGTCGGTCCCATGGGCGATGGCATAACGGACACCTTCGCGCGCGGCATTATTCAGCACGCTGTAGGTGTAGATCGTCATGCAAAACTCGAAGATCAGGAAGGTCAGCAGAAACAGCGTCCACACCGACAGCGCAAACTCGATCAGCATCGAGCCGGTCTCCCCGCCGGCGAGGCCAGCAGCGAGACCCGCGCGGAACGTCGGTAAGCATGGCCTTGCAGGCCACTGAAAAAAACTGGCTTGTGCCTGGCTCGGGTAGAGCGGCGCTTTAGCGCCCCGTCCACGGCCTTTATTTTTTCCATCCCGGGCGGGCTTTAGCCCGCGAGGGATCTGCGGTTTCGACCTTTGCAGCAGCCTGCTCACCCTCGTCATCAGTCCACCGCCCGCATCTCCGCCGCCCAATGTATGGTCAGCGGCGGCATGGTGAAGGTGAAGAAATTAACTGGAATAGGAAGATTCACGTTATAGACCACATCCACCCGCTGGGTCAGCATTCCACTTGTCGATTCCGGGTCCTGGTCGGGTGTGAACGTTAATGAACCCGAAGGATAGGTACTGCAATTGGTGATGTAGCCGTTGGAAGTCTGGGTGACGCCTATTTCCTTCGAGCAAACTTCCACCGTCGTCTTGGTCAGCATGCTGGCCAGGCCGGACATGTCGCCACCGGCCAGCCCAGCCACTCCCGCGGTGTCGGACAGCGACCCTGAAGTTCCGGGCGAAGGCAGCTGTTGCTGAGCGGGCGACACGAAACCTTGCCCGGAATACTGGACAGCATTGCGCGACGACGACACCAGATTTGCCGCGACGATAAAGAAGTACCCGATGTCGATGGCGAAGCAGAGCATCAGCACCAGGATTGGCACCACCATCGCGGTCTCGACCAGACTCGATCCCCCACTGTTGTTGGCAAGTGAACCCAAGCTCAGGTTTCGAACCTGCGGTGGGAGGCTGGAGTTTCGGAGATACCACAATCTGAGCCCGCAGGGCGAAACTACAATAGCCCAGCGCGGAAGCGCTGGGTGGCGCGCGAGAGCTAGCCGAGTCCCCCGGGGACGACAGCGGTCCTCACGCAGACTCTTCAGCTTCCGCACAATCCGCCTGGCAGGGCTAAAGCCGGAATTCTTTTCAGCGAACGGCACGCCTGAACGCCCCGCCCTGACAAAAGTCGACTTACAAAATCGCTTCAACCAAGCTCTCCTACGAAAATGCTACGACCCCGCCATGGCAGGGCCAAGCTCTATCGAAGCGCACCGGCAAATGACTTTTCCTATTCGGCACGATTTCAGAATGGGCTTCCATGCTGATAACGTCGGCGAAAACGCGCAGGTATTTATAGCGATCGCGTCCGCACCGCGCTAGCCTGATCTGTGCAAGCTGAACTAGCGGCGACGGCCGAACTCGAGACTTCCGCATTAGTCACTTCACCCGCAATCCCCACGGCGAGAACCAATCTATGGAAGAGGATCTTTTCCTTTCCCGTGCTGCTTGCTTTGGGATTAGGCGCGGCCATCTTCTTGCTCGACAGCGGCAGCATCGCCGATCCCGATATCTGGTGGCACTTACGCAATGCGGAGCTGCTGGTACAAACCCACGCGGTTGTGCATCACGACTTTTATTCCTTCACCGCAACCGGCTCCCGCTGGATCAACGAAGCCTGGCTTAGCGAGTTGCCTTACTACCTGGGCTGGCGATGGCTTGGCATCCGGGGCGTCTATCTCGTGATGTTGAGCGAGGTAGAGCTGATACTGCTTGGCGTCTTCGGCTTGGCATACCTCAGCTCCAAGAACGTCAAAGCCGCCTTTGTCGCTTCCTGGCTTGCGGTATGGCTGGCAACAGTCTCTTTTGGCCCGCGGACTTTGCTGGCGGGATGGATGTGCCTGGTCGCGGAACTTTTCATCCTGGCCCAGTTCAAGCTAGGCAGAAACCGGATTTGGCTGCTGCCGCCGCTCTTCGTCCTGTGGGCCAACCTGCATGGCTCCTGGCTGATCGGCATGGTGTTGCTGGGCATGTTCTGCGCCTCAGGATTGTTGCAGGGAACCTGGGGCCGGCTTCAGGCCACGCGATGGACTCCAGCTCAAATGCGCAAGCTGGCGCTGGCAGGTGGTTTGAGCGTCGCGGGTCTATTTCTCAATCCCTACACTTACCACCTGGTGTTCTACCCATTTAACTTCGCATTCAAGCAGAGGCTCAACGTGAACCATGTTGACGAATGGATGAGCCTCGACTTCCACAGCGTGCGCGGCAAGATCATCTTCTTGATGCTGGTGGCAACCATTGTGCTGGCGCTGGTGCGCAAGCGGCGCTGGGCACTGGACGAGCTTGTCTTTCTGCTGCTCGGCTTCTACGCGGCCATGACCTATAGCCGCTTCCTGTTCCTCGCCGCTATTGTGTTGACCCCGATGCTGGCGCGAGAGCTGGACTTCTTCCCGCCGTACCATCCCGAGATCGACAAGACCCGGCTGAATGCGATTCTCATGGCAGTCCTCCTGGGCCTCTGCATCTGGCGGTTTCCGTCCCGCGATCAGTTAATGCGTGACACCGTCCAGAGCTACCCCGTGAAGGCCCTGAATTACCTGCGTCAGTTCCAGCCGCAGGGTCGCGTCTTTAACGACTGCCTGTGGGGCGGCTACCTGATCTGGAATGTGCGCAATATCCCCGTCTTCATCGACTCGCGCATCGATATCTACGAATACAACGGCGTATTCGCCGATTATCTGGATGCGATGGGCGACAAGAACACGCTGGAAATCCTGGACAAGTACCACATCCGCTACGTTCTGTATCGCCAGGAGAGTGCGGTCGCTTACCTGCTGCTGCACAACTCCGGATGGAAGGCGCGCTATCAGGACGGAACTACGGTGTTGCTGGAGCGCACTGCCATGGCCAAATAGCAAGCCCGACGAGCCCGAGGCATCCTGGGCTTGACTTGATTAGAGTGGGTGCGAGTTGCCTGCGGGTCAGACCTTCCGCAGCAGGCGCTTGAAGATCAGGCCCTGATATTCACGCAGGGTCTTGAAGGGATTCATCTTGCTCTGGCTTTTCTTCAGGCCGTAATCGTAGCGCAGCGGCACCTCACTGAAGCGAGAACTGTAAGGCAGCACACGCAGCAGCACTTCAAGATTGGCCGCAAAGGATTTCGTAGTGACATAACTGCTGCCGAAATGCTGAAGCGCGCGCTGGACAACGTCGGCCCGGAAAGCGCGATAGAAAATCGTATAGTCGGTAATTCCCTTCACATGAAAGAAGGTAGAAAGAACGACATTGACCAGGTAGCTGCCCCAGGTCCGCTGCCAGGGAAAGTTAACGTAGCCGCCGCCAGGAACGTAGCGTGAGGCAACGACGACGTCGTCGCCCGCATAAACTCGTCGCGCCATTTCCGGCATCACCTTCAGGTCGCTGGTGCCATCCCCTTCAATGATGAAGATGCAATCGCCGGGTTCGGCGCGGGCGGCAGCCGCCACCAGGCCGTCATAGAACGTCATAGGCACGCCCAGATTCACGGCGTGGGTGACGATTTGAAGGTCCATCCGGTCGCGGAAGCGCTCGGCTTCCTCCTGGGTGTTATCGCGGCTGCCGTCGTCCACCACGATGACCGCCAATGTCATCGTCGAGGCCAACTGCTGAAGGTCGTGCAGCACCGTGCCGAGGTTGGGGCCCTCATTGTAAGCGGGAATGATGACGTAGCTTTTGGCCATGGATCAGGTTGCGGAGTAGCCCACTCAGAAGGTCGCCACCACGCGTTCCACGTCGGCGCGATTTTGACAGATCCAATCGTGCAATTTCTCAATCCCAGGCAGGGGATCGATGGTCGGATGCCAATCCAATTCGCGCTCTGCCTTACGAATATCGGCAACAAATACGGGTTGATCACCGGCGCGGGGTTCGGCATAGGTCACCGGAATCTTCTTCGCCATCCGCTGCTCCAGAAACGCAAGCAATTCCACCAGCGACAGGGTCCGCGTGGGCCCACCGCCCATGTTGAAGATCTTCCCTGCTGCCCGCGCGGGATCGGAGGCGGCGCGTCGGTAGACGGCAACCAGGTCGTCAACATGCAACAGGTCGCGCACTTGCAGGCCATCGCCGTAAATCGTGATGGGCCGCTCCAGCAGCGCCGCGATAGTAAACCATGCCACCCATCCCTGGTCCTCGATGCCGAATTGCCGCTGGCCGTAAATGCAGGATTGGCGAAACACTACCGTCGGGAGACCGTAGATGCGTCCGTAGTCGTGAACATACTGGTCGGCCGCGCCCTTGCTGCAACCGTAGGGCGAATGGAAATCGAGTGGGCGATCTTCCGCGATGCCGTCGGGAAAATCGCGGAAACTGTATCGCGTGGCGCCCTTCACACACACAACATCCGGCATTCCGCCATACACCTTGTTGGTGGAGGAATAAATCACCAGAGGCTTATTCCCTGCCTGGCGAACCGCCTCCAGCACATTGAAGCTGCCCCGGGCGTTGATTTCGAAATCCTCAATCGGGTGAACGATGGAGGTAGTGACGGCCACCTGGGCGGCCAGGTGCAGTACTACTTGAGCGCGCGCCACGGTGTGCAGCAATGAGAAATAGTCGTAACGAACGTCGCCCTTAACAAACTCACATTGCGCGGGATGCTTCTGCTGCAAATAACGCAAATTCAGGTCGGTACCCTTACGCGAGAGATTGTCGAACACGATAACGTGCCAGCCGTCGCGGATAAAGGCTTCTGCGGCGTTTACGCCGATAAAACCGGCGCCCCCTGTGATTACGATTGTTCCGGCGCCCAAGGCTCGCTCCTGCGGTTGAGCAAATTAGGTGAGGTGATAACAGCACGAGTTCTACTCGAAACTATTGCTGGCATGTCCATGCAGTGTAGCGATTGGGAACGGTTCGTCGCCGGTTTCCAATCTAACACAGCCTTGCGGGAACGAAGGCTGCGTGGATTCCGGAGCGCGCTCACTTGCGGGCAGCGGCGGTCGCTGCGGCCTGCGATAGAATCGAATTACGTATGCTCAAACTCGATGAGATGGTGGGCCGGCGCAGCTCATCGACGCCAGCAAGCGCCTCCCGGCAGCGACGGGCCTGGCTGGCACGGCAGTGGGACTTCCTGGCGGTGTTGCTGTTGATGGCCGCCTCTCTGCCCTTGGCATGGGTCTCACCGCATACGGTCATTGTGGTTCCGCATCCCGGCACCTTCGACGACCACTGGGTGCTGGACGCCGTCTACAAGGTGACCCACGGCATCTACTTCGGCCGTGACGTCTGTTTTCTCTACGGGCCGCTCGCCCATTGGCTGATGGCCGCCCCGCCGCGGCTGGCGGGCTTGTCACTGGGATCCATCTACACCAGCTTTCGAACCCTATTGCTGTGGTGCGCCATTCTGTTCAGCTACCTGGCGCTGCGGCTGCTGATCCCAGAGCAGCCGGCGTGGAAGCGTTTCGTGCTTCTGCTTCTGCTGGGAGTTTATTGGACCTCATGGGATGGACGTACCGCCCTCGGCATTTTTCTCTTTGCGCTGTTTCTGCGTGGCTGGTACGCCGTTCGGGACGGGCGCTTGCGGCCTTTGCCCTTCGCCTGCGGCTCCGCGCTGCTGACGGCCCTGGCGTTCTGGTATTCGGCCGACACGGGCGTGTACAGTATCGCCGCATGGCTCCTTGGGCTCGGTGGAGTGGCGTGGGAGGGCCGGCGCGAGGTGCGGAAGTTCAAACTTTACGCCATCGCGGCCGGCGGATTTGCAATCTCCTGCCTGGTACTCGTCTTCGTCATCAACGCCATCATCGCCCGCCCATGGGATTTTCATTTCTGGCGGACTTCGCTGGCGTTGGTCGCGGTCCATCGCTGGAATGAGCCTGCGGCAATGTCGGAGAGCGGGGCGATCCACTTGCTAGCGCCGTTGCTGGTCGGCATAGCGGTGTTTGTCCTGCGCCTCGTCGTCCCCGCGGATCGTTCCGTGGTGTTCACAGCGCGCCCGGGATTTCTCCTGAGCGCTTTCGTGTTCGCCGTGCTGTCCATGCAGAGCGGGCTGGTCCGCTCCGATTACAACCATATCGTCGCCGGCGTATTTCCCATCGTGTTCTTCGCAGCCGTGATTCTTTTTTCCTTCGCCTCGCGGGCAGGTTCGGCAGTTGCGGCCCTGGCTGTCGTCGCCGGCTCGCTGATGTTCGCAGAGCCTCCTGCCATATTCCAGCCCGCCAACATTCGTTTTCGCCTGGCGCGAATGCGTAATCCCATCACCACGTGTCCGGGCGGCTATCGCGAATTCGACCACGTCTGCTATCCCAGCGAGTTCGCCGGCACCCTCGCGACGACGGTCGGCTATCTTCAGCAGCACAGCCGCGCGAACGATCCGGTGCTGATCTTCCCTTATCAATACATGTTTGGAGTCGCCGCCCGCCGCGATGTGGCGGGTAATGTTGAGCAGTCCTTCCTGGCCAACGGCGCCTACTTGTCGCAATTCCACATTGCCGGCCTGGAGCGTGCCCAGGCGCCCGTTGGCCTTTATTTTCGTGACGCCGGTCCCACCGAGCTGGGCAGTTTCACCCTCAGCCTGCCGATCGATGACGTCAGTAACTTCACCCGCACGCCCGACGTCTGGTTCTGGATTGTCCGCCACTACCGCGGCGATGGCGACCCGGCTTCTGGAATTCTGGCTTTGCAGCGGGACGATTTCCGGCTGTCACGGATCTCGATGCAGGAGTATCCGTTGGCCCGGTCCGATGCCCCGCGGGACTTCCCGATTCCCCAGCCAACTGCGACCCTCGATCTGGGTGCGCCGGATTGGCCCACCGGCGGAGCAGACTTTCTGCGGCTGCGCTTGAAGGTGAAGTACAGCCCGCTTTGGAAGCTGCGCAAGCCGGAGCGGCTGCAACTGGAGATCACTCTGGCTGACGGCAGCCGCTCGCTGAGGACCTTCGTCGTCGAGCCAAATGTCGCGACCAACGTTTGGTTTTATCCCTGGAACGAAGCTGATCTGGCGCGCTATTTCGATGGCGACGAAAGCCGCTGGCGCGCCGCGTACCGCCCGGCGGTTACCAATCTTCGGTTGCTGATCACGCCGCTGGATTGGTTTTCGCAGAAGCCGGAAGCGGTTGAGATCGAGGCCGCTGACGCCGTGCGGCTCAGCCTTGGGCCTTAAAGCGTAAACCGACCCTAAGCGCGCGGCACAATGACCGTCAGTTCTTGAAACATGTCGAAGTCGGTGGCGTTGAACGTGTATATCCTCTGAACATTGTTGGCCCGCATGTTCGCAATAATCTGTAGATCGAAAACCTCTCCACCGATTACCGGGTGACGCCGCAATAATTCCGTCAAGGCTGTTACCGCATGGGCAGGACTCGGCAGAATGCGAATGCCAGGCAAAGCCAACAAGGCCGAGATAATCCGCAAGCCTTCGGATGAAGAACACGGTACGGCGACACGCCGCGGGTTGGTGATAACCGAATAAAGCTCACAAAGAATCTGGGAGGTGACGTAAAGCGTTACCGCCGGGTCGCGCGCTGCATCCAGCAAGGCACGTGAGGCCGCGTGATTAGGAGCGTCGGCATTCGTCGCATAAACCAGGACATGTTGCGTCAACAATTCCCGGTTCAACCGGCATCGTCGTAGATGTCGCGGCGGTGTAGAGATGTCATCGCACCAAGATGTAAGGCGGGCAATTCCGCAGGAGCAGAAGGAAAGTGGCGTTCATCCTCCAGCAGACGCAAGGCGGCATCCTTCACCAAACCTTCGGCGTTGGTACCGGTCTTGGTGGCGATTTGCGCCAGCTGCGCTTCCTGGTCGGGGGTGAAGTGCACTTCCATTCCTTGAAAATACGGGAAAATCGGTTCTCAGGCAAGCCGGAGTCGAGTAGCCATTGCTCTTGCTCGCAGACTTAACGCGGCGGCAATCCTCCTGCCTTTTGCTTCAGATTCCGCTGTTCCACCGCCAGCTTGTACGCGATGTAGTACTTGTAGATATTGGCGACGTAGGTGACGGTCTCCTGGCCGATGTCTTTGGCCGCAACCAGTTCGACATTGTTGAACCAGACGTTGGGGTCAAGGCCCTGTGCGGCGGCCTGTTTGCGCAGCCTGGCTATGCGATTCGGCCCGGCATTGTAGCTGGCGAAGACAAACAACGTTTTGTTTAAGGAATCGATCTTCGGATCGTTGAAATAGGTGTCGTCAATGTTGCGCAACATCTTGACCGCGGCATGAATGTTGCCGTCAGCCGTGCTCACGTTCGACACGTTGATGGGAGAAGCTGCCGCATATTTGGGGATGACCTGCATGATGCCCACCGCGCCGCTGGGGTTCTTCTTGCTCTGGTCCAACAGCGATTCCTGATACCCCTGGGCCGCGATCATCAGATAATCGAAGCTGTACTCTCCTGAGTACTTCTGGAAGAGCTCCAGGTTGGTCTGGAACTTCTTCATCTCCTCCGCCGAGGTTGAATTCTTCACCCACTTGGTATTTTGCAGATAGCGGCGCAGCAGGGTGCTGCCGAACGACGTTCCCACCGCATGGGACGATACGAACTCGTCGACCAGTTGCTTGAATTGCGGGTTGTTCTGTCGCATGACCCATGCCACCTGCTGGCCGCTGGCGATCACCAGGTCAGGTTGCGGTTGAATGTGATCGAGCACCTGTGCCCACAGGGTGGCGCGAAGTTTGGTGGTGACCGTCGCCGGAATCAATCCCGCATTCACCATCTGCACCAGGTCGTCGTCCAAAAGGTTCTTGTCCGCCGCTTTGATTACGATCGGCGTCTTGCCTTCCTTCTGGAGCGCCTCATTCGCCTTCTGGAGATTTTCGTAGTAGGTGGTCAGCGGATTGGCGTAGACCTCTTTTCCTCCCAGATCGGCGAGGCTGGAGACCGTGCCGGCATCCTTGTTGGTCACGATGATCTGGCTGACGTCTTTCTGTATCGGGGTGGAGAAGGCAACTCGCTTTTCACGGTCGGGGGTAATCACAATTCCGTAGGCGATCATGTCGCCCACACCTTGCGTCAGCGCAGCCTCAATCTGGTCAATCCGCATAGGGAGGAATGTGACTTTCACCTGTAGCTTGCCGGTCTTCAGTTTCTCATTGGTGAATTTCTGGAATTCTTCCAACGCTTCATACATCACGCCCCGGGGCTGTCCCTTGTCATAGAAGAAACTGATGGGGTTCATGATCACGAGGGCACGAATGTTGCGGGCCTTCACCATGTCATCGAGGTCACCAGTGCGCCGTCCGAAGGCCGGCGGAAACGTGGTGTTGCTGGAGGCCGCAGGTGGCTGGTCTGGCGAAGATATTGCAACCGCCGGAGAAGTTGGCGCCGCCGCAGTCTCGGTACCGGCCGGAGTCTCAGCTTTCTTCCCGCAAGCGATCAGTAAAAGTACAGCACCGAGTGATAGAACAAAAATACAAGCTCGCCGGCGCGACGCCGAGGCTTTGGACATACGCACTCTCCGCCCTACATCTTAATGACGGGCGTGCCGGTTGTGCACGCCTTTTCTTGCATTCGGTGAAACGCCTAGTACGGACGCGCCGGCCCGATCTGCGGGGAGCGAACGGGCTTGGCCATGCCGTAAAAGATGGTCACGCCCTGTCCGCCGCAACGAGTTGAGAGCGCCTCCTTGGGCGTCCCAATACAACTGTCGATGTCCTGCCAGTTGTTCATCACCCAGACGTTGCCCGCCGGGTCGATGCCAAGATCGGTCTGCATTTGTAAACCACCGCCCACGTAGCCGCCCGGAGGGGAAATCTGGTCGCCCGTGTGATGGCCGGGCGGGCAATGCTCGGTGCGCACGCCACACAGCTCAACGATCGGGCTGCTCGGCATGGCAAAATTGGAAATCCAGACGTTATCGTTGCCGTCCACAACCACCGCCCAGGGGCCGGGAAGTCCGCCACTCTTGAACGGCGAGCCCGGATACGGCGAGCCGTCTGGGCGCAGGAGCGTGACGCTGCCACCGCTGGCGGTGCCCCCTTGCTGTTGCGACATGGTCTTCGTCAGATAATCCGAGGCTGCCGCAACTCCTTCGGTCTTCAGTCGTACTGCCATGTCAACCAGGTGGGCCATGCCCAACACACCCGTGCCAAACCGGTTGGTGATCCAGACGTTGCCCTGGCTGTCGATGTTTAGACCGCTGTTGTTGATCCCGGTATCGAAGTTCTCGGCCTTGCTGGGGTCAGAGGCGGGAAAGCGAGTGACGTGAGGGAGGCCGCTATTGGAAACCCAGATGCGGTCCTGCTGATCGATGGCCAAGTGAAACGGCGCCATGAAAGATTTGCACGGCTCCGCGCTGTCGCCTTCACAAACAATCCGGCCCTTGCTGATATCGCCTTGGGGAAAGTAGACCAGCTGTCTTTTCTCGATACCCAAAACCCAGACGTTGCCGCTCGGCGTCACGATGACGCCCTGCATCAGACCGAGGCGGCCGCCGAAGGTGATGCCTTCGGGTGGAGACAGAGGCTTGCCATTCTTGTCGAACACATTAATGGACTTGCTGCCGTAGCTGGTGAGCCAGACATTGTCATGGGAGTCGACTGCCGCGCCGAAGGTGCCGCCTTCCATTCCGCCGCCGGTAAAGCCCGTGGTAATCGGCGAGAGCGGCTTTCCGTTTGGCGCGAACTTGGTTGCGTGGCCTTGCCACAACGAGTCCTGTCCTTGCCAACCGATGGAGAAGTTGTCCCCCACCCAGAGATTGCCCTCGCTGTCGAACATGCACTTGCCACCCGCGAGATACCCTCCGCCCGTGAACGCGAGCGGAAGGACCCATGCACTAGGCGGCCAGTTGAGATATGGCATGTACGGAACCGCCAGCATGTGATTGGCTGGCGAAACCGCATAGAACTGCCGAAGCAAGGCGTAGAGCTTTTCGGGCTGGTGCCAAGGGAAAAGTGCGATATCCTCGGCAGCGCTAAGCGTATTTGTCGGAGCGCTCCAACCCGGTGGTGTAGCTGCTGCGAAGAGACTGCTGCACGCGTCGGGCTTAACCTGCGTCACGCAACCGGAGAGCAGATCGGCCAGCGTGGCAAAATTGGCCATCGTGGGTGTCTGGCTGCTGTTGAGCGGGTCTTGGATGGTGTCGCCCCATCCACCGGTTTCCAGGTCAACGAAATTGGGGACGTTGCCCGCGGCAATCTTCAAGCCGAGGGCGTGACCTTTGAGCGTCGCGCCGTCTATAAATTGCGCGTGCGTCCACACCGACGCCACGGTTGTCATTTCGTTGATGACGACATGGGACGCCGGCTTGCTGCCCACGACCGTCAATAGCGCAATCGCCGGATTGTTGCCGCCACGAGCTTTGAGCTCACCACCCGTGGCCAGAAGATAGAGGCTCGAATCTGCGGGTGCTGCCACGCTGCGAAATTCGAACCGGCCTTCATTGTTGGTCGTGGTCTGCCCCAGTTGCCTCGGTGCATCAGCGCTTGCCGCCCACAAAGTTACGGTTGAGTTGGCGATGGGTGCGCCTCCGCCCAGAACTTGACCTTGGATGCGGTCGGCAGCGAAAACCTGCCCCGCAAGCAACAGGCTTGATAAGGCAAGCATGGCGATCGTCAGTTTCCGAAGAAATACGGGCAACTTCACTTTGCTCTCCTGAATGAGGCGCTTCAAGCTACGGTGCGCCGAGGCTCACGCCCCACTGATTCTGGTGCCCAGCGCTTTCAGCGGGAACCGCATGCCTTCATACAGAATCTTGCGGCTGAACTTCGATTTGCCGGCCTCACGTTCGTAGAAGACGATGGGGAACTCGCAAAAGCTGGTGCCGCTGCGATGCAAGTTGAATTTCATTTCCATCAGAAAAGCGTAGCCCTCGGAGCGAATGGCATCAAGGTTGATTTTGCGCAGGACATCGGTCTGGTAGCCCACAAACCCGGCAGTCATGTCGCGCACCGGAACGCCGGTGAACCAGCGCGCATAAAAGTTCGCCCCAAAGCTTAGGCAGCGCCGGCGGATGTCCCAGTTTTCCGCGCCGCCGCCTTCTACATACCGCGAGCCAATCACCACTGGGTTGGCCTTGAGCAGCTCGATCATGCGCGGCAACAACTCGGGCGGATGCGACAGGTCCGCATCCGACTGGATCACATAACTCGCGAGATTTTCGTGCAGAACTTTCTTGATGCCGTCGCGGCAGGCGGAGCCGTATCCGCCTTTACCGGGGCGCGCCAGCAGATGCACATCGGGATCCGCAGCCTGAATGCGGCGGATCTCGTCGGCGGTGCGGTCGGGCGAGTTGTCGTCAACGAACAGGATCGGCTCATTGCCCGCGGCCTTGCGAATTCGGCCGACCAGCACTGCAATGTTGTCGTGTTCGTTGTAGGTGGGGATGATGAGCATGGGGCCGATTTCCAGTGTACCTTGCCGCAAAATTGGGGTCTTCAGAGTACTATGCAAGTCATTTCAGGCGAACCTGTTACACATGGCCCAATGCTATCGTCATTGCGGCGGCATCGCCAGCCGCACCGCGTCTGCCGACTCGAGGTCAATGGACTCCGGTTGTTGGGAAACCCAATCCAGCGGCGTGGCCAGAACGCGCAGGTTCGTAATTGCGGGACGCGACGACAAGCGCCATTGGCTTTCGTCTGCACTGAAGTAGCGCGCCAGATCGGGTCCTGACCAGGGATAGAACCACACTTCGGTCGAAACATTCGGCTGCGCCATGAACCACTGAATGTCGCGAGTCCCGTTGGCGCGCGTGATCTCCAACTGCAAGCGCTCGGGCTTGCGCAGCTTCCACCAGAACGGATAATGGACCTTAATCCGCAGACGGATGAAGTCGAAGCCCTGCGGCCAGCTCGGCGCTCCGAGAGCAGTGACGGAACTGCGCTCGTCGATGGGACAGCTTCGCGCCGGCAAGCCGAGCGATTGCGCCTGCATGGCGATGCGGTTCACCCGCGAGTCGTCGCGTTGCAGGCCGACAACTCCGGGAGTCAACTGCTCTGAGGTGCGATAGCGGCGCACCATCCAGAACCATACTTCGGGAATGCGCGTGAAGTTCGATATGCCATCCACGGGAACGCTGAGATAGTTGCGCGACCAGCGCGCCACCCCTGCTTCCGACATGTGACTGTAATCATCGTCAGGCAGATACAGCGCTGCCGGAATGGATTTGCCTTCGAGGCCGGAAATCTCGATTCGCGACAGCTCAGGTCCGCTCGCGGTGTAAGCCTGCATCAGCCCGCCTGCGACATCGCGCCGCGCGGCCAGGCCAAACATAGTCTGATAAGGGAAGACAAAGATGGAATCATTTGGCCCGCTGTGCTGGCTGAGGAAGTTGGCCGCGGCGGTCAGCATCGGCGGCGTCAGCGGCTCGAGGTAGCAGGCGCGGTCGAATTCGCCGTAACCTGGAGGACATTCCGTCATCGGCTCGCGCAACTGGCTGTACAGACGGATAACGCTGGACGGGCGAAACACGGGATGCGAAAACAGCATGGAACAGGCGATCGCGACGAACACCCCAATTGCCGAGAGCCTGCCGCGGGACGAGAACAGGATAACGCTGGCAAAGAAAATCATCGCGAACTCGCCGATGATGACGTGGCCCACGTCGGAGCGCACCAGCGCGCTCTGCATCTGGGCCAATCCCAACCCAAACGCTCCCGCCAGAAAAGCGGTGCGTTCCGTGATGGCGCCAGCGGCTTTATCGCGCGTCGCGAAGCGCAATACGAAAATCGCCAGCCCAACCAATAGGCCGCCGAAGAAAAGTGTCGTCCCCTTGTCGGTCATCGCCGCCGGCGTTGCCCAACGATAGACCGTGACTTGCGCCAGCGAATCGCGCCAGAACTTGAATTCGAGCGGGCTGGCGAGGAAGCAATTGACCACAACCGCCAGAAGCACGGCAGCGCCAGCGAAGGCCAGCAGAGCGCTGAACAGCTTAGCGCCAAAGCGGTCGCGGCGCATCTCCAGCGCCATCGCGCCAAAACAGATAAACCACGCGGCCGTTGCGTAAACACCCGTGTCGCCGGCAATCAGGAAGGCGGTTCCGCAGAGCACCGCGCCGCCAATTCCGACGAAGAGGCTGCGCATGCGACCGTCTTTGACCGCGTACCACCCTCGCAGAAACAGGGCAAACAGCAGCACCGGAAATGTTGTCCGCAGCGATGTTTCCCAGAACGACGAGAGCAACAGCAGAAGCACGAAGCGCTTCCACGGCGGTTGCTCAGGCAGAAGCAGCCGTAACGCGAGATAGGCGAAAACGATGGCGCACCACAGCGGCACCGTGTTCCACGTTGCATACAGCGCACCCATCGACAGCGGCATGGTGCGCGCCGGAATCGACGACAGCCACTGAAAGATGGGGCCATGCGTGAATGCTACGTCGCGGCCGATACAGATGCCGCGCAAAGCTTTGAACGTGCTATCGAGGTGCCAATGGTCGTCGATCAGCCCGTAGTTGGGCACCAGAAAAACCGCGCGCTGCCGCAACCACACCGTCGGGAACGATGCCATCCCCAGCAGCACCACGGCGAGGAAATCCCAATACTTCTTCAGCCAGAGGAACTGGCGCTGCTCGGCGGCAGGAACGGGCGGGCGTTGTTGCCTTGGCGCGGCATCAAGCTTCTCCATAGACGAAAGACATTCTACCTTGCGATGATGCCATCGCGAGATCACGATGGGCCGCTGCCCACGTTGGCGATTGCGAAAATTCCTGTCATACTCGCAGCCAGAGCTCATCATCGACAACTCTGCGTGCTGAACTCGTTGCCAGCGGAAGACAAGCGGTGCTGCCCTCGCCGCGATTTTCAGGAGGCATCGCACTACAACCGAAACATGCCGACTTCAACCAGCAAAACTTTGCGCGACACCACAGCCAACCACGTCAAGCACGCTGATAACGTTGCCGGCGCGGAGCACGTAGCCCGCCTCTGGACCTTCATTGTCGCGGCCCTGCTGGCGGCCTTCTACTTCGCCACCAGCATCTATATCGCCTCGCATCGTGTCTTCTGGTTCGACGAGCTGTTCACCTTGCACATCGCCCGCTTGCCCGGCGTGACGGCAATCTGGAGCGCGCTGAGTAATGGCGTGGATGCGCTTCCTCCCACCTATTACATGCTGGTACGCGCGTTCGATTCGCTCTTTGGCCCCGGCGATGTAGCGGCGCGGCTGCCGTCGGCGCTCGCCATGGCCATCGGCTTGTTGCTGATCTTCGATTGCGCGCGTCGCCTTACCGATGGCCTGCACGGACTGATCGCGCTTTGCGTCGCCACTTGTTCCTTCCTGCCTTACTACGGATACGAGGCGCGTTCGTACGCCATCTACTTCATGCTGGCAGCGCTGTCGCTCTGGGCGTGGACGTATGACGCAGCAAGCAAGCGGTGGCCGGCGATTCTGTTTGGCGCGGCGTTCTTTGCCGGCGTCTGCTTTCACTATTACTTCGCAATGTGTCTGGCGCCGTATGTGCTGTGGGAGCTGCTCCGCTGCAAGCCCGGTCGTCGGCCCTCCGCCAAGCTCATCGCCGGAATCGTCGGCTCCATCATTCCGGTTGTGCTGCTGTCGCCGCTCATCCTGTCATTCTCGCGCAAGTTTGCCGGTGGCTATTGGAACCGGCCGTCGTTCAATGAGCTTCGCGCCATCTTCTCGCAGTTGTTTCCAGACGGATTGTTCCTGCTGGCGCTCATCGTGGTTTGGATCGTGCTCGCGGCCTCCGACGTTGAGAAGGAAACTGCCCATCAGCCAATGCAATCTGCCGAAGCCATTGGCTGGCTGTTCCTCACGATTCCGTTGGCTGCGTTCGCGGTGGCGGAGTGGAAAACGAACGCCTTCTACAGCCGCTATTTTATTGGCGTGCTCCCCGGCGTCGCGGTGGCATTCGCATTCCTTTTATGGCGGCACTTTCGCAAGACGGCGCAAGTCTCGATGGGCGTCTTCGTTCTGCTGGCGGCGTGGGGCGTTGGACAACAGCTGACCGTTGTCCGCCGCCCTGACAAAGTTGAGGCCACAGGCATTCGTTCCTTCCTGCAAATTGAGAGCGCGCTGCAAATCGAAGGCAAGCGCTACCTGGTATTTTCCGGACCATTGCTGTTTCTCGAGGCGCAGCAGTATTCCGATCATCCCGAACAATGTGTGCTGCTGTTGCCTTCCGACTTCAACCAGCAAGCGAAAGCCGGCCCCGATCCGTACTTGCATCAGCGCCTGGAGCTGAATCTGTCGCAGTACTATCCCATGCAGTTCTGGACGCTGGACGATCTGCGGCGGCATCAGGAGCAGTCGGCCCTGATTGAGCCTGATGAGAACACGCTGAAGGAACTTTACGGTGCGGGCATCTTCGCCCACACCAGGTTTTCGGAGCAGGTCAAGGTTTACTACCTGCACTAACCCGGCTCGGAGTAGGGCGATGTCAGCTGCGCTCTCACCGCGCTTCCCTACCCAGCGCGGGCACTTTCGCCTACAATAATCGGAGTCCTGATCGCACGTTTTCCCGGGCGTCTCAAATACTATTTGATCGAACAGAAGGGACGAGTGTCGCCAACGAAGGAGTCATCGTGAAGAAAATCGGAATCATCTTCGGCATGGAGACCACCTTTCCGCCGGCGCTGGTCGACAAGATCAACTCCATGGGCGAATCCGGCATTCAGGCCGAGCTGGCGACCGTCGGCGAAGTCCGCATGGCTGAGCCTTCGCCTTACCACGTGATCGTCGATCGCATCTCGCACGATATCCCCTTCTATCGCGCCTATCTGAAGAACGCGGCGCTCTGCGGCGCCTATGTCATCAACAATCCCTTTTGGTGGAGCGCTGACGACAAGTTCTTCAACTTCGCACTCGGCGATAAGCTCGGCGTGGCAATTCCCCGCACCGTTCTCATTCCGCACAAAGAACATCCGCCGGGAACAACCGAGCGCTCGATGCGCAATCTCCAATATCCCATGCCATGGGACAGCATCTTCAGCTATGTCGGCTTCCCGGCGTTTCTGAAACCCTTCGACGGCGGTGGCTGGAAGGACGTCTACAAGGTCAATTCTCCGGAAGAATTCTTCAACGCTTACGACCAATCGCGCGATCTCTGCATGACTTTGCAGCGCGGCGTCAAGTTTAAGGAGTACTTCCGCTGTTACGTGGTGGGGCAGGAAAAAGTCCACATCATGCACTACGATCCCTCGGCGCCCTCCCACGAACGTTATGTGAAGAATCCGCCGCCGGTCGATCCCCAACTGATCGAACGCGTGCAGCGCGATTGCCTCACCTTGTGCCGCGCCCTCGGCTACGACCTGAACACCGTCGAGTTCGCCTGCGAGGACGGCATTCCGTACGCTATCGACTTCATGAATCCGGCTCCCGATGCAGACGTGAACTCCGTCGGCCAAGAAAATTTTGACTGGATCGTAAACCAGGTCGCCGACCTGGCGGTGCGAAAAGCGAAGCAGCATACTGGTAAGATTTCCGAATATCGGTGGAGCTCCTTTCTCAGCGGCGCCGCGCCCAAGAGTCAAGCCGCTGCGAAGAACGCGGTTGCGCCGAAGGCCGAAAAGGCCCCTGATCCTGCTCCGGACTCCTCGAAGCCCGGGACAATGCTTGATGCAGCATCTAAGCAATTACGTAAGCGGGCCGGCAAAGGGTAAAGCAAATGCATCGTCCAAGCCTCAGCATCGGGATCGAAGAGGAGTATCAGACGATTGATCCGCAGACCCGTGATCTGCGCTCGCACATCGCCTCTGAGATTCTTCCCAAAGCGAAGCTGGCCCTGCATGAAGCGGTCAAGGCAGAGATGCATCAGTCCGTCATCGAGGTGGGCACCCGCGTTTGCAAGGACGTCAAAGAGGCGCGAGAAAACATTCAGGCGCTCCGCCGCGAGATGATCACCCTCGCCAGCCAGAACGGTATGTTACTGGCCGCCGGCAGCACCCATCCGTTTTCCGACTGGAAACTACAGGAGATTTATCCCGACGAGCGTTACCGCCGCGTGGTCGAGGACATGCAATTGATTGCCCGCGCCAATCTGGTTTTCGGACTGCACGTGCACGTCGGCATTGAAGACCGCAATACCGCCATCCACATCATGAATTCCATGCGGTACTTTCTGCCGCACATTCTGGCGCTCAGCACCAACTCGCCCTTCTGGATGGGCATGAATACCGGATTCAAGTCGTATCGGGTGAAAGTTTTCGAGCGCTTTCCGCGCACTGGAATTCCTGACACCTTTGCCAACTGGTCGGAGTATGAGACCTTCGTCGATTTGCTGGTGCGCACCAACTGCATCGACAATGGCAAGAAAATCTGGTGGGACATCCGGCCGCATCCCTTCTTCAACACGCTGGAAGTGCGGGTGTGCGATATTCCCATGCGCCTGGATGAGACCATGGCGATCGCCGCCCTCATTCAGGCGACGGTAGCAATGTTGTACAAGCTGCACGCCTCCAACAAGAGCTACCGCATCTATGGGCGCGCGCTGATTTCCGAAAACAAATTCCGCGCTTCGCGTTACGGGCTGGACGGCCACCTTATCGACTTTGGCAAGGAAGAGGAAGTTCCGCTCCGCCAACTGATCCTCGAGTATCTCGATTTAATCGACGATGTGGTCGATGAGCTTGGCTCGCGCGAGGAGATCAATTACATTCACGAGATGCTCAAGATGGGCACCGGCGCCGATCGCCAGCTTCAGGTCTACAAGGAAACCGGCGACCTGGAAGCGGTTGTGGATTACATGGTCAAGGAGACCCGCGTCGGCGTCTTCGAGGAGACACCTGCGCGCCGGTAGCACCAGGCGGCGCAGTCCAAGGTCGTGTTGATTTTGTGAATTGTCATCACGAGGAGGCTTTCAAGCCGACGAGGGATCCGCTTTCGTGTCCGAGGGAAAGAAGCAGATCCCTCGCTGGCGCTCGTGATGACAATTCAAGACGCTATGACGTCATCGTTCGAAAGGACATTACTTGATTCAACCCGCTCTCACCGAAACCACATTTGATCCCGAACTCTCGCCCGGCGCCCGCAATGCGGTCAACACCTGCCTGCGCATTCAGCCCAGCGAGAAGGTCACGCTCATCACCGACAATGCCTGCCGCGACATCGCCGCCAGCATCGCGCAGGAACTCGCGACCCTGGGCTCGCCCTTCAAGGCCTTCGTGCTGGAAGATCTGTCGCCACGGCCGCTGACCGATCTTCCGTGCGAGATCGCCGACGACATGGAGACCAGCGACGTCAGCATCTTTGCCGTGCACGTGCAACGCAACGAGCTCAAATCGCGCATGCAGATGACCGACATCGTCAACCGCCGGCGTATGCGTCATGCCCACATGGTCAATATCAATCGCGAGATCATGCTGGAAGGCATGCGCGCGGACTTCAACAAAGTGGACGCGCTCAGCCGCAAGGTCATCGACATTGTCACCAGAGCGAAAGAGATTCGCGCCACCAATCCAGCGGGCAGCGATTTCACGGCGCAGCTCAATCCCAACTATCGCTGGGTCAAAACCAGCGGCATCATCAGCCGCGACAAGTGGGGCAACCTTCCCGGCGGCGAGGTCTTCACCACGCCCGGCGAAGTGAACGGCGTTTGCGTCGTCGACGGCGTGGTCGGCGATTATCTCTGCGAAAAGTATCAGGACCTGGCGCGCCAGCCGCTCACGATTCGCATGAAGAACAATCGCATCACCGAAGTCTCCAGCGACAACAAAGAGCTGGAGCAGGAGTTCTGGGCCTACACTCATACCGACGAAAACAGCGACCTGGTCGGCGAGTTCGCCATCGGCACCAACATCGAGCTAAAGCAGGTCATCGGGCAGATTTTGCAGGATGAAAAATTTCCTGGCATTCACATCGCCTTCGGGAATCCTTACGGTGCGCACACCGGCGCGGACTGGTATTCCTCCACCCACATTGACGTGGTGGGAACGAAGTTCGATTTTTGGGTCGATGGCCGGCAGATCATGGAGAAAGGGCACTTCCTTATCGAGGCCTGACCATGGTTCCCGCCCTTCGCGAGGAATTCAACCGCAACTTCACCGCAGCCAAGTACCGTCGGTTTCTACAGAAACTCGATGAAGCTGCCGGCACGCACATCGACTTTCGCGTGTCGGAAACGCCTTGTTTTGTTCCGGCGAGCCTGCTCGACCGCATGGCGCAAGATGGCCGCGAATTGGTTGCGCAACTGGTGAATAATCCGGAATACCGTCGCGCTTCGGATGTCACCATCCCTCCCGAATACAACGTTCCCAACCAGTCCCCGCTGCCGATGTTCGTGCAGGTCGACTTCGGCCTGGTGCGCGACGCAAACGGCGCGCTCGATCCCAAGCTGGTCGAGTTGCAGGCCTTCCCTTCCCTCTATGGATATCAGGCTGCCGCCGCGAACCAGTATGTCGAGTCGTACAGCTTATCGCCGGGGCTGGGCATTTATCTCAGCGGCCATGACGACGCTTCCTACTGGCGGCTGATGCGCCAACTCATCGTGGCCGATCACGATCCCGAGAACGTGATTCTGATGGAGATCGACCCCGAGCACCAGAAGACGCTGCCGGATTTTCTCATCACGCAGCGCAAGCTCGGCATCGCAATGGTCGATATTCTGTCGCTGGCGAAGCGCGGCCGGCAGCTGTTTTATCGCAATAACGGACGTGAGATCGAAGTCCGCCGCATCTACAACCGCTGCATCGTCGACGAGCTTGAACGTAAAGGAATCACCCTGCCGTTCGACCTGCGCGAAGAGCTCGATGTCGAGTGGGCAGGCCATCCTAACTGGTACTTCCGCATCAGCAAGTTTTCCATTCCGTACCTGAAGCATCCGAGCGTCCCGAAGACGTGGTTCCTCGATCAGCTTGGCAACCTGCCGGCAGACAATCAGAACTATCTGCTTAAGCCGCTGTATTCGTTTGCCGGAGTGGGCATCAAGTTCGCTCCCACGCAGTCAGACATCGACGCCATTCCGCCCGAACAACGCCACAACTACATTCTTCAGGAGCGTCTGCAATTCGAGCCGGTGATCCAGACGCCCCACGACCCAACCCAGATGGAGATTCGCATGATGTTCGTCTGGCCCGAAGGCGGCGAGCTCACGCCGCTGCTGCCGCTGGTCCGCATGGGCCGCGGCATGATGATGGGTGTTGACCACAATAAGAATCTGGAATGGGTCGGCGGCTCGGCCGCTTTGGTGGCCAGGGACGCCTAGTTCAGGGGACTTGCTCACACCCACTGGTGAAGTTTTCTCCGTGTCTTCGTGGTGAATAGGCCTTTTTCACCCGCATGTTACCATCGGACGAACTAGCGCCTAAGGATCGTCCTGCTTGCGAATACTCTTCGTCGGAGACATTTTCGGCCGGCCCGGCCGCAGCATCGTGCATGAGCGACTGCCCAAGCTCCAGAAGGAGCACGCCGTCGATCTCACCATTGCCAACGGCGAGAACGCCGCCGGCGGCTTCGGCATCACGCCGCAAATTGCCGAGGAATTGTTCGAGCTCGGCGTCGACGTCATCACCACCGGCAATCACATCTGGGACAAGCGCGAGATCATCGACTACCTGAACTCCGCTAATGGTAATGAGGCTTCGCTGGCGCGCCGTGTGCTTCGGCCAGCCAATTATCCAGCCGGCTCGCCTGGCTTCGGCTGGTATCAGGGACGCACCCGCGGCGGCGTTCCCTACGCCGTCATCAACCTGCAAGGCCGCGTATTCATGGCCAATAATGACGACCCCTTTCGTCTTGCTGACCAGCTGCTGAAACAGATAACGGCGAAGGTCATCCTGGTCGACATTCATGCCGAAGCGACCTCCGAGAAACTTTCCTTGGGCTGGCATCTGGAAGGGCGCGTGACTGCCGTGCTGGGCACCCATACGCATGTTCCCACCGCCGATGAGCAAGTTCTGCCAGGAGGGACCGCGGTACAAACCGATGTCGGGATGACCGGCCCCTATGATGGCGTTATCGGCGTGCAGAAGGATCTGATCCTGCACCGCTTCCTTACCAATATGCCATCGCGCTTCGAACCGGCAACCGGCGACGTGCGCTTGTGCGCCACGCTGATCGATTGCGACGCCGAGACCGGCCGCGCGACGGCGGTGCAGAGGATTATGCTGCGCGAAAGCAGCAACTAGCAATTAGCGACTAGCTACGAGCCCCGAGCTCGTGGTTTTCTGGGCTGTGGTTTTCGAGTTTCCGTGACCTTTCGGTACCAGAGATGCGTTACTGAGATCGAAACCAGTTCTTTGGAGCTCGTAGCTCGCGGCTAGTTGCTAGTTGCTAATTGCCGCTCCAATGTCTAAACCTGACGAACTCTGGATGGAAGAAGCCTTGCGCGAGGCGCAGCGCGCTCTCGCATCAGGCGAAGTCCCCGTTGGCGCTATCGTCGTTCACGACGGGAGCATCATCGGCCGGGGATGCAATCGCCCCCTCAGTTCCAACGATCCCACCGCTCATGCCGAAATCCTTGCCCTGCGCGAAGCTGGACAGACCATCGGCAACTATCGCCTGCTCGATTGCGACCTGTACGTCACGGTCGAGCCCTGCGCCATGTGTGCGGGGGCCATCACCCACGCGCGCGTCCGCCGCCTGATCTACGGCGCCGAAGATCCCAAGGCGGGCGCAGTGCATTCCATGCTCCAGCTCCTCAATCACCCCAAGCTAAACCACAAAGTCGAGGTGAGCCCAGGCGTGCTGGCCGCGCGTTGTATGGACCTGCTGCAAGCCTTCTTCCGCGAGAGGCGAACTCCGCAGCCCTGAAACCATTGGCTCCGCGGATTCCGGCCGGTTTCCCCTGTCCTGCAAATCCAGTAGAATTAGTGCTGGCATCCGATTGGTCCTGGCATCTTCTAGCCTGCGCTGCGCTCCCAGCGTCCTGGCGCAGATCGCAGCAGATTATGGGTCGACTAAATCGCCTTCTCCGGTACTTCAAGCCCTATTGGCTCTACCTGTTGGCATCGGTGATTTCGATGGCCCTGGTAGGACTGCTGGACGCCTTTCGCTTGCTGCTCATCGGCCCTGTCCTGGACAAGGTGCTGAATCCCGCTTCGCAGTCGCGCAATCTTCCACTGCTTCCCATCCCCATCATGGGACGTCACATCGAGCTCCAGTCGTTCGTTCCCGAATACTTCCACAACGTATGGACCATCGTCGCGTTTGCGCTGGTCGCCTCGACATTGCTGAAGGGCATTCTGGATTTCGGCGGCACCTACCTGGCCAACTATGCCGGCTTTGGCATGGTTACGGACCTGCGCAACGAACTTTATGCCGCCACCCTGCGCCGCTCCATCGGCTTCTTTCAGAAGCATTCCACCGGCTCGCTGCTGTCGGCCATCGTCAACGATGTAGAGCGCGTGCAGTTCGCCATGTCCAGCGTGCTGGCCGAATTTCTACAGCAATTTTTTACCTTCCTCTTCACCGCCATTGTGGTCGTCGGACTGGGCCGCCGCCTGACCTGGGTCTTGATCATTTTTGTGCCGTTCATAATCCTGTCTGCCCGCAGGGTTGGCGATCGGGTCCGTCGCACCACTCGCAAAGGCCAGGACAAGCTCGCCGAAATCCATAACCTGCTCCACGAAACCATTACCGGCATTCGCATTGTGAAGGCCTTCTGCATGGAGGCCTGGGAGATGCGGCGCTTCCGTGAGGCTGCGCGGCGTCTGTTCAAAGCTAATCTGCGCACCATCAGCGCTTTTGCCATCAACTCCCCGATGATGGACATCTTCGGAGCCATCGCGATCGCGCTGCTCATCCTCCTCGGCCGCGAGTACATCAAGCATGGCTACTTGAGCGAGGGCTTCTTCATCGCCTTCATCATTGCGGTGTTTAAACTCTACGAGCCGGTACGGAAGTTCGGGCAGTTCAATAACAATTTCCAACAGGCGCTCGGCGCCTCTGAGCAGATATTCAAGTTCGTCGACGCCCAGGACGAGGTTCGCCAGAAACCGGACGCGATCAAGCTGCCTCCGTTCCACAGCGGCATCCGCTTCGAGCACGTCCACTTCATCTACTCCAAAGCCGAAGACGAGCGCGAGGTCTTGCGCGACATTAACCTCGAGATAACTCCCGGCGAAGTGGTCGCCATCGTAGGTTCCAGCGGCTCCGGCAAGACGACCCTGGTCCACCTGCTGCCGCGCTTCTTCGACGTCAGCCGCGGCCGCCTGCTCATCGACGGCCATGACGTTCGCGATCTCACCGTCGGATCGCTGCGCTCGCAAATCGCCATCGTCACGCAGGACACCATCCTGTTCAACGACACCGTGCGCAACAACATCGCCTACGGACAGCCTGAGATTTCGCAGCAGGCCGTGGAAGAGGCTGCACGCGCGGCCCTGGCCCACGACTTTGTCATGGCCTTGCCCAACGGATATGATTCCGTGATCGGAGAGCGTGGTCTGCGTTTGAGCGGTGGCGAGCGCCAGCGCCTTTCCATTGCACGCGCCATCCTGAAGAACGCTCCCATCCTGGTGCTCGACGAAGCCACCTCCGCGCTGGACACCGAGAGCGAGTCCCTGGTGCAATCGGCGTTACAGAACCTGATGGCAGGGCGCACCGTGTTCGTTATCGCCCACCGGCTCTCCACCGTGCGCCGTGCCGATCGCATCCTGGTGCTGGAAAATGGCACCATTACCGATGAAGGCTCGCATGAGTGTCTGATGGGACGTACCGGCACTTATCGCCGGCTGTACGATTTGCAGTTCGAGGACATCGAGACAACATCAGGGACTGGGTAAGGCACGCCATGAACATCCGCTCCATGACAGGTTATGCGCAGGTGAAGGTCAACGTGGACGACCAGCTCGCGTTGACGCTCAGCCTGAAATCCGTGAATCACCGCTTTCTCGATCTTCATTTGCGCCTGCCCGGCGAGCTCGATCCCGTGGAGATGAAAATCCGCCGGGTGCTGAAGGAGCGCCTGCACCGCGGCCATATCGAGGTCACGATCAGCCTGGAGCGCAGCGGTGGTGCGCCCTTCGCCGTCAATCGCAACCTTGTCGGCGGATACTTGCGGACTTTCCGCGAAGTGGCTGAGGAGTTCGGGGTCAGCGCCGAACCTGATCTCAACGCGGTCCTCAAGCTGCCCGGCGCGCTGAATGCAGCCGAGGACGGGGACGCCATGGGCGCCCTGGAGCAACAAGTGACGGCGGCGCTGGAAGAATGTATTGCGCGCCTGAATCACATGCGCGAAGAAGAAGGCCGGGGAGCGGTGGCGGAGTTGCGCACCCGGATGACGCATTTGTCCTCGGCCACTCATGAGGTGGATCTGCTGCGGGGACGGGTCCTCAAGGCCTATCAGGACAAGCTGCACGGTCGCATGCAGGAGCTGTTGGGCTCGCATGTCGATCACGACCGCATCCTGCAAGAGGCCGCCATGCTGGCCGAGCGCAGCGACATTCAGGAAGAAATTGTGCGGATGAAAAACCACATCCAGCATTTCCTTTCGCTAATCGACGCCGGCGGCGAAGTTGGCAAGAAACTTGACTTCCTGTTGCAGGAAATGAACCGCGAGGCCAACACCCTGATGTCGAAAACTACAGGCGTCGCCGGCGAGGCGTTGCGTATTACCGAACTCGGCCTGTCCATGAAGTCGGAAATCGAGAAAGCCCGCGAGCAGATACAGAACCTGGAATGAGCGGAACCATCTTCATCATCTCGGCGCCTTCAGGATCGGGCAAATCCACGCTTACCAGCGAGCTGCGCCGTACTGTGCCTGACCTGGAATTCTCCATCAGCTACACCACCCGCCCGCCGCGCGGCAGCGAGCAGTCAGGCCGCGAATACTTCTTTATCGGCCGGGAAGAATTTGAGCGCATGATTCGCGAAGATGAGTTCCTGGAGTGGGCCGAGGTATTTGGCAACTATTACGGGACCGCCAAGCGCTTTCTTCGCGAAGCCGCTGCGCGTGGTCACGATCTGCTGCTCGATATCGACGTGCAGGGCGCGGCCCAGGTGAAGCGCAAGGCCCCGGAGGCGGTAAGTATTTTCGTGCTCCCGCCGTCCCGCCAGGAACTGGAGCGCCGGCTGCGGCGCCGCGCCGAGGCGGACGACGATCTGCAACGGAAACTGATGGGGGACAG
Organism: uncultured Acidobacteriaceae bacterium; assembly: GCA_963763145.1. Taxonomy (GTDB): domain Bacteria; phylum Acidobacteriota; class Terriglobia; order Terriglobales; family Acidobacteriaceae; genus Bog-257. The sequence goes on along the minus strand of CAVXMZ010000008.1, from coordinate 87,382 downwards.
TGCGCGGCTCTTCAATACCGAAGACATTATCCAGCGCCGCTTGCAGACGGCTTCGCAGGAGATTGAGAATTTCGGCCAGTACGATTATATTTTGGTCAACGATCGCCTCGAGGAATCCATCGATACCCTCAAGTCGATCGTGGAAGCCGAGCGGCTCAAGCGCTCCCGTGCAGTTCTTACTTCAAAGGACCAACTGGTACTGGCGGTTGCGGATCGCGCCCTGCGGCAGCCCATGATGCAGCAGGTCGAAACCATTTTGGCAACCTTCGATCTTTCCCGCTTTCCCGCGGTTACGGAGTGACGCATGAAACTGGTTGAAGGCTTCGATAGCAATTATCGTTATGTGCTGGTGGCAGCTCGTCGCGCTCGTCAGATACAGAACGGCGCTCGCCCGGTTGTCGAGCCCAACTCTCGCAAGCCCTGCCGCATCGCGGAAGAAGAGATCCAGGCCGGCAGAGTGAAATGGGAGATTCCCGCCGCTGCGGCTGCGACCTCGATGGAAACAGCCGGCGAAATGCAAGACGGCCCGGTGGGCGGCGACGCTGATGACTAGAATCGCCTTACCGTGGCGGCGCATCAGCTCACTAGAGAAACCATGAAAATCGCCCTTGGCGTCAGCGGCGGCATCGCCGCCTATAAAGCCGCCGAAATCGTTCGCCACTTGCAGGAACGCGGTCTGCACGTGCAGGTCATCATGACCGCTGCGGCACAGGAATTCGTGCGTCCTCTCACCTTCGCCGCGCTTTCCGGGGAAAAAGTCATCACCAGCATGTTCGGTTCGTCAGCTGAGCACCCCAATCTCGATTCGGCGGTCGAGCATATCTCCGTTGCCCTGTCGATCGACTGCCTGCTGGTCGCGCCGGCTACGGCCGATGTTATCGCGAAGTTCGCGCAAGGCATTGCCAACGACTTCCTCAGCACGCTCTATCTGGCCACCACCGCGCCCGTCGTCGTCGCGCCCGCCATGAATGTGAATATGTGGCAGCATCCCGCGACCCAGGCGAACCTCGAGATCCTGCGAAACCGCGGTGTCCACATCGTCGAACCGGGCAGCGGCTATCTCGCTTGTGGCATGGTTGGCGAGGGACGCCTTGCCGATCCCGAACAGATCGTCGCAACTACCCTCGAGCGCCTCGGCATCGCCCAGGACTTTATCGGCGAAACCGTACTGATCACCGCCGGCCCCACGCACGAGCCGATTGATCCCGTTCGCTATCTCGGCAATCGCTCCAGCGGCAAAATGGGATATGCCCTTGCCGAAGCTGCCTTGCGTCGAGGGGCGAAAGTCATTCTCGTCAGCGGCCCGACTGCCTTGCAGCCGCCAGCTGCCGCCCAGACCATCTTCGTCGAAACCGCGCAGCAGATGCGCACCGCGGTCCTCGATCGCTGGGAGCAAGCCAACTTCATCATCATGGCCGCCGCCGTTGCCGACTACCACGTCAAAGCCGCAGCGCCCGAGAAGATCAAGCGCAACGGCCCCCTGGAACTGCAACTCGAGCCCAATGCCGACATCCTTGCCGATCTCGGCAGCCTGCGTCACGCCGCAGCAAAGACTTCGCCAGTGCTGATCGGCTTCGCCGCCGAAACCGAGAACCTGCTGGACAACGCTCGCGCAAAACTTGGCAAGAAGCGCGTTGATGCCATCGTTCTGAACGACGTCTCGAGCCCGGACATCGGCTTTAACTCTGATCGCAACGAAGTCACCATCGTGACCGCCGCGGATACGACTCTCATACCCGAAGCCAGCAAATTGGACGTCGCTCAGAAGCTCCTCGACGCCGCTCTCCGCCTCCGGCAGCCGCAGGCGGCACTATCTCCCGCGCGCTCGTCGTAGACTACAATCTCCACACATGCCTGTTGATCGCAATGCCGTCCGCGACCGCTTACAGTTCTACCGTGAGCTCGGTATCGGTCCGCTTTATCGTCGCGATACCGCTTCCTCTCTTCACGAATTAACGGCGATGGCGGAAGCCGAGATCGAAACCGTGGAACCCCTCGCACCGTCTGCAAGCGTCGAGGCCAGTCGCGACCGTGACGCACTGCTGCGCGCTATTCAGGACGACATCGGCCCCAACTGCCAGCGCTGCAAACTCGCCACGCTTGGCCGCAAGCAAATCGTCTTCGGCACCGGAGATCCCCACGCCGAGCTGATGTTTATCGGGGAGGGTCCAGGCGCTGACGAGGACGCGCAAGGATTGCCCTTTGTGGGACGCGCCGGACAACTGCTGAACAACATGATCTCTGCCATGGGCCTCAAGCGCGAGCAGGTCTACATCGCAAATATCGTGAAGTGTCGCCCGCCTGGCAACCGCACGCCCGAGCGCGATGAGTGCGACACCTGCTCGCCCTTCTTGATGCGGCAGATTCAAGTCATCCGGCCGAAGGTGATCGTCGCGCTAGGCGCAACTGCCGCCAAGAACCTGCTCGGCGTCAATGACTCCATGGCGTCCATGCGCGGGCGCTTCTACGATTTTTCGCCGCCGCGCACCTCCACCGACACCGGCGAGCACCTGGAGTGCAAGCTCGCGGTAACCTACCATCCTGCGTTTCTGCTGCGCGATCCCCGGCAGAAAAAAGAAACCTGGAAGGACTTGCAGATGGTGATGCGCTACCTCGGCCTGACTCCACCACCACGCCCATCCGAGGCCGGCTAGGCTGCAATGCCGCTATTCTGTGATGTGGCCGTGCCCGTCCCGCTCGACGCCACTTTCACCTATCGCATTCCCGAGAACTCGCCTGAGCCCGTGGTTGGCGGCCGCGTCATCGTTCCCTTTCGCGAGCAGCGCCTGTCCGGCATCGTCACCGAACTGCATGATCGCGAGCCGGCCTTCACCACTCGCCGCCTGAGTCAGGTCCTCGACTCCACGCCCGCGCTCACCCCGGAGCTGATGCAACTGGGCCGCTGGATCGCGCAGTATTACATCGCGCCGGTCGGTGAAGTCTTTCGCACCATGCTGCCGCTCTCGGCCGAATTCCGCCGCGTGCTCGGCTATCGCATTACCGACAAGGGAATCGACGCATTGCATGCTGCTTCCACCAGTGGCTCGTCGCTGCGCTCGCGCAAGGAGCCTGAGCACCAGATGCTGGAGTATGCCGTCCTCAATCGACTCGCCGACGGGGAGATCACCCGCGAAGCGACATTGCGCTCGACGTCCGGAGCGTCTCGCGCCGTGCTGCAAACCTTGCTGCGCAAGAAATGGATCGCGCGCGAAGACCTCAGCGACGTACGCGACGCCAGTCGCACAGTGCACATCGCAGCTCTGAAACAGGTCGAGGGCAAACTCAATGCCAATCAGCAGACCATCGTCGATTACCTGCGCCAGCAGGAGGGCCAGCGTGCCTCCGTCCAAGCGCTGCGCGAATTAGCCATTCCCCGCACCACGCTACAAACCCTGGTGCGCCGCGGCATTGTCGAACTCAGCGAAGAGCCCGCCAGCTTTCACATCTCCGGCCTAAAGCCGCGCAAGCTGGAATTTCTCTTTACTCCCGCGCAGAAGTCCGCGCTGGAAACAATCATAGGCTCTGTCGACCAGCGCACATTCCTGCCCATGCTGCTGCATGGCGTGACCGGATCGGGCAAGACCGCGGTCTACCTGTCGGCGATGCAGTCGGTGCTGGCGAAAGGCCGGTCGGCCATTCTTCTGGTCCCCGAGATCGGCCTTACGCCCGCCATGGCTGCCGATCTGCACCAGATTTTCGGCAATGAGGTTGCTATCCTCCACTCCGCGCTCAGCGACGACGAGCGCGCCGAACAATGGAAGCGCATTCGCAGCGGGGAGTCTCACATTGTGGTAGGAACGCGTTCGGCGGTCTTCGCTCCGGTTGCCGATCTCGCGCTCATCGTGGTGGATGAAGAGCACGACCACTCTTACAAACAGGAAGAGATGCCGCGCTACCACGCGCGCGACGTGGCTGTGATGCGCGCCAAGATGTGCAATGCGGCTGTCGTCCTGGGTTCGGCGACTCCTTCCCTGGAAACCTACCACAATGGGGTACGTGGCAAGTACCGCCTGCTGGAGTTGCCCGAGCGCATCGAGAAACGCCCGCTGCCGGAGGTGGAAGTCCTTGACATGCGGGAGGAATTCCATCGTTCGAAGAAGGACGAGGTGCTGTCCCGTAAGCTGGTGGAGGAAATCGGCGAACGCCTTTCGCGTCAAGAGCAGGTAATGGTGCTGCTGAACCGGCGCGGTTACTCCGCCTTTGTGCTTTGCCGCGAGTGTGGGGAGTCGGTGCACTGCAAGAACTGCGCTATCTCCATGACGTATCACAAGCGCGAGCATCGCCTGGTCTGCCATTACTGCGGCTTCATGCGGCCTGCGCCAAAGACCTGCCCGAAGTGTGGCAGCGAATTTGTGCAATATCTCGGCACCGGCTCGGAAAAACTGGAGCACCTGTTGCACGGCATGTTTCCGCAGGCCAGGATCTCGCGCCTTGACCGCGACACCGTCCGCGGACGTGATGACTTTGAGCGCATGTTGACCGCGCTGCATGCGGGCGAAATAGATCTACTGGTCGGGACCCAGATGATAGCCAAGGGCCACGATGTGGCCAACGTCACCCTGGTTGGGGTCGTTGCCTCCGATGCCGCGCTCAGCTTCCCCGATTTTCGCGCTGCCGAGCGGACGTTCCAGCTATTGACGCAGGTCGCAGGGCGAGCGGGCCGAGGCGACGCTCCGGGCAAGGTGGTGCTGCAAACCTTTTTCCCCGATCACTATGCCATCCAGTTTGCCGCCGCGCACGACTATCGCGGCTTCTACGAAAAAGAGATCCGCTTTCGCAGCTGGATGCACTACCCGCCGTTCAGCGCCGTCAGCAACGTGCTGGTACGCAGCCCGAAGCTTGACGAGGCCCTGGCCTGGTCCGGCATTCTCGGCAAGTGGTTTGAGAACACGCGGGTGGAAGGTGTGCGCGTGATGGGGCCGGCCGCCGCGGCCATCGTACGGCTGAAAACTGAGTACCGTTACCACTTCCTGCTGAAGTCAGCCAGCCGTGAGCGCATGAACGAGGTCCTGCGCGCCATGCTGAAGCACGCTGACGAGCAGAAAATTCCGCGCAATTACGTTGTGGTAGACGTGGACGCGCTGTCGTTAATCTGAGCGGGTAGCCAGGAACTCCGAGCCGCGAGCTCAACTCCGCGCCGGCAAAAGCTCGCGGTTTCTAGCTTATAGCTCTCACCCCTTCCACGCTCCCAGCGCCTTGCGCACCAGCACCAGTTGTCCGATGTGGTAGGCGTTGTGATCGGCAATCAACAACGCCTGGCGCAAAAGCGTCTGGCCCGAGCCGTGAGGCAGTGGCGCGAACAGGTCCTGCTTCGGATCGCTGACCAGCTTGCGCATCGCTTCCAAATTCTCCCGGATCGAGTTGACGCTTTTCTCCCAAGCAGCCTCATTGGGCGGCGCGGCTTTCTTAGGCCAGTAGCCCTCAGGCCATTCCGGGGACTTGTGCTTCGCATCGCGGCTGAATTCCAGGATGTCCCATAACGCGATACGCATATGTTCCAGCAGCTGCCACGCGGAATAGGGCAATCCCTCCGGCACTTGCCCGCGCAATTCGGCGGGAAGATCCGAAACCGCCGCCGATAAGTCGGCGTGCGCCTCATTCCAATCCATCACCTTCCCAACCTGTTCACGAAGCTGCTTGTCGTTCTCCATAAAGACCTCGCATAGTTCAAACAGGTATCAGATGTGATGGGATGGTGGCCGGATGGTAATCTCAGGAGGGAAATTTAGACTGGTCAGTCGATCGATAAAACGTGCGGCTCGGCAGATAACGCCGATAATCCGGCTGCCGTCAGGCTCCGCCGTTGCGCCGCCGCTGGCGCAGAACACTGGCCGCATCAGGATTCACCAGTACGGTAAAGCCATTGCGAAAACGGCTGGGATCTGCATCCACCAACGTTGCCCGCTCGCCTTCGATGCATCCGCCCAGCACGCGACCCAAACTCAGCAGCGAACGGCTGCCGCAAACTTCGCAGGTCTCACCGCCGCTGTTACTAATAATCTCGCAGTCGGCGCAGAGCACGGCTTCCAGCAAGGCCACCGAATTCAGAACTGGATCCCATTTGCGACTTTCGTCCATAGCTAAGACTCTTTACTTAAGCTAGCCGTCTTGGGCCTGGCAGGAAAGTGCTTACTTGTGGGCGGAAGCGGGAAAGTAACTGGTCATGGCACGAGAGTGGCGGTGCCAACGCGATCGGGAAATCCAGGCTCGTCTCGCATAGCAACCCTTTTCGGCTACGAGACGTCGGTGCTGGAGGCTGGTGGAAGCAACTGGTGATTCAGGGCGAACAGCGCCAGCTCCAATCGATTTCCAACTCCGATCTTGTTGAAGATATTTGTCAGATGGCGCTTGACCGTTTCTTCGCTGATGCCGAAGGTCTCGGCAATGTGCTTGTTGGTGGAGCCTTCCGTAATCAGTGTGACTACCTCGAGCTCACGCGCCGTTAGGCCAAACGTCCGGCGAGGCGGTGGCGCGGTTTGCGCTGTCAGATCGCGCAGCACCTGCACCAGGTTCTGCACCGGCCGGCCATCCAGCCAGTACTGTCCTTGCATCACGGCACGGACGCAGGCCGAGAGATGGGCCACGACGGCGTCCTTCAGAACCACACCCCGGGCCCCCAGCTGTAGCGCCTCCAGAATTTGCCGCTTATCGACGTGGCCGCTCAGGACGATGGTACGAGTCCCGCCATTGTCGCCGGTCAGCTCGCGCAAAGCATCCATGCCCGGCATCTTGGGCATGGCCAGATCGAGCAGAAGGACGTCCGGCCGCAGTGTGCGCACCATGTGCAGCGCCTCAACCCCGTCCTTGGCTTCAGCCACCACCTTCATCTGGGGGTCGGTCATCAACATGTTTCGCAGACCGATGCGAACCACAGGATGATCGTCAGCAATCAGAATTCGGATTGCAGTCGCCGCCGCCTTGTTTCCTCTGTGAGGCATGGTCTTCATGTCCGCCGTCTAGGCTGCTGATCCCTCGCTCGGAAGCGCCACGGATCCAAGTTCCCTGGTCAATTCGTCTTCCACGGCTTTGAGGGCCGCAACAACCTGGTCCAGCACGGGTCCCGCTGTATCCAACTCGGAATCCCGTCCCATCTGCTCCAATCTTCCGCAGCACTGCGCCAAATCCCTGGCGCCGATCATTAGACTGCTGCCTTTCAGATAGTGGGCCCGTTCGCGCACTTCCACCGCATCCCGTTGAGCGAGCGCTTTCTGAAGATTGCCGATAGTAGATCGCGCCTCCGCAAGATACTCCCCGCACAACTCGGCGAGTACCGCTGGATTGGCCGCAGTCGCCTGCCGCAGCCGGTCGAAGATCTCCCGCGCTAGGATCACATCTGCCATTGGTTCTTGGTTGCTACCCCACTTTACCGTTCCCACATAGGTAATACTTCTGCGCGCTGCCGTCAAGGATGGAATCGCGGCACCGGAACGATTTTCGCATGAAATGCCGGAAAATCGACTATTTCCGCTGCTGTCGCTGCAACGCTCAGGCCATCAGAAGCGGGAGAAGTCAGGAGCACGCTTTTCCAGGAATGCGCTCAACGCTTCCTTGGTTTCCGGTGACTCCAGCCGCTCTGCGATCACTTCCACTTCCTCCCGCAAGGCCCGCTCCACCTCCGATCGAAAGCTGCGTTTCATCAGGTCCTTGCAGGCCAGCAGGGCTCCGGCAGGCTTGCCTGCCAATTGCTGAGCTATCGCCGAGGCGGTCGCCAGCAACTCGGCCCGAACCAGTACGCCGTTCACCAGGCCAATCTCGTAAGCGCGTTGCGCGGTCAAAGGAGCTCCCAGCATGAATAACTCCGCTGCGCGCTGGTGCCCGATGAGCAACGGCAACAGCACCGTTGAGGCTGCCTCGGGGACGATTCCCAGATTGATGAAGGGCATCACGAATCTCGTGTCCTCGGCCGCATATACCAGGTCGCAAAGCAACAGAATGGTAGTGCCGACACCGACCGCCAATCCGTGGACAGCAGCAACGATGGGCTTCCTGGCCCCGGCCACAGCGCGAATAAAACGCACCGCGGGCGGCGATGCCTGCCCTTTCCACGGCTTCTTCATAAAGTCTTCCAAATCGTTGCCCGCGGTAAAAGCATCGCCTTTGGCGTGCAGCAGGATGACGCGAACTGTGGGATCGGTCTCAGCCTGTTCCACGGCATTCGACAGCGCGTCGTACATCCCGGCGGTCAAAGCGTTTTTCTTTTCGGGACGGTTGATGGCAATGCTCATCACTGCCCCGTCACGTCCTGTTTCTATCTCACCCATGGCGACCTTCGTTAGGAGTAGTAAGCAACCTGCGCTGACAACTTAGAACAACCTGGAGCGTTTCAGCAAGGACACCTGGCCTCGGCACGACGATTTGCATCGCGGCTTGCACCCCATACAATAGTTCTGGAATCCAATCGTTGATTGTTCGTTCCATATTCCGCTTGGAATTCCGCAAGGAGATCGTTATGTCCGCTAAGATTCCCGAGAATTATCTTGACCTCTTCCACAAGAAGGCCTTTGGCAGCTTCACTACTCTCATGCCCGATGGCAGCCCGCAGACCACGCCCGTGTGGGTGGATTTTGTTGACGGCAAAGTATTGGTGAACTCAGCGCTGGGACGGCAGAAAGACAAGAACCTGCGCCGCGATCCGCGCGTGGCCATTACGCTGATCGATCCCGATAATCCTTACCGCTACCTGGAAGTGCGCGGCAAGGTCAGCGAGATCACGCAAGAAGGCGCCGATAAGTTGATTGACAAGCTGGCCAAGAAGTATCTCGACAAGGACAAGTACCCGTTCGCGCAGCCCGGCGAACAGCGCGTCATCTACAAAATCGATCCGGAGCACGTCAGCCCGCACGGGTAGGGCGAGCCGATTCTGCGGCCGCCAAGGAGGCGGTGACGAATTCGGGAGACGGGCCTTGGTGCGTTAACAATCGGCATCCGAGGCCTTCCGGTCGTCGCGTAGGAAGCGACGCGGACAGGAATGTTTGCCGGGTGTCTATCCCGTCCCGCTTTGCGGGACGACTCAGTTTAGCCCAGGACGAAAGTCCTGGGTTCGCTGCATTTATCGACATGTGAGGCGGCTTTGCCGGCGACACCCCTGGTCGCCGTCATGAATCGCGCTGTTTCTCTGTCTCACGCACAAACCCATACGGGCAATGCCGGCATCCCGACTCACAGCAATATCCGCGCCTGCGCAGATACGTCGCGGTGAATACCATGAAGCCGTCTTCCATGTAATAGTCGGTACCCTCGACCAACGCCTCGGACATCATTGCGCGGCGGCCTCACGCAATACGGACAACCGGTCTTCCGCGTCCACGGCAACGCCATCACGGAAGCTGACGTACTTCCCGGAAATCGCAGCCACCCGCTCGCCGGGAACAATAAAACCAACCAGATTCAACGGATCGGCCGCTGAAACTGTAACCGTGTCGCCGCTCGCCGGGAAGTTCCGCATGGCGCGCAGCGACTCAACCGCTTCCGGCAGCGCAAACTGCTCGCCCAGAAATCCGCTGACAAATCGTCCACCCCGCACTTCTGCCCGGTCTTCCAGTCGGCGGAAGGCGATCAGCAACTCGCGCCACTTCGGCAGGTTCGACTCCCGCGCCAGCATCTCGCGAAAGACTACTCCGTACCGCCGCAACAACATCCAGCAGGTTGCCTCGGCGCGAATCGTGTGGTCCGAATTCTCCGCGCCATAAAGCAGAGACCAGCGCCCCGGCGTGTGCCTGGGGCGCGCTGCCTTGGGCGATCCCGGTCCCAGCCGGCGCTTGGGATTAATCAGCGAGCGCAGGTTGTCGAATCCGTCGGCGGTGACCATTCCGGCGGCCACCAGTTCCCACAGCGCGGTCTCGATCTCCGCCTTCAGCTTGCCGGTGCCGCGCACGATGTCGGCAAAGAACGATGCGCCCCGGCGCCGCAGGAATTCCAGCACCCCATGGGCTCCCGGGCTCAGCACGCGCTCGTAGCTCTGCTCATCGTCGCTCAGACGAGGCTGCATCCAATCTGACTCTTCGCGGACGAAGAACGTGATTGGGGCAACGCTAGTTGGCACAACTCGCCGGCGTCCTTCACCGGAGTCTTCCAGTGTCGCCGGATGCGGCGACAGCCGTCCCCACCCAACAGCCCCGGTCAGACAAAGCTGATCGAGCGCCGCTGGATCGTAATCGCTCACGCGTCGCGCCAGGATCTGCTTCTCCCACGCGTTGGCGGGAATCTCGAAGCCTTGTAACTGATGTAAAACCTGGAGCAAGCCGCGTTCGCCGCTCAACTGGGACTGCGGAGCCAAATGCTGCCAGCGCAGCAGCCAACGCATGAATTGTGCTGCGGTAACCGGCTCGACCTGCTTGCGCAGCGTCGCTACCGTCAGGTGATGAATGCGTGCCAGCAAGCGCCGCTCGCACCACTCAACGTTGTCGCCCGTGCCCTGTCCGGTGAAATTCCCACGCAGGATCGATCCGGCAGCTTCCAAACGCAGCAGAGCTTTCTCAACGTCGGTAGCGCTCAGTCCCAACCAATAGGCCAGTGCGCCCGAAGCGATTGGTCCGGAGTGCATCATCCAGCCGGTAATCATGGCGAGCACGGCATCGTCACGCGATGTGGTGGTCGAAGGCAGGTCTGGCGGCGCGACGTCGAACTGCGCTTCCGGAAAGATCAGCACAAAATCTTTGGCGCGTTCGGAAGCTACCAGGTAACGACGGGCAGAGCGGGCCAAGGCGGGCTCGCTGGGGTAGTGCGGCGCATCAGCGCCGCGTTCCAAGCCATCATTTTCTTCCTTGGCAGGCTTTAGCCTGCCGCCGGCTGAAGCCGGCTCAGAGGAAGAAAAAGGCTGGCTGGACGCAGGCCTGAAGGCCTGCTCTACCCGTGCTTCCTCCTGGTTGGATGCGGGACTTAAGCTCAACTCCACCGCAGGGACGCTCGCGCGAACGGCACGCCAGCCTTCCAGCAACTCCCCAACCAGCGGCATCCAGCTCGCGATCGCCTGCTGCCAATCGTCATCTGGAATCTCCACCGGCAGCGCCACCAGCGTCTGCAATGTGTCATGCAACTCGTCGCTGTCGCGAACATCCGGTCGCGCTTCCTCGCGGACCAGGACAATTGCCTGCTGGTCGAGCCGGCCAACCTCGTTCAGCACCGCCTCAGGCAACATGCGGCGCATCTGCACGGCCCGGGCGCGGCGTTCCTCCAGCGGAGCGTCATCAAGATACGCATACGGATTGGCATTCAGGATCTCGTGCGAGAACTGCGACGGCACGGGCGTATCGACCGCGAGACAGCGAATGGCGCCGCTGCGAATGCCGTCCAGCACCCGCCGCAGGCCGTCGATATCCATCGCCTCGGTGAGGACATCCTTCATCACCTCCTGCACCAGCGGGTGATCGGGAATCTTGATGTCGCCTTCGATGTTCTCCTGGCAGGCAGCCACATCGGGGAAAACCGAAGCCAGAAGATCGTCGCTGCGGATGCGCTGAATCTGCGGCGGAACTTTCTTGCCGCCCTGGAAGCGCAATAGCGCCAGCGAGCGGTTCGCATCCCAGCGCCAGCGCGTAGCGAAGATGGGCGACGCCAGCGCCGCCTGCTCCAGGATCTCCTGCACCGTTTCCGTTTGCAGATAATGGAAAACGTCACTGAGCGGGAAGCTGTGCTGTTCGGCCAGCGCGATGTTCAGGCCGTTGTCGGTCGCCGCGGCCTGCAACTCAAAGTTGAATGAGCGGCAGAAACGCTTGCGCAGTGCCAGTCCCCAGGCTTTGTTGATGCGGCCACCGAAGGGCGCGTGGATGATGAGTTGCATCCCGCCGCCTTCATCGAAGAAGCGTTCGGCAATGATGGTCTGTTGCGTCGGAACTTCGCCCAGCACAGCGCGGCCGGTGATGATGTATTCGATAAGCTGCTCTGCGCCCGAGTCGTCAAGGCCGCATTCGTCCTTCAGCCACGCGGCGGCCCGCTGCACCTCGGGGCTGGATTCGAGACCGCGGAGGCGAACGCGGGGAGCTGTGTCGTCAGCCGACGAGTTGTTCGGGTAGAGCGGGCTTTCAGGCCCGCGTTCAGATGGATTATTTCTTTCTTGAGCAGGCTTTAGCCTGCGGAACAATTCCTCGGTCGAGACAGCAGCGTCGCCGGCTGAAGCCGGTTGGGAGGTGAAAAGTGGCTGCCTAGACGCGGACCTCAAGGTCCGCTCTATCTGAACATTTTCACTAACAGCAGTTCGCTTTGGTTGCGACCAATTTTCCTCGGCTTCGGGGTTCGCCGGCACAGGTAAGGGTGCGGTGTTAGGCAGCAGCGCGCTGATGCGCTCGCGCAATTCGCCAACATGCAGCGACAGCTCATCGGTTCGCGCCGGGGCTTCGCCGCGCCAAAACGGAATGGTCGGAGCGGCGCCGTGCGCATCTTCCACCAGAACGCGTCCCGTATTGGATGAGACGCGACGAATGCGCCACGATGTGTTGCCGAGCAGCATGATGTCGCCGGCATTGCTCTCGACGGCGAAGTCCTCGTCGAGAGTGCCCACAACGATTTCTTCCGGCTGGGCGACAACGGTAAACAGAGCCGTATCCGGAATGGCGCCTCCGCTGGTAATCGCTGCCAACCGCGCTCCACGACGCCCGCGTAGGCGCCGGTTCACCATGTCGCGGAATAGGTATGAGCCGTAACGGCCACGCTTCGCCGCGATCCCCTGGGACAGCATCCCCAGAATGCGGTCATAGTCCTCGCGCGTCAGGTCGCGGTACGGATAGGCGCGCCGCACGCACTCAAACAGCGCGTCTTCGTCCCAATCCTCGCAGCTGCACATGGCAACAATCTGTTGCGCCAGAATGTCGAACGGCGATGCGGGAATGTGCAGAACATCAAGGTCGCCTTGCCGGATGGCACGTACTGTGGCCGCACATTCCAGCAGGTCGTCGCGCGTGGTGGCAAACAGGCGGCCTTTGGGGATCGCTCCCCGCCAGTGGCCGGCACGGCCTACGCGCTGCAACGCAACTGCAATCGAACGCGGCGAGTTGATCTGGCAGACAAGGTCGACTGTACCGATGTCGATGCCAAGCTCGAGCGACGCCGTCGCAACCAGCAGGCGAATCTCGCCGTTCTTTAGCTTTCGTTCGGCGTTGAGCCTCAGCTTGCGCGCCAGGCTGCCGTGATGGGCCGCAACCATGTCTTCGCCAATGCGCTCGCCCAGGTGCATGGCCACACGCTCGGCCAGCCGGCGCGTGTTGACGAAAACCAGCGTCGAGCGGTGTTGCAGCGCCAGCTCGGCCAGGCGATCGTAGATTTCGCCCCACATCTCGTTGCTGGCGATAGGGCCGAGTTCGGAAGGCGGCACCTCGACGGCGAGATCGAGTTTGCGGCGATGGCCGATGTTTACGATGGCGGGCGTGGGGCGACCCGCGCCGGTAAGGAAGTGCGCGACCTCTTCGATCGGCCGCTGCGTGGCGGACAGGCCGATGCGCGTTGGCTGACCGGCCAACAGATCGAGACGTTCCAGCGACAGCGCGAGGTGTGCGCCGCGCTTGTCGTCGGCGACGGCATGGATTTCGTCGACAATGACGGTCTTAACGTGACTAAGGATGGCGCGGCTGCCGTTGGCCGTGAGCAGGATGTAGAGCGACTCGGGCGTAGTGACCAGGATGTGCGGCGGCCGCTTCAGCATGTCGCGCCGCTCTTTCATCAGGGTATCGCCGGTGCGGACGGCGGTGCGAATTTCCGGCATCAGCAGGCCGCGCTGGCCGGCCAGCGCAAGAATCTCGCCCAGCGGGACTTCCAGATTCTTCTGGATGTCGTTGCCCAGCGCCTTCAGCGGCGAGACGTAGAGAACTTCGGTGCAGTCGCGCAGTTCGCCGGCGAGCGCCTTGCGTACCAGGCGATCGATGCAGATGAGGAATGCAGCAAGCGTCTTGCCCGATCCAGTGGGAGCGGAGATCAGTGTCGTGCGGCCGGCAAGAATCTCGGGCCAGCCCTGCTCTTGCGGCTCAGTCGGCGTACCGAAGCGCGAGACGAACCACTCCGCCACCAGCGGATGCGCCCAGGATAACGAAGCTGGAATCTCCCCAAAAGGCATCCAGTTATTCTAGCAGATTTTCGCTAATTGTTCGCTGTCAAAGCCGCTCTTCGCCATTCGCTCTTCGCTCTTCGCTCTTCGCCTACCCGGTGGAAATGGAATTGTGCGAGTCAAAAGGTGACGCCACGTTGCCAACAGATCTTAAAGCTGGGGGTTAAGTGTCTCTGGCGAAAAGCGAAAGGCGAAGAGCGAACAACGTTTCTGGCTGCTACACTTTCCGCATGTCCTCCGACCGCGCACAGAAAATCAAGCTGATGCTGTTCGACGTGGACGGCGTGATGACCGATGGCACCATCTATTTCTTCCCTGCTCCGGCCGGCGGCGCCGGTCACGCCACGCACGAGCGTCGCGAGCAGATGGCCGACCAAGGCGGATTCGGCATTGCCAGCCACGAAGTCATCGAAGCCAAGGGTTTCAACGCGCATGACGGCACAGCCTTTTCGCTGGCGAGGCTAGGCGGACTGAAGGCCGGCATCATCACCAAGCGAATCTCTGAGACGGTCGCGCTGCGCGCACGTGACCTGAAACTCGATTACGTCTATCAGGGTCAGCAGGACAAAACCGCGGCGTTCTACGAAATCCTCAAGAAGGCCGGCCTGCAACCCGAACAGGTGTGCTACGTCGGGGACGATATCATCGATCTGCCGGTGATGCGGCTGTGCGGCCTGGCAATTGCGGTGAAGAACTCACGTGCGGAAGTCATCCGCGAGTCTCACTATGTGACGCCGCATGAAGGCGGCAAAGGCGCGGTACGCGATGCCATCGAGTTTGTCTTGCGCGAGCAAGGCACCCTGGAGCGCGTGATCGAAGAATACATACGGTCGCGGAGCCAAGATCCGGCTTCCAGGATGCAATGACTAACGCTTATTACGGAGGAGACTGACAGGACGGAGTCCTATTCCGTTCGGTCAAAAAAGAGCCCCTCCGGTGGACAGGGGCGAGTTGCGCATCGGAGGGGTAGTCGCTGTTACACGACCATTCTCAGGGTTGTTACCTGACTAAACTCCCCTGACAGCGAAAAGTTTCGCGTGCCGAAAAACCAGCTTCCAGAATCAAACACGCGGCGCGACAACTGAATATTCTCTCGCTTGTGTTCGGCCCGTACTCCGACAGACACCCCAAATTGGGTCACCTCCCAGATCAGCTCAAAAGCGGCTCTGAACCGGCCTGAACCACGTTTGCTACGGCCACATTCCCTCCTAAGTGTGGTAATTAAATAGAGAGTCGCTGTGGAAGCGGTTTCGAGTTGAATTCGAGAGAGAAACTTCCTAGTATGGAGTTTTGGTCCACAGCGGTGAAGAAGCGAGCATCGGAGGAGCAGCCAGCGGCTCCCGCAAGCAAATCTATTTTATTTGAGGGAATTCCTAAGGTCGCCATGCTAAAGCGCTCCCCCTTTGCAGCCGTGATGCTAATGGCGCTGTTCGCTTGCTTTGGAGCTTCAGCTGCCACCATCGCCACTCATCCCACAGTCACGCACAAATCCCACAGCAAGTCTTCACACCACGTAACCGAGTCGGCTGCGGCACAGAACAAGATGGCGCGCATGCGGCATAGCAGCGCGAAGACCGCCCGCCTCAATCAGGCCAGTCACGTAGTCGTGACCAAGCACCACTACTACGGCGAGCGGTTCTATGCCAGCTCGTTTGCCAACGACCAGGTGGAAGGCGACATCACGGCCGGCGAAGACCCTATCGTTCGCGCCGCCGCAGTTGAGGCTTTGGGCAACATGAACGGCACCATCGTCGCCATGGATCCCGACAGTGGCCGCATTCTGGCGATGGTGAACCAGAAGCTGGCGCTCTCCGCGGGGGCGCAGCCCTGCTCTACCATCAAGGTTGCGGTTGCACTGGCGGCGCTGAGTGAGAACGTCATCACAAAAGATACCCAGGTGCCGCTAGGCAAGTACTGGAAGGTTGACCTGACGACCGCGCTGGCGAAATCCAACAACGCCTATTTCGAGGCGGTTGGCCGGAAGTTGGGATTCGACAAAGTCAGCTATTACGCGCACCAGTTCGGGCTGGGTGAACTGGCCGGCTGGAACATTCCCAATGAACATCTTGGGACGTTCCCTTCGGCCGAGCTTGATGAAAAACTTGGTGGAGTCGGCAAGATGTGTTCTTTCGGAGAAAGCATCTCGCTGACACCGTTGCAACTGGCGGCGCTGATGGGCGCAATTGCCAACGGCGGCACGCTCTACTATTTGCAGCATCCCCGGACGCCTGAGGATGTTGCCAACTTCACCCCCAAAGCCAAGCGCAAGCTGGATATCGGGCCGATTATCCCTGAGATCTCCGAAGGGATGTCGGGCGCGGTGGAGTACGGCACCGCGCGTCTTTTACGCACCAATTTCATTGAAGAGCCGATCCTCGGCAAGACCGGGACTTGCTCCAAGGACGGCACGCGGTTTGGCTGGTTTGGCTCGTTCGCCAACACCCAATACGGGCGCATCGTGACCGTCGTCTTCCTGGAAGGCGGGCGGCCGACCTTTGGACCGAAGGCGGCTGAGCTTGCCGGCATCCTGTACCGTAATCTTTACGACCACGATTTCTTTGCGGTGAAGGCGCCCGCGACTGCGGCCCAGGGAATTGCGGCACCGCGGGTCGGCCCCCAGCAGTAGAATCCCAGGCTACTTCGCAAACGGTGAGGCCGACTGCGACTGCAGCTGGGTCAGGGCGTCCTGCTGGCGGCTTTTTGCTGCCGCGTCTTCTGTCGTACTAATCTGCTGGTTCAGCCAACTCAGCATGGCAGCACGCGACAAGTGCGGGGACGTGTTCTCGGCGTCGGCGATTCGCCACTCCAGGTTCTCCGAACTGACTAAGAAGTCAACGCTCTGGTTGCTCACCTGGGGCTCGCGCACATAACCCGTCGCCAAGTCGTAGGTCCCCAACAAACGGTAGTGCACACTCACAACGTACTTGCCTTTGGTCGCGTCAGGCGGAATATCGACGCTGTAACGCGCCACAACATCAATTTGCGTGAAGGCGGGATTGGACTTCCACCAGACTATCGGTTCAAACTTCGCCCAGGCTTTCGCATCCAGACGTGCCCCCTCGTAGTCCAACCGGCAATATTTCGAGACCAGTTCGTGGATTTGTGCAGGCTCAGGGTCTTCCTTCGTGGTCTGGGTGGGAACGGGAAATTGAGCTAGAAGAAGACATGGCGCGGCGATCACGAACACCAAGCCCAGCAAGAAATGGCGAATCGAAAACACGATACCTGCTCTCCTCTAAGTAGAAACTCAATTTGCAAGGGTACACCAGACGTGCAGCAAAGCGAAGACTCCGCCCCGCCACGTGAAAATGGTCTTTCCATGTGAATGTTATAATTTTTGCTGACTGCGGTGGGTGTAGTTCAGTGGTAGAACTCCGGACTGTGGCTCCGGCTGTCGAGGGTTCGAATCCCTCCACCCACCCCAAAGTCCACCAGTCGTTAATCCGCATTTCTCCACCCCGGCCTGCGGACGTGGTTTCGGCCATGCTGCTTGCGTAATCACCCAATTCACAGGCACAATCAACATCGCATTGCAGGGCTACATTCCCATTCGTTTCATGCAATCTCCCTGGCGAGGAACAACCTTTATGGTGTGCCAACAGCATAAGAGAATAACTTTGCGCCCTGAATTAGGCGCAGCCGCTGCTGTAGTAGCGTTTGCGCTGGCCTGGTTCGTGCCCAGCGCGGGCGCACAGACCTTCTCCGTAATTCATAACTTCGCAGGCGGGCTAGACGGTTCGCAACCGGTTGCGGGTTTGACGGCGGATAGAACAGGAAACCTATATGGCACAGCCTCCGCGGGCGGAGCAGGGTATGGCACGGTCTTTAAGCTGGCGTTCAAGAACTCCGGCTGGATACTGTCCCCTCTGTACAGCTTTTCGGGCAATGACGATGGGGCCGGCCCGGTAACAGCGCCCGTAGTGGGACCGAATGGCACGCTCTATGGCTCGACTGCGGCCGGGGGCGGAGGATCGTGCAGCGAAATATATGAATACAGCGGCTGCGGCACAATTTTCAACCTGCACCCCAGCGCAGCGGTTTGCAAGTCCGCCCTTTGTCCCTGGACCGAGGTTGTGTTGTACCGTTTTGCCGGCGGCAGCCAGGGAGCTTATCCGATTGGAAAGCTTCTCTTCGACCAGTCGGGAAACATCTACGGCACAACCTTCGATTACCTGCAACTCGGCTCATTGGGTACGGTTTTCGAGCTGATGCCGTCAGGCGGTGGCTGGACGAAGAGCGTTGTGCAGCGCTTCGACGGCAGCGATGGGCAATACCCCCTCGCGGGCCTGATCTTCGGGCAGAGCGGCAACCTCAACGGCACTACGTATTACGGGGGCGCGAACAGCAACGGGGCAGTGTACCAGCTGACGCCTTCGGGTTCGGGTTGGAGCGAAAGCGTCCTGTACAGTTTTCAAGGCAACAACGATGGCGCCAATCCCGCTGCCGGCCTGATCTCCGATAATGCTGGCAATCTCTACGGCGCCACTACCGCGGGGGGTTCCGGTGGCGGCGGCACGGTGTTCGAGCTGACACCGTCAAACGGCCAGTGGACGCTGAGCGTGGTTTATTCCTTTACTGGCGGCGCTGGGCCCGCCAACAGCCTGGTCATGGATGCGGCGGGGAATCTCTACGGCACCACCGTTGAGGATGGGACCTATGGAGAGGGAACGGTCTTCGAACTCACGCCTTCAGGCAACAGCTGGATCTACACCGACCTGCACGACTTCACCGGAGGCAGTGACGGAGCAGATCCGTTCGGCGGCGTGATACTGGGCGCCAATGGCAACCTCTACGGCACGACAGAAGACGGCGGAGCTAATGGCGACGGCGTGGTCTTCGAACTCACGCCTTAGGTTTCTCCCCGTTTGGCGATTCGATTTGCGGTGGGGTCGGTGAGTGTCAACCTCGCCGGTATTGTCCTGGGGGTGTCCCATGCCATTTGAGAAAAGCGCGCTGGAATACACTCGGTTCAGAATATCCCAGGGCATACGCGGTCGCCGTGGCTGTTGCGGGTGTGGCGAGAAGAAGATACTGCGAAAGATCCCGCCGGGCCTGCTGCACTAATTGCCGGTAAGAACAGGATTCCTCTCCCAGCTTTCTTTGCAAGGTGCGCCGGCTGATACCCAGCTCACGGGCGGCGGCCTCCAGATCGAAGTCTCCGCTGCCCAGGTTTTGCCGAATGAAGCTGAGCACACCTTGGGAGCAGCTCGCCTCACCCCATGCCTTCGGCAACAATTGTTCGGCAGCCTTAGTAATCGCTCCGTGCGAACCACGGTGCGAAGTTTTCAATGGAGTACCGAGCGACTCCCTATCCAGAAGCAGCGCGTTGGTTGACATGCCAAATCGAACCGGCGCGTGAAAGATACGAGCATGCTCAGAGGTATCCCGGGGCTTCGCGTGCTGGAACCATACTTCCTTCGGCGTCCAACCGGCGCCTCTGGAGAGGCGATTCAGGCCCATGACGGTCGCCATCGACATCTCGCAATCATGCCGGGGCTCAGGCAGTGAACAGTGCGAATACTGCCACTGAAAATGCGCTACCTGTCCTTCAACGTCGAGCCTGAAGACACCGACATTGGTCCAGATTGGCAGGTACCGTACCAGGGTGCGGAGGGCTTCTCCAAGGTTTGAACTGGTAATGACGGAACGCCCCACAACGCCATACTCCTGCATTTCCACGCGCTCGCCCACGTGCAGTCCAAAAGCGGCATCCTTTTTCAGGCTTGCCGCGTGCTCAGAAAGCATCATCATGTCGGCATAAGGAATTCTGAAGGCGGGATCGTCGAGCGCATCACGGTCGAGACCTACGGTCCTGAGTAAGTGATCGCTGCCACCCGGACCGGCCATAGAGTTCGCGATTTTACCCACGGAACGAGCGACCACTGTGGGAACGTTGGACATGGCAATACTCTACCGTTTCTCGAATTCGATGTCCCGGCTCACAACCACGAAATGGCGCAAAAGATCATATTTTCGTGACAGACCGCATGCTACTGTGGACATGAATGACGCGGGCGTGGTTTAGGATAGACGGTCCGACGGGGACCGCACAGAAACTCCCGCCGGCGCGAGCGGGCGTGCCGGGAATTCGTGATGCGTCCAGTAACCGTATGACCTATCGTACTTACCTCCAATGGATTTTGAAGACGGCCCTGTTGCTGCTCGCTGTGTCGAATTTTGCAGTCGCTCAGATGATTGGCAGCTCCGACCCATGGTCGCCAGGTTCGGGTGCAGGAGGCGCAACGGGTTTGCAGCCCACAAACAGCCCTGCCGATGCCGCGCGCGTTGGTTCCGGCGATCAGGGCAAACTGCTTCAGTTCAAGTCGCAGACTACGCTGGTGCAGGTACCGGTAGTGGTGACGGACACAGCCGGCAAGCACATTCAAGGACTGACCAAGGCCGACTTCAAGATTCTGGAAGGTGGTAAACCGCAGAACATCGCTGGCTTTGAGGAGATCACCTCGCAAACCGGCGCCGTAGCCGCTCCTGCTACTCCCGCGGGCATATTCACCAACCTGACTCCGAACGAGAAACCCCGTTCGCTCACGGTCATTGTCCTTGACGAAGTCAATACTCCGTTCCTCGGTCAGGCCTACGCCCGAGGGCAGCTGATCAAGTATCTGGCAAACCATCTTGACGCGTCGCAGCCGTTCGGACTCATGGTGATCAACCGCAAAGGGCTTACGGAATTGAGCGGGTTCGATTCCGATCCGGCTCAACTCATCGCCATACTGAAGAAAGCTGGCGGCAAAGTTTCCGAGATGGAGCGGTTCAGCAACGATGCCCAGGCGCTCGCGGCCACCAAAGGTCAGCCGAGCAGCTTTATGGGTGGAAGCGGTCCCGGTGAATCTCCAGAGGCCAAGGTCCGCGCGTTTGTCCTGCAACAGGACGCTATCATCGCTGCTGACACCCAATCGCGGGCCATCGAAACCACATTGCGGGCTTTCCTGTCGCTCGCCTGGTCGTTATCGGGCGTTCCGGGACGAAAATCGTTAGTGTGGGTCACCGGCAGCTTCCCGTTCAACCTTGATTCCTTTGCCTCAGTACCTGGAGACGCGAACCTGCGGGCACTGTACGAGCGGACCTTGAAGTCGCTGAACGATGCTCAGATATCGGTTTATCCGCTGGATGCTCGAGGTTTGGTGACTGACTCCAAGTATTCCGCAGATACCGAGGGCTCAATGCTCAGCCCTGACGCTCCAGACACATTGCGCCAGGCTTCGTTAACCAGCCTGAAGAACTTCGCCGATATGACAGGCGGGATCGCCTATTACAACACCAACGACCTTGCCGGCGCTTTCGGACGCGCCGTGCAGGACTCTTCTTCGTATTACCTGCTGAGCTACTACCTTGACCACCGCAACAACAAGCCGGGCTGGCGAAAGCTGCAAGTCGTCGTCTCGCGCAAGGATGCGGAAGTGCGGGCGCGCGCCGGATATCTGGTCACCGACGTAGGCGTTAACCCCGAACGGACCCATAAGGCCGATGTCGAGTTTGCGCTGATGTCTCCGTTTGAAAGCACCGGCATTGCAATAAATGAGCAATGGCAGGGAGTCCAGGCCGACGGGAACAAGAAGAAAGTAGGCTTCGTCTTGCAGGTGCCAGTGACCGGCTTGATCGACGAAACGGACAAGAATCGCATCGATGTGGAATTCGTCGCGCAAGCCACCAACAAAGGCGTGAGCGCCGGAACCATGTCGCAGACCATCAAGGGGCAAATAATTCCCGACACCCTGGCAAAGCTGAAGGCGGATGGAATCGTCTACCGGAACTTCCTCGACCTGTCCCCGGGAGATTACCAGGTACGATTTGTGGTTCGCGACAACCTGAGTGGCAAGATCGGCAGCGTTATCGTGCCTCTGACGGTCAATTAGACCACTGCCTCACCCATCACCTCTCCACGTGACTCCCATCACTGCCCCTTTGCGCCCACTGCGCGAAGGTCATAAGGGAGAGGTAAATGTTCCTCTCAACCTTCCTGAAAGATCGCAGCGAACCGGCGCATCGCCGTGCGCGAAGCGCGTGGCGTCTGCGCATGCCGTTGCTTTACGGCGCCTGCGCCTTCCTGCTGAGCACCAGCTGCTGCGCGGCCGGTTCGACACCTCGTTTCAGTAACGAAGGGTTTCCAGGCGGTTTTGCGGTTGGGCTGGTCCTGGCGATCCTGGCCGTAGTGTTTTCGCGGACCCGGATCAAGTCCACAGACCGCGAATTGGCCCGGCTCAACGAACTGGTCAAGCATCGCGAGTACGAACGCGATGCGGCGCAACAGGAGTTGGTGCGGCGGCTGGAAGAAGAGCGCGAGCTGGCGAAAGAGAAGATGCAGTTCGAGTCGCAGCTATCGGACTACGAGAAATACGCCTCGCTGGCCCAGCTTGCCTTGGGCGCAGCCCACGAGATCAACAATCCTTTGCTCGGTATCATGTCGCATCTGGAGCTGGAGTGGCGCGATGCCGATGAAGAGCGCCGGGAAGAGATCGAGCAGTGCGTTGCAGGAGCCAAGCGCATCTCCTCCGCGGTGTGCGGTCTGCTGGACTATGCCCGTCCCGGACCCCTCACGCTAAGCAGGGTGCATCTGTGGCGGCTGGCCGAGGAGACCATAAAGTTCGTCGCCCATCAGCCGATGTTCCGGCAAATCGAGCTCCAGAACTGCGTTCCCTCCGACCTGCCCAGCATCAGCGCAGACGCCAACCAGCTCTCGCAAATTCTGATGAACCTGCTGCTGAACGCGGCCCAGGCTACTGCGCCCGGCGGCAGGATCACGATTCTTGCCGACCAGGTGAAATTCGCCGACCTGATCGAGCTGCGCGTGTGCGACACCGGCAGCGGCATCCCCTCCGACATTCTGCCGCATGTCTTTGAGCCATTCTTCACCACCAAGCGTGGGCGTGGAACAGGCCTGGGACTGAGCATCTCGCAAAGCTACGTGCGCAGCCACGGCGGCGACATTCAGCTCGAGAGCATTCCCGGCTACGGCACCACCGTGCGCGTCACCTTGCCCATTCGTCAGGCGGGCAAGCTGGTGCAGCACAGTGAGGAGGTCATCGTTTAGCCATGCCGCATTCCATCCTGATTGTCGATGACGAGGCGCTGACGCTGCGCACCATCGGGCGCGCGCTTACCACCGAAGGCTACGAGGTGCTGTCCGCCACCAGCGGCGAAGACGCGCTCAAGATCGTCGCCGAAGAGAAGCCCGACCTCGCACTGCTTGACGTCGTTCTGCCGGGAATCAACGGCATCGAAGTTCTTCGCCAGGCAAAGAAAATCTCGCCAGCAATGATAGTGGTGATGATGAGCGCCTATCACATGGTGGACCGCGCCGTGGAAGCCATGAAGCTGGGCGCCTATGACTATCTGATCAAGCCCTTCCATCTCGCCGACATGGTCAACACGATTCAGCGCGCGGAGGAGATGCTGGCGTTGCGCGTGCGGGTCCACGACACGGTGGAAACGGCCAAGGGCCGCTACGACTTCGGGCGCCTGGTTACGCAGAGTCCCGCGATGCGCGAGGTGCTGGAGATGGCTCGCCGCGCCGCCGAGAGCGACCACACTACCATCCTGATTCAGGGCGAGAGCGGCACCGGCAAGGAAGTACTGGCCAAGGCCATCCACTACAACAGCCCACGTGCACAGGCGCCGATGATCGGGCTGAACTGCGCGGCCCTTCCCGATACCTTGCTGGAGAGCGAATTGTTTGGCTACGAGCCCGGCGCGTTTACCGACGCGCGCCGCCGCAAAGAAGGGCTGATCGAAAAAGCTTCCACCGGTACGCTTTTTCTCGACGAGATTGGCAATACCTCTGCCAGCCTGCAAGCCAAGCTGTTACGGATGCTGGAGGAGCGCAACTTCCTTCGTCTGGGCGGTACCAAGCCGATCCAGGTCGACGTGCGAATTATTGTCGCAACCAACAAAGTCCTGAAGGACGCAGTCGCCCGAGGCGAATTCCGCGAGGACCTGTACTATCGCCTGAACGTCCTGCCATTGTTTATCCCGCCCCTGCGCGAACGGCGCGAGGACGTTTTGCCACTGGCGCTCGACATCATGCAGTTCTTCAACAAGGAGTTGAAGAAGAGCTTTGTCGGCTTCACGCCTGCCGCTGCCGAGTTGCTACAGAGATATCCCTGGCCGGGAAACATCCGCGAGCTGCGCAACGTCATCGAGCGCACCATGATTCTGTCGAAGGAAGATGAGATCGACGAGGAGGGCCTGCCTGAAGAAGTTCGCGACTATCACGAAGAGCCCGAGCGCGAGGAGATGTCGAATTCGTTCGACCTCTCGCCGACGGGTGATCAATTCGTAAGCCTGAGAGAGCTCGAAGACCGCTACATTCACGACGTGTTGAACGCCACCGGCCAGAACAAAACGCACGCTGCCAGGATTCTCGGCATCCATCCCACTTCGCTGCTAAGAAGGTTGAAGAAGGCCCACGAACTGGTGTGAGCTGTAGAGAGGCGTCTAGTGGAGATCTTTGGCCGTCACATGAAGTTGTGGAAAACGCACAGACACGAACAGCTTGTCTAGCTCTGCGGAGTTACGCTGGAAATCGTCGAGCGGGGCCTCCGCGACAAGCTGGAAATGTATGTCCCCTGCCGTGAAGGTCTCAAGAATGGCATGCCACTCCACCTTGTCGCGCTCATAATTGACAACGGTTCGCGTTCCAGTCAGGCCATCCCGCGTTACGAGTGTGTTAGACAGCTCATGCAGGCTGTCTAAGTTTCGCAAACCAGACTCGCTGAGGTTATTGAACGTGCCTTCCGACGCCTGCAGGTGATAACGCATGACAGTGAACGAACAGAGAGAGCTCTTTTTCGAGAAAAGCACGTTGGTCCGAGTGTTGGAGTCCGCGACTGATTCATTGGACTTGAACCAGCCTTCGGGCAGCTGCAAGGTTATGCCCATCGATTCCGATGAGTACACACCAGGAGTGTTCATGGCCGGCGCTATCCAAGGCTTGGCCTCGCTCAACCTTTGGTAGACGATAGCTTGCCACGCCGTTGCCACCGTCAGCGTGCAGGGCGCTGCGACATCAGGACAATCGAGGCTTGCCCAGCGCGGCACGTCCAGATCCTGATCACCCGGCAAGGAAACTCGCGGGGTCTGTGCGACAACAGCGCCAGCATATGCCGTGAGCGGTTTATCGCCGGTGATGAACTGGGCCTGCGACTTAGCCGGATCGGGCGCCTGCAAGATGGCAAATTGCGCTTTGCCTGTTTGCTTTGATGGATTCGGGATGGCGAACAACCTCGCGGCGTGCAGTGCTTGCTTCGCCTCTTCGATTGACTTCTTCACCTGATCGGAAGACAGTTGCTCGGCAAGCCGGGCGCGCGCAGCGTCGGCAGCGTCGAAGTCGTCCGTTTGTGGAGATGGCATCTCCCGCAAGGCAGCAATGCAAAGCGCAGAATACTTCAGCGCGTCGTCTGTGCGCCCCATTTTCTGGTAGACCTGTGCCAGGTGGTCGGCGACGGTAGCGTCCGGCGACAAAGACCATGTAGCCAGGAGATACTTCTCGGCTGAGGTCGTCTCTCCTCGCAGAAACAGTATCCAGCCTAGCGTGTCCCATGTTCCGCCGACCGAGTTAACCTGGCGATACATGTGATCGGTAAGCGGATCGAGCGAGATTGCCGTGAGGCTGGCGGAATCGACGGCAATATCCAGCTTGGCATACTTCTCGGCGCGCTCGAGCTGGACATTGTGCCTGGCAAGCGTCCAGGCCAGGCCGTTCCATCCGGTCGACGTGAGAGATGCTGCTTTGTCCAGGGTCTTCGCTGCCTCGTCTTGCATGCCTAACGCCAGGTAGCAATCCAGGAGACGAGTGTAGAGACTGGCATTGTTAGGAGCAGCTTTGATTGCGTCAGAGGCGGCGGCAATGGCTTCCTTATATTTCTTTTGCGCTTGCAAATCGAAAACTATATTGACCAGTGACCAGGAATAGCCCGGATTGAACTCGAGCTGTTTGCGATACTCAGCGATCGCCGCGTCGAACTTCCGCTGCCGTGAGTAAACGATCCCGAGATTGTTATAGGCATATTCATGACGAGGGGAAACCTCGATCTGCCGCTTGAAGGCGCTCTCGGCTTTAGCCAAATCGTCCAGCGCCATGTAGCACCGGCCCAGAAGGTTCCACGCGGACCAGTGTTGTGGCACCAGCTCCGTGACGCGCGTAGCTAACTGCACCGCCGTAGCGCAATCGCCAGCAGACTCAGCATTGACCGCTTCGGAGTTGAGCTTGTCGGCGTCCTCGAACGCCACCGCTCCTGGAAACGCGGGGCTATTTGCATTGCCGAATTTCACTGTGACGAAGGTTGTTACGGGGACCGGCTTTCCCTGCACCGTGCCAGGCTCGAAGTGCCAAAGCTTAACGGCAGCGAGGGCTTTTTCGTCCAAGCCACGTCCCAGCCCCTGAGTGACTTTCATGTCCTGCGGAGCGCCGTCGGCCGTTACAACCAGATCGATGATTACGGTGCCTTCGACGAGGTTCTTGGCTTGTTCCTTGGAGAGTGAGGGAGGGGCCGGGTTGATCGCGCGTGGTGAAGTAGCGCATGTGCCCGAGGAATCCGACTCGTTATCTTTGCAAACCGGGTAAGGGGCAATCGTCTGAGCGGCCGCAAGACCTCCAATCAGAAGGAAGCAGCCAGCGAGTAGGAACCGGCGAAGCGGAGAAGTGAGCACGCCACAAGGCTACCGCACTCGCTGGTAGAGGTGAAGGAGATAGTTCCGAACGTCAGACACCAGCGGCCCGATAAGGGAATTTGTGAGATCTCCCGGCTAACTTCTCGGCGTTCTGTCGTCGCATCCTGCCCTACTGCAAAGTGCGACGGTGGCCCTGCAAAACGCAGTGGTTAGGCCATCCCCTATTGGCACCAGTTCTCTATCTCCTTTAGAAGCACAGCCCTTTCCGGGAAGACGATTGCCCTCCACGTGCACATGTAAAGGTGGAGCGCGATGCCATGGCAACGTACTTAGCAACACCGTTCGACACACGCGATCGTCGCCAGCTCGCGCTCCACTCCGCGCCACGATCTCTCTTTCAGACCTCGAGCGGAGCAGGCTAGGAGGCCTTATGTCGATCTTATTTGTCCTGCTGACGTTCTTATTGATTCTTACCGTAATGTACTTCCGCCGTCCGGAAGGTGCGGCGAACGGGTTGCAAGTCGCGCCTGCCAAGCGAGTCGCAACCCCGTTGATGTTGAAGCAAGGCGGCTTCGAAGTTCCAGAAGACTATTGCTTCCATCCCGGCCACACCTGGGTGGTGGACGAGGGCCGGCAGAACGCCCGCGTCGGCATTGATGCTTTCGCCGGCAACTTGCTTGGCAAAATCGACTCCATCGAGATGGCCGACCTGAACCGCTGGGTGCGCCAGGGACAGCCGTTGGTCACCATCACCCGTGGTGACCGCAGCGTCGATCTGCTGTGTCCCATCGAGGGCGTGCTGGTTTCGGTGAACCATGAAGTTCTGAAGAACCCGAATCTCGCCATCGAAGACCCATACCGCAACGGCTGGCTGTGCGCGATCAAAGCTCCCGAAATGGCGACCAACATCAAGAACCTCCTGCAAGGCCCGATCGTGATGCCGTGGATGCAGAACAGCCTGGCGCGCGTGGCCGCGATGGTGCAGCAACTCACTCCTGCCCTGGCGCAAGACGGTGGCCTGCCGGTCAAGGGCCTGCTCTTTCAGGTTGATGCCGCCGTGCAGCACAAACTGGTGACTGAATTCTTCCTGACCTAGAGCAGCCCGGCAAAGGAGACCGGAGGACGTTATGGCACAAGAAAAAGGATTACTGATCGACATCAAGCGCTGCATCGGCTGCCTGAGCTGCGAGACTGCCTGCAAGCAGCTCCACGGCTTCAGCACCGACCCTGAACCAGTTCTCTCCGACACCGCTTTCACCGTCGTCGAGGCGCGCGGCGATAAGTTTGTCCGCAAGCTTTGCATGCACTGCGAAGATCCGGCCTGCGCCTCGGCGTGCCCGGTGGAAGCCATCAGCAAGACCCGGCTCGGCCCGGTGGTCTATAACGCCGACAAGTGCATTGGCTGCCGCTATTGCATGCTGGCATGCCCGTATCAGGTGCCGCGCTATCAGTGGACCAAGCTGGCGCCGTTTGTGAAGAAGTGCGACATGTGCGTCGACCGCATCAAAGCCGGAAAATCAACGGCATGCGCCGAAGCCTGCCCGGTGCAGGCCACCATCTTCGGCAATCGCGACGCGCTGATCAACGAAGCCTGGAGCCGCATTCGCAGCGATTCGTCTTATGTCCCGCACATCTACGGTGTGGAGGAGCTCGGCGGAGGCAGCGTACTGTTTGTCTCCGACGTGCCCTTCGAGAAGCTGGGATTCAAACCAGCCCCAACGGGCAACCAGCCCATGCCGACGCTTACCAGCAGTGCCCTGGGAGACTCGCCCAAAGTCGTCATCATGGGCGGCACCATTCTGTCCGCGCTGTACTGGGTAACGCAACGGCGGCGCGAGGTTGCGCTGGCCGAAGCCGAAGAGCAAGCGACCATCAACAAGATCAAGGACGAAAGGAGCTAGCCATGCTCGCGCGAATCAAGTCAGAAATCACTTTGTGGCGCACCATTGTAGCCATCATTTTTGTTACTGGCCTTTATGCGACTTATATCCGGTTCTTCGAGGGATTCCGCGCCAGCACCAATCTCAGCGATCAGATGCCGTGGGGCCTGTGGGTAGGCCTGGGCACGCTTTGCGGAATTGGATTGTCGGCCGCGGGCTTCGGCATCAGCGCCGCAGTTTACTTGCTGGGCATGGAGCGCTACCGGCCAATCCTGCGTGCATCGATTCTGATCTCGTTTCTCGGATACATGACAGTGTGCGTGGGATATCTCTACGAGATCGGCCTGCCATGGCGCTTCTGGCATCCCATCGTGATGTGGAACCACCGCTCGGTGCTGTTCGATGTCTGCGTTTGCATCATGACATACACCACCGTGCTGACATTTGAGTTCGCTCCGGCGGTCATCGAGAAGCTGCCGTGGAAGAACCTCCGCGAGACGGTGCTGCACTACCACCACAAGATCCTCGTCGGCGTCGTCCTGGCGGGCGTGCTGCTGTCCTCGATGCATCAATCGTTTCTCGGCGGGCTGTTCCTGATCACCCGCGGCAAGCTGCATCCGCTGTGGTACTCACCTTACATGCATGCGATGTTCTACCTGTCGGCGATTCCGGCCGGACTGGCGTTGACGGTGATGGCCATCTATCTCTGCATGCGCTCGTTGAACGTGCGCGTCGACTTCAGCATCCTCAGCGACTGTGGCCGCATGATCCAGCTGCTGCTGATCGTCTTCGCGTTTTTCAAACTGCTGGATCTGATTGGCAACCAGGCGCTCGGCTATGCCTTCCAGTTCACCAACGAAGCCGGATACTTCTGGCTGGAGGTGCTGTTGTTCCTGGCGATACCGATCACGCTGCTCAGCTTTGAGAGCGTTCGCGGGAACCCGGAGCGGCTGTACTGGGCATGCGCGTTCGTGGTGGCGGGATTCATGGTCGACCGGCTCAACGTATCGATCAACGCTTTGCAAACCGCGATGGGCACGCATTACGTGCCCAAGTGGAGCGAGCTGGCGTCGAGTGTGCTGGTGATTGCGGCGGGAGTGATTGCGTTCCGCTATGCCGTCATCTATCTCGACATCCTTCCGAAAGCGGCGCCCAAGCCGGTGACACGCTGGATCGGAAATGCCGGGCTGGCGGCACAAGCCTGAAAGCAAATATTCGGGAAGTCTGGATTTCGCCCTCGAAGAGAAGAGCCCCACTCAGGCAAGTCAAGCCTGGGTGGGGCACTCGCATCCACGTTCTGAATTCACTGACAACTGGCAACTGATCACTAGCCACTGTTCTACGGCGTGATCTCAAAGACCACTCCGCAATAGCCGCAGCCGGGCAAGCCGCCCATGTAGGTCGTGCCGTAGATATTGCCATTGCTGTCCATCGTCAGACCACCCAAGGCATTTCCTCCGTCGGAGCCGCCGGTGAAATCGTGCAGGCTGGTGTAGGTCCAACCGCCATTAGCAGGCGTCAGCTTGAAGACCACACCCTGGCCGTACAAACCGTCACCCCAGGTTGCGCCATAGAGATTACCAGCGGCGTCGCGAACAAGATTTTGGGTAGGTCCAGGTCCGTCGCCGCTAAGGTCGTAAGCCAGGTTGAACGTCCAGTTTCCACCCGAGGGAGTAAGTTCGAACACCGTTCCGCCAGTAACGTTGCTGCCGGGGGTAGCTCCATATAGATTGCCGGCGCTGTCCATAAGCACGCCAGCAGAAGGCGCAGATCCGTCAGTTCCGTCGAGAAAACTGTAAAGAGTATGCTCGGCCCAGCCGGAACCCGAAGAGGACAACTTGTAAACCGTGCCGCAGCCGAAGCCCTGGCATCCCGGCAGTCCGCCCGAGGTTGTTGTGCCGTAGAGATTGCCGGCCGAATCGAATATCAGCAGGGACGAAGGATAGGCACCATCCTGCCCATCGGTGAAAGTATAGAGGACTTGATATGTCCAGCTGCCATGGGAGGGCGTCATCTCATAAACGACCCCGACGGCCCCGCCACCACCGTTCACATTCGTGCCGTAGATATTTCCACTCGCATCGAAAATAACGCCAGCCTGGGGATTGCCACCGTCACCCTGCCGGGCGAAGTTATAAAGGGTCGTCTCGTGCCAGGGACAAGATTCGGAGCGGCAGAAGTTCGCCGGCGGTTGCAAGTTGAACACAGTCCCTTCTCCATGTGTTCCTCCGATCCCTGTGGTTCCGTACAGCGTTCCATTCGGGCCAAAGGTGGGAGCGTCCCAGGGGAAGCTGCCATCCGCACCGCCGCCAAAATTGTGGATCAGATCAAAAACAAAATCGGAACCGGCGCGCCGCAGTTCGTATGCCGTGCCGCCGTCAAATGCGCCGCCCCACGCAGTCGTTCCGTAGACATTCCCATGCTGGTCGACCGTCACTCCGCCGATAGGATGCATTGCGCTGCTGTGTCCGGTAAAGCTGTAAATAACTTGGTATGTCTGGGCTTGCGCCGATTGCGTGGCCATGATCGCCAGAGCGCAGGTAATGGCAGCAGCCAAACCGACGGCGGTGACCGTAGTTGTCCGCATGCTGATGTTGTTTCTCATTCCAGTCCCCTTTTCAGATCCGAAGATGTTTTTCTGCCGGGCACATGGTGCAGCAAGTCAATTCGATGGTTGTCACCGTTTTGTCAAGAAAACGTAAACTCTCGCGGCTGCGGGAGGCTCGACCCCAGGGACATTTCCAGACCTGTGAAGAATGGTTTAGCGCAAGGCGAAGAAAGATTGAAACTCGTGGATGACCAAACCCGGCAGCTCCTCCCGATTCGCTTTCTGCAACAAACCGTGTCCTGAGCCCTCAAGCGCAACCAGTTTTGCCGACGCCGGAATCAGTTTGATCGCGGCCTCCAGCTCGTCGATTGAGCCGAAAGCATCGCGGGTCCCGCTGACCAGCAGCGTGGGAGTCCGCAGGCTGGGCAAATGCGCGGTGCGTAATTGGGCTGGCCGTCCTGGCGGATGTAGCGGATATGACAAAAGCAGCAGTCCTTCGACAAGCTGCGGCTCAGCGGCAACCAGCATGCTGGCTTGCCGTCCGCCATAGGACAGGCCGCCCAGAAATGCTCTTCCCGAAAATCTTTCGCGCATGAGGGTTACGGCACGGCGCAGCCCATCCTGATCGCGCTGGGCGTCGGAGGGAGACGGCGGTCCCGTGGGACGTCTCTGCCGAAACGGCAGGTCGCAACGCAATGTGGTCAGCCCTGCCGTTGCAAAAGCATCACCCAGCGCCACCAGCAGCGGCGCCTTGCAGTTTCCACCCGCGCCATGGGTCAACACTAGGAACCCCGCACCTTCCCCGCGATGGATAAACCCGCTTACCGGCGCGTCGCCTTGCACGTCAACAAATGCTTCTGCCCTCAACTGGGTCATGGCTGATTCTCTCCGCACGCGATTGCCAGGAAAGCTTGGAAATAGTCGTACCAGTCTGCAGGATTCGCGCTGCCGCAAGAGTCCACTAATCTATTTATTATCAATGACATAAACCGTTACTTTCAATCCAATCTTTCCCCAACAAATTACCAATCCCCTTTTAATTGAGGCTTTAGGACTTCGAACCCGCGCTCGCAGTATTTTCCACTCGTTGCCGGAAGTGAAGCGCCGGGGCCGGAAAGCGAATGCAAGGGAATCTGGCTCTCCCCGCCAACAGATCGGCAGAAAAACACATTTGCGGCCGCCGCCGCCAAATAAGGAGAACCACCATGAAACGCTTCCAACTGTCCTTCGCCCTGGCCTTCGCGCTGCTGTTCTGCACCTCAGCCTTTGCCCAGAGCTACCGCTTCGTTACCGTCGTTGATCCCAACGACCCTAACAGTTCCTTCACCCAATTGTTGGGAGTGAACAACAGCATGGTCATCGCCGGCTACCATAATTTCTTCAACAACCAGGGATTCACCCTGAACCTGCCCATGCAGTTTACGACCGAAAATTACCCTGGCTCGGCTATGACCCAGGTCATCGGCATCAACAACAGCCTGACGACCTCCGGATTCTACGTGGACAACGCTGGAACGACTCACGGCTTCTACCACACCAACAATGGCACCTACACCACGGTCGATTATTCCGGCACGGCTTTCAACCAACTGCTGAGCCAGAACGACTTCAACCAGGCATCAGGCTACTACAGCCTGAGCCAGAACAACACCACGCCCGACTTCCCGTACGTGTATGACGAGGTTGGCGGTGTGTTTCAGGTGATCACGATTCCCGGAGCGGTCGGCGGAGGGCAAGCTACCGGCATCAACAACTCGCAGGAAGTCTGCGGCTTCTTCATCGACACCAACATGGCAAATCACGGCTGGCTGCTCAACGCCGGAGTCTTCCTGCAACTGGATTATCCAAACAGCACCTTCACCCAGGCATTAGGACTGAACAACCGCGGACAGGTGGTTGGCGCTTATATGGACTCCGCCGGCCTGACCCACGGATTTGTTTACACGGTCAGCAGCGGCCAGTACGCTTCCGTCGACGATCCCAATGGTGTTGGCTCGACCATAGTCAATGGAGTCAATGACGCCGGCGTTCTGGTGGGCTTCTACGGTGCGCCTCCGATCAACAGCGGCTTCGTAGCCGTACCGCAGTAACCGCTTCGGCAAACTTAACCCCTCAACCTCAACGGCGACCGAGTGCTCCCTCGGTCGCCCTCTACTTTTGTGGTGAGTTAATGCCAAGCCGCGACGCTGACTATCACCCGTGTTTGCGGCATTTGTGACTGGGGCTTAGGTTCTCGCGGTCAATAGCCCGCGGAAGCGCTCGCGATAAGCCCAGGTCAAGAAGGCCCAGAGCATCAGTTGGATCGCGACAAAGGGCAGCGCGGCTGGCTCGGCCAGAATATGGAAGATCAGGGCCTTCGCAATAACCGGAGCCAGGAAGGCCAAGGCGAGCGGGATGCAAAGATTCGCCAGCAGAAGGCCCGCTGCCGCTACCTCCAAAAAAGCAAAGAGGATGGCGTACGCGTGGCCGGTTGTAATACCGCTGCTGATTTGCAAAACCCCTCTGCCCGTAAGCTCGGGCACTGGAAGAAAGCCCAGAAACTCATTCAAGCCAAACACCAGGAAGATCGCACCCAGCAGCAGGCGGGCGATTAAAAGTGCGGACTTCATGCGTCCTCCAATCAGGCGAAAGACCTCAGATGACAGAGCAGGTTGGGTGTTTGGGCACGGCCAAAGGTGCGCCTCAGCACAGCATAGATCTTAGTACGTCGCAAGATGGCGAAAGGATTCGTCAGGCAACGAAGATCTTATACAGCATCACGTAAATGACCACGCCGGTCACTGACACGTACATCCAGATCGCAAACGTATACGGCGCGATGGCCTTGTGCCGCGCGAACTTCCCCTTCAAGGCGCGAGCTAGAGTGATGAGCACGAATGGCACCACTACGACGGCCAGGATGGTGTGCGAAATCAGGATGGTGAAGTACAGCGGCCGCGAAAACCCCCGTCCTGCAAAGTGCGTCACGCCGGCACGCAGCACCAGGTGGTAGTACAGGTAGGAAATCAGGAAAAGCGTCGAGGTGGCGAAGGCCGTCAGCATCAGGCGCTTGTGCGCCTCCTCGCGACCGCGCTTGATGCAGTACAGACCGGAGCCGATCAGCACCGCGCTGGAGCCGTTCAATACCGCGTCGAGCGCCGGAAAGAATGTGGGACTTAGCTGCATCACGCCGCCGGTTTGGTGCTGCGGCGGTTGGCCACCACAAACGATAAGGCGAACATCACTAACGCGAACAGGGCCAGCACCGCGAAGTTGCCACTCAGCGACAATTCCGTCGAGGAAGATCCAGGGAACAGCAACGAGCGCAGCGCCTCGGTTCCGTAGGTCAGGGGATTGATGCGCATCAGCAGGCGAATCCACAGCGACGCTCCGGAGAGCGGAAACAAAGATCCCGACAGCAGCCACAGCGGAATCAGAAACAGGTTAATGATGGCGTGAAACGCCTGCGTGGAATCCATAGGCCACGCGATGATGAAGCCCAGCCCCGTCAGCGAAAAGGATACGAGAAAAATGACCAGCACCGTCAAGCCAAAGCTGGCGAGCGTGAAATGCACTCCCACGAACGGCGCGAAGACGAGAAAGATCAGGCCTTGCAACGTTGCCAGTGTCGCTCCGCCCAGCACCTTGCCCAACACGATGACCGAACGGCTGACCGGCGCTACCAGCACGGAAAGCAGAAAACCCTTGTTGCGATCTTCAATCACCGACATCATGGTGAAGATAGCGGTGAACAGCACAATCATGATCAGGGCGCCGGGAAAGAAGAACGCCAGGTAATGCTGGCCGCCGGCGCCGCTGGAGCGAAATGACGTGCCAAAGCCCGAACCGATCACGATCCAGAACAGCAGCGGCGAAGCGATGACACCAACCACACGCGAGCGCTGCCGATAGAAACGAACCACCTCGCGCCACCACAGCGACAGCGAAGGCAGAAGAGTGCCGGCGTGAGCGGGGGTCAAGGCTACGGGAAAAGTCTGTATTTGAGTTGCCATATTTGTTCACGCCAGACGTGAATCACTCCTTCGCGTCGCCATCATTCTCTTCTGTCCAGAACCTATGCCCGGTGCGGCGGATGAAGACATCCTCCAGGCTTGGCTTATGCACCGACACGCCTTCGATTTCGCCAGGAAACGCCTCGACCACATCAGTCACAAAGCGATGTCCGCTTTCGATCTCCAGACGAACGCGATGATCCAGCACCGTGGGATGAAGCCCGAAGCGCTGCTCAATACGTTGCGCCAACGACTCTGGTTCGTGCGAATCCAGCAGGATCACGTCGCCGCCAATCTCGCTCTTCAACTCGGCCGGGGTGCCCAACCCAACCACGCTGCCGTTGGCGTAAATCGCGAGCCGGTCGCAGCGCTCGGCTTCTTCCATCAAGTGAGTTGTTACCAATACGGTCACGCGCTCTTCATCTCGCAGGATCTGCAAATATTGCCAGAGGTCGCGGCGCGCGCCAGGATCGAGTCCGGTAGTCGGCTCGTCCAGCAACAGGACAGAGGGATGATGCAATAATCCCTTCGCCAGTTCCAGGCGCCGCTGCATGCCGCCGGAAAATGTTTCCGCTTTTTCTTTGGCACGATCAGCCAAGCCGACGCGGTTGAGCATCTCACTGACGCGCTTCTTAAGTGCGGCGCCGCGCAGTCCGTAGATGTGGCCGATCAGCATCAGGTTCTCTTCCGCCGAGAGCTTGATGTCGATGCTCTGCGCCTGAAAAACCACTCCAATGTTGCGACGCACCAGCGCAGGCTCGCGCGCCACGTCGTGTCCCATGATCAGCGCGCGGCCGCCGGAGGGCAGCATCAAGGTGGAAAGAATGCGGAAGGTCGTGGTCTTGCCGCTGCCGTTGGGTCCAAGCAGGCCAAAGATTTCAGCAGGACGCACATCAAACGAAACCCCGGCGAGTGCGACGCGGTCGCCGTATTGATGACGCAGGGCTTGTAACTGAATGACGGCAGGCGCTGCGGCATCCGAACTTTCCACTATCGGCTGATGGAGGGTATTGGAAACGCTCATGAGGGCCACTCTTGATTCTATATGGCGCGGAGAGGCAGGTCGAACGGCAAAACGCCCCGCCCTGGCCAAAAGATGGCTAGAGGAGAGCACTCGGGCACCCAGGGTTTTTTCTGAAGCTGACGGCTGATAGCTGACAGCTCAAACGCGATTGATCATCATGAGCGCGAACAGCAGTGGCAGGTAAATCACCGAAGCTTGCAGCACGTGACGAGCGCGCAGCTTGGATTCAGGTGCGAGCGGCGTGAGTTTCATCGTCCACATCCGCAGGCTGAACCACAACATCCCAAGGCCAAGTGCGAGCGCGCCTGCGAAGTACACCCATCCTGACATGCCCATCAGCGTAGGCGCCAGCGACACGGGAACCAGAGCCATGGCATACATCACGATGGCAAATTTGGTCGAGCGGCCATCGCTTTCCACCACCGGCAACATGCGGATGCGCGCGTTCTCGTAGTCTTCGCGATAGAGCCAGGCTATGGAGTGGAAGTGCGGGAACTGCCAGAAGAAAACGATGGCGAACAAGACCAGCGCTTCGGCGTCGAGCCGGCCGCGGATCGCGGTCCAGCCCAGCACCGGAGGCATCGCTCCGGGAAATGCGCCGAGGAACGTGCAGATGGGATGCACGCGCTTCATCGGTGTGTACACCGTAAGGTAGCTGACCGACGTCAACGCCGCCAGAACAGCGGTGAGCCAGTTCGTGGTCGCCCACAGGTACAGCACGCCGCCGATGGTCATGCCGAAGGCGATGATCGAGGCGTGCAGCAGACTCATGCTGCCGGTCACCAGCGGACGCCGCGAGGTACGGCGCATCAGCGCGTCGATGTCGCGCTCGACTACTTCGTTAATCGCAGCTGTGCCACCGCTGACTAAACCGATGCCAATGAGAGCGTGCAGCAGCGTCCATGACAGCGACGAAACGCCCGACTTGGCAGCGGCAAAATAAGCGCCGGCCCACGCAGTCATCACGATCAGCGTGGTGACGCGCGCCTTGGTCAAGGTAGCGTAGTCGCGGAGCAGCGACGCAACTCCGGCGCGCGGGATAACCAAAGGCTGGCTGGCCGTGCTCATGCGATGACGGCCTTTCCGTGGGCGGTGTGCCCAGCCGGTTCGGTAGAGTGAGCGCTGATCATGCGGCGCGACTGAACGGCCAACACCACGCTCGCCGCCAGCACCAGCGCTCCGCAGGCGACATGGGACACCGTGCTTACCACCATGATCTGCCACGGTTGCACCGCGTTATGTCCAAAGGTCATGCGCGTGATGTAGGCGCAGAAGCCGAGGCCTAGCTGCATCATCAGCAGCGCCAGCAGCAGTTGTGCCGGCTTGCGCAGGTGATCGACGTTGCCGTAGCGCGTCAGCACGCGAACGACAGTCCAACATACGACGGCCGTCACCACGCACGCCCCAATCAGGTGCGGCAGCAGCTTCATGCCATAGTGACGGAAGGCCGCGCCCAGAATCAACTGCACCCAGACGCAAGCTGCTGCAATCGCAGTCAGCGTCGGCGTGCTCGGCCATGACTCGGACTCGGCCACGGGTTCCGAATCCTGTAGCCACGAGCGGCTGGTGAACAACGCCATGGCGACGATGATGCAGAAGATCATCTGCCCCAGTGTGGCGTGCGCGGTCGAGATGGACCACGGCAGGAAATTCAGCACGGTTAGGCCGCCGAGAATTCCCTGGCCAATGACCGCACCCAGCGCTGTCCAACCCAGCACCCGCATCCACCTCCTGGTTTCGACCCGCTGCGTCCATACCGCCAGGACAATGATCAGCAGGCCGATGAACTCGGCGATCATGCGATGGCTGTGCTCCCACTTCACGCCCCCTGCCATGGGCGGCAACTTGTAGAGTGAACCGAAGGAAGTGGGCCAATCAGGCACGGACATGCCGGCATCGTTGCTGGTGACCAGCGCGCCGGCGACGATCAGCAGAAGCGTAGCCCCGGCCAGGACTACGGCGAAGCGATGGTACGCCGGGTTGTAAGCGATACGATCAGATCGCGACGTCAGAACGGGCTCCCTTTAACGTTGCGTCCGCGCAAAGCGACGGTTTCGCTTGTGGGGCAATGTGTCGCCTGAAACCGCTGCAAGACAGCGCGAAGCAGGCTAGCTGAAAAAATTAGTAGAAATGAGGCTCAATTCTGCGGCGAATGTCTAGTCCTCAGCGACCTTCGTCGAAATATTGTATCAAACCACGACTCGACGACATGTTGAAAGTACGGCCGCCTTTAGAAGTCCGGCAACTCACTCGCCGCTGCTGACCTCCGTTGCCAGCCACGCCAGATATTCCTCGCTGCCACTCTCGATGGGCAAGTGTACGCACTCCGGCAGGTCGTACGGATGCAAGGCCTTGAACGCCGCCTGCAACTGGACGGCGTGCTCGGAAGTCGTCTTTATGAGCAGCAAGTATTCCTGCTCATTGTGGACCTTATCCTTCCAGCGGTAGATGGAACGTATGGGACCAACGATGTTGACGCAGGCGGCCAGCCGCCTGTCAACCAGTTGCTGAGCGAGCTTTTCCGCCGCTTCCTTCAGGCCAACTGTCGTCAGCACCAGGCGCGCGTTTGTCATCGAGGCCTCCATCCGCAATTGGTTGAGACTGTAACACGCTCTGCAACTCGTAAAACGCGGTGCGCGGCGCGAGAATCCCAGCCAGGTTGTGACCACGAAAATCGCGTCTTCGCCATCTCTTCGTTGTGTCACAGTTGGTTCACTGCTTGCTTTTCGACGGAAGTTTTCTTGACTGCCTGCCGGAAGCGAAGTTCACTGGACACTGGCAGTTAAGTATGGGGTCGCCAGTCAGCGCCGCAATCGGCGCATTGGCTGAGATTACGGCCAGGAAGCAGTTTCCTCATGAGGATCACGGTTCGCATCGCTGGAAAATGGCTCTATCGCATGCGTCGCGTAGTGGCGACGTTATGCATCGCGGTGCTGGCAGGCCATATTGGATACAAGGTTATTTTTGGCGCCAACGGCATGAAAGTCTGGCAGGGCAAGCGGGCCGAAGTGCTGGCGCTACAACAGGACATCGATCGCCGCAAAACTGAGCACGAGTTGCTGGATTATCGCGTGCAAGCGCTGCAACGCGGCGACCCCAGCGTGATCGAGAAGGAAGCTCGTGAACAGCTGGGACTGGTAAAACCGGGCGAAGTGGTTTTGTTCGAGCAACGATCCAAACCGGCAGCCAGGCAAACTCCCGTTGTCGCGGAAAATACCGAGCAGAAATAGAGCTTTCCCCGTCAGCCTGAGGTGCCTGCCGATCGAGGCTCTGTCTTACTGCAGCTTTCGCATCCGAAATGGAATCTGCACCACGGCCTCGACGGCGACGAACTGGCCATTCTTCATACCGGGCCGAAAGCGCCAATGGGACAATGCCTGCACCGCATTGTCGTCCAGACGGGAATCCAGACTATCGAGCACGCGAATACTATCAACCACGCCGTCGGCGCGGATGATGGCGTAGAGCGTCACCGTGCCCTCCACGTGATCGCGCAGTACCTCCGGCGGATAGGCGGGATCGACCTTGGTCGTTGCGACCGGGGCAGTTAGCGCGCTGCTGTCATTGCTCTCCTTCAGTTCAGCAAAGCGAATGATCCAACTGCCGCTGGCTGAGGTCAGGTTGGGCATGTTCATGATCAGCGAATAATAGTGCTTTCTGCCAAACACGCGCTCTTCTATGCTGCGATCGGGATCTTCAGGAAGGTTCGCCGCCGGCGGCGGCGTGACACGGTCGTGCATGCTCGGCAGCGACGGCTTCATCGCCGCGGCAAAGATTCGGTTACGCGCTTCCTGATCTGCATTTGAGGCCGAAGCCCCCGGCTTACCGGCGTTACTTCCAGAGTTGGGCGTGCCGGCTACTGCCGAGGTCGCCGCACCCGGCGGCGGAGCTCCAACCATGATGCCCGGAGGCGCGCCATTTCCTTTGCCGTTACCTCCTCCATTGTCGGCCGTACCCGTGGCCGTCACGTTGGGTGTCCCCGGCGCGTCGGGCTTGCCGTTGGGCGAGGCGTGGAACTCGCCGCTGCGATTGCCGTTGGGCATGCTGACTGGCCCGCGGACCTCCGCTGGATTCAGCCCCAGCGCGATAAGCTGACCCTTGCCCTGTGCGGGAAGGTTCTGCACATTTGGCGGGGGCGGAACATCCTTCGCGGCTGCGCTCGGAGCGGGTTTCGCGCCGCTGTCCCCGGCGCCGCTGGCGCGCTGCACGGGTACCGGAAGCTTGGGCGCAGCCACAGTCGGTTCAAGCTGTGCCATGTTCAGCTGGCCGCTCTTCAACTTCAACTGGTCCGCCGACAGAGGCGGCTCAACTACGGAAGGCTGCGGCAAGGTCGGCAGGTCCAGCTTCGCGTGGATCTTCGAAACGTCGGCCGTGGGCGCTGCGACATCGGGCTCGAGCTGTGGCACCTTCAATTGCGAAACCGACCGAGCCGAGGCCGCGACCGGTTGTGCCGAAGGGATAGGCGTCCACGCCACAATGTTCGGCAAAAGGACGTCGTGGTTGAGCTTGATCTTCGGAGGCGTGACGATAGTCTGATGCGTGTTGTCCGGATTCGGCGGGACCGACAAAATCTCCTGCTTCGCCAACTTCGGCGCGCCGTGGCGCGGCTTCATCGCAGCTTTGGAGGCAGTATTGATCGGCGGCAGATAATCGCTGACCGGATAATACGAGATCTCCGTATTCTGAAACGGTGAATTCAGTTTGGGAGTGCGATTGAAGAATGGCAGCGTGCAAACCAGATAAATCACCGTGATCAGGGCAATATGACCGCCGTAGGATTCCAGGTATCGAGTCGGATCGATGCCGGTCTTGATGAAGTAATCGCGGCGTAGAGGAACTGGAGCGGCGCTGATTTCAACTGGAGGCGGCTCGCGCCGCAGAATTACATCGGCGAGATTGCCAAAAAAAACGCGATGCCACGGCTCGAGTTCGCGGAGCAGTACCGGAGAATCAATGACTGAATCCTCCTGCTGAAGTTTGGCTGCCGTGACTCCCGACATCATCCCCTACTCGGTGGCTTTACCGGGATTATAGCGGAAAGGCGGGAGCGCACGCGGAGCTAGCGAGGCCCGAGAAGGCGAACAGCAGATCCCTCGCAGGATGGAACTCGTTCGTGATAACACCAGTAAAGGGCAGCAACCCCACGCCGCTCGCACACTGAGGGCGCAACTAATCTTACGCCCCAACTACAATCAGGTTTTCGCTTCACTGCCTGCCCGCCGAGCAATACTTCAATCCGCCGCCAGCGCGAGGGTCAGAGCGTTCTGCTTCGACGCAAACTCCAATGCCTGACCCAGATCGTCCACCAGGTCCTCAATGTCCTCCACGCCTACGGAAATCCTGACCAGGTCCGCGGGTATGCTCTTCTGCTGCCGCAGATGCTGGGGAATGCTGGCGTGAGACATGTAATTGGGCAAGCTGATGGTGGAATTCACGCTGCCAAAACTCACTGTTATGGCAAACAGCCGGGTGGCTTCGACGACCGCGCGAGAGAACTCGGGATCGCCGGTAACGAAGCTGAGTACTGCGCCGTCGCCCGACGCCTGGGCGCGATGAACGCGAAGCTGCCGCTCATCGGTCAGACCGGGATAGTAAACCCGCTCTATCACCGGATGCGCATTGAGCAATTCGGCAATCGTCTTCGCGTTGGACTGCTGGCGATCCAGGCGTAGCGACAGTGTCTTCATCCCCCGCAACAGCAGAAAGCTGTCAAAGGGCGACAGTCCCGAGCCTTCGCCGTTCTGGATGAGGTAGATCTCCTGCGCAAGGTCCTCATCGTTGACGACGGCCGCGCCCGCCATCACGTCGCTGTGTCCGCACAAAAACTTCGTCGCCGAATGTAGAACGATGTCCGCGCCGAGCTCCAGGGGCCGCTGGAGATAAGGCGACATGGTGCTATTGTCGACGCAGACCAGCGAGCCGTTGCGATGAGCGAGCTCGGCGACTGCTGCGATGTCGATGATCTGGAGCAGCGGATTGGTCGGCGATTCGAGATACACGAGTTTGGTGTTGTCGGTGATCGCTGCGCGTATAGCGTCGAGGTTGGTAAAGTCGACGTAGCGAACGTTGATGCCGCGCTTGGCCAGAATGCGGGAGAACAGCCGGTAAGTTCCGCCGTAGAGATCGTCGCAGGCCAGGATCTCTTCGCCGGGCGAGAGCAGGCGTGTGACCGCTGTGATCGCCGCCAGCCCGGTGCTGAAGCAGAAGCCGCGAGTACCATTTTCCAGTCCAGCAATATGTTTTTCCACGACCGCGCGCGTGGGGTTGCCGCTACGGGAGTAGTCGTACTCACCGAATTCGGTTGCGTCCTGCTGCCGGAAGGTCGCCGTCTGATAGATCGGTGTGTTGGCCGGGGTGAAGCGATCGCCCGGGGCGGGATCGAAGGTCAATAATCTGGTAGCGAATTTCACGCCACACCTCCAAGGTCAGTTGTCAGTTGCCAGTTGCCGGTTGCCAGTTCAGCTTGATTGCGGCTGACCAGGCTGGCAGCAAGAGGCACGGAGCTCGCAGCCCGAAACCCCGATTTCACGGCCCGCAGCTCGCGATAGAGATCGAAGAGATCAGCCATCACCGCCGCCGTTGTTGGCCAGCGGCCGGCACCTCGTCCTGTCCAGACGTGCTGCGGACCGGAGCGGCCGTTGTCAATCAGCAGGCAGTTCTCTTCGTTCTTGATTTGTGCGAAGGGATGCGACAGGTCGACCAGCGTCGGCTTGACTTCGAGACAAACTCTTCCGTCGACAACCTGGGCGCTGCCCACCAGCCGCGCGCGCTTGCCATCCCGCGCCGCCGCTTGCACCCAATCCAGGTCGGCAGCGCTGATCCCGGTCGCGCGTACGTAATGCGCTGCGATCTCCGGAAAGGCGCGGCGCGCCAGCAACCGCAGTTTGCAAACCGTGTCGGAGCCGGACAGGTCGGCAGTGGGGTCCTGTTCCGCAAAACCACGGGCTTGCGCTTCGGCCACCGCCTGCTCCCACGAGCAGCCCGCGGCGACGCGATCGAGAATGTAATTGCAGGTCCCGTTGAGAACGCCGGAGAGCGAAACGATTCGTCCGGCTTCGGAGTGGGAACAGACCAATTCCTGCACCGCCTCCAGCGCCGGAACCGCTCCGCCCACTGCTGCCGAATAGCGCAGTCCGCCATATCCGGCAAGGCGCGCATCCTCGGCAACCAGAAGCTTGTTTGCGGTTACGACCGGCTTGCCTGCCTGAAGCGCGGCATGCACCAGGTCGCCGGCTGGATCGGTACCCCCGATAAGCTCGACCACAGCATCGACATTGTCGATAGCGGCCCAGCAGTCGCGAGTCAGGAGATGGTTGGGGGCATCATCGAGGTGGCGCTCCGGATGCCGCACGGCAATGCCGGTCACTTCGAAGAGGTTAGGATGCTTCCACAGCTCCTGAAACACACCCAAACCAACGGTGCCCAGGCCGAGCAGCCCGACCCTGATTGGCGCCGGCGCATGGTGCCGGGCCGACAGCACCGAGCGGTGACTGCCCACGATGGTTTGATAATCCTCGCCGACGGCCGCCACTTCCAGCGGCACGCCCGTCTTCTTTCCGAAAGCGATGGCTTTCTTCTGCACGACTTTCCCGGCGATAGCGAGAGCGTCGGCGAAACTGATCTCGTCGAAGCGCTGCGCGAAAGAGCTGGCTGCGGGATCGATGTTGTAGATGCCGTCGACGTCCTTAATAAGACGGCAGCGCGCCCCGAGCTGCTTGGCCAGAAACAGCGCTGACAGATCGGAGCCGCCGCGCCCGAACAAGGCGACGCGCCCGCGGCGGTCGCGGGCGACGAAGCCGGGAATGACCGCGACCCGGCCCTGCCGGAATGCAT
The DNA here is from genome assembly GCA_963763145.1 of uncultured Acidobacteriaceae bacterium. Taxonomy (GTDB): domain Bacteria; phylum Acidobacteriota; class Terriglobia; order Terriglobales; family Acidobacteriaceae; genus Bog-257. The sequence continues at coordinate 43,446 of CAVXMZ010000008.1, read as the reverse complement.
TCTGGATGGGTGCGATGTCGGCGCTTACCGGCTCGGTGTCATTGGAGCCTGTGTCGGCGATAAGCTGGATCTGGCTGGGATCGAGCGGCTGGGCCGGAATGCCGAAGTGGTCGAGTTCGAGCGCGAGAAACGCGGTCGCAACTTCTTCGCCGGTGGCAACCACGCGGGCGACCGTTTCCGGATTGGCATCGCGATAGCCTTCCACCGTTCCCAGCAGACGATCGGTTTCTCCTGCGAAGGCGGAGACCACGGCAACCACGTCATACTGCCGCCGAATCCAGCGATAAACCTCATGCACGGCAAGGGGCAGGTCGGCGCGCGACCGCAGTACTGAGCTTCCAAACTTGAGGACGATTACTTCGCGAGACATGCTTCCACCTCCTGCGTATCGGCGGTGGCGGCAATGCCGGCCAGCGCGCATTCCAGATCGGCGATGATGTCCGCCGGATTCTCCAGGCCAACCGAGAGCCGCACCAGGCCATCGGTGATGCCGGTGCGCTCGCGAATCTCGCTTGGCACATCGCCATGCGTCATAGACACGGGATGTGTGATCAGGGTCTCAACCGCGCCCAGGTTCTCCGCCAGCAGGCAGAGGCGAACCGTGTTCATCAACTGAATGCCGGCGTCAGTTCCGCCCGTCAGCTCGAAGGCCAGCATTCCACCGGGCAGCGATTGTTGCCTTTCAGCGAGCGCGAACTGCGGGAAGCTGGCGAGGCCGGGATAATGAACGCGGGCGACCTTGGGATGCCGCTCCAGCCATTCGGCCACCTTCTGCGCGTTGACTGAGTGCTGTTGCAGCCGCAATGGAAGCGTCTTCAGCCCGCGCAGCGTCAGCCAGGACTCCTGCGGAGACTGGATGCAGCCCAGCGTCTTGCGCACCAGACGCAGGCGCTCCAGCAGAACTTCGTCGCGGGTGGCGATCGAACCGCCGACGGTGGAGTTGTGGCCTTCGATGTACTTGGTGGTCGAGAGCAGCGTGATGTCAGCGCCCAACTCTAAAGGCCGCTGCAATACTGGCGTGAGGAAGGTGTTGTCAACGGCGAGCTTTATGCCGGCCGCGTGCGCGATCTGCGCGATGGCTGCAATGTCGGTCAGCTTCAACGTGGGATTTGCCGGAGTCTCGATGAAGACCAGCTTGGTGTTGGGCTTAATCGCGTGCGCAACCGCTGTCGGATCGGATGTGTCAACGAAGGAAACTTCAACGCCGAAGTTTCCCAGCACCTGCTGAAACAACCGCACCGTGCCGCCGTAAACCACGTCGGAAACGACAACGTGATCGCCCGACTTCAGGACCGCGAGAAACAAAGTCGAGATGGCGGCCATGCCGGTAGCAAAGCAAACGGCCGGCGGAGTGTCTTCCAGCGCGCCCAGGGCGGCCTCGAGCGCCGAGACGGTTGGGTTCGCCGCGCGCGAATAGGTAAAGCCCTTGTGAACGCCGACCGATTCCTGATGGTAGGTCGTGGACTGGTAGATAGGTGTAACCACAGCGCCGGTCGCAGGATCGGGCACAAGGCCGCCGCGTACTGCCGTGGTGGAAAATTGCTCAGGCGAGAAAGTCATGGAAAGCTCCAATCGGAAATTGCCCAGAAACAGCAATGCCGCCCTCATCCTAGGCGGCCCGTTCACGATTGGAGTTTTTCTGGTTGGGCTATCAGGCTCCGAACGTGGACACGGCACCGCCTAGGGTGCACATGGCCATGGTCGTAACGTTGGGGACTGACAACATACGTCAAAGCTACCGGACGGATGCGATGGGTGTCAAGATTTTATTGATGCTACAGTGCAACTAATGGGGAACGCGCCCACCAATCCCGTTGTGTGTGTTTACGGTAGAGGGAAGAAATGATCTCCGTCCAGCCGGCGCCAAAGCGTGAGATTCAGTCCGCGGTCCTCTTTGGCCGGCCCGTGACCAGGAACATGCTTCTGGGCCTCGCATCGCTGTTGGTGCTTGCAACCCTGGCAGTGTATTTCCCGGTGAACCGGTATCCGTTTATCTCGCTCAATGACGGCGAATACGTAGTCCACAATGTGCATATAAGCCGACTGAACTGGGAGATGATGCGGTGGTCATTCACCAGCTTCTATGCCGCCAACTGGCATCCGCTTACGTGGCTGTCGCATGCCCTTGACCGCCAACTGTTTTCTCTCGACCCCGGCCTTCACCACGATTCCAACCTCCTGCTCCACGTCCTGAACGTCATATTACTGTTCTGGATACTGTGGCGGGCGACAGCCAGCGCCGGACGCAGCTTCATGGTGGCTGCGCTGTTCGCGCTGCATCCCATGAACGTCGAGTCCGTCGCCTGGATTGCGGAACGCAAGAACCTGCTCAGCATGTTTTTCCTTCTGCTGACCTTGGGCGCTTACCGGTGGTACGCACTTAAGCCGCGACTGGGCCGCTACCTTGTCGTAGCTCTGTTGTTCGCGCTGGGCCTGATGTCCAAACCGCAGGTGATCACCCTGCCCTTCATTCTGCTGCTGTGGGACTACTGGCCGCTGGGACGGGCCGCTTTTCGCCCTTCGCCCTTCGCTCCTCGCCAGAATATCTCGGGTGAAGTCTCTGTCGAACGGCGAGGAACGAACAACGAAGGGGCGCCTTCTGGCGAAAGGCGAATAGCGAATAGCGAATGGCGATGGTTGATCGTTGAGAAGCTGCCGCTGCTGGCGTTCTCCGCCGTTAGCGCCGTCCTCACCGTGGCGGCCCAGCAGGCGGGCGGCGCCATGGGCGGTGTGCAGCGGTCGTATTCGTTTGCGGTGCGTGTGGAGAACGCGATAGTCGCGTACACGCAATACCTGAGCAAGGCTGTCTGGCCCACGCACCTGGCGTTTTTCTATCCGCATGCCAGCCGCTTCCAGCCAGTATGGCTGGAAGCTTTTCTGCTGCTGGCGATTACGGCTTTAGCAGTGGCCAGCCAAAATCGCCGCTATCTCGCCGTGGGATGGTTTTGGTTTCTCGGAACGCTGGTCCCGATGATCGGACTGCTCCAGGTTGGCGGCCAGGCCATGGCCGATCGCTATGCGTACTTGCCGTTCGTAGGACTGTTCATCGCAGTCTGCTGGGGCGTGGCAGACTGGGCCGGGCAATGGCACGTTCCCGAGGTCTGGTTGGCGGGCGCGAGTGTCGCCGTACTGGTGTTGTTGGCATTCGCCACGCATCGCCAACTCAGCTATTGGTCCGACGATGTAGCTCTCTGGTCGCATACCGTGCAGGTCACGAAGAACAACGGTGGCGGGGAGAATATCCTCGGCGAAGCCTTGCAAAGGGAAGGCCGCGCGGACGACGCGATGCTGCACTTCCGCACCGCAGCCGCGCTGGATCCGCTGCTTCCGTATCCGTACTACCACATTGGGGTATATGAGCAACAGCATGGGGACCCGCACGGGGCCATCGAGCAGTTCAAGAAAGTGATTGACCTGACGCAAAGCGATAGAGGAGTGCTGGCGACTTTGCGGGCCGATACGCTAGTACGTATGTCCACCGCCTACGACGCGGTTGGTGACGCAGCGAACGCGGCAAAGTGCCTCGCCATGACGGCGCAGGAGCGGCGTAAGCAGCAAAGTTTTGAGGTCAACAACTCTCCCTGAATTCCAGCGAAAGCTGCGGCCTACTGCTCTTCCGGCTCGCTCAGCACCTGCGCCAGCACTTGCGGATCGACATTCCCGCCGCTGACCACGGCAACCGTCCTCCTCGATTCCGGTAGCTCCTTCGCGTGAAACAGCCATGCCGCGAAGGTCACCGCGCCGCTGGGTTCGGCGACAATGCGGGCATTGCTCACCATACGCCGCATGGCGGAACGGATCTCGTCCTCGGTAACGGTGATCATGTCATCGACGAAGCGGCGCATATGCTCGAAGTTGATGGGCCCAATCGATTGCGTGCGCAAACCGTCAGCCAGCGTACTGGAGACACGCTCCGCGGAAAGTTCGACGATCTCGCCCTTCCGGAAACTCTGTTGCGCGTCGTTGGCCAGCTCAGGTTCCACGCCGACAATCCTGGCCTTCGAACCGCTCAGCTTGAGCGCGGCTGAGATGCCGCTTATCAGCCCTCCGCCGCCGCTGGGCACCAGAACGAGATCGGCATCCGGACAATCCTCCAGGATCTCCAGGCCAGCAGTTCCCTGCCCCGCGATGATTTGCTCGTCGTTGTAAGGCGGCACGATGACGTAGCCGTGCTCTCGCGCGAGTTCCTCTGCCTTCTGCCACCGCTCGGTCGAAGCCGGGCCGACGGTGACGATCTCCGCGCCGAGCGCGGTTGTGCTATCAACCTTGAGCTTGGGCGCGTTGCGCGGCATCACGATAACGGCCTTCACCCCTAGCGCCCGGGCCGCGTAGGCAACGCCTTGCGCGTGATTGCCGCTGGAGTACGAGATGACGCCGCGTTGGCGCTCCTCGTCAGTGAGCGACGCTATCTTGTTGTACGCGCCGCGCAGCTTGAAGGAGCCCACCGGCTGCAAGTTCTCCGGCTTCAACCAGAGCTGGCCGCGGTCCGCGTCATCTTCGGGATTCGCGTTGGTCTTCTGTGCGGGCGGAAAGTAGGCAATCAACGAAGTGCGAACGGCGATGCCGCGTAATCGTTGCTGCGCGCGTTTGATGTCTTCGAGGGTGACCATGATTCGACTAGCAATAGCAATGCGGACAACGCATCTTGCTTTGAAGGGGCGCAGCTTTAGGTGCGCCGTACGTGCTTAACTTGCATCCCGACTCGGCTCAGCCGGCAACACCTGTCTAGCCTGAAGGACAGCAACGCTGTCTTCGTCCTCATCACCGAGGGAAAAAACCCGAAAAGCAGATCCCTCGCCGACTAAAGTCGGCTCGTGATGACAAGATAACCCAGTAACGGCGCACCCGTTCGACAAGCTCAGGGCATGGCTAAAGCTCCGCCCCTTCAGAACAACTGAGCAGCCGACGCTGCGATCCACTCACCGGCCGGCAATTTCGGTCCCGTGCCGCCGCCGGTGTTTCGTGCTTGACGAATCAACATTGCCATCCAGTGTACAAGCGCCATCTTGTCCCACAGGCCGGCTTTGCTGCCAATTTCTACATGGCTGATGGCCGGACTGATGACTGCGCTAACCAGATATTCCTTTGGAACGTCACGCTGGATCCACAGCAGCTCCGTTGGCGGGATGACCGTGTCGTCGGAGCCGTGCAGTAACAGGACAGGGACATGCAGAAACCGAAGATGTCCCGCTGGCGAAGCGGCAGCCAACTCTTCACTGCGCCTGTTGATCTCGGAGAGAATCGCCGGCGTCAGGTTTTCGCGATGCTTGTGGTAAATGTCCTGCATGATTTGCCGACCGGCAGGGGTCATCGTCTGGGTTAGAGTCTCGGAAGCCTTGCCGTCGCCGGAAAGCAGCAGCTTGAGCGCGTCGTGCGCGATGGGCGCATCGTGCCGCGAGAAGAAATCTCCAGGCTCGTCATAGACAACGATCAGCGGTCCGTACTCGTGCGGCGCAAGGTGCTCCGCCGCTCTATCAGGACGGACCGCCTCGCCGTTGGCAAAGAAGCGCAGCACGTGAGCTAGATCGTAATAACCGCCAACCGACGCAACCCACGCAATCGACGGCGAATACTGCGGATCGCTGGCGGCCAGCAAAGCCAGACCTCCGGAAAAGCTGATGGCGAAAATACCGACTTTGGGGATGCTGATCTGCTGGGCGAAACTCTGCGCCGCCGTCCCGATGAGGTCCGCCGACTCGGCTTCGACGCGATAATCGGCGATGCCGGGAACCAGCGGTGTCATCACGAAGAAGCCGCTGGCGGCCAGCGAGCGCGCGAAGCCTACAAGCCGAGGCTCGCCGATGCCGAGCTGGTGCATACCGTGAACGACAACGATGCCGGGGGCGAAGCCGACGCCGCTCGGCGTGTAGACGCGGGCGGGAATCGTTTTGCCGCGGAAGTCGAAGCTGGTGTCGCGCACATCAACCGGATGCACGTCATAGTTAGCAATCCAGCCGGCGGCGTGCGGATCGGAGATGCGATCCAGCACCGAAGCGGCGCGCAGATAATCTTGAGCGAAGGGATAGGCGAGGGCCGCGACAACTGGAATCAATAGCAAGAGCCAGGCAAGCAGCCGTGCCTTGCGCGACGGGCGGTTTTGCCAGGCAACAGTGGTCATCGCTGACGCGCACGGGAACGGTTAACTCGCACGCAGTTCCTCAACCCGCTGCCGCCGTACTTTGATCTTGCTTTCGTGCTTGCGCGCTGCTGCAAGGTCATACGCAAGCTGCATCCCCAGCCAGGTTTCCGCCGTGCTGCCGAACGCCTTAGTCAGTCGAATTGCCATCTCCGGACTGATACCGGACTTGCCATTCACGATGTTGTTGAGAGCCTGCCGGGTGACGCCGAGCACCTTGGCACCTTCCGTCACCGAAAGTCCCAACGGCTCAAGACAATCATGTCGAACGACGCGGCCGGGATGCATAGGATCCTTCATAGGCATGGCACTCCATTACCTCCCTAGTGATAATCGATCAGCTCGACGTCAACGGCGTCCCTACCGGCAAAGCGAAAAACGATACGCCAGTTGGCCAGCACTGTTACAGACCACAATCCTTTCAGCTCACCCTTCAGCGGATGTAGATGATATCGCGGGAGGTCGAGAGCCTGCGGTGTCGCGGCAGCGTCCAGAACGGTTAGGATTCGTTCAACGATTTCCAGCAGATCGGGACGAATACCGCTACGGTCGCCCCGCTCGTAGAGTCGCTTCAGGCCACGATGCTTGAAGCTTCTGATCATTCTGGCTAATTGTAAAGTGACAAGCGTCGGTTGTCAATCATCGCATCGGCTAAGACGGCCGAAACCAGTCTTGACCGATCAGACTTCTACACTTCCAGTATGACCGGCATGATCAGCGGGCGGCGCGAGGTGTTCTTTACGATGAAGCGCTTCAGGTCCTGCCGGATTTTTTCCTTGATCATGCCGTAGTCGCCCTTCTCTTCGTCGCTGGACGCTTCCAGCGTGCGCATCACGGTCTGCCGCGCCTGGTCGAGGAAGCCATCTTCTTCGCTCATGCTGGCGCCGAAGCCGCGCATCACGATCTCAGGTGAGGTCTCCACCTTCCCGGTCAGCTTGTTGATGGCGATGATGGGCAGCACGATGCCGTCTTCGCTGAGGTGTCGACGGTCGCGAATGACAAGGTCTTCCACCACATCTCCCATAGAGTTGGAATCGATGCAGACGCGGCCAATGTTGATCTTTCCGGCCTTGCGCGCGCCCAGCTCGTCGAATTCCAGAATGTCGCCGCTCTCAATCATCATTACCTTGCCGACCGAGCCGTGCATCGCGCCGGCCATCTCGGCGTGCAGCTTGAGCTGACGGTATTCGCCGTGAATCGGAATGAAATACTGCGGCTTCACCAGGTTGATGATGAGCTTCAGCTCTTCCTGGCTGGCGTGTCCGCTGACGTGCACCGGCGGCGACGAGCCGTCGTCGTAAATGACATGGGCATCGCGGCGGAACAGATGGTCCACGACGCGATAAATCGCTTTCTCGTTGCCGGGAATGATACGCGACGACAGCACCACTGTGTCGCCGGGTTGAATGCGGGCGTGCTTGTGATTGTCCACCGCGGCGCGCGACAGCGCCGACATCGGTTCGCCTTGGGTGCCGCTGATGAGCACGCAAATTTTTTCCGGTGGGAAGTCACGTATCTGCGCGGGATGGATGAGCAGGCCGTCGGGCACGTCAATGTAGCCGAGGTCCTGCGCGATCTCGAATGACTCCATCATGGAGCGGCCCACCAGCGCCACCTTGCGGCCGTTCTCGAAGGCCTGCTCCACCGCCAGCTTCATGCGATGGATTGACGACGAAAAGCAGGAGATGAAGAGCTTGCGTTCGGTACGGGAGAAGATTTCCTGGAAGCGCGCGCGCACCGCGCGTTCGCTGGGCGTGTAGCCCTTGCGCTCGACGTTGGTGGAATCCTGGAAGAGCGCCAGCACGCCTTGCTTGCCGTACTCGGCGAAGGCGTGCAGGTCGAAGAGCCGATTGTCGGTGGGCGTGGGATCGACCTTGAAGTCGCCGGTGTGAATCAGCACGCCGAGGGGCGTGTGAATGGCCAGGGCAACGCAATCCACCAGGCTGTGCGTCACATGAATGGGATTGATGGTGAAAGGGCCGATCTTGAAGCTCTCGCCGGGCCTGATCTCGTTGAGCTCAGCATCGTCGAGCAGCGCGTGCTCTTCCAGCTTGCCTTCCACATAGGCCAGAGTGAACTCGGTGGCGTACACCGGCACGTTCAATTCCGACAGCAGCCAGGGCAGCGCGCCGATGTGGTCCTCGTGGCCATGCGTAAGTACCACGGCGCGAACGTGCTGGCGATTCTCGATGAGGTAGCTGAGATCGGGTACGACGATGTCCACGCCGAGGAGCTCGGCCTCGGGAAACATCAATCCGGCGTCGATGACGATGATGTCGTCAGCCCAGCGAATGGCCATGCAATTCATGCCGAATTCGCCGAGCCCGCCGAGGGGAATAACCTGGAGCTTTCCTGTTGGCATCTGTATTTTCGATGCTAGCACAGGGTGAGTGGGGTTACTCAGGTCCGCGCCCCTCCGTCAGGGTGGTTATACTGGAAGGAGCGATCATGGCAGGCAGCAATCACAAATCCTGGGTCCGGCGCGGCGTGGAACTGGCCGTGCGCAACGCCTTCCTGAAGGCCTACGACACTATCAAAGTCGACCCCGAAAATTATCTCCAGCATCTGCGGATGGCCTACAATCTTCCCGCACTGACGTATGACGGCGTGTACTCGGTTGATCCTGACCTGCTCGATCGCATTGCCGAAGATACAATTCGCGCCCACACTCGCATGGCAGCCGCCGAAGGCGCGGGGCTCGGCATGGGGGGGCTGTTCACCATGCTGCCCGACCTCGGCATCCTGGCCGCCATCACGCTGCGCATGATCCAGAAGCTCAGTCTGTTGTACGGCTTCCCCTACAACACAGAGCAGGAAGAAGCCGAGCTGTGGGTCGCGGCCGCCAGTGCTGCGGGTGTGGACATCAGCCGTGAGTTGGTGGAGAAGCAGTTTGTGTCGAAGTTTGTGCCACGCGTTATCCAACGTATCGCGGTCAGCGCCAGCGCCGAGATTGTGGAGAAGTGGGCGGCGCGCCTCATTCCGGTGGTCAGCGGGGTGCTTGGCGGCAGCCTGAACTACTACTTCGTGAAGATCTGGGGCCAGCGCGCCCTGGGACACTTTCGCCAGCGGCACCTGCAAATCCGCCAGACAAAGAACGCGATTCCGCTGCGAGCTGCCCGGCAGTAGAGGCGCGTCATCGCGCCGCTTCGGCCACCACTGGCGAAGGCGCTTCCGCCTGAAAGTCGCCTTCCCACTTCGCCATCACGACCGCTGCCAGACAGTTGCCCAGCACATTCACCGCGGTCCGTCCCATGTCGAGCAGTTGATCGACGCCGAGGAGCAGAAACACTGGCTCAGTGGGCAATCCGGTGGAGCTTGCCGTCGCCAGCAGGATCACCAGCGCCGCTCGCGAAACCCCAGCCACGCCTTTGCTGGTCAGCATCAGAGTCAACATGATCATCAACTGCTGCCCCAACGAGAGATGAATGCCGGAGACCTGCGCCACGAAAATCGCGGCGACGGACAAATACAACGAGCTGCCTGTGAGGTTGAAGCTGTAGCCGGTGGGAATGACGAAGGCGACGATCTGGCGCCGAACGCCGATGGCTTCCATCGCTTCCATGGCGCGCGGCAGCGCGGCTTCGGAGCTTGCGGTGCCGAAGGCGATGGTGACCGGTTCGGCCACGGCTTTGATGAACGCCCGCAGTGGCACTCGGAACAGCAATGCGATGGGCAACAGCACGCCGAGAATGAAAACAATTAGCGCGGCGTAAAGGGTAAGCAGCAACTTCAGCAGGCTACCGAGCACGCCCAGTCCAGTATGTCCCACGGTGTAGGCCACAGCTGCGCCCACGCCGAGCGGCGCCATGTACATCACGATGTTGGTGAACTTGAACATCACTTCGCTCAGGCTCTCGCAAAACACCAGCATGGGGCGGCGTTTGGCCTCGCTCAGCATGGCCAGAGCAACCGCAAAGATCAGGCTGAAGACCACAACCTGCAGCACTGCGCCGTCGGCGACAGCCTTGGCAATGTTCTCCGAAAACACGTGCAGGATGGTGTCTTCCGCGCTGAGCTTGCTGACGGAGTTGGTATCAGCCGCGGTCGGCGCGGGAAGTTGAACGCCGACGCCGGCCTTGCTCAGGTTGATGGCGCCGAGGCCGAGGAAGATCGCGATGGTGGTGACTACTTCGAAGAAGATAATGGAGCGGAAGCCAAGCCGGCCGACTTGCCGCAGGTTGGAATGCCCGGCGATGCCGACCACCAGCGTTCCGAAAAGCAACGGCGCGATGATGGTCTTGATCAGCCGCAGGAAGATGAGCGCCAGGACGCGCAGGTGCACGGCGACATTGGGGAAGTCATGCCCGATCTCCGCGCCCAGCAGCATGGCGATGAAAATCCATGCGGTGAGCGTGCGCCGTAAGCATCCGTAGACGACCAGGGCTGCGGCCGCAACCCAGCGAAGAACTGGAAATAGCGTCGCGGCCGATTGTCCGTCGAAGCGCGAGCAAATCAGCGCCGCGATCGCGGCCATGGCGGCGATCAGGAGAGCGATGTTCTGGCGGCGATGGTTGTGGGCTGAGCCCATGCGTTTCATGCTTGTTAGGCGCAGATGCTTTGAAGGGGCACGCCTTCAGGCGTGCCGTAAACAGTCCCGTAACCCTTCGGCTTTAGCCGCTGCGGTAACTGGTCCGTTAACCAGCTGTTCGAAAATCCGACGTCCCTCAGGGGCTGAAGCCCATTCTCACCTTAGGCTTCAACGGCACAGCTAAAGCTGTGCCCCTTCAAAGCCGCATACCATAACACTGCTCCTACCAGCCGAGGCAAACGGTTGCACGATTCATCGCAGCAAATCTTCCAGCTCCACGCCACGGTCGGTGCGTTCGTCGCGATACTTGATGATGACTGGCGTGTACAGCGACAGTCCCCAATCCACAGTTTTGCCTTTGGTGATGGAGCGCGCGCCCGGCACAACCACCGCGTCCTCCGGAACGCGAAGACCCTCGCTTGCCGTGGCGCGATAGATCTCGCCCTTCACGGTATCGAACAGCGGCGTGGAGCGAGTGAGGATCACGCCGGCGCCCAGCACCGCGCGCGCGCCCACCTGCGTTCCTTCGTACACACCGCAATTGCCGCCAATCAGCACATCATCCTCGATGATGACGGGGGAGGCGTTGATCGGCTCCAGCACGCCGCCGACCTGCGCCGCGGCACTGATGTGCACCCGCTTGCCCACCTGCGCGCACGAACCCACGAGCGCGTGCGAATCGACCATCGTGCCTTCGTCAACATACGCGCCCACGTTGATGAACATTGGGGGCATGCAGACCACGGACTTCGCAACGTAAGCTCCGCTGCGCACCGACGAGCCGCCGGGAATAACGCGAATCTCTTCGCGGGCGGCGAATTGACGCGTGGGATACGTGCCCTTGTCGACAAACGTGAGCACTTTCCGATCACCGCTCTCCACCAGTTTGCCGATGCGGAAGCCGAGCAGGATTCCCTGCTTCACCCAGGCGTTGGTTTGCCAATGACCGTCGATCTTGTCGGCCGCGCGAATCTGGCCCGCGGTCAGGGCATCGCGGAAGCGCACAAAAACTTCAAACGCATGAGGATCATTCGACGCATCAGCACCCATAGCGTACAAGCGCTCGATTTCGGGCTGGAGTTCATGCATGGCGGGCAGTATAACTGGTCGGTGGGTCACATGCGAGTTGAAGCCATCACCCTGCGCGAGCTGACAATTCCCCTCGTCCATTTCTTCGAGACGAGCTTCGGACGCACCTACACCCGTCGCGTTCTGCTGGTCACATTGCATTGTGATGGCCTGGAGGGTTGGGGCGAATGTGTCGCCGGCGAGAACCCCTATTACAGCGAGGAGTACATCGACGGCGCATGGGACGTCATGGTGCGCTATCTGGGCCCGGCGCTGTTGGGCAAGACGCTGCAATCGGGGCGCGAGGTCCCTGCGCGGTTGGCCCAGGTACGCGAACATCGCATGGCCAAGGCTGCTCTGGAGAACGCTGCGTGGGACGCCGAGGCGCAGGAGAAAGGCATTCCTCTGTGGAAGTTGCTGGGTGGCACGCTGCGTGAGATTGCCTGTGGCGTCAGCATCGGCATTCAGGACTCGCACGAGGAACTGTTGCAGAAGGTCGAGACTGAGTTAGCAGCCGGTTATCAGCGCATCAAGATCAAGGTGAAGCCGGGTTGGGACGTCGAGGTGCTGGAAAAGATTCGCGCGCGCTGGCCTGACATTCTTCTGAGCTGCGACGCCAACTCCGCGTACACGCTGAACGACGAACAACATTTGAAGAGCTTCGACCGGTTCAACCTGTTGATGATTGAGCAACCACTGTGGAGCGACGATTTTTACTTCCATGCGCGCTTGCAGAAGCAGTTGCAGACTTCGCTCTGTCTCGATGAAGCCATTCGCAGCGCTCGAGATGCCGAAGCCGCACTAGAGTTGGGCGCATGCCGCATCGTCAACGTCAAAGTGGGGCGCGTCGGCGGATTCTCCGAGGCGATTGCCATACACGATGTCGCGCAGCGCTTCGGCGTCCCCGTCTGGTGCGGAGGAATGCTCGAGTCAGGAATTGGCCGCTCCCACAATGTGGCACTTTCGACCTTGGCCAACTTCAAGCTGCCGGGCGACGTTTCCGCGTCTAAGCGCTATTGGAAGGAAGACATCATTGAGCCGGAGGTCGAGGTGTCAGCTAAGGGAACGATCGGGATCTCCGATAAGCCGGGCCGCGGATATGACGTGAAGAAAGACTTGATCGAGGAGCTGACCGTACGCAAAGAAGAGCTCAGTTAGCACTCACTCGGCTTGAAGGAGCACGGCGGCACAGGCTGCGGAAAAATCTAAAGCAGATCCCTCGTCGGCTAAAGAGTTCGCGCGAGAATCCTGTCGTCCCCAGGGGACTCAGGAAATTTTCCCACGTAACCCAGCACTCCGCTGCGCTCCGTGCTGGGCTATCATGACTCCGCGCCTTCGGCGCTCCGGATTTTGGCCTTCTTACTCCACCATGCGGCGCGAAAGCAAGTTCTCACGCACACTCTAAAGGCCTCCTCGGGATGACAAATCTAAAGACCCTGTGACGGTGCACCTAAAGGTAGGCCCCTTCAAAACTCGCCGAAATCGACTATTTCAGCGGCCCGTGAAGGCGCGCCCTTTCAAATCCCGACTTTCAGCTATTTGTGATTGTTCTGCGCCTGATTCACAGCGCTGCCGTTCGCCGCGACGACATCGGCGCTTTTATGCAAGAGGTCGAGGGCCTGGGCCGTAGTCAGGTCGGAAGGAACCGGGCGAAAATCGGCCATGGTCTCGTTAGACCAGATGGTCAGCGACTTCACCAGCAGTACCTTGCCATAGAACTGCAGGGTCTCCTGAACCTCTTCCCAATCGCCCCCGCCAACGTCTTGCTGCACGATGATGAACTTGCCGCCCTTGTCCAGCCGGCCCAGGATACCCCAGCCGAAGTCGACATCCTTGAAGAGCGTTCCATCGATTTTGGCAATTCGCAACGCCTTGCGATCGATGATCATGTCACCCTGCATGCCCAGGTAAACCATGGTCTCGTGGTTCGGCGGATTGAAGTTGGGATTCGGCTGGAACTTCAAATGCACCAGTTCCTCGCCCTTAGCACCGCGATCGGTACCAGCGTAAGTGTAAAGGAAGGCGTCCGGAAGGCTGGTCAGCATTGTTTCGGAGCGTTTGTCGTCAGCCGCGTTGGCCTCGCGCCGCTTCCTGCGAGCATCAGGATTGTTCGCGAACTTCTCCAGCTTCTCGTTGTCTTTCTGGCGCTCTTCCGCGGTCAGGGGATGACCATTGATCAGCAAGGTGCTCGCCAATCCGCCTTGTGGAGTGCGCAGAATTTCTTTGGTAACGGAATGGTCTTTGTACTCGGTAGTGTCCTTGAACATGCAGTAATACTGCACATCAGCAGCCTTGATCTCGTTTCGTGATGCGCGCCGCACCAACTCGAGCGGGTCGAGGTCCGGTTTTTGCTGAGCGGAAGCAGTTGCCGGCTGCGTGGGAAGTTTCTGCTGGGCGGAGATGCTCCCGCCAGCCAGCAGGACGGCAAGTGTTGCTGCCAGGACACACGACCGATAATCGCGACGTAACGCCACAAGCTCCCTTTAGACTCTAACCTACCTCTAAATTAGACGAGCGGCATACGTTATTCGTTGCTTTTTGGCATGGCGTCAGTCCGGCAGAGCCAGTCCCATTGTTTAACCGATGCGGAACGAGCAAGGCCGCTGTTCCCCTGGTTCCGGTCTTGCTCGCCCAGCCGGCGCTCCGCCGGACCGACCAGTGTTCAGTAGCAAGTGTGCCTCCAAAACGCTGAGGAGCGCCCGAAGCCCGCTGAATGCAAGGACGTGGCGTGCCAGTAGGCGGAAATGGACCTGAGGTCGCCTTTCCAACTATGACGCCTCCTGTTCCACCTGTGAGCAGCGAGATTCCTGCTCTTCAGGTCGTACGTTCGCTTCGGCCTGTCCGTATTGCTACTATCGCAGGAAGGCTGTCAGAAGGACTTTTGCGGGCAGTCTGGCGGAAGTGCAACGATTATGCGACGCAAGGTCACTTCTGAACTGCTGGACCAGGACCTGGGAACGCCGGTGGAGGTGGCATCGTCGCTAATCGACCTGCGTCATATCAATGACTGGTTTGGCGGTACGCGGACAACAATCACTTTGTTGCGGCGCATCGTGGCTGAGGGCAATTGCCGCAGCCTTTCGCTGTTGGAGGTCGCGGCCGGAGCCGGCGACGTACCGCTGGCGGCGCAACGCACGCTCGCCCGCGAGGGAACGGAGCTGCGGGTGACCTTGCTGGATCGCATACCGTCGCACTTGCCGGGCAACGGCGTGGCCTCGGTTTGCGGCGATGCCCTGCACCTGCCGTTTCGCGACGATGCGTTCGACGTGGTGAGCTGCTCGCTATTCACACACCACCTGGCTCCCGATGCGCTGCGTGCGTTTGCCGGCGAAGGGTTACGCGTGTGCCGGCGCGCGATCTTGATTAACGACCTGATCCGCAGTCGTCTGCATCTGTGGCTGGTCTATGCCGGGTTGCCGCTCTTCCGCAGCCGCATTACCTGGCACGATGCGCCGGCGTCGGTGCGGAACGCGTACATAGTGGAGGAAATGCGGGGCCTGTTGGAAGGGTTGCCGGTGGGGCGCATTACAATTTCCCGGCATTATCTCTATCGCATGGGAGTGCTGGTGTGGAAGGACAGCTGCTAGCTGCGAGCCCCGAGCCGTGCAGCGATCTCCTTGCTTCATTGATCGAGCGTGAAGCGAGTGAGGGGCTATCATCGACAATTGCGGGCGGTGCGCAGGTGTTTGCACGTGGCTCGTGGCTCAAAGGCTCAATGCTCACTGCGACTCCCCAATTCGATCTCGCAGTCATTGGCGGCGGGCCAGCGGGAAGCTCCGCCGCGATTGCGGCCGCGCGCCTGGGGGCGAATGTCGTCCTGCTGGAAGCTCGGAGTTTCCCACGCCACAAAGTATGCGGAGAGTTCGTCTCAGCCGAGGCGCTGGGTGTGCTCGCTGGCTTGCTGGAGAATTTGCCTGCTGGCCGGACGCTCCTCGATACCGCGCCTGCTATTGACCGCACGCGTATGTTCCTGGGCGCGCGAATGATCGAAGCACCAGTCTCGCCAGCGGCGCTCAGCATCACTCGCTACGATCTTGACGCTCAGCTTTGGAGGGCGGCACAAGCTGCCGGTGTCGAGACCCGGGCCAACTGCGAAGTCACAGCCACTGACGGCAGCGGCCCGTTTCGTCTGGCGACCTCCAGTGGAGAGTGCTCGGCCAAGGCGCTGATCGTTGCGTCAGGACGGTGGTCGCAGTTCACGCCCGACCGAATCATGCCAGCCGGCCCCAGATGGATCGGCCTGAAGGCGCACTTTCGCGAGGTCGATCCTGCCCCCTCAACCGATCTTTATTTTTTCGCCAAAGGGTATTGCGGCGTTCAACCTGTCGCGAACGACATAGTCAATGCATGTGCCATGGTGCGCTCGGATAGCGCCACATCGCTGCCGGAGGTGTTCGCGCTGCATGACAAGCTGGCAGAACGAGCGGCCGGTTGGGCTGCGATGACGCAGCCGGTAAGCACTGCTCCGCTGATCTACCGCAAGCCACAACCGGTGCACGGCAATGCGATGTTTGCGGGCGATGCCGCTGCCTTCATCGATCCCTTCGTCGGCGACGGTATCTCCATTGCCCTGCGCAGCGGAAGGCTGGCGGCACAGTGTGCCTCCAGATTTCTTTCCGGCGAAATCGAATCGGGCGAAGCGGTTGCGTTGTACGGCGACGAATACTCGCGGCAATTCGCGCCGTTATTATCGGCGGCGTCGCGAATGCGTTCGTTGATGTCGCTTCCCGCTCTGGCCCAGGCCGCCGCCTTCGAACTACTGCGCCTCCCGGGAGTGATGCCGCTGGTGATTCGCAAGACGCGAGGGGCGGCGTATCCGGGTAGAGCGGAGCTTCAGGTCCGCATGCAGGCTGCGCCTCGACATTGAGGCTTGCACGAAAAAAGCCCTTTTGACGCCGGCGCTGAAGCACCGCTCTACCCGAAGTGGATACAGCGATTCAGGAAGCGCTTTAGCCTTTCGCCTGCTCTGCCAGCACCCGCAGATCATGCCCGGTCATCTCCTTTGGCTGCGGAAGATCAAGCATGCCCAACATAGTCGGTGCGATGTCTTGCAGAGCGCCGTCAGGACGCAGCGTAAAGCGCCGCGAATCCCCCTTGAGGTTTGGGATCGTCACAGCGTGCTCGGCTGCGACGATGAACGGCACGGGGTTGGTGGTATGCGCGGTTTGCGGACCGCCGGTCGCGGGATCGATCATCTGCTCTGCATTGCCGTGGTCGGCGGTAACGATCATCGCTCCGCCGCTCTGGCGCAGCGCGCTATAGACCTGGCCAAGACATCCATCGACCGTCTCAACGGCGGTTATCGTTGGCGGAATCTTGCCCGAGTGTCCCACCATGTCGGCGTTGGCGAAGTTGACCACCATCACGTCGAATGTTTTTTCGCCGATCGCCTTCACCACCGCATCGGCAATGCCCTGCGCCGACATCTCCGGCTTCAGATCGTAGGTCGCCACTCTGGGCGACGGCACCAGCACACGGTCTTCGCCGGGAAATGGCTTCTCCACGCCGCCATTGAAAAAGTAGGTGACGTGCGCGTATTTCTCGGTCTCGGCGACGCGCAGGTTACGCAGGCTTCTGTCGGCCATCACGTTGGCCAGGATGTTGGTCAGCGACTCCGGCGGCGAGACGACGGGCAGCGTGAAATGTTTGTCGTACTGCGTCATGCAGATGTAAGTCAGGTCTTTGGGCACGCGACTGCGCGGAATCGCGATGTCGAGATCGTCCGCGCCTTCCAGTTCGCGGCCCTCTTGCGGCGTGAAGTGGCTGTTGCGCCCGAGACAACGCGTGATCTGGCGCGCGCGGTCGGCGCGGAAGTTGAAGTTGAGGCAGACATCGCCGTCGCGAATGTTGCCCAGCGGCTCACCGCGCTCGCCGGTCAGCACGAACGGGATGATGAACTCGTCTGTAACTCCCCGATTGTAGGAGTCCTTCACACCCTGCACTGGGTCGGTGTAGCGGCCGCCTTCGGCGTCGCCGCAGACCATCGCATCGAAAGCTTTCTTCTGGCGCTCCCAACGGCGGTCGCGGTCCATCGCGTAGTAGCGCCCGCTGACGGTGGCAATCTTGCCGACGCCATACTCGCGCATCTTCTGCTGTAGCTGCTCGATGTAGCCCGCGCCGTTGGTGGGCAGGGTGTCGCGGCCATCCATGAAGCAGTGCACGAAGACGCGCTCCACACCATTCTGTTTGGCCATTCGCAGCAGCGCATAGAGATGGTTCTGGTGCGAGTGCACGCCGCCATCGGAGAGCAAGCCGAAGAGGTGCAGACGCCGCTCGCCCGAGCGCGCCGCTGTCATCGCGTTGAGCAGAACTTGATTCGTGAAGAACTCGCCATTTTCGATCATGAGATCGATTTTGGTGATGTCCATGTAAACCACGCGTCCCGCGCCGATATTGAGATGCCCGACCTCGCTGTTGCCCATCTGCCCGGTCGGCAGCCCAACATAGCGTCCACTGGTGTGGATCAACGTGTTGGGATATTCCGCGAGCAGGCGATCGTAGTTTGGCTTACGCGCCAGCGAGATGGCGTTTGCCGCGGACGGCGGAGCATAGCCCCAGCCATCGAGGATGATGAGGATGAGAGGTCTTGGAGCGGTCATTAGTCACGCTTTAGTTAAGACCCTAAGCATACACATATCTGCGGATTTGACCATTGGGGCAGGCTGGCAACTAAGACCTTCGGTTGAGATTGGAGAGTTGTCTCACCCCGAATTTTGCGGTTATACTCCTGGTATGAAAACGGCTATTTCGATCCCCGATGACCTTTTTGACAAGGCGGAGCGCCTGGCGCACCGCAGCAAGCGATCGCGCAGCCGGATTTTCAGTGACGCCGTGCGGGAATACCTGGCGCGCCACTCACCCGAGGAAGTTACCGAAGCCGCAAACCGTGCCTGCTCCGAGATTGGCGACGTGGAAGACCGGTTTACTGCGTCTGCCGCCCGCCGCATTTTCGAGCGGAACCAGTGGTGATCTTACAGGGCGACATCTGGTGGGCAGAGCTGCCCGCGCCTCGGCAATCGGCTCCGGGATTTCGCAGGCCTGTCGTCGTCGTGCAATCGGATGCCTTGAATCGCAGCCGCATCGCGACAGTCGTCTGCGTCCCGCTGACCAGCAACGTGAAATGGGCTTTGATGCCGGGAAATGTTCATCTTCCAGCCCGCTCTACCGGGCTGCCGAAGAATTCCGTGGCCAACGTCTCCCAAATCGTAACGATTGACAAGAGTGTTTTGACTGCGCGCGTTGGCAGACTGCCCAACCCGAAGCTTGAGCTTGTTTTTTCAGGCATTGAACTTGTGCTAGGCCGGAAAGCGTAGCGAGCGCTTACCGAACGGCGGGATGTTGAGTGCCGTCCCCGAGGGACTCGGCTTTCGTGATATCGCAACCCCAACCTGAAGGGCAGGGCTATCATCTTTCGCCTCGTTCCGAGGCTCGGGTGTAACGGCTCCAACGACCTTGGCAATCGGCGACTCTTCGGCTAGTGCTGCTCTTTGTGACCTCGCACTAAGCGGCGCTCCAGCCCTCGCCTAACGCGATTACCTAGAAAATAGGCCGCCAGGAGGGGAATGCCTGCAAGCCAAATATACCGCTTCCTCATCACTCCGAAGCGATCCAAAGCCCACATCAGACAAAGCGCCGCTCCCACTCCCACGATGCTCGACCCGGCCAGAAAAGTCAGATCCAATCCGAGCGAGTAATTCTTGCGTGTAGAAAATCCGCGTCGTTCCCGGACCGAATCGACAATAGCTCGACCAGTGCTCCACACTCCGAAGGCGATAAAAACACCAATCGCGAGCTCTTGTGCGAAAGAGATAACTTCGCTCCTAAGCGCCTGTTTTCTTCTTCGCCAGCTCCCCGTGATAGTTCAGCGCCTTCAATCCCAGGAACCTTGCTGCCGGGCCAAGTTCTTCCTCAATCCGCAACAACTGGTTGTACTTGGCGATGCGGTCGCTGCGTGACGCCGAACCCGTCTTGATTTGCCCTGCGCCGGTGGCGACGGCAAAATCGGCGATGAAGCTATCTTCGGTCTCGCCGGAGCGATGCGAGATAACAGCGGTGTAGCCGTTCTGGCGCGCCAGATTGATGGCGTCGAGAGTCTCGCTGACCGAGCCAATCTGGTTCAGCTTGATCAGGATCGAATTCGCGACGCCCGCGTCAATGCCGCGCTGGAAGATGTCGATATTGGTCACAAAGATGTCGTCGCCGACCAGCTGAATCTTGCTGCCCAGTTCGTCAGTTTGTAGCTTCCAGCCGTCCCAATCGTCTTCGGCAAAGGCATCTTCGAGAGAAACAATGGGATATTGCCGCACCCAGTCGGCCCAGAACTTCACCATGTCTTCGCTGGAGTGCTCGCTCTTGTCGGATTTCTTGAAGACGTATTTCTTCTTCGCGCTGTCGTAAAACTCGCTGGCCGCGGGATCGAGCGCAATCGCGATCTGCTCGCCCGGCTTATAGCCCGCTTGCGTTATCGCCTCCAGCACCACTTCAATCGCCTCGACATTCGACTTGAGCGACGGCGCAAAGCCGCCTTCATCGCCAACGGAGGTGTTATAGCCGCGCTTCTTCAGCACGCCCTTCAGCACGTGAAAGGTCTCGACGCCCCAGCGCAGTCCTTCGCTGAAGCTGGTCGCACCCACCGGCATCACCATGAATTCCTGGAAATCGACGTTGTTGTCGGCGTGGGCTCCGCCGTTCAGGATATTCATCATCGGCGTGGGCAGCAGGCTGGCGGTAAATCCACCGAGATACTGATACAGCTCGACGCCGAGATGGTCGGCCATGGCGCGCGCAGCAGCCATGGAGACGGCCAGGATTGCGTTCGCGCCCAGCTTGCTCTTGGTGGGCGTGCCGTCGAGGGCAAGCATCGCGTTGTCCAGTTCACGCTGCTCGCTGGCGTCGATGCCCTCGAGTTCCGGAGCGATAATCTCGTTGATATTGCTGACCGCTTGAAGCACGCCTTTGCCCGCATAACGGCCCTTGTCGCCGTCGCGCAGCTCCAGGGCCTCGTGTTCGCCGGTTGAGGCTCCGCTGGGGACGGCGGCGCGGCCACGGGCACCGCTGGATAAGATGACGTCAGCTTCGACGGTAGGATTTCCGCGGGAATCAAGGACCTCGCGGCCAAGAATCAGTTCAATGTCGGTCATAAAAGTCCTGCTCTGCCGCCTATGGGATTCGCGAATGCGAGGCGCGAGCGAGAGGAAACCAGCCAATTATACGGGAGGCCGCGGAACGCTTCTGTGACGGATGGCCATCAGTTTTGGGGGTTCCAGACACCCAACGGTGACCTGGAAAGTCATCTTGAATTTTGCGATTGGTGCAGAAAACCGTTTGCGACCTTGCGAGCGGTTGAGTATGCTCTTCCGGAGCGACTTAACTGCACTATAATTGAGGCGCACCAGCCGAGGCCTGCGGCTGACGCGGCCGCCTTACGGAGCTAAGTAAATAATATGTGGAAGCGGAAAGAAGACGAGTACACCAGTCCCCACGAGTCCGGCATTGCCGGCTCCTCATCCATGCCGGTCGCACCCGCGCCGGCGCGTCCAGCCGAGCCCGTGCGCAGCGATAATCTGCGAAGCAGCGAGGTTGCCACTATCGGAAAATCGGTGGTGGTAAAAGGCGAACTTTCGGGCAGCGAGGATTTGATTGTCGACGGCGAGGTGGAAGGCTCCGTTACCTTGCGTGGCCAGAGCTTGACAGTGGGCCCGAACGGCCGGGTGCGGGCGCATATTGAGGCGCGGAATGTGATTGTGCATGGCCGTGTGGACGGCGATATTCACGCCACGGAGCGGGTAGAGCTGCGTAAAAGCGCCTCTCTCACCGGCGACATTGCAACCGCGCGCATCTCCATCGAAGACGGTGCGTTCTTCAAGGGGGGCATTGATATACAGAAGGCGGAGAGCACAGGCAGGAACGAGGGCAAGCCACAAGCTTCGGTCGTGAGCCCTCCGGTTGCTGCACCGCATTCGTCCCAAGGGACGTTGCTCGAGCCTAAAAAGATGTGAGACGAAAGGCGGGGGGCCGCAGGGGAGGGGGAGGGGTGATTGGGGAGGTTAGGTGGCCTTGGATTCGATGATAGGGTCACCGCAGCACGGTGTGCTGTATTCTCCGGCAGTGACGCCAGCCGTCCTCCGTCTGGAAAGATTGCCGCTTCGGCAGTCAGCCCCTACAATGGTGCCTTGTGGCCCCAGGCATCTTTCATAAATTATTCGGCTTTGGCCGGCAGTCAGAGGACGAGGACTCCGTCCCCGGCCAGAAGATAAGTCGTCGTTCCACCGGTTTCAGCGAATTCATTCGCGCCATCTCGCGCGAAGAAGGCCTGAAGATCCTGGATCTAGGCTCAACTTCGCCTGCCAATATCACCTTCATGACGGGACTCGGGCATCGCTTCCGTCAGGAAGATCTGTTGCGCTTGTCCAGCGACAAGTCCCTGCTGGTGCCCAATGGCGAGGGTGACTCCGTCATTGATGCAGAGCGCTTTCTGCGCGAGAACCTGTGTTTTTCCCGCGAGGAATTCGATGCCGTGATGTTCTGGGAC
The DNA here is from genome assembly GCA_963763145.1 of uncultured Acidobacteriaceae bacterium. Lineage (GTDB taxonomy): Bacteria > Acidobacteriota > Terriglobia > Terriglobales > Acidobacteriaceae > Bog-257. The sequence goes on along the minus strand of CAVXMZ010000008.1, from coordinate 21,183 downwards.
CTCGCTGATTTTCTGGCTGAGCCGCTGGTGCAGCCGGTGATTGAGCGCATCCAGGTCGCCATGAAGCCAGGCGGCATCATGCTGGCGTTCTTCCACACCAAAGACGCCGGACCGGAAGCGCCGTTTTATCGATACAACATCATGTCGAAAGACAGCCTGGAGCTGCAACCTGTTCGCGGCTTCCGCTTGCAGCGCGTCTTTAATAACCGGCACGTCGAAAACCTCTTTCGCGAGTACGCGTCGAAGAAGTTCTTTCTTGGCCGCGACAATATCCGGGAAGTGCTGGTGATTCGGTGAATCGCTTTTCGCTCTTCGCTCTTCGCTCTTCGCTTTTCGCTCTTCGCTTTTCGCTCTTCGCTCTTCTCGCTTTCGCTCTTCGCTTTCGCTTTGCTCTTAGCTCTTAGCTCTTAGCTAGTCGCTAGTTGCTAGTCGCTAATCGCTACCGGCACCGTGAAGTGAAACACCGAGCCGCTGCCGAGCTGCGATGTCACGCCGATGGTTCCACCATGTGCCTCAACGATGGCTTTGGCAATCGCCAATCCCATTCCCGTGCCCTGGATGCGATAGCGCTGGTCGCGGCCGCGGTAGAACTTCTCGAAGATCAGCGACTGCTCCATGTCATCGATTCCGGGACCGCGATCCGCCACGCTAATACTCACCATTTTCCCTGCCGGCTCAGCGGTGATGGTGATCGGCGTTTCCGGAGGCGAGTACTTGGCCGAATTTTCCAGCAACTGCACCAGCACTTCGGCAATGCGTCCCAGATCGACGCCTACCGGCGGCAACGCTTCGGGGATTTGCAGCTTGACTTCACGTCCCGCCAAAACTTGCTTCGCCCGTTCCAGCGCGGCGTCAATCACTTCGCGCACCGGATGAGACTCGCGACGCAGTTCCACCTGCTGGGCGTCGAGCTGCGCCATTTCCGCGGCTTCGCCCACCAGCCGGTTCAGGCGATCGCTCTCCTCATTGATCACCGTGAGTAACTCCTGCCGGGCTTCGGGACCAACAGGATCAGGACCGAGCAGCGTCGTGACCGAGAGCTTAATCGCGGTCAGCGGCGTGCGAAATTCGTGGGTAACACTATCCAGCAAAGCCGAGCGCAGATTCTCACTCTCCCGCGACGCCTCATTGCGCGTCAGCGTTTCCACGGCGCCGGCGCGCTCGATGGATATCGCGACGAGGCTGCCTACCGCTTCCAAAGTCTCGCGCGAGAGTACCGCGCCTTCCAGCCCCAAACTGCCTACAGGCCTTACGCCGATGCGCAACGGCACGAAGCACAACTGCTGTTCCTCATCAACCACCAGCTCGCCGCGGCAGCTTACCGATTCCAGTTGCTCCTCGCTGAGTTCCGGATGGTCGAAGCCGGTCCGATAGACCTCTCTGCGCTTGGGCAGATACATGGCCGCAGCCTTCAATCCAAAGGCGTCGCGCACGAACTGCGGAATAGAGTTAAGCAGCTCCATCACATTTTCCGTGGCCAGCAACTGCTGACTCAGGAAGTAAAGCCTTTCTACTTCCTTGCGGCGGCGATGGGCGTTTTCGGCCTCGCGGCGGGCGCGCTCGGAAAGCCGGCTGGCAACAATTGCGGTGACCAGAAAAGCCAACAACGCAATCCAGTTCTGCGGATCGGCAACCGTGAAGGTATGGACCGGAGGCAGAAAGTAGTAATTGAATGCCAGCGTGGCCACAACCGCGGTAGTAGTGGCAAGGGTCAATCCCCAGCGGCTGGCAACGCCCAGCACTACCAACAGGAACGTCAGCGCTACCGTGGTTGGATTGACCGGCAGGCGAACGTAAGCAACCACCACGATTGCGACCGTCCCCAAGGCGACCGCGTAGCGGTAAAGCAGGGTCTTGAGCCGCTGGGGCGAGATGGCGGTTCGCGCCCGCTGCTTCCCTTCCCCTGGCAACTGCTGCTGCGCACTCACGGCACGATTGTACAGAATCGACTTTTCCCGCACGGTGACGCAGAATGTATTGCTCATGCAAAAGACACCCGAGCAATGGCTGGAGGTAACCGCTCCGGAGAAAAAGAGCGGCGTCTTCAAGCTGTTCCTGGGATATGCGCCGGGCGTAGGAAAAACTTACTCCATGCTGAGCGAAGCCATCCGCCGCAAGAGTCGCGGCGAGGATGTGGTGATCGGAGTAGTCGAATCCCATGGCCGCTTGGCCACCAAGGAACTGGTCGGGCGGCTGGAAACCGTTCCGCGCAAACAACTCGACTACAAAGGCACCATGTTCGAAGAGATGGATGTGGATGGCATTCTGGCGCGCCATCCGCAGGTGGTGCTGGTCGACGAACTGGCGCACACCAACATCGAGGGCAGCAAGCACCACAAGCGCTATGAAGATGTCCTGGAACTGCTCGACAACAAAATCGATGTTCTTTCCACTATGAACGTGCAGCATCTGGAGAGCGTGACTCCTCTGGTTCATAAGATCACCGGAATCGTGGTACGAGAGACCGTTCCTGACTGGGTGCTGAAGCGCGTCGATGAGATTGTCCTTTCCGACGTGACCCCGGAGGCGCTGGCCAAGCGCATGCGCCGCGGTGATGTTTATCCGCTGGAGCGGGTGGACCGCGCGCTGGGAAGCTTCTTTCGCCCCAGCAACCTGATTGCCCTGCGCGAGATTGCTCTGCGCCAGGTGGCGCAAGTCGTCGACCGCAGCCTGGAACCGTACATCCAGACGGAAATCGATCCCAACCGCGAATTGCAGGTTCGGGAGCGCATCGCAGTGGGCGTCAGCTCCAATCCAGCGGCGCAGTACTTGGTGGCGCGTGCGGCGCGTATGGCGCAGGCGGGAAATGGTGAGCTGTTCGTCGTCTATGTCGATATTGGCCGCGACGACGATCCCGAGCGCCAGCGTTCCTTGCAGGCCAATTTTCAGTTCGCGGAAAACCTGGGCGCACAGGTCGTCCGGCTGAAGGGCAAGGAAGTCGCCGCGCCGATGGCGGAATTTGTTCGCGAAAAACACATCACCCAGGTGATCTTCGGACATTCGGCCACCAGCGGCTGGCGCAGATATTTGTTTCTCTCCGCGGTGCATCGCTTCTTGCGCGATGCGCCCGCCGTGGACGTCCACATCGTCAAGCAGCAGATGGATTGAAGAGAAAGTTTCGAGTTTCGAGTTTCCAGTTGCAAGTCCTTTTGCAACCGTGACCGGCCACAAGCACGCAGCTCCGCAATCAAGATCGTGACCGTCGCCGATCGGAAACTTGAAACTCGAAACTTGAAACTCGAAACTCACCTGCCCCCCCGAAAGCTATTGCTCTTCCCCCGCCTCTCTGTTATTTTCGCTCGAACCATGGCTGAACTTCGGACCGACTCTCCTCAGTCCGGTTTGACCTCCGATCGCTGGCATGCCATGTCCGCGGGCGTCCTTGGCTGGACGCTGGATGCCTTCGACTTCTTCGTCGTCATCTTTCTCTTCGACACGCTGGCCGCGCACTTCCACGTTCCCAAGCGCGACATCGTGCTCAGCGTCACCGCTACGCTGGCCATGCGTCCCGTCGGCGCGCTGCTGTTCGGCATGATGGCCGACCGCTATGGCCGCCGGCGTCCGCTGATGGTCAACGTAATATTCTTCGCGACCATCGAGGTGCTGTGCGGCTTCGCGCCGAACTTCACCGTGTTTCTGATCCTGCGAATGTTGTTCGGCATTGGCATGGGCGGCGAGTGGGGCGTCGGCGCGTCGCTGGTCATGGAGACTGCTCCGGTGCGCTGGCGCGGCGTGCTCTCCGGCATTCTCCAGAGCGGCTATTCCATCGGCTATCTGCTGGCCGCAATGGCAGCGCGACTGGTGCTGCCGAATTTCGGCTGGCGCGCCATGTTCTGGGTTGGCGGCATTCCCGCTCTGCTGGCGCTTTACATCCGTACCAAGGTCCCGGAATCCGAAGCCTGGCAACTGCATCGCGTGGCGCGCACCATCGACGGGCCGCGCATTGCGTGGCAGCACAAATGGCTGTCACTCTACATGATCGCGCTGATGTTCCTGATGAACTGCCTCTCGCACGGCACGCAGGACCTCTATCCCGACTTCCTGAAACATGGCCACGGTATCGCGCCCAACACCGTCGCGTATATCACCATCTTCTACAACATCGGAGCGGTCACCGGCGCCATCATCTTCGGCCTGCTCTCAGAGCGCATTGGCCGCCGCTACAGCATGTTGGCGGCCTTAGCGGTCGCGCTGGCGATCATCCCGGTATGGGCTTTCGGCAGCACCATGCTCATCCTGGCGGTCGGCGCGTTTGTCATGCAGATGGGCGTGCAGGGTGCATGGGGCATCATTCCCGTACATCTCAACGAGCTATCGCCGTCCTCGGTGCGTGGCTTGTTGCCGGGATTCACCTATCAGATTGGAATTCTGTTTGCCGCCTCAACCCCGACTGTCGAGTTCATGCTCCGCGACCATCTGGGATACGCCTGGGCCCTGACGGCGTTTGAGCTGGTCGTGATCGCCGCTCTGTCGCTGACGTTGGCCTTCGGCCCAGAGAATCGCGGACGCAGCTTCCTGCACGACACAACAGAGATTGCGGCCTGATTCCAGCCTCCGACGGGTCAGGCCTCTGCGCGAGACGGGCGATCGAAACCGCAACCAAAGGTTTTGCACGTCGCTGAAAAAGTCCGCTTGCAACGCTTTGTATCAGGGGTACGACTTTACCGGCTGCTGAAGGGCGGGCTACGGGAGGCTTTGTAACGGAACACGACTTTGGTCGTCCCGATAAGTCCTCTGTTTTTGTCCCCCTGATCGGGCTTCGGCCCGCGAGGGGATTCGCTCTTTTCGAACAGTACCGGCTATTGAGGGTACCCCCCCTCCCCCCCAAAAAATCATCCTGATTACAAAGGACTTATCGCAAAGTCCTGTGAAATAACGACTTAGCTGGCATGCTAAAGCTAGTGTTATGAGTAACTTGCAATAAGGCTACTAAAGTATTCAAAACAAGCGACTTACTTGATCATCTAAGTATATTATTTTCCAATACTTTGCGTAAACAAGCCTAAAGTCATGAATACAAAGGGAGTATTTGCAATGTGTTATGAAATAAGGGATTAGCTCCTGGCTGTCGCTCCTCCGCAGACTGTCCGGCGGATCACCGATAACGACTTTTCAACGAACATGAGGCCTCTCCGACTGATCGGCGGCCGTCGGGCAAACGTCACCCAACCTATCAGCCTACCGCGCCCGCCCGGTCTGTCAAGTTACGAAAGTACAATATCCCGATTGTCCTTTCGTAACCCCCTGCTATAGCACTTTCAATCCGGCGTCTCACCTCTTGGCGGGGGAGCACGTCAACCTCACCCGAGGACGCTAATGACTGCACCTGGCGCACGGAGAAGCGTGCGTCAACTCGAACACCGTCCCGTCGCCGTAAGTGCCGCCCCAGCCGGTGGTGCCGTAGAGATTGCCAACTGCGTCGAAGACCATGCCGGCGGAGGGCCAGTTCCCGTCCGCGCCTCCGGCGAAGTTATGCAGCACCGTCTCCGTCCAGGCTCCGCCAGCTGTGGGCATTAATTCGAAAACCGTCCCGCATTTGTATCCCTGGCTGCAGGTGTAAGCGCCGCCTTCGTTGGTTGTGCCATAGAGATTACCCGTGGCATCGCGGATCAGTTTGCCGTAGGGGAAAGCCCCGTCCGTGCCGCTGCCGAAACTGTGCAGCACCTGCTCCGTCCAGTTGCCATCGCCCGCGGGCGTCAACTCGAACACGGTCCCGTCGCCATAAGCTCCGCCAGATGGGGTCGGGCCGTAGAGATTACCGGCCGTATCGAAGATAAGGTCGGCAACGTAAGGACTAACCCCGTCGGCGCCGTTGCCGAAATTATGCAGGATGCTCTCCGACCAGCCTCCACCGCCGGTGGGCGTCAACTCGAATGCCGTTCCCCCGCCGTAAGCGCCGCCACCTTCGGTTGTGCCGTAAAGATTCCCGGCGGCGTCGAAGATCAGGCCGGAGTAGGGACCAGACCCGTCCGACCCGTTGCCGAAGGTATGCAGTATCTTCTCCGTCCAGCCCCCGCCCTCCCGAGGCGACAACTCAAAGGCCGTCCCGTGTTCGTAAGAGCCGCCCTGGGTGTTCGTGCCGTAGAGGTTGCCAGCGCTATCGAAGATCAGATTGGCGTAGGGGAAAGCACCGTCCGCGCCGCCGCCGGCGAAGTTATACAGCACCGTTTCCGTCCAGCCGCCGCCCACTGTGGGCGCCAACTCGAATACCGTCCCGAGGCCGTAAGTACCGCCCTGCATCGTCGCGCCGTAAAGATTGCCGGCGCGATCGAAGATCAGGCCGGCTAGAAGGGTTCCACCATCCCTGCCGTTGTCGAAGCTACGCAGCAAGTCTTCCGTCCAACCGCCGCCCGCTGCGGGCGCTAACTCGAATACCGTTCCATAACTGGAAGCGCCGCCCTCGTAGGTCGTGCCGTAGAGATTACCGGCGCCATCGAAAACCAGTCCGGCGAAGCACCAGATCCCATCCGGGCTGTTGGAGCCGAACGTATACAGTATTTTCTCCGTCCACCCGCCGGTTGCGGGCTTCTGCGCTTGCGCTGATTGGCTCAACACCACCGTCAGTGCAAATACCACTGCCATCGCCAATGCGGCCGTCGCCGCGCGCGAGCTGATGTTCAAAAACAAATTGCGGAATTGCTGTTTGCATTGCACGGGTTTGCCCTCCTCGCCATGTGGCGCAACTAAAGCTCTAAAGCTAATGAGAGCGGCGCGCGTGGACGCCGGCAAAATCAAGGTCGTTCGATCCGCCCTGCTCCAGCACGTCTCTCCTCTTGTCTCGTCAATCTCACCGGAGGACGGGGTGACTACAGTTGGCGCACGGATAAACGTGCGTCAACTCGAACACCGTCCCGGCCTCGTAAGCGCCGCCACGGTTAGTCGTGCCGTAGAGACTGCCGGCGGCATCGAAGACCAGACCGGCCCAGGGCCAGTATCCGTCCGCGCCGTTGAAGCTATGCAGCACCTGCTCCGTCCAGCGCCCGCCCGATTCGGGCGTCACTTCGAACACTGTACCTTCGCCATGAGTGCCGCCCTGGAAAGTCGTGCTGTAAAGGTTGCCGGCGGCATCAACGATCAGGTTGGCTTGGGGCCAGTATCCATCCGAGCCGCTGCCGAAGTTATGCAGCACCTGGTGCCACCAGGCCCCACCTGAGTAGGTCAACTCAAACACTGTTCCGCAGCCGGTATAGACGCACGAGTTATTAGTGCCCCCATGATAGGTCGTGCCATAGAGATTGCCGGCGGCATCGAAGACAAGGGCGGCGTAGGGCACGGCCCCGTCCGTGCCGCTGCCGAAGCCATGCAGCACCTGCTCCGTCCAGCTCCCGTCCTCTGTCAGCGTCAACTCGAACGCTGTCCCCCCGCCGGCGATGCCGCCGCCGGCAGTCGTGCCGTAAAGGTTCCCCGCAGCATCAAAGATCAGGCCGGCAGCAGGCTGATACCCATCCGTGCCGCCCTTGAAGTTATGCAGCACCTGTTCTGTCCAGCTCCCGCCCGCTGCGGGCGTCAACTCGAACACGGTCCCGCATCCGTTGTCGTCGAAGCACGAGTAAGTGCCGCCCTCGCTGGTGGCGCCGTAGAGGTCGCCGGCGGCATCGAACACAAGGCCACCGTCCGGCGCGGTCCCGTCCGTGCCACTGCCGAAGCTGTACAGCACCTGCTCCGCCCAGCCGCCGCCCGCCGTGGGCGTCAACTCGAACACGGTCCCGCATCCGGCACCGCCGAAGCACGAGTAAGTGCCGCCCTCGCTGGTGGTGCCGTAGAGATTGCCGGCGGCATCGAAGACAAGGCCACCGTCCGGATAGGCCCCATCCGTGCCGTTGCCAAAGCTATGCAGCACCGTTTCCGTCCAGCCCCCACCGGCTGTGGGCGTCAACTCGAACACTGCCCCAGCGCCGTAGGCGCCACCTCCGGTTGTGCCATAGAGATTCCCGGCGGCGTCGAAAATCAGGTCGGCGGAGGGCCCAGCCCCGTCTGGGCAATTGGTCTGCGCGCAGAAGCTATACAACACTTTTTCCGTCCAGCCTACGCTCGCTGCGGGCTTCTGCGCTTGCGCTGATTGGCTCAACACCACCGTCAGTGCAAATACCACTGCCATCGCCAATGCGGCCGTAGCCGAGCGCGAAACGACGTTCAAAATTAGACTGCGGAATCGCTGCTTGCATTGCATGGGATTTGCCTCCTCGCCATTTGCTGCAACCAAAGCTCTAAAGCTAATGAGAGCGACGCTCGCGGACCCCGCAAGAATCACGGTCGTTCGATCCCGCCCTGCTCCAGCACGTCTCTCCCCTCGACTGGAAGCGCATCACCTTCACGGAGCACACTATGACTACACGTGGCGCAGGGATAAACGTGCATCAACTCGAAAACCATCCCGTAGGCGTACGTGCCGCCATAGGCCGTCGTGCTGTAGAGATTGCCGGCGGCATCGAAGATCAGACTGGCGTAGGCACCATATCCGTCCGTACCGTTGTTGTTGAAGCTATGCAGCACGTTCTCCCTCCAGCCCCCACCCGCTTCAGGCGTCAACTCGAACACTGTCCCGCAGGTGGGAGGATTGCCAGGACTGGGGCAGTTGCTAGAAGTACCGCCATAGAAGGTCGTGCCGTAAAGATTGCCGGCAGCATCGAAGATCGGGCTGGCAGAGGGATACTCCCCGTCCGTGCAATTGGTCTGCGCGCAAAAGCTGTACAGCACCGCCTCCGTCCAGCCCCCTCCCGCGACGGGCGTCAACTCGAACACCGTCCCGCCGCCGTAAGAGCCGCCCCCGCTGGTCGTGCCGTAGAGATTGCCGGCGGCGTCGAAGATCAGGCTGGCGACGGGAACAACCCCGTCCGTGCCGTTGCGCTTGAAGCTGTACAGCACAGTCTCCATCCAGCCCCCGCCCGCTGTGGGCGACAACTCGAACACCGTGCCGCCGTAAGCGGTGGTACCACCATATTGGGTCGTGCCATAGAGATTGCCGGCAGCATCGAAGATCAGGCTGGCGAAGGGACTGGACCCGTCCGTGCAATTGGTCTGCGCGCAGAAGCTGTACAGCACAGTCTCCATCCAGCCCCCGCCCGCTGTGGGCGACAACTCGAACACCGTGCCGCCAGCAGTGGTACCGCCATATTGGGTCGTGCCATAGAGATTGCCGGCAGCATCGAAGATCAGGCTGGCGAAGGGACTAGACCCGTCCGTGCAATTGGTCTGCGCGCAGAAGCTGTACAGCACTTGTTCCGCCCAGCCTCCGCCCGCTGCAGGCATCAACTCGAACACCGTCCCGGCGCCGTTGGCGCCGCCATAGGGAGTCATGCCGTAGAGATTGCCGGCGGCATCGAAGATCAGGCTGGCCACGGGATAGTTCCCGTCCGTGCCGTTGCCAAAGCTATACAGCACCTGCTCCGCCCAGCCTCCCCTCCCGTTGGGTGTCAACTCGAACAGCGTCCCGCCGTTGTAAGCACCGCCCTCGCTGGCCGTACCGTAGAGATTGCCGGCGGCATCGAAGATCAGGCTATCCCAGGGATTAGCTCCATCCCCGCCGGTGTAGTTGAAGCTATGCAGCACCTTCTCCGTCCAGATCCCGCCGGTTGCGGGCTTCTGCGCTTGCGCTGATTGGCTCAACACCACCGTCAGTGCAAATACCACTGCCATCGCCAATGCGGCCGTCGCCGCGCGCGAGATGATGTTCAAAAGCAAATTGCGGAATTGCTGCTTGCATTGCATGGGACTTGCCTCCTCGCCATATGGTGGAACGGAAAACTGGCCAACAGGATGGGCGCAAGGCTGCCGGAGAGAAAAACGGTCGGCGCTTCTTACCTCCTGGCGGCGCGAGTCCAGCTAAGTAAGAAACGGCCGGAGCAACGTCTCCCAATACACCCACCAGAATTTCATGCCCCTGACAGGAGGCTTGTCAGTGACCCCTGCTGCTTCGCCATGTGACGGTCGCGAATGCCGAGTCGGAACGACGGCTTTGTATTGCTAAAGACAACAGGATTCGAAGAAGTTTGGAGCGGGAGACGGGGATCGAACCCGCGACCAACGGCTTGGGAAGCCGTGACTCTACCACTGAGTTACTCCCGCTCGAACGGTAAGCTCCGTCGCCGCGCTTGGATTTCGCATGCGGGCTCAGACGCCCGCAAACCGGCTTAAGCTACCCCCGCTCAGCGTGTGGTGAGCAAAGTGTAACACCGCCTATATTGCCCTGCAATTTCACCGATTGACGCCGAGGTCGACGGCAGTGCGTTGCGAGACGCGCAACATAACCGCTGTTTGTCCAGTTCGCTACACTACGGTTTGTCCAGTTCTCGTTGACGATCCAAATGTCCCCGAGCGCGAGGACCGCACTCGGCGCTGCTTCAGTTTCACTTTCAAATGGGCGGTCTCTCGCTCCGGCGCTTTGACACGCTTTCCAAGCGGCTGCTACTATCGACTTCTCCGCCCGCCACGCAAGCGTCCCCGTCGTCTAGCCCGGCCTAGGACATCGCCCTTTCACGGCGGTAACGCGGGTTCGAATCCCGCCGGGGACGCCAAAGGTGCTTTTTGCTCCGAAAGATCACGTAACGCGCTGAAAAACGCATTGCTTACAGCGGTTCCAAATCCATCCTTCGTGTACTTCACTCCATTGGGGAAGAACACCCGCTGCAACCGCTGCTTTTGCTCCAGCGTCGATTCCAACCATAGTTGCCGAGGACGATCGACCAGCTTTTCTGCGAACGCAAGAACAGCTTCCACGTCGATGTACTCTACGTCCGCCTCGCGCAACTCCTGCTCCGCCACCTCGATTTCAGCTCTCAACCGCAAGGTCTGCTCGTCATAAGTCTGTTGATCGAGGCGTCCTTCGAGCAGAAAATCTACGAGCCGGTTCTTACGATTCTCCAGTTCCGCTAGTTTGCCCTTTGCCGCACGCAGGACGCTCTCAGAGGTCGCCGCCTTCTGCCTCCATACCTGGCGCACGATTTCCTTGAACAGGCGTATATATCGGCGTTCCGGGGCCAGCCGTTCCAGGAGCGCGGCGAACTCCAACTCCAGGCTCTCACGACGCACGTTCACGGCGCGGCAATGCGAATTGCGGCAGCGATAGTAGGGGTAGCGGGTTTTTCGTCCCTTAGACCAACTTCCAGTCAGCGGCGTTCCACAAGCCCCACAGCTAACAAAGACCCGGAGCGGGAAATCCGGGTTATTGCGCTGGTGCGCTATGACCGAGAGCCTCTTGCCATCGAGTATGTCCTGCACCCGCCCGAACAGTTCTTCGGTTACCAGGGGAGCAAAGCTGCCCCGTTCACGAACGCCCCAGCTCGGGATTACAACCCAACCAGAATAGATCGGGTTGCGCAGCATCTTCTCGAATGTTTGGGGCGTGAGGTTGAATCCTCGCTGAGTCTTCAGACCAAGTGAAGTGACCAGTCGCAGCACTTTGGCTTTCGTCTCAGTACCGGTTCCGTATAATTCAAACGCTTTTCGAATTAGTGGTGCTCGTTCGGCGTCGGGGATCAGATTCGTGCCGTTTTGAACTTGACTGCCGACGTTTAGGTATCCGAGGGGAGCCTTGAACGGGAAACGCCCCATGCTGGCGGCCTTCTTCATCCCGAGCTTCGTGCGTTCCGCTTTGCGGTCGTTATCGAACTGGTTGAATGCTCCGTAGATGTTCCGCATGAGCTTGCCAGCAGCGGTTTCGTCCACGTTTTCCATGACCGAACGCAGCCTGACGCCAGCATTTTCCAAGCCCGCAATGACATAGACCTGATCCGACAGCTCGCGAGAGAACCGGCTGAGGTCATGGACAACAACAAAGTGCACAAGGTTCTGCTTGGCCTGGCAAAAGCCCAACATCTGTTTGAATGCTGGGCGATCCGCAGTCTTGGCTGACTCGCCTTCGTCCCGAAAGACTTTGAGAACTGCCCAATCGTTGTGGGTGCAGAAGTCAACGCACCTTGATTGCTGAGTCGCGAGGCTCAGGTTCTGCACCTGCTCTTTTGTGGAAACGCGACAGTAGATAACGGCATTCATGTGGGGCAGACTAGATCATCACAAGGAGCACATCGCCTACTAACGGCACAGCACTTTTTTTGATTCGGTCGTAGCTAATGAGATGCGCGACGTGGTTCTTTCGGCTCTACTCCAGCTTTACCTTTATGAGCTTTACCGCTCCCTTCGAGGTGGCCGGCCAAGGCCGACTTCACCTTCCTTATTCTTTCCATGATCGCTTCCTTCTCGGCGGCACCTCGGTCAAGTCTGCCGTCGTACTCCATCAACGCGGCCCGTTCGACAACTTCGTCGTGCTCCTGGGTCGGAATTAGTTTTAATGCCGCTGCAAAATCAGCATCAGCTTCCAGCTTCTTAGTAGTAGTGGATGAAGAAGGATTTCCCTTTGGAGGGTATTGGTCTAAAACAACGTGCGCGAGGGCGTAAAGCTGGTCGCGCAGTTCTGCGACTTCTCGGTCGGCAAGGTTGGTCTTGCCGAGAAAGGCCCGACAATGCGGTACGCTAAACAAACACAAATGCCCATGTCGTTGGCTCCTTTCACAGTGAAGAATCGCATAGATGCAATATGAGGTCAAGAGGGCACGAACTGAAGCGCTGTTCCGATCTGTCACAAATGACGCGATGAGGTTTTTGTGACAGCCTAGTCGGGATGGGCGGCGATGCTATTCCGAATTTCGGAATTCGGAGACACCAAGGGCACTGCGGGAAGGTCTTGGTGATGTGCTCCATCGGGCGTTCCCTCGCTGGTGGTGGCTGCCAGGTTCTGCATCCTGGCGGTTGGCGGCGTTAGTAATCCGTTGACAGACTCTTCTACGGGCAGCCATAATGTCCGCCCATCGGCCTCGGTCACCCCGCTCTAAATTTCACTGACATGAAGAGGATCGCTTATGCGGCGTTTCGCAAGTATTTCCGTTGTGTTCTCTACCCTGCTGCTGATGTCGATGGGCTTAGCTCAACAAACTCCAACAACTGCCGTCCCCAACCTTATCCGCTATAGCGGAACCTTGAAAGACGCTCAAGGGGCCGCTGTATCATCTACCGATGCGGGCATGACCTTCGCCATTTACAAGCAGCAGGATGGCGGTGCGCCGGTTTGGATGGAAACGCAGACAGTCACGACCGATGCGAGTGGCAACTACAGCGTGCTGCTCGGCAGCACGACAGCCACCGGACTTCCGGCTGATCTGTTCTCACAGGACGAGCAGCGCTGGCTGGGCGTGCAGGTAGAAGGACAGGCGGAGCAGCCGCGTGTGCTGTTGGTCAGCGTGCCGTATGCCTTCAAGGCGCATGAGGCGGAAACGCTGGGTGGCAAGAGTGTTTCCGACTTTGTGCTGGCCAACACGACAATTTCCTCAGCGAATGGCAGCAATGCCAGCCAGGCGTCGTCATCCCCTGCGAATAATCCCCACACAACTACGCCTGGAATCAACAAAGGAGCAGCCAGTGCCGGGCCGACGAACTTCAGCGGTGCGACGATTGACCAGATTGTTGGCGTGACTCAAAGTGGTTCGGGAGCGGGAGTAAATGCCTCTGCGCCGACAAAGGGGATTGTCGGAACTGCCACGGCCACCAGCGGCACTGTTATCGGTGTCGAGGGCGGCTCAGCCGGTTCAGGTGGATACGGCGTTTACGGCAATGTGTCGTCGTCCACTGGGGCGACCGTGGGCGTGAAAGGCAACTCGACCAGCACTGCGGGCACGGGGGTGCGCGGCACCAACACGGCCACCAGCGGCGCTACGACCGGGGTCAGCGGCTATGTGGCCAGTGCCGCAGGAATTGCCGGAGCCTTTAACAACGCGGCAGGTGGCAAGATTCTGAGTGGGCAGAACAATGGCGTGGAGCAGTTCAGTGTGGACGGCAGCGGCAACATCAACTCGGCCTCGGGTGCTTATCGGATCGGCGGCAGTAGCGTCGTGAACATTGCCAGTCCCTCTGACGACAACTTATTTCTCGGGGTGGGAGCGGGCACCCACAATGTTGCGGGACAAGGGCAGTACAACGCCTTCTCCGGGACGGTTGCCGGCTACCTCAACACCACCGGTTCCTACAACACGTTTGCCGGCTTCGGGGCCGGCTACCAGAACACGACCGGCGCCCAGAACGCCTTCTTCGGCAACGAGGCTGGCGCCAGCAACGCCACCGCATGCTGCAACCTATTCTCGGGCTACCAGGCGGGCTACAACAACACCCTTGGCACCGGGAACACCTTTAACGGCTATCAGGCCGGCTACAGCAACACAGGCGACAATCTGGGTCTGGGTGACGGATCGTCAAATAGCTTCTACGGCTATCAGGCTGGCTACCGCAACACCACGGGGCAGTACAACACCTTCCTCGGCCTCGGCGCAGGCTACAGCAACACCGGCAGCAACAACATCTTCCTCGGCGCTGGGGCTGGCGACAACAACACCACTGGCTTTGCCGACGTGTACGTTGCCAACTTTGGCCCGTCTTCGGGTACCGAATCCAACACCATTCGCATCGGCACACCGGGCACCGACAACGGCACGCAGCACGCTGCGTACATAGCGGGTATCTATGACGTGAACTCCCCATCAAGTATTCCCGTGTACATCAACTCCAACGGCCAACTCGGAACGGTAGTTTCCTCCCGTCGCTTCAAAGAGCAGGTAACTGACATGGGCGACAGCACCAGCGCCCTGATGAAGCTGCGGCCCGTGACGTTCCTCTATAAGCCGGAGTACGCCAACGGCGACCGAACCTTGCAATACGGTCTGATTGCGGAAGAAGTCGCGCAGGTCTACCCCGAACTAGTGGCCTACGACAACGACGGCCAGCCCTACACGGTTCGCTATCAGTACATCACCACCATGCTGCTGAATGAGGTGCAGAAACAGTACCGCCGGGCGGAGCATCAATCCGAGATCGTCGCCACCCAACAGGCGCAGATCAAAGCGCAGCAGCAGGAGATCGAAAGCCTCAAACAGCAACTGCAAATGCAGAATGCTGCCGTGCAGGAGCGGTTGTCACGACTGGAGAAGGTGGTGGGCACTCAGACCGTTGCGCAGAAATAGGCGTGGACTGCCTGCGATGAGATTGCTGGCTGGCCAGGATGGGCGGAAATAGCATTCCGAATTTTGGAACGCCATACTCGAAGGGAAATTGTAGAGGCCCGCACTGAGACGGGGGTCTGGCCAGACTCATCTCCATGCGGGCCGACCTACCATAGGGAGGGTCAAGACCAATATCGGGGAATCGCGGATCGCTGTATGTGACGGCGGTCACGGCACCCAAGGGTTGAAGGCGTAGCCCGCCTTCGCCAGTAAGATGGTCACATGGCATCCCCCACAAATGAGATAACGGCGACCGAGATGGCCAAGGAAGCTGGTATCCCTCGAAAGGCGTTCCGTCACGCCTTGCGGAAGGCGGCGTTCCCGTGGCATGTTCCTGGGAACCGCTGGACGGTTCTGCGAGACAGCAAGCAGCATAGGGACATGAAGGCTGTCGTGAACCGACTGCGTTCGACCTGAATAGCGAGCGCGGCAGCAGCCAGCATCCCAACGCACCTCAGACCAAACGCCGGAGCTGTGTACTCCTGAGTTAAGGATTGACAATACCTTTACTCGCTACCACAATTCCAACCCACCGGCCCCGGTAAGTCTTGATCCAATAATCTCTACCCGCGAAAGGAACGCCCTATGCGCCATGTCAGCATAGCTATTGCTCTGACAACCGTGTTGCTCGCTTCCGTTGGCAGTACCCAGCAGACGACTAGCAACGTCTCCCCCGATGCACGGCAAGGTGGCTCTCTTACGCTACCGCCCGGCCCAATTATCGGAGGCATGGGAACAACGAACTACATTCCGATCTGGGCCTCATCGGATTTCCTGCGGGACTCGGTAATCTATCAGGCGAACGGGAATGTGGGAATCGGAACCACGACGCCTGCGGCTAACCTCGATGTCGATGGCAATGTTAACAGCGCCAGCGGCTATGAAATCGGCGGCAGCTCGGTACTGAGCATCGGCAACGCCGCTGACCACAGCCTATATCTCGGAATTGGCGCTGGCATCAACAACGTCCAAGGAACCGACAACACTTTTACTGGTTACTTATCCGGCAATAGCAACGACCAAGGCGATGAGAACACTTTTTACGGTGGCTTTTCGGGCTACTCCAATATAGCCGGCGACAAGAACACCTTCGTTGGCGCCTCGGCTGGCTATAACAGCACTACCGGAAGGTACAACAGCTTTTTCGGCACCTATGCTGGTGAGTCCAATACCGTTGGTGGCGGCAACACTTTCGCCGGTTTCCAGGCAGGCGCCTTCAACACCACCGGCAGCTTCAACACCTTTTATGGCACGCAGGCCGGCGCTTACAACCGCACCGGGAGCAACAATGTGTACATAGTCAATGTCGGATCGCCAAACAGGCCTTCTGAATCAAATACGATCCGCATCGGCACACAGGGCACCGGCAAAGGACAGCAGAACGCCGCTTACATTGCTGGCATCTATGATGTGAATGTTGGTGGCGTTCCTGTTCAGATCAACGCGAATGGACAACTAGGAGCTGCGACCTCTTCCCTCCGCTTCAAAGAGCAAGTCCGCGACATGGGGGACAGCACCGGCGATCTAATGAAATTGCGGCCTGTCACGTTCCTGTACAAGCCTGAGTATGCCAGTGGCGAACGCAATCTCCAGTATGGGTTGATAGCGGAAGAGGTCGCGAAGGTCTATCCCGAACTGGTGGCCTACGACAACGATGGCCAGCCGTACTCGGTGCGTTATCAGTACCTCAGCACGATGCTGCTGAACGAAGTGCAGAAGCAGTACCACCGTGCAGAGCGTCAATCCGAAATCGTCGCCACCCAGCAGGCGCAGATCAAAGCACAACACCAGGAGATCGAAAGCCTCAGGCGGCAACTGCAAGTGCAGAATGCCGCCCTACAGGAACGGTTGTCACGGTTGGAGAAGCTGGCAGGAACTCAGACCGTCGCGCAGAAGTAGGGCAGTGCGGCCTGCGATGAAATGGGTGCTTCGTCTGGATAGCAGCTTGGCCACTCCCTAGGACGTTTGGCCGGGCTTGTGAGCTTTCATTAGATGTTCCACGAAGGCCACGCTCATGGAGGGGCGAACATCCGCGCGGAAGGGATGACCGCAGACCGAACAGCGTTGCAGGTTGCCCTCAGCAATCAAACGTGGCTCTGCTTTGTCCCTGGCGCGATCAGCGATCTTCGTTTCCCTGACCTCGCGGGCATGGTCAATCGCTTCTTGAGCCTTTTTGTGTGGGTCTTCGAATGGATTCACCGGCTCTTTGTGGTTCATCGCCCAAGTTTACGCCGATCCAGAGCTGGTGCTGCCGACAAAACTGGTGGGCACCATCAACGGTGGTGCTGGCGCTTTTCACGACCGGAGCCAGGACAAGTTACTGATACAGATTGACAACGCCTGGTGCCGGAGGCACAATTCCAACCTATCGGCCCAGGTTGCCCCGCTCCCGATCTTCCCCGCAATGAAAGGAGCGCACCATGCGCGACCTCAGCTTTACTATCGCCCGCCCGTACTGGGCTGCGCCGAGACATTCCTCAGGCGCGGGTGTAGCACCCGATCTACTTGGGTTCCATAGATGGAAATCGCAGGCAAGGAGGCAAGAAACGCAAAGCCTAGCTAGAACTCTGTTTGGATTGATAATTGCAGTGCCGTGGTTCCTGCCACTGCCAGCCTCGGCTCAATCCGATCCTCTCGTCGGTGCGTGGAAATTTGTAGAGTCAACAGGCTCACCACAAACAATCGTCTTGGCACTTATGACCTTCAATGCCGGAGGCACCGCGACTGAGTTAGACACCGGAGGCACCAATCCATCGTCGCAAGAGAGCATTGCCTTGGGAACATGGAGCAACACTGGCGGTCGAACCTATACCTTCAAAGAGCAGAATCTGCTTTATGACTCTTCGGGGAATTTAGCTGCGATCGCAATAGGAACGGCCAATTTCACTCTCGCGCCGGGCATGAACACCATAGTAGGCGTAGCCACCTTCAACTTTTATAGTTGCAGTGTGACGCTGTGTCCCGGGCCACTCCAGGCTGGCCCTATTCTGATTGAACTCAGCGGGACACGCCTCTGAGGGTCATTCCTCAATCTACACATTCGCTGACCAGGGCCATGGCTGACCTTGTGGCGACCAGTGCGAGCGAACGGCGGAAAGAGCGGTAGCATGACGGAATGGGAATATAACATAATCCCGCTTAATAGGCCCGACGCAACTAGGCTCAATGAAATGGGCAGGAAGGGCTGGGAAGCTGTGGTGATCTACCAATACACAGAGCGAGACACCTATGTGCTCTTGAAACGACCGATTTCAAAGTCGCCCACTACGGGAATTTGATCTGTGTTGGCAATGACGTGGACGCTACGTACTCAAGGCTGGCTGGCACCGACAGCATTAACGGCGGAGCTGGGGTACGTTGCACGACGGGAGGTCAGGACAAGCTATTGCTCACCGGCACCGGGCATTTCATCCCAACACCTAGCGGTAGGCGCTAATTTACGAAAGAATCGGCCAGAATTCTGCTGAGGGAAAATGGCAATGTTACACTCTCTCCGCCATGAAAACGCTGATACTGGCTGTGCTCTTGGCTGTCACTCAGGCACCGTCGCCAGTCACACAGGAGACAGCCCATAAGACCGCTGACGGTCGCCAAGACGTCAATCAGCAATCCAGTACACAGCAGAGTCCAGCCACTAAGGCGACAGCCGCCCAGAATCCTTACAGTGCCAACAGCGATGAGTCCAAAAGCGGCAAACCAGCTAGCGGCAATGCGCAAGAAACCTTATTTATCAGCGAATCTGCTGCCGTGCCGGGAAAAGACGCATGGGACAAGGCATCTGTTATTTTCAACGCATTGCTCGTCATTATCGGCGGTCTGGGTGTTGGCGCGGCAATTAAGACTCTGAGAGCTATCGAGCGGCAAGCAAAAGCCAATGAAGACACGCTCACGGAAATCAAATCTGCTGCGAAGCAGACCGACCGAATGATTCAGCACGCCGAGACCCAAGCTCGTATTGCCCAAGCAAGCCTCGAACTCTCCCGCGACACAGCTAAAAAACAGCTCCGGCCCTATATCGCGCTCAAGGAGCCAAGACTTTTTCTTCACGATGACGGTGCAGTGGAGTTTGCTTTGGAACTCAAGAACTCCGGGCAGACCCCGGCATACGAGTTGGAGGGCGCCTGTCTTTGTAGATTTGAAAGTTACCCCGTCAAAAGCCCCGGCGATCCCCCAGCGAAAATCAGAAAATCGCGCAGCATTATCGGTGCCGGAGGTACTTTCTTTGTTCTTCCCGACGTCGTTCCTAGCAAATCCAACAGCATTCAATCGCTGCTCGCTGGACTCTCTTCCCCGACGTTTGTTTGCTGTGTCAATGGATACTACACCTACAGAGACATTTTCAAAGACAGCCATTTTATTCGATTTCAACTGATAACTGGTGGCCCAGCTGGACTGCGGCATGACACCGACAAGAATGGAAAGCTGTTTTTGGTTTTGGGCAACGACTCCGAGGGGAACGAGGCAGACTAGCGCGAGAATCCAAATTAGAGTTGCTGACCCATGCTCCCCACGGCTTACCAGGTACATCCAACGTGGTGGTGAGGTGCAGGATGAGCCAGGAGCCACAACGACAAGCCGGAGAGCGCCTGACGCCAGAACCGAACCTGGAAGCGCACGAGCGGGTAATCGAACTGTTCAAGGCGTACCTGGAAGGTGGGCAGGAAGCCGTTGAGAGGCTGCTGAAGGAATTTCGGGACAAGCCGCTTAGATAGCCGATGTCGCCGCTGGTGTGGTGTGCGATGCAGCCTAACCGGGATGGGCGTGACGGCAGAAACCCGTGTTCCGAGATTGGGAACATATCACGAGCAGTGATGTGCGACTGTGGAGATCGACTGGAAGCGCGGGAGAAGTGCGACTCGGGGCTTTATCAAGCAATCAAATTTTGCCAACTCCCCGCAGTAGCTGGGCCGGAGTCATCTCGAAACTGAGTGCGAGGACTTCAATCGTCCGCAGTCCCGGCTCCTTCTTGCCGTGTTCCAACTGAGAAATGTAAACGCTTCCCAGCCCTGTATGGGCAGCCATGTACACCTGCGTCCAGCCGCGCTTCCTCCGCAGCTCGCGGATTCGTCTGCCGAACCGAACGCAGATGTCTGTTGCCATGGCATAAGCATGGCGATATCCTGTCGGCTAAATTTAGCCAGTAGGCTAAGGCGTAGGCGCAGCCCGAATTGACGACTCAAAACCCGTCAAACCGGACTGGCTGCCGAGGCGTGGAGATGAGTAGGCCGACCTTTGAGGAACACGCGCTAAGAAACTGGAAATGGGCGGCAGGAGTGGCAGCCTTTGGCCTCGGATGGCTACTCGAATGGCTATTGCTAGGGCACCTGCTCCCCTCCGATAAGCCGTTCTGAACTAGCCATGGTTCTTGGGGCACCGCGTTGGCATGGGGTGTTGGCATCCTCCTGGTCGTCGCTTTGTTCGGTGCAGACCCCATCGCGGAGATTCTTTCCGCTATGCTGGCCGGAGATTACTCAAGATGCCAGCAGCGACAAAAGAGAATGGTCTTTGCCATCAGGGGCTTCATACTGGGTTGGCTGTCGCCGCTGGCATGGCCTCCTTGGCTCGAAAGCGTTGGAGCGCTGTTAATCGTGAACGCCGCCTTGTTCGTGGCATGGTGGGTAGCAACTGCTCGTTACCGTAGCGATCAGGAATCGATTCGCCTACATCGCAAAGAAATCGCCGTTTGTTTAATTCCAGGTCGTCAGGATGAACTAGGGCGAACGATATACGAGGCATCGACAAGGTGGGACGGGTCAGTGCTGACGAGTGCAGAGGTGCTCCGAAGGAAGGAGTCGAACCAGCGCGGTTCAAGAATGGCGCTCGAATTCATCGCGATTATCTGGACTGGTGGCTCAGCGAGACCTCGCTTCGTGGAGACTTAAAGATCGAGTCAGTAGAAGGGCTACCCGTAGGCGTACCCGGCCCATCCGGTCTACTCACAGTCACCGATAGGGAAGGCAACTTTGCTTGGGTGGAACCAGAAACGCTGCGCAGGGTTGGGGTTCTGTGACAGCCAGGAAGCAACGACCGACGCAGAACATCCGGCTCACCACACGGACTTGAGGAACTTAATCAAGCCCCGAATGAACAGTACGAGGAGAGCCACTTGGAAAGCGTACCAAGATATTCTCGTGAAAATGTC
>CAVXMZ010000007.1:0-588625 GCA_963763145.1 uncultured Acidobacteriaceae bacterium | reverse complement strand
CGAGTTGGTGTTCACCCGTCGCGACCAGTCGGTGATTCGCGACGTGGTCGATGAATATGGTGCCGACGCGGTCTTCGGCGCTTGGGAGTTGTACCTCAGCGACATCGGCGAGGACGAGTTCGAACGCAAGCACGCTCCTGGCAAGTTTGCCAGCGATCAAGGGGCCTCCAAAGTACGAACGTACATCAAGAAGAAGGCCGAGCGCGAAGATCTGATGCGCCGCTACGAGATCGCGAGCCAGAAAGACAACGAACGGGTATGGCCGAAAACGAAGAGATCCTGCGGCGGCAAGCGGAAGAAGCGGCCTCAATAACGGACGAGCTATGAGCAACCGTTTGGGATTGTCGTTAGACCTCTTTCGGCGGGCCGCGGAGGCATGTTCGGCCATCTGCACGAATCTATCGACAGGTCTAGTTATGAGACTGACGGCATAAAGACTAAGGCCTAATCGACCAAACGGGAGCTCAATGCCAATGGACAGCACAACCATTCTGATACCACCGTGCCAGTAAGACATACGCCCCGCAGTCGGCGAGTCTTCCAGCCCGACAGGAGATAACCGATATGGGCCGTCGACGTAATTGGAATGCAGTTCGCATGGTCGCGGACAACATCCGTGCAGGCGACCGGAGTTATTGGAATTTGACGAAGATTCCTGATCTGCCAACGTCCGGTGTTCTTGCAATAGCGGAATTGCACAAGAAGCACCTTGTCATAGCCTCATCTCGCGAAAATAGTGTTGAGCCAACAGAGGCTTTTTGGCCATGGCTCGAGGAGGTGCGCCAAGCCGAGGCACAGCAGGCGGCCGCCCAGCAAACCAATGCCGCCTCACCCGGCCGACAACCACTCGCCAACACTGATCCTGGCAACCTGCCTATACTGCCGTTTGTATCTCCCGAGGGAATAGTTGGCTTACCCCATGCATCGGCGCCAAGAGGGCTCAAACCCCGCCGACAGCGGGTCAAACGACCGGATCTCGACCAGGTGGATCAGATGTGCGTGAAGATCGTAGACCTGATGAACCACAAGGGACATCGATTGCCTCTTTCTATAATCCGGCGAGGACTGAATGCCAACCGATACCCAGGGCTTTTGGACTTCGCGTTCGGTCGGCTCCACCGGGCCCTAAAGATTGAAAAGGAACCTGGAACCCGCCGGAAGTGGGTTACGCTGCTGGAAGTCCCTGAGAAATATGCGGCCACAAGGCTCCCGCCCAAGCGACGCCGGCACAGTCCGCGGAGTCGAGGACAAACGCCTTGGTTTCAGGCGCGTATGGCCGAGCGGGAGTGGGAAGATTAGGTACTCCCGTCTTGAACGATCGCCTGCCGCGCCCGGAAGGTCGATGGGAACGGGAACCCGATTCTCCGCCAGACTTAAGTTGCATCTCATCATTCGCCTGACACTGTGGTCGCCTTCCGACACTCGGCTCGGTGAGAGCAACTTTCGGAAGCAGCTTTGTCCCGAGAAAGGGTGCCGTTGGCTGAGCCTACCAGCGCGTGGTCTTGTGGTCGCCCAAAACCGTTGCCGCGGCGGCCACTGCAAAACCCTGATTCCACGGCGGACGAAACCCGCACTTAGCCCCGCCCACAAACGACCCTTTTTGAACAACCTAGCGCTGTCGGGGTGAGCCGATCGTTGTTCCATGAGGGAAAAGCATGCTTTCCGTTTTCGATTGGTGACCCCGGGGCCAAGCCCCCTCAGGCGAAATTCACTTGCTGTAGTGACCGTGTAAACAGCGCCCCCTCGGGCGTCCCAACTAACACCCCCTCCTGTGCCGGTTTCTGCCGAGCGCAGCCCCAAGACCAAACCAGGAGTCATTATGACCATTCCAACCTCGGATGCCACACGCAGGCGAATCGTCGAGAGCGCTAGGAATCCGACCAAACTCCGACTGGCAGCCTTGCGAGAGATGGTTCGGCCGTCGGTGGCTTTCTTGATTCGCTTAGAAAAGGATCCCGCTCTGCCACACAAGTTGATGATCGAAGTCGTCCGCCGGCGCGAGGCAGAGTCGCAAGTACAGCGGATTGCCAGGAAATCAGACAACTCACCAACAGACAAAGAATCCTCCTCAAAAAGGGCTGGGGGAATCACGAATAGCCAAGAATCAACCTTAGAACACATCGCAGATGATCCACGGCGGTCATCGGCCGATCGACAGGCCGCACGGAATCAACTTGGCCGGGCGAGTCTCTTGGCCTTCGATAACGACCTGGTGGCCCTGCTCGAAGGCAGAATCGTTCTGAAGGCGCATCCGCATCAGGAAGGTGGCAAATACGTAGACGTCGCCCCCCATGTTCGGCAGGCCTACAGCGACATTGGTCATCCCGAGCGTTCGAGGCTTTTCGGAGGCTTTCCCAACTATGACTATCGCAGCTACTTCGACCGCTTGATGAGACTTCACAGCGAGACGGGGAGTGAGATCGTTCGCGCTAAGGCGCAGGAAGCCATTAATTACTTCGCTGAGAACGGCGAGCCAGAAATCAAAACTCTTGCCTCCGAGGGTCTCAACCGATTGCACCATGTCGCCGGCACCAACCCAAGAAAGGCGGCAAAGCCTTGAATAATTGGGCAAGTGCCCGAATATTTGGGCAGACGCTTGCCACCCTGCTTCTGCTAGCTTGCCTTGTTGTATTTGGGTGGCCCTGCAATGTAAAACCCCCGCAAGGCTTGGTCTCCCAGTCCGAGTGGAACTTTGAGACGGAAGCAGAATCGCGTCTCCCGCCGCTTCTTGAACGCGTCCCGATACTTGACAAATCCGTACACGTAGAGGGCCTGCGTCCCTTGTTCGACAGCGAGAGCGTCCTGCGGGTCGAGATAGAAGGGCAGCGGCATCATGGCCCTCGGCGGCATGGTCGACCCGAAATCTCCGACTCGCGTTACGTCGCCATATTTGGGAGTCTGGGGAAGCTCTACCTTCCAATCGGTACTTGCGGGAACAACGTGCGATCTAGCCGCCCATTCGTTTACCCAAGCCGGACTGTTTCCCTGGTTCTCGATCTTGCACGCGAGCCTATAGATGCTGGTTACAAACTTAGTTTCAGTGCCTGGGGGCGGCTGCACCAGACTGTCTGGAACCTGTTCCATTACAGCGACGAGCCAAGCTCGTTCTTTTTGCTGCGTAGCTCGAGCCTGGATGGCGGCGGCTCCGGCGGCAGCTCCAGAGAAGAGAGCTATGAGAGCCGTGAGCCCTACGTACCACTTGAACCATGTGTCAACGGGCTGTGGGGCAACGACAAGGGGGTTTGGCGTTATCTCCACTTTCGGAATGCCACCGTCGCATGGACATTGGCAGCATTGGGCCTGACTATCGGTCTTTGGTTCGTATGGCGGGGACTTCTGGCCGAGTCCAACTGGAGGCTTTGTTTGGGTTTTTTGGCCGGTGCTCTTATCTTTGTTCCCGGCTGGTACATTCTGGCTGATCGCGTGGCTCAGACATGGTGTGAGCAAGAGTATCGCGAACAGGTGCATGAGCAAGCAGCGCATATTGCCTTTAGTTTACCGATATATCCTGAGAGAATGGCAAAGATCACGTTACAAGGATTCCCAATGCGAGAGAGGTCAACATACGTGGGTTCCCCGGCAGGACAGTGCGGAGGAACCGAAAGTCTGCCCGAAGTGCAAAAGACCGTACTGGAACACGCCCCGGCGGACAGCGGCAAAAGGTGGAAAAAGGCAGTCGAAGTAGAGCTAGAAAGAGACAAACAGATGGCGAGTCGGACATGCCCCAAAAACATTGATCCCAGTTTGTGGGACAAACTTTTTATCGCGCCTATTCGGAGAGAAATCCCTCTGCTAGAGTCGATTCTTAGCTCTCTGAATTAGCGTCTCTAGTTGGCCGACCTCTTCTTCTCTTCGCGCTCGAACGTTTTCCCAAGCGACAGAGCGTTCGTTGCCAAGACTGCGGCCCAACTCTTCCCATCTAGCGAGTTGCTCTTTAGCCTGTATCAAGGCCTGCTGGTAAATCTGAGATTCGTCCATAACTCCCCTCGTGGATATTACTCGCCAGATCCGGAAAACGTCCCGGATAAATTTGGGGGTGCGGGTGGTTCAGTGATGCGCGTTGGTTCCGTCCTTATCAGTCGCTAAGGAAGCACCTCAGAGACCAGCCGCGAGAGCACCGAAAGCGGCTAAGAAACGCGGGAAGTGGGCCGGAATCATTCACGCCACAAATTTACCCCCTTCTTGCTTTAGACCGTAAGGAGGGGTAGGAATCCAACCACACCGCAAACACGCGATTGGGTGTGGGCCGAATGGTTCGGTTTTAGTGCTTCTGCCCACCATCCGGCACATAGGGCAGTGCGCATCTGGATGTCCTTCTTTGGCGTCCTTATTCATTTCGTGGATCTGAATAAGGTCTTTTGCATCATCCCACAGCCGCGTTGGCCAAAATAGTCGTCTTATTAAGCTCATTTTTGCCTCTTGATTTCAAGTTGGCTGCCAGAACGTCGGTTCGGCGCGGTGTGAGTGGCATTTCCCCGCCTACCTCTACCCTTTCCAGACGGCCCGAAGAATCACGACACCCAGCACGAGAGAAGCCAGCCCGAATCCAACGGCTACCGCTGGGCGGAGTACGTTCTGGGTCACAACCATGTAGATCAGGCTGACGCCGAAGAACAAGAAAACACAGCCAACCAGCGACCAGAGGACGCGCTGACCCGCTGTGACTTGCTTGGTTTCGGCCATACGTTTTCCGACAGGGCAGGCTTCCCTTAAGCGCCGCTAGTTTGGCACGCATTTCCAGACCCACCGACACGGGCCTGCTGGGCCATCACAAACGCACTCTTGCTACCGGATGGGTTCTGCCAGGTATACATTCAACCGTCGGAGAACCTTTGGCGAACGGGCAAGCCGAGCTAGTTTGAGGCGGTGGGACGGCGGCTGACACGCTCAACATCACGGTGGATGCCGAGAGCAGGAGCAGAAACAGCGCGACGATAGTGGTTTTCTTCATCATTGCGTCTCCTTTGGCGGAACCTCTATTGCCGTCTGTCATTCCGTCCTGTTCCTTTTCATCGGCCATTCCATCTAGAACTCGCAGCAGCAGTTCCTTGAGTTGTTCCCGGGTCGGCTGTTCGCCGGGTCTTGGTACGCCGATCTCGTTATCTTTGGACATGCTTTCGTCCTCACGGGTTCATCAGCGAGCGTCTTAGTTCAGCACTGAGCGTTTTGTCCTATCCCTATTGCCTCTACATTTGCTCGCAGATGAAATTTTGTAGGCCATGCGAGAAAGCCCAAACAGAGGCCAACCTCCCCGGATCATTTCTTCGCTGCCTGAGCATTGGCGATTATTTTGCGAGCCTTATTCAGAATCGTACTCGCGGCAAAGTTCTGCTCTTCGGGATGATCGGCAAGATACTTGAGCATCGTATCAATTAGCAGCTTGTTGTCTGTGAGCCGCGTCGGAACGGGATGGTAATGTGAGCCGAAAGCCGGCTCCAGTTCTCCATCTAGGGCACCATTGATGTAAGCGGCGCATTTAATTGCGCTTATCACTTCCAGGTTGGTTGCCGCAACAGGCTCGTCGTTGTCAGGCAAAGGCTTCCCGCCGGGAAAGACTTTCAGCCAGGCTTGGCAGTCTTCGGCCAAATCCCCCGCCGGGTCGAAAACCGGCCTGTCGCCTTTCTTGAAACGATCTATTTGCGCCAATGTCGGCACGCAGAAAAGTGAGATTAGTCCAACGATGGCTGCAGCTTTCACACGAACTCCAGAGAGCGTATGCACTAAATATAGCGTAAACACTAATACGACCATTGCCGAATGGCAACAGATATATGCGTCTTGGTCGGCCGAAGGATCAGGGAACTTCGAAAGGCCAAAAGCTGGCGACAAATAGACCTCGCCGAGCATTCAGGCGTTCACGAGGTGCATATATCTGACTTGGAGAGAGGCACACGAGAAGCAGGGCTTAGAACCCTACAGGCGATCGCGGAGGCTCTGGAAGTCAGTTTGGCAGATCTTTTTCGAGATCTTGATAGATCGTCAAGCCGGATGAAAAGCAAGAATTAGCTCGCGAGAAGGCCTGCTCCTCCCCCGCCGTGTCCCTCCAGCTGTTGCAACCACCATCTCCCACCGCCTCGTGCACTGAGCCCCGCAGCGACTCCACCGCACCGACACGGCGCTTATTAGGGCCACTGACTGAGCTCCAACCGTCTTCAAATTTGAGGTGACAACAGAGTGTCAAACAACCCTTATTGCGATTCCGGGAGTTCACCGCCGCTTCCTATAATTCAATCAAATCTCCGAAACCCTTCACGCGCTATCGACGCCAGTGATAATGTAGCCCTCGAGGCGAACTCCGGCCTTCCGCTGAAAGGAGACTTTGAGCGGATGGCACGAAGGAGATACCAAGATCCAAAACCCACGCGGCGGGGGGCCTGGTGGACCCTGCTCGTATGGCAAGACGATTTCACAGGAGGCAAGTACAGCCGAAAACGCAAGCGAATCAAGTTGGCTCCGGCCACGATGTCGGAGCGAGAGGTGCGGAAGGTGGCGGCCGAGTACGTGAGACCCATTAACCAAGGGCTCGAATCAATCGGATCGGCAACGAACTTCACGCACTACATCGAAACGACGTACAAACCGATTGTTCTTCCGCTTATGGCAACGAGCACACAGGAGCGCTCCACGGGGATCATCAAGAACTATCTGCTACCGGCGTTCGGGGAAAAGTGCCTACGCGATCTAACCCCGCTGACACTGCAGGCATATTTCTCTGGGATGACATCCTCGCCGCTCTCGCATGAGTCGAAGGACAAAATCCGCGACGTGCTCGCTGGAATCCTGCAATCGGCAGTCACATACGGGCTGCTTATCAAGAACCCAGCAGAGAATGTCAAACTCCCACCCGAGAAACGCGGAAAGCGGCGAGACAAGCCATATGTCACCCCGCAGCAGTTCGATGCGTTGCTTGAACTGATGGCTGAGCCATATGCCACGATGATCTATGTCGCGGTTTATACGGGCCTGCGCGTCAGCGAATTGTGCGCGCTCCGTTGGCGCAACGTCCACGCTTCTTCTATTAGCATCGACGAGCGGTTCTGCCGCGGCGACTGGGGCGCACCGAAGAGCGAAGCCAGCAACGCAACGATCGCCGTCAATGAATGTGTAATCTCTCGGATTCACCGACTCAAGGGAATGACGGTAGAGATTAGGTCTGGCCTCGGGATGCAGCGGCACAAGGTCGTCAAGCTCGATGGCCCTAATGATCTCGTGTTTCAAGGACTACGCACAGGTGGCCCGATGCGGGACAACAACATCCTTTCGCGTCACATCAAACCGGCCGGTAGAAAGATCGGTTTGGATTTCGTGAATTGGCGCTGCTTGCGTACCTCTCACGCGACCTGGTTGAAGTTGGCCGGCGCCGACGTGAAGGACGCACAAGCACAGATGAGACACTCCCGGGCGAGCACTACGCTGGACATCTACCAGCAGTTCGTACCGGAATCGCAACAGCGGGTCGTTGACAAGCTCAACGGCCTTTCAAACATGGTGCAGTAATGAATTGGAACCGAATGGAACCAAAGCGGGGAATCGGAACCGTGCAAGTGATTGATTGTAATGGTGGCCAGGGACGGAGTTGAACCGCCGACGCCAGCCTTTTCAGGGCTGCGCTCTACCAGCTGAGCTACCTGGCCACGGAGCGGGAATCGCTGAGTGTTAAGGACTGCGGCAGCTGGAATTATAACAACCGGGAACACACTTCCGCCAATGCGTTCCCGTTCTTCCAATTCAGGTTGCGGATTTCGTCCCCAGCCGTCTACGGCAGCTTGTGGAGGCACTAAGCCACGCAGCCGAGTTCTACTTCGTCGCTTCCGCCGTCGGCGTCTGGACGTGCTGCTGTTGGGCGCGGCGCTCCACTTCCTCAGGCGACACATCCTCCACGTGAGTGGCAATCCACCAGCTGTTTCCCTGCGAGTCGGTTACGGCACCGTGGCGATCGCCATAGAACTGATTCGCGGGCTCTCTGAGGGACGTCCCGCCGGCCGCGACCGCCTTTTTGTAAACCGCATCAACATCTTCGACGTACAGGTAGAAGTTGCCCGGACGCGCCGTCCATTCGCCGCGCGCTCCGCCGAGCATCAGCATCGAGTCGCCAACCTTGACCTCGGCGTGCTGGATCTTGCCACTGGAATCGCGCATTGCATAGGTCTCCGTCGCGTCGAACGCCTTCTTCAGGAAATCGATCACCGCGCCAGGGTCATCCACGGTCAGGTAGGGAGTGACGGTGTGGTATCCATCGGGAATTGGTTTGACTGCCATATGTGCTCCTTAAGTGAGACTTCCAATTTGCCGGGCCGGATCTCAGGCTCGGTGGTTGCGTGACGATAATGGCGCTTGTGCCTGATCTGCGTCTTGTAGAAATTTGACCTGGTTGCGAATCGCGAGGTGCAACGGCGCTTCCGCGCGGTTTTCTTGCAGGCGCGAAACGCACGCCGCGTTCTCACTCCATCGGTACATGATTTACGTGCGCTGACTTCCGCGCCAGATACTCCGACGGCGTAATCCCGGCGAATGACTGGAAGTCGTGAGTGAAGTGTGCCTGGTCGTAATAGCCGCAGTCGAGGGCCACAGTTGCCCAATTGATGTCGCGGTGGGCATGGGCACTTTGGACTACCTTTTGGAAGCGGCTGACCCGGCAAAAGAGTTTCGGAGTGAGGCCCACCTGATCGCGGAACAACGCGATGAAGCGGCGCTGACTGAATCCAACTTGCTCTACAACGCGCGATACAGCTGGAGGCCGGCCGTCGCCCAGGAAACGGTCCAAGGCGAACCCCACGGCGGGATGGCGTACCAGAGGCTTCGTCAATTGCTCCAGCAGAAAACACTCAAGCACGCGGAGTTTTTCTTCCGGCGAGTCAACCGCCAGCAGCCGCTCGCGCAGTCGTGCAGACGCGCTTCCCCACAAGCACTCCAGAGCAATCGACTGGTTGTTGAGCTCAGTAGGCGGCACTTTGAAAAACGGAAATGCTCCGCCCGGCTTGAAGTGGACGCCGACCGTCTGCGACTCGCTTGCGGTGTCAATGACGAAGAACTCCGAACGCGGCCCGGAGACCACGCATCCCGGAATCGTGTGATAGTGGTTCGGGTTGAGCGAGTCGTAGACGCGAATGCGGTCTTCGCGAAGATTGACGACCAGTTCGACGGTTCCGTCAGGGAGCAGTCGCTCCTTTTCATGGGGAACGTTGTAGCCCTCATACAACCAGAACACGTCCACGAAGTGGGACAACGGGGACAGCGGTTTGCGCTTCAAGAAAACCATGGTCGCGGCTCGAACGCGGAATAGCTAGGGAGATCCTGATCAGGTGACGGCGAAGTCCCGCAGCGCGGCCATAAAGCCGCTGCCCTCAAGGACGGCATGAAGTGAGTGCGTGGGAATCGTGTCGCGCCTACGGGACTCGGTTACTTTTTCCCAGCTACCCAGAACTCCGCTGCGCTCCGTCCTGGGCTAACTGCACGTCCACCCCTTCGGGGTTCTTTCTTCGTGAGTTCATGCTCCGTCGCCGAAGATTACACTTCGTTCCCACGCAGACACCGAAGGCCATCCCCCTTCAAACCAACGTAATCAGAACTTCCCTGACGTGAAGCTACCTCTGCATAGACGGCTTAAACAAGCCAATGGTGTTGCCATCGGGATCGGCGAACCACGCGAACTGTCCTTGCGGGATGGTGATGACCGGCGTCAACGCTTTTCCGCCCAAAGCCACTGCCTTGTCGAGATAGGCCTGCACGTCGTCTACGCCGATGTAGACAGTGACGTAGTTGTTGGGTTCGTGACCCAGAGCGGTGATGTGGCCGTTGATGCCTGTGCCGGCGCCGGTATCGATCATCGTCGCCGGTCCCGATTCCTGCGTGTTCCATTCGAAAAGCTTGCCGAAGAACTCCGCGGTGCGCGCTTTGTCGCGGCACCCGATTTCGAAATGCAACACCGGACGACCCATGCTCTGCCTCCAGGCGCTCGTGCGCGAAATTCCCGTGATTATAAATGAGTTGGCGGAGCAGGGAATTTCAATTTCAAGTTATTAAGTGAGGCCAAGAGGCTTTTACGACCCTTCGACTTCGCTCAGGGCAGGCTCCAGCACGGAGTGCGCGGAGTTCTATGGTCAAAGAGATCAGGGATTACAGCCCAGAAATATCAGGAGGCGGCGCATGGCGAACCTCAACTGGATCTCAAGGAGCGAATCTAGCATCGTGAGATAACTCGAGTCTGCGACGGAGTGCCGATCCAATCGATCTGTTCTTCGTCGCGATTCTGTTGTTGGTCGCGCTAAAAAAACACAGTCGCTGCGTTTTCCACAATTCAGACGAGTTTCGCACAAACGAAAAGGCCACCCGGCAACAGGGCGGCCTTCTCTTCAAGGGAGAATAGTTCCAACGGAGGCTAGGCCGTCAAAACTTTCTGGAACAAATACTAGGGTTCAGGAAAGTGCGTGTCAAGCGTTTTTTGGGACTTAAATTGCTGTGTTTTCAATGACTTGCCGTGGATTGCCAGAATTCACACAAAACCCTGAAATCGGGCGGATTTTCACATTTATCTGCTAACAAGCTTTATTTCAGCAGCTTAGCGCTCGCCTGGCTCCCTAAGGTGGAGCTGGATGATCTCCAGGTCCTCGGGGCGGTCAAAGAGCCGGTTGGGAAAAACTCGCTTCGCGAGGAGGCGAATTCCGCCGAAGAAAACCCCGAAAATGAGGGAAATCAGCAAAATAATTCCGATGAGAGTGAAGACTGCGAGAATCAGATTACCGATGTTGTCACGTTTGCTGAAGCTCGTCCTTTCATTCCACGTGACCTCCGCCTCGTAGTTCACTGCGTTGAGAAGCGTTTTCGCGTCGCTGCTGTTGATGGCTCCGGTGACTACGGCGAGGATGGGTCCGGTGCGTCGCGCGAGAAATGCCGGGTTTGTCTGCTGCGCGCTTTGCAACGCGCGCAGACGTTCGCCGGCGATCTGTGGCGTCGGATAGTCAAGCAAGGTCAGCGTCAGGCCGCCGTCCGGCGACGAGTAGTCCTGCATCAGGACCTCGGGGTCGTGGCCAAAGTCAATCTGCTCGGCGGTGAGCGGGGACTTCGCCACCAGAAGAGCTTGCGGGCCAAGAATGTATTTCGCCGAGTTGGCTACGGCGTCCTTCTTTGGCAAGTATTCGGGCAGCGTAGGCAGATTGTCGGCCGAGCCTTTTGCCGAAGGCAGCAAGCCCGCAAGCTCGCGCAGCTCAGACGCGGACATCTCGGTCACACGAGCAAAGTTGGCGTCGACCAGGACATTGCTGCGAAAGAAGAGAATGCGGTTGCCCGCCGACGCGGCCTTGGTGCCGATCTCCTCGCCGGTCATCGCCGGCTGGCGGTAAAAGGTGAAGGCTCCGTAAGCTCCCGTGGCATCGTTGAAGCGAGCGGCCTTGAGCGTCAGCTTGCGCCCGTCATCGCGGGTGTAGATTGCCGTCTCGGAGTCGATGAAACCGTATTCCGTCAGGGCTGCGGGATAGGCCGAGTCGGCCTGGGCTGCGTTAGTGGTGATTTGCGGCTGGCCGGCCTGCGTCCATCCGGCGAAGGATTTGGGCAAGAGCGCGGGATTGTCGGCCGCACCGGCGAAGGTGCAAAGCCACAGCCAAGTCAGGATTGCGATGGAGAAGCGTTTCATCTAGAAGAGGGTATTCGCCCTACATCATTAGACTACGGCGTGAGGGGCAAAGTTTCCAGGAAGAGAGCCGCGAGCGGGGGGCTCTCCTGCGTGCCGCCCCTGAAGGGGCTCGGATTTTGGTTTGCCGGCTTTGACCGCGGGCTGACGCCCACGGCTAATACAAATGACGCCCTGCGGGCTCCGCGATCCGGAATCGTTTGACGATTTGATGCGGCTTTCTATCTTGGCCACAGGGCCTAAACGCCAAGTCTCTTTAGTGTGCCATTCGGCACGGCTGAAGCCGTGCCCTGACACAAAGCGTTCAAGCGGAGCTCTTCCGCAGCCCTGTGAAGTCGTGCCCTGATACAAGGCTCTATTTTACGCAACTAACCTCGGAATCGGGATATTAGCCCCCCGCGGCTCGAAGCTCGCGGCTCGAAGCTCGCAGCTCGCAGCTCGAAGCTCGAAGCTCGCAGCTCGAAGCTCGCAGCTTTACTGACTGGGATCCTTGTTGAACTTCGTCGCCACTTTGACGCCGCTGAGGCCGCCGGCGTACTTGGCAATGCCTCGGTAGAGCGACTCGGCGATCTTCTCGCGGTATTCCGGAGTTTCCAGCTTGGCTTCGTCGGTAGGGTTGGAGACGAAAGAGATCTCGGCAAGGATGCTGGGCATGTTCGCGCCGATCAGCACCACAAACGGTGCTTTCTTCACACCACGATCCTTCAGCGTAGAGTGCTTCGAGGACAGCCCGGCATAGAGCGATTGCTGAACGTCGGTGGCCAGCTCGCGCGATTCGTCGATCTTGTCTTTCAGGGTGATCTTCTTCACCAGGTCCTGAAGCTCGAAGATCGACTTCTGCGAGACCGCGTTTTCGCGGGCGGCAACCTCCAGGGCTTCGGGATTGGAGGTGAAGTTGAGGAAGTAGGTCTCGACGCCGCGGGCCGTGGGGTCGCTGCTGGAGTTAGCGTGGACGGAGATGAAGAGATCGGCCTGATGCTGGTTGGCGATGGCCGTTCGGGTCTCAAGGGGAATGAAGGTGTCGTCGTCGCGGGTGTAGATGACATCTGCGCCAAGCCGGGTCTCGAGCAGGCGCCCAAGCCGCAGCGTGACATCGAGGACCAGGTCTTTCTCCATCAGTCCGTCGGGGCCGATGGTCCCGGTATCGTGGCCGCCGTGACCAGCGTCCAGCACGATCCGTCCGATCTTCAGGCCGAGGGTGCGGGTGAGGCTGCGGTCGCCGAAGGATGTGGGCTCAGCTTCGTGGCCGGTTGCCGCGGCGGTGGTGGTGCTCTTCGCCGACTTCTTACTGGCGCGGGGAGCGACGGCCACGGCGGTCGGGGCTGTCGTCGGCTGAGTTGTGGCCTTCAACTCCGGGCCGCTGGTGTCTTTCGGGCCAGAGAAGAGCGGGTCAGCAGGTTTGGCTTCAGCGGCAGCGCTGTGCCTGGTGCTTGCGCTCGGGATCGCATCGTCATCGTCGTCATCGACAATGACCTTGTGGGGCAACGGCTTCGACAACGTGGCAGCGGTGGACGGCGCTGGCTGCGATGTCGAGCTCGTAGTCTCGCTGGACGCGGCCAGTTTCTTCGCATTGGCTAAGGTTCCGGACCTAGTTGCTTCGTTGGCCTTCTCGACCGAGCGGTAGGACTTTTCGTTCGAGACGGTGGTTATCGATCTGTCGTCACTGGCTGCCGTCGGGGCGGCATTCGCCTTGGCAATCAGCGTCTGCGACTGCGGCTGGCGGCCATGGATGTCGATTATGAGGCGATAGGGATTGGGTAGCAGGAAGGCGGAGTAATCGGAGACGTCGGCAACATCCAGGACCACGCGCGTCGCTCCTGGCTGGTACTGGGCCACGCGGATCTTCTTGAGGAAGCCGTCCTGCACGTCGAAGATCTTGCCCACCAGCACGGAAGCCAGTTTGGTATCCGACAGATCAAAGAAGATGCGATCGGGATTGGGTACGCGCCCGGCTTCGTACTTCACCTCGCTGTCGAGATCGATGGCCACGCGGGTGTAATCGGGCGTTGACCAATGGCGGATTCCGGTCACCAGAATGAGGCCGGGCTTCTTCTTGGGTATCGCTGGGGCGGTTGTGGCCGAGACGGCTGTGGCTGGGATGGGGGTCTCGCTGATTGAAGCTGACGGCTCTGGCTTGGCGGGAGCATGGGCTGCTTCGACCGGCGGCGGGCTGGCCGGAGGAGCAGCTGGCGGTGGTGGATGGTTCAATTCCGCCAAAGCCTGTTTGGCTTGTGGCGCCAGAGAGTTGCGAGGGTAGTGCTTGAGGAAATCCTCGAAGGTCTGGCGGGCGGCATCGCCGTCACCCAGGTCTTCGGCATAGATTTGGCCAATGGTAAACAGGGCCTGGAAGCGATATTTGCTGCCGGGATACTCGCGGCGCAGGAACTCATACTCGCCGATGGCGGCGCGCAAGTCTTTTTCGCCGGGCTGAAACTGGCGGCCCATCTCAGCCAGGATCTCGGCCACCGCGATGACGCTGGCGTCAGCTTTGCTGGACGCGGGAGCGACATAGTAGACCTTGCGATAGGCGTCCGCCACATGTTGAAAATCCTTACGGGTGCGCTGTTCGGCGGGTTGGCCGTTCAGGGCTTCGCGCATCTGCTCAGCCTTGTCGAATTGCTCCCGCGCCTGCTGCTTGCGAAGGGTGGAATTCTGCGGAGCCGCGTGGAGACTGACGCCAAGCAGGCAGAGCAGGGCAATCGTACCGAAAAATTGGAGGCATCCTTCCGATTGCCCGTGAGAAGAGCTTGCCCTGAGCTCGCCGAAGGGTGAGGAAAGGCGGCGCGGGGACTGGCTTCTGTCCTTGCTGGAGAAGGCGATAGCCATACGAACAAGCTTCCGGATGGCACACCAACGTACTGGAGTCGCCCATGCAAGCCATAACTGCTTGTATGGTGCACCCGCAGCCAGGGTGTGACGCGATCCGGCGGATACTTTTTCGTCCAGAGCACCTTGATTATAGGTTGAAGGAATGGAGGAACAAGTGACGAAAGCAGAACGGAATCAGGGGAGTGACCCCACGTCTCGGGCGAACGTTGGCCGCAACGTGCAGCGTAGCTCCAAGCACTGGTGCGACTTAGGGACATCGTGTAAAATCGCACCCTCAAGAACAGAAATTAATTCGCGGCGCATTAACGCGCAAAGGACCAAGTATGCGGGGCTCTTGTTGGGCTATCACTATGGCTCTTGCTGTAATGGCGGGCACAGTCTCTCCCGCCATAGCGCAGTCGTCAATCGCCAGTTCCAGCTGCTCGGATTACCGGAATGCAACGGACCCGAACCAGCAGGCCCAGTATTCCGCCTACCTACAGGCCTACTCCAACGCCAGCAGTCCTGATCCGCGCTACGTCAAGAGTGATGCTGCCCTGGCCGAGGACGCCAAGAAGATCCGCGACTGGTGCGGCAAGAACGGAAAACGCACCTACGGCGAAGCTGTGGCTGCGGTACTTGGCTCTGCGTCCAGCAGCGCTGCTGCTCCGGCGGCAGCCGCCGCACCAGCAGCACCGCCGGCTGAACCAACCTCCTGTAAGGTGGGCGCGACCAAAGGCTGCGCCGGCTGCTCCATTACCTGCACCGGAGGCAAGCAGGCGGAATGCCGTGAGCCCGCCGACTCCCCGCTGATGGGCTCAGACGGAAAACCAGAGTGCATACATTCCGCCTGGTGCTACTGCAAGAAAGCGAAGAACTAGCCTTGTCCTCCGGGAGTTTCGTCGGCGGCTACGGTTTGGAGGCGTTATGTGGGGAATGCGCCATGCACGCCTGGTGCTTCTGCAAAAAGTGACCAACATGCTCCCGTTCCGCATTCCAGGCATAGGTTTCCGGGTCCAAGCGATGGTGCTTTCACTGGCTGTCTTCTGCCTGCTGCCGTCAGTTCGTGCTCAGGACTCCGGTTTGCAATGGCAACAGCAACACGCTCCGGCAACTCCTGGCAATGGCGCCATCGTTGGCGGTCCCGGCGATTCCCCGGAGCCGGGTTCTCCTCTGTACATTTGCCGGGCCGCCCATGAAGGAGGGATTTATCCCGGCAAGTGGGTGAAGGGCAGCTGCAACATCGCTCTGGATGGCCAGGAGTTGGTGGAATCTGACTACGAGATAGCGCTGGGCCACGCTGCGTGGGGCGCGTACCAGGGGCATACCGCAGGTCTTCTCCAAACTGGCAAGGACCCCGACGGTTCGCCGTTGTATTCGTGCCGGACGAACTATCGCGGTTTCCAACCCGGCAAACTCACGGACGGCAAATGCAGCTTCGCCTACGATGGCCGGGAAATAGTTCAGCGCCCGCCATTCGAAGTCCTCTATGCACCGGGGAGCGAACCGCCGGCAACTGCCGGGGCGCCGGTTGCACCCGTGGCTCCTCGACCTGCAACCGGAGCTACAAGCTACAAAACTATTCCCGCGCAGAAGGACCGCGATGACGACAGTGATGTCTCGGTCGGAGGAAATAGCAAGTCTTGCCTGAAGACCGCAGGTGCAGTTCGTGCCAACGAACTGGTACGGCGGTGTCTGAAAGTGTCGCCTGCGACGCGACCGCCTTGCAACGCGGAAAACGCTTGCTCCCTGATCCGCGATGAAATCAAGCGCGGCTGCGGGTTATTGGGAGCCGGGGCGCCTCAGTTCTGCGACCAGTACAAAGACTCAGTGGATCAGTAGCCGGTAACAGCGGCCTGCGGTGTGCAGAGGTTGAAGTTGCTGCAACATCGCAGCCATGGAAGCGCTCCTCGGCCCGGGCGGGATGATGTTTGTGGTGAGAAAAAAGCCCGGACCGAAGGTCCGGGCTTTTCATCGGTACCGCCGAGGCAGCCAGTACCGAAACATTGCAGTGGTCTCTACGGGATGGTAAGGGTGACCGTAGTGGTATGGTTCACGCCTCCGCCCGTGCCCTTTACAGTGATCGGGTAAGTTCCAGCACTTGCTCTTCTATTCACCGTGATTGTCATGGTTGACGAGCCGGAGCCCGGCGCAGGTATGGAGCTAGGGCTGAAGCTTACCGTCACCCTGCTTGGCTGGCCACTCGCAGTCAAGGCAATGGCCGAGTCAAATCCGCCGGAAATAGTCGTGGTAATCGTGGAATGGCCGGAGTTTCCCGGACTAATGCTAATAGATGTGGGCGAGGCGCTGATGGTGAAATTAGGACTCGTCCCCGTCACTGTCAGGGAAACCGTGGTGGTTTCCACGGTGCTGCCGGAGGTTCCCTTCACGGTAATCGTATAGGTGCCGGGCGCTGTGGATGAGGCCACGCTCATCGTCATTGTCGAAGTTCCAGCCCCGGTAATCGAGGTCGGGTTGAAAGTTACGGTCACGCCGGTTGGCTGGCCAGTCGCAGTCAAGGAGATGGCCGAGTCGAAGCCGTCCGTCACCGTGCTGGTAATGGTGGAGGTCCCGTTATTCCCCTGCGCCACCGTAACTGAAGAGGGCGAAGCTGAAAGGCTGAAACCCGGACCTGACGAGGTTCCGGCAAGTGCGGTGATTAGTCCGCTCCCGTTGGGACTGCCCCAGCCGGTCGCCAAATCGTATCCCACGGTTGCCGAATAGCCGTTGCTGCCACTGGTAACGTCGTGGAAATCGGTGTCATAGCTCGAGCCCCCACCGATCGTATAGAGCGATGGATTGATGAACCCGACTGTATGGTTGCCGTTAGCGACGGCTTGTTGGTTGACGAGAGCCAGGTAGCCGGCCCACATGGGAGCCGCAAAACTCGTTCCACCATACTCGTTTTCAGTGCAGGTAGTTTGGTCGGCACAGACGTAGAAGGTAAAGTTCGCGTTGGCCGAAACGTCCGGGCCGTTGCGATAGGTCTTGGAGCATGAGGAGCAGCCATTGGCCGCAGTTACCTGCCAGGAGGGAATCGCAAACTTGTCCGGCGAAATACCGCCGCCACCGTCGACCCATGCGGTCTCCGAACTCCAGGGACCGCCGGCACTGCTGGTGTCTAAGTCTGTCCCGCCGACCGATGTGATATAGACATCATCCGCCGGGTAAATCTCGGAAGAGGATGTCCACTTACCGCTGTCACCGGCCGCCTGGAACAGATTCTGACCCTGCGCCGAGAACTCCTCGAAGTAGGGGTTGTCGGTGCTGGGGTCAGCCGGGCTCCAAGTCCAGGAAGAACTCAGTTGCGCGTTCAGCGGATTGTGAGTAGCCATTGCGTTGAAAATGGCTGCATCGGTTGAGCCCACGTACATCACCAGGCTGGACATGCCAGGGGCCATGCCGAGAGCCTGGGTCATGTCCAAGGTCTGCTCGGTGTCATCACAGCTGGGATAGACGCAGCTGGTGCTGGTTCCGTCGGTGGACAACAAGGTGATCGGGACGTTGTTGGTCTGGTGAACGTTCGAATAGTACGTGCTCAAGTCGGTCAGGTCGGTGCCGTAATACTCCAGCAACCCAAGCGACTGGCCAGTGCCGGTGAGGGCCGTCCCTTCGTAGTACGCTGCCCTCATGTCGCTGCCGAGAAACGAGGAGCCCGGGCCGGAGCCAGTCGTGGCCTCAGAGTGCAGACCATCTCTATGCACAATGGCGGGACGTGGGATGGAATAGTTGTCCAGCCCCGAGATGTGCCACAGGCGGACCGCAAGGTCTGTGGTGGGCTCCTTGTCCGGAGCGTAAAAGGTACGGTTTTCGGTGGGGAGATCATAGACGCCCATGGTCACATGGAAGGCTGCCTCGACCGCTGCCACCGACCCCACGACGTCCAGATTCAGGCGGTTGCGGGAAGTGCCCACTACCGTAAAGCCGTGCGTTTCCGCGAAGCGAATCACCTCGTCATAATCCTGCTGGCTGGGACCAAACCTTGCAGTGAACTGTTCCACGGTAAGGAACTGGCGATACGACCCACTGGAAGGGTCGTAGACTTCCTTCAAAAAGTTATCCAACCCTGCCTGGTTGCGGATGGGTAGAGCAACGACAAGACGCATAGACTGGGTTGCGGGAAGGGGCCCGATGTACTGCGCCTGCCCATTGAGCGTTGCTTCACGCACATGATGCGTCAACAGCGATTGTGGCTGCGCCAGACAAATGGTACTCGCGACCGATAGAAGCGCGACCATTGTCAGCAAAGAAGTACTTAGTCTTCGAGTCATATTTCTCCTTTGTCCGCTATTGGAATTTGCTCTCCAGCTACCAAGCCGGCGGTTAAGCCGAACTCTCTATTCCTATCTCAACAAAGAAATGACGCCGATTGTACCAAGGAATTTCCGTCTTTGATGCAAAATTGCAGAGTATACGCGTATTCCGCTGGCTTGCAATAGCGAAGGACCACCTTTGTAGGGTCCTCATTTGGACTATGGCCTTTTTGCCTGTTGCGGCTCCTGCTCACCGAACCCGCCATCTGAGGTGTTCCCCTACTACAACTCCAAAAGTGTTCTCGGAGAAGTGCGGACTCCGCAGCCAAACCCTTCGCGGTCCTTGCCAACGCTTGCGCTCAGTTTCATCCTAGTTGCCCGAACTGTTCCGCGAAGGCCGGTGCGGTGATTTCGTACACGAAACTGTCGCGGCCTTCGGCGTTTTGCCGCGACCCCGCGCGAATGCCGCCGATTTTCTCCACGGCGCGCTGCGAGCGGAAGTTATTCGGATCAATCAGGAAGACAACGCGCTCTACGTAGTTGAAGGCGTGTCGCAGCATCAGCTCTTTCATCTCGCGGTTGTACGTGCCTCCCCAATGCGAGCGGGCAAGGAAGGTGAAGCCAACCTCGATTTGGTTTCTTCCGGCGTCGTAGTCGTGGAAGCGCGAGGTCCCGATCACGCGGCCATCCTTGCGATCGATGGCGACAAACGCTCCGCCGGAATCCAGAGCCTTCTGAAAGAATTGCTGGAAGACTGCTTCCTGGCAACGGTCTTTTGCCGGGTGTTGCTCCCAGATCAGCGGATCGGAAGCGACGGCGTAGAGGTCGGGAAAGTCGCCGGGCCGGAGCGGCCTGAGTTCGAGCAGTTTACCCTTTAGGATGGGCTGAAGATCAAAAGGCGCGGTGTTTGTTGCCATGGCCGATTATCGCTCGAAGGGGGTGTGAGTGAAAACATCACCCTAACGTCAATGAACCAGAACTCCATCCGATTCTCCAACATCTAAGGAGGGGACATGATTAAGTCAATGCCCTGAAGGCCGTCCCTTTCAAGGCAATACTTAATCGGAAGTTCCCTAACTGTCTAAATGTCGAAGAGAACCAGGATTATCCAGATCGTCGTACTGGTCGCCATTCTGGCGGCGGCCATCAACTTGTATCTCACACTCCGCGAACGGCGTTCGGGGCTCACGGTCGCGAAGCAGCCAGAAGTCGCGCTCGATCCCGACTATTACGTCACGCCAAAGAAGCTGCATCCGGAGGACCTGAAGGACGCCAAGGAATTGACCAGGCAGCCGGTCTGGGTTCGGGACGGCTATCGCTACGCCTACTATCCCTACGCAGGCCATAGCGATTTTGAGCATCCGGCGGGAACGCTGGGGCCGATCGAGAAGCTCGACATTAAGGATGTGGTGCTGGACCGCACGCCCGGTTCGCCATCGCAGAAGCAGGTGATGGCGGTGTTCGAGAAGGACGGCAAGCGGTACGCGTTTCCTGTCGGCGTGAACGACAACGGCGACTACAAGATTTATAGCGACGACATCCTCTTCATACAGGATCCGCGTGAGCTTTATAAGCACTGGTCAGCCGACGTGTGGAAGGCAATCGACAACCATGAAGTGAAGCCCGGCATGAACGAGATTCAGGCGTTCTTTGCCGTCGGAGTGGGTAGCCCGGAAGGAACGGGGATGTCGAATCCACGAATTGTGGACTTTCCGGATAACGGGCATCCGCTGCGCGTCACCTTCACCAACGGCAAGGCCACGGAAATACAGCCGGGAGGCTAGGCCGCAACCTGCAACTCGATAATCCCCAAGACCTACGAGACCGGCGCGGCGGGGACGGTGCGCTGAAAGAGCGCCTTGATCGGCGGCTGCACCAGGTACCAGATAATCAGGATGCTGATGGCGATACGGAACAGGCGATAGGTGCCGAAGAAGAGATGGAAATGCAGACCCATCAGCAATAATCCGGGAAGGGAAAACAGCAGCGAAACCACTGCCAGCACGATGGACAGGATGCGGCCCCACTCGCGCAAGCTCCAGACTCCGTAGCCCGCTACGAAGGCAACCACGGCGTAGAGGAAGAAGATGACCGCACCCAGCATACCTACCATCATGCCGAGCCCGCCCAGCGGGCTTTCATGGCCGCTGGCAAACAGTGCACCCAGCACGGTGCCGCCCACCACCAGAAAGGTCGCGAACAAGAGGAGAACCAAGGCGCTCAGGAAATGATAAATCGCAATCAGGACCACTCCGGTTGGCCGCATCGCAGTTCTCCTTCGCTTGGGATTAGCCGGACAGTATGCCAAGCGCGAGGGCAAGTCAAGCCACGATTGGCAGGCCGGGTTTGGACATTTGAGTCGCGGAATCTGCTAGGGTTCTGTTATAGGAGGGAATCGTGAAAGCCATTCGCGTCCACCAATTCGGCGGTCCCGAAGTGTTGAAGCTGGAAGAAGTGCCCGATCCGCAGCCTGGAGCAGGGCAGGTGGTGGTGCGTGTTTATGCCGCGGGCGTGAACCCCGTGGAAGCCTACATCCGCACCGGCACCTACGCCGTGAAACCCAATCTGCCGTACACCCCGGGCTTCGACGCCGGCGGGGTGGTGGTCGCTGTCGGGTCCGGCGTGACGCGAGTGAAGACTGGCGATCGCGTTTACACTACAGCGTCCCTCACGGGAACCTACGCCGAGCAAGCGCTTTGCGACGAAGCCAAAGTCCAGCACTTGCCTGAGCGCGTCAGCTTTGAGCAGGGCGCGGCGATGGGAGTTCCTTATGGCACGGCCTATCGCGGGTTGTTCCAGCGCGCCGGTGCGAAGCCTGCGGAAACGGTTCTGGTGCACGGCGCCAGCGGTGGAGTGGGAACGGCGGCGGTGCAGCTGGCGCGTGCGGCGGGCATGAGTGTGATCGGCACCGCGGGCAGCCAAGGCGGGTTGAAGCTGGTTCAGGAACAGGGCGCGCACCACGCGCTGAATCATTCGTCCGAAGGCTATCTTGACGAGCTGATGAAACTGACCGAAGGGCGCGGCGTGGATGTCATCATCGAGCTGCTGGCCAACAAGAACCTTGCGCGCGACCTCACTGTGCTGGCAAAGAAGGGCCGGGTTGCCGTGATCGGCAACCGCGGCACTATCGAGATCAATCCTCGCGACGCGATGGCGCGTGAAGCCGATATTCGCGGCGTAACCCTGATGAACACATCGGACGCCGAGTACAAAGAGATGCACGCCGCGCTGATCGCCGGGCTGGAGAGCGGCGCGCTGCATCCGGTAATTGGCGAGAGAATTCCTCTGGCTGAAGCGGCGCGAGCGCATGCAGAGATCATCAGCGGGAGTGGCGCGCGAGGGAAGATGGTGCTGGTCTGCCAGTAGTCAGTGGTCCCCATAATCCGCCACAATACTTTGACAACGTCACCACGCGAATTTCCGAATCTCTGCACCGAAATTGGTGTTTAATGACCTTAGACAGGCAAGGCCTCGACGACCCTCGTCCAGCCAGCGTCTCTCAGGTTCAGGAAGCACCGGCCCAGGAGTACTTAACATGACGCGACACTTAGTTTCCGCCCTCGCAGTATTTGTTTTGGCCGCCGGCTCGCTTGCAGCCGTTGCCGACTCGCATGTCAGGATCGTTCGCCTCAGCTCCGTCGAAGGACAAGTCCAGATAGATCGTGCGGCCGGCGCGGGTCTGGAGAAGGCCATTCTCAACACACCGGTCGTTGAAGGCACGCGCCTGGTTACGGGCAGCGATGGTCTGGCCGAGATCGAGTTCGAGAACCAGAGCGCGCTGCGCTTGACGGAAGATTCCGAAGTAAAGTTTTCCAAGCTCTTGATGAATGATGCCGGCATTAAGATTGACCAGATCGAAGTGGTCAAGGGTCTGGTGTACTTCGATGCTGCGTCGAAGGGCGACGATATCTATCGCCTGATGGTGGGCAGTAACAGTTTCCTGGTGCACCGTGACACCGAGATGCGGCTCAGCACCGGCCCCGATCAGGTTCAGCTTGCCGTCTTCAAGGGTGAAGTCCAGCTGGAGAACCAGCCCCAGCCAGTCATCGTCGGTAAGAAGGAAACGCTGACACTCGCTGCCGACAGCAGCACAAAATACACCATCGCCAAGGGCGTGGAGCCAGTACGTTTCGACGGGTGGAACAAAGAGCGCGAAGACTACAGCCGGACGTACGCCGATAATACTGGCTACGGCGGACCGAATCGCGCTTACGGCTTGCAGGACCTCAACTATTACGGCAACTTCTTTTATGCCGGCAGCTACGGATACGCTTGGCAGCCCTACGGCTTTGCCAACGCCATGACGAATTGGAGCCCCTACAACAATGGAGCCTGGATGTTCTATCCCGGCATGGGCTATGCGTGGGCCTCGGCCTATCCGTGGGGCTGGTTGCCTTTTCACTACGGCTCATGGGCCTTCATTAACGGCGGCGGATGGGCGTGGTTGCCGGGCAACAATTACGGTGGCCAATGGTACGCATCCAGCTTCCAGTCCGTGCCTCGCGTGACCCGAGCGCCTGCAGGTTGGGCCGCGCCTACTCCTCCGGCAGTCCTGGCCGGAAGCAGCCCGCGGACCGTTCTGGTAGGCAAGGCCGGCGCAAATCCGCTCTCTATTCCGGGCGGACGGATCCCACCGAACTTTGCCAGCCTGGTTCCCGGACGGACGGCCTCAACGCCAACCACACACAGCTCTGTTAATCCGAATAGTGCAACGGCTCACGGGAATGTCTTCGCCGCAAATGAGAACAGCCTTACCCATCATGGTTCGCCGGCCCACGTGTTTGCGCCGCCGGTCAGGCCTGTTTCCATGGGAGCCTCTGAACCTGGTATCGCCTACGGAGGAGCGCGCACCGGAGGGAGCTTTATTGGCCACCCGGTAACGACCGGTTCCGCCGCTCCGTCGGCCCACGCCTCGTCTAGCCCGGCTCAGAAGTAGGGAATCCGAAGGCGAAGAAGCAAAAGGACGGC
Organism: uncultured Acidobacteriaceae bacterium; assembly: GCA_963763145.1. Classification (GTDB taxonomy): domain Bacteria; phylum Acidobacteriota; class Terriglobia; order Terriglobales; family Acidobacteriaceae; genus Bog-257. The sequence goes on along the minus strand of CAVXMZ010000007.1, from coordinate 564,970 downwards.
CCGCGTGGACCGTCCTTTTGTCGTGGGCGAATGCTTTACTCAATCACGGGCGTCAGGCCATGGCGATCGCCTTTCAGGACGCGAGCCGGTGTCGCTTGGCGCGCTCGCTCTTCCTGATGGCAATTCCAGCACAGGGGCCGCATATTTTGCAGTGTTGCCTGCAACTGATCGATATACATGTCGCGCAGCTCGAATATTTTTTGCTCTTCATTGAGCACAGCCAGACGGCTGCGGCGCCAATCGGACGGTGACAGGGCGCGCGTGCAAATGGCGCAGCTCTTGCCTTCGTACCACTTCGTCAGCAGACGATCAACATTCTCGGGCGAGGGATCGAGTTGCGCCAGGCATTCCTGTTCGCAATCGGCCTTCTCCGGCCAGCGCGAGCACGATTCCAGCCGGGAATGTTCCTGTCCACGCAACGCCGACCAGAACGCGAACTTCCTGTCGACTTCGACATCGACGGGCTGCCCGGAATCCGGACAGATGACCGGCTGGCGACCCTGGTTCTGGTAATAATTCTGCAGGCTCACAACTACCGGAAGGCCGGTGACGAGAATTGCACCGAGGAAGAAAAGCACGATGGGGAAAATGGCAAAGGTCAACATAACGCACCTTGGGCTGCGAGGGCAGCCTTCAATGCGTTTGTACCGCCGTTGTCACAGGGATTCAGTGATCTGGCGCACAAGGGGGTGTGACGGCGAATTTTCACCACGGAGGCACGGAGGTCACGGAGAAATTCAAGCCGCGTCTTCTGAAAACCTGACTGGACTCGTGGTTCTGGGGTGATATTCCGCAAGACTCCGTGAACTCCGTGAACTCCGTGTCTCCGTGGTGAACCACCTGCGCGTCATTTGTTCGCCACGGCCGGCGTAGGCATAAACCGATATCCCACTCCGCGCACCGTCAGCAGATGTCGCGGATGCGACGGATCTTTCTCGATGTACCGGCGCAGTCGCACAATGAAGTTGTCGATGGCGCGCGTGTCGGTGTCCTCGTGCAGGCCCCACACTTCCTCCAGAATCGACTTGCGCGAAACAATCCGGCCGCTGTTGCGAATCAGGTGCCGCAGCAACTCCGCTTCCATCAGCGTCAAGCGGAAGACCTTGTCCTCGGCCCGCAGTTCCAGCGTGCCGAAGTCAACCTGCTTGCCGTCAAAAACATAAACATCGAACTCGCGCAGCGAGTCGGCATCCTTCGGCTCGGCGACGCGCACCTCGGCTGGCGGATCGTTCAGCAAGGTGCGGCCCCAATCGTGGCGACGCAACAGGCTGCGAATGCGTGCCAGCAGAATCGCCAGGTCAAATGGTTTGGGCAGGTAATCGTCGGCGCCGCAGGCAAAGCCCTTGAGCACGTCTTCCGGACGGCCACGCGCGGTCAGCATCAGCAGCGGAATATAGTTGCTGGCCTTACGCAATTCGGTGGCAACCGCAAAGCCGTCCTTGCCGGGCAGCATCACATCCAGCACTAACAGATCGAACTCGCCGCGCTGCTTCAGCAGCAGATCCAGCGCGGTTTCTCCGTCGCCGACAACCTTGGTGTGGTAGCCCTCGGCCTCGAGATTAAACTTCAACCCGCGCGCCAGGTGCTCTTCGTCTTCTACCAGCAGAATGTCGTTCACCGGGAGTTCCTCGGCAGCTCAATGATAAACGTGGTTCCGCGTCCGGCGCCTTCGCTCTCGGCATAAGCGTTGCCGCCGTGCCGGCGGGCGATGGCTCGCACAATGAACAGGCCCAGGCCGCTGCCCTTCACCTGCGACGCCCCCGGCGTAAGCACGCGATAAAAGCGTTTGAAGATGCGCTTCAACTCGCCTCGTGGAATTCCGACTCCATTATCGCGCACCCGAATTTCAACGTGTTCCAGGTCCGGCGTGACCACGGCGACCCGGATTTGCGGGTCCTGCGGCGAGTATTTCACGGCGTTATCCAGTACGTTCGATAGAGCCGTGGAAAGCTCCTCGCGATCGCCCATGACGCTGAGTTGGCCGTCGGGCTTGCCATCGGGCGTCCAATCCAGCACCGCCGCCGACAGATGATGGCGCGAGCGCGCCCATCCGATCACCTCATCCACCAGCGGTCCAACCGCGATTTCCGTGCGTGAAAGAACAGCGTTCTTCTGGGTTATGCGTGCCGCGCGCAGCACGCCTTCCACCGTACCCATCAGCCGCTGCGTGTCCTCCAGCATCACCTGATAGAACTCGTGGCGCTGCTCGTCGTCCACGTTGCGCTTCTGCAGCGTCTCCAGATAGAGCCGAATGGAGGTGATCGGCGTCTTCAACTCATGCGTGACCGCGTTCAGGAAGCTGTCTTGCTGCTCGTTGCGGCGGATTTCGCGCACCAGGAAAATCGTGTTCAGGATCACTCCGGCGATGATGAAGCCGAAGAAGATGACGCCGAGAATCAGGGGCACGATCTCGCGCCAGTTGAGGATGACCCAGCTGGTGCTGAGCACCGCCGCTGCGGCCGCGATGCAGACGCCTAACGTGACAAAGAACGCGATCTTGGCTCTGCGGCTAGTGGTGCGCATGGGAGACGCGCTCAGGATAGCAGACAGCTGTCAGCTTTAGGCTTCAGCGCCGCAAGCCCTCGGCAGCTTCGAGACTTTGCCGCGCCAGGTTGCTGTCGCCCATATCGCGGTAGGCATAGCCCATGTAAATAAGCGCTCGGCTTTTGATCTCGAGGTTGGGCGCATGGCTGATGACAATCTTGTAATGCTGGATTGCGTCCGGCAGATCGCGCTGTTCTTGATCGTAAACTGCCAAGGCGAAGTTGCTGAGAGGATCGTTGGGGTCGAGGGCGACGGCCCGTAAGTAGTGGCGCATCGCAGCTTCCGGTCTTCTGCGTTTCATCAGCTCATTACCGATCCTTTCTTCGGCTATGGAATTCACGCCGACAACACGAGTAACGCGCGCCCAGAGGATCAGATTGTCGCTCCAGTATCCGAGCTGACGCCGGGTGACTACGCTCAGCGCCAGTAACACCAGGCCAGTAACCACGACGAGATAGGGCGAAGGCAATTGCCATGGTCTGGAGGGGCGGCCGGTTGCGGCGGCATTTCCTGCTATCCCTACCGCGGCTGCCGGTGCGAACAAGTCACCCGCGCCCCAGCAGATCATGATGAACAAGCCGATGAAGGGAAGATATGCATAGCGATCGGCCATGGCCTGATGACCCACCTGCACGATGCCGATCATGGGCACCATGGTCCCCAGAAACCAAAGCCATCCCACGAGCAGATAGCGCCGCCTGCGATATTTCAACACCAAGGCACTGATGGCCATCAACAGTAGCAACGCCCCCGCCGCCTGCCAAATCCTGATCGAGTTTCCCGGATGCGGGTACATCAGGGTTAGACCTGACGGCCAAAACGCTTTGCCGATATATCGAACATACGAAACCAGAGCGTTCTGTACCCGGACGAAGAATGAATACTCGGCCAGCGAGACTACCGCTCCGCCCGCCCGCTGGGCCTGCATGGTGAGTATGGAACTGGCGGCGCACAGAATCAGCAGCGGCAACTTTTCCAGCACCAACCAGCGGAATCGCTCTTCGCTCTTCGCCTTTCGCTCTTCGTTAGAAGGTCGCTGTTCGTTCCCTGCAAGTTGGGTCTCGTCAGACACGACGGACGCGTCCTTCTGGCGAAAAGCGAAAAGCGAATGGCGAAAAGCGAGTCTTTCCAGCGGCCAGTAATCCCACAGCAGCAGCACGAATGGCAATGTGATGACCTGGGGCTTGGCCATCAATCCCAGCGCAAACCACAAAGCAACGAGGGCGTAACGGGCCGCTCCAGGGTGGCTGGCGTACCAGCGATAGGCTCCCAGTGCGAGCAGGAAAAACAACATACTGAGCAGGGTCTTGCGCTCGGCAATCCAGGCCACGGATTCAACATTGATGGGATGCACGGCAAACAGGGCCGCTACTGCGGCACTGCGGCCCGCATAACCGGTGGCCCGCTCCAGTACCCAGAACAGCAGCACCACGTTAAGCACATGGAGCAGCAGGTTGACCTCGTGGTGCCGCGCCGAGTCGAGACCAAACAGTTGCACGTCCAGAGCGTGCGAGAGCCACGTCACCGGATGCCAGTTCAGCGAGTAAAAAGTAGTGAATGCCCACTTCACGGTGTCCCGGTTCAAACCGCCTTCGATGTCGACGTTGTCGGCGACGTACTGGTTGTCGTCCAGATTGAGGAAGGGATGATGACTTACGGGGAAGTACAGAGCGACAGTCGCGGCCGCGAGTAAGAAACTGAGGACCAGGTTTCGTTTGTTCCGCGTGAAAAGGTTCGCATGGCTCGCAAGCCGGGGCCTGTTAGCGTCATTCGACTGAACCGAAATCATTAGCACTTCACTGCCACCGGCCGAGGACCGGTCAATGCGCCCAATAATCTATTGCAGACCGGCCTGCGCCAGCATCTCCAGAAATTGCCGTTGCGTCCGCATGTCGATGGATTGCGCCACCAACTTGCCTTCGCGGTTATAGACAAAGCTCTTGGGAATGCCATCGACCTGGAAAAGGTTGTTTACCTTCTGGCCCGGATCCAACAGGATGGGATAGCTGATGTTGCGCTCCGTGATAAAAGGTTTGACCTTGTCGGTCTCTTCGTCCTCGGAGATGGCCAGGATCACGAAGCCGCGGTCCTGAAACCGTTTGTACAGCGCTTCCAGGTCGGGCATCTCCTTCCGGCAGGGCGGACACCACGTGGCCCAGAAGTTCACCAGCACGACTTTTCCACGCAGGTCTTTCAGCGTCCAGTTCTTTCCCTGGAGATCGGTCAGGGTGAAGTCGGCCTGCTGGCGGCGCTCGTCGTCGGCTTCCAGTTTTGCCATCGCCGCCTTGTATTGCGGGGCATCCGACGACGCCTGGACGTGCTCGTAGCGCACTAATTCAGCTAACTCCACGTAGGCGCCGGCGGGTTGTCCCTTTTCTTCCGGAGGTGGTTCCTGACGCAGCGTTTCGGCCAGAGTGGTGGCCACTTCCTGGAGCGTGTCATGACCGAAGTCGCCCTCGGTCGCGCGGCTGGCCAGATAAACTGCGAGCGCGAGCTTGTTCGGCGTCGCCGGCAAGGAGCGAATCTCCAGTGCGATGTCTTTGGTGGTATGGGCCCGCACGTCATCGGGCAGGCTGCGCAGGGTCTTGATCTGCTCGAAGATGGGCTTCTCCTGCGCGCTCCAGTTCACTTGCTGCTGCGCCTGAAGCGTGGAGGAGACTATTACGACGACCTGGATCGCGAACAGGATGAGGGCCGTGACCACAGCAAGCTGCCGGCAGAAATGCCGCAGAATAGAATTCATGAGCTTCACACCTTGACCGCCATTGTATGCCTGGGAAGACCCTACTGTAGGTCCCGGGTTCCCACCGCTTGCCGCAGTTGTTCTGCCGCTGTCATATAGGATGCCAGCGCCTGCCGGTAGCTCAGCTCCGTCGAGCGATAGGTGCGTTCGGCATCCAGGAAATCCAGCAGGGAAGCAGCCCCGTGCTGATAGGCAAACTGTGCGATCTCCAGCGACTGTTTTGCCTGTTGCAGGTAGTCGTGGTCGAAGAGCTGTACGACATCGCGGTTATTAAGCAGCGTTTCGTAAGCGTTCTTCACATCCGTCATCACCATCTGCTGGGCAGCCTTCTCCTGAAATTGCGACTGCGTGAGAGCGTAGTAAGTGCGCGCCACTTCGCCCTGGTTGCGGTTGAAGATAGGCAGCGGCATGCTGAAATAGAAAGCGCCGACATTAGCGGCATTCACGTGTCCGTAGTCAAAGGTGCCGTTGATGTCCTGCCTGGCGTTGGCCTTGGCCAGGCCAATCTGGCTCTGCGCGGCGGTAATTGCACGCTGCGCCGCCTGTAGATCGGGTCGCGAGCCGAGAGCGCGAGCGCGGAGATCGTCCAAGGACAGATTCAGAGGCTCGTAGGCTAGTTGCCCGGCGACATCGTAGTTACGCGGGATGGCGTCGAATCCGATCGACTCCCGCAGGGAATTCAGCGCCTGCACCAGGGCGATCTTGGCGGAGGTCACGTCGGTCTGGAACTGCAAAGTTTGCAGTTGAATCTTCAGCAGGTCGGCTTTGCTCATGGCGCCGGCCTGGTGCTGCTCCTGGCTGATGCCAACCGTATGTTTGTAGCTGTCCAGGAATCGTTCGGCAAATTCCAGGTTCGACTTTGCCAGCAAGGCCGCCACAAATTGCTGGGCCGTGTTCGCAATCGTGGTCCGTTCTATGTCGAGCACTTGCGACTCGGTGACTGAGGTTGCGTCCCTGGCCGCTTGCAGGCGGTGCTGGCGCTTCTTTCCCCGCTCAAAGAGATAGCCGATGCCGAGGTCGAACTGCGCCGTATTGTCGATGTATTCCGAGGACCACTGGCTCGGGCTGAACAGTGGGAGATATTGCGCATCCGACGTGAGGGTAGGGTTGGGACGAAGATTGGCCGTGACTTCCTGCTCGCGGTTTTGCGAGATCAGGGTGCGTTGCGCCAGCAGCGTGGGATTGGCTTGTCGAGTCAGTTCAATGGCCTGGTCCAGCGTGATCACCACCGACGGCGCTTGCGGCATGCCGGGCGCTGGTGTCTGCTGTGCCGGAACCGGCGGCGGTGCCGGCATTGGCGGTTGGGATTGAGTCTGGGCGGAAAGGTGCAACGCCGTACCCAGCAATACCAACGCGGCAAGCAAAATTCGAATCCGCCGCAGAGAACAGGTAGAGTGGCGTTTCAACGCCGCGTTCGCGCTGGAACGATGCCGTACCCAGGAGAGGTTTCTCATTCGGAGATATCCTCCTCGTCCGGCGGCAACACATCCGTCGGTCCTGCCATGTCGGCATAGAGCGCCGGCAGCAGCAGCAGGCTGAGGAACAGCTCGGTCAACAATCCTCCCACAATCACGATGGCGAAGGGACGCTGGGAATCGGAGCCGATGCCATGGGACAGCGCGGCCGGAATCAGGCCGAGAGACGCAACCAGCATGGTCATCATGATAGGACGCAGCCGTCGCGTCGCACCCAGGACCGCCGCCTCACTGGTGGCCAGTCCGCGCGCGCGCAGCTGGTTGATGTGCTCCACCATAATGACCCCGGTCTGCACCGACACTCCGAACAGCGCCAGAAAGCCGACGCCGGTAGATACGCTGAAGTGAGTTCCGGTAATCAACAGGGCGACCAGACCACCGATGGGCGCCAAGGTCAGGTTCAGTAACACCAGGAAGCTCCACTTGAAGGAGCGGAACATGGAATAGAGCACCAGAAGGATGACCAGAATCGTAATCGGGATCACGGTCGCCAGCCGGTGGTTGGCGCGTTTCTGACTCTCATATTCCCCGGCCCAGTCCAGAGTGTAGCCCGGCGGTAGCTTGACCTCGCGGTTTACCTTGGTCATCGCTTCTTCCACGGTGCTGCCCAGATCGCGGCCACGGACGCTGTATTTAATCGCGATGTATCGCTGATTACCCTCGCGGTAGATCATGGAAGCACCATCGTCCACGCTGATTTTACAAAGCTGACCCAACGAGACCCGCTCTCCACTGGGCGCCAGCAGGCGAATGTTCTTGATCTGATCGATGGTGGTGCGGAATTGCGGTTGGTAGCGCGGAACCAGGTCGAATCGCTGGTCGCCAATCAGGATCTGGCTGATCGGATTGCCGCCCACTGCCGTCTGAATGGCATCCTGCACGTCGGCTACGTTAATGCCAAAGCGATCGGCCTGGGCGCGGTCGACGGAGATATCGACGTTGGGCTGCCCCAGCACGCGAAACACTCCCAGGTCGGCGACGCCGGGCACCGTGGCCATCACGCCGGCGATCTGGGTGGCCTTGGCTTCCAGGTCTTTCAGATCAGGGCCGAAAACCTTGAGTGCCAGTTCGCCCTTCACGCCGCTGACTGCCTCTTCCATGTTGTCTTCGATGGGCTGCGAGAAGCCCCAATCCACCCCGGGAATTTTGCTGACGGCGTCGTTCATCGCATCGATCAGCAACTCTTTTCGACCGTGAAACTGTGCGCGCCACTGCCCGCGGGGTTTCAGGTCCACGTAATATTCCGTGTTGAAGAAGCCGGTGGGATCGGTGCCATCGTCGGACCGACCCACCTGCGACACCACTTGCGTAACTTCCGGGAAGCCGGCGAAGATCAGCCGCGCCTTGTCCATGATCTCCCGGCCGGCAGTTGGCCCGGTGCTGGGAGCGAGGGTGCCGCGCGCCCAAATGGCCCCCTCGTCAAGGTGGGGCAGAAACTCGGAGCCGATCACTCCGCCGAATCCCAGATATATGCTGACTATCCATACGACTGCCATCGCGGCCCAGGTAAGGACGCGGCGAGGAATCATCCAGTGCAGAGTTTGCTGGTAACGTTGGGTGACCCAGTCGAGCAGCGGATTGCGCCACTCCTTGGCGCCCTTGCGAAAGACGAAAGAGGTCAGCACCGGCGCCAGCAGGATGGAGAAGAACAACGAGCCCAGGAGCGCGAAGGCGACGGTCCACGCCATGGGCCGGAACAGGCGTCCTTCTACCCGCTGCAAAGTGAAGATCGGCAGATAAGCGATGATGATGATAGCGATGGCATAGAACACCGGGCGCTGTACTTCGTGGGCTGCCGCTCGAATCACCTCGTCGGGTGCGCTGTGACTTTCGCTCTGGACCGAGAGCCGTCGTTGAATGTTCTCCACCATGACGGCCGCGCCTTCCACGATCATGCCAAAATCCAGCGCGCCCAGCGATAACAGGTTTGCGGGAATGTGATTCAGGTCCAGCAGAATGGCCGCGAAGAACAAGGAGAACGGAATGGTAAGCGCCACAATCAGCGAAGAGCGAACGTTCCCCAGAAAAAGAAATAGTACGATGACGACCAGCAGAATGCCTTCGGTCAGGTTGTGAAATACCGTATGGGTGGTGAAATGCACCAGATCATCCCGGTCCATGTGGGGCACGATCTGGACGCCCGGGGGCAGCACGCGCTCGTTGATGAACTTCACCTTCTCGTGAATGTCGCGCAGCACCCCTTCGGTCTCCGAGCCTTTGCGCGACTGCACAATGCCTTCGACCGCGTCGTCATTGTCCAGCAATGATCCATCGGGACGCCGGATGCTTTTTCCGATCTGTCCCAGCTTGATCTTGGCGCCTTCGACTACGACACCTACATCGCGGATGCGCACCGGGGTGCCGTTCTTGACGGCCACTACGGTCTGGCCGATGTCTTCGGTGGTCTGCATCAGGCCGAGGGCGCGAACGTTGAAGGCCTGCTGGCCCTTCTCGATATAGCTGCCGCCCCCGTTAGCGTTGTTGGCTGCCAAGGCCTGCTCCACGCTCGCCAGGGACAAGCCATATGCCGCCAGCTTGTCAGGGTCGATCTGGACCTGGTATTCCTTCGTCTCTCCTCCGAAGATTGAAACCGCGGCCACGTTAGGCACGGACATCAGGTACTTGTAGACAACCCAGTCCTGGAGCGTCTTCAGCTCCATGGTGTCGTACTTGGGATCGCTACTGACCAGGGTGTACCAATAAATCTGTCCTGCCGGACTGAAATCTGGTCCGATCTGGGGATTGACTCCCGCAGGCAGGGTCACCATGGTGAGCTTTTCCAGCACCTGTTGCCGGTTCTGGAGGTTCTCGGACTCGTCATCGAAGATGAGGGTGATAAACGACAGGCCCGCCAGCGATAGCGAGCGCAGATGCACCAGATGTCCCACCCCATTCATCTGAATTTCGATAGGAATGGTGACCTGCTGCTCGACTTCTTCCGCGGCGCGTCCCGGCCACTGGGTGATGACCCAGGCATATTTGTCGGCGACGTCGGGATAGGCCTCCACTGGCAGTTTGTGGAAGGAGATGATGCCCCAGGCCAGCAGCAATATCCCCATCGCCAGCACCAGCATCCGGTTGCGCAGCGCAAAGTCGACCAGATATCGAATCATGCGCTACTTCTCCTCGGTGGCGTTGGAGAACTGGAGAGCGTTGGTCACCACCTGGTCGTTGGGCTTCAGACCGCTGATGACTTGCTGATATCCCCCCGTCTCTTCCGGTCCCAGCTCGACGGAAACCCGGCGGAACTTACCATCGCCCAGCGGTACGAAAACCCAGTTGCTGTCGTGCAGCTGGATGATGGCCGTAGTCGGTACCACTGGACGATCCACCTGCGCTTGAGCATGAAACATCGCGGTCACGTACATGCCGGCCCGCATGATGCCATTGGGATTCGGCAACTCGATACGTACCTTGGCGGTGCGCGTGGTGGGGTCCAGGACCTGGCTGATGTTGATGACTTTTCCGGCAAACTGATCGTGAGCGTAGCCCGTCAAACTGATGTTAGCGATGTCGCCGACATGCACATGGGGCAACATGTCCTGATAGACGTCGCAAATAACCCACACCTGCGAAAGGTCGGCGATGGTGAACAGCGCCTGCTGGTTATCCAGCGAGCGGACGCCGGTCCCGTTGGTGATCTGCTGATCGACGATGGTGCCGGAGATAGGCGCTCGCAGCGGCAGCATCGTGGTGGGGTTGCTGATGTCCCCGCCCAACACCTTCACATGGGCGATGGCAGCCTGCAAATCCACATCGGACTTGGCATGTGCGTCCTGCGCGGTTTCCAGATCGGCCAGCGCGATGGCGCCCTTGTCGTACAGAAGCTGCGCGCGTGCCAGTTGCTTCTCGGCCAGCACCTGGTCGGCCTTGAACTTCTGGTAGTCCGAAAAGGCGCTGGTGAGGTCAGGGCTGTTGATGAGCAGCAGGACCTGTCCCTTCTTCACATAATCGCCAAGCTTGGATTTGATCTCGACCACCATGCCGCCGCCCAGCGAGACCACCGGGACCGAGAGATTTACGTCCGGCGCAATGGCGCAGTTGACATGAACTTCGTCGCTGACCTTGCGGAGCTGGACCGGCGTCAGGGCAAACTGATCCGGATTCTGCATGGCAAAGACATTGGGGTCGGCATTGGTTTCCACCACCTTCGCGGAGGTTGGCTCGGGCTTGTCTCCCGAGCATCCCCCAACCGGCAGGAGTAGGAGCAGGGAACATAAGAAGCAAGCAAGTACGGCGATAGGACGCCGGCAGCGGCGCGCGTGGTTATCCTTCTTCATTCCACAGAACTCTCTTCTGGTAAGCGGCTTTTCGCTCTCGCCGAGCGCCTTCATGCCGCTGACAAAGCAACTGCACCTGGAAAATATAAATAAAATGAAACGGCCCCTGGGATATTCGGCTTCTGCAAGCCGGTCAATTGCAGTGGAAAGGAGGGCCGCGGCTGTCGCCCGAAATCTCATGGCCATCAAGCCGGCACGGCTCAGCCTCAAGAACTGTGAGGGGCTGTAACTTCACCAGCGCAAGCAGTAATCCAAGCAGCGGCAGCATGGGGAACATGTGAGGACCTGGGTTGCCGGCCGGCAGTTGCCAGGGAGACGCCAAATGCTGGATGCGCTTTGTCGCCTCTTCCATGAGGGCTTGCGTGGGATGCAGGTCGTCGCTGGCGGAAATGATCGGAAACAACACTAACAGCACGCAGGCCAGCGCCAGCCGAGAACGCCAATCGATACTCCCGTCGCCGGTCGATTGATGGCGCCGCGCAACCACCACGAATGACCCGATGGCCAGGGCAACCCAGATCAAATTAAGCAGCAATTCCATAAGACAGAATGCATCAGTTTATCATCCGGGCCGCTATCCAATCAGGGGCGGCGACCGCAACCGCCTGCAATTCATGGGGTATTCACGCAGAAGAGTAGTTGGGGGAAACAGTATGCGACCCGAGGCCAGCCACCTCGGGTCGCGATTGGAGGCGCAGCGGTCACGTCACCTGACGTAGCGTGGCTTCCTTCGCTCAGCCCAGAGCAATGGCGATGAACGCCTGCGTGTTGCGCGGTTGCGCACTTAGAAGTACGGACTCGGAGGAACGCCCTCGGACACTTTCGTAGCCCGAGTGTAGTCCGTACAAAGTCACGCGGGGCCCCATCTGCCTTATCGGTTGTAACGGCCTAGCATGCGGCAAATTCCCTGGCGCAATAGATTGCACTGGGAAAGGACCCGCGCCGCAGTTCGGTTCTGCCCCCACCACGCGCCACATCGGACGCTTGCTGGGGGCCCGCACTTCGGCCCGAATCGCCTCTCATCGCCGAATGGCCGTACTCAACCAGGAAGCGGCACGCAATTTGGCTGTGCCTCGATTGCGTGAAAGAATGCCTGAAAGTTGCGCAACTCTCAAGCAGAAAAATGCCTGCGTTTGTGGGTTTTGTGTATAAGCTGCCCATTTCCTGTGCAAATCTCGTCCCCAACCGCCGTTCGAAGGTGAATCGCCGGGTATTCCACAGTAGTTAACGAGTTTGTTACTACCCTCGGCGCTCGCCTCCGGTTATGCTCGCGATTATGGCAGTCTCGGTCACGGTCCTGGCGAGCGGCAGCAAAGGCAACTGCACCCTGGTGTCGAGTTCCGCCACCCGCTTGCTGATCGACGCCGGTCTTTCATGCCGCGAACTGCTGCGCCGCCTGATGCTCTGTGGCCAGGACGCACGTAGCATCGACGCTGTCCTCATCACCCACGAGCATTCTGACCATGTGGCCGGGCTACGCGTGTTGGCGCGCCGGTTGAAGATTCCCGTATACATCACGTCTGCGACGTATCAGGAATACCAACGCTGTGCGCGCGACGCCGCCGGCCATCGCGTGAACCTCGATCGCCGCGAGGTGTTCAGCTCCGGCAGCGGCTTCCAGGTGGGCGACATCACCGTGACCCCGTTTACTATTCCGCATGATGCTGTCGATCCGGTGGGATTCACTTTTCGCAGCGACGGCATCAAGGTCGGCATCTGCACCGACCTGGGCTACATGCCGGCCAGCGTGCGCGACCACCTGCGCGGATGTCATGTGCTGATGATCGAATCCAACCATGATCTGGAACTGCTGCGTGGCGGCCCTTATCCCTGGAGCGTGAAGCAGCGGGTGATGAGCCGCGTCGGCCACCTCTCCAATGACGCGCTCGCGGATTTTCTGACGACCGACTATGATGGAGGTGCAGAGTTCCTCATCCTGGCGCATCTTTCGGAGCAGAATAATCATCCGGAAATTGCGCGTATGACAGCGGAACGTGCGTTGGGCCAGCCCAGCTTGCTGCACAATCGGCTAATGTTGGCCGCTCAGCACGAACCGCTGGCTGCGGTTCGTCTGTAGTAAGACGCCTTATGAGCCTACCTCCCAGGGCGCGCGAGGCGTCCAGTCTTGTCCATGGCAAAATGCACTGACCCAGTCGTCGGCAAGATCCTGGCCGGGTGGCGCTACGACATCTCCGGTCTGGCCCCTGAAATGTGCGGCGACTACGAGGCCCATCTGGCCGAGTGCGCGTTCTGCCACTCTCGCCAGCAGCTGCATCGCGGCATCGATATTGGGTTGATGGCGCTGGCCTCGGCTTCCATGGTGGTTTTCCTTCTGGCGTATGGCGTCATTCGCCACTTCCATCCCCGCCATGCCTTCCTGCTGGAGATCGGCGCCCTCGGCGGATTTCTGCTCTCTATGCTGTTATGGCTGCTGGTGGCGGTGGCGACGCCGGCCCCGCTGGTGGTCAAGGACGTGGCCATGTTCGGCGCGCGGGTGGGATTGGAAAAACTGCCAGACGAAATCCGCGATCGCATCCCGGAAGACCTGCGGTTGAAGATTTCGGGGCAGAGCTAGGGGTTCGGTTTCAACGCAGTTTCTCGAACTCATCGGCTGTGATGCCCAAGTCCTCGATAATGCCTCGCAATGTCTTTGGTTTAAGGTCCTGTCCGGAGTGCATGGGAATTACCACCCGTCGGTTGTCGCTAGCGCGGAACGTATATCGCGTGACTGCCCTTCTGACGCCGAAACTCAAAGCCCAACTGCCGCGCTATGCGCGCGAGTTCTTTGCTGGTCATCGCCGGGAGCTTGGGGCTCACGCAGTAATCTCGATCGGCTTGATGAAAATATCTTCCTGCGGTATCGGAAGGCCATCTTCAATCAGCGTTTCAACATACAACTGGATGGCCTCTCGAATATTGTCGATGCCCTCTTCTACTGTTTCACTTTGAGTGTAGCAGCCGGGCAATGTCGGACAAAACACGTGGTAGCCGCCCTCATTCTCTTTCTCGAAGATGACGGTGAATCGGTGTGTCGTACTGTGATGGGCAAAGGGCATGGGCGTTTCTCCTGCGACTTGCGGTAGGCAAAGCTGCGCAACTCGAAACCTGAAACTCGCAACTTGATTCTCAGAATTTCTTGGCCGTAATCCGATCCGCACCAACATACGGCCGCAGCACTTCGGGAATCAGCACAGTGCCATCGGCCTGCTGATAGTTCTCCACGATCGCGACCCACGTCCGCCCGATCGCCAGGCCGCTGCCGTTGATGGTGTGCACGAGTTCCGTCTTCTTGCCGCCCTCGGGACGATAGCGAATGTTCGCCCGCCGCGCCTGGTAATCGAGATAGTTCGAGCACGAAGAGATCTCACGGAACAATTGCTGTCCCGGCAGCCAGACTTCGATGTCGTAAGTCTTCGCCGGCGACCATCCCATGTCGCCGGTTGACAACACCACCACGCGATAGTGCAGCCCCAGTTTCTGTAGCACGGCTTCCGCATTGCGGGTGAGCTTCTCATGCTCCTCCCGTGATTGCTCGGGCTTGGTGAACTTCACCATTTCGACCTTCTGAAACTGGTGCTGGCGGATGATGCCGCGCACGTCTTTGCCGTAGGAGCCTGCCTCGCTGCGAAAGCACGGCGTGTACGCCGCCAGAGAAATCGGCAGCCTCCCTCCATCGAGTGTTTCATCGCGATAGAGATTGGTCACCGGAACCTCGGCGGTCGGGATGAGGTAGAGATTCTTGTCGCCGTGCGGGACCTTGAACAGGTCGGCTTCAAACTTGGGCAAATTTCCCGTGCCATACAATGATTCGGCGTTGACCAGGAACGGCGGCAGGACTTCGGTGTAGCCGTGCTCGCGGGTGTGCAGGTCGAGCATGAAGTTCATCAGGGCGCGCTCCAGCCGCGCGCCCAGGTCCCAATACACCGCAAACCGCGCTCCAGTGATCTTGGCCGCCCGCTCCAGGTCGAGAATGCCAAGCTCCTCGCCGAGCTCCCAATGAGGCTTGGGCGTGAAGTCGAACTGTGGCGGCGTTCCCCAGCGTCGCATCTCGACGTTGTCGGCCTCGCTTTTGCCGACAGGCACACTGTCGTCCGGCAGGTTGGGAATGTTCAACAGGATGTTACGCAGTCGCGCGTCCGCTTCTTCGGCAATCTTCTCGGCTTCGGCGATCTTCTCGCGCAGCTCTTTGGTCTGGTTGATCTGCGCGGTGGCGTCCTGCTTGTCCTTCTTGAGCCTGGCGATTTCTTCGGTGGCCTTGTTGCGCTCAGCTTTCAAGATTTCGGCTTTGGTGATCGCGGCGCGGCGCTCGAGATCGATAGCATGAAAATCTGCCAGGATGGCAGCGGGATCCATGCCGCGCTGACGGAGTTTTTCTTCAACTAAGGGGAGATGATCGCGTACAAAGGCCAGATCGAGCATAAGAAACCAGACTACGCGAAGACGCAGCGCATCACAAAACCGGAAAGGTCGGTTTCACCACGGAAGCACGGAGGTCACGGAGGAATCTAAAGTCAAACTTGCATCACAGAAATAGCCTTTTGAACACAGAGCACGGGTAAAGAGAAATGACAGAGCCTCGTTTCCCCGTCCTAAACGATTTCGGTTTCCTCCGTGCTCTCCGTGCCTCCGTGGTGAAAACGCTCCTCGGAATGAACTAGCTTTTTCTTCCCACCGATTCGAAGTCTTGCTGCTTGTCCGCCAATTGCTGGTGCCAGTCGGCGGCGGCCCTGACGAAAGCGCGGAAGATGGCGCGCGATGCCGGGTCGCTCTCGTAGGTTCGCTCGGGATGCCACTGAACGCCCAGCACAAATTGATCGGGCGAGGTTCCTTCGATCGCCTCTTTCACGCCGTCGTCAGGGGACCATGCCGCCAGGCGCAAACCATCGCCAACCACCCCAGCCGCCTGGTGGTGGCTGGAGTTGACAGGAATGACCGGGTTGCTCTCGGGCAGCGCGCCGGCATCGCGCAGAATGGCTGCCAGCTTCGATTCGGGATCGATCTGCACGGAATGTGCTTCCATCACCTTGCGTCCGGCCTCGTGGTTCACGCCCTTCGGTACTGCCTGATCCAGCGTGCCGGTGCGCCACACATTCAACGACTGGAGGCCGTAACATATGCCGAAGACCGGCTTGCGCATGTTGTAGGCATCCTGCAAAAGCAGTTCGTCTGTGCTGTCGCGAAAAGCATCGGCAGGTGCGGTGCCGGGGTGCCGCTCGGCGCCATATTTCTCGGGATCCACATCGGCAGGGCTGCCGGGAAGCAGCACGCCGTCGCAAGCCTTCACCGCCTGCGCAATCTCCGACGGCGTCGCAGTCACGTCAATGACGACAGGGTCGCCGCCCGCGCTGCGCACCGCCTGCTCATATTCGGGCAGAGAGGTGCTCACATATTTCGGCCGTTTCGAGTTTGGCACCGGAATGGCGATACGAGGCTTCATAGATATCCGGGGCTAAAGCCCCTCTAATTCTTCGCGCGCTGGACGCTGGCCTGAAGGCCAGCTCTACCAGCTATAGAAACTCTGAATAACTTTCCGAACTTGCCGCCGGGGCTGAAGTCCGTTTGATTTTCCGACGCTCGCGGCACGGCTGAAAGCCGTGCCCTTTCAAAACCCCGAGTCAATCAGAACTTCGTTATGTGTTCACCACCCGCCTTAGGCTCGTCGTTGCTGGTCGCGTTCCGTTGAGGCGCCGCCTTGGTGTGCGAGTCGTACAACTCAGCAATCACCTGGTGCACCTGCGCCGCCAGCTTGTCCGTGTCGCGCAGACGCAACCCGGTGGTTGGAATCGGCTCTCCGATCACCAGATCAATGTTGCCGGGAAGCATGTGAAAGCTATTCATCGGCAGCAATTCAAAGCTGCCTACAATCGCCATAGGCACCACCGCCGCCTGGGCTCGGATGGCGACGTAGAATGCCCCGTTCATAAACTCCTGCAACTGCCCGGTGCGCGAGCGGCCGCCTTCGGGAAACACCACCAGCGGCATGCCGTGGCGCAGAGTTTCCCCGGCGCGATTCAGGCTGCGCAGTGAGGCGTGAGCGTCGCCTGACACAATCGGAATCTGGCCTGAGCGTTTCAAATGCCAGCCGAGAAAGGGATAGCGAAACAATTCCTTCTTCGCCATGATGCGAAAATTTCCCGGCAGCTGCGCGTAGAGGACGGGAATGTCGAGGGCAGACAGATGATTGGCCGCATAAATGGCAGGCTGCGATGGCTGTAGATGTTTCCCACCTTCCACGCGTACGTGAATGCCGACCGTCTTCAGGATGAGCCGCGCCCAGAGGCGGGCAATCCGATGCTGCACTTGGCCGCTGCTGTCGAACAACGAACACACTAACGAAATCGTGCCCAGAACGCCGGTATACAGGTACACGATGGGCAGGCAGAAACAATACGAGCGCAGGCGGGTGAAGAGAGAACCGCGTTGCGGCGCTGCCTGCGCGAGTTGTTGGTCCGTCGAGTTCATAAAGACAGCAACTAGCAACTAGCAATTAGCTTCGAGCTACGAGCTTCGAGCCACGAACTCAAACACTAAGAGTTCTAACGGTTTCGTTTCTCCGTGCTCTTCGTGTCCTCCGTGGTGAAAAAGGTTTTGCCTAGGCCGTGATGCTCATTGCTTCCATCGCTTCGCCCACCAGAAAGATCGATCCAGTAACGACGATGACGCCGTCCGCTTTACTCAGTTCACGCGCTTTTGTCAGCGCCGCCGCCGCTGTCGGCTCCTCATGCATCTCGGCGCCAGTGTGCGATGCAGCTTCGCGCAACTCGCTGGTGGTGGCGCTCCGCGGATTGTTCGCCTGCGTCAGCACGACGTGCTCGGTAATCGGGAACAGGATCTCGGCCATTTCACGGATTGCTTTGTCGCGCATGGCCGCGAAAACCAGCGTCAACTCACGGCCTGGGAAACTCTCCGACAGCGCCGAGCGCAGCGCCCACGCGCCTGCTGGATTATGCGCTACATCAAGCACCGTCTCGTGCTGATGCGTTGCTGCTGACGGCGCAAGCACCTGGAAGCGTCCCGGCCAGGGCGTCTCGCGAATGCCTTGCTCCACCTGCTTCGCGGTGACTTTGAATCCGAACTGTCCCAGCTCTTCGGCGGTTGCAATCGCCAGCGCGATGTTGCGCAACTGGTGCCGTCCCGCCAGCGGCGAATCGACTTCAATCTCTTCACCCATGACAGAAAGCGGATAGCGGCTGCGGCCTGACACAGGAGCGGTGCGTCCTCCGAGATCGGCGGCAGCACCCGGCGATACAGGCGGCACATATTTCGCGGCGCTGACGCCTCGGGCCTCGTTTTCCACGATCGCGTTGCCGATGACGTCGTTGGCCTGGGGATGTTGCGGCAGCGTCACCACCAGTCCGCGCTTGCGAATGATGTCAACTTTCTCGCGCGCGATCTCGGCAATCGTGTCGCCCAGATACTTCTGATGATCGAGCGAGATGTCGGCGATCACCGAAATTGCCGGCTCGACGACATTGGTCGCGTCCAGCCGCCCGCCCATGCCGACTTCGAGTATTGCGATCTCCACGCCGACGCTGGCGAAGTACTCGAAGGCCATCGCGGTCAGCATCTCGAAGAAGCTGGGATGCCAGGGCAGCTTGCCGGATTGCAGAAGCTGTTGCGCCACGCGCTCCACGCGATCGTAAATCGCGCCGAACTCGGCATCGGAGATCATCTCGCCATTCACCCGAATGCGCTCGTTGATGCGCACGAGGTGCGGCGAACTGTAGAGCGCAGTGCGATATCCGGCAACCCGCAGGATCGACGCCAGGGTGGCAGCGGTGGAACCCTTGCCGTTGGTTCCGGCGATGAGCACGCTGGCAAAACGCCGCTCGGGATGGCCAAGTTCCTGCAACATCTCCCGCACATAAGCCAGATCGAACTTGTGCGAGGGAGTGCTGGCCAGCTCGTGGCCGAGCGCGTAAAGCTGCTCTACCGTGTGTTGGTAGGACATGGGACCTGAGTTCAGATTACAACAAAGTGAATGGGGGTTCGAGGCTGTTGCTTGTTGGGTAGTAGGTCATTTTGATTTCCACAGGATGGCCAAAAGGACAATGGAAGCCGCTCCCAAAATAAGCCAGAAAACGAAGCGCCTGAAAAGTGGGAGTCGGCTGTCCGGGAAGAGTTCCTCGTAGGTAGCGGCGACTTCGTCACCGCCGCGTCTCCACCATGCTATTTTGTCGCGCGAAGCCCTTCTGGTGAGGCGAATTCTCATAAAAACCTCGCCCAAACCGCTTAGGAGCGCGATTATCGCCAAGATTGAGAATAAGACACCGAACATGCCAGCTCGCCTTTTTCTCTGAGAGCCTTCAGGATAATCCTCTCATCGATCCGTTTACCAGCGGCTTCAGCATCGGGCGCTTTCTGTTGTAAAATTTGTACCTTTCCGTCGCCCGGTGCATCTTTTCCTGAGTCGGCTTGGTGTTTCACACGGGAAGCTGGTCGGCCTGAGGACTTTCTGCATCTAAGGTGATCTATGTCGCGAGCGGGCGCACAGAGTACCGTCGAGGGCCGTGCTTCTGACAATCCTCATTGTCAGGACGACGCGTCTCTGCTTCAGAGATATCTGAAGGTCCGGGACACCTCGCTACAAATTTGCGCTCCGTTGGGCGTCGAGGACCACAGTCTTCAGCCCAATGCGGATGCGAGTCCGGCGAAGTGGCATCTGGCGCACACCACGTGGTTCTTCGAGACCTTTGTGCTGTCGCAGTATATGAGTGAGTTCCGCCAGTTCCATCCTGCCTTCCGCAATCTTTTCAACTCCTATTACAACGCCGTTGGCGATCGTCCGTTGCGGGCGTTGCGGCATATTTTGTCGCGGCCCAGCCTGGATGAAGTTCACGCCTACCGAAGCTATGTGGACGAAGCCATCGCCCGCCTGCTGACGCTGGAGCAGCCTGCGGCCGCGCTTGATCTGATCGCGCTTGGCATCAACCACGAGCAACAACACCAGGAGTTGATCGTTACCGACGTGAAGAACGGGCTGTGGGCCAATCCTCTGCGGCCGGCGTATCGAATCAAGGGAGAGCACGTAACAGCGCACCTCACGCACGCGGCTCCGTCGCTACAGTGGCAAAGCTTCCCTGAGGGCGTGTATTCCGCCGGCTTTGAAGGCAGCGGCTTCGCCTTCGACAACGAAGGCCCGCGGCACAACGTTTACCTGGAGGCCTTTCGCCTGGCGTCGCGCCTGGTGACCAACGGCGAATATCTGGACTTCATGCGCGACGGCGGCTACAGCAACCCGCTGCTGTGGTTCTCGGATGGCTGGGACTGCGTCCGCGCAAACCAGTGGAACGCGCCGCTGTATTGGGAGCAGCGAGACGGCGGGTGGTGGAACTACACCGTGGAAGGTATGCAACCTTTGCAGTTGAATGAGCCGGTCTGCCACCTCAGCTACTACGAGGCCGATGCCCTCGCGCGCTGGGCGGGTGCGCGGTTGCCCAGCGAGTTCGAGTGGGAAGTAGCGGCGCGGTCATCCCCCATCGCCGGCAATTTTCTGGAGTCGGGCACGCTGCATCCGCAACCTGCAACCGGCGCTGAACCGCTGGTGCAGATGTTTGGCGATGTGTGGGAGTGGACGGCCAGCCCTTACGTTGCTTATCCGGGTTTCAAGCCGGCGGCGGGAGCGGTCGGCGAGTACAACAGCAAATTCATGTGCAGCCAGATGGTGTTGCGCGGCGGCTCGTGCGCGACGCCGCAGTCGCACATGCGGGTCACGTATCGCAATTTCTTCCCGCCCTCTGCGCGCTGGCAATTCATGGGGCTGAGGTTGGCCAATGGCGACTAGCAAGCAAGTTCAACTCTTCACCAATGACGCGATCGCTCTGGATGTGCGCCAGGGCCTGACCGCTTCGCCGAAATCTCTGCCCTCCAAGCTTTTTTACGACGAAGTCGGCTCGCAACTGTTCGAGCAGATTACCGAGCTGCCGGAGTACTACCTGAGCCGCACCGAGCGCGCGATTCTGGAACAATATGCCGGCGAGATTCTGGCAAACGCCGGACCGTCGCTTACGCTGGTGGAGTTGGGCGCGGGCACGGCGGCCAAGACCTGCGTTCTGATTGAAGAGCTTTTGCAGCGGCAGAGCCGGGCGCTGTTTTATCCCATCGACGTTTCGCCTTCGGCACTGGAGCAGGCCGTACGGCAGCTGGGCCGGCAGTTTCCGTGCTTGCGGGTCAACCCCATTGTTGGCGACTACACCGGCGGCGTGCCTGCGCTCAGCCGCATAACGGGCCGCAAGCTGGTGCTATACATCGGCTCCAGCATTGGCAATTTCGAGCCGCCGCAGGCGATTCGTCTGCTGCGCCGCATCCGGCAAACCCTGCGCTCCGGCGATGCTCTCCTGCTGGGCGCCGACTTTGCCAAGAGCCCGAAGATCCTGGTTCCCGCCTACGACGACGCCCAGGGCGTAACCGCGGCCTTCAACAAGAACATCCTGGCGCGTCTGAACCGCGAGCTGGAGGCCGATTTTGATCTCGATGCCTTCCGGCATATCGCGTTGTGGAACCGGCGCTGTTCGCGCATGGAAATCTATCTGGAGAGCCTGACGGCGCAAACCGCATTTCTGCCCGCCCTCGATCTCGACGTTGCCTTCGAGCGCGGCGAGCGCATGCACACCGAAAACAGCTACAAATACACCGATGCCATGATTGAATCCATCCTACGCGAGAGCGGCTTCATGCTGGAGCAGACCTGGTGCGACCGCAAGAAGTGGTTTGGGCTGCACCTGGCGCGGGTGTAGCCAAGACCCAACTGATTCCATAACATACCGCACCATCGGCACGACTGAAAGTCGTGCCCTGACACGATGCAAAACGATTCGTGAAATGAAAACCACTATCCGTCGAACCGCGGTGTGCCTGTTGGCGATTGCTGTTCTTATCGCGCCGGCATGGCCGTGGGGCAATGAAGGTCACAGCGCGATCGACCGCGTCGCGGCCGAGAAGTTGCCGCCCGACGTTCCAGCGTTTCTGCGCAAGGCCGAAGCTCAACTGGCCTACCTCGGTCCGGAGCCTGATCGCTGGCGGCAAACTTCGGAGCTGGCCCTGAAGCGAGCGCAGGAGCCTGACCACTTCATCGATCTGGAGATGGTCGAGGGCATGGAGCTTCCGCCCGACCGTTACAGTTTTTATCGCGCGCTGGAGGCCCGGCGCCAGCAGACGCCGGGACATCCCGACGATCTGTTGCCGGAACGAGTGGGGTTGCAGCCCTACATTGCAATCGAGATCTTCGAGCGGCTGGTGGTGGCCTTTCGCGAATACCGGCATGCGATTGCCGAGCATCGCAATCCTGATTTTGCCGAAGCCAATGCCATTTTCTACGCGGGATGGCTGAGCCATTACGTGGGCGACGCCGCGAACCCGCTGCACACTACCATCCACCATAACGGCTGGGTTGGGCCGAATCCGAAGGGCTACACCACCGGCAATACCATTCACTGGAAGATGGAGGGCATTTTCGTCGCCGACAATCTGAAGCAGTTGCATTTTGCCGACCTGGTTCCAGCGCAGCCGCGGCGGCTGACGGACCCCTTCGAGGATTACTTGAAGTATCTTCACGAATCTCATCAATACGTGGAGACTGTCTATCAGTTAGAGAAGGCGGGAGGGTTCGATGGCGCGGGCACTCCGGCGTCACGCGAGTTCATCCGTCAGAGGCTCGCCGCCGGGGCCACCATGCTGCGCGACATGTGGTACACGGCCTGGGTGCAGAGCGGAAACGGCATAGACGCAAGTACCGGGGCTCAAGTGAAGCATTAAGGAACCTGGTATCGTCCCAGTCCCTGAAGGAACTTAATTGATAGGCTGGGCAGTCATTTCTTGTCCGGCCGGGCACCGACTGTGCCGCCTCAACTCCGCGTCTTCCGATGGAAATCGCCGGCCGGCACTTCCTGTGTCCGCAAGCCGGAACTGGTGTTAGAGTGTTTGTCACCGAGGACCCCAATACCAGTTAGCAGCGCGAGGCATGGCCAAAACGCCCCGGAATAGTCAGCCCATCCCCACGAATCCGACAAGCCAGCCTGCTGCCGCCGGGGACGTGCCGGCCGCGTCCAACCAACTCCGCCGCTCCTTTCGCGTGTGGGATGGAGTAGCGCTGATCATCTCCAACGTGGTTGGAGTGGGCATCTTTACCACTCCGGCGCTCATTGCCAGGCTGGTGCCCGAACCGAGCGCGATGCTGGGGCTGTGGATTGCCGGAGGCGCTCTCGCCCTGGCCGGGGCAGTGTCGTACGCGCAGCTGAGCAAGCGGTGGCCGTGGGCTGGCGGCGAATACATCTATCTCGCGAAGGCTTATGGCCCGGCAGCTGGATTTCTGTCGGGCTGGACGTCGCTGATCGCAGGCTTTTCCGGTGCGGTTGCCGCCTGCGCGGTGGGACTGGTCATCTACCTTGGGCAGTATTTTCCCGCCTTGGCTTCGGAGCACGTTTTTTTCTCGCTCAACTTCTATGTGGGCGGGTTCAGCTTCTCGCCGCGCTCGCTGACGGCAGCCCTTGTTGTCATCGTCTTTGCGGCGTTGCATGCCTGCAATCTGGGCGCAGGCAAGATCACGCAAAACGCGCTGGCCCTTCTGATTCTCGGCATTGTGGTTGTCTTTTGCGTGGCCGGCTTCGCCGCCGGCACAGGTTCGTGGTCGCACTTCCAGGCGGTGGCCGTGCCGGTGCGTCCGACGAGCTGGCTGCTGGCGTTAATACCGATCATGTTCACCTATAGCGGATGGAACGCGGCGGCCTACATTTCCGAAGAGATGCACGACACGGGGCGCGGCATCGGTGCTGCTCTGTTGATTGGGACGTGCATCATCCTTGGACTGTACGTCGTGCTGAACACGCTGTACTTATACGCGATCCCTCCCGCCCAGATGCAAAACGCGATCAACGTTGGCGATGTCGCCGCTCATGCTTTGTTCGGGGTGGGACGGAATTTTGTAACGCCCGCTTTGATCATCGCGCAACTGGGCGCAATCAGCGCCATGACCATCGCCGGTCCGCGAGTTTACTTCGCCATGTCGCGCGATGGCGCGTTTATTCCGAGCTTCGCGCGCGTCAGTCCGCGATTTGGGACACCGGCACTGGCAATTGCTCTGCAAGGGTTGTGGAGCGTGCTGCTGGTGACCGCAGGCAGCTTCGAACAGATACTGACTTACACTGGGTTTACCATCCTGCTGTCGTCAGGCGCGGCGGTTGCGGGGCTGTTCGTGGCGCGGCGGCATGAACTGCGGGCCGGTCCCAGACTCTGGTTGAAGATGCTGGTCCCGGCGGTATTCGTTATTGCCTGCGCAGCGATTGTGGTGAACACGGTTAGGGGAGACCCAAAAACCGCGCTGCGGGGGACAGTACTGATTGCCGCCGGACTGCCGGTGTTCTACTGGTCGAGGCGGAGAAAGCCGGTGACCGTATCTCCGGCGCCTTCCGTCGGCGGCGACGAACCTGTTGCGTAGGCGAGCGGGCCGGAGTAATCACAAAGAACAAACGCGTGCCACGCTGCGGTCAGAACAGCTTGCGGCGCAGCACTCCGACGACAGCAACGAAGCCTGTACCAAGCAACAGAATGCTGCCGGGCTCTGGAACGGAACCAAAGCCGGTGCTGCTGGTGCTGCTGGTGGTGGTTGAGGTGGTGCTGGTGCTGGTACTGCTAGTGGTCGTGATGCTGGTGGCGCCGAGCACGGTGAACGCTTCCGAAGGAATCGTGCCGACCCAGTTATCCGAAGCCGACGACGGACCCGAGTTCTCGTCCCAATAGACTGGGTCGCCGCTGGGTACGCTGGCGTTCTGAAGGTTCAGCCAATAAGCACCGATGTTAATAGTCGGACCACTGAACGTGGTGTTTTCCAGGCAGATGTTGTATCCATACTGGTTCTGATTGCAGCTTACCTGTTGGGTAAAGTTCACGGTCTGATCAAAGTAGCTGGTGCCGCCATTTTCACTCGAGGTGATGGACAATTCAACCGACGTAATGGTGTCGCCGGGGAACTCCCACATGGCGAAGTTGGCGCCCGTAATGGTGGTGTTGTTGGCAGCCACGTTGAAGGTGTCGCTAACAATGAAGCCGAAGTTAATGGTCCACGCGCTGTCGTTGCCGTCGGTTGGACCGTTGCTATAAACGACCTGGGCCACGGCCGGAAGAGCCGCCAGCGTAAGGCAAAGTGCGATCAGGGATAACGAAGCGAGACGCAGCTTCATGGCAAGCCTCCAACTCGAGTTCGAATCGATTACGGACTTGAGAGCAAGTATTTACGGCTCTCAGATGGCTGTCGGTGATGGCGGTCACGGGTAGGTGTTTGGACGGCGAGGCCGGTTGAGTTTCCACTGCGCTTTCTCTACTATCCAATTTTGCTGACGGTCGAGGTGCGCAGCGGTGGACGGACTGAGGGTTCTGATCACGCGCCAGCAGATTGCAGCCAAGGTTGCCGAGATTGGGGCGCGCATCACGGCTGACTTTGCCGGCGAGCCGGTTGTCCTGATCGGAGTGCTGAAGGGCTCGACGATTTTTCTCGCCGACCTTGCCCGCGCCATCCAGCTCGACGCCAGCTTCGATTTCATCGCTGTTTCCAGCTACGGAAATGCCAGGCAGCACAGCGGGGAAGTCAGGCTGGTAAAGGACGTTGACCAATCGCTGGAAGGCAAGAACGTCATCCTGGTGGAAGACATTCTCGATACCGGGCTGACCCTCACGTACATCAAAAGCCTGTTTCAGGCGCACCAGCCCAAGAGCATCAAGATTGCCGCGCTGCTGGACAAAGTGTCGCGGCGCACCGAGCCCATTCAGGCCGATTATGTTGGTTTCGTGATCCCGGACGAATTTGTCGTAGGATATGGACTTGACTTTGCCGAGCGTTATCGTAATCTGCCAGATGTTTGTATTTTGGAATCGTGCTCTGATAAGGCATAGAATCTAGCTGGCTATGTCAGTGTATTCGCCTGTCGTTGCCGGAATGCCGGCCCTGTCTGTGAGTGATTGGCAGAGCGCTGCCAATCTCATCGAACACACCCTTTTGAAACCTGATGCCACCCGCAACCAGGTGGCGAAGCTTTGCCACGAGGCAGTGCATTACGGATTCCATGCCGTCATGGTGAATCCGGTGAACGTCGCACAGGCGGCCGGGCTGCTGCGGGGAACGCCGGTGAAGGTCGGGACGGTGGTCGGCTTTCCCTTGGGCGCAAACCTGACGGTCACCAAGCTGGTGGAAGCCGAGGCAGCGCTGCGCAATGGGGCCAGCGAACTCGACATGGTTATGAATATCGGGGCGCTGAAGTCGGGCCAGCGCGTGCTGGTGCAGACCGAGATTCGCAGCCTCACCCAACTGGCACATCGGCGTGGCGCCCTTCTGAAGCTCATCCTGGAAAACGCTCTCCTGAGCCAGGAAGAAAAAATTCTGGCTTGCGCCCTCGCCGTCGAAGCCGGAGTCGACTTTGTGAAGACCTCTAGTGGACTGGCCGATTCCGGCGCGACCGCCTACGACGTGGCGCTGATGCGTGGAGTGGTCGGACTCAACATCGGGGTGAAGGCCGCCGGCGGCATCCGCACCGCGGCGCATCTGATGGAGATGGTGGATGCGGGAGCGAACCGCATCGGCACCAGCGCCAGCGTGCAGATCGTGCAGGAAATGGGCGCGCCGGCGGGCGAGTCGTGATCGGCGGATTTTATGAAAGAGCTAAGATTCACGGCGATCACGGTATTAGCAGCCGCGTTGGCCTCCGGGGTCGCGGCATCGTCCCAAACTGTATCGGAGAGTCAGCCGAAACCCGCACCTAACGCGTGGATGCTCACGCCAACAGCGTACCTGGATTGGAACAAAGACATCTCGCATTCGGTACGCGCGGAACGAGACCGCTATTTAGACCAGGGAGCAGTCGGTCAAAAATTGCCTCTCACTGCGCCACATCCGGATGCCGTCGGGCCCGGGCATGGAGGCGGCGTTCCAAGATCGGATGTCCGGCCCGCTCCTAACAGGGTTATCCTGGCAGGAACCTTCACGAACCATCGCAGCGTATTGAGCGCTTCCGAGTTCTCCCTCTACAGCGAGGTGACTGTGCATGTAGACGAGGTATTTGACGATCAAAGCGGATCCGGCGCCCACCCCGACAAAGACATAACGATTCTGGTCGGGGGTGGGACGGTCACCTTGGCCTCGGGTCGCGTTTTGTCGTACCACACAGATCCCGTTCGGTACTCTCTGCAACCCGACCACAAGTATCTCTTAATTCTCTCGTATTACAGTGCGGGCGACTTTTATCTCGTTATGGATGATTGGGACACTTCGGACGGCACTCTCCGCCCCAATACAGTTCCAGGCGAATATCGCGCCAATCACGGTCTCTCGTCTCTCAGCGGACTTACGGTGGAGCAACTCGGCCCGGCGGTGGACAAACTGTTATACGAACATCAATAGAAGGCTGTACTTGTCACGCTAGCGATCCGTCTCCGTTTTTGGAATTGTCATTACGAGCGCCCGACTCTGGCGCGAGGAATCTGCTTTTCCGTGTGACTGGCAAAAAGAAGATCCCTCGCCGACTGAAGTCGGCTCGTGATGACAATTCCAGCAATGTCCGCATTCCTTAGCGAGTTCCTTCCCGCATTTCTTCCTTCCCGCTTTGGCAGTTGTCCCAATTGCGTTCTATCCCCCACAAGACCTAATCGATCTTCCTGCTGCTGCCGATAGGAGTTACCGAAAGTACTTAAGTAGCGAAACAAGCTACCGCCTGACGTGTCTGTCTGGCGAACCTACAGGGAGGAAGGTCGAAATGAAACTTGCATTTCTTAATCTGCTGCGGGAGGAATCCGGTCAGGACCTGATCGAATACGCCCTGGCAGCAGCAATGATAGCTTTGGCCGCCGTGGCTGCGATGAGCGCCCTGGCCACCAACATCAGCAATGCCTTCAGTGCGGTGGGCAGCAAGCTGAGCAGCGCCGTAGCCTGAGGCCGGAGCTGCAACTGCCGGAGGCCGGCATCAGCCTGGGCCGGGCCTTCGAGGATAAAGGTAGGTGCGCCGCGCCGATGTGGATCGCCGGCCACACGACCTTACACGCCAGGCTCAATGCTCCAGCGCCGGACGTGGTTGCAGGCGGAAGCCGTAACCACTCCGGCAACGCTGGCGATTTGCGATCTTCAGCCGAGATGAAACCATGAACTCCCGTCGCGTGCTTCTTGCCCTGCTTATCGCCCTGCTGCTGTCCGGCGGGGTCACGTTCTTCATCAGCCGCAAGCTCAGCAGCTCCAGCACCAGCCGTCCCACCGTACACCGCTATGTAGCTGCCTCGCGCGCGCTCGATGCCGGAGAGGTGCTGAAGGCGGAAGACCTTGTCCTGATCGACTGGCCGGCGTCGGTCCCCTTGGCGAACGCCTTCACCAAAGCCGGTGACCTGGCGGGCCGCGCCGTGATCTTTCCGGTGGCTGCTTCCGAGCCCATTCTGGAGGGATACCTGGCAGCGCCCGGATCGGGCATTGGGCTGACCACCAAGATCCCGGAAGGCATGCGCGCCACTTCGGTGAAATCCGACGAGGTGGTCGGCGTAGCCGGATTTCTGTTTCCCGGATCGCATGTGGACGTGCTGGTGACCTTCCGCTCCGATCGCGTGCCCACGCCGCAGACCCAGATCGTTTTGCAGGACGTGGAAGTGCTGACGGTGGGACAGAAGCTGGAGCCCGAGCCGCAAGGCAAGCCCGAAGCGGTCAGCGTCGTCACCCTGCTGCTAACGCCTGAGGACGCGCAGAAGCTGGTGCTGGCCGGCGCCCAGGGCAGCATCCAGTTCGTGCTGCGCAATGGCGCAGACCATAGCAAGGTGAAGGCCATGGCGGTACAGATGGCGCAGTTGTCCGGGGCCGAAGTTGCGCCAGCGTCCGCTCCCGCAGTAACGCCGCGGATGCATTCGCCGATGAAAGAACCGTACGTTGTCGAAACCATTCTGGGCGACAAGCGTACGAGTAAGAGCTTTGAGTGACGCTATGAAACCCCTTTTCCGCTGGAACCCTGCTTTGGCGTTGCTGGCGATGTTGCTTGCGGCCACAATATCGGCCGCGCAGTCGCCGGCGGCAACAGCGCAGGCGAGCAACTCTTCTTCCTCTGCGGGCCCGGCTGCAAGCGGAGCCCAGGCAAGCACGACGCCGGCAGCGACAGCCGGAGGCGCTGGCGACACCGCGACTTCTGCCGCATCGCAAAGGCACGTTGCTCCCATGGCATTGAAGGCTGTTGCCACGGCGGCAGCTTCGCCAGCCGACAGCGCCAGCACAGCCGCCGCGGGACAGCCGCCATCCAACACCGACGATGCGCACCGGCTTCACCTGATTGTCGGGCGCTCGCTGTTTCTGAATTTTCCTGAGCGGCTGCGCCGTGTCTATGTGAGCAACCCCGCAGTGCTGGACTCGCTGGCCTCCAGCCCGTTCGAGGTAGTGATCACGGCCAAGTCTGCTGGTACCAGCAGCCTGGTGTTGTGGTCGACCGGCGGCCAGGCGACGATGTATACCGTGCTCGCCGACGTGGACGTAGCCGGCCTGCGCGAGTCGCTGGCGGAGGCGCTTCCCGGCGATCATGTCGAAGTCGAGGCGCAGCAAGGCCGGGTCCACCTTACCGGCGTGGTGGGCAGCGATGCCGCGGCCGAGGAGGCAGCGAGGCTGGCAGGGGTCTACGCCAAAGATGTGATCAATTCGCTGGTGGTCGATCCCGCCCACCTGCCGCAAGTGCAGTTGCAGGTGCGCATCGTAGAAGTAGATCGCTCCAAGCTGACTGCGTTCGGCATCAATTTATTCGGCCTGAATGGCAACAACATCGGCCAGGGAAGCACAGAACAGTTCTCCCCCTTCACCTTCCAGCCCAACGGCTCCGCCACCCAGGCCATTACCTCGGATTTCCTGAACCTTTTCTACTTCAACATCAAGAACGGCATCGGCGCGACCATCAAAGACTTGCAGACCAAGGGCATCCTGCAAATTCTGGCCGAGCCCAACCTGACCACGCTGCACGGCAAGACGGCGCGCTTCCTGGCGGGCGGCGAGTTCCCGTATCCCATCGTGCAGCCGGGCGGAGCAGGCAGCGTGCCGACGGTGACGGTGCAGTTCCGGCCTTATGGAGTGAAGCTGGAGTTCACTCCCTTCGTGAACTCCGATGGCAGCATACGGCTGAAAGTGGCGCCGGAGGTAAGCGCGCTGGACTACACCAACGAGGTCGTCATTGCCGGCTATGCGCTGCCGGCATTATCCACGCGCAAGGCCGAGACGGAAGTGGAGTTGAAGGATGGGCAGAGCTTTGGCATCTCCGGCATTCTCGACAACCGCATCACCGACAGTCTGAGCAAGATGCCGGGCATCGGCGATATCCCCATCCTGGGACAACTGTTCCGTTCCAAGAACCTGAACCACTCGACGATGGAACTGATCGTCATCGTTACCCCGAAAGATCATCGACTCGCTCAGCGGCCCCGGGATGCCGCCTCCGTCGACTCCGGAGATGCCGGTGCCGTTCTTGCAGCCGCAAGGGTTTGATCGCACGCTGCCGAAGAATAATTGAGGACGGATTGTTGAGCAAGGCAAGTTTGGAGAGCACAACGTGAACAGCGAAGAATTCGCGGAAAACGCTAACGGCTTGTGCGCCGCCACCCTGTGCGCGGATTCGGAGACCGTGGATGCGGTGAAGCAGGCGGTGGCACGGAAGAACGGGACCTTCGCCGGCGAGCTGGAGGACTACGCATGTGACACTCGCAATCCCCAGCTGGTGCAGAAGCTGCAACGGGCGGAGATCTGCGTTTGTGTCATCGACTTTGACCGCGACCGGGAAGCCGCGGTGGGGGCGGCGAACGCCTTGCAGCAGACCTTGCATGGCCGCGGCAGCCTGATCGCGGTCACCTCCGCCTCAGACCCGGCGCTGATGCTGGAGGCGATGCGGGCCGGCTGCGGAGAGTATCTGGTCAAGCCGGTGCCGGCCGACCAGATTGCCGATGCGCTCGATCGCCTGCGCACCCGTTTGAGCGCCCGCAAACAGTCCCAGACGAAACCCACCGGCAGGATCCTGGCGCTGCTGGGGGCGCGCGGCGGAGCCGGGGCCACTACCCTGGCAGTCCATCTGGGCTGCTTTCTGGTGCGCCAGTACGGCAAGCGCACCTTGATTCTGGACGAGCATCGCCGCCTGGGACATGTCTCGTTGTACCTGGGCGAGGACGAAGGCAACTACCACTTTTACGAACTGGTGCGTAACATTGCCCGCCTGGACGAGATCCTGCTGGACGGCTTTGTTATTCATCATTCCAGCTGTCTGGATATTCTGCCCTCGCCCGACGTCTTCGACGACTCCGCCAACGTCTCGCTGGAAGACATCCAGCGCGCCATTCGTTTTCTCGGGCAGAACTACGAGTTTGTGGTGATCGACTGTCCTCACGGGGTACACAACCTCAGCCTCGCCACCATCGACTGTTGCGACGAGCTTTACCTGATCGCCACTCCCGATGTTCCGGCGCTGCGCGACCTTACCCGTCACATTGACCGGCTGCTACAGGGCAACGTGCCGCCGTCGAAGATCAAGGTCGTCATCAACCGGTTTTCCTCAGAAGGCGCGCTGGGGCTGGAGCAGATCGAGAAAGCGATCCGGCAGCCAATCTCGATCGCGATTCCCAATGCCTCTTCGGACCTGATTCGGGCGATGAATACCGGCAACCCTATACGGCCGGAGCGCAAGTCGGAGTTCGCCATGGAGATGAAGAAGTGGGCGGCAAGTCTGGTTCCGGGGCAGGCGGCGGATGCGGCCGAACCCAAACGGAAGTTTGGATTCTGGAATTGATCCGGGCAGGCCGCGTGTCCGTACGACCAAGGAGGATTTATGGCTGAAGCCGCTGCCGCTGTGCTTCCCGCAACTCAGCTGGCCGCGCACCTGGGCAGGGACGCGAATCCCTTGCTGGCGCGGGCGCAGCAGGACGTGAAGTCGGCGGTACATCGCGAGCTGATCGGCAAGGTCGATCTGGAGAAGCTGCTCTACATGCAGGACTCGCGGGGGCGGCAGCAGTTGCTGGCCGTGATCCTGCAACTGGTGGCCGAACACGGTATCCCCTTCAGCGCCAGCGAGCGCAGCCGCCTGGCCAATGAGGTGCTGGATGAGGTGTTCGGTCTTGGCCCGCTGGAGCCGCTTTTGCAGGACCCCACCGTCACCGACATCCTGGTCAACACCGCCGACGCGGTCTATGTGGAGCGTGGCGGAGTGCTGGAAACCACCAACGTTGTCTTCAAGGACAACCATCACCTGATGCACATCATCGAGAAGATTGTTTCCCAGGTAGGGCGCCGGGTGGATGAGTCTTCGCCCATGGTTGACGCCCGGCTGCACGATGGCTCGCGCGTGAATGCCATTATCCCGCCGCTGGCCATCGATGGCCCTATTCTCTCCATCCGCCGTTTTGGCACGCATCCGCTTACCGCCGACGATCTGCTGGCCTACCGCGAGCTCACCCCGGTGATGATGAGGGTGCTGGAAAGCGCAGTGAAGGCGCGGCTGAATATTGTCGTGTCCGGGGGCACAGGCGCGGGCAAAACCACCTTGCTGAATGTGCTGTCGGGGTTTATCTCCCCGCGCGAGCGCATTGTGACCATCGAGGACTCGGCTGAACTCAAGCTGAAACAGAGGCACGTCGTGCGCCTGGAATGCCGTCCTCCCAACGTGGAAGGGCACGGCGGAGTGCGCCAGCGCGAGTTGCTGGTGAATGCGCTGCGTATGCGGCCCGACCGCATTGTGGTGGGCGAGGTGCGCGGCGAGGAAGCGCTCGACATGCTTCAAGCCATGAATACGGGCCACGACGGCTCCATCACCACGGTGCATGCCAACAGCCCGCGCGACGCCATCTCGCGTATCGAGACCATGGCCCTTATGGCCAATCTGAACCTGCCGGAGATGGCGATGCGGCAGCAGATTGCCGCCGCCATTCAGATCATCGTCCAGGTGTCGCGCATGAGCGACGGCGCGCGCCGCGTGACCCACGTCTCCGAGATCACCGGCATCTGCGATCAGGTGATCAGCATGCAGGATGTTTTTCTCTTTCAGAAGAAGGGATTGGGGCCGAACGGCAAAGTGCTGGGCCGCTTCTATGCGACCGGGATTGTGCCCAAGTTTTCCGAGAAGCTGCAAGCGGCGGGAATAGCAATGGATACCAACCTTCTGGATTTCTCCGAGGAGGTGTGATGCGAGGATTTTTCACCACGGAGGGCACAGAGGAAAACCTGATGAAACAAGGTTTGTCCGAATGTGAGCTCTCCCGCTCGGGGCAAAGGCCTTTCACCACGGAGAACACGGAAGGCACGGAGAAAAAGCCAGAAGAGAAAGAAACAGAAGAGAAAAAAACAGAAGAGAAAAAAACAGAAGAGAAAAAAACAGAAGAGAAAAAAACAGAAGAGAAAAAAACAGAAGAGAAAAAAACAGAAGAGAAAAAAACAGAAGAGAAAAAAACAGAAGAGAAAAAAACAGAAGAGAAAAAAACAGAAGAGAAAAAAACAGAAGAGAAAAAAACAGAAGAGACCTTTTCCGTGTGCTCCGTGTTCTCCGTGGTGAATACGCTCTTTGACTGCCACGAGCGCCAGGAGGGACAGCCATGTTCCTGATGGGGGTGGTCTTTTTCCTGGTGCTGTTGCTGACCTTCGCGATCGTACTGACGGTGACCCGGCCAACGTCGGAGGAGCGGACGATCGAAGGGCGCATCGCCAGGCTGCGAGGCGCGCTCAGCTCCTCCAGCGAGCCGGAGGGCGACAGCTCTGCCATCATCAAGCAAACGCGCTTGAGCGAAATCCCCTGGCTGGACCGATTGCTGCGGCGCTGGAAGCTGGTCAAAGCCATCCAGTTGCTGCTGGCCCGGGCACAAAGCCTGTGGAGCGTCTCCGGCGTGCTGGCCTGGAGTCTGGGGCTGGCAGTCGCCGGTTATGCCGTCGGCTACTACGAGTTGCCGAGCCTGGCCCTGGCGCTGCTGCCGGCCGCGGTCTTTGCCGCCCTGCCTTTCCTGTTCCTGCGCTACAAGCACATGCGCCGTCTGAAGGAATTCAGCCGCCACTTGCCGGAGTCCATCGACCTGATGAGCCGCGCTTTGCGCGCCGGTCATTCGCTGACGGCGGCAATCGAGATCATCAGCGAGGAAAGCCCCGAACCGGTACGCAGCGAGTTTCGCGAAGTCTACCGGCAGCAGAACTTCGGGATACCGGCGCGGGAATCGCTGGTGCAACTGGCGCGCCGGATTCCTTTGCCGGAGATGAACTTCGTGGTCACCGCCATCCTGCTACAGAAAGAAACCGGGGGAAACCTGGTCGAGGTACTGGACCGGACCACGGCGGTGATTCGCGAACGGCTGCGCATTCAGGGGGAGATACGAGTGCACACCGCGCAGGGCCGTATGACCGCCTGGATCCTCTCCCTGCTGCCGGTAGTGATGTTCTTTCTCCTGAGCCTGGCCAACCGCGGCTATACCCGGGTGCTGATTGAAGATCCGCTGGGCAGAGAGCTGATCTATACCGGAATCGGGCTGATCGTGCTGGGCGGACTGATTATCCGCAAGATTGTGGGCGTGAAGATATGAGCGGCATGAACACCGTAAGAATGATCAGCTGGATGGTGACCGTCTTCTGTGCGGTGGCCGCAATACTGGTGGCTGTGCTGATGCGAGGTTCGAACGAGGCCAAACGCCTGATGGAAGTGACCCGGGCGCCGCTGCGCTCCGAGCCGGCAGGGGGCGGGGCGCGCAATATGGCTTCGCGGCTGCTGTTGGGCCTGGCGCGTTTCGTCCGCACCCGCCTGGGCTTTGCCCAGGATGAGAAGCTGCGGCAGAAGCTGCTGGCCGCCGGCCTGCGCGAAAGCTCTGCCGTGGATACTTACTTTGGCCTCCGGCTGCTGGGCCCGATTGCGGCGGTGCTGGCCGGCACCTTCATTCGCAACAACACCTTCGTTTGGATTCTTGCGCTGCTGATGGCGGCCTATCTCGCGCCGGACGCCTGGGTGGGCCATCGCGCGCGCAAGCGGCGAGAACGCATTCGGCTGGGATTGCCGGATGCGCTGGACTTGATGGTAGTGTGCGTTGACGCGGGACTGGCCATCGACCAGGCCCTGCTGCGTGCGGGCCAGGAACTGGCGCTCAGCCAGCGGGAAATTTCCGAGGAGTTCATCCAGATTAATTTCGAGCAGCGCGCCGGCAAGCCGCGCATTGAGGCCTGGCAGAGCATGGCCGACCGTACCAAAGTGGAGACGGTCAAGAGCTTTGTGCAGATGCTGGCCCAGACCGACCGTTTCGGCACGCCTCTGGTGCGCGCGCTGCGGGTGTTCGCTGACGGCCTGCGGCAGAAGCGCCGGCAGCAGGCCGAGGAGCTGGGCGCAAAGACCACCGTGAAACTGATTTTCCCCCTGGTGCTGTTTATCTTCCCCAGCATTTTCATTGTTCTGCTGGGGCCGGCCGTCATTCTGATTGCCCGGAACATGGCAGACATTTTTAAGTGACGGTCGAGCTACCGACGCAGGGAAGGAGGGAAAGCGATGGATACAGTCACAGTGATCCGAGTCATTGCCGCGGGGTTAGCCGTGGCGTGCCTGGGCGTGATCGTCCTAAGGCGCAAAAAACATGCTTAGTTGCAGGCAGGCTGCGGCCGCTGGACGGCTGGGCCAACTACATACGGATCCCGGAGGCGGATTTGTGATGGATTCGCCGTCCGGGATTCATGCTTCTCCACGCTTCGCAGGCCGTGCTTTCAGCGGCATCGGCTCCAGGTGGCTGCTGCTGGCGACTTGTCTCGTCAGCTTCGCGCTTTTCGCGGCGCGAATCAATGAAGGCTTTATCGGGGCCGACGATGGCACTCTGGCCCACGCGGCCGAGCGGGTCCTGCACGGCGAACAGCCACAGGTGGATTTCTATGACAACTACACCGGCGCACTGAGCTATGGGAATGCCGTTGGGCTGAAGCTGTTCGGCATGCGAATGCAGTCGCTGCGCTGGATGCTGTTTCTGTTCTTTGTCGCTTGGGTCCCGGCGATCTGGTGTCTGGCTTCGCGCTTTGCTTCACCGCTGGGGGCCTCGCTGATCACCTTGCTGGCCGTGCTGTGGAGCACGCCGGTCTATCCTGCGCCCGTTGCCTCCTGGTACAACCTGTACTTTGCCACCTTCGGGACGGTGGCGCTGTTTCGCTACATCGAAGACCGGCGTGTATTTTGGATTTTTCTGGCCGGCATTGCGGCGGGAGTTTCGCTTCTCTGCAAGATTGCGGGCCTGTATTTTCTGGCCGCGATTTTTCTGTTTCTGGTGTTTAGCGAACAGAGCAGGGAGCGTGCGCCGGAAGGCGAAAGCAAGGCGGGATGGGCATACTTCGCTGCGATCACGCTGGCGCTGAGCAGCTTCGATTATCTGCTGTGGGGCCTGATTCGCAGCCGTGCGAGTGCAGCCTCGATCTACAATTTTCTGCTTCCTGCGCTGGCGCTCTCCGCGCTGCTCATGGCGAGAGCCTGGCAGTCTCGCCGCAAAGCGGACTGGTTGCGGCTACGCCGGCTCGGAATCCGGATTCTGGTTTTGACTTCCGGCTTCCTCGTGCCACTGGTGCTTTATCTTCTGTCGTATCTTCACGCGCACGCGCTGGGACGCTGGTTCTACGGAGTCCTGGTGATTCCCACGGAACGATTGCAGCTCACGTTTTATCCTTCCATCCATCCAGTCGCGGCAATCTGCTGTATGCCGCTGGTTGTCCTGCTGCTGCTGAGTTCGCGTTCTCTGCCGACGTTTAACGGCAGAGTCGCCTTGGGCCTGCTGTCGGGCGTCGCGGTCGCCGCGTTGTTTTTCTGCCTTCGCTATCCAGACTTTGCCCGCTGGGTGTGGGTTTCAGCGGCAGCATCCATACCGGTGATCGTCATCGCGGGAGCCATCAAGTTATGGGCGGGCAATCTGCGACGCGAGCCGGCATCGCGTCTCATGTTGCTGCTGGCGGTGACCTCGTTGTGCAGCGTCGTCCAGTTCCCGTTCTCCGTCCCCATGTATTTTTGTTATGTTGCGCCGCTGTTGATCCTGACTTGCGCGGCCCTCGCTCATACGGATGCGATTCCTGCGCGCCTACCTTTGACGGTTCCGGTTGGGTTGTTCTACCTGCTTTTCGCGGCGCTCATTCTTTTGCCGAATCAGATTTATCGTCGCGGGATGTCACTGCAAACCACGCCAGCGAAAGCTTTCACTCTGCCTCGGGGCGCCGGCATGAAAGGCGACACGGTCCTGGTGGAAACCTACGAGCAGGTTGTGGCTGAAATCGCTCGCCATGGCGGGACGTCCGCGATCTGGGCAGGCCCGGATTGCGCCGAGCTTTACTTCCTGTCGGGCCGGAGGAATCCGACGCCGGTGCTATGGGAAGCGCTCTCGGGAGCGGACCGCGATCCTCGCCGCATCTTGAATTGGGTGGAAAGCGCCGGAGTGCGGGCTGTAGTCATCAACCACACGGAACCGACGCCGTCAGGACCTATTCCGGCGCTCCTGGAGAATGAACTGCGGCGGAGGTTTCCCTACAGCAGAACTGTCGCTGCTTTCGAAGTTCGCTGGGCCGAGGAGTTTGAGCCCGTTAGACCCTCAGTTGTCGAAAGCCATACGGCGCTCCTCGATTGATGGAGCAGCCTGGCGGGAAGAGACCGCTTCGCAGCTCGTCATTCCGCACCACAACCAGCCGACGAGGATCGCAAACACCGCGACTTTGAACGCGCCAAGAGCTGCCAGGTAAGCAGGTGTACAGAACAAGGCGACGACCGGCGTGGCAACCTGCCAGCCTTGCTCTCCGGACCACATCCTGTCTTGCATGACCATCAGGATGGGCAGAAGCAGCAGGGTGAGATCGTGCAGGTTCAAATGAAAGCTGACGAGGATGGCAAAACAAATCAGGCCGGCAAAAGCCCGGGCGGGCGGTTGCCGGGGATGCATGGTTGCCCGCGCCGCCAGCAGCAGACCAAGCGTGATGACGCTTAGCATAACGGCTTCCAAGGTTGAGTGTCCGGCCAGCAGCAACGAGAGCGCTCCGCGCAGGTTCGGCATCATGCTGGGATGGATGGCCATGTGGTCCGCTGTCTGGCCCGCGAGCAGAATCGTCATCAACTGCCGCATGCCGCCGTATCCCACCATGAGAAAGCTCACCAGCAGGAGCGCGGATGCAGAGCAAAGAAAACCGCGCAACATTCTCCAACGCCAGCGCGGCAGCAGAAGATAGACCGCCGCGATCGGCAGGACCAATTGCGGCTTGAACAGAGCTAAGCCGAGCGCGGCTCCGGCCAGCCATTCCATCCGCCGGGCAAGGAACCAGGCGCAGGCTGCAAGTATGGCCAGGAGAAGTATGGAATCCTGGCCCATCCACAGGCAATAAGGCACGGGAAAGAAAGCCAGCGCGCGGAGGAAAATGGCCGGCGTCCCGAGGCGAGAACATAGTGCGGTTGCCAGCAGCTTCGCGGCGATCACGAGCAAAACTAAACTGGCGAGACGCCACACCCAAAACGCGGCGTGAAAGCTCAAGCGCGCCAGAGGCAGCCAAACCAGCAATTCGCAAGGAGGGTGATTGAAAGGAATATCGTCCCGGCCCACGAGCTGCTGCTCGGTTGTCCTTTGCAGAGCGAGATCGTACACGCGGCCGGGATCCTGGAGGTAAATGCGAGCGCCAGTGTAGAAAGCGCAGAAATCGCCGGGGAAGTTGGGATGAGTTGTGAGGTAGCTCAAAAGCAGGACGCAGTTCAATGCAGCGAGCGCCAGATAGCCCAAAGTTGACGCTGTGAGTGTCGCTTCCTCATCCATCGATCATCTTGCTTTCGGGCGCGGAGCCGGAAGGCGCCTGGAAGCCGCATAGACGCCCAGACAGGCCGCCACAGTGTAGGGGTACAAATAGGCGGCCGCGAAGGGAACCTGCCAGAACATCAGGCCCGAGCCGGGAACCAGCAAATTGGACAACGAGAGTGCGGTTGCCGACGCCCATCCTGCGCCCAGCACAATCCAGGTGCAGGAGTACAGCAAGGTGAGCAGTTGGCCGTGCGCCATTACAAGGTTGGAGTTGGCGATCAACCATAGGACAGCCGGAAACAGCAGCACAGCGTTGTAGAGCTGGAATGGGAAGATCAACGCAAATGCCGCCGCGGAGAAGCTGATGGCGAACAGCAGGTCGGAACCCTGGAACTTGAAGCTCACCCAGACCGCCGCACCCAAGAGGAGGGCGGTAGCCGGTAGAAGGCAGTGGCCCTGGAGCAGGTCAGCCAGCAGCGGACTGCCTCCGGCATAATGCGCATACGCTGCCAGCGTGGCCAGCCACTCGGCGAACCAGCCAGGAACGGCAAACTCGGCGGCGATCAGCAAGACGGAAAGGGTCGCGCCCAGCGATAGCAGGAACGCCTTCCGGGCACGCCACGCGCAAACACACCAGACAGATAAAGGAAGCAGGACGGCAATCGCAAGCTGCGGCTTGGAGGCGCACAGGGCCGCCAGCATTCCCGCGGTTATCAGCCGGCGCGACTGTACGCAGAAGTAGACTGCGGCAAGCAAAGAAACAATGATCAGGGTTGGTTGCCGAAGCTGCAACGCCAACAGGATGGGATAGCTGGCCAGCGCGAACAGAGTGAAAGTCAGTTTATCGAGATTGCTGAACTGCGGCCCCGGCAGCCACAAAGGCATGGAGATGGCCGTGAGGAAGACACCGACAAAAAACGCGGCAAATTGCGCGACTGCGAAGGGCGCAAGCGCGATCGGGAAGAAGACAAATACAAAGAAGACGGGATAGGCGAAGCGATGCTGGTTCAGCGGCGCAGCGGACGCCGTCGGCGCTCGTCCGAAGACAACCAGTTCGATCTGTCGCGTGGCTTCGGGGCGGTAAGGGTCGCGGCGATGCAGAATTTCGCGACAGCCAAACCATTCCGGAAACAAACCTTGCTGAACGCTGGGCGCGCTAAGGCCGAGGCCCGCGGGAGCGATTACCGCTGCAAAGTACCACGACGACGCCAGACACAGAATCGCTGTTGCAAAAAGCACTTGCGGGCGCCGGCACAACAGCCTGGCTGGGAGGCCACCCGCACCAATTGGCTCGACCTGTGGCTGTCCGGGCATGCAAAGGGACATCCGGCGAACACTCCATCAGTAATAGCATCGGCTTCGGTAGATACCTCTTGAGCCAGGCCAGGGGGCGGGTCTTCCTCGTCGGCATCGGTCTCGCATCCCACAAATCAGAGTGGTTCTGACACCGGGGGCCATCAGGATCCGAAATGCCTGCAAGCACTAAAATGCTAGCTGGCATTGTCTTGCCTACACGATTTGTGAGGGGTATGATGCTGAAGCCTTGTAACGACTTACCCTAATCGGTGGGAAAAATTCAGCTACAAAGTTGCAAGAGTTTGCATCTCGGCTTTCGAAGTAACACAATTTTAAGGCAATTTTTCGGAAGCCAGATTGCATCATATTCGGTAGAGTTTGGCACGCTGCACCCGTCTTTTCCGGCTTGAATGGCGGCTAACTGGGGCCAGCGTGAGGCAAAAATTTGGATGTTCGGCGTTGGCAGTTTGTATTTTTGCCGGAGCGTTCGGGCAGGTTCTTCCCCCTGGGAGGCAAGGGCACATGCGTAAGCTGGTAATTCTGGCCGTGCTGGTTTGTGGATCTGTGTACGCGTTCGCGGATCCCACGGAATTTACGTTCATCGGTTGGGATGGCGGGAATTGGCAGAATGGATACCCGTACTATATCGAAGAAAACAACGGTTCCCCGACGATTCTCAACGTAATGTGCGATGACTATGCCCACGGTGGAATGCCGGGGGACCAGTGGGAAGCGAACATCACCAACCTGGGGACCGGCAACATACAGCAGACGCGCTTCAATAATCTTCCTGGCCAAAATGCCTTATATCCGCTGATGCTTTACGATGAGGCGGGCTGGCTCCTGCTGGATACGTTGACCGAGTCGAATTCGAACTGGGTTTACATGAACGAGGCTGTCTGGAACATTTTCGATCCTAACGCCCCGTGCAATATGACCTGCGAAGGCTGGATTGCCGCCGCCGAAGCCGGGATCAAGGGCCTTCCTCAGAATTATTTCAACGATGTCTACATCGTTACGCCAGTCAACCAACACGATCAGGACCCGAATTCCATGCAGGAATTCATGTACATCGGGGAAGGCGGCTCGGGCAATTCTCCAGGCCAGCAGAGCACGCCTGAGCCGGGTACGCTGGTGCTGATGGGTACGGGCGTGCTTGGCATCGTTGGCCGTCGCTGGTTCCTGAAATAAGAGGGTGGTTCCTGGGACGACAACAGTTTTCTGCGGTATAAAAACGCTTCCGGTCGCAAGTCTTTCTTGCCGCCGGAAGCGTTTCCAGTCATATTTGATCGTGTACGCTTACCATAACAGGAGCAAGATCGGCGCGCGTTGGGGACCCCGTGCGTGTCCACCCTGATTGCGCTGAAACGCGAGCGAACATGCGCAAACTGTTAATTCTGGCCTTACTGATGTGTGGCTCTGTCTACGCGTTCGCCGATCCCGTGGAATTTACGTTCATTGGTTGGAACGACGGGAACTGGCAGAACGGATACCCGTATTACATCATGCCGACCAACGGTTCCCCGACCATCCTTGACGTGATGTGCGATGACTACTTCCATGGCGGACAGCCCGGCCAACAATGGGACGCCAACATCACCGATCTGGGAAGCGGCAACATACAGCTTACCCGCTTCAACATCAGTCCCGGAGTAGATTCGTTATACCCGCTGATGCTTTACAACGAGGCAGGCTGGCTCCTGCTGGAAACGTTGCAGGAGCCGAACTCGCAATGGCTGAACATGAACTCCGCCGTCTGGAACATTTTCGATCCTAACGCCCCGTGCAATACGACCTGCGAAGGCTGGATCGCCGCCGCCGTAACCGGCATCAAGGGCCTTCCCCAGAATTATTTCAACGATGTCTACATCGTTACGCCGGTCAATCAACACGATCAAGACCCGAACTCCATGCAGGAATTCATGTACATCGGGGAAGGCGGCTCGGGCAATTCTCCAGGCCAGCAGAGCACACCTGAGCCGGGTACGCTGGTGCTGATGGGTACGGGCGTGCTTGGCATCGTTGGCCGTCGCTGGTTCCTGAAATAAGAGGGCGGTTCCTGGGACGACAACAGTTTTCTGCGGTACAAAAACGCTTCCGGTCGCAAGTCTTTCTTGCCGCCGGAAGCGTTTCCAGTCATAATTGATCGTGCACGCTTACGCGCTCCACCCTGATCGCGCCAAAACGCCGGCGTACAGGGCTCCCTCAAAAACGCAGGGACACGGAGCGAAAAACTCCCAGCTGCGCCAATCTCCCATACAACAGAGGAATCGATGTCGGCAAAGTACATCTTTGTGACCGGTGGTGTTGTGTCTTCGCTCGGCAAGGGCCTGGCGGCGGCTTCTATTGGCTGCCTGATGGAGAGCCGCGGG
This sequence comes from uncultured Acidobacteriaceae bacterium, assembly GCA_963763145.1. Lineage (GTDB taxonomy): Bacteria > Acidobacteriota > Terriglobia > Terriglobales > Acidobacteriaceae > Bog-257. Next base: position 522,540 of record CAVXMZ010000007.1, on the reverse strand, counting down.
CTGAAGGTCACGCTCCAGAAGTTCGACCCATATCTCAATGTCGATCCTGGCACGATGTCGCCGTTCCAGCACGGCGAGGTCTTCGTCACCGATGACGGCGCGGAAACCGACCTCGATCTGGGCCATTACGAGCGCTTCACGCACGCCAAGCTGAGCCGCGAAAATAACTGGACCACGGGCCGCATCTACGAAACCATCATCGCCAAGGAGCGGCGCGGCGACTACCTGGGCAAGACCGTCCAGGTGATCCCGCACGTTACCAACGAAATCAAGAGCGCGATGAAGAAGGTGGCGCAGGATGTCGATCTGGCGATCATCGAGATCGGCGGCACCGTCGGCGACATCGAATCGCTGCCCTTCATCGAGGCCATCCGCCAGATGCGCCAGGAGCTGGGCCGCGAGAACACGCTGTTCGTCCACGTGACCCTCGTGCCCTACATTGCCGCCGCCGGCGAACTGAAGACCAAGCCCACGCAGCACTCGGTGAAGGAACTGCTCAGCATCGGGATTCAGCCCGACATTTTGCTTTGCCGCACCGACCGCTTTCTGTCGAAAGATCTCAAGTCGAAGATCGCGCTCTTCTGCAACGTCGAGAACGAAGCCGTGATCACGGCCAAAGATGTCGCCTCGATTTACGAGGTGCCGCTAGTGTTCGCGCACGAAGGGGTGGACAAGCTGGCGCTGCGTTATCTGCGCATCGAGACCAGGGAGCCGGACCTTAGCCGCCTGGAAGATCTTGTCCATCGCGTTTACAACCCCAAAGACGAGGTCACGATCGGCATCGTCGGCAAGTATGTGGAGTACGAAGATTCCTACAAGTCGCTGAAAGAGGCGCTGGTGCACGGCGCGCTGGCCTACAATCTGAAGCTCAACGTGAACTGGATTGAGGCCGAGGGGCTGGAACAGAAAGAACAGAGTGTGTGGGCCCAACTCGAACACGTCGATGGAATCCTGGTTCCCGGCGGCTTCGGCAAGCGCGGCATCGAAGGCATGTTGAAGGGCATTCAGTATGCGCGTGAGAACAAAGTTCCATTCTTCGGCATCTGTCTGGGAATGCAGACGGCGTGCATTGAATTCGCGCGCAATGTCTGCGGGCTGGAGCAGGCCAACTCCAGTGAGTTCGATCCGGCGACGCCGCACCGCGTGATCTATAAATTGCGCGAATTGCGCGGGGTGGAAGAGCTGGGCGGCACCATGCGGCTGGGCGCGTGGACCTGCAAGCTGGAACCTGACACGCTGGCGCACCAGGCTTATGGCCAGAACGAGATTAGCGAGCGCCATCGCCATCGCTACGAGTTCAATCGTGAATACGAGAGCACGTTGACGGCGGGTGGGCTGCGCCTCAGTGGCGCCACTCCTGACGGCACCTACGTCGAGATTGTTGAAATTCCAGGCCACCCATTCTTCCTGGGATGCCAGTTCCATCCGGAATTCAAGTCGAAGCCGCTGGAGCCGCATCCGCTGTTCGCGAACTTCGTAAAGGCGTCGTATGAGAACCGCTTGCGCCGCGAGCAAGTGCGGCAGGGGGTTGAGGTAGAGATGTTCCACCGGCCGGAAAAAGTGAAGCGCTAGCGGTTGCACATATTTGTGCAATTTTGTAGAATTGTACGAAAACGTGCAAGTACGAAAAACCACCTCTTCGAAGCTCTATGCCGTAATTACGGCCGATATTGTCGGTTCACGGCAGATCCTGGGGTTCCGGGAAAAGCGCGACCGCCGCTTGCGTCCGCTGTCCCTGCAACACCGGGAGGAAGGGCTGATCGTCTCCGAGTACGCGGTCACGGCCTGGGATGAATTTCAGGCCATTCTGCAACGGCCGGTGTTCCTGCCCCGATTGATCTTCGCTGTCCGCAGGCATTTCTACCCGATGAAGCTGCGGATCGCCGCCGGGATGGGCCGGGTCAGCGAAGCGCATAAGACGCCGGTCAACGTATATGCCGGGGGTGAGGCCTTCGAGCGCGCCCGCCGCGCCGCCGATCGGCTGAAGAAACCGGGCAGCAAGTTTTCCACCCTGACCGCGATCGAGTCCGGCAATCCCACGTTCGATGTGATTGCCAATACCATGTATCATCTGCACGACACGCTGTTACAGGAAATTTCGCCGCGCCAATGGCGGACCATTGCCGCCCTGGAGGCAACGGGAAGCCAGGAGGCCGCGGCCCGCAAGCTGCGCGTCAATGTGAGCACCATATCCCGCACCTTGCGCCGCGCCCACTATTGGCAACTGGAAGAGAGCCGCGCAGCGCTGGAGCAAGTGATCAGCGTCTATTTTTGAGTTGCACGTTTTCGTGCAAGTTTTAATACTTGCACGTTTTCGTGCAACCGGTTATTGAGTGGATTTATGCCCACGGTATTGCAGGTCGTATTGGCGCTGCTGCTGGCCCATCTGCTGGCCGACTTTCCGCTCCAGTCCAGCGCCATGGTGCTGGCAAAAAAAACCGGTTGGCTGGCCTACGCCAAACATGGATTGATCCACTATCTTTGCGCCCAGGGGTGTCTGCTGCTGTTCACCGATGAACCCTTATATTCCCTGCGCGTTCAGGGCTTGCTGGTGGTGTATGTGCTGGTGCACGTCGCCACCGATATCGGCAAGCAAGTATTGGTGGGAAGTAAAGTCTTTCCCGATCGCGCCTGGTTGTTTCTGGCTGACCAGGCGGCGCACGTGGCCACTATCATCGCCATCGCGTGGGGCATGACCCAAGTGCCGTGGGTCACATTGCGGGCGCTGGTACGCTGGTCGGATACGGAGAAACTGCATCTGCTGGTGGCCGGGGTGGTTTATGTGGCCGCTTTGTTCGGCGGGGGATACTTTATCCGCTACTGTACCCGCTCGCTGTCTGCCGAATTGCTCGCGGCGCGAGGAGAGACGCGGGAGGAGTTGCGGAACGCCGGCCTCTACATTGGTTGGCTGGAGAGGTTCCTCATCATTACGGCCTTGCTGCTCCAGTCGCCGGCTTTGGTGGGCCTGGTCTTGACCGGCAAATCCATCGCCCGCTTCCCCCAATTCCATGATGCCCGCTTCGCTGAATATTTTCTGATTGGTACTCTGTTGAGCATCGGCATTGCTCTGCTTGGTGGCATGGTGCTGGTTCGCTATTTCTACGGGAGCCTATCGTTGCGATAGGCGAAGGTTTTTGCTTGATGAGTTCCTTCCAGATCGGCCCGGTGACCATTGGCGGGGGACAACTCTTCCTTATCGCCGGGCCGTGCGTCATTGAGAGCGAGGCGCACGCGCTGAAGATGGCTGAGGCGATCTCTGCGATCGCGCGGCAGAAGAAGCTGCCGTACATCTTCAAGGCTTCCTACGACAAGGCCAATCGCACTTCCATCCGCAGCTTTCGCGGTCCGGGGATCGAAGAAGGGCTTCGCATCCTGCGCAAGGTTCGGGAGACAGTGAAGGTCCCTGTGCTCACCGACGTGCACGAAACCGCCGACGTACCGCGAGTTGGCGAAGCCGTCGACGTGCTACAGATTCCAGCGTTTCTTTGCCGCCAGACCGATCTGCTGATTGCAGCAGGGAAGAGCGGCTGCGCGGTCAACATCAAGAAGGGCCAGTTCGTCTCGCCGTGGGACATGCGGCACGCAGTCGAGAAGGTCCGCGACGCCGGCGGCGAGCGTGTCTTCCTTACTGAGCGGGGCAGCAGCTTCGGCTACAACAATCTCGTTGTCGATATGCGGTCGCTGGCCATCATGCGCCGGTTCGCGCCCGTAGTCTTCGACGCGACGCACTCGGTGCAGTTACCGTCAGCGGGACCAGAAACTACCCCGCCTCAGCCAAAAGAAGGCTGGAACGGGGCACCCGGGCAAGGTGGAGCGCAAAGCGGCGGCCAGCCTGAATTCATTCCTCTGCTGGCGCGAGCCGCCGTGGCCGCGGGCGTCGACGGCGTCTTCCTGGAAGTACACGACAGTCCTGCCGAAGCCAAATCCGATGGCGCCAACGCGCTCGATCTGAAACTCCTGCCCGAAGTTCTTGACCAACTGATCGCGATCCAGTCGGCGTTGTAGCGAGCCGTGAAATGACATGGGCCGGTGACTCCAGACGCGGTGTACAATACCCGCATTTCCGGGACAACGAGGTAATGGTGATGACACTGGGGAGAATTGCGCGCAATCTCTGCGGCGGAATCCTGGCGGTGGTCTTGACCACTTCCGTCTGTACTTTGGCTCAAGGCAAATCGGGCCCGGTAGACCCGGGTGTGCGCGGCGGCCCGGCCAGCGCCGGCGCTCCGCTGAAGGGTCTTACCCCGGACGAAATTGTGTTCTTTAACGATGGACAGGCGAGGTTTGCTGAAGTTGAGGTCGTGCAGAAGGGCGCGAACAACGGCCTCGGTCCGCGCTTCAACTCCAACCAATGTTTGTCCTGCCACTCGCAGCCGGCTGGCGGCGGCTCCAGTCCGGCGCAGAATCCCCTGTTGGCAGTTGCTCACTTGAGCGGAGCAACGAACGCGGTTCCGTGGTTCATCGTGGAAAACGGTCCCGTCCGCGAAGCGCGGTTTAAGAAGAGCAACGGCGCCGCTGACGGCGAAGTGCACGACATCTACGTCATCACGGGGCGAACTGATGCGTCCGGTTGCAACATCGCGCAATTCGATTTCCTGCCTGCGGGAAATCCGCTGACCGGCCAGCGTGGCAATGCAAACATTATTTTCCGCATCCCCACTCCGCTCTTTGGCGCGGGGCTTATCGAAGCGATTCCCGACTCGGCCATTCTGGCGAACATGCAGGCCAACGCATCCGAGAAACGGGCGCTCGGTATTTCCGGGCACGCCAACGCACACCTCAGCGGCAACGTGAACCTCAGTGCGAACGACGGGACCATCACGCGTTTTGGATGGAAGGCACAGAACAAGTCTCTGCTTTTGTTTGCGGGCGAGGCCTACAACGTCGAGATGGGCATCTCGAACCAGCTTTTCCCGCAAGAGCGCGACGAAACGCCGGGGTGTGTTTTCATTCCCAATCCGAATGACACGCTGAACTTCACGACCGCTCCCACGACCAGCGCGTCGAACCCGGCGGTGATCTCAGACATCGAAGCTTTTTCCAACTTCATGCGAATGCTGGCGCCGCCCGCTCCCGCGCCGCCTACGCCGGCCACTGAGAAGGGACGCGAGACGTTTGCCAGGATCGGCTGCGCGCATTGCCATACGCCCTCGTTCACCACCGGAACGATGATTGCGAGCGGTTCCTCGACCAGTCCCAGCGCCGCGCTCTCCAATCAGACGGCGAATCTTTTCTCCGACCTTATCGTGCATCACATGGGCAAAGGCCTGGCCGACGGCATCACCCAAGGCGGCGCAGGTCCCGATGAGTTCCGCACCGCGCCTCTGTGGGGCGTGGGACAGCGCGTCTTCTTCCTCCATGACGGACGCACCAGCAACCTGGTGGAAGCGATCAAAGAACACCAGAGCCACGGCAGCGAGGCCAACAAGGTCATCGAACATTTTGACAGGCTGAGCACGCAAGAGAAGCAGGAGATCATCGACTTCCTGCGGTCGCTGTAGCGGAAAGAGCGCGGTTTAAGTCGCGGCTTCCGTCACCTGATTTTTGTTGACATCGGATTGCATGCGGGTAAACTCTGCCTATCGGCCCGACTTTGTAGTTTCCCGCTCCCCGGACGAACTCAAGCGCGTAATTCTGTGACCCGGTCTGATGTAAACGACAGATGCCATCCCAGGCATCGCGATTCCGGGGTCCACTGATAGTCACTGGCTGCGAAGTCTAATCTGCCAAATCCCCCGCTCCCAAGCCAAGAAGTCGGAGGACGCCACTATGAAGTTCCACAGGCGCATGTGGACCGCTGCTGTGTGCTTAGCGGCGTCCATCCTCGCAGTGCCGGCGGCAGCCGAAGTCGTCTATACCCCCGTCTATGTTTCTATTCCTGTGGGCGGGTATTACAACATCGATGTCAATAGCGACGGCGTCACTGACTTCACTTTAGACTCGAAACTGTTGCAGGGCTGGTGCCAGTCAGGCGACCAGTATGAGTGGACGGTAAGCATCACTCCGGCGGACGGAAACGCCGTTGTAATTGCGGCGGGCCGCGCAGGTTCGAGCTTTGTCTCTGCCCTTCTGAATGGCGTGCCGGTAAATTCCGCCGAAGGCTTTTATCCCGGCGCGTCCATCATGGCCGGACTCTACTGGGGTTCTTGTAGCACAGGCGCCCTTGGCGAATGGCTGAATCTTCCGGCTCGCTATTTGGGATTTCAGTTTAAGGATGCGGCTAATGAAACTCACTACGGATGGGCGGAAGTTAGCACCGCAGCGTACGTTGACCAGGACGGCCACCTTCACGCCACCACTGTGCTCTTCAGTTTCGCTTACGAAACCGTGCCCGGCCAGGAGATTCTGACCGGCCAAATGGAGGGTGCTCGGTAGGTGGTAACATCGGGGCCGCCGGCCAGGTATCCGATGCGATCCTCGACGCCTGCCTTAAAGAGGATCCAACAAGGTCATCGAACATTTCGACAAGGTGAGGACGTAAGGGAAGCAGGAAATCATCGACTTCCTGCGGTCGCTGTAGAGAGCGTCCTCACCGCTCTACTACGGCGCATCATCGAGCTGCCCTAGCTTAGCCTCGGCATTGGCTTTGATCCCAGCCTTGCGCTGCTGGTTGTCCGTAGTATCGGATGGCAACAGTGCGAGCGCTTTCCTGGAATTTTGGCGCGCCAGGTCTCCCTCACCACTGGCCAGATATGCGTCCCCGAGGCTGTCATACACATTCGGCGAATTCGGATAGGCGTAGGCATTCAGCTTCAGGATCTCGATGGCACCCTTCACATCGCCCGCCTGCAGGTGCTCATATCCCATGAAATTGACCGAAGCCTCGTCGAACATCGTGGCTTTGGGATCGTGTTGGCGAGCTTGCTCCAGCTGAGTTTGCAGCTTGGCAGCGCCGCCTTCGTCGATCGTGTTGAGCACCTGGACTTCCGGCAGCAGTGCGACGGACGGATTCGCCGCCGGCGCTTTGCCGGGAGTCTTGATGAGCGTGGTTACATACCAATCCGTGATCGCCGCCATCAGCTCCGGATGGACCCGGAAGATGTCAGCTCCATGCCCGCCTTTCGGGTAAGTAACCAGCCTCTTATCAGGATCGGCGATAACGTCGTACAGCCACTGAACCTGCACTACCGTGGTCTTCAACGGGTCATCATCGGCATAGGCGAGAAAAACGGGAGTCGTGTTATCGCGGCGCAGAAATTGGCGTCCGTCGTAATTGGTGCTGCCTGACAGCAGCACCAGCGAGCGCACTTCAGGGTGGCGAATCGCCGTCTGCAACGAATTATTCACACCGCAACTGGCGCCGCCAACGCCGATCGCATCCCGCGCCACTCCCGGTTGTGACACCAGATATTGATACGCAACATCGATGTCACGCGGCCATTTGTCCACTTCTTCATTCAGTTCCTGCGGCGTCGCCTTGTCGTGCGGTATGCCGGCACTCTCGCCGAAGGCGCGATAGTCGAGGGTGAGGACGTTGATTCCAGCCGCGGAGAGCTGCTGCGCCAATCCGTCCCAGACCTTGCGGTCGCGATTGCACTGGTGCAGCAACAGCACGCCGGGACCGGGTTTGCCCGCCGCATAATAGGTCGCCTTCAGTTTGGCGCCGTCCGCAGCAGTCAGCTCGACCACGCGCTCAGCGCCCAGCGCCAACGATGTTGTTGCCAGCATCAAGAGAAGTGATGGAATGCAACCGCGGACAAAGACCTTGCGCATCGAGAGCCTCACAATCCGCAAATATTCTACAGAGCCGGCAGGAAGTAAACCTTCGATGCGGAATTCCGCTGTGTGGCGCTCGGAGAGCGGGACAGGCCGCTGCATCGCTGAGCAGAGTCAACCCGTTGCTGGTCGTCGCGCTATGAGCGGTATTGACCAGACTTGCGCCGGCTGAATTTTATATTCTCGTCCGATCATACGGGCTCGGAGCCAGTGGCAGTCGGCCCCAAAGAGCAAGTTTACCTTCCCACAATCCACTGCGACTGGCTCCGCGCAACTTGGGTTTTTCTGGTAGCGAGGGTGGCAATGCATTCACCATACGGGATGGAACTGGTCGAAGACTGTCTCTCCTGCAAGTTGTGCTCTGAGGGCTTTTTCTGCGATCTGCCGAAATCAGTTATGGCAGCCTTTCAACTTCTGAAGTTCACGATTGGCTATCCCGAGGGCGCAACCCTGTTCGTGGAAGGCCAGGTATGCCGTGGCATTTACATTCTTTGTAAAGGCCGGGTGAAATTATCGACCAGTTCAAAGGATGGCCGGACCCTCATCTTGAAGGTGGCCCAGCCCGGTGAGGTACTGGGGCTGAACGCAACCATGTCTAGAGTCCCACACGAGACCACCGGAGAAACCGGTCAGCCCTGCCAACTGAACTTTGTCAAAGGAGACGACTTCCACAAGTTTCTGACGCAGCACGGCGAGGCCTGTATGCACGCAGCATTACATCTGAGCCGGGAGTGTCAGCAGGCGTACCAGCAGCTTCGCTCGTTCACTATGACCACATCGTCTCAGCGAATTGCCCGCTTGATGCGAGATTGGTCGCAGGCGGATTCCAGGTCGGCCACGGCCCACGGAATCAAGGTCGCGTTGACCCACGACGAGATCGGGCAAATCATCGGCATGTCACGCGAAACTGTTACCCGTACCTTAGCCACGTTTCGCAAGCAGCACATCGCGGAGCTTCGGGGTTCCACCCTGCTGATCCAGAATATGCCAGCTATTCACGAGCTGGCGGGGGCCTAGACCCAGACGCCCGCAGATCTTTCGCGGGCAGATAAGGAAGGGCCATGAACGCGATTCCATCAGGCATCACTGCAAAACATCCGCTCATATGATGTATTGATGACGCAGAGGTTGCATTGCGGGTGCGGGAGCTCCTGCTGGGACACGAAGGCTACATCTCTGCCGCTTTGGAGAAGCCCGACGGCCTGGAGTTTGTGGATGGGTTCCTGGCAAAAGGCGAGTCACCGAATGTTCTGCTCGATACTATAGCTCACCTATTGCACAAGTACTCTTAGGCGATCAGGCTGCCACTCACTCTTCAAATGTGTCATTCCGCCATGCCTTCAATGACGATTTTGCCCTTTAGCTGGCTGAAAGCTGCCCTTTGGCCGTAAAATATTGGGAGTTTCCCAGTTGCTCGCTATCCTCTCGATAGGTCACAACTGACCGCGGTACCATTGTGTCCAGCTGATGTGGTCTAAGTCGCTCCCGCCAGCGGCGGACAATAATAAGGAGTTTGAATTTGTCGAAGAAACACTATCTCTTTACTTCCGAGTCGGTGACCGAGGGTCACCCTGACAAGATCGCCGACCAGATTTCCGATGCGATCCTCGACGCCTGCATTAAAGAAGATCCGTACAGCCGCGTGGCTTGCGAGACCCTGACGGCAACCGGGCTGGTCGTCATCGCCGGCGAAATCACCACTAAAGCTTACGTCGACTTCCAGACCTTGGTGCGGGGCGTGGTCGCCTCCATCGGCTATGACAACGCGCTCTACGGCTTCGATTCCAACACCTGCGCGGTCATCTCCAGCATCAACAAGCAGTCGGGCGACATCGCTATGGGCGTTGATACCGGCGGCGCCGGCGATCAGGGCATGATGTTCGGCTATGCCTGCAATGAAAACGCCGAGTACATGCCGACGCCAATTTTTCTGGCGCACAAGCTTTGCGAGCAGCTCACCAAAGTCCGCAAGAACGGCACGCTCCCTTACCTCCGGCCCGATGGCAAATCCCAAGTCACAGTGGAATACGACGAGAACCATAAGCCGGTCCGCATCGATGCCGTGGTCATTTCCAGCCAGCACTCGGAGACGGTTTCCAACGAAGACCTGCGCGCCGACATTCTGAAGCACGTTATCCAGGCTTCGCTGCCAGAGAAAATGCTGGACGAGAACACTAAGTACCACATCAATCCGACGGGCCGCTTCGTAATCGGCGGACCGATGGGTGATACCGGACTGACGGGCCGCAAGATCATTGTTGACACTTACGGCGGTATGGGACGTCACGGCGGCGGCGCGTTCAGCGGCAAAGATCCGACGAAGGTTGATCGCTCGGCGTGCTACATGGCGCGGCACATTGCCAAAAACATTGTTGCTGCCGGATTGGCGGACCGCGCCGAAGTGCAGCTGGCGTATGCCATCGGCGTGGCTGAGCCGGTCAGCGTGCTGATCGACACCTTTGGCACGGCGAAGATTGATGAAGATAAGATTGCCGAGCTGGTGCGCGCGAACTTCAAGCTGACCCCGAAGGGCATCATGGAGTCGCTGGACCTGCGCCGTCCGATCTATCGCAAGACCGCGGCGTATGGGCACTTCGGCCGCAACGACCCGGACTTTACCTGGGAAGCGACCGACAAGGCTGCGGCTCTGCGTGAGCAGGCGGGATTGGCGGGCGCGAACGCGCAGAAGTCAGCGCAGGTAGCAAAGTAAGAATCGGTGCCCCACGTTCGCCCATCGTTTGGGCTAACGTGGGCCCAGGTTAGCGTCCACAAGGATGGCCGCGAACCTGGGGCACCATGCGAAGTAGCGATGTTGTTGTAGCCCGCAGGGCGAAACAATCGTAGCCCAGGACGTAAGTCCTGGGACGGCTCGTATTCGTTTTTGCGAGTCCGGCAGGACGGCACAAGCCTTATGCCGTCCCTAAAGGGACTTTGAAGTTCAGATGCAACGTTTTCCTGGCGAGCATCTCGTAGGGCTGGTTTGTGTCAGGGCACGACTTTAGTCGTGCCGACGCTGGCCAGCCCAAGACAGCGGCTTTAGCCGCTGCAGGGGCTAAAGCCCTGTTCATATAGAGGCGTGTTCGGCACGACTAAAGTCGTGCCCTGACACGAATCTCTGCAAGCAACTTGGGGCAACCGCGGGCCGGCGAACAGCAGATCCCTCGCTGCGCTCGTGATGACAATTCAATATTTCGCCGAGAGCCACGTGCTCGAAACTTGAAACTGGAAACTCGAAACTGCTCTTCGCTCGTGATGACAATTCAATATTTCGCCGAGAGCCACGTGCTCGAAACTTGAAACTGGAAACTCGAAACTGTTCTTAGGAGACTAATGTCAACCACAACCACTCGCGTCGCCGGCGACATCGCCAACATTGCTCTTGCCGATATGGGCAAGAAGCGCATTGACTGGGCCAACCAATCCATGAAGGTCCTGCAAATCATCCGCAAGGACTTCATCAAGAGCCAGCCGCTGAAGGGCATTCGGGTTTCCGCCTGCCTGCACGTGACGGCTGAAACCGCCAACCTGGCCATCACCATGCGCGATGGTGGCGCCGATGTCGTGTTGTGCGCCTCCAACCCGCTCTCTACCCAGGACGACGTTGCCGCCTGTCTGGTTCGCGACTACAACATCCCGGTCTTCGCCATCAAGGGCGAGGACAACGATACTTACTACTCGCACATCATGTCGGCGCTGGACCACAAGCCGCACATCACCATGGACGACGGCGCTGACCTGGTCACCATCGCGCTCACCAAGCGTACCGACGCGCTTGAAGGCGTGATTGCCGGCACGGAAGAGACCACGACCGGCATCATCCGCCTGCGCGCCATGGCGAAGCAGGGCGTGTTGCGCTATCCCATCATCGCGGTAAACGATGCCGACACCAAGCACCTGTTTGACAACCGCTATGGCACCGGACAGTCGACCATCGACGGCATTGTGCGCGCTACTAATTTCCTGCTTGCGGGTTCGAAGTTCGTGGTCGCCGGCTATGGCTGGTGTGGCCGCGGATTGGCCAGCCGCGCTCGCGGGTTGGGCGCTGAAGTCATCATCACCGAAATCGATCCGACCAAGGCGATCGAGGCGGTCATGGACGGCTTCCGCGTGATGAGCATGGACGAAGCCGCCAAACTTGGCGACGTCTTCTGCACCGTGACCGGCAACAAGAGCGTGCTGCGCAAGGAGCACTTCGAAGCCATGAAGGACGGAGCTATCGTTTCCAACTCCGGCCACTTCAACGTCGAGATCGATATTCCGGCGCTGGAGAAGATGTCGTCGTCGAAGCGCACCACGCGCACCTTCGTTGAGGAGTACTCGATGAAGGACGGCCGCAAGATCAACCTGCTGGGCGAAGGCCGCCTTATCAACCTGGCGGCTGCTGAAGGCCATCCGCCGTCCGTGATGGACATGAGCTTTGCTGACCAGGCGCTTTCTGTCGAATACCTGGTGAAGAACCACAGCTCGCTGGAGAAGAAGGTGTACGTAGTTCCGGAAGAGCTGGACAAGCGCGTGGCCAAACTGAAGCTGGAGTCGATGGGCATCAAGATCGATCGCCTGACGCCCGAGCAGGAAGAGTACCTGGCCAGCTGGAACGAAGGAACGTAGAAGCAGTGGCCAGTGGCTAGTGGCCAGTTGTCAGAGGGCCAGACTTGAAAGGGCGCGGCTTTAGCCGTGCCGAAACAGTACATTTTAGATATGGGGCTTCAGCCCCATGGTTAGAGGGCGGCAGCGATGCCGCCCGTTGGTATCGAGTAAAGACCGGGTAGAGCGGGCCTTCAGGCCCGCGTCACGGCAGCCTGATTTCGCGTGAGTCGGCTTCAGCCGTGCCGCACTTGGCGTAATAAAGACTCTACGGGCTTGAGCCTCTGCATTTGCAGGGGCTCAAGCCCGATTCACTTATGGAGCTTCTTGCGGCACGACTGAAGTCGTGCCCTGATACAAAGCTTTCGGAAATGCGCTGGAAGCGCGCTCGCTCCAATTGCTGAGCGTTTCCCTTAGCTGACGGCTGACGGCTGAGAGCTGACAGCCATCTTCCTGCTGCTCGCGAAGCCCAGCACCAGGCCGAGCCAGGCGACGCCCATCAGCAGCCACACACAGCCGCGCCATGCGCCCGCTGCCCAGGCCCAGCCGGTGACGATCGCCCCCAGACTTCCGCCGACATAATAGAACGTCACGTAGAGCCCGGCGGCCGACGATCGCGAGCGCCCGGCGACGACTCCCGTCTGCACCGTTCCCACCGCCTGGAAGATGAAGATGCCGGAAGAGAACAACGCCAGCCCCGCAATGATCAGCGGCAAAGGACGGCACAGCGTCAACAGCAATCCTGTCGTCGTGAAGCCGGTGGCGAGCACCGCGGTCCGCCGCATTCCATAATGATCGAGGAACCTTCCCGACAGCGGAGTGATAGCGACTCCCAGCAGGTACACGAAGAAGACGCTGCCCAGTTGGGCGGAGTTCAGATGATACGGCGCACCCGCGAGGTGAAAGTTGGTATACGTGAACGCGCCGACCAGCGAAAACAATACCGCGAAGGCCATCCCGTAAACGGCCAGCAGTTGCGGATTGTGCAGGTGGTGCAGCATCTCGACTGCGGAGCTGCGGACATTCGTCGCGCGCACAAAATGTTTTGGCTTGGGCAAGGTGTGCTGTACAACCAGGGCGCCCGCCAGATTGATGGCTCCGATGACGAGGAAGGCGTGCTCCCAGCGAAAGTGCTGCGCCACCAGCCCCGAGATGTAGCGTCCGCCGAATCCGCCCAGCACGCTGCCCGAAACGTAAGCAGACATCGCCCGGCCAACATGGGGGCCGGCAAACTCCTCGCAGATGTAAGCCATGATGACCACGACCACGCCCGGCACGAACACCCCCTGCATGAAGCGCCAGAAGATCAGCTGGTTCAAGGTCTGCGACGTCGCCGCCAGCAAAGTGGGGACGGTAAGCGCGTACAGGCAGGGGACGATAACCTTCTTGCGGCCGACGGACTCCGCCATCAGGCCGACAAAGGGCGCAACCAGCGCCACGGCCAGGATGGTGGCGCTGACCGTCATGCTGACGTCGATTTCCGAGACGTGGTAGATGCGCTGCAAATGCGGCAGCAGCGGCTGGGTGCAGTACATGTTCAGATAGGTGCACACGCCGGTGAGAAAGCAGGCAGCCACGGCGCCCTGCGGCGGTGGGACGGGCTTGACCAGGATGGCTTCGGCTGGAGCGACGCTGCTCATCGGCGGGCGGGCCTCGGAAATGCGGGGATCGCGGACATTACGGAATCTCGCAGAATATAGTAACGAATTCTTCGAATTGTCATCACGAGCGAGCGCGGACTTTGCGCGAAGGAGTTCACGAACGCGGTGCCTGCTTTTGGCGTTTCACACGAAAAAGCAGTTCTGTCGCGCCAGAACCGGGCGCTGGTAAATGAAAACGAGCCGTAAAAGTAATTAGCCCAGTGCGGAAGCGCTGGGTGATCGTCCCGAAAGATCCTCGGAGCCCCTTCAGGGGCGATACTCTTCGGGGAATCTGCCGCCCCTGCCGGGGCTGGGAGTCAAATGGCCGCGGTTTTCCCAGCGCTTCCGCGCTGGGCTAATTACTTTCAGAGGGCCACGATTCCTGCCGGCTTTCGGTACCGTTGCTGCGTCACCATACTTTGCAGCCCTTAGCAGCTGCCAAGAAGAAAGCCTGGTCGAGGCTCAGGGCGGCGTTATCTTCGGCGTTCACAAGAGCACGATCGTGATCCCCTTGTTGCCTTTGCCGAGATCGCTGTCGGCCTTGAGTTCCGGCATGCGTTTCAGGAGTTCCCAGCTTCGCTCGTCCGACTGACGCCAGTTCTCGCCGTAGATGCAATCGCGGATTTCGCCCTTCGTCGCCATCTGCCGCAAGGTTGACTGCAACGCGAAGCGCAGGTCGCCGCCGACTCCAGTAGAACCGTAGCCGTGCACCAGCTTCAGGACTTTCACGCCGCTGTGCTGCGCGCTCTGGATTTCACCGTGCAGCCGGGCGCGGGCCTGCTCCACGCTGGGCATGCCTTCTTTCAGGATCACGGTTTTGATGGTGGAGGCCATCGGCATCGTTTAGGACAGAGCCGGTTTGTGTCAGGGCACGACTTCAGTCGTGCCGCAACGGCGCCAATAATGACTTGGGCTTTAACCCCGGAGAAGTCCCGATCATGCAGGGGCTAAAGCCCGGAATCTTTTTGGGATTTTTCGGCACCACTGAAGTCGTGCCCTGACACAACCCTTCAGCAATTGGAGCTGCTGTAACTTAGCGCCGTCTTCGCGAACACGATATCATCTTTACCGCGAGGACCGTAGATGAAAGAAATCGCCTCATGGGCGCTGGAAACGGCGAAGCTGCGTGGCGCATCGCTGGCCGAGGCGCGCATCGTGGACGAACGCAACCGCATGTTGGCCACGAAGAACGGCAAGATCAGCGGCGCATCGGATGCCGAATCGCTGGGCATCGGCATTCGCGTGATTGCCGACGGCGGCTTCGGCTTTGCCGCCACCGACGATCTGTCGCGCGATGGCGTCGACCGCTGCGCTGCCAGGGCGGTCGAGATCGCCAAAGCCTCAGCCCGCGTGAAGGCGCATGAGTTGCACCTGGTTCCGGAGCCGCCCGCCAAAGCCGACTGGACTTCGCCCTGCAAAATCGATCCTTTCGCCATCTCGATTGAGAAGAATCTTGAGCTGCTGTTTGCCGTCGACGAAGCTCTGCTCAAGGTTAAAGGCGTGACCCTGGCGGAAACCAACATGAACTTCCGCCGCTACGAGCAGTGGTTCTACTCCACCGAAGGGGCGGAGATTCACCAGACGACCGTGACTTCAGGCGCGGGCTACGCGGCGCATTCCTTCGAGGGAACGGAGATCCAGAAGCGCTCTTATCCCAACTCGTTTGGCGGGCAGTATCAGAATCGCGGCTACGAATTGATCGAGGAGCTGCGGCTGCTGGACCATGCCACCGAAATCGGCGAACAGGCAGTCGCGCTACACTCCGCGGCGCAGTGTCCGGAAGGCACGTTCGACATCATCCTCGACTCGTCGCAGCTCTCGCTGCAAATCCACGAATCCATCGGCCATCCCATCGAACTCGACCGCGTGCTGGGCATGGAAGCGAATTTTGCGGGCACGTCTTTCCTCACGCTCGACAAGCTGCGGACGCTGAAGTATGGCAGCGAGATCGTCAACGTCGTGGCCGACGCGACGGAAGCACACGGCCCCGGGCTCGGCACCTTCGCCTATGACGACGAAGGCGTCGCCGCGCAGCGCACGCCCATCATCACCAACGGACTGTTCACCGGCTATTTGACCTCGCGCGATACGGCGGCTGCGATTGGCGCGACTCGCAGCGGCGGATGCCTGCGCGCCGAAGGCTGGAGCCGGCTGCCCATCGTTCGCATGACCAACGTCAGCATTCTGCCAGGCGAGTCGCCGCTGACGCTGGAGCAACTCATCGCTTCCACCGAGCGCGGCGTCCTGATGGAGACGAACCGCTCGTGGTCCATCGACGACAAGCGCTACAACTTCCAGTTTGGTTGCGAGATCGGCTGGGAGATCGCCGGCGGCAAGCGTGGACGGATGCTGAAGAACCCGTCGTACTCGGGAATTACCACGGAGTTCTGGAATTCGATGGACGCCATCTGCTCGCGCGATCAGTGGACGCTGTGGGGCACGCCGAACTGCGGCAAAGGCCAGCCGCAACAGGTGATGGGCACCGGGCACGGGGCCGCGCCGGCAAGGTTTCGGGGCGTGAGTGTGGGGACGGCGTATAAGGGAAGCGACTAGCAACTAGCAACTAGCAAAAGCCGTCTGGCTTTGCTGGCCTTGAAGGGGCGCAGCTTTAGCTGCGCAGTTAGCATTTGGTTTGTGTCAGGGCACGGCTTCAGCCGTGCCGAAAAGCGGCAACGAACAACCGGGCTTTAGCCCCTGCAAAACAAATCTCCTCAAGGGCTAAATCCCGATTTCTTTTCGCGATCGGTCGGCACGGCTTAAGCCGTGCCCTGATACACAGCGAATGCATGAGGTCCCTTGCCGCTGTTGATACCCCGTGTGGCGCCCCTGAAGGGGCTCGGTTTTAATATTGCAGCCTACCCAGCGCTGAAGCGCTGGGCTATCATGTCGCCGTCCCGCTGCGCGGGACTCGATTGCCGGCTCTCCACACTTATCCGCCGACCTTGCGGTTGCAAGCGAGGGCCAGGGAAGTCAACAGACGCTGAAGTGCTGGGCTATCATGTCGCCGTCCCGCTGCGCGGGACTCGATTGCCGGCTCTCCACACTTATCTGCCGACCTTGCAGTTGCAAGGGAGGGCCAGGGAAGTCAACAGACGCTGAAGCGCTGGGCTATCATGTCGCCGTCCCGCTGCGCGGGAGTCGATTGCCGGCTCTCCACACTTATCCGCCGACCCTGCGGTTGCAAGCGAGGGGCCAGGGAAGTCAACAGACGCTGAAGCGCTGGGCTATCGTGTCGCTGTCCCGCTGCGCAGGACTCGATTGCCGGCTCTCCACACTTATCCGCCGACCCTACGGTTGCTAACGCGGCCAGGGAAGTCAACAGGCGCTGAAGCGCTGGGCTATCATGTCGCCGTCACGCAACGCGGGACTCGATTGCGGCTCTCCACACCTATCCGCCGACCCTACGGTTGCTAACGCGGCCAGGGAAGTCAATTGGGCTGGATGGCTTGTAGCGATTCGAATTCACTTTTGAAGTTGAATGTCATCCTCAGCGCCATTGAGCCAGCGAGGGATCTACTGCTCCCCGCCTTTTCAGCAGCCTCAAAATTCTCGCTAACCCGTTGAAGACAGTCCCAAATTGGGAAATCGACGCTAGGCGCATTAGCTGCGTTCTGAGCGCTCCGGACGCTTCGGACGACCCGGAGGCCGTCCGCCCACCCGATCGCCCTTCCTGCGGCCTCCTGACGCGATTAACCACCACTTTAAGATTGCACGGCGATAGCAAAATAGTGTAACAAGATCAGCCAATTATATAGCACTAAAATGCTATAGGCGACTAAGTACCAAATCAAGGCAGAATCGGTCTCACGATCCCACGTACCTCGCGTACAGGCTGCGCGCGATGGCGGTGTCGGTCGTCCCTTTGATGATGGCGCGGCCGTCGGGGAAGAGCGTCAGCTCGTAGGGATCGCGCCAGAACTTCAGGATGAACTCGTTGTGCTTGACCGGGCCGTGCGGCGAGAGGCGGCGCGTGATCTCGGCAAAGTCGATGGGCCGCTGGCGCTCGTGAATCTGCACCGAGTTGCGTCCGCAGAGCGAGATGTGCGGACGGCCCTCGCCGGCGAGATGAACAAAGTCGTGCTCCTGGCAGGCGCGGCAGCCCGGCCGCGGCTTGGCGGTGAGGACCGAGGCGTAATCGTTGGACCACACGTCATACGACAGCAGAGTGCGGCGAAGTTTGTCGCGCGCGCCAACCGCCAGCTTCAGCGCTTCGGTCGCGGCGATCGAAGCCACGAAGTTCACCGCAGAATTCAGAATGCCCGAGGTATCGCAGGTTTCGACGATGCCGCGCGGCGAATCGGGAAAGATGCAGGCCAGGCAGGCGGTCTCGCCGGGAAGTATGGTCATCGTCACCGCGTAGCTGGCGACGCCGGCGGCGTAAATCCACGGCAGGTTCTTGCTGACAGCGTAGTCGTTGATGAGGTATCGCGTCTCGAAGTTGTCGGTGCCGTCGAGGATGAGGTCAACCTCGCTGAGCAGCTCCTCGATGTTGTCTGGGGTGAGGTCGGCGACGTGGGGCTCGACGGTAATCTCAGAGTTGAAGGCCGCGATCTTGCGCGCCGCGGCAATGGCCTTGGGCAACGACTCGGCGGCATCGGCTTCGTCGAATAACACCTGGCGTTGCAGGTTGCTGGGCTCAACGTAATCGCGATCGATGATGCGGAGATATCCTACGCCGGCCCGAGCCAAGAGAGACGCCAGGGCCGAGCCGGTTGCGCCGCAACCGACCACCGCCATGCGAGCCTTGGCCAGCCCCTCCTGTCCCGCTTCGCCAATCGGCCGGAAAAGAACTTGTCGGGAATACCGCTCCGCAAATTTCAACATCTTAACCTCAGTACCGGGGTTCCTGGTAAGCGTTACTGGAAGCCATCAAGATAAATGGCTATGACCTGTGTCAGGGCGCGACTTTGAGTCGTGCCGCAAGAAACCGCGGTGGAGGGCAGGGCGTTAGCCCCCGTAAAATCGGCCCTCCGGGGCTAAAGCCCCAAGTTTTATTGAGCCGGGTACGGCCGTGCCCTGACACAAATCGATTTACGAATCGTTGTGGCCCTCCGACGTCGGGCAATGGTCGCAGCCTTTCGAATTGTCATTACCAGTACCAGCTTTGGGCGCGAAGAATCTGCTTTCGTGGCATCCCAGGGAAGCAGAGCCCTCGCAGGCTGAAGTGTCTGCGTGAGAACCCTGTCGCCGCTGCCGCGGCCCGGTTCTATTTTCCACTCGACCCGGCGCTCACGCGCCGGGCTAACTTCATCCCGCCGCCTTGCGGCTGGATTATAGCCAGTTCCGATGCTTTGCGTTCCATTGCATTCTGACAAGTCGAGTTCTCACGCTGACAGCCGGCTGGTGATGACAACTCCGGTTGGCTACGATGTCCGCCAAAGGGCAACAATAGCTTGGCCGCTCGCTTGTTCAGCAGAGGGCTTTGATTGGTTATTATAGGTACTCCACATCAATTGCGCCTTCCCAGGCTGAAAACGGAGAGATCTCCGCGGTTGCACGGCGCTTTGAACGCAAGTGCGCAGGCAATAAAGACTTTGGCAGGGTTGAGGTAATTCCATTCTGCCGGGTAGCGGGTGCGCCATAGGGCAAAGTTTGAGGACGCCGATCACGCCATCGTTCTGCACGCTCGCGGTTTTCTGTGCGCTGGTTGCCTTGCCGGCACAGACGCAGAGCAGCCAGCCGACGGTCCCGGGCGCGGCGCAATCCGAAGCCGGCAATCAAAGCGGAACCGTGGCCAGGTATGAGGGCGAGACGGTCACCAGCATCGACTTCCGCGGAACTACCGGCATCGACCCCGCAACTCTGCGCTCCCTGATCGTACAGAAGGCCAACCAGCCGCTGGATCGCGACAAACTGCGCGCCAGCATCGAGGCGCTTTATGCCACCGGACGCTTTGCCTCCTTGCAGGTGGAGGCCGAAGCCGATCCCGCGGCCAACCACGCGATCCGGCTGGTCTTCGTCGTCACGCAAAACTACTTTAACGGGGCCGTTACCGCCGATGGCACACCGCAGAAGACCAATCCCAAGGCCCACCAGTTGGTCGCGGCCAGCCAGCTGGACCTGGGCTCGGTGTTTGGCGAGGACAAGGCCGTCAGTTCTATCGACCGCATGAAGAAGATATTCGCCGATAACGGCTATTACCAGGCCACCATCACCTACACCCTGGAGCCCAACGACACCGATAGCCAGATGGCAGTTCATTTCCATGCTGTGCCGGGGCCGCTGGCGCGCGTCGGCAATGTCACCATTCAAGGCGACACAGGAATTCCTCCAGACCAGGTTCGCAGCCTCACCAAGTTGAAGGCGGGCAACAAAGTCACATCGGAGCACGTGACCCGGGCGCTGGAGCGGCTGCGCAAGCATTACCAGAAGAATGACCACCTGGAAGCGCAAGTCTCCTTGATTGACCGGCAGTATCATGCCGCAACCAATCAGCTCGACTACGTTTTCCAGGTTGACCAGGGCCCCACGGTGAACATCACGGCCGAGGGCGGAGCGGTCAGCAAGGGGCAGCTCAAGAAGCTGGTGCCGGTTTACCAGGAAAACTCCGTGGACGACGACCTGCTGAACGAGGGGCGCCGCAACCTGCGCGACTACCTTGAGACCAAGGGCTACTTCGACGCCACAGTTGAGGTGCAGCGCCATCCCGTGACCGATGAGAACCACGTCAACATTGTTTACGTTATCGACCCCGGCATTCGCCACAAGCTGGTAGCGATAAAAGTGGAGGGCAACAAGTACTTCGATACCCCAACCATTCGCGAGCGCATGGCGGTCGAGCCCTCCAGCCTGCTACTGCCCAATGGCCGTTTCAGCCAACGGCTGCTGACCGATGATGTCACCTCCATCAAGTATCTCTACGAAGCCAACGGGTTCCTCGATATCAAGGTGAACGGCGATCTCGAAGACAACTATGAGGGCAAACAGAACGAAATGCGGATCGTCCTCAAGGTGGACGAAGGCCCGCAAACTCTGGTGAACAATCTCAAAGTCGAAGGCGTCAGCGGCGCTACGCTGGACGACCTGCAACCCCGGCTGAGCAGTCATACGGGCCAGCCCTTCAGCGAAGCCAGCGTGGTCAGCGATCGCGACGCCATCACCTACTACTATTACGACCACGGCTATCCCAACATGCAGTTCGAATCCTCGGCCACGCCGGTTTCCGGCGAACCCCAGCGCATGGATGTGCTCTACAAAATCAGCGAGGGCCAGCGCGTTTTTGTCGACCGCGTCCTGGTGACGGGGCTCAGATACACCCGTCCCTATATCGTGAACCGCCAGATGCGGATTCGCGGCGGCCAGCCTCTCAGCCAGAACCGTATGGTCGAGTCGCAACGCCGCCTGTACTCGCTGGGCTTGTTCAACGAAGTCAACATGGCGGTGCAGAACCCGGAAGGGCTGGAGCCGTCGAAAGATGTGCTCTTCAACCTTCAGGAAGCCAAGCGCTGGACCTTCCGCTACGGCGGCGGCATTGAGTTTGCCACCGGCAATATTCCCACCACCACCAACCCGCAGGGCGCCACGGGAGTCAGTCCCAACGGCGTGCTGGAGATCACGCGTCTGAACCTGTTTGGGCGCGATCAGACCTTCAGCATCCGCGGGCGTTATGGCCTGCTCACCAAGCGCGGCCTGGCGAGCTACGAAGCGCCGCGTCTGTTCCATCGCGAGAACTGGCGCATTATCGTCAGCGCCTTATATGACAACACGGCCGACGTTAACACCTTCGCCTCGGAGCGGGTGGAAGGCGCGCTCCAGGCTGAGCAACGTTTTAACCGCATTACCACCCTCATCTATGGGCTGACGTTTCAGCGTGTGGCCATCGATCCCAACAGCCTGGTCATCGATCCCACGCTGATCTCGCTGTACTCGAAGCCGGTGTTTATAGCGATGCCTACCTTCACCATGGTGCGCGATCGGCGCGACGATCCCATCAATCCGAAAAAAGGTTCTTACAACGCGCTGAACCTTGGCCTGGCCACCAGCGCGCTGGGATCGCAAACCAATTTCGGGCGCGTCCTGCTCGACAACTCGACCTACTACACCATCAAGAAGAATTGGGTAATCGCCCGGCGGACGCAGATCGGTATCGAGAAGCCATATGGCACCAACGACTTCATCGATGTCAGCAAGATTCCGCCGAATACCATCCCGGCGGAGGCCACCCAGATTCCATTGCCGGAATTGTTCTTCTCGGGCGGCAGCAACTCATTGCGCAGCTTTTCCATTAATCAGGCCGGTCCGCGCGACGAGGAAACCGGCTACCCTATCGGCGGCCAGGGGTTGTTCGTCAATAACATTGAGCTGCGCACCCCTCCGGTGCAGTTGCCCTTCGTGGGCAACAATCTGGGATTCGTGTTCTTTCACGATATGGGCAACGTCTTCGGCACCGCCAACCACATCATCAGCGGGATGCTGACCTTCAACCAGCCGTCCATTGCCGACTGCTCGGGAGCCAACAGCAAGGCGCTTTGCAACTTCAACTACGACTCACAAGCCATCGGCATGGGTATCCGCTATAAGACGCCCGTAGGCCCGGTGCGCTTTGACCTGGGTTACGCCGTAAACGCGACCCGCTACCCCGTTCAGGAACTGGATGAAACCCAGTCGCTGCGACGGATCAACGTTTATTTCAGTATTGGGCAGACTTTCTGATGAGACGCATTTTGTATTTCGCGATTTGTTCCGCGCTGCTGTTTGTGACAGCGGTAGTGCCGGCGTCTGCCGGTGAAGTGATCGACGGCGTGGTGGCCAGCGTAAATCGCCAGCCGGTGCTGCGCAGCGATTGGGAGGAAGCCATCGCCTTCGAGGCCTTTATGCAGCAGAAGCCTCTCGCCCAGCTGACCGAAGCTGACCGCGCGCTCGCCTTGCAGCACCTCATTGACCGGCAGTTGCTGAAAGCCCAGATGGGCGACGCGAACTATATGCGGCCTTCTGAACAAGCTTTGCAGCAAGACCTGGCCAAGCTGCGGGCGCAGGTTCCCAGCGGCAGCGACGATATCGCCTGGTATCGGGTACTGGCCAATTACGGACTGAACGAGGAAATCGTAAAGGAGCACCTGCGCACGGAGGTTCAGGTGATGAATTTCGTCGAGGTGCGGCTGCGTCCCGACGTGCACATCCAGGAAGACGACGTGGAATCGTATTACCAGCACCAGTTGCTGCCCGATTTAGAGAAGAACGGCGGCAAGCCGATTCCGCTGGGCGAAGTAGAACCGAGAATTCGCGAGCTCCTCACCGAGCAGCGCATCGACGAAATGCTGGACGCCTGGCTGCACAATTTGCGGCAGCAGGCGGAGATTCACAGCAGCGTGGCTATTCCCGGAGTGAATGCACCTGGTGAGGCGGCGACGGCGCCTTCCGCCGGCAACTGAGAATGACGGAAGAAGTCAAAAAGCGGCATTCCCACAAGCGCCTCTGGATTGGCGTGAGCGTGGGAGTGGTGTTGCTGGCGATCGTTGTGTCGCTGGCCTGGTACTTGCGAAGTCCCAGCTTCGAAAACTACGTCCGCGGGAAACTGATCGCCAGTCTGGAAGAGGCGACGGGCGGCCGCGTGGAGATGGCTGCCTTTCATTGGAACTTGTCGCAGCTTGCGTTTGAAGCCGACGGCCTGACCATTCACGGACTGGAGCCTCGCGGCGAATCGCCCTATGCCCACGTCGATCGGGCTTTGGTGCGGCTGCACGTTATTTCCCTCCTGGAGAGACAAGTCAGCCTGGAGCAAGTGGAGCTTTGGGCTCCTGTCATTCACATCATCGTCAACCCGGACGGCAGCACCAACGCGCCGGAGCCGAAAGTGAAGCCGGACCATCCCAAGACCCCGGTGCAGCAGTTGTTCGATCTCGCCATCGCCCGCGTCGATGTGCACGATGGCATGTTGCTGCTGAACCAGCACAAGCTGGCGCTGGACTTCAGCCTCAACCAGGTGGTGGCGGCGATGACCTACGATCGCCACGCCCAGCGCTATGACGGCAGCGTTCGGGTGGGAAAGATGGACGCGAAGTATCAGGACCTCCGCGACGTCGCCGCGCAAGCGGATTTGCAATTCATCCTTTGGCACAACCAGGCCGAGATCAAGGCCCTGAAGTTCACCTCGGAAGCCTCGTCGCTGGAGATCGCCGGGAAAGTTACGGACTTCGAAAGTCCACAGGTAAAGCTGACCTACAGCAGCACGATTGACGTCGCGCAGATGGGAGCCGTGACGCGGGTCTATCAACTGCGGGGCGGAACAATCGCCCTCGACGGATCGGGCAGCTACTCCGATGCTGCCGGCTACGCGTCGACCGGGCGCATCGCAGTTCGTGATTTCGACTATTTGGCCGACGATATTACGCTGCGAAAGGCCACGCTGAATTCGAATTTCGCCCTCGCCAATAACAATTTGTCGATGACCCGCATTGCGGCCCGCTTGCTCGGCGGAATGCTGACCGGCGACGCGGAAGTGAAGAACCTCTGGCCCAATCAACTGACGCCCATCGCGCCCACTCCGGCAGAACCAATCGGACTCAACGGCAAGCCCGTGGCTCGAAACTCCGGCAAGGTGCACGGCACTCAGGCAGCTGTGAAGAGCGTCAGTGCCTATCCGGAAGAAGGATCGGCACGCCTGCGCGTGAATGGGCTGTCACTGAACGAGTTGGTTCACATGGCTTCGACTAAAGCGTTGCCTCTGGACAAGCTCAATGCCGTCGGCAGCGTGAGCGGGTCCGTCAACGTGACATGGAAGCACGTGCTGGCCGACGCCTTCGCCGATCTCGCTTTGGATATATCTTCTCCCACCCA
The DNA here is from genome assembly GCA_963763145.1 of uncultured Acidobacteriaceae bacterium. Classification (GTDB taxonomy): domain Bacteria; phylum Acidobacteriota; class Terriglobia; order Terriglobales; family Acidobacteriaceae; genus Bog-257. The sequence goes on along the minus strand of CAVXMZ010000007.1, from coordinate 497,824 downwards.
GCTTTCGAATGCGAGTAACCAGCTGCCCCTGAGCGGGCAAGTGAATGGCCGGTACGGCGCGCGCTCCGGAAGCATTGAGTTGTCAGCGCTAAGTCTGTCCACGCCGCACACGCATCTGGATGCTACCGGCACCTTGGGAGCGATTTCCGCAGCGCTGAAGTTAAATGCCAACACCAGCAGCCTGACGGAATTCGCGCCCCTGCTGACGGCGATGGGCAATGCGCCTCCGCCGATCGAACTGGCTGGGGCTGCACACTTCAGCGGAACGCTCAGTGGCAGGCTGCGAACGCCGCAGATTGCCGGTCACCTGCAAGCGACAAACTTCGCCTACATCTACGCGCCGCCCCCAGAAACTCCTGCGCCGCATACGCCGCCCGCGCCTGCCAAGCACAAATCGTTGTTCCACCTCGCGAGCCATGCTGCGCCTTCGCCGCCGCCACAACCGGTTGCCCAGCCCAGACGTATCCACATCGACCAGTTTTCCGGCGACGTGCAGTATTCGCAATCGGAAGTGGCGCTGCATCACACCGTGGTTCAGGAAGGGACCGCGCAGCTGACGGTGGACGGCTCTGCCGCCCTCGATCGCGGCAATTTCACCGACACCTCGCAGTTCCAGGTGCAGGCCGCCATGCATGATGCCGACATCGCGGAGCTGGAGCGCGCCCTGGGCTATGACTATCCGGTCAGCGGCAAACTGAATTTCACGCTGCACGCCACCGGCACCGCGGCCGATCCGCACGGGCAGGGCCAGATTTCCATAAAGGATGGCCAGGCGCATGGCCGTCCCATCCGGTCGCTCACTGCCAAAATCGCTTTTGCTAATCACGGAGTGGAGCTCGACGCCATTCACCTCCAGGCAGCGCATGGCACCGTGTCCGGCGAGGCCGCATACAATCTCCGTAGCCACGATGTGAAACTCGATCTCACCGGGCAAAGCATCGACCTGGCCCAGATTCCCGAAGTGCAGCAGCCGCGCCTGCACATCGCAGGCGTCGCTAACTTCACGGTGAAGGGTTCCGGCACGCGCGACCAGCCGGTCATCAACGGCCGATTCCAACTTGGCAGCTTGAAGCTGAACGGCGACTCCGTGGGCAACATCACGGCCGAGGCGGTCACTCGCGGACGCCAGCTCACCCTGACCGCGCGTTCCAACTTCCCCAATGCCAGCCTCACTCTCGACGGCACTGTCCAATTGCAAGGCGACATGCCGGCCAACGCGACCCTGAAATTTGCCCATCTGGACGTCAACCCCTTCCTGCCTGAGACGATGCGAAACGAGGTCACGCGGCAGGCGTCGCTGGACGGCGAGGGGCAGTTGACCGGGCCCCTGAAGCAACCGCGTCTGCTGCATGCCAGCCTCAGCATTCAGCAGTTTTCCGTTGAAGTTGAGCATATTCCGATCAAGAGCGATGGCCCCATCGAGCTGAGTCTGGCCAACGAAATCGTTACCGTGCAGCGCTGCGCCATGACGAGTGAGCAAAATCGCTTGACGCTGACGGGAACGGCGAGCTTCCAGGGCGATCGCCCGTTGAACTTGAGCGCCGATGGCTCCCTCAACCTGAAACTGGCGGAAACCGTCAATCCCGATCTCACCTCCTATGGCTCCGCCAACCTCAATGTCAAAGTCGGCGGGACCATGTCCGCTCCGGTGCTCTCAGGACGGGCCGAGGTAGTTCACGCCGGCCTCTCGACCATCGATTTGCCGGTCGGGTTGGGCGACGTCAATGGTTCGCTGGTGTTCAATCGCGACCGGCTTGAGGTAGAGAATGTGACTGGCCGCATGGGCGGCGGCCATGTGAAGTTTGGCGGCTTCGTCACCTTCGGCCCCACCATCGGCTTTAACTTGACCGCTGACGGAAATGACATTCGTTTCCGCTACTCCGGCATCAGTGTCACCTCCGACCAGTCACTGCAACTCAACGGCACGCTGCAAAATGCTTCTCTCACGGGCACCATTACGGTAACGCGGTTCGCGCAAATTCCCTCCAACGACTTGCAATTCCTCCTGGCCCAGGCCACCGCGCCTCCGCGCATTCCTAATCCGAGTTCACCGCTCAACAATCTCCATCTGGAAGTGCGGGTCCTCTCCACTCCCGCGCTGACGGTGCAGACCTCGCTGGCAAAATTGTCGGGCGACATTGATCTTCACCTGCGCGGAACGGCGGCGCGGCCAGTGCTGCTGGGTCGCGTCAACATCGCAGAAGGTGACATTAAGGTCGGCGGCACGAAGTTTCACCTGGAGCGCGCCGACATCACGTTCCTGAATCCGGTGGTCATCGACCCGGTGCTGGATGTCGAAGCCACCACCCAGGTGCGCGATTACGACATCACCATCGGCCTGCACGGCACTATGGAGAGGCTCAACACCACTTACCGCTCCGATCCCCCGCTGTCCAGCGACGACATCATCTCATTGCTGGCGTTCGGGTCCACCCAGAGCGGAAACCAATTGGGGTCCTCCACCTCGCCCGGATTCGCGGAAAGCGCTTCCGGCGCGCTGCTCAGCTCGGCCCTCAATCAGGCCGTCAGCAACCGCATATCGAAGCTGTTTGGGGCCAGCTCCATCCGCATCAATCCCTCCTTTGGCGGCGCACAAAACGATCCCAATGCGCGCGTGACCATCGAGCAGCAGGTCACCAACAACATCACGCTGACGTACGTTACCGACCTGGCCCGCTCCGGGCAGGAAGTGATTCAGTTCGAATACAACATCAACAGCGAGTACAGCGTGCAGGGGCTGCGCGACGAAAATGGCGTGGTCAGCTTCGACCTGCTCATCCGCAAACGCAAGCAGTGACGGTGGAAAGCCATGGGCGAAGCCGCAGCGGCCGGCGCTGAGTAGATCGCCAATGCCTTACTGGCTTACAGGTGCTTTCCGCTAATGCCCGCCAGCGGTTCAGTGTCAGGGCAGTGTGATGAGGGAGGGAGTATTGCTCTCGTAGGTTGTGACCGTGCCATCCCCGTCCTTGGGGAGAGCTATGACCGTGAGCGGGAACCCAACATAGCGTGGGTCGTATTCGGTTTCGATCGCGAGCATCGTTCTCGCGACATTGGAGAGATGTTCCGCGGTCAGGCAGTGCCCGGAGTGAGTCAGATCAAGGTCAGCTCTGGTTCGGTCGTTAAATTCCTGCTGCGGCCCGCTGTTTGCGGTATTGATAAGCTTCAGTCCACTTCCACGGCCACGCCATCCAAAATCGTAAGTGGAGTTCCTGGGCCCTCCTTTCTTTAGGACGACCTCGAACGGCGCGTTAACAGTCTTGGCATTCCAGTCTGGCATCAGGGTGAGGGAGTAAACCAGTGGGACCCCATTCTCATATCCGGCGATTACATACTGGACGAGGTATTGGTCCACTCCCCAGTCCTGCCCTTTTTTCATCTTTCCATTCTTGATCGCCTCACTGGCCCAGCTGAATGCCGAGGGCATCTGCTTCCTTATGACCTCGACCAATCCAGAGACCGAGATATTGGCGTCCGTGCTGTCGTCAATCTGTCTGACCCAGGTTGGAAAGTCATAGACAACAGTGCCGTCAGGCATTTTCGCCGACTCATAGTAAAGATCAGCCACGACGAGGCGGTTCTTCAAAAGAGCTATCTTGACCGCAGTGCCACCGGGGACTATCTTCCCATCGGCGCCGACGGCCATTCCGCAGGAACTGGTGACGTATACGACCGTGGTACCCCAGGCGCCGTTGGCCGCCACAACAACAAGGGCCACGGCGATTGCGAGATATCGTTTACGCATTAGGCCAACCCTGTCAGATGCCAAGTCTCAATTTACGACAATTCTGGCAGGGCAGCTCCGAATTCGTAAGCTGCGAAGTTGCCTATGCCGGCCCTTGCGCCGCAATCTGCCCGGAGGAAACGGCCGCTTCCTGACCCGGCTGGGAGAGCTCTACCAGCGGAAAGCCAAGTTGCTTCCATTCGTAGAAGCCGCCCAGCAGCGGCCGCACGTGGTGAATGCCCAGCTTGCGGAGTTGCAGCGCCACCCGGGCGCTGGTCGCTTCGTTGGGTCAGGTACAGAAGAGAACGACTTCTCCATCGCGAGTAATTTCGCGGTTCCGCGCCTGCAATTCCTCGGGCGAGATTTGCAGCGCGCCCGGCAAGGTACGGGGATCGGTGAGCACATCCAGGGGATGGCGCAGGTCGATGATGACCGGACGCTCGCCCGCTTCCAGTTGATGCTTCAATTCGTCGGGCGTGATGCGGTCGCCCTTCACCTGCTGGATAAAACGTTCCCGCTCCCGCCAGCGGTAGAGCACATAGGCGATGACGCCGGTGAGAAAGAGGATGAGCAATCCGTTGCCCAGCAGATGTGCGTCGCGGGCCACCAGGTCCAGCTGCTTGCTGAAAATGAAGCCCAGAAGCACATAGGCCAGCGTCCACAGCAGTCCACCCGACAGGCCAAAGGCAATGAACTGCCCATAGGGGATCCCGACCATTCCCGCCAGCGCGGGAGCGGCGGTGTTCAGGCCGGGAACGAATTTGCAGAAGAGCAGGGTGCGCGGGCCCCACTTCGCAAAGCGCGTCTCGGTGCGGCGCACGCAGGAATCCGGTTCCATCGCAATGCGGCAGAGCAGGTTCAGCACCACCGCGCCACGCCGCTTGCCGAAGCTGTACCAGAAGACGTCGGCGCAAAAGCAGCCGGTGGCCGCCGCCAGCACCACCAGCGGAAGGCTCATCCGGCCCTGTCCGGCCAGCGCTCCCGCCGCCAGCAGCAGCGGTGTAGCCGGAATCGGCAGCCCCCCCTGTTCCAGCAGCACCCAGCCGAACAGCAGGGCATAGCCGTACTGGACCACGAATTGGAGCGTATCGGACATTTGTATCAAGGGAACAACCGCACAGACTTATCTGGATGCGCTGGTTCTGGGGAAGGTTCCGCTTGAGCGCAGTATAAACCAGAAATTGTAGCCGGGAGGTTACACATCTCGAGAACTTACTGTTTTGGTTAGATCTGGCGCGTAGCTATTGCCTGCTCCGGTTTGTAACAAGGCCCGAGTTTACTCGTGCCGAACGCAAGCCTGAGGAACTTGGGCTTTTGCCCCTGTAGAATCAGGATCCGCAGGGGATAAAGCCTGCCCATTACGATCTGCATTCGGCACGGCTGAACAGGCAGCTGAAAAAATCGGAATTTCGTCCCTCTCCGGTAGAGCCAGCCTTCAGGCTGGCGTCTAAATCCTTCCTTTCATCTGCGAGTCGGCTTTAGCCGACGGCAGAACTGGTCGTTAGCCGACTTTTTCAGCAGCCTTTGAAGCCGTGCCCTGATATAAACCTGACCTGCGCTTATCTTGAAAAACGCGGAAACATGGAAGGTCGCGGGTTGGGATCTCCTTTGCGTATCCCTGAGGCAGGGAATTAGACTCTGTGAGAACAGGAGCTCATCGCATGAAGAAAGTAACCGTAGCGGTTGTCCTGATAATGGCGTTCCTGGCGGTCGCTGCCAGTGCGCAGTCGTCGCAGCCGATGTCGAACCAGTCGATGTCCAATCAACCCGCCCAGGGTCAGGCGCCGGAGGCGTCGATGTCGCCGGACGCCCAGGCCAGGATCATGAAAGCGATCAACCATAACCTGATCATGTTGCCCTACTACGGCGTCTTCGACAATCTGGTCTACCTGCTTCAGGGACGTACCGTGATTCTCACCGGCCAGGTTACGAATCCCAGCCTGAAACCGGATGCCGAAAGGGCCGTGAAAAAGGTCGAGGGCATCGACAAGGTGATCAACAACATCGAAATCCTTCCCCCCAGCCCCATGGACCAGCAGATTCGCGAGCGGGTGCGGCAGGTCATTTACGGCGGCTATGGGCCGCTTTTCAAGTACAGCCGCAATCCGAATCCGCCCATCCGCATCATCGTGAAGAACGCCCGCGTGACCCTCGAGGGCGTAGTTGACAGCGAGGGCGACAAGAATCTGTGTACAAATCGCGTCAACCAGATTTCTTCCGTCCTGTCGGTTACCAACAATCTGCGCGTAGTGAAGTCGTAAGACCGCGTAATGCGATATCTTTTACGCCCGTCAAGGCTCACCGCGCGGTACATACAAATGCTATGAGCACAACATTGCGGACTGCAAGACAGGTCGGCGCTCCCGATAAGTTGCGCTCTGGCCGGTTTACAACGGGTATCGTTTCCGTTTGAAAATGCGCCGATTCCGGGTGTACAGTTCCACCGTCGAAAGTGGCAACCATCAACGGTCGCATTCAGTAAAGGAGACCACGATGACGATCCCGGCACAATTTTCCAAGCGAACTCGGTTGCAACTGCTATTCCGGGTGTTCCCGCTAACTTTCTCATTTGTGTTGGCTGTAGTTCTGTCACAGACGATGCAGGCGCAGACGTTCAGCGTGCTCCATGACTTCACAGCTGGCACGGACGGGGCAGGTCCCAGGTCCGCGATTACCGTTGGACCCGGTGGCGTCCTATACGGAACGGCGGAAGTCGGCGGGCCCCATGGCAATGGCACAGTTTTCCGCCTCAGCCAGACGCATTCAAGTTGGGTATTCAGTACTTTGTACGGGTTTGCCGGGGGAAGCGATGGAGCCGAACCAATCGGCGGAGTGGTGTTCGGCCCATATGGCGCTCTATTTGGTACGACCCAACAGGGTGGTCCCGAAAACGACGGCACGGTCTATGCGCTGACACCCCCGTCGACGTTTTGCCGATCGCTAACGTGCTATTGGGACGAAACCATACTTCACACCTTTACCGGAGTGCCGGATGGGTTCAACCCGTGGACCGTGAACCTGGTGTTCGATACGGCGGGAAACATCTATGGCACGACCACGAACGGCGGTGCGCATGATGCGGGGACCGTGTTCGAGCTGACCCCGTCAGGCAGCGGATATACGGAGAGCATCCTGTATAACTTTGCCGGCAGTCCAGACGCGGCGAACCCCTTCTCCGGCGTGGTGTTCGATGCCGCCGGAAATTTGTACGGAACCACCGGTAACGGGGGAACCGGGCAAGGCTGCGACTACGGCTGTGGAACGGCCTTCCAATTGACGCCTTCCAACGGCAGCTGGCTGGAGAATGTGCTGGTCAGCTTCGACTTTGGACAGGCTAACTTAGCGGGTGGGATCTATCCTTACGCCTCCCTTGTCCTCGATGCATCCGGCAACCTGTATGGCACCACAATTTACTCCGGGAACATTACCCTGAATGGCATAGTCTTCAAACTAACGCCCTCAGACGGAGGGTTCACCCCCTCGCTGTTTTACGCCTTCCCTTCGTCTTGCCAACCCTACGGTAGCGTAATCATGGACACGGAGGGTAATTTCTATGGGCAATGTGTCTATGGTGGCGCTAATGGGGTCGGCTGGGTTTTCGAGCTGACCAATTGCAGCCAACATTGCACCGTAGTGGATCTCCACGATTTCACAGGTCGCGACGGCAGCATGCCTTCCAGCCCCGTGACGCTCGACGCGAACGGCAATCTTTACGGCGCAACGGAGTATGGAGGGACGAGCATCAACTGCCAACTCGGCTGCGGCGTGGTGTGGGAGATCGCGGGCGTGAGCGCTCCGCAAAAGAAGTAGGTTGATGGCGCGTCCTGATGTTTTATTGTTCGAAGCTTTACACCAGCGGTCGCTTCGACGTAACGGTTGCAAAGTCGGCTTTAGCCGGCGGCACATGGGCAACAAGGCGACTTTTTCAGCGGCCTGTGAAGTCGTGCTCTGACACAAGCTCGAAACCATTCTTCATCTGAGTTTCAGCCATTGCGGTTTAACTTTTTCCTTTTCTGACACTCCTCCTCGCTCACTTTTACGAAAAACTTACGACTTCCTTAGGCGACCCTTACTAGCCAACTGCTCAAATCCAAAAGCGGCAGCGAAGGCGCTGACGCGTGCGAGGAAATCATGACAGCTTTGTTTCTCATTATCATCTGCGCGGCGGGCATTCTCTTCTTTCTGATTTTTCTGATAGAGCACTCACTCCCCCGGCGGAAGTCCACAAGCTTCCGTCGGAAATCCAAATCGAATTCCGTAGTCCGTAAGGCCGCGGCGTCGCAGCCAGCGTATGCCGTCGGAGGGCGGCGGTTCTTGGTTCATCTCGAAGAGCAGATGTCGGAGCTTCTGGCGGCGCATGGCCGCACCGCGGCAATACTGCTGGTCATCGTCGCGCTTCCACTGATGGCGCGGGCCCAGTCGCCCAGCGGCCCATCGCCCGACCAGTTCGTCGCCAGCGCCGACGATCAACCGTCCGCGGTCGCCGATCAGCCCGCCAGCGCCAGCGATCCGTCGATTCCACCCGCGGTCCAGAAGCAGCTTGATGCCATGCAAAAGCGCATCGCGCAATTGGAATCTGAGCTCAGCTCGCGGACACCCGACGGCGCGCCGTTGACCTCGAAGTCTGGCGCACCGATGCACGTCGTGGATGAGCAGAGCGCACCCAACTCCGCCGAGTCGTCATTGTCGCAACCGGCTGCACCTTCCAGCGATAAGCCCGAGCCCTTTTCCTTCGCCGACTTTACCTGGTTGAACGGAAACAGCCGCATCAAGGAAGTGCCGTTCGATACCAAGTTCTTTACCCCGGAAATCAGATCGGACGTGAACTACACTCACGACTTCCACAATCCGCAGGACGACACCATCAGCGGGTCGAGTGAGATTTTCCGCGCTAATGAATTTCAGGTGACGCAGTTCGGGGTCGGCGGGGACTTTCATTGGGACAACGTTCAGGCGCGGCTGATGACGCAGTTCGGTTTGTACTCCCAGACGACTCCGCGCAACGACGCCAGCCCGGCGCGCGGACAATGGCAGCTCGCCGACGCCTACCGCTACATTTCGGAAGCCTATGGCGGATATCACTTCAACGTGTGGGATGGAATCAACGTGCAGGCCGGCATTTTCATGTCCTACATCGGTCTATTCAGTTATTACCAGTTTGACAATTGGGCGTATCAGCCTTCGTATGTCTCAAGCAACACGCCGTGGTTTTTTAATGGTATGCGGGTGCAGATCTACCCCAACCAGCACCTGAAGATTGAGCCTTGGCTGATTAATGGATGGCAGTCGTATGGCCGCTTCAATCATCGTCCCGGCTTCGGAGGCCAAATCCTGTGGCGGCCCACCGGCTGGTTCTCATTTGTGGGCAATCAGTATGCGCTGGGCGAGGACACGTGCGGAATTTGGTGTGGAAGCCCCGTCAGCTACTCCAACCGCGTGCGCTATCACACCGATGACAGCATCCAGGTTATGTATTATCAGCACCCCGATCGCATGTTGGACCGGATGGCCTTTTCGCTGACCGGTGATATGGGTTGCGAACACGGTGGCGGCGTCAGTTGTGCAGGCGATTCCATCAAAGGTCCGAAGCAGAGCTTTCTGGGATACATGCTTTACAACCGCTTCTGGTTCCACAAGGACCTGTACGCGCTGACCCTCGGCGGCGGCCAGATTAACAATCCCGGACGATACCTGGTGCTTCTGCCGCCTATTAATGGAGCGACGGCCGCCTCCGGTACGCCGTACTTCACCGAGAACCCCGGCGATCCGTTCAAAGCGTGGGATGTGTCTGTAACCACGGACTATATGCCCAGCCAGTACGTGACGTTTCGTCTGGAGTACAACCATCGCGCAGCCAACGTGCCTTACTTTTCCGGCTCGGGCGGCGTGACGCCTCCGGGTGGAAACACGGGATCGCCCGGCTCGGCGGTGCCGGGTTGGTACCCCGACCTGGTCAAGAGCGAGAACCGCATGACGGGCGCGTTGTTAGTCATGTTCTGACGAACACGAGATATGTGACGCGCACCCCAGTAACCGAACACCTGCCCGTAGTAGGCTCCTATGGGACCTGCATGGCATCCGTCGCCCGCACAGCGCGGATGCCGTCGAGGAGGTGTTCCGATGATGGCAAGCGCATGGTGTGGCAACGGGATTGGAAAGGCGTTGACGACTCTGCTTTTGACTCTAGCGTTCGCTGGCACGATGAAGGCGCAGCAACCGGCGGCGGGAAATACAGTGGCCGCGCCGCAGTCGCAAGCGCCGGAGACGAACCAGAAGCTGCAACAGCACGTTGACCAGCTGGAGTCAGAGGTTGAAGAGTTGCGGGAACAGGTGAAAGAGATGAGGGCGGTAATGACGGCGAAATCGGGACCGGCGAGCAGCGACGCGGCTGAGCACAGCACGGTTGATGCGCAGGCCCCCGGCGTTGCTCCCGCGGCCCTGTTGCTGACGGCCGACGACCGTTCTGTGCTCGACTATCTGAAGGGCACCACGATCAATGCCATGGTCGATGGCTATTACGAATACAACTTCAACGACCCGGTGGGCAGGGTCAATCTGCTGCGCGCCTATGACGTCTCGAGCAATGCCTTCAGCCTGAACCAGGCAGACCTGATCGTGGAACGCGCTCCGGATGTCGCCGCCGGTAGACGCTACGGTGCCCGCATTGACTTGCAATTTGGACAGGCAACGTCAACTTCGCAGGGAAACCCTCTGAACGAGCCGCGTCCCGACATCTATCGCAACATCTTCCAGGCTTACGGGACTTATGTTGTTCCGCTGGGCAACGGCTTAACAGTGGACTTCGGCAAGTGGAGCAGCTCTCTGGGAATCGAGGGCAACTACACCCAGTACCAGGTTAATTATTCCCGTTCCTACTGGTTCAACTTCCTGCCCTACTACCACATGGGCGGAAAGCTCACGTACCCAGTCAATAAGAAGCTGGCTCTGAACTACTGGATCGTGAACGGCACCAACCAGACTGAACCTACCAACGGCTTCAAGGATGAACTCTTTGGATTGGCGTTCACTCCCACCAGGAATGTCAGTTGGACGGCGAACTACTACTTTGGCCAGGAACATCCAAATGCGATCGCGGTTTCTACCTGCGGGCCGGTTCCGGTGCAGCCCGGACTCTGCTTCCAGCAGGTCAGCCCTGCACCCAATGGCAAGACAAATATCTTTGATAGCTACGTAAGCTGGCAGACTACTCCAAAGCTTTATTTGGCGCTGGAGGGCGACTACGAAATTCAGCGTCTGTGGGCCAGTACTGCGCCGGGCCAATCTTCAGCGCCATCCGACGTGTGGGGTGGAGCTGCCTATGCCAAGTACCAGTTGACTCCGCGAACCTATGTGGCCGGCCGTACGGAGTACCTCAACGACCACGGTGGCCTGTTCACCGGAATCACAAGCTATATCGAAGCGCTGAAGGAAGTCACCGCAACCTATGACTTTACGCTGGCTAATGGATTCGATATGCGGTGGGAATATCGTCGCGATTTTTCTAACCGCCCAATCTTTCTAACCGGCGCGCAAGGTGTGTATAGCACCGACCAGAACACCGCAACTATGGGGATGATCTGGTGGTTCGGCCGTAAAGAAGGGCCGTGGTAGGAAGTTTTCACCACGGAAACACGGAGGGCACGGAAAAAACCGAGAAGAAGATCAAGAAAGAAGATCAAGAAAGAAGATCAAGAAAGAAGATCAAGAAAGAAGATCAAGAAAGAAGATCAAGAAAGAAGATCAAGAAAGAAGATCAAGAAAGAAGATCAAGAAAGAAGTCACACTAGCAGGTCAATAAATGAAAGGCAACTCTATACTCTCCGCACCCTTCGTAATGCATCTGCATTGGGAGCCTTGGGTGACTCATCAACGGGACACGCAGAGAGTACAGAAGTACAGACGTAAGTTTATGACTGTCTCTTGCTTTTCTTTTTATGATTTTCTCCGTGTTTTCCGTGCCTCCGTGGTGAATACGCCTTCAGGAAATTGAGGAGCCAAAATGCAAGACCTTCTATTCGTCGCCATCACCATCGCTTTCTTCGCGCTGTCGCTGGGCTACGTAGCCTTCTGCGACCGCATTAAGTAAAGGGGACCCCATGCATACCGAGTCAAGCATCATGCTCGCAGTCTGCGCTTTGATGTTGATCTACCTGTTCTACGCGCTGCTGCGGCCGGAGAAGTTCTGACATGACTGCCAATGGATGGCTACAAATCGCGGTTTTTCTCGCCTTGATCCTGGCGGTCACCAAGCCCATGGGCGTCTTCATGGCGCGAGTCTTCAATGGCGAGAAGACATTCCTGGATCCCGTTTTGCGACCCGTGGAGCGACTGCTCTATCGCCTGACGGGCGTGGACGAAGCTCACGAGATGCGCTGGACCGAATACGCCGCAGCGATGCTGCTGTTTAGCGTCGTGTCGATGCTGTTGCTCTATCTGATCGAGCGACTCCAACTCCATCTGCCGTTCAATCCGCAGAAGTTCGCCGCCGTCCTGCCGGAGCATCTGGCGTGGAACACGGCAGCGTCATTCACTACGAATACCAACTGGCAAGCCTACTCAGGTGAGAGCACGATGAGCTACTTCACCCAGATGGCCGGCCTCGCTTACCACAACTTTATTTCTGCGGCGACCGGCATCGCGCTGGCGATCGCATTTATTCGCGGCATCGCGCGCCGCCAGATGCAGACCATCGGCAACTTCTGGGTCGACATGACCCGCTCCTGCCTGTGGATTCTGTTGCCATTCTCCATCGTCGGGGCATTGCTCCTGGTTTCGCAGGGCGTAGTCCAGAACCTGAGGCCCTATGACACCGTCAAGCTGATGGAGCCACAGCAGGTGCCGCATGTGAATGCTGACGGCAAGCCCGCCGTCGATGCCCAGGGCAAGCCGGTAATGGATACCGTCACCACGCAGACCATTGCGCAAGGGCCCGTGGCATCGCAGGAGATCATCAAGGAGTGGGGCACCAACGGCGGCGGCTTTTTTAATGCCAACAGCGCGCACCCGTTCGAAAATCCAACGCCTCTCACCAATCTCATCGAGCTGTTTGCCATCTTCGCCATCAGCGCCGGACTCACCTACACCCTGGGGCGCATGACCGGATCGCAAGCCCACGGTTGGGCGGTGTGGGGAGCGATGGCGGTCTTGTTTCTGGCCGGAGTCACGGTCGCGTACTGGGCGGAGGCCCGCGGCAATCCGCTGCTCCATGGCGTCACCACGCAAGCTACCTCGTCGCAGCCCGGCGGCAACATGGAAGGCAAAGAGGTCCGCTTTGGCATCTCCAACTCAGCGCTGTTTGCCACCGTGACTACGGACGCCAGTTGCGGCGCCATCAATAGTTGGCACGACTCCTTTATGCCCCTGGGCGGCATGGTTCCGCTGGTCAACATCATGCTGAGCGAGGTGATCTTCGGCGGCGTTGGCGCGGGCATGTACGGCGTTCTGATTTACGTTGTGCTCGCCGTGTTTATTGCCGGGCTGATGGTGGGTCGCACCCCGGAATATCTGGGAAAGAAGATCGAAGCCTACGACGTGAAGATGGCGATGCTGGTGGCGCTGGTCTTCCCGCTGGTGATTCTGGTCTTCAGCGGCATCTCCTCAGTACATGACTTCGGCACGTCGGGCATCAGCAATCCCGGACCGCACGGCTTCTCGCAAATGTTGTACGCCTACGTTTCGGGCGCGGGCAACAACGGTTCTGCCTTCGCCGGGCTGACGGTCAACACGCCGTGGTACGACACCAGCATCGGCTTCGACATGCTGATTGGCCGCTTCTTCATGATCATTCCCATGCTGGCGATCGCCGGCAATCTGGCGCAGAAGAAATATGTTCCGCCTTCGCTGGGGACATTCCCGGTGACCACGCCACTGTTCTCGGCATTGCTGATCGGAGTGATCATCATCGTGGGCGCACTGACCTTCTTCCCGGCGCTTAGCCTGGGTCCCATCCTTGAGCACCTGCTGATGGCGGCAGGCAAGACATTCTGAGGCGATAGACAATGGCAAGCAAGAGTTCCAAAAGAGCTATCTGGGAAGGCAAGATCGTTGGCCGCGCCATCGTGGATTCCCTCGTCAAGCTGGATCCGCGTCACATGATGGGCAATCCCGTGATGTTTGTCGTCGAAGTCGGCAGCGTCATCACCACGGTGTTGCTGATCGGCGACAAGAAGAATTTTGGTTTCAACCTCCAGATCACGCTGTGGCTGTGGTTTACCGTGCTGTTCGCCAACTTCGCGGAAGCCATGGCCGAAGGCCGCGGCAAGGCGCAGGCCGACACCTTGCGCAAGGCGCGCTCGGAGACGGTTGCCAATCGCGAAGCCGAGAACGGCGAGATCGAGAAAGTTCCCAGCTCGAAATTACGAACCGGTGACGTGGTGGTTGTCTCAGCCGGCGAGTTTGTCCCTTCCGATGGCGAGATCATCGAAGGCGTCGCTTCAGTGGATGAGTCGGCCATCACCGGAGAGTCTGCGCCGGTGATTCGCGAGTCGGGCGGCGATCGCTCTGCTGTTACCGGCGGCACGCGCGTGCTCTCCGACCAGATTCGCGTGAAGGTGACATCGAATCCGGGCGAAACATTCTTGGACCGCATGATCGCGCTGGTCGAAGGCGCCGAGCGGCAGAAGACGCCCAACGAAATCGCGCTCAACATCCTGCTCGCCGGGCTCACGATCATCTTCCTGCTGGCTGTGGTCACCTTGCAGCCCTTCGCGATTTACGCGCACGCGCCGCAGACGGTGTTTGTGCTGGTCTCCCTGCTGGTATGCCTGATTCCCACCACCATCGGCGGTTTGCTTTCGGCCATCGGCATCGCCGGCATGGATCGCCTGATTCAACACAACGTGCTGGCCATGTCAGGTCGCGCTGTCGAAGCCGCGGGCGACGTCGACACGCTGCTCCTCGACAAGACTGGGACCATCACGCTGGGCAATCGCCAGGCGTCAGAGTTCATTCCCGCGCCCGGCGTGAGCGAAAGCGAAATGGCCGACGCCGCGCAGCTTTCCTCGCTGGCCGACGAAACCCCCGAAGGCCGCTCGATCGTTGTTCTCGCCAAGGAGCGATACGGTCTGCGGGGCAGGGAACTGAGCTCGCACGAAATGGAATTCGTTCCTTTCACGGCGCAGACGCGCATGTCCGGCGTCAACATGAACAGCAACCAGATTCGCAAGGGCGCGGTCGACGCCATCACGAAGTACCTCGCTTTGAACGGTTCGGCCATGCCGCCGGAAGTACAAGCTGCCGTGGAACAGATTGCCCGCTCCGGCGGAACTCCACTGGTGGTTGCCGAGAAGGGGCGTGCGCTGGGCGTGATTCACCTGAAGGACATCGTGAAGGGCGGCATGCGCGAGCGCTTCGATCAACTGCGCGCCATCGGCATCAAGACGGTGATGATTACCGGCGACAATCCGCTGACCGCTGCGGCGATTGCGCGCGAGGCGGGCGTCGACGACTTCCTTGCCGAAGCAACCCCCAAGGACAAGATGGACCTGATCCGGCGCGAGCAGGCGCAGGGCAAGCTGGTGGCGATGACCGGCGACGGCACCAACGATGCTCCGGCGCTGGCGCAAGCCGATGTTGGCGTGGCGATGAATACCGGAACGCAAGCGGCCAAAGAAGCCGGCAACATGGTCGATCTGGATTCCAATCCGACCAAGCTGATTGAAGTGGTCGCCATTGGCAAGCAGTTGCTGATGACGCGCGGCTCGCTGACGACGTTTTCCATATCCAACGATGTTGCGAAGTATTTCGCCATCATTCCGGCGATGTTTGCCGGAACGTTTCCAGTGCTGAACGCGCTGAACATCATGCATCTGCGAACGCCGCAGTCCGCGATTCTGTCAGCCGTCATCTTCAACGCCCTGATCATCATTGCGCTGATTCCGCTGGCGCTGCGCGGCGTGAAGTACAGACCGATGAGCGCGGCGGCACTGCTGCGCCGCAATCTCTGGGTTTACGGCGTGGGCGGCATCATTGTCCCGTTCATCGGAATTAAGTTGATTGACATGATCATCACCGGCGTTCGGCTGGCGTAAAAGCTTATTCACCACGGAAGCACGGAAAACACGGAGTTTTCTTTGATGGAGGATCAAAACCAGTGACACGGCGGCGCCTTGAGAGGGCCAGTACCTTTTTGGATTGTCATCACGAGCGAAGCGAGGGATCTGCTGTTCGCCTGTTCACGCAAAAAGCAGATTCGTCGCGCCAACGACCGGCGCTCGTAACGACAGTTTCTGAGTGGTTCGAACTCCGTGTCCTCCGTGCTTCCGTGGTGAAAAGAATTTGAGGGACCTATGAAGCAGAACCTGAAGATCGCAATCCTGATGACCTTAGTCACGACCGTATTGCTGGGCATCATCTATCCGCTCATTGTTACCGGTCTGGCGCAGACGTTGTTTCATGACCAGGCCAATGGTCAGCTCATCAATCACCGCGGGGATATCGTCGGGTCAAGGATTATCGGGCAGACTTTCGCTGGCAAGGGAAATCTGCACTCGCGGCCTTCGGCGGCCGGCAATGGCTACGATGCTGCGAACTCCGGCGGCTCCAACTACGCTCCTACCAATCAGAAGCTCATCGACCGGGTGAATGGCGATGTGGCGCGTTTGCAGGCAGAGAATCCCGGAAAGCTGATTCCCATCGACCTGGTTACGACTTCGGCTTCCGGTTTGGATCCCGACATCACTCCCGCAGCAGCGGAGTTTCAGGTGCCCCGCCTCGCGCATGAGCGCGGCCTGAGCGAAGGTCAGGTCCGCGAGATCATTCGGCGACACACCGAAGGACGTCAGTGGGGATTTCTCGGAGAACCACGGGTCAACGTGCTGGAAGTCAACCTCGCGCTAGACGACGTAAACCGGTTGCCGGCGAATTAGCTCGGGTGCTGGCTTTCAGAGTCTGCGTGAGAATTAATTTCTCTAACGGCAGAGGAGTAAGAAGCTCGAGAAGCGAGCGCCGAAGGCGCGGCGTCATGAGGCGGGTTCAGCCACCGAAGTCCCTGAGGCGCAAACACGCGTCCTCCGATTGTGCTCACGCACGCTTGCAATATGCCGTGACAATCAGACAGCAGATCCCTCGCCGACTGAAGTCGGCTCGTGACGACAATAAAATGGGGGACTTGCAGCGGCGCAGCTGAAGCTACGCCCCTTCAAAACTCGGCGGCACCGATTTTCTCTGCCGCTTGTGAAAGGTTGCTCTGCCTGCGACGCCCGATTGAATATTCACCGTCCTTTCACAATTCCCGCGTCTTGCGCGTTGTCTGGAGCTTAAGGTACACCTAGACTGAGAGATCATATCTACAGGAGAAAACGTTGGCTGAGGCAATCATTCAAGCCCAGGCAGTGGAGAAATATTACCCCCAGCCCGACGGCAATCGCATTGAAGTGATTGCTCCGACCGACCTGGAAGTGCATCCTGGGCAAATCGTAGCGTTGCTGGGACCGTCGGGCTCGGGCAAATCCACGTTGCTGCGCATGTTGACCGGCCTTTCCAAGCCGTCTTCAGGCCACGTACTTTGGCACGGCAGGCAGATGGACGGGCAGATTCCCAACGTCGCCATCGTCTTCCAGAGCTTTGCCCTGTTTCCCTGGCTGACGGTGCTGGAAAACGTGGAAGCTCCGCTGGTCGCGCGTGGCACCGGCGCAATTGAGCGCCACAAGCGGGCGCTGAAGATGATCGACACCGTCGGCCTTGACGGCTTTGAAACGGCTTATCCCAAGGAACTTTCCGGCGGCATGAAGCAGCGCGTCGGCTTTGCCCGGGCGCTCGTGGTCGAGCCCGAAGTCCTCTTCATGGACGAGCCTTTCTCCGCCCTCGACGTGCTTACCGCCGAGAACCTGCGTTCTGAACTCCTCGAACTCTGGCTCAGCAAGAAGATGCCGACGACGGCGATCTTCATTGTCACCCACAATATTGAGGAGGCGGTGCTGCTGGCCGATCGCGTGATCGTGCTGGGGCGCAATCCGGCGCGCATCCGTTCCGACTTCGAAATCGACATCCCGCAATATCGCGATCGCAAGTCGCCGCGCTTTCTCGCCTATGTCGACTACATCTACAAGACGCTGACGCGGCCTGAGCAGGAAACTGCCGCGCCGGGCAAGCCGGTTGTGGCTGCGGCAGACGGACAGGCGCGCGAGCGCAGCAAGTTCCAGATGCTTCCGCACGCCCGTCCTGGCGGCATTGCCGGCTTCATGGAATTGCTGACCGATCGCGGCGGCCGCGACGATCTCTACAAGCTGGCCGACGAGCTTGCCATGGATGTCGACGACCTGCTCCCCATCGTGGACGCTTCGGTAATGCTGGGTTTCGCCGTGCTCCATGAGGGCGATGTGGAGATCACTCCCGAAGGCCGCACCTTTGGCGCAGCCGACATCCAGACCCAGAAGCAGCTCTTCCGCGTCGCCGCGCTGAAGAACGTCGCCACTCTGCGTCTCATCGAAAACACACTTCACGCCAAGCGCGACCACGCCATCGGCGAGGAGTTCTTCCGCGATATTCTCGACGAGCACTTCAGCTCTGACGAGGTGGAGCGCCAGTTCCAGACCGTGCTGAACTGGGGACGCTACGCTGAGATCTTCGATTACGACTCGGAGAACGGCCGGCTCTTCCATCGCGAAGACGCCGACGTCGTGCCGGCGGCGGAAGAGGCCTGATGGCGCGCTCCGAGTGGCAGCCCGTCCGCATTCTGGGTAAAGGTCCGTGGTCGCTGCTGCCGGCCCAGACCTGGTCGGTGGTCACCGACTTCTTCATCTTCGCCGCTGGACTGTCAGTCTTCTACGCCATTCTGGTTCTGGCGCGCAGCTGGTTCGGCCCGTTCAATCCTCACGTCGAGATCTCGCGCGATCCTTCACACCTTCCGCTCTACGCTGCCTATTCGCTGCTGCGAATCACCATCGCTTACGTCCTCTCGCTGGCGTTCACGCTGGTCTACGGCTACGTTGCCGCCTACAACCCGCGCGCCGAGCGCATCATGATCCCGCTGCTCGACATCCTCCAGTCGATTCCCGTGCTCAGCTTTCTGCCCGGCGTGATGCTGGCCATGGTCGCGCTGTTTCCCCATCACCAGGTCGGAGTGGAGATGGGAGCCATCCTGCTCATCTTCACCGGGCAGGTCTGGAACATGGCCTTCAGTTTCTACTCGTCGCTGAAGAGCATTCCGCGCGACATGCGCGAGGCCGCCAAAATCTACCGCTTTAACTGGTATCAGCGCTTCACGCAATTCGAGCTGCCTTACGCCGCCATCGGCCTGGTGTGGAACTCCATGATGTCGGTGGCCGGCGGCTGGTTTTTCCTGATGGCGTGTGAGATGTTCGTGCTCGGCAACGACGATTTCCGCTTGCCCGGCCTCGGTTCGTATCTGCAAACCGCGGCCAGTGCGGGCGACACGGAAGCAATCTTGTGGGGCGTTGGCACCATGATCGCAGTCATCGTACTGCTGGATCAGATCGTCTGGCGCCCCGTGATCGCCTGGGCCGAAAAGTTCAAGATGGAGCAGGTTGAGAGCACCGACGCGCCGCAGTCCTGGTTTCTCGATCTCATGCAGAAGTCGCGGCTGCTGCATCGCTTGCGCAAGAAGGCGATCAATCCCGTGCGTGAGCGTTTAGACCTTCACTTCGCGCGCGGCTATCACCCCGACCAGGAGGAGGTTGCGCCCGCCGCCTGGAAAGTATGGGTTGGCCGCGCCCTTGCCGCTGTCGCCGTGTTGGCCGTCTGCTATGCGATGTTTCGCGCCTTCGGCATGTTGACCCAGCTGAACGGCAGCGACTTCCGACAGATACTGGAAGGCGCGGCGGCAACCTTTGGCCGCGTAATCGCCGCGCTGCTCATCGGCGCTCTGTGGACCATCCCCGTCGGCGTCACCATCGGCTTCAACCCCAAGCTGGCGCGCATCGCGCAGCCGCTGGCGCAGATTGCAGCTTCGGTCCCGGCGACCGCGCTGTTTCCCATCGTGCTGCTGGTCCTCATCCGCATCGGCGGCGGCCTGGGCGTGGGATCTGTTTTGCTTTTGCTGCTGGGAACGCAGTGGTACATCCTCTTCAACGTGATTGCCGGCGCAATGGCCATTCCGACCGACCTGAAGGAAGCTTCGTCGGTGTTCAAGTTCACCACCAGCCAGCGCTGGCGACGGGTCATCCTGCCAGGAATTTTCCCCTACCTCATCACCGGACTGGTCACCGCTTCCGGCGGCGCCTGGAACGCCAGCATCGTCGCCGAATATTTCCGCCTGAAGGACCAGACTTACACGACGGTCGGCCTGGGCGCGACCATCTCGCGCGCCACCGATTCCGGCAACTTCGCCCTGCTGCTGGGCTCGACCATCGTGATGTCGATGGTCGTCGTCACCGTGAATCGCCTGGTGTGGCGCAGACTATACCGCCTCGCCGCCAACCGCTACACGCTGGAAGTGTAGAAAAGCCGCTTTTCGCCGGAGGGTGGAGCATGCCTTCATGGGCTGCTGAAAACTCGATTTTGGATGGTTACCTTGGTACTGTGCTCTTCGGCCAGCAGCGCTTGGTAACAGGGCGCGACTTGACAGGCGGTTGAAAGAGTCCGCTTCCGAACGCTTTGTATCAGGGCACGACTTCAGTTGTGCCGATAAGCCGTTTTATTGTTTGTCAGCCCGCGAGGGATCTGCTTTTGAGTTTTTCATCATCCCGTTCGATACCAACCGTGAAACCGCCTAATCAACGGCGTGAGGTTCTGTTCCATTTCGGGAAGCAGTGGCCGAAAACGGGAAGAATTCCAGTTCTTCTCTTGCTCCGTCCTGGCTCTCCTCCGACACTTATCTTGCAGGCTCGTGATGCGGCCGCGTCATGCCACTCAGCGGCTGCAGGACCGCCGTCCTATCCACGGACATTCCCGCGTAAAGGAGGACTTCTTATGCGAGGCAAAAGACTTTCCATCGGATTGAGCGCCCTGGCGATCTTTGCCGTGACCCTGTTGGTGACGAGCACCTGTGCTGGTACAACTTGGACCGAAAAGGTGCTGCATACCTTCACCGGCACGGACGGGGGTTATTCAGAAGCCGGCTTGATCTTCGACGCTGCCGGCAATCTCTACGGGACAACCGCAGGCGGCGGCAATTTCACTGGCCACTGCTCGCAGCAAGGATGCGGCACCGTGTTCGAGTTGACGCCCAACGGGAGTGGAGGCTGGACGGAGACGGTGCTGTACAAGTTCTGTTCTCAGATCGGCTGCACGGACGGGTTTAACCCTGTCGGCGGGCTGGTCATGGACGCTGCCGGCAAGCTCTACGGCACCACCCAATATGGAGGCGATTTCAGTTACGACTGCACCTATTACTCGCTGCAAGGATGCGGGACGGTGTTCGAGTTGACCCCCAACGAGAATGGCGGGTGGACGAGAACGGCGGTGTACACCTTCTGCTTGGAGGACGGTTGCGCGAATGGAGCTAACCCTGCCGCGGGCCTGATTTTCGATTGCTGCGGCAATCTCTACGGCACGGCCACCTATGGCGGCGAAGAGTGGGGAACCGTGTTCGAATTGACACCAAATGGGGGCGGGGGCTGGACGGCGAGGGCGCTGCATTACTTCGGCAACGGCGGCGACGGAGCCAACCCCTACGCCGGTCTGACCTCCGATGGCTATGGCAATTTCTACGGCACGACCAAATATGGCGGCCACGGGTCGTGTCAGTACCTGGGTTGCGGGACGGTGTTCGTGGTGTCGGGCGGGTCGGAGAGGGTGCTGCACAGCTTCGACAGCAACGGCACGGACGGGTACTATCCCGTCGCCAGCCTACTAGTGGATGGCAATGTCTATGGCACGACCTCCCAAGGCGGCTCTAGCGGACAATGCGGCCAGAACGGCTGCGGCACCGTGTTCGAGGTGACGCCCGAAGGAACGGAGACAGTGCTGTATAACTTCAGCCCCACCGGGGACCCGGACGGAGATTATCCACAAGCCGGCCTGATCTCTGACGGCGCCGGCAATTTCTACGGCACCACCCTGGCAGGCGGGGACGACAACGCTGGGACGGTTTTTGAGTTGTATATCTATTACGGTCGGTGGACGGACTCGTTGCTATACAACTTCGGCTGGCCCGGTTCGAGCGGGTCTGCTCCCTACGCTGGTCTGATCTTCGATGCCGCCGGCAATCTCTATGGCACAACCTGGTACGGCGGCGCTAACGGCTATGGGACGGTGTTCGAGTTGTCGCCTCTTTATCCGTGCGTCGTGTGCAGTCACGCCGTCCATCAGTGAGGCCAGTGAGTTCCTCAGCCGAGAGCAGAGAGACGCGCTGGACCTGCAACAATGATCCGAAGTCTGTCGAGCGGCTGCGGGCCGCCGTCATATTCACCGTTTCCGCGTCAAGGAGGACAACTCATGCGAGGCAAGAAATTCTCCATCGGACTGAGGGCCCTGGCGATCCTTGCTGTGACCCTGTTGGTGACGAGCACCTGGGCCGCTACCAACTGGAGGGAAAAGGTGCTGTATAGCTTCAACGGCGGGGACGGGGACGGATCTTGGCCGAGTGGCCTGATCTTCGATGCCGCCGGCAATCTGTATGGCACAACCAGCCGGGGCGGCGCTTACGGCTATGGGACGGTGTACGAGTTGACGCCCGACGGGAGTGGGGGTTGGACGGAGCAGGTGCTGTACAACTTCTGTTCCCAGACGGATTGCACGGACGGGGCTTCTCCCTCCGTCGGCCTGACCTTCGATGCCGCCGGCAATCTCTACGGCACGACCTGGGCGGGCGGCACCGGCAATGGTAGATTCTGCAGCGACTTCACTAACGATCCCGGCTGCGGGACGGTGTTCGAGTTGACGCCAACCGGAGGCGGTTACTGGGCGGAGACGGTGCTCTACAACTTCTGCCCGCAGGGTGGGTTTTGCACGGACGGGGAGGAGCCCAACGGCAGCCTGATTTTCGATGCGGCCGGCAATCTCTACGGCACGACCTACGATGGCGGCGGCGTGTTCGAATTATCGCCCGACCAGTACGGGGGCTGGACGGAGCAAGTGCTGCATAGCTTTGGCGGCGACGGGGACGGGTACTATCCCGCTGCCGGCGTGATCTTCGACGCCGCAGGCAATCTCTACGGCACAACCTCCTATGGCGGCTATAACTACTACGGGACGGCGTTCGAGATGACTCCCTCGAGGGGCGGGGGCTGGACGGAGCAGGTTCTATGGAGCTTCTGCAACGGCGCGGATGGGTGTTATCCCGGGACCGGCCTGATCTTGGACGCCGCCGGCAATCTCTATGGCACGAACGACACGACGGCGTTCGAGTTGATAAAGCCCCAGCCGGGCGGGTACTGGACGGAGCAGGTGCTGCATGGCTTCGGCGGCGGCTCGGACGGACTTGATCCCTCCTCCGGCCTGATCTTGGATGCCGCTGGCAATCTCTACGGCACGACCGTCTATGGCGGCACTTACAACTCCTGCGTTGGCGGCACTGACTACTACTGCGGTACGGTGTACGAGTTGACGCCCACAGCGGGTGGCGGCTGGACGGAGCGGGTGCTGCATAGCTTCGGCAACGGCACAGATGGGGCTTATGCCGGGGGTGGCGTGATCTTGGATGCCGCCGGCAATCTCTATGGCACGACCGTCGAGGGTGGCACCGGGAACTGCGACCCTTATGGCGGTTGCGGGACGGTGTTCGAGATGACGCCCGTTTATCCGTGTGCCGTATGCAGTCACGGCGTCGACCGTGAGGTCCATGTGCTCCCAGCCGAGAAGAGAGACGTGCTGGAGCAGGGCGGGATTGAACGACAGTGATTTTGCCAGCAGCTCAGCGTCGATTCACTTGTACAGATCGCGCGAACCGCAACGATGATTCCGAAGCCGCAGATCTTCCTATCGCCGGTTGTCCGTCTGCGGCTCGGGATGGATCAGCACGCGGAATAGTTCCGGCACTTCCTGGCGGAAGCGGCCTTCCACGGCGGTCTGGATGTCGTGTACGCGCGACAGCGGCAAATCGTCCTGCATGGTGATGTGCAGCGACAGATACAGCCTTCCACTCACCCGCTTGAACATCAGGTCGTGCATGTCGACGACTTCGGGAAGGAAATTCTCCGTCACCGCCTGAAGCCGCTCCTCGACGTTAGGCACAAGCACCAGGCCATCGCTGGTCTCGATGGTCGCCGGCTCGCTCTCAATGTGGGTCAGGATATCGGAGATCTCGCCCACATCCTGCTTCATCTCGTTCTCCAGGCGGGTCACGCGATCATGCGCTTCTTTCAGGCTGAGGCGTTCGTCCAGCTCCACGTGTTGCTCCACATGCAGTTTGCCCGCAATGTCCTGCACGCTGATGTCGTGTACGTTCAGGTTATTGCGCGTGGCCACGGCGCGAATGCGGTCGAACAGGCTCTCCTGGCGGCTGGCGCGGGCCACGGTATTCACCACCACGTCGGCATCGGGCAGCAACTTCCGGATGCGCGCCGCCACTTCGTTGGACACCTGCTCTGACTTCTGGAAGGTCACATTGCGTGACATGGCGATGGAAACATCAGCGAAGTATCGGCTGCCGGCACGGCGAATGCGCACCCGCCCCACTTCCAGCACGCCATCGACTCGGTAAACCTCTTCCATGATGCGGCTGCGGATGCCGGCGGGCGCAGCGTCCAGCAGGGCGTCGATGGTCTGCCGCGCCAGCCGCCAGCTCACATACACCACGATGCAAGCCACGAACAGGGCCGCGATCGGATCGGCCTTCGACAGCCACGGCAGCCCATAGTGTCGTCCCGCCATTACCAGCGCCAGCCCTAAAATCACTACGCTGCTGGACCAGATGTCGGTGCGGAAGTGCAGTGCGTCGGCGTGCAACGCCTGGCTGTCGTACTTGTCGGCGATCAGGCGCAGCCGGCGCGAGCGCCAGGAGTCTACGACAATCGACACGCCCATCACCACGAAGGCCCAGACGGTCGGCTCGATCTCAACGGAGTGGAAGAACAGGCGCTTGGCGGCTTCATAGACAATCCAGACGCAGGTCAGCAGCAGCAAGCCGGTTTCGACGAAGGCTGAGAAGCTTTCGACTTTGCCGTGTCCGTATTGGTGGTCTGCGTCGGCGGGCTTGTCGGACACGCGCACGGAAAAGTACGTGACTCCCGCCGCCACCAGATCGAGGCCGGAATGCGCCGCCTCCGACAAAATGCCCAGGCTTCCCGTGGTTATGCCGACTATCACTTTGAGCACGGTGATCCCAACCGCCGCCAGAATCGAGTGCAGGGCGACTGCCTTCTTTTCGCGCTGCATTTGGGCGGTGGCTGCGGCGTCCGTCATCATGCTCCGATTATTCACTTTCGCCGGGAAATCCGCCAACCACGGGCAGGGGCAGTAGTGGTGCAGTTTGGTTGTCATCCCGAGCAAGCCGCTTTTGCGCCCGGGGCCCCCAGCACGTACCGCTTTTTGTACGTGCAGGGGTGGGACGGATCTGGGCGCAGAGATTCGCGCCGGTGCGCGAAAGGCGCGCATCCGTTTTCAAACTGCACCACTACGCATGGGCGGTTCGCACGCTTTTACAGCATTTTGGTCACAATGTGGTACGATTTTCTGCATCCATCTGCTCCGCCCCTGGCGGTAACAATTCTGGAGGAACACCACTTCATGTTACGTTTCACACTGTGGGCACTCGCGCTTTCGTGTGCCATCACCTGCACCACCTACGGTCAACAGCCGTCTCCGCAACAAGCACCGCCCCCGGCCAGTCAGAGCGCGCCCATGCCCGGGATGGCCGCCAACCCAGCGCCGGCCAGCCCCGCGCCCGCGGCCACCAACGTTCCTATGGATACGGTCGTCATCACCCTGAAAGGCGCTTGTGAGGCGAAAGCTGGCAGTACACCCGCCGCCGGCTGCATCAACAGCATTACCCGTGAGCAGTTTGAGAAGCTCACCAATGCGCTGCAACCCCCGGACAAGGGTCCGGTGCCTCCTGAGGTGCGTCGCCGCTTCGCCACCCAGTATGCCAAGGTGCTGACCTTCGCTGACGCCGCCCGCGAACTTGGCCTGCAAAACGACCCTAAGACCCAGGAGATATTCCATTTCGCCATGAATCAGATCCTGCTGGAGATGCTCAACACGCATTACACGGAGGAATTCGCACATCCTACCGACCAGCAGATCCAGGAATACTACGACCAGAACGCCAAGAAATACGTGGAAGTGACCCTGCAGCGCATCATCATCCCGGCCAATCAGGCTGGCCCCGATAAAGATAAACCCAAGCCAACCGACGCCGAACGGAAAGCCTATGCGGAGACCATCAGGGCGCAGTGGGTAGCCGGCGGAGATCCGGTCAAGCTGCAAAAAGAGGCCATGGAGCATAACGGCGTCACCACCACTTCTCCGGACGTCAACGTTGGCGCTCGTCGCCCCGGCTCGCTGCCGCAAGCCCATGAAGCCGTATTCGAAATGAAAGCCAACGAAGTTTCGCCGGTCTACTCCGACCAGGCCGCGGTTTACATTTACAAGGTCGTCTCGGCTCGCCAGGTTCCTTTGAGCGAGGTGAAGAACACTATCTCGCAAACCTTGCAGCAGCAGATGTTCAAAGACAAGATCGCACAGGTGCAGAATGCCGTGACGGTCACGTTGAACGACGCCTACTTCGGGCCTGATGTTCCACCGACCGTGCCGCACAACATGATGCGGCCCGGAGGCCAGATGCGGGGTCCAGGTGGTCCTCCCATGCCCCCCGGTGCTGGTCCTGGGGCCGGGACACCGCCTCCTCCGCCGGCTAACCCACAACCGTCGCCCAAGTAGTCATGCAGCCAAACCGGACTGTCCTGATTACGGGCATCTCGGGCAATCTGGGGACCAGGCTGCTTCCTTTGCTCTCGGACTTTCGCGTGGTGGGCGTAGATATGCGCCCACCCGAGAGCTCCTCGTTGAGCCAATTCGAACAAATGGACCTTGGCCGCGAGGCTTGCTGCCGCCAGCTCATTGAGCTGCTGCGCGCCAGCGGGGCCCAGTCCGTCATTCATCTGGCCTTCGTGCTCGATCCGCAACGCACCGGCGTTCTCGACGCGGAACGGATGTGGCAAATCAACGTTGCCGGCACGGCCCGCGTGATGGAAGCGGTCAGCGTCGTCAACCGCACTGGCGGCAACGTTCAGCGCTTTATCTTTCCCAGCAGCGTCGCCGCCTACGGGCCGGAAACCGCAGGTCCGGTCAAGGAAGATGCTCCCCTGCGCGCTCACACCTTGCCCTATGCCATCCATAAGCGCGAGTGCGATGAAGTAGTCCGCTATCGCGCCGAAAGCATGGGCGATTGCCGCTGCTATCTCCTGCGCCCGCACATCTTCACCGGCGCCAGCATGCAGAACTACATAGTCGGAGCGCTGCGCGGCACGCCGTTAGGGCCCAGCAAGCGCGCCGCCCGCATGCGCGCCGAAGGCCGGCGACTGCCCCTCATGCTTCCGCGCGGAGCTAAGTATCTGGAGAAGCGCTTGCAGTTTCTCCACGTCGACGACATGGCCCGCCTGCTTGTCGTTCTGCTCGACCGCCCTGGAACCGACCCGCCCGTCACCATCATGAATGTGGCCGGACGGGGCGAGGCACTTACCGTGCAGCGCTGTGCGGAGATTGCACAAGCCACCATCAAGCGCGTTCCCACCCGTGCCGCTTTCCACACCGTCCTGCGCTTCTTGTGGAGGTTCGGGATTTCTTCCATTCCGCCGGACGCATTGCCCTACCTCGTCGGCTCCTACACCATGGACACCACACGCCTCGAGCAGTTCCTCGGCCCGGACTATCCGCGCGTCATCCAGTACACGGCGGAAGATGCCCTGCGCGACAGCTTCAAGAGCCGCGAATAGGATCTAACCTCGCATTCGCACTTTCTGTCAGTCGCAGACACGATCGCGAATATGGCGGCCATTTTGAATGGCTGCCTTTGCGGCTTTAGCCGCTGAGGGACGTCTGTATCGAAATCAGGACGCTACCCGCACGACGGGTCAATGAACAAAAATCCCCATCGAGAATATGATGATGACGCCAGTCGGTACCATCTCAGTTTGAAATTGTGCGGCGCAGGAATGGGCCGCAGTATAGCCAAAAGGGAGCGGCTCCCCCTGAGCCCGCTCCCCTTCGGATGTAAATTTATTTCTCGGAAAGTCTAGGGCGACCGAGTCTGGCCGTCTGTGCAATATTGCACACTCTGCCGCCGCCCTTATGTTTTCGACATGTCCCCAAGAAAACTCACAACCTTGCGGAGCGAGACGCCTCGAGGTCGTGGGCATTTGCTCATTGTGCCAGCTGCGTTTCACTTCTTCGGCTCCCGATCTTATGCAAGCCGGAGCGCAGGTAAAGTGGCTTTGTCGGCTTCCTGGCCGCAACCAGCAACCGCAGGGTCGGCGGATAAGTGTGGAGTGCCGGCAATCGAGTCCCGCAAAGCAGGATCTGGCCGCCTGACTTCCATTTCGCGGGGGTTACGGCGGCCGTCCAAGCCGACTATAATGGAAATAGGAGCCTTTGCCTTGACCACCCACCACGCCGATAACGCCTCCGCTGAAAGCTTCCGCCCGAAGCCCGGCGAGGCTATGCGTGCGGAGTCCCGCCTGGCTCCCTGCATGGTTCGTCCTAATCTCTTTTCCGGCGACTAGCGTTCCGTTTCTCCCTTCCGCTTCCCGCGCTGTCGGCTCTACCATGCTGCACTCGCGGGCTGACCAAAGCTCCGGCCCACAACTCGGGCCGCAAGCCTTTCGGAGGAAAACATCATGTCCGCTAATACTCTTGTTCCTGTTGCTGGTCCTCACATCAAGACCGCCCTGCCCGGGCCCAACGCGCGCCGCGTTCTCGAAGGCGACGCGCGCTACATCTCGCCGTCGTACACCCGCTCCTACCCCATGGTCGCCAAGCGCGGCCGCGGTCTTATCGTGGAGGATGTCGATGGCAACGAGTTCCTCGACTTCTCCGCCGGCATCGCCGTCACATCCACCGGGCACTGCCATCCTGAGGTAGTCGCCGCCATTCAGAAGCAGGCTGCCGAGCTCATTCACATGTCCGGCACCGACTTCTACTACGAGAGCATGGTCACGCTCGCTGAGCGCCTGTCACGCATCGCTCCCATGAAGGGGCCGCACAAGATCTACTACGGCAACTCCGGCGCCGAGGCAGTTGAAGCCGCTCTCAAGCTGGCCCGCTATCACACCAAACGCCAGAACGTCATCGCGTTCTACGGCGCATTCCATGGCCGTACCATGGGCGCGTTGTCGCTGACCGCGTCCAAGCCGCAGCAGCGCCGCCGCTTCGCCCCGCTGGTTCCCGGCGTAACCCATGTGCGCTATCCCGACATCTATCGCGGATGCGTCGGCGGAAGTCCGGACCAATCCATGGCCGACGCCTACGCCCTCGGCTGCGCCCGCTTTATCGAAGAGAAGCTCTTCAAGACCACGCTGCCTCCCGAAGAAGTGGCCGCAATCTTTATTGAGCCCATCCAGGGCGAGGGCGGCTACGTGGTCGCGCCTACGGTCTTCATGCAGGAGCTGCGGCGCATCTGCGATCGCCACGGCATTCTGCTGGTGGCCGACGAAGTCCAGTCCGGCGCAGGCCGCACCGGCAAATGGTGGGCCATCGAACACACTGGCGTCGAGCCCGACATCGTTTGCATGGCCAAGGGGATCGCCAGCGGTATGCCGCTGGGCATCATGATGTCCAAGGCCGAGATCATGGATTGGGTGCCGGGATCGCACGCCTCCACCTTCGGCGGCAATCCGGTTTGCATTGCGGCGGCCATGGCGACCATGGACGTCCTCGAGCACGGAGCCATCAAGAACGCCGAAGTGGTCGGCCGTCACATGATGGAACGCATGGCCGAATGGCCTGCGCAGCTCGACCTGGTGGGCGATGTCCGCGGACGTGGCCTGATGATCGGCGTCGAGATCGTCACCGACAAAACGGCCAAGACGCCGGGCGGGGCAGAGCGCGATCGCATCGTCGAGTTGGCCTTCGAACGCGGGCTGTTACTGCTGGGCTGCGGCCCTAACACCATTCGCCTTTGCCCGCCCCTCATCGTCACCCAAGAGCAGGCAGACATCGCGATCGACATCATGGAGGAGTGCATCGACATCACGGCAGGCAAGCCGCACACCAAAGCGGCAACTACCGGCACGCAAGCCGGCGCATAAAGGGCGTCGCCAACTATCCTCAATAACTGAACTCAGAGCCTGGACCAGCTGGTCCGGGCTTTTTCTTGAGGTGTCATCCTGAGCGGAGCGAAGCGGAGTCGAAGGACCCCTATCGTGGCATTAAATGTGGCGGGTGCCCCGTTCTAGCCATCTTTTGGCTAGGGCGGGGCAGTTTCGCTGCAAAACGATCCGAGCCGGCCTTCATCACCGCCCTCCGCGTCCTGTCATCTGTGAATTGCGCACTCGTCTCCCAACCAACTACACTGCCTAACGCCATGATCCGACACATCCGAATCGCTCTCGCTCTGTTGGTTGCATCTACCGCTCTGCTGGCCAACGCCCAATACACAGATCGCGCCGCCATGAACGATCTCGGCGGCCCGAAAGAGTTCGCTGCCCGTCGCGCGGATCTTGCTGCCAAGCTAAAGACGGGCTACGTCCTGCTCTTCGCCAAGACGCAGGATCCTCCAGCCGATCACTACCGCGAAGATAACGATTTCTACTACTACACCGGCCTCTCTGACCCCGGCGCTGTGATGATGATGGATGTTCCTTCCCAGCGGACGATGATCTTTGAGCCGCAACAAGACCCGCGCGAGGTGCAGGTCTACGGCGCCAACCTCCTCTCCATGACGAAGGACCAGCAGAAAGACCTCGGCTACCCAGTCGTGCATCCGTCGTCGAATCTCGACGGCTACCTGAGCTTTTTATTTGGAGCGGGCGAAGAGCATGATCTCTGGCTGCGTCTGGGATTCGCCGACAAGCCCGATGGCGCTCGCGTCGAAACCGGCCGCGACTACGCTGCCGAATACAACAATCCCTACGGCCAGGACTTGCCCGGAGATCGCGACGTGCTGGTCAAGCTGCGCCAACGCTATCCCGCTGCCAACTTCCGCGACATCACCCCTGCCATGGACGCCATGCGTAATATCAAGCGTCCGGCTGAGATCGAGGTTCTACGGCGTAATGGCCGCATCAGCGCCCAGGGCGACGAGCAAGCCATCCGCATGGCCCACCCCGGCATGTTCGAGTATCAGATCGAGGCCGAGGCGGCGTTCGTCTTTCGCAACTCCGGCGCGCAGGGACTGGCCTATCCGGCCATCGTCGGCGCAGGCCTGCATGCCAACACCTGGCACTACTTCTTCAATCGCGACAAAATTGAGCCCGGCAGCATCGTGGTCTTTGACTTCGCCGCCGACCTCGATCACATGACCATGGACATCACTCGCACCTTCAACATCGACGGCAAATTCACGCCTGAGCAGGCCAAGTGGTACAACGTCGATCTCGAATGTCAGAAGGCCATCATCGCCATGCTCAAACCCGGCAACACCTACGAGCAGGCCCAGGACGAGGGTAAGAAAGTTTTCGACCGCGAGGGCGTGGGCGATCAGTGGCGTGGTTGGCCGGGTCACTTCGTCGGCCTCGCCACTCACGACGTCATGCGAGCTCAGGGCCCCATCCTGGCCGGGCAAGTGGTCACAGTTGAGCCGATCGTCGAATTTCCCGACAAGCACTGGCACTTCCGCGTCGAGGACACTATCCTCATCACGCCCAATGGTCACGAGGTTCTGTCGTCCAGCGTTCCCAAGGAAATCGGCGATGTGGAGAAGCTTGTGGGTACCCTGCCGGCGGCCGAGCCGATTAAGTAGGTAGAGCTGGTCTTTGGAATCTGCGCGAGAAACAGCTTCTCGCAAGGGCAGGAGAGTAAGAGGCTCGAAAACGAGCGCCGCAGGCGCGGCGTCATGATAGCCCAGGACGGAGCGCAGCGGAGTCCTGGGTAACGTGGGAAAATCAGCCGAGTCCCCCGGGGACGATACGCGTTCTCATGCGAACTCTTTAGGCCAGCGTCTAGTTTGTTGTTTCTCATCTGAGCCGGGCGTTAGCCAGGCCGCAGAGACTGTTTCGCTGCAGCGTCGAAGCCTTGATTTGTCCTCACGAGGAGGCCGACCGGGTCCCCGCCACGCGCGCCGGTTTTACGCTTGGTGGGGTGGGTTCAGGCCGACGATGGGACCTGCTGTTCGGACTTGCTTTCATCCATTGCCGGTAAAGTGAGTCGCCACATCGGCCGATATCAGGAAGCGGTAACATAGAAGAATCGAGGAAACTCTGATTAGTCGGGTTTTGAAGGGGACGGCCTTCAGGCCGTCCGTTAATGCCGCAATCATTACGGCTTTAGCCGCTGAGCGACTTCGCCTTAACTTGATCATGAATTCCCTTAAGAGTCCGCGAAAGGTCCACCGTGCCTGAATTACGCAAAGATCCCATCATTGGACGTTGGGTCATCATCTCCACCGACCGCGCTAAACGCCCCTCTGAATTTGCCCGCGAGCCCGTCAGGATGAAAACCGGCTTTTGCCCCTTCTGTGTCGGGAACGAAGGCAAAACACCGCCTGAAGTTCTGGCCTACCGGCCCAATGGCGCTTCGCCGAACACCGATGGATGGACCGTCCGCGTGGTGCCGAACAAGTACCCTGCACTGGGGATCGAGGGCAACCTTAGCCGCCAGGCCGAGGGCATGTTCGACAAGATGAACGGTATCGGCGCGCACGAGGTCATCGTGGAAACACCCGACCATGACCTCACCCTGGGTAACCTGTCGGAGAAGCGCATCGAAGATGTCTTCTGGGCCTTTCGTGATCGCATCCTCGACCTGAAAAAAGACCGCCGCTTCAAGTACATCCTCATCTTCAAGAACCATGGTCAGCTTGCGGGCGCAACCCTGGACCATTCGCACGGCCAGTTGATCGCTCTGCCCATCGTGCCCAAACATGTAGTCGAGGAACTGGAAGGCTCCAAGCAATACTTCATCTACAAAGAGCGTTGCGTCTTCTGCGACATCATCCGCCAGGAGACCGAATCCGGGGTTCGCGTGGTGGCGGAAAACGATAGCTTCCTGACCGTCGCTCCCTATGCGCCGCGCTTTCCTTTCGAAACCTGGATCCTGCCCAAGCGCCACGAATCCGCATTCGAGAACTCGTCGTCACATGTGTACGAGAGCCTGGCGAAGGCGCTGAAAAACCTGCTTCTGCGCGCCGACAAAGTGCTCGACAATCCTGCCTATAACCTGGTCGTGCACACCGCTCCGGTGCAGGAAGCAGCGATGGATCACTACCATTGGCACATCGAGTTCATGCCGCGCCTGACCAAGATCGCCGGCTTCGAGTGGGGAACCGGCTTCTATCAGAACCCGACGCCGCCGGAAGAGGCGGCCAAATATCTGCGCGAAGCCAAGATCGAGCTCTCGCAACCCGCCCCCACTTCGTAGGTGGGAGAGCTGGCTTAAGCCGAGGGGAAGGCTGGTTAGGTCAGGATGGAAGGGCTGGCCTTCGGACCAGCGCCAAGCCGGGTTGGTTTCCGAGATGGTGTCAAACCTGTCAAACGAGCTTTCCGATTGCGATAAAGTTCGGAAAGCGATCACACCAGCCGCGCAGCGGCGGCAGCGAAGTGAGCCCGGCGCGTGAGGGCCGGGTCAGAATAGAAAACAGACGCGAGCCGCGGAGCGGCGACAGGGGCTTGTTCGCTCTGCATCGGCCATCCCACTTGGTATAAGCTTGAATAACGGCCCGGCGCCTGAAATCTTTCGCGCCACTCTTCGACGTTGACCATGACTAACCCCTCCGCCATCGGATCCCGCTCCCTGGAAAAACGCACGCGATTCCTCAGCGGCCTCTACAGCGACCTGCTGGAGAATGGCATCCGCTACTTCTTTCCCGGCGCCACGCTGGAACGCATCTCGACTGGTACGGAGCAGATGCCGGGCCTGCTGGGCGCAGTCCCCAGTGGCGGCCAGGTGGAGTTCGAATGGATGGGCGGCGGCTACTCCCTCAAATCTTCGTCGAATAAATTGTCCGACCACGAACGCCGCCTGCTGCGCAGCATCGGCATGGTACTGTCGGCGCGCTATCAACTGCTCACCAACGAGCAGCTGGCGGCGCAGAGCTTTCAGCTCTTTCGCGGATTGCCGGAGGACCGCTTCATCTCCGCCTTTCTCGACCCGGCGCCGCATAGCAGCGCCGAAGCCATCGCAGGGCTTCCCGATCGCGTTGCCGATGCTATCGAAGTTCTGCGCACCAGCAGCATGAGTACCTACGAGAACCGCCGCATCGCCACTGGGGTGCTGCTCTTCGGCGCCATGCCCGAGCCTTGTCACGAGCCGCCGCGGACCCCGAAGCGGGCGTTGCGTTATTCCCACCTGCTCACCAGTATTCGCAGCTTTCATCGCCTGTGCGACGGCCTGCGGACCATCGCGCTGGTTGATCAGAATGGCCTGCTGGCGGAGCTGGTCGATGTCCACGAGTGGGCCGAGCCTTACCGCGAGATGCCGCTGGCCGTTCCACCGGCGGCCGCCTATGCCGACCATTGCCGTGCCACGTTATGCGGCGGCCACATCTGCCTCATCCTTTCGCCCAATGGCGAAATCAAGATTTACTCCGACGGGGTCCCCGTATTTCGTTTCATCGATGGCAGCTGGCGCCTGGTGGACGCGCGCCATCGTTATGGCTTGTGGAAGAACGCCATCGGCAATGCTGAATTGGCGGAGCGTCTGTTTGCCGTCGCCTTGAACCTGACCGAGAGCCGTCGCGGCGCGCTGTTTGTTGTGCTCGACGATCGCGAGTCGGCGCGCGTGCTGGTGTCACAAGCCGATCTGCTCGACAATCTCAATCGCGACAACTCCGACGGCGTCACCAGCAAAGACCAACTGCATTATCTGCTGCGCGACAAGAGCATCCTCGACGTCCCTTCTACGGTGCTGGAGAATATCGCCCGCATCGACGGCGCGGTGGTGCTTTGTCCCGATGCCAACCTGCTGGCCTTTGGCGCCATCCTCCATCATGATTCCACCGAAGAAGCTTTGAATCGTACCGTCGAAGGCGGACGCACCACCGCCGCCATTGCCGCCTCACGCTACGGCACGGTACTCAAGATCAGCGAGGATGGCCTGATCTCGATGTATCGCGCTGGGCAGTGTCTGTGGGAGATGTGAGAGGGCAGAAGTCATCTCGTTCTGTTGACATCCTCGCCTTACGGTCAAATGCAATGGCGGGCGAGTGAACTTGAACTTCCAATAATCGAGTCCCGCAAGCGGGACGGCGACAGGATAGCCCAGCACGCAGCGGGGTCCCCGGTTCGCTGCTTTGAGCGAACTGGGGAGGCGGAGTGCTGGGTGGGCTCGATCTTCAAATCCGAGCCCCTTTAGGGGCGGCACCAAGATGTCCACAGCGCCAGATAGCTCCTGGTCACGCGTGACGGCAACGCAGCCATTCTCCCGGTCAAAGCTCACCCTCCCTAACCTCCGAGCCCGACGAAACCAGTTACAATAAAAGCAGTGACCAAGCCTCAACCCGAGTTCGTATTCGATCTGACCGGCGGACAACTCGCGCTGAACTTTGCCAATACCGTCAGCCGCCGCCACGATTCCGACCGCCGCAGAGAACATCTCGAGAGCTACGCTGACGTCATCTTCTTCGCCAAACAATCAGGAATCATCTCCGCAAAAGATACGAAGGAACTCTGCGACTACGCCGAGGACCATGCCGGCGATGCTGCACGCGCCTTCCGCCAGGCCATTGCTATGCGCGAGGTGATGTACCGTGCTTTCTCGGCGATTGCGCAGGGCAAGACCGCCAGCGCCGTCGATCTTGATCTCATGAATGATTTCGCTATCGAGGCGCTGCGACATCGCCGCCTCGCGCGCGCCAACGCCGGTTACCGGTGGGAGTGGCGTCCGGATGGGAAAAGGCCGCTCGAGCGAATTCTATGGGAGGCAGCGCAGGCTGCCGCCGATCTGCTCACTTCTCCAGAATTACAGCTGGTGCGGTATTGTGAAGCTCCGGATTGCGAATGGCTGTTCCTCGACCACAGCCGCAACCACAGCCGCCGCTGGTGCGACATGACCAGTTGCGGCAATCGCCAGAAGGCCCGCCGCCACTATCAGCGCACTCGCGAATAGCAAAAAAGGCACACCCTTACGGTGTGCCCTTTTTCATTTCTGGACGCTGCTTAACGGCCGAAATACTTGGCGTTGCGTTCGGTGTACTCTTTCCATTTTTCCGGCAGATCGTCGAGCGCGAAAATCGCCGACACCGGACACACCGGCACGCACGCCCCACAATCGATGCACTCCACCGGATCGATGTAGATCATTTCTTCCGCCGCGAACTTCTCGCTGTCCTTCTTGGGGTGGATGCAGTCCACCGGACAGGCATCGACACAGGCCGTGTCTTTGGTGCCTATGCAAGGTTCCGCGATCACATAAGCCATAGAACAATGTCTCCTGAAGTCTCTCTGTTGGAGAATTTCGCTTGAAGTCGTTATCTCGATAGTATCAAAAACCGCGCCGTTGTGGCATGGCGCTCTGCCGGATATGCGCCGTTCGAACTCAGGCCACGTGCGCCGGCTCCCGTTCTTCCGCCGGCTCATATTCCACAATGTAGCCCGCGATCGCGCTGGCCGCTACCGTCAGCGGGCTGGCCAGGTACATCTGGCCGGGACCGCTGCGGCCAGGGAAATTGCGATTCTGCGCGCTGATCACCACCTGGTCGGGACGCGTGGAAACTCCTGGGCCAGCGTTGATACAAGCGCCGCAGCTGGGCTCGATCACCTGCGCGCCGGCGCGCTCGAATATATCCAGATAGCCCTTGCGCACACAGTATTCGCGCGTCTCCTGCGATCCGAACTGGAGGTAGAACTTGCAGCTTTCCGCCACTCGCCGGCCTTGCTTCAGGGCGTCGCCCAGTACCAGCGCGTACATGTCCATGTCTTCATTCTTGCCCGCGGTGCAAGTGCCGCCGTAGGCAATCTCCACCGGCACCGGCGTGTTCAACTCGCGGATGAACTTGCCATTGCCCGGATCGCCCGGCGTCGCCACCATGGGATAAATCTCGGACGCGTCCAGTTCGATCACGTGAGCATATTGTGCATCGGGGTCGCTGTACAGCCCTTCTACCAGTGTCTGCGCCTCGTTCTCGCTCATGCCGCGCCGCTCCATCAGGAACTCCACCGTCTTCTGGTCAGGCGCGACAATGCCGGTGAAGCCGCCGATCTCAGCCGCCATGTTGGTCATGGTGGCGCGCTCATCGACGCCTAGCGCCTCAATGGATTCGCCGGAATACTCGATAACTTTCGCGAGCGCGTGGCCGTGACGGATATATTCCAGCGACAGCAGCTTCAGGATGAAGTCTTTGGCAGCGACATTCTCGCGCCGCTTGCCGCGAATGATGACCTTCACCGACTCGGGAACTTTCACGCGCACATCTTTGGTGAACCACGCGTTAAAGACGTCGGTGGTGCCGATACCGAAGGCCACGCAGCCCATGGAGCCGACGTGCGGGGTGTGCGAATCACTGCCTACGTTGAGCTGGCCGGGCAGGGCATAGCTCTCGGTGACGATGGAGTGGCAGATGCCTTCGGAGCCTTTGCGGTCGCGCAGCTCGCCGTGCAGCTTGATGCCCTGCGCCTTGGCGAAGGCTTCCTGCTTCAGCTTCAATTGGCCGGCAAGATCCAGCAGGCCCATCTTGCGCTTCTCTTCGGAGATCACCTCGTCCAGGAAGGTCAGGTGGTCGCGGAAAAACATGATAGTACCCGGGTCGGTCACCTTGGCATCTTTGCCGAGGAAGTGCTCGAAGAAGATCGATGCCATGGGCGTGACGTACTCGTGGCTGAAGCGTAGGTCGGTGCGGGCAAAGCCGCTGTCGCCGGGCTTGACCGCCTCAACGCCGACTTTATTGGTGTCGTGCAGCATGTGCCGCGCGAAGATTTTCTCCGCGATAGTCATCGGGCGCGGCTTGGTTTGGATCGGCGGCAGGAAGACTTTGCCTTGCATGCGGGCGACATTGAACGGGAACAAGCCGCCATACTCGATGACCTGCCGCGTGATCTCGTCTTCGCCCGACGTGAAGTCGGCCAGCGGAATCTCTTCACCGCGGCGAATCTGGTCGATAAGGCCGAAGTCCGTGGAAGTCAGCACCCCGAGGTTCTGGCAGTTCTGTTTGTAGATGCGCTCGATGTTTTCCGCGATCACCAGCTTGATGCCGGCACACATCTCGGCATAAGGCGAGGCCTCGCGGCTGGAACCTTTGCCGCGGCGTTTGCCGCTCACCGCGCAGACGAAGCCGCCATTCTTCACGTCGTTGCGCTTGATGGGAGTCTCGTTGCCGCACTTCAGGCCGAGGTAAGGGAACTCGCCCAGCGTCTCGTCGAAGAAGAAGCAGATGTGCGCCGGCGTGATCTCGTCGGTGGAGATGTCGTCGCGCAGCTTGGGATTGCGCTCAGGATGCTGCGTGTCCCAGGGCAGGTCTTCGCCCGCAAGCTGCCGCTTGATCAGCTCGGGATCTTCGGTGAGGAAAAGGATTCGCCCCTGTAGACGGACCAGGTCAGGGCGCTTCTCAACATTGCGGTTCAACAGCGAATTATTCACCCAACAATTTTACCGCAGTCACAGGGGCCTGTGACGAAGCCGAACGGGCGTTCGAAGATAACCGGTCGTCGTCGCCGGCAATCTTATTTTCTTTCGTCGTAAAGGTATGACACGCCAGAACAGAACCCCGAAGGGGTGGTCCTGCAGTTAGCCCAGGACAGAGCGAAGCGGCGTCCTGGGTGAAGCTTTCTCCGCCAGGCTCGAGTCAGGTCAAAGCCATCTACTGCCGCGTCTTCACGTATTCCGCGACCGATGGCAGCTCTTCCAGCCCGCGCCCGGCGAAGATTTCTTCGAAGTTGGTGATCAGTTCCTGGTGGATGAGGTCGTTGCTGGCGAGCACCTCGCGGCTGTCGAGGCGAAATGCCGAGCCGTCGAAGCGTGTTACGGTTCCGCCCGCCTCCTGCACCAGTAAAGCACCGGCAGCGGTGTCCCAGGGATTCAGGTTGAACTCCCAGAATCCGTCGTAACGTCCACAGGCGACGTTGGCGAGATCGAGTGCGGCCGAGCCCGCGCGCCGCACTCCATGCGAGCGCAACGTAATCTGGTGATAGAAGTGGATGTTGGGATTTTTATGCCGCTTGTGGCTGGGAAACCCCGTTCCCAGGATCGATTCCGCCAGCACTTTGGTTTGGGAAACGTGAATCGGCTGGCCGTTCAACGTCGCGCCCAGCCCGCGCTCGGCCGCAAACATCTCATCGCGAGTGGGATCGTAGAGCACGCCCACTGCTAGCTGCCCATCCTGCCTGGCCAGCGCAATGGAGACGCAAAACACCGGATAGCCGTGGGCAAAGTTTGTGGTCCCATCCAAGGGATCGACATACCAGCGATATTCCGCATCCATTTCGCTGCGCGTGCCTTCTTCGGCCACAATGCCATGTTCGGGCCAGCGCGCGCGCAGGCGCTCGACAATCAGCTTTTCCGAAGCGCGATCGGCCTCGGTCACCAGATCGACTTCACCTTTGTACTCGATGGTTACGTGGCGAGCGAAGTAGCCCATCAGAAGCCTGCCGGCCTCGCGTGCAATCGCTTCCACATCCGGCAGGTAGGAGCTCATTTATCCGGATTCACGGAGTTGCCATTGGGTGGGGTGGCTTCGCCGCGCGGCCTGCGCACGGCCTCTTCCGCGATGTAGGCAATTTCGTGTTTGAAGATGAAAAGATTGGGTGCTCCTTCGCGCGTCAGCCGTATCATGCGCCGGTCGTAGTACTCGATCCAGCCGCGCACCACTTCTCCGCCCATCAGCTTGACGCGTACCGGACGCTGCTTCTCGCCCAGCATCTTGAGGTAGGCCGCTTCCTGATGAGTATCGTCGGGAGGAGGAGTTCTGCCCTGGTGATGATTGCCGTCATTGCCGCCGCGAAACACCATGCACCGATTCTACATGCGATACTGTTTTACGTGCATGAAGAATCATTCCCACTGCAAGAACGTTTAACAGAGCTTTGAACCGGAAGTTCACGCGCCGTTCGCTACAATTCTTAACAATATTTGATGGTTGCAGAGTGGTGTGGATGAAGACTGAACTGCATCATTCAAGAGCTGGCGAGCATCTTACTGAACGTAACGATGATGAACAAGATTTGATCGATATAGCGCGATTCTCTGTCCTCGAACGCAGTCCCTCTTTTGGGTATGCGTCACTTTTCAGTGACGTGCGTGTTATGACGGTACGTGTTATGACGGTAAGCGTTGAGCGCCTCGACTGACCCCGACTCATGTTGCAACACG
This sequence comes from uncultured Acidobacteriaceae bacterium, assembly GCA_963763145.1. GTDB lineage: Bacteria > Acidobacteriota > Terriglobia > Terriglobales > Acidobacteriaceae > Bog-257. Next base: position 457,872 of record CAVXMZ010000007.1, on the reverse strand, counting down.
TTATTTTCTTACTCTCGGAATCGCTGACGCTGCCGGCTGCACTATGTATCTGCCTGGGCGTGCTCGTCTATTTCGCGCTGCACAACTGGCAGAAGGTGGGGGCGCTCTCGCGCAACCGTTCCCAATTGCTGTCGGTCGGGGTCCTGCTGGCGATGGCCCTCCTCATCGTGCAGCTTTCCCCGTCAGGAGAAGGCCTTCCCGGTGATATGGCGAGCGCCGACTTTTTTGCCGCGGCCAGTCCTGCGGTGCAGCCCCAAGCCATGACTGCCGAGGCACTGGCCGCCGCCGGCCTGGCCGCGGTTGCGACCTACCACAATGACAATGCACGCACCGGTCAGAATGCGATCGAAACGGTCCTCACTCCCGACAACGTAAACCCGGCGCATTTCGGCAGACTCTATTCGTTTCCTGTGGATGGATATGTTTACGCGCAGCCGCTGTACATGCCGCAGGTCGCGCTCCCGGGAAACGGAATTCACAACGTCGTGATCGTGGCCACACAGCACGACAGTGTCTACGCCTTCGACGCCGATTCGCCCACTCCAGCGCCGCTCTGGCGCGTCAATTTCCTCCATCCCGATGCCGGCATAACCACCTTGTCGCCCAATGACGTCAACGCCAGCGATATCCTGCCGGAGATTGGAATCACCAGCACTCCTGTCATCGACATAGCCAGCAATACGGTTTATGTAGTCGCTGCTACAAAAGAGAGTGGAGTTTTCTATCACCGCCTGCACGCTCTCGACATGACCTCCGGAGCGGAGAAGTTCGGCGGCCCGCGCATCATTCAAGCGTCGTATCCGGGCAATGCTCAGGATGCTGTCGAGGGCGTCCTCAGTTTCTCCTCCCGTTTTCAATTGCAGCGGGCCGCCCTGCTGCTGTCCAAAGGCAAAGTGTATGTAGCGTTCGCGTCGAACGCGGATTCAGGGCTCTATCACGGTTGGGTGATCGCATTCGACGCTACCACCATGCGGCAAGCCGGGGCATGGGTTTCCACCCCTAACGGCTATCAGGGTGGCATCTGGATGAGCGGTTGCGGGATCGCCGCCGACAACGACGGCAATCTCTTCCTGTCGGTCGCGAATGGGCCGTTTGATGCGTATGGCGAAGAGCCAGGTGCGAATTTCAGCGATAGTGTTGTGAAGCTGAAGCCGGGCGCCAGCGGCATCGCACTGGCCGACTTCTTCACTCCCTTCAATCAGGCCAAGATGGCGAAGGATGACCTGGACCTGGGCTCGTCCGGCGTGGTCCTGCTGCCTGATCAACCCGGACCCTATCCCCACCTGGCGATCACCAGCGGCAAGAACGGCCACATCTACCTGTTGAACCGCGATACTTTCGGCGGATATGGCGCAGGGCTGAAGGGTGACCCGCAGGCTGTGCAGGAGCTGTCGGGGCAATTGCGGCAGCAGATGGGGACGCCCGCGTACTGGAATGGAAAGTTGTATTTTGGCGCGGGAATCAGTCCGCACAAGGACTCGATCAAGGCCTTCGCCCTCCGCAACGGAACGCTCTCAACCACTCCGGTATCGCAAACCGCGGCCATCTACCACCTGACTCGCAGCACGGTGAGTGTCTCGGCCAACGGCAGCGGCAACGGAATCGTGTGGGCCGTCGACAATGACGCCTACTACGATGCCCATCAGGGTCCGGCCGTCTTGCACGCCTATGATGCGAAGAACCTGGGACGTGAGTTGTACAACTCAAACCAGCGCCTCGCCCGCGACAATCCTGGTCAGGCGTCGAAGTTTACCGTTCCCACCGTTGCGGATGGAAAAGTGTTTGTTGGGACGGCAAACCAGGTTAGCGTGTATGGACTGCTTCCGGGTGCGGGAAACTAGCGCCTTTCGCCTTAACCGCAGACATAAAGACATGCTCATCTACTGATGAAGCGCAGAAAAGTGTGCCAGACAGCCATCCGCCACGACGGCGGCAATGCGATGATGGAGGGCAGGAATTCGTGATGCGGATGAGCCGGCGAACATCCTTCTGGGTATTGCTCGTGGTCACGCTGCTGTTAGCGACCGCATCCAGCGCCCGCGCGCAGAGCGCAGCTCCGCCGCCGGCACAACCTCGCGCCACCAGCACACCCTACAGCGGCGACCTTTCCATCTTCGAAAACCCCGGCCGCGACCAAAGGCTCCATATCAATGGCGTGATGGACGCTCTCTCCATAAGCCCGGGCAAAACCGTAGCCGATATCGGCGCCGGCTCAGGATGGTTTACGGTGCGGGCTGCCCAACGCGTCACCGCCGCGGGAATGGTTTACGCCGTAGACATCAATCCCCAGGCGATCGAGTACATCGACAAGCGCGTCCAGAAAGCCAAGCTGCACAATGTCAAAACCATATTGAACAAGCCCAACGACCCCGGATTGCCGCCGGACAGCATTGACTCTGTGCTTCTGCTGAAGACCTACCACGAGGTCGCCGATCCCGTTACCCTGCTCCGCAATCTGAGAAGTTCGCTGAAGCCGGGCGCGCGCGTTGGCATCATCGATCGCGACGGCAACGGAACCGACCATGGAATTCACAAGGAGATCGTTCTTCGCGAGGCCGACCAGGCGGGCTACCGCCTGCTGAAAGAGCACGACAATCTGGTGGTGGACGACGACATGGATTACTTCCTGGTGCTCGTTGTCAAATAACCAAGAGCAAACTGCCTGAACGCGCAGCGGTGTACAGGTATTACATCGACACGGAGGGCGCTTCATCTCGCGGCGAAAGGTTTGGGTTGGAACTGTGCAGATGTTTCAGCGCCAGGGCTGAATAAAACATCGCTGCCTCAGCAAACCTCATTCTCCCAGCTTCATCATCGTTGCCACAAAACGCGATCGCATTCCAACGGAACCGAAACCCCGGAGTGCTGAGCTATCACGCGCGCCGTGTAGTCCGCCGCTGGACGGGAAGCGGGCACACTCGCCGTATAGACGCAGCCGCCGGCCAACGGCCGCGCACATTTCATTTCCACCGGCACCGGACCGGCGCCGTTGATTCCGTCTGCAAACAGCTCAACTCGCACCGCATTCGGGTCGAGATCATTCAGAAAGACTGCGACTTCGAAGGTGTGGTGGCCGGCATCCGTTTTCACCTGCAAATCTCCAAAACGCAACGAATCCCACTTCCGATCGATCGCGTTCCGCCAGTCGACCAACTGCTTGCCCACGGCGCCCTTGTTCGCGGCGCGCTCACGGTAAGCGGCCGCGGCCGGAAGGTAATGTTGCTCGGTGTATTGCCCCACCGCGCGGCCCGCGGAGAACTCCGGCGTCAGCCGCGCCATGCTCTCGCGCATCCGCTTGAGCCAGGCGACCGGAATGCCGCTCGCGTCGCGCGCATAAAACTCCGGGATCACCTCGTGTTCGAGAAGGTTGTAGAGTTCCTCGGCTTCGGCCGCGTCCCAGGCGGGATCGTCACCGTGTTCCTTGCCATCTCCCAACGCCCACCCTACTTCCGGCGCGTAGGCTTCCGCCCACCAGCCATCTAGCTCTGACAGATTGACGCCTCCATTGACCAGCACCTTCATACCGCTCGTTCCGCAAGCCTCCCACGGCCGCCGCGGTGTATTGATCCAGACATCGACGCCCTCGACCAGGTGCTGGGTCAGCAGCATGTCGTAGTCGCTGAGGAAGATCACATGAGGTCGTGCCTCCGGGCGCCGGATGAACATGATCCACTCATGGATCAGGGCCTGTCCCGGAAGGTCCGCGGGATGGGCCTTGCCCGCGATGAGGAGCTGTACCGGGCGTTGAGCGTTGGTCAAGATACGAAGCAGCCGGTCGGGGTCGTGCAGCAGCAGGTTTGGTCGCTTGTAGGTTGCGAAACGCCGCGCAAATCCCAACGTAAGAGCGTTGGGATCAAACACATGTTTCGCTTGCTCCACGTCGGCGGCCGGCGCGCCCGAAGCAGCCAGTTGCCGGGAGTGTCTTTCGCGAGCGTATTCCACCAGCGACTTGCTGGCGGCGATGCGAAATTGCCAGAGCTTGGCGTCCGGGATTTGCCGAATATCCTCCGCGGGCGCTGCGGTTGTTCCCAGCCAGCGGCCTTTGCCGCAGGCTTCTGTCCACAGATCGTCCGCTGGACCAGAGTCCCAGGTCGGTACGTGAACTCCGTTGGTCACGTGGTGCACCGGGACTTCATCCTCTGGCCAGCGCGGAAACAGAGACAGAAAGAGATGCCGGCTGACCTTCCCATGCAAGCGGCTCACTCCATTGACCGCCCCGCTTCCGCGGATCGCCAGATAGGCCATGTTGAAACTTTCCGATGAGTCGTTCGGATTTTGGCGGCCAAGCGCGAGCACATCGTTGAGGGGTATGCCCAGCCTCTGGTCGGCATACCAGCCCAGATATTGCTCGATGAGCGCGGGATCGAAACGGTCAAAGCCGGCCGCCACTGCCGTGTGAGTGGTAAAGAGATTACCGGCTCGGGTTGCGGCCAGCGCCACTTCGAACGGCTGTCCTGTATCTTCCATGAAGTTGCGGGCCCGTTCCAGAACGGCGAATGCCGCGTGCCCTTCATTCAAGTGACAGACCTCGGGTTGGATGCCGAGAGCGCGGAGCAGTCGCCATCCGCCAATCCCCAACGCCAGTTCCTGCTTCAGGCGCAACTCCGGTCCACCCCCGTAAAGCTCGCTGGTGATTCCGCGATGAGCGGGAAAGTTTGCCGCGTCATTGCTGTCCAGCAGGTATAGCTTCACCCTGCCGACCTGGACCTGCCACGCGCGCAGCCACAGCGAGTATCCCGGCAACGCGACTTCCAGGCGCAACCATTCGCCATTTGCTTGACGCAACGGCGTGATCGGTAACTGTCCGGGATCGTTGTATGGGTACAGGGCCTGTTGCTGTCCGCTTTTGTCGATCACCTGGCGAAAATATCCCTGCTGGTAGAGCAGCCCTACCCCGACCACCGGCACACCCAGATCGCTGGCGGCTTTCAGCTGATCGCCCGCCACATTGCCAAGCCCGCCCGAGTAAATCGGCAGAGCTTCGCTCAACATGAACTCCATGCTGAAATATGCCACGCACGACAAGGGCGCTTTGGGATGCTCCCGCTGAAACCATGCGGGAGTATCCGCCACCTGGCGCTTGGCTATCAGCAGTGCATCCATGTTCTTGCGGAAAGCAGGGTCGGCGAGGGCGCGTTCGATCTTGTCGCGCGAAACCGTTTGCAGAACCACCCAGGGATTTTGGGTGAGCTCCCACAGTGTGGGATCAAGCGCCCGCCACACTCCATCGGTCGCATGGTTCCACGACCAGTGCATATCGAGGGCAAGCTCTGCCAGGGAATCAAATCCCTCGATGTCGATGGGTAGAAGGCTGTAGATGGGACTGACCCGAGTTCGGTCGCTCATGATTTCTCCTTCGCATCCGACGCAGCCAGCGCATCGCTGACGATGGTCTGCGCTTCCTCCAGGATCTGGCGCAGGTGGTCCGCTCCCCGGAAGCTCTCCGCGTAAATCTTATAGATGTCTTCGGTTCCCGACGGACGCGCCGCGAACCATCCGTTCTCCGCCGCTACCTTTAATCCGCCGATGGAAGCGCCGTTGCCGGGCGCAGTGGTCAGAATGGCTTGCACTTTTTCCCCCGCCAGATCCGTAGACCGGACCTGCTCCGGCGAGAGCTTTCCCAGAATCTCTTTTTGCTGTGGCGTAGCCGGCGCTTCCACGCGGTCATAGACCGGCTCGCCGAACTCGCGCGTGAGGTCGCGATAGATTTCGCCGGGATCGCGACCCATCCGCGCCGTGATCTCAGCTGACAGCAAAGCTGGAACGATGCCATCTTTGTCCGTCGTCCAGACGCTGCCATCCAGACGGAGGAACGACGCACCCGCACTCTCTTCACCGCCGAAGCCAAGCGAGCCATCGAGCAAGCCATCCACGAACCACTTAAAGCCAACCGGAACCTCGTAAAGCTTCCGGCCCACCTTCGCGGTCACGCGATCGATCATCTGGCTGCTCACCACCGTTTTGCCGACAGCCGCGTTAGCGCCCCATTTTGGCCGATTTTGGAAGAGATAAAAGATGGCTATTGAAAGGTAGTGATTAGGTGGAAGCAGTCCCGTGCTCTTGGTGACAATCCCGTGCCGGTCGTGGTCGGTGTCGCAGGCGAAGGCGATGGCGAAACGATCTTTCAGGGCGATCAGCCGCTGCATCGCATAGGGTGAGGACGGATCCATGCGGATCTGGCCGTCCCAATCCACAGTCATAAAGCGGAAAGTCGGATCGACCTCCTTATTCGTTACCGTCAGGTCCAATCCGTAGCGCTCGGCAATCGGCTCCCAGTAGTGGACGCCGGCGCCGCCGAGCGGATCCACTCCTAGGCTAATCTTCGCACCCCGAATCGCATCCATGTCGATTACGTTGGCAAGATCGGCAACGTAAGCGTTCAGATAGTCGTGCCGGTGTGTCGTAGCCGCGCGAAGAGCTTTCTCGTAAGGAATCCGTTTCACACCCGCAAGGCCACTCTCCAGAAACTCGTTTGCCCTTGCCTGGATCCAGTCAGTGACGGTGGTATCGGCCGGTCCGCCGTTCGGGGGATTGTATTTGAAGCCGCCGTCATGCGGCGGATTGTGTGAGGGCGTAATCACGATGCCGTCTGCAAGCCCTGTCTTGCGGACGCGGTTGTAAGTGAGAATCGCGTGGGAAACAGTAGGGGTGGGAGTGTATTCATCGCCCTCTGCCAACATGACGTCCACTCCGTTGGCGGCCAGCACCTCAAGTGCGCTGGCGAGAGCGGGCACGGAAAGGGCATGAGTGTCCATGCCGAGGAACAGCGGACCATCAATCTTGTTCTGCGCCCGGTACTGGCAAATGGCCTGGCTGATGGCGAGGATGTGCCACTCGTTGAAGGCCTTTTGAAACGAGGAGCCGCGATGTCCTGAAGTGCCGAAAGCGACTCGTTGCTCCGGCACGTGAGGATCAGGTACCTCCGTGTAGTAAGCGGTGACGAGTCTGGGAACGTTGACCAGCATCGATGGTTCAGCCGGTTTACCTGCAAAAGGACTTACTTTCATTTACCCCTCGTCAACTGCGATGATGAATCGTCCGTCCAGATCTCCTGCCGAAAACTGGAGCTAAGTGAGATCACGGCGCGTGCTTCTGGAAGACCATGGTGGTTGGTGAATTTTGCTTAGCCAAGCGGCGCAGGGTACATTTACCTTCTGGTTTGACATAACTGCTGTTTCGCCGGATCGTCAGGCTCGCGCGACCAATCGCCGGGCGACAAAGCAGTTGATATTCTACATGCACTATTTGATATGAATTTGATGTGAATTGTGTGGTCTCCACCCGCCATCAGGAGGCAAATCGCCGATGCGAAAGCTGATCGTCGCTGTTACGGTCGTTGCGCTGTGCGTCATTGCGCTGGTCGCAAACGCCATCTGGGTCAACTCGCGGACGCGCAAGGCGGCGCCGCGTGACGGCGGCCAGGTAATTGACACGCAGATTGTGCCGGCCAACGTCATCATTGAAGGGGTGGGTCCGACCATCGTCCTCATCCACGGCTTTGGCGCCGCGATCGACTGGTGGGACAACATTGCCCCTGGACTCGCCGCCGATCATCGCGTTATCCGCATCGACTTGATCGGACATGGTGGCACCAAGGCGCCCCGCTCGGGCTACTCGATTGAGCGTCAGGCCCAACTGGTATCGGCCATTCTCGACAGGCTGGGCGTGGAACGCTTCACCGTCATCGGACATTCCATGGGCGGCGAAGTTGCGACGGCGCTCGCCGAGATCAACCCGCAGCGCGTCGAGCGCATCGTCCTCATCGATAGTCCGGCGGTCGGCGAAAGCGGGAGCTTTACGATTATGACCGGTGTCTATTTCCACTCGCCTCTGGGACAGCTGCTTTCGTATTTCGCGAGCGATGACGCGATTCGCCGCGGGCTGGCGCAAGGTTTTGCTCCGGGCTTTCCCGTGCCGGAGAGGTTTATCCCGGACGTCCAGCAGCTTACTTACAGCGCCTTTCGCCAGGCCCACGATGAAAGTGTTGCCTACCGCAAGGCCGTAGCCCCCTATGAGCGGATCGCAGCCCTCAAGCCGATGCCGCCGCTGCTCGCCATCTTCGGCACTCGCGACGCGATCCTCTCCCCCGATGACGCGAAATTCTTCGAGCGCGTGCCGGGCGCCAAGGTCGCCATGATCGAGGGCGCCGGCCACTCCCCAATGGTCGAGGCCCCGGAAAAAGTCCTGGAGTCGATTCGGGCTTTTCTGCGGCCTGCACCCTGAGCGGTTAAAGAGCAAGCGAGACCAGGATAGCCATCGGCGATCGGCATGGGCGCACGCCTGCTTGCCTTTGCGGGATCGTTTCCCGCGGTCCTACCCAGAGCGGGCCGTCACCGTGCGCTACCGCGCAACTTCCAGGATTGGTAGCAACCTTTTCGAAGCCGCATGCATCAAAGGGCGCAAATCTCCAACAGGAGGGAGAAAGGGATGCTAAAGCAGATAGCCACATTGGCAATAGCAGGTATTCTCGCCCTGGGTGTTCTCGGCCTCAACGGAGTATCGGCCAAGCCTGCTTCACCAGCGGGATCATGGCAGGTGGATACCCGCCATTCCGCGGTGCAGCTCATCACCGACGGAACGACAGATTACGGAAAAACCAAGATGGATTTCACCCTGGGCTTTGGCAGGGTGAACGGCAGCATGATGATCGACGACGCTGATCCCGCCAAGTCCAACCTCGTTTTCAGGTTTTATCCGGCTACCGGTATGGCTCCAGCTATTGCCGAAAATGGAAAATTTCTGAGTCAATGGCTGATGAACGTGGCCAACCATACGCTGGTCTGTTTTCATTCCAAGACGGTGCAGCGGACACCTGACGGCAAGCTGCAAGCCACCGGCGAGCTGACCATAACTCGCGTGGACCGCAACGTCGAGCTGGATCCAACGGAAGCCTATTCCGGGCCGACCTACGGCCCTCCCATGGTCCACCGCGTTTCGCGTGAAGCCACTTTCGTTTTCGACGTATCGTCAGCGGACGCGAACGGCGTAATCGAAGCCTCGTCCTCCACCAGCGTGGGACGCGAGAATTTCCCCCAGCTGGTAAAGGCGGTCGTCGGTACCTATTGGCCGCCCGTGGTGCAGGATGAAGACTGTCAAAATCCTACGGGCGCGAGCGAGGCTTATCGTGGATTCAAGTGTACGGGGACGTTTATGGAAGCTTCGGGCCTGCCCTCAGCGCCTGGCACCCAGGTAGCAGAGGACTACGCTGGCGCCCCGTCGAATTTCAATTCCGTTTCTGGAAACCATCTGAACATCGTCGTTCACTTGCGTTTAATGGCGAAGGCTTCGGGCGGACCAATGGCTGGGAACTAGAAGCCGTCTTATAAGTGCTGTCGTGTCGGGGCACGGCTTCAGCGCCGTGCCGGGAACCCGCCAAAATCCTGGGCTTTAGCCACTGCGGGACTTCGGTATCCGCTGCTCTGGAATTTATCTAGTGCAGTGATGATTGAGCTTGGTTGAGGTGCGTGCGGCGATGGCGAGGGCCCGAGCCGCGCGGACGAACCTATTGTGCGCGCAGGACGCCGCCCAGCTTTTCCAGGCTGGCGATGATCTGCGCCGACCACTGCGCTACTTCATCGTCGCGCAGCGTGCGCTCCTGCGATTGAAACTCGGCATGGAGCAGGACGGAATACTTTCCGGCGCCAACTTTCTCGCCGCGATAGATCTCGGCAGGAACGAAGCTTTGCAACTCGGCCAGTCCCAACTCCGCGACAGCCGATTGGATCCGCTCGAAAGTCGCTCCATCGTCGAAGACGAACGAGAAATCGCGCTCGACCGCGGGAAACTTCGAGATGCGCCGATAGCGCGGCTCGCGCAGCGGATGCTGGTAGAGGCGGTCGAGCATCACCTCAGCGATGTAGACCTCCTGGCGAAGTTTGCGCGCCGTGGCGTGGTCCGGATGTAGTTGGCCGAAGTACGCGACTGTCTCGCCATCCATGACCGCACGCGCAGCCCGGCCCGGATGAAAGTATTCGGGCACGTTAGCGTCGAAGGAGAGCGACTGATGTTGAAACGCGGCCAGCAATTCTTCCAGGTCTCCCTTCATGTGGAAGAAGGTGTACGGCTGCGCCGCGCTATGCACGCTCTTGGACATGAGATCGCCGGTAGCTGCGAATCCCAGATGGCGACGCTCGTCGTGACCGTCGCCCAGCTTCTGGAAAATTTCTCCCGCTTCGAATAGGCGCACGTTGGTCGTCCCGCGATTCAGGTTGTAGCTGACCATATTGATGAGGCCGGGCAGCAGCGACGTGCGCATGCAGGCCGACTCGTCGTTCAGCGGATTCGCCACCGGCAACGGCTCGCACGCGGGTATTGAGAGTGACCCTCCGGATTCGGGTGCCCCGCTCAACGCGCTTTTCGTTGAGTGGGATCCTCCAAATGCCCTCGCGTCTTCTTCCGAGATGAACGTGATGGAGATCGCCTCGTTGTAGCCGAGCGCCAGCATGGTGCCACGGACCCTCGCATTTTTCGGCTCATCCGGCAGCTCAACGACGGCGCCGGAGAATCCGGGCAAGGTGTTGGGAAAGTTGTTGTAGCCGTAAATGCGCGCCAACTCTTCCAGCAAATCGATTTCACGTTCGACATCAAGCCGCCAGGTGGGAACCTGCACGCTGAAGTCGCCGTCCGTTGGCTCATAAGAATTGTCATCCCGAGCGGACCCCGAGCTTGCCGAGGGGGGAGTCGAGGCATCTACAGTTCGCCGCACGGCGAAGCCCAGTCTTCGCAGGATCCGCTCGACTTCGCCCTCTCTTATGTCGATGCCAAGATTGCGCTTGATCTCCGAGTGTCGCAGTGGAATTGTGAGGCGTGGCAATTCACGGGCTACAGCGTCGATGCGTTCGCCATGCAGTTCGCCTCCGGCGCTTTGCAGAATCAATTCCGCCACGCGATCGCAAGCCAGCGGAGTGATGCCGTAGTCAGCGCCGCGCTCGAAGCGATGCGAGGCGTCGGTGTGCATCCCATGGCGCTTGGCCATGCTGCGGACCGTCGCCGGGTCGAACCATGCTGACTCGATCAGCACGTTCTTCGTGCGCTCGGTGATCATGGTGTCGAAGCCGCCCATGACTCCGGCCAGTGCGAGCGGCTTCCTGGCGTCCGCGATGACGAGGTCTTCGGTTGTGAGCTTGCGGTCGACACCGTCCAGCGTCTTCAGCACTTCGCCTTCGCGCGCGCGCCGGACGATGATCGTGCCACCCTCCAGCAGGTCGAGATCGAAGGCGTGGGTGGGATGCCCAAGCTCGTTGATCGCATAGTTGGTTGCATCGGCGGCGTTGTTGATGGAGCGCGAGCCCAGCAGTTCCAGCCGTTTGACGATTTTCTCGGGCGAAGGCCCAATCTTCACGTTGCGAACGATGCGAGCTGTATACCGCGCACAACCCCGCGCGTCTTCAATGAGGATGGGGAATGCATCCCTTTCCGGCACTGTCATCCCGACCGGAGGCGGCGTGCTTTTCGCCGCCGGAGCGGAGGGATCTGCGGTTTCCCCTGGCAGCTTCGGCTCAACCTTCTTCAGTTTGACGTCGTAGATCGCCGACGCCTCACGCGCCACGCCATAGTGGTTCATGGCATCGACACGGTTCGTCGTCAAGTCCATCTCGTAGACGGACGAGCCGTGCTCTTCCTGGACGGACTCCACCGCGATGCCGGCCGAAGTCAGGTCCTCAGCGAGTTGACGGTCATCAACCGCGATATCAACGAACTCACGCAGCCATGTGGGAATGATTCTCACGCGAACTGCTCCAGGAAGCGCACATCGCCCTCGTAGAACAACTGGATTCCCTCGACCTCGTACTTCAGCATCGCAATGCGCTCCACGCCCATGCCGAAGGCGAACCCGCTGATCTTCGACGAGTCGTAGCCATTGTCTTTTACGAACTCGAAGACATTAGGGTCGACCATGCCGCAGCCCAGCAGCTCGATCCAGCCGCTGTTTTTGCACTTGCGGCAGCCTTTGCCGCCGCAGAAAATGCAGCTCACCTGCATGTCGGCGCTGGGCTCGGTGAAAGGGAAGAAGGAGGGATAAAATCGCGTCTTGACCGCCGGGCCGAACAGCGCCTTCATGGCGTGATCGAGTGTGCCCTTCAGATCGCAGAAGGTGATGTTGGTATCGACCGCCAGACCCTCGACCTGATGGAAGATGGGCGAGTGCGTCGCGTCCAGCGGATCGTTGCGATGCACTTTGCCGGGAATGACGATGCGCAGCGGCGGCGGCTGCTTCTCCATGGTGCGAATCTGCACCGGCGAGGTGTGGGTGCGCAGCAGCAGACGGTCGCGCGACGGCTTGTGCTCCTGGCCTGCGATAAGCAGCGTGTCCTGGGTGTCGCGCGCGGGATGGTTCGGCGGGAAGTTGAGCGATTCGAAGTTGTAGTAGTCGGTCTCGACCTCGGGACCTTCTCCGACGGAGTAGCCCATCGCTTTGAAGACGGCGACAATCTCGTCCATCACGCGCAGCACCGGGTGCTTCACCCCGATAGGGCGGTGGATGCCGGGAAGGGTGATGTCGAGGCGCTCGGCAGCAAGCAGCGCGCCGGCGGAAGAGGCGTGAATTTTGTTGTGCGCCTCTTCAATTGCCGCTTCCGCCCGGGCCTTCAATTCGTTGACGCGGCGGCCGACTTCACGCTTCGCCGGGCCCGGCGCGGCTTTCAACCAGACATCATTGATCTGAGTAAGAACACCGTTCTTGCGCGCGAGCCAGCGATCGCGAAAGAGCTTCCAGTCTGCCTCGCTTTGAAGCGCAGCAGTTTCCGAGTCGAGAGCAGAGAACATCTCAGCGACCGCGCGGTCCAGTGCCTCCGGCGAGTAATCTTCGAGTTTGGGGACGGTGTACATGATCGATCTTCCGAATTTTGTCATCCCGACCGACGGCTTCAGCCGGAGCGGAGGGATCTGCGGTTCAAATGCCGAAAGTCTGTGCCGCCCCTGACGGGGCTCGGATTTCTAAACTACGCCCACCCAGCGCTGAAGCGCTGGTCTATCATCTTCCGTCTCGCTGCGCGAGACTCTCTCGTCGCGGCGCGAAGTTCATAGATTGCTGACGCGAAACTTCATCGACAACGTAGTCTTCCGTCCCGCACAGCGAGGCCCTTTCGTCGTCACGAGAACTTCATGGATCGCTAACGCGAAACTTCATCGACAACGCAACCTTGCACGACCTTCGAAAAGCCCGAATGAATTTCTTCGATTTTCTGCGTGCGCTCCGTGCTTCCGTGGTGAACAATCCGCCTATAAAACACAACGGGCGGCCTTTCGGGCCGCCCATTCCTGACTACAAATTCCGGGGACGACCGGCTATGCGACGGCGGCTTGCGCCTGCTTGCACAGCGTCGCAAATCCAGCGGCATCGTTCACCGCCAGATCGGCCAGGATCTTGCGATCCAGATCGATGCCCGCCTTTTTGAGGCCGTTGATGAACACGCTGTAGCTGATGCCGTTCAACTTGGCGGCCGCGCCGATGCGCACAATCCAGATAGAACGGTACTGCCGCTTCTTCTGCTTGCGGCCGCTGTAGGCAAACTTCAGCCCGCGTTCCACCGACTCTTTGGCCGAGCGATAGAGCTTAGATTTTGTTAGGTAATAACCACTTGCGCGCTCCAGAATCTTTTTGCGGCGCGCGCGGCGCTTGGTACCACGTTTTACGCGAGGCATTGCTTCTCCTTTGGCACATCGTTAAGCGGCTGGAGGCAGGATGTTGACCACGCTCGTAGCCCGTTTTTCCCGGGCGTTAGAGGGGCCGGAATAGCCTCTTCACACGCTGTTGGCCGTCGTGACTGGTGGTCGACGCCGGTTTCCGCTTCATGCGGCGAACCAGTATTCTAAAACTCAATCCATAAATCTCGTCCGGATCAAGCACCTCAGGGTCTGAAGCCCGGGTTCAACTCGGCACTTGTCGGCACGGCCAAGGCCGTGCCCTTTCAAAACAAGACTTACGACAGAGTCTCTAATAGGGGATCATGCGCTTGATCTTAGGCACATCGGCCTTGTCAAGCATCACGTCCTTATCGAGCTGGCGTTTGCGCTTCGTCTTCTTTGAAGTCAGGATATGGCGCTTGAACGCGTGACCGCGCTTGATCTTGCCCGTGCCTGTCTTCTTGAAGCGCTTGGCCGCTCCGCTATGTGTCTTCAGCTTTGGCATAATTATCTCTCTATTACAACATAGAATCGGCCATTCCAGCTACAGCAGGCAGCCGGCAGTTGGCGGGAATGGTGGTCGTTTTCTAAGACAGCATGGCTATTAGCTCAAAATATGCAAGTCCGCAGGGATTGTTTGTTGGCCTGTCGACAGTCGACATCAGCTACACGGTCGGCGAAATTCCGCGACGCGATCAGAAGATTTCGGTCCCCGGTCAGCGCATCGCAGCCGGAGGGCCAGCCGCGAACGCTGCCATGACGTTTGCCCTGCTCGGAGGCCGCGCGGGACTGGTGACGGCAGTCGGGTCGCACCCTCTGGGGACGATAGTCCGCGATGACCTGGACCGCCATTCCGTTGCGCTGCATGACCTGGCACGACGCCGCAAGGAAACGCCGCCGGTATCGTCCCTTCTGGTGTTGCGGGGTACGGGCGAGCGGACCGTCATTTCAGCGAATGCCGCGATCTTTTCGCCGCTCCGCGCAGAATTCAATCCCCGATGGCTGAGTGGTGTCTCGATCGTGCTGGTCGATGGACATTACATGCCGCTATGCATTGCTGCTGCCCGTGCGGCCCACCAGCGCGCGATTCCTGTCGTTCTCGACAGTGGAAGCTGGAAAAAAGGCATGGCCGGTCTCTTGCGCTACATTGACATTGCCATCTGCTCCAACGACTACCGGCCGCCGGGATGCCGCGATGTTCGCGATGTGCTGGAATTTTTCGCGGCCCGCCGGATTCGTCAGTTCGCGATCACGCGTGGCGCCTCTGGCATACGCTTCTTTGACGGCGGTAAGCGCGGCAGGATCGCAATCGAGAAAATCCGTGCAGTCGATACCCTCGGGGCCGGCGACATCTTTCACGGAGCATTTTGCTATTACGCCTGCCAGCCAGGTTACAGCTTCCGTAATGCGCTGGCGGCGGCCGCCCGGGTCGCGACGCTGTCGTGCCGGTATCCGGGCACGCGGTCCTGGCCGGAAAGATTTCGGCGATAACAGAAAAGAGTGTCGCCGGCTAAAGCCCGGCGCAGGGCAAGATGCCGAGGCAGGCGCTCTGGACGCTCTTCGTCGTCTTCCTATTTCGGCTCTTCCGCTTTGCACGGGGATATTTCAGGACCCGAAGTATCGCCGTCCTTGGCTGCCGGCCAGGTCGCCACGTAGCACCCAGCGTCAACATATTTGCCCTCGCCATAGTTGTATAGCGTCAGGCGACTTTCGCTGCTGGAGACGCGGCGCGCAATCACAAGATCGGAGAAACCATTCGTACTGGTCGGCTGAATGGTGTAGCTGGTGGCCACCGTGTCAAGCAGCGAGATGTAACCGTCTTCGCTGTGACGGAATATCCAGAACGGACAGCTGTCGGTCGCGTCGCAACCCCCTTCCAGGCCCAGCGATGTGGCGAACACCAGCGGCTTGTCTTCCCCGCCCAAGTCAACGAAGCGAACCCGAGTAGTGGAGGCGACCTCGCGAATGCGGTCGTCGCTGTACCCCTGCTGGCTCATCGGCTTCTGAAGTCGCAGGACGACGGCCGCAATCAGTGCGGCGCGCTCCGGTTCCGTCAGCTTCGAGGTGTTACCCACGCTAGGATCGTTGCGCCCGATGACTTCCTGCTTGCGCCAGCTCCAGTCAAAATCTGCGGCGACGACGCTGGCGCAGGCCGTGACAACAAGCAACCACGCGCCAAGGACCCTGGACGAAGAAACCATAGCCCGCTTGTACCCTATGAAGATGGCCGGTGTCCAGAGTAGAGATCGGGAACGAGTCTTGTAGTGCGGCTGCGGCATCCTTTAACTGGAGGCTGACGCCGGGCAAGCAAGTCTGGTACTCTCGCCCCACAGGAAGACTGCGCCATGACACCACCCGCCCAAAGCGGCTCCCGCGGTACCCGCAAGCGTGCCCCGGCTTCGACAACTAAGGCTGCTGCCCTTCCGCGCGGGCACGACCAGCACGAGTTGGTCATCATCTCCGGCATGAGCGGCGCCGGCAAGGCTTCGGCGCTGAATGCCTTCGAAGATCTGGGCTATTACTGTGTCGACAACCTTCCCGTGGGGTTGATTACCAATTTCGCCGAGTTAGTGCTCGACTCACTGGAGATTCAGCGCGCCGCCCTGGTGGTGGATATCCGCGAAGGCGCCCGCCTGGACAAGCTGCCGCAGATTCTCGGTTCGTTGCGGCGTCTGCTGAAGACTACGGTGCTCTTTCTCGAGGCCGACGAGGAAGCGCTGCTGCGCCGCTACAGTGAGACGCGCCGGCCGCATCCCCTGGGCCGCAATGTGTCGGTGCGCGCATCGCTGGCGTCAGAGCGCCGAAGATTGCAGCCGGTGAAGGCCTTGGCTGACCTGGTGGTGGACACTACGAAGTTCAACGTCCACGAGCTGCGCGCGATGCTGACGGAACGCTTCCAGGGCGGCGAGAGCGAGAAGAACATTCTCATCTCGTGCGTGAGCTTCGGCTATCGCGAGGGCGTGCCCGAAGATGCTGACCTGGTCTTCGATGTGCGCTTCCTGCCCAATCCGCACTTTATCCCCAAGTTCCGCCCGTTCACCGGGCGGCATCCGGCAGTGGCGCGGTACATTCGCTCCTTTCCCCAGACGAAGGAATTTATCCGGCGCATATCCGAGCTGCTGATTTACCTGATCCCGCACTACATTCGCGAGGGTAAGAGCTACTTGACTATTGCCTTCGGATGCACCGGCGGCAAACATCGCTCGGTAATGATCGCCGAGGATGTGCGGAAGCGGCTGAACAAAGCCGGCTATAACGTGAAGGTGGCGCATCGGGATTCGCCAGGGGACGATTAGATCAGGCGAACGCTCTTTCCAAGCGCTCTACTGCACTGGTTGCGGCTGCGTTTGCTAAACTGGATGAGTCTGGCAATGACGCCCAGTGGCAACCGCGCGCCGAAGGGTGCGTGAGCGGTTGAAACGAGTCGCCTTGAGAGTTGAGGTGTTTTGCGGGCGTGAGGAGCCGGGCGACTGGGGCCCGCAGCCGAAACCCTGAGCGAGCCCTGGCACGGCGAGTCGAAGGACCTACAATTCGTTGCCGTTTGATGCGGAGAGGTGCGTGAGCGGTTGAAACGAGCCGCCTCGAAAGCGGCCATACCTTGACGGGTATCGGGGGTTCGAATCCCTCCCTCTCCGCCAGCTTTTTTCTATTTGCGCGGCTTGACCAGCCATCCTGTTTCGATCGAAGCACCGCGAAACCCATTCCCAGCGCCTAGCCGAAAAGGCAATTTATTGCCAAATGCTGTAACACCGCCGACGTTAAACTCAGACCTTGGTGCCGCCTGAACCGCTGCGACTTCAACTTCTTGCAGTTTTGTCCATTAACTACGCAATTAATAGTTGCTCAGCGCAATGCTGATGTGTAATAGTTCAAACACCCGTATGGGGCACTGATCCCAGTTTGAAAAGCACAAATTTAGCGCAGTCCGCTCCCAATGGTCGAAGACTGCGCTTCGCCAATGAAACCTGCTGTCGCGACACGCCTCCGCTTCAGGCGCTCACAGCAATCTGTTGCGAAGACGATGTGGAGAAAAAAGGAGAATGGTAACAATGACAAGGAGTAAAATTCAGAGGGCCTCCGCTATCGCTTTGGGCGCCCTTCTACTGTGCGGCCTGCCGCTACTCGCGGCCGACAATTCGTCGCAGCCCATCCTTAATCATCCCACGGCTTTTGGTGCGGGGCACGTGACGTTCGGCCAAGCCCCTCCGCCGTTTGGTTTGCATCAGGCTAACCCGGTTCACCGCATTCCCAAAGCCCGTGTTGCGCCGGCAATCGATCCCGTGGTGCAGCACACGGCTGGGCCGAGCGGCGAGTTTAGCCCGGTCTACAACGTCCTGGGTGTAGGCGTAGGCTTCCCGAACTACAGCGTTCCGGATGCTCCGCCGGATACTACTTTGGCCGTTGGCACCAGCGAAGTCGTCCAGTGGGTAAACGTCTCTTATGCCGATTTCGATAAGAGCACGGGCGCCGTTATTCCTTTGAACGGACAGGACAGCACCGAAGGCAACACCATTTGGGTAAACCTCCTGCCCGGAAGCAAGTGCGCCAACGACAATGATGGCGATATCATCGTGAAATTTGACCGCGCCGCGCAGCGCTGGATCATGGCGCAGAACGTGTTTAGCGGAACCTACGCCGTCTGCGTTGCCGTTTCGCAGACTGCTACCTTCTCCGACAACCTTTGGTATGCCTATCAGTTCCCCGTGGTAGCGAGTGGCTTCCCGGATTATCCCAAGTGGGGCGTCTGGTCCTCAGGTGGCGCGAGCGACGGCTACTTCCAGACCTGGAACAACTTCGGGCCTAACGGCAGCGGTTTCCGCGGTCCGGTATTTTGCGGTTATGATCGCGCCAAGATGCTGGTGGGAGACAGTTCCGCCGAGCAGATCTGCTTCCAGCTCGACCAGACCGAAGACAGCTTGTTGCCTGCGGATCGCGATTCGCCGGTAGCGCCTCCCGCGACCGAAGACGAGTTCTTCATCGGTAGCGTTGGCGATGTCGACAACCAGCACTTGTCCCTTTACTCAATGCACATCAACGACTGGTCCACGGGCAGTGCGACGATGACCGGTCTTAATAACTCCCAGCTGATTGCGGTCGCGCCCTACACTCCGTCCTGCGACGGCGGTTACGGTGGCGATTGCGTTCCGCAGAAGGGTGTCACGGACGAAGTCGACTCGCTCGGCGACCGCCTGATGTACCGCTTCTCTTACTGGGAAGACCAACCTCCTGCCAATGCCACCGCGACGCCTCCAATGCCGGCGCCGAGACAGCACTGGTTTGTTAATTTTGACGTGTGGAATTCGGCGACCTCGGCTATCGGTGTCCGGTGGATGGAATTTGCTGCTAACTTGAGGACCGTACCTGTTACCTCCCTCACGGTATTCCAGCAAGGGACGTACGTCGGAACTGCCGGCGACAGCAACTATCGCTGGATGGGTTCGGTAAGCCGCGACAACGTCGACGACGTGCTGGTCGGCTATAGCGAATCCAGTTCGAGCATCTATCCCTCCATCGCAGTCGCTGGCCGCGTCTTTACCGACACGCTCGGCACTTTGTCACCTGAAGTTGTGGTGGTCAATGGTACCGGTTCACAGACCGATACGGCTGATCGCTGGGGTGACTACAGCACGGTCGAGATCGATCCGTCCGACAACTGCACCTTCTTCTACACCACCGAATACTACCCGGCGACGGGCACCTTCGGCTGGAGCACCAACGTTTCGGCCTGGAAGTTCCCGAACTGCCACTAAGCTGTTGGTAGTTCACAGGCTGGATAGTTTGGGTAGCTTGACATAATTGCTGAAAGTAAACTTTGGGGCATCCTATAACGGGGTGCCCCACTTTTTCTTTGGTAACAAACCAAAGACGACTGGCGATACTTCAGATCGCATCATCTCGTGGCCCGCTGTTGGCGCCATTTTCCTCCAGCTAAAGACGTATTGGCCTTAGCCCCTCCGGGGGATGTAGCGGATCGCTTCCTGGCGCTACTCTCCAGCATGACGGAAGATATTGGAGAGCAAATCATGTCGACGCAAACAGCGGCTACCTGGCGCCACAGCAATAAGTACAGCGCCGAGGCGGCCTGCGAGCATTGCCAGGGGATAGTACGCCACGAATCCTGGTGCATCACCCGTAGCGAAGGGGTCTTGTACGCGTACCAGGCAGTCATGGATGCTGATATCTTGACGGAAGGGGACAGGCTGACCTTGCATGCGCTGGGAGTGGCGTGGACAGACAACCGGTGCGTCTGCAAACCGGCAGAGAACAAAGCGCACTGAAGTGTTAGGAAGTCAGCAGCCGATAACGCAGCCTCTTCCTTGCCAGCCGATTTGCACCACCTTGCCCTCGTCCACTAAAACCGGGACCGTGCGCTGACCTCCGGCCAGCGACAAGAATCTTTCCCGTGCTGCGCTGTCGGCCTCGACGTCGTGCTCCACAAAGTCGCAGCGCTTCCACTCCAGCCATTCGCGCATCTCTTGCGTGTAGGGGCAGCTGGCTGTCCCGAAGAGTTCAAACCTGGCCACGGGTCAGCACCTCCTGCATCTCGCGAATGATGTGATAGATGGAAGCCTGTACCTCCTGAATGCGCGGAATGTAGTCGCAGCGCACGACGATCGGCAGGTCAGCCAGGCCGTGGCGCTTGATGTCGCCGCCGTCATAACCCAGCAGCGCAACCGTCAGCATACCGCGCTTGCGCGCCTCTTCCAGGGCCATGACGATGTTGCGCGAGCCTCCGCTGGTCGAGATGCCGACCGCGATGTCCTCAGGCTGCGCCTGTGCGATCAGTTGCCGCAGGAAGATCGCTTCCGTACCAATATCGTTGGCCACTGCGGTGATGTTGGCCGGCTCCATCGACAAGGAGACCGCCGGGACCGGCCTGTAGCCGGCAGGTGGTAGCACGCAGTCGATTGCCCAGTCATTAGCGTCCGTGGCCGATCCGCCATTACCGAAGAGAATCAGCTTGCCGCCGCGTTGCACGCGCTCGTGGATCGCCTGTCCAGCTGCGATGATCTGCTCTGCTTCTTCGCCGGCAACTTGCGTGCGGAGTTGGCTGTCATTTTGCACTTTCATGACGATTGAGGCTGCCACCTCCTGGGTTATGCCCCCGGTCTCCTGTTTCTCCTGGCCCAGGAAAGGGTAGAGAAACCCGGCATCGCCAACCTCATGCCCCAGCTCACGATGCTCGAAGAAAACGTGGACCGTCTCCCACAATGTGTGATAAAGAATTTCGATGATTTCCTGATGAACGAAAGGGTCGTCCGTGGCTGCTCCCACGCTGTAGGACCCATCCCCTCCCGGCAATGCGAAGGTCATCGCGCCACGCGACCTTGCCTCCCGTAGCGTCTCGGCGACGTCATTGTCACCTTCGGGAGGTCCGAAACCCATAACCATGTCGTCGGGGTGGAGAATACCGCGCAGCCAGGGGCGATAAACCAGGGAAAGATCGAGGGCCGGCAAGGCGCGCTTGCCTACAATCACGGGATGCACGAACTCAACCGAAACGTGTTGCGCATCGGTGGCATAAGGGCCGCGGCCAAAAGCTAGCAGGCGTCCCCCGCGCAGAAAGCGCTCCGCCATCTCGCGGCAGGCTTCAGCCAGCCGGGGAGCCTCGCGGGAGAAGAATCTTTCGCATAAGCGGTTCCGTTCGAGCAGTCGCTCTTCCACGAGCGTCGCGAGTTCAAGGCCGGCCGGCATGGGAACTAGCTCCTGGCTATTACCTCTTAGCTTTTAGCGACAAGGCCATAGAACTCCTCGGTTTGCTAGGAGCTAAAGGCTAACAGCTTCCTGTCAGCAGATCCTCGGCAAAGGATCGCCCACCAGCATGTCGACGATTCTACTGCCGCCGTAGCGCGTCGTTACCAGGACGGAGCCGGCGGGTTGATCATGGACCTCGCCGAAAATCACGGCTTCCTCGCCACCTGGCGCCTGGCAGAGCGCGTTATACGCGGCATCGGCATACTCCGGCGCGACGACGGTGATGAACTGACCTTCGTTGGCGATGTGCAGCGGGTCGAGACCCAGCAGCTCGCAAGCTCCGCGAACGGTGTCGCGAACCGGTATCTCGTCCTCAAAGACATGGATGCCAAGACCACAGTCACGGGCCAACTCATTCAGCGACGTCGCCACACCGCCCCGCGTGGGATCGCGCATCCAGCGAATGCCGGGAGCGGCTTCGCGGGCCATCGCCTCCACCATGGAAAATACCGAACGAGTATCCGAACGAAGGTCAGCCTCGATGTCCAGCTCTCCTCGCGCCAGCAGAATGGTGATGCCATGGTCTCCGATAGGCCCGGAGAGCAGAACTTTGTCGCCCGGCCGTACCGAGCGCGCATCAATACGAATTCCCGGCAGGTACGAACCGACACCTGTGGTGGAGATGTACATGGAATCGGCTTTTCCGTGTTCGACAACCTTGGTGTCGCCGCCCACAACGGCCACGCCCGCCCGTTGCGCAGCGCTGCTCATGGCGCGGACTTCGGCTTCGAGCGTTTCCGTCGGCAAACCGGCCTCAAGGATAAAGCTGACCACGATGGCCTCCGGCTTCGCGCCCGATACGGCGAGATCATTGACGGTGCCATTGATGGCCAGCTCGCCAATTGAGCCGCCGGGAAAGCGCAGCGGTTTCACCACGAAGCTGTCGGTGGTCATGGCCATGCGAACCCCGCCAATCTCGAGGGAAGCGGCGTCGTTCAGGCTGGGGTTGGCTGAGCCAAACAGGAGTGGGGCGAACAAACCTTCCACCAGGCGGCGGCTGGCTATGCCGCCTGCGCCGTGGGCCATTTCAATTTGCGGCTCACGAAATCGTATCTTCGGAGTTATGCTGTCGCTGGCGACTGCCATGGTTACGCCGGCCAGGCCAGGCTGCTCGCCATCGCTTTCCGGTGTTCGTAATTGTAGTACGCCGCGCACGATCCCTCCGACGAAACCATCAATGCTCCCACGGGATTTTCGGGAGTGCACTCTTTGCCAAACAACTTGCATTGCGCGGGCTTGAGCACGCCTTTCAGGACTTCGCCACACTGCGCGGCTTTGGGATCGGTGACCCGCACGCCGGGCACGTTGAAGCGCTGTTCGGTGTCGAATTCGGCGTAGCCGTCGCGAATGCGAAGCGCCGACTGCGAGATAAAACCCAGCCCTCGCCATTCAAAATAAGGTCGCAGTTCGAAGACCTGATTCATCGCCTTGAGCGCCGCGCGATTGCCTTCCCAGGGCACAACTCGTCGGTACTGGTTCTCCACCTTGGCCTCGCCGGCCTGCAACTGGCGCAGCAGCATGACGATCGATTGCAGCATGTCCAGCGGCTCGAAGCCGGAAACAACAATCGGCTTGTGTTCGTTGGCAGCGATCCATTCGTAGGGGCGGCAGCCAATCACCGTCGACACATGGCCCGGGCCGATGAAGGCGTCCAGCCGCATGTCGGGCGAATCCAGAATCGCTCGAATCGCAGGAATGATCGTCACGTGATTGCAGAAGACGGAGAAATTGTGAATGCCCTCTGCCTGAGCTCGCATGATCGTCAGCGCCGTCGAAGGCGCGGTGGTTTCAAAGCCGATCGCAAAGAACATGACATGCTTGGCGGGATTGGCCTTGGCAATCTTCAGCGCGTCGGAAGGCGAGTATACGATGCGCACATCCATCCCTCGCGCCTTGTGCTCCAGCGGACTGCCCTGCACTCCGGGTACGCGCATCATGTCGCCGAAGGCTGCAAAGATCACGTTGGGATCCTTTGCCAGTGCCAGGCCGTCATCGATGCGGCCCATCGGGAGAACGCACACGGGGCATCCAGGACCATGAATGAGTTCAAGGTTATCGGGAAGAATATCCTTCAGTCCGAAGCGATAGATGGCATGGGTGTGTCCGCCGCAGACTTCCATCATGCGGTAATGCCGGCCGGGATCGGCCAGGCGGCGAATTTCTTCCGCCGTCTTGTTGATCACTTCAGGATCGCGGAATTCATCGACAAACTTCATCACCACCTCAGCGCCGTACTACACGAATCAGGTCGATCAGGAAGGCTTGGGCTCGCCAGTTTCTTCCAGGCCGTAGCCGCGGACCTCCTGCATGGCCTGCTCGCTCTCGCCCAGCATGATGAGCATCTGCATCTGTTCGAGCGCGTCTTGCTCGCTGATCTTGCTCATGGCAAAGCCAACGTGGATCAACACCCAGTCGCCCGACTGCGGCATATCGCTCTCCAGCAAGCCGAGATCGACCTTCCTTCGCACGCCTGCAACTTCAACCGTTGCCAGGAACGGCATTCCAGGAAAGAGCTCAATCACCTTTCCGGGTATGGCTAAGCACATTATCTACCTCTTCCCACGCAAATACTCGCCAAATTCTGATTCTGTCAGGCCTCTTTGCGGGCCACGATATCGAAGGAAAACTTCACCTCGTCCTTCACCTTCAATCCCCCGCCAACCGCGGAAACTGGCTTGATATTGTAATTCGATTGCCGCAGGGAAAACTCGCCAAAAGCGCGCAACAGGTCGCCGGTCACGGCAACTCTCGCCGGCACCTGCTGCGATCGCGTAACGCCGTGCAGCGTCAACTTGCCCAGCAGCACCAGGTCACCCTGGCCATCGCTCGAGCTCTCGACCGTGACGCTGGGAGCGTCATAAACAATCTCCGGATACTTGGCGATCTCCAGCACGCTGTCTCGCATTTCCGTCTCCATCTCGCGCCGATCTTTGTCGGAGACATTATCCGTCACCGCCAGCGAATCGGCTCGCACGACGAAGTGCAAGGATGATCGCTCCAGCGCGGCAGGGCTAAAATGCACTTCGCCCTGCATGTCGCGAATGGCAATGGTCGGATTGTGTCCAAAGGCTGAGAGCAATCCGCCGGCAAATGCTTTTACTGTAAAGCGGCTCACCATCGCGTTGATGACATACCGATCGCCAGCTTCGGCCGCCACTTCCGGTGCGGCTTCCACCGAACCGGCGTTATTACCCGGGCTCATATTTTCAGGCAAAACTGTTTGTCCCCTTTCTAGTGGGGTGGTTCGTGCCAACATCGGACCAGCTTTACATCGCTCGCAGGCGCAAATACCGTTCCAGGTCGGGAAGCGCGTCCTTCGCCAGGTTCGGTACTCCCAGGCGCCCCAGGTATTTCTGTGCGACCGGATTCGACAGAATCAATCCCGCGCCGAAAACCATCAGGGCAATGCCGCTCAGCATGAACAAAGTATCGCGGTCGTTGTCGCGTTCGGTTGCTTGCGATTCGCGTGCCATCACTGCCGTTGCCATTGTCGTGCCTCCTCGCTCTCTCAATTAATCAGTCGTTCGTTGCGCAGGACCCGGCCACCCTCCAGCCAGGACCCGATTGATTACAGACTCCAGCAAATTCACGGCCTCGCTTACGGCCAGCGCGACAGGTTCGCTTAGACCCATCAAGCCTTCAGCCGGGCCTAGCGTGGCGGGCTCGCAACCCACCAGTAGAACTCGCTTAAGCGGCCCGCCCATTGCCGCCGCCAGGCGAAGAATCTTCACCGGATCCATTCCGTGAGCGTCGACATCGGCGCCCTCGGCCTGATCAGGCCCAAGCGCCGTCAAGTCCGGTTCGACCACGTACAACGTTCCCGGCTCATCGCCGCGGGGATAGGCGTCGATGAGAATCGTGGTCTCGTATCCATCCTGAAGCGCATAGGCCAGATCGAATCCACGAATGCCGAAATCGCCAACGCGCACCTCAGCCGGCAACGCGCGCTCGGCCAGGCGACGGGCCACCTCCACGCCAAAGGCGTCGTCGCCCATAAAGATGTTGCCAATCCCCGCTACTAGAACACGCGGCTGCGATACTGTTTTCTTCTGCGCCTGTTCTTCTGGAGGTAGGAGCTCGACCTCGTCCACATCAAAGAAGAACCGATGGCCCGGTTGGCGCAGAAGGCCGAGGTCGCGGCCAGGATCGTGATCCAGCACGACGCAGACGTGGACCCTGCTCTCGTAATCCTGTTCCAGAGCTTCAATGGTTGCGAGCTGCCCCGCGAGCGCGATGTCGAACACGTCGCCTCCTTGACGAGGCCGCAGGCGAACGCGGTCGCCGACGCGCACCACTGCGCCGGCAATCTCAACCTGCTCGACCGGCGACTTATCTTCCAGCAATTGCCACTCCCACTCGTTCACTGCGTCTCCTCGCTTACAGACCGCAGCCCGCGCAGTGCGCCATGCATCTTCATGAATTGCTCGACAGGCAGGCTTTCGGTTCGCTCCAGCATCTGGCGTGCGCGCTCGTCGGACTGGCGCATCTCCTGTTTCTCTTCGTCGGTCATGGTCATGATGCGAAGGGTAAGAATTTCGTCGATCTCAGTACCATCGAAAAGATCGCCGGCACTCTCCGGCGCAATTTGCGGGTAGTCATACAGAATGATGGGAGAAGCCAGCATCGTATCGCGCTGCCCGGCTTCGCCTACCAGCACGGGAAACACTCCCTGGTTATGGCAGTCTTGGATCGCAGGCCGCAATGACTCGGGAGGATCGAGCAGCGATACAAACTCACCATCTTCGACCCCCAGAACGGCGTGTGCCGAAACCAGCGACTGCAACAGGGCGGACTCGCGGCTGAGCTGCGCTACGCTGTCGATGGTTGTGATGTTTTTCACGCGAACTACGATCTTGAAGATGTTATCCGCGATCAAGTGGGCGGATACGTGAATTTCACTGTCGATGGGGAGCTGAGTTCGCACGATCCTGCCCGCCAGCGCTCCTCGCGTGTCGCGGAGCGGTTCGTACGTGGTGCTCGCAGCCAATTGGAACGGATGCTGCAATGGATGCGGGCTAAAGGACACCAAGTCCGCCGTTGAAATCGCCAACTCCCGCTCGACCGCTTCCTGCCAGGAGTAGAAACTCCGCCCATCGACCGTCAGACTCTTGACCGGACAAAATTGTGCTGTACTTTCATCCCCACTTGGGCCCCAACCGGCAACTTCTTCCACAGAACGTTCCACCAGTTGAAGGAAGCGGACGCGCACTTCCAGCCGGCTGAACGCTGCTCCCCGCACCAGGCATTCGACTTGCATAGTCCACGGATCAGCCCCCGTTTGTGCTTCGCTGAAAGCTTGCGGATAGAGGACACCGAAATTGAAGCGCTGCTGGTTCTTCACCGCCGACGGCCGGTAGGGATACAGCATGTATCCCTCGTAGAGCACGGCTTTGGCGATGCGATCTGCGGCGGCGGTGTTCATCGCTTCACTTCCTCCTCGACACCGCGAAGCAAACTTTCCAGCGCCTGCTCCCAAGTGGGGATGCCGCGCTCCATCTTGTAGCGGTGTAGCCGCTCGAACGCGTCCCGCTCAAGACAGAGCCACGCGACGCCCGGGTAGTACGCGTCCATCAATTCCCGCCAGAGTTTCACCGGTAGGCGGAAGTGCACTTCTTTGTCCCACGGTATCGGCGTCACCTGTAGCAGCCCGTCCTTATCGCCATAGAAGATGCTGCCGCTGAATTGCACGCAGATGGGGACCTCGCCATCGGTGAGGCCGGCGAAATACTTGGTCGCCGCAACGTTGAAGTCGAAGGTACAGGGCACGAAAAGTTTGACGTCGGTGCTGCCTTGAAAGGCGGGAACGATGGTGCTGGTGTGGGTCCAAAGGAAAGTGCGTAACGTCTGGCCCCAGCGCTCAGGTTCGCCAAAGAGATCGCGCAGACTACCCTGCTCCGTGGGGCTGTAGGCTCGGCGCGTGGCCTCGATCTGCACTTGCGCGCGGAGGGCAACGCTGTGGATCACCTCGTCGGGATTGGCATTCGTCACACGCAGATTGAAAGCCAGTTGCGGCGCCACCGCGAATGGCTCGACCTCGACGCCCTCGATCTGGAATTGAAGCTCAGGCATTGCCCTGGCCTCCGAATACAGACGCGGTACGCCTTAGCTCCGCAAAGTAATTCCCAATCTCCTGCCAAACTTCCGTGCCCCCGGAAAATCCGCGCCATTGGCGGCGAATCAGTCCCACGAGTTTGAAACACTGATCGATCGGCAACAGATAATACTCCGCGCTGGTAAAGCCGCGAGCGTGTCCAATGCGATTCACCAGCAGCGCCTCCACGTCGGATTCCATCTGCTGCAATTCCGGGTTGCCAGCAGCGATCTCGTTCCAGGACTCCAGTGACAGCAGCGACTCGGTCGCTCCTGCGGGGCTGGGATACATCGCCACCATCCTCGCGTCAGGGCTGCTGCGAAAGAAGAATGCCATGTTGATGGGGATCATCAGGCTGTCCCATTGCGCATCGGTCATCTGGAAGTTGGCCAGCAAGCGAACCAGCCTGGGCACGCGCTTGAAGCGCGCGCGATCTTGTCCGCTGAACAACAGCGCACAGGCGTCGCAGGAACAAACCAGCTTGCGTGCTGCGGGATCCAGAAGGTGAGGATGCTGCGAAGCAATCTCCGTGCTGCACAGCTCGCAGCGCTCAGCTACACGCTGCCGGCGTGCGAACTGCCGCAGGACATCGAACGCGGTGCCCAGGCTGGGCGATTCCTTAGTCGCCATAATTGGCCACCGCGGGCGCTGCTGCCGGCGTGCTTACGTTCGACGCGACAGGACCCTGTCCGGTCAGCTTGTCGAGCGCGACGAACCCATTCGCCGGCTGCCCGTCCAAGCCCTCCACGGTCAACGACACAATATCCGGCGCAGCTTCGTACACCGCATCTTCGACCGTGGATTGCAACGCCTTGGTTGTGGAACCACAGGTATGAGCACCGGGCGTTACTCGTACGCGAACGGCCCCCTCTTCGATGCCAAGCAACTCGATCGACGCGCCATCGCGCCGCAGTTTGGGCTCAAGCCGCTCCACCGCCTTGCCTACACGAGTCTCCAGGCTTTCAGGATGCAATCCGTATAACACGAGCAAGCTGCCGACCATGGGATCGCGGCCTAGCTGTTCGATGAATGCCATCCCTGGCTCGCCGCCGTTGGCCAGGATCTCAAGCGCCCGGTCGAGGGCGGTGCCGTGAAATTCCATCACCAGTTGGACCAGCTGACGGGTCGAGGTTCGCACTGCCGGATCGGCAATGCTTTCGATTTCCTCAACCAGGGCCCCGATTCTGCGAACTCGCTCCTGGAAGTCTTTTTCCTGCGACATATTTTCGTACCCCCTGGAAAGGCAGAAGGAGTGGGCGGCAATTGTAAGACAACGAACGCCACTTCGCGATCTACAACTGCCTACCCACTCCTCCTGCGGTAACGGGCTCCCTATTTCACGATGCCGAACATGGGTGAATGCTTTGTCTCCAGCACCTTCCCATTGCCAAGGTACATGTGGACACCGCACGGCAGGCACGGATCGAAGCTCCGAACTGCCCGCATGATGTCAATGCCCTTGAACTTGTCCGGCCCGTTCTCCTCGAAGATGGGTGTGTTCTGTATCGCATCCTCGTATGGCCCTGGAGTCCCGTAAATATCGCGCGGATTTGCATTCCACGGCGTCGGCGGGTAGGGATGGTAGTTCGCGATCTTGCCCTCGCGAATCACCACGTGATGCGACAACACTCCGCGTACCGCCTCGTGGAAGCCGCACCCAATCGATTCTTCCGGCACCTTGAAGTCGGACCAGGTCTTCGTCCGCCCGGCGTGCAGTTCGCCCAGCGCCTTCTCCACGAAGTGCAGCGCAGCCGCGGCAGCATACGCCTGGAAGTAGGTCCGGGCGCGATCGCGCTCGATGGCGTTGCTCCACTTGGGGACCTTCCACTCGAGTTCGACTTCAGGCAACGACGTCGTCTTCGGCAGGTAAATCTTGACGCTGTTACCCGTCGCCTTGAGGTACCCGATGTCCACCAAACCCGCTTTGGCCGTCGCCCAGAAGCGCGCGATGGGGCCACCGCCGGTATCCAGCGCCAGGTACTCTTTGGTTTTTTCGTGATACCAGCGCGGCGACATGACCCAGGTGTACTTGTTGGCGAAGTCACGTTTCTGCGGTTTGGGAAGCGTCGTCTGGTTCCACGGATGCCGCTGGTCAACCGGATTACCCAGCGGATCTTTTGTGACGAAGGTCTCGCCTTCCTCCCAGTCGTCGTAGTAAGAGCTTCCCAGCAGGATGCGGATATTGAGGTTGATATCGACCAGGTCCGTCGTTACCAGTTCTCCATCGACCACCACGCCCGGAGTGACGAACATCTTGCGTCCCCACTCGGTCATGTTCTTGTAGGTGTAGTCGCAGTACTTCGGGTCCTGGAACGATCCCCAGCAGCCCAGCAGAATGCGCCGGCGGCCAACCTCTTCGTAACCCGGCAAGGCCTCGTAGAAGAAGTCGAAGAGGTCGTCGTGCAGCGGCACGACTTTCTTCATGAACTCGACGTACTTCATCAGCCGCACCAGGTAGTCGGTAAAGAGCTGGACCGTGGGAACGGTACCCACGCCGCCCGGATAAAGCGTCGAGGGATGAACGTGACGGCCTTCCATCAGGCAGAACATCTCGCGCGTCATGCGGCTCATCTGCAAAGCTTCACGATAGAACGCGCCGGTGAAGGGATTCAGCGCGGTCATAATGTCGGCAATGGTGCGATAGCCATGCAGATTTGAGTTCGGTGAGTTTGTCTTCTGCGCCTTCGCCCAGACGCCGGGATTCGTTTCTTTCACCATCTGCTCGCAGAAGTCGACGCCCACCAGGTTGTCCTGGAAGATGTTGTGGTCGAACATGTACTCGGCAGCCTCGCCAAGATTGACGATCCACTCTGCCATGTCCGGAGGGCGCACGCCGAAAGCCATGTTCTGGGCATAGTTGGCGCAGGTGGCGTGATTGTCGCCGCAGATGCCGCAGATGCGGCTGGTGATGAAGTGCGCGTCGCGCGGGTCTTTACCCTTCATGAAAATACTGTAGCCGCGGAAAATCGACGACGTGCTGTGACATTCCACGACATGGCGGTTGGCGAAATCGATTTTAGTGAAGATGCCGAGGCTTCCGACGATTCTGGTGATCGGATCCCAATTCATCTCCACGATCTGCTTTTGCTTATTAAGGGCTTGCTGATCGGTTGCTGTAATTGTGCCCATCGCGATCGTTCTCCTTCAGCGTGAAATTAGGATCTGGCGTGATAACCAGTGGTGAGTTCTGGCCGATTGTGACGCCACTTCGGCTCCTTGTTGACCGTGTTTTGGGTGATGGACCGCAGGGCGCGAATAGCGCGGCCATACATGGCGGAGCTGCCGGTGGAGACGTGCGCTCCTGGCGGCTCGTCCATGAAGGGCATGAACTTGTCGGGGAAGCCCGGCATAGTGCAACCGATGCAGATGCCGCCAACGTTGGGGCAGCCGCCTATGCCGGCCATCCAGCCGCGCTTGGGAACGTTGCAATTCACCACCGGCCCCCAGCATCCCAGCTTCACGATGCACTTGGGAGAGCCGTACTCTTCGGCAAAGTCGCCCTGCTCGTAATAGCCGGCGCGGTCGCAACCTTCGTGCACCGTCGCGCCGAACAACCATGTGGGGCGGAGCTGATCGTCGAGCGGAATCATTGGGGCAAGGCCTGCGACTTGATAGAGGAGATAGAGTACGGTTTCCATGAAGTTATCGGGCTGGACGGGACATCCGGGGACATTCACGATGGGAAGGCCGGCTTTCGATCGCCAACCCCATCCCAGGTAATCGGCGAGCCCCATGCATCCGGTGGGATTGCCTTGCATGGCGTGAATGCCGCCATACGTGGCGCAGGTGCCGATGGCCACCACGGCAAGCGCTTTGGGAGCAAGCTTGTCGATCCACTCCGTTGTCTTGATGGGCTGGTTCGTCGCTGCGTCCGTACCCACCGCTGCCCAATACCCGTCTTTGCCATGAATCTTCTCGTTCGGTATGGATCCTTCCACGACCAGAACGAAGGGTTCGAGCTTACCCTCCGTCGCCTGATAGAACGGCTTCATGAAGTCATCGCCCACTTCGTAGGCGAGAACCGGATTATGAAGATGTACTTTGGGAAGGCCCGGAATCGCGCCCAGTAGAACATCCTCAATGCTGGGCTGCGTCGCCGCCGTGATGGAGACGGAGTCGCCATCACAGCCTAAGCCGGCGGTGATCCAGAGGATGTGTATCTCGGCAACGGGAGATTTTTTTTGAGTACTCCGACCGTGTGGAACGGCTTGCGCTGTCATGCGAAATTCTCCTTTCAACCAAGCTTTAATGAGTGTTTCGCCATTGACGTAATAAAAAGTTGCATGGCCCATCGTCACGGCGATGTGCCAGCTCGCCAAATCAAGATGGTTATACCTTCAAAGATGTGACTACTCGCAGGAAGGGTGCCCCACGCACCTTGGCCCCTAGCATCAACCGCGAGAACAGGTTTCACAACCTGATTTGCGCTTAGGGGGAAGTACTACTCTGGGGTAGGGGATTCCCCTATAGCTTGTCGGGGAACTGGAACCGTTATTCGTCAGATTCGACACGTACAAGAAGGGTGGAAGGGCTGGAACATTGCTGTTGTACGGGTGCCGGCTGGGAAAGCCGAGCGAACGCGCGGCGGTTGGTCAGGCTGCGCCTTCGCCGATGCTCCATTCAATCGCGCGCTGCACCAACTCCCGGCCGGTTTTGAGCGACAGCTTGTCTTTGATATGAGCCTGGTAGGACTCGACGGTCTTTACGCTGAGATGCAGTTCGTCGGCAATCATGCGTGTGCTATGGCCTTCACCGATCAGGCGGAATACTTCCAGTTCGCGGTCCGAGAGCTCGGCAATCGGGGAATGCATCTCGTTGGCCGAGCCATTGATGTACTGCTGCAACATGCGGTTGGCAATGCGATCGCTGACGTATACCTTCTGGTCAAGGATTTGCCGCACGGCAATCAGGACCTTTTCGGTTGCCTCCTGCTTCATGATGTAGCCGTTGGCGCCGGCACGCAGGGCGCGCTCCGCATAGATGGATTCGTCGTGCATCGACAGCATCAGCACCGGCAGGTTGGGAAAGCGGATGCGAATGCTCTTGAGCAGCTCCAGACCGTCAGGCCCGTTCAGAGAGATGTCCACGATCAGGAAGTCGGGGTGGCATGAAGCAATCGCCTGCAACGCAGTGGCGGCCTCTTCGGCTTCGCCGCACACCATCAGATCGGGCTCGCGATTCATCATGAGCGACAGCCCTTCGCGCACGATGGGGTGGTCGTCGACGATGAAAATTCTACGTTTCGCCGGGGCCTCTACTCTTGGCTTTGTCAACATGGCTTCTCAACCCGCCTTCCGTTGCCCAGCCGGCATTGCATTTTGGTCCTTACCGCGAAGCGGAAACATGCAGGTCACGACCGTGCCGTGGGGATCACAGGATTGGATGTCCAGCGTCCCTCCGGTCATTCTTGCCCGGTGAGTCATGATGTGGTGTCCCATTCCACTGCTGCTCGCCAGAGTAATCTTGCACCCGGATCCGTCATCTCGAATGG
Source organism: uncultured Acidobacteriaceae bacterium (assembly GCA_963763145.1). Lineage (GTDB taxonomy): Bacteria > Acidobacteriota > Terriglobia > Terriglobales > Acidobacteriaceae > Bog-257. The sequence continues at coordinate 424,909 of CAVXMZ010000007.1, read as the reverse complement.
TCAGCACGCCCCGGTTGTCGCTGGCGGCAAGACCAATCTCAATCTTTCGCGCCTTGCCATGTCTGATGGCGTTGCTCACGGCCTCCTGCGAGATGTGGTACAGATGTGTGGCCACGCTGACGTCATGAATCAGGACGAGATTCTCGCATTGCAAGCGGCAGGACACGCCGAACACATCTTCTACTTCCGCGCTCAACTGCTGCAAGGCCGACATGAGTCCATGAGATTCCGGCACCACGGGACTTAAGCCCTTGGCCAGTTCGCGGGTTTTGTTGATGGCTTCGTTGACCAGTTTGACGATCTTGGCGGCCTCGGCGGCGTGCGGCAGCCCCAGCTCCTTGAGTTTCTGCTCCTGCACCTTGGTCATGAAGGCAATGCCGGTAAGGTGCTGACCCAAGCCGTCGTGCAGGTCTTGCCCGATGCGGCGTTGTTCGCGCGCACTGATTTCAAGGATCGCTCTCTCCAATTGTTTGCGTTCGGTGATGTCGATGCCGGTGGCGATCACATAGGCGGGGGCCCCGTTGCCTCCGGGCAACGAGGTTCCCGACCAGGCGATCAGGCGGCGGGTGCCATCGTGGGCCAGCCACTGGCACTCGTAGACATCGTGCAATTGCCCGGCCCGCATCTTTTCGAAGTGCACACGGAAAGCGTCCGCTTCTTCTTCAGGAATGAACAACTCCCAGACGCTTTGCCCGGTCACGTCTGCGAGCGTTTTACCGGTGCTGCGCTCGCAGGCGCGATTGAAGCGGACGATGCGGCCGCGCGAATCGAGAACGACCACCAAAGCGCCGACGGTGTCGAGGATGGCAGTAACAACGTTGCGCTCCTCTTCCAGCGCTTCTTCGGTGCGTTTGAGATCGGTGATGTCAAAGCCGACTCCGTGAATGAACCAGGGACGGCCGTCTTCGCGGCGGATCATTTTAGCTTCGCAATGCAGCCAGATGACCCGGTTATCACGCGAAAGAATGCGGTAGGGAGAACGCAGAGGCTTGCCCGACAGAAACAACTCGGCGGCTTCCATGCTCCAGCGTTGCTTATCGTCGGGGTGAACTTGTGAGTACCAACGGACTGGATCCTGTAGCCATTCTTCCTGCGTGAATCCCAGGACCGCTTCAATCTGCGGGCTGACGTAAGCCTCGCCCACGCCCTCGTCGAGATAAGCCATGAATACGACGGCGGGAATCTGTTCGACCAGGGCGCGATATTTCGCCTCCAAATTTGGAACGTGGGTGTCGATCTTCGGCGCAGAAATTGCGGCAGTGTGTGGCCTCTGGGCGGCAAGAACATTCGTATTTTCGAAGAAAACTCGGGCGAGATCTTCCAGCACCGCCTCGGCTTCAGCGTAAGTTGTGGTTTGCCCGAGCACATCGGCTGGGTTCCGGCCACTGCTTACTACCGAATAGCTTTCAGGCCATACGGCCATCTTTCACCTCACCGCGGAGCGCCTCACTACTCCGGGGCATTGCACTTAGGGCGACTTACTGTATCACTTCTTAGAGACATCGCGACGGCGCCGCCAGCTTGGCTCTTTGTTCAGCGATGCCTGGGTAAAGGTTCGCAGCGCATGAATTGCTTTCCCGTAGGTCTGGACGGCGCTGGCGGACAGCAACGATCCCGGCGGCTGGTTCATGAAGGGCATGAACTTGTCCGGAAACCCCGGCATGGTGCAGCCAATACAGATGCCGCCGACATTGGGACAACCGCCAATGCCGCTCATCCAGCCGCGCTTGCCTACGTTACAGAGCACCACCGGTCCCCAGCATCCCAGCTTCACGATGCACAGCGGCGATCCGTATTCTTCGGCGAAATCGGCCTGCTCATAGTACCCACCGCGGTCGCAGCCTTCATGTACGGTTTGCCCAAAGAGCCAGGTGGGGCGCAATTGCTCGTCCAGCGAAATCATGGGAGCGCGGCCGGCCGCCATGTAGAACAAGTACAGCAGCGTCTCCATCATATTGTCGGGCTGCGCCGGACAGCCGGGTACACAAACGATGGGAATGCCGGCTTTCGATTTCCATTGCCAGCCAAGATAATCGGGCAGTCCCATGGCCCCAGTAGGATTCCCCTCCATAGCATGAATCCCGCCATAAGTTGCGCAGGTACCCACTGCCACTACTGCCCAGGCATGCGGCGCCAGTTGGTCGATCCATGTGCATGTCGTAATCGGCTGTCCGGTAGCTTTGTCCGTGCCCAGCGAGGCCCAATAGCCCGCCTGCTTGTTGCCCTCGTCAGGAATAGAACCTTCGATCACCAGGATGAACGGTCCCAGATTACCTGCCGCAGCCTCATGGAAGGGCTTCAGGAACTCGTCTCCATTGGCTTGCGCCAGGAACGGATTATGGAATTTAATCTTGGGAATCCAGGGAATTCCGCCCAGCACTACGTCCTCAATGCTGGGTTGCATGGCCGCGGTCATGGCGATAGTCTCCCCATCGCAACCCAGACCGGCCGCGATCCAGAGGACGTCAATCTGCTGGATGCAGCTTTGTCCATCATTATTGACCGCAGGTTCTTCCATGCGAATGCACCTATAGGAATGGCAGCGCGGCAAACGAAGCTCGGCCCTGCGTCCTGTAGACGGTCCCTTGACTTGTATTGGCCGAGCGCCACTACCCCACACCAGATTTGCCCGGTATTGTACTCCCTTCTGTCTGGGCTCTCCTCGGAAAAGCTACAGCGATGCCTCCCAATCCGATTTTCGACTAAAGCCACAAATCGGGCCGGCCTTTCTTCAGCGGATGGCATCCTAATGTGCGAAAGGATTGGAGGACGCGGTGAAAAAAACGTTCATTGTGGCAAGAAACATTGTTGGGGTTGCAGGCCTACTCCTGGCGGGATATGTGCTGGTGTCGTCGATTCCAGACCTTGGTCGTTACATCAAGATCAGCACGATGTAGGGAGGTCTGGATAGCTTCACGATTGTGAGATAGCTGGAGTTGGAGCGCTGGCCGGCGAGTTGGAAGCCGATTCGCCGGAGTTGTTTGCGTGCCTGACGCGCGCTCCCATTTGCGGAGCCAATACCTGTGAGCGGCTCTCCTCCACCACGGAAGGAATCGCCTGCGCGCGTTTCTCCGGTGGGGAGAAACTATTGTGCTGACTCGCTGCTGCCGTCAATGCATTTACAATAGAACCGGATTGCGACGGGCCCCGTTACGTTGGTAAGGGGCCGTGAATGCGAAAGTGGCGGAATTGGCAGACGCACCAGACTTAGGATCTGGCGGGTAAAACCGTGGGGGTTCGAGTCCCCCCTTTCGCACCAGCAACTTGCAGCGGGAAAGCATTTCTGAACTTCTTACTTGTGCGAACCGGTGAGTGCGGTATGCCGAAGAACGTAGGGCTCGAACCGCTTCACTTTCGACATCTCTAGTGCGGATGCATGCTGATCCTTTGTTGTGTCGCCATTCAGATGCCCCTCACGAGCCTGGATGGAGGGGAACACCCAACCCTCTTCCGGCCTTCCCTGCGCTGTCCAACGTTGCAGTAGAACAGTATGGACGGCGGGAAGCACCGGCAGGATACGCTTTGCTGCTTTACTTTCGCCTTCTGAGACCTGCAAGAGCGGTTGGTCGGCATTCAGTAGTACCCGCTCCAGCAAAGCGTAAAATCCTCTCCTGGCCGCATCTCTTTGCCACGTATGGCTTCGGTCCTACTCGGCAGATGACGGTGTAGAGGAGACTCCTGAGCACTGAACTTCGCCGTAATTGCCGTGACAACGCCATGTCGTAGGTAATTCGGGCGATGTCGGGCCAGATCGCGAGTTGGCGTGTTCACGGCACCTTAGGCATGTTGGCCCAAGTCTTCTTCCGGGAAATCATGCGCCATGATGGATAGGTTGTCATAAGGGACGCCATCGCCAATATCACGCGCAGTCGCGAGGTTCTGCGCTTCTTAAGCCTGGCACGTTGTCTGTTACCCGGCGGAGGTCGCATACTCAATGATCGACCGCGCATCCTGCGACTTCCGCCGCCGTTGATACCTCAGATATACTCTCGCCTAGTCCTACCTTTACTAATGGAGCCTCGCATGAACAGACTTCTTGTTCGCTGCGTTCTGTTGTCCATGCTGTTGCTCACTTCTGTTTTCGGAGCGGTTTCGGCCGATACCTCTTCGCTGCCCACGCCGCCAGTCGCAAAGAGAGTTCCGAAGGCTACCGAGATCAACGGGGTCAAGCTGGTGGACGACTATTTCTGGTTGCGTGCGAAGTCGAACCCTGAGGTGAAGGCGTATCTGGAAGCCGAGAACGCCTACACCGACGCGGTGATGAAGCCGACAGAGTCTTTTCAGAAGAAGCTCTATCAGGAGATGCTCAGCCGCGTAAAGGAAACGGACGTGGAAGTGCCCTATAAAGAGGGTGCGTACTTCTACTACGCGCGCACCGAAGCCGGCAAGCAGTACCAAATTCGCGCCCGAAAAAAAGGCAGTATGGATGCTCCCGAAGAAGTAGTGCTGGACATTAACGAGTTGGCGAGAGGGCAGGCGTTCATGTCAGTGGCCACTTATAACGTCAGCAACGACGGAAATCTGCTTGCATACACCACCGACAATACTGGCTTCCGTCAGTACACGCTAGCGGTGAAGGATCTGCGGACCGGAAAGCTGCTTCCCGACCACGCGGAACGGGTCGGCTCCTTGGTTTGGGCGAACGACAACAAGACCATCTTCTACACAGTCGAAGATGCCGTAACGAAACGGCAGTACCGCTTGTACCGCCATACCGTCGGAACCAACGGGCCCGATGATCTGATTTACGAAGAAAAGGACGAAAGATTCGAGATCGCCGTCGACAGAACACGCAGCAAGGCATACATCTTTGTGGTTTCCGCAAGCCACACCACAAGTGAGGTCCGGTACATTCCGGCCGACCAACCAATGGCCATGTGGAAGCTGATGGAGCCTCGCAAACAGGACATCGAGTATTACCCGGACCACAATGGCGATTTCTTCTATATCCGGACGAATGATACCGGGCGCAACTTTCGCCTGGTGAAAACGCCGGTGTCCGATCCACGCTCCCAGAACTGGCAGGAAGTGGTTCCGCAGCGCGCCACGGTCATGCTCGATGACATTGACTTCTTCAAGACCTACTACATCTCTGAAGAGCGCGAGAACGGCTTGCCTCAAATTCGGGTCACCGACCTGCGCAACGGACAATCGCGGCGTATCGACTTTCCCGAGCCCGCGTACATCGCATACTCCTACATTAACCGTGAATACGACACCAGGAAGTTTCGCTATGGATACCAGTCTGCGATTACGCCTGCCTCGGTCTTCGAGTATGACGTAGACAGTGACAAATCAACCCTGCTCAAGCAGAAGGAGATTCCGGGCGGATATGACCGGACACGCTACCAAGTCGAGCAAATATATGCTACGGCTTCCGATGGGGTGAAGGTCCCAATCTCCCTGGTCCATCTCAAGAATGCCAAACTGGACGGCAGCGGCCCGCTCTATCTTTACGGCTACGGTTCCTACGGAGTCTCCAACGACATCTTCTTCAACTCCAACTTGTTCAGCATGGTAGATCGCGGCGTAGTTGCGGCGGTCGCTCACATTCGCGGTGGCGGCGAACTTGGTAAGGCCTGGCACGACGACGGGCGCATGATGCACAAGAAAAATACCTTTTCCGACTTCATTGCCTGCGCCGAATACTTAGTGGCCCAAGGATACGGTTCCAAGGACAGGTTAGTAATCGAAGGCAGAAGCGCCGGCGGCTTGCTCATGGGTGCCGTGCTCAATATGCGGCCGGACTTGTTCCACGCGGCGCTCGTTGAGGTTCCCTTCGTCGACGTCATCAACACCGAGCTGGACGAGTCGCTGCCGCTCACCGTCGGCGAGTTCGAAGAATGGGGCAATCCTAAAGAGAAGGCGGCATTCGATTACATGATCTCGTATTCGCCTTATGACAATATCGAGGCAAAGACGTATCCCAATATGCTGGTCAAAACTTCCTTCAATGACAGCCAGGTGATGTACTGGGAGCCGGCGAAGTATGTAGCTAAGATGCGCGCCACCAGGACTGACCACAATCTCCTGATCTTGAAGACCAACATGGGACCCGCCGGCCACGGCGGCGCTTCGGGACGCTATGATCGGCTGAAGGAGGCGGCGTTCGATTACGCTTTCATCCTCACACAGATGGGGATCGATAAGTAATCTCAGTTGGCGATAACGGGCGTTCGCATGGAACTAACTGATTGTCGTCAAGAAAAGAAGACATCCGCCAACCGCGTTGGCACCACCACCTGGACGTAAAACGTCCATTCCGCTGAAGTGGACATCCAGCTCCAGTAATCGTGCCATGACTAGAGACGTTATGGAGTGATCTCCCACACCACGCCATAACCGTCGGCGCCGCCTGTGGCACTCCGTAAATGTTACTTCGACTTCCGTATTTACCAGTTACCTAGACAAGGTAAAAGGGTGCCGCAGGCAAAGGCCCCCGTCTTGACCAGATCGGCCTGGCAATCCGGGAGCCTGGTTGGTTACTTGCCGGCGTAAGTATGGGCGGAGCCGATGCCGGTGCACAGGTCCCAACCAATTTTGCAGCGCGGATCGCCCGTCGTGATGTCGTTGAAATCAGCATGGTACTTGATGGGACTGGAGAGCTCGCTGTACATCATGTTGAGTTCGTCCACGGTCGACTGTTGCCGGCTGCCGGCCGCGTTCACGATACCGGCAAAGGTAGGAGACGCCCAACTGGTGCCTCCGACTGAACCCCAGCCCTGGAGGTAAATGGCAGTGCAACAAAAGTCGGAAGCGACGTCAGGATAGCCGCGCTGGGTTCCTACGATGCTGGCAATGCCATTCTGATAACTGGGACGCGGTTCGTACGGACTGATGTCTCCCCCGCCGCCGCCAGTGTAGTACTGCTCGGAGGTGAAGTTTCCGTTACTGTCGCGGTTAAAGTAGGTTCCCCCAACCGCAACAACGTTGGGTGACGCTGCCGGATAGCTGCTCACGCCAAGTCCCCCATCGCCGGAGGCTGCAAAGTAGACGACTCCGGGGGTAGTGAAGTATTGATCAAAGCCGGTTTCCTGAGAAATCTCCGCATCGCCAAAGCTCATGCTCACCACGCCACCGCCGTTCTGAGCCACCAGACTTCCGGCAAGCTGCACCGCTTGCCAAGTCGGATCGGTTTCGCACGCCAGGGTGTTACACAGGGCCGATACGACCAGGAACAGCTTGGCCTGCGGCGCCATGGCGTGGGCCCATTCGATATCTAATGCTTCCTCGACCTCCCAATCCCCGTAAGTGGGTGGCCGTATCGGGCCGGGCCAGACCTGCGTAATGGTCGTAGCCGGAATACCGAAGTAGGAGTCAAAGGCGTCCAAGTCGGATTGCGCGGTGGGGTAGTAACCGGCGTCGACGATGGCAATAGCGCCAATGCCACCATTGGGTACGGTTGTGCTGGTGGCAATCGGGCAGCCCGTCGGTCCAGTTACGAATTTATATACGCAAGCTACTGAGCCTGGAGTTTCATCACCTGGGTCGGGATTCGGTTTCGTTTGGTCCGAGTCGACAAAAAAGTAATTCGTGTGAGGGCGGCCGGGCACGGGGATGCTGGATGCTGGATAGATAATCCTGTGTCCGTTGTAAACCGACTCGTAGCGGGTTTGTGCAGATGCCGGGCAAAGGGCCGCACCTGCAAACAAGACAACTGCAACCATCATTATCATTACAATCTGGATGTCTCTGCGGAAAGTATTCATTCATTGGCTCCTGTGTGACACCGGGAAATCATGGAGGGAGCTCACGGAAAATGCAAGCTCGAAACCCATGCGAGCTGTTCTGTCTGCAAAAGCCGGCATGCGCAGTTGCTCCGCAAGGAGCCGCTCATCGTGCGCGCTGCCACACCCGAATGCCAAACGAGAATCAGCTTCGCGTTGCCTTCGATTTCCACCGAGCAGTGAGTGTCTCCTAACAGGTCTGTTTCGTAAAGCGCAGCCTTCGAAACTGTGGGACCCGGGAAAGACCGCCGGAAGGTCCGCAACAGTGCTCATCAAAAGAGACCTGAGCTGCGCTCGTATCGCTATCTTCGACACGGTACGTCTCTCGGGAAAAATTGCATGTTTAGTAAGTGTTGAAGTGCGGACTTCAGATTCGGGTGGGAGTCACGTTCTGGCCGGATGACGCACGGATATATCATGGGTAACGATCCAAAGGAGAAAAGAATGGTGCAGGACAATGCCACGATCGTCCGCGGCTTTGCTGACGAAGTGATCACAAATGGAAACATTGAAGCGGCTGTGGAATATGTCTGGGAAGACGTTATTGAACAGGTTCCACTGCCTGGGCAGGGTCCCGGACTTAGCGGTCTCAAAGACATCATTCGCGCCATGCGTACCGGTTTTCCTGATATCGTCTTCTCCATCCAGGAGCAAATCGCGGAACACGACAAAGTCGCCAGCCGCTTCGAATGGACCGGTACCCACAAGGGTGAATTTCTCGGTATTCCCGCTACAGGACGGCCTGTGCGCGTCTGGGGGGTTGTCATCGACCGCCTGGAGGATGGCCGTATCAAGGACACCCGCATCATCATGGATACTCTTGGCATGATGGCCCAACTCGGCGTCTTGCCTCCTTCAGGCACACCCTAAAGCGTAAGTCCTCAGAAACGCGCCAAGGTCTAAGAATGCTACTGGGATTCTGTTGCTGAGGTGCAGAATTTCGGCCGGCAAGCGGGTGGAACTTACTGGTCTCAGATGAAATCAGTTCTCGACGAGATTACCATTCTGGGCACTCAGTTCATAGATCCGGCCCCCACCGGAGAGTTGTCGTTGTGGTTACTGTTACAGACCAGGTCAAACACATCCGTTGGGCGATCAAGGTAGCCGCGGGCTGTAGTTTTTTCTTGACGGCTCGCCGGGCAAAGGATGGCCGAACCTGGGATCCTGCGGACTGAAGGATCTCTGGACATGTTGTTTTGTTTCGGGCGAATCATCGCCGGGCGTCAGCTTGAATACCACTCCAGCACCAGCCGTCCCTCCGCCTCAAGTCGTCCCAAAGAGGTCACTCCCCCCGTTTCAAAACCACCAACAGAATTGATGCCACGAAATTCTCTTGATCAGACCGTCAGCGTAAACCCCCCATCGGGGGTCAGCGTAGAGCCGGAAATATAGCTAGCCTCGTCCGAGCAGAGGAAGACTATAGTTTGGGCGATCTCATCGGGGCGGCCCGCGCGCCTCAGATGAACACGCGGTATCAGGAACTTGTCCCAGATGTCGTCGCCGAGAACGGCGCGCCCTCTGTGATGCATCGGCGTATCGATCACTCCCGGACATACGATGTTGACCCGGATTCCGTGTGGTGCCAGCTCCGCGGAAGCGCTCGTCGTGAGCCCGACTTGCCCGTGTTTCGAGGCAACATATGCCGAGCCGGTGGGGAAGCCGAGAAAAGAATTCACAGAACCGACGTTAACGATCGCACCGCCGTGTCCACTCGCAAGCATGGCTCGGGCCTCGTGCTGCAAACACAGAAAGGTCCCCTTCAGGTTGGTGTCGAGAACTCGGTCCCATTCCTGCTCGGGCAGGTCGGTAATGGGCGATATCTTTCCCTCGATGCCAGCGTTATTGACTGCGTAGTCGAGCTGGCCAAACGTTTCAATCGCATGGGCCACCATCCGTTCGACATCCCTGGCGATTGCGACATCGGTGACGATGAAGGTTGCCTTTCCTCCGCGGGACTCGATCTCACTCGCGAGCGTCGCCAATTCGTCTTCGCGACGCGCGGCAAGAACAACCTTGGCGCCTCGGGCCGCAAAGACCTCAGCTGTGACCCGGCCGATCCCACTGCTCGCTCCGGTAATTAGAGCTACTTTGCCATGCATATCTGACATCCAGGACCTCGCGTGCGCCGCTTGGCGTAAATCTGGCAACGTCGCGACCGTCAGGGGTCGTGACGGCCATGTTCTCTTTTTGCGCAGTAAGAATGTCATTGTAGCGAAGTCGGCCACTTCGCATAAATTGGCTGATCGTCGTCAAGAAGACAGGATTTCCCAAAAGCCGATCCCTGATCGTGGGTGTGTGGTCGGCCATCAGGACGTTGTCCAGAAACCAGCTTGTGGGAAGTTGCCCGGTCCCAGCTCCGGAGACGGCTGCACGACGGCAATGCAGCGGCAGTGGAATTTCGTAAGTTCATTGACCACTACGGCGTAGTGCAGAATTTTCCCTGGGGCGCGCTGGCCCGACTCGGTCTGGGTCGCGCTTACGCGCTCGAAACCGCCAAGGACCCTGCCGCTCGCGATAGAACCCGCGCAGCCTACCAGGATTTCCTCACCCTCTGGAAAGACGCCGACCCCGATATTCCCATCTATCAACAAGCCAAAGCTGAGTACGCGAAGTTGCAGTGAGCCGATGCTCCGTAGGGCTCCGCTGTGCCCAATTCTGTGCCCACCGTGCTGTTATTCCGTGCCTAGGAGTCGGTCACAGACTCGGCAGCGAACGGCGCGAATGCCGGTTCAATCGCGTCCGCCTGCGGAAGAATATATCGCTGGGTGATTGTGATTGAGCTCTGCCCGGCGATTTGCGCCAGAGTGAATGCATCGCAGCCGCCTGTGCCAGTTGGGTACAACTACAGAACCCGTCACTTCAAGTGCGTTTGTCGAAGCTGGAGTCCCATGTCGCGTCGCGTCGGGCGAGCGGTGTATCTAGCGTGTTCGGACTGCCCAACCGAGCATCAAGAGGCCGCTGGCTGCGATCCAGCTTCCGGCGACGCGGACGGCGATTCGGGCCCAGTGCGCCTGTAGTCGAACCACGAATGCGGCGGCGATGGCGATCAGGGCAAAGATGGCAAACACCAGCCCGAGAAGCGCTATCGCGGCAGTGTCGAACTGACCCATGCCGATTCCATTCAAGTATCCGTGATAGAGGCCCAGCAGGGCGGCGAGAGCGGTCGTCATGCGCAAAGAAACTTTCGCGTCGGCGGCCAGCAATCCTCCTAGCAAGAGAAACCAGGACGCCGCAACAAATGGATGCGGTTTCGCAGCCATAGCTGTTAGTCCGGCGAGACCCCCGAGCAACCACGCAAGGGGAAGGGTGAACAATGCTCGCCGTCCGTAATTAGCGCCGCGCAGACCAGCCAATAGCGCGAGGGCGAGTACGGGAACGATATCCTCAGGGCTCATGAGGAAGTGCATCAGTCCGTCGTAGAACGGCCCCATGCCGGTGGTGTTGAGGTGGGCCTCGGCGGGGAGCGCCCACATGACAAATGTGAAGACAACGAAGGCGTACAAGGGCAGACGAGATTGGACCGCAGGTTTCACGCGACCGCCTTCCACATAAAGAACGCGCCCCCAACAACCACCAATCCTCCGGCGAGGCGAAGCAGCTTCTGTCCCCAGCCCCATCGATGGACGGTACCAATGCCGATTCCGAGCGCATGCAAGCATCCGGTTGCAATCACGAAGCCCATGCTGTAGAGCAGCGCGCTTTGGCCGGGCGGCAGTTCGGTTCCATGGGCATGCCCATGGAATATGGCGAACACGCCAACCAGCGCCGCGGCAACACCCAGGGGCGGTCGCGCTTCAAACAGCACGGCGGCGCCCAGAAGAATGGCTGACAGAGCGATGCCATATTCAGTACCCGGCAGCGGGACTCCCATCAACCCCAGCATCCCGCCGAAGGCCATCACCATGGGAAACGCTACAGGCAGGACCCAGATGGCCGGCGCACCGAGTTGCGCGCCCCATAAGCCGACAGCAACCATCGCCAGCACGTGATCGAGGCCAGAGATGGGATGGCGAAATCCGGTGAGAAATCCAACCGCTTCGCCTTTTTGCGGGTGGGCGAAGGCTGCCTGCGCACACAGAAGCACAAAGCCGGTCAGCGCCATTGCCCGGAACAGAGGATTGAGTGGTCGCAGCTTATTCATCGCGCGCCTCCGAAGAGCAAGGCCACCCGTTGTACGGTCCAGAACGCGCCCAGCGACCCTACCGTATATCCGGGAAGAAGCTGTGCCCATCGTGGCCAACGCACTTCAAGTATGCGGAATGACCGCTCGAGGGCCAGAATGAGCGCGATGAAACCAAGCTGCCCGAGTTCTACTCCCACGTTGAAGGTAACCAGGGCAAGTGGCAGTTCATGATGTGGAAGGCCGGCGCTCGTGAGAGCGCTAGCGAAACCGAATCCGTGCAGAAGTCCGAACGCAAACGCCACCACCCAGGGGTGGCGAATGGTGAAGCTGGTCTCGCCGCGCCAGGAGCGGACGATCTCCGGCCCGAGAAACAGGATGCTCAACGCGATTGCGGCGTTCAGAGGAAGAACCGGAATCTCGGCGTAGCCGAGGGTTGCAATGGCCAGCGTGATGCTGTGCGCCACCGTAAACGCAGTCACGGTTTTCAGAAGCATCCATCGATCGTGAACGATCAGCAACAGCCCCAGCACGAACAGCATGTGGTCAGCGCCGAAGAGAATATGCCGGATGCCCTGCACGATGTAGGTACCCGCCACCCCCATCCATGTCTGGGAGGCGGCAATCTCAACCCACGGCTGCGAGGGATGGACGATGGAGGTCCACTTTCTGCCGTCGAGCATTTCCACGCGGAGCAGGACATCGGTGATGGTGAATTGCAGTCCAGGAAACTCGATGCGCTTGCCGGCCAGCCCGTTGGGCCCGGCGTCGATCCAGCGGCGCTCAACGAAGGAGTCGGCGAGTTCCTGCACGCTGGGCGCTCGCAAATTCTTCACATCGGCAGGGAGCTTGAGCGCTACCGGCAGGCGCATGCCTGCTAGGACCGGCGTACGCCAGAGGATGCTGAATTGATTGGGGGCAGTCTCCTTGATTTCGAGGTAGGCAGGGCGCGCCTCGTGGGCGGAGGCGACGGAGACGACGAGCAGCAAACAGGACGTCAGCCAAGTGACGCGAGAACGCATGCGGCTCATAGCGGCGCCTCACCGGACGAGGTTGGAACCTGTGTCTTTGGGGTAGGAACCGGGGCGGCCTGAATGGCTTCTTTGTCAGACGGAGCCGGCAGCATCACCGTGTACCTGGCGCGCATCTCCGCGTAAGCTTTTTGCCAGGACTGTTGCTTTTGTTCCGCAAGCCAGGCCGTCTTGACATCCGGTTCCATCTCCTCAAACGCCGGGACGCGGCCGGGAATAACGGCATCGACAAACACCAGATGCCATCCGTAACCGGACTCAATCGGGCCCTGCCACGAGCCCGGCTTCACCTTCTCGATTGCCACCGCGAAGGGTGGCCCGAACTCCTTGGCAATGGCTTCCGTCGTGCGGTCGCCATAGTAGTCCTGGAACATGAACCGATCACCCAGCGAATTGGCAAGTTTGGAGTCCTCGGCCTGGCCGGCAATCCTGGCCAGCGCTTTAGCCGCGTCGTCTTGGGCATTCTTGCCGCGCTTGTCAGGAGAGAAATAAAGATGGCGGAAGCTGTACCGGCTGGGCAGCGCGAACTTGCTGCTGTTCTTCTCGAACCATGTCTTGAGTTCTGCCGTGGAGGGCTCGTGCGCGGTGCCGACATCTTCCGCGAGGAATTGCATCTTCTGCGCCATACGGCGCTTCACGATCTCATCGTCTTTGTCCAAACCCATTGCCAAGCCTTCGCGATAGAGCACCTCCTCGCGGACCTTGTCCTCTACCATGGCTTGAAACTCAGCCGGGGTGGGCTGGCGATGCCACTGTGACTGAAAGTACGTATCCATCTGCCGAAGCTCATCAAGGCTCACGACAATCTGGCGCGAGGGCTCGATTCCAAAGCGTCCCCGATGCAAATAGCCGTAAACCGCGAACAGGGCGAGGCCCAGCAGCAGGAAATGCAATAGCGGCTCGCGCAGCCAGCGCTTGACTCCAGGAGAAAACCGCTGACCCGGCTTCATCTTTTCCGTCGCGGGCTGCGCCTCATCGAATACGGACACTTCACTCACTACCGTCTCCAACCATTGAACAGCAAATTATCACTTCAGGACTCATGCCGCCGATGTTTTCGATCCCTAAAATCGCGCACTGACCGGAAGTGCAACGAGAATTGCATGGAAAATGGCGATTTTACGCTAACGATCCTCCTGGAGTAGCGGCAATGACCGGGCCTTCATTGACTTGCCCGTTTCACGGAAGTAAGATTCGCGCCAATGATTGGGCAAACCATCTCGCACTATCACATCGTCGAGGAGCTCGGCGCCGGCGCGATGGGTGTCGTATACAAGGCCGAGGATGTGAAGCTCGGTCGCCTGGTAGCTCTCAAGTTCCTGCCCGACAACGTAGCCAAAGGCTCCCTGGCAATGAGCCGTTTTCAGCGCGAAGCCAAAGCTGCTTCTGCCCTGAATCATCCAAACATTTGCACCATTTACGAGATTGACGAGGCCGAGGGGCGAACCTTCATCGCCATGGAGTTGCTGGAGGGCCAGACGCTGCGGCACCGGATCAGCGGCAAGCCTCTGGAGATTGAGACGGTGCTCGATCTGGGTATCGAAATCGCCGATGCTCTGGATGCTTCCCACTTTAAAGGCATCGTCCACCGCGACATCAAGCCTACGAACATTTTTGTCACCAACCGCGACCACGCCAAGGTTCTGGATTTTGGAGTGGCCAAGATCTCTCTCGCCGCCAACGATGAGTCCGAAGCCCAGCTCACGAGCCCAGGGATTGCATTGGGAACCGCAGCCTATATGTCTCCAGAGCAAGTGAGGGCCGAGGAACTGGATGGTCGCACAGATCTTTTCTCGTTCGGCATCGTTCTCTATCAGATGGCTACGGGGACGCTCCCCTTTCAAGGCCCCAGTTCCGGCGTCATAGCGGAAGCCATCCTCAACCGCGATCCTATGGCTCCCATGCGAGTGAATCCCGATGTTCCATCGGGACTCCAGGAGGTAATCCGTAGGGCCTTGGAGAAGGACAGAAACCAGCGCTATCAGAACGCGGCTGACATGCGGGCTGAGCTGAAACAGCTAAAGCGAGACATGGAGTCGGGCGCGAGAGTTGCGGAAGAACGGACAGGGTCGGTCCCGACAGCAACGGCAGGGTCGTCCTCGTTCGACACGCGAGGGATCGCGGGGCGAAGTGCGGCCCCGCGGCAACCGCGAGTTCCCAAAGTCATCGACTCGCTGGCAGTTTTGCCTTTCGGAAATGCAGGTGGCGATCCCGAACACGAATACCTTAGCGACGGTATCACCGGAACTCTCATTAATACTCTCGCGACGCTGCCCAAGCTGCGAGTGATGGCGCAGAGTACGGTCTCCAGGTTTAAGGCGCGGGAAATTGACCCTCAGGCCGTGGGTCGGGAGCTCGGAGTTCGGGCCGTGCTCACCGGCAGAATCATGCAGAGCGGGGGCTTGTTGCGTATTGGGGCCGAACTGGTCGATGTAGCCACGGGCACTCAACTTTGGGGCGCGCAATATGATCGCAAGCCGGGCGACATCTTTCTGGTGCAGGACGAAATCTCCAGCGAGATCTCGGGTAAATTGCGTTTGCGCTTGACACGAGCGGAAAAGAAGCAACTGACCAAACGCCACACGCAGGATGCCGAAGCCTATCGGCTATACCTGAAAGGCCGCCACCACTGGAGCCGGTGGACGGAAGAGGGGTTCTACAAGGCCATCGAGCACTTTCAGCAGGCAGTTGAAAACGATCCCGGCTATGCCTTGGCCTATGCTGGTTTGGCCGATTGTTATGTGCTGCTGGGCTGGAACAGCTATCTGGCGCCGAAAGACGCATTCCCTAAAGGCAAAGCGGCGGCCAAAGCTGCCTTGCAACTCGACCCGGATCTCGCCGAAGCTCACACGCCCCTGGCGGCCCTGTTGTGGCTTGGCGATTGGGATTGGGAGAGGGCCCAGACGGAATTCAAGCGCAGCCTCGAATTGAGTCCAACCTATCCCACCGCCAACCACTGGTACGCCGAGTACATGATGACCATGGGGCGACACGACGAAGCGATGGTCAGGATAAAGAAGAGTCAAGACCTGGATCCGTTGTCGCTCATTATTAGCGTCGCGGTCGGATGGGCCCTCTACTATGCCCGCCGATACGACGAAGCCATCGAACAACTCCGGCGAACTATCGATTTGGACCCCAACTACCCCGTCACTTACTGGATCCTCGGCGTGCTGCTCAGAAAAACGGGCTGCTACGAACCGGCTATCGCTGAAGGTGAGAAGGGGGTGAGGCTATCGGATGGCAGTCCTCTGATGCGCGCGGCACTGGCCCATACTCTGGGCGCCGCCGGCAGGACCGAGCAGGCACGTCAGATACTCGATGATCTGACAAAACTAGCGAAGCAAAAATATGTTGCGCCGTATTTTTTCGCCGGAATCCATGTCGGCTTGGGAGAAAGCGAACGCGCGATTGAATATTTGCAGAAATGCTATGAAGAGCATTCCCACTGGCTCATCTATCTGCACCTGGATCCGAGCATGGACGGCTTACGGGACAAGCCAGGCTTTCAAGACTTATTGCGGCAGCTCGGTCTTCCCCCGCTGGCGAGCGCCGCTCCCATCTGAAAGAGGCCAAGGCGGAGTCACGTGCTCCACTCGTCGATATCCTGGTGGGCCGAGTATGCGAAGAGGGCGTTATTGCGTGCGATCAAGGAATTCCTCGTTCCAAGCGGTTCGAATTGCTTCCAATTTATTCTGATCGCAAGTTGTCAGATCATCCTTGAACTCCGGCAAGTCTGCTACCCGCCGGCGCAGCTCATCTAAATCGGTTGAGAGCGGGTCAAGCTCAGGGTGTTTTCTTGCGAGAAGCACTCCGATCTTCTCGGCGTCGTCCCAGGTCAACTTCTCAGCCATGAGAATGCTCCTTAGAATCTTGGGAAAATATCCTGATAGTCATGCTACCTGAGAACCTTGCCCAATTGAATTTAGCAGCCGTTGCCCAGCGTCATGTGATCTTAATAAGGGTTTGGTGAGCAGCATTTGGAATTTGGATGTAAGATGCCTCCGCCAGCACGACGACCGTCAACGGTCACATTCAGTAAGGAGACCATTATGACGAACTCTGCTCAACTTCTCACGTCCGTCGGGAATCGCGCCTCGCGGAAGGTGTTCTTTGCACTGGCAGTGGTTTGTACGCTAACTTCCGTTGGAGTGCCCAGGACGCAGGCGCAGACGTTCAGCGTGCTTCACTACTTCACCGGCGGAGCAGACGGGGCAGGCCCCGACGCCGGGGTTACCGTCGGATCCTCAGGGGTTCTGTACGGCACGGCGCAGGTCGGCGGAACCCACTCCAATGGCACAGTTTTCAAGCTAAGCAAGGTTAGCTCAAGCTGGGTTCTCAGTCCTTTGTACGAATTTACCGGGGGCAGCGATGGAAGCAACCCATTCGGCGGAGTAGTGATTGGCCCTAGTGGTGCCTTATATGGCACGACCCCGATAGGCGGCGCCGACAACTACGGGGTGGTGTTCGAACTGAAACCCCCTTCTACGGTTTGCAGGTCGGTAACGTGCTATTGGAACGAAACCGTACTTTACAACTTCATAGGAACCCCGGATGGGGAAATCCCGGGATACGAGAATCTAGCCTTCGATCAAGCGGGAAACATCTACGGCACGACATCTGACGGCGGTGTTTATGGCTACGGGACTACGTTCGAACTGACCCCCTCGGGCGGCGGATACACGGAGAGCATTATTCATAGCTTCAACTTTGATACTGGCGCGTATCCATTGGCGGGTGTGCTCCTGGATACCGCCGGAAATGTGTACGGAACCACGCCCGACGGAGGAACCGGGTTTGAATGCGAGGACAACTGCGGAACGGTTTATCAACTGACGCCTTCTAACGGAGGTTGGCTGGAAAATGTCCTGGTTAACTTTGACGGGGCGAACGGGGAAACCCCGAGCGGTAACCTAATCATGGATGCTTCCGGCAACCTCTATGGCATAACGTACTTGGGCGGACAAAATGAAGGTGGCGTAGTTTTCAAACTGGCGCCCTCAAACGGAGGGTGGAATTATTCTGTGCTCTTCTCCTTCAACATCGGCACGGAGCAATGCGACTCCTACGCAGGCGTAATCATGGACGCTGCCGGTAATTTTTTTGGGGCGTGTATTAGTAACGGCGCCCATCTACGCGGCTGGGTCTACGAGCTGACGAATTGCAGCCAAACCTGCACCCTGGTCGATCTTCACGATTTCAACGGTTTTGACGGCGGCGGCCCTTGGGCTACCCCGACGCTCGACGCGAACGGCAATCTCTACGGCACAACGGTTGGCGGAGGTACGGGGAACTGCGAGGAGGGCTGTGGCGTGGTGTGGGAGATCGCGGGCGCAGGTGCTCCGCAGAAGAGGTAAGTCGTCGCCATCAGGAGGAAAAGTGAAATCCACGCCGGAAAGTAAAGGTGTCCGCGCTCAACCGTTGATTGCGGTGCGCGATGTGAGGGCAAGCAGCAACTGGTATCGCGAATTGCTGGGGCTGGATGCCCTCCCGGAACATAGCCATCGTGAGCGGTACGACCGGATGCAATGTGCGGGTCAACTGATTCTTCAACTCCATGCCTGGGATGAGGAAAACCACCCAAACCTCACCAACGCGGACGCCGCCCCGCCAGGTCGTGGGGTCCTTCTCTGGTTCGAGGTCAGCAACTTCGATGTGGTCGTTGGCAAAGCCCGAGCGTTACGCGCTGAGATTGTTTTGGAACCACATGTTAACCCCAACCCGCAACACAGAGAGATATGGCTACGGGACCCGGATGGCTACGTAGTAGTCATTGCGAGTCCCGACGGCGAAGTGAGTTCGTAAACCGGCGTCGTGGATCGATTCTGAAGGCGGCGCCGGCTGCAACATGCAATCCCTACCGGGAAATGAACTCTTCAAGGTCCGCAGGCGCAAGCTCGCCATTTCGTAAGTAATCCTGGCAGTGCATTTCGGTTGATGACGGGTGCGACTTGGCCTGTTCACGCCGGGGTGAGGAGCCAGGCCGCCGATTACATACTTCTAATAAATTCCTACGGTTTATGGCTCGCCACCTGCCTCAAGCAGGTGTCAAGGCCGGACGCTCGGAGACCGAGCCCGCCGCGGCCGATCAAGCTGTTTGGCGACGCTTCCGAGGTTGCTGCAGTCATGAAAGATGTTGCGCTGGATATGGAGATATTGCCGGACTACCTGGTCGAGGCCCGAGAAATGCTCGAAAAAGCCCAGGAGGGGACCCTGCTCCTGGAAGTCGAGCCCGGCAACGGTGAGGCGCTGGCGTCGGTGTTTCGCGCGCTCCACACGATTAAAGGCGGGGCGAGCTTCCTGGAGGTGGGCCATCTGGTGGAGTGGACCCACGATCTGGAAAGCCTGCTGGACAAGCTGCGCTCCGGCAAGCTGGCGGTAACGTCGCTGCGCATCGATGCAATTCTGCAAGGACTCGACGTAATGGGACAGATGCTGAAAGAACTGGCGCAAGAGCAGGTTCCGCCTGCCGGTCCGGCGGAACTGGGCAGCCTGATTCAGAGTCTTAGCCGGCAAGAGTCAGACGAAGTACACGCATCGGCAGGGCCTGCCGCGAAGGATCGCTGCGAGACATTGCCAGAGAAGCCGCTCGAGGCAGCGGGACGCGCCGTGGCCGCGGCTGCGGTTTCGAACGACAGCATTGACGCGACAGAAACAGCTGGGAACCGCGACCACGAGGATGCGCAAACGTCCCCGGCAGAGAACTCGACAGACCATCGTTCCGTGCCCGCAGCGGCACCCGTGGCTCCGCCATTCCGTGGAGCTGAGGCGATGGAGAACTCCCTGCGGATCGACGCGCTGCGTCTTGACGCGGTCATGAATCAGGTGGGCGAACTGGTGCTGCTCCGCAATCGGCTGGCGTCGGCGGCAGGTTCGCTGGGCAAGGAAGACGAAAATATGAGCCGCATTGCGCGCGAGATGGACCTGACCGTGAATGACATCCAGAACACGGTCATGCGGCTCCGCATGCAGCCCTGCAAACGACTTTTCCAACAGTTGCCACGCATGGTCCGGGACCTCTCCCGCCAGTTAGCCAAGGAAGTACGGCTGGAGATCGCGGGTGAGGACGTGGAGATCGACAAGACGGTGGTGGACGCACTATCCGCTCCCATGACGCACCTGCTGCGCAACAGTCTGGACCATGGCATCGAACTGCCGGAAGCGCGGATTGCGGCGAACAAGCCTTCCATGGCCACGGTGCGCGTCGCCGCGATCCATCTGGGAGACAAGGTGCGCATCGAGATCGCCGACGATGGTAGGGGCATCGACCGCAGGCTGGTCACCCAAAGGGCCATCGACAAGGGGGTCATTACGAGCGAGCAGGCCGCCCATCTGTCTGAGCAGGAGGCCTTGGAGCTGATTTTCCGCCCCGGATTTTCCACCAAGGAGCAGGCGACCGGTGTCTCTGGACGGGGGGTGGGCATGGATGTAGTGCGGTCGACGACGCACAAGCTGCGCGGCCGCCTGACCATTGAGACTCATCCCGGCCAGGGTACAAGCATCGCGATGGAATTTCCCCTGACCATGGCGGTGTTGCCCGTGCTTTATTTGCGGCTGAGGGAGGACACTTATGCGTTGCCGATTTCCTCCATCGAGAGCCTCACGGACCTGGAAGGTGACCGGGTGCATCGCCTGGGAAACCGGGTGACCTATTGCGTAGACGGCATTCATACCGTGCCCCTGGTGGACTTGGGCGCCATCCTCCAGAACAAACCATTACGCATGGGGGCGGAAAGCATGGAAGGCGTGCTGACAGAGCGCGGCCTGTTTGTGGTTTCCGAGGTTTTGGGTAACGAGGATTCGGTGGTCAAGCCCATCGATTTCCTCGCCGCGCATAGCTGGTACCAGGGAGCAACCATCTCCGGACGGGGGAGTGTAGTTCTCATTTTGGATGCCGACACATTGAGTGCCGCGGGCGCAGCCGCAGCCGTCATGGAAGGAAGGGGTTGATGGACATCCAGCGGATCATGCGCATTATGGATGCTTCGTACGGTACGCGCCGCACTATCGAACACTCGCTGCACGAGATTGACCGCCGCGCGCTGAATGCCATGGTGCTGGTGAAGCGCCATGGCAACAAGTTGGCCGGCTACGGCGTGGTGGCCCAGGCTTTTCGGGAGCAGGCCGCCCGCCTCAAGGAGGCTGCCGCTCCCTTGCAGCATTCCACTGCGCCTCTGGTCCGGGCGCACATGCACATCCTCCAGCTGCGCCGTTATGAGGAGCTGTTTTCCCGCATGGCCAAGGACCCCCGCTGCAACGGCAGCTGCGCGGAGTTTGTGCGTCAGTCGGAGGCCAGCTGGCAGCGCGAGATAACGGCCGGGGACGCCGAAGCGGTGGCGATTCTCCGTCAACTGGTGCAGACCGTGGCCCGGCTCCAGGAAGGCATTGCCGAGCAGGAGTATGTGGTTACCAACGGACGCATCGAGGCAGCGCTTTCGGAGCGCAGCGGCGCGCCGCTGATGCGGGTTTCCCGCGAGATGGGCGTGGCCGTAGCCACGGTGCGGGATGCCATTTGGGAATATCGCAGAGAGTTGGAGGGAGTCCTGCATGAAAGCAGCACCGGTATTTGAAGCGGGCACCCACCGCTGGTGGATCCTGCACGACCAGGAAGAGCGCCGGGTGATCGACTCGAACGTCTACATTGTCGAGTCCAACGGGCAGAGCGTCCTGCTGGATCCGGGCGGCTTCGAAATTTTTCCCCAGGTATTGGCCGCCCTGGCTGAGGTAATACAGCCATCGTCGGTGCGCGGCGCCTTTGTGTCCCATCAGGACCCGGACATCGCCTCCAGCCTGCCGCTGTGGAACATCTGTTACCGGCATATGGAATGGCACATACCTGGTTTGTGGGAGAGCTTCATCCGCCATTACGGCGCCCTGGATGCGAAGTTCTGCTGTATTCCCGACGAAGGCGGAGTGATGCTGGTGGGTGGACGCAAACTGGAATTCATTCCTGCGCATTATCTGCACGCCTCAGCCAACTTCCACGTCTACGATGCGGAGGCGAAGGCATTCTTCTCAGGGGACGTAGGCGCGGCGCTGCTGCCGCCGGGCCATAGCATCTGGGTAGGTGGTGAAGGCCCGGAATCGGGCAAGATCTTCGACGAGCACATTCAACACGCGAGGTACTTTCATCAGCGCTGGATGCCGTCGAACGCAGCCAAGAGAGAGTGGATTGACCGGGTGCGTCAGCTCGACATCGACTTTCTCTGTCCACAGCATGGCGCTATTTACGCCGGCGACAACGTTTCACGATTCCTGAACTGGTTCGACGGACTGACCGTTGGGACCGCACTCAAGCACTAAAGGAGAAATCATTATGGCCAGTCCCATCACCAGCCCGAGCCGCCGCCCCGAAGCGGGCACAAACGCCGCCGTCAAGGCCGGCTCTACGATTGCTCAAAGCGTTGCCAGGCGGGGGAAACGGCAATCACCCGTCATCCCCCGAGGCCAGGCGGGCAGCGGCCGCGGAAGGGCCGACAGCCAGGCCCTCGACAAAGAACGATTGCTGGAGATCGCCCCAGTGCTGTTAGGCCCGCTCTCCAGCCTGGAAATGCTTTGCGACGCGGACGAGAAGATGGAGAACACGGTTTTCTACATGAACCGGGCGGCGCTGGAGGCGATGAGCCTGAATCATGGCCGGCTCAATCCCATGCTGCGCGGGGCTGACGTGCGCACCGCCCTGGGACGTTCCATCCATCAGTTCCACAAGGACCCGGAACGGATTCGCAATATCTTCCGTGCCATGGTGGCAGGAACCACAACCGAGTACAACACGGAGTTGTTGCTGGGGGGCGTGACCTTCTCGCTCAACTTCACCCCCGTCTTTGCCGGCAAAGGCAAGGCATTGGCCTTTCACGCGTCCTGGCGAAATGTGAGTGACTCCAGGCTGGCCGAGCAGGTGATTGCCAGTATGGGGAAGGGTTCGGCGGAGAATGCCTCTTCGTTAATGGAGGTGGCGGGCGAAACCGATCGTGCCATGAAGGAAGTGGGAGGTACCCTGAGCGGCCTGGCGGAGTCGGTGTCTCACAGCCGCGATGCCTCCCAGGGACTGATCGCGCAGGTGGGAGCGATCAGCCGGATTGCCCAGACCATCCGGGAGATTGCCTACCAGACCAATCTCCTGGCCTTGAACGCGGCCATCGAAGCGGCGCGCGCGGGCGAACATGGCCGGGGTTTTGCGGTGGTGGCCGATGAGGTGCGAAACCTTTCGAAGCGGGTGCAAAAGGCCACCGAAGAAGTGCAAAACAACATTGCCGATATCGAAGGCTCCGCCCGGGCCATTGAGGGCGCCAGCCATTCGGCGGAGCAGACAGCCCATGGGGCCGAGTCGGTCACTCTCTCGCTAAGCGAACGGGTGCAATCGCTGCACACCCTGGTGGCCACGATGAATATCGATTCGGCCAGAAATGAGCACAGGATCTTCGTGCGCAATGTCCTCACCGAAATCGGCGAACACAAAGCTCCCTCCACCGAGTTGACCGGAGATCACCAATGCATGTTCTACCGCTGGTACGAGGGCATCGGACGTGAATTTCTGGGGCAGATGGCGGCCTTCCGGGAAGTAGAAAACCCGCACGCCCTGCTGCACCAGACCGCGCAGAACATTCGCGCCGCGCTACAGGCGGGCGATCATGAAGAGGCCCTGCGCCAGGGCACGGAAATCTCCCGCATCGAGCAGGAACTGTTGAACAAGTTCGATGCGATGAGCGCTGCCATCAGGCAAAAGCAGGTCTAAAGGAGCCCGGCGATGAATGACGTAATGCAGGAAGTGGAAGAGCGCTCGAAGCTGGCCGGCACCAACAAATTCGAGCTGCTGATGTTTCGCTTGGGAGAAGACCAGAACGCGCACACCCGCGAGATCTTTGGCATCAACGTGTTCAAGGTGCGCGAAGCTCTGATCATGCCGCCGATTACGCCCATGCCGGGCGCCCCCAAGCATGTGCTGGGAGTGGCCAATATTCGCGGCCAGATCATTCCGGTGGTCGATCTGCCGTCGGTGGTGGGCTGCACGCCCAGCGCCCGCAACATTCTGCTGGTGACCGAGTACGAGCGTTCGGTGCAGGGCTTTGCGGTGGAAGAGGTCGAGGAGATCGTGCGTTTGGAATGGGGACGGGTGGTTTCCGCGGAGAGATCGGCGGTGGGCGGGATGGTGACGAGCCTGGCGCGGCTGGACGAGAAAGAGGAGAACGCCCGTCTGGCCTTGATTCTGGATGTGGAAACAATTCTGCGCGAAGCTTTGCCCTCGCGCTTCAAGAGTGGGGAGGAGTTGACCCATCCCCCGGTGATCAAGCTGCCGTCAGGATCGGTGGTGCTGTACGCCGACGACTCCAACGTCGCCCGCCTGCAAATTGAAAGCGTCCTGACCCGGTTGGGAGTGCCATTTGTGAGCACGAAAACCGGCAAGGAGGCGTGGGAGCGGCTGAAGGCTTTATCGCAGGAGGCGCGCAGCGCCGGAATTCCCCTTAGCCAGAAGGTAGCCATGGTGCTGACTGATCTGGAGATGCCGGAGATGGACGGATTCACCTTAACCCGGCAGATCAAGGAAGACGACGCGCTGAAGGGCCTGCCCGTGGTCATCCATTCCTCGCTGTCCGGGTCGGCCAACGAATCTCATGCCAACAGCGTGGGAGCCGACGGATATGTGGCCAAGTTCGTCCCCGATGAACTGGCGCGGGAGGTGAATAAGATATTGACCGCGCCTGCGCGGAACTGAGCAGAGCGCTTGCAGGGAAGGGAGGCGCGGTCACGGAGCAGACACGTGAATAATCGCGGTCAAGGTGTGCTGTTCGCCGGGGGCTAGGATCAAGGCGAATGCCAGGATGTTGCTGGCCTCGACACAGAGCATCCGCTGCCATTCGTCATCGCCCAGGTCCGACAATAACCGCGTCCCCTCGCTCCAGGGGTTCCAAACGACCGTGGTGAGCGAGTTTTCTTTTGCAACGAGAATGCGACGCCGCAGCCCGGGATCCACTAACTCGAGCGCATGTCGTGTGTTCAGGTAGGCGCTGTCGGTTTGAGCTGTCAGTATGAGGTCGCCGGACTGCATTTTCTCGCGGTTCGAGTCGGTATTGTCGAGGTAAGCGACGCCATCCAAGCCGCGTAAACGGATGTTTTCGACATGTCCCACTCTGTGGTAGGCGTGCAAGGCCTCTTCCAGGCGAAGGGATATCGCTCCCAGATTCGTGACGGTCAGCTCCAGTTTCAACTGGCTTCCGACGGTGACCCGGTGTACGAGCCGGAATTCGCCGGGCCACCATTTTCTGGTGTCTTCGTCGCTTTCCGTCGACAGGCTGACGATCACCGCACCGCCATTGCGCGATATGGATTCCAGTTGCCAGGATTTGGTGCGAACAAATCCGTGTGCTGGGGCGTGAGGGTCGTCGGCTTTGGCGCGAAACCAGGGAAAGCAGATGGGAATGCCTCCGCGAATCGCGTGCCCGTCTTGCCAGAGGGTGTGCCGGCTAAGGAAAAGTACTTCCTCCGCACCGGAGGGTGCCCAAGAGGTGACTTGGGCGCCATGCAGGTAAATCTCCGCCGATGCCGTGGGTGAGGCGATGCGAACTTTGGGCAATCCGCCGTTGCCCGGCACCACGTGCGCGATGCCTGGTATCGCAAAGCGGCGATCAAGTTCCTCGATTGTGGCCGCTGCTCCCATGTGCCGGTCTCTATCCTATACCGCCTGCCTGGAAAAGCCGGGTAAGTGCCCTCGAGGCCCCGATTAAGTCAATCCTAGAGTCCTCAGCGGCTAAAGCCGGGTTGGTGGAAAGGCGCTTACGGCACGGATGAATCCGTGCCCTCTCAAAACCGGGGCGGAAGGCCGGTTTAAGTGATTGACAAATCCAATGGAGCAACCTTAGCCTAAGCGCACGAGGATTTTTATCTTGACTATGACTTCGACGAAGAACCAGCAAGTGGTGCTGGGCCCGCTGGAGACGCAAGTGATGAATGTCGCGTGGTCCATCGGACGCTGTAGTGTGCGTGACGTTGTGGAGAAATTGAACAGCAGACTGGCCTACACGACCGTGATGACTACGCTTGACCGGCTGTTCAAGAAGGGTCTGCTGGAGCGGGAGAAGGCCGAGCGCGCGTTTCTTTATTCTCCGCTGCTGTCCAGCCAGGATTGGGAACGGCGGCGCGCGGGAGATTTGGTGGCCGGCTTTCTTGACGGGCCTCGGCCTTCGCGCGATCTGCTGCTGTCTTCGTTGGTCGATGCCGTGGGCCAGCACGACGCCGTGCTGCTGGACGAACTGGAAGAGAAGATCCGCAAAAAGCGCCGCGAGCTTTCCCGGATGTCCAAGCCATGAACCTTCCCTACACCCTGCGTCTGCTCTGCCTTTGCGGGGCGACATTTTTCATGGTCCACATGGCGCTGGCGATGGCTGCGCGCCTGGGCGCAGGTACGGCAGTGCGCGTTGCCGAACACATGAAGCCGAGGTCGGCGGCCCGCTTGCTGTTCGCGCTCCGCATCGCGCCGCTGGCGCTGAGTTTGTTTGTGGTGCTGGCCTTCTGTATTCCCAGTTATCTGTGGCTTGAACCGGAGCTCAATGGCGAGCGGGTCGGTTGGGCGTGCATGCTGATCGCGTCGATGGGCATTGCGATTTGGATACCTGCGCTGGTAAGGGTCATCGGAGCGATGCGGGGCACGGCCCGGTACGTACACCGTTGTGAGCGTCATGGGCGAAAAATCACGATGCCGGGCGAAGCGTCGCCGGCCCTCCTGCTAGCCGATAAAGCTCCGGTGCTGGCGGTTGCAGGCGTGTTCCGTCCGCAACTGCTGATTTCGCGGCGTGTGATGCGAGGTCTTTCCGCCGAACAGAGAGAGGCGGCCTTGCGCCATGAGCGGGCCCACTGCGCCGCCGGCGACAACTTCAAACGCTTCCTGATTCTGCTGGCGCCCGATGCGTTGCCCTTTGTCCGGACATTCCGAAACGTGGAGCAGGCGTGGTCGAAATTCACGGAATGGGCTGCCGACGATCAGGCGACGGAAGGCGATCCGCAGCGGGCACTGTCGCTGGCGGCAGCGTTGGTGCGAGTTGCGAAGATGGGTTCGAAGCCGCAACTCGGGTATCTCTCCTGCTCGCTGCTGGGCGGCGACCAGCAACTCTCCGAGCGCGTCGAGCGGTTACTGCGTCCGCAACCGAAACCGGGCAAGCCGGTTCGGGAATTGGTGCCCCTGCTTACCAGTGCCGGCGCGCTGATGGGGTTGGCGATTGCAGTGATGACGCTGTGGCCGGGTAGCCTTTCTGTTGTCCATCAGGCGCTGGAGCAGTTGGTCCATTAAGAAATCTCCGACCCTCGGCTGTATTGAAATCCTATTGTGCCGCCCCTGAAGGGGCTCAAATTATAAGAGAGAGCCTACCCAGCAGTCCGCTTCCCCAATTCGCGCAAAAAGACGCGCGAATCGGGGACCCCGCTGCGTGCTGGGCTATCCTGTGGCCGTCCCGCTACGCGGGACTCGATTGCCGGCTCTCCACACTTATCCGCCGACCCGTGCGAGTCTGATTTCCAGAGGGGTATCATCTGAACGAAGCGCACCGACAAGGGCATTAACCTAAAAGCACTTGGTTAAGACCATCTCCAGGGGAAGGTTATGGCAATTGCGGATGTGGTGTCGGCAATCGCCGTCGCTCTCTTAATCCATTCAATTGGGAATAGACTTTCATTTCAACTGGTAGCCTTTGGAAATCAAAGTGACCCACTACCAACCGTTTCCAAGACACAGATAGCGATGCACCAACTCCGGCAGCGATGCCACTGAGAGCTGAGCCAACGTCTTTGCGCGGCCCGTTTCCATTGAATTCGCCTCCATCTCACCGGCAATGAACACTGTCGTCATGCCCAGGCGCAGTCCGGCTTCAATGTCGCGCAGAGAATCTCCGGCCATGAGGCTGTTTTCAGGCCGAGCTGCCGGGAAGTCCAGGAAAGCTTGTTCGAAAAGCCCAGTCAGCGGCTTGCGGCAATTACATTGCCCGTCGTCATGAGGGCAGACATAAATGCCGTCCAGATGGGCGCCGCGGGCGGCTAAACGCTCCCGTAACGCTGAATGGATTCGCGCCAGATCGTCGTTTGAATACAGGCCCAAGGCGATTCCGCGTTGGTTAGTGACGACGATTACCTTGCGCCCGGAACGGTTCAGCGCCGCGACCGCGTCTTCCACGCCGGGCAGTAATTCAAGTTCTTCCGGGCAGGTAACAAAGCCCCCGGCAGGAGGCTGGCGGTTCAGCACGCCGTCCCGATCCAGGAAAACAAAATCAATATTCGACAATTCAGGTGATCGGATGTTGTGCATGGCGCTTATAATTTTGTAACAAGTTTCTCCACAGGTTCTTGGGAAGATCCTCACATTCCTCGCAGCACGAGGGGCGAATGCCATCTTCTCTGAATCTGGCCGGCGTCTTCAGTGACGCTATCTCTGAACACATCACCATTATCCGCCGACTGGAAGCTCAACAGGACGTTTTCGAGCGTGCGGCCATCCTTATCACCGACGCGTTAGTCGGCGGCAACAAGGTGCTGTGGTGCGGCAACGGCGGCAGCGCCGCTGATTCGCAGCATCTAGCCGCCGAGCTGGTGGGCCGCTTCCGGCGCCGGCGCTCCGGACTGCCTTCCATAGCTCTGACGACCGACACTTCCATCCTGACTGCCGTAGCCAACGACTTTGGATATGACGAGGTCTTCAGCCGGCAGGTGGACGCGCTGTGCCAGGCGGGCGATGTGGTGGTGGGAATTTCCACGTCAGGAAACAGCAAGAACGTTTGTGCCGCCTTGCAGAAGGCGCACCAGCTGAAAGCTTTTACCGTGGGCCTGACCGGGCGGAACGGCGGGCGCATGGCGTCGCTGGCGGACGTTTGCATCCGCGTGCCCTCAACCGATCCGGCACGGATTCAAGAGGCGCACATCCTCTACGGACACATCCTGTGCGAGTGGATTGAACTGGCAACATGCGTCCGCGAGGCCGTCGCGGGTGGCGGAGGCGCCTATGGTCCGGGGGTTGCGTGAGGTGGTGGCGCTGCTCGAGTCGGGCCGGCGCCACGTCCCTATTCTGGTGTTGGGCGATGTCATGCTCGACCAATATGTCTGGGGCGAAGTGGAACGCATCTCGCCCGAGGCGCCGGTGCCGGTGCTGCGGGCCGCACTGCGCGATGAGAAGCCTGGCGGCGCAGCCAATGTGGCGATGAACCTGGCCGGACTTGGGGCGTGTGTGACGCTCGCAGGTTTCGCCGGCGGTGACCGTGAGCAGCACGCTTTGGAATCGCTGCTGGCGGAGGCGGGAATCGAGCCGCTGCTGACCGGTGTCCCAAATGCGCCCACAACGACCAAGCTGCGAATTCTCTCGGGACATCAGCAGATGATGCGAGTCGATTCGGAGGCGACGGCGGCTTTTTCCGAAACCGATTATCGGAGATTGCTGGAACCGGCCCTTGCCGTGGTGCGCACGGCTTCGGTTATCGTGCTGTCGGATTACGCGAAGGGCGCGCTGAACGAGGCGGTTTGCCAGACTGTGGTGCGCGAGGGGCGCAAGCGCGGTGTTCCCGTCCTGGTGGACCCGAAGTGCCGAAGTTTTGAGCGATACCGCGGCGCAACTGCGCTCTGCCCGAACTGGAAGGAACTGGCAGCAGCCGCGGGAGAACCGGCGGCGCATCTGGAACGAATCCTGAACGCCGGGCAGGCCATGTTGCCTTCGCTTGAGCTGCAATTTATGGCTGTGACCCTGGGGGAGAAGGGAATTGCCGTATTGCAACGGCAGTCACGCTTTCATGCGCCTGCTGTGGCGCGCCAGGTATACGACGTTTCCGGGGCAGGCGACACGGTGATCGCGGTACTGGCGTTCTCCATGGCCTGCGGCCTGCCAATCGAGACCGCGGTGCAGATGGCTAACGTCGCGGCCGGAGTTGTGGTCGGCAAAGTTGGCACGGTGCCGATTCAGCGTGAGGAACTGCTGGGCGCGCTGGCGGAGGAAAGTTCTCTGCCCATGGATGAAAAGGTCCTGCACCTCGACCGCTTGCTGTCGCGGGTCGCGACGTGGAGGTTAGCAGGGCGACGAGTGGTTTTCACCAATGGCTGCTTCGACATTCTGCACATCGGCCACATCCGACTGCTGGAGGAGGCACGCAGCAAAGGCGATCGTCTGATAGTTGGGCTTAACAGCGATGACTCCGTGCGGCGGCTGAAAGGACAGTTGCGGCCGATCGTCGCAGATAGCGAGCGAGCGCAGGTCCTGGCAGCGCTGAGTGCGGTTGACGCGGTGGTGGTGTTCGGCGAGGACAATCCGCTGCGCCTGATTGAGGCCATCCGTCCTGACGTTCTGGTGAAGGGCGGAGATTACACGGAAGAGGCAGTGATTGGCGCGCGTGAAGTACGCGCCTGGGGAGGTCGAGTGGAATTGATTCCGCTGGCCGGCGACGTCAGCACGACGCGGCTCATCGCGAGGTCCGTGGCCAGCGAGCCGCGTGGTCCGATGGCGAAGGCTTTCCTGGCATGAGGGCGCGCATCTTCCAGCCACTGTTCCTTTCGGTCCGGTTACCCACGTTGCTGGCCATGTTCTGGCGGGCGCATATCAGCCGCGCGCCGATTGCCGGCTTATCGCATAAAGGGCCGGTATCGTTTATTGTCTTCCGGCTGGATTCGTTGGGCGACCTGGTGATGACGACCCCGCTCTTTCGCGCCCTGAAGAAAGCCCATCCTGAATCGCGCTGCACGGTGGTCGTACAGGAGTGTTACAAATCGCTCCTCGCGACCAACCCGCACATCGACGAAATCCTGACGCCGCCAGAGGTCAGACCGGCGTGGCTGCCGCAGGGCATGAGAAGGCTGTTAGCGGCCACTGCGCTGTATTGGACGCGATTGCGCAAGGGGCATTTTGACTTTGCGGTTTCCCCGCGTTGGGATGTGGACGAACATCTGGCGACACTCCTTTGTGTCCTGACCCACGCTGCGAGGCGCGTCGGCTACAGCGAAACGGCATCGCCGGAGAAGCAGCGTATCAACCGGGGGTTCGATGCGGCTTACAACGTCTGTCTGCCGCCCGGTCCGGTGCGGCATGAAGTTCTACGCAATCTGGCGATGGCGGAGGCGCTGGGCGCGACGGCCGCAGACGCAACGCTCGAGATAAAGCTGACCGAACGCGATCGCAGAAAGGCGGCGAAGCTCCTGGCGCAAGTGCCAGAGTCGGCCAAGTTAGTGGCGATCGGAATTGGCGCCGCCAGTTCTGGGCGGCGATGGCCGCTGAAGAACTATGCGGAGGCAGTGAATCGCCTGGCAAGAGAATGCGAGGTTCAACCCGCCGTCGTATGTTCAGCCCTCGAACTGGGCGAGGCGCAGGAACTCGCCGGCTTGCTGCGGCCAGCCCCGATCATCGTTAGCGGGTCTCCTTTCCGCGAAGTGTGCGCGGTGCTGGAACGGTGCGATCTGTTCATCGGAAACGACAGCGGTTGCGCCCATCTTGCCGCCGCGATGGATTGCAAAGTCATCGTGATTTCACGCCATCCGCGCGATGGCGGTCCCAACCATTTCAACAGTCCATTGCGGTTTGCTCCGCATTGTGCCCAGCGGCGCGTCTTGCAACCCGCGACCGCCCTCGACGGTTGCAGAGAAGGATGCCGATCCAGTCAGCCGCACTGCATCAACCAGGTTTCGGTTGAGGAAGTCGTCGCGTCTGCGCGGCTGATGCTGAACGAAAAGCGACCCGCGCTGGTTCCACCACTGTCGCGATCGTTGCCTGACAAGGCGGCACTGCGCTTGCTCCATGCTCACTCGGCGGAAGCCATTAGCCGCGCTGTCGAAGCCCTGCGCAATGGTGCGGAGCGGCCGCCAACGCCGCTTTGATCTGGGTTCATGGCCGTGAAATTCAATCTGCCATCCTCGCGCTATCGGCGGATCATCCAGGCAGTGTGCTCTGGCACCGCCGCCCGATTGCTGACCAGCGGCCTCACGCTGGTCTCGTTGCCGCTCGCCGTGCGCTATCTGGGAGCGGAACGCTACGGAGTGTGGGCAACCATCGCCACCACGGCCGTGTGGATCAATCTGCTCGATCTCGGCATCGCCAACACGCTGACCAACAGCATCTCGCGGGCCTATGCGCTCGCCGACCAGACAGCCGCCGCACGCTACTTCACCAACGCGCTTGTTCTCACTGGAGGAATCGCCGCCGCTGTCGGCTTGGTATTGGCATTCGTCTTTCCCAGGATCGACTGGGCTGGATTATTCCGCGTAAGCGCGAGTGTGAGCCCGACGGAAGTCGAACGCACCGCGATGGCCGCTGTTGGTCTCATGTTGTTGTCGCTGCCCTGCGGTCTGGCGGGCAAACTCCTCGCGGGATATCAGGAACTGCATCGCAACAATTACGCGGCTTGTGTCGGCGCTGTCGCCAGTGTCTGCGGACTCGCTCTCGGTATCGCGCTGAAGGTTTCCATGCCGGTGCTGTTGGTGATGTCCGCCGGATGTCTCACTGTGGCCAGCCTTGCCACTCTGGTCCTGGTTGTCGGGTGGCAAAAACCCTGGCTGCGTCCGCGCCTCGCGTTGGTCGATCGCTCGTCGATCAGGGAGCTTCTGGATTCCGGCTGGTCGTTCTTCCTGATCCAGGTTGCGGCGGTCGTCGTCTTCAGCTCCGACAATCTGATTGTCAGCCATTATCTCGGCGCGTCGGAAGTAACGCCTTACAGTGTGACCTGGCGAGTTGTCGGCTTGGCCGCCCTTCTGCAATCGCTGATTTTTCCCGCGCTCTGGCCCGCTTACGCCGAAGCCTACGCCAAGCGCGATTACGGCTGGATTCGCCGGACCTTCCTCATGACCATGAAGGGCACCGTCGCGCTGAACGTCTTCTGCGTGGCCGTGCTCATGCTCGTCGGACGGAGCCTGATACGAATTTGGGCTGGCTCATCCGCAGTGCCCGGCATGCATTTACTCCTCGCCATGGGAGTCTGGGCAATCGTCAATGGCTTCATGAGCGTTGAGTCCTGTCTGCTGGCCGCGCTGAACCGCATTCGCGAGCAGGCCGTTCTGTCGATCCTCGCAGCCGCACTGAACATTGCGTTGTCCCTGGCGCTCGTCCGTCACATCGGAGCCTTGGGAGTCATAGGAGGAACAATCCTGTCGTACCTCATCGTGCTGGTAGTTCCGCAGACCCTCATCGTGCGAAGTGTGTGGCGAAGGGAACTGGCGGAAGCGCGTTCGCCCTTCGCTTTTCGCCTTTCGCGAGCCGCTAGCTCTGATAGCCAATAGCTAGTCGCTAGTTGCTAAGTACTTCATCCCACCAGAAACGGATTACTCTCACGCTCTTTGCCGATCGTAGTCAGCGGTCCGTGGCCCGGAACGACGATGGTTTCATCCGGCAGGGCCAGCACCGGCCCACGCAGCGAGCGCATGATTTTCTCGTACGAGCCGCCCGGCAAATCAGTGCGGCCAATCGAGCCGGCAAACAACGTGTCGCCCGCGATCAACTTCTTCTCCGGCGCAAAGTACAGGCAGACGCTGCCTTCCGTGTGACCGGGAGTATGCATCACCTCGGCAACCAGGCCGCCGGCGCGAACTTTGTCGCCCGTGCTCAGGCTGCCATCAATCACGACGCTCTCCGGCGCCCGCATCCCAATCCACGCTGCCTGCACATCCAGCATCTTCAGCAGAGCGTAATCATTCTCATTCAGCAGAATCGGCGCACCGGTCAGCCGCTTCAGCTTCATCGCTCCGCCCACGTGGTCGATGTGCGCGTGGGTCACGACAATCTGCTTCACCGTCAGGCCGTGGCGCTGCACAATGGCCATGACATCTTCAATGTCGTCTCCGGGATCGATGACGATGGCTTCCTTCGTCTGCTCATCGCCCACCACCGAGCAGTTGCACTGTAGCGGCCCAACAGGAAAAATCTCGTGAATCATAGTTTCAACCTATCACGAAGCGTTGGGCTGCTTCGCGGTGACGCTCCCACTGAGCACAGTGCTGATCTCTTAGATCGGCGCCGAAATGGAGGTCCGGTCCCTCCTTGGTTTCTGCCTTTCCGCACTGCAACCGGCTAACTGACAACTGGTTTCCTACCCCCTCCCCCCCGCAAATCAAGATCTTTGTTCTTAATATTTTGCCCGTAAAATATTAAAAAAACGGAACTTACGTGTTGAGTTAACCATCATATTATCAATGGTTTGCCTTGGATGCCCGCAAAATACTCAAACAATGAGGCTTACGCATGGAGGTAACCTGCTTGCTATAAATAATTTGCAAGGATACATCGCACAATATTGATAACCAATGACTACGCTTATGCTTTCGGAATCAATACCTTGCACCGCGTCACGCTCGAATGCGTGGTAGGAGAGGACGTTCGAATAACAGCGATCCAGTCCCGCAAAGCGGGACGGCGACAGGATAGCCCAGCACGCAGCGGGGTCCCCGGTTCGCCGCTTTGGGCGAGCTGGGGAGGCGGAGTGCTGGGTAGCCTCCACCTAAAATTTGAGCCCCTTTAGCGGCGGCACATCGTGATGTCCAAGCGCCAGACTCTTATGTTGTAGCTCCAGTCTTCCACGGTCCCCATTTTTCAAAGAACATCTCCCGCCTCGTGTCTGCCGTTATTAGCGGTCAAACACAGACGGTTCGGGCGCTGGCGCCCGATACCAGCCTATAGCCAGCGACCCATGGCGGCCTAGATGTCAAGCCAATTCTCCCGAACGAAAGTAACCACACTGCCCACAATGGGAAGTCCCCGCTGGGCGTCCCAAGTCTCGCGCCCTTCGAGACCTTGGTGATTACGGACCAGGGCCACGAAGCAAGGCATACCTTCTCAATGACGGACTTCCCTGGCCCTGAAAAGCGCAGGATCTGGCCCATTCGACAACCACTTCCAGGCGCAGGCTAAGTCAAGTTTTATCAGTCTCTTAAACCGTAATACGAAATTAAGTTGACCCGGCTTTCCATCTGCGTGACACTCGTGCCACGTCAGCGCTTCAACCAAGGAGAGAGTTTATGGCACGCCCTGAGCAACCGTGTTTCCCGGCGGATCACCTGTATTTGGTGAATCGGCTCCTCGCTGCGGTGTTCGTATGCATCGTCTTCATCGTGCCTCCTGCCCAGGCGCAGACCTATTCCGTCATTCATAACTTCACCGGCGGAAGTGACGGCGGATTCCCTCAGGCCGGACTCGCCATGGACCGAGCCGGCAAGTTGTACGGCACCGCCAGCACTGGCGGTGTCAGCGGCAACGGCGTCGTCTTCAGGCTAGTCCCCTCCGGCTCCCACTGGATTTTTTATCCCCTCTACAGTCTTCCCGGTGGCTATGACGGCAGCGCTCCAACCGGACCACTTACCATCGGCCCCGATGGCGCCTTGTACGGCACCACTCTGGGCGGAGGATACTTTCAGGGGGAGTATTGCGAGGATGGCGGCTGTGGTGTGGTTTTTCGGCTCCGGCCTCCTCCTACCGCTCCTCCTTCCGCGTTTACACCCTGGAATGAAACCGTACTCTACGCATTTAATGCCGAGGACGGAAATGAGCCTGTCTACCCGCAGTTACTGTTCGATCAAGCCGGAAACATCTACGGCACCACCCAGTTTGGTGGAAGCAACGTTGGCGGAAATGTTTTTGAGTTGACTCCTTCTGGCGGCGGCTGGACCGAGACCGTTCTCTATGACGGATTTGAAGGAAACAGCCCAGCCGGTGCACAACCGTATTCCGGGGTCGTGATGGACACCGCCGGTAATCTGTATGGCACTACGAGCATCGGAGGCGCCCGGGGCGATGGCGTGGTCTACGAACTAAGTCCTACGCAGAATGGTTGGGTGCAAACGATTCTGCACGATTTCGATTTTGAAGCTGACGGGGGACTCTCCTACGGCGGACTGGTGATGGATCAGGCGGGCAATCTCTACGGCGGGACGGTCGCGGGCGGTAGAGGCGATTGCGGCGTGATTTACGAATTGTCGCCCTCGAATGGCGGATGGACCTTTGCGCCTATCTACGACCTGCCGAGTTGCGGCGGCGGCCCCTATGAGAACCTTACCATCGATGCCTCCGGCAATCTTTACGGCACAGCCTATGGTGATGGCGCAAATGGCGGAGGAATGGTTTTCAAACTGAGCCAGTCCAATGGCGCCTGGACACTCACCGATCTCCACGATTTCTCCTTCCGGACGGAGTATTTTCCTTACGGCGCGGTGCTCATCGGCCCCAATGGCAATCTCTACGGTACCGCGTCCGGCGGCGGAGCATATGACCACGGCGTGGTGTGGGAGATCACGCCGTAAAACTTGCCCGTGGTCAATTGTCAGGAGGCCTGAGACGAGACAGAATGCGCCTCTTTTGCCGTTCCCCGCGTTGCATGTTATCCTTACTCTCGTAACAACAAACGATAAAAGAGTAGGAGCGCAACCGATTCAGTGCTAGCCCGAGAGAAAAAAGCCGCCTTGATTGCCGACAACCGGAGAGCGGATAACGATACCGGTTCCCCGGAAGTTCAGATCGCCATCCTGAGCACCCGGATTGGCGAGTTGACCGAGCATTTCAAGACCCACAAGAAGGACCATGCCTCCCGGCGCGGGCTTCTCATGATGGTCAGCAAGCGTCGCAGTTTGCTCGACTACCTCAGAAAGTCTGATACCGAACGCTACAAAGCCGTCATTCAAAAGCTGGGCATCCGCAAGTAACGTTTGCCGAGCGCTGAACAGCCAAGCTTGCAGCGGATCGCTTTCCCGGCACGCGCACGTTGTGCGCTGGTTGGGAGACCTCGGATGCAGTTATTGCGGGGTTCAACTACTAAGGCTTTGGGGCGCCGAGCACGCCCTCAACATTCGTCCACCTTCTCTCGGCTGACGTGTACTACACTCCATCTCCCAAATCGTGATTGCATATACCGCTTTGAAGGGGCACGGGTCGAGCCAGCCTTCAGGCTGGCGCCTGAGTCCTTTTTTCGACTCGGCTTCAGCCGACGGCACAACTGGTTGTTAGCGGACTTTTTCAGCGGCCTGTTTAGCCGGGCCATCAGGGCTTCAAATCGGCAGACGAAGGATTCATCGGTTGCGCTCAGACGGAAGGAAATTTAGAAAATGAACGAAGACACGACAGCCACCTTACACGGCGTCCACAAACATGAAATCAGCGTAGATCTGCCCGGCGGCAAGACCATTCGCTTTGAAACCGGCAAACTGGCCAAGCAGGCGCACGGCTCCTGCATTGTGCGCATTGGCGAAAACGTTGTTCTCGCCACCGCCTGCGCTAATGCCGACCCCCGCGAAGGCATCGACTTTTTCCCCCTCACCGTCGATTACCGCGAGTACACCTATGCCGCGGGACGCATTCCCGGCGGCTTCATCAAGCGCGAAGGCCGGCCTAGCGAGCGCGAAATCCTTACCAGCCGCCAGATCGATCGGCCCATCCGGCCATTGTTCCCTGAAGGTTTCCGTTGCGAGACGCAAGTCATCGCCATGGTGCTCTCCGCCGACACGGAAAACGATCCCGATGTCTCGGGCATTAACGGCGCCTCGGTCGCGCTCACGGTCTCTGACATTCCGTTCCATGGCCCCATCGGCGCGGTGCGCGTCGGCCGCGTGGACGGCAACTTCATCATCAATCCCACCTACGACGAGCAGCGCTCCGGCGATTTGAACCTGATGGTGGTTGGCACCGCCGAAGGCATCGTGATGATCGAGTCCGGTGCTCGTGAAGTCTCCGAAGAAGTTGTGGTCGAGGGCATCGAGTACGGCCACGAGCAGGTCAAGAAGATTTGTGCCGCCATCAGCGAACTGGCCAAGAAAGCCGGCAAGCCCAAGCGTGTGGTCGAACCGGTAGTGACGGATGAAGCCTACCTCGGCCAACTGCGCTCCAGGATTGGCGAGCGCCTGGCCGATGCCACGAATACCGAGAAGCATCCCAAGAACGAAAGCTACTCGCTCATCAAACAGCTCAAGACCGAAGTGAAGGAAGCTGTTCCGGAAGAGGATGAAGCAGGTCGCAAGAAGGCCGGTAAGTATTTCGATCTCCTCCGCGAACAGATCTTCCGCGAGCAGGTCATCAAGGACAAGCGCCGTCCCGATGGCCGCAAGTTCGATCAGGTTCGCGATATCTGGATCGAAGTCGGCGTGCTGCCTCGCACCCATGGCTCGGCAATCTTCACCCGCGGCGAAACCCAGGCACTCGTCACCACGACTCTGGGCACGGGGGAAGACATGCAGCGGCTCGAAGCCTTCGAGGGCGAAGCCAAGAAGCGCTTCATGCTGCATTACAATTTCCCACCGTTCTCGGTGGGTGAAGTCGCGTTCCTGCGCGGAGCAGGCCGTCGCGAGATTGGGCACGGCGCACTGGCTGAGCGGGCGCTGTTCGCAGTTCTGCCCAGCGACACCGATTGGCCGTACGCGATGCGCGTCGTCTCCGACATTCTGGAATCCAATGGGTCGTCCTCGATGGCGACCGTCTGCGGAGCCTCGCTCAGCATGATGGATGCTGGCGTTCCGCTGAAAGCCTCCGTGGCGGGCGTAGCCATGGGCCTGGTGAAGGAAGGCAGCGACTATGCTGTCCTCACCGATATTGCCGGAGCCGAAGATCACTACGGCGACATGGACTTCAAAGTTGCCGGCACCCGCGGCGGCATCACCGCGTTGCAAATGGATATCAAGGTGATGGGCATCACGCCGCAGATCATGCGCGAAGCGCTGGAGCAAGCGCGCGCCGGGCGTCTGCACATCCTCGACAAGATGAACGAAGTGATTGGCGAGTCGCGCACTACCATCAGCGAATTCGCGCCGCGCTTCTACACCCTGCAGATTCCGACTGACAAGATCCGCGATCTCATTGGCCCCGGCGGCAAGGTGATTCGCGGCATTGTCGAAGCCACCGGCGTCAAGATCGACGTCGAAGACAGCGGCAAGGTAAATGTCTCGTCGAGCGATCAGGCGGCGGCTGCCAGAGCGCTGCAAATGATTGGCGACATCACCGCAACCGCTGAGGTAGGCAAAACCTATCTCGGCAAAGTTACGCGGCTGGCCGATTTTGGCGCGTTCGTCGAGATTCTGCCAGGCACTGATGGGCTGCTGCACATCAGCGAAGTCGCTGAGCATCGTATCAACGACGTTCGCGATGAGCTGAAGGAAGGCGACCAGGTGCTGGTGAAGGTGCTGGCCGTCGATGGCAATCGCATTAAGCTGTCGCGCAAAGCCATCCTGAAGGAACAGCGCGCCAAAATGGGCGGTGGAGAAGCCGCTCCTGACGGCGGTACTGAAGGCGCGGCTGAAGGCGCTGCGACTGGTGCCGTGACCTTCGAGGGCGGACACGAGCGCGCTGACGAACCCAGCTCCGAGCCGAATTTCAATCGCGATGGCGAGCGGCGCGAACACTCCGGTAGTCGTTCTGGTGGTGGTCGCGACGGTGGACGTGGCGGACGCCCAGGCGGCGGTCGCGGTGGACGTCCCGGCGGCGGTCGCGGCGGACCACGCCGCTAGGTAAGCGACGATTGCGGAATAGACGGGAGGGCAGGCCATGCTCTCCCGTTTGCTTTTGGGCCTTGAAGGGGCACGGCTTCAGCCGTGCCGCCACACGCGCAAGGAAGTAGGCCTTTAGGCCCTGAGGAGGCGCTTCCGCCGAGGCTAAAGCCCCATTCACTTGGCTGGATTAATGGCACGCCTGAAGGCATACCCCTTCAAAGCGAGCCGGCTCTAACTCGCCGGCCCTACCGTTCGATCCTGCCACTCTTCATGCCAGGCCATCTGAATGGCTTCCAGTTTGGCTTCGCTCGACGCCTTTGGATCGTCGACGAAGATCGGCAGTTCGGTCACGTAGCGATGAAGGTCGGTGAAGCGAACCTCCAGCGGATTCTGCTGAGGAAACTTGTCCGTTAGCGCAATCCCAATATCGGTGGCGTCGTCCCATCTCAATTCGGCAGCCATAGAGGTTCCTCGTCGTTGCAGCAGAATGGTATCTCATGACATCTAAAATTGTCATCACGAGCAGAACTTTAATCCGCCAAGAAGCTGCTAAGACAGTAGATTTCACCGAGGTTTGAAGGGGCCACCATTAGGCGCGCCGTCACAAGTTCTTTTAACTTGTCATCCCGAGGAGGCCTTCAGGCCGACGAGGGATCTGCTTTTGAGTCCTCGCGTCAAAATCAAGTGGTCGCCAAAAACAGCGGCGTGCCCGTTAATGGCTGCCCTCAGACACATAGTTCCTGTTCCACGCGGGTATCTCCACCACCACCTCGCCCGGCTTCTCAATCACCGCCCGACAGCCCAGGCGCGAATTGAGTTGCAGGTCCGCGGCCATGTCGAGGCGGTCCGCTTCTTCGTCGTCCATCTCGCTGAGCAGCTCGTTGCCCCTCTTAACCACCACGTGACATGTAGTGCAGGCGCAGTTACCGCCGCAGGCGTGCTCCAGATGCAGGCCAAACTTCAGGGCCACGTCGAGAATCGATCCCGGCTTGCCATGGTCCTGATAGGCAAGCTTGCCATGTTCGAACTCGAACGTCTTATTGTCCGGGAGAAAAGTCAGGCGGACGGTGTTGGGCGCGAGAGTCTCCGCCGTCAGAATGCGTCCTTCGTCTTGTAGAGTTTGGTCGAACATACCCGCAAACCTTTGCATGCCGGAAATATAACCAGTCTCCAACCCCTAGTCCCAACTAGCCACTGACCACTAGCCACTGACCACTGGCCACTGATTCAATCAATCTCCGCCTGTGCGATAGGATGTGGCGCCGCCGGGCCCTCGCCGACGTCGGCGGTCTCCATCGTCTTCCCCTTCAGCGCAGCGCCCACCGCCGAATCCATCATCAACTCGGCTAGCCGCATTGTCCCCTGATTCAGGGCATCAATTGCAGTCCGGATCGCCCGGTAATCGTCTTCCTTCATCACGGTACGCAACGCCACTTCCAGCTTGTCGATGTTCGTTCGTTCCTGCGACGTTAACCGTTCCCACGATGGATTCCCGCGGCCTTTTTCCAGCGCAGCCAACATGGTCTCAGCCTCGTTGCGCGCCTCAATCACCTGGCGACGCCGAAAGTCGTCTTCGGCGTTATCGAACGAGTCCAGAATCATGTTCTCAACCTGCTCGTCGGTAAGGCCGTAGCTGGGCTGCACTTCGATCTCGGCTTCCTTGCCGCTGCGCAGTTCGCGCGCGGAAACATGCATGATCCCGTTGGCGTCGATCAGGAACTTCACTTCGATGCGCGGCAGCCCCGCCGGCATCGGCGGAATACCCTTCAGATCGAAGCGCGCCAGCGAGCGGCAATCCTTGGCCAACTCGCGCTCGCCCTGAAGGACGTGAATGGCAACGTTCGTCTGGCCTTCGACACCCGTGGTGAAGTGCTCGGTCGCCGACGCGGGAATGGTTGAGTTGCGATGGATAATCCAGGCCACGACTCCGCCCAGCGCCTCAATGCCCAGCGACAGCGGCGTGACGTCGAGCAGCAGCATCTCTTTCGTCGCCTCCGAACGGCCCGCAAGGATATTCGCCTGCACCGCAGCGCCGAGCGCGACAACTTCGTCGGGATTCAGATCGCAATGCGGCTTGCGCTGGAAGAGTTCTTCTACGAGCTGACGGACACGCGGAATTCGCGTCGAGCCTCCGACGAGCACGGCTTCGTCGATCTGGCTCGGCGTCAGACCGGCGTCCTTCATGGCCTGCTTGACCGGGCCGACGGTGCGATCAATGACTGGCTGAATCAGTTGTTCGAACTGTGCCCGCGTGATCTCGCGCTGATAATGCTTGCCGCCAGGAAGCGCAACCTCAAGCGTTGTTCTTTCCTTCCCAGACAGCGCGATCTTCGCTTCGATAACAGCCTGCCGAATCGTTTGCACAATCTCAGCGTTGCGCCGCACATCGATACCGAGATCGCCCTGGATATCGTGGAGAGCAATGCTGACCAGCAAATTGTCGATGTCGTCGCCGCCAAGATGAGTGTCGCCGTTGGTCGCAACCACCTCGAAGATGCCTTCGTGCAGCTTGAGGATGGAAATGTCGAAGGTGCCGCCGCCCAGATCGTAAACTGCAACCGTCGCGGTTTCCTTCTTGTCCAGACCATAGGCCAGCGCCGCGGCTGTGGGCTCATTTACCAGGCGCAGGACATCGAGTCCGGCGATGCGGCCGGCGTCCTTCGTCGCCTGCCGCTGTGCGTCGTTGAAGTACGCCGGAACCGTGACTACCGCTTTACTGACCGGCGCCGAGAAATAGCGTTCGGCGTTGCGTTTCAGCTGACGCAGAATGAACGCGGAAATCTCCGGCGGCGTGAAGGTCTTGTCGCCCAGCTTGATGCGCAAGACTTCGCCCGGCGCAAGCTCCGCGGCCAGGCGAAAAGGAAAGAGCTTCAGTTCGTCCT
The DNA here is from genome assembly GCA_963763145.1 of uncultured Acidobacteriaceae bacterium. GTDB lineage: Bacteria > Acidobacteriota > Terriglobia > Terriglobales > Acidobacteriaceae > Bog-257. The sequence goes on along the minus strand of CAVXMZ010000007.1, from coordinate 382,752 downwards.
TGATGTCTTCGACGCCGCGCCCCATCAACCGCTTCACGCTGTAGACGGCGTGGTCAGCAGTCTCGATCAGATACTTGTGCGCCGCGTTGCCGACAATGATTTGGCCATTCTCATCCAACGCAACAATCGAAGGCACAAGGTTGGACCCGTCCTCGCCCGGAATGACAACCGGACGGTCGCCCGCCATGTAGGCGACCAGCGAGTTGGTAGTTCCAAGGTCGATGCCGATGATGCGTTCGGTGGACATTCGCTTTTCGCTACTCGCTTTTCGCTCTTCGCTAGATCAGTGCTGTCACCGTTCTGGCGAACAGCGAGAAGCGAAAAGCGAACAGCGGCTACTCCAGCACTTCCTCAACATCCCGCAGCAGATTCCGCACGTAGTTCCGCCGGTTCAGCAGGTCGAGCATGTTATCGCGCACCGCTACGCGATCCTCTTCAAGAACATTGTCACCCCGCGCCGCCTGATCCACCAGCCCATCCCAATCGTTCCAGGCGCTATGCAGTTCGTCCATCATGCCGTCGTACTTCATCTGCAAATGTTTCTTCGTGTCTTGCAATTCAAGCTCAAGCGAACGGTCCGGCTCGCCCATCTTCTTGTTCATGCGAGCTTCTTCCAGCTGCATGTTCAGCTCGAAAACCTGCTCCAGCAGGTCGGGTGGAACGACTTGCTTCTTGGTCTTGCCGGTTCGCCGCGCCTCCTCGGTTGCGGCGGTCGACTGCTCCTCCAGGTGCAAGCCCTGCAATCGCAGCAAGTATTCGGTGCGCGCGATCGGATCTTTCAAGGTGCGATAGGCGTCGTTGAGTTGCGAACTCTGTTCCAGACTCCACTGCTGCTCTTGCGAGCTGCCAATGGCGTTGATGTCCGGATGGAGATGCCGGCTCAGCGCATAAAATTCGCGCTCCAGCATCGCCGTTTCCAGGTTGAGCTTGTAAGGCAATCCAAAGAATGCGAAGTAGTCGACCGGCGCCGGCGGCTGCACCTTGCCGCACTGCTGGCAGAAGTGCGCGGCCCGCATGTCGCCACAGGACCAGCAATTGGTCTTACTGCTTTTGCTCGGGCTGGCGACCAGGATGCCAGTCTCGCGCACATGGTGTTGGTGATCAGTTGGGGGCATACCCTGCTTTTCAAACATTTTGGGTGGAGCACCGCCTCAGCGCTTCACGATGCGTAGGCAGCTTTGATTCAGGTGGAAGCGACGGCCTTCAGCCCAGCGGTCAGAAGCACTCCAGGCGATGGCTTTAGCCACGGCTAAAGCCGCCATAGCCAACCGCCGCATTGCGGCCCGGCTAAAGCCGTGCCCTGCACTTCATCACGAGAACGAAGTGCCGCAGCCGCACGACTTCGTCGCGTTAGGATTGTTGAACACGAAGCCCTGGCGCATCAGCGTTTCTTCGAAATCCAGCACCATGCCGTTCAAGTAGATGAACGATTTGGGATCGACGAAGACGCGCACGTCGCCGTACTCGAAAACGCGATCGCGCTCGGCCGATTTGCTTTCGAAGCGGATAACATAACTCAATCCGGAACAGCCGCCGCCCTGCACGCCCAGGCGCAAACCGCCCTCCGTCGGCGAGATGTTTTCTTTCGCCATGGCGCGGCGAATGGCCGCCACTGCTTTTTCGGTGACCTGTATCCCCTGGGCCGCAGGCGCGGCGTTCTGGGAGGAATTTTCGATGTTAACCGTGCTCATAGTCTCTTTTCTGCCGCGCGTATATGGACTGCCTACGCCTGCTGCTCAACTCCAGCGTCTTGCGGCTGTTCGTGGGTCGCTGCGTTTTTCTTTTTCCAGTCGCCGATGGCCGCGCGGATCGCATCTTCCGCCAGCACCGAGCAGTGGATCTTCACTGGAGGCAACGCCAGCTCCTTCACGATGTCGGTGTTTCTGATGGCCAGCGCTTCGTCGATACTCTTGCCCTTCACCCACTCCGTCGCCAGTGACGACGAGGCGATCGCCGAGCCGCAGCCGAAGGTCTTGAATTTGGCGTCCTCGATGATGTTGGTCACGGGATTCACTTTGATCTGCAACTTCATCACGTCCCCGCACTCGGGCGCACCAACCAGTCCGGTGCCCACTTCGGAGCTGCTCTTATCCATCGAGCCCACGTTGCGAGGGTTGGTGTAGTGATCGAGGACCTTGTCGCTGTATGCCATGCTGTTCTCCTAACTCTGGCAATTCGCCGTCATCAGTGCGTCGGCTCCGCCGCCCATTGCACCTTCTTCAAATCGACGCCTTCTTTAGCCATCTCATACAGCGGGGACAGTTCGCGCAGCCGCTGTACCGTCTCTACCACCCGCTTCGCAACGTAATCCACTTCAGCTTCGGTGTTGAAGCGTCCCAGGCCAAAGCGAATCGAACTGTGTGCCAGATCATCGCCCGCGCCCAGGGCTTTCAAGACATAAGAAGGTTCCAACGTCGCCGACGTGCAAGCCGAGCCGCTGGACACCGCAACGTCGTTGATCCCCATCAGCAGCGATTCGCCTTCCACATAAGCAAAGCTGATATTCATATTGCCGGGCAGGCGATGCTCCATCGAGCCGTTGACGTAGCACTCGTCGAGTTGCCCCATGATCGCGTCCTTCAGGCGGTCCCGCAGCGCGATAAGCCTCGTTGTCTCGGCGGACATTTCTTCTCCAGCCAATGCACAAGCCTTGCCCAACCCAACAATGCCGGTAACGTTCAGCGTACCGGAACGCATACCGCGCTCGTGTCCGCCGCCGTCGATTTGCGCCACCAGTTGTACGCGCGGATTCTTGCGCCGGACATAGAGCGCGCCAACGCCCTTCGGTCCGTAGAATTTGTGCGCCGAAATCGACGCCAGGTCCACATTGTCCTGAATGACGTTGAACGGCACTTTGCCAATGGCCTGTACCGCGTCGGTATGAAAGAGCACTCCGCGCTCGTGACATAGCGCACCAATCTCGCGGATAGGCTGGAGCACGCCAATTTCGTTGTTCGCGGCCATGATCGTCACCAGGATGGTCTTGTCATCCATCGCACGCTTCAGGTCGTCGAGATCGATGCGGCCGTCCTTCTGCACCGGCAAATAGGTGACGCGGAAACCGGACTTCTCCAGACGCTTGCAACTGTCGAGGACGGCCTTGTGCTCGGTCATCTGGGTGATGATGTGGTTGCCCTTTTCGCGGTACATCTCGGAAACGCCCTTGATGGCCAGGTTGTCGCTTTCGGTTGCGCCCGAGGTGAAGATAATTTCCTTCGCGGTCGCGCCAATCAGCTTGGCGATGCGTTCGCGCGCCTGCTCCACCGCTTGCTCAGCCACCCAGCCAAATTCATGATTGCGGCTGGCGGCATTACCAAAGTTTTCGGTAAAGTAGGGCAGCATCTCCTCCAGCACACGCGGATCGGTGCGCGTGGTGGCGTGGTTGTCCATGTAGATGGGCAGCTTCACTTCCTTATTGCCCGGCAAGGTCAAAGATGAACTCATAATTCCGCCAATTACCTATGACTTCGATTGTACTCTCGGCAGGGTGGCAGTAATGAATCCCACAAGGGTGGGAAGCGGCCGTCCAACGTGGAGATCGCAGCGGGGGTCTTCAGGCTCGCGCCCAGCAGCCTGCCGTTCTACGCGTGCGAGCCGGTGATGGTCTCCAGGCCGTGCCCATGCGGCCCAGTCTCGCGCTGGCGGAGCAGGAAAGCCAGTCCAAATCCGATGAAGCCCAGCACGGTGAGGATCTTCATCATCGCAAGGTATCCGCCGGGATTGCTCGCGCTGGCGCCCGCACTGTCGTTCGCCTTGCCCAGCACCCAGTTCATGCCCGTCATGCCGAGGTTCTGAATCATGGTCATGACCCCGAGTGCGGTGCCCAGCGTGCGCTGCGGCACCAGGTAGGCAACCGATGGCCAGATGATCGCCGGCACAAACGTAAACGCGAAGCCCAGCATCGCCATCGGCACATACAGCGTGATGTTGGTGTAGGCCATCAACAGGAAGACTGGGATCAGCAGCAGCGTCCCCAGCAACATGATGGTGGCGCGGCGTCCCATTTTGTCGGAGAAGAGTCCGACGATGGGCGTCCCGATCATAGTGAACATCGTGAGCACGCTCAGCATGAATCCGCCCATTTGCAGCGAGGTGTGCTTCGCGTCGACGAAGTACGTCACCGCGAACGTCTCGAAGGGGAAGATCGCCGAGTAGAACACCACGCACAACCCGACCAGGTACCAGTACGACAGGTTGAAGGCCTTGACGTCGGCCAGCACGATCTTGTCCTGCTCACCTTCGGGCGCCAGCGATGAAGTCTTCTCGGCCCGCACTTCCAGAATGTAATAGCCAATGGGCCCGATGACGCACAGCGTAACGAAGCCCACTCCGATGAGCCACGGATTCTGCCAGTAGTTGTAGGCGCCCCTGGCCCAGGTGGGAGAATTCTGCGCCAGCCAGGTGCCGCCGCGCGCAATCATCAGGTTGATACCGAGGGCGAAGCTGAGCTCTTTACCCTTGAACCATTTCGCGACCCCCGTGGTAATGGCCACGATCAGCGACTCAGCCCCCATGCCGAAGACGAAGCGGCCCGCCACCATGATGGGAAACTGCGCGCCGAACGCCGTGATGAAGGCCCCGATCAGGCAGAGCACGCCGAAGATCAGCAGCGCCTTGCGGGTGCCGATGCGGTCGATCAGAATGCCGCCCAGCACCACGGTGAAGATGTTGGGGAAGCTGTAGGCCGCCTGTAGCATCCCGATGTTCTGAGCGGAGAAGTGAAGCTGGTCCTGGAGCAGCTTGGCCAGCGGCTCCAGCGCGTCGTAAAAATAGTAGTTGCCGAACATGGCCAGGCTGAGGAAGATCAGCACCAGCCAGCGATAGAACTTGGTGGGCTCAGGACGGCTTTCGCGCGCGGTTTGGGCAACGGACATTCAGGCGGCCTCGATTGAACTGAAGCAGCAAAGATATCAGAAGTCAGGTGGAGCTGGCCTTCGGGATCTGCGTGAGTACTCGATTTGGTGGGAGGCGACGCTGGGATTAGCGCTAATTCAGCCGCGGAGCGGCGGCATGAAGTTAGCCCGGCGCGTAAGCGCCGGGTAGAGCGGGAAAATTGAGCCGAGCCGCGGTGCGGCGACACGGTTCTCACACGGCTCTTGAAGTCGTGCCCGTATACGGAGCAAACTAATACGCGTTTGCGAGATAAGTTCGGGCCTCGGTCATCGTCCTCGGAACAAGAAGGGTGCGCCACTGGATGGCGAAGTCAGCTTGTCGCCACTCGGTCTGGCTCCCTGCCGTCAATCAGATAGCTTGCAGACCAAGTGGCGAGAGCTAGTCCCGGGGGCGGAGGCCGCCGCCACGTTCCGCCCGTTGTGGAATCGAAGGTCCACTGACCGGTAATATCGCCGGCGGGGAAATCAGTCTCCTTGAAATAGTTGACCTTCTGCTCTACCCCATTATCGAAGACATGAACATCCTTGGCTGGGAGGCCTTGGGTTGGTGGCGGCACTAGCCTCAATGCGGCTCGCTCTGCCGGAGGCAGGGCGGGGTCAATCCCCGAATCATCGCCGTTCTTGCGCGTCTTATCCCAGACCTCGGCTTCAACGATTACTTGCCGCGAGTTTGCGTAAAACGTGGGGATTCCGGTTGCGGAGTTCGTCGTTTGTGGCGTCTTATCGCCGCTCGGTGCTTGCGCGGTCGCGGTGAGCGGCAGCAAAAGAGTAAGCCAGACAAACGCAGAGAAGAGTGGACGCGACCACATCGCTGCCCAGTATAGCGCCGGAAATTCGGCTTTGATCTGCTTTGTATCAGGGCATGGCGTCAGCGTCTGCGTGAGAACCCTGACGCCTCTGCCGCGGCTCCGACTTTTCCCCACGCTACCCGGGGTCACGCCCCGGGCTAACTTCATCCCGCCGCTGCGCGGCTGAATTAATGCAATCTCAGCGGTCTTCTCCCACCGCAAACTTATAAATCCAGTTCTCACGCAGACACTTTCAGTCGTGCCGATCAGCGTGCGTTGCTTCAACAATCGTTCGATGGTCGAAGCCCACAACCGCAACCGACAACTGACAACTGACAACCGTCTTCCAACTGCTATATTTCTTCCATGCTCACCCGCGACCAGGCCACCGACATCTTCGACAAGCTTCGCAAGCACTCGACCGCGGACGAGATTGAGTTACTCATCTCCGGCAGCCGCAGCTCGCTAACTCGTTTTGCCAACAACACCATTCATCAGAATGTTGCCGAAGAGGGCAATCACATCTCGGTGCGCGTTTCCTTTGGTGGCCGGACCGCACGCGCTACCACCAACAAGTCTGACGACGAGAGCCTGCGACGCGTAGTTCAATCGGCCGAGGACCTGGCCCGGGTCCAGCAGCCCGATCCGGATCTGCTGCCCATGCCGTCGCCGCAGGATGTTGCGCTGAACGCGGCAGACTCCGGTGCCACCGCCGTGCATCGTTACTTCGACGCCACCGCCCGCACCACGCCAAACGACCGCGCCAATGCAGTCGCTCAGATGGTCGACGTCGCCACCAGAAACGGTCTTACCACAGCTGGTATTTGTTCTACCGCGGAACTCGTGGAAGGCGTTTTCAACTCCCGCGGCGTAACCGACTGGTACCAGCAGACTCTGGCGGAGGTGTCGATCACTATGCTTGGCGACACCTCGTCAGGATGGCAGAAGGCCAACTCGCCGGACGCGGCGCAACTCAATCCCGCTCGAATGGCGGAGATCGCCGCCCAGAAGGCTGTCGCCGCGAAAAATCCGCGTGACCTCCCGCCTGGCAAGTACACCGTAGTCCTGGAGCCTGCCGCCGTGCTTGACGCGGTCGGCTTCATGTTCTGGGACTTCGGCGGCTCTGCCTTGCTGGAGCAGCGCTCGTTCCTGAACGATCGTATTGGGAAGCAGCTGTTCGGCGAGAACATCACGGTTTGGGACGATGCCTATCATCCCTTGCAGACCGGTGTCCCGTTCGACGGGGAAGGGATGAAGCGGCACAAACTTAAGTTGATTGAGAATGGCATTGTGAAAGAAGTTACCTATGCGCGCTCCAACGCCAGGCGGATGCAACAGTCCGGGATGGCCAGCCACGTTGGACCGGTTGCTCCCACGGGACACGGCTTCGCTTTGCCCAACGAAATCGGGGAGGCGCCTATGAATATCGTGTTCGATGGTCCCAACGTCGGCCGCGCTCAAACCGTCGATCAGATGATTGCCTCAACGGAGCATGGAATTCTGGTGACCCGCTTGTGGTACATCCGCGAAGTCGATCCCTACGAGAAGATTCTTACCGGAATAACGCGCGACGGCACATTTCTGGTTGAGGACGGAAAAATCCAGTGCGGCATCCGCAACTTCCGCTTCAATGAAAGCTTGATTCACATGTTGCAGAATGTTGAAGCCATGGGCCAGCCGGTGCGCTCCAGCGGCGAGGAGTCCATGGATATGGTGGTTCCTGCGATGAAAGTTCGGGCCTTCAACTTCACCGAGACCACAAAGTTTTAGGGAAGTTGTGATTAAGTATTGCTTTGAAAGGGACCGCCTTCAGGCGGTCGGCAAAGTCGGGCAAATGAATCCGGCTTCAGCCGCCGAGGGCCTCGGCATCGACTTAATCAGAGACTCCTCAGCAGCTCAATACCGTTCAGCCCCCCCCGAGTTTGATGCCAGGAAACTGATGAGGTAACCTCGTTGAGGAGGTTACTTTGGTAACAGGCGCGTCAGCTTCATGCGGAGTATCCTATTCCTGTCATCGTCATGATTGCCACCCGACAGCCTGACTTGCGTAATTCGATACGGTTCCCGCTTCACCTTCGAGTCACGCTGAAAACGGCAACGGGAGAGTATCGCGCTGAAACGACGGATATTTCCGCTGGCGGCATTTCCTTTGCAATCGACTCTCCCATCGATGTCGGTTCGCATGTAGAGTTCGCAATTGAGATGCCTTCGGAAGTATCGGGGGGCCGTCACCTGGTGAGTGTAATGTGTGTCGGGCGTGTGGTGCGATGCACGGAAGAGATCTCAGGAAGATCCATTGCGGTAGTGATCGATGGTTACCACTTCAAACGGCTCTAAGGGCGCAAACCGGCGCAGCCGGACCAAAGCGAAGGGCACAGGCGCAGCGCGTGAGACGCCCGCGGACGCGCCTGCCAGGACCAACCTGCCTCCGCTGCGCATCATCCTGGCCGACTCGGAAGCCATCTTTCGCGTCGGAATGAGCCGGATTTTCGCGCAGTGGAAAGACCTGGAAGTGGTGGCCCAGACCGAGACCCTGCCGCAAACTCTCAATGCCGTCGCCGCAACCCAGGCCGATGTAATTCTCTTCGAGGTGGGGCTCGCCCCCAGTCCACCTGACGCCGTTAGCGAGATAGCCGCGCGCGCTCTGCCGGGAGCGAACCTGGTGGTGGTTACCCAACGCGCTGGCGAACAGGAAACGGTGGACTACCTTCGCCGGGGTGTGCGCGGAATCCTGGCGCGTGCCGTTTCCCCTGAATTGTTGGTTCGCTGTGTCCGCAAGGTTGCGGCCGGCGAAACCTGGCTCGACAAACAAGGAGTCAACTGGGTGATCGAGGCCTATCGGACGCAGGCTTTGCAGGGGACTGCCCCGCAGCAACAGCTTCGCCTGAGTGACAAGGAGATGATGATCATCAGCGGCGTCACCCAGGGGATGAAGAATAAAGAGATCGCGCGCGAGGTGGGGACCACCGAACAAGTGGTGAAGAACTATCTGCGCAAGATCTACGACAAGCTCCACGTCGCCGATCGCCTGGAGCTGGCTCTCTATAGCATGCACCATCGGCTTCTGGACGGTCATTCGTTTCCCCCATTCGACAATTCGCCCGAAGCGAACCCTGCTCTCCCTGACGAGGCGTCAGCCGCGACAGCTCCGCCGCTACTTCCTGGAGCGATGCCGTCAGCCCCGGAATGAGCCGGCGCACACTCCGACAGCGGCCACAAGCGTGAACTCGCCTGACGCACTCGGGGTTGTTCCCTCCCGCCCCCTTGCGATAGTGTTGTGCCTTTGAATCTCTTTCTCCGAGGCCGCTAATGCGTAGTTTGAAAGGCATCATTCGCAAGCCATGGCTGGCTTGCGCTTTCCTTCTGCTCCTTGTTCTGTCAACGCTCCACGCGCAGACGGAATCGTCGCTCTCACCGCAGTTGCGCAGCAGCATCGACGAGATTGCGCAGCAGGTATTGAAGACCACTGGCGTTCCTTCCGCTTCCATCGCCGTCGTGCAGGATGGGAAAATCGTCTATCTGCAAGCCTACGGTGCGGCCCGGCTCGACCCCCAAACGCCGGCCACGCCGCAAATGCGCTACAGCATTGGTTCCATCAGCAAGCAGTTCACCGCCGCGGCCATCCTGATGCTGGCCGAGGAAGGGAAGCTGTCGCTAGACGATCCCGTGTCGAAGTACATTCCCGGGCTGACCAGCGGCAACGAGATCACGATTCGCCAGCTGCTGTCGCACACTTCCGGCTACCAGGACTACTGGCCGCAAGATTATGTGCCGCCGTTGATGCTGCAACCGATTAGCGCCGACGGCATTATGGATCGCTGGGCGAAGATCCCGCTCGACTTCCCGCCGGGCACAAAGTGGCAATACAGCAACACCAACTACGTCATTGCCGGAGCGATTGTGGAGAAAGTGTCCGGGCAGCCGCTTCTCCAGTTGCTCAGCCAGCGGGTCTTCATGCCGCTGGGGATGAAGAGCGTAGCGGATACGAATGCCAACAAGCTGCCGCCCACGGATCCCACCGGTTATTTTCGTTACGCGCTGGGACCGCTGCATCCTGCTCCCAAAGAAGGCCGCGGCTGGATGTTTGCCGCCGGTGAGTTGGCCATGACAGCCGAAGACCTGGCGAAGTGGGACATCTCCATCATCAACCAGAGCGTTCTTAAGCCGGCTTCGTATCGCGAGATGGAAACCGAAACCGTGCTGAAGAATGGCGTGGGGACACGCTACGGGCTCGGCGTCTTTGTAACCAGCACGAACGGGCATCGCGTGCTGGAGCATAGCGGCGAGGTCTCAGGATTCACGGCTGAGAACATTGTGCTACCGGACGATAAGATCGCCGTCGTGGTGCTTACCAATCAAGACGCCGCCGAAGCCGAGTCAGAGATTGGCAACCAGGTGAGGGCGCTACTGGTGAAAGCAGCCAATCCGCACGACCCGAAGCAGGATGAGCTAATGCGCAAGGTCTACGATGGCTTGCAGCAGGGCAAGATCGATCGCTCGCTGTTCACCGACAATGCGAACTCCTACTTTACAGATCAGGCTCTGAAGGATTATGCGAGCAGCCTGGGGCCGCTGGGAGCGCCGGAGGCGTTCAGCCAGACCCGGTCTTCGGGGCGCGGGGGAATGACCGAGCGCATCTATGAAGTGAAATATCCCAAGAAGAGCCTGGTCATCATCATCTACGAAATGCCCGACGGGAAGATTGAGCAGTACTTGATCGCGGAAGAGTAGGACGTATCTCGCCCATGATCAATCGTCGATCGTTTCAGTTTTGAATCACGGCGGTGCTTCCGTCGAGCTTTGCGAACTTCACTTTGAATTTCTCTCTGTAACTATGGGCTAAGTCTTGCAGAATACTAATGGCAATCGCCTCGCCGAGCAGCAGGGAGTAGTCACTGTCGCTGCGCCAGTGAATGCCGGCGTGAATACCATGGCCGAATGTGATGTTGCGCGCCAGCTTGTTTAACTCGCCATTCACCGTCATCGACCCTCTATCCGAACCGGTGTAGGAGGGCAGCGACAACCCGTCCGGCGACGGAATCTTTGGAGCCGCGATGGGGGCCGCTCCATCGAAGAAGAACTTAAGCACCGTGATACAGGCTCCTCCCACCGTGCCGTGGCCAGTGGGATATGCGGGATGAGCGGGCGATCCTTCAGTGAATGCCTGCGAAAGCAGATAGCTTCCGTATTTGTTAAAGCTCTCTTTCAGCGCCGCTGAATCCAGTACGTTCTTGTTCACGCCTCCGCTGAGTGTGCCACCCTTGCCGGTCTTCATGAGGTGAACGATTCCGCCGCCCGACTCGGGGCGGTGCCGCAGATGCACGACCCACTTCTGATACCAAACCGCGTTTAGAGCAATCTTGGCAACTTGCGCCAAAGTTGCCGCGAAGTCCGGCGGGCCGAAGGTGCCGAATCCATTTTGTGTTTTTGACTTGGCGTAAGGGCTGGCTGGATTTTTCGGAAGATTGAGACTCTCGAGCACTAGATAGGCGGTAAAGTACGCCTGGTAGAGCTCGTCGACATTGGTATAAGACGCCAAGCCGCGTCCGTCGTGCAGGTAGCGCAGCACTCGGTCTTTCTGGTTCGTCAGACCGGTGCTGATGCCCTGCTGCACCTTCTGCCACAACGGCAGGTCCGTCATATAGTCGATATTGGGAAGGTAAGTTACGACTTGCTGGCTGAGCGGCTGCGCACCCAACTGTGTCGGCACAAGGAAGAACTGCGAGATGTGCGGTCCCACGGTTTCCCCGCTGAACTTCCCACGGAAGAGCAGATGAGGCGTGACTTTACCGCTGGCATCCCGCGGGCCGGCATATTTTGGCATGCGGGAGAGCTCCGCCGCGGCTTTGGCAGCGATGGGATTCTTACGGTACTCCGTGAATGCCACATCGCGCAGCAGAGAGGCCCAATAAAGTTCCACCAGTTCCGTTCCATATTCTTCGCTCGCCAGCGCTGGTGCAGGAGGAACGATGACCTTAGGCTCCTGATTTCTCAACGAGGCAGCGCTTCCAAACTGCCACGCATCGGTTCCCTCAAAAGCGAAGACATACGAACCTTCCGGTCCGTTCAACGTGCGGGAGCCGCCGAGCGGAACCTTTTCGTAATCGGCGAACTTACCGGTTTCCGTAGCGTGACGAAAAATCTTGTAAGCCGGAATATTCACCAATCCCGGATCGTCTTGCCGGACGCACTTCGTGAAGGTCCCGATCTTGTCGGGATAACGCTCCTCGTCGCCATTCGTTTTGTGCGACGGAATCGGGACTTCAGCCTGCTTCGTTGCTCGTGTAAAGCGCAAGTCGAAGGCTTGCAGGGCCCGCTTGTTTGTCAGTTTGTGCGGCTTGCATGCAGGCGGAACAGGTCGAGGAGACATGGAGAGCCCTTTCATTCGATCAAGGACAAATTGTAAACATGGATTATAGGTTTTCAGGGGATGCGGTCAAGCCCGGTGGCGCATGATTCCAGGGCATTACAAAAAAGAGCGGCCGGGGTGGCCGCTCTTGCAATAACTTCCAATTAGGAAATTGGCGACGCTTGCCATTACTGCTTCGTGGCCGTGGATTTCGTTGTCTGCCCCGTGCGCTTGTCTTCGTAGACGATACGCATGGTCTTTCCGTCCGAGTTCAAGGTTGACTTCATTACGCCAATGACCTTTCCGTCGCGTTTGTCAGTTTCCTCAAGGGTGTCCTTGCCCATCTTCTTCACGGAAACGGTGGTGATGCCCGGATCACCCTTATAGGGAACCTCGGTTCCGTCCATCTTCGCCGTGTAGGATTGGCCGGTTGGGGTGGTCATGGTCAACTCGTCGCCACTCACTTTGTAGGTCCACTGGGTTCCGTTGTCGGATATGTTCTCCATCTTTGTCATCCGCCAGGAACCGGAGACCGCGTTGGATCCCGCCGGGCCTTTGGCCACACGCGTTTCCTCGCCCTTGCCGGTGATGGGCGCGGCGTTGGTGGCACTGCTGTCGCTGAACTCGAACGTCATAGTATTGCCGTCTGAAGAGACGGTCACCTTGTTAGTTCCGACAACCTTGCCACCCTTCTTGTTGGTCGTTTCGATCTCGTGATCGCTGACGACCTTTACTGCAACCGTGTCATAGTAGGGATGGCCCGTAACTTTCTGGTCCTGTCCGTCAGCCTTGATGTCGATGGGCGGCACGCACGTCTTGCATTCATACATGCCGTTTTGCACCAGGAAAACGTCCGGCTTCTTGGACCAGTCAACTTTGTTCACATCCCATTTCCATGTTCCGTCAAACGCGCTCTGCGCCGCTGCCAATACAGGCATCAGCAAGAGCCCAAACAGCGCTACCAAATAAGCTTTTCTCATTGCCTGCCTCCATTTAATTCTCCTGGACTTCTGACGACGGCATTATATCCAAATCCGGCTTCCGCGCAACCGACATTGATGTGGCCGTGAGGCTGCTCCGGCCGGGCAAGCGGGGATTAGATCTCTGTTTTCCTGGCGAATAACTCGCCCACAGGATGGCGGGCGATTTCGGGAGTGACGGTGTAGTGGGTAGGAATAGGCCCTATGGGCACGGGCCGTCGTGGCCCTTGCACTTCGTCATGATTGCCGAACGCAAACGGCCGCGCAGATCGTCGGGAAGTTCGTACAGGTGGGAGTCGCGGTAGATCTCGATGGTCATCTTCGTCGTGTTGCAAACGACGTAGCAGTTGTGGCACCACTGGAGGTGGTCTTCCAATTCCGCCCTCGTTTGGGCGTCCATTGAATCGTCAAGATAATCGGTTAGCTCTTTCAGAAAATCAGAGCAGGTCACTTTTTGCCGTCTCCACCAGTGCGATTTTTGAAGTACTTGTTCAAGCGTTCACGCAGTTGCAAGCGGGCTCGAAGCAATCGAGACTTCACCGCCGGAATACTCAAATCCAAGGCGTCCGCCGTCTCTTCGGTGGAGAGGCCCTCAACATCGCGCAGGACAAACACGGTGCGGAAGCTGGGCGGCAATCCCTGGATTGTTTTGCCCAGAATCTCTTTCAGCTCGCCCTGCGAATAAAGCTGCTCCGGATTCGGCGACCAGTCCGCCACTTCCCGTGGCATGGAATCTTCTTCGGTCTTGATGTCCTCATCCAGCGACACCATCCGTTCCGGCCGCCGGCGCCGCAAGCGCATCAGCGCTTCGTTCACCGCGATGCGCACGAGCCAGGTGTAGAACTTCGACTGCTCCTGGAAGTTCTTCAGGTTCTGGTACGCCTTCAGGAATGCGTCCTGCACCACGTCTTCCGCATCTTCGCGGTTCTGCGTGATGTGCTGCGCAATCCGAAAAACATTGCGGTCGTAGCGATGCACCAGCTGCTCGAAAGCGCTGATGTCACCCGCTTTGGCCGCATGAACCAGCGCCAGCTCATCGCCAGCCGGTTCTGCTACTTTTGGTTGGATGGTCCCCATGTTTATCCAGATTCAGGATTTTGGACCGATAACACAACTGCTGCCCCATTTTACCTACTCGGAACCGCATTCTACCAACTCGCACGAATTTTTGCCGCTGAGTGTTGGATCAGTACCGTACCGAGATTCTGATGAAGTCCGTTGTTTGAAGGGGACAGCTTCCACGGCCTCCGTGAGAGCTCGATTTATCAGATTGCGGTGAAACGCGAAGCATCGGAACCGGTTGCAATCCAGCCGCCCAACGGCGGGATGAAGTTAGCCCGGGCGCGTAGGAGTCTGTTACGAAACTCGGTTGGCCATCGCATCGGTGGAACAAGCTGCAACGAAAAGAGCGCCTTAGGCGCGAAACAATCTAGCCCAGCACAAGCCGAAGGCGCAGTGCTGGGTACAGTGCGAAAAACTCGCAGAGTCCCGTCGGGACGACAGGCTTTCGTAACAGCTTGGTAAGCCCCCGGGTCGCGGGGTAGCCTACCAGCCAACCCCCGGTAGCGAGCAATTGCCCCCATTCTGCAACCAGCGTGCGCCTGAGCTCGTAAGCTCCAGAATATTGATTGGCGCACCGACCTCATTGGGGTGAGCTGCGATCTCCAAGCGTATCAGCCGGTCAATCGAAGCCGCCGAGCCGACGCTGAGAGGGCCGCTTGGGGTCGCGACATATGGCTTGATGCGCTCCCAATATCCCAGGTAGAACAACTCGGTGCTTTCCGTGCAGCTGCCCGGACAAATCGTCGTCCTTGTCGTCAGATTATTTCCCGTCCCGCTTCGGCGCAGTTCGATAATCCCGAGCATAGGTTGAGATCGTACTGTTTGCGCCACGGCTAACTGTACGACGTCGGATGCGTAATTCGATGGCTGCATCAAAATTCGATATTGCGTTGGGTCGCCGGCCTGAAGATGGGCCAGCAGATTTTCCACTCTAAGTTTGAGAATCGCCGCAGTGGACCACACGTGAGATTCGAACGTCCCTGGGCCGGCAAAGCCCTCTCGGATCGTGTCGGTTACACGGTAGCTTCGACCATAATGAGCAAGGCCGGAGACGGTCGCATAAACGTCCTGCGATTGGAAAAGTTTGCACTCCGTGGCATTGCTATCCAGGCCATAAATAGCGCGACTGTCCGCAGCCAGGACAATCCGATAACGGCTGCGCACCACGATTTCGGTAGTAGCCTTCGATGGCACTGCCGGGACAGCGCAGATCATCGCCAGGATGACCGCTCGAATCGCGGCGAGCCGCGCTTTCGGCCCGTTCGTTCCGGTTGCCTTGGCAGTCTTTAACATAGAGCCACTGACATATAGAACACCAGTGGCGGCTGGAGTTGCAATTCTCCGGCACGGGACACTCATCGAGCACGGGAATTGCCGGCGTTGCTATTTAGCGGCCACCACCGGCTTGACCTGTCCGTATTCCGGGTTTTTCCAAAGCTGACCACCATATTCCAGGAAGTCTGCCGTGGACTGCGCGACCTCGCGTCCGTAGTACCGCTCCACGATGTGCAACGAGAGGTCAATTCCCGAGGTGAGCCCTCCGGCCGTGGCAATCTTGCCGTTATCGACAAACCGGGTGCCGCTTACGAAGTGGACCGCTGGGTATTGTTTTTGCATGTTCGCCGCGTAGGTGTGGTGCGTCGTGGCCGTCTGGCCGTCGAGAAAACCATACTTCGCAAGCATGGAGGCTCCGGTGCATATGGACATGGTTACGTCAGCATTCGCCGAATTGGCCTGCAACCATGCTTTCTGGGCATCGCTGCGGCCTCCCTGGGCGGGAATGACGATGATCTGCGGTTTGGGTGCGTTCTCAAAGCTATAGTTGGGAACGATCGTGAGTCCGTTGGCGGCGTTCACCGGCTTCAGGGAGTCGGAAACGGTGTACGTATTGAAGGGCATGACCATGTCATCGCCATCCGAGTCATGCCAGGGCTTGCCTTTCGAGGTGAGCATGGCATCGCCGAAGACTTCCCATGCGCCCGCGATGTCCATCACGTCCGCGCCGTCGGAGATGAGAACTGCGACATTGATCGGCCCTTTGGCCGGCGGCTTCAGCGAGGATGTTTGCGGGGTTGAGGCGGCAACTTTGTATGGTGTCCGCACGGCCCTGCTTACATAGAAGGCGCAATCCAATAGCGCAATCACGGCCACTGCAATCCAGAGGAGCTTTCTTGTTTTTGTCATAACTGTACTCCGATGTGAAACGGGCTTGTTAACGAGATCAGAATAGGCGCAGAATGAAAAGTCTGAAATGACATTCATCCGGCAATTCCAGACATTCCACTTCTCCGCCATAATGTCCGGAATTGCCTGCTGAATGTCACATCGGACGTTAACATTGCAGGCTATGCTTAGCGGTTCATTCAACGCGCTATGACCCCAAAACATGTCGTCATCGTCGGATACGACAACATCACGTCGCTCGACCTGGCTGGCCCTCTGGAAGCCTTCAGCAGCGCTTATCTCGAGGACTCACGTGGAACTCGCCAGCCATGTTACAAGGTAACCATCGCGTCCCTGGGTGCGAAGACCTTTTCTTCGGAATCCGGGCTGCGCATGACGGCAGCGTGCTTTCTAAGTTCGTTGCGCCACTTGGATACTCTGCTCATCCCCGGCGGCAGCGGGATGCGGACGTCGGGAGATGCCCAGAAGCTGGCAAACTGGATAGGGCAGCATCAGAACCATATTCGGCGGATTGCATCAGTCTGCACCGGTATCTATGGAGTTGCGCCCACGGGACTGCTCAACGGGCGCAAGGTCACAACCCACTGGAAATACGCTGCCGACCTCGCTGAGCGTTATCCCAAACTTCACGTCGATGCCAACGCGCTGCATCTTCGCGACGGGAAGTTCTACACCTCGGCCGGGATCACGGCTGGAATCGATCTCGCGCTGGCGCTGATAGAAGAGGATTTCGGCGCTCAGGTTGCACTCTCGGTAGCGCGCGAATTGGTGATTTACCTCAAGCGCTCCGGCGGACAGGAGCAATACTCCGAGCCGCTGAAATTCCAAGTCGAATCGAGCAGCCGTTTCGCCGAGCTCGCGACTTGGATGCTGGGACATCTCGACAAGGATCTTTCGGTCGAGGCCCTGGCCAAGCGCATCAACCTTTGTCCCCGTCAGTTCAATCGCCGCTTCAAGGAGGAATTTAGAAGCACTCCGGCGGCATTCGTGCAGCGGTTGCGACTGGATGAAGCCCGCACCAGACTGTCCAATTCTGGCTCGACGGTTGAGAGCATTGCCGATTCCGTGGGTTATCGCGACCCCGACAGCTTCCGCCGCGCGTTCGTGCAGCGCTTTGGAGTTGCTCCCAGACACTATCGCGGCCGCTTCATTCCGGGCAGGCGATCGCAGGGGCAGTTTTGAGACTCTCCGCCTCAGGGCAGCATCGTCTTGCCCAACTTTGGTTTTAGGATTACAACCCCGAGCGCCAGCGCCCCACGAGTTGGTAGTATCCTACGATCATGGATAAGAAGGAGATCGACTCTCCAAGATTGACGGCACATTTCGTGATCTGGATGATCGTGGGATGTTTGCTGCTGCTGGCCTTCCTGGGACATTACCTTTGGAAGGTGTTTTGAAGATGGTTATACGCAAGGGTCGAAGCGATAAGGAAGATAGGCCGGCTCCCAGACATTGGCGCGGATGCGAGACCCCAAGGATTGCTCGTCAAGCGCGTCGGCGACGCCATCGTCGATCGCCTGACGCGCAACCGCCTTTGCCACAGCGAATGATACCGAGCGCAGCTCCGAAACCGGCGGCAACAATCGCCCTGACTTGGTGTGCCGGGCGGGAGAAAGTTCGGCAAGACACCTGGCGGCAGCCATGAACATGGTGTCGGTGACCCGCCGCGCGTTCACCGATAAGATACCCAAACCCATTCCAGGGAAAATGTATGAGTTGTTGGTCTGATCGATTGGCACTTCGCGGCCGTTCCAGGTCACCGCGGGGAACGGGCTGCCGGTGCCGATGAGCGCGCGCCCATCCGTCCACTTCAGCAAGTCCGCCGGCGTGGCCTCAGAACGCGACGTGGGATTCGACAGCGGGAAAATTACCGGCCTCGCGACTGCGGCAGCCATCGCACGGACCACTTCCTCGGTGAAAGCGCCAGCCTGCCCGGAGACGCCGATGAGCGTTGTCGGCCTGGCATTCTTCGCCACGTCGAGCAAACTGACGCGGTCCTTTTGCTCCAGTGTCCAATTGGCGATCGCCGACCGGGGCTGCACGAATGGCTCTTGTGCCGGACGGATGTCCGTCATGCCTTCCACCAGCAAACCATCTTTATCGACCGCGTAGAAACGGCGGCGCGCTTCCGCATCGCTCAGGCCGGCGTTCTTCATCGCGGTCAGCAGAAGCGAGGCGATGCCGATGCCGGCCGATCCCGCTCCGAAGAGCGCGATGCGCTGCTCGGTCAGGGGCGTGCCGGTAACGTTGATGGCGGCAAGCAGAGCTCCCGCAGCCACGGCTGCGGTGCCTTGAATGTCGTCATTGAAGGTGCAGAGCCGGTCGCGGTACCTCTCCAGCAGGCGGCCTGCGTTGTTGCCGGCAAAATCTTCCCACTGCAACAACAGCTTGGGACAGCGCTCGATTACGGCGCTGACGAAGACTTCGACGAAAGCGTCGTATTCGGCGCCGCGAACCCGCTGGTGACGCCAGCCGACGTAGAGAGGATCTTCGAGGAGCTCAACATTGTCGGTCCCGACATCGAGCAGTACCGGTAAACACTGTTGGGGGTGAATGCCGGCGCAGGCGGTATAGAGTGCGAGCTTGCCGATGGGGATACCCATGCCGCCGGCCCCCTGATCGCCGAGCCCGAGGATGCGCTCGCCGTCGCTCACCACGATAGCCCGGACAGTGTCATAGCGATGATGCCGGAGGATCTCGCGAATTCTGTGCTGATTGGGATAGCTGAGGAACAGGCCGCGCGGCTTGCGCCAGATCTCGCTGAAGCGCTGGCATCCTTCGCCGACGGTGGGCGTGTACACAACCGGCATCATCTCCTCGATGTTGCGCACCAGCAGAGCGTAGAACAGGGTTTCGTTGGTGTCTTGCAGGTCCCGCAGATAGGTATAGCGCCCAAAATCAGTATGCCGGGCGTGGAGCGCCTTCAGACGGCGTTCCGCCTGATCTTCGAGATCGCCGATGTGCGGCGGCAGCAAGCCGTGCAGGGCGAAGTCCGTCCGCTCGCTTTCGGTGAACGCTGTTCCCTTGTTCAACAGGGGAAAGTTGATCAGGTCGAAGCCGGAGAGCCCGGTCTCCAGAACTCCCTCGGCTGTGATGCGATATTTCATGCCTGTACGCCGCCCGAGCGTCTCCTTATTGTAACGAGAGGAATGATGGACATGCTCAACCCGAGGTTGCTACTGTGACTGATGCGAGGAGGATATGGGCGCTGACGAAAATACTAGTAGCAATCCGGGCAAGATTCAGCTAGAAAAGCACATAAACAAGTAAACGGAAAGCAATTGCACCTAACGCCTTATTCTCCCTGAGCAAGCCGCAGGAGTGTATCAATGCGAAACGGATTCGAATTTGTCTGTCCCGAAGTATCGCCGGCAGCCGGCATGAGCCGTCAGCGCCCAGATCTGGCGCGGCGCCAGGCATGGCACGTTACGGCGGTCGTCAGTTTGCTCATAAGCGTCCTGTTGCTGGCGGGCTGCGAAAAGAAAGAGGAAGCTCCCAAGCCCGGGCCGCCGGAAGTGGGAGTGATGGAGCCGATCCAGCAGGATGTTCCCATCGTTGACGAGTATGTGGCGCAGCTGAACGGGCCGGTGAATGCCGACATCACTCCCAAAGTTCAAGGCTATCTGCTCAAGCAGAATTATCAGAATGGCTTTTTTGTGAAGCAGGGACAGCTTCTGTTCGAGCTCGATCCGCGGCAGTACCAGGCTTCCGTCGATCAGGCAAAAGCCGATGTTGCGGTGGCCGAAGCGAACTTGACGAGGGTCCAGGCCGATGTTGCGCGCGACACGCCGCTGGCGGCGCAGAGTGCCATCCCCCAAAAGCAACTCGATAACGACATTCAGGAACAGGCCTCCTGGGTGGCGCAACTTAAAGCTAAGAACGCGGTACTGGCGAATGCGGAGCTGAATCTGGGCTGGACCAAGGTGTACTCGCCCATTGATGGGATCGCGGGGGTATCCAACTCCCAGATCGGCGACTTGGTGGGCACCTCGACCAAAATGGCAACCGTCTCACAGGTCAATCCTATCTGGGCCTACTTCAATATCAGCGAGAGCCACTTCCTCAGCTTTGCGCCCGAAGTTACACAGATCATTACCGGCAAGGTGAGTGTATCGTCGACGCACTCAAAGGACATCGAATACATTCAGGCCAACAACGAACCGTTTCCGGCAAAGGGCGAGTTCGTCTATGTCAATCGTCAGATCGGTACCCAGACCGGCACCATTCAGGTGGCGGCGCAATTCGCCAATCCCGGTGCGGTGCTTCGTCCTGGCGGTTTCGGACGGATTCGCATTCAGTCAGGCGTGAACCAGGGAGCACTGCTGGTGCCGCAGGCTGCGGTCACCCAGGTCCAATCCATGTACCTGATCGCTGTCGTTGCTCCGGATAATAAGGCCATGTTCCGCCCGGTGAAAGTGGGTGACCGGGTGGGGACGAACTGGATCATCACCGAGGGGCTGAAGCCTGGTGAGAGGGTCGTGGTGGATGGTCTGTTGAAGCTGCAGATGACTGCGCAACAAATGCCGGAGCTGGCCAAGACAGGTATACCGGTCGTGGCCAAGCCCTATACGCCCCCCGCGGCGCCGGCAGGGGGCAACTGACCATGCCGAAATTTTTTATCAATCGCCCCATTGTGGCGATGTGCATTTCCATCCTGATGGTGCTCGTCGGGGTGGTGGCGATGCTCAGCCTGCCCACCGCGCAATTTCCCAACATTGCCGATCCGCAGATTCAGGTCCTTGCTACGTATCCAGGTGCGGACGCGCAAACCGTATCCGAGTCCGTCGCCACTCCGATTGAGCAGCAGATGTCGGGCGTCAGCGGCATGAACTACATGTATTCCACCAGCGCCAGCAACGGCCTGATGACGCTGACGGTTGACTTCGCCCTGGGAACGAATGCCAACACTGACCAGATTCTGGCCCAGATGCGCCAGGGACAGGCCAACTCGCAACTGCCTAGCGCGGTGACCAACTACGGCGTGACGGTTCAGCAATCGACATCCTCGCCGCTGATGCTTTTGGCGCTGTCGTCGCCCAACGGGACCTACGACAACATCTTTCTGGCAAATTACGCCTATATCAATCTCAATTACGCACTGACGCGCTTGCCAGGCATCGCTTCGGTATCGGTATTCGGCGCCGGTCAGTACTCCATGCGCGTCTGGGTGAACCCTGACACACTGGCGAACCTCAGTGTCACCGTTCCCGAGATCATCAGCGCGGTTCAAGCGCAGAACGCAGTGAACCCGGCAGGCCAGATCGGCGGCGCTCCCGTCCCGCCCGGGCAGACCTTCACCTACAACGTGCGCGCGCCGGGCCGCCTGACCACGCCTGAGGAGTTCGGCCAGATCATTATTCGTGCCACACCTGAGGGCGGCGTGCTGCGCCTGAAGGACGTAGCGCGAGTGGAATTGGGCGCCCAGAACTACAACCTGGAAGGACGCTTCAACGGGAAACCTGCGGCGCTGCTCGGCATCTACCTGACGCCCGGCGCCAACGCGTTGCAGACAGCCGGCGAAGTCCGCAAGTTCATGGAGGAAGCCAAAAGCAGGTTTCCACAGGACTTGACGTATAGCGTCCCGCTGGATACCACGCTGGCCATTACCGCCGGCATCCATGAGATCAAGAAGACGCTATTCGAGGCGTTGGCGCTGGTCATTTTCGTTGTCTTCATCTTCCTGCAAGGCTGGCGGGCCACGCTCATCCCGCTGCTGGCGGTTCCAGTCTCGCTGGTCGGCGCCTTCATCGTATTTCCAATTCTCGGATTTTCCATCAATACGCTGTCATTGTTTGGACTGGTGCTGGCCATCGGCTTGGTGGTGGATGACGCGATCGTCGTGGTGGAGGCCGTGGAACACCACATCGAGGGCGGGATGACCCCGCATGATGCGGCGCAGCTCGCCATGGAAGAGGTGGCAGGCCCGGTTGTTGCCATCGCCCTGATTCTGGCCGCTGTCTTCATTCCTACCGCTTTCGTTCCCGGCATCACCGGACAGCTCTACCAGCAATTCGCCGTTACCATCGCTGTATCGGTACTGTTCTCGGCATTCAACGCGCTGTCGCTCAGTCCGGCACTTTCCGCAATGCTGTTGCGTCCCAAGAAGGAAGGGCGCGGCCCGCTGGCCGCTTTCTTCCGCTGGTTCAATCGAGTTTTTGGTCGAGTGACCGACGGCTATGTCGGCATTTGCAAACACCTCATCCACAAAGCCGGATTCGCCTTTATTCTTCTCGGCATTCTCTGTGTCGGCGCGTATTTCTTTGGATCGAGAGTACCGGGCAGCTTCCTGCCCGATGAAGATCAGGGATACGTTTTCGGAGCGCTGCAACTGCCTGATGCCTCCTCGCTGCAACGTTCTTCCGAGGCGGCTAAGCAGGTTGAGAAGATCATCATGGATACACCCGGCGTCGAGAACGTCAGCTCGGTGCTGGGATACAGCCTGCTCAGCGGAGTCCAGACCACATACAGCTCGTTTTTCTTTATTTCTTTCAAGCCTTGGGACGATCGCAAAACTCCCGAGACAAGTTACGACGGAATCAAACTCCATCTGGCGCGCGCACTTTCTCAGGTCAGTTCGGGGCTGGCGTTTGCCTTCCCGCCGCCCGCGATTCTGGGCGTAGGCACCTCGGGAGGATTTACCTTCATTCTTGAAGACCGATCTGGAAGTGGTACCGACTTCCTTGCCAAGAACGCCCAGCTCTTCATGGCCGAAGCCCGCAAGCGGCCGGAGTTGACCGGAGTGATGACCACAGCGCTCTTCGGCGTGCCACAGGTTGGCGTCGACGTGGACAAGGCAAAGGTGCTGACCCAGCAGGTGAACCTGAGTAATGTGTACCAGACGCTACAGGCCTTCATGGGCGGCGCCCTGGTGAACTATTACAACCAGTTTGGTCTGCAATGGCAGGTCTGGGTTCAGGCCGACGGCAAGTTCCGAACCAACGTGGACAATCTCGGCAAGTTCTACGTGAGGAACGCAGCCGGGGAAATGGTGCCTTTGAGCACTCTGACCAGCACAAATTCGCGCAGCGGTACAGAGTTCGTGATGCGACAGAACCTCTACCAATGCGTCCAGATCAATGGCTCAGCTGCTCCGGGCTACAGTTCCGGCCAGGCGATGGCAGCCTTGGAAGACGTCTACAAGAAAACCATGCCGACCCAGATGGGCTACGACTGGAGCGGCATGAGCTATCAGCAGCAGAAGGCTGCCCAGGGCGTGAGCCCCACGACCATCTTCAGCCTGTCGTTCCTGGTGGTCTTTCTCATCATGGCGGCGCAGTATGAGAGCTGGACGCTCCCGTTCTCGGTATTGCTAGGCGTTCCTATCGCGGTCTTCGGGGCATTCGTCGCGCTGTACTTCCGCAAGCTTGACAACGATGTGTACGCCCAGATCGGTCTGGTCATGCTCATCGGTTTGTCGGCCAAGAACGCCATTCTGATCGTCGAGTTTGCCAAGATGGAGTACGACAAGGGCGCCACCCTCCTCGACGCTTCGCTGACTGGAGCGCGGCTGCGCTTGCGGCCGATTCTGATGACGGCGTTCGCCTTCATCCTGGGCTGCGTGCCGCTATGGGTGGCGACCGGCGCCGGCGGCATCTCGCGGCAAGTGCTGGGATCGGTGGTGATCGGCGGCATGCTGGCCGCCACGGTTCTTGCGATCTTCTTTATTCCGGTGTCGTTCGACGTGGTGGAGCGCTTCGGCTTGTTCCTGGCGGGCGGCAAGAAGAAGGAAGGGTCGCCGCCGCCGGACCCAGCCGGTACCACTCCGAAAGGAGCGGGACATGACTAACGTGAGAACATCCACAGTCGTCGTGCTGCTCCTCGCGCTATGCGGGTGCAAGGTGGGACCGAATTACCAGCGCCCGCCGCTCACCGTTCCCGACCAGTATCGCGGACTGGCTCCCGATGCTTCGAACCCGCAGACGGGCGCGGAAGACTTTGCGCTGCTGAAGTGGGACACGGTCTTCCAGGACGATGCGCTGCGAGGCCTGATCAAAGAAGCGCTGGCCAACAACTACGATATGCGCATTGCGGCCACCCGTATTCTGCAAGCCAGCGCCAACCTGGGAATCACGCGCGCCAACCAGTTCCCGACCGTCGGCGGAAGTTTCTCCATCATCAATCAACAGGCAACGCCACTGGCCACCGGCTCTCCCACTATCGATACCGCCGGGCTCCAGCTCAACTACATCGTCGACTTCTGGGGACAGTATCGCCGTGCGACCGAGGCGGCGCGCGCCACATTGCTGTCCACGGTCTATGGGAAAGACCTGGTTCAGACCACCCTGATTTCGCTGGTGGCGACCAACTACTACCTGCTGCTGCAATATGACGCGCAACTCCAATACTCGAAGGAGACGGTTACAGCGGACAAAGATATCCTGAGACTCAACACCATCAAATACAAGGGCGGCGATGCCGCGATTACCGATGTCTATCAGGCGCAGGTGCTGGTGCAGCAGGCCGAAGCTCAGGCCATCAGCCTGCAACAGTTGATCGAGCAGACGGAGAACAATATCAGCATCCTGCTGGGCAAGAACCCGGCGTCAGTGCCACGCGGTCTGAGTCTGGTTGAACAGCCCCACATGCCTGAGGTGCCGGCAGGATTGCCGTCTACGCTGCTGGAGCGCCGGCCGGATGTTCGCCGCGACGAGGAAAGTTTGGTTGCGGCTAATGCCAACGTGGGTGTCGCCAAGGCAGCATTCTTTCCGCAGATCGCGCTCACCGGCCAGTTCGGCGCGACGAGCACCGCCATCAGCAGCTTCCTGGCAGGTCCGGCGACGTTCTGGGCTGTGGGCGGGCAGATCACCCAGCCGATCTTCGAAGGTGGCAGGATCAGAAGCGGCTATCGTCTGGCCTGGGCGCAGCGCGATCAGGCGGAGTTGGTGTACAAGCAGACGGTGCTGAACGCCTTCGGCGATGTGTCTAACAGCCTGGTGGGTTACTACGATTCCCGAAAGTATCGCATGAAGATTGAAGAGGAGGCTGCTACCTACAAGGAAACCGCCCGCCTCGCCACGGTGCGCTATCAGGGAGGCGTCACCAGCTTCCTGGAGGTTCTGGTGACCGAGCAGGACTACTTCACCGCCGAGCTGAGTCTGTCCCAAGCCTGGTTTCAGGAAATGCAGTACTACGTGCAGCTGTATCAGTCACTCGGCGGCGGCTGGGATCAGCAGTAGGGAAGTCTTCCCTGATTGAAGCGATCGGAGTGGTCACATCCGGCCTTCGCGGTATCGTGGGGATGCCGGATTTCTGTGATCCAAGAAGAAAGATCCCACCCGAGCAGAGGAAGCTTGGGTGGAATTCATTGACAAGTGGTTACTGGCCACCGACAACTATTTCTATGGCGAGAGCTGCCAGATCATGCCGTCTGTCCTTTGAAGTGTTCCGAAGCCGCACGTTGAAGTAGTGCCATAGAGGTTGCCGTTGGCATCCGAGGTTATGTTCCCAAAGATGCCGGCCCGACCTACTACCAGTGGTATTTGAGAGCCGACGGCGAGGACCTCGCCACAATTGTGAATGGAATAGCAGTATTCGCCGCACGGCGACACATGCACGCCGTTTTCAGCGGCATACAAATTCCCCGCCGCGTCGAATGCCAAGCTGGTAAAGGCGACATCGCCTGATATATTGCAAACTTCTTGGTCGGCTTGGGCGTCGGAGACTACGTTGAATTGCCAGCCGTGACCCGAGGGAGACAAGGCGAAAATCACACCATCATACTCAGGGGTATTTAGAAGGCAGCCGCTCCAAACGTAGCCTTGGCAAGTACTAAGCCCAACCAGACCGCCTGACCTGCCTAGGATCAGGCCATAGGGACCCCAGCCGTCCGAGCCGCCGGTGAAGGCATAAATGACATTTTCCGTCCACCCGCTTCCTGACGGAACTAATTGAAAAACTACGCCGCACCATGAGCCCGACCCGTAACAATTGTCGTTATAGATGCCGCCCGATGATGTTGTTCCATACAGATTTCCGTCGGGGCCTACTAGCAGGCTGGTGGGATATCCACCATCGCTCCCTTCAGTGAAGCTGTAGAGGAGCTTCTCCGTCCAGCCGCCTCCGGAGGGCGAAAGCTCAAAGACAGCCCCATGCCCATAGGCTCCGGCGTTACTTGAGATGCCATACAGGTTACCGGCTGAGTCGAACGCGGTTACACTACCGCCCGCTGCGTCCGTGGGCCCCGTGAACTCATAAATGGGCGTCTCGTTCCAACTGCACAATGCGGTGGCACAGGGGGTCGCGCCCGGAGTCGCCTCATAGATCAACCCGCAATAAGTCTGGCCGCCGTAATAGCTACAGTTTAGGATGCCGCCATCGGCCGCGCCATAAAGATTTCCTCCCGGCCCGACGATGACGCCGTTCGGGCCTCCTCCAGCGCTGCCTCCGAGGAAGCTATACAACGAGCTGACAAACCAACGGCCGGCTCTCTCTGCGAAGTCGTACACCAGGCCCGCGCCATAGCTGCCGCCATTCGCAAACGTGCCGTAGAGCTTCCCGGCTGTGTCGATGGCCAACCCCGAGGGCCCAACGGTAGAGCTGAAATCATGGAGGTCATGAAACCCGGGTTGGGGATCCGGACAAGCGTAATCATCGTAGTAGGTAATACTGGTAGTGCTGGTGGTCGCGCTGCCGAGAATGGTGAACGCTTCCGAAGGAATCGTGCCCACCTCATTCTGCGAAGCCGAAGAAGGACCGGAGTTCTCATCCCAATACACCGGGTCCCCGCTGGGAACGCTGGCGTTCTGGAGGTTCACCCAGTAAGTACCGGCATTCAGCGTCGGCCCCGTGAAGCCGGTCGTTGCAGTGCAGACGTTGTAGCCATAATCATTGCTGGTGCAGCTGCCTTGCGTGAAGTTCACTGTCTGATCGAAGTAGCTGGTGCCGCCGTTTTCGCTCGAGGTGATGGACAACTCGGCCGAGGTCAGCGTGTCGCCCGAGAACAGCCACATGCCAAAGCTGCCGCCGGTGACAGTGGCACCGCCGGCCGGCACGGTGAAGGTGTCGCTAACGACAAAGCCGAAGTTGATGGTCCATGCATCAGTGTTGCCGTTGATTGGGCCGTTATCGTAAATGTCATTGCTGTCGAGCGGACCGCGATGCATCCTGGCACGGGCCAGCGCCGGAGACACGGGGCGGCCTGCGCGCTTCACCCCATGGGCCAGTCGCGAAGCGAACTGCGGCATCTTCGCCGCCTGCACCGCCGTCGGCGGAACAGAATTCTGAGCCCAGGCCGGGACCGTCGCCAACATCATCACCAGCGCGGCAATCACCGCGAGAAAAACTGTGCGGAGGGGTGAACCGAGAGAGCGCGGTTGGCTGTGCATCGCTTGGCCTCCTTGCCGTCGAATCGAGTTGAAATGGACTCCCGGGGGGCGCGTAGCCCACGCCTGAGAGAAAGAAGCCCGAAGGTCTTGTTCCTCGCCGTCCCGGGGCGCGATGGGAGCCGGGCAGGAAAAAGGCCGGAGGAGTCCTTTTCCACTCGCATTTAGCGCCTTCACCGCCGCGTTGTCAGTGACCGCTGCCGCACGTCTGGGTGATCCACAACTTAAGGACGTTGGCCATGGGTGGCCGTCGGGACGACTACGACGATTCCGATCTACCCTTGCGCAAACAGCAACCTTGCCGAGGGCCAGACTGCTAGAATTGGGAGCTTATGGTCCCTCCTGACTTGCTCGAAATCCTGGATGTCCTTGCCTGTCCCGTGTGCCTGAAGCCGCTCGTCTTGCGCGGCGAAGATGGCCTGAAGTGCAATGAGTGCAAACGGGTGTATCCCATCCGCAACGGGATTCCGATCCTGCTGGAGCCCGAGGCGACGATCGAGCAACTGTGACCGCGGACGGTACGCCCACTGAATGAGGATTCAGTCAAGAGATAGTGCGTAGTATCGCTCACGCCGTTTCCTGAAATGGTAAAAATTGCCCAAAAGCTCCCAAACAACATAAGTACCTGAGCTTCGCGAGTGGGCAATTACGTTCCTACCACGGGTGCCTGACGCAACTCTTGGGGTGCCACGCGTCCCACTTGGGTGGAACAAACCGCGCCCGGCCACGTATACAAACCCAGTAGCAGCAACTATTTCGAGATGGGTGGGTTGGAAGTATTCAAAGGCTGGGGTGATTGCTGGGTAACAATTTGGTTTCGGCAATCGAATTGCCTGCAACTAAATAGCTGGTGAGCGAGTCTAACAGCCAAACGCAGAAGGTCGGAGGTGAGGTCGATGATGGCAGAAAAGTTTTCCGTTCCAGAGTTGGCCGCGCTGCGCAGCGAACTGCTGCACGGATTTGACTCCCGGGACGCAGCCGAGCTGCTACAGATGTTTCTCGCCGGACACGGTTACGGCGTCTCGGCCGAGGAAGCCCGCAATGCGGTAAGCAGGGCGGGACTACTCGGCGGCACACTGGAGACTTTTCAGCGAGAGCTGGAAAGCATTGCACTGGTGATGTAAATCGCGGGACAGCAAGACGGTGACGAACGCAAAGGTGACAAAGATTCGCTTGATGAAAACGGACATGACCGACGCCAGAACCTGGACGTAAGCGAGGTCCGAAGCGAAAAAGTGAATAGCCCGGGCAAAACGGCCCGGGCTTTCCTGTTTAGTGGGAATGAATGTTGCTTTTTACAGGAGCCATGTCCCGTCCGAAAACAAACCAATACCGGGCGAACCAGAGGTCAGATTGCCTCTGAAGCTATCCGTTACCGCCTTCGTTCCCGCCCGCGGCTGGCGCCGGCAGAACTGGGCTCTTAGGATGTGATTCAGAGCTGGTGTTGACCATGTCCTTGAGTTCTTTGCTGGGCTTGAAGAAAGGGATCTTCTTGGCCGGCACTTCCACGCGGTCTCCGGTCTTGGGGTTGCGGCCCACACGAGGCTTGCGCTGGCGAGTGCGGAAACTGCCGAAGCCGCGGATCTCGATCTTGTCGCCGGCGCGCAGGGAGCGCACCACGCTCTCGAAGATGGTCTCGACGATGACCTCGCTGTCTTTCCGCGTGATTTCCGTCAGCCGGGAAACTTCATCGATCAAGTCTGCCTTGGTCATCTCGCATGCCCCTTTGTCGCGATACGGGTCAAGTTTACCAGCACATCGGATACTCTCAAATTGCGCCAGCCTTTGGCAAGTACAAGTTTCGATTGATTTTTCTTCGTCCGCGGCACGGGGCAGCCTATTTCCACAGATAGTAGAAGCCCACGTTGGTCTGCATCAGCTTGGCTGGGTTCGGCAGGTAATCGGATACATCGCCAAACAGCAGGTCGAGCACGCTCTTGCGGTCCTTTTCAGGATGCACCAGGGTGGGCTCGCCCTTGATGCCGACGGACTTCGCTGTATCTTCGATGGCCGCGCGAAAGTCTCCGACCTGGTCAATCAATTTGAGCGGCACGGCCTCTTCGCCGGTCCAGACCTTGCCATTCGCTAGCGCACGCACCTGGTCGTCTGTCATCTTGCGGCCTACCGCAACGCTGTGGATGAACTGCACGTGCATGTTGTCGATCAGGCCTTGCATGTAGGCGCGTTCGTCAGGGGTCATGGGGCGCGTGGGCGATCCAGTATCCTTGAATTCGCCTGCCTTCAGCGTGATTTGTTGCAACTTGGCCCACTTCATCAGTTCTTCATAGTTGTACCATTCGGCGATTACGCCAATGGAGCCGACAATGCTGGCATTATCGGCAAAAATCTTGTTGGCCGCCGACGAAACGTAATAGGCCCCACTGGCGCCAACCGTTTCGATGGAGGCGACGATGCGCTTCTTCTTCTGATCGCGAATGCGCAGCACTTCGCGATAAATCTCCTCCGAGGCCGCTGCTCCGCCGCCCGGGGAATTAACATGCAGCACGATCGCTTTGACCGAGCTGTCGTCGGCGAATTTGCGTAGCTGTTCGACCACATCCTTGGGGCTGAGAATCACGCCTTCCAAATCGACCACGGCGATCTTGTCACCAAAGCCGCCAAAGCTGTCTTTCTGTTGGGAGCGGACCGAGAAATATACCAACGTGAAGATTGCGACCAGAAAGAGGAAAAAGGCTCCTCCGCCGAGTAACACCCAGAGGAAGACTCGCGAACGCGGCTGTTCGGTCATATGGAAGAGTTAAGTCTAGCAGAAGACAGCTATCAGCTATCAGCCGTCCGATACTCGCCCTTCGTTTTTCGCCAGAGGTATGCGGTTCTATGCTCTAGTTCGGAACCTCCTTGCCAAAGTTAGGCTTGGAGGCCGATAGAAGCGAAGAGCAAGAGCAAGTGGTGATTGGCGATTGGCGAAAAGCGAAAAGCGAAAAGCGGACTCCTCAATGAAAGATAGTCGCGAAGAACGCCCCGACCTTGCTGAAGAAGCCATGCGATTCCTTCTTGGCCGTCTGAGCGTCGCTGGACGCGGATTTTTTCTTGGCGTTGGGCGGCGGGAGCACCGTCGGCTCCAGCTGCACAACTCTATTATTCTCCAGTCTCAGGACAGCTACGTTCGCGCTGAGATCGGGGGCCGGATCACTTCCGCGGAAGATGAAGGGCGCTTCGACCGCCATGTGCTCATCTGGCGACGGGGGTCGTGCCGGAGTTGGCGCGGGCTTAACCGGCGCAGGAGGCGTCGGCGGTGGTGAGGCTTTGGCTACTTGCGTCGGTATCGGCTGCGAAGCGTGACATCCGCAATTCTGTTTCGACGAGCTTGCCTGGTCCAGGTGTCCGGTTTTGAAGAGAACTGCCTGGTCGGGCTTCACCTCGTAGGTCGCATCGCCCATGGTTTCGGAAACCACAATCGACGCCATATTTCCCGGCAAGGACTGCACACACGTATCGCCTTGTGCTGAGACCCGCACCGCAGCGTGCACGGTCCCCGGTCCGGGCATCAGCAGTCGCAAGTCAGGCGTGAGCAGCGTGTCTGCTTCCGCGCCCAGAGGATAGTTCATCTCCACGTTGCCGCTGTTCAGGCTAAACAGCATTTGGCGTCCGCTTTGCGACGCGGTGATGGACAGCTTCGTTCCCTCACAAACCAGCAGAGTGCCGCCGCGCTCCAGCTTCAAGGTTGCGGCCTGCGCGCCCGCCTGGATCGACGAACCGCTCAGCACGCTGGTTCCCGAGCCTGCGAGCACCACCGATCCCTTTACGCTGGCATCGGTAGCATAAAGCTCGCCAATCGCCTGCTGGGCCGAGGCTGTGCCGTTCATCGCAAGGACGAGCAGACCGGCAAGCAGGCAAAAGAGGTGGCACGGGGACGGCATGGAGCGTGGCATGTGCGGAAAGAATCGGCCCCTCCACGATAACACCAACCGGACAGGCCCAACAACGATGCGAAACCGTGGGTACTGATCTAATTCCGAGATCAGTACCGTGACCGTTTAGCCGGCCGCCGCCACCAGCAGGGCCTCCACCTTGGCATCCAGATCTTGAGCGACCTGCAAGGCTTCGGGGCTGCCATACGAGACGAGATAGCTCGCCATGCTGTCGTAGGAGAGATGAACTCCATCGGTACGCTCGTCGACCAGAATCGTGACTGGAGCGTACGAGCCGGCGTCCGGAACATGCTGAACCATCCTGCTCATGATGACGGGATTACCTACGAGGAAACGCAGACTTTGTCGAGCCGCCGCTCCCTGGTTCTTGCGGAGGATTTCGCCGAGGTCCAGGCGCAAAAACTCCAATAATCCCGACGGCCCAACTACCGCTTGAACGATCGCTTCCACCTCGCCCAATGTCTTTGCGGCTGCGACATTCTTTCTGAACGAGTTCATCTCGGGATGCCCAATAGCCGTCTCCAACGCGGTTACGACATCGTGAAAACTCCTGGAAGAAATCACGCTGAATCGTTGCACCTTGATTTCTTTTGCCGGCATAGCGACCCCGCTGCTTTTGAATTTTAAGCGCCTGTATTCTCCAACTCGAAGTTGGATTCAGCGGAGCGGGCTTTCGGCTCAGACATGCAGCACTGGCACCGCAAGTACCAATAAAGTCCTTATCACATGCATCCTTGACCCCGGTCACTGCGAAGTGATGACCAATAGACCATGATCGTTCCGGAGCAGGCCAAACACACAAAGAGTTCCCAGCTCAGTTGTCAACGTGTGCAAGGCGGTAGGTTCTCTCAAGCAGCCCCGAGGTGTGCACTTTCCAGGGTAATCACGAGCTTCCGTAACACAAGGTTGAGGTTGGTAATGGCTCAACGAACTTGACCAAAGGGACACCGCTGCTCACGTGTAAATCGAACAAAGGAGACTTGGATGAATCGCAGTCGCGAAGCAAATACTTCACTATCCGGGCGCCGGACGGGTCCTCGTTGGGTTGTGGGCATAGCTGCTCTGCTGTTAACGTCAGTGGCACTCATTCAGGCACAGACTACAACGCTGCCCTCACCCGATGCGTTGCTTGAGCTATTGGAAGTTCTCCATCAGAACGGCGCCGTCAGTCAGCAACAATACGATGGCCTGAAGGCGCGAATGGGCGTCGCAGCACCCACCCATGAAACCATGGAACAGACATCGGACGCACAAACCGAGCAAAAGCCTACGCCATCGGTCAATCCCAAGATTATTACCATGATGGACAAGGGAATTGGGATCCATGTGGGAGCGGTCGATGTAACCGTGTCCGGCGAGGTGAACGGATTCTACGATCACGATCGGGTCGACAAATCTCCGTCCGCAGCGTTGATTGGGGGCGGACTGGCCAGCACCGGCGCCACCGATTCCTCTGCGGTGCGCAATGGCCTGCTGCCGGGGAACTTCTCCATCGCGATTGCGACCCATCAGATGGGCTACGATGTTGGCGTCACGCTGGGTTTCTATCCCGGCCTCAATAGCGTCACCGGAGTTGGGGGAGCAAACTCGGCAGGAAATGCGGCGGCGCTGGGCACCACCGGTATCGACTTTCGCCAGCAGTTTGCCACTATCGGCAAGCCCGTCATGGGAACATTCAAGATCGGGCGCGATATTGGTCTTTTCGGCCAGGAAGCCATTCTCAACGACTTTTCCCTGTTGGGGGTGGGTAGCACGGGAGGCAACATCGCTCCTTCCAATACTTCGCTGGGACGAATTGGCCTGGGCTATGTCTACACCGATTTCATTCCGCAAATTACTTATACCTCGCCCTCGTCCCACGGATTCCAGGGAGCGTTTGGTGTCTTCACGCCCTTGGATGCGGTCAACTTCTCCGGGCAATCCGGCACTCTCACAGGTCACGACCAGCCGCAGTTCCAGGGGAAGCTGACCTACACCTCAACCGATAAGCACCCTGTTAGGGTGAAGCTGTGGACCAATGTAGTGACGCAGAGCCTGCAAAGTAATGCCGCGACTCAGGCCCTGCCGCTCGGCACCGGGACCCAGGGTACCGGTTTGGATTACGGTGGAAAGTTGACTGCCGGTGGCGCGGAATTTGTTGGCTACGGCTACAACGGCTGGGGTCTGGGCACCACCGGGCTGTTCTTCGACGCGGTTGCGCCTTCAGGACTGAAGCGCGATTCCTACGGCTATTATTTTCAAGGCACGTATACGTTTGTTCATAAATTCACCATTGGAGGCAGTTACGGCCTCAGCCATCTGGACCTCGCTTCCTTCGAGGTGGATCCGGAATTGTTGAAGACCAACAGCTCGGATATCGGCGGGGTCCGCTATAAGCTGACGAACTGGGTGAACCTTATCGGTGAGTACACGCACACGCGGTCAACCGCGTATGGCGGCTATGTGGCGACCTCGGATTCGATCGCCGCGGGAAGCATATTGTTCTTCTAGGCCGGGAGCCTTGGAGGGGCACCCTTCAGGCGTGCCGCACAAGTTCAGGGAGAAATCCGGCTTTAGCCCCTGAGGGAGTGACACCTCAGGGCCTGAAGGCCATTACTTTCGCATGTCTAGACGGCACGGCTGACAAGGCAGCGGGAAGAATCGAGCTGAGGCCTGGCTCGGGTAGTGCGGGCCTTCAGGCCCGCGGTGACGGCGATCAAGGAGATTCGGCTTTAGCCGCTGCGGTACTTCGTTCAAACCCCCTAGAATAGAGGCGTTTCACGATTTCCCGGTATCGACTTCAGAGCCTAACGGCCCCTTGAGTAGCAGCTCGCACTCGCTAGCTAGTGGTAGGAATGTCGTTCGGCACGGCGCGCACAATTTCGTCGTCGTAAGTGGGGCCGATGGTGTGGCCGGGAGGAACGATCAGAAAATCGCCGCTCCAATCGCCCGCCAGCAGGCGGCGAAAGAGGGTAAGGTCGCCGATCATTTCCTCGAAGGCCCAGTTCCTCTCGCGCGCCTCCGCACGCGCCTGCTGCGCGCAGTTGTCGTCGAATTCCGACCCAGTACGGATGTAGGTCAGCTTGCTATAAGAACTCCGATACCGGGTTGCTTCTTCATAAAGGTATTGGCCGGCATCTTCGCCGTAGCGGGCGATGAGCGAATCGCGGTCCTGGCTAAGCCCGTTAGCGCCCAGTTGATTGTGCATTTCCTGTCCGCGTTCTACCCAAGCGACGGAACGGAAATACACGCCGGCGTTTGCCTTGAAGTATTCGCTATATTTTTCGCGGCTGCCCATCAGCAAAGTGATGCAATCGTGGGCGCGAGGAACCACCAGCGGAATGGCCGGCGCCTTGAGTCCTGCTATACCCATGCCACACAGGGCATAGCCGAGCAGAATCGCATCGTAGTCGGAAGTATTGGTGGCATCGATTTCCTGCTGCAAGCGTTGGCGCATGGATTTTGCGCCGGTGTCATGCAGACCGGCAGGAAGGAACTTCGCATCGATCAAGTGCGGAGAATGGACGATGGCGTCGCTCAACTCGCGCAACAATAAACCGCAACCGATGAGCGACAGACGCATGGTTACACGACACTAACGGATGCTTCCGAAGCCGCGTGCCGGCCGGGGACGGATTCCGCATCGGGAAAAGCCATGCATTCCACAAACCGGTCCTGGAAATGCGGATCGGAAGCCAAGCCAACGTGCTCAATCATGTCGAGCACGGGAAAGTCCTCGACCCCGATAAGCAGCTTGGCGCCCCGCAACGCGGTGTTGCCGGAGGGAACGAGGTGGTCCTGGGAAGTTTCCAGGAGGCCGATGCGCACTGCGCTTTCGGCGCGCACATAGTTTCCAAAAGCTCCGGACAGATAGATATCCTTGACGTCGTCTATGCTGGCGCCCCAGCGATCCAGCAGGATGCGCATACCCGAGGCGATGGCGCCTTTGGCCAATTGCAACTCGCGCACGTCAGCTTGCCAAATCTTAATCGTGCCTCCCAGGGTAAACTCCTTCGAGCCGGTGGTGAAGCGGCCACTGGTTCCGATGATGCTGCCGTCGAGTCCGGCGGCAACCGCGTCCACCAGTCCGCTGCCACAGATGCCGCGAGGCTCGACATCGCCAATCACGGTGCATTTCATCCCGCCATGATTCAGGAAAACACGCGAAATAGCGCCGGTAGCGGCACGCATCCCCATCTTGATGGATCCGGCCTCAAAGGCGCTGCCGGCTGCGGTTGAGGCGCACAAAACTTTGTCCTGGTTGCCGAGCGAGATTTCTCCGTTGGTCCCCAGATCGATCAGGGCCCGCAACTGGTTGCCGGTATGCAAACCGACGGCGACGATGCCGGCCAGAATGTCCGAGCCGACGAAGCCTCCGATGCAGGGCAGGAAGCGGATGACCGCCGAAGCCGGGAGTTGCCAGTTCAGCTCGGCGGCAGAGAAACGCTGCTCGCCGAGGTTCGGCGACGCGAACGGCACATGCGAAAGCGGCTCGGTATCGAGCCCGCAAAACAGATGATGCATCACGGTGTTGCCGACCAGCACTACTTCCACGATTTCTTCTTCGCGGCCCGATGCGAGGTCGTGAAGCATGGTCCCGAGGAAATCACGAATCACAGATGTGAGCTCGTTACTGTCGAAGGAGAACCTCACCCGGCTCATCACGTCGGCGCCGTGCAGGGTTTGCGGATTGAGTCCGGTGCGGAGGCTGAGCAATTTACCAGTTGCCAGGTCCAGCAACTGCGCGACAACGGTGGTGGTGCCCAGATCGATGGCTACGACCAGGCCAGTGCGGCGGGTGCGCGACAGTTGCGTGTCGTCGGTCAGTACAGGCATGGTCCACTGCTCGACCTTCAGCTTCAAGGGCGATTCGGCGCGTGCCCGGCAAGCCAGCCGCCAGCCGTCTAACAATTCCTGCGGCGACAGGGCAGCAACATCGTCCGGGGTAGGTGCGATCTGGCCCTCGAGGATTTGCACGCGGCATCCGCCACAGGTGCCCAATCCGCCGCAGGGAAATTCCATGCCGCGAGTCATCAAGACATTTTCCAGGACCGTTCCCCGATCCACTTCCAGGACCGCGCCTAGAGGAACCAGTTCGATGCGCACTTTGGCTGGGTTACCGATACCGTGGTTCGACATAATCAATGATCCGCCTAATCATAAAGTCTAAGAAAGTTATGCAAGAGAATCTGTGACGGCGCTCACCCTGCGAGCAGCGCGCCAGCAAAAAAGCAGCAAGTGTGAACCGAAGTGGGCACACTCGCTGCTCTCTTAAGAAACATGGTTATACAAGCGACCGACAACTCGATGGAGAGGGGCAGCCGCATACTCGAGAACTGCCGCCTCCAGCCGACTAGCCAGAGGCGGCATCGCTTCGCTATTACCACGCCGGTCTAAACTACCGTCCGGCGCCCACGGTTGCATGAACCTGGAGCCCGTAGGACTCAGGATCAAACAGATGGCCCAGCGTGCTTGCCATTTCCTCGGCCAGGACATTCTCGTCCTTCGGCAGATTGGCGAACTCTTTGTGCAGCCTTTCGAGCCACTGGAGTTCCTTCTTGCCGAGGGTGAGCTGTTTCTTGTCGACGGCGCCCTGAATGATGTCGATGGCAGCCTGACCGGCAGCCACGGTGCGGGCGTAGTCTGTCTCCTGCGCGACGATCGCCTTGCCAATGGCGAAGACCGCTTCGGGGGTGAGGATAGTGCCAACAGCGCTGTTGTTCTTGTCCGACTCCACCATCCAGGACTGTAAGATATGGCCCTGTTTGTGAGAGTTGGCAATGTTCATGAGACGTACGTCATAGGCCAACAATTCGGTGTAGGCCTCGGGAGCGTTGCCCGACAGCAGACGGACATTCTGCACCGACTCATTGCTCCACAGATCGCACATGGAGGCGGAGATGTTGCCCACATGGCTGAAGTGTGCACAGGTGGCTGACTTGCCTTCCTGCGAGATCGGAATGCCGCTGACGGCCTTCACGATCGGGTTTTCGTAACCACAGTCCTTCGACGGACCCTTGGCGCCGCATTCGACGGCCTTCAGGGTACGAGCGCCGGCCATGGCACGATCGACGGCTGCGACTACATCGGGGAGCAGCTTCTGATAGGCCAGGACCATGGAGGTGTTGGCGAATCCGCAGGCGGTATCGCCGGCGGAAACGGTGTGGCCACTCTTTTCGCACTTCTCGGAGATCTGGCTCCATAGCCAGGTCATATCGCGGCAGGACAGAACGGCCAGCCCGAACACGATGGCGCGAACGTCACCATACATCAGACCTTCGTCGTGGACTTCCTTGCCACCGATGGACTCGATGGACATGAGGTCAGCGCCGGCCTGAATGCACAGATCGAAGGAGCGATTCAGCTGTTCCCACAGCTCGCCATGACGCATAACCGGCTTTACGCCCTTAATTCCAGCCGGTCCGCGAATGTCAGCAGGGGTGCAGCGAATGGCGCTTTTCAGACCATACTTCTCAAAGACCTGCTTCCCATGCCGTTCCAGCAGAGCGGTGATTTCAGCGCCCCACTCCGGAACCTGCGTCATCTGCGGGAGTTGTTCGAATTCCAGAACGATGCCGGGGACCTTCATGGCGACGGCACGTTTGAAAATGTTGGTGGCCATTTCTTCGTAATGGGCCAGCACTTCCGGCCAAGTGGTCTTATCGACATTCATGGTAGGAAGAGTGAAGTTGACCTCCGGAAATACTGTTCCACCTCCGATAGTCAACCCAGTACCGCAAGTTACCGGATGGGGAGCGGTCCCAAAAATCAGGTCCTGCGGGCTATTGACGGCTAGTGTGCGGAAGATCTTGGCTTTGCTCATTTGCCCCCCTTTGCGCTGGCGGCGATTCCTGCCAGTGTCTTCTCGCCTTTTTCCTGATACTGCGCGGTTACCTTGGTGCCAACCATAATGTCACGGGCAATCACGGCAGCGCCGGAAGCCGTGTCACTGAAGGCATCGGCACCGATTTCGTTGCAGTATGCCTGGCTAATAGGAGCGCCGCCGACCATGACCTTTACGCGGTCACGCAGACCCGCAGCCTTTAATGCCTCGATGGTGGTAGCCATCTTCGGCATGGTGACCGTCAACATCGCAGACATGGCCACGATGTTGCAGTTCTTGGCCCTTACGGTCTCAACAAACGCTTCCGGTTTCACGTCCGCGCCCAGATCGAAAACTTCGAATCCGGCGCCTTCCAACATTGCCGCCACCAGGTTCTTGCCGATATCGTGCAGGTCGCCTTGGACCGTTCCGATAACGACGCGACCGGTGGGCTGTACGCCTTGGGCCACCATCAATGGCTTGATGAGGTCGAATGCGGCCCGCATTGCCCTGCCGGACAACAGCAGTTCAGGGACGAAATACTCTTCTTCTTCGAAGAGCTTGCCAACCTCGTCCATGGCGGGAATCAGGGTATTCTGGATGAGATCCAAAGGCTTCGCTCCCTCCGCGAGAGCTGCTTTGGTGACCTCAGCCGCCGTCTTAGCGTCGCCTT
Organism: uncultured Acidobacteriaceae bacterium; assembly: GCA_963763145.1. Lineage (GTDB taxonomy): Bacteria > Acidobacteriota > Terriglobia > Terriglobales > Acidobacteriaceae > Bog-257. The sequence goes on along the minus strand of CAVXMZ010000007.1, from coordinate 343,808 downwards.
CGACGATCGCTTTGTTCAGCTTTTTTAGGTCTGTCATGAGTACACGTTTCTCCATGAGTTGCGATTAATAGTGTTGCGGTTAACCTTGCAAAAGTGAGGAGTGGAGTGGGGCGAACCGTGGTGGGACGGGCGAGGGCAGATCGGGAAACAAGCCCATTTCATCATATGATAAGCCCAACAAGCTGATCTTCCGGCGCGGTTGACATTAAGTCAATTGGGATTTAGGCAATTCTGGGAAAAAACTTGAAGACCTTCCCGAATTGGGACTTGCACCTCAATGCTCGAGGCCGCGTTATTGTTGTGAATTGACACCAGAGTAAGGACCAAACGAAGTGCACTAACTGGACTCTATCGAGGCGGCCGTAGAGGCGCTAGGACGTGCGTCACGTGAGGATGTTCGTCGCCTCGAGACCAGGCTTCCAACCTCGCTCTCTCGAACGAACGTTCGAACCAGTCAGATTGACGATGGCAGGAAACGGCAAGGAGGCTGATCAGAGTCCATGCCGGAGGCCGTTCAGCGGCTACAGCCGAAGTCCTTGGCTCGACTTTGCGGACCGCCTGATCGTGGTTGCATTCAAAGCAATACCTACCAGGCACGCGACCAGCGCGGGCCGGTCTTGGCATTGGCATTGCGCAGCGAGCCGCTGACCCCCGCATCCAACTCGAGTTTGCGGCCGAAGAGCCAAAGCAAGTCGGAAAGCCGATTGAGATAGGGCAGGACGTTGGCATCCACAATCTCACCGGCGTCGATCAAACGCACCACACAGCGTTCGGCGCGCCGGCACACGGTTCTGGCGACATCGTAAGCTGCGGCTGCAGCGTGTTCGCCGGGGATGGACCAGTCGGAGAGCATACCCTCGAGGGCTTCGAGCTGATGGACCTGATCGGTGAGGGCGTCGATCATCGCGGCGTTCAAGGGAGGCTCGCCCTTACGATTTTCCGGCGGTGTGGCCAGCGCCGAGCCCACCTTGAACAGCTCGCGCTGGATGAGCTTGGTGCGCTCGCGCAGGTCGGCGTCCTCGCAGATGGAGCGCGCAAATCCCATGGCTGAGTTGGCTTCGTCAACTGTGCCGTAAGCGTCCACGCGAAGCGATGACTTGGAGACGCGGATTCCGCCGGTGAGGCTGGTCTGTCCGCCGTCGCCCTTCTTGGTTGCGATGCTGCTCATAATGTCCGTCCTTATCGACTAGTCCCGAGTTCACGCGACCTTGAGGAACTGTCGCCGGCAGTCTCGATCCGTTCAAGATACCGCAGTTCCCTCCGCTCCGCTTCGCTCCGGTCGGGATGACATTGCTCAGTGTATGGCGGCGATTGCAAGCAAAGCTAGTGCGGTTGCGCTGAGGCCCGCGATGGTAAGCAGAACCGCGCTGCGCCGCACATCGGAATCATCGCCGGCGGGCGGATCGCCGGCATCGCCCAGCCAAAGCTCCGTCACCAGCTGGCCGTGCCGCCAGATCTGTCCTACCAGCCGACGCTGAATCGCACCTGCGGTCGTAGCTTCACTCCAACCGGAATTCGGGCCCGGCATCAGCGCATGCTGGCGCCATCCGATGCGTAGCGCCTTGCGTCCGGAGTAGCCCGGCAGGGGCACAGCGCAAAGCGAGATCAGCAGCCAGTTGATCCGCGCCGGCAACCAGTTCATCAGGTCGTCGAGACGAGCGCCGCACCAGCCGAAACGCAAGTACAGCGGCGTCTTGTAGCCCACCATGGAATCCATGGTGCTGACCACCTTGAACAAAACGATACCGGGAAGGCCAGCGACGGCATACCAGAAAATTGGACTCACGAAGCCGTCGGTGAGATTTTCGCTAAGGCTTTCGATGGCGGCCCTGCGGCAGGCGGCGAGGTCCATGCGATCGGTCTCGCGGCCAACCAGCCGCGAGATGCGGCAACGGGCTTCCGGCAAGTCGCCTTGGCGAACGGCGAGTTCGACCGCCCAGCCATGCTGCAGGAGATCACGCAATGCCACCAGCGAGTAAATCAGAAAGAGCTGGCCGGCGAGGGCAGCCCACCGGCTCCACCGGGCGAGCGCGTAAATGAGACCGGCAGTTCCGCCGCACCATACGATGGCCAGCAGCAGAAAGAGCAACACGCCGCCCACGTAGCCGTCGAGCTTGAGCGCGCGCAGCAGCTTTTCAAATTGAGTGAGAGTCCAGCCGATCATGCGTGCGGGATGTGCGGGGTAGACGGGATCACCGAAAGCGAGATCCAGCAGGACTGCCGCAGCGAGAAGCGGCGCCGACGGACGCAAAATCTCTAGGACCACTTTTTCGACCACCCGAGGGCGATGGCCGCCAGGATCAGCTTCTTGGGCTCTTCGACATCGGCATCGACCAAGTTGTCGCGAAACTCCGGCCAGCGGTCAAGCCGTCCCGCAAGGCTGGCGGCCAGGCATGCTCCTTGCTGACGCAACGCTTCCCGCGCCGTGCCGGCGGGGAATGCGCCATAGCGGCAACGGTCCAGAACACTGGCGATGGCGTAAGCGGCGGCGGACACTAAAGGCTCGTACATCACGGCTGCGTGGTTGTTCTTCAGCAATTCCAGTTCGCCGTCGGTGAGATAAGGCGCCATCTCCTGAAGGAAACGGTCTTCCTTCACGCCGTAACGGCCCAGCGCATGAAAGATGCCGCGGGTGTAGCTGGGCTCAAGCCCGTTGTGCCAACGGAGCGCTTCCAGGGTCGCGTCGCGGACGGAAGCACCAATATATTCGCCCAGCTTGATGCCGGTGCTAGCGTAGCGGCGCGGGAAGGCGGCGCGCAAGGGAACTGCGACACAGAATTGATCCGTGGTGGTTCCCGTAGCCAGGTCGGTGGAATAACGGCTGCGTACAGCCAGTTGTTGCAGGGCCGCGGTCTTGGCCTCGGTCATGGTGGCAACGGCGCGGGCCAAAGCGCCCTCGGTCACCGGGCAGTCAAGCAGGAGTTGTATGTTGATGGTGCCGGCCGAAAGCACCGGTTCCGAGCAACCGGCCGGGGTTTCGCGCCAGGCGGTGGGATCGCCCGCGCAAGCGGCATTGCCCTGCACCCCCGCGGTCACCACAGCCGTGACCAGGGTGTCATCCTCGCCGCGCTGGATGACGGTGGCGTAGTTCATGTCGGCCGCGGTGCCCATGGTTGCGACACAGTCCGACGGAAGTCCGAGCTCCAGGCAAACCGAGCGATGGTACTCTTCCGGCCCAAGCTTAGTCATGCAGGCATGGCGTTCGTGATGTGCCGAGGCCTCGCAGCTCTGGTGATTGACCAGGTAGCGGATACCATCCGACTGGCCGCCATTGACCGCAGAAGTGCTCAGCACGCGGTGCGGGAGCAGTAACTCGGTAACCAGAAAGCGGCCAGAACGGCGAAGACAGAATTCAGCGCTCGCGGTCAGAGTTTCCCAGTGCATAGAGGTCTCATGGATCATAGCAAGTCGTAGTCAGCCCCGGCCTGCGCGGCGTGGATAGTTGCCGGCGACAGAGAAGGTTGAAAAAGTCAGCGGCCGCTTTCAACAGCCGCTGACCAAGTCAGGAGATTGAAGGCAGTCTTCAGTCCTACGTTTGAACCGTGAGCGCCCGGGCGGCCTTAGCCACGGCGGTAATGTGGGCCGGAGTAGTGCCGCAACAGCCGCCGATAATATTGGCGCCGGCTTGCACCAGTTCAGGAACAAACGAAGCCATGAGTTCGGGAGTCTCCTTGAATACCGTCTTGCCGTCTTCCACGACCGGCGGGCCGGCGTTGGCATGAATGAGAATCGGGACGTTCGGGGCAGCGGCGCGCATTTGCCGGGTGATCTCGATCATATTGGAGATGCCCATGCCGCAGTTGGCGCCAATGACGTCGGCCCCAGCCGCTGCCGCCGCTTTCGCCGCACGATCCGGCTTCACTCCCATCATGGTGCGGAAGCCCTTGATTCCCGGCTCGAAGGCGAAGGTGCAGATCACCGGCAGGTTGGTATTTTCCTTGGTGGCCTTGATCGCCTGCTCGGCTTCCACCACGGAAGACATGGTCTCCACGCAAATGGCGTCGGCGCCGCCTTCGGCCAGAGCAATCACCTGGGCCTTGAAGGCCTCGTAGAGCTGCTCGGCAGTAGTGTCGCCGCCTTCCTCGATCACGATGTGCCCGGTGGGACCCACGGACGCGGCAACGTAGCCCTTGTTGCCGATCATATTTTTTGCCAGCTTGGCGGCGGCGCGGTTGATCTCGTGGACCTTGTCGGCCAGTCCATAGCTCTTCAGCTTGAACGAGCTGGCTCCAAACGAATTGGTTTCCACCAGGTCGGAACCGGCGGTTACATAGGCTTCGGCGATTTCTTCCACCGCCTTGGGATGGCTAATGCACCAGGATTCGGGACATTCACCGCCTTGCAGCCCTTTGGCATGCAGAAAGGTGCCCATGGCCCCGTCGGAGATGAGAATCTCGCCCGCTTTGACCCTTTTTAGAAGACTGTTCACGATGCTTTCCTCCTTCGACTCTCGAATGACTTTGCGACCGTTGGAAACTGCTCCAAGTCCGTGTGGGGAAGGAACAAAGCCTTAACATAGCTGTCCATGTAGTGCGGATTGGAGCTCATATCGACATAGGTAATACGGGATGCGATCTCCGCCAGGCGGCGGCGATGTTCCCGCGATAGCAGCGCAATGTAAGCGCCAGTAAGAGAAGAGTTCCCGATATAGCGGAAGCGCTCCAGCGGCAAGTCGGGAAGCATACCGATGAAAACTGCGTCGGCAATCCGCATGTACCGGCCAAAGCCGCCGGCGATGTAGACGCGAGCGACGGCATCCCAGCTGAGGCCAACGTTCTCCAGAACCAGCGAGCAGGCAGCATAGATCGCGGCTTTAGTGCGGATCAGATTTTCCAGGTCGGCCTCGGTGATTACCAGGTCTTTGCCGGTACGGGTCTGCTCGGCGGTGGCCAGCAGGAAGGCGCGCCGGCTTTCGTGTTGCACAATCCGGCCTGTGCCCGGTGGCTGGAAGAAACGGCCGGAGCGGTCCACCACTTCCTGGCGAAATAGTTCGCCAAGGAGCGAGATGAGACCCGATCCGCAGATGCCGGCCGGCTTGCACGCGCCGATTACGGAGTAATGCAAGGTTTCGCCGTCATCGCCGATGCTAACGCGTTCGATTGCGCCTTCCGCGGCGCGCATACCGCACTTGATCCCCGCTCCTTCGAAGGCGGGGCCGGCTGAGCAGGCGCAAGCCACCATCCAATCCGCATTGCCAATGACGATCTCGCCATTGGTGCCAATATCCATGAAGAGAAAGACGTCGCGATTGTTGACCGGCAGGTCGGTACACAGAAGTCCCGCGGTGATGTCGCCGCCGACGTAGCTGCCCACGCCGGGCGCACAAGCCACGATGGCCTCGGGATCGATGTTCAGGCCGACAACTTGCGCACGCAGCTCAGGGACGAAGTTTACCGTGGGGACGTACGGAGCTTCGCGGATGTAACGCGGAGGCAGGCCCAACAGCAGATGGGTCATCGTGGTGTTGCCGGCGACAAAGGCTGCGCGAATGTCGCGCGGCGCAATCGAGACTGCGGCGCCGAGCTGAGCGATCAGGCCGTTAATGGTTTCCAGTACCAGGCTGCGGAGTTCTTCCTGGCGTTCCGGATTGCGGGCGTAATCGATGCGGCTGATCACGTCGGAGCCGCGCCGGATCTGGAGATTGTAGGAAGTCTGCGTCGCCAGCAGCGATCCGTCAGCAAGATCGATCAGTTGCGCGGCAACCGTGGTGGTCCCGATATCGACGGCGAGGCCGAGAGGGTGGTCGAGGCGGTGGCCGGCTTGCACATCGCGGACGCGCAAGCCGGAGGCGGATTCCTCGGTGGAAACCGTAATCCTTCCGTCGGACGCACGAACCGCCTCGGCCAACTGCCGCAACACGGTGAGTTCGCACATAATGGGAGCGGCTCCGCCATGGCGACTCAATTCGCGCGTGAGCCGGGTCCAATCGCTGTAGTGTTCCTCGATGGAAGCGGGCGGCACGGTGAGCTGCTGATAGCGATAAAGGGGTGCAAGATGATCACGGTCCGGAAGCAGTCCGGGATCAATCAAGGAATGACTATCGCCGAGAACGCGCGCCCCGGTCTGCGAGCGATCGGGGAGCTTGACCACCATGTCGGACGTTACCTTCGTCCGGCAGGCCAGCACCGAGGCATCGCGGCCAACAACTTCCACCGAACACAGGCCGCACGAACCTTCGCCTCCGCACGGCAATTCAAGGTCGAGGATGCCGGCCCGCAACGCTGCTTCGTGGATCAGCGTTCCGGCCGGCACCTCGGCCACGACATTGGCGGGCTGAAAGCGAACAGAGGCCATGTTTTTACCGCGCGGCTTGGATCTTCATGAAGGAGCCGAGGTCCGAGGCTTCCCCAGGACCAACCAGCACCTCCCATCCCGGCAATCCCTCCTCGATTTCACCGCTGATTTGCGAGACATAGCCAGGAATGATGATGCGATGCTTGCCTGATTCTCCCAAGTCAGTAGCCTTTACCGCATTGGCGACCTTTTCTCCGGAGAACTTGCCCGCCGCCCATCCCGTCAGCACGCTCATGCCTTCGGTGTCGACTACCAGCAGGTTCGCCGGGATGCCTGAGTTTTCGATCTCTCCCGAAACCAGGAAGTAGGTGAGGGAGAAGTTGGTGGTGACCAGCACTGGCGAGTCTTTGCCGGTTTCGCCGATGGGGTAGACCTTGGGATCAACCTGAATCGGCTTCTGGGGATCGGTGTAGATGTTCTGCCGCAGCATCATCAGCGGCAGCAGCACTTCCAGCTTCACGCGGTCCAGGACCACGATGGAGCCGTACTTGCACAGGAAGGTGGAAGCGTCGGCCACGACCGAGGCGTCGTCCAGGGCGGTGACAAAGTTGATGATGGGATAGCCTAGCGGTTCGAAGGAATTCTTCAACGCCGCTTTGCGGATGATGGTGTTGTATTGCAGCGTGGCTGCGGGATTGTCGGCAGGAAGGTCGAGGACGATGTCTTTCAGTCCCAGACCGGCCAGCTTGGTGGTAAGCGCCACCAGTTCGTCGATGGTGGCGGCCCGGGCTACCAGCGGAACGTTGTACTTCAGCGCCAGGGCAGCCACGGCGTCGGCATTCGCCGGGGTAGCAGCGTGAATCAGGGGCCGCTGTCCCGGTAGCTCTTTCAGGCCGGCTTCCAGAGCTTCCAGGTTCGAGCTGCGCAGGATGATGCCCATGCCGGTGGAACCGGCTGCGGTCTTCACCAGATCGACGAAGGGTTTGACCTCCTCGCTGAAGTTATCGACCAGCACCAGGTTGACACGCAGCTCTTCGCCAACGCGTTCCAGACAATAGTCGCGGACCCCGGCAATGCCGTGGCCGCAATCGGTGAGCGGCTCGTTGTCGGCGAAGGCGACAGCGATAGCTGTGGGATGGACAAAGGTCTTGTCATGGCGAAACATCACCGTCTCGTTGCCGATCAGGACCTCGCGCTCCGGCGGTCCAATCTTCACCAGGCGAATGGGCGGCTTGCTGGCCGCACCAACAGTTTTGATGGCTTCTTCGGAAGCGTAAGGACAGGCCGCAAGTTCGGCGTTCTTGGCGGCCAGCTTCATGGCGAACGCCATGCACGTGGGCACACCACACTCGCCGCAGTTGGTCTTGGGCAGCAGCTTAAAGATCTGTAAACCAGTCATTGCCATTTTGTGGTCACCTCACTTACCGCAGAACATCATTTCGTCGATCTTGCGCTTGAGGGTACGAGCGGCCAGGGGGTGGTAGACCACCAGCAGGTCCGCTCCAGAGTTCAGGTAACAAACCGAAGTGGCGATCTCCAGCAGAGCTTCGCGCTCATCTTCACTTCCCCACAACGGGAAGTCCTTGCGAGCGGCGCGGCTCTCCTTCACCTTCGACACCTCAAAGCCGGGATTCACGAACATGGGCATGGCCAGCATGGGATCGCCGGTAAAGGCCGAACTCCGGATACGCTCCATGACCGAGTAGGTGTATTCCAGACCGTAGCCCACAGAACTGGTCAAGGGATCGGCGAGAATGTGGTCGGGTTGTACGCCCATGGTGGTAAGCAGGATGTTGAGCTGCTTGCACATGTTGACGTCAATGGGCGTTTGCGCCACCACGCAATGGCCATAAGCCATGACCGTGGCAGCGATGGTCTTGTAGTTGTCGGTCTCCACCCAGTTGAGCAGGAGATTCTCTCCGGCAAAGGTGGAAGCGATGTGCTTCATCACCGCGTTGTTCTTTTCGAAGTGGCTGCAACCGGTGACGATGACGGGCACGCCGACCGCGCCGAGAACGTCCTTCACGATGTCGCCGGCAGCTTCTGCCGACATGTCGCCATTGTCGGGATGGCAGGTAGCCAGACGAACGCTGATGATTTCCGCTCCCAGCTTCTCGACCAGGTGGCGGGCCATTGCCTTGGGATCCTTCAGCAGGTCGCCATAGGCATTGCGCAGCAGGTCAGGATAGGACTTGGGCGGACTATCCAGGACCTCCATGGCGATGACCGGCTTGTGACCGACATTGCCTTCGTAATGGCGGAAGGGCAGGACCTCTGCGCCTCCCAGGGTGACTGCCGAAGTGCGGGTACCACTTCCACCTAGAGTGACCGTGCGGACCGTCACGTTGGCTTTGTCCGGAGCCACGGTGACCGACTTCGGGACCACGATGGCTGCGGAGGTAATGGGCCGCGCCACTTCTTCCGCCAGCGAAGGCCTGGACGCACGAGGCGCTGCGGCAGCTTTGGGCGCTGCGTCAATCGGGGTGATGACGGCAACTCCTCTCGGCTCCTGCGGCTCTTCGTCAATGGGGAAGCACCGTGGACAGCCGTCCTCGACGGGAGCAATGGCTGGCGCAGCTGCGGCCAGCAGGCCGGTTTGCATCAGCAGCATGTTGGCGCCGGCGTGCAACAGATGCATGGCCGTTGAGGCCTGTAGGGCTGCCAGTTGTTGCTGCGCCGTCATGCCGGGCCGAAGCTCGGTTGCCGGAGGCGAGTTGCGGAGCTGCTCCAGAAGGGTGATGAGAGCTCCCACGCCGTCGCTGGGAGGAATGGCTCCAGTGGAGGGTGCAGCCGACGGCGCCTTCGTAACCGGAGGCTTCGTGCCTGCCGCGCTGGCGGCAATCGTTGGGGCCTGCGTCGAAGGTGGTGCAGCCGGAGGTTCGGCTACCGCGACAGCAGTATCGGCGACGGTTGTCGTCGAGGCTCCGCCACCAGAGGCTGCAGCTTGTACGGTCGCGCCACGCGCCGCATCGACCGCGGCCGCTTCCTCTGACGGTGTGGTAATGTCCCACATTGTCAGAGCAGGGTGGCTGACCTTTTCCATGTAAGCCTGCACCGAGGTGATGTCGGTACCGCTGGCTTCATCGGCGATCATGTCGGTAAAGTTCTCGACGCCGAAGGTCTTGCCGACTTTGTCGAGGTCTTCCCGCAGAAAGTCTTTCAGCTCTTTCGGCATCCAGACAATGCGCCGGTGACCGCCTTCAGCCGAGATGAACTTGCGGCTGGTGATGTAGGCCTTGCCGACGCCGACGAATCCTGGCACCTGCTGGCCGCCGCCGGCCGTGTTGGCCAGGGTGGAGAACTTCATCCCAGCGGGCGTTTCGCCCAGGTACTCGCGATTGACGATCATGACGCCGTTGACTTCGGGCATCAGGGCCACGATGGCCTCGAAGCACCCGCAACTGGTCATGGGATCTTCCAGCAGGGAGTAGGCGTTGAAGCGAGCCAGCGTCTGCTTGGAGTTGGCGAAAACGTAGTCGTTGATGTTGGCCCACTGACCGCGCACCGGGTCGATGCACTCGCCCTTGATCAGGGGCTGATTGGGGCCGGTAGGATCGATCTCGTAAGCCGCCTTGCCGTCCAGCCAGTTGTAAGCGCCGCACAATCCCAGGCGTTCCGGGGTGATGACGCAAACATGGTTGGGAGCAAAGCTCTGGCAGAGCAGACAGGAGTAGAAGGTGTCAACGCTCTCGTCGGTCAGCGACTCCATGCGCGCGTTGCGGGCGCGATAGGAGTGGCGGGCGATGTCGATACGTTCGGTCACGTCCTTGGTGTCAGTGAACAGCGTCACCTGCACCTTGTCGACGATGGCGGGATAGTCGTTAAGGAACTTGGCATGCAAAATTTCGCCCAGGTGGCGGATCTTGAAGCCTTTGTCCTTGGCCGCCTTGCTGATGCGGATCCAGTTGATATCGCGCTGACCCATATGCCAGATGCCTTCGGCGCCATTGATCAGGTGATGGATCTGGCGTTCCAGAATCGGCTCGAAGTCAGGCTGCATTTTGCGGCCGGCAACTTCCACCCAGATGCCGATGGGCAAAGCCGGCAGGTCCTTGGCTTCAGGGTCAACTACGACGTCGTCGATTTCCGGGCCAACCACGGTGATCTTGCCGTCTTCGACCTCGGTGATATCGAGAGTAGTGACGTATTCGAAGCCCGGCGTCTTGTTGCCGCCGAACTCGACGTAGGTCTGCTCCTTGCGGATGCGTTCGCCTTCGAAGGCCGCACCGAAGGCCACCGGGATTGGCACCTTGGCGACTTTGATCTTGCAGCCGCGAACTTCCAGGCACTTCTCTACGATGTGGTCGATGGGCACGTTGGAAACGACATGCTCGTAGGTGCAAATGCCGGTGGGCAGGATCTGCGGAATGTCGGTGTCAGAGATGGTGGGGAAGCCGTAGTTGATGGCGCCCGCCGCCGCGGCATATTTCTCTTCCGTCACTTCACCCAGTGCCATGACGAAGGCGAAGGTGCGGTTCTTGTTGTATTTAAGATTGCGAGCATAATCGCCGGGCTTGACGCCGCCGAAGCTGAGAGCAACGCGATTGGCGAAGCCGAGGGCGTAGACTGCAGCCGAAATCTCCTTGCCGTAGGGAACCAGGCGCGTCTCCCAGCCCATTTCCACGCCGGCCTCCGCCAACTGCTCGGAGAACGATGTGCCGTGGCTATGACCGGCCATGAAGACGTAGAGGTTTTTCTCCTGCAACTCGCGAGCGATGCGTACGGCGTCCTCCACGGTGGGCGCGGCGCCTACGATGGCGGCAAAGCCGGGAGCCGAACCGTCGACAAATTCCACGCCGCGTTCGCGGATGATGACGTCATTGGCTGCTCCCAGCCAGATGCCGTTCACCGGGTTGGGCCCGATGAGATACTTGCAGGCCTCAATAATTTCGAAGGCAAACAAAGTAGCGATGCCCGAGTCCAGAGTGCCACCCAGATACGGCAGCCATAAGTTCTCGCTGGGCACGGCCGGTAGCAGCCGGTTGCACTCGTCGAGAATCTTCTGCATGTCCGAGAGCCGGTCGACGCGCTCGCCCAAAAGCGAGTAGATAACCGGCAGGGAGTAAGCGGTGTCCGGAAAGCCCACGGCGCAATCAATGCCCTTGGCCGCGATGGCTTTTGCCAGGTAGTCTTCGGCGTCGCGCACAATCTGGTGAGCGCCGCGGATTGCCGACGATGCGATGATTTTGCTCATTGCAGTTCGCGCCTCGATTTCATGTCGTACATCTTGCGTTCTTTTTGGGTGTTAATGTGCAGTGCGTCGCGCTTGCTTTCGATATGCGCCAGCAGCTTGTCAGCGGCAATCACCGGGTCAGGCTCCCATTCAAAACGCCCGCCGGTAATGCTGGTCATTTCCTCGCACAGGAAGTCATGCACGTTCTTGCTGCCTTCGACATACAGGGGATGGCCGAGGACGACATAGAGTCCGCTGGCCACGAAATAGTGACCGATGGCGACTGCCTTCTCGCTCATCCACTCCGGCGCGGCGCCGGCTACCGGCAGGTCGCACAGGTCTTCGCCCAGGCCGCCTTCGGCCAGAACGTTGGTGGCAGCCATCAGGATCCGGCTGTTGTCGACGCACGATCCCATATGCAGCACCGGAGGAATGCCGACCGCTTCGCAGACTTCGCGCAGCGACGAGCCCGCTTTGGCCAGCGCGGATTCCGGGGTCAGCAGACCCGCCTTGGCGCAGGCGATGGCGGCGCAACCGGTTTCGAGCACCAGCACATTGCGCTTGATCAACTCCTCGGCCAGGGTGACGTGACCGTGATCGGAAACCACCTTGGGATTGCTGCATCCCACGATTCCGACCACGCCGCGGATGCGGCCATCGATGATGGCGTCATTCAGCGGGCGGAAGGTCGAGCGGAAGCGGCCACCCAGCATGTGGAAGATGGTCTCGTTGGAGAAGCCGGCCACCAGTTCCATGGACTCATTCGGGATATGCACCCGGCTCTGATCACGATTAGCGTAGTTGTCGATGGCTTTGCGGATCAGGCTGGAGGCTTGCTCGTAGCCATTCTGCACGTTGAATTCGATCTGCTCGGCTTCGCCGGTGTGGGCAATTTCCGAAGTGCTGACCAGTTTGGTGTGGAAGCACTTGGTCACCTGCGACAGTGAAGGCATGACGCATTGCACATCGATCACCATGACTTCGACGGCCCCGGTGAGGATGGCCAGCTCCTGTTGCAGGAAGTTGCCGACGATGGGCAGGCCGTGACGCATCAGGACTTCGTTGGCCGTGCAGCAGATGCCAGCAACGTTAATGCCTTTCGCGCCCTTGGAGTGCGCGTATTCCAGCAACTCTTTATCACTGGAAGCCACGGCCAGCATCTCCGACAATGTAGGCTCATGCCCGTGAACGATGATGTTGACTTTGTCGGCCGCCAGCACGCCCAGGTTGACGCGGCTGCGGACCGGCTTGGGAGTGCCGAACAGGATGTCTGACACTGTGGTAGCAATGGCCGAGCCAACCCAGCCATCTGCCAGGCTGCCCTTCAGTCCAGCCAGGATCAGGTGGCGATAGTCGTGGTCGACCCCCATGTGGGTGCGGTGCATCAGTTCCACCACGGCGGAATCGACGCCATTGGGGCTGATGCCGAGCTTCTTCCACACCGCCTGGCGTTTTTCCGGAGCCAGCTTCAGGGTTACATTGGGCTCTTCCGAAAACGCAAACTGGGTCATGAAGAAGTCGGCCAACTCGCCCGCAATAACCAGATCGTCCTTGCCTTCGGTAGGAATGTCGAAGTAGCGCGCGGCTTCATGCAGGCGGATGGGATCGACGATTTTGTATTCGCCAGCCTTGCCTTGCGAGACGGATTTCAAAGTACGGACCAGCATGCGGCCATGGTCGGAGTGAGCGGCGGTGCCGGCGGCGATTTCACGCAGCAGATTGCGCGCGGTAATGGTATCGGCATCGGCGCCGCAGATGCCGAGGTGGGCTTTGGGCGTGATGCGGCAAGGTCCCATATGACACAGGCGGCAGCAAACGCCGTCGGTGCCGAACTTGCATTGCGGTTTTTGCAGCTGGAAACGGTCAAAGACCGTACTCACTTCGGTGTCATTGGCAACTTGCACCATATCGATGGTTGCCTGATCCATGGACACCGGCTGCGCGGAAACTTTCTGACCCGTGGTCGCCATCAGTGTTTCTCCTGTTGGGCTTGAAACAACCTGGCTAATAAATCGTTCATGGCGATTCGCGCCGGGGCCCCCGGCGGAATGGTGGAAACCGGTACGCCATCCGCGTCGAGGGCGGCAACGTCCTGGTCCAAGGGGATACTGGCGAGCAGGGGAAGTCCGGTAGCCTTGACGGCTTCGGCAATGGCTTCGGGTAGAACTCCTCCGGGCACGCGATTGACGATCAGTCCGCGTTGTCTGGCGGGCAGGGCAACTTCATCGGCCAGCGCCGAAATGCGTCCCGCGGTCCGAACTCCGCGCACTGTACAGTCGGAAACGATCAGCAGATAGTCGACCGACAGCAGAGTGCGGCGGGAAATGTGCTCCAGTCCTGCCTCGCTGTCGATTACGATGTTGCGATAGTTGCGCGCGAGCTTGTCGAGCACATCGCGCAGCACATTGTTCGCGAAGCAGTAGCAGCCCTGGCCTTCAGGCCGGCCCATCACGATCAGGTCGTAACCCTTCTGTTCCACCAGAGCTTCCTGCACGCGCAGATCGAGGAACTCCTGTTTGCTGACACCCTTCAGCTGGGTGGCTTCCTTACGGGCGCTTTCCCGAATGCCGCCCACGGTAGCCGCGTAGCTAATTCCCATCGCCTCGTTGAGGTTGGCGTTGGAGTCGGCATCCACCGCCAGCACCGGCGATTCGCCATGCGTGGCTAGCCAGCTCAGGGTGAGGGCCGACAACGTGGTCTTTCCTACTCCGCCTTTTCCGGTCATTGCCAAAATCATGACTACCCGTCCTCGGCGGTGGGTGGATGATGAGGAGTTCAGCAGCGCGCCCAGCTGCTACGTCACCCACCCACCGCGTTGCTGTTATGCCTTACCCGCCAACGCTGGGGCCCCAATTTCCTGGCGCAGCTTGAGGCTGAGCTCATGCAACGTCTTGAAGACGAGCTCGGCATCGGCCACCGGCAGCGATCCCGTGCCGCACGACGGCGTAAGAAACGACTGGCGGCAGATAAGCTGGGTATCCAGCCCGGTCGCCTTGGCCAGTTTTTCGATCAGGGCGCAGAACTTGGCCATCAGCGAGTCCACCGTCTGGGCATGGATTTTGGCGCTGTTGGTGGGCACGATTCCCACTGCCAGCATCTTGCCCGCTTTGAGGTGCGCCTTGAAGTTGTCGGGATAGAGCAGAATGGTCTCGCCGTAATCGAAGGCGTCAAAGTTGATGATGTCGACATTGGCGTCCATCAGGATCGGCCATTCGGTATTACCGCAGCAGTGAACGCCGGCCAGGGCGCCCTCGCCATGGACCGCTTCAATGACCTCGCCCAGCTTGGCGACCGTGTCGTCGCGGGTGACGCTGACGTAGGTAGAGGAGCCGAAGGCAGACAAAATAGGCTCGTCGACGAAGCAGATGACCTTCTCGGCGAAGGGCTGGAACTTCTGAATCTGCCAGCGGCACTTCATGGCCATCGCCTTCACTACCACGTCCACGAACTCAGGGTTGTAGTAGATGGCGCGTTTCTTTTCGTCGACGATGCTGAGCCCGACACTGAGCGGGCCGGTGGTCTGCACCTTCACGTAGGGACGCTTGATACCGGAAGCCTTGAGGGCCGCTTCCATGGCGTAAATGCCTTTGGAGAACTCAGGGCTGATGTGGAAGGCCTCGATATCGTCGGCGCAGAATTTCTCGTAGAACTCCGCCAGATCGGCGCTGGTGTCGCCGGTAGTATCGAAGTACATGCGGCCCTTTTCCTGATCGAGGACCACGCGCGGAATGCCTTCGCTGTACTGGATCTCCATTTGCTCGTGAAGCCCATTGGCGGGCAACTGCGGCCAAATTGGGGCGTTGGGAAGGTTCCGCAGAACGACCTCGACGGCCTGCTGCGGATCTTTGTGAGGCAGACTGCCGATTGCGGTTGCTAAACAGCAGGGCTCGAAGCTCATAACACGCTCTCCTTCGGGGTGCAGTACAACTGCAGATTTTTCTGAAGCAATCGAAAAGGGTTAAGTAACTCGGGATAGCCCAGGTCGGCCAGAGCGATGCCTTGCCGGTCGGCGCGGGCTATGCGAATGTCCAGGGGAATGGTGCCGAGCAGATACTCGGCGCCGAATTCAGAAGCGATCCAGCGGCTGTCTTCTTCCGGATCGGGGGTTTTGTTGAGCACCACGCCGAAGCGGCCAATACCCAGATCGGTGGACATCTGGCGGACGCGCTCGGCCGTCTCCACACTGCGCTGGCCGGGCTCAACGACGACCAACATCAGGTCGACACCAACGGCGGTGCCGCGGCCCAGGTGCTCGATGCCAGCTTCCATGTCGAGGATGACGATCTCGCCGTGGCGCAGAACGAGGTGCGAAACCAGGCTCTTCAGCAGCACGCTCTCTGGGCAGGCGCAGCCGCCGGCAGCGTGTTGTACCGCGCCCAGCACCAGCAGGTCGACACCCTCGTAATGGACCGCATACTTCTCGGCAATGTCGGAAACTTCGGGATTGATCTTGAACATCTGGCCGAACTGGCGCACCTTGGCTCCGGTGCGCTCTTCAATCAGCTTGCGTTCGGTGGAGATGGTGTGGATCTGGGAACGGAGGGAAGGTGGTAATCCGATGGCGGAGGCCAGATTCGCATCGGGGTCGGCGTCTACGGCAAGTACGCGGTTACCGTCCGCCGCATACAGTCTGGCTAGCGTTCCCGCTACGGTGGACTTTCCGACTCCGCCTTTGCCTGATATCGCAAGTTTCATGGTTCGGGCCTTGAGCGGGCAATGTGTATACCCTTCGACTTTCGGTCACGCCGGGAGGAAGCCGGAGCGTTCCTGGTCTCCTGATCGCGAATGACCTGTTCCACCGCCAGCATGGCGAAGCCGACAATCTCCTCGGCCGAGCGCCGCGCCGCCAGCGGATTGCGCTGTTCGATGGCCTCCGTCAGCTTGCGGTACTCTTCCAGCTCGAGGGCGACCGAGGCGGGTAACAGCAAGGTGTAGGAAAGGGCCACGCGATAAGGATCGTGGATGGTGGAATTCAGTTGCTGGAACAGGGGATTGTGCGAAGCGGCAACCACTGCGGTGTGATAGCGCAGCTCCGCGTCGATGGCGCCTTCCAGGTCTTTGACAGCGAGGATTTCCAGGCGCCGCTCCAGACACTGGCGAATGGCGGCAATCTCCTCCTGGCTGGCGCGCAATGCCGCGAATCCCGAGGCGATGGGCTCAATGGCCAAGCGGACTTCGCACAGGTCGCGCAGAAAACGCGGATCCGGTTTCAGCTCCGATTGCCAGGCGAGAATGTCAGGATCAAGCTGGTTCCAGTCAATGCGCGGCCGGGCCTTGGTCCCCGAGCGGGGGCGCACCTGCACCATGCCTTTGTTCTCCAGGACCTTGACGGCTTCGCGCAGGATGCTGCGGCTAACGCCCAGCTGCTTGCACAATTCGCCTTCGTTGGGGAAGGCGATCAATTGGCCGCCACGCTCCCCCTGAATGAGCTCTAGAGCCAGGGCGCGGATGACGCGGCTGTGCAGGCTGGTGGGTGTGTCGAGTTGCGCGAATGAGGTAGCGGGTCCCTTCATTTCAGTCATATCATATGCTCAGTTTGGAAGTGTCCAAAGAGAAATCTAGGCATTTCGGGACAATAATTCGCGATCATTCCCAAAACAGGAATTTGACCGATACCGATGCCATGATTTCGTCATTCCCCATCGTGCGGTATTTCCTGCCGGCCCACAAGCGCTAAATTAAAAGAGTGCGCCCCGGCGATGAATCCTTCGCGGCAAATTGCCGGAAAATATCTGGAGCCATTGCAGGCGCCGTCGATGCTGCGCTGCGCGTCAACGCAGGCGCGGCGACGCGACGTGAAGCGGATTGGCAACCAGCATTTCAGAAAGACACCCGCAGCGAAAGTTGCTGCACTCGCGGAGTGGTGAGAGTTGCGCCGTAGACGCCGAAGGAGCCGCTGGTAGTAAGGTTTTGCAGCGAGTTCAGCGGATTCACGTCGAAGCGCACAGAGTTGGTAACGTTGAAAACATCCCAGGCGAATTGCATGCCCACGCGCTCGCCGAGCTGCCAGGTTTTGGAGAGGCGGGCGTCGATTCCGAAGTAGCCATTGCCGCGAAAGTTGTTGCGCTGGCCGGCTTCACCGGGATAGGGATTTTGCAGGTTGGCCAACGCCTCTGCCGGATTGGCGAAGACATCGGGCGCGCCATTCTGGTTAATGTACGTTCCGGTCTGGATGGGCCCGGTCTGGAACATATTGCTTTTCTCCAGCCAATTGGTCCCCCAGCCCGCGCCGCTGATGATGCTGAAGGGAAGTCCGCTGGTCCAGCGGCCGACGCCCGACAACTGCCAGCCGCCGATAATGCTATTCAATCCGTGGCCGGCGTGGCTGCCTATGAGCTTTCCGCTGCCGAATGGCAGAGCGACAACCCAGCTGCCGGTAATCAAGTGGCGGATGTCGTAGTCGGAAGGCCCATAGCTCAGGGCCGGATTCCAGGCATTCAGGATGGCGCTGAAGCTGCTGCCTACGGTGCTGCCGGTACTGGAGGAATACACGGTGCGCTCGTCATCGGATCCCATGTCGAGCGACTTGGCGTAGGTGTAGCTGAGTTCCATTTGCATGCCGTGAGTCATGGGATGGCGCAGCACCATCTGGCCGCCGTTGTAGTTGCTGTCGCCAATGGAAGCCCAGCTATACATGCTGGCAAATTGTGTGGCCCAGAATTTTCCCATCTGGCCGGCGCATGCGGGATAGCAGAGAATATCGAGCGCGTAGAGCGCGCCGGTCTCGTTGCCCAGGTTGTATTTCCAGATGGTGTTGTAGATATTCTGGGTCGCGCTCAAGCCGCCGGTGGCCGCGCTGGGGAACATGTCCTCGAAATACTGGATGGGCGCGACCGTGGTCTGGCCGGCATAGCCGTCCTTGGAAAGCTGGGCGGCGGCGGAGAAATAATCCTGGCCTGTCTTGGGATCGACCAGGTCCAGCGGTTGCGCCAGATCGATCTGCTGCAACTGGTGACGGCCGAATCGTCCCAGGTAGGCGGCTTCCAGAACGAAGCCGCTGGGCAACTGGCGTTGCCAGGAAACATTCACCACATGCGAGTAGGGCGTCTGCATGTTGTTGTCGATGCCGTGGGTAATGGCGAATCCCGTGGTCAGCGGGTTGGTGGGGGAAAGCGCCGGGTAGCTGACCGTCTGCTCTGGCGCGCCGGTCAGGTTAGGAATGTTGTTGATGCCGGTGAAGCGTGGCGAGGTATCGGGGGTCAGCTCATTCGTCGGATTGGTGATGCTATTGGTCAGCCCGTAGGAGCCGTACTCATTGAAGAGGTTGACGATGCTTTCGCCGTAGTGGTCGTAATACTTGCCGTAGCCGGCGCGCAGCACGCTGTTGCCGCCGCTGCCCAGCAGCTTGCGCCAGAACCCTTGTCCCACATTGGGGGAGTAGGCAAAAGAGACGTGCGGAGCGAAGTTGGTAAGCTGCATGGGCCAGTAAGGCTGAAGTCCGCGGCCCTGGCCGGAAGGCGCGAAAGAAATGTAAGGCTGCACGCTATTGCCCAGGGCTGCTTGCTGGCCGCGAGTCTCAAACCAATTCCAGAGATTGGTGGTGGGCGCAACCTGCTGGCCGTTAGTCTCGTAAGGAGTCTGCAACAAAGTGTGGCGCAGTCCGTAGTTGATGGTCAGGTTCGGCTTGATGCGCCAGGAATCCTGAACGTAGTACTCGAATTCGTTGTTCTTGAAATCGCGGGCGAGCATCGCTCCGGTGGGAAGCAGCGATCCCGACTGGCCGCTGGCCGACACGCGATAGTTAGACTGCGCGGTCACATAGTCGAGCAGGCCGGCCAGGTTGGTCATGGAGAAGTTGTACGATCCGGTGAAGTTGGGATTGACCGAGGGAAAGCCGAACATGGTGGGATCGAAGCTTTGTCCCGTGCCTACGATGCCGGCGTCAACCAGGGCATACGAGTTGGTGACCGCAGAATTGTAGGACAGGGCATTGCTGTCACTCTGATTGTGAATGAGGCGATAGTTGGCGCCGAATTGCAGGGTGTGGTGCGAATGTGCCCAAGTGAGGTCGTCGACCAGGTTCTGCACCGGCACATTGACGATGGTGGTGCGGGTCTGGGCATTGATAGTGCTCATGCCATAGAAATTTGCATACGAGCCTTGGCCGATTCCGTAGGTCGCATAGCCTTGGCGTATGTAGCTGTAACGCAGGCTGTTCATCAAAGTGGGGGAGATGGTGGAGTTGAGGCCGGCGGCGATTCCTTTGCTGTCGCTGGAGTTGGTGGCGCTGGCGGGCTGGCCGGGAAACTGCGGCGGGCTCAGCGAGCTGTCTTTTTGCAGATTGCCGCGGAGGAACAACCAGTTCCGGCTGGACAGTGAATAGTCGAGCCGGGTGATGTAGGTGTTCAACGTGGCCGGAGCGGGCGCCGACCAGGTGTAGGAAGCGGTATTCAGACCATCGCCGGCAGAAAAGCCGTTGGGCAGCGGGTACTGGTTGAAGACGGCCAGCGAATACGGGTCAACGCCCGGGCCCCAGGGACAGGTTCCGGTGCTGGTGCATGCGGGATCCATGGAGGCGATCTGGGCCTTGTTCAGGGTGACGATCTGCATCGTTCCGTTCGCGGCGGTAGTGGGATATTTCATTTCGCCGGCGCGCAGCGATGCCGTGGGCACAATCATCGTCATCTGCTGGTTTTCGTCGATCTTCTCGCCCTCATAGGTAGCAAAGAAAAATAGCTTGTTCTTCTTGATGGGGCCGCCGAGCGACGCGCCGTAAGCATTGCGACCGAGGCTGCCGGGAACGTTAGGCAAGCCCTGCGCGAGCTCCGCCTGCTCGTTGAACCAATCGTTGGCGGGGGTGATCAGATTTCGCGTGCGGCCGTAGACACTGCCGTGGAAATCGTTGGTGCCGCTCTTGGTGGCAATGTTGATTTGCGCTCCCGACGAGCGTCCGGTTTCGGCGTTGAAGCCGGCGGTGCTGACGCGAAACTCCTGCACCGAATCGAGAGTGGAGCGCAGCACTCCGGTGAAGGCGTAGGCGCGTATCTGGTCGTTGTTGTCGAGGCCGTCCAGGGTGGAGTTGTTCTGGTCGGAGCGCGCGCCTTCGGCGCTGCCGCTGCGGCTGTCGTGACTCTGATCGTTGTGCAGGCCGAGATACAAAACTCCGGGCTGCAAGCTGAGCAGATCGGGAATATCGCCTTCCACGGGAAGAGCGAGAATGGTTGCGCCGTCAAAGGCGTTTCCCATGGTGGCGTCGGTCGCGTTGAGGGCCGGCGCCTGACTGCTGACGCTGACGGTTGTAGGTGCAGCTTCGATCGATAAAGCAAAGTTGAGGGTTGCGGGCTGGCTGATCAGCAACTCCACTACTTTCGATTCGCGGGCAAACCCCGCCGCGTCGACGGCCACGGTGTACTTGCCGGGAGGAAGCTGGGGAAATTGATAAGCGCCGCCGGCATCTGCCGTGTGCGACTGGGTAAAACCGTTCTCGTTGTTGACCAGCGAGACTTGTGCGGAAGCGATGACTGCTCCCGAAGGATCGGAAATGGTGCCTCGCAATGAGGTGCTCGGGCTTTGCGCTGGGGCCAGGAGTGCAAACCACAAAACCAGGGCGCCTGCGGCGACGATCGCGAGGAAGGTGCGGCGCGCTGTCAAAACAAATCCTTACCAGACTTGTGCCAGTCCATCG
The DNA here is from genome assembly GCA_963763145.1 of uncultured Acidobacteriaceae bacterium. Classification (GTDB taxonomy): domain Bacteria; phylum Acidobacteriota; class Terriglobia; order Terriglobales; family Acidobacteriaceae; genus Bog-257. The sequence continues at coordinate 322,776 of CAVXMZ010000007.1, read as the reverse complement.
GAAGGTGGCGAGACACAGTATTGAGCCAGGTCTGACTGGCTGACGCAGAAGGCGCGTCCCAGGAGTTCAGGCTGCATGACCTCGGCGGTCGAGCCCGCAATCCATCCCGGTTCGGGGGTAAGCAGGATGGCGGAAGAAAAGTTTTCCGCCACCAGATTCAGGTCGTGCACGGCGGCGATGATGGTGATGCCTTGCTGGTTGAGCCGCCGCAACAGGGCGATCAACTCGATCTGGCGGCCGACGTCCAGGTGCTGGGTAGGCTCGTCCAGCAGCATGAGCTTGGGCTGCTGCGCCAGCCCGATGGCGATTTTCACCCGCTGGCGCTCGCCGCCCGACAGCTGTGAGTAAATCCGGTGGCGCAGCTTCACGATGTCAACCGCTTCCATCGCGTGCTCGATGGCTTGGTGGTCCTGGTCGGTGCCGGCGCCGAACAGCGGCAGATAAGGTACGCGGCCCTGGGCGACGATTTCCTCGACGCGGAAGTTGAAGGGCAGCTCCAGCTCCTGAGGCACCAGAGCAATGGAACGCGGGAGGTGTTGCCGCGACCAGTCGGGGAGCGGCTTGCCTTGCAGCAGGACGCTTCCGCTGGTGGGCTGCAACAGGCGCGAAGCCAGCTTCAGCATCGTAGTCTTGCCCACGCCGTTGGGCCCGATGAGGGCAACCATTTCCTGGGTCTCGATGCTGAACGTAAGCCGGTCCAGTAACAGGCGCGGACCGCGCGAAAACGAAACGTCCCGGAATTCAAGAATGCTGGAGGTCATTGACCAGACTCCCGCGAACGACGATGGAGGAGATAAAGAAATGCAGGGCCGCCCAGGAACGCGGTGAAGACGCCGACCGGAATTTCCGTCGGTGCGAAGGCAGTACGGGCCAGCGTGTCTGCCAGGATAAGGAAAGTTGCGCCACCTAACGCCGAGGCCGGCAGCAGGCGAACATGATTAGGGCCGATCAGGATGCGGAGGAAGTGCGGCACCAGCAGTCCCACGAATCCGATAAGGCCGCCCAGCGATACCGCTGCTGCGGTCAGCAGCGATCCGATAATCACGGTGCCCACGCGGACCCGGCCCACATGCACGCCCAGTTGCGAGGCATATTCCTCGCCCAGGGCCAGCGTGTTCAGCCGTCCCGCCAATGGCAGGGCGACCACGATGGCGCCAATAGTGAGCGGGGCGATCAGGCCAAGCTGCTTCCAGTCGGGAATGCTGAGCTGTCCGTGCAGCCAGGCAGCCAGCACGCGCAGGCCGGAGCTGGAAGCTTCCTCGCGCAACTCGAAGGCGACCGTCGCTGCATTCAGCATGGTGCCGATGGCGAAGCCTGCGAGCAGCAAAGTTTCCATGGCGAAGCTGCCGCTGGTGCGGGCCAGATACCACACCAGAATCATGGTTAGCACCGAGCCCACGAACGCCAGGACCGCAGTGGCGCTGAATCCGGCGAAGGAAAGCGTCGGAATCAGGAAAATGCCAATCGCGCCGCCCAGCGCTGCGCCGCCCGAAGTTCCCAGCACAAACGGGTCGGCCAGGGGATTGCGAAACAGGCCTTGAAACAGAACTCCAGTCGCCGACAAGGCCGCCCCAACCAGAGCGGCGGCCAGCACGCGAGGCAGGCGCAAAGCGAAGATGATCTCGCCCGCTTCGCCGGCGTTGAACGGATGCAGGAAAGCGTGAAGCACGGCACTGACCGGCAGGCGGACCGCTCCCAGGCTGGTGGCGAGCACGATGGAGAGCACCAGCGCGACCAGCAGGATGAGGTTGACCGTATTGGTCCGAATCCGGCTGCCCGGTTGCGGCTGGCTTCCGAAGTCTGGATGCGGCGTGCCATGTCCGTTCTCGTGTTTGGCTTCCACCTTCAACGCCACTGCTTCAACCACTCCTTCCGGCCTTGACACGGGGTTTGCCCCAGACTTCGGACTCATCTGACGATATGTCGGTCGCGCTGCCAAGATATGTGTCCTCAATCACTCACTAGCCGTCGGTCGTCACTTGACAGGGTGACGCTGCGGTGATTTTCGCGCGGCAAACGCCATTGTCCTGCCTCGCGCCAAACCTCCCAGCAGGAGGTGTAATCGTATTTGGCAAAATCGCCCGGACCCGCGCCGGCCTGGGCGAGATCGTTGTCCTGGAGAAAAGTGCGGATGACGCCGGCATGGGTCACCACCAGCGCGCAGCCGTTCTGCACCTGCGCCGCGATCCGCTCCATCGCCCCATGAATGCGGTTGCGGAAGTCCTCGAACTCCTCTCCTTCGGGAGCGGCCAGGGCCGGATTCAGGTCAAGCCATTGCTGCGCGTATGCGGAGTCGCGCTGAACGACTTGCTCCCAATCCAGTCCCTCCCAGCTCCCGAAGGCAAGCTCACGGAGAGAAACGAGTGAATGTACTTGCAGGTTGCGGCGCCGGGCGATGGACTCCGCCGTCTGCCGCGCGCGTTTGAGGTCGCTGCTGAAAATGCGGGTCAGGGAAAAAGTCCGGAGCCGCCGGTTCAGGTCCGGAAGTTGGGCCAGCCCCTGCGCACTGAGCGGCGGATCGCTGTGGCCGCAGAAACGTCCAGCCATTTCGGTATGCGCGTGCCGCACCAGCACCAGGGTGGAACGTGAACGCAATACCGGTTTGCGAGAGCGGCTCATGACCACACTCCGCACACGTACACGGCGATTTCCGCCAGCTGGTTGGTTGCGCCAAAGCAGTCGCCGGTGATTCCGCCGATCTGCGAACGGTAGTACCAGCCACTGAGCAGCGTGATGAGGCTGACGACAGCGATGGGAACCAGAGCGTGCAGGCGCAGCGCCCAGCCTGCGATCAGAAATGCCAGCAAGGAGCCGATTACGGCCGACGACAGCGGAATCTTGTGGGCCAGCTTGGCGCCCAGGCCGTCGCTGCGCGCCGAGTCCATGAAGGCGCCCAGGGGCAACGTGGTCCAGCGGCACAGAACGTGAGCAGTCAGCAGGTAGAAAGGGAAGCGCGCCATCGGCAGCGTGGAAAGCAGCGCCCAGCGCGCCAGCAGCGACAATACGATGGCCAGCGTGCCGAAGCTGCCGATGCGGCTGTCGTGCATGATCTCCAACATGCGCGCTCGGGTCCATCCCCCGCCGAGAGCGTCGGCGGTATCAGCGAGCCCATCTTCGTGAAAGCCGCCGGTGATGGCGACCAGATACGCCAGGACCGCCAGGGCAACCACGCTCTGCGGCAACTGCGAGCGCAGGCCTCGCTCGATGGCGATGCCACCCAGCGCGACCACAGCTCCTATCAGGGGAAAGAACTTTGCGCCGCCCAGCACCATGCCGGGCTCAAAGCGGAAGGCGGGCACGGGAATCCGCGTCATGAACTGCACCGCCGCCGCAAATTCGCGCAAGCTCTTCACGCTGGGGATGCCTCGCTGATTCCGGCCGAGCTGAAGGTGGCCATCTCGTTGTAGATCCGGACCGCCGCTTCGATCAGCGGGAAGGTCAGCACAGCGCCGGTGCCTTCGCCGAGGCGCATATCCAACTGCACGAGTGGTCGCAGCTGCATGTAATCGAGCAGGGCACGGTGTCCGGGCTCTTGCGAGAGATGTCCGGCAAAGATTGCGCCGCGCGCATTGGGCGCAATCGCGCAGGCCACGGCTGCTCCGGCCGTACAGATGAAGCCATCGATGACGATGGCGATGCGCTTAGCCGCCGCGCCCAGCACCATGCCTGTGATCGCCGCGATCTCCAGGCCGCCAACGCATCCCAGCACCTCAAGCGCGTCCGGCCTGGTGGTGGAGTAATCTCCAAAATGCCGCCGCAGAGCCTTGTCGATGATCTGCGACTTCGACACCCGCCGCTGGTCATCGAGGCCGGTGCCTGCTCCGGTCAGTTCGCCGACGGCGCGTCCGGTGAGTGCAGCGGTGATGGCGGTGGCCGCGCTGGTGTTGCCGATGCCCATCTCGCCCAACGCGATCAGCGTGCGTCCCTGGGCAGCGGCTTCCGCAGCCAGATCGATGCCGACCTGCAGCGCAGCGTTGAGTTCGGCCTCCGACATCGCAGCTTCGCGGGCAAAGTTGCGGGTCCCGCGCCGCACTTTGCGATGCTCCAGTCCCGCGGCACCGGCGAAGTCGGCATCCACGCCCACGTCGACTACCACAATGTCAGACCCCGTATGCCGCGCCAGAACGTTGATGGCCGCGCCGCCATTCAGGAAGTTGCGCACCATCTGCTGCGTCACCTCGCGTGGATAGGCGCTGATGCCCTCGTCGGTGATGCCATGATCGGCGGCAAAGACGTAGACCGCTTTACCGGCAATGCGCGGAACATCATCCTCGCGCCAGGCCACGTACTGCGCCGCCACGGCTTCCAGTTGACCCAGGCTGCCCAGCGGTTTAGTCAAGCAATCCAGATGCTTTTGAGCTTGCAGCTTGCGGTCATCGTCAATCGCACGAATATCGTCGATGGCTCCCTGGATTGCCGCACTCAGCTTGATTGGCGTTTTCAGTTGAGCTTCCATGACTCGCCTCCGAAGGTGAACTTGATACCGGACCGGATGGTGAAGGGCAGTGCCGGATAGCCATAGGCCTCCTGGTAATGCTGGTTCAAAATGTTCGAGAGCGACGCGTAAACGCTGAGGTATTTCTTGACCTGGTAGCTGCCGTACAAATCGATTTTCTGATAGGCGGAATCGAGATTGCGATTGGGCAGCAGCAGGGTGTTACCGAAGTTGGTGTCAATCAGGAAGGTGCTATCGTCGCGGCGGGAGACGAATGTTCCCATGGCCGAAACCAGGAAGCGGTTTGCCGTCCAGTTCACTCCAGCAAATCCGCTATTGGGAGCAATGCGGAATGGCCTGGCTCCTACCAGCGGGGAATACGCTCCAATCAGGACGCTGGGAAACAGCGGATTGATCGCGGGCTGCAAGGCGCTGCTGGAAAACGACTGCTGTACCACCGCGTCGGTATAGGTCCAGCCGGTGCGGACCATGATCTTGCGGTTCACCTGGTATTGGAAGCCCACTTCCGCGCCTTGCGCCTTATAGTCCAGAGTGTTGACGGCCGCTCCGAAGTAGCTCAGCGCTTGAGCTACTTCTGCCGGGACGCCCAGTTGCGCCAGGGCGCTGCCGTCGATGTATTCGGCCTGGTTGGTGAACTCGTTGTGGAAGTAGATTACGGAGAGTTGCGCCTTGCCGTCGAACAATTGCTGTTGGACGCCGCCGTCGTAGGTGCGGGAGTTTTCGGCGAGGAACGGTTGAATGTGATACTGCTGGATCAATTGGGGACCATTGGGAACCAGAGAAGTATTGCTTAGCAGCCCGTAGAGCGAATTGTTCTGGTAGTAGATGCTGGGCTCTTTAATGCCTTTGGCGAAGTTGAAGGACAACCGCGTTCCGCTGAAGATGTGGCCGTTGCCGGGGCGCACCAGATAATAAGCCAGCGAGGCGCGCGGTGTGGTAGCCACGCCGAATACGGCGTTGTCTTCGATACCTCCGCCCAACGTGTAAAACAACCGGTTCCACAGCCCACCCTGGATTTCCATCAGGTAACTGAAATTGTTGCGGTCGGTATTTTCCAGTCCCTCAAACGGGTTGTAGGTGAAACCGCTTTCGTTGGTGTAGCGAAAGCCGAACAACGCGGTGAGTTTTTCGTTCACGCGGTAGTCGGTTTGGGCGTAAACGGTGTTGGTGTTGGTCAAGTACGACGACAGCTCCGGATAGTTTCCTGCGTACTGAAAGATCGCCTGACCGGGATAGGCCAATCCGGGCGCAATGGCTGCAACCGCAGCGGGGGTTATGGTGTAGCCGTTGGCGCCTTGCTGGGTGACGGGAGCTCCAAGGTAGTAGGAGGGATAGCCCAGCCCGTAGGGATCGTACGGGATTCCCGTAGGCGCCCAGTCGTTATATTCCGAACGCAACCGCACTCCACCGTAGCTCAACTGGTTGTGCCAGCGCGGGGTGGCATGGTTGTCCAGCGTGATGCCAAAGATGGTGTTCTGCTGATTGCTGGCCGCATCGTCGGGAATGCCGTAAGCCGCAATCTGATTGGCTGAATCGTATCCGGTTACGGCCCGCTGCGCCGTGGCCCGCAGGCTGGTGCTGGGGGTTATCTGGAAGCCCAGGTTGGCCATGTAGGCGTCACGGTGGAAGGCGCTGTCGGGAGTGCTGTTCTGAGTGCCGTATCCCGAATAGCCGCCGAAGTAGTCGAAACGCTTCCAGTAACCGCCCACGCTGCCGTCTTCGTGATAGGTGCCGAAGGTCCCGCCATCGGCGCCGAGGGTGAACTGCGGCAAGGGCGTCTCGCCATGCTGCGAAGTGATGCTGATGACGCTGGCCTGGGCGTCGGAGCCATAGAGCGCGCTGTTGGGTCCACGTTGAAATTCAACCCGGTCGAAGCCGTCGGCCTGAAGATAGGAAAAATCGACGTTACCGCCGATGTCGTTGATGGGAATCCCGTCGACCAGGACTTTGTTGGCGTCGCTGGGGCCGCCGCGGACGTAGACCGCGGTCAACGCCCCCATCTGCCCGCTCTGCGTTGTCTGCCCTCCCGGCTGATCGCGCAACGCGCTTTGCAGGTCGATCCGTGTGCTCAGGTCGGTCGCGCTGATCACGCTGATCGAGGTCCCTGTCTGCGCCTCGGGGGTATCCAGTCCGGTGGCCGTCACCACAATGTTCTGTGCAATCACGGACGGGGAAAGCGTCAGCGTGATGTCCACGCCATGGGTGGGCTCGGCAAACACTTCCTGGCTGGTGGAGGCGGCGAAGGTCTTGGCCTCCGCCCGCACCGCATAACGGCCTGCCTGCTCAATCTTGAATTGAAACTTTCCCTCGGGACTGGACTTGGCGGTCTGGAGGTCTTTGCCGCCCTGGGTCAGTACAACTGTCGCTCCGGGAATGACCGCGCCTAAGGAGTCGGTGACAGTTCCGGAAATGGCCGACTCAGCCGGCCACGCTGGAATAGAAAGCACCAGCAGCAGAAAAAGAAAAATAGTAAGAGTGCGTTGCATAACCTTCCCCCTCGGAAGAGTTTCAGGTCGCTCACCAGGCCGGTCTCCTGACTCAGGACACAACTGTCACCTTCCCGCTGGGCGCAGTGGTTTTCGACAGTTTGGGCTTCGTCCCTTACAGTTGCGGGGCAGTGGCGGATTTTCACCGCGCTTCCCGTACACCTGATGAATTCAGTTGTGGTTGTCCATGCCATCTCAGTGAGATTGCACGGCATGTATCTGCCGGGCTAAATCCTCCAAACCATCGAATGCGACTGGCGCGGGGATCTGGATGCGCTCGTCGGCGATAATCACGCGGCCGCGGCGGACCGCTTCCACCGAGCTCCAGCCCGCGCGTGCTTGCATGTCCTTCAACGTGACCGGACCGCGCTGCATCAGCATGATGTAATCCGGTTTCCTGGGCAGAATGGCTTCAACATTCAGGTGCAACCAGTCTTGCGCCAGATCGTCGGTCACCGACTTGCCTCCGGCCGCCGAGATCATTTCGGTGATGAAGGCATTTCTTCCCGCGGTGATCAGCGGGTCAATCGACAGCACCAGCAGCACCGTCGGCTTGGGCTTGCCGGCCGATTGCTCGCGCACCTTGCTCTCTCTCGCGCGCAGACTGGCGATCAGCGTGGTGGCTTCGCGCTGGCGTCCCATGATCTGCCCCACTTGCTCGACGGTACGATAGATATTGGCGATATTGCCGGTGTTGAACAGAAAAACCGGAATGCCGATCCGTTCCAGTCCATGAATCGTTTCCGCGCCGTTGAACTCGGGCAGGGCGAGCACAATGTCGGGATGCAAGGCCACAATCTTTTCCAGTGATGGATTGACTACGGCCCCTACGCTGGGTTTCTCGCTGGCCGCCTCATGCGGATAGACGGTGTAGTTGGTGATGCCCACCAGATCGCCCTGCGCTCCCAGCGCATAAACCGTATTGGTAAGGCTGGGCGAGAGGCTCACCGCGCGGTGGACCTGATCGGGCACAGGCACCGAACGTCCGGCGTCGTCGCGCTGCCAGCGAACTGCCCAGGCGCACGAGCTCAGCACGAGCAGCAGTGCAAGGCAACGCCAGAGTTTGCTCATCGCGACGCCTCTGCCGGCTGGGCCGCCTGCTTAATGATCAATGGGCAGCCGGCGACCATCAGGATGACTTCGTCCGCTGCGGCTGCGATGCGTTGATTCACACCGCCCAGCAGATCGCGATAGAGCCGCCCCATCTCGTTTTCGGGAACAATGCCGCCGCCCACTTCGTTGGAAACCAGAATGACCGATCCGGAGTGGCCGCGCAGCAACCGCGCCAGACGATCGGCATGCGCGAGAACGCGATCGCTGTCTGACGCTTCGTGCTCCATCAGGTTGGCGGTCCAGATGGTGAGGCAGTCGATGACGATGGTGTCGAACTGGCCATCGCCGCACTGCGCGAGCGCGTCTTCCAGGGCAACCGGGGCTTCGATGGTTGCCCAGCCGGCAGGCCGTTCGGCGCGATGGCGCGCGATGCGGTCGCGCATCTCGTCATCGCAGGCCTGGCCGGTGGCCAGAAACGCAACGCGCTTGCCGTGGGTGGCAAAGTCCTGCGCGTAGCGGCTCTTCCCGCTGCGCACCCCACCCAGCACCAGGACAATCCTGTGGCTCGCGTCGTCAGATTTACTTCGTTCCGCAGACATTCTTCATCCCGCGCACAAGTCGCATCTCGGACGGGAAAGCTCGTGCAGCTAAACTTCCGGAAGACCCGGGTATCGGGTCGTCAAGATACCGATTGACCCTCCCATCGAGGTCGGATCGGACAGTAAGGTAAGCGTCTGGCCGGATTTCCTGACTTGCGCCTCATCGGTCCCTGACCGCCTTCCCAGAGCCCTCGCTCCAGTGGCCTTGCTGGCCGGACCTCCGCGCTTACAGTTGCGGGGCAGTGGCGGATTTTCACCGCGCTTCCCAACTACCAGACATCTCCGGTATAAGCCTCAGGGAGAATGGTGTCAACTCTGATCATATGATCAGCGTACAACTTGTAGGTATTCTTCCCGTATTGGGACGGCTATGGGATGGAAGTTTGTCTTCGCATGGTTTGTTGACGCTTGCAGTGAAGGGATTAGGGATTAGAGACCAACGATTCATTGCAGGCTAAATCTCGTGGACAAGTTGCGGAACATCGTCACGAACTGGTTCATAGTCGCTGGCCTAGCCCCTAACCCCCAGCCCCTAAACTCCAATCCCGGCGCAACGTCCTACTTGATGAAGTATCCCGACACGTGCCACTGCCCATCTTTATCGAGCATCGGCGTCACGGTCTCAATCGCTGACTTCTTGTTGGCGAAGCTGGTGTCATAGCGAATCACGACGTACTGTCCATCCGGGACGCCCGGCAGTTGCGTAGCGAAGTCCGCCGACCTGACTTTGCGGGAGACCGTTTCGCCCAACGGCGCGCGCATCGCCTTAAGTTTCTGCTCCCACTCTCTTTCCCCCACTGCCGCTTTGAACATGGACGACGCGTCCTGCCAGCTTTGGGCGTAGTGTCCGGAGTCCACCAGTTGCAGCCAGGCTTCGGCGGCGGCCTCGGCCGCTTTGGTTTTGTCTTCGGCAAGCGCAACGCCGGCCATCGCAAACATCAGCAGGACAACAACGCCAACCCGCAATTTCATCAGATTCTCCATCAATCCACTAAGCATGAATCGTGCCTGTCGTTCTCGCGCTCTTAGGCTGCCTGATTCCAGAAGCTGATTGCAAGTGGAAAAGTCTTTCCGTCTGCCGACTTCGTTGCGATCATCTCGAGCGCGCATAGAAGGTCATCGCGGCCCATCGCACCGAAGGCTGTTCTGGAAGTAGTACTCATGTGCGCTCCACCTAAGTCGCGGCGAACTACATTCGGCTGTCAACAGAAACTTCCATTCGATTTCCGCGTTAACACACAGGAGCATAAATCATGACATTGGTCGCGTACGTGCTTTACGCGAGTGTGGTCCACACGCGAATTATTGGATCACTCTAATGCGGGCCCGCGAGCGCTTCATCAAGCGGGTGATGATGCGGTGAATTGTTGATCTGGAGTCTTATCTCCGGACGCCGCTCGTCCGATAGGTTCCGTAGTACGCATTTCTCATATTCAGGTGCCACTTCATTGGTCGGCCGGCGGCAACGGTCACTACTAAGGAGAGGAATATCGTGCAAAGCAACAACGAAGAACGAGCCTGCGCCATTTGCCAGACGACTGGCATGACGGCAGTGACCTGGAATAACGTGCCCCTGTGCGAGAACCACTGGCAGGAGCGCGAAGACATGCAGTTGGGCAGCGACCAGATGTTTCGGCACCGCGCGGCGATAGAGGCATTCCGGCGGACGGTGCAGGCTCCGCAGTCGGCATCCGCCGCATAAGTGGCGCCTGTGCCTAGCTCCGGCAGTCCTTGTCTGTAGAAGGCGCCCGCTTCGTGGACGAACTTGGTTCGTGAGTAGCTTCGGGTCGAGACTCGACGCCGCGCTTGATCCTTCACGTGGGAACCCCGAGCTTCGGCAGAAGCCACTGCGTCAGGGCCACGTAGACAACGATCAGCGCGATTACGAATACCCATCCAGGCATGGGCTCCTCCTGTTAAACATGGCAGACGGATTCAGTCTAAGCTCCGCCCGCGCCCACATTCCGGGGAACCGTTGGCGATTGCCGGCTACCGCAGTTTAGTCCTACGAATAAGGTAAACAAAAACCAATCGGGATTGAACCAGGTTGTCATGATCCGCCGGCCACTCGCACGTGGTGACCTGGAGTGGCCTCATCCGCCGCTGTCATCGACATCGTCGCCGGGCCCGGAAGCATCAGCAACAGGCGCACGGCCTGCCTTTAAGGGCCTGCCAGCCTTCGTTCACAATCAGTGGCACCAGGCACAACGCAGCCGCAGGATCGGCCCAGGTGATCCCCCAGAAAGCATTCGCCACCAGGCCGGCGAGTGCGATGATCGACAGATAGCCGCAAAGCGCGGATTCAGCCGCGTCAGCTCGGAGGGCTGCACTGGCCGTCGCCGCGGACAGCCGGCGCTTTTGCCGCGCCAGAAGTGGCATCACGATGGCCGCCACAATCAGTACGCCAATGCCAAGCAGGCTCGGTCTCGCTTCGCGATGTCCCAGCAACGCCAGCCCAGCAATCAGCACGACATACGCTGCCAGCGTAAACAGCAACCCTCCTGCGATTCGGGCTGCTAATTGTTCGGCGTGTTCGCCGCTCCGGCTTGACCGGAAGCGCCAGTAAACAACCATTGCGGAGAGAAGTTCAATGGCACTGTCTCCGCCAAACGCGAGCAGCGCCGGACTGTGGGCACGCCATGCCGCAGCGAGAGATAACGCGGCTTCCATCGTCATCCAGCCGACGGTGATGGCTTGTATCCAGAGGATGTGCCGTCTGAGGTCTCGAGATTCTGCCAGCGCGGATGAGGACATGGAAATCGTCTAGATTCTAAGTATCCCTCGTTTTCGATGATAGTCGTCTTTGCTCGCCGTTTTCCGGCAGTTTGTTCCGGCTCGCGGGCAACTCTAGGGCGATCCTGTTAGCTCGCGTGCGGTTTGGCGAACGTTGTATGCACGGCGGCGTGGTCTGCACATCGAAGTACTCTTCGAGCATCTACATTAAGGTGCGAAGCCAGCATCTTAACCAGCCTCGAACTCATAAGGAGAATTAATGCAGAAGCGCAGACTTGGAAAGAGCAATCTGGAAGTATCCGCAATCGGACTCGGCTGCATGGGAATGAGCTTTTCCTACGGCCCGCCCAAAGACAAGCAGGAGATGATTTCGCTTCTCCGCGCCGCCGTGGAACGCGGCATCACGTTCTTTGACACCGCCGAGGTATACGGCCCGTTCACCAACGAAGAGCTCGTAGGCGAAGCCCTCGCTCCATTCCGCGAACGAGTCGTGATCGCTACCAAGTTCGGGTTCGATCTGAGTGGCAGCGATAACCGGCCGGGAGCGGCAGGCGTGAATAGCCGGCCGGAGCATATCAAGCAGGCCGTCGAAGGTTCGCTCAAGCGGCTGCAAGTCGAGACGATCGACCTCCTCTATCAGCACCGGGTTGACCCTAACGTGCCCATCGAAGACGTGGCCGGCGCCGTCAAGGAACTGATCCAGCAAGGCAAAGTGAAGCACTTCGGAATGTCTGAGGCGGGGGCAAAGACGATTCGTCGCGCCCACGCAGTCCAGCCGGTCACCGCGCTCCAGAGCGAATATTCGCTTTGGACCAGGACTCCCGAGGAAGAAGTGATCCCCACGCTGGAGGAACTTGGGATTGGTTTCGTGCCGTTCAGTCCTCTCGGAAAGGGCTTTCTTACGGGCAAGATCGACGAGAATGCGAAGTTCGACAGCTCCGATTTCCGCAGCACGCTGCCTCGCTTCACGCCTGAGGCGCTCAAAACCAACCAGGCGCTAACCCACCTGCTTGGCAATATCGCGAAGCAAAAGGAGGCGACGCCTGCCCAGATCGCGCTCGCGTGGCTGCTCGCTCAAAAGCCGTGGATGGTTCCCATTCCCGGCACCACCAAGCTGCACCGCCTGGAAGAAAACATCTGCGCGGTGGCAATCGATCTCACGCCCGACGATCTGCGCGAAATCGACAGCGCTGCGTCGAAAATTCCGGTGCAGGGAGCTCGCTATCCGGAGAAGCTGGAGAAAATGACGGGCCTGTGAGCGGCCCGAGCTCCGAAGGCGTTGAACCAGGGCAGACGATTTGAAGTGAAGGCGATGGATTAGTTCCTGTTGGCCGATCACCCGCAACGACCGCCTCGATGGCAGGGTTGCGTGCAGGAATGGGAGCATTGGCGAGGCCAGCCATCGCACATGAAATCAGGCCGCGCGGGGCACATTGGCGTGGTGCCGAGCCCTTCGCCGTCGTGGTAACATCTCCGGAGCGTGAAGGGCGCATCCGGTCCGCGGAAAGGACAGAAGTCCACCTGATGGTAACAATTCGTTTTCACGAACTAACTTTCTGCCCATGAATGCGGACCTGGGGCATACGAAAGGAAGTTCGTCATGCCGGTAAGACGCCTCCCATCGAATCCCAACCTCGACCATCTCAAGTATCAAGCCAGGGACTTGCTCAAGGAGCACGCTGCTCGCACTCCAGACGTGGCCCAGCGCCTGAGGGAATTCCACCCGCGTTTCAGCCGGGCCGCGGACGCTGAAATCTTCGACGATCATCTACGCCTTAGTGATGCGCAGCTTGCCATCGCGCGCGAGTGCGGCTTTCCCAGTTGGGCCAGACTGAAAGCGCATATTGAAAAACCATCGCTCCCGGATCGCCTGGATTTGCCGCATCACCAGCGAATTGCAGACCCGGCGTTTCGTCGCGCCATCGACCTCCTTGATGCAGGTGACGTAGCTGGTTTGCGCGAGCACCTGAAGCAGCATCCGGCGCTGGTACGTCAGCACGTGGTCTTCGAAGGCGAGAACTATTTTCGGAATCCAACGCTGCTGGAGTTCGTCGCCGAGAACCCGGTTCGCCGTGGCACTTTGCCGGACAACATCGTTCAGGTAGCGAAGGTCATTGTCGATGCCGGCGTCGAACAATCCGCCTTAAACGAGACGCTCATGCTGGTTTCGACGGGCAGTGTGCCGCGGGAACGTCGACAGCAACTTCCATTGATCGAATTGCTTTGCGATCACGGAGCGGATCCTGGCAGCGCTATCCACGCAGCCGCCTTGCATGGCGAGTTGGAATCAGTGAACGCGTTGCTCCAGCGCGGTGCCCATATGGATCTGCCGGTCGCGGCGGCCCTAGGGCGCACGGACGACGCCCGTCGGTTGCTTCCTGATACCAACCGTGAGGATCGCCACCTGGCGCTCGCGCTGGCAGCGGATTTTGGACATGTCGAGATCGTTCGGCTGTTGCTTGACGCAGGGGAAGATCCGAACCGATACAACCCGGTTGGAGGACATTCCCACACCACACCGCTTCACCAATCTGCTGGGCGCGGCCATGATGAAGTAGTCCGATTGCTCGTCGAACGAGGTGCGCGATTGGATTTGAAGGATGTCCTTTGGCGGGCTACACCTGCGGACTGGGCGAGACATGCCGGCAGAGCGGACATCGAGGACTATCTTCGTGGCAGGATGGAGAGCCAGAAGCCGGAGTGAACACTTCGTCGGAAGCGCTGGGGCATACACCTTGGCGAGGTGACGCGGCAACGCCGGCCCGTTGAGCGCCGGCGCTGCTATCACCTCGCCATAGTTGCGGATATCTTGCTGCTATTGAGTGAGTTTAATAGCAATCGCGACTGCTCCCCAGTCAAAGCTTCCGAAGTTTCCGCCCGACCGGTTTATTTCATAAGTTCCAGTCGCCGCTAGATACAGGTGTCCGACGTCCGCGTTGCTGGAGTTAGGGCCATGGCCGGGCAGGAAGTCCGTACCGTCGTCGGTTGGGCAACCGATGGACGTGCAATTGGGATAATTGCTCTGCGTGGGATCAGCATCGGTCAACCAATTCTCCCAATAGGTAATCGGAGTGAACTGCTTGTTCACTTGCAGCAAACTACCAAGTACCAAGTCCGGCTGATGGGTAGTCGTAAATGTGCTGGTGGTCACGGTGGGATATTTGGTGTTGGGCTGATAGATGTAGCTCCCGGAATCAACGGCGGTAGTGTCAAGGGCTCCAGTGGCGCTGGGTACGTCATACACCTTCATGGAGGCAGGGTTTGAGTTTGCCAGCGTGACCACTACTTTGCAGGAAGTGCGAATCGATTGGCCCGAGTACCAGATTGCGAGCCCCTCATGGTTGTTGATGAACTGCGATTTGACTACGGTCCAGGTCGGGGCGCATCCGGCGATACTGGAAGGCATCTCGACAGGGTTTAGTGCATTGGCGATGGTTACCTCGACAAACAAGTGATCGTTGAGAGCAGGCGCGATGACGGTGGAAGACAGCGAAATGCCGGAGTCGATCTTGCCGCACGCGCTCTTAGTCACATACTTATCGGTCAGAGGGGGAGAACAATTTCCGGCGGGCGGAGGATTCCAGCGACAGAGGACGCCATTGGAAGCTGAGCCTCTCTGGTCGAGGGCGCAAGACCAAGGTATATTGTCGGATCGGGCAATGCCGAAAACGGAACCTTCATTCAGCACGTTGTTCTTGCAATTAACATAGGCAGCGTTGTAGTTGTAATTCGACGGGAGACTTTGGCAAAGGGGAACATAGCTCTGGGCTGGCGTGATGGGAACATCTGTGCTCCCGGGTGAGAAGATAATTCGATATGCCGCCGAGTCGCCCTTGTAAGTTTCAGGATCGTTCGGCCAGGTTAGACCACCATGAAATACCTGGTGAATCATATCGTCGCCAACACAAGGGACTGGGTTGCCATTGGGGTCCATCACGTTCGAACACCCTAAGGCGGGAGGCTGAGCAGAGTAAATGTTTGGGTCCCCCATAGTTATTAAGGGATTGGAGGAGCCGTAGGTAAAGGTACAGGCCACGCTCTTGGCCGGGCCCCCTGGATCGTGAGGACCGTTTTGCTGCGTTAAGGGGCACTCTGTGGTAGGGGTCTGATAGAACGCCCGAAGCGCACATACGCCCATCGTCTGGTTTGACGGATTGTTGTAATAGCACGAAGTGTATAGGTTGACTCCGTTCTGGTACTGTGTGCAGTCTGAGTCCTGCGTGCACGAGTGCCCGTAGGTCACATTAGGATCTGCGCAAAACACGTTTCTGGCGTAGCAGTTAGGGTTGTTCGGATCTGTGCACTCCCCGGTGTTCACCGTATAGTTGAACTCCTGCTTGCCACAGTTACTGAAGCACGCCAGGGGGTTGTTCCCCTTAGGCATGGTGGGATCGCCGTTTCCATCCACGATGACATAGTCGAAGATGCCATTACCGTATTTATGAATGTCTGCGCGAGTAAGCACGAAGCTATTACCGTTTGCGTCGGTACAGTTCTGGTTTGTCTTTGGATCATTGGCGCGCAAATCATTTCCAAACACGGAGAGGGGATAGTTCCAGTTTAACCACATTTCATTGGTGGGAGCAGAAGGGTCTAAAGCGTCACCACCGAGTGGCTCGATGTCCATGGTGAGGTTCGCGCCATTCACCAGGCTGATATCGGGATAATCGAAGAACCACGGCGGGTCGGACTGGTAGAAAGTCCATTCGGCAATGGTGCTGTAGTCCGGGGGTCCAAAGGCTCCGGAGCTGCAATCGTACTGGTCGCCACAGCTTCCCGTTTCGCACTGCGCCCGGTTGGTCACCGGATCGTAACGGCAGCCGGTTCGGGCCCAGATGTTGGGGCCGGTGCTGCCTTTCGGTACGCTGTAAGCCCATTGCGTCGGAACCTGAATGGTCAGGACATTAAGGGGATTTCCCATGCCGTCAGTGGTGCCGTAGGGCTGCATTACCCAAGTGCCCTCGTCCGGGAAGATCGGATAAGGCGTGTTTGGCGCCATTGCAGCTGCATTGGCGGCGCCCAGCAGGGTCTGGCAGGAACAGTTGACCAGTTGCAGCACTCTAACCGATCCAGACATTAGCTTCGGCTCGGGAAGACTATCCAGATAGCTCTGCGAGCACCGGTTTTTCATCTGTGAACACTGAAGTTGCTGTCCTTGAACGGGCACGGCCAGTAAGGACGGGAAAAGTAAAGTGAAGACCATGGCGAGATTGGCCATTCGACGAAGCTGCATGACACAACTCCTTTTTGCGGTTTGATTTAGAGCGGCCCAGGAGTCCCAAAGCTGTTGGAGATGTGGACGGTGGCGAAGATTATCACACGGGCCCTCGCTGATCAAATCGAATAACCAATAATTAATACAAGCTGGAGCCTCCTTCGCAAAAGACGGCTGGCTTCCGGTTGACAATGACGCAGGCCTGGCATCCATTGGACCGAAGGCAAACTGACTACGGCGCGTCCCGGTTCAGCTTGACACCAACACAGGCCGATGACCTACAATTCGGTGCCGCTCGCGCCCACCCAAAATTCCATAGACAGCGGACCAGGAGATTATCCAAGATGTCCCTACGCATCAACGACGACGCGCCGAATTTTACCGCGCAAACCACGCAAGGCGAAATCAACTTTCACGAATGGATTGGCGACGGCTGGGCCATCCTGTTTTCGCATCCCAAGAATTTTACTCCCGTCTGCACCACGGAACTGGGCTACATGGCCGGGCTGCAACCTGACTTTGCCGCGCGCAACTGCAAGATCATCGGGCTGAGTGTCGATCCCGTGAGCAGTCATGGCAAGTGGGCCGCCGACATCGAAGAAACCCAGGGCCATAAGGTCACCTATCCCATGATCGGCGACCCGGAGCTGAACGTGGCCAAGCTTTACAACATGCTCCCGGCCGACGCCGGCGATACCTCTGAAGGCCGCACTGCCGCCAACAACGCAACCGTGCGCACCGTCTTCATCGTCGGGCCGGACAAGAAGATCAAGCTGATGCTGAGCTACCCCATGACCACCGGACGCAACTTCGACGAGATCCTGCGCGTCCTGGATTCCATCCAGCTTACGAGCAAGCACAAAGTGGCGACGCCGGTGAACTGGAAGAAGGGCGAGGATGTCATCATCGTGCCCGCCGTGTCGGACGACGAAGCCAGGCAGAAATATCCCGGCGGCTGGAAGACGCTGAAGCCCTACCTCCGGATCGTCGCCCAACCTGAGTGAGCCAATCAGGTTTCAGCCTCAACGAGGCTGCGTCGCGGGGAGTAGGATGTTCTCAGGTTCCCGATGCGCTCCACATCGACCATCTCGGGACTCCTGTGGGTGGCTGCCCCCGTTGGCGTTCTAGGCGTCGCGACCCTCATGCTATGGCTGTCAGGCAATTGGCGCTGGGTGGAGGGCTGGATCTTCGGTCTGTGGTGGGTGGCGTTCATGGCCGCCATGGTTTTGTGGCTTCACTACAACGACCCTGCGCTGCTGGCGGAGCGCATGCGCAAGCCCGGCAGCGGCGGCGAATCGCGCTCCGATATGGTTATCCTCTTCGCGGTAAAAGTGTGTTTCCTGGCCGCGCTGGTTCTGTCGGCGCTGAATGTGCGCTTCGCTTGGACACCGCGGCTGCCGCTGTGGAGCGAAGTATGCGGAGGCCTCCTGCTGCTCGGAGGCAGTTTCTTCATGCTCCGGGCGTTCGCCGATAACACGTATGCATCGCAACTGATACGTATTCAGAGCGAGCGCGGCCAGCGTGTCGTCGATACGGGCGTCTACGGCATTGTTCGCCATCCCATGTACCTTGGGGGAAGTCTGATGTTCGTTGGTGGCCCGTTGCTGCTGGGTTCGGTTTGGGGCCTTCTCGCAGGTCTGGCCGCGCTCGGGTTTCTCATCCTGCGCATCTTGGGCGAAGAGAAGCTGCTGGCACGCGACCTGGCGGGCTACCGGGCCTATTGCGAAAAAGTGCGGTACCGCCTGCTGCCACACGTCTGGTGATCACCCCGTCAGCCCTCCCGGGTCTCTAAAACCGCGAGACCCGGGGCACCCGGCGCTACGTGTTTAAATCCGCATCCCGTCCGGGCCGCGCGTTAACCGTAGGTAAGGGTGGTGCTCTGTCCGACTTCGATGATGTAGCCGTCAGGATCGCGGATGTAGCAGCGTATCTCGCCGTACTTGGGGATCGGCGGCGTGATGAACTCGGCTCCTCGACTTTTCCACAATTCATAGCACGCTTGAATATCCGCAACCCGGAAATTCATAAAGCTGTTGAGATGATTCGGGTCGGGAACGCTGAGCGTTACTGTCGGCTTGTCTGGCGTCGGCCCGCCGCCAACGTTCAGAATCATCCAGATATTCGCCAGCTGAAGGTACGGAGGCGCGTTGCCGTCACCCATGGACAGAATGCGAGCGCCGAAGACCTTTTCGTAGTAGCGAGCCGAGCGCTCGACGTCGGCGACGGTGAGAAAATGCGCGATGCTGATCCCATCCTTCGGGGGCATCTCATAGCTCTTCTGATCAATTTGTACGCTGCTCATTTAGATCTCCCATTCAGTGCCGGTATAAGAAGTTTCAGAAGCGCTTCATCAGAGAACGGGTTCTGGCCTGAGATCAGCTCGCGATCTTGTAGGACGTAGCTTGACCATGGAGCGAGCACACTCACGTCGCCACCCGCCGTCTTCAAAGCGAAGTCCGGGTAGAAGAGAACCTTGCCACCAATCTCAAGCGGCTCCCGCTGCTGCTCTTCCGCTGTCGAAAAGATAGTCATCTTGTATCCGGCATAGATCCAACCTTGAGCCTTGGCCCGCGCTCCAGCGACATCACCCGCCGTCAGCGCGGCGACGAACTCCGTCGAATTCGGGAGAGCCGAGAGTAGTGAAATCGGACCATGGCAGAGCACAGCCGTAGGCTTCGATGTTTCGTGAAAGTGTCTCATCACTATGCCGGCATTGGGGTCATCGAGAAGATCGATCATCGGGCCATGGCCGCCGGGGACGAAAACAGCGGCATATTGATCCAGGCCTGACGCGATGACATCCGCGATGCGGCTTGGATCTCTGAGCCCCGTCAGGCCGTCGCGGAATACCAGATAGTCCTGAAGCTTGGCCGCGTCCCCGCCGAAGAAATCGGCGACCTCTGAATGCACATCCACTTGGGGCGCGTTGCCTTCGGGGTTGGCGAAGGTGATTTCGTAGCCCTCCTTCATCAGGGCGCGAACCGGGACCGTCAACTCGTTGAGGTAGTAGCCAGCGCCCTTATAAAGCCCGCCATCTTTCAAGCGCAAGCCGCGACCGCTCGAGACTAGTACCAATATTTTTCCTTTTGCTGTCATTTTGTTCTCCTCTCTGAAATCGGGACTAAGACGGAAGTCCCATTCATTGAAATTAGGGAACGTTCCGTCTGTTCCCACTGTTTTCCAAAGCCGCCAAGGGCGGGCCGTCGCGGTTGATGTGGGTCATGGCTGCGGGAATCCGAACATCAACCACGACTGATTTGCCACCCAATGCGGGTACAGCTCCGTCATCTTATCGAAAAGTTCCCGGTCGGAGGTCGCGGTTTTCTGTAGCCGATCGAAGTCCTGCAGGTAACGCTTGGTGTCCTGGATCGTCGAGGGAGAGTCGGGCGCGCCAGTCTTCTTGTGGCCGGCGACAACTATTGCCGGTTCCAGCGCCGCTAAGCGGTCCAGCGCCGCGATCCAATTCTGCCGGCTCTCGGGGGTGGTGTCGCCGACGTAGATGCGGCATTGGTTGTAAACCACGTCGCCGGCGACGACCAGGCCGATCGATGGAACGTATAGAGACGTCGAATCGGGACTATCGGTGCGGCCCTGCTCGATGATGCGCAATTCCTGGCCCTCGAGAGTGAACGTGTCGTGCTCATAGGGCTCAGGTGGAACCAACCTGGTGGCCACTTGCCCAGGAAACATCCGGCGGGCCAGCCGCTCCACCGTGGGAGTGAAAGACATCTGCATGGCGCTCACCGCCTTGGGCGTGGCTATCGCTCGAGCGCCAGGGAAACGGTCGAGCAGAATGCTCAGACCGTAGAAGTGGTCGAAATGGGCGTGCGTTATATAGATGGTCTCCAGGTTGCGGTTGTGCAGAGCCACCCAATCCGCGAGGGCCTCGGCCTCAGCCACCGTCCCCATCGCGTCCACCAGCACCGCGTCGTACTCGCCAAAGATTAGAGTCGACGTGATAGGGTCAAAAGCCAGCGCTTCGCCGAAGGGCTTTGGCCGCTCGCCAACCATGGCTTTTCCCGGGGCGGTAAAAACGTTCACACTAAGCGTGTTCGACGCCGCAGGCGTGGTCACCCGCGTCTTCTCTTTTGGTCCATTTGTGCCGTCCATTTGGTGACCCTTTCGATCTCAAAGCGAGTGACTGTTCCACCCAAGATTGGCAGAAGCGCGACCACGAATCCATTGGACGAAAGTATCGGCCAATACCTAAAGTCTCGGTCGGACATTGCGGTCGGAGTGGCGCACCCGGCAGAACTCTCAGGTCTCGAAAACCGCGAGACCCAGGGCACCCGGCTCGTCGCCTACGTAGCGCTATGACCGGTACACTGCAGCACGCCCAGATAGGCGCTCCAAGGGCCGACTGCGTCACGATACTGGTGCGCCATCACTCGGGATAGTTGATGCACATGAGTGAGGTCATGAGCCGCCCATGTCGCCAGAAGCTCCGACAGCGTTACTACTCCCAGCGCTGGATGCCTTCCGCGCCGGGACAAATCCTCGTGCTGTAGATTCAGTGCTTGCAGCGCAGCCAGGTTCTCCCTTCGCAGGCCGGCGAAGTCGTCCAAGAGCTGCTCCAGAGATTTGTCTTGACTCTCTTTCAACTGTGCAAAGCGGTCAAAGGGATCAAATGACCGCGCTTCGCCGTTCTCCAGGATGATCCGCACCCGCGGCATCCAGTCGGTGCGCTCCCCGCAGATGAGGTGGCCCACGATGTCGAACGCGTTCCAGGTATCCCTTCCCTCGTTGCCGCGCACCCACGCACTGGGCAGCCCGCGCAACAGCGCATTTAGGGTTGGGGGAGTGCGGCTGAGAACTGCGATGGCCTCGGCCAGACTGAATTCCGCCAAATTTGCCATGGCTATCTGGATGCACGCCGAGGCTTTTGGACTCAAGCGACCGAGCGCAGGCGCATAAGGACCCCTAATCACCAGCCTCGCCGTCCCCAAGGCCTGACGATAGTTCCCGAGCCCGTCGGAAGCCACGTAGTGAGTCATTCTGCACAGTATTGCAACGGAGAATCAGCGAACCTATCGGTAGAAGCAATAGCGAAGTTTATCCGGCAAATAGACGGGTAGACCGTCGGTCACAGCGGTGAAGCTCGGCAACGGCCCCGCGCGCAAGACAGACCTGGCATGCCTAGTGTTGACGGCAACAATGCCATGCAGAGTGGCATAGAAGGGTGAAGGCAATGTTAACAAATGCTGCGTATTTGAAAGATATGGTGATCCGGGCGACGGACGGCGACATCGGAACCGTGAATCAGTTCTACTTCGACGATAAGGCGTGGGTCATCCGCTACCTCACGGTAGGAACCGGCGGCTGGCTTGGAGATCGGCAAGTGTTGATCTCGCCGATTTCTATTGTCCATGCGGATTGGCAATCCTGGCGGTTGGAAGTGGCGCTGACAAAACTGCAGGTGAAAAATAGCCCTGGCATTGACACCCATCAACCCGTCTCCCGGCAACACGAAGCGGCATACCTCGACTATTACGGATATTCCTACTATTGGATCGGTCCCAACATGTGGGGTCCCGTGCTGTATCCGTCGGGCTTGCCGATTCCGGCGACCATGATCGAGGAGACGCCGTCAGGCCGGAGCCCAAGAGAGTCCCCGGATTCGCATCTGCGCAGTAACGAAGCCGTCACGGGTTATCACGTTGAGGCAAAGGATGGTGAGATCGGCCACGTGGAAGGCTTCGTCATGGACGATGAAACCTGGGCTATCCGCTATTTTGAGGTGGCAACCAAGAACTGGTGGCCAGGCAAGAAGGTGCTCGTTTCCCCGTCCTGGATCCAACGAGTAAGTTGGTCAGATTCCAAAGTCTACATTGGCCTCACCCGAGAGGCCGTCAAGAACGCCCCGGCGTACGTGGAATCCGGCCCGATCACCCGTGAAT
Source organism: uncultured Acidobacteriaceae bacterium (assembly GCA_963763145.1). Lineage (GTDB taxonomy): Bacteria > Acidobacteriota > Terriglobia > Terriglobales > Acidobacteriaceae > Bog-257. Next base: position 300,337 of record CAVXMZ010000007.1, on the reverse strand, counting down.
ATGAGGATGAGCTCCACCGTCACTACGGCGAGCCGCCATATTGGCTGCACGAAGCCGAACAGAAGTCTTCCTTTTCCCTGACCGTTTAAGTAGGGCTTGGGCATCCGTTAAGCGGCTGCCCATGATTTCGCCGCCGTCACTGGCGGTTCCACGAGTTTGCAGTTACACACAGACACCGCACGGGGTCACAGTGCTTGCCAACGATGCGCAAGAGCAAAAGAGATGATTCTTGAGTCAACAACTTCTGTACCCCCTTCGATTCGAACCAATCTATCAGTACCGGCTCTGGGGCGGCCGCCGTTTGGCTGACCTGCTGACCGCACCGCTGCCTGGTGATGGTCCTATCGGCGAAGCATGGGTGCTTAGCGACCGCGATGACCATCCGAGCCTTGTTGCCGATGGCCCGCTCAAAGGGCAAACCATCGGTCAATTGCTGAAGCAGTTCCCGGAGCAAATGCTGGGAAAGCTGGCCGGGCGTTTTCCACGATTTCCATTGTTGCTAAAGTTCCTGGACGCGCGCGAAATGCTCTCGGTCCAGGTGCATCCCACGAAGGCTAATTCGAACCTGCTGCCAGCCGGTGAGACCCCAAAAACCGAAGCGTGGGTGGTGCTGGAGGCTGGAGCACGAGGCCGCGTATACGCCGGCCTGAGTCCGGATATTACTGAAGCCGACTTGCGGCGAGCACTGACAAACGGCTCGGTAGCCGACGACCTCGCGTGGTTCACTCCTCAGCCCGGCGATGCCGTATTCCTCAAGGCTGGCACCGTCCACTCCTTGGGCGGCGATGTCGTAGTGTTCGAGATCCAACAGAACAGCGATGTTACGTTTCGCTTGTATGACTGGAACCACGTTGACGCGAAGACTGGCCAGCCACGCGTGCTCCAAGTGGATAAGGCAATCGCCTGCATCGACTTTGCCGAGGGGCCGGTTTGTCGGGTGACGCCGGTGGTGGAGTCATCAACGCCCGTAGAGCGTGAGAAGCTCTTTGATTGTGAATATTTCAGGCTATGGCGCGTGCGTGGGCAATCGCCGTTCGCGGTAGGCGTCGCCGGACGTCCGCGCGTGCTGGTATGCATCGGAGGCACAGGAGAGTTGGAGCACGCAGATGCGCGTTTTGCTTTCGCAAAAGGCGACGCATTTCTCTTGCCGGCAGCGATCGGACCGTGCACCGTTCGACCGAGCGATGCGGTGAATTTGTTGGACATCGCGTTACCGGATTGAGGCCTTAGTAATCAGAGGACCAGGATAGTGAAAAAGCTGATTGTCTTTGATCTGGACGGTACGCTAGCTGAGAGCAAGTCGCCTCTCGATCCCGAGATGGCGGGGCTGCTGCATGACCTGCTCGGTATCGTCAAAGTGGCCGTAATCTCTGGAGGCGATTGGCCGCAGTTTGAAAGGCAGGTGGTCTCCAAGCTTCCTCATGATCAGCGCCTGGCGAATCTATCGCTGCTTCCTACCTGCGGAACCAAGTTCTACCAATATTCAGGAGATTGGAAAAAGCTTTACGAAGAGGATTTCACCACAGATGAAAGAGCGAAGATTATCAGTTCTCTTAAGAAGGCACTCGCAGTCGAGGGCTTCAAGGCGGAAAAGTTATGGGGAGAGCAAATTGAGGACCGGGGAAGCCAGATAACATTTTCGGCATTAGGCCAGCAGGCACCCTTGGAGGAAAAGGACAAGTGGGATCCCGATTACACCAAGCGGAAGAGGCTTAAGGCGATTCTCGACACTTTCATCCCCGAGTTTTCTGTCCGAATCGGAGGCTCGACATCCATTGATGTCACCAAGCCAGGCATTGACAAGGCGTACGGCATCGGAAAGCTACGAGACCTCCTCCACGTTTCTCTGAAAGAGATGATCTACATCGGAGATGCTTTGTTCGTAGGAGGGAACGACTATCCGGCCGAACAAGCAGGTGTTGACTGTATCCCGGTCAAGGGTCCCGATGAGACGAAGCTCGTTATACAAGCGATCATCACTTGTTTAGCGGATTGCGATCAGCCGCCGCGACTTATTGAGGGACATGAATGAGTGGATTTAAGTTGCAGCGCCTGGGAATGTTGATGGAGCCTCAGACGGGCAATCCGCAGGAGGTCGAAGGAGTCCTGAACCCGGCGGCGGTTCGTGGCCCTGACGGCAATCTTTACCTCTTCCCCCGGCTGGTTGCGCGAGGCAATTATTCGCGGATTGGCATTGCACGTGTGCTGTTCAATGCAGCCGGCGATCCCGCAGGCGTCGAGCGGCTCGGCATCGCACTCGAGCCGGAGGCTGATTATGAGCGGCGGCCTGACGGTAGTGGTGGCTGCGAAGATCCGCGAATCACATTTGTGGAGCCGCTCAAGCAGTACATCATGACCTACACGGCATTTTCATCCCGAGGCCCACGGATCGCCTTAGCGATATCGACGGATCTCTTCCATTGGCGGCGTTTGGGGCTGGCGAAGTTTGGCCCGTATAAGGGTATCGAATTCGATGACGTGGATGACAAGGATGCCAGCCTGTTCCCAGTCGTCATTCCCGATCCATCCGGGCAACCGGAATTGGCGATGCTTCACCGTCCGCTCTTCCCTGGGACTCGTCCCGAGGAAACCGCCTGCAGACCCGAGACCCGTGAGGTGGATATCGACCGGGAGAGCATCTGGATTTCGTATTGTCGATTGTCCCTCGAAGATAAGCCATTTCGCACCGGCCAATTTGTCTTTCATCACCGGTTAGCGGCTCCGGTCTCGCCCTGGGAGCGGCTCAAGATAGGAGGCGGCACTCCGCCCGTCTTAACCCGGTTCGGCTGGCTGATCATCTACCACGGGGTTAGCGAAATAGGGAAGCCCAAGACCGATAGGTACCAATTGTGTTATTCGGCGGGAGCGATGATATTTTCCAAGGAACATCCGCTCACGATTCTTTATCGTTCGACGGAACCGGTGTTGACTCCGGCGCTGCCGCAGGAACGCCACGGTACGGTCGCCAACGTCGTATTTCCCACCGGCATCGACCGCCGCGACGATCTTGGCTTACCAGACCGCTTCGACGTTTATTTTGGAATGGCCGACAAACGGATTGGCGTGGCACGCCTTGACCTGCCGAACGTCCTTCCAGACGGGGAAGTAGCCGACGTGCCAGAAGCACAAGTGTAGCCTGCCTGATTCCTGGAAATTCAGAGTACCCCTGTTCGCCTTAAGGTCATGTTTGTGCGACAGGGAACCGTCGTCCGCATGAATGGCCTGCTCCGCTTGTAAATGCCCTTGTTAGGGATCTAGCCCAAATTCTTCTTGCCCAGCACTTCCATCGCCAGCGGAATCGTAGTTAGCCCCCCGACCAACACCAGGGCCCACCCGGCGGCTTTGCGTTGGTCGCTGTTGAGCCGATTGGAAAGCAGAAGGCCAATCCCAGCGGCCAAGGCGGCGCGAGTTCCGACGAGAAGCATGATCTCGGCAATAGTAAATTTCCGTTCCATCATCATTGGACCTACTCTCTTTTCATCATCTCATCTGCACTTTGTAGATTTAGCTGTCGCTGAATAAGCTCCCGCGAGGATGGCCCTTGGCCAGCCGTGGCGGAGCGCTCGGCTGCTGGAAATCAGCTGTCCAGGCCCAGTCACGGACCTCGGGCATGTCTTCCAGGTGTTGCCGAATATAGTCGTGATGTTCGTATAGCTTTCGATTGAACATGTCGATTACATCGGAAGCCTGTGAACGGAGTCGTGGGACATGCTTCAGTGCATCGATGGCAAGGTGAAACCGGCTCATCTGATTCAGCACCACCATGTCGAATGGCGTAGTTGTTGTGCCCTGATCCATGTAGCCGCGCACATGGAAGCGGCTTTCGTTGGAGCGCCCGTGAACCATGGTGTGAATGAGCCAGCGATTGTTGTGAAACGCGAAGATGACAGGTGCGTCTTTGGTGAAGAGGGCATTGAAAGACATGTTGTCCATGCCATGCGGATGGTCGTCCGGCATCATCAGAACACTCAGATCCACTACATTGACAACCCGTACCTTGATGCCAGGAACATACTTCTGCAGAAGCCACGAGGCCGCGCATATCTCAATGGTTGGTACGTCGCCTGCGCAAGCCAGCACCACGTCCGGTTCTGCGCCTCCGTCGTTGGTAGCAAACTTCCAGATCGACGCGCCCCGCGAGCAATGTTCAAGAGCCTCGTCCATATTCAGCCACTGAAGCTGCGGCTGCTTGCCGCAGGTGACGATGTTGACGTAGTTGCGGCTGCGCAGGCAGTGATCGAAGACGCTCAGCAGGCAGTTGCTGTCCGGCGGATAGTAGACGCGGACGGTTTCACTGCGGCGCGCCAGCGCATTGTCGACAAATCCAGTGGCCTGGTGGCTGAAGCCATTGTGGTCATTTCGCCATGCATGACTTGTCAGGAAAACATTCAGGGAAGCGAGTGGTTTGCGCCAGGGAAAGTCTCGGCATTGTTCCAGCCATTTGGCATGTTGTGTCAGCATCGAATCCACGACTTGCGCGAAGGCCTCGTACGACGACCACAGGCCGTGACGCCCGGTCAGCAAGTAACCTTCGAGCCAACCCTGGCAGCAATGCTCGCTCAATACTTCCATCACGCGGCCGTCAGGGCTGAGTTCGTCATCGATCGAAACCGTCTCCGCCATGAAGCAACGTTTTGTGGCCTCAAGTACGGAGTTCAAGCGGTTGGAGTTTGTCTCGTCCGGGCAGAACAGGCGGAAGTTCGTTGGGTTGAGTTTGAAGATGTCCCGGAAGAAATCTCCGAGCTTGCGCGGAGCTTCGGCGACTACCTGTCCCGGTCCCGGTATCTCAAGTGCGTAATTTGTAAACTCAGGCAGATCCAGCGCGGTCAGTAGTCGTCCACCATTCACGTGAGGATTGCCACCCATGCGGCGATTACCTGCCGGCGCGAGCTCCGCCAATTCGGTGATGAATTTGCCATTCTTGTCGAAGAGTTCCTCCGCCTTATAGCTCTTCATCCAGGCTTCAAGGATCTTGAGATGTTCGGGGTTTTCCCGGACCGTTGCGAGGGGCACCTGGTGCGCACGAAAGGTACCTTCAATCGGAATTCCATCCACTTCCTTCGGACATGTCCATCCCTTCGGCGTTCGCAGGACGATCATGGGCCAGATCGGCTGTTTCTTGAATCCGGTCTTGCGCGCCTCTTGCTGAATGGCTCGAATCTCGGCATAGCAATCGTCCAGAGTGCCAGCCAGAAGTTGGTGCACAACCTCAGGATCGTCCCCTTCGACAAAGCGGGGGTTGTAGCCGCGTCCTATATACAGGGCCTTCAAGTCCTCGTCGCTGGTTCGCGCCTGAACCGTCGGCCCGGAGATTTTGTAGCCGTTGAGGTGCAGAATCGGAAGGACCGCGCCGTCGCGGACGGGATTAAGAAAGTTCACCGACTTCCAGCTGCCTTCCAGCGGACAAGTCTCGGATTCTCCATCCCCGATGACGCAGGCAACGATCAGATCGGGGTTGTCGAAAGCGGCGCCGAAGGCGTGAACCAGCGAGTAGCCAAGTTCGCCACCCTCGTGCATCGAATTCGGAACGTGCGGCCCACAGTGGCTGGGCACGCCACCTGGCGTCGAAAACTTCCGGAACATCAGTCGCAGACCGTTTTCGTCTGGCGTGATCTCAGGATGTACTTCGGTATAGGTCCCTTCCAGATACGACATTGCATTGAGCGAAGGACCGCCATGTCCTGGGCCCGCAATATAAATGATGTCTGCGTCGCGTTCTTTGATCAGGCGGTTCAGGTGAATGTAGATGAGGTTCTGGCCCGGAGAAGTTCCCCAGTGTCCGAGTAGTCTTGGCTTAATCTGACTAGCTTTCAGCGGCTCACGCAACAAGGGGTTTTCAAAGAGATAGATCTGGCCGATGCACAGGTAATTCGCGGCGCGCCAATAGCGGTTCATCTTGTCCAGCATCGCCGGCGTAAGCGGACCCTTAGGAGACGGGACTGTCGCGTGCGGTTGACCGTTGGCTGCGATTGCCGTGGACAAATCCACGTCGAAGATAAATTTGGTCGGCTTTCCGGCCTCGTCCAGACTCTGACCCAGTGATCCTGTGCTGGTATCTTGATCAATGACAGTCGATTGTTCTTTCGTGGGCATACTGACTGTTCCTCTCCACTTCCACCGTCGCTAAGGAGCCCGGCGGAGGCTTACAAATTCTGGATTGGTTCGCATCCGTCCGTGATGCAGCCTCGTCACGGCATCGTCCAATACTGTGCGGGCATTTCAAGTTCCTCTTGGACGCAGTGGCCAAGAGCTCGTAGTTCCGATGTTACTTCGTTAGCTCCTTGCGGATCGACCGCAACTCCCCCTGTCGCTTCTTAGTGGGCTTGGGATATGCCATCTTCAGGTCCTTCAGTGCGTCGAGGACAATACGGGAAACGATCAAGCGGGCATTGTCCTTATCATCGGCGGGAACTACATACCAGGGCGCGTGATGGGTGCTGGTCGCCCCCAGGCAAGCCTCATAAGCCTTCACATAATCATTCCAGTATTTTCTCTCGTGAATGTCGGAAAGGCTGAATTTCCAGTTCTTGTCGGGCTCATCCAGGCGCTCGAGAAAGCGCTTTCGCTGTTCTTCCAGCGAAAGGTGGAGAAATATTTTGACGGTCCGGGTTGCGTTGCGGTAGAGGTGACTCTCCAGGTCCACCATGGAGCGATACCGTTCTGCCCAGATAGTTTTTTGGTCGCGCAATTCTGACAGACCCTGGTTGCGGAGGATCTCGGGATGCACCCGAACGACCAGCACTTCCTCGTAATAAGAACGATTAAAGATACCGATCCGTCCGCGTTCGGGAAGGCGACAGGTCGTGCGCCAGAGAAAATCGTGTTCCAGTTCTTCGGCGCTCGGCTGTTTGAAACTGAAAACCTCGCACCCTTCCGGATTGACGCCGGACATAACGTGCCGGATGGCGCCGTCCTTACCGGCAGCGTCCATCCCCTGAAAAATCAGCAGCAGCGCATAGCGGTTGGAGGCGTAATGAAGCTGCTGAAGTGAGCTCAAGGCTGCGACGTGTTCTTCCAGAAGTTTCTGGTACTGCTTCTTCGACTTGCAAATGGGCTTTATCGTCGTTGGCCACTCGCTGAGGGTGACTTTCTCTCCGGGCCCCACTCGGAAATCCTTGGAATCAATTTTCATCTTCTTCCTTCCGCTGTTTTGCGCCGCGCCATTTCTCCAGCGCAGCGTTTAGAAGCCGAAATCGGGTCGTACTTGCCGCTACTCGACTAGTCCTGATCGCGCTCATGACGGGTCCGTATCTTTCGGTTCATGCAGCGAAGGATCAGTCCTGCGACTGGCCCGATCGTGCAGTCGTCCGAGAGTGCTTTCGATCAGTCTGGATAACTTATGCACAGCGCCTTCGACAGCTTGCTCCACCGTTGTGGCTTGGTGAGTCACAGCGACCGGCTGCCGGCCTTCAAGGCGAGCTTCGATCACGCAGCGTTTCTCGTTCTCACCTCCCTTATTACTGTTTTCGTCACTCAGGTGAACCTCCACTCGCGTGATATGGTCGCTGACGTGATTTAGGGCGTTCTCAACCAGCGCACTGACATGAGAGGCCAGGGCCTCGTGCCCCGCGATGTTGTGGTCGGTGTTTATCTGTATCTGCACGGAGCGTTCCTGCTTTCATTGGACTTTTGACGGGGCTTTTCCGTACCTATAATTCCGCTTGGCCATCGCCGTCTCCCATACACGGCAGAGATTCTGGCCATTCGGAAAATCTGACGTTTATATCCCCGTCTTCGCATGGGAGAGATAGATGCGGAGGTCAGGCCAGGAAACCGACTGTACCGAGGCAGTGGGCACGAGCACCGATCGATTCTGGAGCCAGTCTCCGCTTTTCACATCGAGATAGCCCAGGTGCCAGCTCGCCTCATCCATGACTAAGCCCTCAAGGGTTCCGAAGTCGCCGTCTGTGGCCCACACGTGATAACCCAGCAGGTGGGAGCTGCAGCGTAGATGGAGGTCCTCGGCGGTACGCACGGGGTAGCTCGCTCCAGTTGGCAGGGATGACAGGCCGAACTCCCTGTCGATCCAACAGGCGAGCGGCCCAAAGTATTCAGCCATGGCAATCTCCTGCTGACGTGAGACCGGCTTTTCCGCATCAACGTCGGGACTGTCCGCTATTTGCTTCTTAGTCATGTGAGCCCGAAAGGTTTTGTTCGCTCGGTCCGGCTGTTCAAGCGCCGTAACAGGTATCACAACGTCGCGCCGCTTCATCCAGTTTCCTACGTCTACAACCAGGTAACGAACCTTCCACGACTGGTCATCGAACAGAAAGTTGCGAATCCTTCCCGTCTCACCGTCGGTCGCGATGACGGGAGATCCGACTAAGGCATTCAGAACGCAAGGCATGTTCTCTCCCTGTGGGCTGGCGGAATCCAGGTTCACTCTCAGCACTGTCGTTTCTTGCATGTATTAGCCTATCCTTCACTGTCAATCTGACTCGGAAGCCACAACCATACTTTCGAGCGGTTACGACGAATCTCACACGGCCTTCCTGGGCTCCGCCCCATTCTTCCCAATCTCTCGCTCGGCCTCAAGCCAATCTTGATCTTGCGGGCTTTGGCCCTTCACCCGGTCCTGGTACAGTTCATACGCCCGGGCAGCGATTTCAGGTACAACATCGTCAGGCGTCGTAGGTGTCACGGCGACCTTGGGACGATCGAATATCCGATAGGCGAGGAGCTTCACGCGGTCGTTAATGAGGAACCAAGCCAGGGCATAGCCCCACACAAACGCCGCCCAACCCCAGCCAAGGGGTGTCATGAACAGTCCGTACACCGCAATCAGAGTCGCCAGGGCCTGAGTGCCGAGCACGGCGATCCACAGAATCCGAGCAGGACGAATGGACCAGAAAGGGCCCCGGGTGCGGGTCAGGAAAATCGTCAGATGCCCGGCCACGGACAGCTTCAGGTACATCAGCGTCTGAATGTGCGCGCGGTCGAGATGAAATACGCGCTCGCCAAGATAGAACAGGCCAAACGCAGCCACGACGCCGATGACGCCCAGCACGGTCGATACCCCAAGCACCAGCCGCATATTCCACTTCTCGGGCTTGTCGCTGTAATGAACGTTGTCATACGCGATGGACAAGATGGCGCCGTCATTCAGCACGGCGATCATCACGATCATCACCGCGGTCACGGGATAGAAGTTAAACACAAGAATCGCCAGCGTCATGAAGAACAGCACCCGCAGCGTTTCGGCGATGCGGTAGATGGCGTAGCTATTCATCCGCTGGAAGATGCGGCGACTCTCCTTGACTGCGTCGATGATCACCGACAGGCCGGAGGCCAGCAGCACGATGTCGGCCGCCGCGCGCGCCGCGTCAGTCGCGCCGGAAACGGCAATGCCGCAGTCCGCTTGTTTAAGCGCAGGGGCGTCGTTCACGCCGTCGCCGGTCATGCCGACGATGTGGCCGTGCTTCTGCAGCACGTCGACGATGTTGTACTTGTCCTCGGGGAACACTTGGGCAAAGCCGTCGGCTTTTTCGATTGCCGCTGCCGATTGCGCTGATTGTTGATCCTTCGCATCGCGCAATACGGTGGCGTCAAGGATGTTCGTGCCCATACCCAGCTCACGCGACATTTCCTTGGCGATGGCCAATTGGTCTCCGGTGACCATCTTGACTTTCACGCCCATCTGCACCGCGCTGGCGATGGTTGCTTTAGCCTGCTCGCGCGGTGGATCGGACATGGGCAACACACCAACGAACTGCCATTTGTCGTCCTGATCGGCGCGGGCCACGCCCAGGGAGCGAAAACCGCGTGCGGCAAACTCATTGACGGCCTTCTCGACAGCAGGCTTCACTTCCGCCAGGTTGCTGGCCATCTGGAGGATGACCTGCGGCGCTCCCTTCGCCACCTTGAACTGTTTTCCGTCCGAGCCTTTTACCGTGGCTTCGGTGCGCTTGTGCACCGGGTCGAAGGGCACGAAATGGAGCACCTGATAGGACTTCAGCGTCTTGTCGTCCTTCACGCCGCCGATCACCGCGAGGTCGATGGTGTCCTTGTCTTCCGCACGCGAAGCCAGGGCGGCCCAGAGAATGACCTGGTTGGCAGGGACATTGTTCACGCAGAATGGCTCGCCCAACGTCAGCTTGTTTTGAGTCAGGGTGCCGGTCTTGTCCGAGCACAGCACATCCACGCCAGCCAGTTCCTCGATGGCCGACAGTTTGGTTACAATCGCTTGTTTTTTTGCCAGAAGGCGGGCGCCGACCGCCATGGTGACTGACAGGACTGTTGGCATCGCTACAGGGATCGCGGCCACCAGAAGTACCAGGGCGAACTCCAATGTGCTGAGAATTGGATCGTGACGGAAGAGAGCCACCGTAACAATCACCGCGACCAGGGCCACTGCAAGAATGATCAGGTAGTTGCCGATTTTCAACACGGCACGCTGGAAATGACTGACGGTATGGGCCTCCTGCACCAGTTGCGCCGTCTTGCCGAAGTAGGTGTGCGTACCGGTGGCGTACACCATTGCTTCGATTTCGCCGCGCTTGACGATGGAACCCGAAAATACCGCATCGCCGGGCTTGCGGGTTGCAGGCAAAGATTCGCCGGTCAATGCGGACTGGTCTAGTTGCACCGGATCGCCTGCTAACAGACGCGCGTCCGCCGGCACGATGTCCCCCAGCCGCAGACGGATGACATCGCCAGGCACCAGTTCAGACGCCTTCGGAGTAACCCACTTTCCATCTCGCAGAACCAGAGCCTTGGTCGCCAGTTTGGCCCGCAAGGCGGCAATTTCGTTGCCCGCCTGATGCTCCTCCCAAAATGCCACCACAGCGTTGGAAAAAAGCAGAAAGAGAATGATGAAGAAATCCAGCCAGTGCCGAACCACGCCCGAAAGAATTACCGCCGCTTCGATCATCCATGGGATGGGGCCCCAGAAATAGGTGAGGAACTTGAGGAAGGGGTTGGTTTTCTTCTCGGCGATCTCATTGGGACCATATTGTGTCAGCCGCTTCTGCGCTTCGGCTTGACTGAGGCCCTTCGGCGACGAACCCAACTTCTTCTGGAGTTCCGGCATGGCAACGGACTTCAGATCGTCCTTCGACTCAGGCTTCGAGCCATTCTGGGAGTCAGGCTTCGCCGCGGGCGATGAGCCACGCTTCGGCTCCGGTCTTGGCTGCACCTCAGACTCGGGCTTGTCCACTACCGCTTTCGACATGAGTGCCTCCTGATTCTTGTTATCTCCATCGGGTCTCAGTCCAAAGGAGGCTGGGAAAATGGGTGGAAACGCGCTGTCGACGAAGGCTCACTCGAAGTTCTGACTTCCCGGAAGTCGGATGCGTCGCACCTCAACAGTCATCCGGTCGATCGCCGACCGTTGCGGCCGCCAATGTCATCGGGACGCCTATGGACAGTATCTTGCTGAGGGGATGCGGAAGCTGTGCAGTTTTGCTCAACGATCGCGAACGGCCACTCATTTGGAAGGCTGTGATCGCTCGTAGGAAAAGTGGGAGCTGGCCTGTACAGCATAGGAATTCCTAAGGACAGCATTGTGAAGTACGAAACAGCGCTCCAGACGGACCAATTCCTGTTGGTGGCTCACGGAACGGCCGCAGAGGTAGCAAAGGCCAAGGACATCATCGAAACGACGCATCCTGCCTATTGCACGCTGCACGCACCCGAGACCGTAGCAGCGTAGAAACTAGGATAGCGAGGCCACTCCAGCGCATAAGCAATATAAGAATGCGCAGACGAGTGGCGCTTCCAGAAGCGATCGGATTTCATGGGGCAATCAGATGTGTGGCGGGTGTAAACGAATAAGCCCAAACCGTACCTCTTTGTACCGCCTCCCGAATCGGCGGTACAAAAACGGTACAATATTTTGGTCTAGTTTGTAATCACCTTAGAATCAGTAGATTAAGCTTGTGGAGGCGGCGGGAGTTGAACCCGCGTCCGAAAATGTTACTGGCAAAGAGCCTACATACTTAGTCACGTTCATGCGCCGGTGTTAGACGGCACTCTCGCAGGCCACGCTCAGAGCGGACAAGAAACGCAGCCTGCCAACCTGATGATCTCGCCGCCAACTCACAGGTGGAGAGTTGGCAGCCAGCTCACTGTGCGACGCCCGCTCTCAGCCCATGAGCAAAGCCGAGGAGGACGGCAACTTAACTAATTAAGCTGCGTATGCCAGATTTTGATTGGCAATTGTGTTTTTGCACACGATTACGGATGCATGCACTCCGGTATGCCTCTTTGCCGCAATCACTTCCGTCGAAGCCGTGACGCCCCCATAACAGATGTGAAACGCGGTCAACTTAACTGTAGCAGTTAAGACAGCTAAGTCAAACAGCTGAGTGATTAGATGCGCACCCTGCGCGTTGGGACTCGCTGCCGGAATGGGCGAGTCTCTAAGGACGCTCCGATCAAGTCATTGCGGAGTTCCTCAGCGTGTAAAAGTATGCGTGCGAGCCTGTGCCGTCCCTCCGGGACTCGGGTGTATCTCACGCTCCACCCAGCGCTTCCCGCTGGGCTATTGTAGTTTCGCCCTTCGGGCTCGGATATCGGACGTCTTTGAGATTCGACCTTCCCACCGCAAGCCCGAAAATTGGGCGCTGATCTAATTCTTAGATCAGTAGCGAAAATTGAGTTCGCACGCAGACTCTGAAGGCCGTCACCTTCGAATGGCAGATTAGTTCAGAGTCCTTCCTGAGGTTACTGCGCCGGGTCGGAGCTGATGATGCGAGTGGTGGCGCCGAACTTCCGGTAGTGCTGGAAGAGGATGACATTCGTCGTGCAGGCGCCCATCCCGTACATTCCCTGGTTGCACAGAGTGGATTCCGACCTGACCGGGAGCAGGAAGGTCCCGGCGTCGCTGAGCGCAGTCATGGCGTAATCGATTACCGTCTTGGCGGAAGTTATCTCCCATCCGGCAGGCAGACTTACGGGCTGCATCTCTTCCCGCAAGGGCCGTCCGGTCTGCGGTTGCAGCCACAGTTCGCCGTTGTATTCGGGCCTGAACGTCCGCCCGTCGGCGATACGAAACATCCAAAAGACATTTTTCTTTTCCGGAACGTGGAACTCATAAATGGCCACCGGCTGGTTTCGCACGACGGACGTCTTCTTGAACTTGAATTCGGTTGCGCCCGGTACCCTGAACAGGTCCAGCAGCGCCGGGCCAAACTCGCCGGTGGCGCTGAACTGGATGCTGTTAGGCGGGTTGGTGGTGATGCTGCTGACTGGGGCCGGGCGGCCGTCGATGGTGACGTTCGAATAGGTCTCCAGCCCTCGCTGGAACGTAACCTGCGCCTTGATGACGGTCTTGGACATGCCCTCCGACGTGGTGGTCTGCTGAACGATGAAGTCAGGGAGCTGGTGACGGTAGGAGAGGGCAAATTCGCAGAGCTTGGAAATTAAGTCGAGGCGAGCGTCGCTGGCGGCGTAGCTTCCGCAATCGATTGCGTTCGCGGCGGCAGGCTTGGGTGCAGGCTTGGCGGCGTCCGGCTGCCCTGCCGTGTTCTGCGCCAGGAGTGCAGCCGGGAGCAACGTGGCCGCAAGGAGCAGGAGTCGGCAATATGGGAGAGCTTTCATGGCTGAGTTTTTCGTCCCATGATATTGATCTGCCCGTCTGGCGAAGTCAATTTCAGAGACGCCGACGGCAGGATTTCAGAGTCAGGAGGGGGATTCGTGCATCTCAGCGCCGCGAGAATCATCCAAACCTTTTGCTTGCCTGTTAGTCTGATAACCGTGATTCGAATGCACAAAGGGCAGACCCAGATTGCGGCGGTGGAGTGCTTGTCCCGGTTCGATTGGGACGGCGCGTGCCGCAGTTGTTGCCGGGAGACGATCTCGTGATTCCCGACTGCATTTCCTTCAACGCCATCCCGCATACCACACGAATCTTTAGCGACTTCCTTTCTTACTCTCCCGCGATACGCAAGTTTTATCCCACCCAGCCCGATGCCGAGCACATCGCCGCGTTTGCCAAGCCGGTTGCGCGCGATGGGCAGCGGCAGGCCGCTGTGGCGGACGCGCTGGAGAAACAGAACCGCTCGTGGGGAGCTTCCGAGGCGACGCTGCGCAATATTCAGCGCTTGCGCGAGGGGGCGTTTGCCGTGGTCACCGGCCAGCAGGTGGGATTGTTTGGAGGCCCGCTGCTGGCGCTGTTCAAAGTGGCGTCGGCCTTGGCGATGGCGAAGCAGGTTGCGGCGCTTGGCGTCGAGTGCGTGCCGGTGTTCTGGCTGGCCAGCGAAGATCACGATCTGGCGGAGGTGAACCAGTCGCTGCTGCTGACGCACGATTTCCAGCTGGCTGCGTTCAAGGCTGCCACCAGCGGCATCGAGGGCGCACCGGTATCGGCGATTCGCTTTGCGGAAGGAACCAACGAGACGGTCCGCCAAGCTGCCGAATTGCTTGGCGAATCGCTGGCTGCCGATTATCTGCGCGAGAGTTATGTCGAGGGCGAGACGTTTTCCAACGCTTATGCCAAGCTCTACACCCGCATTTTTGGCGAGCATGGGCTGATCCTTCTCGACCCTGCGGACCCGGAACTGCACCGCATCGCGACGCCGCTCTTTGTGGACGCGATAAAGCGCACCGCTGAAATTGATGATGCGCTGTTGGCCCGCAATCGCGAATTGCAGGCGGACAAATATCACGAGCAGGTAAAAGTTACGGCAGAGTCGACGCCGCTGTTCGCGCTGGCCGACGGCGCGCGCGTTCCCATCCATCGCGCCAACGGCCAGTTCAAGATCGGCCGGGAAGTTGTCTCCGGCGAGGAATTGCAACGCCGCGTCGAGGCTGCGCCGGAAAACTTCAACGCCAATGTGCTGTTGCGTCCGGTGCTTCAGGACTACTGGCTGCCCACGCTGGCCTACATCGGCGGGCCGGCTGAAGTCGCATATTTTGCGCAGGCCGCCGTCGTGTATCAGAAGCTGCTGGGCCGCGTCACGCCCATCATCTCGCGCATGAGCGCGACTTTGGTCGAGCCGCGTATCGAGCGTCTGCTGACCAAGTATCAGGTCGATCTGCCGGAACTGTTTCACGGTGAATGCCAGCTTCGCGACTGCATGGCGGCGCGCTCGTTGCCGCCCGAGTTGAGGCAAGACTTCGAGCAGGCAAGGCGCGCGGTGGACGAAGCCATGCACCGGGCGAGCGCGTCTTTGCAGAAACTCGACCCCACGCTGGTGGAAGCCGCGGCACGCGCCACCAGCAAAATGCGTTATCAAATTGATCGGCTGGAGAAGCGCGCCGCCCAAGCCGAACTGCGCCGGACGGAGATCATCACCCGTCATGCGGCGCAGATCGAGAACGCCGTCTATCCCAAAAAGACGCTTCAGGAGCGCGAGATCGCAGGTCTGTATTTCTATGCGAAGTATGGACCGGAGTTAATCAGCCGGCTGGTGGAGCTCGCGCAGACCCGCTGCCCGGAACATAAAGTGCTCGTGCTGGGCAGTTGACGCCGGAGGTTCGTGGCGGATCTTTACCCCAGGTTCATCCGATTTTCACAACTTTCCTTCATTATTGACACAACGCAAAACGAGAGTCCGGCATCATAACGCCCCGAAGCCTGGAGTGCCAGCGATGCGAAAAGAAGAGCTGTTTGAACAGCTGGAGCGGTTCTTACAGCGGAAGTTGTCGCCGGAAGAACGCCAGTTTCTTGTCCTTGCCAGCGACGCGCTGAAACTGAAAAACCAGCCTCTCACTAATGCCGCGTCAGGTCCTAGAGTCGCGTAGCCAGCCCTAGTAGTAACCAGCCTCGCCGACGACCCGCTGCTGTTTGCCGACGGCAGCCGCCCATCTGTTATATTTGGCCTTCATCCCCACCCGCAGCGAGCGGCAGACAGGAGCGGCATCATGGCAAAGAGTGTCAACAAAGTCATCCTTATTGGAAATCTGGGCAAAGACCCGGAGGTGAAATACACCCCAAGCGGCATGGCAGTAGCGCGGTTTTCGGTGGCCACCACCGACCGCGTCAAAGACAAAGAGGGCAACTGGCAGGACCGCACTGAGTGGCACAACCTGGTGGCGTTCCAGCGCACCGCCGAAATCGCCTCCGAGTATCTGAAGAAGGGCAATAAGGTTTACATAGAAGGCCGGCTGCACAGCGACTCCTGGGACGACAAGGAGACGGGCCAGAAGAAATACAAGACAGAAATCATCATCAACGACCTGGTGCTGCTTGGCGGAGCACGCGAGGGCGGTGAAGGCGGCGGTGGTGGCTACAGCGGCCGAGGAACGGGCAAGTCCAGCGGCGGCGGTTTCGACCAGCGAACTGCCGAGTCCGAAGCTCCACCCGTGTCCAGCGGCGGAGGGGCGGAAATCACGGACGAAGATATACCGTTCTAGGCTGTTGGTGATGCGACCAGGGCTGCCGAGGCCCAAACGGGCAACGACTCCTCATACGTTTTCGGGTTGTGTCAGGGCACGACTTCAGTCGTGCCGATACGACGCCACCCAGGATCAGGGCTTTAGCCCCTGTAAAATCAGGGTTCCCAGGGGCTAAAGCCCTAGTAGTTTATTGGCGCGGCTGCGGCACGGCTCAAGCCGTGCCCTGACACAAACCTTTCTTGAGACGGCGGGTAGCATTCTTAATGCGAACGAAAAAGCAGACGATCACCCTCGGTGCCGATCGAACGAAGATGAAGGCCCTCGATCAAGCAGCACGCTCTGTCGACCGCGACCGCAGCTATCTTCTGAACGCAGCCGTCGACCAGTACTTGTCGGTGCACGAGTACGACCTTGAGCAGATCGAACAAGGTCTGGAGGAAGCTCGTGCGGGGAAACTGGTCGACTACGACAAGGTCAAGGCTGGCTGGATGAGGCGGCTCGACCTCCCAAACGGCTAGTACTCCCCCGGGCCCTTGACATAGCTATCGGCGAGTGATATATCACTAAATGATACATACGACAAGGGCCGGACATGCCAACCAAGATCACCAACGTCCCCGACGACCTGCAACATCTTTTCCCTCTGACCCCCGCCGTTTTCTTCATTCTGTTCGCCCTGGCCGAGGGCGAGAAGCACGGCTACGCCATCATGCAGCAGGTTGCCATTCTTTCCGATGGCCAATTTCGAATGGGGCCAGCCACGCTGTACACAACCATTCAGCGGCTGCTGGAGCTTTCGCTGATTGAAGAGACTGCGACGGAGGCCGGCGGACGCCGCCGCTATTACCGTTTGAGTCGAACCGGGCGCATCGTCTTCAAGGCGGAGCTGGCGCGGATGGATGCGGTGGTGAAGCTGGCGGCCAAGCAAAAGCTGGCGCCGCAAGGAGGATCCTGAAGCCATGGCCGCACGAACGCCAGTCAGCAGCCACGTCTATTCGGCAATCCTCCTGCTGTATCCCAGGACGCTGCGGCGCGAGTTTGGCCAGGAGATGGTGGAGGTGTTCGCCCAGCAGATGCAGGATGCGCGGCGTAGGGAGGGCTGGCGCGGCGAGTTGAAGCTTTGGGGTTGCATCGGTAGTGAGACGGTGCGTACGCTGGCGGTCGATCACATGCAGATGGTGGGAGTGTCGGTGGTCTCTGCGCTTGTCGCGTTTGTACTGATGTGTACCTTCCTGTGCTCGATGTCCCAATAACACCGCAGCAACGTGCGAGTGCAACATGCTCGATGTCGTGCATCTGACAAAACGGTATAGCGGGATCGCGGCGGTGGAAGACGTCAGCTTCCGTATTCGCCGGGGCGAGATCCTCGGCTATCTGGGGCCCAACGGCTCGGGCAAGAGCACTACGGTGAAGATGCTGACTGGCCTGATTGAGCCTTCCTCCGGGCAGATTCTGTTCGATGGCGCGCGGGTAGTGCATGGCGGCGACCCTGCATTCCTGCAACAGATTGGATATGTTCCCGAAGAGCCGTATCTGTACACGCAGTTGACCGGGCCGGAATATTTGCGGCTGGTGGGACGGCTGCATGGCATTGCGCGGGGGCCTTTGGAGAAGAAGATTGACGGCTTTATCGAGTTGTTCTCGCTGACGGATGCCCGTCAGGAGCTGCTGCTGAATTATTCGAAGGGAATGCGGCAGAAGGTGCTGCTCTCGGCGGCGCTCATGCATAACCCGCAGGTGCTCATTCTGGATGAACCGTTTTCCGGGCTGGACGTCGGCGCCGCGCTGATATTGCGCAACCTGCTGAAGGCGCTGGCGCGCGAAGGCAAAGCGATCCTGTACAGCTCGCACGTCCTGGAAGTGGTGGAGAAGGTCTGTACCGAGGTCGTGATCCTCTACAAGGGACGCATCGTGGCCTATGACACGGTCGAGCACCTTCGCACGCTGCGGGCACAGCCGTCGCTGGAATCGGTTTTTTCGCAGCTGGCGGTTCCCGAGGACACGCTGGCAATTGCCGAGCGGGTGATTGCGGTGATGAACGCCGGGTGAGATATGCAGCGGATTCGGCGATGGCTGCGGGAAACGCATGGCGCGCAATTCGAACTGGTGCGTCATTTTCTGGCGCAGCAGTTCTCGTATGAACTGCTTTCGTCGGACCAGATCCGGCGGCTGGCCATTACGGTACTGGCGGCGATTGGCTGTGCCGGTCCAGTGATCATTCGCCTGTACCTTCCGAAATATGCTTACCTGCAAGATCTGCCGAGTCCCAATCTCTACCAAGCTGCCGCCCACGCTGACCGGCTATTTTTCATTTCTCTGTCGATGATTTGCGTTGGGCTTCTGTCTGCCTTCCAATGGCAAAACCTGTTTCCCAACCGGCAGGATTACTTGACCCTGAAGCCGCTCCCGGTCCGGCTGTATCAAGTGTTTGTTGCTCGGTTTGCCGCCGCGGCGGTCATATTTGTCGCGGTGGCCGGCGATGTGAATCTCGCCACCAGCGTTCTGTTTCCGTTCATCACATCGGGTAAGTGGCAGGTTCCGTCGTTCGGATTTCAGTACGTCTTCGCTCACGCGACGGCAACGCTTGGGGCAGGATTGTTTGTGTTTCTGGGAATGGTTGCCGTCCAGGGGATCGGGCTGATGTTGCTGTCGCCTCGCGCCTTCGATCGAGCGTCGGTGCTGATGCAGGCATTTTTGTTTACATCGTTTGCTGCCGCCGTGCCGTATGTGTTCGATATGCCGAACTGGCATGTGATGATCGGATCCAGGCCGCACTGGCTGATGTTTTTCCCGCCGGCGTGGTTTCTGGGTCTTTACGAACGGCTGCTGGGGACGCACGATGAATATTTTCTGCGTCTGTCGCGGCTGGCGGCCCTCGGCTTGTGGACAGCGTTCGCAGTTGCGCTGGCGAGTTACCTGGTCAGCTATCGTCGTCATGCAATCCGGATTCTGGAGCAGGCCCTGCCGAGACCGCGCGGCCGGGCGTTTGAGAGTGTTGGCGGCGCAACATCAGAAGCACTCGTAAGAAATTCGCGGCAACGCGCCATCGTCGATTTCGTTGGCCGTACCTTGCAGCGGAGCCGCCAGCACAGGCTGGTCTTGGGGCTCTCCGTCGGAGTTGCGGTGGTGTTGTCGGTGCAGAGCGTTGGGCCGGCCGTGCTGGCGGAACTTCGTTCGGGGCAATTGCCGGCTGGCTGGCAGATCGAACCAGTCTTGGTGTTGCCGCTGGTGATCGGCGCAGTGCTGATCTCAGCGCTCTGCTATGTTTTTCAGCTTCCGTCTGAGCTGCGGGCAAACTGGGTCTTTCGCATGGCTGAGAGCTCTGGGCGCCGGGAGTTGCTGGATGGGGTCGAACGAGTGTTCATCGTTGGCGGCATTATGCCGGCAATTCTACTGGCGTGGCCCATCGCGGCACTTGCCACTGGCTGGGCAGCGGCGCTGGCGCATAACGCGTTAATGACGGTGCTATTGCTGCTTCTGCTTGAGCTGCGATTGCGCGAATGGCACAAGGTGCCGTTTGCCTGCGGCTATGTGCCCGGCCGTCGCAACATCTGGCAGATTGCCGGGGCTTACCTGTTTCTGTTTGGAATCGTGATACCGGTGATCGGCTTTTTCGAAATGCAGCTGCTGCGTTGGTATCTGCTGCTCCTGGCCGCTGCACCGCTGACGGTGGGTTACATCGCATTACGGTCCAGCAGGCGGCAGCAGTGGGCGAAGGTACCGCTGGTGTTTGATGAGTCGGAGGAAGCGGTGATTATGGGTATGCGCTTGAGTTAGCCCTCACAGCATCTGCGTGCCCCACAGGTCATGCAGATGCAGGACGCCTTGCAGGCGGCCGGCTTCGTCGACGACGGGAAGGGAAGTGATCTTCTTCTGCTCCATGATGTCGAGGGCGGCGATGCCGAAGATCTCCGGCCCGACGACGCTGGGTGAAGGCGTCATGCACTCTGCGGCGGTGAGGTCGAAAACATCTTTGCCGCGATGTTCCAGCAGGCGGCGCAGGTCACCGTCGCTGATGAGGCCGACCAGCTTTTCACCTTCCATCACGGTCGTCATACCCAGGCCTTTGCGCGACATTTCGTAGATCACCTGCGCCATGGGAGTCGCGGTCTCGACGCGAGGGACGGCATCGCCGGCGTGCATCAGCGAGGAGACACGTGCGAAGCGCTTGCCCAGTTTGCCGCCGGGATGCAGGTTGGCGAAGTCTTCCTCTTTGAAGCCGCGGCGTTCGGATAGTGCAACCGCCAGCGCGTCGCCCAAGGCGAGCATGGTGGTGGTGGAGGCAGTCGGCGCGAGGCCGAGCGAGCAAGCCTCATTGGCCACCGAGCAATCGAGAGCAACGTCGGCGGCCTGGGCCAGGGTGGAAAGACCCACCCTCTCCTGCGAAGAAGCATGGGGCACCCGTTCGCCCGGAACTGCCCCACCCTGGCCAGAAGAAGGCCAGAATGGGGCACCCGAGAGTTCGTCGCACGTCATAGTAATTAGCGGGACGCCGAGGCGCTTCACGGTGGCCAGCAATTGCAGGATCTCGCTGGTCTCGCCGCTGGCCGAGAGCGCCAACACGATGTCCCCGCGCACCACCATGCCCAGGTCGCCGTGCATGGCTTCTGCGGGATGCAAGAACAGAGCAGGGCTTCCCGTGGAAGTAAGTGTGGCGGCAACTTTGCGGGCGATGATTCCGCTCTTGCCCATGCCGGTGACAATAACGCGGCCGGCACAGTTGTACAGCAGCTCGACGGCGCGGTCGAAGCTGGCCGACATCGGCCCGGCCAGGCGATCAGCCAGAGCGCGCAGAGCCTCCGCTTCAATGCGAACTACATTCTCGCCGACGTTTTTCATTCTGCTGGAGGCTGCCTTGTGATTTGGCTGCTTCATGGCGCAGGCGTCTTCGATCGCGTATCTGGTACTAGACCGCGGGAGTCAAAGACTAGCACCTGCTCCGCGTTGGGGCCACCCGTGAGAGCAACGTTCTTGCCGTTGAAAGAGACTTCCACCGCGCCCGCATTGCCAGTGTAGAAGACGACCTGATTGGTGGCGTGAATCGTCCTCACATCCGGAGGCCTGATGATGCCCCGCACCACATAGTTGCCGTCGGACTTGACCGAGACCCAGGCGCTGTCTTTGGGGCGAATGACGACTTCAAACGGGGATCCGGCGGATGGGGTGGCGCTTTCCGTGGATACCTTCGATGCCGCTACGGTTGCTGGAGGCGGCAGGGCAGCGGCGCCGGAAGACGATGCGGTCTCGGTCGCGGCCGGGCTCGCGTGGATCGGTTGCGTGGAGGAAGCTTGATCGGGTGCAGGCCGCCCAAGGGCAACGGGCGCAGGCGGATTCGCCGGCAGCTGGGAAACGTCAGGGTTCGGCGGTATTGCGGCCCGCTTGGCGCGATCGTTCAGACGGTCCTGATAAACCTTCCAGCCGCCGACTCCTCCGGCGATGACGACCACCAGGATCAGGACCGGCAGGACCGGAAAACCGGAGCGCTGCATAGGCCGGTTGGAATGAATGGAAGCGTGCTGCTGCGCGATGACGCGAGTGTCGGGCGGAGCTTCATTCGCTGCCTTCATATACTCGGCAACCGCTTCGTCTTCATCGATGCCGACGCATTTGGCGTAGGCCTTTACGTAGGACTTGTTGAAGATTCCGCCGGGCAGCAGATCGAACTGCTCCTCCTCCAAGGCGAGCAGCAGGCGTCGTCCAATCTTGGTGGTGGCGACAATCTCTTCCAAAGAGACGCCGCGCATCTCCCGCTCCCGACGCAACCGTTCGCCAAATGCGCCCACGCTGTCCCTCGCTGCAAATAGTCTACCCGGATTGTCTGCGGAATCATAAGAAGTGCAGTAATTGGGTGTCAAACGGCGGGGAATGGCGCGAGCGTCGGTCGACGAGGATTGGCGGATGGAGTGAAACGCGGGCGTTTAAGAGGCAGTGTCGTCCCCGGGGGACTCGGATAGTCTTCCCGCTAAACCCAGCACTCCGCTTCGCTGCGTGCTGGGCTAGATTATTTCGCGCCTTCGGCGCTCGATGGTTGGAATCTGACCCAGCACTCCGCTTCGCTGCGTGCTGGGCTAGATTGTTTCGCGCCTTCGGCGCTCGATTGTTGGAATCTCAAGCATGCACACCGGATATGGACATTTAGGTGTGATCGTAAAGTCGGCCGAACGAGATGAGCTCTTATTCGTGAGACATTCCGAACCTCGCGTCGACCGCTGGTTGTACGTCACTTCGCGGGAACGGGCTGCCACGTATTGGGATTGACCGGCGCGTTAGGATTGACGCCGAAGTCCCAGACGTACAGGTTCATCTCCTGCGGGCTGAGCATCTCGACGATGGCGTACTCGCCCGCAGCCAAGTCCTGGTTGGGTGTCAGCTTGATCCACTGGCCGGTCCCCAGCTTGGAGACGGTGGCCGGAACGAAGCTGAGTTGCTCGGTGACTTTGCCGCCGACGCTGACCTTCACGTTGCCGACTACGCGCGCGTCCTTTTTCACCACGGTGCGAACCACGCGGAAGCGATCGGCCAGCGCGGCTTCGTTTTGCGTGCCCTCGTCAATGTCGATATAGATGGTGGGACGCGGCAGGTGGGACTGCACCTGGGCGTGCTCGCCCTTGATCTCGAATGCCCGCTTATTGCTGGATAAGGGGATGGCAGCCCGCAGCACGCTTTTCTTTGCGCCTTTGTTCACCTCACTGCCGTTTTGCAGGATTTCCGCCAGCTCAGCTTTGCCTTGAAATACATCCAGCAGGAACACCCCACCGCTTCCGGGAAGATGTAACCCGGGCTGAATTTCGGGCGAGTTGGCTGCCTCTTTTTCGCGCTCTTCTTTTTCTTCAGGTGTCTCTATGATTTTGGTATGCAGCTTACCGCTGGTCAGGGCGTCGTTGTATTTTTTCGTCGCGTCCCAGTCGACCAGGGACGCCGGGATGTCTTCCCACTCGTAACGTTCGGCGCTGAGATAGTGAACGCGATCGCCCTGCATCTCGTATTTCTGGACGGACTGATAGGAGCCGTCTTTCAGGATGATGCGTTGTGTGAGCTGCTGCGCCAGCAACCGGTGCGGCACGGACAAGCCGGTTGCAGCTGCAACCAGAAAGCAAAAAGCGAAACGAAGCAACCAGCGAGGCATAGGCAAAGCCGCTTTCATTTTGTGCCACTTTAGGGATGGGGTAAAGAGCGTGTCTAAGAACTGTGTGTCGTCCCTACGGGACTCGAATATCTTTCTGACGCTACCCAGCACTCCGCTTCCCACCCCAATTCGCGCAAAGGAGGCGCGAATCGGGGGCCCCGGTTTCGCTTCGTGCTGGGCCAGACTATTTCGCGCCTACGGCGCTCGTTTTTCGGCCCTCGTACTCCGCTTTCCTCATTAGAGGCTGAGTACTCACACAGACACTGAGGGCCATCGCTGCTACCAGACAGGCGCAATCAGAGGTTCCTTAATGCTCCCGCGTAAGTACCAGGGGCTTTTCGCCGGGTTTGGACAAAGTCATAATCGCGCCATTTGGCGACAGCGAATAGTGCAACGTTTCGGCGGCCAGCGTTGCCTTGCAGGTGAAAGCTCCATCCCGTTCCTCGTGGGCGGCGGAGTCCAGAACTGTGATTTGATCTTTGCCGACGCTGATTGGCGAATCCACCTGGGCGAGCAGTGAGCTATCGCCTTTGGAGCAGCTGATTACCTGTCGGATACTGCTGTTGTTGCTGTCCGCGTTGTTGAAGAACACGAGTCTTATCTGGATCCGCGTGTCGTTTTGATCGAAGGCCGGCAACACCCAGCTTCCGTAAAAATTAGTTGGCAACACGGCGGCGTTCACCACGTCCTGGCGCACCAGCTCCAGAATGTCGGGATTCCCACCCGGATCGGTTATGGTAACCCGCGTATTGTTGTCTGAAATGGTGTAGCCCATCAGATCGGCACCGACGCTCAACCGGCACACGGAATCACCCTCGCCCACTTGAGAGTCGCTACCCCCCTTCAGCACATGAATGTTGCTTTCCGAAATCTCTACGGGAGAGACGACTTTTGCCGTGGCGGTGCGGTACTCGCCCGGACAAATGCGCGTGACCGTCATTTCATCCTTGCCGGTGGCGGCATTGTGATGAAACTCGTAACGAACCGAACCGGTGTTGGGATTGCCCAGCGGGTAGGGGTACCACAAGCCGTAAAACTGAGTAGCGAAAGAAGCCGTTTGCGCGCCCGCTGGAGCCGTAATCAACCAGCCGGGAGCGAGAGCCCAGACAACCAGGAAAACCAACCTCTTCACAATCTTCCTCCGGCAAAGCTAACGGTACCACATCTAAGAGATCGGCCGGAGAGCGCAAATCAAAAGCCGGAGCTTGCGCTCCGGCTCATGGGTCCTTGAAGGTGAGAAGACTGGATTAGAGATTGAACTTGCGACGAGCGAAACCAGCGATGGCGACGATTCCGGCTCCCATCATGCCCAACGTTCCGGGCTCAGGAACGGTGGAGGAACCTTCGGAGAACTGGTCGGTAATAACCGAAACTTCAGCGCTACCGTTGGTGCCGGCGGTTACCAGGAGGTCCTTTTCCACGGAGACTTCGTTGACTCCGGCAAAATTCACCTGATCGAAAAGCTGGCTTCCACTGGAATTGTCGAAGACCGACAGGGTCACGATGGTGCCGCCGCTGCAAGAAGGCAATATGGCGCCCAGGCAGGCGGTTTCGTCAAGATTGATGGAACCGGTTCCGGAGAAGCCGACGCCGGCGATCGAGAGGCTGAGATCAGTGATCGGCGAGACGCTGGTCGCGGTCCACTCGAAAGTGGAGTCCATCGACAGAACGCCGGAGGAGGTGGAGGCATACCAGCCCGCGGTGAACTGCAGTCCAGGATTCTCAGGAGTCGTGATGGGGGTTACCGTTACGCCACTCGCAGGAGGCGCGAACCCGGCCGGGGTCGACTCCGAAGTGTAGTTGAAGCTGGAGTATGTCTGGTCGTTGACGGTACACGAAAAACCAGAGCCAAGATAGTTGTTGAGTGTCGTCTGGGTGCAGGTCTGGGCATAGCCCGCTAGAGCGGCCAACAGAACCACAACGAGCACAGCTGCAATCTTCCTCATAGTCGCCTCACCTAAGGTCTCGGAAATGGCTTAGCCAGCTGCCCATACAAGGGCCAAGTAGGCAGCAGGACGAAGTGACCTTCATAGTGCACTTTGGATTCCAACACCT
This sequence comes from uncultured Acidobacteriaceae bacterium, assembly GCA_963763145.1. Lineage (GTDB taxonomy): Bacteria > Acidobacteriota > Terriglobia > Terriglobales > Acidobacteriaceae > Bog-257. Next base: position 274,878 of record CAVXMZ010000007.1, on the reverse strand, counting down.
TCCTGCGCAAGTCCTTATTTTTCAGCACGTTTTTGAAACCGATGACGCCGAAAGTAGCAACTTGTTGCACATTTCGGAGGAAGTCATTTACTACCAGCACCTAGGTGGGTATAGCGCCATCTTCGAATCTGAGCTCCAACCAGATGCCTCCGACCTGCGATACCGCACCGAAGTGGGCCATGCCTTAGAAGGATCCTTGAGGCATCGCGTCGCGAACAACCCGGTGGCGCGATGCCCTTTTCGCCGCGTACATGGCTCGATCGGCGGCGGCGCGAAGTTGGTCCGGGCTACTGCCATCATCAGGGTACAGCGCCAACCCGATGCTAAGTCCGGTGCGCACTTGTTTGGCTTCGATGATAATCGGTTCGAAAAGCGCCGACTCCAAGGCCAGGAGCAGGACCTGTGCTCCTTCCAGATTTTCTACGTGGCTGATGACGGTGAACTCGTCGCCGCCCGAGCGTGCTAGCGTGTCGCTGACGCGTATGCGACTCCCCAGCCTGGCGACCACTTCCCGCAAAGCAAAGTCGCCTACACGATGGCCGAAGTTGTCGTTCACTTCCTTGAAATGATCCAGATCCAGCACAAACACACCCACCCTGGTGCCGGTGCGGTTTGCCTGAGCCAATGCCTGATTGAGGCGATCTTCCAAAAGACGGCGGTTCGGCAATTCTGTCAGCTCGTCATGGTAGGCAAGATACGTGCTTCTCTCAATCTGGTCTTCCAGGAGTGTGAGAATCATGCCCACTGCGACAAGGTATTTGGGAATGTTCCACACCTCGGATTCAACCTTCACCGAGGGAGCGAAAATCTGCAATAAAAGGGCACTCGGAAAGACCGCTCCCCACAGTACAAATCCGCTGACCGCCGTCAGAGCGCCGGCGGTAACGCGCTGGTGATGCTTCCAATACAGTATTGCCGTAGTAAAGTTCAGGGCCGCAAGAATGACGGTAATGCCTAATTCAGGCATTCCGCGAGCTACTCCCCAGGCAACTACTCCGGACGCTGCCGAGGCTGCCAGCGTGGCGCTGGCGGCATAAACATTGCCCTGCTGGTTGTAACGCCACAACAACAACAGCGGAGCCAGCAGGCCGATCACTATCCAGACGTAATAATAGGTTTGATGGTGTACTTCTGCGATTGCACCATTGGTGTAAGCCAGGGCAGGGATGGCGGTAGCCAGAGCGAGATACATCATCCGACGGCGATCAGAGGCGATTGCCGAGACCGAAATCAGGAACGCAATGCCTGCCAGAATTAACGAGTCCAGGCTGATGGAGGTTGCCACCAGGCCCCATGTCCCGGTGGTCGGCGCCGCGAATTGCGCGGCGAAATGCACCAACACGAGGACCCAGCCAATCAGCCACAGTTTTACCTGGTCGCCGATCGTCTTACGCGAGATCGCCCAAAACACCACTACCAGAATGGCTAGAGCAATCAGGGTTGGCAAGGCAGTGAGATTCAAATTCATAGACAAATCATGGCGCGGTGCCTGAGAGTATGACAGGAATTGCCGGAATTGTTGACTGAAATTCTGCGGAGATAGCTGGAATCCGTATTATTACACCTCTAGTAGTTCCTAGTTGGGAATTTCTGTGAGTGTAGTAATTGCCGGGATGTCCAAGTTTTGGACGGTAATAATTACGTCCTACCCTGCCGCCCGCGCTGCTTTGGCCCATCGGGAAGCCATGATTCCTCAGTGCCCAAGAAGGCTGACCCGATTCCTGATGAACAGAGCCAGCAAAATCACCTACGGCGTAAGCTCCCACACCACGCCGCAACCGTGTGGGCAGGCAGCGCTTTGCAGGCCTCCATATAGAGTAGTGCCATAGAGGTCGCCCCTGGTGTCAAAGGCTGGACCTCCGATCGGAGCATACCCGTCTTCTCGACCGGTGAAGTCGTAAAGATCCGTGAAGCTCCATTCATTCCCGCTACGTGCGAGCTTCCACACGCAGCCATCCCTGTAGCTGCCGCAGCTGCCTCCCACCCCATACAGACTGCCGGCGGAATCCATAAGAAGATTGCCCAGGGGAAATCCGTATGCGGGAAAACTGTACAAAACGGTATAGGTCCATCCTCCTTCCGAGGGCGAAAGCTCGAAGATGGTGCCGAATCCAGCCGGACCGTCGGTGCTGGCAGTGCCATATAGGTTTCCGGCGGAATCGAGCAACAGCGGACTAATCGGGTTCGCTCCGTCGTTCGACGGACTCGGGAAGTCGTAGAGCGTCGTCAAAGTCCATCCGCCGCCGGAGGGAGTGAGTTTGTACACGCTCCCGTTTTCATGGGACCCTCCGCTCGAGGTTGTGCCGTAGACATTCCCGGCCGCATCAAGGGTCACGCCGCTCTCTGGGTACTGACCATCGCTGCCGGCGAAGTTATAGAGAATGTTTTCTGTCCATTGGCCGCCGGAGTTGGTGAGTTGGAAGACGGTCCCTCCGCCATACGAGCCGCCCTGATACGTTGTGCCGTACAGATTGCCCGCCGGGTCGAATACCGGATCGACGTAGTACGGGGATTCTCCGTCGGGAGTGCCCAGAAAGTCGTGAATCACGGTTTCATTCCATTGGCACCAGAAGCTGCGGCAAAAGGAAGCCGGCACGTTCAGCGTGAAAACAACACCGCACCCGTATCCCTGGCACGTACCGCCTCCAAAATTGCTCGTCGTACCGTACAAGGTTCCGTGAGGCCCGAAGACGACCCTGCCGGAAGGCAGGCCGCCGTTGGGGCCGGTGAAGGTAAAAAGCGTGTTTAGGATCCAACTACCGTCGACGTTGCTCATGCGGAAAACGGTCCCGTCATATGCAATGGTTCCCAGAGTGGTGCCGTAGAGATGTCCCGCGGCATCGATGGTGATCCCGGCCTCCGGAAGTCCGCCATCGTCAATGTCGGTGAAGGTGTGCAGCACATGGAAGGATTGCCCGTAGGCGCAGGACGCAAGGAACGATCCCAGTGCCATCACGCAAAGCATGCCGAAGACAAATCGGCCAAGAAGATTCCGCAACATAGTTGAGTCCTCCCGCTTACCGAGCGTTAGTATGACCTCGCTGGATATGACTAGCCTTCAAATTGCACCATCCCTGCTGGCCGTCATTCGGCGTTTGGGCAAGTTGTGCAAAGGCGCGGGAGGGTCAGACGGAAGACCGTCCCATAGTTTATGTTGGTGCCGCCACTTTCGGTTGTGCCGTATAAGCTTTCCCCGACCTGCACCAGGGAGGCGGTGGGCAGTTCGCCCTCAACCGGGTATCCGGAAAAGTTGTGCAGCGTGGTCAGGGCTCCGGCGAGCGTAATTTTGAACACCGTCCCAAGGCCGTGGGCTCCGCCCTCGAAGGTTGTGCCGTAGAGATTGCTGTCAGTGGCCTGCACCAGCGCAGCGTCAGGGTAAGAGCCGTCGCTCGCTCCCGCAAAGCTGTGCAAGCTGGCGAAGTTGCCGGCGGAGGATATGGTGAAGACCGTGCCGTCGCCATTGGCGCCGCCGCCGTACGTCGTTCCGTAGAAGTTTCCGTCCCTGGCCTGTACCAGCCCACCATAAGGAGTGTCGCCATCCGTGCAGTTGGGTTGCGAGCAAAAACTGTAGAGCAGGGTGACCGTTCCGGCCGAGGTGATCTTAAAGATCGTGCCCAGGCCATTGAGGCCGTCGACCCCACCCAGCAACGTGGTTCCATAGAAATTTCCGTCGCTGCCCTGGACCAGCCCGGCGAAAGGCCAAAAACCGTCATAGGAGTTGAACCGGTGAATCGTGGTCAGGGTGCCGCTGGGCGTGATTTTGAATACTGTGCCGCACCCACCCCCCTCGCATCCGCTTCCGCCATTGAAGGTTGTACCGTAGAAATTTCCATCGCTGCCCTGCACCAGCGTGTCAACCGGGTTAGCTCCGTCGCTGCAGTTGCTCTGCGAGCAAAAGCTGTAGAGCGTGGTCATCATACCTTGGAGAGTGATTTTGAAGACCACACCACAGGTCCCGTAAATGCACCCGGTGCCCGTCCCGCCCACCTGGGTCGTCCCATACAAGTTTCCGTCACTGCCCTGCACCAGCCCCGACTGAGGGTTAGCGCCGTCGCTACAGTTGGGTTGCGAGCAAAAGCTGTAGAGCAGGGTGTGCGTTCCACTGGGAGTGATCTTGACGATCGCGCCGCAACCCTCGGTGTTAATGCAGAAACTGGTGTTCTGGTTGTCCCCGCCCCCGTCGGTTGTCACATAGAAATTGCCGTCGCTGGCGTGCACCACCGCGGCGTTAGGACCAGCGCCGTCGCCCGGCGACCCTTGAAAACCATAGAAGTTGGTAAAGACTTGTGCCGGCGACGCAATGGCGGTCGCGGCGCAGAGCACGAAGAGGATGCAAGCGATCCTCCACAATGTAGGTTTGTTCACAGTGCCTCCTCTTAGGGCATCGCTTCCTGTTTCGCATGCTGTCGGCGAAGCAGCTCCCTGCCAACATTGAGTCTTGGCTACGGCGTGATCTCCCAGATGACACCATTGCCGTAAGCTCCGCCATAGCTGGTAGTGCCATAAAGGTTGCCATTTGCGTCGATGACGACACCACCGGTGGGGAATTGCCCGTCACTTACCTCAAAGTAGTGCAAGACGGTCTCCGTCCAGGTGCCGTTGGAGGGTGTCAGCTTGTAAACGATGCCGTTCCCAAGGTCTATCGCCGTGCTGAAGCGCGTTGTGCCGTAGAGGTTCCCGCTCGCATCCATCGACACGGGTGCACTCGAAAGCGCTCCGTCACCGCGACTGCCAAAAGCATAGACCAGCGAGTACGCCCAGCCTCCGTTGGAAGGGCTTAATTCGAAAGCGGTTCCACCGCCGTTGGGACCATCGCCAAAGGTTGTGCCGTAGAAGTCGCCATGGCCGTCCGGCATCAGACTCGCAAAGGACTCGTCACCGTTGGTGCCGTTGAAGGTAAGGAGGATATTTTCAGTCCAGCCTGAGCCCGATGGTACCAGCTGAAATACACCACCGTAGTTGTCCGCGCATCCGCCAAATGTGGTTCCGTAGAGATTGCCAGAAGCGTCAAACACCAAGCCAGACATGGGCAAACCGCAGTCGCCCGAATTTGAATTAAATGAGTACAGAGTCTGCTCGGTCCACCCGCCGTTTGATGGCGTCAACTCGAAAACGTAGCCACCGCCATACTGGCCGCCGAGGTCCACTGTGCCGTACAGGTTACCGGCCGAATCGAAGGTCACGTTGCCCACAGCTTCTTCTCCGTCATTGGAGGCAAGGCGGTAAATAACGGTTTCGTCCCAGGGGCACATGGCGCTCTTGCAGACAGTGGCCGGCGGGCTGAGCTTGAAAACCGCCCCGCAGCCGTCGTGAAAGTAGGAACAACCCCCACCTCCGCCTGCTTCCGTTGCGCCGTAGAGGCTGCCGTCTGGCCCGAAAGTCACTCCGGCAATCGGGATGGCGGCGTCATAGTTGGTCCCCGAGTCGCCCCGGAAGGCGTATAAGGGCGTGAGTATCCACCCAGAGCCGTGGTGGCTCAGCTTGAACACAGTTCCGCATCCCGCGTCCGAGGCGCAAGCGCCTCCGGTGTAGCCGCCGGCACTGGCCGTGCCATAGAGATTGCCGGCCCCATCCATGGTCAGGCCGTCATAGGGATTTGCTCCGTCACTGCCGCCGGTGAAGTTATAGAGCACGTGGTAGGTCTGCGCCCGTGCCGGTCGCGTCGCCGCCATTGTCAGCGTACAAAGGGTTACGAGCGCGAGGGAGCGAAGTCGGAGTTGAAAAGCAAAGCATGGCCGGGTTGTCATGAGGATCTCCCTACGCCCGTCGGGCCACCATTCTGACGCTGGCGCCGTTATCCGTCTTGGTCGGGCACAAATATCAGGCCACCGGAAAGGCGCGTCAACTTAATTTTGCATTACGGTGTAAGGACCTGAGGAGAGGACACTTAACTAACTCGCTTCAAGATAATTGGCGAAATCGGACCATTGCCCCAAGTGGCGCCCCGACGCCAGAAACCCGGTTCCGTGACTTGCGGCATAGCGATTTGCGACAGGCGTCAGGTGCCTACCTGTCACATCACACGCAACAAAAATTGTGTTTTGAGGCCGTTATGATATGGTGGCTAACCTTGACCGTTGTGCCGGTTACGCTACTCGCGGAGAGCTGGGCGAAACACGGTTGGCGATCGATCGCCCGGAATGCCGTTTCAGGGGACTGCCCGTGAGCACTACCCGTATTCGTGTTGTGGTTGACCTCGACATTTATGACGGTAAGTTGGCCGAGCTCGAGGCCATCGCGAAGCAAATGGTTGCGGAAAGCCAGCAGGAACCCGGCACCATAGGCTTCCAGTTTCTGCTGAGCGCTGATCGCACGCGCTGCCGCCTGGTCGAGGGCTACGCCGACCAGGCCGCTATCGCGGCGCATTTTGGGGCCCCCGCTGTACACCTGCATATTCAGCAAATCATCCAGGTGGCCCTCCCGGCACGCATGGAAATCTACGGTGACCCTGGCCCGATGGTCGCGGGCATGGCCGCCGATTTCGCCGTCGAGATCTTTACCGCCTGGGAAGGCTTCGACCGCTAGAACTCTTCCGTCTTGTCTTAAAGTGTCGTGGCGACACCGGACGACGATTACAGCAAGTACTCAGGCAAGTGTCCTATCTCCCCGGCTCACCGGACCTTGACGTCCGGCTCCACCGACATTCCGGGACGCAGCAAGCCATCCTTGTTGAAGTCCGGCTTGTCGTTGCCATCGAAGTCGATGCGCACCGGCAGACGCTGCACCACTTTCACATAATTGCCGGTGGCGTTTTCCGGCGGCAGAAGGCTGAATATCGCGCCCGTTGCTCCCCCGATATTGGAGACGTGGCCGTCCCATTTTCTGCCGCCATAGGTATCAACCTTGATCTTCACCGGCTGTCCGGGACGCATGTGGGAAAGTTGGGTCTCTTTGAAGTTGGCCGTGACCCAGACATCGTTCAGCGGCACCACCGCCAGCAAGTCCTGTCCGATCGCGACATTCGAGCCCACCTGCACCGAACGTTTTCCCACCACCCCATCTACGGGCGCAACGATGGTTGTGTAGGAAAGGTTCAGTTGCGCCTGGTCCAGCGCCGCCTTGTAGCGCAGCACCTGGGCATCTGCGGACTGCGATTTTGCCTGGGTCGCAGCTACCGTGTTGGGAGTAGCCTGCGCGTTCTTGATCTCCGCATTGGCCTGTTCAATTCGCGACTGCGCCTGTTTTATCTGGGCGTCAGCCGCCAGCAAGTCGGCCTTTCTGGCGTCGACGGTAGCGTTGGCAGCCTCGGCTGCCGCGATGGCGGCATCGAACTGCTGCTGCGAGATCTCACGTTTGCCGAGCAGCTGCCGGTAGCGCTCCACGTCCTTGTTCAGCTTCACCGCGTTTGCTTCGGCTTCGGTAATCTGCGATTGCGCGGCCTCGGCTTGTTTCTGCGCCGCAGCTACTCCGGCTTGCGCGGAAGACATGTCGGCGCTGGCGGAACGGATCTGGCTGAACGAGCCCACGCTGGACACCGGCACTCCATATTTGGCGGCCACGGCTTGTGCCTGGTAGTCCTGATAGTCGGCGCGCGCCCGCTCTAACGCCACCGTATAGTCGGTGGGGTCAATCACCACCAGCACGTCGCCCTGCCGCACCACCTGGCCATCGTCAAAGTTCACCTTCACCACCTGCCCGCTCACGCGCGCACTGATGGGATAGATGTGACCGTCGATCTGCGCGTCATCCGTGTTTTCCCACTGCCGGCTCTCCCACCAGAACCAGCCCACCAGCGCTATGGCCACAATTGCTATCAGGAAAACGATGGGCTTTGCCGCGGGGTGCTTCTGAAACGTGCTGCGGCGGTCTTCGGGCGGACGACGAAGCTCCGCAGCATGGCTTTCGTCGTGGGCTTCACCCTGCGGCTGGGAATGCTCTACTTCATTTGGCTCGGTTGTGGTCGGACTCATTTGTTCTCCGCCTGTTTCATTATTGCTGATGACTGGCAGTTGTCGCAGCGCTGCCGGTTTGTTTTCCGCCGCCTTGTAACACGGCACGATTTCCCCGGCTGCGGAAAAAGTCGGCTTTGGGGCGCCTCGTAACAGGGCGCGACTTCAGTCGTGCCGATACGCTCGTTTATTTTTCCTCCCGAGCCGGCTTTAGCCGGCGGCACATAACTAGTAAATCGCCCTCTTTAGCCACCGAATCACTGGCTGCCGGCTGCCTATCTGTCAACGAACTTCTCCCACCACCCCTGATGCAGTTGGCGCAGTGTTGGGAACTGTTCCCGGCGTCGGAGCACCCGGCGGCGGGGCTGGATTTGCCGGCAACACGCTTCCCGGCTCTGACAGATATTGCTTCACCGCCTCCTCGGCATTGCCGATCGCGCGCGCCAGCAGCACCTTTGCGATGTTATAAGCGTACAAGCTGTCGATGTACTGCTCGTTGGCCGACGCCAGTTGCTGCTGCGCCTGGATCACTTCCACGTTGTTGGTCACGCCTGCCGCAAACCGGTCCTGCGACTGCTCCAGCGTCTGTTGCGCGTAATCCAATCCCGTCCTCGCCACTTCCACCTGCTTGGCCGCGGCATTGATGTCCAGGATCGCGTCCTCAATGTCCTGCTCAATGCTGCCTCGCAGATTGTCCACCAGCGCCTGGCGCTGCTTCAGGATCGATTCCGCTTGCTCCACATCCGCCTCCACTTTGCCACCCTGGAAAATAGGAATGGACAGTGTGGCCGCAAACGTATAGTTGGGCGCCAGGGCACTGGGAGTGTAGCCCAGAATTCCGTAATCACCGCTGACGCCGAGCGACGGCAGGCGTTGCTGCCACGCCGACTCCCGGCTATATTGCGCGGCCCGCAGCGACGCCAGCGCCGCCTGGTAATCCGGCCGCGTCTTCAACGCCCGCTGGTACGCGTCCGCAAGTTCCGTCTCCGGCATCGCATGATACGGCACCCGGTTGACCAGCCTGAACTTCTGCTGCACCGGTAATCCGATCACTCGCGCCAGCGCAATGCGCTGCTTCTCCAGATCGTTCTGCGCCTGAATCAGGATCGACTGCTGCGTTTGCAACTGCACTCGCGCCCGCAGCGTATCGATCTGCGGCGCCAGACCTGCATTTTCCTGGTCAACCGCCAATTGATAAAGTGCCTGGGCCGCCTGCAACTCGGCTTCCGCGGCGGCTACGCGAGACTCGTTGGCAATGGTCAGCAGGTAGTTCGCTCCCACCGCCAGCACTACCGTATCGCGGGCGTCCTTGTAGCTGAACTGCGCCGCCTTCACGTTTTGCGACGCCGCGTGAAGATTGTTGATGGAGTGCAGATCAAGAGGATTCCAGGTGCCGTTTGCCTGGAGCTCGGTCAGGCCGAACGGACCAACCGACGTCGGAAAACCTGGAAAGTTGAATCCAAAAGCCTTCAGGTTCAGCCGGTCGACTCCTTCGCTGAACGCTCCATTCACCACCGGCATCAGTTCGCTCAGCGAATGGAGCCGGGCAGCGCGGCTCTGCTCGGTGGCGCGTTCGCTCAAGTACAGCCCCAGGTTGTACTTCAGCCCCCGGTCCAGAGCATCTTCCACCGTCAGGTCGATGACCTCGGAAGTTGCTTTACCTTGCGGTATCGACCCGCTATAGGAATCCTGGTTCCGCTGGATTACCTGCTCGGCCGACGGTAGCGACGTTAGTCCTGGGCTCTGGACCTGCGCCACAGCCAGCGAACTGGACAGAATGGCGGCTGCGCCCAGCCCAATCCTGACACGAGAGACGTTCCTCGAACACTGCTTACTTTTCCTTCGTTCCATGTTGCATTTAAAACGTACATGTAGGAACTGCCACAACGGTTCGAAAATCTTTAGATGTTGAATGGGAGCGCAAAGCCGCATGTTCTTTGAAAGGGCACGACTTCAGTCGTGCCGATACGCTGTGAAAGTTTCCACCTGAGCCGGCTTCAGCCGGCGCCACCTTCCACTACCCGCTAACCAGCCCAATCTCGCTGGTAGACGGCCGTCCCATCAGATCGCGGATTGCATCCTGCACATTCTTCCCCTGCTGAAGAATGGCATGCATCTGCTCGGTGATCGGCATCTCAACCCCGGCTTTGCGCGCCAACCCTACTGCGGCGTTAGTGGTGAGCACGCCCTCGGCAACCATGCCGTGCATGTCCGCGATAATGTCGTTCAACTTGCGTCCGCGTCCCAGCTCGACGCCGACACTGCGGTTACGCGACAGTCCTCCCGTACAGGTAAGCACCAGATCGCCCAGTCCAGCCAGACCGGCCATAGTCGCGGCTCTTCCACCGCAGGCCACCACCAGCCGCGTCATCTCCGCCAGACCGCGCGTGATCAGCGCCGCCCCGGTGTTGTGTCCCAGATCAAGCCCACACAAAATCCCCGCCGCGATCGCAATAACATTCTTCAGCGAGCCGCCCAGCTCCACACCAACTACATCGTCGTTGGTGTAGACGCGAAAACGCGGGTCGCTGAACTCCCGCTGCACCGTGACTGCAAGATCTTTGTCGGACGAAGCGATGGTAATGGCCGTGGGATCGCCTTTGGCGACCTCCTTGGCAAAGCTCGGCCCGCTGAGCGCGCCAATGCGTGGGCGGAATCCGTCGGCGCCGTTGGCCAAAAGCTCGGTGATCACCTCGGTCATGCGCAGCAGCGAGTCGTTCTCGATACCCTTGGCCGCACTGACGAACAGCATCTCTGGCCGCAGGTGCGGCCGCATCGCGTGGAAGACCCGCCGGGTGTGATGCGACGGCATCACGCTTACCACGATCTCCACTCCGCGCAGCGCTTCCTCGAAGCTGTTCGTGCACACAACCGCTTCCGGAATGGGCTGCCCGGGTAGAAAGATCTGGTTCTCGCGCGCCCCGGCAACGCTGTCGCGGACTTCGGCCTCGTGCGCCCACAGCCGCACCTTGTGCGTGCGCTTGCGGCCCAGCACAATCGAAATTGCCGTGCCCCACGCCCCCGCGCCGATGACTGCAATCTCACTCACAACCGGTTCTTCCTTGGGTACATGTCGAGCATCGTTGTCTCATGCGTTCCGATCGTTGTTCTGCAACTCCTCTAGCGGCTAGCCGAGCCGTCCCGACGTCGATAAAACCGGGGGCTTGAGCCGCGCCATTCGCTCGGGTAGTGCGGCGCTTCAGCGGCGCGTTCAAGCCTATTAAGTTTGTCATCCCGAGGAGGCCTTAAGGCCGACGAGGGATCTGCTTTTCCAAGCCCGCCGCCCCGCCCCGAGCTAACACGGCTTCTTTGAAAGGGCACGGCTTTAGCCGTGCCGTCCCGAGCCACATAAGGCCTGGGCTTTAGCCCCTGAGGGGACGATCTTCCGGTCAAGCGATTTTGCATCACGCTATCGAAACCGGTTCTCCGTGCCCGCCACCAGCCGCCGTATGTTGTCCTTGTGCCGCACGATGATCAGCAGCGACGACAGACTCATCAGGAATGCTACGGGCAGGTTCGTGCGCTCCGGCGGCGTAGTCAGATAAAAGAAAATTGGAAACGAAACCGCCGCCACAATGCTTCCGAGAGAGACATAGCGGCTGAGACCAACCACAACCGCGAAGGCCACCAAAGACAGCAACATGGCCCGTGGCGCCAATGCGGTAAACGCGCCCGCCGCAGTCGCCACTCCCTTGCCACCCTTAAAACCCAACCAGACGGGAAACATATGCCCGGCAATGGCAAACAGGCCCGCTAATGCGGTCGCCACAACCACCAACTCGCCGGCCATCGGAAGGTCGAGCGGGCGAGCGGACTGCACGACGAGTGCGCCGGCTATCCAGACCGCTGCATAACCCTTCAGCGCATCGAGCAACAGCGTCGCAATCGCCAGGCCCTTCGATCCCGTGCGTGCAACGTTGGTCGCCCCGATATTGCCGCTCCCGGTCAGGCGCACGTCCTCTTTGCGAAAAATACGCACCAGCAAATAGCCGAACGGAATCGATCCCAGCAGATACGAGACAATGACGATGATGAGGACGATTTTAATCAAGATATTCCAGCGGATATCGCGCCAGCTTCGTGTACTGTGCTCCCGTAGGCGACAGCTTGCTCTCGTAGAGGCAAAACTCGCGCGCCATCATTCTACCGAACTCGAGCGGCGCGAGACCTTCCAGCTTCACCCGCACCGCAATCAATCCCGGCGCAGAACGTTCTCCGCGAACCGGCTTGGGCCGCCCACTCCCGGCACGTGCCAAGGTCAGATGCGGCTTGTACGGGCCAGAGTCGCGCTCGAATCCCAGGGGCTTGAGCGCCGCCCCAATCGACTTCGCCAGCTCCTGCAAATGCTCGTCCGACTCGATTCCCACCCAGAACACCCGCGGCGCTTTGGGATTCGGAAAAAACCCGGCACCGCGAAACGCCATCGGGACCGCTGCGCCTCGGACCTGCTGCAACGCGCCGCGAATCTCGTCCAGTTTTTCCGTCTCACCCAGAAACTGAAGGGTCACGTGAAACGTCTCCGGCCCCACCCAGCGCACCTCGGGAGCGCACGCGCGCATCTGGTCGCGAAACTCCCCAATCCGCTTACGAATCTCGAGGTCAATATCCAGCGCCACAAACAGCCGCATAAACGGAGACTCACAAAAGGATTTGCCAGGCGCTAGTTGCTAGTCGCTAGTCGCTTCTTCATCACATCAACATCCGCCGCACCAGGTCCAGCGCCAACTGGCTGGTCCAGCGCCGCACCCGCTCGCGGTCGCCGAAGAACCGCCGCTGCACCACCTCGTGCTTGTGACCGTTCGTCACCGCGACATATACCAGCCCAACCGGCTTCTCTTCCGTCCCGCCGCCGGGGCCGGCGATTCCGGTTACCCCCACGCCGATATCGGCATTGCACAGCTCGCGAATATTTTCCGCCAGCGCCACCGCCACTTCTTTGCTCACCGCACCATTGGCCTCAATCATCAGCGGAGGAACGTCCGCGAACAGCGTCTTCAGATCGTTGGAGTAGACCACCACTCCGCCCAAAAACCAGCGTGAGCTGCCAGGTACCGAAGTGATGCGCTCGGCAATCATGCCTCCGGTGCACGACTCGGCCACCGCCAACTTCGCGTTTCGCATCTGCATGTAGTAGCTGACAATCTCCTCCAGCGACTCGCCTTGCGCGGAGAATACGGCATCGTCGAACTCGTCCTCCAGTTCGCCTGCCAGCCGATCTACCTCAGCCTGCGCCTCGTCTTTGGTCGCCGCCGTCGCGCGCAGATGAAACTCAACCTGGCCCTGTCCGGCCAGCACCGTCGTCTCCACATTCGGAAATTTCTTATAGATGGGGGCGGCGCGCAGGTCCACCGCCGACTCGCCCATCATTGCAACCTTCAGCACCCGGCTGGCCATTGCCGCGGGAGGAACTTTGTCGCGCAACCGCGGCTCGCACTCGCTGTCCCACATCGCCTGCAACTCATGTGGAGGCCCAGGCAGCAGCGCGACCATCCGTGGCTTTCCATCGTGCACAGTTTCCAGCCACTGCCCCGGCGCAGTGCCTTTCGGATTCGGCAACATCACTGCGCCCTGTAAAATGTCTGCCTGCTGTGCGTTGTTCTCCGGCATCTTGAGGCGCCGCTCGGCGAAGCGTTTGTACATCTCGGTGACGATTGTGTGATCGCGCTTCAGTTCGATGCCCAGCGCGGCAGCTACAGCCTCGCGCGTCAAGTCGTCCTGTGTGGGGCCCAGTCCACCCATGAAGATGGCGATGTCGGCGCGGGCAATGGCAGTCCGCGCAGCTGAGGTGAGGTGATCGAGATTGTCGCCGACCACCGTCTTGAACGCGACGCTGGTCCCCAACGCGTTCAGGCGCTCGGTCAGAAAAAGGGAATTGGTGTCCTGGCGGTACGGAGTCAGCATCTCCGAGCCCACCGCAATGATCTCCGCAATCACAATTTCAGTCTAGCACCGCGGATTGCTCACCACGGAAGCACGGAAAGCACGGGAGAAAGCCAGAATCTTTGAAAAAAAGCAGAGAAGAGCTGAGGAAACTTGACTAAGGCGGTTTTGAAAGGGACGGCCCTCAGGCTGTCCGTAAATGCAGCAGTGTCAAAGTGGCTTCAGGCGCTGAGGGACTTCGCCTTGATTCGATCAGGTCTTCCGCGCGCAGAAACCGCGACGGTGTATTCCTGTGGCTGCGAATGTCCGCGCGGTGAAGGCTGCTACCTTCTTCGGATCCTTGGGATGAAACGACTTCGCTCTTTTCCGTGCTCTCCGTGCTTCCGTGGTGAAAAAGGCTTTAGCCCGCCGGCAGCAGCGAGCGTCCTTCAATGTCCCATGAGAGGTGATGCACGCTGCTGGTGGTGGCCAGCACCGCGGAGCGTCCCGGGGCAAACGCCAGTCCCACCAGGTTGTGCCCGGAGACCACCAGCGAAGCTTTGCGATCAGGAGTAATTCGCACGATGCCACGCCGGCCGTTGTGCGACGCCGCGACATAAAGATTGTCGTCAACGTCCACGGCAATGCCTTGCGGACGTCCCAGCCCGCGATAAAACTCGCTGACCTCGCCGTGCGGATCCACTTGATGGACCGCGTCGAAGCTCGAAGTGGTAGGGCCGGTGATATACAGGTTGCCATTGTTACCGAAGGCCAGGTGGTAGGCCGCAATGCTGGGCTCAATGGTCGCGAAGACGAAGATCTCCCGGTCGCGCCCGATCTTGAAGATGGTCCCGCTGCGGTCGCCAACGTAAAGATTGCCGGCGCGGTCAAAAGCAATGCCGGTCGCCACACCCATGCCTTCGGCGTACGACGTCATGGTGCCGTTTTGCGCGACGCGGTAAACCGTGCCATCGTAGCGCGACGAGACATACAGACTTCCCGCACGATCGAACGCCAGGCCAGTCGCATTCATCATCTCGTGAAGGAACGGCTTGATGTTGTAACCGGTGTCAATGCGGTAGATGGCGACGGGGACTTTCTGTCCACGCGAGCCGGAAAACGTCACATAAATATTGCCATGCGCATCCACTGCGGGGTTGGCAACCGGGTGCAGGCTCTCCGCGATGGGCACGGCGATGCGGACTTCCTGGGGGTTGCTGCTGGATCCGTTGGCGGAGACCACAATCTCGCCCGATGCCGCGCCCTCGGGAACGCGCGCCACGATGAACTGCTCAGAACTGATGATGACCGGCCCATCGACCTCGCCAAAGCTGACCCGGGGACGACGCAGTTCGTGTGGCCCCAGCCCGCTGCCCAGGATGCGAACCTCTCCGCCGGGCAACGCGCAGACGGGATCGATGGCCTCGATGTGGGGCTTGCCGTTCACGTTTTTTGTTCCCGTCTTGCGATCCATCGTTAACTCAAGAAGTACGACACGAACCGGCTCACAACCTGCCTTGAAGGGGCACGCCTTCAGGCGTGCCGGCTAAGCCGGGCCGAAGAATGCGGCTTTAGCCGCTGAGGGACCTGTCCCTCAGGGCCTAAAGGCAAATTCCTGCTCACACGATCGGCACGGCTGAAGCCGTGCCCCTTCAAAGCCAGGCATAGCTACGTTGGAGCCGCTCTAGCACCGCTCCTAGCGAAATAGCCCGAAGTGCAACAGCACCTGCAAAACAATCAGCGCATAAATTCCCGCGCCCAGATCGTCAACCACGATGCCGGTGCCTTCCGGCAGTTTTTCCAGACTCCTCACCGGCGGCGGCTTCACGACATCGAACGCTCGAAAAAGTATAAAGCCGGCAAGCAGCGCTTGCCACCCAATGGGACAGGCAATGTACGTCACCAGTTGCCCGGCAACCTCGTCGATGACGATATGCGACGGATCGTGCCCGCCGCAACCGCGCTCCTCCAGCGTCGCCGCGGGAATGCCGATTGCGACTGTGAGCACGATGAGCACAAGAATTACGGGCAGGCGCGCAGCGGGCGGCAGATGCGAGGCCAGCAGCCACCACAGCAGCGCTGCTGCCAGCGATCCCCACGTGCCAGAGGCCGGGCGCAATCTTCCTGCGCCAAAGAAGGTAGCGACCATCGTCGCCCACATAGGTGCTGACGAACGAACCTTCGAGGACTCAGTTGGCCTTTTTATTTTGAGCATTGGGATAACTGGAATCGCCGGTCTCCGGATCGTTCAGCGGCGCGGAGATAACATAACCACCGCTCGCCCACTTGCCCAGATCGATGACGCGGCAGCGCTCGGAACAGAATGGAAACTCCGCCTCCGATGCCAGCACGATCTTGCGGCAGGTGGGACAACGGAGGCCGGCAATGTGTTTCTTGGGCATGGAGTAAAGAAAGCCGTCAGCTGTCAGCTCTCAGCCTTCAGCCAAATCAAGCTCTTCCGTGCTGACAGCTGCTAGCTGACGGCTGACAGCTTTTCAGAGAACGCGCGCCACCAGATCGTAATCATGAGCCTCGACGATCTCGCAGCGGTAAAACTCGCCTTCACGAACATCGTGATCGCCAAAGTCGTTGACATAGACCGTGCCGTCGATCTCCGGCGCGTGCATCGCGGTGCGGCCTTCCCACAGCAGATCGGTCTCTGCGGATGGGCCTTCCAGTAACAAATCGAATTGCTGTCCCACCAGCGCGCGCTTCTTCCTGCGGCTGATCTGCTTCTGCATCGACATCAGCTTCTTGCGTCGCCGCTCGACCTCTTTCGCGGGAACTTTGTCCACAAGGTCAAACGCCTTCGCGCCCTCTTCATCCGAATATCCAAAGACGCCCAGCCAATCGAACTGTGCTTCGCGGACGAACTGGCAGAGCAACTCGAAGTCCTGCTCGCTCTCGCCAGGGAAGCCGACGATGAACGACGTACGCAACGTGAGATCGGGAATCTCGCGCCGCATCTTTTCGATGGAGCGCAGGAAAATTTCCGCTCCCGCGCCGCGCTTCATCCGCTTCAAGACATCCGGCGAGGCATGCTGCAACGGGACATCAATGTACGAGCAAATCTTCTCGTGCGCCGCGATGGTCTCCAGCAGCTTGCCGGTGATCTTGTTGGGATAGGCATAGAGGAACCTGATCCAGCGCAGTTCCTCGATTTGTGCCAGCCGCTCCAGCAGCAGCGCCAAGCCATCTTTCAGGCCGAAGTCTTCGCCGTAACAGGTTGTGTCCTGCCCGATCAGGGTAATCTCGCGAACGCCCTGCTGCGCCAGGCGCTGCGCCTCGGCGATCACGGACTCAAAACGGCGCGAACGAAACTTCCCGCGCAACTGCGGGATGATGCAGAACGAGCAGGGATGATCGCAGCCTTCCGCGATCTTGATGTATGCCGAATATTTCGGTGTCGCCAGCACGCGCGGCGTGTTCTCGTCGTACAGGTAATTCGGCAGATCGGCGATGGCGCCGTCCCATCCGTCTTTAGAGAACCTGCCCGCAGCCTCGCGAGCGTCGCCTTCGGAACGGCTGCTCAGGATTACGAACGGCGAATCACTCGACGTTTCGCGCGATTCGATACCGGCGGCTTTCAGTATCTGCTCCAGCTCGCCCGTCCCGACGACCGCGTCAACTTCCGGGATGTTCTTCTGGATTTCGTTGCGGTAGCGCTCCACCAGGCAGCCTGCGACAATCAGCTTCTGCGCCCGGCCGTTGAGCTTGTGCTGCGCCATCTCCAGGATCGTGTCCACCGACTCCTGCTTGGCGGTGTCGATGAACGAGCAGGTATTCACCACGATGATGTCGGCGTCTTCGGCGCGCGCCGTGATCTCTGCCCCGCCCTGCGCCAGGAGGCCCATCATTACCTCGCTGTCCACCAGGTTCTTGGGGCAGCCGAGGCTGACAAATCCAATTTTCTTGGGAGTAGCCGTCACGGAACGCGCTTCAGGCGCGTCCAGTAAGGCCACAGAATCGTTTTTCGGCTGCATGCAATCTCTCTATTTTAGCATCGTTTCGCGCAGCAGCTTTACCGGCGCCATTTGCCATCCGTCGCGTAACTCCCGCGTTCCTCACACCTCCGCGCAGGGATGCTATATTGGAATTCGTCGGGCGCTGGTCCCGCGCAACGCAATCTTGTGAAACCCGCCAGGTCCGGAAGGAAGCAACGGTAGCAGGCCAGTGCGTGTGCAGCGGTCAACTGGCGCCTGGCTTTCTAAGTGCCGCTCTTCGCCATTCGCTTTTCGCTGTGCTATAGCAGGCGGTTCTTAAGCCGTTCTGGCTGGCGGCTTTGTAGATTGCCAACATCCCCGTCCAGCCCCTCTGGCGAAGAGTGAAAAGCGAAAGGCGAACAGCGATCAACGGAGCACCCTATTGCCTAATATCCGCGCCAAAATCGCCGCTCTCGGCACCTACGTTCCGCCGCGCATTCTTACCAATCAAGACCTCGAGAAGATGGTTGACACCACCGACCAGTGGATCCTGGAACGTACCGGCATCCGCGAGCGTCATCTGGTGGACAAAGGCGTCGCCGCCAGCGATCTGGCCGTCGAAGCTGTAAAGAACTTGCTGAAGTCGCATCCCACCGACCTCCAGGAAATCGATCTCATCGTCGTCGGAACCGTCACCCCGGACATGATGTATCCGTCCACCGCGTGCCTGGTGCAGCACAAGCTGGGTATTCACCGGACCTGGGGCTTCGACGTCTCCGCCGGCTGTTCCGGATTTCTGTACGCCCTGAACTCCGGGGCCGAGTTCATCGCGTCGGGCCGCTATAAGAAAGTCCTGGTGATCGGCTCCGACGTGAATTCCTCCATGACCGACTTCACCGATCGCGCCGTCTGCATCATCTTCGGTGATGGCGCCGGCGCGGTACTGCTGGAGCCGGCAGCGGAGGGCGAAGACCTCGGGATCATCGATTCGGAGGCCCAGATCGAAGGCGTGGGCGGGCAGTCACTGTACATGCCCGGCGGCGGAAGTCTGCATCCCGCCTCGCACGAGACGGTCGATCAGAAGATGCATTACATTCATCAGGATGGGCAGCAGGTCTTCAAGTATGCGGTGAAGAAGATGGCGGAGATGACCGAGCGCGTACTCCAGAAGAACGGCCTCACCGGTGCGGACGTCGATTGCTTCATCGCCCATCAGGCGAACAAGCGCATCATCTTAGCGACTGCCGAGCGCCTCAAGATGCCTCTGGAAAAAGTTGTCATTAACATTGAGCGCTATGGCAATACCACGGCCGGCACCATCCCGCTCGCCATGCAAACCGCGGTGAATGAAGGCAAGCTAAAGAAGGGAAGTCTGGTGTTGCTGGCTGCGGTTGGCGCGGGCTTCACGTCCGGCGCGACGCTGTTACGCTGGGCATTCTAGCCGGCTGGACCTACGTACGCCCGCCACACATAGCGCTTTGTGTCAGGGCGCAGCTTTTAGGCTGCGAAATGGTCTGCTTTGACGCTTGGCATCAGGGCACGACTTCACAGGCCGCGGGAAAACTCATGGCGAAGGAGAATTCAGGTAGAGCTGACCTTCAGGCCAGCGTCTAAGCCCTTCCATTCTCGTCCCGAGCCGGCTTCAGCGGGCGGCACAATAATCTGTTTCCGACTTCCGAACCAAATGCGATCAATCGACGTATCCTCCATTTATGAAGCTCCGAAGTCTTAACCCCTGCTTCTTGATGCGGCCCACTTATCTCTTCCTTCTCCTACTGATCGCCATCGGGGCGCCAGGCCAACAAACGAAGCCCAATCCCCCCGATCTCGCCCTGGTTGGCGGCAAAGTTTATACCTCGCCGACGGCCGCTCCCATCGACGACGCAGCCGTGCTGGTGCATGACGGGAAGATCCTTGCCGTCGGCAAGCGCCGCGAGATTGCCATTCCTGATACCACTCCGATCATTGACTGCAAGGGGAAGGTCATCACCGCCGGCTTCTGGAACAGCCACGTTCATTTCACCGAAGACGCGTGGAACAATGCCGCCACTGCACCAGCCGGCAAGCTCGAACAACATATGCAGGAGATGCTGACGCGCTGGGGTTTCACCACGGTGTTCGATCTTGGTTCGGTGCCGGAAAACACGCGCGCCCTGCGGCAGCGCATCGCAAACGGCGAGCTTGCCGGGCCGAAGATTTTCATGGCCGGCGACATTTTTCCCAAGAACGGGATTCCGATTTACCTTCACGAATTTCCCGATCTGCCGCAGGCCGGTACTCCGCAGGAGGCCCGAACCCTCGCGGCGGCCTACATGGCCGCTGGCGATGATGCCGTCAAGTTGTTCACCGGGTCGTTCCAGGGCGACAAACCTGTTATCGATATGCCCGAGCCGGTGGCCAAGGCTGCCGTGGATGTAGCCCATGCGCACGGTAAACCGGTGTTCACGCATCCGCAGAACCGTGTTGGCGAGGACAACGCATTGGCCGCCGGCGTGGACGTATTAGCGCACACCATCCCGAACGAAGGCGAGTACACCAAAGACGAGTTAACTCGGATGAAGGCGCAGCACACCGCGCTCATTCCTACTCTGACGTTGTGGGAGTTCGTATTCGAGGACGCCCATGCGCCCGCCCAGGCCGAGCAGCGCTTTGTGCAGGCCGGAGTCAACGAGCTGAAAAGCTATTTTGATGAGGGCGGGACCATCCTCTTCGGCACGGATGTAGGCTTCACCAACCGTTACGACACAACCGAAGAATACGTCCTGATGGCGAAAAGCGGTATGACGTGGCGCGACCTTCTGGCATCACTCACCACCAATCCCGCAACCTTCTTCAAGGCGGGCGCGGGACAGTTGGTGAAGGGCGATTCTGCCGACCTGGTCGTGCTGAGTGGCGATCCGGCCAGTGACGTTCGCAACTTCGCCAAAGTGGAGTACACAATCCGCGCAGGCAATGTGATCTACAAGAAATAGCCCTTGGGGAACAGTGACCAAGCGTGTCTGGCGGAAGGGATGGCCTTCACGCCATCGGCATCGGCATCAGCATTGAACTCAGCGACGGTTAAGTCTCGGTGGGTTCCCGATAGGACCGTTCTCCACCAAATTGTTTCCTTCACCCCGGAATCCTTTCCCTCAATCGGACGCTCTTCCCTGATAGAGGCCAGAAATGATTTCGAGCATTAGCCCGGAGTTGCTGCGTGACGGTTTCGCTGCCCACGGCAAACTGATCGACGTTCGTTCTGCGGCAGAGTTTGCCGTGGGCCACATCCCCGGTGCGATCAATGTGCCGATGGAGCAGGTCGAGACCAGAACCGCCGACATCGGCGCAGGGCCGTTGGTCATGATTTGCGAAGCGGGCACGCGCGCCGCGATTGTTGCCGGCTGGTTGGAGGCAAGACAGCCTGTGTCCGTTCTCGCCGGCGGCACCGCTGCGTGGAGGAAGGCAGGACTGCCGTTGGTGTCGTGTGCGCCGTGCCGCTGGACCCTGGAACGCCAAGTCCGGCTGGCTGCGGGATTGATCGTGCTGGTGGCCTCGTTGCTGGCCGTCATCTTCAACCCAAACTGGATTTACCTGGCCATGTTCATCGGCGCCGGACTGACCTTTGCGGGCGCCACCAACATTTGCGGCATGGCTGTGGTGCTGGCAAAAATGCCCTGGAACCGCGATGGCAAATCCAAAGCGGCAGCCGTCACAGCCGTCGGTGCGGGTTGTCATTCGTGAGCCATCAGTAAAGTGCCAGAATGGAAGCATGGACTTCGAGGCGCTGGCCAACCAGCACAAGGACGCGGTCTACCGCCAGCTCATTCGCGCCTGCGGCAACCGCGAGGATGCCGAGGATGTGCTGGTCGAGGCCTTGCTGAAGGCGTATCGCAACCTTCAACAGCTGCGGGATTCGGCGGCCTTTCGGGCGTGGCTGGCACAGATTGGACGGCGTGTGTGCTGGCAATTGAAGCAGCGTGAGGCCTTACTGCCTATCATGCAACTGTCGGCGATGGAGGCCGATGGCATTGAGCTGCAGTCCGATGGAGAAGCGCCGGATCTGCTGGCGTCCCGGGTGGAGATGAAGCAACTTCTGCGGCAGGCCATCGAATCGCTGCCGGAGGCGGAGCGCGCCGTCTATGAGTTGCGCGACCTGGAAGAAGTAAGTGGCGAAGAAGTTGCTGCACGGTTGGGTATATCGCTGGCGGCCATGAAGTCACGCTTGCACCGGGCGCGGCACGAGGTCCGTCAACATCTGGACGCCGCGCTTGCGCCAAGGCCGGAGAGCGCGACACCACAGCGTGGATGAGAGATCTGGGAGGGGACCATGGAAGTGATTGTGGAACATCTGGGAGCAGTGCAGTTCGAAATCAAAGCGCGGCAGCACGCCGTTGTTTCCGATCAACCAATCGACAACGGTGGAGACGACGAGGGCATGACCCCGCCGGAGTTGTTGTTAGCCTCTCTGGGATCATGTGCGGCTTTTTATGCAGTCGATTATCTGAAGCGGAGCCAAATTCTGCGCGACGGCGTGAAAGTCCGCGTCACTGCCGAAAAAGTGAAGGGCCCGTTTCGCGTGGACAACTTCAAGATCGAAGTGGAAGTGCCGGGCGCGATCGAAGAAAAGCACCTGAAGGGGCTGGACGACGCGGTGCACCGTTGCCTGATTCACAACACCCTATTACATCCGCCGAAGATCGAGTTGGTGATCAAGGCCCCGGTCGCCGCCTAAGCAGCGTCCCGGCATGTGTCAGGGCACAACTCCGGTTGTGCCGTGTCGGTGGAACGTTTGCGGCACGTCTAAACAGCAGGTGAAAAAGTCGTTGCAAAGGAAGAATTCAGGTAGAGCTGGCCTTCAGGCCAGCCGTCTAAGCCATTGTTCCCCATCCTGAGCCGGGTTTAGCCGGCGCCACCAGGCCCCGTTCCAAACTTTTTCAGCGACCTCTAAGACCGTGCCCTGGCACGAAGTGTTTCATGAGATGTTCGCAATCGCTGACTAGTCTCCAGCCCACAGCCCTAGCCCGTGCCTTTGACTTTCTCCCGTTCTTTCGCTGCGTCAAGCGGCGAGATTGGCTCGGTCATGCGTGCCGGATCGAGGATCTCTTTAATTTGCTCTTCGCTCAAATCGCCACGCTGGCGGGCAATCTCGATAATCGACTTGCCGGTCTTCACCGATTCCTTCGCAATCTCCGCCGCCTTGGCGTAGCCAATATAAGGATTCAGTGCTGTCGCGAGCGACACCGTGCTCTGGACGTAATAGTCGGTGCGCTGCTGATTGACGGTGATGCCTCTTATGCAGAAGTCGGTGAACTGGCGCAGCATATTGGTCATGATCGTTATTGACGCGAGGACGCTGTAAGCCATGGTCGGCATCATGACGTTGAGCTCAAGCTGTCCTGCCTGCACTGCCAGCGCCACGGCCGCGTCATAGCCAACAACCTGGAACGAAACCATCGCTGCCAACTCTGGTATCACAGGATTGATCTTGCCCGGCATGATCGACGAGCCCGGTTGCAGCGCCGGCAAATTGATTTCTCCCAGCCCGGTGTTCGGTCCGGACGCCAGCAGCCGCAGATCGTTTGAGATGCGAATCACTTCCAGCGCCAGGTTGCGCAGCGCCGAGCTGACACTCGACATCGCCAGGTTCGACTGCATGGCGTAGCGCATGTCATCGACGTCGTGCAGCTTCTGCCCCGAGATGCGCGCCAATTCGGCGATGGCTTTGTGACGGTAATCGGGATGCGTGTTGATGCCGGTGCCGACCGCCGAACCGCCGAGGCCAATCTCGCACAGAAGTTCCGACTGCTCGTGAATCGCCTTCTTCGCGCGCTTGATCGCGCCCGCGTACGCCGCGAACTCCTGTCCCAGCCGCATCGGGACGGCGTCCTGCATGTGGGTGCGCCCCGACTTCAGGATGTGGTGGAACTCCTTACCCTTCTCGTCGAGCGCGGCGACCAGGCTGTCGAGCGAAGCGTACAGCTTCTCCAACTCCAGCAAGGTCGCCAGCCTCATCGCCGTCGGGAAGACGTCGTTGGTCGACTGGCCGTAGTTGACGTGATCGTTGGGATGGACGTGCTTGTACTCGCCGCGCGCGCCGCCCAGCAGCTCCGCCGCGCGATTGGCAATGACCTCGTTGCTGTTCATGTGGAAGCTGACGCCCGCGCCTGCCTGGAAAACGTCGACCACAAAGTGCTCGTCCCACTTGCCCGCCTGGACTTCCTTCGCAGCTTCGATGATGGCGTTGGCGGTCCTGGCATCGACAAGGCCGAGTTCACGGTTGGCCAGCGCCGCGGCTTCTTTCACCATCGCGATGGCGCGAATCAGCGTCGGATGCGCTCGCAGCCCGCTGATGGGAAAGTTCTCCATCGCGCGTGCTGTCTGGATGCCGTAGTACGCGTGAGCGGGAACATCCTTATGGCCAAGCGAATCTTTTTCAACTCGGGTCGGATTGGCGGATTGCGACATCGTGAGGCCTCTAAGAAACAGATGACTCCAGGACACAACTTGCTTCGTTCGTTTTGCGCCTGTTTTTCATCTTTCAGACAAATCAAGCATCGGGTGCCTGTGCATGGGGCTGCTCCAGCTGTTCTCCGCCAAACGTCGGGACGACAAAGCGCCGAGGCGAGCGAAACGCAGCGATGACAAGCGACCGCAGGATCGCCCATTGCTCGCGTGCACCCACGTTGTAAGCGCGAAGGGCCACATAGGCCGCAATTGTGAAGCTTACGAAAAGGTTGAGCACAAAGATGACGACGATACCGAGCGTAGCGTGATAAAACCAGCGATCCCCTAAGCTGGCCGTCCCAAAGCGCGCAGCCGCCAGCGCCAGAGTGCCGCTGGACAGGGTTACGTGGCGGATTTCGATTGGCAGACCGAAGAACGCTCCTACTTCCGGCGCGAAGCCCAGCAGGTATCCCAGGACGATGCTGGTGGACCAGCCTCCGATGTTGTGCCTCACCACGCGCGCTGCTTTTTTCGAGAAAGCCTGGCTGACACGCAAACCGAGGGGATGCTGCGCCACCGCGTCTGCCAGGCGATAGTAAACGGCAGCGTTTTCCATCCAGCTGCCGGCCAGCGCCGCAAGCCACAGGATGACGCCGGTTTCCATGGCGTAGAGCGCGGTGCCGGAAGCGAATGGATTGAGGGTTTCGTAAACGTGGTTCGCACTCAGTTCGGGAAGATAGGACTCGCGAAAGACCAATCTCCACAGGGCCTCGAATGCCACGCCTCCCAAACACACGGCAACGACATTGCCGATGGCGGCCGCCAGTTGCGTGCTGGTAATGCGGGCCACAAACTCGGTTAGAACGCTGGAGCGCTGTGCGCCACCGTGGTCCCGGATAATGCGGGCGAACGCCGCCGCCGTCGTGGCCGGCTGTTTGGTTGCCAGCACAAGTCCGAAAACCTGCAACAAAAGAAAGCTGACGGCGTAGTTCGTTCCACTGGCGAAGCCCTCGACGAATGGCGGCAGGTGCGCTTCGATGATGCGTAGCTTGATGGCGGCGGTAAACACGGTAAGCAAACCACCGCCAAGCGCTGCCCTCCACATGTGCCAGTACTCCGCTTTGCTGCTGGCGATGTAATGCTCGCCGGTATCGCCGGAGCGGTCCACTACTTTACGCGCCAGAAGGTTGAGGTTCTCGCGCAACAATGAGGAAAGCTGCTTATCTGAGATATTGCCTTCGATGAGCCGCACCAGCAGCCCTCGAACCGCGGCCGTTTTCTCCTCTGCATTGGCCGCGGCGAGCACTTTCGCAATAGCCTCCATCCGGATGAGGCATGCCTGGATGGTTTTCAAGTCGAAGACTAATTCCACGCTGATGCCGGCCGACTCCATGTGGTCATAGACAATTTCCATTTCCCCACGGCAGCGCGCGACCACTTGTCTCCAGGCGTCCGGCTCGCCCGCGATTTCGGAGCTCCCCGCAGCCAGCAGCTCTTCGGTTTTCGAGACCAATTCATAAAAGGGAGAGTGTGCGACCCGCGAAGCGGTCGAACGATCGCGCACTTCGGGCTGGAGTCCTAAGGCGCTGACCCGCGAGGCCAGAAGGCGCATGGCCTCTCGCAAATCTTGCTCCTGGCGGTCCCAGAATGCCGGTTCATCCTCGGGCGTCAGGACATTAACAATGCGGTCGAATACCTCCGGCGTGAGCGCGGCAAACTGCTTCGCATAAAACTCCGACGAGTAAAGATCGGTAAGCAGCTTGCGGGCATCGGAATCGTCTCGCGCTGAAGGCATGAATTTGGCCACCAGGCGCTGCACGATTTCTGTCGTAAACGAATGTACGGAGGGAAGCCCAGCCTCGGCGAAAAGAGAAAGCGAGTCTACTTCGCGGAGCATCTCTCCTAACGAGAGCTGGACTTGCCGGCGGAGTTCGATATCGTTTTCAAGCAGCTGCACCAAGCTCAGGAGGCGGGGGGCGCCGGCCCGGCTGCGTTGACCGGCACGGGTCCAGCGCACGATGTTTACAAAAGCAGCCTCGCGCGCGGCCAACGTCTCCGCGTAGCGGAACGCGCTGACTACCTTAAGCAGGTCTTCAGACGGGGCGGAAGAATCTCGCTCAACAGTAATGAGCTTGGATGCGGGGTTGCCCCTCAAATGCGATCACCGGGAGTAGGAGATGCGAAACGTTTGCGCTGAGCTTAGCACAGCCGCGAACCCGGCGGGGGTCGGGAACCCCTGCACTGGTTTCAGCATTGACATGACGCGAGGAACCTTATCGAACTGATGGTAAACTTGGCCGAGGAGCGCCCGCGATGGCAACCACCCAGGTATCGCTGGATGAATATCTCAGGACGGATTACGAGCCGGACTGCGATTACGTGGACGGCGAGCTGGAGGAGCGCAACTTGGGCGAGCAAGAGCATTCCCTAACCCAGGCCTTCTTCATCAAGTGGCTGGCGAAGCATGAAGACGACTGGAAATTAGAGGCCTGTCCTGAGATCAGAATGAGGGTTTCGCGCGGGCGGGTCCGCGTTGCCGATGTTGCTGTTCTTCCTCTCAACCGGTCGTTTGAGACCGTCCTCACCACGCCGCCGGTCGCGATCATCGAAGTGCTCTCACCCGAAGACCGGGTCTCCCGCTATCAGCAGCGCCTCGACGATTACCGCTCGATGGGTGTTGCCAACGTCTGGGTAATTGACCCCATGCGCCACAAAGCATTTGATTGCAGCCAGGGCGGCTGGCAGCCGGTGGAGAAACTCTTGATCGCGAATTCTCCTGTCGAAATTCCTCTCGACCCTTTGTGGAAGAAGCTCGGCGAGTTACATTCCTAGCTTCTATCCAATCTCCACTAACTCCGCAATCCTGGCTTGCCACTCTTTCGGGCCGCTCTCGTGCACGGAGTTGCCGTGCACGTCCACGCCGACCATCACCGGCATGTCCTCGACTTCGAACTCGTAAATCGCTTCCATGCCGAGATCGTGGAAGGCCATGACGCGCGATTTCTTGATCGCCTTCGAGACGAGGTAAGCCGCGCCGCCGACCGCCATCAGGTAAACCGCCTTGTGGTCGCGGATGGCAGCAATGCCTTCCGGGCCGCGCTCGGACTTGCCGACCATACCCAGCAGGTTGGTCTCCTTCAACATCTGGCGGGTGAACTTGTCCATGCGGGTTGCGGTGGTGGGGCCAGCAGGGCCAACCGCTTCATCTCTAACCGGATCAACCGGCCCAACGTAATAGATAAAGCGATTGTTGAAGTCAACAGGCAGCGCTTCCTTGCGCGTGAGCATCTCGGTCATGCGCTTGTGCGCGGCGTCGCGGCCGGTCAGCAACTTGCCGCTGAGGAGCAGCACTTCACCCGGCTTCCACGTCGCCACTTCTTCGCGTGTGACCGTGTCGAGGTTCACTCGCCGCGCGCCGACCGGGTCGTATGTGAGCTTTGGCCAGTCTTCAAGCGAAGGCGGCTCCAGCGCGACGGCTCCGCTGCCATCGAGTACGAAATGCGCGTGGCGGGTAGCAGCGCAATTGGGAATCATCGCGATCGGGAGATTGGCGGCGTGAGTGGGATAGTCCTTCACTTTGACGTCGAGCACGGTGGTCAGTCCACCGAGTCCCTGCGCGCCAATACCCAGCGCGTTGATCTTCTTGTACAGCTCGATGCGCAACTCCTCGGCTGTGTTCTTCGGGCCACGCGCGATCAGATCTTGAATGTCGATCGGCTCCATCAGAGATTCCTTGGCCAGCAGCATGGCCTTTTCGGCGGTGCCGCCGATGCCGATGCCAATAATTCCCGGCGGACACCAGCCTGCGCCCATCGTCGGAACGGTCTTCAGCACCCAGTCGACGATGGAGTCCGACGGGTTCAGCATGGCGAACTTCGACTTCGCCTCGGAGCCGCCGCCCTTGGCCGCGACAATTACCTCCAGCTTGTCGCCGGGCACGATTGTCATGTTGATCACCGCGGGAGTGTTGTCCTTGGTGTTCTTGCGCGTGCCGGCGGGATCGGCGAGGACGCTCGCGCGCAGCTTGTTGTCTTCGTGGAGATAGGCGCGGCGAACGCCCTCGTTGACCATGTCTTCGACGCTCATGGTGGCGTCCCACTGCACGTTCATTCCAACCTTCAGGAAGACGGTGACGATGCCGGTGTCCTGGCAGATGGGACGATGGCCCTCGGCGCACATGCGCGAGTTGATCAGCAGCTGCGCGATGGCATCGCGCGCGGCAGGCGATTGCTCCTTCTCATAGGCGCGCGCCAGGCTCTGGATGAAGTCGACGGGATGGTAATACGAAATGTATTGCAGAGCGTCGGCAACGCTCTGGATGAGATCGTCCTGTTTGATGATTGTCATAATGACCTGCTGAAACCGCTTTTTGATACGAGACGCTTCGCAAACCCAAATTATACGGTCCCGGTGAACAGTGATATGTGATCCACGACCCGTCCCGATGTTTATTCCGCCGCGGAGTTTTGTGGACCATGTTTGGGACTTTTGGCCGACCCAGCGGGCGGAAATCGTTTAGAGTAGTTGGCGAGAATGGGGTGAGCGATGACGGTTACGCCGGCGCATTTCGACCCGAAGGACCTGCCTGAGCTGCCATACGAGTCCTGGAAGGACACGCTGGCGACACTGCACATGTGGACGCAGGTGGTCGGCAAAGTTCGTCTCGAGCTGACTCCGCTGGTCAATCACTGGTGGAATGTCCCGCTGTATGTGAGCGCTCGCGGCCTGACGACTTCGGCTATGCCGTATGCGAACGGGGACGTCGAGATAGGGTTCGATTTCGTCGATCACAAACTGCGCATCGAGACCTCCGATGGCAACGCCGTAGAGTTGGCGTTAAAGCCGGAAAGCGTAGCGGAGTTTTACCGGTCGGTGATGAGAGCGTTGGTTGACCTGGGTGTGCACGTGAAGATATGGACGACGCCGTGCGAGCTTCCTCCCGATCAGACAATTCCGTTCGAGAAAGACAACCAGCACAAGTCGTACGATGCCGAGTCGGCCCATAAGTTCTGGCGCATTCTGCTTTGGTCGGATGACGTCCTTAAGGAGTTCCGCGCAGCTTTTATTGGCAAAGCCAGTCCAGTTCATTTTTTCTGGGGAAGTTTCGATCTGGCGGTCACTCGTTTTTCCGGCCGGCGTGCGCCGCCGCCGCCCCCGAGCGTCGATCGTGTCACGCGAGAAGCCTATTCGCACGAGGTCAGCAGCGCCGGCTTCTGGCCTGGCGATTACCGCTTTACTAAGCCGGCATTCTATTCTTATGCCGCGCCGGAGCCGGAAGGTTTTGCGGCCCAGAAGGTGGGTCCGCCAGCAGCGTTTTATAATCCGGAGTTGAAAAACTTTCTGCTGTTGTACGATGACGTGCGCACCGCACCGTCTCCCCGAGCAGCATTAATGGAATTTCTACAGAGCACTTACGACGCGGCTGCCAATCTAGGCAAGTGGGACCGTAAAGCGCTGGAGCGCTGAGCAAAGGAGAATACAAGTGGCGGAAACCTGCACTCACCTCAATACGATTAAAGTCACCCACACCAGCGTTCATGTTTGCCCCGAGTGCGTGAAGCTGGGCGACACTTGGGTCCATCTGCGGCTTTGCCTGGAGTGTGGGCATGTGGGCTGCTGCGACTCGTCCAAGAACAAGCACGCCACCAAGCACTTTCACACCGTCAAGCATCCGCTGATCCGCTCCATCGAGCCGGGTGAAGCCTGGATATGGTGCTACGTGGACGAGATATCTCCTGGTGAAATACCCGAATAAGCTGTTAGGGAGCTATCCGATGAGATAGTTTCTAGCGTTTTGGATAGCATAGTTGGCCTGGTCTGGCTACTTGGAATCCATAAACAACATTCAGTGATTAACTACGTTGCGCCGGCAGCTTTTCTGGTGTACGTTGCGGCTATGTTCCGCGCCATCGTCCGTTACTCCTGCCTTGTTCTCTGTCTCTCGATTGTTCCCAGCCTGTTTGCCGATCAGACAGCGAATGCCGACGGTACCTATCAACAATTGCGCGGCATTACCTTGGGCACAGAAGCTATTGCCGTCACCGACGCTACGCTTAGGCGCGATGCCGCTACCTTTCAGCTAAACTCCGGCACGGTGTGTTTCTTGTCGGCAGTGCAGGGAAAAATAACGGGTGCGGTTTTTGTGGGCGAGGGAAGATTGTTACTGACTCCTCCGATTCCGTCCGAGGAACGCAGCTTGTCGCTGCTGACCAAACAGCGTGAATACAGCGAAAGCTTCAATCGCATGCTTCTGCGCTTTACGGATGACAGCTACGACATTCTTAAGAAGGCAGGGAAGCCTGGATCCTCTACCGCCTGCGAAGCCGCTCTGATCTCGGAGAGCCAGCACACCATGCGCAAGAAGCTCCATTACAACCTGGATGCGCGCATCCTTCAGGACGTTCTAAGTCCGGAGCCGGGAGGGTTTTTCCTCGCGCTACTCCACGGCAAGAACTACAGTGACAAAACCTTGTTCGTGATCGATCCGCATGGCATACCCGATGTTTATCCCGAAGAAATCGAGTTGCAGACCTATGAAGACCACAAGGATGGCGTGTGGGCCGCATTTCATTACAGCTCAGAGTATGCCAACGGCAAAGCGACAAGCGCGCAGCAAAACAATGTGGTCCACATTGAGCATCAGCAACTGGACACGGAAATCGAGAAGAGCGGTCATTTGAATGGCAAAGCGGTGACCACGTTCACCGCCCGGCAGCCGGGCGTCCGAGTAGTACCTTTTACGCTGTTTCCCACCCTGCGCGCCAAAAGTGTTACTGGCGAAGGTGGGCAGCCGCTGAATTTTATTCAGGAAGACAGGTTGGAGGACCCCCAGTTCTGGGTAGTGTTGCCGAAGCCGCTGTCTGAAGGCGAGCACTACACCATCACTACGACCTACGACGGCAAGGACGCCGTCACGAACGAGGGCGGCGGCAACTATTTTCCGGTGGCGCGTGAAGACTGGTATCCCAATGCAGTCGCCGGCAGGCTGGGCGAATACACCAGCTATGACCTGACCTTCCGTATTCCCAAGAGTATGAAGATGGCCGCAACCGGCAATCTGGTGAGCGAAAGTAAAGACGGCGACCACGACATAACGGTCTGGAAGAGCCAGGTTCCACTGGCGGTTGCCGGCTTTAATTTTGGAAGGTTCAAGGTCGAAGCAGCGACGCTGGATAAGCCGCCGATGCAAGTTCTCTCCTATGCGAACGAAGACCCGCCCGAATGGGTGCAGAGCCTGCAATCGGTGGTCAACACGGAAACGGTTGGAATGATGCCAGGTACGACCACCAGAGGCGCCCAGCAGGCGGTAGGTGGAGCGCTGGGCAACATGAGCACGGTGGAGCTCAGCAAGAACGCCCTGGGCGAAGCCGAGAACTCGGTGCGGATATACTCTGACTTCTTCGGCCCGATCGACTGCAAGCGCCTGCAGATTACGCAACAGACGGCGACCAACTTCGGGCAGTCGTGGCCAGGGCTGGTTTACCTGCCTATGTCCTATCTGTTCGACACCACCACGCGGCACGCGCTGGCCAACATTATGCGCCGCCTTTACCCCACGTATTCCGACGATCCCGACGGATACTTCAGCGTGGTGGCGCCGCACGAAGTAGCGCACCAGTGGTGGGGACACGCGGTGGGCTTCAACTCCTATCGCGATCAGTGGATGAGCGAGGGTTTCGCCGACATGTCGGCGTCCATCTATTTGCAGATGGTCTATGCCAAGCAGCCGCAGAAGTACATCAAGTTCTGGAACGATGAGCGGCGCATGCTCACCGAGCGGAACGCCCAGGGATTCCGCGCCATTGATGCCGGTCCGCTGGTGATGGGAGGCCGTGTGGCCAACAGTCGCGAGGGCTTCGACAGCTATCGCCGGCTGGTCTACCCGAAAGGCGCGTACGTCTTGCACATGGTGCGGCAGATGATGTGGGACCGCCAGACCGTGGACCAGCGCTTCAAGGACACCATGCACGATTTTGTGACCACCTACACCGGCAAAGTCGCCACCACGGAAGACTTCAAGGCCATGGTGGAAAAACACATGAGCGCGGAGATGGACCTGCAAGGCAATCACAAGATGGACTGGTTCTTCCGCGAGTATGTGTATGGAACGGCTTTACCCAGCTACTCGTTCGACTCGTCCTTTGAAAAAGCGCCCAGCGGAGACATGATGCTGAAATTCAAGCTGACCCAGTCGGGAGTCGACAAGAACTTCGGCATGCTGGTGCCGATTTACCTGGAGATGCCCAACGGCACGATTGTGCGCGTGGGATCGCCGCGGATGATCGGCAATTCCAGCGAAGAGCAAAGTATTACCTTTACCGGTCTGAAAGTCGCGCCCAAGCGAGCGATGATCAATTATTACGATGACGTGCTGGCTGCGAACTAAAGTTGCTGGGCGGGCTATCGATTCGAGCAGAATAGCTTCAGCATGAACAGACAGATTTTCTCAGCCGCCAACCTGTGACTATCCAGGGTAGTGGGTCAGTTTGATTTCCACAGCGCTAATGAGCAGGAGGATTCTCTAGTGGGGGCAAGCCCTTAGCCTTCCTTTCATCCTCCGCCTGCCGAATGACCTTGCGACGGTAATAAATTGTAAGGATCGGACGAAAGAGACGGTTGACGATGGGGCGCACAATCCCGGGGCCGTATTTTCTACTGGCCTTGCCCAGCAGGTAGTGAGGAACAATCAGTAACGCCACTAGCACAATAAACAGAATCGCATCTGACAGCTTAAGCACGGCCAGATTTTACGCTGAATTGAGAGCTTTCAGAAGCAAGTTTTGTCGATGCGTTTCGCCGCCGATTCTGCCTGCGGCAGCAAACAGCCCACTACCCTATCCTGAGGCACTTCGGCGAAGAGCCTTTCTTGCTTTATCCTGTTCCTTATGCCCGCACTCGTCGAATGTGTACCAAACTTCTCTGAAGGGCGCGACAAGGCCCGCGTCGATGCCATCATCGAAGCCATGAAAATGGACGGCGTCTATCTGCTGGACCGCGAGATGGACGCGGACCATAACCGTTGCGTGATCACGCTGGTTGGCGACCCGGTGAACGTGGCCGAAGCTGCCATCCGCGGCGTTGGCAAAGCTGCCGAGCTGATCGATCTGACGAAGCACACTGGTGCGCATCCGCGCATGGGCGCGGCCGATGTAATTCCCTTTATCCCCATCGAAGGCGTGACCCTGGAAGACTGCGTTGCCATCGCCCGGCGGGTGGGTGAGGAAATCTGGAAGCGCTACAAGGTCCCGGTGTACTTGTACGAGGCGGCCGCGCAAAGTCCTGACCGGCAGAACCTGGAGAACATCCGCCGCGGACAGTTTGAGGGGATTCGCGAAGAGGTGAAGACGAACCCGGCGCGCAAGCCCGATTTTGGCGAGGCCGCGCTGCATGCCACGGCGGGAGCGACGGTGGTTGGAGCGCGCAAGTTCCTGGTCGCCTACAACGTCTACCTCAACACGCCGCATGTGGACATCGCGAAGAAGATTGGCAAGGCCGTGCGCTTTTCCAATGGCGGGCTGCGCTACGTGAAGGGTATGGGCGTAAGCGTGCGCGGGCTGGCGCAGGTTTCCATGAACCTGACCGACACCGACCAGACGCCGATAGCGCGCGCCTTTGAATATGTGAAGCGCGAGGCGGCGCGCTATGGCGTGCTGCCGCTGTCCAGCGAGATTGTCGGACTCATTCCGAAGAAGGCGCTGGAAGATGCGGCGGAGTGGTTTCTGCAGGTGGAGAACTTCGATTCGTCGCTGATCCTGGAGAACCGGCTAGCAGCGGTGATGAGCGGCAAGATGGCAGTGGGTGGAATCCGCGCTGGAGTCGAGCCGTTTATCGAGCAACTGGCTGCGCCGACGGCAGCTCCGGGAGGCGGTAGCGCGTCGGCGGCAACTGCGGCGATGGCAGCGGCGCTGGGCAGCATGGTCGCCGGAATGTCGCGCGGCAAGAAAGCCTATGTGCAGTACGAGCGCCAGTTGAGCGATGCCTTGGCGCGTCTGGCGGAGTTGCGCGAACACTTCACGGCAGCGATCGATGCGGACGCCGACTCGTTCAATGAAGTGATGGCGGCGTTCAAGAAGGCCAAAGATCATCCCGAGGCTCAGGCCGAAGTGGAAGCGGCGACCAAGAAGGCAACGCTGGTTCCCCTGGTTGTGGCGGAGCGGGCGAGGGAAGCGCGGCAAATCATCGAATCGCTGCGCCCTATCACGAATCCCAGGATGGCTTCTGACCTGAGCGTAGGAGCATCACTGGCGCGGGCGGCGATGGAGGGCGCGCTGGCTAATGTGGAGATCAATCTCGGCGATATCAAGGATGAAGGATTTCTGGCGGACGTGAAGCAGAGAGTCGCGGCGGTGAGAAGCTAGAGGGATGTGGTCCCGTGTTGATGTTGACAACTCTCGTTCGTCTAAGTCGTGCCCGGCAAAATGCGACCAGCATCTCGCAGGCAACAATAACGGGTATTTCCGCATCTGTGCTGGGACAGTCGAGTAAAATAGGACAAGTATGAAGCAGATTCTCACCAGTCTTTTCCTGAGTGGCGTGATGTGCCTGCCGGCCACCGCCGCACCCTTGAGCAGCAATGCCCAGACGGTTGTACCAGCTGCCGTGCAGCAGATTATCTCGGTGGATTACCGGGACCTGCGCGATTCGCAGACCGCGCGCGCGCTCCGCGACCGGGTTATGCCCGACAATGTGAAGCAGTTCGAAAGTGCCCTCAAGGGCGCGGGCATTGATCCCGAAAAAGACGTGGAGCAGTTGACGTTCGTCAGTTACCGCGGTCCCAAGGGAGTGCTGCGCAGCATCGGTATTGCGCAGGGTCCGCTCAAGCAGAAGGATTTCCTGGTCAAGATGAAGACCAGGAAGATCAAGCCGGAGAAATATCTTCTGTCGTACATTTATCCCATGGGCAATGGGATGGAGATGGTCTTCCTCGATCCTACGACCATACTGTTCGGCGAAGACTCAGCGATCAAGGGCGCCATCGACGTGCGCGATAACGGTGCCGAGTCGGTGCAAACCAATACCGTTATTTCTGATCTGATCACCAGCGTGGACAACGCGACGATATGGAGCGTGCTGGACCAGGCGGGCACGCAGAACATGATGAAGTCTGCACTGGGCCAGGCCGGCTCGCTGACCGATTACGATGTGATCAAGAAGCGGCTGCTGGCTTCCGATTACGTGATGAATTTCACCAACGGAGTTACCTTCGATCTGAGTGTGAAGACCTCCGATACCGTTACCGCAGCCACTCTGTCGGGCTTGGTGAAGGCAGGAGTGCTGTTCCGCAAGATGAGCGCTAGTCCCAGCGAAAAAACCGCGCTGGAAGACACCACGGTGAACAGCTCGAACGATCTGCTGCAAATGCATTTCAAAAGCGACGATCAGCGCTTCCAGGCGTTGCTGAAGTCGGACCTGTTTGCGGCGGTATCGAAGTGAGCACCGGTACTCCAGCGAGTTAACTAACTATTTAGTTAAAAAGCGCTGCTCTACCCGGCTACGCTGCGGCTGGAAACTACCCCGGCTTGATGTCCTATCCGCCGATGTGCACCATCGTCCGCGAGGCTGGGATGAAGCCTGGCTCGCCAATGTGGTGGCGCGCTTCTTTCTGATCGACCACCCCGCTGATGAAGTCGGCCAACTCGTCATCGCTTGCACCAGCCTGCATCAGAGCTGCCAGGTCGTGCTCGCGCACCGAGAACAGGCAGGTGCGAATCTTGCCGTCGGAAGTGAGTCGCACGCGGCTGCAATGGCCGCAGAACGGATGCGACACCGGCGCGATGATGCCGATCTCCCCAATGCCGTCTTCGAAAACGTAGCGCCGGGCGGTCTCGCTTCCGGCGTGGCCGATCTCGCGCAAGGGCATGAACTCCGCCATGCGCCGCAGAATTTCGTCAAGCGAAACGACGATCTCCGGCGACCACACCCGATCTTCCTCCAGCGGCATGAACTCAATGAAGCGGACAACCACGCCTTCTTCGCGCGCGAAGCGGCCAAAGGCGGCAATCTGGTCATCATTGAAGCCGCGCAGCAGCACGCAGTTAATTTTCACCGGATTGAGACCGGCACGCTGCGCCGCGCGAACTCCGGCGAGCACCTTCTCGTAGCCGTTGGCCACGCGCGTGATGCGCGCGAAGCGTTCGGAGTCAACCGCGTCCATAGAGACGGTGACGCGCGACAGCCCCGCATCGGCCAGCGGCTGCGCCATGTCGGCCAGCAGATGTCCGTTCGTGGTGATAGCAATGTCGAGCGGCGCGCCTTCGACGGTACGCATCAGAGCGAGTTCGCGAACCATCTCGACCAGGCCCTTGCGCAGAAGCGGCTCGCCGCCAGTCAAACGGACCTTCGTGATCCCCAAGCTGACAAACAGAGTAGCCATCCGCAGATAGTCGGCGATCGGCATTTCCGGGAACTGCGGTCCGTCGCTGCCCGAGCGGCAGTAGACGCACCGGTAGTTGCAGCGATCGGTGATGGAGATTCGCAGATCGCTGATGCGCCGGCCGTGTTTGTCGTGTAGGAACATCGCTCTTCGCTGCTCGCTCTTCGCCTCGCCAAAGGCTCCTGCCGAAGTTGGCGAAGAGCGAAACGCGAGTAGCGAAAAGCCGGGTGCCCCGTTCCAGCCTTCTTATGGCTAGGGTGGGAAGTTCGATTGTGCTGGGAAGACAAGACGCAGAGATGCGGAGGCAGCGCTGCGATCGTTTCCTTTCCAAGCACGGGAGGCATGGACGTTTCCCTCCACACCCTCGGTCCCGCTGTCATCCTGAGCGAGCGGCCCTCTTTGGCCGCGAGTCGAAGGACAGCGGAACACCGCCGCCGCAGCCATTGGTATGCCATTAGGCCGCGGAGGTCGGAAACAGCCGATCTCCGATTATAGGATGCGGGGAGCCCATAGACGCAACAAATGTCAGACCAGATCAGGCAGTTGCAGGCAAACGAACTCGTCCCTTGTGGATGGGCAATATGCGATCAAGAAAAGCTTCTATTTGGCTGCCTTGATCTGGCGTCAGGTCATGTTTCGGTATGATGTTGAACATTAGCGGCGAGTGATAGAACAGGTAGAAAGAGTCGGTATCAACTGCTCGGATAAACGTACCTTCTTTGTAACAGGCCTCCGCTGTTGCGGTGCTTACCTTCCATTCATTACCCATAATTGCTACCTTGATGGGACTCCTGAATCGTGGATCTTTGCGATATGCGCGTTTCAACCGCCAAGGCCTGATGAGGTGGCAGCCAATCCAGAACAGCCCGACAGCGAAGAAGACGAGAGATAAGGTCCAATCCTCCTCCGCCCGGACGTCCAGCGCCGCCATAATGCCGCCAAACAGCATCGAAGCGACTCCGAGAATCGGAAGTAAATAGTATAGGAATAACTTCAGCGAACCCGAGCTTCGGCAGTGGGTAAGACAGGCGCTGACAAAGTCGCTTTCAGTGACTCGGTACTCGAGAACGAGATCCGGCGATCTGGTCTCCATCGCCGGCCATTGTAGCTCCGCAGAATAAGGCGTTCAAGGAAAAGGCAAGCGATAACGGGATCTAACGCGGACTTTGATGCGAGCGATCAGGAGCACGAACGAATGCTAAGTGCTAATTGCCGCCTCTTCCTCACATCCCCTCGTAATTCGGGCCGCCGCCGCCCTCGGGTGGGACCCAGGTGATGATCTCGTAGGGGTCCATGATGTCGCAGGTCTTGCAGTGTACGCAATTTGACGGATTCAGGTGAATCTCCAACCCGCTCGGCGTGTCCTTAGCTTCGACCATCTCGTACACATTTGCCGGACAGAAGTTCTTACAAGGATTGCCGAACTCCGTCACGCATCGCTCGTTGCAGATGTTGGTGTCGTGGATGACGAGATGCGCCGGCTGGTCTTCTTCGTGCTTCGTGCCCGAGTGATACAGATCGGTGAGCTTGTCGAAGGTAAGTTTGCCATCACCTTTGGCGGCGCCGATGATCTCGCTCCGCGCTCCGCCGTCGGCCGCCACACGGCCGAGATGCCGCATGCGCTGGTGCCCGGGTTCATTCGTGTAGTGCGCTTTCAGGCCGCGTCCGCCCGTGAACTGCTGAACGCCCGCGTGGAACATTCCTGACAGGAACCCGCCCTCGAATCCCTGATGGAAATTCCGCACCGGCCACAACTCAGACTTGATCCAGCTCTGTTCCACCCGGGTCTGAAAGGTCTCCAGCACCGGCAGGGAAAAATCCTGCTTGGCCATGGCATCGAAGGCAGTCTCGGCGGCCAGCATTCCGCTCTTGATGGCCAGGTGAATTCCTTTCAGCCGCTGCGAATTGAGAAGACCGGCTGAGTCGCCCACGATCATCCAGCCGTCGCCGGCCAGCGGCGGGACACACCACCAGCCTCCATAGGGTAGCGACTTGGCGCCATAACGCACCATCTTTCCACCCTCCAGCAGTTTGGCAATGAAAGGGTGTTTCTTGAACTGCTGGAGAATGCGCTGCGGATCAACGCGGGGATCGGCATAATCCAGGCCGGTCACGAAGCCAAGCGAGACAATGTTGTCCTTCGCTCCATAAATCCACGCGCCACCGTACTCGTTGAAGGTGAGCGGATAGCCCATGGTGTAGATGACCTGGCCGGGGGCGATGCGGCCAGAGGGCAGCTCCCACAATTCCTTGACGCCGACCCCATAGGTCTGCGGATTGCGATCGCGGTCGAGCTGAAAGCGGCCGATGAGTTGCTTGGTCAGGGAGCCGCGCGAGCCTTCAGCGAGGATGACGACTTTGGACTTCAGATCATAGCCTGGTTCGAAATTCGATTTCCGCTGACCTGACCTGTCGACCCCCTTGTCATCGGTGCGGACGCCCACCACGCGGCCCGATTCAAACAACAGTTCAGAACCAGCAAACCCGGTGAAGACAGTAATGCCCGCCTCTTCAACTTTGCTGCCCAGCCACTTCACAAATCGGTTGATGGAGATGACATAGTTGCCATGGTCCCGCATGGGCGGAGGCGTGATGGGGAATTTGAACTTGCCGCTTTCGGTGAGGAAATAAACCGCCTCGGCAACGACAGCGGCGTCCAGCGGCGCTTCCTTTTCGAAGTCCGGCAGCAGTTCGCGCATGGAGCGAGGATCCAGCAGCGCGCCAGAGAGACAATGAGCTCCCACATCGCGGGCTTTTTCCAGCAGATAGACGTTCTCTTTGCTGAGTTGCGCGTCGGGATGTTTGGCGTTGTGTTCGTCAATCAGCTGCGAGAGCCTCAGAGCACAAGCCATGCCTGCCGGGCCGCCGCCGACGATGACGACATCGGCCTCCATTGCAGGGCGTTCAACATCAGGGAGCGGGGTGCGAAACACGATCATTTGGGCTTATCCCAGGGACAATGCAATTCTTGCTATTTAACAAAGTCTCATAGCGCGTTGGTCATGCTGTGCCAAACTGCCGCTGATGACACCGCCGATGACAACCTAATGTACGCAGCGAGGAAGGCGCAAGTTCGCGACCCATCGATGAACCTGAGAGCTGGTTAGCGAATGCGATTCAGGACACTGCTGTGCAGAATAGCAGGTTTGGGTTGAGCGCAGTCCAACCGCGACGACCAGAAAGATGGTTAGGTCTGTCTGTTTCTAACGAACTTTGATAATTTTATTCAGCAGATACCTCAGGCGCTCTTCGCTTTCCTCACCTCTTCCACCAAGGGTGGCACGATTTCAAACAAGTTGCCCACCACTGCCACATCGGCAATCTCGAAGATCGGCGCTTCCGAATCCTTGTTGATGGCAATGATGGTGCGCGCCCCCTTCATGCCGACCACGTGCTGGATCGCGCCACTAATGCCCAGGGCCAGATAAAGCTTGGGAGCGACCGTTTGTCCAGACGAGCCGACTTGGCGATCCATCGGCAGCCAACCGGAGTCGCAAATGGGTCGCGAGGCCGCGATCTCTCCGCCCAGCGCGTCCGCCAACTGTCTGGCCAGGTCGATATTTTTCTGCTCCTTAATGCCGCGCCCAACCGCTACGATGATCGCAGCCTGCGTCAAATCCACCGCTTGCTTGGCTTCCTTGAATGGCGCTTCGGGCTTGTTGCGCACAACATTGTCGCCAATCTCCACGCTGACAATTTCCACCGGCGCGGCAGCATCGCCCTGCTGGACCTGGTCGCCGCGAAAGGCGCCGTTCTGAAAGGTCGCGAAGTAAGGGGCTTCGCCGACAAATGAGACGTCAGCCGCGAATTTGCCTTGAAACATCTGCCGGGTGAATAGAAGCTTGCTGTTCTCGTACTTGTAGCCCACGGCGTCGCTGATGAGCGCTCGATTCAAAGCAGCAGCAAGCTTGGGAGCAAAGTCGCGCACCTGGTAGGTGTGCGGCATCAGCACCAGCTTAGGCTGTTTCTGCTCGATGAAGTTCTTAAGCGCGGCGACGAAGCCGTCGGGAGTGTAAGGCTCCAGCTTTGGAGACTCGATGTCATATACCTTGCCAACTTTCTTCGTAGCGATCTCATTGGCAATGTCGCCGACGCTGCTGCCTGCCACGGCCGCTTCCAGCGTCCAGCCGGTTTCCGCGGCCAAAGCTTGCGCGCCAGTCAGCGTCTCCAGGGAAACCCGATTCAGCTTGCCTTCACGTTGTTCCACTACGACCAGGATGGTGTCTGCCATTGCGATCCGTTCGTCCCTTCCAACATGACACAGCGGCGCGCCGCGCTCCGATTGGCCACGCTCACTGTTACTCCAAAACTTTAACGCCGCCGAGCGTTCAAGCGACCTGATGGTCTTCCGCGTCGTCCTGCCGCTGCTGCGCCAGCGTCCGTTCCAGATCGCGCTGACCCAACCGCGTGGGGCCGATGGCCCTCCGGTAGCGCGTTCCCATTATCACGAGCACCAACCCCAGCACACCCTCAATGGCCAGCCATATCGGCCAAAACCACGAACCGTTGCGCAGGCTGATGAAGAAAAAAACTCCGAGAATCGCATCCATCCACAGCAGTATCCAGCCCACCGTGAGCAAGGCCGAACCCAGACGGCGGTTCTCAACCGTGTTATCAATGGCGAGCTGATCGCGATCAAATCCTGGCATACGAGGAGAGCTCCTTTTCTACGAATTTGGCCCACCCGATTAGATGCCCATGTTAGCAACACGCAGCTGGCAATTAGCTATCTTAATAAGCGTCTGCAATCCAGTGTTTTCCGCCCAGAACCGAAACCTGAGCCGGATTAGCTAGTTGCTAACTGCTGCTTTTCAAATGATCCTCAGTTCGTTGCGCAGCTTTTCCACCAGTTTCTTAGCGATTTCGCCTGGTGGACCTTCCATGACCTCGGTTTTCTTCGTCTTCTGCGGAATGTACAGCTTCTCGATCTTTTGCAGGTTATCGCCCAGCGATGGCTTCATTTCGTCGAAGCTCAGCTTCTTCATGGGCTTATTCTTGGCCTGCTTGATGCCGATCAACGTGGCGTAGCGCAGCTTGTTAATGCCGGACTGAATCGTGAGCACCGCCGGCAGCGGCATGTCAACAAACTGGAAGAATCCCGCTTCCAGCTCCCGTTTCACGCGGATGCCGCTATCGCCCTTCTCAATCTGCATGATGATGGTGGCGTGCGGCCAACCCAGCAACTCAGCCAGAATAACGCCGGTCTGGGCGAAACCGTAATCGTCTGATTGCAGCCCAGTGAATATCAGATCAAAATTTTCGTCCTTGATGGCTGCCGCGAACGCCTTGGCCGTGTTGAAGGCGTCCAGCGTGACGAATCCGTCGCCTTCCAGATGAATGGCGCGATCGGCGCCCTTGGCCAAAGCCTCGCGCAACACCTGTTGGGCGCGCGCCGGCCCGCTGGTAATGACCACCACCTCGCCGCCATGCTTTTCCTTCTGGCGCAACGCTTCTTCCAGCGCATAAGCATCGGGCTCATTCACTTCGTAGGAAACATCGTCACGAATCCACGTGCCACTCTCATTCAACTTGAGCGGCGCGTCCTTCTGTGGCACCTGCTTCATGCAGACCAGAATCTTCACCGAAACTCCTTATAGTAGGAAGTGCGCTCAGCGCACTCGGGCAAACCCAAAAGTATAAATGACTGGCGAAGAGATGGGAAAGGCTTGCGGGCGTCCGGGGTCGCTTCCCAAATTGGGAATGGGAAGACATTTCCGGAAAAGTTTCCCTCCATCACCGACAAGAGCGATACGAAGCGAAGCTCACTCCATCTGCTTCTTCAATTCATAGAGCAAGTTCAGCGCCTCCAGCGGGCTGAGTTGATTCAGGTCGGTCTCCTTCAGGCGATCCACGATCTTCTGCGACAGCGGAGTGAAGATGGTGAGCTGCATCGGTACCGGCCCAAGCGCTTCGTCGTGCGCCAGATGTTTGACCGCGCTCCGCTCTGCGCTCTCATGTTCGGCCAGAACTTCGCGCGCGCGATTGATGACATCGATCGGCAGCCCAGCCAGCTTGGCGACCTCAATGCCGTAGCTTTTGTCGGCCGCGCCCTCTTCGACCTTGCGCAGAAAAACAATGCCGCCGCCGCTTTCCTTCACCGCCACGTGATAGTTCTTCACGCCGCTCAGGCGGTCGGCCAGCTCTGTCAGTTCGTGGTAGTGGGTTGCGAACAGAGTCTTGGCGCGAGTGTTGGTGTGAATATATTCGATGGCGGCCCAGGCGATGGCCAGTCCGTCATAGGTCGCAGTGCCGCGGCCCACCTCGTCGAGCAAAATCAGCGAGCGCGAAGTCGCGGTGTTGAGGATCGCCGCCGTCTCCGTCATCTCGACCATGAAGGTGGAGCGGCCACGCGCCAGATTGTCAGCCGCACCGATGCGCGTGAAGATGCGGTCTACCAGCCCGAGCCGCGCGGAGCGAGCGGGGACGTACGATCCCATCTGCGCCATCAGCGCGATCAGCGCCGCCTGCCTCAGGTAAGTAGATTTGCCACCCATGTTTGGCCCGGTGATGAGCAGAATGGCATGGGTCGTACTGTTCAGATAGAGATCGTTAGGTACGAAGCGATCGGAGACACCTGCGATCTCCAGTTGCTCGATGACAGGATGACGGCCCTCGACGATCTCGATGTCAGCGCTGTCATCCAGCTTGGGACGGCAATAGTTGCGATTCGCCGCCAGGGAAGCGAAGGCCGCCAGCAGGTCGATTTCGGCCAGAGCCAGCGCGGTTTGCCGGATGCGGCGCGCCTCCGCGGCAATGGCGGAGCGCAGCTCGGCAAACAGCCGGCGCTCGATCTCGACCATCTTTTCCTGCGCGTCCAGCACCTTGGCCTCGTATTCTTTCAGCTCAGGCGTGGTGAAACGTTCGGCATTCACCAGCGTTTGCTTGCGGTCGTAGTCAGCCGGAGCCAGATGCAGGTTCGCCTTCGAAATTTCGAGGTAATATCCGAAGACGCTGTTGAACTTCACCTTCAGCGAGCCGATGCCGGTGCGCTGGCGCTCGCGCTGCTCGATCTGCGCGATGTATTGCTTGCTGTTGCGGCTAAGGTCGCGCAACTCGTCGAGCGTGGCATCGACACCGGCGCGAATCACGCCGCCATCCGCGAGCGTCAGCGGCGGATCGTCCTCCAGTGAAGTCAGAATGCGGCCGCGCAGATCAGCCAACTCGTCGCACTGGGCGTGCAGAAGTTGCAACCGTTCAGCAGGGAAGTGGGTCAACGAAGTTCGTACCGCGGGAAGTTTGGCCAACGATATTGCCAGCGCCAGCAGGTCACGCGGATTGGCGGTCTCCAGCGTGACCCGGCTCAGCAGGCGCTCCAGGTCGAGGATGCCTTCCATCGAACGGCGCAGCTCTTCGCGGCCAACCAGGTCGCTCACCATGGACTCGACTGCGTTCAATCGCTGACCGATCTCTGTCAGGTCAATTGACGGGCGCAGCATCCAGGCGCGCAGCAGGCGCTTACCCATGGGGGTTACCGTGCAATCGAGGGAGCGAAAGAGCGTGGCCTGTTCGCCGGAGCCGGCGAAGAGAGGTTCGATAAGCTCGAGATTGCGAACGGTGACGGCGTCCAACACCAGGCAGTTCTGGCGCTCGTAGAAGCCAATTCGATCTACGTGATCGAGCGAGCCGCGCTGCGTGGTCCGAACGTAGTGCAGGATTGCGCCCGCTGCCGTGGCCGCTGCTGCGCGATTGGCCAGTCCAAAGCCTTCCAGCGACAGCACACCGAAGTGATTTTCCACCTGCGGAATGGCATAGTCGGGCGCGAAAACCCAGTCATCAAGCGGCGTCTCAGCCCAACTGGCGTTCTCGATTGATGCGATGCGCGGGGCGGCCGCAGCTTGCCCCACTGTCGTTC
Source organism: uncultured Acidobacteriaceae bacterium (assembly GCA_963763145.1). GTDB lineage: Bacteria > Acidobacteriota > Terriglobia > Terriglobales > Acidobacteriaceae > Bog-257. The sequence continues at coordinate 230,559 of CAVXMZ010000007.1, read as the reverse complement.
TGGGCTGATCGAAAAGCGGCAGCGACGAGGCGAAAAGCATTTCCCGCGGACGCAGTACGAGCAACTCCTCCCGGATGCGGCGCTCGGCGTCGTCGCCGATGAACTCGGTGGCGCGGAACTCGCCAGTCGAGAGATCGAGTGCGGCAAATCCAACCGCGTTTCCGGCGCGCGCCACGCAGGCGAGGAAGTTGTTCTCCTCCGAGTCGAGATGCGCATCCACCGCCGTTCCCGGCGTGAGCACGCGGGTGACCTCGCGCTTTACCAGCGTCTTGGCGAGCCGCGGATTCTCCATTTGCTCGCAGATGGCGACCTTGAATCCCTTGCGAATCAGCTTGGCAATGTAGTTATCGGCCGAGTGATAGGGCACGCCGCACATGGGAATCGCAGCGCCCTTTTCTTTGTTGCGCGAGGTGAGCGTGATTTGCAGCTCGCGCGAGGCGACCACCGCATCTTCGAAAAAAAGCTCGTAAAAGTCACCCAGGCGAAAGAACAGGAGTGCGTTGGGATGCTCCTTCTTGATCGCGGTATATTGCCGCATCAGCGGTGTGGAAGGCTCGGTCATGGGAGGGAACTGCGCGGATTATAGCAGCCGGAAAAATGCGGCCGACGCATCTTGCCAATACGGGCTCCAGCCTTCTAGAGTCAATGCTTCATGGCAACCATCACTGTTTTCGAATGCAGCAAGTGTTACGAGAAGTATCCTCCGCAGTCGGCCCCAACAGTTTGCCCCAAAGACGGCGGCCCGCTCTATGTGCGGTACGATTTTGACGAAATTCGCTGGAGCACCACCCGCGACTCGTTCATCGGCGGCCCGAAGAACATGTGGCGCTATGCGGCGGTCCTTCCCGGCGCCGAGCCGGTAACTCTGGGCGAAGGCTTCACGCCGCTGCTGCCGAGCCGAAAGTATCCCAACCTGCTCATCAAGGACGAAGGGCTGAATCCCACGGGCTCCTTCAAGGCGCGCGGAATGAGCGCCGCGATCACCATGGCTCGACACTATGGATTGAAGAAGCTGGCTGCTCCCTCAGCGGGAAATGCTGGAGGAGCGCTCGCCGCCTATGCAGCTGCGGCCGGCCTGGAAGCGTATGTCTTCATGCCGAAAGATGTGCCGATCGCGAATCGGCTGGAAGTAGAGGCCGCAGGGGCGCACTTGACGCTGGTCGATGGACTCATCAGCGACTGTGGCCGCATGGTTGCCGAGCGAAAAGATCAGGAGGGCTGGTTCGATGTCTCGACGCTTAAGGAGCCATTCCGCGTCGAGGGCAAGAAAACTATGGGATACGAAGTGGCCGAGCAGATGGGCTGGACGCTTCCTGACGCGATTCTTTATCCCACGGGCGGCGGGGTCGGTCTGATTGGTATGTGGAAGGCGTTCGCGGAAATGGAAGAGCTTGGCTGGATCGAAGCCGGCAAGCGCCCAAAGATGATCTGCATTCAAGCCGACGGCTGCGCGCCGATTCCGAAAGCGCTCCAGGAGGGTGAGCCGACGTCGAAAATGTGGCCTGACGCCCACACCTTGGCTGCCGGACTGCGCGTGCCGAAAGCCTATGGCGACTTCATCATCCTCGATATCGTGCGCAAGAGCTGCGGCACGGGGATTGCCGTAAGCGATGATGCGATTATGGAAGGCGTGAAGGAAATGGCATCGACGGAAGGCATCTTCGCCGCGCCTGAAGGCGGAGCTGCGCTGGCTGCGTACAAACAGCTGCTGCAAAGCGGATTTCTCACCGATGCCGAGAAAGTTGTCCTGTTCAACACCGGCTCAGGCTATAAGTATCTGGATGTATTCGCGAAGTATTGGGGCGTGGAAGCATTCGCCCCGCCGGCGAAGCTGCCGGCTTCGCGGAACATGGGCGGCATCATCGCGCCATACTAGCACCTGGAATTTAAGCGCTTGGCGCGTCCGCCCGTCCCTCAGACACAAACTCGGGAACTGCTGTACCATCGCAACGAGGTGAAAATTATGTCGTTTCGCAATGGAGACAAGTCCCGGGAACATCGGCTGCGCAAAGCCAAGGAAAAGAAGCGCGAAAGCGTTCGCAAGCTGGTAACCAAGAGTGACGCGAAGAAACAGCCGGCCGCAGCGGCTTCGGCCAAGAAGTAGCGTCAGGAATTGCGGGTGGTTTCTTCCTCGATGGCGTCTTGTTCTTCCCGACCGGGAGGATAGGAATACATCTTGCTCGCGACGTTGGGCGTAGCGTGCCGGCGCTCGGCAATCATCTCCGCGACAATGGCGACGGCGATTTCTTCGGGCGTGACCGCACCGATTTCCAGCCCGATGGGCGCATGGATGTTGGCGAACTTCTCCGCCGGAACATCTTCCTTTTCCAGCTCTTTGTAGATCGAGATGGTCTTGCGTCTGGAGCCGATCATTCCCAGATAGCGGGCGCGCGCGTTGATGGCCCAGCGCAGCACGCGCATGTCGTCGCGATGTCCGCGAGTCACGATCACGATGTAAGACCCTTCCGGCGGATCCAGGCGCGCCGTTACTTCGTCAAAATTGCCGGCAATGACTTCACGGGCATCAGGGAAGCGCTCGCGATTGGCATACGATTCGCGGTCGTCGGTCACGATGACCTCGAATCCCGCCGTGGTCGCGATCTTGTACAGGTTGTAGGCGACGTGGCCGGCGCCAAAAATATACAGAAGCGCCGGAGGAAGCACGGGCTCGATGAAGATTTCCAGCGTCCCGCCGCACACCAGTCCGGTATCGTACTTGGGATTGTTGTTCAGATTGAAAGTGAGGGAGCGCGGCTTCTCTTCTTCCATCACCTCGCGCGCGGCCTGCCACACTTCAGCCTCGACGCAGCCGCCGCCGATGGTGCCCGCGATAGAGCCGTCGTCGCGTACCAGCATTTTGGCGGTCTGGAAGGACGGAATGGAGCCGTGAGCGTTGGTAATGGTGGCGATAGCTCCGCGCCGCCCTTCACGGCGCAGCTGCACGATTTGTTCGTAGATGTCCATGAAGCAGCAATTAGCGGCTAGGTTAGCTTCCATTATTCGAGAGGGGACAGACGATGTCAAAGCGCGCTCCCCGTTTCTAGTACGGACTTGGAGCGATTCTGCGCTTTTTGTGGCCCGCATCGCATCGAACTAGACAGGTATAATGGTGAGCGATATGGCTGAGCAGCGCATTCCGCACTTCGAGAATCCCGAGTCAGGCCACGAGCGTTTCGAAAACCTGGTGGGCCCCGAACACAGCCGGCGCGCCATACTGCGCGCGACCTTCGGCGAGCAGCAGCACGAAGGCGTGGTGATGGCCTCGATGGACGCGGTGGTGAACTGGGTGCGGCGCAATTCCATCTGGCCGATGACCTTTGGCCTGGCATGCTGCGCCATCGAAATGATGTCGATGGGAGCGTCGCGTTTCGATATTGCACGCTTTGGCGCCGAGGTGTTTCGTCCCTCGCCGCGGCAGTCGGACCTGATGATTATCGCGGGGCGCGTCTCGCAGAAGATGGCGCCGGTGATTCGTGAGCTTTACGAGCAAATGCCCGAGCCGAAGTGGGTTATTTCGATGGGGGCGTGCGCGACCTCAGGCGGCGTGTTCAACAATTATGCGCTGGTGCAGGGCGTCAATCAGTGGATCCCCGTGGATGTGTATGTGCCCGGATGCCCGCCGCGTCCGGAACAGTTGATTTACGCGATTATGCTGCTTCAGGAGAAGATCAAGAACGATCGCGGATCGTTTAAGCGCGCGTTGAATCTGGAAAAAGCGTAACCGCGCAGTCCGAAGTTCAGAACCGCCCGCCCCTTGCAGGGCGGGCATTCGCGTTTCTGGCGACCAGAAAAATGAGCGACAGTTAGTAGAGGGTGCTGGCTGGCAGCACATTCTGGATTGGCGAGCTATAGATCACGCTTCCCTGGTTCAGGAGCGCCTGTTGCAAGGAATATGCCGGCCCGGTCGACGAGTTCAGGAATGGCGCCAGTGCGTCTTCAGCGGAGTTCGGCCCGTTCGCCAGGCTCGTCAACCCATCCGTTTGTTCGTAGGCTTTCTGGTTCGCCGGATTCATATTTCCAATGACGCGTCCCAGTACGCGATGTTCAGCTTCCACGCACCCGATGGAGGCTGCCACCTTGGCGAAATATTCCAGTTGGTCCGAGGTATAACCGCTGGCTCCATTCACCGCCAACACTGCGAACTCCTGAACGGCAGTAAGGTACGCGCCGATAAAGGCATTCTCCAGCGCATCCAACAATGCCAGGAATGGACCAAGGGTGTCGAAGGTGCCTGAGGGAAAGTAGAAGGTCTGGTAAGGATCCTGCTGCGAAGAGCCAAGTCCAAGCAAAGTGCGCATCAGATCGGCATGATCGATCTCCTCGGTGAAGGCTGCTTGCAAGTACGCGACATTCCCAGCATTGGAATCCGTCGGATTGAGGTTATGGGGAGAGCCGCCAGGGCCGGCGAGGTTGGGATCCATTATGACCGGGCCAACCAGTCCGTTGTAGTAGAAGGTTGTGGCCAGATCTTCGGCGATCAGCGCGGCCGTGAAAATGTCAGTGGGAGTATCGTGAATGGTCGTAGGAGTTTTGCGGCTGCCGTTCAGAGCAATTTTGTTGGGCGAGAGAGAGTTTTGTGCAGTCAGCGAACTTAAGCTTCCGCCGACCAACGTGGCAGATGCAATTCCCAGGCCGGCCATTCCCGTGCCTTTGAGGAATTTACGCCGGTTCAGGGCCTTGCCCGCGAGGGTGGTGATTTCAGCCAAATCCATAGGGATCTCCTCGAATGCAGGAATAGGAAGTTCGTGCCGCCCGGGCGCAGCCATTGCGCCCAAAGCGGCAGCTACCTTCCACCCTGATTACGCTGTGGAGTCGATCCTGGATTGTCGGGAAAAAAGAAATATATCGATCCGCGACCGCGGATCAGTTCTTGGAGCTTCAACCGGCGCGGAAGTCGCGCACGTCCTCGTGCGGACGCCAGAGAACGGCAGGCGGTTGCTGGCGAAGTGCGGCCAGCCTTTCGTTGACCGCTTCCACATCTGCCTTAGACCAGCTCACCGAAGAGATCACAATGCTGCCGCTCGGCTCGATGTAAAACAGGGTCGGCACGTTGGTCAGCCCATAGGCGTTGGACACGGCGTAGTCTTTGGGATCGTCAAGTGCGACCGGGAATGTAACGCCATATTCCTTCATGAACAACCCAGTGTCGCGAGCGCTGTTTTGCGAAACGCCAAGTACAGTAACGTTAGCGTCGTGGTTTGCCTGGTACATTCGTTCGAAGAACGGAAAGGCATATTGGCAGACAGGGCAGCTAACCTTGAAGAATGCCAGCACGACCGGGCCCTTTCTCAACGCCTCTTGTAAGGACACGTGCTTGCCGTCAACTGTGGGGAGCGAAAAGTCCGGCGCGCGAACACCGGCGGTCAATGTAACCACTCTTTCAAACCTCCGAAAGAATTTCATCAGCGACATATAGATTCACCCGTGCTGTCATTGGACGCAAGCGACAATCGGCGAAGGACCTTTCGGGTCAGGCCAGTCAGAGGCAGGCGCTGGCACTGGCGGTGCGTGAACCACTGCGCGTCGGCGGCCAAGTCGTCCGAGTGGGGCGGAACGGCGAAGACGGCGACTTGGTAGTTAGTATCGGTGATGGAGTGGCGAACCTGGAGTAGAGGTTGCGCTCCGGGCGTCAGGCCGGGAGCCAGCGCTGGCAATTCCCACATGCCGGCCATGAGTGAGGCGTTGGCCGGCCGCTGGACGAGCAACACGGAAGAACCTCTCCGCGCGAGAGCGTAACTAACTGCCTGGCGCTTCCTGGCGGCTTGCGGCCGCGTGCGTTCAGCGCCGCGGGACTGGCAGAACGGGCTAAGCGGACAGATGCCGCACTGTGGCGCGCGAGGGGTGCAGAGGGTTGCGCCCAGTTCCATCATCGCCTGATTGAAATCGCCTGGGCGTTCGCGGTCCAGCAGGTGTTGGGCTTGCTGCCAGGCTGATTCCCGGCCCTGTGCCTTCGCCGCGCCTAAAGCCGCCTTCCTGGTCGAGTGGTTTCGCTGGACTAGAGTCCGGCGCTTCCACCCGTGCAGTCGTTGGAGGACGCGCTCCACGTTGCCGTCCACAACGGCGACTGCCTCACCAAAGGAGATGCTGGCGATTGCCGACGCAGTATAGCGGCCGATCCCGGGAAGCGTTGACCACTCTTCCGCCGTCTGCGGAAATTTTCCTCGTCGGTCGCGTGCAATCAACCTGGCGGCCTGGTGCATTCGCCTGGCCCGGTGGTAGTAGCCGAGGCCGCTCCACATGGCGAGGACGGACGACTCGCGAGCCGATGCTAACGACCGGACATTCGGAAAGCGCCGGAGGAAGCGGGCGTAGTGGTCCAGCACCGCGGCCACCCGCGTCTGTTGCAACATGATTTCGGAAAGCCAAACCAAATAGGGGTCGCGATTACGGCGCCACGGGAGGTCGCGGCGGTTCCGGTCATACCAGCGCAGCAATGTGCGTCGAAAGGAGCGAAGTTGCACAGCGGTCATGCACTCGCGATTGTACAGCGCGAAAGCGCGGCTTATCTAAAGGCTGAACCGGGAGGCCACAGGCTGCCCAGCCATGGGCCTATACGCTACAACACTGTTCGAATCTGTCTTGCAATGCATTTGCATCGACGCCCTCTGCTGAGCCGATGGCCACAATCCGGGTCAGCCGGGGACGCGCACCCCACTCATCTTGTAATGAGATGTCCACCCGTTTGCCGACCACTTGCAATACGACACGACGGTCGGGAACGTCGGAAGAATACACGACCCCTTTGGCTCGATAAATGCTCGGTGGAAGTTTCGAGGCTGCGGCGCGCAGCGCCTCCAGCGCCAGAGGACGGTCAGTCTCGAAGCTCCAGGTGCTAAAGGCCGGGGGATGGTGGTGGTGGCTTTCGTGATTGCAGCCGGCGCCGGCGCATTCGTCGGCGAGCACGCCCGCAGTCTCCATCTGCGAGGGATCGAAGCGTCCGCTGGAGAGCAGGATTTCCAGCGGCACCTCGCCGTGGGGCGCTTCCACCAGACGGTAACGGCCGATGCCGTCATCGAGCCACGCCCTGATTCGGCCAACTTCGGCGCGGCTGACGAGGTCCGTCTTACTCAGGATCAACATGTCCGAGTAGGCGATCTGGCGCGTCTTCAACTCCATCTGCTCGGGCACGGCGAAGACTTGCGACGCATCCACAAGGCACAGGATGCTGTCTAGACGGACACGTCCACGAAGGCTCGCGTTGATGAAGGTGAATGCAATTCTCGAAGGATCGGCCACGCCGCTGGCCTCAACAATGATGTACTGGGGCTGTTCGGGGCGCTCCGTGATTTGCTCTACCGCGGTGAGCATGTCGTCACGGAGGCTGCAACAAATGCAGCCGTTGGCCAGGTTGATGATGTCTCCGTCAGCTTCAATCCCCAAGACGAGATCGGCGTCGATGTTGATGGAGCCGAAATCGTTCACCATGACAGCGATGCGAAGTCCGTGGTCGCCATTGAGGATACGGTTGAGCAGGGTGGTCTTGCCGGCGCCGAGAAACCCGGTGAGCACGGTTATGGGAGTGATAGCGGGATCGGTCCTTACGTCGTGGTCAATCATGCTCTCTCTTCGCCCCCAGTGGATGCTTGGCTTAAGTTTTTCAGCCGTTCACTAAGGTTTTAACTGTTGAGCTTCGCTCTTACAGTGTCGTAGAGCACACGTCGACGGTTGACGGACGGGTGGGTGCCCGGGCCACATTCTGCATGTCGGCTTAGAAACCAGGCGCCAGTTCCCGATTGCGCTTGCAGCGAAAGAAGGCTTTAAGAACCGATTGTACGAGGATTGAGGTGCGGAGTCTGGGGAGTATAGTGCCCTGGTTGACGTAACATCATCGCGGACTACCGCAGAACGTCGCAGCAAAGTGCGACGAAGGGAACGAAGTCAATTCAGCTGCGCATTCGATGGCGCGGCCTTCGCTTATGGAGATTGCTTACATCGCCTGCGCTGGTCCGGGCTGCTGACTCTGTTCCGGTGCTTCTTCGGGAGCGCCATGGCGGCGCAGCAATTGTGCCAGGTTCTGTGAAAACGCGGAGCGCGGCAGGACCATGTCGCATCCCGCTTCCTGCGCCTTCATCTTCAACTCGCCCTGCACATGAGAGACAAAGCCGATGATGTTGGTGGCTTTCTTAAGCTTCGACTTCAGCTTGGGAATCATGGTGAGCGGTTTGGCCGCAACGTTGTTCAAGTCGAAGATAATGAGTGAGGGCTTGTCGTCGCCGTTCTGACCGATTTTTTCCTGGAGATCTTTCTCGGTCTTGACGAACTCTACCTTCACGTTCATCTTGCGCGCGGTCTCCTGGATTTTCGCCAGGAAGAAAAGATCGTCAACGAAAGCGAAGATGCGAGTAGGCGAGGCCTCTGTCGTCATAGGCAGCGGTTCCGGCTCAGGCGGAACAAACTGCTTACCCAGCGGCTGACCCCCCATGCGGCCGCGCGTCGGTTTGCGGGCATTGCCATTGTTGTTGCCCTGGAGGGCGCGATAGCTGTGATCCATGGGGGCGGTGTAGATGCCCCCGCCCAGCGCATTCTGGCCGGCTGGCCGTGGTCCGGACTTGCGACCGGGCGGCCGGTTCTTGCCGGCCCCGTGACCATGCTGTCCGGGTTGCTGTTGTGGTTGTGCCGCCCCGTGCGCGACGGGTCCACGGCGGCCGCGCCGCCGTCTGCGTCCCTTCCCTCCGGGATTTCCGGAAGGAGGATTCGATCCTTGATTCATGCTTCTCTCTTGTTTGGCCTGCGGGTAGCAGGCTCCCACATTTATGAACCGCCGTTCCGCGCAGTAGCGTACTCATCACTCGCTGGCGTGGCTGCGGTTGGATACTTCGCTGAAATCGAATCAGTTACGTCCGTCTGGCGCTCGGAACTTGGGCGCGAGGAACGCCTGCACGGGAAGTGCGGCGATTTGGAGGACGCTCCTATCGTACTCAGCTTTGCGGCTGGAACGCAAGCATAAAAGCTTGTCTCTGCTTAGGATGCACCCAACTGGCAAAGGGGTGTTGTTAATTTTGGGTCCGGGTCGGAAACCGCAGGCCGGCTGCCAACTATAAGCGACGATGTCGGCTGTTCTTTCAACGAGTGTCTTTGAGAACGGCGCGCAGGGCATCGACCGCGAGCTGTGCCGCATGCCCCGAAGCTGGTGGCAGACTGCCTACCGTACGAATGACGTCCGCTCGGTCGATGGTGCGAGCGTCGGCAACGGATTTTCCCTTCGCCAATTCCGTTATTGCCGACGCGCAGGCCATGGCCGGAACGCAGCCCTTCGCGCGGAAACGAATTTCGACGATGCTGCTGTCGGCAATCTTTACAGCCAGCTCCAGAATGTCGCCGCAGGCGGGATTCTCCACCCGCACCTGCGCGGACGCCTTCAGCATTTCCCCGGAGTTGCGGGGATGCTCGAAGTGATCGAGAAGCTCGGCAGAGTACATGGGCGCTACAGATGTTATCCCGGCTGAGAGGTCTTTACCACCCTTCGGCTTCGCTCAGGGCAGGCTCCGAGAACGATATCCCCTGCTCTAGAGAATTTAACGATCGGACTCTGTGTTTCTCTGGTGAAGATGGTTCGCTTCGTATAATCAAACTGACTTGAACGCCAACCTCACGCCGCGCCGGATCGTCTCGCTGCAACCGAGTGCCACCGTTACCTTACGCGATCTAGGCCTGCTGGACCGGGTTGTCGCCTGTACCAAGTACTGCGTAGACGTGTGCCCCGAAATCGCCGATGGTTCGCGGCTGATGGTTACGGATTCCTGGTCGGCACAGTCCGGGCAGATTCTGGCTGCAAAGCCCGACCTGGTGGTGGCCTCCGTCCCCTATCAGAGCGAAGCTGTCTCCGAGATACTGAAGTGCGGAGTGCGGTTTCTCGGCCTCGCTCCACGGTCACTGGCCGACATCTATACCGACATCGCGGCCATCGCCGGAATTATGGGAGAGACGGAGCGGGGCGAAGCGGTGATCGCGGGAATGCAAGGCTGTATCAAACAAGTGCAAGAGCGCGCGGCGGGATCGGCAATTGTGAAGGTTTTCTGCGAGGAATGGGGTAGCCCGATCATCGCGTCGGAGCCGTGGGTCGCCGAACTGGTGAAAGCCGCAGGCGGCGAGTTCATTAGCGTGCCCGGCAAGAGCACGACCGCCGAGGAAATCGCTGCCGCGCAGCCCGACGTAGTCCTGGCGGCGTGGTGCGGTGCAGGAGATCGCGTTCCATTGGAGAAGATCGTTGCGCAGCGCCAGTGGCAGGAATTGCCGGCAGTTCAAAGTCGGCGAGTATTCTGTGTGCAAGACGAATTTCTGAACACGCCATCGACCACCCTGCTCGGCGGACTGAATGCCATTGCGTGGGCTCTTCATCCTGAGCGGTTCGAGCGGCCGACAGGAATCCGGCAGATCAGCACCTAGCATTTAGCACTTTAGCCATTAGCAAGGTTGGATTCGCGAGATTCTGGGTTTGCTAATAGCTATGAGCTAATAGCTAAGAGCAACAGTGGAGGCTTGTTGCGGCACGCCGCGCTAAACGCCGGCCTGTGATAGAAAAGGAAGCGCATGCCTACTAGTCAACAGAAGATTGCGGAAGAGCTCACCACCCTGGCTGAGGCCGCGCCCAGTGCCGAGGACCTGATGAGTATCATCGTCGGCCGGTTGCAGGAGCGGCTCGGCCACTTCGACTGGGTGGGTTTTTACATGATAGAGAAGGGCGACCACGGTGAAGAACCGGTCCTGGTGCTCGGACCCTACGTTGGCGCAGTGACGCAGCACAAGCGGATCCCGTTGAATCAAGGCATCTGCGGAGCTGCGGCTTCGTCCGGGCAAACTTTGATAGTGGATGACGTGAAGTCCGACCCGCGCTATCTCGCGTGCTCGCTGGAAACCAGGTCGGAAATTGTCGCGCCGGTGTTGGTGAAAGGCAAAGTGGTGGGCGAACTCGACATCGACAGTCACACGCCGGCGGCCTTCAATGATGACGATCGCAAGCTGGTGGAGCATTGCGCCGGCCTGGTTGGCAGTTATCTGGAGAAGACGACATGACCAGCGTCTCCAGCCGTCCCGCGGAGCAAGTGGAATGATCAAGCAAGTGGTGGCGGCGCTGATGGTACGCGGCGACGAGGTTCTTTGCTGTCAGCGGACGGAGTATCAGGCGCTGCCCTTGAAATGGGAGTTTCCAGGCGGCAAGATCGAGGCTGGAGAAGAGCCGCCGCAGGCGCTGCAACGCGAACTGGAAGAAGAGCTGGGTGTGCGCGCGGAAGTTGGTGCGAAAGTCGCGCAGCTGCAACATCAGTATCACAACGGCAACGCCGTGGAGTTGCACTTCTTCGTGGTGGAGCGGTACGAAGGCGAGATGCAAAATCGCATCTTCCGCGAAATCCGCTGGGTGAATCGCCGCGAATTGCCGGCGCTGGATTTTCTGGATGCCGACCGTGCGCTGGTGAAGCAGATAGCCGCGGGAGAAGTGTTTTAGGGGCTGCTGGAGAAATGCAGGTCCCTCGCCGACCGAAGTCGGCAGGTTTGTAGGTTATGTAGAGGTCCCTTCGGCAAGCTCAGGGCAGGCTCTTCGACTGCGTTCGTCTGCTTCGCAGACTCGATCCCCTCAGGATGACACAAGTTAGGATCACACACGTGAGGATGTTCGCGGGTATCAGCTGGAGAATCGATCGATCAGCAACCCGTGGCGAAGGCCGCGATCGCTGACCGATAGTTTGTCCTTCTGGAGTTTGTCCATCACGGTCTTTACGATGCATGCGCCTGCCAGGATTACGTCAGCCCGCTTCGGTTGGAGCCCAACGATTGAACGGCGGTCTTCCAGCGATTTCGTACGGTAGAGTTCGATCTGGCGATCGATCTCGGCACACTCGAGTATCGATCCTTGAATGACGTCGGGATCGTACTTCGCGAGCTGGTGTTTCACTGCGGCGATATTTGTGATTGCGCCACCCATGCCGACGAGCTCCTCGGGCGAAGACTTCCCATCCAGCCGCGAAAGGTCCTTCGCTATCGCGTCCAGTGCGGCTTGCAGCTGTTCCGGCGACACTATGCCATCGAGATGATAGTCTTCGGTGAAGCGAACGGCGCCCACGTTCAGGCTGAAACGCTCTGCGACCACAGAGCCGCAGCCAAACGTGAATTGTGTGCTTCCTCCGCCAGTGTCGAAGACGGCGAGCGAGCCGTCTCCCAAACCGAGGCCGGATTTGACCGCAAGATAGGCCAGCCGTCCTTCTTCTTCACCAGGAATGATCTCGATGCGGATCCCGCAGCGCTGCTCGACTGCGTCGATAAACTGCTGGCTGTTGCGGGCCGTCCGCATGCCCATGGTGCCGACCGCCGCGATGGCCGTCACCTGTCTTTCTTTGGCTTCATTAGCCATGCCGGCAATGGCATCGATAGTTCGCTCCATGGCATCGCTGCTGATCGCGCCGGTCTTCTCCAAACCCTCACCGAGCCGTGTGACCTCGGCGCGGTCCACCAGGGTCTGCCAGCTGCCGTCGTCACGCCTCTCGCTGATATTGAACTTTACCGAGTTTGTCCCGACGTCAATCACCGCGTAGCGTGGCATGGTGAGCTCCTCAGATCTTCATCCCAACGAGCTGCTTCAGGCCTCGCGGATAGCTGATGTTTTCGAAGCGGTCGAGCCCAAGTTTCCGCACGGTGGCAATCACGTGAGCGGGATCTTCGAGCTCGAGGGCAACCGTCCTTGTGCTCTTGCCTTCCGCGATTACGTCGGTCGTTTCCGACATGCAGCCGTCCACGGTATAACGGGCGCGCTTCTTGTGTACATTGATCACGCGCAAGCGGTCACCAGGTTTTGCCAGTTCGTCGATGAATTGCTCGAGCGTGTAGCCGTCGCGGGTCAATGGGAGAGGGGCGACGCTAAGTGCGTCCAAGACTTTCCTGACCTCCGTGGTGGGCAAAGGGAATGAGCCCTTCATCACGGGCTTCCATTGCTCCAGACCATCGGGATTGACCTGCTGAAGCGTCTTGATGTCCATCAGCTTGTCGCGGACCTTGACGTTTTCATTATTGGCGATAGAGAGAAAGTAGACTTCGTCACTTTCCTGGATATCGATGGACTCGAGTTCGGCGAAGGCGGCGTCCGCTTTGCCAAAGCTCTCGCCGAAGGTCCGCCACTCCCAGCGAGGAATGATTTTTTCCATAAGTTGTTCTTCCAGCCTCCGTGTCCTCTGCGCCTGTGTGGTGAAATCCTCCTATTGCGCGAAGGTTTTTTCCCGCTGCACGTAGTGCTTCTGGAAGTAGTCGCGGTATTGGCCGCTGCGCACATCATCCAGCCACTGCTGATGGTCGCGATACCACGAGATGGTGTCCGCCAGGCCCTGGTCGAACTGCACCTGCGGCCGCCATCCCAACTCGCTGCTAAGCTTCTCGCAGTTGATGGCGTAACGCAGATCGTGGCCCGGCCGGTCAGTGACGAACTCAATCAAATCTTCCGAGCGCCCCAGCGCCTTCAGAATCAACTTGGCCACCTCGATGTTCTGCATCTCGCAGCCGCCGCCGATGTTGTACACCTCGCCCTCACGGCCACCCTGCAACACGGTATCCAGCGCGCTGCAATGATCGTTGACATGAATCCAGTCGCGAACATTGGTGCCCTTGCCATAGACGGGGAGCCGCTGACCTGCCATCGCCTGGGCGAACATCAATGGAATAAATTTCTCGGGGAACTGGTAGGGCCCGTAGTTGTTGGAGCAGCGCGTGATCAGCCCGGGAAACTTGTGTGTGTGGAAATAAGCCATGACTGCCAAGTCGGATGCCGCTTTGGTGGCTGAATAAGGGCTGTTGGGTTTTAGCGGAGTGTCTTCGAAAAAGTGTCCTTCCTCGCCGAGGCTGCCATACACTTCATCGGTGCTGACGTGCACAAAGCGCGGCACAGCTGCTTCGCGGCACGCTTGCAGCATGTTGTATGTGCCCTCGACATTGGTCCGCACAAATGCCGAGGCGTCTTCGATGCTGCGGTCCACGTGGCTCTCGGCGGCGAAGTGGATGACGGCATCGCACCCGCGCACGTGGTCGAGCACGCCGCGATCGCATATGTCCATCTGCACAAAGTCGCAACGCCCCTCGCTTAGCGCGGGCTCCAGGTTCTTGAGATTGCCCGCGTAGGTCAGCTTGTCGAGCACCAGCAGCTTCCAGTCTGGGTGCTTGGCCAGCATCTGATGAACAAAATTCGAGCCAATGAATCCTGCGCCGCCCGTGACCATTAATCTCATGCGCCACGCACCTCGGCGGTTTCTGCCGTGTTGCGCAGGACTTTCTCGCGGACCATGTTGCTGGCATGCCAAAGCGATTCGAAGGTGCCGGCGTCGGTCCACCAGCCATTCAGCATGCCATGGTGTAAAGAGCCTTCTTCGATGTAGCTGTTGTTCACGTCGGTAATCTCATACTCACCGCGACCTGAAGGTTTCAGCCTGCGAATGCGATCGAACACCGAGGCGTCGTAGAAATAAACGCCGATTACGGCAAACGACGAGAGCGGCTCTGTCGGCTTTTCTTCAATGCGAATGATGCGGCCGTTGTCGAAGACCGGCACGCCGAAGCGCTCCGGGTCCGTCACTTCCTTCAGCATCACCATCGCGCCCTTTTCCAGCCGCTCGAACCTGGTCGCGGTCTCCCGAATGTCGCCTTCAATGATGTTGTCGCCAAGCACCACGCAGATTTTGTCGCCCCGGGCCCAGGGCTCCGCCAGGCGAAGGGCATCGGCGATGCCACCCTCGCCCTCCTGATACGCGAAGCTAAGTTGCTGGAGTCCGAACTCCTTGCCATTCTGGAGGAGGCGCAGAAAGTCGCCGGCGTTGTGGCCTCCGGTGACGATGAGGATGTCGCGAATGCCGGCGTCCACCAGGATCTGAAGCGGGTAGAAGATCATCGGCTTGTCGTACACCGGAAGGAGGTGTTTGTTGGTGACGCGGGTCAGCGGATAAAGGCGCGAGCCAATACCGCCCGCCAGGACTATGCCCTTCATAGGTCTCCGTTCATTGGTAGCGAACCGTGCGTGCTACATGTTCCACCCAGAAGCTTGGCGGAAGTGCGCAGCCGCAGCGCAAGGGGATGAACTGCTCGTAAGCTGGTAACCCAAGATTATCAGCGAATCGCATCCTGCAAGGCAAGCCGCAATTGCGCCCGCCAATCGGGCAGTGCGACCCCGAATGCCGCTTGTATTTTCGCATTGGAGAGCACGGAATTGCGCGGCCGTCGGGCCGCAGTCTGATATTGCTCGGTGGTAATTGCGACTACGCGTTTGGCCTTGAGCTCGCCACCGAACTCGCCGGTTTCGGCCGGCCACGCAAGCAGGTCTTCGTAGTCTTCAAGGATGGCTTGCGCGAACCCAGCCCACGACGTTGTTCCCGATGCCGTGAGATGAAACACGCCACTTTGCCAGGATCCTGTGGCGTTCTTACGCTCCAGCAAGCGGGCGAGAATGATGGTGGTTGATTCGGCAAGGCCGCGTGCCCAGGTTGGCGCGCCGAATTGGTCAGCGATCATTCGCAACTCTTCTTTTTCGCGGGCCAGACGAAGCACGGTGCGCAGGAAGTTCTTGCCCCGGATGTCATAAACCCAGGTGGTGCGGAGAATAATGTGCGCACAGCCACTAGCCATGATCGCCTGATCGCCTTCGAGTTTGGTTTGGCCGTAGACGCTCAGAGGGCCGGTGGCGTCGCCTTCTTCGTAAGGCGACGGCTTACTGCCGTCGTAAACGTAATCGGTGGAGTAGTGGACCAGCAGGGCGCCGGTGCGGGCGCACTCCTTGGCGATTTGCTCCGGGGCGGCCACGTTGATGGCGCGCGCCAGTTCGGGCTCGCTCTCGGCCTTGTCGACGGCGGTGTAAGCCGCAGCGTTGACGACGATGTCAGGCGCGAAGTCGCGGACGGTGCGGGAGACGGCATTCAGGTCGGTCAGGTCCACTTCTCCGATGTCGATCGCCATCACCTGGCCCATGGGAGCGAGTGTGCGCTGGAGGTGCCATCCGACCTGGCCGTTGGCGCCGGTAATGAGCAGTCTCAGGCTCATGGCTGGTACCTCGGCAACTGATCGTCAGCGATCTGGGCCAGCGGAAGGTAGCGCATATCTTTTTCCGAGAGTATGGGCGATGGGGTGTCCCAGTCGATGCCAATGTCGGGATCGTTCCACAGCACACCGCGATCGTCGGCGGCATCGAAGTAGTCGCTGCATTTGTAGAGGAAGTCGGCAGTTTCGGAGCGCACCACGAAGCCGTGCGCGAAGCCCTTAGGAACGTAAAGCTGAGCATGGTTCTCACCCGACAACACCACGCTGACCCATTTGCCAAAATTGGGCGAGCCGAGGCGGACGTCCACGGCGATATCCAGGACTTCGCCCCGCGCCACACGGCACAGTTTGGCCTGCGGGTTGCGAAGCTGATAATGCAGTCCGCGCAGCACCCCGCGCGAGGAATGGGAATGATTGTCCTGCACAAACGTCTCGCGAATTCCTGCCTCAGCGAGGACGTTCTGGCGATAGGTCTCCATGAAGAAGCCGCGCGGATCTGCGAAGACCCGCGGCTTGATCAGGAGCACTCCGGGAAGTGAGGTTTCAATGATCTGCAAGTTTGTGCTCGTGGATACTGAAGTGGCTGCGATGATGTGCATTTAGGAGGTTAGGGATTAGAGGCCGGCGGTTAGTTGCCTCACAAAACTTTAAATCTCGCTGATTTCTAATCGCTAACCCCGAGCCTCTAGTCCCTGGTCCTTCTTCCGGACACTCGGACGATTATAATCCGTGCTTCCTGAAACTATGCGTTGCTCGGCCATTATCGTGACCCACAACTCCGGCGCTACCATCGAGCCATGCCTGGAGGCGCTGGCTGGCGAGGATTGCGAAATTGTGGTTGTCGATAACGCATCGACTGACGACACGGTGCAGCGCATCGAGGAGTTCGTCGCATGGAATCCGGTTCGCCTGATAGGGAACGATGAAAATCTTGGCTTCGGCGCCGCCGTCAATCAGGGGGCGCGCGAGGGCACTGGCGATATTTTGCTTTTGCTCAACCCCGATGCCATCGCAGAACGGGGCGCCGTGACCGCGATGCTTCGGTGTATGCAATCGACCGGAGCGGACGCCGCCGGCGGCGCGCTGCTGGAAGCCGACGGCAAGCCGGCGCGCGGCTTCGCTTTCCGCAGAATACCTACGCTCGCGCCGCTGCTTTACGAGGTACTGCTGGTGAATCACGTGTGGCCGGGCAATCCGGTCAATCGGCGCTATCGGTGTCTGGACGCCGATTACGCCCAGCAGCAGGAAGTGGAGCAGCCCGCGGGAGCCTGTTTGGCAGTTACTCGCACAGCGTGGGACAGAGTCGGCGGCTTCGATGAGCAGTTCTTTCCTGTTTGGTTTGAGGATGTCGATCTTTGCAAGCGGCTGCTCGGTAGCAAATCGCGAATCATGTATTGCCCCGAGGCGCGCTTCCGCCACAGCGGCGCCCACAGTGTGGGACAGTTGTCGTTTCGCGACCGACAAATCTTTTGGTACACCAACATGGTGCGGTATGCGAAGAAGCACTTCTCAAAAGGGCAAGTCTTCTTCTTGCGAATGGCGATTCTCAAGGGAATGCTGTTGCGCTCGGTGGCCGCATTGTTCGGCGCGCGAAAAGCGCCGCTGGGAGAGACTTTATCGGCGTATTGCGGAGTGGTCCGGGCGGTGTGGTAGGGTGCGATTGCCGTTGGAATCCTGATCAAGAGACGAAGTCCCTAGCGATGGGGCTGGACCCGGATTTCGAACAGCTTGGGCCACAGCTTTCCGGTAACGAAGAGCCGGTCTGCCTTCGAATCGTAGGCGATGCCGTTCAGAACCGCGTCCGAGCTTTCGAGCGATCGTTTGTCGATGATTCCGCTTAGATCGATCCATCCCAGGACCTTGCCATTGCGAGGAGAAATGCGGACGATGGTGTCGCTCTGCCAGATGTTGGCGTAGATCTCGCCGTGAACGTATTCGAGTTCGTTGAGGCTCTCGATTCCATGGCCGGCGCTGTCGGTGACGTGGATGCGCCGGGTTTCGTGGAAGGTCTTCGGATCCAGAAAGCGGAGATACGAACTGCCGTCGCTCATGATCAGATGCGTGTCATCATGAGTAATTCCCCATCCCTCGCTCTTGTACTGGAACGTCCGCAGCAAAGCGAAGCTGAAGCGATCGTAGACGAAGCCTTT
Source organism: uncultured Acidobacteriaceae bacterium (assembly GCA_963763145.1). GTDB lineage: Bacteria > Acidobacteriota > Terriglobia > Terriglobales > Acidobacteriaceae > Bog-257. Next base: position 212,410 of record CAVXMZ010000007.1, on the reverse strand, counting down.
TTGCGCCTTCCAGGTCAACTGAACTAAAGTGCTGTCCCAATCGGTGAGGCCTTCGCCGAAGAACTCGGAGGGCAAATCGTATTTCTGAAGGACCCGCCCAGTGACCAGGTCCACCATCCGTATCGACGACCTGTTATTGAGGCCGGTGCTTTCATAAAGGTGCCCATCAACGTAGAGCAAACCCTGAGTGAAGGCTTTGGGATCGTGTGGATAGGCGTGAACGACCTGATAGCTATCGGCGGGAGCGGAGATGGGCGGGTTCGCGCTTGCAGAGACGGCGAGCGCGCACAGGAATAACAGGAGAACAAATCGGCGATGAAACATGAACCGCCAGCTTAAGGGAACGGAATGGCTGACGCAAACGACTGCCACGCGAGCGATGGTGCGACGGCGGGCCGAGTCGGTAGATTGCGTGCCACGAAGCTGTTGTTCAGCTAGAATCCTGAATTCCAGGAGGCCGGTTGCCAGTGCAGAGAGAACAGTCCGCTGCGACACATGGCGCGCAACGTCTGCTGTTGTTGGCCGATTTGGCCGGGACGACGGTATTCGCAACCGAAGGGGCGATGGCCGCGATCAACGCGGATCTGGACCTGCTGGGAGTGATGGTGTTGGCCTTCGCCACTGCGCTGGGCGGAGGCATCATCCGGGACACGCTGCTGGGAGACCTTCCGCCGGCGTCGCTGCGGGACAAGCGGTATCCCATAATCGTTTTCATAGCGGCAGCAGCGGTTTTTGTTTCGCATCGCTACCTGCGGGCGATTCCGATGACCGTGATCCAGGTGCTGGACGCGGCAGGCTTGGCGCTGTTCGCGATTGCCGGCACAGAAAAGGCCCTGATGCATCGCATGAACCGCCTGGTAGCGGTGTTGCTGGGCACCATCACCGCGGTGGGCGGAGGAACAATCCGCGACATTCTGCTGGCCCAGATTCCGACGGTGCTGCGCCTTGAAATCTACGCGACTGCGGCCCTGCTGGGTTCGGTGGTCATGGTCACGGCGAAAAGATTACGCCTCTCGACAAGATGGGCGGCCATTTTGGGGGGCACGACCTGCTTTGTGCTCCGCGTGGTGAGCCTGTGGCGGCACTGGAATTTGCCCAAGGCCCTGCATTAGAGCCAACCCTACTCCCCAGCGGCGTCGCGATCGGCAAGCAGGAGCGCTTGCGATTGGCTGATGCGCCCGGCAGGAATCGAGGGATCGGCAGCGCGCAGCTTGGGAAACGCCGAGACCTTATCCTTGCCGCTCACCAGCCAGAGGATGCGCCGGGAGCGGTTGATGACAGGGTACGTGAGCGTCATACGGCGCCGGCCCTGATAGACGCCGGTGATGGCGACATCGGCATCGGTGACGTTGAGTACGGGATCGCCGGGGATAAGCGAGGCGGTGTGGCCGTCGGGGCCGAGGCCAAGATGGGCGAGATCGAGTACTGGGGGCTTGCCGGCGATTCCCTCCAGAGTGTGGGCGTATTGCCTGGCCGCGGCCTCGGCGTCGGGCAACTCCACTGGCATGGCGTAGATCTGCTCCGGCGGGATGGGAGCGTGCTGGAGCAGGCTGTCGCGCAGGTGAACATAGTTGCGATCAGGGTCGCCCGCCGGGGCGATGCGTTCGTCGATCTGGAAGACGTGCACGTTGGGCCAGGGCACATCTTCATTGGCGAGGTCAGCCAGCATCAGCCACGGACTCTTGCCTCCGCTGACTGCCATGACGAAGCGTCCGCGCGCGGCAACCGCAGCCCGGGCATCGGCGGCGATGACCGCGGCCGCGCGCTTAGCCAGAGAATCGACGTCAGGAAGGATTTCGACGTTCATGGTGTCTATTTCCCCGCCGTCTTCTCCAGGTGCCCGCCGAATTCGTAGCGCATGGCTGACAGCAATTTGTCGGCAAAGTCGGCCTGGCCGCGCGAGCTGAAGCGCTCGTACAGCGCGGTGGTCAAGACCGAGGTCGGCACGCCTTCGTCAATGCTCGCTTTGATGGTCCAGCGGCCTTCGCCCGAATCGGAGACACGTCCCGCGAACTTCGCCAGCTGTGGATCTTCCAGCAGCGCCGACGCCGTCAGGTCCAAGAGCCATGAGGCAATGACGCTGCCGCGGCGCCAAACTTCGGCCACGTCGGGCAGATTGAAGTCGTACATATAGTGCTCAGGATCGCGCAGGGGAGTAGTCTCGGCATCCACTTCGGCTTTGTGCTTGCCTACGTTGGCCGACTTGATGACATTCAGGCCCTCGGCATAAGCGGCCATGATGCCGTACTCGATGCCGTTGTGCACCATCTTGACGAAGTGGCCGCCACCGTTCGGGCCGCAGTGCAGGTAACCTTCTTCAGAGGTGCCGCCGGCTTTTTCGCGTCCGGGAGTGCGATCGATGTTGCCTATGCCCGGGGCGAGGGTCTTGAAGATGGGATCGAGGTACTGCACGGCCTTGTCCGGGCCTCCGATCATCATGCAGTAGCCGCGCTCCAGGCCCCAAACGCCGCCACTGGTACCAACGTCGACATAGTTGATGCCCTTGGGCGCGAGTTCTTTGGCGCGGCGGATGTCGTCGATGTAATAGGAGTTGCCGCCGTCGATGAGGATGTCACCGGACTCCAGGTACGGAACTATGCCGGCGATGGTCTCGTCCACGGCAGCGGCGGGAACCATCAGCCAGACCGCGCGCGGCTTTTTCAGCTTCTTGGCGAAGTCCTGCAAGGAAGAGGAGCCGACGGCTTTTTCCTTCACCAGCTCTTCCACCGATTTGGGGAACACATCGTAGACCACGCATTCGTGTCCCGCCTTCATGAGACGTCGCACCATGTTGGCGCCCATTCGTCCTAGACCTACCATTCCTAGTTGCATCGTTTGCTCCTGTTGCAAAAAATTATGTCCAGCTCGTCTAACCCTCTTCTACGCGCCCTGGGTCAGCACCATGCTCTTCGACTCGATTACTTTCATCAGTTCATTCCACGAGTCGGAAAACGCCTTGGCTCCCTCAGTCTGCAATTGGGCTGCAATCGCGTCCACATCGACGCCAATTTTCGCAAACCGAGCTATTACGTCCTCGCAGTCGCCGCCATCTGGTGGCATCGCCTGTCCCAGCTCTCCGTGGTCGGCGAAGGCCTTCAGCGTCGCCTCCGGCATGGTGTTCACGGTGTTGGGCGCGGCCAGCGCCTTGACGTAGAGAATGTCAGAGGCGCGCGGATCCTTGGTCCCGGTGCTGGCCCACAGCAGTCGCTGTGGATTGTATCCCGCCTTCACAATGGCCTGCCAACGCGGGCTGGCCAGCAGATCGACATAAGCTTTGTAAGTGCGTCCGGCAATCGCGATGCCGAGCTGGTCGCGCAGATCGTCGGGAACTTTACCGGCGACAGCGACGTCCCAGCGGCTGATGAAGATGGAAGCGACAGAGCCAATCTTCGTGTCCAGCCCGGCAGCGATGCGGCGCTCGATTCCGCGCAGATAGGCGTCGGCCGCGGCCAGATAGTGCTCACGCGAGAACAGCAAGGTCACATTGACGGAGACGCCGGCGAAGATCGCCTCCTCGATGGCCGGCAAACCCTGGGGAGTGCCGGGAATCTTGATGAAGAGGTTAGGGCGTGCGGCGCGCGCGTGCAACTGCTTCGCGGCGGTGAGCGTGCTGGCGGTGTCGTAGGCCAGCAGCGGCGAGACCTCAAGCGAGACCCAGCCATCCACACCTTTGGTCTGGTCGTGGACTGGCCGGAACAAGTCAGCGGCGCGGGTCAAGTCCTCCAGCGCAAGCTCGAAGAACAGCGCCTCTCCGGATTTTCCCTGGCCCAGTTTCTGCTGGATTGCGGGGTCGTAGGAAGCACTCTTCTTGATGGCCTGGTCAAAGATGGTCGGGTTGGATGTGAGCCCCGTGACCGACAGCTCGTCGATATAGCTCTTGAGCGTGCCCGTGTTCAACAGATCGCGGGTGATGTTGTCGAGCCAAAGACTCTGGCCGAGATCGTGCAAAGACTGCGTCGCCTTCATTCCTCACCTCAGAAGTCGTCTTGTTGAAGCTATCAGCCAAGCTGGTTGGCTTCAACTGGGAGACGGAAAATTAATATGGTTTGCGGCCGCTCCCCCAAAACCGGATAGTGGGGCGGTCACACCAATGTGTGACGGGCGAACATTGGTTTTCATTGAACCTCACATCTGCTGGTGATACGGTTAATACGTTCGGGATAGAGGCGTGCTTCCACTTCCCGACGTTGGCGATCAACAGCCTGGGCTCCTGGTCTAATCATAATTCTTCGAGGTGAGTGCGTGGCGTCTTCTTACAATGGAATTCCTTTGCCCTCCAGCGGGACGAAAATCACTTTTGACGGCAAGTTCGTCATCCCTGACAACCCAATTATTCCCTTCATCGAAGGCGACGGCACCGGGCGCGACATCTGGAAAGCGTCGGTGCGAGTGTTCGATGCTGCGGTCGATATCGCGTACAACGGCAAGCGCCGCGTCTCGTGGTATGAAGTTTTCGCCGGTGAAAAGGCGATGGACCGCTTCAAGAGCTGGCTGCCGGACGACACCGTGGCGGCGTTCCGCGACTTGCGCATCGGCATCAAGGGCCCCCTGACCACGCCGGTGGGCGGCGGCATCCGTTCGCTGAATGTTGCCTTGCGGCAGATCCTCGATCTCTACGCCTGCGTGCGTCCGGTGAAGTACTACAAGGGCATTCCCTCGCCGGTGAAGAACCCCCACCACATGAACATGGTGATCTACCGCGAGAACACGGAAGACGTTTACGCCGGCATCGAGTGGAAAGAAGGCACGGCGCAGGCGAAGGAACTGATCGACTTCCTCAACAACAAGATGCTGGTGGGGACAAACAAGCGCATCCGCGAGGATTCGGGGGTCGGAATCAAGCCCATCTCGATTACGGGAACGAAGCGCCTGGTGCGCATGGCCATCAAGTACGCGCTGGAGAACCATCGCAAGTCGGTAACCATCGTGCACAAAGGCAACATCCAGAAGTTCACCGAAGGCGCTTTCCGCGAGTGGGGCTATGAGCTGGCGACGCAGGAGTTCCGCGGCCAGGTCATAACCGAGCGCGAGAGCTGGATTATCGACAACCTGGACAAGCATCCGGGACTGTCGATTGAGGACAACGCCAAGATGGTGGAGCCGGGCATGGAGTTTGCCCCGCAAGACTTCCGCGACACGCTGTACCAGGAAGTGAAAGGCGTGATCGACAGCATATATGCCACGCACGGACATGGCGCATGGAAGCAGAAGCTGATGGTCAACGACCGCATCGCCGACAGCATATTCCAGCAGATTGTGACGCGGCCGGACGAATATGCGGTACTCGCCACGCCGAACCTGAACGGTGATTACATTTCCGACGCGGCGGCAGCGCAGGTGGGCGGACTGGGCATCGCGCCGGGAGCCAACATCGGCGACCAGCACGCGATCTTCGAGGCCACTCACGGTACCGCGCCCAAGTATGCCGACAAGGACGTGATCAATCCCGGGTCAGTCATGCTGTCGGGTGTGATGATGTTCGAGTTCATGGGCTGGCGCGAGGCTGCGCGGCTGATTGAGGACTCGCTGGAGCAAACCATCCTGCAAAAGACGGTGACCTACGACTTCGAGCGGATGCTTGAGGGCGCGACGAAGCTGAAGACGAGCGAGTTCGCCTCGCACATGATCCAGAACATGGCGCCGGTGGTGGCGTAAGCGGCGAAGTAAGCTGTCAGCTATCAAGCTTTCAGCCGTCAGCTAACATCATCAGATTTTTCCAAAACGAACCGGGCCGTCACCATAGACGGCCCTAGCGCGCCAAAGTAAAGTTTCTTATCTGAAAGCTGGCGGCTGACAGCCGACGGCAAATACTGTGAGGACTCATGCGTAAGAAAGTAACTGTAGTTGGTTCGGGTAATGTGGGCGCGACCGCAGCCCACTGGCTGGCGTCGAAAGAGCAAGCCGACGTCGTATTAATCGACATCATCGAAGGTGTCCCACAAGGTAAGGCTCTCGATCTGTTGCAAGCGATGCCGATCGAGAAGCGCGACTCGTACGTTCTTGGTACCAACGATTACGCCGATACGGCGAACTCTGACATTGTGGTAATCACGGCAGGCATTCCGCGCAAGCCGGGAATGAGCCGTGATGACCTGCTGAACACCAACTACAAGATCATGAGCGATGTGGTGGGCAAGGCAGTGCAGTACTCGCCCGATTGCATCCTGATCATCGTTTCCAATCCGCTGGATGCGATGGCGCAGGCGGCCTATAAGCAGAGCGGCTTCTCGCGGAACCGGGTGATCGGCATGGCCGGCATTCTGGATTCCGCGCGCTTCCGGGCGTTCATCGCGCGTGAGCTGGACGTCTCGGTGGAGAACGTTACCGCCTTCGTGCTGGGCGGACACGGCGACACCATGGTCCCGCTGCCACGCTACTCGACAGTCGCGGGCATTCCGATCACCGAGTTGATGGACAAGGCCACCATCGACCGGCTGGTGCAGCGCACACGCGACGGTGGCGCCGAGATCGTCAAACACCTGAAGACGGGCAGCGCGTACTACGCTCCGTCGGCTGCAGTTGCCGAAATGGTGGAGGCGATTCTGAAGGACAAGAAGAAGATTGTGCCCTGCGCGGCGTACCTGGAAGGCGAGTACGGCATCAACGGGCTGTTCATTGGTGTGCCGTGCAAGCTGGGCTCCAACGGCATCGAGAAGATCATCGAGATCAAGTTGACGCCGGAGGAGCAGGCCGCGTTGCAGAAGAGCGCTGACTCGGTGAAAGAGTTGGTGGGCGTTATCGGGGTATAGGGCGATTCTGGCAGCCCCGATTCCCCTCTGCGATTCCATCCAAAATCCCCACTCATTCGAAAACCGCGAATGAGTGGGCATCCAGCTTTGGGTGGGGCAGCCGCGTGTACATTTGCGGTCACCTTCGGCTGCGTGCGTCCAGCGCGAGCGATCCTGCACCGGTAAGCAACAGAAACAGCAAGCCCAGCAACATGCTGAAGTCGGCGCGGGCCTCGTGCAGCATGCTCCAGACACCGGTTTTCGCGAGCATCGGGATCTTGGTTGTCGCGATGGCGACCAGGATGACTGCGAGCAGTGGAATCGCCGCTAACCGGGTAAACAATCCAATCAGCAGTAGTGTGCCGCAAACGATCTCAACTGTCCCGACAAACGGCGCCATGAGGTGTGGAGAAGGGATACCGATCTTCTCGAATCGGCCGACTCCGAGTTGGGCAGGAAACAGGAACTTCTGTATGCCCTCCGAGACGAAGACCCAGCCCACCAGAATGCGGATCAAGAGAAGGGCCTGCGAAACGCGTGAAGACCACAGGGGATTGTCAGACGATCTCATCATCTAACCTTAAACCCTATCGAGTGTGACCGGGACTAAGTCTAACTTTCGGCCTGACAAACGAAAACCCCACTCAAGGCCAAAATGAATGCCTTGAGCAGGGCACCCACTGAGTTGGATCCCGAAAAACTCGAACCTTTGTTCACTACTTGGTCGCGATCATCAGGTTCGCGGGGCCGGGCATGCGCACGCGTTTGATCTCGCCAAAGCCGGCCGCCTCTAGCCAGGCATCGTATTCCGGCTCGCTGTAGCTGGAGCCGGCGCGCGTGTTCACCAGCATGTTCAGGGCGAAAAGAGCACCGAAGCGCGGCGCGGTCTTGTCAGCTTCCAGAATGAAGTCGGAGATGACGATCCGTCCGCGGGGCGCCAGAGCCTGATAGGCGCGTGCGATGAGCTGTCGGTTCTCTTCGGGCGAGAACATGTGGCAGATCGCCGCTAACAGAACCAGATCATACTTGCCAGCGTCGAGGGCCACAGTGAGCATGTCGCCTTCACGAGTAGTGATGCGGTCGGCCATACCGGCTTTGCGAATATACTCCTGCGCGATGGGCAGGACATCGGCCAGATCGACTACCTCCGCGTGCAGGCCGGGAGCGGCCTTGGCAAAAGCGATGGAGTAGGTAGCAGAGCCGCCGCCGAGATCGAGCATGCGCTTGGCGCCGTTCACGCCCACCGCCTGCGCCACAGCGCCTGCACGGCCACGGGCGTTATGGTCCATGGCAGCGATGAAGGGCTTTACCGATCCGTTACCGGTGTGAGAAACAATGCTGGTGCCTGCCTTTACGGCCTCGGTCAGAGTTGACCAGGACTTCCAAAGGTTGGCCATGTGCAGTTGCGCCGTACGCGCGCTGTCGGGCGTTCTTTCGACGAAGAAGCGCGCCGCCAGCGGGGTATTGGTATAGGTGGCGCCGGCCTTCTGTAGCAGCTTCAGGCCGGCCAGGGCGTTCAACAGCATCTCGGTGGCACGAACGTCACACTGAATTTTGCCGGCAACCTTTGTTGCCGTGCCGCCCTCACCAATGGCAGTGAAGAGGTCGAGTTCGAGAGCGGTGAGAATAGCTCGGCTGGGCATGAAGCCACGAATCATTTCGCTGATTTCGTCCGGTAAGACGCCTGCCGCGTCTTTGCCCTTCAGCATGGCGAGATACTTGTTGCGATGGTCGACCATCTCGGCCTTCATCGCCTCGCTGTCGGTACGTTCCAGGCGCGCGACCTTCTTGCCGCTCTGGAAGTGCGAGGTGACGATCTCGGTCACGTCGTTGGGAGTCAGCTTTGTGTACCAGACGCCCTCGGGATAGACAATCATCACCGGCCCGCTGTCGCAGATGCCTAGACACCCACAACTGGAAACTTGTACTTCGTCGGCGAGACCTTGGGCGCCGAGCGCGCCGTGGAGCGCATCGAGAACGCGGAAGGAGCCGGCTGCGGAACAGCAGGGCACGCCGTCAGGTTTTTCCTGTGTGCAAACGAATGCGTGGTAACGAAAGGGTTCCAAAGAGAGCCTCCGAATACAGTGGTTAGTTGCGAGTGGTCAGTTACGTTTCATTATGCTGGTGGGAACCATGCGCGAGAAGTACGAAGCTCACAGGGTAACGTGATGCAAGCCGCCAATTGCCGTAGCCAGTAACTAACCACCAGCCACTGACCACTCGCCGCTATCTCGAGATATTCACAGGCGTGGGTGCCGGTTTAGTCAACAATTGATGTTGACAGAGCACGGAAGTGCACTATGATGTTTGAAACATTTCGTGCTGGATTTGTTTTGGGTGGCAGACAATGCAGCAGACCTTCACAACGCGGGAAGTGGTTGCGCTAACCGGCATAAGCCCGCGTCAACTTCAGTGGTGGGACGAGCAGGGTATCGTGGTTCCGGCGCGCGCAGGCCACCAGCGGGTCTACTCGGTCGACGACCTGGCTGAAGTAGCCGTGCTGCGGGAGCTGCGGCAGCGTGGCTTCTCGCTGCAAAAGATCCGGCGCGTGATCCGCTTCCTGCAAAAAGAGCTGGGCAAGCGACTGGTGGAGACGGTGAGCGCCGCTTCGGAATACCATCTGCTGACCGATGGCCGGCACATCTACCTGGAAGATTCGGCCCGTGGAGTGGTCAATCTGCTGAAAAATGCGCGCCAGCCGATGTTATCGGTGTGCCTGAGTGACGCCATCCAGCGAGTCCTCGATCCCATCGGCTGGGAGGGTGGCGCCGAGTCGCGGGCGGCGGGAAAGCGCAACGGTTCAATTCGTCATCTTATGGAACGACGCGGCAAGGCTTCGTGAACGGTTCTGTCACCCCGCCAACCGCGAAAGCGGCGCCTGGCGGGAACTCTGAAGGAGGGCACATGATCGGAGAACTCAGTATTCTGAACGAGTGGATCCCCGAACAGATGGAGCCTGGAACCATCTTCGTGTTGGAGAATGCCGGCGACGTGGGCGAAAAGGATGATCCGTATTGGGCGGTGCTGGCGTGCCCGGCGTGCGGTCAATTGGGGCTGGTCACGCGCAAACAGGTTGGCGGATTACTGCCGGTGATCTGCGGCTCGGAACGATGCTCGGCGCAATTCTTTATGCGCGATGAACAGATCATGCCGCGTAAGCCGAATTAGAACAGTTGTAGCCAGTTGGCGCAGCCAGTATCGGCGGCGCAGCCTTAGGAATTGCATTGAGATTCAGAAGGGCACAGTTGCGGCTGTGCCCTTCTTGTTTGCCGGAAATCCTGTGGCCGGTCCGTCGGCTCACGGCGGCGGAGCCGTAATGTTCAAGGTTGCGGTCGCGGTCTGATTATCCGGATTGGTGACGGTCAGAGTCGCGGCATACGGTTTTGTTCCCGTTGGAGTGTAGGTAACTGCGATAGAGGTTGCGCTGTTGAACTTGACCTGAGGCTGAGGTTTAGGCGCGCCGGTTTCGTCGGTTATGGTGACTTTGGCATCGGACGAAAAATTAGCGCCCGTCACGGTTAGAGGCGCTGGTTTGCCGAACGGAGCGCTTGAGGGTGTGATGGAAGAGATTGTCGGCTTCGCAGCTGTGACCGGCGTGGCAGGTTTGCTCACGCTCGCCGGCGTCTTCTCGATCGTATCCTCCAATTTCTTGGCGATATTGTCGAAGAACCGTTCTGAGAATCCGAACAGCAGGGCAATCGCCAGAGCGACAGGTTCGTTGGGGTTCTGCCAATCGAGGCTGAGGGCGGAGCCGAACAAGTTGAACTTGAGCCCAACGATGATCAGCAGAATGCCGCCCCAGGCGGAGAAGGCGCCGGTCAGAGGACTGAGAAATAACGAGCCCCAGGTTGAATCCGTGGCCGCCTCCGGACTAACGGGACCGCCCTTCGCGGTTCGTTGCAACCGGCTGAGCAAGCCGCCCACTGCCCCCACCAATAACAGGATGGAATTGGCGGGAAAAGCCAACCCCAGCGCAATAATGAACAATAAGGCGCAGCCCACCAGCCAGATCAAGCGATTGTGCCAGGCACAGATCTCGAAATAATTATTGTCGAAGTTGGCGTTGATCTGCTCCCGCGCCTCCACCAGGATGGCCTTCCATCGTTGCACCGGGGCTGCGATATCGCGTGTGACGGCGGCCTTGATATCGTTGACCAAGTCGGTTTTCCAGGGCCCCATTTTCGCCAGCTGTACAACCTCGTCGGGAATACTCTCTCCCATTTCGTCAGGCCCGCAATGGCTGATCTTGAGGACCGCGTCGTTATCGTTGATGAAGTTCTCCAGGACCTGCTGGACCAGCTTCAGGCCGGCGCTGGGAGTGGTCGCGTGAGTCATGGCCTCGGTGACGGACACCTGCGACTGACAGAGGTTCAGCAAAGCTTGCCACGCGTTGGACTGGCCGGCTTGCGGCGGGGCAACCTTCATGTCGGCCGCCAGGGTGGCTGCCTTCCCGCCCACAGCCGTGAACAACGCGAGCGCGCTAGTGCAAGTTTTCAGAGCGGCATTCTGATCGGGGATACTCAACAAGGCTTGCTGGGATGTGCGTGCCCCATGGGTTGCAGTTGCCAACTCTTTCAAGAACTCCGATAGCCTCGTCAACTGCCCTAGCGATGCCGGCGAGAAGGTGTTTATCGTCAGCAGGTTCGTTGTACCGGCGGTCAGGTTCAGACAGGCATCAGCGGCAACCAGAGTGGCTTGCAACCCGCTCTTGCAAAGGTTTACATCGGTTGCCGTGGCAGGGTTCTTCGGGACGGCATCGCTGAAAGCCTGAAGCGCAGCCGAGGCCCGTCCGCGGAGATCGGCGAGCAGAGCGTCACGAGCTGCCTGCGGCACGTCGACCGGCTCGATCAGCGCCAATACCATCTGCAACAGATGTCGCGCCTGCTCGACAATGACGGCTTCTCCCGAGATAAGTGCCTGGCTGGCGCGATCAGCCAAGGCCACGGTCACCGGAGTGTTGATTTGCCGCAGCTCCTGTTCGGCGGTTTGTAATTGCGCCCGTACGAGTTCCGTCGGAAGCAGCGCGATGAATTCTACTTCCGCCTCGTGAGCCAGACTCCAACCCGCCAGCTCCTGGCCGCGTGTCCAGAACACCGCGTTGAAAAATCGGTTGGACGCTGCGGGGTATTCCGATTTGCTTAGGAGCCCCTCCTGAGCGGCCTTCTCCTGGGCGGCCTTCTGTCTAGCGGAAAGGTCGTCATCCCTGGTTTGCGGTTTCGCGACAGCCGCGTTTGTGGAACGGGTGAACCAACGAACATCCCGAAATCGCTTGTGTTTGAAGGGGAAAGCGGCAACGTCCAGCAAGCCGTTAATTTCTGCGAGGCGTCGTTTGGTGTCATCGGATTGCGGGAGGTGGCCGGCCTCGGCGGTCACTCGCGCCCGCACGGCATCGATTTCCGCCAGCACCTGACCTCGTGCCGGCTTGGCGATCATGTGCCATCTGACCAGAACCAGCCCAAGGAAATAGCAGAAACTCACCGATATCAACAGCCAGGTTCCGGAGTGCTCGCGGCAGAAAGAGTACCAATGCGGACAACCACCCCGCAGCACCACAATCCGCGTTAGCGGGACGCTAGGGCCGGCTGGATCGGCGGGTGGCGACAAGGTCGCCGTCACGGCCAGCGAGCCGGCTCCTGGGACTTGCCCGGACGAAGCGGAATAGCGGACGTAGATCGTACAGTTCTTCTGTGACGCAATATCGACGCAACCGGATGAGTCGGCCTCGAGACCGTCGCTGGATGTAGCCGCTACGTTGGTCAGCTTCGATTGCGTGAAGTTGGTCAGCGTAATCAGCTGGGCCGCGGACGTCGCACCTGCGACCGGGACGTTCAACGTCAGGCTCGAAGGCGAAACAGCGACGTTCTGAAATGCCCGGCCCGAGAGCAACACCTTTTGCGGCTGATTCTTGCCGTCACTGACCTCCAAGGTCGCGGCACGATCCAGCGGCCAAGGGATGCCGCTTGGGCTGTTGTCATTGGATGACTTAGCCGCCGGCGGCTGGCCGTTGGCAGCGGGCTGCTGGTTGCTGGCGGGTGCGGGGCTGCTTGAGGCTGCCTTGTCGACCGCCGGCTTCTGGGCTGGGGGGAGCGGCCGGAATACGATGACCACATCGCAGGTGGATTGAGGCTGTAGATTACTCAGGCAAGTGCTGACGGCGTACGAGAAGTCGGCAGTGTTGTCTCCGGAGAATGTCAGCGTGGGGCTGATAGGTGTGCTGCTCTTGTTCGTCAACGTCAACTTCTGTGGAGTGCTGGTGCCAATATCGCGATCGTCGAAGTGAATTTGACTGCGGTCCAGCAAAAGCGCGGGAGCCGCTTGCGCTGCACAGGGGATGCCGCACGCCGTCAAAGCCACGGCAATCGCGGTTATGGCCAATACTCTACGCTTCATCGGTTTTCCTCCCGCGCCAAACCCCAGGTTGCAGATCCCGGCCGGGACCTGGCTGTGGATATTTGGCTCTGAAAGCGGAATCGCACGACGGACCTGTCATTAACAGTTTTCGAAATGACTTGGGAGCAATTTTTGTGGGAGCAGGCGTAACATACACCCACTCGTCTTAGCGCACAACAGTTTTCTTGGGTAACTTTCCCCAGGAGCTTCCCACTCGCGGTTACTCGTCAGTATCGGCTGCCGCTATGGTTCATGTCTTCATCCGGGGCGCTAATTCGTTGCGACCGTCGGGCCTGCCCTGCATCTTGAGTTGCAGTTGTCATTTCGCCTTGGCTTTTTTTGGGCAGAGGACGGTGAATTCCGACGATGAATCACGCCTTGCTTTTGGCTGTTGGCATTGGAATTGTTGCGGGATTGCGATCCCTGACCGCACCCGCGTTCGTCTCGTGGGCAGCCTATCTGCACTGGATCACTCTCACGGGAACGCCGCTGGCGTTCATGGGATCGCCCATTACGGTGGGGATATTTACTCTGCTGGCAATTGTTGAACTGGTTGCCGACGTTATGCCCAAGACACCACCAAGGACCGCGCCCCCCGGGCTGATCGCGCGCATCGTTATGGGAGGATTGAGCGGAGCCTGTATTTATGCCGCAGCCGCGGCGACACCGATCACGGGAGCGATTCTCGGCATTGTCGGCGCGCTGATCGGGACCTATGGGGGTTATCACATCCGCCGCGCACTGGATAACAGTCTGAACGTGAAGGACATTTTCATCGCCATTCCCGAGGACATCCTGGCGTTCGTTTTGGCGTACGTCATTGTGCGGTAGACATGTTCTCCTGCTCATTCGAAAGTCGCGATTGAGTGGGTCAGGCGGCGATAGGGGTCCTTCGACGCCGGCGACCAAAGACGGCTCGCCTCCGCTCAGGATGACACCGTCAAGAACGGCGCTCCCAGCTTTGCGGATGTGCCGCACCATGTAACAATGCTTGTATGCTCAAATTATTAAGCTCAGGAGTAACTGTACTGGCGGCTGGTGTCATCCTGCTTGGAAGCGCGATGGCCCAACAGTCGGCGAACCCTCAATCGGCTCCAGCGGCAAAAACCGCTCCGGCGGCCAAAACCCAGGCAGCGGCTGCGGGCGACGCGGCTTTGCCGACCCAGAAGGACAAGCTCAGCTACGCAATCGGGTTGAATATAGGTAGAGGCTTGCACAAGGACGGCCTCGATATCGACACTAACATTTTGGCGCGCGGTTTGAAGGACGCCATGGCGGGCGGCAAGACCCTGATGACCGACGAACAGGCCCAGTCGACGATTATGGAACTCCAGGGCCAACTGCGTCAGAAGGCGGACGCCCAGCGGCAAAAGGCGGCAGTGACCAACAAGAAAGACGGCGAAGCTTATCTGGCGGCCAACAAGAGCAAGCCAGGCGTAGTGACGCTACCCAGCGGACTGCAATACAAAATTTTGAAAGAAGGTACGGGAGCGAAACCCACCGCGACCGATTCCGTAGAGTGCAACTATAAAGGCACGCTGATCAACGGCACAGAGTTCGATAGCTCCTACAAGAGGGGACAGCCGGCAACATTTCCCGTGACTGGCGTGATCAAGGGATGGACCGAGGCCTTGCAATTGATGCCCGTGGGATCAAAGTGGCAGTTGGTTCTGCCTCCGGACCTGGCTTACGGCGCGCGTGGCGCGGGCGATGCCATTGGGCCGGATGAGACCCTGATTTTTGAAGTCGAGCTGCTGGGGATCACGAAGAAAGACCAGGCACCAGCGCAGAAATAACCGCTGGTCGCAGACTTCTTTCCCGAACAGGATAGCCACTGATAGGGGTCCTTCGACTCCGGTTCGCGCGAAAGCGCCGCGAACCTCCGCTCAGGATGACACATCAGTAGCTCAAGACACACTGAATCAATCGTGATGGCGCAGCGGAAGCTGCGCCGTTTTCGGTTTAACGCAGGGCGTCCTCGACTTCGCTGAGCCAATCCGGACGCTTCAGCAGCTCGCGGGGCTTGGGACCATCGGCTGCCCCCACGATGCCGTCACCCTCCATCAGGTCGATGAGATGGGCGGCGCGGCCATAGCCGATGCGTAGCCGGCGCTGCAACAGCGACGTCGAAGCCTTGCCGTACTCCAAAACAATGCGCACGGCATCCTGGTAAAGTTCGTCGTTGTCGTCGCCGCCCGCACTACTCCCGTCCGCGCCGCCGCTTCCGGAGTTGCCATCTTCGCGCGGAGCTTGCAGGAATTGCTCCTGATACTGCGCGGTGCCTTGCGAGCGCCAGAACTCGACGACGGCAGCAATCTCTTTCTCGGTAACAAGCGGAGCGTGCACCCGATGCACGCGAGCCGAGCCGTTGGGCAGATAAAGCATATCGCCGCGACCGAGCAGCGCTTCTGCGCCATTGGAGTCGAGAATGGTGCGCGAGTCGACTTTGGTGGCGACACGAAATGAGATGCGAGCCGGGAAGTTGGCTTTGATCAACCCGGTGATGACGTCGACCGAGGGCCGCTGCGTTGCCAGGACCAGGTGAATTCCGACGGCGCGCGCCATCTGCGCCAGGCGCGTGATGGAAGCCTCGACGTTCTGACCGTCGAGCATCATCAGGTCGGCCAACTCGTCGATGATGATGACGATGTAGGGAAGCGGACGCGCGTCGTCGCCGCCTTCGTCGAATAGGCTGCCACTGTTGTCGAAGAGCTTGTTGTATTGATCGATGTTGCGCACACCCTTTTCCGCCAATACTTTCAGACGGCGTTCCATCTCCAGCACAGCATTACGCAAGGCATTCGAAGCCAGCTTGGGCTCGGTGATGATCGGCGTGTGCAGGTGCGGCACGCCTTCGTAATTGCCCAGCTCCAGCCGCTTGGGATCAACCAGGATCAGACGAACCTCCTGCGGCGTCGCCTTGTAGAGGATCGACATGATGAAGGCATTGATCGCGACGCTCTTGCCGGAGCCGGTTGAGCCGGCGATCAGGAGGTGCGGCATGGCGTTGAGGTCGGCGCAGACGATGCGGCCGTTGATGTCCTTGCCGAGCGCCAGGGTGAGCTTGGATTTCGAGCCGAGGAATTCCTGCGCTTCCACTACCTCGCGTAGCCAGATGGTCTCGCGCTCGTGATTGGGCACCTGGATGCCGACGGTGGACTTGCCGGCCATCCGCTCGATGAGGATGCTTTCGGCGCGCAAGGCAAGGCAGAGATCGTCACAGAGGTTGGTAATGCGGCTGTACTTGATGCCGGCTTCCGGCTTGAACTCGAAAGTGGTGACCACGGGACCGGGATTGATCTGCACGACCTGGCCGCGGACGTCAAACTCGCCGCATTTCTCCGCCAGCACCTGCGCCAGAACTTTGAGTTCAGCTTCATTGATGGCGCTGGGTTCGTCGGGACGATGGAGCAGCGTGGTGGACGGCAGCTTGAAACTGCCCACAAGGCGCGGCATCGTAGTTTTGCCGTGGGGCGTGGAGTCAGCACGCGTGCCGACCGCGATGGCATCCGCTGGAGTTGTGTTCTCCGGCTGAGACGTGGTGGTATCGCCGCCAAACATGCGGTCGATTCCCGTGGGGGCAGGAGCGCTTTGCGCCGGAGGAACTGCGGCGGCAGGCTGCGTATCGGCCGCGCTTTCGGGTTCAGGCCCGGTCTCCTCAGCAGGCGCCAGGTAACGCTTGGGGACAAGTTGCGCTGTCACCACTGGCTTAGTGTTAGCCGCCGCGGCGCGCTTCTTCTCCAATTCCCTGGCAGCTTTCTTGCGAGCTCGCTCCATACGCCAATCGGCAATGCGATCAAGCGTGGCATAAACAAAGCCCAGCCGCGTCTGCGACCAGATGCGGATTGCGCCAAAGGAAAACGCGGTTGAAAGGTAGAGCGCCACGGCAATAACGGCGATGCAGATGAGATATGCGCCGACGAGGTTGAAATAGTGGATGAGGGCGTCAGCGACGATGCGGCCCAGCAAGCCTTCCGAGGGAAGCGCACCTTTCCAGCGGATAGGCCAAGGCAGCAGTCCGACGAAGGCGGAAAGAAAAGCGACCAGCGCAACTGCGCCGATGGTCTTGGCATACGGTGAGCTGATAGGCCGCGAGCGAAACCAATGCAGAGAATACATGGCCAGCAACGCAGGCAGCAGAAACGCCGCGATGCCGAATGCCTGGAGCGCGATATCGGCAACCATCGCGCCGACGACACCGATCCAGTTGTGTGCGGGCTTTCCGGCGATAGGAGTGGCCGCGGTGTTGAGCGAAGGATCGAGCGGCGAATACGACAGCAGCGCAAGGAAAAGGAGGACCGCGAAGACAAACAGCAGGAAGCCTATGAGCTCGTTGAGCCGCCGGTTAGCCGTCGGAGTAAATGGGCGAGCGAGATTCATATTGGCGTGCAGTCGTTTTGAAGGAGCGCGCTTGCGAGGACCCATGCTGATTTAAGACGTCGCAAGCAGACAAGAAACATGAACACGCATTCCTGCGAATACGCGCGCCTCCCAGAGCGACTGAAGCGGGCTTCGACTGCCGATACGCCAGAGCGAGAATAATTATCCCAAGAAAGCGGGGCCGCGCGGGGAGAAATGGGGGAGTTAGGGGTGGCGAAGTAGTGACGCCCTGGATTCGTTGTCAGCGGTCAGGGAAAATCCCCACTCAAGGCCAAAAGGAGGCCTTGAATGGGACACCCGTGATCGAGCCTGTGAGCGAGTGAAGGCAGAAGTTCTGCCTACGGTGTGATCTCAAAAAAGACGCCGTCGCCCAGCGTTCCTCCTCCCGCGGTCATGCCATAGACGTTGCCATTCGCATCTATTGCCGGCCTGCCTACCGGTTCGCAGCCAGTGTCGCAGGTGAACACATGAATAACGTTGGAGGTCCAGCCGTTGCTTCCTGGGGTCAGCTCATAAAGGGTTTCGGATCCCGGCACTACACCGTATCCATAGAGGTTTCCGGCGTTATCGATGGCAAGTTCGCTATTGCCACCGTTGTTGAGACTGTAAAGCGGGGTGAGCGTCCAGCCGCCGTCGCCGGGCGAGAGTTCGAAGACCGTGCCAAAACCGTTCCCTCCGCCCACAGTGTTGGCTCCGTAGAGATTTCCTGCGCTATCGGCGACGAGGCCGTACCAAGGGTCGCCTCCATCCGCGCCACCCTGGAATGTGTAGATAACATTCTGGGTCCAACCACTAGCTGAATGAACCATTTGAAATACAACGCCATTGCTCTGAGCCCCGCCCAAAGCAGCCACGCCGTAGAGGTTGCCGTTACGGTCGGTGACCAGGCCGGTTGGCGCTGCACCGTCTTCATTGCCAGTGAATTCGTGAATGGAGTTTTGTGTCCAGCCGCTTCCTGAAGGGCTCAGCTCGTAAACGGTGCCCCACATATATTCACCGTAGGGGTACGAGGTCACGCCATAGACGTTGCCCGCCGTATCGAAGGCCAAGTCCCCACCAGGGCCACCGCCATCATTGCCGCAGGTGAAGGTATAAAGCAACGTTTCCGACCAAGCTCCGAGGCGCCGATGCGGCGATTGTTCCAACTTAAATGCAGTTCCGCAACCAAGGCCTGGGTCGTAGTAACCCAATTTAGCAAACACCGATGCTGCTATGGGACCCTGGAAGGTTGTCCCGTAAATATTGCCGTCGGGGGCAAAGTCCATCCCTGAAACGTCAAGGCCCTCGGGGTTGCCGTTGAAACTATAGAGCGTGGAGAAAGTCCAGCCCGAACCACCGTCGGTCAAGTCGAAGACTTGCCCGCAACAGAGGCCCTGAAGGCCGCCGAAGGCAACTGTTCCATAGAGGCTGCCGTTATTCAGTATCATTCCGGGTTGAGAATGTGAATCGTCTGCCGCGAAGGGAAGGTTGAAACTGTAGAGCACATTGTAGGTTTGGGTCAGCGCCGGATGCGCCAAGACTAGGGTCAGGGTCACAATCACAATTAGCCGGATGGATCGGCAAAGTATGCTTTGGTCACGCATCGGATTCTCCTTGTTGTGATGTCGCCCAAGTCAATGGACAAAAATAAGAAATCGATTGCGCTCGGTGGTCCGGGGAGTGGGGCGAACTTCTTTCTTGCCGCCCGCCAGGAGCCATGGGGACGGGTGGTCCTCTCCGTTGACACCTGCAGAATTTCACTGGCGGGAATCGTTGTCAGTGACCGCTGCCGCTCGGCGCGGTGATGGCCGCGAGGTCACATTTCCTGACGGAGCTACCATTTATCGACCAGCAGGGTGCCGAGGCAGGTGTCCGGGAGCACGGTGCCCTTGTTCAACAGAGTGTCTTTCTCGTGGACGACCAGCATGACCTCCGGAGAATTGTGCGAGTAGCGGCATAGTTCCGCGCCGACGGCCCGATAAGCCCTCGCTGCCGGATAGGGTGGAACGTTGAGTTCGCCTAGCGCCCAGTCCTGGATTTTCAGAAGGTCGTTGCCGCCAGGCTGCATTTTCACGTATCTCTGGATCTGCAAAGGAAGCTGAGTCTTGACCGTCTTGCCCATCCAAATGTATGCCAAGGGCACATTGGCCGAATATAACGATGAGGATAAGTAGGAATCCCACAACCCGAAAAAGCTAAGAAAAGGCAGCACTCCGAAAACAAGAAGCGCCACCTTCTGCAAGCGAAAGGGGTTTTCCCAAATCACTTGCCTGAAGGAAAAGTCTGTCTTCCAAAACAATATAAAAAGTAAGGCCATCATGGCGATGTTCCATGGCCAAATTACCGAATTCCAGTGATAGAGAAATATGCAAGCATACAAGATATCCAGATGCATCAGCAGGCCGCAAATCACCGCGACATTCCGAAACTTGCGGGTGAGCAGCCCTATCGCGATCATCGTCTCGGCGCCGGCCATGATCCACCCCAAAGCGTGGAAGACAGGCCAGCGACTGCTCAACGCGCCGAACAGCGCCGCGGTCCCGACGACAAAGCGCGGGTTCATCTTTTGCAGGCCGCTATAGAAGTAGGTTGCTACAACTATCAGGCGGCAGATATTGAGAGCATTCTCCTGGCCGGAGATGTCATCCGGCTTCCAGGAATAGCAGGCGAGGGCCAATAACATGAAAAGATAGAAATAGGCCCAGGGTTGCCAGCGGGTCTGATCGAACAAGGCGAGAAATAACAGCAAGGCGGCGAAGCTTACTATATAAGTCCGAGGCTTCGAAGCCGCGCAAATGAGCACGAGGAGCAGAAGCAGGGCGGCAAATAAAATGGCGTCGAGCGGAAATGGAATATGCGGCAGGCGAGGCAGCACCGGAATTAGTGGGTAGAAGCGACCACTCATCCACAGGTGGCGCGACATCAGGAAACCGGCGGCAAACCCCGACACGACCACGGTTTTGGCATAGATGACCCTCCTGAAAGGATCAAGCTCGAGACTTCTGATTGTTAAAGACACCTTCTTAGACCAGTAAGCTCCAGCAAAGCGGCTCGCGGTTCATCCTGAGTAGTGCCCAAGATAGCCAAGCAGCAATACCGCGATGCCGAAGAGTATGCGGTAGACGATGAACACGGTCAAGGTTTTCGTTTTCAGGTAGCGGATGAAAAAGGCGATGGTTACGTAGCCGACAAGCGCCGAAACTACTATTCCCGCCACGAAAGCAGCCATCCCCGGGGCCACTTCGCCTGGCGGGAGACCGTGTTTCATGACATGGTGAAGCTTGAACAGGGCCGCTCCGCCAATGATTGGCGTTGAGAGCAGAAAGCTGAAACGCGCGGCAGCTTCGCGGGTGAAGTTGCGGAAGAGGCCGCCGGTAATAGTGATGCCGGAGCGGGACACCCCAGGGACGACGGCGAAGGCTTGCAGAACGCCAACGGTCATGGCATCGCTCAAGTCAATTTGCGGAAGTGGCTTTTGGAATTTGCTGACGCGCTCGGCCACCCACATGATGAGGGCGACAAGGATCAGCATGGATGCAACAAGGACCGGCGCGCGGAAAGTGGTCTCGATATGCTTTTCCAGCAATGCGCCGGCGAGGGCGGCCGGGATAGTTGCAGCGATCAAGTACCACAGCAACTGGCGTTCGCGGCGCTGCTCTTCGGGCGTGAGGTCGCGCTGGTTGTCGCTGGTTTCGGAGAAGCGAACCACCTTGCCGCCCAAAGCCGCGCGGATAATCTGAATCCACGTGCGCCAGAAGTACAACAGGATGGCGAAGAGGGTTCCGGCGTGGAGCGCCACGTCGAAGGTGAGGCCGGGATCGCTCCAGTTCGCCAGCCCCAGCCGCGTGACAAGCCAGGGAGTGAGCGCCAGATGCGCAGTGCTGGAGACGGGCAAGAATTCGGTAAGGCCCTGAACGATGCCGAGGATGATCGCTTCAAGAATAGGCAAACTATTCCACCGTGTTCCCAAATGTGGGCATTTTGTTTGTCACCATGTATACCAGACGCTCGGCCCGATTGGACCAGTCGGTGTCATTGGGGTATTGCGCAATTAGCTTCTTGGCGATGTTGAGGGAGCGCTGAGTGGACTCGTCAGACTTCTTGGGGTCCTGCTTGGTTTTGTAGATTTCGATCAGCGTGGAATAGCGCCAGGCCGCTTTGTAGAGAGCCTCTGGAGTTTTGGGAGATTGCGGATGCTCGTCAGCGTACTTCAGGTAGAGCGTCGCTTCCATCTCCGGACATTTCGCCTCAGCCTCCCAGTCGCCGCAGAGTTTGTTGGCGATGAGGTGATAGGCGGCGAGGTCGGCCCACTTGGTGTGAGGATACTTCTTGATCACCTGGCGCATGCTGTCTTCGTCGATCTGATAGTGCAGTGCGGGATCGCGCTCGTGGGCTGAAGGCCGCGAGGCGGCATCGGCAGCTTCAATCTGCCAGCGAATATCGGCGGCGCGGTAGGCGGATTCGGCTGCCAGCGGAGATTGCGGGAAATATTCGGCGATGCGGGCATAAAGGCGCATAGCATCCTGCGCAGCCCCGCGGCGGCCACCGCGCTTGCTGGCTTCCATCTCACAGTCGAAGGCCTCGCCGAAGAGAACCTTGTCGCCGTCGGGGGTCGAGGTGGTGATGACGCCTTTGTCTTCAATCCAGCCGGTAACGTTGCGGTCGGTCTGGTTCTCCGGATCTTCCGGAGTGTAACCGGCGCCGACTGTGCCCATGACGTTGACCCAGCCTTTGGCGTGTTCCAGCACGGCGACCTCGCGGCCCCGGCCAATGTTAGAGAGCTTGGCCGAATCGGCGCTGGGGCTGACGTAGATGACGCCTTCGCGCAGCATGACGCCGCGCTCTATGGCGGAAGCTGGAATGCAGGCAAGGATGAGAGCGACGAGCAATGTTGGGCGGTGCGACACGTAGGTACTCCTATGCTTCTGACTGTGCAATAACCATAGCTGATTGCGATTGTCCGGGGGAAGCGAAAGGCAGGCGGATGGCCGGACAACTCGCCCGTCGGTACCAACTGGCGAAATACCGCAATCCCCGATTGTTCGGCAGCCTTGCGCATAGCCTTGTCGAGAGTGGCGAGCGTCAATTTTTCCCGCGAAGCAAGGTCGAGATATGCCGCATTGTAAGCCGTGAGGCCGTAACGCATTGCCGCCGCCGAGCCGTCACGAACAACAGTAAAGGCGGAAGCAGGTTCTGCAACAGCAATGCTTAGGTGAGACAGAGCAGCAAGGAACGCGCTCTCGTGGGCCGATGTGATGCGCTTGCGCAGATAGGCAACAGCGATACCATTTGCAACCTCGCGAGCCCAGAGTTCAGGAACGCGCAAGCCGTCTCGCTCAGCAACAGCAAGAACGGCGTCGGCATAGGCACTGCTTTCATCGGGCAAGGCCCACGCAAGGGCAACGGAGGCATCCACGACCAGACGCATTTAGCGGCGACCATAGCGGACGTAATCGCGCGTTGTCCAGCCTTCAGGGTCGGGCTTGACGCGAGCGCGCAGAGCGCGCATCTCAGCAACCACGCTGCCGGGAGGGACTTCAGGGAGATCGACAGTGTCTTCGTCTTCCAGCAAACGCAAGACCGCACCCTTAACTAATCGCTCGGTGTCCGTACCGGCTTTCGTTGCGATTTGGGCAAGCTTGGCTTGCTGCTCGGGAGTGAAATGTATTTCCATTTGGTTTCAGAGTACGAAAAAAACGCCTGGGTAGCAACGGGCTCGAAGGGTAGAGGAACCCAGCTATTTATGTAGCACGGAGCGTTTACCTGAAGTTGTTTACAACGCCTCATTTTTCAGTACTTGCCACAGACTACAATGGCTTCTTCGCATGACAATCGCAAACAACCTCGCTGCTATCCGGGAGCGCATTGCGAACGCCGCCCGGCGCGCGGGCAGAGATCCCGCAGATGTAGCGCTGATGGCGGTGACGAAGACGCAGCCTGCGGGGCGGATTGTGGAAGCTTACGCCGCCGGGCAGCGGCTGTTTGGCGAGAACCGGGTGCAGGAATTCGCGGAAAAGTTTGGCGCTCTGGCTGAATTGCACGACGCCGAGTTTCACATGATCGGGCATTTGCAATCGAACAAAGTGACGAAGGCGGCAGAGATATTCTATGGGTTGGACTCGTTGGATTCGGCAAAGCTGGCGGAGCGGCTGAACGCAGCGGCAGAGAGAGCCGGAAAAACGCTGGGCGTGCTGATCGAGATCAATTCGGGCGGCGAGGCGGTGAAGAGCGGCGTCGCACCGGATTCGGCGGAGCTGGAGCGAATTGTAGCTGCGGCAGCGGATTGGCCGCATCTGCGGATTCGGGGGCTGATGACCGTGCCGCCGTTTACCGACGATCCCGAGGGCGCGCGTCCATATTTTCGGCAGTTGCGCGAGCTCCGAGAGCGGCTGGCCGGACGCAGGTTACCTGTCGTGAGCCTTGGTGTGCTTTCGATGGGAATGTCGCATGACTTTGAAGTGGCGATTGAGGAAGGTTCGACCTGCGTAAGGATCGGGACCGCGATTTTTGGCGAGCGGGCGAAGGGCTGATCCTCGATGACAAGGCAGTATCCGCCGGGCGCCTCGCTATAATGAAGTGCATTCAAGCTCGGGTGACACCGGTTGGCGAAGAGAACCAGAACAGCGAGCAAAGCGTCGGCGCCACCTCGCAAAGCTTCTTCGCGGCTAACGCGAACCTTTTGGCTATATCTCTTGCTGCTGGTGGTTGCCGCAGTGGCGACGTACTATCCGGTCGGAAACCATCCCTTCATACATTTTGACGACAATAAGTACGTGACGGCGAATCCCCAGGTGCTAGCCGGTCTGAGCTGGAGCACTGTGGAGTGGGCTTTCACGACTTATTACGCTTCCAACTGGCATCCGCTGACGTGGCTGTCGCATGCGCTGGACTGCCAGATGTTCGGTCCGGACCCGGTGGGCCCGCACGAGGTCAATCTCCTGCTGCACGTCGTCAACGTGCTGTTGCTCTTCTGGGTATTGGAGCGTGTGACTAGCAAGGCGGGACGAAGCGCCATGGTAGCCGGTCTGTTCGCGCTGCACCCTATGAACGTGGAGACCGTGGCCTGGGTGGCGGAGCGCAAGAACCTGCTCAGTATGTTGTTTCTGCTGTTAGCGCTGGCCGCGTATGGCTGGTACGCGAAACAGCCGCGTGCCGGGCGGTACGTGCTGGTTGCGTTTTTGTTTGTGCTGGGACTGATGGCCAAGCCGCAGGTGATTACCCTGCCCTTCGTTCTGCTGCTTTGGGATTACTGGCCGCTGGAGCGCATGACGCTGAAGACGCAGGTGGAGCGAAAGCAGGCAGCGATTTATCCGGCACGAAGCTTCCTGCAACTGGTAGTGGAAAAGCTTCCCTTGCTGGCGATCAGCGCCATCAGCGCGGTGATCACGGTGAAGGCGCAACAGGCGGGCAGCGCGGTGCAGTCGCTAATCAAGTTTCCGTTCGCACTGCGGCTGGAGAACGCGATCGTTGCCTATGCACGTTATATCGCGAAGGCGTTCTGGCCAACGCCGCTGTCGCCTTTGTATCCGTTTTCGCGAACGGCGCCACCGGTGTGGCAGTTGCTGGCCGCTTTGGCGCTGTTGATGGTCATCAGCGGCCTGGTCATAGCCGGCAGGAAATATCGATATCTCACGGTAGGCTGGTTGTGGTTCCTGGGGACGCTGGTGCCGATGATCGGGCTGGTGCAGGTGGGAGTGCAGGCCATGGCCGATCGCTACGCCTATCTGTCGTTCATCGGACTGTTTGTGATGTTGTGCTGGGGAGTCGCCGAGCTGGTTGAAGCACGCCGTGTTTCCCCCGCCTGGGTGGCGGGCTTCAGCGCTGCGCTGCTGCTGGTGCTGGCAATCGCCACCCGCCATCAGCTTGCGTACTGGAGCGACGAGGCCAGCTTGTGGACACACACCATCGAGACCACGACCGGCAACTATGTTGCTGAGGACAATCTGGGGACAACGCTGATGGAGCGCCATGACATGGATCGTGCGATTGTGCACTTCCGCCGCGCCACCGAGATTGAGCCGCACAACGGATTGAGCGAGTTGAACACAGGCGTGTGGGAGGAAAGGAACCATCACTGGCCGGAGGCGATTGCGGCATTCAAGGCGGGCATCGCCGAGACCGAGGAGGTCGATATCCTGGCTCGGGCCTATAGCAATCTGGGATACGTCTATAACTACGCAGGCGACGCGGGCGACGCTCGCGATAGTTTCCAGCAGGCACTGCGGCTGGCCCCGGACACGGAGCAGGCCTTGATCGGTTTAGGCGTGCTGGCGCAAGAATCCGGCGACCTGGCCCACGCGATCGAGATGTACGGCCAGGCCAACCAGATTCGGCCTACCCCACTCGGATATCTGTTGCTGGCGCGCGCGCTGCATCGCAGCGGCCGCTCAGAGGACGCGGAAGCGGCGCTACAGAGGGCGCGAAACATGCCTGGCTTCCCAGAAACGCAGCGCACGGCGGATGGGCTGGTTGGGCGATAGGGCAGTTCACCACTTGCTGCTTCTCTTTACAGAAAATAGACATGGTGTTGACAGTTTGGTGACAAACGCGTGGAGGGTCCGAAGTAGCCTCGATTCACTGGCGCAAAGAGATCGGCGGATGAGGTTAGGTGTACAGGACGAGTGACTCCTAGGCTAGTTGTTCATCCGCCGATCGTGAGTTAGCGGCAGATCATGGAAGTGGCCTGAGAGCAGGCTGCTGTACTTGGGTACTGCTAGAGGGATACGCAGTGGGTTCGCGGTGACGCAACGCAGTTGGTCGCTCCTTGCCGCTCCTTGGCGCGGCCGCCCAAGAGGCACGGACAATTGTCCGTGCCTCTTGGAGTTTCAGTTGCGGGAACGGGTTCAGTAAGCCAGTAGAATCCGCAAATCCCTCACATTGTTGCCAGTTGGTCCGGTGATGATGGCATCGCCAAGCGCGTGAAATAAGGGAAAGCTGTCGAAGCCCCGGAGCGCAGTTGCGGCGTCCAATCCCCGTTCCCGGGCCCGTTCCGAGGTTGCCCCATCGGCAATCGCGCCCGCGGCAGAGCTATTGCCGTCAATTCCGTCGGTTCCGGCGCTAAGCACGGTGATGTTCTCGCCCGCGATCTGCTCCGCACAGTAGAGGGCAAACTGCTGATTGCGTCCTCCCAGCCCCGAGGCGGCTCCGACCTTTACTGTGACCTCGCCGCCTGAGATCAAGCAGGCGCGTGAAACCCCGCGGCGCAGCTGGCGCAGTCGCCGGAGCAGATGATCAGCCGCTTGCTGGTAGTCCCAGTCGTCGCAGCTGTTGTCGACCTCAACCGCGAAGCCCGCGAGCGCGGCGCGCTCGACCGCAGCGTTGACCGCGGTTGCGTTCGAAAGCACGATAGCGTAATGCGAGTGCGCGAAGGCGGGATCGCCGGCCTTCGGAGTCTCCTTCAACTTGCGACCCTCGAACAGAGATCGCACCGGCGGGGGAAAGCGATCGAGCAGCTGGTAGCGCTCGGCAAGGTCATAGCACTCGGTGACGGTGGTGGTGTCGGGCATGGTAGGTCCCGAGGCCAGGGCGTCAAGCGAACCTTCCGGGACATCGGAGATTAGCAGCGACAGCTGATGAGACGGCGCAGCGGCGCGCGCCAGGCGTCCGCCCTTCAGGGCCGAGAGATGCTTGCGGATGGCATTAATCTCCGCAATCGGCGCGCCTGAATGCACTAAGGCACGGTAGGTTTCGACCACGCCCGCCAGAGAGATACCAGAGCTGATTGGCTTTTCAGCAATTGCGGAAGCGCCCCCGCTGATGAGGAAGACGGCCAGAGTCTCCGGCGATAGCTCGTGCATCAGCCTTAGAGTAGCGTCGCCGGCCCGCAGCGACTCTTCGTTGGGAAGCGGATGACCGCCAGTGAAGTAACGAAAACCGAACAGTTGCGCGGGTGGGATGCTGGGAGCCGCAATGATGCCCGTGAGGCCAGTACCGACGATGTTGGCGAAGGCCTCGGCCATGCTGTGTCCCGCCTTGCCTATGGAGACGACCAGAATGCGTTCGAAGGCTTCCAGGTCGAAAATCTCGCTACCGATTTGCAGATAGCGTCCCTGACATTGCAGCTTTTGGCCGAAGGCTTGCGGCACACCACACTCGGCGAGAGCGTGGTCGAACATGTCGCGTACCCGATCACGCATCTCGCGGAAGGCGGTGTCAGCAGGGGATTGAGGCATGAGGGGTGATTATAGAATGCCGCGATGCCGCTTTTCGCCATTAGCTGTTAGCCTTCGCCGCGGGCCTTTGAGCCACTTGCGGACTCGAAAGGTCATGGCCTCCCAAGTTGCAGGAAAAGCCGATTCCTCCCGGGCTTGAAGGTGGCTCGGGAAGAGAAGAGAAAAGGCTTGTTAAGGCACGGCTGAAGAGTCTGCATCGGAACCGGTGTCGCCCCCGGGGGGCTCGGCCATATTTCCCACTCCACCCAGCGCTTCCGCGCTGGGCTATTGTAGTTCCGCCCTTCGGGCTCGGATTTGGTATCTCCCAGACTCTAGCCTTCCACCGCAAGTTCGAAAATTGATTTCTCGCGCGGGCTCTGAAACTGCACCCTTGCAAAGCCACTAATCGCGCTCAGGCACACAATAACTCCCGCAGCCAGCCCTCGACCGCGGCCCGCATTTCGCCGAGTTGTCCGAGGAAGAAGTGATCTCCGGGAACGAATACCAGCTTTTTCGGCGGCGCGGCTTGCGCGACGAGGGCTTGCAGCGCAGCCTGGGGCCCGTATTGATCGTGATCGCCGCTGACGAACAGCTTGGGTTTGGCGCAGTCGCGCAGGAAGGAATACGAGTACATCCGGCCCTCGGCTTCCACCGGTGTGCCAATCGAGATCAGCGCTTTGACATTGGGATGCGGGCAGGCGGCGCGCAGTCCAGCGGCCGCGCCAAAGGAGAAGCCAGCAAAGATGATGGGCAAGCCGAACTCGCACTTCAGCCAAGCCAGTGCGGCTTGGACGTCGGCGATCTCGCCGCGGCCTTCGTCGTGTTGGCCGGCGCTGAGTCCGGTGCCGCGGAAGTTGAACCGCAGCACTGGAAAGCCGAACGAGTTCAACGCCTTCATTGCGTGAAAGACAACTTTGTTGTGCATAGTCCCGCCGCCCAGCGGGTGCGGATGACAAACCAAAGCCGCGTGGGTCGCAGTTGGCGCGCCCGCATTCAACAGCGCTTCCAGACGCCCGGCGGGGCCGTCGAGGAAGAATGACTTGATGGTTGGCGGTGAAGTGGGCAAGGTGACTCCGATTATTTCATTAGGAAGGGCACGGAGGAAGTGGTGAAGGTTTGCGAGTAACTCAGAACAGCAGATCCCTCGCGGCCTGAAGGCCCCTCGTGATGACAAGAATTAAAGGGGCTATACGGCGCACCGGTTCGGCAGGCTCAGGGCATGGCTAAAGCTGCGCCCCTTCAATGCCGGACAAAACTTTAGCCCCGCGGGCTCGCTATTCACCGCGGGGCTTCAGCCTCTGCGGTACCGTGACCACAGAGCAAGAAATAATTTACCTCACTTTGGCGCCTCGCAACCGACTCTTGACAAATATTGACAATCCGAAGTGCCGAAGCAGGAACCACGAATTTCGATAAACGTCAACGCCGCGCGAGCCAACATGGGGCTGCGCGGGGACGAGCAATCCCAGGTTAGAGTCCAAACGCAGGGTGCACCGTCATTCCGTTGCTCCGGTTGGCGGCTTATGATGCGGCAGCGCCTCCGGCATCTCGGAGACGTTCCACGCCCACGCCGCCAGAAACGCCGCGCCTTCGTTGATCTGGTCGGGAATCACCTTGTCGAAGGTGTCGGTCTGGCTGTGATGCGCCTCACGATAATGGGCGGGTAGCTGCACGCAGAAGTAAGCAGGGATGCCTTGATTGAGGAAGGGCACGTGGTCCGATGCACCGAAGTAGCGCGTGCTGAGCGGTTGCAAGTCGAAGACCTTCTGGAGCGGCTGGTAGATCTCCTGCATCAGGGGAACGGTTTCGTTGAGGTTTTCCAGTGCGATGCTGAATACTTTGCCTGTGCCGGTGTCGTGAATCAGGACGGCGTCAATCTGCTTGAGCTCGGCGGCATGGTTTTGGATGAAGGTTTCCGCTCCGGCTCCGCCTTCTTCTTCGCCGGTGAAGAGGATGAAGGTGATGGTGCGTTTCGGTTTCCAGCCCAGCGCCTTTAACGCGCGAGCGGCCTCCAGCGTGGCCATGGCGCCGGTGCCGTTATCAAGAGCGCCCTGGCCGAGGTCCCATGAGTCGAGATGGCCGCCGATGATGACGCGTTGCTCGGGATGCTCGCTGCCCTTAATTTCAGCGACCGTGATCGAAGCTGGCACGGATTGGTCGGTGAAGGTGTCCCGTAGATTGAACTTCATCGTCACCGGCCCCGTCTGGAGGAGGCGAAAGAGCAAGTCATAATCCTCATGAGTGAGGAAGGCGAGCGGAACCGCGCTGGGAGCGTAGCGGGGGTAGCCGCCAGCCATGTTATAGAGGCTGTCGGTCTTGCCGCTGTCGACCACAATCAGTGCGGGCTGCTCGGCTGCAACCTGGCGCAGCAGTTCGCGGCGCTGGGCGAACGTCATGTTGCCTGGGGCGTTGGGCTGCGACGGGGGAATCACCGCGTCGTAAGCGTTCTCGGGATTGGGATCGAGCTTGGAGAGGTCAGCTGGCGCGCGGGTCATGACGATTGCGCCCTTCAGCTTGCCCTTGAAGGGGGCGAAGTCGGAAGGCTGGACGATATTGAGCGCGACGACCGGGCCGGTGACTTCGCCATCGGTGCCCTTGCTCCAACCGAACGCGTGAATGCCGATGCGCTGCTGGATGGGAGTGAGGATTTCGGCAGTCTCGAGACCACGTGTCCAGCCGTGATCGATCTGTGTCGTCTCAAGGTGCACATCGATGCCATAGTCCTGGAAGCGCTTCTGCGTCCACTGGCTGGCGGCTTGCATCTGCGGCGAGCCAGTGAGACGCGGTCCGATCTGGGTGGTGAGATATTCCAGGTTCTTGATGAGCTCGGAGTGGGCGGTCACCTCATCGGCAATTTTCTGGTCCGCGCGTTCCATTGCCTTGCGATAGGCTTCACGCTGCTTCGCCGGACGCTGCGAGACGCCTTGAGAGGGCTGGGGATTTTCTGCACCGTCTTGCGGCTGTGCGATGAGTAAGCCGGCAGACAGAACGACGGCCAGGGTCGCCAGTAACTGGCGGCGAATACGAATCATTGCGCCTTCCTTGGAGAAAAAATAAACAGGGAAGTCGATCATAGCGGGTGAGGGAGGGGAATGTCATTTTGAACGGAGGGGCTGGGGTCGAGATGTGTCATCCTGAGCGGAGGTTCGCCGCTTTTTGCGAACCGGAGTCGAAGGACCCCTATGGCTGCGAAAAACCCGAGCACCTTCGTCACACGCATTAGCTTCAGAAATCACAGCGCAGCCCCTTCCGGCCCTTGATGCTTGGCGGGACGGCAATCATGGCCACTAAACGCCAGCATTGTTACACGGTTTACATCCTGAGCAGCATTAGCGGCACGCTGTACGTTGGAATTACCAGCAATCTACGATTTCGCGTCAGACAACACAAAGAGCATACCTTTCGTGGTTTTACCGCAAAATACGAAGTTGGCCGGCTGCTTTACTTTGAGACTTTCGGCGAGGTCTTAGCTGCGATCCGTCGCGAGAAGCAGTTGAAAGGGTGGAGACGCGAGAAGAAAATCTCGCTTATTGAAACGACAAATCCTCAGTGGAAGGACTTGAGCCGAGGCTGGTATGACAAGCCGGTAAGGTCCACGTTCAACGGATCATCGCAACTATAGGGGTCCTTCGACTCCGGTTCGCAAAAGCGTGCGAACCTGCGCTCAGGATGACACACCGTATGTAGGGCCTACGTCGCCCAGTTGCGGCGATCGACGAAGGTTGGGGGTTCGTAGGTTTTACCGCGGGCGAGTTGGCGGTCTTCGCGTCGCGATGTCCACAGCAGAATCGGCCCGGTTATTGCGCGCACTAAACGCGTTGCGCCGCCGAACTCGTGCTCGATCTCCCGCCGCAGTTCGCGAATCCGAACGGATACGGCGAAGTTCGTCTTTTTCAAACGCTTTTCCATCGCCCAAAGGGCGGCATCGTAGGTGGTGCGCAGCTTGACGGCCTCGTTGGCGACGCGCTGGCGCACGCGCAGATCGGGATGATTGTGATACTTTTTCCAGCCCTGGAAGATGGTGTCGCAGATGCGGAAGAGGCTAGGGCCATTGCGCTCGAAGTCGAAGCGAAAGGCCCAGTCGAGCAGGCGCTTGGAATCGTCGCGGGAGATGGCGGCGTGCTCGAAGTTAAACTTGAATTGGCCATGAATGTCGGCCAGGTCGATGCCATCGAGCATCCGGCCTTCGTCTTGCATTTGCTGGAAGAGCGGTGTGCCCGGGACTGGCGTGTACAACATGAACTGGTGGAAGTCGGTTCCGTGCCCGACGGCGAACTCGATTTCCTGGCGAATGTTCTCCGGCGTGTGATGCTCGAGCCCGACGATGGTTGAGCCAAGCAGTTTGATGCCGTGCTGGCGCAGTTCGGAGGCGAGCACATGGGTATCGGTGTTGTGCAGCTTTGCGTAGGAAGATTTCGGCGACTCCAGGCCGAGCCAGATCCAGGAGACGCCAAGCTGCACCAGTTCCTCGATGGTGTACTTGCGGATAGCATTCGCCGACGAGAAGACGTATAGCGACCAGCTCTTGCCGGCTTTCTTCATGCAGTCGAGCAACTGCATCGCGCGCGGACGGTTGAGGAGAAAGTTTTCGTCCATCATGAAGAACGAGCTGACTTTCATGGACTGCTCCATGTGCTCCATCACGCGGAAAAGCTCGTCGCCCGACTCGTAAAAGTTGCAGCTTTGCCCTTTGCCGCCGAAAAACGCCGAGGTGGTGCAGAAGTTGCAGCCCATGGGACATCCGACGGAGGGGATGATGGTGGCCGCGGTGTCGCGGGTCTTGTCGGGAATCTTCATGCCGAGCACGCGCATGCCGAAGCCGGAAAGAATTTCAGGATGGGTGATGGGCGCGGCGGGATCTTCGCCGAGATAGCGGCGCATCCAGGCTATGCCTTCGCCGCGCACAACGTAATCGGCATCAATCAATTTGTCGAGAGCGGGAATAGCAGCGACGTGGCCGCCGATAATAATGGTGGAGTTGGGCGAGAGCTTGCGCACGATGCGGCACATCTCGCGGACCTTGCCGAAGTTGGGGATGATGCCGGAGATGCCGACGACGTCGTATTGAGTCGAGGTGATCTCGCGCTCGAAGCGCTCGAGGGTAGGGAAGTCGAGCAAGGTGCTGGGCGCGGAGATATTGCGCTGAATCATCATCAGGCCCCAGGAGCGATGAAACATACGCAGCGAGAAGCTGCCTTGGGCGCGGGTCACCTGGTTGTGATAGAGCTCCATGGGATTGATAGCGCGGCTGCCGAACTCGTCGTCGCGCGCATAGGGGCCGAAGACGGAGCTGAGGAGCACGCGGGTGTGAATCCCCTGGGGGTGTGGAACAATCGAATCAGAGTTCGCTGTCGAAGTCATGATGCAATGGTAGGAAGTGCGAACGATCTTTTCCGTGATATAGGACACGCGCGGAGGGAAATGACAGAAGTATTACAGAACGGGCGGGTTTGGGAGAGAGGTAATGGGTTTTCACCACGGAAGCGCGGAGTCTCACGGACTTTGAAGAATCAGATCTTTCGTTATTTATTTTCGGTGCTCTGCGTGTTTCCGTGGTGAACCCACGTAGATCGTCGCTAAGGCTGCACGCGAATACATGCCATTCTTCGGGAACCAAGAACATCGCGAAATTAATCCCTGGCTGATTGCGATTGCGGTCATGTCGAGCACCTTCATGGAGGTGCTGGACACGACAGTGGTCAATGTCTCGCTGCCGCACATTGCGGGCAGCCTTTCGTCGAGCAACGACGAAGCCACGTGGACGCTGACGTCGTACCTGGTAGCCAATGCCATCATCCTGCCGATGACGGGCTGGCTGGCGGGACGTTTCGGACGGAAGCGGTTGCTGCTCATGTCGGTGACCGGCTTCACGGTTGCGTCGTTTATGTGCGGGCTTGCGCCCACGCTCCCGTTCCTGATTCTGTGCCGCGTGATACAGGGCGCGTGCGGCGGTGGTTTGCAGCCGCTCTCGCAAGCGATCCTGCTGGAATCGTTTCCGTCGGAGAAGCGCGGGCAGGCGATGGCGTTCTGGGCGCTGGGAATTGTGGTTGCGCCGATGTTGGGTCCGGTGGCCGGCGGCTGGCTGACCGACAACTACAGCTGGCGCTGGGTGTTCTACATCAACGTGCCGATCGGTGTGGTCGCGCTCATCCTGACGCAGGTTTTCATCTTCGATCCACCGTACCTGCGGCGCGAGAAGACCGGTATCGACTACTGGGGAATCGGGCTGCTGGCGGTGGGCATCGGCAGCTTGCAGATCATGCTCGACAAAGGGCAAGAGGACGACTGGTTCGGGTCGCGCTTCATCGTGACCTTGTGTGTGCTGGCGGTGACCGGCTTGAGCGCGCTGATCATCCGCGAGCTCACGGCCAAACACCCGGTGTTGGATTTGACCGTCTTCAAGTACCGCTCGTTCGCCATCGGCACATTTCTGATGACCTTCATCGGCTTCGTGCTGTACGGCAGCACCGTGCTGTTGCCCCTGCTGATGCAGGTGGTGCTGGGCTACACGGCTACGCATGCGGGCATTACGAACCTGCCGCGCGGCCTGGCATCGTTTCTCATCATGCCGATTGTCGGGCGGTTGATCGGCAAATTCGACAGCCGCAAACTGCTGGGCCTCGGCTTTGTGGCGTCAGCCTACGCCATGTGGGAGCTGTCGCGCTTCAGCCTGGACGTGGCGTCGAGAAATTTCTGGTGGCCGCTGATGATTCAGGGAGCGGCATTGGGATTCGTGTTTGTGCCGCTGACGACGATCACCAACGGTGGAATTCCGAATGAGCGAATGGGCAACGCCACCAGCATCTTCAACCTGATGCGAAACATCGGCGCCAGCATCGGCATTGCGATGGTGGAAAACGTGCAATACCGCGCGCAGCAGACGCAGATCAACGTTTTGGGGCGACACGTCTATGCGGAGAATGTGACGACGCAGCAGATGCTGCAAAACCTGAAGGCGTATTTCATGAGCCAGGGCGCCAGCGCGGCGACGGCGACACAGCAAGCGTATGGGGCGGTGTGGGGAATGGTGCAGCGGCAGGCGGCGATGCTGGCGTACAACGACACGTTTCTGTTCTTGGGAGTAATCTTCGTGGCGCTGATTCCGTTGCTGTTCTTGCTGCAAAAGCCGAAGGCGGTGAAGCCGGGCGAGGCGATGATGCACTGAGAGGTGTTCAAGCGTTGGCGCAGGGGTCGGGCGCAGGCCCATCCGCTGTGTAACGGCATCACCGCCAACTACTATAGGACTAGCCTGAACTGTAGTGGAGTCCGAAATGAACCCAATGGTATGGATCATCAGACCGTCGAGACTCGGAATCTGTCTTCTACTTGGCTGTGTAGCTATCCTTCCTCGGGAAGCGTCTTCCCAAGAAGCGGCCAGCAACGCCCAACAGCCAGTAACTGAGGCCAGCTCAGCACCCACGGCTGACTTTGAAGTCAGGATCACCGCGCCCGGTAAGGAGTTGTTGGTAAGGCGAAAGGGTACTCAGGACTGGACGGAAAGTTCAAAGCTGAACGAACCGGTTGCCGTGGGCTCGCTGGATGGCACCAATTTGATCTATGTGGCATCAAAGGCTATCAAGCCACCAAAGGCGAAGCACTTGCAGGATCCAACATATCCCGAAAGCGAAAGGAAGTCGCGAAGCGAGGGCCGAACATTCTTGCACATCGTGGTGGACGACAAGGGAAACGTGCGTATGCCTGCTGTCGATGCCAGCCCAGGTCCGGCTTTTGCCAATGCTGCAATCGACGCCGTGAAGAAATGGACGTTCGAACCTGCAAAGCTCAACGGCGAGCCGGTAGCAGTTCTTATAAGGGTCGAAATGGAGTTCAAGCTTTTTTGAGAATTCTGAGGAACGGCTGGCAGTAACAAGCGATACCGTGGCCGACTCCACCAGTTGGTCACTAGTGATTGAGGGGATCGATCAGCACTCAGGTTCAGCCCCATGGCCAGCCTCGGCACGCTGGCAGGATCCTGCCACCGCTCGAGCGCCGTACTTTCGAAAGTAAAATCCGAAGTGTTCTAGACTCTATGTTGGGAACATTCGTAGATGAGCAAATCGGTTCTCGCCTTTTTCCTTTTCGTCGCGCTCTGCTTCTCTTCAGTAATCGCGGCCCAGTCTCAATCCTCTGCGCGATCGAAACAGTCCAAGCCTGCGCCCAATTCCACCGCTGCCGCCGATGCTCGTCCCTGGTGGCAGAATGCGGTGTTCTACGAGATCTATATGCGCAGCTTTGCCGACAGCAACAATGACGGCATCGGCGACCTGAATGGGATTACCTCGAAGCTCGACTATCTGCACGAGCTGGGCGTGGATGCAATCTGGCTTTCGCCGCTTTTTCCCTCGCCGCAGGTGGACTTCGGATATGACGTTAGCGACTACGAGAACGTCGATCCCATCTACGGCAACCTTGCCGACTTCGAGCAGATGAGGACGGCAGCCGGGCTGCGGGGCATACGCGTGGTACTCGACCTGGTACTGAACCACACCTCGGATCAGCACCAGTGGTTCATCGACGCGCGCTCCTCGCGCAACTCAAAGCATCGTGACTGGTACATCTGGCGCGATGGCAAGGGGCCGCAGCAGCCGCCGAATAACTGGGAGTCGCTGTTCGGTGGATCGGCCTGGCAGTTCGACCCGAAGACCAACCAATACTATTACCACTTTTTCTATCCGCAACAGCCTGACCTGAACTGGCGCAACCCGGCGGTGAAGGACGCGATGTTTGATGTGACGCGCTTCTGGTACGACCGCGGCGTCGCGGGCTTTCGCCTGGATGCAGTGGACACGCTATTCGAGGACCCGAAGCTGCACGACAATCCCATCCTGCCAGGCAAGAATGCCTTCGGCGATCCCAACATGGAGGATCAGTACAATCGCAACCTGCCCGAGATCCACGGCATCCTGAAAGGGCTGCGTAAGATCGCCAACCAGTACGATGCGGTCCTGATTGGTGAGACCTGGACGACCAATATCGACCAGCTCAAGGACTACTACGGCGCCGACAAGGATGAGCTGGAACTGCCCATGGATTTCATGTTCACGATGGTCGACAAACTTTCTCCGACGGAATTTCGTCAGCAGATTGCGGCCTTGAACTCCAGCGGTGGCTGGCCGGCATACCTGATTGGCAATCACGATATCGAACGCTCCTACAACCGTTACGGCGACGGCAAACACAACGACGCCATTGCCAAAGCTATGGCCGGGATGTACCTGACATTGCGCGGCACGCCGATCATGTACTACGGCGAAGAGATTGGGATAGCGAACAACGATCCCAAGACGAAGGCGGAGGTGAAGGACCCGAAGGGCAAGCTGGGCTGGCCGCAGGACAAGGGCCGCGATGGCGAACGCACTCCCATGCAGTGGACCGATAAGGTGAATGCGGGTTTCAGCAAGACCAGGCCGTGGCTTCCGGTTGCCGACAATTACAGGACCCACAATGTTGCCACCGAACTGAAGGATCCGAACTCGATTCTGATCTTCTACCAGAAGGTGCTGGCGCTGCGGCGCTCAACTCCGGCGCTGCTGCTGGGCGACTATGTTGCTCTTAACGAGAACGATGTCAACGTGATGTCGTACTTGCGAAGCTATAAGGACAAGGCAGTGCTGGTTGTCATCAACATGTCGTCCGAACCGCAAAGGGTGAGCTTCGACCTGGCGCCGCAGGGATTTTCCACAAGTCAGGCGAAGACATTGCTGACGACCATGAACGGAATATCGGGCAGTCTACGACTAACGGAGATGTCGCTGGAGCCTTTCGCCGTGTACATGGGGGAAGTGTCGCGATAGGGGTTCTACTGTTTGTCGATTCGGAACCATCTTCGAGCTAACGCCCTCCAACGAGGCCAGTGGCGAGGGCGACGGTGGTTGTTGGATTGCCGGCCGCAGGGAGGAGCGTAATAGCGGGCGGAGGAACTAAAGGAGATCGAAACCCGGGTCACCAAGACAGCGACGCGAACCTGGGCACGGAGCAGGGAGAGCGAAACGCGACGGTCAAGCAGCCATCCACAGAAGAGACAAAAACCATGGAGCCACTTGATATGTTCCGGCGTCTTGTTCCGCGGCGCGCAAAGGCGTGCAGGCCGCAACACCTGCACGGGAGCACGAAGCGAGATCCGCATGAAGCGAGCGTCCCGTGTTACAACTTAGAGCGTCCCGTTCTCATGAACAACAAGCGTACAACAATCGTCTTTCTCAGCGTGGTGGCGCTGCTGGTGCTGGGGCTGGCGATCATCATAATCTGGCCGTTTCTGAAGCCGTTTGCGTTTGCCATCATCTTAGCGGTGGTCTTTTATCCGGTACACGAGAAAATGCTGCTTACGACCCGGCAGCGGAATGGCCTGAGCGCACTGTTTTCCACGCTGCTGGTGCTGCTGTTGTTTGGAGTGCCTAGCTTCATCATCACCACACTGGCGGCGAACGAAGCGATCAACGTGGCGCATTATCTGAGCCGCAGAAGCGCCGAAGAGGGCGGCTTCGCGCTGTTCGTCACCAAGCTGGCGGCACCGCTGCTGCACTTCGTTGGGCGCTGGGTTGACGTGTCCCAGTACGACATACACGCCATCGTCCGCTCCAACGCGCAGAAAGCCAGCCTGGTGACGTTCGGCATCGGGGCCGATGTGCTCGGCAATCTAGCCAAGTTCACCATCGATGCGCTGATCACCTTCGTGATCCTGTTCTTCCTGTTTCGCGAAGGCAAGGAGTTGGCCTATCGCGTGGGCCGGCTTGTCCCGCTGTCGCCGGCGCAAGTGTCGCGCCTGTATCGCAACATCGCCGATACCATCGTCGCCAATGTCTATGGCATTCTCAGCGTGGGCTTGGCTCAAGGAATTTTGACCGGCATCGCGATGAAAATTGTGGGCATGCCATCGTCGCTTTTGCTGGGGCTGGGCGCTGGCTTTGCCTCGATTATCCCGGTGGTCGGATCGTCACTGGTGTGGGTACCGGTGGCGATCTACCTGCTGTTCAGCGGGCTCATCTGGCAGGGTGTGTTCCTGGCGATCTGGGGCGTGGTAGTGGTGAGTTCGGCGGACAACATCATCCGGCCCTGGGTGGTGGGCGGGCGCGTGGAATTGCATCCCATGGTGCTGCTGTTCTTCATCCTGGGAGGAGTGGAGGCATTCGGATTTATAGGACTATTCCTGGGACCGGTGGTGGCGTCGGTGCTGACAGCGCTGTTCGCGATTCTGCGGGAGGAGTTGAACCCGCCGGCGCCGGTCGACGTCAGTCCTCGCTGAGCGGTTTGTAGAGGTCGCCCTGCTGGCGCTCGCCGATATTGCGCAGGGCGTTGACCGCGTACTCCTGGAAGTGGGGCGAATTGCGATGCGCCTCCAGTGCAGCGGCATCGCGATATACCTCGTAGATGAAGAAGCGGCGAGGGTCGTCGATATGACGATGGACCACGTAGGTTACACAACCGGGCTCCTGACGCGAAGCAGCCTGAAGCTTCTCGAAAATGACGGCCACTTCGTTCTCGCGTCCCGGATGGGCCATCCAGGTTACGGCCAGCACCAGCATATGTCCCTCCTTCAGCGGCTTTCGGTTGGGCTGCCTATCGCGTCGAGCATCGCACGAAATTCCGGCATAAACATGGTTTGCTCGCGATCGGGTCCGGTGGAAACAATGCCGACCTTCGCGCCCGATTCCTTCTCCACAAATTCCAGATAGCGCTTCGCGTTATCCGGAAGCTTGTCGTAATTGTCGATGCCGAATGTGCTGCTCTGCCAGCCGGGAAGCTTGCGGTAAACCGGCTCGATCTTCTCGAAGCCGGAGATCTGCGCCGGAATCTGCTGCGTCTCTTTGCCGTCGAGCTTGTAGCTGACGCAGATCGGAATCTCCGCTTGCTCGTCGAGCACGTCGAGCTTGGTCACCACCAGCCAACTCGTACCGTTGATCATGTTGGAATAGCGCAGCAGCGGCAGATCGAGCCAGCCCGTGCGACGCGGACGTCCCGTTACCGCACCGAACTCGTTACCTTTCTTGCGCAGCGCCTCGCCGATGGCGTCTTTGGATTCGGTGGGAAACGGTCCTTCGCCCACACGCGTGCAATAGGCTTTGGTCACACCGATGACAGTGCTGATGGACGTTGGAGGAACGCCGGTTCCAGTCGCCGCGCCGCCGGAAGTTGCGCTCGACGAGGTAACGAAGGGATACGTTCCATGATCGATGTCGAGCATGGTGCCTTGCGCGCCCTCGAACATTACCGCTTCGCCGTTGGCGATGGCGCGATTGAGCAGCAGCGCGGTGTCGGCCACGAACGGCGCGACGCGATCGGCGATCTCCGAATAGTCGGCGAACATCTTGTCCGGATCGAGAGGCTCGCTGTTGAACAGCGCGTGCGCGATGGTGTTCTTCTCGCGGCAGGCGTTCTCGATGTGCTTCTGCAGCAGCTTCTTGTCCAGCAGGTCCTGGACGCGCAACCCGCTGCGCGCCATCTTGTCCTCGTATGTGGGACCAATGCCGCGCGAGGTGGTGCCGATCTTTACCCGTCCCGGCGCATTCTCCGCGGCCAGCTCGATCAGGCGATGGTAGGGAAGAATCACGTGGGCGCGATTGCTGACGAAGAGATTGCCGTCAACCTTCACGCCGGTCGCGCGCAACGCGTCTACTTCCTTCATGAAGGCAAACGGGTCGAGCACGACGCCGTTGCCGATGACGCCGCGGCAGCCTCCGCGCAGCACGCCGCAAGGAATCAGTTGCAGGATGAACTTCTTGCCATGAATGGTGACGGTGTGTCCGGCATTGTGGCCGCCGGAATAGCGCGCCACAACCTTGAAGCGCTCCGAGAGCACATCAACGATTTTGCCTTTGCCCTCGTCGCCCCACTGCGCGCCGACGACTACTGCTGTCTTGCCAGTTTTCAAATTGCCACTCCGCTTGCGATCGCAGGAAATCCTTTATTCCGACCGCGAGATTCCGCACACAACTCGCCTGTCCTGGATGGAACCACGCTGAATTCTGGGAAATTAATAAGAGACAGGCTGTGTAACTCTAGATTTTACAGGGAGAGGTTGCACGGGTGCAATCCGAGACGATTTGTGGTAGTGACTCAGTTTGTTCAGACTAAGTCACTACCCGATTTGTCATCACGAGCGGAGCGAGGGATCTGCTTTTCTACCCAGACGCAGGAAAGCGGCCTCCTCGCTCCAAACCCGCCAGCGCGTCGCATTGTTGCCGTACACTGTCTCCCATGCCCGAACTTCCCGAGGTAGAAACCATCGCCCGCGGTCTGGATAAGCGCATCGCGGGCGACATTGTCGAGTCCGTCTGGCTTGGCTCGAAGCCTGAGCCGCTGAAGTCGTCCGCGCAGGAGATCGCCGCTGTGCTGAAACATTCGCGTATCGCGCACGTGAGACGCGTCGGCAAGCACATCGTTTTCGATCTGGATCTGGAAGGGAAGAGCTCCAAAGGAAAAAAAGCGCCGCCACGCAGCGGGCAGTGGATTGTGCATCTCGGTATGACTGGTCAATTGCTGATTGGCCCGCCAGAGGCTGAGATGCTGAAACACACGCACGCTGTGCTGAAGCTCAGGTCAGGACGCGAGCTGCGCTTCGTCGATTACCGTCGCTTCGGCCGATTGGCTGTGGTTCGGATAGAGGCTGAGCAGGAAAGCGGCTTCAACGCTCCCGGCTCCGAACCGCTCGACATCAGCATCGAAGATTTCATTGCGCTCTTCCATGGCCGCAAGACGCCGATCAAGAGCGCGCTGCTCAATCAGAAGCTGCTCAGCGGCGTCGGCAATATTTATGCCGACGAGTCGCTGTTTCGCGCCAAGGTCCGTCCACGCCGTCGCGCGGCTTCGCTCACCGCGGCCGAGCTGAAGAAACTGTACAAAGGATTGCGCGACGTGCTGCACCAGGCCATCAAACTCGGCGGCTCGTCCGTCAGCGACTATGTTGACGCCGAGGGCCGCGAAGGATTCTTCCAATTGAAACATAGGGTCTACGGAAGAGAAGGAATGCCATGTTTGGCGTGCGGAACTCCCATCAAGCGGGTTATCATCGCAGGACGCAGCAGTCATTTCTGTCCGCATTGCCAAAAATAAAAGAGCGTTGTCACCACGGAAGCACGGAGATCACGGAGAAAGTCATAAAGATTTCGTCATAAGATTCCAGATGTGTTGCTTTGTGTCGCCGACGGCACGACCAAGGTCGTGCCCTGATACAAAGCAGGAAATTCCGAAAACTTCTATCGCTTTCGATCGGTTCCGTGATCTCCGTGCCTCCGTGGTGAAAACGATTGGGACGAGTGAGGATTCATGGGCGTTTTTTCCATAGCCGTAGATCTTGGTGGGACTAACCTGCGCATCGCCGCCGTCAGCGGCGAAGGCAGGATGCTGGAGAAGGTGACCACCGGAACCGAAGTTCAGTTGGGCCGCGACCACGTCATCCAAGAGATGTGTGACGCCATCCAGTCGCTGACCACCAAGCATCGCAGCGCAGGCGATCTCGCGGGCATCGGCATCGGCGTGCCGGGATTCATCGATATGGACACGGGAACGATCATGCGATCGCCGAACCTCCAGGATTGGGCGCATTTCCCGGTACGCCAGGAGATCGAGCGCCGGCTCAGCACCAAGGTCGTGCTGGAGAACGACGCCAACGCCGCGGCCTTGGGCGAGAAGTGGCTGGGTGCAGGCCGCAACACCGATCACATGGCCATGTACACGCTCGGCACGGGCGTAGGCGGAGGCATCGTGATGAATGGTCGGCTGTGGCACGGTATGAACGGCATGGCCAACGAGTTGGGTCATTTCAACATTGAGTCCGAAGGACATCCTTGCGGCTGTGGCAGCCGCGGCTGTCTGGAGCAGTACGCATCGGCGACGGCCATCGTTCGCATGGCGCATGAGGAAATCGACAGCGGCAATGCTCCCGATCTGGCTGACTTCGCGCGTGGCAATGTTGAGTTCACCTCGCGTGGTATCTATCAGCTCGCCATTCAGGGACATCCGACCGCACAGAAAATCTATCAGTGCGTGGGACGCGCGCTGGGCATCGGGATCGGCTCCATGATCAACGCCTTGAACCTGCCGATGTATGTGATCGGAGGTGGCGTTTCGAGTGCCTGGGAGGCCTTCGCTCCTGCCATGTTTCAGGAGCTGAAGGTGCGGTCGTTCATCTACTCGGTTACCGCTCCCGATCGCGTGGAGAAAGGCGAGAAGCACACGGTGGTCACCATCGCGCTGATGGGCAGCGACGCTGGCTTGTACGGCGCGGCAAGATTGCCGATGCTGCCTCCCGAGCCGCAAACCGAGGCGATGCGCAGCTCGACGGCGTCATAGGAATCGAAGGGATTGGGACTCTAATGCCGCGGTCAAACGCGCCGAACCGGTCCGGGATACTGCGCCACTATAGGATCGCCGGTGAGCAGGGTAACGCCTTCGACAATTGCCTGCGCCACCAGAACGCGGTCGAACGGGTCTTTGTGAATCGGCGGCAGAGTTTCAGTAGCGACAACGTGGTCGCTCGTGATGGGCAATTCGCTGTAGCCATTGTCGAGCAAGCCGCGACGGAGCAGCCGGGCGTCGGCTCGAAAATCTTTTCGGCCCAGTCCGCTCTTGATCGCTATCTCCCATAAACTGGCGGCGCTGAACAGCGGTTGATTGTCCAGGTCCTTGATCAGCCGGCGAGCGCTTGCCGGCAACCGCTTAGGTTCGCCGGCCGCCCACAGGAGAAGATGCGTATGCAACAAGAACTTCATGCGCCATCCGTGAAGATCAGCGCGATCTCCTCATTGCCCATGCGGTCGAAGTCGTCCGGTACCGCGATCTCCCCGATCATAAACCCAAGGCGGCGAACTTGCGCACCGCTGGGAGCGCTCAGTGAAATGACTTTAGCAACCGGCCTGCCGGCTTTTGCGATGATGAACGGCTCGCCCTTGGCCGCCTCTTCCACGAGCTTCGAGAGATGCGTCTTAGCTTGGTGAATGTTCACTGTCTTCATGGGATTAGGATGAACTAAACCAACCTAGCTTAGTCCATTAAGGCAGCGAAAACATAAGGATGAGTCCGCCAGACCGCATGCTGCTGCCGTCACCTTGTCACTTTAATTCCG
Source organism: uncultured Acidobacteriaceae bacterium (assembly GCA_963763145.1). Classification (GTDB taxonomy): domain Bacteria; phylum Acidobacteriota; class Terriglobia; order Terriglobales; family Acidobacteriaceae; genus Bog-257. The sequence continues at coordinate 168,722 of CAVXMZ010000007.1, read as the reverse complement.
GGATGCGCGCCCGCGCCCGTTTTAACGCGCCTAGAAATTGCTCGTTCTGGTGCGGCGTTCCAATGGTGACGCGGAACGCATCCGGCGCTCCCCACGGCCCGCTCATCGAACGAACAATGACGCCGTCCTCTTGCAGAAGCTGGCAAAGCTGCGCAGCCTCTTCGCCCACATGGCAAAAGACGAAATTTGCCCACGTCGGCACCACGCGAATCCCCATCGCAGATATTGCAGGGGTCAGCAGCTTTGCCCCGCGAGCATTATTCTCGACAGCCTTCTTTAGGTGGTCCGCATCGGCCAGCGCGGCCAGCGCCGCCGTCTCCCCCAGCGACGAAACCATGAATGCCGGCTTCATACGTGCCAGATATCCCATCAGCTCTGCCGGACCGATTCCGTAGCCCACGCGAAGTCCTGCCAGCCCGTGGGACTTTGAGAAAGTCCGCAGCACGATAACCGGCCGCCCAGCCCGCACGTATTCGAGTCCGTGCGAGTAGTCCAGACCACGCTCGGCTGCGAAGTGGCTGGCAAAATCGCAATACGCCTCGTCCAATACGGTGATGACATGCGAGGGCAGCCGATCCAGAAAGCGATCAATGGCAGCAGCGTCCACGACCGTTCCTGTCGGATTGTTGGGATTGGCGAGATACACCACACGAGTGTTGGCGTCGACTGCCGCGAGAATGCTTTCGAGATCGTAGCCATCATTCAGCGTCGGCACTTCGATGAGCCGCGCGCCCGCAGCTTGCGTCACGATGGGATACACGATGAACGACAGCTTGCTGGTAACCGCATTCAGACCAGGTCCCAGCAGCGTGCGCGCCAGAATGTCCAGCAGCGTGCTCGAGCCGGCGGTCACCAGAATCTGCGCGGGATCAACTTCGTGGATCTCGGCCAGACGCGCCGTCAACTCCGCAACACCATTGTCCGGATAGAAGTGGCTATCCGAAGTCGCCGCCTTGATCGCCTCAATCGCCAGCGGCGATGGGCCAAAGGGATTCTCGTTCGAGGCCATCTTGATGCAACGCACACCGGTCTCCAATTCCGCTTGCCGCACAGCCTTGCCTGGCTTGTAGATCGCCAACTTCTGCATGTGCGCCGGAACCAGCTTCTTAAAGTCTGTCATTCGATCTCCGTTGTCGCGGTGAGCAGTTAGCAGTTGGCACTTAGCCAACCTCAAACCCACAAGCTCCCGTGGGCCGTTGCTAAGTGCTAAATGCTAAATGCGAAGTGCTAAATGCCACCTAGCGTTGTCCGCGGGACCACCTTCCGTGCGCTTGCCGCAGTTTTCAACTGCGCCACTTCCTTCACCGTCAGATGCCGCAACTTGCCCGGCTCCACGTCCAGTTCCAATGGCCCGTAACGCACGCGTCTGATCTTCTCGACGTGGTGTCCGATCTCCACGAACATCCGCCGTATTTGCCGGTTGCGGCCTTCCACAAGCGTCATCTCGTACCAGGGATTCTCGCCTTCGCGCACCAATTGGATGCGCACGGGAGCAGTCCGCACTGCCGCAGATCGCCGTCGCTGTCCTACCCTGGGTTCGCGCCCAGCCGGCGTCTTCAGGGGAGACCGTTCCGGCCGCAGCACCACCCCACCGCGTAGCTTCTCGATCTGCTCCTCAGTCGGCTTGCCGCTGATCTTCACCACATACGTCTTGGGCACGTGCGACGACGCGTGAGTCAACTTCTGCGCCAGCTCGCCGTCATTGGTCAGCAATAGCAGGCCTTCGCTCAGGTAGTCGAGACGCCCAACTGGATACACGCGCGCTTTAATTCCCGTCACCAAATCTAATACCGTAGGACGACCTTGCGGGTCAGTGACCGTGGTCACGTAGCCTTTGGGTTTGTGAAGCAGCAGGTACACGTGCCGCTCGGCGCCGCTTAGAAGCTTACCGTTTACCTTAATGTGATCGTGCTCGGGATCGGCCTTGCTTCCCAGTTCGGTGACGATCTGTCCGTTGACGGAGACCAAGCCGCCGGCAATCAGCTGCTCAGCTTTGCGCCGCGAGGCAACTCCGGCGGCCGCAATGATCTTCTGTAAGCGCTCAGTCGGCATGGTCAGCCTGTCGGGCGTGTCGCCCTGGGTAATTCTCCGTGCTCGAATGTTCCATAGATCTGTCTTGAGTGCGATCTGATCTTCTCACGTCAGATGGCCCTCGCCAAACCGATCAACCTGAGCTCGCCGCTACTTCTTTCCGCGGTAAAGCCCGGCGATCCCGAAGGTATACGGCGTCCAGGAAACCTCGGTGAAGCCTGCCTCGCGCATGCGTTGCAGCATCTCCTCCGGAGAAGGGAAGCGCAGCACCGATGCCGGAAGATACGAGTATGGGCCTCGAACCCCCGAGATCAGCGTCCCAATCGCGGGCAGCACGCGGCGAAAGTACACGCGATAGAGTTTGCCGAGCAGACCTTTCGGTTCTCCGAAGTCGAGGATGCCCATCTCGCCGCCGGGCCCCAGCACACGATAGATCTCCGCCAGCCCGCGATCGTAGTTCGCCAGGTTGCGAAAGCCGAAGGCCGCCGTCACCAGCTGGAACTTGTCAGCCGCGAAGGGCAGATTCAGCGCGTCGGCTTCAATCCAGCGAATGTCCCGGTCGACCGACTTCTGCGCCGCCCGCACCAGCATTGCGTGCGAGAAGTCCGCACCGAAAACGGCTGAGTCGGCACGCTTCATCCGGCGATGCAGCGCCAACGTCATGTCGCCAGTTCCGCAGCACAGATCCAGTACCTGAACATCTGGACGCCGCAAGATCTCCGCGAACGCCCGCGCCGTGCGGTTCCACCAAACTCGATCGATATTCATCGACAGCACGTGGTTCAGCAGGTCATAGCGTGGTGCGATGGAGGTGAACATGTCGCGTACCGCCGCCGCGGCGGCCTCTTGATCGCGCGCCCCCGCCGGCGCCGCACCCACGATGCGCTGATTGTCGCTCGTTACTGCGTGCTTCTGCTCAGACATTGACGCCAATCCAGCGAGCTTGGCCTTGAAGGGGCACGGCTTTAGCCGTGCCGTAAGCTCCGCAGAAAGGACCGGGCTTTAGCCCCTGCGGTACTTCGGTTGGGTCACTCGCGCATCCGTGAAATAGTTTCATCGTCGTTCAGAGTCCTACGCGCAAGCTGGCCGCGGAATCGGAGACTTCGTCATATCTTCGACCGGCTGGCCATCTCTTTCACCGCTCGTATCACGCATAGCGGCGGAACATTATTCACCACCTCGACTTTGCCGATGCCGCTGGCCAGCACGAAATGCGGCACGCCGCCGACGGTTTTCTTGTCCGACAGGAGTCGCTTCAGAATGCGCTTGCCATCGACCTTGACCTTCGGCAACGGACCATACGCCTGCACCAGCGCGATAATTCGCGCTGCCGACGCGCCGGCCGTCACTTGCATTTCTTTGCCGATCACGCTGGCCGCGATCATTCCCCACCCGACGGCCTCGCCATGCAACAGTCGCCGGTAATTGGTCTCCGCTTCCAGCGCGTGTCCAATGGTATGTCCAAAGTTCAGGATGCGTCGCTCTCCGCTCTCGCGCTCGTCGGCGCTCACCACGTTGGCCTTCACGCGAATGCACTCCGCAATCAGTGCTTCCAGCAGCTTGCCATCGCGTTGCAGCAGCGCATCACGTTGTGATTCCATCAACTCGAAGATCGCGGGATTGCGGATTACGCCATATTTCATCGCCTCAAACAGTCCAGAGCGATACTCGCGATCCGGCAGCGTAGCCAGTACGTCAGGATCGGCAAGCACGACCAGCGGCTGGTGAAACGTTCCCAGCAAGTTCTTGCCGGTTTTCAGGTTCACTCCGGTCTTGCCGCCGATGGCCGAGTCTACCTGCGCCAGCAGCGTAGTTGGAATCTGTACTACCGGAATGCCGCGCATAAAGATAGAAGCCAGGAACGCGCCCACATCGCCGACCACGCCGCCGCCCAGCGCCAGCAGGATGGAGCGCCGGTCCGCGCCCAGGCTCACCAGCTTCGCGGCCAGCTTCTCCAGTTGAGCCAGCGTCTTCGCGCGCTCGCCATCGGGCATGACGATGACTTCGATCTTGCGTCCAGCCTTGCTGAAGCTCTTGCGCAGCGCGCTGGCCCAATGCTTTTGAATCGGCGGCGCAGTCAAGGCGAATACGCGCGCGTCTGTCGGGATGACGTCGCGCAGCGCCGCAGCTGACGACCGCAGCAGGCCGCGCTCAACCAGCACTTCGTACGATCGCGACGGAGTTCGAACTGGGATGCGAATCAAGTTTCTAGTGTAACGGATAGCCTCAGAGCACGTGCTACCATGAACCCAATGCCAGCTCTTCCATCCGAAACCGATTTCATCGTAGTTGGCGCGGGGATTGCCGGCCTGCGCGCCTCGGTGGAGCTCGCTTCCGCGGGCAGGGTGCTTTGCCTCGCGAAGCGCGAGGTCACGGAGTCGAACACGCGTTATGCGCAGGGTGGCATCGCCGCCGCCCTCAGCGACGACGACGAAGTCCGGCTGCATCTGGAAGACACCCTTCGGGCCGGTGATGGTTTATGTAATGAAGAGGCAGCGCGAGTGCTGGTGGAGGAAGGCCCGCAGCGCATTGAAGAGCTGATCGAATGGGGCACGGAATTTGATCGCGCCGGCGCTAAGATTGTTTTCGCGCGCGAGGGCGCGCACAGCCGCAACCGTGTGCTGCATGCGCACGGCGACTCCACCGGCCGCGAGATCGGTCGTGCTCTTAGCCGGAAGGCCGAGGCCATCAAGTCCATCAGCTTACGCGAATTCGAGTTCACCACCGACCTTCTGGTTCGCGACGGCCGGGTGGTGGGTGTCCGCGTGCTCGATGAATCAGGACGGCTCCATGAGATCTACGCCAGCGCGGTCTTGCTGGCCACTGGCGGTTTGGGCCATGTTTACAGCAACACCACGAACCCGGCTGTCGCCACCGGCGATGGCGTGGCCATGGCCTATCGCGCAGGCGCGGAAATCAGCGATATGGAGTTCGTCCAATTCCATCCTACGGCGTTGTTCCTTAAGGGCGCTCCGCGCTTCCTGCTCTCCGAGGCGCTGCGCGGCGAAGGTGCTTACCTGCGCAACCTGGAGCTGAAGCGCTTTATGCCCAAATATCACGAGCTGGCGGAACTCGCTCCTCGTGATGTAGTGGCGCGGGCCATCGCTCACGAACTGGAATTGGTGAAGCGGCCGGATGCTGCTGTGTACCTCGATCTCACGCACCTGAATGCTGAGCGCGTTCGCCAGCGTTTTCCGACGATCTACTCCACCTGCATGCAGTACAACATCGACATCGCAGCGGAACTGATTCCGGTTCGTCCGGCGGCGCATTACGCCATGGGCGGGGTCCGTACCGATCTCGAAGGACGAACTTCGTTACCCGGCCTGTATGCTGCCGGTGAAGTGGCGTGCACGGGCGTGCATGGTGCCAACCGCCTGGCTAGCAACTCGCTGCTCGAAGGCCTGGTGTACGGAGCACGTGCCGGGCAGGACATGCGCGAACAGCTGCGCGCGGAGAGCAACCGTGCGGCGGGCGCGAGCCCGCAGGTGGCGGGGGCGAGCGGAAATGGTCAACCCGGCGATGTGGAGAAGTTCATCCAGAAAGTTCAATCGCTGATGTGGGAGCACGTGGGCGTTGTCCGCGACGGCAAGGCGCTGCAACAGGTTGTGCCTGAACTACGGGTTTTGCAGGAGCGGGCGCCGTCGCTGGGCGATCGCCGTTCCAATGAAGCCGTCAACATCCTGCAAGCCGGTCTGCTGATAGCGCGCTCCGCGCTGGCCCGCGAAGAAAGCCGCGGAGCCCACTATCGCCTCGATCACCCGCTGAAGAACGACGTGAAGTACCGCAAGCACTCAGTGGTCACCGGCGACAATATCCGGTTCGAATGATCGTTCAGCAGCCTCGATGTTCCGCATATGGTAGAACAGGCCTTTAGGCCTGCGTCCCACGCGGGATCTGCGCTGATCATTTCCGAATGACGAGCACAGATCCCCAGACTTTCATCGGCAGCGGAGGCGGGACTGAAGGCCCGCTCTACCAGTGTTCGCAGCAATCCAGGATCTGGCGACCCTCTAGCTTCCGCTCGCGCTTGTCTTTGGAAACACTAACGACAGCACAATCGAACCCAACAACACCCCCGCCACTGCGCCCAGCGCAACCTCAGTCGGAATCGGCACATAATCCGACGCCAGCATCTTCAGGCCGATGAAGATCAGAATCACCGATAGACCATAGTGCAGGAAATGAAACGCTTCGATCATTCCCGACAACGCAAAGTACAGCGAGCGCAGTCCCAAAATCGCAAACACATTCGACGTGTAGACGATGAATGGCTCGCGCGTCACCGCCAACACGGCCGGAATGGAATCGACGGCGAACAGCAAGTCCGTGGTTTCCACCACGATCAACACGAGTGCGAGAGGCGTCGCATATCGCAACGCGCCGCGACGCACAAAGAAGCGGCTGCCTTCGTAGTCGTTGGTCACGCGGAAGAACTTGCGGAAGCCGCGCAGCAGCGGATTCGATTCCGGATGGATTTGCTTGCCGTGCTGGAGAAACAACCTGATGCCGCTGTAAATCAGGATTCCGCCAAAGATGAAGATGATCCAATGAAACCGCTTCAGCAGTGTGATTCCGGTCGCGATAAAGATGGCCCGCATGAGGAGCGCGCCCACCACCCCCCAGAACAGCACCTCGTGCTGGAACTCGCGCGGCACGTTGAAGTAACGGAAGATGAGCAGGAAGACGAAGAGATTATCGACGCTCAGCGATAGCTCGATCAGGTATCCGGTGACGAACTCCAGCGAGAGCTGCGAATTCGGTCGCACATTCTCGCCCACCAGAGTGTGTCCGAAAAAATAAATCAGTACGGCAAAACCGCCCGCAAGGCTCATCCAGACGAGAGTCCAGGTGATCGCCTCGCGAAAGCCGACCTCATGCTTCTTGCGATGAAAGACGCCCAGGTCGAGCGCCAGCATCGCCAGCACAAACACGTTGAAGACCAGCCAGAAGATCCAGTTCGAAGGCATGCCACGGTATTCCGCAGCAGCCATTCTAAAGGGCGTGCTCAACTATTTGTGGAATGTTCCCATATACTCGGCCTGCGCCAGCATGTGTCCCTTCATCGCTTCGTCCAGTTGAGCCCGGCTGGCTCCAGCGGCCAGATCGAGCTTGCCGTCCAGCGCATACAAGCGAAAGAAATAGCGATGGGTTGCTCCGGCAGGCGGGCAAGGCCCGTTATAACCGCCTTTGTGGAAGCTGTTCCGCCCTTGCCGCGCGCCATTCTCGAGTTGCTCGCGCCTGGGCACGCCCTCCGGCAGCGCTTGTGCATTCGCCGGCAAATTCCATAACACCCAGTGCACCCAAGTCCCGGCCGGCGCGTCAGGATCGTCCATGATCAGAGCAAAGCTGGCGGCGTGCCCCGGAGCACCGCTCCATTGCAATGCCGGCGAATCATCGGCGCCCTTGCAGCTGTACTGTTGGGGGATTTCGGCTCCGGAAGCGAAGGCTGAAGTGGTCAAGGTGAAGCTGATCATGCCACCGCCTCGCGCTGGTTTGGGCTGCTGCGCGAGTATCGTAGCCAAGGCTACGGCTACCAGACCCGCAGTTTTCATAATTGGCTTCATACGCAATCACCTTTCTTATTGCGCTGGGCCCAGGTCCGAAATCTCAGTTTCATAGTACTACTGCGTCTTTTCCAGACTGAGTTCCAGGAACGCGAGACTTAGTTTTCTGGCATCGGAACCTTTGCCAATTTCGGCAGGCGAGCGAATCGGTCCCAGAACGTGAAAGCGGATTTGCGCTGGATTGGAGAGGATCAGCGCAGCCTTCGGAATTTGCAGAGTTCTAGTGGTAACCGGATCGGCGGAATACTGGAATTTCCACTCGCCGACTGGAATTTTATTAACCGTGATCTGCACTGAAAGATCAGGGAAACCAGGAGCGAGATTGGGAGCAACCATCGCCCATAGTGAGACTGCATCGGGCAGAGCTTCCTGTGACAGGGGAAGGTCCAGACCGAATTCAGGGCCGCTGCCCCACGTCTTATCACTCTGCGGATAGGACCACTGCCCCCGCATGAACAGAGCTGCACTGCCGGTTCTGGAGAAAGTCAATATCTCGCCCAGGGAATATTGCCAGTTGCGCTGCAACGACTGGCGATAGGAATCGTAGTAAAGCCGGTATCTCGACAAGTCCGGCATCGCGTCTGGGTCAAAAGGATCAAACGGCCAGTACGTGCCTGCTTCCGGTACGATGATTGACCGCACCTGGCCCTGGCCTGCCTCGTACAGGCTCAGCGGAAGCAGAGGCCATCCGGCGTCGAGTTGGTGCAGGCGCAAGGGTCCCAATTGCTGTTGCGACAGGACCGAATCGTCGAAGGCTACGGGGCCTTGGTGGAGCAGAAGCTCGTACCGCAGCGTCGCCAGCATGCCTTGCCAACGCATGATGGCCCCAAAATTCCAGTAAGCCTGACCGAGACCGAGGGCGCCTACAAGTATTGCGATGCGTGCGATTGTCTTTTGATCGGGCTCGAACCAGCCGGCGAGAACGGCCATGAGAAGGCAAGTCGTTGCGAGCGGCAACCACAGATTTAATACTCGTGCGGAAACTTCAACGTCCAGGCTCGAGGGAGTGCGTCCCAGCAATACTCCAAAGCACAGGTAGCAGACGCTGGCCAGTCCCACAGCGGCAACCAACCTTTGAGCTGCGGCCAGGCGTGACGGCACCGCCAGCAGCAGTCCGCAACACAGCAGCGCTACCAGCGACACTTGCGCGGCCAAGTGTTGGCTCTGGAGCAGAATCGTCAGGCCTCGAATGAAACCCTGTCGATTACTCGGATCGAATGGCCAGATGACCGATGCCGCAGCCAGCGCCGTGCCCAGCAAATACCAGAGAGCCAGCGCACCCAGGAGAGTCTGGTACTTCGGGGATCGCTTCCATCGCCAGGCACAAACCGCTGCCAGGATCACGCCGAAGAACATCATCGACTCGTAACTCACCACCATGGGAATGGAGAGTCCTAGTAGAAGTACCAGCGTCCAACCGGTGAGTTCCTCCCCGAACAGCAGGATAAAAAGCACCGGCCAATAGAGCGAGACGATGAAGTGACTATCGGTCGCGAGATAGGCCTCCACATTCATGGTCCCCGCGAAGAAGCTCAGCAGCGGAAACAACATGTACCAGCGCCGGGCCGCATACCGGTAGCAGATGTAAAGGCTGAGCAGGGCATGGGAGTAGAGACTAAAACCCAAGATCAGGGAGAGCACATGCAGGGAATGAATACGCAGATGCGTGGCCAGTACTAGCGGGGTCTGTTCCCACAAAATAGTAAAGATACGGGCCCGGAAGAACTCGCGTTTCCAATCGCCAACCCAAAAATAGTAGGTGCGGGTTGAGGCTATGCGGATCAGAAACCAGGCTCCGTCGGCCCACAGTTGAAGGTCGGCGGCGACGGCGCTCATCCGCTCCAGCAAGACAGCGACCAGAGCAGCATAAACAAAGGCTGACCCGGTATCCAGCCGCCGGGATGTCTTTGCCGGCCCGCTGTGGCTAGCCTCGTGCTCCAAAGCTATCAAGGGTGGTTGCGGTTCCATGTTCCTCAAATGGGCGGGTGGAGTGTGCTTCAACAAAAGGGCAGCAAGCATTCCGACACTGTAGCTTACCGCATCTCCAGCCCCGTTTTGCAGGCTGGCGATGCTGCTCGCCGGAGAGCGTCGATGCTCACAGGTCACAGGCCCATGTGATCTATGTACTTGTTGGGTGTGCGGCCGCAGTGTTCCGCTGGACTGTATCTGGAGCAGAGCCTGGGAAGCCGAAAGTGGGCAAATATCACGCACAAGGCCTTTATTGAAAGCCTTGGCGGCGATTTTGGCGGATCACCACAGCAAGTGACCGCCGGCACTCGGCAGGGTGCGCGGACCAAAACCAGCGCGACACCGGCATTCCTGGCCCCTCGCAGCAGCTCGCACCCGCTGCGGCCGTGAAAAACGGGGATACGATGTTCAGTTCAGGGGGTCGTCGTGCTTACACCATACGGATTAGACATTATTGAAAGCTGCCTGGCATGCAAGATGCGCGCAGAACATATCTTTTGCGATCTTCCGCCAGCTGCCTTGCAGGCCTTCGAAAACATCAAGTATGCAACCGCCTATCCCAAGGGCGCGGTGCTTTTCGTGGAAGGGCAAACCCCACGCGGTATCTTCGTGCTCTGCAAGGGACGCGTGAAACTTTCCATCTGCTCCACCGACGGCAAAACGCTGATCCTGAAGATTGCCGAGCCGGGTGAGGTCCTGGGCCTAAGTGCCACGGTAAGCAGCAGACCTTACGAGCTGACCGCCGAGACCGTGGACCCGTGCCAGGTGAACTTCGTCAAACGCGAAGATTTTCTGCGCTTCCTCAAGGAGCACAGTGAAGCTTGCCTGCGCGTGGCCGAGCAGCTCAGCGACAAATACAACTCCGCCTGCCGCGAAATCCGTGCTCTTGGGCTGTCCCATTCCGCAGCGGAAAAGCTGGCGAAGTTGCTGCTGGAGTGGAGCGCGCGCAATGGCGAAGCAGCCAAGCTGGAACCGCGTGTCAAGCTGGCCCTGACCCATGAAGAAATCGCGCAGATGATCGGCACTTCGCGAGAGACGGTTACCCGCCTCTTTGCTGACTTGAAGAAGCGGCAGATTGTACAAGCCAAGGGTTCGACCCTGCTGATCCGCAATAAGTCGGCGTTAAAGGCGATGGCGATCACGCAATAAAGTCCCACGGAACGCAATGATCCTGGCGCGAGGTTGAAGTGTGCCTTTTTTGGGGCTGCTTTGCGCAAACCCAGAAGGATTGTCTCAGCGGCTGAAATCAGTCTGATAATGATAGGTTTAGGTGTTCTGCCTTAACCATTCTTCCTTTCAATTGTGAATGAGGTCACGGAAACCGGTGACTGTAGTCACTGCATGAATTTCTCCAGAGCAGTATCACCGCAGTATGGAGAGCATAAATCAGTCGAATTGCTTGACCTGCGATTTCCGACCCGATCGTCTTTTTTGCGACATGCCAGGGGAGTCGTTGAAGGCGTTCGACCAGATTAAGTCTCTCGGCTCGTATGCCCGCGGCTCGGTTCTCTTCGCCGAGGGCCGGCCCGTACGCGGCATCTTCATCCTCTGCGATGGGCGCGCCAAGCTTTCTATTTGTTCCGACACCGGAAAGCGGCTGACCCTGCGCATTGCTGGGCCCGGAGAAGTCCTGGGGTTGGGAGCAGCCCTGTCGAATACCCCCTACGAGGTCACGGCCGAGTTAATCGACAACTCGCAGGTGGTCTTCGTCCGCCGAAAAGAGCTGCTGAAGTTTCTGCGCGAACAGCCAACCGTCTGTCTGGAAGTCGTGCGCATGCTCAGCCAGGACCTGCACGGGGCCTATGAGCGGGTCCGCACCATCGCCATGGTGCGCACGCGCCATGCACGCATCAACTTCCGGCCCCGCGCCATGCTGGTGTAACCTCCAGGCGCCAAAATCTGCTCCGCAGGTCGCGGCTTGGTGCGCCCACTCCGGCGCGACTGCTGACTTTTCACCTTCGACATATCGACATTAGAAATGCGGCCCTCGCTTTAGCGCGATAGTCGTGAAAGTCCGGCTATTGACGCTCTGTCCGCTCGGCAACCGCATGGATACGGCACTCTGCTGGGTCCGCGACTCTGCCTGAATGCCTGTGATTCCGCTCACCCCAGGTTGTGAGCGGCGGAACCCATGTGACCGCAATCACATGCCCACGTGAGTACACTCACTGCCCTCCGGTACATGTCTGGGCGATGGTTATGTGTTACCCGCTGTGAATTACGCACCCAAGGGAAAAGCGAGGGGTTCCGTGAAACGCTGTGTTCTTGTTTTTCTTGCTGCTTTGCTGCTGTCGGTGATACCAGGTGCTCAGACACCCCAACGAACCCAAGCTCAAGGCTCGTCGGGGACCCCGCAAACTCCAGCAGCACCCAAGAAACATTCTTCCCCGGCAAAGGCCGCGAAGATGGGCAATGACGAGTGCCTAGCGTGCCACAGCGACGCGACCCTGATCAAAGAGGAGAACGGCAAGCAGATCAGCCTGCACGTAGATGATGCTAAGTTCAAGGGTTCGGTCCACAGCATGTTCGGCTGCACCGACTGCCACTCCGACGTCAAGGCTTTTCCGCACGATCCTGCTCCGGTCAAGCCGGTATGCGCCACCTGCCACGCCGACCAGCAAACGGCGTACGAGCATGGCATCCATGCCAAAGCCGCGGCTGCGGGAAACACCAATGTCGCCAAATGCCAGGACTGTCACGGCAGCGTGCACGAAATTCTGCCGCCCAGTGATCCCAAGTCCAAGGTCGCTCGAGCTAACATTCCGCAGACTTGCGGCGCCTGTCATGGGCAGAAATTTGTAATGGCGTCGAGCGGCGTGAGCTCTGCTCCCTTTACTTCCTATCAGGAAAGCGTACACGGCAAGGCTGTCGCCGCCGGTTCCGACAAGGCTGCGGTTTGCACCGACTGCCACGGCGCGCACGACATCCTGAGCGCCGGCGATCCCAAGTCGCCAATCAACAAGTTCAACGTTCCCACAACCTGTGCCAAGTGTCACAACGATGTAAAGCTTCAGTATGTGCAGAGCATTCACGGCCAGGCCATCGCGCGTGGCAATTGGCAAGCGCCGGTCTGCACCGACTGCCACGGAATTCACACCATCAAGGCGCCCAAGGATGCCAACTCCTCCGTTGCCATGGGCAACGTGCAGAACACATGCGCCTCCTGCCATGGAAGCGTGAAACTATCGAACGAGTTTGGGGTGCCCGGTGGCCGGGTCTCGTCGTACCTTGCCAGCTATCACGGCATGGCGGAGAAGGTCGGTTCCAAGACGGTTGCCAACTGCGCCAGCTGCCATGGCGTACACAACATTCTGCCGTCCAGCGATCCCCACTCCACCGTCAACCATGCCAATCTGGCGAAGACTTGCGGCCAGTGCCATCCCGGCGCCAATGAGAAGTTCATTGCCAGCAAGGTGCACTTGGACGGTACGGCGAAGGCGGATTTCGGCAGCAAGGTAATCAGCCTTATCAGCCGGTTTTATATCTGGATGATCGTCGGCGTGATTGGCGCCATGGTGCTGCACAACCTGATCATCTTCCGCAAGAAGTTGATACTCCACCGCATCGGTCAGCCGCGCATTCTCTTCCGCATGACTCGGGCACAACGCATCCAGCACCTGACGCTGCTGATAAGCTTCTTTACCCTGGTGTTGACTGGCTTCGCGTTGCGCTATCCCTCGTCGTGGCTGGCTGCCATCTTCGTCAACGAAATCGTACGCAGCTATGTTCACCGCATCGCCGGCGTGGTGCTTATTGCGGTCAGCCTGTTCCACGTGTGGTACGTCATCGCTACCCAGGATGGCCGCCGCATGATTCAAGACATGCTGCCCGATTGGAAGGACGCCACGGACGCGCGTGACGCCTTCCGCTACTACCTCGGTTATAGCGATCAGCGCCCATTGTTTGGCCGGTTCTCCTACGCCGAAAAGATGGAGTACTGGGCGCTGGTTTGGGGCATGTTCGTGATGGCCAGCACCGGCCTGATGATATGGTTCAAGGGCGGAGTCGGGGAACGCGTTCCCGGCTGGTGGATCGACGTTGCCATCACCATTCACTTTTACGAGGCGGTGTTGGCGACGCTGGCCATCGTGGTCTGGCACTGGTATGGGGTCATCTTCGATCCTGATGCCTATCCCATGAATTGGTCCTGGTTCGACGGTAAGATGTCGATCGAGCAATATCAGCACGAACATCCGCTGGACCTGGTGGCCATCGAGAAGAGTGCAGGCTCCGAAGAAGAAGCGGAACCAGTCGCAGCCGGCTCCGATGAGCCCGCCGAAAAGGCCGGCAGTCACAAGTAAGTGGAACGTGGGTGGGATCGTGGCAGTCCCACTCTCGCTTCCTGGGGTGTTACATTCCAGATTTCGCTTGAAACACTGTTGTAGATGTGTTTGTTTCTTGCAAGACTCATGCGCCCTCGCATTAGGGTGAGGCTAAGAAGGGACAACTAAACCATGACTGAGGACACGCAGGGCCAGGATCCTCTACGCGATCATCCGCCGGTTTCACGAGATCTCATTAAGAACCCGATCAGCCTGATCGGTCTGGCGCTAAGCGCCGTTGCTTTCGCTAACATCGTTCTCCTGGTTCTGATCGACGTCCTCTCGAGTCAACCCTCTCCCTATATCGGCATTCTCGCCTACATGGTGGCGCCGGCAATTCTGGTGTTCGGCCTGATCCTAATACCGATCGGGATCGTGGTCGAGCGCCGTCGCAGGCTCCGCCACGCAGGCGTGCCGCAGCATTTTCCGAGCCTCGATTTCAACAATCCCGCCCAGCGCAGTACGGCTGCCTTTGTGCTCAGCTTCGTGGTGATCTTCTCCCTCATGAGTGCGGTGGGCAGCTATAAGGCTTACGAGTTTACAGACTCAGTAAATTTCTGCGGACAGTTATGTCATACCGTTATGCATCCGGAGTTCACTGCCTATCAGGCTTCGCCTCATGCGCGTGTAGGGTGCGTCGATTGCCACGTCGGATCGGGAGCGAGCTGGTACGTGAAGTCAAAGCTGTCGGGCCTGCGCCAGGTTTACTACACTGTCTTGGGCACCTATCCCCGGCCCATCCCCACCCCGGTGGAGAATCTTCGCCCCGCGCAGCAAACTTGCGAACAATGCCACTGGCCGAAGAAATTCTGGGGCGCGCAACTGAAGACCTTCACCCACTATGGAACCGATGAGCAGAACACGCCGCGCGTGATTCGTATGCTCATCAAGACCGGCGGCGGCGATCCTTCGCTCGGTCAGGCCGGCGAAGGCATTCACTGGCACATGAATATCGCCAATAAGATCACATACTTCGCTACCGATGAACAGCGTCAGGTGATTCCCTGGGTGCGAATGGAGGACCAGAACGGCAAGGTGACCGAGTACACGGTGAAGGACAAGCCGCCAACTCAGGCCCAAATCGACCAGGCCAGCAAGCGCCGCATGGACTGCATCGACTGCCACAATCGTCCCACTCACATCTATGTGGCGCCCGATCTTTCGGTGGACCGCAGCATCGCTGGAAAAGCCATCGACGCCACACTGCCTTACATCAAACAGCAGGGCGTGCAGGTGCTGACCGCCGATTACAAGACCACGGATCAGGCGGAGAAAGCGATCGCGGAGAACCTAAACAAGTTCTACCAGGACAAATATCCGCAGCTCGTGTCCAGCAAAGCCGGCAGCATCAAGAATTCGATTGCCGAACTACAGCGCATCTATCGCACGACTTTCTTTCCCGACATGAAGGTGAACTGGAAGACCCATCCCAACAACATCGGTCATTTGTATTTCCCCGGCTGCTTCCGTTGCCACGATGGCAACCACGTCAGCAAAGATGGCAAAGTCATCAGCAAAGACTGCAACTCGTGCCATACGGTATTAGAACAGCAGGAAAGCGGCACGCAGATCGCCTCGCTGCCTGTTCAAAGCTTCAAGCATCCGGTTGACATTGGCGACCTCTCAGCGGTGACCTGTTCCGACTGTCACTCCGGAGGCGTAGGACCGTAAGAGTCGTCAGCCGTCAGCCATCAGCTTTCCCGCCGCCGATGACAGCCGTCGTCATCCACGGCCTTCACGGTAGGCATTTTAGCGGCAGGCTATTGAGATCGACCAAAAGGTGATGGCTGACAACTGAGGGCTGACAGCTTCCCCCCTGAGTGACGCGCGTCACAACCCCACGTGATGCCACTCACGGCCCTTCGGGTCGTCAAAATCCTATCTTGAAGACATAGAAATGAGCCGTAGTTGAAACAGGGGGAGGAACACTAATGACAGCAGCAAACGCCAGCGCCCACACGGCGAGCAAGAAGGAATACACGCCGCGGCTGATCTTCTGGGAAGTCACCAAGGGCTGCAACCTGCGCTGTATCCATTGCCGCGCCACGGCCACCGAACTGATGTCGCCGGCCGATCTGCCGACCAAGCAAGCGCTGAACATCATTTCGCAGATCGCCGATTTCGGCAGCCCTATACTCGTGCTCAGTGGCGGCGAGCCGCTCTACCGCCAGGACATCTTCCAGCTGGCCGAGTATGCCACCGGTCGCGGACTGCGTACGGCCCTGGCGACGAACGGGACCTTGGTCACGAAAGATGTCGCGGAGAAAATCAAGAACGCCGGCATTAAGCGCGTCTCCATTTCACTCGACGGATCTGACGCGATCACGCACGACACCTTCCGCGGCATCCCCGGCGCGTTTGAAGCAGCCGTTTATGGTATGCGCAATCTTCAGGAACTTGGTGTTTCGGTGCAAATTAACACGACGATTGCCCGCCACAACGCGCATCAGTTGCCGGAGGTGCTGACCCTGGCGCGCCGCTTGGGTGCCGATGCGTTGCACACCTTCCTGCTGGTGCCGGTGGGCTGTGGGGTTGACATTGCTACGGAGCAGATGGTCGCTCCCGAAGAGTACGAGCGGATGTTGAACTGGTTTTACGATCAATCCTTGACAGGCGATATCGAGCTGAAGGCGACCTGTGCGCCGCACTACTTCCGTGTGGCGCGCCAGCGCCGGGCTGCCGATCGCATGGCCGGTCGCGAGACGCCGCCAGCCGCAGCATCGCATCCCCACGAGATTGGCCCCACCGACATGACGATGCCGGGCTCGACTGGAATCTCGCTCAAGGCAAACGGTGGGCCACCCGTGGGACACACTGGACATCCTGGTGGACATCCGAGCGACATGAATGCCATGACCAAAGGCTGCCTGGCTGGAACCGGTGTCTGCTTTATCTCGCATGAAGGCGAGGTCTTCCCCTGCGGATATCTGCCCGCAATCGCCGGCGATCTGCGCAAGCAGAGCTTCGCCGAAATATGGAACGACTCCAGCGTCTTCGGACAGCTTCGCGACGACGACAACCTGAAAGGCAAGTGCGGCTGCTGCGAATTCCGGCATGTCTGCATGGGATGCCGCGCGCGTGCTTATGCCGCTACCGGCGACTTCCTGGCCGAAGAGCCGTTCTGCGTGTACGAGCCAGGGACCTCGAACCAGATCATCCGCGAGATCGCGGCTAAAAGAGCTGGCTGAGACTTAAGTCATATTGCGTAAAGCTCAGTAGAGCCAGGATTGAGGCATGGCAGCGCACATCAGTACCGTTCCAAGTTCCCGGCTCAGGGCGATGGTGGTCCCGCGGGAGCACGGCGCCTGGGGCATGATGCTGGTTCCGTTGGCGACAGGAGCGGTAATTGCGGCGCACACAGCCGTCAACAGCGCCGCGCTGATTATTCTTCTCATTGCTGCAGTATCTCTGTTCTGGCTGCGCACTCCGTTAGAAAGCTGGCTGGGCACGTCGCCCATCAAAGCACAGACTGACTACGAGCGCGGGTTGCTAACGAAGGCGCTTGTGGCAATCGGCGTGATAGCTGCGGGAAACGTAGTTGCTCTTCTGTGGAACGGGCACAATCGCGGACTGCTGCTCATCGGCGCGATTGCGGCGCTAGCCTTCGCCATCCAGGCTGGTGTGAAGAGGCTTGGCCGCAAGGGCAGGATGCCGGCGCAGATCATTGGCGCTATCGGCCTGACTTCCACGGCAGCCTGCGCCTATTACGTCGCCACCGGCCGAATCGACCGCACGGCCATGGCACTCTGGCTGGCGAATTGGCTATTTGCCGCCGACCAAATTCACTTCGTCCAAGTGCGCATCCATTCCAGCCGCGCCATGACTTTCAAGGATAAGCTCCAGCCGGGCCTCGGCTTTCTGGTGGGACAGATTGGCCTGATCGCTGCCATTCTTGCCGCCTGCCGCCTGGGTTTTTTTCCAACCGCAATCGCACTTGCCTTCCTGCCTATCCTGCTGCGAGGAACACTCTGGTTCATTCGCTCACGCCAGCCGCTCGATGTCCACAAGCTGGGATTCAGCGAGCTATCGCAGGCGTTGGTCTTCGGCGCGCTGCTTTGTGCGGTGTTTCTGTTGTGATCTCAGGCAGCCAATTCCAGAACACGCGTCTCCTCAAGGGCGATCTTTGCCGTGGCCGTAATACGTAACCTGGCCGTCGACGACAACGGCGATGAACTTGTTGCTGTCTACATCCTTGAACTGCACCACTTGACGACCGCTGCGCGCCAGTTGCCCCCACCGGCTCGGCCTCTCTGGGTTTTGTTCGATGGCCTGATATTCGTGGCCTCCAATTTTGAACGCCGCCGTTCTGAGGCGCTGCTGGCTGGTGTGGCGAACAGGCACAGATTTTCCCCCAACGCTCACCGAAGGGCTCGTCATCAACTGCGCCGCGATCGATTTCAGGAGCTCTGCGTCAAGCATTGACAAAGTCCTCTGCCTGAACCTTTCACGCCAAACCACAGGACGAAAGTCGGTCAGTACTCAAATTTCCCGCTTGCCTGCATCTGTTGTTCATAGGCACTGTTTACAAATTGTTACACACGTTATGGAGCAAACTCGCTTGCGATTTCGTATGTTCGAAGAGGGCAGCTTGCGCCCGAGACTCGAATGACAGCATCGAATCCATCACCGATGAGCAATTCAGCAACCCCTCAGGCAGTGCGAACTGAAAATCTCTGCCGTTATTACACCATGGGCGGCAGCACAATTCGCGCTGTGGACGGCATTACGCTCACCATCAAGCGCGGGGAGTTTGTGGCCCTCCTGGGCCAGTCAGGCTCCGGAAAGTCCACCCTCTTGAATCTGCTCGCCGGTCTTGACCGCCCCACTTCAGGCTCGGTGCTCGTCGCCGGCCGAGACCTGGCAGGAATGTCATCGGAGGATCTGGCGCGCTATCGCCGCAACGATGTCGGCATGGTCTTCCAGTCTTTCCATCTGATTCCGGCGATGACCATCACGGAGAATGTTGAACTACCCATGCGCTTCGCCGAAGTCGAGCGTTCGGAGCGGGCACAGCGGGTCCGCGAATCGCTGGAGCGAGTCGGTCTGGGCAAGCGAATGGAGCATCGACCATCGCAGCTCTCCGGCGGCGAGCAGCAGCGGGTTTCGCTGGCCCGGGCGCTGGCCAATCGCCCGTCGCTGTTGCTGGCCGACGAGCCTACCGGCAACCTCGACAGTCGCACCGGCGAGGACATTCTCAACCTCATCCGCGACGTGAGCCTTTCGCTTGGCATGACGGTGGTGATGGTGACGCACGAGCGAGCACTGGCCGAGCGCTTTGCGCACCGGCTTATCTTTCTCGGGGATGGCAAGCTTCTTCCCTCTGGCGACCCGGGGCCCCCAGCAAGGCCCGGGGTTGGACTTGCTGGAGCTGAGGAGGCGCTCGCATGAAGGGCTACGATCTGCTCGACCTTGCGGTGCGCAATCTGCGGCAATCCAAGCTGCGCAATGGATTGACGACTGTAGGTATCTCTGTGGGCGTGGCATCGCTGGTTGCCATGCTGTCCCTTGGTGTAGGTCTTCAGCAGCTTGCCACCAAGCGCCTGGCTGGATCGGGCATGTTCGATACGGTCTTCGTAACCTCGAAGCAGGATTTTCGTGGCTTCGATCGCGAACAGGACCGGAAAGACCAGCATCCCGAGAATGCACCGGTCTTAGACGATGCCGCGCGCGACAAGATGACGCATTTGCAGTACGTCACCGAAGTTGAGCCGGAAATCCGCGTCATGGGTGAAATCGTTTACGGCGGTCAGACTCACTACGGGTTCGTTACTGGCCTGCCTATGTCGGCGCGCGAGAATGAGGCCTTCGACAATCTGCAAGGCAAGTTCTTCTCCCGCTCCGATGCCGAAGAAGTCATCCTGCTGAACGATTTTGCCAAGGAACTAGCTCCACAAAATCCGAAGGCGTTGATTGGGCACGAGGTCACGCTTCGTTACGGCGAGCATCAGCCGCTGGCTGCCGATTCCGACGCCTCCGGCCGGCCGCAACTCTCAGGGGAACAGAGTGACTCCAGCAACGCGAAGGGCGGTGATAGCTACGGATTCTCCGTGGTGCGCAAGACGCAACAGTTGAGGGTCATGGGCATCATCGACGAAGAGCCCTACGGCGGGATGCGCACCGTGTCGCGCGGCCGCATCTTTCTGCCTGTCGATCTAACCGCCAAGCTGAATATGGCGGAGTTTAGCGACATGCGCAGTTCTCTTCGCGGGCATGGCAGGACCTACATGACGCTTACCGTACGCGTCAAAGATCCTGCGAAAGTCGCACAGGTGCAGGATGCCATCAAGCAGATGGGCTTCCGTACTTTTTCCGTGCTGGACGCGGCCAAGAGCTTGCGCCGTTTCTTCACGGTGCTCGACCTGTTCCTCGGCATCTTTGGATCGCTAGCGCTCGCCGTGGCCACGCTGGCCATCATCAATACCCTGGTGATGGCGGTGCTGGAGCGCCGCCGCGAGATTGGCGTAATGAAGGCCATCGGCGCCAGCGACGGCGATGTGAAGCGGCTCTTCTTTGCCGAGGCCGGAGCGATGGGCTTCTTCGGCGGCGTGCTCGGCATTGCGCTGGGCTACGGGATCGGCAACGCCATCAATATCGGCACGGGAATTTACTTGCACAACCACCAATTGCCGGCTGAAGCGGTTTGGATCATGCCGCCGTGGCTGATCGGCGCGGCCATTGCGTTTTCCATCGTGGTCAGCCTGCTGGCTGGCCTCTATCCTGCCAGTCGCGCCGCCCGGCTCGATCCGGTGCAAACGCTGAAATACGAATAAGGCAAAAGCCCTACATTTTGCCGCAGCTCTTGTGGCATAATGTAGTTGAGGTAAGTTGCGATGTCAGTTCTTCACCAGCAGATAGGCGAATGGTTAGGCGTACCCGTTCCCCACACGGAGCAGCAGATGCTGGAGATCGTCGAGCGTCAACTGCCGACCACTTCCATTAAGCGCCTGATCGCCCTCGGCGTCACGCGATCGGAGATTGATGCGCTGGTGATCCCGCTGCGAACCTTGCAGCACCGCCGTTCACGCCGCGAGAAGCTTACGGTGGAGGAATCGGACCGCGTGTTGCGGGTTGCCCGCCTTCTGTCGCAGGCCGAATCGGTTTACGGATCGCGTGAACGGGCGCTCGCCTGGCTTCGCCGTCACCATCCGCGCCTGCATAATCGCACGCCGCTGGAGATGTCGAAGACCGATACCGGCAGTAGAATCGTGGAGGAACTGCTGGTGCAGATCGATGAGGGCATGTTCGTTTGACCACGCTTTGGCGCGTGAGTCAGCATCGCGATTTAAAGGGAGCGGGAGGTCTGCGCGCTCCCGGGCGCTGGCACGAGCGTGGTCTGCCGGTTGTATACCTGGCGGAAAGCCCGGCCGGAGCCTTGCTGGAAGCGTGCGCCCACACCAGCGCCAACGATGTTCCGCCCAAATACACCCTGCTTGCGCTGGAAGTAGATGCTCGCGTCTCGGTGGAATCCTTGGAAGTGAGCGAGCTTCCGCCAAATTGGCCTGAGGACCTGTACAAGACTCGCGAGATTGGTTCGGCGTGGCTGCGGTCGGGACGCACCGCGCTGCTCCGCGTCCCGAGTGCGCTTGTACCGTCAACTTTTAACGTCGTGCTGAACCCTCTGCATGCCGATGCCGCGCGGGTTCGCATCCGATCTGCTGTCCAATATCCATTCGATCCTCGAATCAAGAAATGAGAATTCTGTTGGCACGTCAATTTAGTTTTCGACTGCGGGGTTTAGCATGGATCGCACTGATCTCCTTCGCTCCTCTGCTTCATGCCCAGGGCCGCGCGGAGTGCTCCGTTATCAAGTCGCAAGTGCTGGCCGGGCCGGTACGTTATTGCGCTTTCCTGCCGGCCAGCTTCGATCAGGACAAGACGCGGCGCTATCCGGTGCTGTATTTCCTGCACGGCTTGGGCGACAACGAGCAGTCGCTGCTCAACTTCGGCGGTTGGGATGTCGTCTCAGAGCTGCGCAGCAAGGGCAAGATCGGCGACTTTGTGATGCTGGCTCCCAGCGCGGGAAATACCTTCTACATCAACTCCGAAAATGGCAAAGTGCGATATGAGGATTTCTTGATGAAGGAATTCATTCCGGCTATGGAAAAGAAGTATCGTGTGGAGGGCACGCGCACCGCTCGCGGCATTACCGGCATTTCTATGGGAGGTTACGGTGCGCTACGGCTGGCGTTCAAATATCCCGATGAGTTCGCCGCTGTCAGCGCGCAGATGCCAGCCCTTATCACCGACGTGCCCAAGGACCTTGGTGCGAGCCCACCCGGAAGTGCGGGAGCGTTGCTGGGCGGAGTGTTTGGATCTCGCGACTACTTCAATCGCAACAATGTTTTCTACTTCGCAAGCACCGACAGCGTCGCGAGCCTGAAGCGAATGAAGATCTACTTCGACGTGGGCAACAATGACGACTATGGTTTCGAACACGGGGCGCAGGAGTTGGATAAGCTGCTGAAGTCGCGTGGAATTCCGCATGAGTTCCACATTTATCCCGGCGGCCACACTGCGCAGTTCGTCGTCAGCCACTTTGGCGACGTAGTGCAGTTTCAATGGAACGCCATCGGGGCAGGGAAGTAGCCGCTTGGGCGATTCCATGACGACGGTAGCCTTGCTTTGAAAGGGAACGTCTTCAGGCGTGCCGTTAAGGCCCACCAGAACTCCGTGCTTTAAGCCGATTGGAAACTCGTACTCACTGCGTTGTGTCAAACATCCACATCGAACTGTCCAGCACCCGTTGCGGCGGATACAGCCACAGCCAGTGATAGCCATCGTGATCGTCCAGCACCTGCCCGGAGAGACAGCTTGCGCCCGCGACAACTTTGCCGCTCACACGGTCGGCCGGCGCGAGGGGCGTCGCCTTGACTCCATAAAGCGCAGGATCGACGGAGCCGAAGTAGGCAAGTTTCAACCTCTCATCTGGATGTTGCAGCTCGTAGGTACGGAGTGAAATCAGCCCCTGTCCCCAATCCAGATTGCTGTCGGTTAGCAGACGCCAGGAGTTTTCGGGCTTAACGAAAATGCTGAAGTAAGCCAGGTAGTCGGGGGCGGAGCGAAGTGCGTCGGCGGCGTTCAGACAAAGCGCCAAAATCACGACTACCGAGGCGATGCGATGCTTGCGCGCATGCTCCCAAATGCCGCCGGCAATCAGTAACGCAAAAGGATAGAGCGGCAGGATGTGCCGCTCACCAATGTCGAAGCGCGACTGCACGGCGAGCACCAGATACACCACCGCGAAGAGGCACAGAATCAGAAGGTCGCCCGGGGCGCGGCAAGTCTTGCGGACCCCCAAGAACAAACTTGCGAAGAACAGCAGCAGCAGAATCGTAGGCCACTTGAGCGCGATGGCGGCGGGATAGTACAGCTTGATTCCACCCCTGGGATAGATCTTTCCCAGGAACCACGCGGGCCGCCCGTGGCGATTGCTGAACGCCACTTCGCGCAAGCCTTCCAGAAATTCTCCCGCGGGAACCAGGGCGTTCATCTGGACTTGCGATTTGGTGGCCCAGGTCTTCAATGGCCGATTAGGAAAGCTTGCCTCCACTTGGCTGTTCCCGATCTTCAAGTGTGCGACGTGGAAGAAGTATCCGGCCCACAGCGTGAGCAGCGCGATCCCCAGCGCCGCGAGCATGGGCTTCCAATTCAAGCGCCCGAGCCCGCGCAAACCGTGATCACGATCGAGCACCAGCATCAGCCCCAGAGCCAGCAACACCAGCGGAGGCGCGTAGAACTTGGTCAGCAGCAGACCACCCAGAACCAGCCCCAGCAGGACGGTCTGCGCTGGCATCGGATTGCGTCGCCAGCGAATTAGCTGGCAGGCGACCAGGAAGATGAACAGCGCGCCGATTCCGTCGGTAGTAGCGACGGAGAAGTTGGCAATCAACGAAGGCGTGAACGCATACAGCGCCAACGCGACGTTTGCCGCGCCGGTCGAGAAAAACTTGCGGGCGGCCAACCATAGCGAAAGCCCCAGCGCCAACCCCAGAAGCGTGTTCATGGGACGAGAGCGCCACGCCAGCGTTTCCGGGCCGGGAGTCATAGCGGTAAACAAGAACCCATTATTCAGCGTCGACCATTTGAAGTCGGTATGCGTGCCCATCAGAGGGATAGTGAGCCACAGCCTGCCTAGCGGCGGGTGATCGTTCCAGTGCTCGAAGCGGCCTTGCTGCCAAGCCTCCACGCCGGCGACGATGTGGGCTGGTTCATCGTAAGTCAACGACTGCGTCTTGATGAACCATAGTGACTGAACAGCGAACAGCAGCAGAAGAAGGGCTGGAATCCACCAGTGGCGCTTGCCGCGCGGAGGCTGCTGGGCGGAATTATCTGGAATGCTGGGATCGCTCATCTGGACTCGAACGGCGGAAGCCAATTCTATTGAACGCTCGCCTACGGCACATCCACAGCGCCCGGCGTTTTCAGCATACGGTCAATCGCCAGGGCCAATCCGAAATAGAAGAACAGGACCATAACCAGCGGCTCTTCGCCGAGGTTGTAGTGGACAAGCGAAGTTGTCTGGAAAGCTACGAAACCGGCCAGCACGCCACTCACGACGCCGGAGGCAAACCGGCTGCGTGCCCGCGTCCGGCGTAAGAGACCAACCAGGAACACCAGATACGCCACCACAAACCACAACCATGCTATCAGCGCCGGCAATCCACGTTCCACGGCGATTTGCAGCGGTGTGGAGTGAAAGTGGCTTTGCACGTGATACAAAGCGAAGCCGCGGATGTTCCACTCCTGCCAGTGAAGGCGAGTCGTCTCCATGCCCACGCCGAACCAGGGATGCTGGCGCGCCAATCGCACGCCGTCCTCCCACATCAGCCTGCGGAATTGCGTGCCCGGGTCATGAGTATCTTCCAGGTTCAACCCTCGCGCGTGGTAGATCCACAAACCGCCGGCCACACATCCCACTGCCAGCAGAGAAGTCGCCCAGATGCGCACGCGTTTGCCGGCCAAGGCCCACACTGCGACGAAGCATCCAACCGCAAGTCCGCCCAGGGCTGCGCGAGTCTCGGTGAGCAACAGGGCCGCGGCCAATGCAGCAAAGGTCACCGCCAATAGAAGCCATAATCCTCTCTTGCGGGGCGCGGTGATCAGCAGCATCGCCCAACTCATACAACCAAGTTGCATGAGCATCTCGGCAAAGACAACGTAGTGGCCCAGCGTTCCCTGCGCGCGGAACGGCCTGCCGCGGGCAAACTGGAGCCAATAGGTGCCGAAGGCGCTCTTCATAATCTGTTCGCGCGTGACGAAAGTCTGTTCCTTTTGAAAAGGGAAGCCGCGCAGGTAGTCGATGCGGAACAGGGCGCCTGGCGGACTCTGCTCAATGATCCGTTCCAGTTGCGCGGGAGTATGAACGGAACGTCCATTGATGTGAGTGATGATGTCGTCGTGATGAACGTGTGCTTTGTACAAAGGCGTTTGCGGCGCGATGAGAGAGACCCTGACTCCCACACCGTAGGTGTATTGCCACGCAGTGAAGACGGCGACGGCCAATCCTGACAGGACTAGCAGAAAGACCAGAATCCGCACCTGCCTCAATCGCTGCAGGCTCTGCGCTACTACGATGCCGGCCAGCACCAGGCACACAAGCTTCATTCGGTCCCAGCTCAAGTAAGGATCGGGACTGAGCGCGGTTGAGATTGCGCTGAGCGTGACGAACACCAGCAGGGGCGCCGACAGCGGTTGTGGAAATGGCCGCTTCCGCTCCACCGCGAGCTTTGCCAGCCAGAAGAGAAACGCAATTTGCCAGGAGTGTTGAGCGCCCTTGATGGAATGTGGCAGGAGAATGGCAAAAAGGCAGAGAAAGAAGAAGATTGCGCCTTCCAGAAAACTGATCAATCCGCTTCCATCCGCGTCTCGAACTGTAGCTTCATTCGAGCGTGAAGCATCTGCGGGCAACATTTCCGGCGGGGATTCTTCTCTGGTTGGCATCGAAGCTTGTACGTTACTCAGTAGCCTACACTAGTGGCATGAGGGCGAGAAATCCTGCTAAAGTTAAGCTTCGAAGTGCGCGCGTGGCGTCACGGCCATATCTGTTCCTTCTGCGCCCGCTTCGTTGACGTCTCCCACGGGTTCGGCCGCTGGACGGGTCGTTCCGCGACCTTTCGGTAAACGGCATTATTGTGTTCGATCGACGATCCAAACTACTGGGTACGATCACCCTGCTGCACGATCTTGGGGTGACCTGTGTTGCCTTCTTGGTGGCCTATCTGCTGCGAACCTTCCTGGTGCACTTCGCATTTTTCAGCGAACACCTGCCGGGAATTTACCCCTTCGGCCATTACCTGCCGCTGCTGATCGCCTTTCTGGTGATCTGGGCCATCGTGGGGTATTTTTCCAGCTTCTATCGCGATCTGGAACTCAGCAATCCCATCCATCTCGTGCTGAATATCGTCAGCCAGCTTGCCATCGTGCTGGTGGTGATCTATGCCGGGCTGTATTTGTTTCGTCGGACTGACATCAGCCGTACTTATGTCCTGCTGATCGGTGTGGTGGACTTTATTCTGCTGCTGGTGGGACGCAGCTTGTCGTATTGGGGCGTCTCGCTGATGCGCGAACGCCTTCGCCGCTATCACTACCTGCTGATTGTCGGATGCGGGCCGCGGGCGCGCGAGATGGCAACTCTTATCGAAGAGAGCCGTGGAATGGGGTTGCGGCTGAAGGGCTTTGTCGATACCGATGTCAGCGACACGCCGCCTGACAAACTCGGTGGGTACGACGTTTTCCCGCTTGATTCGGTTGGCGGCATTCTGCAAAACCATGTCGTCGACGAAGTCATCTTCGCTGTCAACTTGCAAGAGCTTGCCCGGCTGGAACCGGTGATGCAGCACTGCGCCGATCTCGGCATCCGCACCCGGGTGCAACTTGAGTTCCTGCCCCCGGCGTATTCGCGCATTTATCTGGAAAATTTCCGCGATGTGCAGCTGCTCAGCCTGTCGAGCGCCCCGGACAGCGAATTGCGCCTGTTCTTCAAGAGAGTGATCGACGTTTTGCTCTCGGCGGCGTCGCTGGTGGTTTTTTCGCCAGTCTTGCTGACCATCGCGGCCCTGATCCGAATCACCTCGCCCGGCCCGGTGCTGTTCCGGCAGACACGCTGCGGCTTGGGCGGACGGCGTTTCACGCTGTACAAGTTTCGCTCCATGATCAATGACGCCGAGCAGATGCGGGCGGAACTGCATCAGCTCAACGAGCTCGACGGCCCTGTGTTCAAGATCAGCGACGACCCGCGCATTACGCCGGTGGGACGCGGGCTGCGCCGCTTCAGCCTGGACGAACTGCCGCAGCTGTGGAACGTGTTGCGCGGGGATATGTC
This sequence comes from uncultured Acidobacteriaceae bacterium, assembly GCA_963763145.1. Classification (GTDB taxonomy): domain Bacteria; phylum Acidobacteriota; class Terriglobia; order Terriglobales; family Acidobacteriaceae; genus Bog-257. The sequence continues at coordinate 141,513 of CAVXMZ010000007.1, read as the reverse complement.
GTTTGTCGGGCCGCGGCCGGCCGTGCCGGAAGAAGTGGAACAGTACGAGGATTGGCAGCGGCGGCGGCTGCGCATGAGGCCGGGGTTGACATGTACCTGGGTGCTGGAAGGCCGCAGCCACGTGGATTTCAATCGCTGGATGCAGCTCGACCTGAAGTACATCGACAACTGGTCGCTGTGGCTGGACGCCAAGATATTCCTGCGGACCATTCCAATCGTGCTCTCCGGGCGTGGGGCGTATTAATTTTCAGCGGCAAAGTTAGGATAATTGTGTTGTGCTGTCGCTGCACTGGAACTCTCCCGCAATTTCGTTATAAAGTGCCGGTGTGATCTACCTTGCGAGCCCAAAGAAGGAGCTCCTCATGACCGGTTCAAAGCTATCCCGGAATTCCGTCCGCGCTGCGATGACAGCATTTATCCTGGCTTTGCTTTTGGTCGGATTCGCAACATCCGTACCGGCCCAAAGCTTCCAGGTGCTGCACGATTTCACCTTTGGACTCGATGGAGCGGAACCTTGGGCCACGGTCACGGTCGACCAGCGGGGCAACCTTTACGGCACCACAATCTACGGCGGTGCTAACAATCGGGGCACAGCTTTCAAACTCGCGCGGCATGGCTCGGGTTGGGTGTTCAGTCCGCTGTACAGCTTTACTACCAGCGATGGTCAGTTTACCGAAGCTCCTCTGGCCATCGGACCTGATGGAACTCTATTCGGCACTACGGCGTATGGAGGAACGGACGGTATCGGCACAATTTACAATCTGCGTCCGCAATCCAACCCCTGCCGCGGCGTGCTCTGCTATTGGAATGAATACATCCTGCACAGCTTCACCGGGCAACCGGATGGCAGCGTACCTGGATACGGCGCCCTCGTCTTCGATTCTGCGGGCAATGCCTATGGCACCACTACTTACGGCGGAGTCAACGATGGTGGGGTTGTCTACGAACTCGCGCGCTCCCAGCAAGGTTGGACCGAGAATGTTGCGTACGGCCTGACTGATCTCTCCACCGGCACAAATCCCTATGGTGGCGTCATCTTCGATAGGGCGGGAAATCTTTACGGCACGACCTCCGCTGCCGGGGGTAACGGCGCGGGTGCAGTCTACCAGCTTTCGCCGACAGGATCCGGATGGACCGGAGGGTTTCTCTACGCATTTCCGGTGAGAGATCCAGGCGCCGGCAGCACGCCTTACGGTGGCGTGATCTTCGACGCCCTTGGCAATCTCTACGGCACAACCACGGCTGGAGGCGCGAACGGCGTGGGTACGATTTACGAACTCACGCCGTCGGACGGAAATTGGATGGAAAGCGTCCTCTATAGCTTTACTGGATCGTATTCCGGCCCCAAATACGTGTTGGCGATGGATGCGGCGGGCAATCTCTATGGGACAACCTTCCAGGGTGGCGCGAACCAGGTAGGGAATGTCTTTAAACTTTCGCCTTCCAATGGCCAGTGGATCTATACCGACCTGTATGACTTCACGGGAGGCAGCGATGGGGGATTTCCGCTCGGCGGGGTAGCCATCGACGCTAACGGGAATCTTTTCGGCACAACGGAAATTGGCGGGATGACCTCTACCGACTGCACGGAGGGCTGCGGCGTCGTTTGGGAGATCACGCCCTAGCTAAGAATCATTCGGCGGCCAGCATTGACGAATTGTGGCGTAACATCGCCATTTCACAATTAACTCGCCTAAACTGAAGCTGTGTGCGCGGCTGGCGCGCTAGCTCAATGGTCTCCGTCACAATCGTTACTTGGAATTCGGCGCGATATCTCGAAGAGTGCTTCGCTGCGCTGGCGAAACAGGACTATCGCGATCTCGATGTCGTCATCGTCGATAATGCTTCCGAGGATGGCACGCGCGCCCTGCTGCGCGAGGTCGAAGCGAAGTGGCGCGTCATCTACAACGAAAAGAATGTTGGTTTCGCCGCCGGGCAGAATCAGGCGATTCGCGCCTCGCGCGGCAATTACGTCTTGTGTCTCAATCCCGATGTCGTGCTCAGCCCGAACTTCATCACACAGCTGATGGCGAGTGCCGGCGAATCGTGTTTTGACGCTGGCGTATTCTGTGGCAAATTGCTGCGCTGGGACCCGGCGGCCTTGACGGGGCAGGGCTTCCAGCCGCGCCGTCCGACGTCCCGGGGCACTCCTTCAGGCGCTGAGGGCGACGTCCCGCAGGGGCTAAAGCCCACTTCTTTGACTGACCTTAACGGCACGCCTGAAGGCGTGCCCCTTCAAAACCCGCCGCTTCAAAACCCGTCTGAAGACGTGCGCGTTCAGGAACATATTCTCGAGAAAGCGTCTGGAACCGAGACTGATCCGCGCAAGACCAATATCATCGATTCGACTGGAATCTATTTCACGCCCAACATGCGGCACCTCGATCGAGGCGCCGAAGAGATCGATCGCGGCCAATATGATCGGCCACAATATGTCTTCGGCGCGAGCGGAGCGGCGGCGTTTTTCCGGCGCAGCTTTATCGACGATGTGTCGGTCGAAGGCGAGTTCTTCGACGAGGAGTTCTTCGCCTTCCGCGAGGATGCAGACCTGGCTTGGCGCGCGCAGCTCATGGGCTGGAAATGCCTGTACGTACCGACCGCAGTTGCGTGGCACGTGCGACGCGTCACGCCGGAGCGCCGCGAAAACCTGCCGCTGATTATTAACTGGCATTCGGCCAAGAACCGCTTTCTGATGCGCGGTAAGAATGCATCAGGATGGCTGTGCTGGCGTCTGTTTCTCCCGGTAGCGTCACGCGATCTGATGACCTTTGGCTACGCTGTTGTTCGGGATCGGCGATTGTGGTCGGCGGTGACGTACTGGTGGAGGGCGCGCGATAGCATCCGCCGCAAGCGGTCTATTATTCAGGCCCGCCGCCGCGTCTCCGACCGCCATTTGCTATGGTGGTTCAGCAATACGCCACGTGCAATTGACGCGGAGTAGGCAGTGGCTAGTGGCCAGTTGGCTATGAAAGCCGCCTTGTGTCAGGGCACGACTTCAGTCGTGCCGGACGGGGCATAGTAAACGTCCGGGCTTTAGCCCCTGCCGCAAAATCACCGCAGGGGCTAAAGCCCGAGTCAAAGTTGGTCCGATTACGGCACGTCTAAAGACGTGCCCTGACACAAATCGCAAGAGATCCGCTAGTTGATGGTGGCTAGTGGTTCGTAGCTAACCTCTAATTGCTAATTGCTAGTTGCTAATTGCTAGTTGCTAATTGCTAGTTGCTAATTGCTTCTTTCATGAACATCGCCATCGTCGGAACTCGCGGCATTCCCAATCGCTACGGCGGCTTCGAGCGCTTTGCGGAGCAGATCAGCTCGCGCTTTGCCGACCGCGGCCATCGAGTGACGGTCTACTGCCGCCGCGCCTTCACCCGTCCCGACGATGTCTACGACCGCCGCGTGCGCCGCGTCATCGTCCCCAGCCTTCACCAGAAGCATCTCGACACCTGGGTCAGCACCTTCTTCGCGGCTGTGCACGTCGCCTTCAGCGACAACGATGTGGTGCTGCTGTGCAACGTTGCCAATAGCGCTCTCGCGTACATTCCGCGCCTGTTCGGCAAGCCGGTGGTGCTTAACGTTGACGGTCTGGACCGCAAGCGCGAGAAGTGGAAAGGCCTGGGCGCGCAGGTGCTGCATTTTTGCGAGTGGATATCGTCGTTCAGCTCGAACCAACTGGTCACCGACGCCAAAGCGATTCACGATTACTATCTCGCGAAGTATGGCAGCGAGTCGGTCGTCATCGGTTACGGTTCAGAAATGCCGGCGGGCGATTACAACCTTAACGGGCTGAACCTGGAGTCTGGCCGGTACGTTCTTTATGTTAGTCGACTGGAGCCGGAGAACAATCCTGACCTGGTGCTGCGCAGTTGGCGCAACGTGCGCAGTGACTGGCCGCTGGTGATGGTTGGTGACAATCGCTATGACTCCGGCTATATCGACAGGCTGAAGTTGCTGAGCGACGAGCGCGTGCGCTTCACCGGAGCGGTTTACGGCGATGGTTATTGGGCGCTCCAGAAGCACGCGGGGGTATTCGTCTTTGCTTGCGAGGTTGGCGGCGTGCATCCGGCGCTGGTGGAAGCCATGGCGGCGAGCAATGCCGTGTTGTATCTTGACACGCCGGAGAACGCCGAGACCGCGGCCGATGCGGCGATTCGGTATGAGAAGTCTGAAGCCGATCTGGCGGCGAAGTTGCAGGCTCTGCTGGATGACGGCAGCGCCCGCGAGCAGTTGGCCACCCGCGCCAAGCAGCGCGCCGATGCGCTGTATCGCTGGGACGCCATCGCGGAGAAGTATGAGAAGGTGTTTGCGAAGCTGGTGAAGTAAATCGGAACTTGCGAAACTATGCTGCGGCTTTTGCGGCATTCTGATCAATGCGCCAGCCACGCGCGTTCGAATCCAACCGCCTGTGCTGGGAAGTCCTTTAGTTAGTGGTTGCAAGATCGCTGCTGAGGAGTATCCTTGCTTGTCCATAACCGGAACTCGGATTTTGCGAGACAAGTAAACCAGGCAGGAGAAACGATGACCTCGACCGTAGCGTCGGCAGTATTGCAACACGATGCCAACAGCGCTTTGACTTCGCTTTTCGGAGGCACAATGCTGCTGGTCTGGCTGGCAGTCTTTGTTGTGGTTATCGCCGCCGGATGGAAGGTGTTTGAGAAGGCTGGTCAGCCGGGATGGGCGATCATCATCCCAATCTTCAACATCTACATCATGCTCAAGATCGTTGGCCGACCCGGATGGTGGCTCGTGCTGTATTTCATTCCTGTGGTCAACGTCGTGATTGCGGTGATCATATCCATCGACATGGCAAAGTCGTTTGGCCAGACCCCCGCGTTTGGCATTGTCTTGCTGTTTCTGCTATGCGGTTTCGGCTATCTGATCCTTGGCTTCGGCAGCGCACGCTACGTAGGACCGGCGGCGGCAATGCCTCAGGCGCGAGCAGCGGGAGCCATGTAGGCGCGCCAGGTTTGCTGCCATAGGCGAAATGCACTACACTGTAGTGCATGGCGAAAACTGAGGTCTATAGTTGGCGGCTGGATCGGCAGAGAAAGATGGCCCTTGAATCGGAGGCTCGCCGTGAAGGAGCAAGTCTGGCCGAAGTGTTGGATCGCCTCACGCAAGAATGGCTGGAGTCTCAGGGCCGCCGAAACGAAGATGACGCGGTTGAACAAGCGCGTCTGCACGCCGCCGCAGCAAAATGGATCGGGAGCATTTCCGGGGGTGACCCGCACCGTTCCGAAAAGGTCCGTGAGATCGTGCGCAAGCGGCTAAGCGAACGGTATGGCCGCTAGCGCTCTGGCCGATACCGGCGCAATTCTGGCTATATTGGACCGCGATGATCGCTGGCACAGGCCCTGCGTTGAGTCATTTGAGCAGCTTCGTGCGCCTTTGTTGACGTCGGAGGCTGTTCTTACGGAACTGTTTTACTTAGTGGCCAACCGGCTCCATGAAGTCGGACTTGCGTGGAGCTTTGTACGTTCGGGGGCGTTGACTCTGGGCTCGATTACCGATATGGATTTGGCTGCGATATCCACTCTCATGCATCGCTATGACGATAGGCCCATGGATTTTGCCGATGCGACGCTCGTGCACCTGGCAGAACGTGAGTCGCTGGCCACGATTCTCACGGTCGACGTCGCGGACTTCCAGACCTACCGTATTGAAGGCCGAAAACGCTTTCGGATACTGCCCGGTCCCGATGCACTCCGCTAGCCGTTGTACTCGCTCTCGGCCGCCAGGTTTTCGAAGCGCGTATACCGTTTCACGAACGCCATTTTGATGGTGTCGGTGGGGCCATTGCGTTGTTTGGCGACGATGAGTTCGGCCATGCCCTCGAGGTCGGGATCGTCCTTCTTGTAGACCTCTTCGCGGAAGATGAAGGCGACCACGTCGGCGTCCTGCTCGATGGAGCCCGACTCGCGCAGGTCGGAAAGTTGCGGGCGATGGTCGCCGCCGCGGCTCTCCGGCGCGCGGCTCAGCTGCGATAGCGCCACCACCGGCACTTTCAACTCCTTCGCCAGCCCCTTCAAACCACGCGAAATGGCCGATACTTCCTGGGTACGATTCTCGAAGCGCTTGCCGCCGATGGGAACCGCTGACATGAGCTGAAGGTAGTCGACGATGAGGAGATCGAGTCCTTCCTGCCGCTTCAGCCGGCGCGCTTTGGCGCGCATCTCGCTTACGGAAATGCCTGGCGTGTCGTCGATGTACAGCTTGGACTGCGAGAGTTCCTCGGTGGCACGGGTCAGCTTGCGCATGTCGTCTTTGGTGAGGAATCCCTGGCGCAGGTTCTTCGAGTCCACCTGGGCGTGCGAAGCGAGCATGCGCATCAGCAGCGCCTCGCGCGACATTTCCAGCGAGAAGACGCCGACCACTTTGCCATCGGTCACCGCGGCATTCTCGGCAATGTTCATCGCAAACGCGGTCTTGCCCATCGAGGGGCGGGCGGCAATCACGATGAGGTCGGCGGGCTGAAGTCCGCTGGTCAGCTTGTCGAGCAGAGTATAGTGCGTGGCCAGGCCGGTGATCTCCTGGCCGCGGGCGTACAGCTCCTCCAGCGAGCCGAAGGAGTTCTGAATGATCGCAGGGATGCCCATGAATCCCTGTTCCATGCGGTTTTCCGAGAGCTGGAAGATGGCCTGCTCGGCGCGTCCCAGGACTTCTTCGGCTTCTTCGGAGTGCTCGATGGCCTCGGCGATGGCGTTTTGCGCGACGTTGATCAGGCCGCGCAGCAATGCCTTGTTCTTGACGATGCGAACGTAATGTTCGATCGATGGCCGCTCCGGAACACCGTCGATTAGCGAAGAGAGATAGGCAACGCCGCCAATCGCTTCCACTTCTTTGCGCCGGTCGAGTTCCTCGACCAGCGTGATCATGTCGACCGGCCGGCCAGTCTCCTGCAAGTCGTGCATGCGCGAGTAAATGCGGCGATGCGCGTCCAGCGAGAAGTGGTCGCTGGAGAGATGTTCGGCGGCCTGGTCGTAAAGCGAATTGTCGAGCAGGACCGCGCCGAGGATGGAGCGTTCAGCTTCGATGCTTACGGGGAGGCCGCGTTCAAGACTGTAATCAGTGGTCGCCATCGCGTTCCATCAATTTAGACATCGGGAGAGGAGTGTGGCAATGCCGAACGAGGTTCCGCGGCGAGGGAAAAGCAGATTTCATTCGAAAAGCTGTGCGTGCCTGTGCAAGACAGGGTGGTCATCTGTCACAGACCGTTAGGGCTGCGCTGAGAATAATTAAGACGGGAGAAGGAGTGTATGAAGATGGGTTTCGCAAGAGTCCTCGCTCTTGTTCTTATGTCCGCCCTACTGAGTGCTGGGATCGCGCAGCCCGACATTTACCGGAATCGGGAGTTCGGAATCACGGTTCCCGTTCCCGCCGGCACGCTGTTATGTCCCACGCCCGGAGATGAACACGATCACGGCCCGGTTTTCCTCCTGGGTAATGTCACTGCGGGTGATTGCCACGATTCCGAGCGACGCAGATCTATCGCCATTTTCGCCAGCTACAATGCCGCTGATGTGACAAAGAAGTTAGACGACCTTCTGTCGTGGGAATGCGTCCACGCCGGGAAACGGCCGTGTCGCCCGGCTCCCGAGGGCTTGCGGATCGCGGGACTGCGGAGTGACGCGGCGAGAGTGAATCGTCCTGATGGCTGGATTGACGTTTTCGTGGTTACCCAGGCGGGCAAACCAGATCCGGCATTCGATGCTTCTGTCCCGTCAATCAATTACGAGCTGAGGCTGCACACAACGCCACGTTCCCTAGATGATGATCTGCGGATCTTTCGAACCACGTTGGCGACGGTCCAATTGTCTCCGGAGCAAGCAAACAGCAAGCCCGACCATAGCTTCTGTTCGGGCTTTTTGCCCAGCCGGCGAAATCGCGCCCTGATACAACAGGCGGCAAATAGATTCTCCTAGATCGCGGCGCAGACGGTTTTCACTTCGGTGTAGAGTTCCAACACCTCGTGGCCCATCTCGCGGCCCCAGCCTGACTGTTTGTAGCCGCCAAAGGGCAGCGCCGCGTCGAAGACGTTGTAGCAGTTGATCCAGACGGTGCCGGCACGAAGCTTGTTGGCGATGCGGTGGGCCTTGCCGATGTCGCGCGTCCAGACCGCAGCTGCCAGCCCGTACTCGCTCTGGTTGGCCTCGGCCACCAGCTTGTCGACATCGCTGAAAGGCATGGCGCACACCACCGGCCCGAAGATCTCCTCGCGCACGACCTTCATGTTCGGATTGGTCTTCACCATCACCGTAGGCTCGACGAAGTATCCCTTGCCGGCCCCACGCTTGCCGCCGACGACGGCTTCGGCGCCTTCGCTCAATCCCGCCTCCAGAAAACCGCAGACGCGGTTCAACTGCTCCTGCGATACCAGCGGCCCCATGTCGGTATCTGCGTCGAAGCCGTGGCCCACCTTGATTTTCTTGGCGCGCTCGGCGACGCCCTCAACCACTTCATCGAAAATCTGCTGTTCGACGTAGAGTCGCGACCCCGCACAGCAGCATTGGCCGTGGTTGAAGAAGATGGCGTTAGCCGCGCCCGGGATGCTGGCTTGCATGTCGGCGTCGTCGAAGACGATGTTCGGGGACTTGCCGCCCAGTTCCAGCGAGACTTTCTTGAGATTGCCGGCAGCGGCTTGCACTATCAGTTTGCCAACCTCGGTAGAACCGGTAAAGGCAACTTTGTCGACATCGGGATGGGACGCCAGCGCATCTCCAGCGGTTTCGCCGTAGCCGGGGACAACGTTGACCACGCCGTTGGGGAACCCCGCTTCGGCGATCATCTCAGCCAGCAGCAGCGCGCTCAGCGGAGTCTGCTCGGCCGGCTTCAGCACCACCGTGCAGCCGGTCGCCAGCGCTGGGCCCAGCTTCCACGCGGCCATCAGCAATGGGAAATTCCAAGGGATGATCTGGCCGACGACGCCGACAGGTTCACGCCGGGTGTAGGCGAGAAACTTGGAAGAAAACGGGATGGTGTTGCCTTCGATCTTGGTGGCCCAGCCCGCCATGTAGCGGAACAGATCGACGGCCAACGGCACGTCGGCGACGCGCGCGACGGATAGAGGCTTACCGTTGTCGAGGCTCTCGAGTTGTGCGAACTCCTCCAGGTGCTGCTCGATCAGGTCGGCAAGCTTCCAGATGAGGCGCCCGCGTTCGGAGGCGGTCATCTCCGGCCAGGGACCGCCGTCGAAGGCCTTGCGTGCCGCCTTTACGGCGCGGTTAATGTCTTCGCCATCGCCTTCGGCGACCTGGGCCATCACCTCGCCCGTTGCAGGGTCGTAGGTGGGAAAAGTTTTTCCGGAAGCCGCTTCAACCCACTTGCCATCGATGAACATCTTGCGCGGCTGATCGAGGAATTGTTGCACGTGGCTGTGAAGCTGCGAAGCGCTGGCGGTAGCGGACATAGAAACCTCCTGAAGACAGCAGGCATGGAGTCAAGGAACTTTGAGGCGGTGTGCGGACAGGCCAAGGCGCTGCTCCGCCAACCCACATCTTGACGGAGAGTCTATCAGAGAAGGGTGGAATTTGGGACGCAGTTGATGATGTTCGGCCTATGCTTTCTTGGAGTGGGCCAAAGCCTGCTCGACGGTGGGAGCAAGCACAAATAATTGATCAACCTTGGTGACCTTCAGCGACGTTAGCAGACGATCGTTGGCCCCCACCAGCACCAGCTTCCGGCCTGAGTTCTCGCGCGAGATGTGCGCCCCCACCAGGCAGCCGATCCCGGCGGAATCGATATAGGGCATGTCCGTGACGTCAACGATCAGCAGTCCGGAGTTGTCCGAGCGGACCATAGTCTGGAGCGGAAAGAAATTGCCCAATAGCAGCGGCCCGTGCAGACGAAGCACCGTGGCCCCGGAGAAGTCCTCGATTTTTTCTATCTCTAGTGGCTTTTCTTGCATAAACCCCGATTTTATAACGCCCAAGTTGACACGCAACGTTAATTTACCGTTACTGCATCGCGGGCATTGCCAATTTGCCGTCGATTGAGTTTGCCGCAAGTTACACTTCTTTGCAAACCCACTCGCAAAACCCCAACGAGTGGCAGCAAAATCGAAATCATGGAGACGAAGAAATGTCTGATACCCGATCTGAGTATGTAGAGTTGGCGGTCGCAGATGGCAGCACCATGCGCGCCTGGTACACGCGTCCGGAGCAACAAGAGGGCCGGCCGGGACTGATGGTCTTTCAGGAGGCGTTTGGGGTGAACGCTCACATTCGTGCGGTGGCGGACCGCTTCGCCGAAGCTGGCTACGAGGTGATCGCCCCGGAGCTGTATCACCGCTCGGCACCGGAGTTCGAGGGCAAGTACGAGGATACAGCTGCGGGGATAGCGCTGGCGCGTCAACTGAAGACGGAGGAGTTGGAGCACGATGTTCGCGCGACCTACGACTTCCTCCGGCAAACTGCGGGAGACCGAATCGCCTGCGTTGGTTACTGCATGGGAGGCCGGGTATCGTTCCTGGCCAACGTCACGGTTCCGGTGAAGGCGGCTGTTTCTTATTACGGAGGTGGGCTCGCCGCTCTTATGGATCGCGCCTTGGAGTGCTCAGCCCCGATGCTGTTTTTCTGGGGAGAGCAGGACCAGCATATCCCCAGCGAGCAGCGTCAGAAGGTCGCAGAGGGAATGCGCGAGTCCGGGCATCCGTCGGTGCAGGTCACGTTCTCCGATGCCGGGCACGCATTCTTCAACGATCAGCGTCCCAGCTACAATGCGGCGGCGGCGAAGCTGGCGTGGGAGGTGACCTTGTCGTTCTTCGAACAAAATCTAAAGGCGTAGAAGGCGAGTTACATCACCGGGGGAACGGTAATTCCCAACACCGCCAGCACCGTGATCAGTTCGCGACGGACCACGGCTGCCGTAGCCAGCAGAAATCTCTTCCGGTCGTCGTCCGCCTCGGTAAGGATGTGATGACGGTGATAGAAGTTATTGAACTGTTGTGCGAGTTGGAAAACATGTTTGGCGGCGAAGGCCGGCTCCGTGGTTGCAATGCATTGTTCGACGATGAACGAAGTCTTGCCAGCCAGTAACCATAATTCCCAAATCTCCGTGCCGCTGGCGTCGGCGAAGTGGCGGGCGTAGTCGATCTTAGCGGCTAGAGCTTGTTCGGGATCAACCCCCGCCTTGCGAAAGATATTGCTGGCGCGAACGACGGCGTATTGCGCATAGGGGCCGGTCTCGCCTTCGAAGGCCAGAGCCTCTTTGAAGTCGAAGGCGATGACCGACTGCTTGGTGAACTTCAGCATGAAATAGCGCAGGGCGCCGATGGCGATCTGCGTGGCGATGTTGGCGCGCTCGGCATCGTCGAGTTCGGCGTGGCGGCTGTCGACCTCCGTTTTCGCAGCGGCAATCAGATTGTCGAGCAGGTCGTCGGCCTTGACGCCGAAGCCTTTACGTCCAGATACCTCAATGTAGGACTTGGCGCGATCTTCGTCGCTGACCTGATAGCCCAGTTCCAGCGCGCAGCGGGGTGTGAGCGCGACCATCTCGTAGGAAAAATGAGTGTAGTGCGCGGCCTGTTCGGTGTAGCCGAGAAGGCGCAGCGCCTCGATGACGGTGTTCTGCGGGTCGGATTGACGCGAGTCGATGACGTTGTAGATCGCAGCTACGTTGCCAAAGTGCGGATGGTCGGGCTCGCCCTGCTCGGCGGAAATCCAGACTTCGTGGTGATTCGGGTATTGGTAGAAGCGGCGATAACCGAAGTCGCGCCCCAGCAAACCGAACTTCCATAGGTGATAGGCGATGTCCTTGCCGACGTAGCCGACCGTGCCGTTGGAGCGGACGATGACTTTGGCGTCTTCATCGGGACCGGATTTTTCGATAGCGTCGGATGTTGATGGTGAAGACGATTTCGGTCGGGTCATCACCCAGCAGCCCTCGTTCTTACCTGCGGTCTCGAAATACAGAACGTCCTTCTGCTTCATCATCTCGAAGGCAGCGTCCCAGAAGTGCAGGCGGAGGATCTCGCTTTCGCGCGGCAGGAAATCGTATTCGATGTCGAGGCGATCCATGGTCTCTAAGTGGCGGCGCAAGACTGCGGTTGAGATCAGTTCGGCGATCTCGGCCATTTCATTGCCGCCTTGTTCGATGGCGTGCAACGCGTCCTGGCGCGACTTCAGGCGCTGCTTGTCCCCCTCGTACCATTGCGAGACGCGGGCGTAGAGATCCCAGCAGTAGTAATCGAAGCGCGGTGTGGAAGCGATCAGCGTGGCGATGTCCTGCTTCGATTTCTTCTCCAGTTCAACGAAGCCGACCACCACGTCGGCGACCTGCACGCCGGTGTTGTCGATGTAGTTCTGGACGTCGACAGCGTGGCCGGCCGAGCGCAGCAGGCGCACGAAAGTATCGCCAAGGATGGCATTGCGCAGATGACCGATGTGCGCGGCCTTGTTGGGATTGATGCTGGTGTGCTCAACCAGAATTTTGCCGCTGACGTTGGCTGCGCCTTCGCCGGCGTGGTTCACGGCGGCGACGCTCTGGTCGCTGGCCAGCGCCCTGGCTGCGACGTCGCGCTTCAGACGGGCGTTGATGTACCCGGCACCGGCGACCTCGAGCTTCTCAAAGCCATCCGGAAGCGGCATGGCGGTGACGATTTCTTCTGCAATCTTGCGCGGGGCTTTGCGCAGGCGCTTGGCCAATTCAAACGAGAGTGGCAGGGCGAACTCACCCATGTCGACGTTGGGCGGCTGGTCGATAACAATGTTGGCCAGGTCGAGGTTGTAGCTGTCGCGCAAGAATGCGCGGATGTGGGCGGCGAGTTGGCGTTGGTGCTCGAGGTACATGAAGGCCGCTTCTTTTCGCTCTTCGCGGATCGGGCGGAGGTGAGCTTTCAGAAATCGTGTCGCCGCTCCGCGGCTCGAGACACTTTTCAATCCTTGCCCCGGGGCTTACGCCCCGGGCTCAACGCGCTTCTGCCGCTGCGCGGCTGGGTTCATTGCCCCGGTGGGCTATCTTCCTGCGCGCCCAAGGCGCTGAATCATACGGAACCGGAAATCGCACGCCAATAGAAGCGCTTTCATGATGACAGTGCTGCATGGCTCGTTATTCTGTGCCTCCGCGACAGGTGGCATCATTCAGAATAGCAAACCAGGTTCATTACTCCGTCAGAACTGCGAAGAGCTAGAGGCTAAAAGCCAAGAACCAACGCGAAGCGCGAAGAGCCAAAAGCGGCACTCCCAACGTTTGACGCTGTATCGGCGGGTTACCTATGATGAGAGTTCCGTCCTGTCGAGTGGTCCCCATGCGAATAGCCTATCTCGATTGCTTCTCCGGCATCAGCGGCGACATGTTTCTGGGCGCGCTGCTGGACGCCGGAGTTCCGTTCGAGCTGTTGGAGACGACCGTCGCCGGGCTGAATATTGGTGCGACGCTGGAGCGCTCGCGGGTAGATCGCGGCGGCATCTCGGCCACGAAGCTCGACGTTGTCGTCCACGGCCAAAAGGACATGCCGCGCGAGGAATTCTGGGCGCGGGCCAGTGGCCAGACGGCAGGGCACACTCATTCGCATGGGCATGATCGCGAGAGACGTCGAACCGCGGATCCCTCCGCTCCGCTTCGCTCCGGTCGGGATGACAACGCAGATCCCTCTACTGCGCTTCGCTCCGGTCGGGATGACAAAAGTGAGGGACTGGCAACGGCGGCTGGGGCCACTTCCAGTCCGGAATCTGCAAACGGAGACAGCAACCACGCGCCCGCACGCGGGCTCGGCGAGATACTGAAGATCATCTCCGCTGCTTCGATCAGCGAACGGGCGAAGCAGACGGCGAGCGAGATATTTCTTGCGCTGGGCGCGGCCGAGTCCAGGGTCCACAACTCCGGAATCGACGACATTCACTTTCACGAAGTCGGCGCGGCGGATGCGATTGTCGATATCGTTTGCGCGGCGGTAGGCGCGGAGGCATTGGGCGTCGAAGCGTTCGTCTGCTCGCCGCTGAACGTAGGCGGCGGCACAGTGACTTGCTCGCACGGCGTGCTGCCGGTGCCCGCTCCGGCTACGCTGGAGCTGCTGAAGGGTGCGCCTATCTATTCCGGCGAGATCCAGAAAGAATTGGTGACGCCGACCGGGGCGGCCATCGTGAAAGTGCTGGCTGCCGGCTTTGGGTCGCGTCCGTTGATGACAACGGAGGCGATCGGCTGGGGCGCGGGTGCGCGCGATGTCGCCGGTCATGCCAATGTTTTGAGGATCAGCATCGGCGAGACGCAGATTGCCGAGGCTGATGTTGCCGGTGATCCAATTGCGGTTGAAACGGTTGCGATCCTGGAAGCGAATCTCGATGACCTGAGCCCGCAGGTCATTGGCTACATTGTGGAGCTGGCGCTTGCCGAGGGCGCGCTCGATGTGTTCACCGCGGCGGTGCAGATGAAGAAGAACCGCCCCGGCACGCTGCTGACGGTGCTGGCGCGTCCTGAGAACGAAGGGCATTTGCGGGCGCTGTTGTTCCGTGAGAGTTCGACGCTGGGGGTGAGGACGCGCCACGAAAAGCGATACGCGCTGCCGCGGCGGCACGAAGCCGTGGCTACGCCGTGGGGCGAGGTACGGATGAAGATCGCCAGCCTGAACGGCGCCGATTCGCAGTACGCGCCCGAATACGAAGATTGCCACCGTATCGCGGCTGAGCATCACGTCCCGCTGAAAACGGTGATGCAGGAGGCCATCCGCTTGTACCTGGACCGAAGGAATGGATAACCCGAAGAAGTTCTACATCACCACGCCCATTTATTACGTGAATGCGCGGCCCCACATTGGGCACACGTACACCACCGTGGTGTGCGATGCCATTGCGCGGCGGCAACGCATGATGGGCGTGGACACCTGGTTCCTCACCGGCACCGACGAGCACGGGCAAAAGATCGAGCGTTCGGCTGCGGCCGCGGGGTGCTCGCCCAAGGCGTTCGCCGACAAAGTGTCCGGCGAGTTTCGCGCCCTGTGGGAGCGGATGAAGATCACCAACGACGATTTCATCCGCACTACCGAACCGCGGCACGTGCGCGGCGTGCAGGCGCTGTTCACG
This sequence comes from uncultured Acidobacteriaceae bacterium, assembly GCA_963763145.1. Taxonomy (GTDB): domain Bacteria; phylum Acidobacteriota; class Terriglobia; order Terriglobales; family Acidobacteriaceae; genus Bog-257. Next base: position 126,499 of record CAVXMZ010000007.1, on the reverse strand, counting down.
CGCCTGCAAGAGCGAGGCTACATCTACAAAGGGTCGTATAGCGGGCAGTATTGCGTGTCCGACGAACTTTACGTGGATGCGGTTGGCGAGGGCGCACCATGTCCGGAGTGCGGCCGGCCGACGGAAACGGTGCATGAGGAGAACTACTTCTTCAAGCTGTCGGCGATGGGCGATCGGCTGCTGAAGTATTACGCGGAGCATCCTGACTTCATTCGTCCAGAGACGCGCCGCAATGAGGTGATTGCGTTTGTGCGCAGCGGGCTGCGCGATCTCTCGGTGAGCCGGACGTCGTTCAAGTGGGGCATTCCCGTGCCGGGCGATCCCAAGCACGTGATCTACGTGTGGCTGGACGCGCTGGCCAATTACATGACGGCGCTGGGCTACGGCTCTGACGATCCGGCGGACCGGGAGAAGCTGGAGCGTTACTGGCCGGCCGATGTGCACATGATCGGCAAGGAGATTGTGCGCTTCCACTGTGTCTACTGGCCGGCGTTTCTGCTGGCGGCGGAGTTGCCGCTGCCGCGCTCGCTGTTTGCGCACGGTTGGCTGCTTTTCGAAGAGAGCAAGATGTCGAAGTCGCGGGGCAACATTGTGCGTAGCGAGACGATTCTGGATACGCTGGGCCAGGATGCATTGCGCTATTTCCTGCTGCGCGAAATTGTTTTCGGACAGGACGGCTCGTTCAGCTTCGATGCGCTGGTGCAGCGGTTTAATGCTGATTTGGCCAATGATCTGGGAAACCTTTCCAGCCGCACGCTGAGCATGATCGCGCGCTACTTCGAGGGCGAGATCCCATATCCTTCCGCGAGCGCACGTTTGGATGCCGACGATGCCATCCAGACGCTGGCGCAGAAGACGATTGAGGATTTCAACGCGCAGTTCGAGCAGTTCCAGTTCTCGCGCGCGCTGGAGACGGCGTGGGCGCTGGTGGCGGCGGTGAACAAGTACATCGTGGAGAATGAGCCTTGGGCGGTCGCCGAACGCGACGACAAGGACTCGCGGGCGCGGCTGGCGACCATATTGCACACCTCGGTTGAGGCGCTGCGCGTGGTAACTGCGCTGGTGCACCCGATCATTCCGGAGGCCACCACGCGCATCTGGGAGCAGCTGGGGCTGGGTGAGATCCAGCAACTGGACTTGCGCCAACTGGGATGGGGACAGATCCAGGCAGGAACGATGCTGGGCAAGGTGGAAGCGGTGTTTCCGCGCGCCGACAAGAGCATGATCGAAAGGATGCAACAGATGGAACAGCAACGCTCCGAGGCTGCCCTTTCGCCAAAGGAAGGCGAAAAGGGTGGGGAAGCCGGCGCTACGAAAATGCCGGCGACAGAATCGCAGCCGGTCGCTGGTGGGACTGCGCCGATCCCGTCGCCAGCGCCCATTGCGCCTTCGCCAGCTGTAACTACCGCGGCTGCCACGGACGGCAACAAGATCAGCATCGACGATTTCTTCAAGGTTGATTTGCGCGTCGGCGAGGTGAAGGTCGCGGAAAAAGTTAAGGGTGCGGACAAGTTGTTGCGTCTGGAAGTTGATATAGGGACCGAAGTGCGGCAGGTCGTGGCCGGCATCGCGAAAGCTTACGATCCGGAGAAGCTGGTGGGACGCAAAGTCGTGATCGTCGCCAACATTCCTCCGCGAAAACTGCGCGGGCTGGAATCGAATGGCATGATAGTCGCCGCGTCAATCGAGGACGGACTGCCGGTGCTGGCGAGTTTTCTGGAGGATGTGCCGATAGGGGCGAAGCTGAAATAGGCGCCGGTTGTCAGCTGATTGCCGGTGATAGAGCCATTCCAGACCGCCATCCCGCGGCCGCACTTAGCGGTCATGTTCGGCCTTTTCCCTTCGTTTTGCCGGTCAAGCTCAGACCACAAAGTTGTGTCCGCTAAACCATCCCCAGATCATGAATGATGCCATCCCGGATGAAAATGCTGTGTATATCGGCCACGCAGGAGGGTACCGTTTGAGTGCGTAATTAATGGCGTACAAGAATGGCGGCTGCCACCAGACGTAACGCGCCATCCCATAGAGACCGCCGTTGGGCGAACCACCGGAGAGTGCAACCAGTATCGAAAGTGCCAGGTAGGTTCCGAGTTCCGGCTTTTGCAGTTTGAATAACCAGGCGCTGGCGGCCAACCCCGCAAGAGCTATCGCGCCCCAAATCCGTGGCCAGTGATGCAGGGCAAGAGCCGTCCATAGAGCGTGGAGGGGATTGACTAGCGATGTTCCCACCCATGCGAGATGAACGTGGACCTGCGCCAGGGCGTCGCCCGTGTGGTGATACAGATAAAGCATAAAGAGCGCGGTACCCAAAGGACACAATAGCAGTCCGATAAACTTGGTCAGACTGTACTTGCGCCAACCGGACTCTCTCAGCGACATAATTGCGTAGGAAAGTGCGAACAGGAACCCGACGACACGAGTGAGCGAAAGCAGTGCTCCCGCAATGCCCGAAGCGATCCACTTTCTCCGCGCGGCGAGAACGAAAGCGAAGGCTGCGAGCGCAAAGTACAGCGGTTCAGCGTAGCCTGCATGAGCGTAGATCAGATAGGGATTGAAGGCCACCAGCGAACCTGCCCGGAAATGGTCGGCTGTGGAATCCAACGGCTGGCCCACCAGCAAGATGAATCCGTAGATGGCGAACAGCAGTGCCGCCTTGCTGGCGTAAACCATGCTCGTCAGCAGGGGAAGCTTCAACCAGTTGTGGAACGGGTAGGCGCTCAACGGGAAGCCTGGATGAAATGGCCAGTTGGCCGTGCCGTCGCTGTGCGCGGCGTGATCGTAGCCATATTCCAGGACCGACGCGTACCAACCGCAATCCCACTGACAAAGATCGACCGCGCTATGGTACGACGCTCCGCCTTCCCAGGTGGCGAATCTTGCCATGCCAGTAACGAAAACATTGCTGGCAAGCCACAGCACAAGGGCCACCCAGATTTCCGGATTCCGCCTTATGATCGGCGGGACCTTCCAGACACCAGGGCCATCCGCGATGTCAGCAACTGATGCCGTGCCGGCACGTGACATCAGCTTCTCCATCCAAAGGGGTTTTCAGCGCGATGGCAGGTCCCGGTCATTTGCCCGTGGGCTCCGCTGGTAACTTTAGCCAGCCGTTAGCTCCTCCGACCAAATTGCGGGCGATGACGAGATAGTAGTCCTTTTCGCCCGACGTCTTCACTGCCACGAACGTCCCTCGCTCGCCGTTGCGGCGTGTCGCTACACAGGTGAGGTTGTTCTCCTGGAGCATCGCCCGGGCGCATTCTTCCGTCATGCCCCAATAGTTGCTGCGGTCGTTCTCTTTAGTTGAGCTGGGATAGAACTCCATCAACGGCCGGTTCGAGAGTTCTGCGGGCAATTGCGCGTCGATGACCACTGTTTCCATGTACAGCGTTGCCTTCAGGTTCATCATGTCATGGATGACATCCAGGGCGCGCATGGGATCCGGCAAATGGTACATAACGCCAAGGAACAGGACCAGATCGAAACGGCCGTACTTCGCTGGTGTGAGGTTGTAAACATTGTCGTGAACGAGGTTTAGTTTCGATCCCAGGATCTGCTTGGCAACCGGAAACCCGGTCTGCGCCGCGGGGATGTAGTCAATGGGGATGACTTCGGCGGCGCCGCGCCGCTCACATTCGAACGAAAAGAAGCCGTCGCGCGCGCCGATGTCCAACACCCGAAGACCGGAAAGGTCCTCCGGGAGCTCCAGCAGCGCAAGAGCGGCAGTTGAGTTGTTCACCCCCGGAGTCGTTATCCCTGGAGAAAACTCAAATTGGTGATACCAGTGAGGAACGGAAGCGATCTGCTCGCGGAGATTCATCCGAGCCTCTTGTGATACGTCAACAATTTGTTACCCCAAAACGATCCACTGTGGTGCATAGCTCGTTTATCAACGTATTTTACTATTGGAGAACAGGTCAAAAACCGCCTGGCGCGATCAAGTTTGGCCATCTCACTGCCGGAACATGTTTCGGGCGATGAAAAGCACGTTCGCCGGGCGCTCGGCCAGGCGTCGCATGAAGTAGGGATACCACTCCGAGCCGAACGGGATATAGACCCGCAGGCCGTATCCCTCGCGCACTAATTGCTGTTGCAGATCGCGGCGCACACCATACAGCATCTGAAATTCGTACGCGGTTGCCGGAATGTTTTCGGCCCGCGCGAACTGCTTGATCTCCGCGATGATCTTCTCATCGTGCGTAGCCAGGCCGTGAAAGACACCGCTCTTCATCAGGGTGCGCGCCAGCTTCAGATAATTCGCGTCGACATCGGCCTTCCTGGGGAACGCGATGTCCGGCGCTTCCTTGTAGGCGCCTTTGCACAGCCGAATGCGAATGCGCTCCGACAGCAAAAGATCAACGTCCTTCTCGCTGCGATACAGATAAGACTGGATGACGGTGCCCACGCGGTTGGCGTGTCCGGGCTCGCGATGCAGGCTGCGAACGAAGTCGAGGGTGCGCTGGGTGTAGGGCGAGCCTTCCATGTCGACGCGAACGAAGTTGTCGATGCCCACGGCGTGGTCCAGCAGCTCGGTGACCAGGCGAAACGCCAGCTCCTCGCTCACGTCGAGGCCCATGTGGGTGAGCTTGAGGCTTATGTTCGCGTTGAGTTTGCGCTGGTAAATTTCGTCGAGCATGTGGTGATAAAGCTCGGCGCTGTGTTTGGCTTCGTCGGCGTTGGTGACGTTCTCGCCCAGATTGTCGATGCTGACGCCCGCGCCCCACTCGTTGACCACCTGCGCGGCATGAATCGCATCGCTCACGTCCATGCCGGCCACGAAGCGCTGCGAGAAGCGAAGGCCGAGCGGCGACTTTTCCGCGAAATTGCGCAGCGATTTGCTTTCGGAGAGGCCGATGAAGAGCGACCTTAACATGCCGCCCTCCCGCTCTTGCGCCAGATAAGGACCGGGTAGGGCTGGCCTTCAGGCCAGCGTTTCAGCAGGTTGTTTCTCTCCTGAGCCGGCTTTGGCCGGCGAAACGGAAGTGCGGAGCCAGCGCTCCGCGCGAGGGAAGGGCTCATAGTTGGCTCGTGCCGGCCCTGTGGCCGGCTTGGCTTACATACTGGTGTATCACAGAGCGGCGCTTTCAGGTATGCGAGACGTCACAACGGTAATGTGACCGGGGCAGCTATGCCGCGTCGGGGTTCCATTTTTCCCAGTGCGTCCATTCCGCCAGATACCGGCCATCTCTGATGGCTGATTCAAATCTGATTCGGATGATATCGCCGTCCTTCCGGCGGAGCGCGAATATGCCATGCAGCTCTCCTTTATCGCTGTAGAGCTGGAACATAGGAGGCACATGCGCTCCCGAAGGTGCACTGATATCGTCGATCTTCATCTGGAGCAGCTCATCGCGGCTGTATCCCAGCAGTTCGCAGGCTGCGTCATCGACGTAGACGTAGCGCCGATTGAGATCAACTTCCACATGCGCCGAGGGCTGAATGGGATCCATGCTCAACCGATCTCCCACGGGAGCGGCTTTGTCTGGAATCTTCTTGGGAAGCCAGACAATTATAGCCCGCCTTCTGCGAGCATCGAGCCATGAGCTTCGAGCCACAAGCCACGAGCTTCGAGCCGCGAGCCATGAGCTAAGAGCCACAAGCAGCAAGTCACGAGCCCGGAGCCGCGAGCCGCGAGCCGCGCGCTAAGAGCTAAGAGCTAAGAGCTATGGAAGCTCTGATTACGTCTGGGACTTGAAAGGGCACGGCTTCAGCCGTGCCGCAAGCATCGGAAACGCAACCGGGCTTTAGCCCCTGCGGCTTCCTAAAAGCCAAAGCTAAGGGCCAAAAGCTACGGGCTAAGAGCTGCCAGGGTCGTCATCCGGCGCGCACTCTGCCTGATGGCCGATGTCGCAGAGCACGGCGAGGGTGCGGCGCGTGCGGCTGAGATCGTCCTGCCCCACGCTGGCGAGCAGTTCGGCGTCGACTTTCTCGCGCGCCGCGGCTTGCGTTGCCGCCGCGGCGCGTCCACGTTCGGTGAGAGCGATCGTCAGCTTGCGGCGGTCGTCTTTGTCCATCGTGCGATCCAGATAGCCGCGCGTGACCAGCGTATCGACAAGCTGACCCGCGGCCTGCTTGGAGATGCGAAGCTCTTTGATGAGCTTGCCCAGGGGAATGTCTTCGCGGTCGAGCGCCAGGCCGCCGATCAGGTACAAACCATTTCCCGGAATGTCGTCATATCCCGCTTCGTCCAGCGCTCGACGCATGGCTGCGCCGTAAGTATTGCGCGCGTGACGGAGCAGGACCGGAATCGCAATCTTCTCGAAAAACGCTTCGGGGGTGTCCATGCCGCATGGCAATACTATCAACAAAATAGATAGTCAAGTTAATTTACAGTAAACCATTGCAATGCGCTTGCTGTGGAGCCCGAGGAGAGGGCGGAATCGCTGAACGGCCCCCCTACCACTAAAAAGCGCATTGAATACAAAGACTTTAAATCAAAGTATTGATTCTAAAGCAGTTAAAATTGCAAATAAACTATTTGTTTGCAATTACTTAAGCAATTTCATGCAAAGTATTAAAACTACGGTAGTTACATGCAAACCATTACATGCAAATGACTTAGCCGACGGCCGCTGGTGGACTCGGCTTATCCCAACAACCGTCAGCCGCGACTTCTGTTTTTCAAAGAACCGTTCGATCTGTGCAACGCGCAGGCCCTTCGCCAGACCGTAGGACACTAAGCCCAACCTATCAGCGTAGGCCATGACACGACCTTGTCAAGATTACGAAAGTACATGTACTGCCGGGCTCGGCAGCCCTAATCTAGCCGATGTTGGCAACCTCGTCTGGCGTATTTTGTTCTCTATGAATACTGACGCTTTACAGTAGTAACGCATAGCGATACCATAGTTGGTGATCAAGACTTTCCGGAATGTCGATACCGAGCGGCTTTGGGAGGAAGAGCGGAGCCGTCGAATTCCGGTGAGTCTGTATCGCAGCGCGTTGAAGAAGCTACAAATGCTGAATGCGGCAGCGGAGTTAGGCGACCTGGCTTTGCCGCCAGGCAACCGGTTGGAGCGGCTCCGAGGCGATCGGGAGGGACAACATAGGATTCGCATCAACGACCAATACCGCGTCTGTTTTGTGTGGCGTGACGGGAACGCCTACGACTTGGAAATCACGGATTATCACTAGGAGGCAGTTAATCATGGCCCAACGGAAGCGAATAACGATTGCAGCCCATCCTGGGGAGATCCTGCGCACGGAATTTCTGGAACCCATGGGCATCAGCGCGTATCAACTGGCGAAGGCCCTGCACTTCCCGGGAATCTACGAGATCGTGCGCGAACAACGGGCGATCAGCGCGGATGTAGCTCTCCGCCTGGGCAAATATTTCGGCATGACGCCACAGTTCTGGATGACCCTGCAAGCCGACTACGACCTCCGCCGCGCAGTCGCCAGCGCGCCCCTGAGCAAGATCAAGCCGAGATCAGCAGCGTAGATCCAAAGCCGACCACTGACCACTGACCACTGGCCACTGCCTTCTCACTCCCACTCAATCGTACCCGGTGGCTTGCTCGTCACGTCGTAGACCACGCGGTTGATGCCCTTTACTTCGTTCACAATGCGGCTGGAGATGGTCTTCAGCACCTCATGCGGCAGCGGCACCCAGTCGGCCGTCATGCCGTCTTCGGAGTGCACGGCCCGGACGGCGCAGGTGTAGGCATAGGTCCGCATGTCGCCCATCACGCCCACCGACATCACCGGCAACAGCACCGCGAACGACTGCCACACCTTGTTGTACAGGCCGGCGCGCTTGATCTCCGCGACGACAATCTCGTCGGCATTCTGTAGCAGCGCGACGCGCTCCGCCGTGACCTCGCCGACGATCCTCACTGCCAGGCCCGGCCCGGGGAACGGCTGGCGTTGCAGAATGTCATCCGGCATCCCAAGGTCGCGGCCGATCCGGCGCACCTCGTCCTTGAAAAGCTCTTTCAGCGGCTCGATCAGCTTGAGCTTCATCTTTTCCGGCAGGCCGCCAACATTGTGATGGCTCTTTATCACCTGCGACGGCCCGCGCACCGAGCGCGACTCGATCACATCGGGGTACAGCGTGCCCTGCACCAGCCATTCCACCTTGCCGTGCAGCTGCTCGATGCGGTGCGCCTCCTCCTCAAACACCGCGATGAACTCGTTGCCGATGATCTTGCGCTTCTTCTCGGGATCAGTGACGCCCGCCAGCTTGCTGAGGAAGCGGTCGCTGGCATCAACTGCATCGATATTGAGGCCGAGCTTCTCGCGCAGATTTTTCTGGACGTTGACGAACTCGTTCTTGCGCAGCACGCCATTGTTGACGAAGATGCACGTCAGCTGATCGCCGACCGCGCGATGCACCAACTCCGCTGCGACGGATGAATCGACTCCGCCCGACAGTCCGCAGATCACCCGGCCTTTGCCCACCGTCTGACGGATGTTCGTTATGGTCTCGTCGATGAAGCTCTGCGGCGTCCAGTTCGCCTTCACTCCGCAGACGTCGAAGACGAAGTTGCGCAGGATCTCCGTGCCCTGCGGCGTGTGATGCACTTCAGGATGGAACTGCACCGCGTAGAACTTCTGCGCCGGATTCTGGATCGCCGCTACCGCATTGGACGTTTTGCCGACCAATTCGAAGCCCGGCGGCAGCTCCATCGCCTCGTCGCCGTGCGACATCCACACCGTCAGCGGGCCTTGCAGCCCTTTGAACAGCGGCGACGCGGCGTCGAGAATCTCAACTTGCGCGTGGCCATACTCGCGCTTGTCGGCGGCGCGAACTTTGCCGCCCAGCTTGTACACCATGAATTGCAGTCCGTAGCAAATGCCCAGCACCGGCAATCCCAGGTGAAGCACGCGCTCGTCGGTGGGAGGCGCGTCGGCGTCATAGACAGACGACGGCCCGCCCGACAACACGATGCCAGCCGGCGCGTAAGTCTTGATCTCGTCAAGCGAGGCGGTGCAGGGAAGTACGACGGAGAAGACGTTCTGTTCGCGGATGCGGCGCGCGATGAGCTGCGAGTATTGCGCGCCGAAGTCGAGGACGACGATTGATTGAGTTTCCACTATTTACTCTGCCAGAGGACGCCCGCAGTGTAAAGTGCAGGCCGAGGTTCTGGCTAGGGCGCCCTCGCAGATCGTCGGGCGGCGAAGGCAGGAACGTCGCGGCTTGCTGTCACGGTTGAGCCCCGGCGCCGCCACGTCAAAATCTCGCAAAATAGTAGACTGGCAACCCGCCCAGTTGTAATATCCCAGCGGGTATCTCGCGAGAGGCCCCCGGCGTTTTTTCCTGCTCCTTCTGATTCGCAGCCGCCGGCTAGAAGCAGACCTCTCTTCCTCTCCCCCGTGCCCACTCGCACACGTTCTTCCCCGGTCCACGAACGTTTTACCGCCGCAGCGAGGAGTACAAGCCGATGTCAAGCCGCGCGCAAGGTCTCATCTCTCCCGTTCGCACCATCGTTCTGGCCGCAGTCACCGCGTTCTTGTTAACGTCGGCTACGCTTCCCCTGCCCGCACAGAATTCCGTTCCCCCAACCGCGGTTCAGGCAGCAAGGATGCCACAGTTCGCGAAGCGTCTTGCGCATCCAGCCCCTAAACCGGCATCAGCGCCGAACCCAGCGGTTGCGCGCCAAGGGTCTGGTAAGGGTCCGGGGCAAGGCGGCAGCACTATCTACGAAAACGGTCCCATCAACGGCAACACCGATGCCTGGACGATCAACTTTGGATTTGTCGTCAGCGATACCTTCACCGTACCGGTCAACCAGGCGCCGATCACCGGGATGAGTTTCGGGGCGTGGCTGTTTCCGGGCGATACGCTGACATCGGCCGAGGTTTCCATCACCTCAAGCGCGGATGGCGGCACCAGCTACTTCGATCAGACGGTGAACTTCACCCAGCAGGGCTGCACCGGCAATGAATTTGGCTTCAATGTCTGCTCGGTCAGCACCAGCTTCAGCGGTCCGATGCTGAATGCCGGCACCTACTGGGTGAATCTGCAAAACGCCAGCGTTCCCAGCGGCAATCCGGTGTACTGGGATGAGAACAGCGGAGTGGGATGCGAGTCCAGCGGCTGTCCGTCCCAGGCCTCCAACAATAGCGTGGGCACAATTCCCTCGGAAGCGTTCACCATGGAAGGGAGCGGCGGCTCGCCCACATGCTATGCCCCTGGAGGAAACCTACAGAACATTTATAACTTCACCCAGCAGCAAGGGTACGGCGAAGACGGCGTAGCGATCGACACCGCCGGAAACCTTTACGGAGCGACTCCCAATGGCGGCGATAACAGCGCCGGTTTCGCCTTCAAGCTGTCTCACCTTACGGGGTGGATACTTGATCCTCTCTTCAGCTTCTTCGGAGGCGACGATGGCGGCCAGCCCAACGGTGCGCTCATAGGCGCGAACGGAAGTCTTTACGGCGGCGCGCAGGGAGGCATCCAGAACTGCGGAAGCGATGGCAGCCAGTACTGCGGACTGGTCTTCAACCTGAGGCCTCAACCGACGGCTTGTACCACCGCCCTGTGCAAATGGACAGAAAATGTGCCTTATCGCTTCAGCAGTGAGAGCGATGGGTCCGGCGTAATCAACGTCACAGACCACGACCAGCAAGGAAACCTTTACGGCACGACAACTACGGGTGGAATCCATAGTGCCGGTACTGTGTTTGAGCTCACGCCGTCTGGAGGAGCCTGGACGAAGACTACCCTCTACAGCTTCACCGGCGGTCCTGACGGCACCTATCCAATCCAGGTACTGGTAGGCCACGATGGCAATCTCTACGGAGTGGCCGGCGGTGTCTATGCCAACGGAGTCGTCTTCCAACTTACGCGCTCGGGTGGTCAATGGACAGAGAGCGTCATCCACTCGTTCGAAAATACCAATCCCAGGTATCTCGTCCAGGACAGCGCCGGCATTCTCTATGGCATCGACTCCGCCTATTTCACCAACGGCGAAATATTCGCCCTGCAAAGGGCAGGCTCGGGATGGACGTTTAGCGGATTTTCTGGAGCAGATTCTCCCGGACATAGTGATCCGCCCGGGCTTATTCCATACGGCGATTTCAATCAACTGACGATCGATCCCGCAGGAACCCTTTATGGCACGGGATACGCAGGAACTACGTATCTCCGCAGCCCTGGAAACGGTACTCCCGCTCCGGAAAGTTACGAGACTTTCATCTTCAAAGCTTCGTACGCTAATGGCAACTGGCAATACCAAAACCTGAGAGTTATGGACGAACAATATTTTCCTTCAAGTGGTAGTTTGGCGCTCGACGCAAGCGGCAACTTGTATGGGACCACCGCCGGGTGTGGAACCAATGGCTATGGAGCCGTGTGGCAGCTTTCGCCGTAGCCGGCCCTTAGCTGACTCGTCCTACTTTTTTCGGACCCACGAACGTCACATCCATCGCGAGGAGCACAAGCCGATGCCAAGTCAAGCGCAAGGTCTCATCTCTCCCGTTCGAACCATCGTTCCGGCAGCAGTCACGGCGTTGATGATCGCGTTGCTTGCGCTCCCCACATTCGCGCAAAGTCCCGTGCCGCCGACGGCGGTGCAGGCAGCGAAGAGCCCGCAATTCGCCTCGAAGCTCGCGCATCCAGCCGGCCGACCGGCATTGCCGCCCAACCCAGCGCCGGTACAGCAAGTGTCTCGCCGTGCACCGGGACAAGGCGGATATATCTACGACAACGGTCCCATCAACGGCAATACCGACGCGTGGACGATCAACTTCGGATTTGTTGTGAGCGACACGTTCACCGTTTCCAGTTCCCAGGCGCCGATCAACGAAATGACATTCGGTGCGTGGCTCTTTCCCGGCGACACGTTGACCTCGGCTGAGATCTCCATCACCTCCAGTCCAAACGGCGGCACCTCCTACTTCGATCAGACCGTGAGTTTCACGCAATCGAGCTGCACGAACAACCAGTACGGCTTCAACGTCTGCACCGTCAACGGCAACTTCAATGGCCCGACGCTGAATGCCGGCACCTACTGGGTGAACCTGCAAAATGCCAGCGTTCCCAGCGGCGACCCAGCGTACTGGGACGAGAACAGCGGAGATGGATGCCAATCTTCCGGCTGTCCGTCGCAGGCGGAGCAAAATGAGGTCGGCACCATTCCTTCGGAAGCGTTCACCATCCTCGGTAATCCCTGCGAAGTAGCCCAGGAAAGGCCGTCGACAGCAGCGAAGGCTGTGACCGTTCCCCGCTCTCCCACCCAAAGCTATCGTGTGATCTACAACTTCACCGGGGGCGCCGACGGCGCCAATCCGTCCGCCGGGATGGTGATCGATGCAGCCGGCAATCTCTATGGGACGACCAGCAACGGAGGCCCTGTAGGCGGCTCGGTGTTCAAGCTGACTCCCCACGGTTCCGGCTGGACGTATCGACGGTTGTATTCGTTCGACGGTCCGAATGGCATCAGCCCCGACAGTCCCCTTGTGCTCGGCTCCGATGGGAGGCTCTACGGCACAACGGTCGGTGGGGGTTTGGATCGGGGTGTGCTCTTCGGCCTGTCTCCTGCCGGAAACATCTTGCCCACTCCTTTTAGCAATTGGATGGAAACTCTCCTGTATGACTTCACCGGCGGCAGCGACGGGGCCGATCCGGGAGGGAGCATCGTCGTGGACAACTCCGGCAATATCTATGGAAGCGCGGCCGTGGCGGGCGGGAGGGGCGGCGGCACGCTCTATGAGTTCAGCAATGGCGGCATACAGGTGCTGCACGCTTTTCCCGCATTCAGTGACGACGGCGTTACTCCGGCAGGAGTGGTCCAAGGCGCGGACGGCTTGTACGGCATCACCGCAGCCGGCGGCGACAATGGTGCCGGTACGTTGTACACAACCGCAGGAGGCTACCAGGTCCTTCATAGTTTCACTGGCACGGCCCAGGAAGGAAGTCCGAGAACTCTGGCCGCGGATCAGGCAGGCAATCTGTACGGCACCTCCAGCTATTCCTACTCTCAGTGCTGGGACGGCCACTATACGACCTTCTATGGCGCGTCCGTCCTCCAGTTGTCTCCACCGGACTGGAATCCCGTAATCCTTGAAAATAACGACTTCCTGAACCTCTCGCTGGTGTTCTACCAGATCGCGACGGACGCCACCGGGAATCTCTACGGCACGGACGATCACTCTCTTGACTCCGGATGGGGCAGCGCATTCAAGCTGACCTGTTGCTGGAACTACACCGATCTGCATGACTTCGCCGGCCCTCCGAATGATGGAGGTCTTCCCGAGGCCCCTCCCGTGGTCGACGCCCAGGGCAACATCTACGGCACTACTTCGCTGGGCGGAACTTACGGGTTCGGCGTCGTCTGGGAGATTTCGCCGTAGCGCGCAAGGATGGTGGCTGGCCCAGGTCTCGCGCGCTTTCGAGACCTGGGCGAATACCCCTGAGAACTGTGAAAATTTGCCGCTTTTGTAAAATCCCGCTCGCGCTTTAAGGCATGTCCAGCAGCGCAGACGGAATTGTTGCCTCGGGGTGTGAGTGCGGGCAAACTCACCAGGTGATAGGTGACGGCGTTTGCCCGGGTCTCGAAACCCGCGAGACCCGCGGACCCCCGGCTTGAACGTTGCAACCTCAAAATACTGGACTGGCCAGTCGCGCGGTTGTAAATTACTCCGGGCATAGTTTGAGAGAATTTCCGCGTCTTTTCCGCCCATTTCGATTCGCGCCCGGCCGGCTAGAAATGGACCTCTCTTCCTCTCTCGCGTGCCCAATCGCACACGTTCTTCCCTGGGTCACGAAGGTTTACCGCCGCAGCGAGGAGCCAAGCCGATGCCAAGCCAAGCGCAAGGTCTCATCTCTCCCGTTCGCACCATCGTCCTGGCAGCAGTCACGGCGTTGATGATCATGTCGGCGGCGCTTTCCCTGTCGGCACAGAATTCCGTTCCTCCAACCGCGGTGCAGGCAGCAAAGACGCCGAAGTTTGCGTCGAAGCTGGCGCATCGGGTGAATCAACCCACACCGCGACCCAATCCCGCGCCAGCAAGGCAAGTGTCTCGTCGTGGACCCGGGCAAGATCAAACCATCTACGAAAACGGTCCCATCAACGGCAACACCGATGCCTGGACGATCAACTCCGGATTTGTTACCAGCGACACATTCACCATCCCCCTCTTCCCAACATCCGTCACCGGGATGACTTTTGGCGCCTGGCTATTTCCGGGCGACACGTTGACCTCGGCCGAGGTGTCCATCACCTCGGACGCAAACGGCGGCCTCGTCTACTTCAATCAGACAGTAAATCTCACGCAGTCGAACTGCACAATTAACCAGTACGGCTACAACGTCTGCATGGTTACTACCAGCTTCCAGAGTCCGGAGCTCGAGCCTGAGACCTACTGGGTGAACCTGCAAAACGCCAGTCTTCCCAGCGGCAATCCGGTGTACTGGGACGAGAACAGCGGAGAGGGCTGCCACTCTTCCGGCTGCCCCTCGCAGGCCGACGAAAGCAGTATGGGCTCGATTCCGTCAGAGTCCTTCACCATGCTGGGTACCCCCTGCGAAAGCCCAGCAGACGTGAAGCTGGCGGTCGCGAAGGCGGTGACTGTTCCGCCCTCGCCGACCCAGACTTACCGCGTGATCTATAACTTCACGGGTGGCGGGGATGGCGGCGCTCCCACAGCCGGTTTGGTGGTTGACGCCGCCGGAAACCTGTATGGCACGACGATTAACGGTGGTGGTCCGGCGGGCGGAGGTACGGTGTTCAAGCTGACTCCTCGGGCGTCCAACTGGATCTTCAGCCGGTTGTATTCGTTCACCGGTCTGAACGGCTACTATGCCGACACCACTCCTGTCCTCGCGGCGGATGGCAGGCTCTACAGCACAACGCGTGACGGAGGCAACGGCGGCGGCGTGCTGTTCGGCCTCTCTCCCGCCGGAAACATCCTTCCAACTCCCTTCAGCAATTGGATGGAGACCCTGCTCTACGATTTCAACGCCGCCACCGACGGTGCGGGTCCCGGCGGGAGCTTCGTGCTCGACAGCTCAGGCAATATCTTTGGCAGTGCTAGCGGATCGGGCCCGAATCATGGCGGTACGCTCTATGAATTCACCAATGGCGGCATCCAGGTTCTGCACGCATTTCCAGCCTTCCAGGGCGACGGAATGACGCCGATAGCAGTGGTCAACGGCGCGAACGGCTTGTATGGCATTACCGCATCGGGCGGCCAGGGCGGGGCTGGCATCTTCTACACCACGGCGGGAGGCTACCAGCTCCTGCACAGCTTCCTGCCGACCGATTCGGAAGGCCCTCCGACAAGTGTGGCCGCGGACCAGGCAGGAAATCTGTACGGCACGTACAGCTATACCGATTCTTTCTGCGTGGCGCCGGGGCATGGGCCGGGCGTTGAACAGATCGGCAACGCGATTGTTTTCCAGATGTCTCCGCCGGACTGGAATCCTTCCATGCTGACGGATATCAGTGTATTTGAAGGGTATGTGACGGCCACGATATCGACTGACGCAGCCGGGAATATCTATGGTACAAGCGAGGGCGGTGGCCTTTATGGCGAAGCCGACAATGTGTTCAAGCTGACCTGCTGCTGGAACTACACCGATCTGCACGACTTTACGGGTGGCCCGGGTGACGGAGCTATTCCTGAGGCCCCTCCCGTGGTCGATGCGCAAGGCAACATCTACGGGACCACCCAGTCTGGCGGAGCCTACGGGCAGGGCGTGGTCTGGGAGATTTCACCGTAGCTGGATGAGCGGGCCCAGCACTCATTCGCGGGGTTCGAATGAGTGGGTCCTCAAAACAAACCCCTGATTCATCCCATCACACACGGGTCCACAGCAGCTTACAGCCATTGCGAGGAGTACAAGCCGATGCCAACCCAAGCGCAACCTCTCACCTCCCTCGTTCGCCCCGTCATTCTGGCAGGAGTCAGCGCGTTACTGATAGCGTCGGCTGCGCTTCCCATGAACGCGCAGAATTCCGTTCCCCCAACGGCGGTGCAGGCAGCAAGACAGCCGCAGTTCGCGAAGCGACTCGCGCCTTCGGCCAGTCAACCCGCGTCACGGGCGAACCCAGCGCCGGCGCGACCAGGTCTTAGTAAGGCCCCGGGGGGAGGCGAGATATACGATAACGGGCCCATCAACGGCAATGTCGATGCGTGGACGATTAACTTCGGATTTGTCGTCAGCGATACCATCACCGTGGGCGACGGCAGCGGCGTTGACGGTATGACTTTCGGGGCTTGGTTACTTCCGGGCGACACGCTGACCTCGGCTGAAGTTTCCATCACCTCCAGCCCGAACGGCGGCTCTTTGTACTTTGATCAGTATGTGAATTTCAGTCAGAGTGGCTGCACTGCGAATGAGTTTGGCTACAACGTCTGCGCGGTTAGCACGATTTTCACTGGTCCGGCATTGAATGCTGGTACGTACTGGGTGAACCTGCAAAACGCTAGCGTTCCCAGCGGCGATCCGGTCTACTGGGACGAGAACAGCGGAGTCGGATGCGAATCCGGCGGTTGTCCGTCGCAGGCCTACGCCAACACCGTCGGCACAATTCCATCGGAATCGTTCACCATGGATGGGAGCGGCGGTTCGCCCGTTTGCTTTGAGTCAGGCGGAAATCTGCAGATCATTTACAACTTCACCCAGCAGGAAGTGGGGTCATACGGTGCAGCCGGCGTGACCATTGACAACGCGGGGAATTTGTATGGAACAACGCCTAACGGTGGCAACAACAACGCCGGTTTTGCCTATAAGCTGTCTCACCATCTCGGGTGGCTGCTGGATCCGCTGTTCAACTTCTTCGGAGGCAGCGACGGGGGACAGCCGGATGGCATGATCGTAGGCCGAAACGGAACTCTTTACGGCGGCGGGCAGGGAGGTATCCAGAACTGCGGTAGCGATGATAGCCAGTACTGCGGAGTCGTCTTCAATCTGACCCCTCAACCAACCGTCTGCAAGACCTCCCTGTGTTACTGGAACGAAAACGTGCCCTATCGTTTCACCAGTGACGCTGACGGCTCGGGCGTTATCAATGTCTCAGCGTATGACTCAGCGGGCAACCTATACGGCACGACAACGACTGGCGGTGCCGATGGTGCGGGTACCGTATTTGAGCTTACGCCATCAGGCGGAGGCTGGACGAAAACCACCCTCTACAGCTTCACCGGAGGTAACGACGGCGGCACTCCAACCCAGGTACTGGTAGGCAACGACGGCAATCTCTACGGAGTTGCCGGCGGCGGTTTCTCCCACAATGGAGTTGTTTTCCAGTTAACGCCTTCCGGCGGCCAATGGACCGAGGGACTCGTCCATACGTTTAACGGTGAGGACGGCTTCGACCCTGGTTATCTGGTCCAGGACAGCGCTGGCAATCTCTACGGCATCGCAAACGTGTTTGAGGCTGGCGCAATCTTCACCCTGCAAAAAACAGGTTCCAACTGGGCTTTCAGTCAGTATTCTCCCGGCCATAGCTGTATGCCCGAGGATCTTCCGTACGGCAGCGTGACCAATCTTGCGATCGATGTTGCCGGCAACCTATATGGCACGGGAGGAGGCGGCGAGGAGTTCGCCGGCAGTCTCGGTAGGAAGAGGCCGGGCGAAGGGACATGCTTCTACAACTATATCTTCAAAGCCTCGTATGGCAGCCAGGGCTGGCATTACGAAGACCTCTACTTCGCGACCAACACCTACTTCGGAGCGGCTGGTAGTTTGGCGCTCGACACAAGCGGCAACTTGTACGGGACCACCTCAGACTGCGGAAGCAATAACTATGGAACCGTCTGGCAAGTTTCGCCTTAGCCGGCGGGGTGACGCCGGGTGCCCCACTCATTCGCGGGGTTCGAATGGGTGGGGCCCTCAACTCACAACCTCCTGGTTCGTCCCATCCGAGATGGTTCACGAACGTTTACCGTCGCTGCGAGGAGCACAACCCGATGTCAAGCCAAGCGCAACGTCTCATCTCTCTCTTTCGCACAATCGTTCTGGCAGGAGTCGCTGCGTTACTGATAGCGACGGCTGCGCTTCCCATGCCCGCACAAAATAGCATTCCCCCAACCGCGGTTCAGGCAGCCAGAATGCCTCAGTTCGCCCAGCGGCTCGCCCATCCGGCCCCTCGACCGGCATCACAAGTGAACCCGGCCCCTGCCCGCCAACCCGCCCGTAATAGCCCGGGAGGAGGCGGCGGCGTTATCTACGACAATGGCCCGATCAACGGCAACACCGATGCCTGGGATATTAATTTCGGATTTGTTATCAGCGACACGATCACCGTGAGCGGTGGCAGCAACGTCAACGGTATGACTTTCGGGGCCTGGTTATTTCCGGGCGACACGTTGACCTCGGCCGAGCTTTCCATCACCTCCACCCCGAACGGCGGCTCCTCCTACTTTGATCAGTACGTGAATTTCAGTCAGAGTGGCTGCAATACCAATCAGTTCGGCTACAACGTCTGTACGGTCAGCGCGAGTTTTGCTGGTCCGGTGTTGAGTGCTGGTACGTACTGGGTAAACCTGCAAAACGCCAGCGTTCCCAGCGGCAATCCGGCGTACTGGGACGAGAATAGCGGAGTGGGATGTGAGTCTTCCGGCTGCCCGTCGCAGGCCTACGACAATAGCGTGGGAACCATTCCCTCGGAAGCGTTCACCATGGACGGGAGCGCGGGTTCGCCCGCTTGTTTTGAGTCAGGGGGAAATTTACAGGTCCTCTCTAACTTCACTCAGCAGCAATCGGGGCCATAGGGCCAGGACGGCGTAACCATCGACCGAGCAGGGAATCTCTACGGAGCATTCCCTGTCGGCGGCAACGACAGCGCCGGTTTTGCTTTTAAGCTGGCTCACCGTGCCGGGTGGCTGCTGGATCCTTTGTTCAACTTTTTCGGAGGTAGCAGCGCGGGTCAGCCGACCGGCCTTATCGTGGGAGCGAACGGAAGTCTTTACGGCGGCGCGCAGGGAGGCATCCAGAACTGCGGTACCAATGGCAGCCAGTACTGCGGGCTCGTCTACAACCTGACACCGCTGCCGACGGCCTGTGCGACTGCTCTGTGTAGTTGGAATGAAAATGTACTCTATCGCTTCAGCAGTGAGAGTGATGGCTCCGGCGTGATCGATGTCTCGGCCTCCGATGAGGAAGGCAACCTGTACGGCACGACAACGACGGGCGGAACTGATGGCGCCGGTACGGTATTTGAACTCACGCCCTCAGGCAGAAGCTGGACGAAAACCATCCTTCACAACTTCACCGGAGGCAGCGATGCCAGTCCAACCCAGGTGCTGGTAGGCAATGACGGCAATCTGTACGGAGCTGCCACCGGCGCCTATCCCAGCAATGGAATTGTCTTCCAGCTGACGCCTTCCGGTGACCAATGGACAGAAAGCATCCTCCACATATTTCAGTCTTCGGAAGGCTCCAGCCCCGCTTATCTGGTGCAGGACAGCGCAAGCAATCTCTACGGCATCGCCCCGTTCGGGTCTGATGCCCCAATTTTCACGCTCCAGAAGACAGGTTCCAGCTGGGCCTTCAGTGAGCACCTCAGCCAGCATAGCTGTCAGCCCGAGGACCTTCCCTACGACTTCCTGAACAACCTTACGATCGATGCCGCCGGCAACCTATATGGCACGGGTGCAGGAGGTGAGGGGGACCTCGGCGGCTCTGGTAAGAAAAGGCCCGGTGACCCAGGGTGCGATTACAGCTACATCTTCAAAGCCTGGTATGCCAGCGATGGCTGGCATTACCAGGACCTGGATTTCCTTCTCAATACAGTCTTCCCAACGGGTGGTAATTTGGCGCTCGATACGAGTGGCAACTTGTATGGGACCACCGTCGCGTGTGGAACCACTAGCTATGGAACGGTTTGGCAGTTTGCACCGTAGCCGGCGACCGGACCCGATACACCGAATCCCACGACAATGGTGTATCGTGTTTGGTATGGCCAGGACCAATATCGACATTGACGAAAACTTGATTCGGAAAGCGCGCAAACTCACGCGGCTCAAAACCAAGCGCCAGATTGTGGACAAAGCACTGGAGTTGCTGGTTCGCAGCGAAACCCGAAAAGGCATTCTCCGCTACTACGGAAGCGGTATCTGGAAGGGCGACCTGGCCGCATCGCGGAGAAACCGCGTTTGATTCTGGTGGACAGCTCCGTCTGGGTCGACTTCTTTCGTTCCTCGCCTGGCAGCGCCGGCGCGGAGCTGCGGCGGATGATCGACGAAAGCGAGCCCTTCGCTTTGACCCGGGTTGTCGTAGCCGAGGTCCTCCAGGGCCTGACACGAGACGCTCGAGTTATCGAGAGTTTTCTTTCCCAATGGGAGATGCTGGAGCCCACAGGTTTCGAAACCTATCGCACCGCGGCTGCGATCTATCGGTCGGCCCGCGCCAAGGGCCTATCGCTCACGACCATTGACACCCTGATCGCGTCCATAGCTCTCGAGCACAACGCCAGCGTCTTCACCCTGGGCCGGGATTTTTCCAGGATCGCGCAGATAGCGGGACTGGTGCTGTACCGGTTCTAATATCACTGTTCCGTCCGGCAGTGTCTTTGTGGTAGCTGCAATTCGCTCCGAGCGGTGGAACAGACTATTGCACTTGAGATCGAATCAGCCGCGCAGCGGCGACATTTGTGTTAGCCGCGGGCGTGGGCCCCCGGTGAAGTGGGAAAAATATGACTGAGCCGCGGAGCGGCGGCACAGCTATGACCCAGACGCCGGCGCCGGCGGCGCAGGTCTCGCGCTTTTCGAGACCTTGGGTAAGCGCCGTTCTTGAGCTTCCGGCGAAAGCAGCTTTTTGCGTTTCTCCTGTATGCTTAAAGTCTGTCGATGCCAGCCCGTCGTTTAGTCCGCTTCACATTCATACGCAGTCTGACGATTTCTCTTGCCGCGCTTCTCTTGGCCGCGCTCTTTACTGGCGCCGTCTGGGGGCAGACTGCGCAGCCGCAACCGCAGCCAACTCCGCAGCCACCGAATGACTCTGGCGCGGTGCAAGTCCCCGGCGCAGGCGCCAGCGTCCAGAACCAGCAATCCGGAACCGCTACCAGTCAGTCCGACGAGCCCGAGCCTGAGACCCACATCACCAAGGGGCAGGCCAAAGATCTCTTCCGCTCGGTTGACGAGATACTCGACTTCGTCAGCAAGGACACTGGCCTGCCCATCGAGCACAAGGTCAAGCACAATCTCATCACGCGCCAGGAAGTGCAGAAGTACGTCGACAAGCGCATGAAGGATGACAAAGACGAGAAGCGCCTGGAGCAATCGCGGCTGGTGTTGCAGAAGTTCGGGCTGCTTCCCCCGGATTATGACCTTCATGCCGAGTTTGTGCGTCTAATGGGCGAGCAGGTGGCCGCTTACTACGATCCCAAGACCAAGAGCGTCAACCTGCTGGATTGGGTGCAGCTCGATGCGCAAAAGCCGATCCTGTCGCACGAGTTGACCCACGCCTTGCAGGACCAGAAGGTGGGCATAGAAAAGTGGGAGTTGGCGGGCGCGAAGGACGATGCCACGCCGCTGCCCGACCAGCAGGAGTATTCGGTGGAGGAAGCACAGTCGGCCCGGCAATGCGTCACGGAAGGGCAGGGCATGGCCGTGATGTTCGACTACATGCTGGCCCCGGTGGGGAAGAACCTGTTGACTGCTCCCGAGATAATTACTGCCATGCAGGCGGGCATGGCCGACAACAAGGATTCGCCCGTTTTTGCCCAGGCGCCGATGTTCCTGAGGGAGTCGCTGCTGATGCCTTACACCTTCGGGCTCGACTTCGTGAAGACGGTGATGGCAAACAAGGGTAAAGAGGCGGCGTTCGCAGGCATCCTGGAGAACCCACCCATCGACACCCGCCAGATCATGCAGCCCGAGACCTACCTGCTGCACCACGTGGTGGCGCCGCCGCCCATCCCCAATTTCGATCAGATGGTAGCGCCTTCCTATGAGCGCTTCGATTTCGGCAGCATGGGCGAATTCGATGTGTATCTGCTGGCCAAACAGTACGGCGCCAGCGATGCTCCAAATTATTATCGCCATTGGCGCGGCGGATACTATTTCGCGGCGCGGGCCAAGACCGCTCCCAAGGACCAGATCGCGATGCTCTATTGGTCGCGCTGGGATTCGCCCGAAGCGGCGCGTGACTTCGCCAAGCTCTATGCGGACTATCTGCCTAAGCGCTATCAGAAAGCGGTCTTGCAGACGGCAGATGCCAAGGCTCCTCGCAATCTCTACGTGTTCGATACCAATCAGGGCAAAGCCACCATGGAAATTGAAGGCAGCGACCTGCTGATCATGGAAGGCTTTGACGACACGGTGACGCAGAGGGCGCGCGATGTCCTTCTGTTCGGCGCGTCGCTGCCGCCGCAACCGGCGAAAGGAAAAACAAATTGACCCAGCGACGTTTCATCATTGTCACGGTGGCGATTCTGCTCCTGGGCTCGTTGGCCGTGCCGCTCGCCGCCCAGCAATTCGACGAGAAGATGTGGGGCAAAAGCAGTCCCGGAGTCCAACTCGCCACCCACGAGTCGCCGCGCGAACACAACGCTTCGGGAACGGTCTTGCTCTACAACCTCCTCGGAAAAGGTTTCCCCGCGGACAAGACCTACGACCTGTGGTTCTGGCGACTCGGCAAGGAGCCGGAGAAAGCCATTGCCGGCGTTAGCTTTGACAAGCGCGGCCTACTGGTTTGCTCCGGCAAGCCGGGCTTATGTGCAGGTCAGGGAGTGGACGATCCCATCAACATCAAGACCACGGCGGTGCTGGGCGAACCCAGGCGCTTTGCGGTTGTCTCCACCGATGCCCGGGTCGCCGGCTTTGCTGAGGCGGTGCCGTTTCCCATCGAGGCCTCCGATAAGAGTTGCAAGCTGTCGGTGGTGCGCCAGTCCCCACTGGCTGAAGTTGTGGCCGTCCGCGCCAGCGGGTTTACGCCCTACGAGATGTTGAGCGTTACGACCAATTCGAGTGCAGACGACTCCACCCACAGTCCCACCGCATTGCCCGACGGGACCTGGCAGGCGATCATCGGAACCAAAGTCCCAGGCCAAGTCTCCGGTGTCGCCAACATTCAAGTCTCCGGCCACGGCTGCCGGGTGTCCGTAAGCTTTCCGTGGGGCGAAGGCAGCACAAAGCAGCAGTAGGTTTTTTCGACAGGCGGCGCCGAGGAGATCCGGAGGAGAGTTCGCGTGAAGAACCCAACTCGTTCTTCGGCATGAAGTGTGACGCACAGAAACCCAGCGCCGCAGGCGCGGAACCGTCTAGCCCAGATGTAATGAAAGGAGGCGTGTACCCGAGTACGATTTGGTTGGGACACCTATGCTCCCGTCCCGCGTTGCGGGACGACTCAGCTTATCCCAGGACGGAGCGCAGCGGAGTCCTGGGTGAACTGGAAATTGCACCCGAGTCCCGTAGGGACGGCACCCACCCTGACATCACAACGTGACAAAAGTATTACAAACGAACCCCGCCTAACTTGTTACTCTCAATTCAGTTCTCACGCACAAAAAAGCCGAGGATGGCTAGCAACAATTTAGGGGAGATATGTCTCAGAGCGAGAAACAAAAAGCTACCGGCATCAACTGGCTTACTACATCCATCATGGTCATCTTTCACGTGGGCGCGATCGCTGCGCTCTTCATGTTCAGCTGGACGGCGCTGTTCGTCGGGCTGTTCCTCTACTGGGTGGCCGGCAGCCTCGGCATTGGTATGGGCTATCACCGCCTGCTGACGCATCGCGGCTACAAGTGCCCCAAGTGGGTGGAATATGCTCTGACGGTCTGCGCCACGCTGGCGCTCGAGGGTGGACCCATCTTCTGGGTGGCCACGCATCGCGTCCATCATCAGCTCTCTGACAAGCCGGGCGATCCGCATTCGCCGCGCGACGGCGGCTGGTGGGCGCACATGGGCTGGATCCTTACCGGCAAGACCTTCCACAACAAGAGCACTGAACTGCTGGCCTACGTTCCCGATCTCCGCAAGGACAAGTTCCATCTCTGGATCAGCGAATATCACTGGGTTCCGATCACCGCCGTGGGCGTCGTCCTGCTGGTGGTTGGCGGCTGGTCGGTCCTGCTGTGGGGAATTTTCCTGCGCACCGTGCTGCTGCTGCACTCCACCTGGTTCGTGAACTCGGCGACACACATGTGGGGTTCCAAGCGCTTCACCACCACCGACGACTCGCGCAACCTTTGGTGGGTGGCCTACCTCAGCTTTGGCGAAGGCTGGCACAACAACCATCACGCGCATCCGCTGTCGGCGCGCCATGGGCTGGCCTGGTACGAGATCGACATGAACTGGTACGGCATCAAGACGCTGGAGCTTCTGGGACTCGCGTGGGATATAAAGCTTCCCAAGCTGGGCTCGGCGCGCATCCAGCCAGTGGTGCAGCCGGAGGCTCCGGCAGAAGGGGAAGCGGTCGCCGTCGCCTACAGCGGCGACTAGCATTCACGGCCAATCTTAGGTTTCAAGAGACGGCGCTCCAACGCGCCGTCTTTCTTGTCTGCGGCAGGATCAAAGTCTCCGTTATAGAATTTTGCCGTGCCCTTCTCACACCACGGTGGCCCCTCTGCTTCGCGAACCCTGAACAAGCAGCCACTTCTTTTCGCCCTGGCCCTGGTCCTGATCACATTGGCGCTCTACTCCCCGGTGCGCCACCATCCCTTCGTCAACTACGATGACGGCATATACGTCACCAACAACGATCATGTGAAATCGGGTTTCCACCGCGAGACCATCAAGTGGGCCATGACCAGCTACGATGCCGCCAACTGGCATCCCGTCACCTGGTTGTCGCACATGCTCGACTACCAGCTCTTCAAGGACAATGCTGCCGGGCATCACGACGTCAACCTGCTGCTTCATGCGGTAAACGTAGCGCTGCTGTTCTGGGTGTTAATGCGGGCAACCGGCCGCGAAGGCCCCAGCTTGATGGTCGCAGCGCTGTTTGCCTTGCATCCCATCAACGTCGAAACCGTGGTCTGGATTGCCGAGCGCAAGAACCTGCTAAGCATGATGTTTTTCCTGCTGGCATTGGGCGCCTGGGGATGGTACGCGCGCCAACCACACTGGTCCCGTTACCTTGTGGTGGCATTCCTGTTTGCTTTGGGACTGATGTCGAAGCCGCAGGTCGTCACGCTGCCGTTTGTCTTGCTGCTGTGGGATTACTGGCCGCTGCAGCGAATGTTCGCCACACCGGGGCACGCTCCCGGCAAAAGTTTCCTCGATTTGCTGCTGGAAAAGCTCCCGCTGCTGGCGCTCAGTGCAGGCAGTGCAATTCTCACCGTGAAGGCGCAGCAGAAGGGCGGCGGTTTTAATCCCGACTACACTCTCTTCCAGCGGATGGAGAATGCCGCCGTCAGCTACTTGCGCTATATCGGCAAAACGTTATGGCCGTCGCACCTGGCGCCCATGTATCCGCATCCTGGAACTTCGTTGCAGGCATGGCAGGCCGGTCTGGCACTGCTCGTCCTCATCGCTATTTCCGCCGTGGTTGTGCGCTACCGGCAGCGCCGCTATCTGCTGGTGGGGTGGCTGTGGTTTCTGGGCACTCTCGTACCCATGATCGGGTTGCTGCAAGTTGGCCGGCAGGCGATGGCCGACCGCTATGCGTATCTGCCTTTCGTCGGCCTGTTCATCATGCTGTGCTGGGGGGTGGCCGACTGGGAGCGGCAACGGCAGCTATCGCCCGCGTGGCTGGTGACGGCGGCGTGCGCTCTGCTGCTGGCGTTAGCGGGACTCACGCATCGGCAGATCGACTATTGGGGCGACAACGTCACCTTGTGGACCCATACCGCGCAGGTCACCCGCGGAAATTATGCCGCCGAGGACCAGTTGGGCGACGCTCTGCTGGCGGCCGGACGTCCCGACGACGCTCAGATTCACTTTCTGCGAGCGCTGGCAATTTATCCCTCCTACCCGCCGGCGCTTATGTTTGTCGCAGTGCAGAACCAGCAGGAAGGCAGGCTGCGCGAGGCCATCGCGCAGTACCAACAAGCGCTGGCCGCCAGCCAGAACAGCGCTGTGCGAGCCAAGGCTTTCGCCAACATGGGCCATGCCTATCGCGACCTGGGCGAGCTGGCGCAAGCCCGCGATAGCCTCCAGTCGGCCTTGGCCTTGAATTCCGGCAACTTTGCCGCATGGCTGGATTTGGGATTAGTGGCGCAGCAGACAGGTGACCTTACCGAGGCGATCCACGATTACTTCCAGGCGGTCACGCTCCATCCCTTTGACGTCGGCTATCTCGTATTGGCGCAGGCGCTGCAACAAAGCGGACACCCGGTGGAAGCGAAATGGGCCGAGCGCAAGGCCAAGGACATCACCGCCGACTACCAACGGGCAGAGCAAACGGCGGCCAAACTGGTCGCCACCACCAAAGCTCAGGAGTGAACCGCAAAGAGGCGCAGCCTTTCGACCCATGAATTCCAGCGAGCCCTCCAACCCCGCCAACGCCTTCGCCTGGGTACGCGATTCCCTTCGCCACCGCGGCGTGGCCGGCACCGTGCGTTACTATTCCCGCGAGCTCGTCGATCTTCTTCGCGACCTGTCGCCCGAGCGCCGCAAGTCGCGCTACGGCGACATCGACTTCGACTTCGAGCACAACGTCGATACCACCTGGGCTACAGTCTCGCTGCGCACGCGCCTTCGCGAGTGGCTCTCCGGCGGACAATATCAGCCTTCCGAGCCGGTCCTGTTTCGCGAGATGCTCGACTCGCTGCCGATCGCGCTCGATGACTTCACCTTCATCGATCTTGGTTCGGGCAAGGGCAGAACTCTGCTGATGGCTTCCGACTATCCTTTCCGGCGCATCGTGGGAGTGGAGTTGTTGGCCGAGCTGAATGCCATAGCGCTCCAGAACCTCGCGCGTTATCGAAGCGAGTCGCAGAAATGCTTCGCCATCGAGTCGCATGCGACGGACGCGTGCCGCTTTGAATTCCCTGACGAACCCAGCGTGCTCTATCTGTTTAATCCCTTTCCCCGGCACGTCTGGTGCGACGTGCTGGCAAACTTGCATCGCTCGCTGCTGGCTGCGCCACGCCCGGTGGTTCTCATTTATCACAATCCGGTACATCAGGACATCGTTGCTGCCGAGAGTTGGCTACAGGAATTTACCCGCACGCAATACTTCGTTGTGTACAAACCAGTGATGAACGGATAGGGGTGTTCGAGTCGCCAGGCCAAGTCTGCAAGCTGTCGAGTTGGGTTAAGATGTTCCACAGGTGACCGATGACAGAAAATTCCAATCCAACCGCAGGCGAGACCCAGGAACAAGGGGCCATCGAGCATGTTGCCCAGGCCCATCGCAAACTCAGCGCGTTGCGCCAGCAGCTCAATAAGCATCCGGACCTGGAAGAAGCCATCTCCAGTCTGGAAATGGCGCTCAGTATACTGACCACCAAGACCGGCGGAATGTTGTGAAAGCAACAGTTAGCAGCTAGCGACTCGCAATTAGCCTTTAGCACTTCGCCTTGCGGATAGCTCGCTACTGACCCTGACTACTGGCCACTGGCCACTGGATATTGACGCATGTGCAGGAACATCAAAACCCTCTTTAACTTCAGCCCACCGGTTACAGACGATGAGGTGCGAGCGGCTGCTCTCCAGTTCGTGAGAAAGATCACCGGTTTTAGCAAGCCATCGAAGGCGAACGAAGCGCCTTTTCTAGCTGCCATCGACGAAGTCGCTGATATCTCGATGCGTCTTCTGCGTTCCCTTGAAACCAACGCGCCGCCGAAGGATCGGGCGGAAGAAGCGGCAAAGGCGAAGGCCCGGTCTGTCGCGCGCTTTGGCGACCAGGCGGGACGGGAACTCTGATCAAGTCCGAGTTTTGAAGTGGAAGGCGCTCAGGCCGTCCGTAAAACTGCGAAGGCGAAGTCCACGGCTCCGCGTTACCGCAAGACGGCGAGCCAATATTTCCGCGCGATGCCGCTGTCTGCAACGCCGTAGTATCCTTGCTGTGGGAGTTGTGTCAGCCGCAGCTGTGCGGGACCCGGCAACCGCCGGGATGCAGAACATGATGAGTTCGCTTGAGCAAGGGCCGCAGAGTGGCAACATGCCGGAGTCGAATGGTCCCGTCCTGGTGATGCCTCCGCCGCGACCGAAGCCGGGCCGATGGGAGATTTGGAGACGCCGAATCTTCCTGGTTGTCTTCGTCCTCTTCTGTCTCGAAATCGGAATCATCCTGACGGTTGCGCCCTGGACCCCGTTTTGGAACACTAACTCGCTACTCCTGGGTTTCCCGCGAGTGCAGGAGTTCCTGATGTACGGTTTCGTTCGCGGTTTGGTTAGCGGGTTGGGGCTGGCCGATGTTGCTTTGGCAGTGACGGAGGCGGTCCGTTTCCGTGATGAGCCCCTGGATTGATCGCCGTGCTCCTATGGCTGTGTTTTTTGTCACCGCTTTTGCTAAGTGCTAACGGCTAATTGCTAATTGTCGCTTTTATGGACTTCCTTCTCGAGATTGGGACCGAAGAGATCCCCGCCCGCATGATCGACGGCGCGCGCGAGGAACTGGCGCGTCGCGTCAGCGACCTGTTACGGCGCGAGCGCCTTGCTGACAGTCCGGCCGTTCAGTCGTACGCCACTCCGCGGCGGCTGGCCGTGCTCGCCTCCGGCGTTGCCCCCGCCCAGCCCGACGTCAGTGAGAAGCTAACCGGGCCGTCACTTAAGGTAGCCTATAAAGAGGGATCGCCGACGCCCGCCGCCGAGGCCTTCGCCCGTAAGGCGAACGTGCCCGTCGCCGCGCTGGAGAATATCACGACCCCCAAGGGCGAATACCTCGCAGCGACGGTGCTGAAAAAGGGCAGGCCGGCCGCAGAGATATTTGCTGAGTCGCTGCCCAAAGAAATTGCCGGAATCTATTGGGCCAAGAGCATGTACTGGCGCGGCAAGTCGGCGGAGCGTTTCGTCCGCCCGCTACGCTGGCTGGTGGCGTTGCTCGACGGGGAAGTGGTGCCGCTGGAGTTTGCCGGCATTCGCGCCGGTGACACCAGCCAGGGCCATCGCATTCTGTCGTCCGGGCCACTGACCATCGACCGGCCTGCGGATTATGTCACCACGCTGGCTGGCGGCTCCGTCGTCGTCAGCTCTGCCGAGCGTGAGCACGGCATTCGCAAAGCCCTGGACGCGGCGACGCGAACCATCCCCAACGCGCGCTGGCGCGAAGACAAGTCTTTGCTCGAGACGGTCGTCAACCTTACCGAGTTCCCGTCGGTCGTCCTGGGCAGCTTCGATCCTGAATTTCTTGCGCTGGCCGATGAAGTGCTGGTGACGGTGATGCGGGACCATCAGAAATATTTTGCTCTGGAAGATGCCGACGGCAAGCTGCTGCCGCATTTTCTCGCGGCGCTGAATACCGACGGCGATCCCGGCGGCCTGATTCGCCATGGCAACGAGCGCGTGCTGCGCGCCCGCTTTAATGACGCCCGTTTCTTCTGGGAGACCGACCAGAAGATTCCACTGCGCAAGCGCGTGGAGATGCTGAAGTCGGTGACCTTCCAGAAAGACCTGGGCAGCTACTACGACAAGACGCTGCGAGTGCAGAAGCTGGGCAGCCTGATCGCGGAGACGATTCGCAGCGCGGGAGGCTCGGCCCGGCCTGGGATCATCTTCAAGGCGGCATTGCTGTGCAAGACCGATCTCACCACTGAGCTGGTGAAGGAGTTTACTGAGCTGCAAGGCGTCATTGGCGGCCTGTACGCGAAGGTGCAGGAGCTGGACCCGATACTGCCGCGAGCGACGGTCGAGGCCATCGGCGACGCCATTTACGACCAATACAAGCCCGCGTCGATGGACGACAGCGTTCCCCGCAGCATCGAAGGCGGCGTGGTAGCCATCGCCGATAAGGCTGACAGCATCGCGGGAATGTTCGCGCTGGGCTTGCAACCGACGGGCTCCAAAGATCCGTTCGCGCTGCGCCGCGCGGCCAATGGCATCGTCAAAATCATCGCCGAGCACAAGCTGCCGCTGCCCATCAGCAAACTCTTCGCCGACGCGCGAGCGGAATATTTGGGTTCGGAAGCGGAGCGGCGCTTTGACCGCAAAGTGAACTTTGAAGAAGCGATCACGAACTTCATGCGCGAGCGCCTGGAATTCTATTTGCGGGATGTTCGGGGCTTCGCCTACGACGTAGTGAACGCCGTGCTGGCGGCCAGCAGCGACGACGTGGTGGACGCCATCGCCCGCGCCGAGGCGGTGAGTGTAGTGCGAGGCTCGGAAGATTTTGCGTCAATTTCCGTGGCGTTCAAGCGGATCAAGAACATTCTGCGCCAGGCGCGCGAGACGAATAAGACGATTGCCGAGCAACTGGATCCGTCGGCGCTGACCGAAGACGCGGAGAAGACCTTGGCAACGCTGATTCCGGAGACGGCAGCGGCCGTGCGCAGGCTTCGCGAGGAGAAGAACTACGCCGCGGCCCTGGCGCAGATCAGCCGCTTGCGCCAGCCGGTCGATGCTTTCTTCGATAAGGTGATGGTGATGGTGGATGACGAGCGCGTGCGCGCCAATCGTTTGGCCCTGCTGCGCGACCTGTTGAACGAATTTTCCACCATCGCCGATTTCAGCGAGATCGTGACGGAAGGCAAGTAGGGTTGACTAAGTACTGCGCAGCTCGGAACTCGGTTTGTGTCAGGGCACGGCTTCAGCCGTGCCGTACGAGCTCTCTAGAAGAACCGGGCTTCAGCCCCTGCCTACCGCGTGCAGGGGCTAAAGCCCGCAATGGAAGAATCCCGTTCGGCCCGACTAAAGTCGTGCCCTGACACAAATCGGATTCTCGGCCATCGAGGCACCCGAGGTCATGGAGAATCGAAGAGTTAAGCTGAGATTCCGTGCCCTCCGTGTTTCCGTGGTGAATACAGACGTAACACCCAATAACGAGCAGCAACGAATAAAGGACTCCCCATGAGCACTCCTACTGCTGAACTGGAAAATGCGGCTGCCAACAAGCAGGCCGTGAAGTACGTCTACTTCTTTGGCGACGGCCACGCCGAAGGTCACGGCAAAATGAAGGACGAACTCGGCGGCAAAGGCGCCGGCCTCGCCGAGATGACCAACGCTGGCCTGCCCGTGCCTCCCGGCTTCACCATCCAGACCGAAGCCTGTCGCGAGTACATGCCGCATCACACGGTCTCCGGCGAAGTCAATCGTCAGATGGACGAAGCGCTCAAACGCCTGGAGCAGTTGCAAGGCCAGAAGCTCGGCGGCGCCGACAATCCGCTGCTGGTCAGCGTGCGTTCGGGTGCAAAGTTCTCCATGCCGGGCATGATGGACACCATCCTCAACCTCGGCCTCAACGATAAATCCGTCGAAGGCCTGGCCAAGCGCAGCAACAATCCGCGCTTCGCCTACGATTCCTATCGCCGGCTGATTCAGATGTTCGGGAGCGTGGTGCTCGACATCGACAAGAAGGCATTCGAGGAAGTCTTCGACGGCAAGAAAAAGCAGAAGAAGGTCAAGCTCGACACCGACCTCGACGCCAAGGCGCTACAGGAAGTCATTGCCGACTACAAGAAAGTCGTGCTGAAGCACACCAAGCGCGAGTTTCCGCAAGACCCACACGAACAACTGGTGATGGCGCGCGATGCCGTCTTCCGCTCCTGGCTGAACGATCGCGCCAAGACCTATCGCCGCATCAACAACATCGACGACATGCTGGGCACCGCGGTCAACGTGCAGGCCATGGTCTTCGGCAACCTGGGCGAGACCAGCGGCACCGGCGTGGGCTTCACGCGCAATCCGGCCACCGGCGTCAAGGAGTTTTACGGCGAGTTCCTGATGAACGCGCAGGGCGAAGACGTAGTCTCCGGAGTGCGGACGCCAGTGCATATCTCCGAGCTCGAAAAGATCATGCCTGAGGTCTACAACCAGCTCCGCGAAATCACCACGCGCCTGGAGAAACACTATCGCGACATGCAGGACTTCGAGTTCACCATCCAGGATGGCCGCCTGTACATGTTGCAGACGCGCAATGGCAAGCGCACTGGGCGCGCCGCGGTTCGCGTCGCCATTCAGATGGTGGAAGAAGGATTGATCTCGAAGGAAGAAGCGATCTTCCGGGTCGAGCCCAACCAGCTCTACGATTTCCTCGTCCCCAGCCTCGATGAAAAAGGTAAGGACATTGAGGTGCTGGCGACCGGCTTGCCGGCATCGCCAGGTGCGGCTGTCGGGCAGATCGTCTTCACCGCAGAAGATGCAGTCGAGAAATTCCACAAGGACAAGAGCGCGAAGCTGATCCTGGTGCGCAGCGAAACCACGCCCGAAGATATCGCCGGGATGGAAGTCGCTGCTGGCATTCTCACTTCGCGCGGTGGCATGACGAGCCACGCTGCTGTCGTCACCCGCGGCATGGGTAAGTGCTGCGTGGCGGGAGCGGGCGATATCGAGGTCGATGAGAAGGCGCGCGTGATCCGCGTTCACGGCAAGACACTGAAGGAAGGCGACTGGGTCTCGCTCGACGGCACCACTGGCCGCGTCATCAACGGACAGCTCAAAACCGTACCCGCTCGCCCCGACGATCCCGAGTTGCTGAAGCTGATGAGTTGGGCCGAGCCCTTCCGCCGAATGGGAGTGCGTGCCAACGCCGACATACCTCGCGACGCCTTGCAGGCACGGGCCTTCGGCGCCGAAGGCATCGGGCTGTGCCGCACTGAGCACATGTTCTTCGCCGAGGATCGGCTGCCGCACATGCGCGCCATGATTCTCGCCAACAACGAGAAGGACCGCCGCACGGCGCTGCGCAAGCTGCTGCCTTACCAGCGCAACGACTTCATCGGTCTGTTCCGCGCCATGGATGGCTTGCCGGTTACGATCCGCACCCTCGACCCGCCGCTGCACGAGTTCCTGCCGCGCCGCGAAGAGCTGATGGTCGACATTGCCCGGCTGGAAATCACCAAGCCCAAGTCACCTAAGCTGAAAGAGCTGCGCTCGCTGCTGAATCGTGTGGAACAACTGCACGAAGTCAATCCCATGCTCGGCCTGCGCGGCTGCCGTCTCGGCATCACCTATCCTGAGATCACCGAGATGCAGGCGCGCGCCATCTTCGAGGCCGCAGTCAAGGTCGCGAAGGAAGGCGTGAAGGTCAAGCCGGAGATCATGATTCCGTTGACCACCGGACTCAAAGAAATGGCCAATCAGTCAGCCCTGGTGCGC
Source organism: uncultured Acidobacteriaceae bacterium (assembly GCA_963763145.1). Classification (GTDB taxonomy): domain Bacteria; phylum Acidobacteriota; class Terriglobia; order Terriglobales; family Acidobacteriaceae; genus Bog-257. The sequence goes on along the minus strand of CAVXMZ010000007.1, from coordinate 93,466 downwards.
AAAGTCGCCGACGAGGTTTTCGCGGAGAAAGAACAGACCGTCGAATACCTGGTGGGCACCATGATCGAGTTGCCGCGTGCCTGTCTGGTGGCCGATGAAATCGCCAAAGACGCTGAATTCTTCAGCTTCGGCACCAACGATCTCACCCAGACAACCTTCGGCTTCTCACGCGACGACGTAGGCAAAATCCTGACAGCGTACCTGGCGCAAGGCATTCTGAAACAGGATCCGTTTGCCGTGCTTGACCGCGAAGGCGTCGGTCAACTGATGAGGATTGGCACTGATAAGGGCCGCGCAACCCGTCCGACCATCAAGATCGGGATCTGCGGCGAACACGGCGGGGAACCGTCGTCGGTGGAATTCTGCGCGATGCTGGGCTTCAACTACGTCTCGTGCTCACCATTCCGCGTGCTGACCGCAAGGTTGGCTGCGGCACAAGCCGGCGCCAGCGCGGAGCTGAAGATTGAAGGCGGGAGAACCAAGTAGTTGTCGGTTGGGTAGAGCGGCGCTTCAGCGCCGCGTCGAGCGCGAAGTAAGACATACGGCTATTGTGGTCATTGAAAATGACCACAATAGCCGCAATTCTTTAATGAGTTTGGACGCCAGCCTAAAGGCTGGCTCTACCTCCAAGGCGACAACCGAAACCGACAACTGCTTCCTACTGTGTCTGCTGCAGCCGTGCGATCAGTTTCTGCGCCAGATTCTCTTCCGACTCCGACCACAGCACCCGTCCGCTGACCCCGCAATTTTTCTCGACCGCGGCGGAGAACGCTACCAGCTTGGCGATGTTGGTGCGCAAATGATCCTCTACCGCGGAAGAAAAGCGCTGCGTTTCATAGACGAACGATGAGTCCAGCCCGAAGTCGACCTCAATGTGGCCGTCGTCGGTGTAAATGCCCTCGTCGAACTCCACGCCGTGGATCAGGAAGCGAACCGCGGTGGGGCGTTGCACCCAGCTTTCGCCCAGTTCATCGTCGTTGGGGACCCACAGGTCCCAGAATGCCTCGAAGACGAAAGCGAAGTCGTCGTGAGCAAACTCGCGGGCCAGCTCAACTGTTTCTTCCGGCGAGATTCCTGGATCGAAGCGCCGCTCCAGTACGGTCGGCTCCGCCCACGACACCGGATGAACCGAGAGATACGTAATGCCCTCGCGCAAGGCGGAGAAAGGGAATTGGCGCAACACCGACAAGGTGCGCAACATCATTTCGCCTTCGCGGAAGCTGGGAAACCAGAGGCTGAGATAGAGCGAGTCGGTCATCGCGGTATTGTAACGCGAGGCGGGTCAATGCGGGATGTCGGCCCTCTTTACATACCTCAATAAAGCGTCAGAGGCATTTTGGCGGGAGACCAAACCAACCGCAGGTCCTTCGACTATTCCGCTCACGATGACAGCTCGACGCCCGCTTTGGCTAATTGCTAATTAATGCTTTACGCGCTCAGCCGCTTCTTCGCCTTGATTTCCTCCAGCAGCGCGTCGATCTTCTGTTCGCGGTCGAGAGCATGAAGCCGGCCATCAATGTCATCGCCCAGGATCTCGCCCTTGGCACGGCCCAAAGCTTCTTCACGGGCAACTTTTGTCCGCATGCGATCGAAGGTGCGGTTCTCTCCATCGGGCGTAAGCTGCGCGTCGGCGGCGCGGCTCACCGCGCGCGAGCGGCGATGCTGCGCGATCAACAGATCGGCCTTGCCCTTCGCCTCTGAAAGCTTCAACTCCAGCCTCTTCAGCGCCGCTTTCAGCGATTCCACCTGCGTCTCCTGATCGGCAATCTGCTGATCGAAGCTGTCGGCCAATTGCTGGAAGCTCATGGCCCGCTCCAGCGCGGCGCGAGCCAGTTGATCATCCTTCTTGTCCACCGCCAGCTCGGCCTTGCGCATCCAGTCGGCATGCTTCTCCGCGTTGTCTTTTCTCTTTTTCTCCAGGAGGTGCAGATCGGCTAGCGCGATGGCCACCTGCGTCTTCACCTGCATGAATTGGTTTTCCATATCGAGAATCACCTGCTTCAACATCTTCTCGGGATTCTCCGCCCGGTCGACCAGGTCATTCAGGTTCGCCCGAACCAGGGTTGCTACACGATCGAGTAATGCCATAACGAACTCCTTTTCGGCTGTCAGCCATCAGCTGTCGCTGAGGATTAGAACTCCCTGTGCCCCACCCATTCGCGGTTTTCGAATGAGTGGGCATTCCCGCACACATACCAACTATTTCCCAGCACCTGCGGCCTTCGCTTTGCCTTCATCAGCCGGTGGCAAATTATCCGGCTTGGGCGACTTATCGCCGATCGTCCGGATCTTGCCCAGCAAGTCCGACATCTGCATACCCGACAAGGCTTCGAACAATGCCGGTACTTGCGCGGCCATTTCCGTGATGTCGCCGGTGATCTTGTGCATGCCCGCCGAACTGCCGTTCCCTGTGGAAACAATCGTGATTTTGTCGACATTGGCTAACGGGCTGGCTAGCGCTTTTACGATCTCCGGTAATCCCGTGAGCAGCTTGTCCACGACCGCGGCCTGGTTGTACTCCTGAAAGGCCTCGGCCTTCACGTTCATGGCGCGAGCTTCAGCGTCACCCTTCTTGAAGATGATCTCCGCTTCTGCCTCACCTTGCGCGCGAATGGCGCTGGCGCGGCCCTCGGCTTCCACCATGGTTCTCGACTTCTCGGCTTCGGCGAGAGTCTGAATGCGCTGGCGCTCGATTTCGGCCTGCTTCAGCACGGTCGCGATCAACTCCTTCTCGCGGCGATTGATCTCCGCTTCCTGCACTTTTATTTGCGCCTCTTTTTCCACCTGCTGCACTTTCACCGATTCGGCAATGACCTGCTGTTGCATCACGTTCGTCTGGATTTCATAGGCTTTGTCGGCCTGTGCCTGCTGGCGCTTGATCAACTCGTTGTAAGTCGCTTTTTTCACTTCCAGATCGCGTTGCGCTTCAGCCTGGCGGGCAAGGGAAGCGGTTTCGGCAGCGACGCGCTCCTGATCGGCTTGAGCTTTCGCCGTGGCCGACTCGCGCAGTGCGATGGCACGTCTTATGGCGGTATCGCGATCGGCTTCGGCGGTGGCCACGTCGGCATCGCGCTTGATGCGAGCAATGTCAGGCCGCCCCATGTTGGTGATGTACTCGTTCTTGTCGCGGACTTCCTTGATGGTGAACGAGATCACCTCCAGGCCCATCTTGTTCATGTCGTCGGCGCAGGTGGTGCGCATGCGGTCGGCAACCATCTCCGGCTGCTTGACGATCTCTTCCACGGTGAGTTGGCCGATAATGCCGCGCAGGTGACCTTCCATCACCAGGCGGATCAAGGCCTCGCGATCGGGCGGCGTCTTGGTCAGAAACTGCTCAGCTGCGGTCATGACCGATTCCGGGTCCGATTTGACCTTGATCTGTGCGACGGCCTCGACGGTGACCGCTACGCCCTGCTTGGTGTACAGGTCCTGTTGCGGCGCCACGTCAAACGACATCAGCTCAAGCGAGAGCTCGCGACAGTTCTCCACCATGGGCAGGATGATGGTGCCGTGACCCTTGATGATGCGCGGACCTCGGAAGCCATATACCACCAGGGCTTCGTTAGGCCCGGCCTTGCGATAGAGCCTGGCAAAAACGGCCATCAACAGCACGATCGCGGCCACCGCTGTCCAGGCAATGATTAAGACTTCAGTCGGTATGTGCGGCATAACGTCTCCTTAAGCAACTAGCGATTAGCGGCTAGTCCCGATCAGGCCAACCGCTGCACTCGGGTCGGCGACTTCGACAATGAGCTGGTTATAGCGTTCGTCGTGCAGGTCGATGACGACCGTGTTGTCGGGATTGTGAACGTCCCAGAAAACGCGCTTCCCGTCCTGATAGAACGTGCCGGCCGTTATCACTCCCGGAATGTTGGTGCCGGGAATACGCAGTCCGTGCCACCATCCCCGCGCGATGCTGGGATCAGCCCGAATGCCCGCCACATGCTGTAATGGAATTTCCAGCGAGCTCTTAAAGGCCCACAGCTTGTCGGCCCCGTGAACGTTGAGCAGCAGGTTGCCGCCAGAAATCGTTAGATCAACCATAGGAAAGCTCCAATCAAAGCAACTAGCACTATCATTGCTAATCGCTAGCTACTACTTCTTTTCCGCCAGCTCATCCCACCGCCTCACGTAGGCGATGCCATGTTCGTAGCGGGTAATGATGACTTCCGTCCCTTTGACCAGCGCCTCGCCCGCCTCACTGCGGGCCCCGCAGGTTTGCCGCGTGCCTTCTTGTGCAAAGATAATTTCCCCTGTTCCACCTTCGCGGATGGGGCTGATAATCCGTCCCAACACGCCAACCCGTTCGTAGTCCGCGGGATCTAGTTCGCGATCGTGCTTCATCAATAGCTTCGCGACGAACCAGAAGATAATCGTCGCGCCCACCAATCCCACGATTACGGCGATCAGCATGATCAGGCTGACCACCAGAGTGGAATAGCGAGTCAGCAGATAGCCGCAGCCGCCAAACCAGGTAAGAAACGCCATCGCGGTGGCAAAGTTAAAGAAGGGCATCTCCGCGCTCTGGCTGGCGGGCGCGTGACCTGCGCCGCCAAGGTGCGGCGTTGCAATGTGGCCGCCATGCGGTATGTGAACATGGACGTGCGGCAGATGCAGGCTTCCGCCCAGGAACGACAAGACGGTCAGCGTCACGCCCACCAGGAAACATACGAGATAGAAGATCGCCCAAGCGGTCATAGGTGCGCTCCTGCCGATCGCTTCGCTCTGCCGCGCGGGGAAGCCGCAGTCAGGCTTGGCTTCAGTACCTCGGCCAGGCGTTCCACAAGTTCCGGCGTTTCCAGAATTGCACCGAGCAGCACAAGGCACTTACGGGTGTCAGGTTGCTTGGCCAACTGAAGCAGGGCCTGGCTCAACTCCGCGTCGCGGGCAAATTGCTCGGCGCCGTTGATCAGCCACAGGTCAAGGCGGTCTTCGGTGGCGCGCAGATCGCTGGTCAGCTCGGTGTGGAAGCCCGCGGGGTCGTCGACCAGATAGCCGGGATGCACCTTGAAGAAGCGCGCCAGCAACATGCGCGAAGCATTCGTCAAATGCGGCCGCGCGCCGCTCTCAATCTGCGAGAGGTAAGACTGGCTCAAGCCGCGGCCGGCTTCCTTCTTGAGCAGACGGGCCATGTCCTGTTGGGTGATCTCGCGGTCCAGGCCGCGGAGGGTGCCCTCGACCAGGCGGAGATAGCGTAATTTTTCGCCAAGTGTCATATCGCAATTTGTAATTATGATATTGCAATCCGTAATTGTCAAGGACTGGATTTGCCGCCGAATGAGCGAGTTGGGGGAAGCCAAATCACCACAGAGGCTCAGAGGACACGGAATCGGAATAGAGTCTCAGGTTAGGAAACCAGGGCATGCAACGCTCGCGCCTTAGGCCTGGGCACATAGAATTAGTGCCGAAGAGATTGCCTCGTCGCCAGTGAAGGATTTGAAAGACCCCAACTGCCGAGACTCACGAGTGAGGGCCGGAAAAAACAAAACTCCGTGCTTCCGTGGTGAGAAGGAACTACCGCGCGAAGTACAGAAGTCCGAAGATGTAAATCCAGAGCGCGCCCATGAAGTGCCAATACCACGCAGTGACGTCGATAATGATGCGGCGCGTCTCCGGCGGCTTGTGCAGCCAGTTGGTAATACCTGCATACAACAGCGCGAGGATGCCGCCCATCAGGTGTACGGCGTGGACTCCGGTGAGGATAAAGAAGAACGAACTGCTGGGGTTGGAGGCGAACGTTATGTTATTTCGTTCGAGAATGCGCCACGCATACACTTGTCCGGCAACGAATCCCAGCCCAAGCGCCACCGTGGTCCAAATCCAGGGAAGGGCGTGATGGTCGTCGATGCGAATGCCGGGAATGCCGGCGATTGGCGCGAGAGCGACATCTTCCGCTGCCCGGCGCCGCGCCACCTCCAGCGTGAAGCTGCTCAGCAACAGGACGAGGGTATTACAAAGCAGAATGCGGACGGGTAGCGCCAGCGGTATCCAGTTGCTGGCAAAGTCGTTGCGCGCGGGGTCCCAGGCCGCTCCCGCCTTGCGCACGACGTAAGCTGTGGTGAACGAAACAAACAGCATCACCACCGACGACAGCGCCAGCAGCACGCCCAGTCGATAGCGCTTGAGGCGCTCGCTGTAGCTGGGTCCGTCATCTCCGCCGCCGCGCCCACCACTGCCGCCGCCCCATCCTCCGGGCCAATTGACCGCAGGTCCGCGCCCGCCGCCACCCGGCGCGGTCCGCGGCTCTCGCATGCTGGTTCCGCGACTCATGCTCCCCAAGCCTTAGGATAAACTGACGCGAGCGCGTCACACTGCCATGTGTCATTATGATGCGCGAGCCTGCTTCAGAGCGCAATTTTTCTGGGACGTGTGGAAGCGCGGTCCTTCAGGCCCAAAAGATGTTTTGCCAGGCGTAAATGCACTCCGCGCTATGTCAGCATCACGCCGCGTTGCTTGGTTCCTGGTCGAGGTCCGCGCCTCCGCGCTTGGCGCAGCAGAATGCTTACAGCCGGCTCCGGCAATTGAGCCTATGAAGCGATTCCTCATCATCGTCGTGATTATCGTCGTGCTTCTCTACGCTGGCGACTTTCTCTCCCTGCGGCTGGGCCTGCCCAAGCGCGACATGGTGGGCAGCGTCACGGTTCACACCTACTATTCGGTGAAACTGAAGAACGGCAAGACCGAATACGACTACGCTGGCGACCACGACGTGAATTGCGCCAACTCCTTATTTCCGCAGCTGGGGCTCAAGCCTTGCTGGTACCTCATTCGCCATACCAATGAGCAGATCACCATCGACTCCGGCAATCCAAATAATCCGCACCTGTTTTGAGCGTCACCCTCGGCCGTTAGCTGGACGGCAGAGCCCTCAGCATCTCTCCGGGCTGTATCTTTAGTACCGCAAATCTTCGGAGTACGGGCTACAATCATCGCGCATGGCATCGGATGCGATCAGTACGCGCAACGCTCCATCTGCTGCACCTCCCCGTGCTCTCGTACTTCGCTATGTTGTGCTCGCCTGCCTGTTTGCCGCGGCGGTTTGCTATCAGGTCGGATCGGCTGTACTCGTTTTTCAGCAAGGATCTATTGGTTTACCGGCCTTCACGCCGGCCATCGGCAGCGCCGCTATTGGGGACGTCGAGCCGGAGGGTAGCGCAGCCGGGCTACGTAAAGGCGATATCCTGGTGGCCATCAACGGTCGTCCTTACACCGGAACGGCGGCGTTCTGGGAAGAACTAACCAGGGCTGTCCCCGGAAGCACGCTGGCTGTGACCGTACGATCGCCGGGCGCGAACCTCCAGGAGCACACCGCACGGATTCCGATTGCTACGTCCCATAGCTTGGTTACCGTGAAAACCATTGCTGTCATCATGGGTGTATTGATGCCCGCCTTTTGTATTGCGCTCGGGTTCTGGGTAGTGCTGGTTCGGCCCAACGACCCCTCGGCGTGGCTTTTACTCGCACTGATGCTGAGCTTTACCCAACTGGTGAGTGCGGTTCCGCTGTTCGCAAAGTGGGGCCTCGGAGTGTTAAAACTCGCCTATAGTTACAACTTGGTGCTGAAAACTGCGTGGCCCATTTTCATGTTTTTGTTCGGCTTCTATTTCCCCGAGCCGCTTCCCTACTTCACGCAACCAGGCCTGTGGCGCAAGTGGATGCCTTGGATTGCGGTCGCCCCTTACGCCGTCGCCGGACTCGGGCTTGGAATCGTCCTGGTCGCTGAGACCACAAACCATTCCGCTGCCTTGCCACTGTATCGCGTTCTTCATCCCATGTTGGGGGCAATCGGTATCTACGCATTCTGTCTGGTGGGGGGCTTCTTCAGCTTTATCTTCACCAAATCCGCAATGAGCATCTCCCCGGATGCAAAACGGCGGCTGCGCCTCCTTTACTGGGGTGGCACAATCGCCTTGACTCCCGTCTTGTTCCTGGGTTTGGCAGAGTTCATAAGAGGGAGCAATAAATTTCCTGACTGGGTCACGGCGTTCGTTGTCTTGATGTTCTTGATCTTCCCGCTAACGCTGGCCTATGTGATTGTGGTACAGCGGGCGATGGATGTCAGGGTCGTCCTCCGGCAGGGACTGCAGTATGCGTTGGCGAAGAATGGTGTTCGCGTCCTGCAAGTGCTGGCGATTCTCGTCGTAACTCTTACGGCCCTGGCATTGATCGGGCAAAACCGTGAACGTCCGCAGAAGCTCATTGTAATTGCGCTGGGACTGGTTGCCATCTTTACCATCCGCCGCATGGGCGAAGGAATCGGCGCTTGGCTCGACCGCCGATTCTTCCGCGAGGCCTACGATGCCGAACAAGTGTTGGCTGAACTCAGCGATGGGGTACGCGGCATGGTGGACGCGCGGTCCTTGATCGAGACCGTTGCCGAGCGTATCTCGGAGACGTTGCATATTCCTCGCGTGGCGATTTTGCTGAACGGCGTCGGCGCTTACCGTCCCGCTTACGCGCTTGGTTATGGCACGGTTCCCGACATTGCTTTTCCGCCGAGCGCGGGCACCGTCCAGCTACTTCAGAAGGAGAGTGAGCCCGCCCGCGTGTACTTCGACGATCCTAATTCGTGGTTGTATCGCGAACCGGGAATGACGGAGGAAGACCGCTCCCGGCTGACCGAACTCAGCGCGGAGTTGCTGCTGCCTCTGAGCACGCGGGACAAACTGCTGGGATTCATCAGTCTCGGCCCGAAACTATCCGATGAGCCCTATTCGCGCGCCGACCTGCGCCTTCTGAAGTCCGTGGCGGCCCAAACCGGGCTAGCGCTGGAGAACGCCGACCTCATCGCCGCGATTGCCGACGAAGTAGCTCAGCGTGAACGCCTGAACCGGGAAGTCGAAATCGCCCGTGAGGTGCAGGAGAGGCTCTTTCCCCAGACGCTGCCTCCGATAGCCGGCATAGCCTATGCGGGCGCCTGCCGTTCCGCGCTGGCAGTGGGTGGCGACTACTACGATTTTCTCGCCCTGCCGGCGGGAAAACTCGGCATTGCCCTGGGCGATGTTTCCGGCAAAGGCATAGCTGCGGCGCTGATGATGGCCAGCCTGCAAGCCTCTTTGCGAAGCGAAGCCACCCGGGCCTCCGACAACCTTGCCGCGATGATGGGCAACGTCAACCGGCTGGTCTTTGAGGCGTCGTCATCGAATCGCTACGCGACTTTTTTTTACGGCCAATACGATCCGGTTTCGTACCAGCTCACCTACGTAAATGCCGGCCACAATCCGCCCATGTTGTTTCATCCTTGCGAAGGGGAATGTCGCGTCTCGCGGCTGGAAGCGTGTGGTACGGTGGTCGGCCTGTTAGAGGATGCCTCGTATCAGCAAGCGAGCGTGGCCATCGCGCCAGGAGACGTTTTGATCGCTTTTACCGACGGTATCAGCGAAGCCATGAATGCCGCCGAAGACGAATGGGGCGAAGAACGGCTGATCGAGAACGTTAAGACCTGCATGGGTCTGTCGGCGGCTGAGATCATTGCCTGCATCATGCGCGCCGCCGACACCTTCGTCGGCGGCGCCAAGCAGAATGATGACATGACGCTGGTCGTGCTCCGCGCAACAACGCCCGGCCACCACGCGCATTAGAAGTGCATCTGTTTGTCATACAATCGCAATATGGAGTTGATTGTTTACTCTGCGTGGTGGTGCCCCGACAGCCGCGTTGCCAGGCACTTTCTGGATAAGCACCACATCCTTTACACCAACATCGACATCGAAAAAACCCCCGGCGCCGCAGACGAAGTCATCCGCCAAACCGGCAAGCGCGCTGTTCCGCAATTTGTCATCGATGGCCGCTGGGTCCAGCCCTATCGTCCCGGCGAAGGCTTCCTATACGAAGAAATGTCCGAATTGCTGGGAATTGTGGACGAAGGCTAGACCGGAGCCGAGCGCCGGAAGGCGCGGCGTCATGATAGCCAAGCACCCTTCGACTGCGCTCAGGGCAGGTTCCGCGCAGCGGAGTGCTCGGTCTAGCGGGGAAAGTACCTGAGTCCCGCTGGGGACGACACGGTTCTCACGCAGACTAGGACGGCAGCAGCCCTCTAGTCTTTAACGCGCGGCTCGTCGCCAAAAACCCTGCGGAATATCTTACCCACGTTGCGCAGCGGCCGCTGCAAATCGAAAGCGTGCTCCAGCGTTTTGCGCTCCACCTTCGCGGCGATCTCGGGATCGCTCAGGATCAGCTCGCGAAAGTTCAGGTCGTCCTTCCACGCCCGCATCGCATACGACTGCACCAGCCGGTAAGCATCTTCCCGGAGCATCCCCGCCTCGACCAGGTCCAGCAGCAACTGCCCGCTGAACACCAGTCCGCCGGTAGACTCCAAATTCTTCAACATGCGCTTGGGATAAACCAGCAGCGTGTCAATCAGATTGGAGGTCTTGTGCAGCAGGTAATCCGCCAGGATGGTAGAGTCCGGCAAAATAATACGCTCTACTGACGAATGCGAGATGTCGCGCTCGTGCCACAGGGCAACATTCTCCAACGCGGCCTGAGCATTCGACCGCACCACGCGCGCCAGCCCGCTGATCTGCTCGCAGGTCACGGGGTTGCGCTTGTGCGGCATCGCCGACGAACCCTTCTGCTTCTCGCTGAAATATTCCTCTGCTTCCCGGACTTCAGTGCGTTGCAGATGGCGAATCTCGGTGGCGATCTTGTCCAGCGTCGAAGCAATCACCGCCAGCGTCGCGATATAAAACGCGTGCCGGTCGCGCTGAATTACCTGCGAGGAGACAGCAGCGACGTTGAGGCCCAGGCGCTCGCAAATCGCTTCTTCATACTCCGGCTCCAGATGTGCCGCATTGCCCACCGCGCCTGACAGCTTGCCCACCCGCATCTGCTCGGCTGCCATCTCAAAGCGCTCGCTGTCGCGCTGCACCTCGGAATACCAGTTCGCCAGCTTCAGTCCGAAAGTGATCGGCTCGGCGTGAATGCCGTGGCTGCGGCCAATTGCAGGCGTGTCTTTGAACTCCCAGGCACGACGCTTCAGTACTTCGCCCAGCTTTTGCAGGTCGGCGCGAATGATCGCGGACGCTTCCTTCACCAGCAACGCCTGCGCCGTGTCGACGACATCATTCGATGTAAGGCCGTAGTGCAGCCAACGCGACTCAGGCCCAACCTTCTCGGCAACCGCCGTGGTGAAAGCGATGACGTCGTGTTTCACCTCGGCCTCGATCTGGTTGATACGCGCGAGGTCGAAGCCGCCTTTCTCGCGAATGGCCTTGGCTGCGGATTCCGGCACGATGCTGGCCTCCGCGAGTATCTCCGTGGCCGCCAGCTCCACGTCCAGCCACATGCGGAATTTGTTTTCGTCACTCCAGATGCGTCCCATCTCCGGGCGGGTATAGCGAGCGATCAAGCGAGTCTCCTTTACGGGCGATCCAACAGATGAGGATGAAACTCTTTATTGTACAAGGCGAGCGTTGCCTGGACGAGGAGTTCGCGCGCGAGCCTGGGCGACTCCAATCGCTTATGCGAAAGAGGCCGGAGCGCCTTCGGACGCCGGCCCGCTTCTTGCGAAATGCGAATAGCGAATAGCGGTTAAATCACTACCGTCTCGTGATACTCGCCGTAGACATGCCGCATAGCGTCGGAGATCTCGCCGACCGTGGCGTTCGCCTCGACCGCTTCAACAATCACCGGCATCAAGTTTGCCGTGCCGCGCGCGGTATCTTCTACTTGCTTGATCGCGGCCTGCCACTTTGCCTGGTCGCGCTTGGCCCGCAGGGCGCGTACTCGCTCCACCTGCTTGCGCTCGAGTGACTCATCCATGTGTAGCAAGGGAATCGACTTTTCGTGGTCCAGCGCAAACGAGTTCACTCCGACTACGATTGCTTCCTTATGGTCGACGGCCCGCTGATATTCATAAGCCGCGTTCTGGATTTCCTGCTGTACGTAGCCGCGCTCGATGGCCTTCAGCATTCCGCCCATAGCGTTGATCTTTTCCAGATAAGCCTGCGCATTCGCCTCGATCTGGTTGGTCAGCGCCTCCACATAATACGAGCCGGCCAGCGGATCGATGGTCTGCGGCGCACCCGATTCGTAAGCCACGATCTGCTGGGTGCGCAACGCGATGCGCGCCGATTGCTCGGTCGGCAACGCCAGAGCTTCGTCAAAGGAATTGGTATGCAGCGACTGCGTTCCCCCCAGCACCGCCGACATCGCCTGTAAGGCCGTCCGCACAATGTTGTTTTCCGGCTGCTGTGCCGTAAGTGTCGAGCCCGCCGTTTGGGTATGGAAGCGCAGCATCTGCGACTTGGCATTCTTCGCGCCAAAATGATCGCGCATAATGCGCGCCCACATCCGCCGGGCGGCGCGAAACTTTGCCACCTCTTCCAGAAAATTACTGTGAGCGTTGAAGAAGAACGAAAGCCGGGGCGCGAAATCGTCCACATCGAGACCGGCGTCAATGGCCGCCTGCACATAGGTCATGCCATTGGCCAGCGTGAACGCCACCTCCTGCACCGCCGTAGATCCGGCTTCGCGCATGTGATAACCGGAGATGGAAATGGTGTTCCACTCCGGCACATGCTCGTTGGCATAAGAGAAAATGTCGGTGATGATGCGCATCGCCTGCGCTGGCGGATAAATGTAGGTTCCGCGCGCGATGTATTCCTTCAGTACATCATTTTGTATGGTGCCGGAAAGTTTGTGCGCGTCGCTTCCGCTGCGCTGCGCGGTCACGATATACAGAGCCAACAGAATCGCGGCGCTGGCGTTGATGGTCATCGAAGTGGAGATCTTCTCCAGGTTGATGCCGTCGAACAGGCGCATCATGTCTTCGATGGAATCGATGGCCACGCCCACTTTGCCGACTTCGCCCATGGCGAGCGCATTGTCGGAATCCAGCCCGATCTGCGTCGGCAGATCGAAAGCCACGCTCAGCCCGGTTGTGCCCTGGCTCAGAAGATACTTGTAGCGCCGGTTCGATTCTTCAGCATCGCCCATCCCGGCATACTGCCGCATCGTCCACAGCCGTCCGCGATACATGGTCGCCTGCACGCCGCGGGTGTAGGGGAATTGCCCAGGGTAGCCGACATCGCCGTCGTAATTCGAGCCCTCCAGATCGGTCGGGGTATACAGCGGCTGAACATTAATGTGCGAAGACGTTTCCTGGGTTGGGGAGGGTTTGGTGACTGCGGCATGGTTCTGCTTGGTCTCGGCCATTCGGAATTGCGCCTCACTCTCGAGAGATGCTTCCAGTATGGACTGGGGGTCACGCCCATAACTATGACGTGCGTCACAAATTTAGACCATCACAGTCGCTGTCGTTTTCGTGATCGCCAGAACGAACTCATTCCGAAGTAGGCAAACAGGACCGCGAAGCTGGCTGCCAGCAGCATCTTTCCCGTAGAGCCAGTACCCAGGCTGCGCCGGTGATATTCCCGGAACGCGGCTGCTGCGCCCACAAACGCCAGTGCCAGGAAGAACAGTCCAGTGACTTCCAGCCAGAGCACATGCAGCACCCGGCTGACGCTCCGGAGAGTGACGCTGCCGGCTTTGTAACAGGCTCGAACCCAGCGGTTTTCGCCGGTCTTGCGGCCTGCAACCCGTAACAGGGCGCGCCCTTGCGTACTGAGATCGGGGGATGGCAAAGCTGACCTTTCGCGCGGCGCCTTCGCCACAGTCAAGTTATTTTAGCAGTCGGGGTTGCCTGCTCGGCAGGTTCGCCGGCGCGTGGGCCCGGCAAAACTCGCCCCCTGGCTTTGGCATCCTAACCAGTACAGAAGCGGGTTCGTCGCACGCAACAAGGCTTTCACGTTTGGGCAAGGTGTGCGAACATTTCTGTATCGACGGGCCCGCGAAAGGCTCAGGTGAAATCATGGACAAGCAACTCAAGAGCATGATTAAGGAGCTTGGGGACGCCATCAATAGTTCGCTTTCTGATTCCGACCAGATCGCCGAGGTGATCGCGCGGATCAAGGACGGCGGATACGACGTATTCGTTGTACTGGAGGCCACTATTGGCTTCAACGAGCGCGAGGAGAGCGCGGAAGGGGAAAGCTTGCCTCTGCCTCAGCTTTCTTCCGCCGATTTCAAAATCACCTCGCAAGACGCGCAGTTTCTCAAGGCGCTCCGCATCAGCGTCGGCGAGGGCGGGTGAGCCACCGCCGCAGCGATTGCCGCTCGCGGGCGATGGTGACCGCGTGTGCTAAGATGCGGCTTCGATGGTGGCGTTAGGGACACCGGCAAATGAGAGATACCCTTGGAGTCTTGCTGGCGGGCGGAGCGGGTGAACGTCTCTACCCGCTGACCCGGGACCGCGCCAAGCCCGCTGTCACCTTCGGCGGCATCTACCGCATCATTGACATCACTCTGTCCAATTGCATCAACTCCGACCTGCGGCGCGTTTACATCCTCACCCAATACAAAGCCCTCTCTCTCAACCGGCATATCCGCGAAGGCTGGGGCAACATTGTGGGCCGCGAGTTGGGTGAGTTCATCGAAATCCTGCCGCCCATGAAGCGCGTCAGCGAAAACTGGTACATGGGCACCGCCGACGCGGTGTACCAGAACATCTACTCCATCGGCTCCGAGCAGCCTCGCCATGTGCTCATCCTCTCGGGCGATCACATCTACAAGATGAACTATGACCGCATGCTGCGCCAGCATCAGGACTCGGGCGCCGACGTGACGCTGGCGACCATTCTGGTCGACCCCGCGGAGACCAAGCACTTTGGAGTGGTGGAGATCGACCGCATCGGCCGTGTGGTGGGATTCCAGGAAAAACCGGAGATGACGGAGCTGCGCTCTCCTTACGACCCGCAAATGGTTTCCGCATCCATGGGCATCTACCTGTTCAACACCGACGTACTGATTCCAGCGTTACTGAAGGACGCCGAAGACGCCAGTTCGCGTCACGACTTCGGCCACAATGTGCTGCCCCGAATGGTCGGCGACTACAAGGTTTATTCCTTCAACTTCATCGACGAAAACAAGAAGGAAGCGCTTTATTGGCGCGACGTGGGGACTTTGGAGGCCTATTACGAGGCCAACATGGATCTGGTTTCCGTAGCGCCGGTGTTCAACCTGTATGACAGCGCATGGCCCATCCGCACTCACATGCGTCAGTATCCTCCCGCCAAGTTCGTTTTCAACGATCCTGAACGCACCGGCGAGGCCCACGATTCCATCGTCTCCATGGGCTGTATTATCTCGGGTGCGGCGGTGAAGAACAGCGTCCTGTCGCCGGATGTCAGAGTCAACTCCTACGCCCAGGTCGACTCCAGCATCCTGTGTTCGCACGTCAATGTCGGCCGCCATTGCCGCGTCCGCAAGGCCATTATCGACCGCGACGTCCAGATCCCCGAAGGCACGGTCATTGGCTATGACACCGAAGCTGACCGGCAGAAGTACCACGTCACTGAGAGCGGCATCACCGTGGTCACGCGCGATTACTCTCTCTTCGAAAATCCCGTTACCGTGGACTACTTCACTTCGGAGTAGCGGCTACCCAATTCAGGGCCGTGCTGCTCACTCGCCAATCATCCGGGCTTTCACCACGATCGCTCCCACGCACCACAGCAGCGCATCTTCAACATGTTCGCGAAGGGAGTTGCTGCTGAAGATCTCCCGCAGCTGCGCTCGTTCCGTGAGGCGAGCTGCAAGCTCAGTCAGCAAGCCCTGGTAGCGGTCGGGCATGTGCAGCTTGGTGGCACGCACCAGATCGTCGAACACCAGCAGGCAATCGAGGATCACCCCGTCGGGGTCGGTATTTTGGGAATTGATGAGGTGCAAAGCCTCGGCAACATCGCAGAAGGTCTCGACTTCTTGTGGAGCCGGCCCCAGCTTAGCCAGGTCAGGATCGAGCGCCAGCGCCTTTGCCGCGGATCCCGGATGGGTGAAGAACAGCAGGCGCCCGTCGGCGGTGAGCGGACGTTCGTTGTCGCCACCGACAGCCAGCAGGGTGTAGAACTGCGGACCGTCGTGATTCCCGTCCACGCGAAAGCCGACCAGCGCCAACTCCTCGTGGGGCTGATGCGGGCGGCCGTGAAGAATGGGCAACTCGGACATGGGGAAATACTACATCCTCGCGGACGAATTCTGTTCCTCAATTCGAAACCGCGACTTCTTGTCGCATTTCGCGTTTCTTATTGCAGGTTGAATCAGGAGGCAGAACAACAAAATGAAGAGATCGCTATGGGTTGCGGTATTCGGTTTAGTGCTGGCGCTTGGAATCGCCCAAGCCCAAGTCGTCGTCAGAGTCGGACCACCGCCGCCGCCGCGTCAGGTCGTTCCTGTTGCTCCCGGTGCTCGCTACGTTTGGGTACCCGGCTACTATCGCTATAACGGACACGCCTACATTTGGGTGGCTGGGCGCTACGCCATTCCGCCATCCCACTACAGGGTTTGGGTGCCAGGCCGATGGGTGCTCCGGAGTGGAGGCTATGTTTGGGTGGCCGGGTACTGGAGGTAGCTTTGAGCGCGTGCGAGCGACTCTGGAGGACTTGCTGCTCAACGACATCCGATTTTGCCGCAACGGCTGAGCAGCAAAAGCATCTATCTAGCAGATATGGGAAACACCTTTAAGACGGCGTTATTGCTCACTGCTTTGACTCTTTTTCTGCTGTTCATGGGGCAGGTCTTTGGCGGCCAGCGAGGATTGGTTATTGCCTTCGGTCTGGCGGTAGTCATGAACTTCGTTTCGTATTTCTACAGCGACAAGATTGCTCTGGCCATGTATCGGGCGCAGCCGGTCACCCGGGAACAGCTACCTCGTGCCTACGCAGCGGTTGAGCGCCTCACCCAGAAAATGGGCATCCCCATGCCCAGGATGTACGTGATTCCCACGGATTCGCCGAACGCGTTTGCCACCGGGCGTAACCCGAACCACGCGTCGGTGGCGATGACAGAGGGAATTCTGAACCTGCTGAGTGATGAGGAACTGGAAGGTGTGCTGGCGCATGAGCTTGGGCATGTCAGGAACCGGGACATCCTGATCAGCTCGGTTGCGGCCACGCTGGCGGGCGCCATTACCATGTTGGCCCGAATGGGATATTGGGCATCGCTCTTCGGAGGCATGGGCGACCGCGACGACCGGGACCGCGGCGGAGGCCTGATGGGGCTGCTGATGCTCATCCTCGCTCCCATCGCAGCGACCCTGATTCAGCTGGCGGTATCGCGTTCTCGTGAATACCAGGCCGATGCCACCGGCGCTCAGATCACTGGCAATCCCTATGCACTAGCGAGCGCTTTGAAAAAGCTGGACACCGACTCCAAGCGCATCCCGCTTCAGGCCTCGCCCTCGACGGCCCATCTGTTCATCGTGGCGCCTCTGTTGGGAGGGGTCAGCTTTGCCAACTTATTTTCAACCCACCCGCCCATTGCCAAGCGAATCGAGCGACTGACCGGCCGCCCGGCCGAACTGGACTACTGAGCTTCGAACTGCTGCGTCGTCAAAATTGCGCCCGCAGCCGCCGCAGACCAGGGTTGTTTGCATATCCCACAAAGTGGGACTTTGCCGGATTGCACTAGAGCACAGCCTCGAGCGTCCGCGGGATTCCGGAGCCGATTCTTGTGGAAAACCTCCCCTTCCGAAAATGGAATGCGTCGCGATGATCGTCGCAAGTCGAACAAAAGACGGCCACAAATTATTTCGACCCTCCTGCGCAGCACAAAATAGCAACTGCGTGTTTACAAATGCTGAGCGCGAGGTTCATAATTGGGTTGTTGCAAGACCTTCATAAAACAGGCCCGATTCCAAACGAACCCAGCGTTTTTCCCATGTCTTACATTGTGGGAGGAGTATTGTATGGCAGCAACTTCTGAACTAGTAACCACCACAGAAGCCGATCATCGTGAGCGCATCTGGTTTTTTCCGCACAAATTCTGGCAAGCCACCAAGAACATGCCTAAGGACGAGGCCTCGAATCTAATGGCCGAAGTCGAGCGCTACGCTGAGGCAGGCGATTTTACGGCCCTCAAGAAATATCCTTTCGTATTCGTTGGCGATCCCTACAAGAAAAGGAACAGGACCCCAGCGGCCTGAGCTTCCTTTTGCGATCAGGAGACTGCGGCGCGGCGCTGCAATCTTTTTGTCTGCGGAGAAGCGATGGTTTTGGCCGGCATGGGGCGCACCAGAATCGGCAGGTGCGATGTCGCTTCCAGGAGATATCGCGATCGAGCCAGTTGTTCCGCAGCCCGACTTATTCGTCGGAGCCCTTTTCCATAAACCACCAGGAAACCATTCTGCTGTTCGACCGACACGGAGGAAATGCTTCCATCGTGCTCCCGGTCGAATGCATTGGCCAGCCGCAATATTCCGATCAACGGCATCAGCTCTGCTCGCCGTTTGGGGGCGAGTCCTACAAACGAGGAGTTGCTGGTCAGGGGCAGTCCGCCGCTGTGATAGCGAACCAGCACCGCGACGCAGTGCATCTCTTCTTCGCTCCACCCCAGTGGAGGGTGCAATCGGGAGACCATGCGATATCCGCGTTTCGGGCGCGTGCCGGAATTCCCTTCCACGCTCTCGCTTCTTCCCACTTCATGCAGGATTGCGGCGGCTTCCAGGAGCCGGCGGTGTTCCGCTCGCGCGGGAATGACCTTGCACTGCGATAGCCCGTCGTAAAGCTGAAGGGCGATTTGTTGGACGCGGGCCGTGTGGGCAAGATCGGGATCGAGGAAGGAAGCCCAACTGCGCAACTTCTCCATCGCCGCTTCCTCCAGAACGTGGCCGACTGGAAGGCCGGAACGCCAGAGCTGCCACAGGGAGTGTTTCCCAAGCATCTTGAGACGATAAAGATGCAGGCGGCGTTCTCGTTCTTCCGAGACCCGTTTCTGCCAGTGCAGCCGTTCGTCCGCGGAGATATCGGCGTGGGCTCGAATCATGGCGCGCAAGACGTCCAGGTCATGGACTTCGCCGAGGGTGTCCTGCAACGTGCGGAGATCTTTGGCCCACTGGGCGTGCCGTTGAGGCAGAAAATTCTCCACTGTGTAACGGAATCGTTTGATTCCAATTCTTAACTGGTGATAGCCAACCCCGCTGCGATTCCTCAACGCGCGACGGTGCAATTGGTGGGCCTCCGTCCAGCGCTCCAGGGCGAGATGCTGAAACACCAGGCCTTCCAGCGGAATTCTGCCCGTACGTTTTGCCAGATGCGCATTCAGCGACGCCCAGCGGCTGCGGTCGAAACCGGCGAGGGCATCTTGTGCGGCAAGCTTGAGCGTAGTCTCCTTCTGCGCCAGGGCCGCAGTCAAACTTTCACCAACTGGATCGCCCGCCGGTGAGAGCTTTGCTACCCACTCCATCATGACCTGGGTGTCGCGTAGGTCGCCCAGGCTGCTGAAGAGAGGCTTGGCCAATCTCTTCATCCGCTTCCACGCCGGGTCGGGATCGACGGAGAGGAAACCGTCTGCCATGGAACGGCAGCGCCGGATTGCGACTCGCAAGTCATGCACGGGATCGGGAGCGAAGCCCATGCTGGCTTTGTCGCACTCTTCCAATACCCGGGCAGCCCAATGGGCGAGCCCTGATTTCTTTTGTTCAGGATTAGAACCTGGCAGCATGAAAAGATGACCTGATTAAGTTATACCGTGATTGGGTGGCGCGGGAGCAAGGAAATGATTGGAGCAGAATTGCGGCGAGGCGAAATCTCTTAGAGATAAACTCGTTCGGCGCTGCGGATCTCGCGATAGCGTTCGAACACTTTGCGATCGCTCTCCAGACCGAGGGCCGACTTGAGCGTGCTTCCACGGAAGGTATGGGAAAGCATCTTCCACCAGTTGCGAACGACGAACATCGGATCATGCGCGATGACCGCAGGAATGTGCCGGACTTTCATCCAGCGCTCTGACCGCCATCTTTCAAACTCAATTTCCTCCGGCTGGAGATGCCGGGTAGCGACGACGGCGGTGGTGCCGTCGTATTCCTCCATCCGTTCGATCTTGATCAGGTTGCGGGCGCGAAAATCTTTCGTCATGGGCGTGCCCGGATACGGCGTGGGATGCTGGATATAGGGCCAGTCCACGTACTCGCGGGCAAACTCCAGGTTGGCGTGGATGGACTCGCGCGTGTCGTCGGGATTGCCGACGATCAGGCCGCCCACGACGAACATTTTGTTCTTGTGCAGGTAGTCAATTGCGCGCAAGGTGGCGTTGCCGGTCTTGCGTCCTGCTTCGCGAAACTCATTCTTGGCCGCAGCCTTCAGGAACTGGAGATCGTCTTCGAGAATGTTCTCGATGCCGAGAAACACGTAGCGGAATCCGGCCTTGCGCATGAGCGGGGCCAGCGTGTCGCCGTGCATCGCGATGGGCGATGTCATGGCCTGCACGGTGTACGTAATGTCGTTCAGTCCGGCATCGATGATGGCCTGGCAGAGCGCCTCGAAGCGCTTGATGTTTAGGCTGATATTGTCGTCGACGATGAAAATCGCGCGCGCGCCATGGTCGCGGGCATCGCGAATGTCGGCCAAAACGCGATCGAACGTGTAAGTGTGAAAGTTGCGGCCGCGCATCTCGATGATGGAGCAGAAGCCGCAATCGAAGGTGCAGCCGCGAGACGTCTCGACGACATCAACGGGACGTCCCATCATGGTGTAGTCGTTCAGCACCCGCGCGTCACGCTTCGGTAAGCGAATCTCATCGCCCTCCAGGCTGTGGACGGGCCGCGAGGGGTTTTCGTGCCAGCTATCTTTGGCAAGATAAGTGAGCCCGAGGATTTGGTCGAAGCTGGTGCCGCGATCCAGGGCCCGCAGCAGCTCGCGAAAGGTAATTTCACCTTCGCCGCGCACGATGAAATCCACGCCGCTACCGTTTCCCATGTAAGCTGCCGGCGCCAGGCTGGGATCGTAGCCGCCCACGATCACGCGCACTTGCGGACGCAGGGAGCGCACCAGGGCGACGATCTGCATCGCCGTCTTGCGCTGGAAGGTCATTACCGAGAGTCCCACAATGTCAGGGTTGTGCTCAGCCACGAGCCGCTCAACCGTCTCACGTACTTTGTCCTGGACCAGGATCAGGTCTGCGACCGCAACGTTGTGGTGCGGGTCGATGTTTCCCGCCAGTGAGGCCAAGGCCCCGTTCGGCATGCGGACAGCGACAGTGGGCATGTGCTCGAACGAGTCGGGCATGGAGAGGAGGAGAATATTCATCGCTTTACTCGCGCGGACATTGCAAAGGGTTCCCCACGAACCGGAACTGATATTGATGTACATGCTACACCGAAATTGGATGGCAAGTCCGTCGATTTGCCGGGCGCAGTCGCCAGGAAAATGTCCGGGCGGCGCGGATCAGCTTTGGTCCGGCGAGGTGAGTAGCGAGGGTTGTCCGATCCAGAGCTTATTGCTTAGGCGGATCATCCGGCTTGGACGTGGGCAGCCGGCCAGGCGCGACCGGACTTCGTTATAAGGGCCGACGAAGCGCAGCGCCGCGGGCAGGCGAGGATAGATGCGGCGAAGCAGATGTAAGGCCCGCGATGCGGAGATTTGTTCGCGCTCTCCATAGGTGAAGCCGAACTCCTCGCGAAAGCGCGGCGGCAACAGTTCCGTTGTCAGCGCGCGATACCAGACGGGAGGGCGCACTTTGAGACCTGCACCGTTTTGCAGCCGGTGCGCCATATCGCGCGTGGCCGCGCTAACGCCCAGCATGTCCGATTGCAAGGCGGATCGCATGTAGCCGCAGAAGGCGGACCAGTCCGGCGGCAAGGATTCGCGCGGAATGCCGAAGAGCGCCGCGGTGAGGCGGCTCTCGGCGTAGTATTGTTCGCGCTCGAGGTCAAGCAGCGGCGGCAGAACAAGTTCATAGACGAGCAGGGCGCTGTCGATCAGCGTGGCGTAGACCCAGCACAGGGCCGAGACTTCGTTGGCTTCGTAAGGTGTTCCTTGCGGAAATCGAGCTGTAGTTTGGGGAAGCGTTCCGCGAATAGTTTGGTGGCGGCGGTGCAGGTGACGCGATGCGGCGAGGGCCTGCTCGACGGTGCCGAAGACCATGGTGAACATCACGCGAAAAGTGTGGTGAAAGCGGCCGATGGGATCGTTCAGAGTCCGGGAGTGTTCTGCGATTGCCGTGGCCACCCAGGGATGGGCCAGTTGCAAGAGCGCGGCGCGGCCTGCCGCCAGAAAGAGCGCCGACTCGCGATTGATTTTCCAGCTGATGGAATCGGGCGCGAAGATGCTCCGCGAAGGATTGGGCGCGGATAACTTCAGTTCTGCGATCAGGGTTTCGAGATCGCGAGCGGAAACAACTGGAGTTTGGCCCCCGGCCATGTAGCCTATCTTATCGCCAAAGGCAAAAGCAGATCCCTCGCGGGCCAAAGCCCGCTCGTGATGACAAAATAAAGGGCTTGTGACGGCGCACCCTTCGGCAAGCTCAGGGCAGGCGCTAAAGCTACGCTCCTTCAAAACAGGCTGAAGTCGACTCTTTAACAGCCTGCTAAGTAAAAACTGGCCGCTTTCGCGGCCAGTGGATGCGGACTGAGGCCCGCAATTATTTTGTTATCCCGGCACAGGACGCTGGCCTGAAAGCCGGCTCTACCCTAGTCTCCGTAGACCGCTTCGCGCTCTTCCACTGCGGGCGCCGCGGGCTGGATGCCGCCGATGCTGCCGAGGGGAATGAAACCTTCCTGGCTGACCGGCTTTTCGCCCAGCACGTGCTCCTTGTAGAGAGCCATCATGCGCGCCTTCTCGGCTTCGGCCTTGACCTTCGCATCGCGGGCCGCGAACTTTTCCTGGCGCGCGTTCTTGGCAATGCCCAGCTTGTCGAGAGTGTCGTTAGCGGCGGCGTTGACGTGGTCGTCAACGAGTTTGAGGGTGTGCGCGGTAGTTTCGAGGCCGACCTTCTTGCCGCCGGCAAAGATCTCGTGACGGCCGTGCTCCTCGTACCACTTTGTCAGAGTCGCGGTCATGTGCATCTTCTCTACGATGTTGCGCCAGCCCACGCCGGTGTTGTAAGCGCAGAAGCTGATCTCGCCTTCCTGTGTGGCGTAAGGAATGATGCACTGCTCGGTGCGTCGAAAGTCGTAGTTGAACAGGTCCTGGAACCACATTCCGGCGACGAAGAGGAAATTCCAGCGATCACGCCGGCGTTTCTCGATGTCGGTCTCAGTGCGGTCGCCGCTGACCTTGCCGTAGCTCTTGCCGGTCGCGCCGAAGGTCTTGTCGAACTTCTTCAGCAGGTCGGTGAACTTGAAGTGCGTGGGCGACTTGAAGGGATCGTAGTTCTTCAACAGCGCCAGGGTCATGCCGGCAATCGACATCCACTTGCCGCGCGCCGCATCGTTCACCTTCGCGATGTCTTTGGCGATGGTGTCGCCGTTGAGGAACGCCGTGACCGGAACTGCTTCCTTGGTTTCCTTGTCGATCATGACAGCCATGCCGACACCGCAGTTCGGATGGCAGCCGCAGCTCAGCGAGCCCCAATCCTTATCGGGGCCGTGGACCAGGTCGGCCCAGTCGGAGAAGGTGCTCATGAACGAGATGGGGAACCAGTCGCGAGTGGGCTCGCCCAGCCCGGTCTGGTTCTTCACATCGTGCGCCAAGTGCGACAGGGTGTAGCGCTGCGCCGCGCGGCGCTCGTCGGTGATGGCCTCATCGCGTCCAGTGAACGAAACCGGCTGGAACGAGAGAAACGAGATGCGCTTGGGATTGTCGAGGGCGAACTGAATGATGCGGCCGACCTGCTCGTTGTTGAGGTCGTTGACGATGGTGACAACCGGGACGATCTCGACGCCGGCCTTGTGCAGGTTCTCGATGGCCTGCAGCTTCACATCAAAAAGATTGCCGACCAGGCGATGCGAGTTGGCGGCGTTGCCGATGCCGTCGAACTGAAGGTATGCATAACGCAGACCAGCTTCCGCCGCCTGCTTGGCGAACTCAAAACTCTTGGCAAACTCGATACCGTTGGTGGCAGCCTGCACGCTGTTGTAGCCGACCTTGCGCGAGTAGGCGACAGCATCGAGGAAGTAGGGCGACAGCGTAGGTTCGCCGCCGGAGAACTGCACCGACATCTGACGACGCGGCTTGATGGTGATGGCGTTGTCGAGCATGGTCTTGATCTCGTCCCATGTGAGCTCGTGGACGAAGCCAACCTGGTTGGCGTCCATAAAGCAGGGATCGCACATCATGTTGCAGCGGTTGGTGAGGTCGATGGTGAGCACCGAGCCGCGGCCATGCTTTACTGTGCTCGAGCCGTGATGATGCAGCTTCTCGTCATTGTGGGCGCGGATATCGCGGCCGGGAAAAACATCTTCAAGGTGCTTGAAGAACGCGGTGTCCATGGCCATCACGTCTTCGAAGTGGCCGTGGATGGGGCAGTCTTTCACCATCAGGATCTTGCCGTCGCGCTCGATGATTTGGGCTTTGATCTCGCCGGCTTTCTCATTCATCAGGACTTCAACCGGCAGCTTGCCGTCGATGATCTGCTGGCGAATGTCAGGCACGCACTTGGGGCAAAGCGAGTCGGTGCTGCGCGGCCAGCCGAGCGGCGGTTTGGATTTCTGATAGGACTTGAGCAGAGGCTTATCGGACCACTTGGGCGTAAACGAAGGGTTGGGATGGATGCTGTTCAGTTTGTCGAAGACTACCCATGCGCCTCTGGCGGCAACGGTGACAGCCTTTTCAACATACTTCACGGGTTTGTGCATTTACGCCTCTCGAGTTTGGATGATGGTGGTGCCAGCCACGCGGGCTAAGCGCCACACTTCTCTACTGTTACTAAGGTAATGACCCTGAGCCGAAAGGGCCAAGCAGGATGGAGTGAACGGGCGGAATTGGCGGCTTAGCGGGACAATCTCACATTGAATGGTGACCTGCGTCACAGGGCTATGTTATTGAAAAGCAAAGGAGTTGGTTATCCACAATTGAACCATCGCGGAGACTGGAGCACAATTGGAACATGAGCATTCGAATCACGTTTCGCGAAGAATTGATGCGAGCACCGGAACTGTCCGACGTTACTAAGCTGCGGTACGAGTATGCAGACGACTGCGATGAAACGATATGCACTGGGCAGGAGGCAGAATGGCCAACTCCCCACATTCACCTCATCCTGTCCGGAGAAGGACCTGAGGCGGGCCCGAAGCATCTTTTCTTGAGGCTCTGAAGCGCACCGACGCGCATGCATTACTGAATGTACGGCGATACGGGCGTGTCGGCGTGGGATGCCAACCAGTGATCGACGGATATGAGAAGCGCGGATCCAAGCCACAGAGCCCCTCTTGCATATATGTCAAACACAGCCCAAAGCTTTAGGGATTGGCCCGGTGTCAACGGAAGACGGGTTAATCGCAAGAACTGTTCGTTCACTACTCCGCCGTTGTGTAACAGGAGATTCCTTGCGCCTTGTAACTTTGCGGCCAGCCTGTCCCAGCCATCAGGCAGTTTCAGTTCGGAGAACACTGACTCGCAGCAACGACGGATCCTGCTCGCGCTGGAAAATTCTACAATCCCTCTTCGGCGAAGAAACGCGCCAATTCTAAGGTGGCCACGCCCAAAGATCGTTTTCTCGAGCTCTTGTCGGTCGTGACCCCTCATGTACACGTTAGTATTGATTACCCATTCGGCGGCAGCTATGCCAAGTGACCGTGGTCGCGAGTCTACTGCGGCAGACCAGAGTTCAGCTGCGAGAAACTCCAATGCTGACCAAAGCTGGATCGTTGAAGCTGCATAAGTGCTGTCCATAGTTTGCCGGAAGTCCGGATAACACGCCTCTAAGGCGCAAAACTGATCCAGAAAACGTTTCCCCAGTTCATCCGCGAAAGCCGAATCCTCCAGTAAGGATAAACATTTCTTCCACGCTCCAATATCGAACTCTTCGTAATAGCGCCATTGGTCTTCAAGTGGCGCATCTGTCGGCGGCGTGAGTCCCTGCAAGTTTGCGGGGCCAGGACCACCCATCTTTGCCATCTCGCTATAGAAGATAAGCTGTTCGGGAAGGTGCGCGGCTTGATGCGCGCAGCGGACATTCTTACAAAACGCGGTGCCCACATCGCGAGTCAGTCCCTGCGAGAGTTCGTTTATCTTCTCTTGGTAAGCTGAGAAGTCAATATGGAAGTTCAACGTAGAATTGCGTACGTCCTTCATTGCATTCAACGCGATTCACATAACCCTAGCCGACCCGTGCAGTTATTGCAATGTTCACCGGGGACGCCACGCAGCTAGGAGTTCGTCGATGCGGCCGCGAGCCCCGTAGCAAGCTCGTGGCGAACAGCAGGTCCCTCCGCGCGGGCTGAAGCCCTTGGTCGGGATGACACGCAGTAAAGGCAGACGCATTGCCGCGCCGCTCTCCCGTTTATCCCATTTTCGAGTTATTCCATTTTCCAGTGATACGCGCCGGGCTGCGGCAGGCCCACGTGTGCCAGGACGCGGTTGGTGAACTCGCGCGCGATCTCGTCGGTGGAGACTGGGTGAAAGTAAAACGCCGGGATGATGGGGAAGATGGTCGCGCCCGCTTCGGCGGCGAGGGTCATGTTGCGCAGGTGAATGCGATTGAAAGGCGTTTCGCGCACGCAGAGAATCAACGGGCGACGCTCTTTCAGGCAGACGTCGGCCGCGCGTTCGATGAGGTGAATCGCCATGCCGTTGGCGATGCGCGCCAGCGTTCCCATACTGCACGGCAGTACGATCATGGCGTCCGTCATGTACGATCCGCTGGCGACGTTAGCGCCGATGTCGGTGTTGTTCTGCTGCTGAATCTTGTTGGAGGCGCGGCCCAGAAGCTTGGCGACGACCTCGTTGCGGCCGGAGACGCCGAGTTCCTCAGCCATCACGCGCAGGCCGCTGTCGGAGATGATGAAGTTGATGGTGCCGACGCGTTCGTCGCGCTCCAGGGCATCCAATAAATGTTTGGGAAAGATGGAGCCGCTGGCGCCCGTGACGGCGACGGTGAGGGTTAGGGGAGTTGGATCGGACATGGTGTCGTCCCTACGGGACTCCAATGATTCTATCCGGATTACCCAGCACTGCGTGCGGGGCTAGACTATGCCGCGCCTACGGCGCTGTGGCGGCGCGTTTCGGCGCGGCTAAAACGGCTAGGGAAAAAGTCGGAACAGGGCTGGTGCCGCCGGCTGAAGCCGGCTGGTGATGACAAAATAAGCAGCTTATCGGCCCGACTGAAAGTCGTGCCCTGACACAAGGCGGCCAACGCAGAGTTTTTCGGCAGATGTGAAGTCGTGCCTGACACAAGGCGGCCAACGCAGAGTTTTTCGGCAGATGTGAAGTCGTGCCTGACACAAGGCGGTCAACGCAGAGTTTTTCGGCAGATGTTAAGTCGTGCCCTGACACAAGGCGGCCAACGCAGAGTTTTTCAGCAGATGTGAAGTCGTGCCCTGACATGCTCAAACCCAATCGGCACGGCTGAAGGTGCCCCTGATCCAAACCCCAAACCAAGTCCCAAACCTAGATCCCAATCCCAAAACAAGCTCTGAAGGAATGCGAATTGGGGTTCCGCTTGAAACTTGAAACGCGAAACTTGAAACTTGTAGCGCGAAACGGGAAACTAATCGAACCATGGATGCAGCATCACTCAAGAAGCTATTCGAGCAGGTGAAGCGGGGCCAGATCTCGCCCGACGAAGCGGTACAGAGACTGCGGCATCTGCCTTTCGAAGACCTGGGGTTTGCCAACGTCGATCACCACCGGACGTTGCGGGCGGGAATGCCGGAGATCATCTTCGGGCCGGGAAAGACGCCGGAGCAACTGGCGACGATCTTTTCACGACTAGCAGAGCACGGCCGCAATGTGCTGGCTACGCGGGTTTCGCCGGAGCAGGTTCGCGCGGTGAAGCGCAAATTTCGCAAAGCCGAGTTTCACGAGCTGGCGCGCGCGATCACCTTGACGCGCGACGCAACGGTTTACGGCAAAGGCAAGATCGTCGTGGTGTCGGCGGGGACGAGCGACATTCCTGTCGCGGAGGAGGCGGTGGTTACCGCGCAGATCATGGGCAACGAGTTGCAGCATTTGTATGACGTGGGAGTGGCCGGCATTCATCGTCTGCTGGCGCGACGCGAAGTTTTGACGCAGGCGCGAGTGATTATTGTGTGCGCGGGAATGGAGGGCGCGCTGCCGAGCGTTGTCGGAGGGTTGGTGGGCGTGCCGGTGATCGCGGTGCCGACCAGTGTGGGTTATGGAGCTTCGTACAAAGGGATTGCGGCGCTGCTGGGGATGCTGAACTCGTGCGCTTCGAACGTGACGGTGGTCAACATCGACAACGGCTTTGGGGCGGGCTATGTGGCGTCGGTGATTAACCGGCTGGAGTGAAGAGTTTGGTTTTGGGGCGCTCCGAACGAGCGTTCGTTCATTAGCACCGAAGTGCACCAGACTGGGCGTTTTCAATCGCTTAGCAGGTTACTTTGTGATATTTCGCAAATGTTCCACGTGGAACATTTTCATCAGAAAAGGAAAAGGCCGGCTGCGAGGAGCAGCCGACCCTTTGCCAGACATGATTCTTAACGGCTGCTCGACTACAGCAATTCCTCGTTCCAGTTCTGCAAGAACTTCTTTACCTCATCCATGAACTGGTCGGCGACGGCGCCGTCGATGATGCGATGATCGTAGCCGATGCTGAGGTGCATCATGGAGCGGATCGCGATCGCATCGTTGCCATCGCGGTCGGTGACCACGACGGGCTTCTTGGTGATGCCGCCGACACCCATTATCGCTACCTGCGGCTGATTGATGATGGGCAATCCGAACTTCGCGCCGAAGATGCCGGGGTTGGTGATGGTGAAGGTGCCGCCCTGCACTTCATCGGGCTTCAGCTTCTTGGTGCGGGCGCGTTCGCCAAGGTCGCTGATGGCGCGCTGCAATCCGACAAAGCTGCGCTCCTCGGCGTTCTTGACGACGGGAACGATCAGTCCCCAATCGAGCGCGACCGCGATGCCGAGATTGATGGAGGCGTGATAGTGAATGTTGTCGCCTTCGACCGACGAGTTGATGATGGGCCATTTGCGAATACCGTGAATCACGGCGCGGGCGAAGAAGGGCGTGTAGGTGAGTTTGTTGCCGGTGGCCTGCTCAAACTTGGCTTTCTGGCTCTCGCGAATTTTGACGATGCGGGTAACGTCGACCTCGAAGATGCCATGCACATGCGCGCTGGTACGCTTCGACATCACCATGTGCTCGGCAATCTTTTTGCGCATGACGGACATGGGTACGACCGCGCCCGGCGTGACGCCGCCAACAGGCTGTAGAGGCGCCGTGACTGCCGGCATCGCGGGTGCAGCCGGCGCCGGAGCAGCAATCGTCGGAGTGGCTGCAACGGCCGGAGCCGCTGCCGATGCGCCTGCTCCGTGCTTGGCGAGGAACGCCTCGATATCGTCTTTGGTGATTCGTCCGCCGACACCGCTGCCCGCGACCTTGCTCAGGTCAACGTTATTGTCCTTGGCCATGCGACGGACCAGCGGACTGGAGCGAACACGGTCCTGCTCGCCAGCTGCAATATCTTCTTCGACCTTGCCTTGCTGTTGCCGCTCCAAACCAATCTTCTCGCCCTCGGAAAGATCGCTTGGAATGGTCTGCGGATCTTCGCGCCGCGGAGGTTGCGCGCCCTCCGTCGTTGTCCCACGGCTTCCGTCCCCGCCAGCCGCGGGTTTTGACGGCGGAGGAACTGCCGCCGCAGCTGCTGGTGCCGCTGCGCCTTCTTCAGAGATGGTGCCAACTACGGTATTCACCTGGACGGTGTTTCCCGCCTGCACCTTGATGTCCTGCAACGTGCCTGAGGCGGGTGCCGGAATTTCGGCGTCCACCTTGTCGGTCGAGATTTCAAACAGCGGCTCGTCGCGTTGAACTTTCTCTCCCGGTTGCTTCAGCCACTTGGTGATGGTCCCTTCAAAAATCGATTCCCCCATCTGGGGCATGATGATGTCTGTTGGCATATTTTCCTTCCGCGGGATCTCCAGCTGGAACTCGGAGTTGCAGCAAACTTCTGATTATATCTCGGACAGACGGCCGGCATGGCGGCGCAACCCGCGGATGGTACTCGAATAAATCGAGGGCCCGCTGCCGACTCACCCGCTTGCCCGCGCGATTCCTGTATCTTATTAGCTACGCGATGTTGGATCCTGCCCAGATCATCTCTGTCGCTGTCTTCACGCTGGCCTGCGTGATTATGTTTTACGCGCTGTTTGGCTATCCCCTGCTGCTCGATTTCCTGGCCAGACGCGCCCACAATCCTGTCCACAAAGACGATAAGCTGCGCACCGTCTCCTTCGTCATTGCGGTCTATAACGGCGACAAATTTCTCGCCCGCAAACTCAAGGACATCTTCGCGCAAAACTATCCCCGCGAGCTGATGGAAGTCCTCGTCGTCTCCGACGGCTCTACCGACCGTACCGACGAGATCGCGCAAAGCTTTGCCAACGACGGCGTGAGGTTTCTCCGCGTTCCCCATGGCGGCAAGGCTGCCGCCCTCAACGCCGCCGTGCCCTTGATGTCGGGTGAGATCCTCGTCCTCAACGACGTGCGCCAGACGCTCGACCGCAATTGCCTGCGTAACGTCATCGCCTGTTTCGGCGATCCCAAGGTCGGCGCCGTCAGCCCGCAAACCATCATCGTGCAAGGCGAGACCTATGAGGAAGCAACCACCAGCCTCTACTGGCGCTACGAACTCTGGATCCGCCAGCGCATGACCCGCGTCGACTCCACCTTCGGCTACACCGGCGCCTTCGCTGCCATCCGTCGCTCGCTGTGGACGCCGCTGCCCCCCGGCACTTTGCTGGATGATGTCTACGAGCCCCTGGTCGCCTTCTTCCAGGGCTATCGCATCCTGCTGGAGCCGACTGCCACAATGTATGACTTCCCCACCGTGCTGCATTCCGAGTTTCGTCGCAAGGTGCGGCTCCAGGCCGGCCTGTATCAGATGTTGAAGATCATGCCCGAGCTGCTCAGCTCGCGAAACCGCATGCGCTTCCATTTTGTCTCGGGAAAATATGGCCGCATCGTCATACCGTATTGCATGATCGCCGTGGCCCTGGCAACCATCGGCTTGCCGCCCTATTGGCGGGCCGCAGCTTTCTGGGGGCAAGTGCTCTTCTACGGCCTGGCGGCGGTAGATGGCATGGTGTCTGACAATGTGGGACTTAAGAAACTGACCTCGCCGATACGAACGTTCGTAGTGCTGATGGCCGCATCACTGGCGGCCGTGCAGGTCTACTTCGTGCAGCCCACCAGCTTGTGGAAGGACGTTTCCTACCGCGCTTCCGTCGCCGAACAGACACCTTCACCGGAGCCCAAGGTGCCCACTGGCACCGGTGTCTAAACGCTGCGCTGCTCTAGGAGAGGTTGGCGGCATGGTCTCGACTCGCGCGACTTCCGTCCCGCGAGCATGGGACGATTCAGTTTAGCCCAGGACGAAGTCCTGAGTGCGCTGTGATAAAGACCCCCTGGTCCCGGCAGGGACAAATGTCTGAACTGGTCAATGGTCAAGGCCGGCGCGATGGTCTTGATTGGCGCGACTCCCAGCACGCAGCGCAGCGCTGCGCAAAACGGAATTGTTTATCTTCAGGCGCGGCATAGGTTTTACTTCCGCCACCGGTCGAACAACTGCCAGAAGATCAGCTTCTGCCACTCCGTCAAATACGTCTTCGCCCACTCCCGATTGCTCCACCACGGCTGCCCAAAGAGGAAGCCGTTCTTCGCTGCGGCTGCGCTCCACTGATACTGCGGCAACCGAGTGCGCAAGATCGATAGCGCGCGCCGCGTGTGATAGTCGTCGGTTGCCACAATCACGGAATGTGGCGGCGGCTGCAATCGCTGTAGACAATCACCTATCTGGGCCGCTTCTTCCTTGGTCGAGTCCCCAGTGATAGGGCACACGCTGACCTGGGAAGCGTTTGCTCCCGCCGTGCGCGCCGCAAAGTCGGCTGCCAGTTCAGCATACGAATGCCCATAGGTGATCCCGGTAGTCGCGTCCAGCAGCAGATGCTGTCCATAACCGGAGCGCAGCAGCTCCATCCCGCGCCAATACCGGTTGTCGGCCGCATCGCCGGCCAACACCACAATGGCGTCCGACTTCTCAGGATTGTTCACTACCAGGAAGCTGCCAGCCTGGAAGAAGAACAAGGCGCAGATCAGGATGAGAACAACAAGAACGACGAGCAGACGTTTCATTTTAAGTTGCGCCTTCGGACACCATCAACACTAGCACGGCACGAGTACTGATCAAACCAGCCGCAACGCGGCGGAATGGGGTTAGCCCGGCGCGTGAGCGCCGGGTAAAGTGGAAAATTGAACCGAGCCGCGGAGCGGCGACATTGCTTGCTTTTTCGGCAGCCTCGCCAACCCATCCATCAACCCGCCCTAAAGGTGCGGCGGCAAAGGATCGGGCCATTCCACCACCACCACCTTGCCGTCAGCTTCGCGCTCCAGCACCGGTGCGTACAGTCCAAGCAATTTGCGCTTCCACCACATCCCAGTGGCATGCTTCTCCGCCATCGTCGTAAACCAGTATTGCCACAGCACCGCGCGTATCTGTTTGGGCGGCGATTGCGGAAAAGGATTTCTCGCAAACAGCGCCAGCACATCCGGGGCGCCATCCAGCAAGCGCTCCTCGGTGCTGGGAACAATGATGTTTTCGCGCCACCCACCCAGCGACGCAAACCACAGGTTCCAATCGAAGCGCGGCTGGTAAGGCGCATAAATCCGCGGTCTCTCGCTCAGGTCCTGCGGCTTATAGCGGAAGCGATACGCTGTCCAATTTTGTCCGTCTTCGGAACCTTGAAACTCAATCTCGTAGCGGCCGCGCGTCATCACCGCAAACAGCCCGTAGCGGTTGGCAATGCGGAACGGCTCCAGCGCGCCCACCGGCGACACCGGAAACGGCGCATGGGGCAGTAGCATCCAGACCATCTGTACGGTGGTCGCGTAAAAAATCCAGAGCAGCATCACGCTGGCCAGCGCGAGTCGGAAGGCCGCAACCGGTTTCAGGCTTTTGTCACGCAGCGAAGTCTCGGGCCGGCCAGCGTCAGGCTCTGGGGCGGCGGATTGGACTATCGCCTCCTGCGGGACCACTCGCTGTTTCCAGCGCTCAGGCATAACTCGCAAGATGAACCGATCGTCCAGCAAGAGGAATCCCAAAACCAGGACAAGGTAGTTCAGGAAGGTATAGTTAGCCGTCAGGATCACCGGAATCTGCCACAGCGTGACGATGAAGAAACATGCAATGCGCCAGCGCCGTGGCAGGAACAGCATCCAGACCAGACCGAGCTCCAGCACCAGGGTCGCTCCGGTGGCGAAGGCGTGAACTCCGTGCGGCAGATGTTGCACATACCAGCCAACCCATGTCGGCAGCGGGCCGTTCTGGTAGTACTCGTCCATGGCGGTGAAGTTGCGCCACTCAATGTCCCCACTGGCCAGCTTCACCACGCCGGATTCGAAGTAGATGCGGAACCACTCCCACTGCAACAGGAAAAGGCTGGCGCGCGACGGCGGACTGCTTCTGCCCAATCCCGGCCACAGTCCCGCCGGCGCAAAGAACAGGGCGATGAATCCCGCTTCCAGCAACATGCCGTCCGATTGATAGCCGGAAAAATCCTGCGCCGCGGCGACGAACGACAGAAAGCACACGAAACAAATCAGCAGCGTTGCTCGCGGCCACACATTCAGCACAAGCAGCAGCGACGCGATCATGCCGATCCAGCAGATGGCCATCAGCATGTGTCCGCCGCTGGAGAGCCACAGCACGGTGGGAGCAAACCAGAATCGCGCTGGGCCGAACTGCCGCGTCACCGCGTCAAGATATTCGCCGGCAGGGAGAATTCCGTCGGGGCCGATCAATCCGCGAATCTGAAAGACGAGCGCGTAGAACGCGGAAAAATAAATGAGCCCGAGAGCGCGTAGAAAGATCCAGCGGGGAATGAGCCGGTCGGAGGCGCCCACAGCTGAATCGAACAGCCAGCGGACGACGGATGCAGGAGTCCGATTCATGGGTAGTGCATTATATATTTCCGGCGGCGAGAATCAGGTCTAGCCGTTGCTGAAAGTATCGAACGCCTCGCGTTTTGAAGGGACAAACCTTCAGAGCCTGCCCCCGAGCTTGCTAAAGGATGCGCCGTCACCGGTCGTTTGAATTTGTCATCCCGAGTAGGCCTTTAGGTGTCTGCGTGGAGTACTCGATTTGAAAGTTTAGGATGGAGAAGACTGCTGAGATCGGTGCTAATTAAGCCGCGCAGCGGCGGCATGAGGTTAGCCCGGCGCGTAAGCGCCGGGTGGAGTCGGAAAATTGACCTGAGCCGCGGAGCGGCGACAGGGTTCCCAAACAGACACTTTAGGCCGGTGAGAGATCTGCTTTTCCGGCTTTCAGCAGCCAGTCTGGGTGCGTTACTGAATGCGCGCCAACTCCGTCACGTAGAGCTGATTGTTGGGAAACTCTTTCACCAGGCCTGCCAGCAGCACTCGCGCCGTGGGCCGGTCTTTATCGCGCAACGCCGCCACCGCCAACAGCAGGCGCGCAAAAGGCGCCAGGTAGCGGCCTTTTTCAGCAGTGAGGCGAAGCCTTTGCAGACCCTGCTCCTTGTCGGTTTGCGAACCGGTCACGCGCAGGAGCCAGCGCACCGGCGCAGGATTGAGTCCCAGAAGATAGTTCTCCGCTCCGACCGCGAGATATGCGTCATAGCAGGTCGGATCGATAACCAGCAGCTTTTCCGCAATCGTCCGCGCGGTCTTCATGTAGCTCAGGCTGGCGAGATTCCGTTTTTCAATCAGCGCGGCGTAGTCGCCTCGCAATCCGTTGGCGAGCACTTGCGAGAAAAGGGCGTTCTTGTCGTTTGGATTTTGCGCCAGTATCTTGCTCGCCGCTGCATCGCTTTTCGCCAGCTCACTATCAAACTCCGTCTTCACCGCGGCATCAGGGGCCACCTTGCTTCGCTGCTCGAACTTGTGATCGTCGGTGAACAAGTCCGACTCCAGAATGTGCAAACGGTCGAACTCCGAGAAGAGATACGCAGCCGCGTTCGAAACATACCCCATGGGGTCTTGCGGATTCGCCTGTTGATAGGCGCGGAACGTCTCGTGAGCAGCAGGGAAGTCCAGGTTGTACATCTGCTGAAAGCCGCGATCCAGGTTCGGCGAAGCATCAGTTTGCTTAGGCGGCAAAGCTAAACCTGCACACGTGAGCGTAAGCACAACGCTCGTCAGCAATATACAGCCACGAATTTGCTGCGCTAGCTTCACCTGCCGGACGTTTCCCCCATACTTCGTTTGATGCTACTAACCCGGGTCTTGCCCCGGTGTTGTGCTCATTATGTCGCAGGCGGTGATGCTGCGATGTCAACGGGATGTGTCAGCGTCGCCAAAAAACAGCCACGATTTTTGCCACAGCGTTAGCCCAAGCGGGCCCGGTCCGCTTTTCAATGCACGGCCTTCGTCTTGCGCGACATGTAGTCCATCAGCAGATACTGGCCCAGCGTGTACGGCGTGGTGAAGTAAGCCTTGCCGCGGCACATCTCCGTTACCTTCTGCACAAACTGCACCAGCCCGTAATCGGAGGCCAGCATAAACGTGTTGATCAGCACGCCGGCGCGTTTGCACTTCGACACTTCCTTCAGCGTCTCGCTCACCACCAGCGGATCCAGCCCAAAAGCGTTCTTGTAGATCCGCCCGTCCTCCAGCGTCAGCGCCGACGGCTTGCCGTCGGTGATCATCACGATTTGCTTCATGTCCTTGCGCTGGCGTTGCAGAATGCGTTGCGCCATCCGAAGACCTTCGCGCGTGTTGGTGTAGTACGGCCCCACCTTCACCCGCGCCAGTTGCGACAGCGGCAACTCTTCCGCTGAGTCGTGGAACAAAACCAGCGACAGCGAGTCGCCCGGATACTGCGTGCGAATCAGGTGCGACAGCGCCATCGCCACCTTCTTCGCCGGCGTGAAGCGGTCCTCGCCGTAGAGAATCATCGAGTGCGAACAGTCGAGCATCAGCACGGTCGCGCACGATGACTGGTATTCGCACTGATGGACTTGAAGATCGCGGTACTCGATGTTCAGCGGCAGGCTCAAGCCCTCACGCTGAATCGCATTGGAGAGTGTCGCGGTGATGTCGAGGTTCAAGGTGTCGCCGAACTCGTAGGTCTTGGAAGCGCCGCTGGCTTCGATGCCGGTCGCAGTGTCGCGCGTGTCATGACGCCCAAAGCTGGACTTGCCGAGTGAACCCAGCAAGTCGCGCAGCGCGCGAAAACCAAGGAAGTCGAGGCCTTTGTCGGTGACCTCGAAACGTGCCTGGGCCTGGGTCTCGCCGACTTGTCCGCCGGCCGTAGAAGAACGCGAAGGATCGTGCGGCTGATCGACCGTAATATAGTTTTCCTGCTCCATGCGCTCGATGAGCTGTTCGATCAGTTGCTCCATCTGCTCGTTGCTCATGTTCTCGATCTGCTGCCGCATCTGCTCGTCCAGCATATCGCTGTTCATCAGCGCTTCGGCGATGGCCTGGCGCAGGTTCTCCAGCGTCTGCTCGGCATCGTTCAGATCGTAGAAATCCATGTACTGCTGCTGGAAGCCGCTCTGTAGCAGGTAATTCGAGAGCGCGCCCAGCAGGTCCTCCATGCTCATCTCGGAGGCAGGCTCGGGAACATATTTCTTGTACTTGATGAATCTCATAAGGAAAGCAAACTAGCTGCGAGCCGCGAGCGTCGAGCAAAAAAGAAGCTGAACAGCCATTTGCCGCGTTTCCTGCTGCCGTCTCTCGTATCCCACGGCTCGAAGCTCACGGCTCGCGGCTAATTAAATGGTCTCCGCTGTTTCCGAAACTCGCGCTCGTCATCCTCATCGCGCATTCGGGGCTTCTCGCGCTGTGGCTGCTTCTCGCCGGCGGTAAAGGTCCGTTCCTCGGTGCGGCCGATGCGCTTATGGGCATACAGCCCTTCGAGCACGAACTCCGCTCCCGACACGATCACCTCCGACGGCTCTTTACCGCTAAGCCCAAGCGCGCTCAGTTTGTCGAGCAGTCCCTGAATGCCGCGCAGCTTGCCCAGCATCTCATGAGCGCTGGCGGCATCGCGCAACTGGATCTCGCCTCCCAGGTCGAACCACTGCACAACCTGGTTCATATTGCTGTTGCCGTGAAAATACTTGTCATACGTGCGGGCAACCGCAGCGCGAATGATCTCGCGCACTACATTGTCGGCGCCCTTCAGCTCGCCTTCATATTCCAGCTCCAGCTTGCCGGTCATCGCCGGCATGGCCGCGTAGATGTCGCCCACGCGCGGCACCACCAGCTTCTCGCCGGCACGAATCGCGCGCCGCTCCGCATTCGAGATCACGTTCTCCATGGCGCTGATCGGCAGCCGCTGACTCACGCCCGATCGCTTGTCGATGCGCTTGTCCTCACGCGCCACGAACGCGATCTGCTCAATCACCTGGCTAACGAACTCAGGAACCTGCAACTGATGACCGTTGCGTTCTGTCCACGCTTCCTGCGCCGTGATCGCAATACCCTCGTCGACCGTCGCTGGGTAGTGCGTGCGGACCTCGGAGCCGATACGATCTTTGAGCGGCGTGATGATTTTGCCGCGCGCGGTGTAGTCCTCGGGATTGGCGCTGAAGACGAGCGCCACATCCAGCGGCAACCGCACCGGGTAGCCCTTAATCTGCACATCGCCTTCTTGCATGATGTTGAACAGGCCGACCTGAATTTTGCCCGCGAGGTCCGGCAGTTCGTTGATGGCGAAGATGCCGCGATTGGCGCGCGGCAGCAGTCCGTAATGCACCGTGAACTCACTCCCCAGCGCGTGACCGCCCTTTGCTGCCTTGATGGGGTCGATGTCGCCAATGAGATCGGCGATGGTCACGTCGGGTGTTGCCAGCTTTTCGACGTAACGTTCCTCGGGTGTCAGGTATGCAATCGGGGCGTCTTCGGGATTATTGGCCAGCAGTTCGCGGCAGCGCCGGCAGATTGGTGCGTAAGGATTGTCGTGAATCTCGCAGCCGAGGACATACGGCAGTTGCGCATCGAGGAGCGTGGTGAGCGCGCGGAGTATTCGGCTTTTTGCCTGCCCGCGCAGTCCCAGCAGAATGAAATTATGACGGGAAAGAATTGCATTGACGATCTGCGGCACAACCGTATCGTCATAACCGACGATGCCGGGAAAAATGGGACCGCTGCCGCGCAAGCGTTCCATCAGGTTATCGCGCATCTCGTCCTTCACGCGGCGGTTGCGGGCGCGCTCTTCGGAGAATCGCTGGCTGCGGCGAAGCTCGGCCAAAGTTTGTGGGAAATCGCTCAAGGGCTGGTCACCTCCGGGGTCACGGCCGCCCTCTTTGAACGGGAGGCCGAAACAATTACGGATGTCCGTATTCTACGCCAGTGGCAATCACACGCGTGGGTGACAGAAATCACGAGAAGGTTGGTTGATCAGCGAAGCGTCAGGCAGACGGTGGTGGGCGTTTGCCTGCCATGCGCCTCATTTTTCGTCCTGAGCAAAGGAGGCTGGCAACTCGCGGTCATGGCTCGCAGTCAAGGCATCTCCATTAGGCGACAGCAGTGTCGCCGCCGCATTGGCGTCCACCGCACGCAAGCGGAGATCGCGCTGCGGGAAGGGAATCTCGATGCCGGCTTCGTCCAGCAGACGCATCACTTCCAGGGCCACTTCGCTTTTCACCTTCACGGTGTTGCTCTCCTGCATCACCCAGAACTGCACTTCGAAGTTGAGCGAGCTGTCGGCGAATTCCTTGAAAAAGACGGCGGGCGCAGGCGAGGTGAGAACGTCTTCGTGCACCGTTGCGGCCTGGTTGAGCAGCTTGGACACCAGCTTGACATCGCTGCCGTAGGCCACACCAATCGGCAGGTCCACGCGGCGCTGTGATTCCGACAACGTCCAGTTAATTACTTTGCCCGAGATGAAGTTCCCGTTTGGAATGATGACTTCGGCGCCCTGGAAGGTCTTCACCGTGCTGGAACGAATTCCGATGCGCGTTACCTTGCCTGTGGTCCCGTCGACATCCAGAACATCGCCGATGTGGATCGGGCGCTCGAATTGCAGGATCAGTCCGGAGATAAAATTGTTAACAATGTTCTGAAGGCCAAAGCCCACGCCCACGCCCAGCGCGCCGGTCAGCACCGTAAACTTATTCAGCTCCACCCCGCCTGCGTTGACCGCGAAAAAGAAGACCAGCAGCAGCAACAGGTAGTGCAGCATCGAGGAGAACAGCTCAGGCAGGCCGCGCGCCAGGTTAAACCGGCTCAGGAGTTCCTCCCGAAAGAGAAACCGGATGGAGCTGGATATGGCATACCCGGCCAGCAGGATGACGAAAAAGCCCAACACGCCGCCCAGCGTGATGCTGGCCGATCCGCCGGCGATATGAAAGTCTCGCACGTCCATTACGCGCGCTCTGACCCAGTCGCTTAGACCCAGCAGATCCAGCGTCGCCCTCAGCCAGATCAGAACTGCCGACCATTGCAGCGTTCGCGGCACCCAACGGGCGATAGTATCGCGATGGCAGCGGACGGCCGCCAATTGCTGTGCGCCCGGCCGGTCAATACCCTCGAGCAAGAGCAGGGTAAAAACTCGCACCACGGTGAGCATACTGATGGCGATAAACGTACTGTAAAGACACAGTATGGCCAGGAACTGCGCCAGTCGGACATACCCCAACAGGTTCGCCGCCAGCGAGACGCCCAAAATGAAGACGGCGAGTCTTATGGCCTGAAGGCGAAGCCAGCCGGAGTGGCCTTCACCCTTCGAACGCGGTGTGCGTGAGGGACGAAGCAGAATGGCGAAGAAAACAAAAACCACCAGTTGCAGAACAAACTGTACTTCCCGCTTGGTTGAAGGCGAGAACGCCATCCATGTGGTAAATGCGCTGAGTCCGTAAACGCCCGCCAGGCAGTACAGGACGATGCGAAAAGGTTGTGCGATGAAAGGAGGTAAGAGAACGACAATTGGGACGAAAGACACCAGGATGACCAGGCCCACCAATGGCAAAGGGGCCAACGGCGCCAGCACGTAAGCGCACAGCATCGCCGGCAGCAGACCGAGCGCGATCCAGTGGCGAGCAAGATGCTGCAGCAGCGTGCTTTGATCATCCGTCGGCCGGGTCCGGCGAGCCGCGGTGTGCAGCCGGTAAGCGCCAAACAATGACAGGAACAGGAGAACCGCCAGTAAAACCAGAGGTCCCCGCGTCTGCATGGCAAAGGCGC
Organism: uncultured Acidobacteriaceae bacterium; assembly: GCA_963763145.1. Lineage (GTDB taxonomy): Bacteria > Acidobacteriota > Terriglobia > Terriglobales > Acidobacteriaceae > Bog-257. Next base: position 53,420 of record CAVXMZ010000007.1, on the reverse strand, counting down.
GAATCGCCAGCAGCCGGGTCGAAGCATTCAGGTAAATGTCGGTGGCCTCGCCCTCTTGCCGCCGCTGGCTGACTTGCCACAGAGGCAAGCTGTCGCGTTCAAACAGGCGGCTGTCCTGGTCCTGCTGCGCTTTGTTCAGGCGGTATAGAACGTCCAGGGCAAGCTGGTCCTGGCTGGCCGCGCGGACCTGCAAGTTCACCAGCACCCGCAGCTGGTCTTGCGCCTGCACCGTCAGTTTCCGTAGTTCGGTAACCGACTGCTGGATGACGTCCAAAGCCGGGCCCAGGTCGGGAGTCGACTTGTTCTCTTCCAGCGTGGCATTCCATTGGGCTTGCTGCACCTGCAATTGCTGAACCGCTGATTGCGCGGCATTGGCCCACTGGAGTAGCTCTCGACGCGTCGCAGCTGTTTCCTTCTGCGCAGCCCGCCAATAATTTTCCTCTTCGCGAATCTCCAGCGCAGTAGGAGAGGCCTTCAGTATCGCGTCCGTCTCCTTATCGCGGGACTGCAACTGATCATTTCGCGTATCCAAGGCGGCCTTGGTGGCGCTCAGTTGATCGGCAGTGGGCAACCCGTCGGAAATCTCCCACAGCATGCGCTTGAGATCTTCCGAGCGCGCGGCGACGTCCGGTAAGGGAATGGAGAGCGAAGCTGGTGTCGGCGGCGTACTGGGCGCTGCCGCAGTCGGCGCTGGAGCCGGCAGCGAAGTCGCAGCTTTTGATTCGGACGTGCCAAGCAGCAGCTTTGCTGCGGCGCTGGTCTGTCCGACAGCGGGAAGTGCTAAGGCGAACACCAGAACAAAAACAAAAGGAATGCCGCGAGGGCTGGCTCTGCCGCCGCCAGTACCGAAGTTGGATGGCCAATGGGACATGCTGCCGCCATTATCGCCGATCACAGTGCGCTTGGAACGAAATCCGATCGCAGGCGTCAGCTCCGCTCCAACTCGTCCAACATTCCTTCCATCTCGGCAAGAGCGTGCTGATTGCCGGTACGCCGGGCGCATTCGATGCCCTGCCGCAGCATGGCACGCGCTTCTTCGCTGCGTTCGGCACGGGCCAGGGTCTGCGCCGCCATAAAGTAGCCGTTGGTGTAGTCGGGGTGCGCAGCCAGCAGATGTTGGAACTCAATAAGAGCAGCGTCGGTTTCTCCGCTGCCGGAATACTCCAGGCCGAGAGCATAGCGGGCAAAAGCATCGTCTGGTTTAGCTGCGAGGATCTCCTTGAGCGCTGCTACACGGCTTTCGTCAGACATGGAAGGTTTCTCCCGCAATCGATAATCGCACGCCAGAGGAGGGTTCTGAAAGTCCCGTCGTATCCCAAGGTGGCTGCGATGAAGGCTGGCCAGTACAATTGGCATTTGATTTAACCCTTGCGAGGAACTGGTGGCCTGTCCTTTCTTCATGCCCGATTCTCCACTTGATGCGGACTGGCCGTTTCCGCAGCGGCTGCCTTTGGGGGCGGGATGGGCGGGTGTCTGTACCGCGCCCGGTCATGAGGGCGTGCGGCCGAGCCACGAAGAACTGAAGAACGGCTGCAACCTCGGCTATGCCCGGACCTGCGACCGCCTTCCTGCCGAGCGCCACGCCGACGCGGTACGATTTGTGCTGGGAACAGAGCGCGCTGGGGTCGTGCGGGTGTTGTTCGTCTGCGAGCGGGCTTATCTGCCGGCCAGCTACGGCGAGCTGTTGTATGTCAAGGCCAGCGGGACCTGGCTCCAGCCACACGATAACGCGTGCCTGCAACGCATGGCCGAGTGCTATGTGCGGGCGAAAATGGAAGCGCGGTCAGCCTCCAATGGCAGCTCTTAGGTTGCCGAATCTCACTCCGTTTTCTCTTAGGAACCGATATGGACCACATTGACGGAAATTTGCGACCGAAGCCGGTGAGCGAGTCGAAGTCCGAGATGATCGAACTCGTGCTGCCCAACGACACCAACCCTCTGGGAGCGCTGCTGGGCGGGCGTTTGATGCACTGGATAGACTTGGCTGGAGCGCTGGCGGCGCACCGCCATTCGCACTCCTATGCCGTGACCGCCTCGATGGACCACATCGATTTCCTGGTGCCCGTGCACGTAGGCGACATGGTGATCCTTCAGTCGGCAGTCAACCGCGTCTTTCACAGCTCGATGGAGGTGGGAGTGAAAGTCCTGGTGGAGAACTACATCTCCGGCACGCGGCAGAAGGTTGCGACAGCTTACCTCACATTCGTTGCTGTCGATCGTCATGGGCGGAAGCTGCAAGTGGCGCCCGTAATTCCTGAGACAGAAGAAGAAAAGCGGCGCTACGAAGGCGCGCTGCGGCGTCGCGACGCTTCGCGAAACGAACGCGAGCGCAGGCAGGCGGCCAGGCAATAAGCATTCCGCACCTGTAGGCGGCGCGGGATATTGTTATCGGCCCTGGACTTCTTTCTGTCCCGCGAAATGGTAAGTGATGCCATTCCAATCGTAAGCGTAGACCACATACTTCAGAGAGCCGTCGGCGCCCGCGGTTGGCACTCGCACGTTGATGACGCCATCCTGAGCGCCGGCGTAGGCGCTGTCGAGTGCGGTATCGCAAAAGCCAGATCCATCCGGCGCGTGTTCAACCGACCATAACTTCGAAAAATTGATCTCTGAAAGCTGGTGGAAGACGGTAATGGTCAGGCAATTTTTCTCGCCGGCATAAGTAACCAGCAGCACGTCGTGACGCTCTGCCAGTCCCGTCAGGTCAAGGTTGGCGATACGCGAATCATCATCCTTTTCATCCGGAGCACTTGACGCCGTTCGCCAGAGCTTGTGCACAGTCGTTGGGTCCAGCCCCGTGGCTTTCGCCCACTTGGCATCATCTTTTTTGTGAACTTGCTTCCAGTTCTGGGCGAACAGGCAAGGAACAAGACAGAAGGAGAAACCGATGATGGCGAGAGTACGCATAGCCGCGAGGCCCGAGAACCAGCGTTCCAGACTAATCAGTAGTCTACTGATCGTGCCCGCAAACGCAATGTCGTCATAATCAATTGGGGTGGTGCAGAAAAACAATCGGCCCGCGACGGCATGGCGGGCCGATTCACGACAATAGTTACACCGCCTACTTCAGCGCAACCGTCTGTGCCTGACTTTCCACCAGCTTCTCCAGGCGCGACAAGCGCTGCTGGAGGTCTGCATTCTGCATTTGCAGCTGCCCCTTCAGACTCTCGATCTCCTTCTGTTGCGCCTCGATTACTGCCGTTGACTCCTGGGCCCGCCGATACTGCTTCTGCACCTCGTTCAGCAACATCGACGCCAGATACTGGTAGCGGACGGTATATGGCTGGCCGTCTTTATCGTAGGCCACCAGTTCGGGATAAACCTGGGCAACTTCTTCCGCCAGCAGCCCGTACTGTAAAGTTCTCTCGCCCTTGTCGTACTCCGGCTTGTAGAAGAACGTTACCGGCCGCAGCTTCATCAGTGCACTGGTGCTGTCGCCCATGTCATTGATCTGCTCTTTGAAGCGCATCGAGGATGTTAACGTCCCCAGCAGTCCGTCTGAATTGATAAACACAGGAACACCCGACGCTGAGGTCGAGCCGAAGATGCCGGCGATGTAGGCAGCGTTTTGCTGACCTGCTCCGGTGCCCTGCCAGCCGATGCGGATGGTATTGGATTCGGTGCCCGAAGTGGGACCCGGATTGGCAAGGTACACGTCACTGCTGCCGGTGGTGTTGGCGTAGCCTGCGTTCTGGCCGTAGAAGACGTCGTTTGAACCGGTGGTGTTGCTGTAGCCGGCGAAGAGGCCGGCAAAAGTATTGTTCTGGCCGGCGGTGTTGGTGTAGCCGGCTTTGTGGCCGTAGAAGGCATTGTAGGAACCGCCGACATTGCTGAATCCGGCGCTATCGCCGAAGAACGCATTAGCAGCGCCGGTGGTATTGCTGTTGCCGGCGTTGTTGCCGGAGAACGTGTTCTCGACACCGGTGGTGTTCGTACCTGCTCCGATCCCGAGGTATAAGCCGCTGCTGGCAATACTCAACACCGTGCTGCCGCTGATGTTGTAGTTGGTAGCGGCATTTACAAACGTGGCGGAAAGCGCTCCGCCAACGGTCCCGTTGCCGCTGATGTTGAAGTTGGTGCCAAGCTGCGGGGCTGTTCCGTTCTGAATGTAGTTAGTCGAGCCAGCGGCAGGCAGCACTCCCAGCAGTCCCGCACCATTCCCCGCAAATTCATTGGAGTGATTATTGAGGTTCAGTGCTTCTCCGTACGTGCCGCTGAACTGTGAGCTGGTGAGCGTTCCACTGAGCTGCGAGAAGCTATAGTCATTCGCCGCCGGAAGGACCGCGCCGGTCCGCCCATTGAACGAGCTCACGATTCCCGCCCCGCCTCCCGTGCCCAGTTTCCCCGTGGAATCGATGAGCACAGCCACGCCGCTGGCCGTAGTTGAGCCGTAAATGCCCGCGATGTAGGCGGCATTCTGCTGGGCCTCGCCGGTGCCTTGAGTGCCGATACGGATGGTGTTCGATTCGCTGCCGGAAGTTGGGCCCTGGTTGGCGATGTATACGTCATCGTTGCCGGTGGTGTTGCGATAGCCGGCATTCTCACCCTCGAACAGATTGTCTGAGCCGGTAGTGTTGCCAAAACCCGCTAGCAGGCCGTAGAAGGTGTTCTTCTGACCGGTGGTGTTGCTGTAGCCGGCTTTGTGGCCGCTGAACGTGTTGTAGGAACCAGTCGTGTTGCTGTAACCGGCACTGTCGCCATAGAGCGAGTTGTAGGAACCGGTAGCGTTGGTATACCCGACCTCCAAGCCAGAGAAGGTATTGGACGAGCCGATGGTGTTGCTGAAGCCAGACCGATAGCCGGAAAAGGTGTTGTAGGAGCCGTTGGTGTTGCTGGTGCCAGCCTGGTACCCGCAGAAGGTGTCGGCGGTACCGACGGCGCTGATGCCCGCTCCCACCCCTATGAATAGGCTGTTGTGGTTGACGGTCAGCACTTTGTTGCCGCCGATCTTATAGCTTCCCCCGGCGGTGTTCACGTCCCCTACGCCGTCCACGGAAAATTGTTCCACACCGTTGTTCTGCCCGCTGAGAATCTTGCCCCCGGCGGCGTTGTTAAAAACGCCCGCAATGCCCGTTGCGCTGGCAACGTAGGCGCTCACTCCCGTCGTACTGCCGCTGCTCGCAGTGGCCGTACCGCGCACGCCTGTTCCCGAAGCGCTGGAGGAGTTGCCTTTCACGCCTATGCTGGAACCGGTGGCCGAAGTCGCATTGCCATAGACACCGTATCCGCTCGTGCTGGCAGCCACTCCCTCAACGCCAAGTGCTGTACCGCTGGCTGCCGTGGCCGTCCCGGCAATGCCATTCGTACTCGCGGAGGCGTTTACCGCCCATCCTGTGCCGCTTTGCGTCACACCAACGATTTGGTCGGTGGTGGAACCGCTGAAGTTCGTCGGCCCATCACTGGCGGCGCCCTTCTTCGCTCCGCCCGTCGCTCCTGGAAGATTGTTCGCAGTTGATGTCGACGACGAGGTCTGGCTGGTGCTGGCGCCATTCGTTGCCGAATTGGCGCTACTGGCCAACACAAAATCGGAAACGCTCTTGCCCCCCAGCGTTTCAGCTTCATGGGCCTTAAACGCGTAAGGGACACTGACCATCAGCACGCGCGGTTGCTCGGTTTGTCCCTGGACTTGCACGCCCAGCCAACGCTGCTCCTGCTGGGAGAAAAGATCGCCTGGTAATCCTGTGCTTGTCGTACTCCCCAGGACAACGCTGTATTGGCCACTGGCGTCGACGGAGACGTTTTGTGTCTCCTGCCACACCGCGGCACCGCCCTCTTGCAGTTTGTAGATGGCGAAGGTGACGCCCACGGTCGTCCCAGGGACTGTGTCCTGCACGTCCTTCAGCGTTCCGCTATAGCGGATGAGATTGGGAACGGTGGTCGTCGCCGTCTGTTGGGCTGGGAGAAGTGATGCTAGCAACAAGGTGGAGAAGGCGAGAGCGAACGCGGTGATGACACGGCGCATGGGACGTCCCTTTCATGAGCAAAATGGAGTAGCTGGGCCCGATTAGCTTAGGATTCTGGGCGAGCGCGAACGTGTTGTCAATGGCTAACTAAAGTGGGCGGCGTAGAGATACACAGCTTGTAGGGCTCGGAGGCTCTCCTGCTGGCGACTGCTGGAAGCCTCAATCTCTAGAGGGTTAGTTGGTCGGGGCGACTGGATTTGAACCAGCGACCCCCTGCGCCCAAGGCAGGTGCGCTACCAGGCTGCGCTACGCCCCGACTCTGTTGCTGCACTAATTCTAAACCAGGTCTACGCTGGGCACCATGTGCCGCCGTTAAGCCAGGCGGTGGCGGGCCTGGAATCCGACGCGTTACGCTGTCGCCGCTATAATAGAAAGGTTCATGACTGGCCTCGTATATGCCACGGTTGCGTACGTGCGCAGTCCAGTGGGAATCTTCGTAGAAGAGTTACGTCGCGACCTGCATCCGGCGCACACGCACGCCGACGCGCACGTGACGATTTTGCCTCCACGCACCCTAAGCGGCGCCGAACAGCCGGCACTGGAGGTGCTGGCGGATGTCTGCCAGTCAACCCCGCCCTTTGAGGTCATCATGGGCGACGTGGAAACTTTTGTTCCGCTGACTCCCACGGTCTTCCTGAGGGTGGCGCGAGGGGCCTATCGCCTGCGCGAGTTGCACGACAAGCTCAATCGGCACGCCCTGTATTTCGAAGAGCCCTGGCCGTACATGCCGCATCTCACCATTGCCAAGATGGACACTGAGGAGGAAGCCATGAAGGTGCTGGAGATTGCCCGGCAACGGTGGAGCGCTTATAGCGGCCCACGTACGGTTCGCATCGAGTCGCTGAATTTCGTCAAAGGGGTTGGCGAACGCTGGGTAGATCTAGCCAGGACGCCGCTGCGCGGCGTCGCGGTGAAATGAGGCTGGGAAGGCCGGCCGTAAAACCTGTCGATCAAGCAGACGGCATTCAGCCATTGCGAGCACTACATGGGGATCTCAGCCTCTAACAGCAGAACATTAGAAGCCCAGAAAAATCTGATTTACGTCGGTGGGAAATTTTAGATCAATCCCACGTTCGCGGTTGGCTGCGATGGTGGCGTCGACATTGAGTTTGTCGAGCGCGATGGTGCGCTGCTGCCGGCCAACAAATACGTACAGAGAGTCCGGCGTAAGCGTGTATCGACGAGCTTCCAGCTTCTCACCATTGGCAAACAAAAAAAGCGTGGGCAAGTCGGGCTTGGAGGCTGACGAAGCATCCTTACTGTCCGGGAGTTCAATCAGCTTGGGAGATGCGGGAACCGGTGCAGGCTGCCGGTTATCGTCGCGGCTCTGCATCACGATGACCGGAGGAGATGCCGGCTGTTCTGGAGGTTCGGCATAGTCGGAAGGACCCAGGTCCCAACCCCAATCAGGGTAATACCACGGAGCGTAGAACCCTCCGTAGTTGCGATATCGGCCATAGCCCCTGCGGGAGCCGTTCGGAAAGCCGTGTCCGCCGCCACCAACGCGCGCCCCGCCTACAGACACGCTGGCCCCGCCACCTCGCGCCTGGCCTTGTGCCGGGAGAACAATCATCGCGGAAATCGTCAGCGGGGCTAACATCAACAATACTGAGCGCTGCATGTTTCATATGATGAGCCGTTCGCGCTGGAGATGCAACGGATTTTTGGGCGGTCGATTGAGTCCGTCCTCTGGCGGGTGCCCTGTCTTACTTGGAGCTTCACCTTGCGTCTGTGAGTATTATGTTGGTGAGGGCGTTCCATGAAGATGTCAGGATTGATCGCGATAATACTCTGGCCGTTGCTGGGCATGGGACAAGACGTGCATGTGTCCCAGGGCAAGGGCATCGTTGTTCTGAGCGTGTGGGCGGTGAAGCCCTACAAATTGATGTCGGGTGAGGAGAAAACCGCGATATTCGCCATTGTTTGCACCCAGAAAGGCAAGAAGACCGCACACGTTCTCAAGTTCTTGCCCGGGGAGCAACTGGTTGAAGACACTCCCGGCGTTACTGCGACAAGTGGGGAATTTGTCTTCAACATGACGATAAGCGGCACCAAGCAAATGACGGAATGGGCCCTCAGCGACCCCGTGACTTTTGCCTATTCCGGCAAAACTGACGCCGACCGCTTGAAATTTATGCAGGCAGTGCTGAGCTCGGGAACGGTGTCCATCGAGTTCAAACCCTTCCTCTCGGGCGCGACAACGAACAGCACCTTTGATCTGACCAAACTTCGCGACGAGGTGGGGAAGCATCCCGAGTGCGGCCCGAATTAGCTGGAACGCCGCTCAGTTCAATTCGTTGTAGTTGTCGCACGGTCTCACGTGGGACAGGCTCTTGCGCCAATAGAAACATGCCTTGGTGGCGTGAGATTTCTGGAAGACGTCTTTATAGGTGACGTAGATGTAGTTTGCGGCCCGCAACCGATCTTTGGTTAGACCGGACACCGCGTCGGGCGAGGTTGTGAACCAGACGTCGGTGGTATAGACTCCGCCGGGCATCAACGTGCCCGCAGAGGCGGAAACGTTGGGCTCCTGCTGCGGCCCAGCCTGATCGAGGTCCTCAATCGTGGCGACGTCCGCAACTTGCAGGTCAAGCGCAGGTGTCTTGCCGGTATTCTGCAACTTGATGGTGAAGCCGCCGCCGTTGGCGGTCAGCGGATGCACCGTTGCCTCGGTCAATCCGACCCATGCTCTCTGGTCGGTTCGCATTCCATCTTGCATGATCCGCGTCGTTGCTTCCGCTGACTGAATCAGTTGGGTATGTAATTTCCCCAGTTGCCGCTCCAGGCTAATGCCGAAAGCCAATACTGCCAAAGCTGCTACTAACGCTCCGACCGCGGTTATCCAACTCGTGACTCTGCGCTGCGCGGAGGGAAATTGTTCTGGTTCCGGCTGCAAGGGAACCATCGATACATTGTTGAACGTATTTCCATAAAACAGCGGGTTCGTACTCACCAGTTCGCTGGAAGTGTGAACTGCGTATTCCACGGCGGGCAGGGTAGTCCCAGTCTGAACAACCGTGTCGGGCACCAACTCAATCGTGGCCGGCACAAGCTCACTAGTCTCAGGCGCCAGCTCAGCAATCTCGGGCACCGACTCGTTAGTGTCGGGAGTGTCGGACGCCAGCTCAGCCTCAACAGTCAAAGGAGGGGTGTGCAGTTGCTCCGAACTTGCTGGCTCGGGTCGGGTCTGTATCTCGTGGAGGAGGGCGTCGAGTTCCGCACGATTTTGCCAGGAGGCCTCCGGCAATTCCGCCAACACCATGGCGCGCAGGCCTTGGGCAGATTCTGCGGCAGTTTCAAGCTCCCGGATGATTTCTGCGATGTCGATGGAATGGGCAGCTCTGAGTTGCTCCACGCTTTCGAGCGGCAGGACTAAAGCATCGTCCAAAGACGCAAGAGCCGAAGGTGGCAGTGAACTCATGTCAAGCTCCTGATCCGGAATGTCGGCGTTGGCTATCGACATCAAGATAATGACTACGGCCCGATGGCTCCTGCTGTCGAGCGCCGCTGTCTCTGTTTCCCCACTACAGCGTGCCAGCGCCTCGTTCAGATCGCATTTTAGCAGTACCTGGGCCTCTGCCTCCGTACCAAGAATGGTTCGTCGAGTAGCCTCTTACAACTCCGGTCGAGGGTTGAGTGGACCTTCCTGCAAATGAGAATAACGGCATTCTACGACTAGCGTGGCCGGGCGCTCTTAAGGTGATCAACCGAGAAACGACGGCAGCCTGGGGCGACTCTAAGCCCTGGAACCCGCTTCCGTCATACGTGCAGGCCGAGTCCTGGTAGAGCAGGGCGTCCCCGCGCGCGCTCGCCGCCGAGATTTCGGTGCCGACAGCGCAGGTTGGTTGTTGTATATTGTGAGTCTCTGTATCGGTGCCACGCTGCGTTTAGGAGTTCCCATGGATCAGACTTCGTATCTCGTCGAAACTTTGCCGCTGCCTAAAGTACCGCAAGCTCCAGAGACCGTTGCCGACGTGGAAGTGCCCAGGGCGGTCCTGGAAGATTTGGCGCTGAAAAACCTTTACATAGACGGGTCTTCGTCATTAAAGGTACTGGCGAAGAAGATGCGGCTCACCTTCCGCGTGGTTGACGAGCTGTTTCGCCGGCTGCGAACCGAACAGCTCTGCGAAGTCACAGGAATGACTGGAAATGTAGCCGAGGTCGCGATCACCTCTCGAGGCCGATCGCGGGCCTTGGAATTGTTGTCCATGAATCAGTACACGGGGGCCACGCCGGTTTCACTGGAAAGTTACATTCAACGCGTCCGCCAACAAAGCGTTGGCAGCGTGGCGATACATCCGCCTGAGGTCGAGCGGGCTTTCGCTCACCTGGTGCTTGATGCCAAGATGCTGCGCAAGCTGGGCACTGCCCTGAATTCGGGCACTTCGATTTTCTTGTACGGACCGACGGGCGGAGGCAAGACGACGATTGCGATGACTCTGTCGCGTGCGGTGGCAACCGATCCGGTATGGATACCGTTCGCGGTAGAGGTCGACAGCCAGATTATTTCCGTCTATGACCCTCATATTCACGTCAAAGCCCAAGGCGTGGTTACGCACGGCAGTGATGAGCGGTGGGTACTTTGCCAGCGCCCCGCAGTCTTAGTCGGGGGCGAGCTCACCATCGAGATGCTGGAGCTGCAACTCAACGCGATCACGCGATTTTATGCGGCTCCCGTCCAAATGAAGGCCAACAATGGTGTCCTCATTATCGATGACTTTGGACGTCAGCGCGTGCGCCCTGAAGAGCTGCTGAACCGGTGGGTGGTTCCGCTGGACCGCAGAATTGACTTCCTGACCCTGGCAGGAGGCAAGAAGGTCGAGATTCCGTTCGAGCTGTTTGTCGTATTTGCCACCAATCTGGAGCCGTCCCAACTGGCCGACGCCGCATTCCTGCGCAGAATCCAGACCAAGATCAAAGTCGGCGAGGTGTCGGAACCGCAATTCCACGAGATTTTCCGGAAGGTTTGCGGGGACCTCGGGCTGAAATGTGAGCCCGACACCATCGATCAGCTAATACAGGTAATCCGAACAAAATTCAAAGAACCCTTGCGGGCCTGCCATCCTCGCGACATCGTGAATCAGGTGCGCTGGGCGGCGCGTTATGAGCAGAGAGAGCCGATCGTGGATCGGGAGGCCATATTGGTTGCTGCTAATACCTACTTTGTTTCGGACACTGACGACTCAGACGAGGAAATGGGCTAGCCTCTTTCAAGGTCCCGATCCAGGGTTCTGAGTCGCCCGAACATTACCCGCTTTGTGCTCGACGGTCGAGGTGCACGTTCCATCGCCGGGATCGCCGCGGCCGACGCTCGTCCTCCACGTAATCCTGCCAACCCTATCCGGCAGCAAGACCGCACATGGGATTCTGCACCATACACCACCCGGCTGCACGAGACCGGCAGCCGGGGGCTGCTATCCTTACGCTTTGCGCGTAGAACTTAACGCAAATATCCCGTTATGAATTATGTGCCGATTCACGGTCTGCGGATGCTGGCAGTGGAAAGCTGCATACTCGTCGCCGCATTCCTGATCGGACTTATCTGCCTGCGCTTCCTGCGAACCTTAGGCCGTCCGAAATGGCTCGACAGGATACTCGCATCAAATTCGCGGTCGGTGCTGTTTGTCATCGCCATCGCACTCGTCGGCCGTGCGCTGCTGTTGCCGTTCGTCGGAATTCCGGATCCCCGCATCAACGACGAATACAGCTACTTGCTGATGGCTGACACGTTTTCCCATCACCGCCTTAGCAATCCAACGCCCCCGGAATGGCAACATTTCGAGACCTTCCATATAAACCTGACCCCCACCTATCACTCGAAGTATCCCGTCGCGCAGGGGCTTGTTTTGGCTTTTGGGAAGATTCTTTTCCATCAGCCGTGGATCGGCGTTTACCTGAGCACGGCCGCGTTGTGCGGTGCAATTTGTTGGACGCTTCAAGCGTTCGTGCCGCCGGGCTGGGCACTGCTGGGAGGGTTGCTGGCGGTGTTTCGCATCGCTTTCTTCTCGTATTGGATGAACTCGTATTGGGGCGGGTCGATGGCTGCGCTGGGCGGAGCGCTCGCCCTCGGTTCGGTGGTCCGTCTTTTCGGACCGCAAGCAAGCGAACGGAGCCGGGTGGCGCTGGCATCGCTGTTCGCGGTTTCCGTGTTGATGCTGGCCACTTCACGGCCCTACGAAGGCTTCGCATTTTCCCTCCCGCTCCTGGTGTACTTCGTCTATAAGTCAGCGCGGGCGCTGCGCTCAGGGGAAGGGCAGCTTCGCTTAACGGTATTGCCCGTGGCCATTATCGGAGTGGCTGGTGTACTGATGATGGGATATTACAATCAGCGCACCACCGGTCATCCGCTCTTACTACCTCACATCCTGAACGAGCGCGTTTATTCCCCGTTGCCGTTGTTTCTGTGGCAGCGACCCAAACCCAATCTGACCTTCCGGGACCCAGTGTTTGCAAAGTTCTTTAAGCTTACGGAAGAAGAGTATGGGTACCAGAAAACGCAATCGATTTCGGGGCTGGTTAGTCTGGTGGGCGGACGGTTTCTTTCCGATTGGTTTTTCTATGTAGGTCCGGCTCTAACGTTTCCGGTATTGCTCGGCTTGATCGCAAGCGTGATCCAACCACGCATGCGCATCGCGGCGCTGGCCGCTCTGGCGATGGCCCTTGCCCTGGCCTTGTGTATTTACACCATGCCGCACTATGCCGCGCCGGCAACGGTGGCCGTCTACTTATTCGCAGCCGAAGGCCTGCGTTACCTTTGGCAGCAGGGAAGGGACGGGGAGCGGGCGTTCGTCTTCGCTGTGTGCTTCACGGTTGTAGTGGCTTCGCTGACCAGGCAAACGGGAAGCGTTGCCATCAATTCGACCTTCGCCTTGCCCGACACGCGCAAGGCAATCGCTGAACGCTTGCGAAATCAACCAGGCAAGTATCTGGTTTTGGTTTCCTATGACCTGGAACGCCATTACCCGGGAGATGAACTGGTGCACAATGGAGCGGATTTCGGCTCGGAAAAGATTCTATGGGCGCGATCGAAGGGAACAGAAAGTGATAGAGAATTGTGCCAGGCATATCCGGACAGGGTCTTCTGGAGTGTGAAAACCGACGACGTGAACTTCTCGCTGGGTCCTCTCGACCTCTGCAAACACCCCTGACGCAAGCCTTTGGGCGGCATTAGCACAAAATAGGTTCCTGCAATTCAACATCTACGGCCGACGACCGCAAAGGCCAACCTTCCTCGCGCGCTTTCCATCAGACTTATTACTTCGTGCTGCGCATCGTTTGCGAAGCGGCCATTACTTCGGGAGTGAGCGGCATTTGAGCACATGTGACCAGAATCGGATGCGGCTTTGTCCTAGGCTGGTGTTGGGTTAATGGAGTGTGAGCGGCAGAGCGCCGGCCGGTAATCATCTGACAAGTTTAAAGCTCGCGAAGCGTGCTGCCGAAGTAGTGATAGAAGTGGGCCCGGCTGCAAAGGCGCCCACCGCAGATAACAAAATCTGAACGCAAGGTGGGTCGCGTCATGTCGGAGACCAGGATCGTCGCGATTGAAAACCGCATCTTTCATTCGATATACCTAAACCGGAAAATCATTCCGTTCCTTGTGCTCGGTCTACTGCAAGCCGGAGACCTGTTCTCCACCCGCATGGCGCTGACCGTGCCCGGCGTGATGGAGCTCAATCCGTTGGTGCGCGAGTTGGGCCTGTTACCCGCGAAGCTGCTGGTATTGGGATTTATTGCGTTGCTGGTGTATCGGACGAAGAGCTTGAAACGGCTGTGGGCGGTATGCGGAGTCTATGCTCTGATTGTTGCTTCCAATGTCCTCCTCTTTGTCACCCACAGCTGAACCCTCGAGACCGGGAAGCTCGTATACGGACGGCGTGACGGGGCCATTCAGGGCTGGGGCTTAAAAGATGTCGAAGACGTAATCGTGCGCAGCCAAAGCCGCCTTGTCCATGGTGCCGTTTTCCACACGTTTGACGATCTCCTCGCGTGAAAGATCGAACAGTGCATCCAGTACTTGTGCTCGCAGGCGAGCGTCCGCCTCCGCGACCCTAAAGAGCACTCGGGCGCTGTGCTGGATGTATCTGGGCGACTGCAACTGTCGTTTCAACAGGTCCATAATCAGAGGCGCCTTGCTGCGGTCGAAACGGCCGGGATCGCCACTGCGATCCAGTTCGGCGAAGAATGCCCGGGTCCAGTCGTTATGGAGCTCGTAGACTTTGTCGAACAGTTCTGGCGTGAAGCGCGTGCCGGCCTTTACAGCGAAGACGTTGGTTGCCGGGACCACGCCGTCCGGGGTAAGCTCCGGCGCCTTTAGGTAACCGTCTTTCGTGATGACCGCCTGATGTTGGACAAGGCTCCATAGCCAGGAAACGTAGATTCGATACGTTGCCAGATCGTTCATGAAGCGCAGACCAAGCTCGTAATCGTCAATGGCGGCGGCGAAGTTGCCGTTCAGGATCTGGTAGCCGTAATTGGCCGCCATGTAGAACGAATGCTGAATATGCTCGATGGTGATGTCGCCCTTAGGCACGCCATAAATCGCCTCCCAGCGTTCCTGGCCCAGAATTTTCTCCGGCGTATTCAAAGTGTCCTTTGCGACCACCGCCGGCGTGATCTTTCCCTGGGCATTCAGCAGGTCGCGGCTCTGGAACAAACTGCGTTCCGAAGCGATGAGGCCGCTGGCGACGGTGGGCAGCGGCTTGCCGTTCACCTGCACCATTTCCTGCGGGGCATCGATCATGGCTTGCAATTCCTCAAGCGAGGCGCGCAAGGGCACATTGCCGGCCTCCACGTAAGCCGGCTCCGGACTGGCCACCCAGCTCTGGCGATAAGCGTCGTACAGCTTTCCTTTCACGCGGCTTGCGAGGATGTCTTCCAGGGTTGGAACCTGACCTCCGGAGAGCGGCGCGTTCGGTACAAACATCAGGCCAAGCAGGCGCTCGCGCAGCTTATCGATTGCCATGGCCCGCAGGGCCAGCGGGTTGTAGCGCGCGCGGCCATAAGGATCGCTGGTCTGATAGATCATGACCGCGGCCATTCCGCCGATGGGTGCAGCGTTGGTCAACTCGCCACTCTTCATGCCGGTCATAAGCATGGTCAGCGCGTTGAAGCGTTGATAGGCGATCATGTTCGGAGTAGCCATGCCGATAGATTGCGGATCGGGAAATACGCCCTTCGGATCATCCTTCCACATTTCAATGAGGCTGCCCAGATAGTCCCAGCGGCCGACGTTGGTTCCCAGCAATCGGCGGCGCAGCACCCACGCAATCGCGGGCAGAAAGCGGCCACCATTACCTTCCTCATACAGCATCTTGATCTTGAAGGAGCCGGCGGGCACGCCAATCATGGCTTCCACCCGCGACAACAGCTTTTCAAAAATCAGCGCTTCCTGCGGCGTCTGAATCTTGGGAATGTAAAAGTAAGGCCCGGTGCCGAGCTTCTTAAGTGCATCGTAGTTATTGACGACCCACAACACGATAATAGGAATAGCGCCGGGTACGGGTTTGTCACCGACGGTGATGTGGTCGTAAAGGACGTGGAGGCTGGGCGGTCGGACCAGGCGTGTCGGCCACTTGGCGGGAGGGTTGTTGATCCGGTACTTGCGTACCTTGCCCTTCTTCGTCACTTCGTAAGCGCGGTCAGTCCAGCGGCCTGCGAAAATCTGCTTGGCATTTTGCAGCGCGGCGAAGACCCCAACCGGCTCGTTGCCGGCAGAGCCGTCAGGACGGAAATGCGGCGGCGAGGCATCTTCAAAATCCGGCATATTCATTGGGGCCGCACTGTTGAGCGCGTTGAAAGCCATGTCCAGCGGATGCCATGGTCCGGTCAGCTCCAGTCCTGGGTTGTTCAGCGGGTGAACATCATCAGGAATGGATACCTCGTCGTTCAGCCGCCAGCGCCATTCGCTTTCGGTGCCCAGAAAGTTGTCGATCATGCCCTGAACGATCTGGCGGTACGTCCAGTGATTTCCGGTGATGGGATCTTCGAACTTATCGTTCCAATCGGGCCACGCATAGCGCTCACGTACCGGTTCCGTTGATTGCAGCAGCTCGCGGCGAGCGGTCAGCGCCGCGGCTATTTCCGGACGCAGCTCTTCGGTGAGGGTTGCAATCGTCTGTTCGACGTTGACTTCGCGCCCGTTCACTGTTTGCGTGCCAAATAGCTCGGGGAACTTCTGGAAGATGTCCGCGTGGATCATGTCAGGGTCCTATCCGCTGCGAGTAAGTTTCGGCTGCGAGTGCGATGGAAAACCGGGTGGGAGAACGGTTTGACAGCACCATTTTCACACTGCAAAGAGGTTAACAAATAATAGAAGTCACGATGAGAAAATCACGAAGCGGTGTCCCGAATTGGCACGAGCTGCTGGGTCGCGTAGTTATCGCCCGTCAAGGCGAAGCGCAGCCACGATCGCAGTTATTGTCATGCCACATTATGGGACATGGTTGAGTGCCAGCGTTTAGCGTGTGATCGTCCACGCAACCGAACCGCCCACGCCATACAACGTGCCATCGGGAGCAATTGTCACTCCGGCATAGGGTTCTGCGCCGTCGTCGCCGAGAGCGTAGGAATGCAGGTCGGTGTAGGTCCAGCCATTCTGGCCCGGGCTCAGCTCGAAAATGTTTCCTAACTGGTGCGCGCCATCGTTATGGGTTGTGCCATAAAGATTGCCGGCAGTATCCATCGTGAGGGCGCCCTCGGGGCCGCAATTGCCAGGGAGGCTGTAGAGCACGCTGAAAGTCCACCCACTGCTCGAGGGCGAAAGTTCGTAGATGATGCCGCCGTTGTTGGCGCCTCCGAGGGAAGTTGCGCCATACAGGTTTCCTGCCGCGTCCATGACCAATCCGGCGAACGGAGTTTTCCCATCGGCGCCGTCGGCAAAGCGATAGATGACGTTCTGTGTCCATCCCGATTGTCCCGGGGTCAACTGGAACACAATGCCATAGGCCAAGCCGCCGTAGGGCAGAGTGCCGTAGAGGTTGCCCGCGCGGTCGAGGATCAAACCAGCCTGGGCCTCCGCACCGTCATCAAAAGCGTAGATGAGACTCTCTGTCCAGACGCCATTCGCGTAGGTCATCTCAAAGGCGCCACCATCGCCGTGACCGCCAAATTCGGTGGTGCCATACATGTTGCCCGAGGCGTCGAAGACCACGTTGCCTTGAGGAAAGACGCCGTCGGGACTGTTGGTGCCGAACTTGTAAAGTATCGTGGAGTCCCAGGGGCAGAGCGAAGTCTTGCATGCGGTGGGTGGCGGCGTTACCTCGAAAACCGTGCCCAGGCTATCTGTGCCGTTGTTAATCCCGCCTTCGTTGGTTGTCCCGTAGATGTCGCCGTCCGGCCCGAAGGTCAGGCCACCGTAGTCAATGGGCAAAGCCCCATCGTTACCGCCCAGCGGCGCGCTGAAGCAATGCAGCGGATTGAGGACCCAGTTGGAGCCCTCCGGCTTCAACTGGTAGACCATACCGTAGGCTGCGCAGGTTCCGTACGCGCCGCCCTCGCTCGTACCATAGAGTTTTCCGCTGCGATCCATCAGGAGCGTGCTGGTAAACAAGTCGGCTGTGGTGAAGTGGTAAATCTCGCTATAGGTTTGCGCCTGGGCTGCGGGGCCGATCAACAGAAGCGCAATAGTGAGAGTAGTGAATGCCAGCCGCGAAGCAAGCTTGCGGCCGCGGGTTAGATGTTCTCCTGAGGGTGCCATCACTGAGCTCCTTGTTGGTCCCACAAACGGATGCGAAATTGTGGGATATGATTTGACCGTTGACTGGCAACGGGCCGCTAAAGTCGCTCTACGGCATGATCTGCCAAACCACTCCTTCTCCAGCCCCGCCGCCATATTCCGCGCAGCCGTAAACGTTGCCTTGCGGATCCAATATCACATTGCCGCCGGGCTCATCTCCATCGGGGCCGCTAAAGTCGTGTAAGGTGACAAAATTCCAGGTGCCGTCCGAAGGTGTGAGCTCGAAGGCCACGCCCGCGTTACCCGACCCACCACTGGTTCCACTGCCATAGAGATTGCCCGCACTATCCAAAACCGGCACGCTGATATAGCCGGGAGCCCCGCCCGGCTGCGGCATGAAGAGATAGATGACGCTGTAGTTGTATCCGCCATCTGCCGGCTGTAACTCAAAAGTTACGCCCCAATCCTCATAGCCTCCTTCTTCGGTGAAACCGAAGAGATTGCCATGAGAATCGAATGCTACTCCCGCCCCAATAGCGCCGTCGCTGGAGCCGCCGGCGAAGTTGTGCAGGATGGTCTGAGTCCAACCAGAACTACCGGGGGTGAGTTCGTAGACGACGCCGTTGTTGTCGTTGCCGCCGCTGACCGTTGTCCCGTAAAGATTGCCGGCTTGATCAAAGATCACACCGTTGCCGGGCTCTCCTCCATCGGAATGGTCGGTGAAAGTATGAAGGACGCTCAGACTCCATTGTCCATGGGCAGGCGACAGCTCATAGGTCGTGCCCCATCCCCCACCGGAGCCACCAACCAGCGTCGTCCCATAGAGGTTTCCGGCCCGGTCGAAAATGATGTTGCCTTGCGGAGCCGCTCCATCCGCCGCGCCTGTGAAGTTGTACAACACCGTTTCCGTCCAGCGGCATTGCGCCGAGGGACACTCGGTGGGCGAAGGCTGCAGCTTGAAGACGACCCCCTCGCCATACAGTCCGCCGCCCGAGGTTGTACCATACAAAGCGCCATCCGGACCGAAGACGACTCCGCCGTAAGGATTTCCGCCATCGTTCCCGCCGCTGAAGTCATAAAGCACCGACTGTAACCAATGTGAACCGTGGTGGGTCAGCTTGAAGACCACGCCATAGCCGAGATACGACAAACCTCCATAGTAGGTTGTGCCATAGACGTTGCCCCCCTCGTCCAAGGTCACGTAGAGTGGGTTGACCCCGGTGCCGTTGTTACCGAAGTTGCCAAGTATGGTGTAGGTCTGCGCCTGCGCCGCCGGAACGGTGGCCATCGTCAACAGACACAGACGGTCGCCGTTCGCAGGGGGACGTTCCATGTGGAAAAGGTAGAGCTACGCTGTTCATGCTTGCCGGAAGTCATCGCTGGATTCCTTTGGAAGTAGTGCGGGTCGTCGTGGTGGTCATTGTGCGCTGGCGCACAGGAAAATCAACTTAATTTTGCATTACGGTATAAAGACTTGGAAACAGGGAAATTATGAGGCGGGGGTTGCCGATGCGTCCTTCTCGGTAGGCTGCGGATGTCAGACCAGGCAGTTGAGGAGCTGCCGAGCATAAGCAATCAGGTCCTCGGGGATGGGCTGGGATATGCCGTGTTTGCGCAAATCAGTCCTAGAAAAACGCTAAGATTCCCTATACACTGCTGCCGGGACAGAACCGAGATTAAGGCGAAGTCATAACGGAGAATGAATTATGAAGAAGATTGTCGTAGCACTCATGGTTTTAGTCGGCACGCTGCTTTTGGGCAACGTTTGTGTCATGGCGCAGGCAGCCGCGCAAAGTGCACCGGGGGCAGGCGCGCAAGCGAGCCCGATCAAGGACCAGGACATCGAGATGCTGCGGGCGGACCTTCGCAAGCAGCGCAAGCAGATCATGGCGGAGAACATGACCCTGACCGCCGACGAGGCCACCAAGTTCTGGCCAATTTTTGACCAGTACCGCAAGGAAGCCATCAAACCCAATGACGAACGGTGGGCGGTGATCAAGGATTATGCCGCGAACTACAGCACCATGACCGATGCGCAAGCGCAGGACTACATGAAGAGAGCGAACACGGTTGACGAGCAACTCCTGGCGTTGCGCATGAAGTACGTTCCGATATTTGAGCAGGTCATCTCGGCAAAGAAGACTGCCTTGTGTTACCAGATCGATCGCCGGATTGACCTGCTGATCAATCTGCAATTGTCCTCGCAGATTCCCATGGTCAGTACCAAGTAAGCGGCATCCCGCGCCGGTTGTGGGACCGGCGCAACGCGGAGTTTGACTGCCGGGTGCCAGAGGAACAGCTGCGCCCGGGCACAGCGACGGCTTCGCCTGCGCCGACCCGATGGCCTCGATTGGAAAGCGGAACTCGCCGGCGCAATTCAGTTGGGAGTAATCTCGAAGACTACGCCGCAACCTCCATTACAGCTGCCACTGCCGCCGAAAAGGGTTGTGCCATAAAGATTCCCGCCGGCATCCACAATTAGCTTGTCTTCGGGCGTTCCGCCATCGCTGCCGCCGGTGAAATCGTACAAGGACTGGTAGGTCCAACCGGTGCCGGATGGGGTCAGCTTGAAGACGTTGCCCCGAGCATGCGAGCCGCCCCCATAGGTTGTGCCGTAGAGGTTGCCATTGACGTCGAAGACCACCGCGTCGAAAGGCCCTTCTTGCTCGACTCCCCCGTAAAACGTGTGGAGCACGGAGAAGTCGCCGCTCGATGGCGTCAGTTGATAGACCGTACCGGTGTTGTACGCTCCGCCCATGGGAGTCGTGCCATAGAGATTCTCTTGCTGATCAGAAATCAGGTTGCCTTGCGGTTCGCTTCCGTCGGTCGAGAACTGGAAGGTGTGAAGCTGATTGTAGGTCCAACCGCCCGCGGAGGGTGAGAGTTCGAACACGACCCCGTTGCCGCCACCACCACCGTAGGTTGTGCCATACAGGTTGCCAGCCCGGTCGAAGATGACGCCGCTGAACGAGCAGCAGCCGCCATCCTGTTGGGTAAAGGTGAACAGCAGGTTGAATGTCCACGCGCCATTGGAATGCACCAATTCGTAAACCGTGTATGGCGTGGTGCCATAGACGTTCCCCGACTGATCGAAGCTCAGGTCGCCAAGCTGGGGCCAGTTTCCATCGCTGCCGCCGGTAAAGCGATAGAGCTCGGTTTCCGACCATGGGCAAAGCACGGACTTACAGACTGTGGCGGGAGGCCTCAGGTTAAAGACGGTGCCGCAACCCTGACCGAAGGTACAGTCACCGCCGCCGCCGAAGACCGTCGTGCCGTATAGACTCCCGTCAGGCCCAAAGACCATGCGGCCGTCCGGTGCCTGTCCGTCATCTCCTCCGGTGAACGTGTGCAGGAGATTGAAAATCCATCCCGTAGCTCTGTGCGCCAGCTCAAAAGCCGTTCCGCAGCCAACCTGGCCACCAAACGAGCAGTTTCCGTTACCGTAAGCGCTCGTCATGCCATAAAGATTTCCACGCGCATCCATCACCAGGGCTCCGGCGGGATTACCTCCATCGGAGTGTCCGGTGAAGTTGTATAGCACATGATAGGTTTGGGCCCGCGCTGTCGTTGTGAGGGCGGTGATCAGCACAACCGCAGCGAGAATACCGAGAAGAAAGTGGGACGTGAGACAGCGCATGAGGTGCTTCTTGGCGTTTTCCATAATCACTCCTCGTGAAATTGGGTCTATGCACAGCCTCTTGTGCCGCCACTAATGTAAGAAAGACCCAACGTCACGGCGTGATCTCCCACACCGTGCCATAGCCATATGCGCCGCCGCTGGAAGTCGTTCCGTAGAGATTGCCGTTGGCGTCGAGTACCACAGCGCCGAGCGGAAGATTCCCGCCGTCGCCGTAAGCGAACTGATGCAGCACGGTGTATATCCAGCCGCCGTCCGACGGGGTCAGCTTGAACACCAAACCCCAGTTTCCTATGCTGTACGCGGTACCGTACAGGTTCCCG
This sequence comes from uncultured Acidobacteriaceae bacterium, assembly GCA_963763145.1. Lineage (GTDB taxonomy): Bacteria > Acidobacteriota > Terriglobia > Terriglobales > Acidobacteriaceae > Bog-257. The sequence continues at coordinate 31,823 of CAVXMZ010000007.1, read as the reverse complement.
GCATTGTCCATAACGAGATTGGCACGCGGACCCAGCTCTTCGGAGGAGCCCTGAAAGGCGTAAATCTGCGTATAGGTCCATCCGCCGTAAGCGGGCGTCAGTTCGAAAACCGTGCCGTTTCCGTTCCCACCTCCCCCGGACTCCGTGGAGCCGTAGAGATTGCCCGCTGGATCGAAGATCAGGCTGGTCACAGGATGTTCGCCACCGCCATCATCGTATCCAAACGGATGCAGGACATTCTCTTCCCAGCCATAGCCCGAAGGTGATAACTCGAAAACCGCACCCGCCCCGCCTGTGCCGTTGGTGTCGGTTGTTCCGTAGAGGTTCCCAGTCGCGTCGACCACCAATCCGGCGTCGGGATTTGCCCCGTCAGTGCCCCCCGCGAAGATGTGCGGCAAGCTTTCGGTCCAGCCGCCGTTGGAGGGTGTCAGTTTGAAGATGACGCCGCACCACTCGTCTCCCCAGGCGCAGTTCGTGCTGTAGTAGCCGCCCTCGTAGGCCGTTCCGTAGAGATTTCCAGCCTGGTCGAAGACGACGGCACCCCCGCTAAGCGCCCCGTCCTGGGACCCTCCGGCAAAGCGATGCAACACGGTTTCGCTCCACGGGCAGAGCGCGCTCTTGCAAGCTGAAGGTGAGGGTCTCAGGTTGAAGACAATGCCACACCCAAGACCGAATCCGCTTGGGCAGGACACTCCTCCTCCACTGAAAGTTGTGCCGTAAAGAGTGCCATCCGGGCCGAAGGCCACGCTGGCATCGGGATTACCGCCGTCATCGCCCCCGGTGAAGGTGTAGATCGGCTTCAAAACCCAGCCCTGACGCGCACGCGCCATCCTGAAGACGATGCCGCAACTGCTATAGCAATTGTCAGCGGTCAATCCGCCGAAATACGCGGTTCCGTAGAGGTCTCCCGCCGCATCCATCGTCAAGCCAGCCGCGGGAGTTCCACCGTCCGCAGCGCCCGTAAACGTGTGAAGTACGGTGTAGGTCTGCGCGTGCCCCGCCGGCGCGGTCGCGGCCACCGCAAGTGCGATGGCCAACGCGAAGGCAACAGCTCGGGGGCTCGTCCTGAGACTCAATCTACGACATTGCCATGTTTGCGGCATGATGCTTCTCCATTTCCTTCGGTGTGCAAAGGACGGTCTGGACGGCAATGTTGTGCGCTGACCGGGAAGAAATCAACTTAATTTCACATTACGGTGTAAGAGCCTAGAAACAGAGGTTTTGTGAGGCGGAAGTTTCAGGAGTTTTTTCCAGCGCCCTGCGAGTTCGGTTGTCAGATAGGGGAAGATCCCCATGGTGTCTATGTCGTAGCGGTGCCGCCGCTCCGCGGGTCAGTTATTTTTCCCGCTTCACCGCGGGCCCGCGCCCGCGGCTAACACAAATGTCGCCGCTGCGCGGCTGATTCGATCTCAAGGGCGATAGGGTTCGACCGCTTAGAGCGAATTGCAGCCTATGACACAGACGCCCAAGGCACAAGCGGGCCATGTCCTTGGAATTGGCTACCGAGGGGGCTGACTTGCTCACGTTGAAGGCTCAACATGCATGAAACCGCAAACATCCCCACGGTGGAAAGGTGTAGACTGTCGCGCATTGCGCGGTTGGCGCCCTGGGACACAGATGATTTCCTTTGCGGCAACAGGCAGTCTACGGCAGCGGATGGAGCGTGGGTCCTTGCTCCCGTTAGCGATCCGAGAGGGAAGCGAGCTGCCCGCGAATCGGGGTCGCGATTCCCTTAGTAGTCCTGGGGTAGCGCAGCCAGTTCTTCCATGGTGAAGACTGGACCTTCCTTGCAAACATAGACAGGGCCACAGTTGCAGCGGCCGCATTTGCCGACACCGCACTTCATGCGATTTTCCAGGCTGGTGTAAACCGAGGCCCGAGGCAGGCCCATGCGATCCAGCACCGGCATGGTGTTCTTGATCATGATGGGCGGGCCGATGACCAGCGCGACCGAGTCGGCCGCAGCGATCTGCGCGCGTTCGAACACGGTGGGCACAAAGCCGATTTCCCCGGTCCAGTCCGGGGTCTCGCCGCCGGGATCGACGCAGCGGATGACGCGCACTCGCTCACGCTTGGCCCATTGGTCGAGCTCATTGACATAAACCAGATCGGCTACGGTTCGCGCGCCGTAGACAATAGTGATGTCGCCGTAGTCGGCGCGGTTCTCCAGGGCGTACCAGATAGCGCAGCGAATGGGCGGCATCGCGATTCCGCCGCCGAGGAAGATGAGGTTCTTCCCCTTCCACGCTTCCACGGGGTAGCCGTTGCCGTAGGGACCGCGGAAGCCGATGGTGTCGCCTTCCTCGATCTCCCACAGAGCTTCCGTGACACGCCCGGTCTTGCGGAAGCAGAACTCCAGGCCATCGTTCCAGGTGGAACTGGAGCAGATATTGAACACCGACTCGCCATAGCCGAAGGCGGAAAAGATGCCGAACTGTCCCACGCGGAATTGGAAGTGCTCGGCATAATCGGCGTCACAGAAACGCACCTTAACGGACTTCACGTCGGCGGTGTGGCGTTGGACGGAAGCCACTTCCATAAGGTCAGGCTGGTAGATGTTCTTCATGTTCGATCGCAATCAACAAGGGCAAGACGCCGAGACCGGCAGGGCAATTCCGCGTGCAATTACCGCAGCCGGTGCAAAGGATTTCCCCAAACTTGTCCGGGTAAATCGAGAACTTGTGCAAAATGCGCTGACGCTGGCGGGAACCCTGATCAGGGCGAGGGTTGTGACCGCTGGCGTGTAGCGTGAACAGGCTGAACTGGCATGAATCCCAGTTGCGTACTCGCGCGCTGTGTTCGTCAACGATGTCGAAGCAATGACAGGTTGGACAAGTATGGGCGCAAGCGCCGCATCCCACGCAGGCCAGAGCATGTTCGGCCCAAAGGGGATGTTCGAAGTTGGCGGCGGAAAACTTCCGCACTGCTTCGGCGGCGAAGCGCGGCGCGGGTCCGGCTGCTGACATCGCCGCCACATTGTCGCTTTTCGTCTTGCCGGCAAAAAGCGACCTTCCTTTTTCTGTTACGCACCGGACTTCGAGGGTATCGCCGGTCAGTGGAACCAACAGTACGTCGGCTCCGCGTTCGGAAGCCGGGCTGAGGCCGACGGAGGTGCAAAAACAGTTGGCGTCATGAGCGGAGCAACTGAGCGCCACGACGGTAGTGTTCCGCCGCCGGCTATTGTAGAGCTCATCGGCGCAATCCCAGTTGAAAATGTGATCGAGAATGGGAAACGCCGCCGCGTCGCAAGGACGAACCGCCAGCAGGATTTGAGGCGGCTCGGCTTCCGGCGCCTCCACGAGTTTCACGTCGTTGCCCTCAACGCGGTATCCATAGAGCGTCTCCGTCTTGGGCAGGAGAAATTCCTTGGCGGAGTTTGCGGGATGAATGAAGCCGTCGAGCAGCAAGTTGGCAGCGTCTTTCAGCGGCAGATACAGGACGCGGCCGCCGGCGCGTTGCGGACCGGCTACGCGAGTGCCTTGCGCAATCCACTCCGCGGCGAGCTGACGCAAGTTACCGGAAGAAATAATTTCGCTCACCGGATAAACTCCTCGTGGTCGGCCGGAGCCCAGGAGCCGATGGGCGATTCGGTCTTGGGATCGGCGCCAACGTTGAAGGCAAAATTCTGGTCCACCGCTCGATGGACCGCCATATTCAGCAGGCGCAAATCGATGCCGACGGGACAGGCGTGATTACATGCGCCGCAGCCTACGCAGCGGCCGGCGAGGTGGAAGGCGCGCGTGATGTGCCAGGCGAAATTGCCCACCGGCGTGGGCGAAGTATCGATCACGGCCGGCCGGTTCTTGTCGGCCACACAGCGCTCGCAATAGCACATGGGACAGACTTGCCGGCAAGCGTAGCAGCGGGTGCAACGCGAGAACTCGCCGGCCCACCAGGCCATGCGCTCGTCCGGAGGCAGCGCCAGTAGCGCGTCCAGGTCGGCAAAGCTCCCTGTGCCAGGCTCGCCGATGGGGATGGTCTTTACCGCACCACTTTCAATCTGCGATTCCCGCTCCAGCACTACGAGAGCGCCGGCGTCCATCGGTTTGGTCAGGATGGCGACGCGGCCCATGGCGCGCACTTCTTTGCGTCCCAGATAGGTTGCAAGGTTCAGCCGCGTATCTTCGCAAGTGATGCGGTGGACGTCTTCAGGACGCCGGATGAAGACCGGCCCGGATGACCCATAACCGATCACGACATCGACTTCCTTGGCCTCCAGTAATTCGCGCGCGCGCTGCCGAGCTGGTTCCGGATCGAAATGGTTCTTCTGCGGTTCACGTCCGGGACCCGACGTCGTCGGGGACTGCGCGGGATATTGGTATGGCCCGAGCTGCCGCGTTTCCTCAACTACTTGCTTAACCGTCTGCTGGAACTTGCGCGACTCGGCTGCCGAGATCCAGGTGAAGTGCAGGCGGCGCATGTCGAAGCCCAGCACCTCCAGAAGCGGCCGGAACACCATCCAGCGCCGGCGGGCATGATAGTTGCCGGTGTTGTAGTGGCAGTCGCCGGGATGACATCCGGAGACGAGTATTGCATCGGCGCCAATTTCAAAAGCCTTGATCAGCAGGTTGAAGTCGATGCGTCCGGAGCAGGGCAGCCGCACGATCCGCACGTTGGCGGGATACTCCAAACGGGTGGTGCCCGCGAGGTCCGCGCCCAGATAGGTACACCAGTTACAGACGAAGGCAACAATCCGCGGTTCGAAGACCTCGCTCATGCCAGCGCCTCCACCATCGAGTAGATCTGCTGTTCGGTAAAGCCCGCCAGGTCCATGCTTTTCGACGGACATACCGCGACGCAGGTTCCGCAGCCCATACATAGTCCTTGATTGACGCGAGCCGTGCGTTTGATGAGGTCGCCGTTACGCGCGCGAATCTCGGCGCGTTCGATGGCGTGGTACGGACAAGCTCCCATACAGCGGAAGCAGGCAGCACACATGCGTTCGTTGACGCCGGCAATTTCAGGTTCGCGGGTGAGGGCTTCGTTGGCGAAGGTGAGCTGAACTTTGGAAGCCGCTGCCGAAGCCTGGGCCACCGACTCAGGAATATCTTTCGGGCTATGACATGCGCCGGCAATAAATACTCCACCGGTGTTGGTTTCGACGGGCCGCAACTTAGGATGGGACTCCATCAGAAAGCCGAACTCGTCATAACCGACGTTGAGCTTGCGCGCCAGGTCTTGAACGCCGTCGGCCGGACGCATGGCCGAGGCCAGCACTACCAGATCGGCCTCCACGGTGACTGGCATGGCGGAGAGCGTGTCAGCTCCGCGCACGATCAGCTTACCGTTTTCCTCGGTAATCTTCGACACCCGGCTGCGGTAGTAACGTGCACCGTCCTGCTCGATAGCGCGCCGCACAAACTCGTCATAGCCCTTGCCGCCGGAGCGGATGTCCATATAGAAGACATGGGCCTGCCCGTCATGCACTTTGTGCTTGTAAAGCATGGCGTGCTTGGCGGTGTACATGCAGCAGATCTTCGAGCAGTACGAGATGCCTTTGGCGTTGTCGCGCGAGCCTACGCAGGCGATGAAAACGATGTTCTTCGGCACGGCTCCATCCGAAGGCCGCCGCACTTCTCCGTTGGTGGGGCCGGAGGCAGAGAGCAGGCGCTCAAACTGCAACGAGTCGATGACGTTCTTGTACTTGCCGTAACCGTACTCGCCATAGCCGTGCAGCTTGTCCGAGGGCTGCTCTTTGCCGATGCTGTAAAGCTTGTAGCCAGTGGCCACCACGATGGCGCCAACCCTCTCTTCGATCAGCCGATCTTCGTCCTTGAAGCTGATGGCACCGGTGGGGCACTTTTTCTGGCAGAGACCGCAGCCGTTGCGGACCAGTTTGGCGCAAACCTGTTTGTCGATGACGGGACGCGCAGGGACCGCCTGGGGGAACGGTACATAGATGGCTCGCCGCTTACCCATGCCTTGTTCGAACTCGCTGGGAATATTCTTCAGCGGGCAGACGTTCCAGCACTCGCCACAGCCGGTGCATTTTGCGATGTCGACATAGCGCGCTTTGTTGCGAATGGTGACGGTGAAGTTGCCGATGAAGCCGTCGACCGCCTCGACTTCTGAGTAGGTGTAGAGCTTGATGCGAGGATGCTGGCCTACCTCAACCATGCGCGGCGTCAGGATGCACTGCGAGCAGTCCAGGGTTGGGAAGGTCTCGGAGAGGCCAGCCATTTTGCCGCCGATGGAGGGTTCGCGCTCCACCATCACCACTTCGTAACCGCCGTCGGCAATGTCGAGCGCCGCCTGAATTCCAGCCACGCCCCCGCCAATCACCAGAGCACGGCGGGTCACGGGAACTTTGATGGGCGTGAGCGGATCGTTATGCCGCACCTTCTCCACTGACATGCGCACCAGTTCGGTAGCCTTGTCGGTGGCATCGTCGCGGTCGGGATGCACCCAGGAGCAATGCTCGCGGATGTTGGCCATTTCGACCATGTAAGGATTGACGCCGGCGCGCTCGGCGGCCTTGCGAAAGGTCTTCAGGTGCATGTGCGGCGAACACGAAGCCACCACGATACGGTCCAGGCGTTCGCTGGCAATTTTTTCGCGCAACAGGGACTGGCCCGGGTCGGAGCACATGTACTTGTAGTCGAGCGCGACGCGCACACCCGGGATGCGGGCGGAGAGTTCCGCCACGCGGGCCACGTCAACCGTGCGGGCGATGTTCTCGCCGCACCAGCAAAGGAAAACCCCTATGCGGGCCACGCCGCCTCCATGAAATGACGGTTGATGCCCAGTTCTTCGGGCGCCAGACCCAGCGTCAGTCCAGCCAGGTCGGAGAGATAGTAGACGGGCATCGCTGCTGTCCCGTAGCGCCGAAAGACCGCGGCTTGTTTCATGTCGAGATTGACGTGGCACATGGGGCAGGCCACCACCAGGCAATTGGCCCCGTGGGTGTGGGCGTTTTCCAGAATGCGATGGCACAGCTCCAGCACCGTGGCGTCGTCCGCCATGGTCATGCCCGCACCGCAACATTCGGTCTTGAAGTTCCAGGCGATGGTCTTGACGCCCAGCGCCTTCAGCACGGCTTCCATGGAATGCGGCTGTTCGGGATCGTCGAAGGTGACGACTTGCGGTGGCCGCGTGAGCAGGCATCCGTAGTAACAGGCTGCCTGAATATGCTCTTGCTTATTGGTGACCGCGGCCGCGAGAGTATCCAGGCCGACCTTCTGGAAAATCTCGATCAGGTTCAGAACGCGGGTGCGGCCTGCGAGGGGCAATTCAACAATCGAGCTAAGTGCGGCGCACGTTTCGGGGTCTTTGATGTCGGCGGTGACTTTCAGCAGTTGCATCGAGCACAGCGGGCAAGGCGCCAATAAGTCGTTCAGGGATTGCTGCTCGGCCAGCGCCAGATTGCGGGCGGGCAGCGCCTGCGACAATTTGTGATTCAAAGAATGGGCGGCAGTGGCTCCGCAGCAGATCCAGTCCTTGATCTCTGTCAGGTCAACACCCAGGCGCCCGAGGCAAGCGCGCAACGATTGTTCATAGTCGTTGGAGGAGCCATGCAGAGCGCAGCCGGGGTAATAGCCAATGTTCACGCTGCGCCCCCTTTGTTCTCGATCTTCACGCCGCGGTCCTCTTTGCACTTGTCGAAGATGCGCGCCACCACCTCGCGATCCCGTACCTGTTCGCCCTTCAGGTGAAGCTTGCCGCGTTTGCGGAGCTGCGGTGCCAGCGAGGCATCCGCGAACAGAGGCCCGAGGGCGCGGTCGGCAGCGAACGCGCGCAGCTTGAAGGATGCTGTAAGTTCCAGCTCGTTGAGTCTTCCATTGAGCCGGATGTTGTCGAGGAAGGCCTGCTGGAAGGCAACCACGCGGCGCTTTGCGGGGGCCACAGTGCCATGCGTGAAGGCGACCTGGCGCAGGGCGTCCATAATGGACGCGCAGTCTACGCTCTGGGGGCATCGGGCCGAACAGGTCTGGCAGGAAACGCAATCCCAAATTGCCTGGGCCGCCAGGGCCCGCGCCTCTTCGCCAATTTGCAGCCAGCGTATGAGACGCGTCGGAGGCGCATCCATGCGTTCGCTGCGCGGGCAGCCGGCCGTGCACTTGCCGCACTGATAGCACGATGCCAACTGGCTCCCAACTGCACTTTGTATCGGGGAAGGGACGGAAACGGTCGGTAGCAGTCCAGAAGCGCCCAATTCGAGATCTCCTTGAGTTCGAGGACCCTCAAAGTGATCATATGATATTCCCACATTCGGGCGATGCCTATGCCTTGTTGTCACACAAGCGTGTGATATGTGCCTCGCCGCCAGGATCGAATTCCTCCCGCCAGCCGGGTTATTTCCGGCGGGCCACTGACCAGGGTAATCGGCCCTATGTAAGCAAGATGAATTTTCAGTAAAGACGAGTTCAGTGGGGCTCCGGCTCAGCTTCAGTCCGTTATCATTCGTCGTGCCAATCCCAAACATGAGGTTCGCGATGAAACGGACAATGCTGGCTGCTGCCGCAGTATGTATTACTGCGCTGGTGGGGTGTGGTGGTAGCAGCACAAGCAGCGGCAATGGCGGAAGCTATGGGGGCCTGAACCCTACCGTCACTGTGTCTCCGGCGACCGCGAATGTGCAGCCAGGATTGAGGCAGCAGTTCGCCGCCACCGTTACCAATAGCCTCTATGACGCGGTGACCTGGGAGGTCAACGGAGTTATGGGCGGAACTCTGCTGGCGGGAACCATCGACGTGAACGGTGTCTACACCGCACCAGCTACAATACCTGCGCCCGCCGCCGTAACCGTAACGGCGGTGCTGAATGCGGCCACGGGTTTCTCCGCCAGCTCAATTGCCACTGTCACCTCGGTAGTGTTCAGCAACTCCTCGCTGCAAGGAAACTACGTCCTCAGCCTGCGGGGAATCGACACCAGTTCCATGGCCTTCAACGCCGTGGGCGCCATCACAGCCGATGGCAATGGCAACATAACGGGCGGCGAAGAAGATCTGAACGACCTGAAATCTGGATACGCGCACGCGACCTCGGTCACCGGTACCTACACGGTAGGACCGGATGGGCGGGGCATGCTTAACCTCAGCAGCTCCCTGGGGAACTCATCCTATGCGATCGCCCTCCGCGCTCCCAACAATGCGAGCCTGATTGCGGCCGACAGTACTGTCGTCAATGCCATAGGCAGCTTGGAAGGGCAGGCCGCCGGTGTGGTTACGCCTTCCGGGAGTTATGCTTTTGGCTTCGCCGGCCAGGGCTCCAGCTGTGGACCGCTGAATTCCGTTGGCATCTTCGGTCTGAATGGCGGCGCGCTCAGCGGAGCTCAAGACGCAAACTGCGATGGCACGGTCACACAAAGCCAGGGGCTGAGCGGCGGGTATGGCAGCGTCGACGGGCAGGGGCGCGGCACCGGCTCGTTTTCCGCGAGTACCGGCATCTCCGACTTTGTCTACTACGTGGTTTCCGCGAATCGTTATCGCTTCCTTAGTTCCGATACCGGCACATCGTTGCTGGGCAGCGCAGACCTCCAGACCCAGGCCTCGTTTGCCGCCTCCGACTTTAATGGCCCGTATGTGATCGCCAGCTCAGGCACCTCACAGGCGGGAATCGTCAATGGGCTGATGCAGATCAACGCATCGGGTGGAAACATTCCCCTGGGCTATATCGACATCAACGACACGGGAACCTACAGCAGCGGGAGCTTGACCGGCGCCTACACTTTGAGTTCGAACGGGTACGTCACGGGCACGGTGAACGCGCTGCTGACATCGTTCCCGTTCAGCATGTATCTGGTGTCTCCAACGCAGGCATACTACCTGGACCTGCGGACCGACGTAACGGCAGGCGGCACGGCTTACGCACAAAATACAGCCATGCTCGGCAACCTGGGTTGGGCCGGCAGCTATGCCACCGAGCAGTTCGGGTACTTCGTTGCCAGCGGCGTGACCTGGCCGGAAAACAGCAGCGCCGTCAGCGGACAGATTTCAGCCAATGGCAGTGGAGTCCTATCGGGCACGCTCGACATCCACGATCCTACCGGCGTCCTTCCGGGCTTGCCATTACAAGGTAGCTACAGCGTAGGCACCAGCGTGCTCGGCCGGGCCAGCGTCAAGATCACCACCTCCGATGGCACGCGTGATTACGTCGCTTACGTCGTGGATCCGGGGAGGGTACAGATGGTGGGAACGGACAGCAATCTCACCGCAGGAGGAGATTCGATCATTCAGTTCTAGCAAGAGCGTAGATCCTGGCGTTGGAAGGTGCGGTATTGCGGCCCAGAGGCGCGCCTCCACGGGACTTGGCGACCCGAAAGATCCCGTTCTATCTTCGGTCACAGAGACAAATCTATTAGAAAGGCCGCGAACCGGAAATGAGGATATCCACAAGCCTCCGGGCACTTTGCTGCCAGTCAGGGCTCGTGGCCACGTTCGCCACGCCGATGAGAGCGCGCAGCAGATCGAATGGCTCGAGATCCTTGCGGATGTCGCCGCTTTTGATGGCGCGCTTTACCAGGGCTTCTATAGCGCCCTGAATGTGAGCGCGCGTACCTTCGTACAGCTTTGAGGGACCACCGACGAGCGTGTTCAGGGCGGGGGCGATAATCTGCTTGGCGGCGATGTAGTCCACGAACAGCAGCATCCAAGCGCGCAAGGCCTCGACCGGAGGCATGGTCTCAGCGAACCTCTGCTGCGCAGCCGCCAGCTTCTCTACCTCGCTGCGATACACTGCTTCGAGCAGCATATCCCGCGTAGGAAAATGGCGGTACAGTGTTCCTGCTCCAACGCCTGCATCCTTCGCCACGTCATCCAGGCTGGTGTTGGCTCCCGACCGCGTGAATGCCTCCTTCGCAACTTCCAGAATGCGCTCACGATTACGTTGAGCGTCGCTGCGGGGCTTTCGCGAAGGAGTTTTAGCAGCTTTTCTGGCCATCGAAAAATTCTTGCAACCGGAGACTGCCTCCGATTATCTCATATGTCGGAGACAGCCTCCGTTTTACTGAAAGCAGGGAGGCTCGTCAATAACGGCCAAGGTGCCAGAGTGCCGGAGCCTAGAAGGAGAAAGATAATGGCGGATTCATCAGGAGCAGTAACTACGAAGCAATCATTTGGAGCGACGTCGAGCACCGACCAGGTTTTGGCCGGCGTCGATTTGCGCGGCAAACGCATTCTGGTAACCGGCGTCTCAGCCGGACTGGGGGTTGAGACGGCGCGGTCGCTTGCCGCGCATGGCGCGCACGTGCTGGGGGCGGCGCGCGACTTGGACAAAGCCGAAGGCGCGACCACGCAGGTGCGAAAGGACGCCGTCGCGAAGGGCGGCGCTTTCGAGCTGATCGAACTCGATCTCGCCAATCTGAAAAGCGTGCGGGCTTGCGCCGATCGATTGCTGAAGCAAGGCGAGCCCTTCGACGTAATCATCACCAACGCCGGGGTGATGGCCACACCATTTGGCAAAACGGCGGATGGATTCGAGACGCAGTTCGGGACCAATCACCTGGGCCACTTTGTCCTGGTCAACCGGATTGCCTCTCTTCTCCGCGAGGGTGGCCGGCTGATCAATCTTTCTTCCTCGGGACACCGTTTCTCGAATGTCGATCTCGAGGACCCCAATTTCGAGCGAACGCCTTACGATCCGTTCGTTGCCTATGGCCGATCGAAAACTGCGAACATTCTTTTCGCGGTTGCCTTCGACGCACGGCACCGGAGCCGGGGAGTACGGGCAGCGGCCGTGCACCCAGGAGGCATTCAGACGGAGCTAGGCCGGTACATGGATCAGGGCGCCTTAGAGAAATTAGTCGAGCAAATCAACCAACAGCTCGCAGCTGAAGGCCAGGGACCTTACCAATGGAAAACCATTCCGCAGGGAGCGGCGACTTCGGTGTGGGCCGCTGTTGTGGCAAGCGCTGACGAGATCGGTGGCAGATATTGCGAGAACTGTCATGTCGGCCAGGTTGTGCCGGACGACGCAGCCATCACGGTCGTGAGCGAAGGGGTCCGCGGTTACGCGCTCGATCCAATAACTGCTGACAAACTTTGGAAGAAAAGCGAAGCGCTGGTGGGAGAGCGGTTTTAACGTTCTCCACAAGTCAGGAACGGGAGCAGGAGGAACGAAATGGTTGAAAAGACAGATCTCGCGGGCAGCTTCCCATGGCAGGGCACAGAGATCAGCGTGAACCGCATGGGCTACGGCGCCATGCAACTTGCAGGGCCGGGAGTCTTCGGGCCGCCGCGCGACGTTGATGAAGCGATTGCGGTCTTGCGCGAGTCAGTTGGGACCGGCGTGAACCACATCGACACCAGCGACTATTACGGCCCGCATGTGACCAATCAGCTTATCAAGCGTGCGCTCCATCCTTATCCGGACGGTCTCGTGATCGTTACGAAACTCGGCGCCCGCAGGGGTGACGACGGGTCCTGGATCCCGGCGCATTCCCGCCAGGAACTGATGGATGGAGTGCATGACAACCTTAGAAATCTCGGCCTCGATCACCTCGATGTCGTCAACCTTCGCGTAGGAGGAATTCTGGAGCCGTCGGAGGGATCGATCGAAGAGCCCCTGACTGCGCTTGCTGAACTCAAGCGCCAGGGACTGATCGGTCACATCGGTTTGAGCAACGTCACCCCTGCGCAGTTCGCGGAGGGTCAGCAAATCACCGAAATCGTGTGTGTCCAGAACTTTTACAATCTTGCCCACAGAAATGACGACGGCTTTATCGCTGACCTCGCGACGGAGGGCATCGCGTACGTCCCGTTTTTTCCGCTGGGTGGATTTACCCCGCTACAGTCGTCGGGACTCGACACCGTCGCAGCCTCATTAGGGGCGACTCCAATGCAGGTCGCGCTTGCCTGGCTTCTCCAGCGCTCGCCCAACATCCTGCTGATACCGGGAACATCCTCGCTTGCACATCTGCGCGAGAATCTCACGGCCGCAACGCTAGGGATTCCCGCCAACTTGCTTGCCGACCTCGATGCCATCGGCCGAGGCCGCGCAATGCAAACGAACTAAAGCGACGCTGAACGGCTCCTACGGCGGGGCCGGCAGCGGTTTATTGCAGGTTGAGGAATTGATGACACGAAGAAGCTTAATTGGTTTTATTGCAGTGATTCAGTTCGTTCTCTGGTCGACGCATTGGCTGCTCTACGAAACGTGGACATTTTCATCCGCCGAGAGCCATACACCGGGAGCGTTTTGGATAAAACTCGTCCTTGGCATCTTGTCGGTAAGCTTTGTGGCTGCTTCGCTACTCGCCCACCGCTACACGAACGTAGTTGTGAGCGCGATATACCGAGTTGCTGCGGTTTGGACAGGCCTGTTCAGCTTTCTTTTTCTGGCGGCGGTTTTCGCCTGGATTCTTTTCGGAATTGCGCGGGTGGCCGGGCTGGACATGAACTTTCATCGGACCGTTGAATTGTTGTTTGGTGTAGCAGCATTCGCCGGACTCTACGGGGTTTTCAACGCAAACTGGACGCGGATCACGCGAACCACAGTACGGCTCCCGAACCTGCCGGCGGCGTGGCGCGGACGACGAGCGGCGTTGATCAGCGATTTACACCTTGGGCCAGTGCGGAACGGCAGCTTCCTGAGGCGGATGGTGGCGACGATCTTGAAACAGGAACCCGACGCGATTTTTATCGCCGGAGACCTTTATGACGGGACGGCCATCGATGCGCAGAGAGCGGCGGAGCCGCTGAACCAACTGGTCGCTCCACACGGCGTGTATTTCGTGGCCGGCAATCATGAGCAATTTGGCGACGACAGTAAATATCTGCGCGCCATTGCCGCTGCCGGAGTGCGCGTGCTGAGCAATGAGAAGGTGGAACTGGATGGCTTGCAGATTGTTGGCGTGCCCTACCGGAATGCGACGCAAAAAGCACACCTTGCGTCAGCCTTGCACCAGATCCGTTTGGATCGCGACCGCCCCAGCATTCTGTTGACGCACGCCCCTGACCATCCGGAAATCGCGGAAGCTGCGGGTGTTTCCCTGCAACTCTCCGGGCACACTCACTTGGGGCAGTTCATACCGTGGAGTTGGATGGCGCGGCGGGCTTACCGGCAGTTTGTTTATGGCCTGAGCCGGATCGGAAAAATGCAGGTCTTCACGTCGAGCGGAGCAGGAACTTGGGGACCGCCGCTCCGCCTCGGATCGAATCCGGAAATCGTGATGCTTGAGTTCCAATAAAGTCTGGTAGCTCTCAACCATCGACAACGAAAAGATCAGACGCGCAGCCTGTCAACCATGGGCTTCCGCTGGCCGCTCGCGTTCGCCAGAACCAAATCGCGTTAAGGCCTGCGATGTTCCAGGCTGATCGAGAAATGGTGCGGCAAAGGCACGCTTCGCGCCGCGCTAATCCCACCTGCAACTTCCTCATTTACAATGGGTTTTCTTGGCGTAGTTCTAGATTCCTCCGGCAAGGCCGTGGCATTTCCGCGAGTGGGGCTTGCCGGGAGGATTTTGGGCGGACAAGAAAACGCGGGGTATCTGACTCGCGTGCCGTTCACGCCCGGGTTTGCACTTAAGATTTGAGTCTTATGCGTCCAGCGCACTTCCGGATGAACGTGGTGGCGGCTCTTGCCGGGCTGCTGCTACTGGTGCTCGCGCCCGCGGTTGATGCCCAAGGCCCCACCATGATCACGCTTGATCAGGCCATCGATTTAGCGCTGGCGCACAATCACGCATTGAAGGCGACTCGCACCCTGATTCTTCAGAACCAGGCGCAGGAGATTACGGCGAACCTGCGGCCCAACCCGACCCTGAATTTTGACTCCCAGTTCCTGCCGATTTTTTCTCCTTCGGATTTTAGCTCCGACAATCTGAGCGATACTCAGCAGTTCGATGCCGGAATCGGATACCTGTTTGAGCGCGGGCACAAACGACAGAATCGCTTACGCGCTGCCCAGGACCAGACGGCCGTGACCCGCGCCCAGGTCACCGACGCCGAGCGCATGCTGGCATTCAACGTCGGCCAGCAGTTCGTCAGCGTCTTGTTGGCCGAGTCAACACTGCGCTTCGCATTGCAGGACCTGGAGAGCTTTCAGCAGACGGTTGACATCGGCCTGGCGCAATATAAGTCGGGCTACATCAGCGAGGGCGACTATCTCAAGATCAAACTGCAATTGCTGCAGTTTCAAACCGACGTGTCGTCGGCGCGGCTCGCCAGGGTCCAGGCCCTGGTCGACCTGCGCACCATGCTGGGCTATGATGCGGTGCCCGCTAATTACGACGTGGTTGGCGACCTGGCGTATCAACCGCTTCCAGCGAAGTTAGAGGATTTGCAGACCAAGGCGCTACAGGACCGTCCCGATTATCGAGCTGCCGCATTGGGGACTACGGCTGCGCAAAGTCAGATCTCGTTGGCGAAGGCGAATGCCAAGGTAGACGTAAATGGCGAAGCTCTTTATTCGCACGTGTCAGACCAGAGCAGCGCTTCGTTTTTTGTGAATTTCCCGATCGCCGTTTTCAATCGCAATCAAGGCGAGATCGCGCGCACCAAATATGCCCTGACGCAGGCCCAGGAGACGCAGGCCTCGACGAGCGATATCGTACTGTCTGACGTTGACGATGCCTATGAGGCGCTGCGCAGCAACGACGAAATCGTGCACCTTTATACTTCCGGCTACCTGCAAGAGGCACAGGACTCGCGCGACATCAGTGAGTATGCTTACAAGCGTGGGGCAGCAAGCCTGCTGGATTTTCTGGACGCCGAACGCAGCTATCGCTCGGTTCAACTGGCCTATCGCCAGGCGTTGTCCTCTTACATGACGGCACTGGAACAGCTGAAGGAAGCCGTAGGAACGAGGAACCTGCCGTGATGATGTCGCGTGATCGCCGGTCCTACCGAGTTGCGATAACCGTCGTGTCAGCGGCGATGCTGCTGCTTGCCGGCTGTAGCAGTGGAGGATCCGGCAACGCCGCCAAGGAAGAGGCAAACAACGCCAACACCGCCGAGCTGTTCACCATTCCGGCTGACCAGATGGCCCATGTGCAGGTGCTGCAAGTTCAGGCCAGCAGCCTGACGCGAAGCCTGCGGCTAACCGGCGCCGTCGCCTATAACAGCTTTCATACCACGCCAGTGATCACGCAGGTGAGCGGCCCGGTGAGCCGCGTTGTGGTGGTTCCCGGCCAGAGGGTGGAGCGCGGCCAGCCCATGTTGTATGTGGCAAGTCCCGATTACTCGCAGAGCCGCTCAAATTATTTGAAAGCCAAAGACGCCTATGAGCTTGCGCAAAAGGCTTACGCGCGAGCCAAGGACCTGTACGAGCACCATGCCATTGCCGAACAGAACCTGGAGCAGGCTGCGTCGGCCGAGGTGCAGGCAGGCGGAGATCTGGTTGCGGCGGAGGCTGCTCTCAAGGTGCTGGGAATCAGCGATCCAGCTGCGCTGGTGAAAGCGCCACCCTCATTCGAGGTCCCGGTAAGAGCTCCTATCAGCGGTGAAGTGGTGGAACAGGATGTTGCGGCCGGTCAGTTGCTCCAGCTCACCACCACCCAGTGCTTCCTGATTTCCGACACCAGCACGGTGTGGGTGTTGGTCAACGTCTATCAGAAAGACCTTCCGTACGTGAAGGTGGGAGATCCAGTTACGATCCAAACTGACGCTTATCCTGACGTCTTCCAGGGCCGCATTGCCTATGTGGCTGCGTCCCTGGACCCGACCACAAGAACGCTGCAAGCCCGCATTGAGACCAGCAATCCCGGGGAGAAGTTGAAGAAGGACATGTTTGTAGCCGCGACGGTGAATGCCGGGACGATTCTTAATGCAATTGCCGTGCCCGATTCCGCGGTCCTTCGGGACAACGAGAATCAGCCTTTCGTTTATGTGGAGGCATCGGCGAATCAGTTTGCCCGGCGGCCCGTCATTCTGGGTGAGAGTCTGAAGGGACAAACTCAAGTTACCAGCGGATTAAAGCCTGGCGATCGCGTCATCGGCGACGGCAGCTTGTTCCTGCAGTTTGCGAACTCGTTGCAGCGTTAGTTGCAGCGCCCGACATTTGATTAAGGAACCGTGATCAGGACCATGTTGTCCAGCCCCGAATGATTCATCGAATCGTACAAGCGGCCCTGCGTCAGCGCTTTCTGGTGCTGATGCTGACGGGTTTTATGACCGTCGCTGGAATCATCTCGTTCCAGCGCATGCCGGTGGACGCTTATCCCGACCTTTCTCCTCCTCAAGTCGAACTGATCACGCAATGGCCTGACCACGCGGCGGAAGAGGTGGAGCGCCTGGTCACGCTTCCTCTCGAGTTGGAAATGAACGGTGTGCCGCACATGGTAGTGATGCGGTCCATCTCACTCTACGGGCTCTCCGATGTAATCCTCACGTTTGACGAAAAGACCGACGACTACTTTGCGCGGCAGATCGTCTTCCAGCGGATTGCGCAAGCCAACTTGCCCACGGGCGTGACGCCTTCGATGGCTCCGCTGTTCAGTCCCAGCGGCCTGGTGTACCGCTATGTTCTGGAGAGCCCCGACCGCAGTCCGCAGGAGTTGAAGACCTTCGAAGATTGGGTGGTCGAGCGGGCCTACCGCTCCGTGCCGGGTGTGGCCGATGACTCCGGATTTGGCGGCACGGTCATGCAGTATCAAGTGCTGCTCGATCCTGCCCGGATCTACGGCTACCATCTGACGGTTCCGCAAGTGGAGGCAGCGTTGGCGGCAAACAATGCCAATGCTGGCGGAGGGTTCTTCTCGCAGGGAGGACAGTTTTATTACGTGCGCGGCATTGGCCTGGTGCGCGACACCGGCGATATCGGCAACGTTGTGGTGGGCAGCAACAATGGCGTACCGATTCGAATCAAGGATGTCGGCGATGTGACGATAGGGCATGCGCCCCGGCTGGGCGAATTCGGCTACGAAAAGAATGACGATGCGGTTGAGGGCGTCATTCTGATGTTGCGCGGCGAGCAGACCCAGAATGTTCTAAAGGGAGTGGAAGCCAAGACCGAGGAATTGAACCGGTCCATCCTGCCCCCGGACGTCAAAATCCATCCTTACTATGATCGCAGCGAGTTGGTAAACCTGACCACCGATACCGTGGAAGCCAACTTGTTCCGCGGCATGATATTGGTGCTGATCGTTTTGATGTTCTTCCTGGTCAGCTTCCGGGCAGCCATCATCGTAGCGCTCACCATTCCGTTGTCGCTGTTGTTCGCATTTATCGTGTTACACGCCCACGATGGAGCGGCGAACCTGCTTTCTATTGGCGCCATCGATTTTGGAATCATCATTGATGGCACCGTAGTGATGGTGGAGAACATCTACCGCGAACTTGCGCTGCGGCAGGGACAAGACTACAAACTGCACGACGTTATTCTCCTGGCTGCGAAAGACGTCGATCGGCCAATTTTCTATTCGGTCGCTGTTATCCTCGCGGGCTATCTGCCCATCTACGCCCTCAGCGGCCCTTCGGGAAAGCTGTTCCATCCCATGGCGGAGACCATGAGCTTCGCGCTAGTGGGTGCGCTGATCCTGACGCTTACGCTGGTCCCAGTATTGACTTCCTACTGGTTCAAGAAAGGGATACGAGAGCATCAGAATCGCGCCTACGACTGGATGAAGCGCGTATACGCAACCCAGTTGGATTGGGCATTGGCGCGCCCCAAATTTACGGTATTGATCGCGGCGCTGATTTTCGGTGCAACTTTATTGCTGGTCCCGTTCATAGGCGGCGAATTTATGCCGCATCTTGACGAAGGCGCGCTCTGGGTGCGGGCGACCATGCCCTATACCATTTCCTTTGAAGAGGCGAGCCGCATTGCTCCGCAGATTCGCGACATCCTGATGTCGTTCCCGCAAGTCACCACGGTCGCCTCTGAGTTGGGACGCCCAGACGATGGCACTGATCCCACCGGGTTCTTCAATTGCGAGTTCTATGTAGGACTGAAACCCTACAAGGACAAATCGTGGAGCGGTAACCTGGATACCAAGGCCAAATTAGTTGAAGCTATCAACAATAAGCTGACAGCATTTCCCGGAATCATCTTTAACTACACCCAGCCGGCGGAAGACGCGGTAGACGAGGCCCTGACTGGCCTCAAGAGTTCCCTGGCGGTGAAGGTCTATGGCGACGACTTAACCGTTCTTCAGGACAAAGCGGTACAAATCAAGAACACGCTGGCCAAGATCCCCGGCTTTACGGACTTGACGGTGGTCAGGGAGCTGGGGCAGCCGAGCCTGCTGATCGACGTGGACCGGGACAAGATTTCACGCTACGGAATCAACGTCGCCGATGTGGAGGCGGTGATCTCGGCTGCGGTGGGAGGGCAGGCCGTAACCCAGGTTATTCAAGGCGAGAAGTTGTTCGATCTGGTCGTTCGCATGCAGCCTCAATTCCGCAGCAGCGCGCACGAGATCGGCAACCTGCTGGTAGGAACACCGGATGGCAAGCAGATCCCGCTCAGCCAACTGGCCGAGATCAAGCAGGGAAATGGGGCGTCGTTTATCTATCGCGAAAACAACTCCCGCTATATTGGGATTCAATACAGTATCGAAGGGCGGGACCTGGAACGCGCCGTACGAGATGGCCAAAAGGCAGTCAACAAGGCCGTCACTTTACCGCAAGGTTATTGGCTGAATTGGGGCGGCGAGTACAGCCAATTTCTGGAAGCCAAGTCACAGCTTATATTGATCGGTCCCCTGGCGGTGGTGCTTATTTTCATGATCTTGTTCGCGCTCTATGGAAACTTTAAGTTCCCAGTTACGATCGCCCTGGGCGTGATCATGACAGAGCCGGTGGGCGCGCTCATAGCATTGAAGCTTACCCATACTCCTTTCAGCGTTTCGTCGGTGCTGGGATTGCTGGCGTTACTAGGCGTATCGGTGGAGACCGCAGTGATTCTGGTTTCCTATATCAATAAGCTTCGCCTGGAGGGAATGGATATTCCAACCGCAACGCGGGAGGCGTCTCTGCTACGGCTTCGTCCGATCATGATGACCGCGCTGGTTGCCTGCCTGGGGCTGCTGCCAGCCGCGCTCTCGACCGGAATCGGCTCAGACACGCAGAAACCGTTCGCCATCGTCATTGTGGCAGGCTTGATCTCCCGGCTCTTTATCGGGTTCTTTGTTAATCCGGTTTTGTACCAGATGGTTGCCCGCGAAGGTGATGTGCTTCAGGTATAGCGTCGTTGCGGACGCAACTGGTCTCGCCCGCGGACGAGAATGCTTGGCGTCCACCTCGTAATCGCCGGCCCTTCTCGATATGCGCAACGACACGCGCCCTATGACGCCGGTTAGTGGACTACTTGGAAATTGCAGGGAAGCTACTTTTGACCGTTTGGAATCTTGGCGTCCCAAAGCCCACCGAGTTGGAACCAAATTCTTCCCTGGTTGCAACAGTTGGACTTGCTACGGCAGAGCGGATGCCTAGTCGTTCCGGCGTAGAGCACAAAGCCGTTGGAAACAAGTGAGAGGCCTTCCTAAGCTAGTCCCACAGCGTATTGGAATCTCGCTGCCGGAAACACCAGCACCACCGGAACGCTCTGGCGCAAGCAACTTGCAGGGGACAGGCCAGCATGGGAGAACCTCGATTCCGAATTCTGGAATGGGTGAACGCCGCTCAGCCGCACCGCTGGCAAAGGGCCGTGGTTCAGCCGAGGTGTGATACGTCGCCAGCTTCCAGGATCAACGTCGGCATCCTGGTGCAGTAGTACGCCCTGGCGGTCGTCGCCGGGCCTGCCTGGCGTCCCGTGCCACCCGCCGACAATGCTATTAGCTCGGAGAAGTGAAGGGTATTCTGCCCTGCCATACGGCCCGACCATCGCCAGCATCACCACTGCCTATCCAGGTTCTGAGTTGACATCGCGTCTTTATAGAAGACGCCTAATCCTTGATGGGTTTACCCTTATCATCAATCGCCAGGCAACGGCACTCGATCTTCCAATAGTCCTTCTTGTGATCCTTATCATCCTTATCTGGGTACTCATCCTCCTGGGTCTGACGGGACAACAACCCCTCGTAGTCGTCCGCCTTAGCCGGTTTTTTGCCAGGTACGGCACCTCTTCGATGGTTTCCGGGTCGTCGTTCTTCACCTTCATGTGTATGGCGACGACGAAGCAATGGCAATCGGTGTCGCCAGTCTTTTTGCACTCCTTTTCACTAGTACAGATGTAATAATTGTTTTGGGGTTCCTCGGGGTAAAGAGCACCCGCTCTCTTGATGCGTGCCACTTTGCCGCAGGCATCGTCTTTCGCCTCTGGACAGCGCTTATACTTTGCCATTCCTTGAACCTCCTGATGCGGGGCCGGGCGACGGATCGTCCATCTCCCCAATCACCGGTACGTCTCGGGCAGTGCCTTGCCGTTCATACCAGCGGGAATTTCCTTTTTGGTGTCAAAACGGCACCATGTTACACCCCATCTCGCTTGTTCGCGACACCGTAAAACGATTTTTCATCGTGAGCACTCCCCACAGTCTGCCACCGGCACCAGCACAGCCCAAGATATGCCTACTCCTGCAACACCTCTCCTTCCCCCTACTTGCTGTAGACAGATTGTGTGCGACTGACTGGCCACCGGCCTGAGAAGCTGGCACTGTGGGCCGAAGAACCGGGCGTGAAAGTGGATGGCTTATGTATGCAGCCCGGCACACCGTGACTTGCGGCTGCCAGGAGCGCAGCACCACGGTTCCTGCCATAACCACAATAGGCTGTCGAAGCGGGCCGAGGTGTTCGCACAAGCCAAAGCCAAGGGGTGGGGCGGGGGCGCAAGAGGCGATTTTCTAGGAGTCGTTTTCAGCCGCAACTTGACGCCCGGAAAATTCCTTGGGGTTGCAGTTTTCGCCGCTCCCTAATCTGGCGGTTGCCGTTTCTCTGAAGGCGCTTGCTGTTCCCGTGATGTAGCCGCCCCCAGCGGAAACGACACGGAGCGCATCTGTCCACGAGCAGAGCTGCGACCATCCTGCAAAAGAAGACTGACTGCTTCATCCAAGCTCTTATGAATAGACGCCAGCCTTTGAATGCGTTCCTCGTTGAATCGGTAGCGTTGGTTCCCGGGTGGCAAGAAACGGATAAGAAGGTAATCCAGTGGCAGCTTATTGTCGGCATCGAGGCGAAGTGTAATACAGCGCAGACCTTCTACCCCCGTCAGTGGGTATCGTATCTCCCACCGCAACTGGCCGTCCTTGAGTACGCGACAGCGAGCCACATCGAGGAGCACGGGTGGATGATTGGAAGAACGGAACACTCCGTTTTTCCGGTGTGACTGTACGCTGTTGGCTACCATTGCTCGCGCAAACTCGTCCTGGAGCCAGAGCTTCAGGCGACTGCGGCATTCAATTTCCGATAAGCCGTTGCCTGGCTCCTGGATAGCCAGTGCCATTGCTCTTGAGAAGCTCCCAAAGCGCTCGTGATACGTAGAAGCGGAAGCCATGGAAGGGTCTTCGGCAAGCATCAGTTGAGTTGCTCGCCCATGGTCATCCACAAAGTCCCGCAGCTCTTTCAGCAATCGTTCGTTCGACCTGCGATACACGCGGTCATTGAGCTTGCGTTGCACCGCCTCGAACCGTTTCTGCGAGATGATGGCGGGAAAGCTGTTCGGCTGCACTATCCACTGATCGAAGGGGTTTGATTTCCTTTTCGACCGCAGCCGCTCTGATCTACGGTTGAACACAACCGAACCCGTATACCTGGGATGCGCCAGAATCGTATGAACTATCTGGTTGTTCCACTTTCCTCGACTGTAAGGTACGTTTTTTTCGTTCAGCCACCGGGCAATGGCACTGCAATCTAGCCCTGTGTCCAAGCACAACGAATATATTTTTCGAACGGTGCGAAGCTCACTAGTCGGCCCAAGGGTGTAGGTCACTCGTTCGGTGGCAAGCCATTTGCGCTCGCCATCCTGCAAAACGGTTCTTGGTTTCCCATCTGGCGTGAGTAGCAGACGACGCAAACCGTACCCGGCAACGCCTCCTGGTTTATAGCCTTTTCGGATCAACCGACACTGGCCAGCAAAGACCTTCGCTGACAGTTCGCGCAGATATTCACCTGCCATCATTCTCTTCAATGTCTTTAACAGCGATGCTGTCATGCTGAGATCATTCGCAAACAGCTCCGCGCAATAGACAACATTCACTCCTGCGCGTCTGCACAGGAACTCGTAACAGGCGCTCTCATCCGCGTCCTGGAATCTTCCCCAGCGACTAACGTCGTATACCAAGACCGCACGAAAATCCGCCTTTCCACTCGTAATATCGTCCAGAAGTTGTTTGAGGCCAGGACGATGGGCCAAATCAATCCCGCTTCGCGCTTCGTCCGAGTAGGTGCGAATGACTTCGAAGTCGTGTGACTTCGCGTATTCAGTGATCACGACCATCTGGTTTTCAATCGAGAATTGCTGGTGTTCGGTTGACATCCGGACGTATTGAGCGGCTCGCATTGGCAATTCCTCCACTGGCAGACTCTACGCCACGTTGCGTCCCTGTGCAGAGGCCATTCCCTTGGAATGAGGGGCACCCCGGTCAGAACAGGTCGCCACCGATGCTTTGTTTAGAGACAATCGCAGCCACGATCTCTGCGGCTGTCTTCCTCACAATCGCAGTCTTCTTAATACTGTCGTCGTGAAAGCGAAAGGCTACTTTCTGATTCGGGGGGGCAAACATCAGGGCAATTCGTTCAACCTGAAGATTGTCCTGGGACAGAATCCCCAAGATCAATGGGTTTCGAGGATAGGCCCAACCCAACGTACTCAACTTCCAGTTGCAACTTCCATCTTCTCG
The DNA here is from genome assembly GCA_963763145.1 of uncultured Acidobacteriaceae bacterium. GTDB lineage: Bacteria > Acidobacteriota > Terriglobia > Terriglobales > Acidobacteriaceae > Bog-257. Next base: position 8,170 of record CAVXMZ010000007.1, on the reverse strand, counting down.
CACCCGATGTGCCAGCCCAATGCGGAACTCTCCATGGCCCCAGATCGCCAAACAGTGATGTCGGTGGCGATTTGGGATTACGGGCAGGGAGAGGGAATGGCACGCTGCCATGAGTTCTTGCAGGAGGCCGTCTTTCATATACTGGAAGCGCACCCGGTTGCGGATACCTGACATATCTTCGATCAGGTGGCACCCCGCTAAGACATAACTCTGGCGCATACTGCCGAAGCGATGCCGGTAGGTTGAAGGGGATGCAGTTCCGGCTCGGCCCAGAATGATGGGAATGGTGAGTCTGCCCTCCTTCTGGAGGAGACCCCTTAGTTCCGAGATCAGTTGGTCATTGGATTTGTTGACAGTGCGGTTACGAAGTTTCGCTGCCGCCCTTTCAAACCAGTCAACCGGCACCAAGCCCTCAAAGCAGTTTGGCTTTACGATCCACTTTTCAGGGGAATGGAAGACTTTGGCCGTCTTGAGTCTTTGCGAAGACTGATTGAAAACAATCGAGCCGATGTACTTCGGGTGTGTGAGAATCCGGTGAACAGCAGCGTAATCCCACTTGTTCGGCACCTCGCGTGGTATACCGTTCAGGTTCAGAAGCCGAGCAATCGCCTTTATCGGTAAGTCTTCCTCCAGGAACATCTGATAAATCCAGCGAATGACTTTGATCTCATCTTCCGATCCTGGGACGTATGTGACGTGCTCCGTGGTCAGATTTTTTCGCTCACCCACGTTGAGCACGCATTTCGGATTACCGTTGCTGTCCAATAACAGCCGACGCAATCCGTATCCGGCACGCCCCCCTAGCTTGTACCCCTGGCTGGCCAGTCGGCACTGCCCGGCGAAAACCTTAGTTGAGAGTTCACGAAGGTACTCGCCCGCCATCGCACGTTTCAAAGCCTTCAGAAGAGCTGCCGAAATTCCGGGGTCGCTGCTGTCGAAGATTTCGGCGCAATAATGAACCTGGATACCGGCACGCCTACAAAAGAACTCGTAGTATGCGCTCTCATCAACATCCTGGAACCGGCCCCAGCGGCTGATGTCGTATACGAGAATGGCCTGAAATGGCTGGTCACCAGCCACAACGTCCTCCAGCAGCTTTCGCAGTCCGGGTCGATGTTTCAGGTCAATGCCGCTCCTGGCGGAGTCGGAGTAAGTGGCGACAACTTCGAAGCCTCTTCGTTCAGCATAATCGGCAATCGCTGACTTCTGATTTTCGATTGAATACTGCTGGTGTTCGGTGGACATCCTGACGTACTGTGCAGCCCGCATTGGAGACTCCTTTCAGTGTTTGGCATCAGCCATACACTTCTCCAGATCGGCAAGATTCGGGAGGCACTTTAGCCTTTTTCTGCCGGGCACGCATGAAATTAACGCTTGATAAGGAAGGGATGGGTGTACGAGACCTGTTAACAACAGCAGGCCAAAGGCCACGTTAAGTGATGCGCATCACAGTATTGAAGTGGCGACTTGCCTGAGAATGACAATCAGGCTTCGCTCACCTGCGCAGTTCGAGAAACGCAAAGGTCATCACCGTTCATGCGGCTCGCTGCTACGTGGGAGACCAGAAGAAAATGGAGGTGATACCGAATGGTGATCCCCAAACTTTGCCCAATCTGTTGCGATGACTCGCTCGAACCACTTCTACGTGAGGCTTGGATTCCGCCGCAATCCCCCGGTTCAACATATCGCCCCTCGACCGCCCTGGCCTACCGATGCGCTCTCGGACATGTGTTTTGGGTATGTGCTGATAGTTACAATCGTGAGGAAGCGATCCGGCGGGGTGACGGATATTCGCTGATGGTGTGACTGCGGTGATTATTGTTGTGAGGCTCGCCATTGCCCATGTAACGCTGGTTGCCAACTTGCTCCTGCCAGCATCTGTCAGGAGCTGCGGCAAGAGAAAACGAGGGCTGCGGGGATCGTCGCAGCCCTTCTCTGATCTCTCAGCTCTTACAGGATTGGCCCCTCTTGACGAACCGATAGGCCCGACTCAATTCCAAACCGTGAACTGCTCGAACAGCGCAAACAGGTGCCAGTGGCTGCAACGGTAAATGGATGCACCACCGACAATCTTGCCGCTCGCGTTACTTGCCGACAGTGTTATGCCCTCTACTTTTTCGACTGCGTGATCCCAGCAGACCGGGCAAACGATGGGACTCTCACCTGGTATCCGCGAAGTGTGCGACTCTACCGCTGCTTGCTGCATTCCGGCATCCTAAGCGCGGGCTGTTGCAAATCTCATCGAACTTCTGGGTGACAAGACCGAACTTTTGGGGTATGCCAGCAGGATCGACGGGCCGCAGCGGATTGCTGTGTAACCTTCCGGCAGCTCGGGACTCTAACGGGGCGACTGTCTCTTGTGCCATGTGTTGCTTCTCCCTTCATCATGGCGGCAAGACTGACGGAAGCCTCTCGGCCTTGGGTCTGGACACCCTGGGCCGAGAGGTGCTTATCCATACCGCTTCGGTGCAGTAATCCGCCAATTTCGACTTACTTCAATATTGCCGTGCGGGTGCAGGTAGTACACGCCCGGTGATGGTCGCCTGGGCATTCCTGGCCACCGACGCCGACAGTGCGCTTACTCTAGCGAGTCACTAGGTGCCCCTGCCGTGCGGCCCGATCATCGCCAGGATCACCGACCACCAGGTTGGGAAGCTGGCGATCCTGGTGCTCAAAGGCCAAGGGTTGGGGCGGGGGCGCAAGAGGCGATTCTTAGGGAGTCGTTGTGAGCCGCAACTTGTTCCAATCTGTTCCATGGAGTTGCTGTTTCTACCAGTCCTGCCCAAAGGCGCTTGCTGTTTCGGTGGGCGGTAGCCACCGGCGCAATCCCAGCGCCGTTGGCAGCAGAGTGACCGGCGTTTGCCGTTCCCGGCCAGGATGGGTTACGCATCGCAGGATCACTAAAGCGCAAGTTGCCGGATTGCGTGTACCGTTTCGGGTAACTTGTGTAATGGCCTGTTCTCAACAACTACTATCCTAGCCGACGGCGAAGAATCGCACGGGATAAGTCTCGTGCTCTCAATCTATTGGACCGTAATCTGAAATTAAGTTGACTGTTACCCATGATGGCGCGATAGTTTGCTCCGTTGGCGGAGGTCGTTGACCATCCTGCGTTTCAAAACTAAAAGGAGCGTTTCTGTGTTCCATCGAGTCGCAAGCCTAAGCCTCTTCATCCTGGTGATCGCCGCTATCGCGGCCCAGGCACAGACCTTTCAAGTCGTTCACAGCTTTACCGGCGGCGCGGATGGCTACCACCCGAGCATGGGAGTTGTCTTTGACCGCGCTGGCAGCCTGTATGGCGGGACGGCTTACGGCGGTAATTACACTTCCAGTTGCAAATTCCTCGGGGAGCAAACCGGCTGCGGCGTGGGTTACAAGATGAGCCATCACGGGTCGGGTTGGACCTTCAATACACTGTCCAGCTTCGACGGCGCCAACGGATACAACCCTGAACAGCTGATTACAGTGGCGCCCGACGGCTCACTTTATGGCACTGCCCGCTGGGGCGGCTCGGGCAATTGCCAGTACTATGGCCCGGGTTGCGGAACCGTCTTCCACCTGCAACCTCCGGCATCGTTTTGCCGCTCCGTGTCCTGTCCCTGGACTGTCAGCGATGTTCACCTGTTTCTCGGAGGAACAAGTGACGGCGCGTCTCCTGATGTCGGCAGCCTGACCATGGACTCGGCGGGGAATCTTTACGGCACCACCGAGGGCGGCGGATTGTACGGCGAAGGAATGGTTTACGAGCTGAGCCCCACGGAAAGTGGCTGGACCATGTCGGTGCTCTACAACTTCTCTGGTTACGATGGGGCTGAACCGGAGGGCGGAGTAGTTTTCGATAACGCCGGCAATCTGTACGGCGTCACTAGCGGCGGCGGCAGTAGCGACCTCGGCGTTGCCTACGAGTTGACGCCCACCAGCTCGGGCTGGACCGAACAGGTCCTCCACAGCTTCAACTATCAGACGGACGGCGCATACCCGGGCGGCAATCCGGTGATCAATTCATCTGGGAATGTATACGGCTCAACCGACAGTTACGGTCCGAATAATGGCGGAACTGTTTGGGAGCTAACTCCCAGTAATGGGGGCTGGACTTTTTCGGTGATTTACTCGTTTACTGGCGAGCCCTACGGAGGGCCGTTTGGCGGACTGCTCCTGGATAGCGTCGGTAACCTTTATGGCACCACCGTCAATGAGGGCGGCTACGAGTACGGAAGCGTATTCAAGCTGAGCCCTTCTAACGGGGGCTGGAGCTATACCGACCTTCACGACTTTACCGGCGGCAGCGACGGCGGATACCCGTACAGCAGAGTGAGCATGGATTCCGCTGGAAACCTGTTCGGCGTAACCTACGCTGGCGGGTCGTCTCAAACCTGCGGCGGATGCGGTGTGGTGTGGGAGATTACGCCGTAGCGACTGACAGCTCTCTTACTAAACTGTTGTTATATCGCCATAGCGCAAGTGACCTGCCCGTTGTGGATTACTTGCGCTATCGCCTGTTAGCGCCAATTATCGCCGTGCAGCTATCTCTTTGATCGTCACAGCGTGTCTAGAAACTCAGGATTTGCCACGTCCGTCACGGTAGGAGTTTAAGCAGCGTATGGGTAATCCAATCGTCAGATCGGCTGAAATTCGCGATGCTCCTAAAGTAAGTACGACTCGTGCGAAGGCTAGAGTTAAACAGATCAAGTGGAATATCACTGACTTAGCTCAACAGATTTCGCAATCAGTCGCGCTGCTCTTTGAGTTCAAGAACGCTGTCTCATCCAGTTCCCAGCCTCGGAATCTCATGACGGAACTGAATGAGCAGATCAAGGCGTTAGAGAATCAGGGGAAGGAACTTGAACAGTTCAACGCCAAAATAGAAGCATTGTTACCTGAATTGATGACGCTTGTTGGACGTGAGGAGACATGCCCGACGGCACGCGCTGAGAACCAGATGACTGACTTCCAAATGGCTTTAGTCAATCTGAATAACCTGCTACGCCGGCATATGGGCGACGAGGACGCCGGAGAGTTGAACGCGCAGCTTGCCACAATAAGGCAGGTTCGCTGCATGTCAGAAGCTTTTCAGGTTGCTTGCGATGATGCAGTCGCGAAAGTGTCGGAGATTTTCCCCGCATTTGGAGAAGCCTACCGCTATACGCCCTCAAACGTTGTAAGAGCGGATGAAAGCAGCAGGGACCTGCTTTGCGCCTCAACTCGGCTGGCGATCCTCTCGACGGGCCTCTTTCGGACCCAGAGACACTCGCTGGATCTGACGATGAGAGCCGCTTCTGCGGAGATTACGGCAGAGAGCCTACTGAACCAGCTTGAGTCGATTGCTGCACAGACGTTGGCCTTTAAGAGCAACCAGGAGTCGCTGAGTGAGCTTTCAGAGACAGGTTCGGTGCGACTTCAGATGGCGATGGACCGCGTGAGCAAAATGGTGCAGATTCTGAGCAATTTGTTGAAAAGGACTTCTGACGTAGCGCAGGTCTGCTCGTCTCCGCCACCAACCCGCTGATTACTTGCGTAAAATCGCCGTTACACTCATTGGCCTCTGGCGGGGCGTAACTCGTGCAATCGCCTGGTTACGACAATTAGCTTCTCTAATGCTTGTGCGGCGAAGACAACGTGGGATGATGCCAGCAAGCGGTTGAGAACATGGTGAGGAGATTAAGTGTATGAGCAAGGAAGTCAATCTGGCGGTCCTGGGAAGGTTTGCCGAAGCAGTCCAGACGGGCAACTTCGACGCGTTCAAAGAAGTCGTATCCGCCGAAAACATTGACCACGATCCGGCAGCTGGCCAGGTGTCCGGGCCAGAAGGCTATCGCATGGTCTTTACGGGATTGCGGACTGCATTCCCGGATATGAGTGTGGCCTTGGAAACAATGGTCGCAGACGAAGAATCCATAGCATTCGCCTACACGCTAACCGGAACGCAGACCGGTTCACTCATGGGATTCGCCCCGACGGGCAAAAAGATAAAGGTCCGCGGTATGCAGATATCAAAGTTCAAAGATGGCAAGATGGTGGAGCGGTGGGGAAGCTCGGATGAGCTGGGTATGCTCCAGCAGTTGGGAGTCTTGGAAAGTCCAAAATCTGCCTGAATGTAAACGAACGCAAACAGCACCTTCAGGAGTAGCCCTGGGCGAAGGAGTTGAACGGCGCAATCGGAGCAGTGTTGGCATTTATACACTGTCACTCGAAAATCGGGCTGAAGCATTTTCTAAGGTCTCATGCGATATGGCCTGTTTGCGGAAGTAATCGTTTTTTGGAATCCGCCACGATTCCGGTGTATAGTGCCGACGTCACAAGTCCAACTTCACGATTTCACAGGAGAATGACATGACCCAGAATGCATGCAAGTGCGTGATCGCTGTGTCTCTGTTCTCAGCCTGCACGCTCGCTTCGGTTCCGTTGCTCGGTCAGGCCGTGACCGTGCCGGTTGACGTGGTAAACACGCCCAATGTCAACGTCGTCAATACTCCCAACATGAGCGTCACCAATACGCCCAATGTAAGCGTCACTAATACGCCCAGCGTGAACGTCGCCAACACTCCGAACGTCACTCTGGAAGCAGGAGCTAGCGTCAACATCACCAGCCCACTCGACGGCGAGGGCGATCCCACCCCGTGGCGGTGTTGGACGCCGTTCAGCCCTACGAGGACGAATGTTTTATCGATTTTAATGGATCGTTCACTGGGAGCTGCAGTTTCCAGACCATTCCCTCAGGAAAACGGCTGGTGATTCAGGAATTCGATGCAACCGGGGCAGTAGAAACGGGATTGAATCCGGCACTTGTAACTCTTAGCCCATCCATCATTGCACATTACTTCACTGCGACATTCATGGGCAGTTTTTCCGGCGGCTTCAGCCAGTTCGCAACCCATCAGGAAACGCGCCTTTATGTGCCCGAAAGCACAGCACCGGAGTGCGCCGTTTTCGTGACCTCCAATTCGAATGGAGATTATTCGTGCGGGCTCTCCGGATTCCTGGTCGACGTTCCCTTGGGCAGCTCCGGCGCCGTGGCGCCTGTGCAACGGCACAGGGTTCCGGCGCTGCCAAACGGGCGCAACCTTGGGCTTGGACGGCAACAGAACAACACCGGGCGCTGACTTGTGCCAAAGCATGAGTCCTGAAATGTGAGTTACGCCAAATGAGACCGCTCCGGGCAGCTCCTCTTGCTGCTCAGCGGCGCGTCCGCCATTCGGACGCTAATCTGCGACGGAGGATGATGTCCCCGAACGATCATTTTCTCCACTTCGCAGATAGCGCACTTCAGATAAGCCGTCTCGGGAACATTCAGCGGCACGGGATGGTCGCGGGAATCGCCGCGCTTTCCAGTAGCCGTCCAGCATCGGCTGCTGGTGAGCCGAGCATTTCCAGAAACTCCGCTTCGCTGACGTGGAACGAACATGAGCATGTAACCAGGATGCCTCCGGGAAGCATCTCGATGGCGCGCAGGTCCTTCGCTGTTAGCGCCTCGAAAGGATTGTTGGCGTAACATCGCCATTGCACTCATTGAGCAGGTTGAGCTAACCTTCGACTAAAGTCGATCTCTTGCTCCCCTCGCTTTGCGAGCGATCCGGGATCAAAAGCCGATGATCCTGGTTCCAGCCTGCCAGCATTCTGCCAGGAACGCGGCAGTGGGTCTGGGCAATGGCCCGGTAGGACGTGGGACGTTTTTCCGGAATCCGGAATCCTGGCGAGCCTGGGCACATGATATGCGGTGGCCGCGTTATCACGGCCACCGGCCAGCCCTTTTCCTGCCTGGTTGTGACGGCACCGTCATGCTGACCTGTTCTCAACAGTGATGGAGTAAGCTCATTCCTGTGGCTATACGCATCGGGGTCAACGACACAGACGATCCGGGCTTTATTGACGCGCTAAGTGCCCTTGTTCTCAGCTACGCCAAGTCCCGTCTGCCGGAGAAGGTGTGGATCATCCTGATTGACAACTGGTTCGATCACAAATGGCTGAGATTCTCAGGCAATGGCGCGGTAGCGTGGCAGAGGGAAGTCGGGGGCATGACGCTCAACCGCTTTGGACTCGACCGGTGGGACAGTGTGAAAGCGGAGTTTCATCGCGATAGGCTGACCTTTCCGCCATTCAACCCTAGCCGTGTGATTGGACAATGCTGTATGTCCGGCAAGCACACGATTATGTCGAAGCCGCGCTTCCGGCC
>CAVXMZ010000006.1:0-351302 GCA_963763145.1 uncultured Acidobacteriaceae bacterium | reverse complement strand
TGGAGCTAGTCGGGATCGAACCGACGACCTCATCGTTGCGAACGATGCGCTCTCCCAGCTGAGCTATAGCCCCACAAGAGAATGGGAACAGAGGACTGGCTATTGCCCACAGGCTCCAACCAGCGTCTCTTAATTATACAAGCCGTGGCACGCGGGCGAAAACGGCCGGCGGATTATGGCCCGCCCAAGGCGACGAAGAAGCGCGGGCTGGAATCGAGACCTGGGAAGCAACTATTTTGAAGCGGCTTGTTGCATCAGTTGCGTCAGGAGAGCGGCCTTCACCTGGTTGGACTCGCTCTCAATCCTTTGGAGCAGAACCTCGACCCGCTGGAGGACTTGGGGATTTTCCTCTCGCAATGCCTGGCGTAGTGCCTGGACCGCAGCCACATTCTTGAACAATTCAATCGTCAATAGCAGGAGTTCATCCTGCTCTGAGGCTGGGCCTTGCACCAAAACGGATTTGCCCACAGACGGCGCTGCTGCCGGCGCAGAGTTGGCGATATCCTGCCGAAGCGCGGCGACTTGCTGCTGAAGTCCCAGCATGTCTTGACGAACCTGCTGCAACGCTGCTGTCGTCGCGCGATCGAAATCGTGCGCGGGCCGCGAATACCAACCAATGGCTTTGCGCACGGCGCGCTTCAAGAGCACACCGGCTGCACCCATCTCACTGTGCGGCTCAACCTGCCCTAGTCGCGCCGCAATCTCTGTCAATCCAGCGATGTTAACGGCTTGCATATTGAACTGCGAAGACTGGGCTGCGTCCGAACCAGTCTTGCCGGGGCCGGACCACAACCCCACGCCGGCGCAATTCCTGGCCTCGAGATACCGTCGCACCTCAGCCATGGACTGCTCCAGGCTCATCGAGGAAAGGAGCCGCAACTTGGGCACATCAGCGTTCGTCGACATTAGCTTGACAGCTGTTCAGCAGGCCATCGTACGAGACAACGGCACATTTTACCGTAGACACCCCGATACCACGCATTGGGAGTTCTGTCGGAGGCCGCCACGTGGTTCTTGGTGGTCTATGCCGTCGCGGTCAATAACTGCTCGAGCTCCATCTTGAACTTGCGCAGCAATGCCAACCGGTCCGGCGTTGCTTCCACCACCTCGGTCTTCGCCTGAAAAACTTCCCTGCCGTCCTTCTCGACGAGCACGCCCATGACTTCACCCATGCGCCAGCCGGGTGCCCCGATTATTTGCAATCCCGCAGGAGTGGCGCGCAGCAAGGCAATACAACCGTCGCGAATCACCCCGATGGAGTTGGGATAGCGCTCGAAGGCCTGAAGTTCGAAGCCGGCGAGATAGAGGCGTTGCAGTTGTTCGGCGGAAGGATCGGGCATGGGAAAGCGGCAGTTATCAAATCAGCTACGGGCGGCGAGCCAAAGCTCGTGATCGAACCTCTCCGTGCAAGCACATCCTGGATTCTTGACGGGACGCCCCTCATCGACCTGCAAAGCAGTCCGCGTAATGGGGGATGGGATCGCGTTGTGACCCGCTACTAGCTCGAGGCCCGCGGCTCGTAGCTTTCCCTACATTTTGTATCTACCCAGGTCGTCCTCGCCCAGGTTCTCAAGCCACTTGCGCAGTTCATCGCTGGAGACCTTATCGCTGACATTTCCGGCAACCTTGCTGCTCTTCAGCACCTCATCCTCAACGAAGATGGGGCAATCCATGCGGAGGGCCAGTGCCAGGGCGTCCGACGGCCGCGAGTCGATGCTGATGCTCTGCCCCTCGCGCTCCAGCCAGATCACGGCAAAAAAGGTGTCGTCCTTCAGTTCAGTAACCACCACTTTGCGCACCATGGTCTCAAGCCCGACCAGCAGGTTCCTCAGCAGGTCATGAGTCATGGGGCGCGGCGTTGTGATCTTCTCGATCTCGAGCGCGATCGCGTTGGCTTCGTAGACGCCGACCCAGATGGGCAGCACCGTCTCGCTACCCTGGTCTTTCAGCACCACGATGGGCATGTTGGTCACGGGATCCATCATCAACCCGCGAATCTTCATCTCGACTTCCATCGTGGCCCTCCAACTTCCTGTCCCTTTGATACTCCCTATCGAGTACGCGGCGCAAGCGGTTTGTGGATGTTCAGCCTACCATCTTGCCCAGCAGACTATTCGGAAATATCTGTGTAACCTCCACGTCAACGTACTGCCCAACCTTCGGCCCACCTCCGCCGTTGGTGACGAAGTTCAGCGTCTTGTTCTGCGAAGTGCGGCCAATCACCTGCTCGCGAGCCGTATTTGTGCCTTCCACCATTACTTCAATAATCTGCCCTAAGTGCCTGCTATAGCTGGCGCGTTGGATCTCACGCTGGCGCTCTTGCAGGAGCTGTAGTCGGCGTGATTTCTCGGCCTCCGGAATGGAATCGATGTATTGCAGCGACGGCGTGTTGGGCCGCGGCGAGTACTTGAACGAGAAGACTCCGTCGTAGCCCACCTCATCAAGCAGGGTGAGAGTCTCGCCAAACTCGGCTTCGGTTTCGCCGGGGAAGCCGACAATCACGTCCGTCGTGATGCTGATCTCTTTATTGCGCGTCGACTTCATCCACGCGATGCGTTCCAGATATTGCTCGCGCGTGTACTCGCGAAACATCGACGCCAGCACCCGCGACGAGCCACTCTGCACCGGCAGGTGCACGTGATCGCAGAGCGCCGGGACAGAGTCGATCGCGTCAACGATGTCCTTCGTGAAGTCTCGTGGATGCGAGGTGGTGAAGCGCACCCGGCGAATTCCCGCCAGCTCGCCGACAGCCGACAGCAACTCGGCGAACGTCATCTTGCCCGCCGGATCGCGATACGAGTTGACGTTTTGTCCCAGCAATTGAATATCGGTGTAGCCGTCGTCGGCCATGCGTCTGGCTTCGTTCAGCACCGACCCGGAGGTTCGGCTGCGTTCCTTGCCGCGCGTGTACGGCACGACGCAGTAGGCGCAGAACTTGTCGCAGCCCTCGATGATGGTGATGTAACCGCGATGCGGATTGGTGCGCGCCGTGAACTCGGTTTCGAATGCCTGATCGGTCTCGCGGTCGTCCAGCCCGGTGACCCGCCCTGCGCCTGCCTCAATCTGTATCAGCAGCTCAGGCAGGTTGCGATACGATGCCGAACCTGCCACCAGCGAAACATAGGGCGCGCGCTCGAAGATCTTCTCGCCCTCCTGCTGGGCCACGCAGCCCAGAACGCCAAAGCGCTTCCCTTCCTTGTGCAGCTTCTTGAAGTCGTTCAGGCGATGGAAGACCTTCTGCTCGGCCTTATCGCGAATCGAGCAGGTGTTGTAGAAGATGAGGTCGGCATCTTCCTCGTGCTGCACCTGCTGATAGCCCTCGGAGATGAGCGTTCCAACGACTTTTTCCGAGTCGTGAAAATTCATCTGGCACCCGAAGGTCTCAATGTAAAACGTTTTTTGCTGAGCGCTCACACCCATCCTCTGGCATCAGTATATCGCGGGAGGTAGCCTGCGAGGCGCGAGTTATGAGCTTCGAACCAACGCCCCCAGTCGGGCGCGCCACTCATTCGCGGGGGTTCGAATGAGTGGGCACCTCGAATCACAACGCGCATCGGGAAGAGGTTGAAACGCTGCGAGCGATTACCGGCCCACGACCCACCCTACTTGTTGATGTCCTGCTGCGCTTGCAGCTTCTTGATCAGGCCTTCCACTCCTGACTTCGCCGGATCGGGAGCGGAGGCCAACGCCAGCTGCATCTGCTTCGTCGCCTCAGGATAATTCCCTGCCCCGCAGGCGATGCGAGCCAGACCGGCGTGCGCCAGCCAGTTATTCGGGTCCTTCGCCGCCGCCTGCTTGAAGACTGCAAAAGCTTCCTGCTGCTTGCCCTCACGCTGGAGCTGGCGGCCGTAGCCATAGAGTTGCTGCGCATTGCCCAGAGACAGCGCCTTTTCCTTGGCCTGCTCCGCCTCGGATTTCTGGCCCATGGCTGCCAGAATCTTGGACTTCGTCATCTCGTTCTCGAAGCGGTCTTCGTTCCCAATGGAATTGTTTTCGTATTTCAGCGCTTCATTCAGGTCCACCTTATTGTCGACCAGGTAGGTCGCGGCATCGTCCCAACCGTCCCAGGTGTATTGCGACAGCCCACGGAGCTGGTTGTTCAGGCTGGCTTGTACCACCTTGTTAACGTCGACAGAAACTTTGAAAGGCACTGCGACTTTGTCCCAGCTCATGACAACCACCGCGGAATCGGGCTTGAGTTCATCGAAATCGTAGGCCAGCGCATTGTGGAACTCGGCCGCTTGCGGCTTTACATTGAGGCGCAGCGCGTCTTCGGATTCCTTGTAGCTAAAGCTGCCCCAGGCGGTATGCATCTTGGAAAAGATGATTGTCCACTGCTCCTGGTTGGGAATCATGTGCAGACCGTAGGTGCCGGCCGCCAGCGGTTGGCCTTCGACCGTGACGTCGTTGGCAAAGGTGATGGTGGTGTTGAGGTTGGCGCCGGCCCGCCAGACCTGTCCATAGGGCACCAGGTCGCCAAAGACCTTGCGGCCATTTACCAGCGGGCGATGATAGTTGATGGTGATGTCGGTGATACCGATGGTTTGCGTCACCCGGGCAGCCTGGCTTTGCAGAGGAAGATCCAGCTGCGTCGACTGCGCGCTGCCCATCGCAGACAACCACAACACACATGAAAGCAACATCAGGAAGCGAAGCTTGCTCATCGAACGTACCTCTTCTTTTTATGGAGTAATTCCGGCGGCGAATCGCGCCCTCGAAATCGTGGCTCGCCCCACGGGTTCTTCGGAGAGCTTGGACTGTAGCACAGGCGCGGCGGTGAGCAGGCGAGTGACGAATGCTAGGAGCTATCCTACGGACGCATGTTTCAGCGTGACGGAAAAGCAAGACGCGACTCAGCGCCCGTTGAGTTTTGAAGGGGCGTACCTTTAGAGCCTGCCCTGAGTTTGCCGAAGGGTGCGCCGTCACAAGTCCTTTAGATTTGTCATCACGAGGAGGCCTTGAGGCTGACGAGGGATCTGCTTTTGAGTTTTTCGGCGGCCTGTTGAGGCGTGCTTCACTCCAGATCACGTGACCACAATTTCAGACTCGCCCATTACGGTCTGCCCGCGCGATAGACGACCGCGAAACCCGCGGAGTATAAAAATAGGTTACAGTTTAGGGTCGCGGTTACACGCCGAGTGCAACCGCTTATCAAGTACAGCGGTCAGGGACCGCAAGAGGTATTCATGTCGACGACGGTGCAAGGCCCAAAGGGATTGGAAGGCATTACCGCGGCAAACTCCGGCATCTGCTACATCGATGGCGACCAGGGCGTGCTCGCCTATCGCGGCATCGACATCCACGAGCTAGCCGACCATTCCACCTTCGAGGAGGTTTGCTACCTACTGTGGTTTGGCCAGCTGCCCAACCGCACCGAACTCAATGAGCTGAAACTGAACTTGGCGCGCGAGCGCAAGCTGGACGCCTCCATCATCAGCCTGCTGCGGCAAGCGCCCAAGCACGCGCTTCCCATGGACGTGCTGCGCACCATCGTTTCGGCCCTCTCGTATTACGATCCCGAAGAAAAGGTGAACGACCACGAAGCCAACATGCGCAAGGCCGTTCGCATTACCGCGCAGCTGGCCTATGTAGTCGCCGCCTATGATCGCATTCGCAAGGGCAAGCCCCTGGTTGAGCCCGACCGCTCGCTGTCCCACGCCGGCAATTTCCTGTACATGCTGAACGGCGAGATCCCCAGCGCCACGGCCGAGCACGCTCTGGACGTCGCGCTGGTCCTGCACGCTGATCACGAGCTGAACGCCTCGACCTTTGCAGCGCGCGTAGTCGCCGCAACGCTCAGCGACATGCATTCGGCTGTCACGGCGGCCATCGGCGCGCTCAAAGGGCCGCTGCACGGCGGCGCCAACGAAGCCGTCTTTCAGATCCTGAAAGCCATCGATATGTCCGGCGCCGATCCGGAGGACTACATCAAAGGCATGCTGGCGCAGAAGAAAAAAGTCCCCGGCTTCGGGCACCGGGTCTATCACACCGAAGATCCGCGCGCGACGCACCTGCGCAAGATGTCGCAGGACCTCGGGCAGTCCAGCGGCAACGCCAAGTGGTTTGAGATCTCGCACAAGATCGAGCAGTTTATCGTTGCCGACCGCAAGCTCAACGCCAATGTCGATTTTTATTCCGCCTCCACATACCACACGCTGGGCATCGACATCGACCTTTTCACGCCGGTGTTTGCGGTGTCGCGCGTTTCCGGGTGGACCGCGCATGTGATCGAGCAACTCAACGACAATCGGCTGATCCGCCCGCGCGCCGACTATCATGGCCCAACCTATCCCAACCCCTACGTGCCGATGGATAGGCGGTAAAGACCTGTGATGGTTCTCCCGACGATTTGAACTGTGCACTATTTTCGAGGCTGCCCTGAGCTTGCCGAGAGGTTCGCCGATCAAAATCCCTGGCGCCGTAGGCGCGACATAGGTTAGCCCAGCCGTTTACGGCTGGGAATGCTGCGAGTTCGCATCCTGAGTGCCGTACGCACGCCACCTCTTCCCAATGATTTACGATGGGAATCGCCACACGCGAGACGATTCACGTCATGCATATTCCCGACGGCTACCTGAGTCCATCGACTTGTGCTGTGCTTTACGTGGGTGCAGCCACCGGATGGTACTCTGCGCTCAAACGCTTGAAGCGCGTGTTGCTCGGTCGAGTCATTCCGCTGATCTCGGTTTTTGCGGCCTTCTCGTTTGTGGTGATGATGTTCAACCTGCCGCTGCCGGGCGGCACCACCGGGCATGCCCTGGGAGTAACCGTTGCGGCCATCGTGCTGGGCCCGTCCGGGGCGGTCCTCGCACTCTCGATCGCTATCGCCATACAGGCGCTCTTTTTCGGTGACGGCGGGATCAGCACGCTCGGCGCCAACTGTTTCAACATGGCCATCGTGGGATCGGTGGTGGCATACGCGAGCTATCGACTTATTGCCGCCGGCGCTGCTCTAACGTCGCGTCGCCGCGTGGCAGCGGCCGCCATAGCCGGCTATCTGGCGGTCAATGCTGCCGCCTTGCTGGCAGCGGTAGAGCTGGGTCTTCAGCCGATGCTTTTCCATGACGCCAGTGGAACGCCACTCTACGCGCCATATCGCCTGGGCGTCGCCATTCCCGCAATGATGATTGGCCACCTCACTCTCGCTGGATTGGCTGAAGCGGCCATCTCGGCTGGGCTCGTAGCGTATTTGCAAGTTGCCGATCCGGGCTTGCTGCGCTCGACCTCCGGCATTGCCGCCGATGCGCCGGAGTTGGCCACAGCGACGCATGCGCGTTCGCTCCAGACGTTGTGGATAGCCACTGCGGCGCTCATGCTGGCGACGCCGCTGGGAATCCTGGCAGCCGGAACCGCGTGGGGCGAATGGTCCCCAGCGGAACTGCCCAAGGTCCCGGTGCTCTCGCACGACGTCAATTCGCCGCAAGCCGTCCCCACAGGCTTGCAACGCTTATCGAATCTTTGGACAGCTCCCTTCCCTGCTTATGCGCCTTCCTTCGTCAGGAGCCGCGGATTCGGTTATCTGCTGTCGGCGATGTTCGGAGTCGGCTTTTTGCTGGCGGCTTCGCTTGTCCTCCGCCTGTTGCTGCGCCGGTGTCGACGAAGGGAATATCCGGCATGAAGCGTGGATTCCTCGAGGCTACCACCCTCGGATTCGCTCGCGCCGTGACTCGCGCCATGCTCTCCGAGCAGACCGCTCGCCAGCGAGGGCTGCTGCAATCCCTCGATCCGCGGGTACGAGTTGTAGGACTATTCATGCTCGTCCTGGCGGTCACATTCTCTCGCAAGATCACCGTCGTCGCAGGCTTGTTTGCCCTCGCACTTGCGATTGCAGTTCTTTCCAGAGTGCGGATCTCCACGCTGGCCACACGCGTCTGGCTGGTGGTGCTTGCGTTTACTGGAGTGATTGCCCTTCCCGCGATCTTCGTGACTCCCGGCAATCCGGTCGCCGCCCTGGGATCGGTTACGATCACAGAGCAAGGTCTGCGCACCGCTGCGTTGCTTATCCTGCGCGTGGAGACAGCCGTCACCTTCACCACGTTGCTGGTTCTGTGCACGCCCTGGACGCATGTGTTGAAGGCCTTGCGCGCTCTCCGCCTGCCGAAAGAAGCGATCGCCATGATGGCGATGACCCATCGTTACGTTTTCCTGCTGGTGGAAACGACGGGTCAGATGTTCGAATCGCGGCGAAGCAGGACCGTAGGCATCCTAAGGCCCGAGCAGCAGCGACATATGGCGGCGCGAACGGCGGGCGTGTTACTGAGCAAGAGCGTCAGCCTCAGCAACGAAGTCTACCTGGCGATGCAGTCGCGAGGATTTCGCGGCGAGGTTCAAATCCTCTCCGACTTCCATATGACCATGTGGGACTACTGCGGACTACTGATGTTCCTGTTGGCCGGCGGCATCGCGGTCTGGATGGGAAGGTAGAGCCCTTGGGGTTGACGAAGCACCGCTTCAGCCGCGCCGTCCCATAGGTACAAGCGTTCGGGCCTTATGCCCCGAGGGATCGATAGAACCAATGCCGCCTCTCTTCGAGCTGCGAGACGTAAGCTTTGACTACGACGGTGTTCCCGCCCTCCGCGGACTGTCGCTGCAAATGATGGCGGGCGAGCGCGTCGCACTGGTCGGCGCAAACGGATCGGGCAAGTCCACGCTGCTGCGGCTTCTGGATGGTTTGTGCTTTGCATCGCGGGGCACGGTCAGCTTCGACGGACAACCGCTGACTGCGGAACACCTCGCCGACGACCGTTTCGCATTTCTTTTTCGCCGGCGAGTTGCGCTGGTTTTTCAAAATCCCGATGTACAACTCTTCAATCCCACCGTCTTCGACGAAGTGGCGTTCGCGCCCTTGCAGTTGCAATGGCCGAAGGAAACGGTGCTGGCCAAGGTGACGGAAGCGTTGGACCTGATGGGCGTTGCTCATCTGCGCGAGCGCCCGCCGTATCGTCTCTCGGGCGGCGAGAAGAAACGCGTAGCTTTGGCTTCGGTGATTGTCACCGATCCTGAGGTGCTTCTCCTGGACGAGCCGACGGCAACGCTTGATCCTCGCAGCCAGAGCCAGGTTATCGATCTGATCCATGAGTGGAAAGGTTCGTCGAAAACGGTGATCACCGCGACACATCAGTTGGAGACGGTGGAGGACATTGCTGATCGCGTCCTGGTGCTGGAGACCGGAGGAGTTGCGGCCAGCGGCACGCCTCAGGAGGTTCTATCGAATCACGATTTGTTGCTGCGAGCGAACCTGGTTCACGCGCACCAGCATTCGCATGGCGGCGTGGTCCACTCACACCCCCACATTCATTCGCATTCCGAACACGAACATTGACTGCTGGTCGCCTTCAGTTCGCGCTATCCGGCGCCAGTGTTTCTGCCGAAGTTGCCGGCAATCCATCTGGAAGCGCGTCTGCCCGTGTTGAGACCGGGTATTTCGCCTCCGGATAAATCCAGGCCAACAGCAGGATGCCCGCAATCGTAACTACCAGATCGAAGACGCTGGCCTCCGGTCCAACCGTACCGCCGCTGAGCCATTTCGATCCCGCCAGCGACGCATTCAACATGTGGCCGGTGGCGTGAATTCCACTGTTCGGCGTGGAGTAGAAAAAGCTTTCGCCCCAATCGAACGCCATGTGCCAGCCGATGGCGAACCACAGATCGCCGGTGCGCCGCAGGGCGAGGCAGAGGAACAATGCGATCAACACGATCTCGACGGCTCCGATCCAGTTTTCTCCGGGGTTGCCCAGATGAAGTCCGGCAAAGATGACGCAAGTGATCGCCGCGGCAGGCCAGAAGCCGAGTCCCGTGGTCAAGGTGAACTGCATATAACCGCGAAAGGCAGACTCCTCGAAAAGTCCGACCATCAGAAAGCCCAACGCCCACAGCAACCCGAACTTCGCCACACCCGCCGGCGAGAGCGCCAGGCCTCCAGGCGAATACGACCGGGTCATCGCCATCATCGCAATAATGAGCGAAAGCATCACAAAACCCCACAAGGCTCCAGTCCAAAACTGCCTGCCCAGCGCCTTTCGCGGGGGAAGGCCGTAATCGGCAAAACGCCGCCGCTCAAACCTCCCCATAATGGCCGTGGCGATGAGCACAATGCCGAAGCTAAAGGCCTCACCTGTGATTACGTTCGTGGCTGAAAAGTCCGTGCTGAAACTATGTACGATAGTTTTTTGCAGCATGAAGGCGAAACCGGATAGGACCGCCACTAAGGCGAGAAAAACCAGCAGGCGCCAGCCCGCGCGGAGACCTTGCCGGCCGATGAAGACCATCCGGAGTTGGCTGTCGTGAGGTGGAGCAGGAGCAAGGTCTGGTTCAGGCATAGGCTTCCTCAACAGGTCATACGAATGGCGGACGCAACGTCGCCGCCGCTTTATGAAAAAACCACTTCTGCGGAGCTTGCGGCCCGCACAAACTGTACTGTTGTAACATCAGCGGCAGCGCTGCTGGATTACTAACCACGATTTTCATTGTGCCCACTGCTGTTTCATAGGATAATCTCAGGACACTTTTCCCAAGAATTAGAGCATCGGTTCGACCTGTAGAAAGATTCCGACTGCAAAGGACAATTGCGATTCGATGAAAAAGACATATGCTTTTTCTGTTCCCTGCTTCGTGGCGTTGTTTAGCTGCCTGCTGACGGCGCAAGTAACTGTTCCGATCTATCAGTACGACACCAGCCACTCCGGCACCAACACGAATGAAACCGTTCTTACCCCCTCGAACGTTAACGTCTCGCAATTTGGCCGCGTAATGGTGTTTCCTGTCGTAGGCTACGTCTACGCGCAGCCTTTGTATGTACCCAATCTGACTATCGGCGGTACCTCCCACAATGTGCTGTTCGTGGCCACCGAGCATGACCAACTCTATGCCTTCGACGTAGCCAGCGGACAACAGCTCTGGCATACCAATTTCCTGGCCGGCCTGGGCTTGCAGACGATCGTCAGCACGGTCTCCAGCAGTGACGTGAGTTGCGGCGACCTCGTCCCCGAGATCGGGATCACCGGTACGCCGGTGATCGATACCACGACCAACACACTCTACGTGGTGGTGGAAACCAAGGAGTACAATCCGCAAAACCAGGCCAAGACCTTCCATCACCGGCTGCATGCAGTGGACATCACTACCGGCCTCGACAAGCTTCCGCCCCACAACATAACTGCGCTCACGCGAGGGATCGGTAGCGGCTCACTTGGCGGCACAATCAGCTTCAATGCTCTGCTTGCCAATCAGCGTCCGAGTTTACTTCTCGCCGACGGGCAGGTCATCGTGTCCTGGTCATCGCACTGTGATCTGGGCTCCTATCACGGCTGGCTCATGTCATTCGACCAAACCAGCCTGGCTCCCACCGGGGTCTTTATGGATACCCCGAACGGCTACGAGGGCGGCTTTTGGGGCGGCGGCTCCGGCCCGACAGTTGATGCGGCTGGTTCAATCTATACCGCGACCGGCAATGGCTGGTTCGACGTCAACAACGGAGGCATCGATTACGGTGACAGTGTGCTCCGGCTGACCTGGTCCGGCTCAGGCATCGCGGTCGCTGATTATTTCACGCCTTGGGACCAGCAGACACTGGATGACGACGATGCCGACGTCAACTCCGGCGGCGTTGTCTTGCTGCCGGACCAGTCTGGCTCCTACCCTCACCTGATGTTGCAAGTCGGTAAAGAGGGCACCATCGATCTGATCAATCGCGATAACATGGGCCATTTCCATGCCGGAAATGACCACCAGATCGTGCAGACTCTGCCCTTCATCATCGGCGGAGTGTGGGGCGCCCCAGCGTTCTGGAACAACAACGCCTATTTCGGTGGCCAATACGACCATCTCAAGGCCTTCTCTTTCAACCCATCGACTGAGCTTCTTTCCACTTCCCCGACCTCTGCGTCGCCGGAAAGCTTCGCTTTCCCCGGCCCAACCCCCGCAGTCTCGTCCAGCGGCACCAGCAATGGAATCGTGTGGGTGGTTGAGACGGACAATTACAACAACGGTGGAAACGCCGTTCTGCGGGCCTACAACGCTGACAACCTGGGCTCCGAACTTTACAACTCCCAGCAGAACGCCAGTCGCGACCACGCGGGAATGCCGGCCAAGTTTGCCGTGCCTACCGTAGCGGACGGGCACGTCTTTGTTGGCGCACAGCAGCAAGTGGACATGTACGGATTGTTGAACTGAGATGTGACCCTCGCCCGCGTAGGCTGCGGGCGAGGGCTTTTCCCGCCACTGGCCCGGTCCTGGTCGATCTATCGGAACTGCGGCAGCACGGCCTCGCCGAATAACTTCGCCTGCTCCTCGCGGTCGTCGCCCCAGATCTCCAGCATGATGTTGGTACAACCAGCCTGGCGATACTCCTCAATGCGCTCGCAGCATTCGTCAGGTGTCCCGGCGATGGCGCAAACTTTGCGCAAAACGTCGTCGCTCACTGCCTGTGCGGCAGCTTTGCGGCCACCCTTTTCCATCGCCTCGGCAATGGGAGCAATCTCCCCAAAGTCGAGACCGGCCTTCTGCAAGAGCACGTCGGCCGACCCGCGGATGTTCTGTACCTTGTTCGCGAGATACATCGCCGCCATCTCGCGTGCGCCTTCCCTGCCCTTCCTTGAGTCTTTATTGATGCTGCCGACAATCACTGCTCCGAGATCGAGCGATGCTGGATCTTTGCCGGCCTTCCTCGCGCCTTCCTCCATGTTGCCGCGGGCGTAGCGCACGAAGTCTGGAGTGGTGATGCTGGCCGTCAACAGTCCGTCGGAATGCGATCCCGCCAGCCTCTGCAACACGGGGCCTGTCGCACCAACGCAGATAGGCACGCGCGCTCGTGAGACGTGCGCGTCGCCCTTCAGCGCAGGGGCCGAAGCATCGAAGGCCTTGCCGTGATATTCGACAGCTTCCCCGTTAAGCATAGCTTCGATGATCTCGATGCTCTCGCGCATGACGATCGCCGGGCTTGTCTCTTTTCCCTTCTCGCCCTCGCCAATCTCCTTCATGAAGATCTTGGAAGCGCCGAGTCCCAACAGAAAGCGGCCCTCGCCGGCGGCATCCTGCATCACCCGCGCCTCCATGGCAACCTGCACCGGGTGGCGAGTGTAGGGCGAGATGATTCCCCAGCCAATCGTGATGCGCTGTGTCTGGGTGGCAATGACGGCAGTCATGGCCGTCGAGGAACGCGCTTCAAAGCCGTGCTTGCGCCACCAGGGATAAGCTTCAGCCAGCCAGAAGATATCGAAGCCAGCGCGCTCGCAAGCCTGCGCCATGCGCACGGTTTGCTGCAGCGGCTCCATACTCAATTGCAGTACGCCGATTCGAAAAGGGACGGACATGGGTCAGGAATTGCCTTTCGTCGAGCTATCAGTAACGCCTTTCGCTTTTCGCCTTTCGCCAAAGGCAATAGGCACTTGGCAACGGGCACTTGACAGTCGCCCATCAAACCTTACTTTCCAAGTTTGCACTTGGTCGAATCAGTACACAAAACTCCCGCAGCCGAGCCCGAAGGGCGAAATTTCTTTTAGCCCAGGGCGTAGGCCCTGGGTCAGGCGGACAAAACAGCCCGAGTCCCGTAGGGACGGTACCGAATTCCTGGATCTGCTGTAGCCAATCACGATTATTGCGATCTATTCTGGCGAAAAGCGAAGAGCGAATCGCGAACACCGGGATCCCACTCACCGGCCTTCCTCCGTCCGCGAATGCTCAAGCCCCTTCATCAGTGCCCACATGGCTCTATTCAATGGAGTCGGCACTCCGTACTTTTCGCCCCACTTCACAATTGCGCCGTTCATGAAGTCGACCTCGCTCGTGCGGTCGGCAAGCACATCCTGCAACATGCTCGCCTTATGTTTGCCGGGAGCGTTCGCTCCCTTGGAGACCAAATCTCTAGGATCGCCGTGCAATTCGATTCCCATCGCCTGGGCTACCGCCTCGCCTTCCTCGATGAGCGCCGCAAACAGTTCGCCCGTAGGTGGAAAGCGCGTTGCCGCTCCATGATGCAGCCGGGTGAGTGCTCCCACTGGATTCGTCGCGGCATTGAAAATCAGCTTTGTCCACTGCGCGCCTCGCGCATCGGCCAGGGCGATCGTGTTCATGCCGCCTCGGGTCAGATAGCCCGCCAACTCCTCGACCCGTTCCGTCGCCGTATTCGTCCCCTCGAAGGGGCCAATCCACGTATCGCCCTGAATGTCGAACCCGACATGTCCTGGCTCGACAAGGTGCCCGGCGGGAAACGTCGTCCCGCGAATCACATACTTTACATGTTCAGCGATGATCTCCTCGTTGCCCACTCCGTTTTGCACGGAACATACCACGCTGTGGGAGTCGAAGCAACCGGCCGCCTCCCGGATGGCACTCGCCGTATGAATCGCCTTCGTGGCTACTACCCCGTAATCGCAGATCGGCAGTTGCGCCGCGTCGGTGCTGGCCTTCGCCAGCTTGACATGTATATCGGCTGCACCCGACAGCCGCAACCCATCGCGATTGATGGCGTCGATATGCGCTTGCGCGACATCGAAGGCATAGACTTCTACCTCGCCGCCCTTCGCCAAATGGGCAGCGAAGAGGCTTCCAATCGCTCCGCAGCCCACGATCAAGACCTTCTTCATGTTTTGCTCGCCAGATGCTGCGCGTCAGCTTTGGAATAGAACTTCCACGGAATGTTGCTGAGGTTTTCGCCCTGCTCCCGGCCGACCCGGAAGGTGTCCTGGGTGTAAAGGCAGACGCTCCCATCTTTATCGATCACTTGCGGATGTAGCGAAAATGTCATGTTTTCTTTGAGCTCAATCTCGCTCTTCGCGCCGATTGCCGGATGCTCAAGCATGGTAGTCCCAATCGAATGTCCGGAGAGATGTCCCAGCGCGAAACCGTGGCGCGCAAATGTGTCTGCAACTACCTGGTGGACCTCGCGGGCGAGCACGCCTTCGCGCATCAGTTTGCGCGCCGTCTCCATCGCGTCGGGATAGACTTCGGCCATTTGCAGCGTCCGTTGACTTGGCTCACCCGCGATAAGTGCGCGGGAGAACTCGACCCAGTAGCCGCCCGAACCGGCGATCTCCAGTGAGTACAGCATCAGGTCACGCTCGCCCACGCGGCGCTGTCCCGGCACTTTGAAGTGCGCCTCGGCTTCGCCGTTTTCGCCGGAGAGCACGATGTTCATCATGCGGGGCCCGGCCCCACGGGCAAAAAACACCTCAACCGCCGGCGCCATGAGCTGCGCTTCCGTCTTGCCCGGAGCGAAGCCATCGAGCAGCGCCCAGAAGCCCTCGTGGATAATGTCCATTGAGTCGCGGATCTCAACCAGTTCCTCTTGGCTCTTGACCGCGCGCGCCATGTCAAAGTGGAAATCGAAAGGCACGAGCTCGAATGCACCCTGCTGAAGTTCGCGATAATCGCGGACGGCCATGATGTAGTCGAGACCATAGACCGCGACACGCTTCCAGCGTTCGTCTTGCGCGCGTTCGCGCAGCCAGCGGCCGGGAACCTCCGCCCAAACCTTTTCTCCCACGAAGGGCTTCTTCTTGTCGCCGATCCAGCGTGCCTCCTGCGGAAACACCAGCGTCGGTTCGCCCGTCAGAGGAATCAGAACGTAGACATAGCGATGGACAATCTCGAAGCCTGAGGTGTAAAACACCGCGCCCTCAAACCCGGCATACTGGTTGCCGCACACGATGAGCGCGTCGACATCCTGCTCGCGCATAGCGCTCCGAATGTTGCCGTAGCGGCGTTGGACTTCAGTGGGACTGGGCAAATGGTGCTCCAGAAAGCAAGCTTTCAGCAGTCAGCTCTCAGCCTTCAGCTAAGGCGTTAGGGAAGCTCTGATTAAATCAGAGTCTCCTTAAAAGTTATTATCTGCAATTAGCACTCGATTAAGGCCAACGCTCCCCTTAGAAGCAAAGATGTGTCATTAGCTGAGAGCTGACGGCTGATACCTTCACCCGCATATCTCCGCTGCGGTCAGCGCATAAACCCTCGTTATGTCTACCAGCGTCTTGATCGCGACCTTTTCACCTTCGTGATCGCGCGGCCCGCTCGACGGCCCGTAGTTCACCGTCGGACATCCGAAGCGCGACAACACTGACGCATCCGAACACCACAGGACCGTATCGCGCACGGCTGGTTTGCCGACCACATACTGATGGTTTTGCTCGATGGCCTGTACCATCGCATGGCTTTCGTCGATGATTGCCCCCGGAACCGAGACATAGGTCTCGAACTCCAAGCCGTACTCCGGATGCTTGTCCCTCATTGTCAGATAGAGCTGCTTCACGGCGCGGCGGGCGTCGGTCATGCTGATCGTCGGGGGCACCCGCACGTCCAGAAATAGGTCCGCCCGTTCCGGTGTGCGGCTGGCACGCCAGGGATGTCCGGCCCGCAGGCACCCAATGTTGACAAATCCCGGACGCCCAGCCCAACGCGCCTGCTCCTGCCACTCCGGAATCCACGCCGTTATCTCTCCCACAACGTCGTACATGCGGCGAATAGCGTTCTGATCTTCCTTGCCCGGCGCAAACGCGGAATGCACGTAGTTCCCGGTCAGGCCGAAGCGCACCCACATCGAGCCGGCGTGCTCCAGCACGATCTGCATGTCGGTGGGCTCGCCAAGGACGCACATGTCGGGCAAAATACCGTGGCTGACGAGGTAATGCGTGCCTGCCCCGTAGCCGCGATACTCTTTGCCCTGGAACTCGCCCCACTGAGTTTTTTCAATTTCCCCGCAGACCGCACCCAGGATGACGTCGCCACGCAGCTTCACTCCGGCTTCCAGCAGGGCCTTTACCGCGTGAACATAGCACGCCAGCGCACCCTTCATGTTGTAAATGCCCAGGCCATAAATCATGCCGTCCTTCACCACGGCGTGCGGTTTGTAACCGATGCCGGTGAGGAAGCTTTCGTCGCCTGTGTTGGAAGTATCCATGTGGCCGTTGAACATCAGGCATGAGCCGTTGCCGTCGCCTTCCATCCGTCCGATGACGTTGGCGCGTCCGTCCTCCACCGGCTGCCACGTGATCGTCAGTCCCAGCCTCTGAAATGCCGCACGCATGTACTCGGCCATCGCCAACTCCCCGCCTGTGGGACTTGGAATGTTGATCACGTCGCAGCACATGGAGACAAGCTCGTCCTCGCGAACGCACTCGAGGATCGCGTCTCTGACATTGTCAGACAGAACGGCCTTGGCAGTAGCCATCACTGTACGGCCTTTCCCGCGTTAGCGGCATTTACCAGGCGAAAATCGTCCGGGAACGAGCACAGTTTCTCGTTGCCATCGCCGGTGATCCAGAAATTGTCTTCCAGGCGTAGGCCGCCGCCGCCTGGCCAATACACTCCTGGCTCAATGGCCAGCACCATGCCTTTGCGAATGGTGCCGGTGCCTGCCTGATGAGCATAAGGAGGCTCATGCGCGCGAGCTCCCACACCGTGGCATACCGCGTGAGATGGTTGTCCCGGATAGCCGCCTTCAGCAATACGGGCGCGGATCAGACGATCCAGATCGGGCAGGCTCGCGCCGTCTTTGGCAAATGCCGCTGCCTGATCGAACACCCCCAGCAGCAAATCCAACAGCTTGTGATACTCCGGCGACAACTCACCCGGGCAGAGATTTTTCGTAAGGTCGTTCCAGTAGCCGTCGACGCACACCCAGATCTCGAACAGCGTGGGCTCGTGCTCCTGTACGGGACGGTCGCCGGTCGCCGTGAACGTCCGAATGCCTTTGCCCGACCACACCAGGGTGAAGGCGCGCGCCATCTCAACCTTGCCTTTGAAGCCAATGCCGGTGGCGTGTACAAACCCCTCAAAGATGGCCGCCACCTCGCTCTCCTTCATTCCTGGACGCAGGCGTTCGAAGGTATGTTCCATGGCCAGCGCAGCCAGCTCATTCGCCAGCCTCATGCGCTCGATCTCCTGGCCGGTCTTGATGGCGCGGGCTTCCGCGAGCAGGCCGGAGGCATCAACCACCTCGCGAGCCCCCGGCCTAAAGGCGTCGAACCATGGTTGGGACCACGTCGTCGGCTCGCCCACCATGCGATCGGCACTCTGCGTTCCCTGCGACAGTTCTAAGCCGATGCGGCCGGTGAGGTCACGCTCCTTCAGGACCCGCAGCGCAACCTCGAGCGACCGGAAGGTCGGCGGCCGTGGATCGCGCTCATCGTAGCTTTTGAACAGCCGAATGTCCTGGGTCCATGAGGTGCGGCGCGCGTCCTCTTCCTGCGGCTCGATTGCGATGAGTGTTGGCTCACCCTCGCGCGGAAAGATGGCGATGTCGTAGCCTTTCATGCACCAGTAGTTGGTCAGGTACACAATGTTGTCAGGGGCGCGCACAACCAGGGTGTCAAGGTCCCGCTGCTTCATGAGCTGGCGAACGCGATTGAGTTTCAGATCGTCAATAGGGTAAGGCATTAGGGTCTCGCTATTCGCCACCTACCGCAACATCTTCGTGTACATTTTCATTTTTCCACGTCCAGCTCGCCTCTTTGGCCTTGACCAGGCGATAGAGTGCCGTATGAAAAGGCGCCGCGACGCCAACCCGGTGCGCCTCGCGGGCAATCGCACCGCCCAGAAAATCAACCTCGGTGCTTTGCCGATGTCGAATATCGTAAAGCATCGATGGGGGATGGTTGGTACGCGCGCCAAGGCAGTTCATGGCCCAGGGATCGTCATGCAGCTCAATGCCAACCGCCGCGGCTACGGTTCTGCCTTCGTCGATCAAATCGTGCAGCAGGTGTCCCAGGTCGCTGAAGTGCGTCTCCGCTGCAAAGTGCGGGGAGTGCGGTAGCTCCGTCAAGGCCGATATGCTGTTCACCGATGCGTTGAAGATCAATTTTGACCACTGCGCCGGCCGGGCATCGTGCAAGGCCTCGGCCTTCAGTCCGGATGCGTTCATCAACGCCGCCAACTCCTCCACTAGCTCGAACGGCGTATTCGTTGGTTCGAACGGTCCCATCCATGTGGCTGTGTTCAGTTCGTAATGTACGTGATCGTCAGCAAAGCGCGTGCCGCTCATAAACGTCGTTCCGCGAATCACGTAGCCCGACGGCATCAGTTCGGCAATGACCTCCTCGCTGCCGAGGCCGTTTTGCGCCGAAAGCACCGCACCACTGTCGAACAGATGTGCGACGGGAGCAAAGGCCTCGCGCGTCTGGTTTGCCTTGGTGGCCACGATACCAAAGTCGAAGTGCGGCAGGTCCTGCACGTCTGAAGAAGCCCGCAACCTGGCGTGAAACTCATTGTGCCCGGTGACCCGAATACCATGATGGTTGATGCTGCGAACATGCTCCGGACGGCGGGCAAACACCCATACCTCGGCGACCCGCGCCAGGTGCGCGGCGTAAAGGCTGCCGATGGCTCCGGCTCCGACGATGAGAATTTTCTTCATTAGCTGGTGATTCGTGGATCGTGAATTGTGGATCGTCGGCCCGTTGATGCGAACGCTTCTTCGATCCACGATTCAAGATTCACAAACAAGCGGAACTCATTTCCTCTCTACCGTCACGTTCGGCCTCAGTTCTCCGCGACGGCCCTTCTGAATGAGCTCGTACAACGTGCTGGCATTATTATGCGACTCGTCGATGATGATGCCTTCGCGAAACAGTGCATCCTGCAAGGCCGCGCTGATGGCGTGCAGCGGCGCTCCTCCGCCTTCGCCCATGCCTTTAGCTCCGCTATAGCTGTGCGGCGAGGGTGTTTCTATGTTGCCGTATTTCAGGGTGGGCATGTTGACGGCCGTGATGGGCGTGTAATCGCTGAAGGTCGAGGCCAGCATGTTTCCGCTTGCGTCGTAGGCGCAGTTCTCCATCAAGGCAGCGCCAATACCATGCGCCGTCGCGCCGTGTACCTGTCCCTCGACAATCATGGGATTGATCACGGTGCCGCAGTCGTCGACCGCGGCGTAGTCGAGAATCCTGGGAATGTAGGTCTCCTTGTCGATCTCGACTACCGCAATGTGCAGCTGCGAGGAGTAGGTCAGCGTGAGATTGCCGTACTTTTTCTGCACGTCCGGGACGTGGAAGGGGGCGCGCCAGGTGTAGCGGCAGTTCAGGGTGATGGAGCGCAATTCTTCAGGGACGACGGCGGTGTTTACGTTCGCCAGATTTGCCAGCCCGATGTATGGAATTGCCTTCTCCGTGCCGCGAACGCGCACCTCTGCTCCCTGTTTGCCAACACCAAACTCCAACTCATCTTCATTAGCCTGCAGAGCGAAGGCCGCGAGCTTCTTGATCTCGGCTTTCAGCGACTGCACTGCGCCGTTTACCGCGGATAGCCCCGATACTGCGAACTGACTGGCGTAGGTGCCGCTGTGCCCGGTGTGAACGTTGCGCTCAGTGTCAAAACCGACGCGCACGTTCACCATGTCCGGCGGGATGTTGAGGATGTCGGCGACCACCTGCGAGACCGTGGTCTCGTGTCCCTGTCCTTGCGGCACTGAACCCACCGCGACGATAACTTCGCCGTATATGTCGAGTTTGGCATTGGCCGCCTGCGAGTTGCCGGAGAATGGCGCCTGGGGATTGACGATCTGCGCCTGGCCAAAGTTGTTGGTGCCGGAATCGAGCGTGGTGCCGATGCCGATGCCGAGCCAGCGACCTTCCGACTGCGCCTTCGTTCGCTCCCTCTGCCACTTGTCCCAGCCAATCAGGTCCTTCGCGACTTGCAACATGCGCGGATAATCCCCTGAATCGTAGATGCAACCGTTGGGTGTAGTGTAAGGAAACTCTTCGGGACGAATGTAATTGCGCAGCCGCATCTCGTCGGCTGGGATTTGCAGTTCGTGGGCACAGATGTCGAGCACGCGCTCCAGAAACCACAAGTGCTGCATTCGGGAATACCCGCGATTGGGGCCGACAGGACACTTGTTCGTGACTGCCTGGGCGAAATCGATGCGCAGGTTCTTCAGGCGATAGGTGGCCGGCGTGACTTGCGACCAGATCACGCAGCCCAGTGGCTCGTACCGCGGATAAGCGCCGCAATCATCGATGTGCCGCGAGTCGACCGCAAGAATCACGCCGTTTTTGTCCAACGCGACGCGCGTATCGCGAAAGGTGCGCTCGTTGCCATGAGCGCTTGCGGTCATGTGTTCGGAGCGCGTCTCGCTCCACTTTATGGGCGCGCCATTGGCTTTGCGCGAGGCCAGAGCGCACACCGCCATCTGCGGATAGTTGGTGATCTTGATGCCGAAGCTGCCGCCGATGTCATGCGTCTGCACCCGCACCTGGTCCATACGAAGATGCAGGGCGGGCGCGAGCAACTGGATGCCGATGGTGGGGAAGGAATTGTTGCTCCAGAAGTACAGGCGTTCGTCGTTATCGTCCCACTGCGCAACTACGGCATTGTTCTCCAGCGGCGTGCTGGAGAAGCGATGCATGTGCAGATGATCAATGTGGATGACATGGGCCGCTTCGGCGAAGGCCTTCGCGATGTCGCCATATTCGTAAACGCCGCGCCAGACTACGTTGGTGCCCATCGCCTCATGCAAAACCGTCTGGTCGGTAACGGCAACCTCGCCGTCGATAACGGCTTCCAGTGGCTCGTATTCGACGTGCACAAACTCGGCGCCATCTTCAGCAATGGCGGGGGTCTCGGCAATCACCGCAGCGACCGGCTCTCCCTGATAGCGAGCGCGATCGACGGCCATGGGGTAGTCGAGAATCTGGTTGCTGGGCGCGGGACCAATTTCGAAGAAGGGATCGATGAGCTTAGTGATCTCAGGACCGGTTAGAGTGCATACCACGCCTGACAGCGCCTCAGCCTCGGAGACATCGATGCTGGTGATCTTTGCGTGGGCGAACGGCGAGCGCACGAACGCCAGGTGCAGCATGCCGAGCAGCTTGATATCGTCGACAAATTTTCCTTTGCCGCGAACCAGGCGCGCGTCTTCCTTGCGCCTGATCGATTGGCCCACCCAGTCGCCAGTTCGATTATGGGTTGCGGTCGCCATGATCTCCTTCGCCGCCGCCGTCACGGGGGATTCCCTGAGCGTCAGTACTTGCCGGGCTGAAGGCGGGCGCTTCCACCGTCGCCGCAGTCTTACTCTGTGGGACATCAGCCGGTTCTGAGTGGTCAGTTGCTGGGCCAAAGCCCGGCGCTTCGGTCATTGCTGGCGCCGCGCTCGGCGAACTCACGGCAGTTGGGGCGCTCACTGACTCGGCCAGCGCCTTCTGCAATCCGTCAATCAGCTTCTGGATATTCTTGCGGCCCAACGGCTCCAGCATCCCGCCAGCCATTGAAGCCAGCTTCCCGAAGACGCCGGCTTCGCCCTGCCACCCGACGCGAGTGCCCTCCGGCATCGCCGAAAGATCGAAGCCTGCGCTCACCGTCACCTGGCTTCCCACAGCAGTTCCCTGCCCCTTATATAGCGCGCGCAACGGTCGGACGGTCTCGCTCAATTCCATCTTGATCTCCGCTAAGCCGCGAATGTTCCCTACTCCGACCTTCACTTTCACCGCAAAGTGAGTGGCGTCTTCCATGCTCATGCTCTGGAAGTCGGGAAGCAGCGGGCCGAACTTTTGTGGATCGGAGAGAAAATCGAAAACTTCCTCCGGACTGCGTGGAGTGGCAAATTCGCCTGAAAACTTAATGGCCACTGTCTGCTCCTCCGCTCGCCGCGGCTGCGGCGCGAATAGCCTTGAAGATGTTCTGATATCCGGTGCAGCGGCAAGTGTTGCCGGCGATGCCTTTACGGATGTCTGACTCTGTGGGATGGGGATGTTCCTCCAGTAACTGCACCGTGCTCATGAGAAAGCCGGGGGTGCAATATCCGCACTGGAAGCCATGGCAGTCGCTGAAGGCCTGCTGGACGGGATGAAGTTGGCCGTCTTGCGCCAGGCCTTCCACCGTACGCACTTCTCCACTGTCGGCTTGAAATGCGAACAGCGTACACGACTTCACGCTCCGGCCATTTAGCAGGACCGTGCAGGCCCCGCAATAGCTGGTATCACAGCCGATATGCGTGCCCGTCAGGTTCAGTTCTTCGCGAAGAAACTGGACCAGCAGCATCCGCGGCTCGACCTCGCGCACGTATTGCTTGCCGTTGATCCTCATGCTTACTCGCATGCGTGAAATTTCCTCAGGCATAAAGATGCGTCATCTCCACGCGTTCCCCGCGAGCGCGTCTAACCGCCGTCTCCACGGCCAGCTTCGCCAGCGCTCCCGCAGCCTGGCGTTTGTAATCGGCGGAGCCCCGCATGTCGGAGGCGGGCTCAGCGATGTCCATCACGGCCTCGCGAACCTTCTCAAGTTGCTGAAAAGTAACCTCCTGGCCATGCAGCGCTTCTTCGGCGGCCGTCACGCGCGTGGCAGTCAGGCCGAGTACTCCCAGATAGACGCGGGCGTCCTGGCAGGTGTGATCGTCGTGCATGGTAAGTTGCACCGCGACGCTGGCGCTGGCATACACCGGGGCGCAACGCTTCAGCGCGATGTAGGCTCCGCCGCTGCGCTCCCCGGGCAAAGGCACGTCGATCTCGATGATTAGTTCAGCCGGCTGTAGCGCGGTGGTGTAAGCGTCGAGGACGAAGTCGGCGATGTCGATGCCGCGCTCGCCATCTGGACCGAGTGTTTTCACGGTCGCTCCCGTTGCCAGCAAAACCGGAGCCCAGTCGCCGGTGGGATCGGCTTCGGCAATGGAGCCGCCGATGGTTCCCATGTGCCGCACCTGCGGATCGGCAATACCGGCGGCACAATCGCGGAGGATGGGATTTCGGGCGGCTTCGGCAGAAGCGGCGATCTCAGCATGGCGCGTCATCGCCCCGAAGCGCGCTGTGCCGTTGCTGCGACTGTAAGACGTCCCGGGGATGAAATTGAGGTCGACGAGGTGCCGAGGAGCGGAGAGGCGAAGTTTCATCAGCGGGATCAGGCTCTGTCCGCCCGCAAGAAATTTGGCTTCGTCTCCCAACTCGCTGAGCAGCGAGATGGCTTCTGGGTACGACTTTGCCCGATGATATGCAAATGCTCGAGGATACATCCAGCCCCCACGACCTCTTCCATCCAGCGCCTGAGTGGCGCCTGTTGGCGGCCCACTCGGAGTTTCTGTGCGGTTTGAAGAGTATCGCAAGTTGAGGCCTTTTGAGAAACGTCGGATTTGGCGGCGATCAAAAGGCCACTAGTGACGCCAAACTCGCAATCACAAGGCGCTGCCGGCAATCCGGTATAGTTGGTGAGTTGTCGGTTTGCGAACCGCCGCTGAGCATGGACCAGCTAGTCACTCCCGACGAATTCCGCGCTGCGCTGGGCCGCTTCGCCACTGGCGTGACAGTCATCACTGTCGAAACACTGGCGGGCAACGTGCACGGCATGACGGCCAACGCGTTTTGCTCGGTCTCACTACAGCCGCCGCTGGTGCTGGTCTGCATCGACCACATGGCCGAGACCTACCTTCGGATTCGCGAGCGCGGCGAGTTCGGCGTCAGCGTGCTGAAAGAGGACCAGGAAGCTCTGTCGGAGTTTTTTGCCGATCCGGAACGCAATCCCGACGCGGCTTATCGATTAGGTATTCGATATCGCAAGATGAAGAGCGGAATGCCGGTGCTGGAAACTGCGCTGGCCAATCTCGACTGCGGCGTTGTCGATGCTCACGTGGGCGGTGACCATACCATCTTCGTCGGCGAGGTGAGGGAGGTCACATTGAGCGAGGGATCTCCGCTGCTGTATTTTCGCGGGCAGTACGGCATGTCGGGAGTAACACCAGACTGAATGCCTGAGATACGGCATCCGGCCGGTTGCGATATTCTTACGTGAGGGCGCCGATTGGCGCGCGCCTTAAGCCGGACATGTCTTCCTCCATGACATTCATCGCGCAGCGGACCGGCGCGGACCGGTCGGCGGATTCTCTCCTCGGCCAGCTACGCGAAGTCCACGACGGGGCAGAACTTGCCCCTGACGTTGCGTTGCGGCTCTTGCGTTGCGATGACGGCGTTCTTCCCGAACTGCTGGCTGCGGCCCGAGCCCGGAAAGAGCAGTACCATCCGGGAACCATCAGCTACTCGCGCAAGGTTTTTATCCCGCTGACAAATCTTTGCCGCGACTACTGCGGTTATTGCACCTACCGCCGCGATCCTGGCGAGGCGGGCGCGCACACGATGACGCCGGATGAAGTTCTGTCAGTCGCGAAGCAAGGCGAAAAGCTCGGCTGCACCGAGGCGCTGTTTTCGCTGGGCGACCGGCCGGAGGCTATCTTCCCGGAGATGCGCGAGACGCTGCGGCGTCTGGGCTATCGCAGCACCCTGCATTATCTGGAGGCGATGTGTGCGTTGGTACTGCGGGAAACTCGGTTGCTGCCGCATGCCAATCCAGGGTTGTTGAGCGCGAATTGGATTGAACGCTTGCGCGCGAGTAATCCGAGCCTCGGACTTATGCTGGAGAGCACCAGCACGGACCTTGTGGCAGCACATCCGGCAGGACGCGCGCCCGACAAAGTCCCCGCGCTGCGTCTGCGGACGATCGAAGATGCGGGAAAACTAGGCGTGCCCTTCACCACCGGCATTCTCATCGGCATCGGCGAGACGATGGAA
The DNA here is from genome assembly GCA_963763145.1 of uncultured Acidobacteriaceae bacterium. Lineage (GTDB taxonomy): Bacteria > Acidobacteriota > Terriglobia > Terriglobales > Acidobacteriaceae > Bog-257. Next base: position 325,830 of record CAVXMZ010000006.1, on the reverse strand, counting down.
GATCGCGTCGCGTCGCTGCTGGCCATCAAGCGCCTTCACGAACAATACGGGCATGTCCAGGAAGTTATCATCCAGAACTTTCGCGCGAAGGCGCGCATTCCCATGGCCGCGTGGCCCGAACCTGATACCGGTAACATGCTGCGCACGCTGGCCGTCGCCCGCCTGTTGCTCCGCGACATGAATATCCAGGCGCCGCCCAACCTCACCGAAAACGGTTATGAGAGGCTGTTGGAAGGCGGCATCAACGACTGGGGCGGGGTCTCGCCGCTGACGCCGGATTACATCAATCCCGAAGCGCCCTGGCCGCATCTGCTCGAATTGCAGCGCCGCACCGAGGCTGCCGGACAGAAACTGATACAGCGTTTGCCGGTATATCCAGAATTTGTGGCAAGCGTAGAGGCGCGTGGTGGAGTACTGGCGGAACGGCTGCGAGCTGTATCGAATGACCATGGGTATGCGAGGGCCACGTAGATGATCGTTGTCTTCACAGGTGGGACTGGCGGCAGCAAGCTGGTACAGGGCTTGCAGCAGATCGTCAAACCCGAGGAGCTCACAGTCATCGTCAATACAGGCGATGACCTGGAGTGGTGGGGGCTGCATGTGTCGCCGGACATCGACTCGGTGTTGTACAGCCTTGCCGATCTGCTGAGTAAAGACCGCGGATGGGGCGTCGCGGACGACAGCTTTCGCTGCCTGGAGCGCATGACGCAGCTTGGGCAACCCTCGTGGTTCAGCCTGGGCGATCTGGATCTGGCGACGCATTTGTCGCGCACTGCGATGCTGCGGGCAGGCAAAACGCTTAGCGCAGCGACGGCTGAACTAGCGGAGAAGTTTGGCATTCGCGTGCGCGTGCTGCCGATGTCGGACGATCGGGTCTCTACCCTGCTCGACACGGCTACAGGCACGCTGACTTTTCAGGAGTACTTTGTCCGCGAGCGGCATCAAGTGGAAGTGCGGGCGGTGCGCTTCGAGGGCGCCGAGCATTCGCGTCCCGCACCGGGCGTGATCGAGAGCATCGAAAGAGCTGGAGCGATCGTATTTGCGCCAAGCAATCCCGTGACCAGCATGGGCCCGATTCTGGCGGTGCCTGGCATTCGAGATGCGCTACGGCGAGCTACGGCGCCGGTCGTCGCGGTAAGTCCAATCGTGGGAGGAGCCGCGGTCTCCGGCCCGGCAGGTGCGCTGATGAAGATGATGGGGTGGCCAAGTACGATTGCCGGTGTGGCAACAGCGTACAAGGATTTTCTCGATGTTCTGGTCGCCGACGGGGCCGACGCTCAAGCAATCAGCAGTCAGCCGTCAGCGGTCGGCCCGATCGCCATTCGAGATGCGTCCGCTTCTCAATCCCCGATCCCCGATCTACGAACTACGCGTCTACGACCCACTCTACGGCGCGTCGTTTGCACCAACACCATCATGCGCTCGGCTGCCGACAAGCGCGACCTGGCGGAGTTCGTCCTGAACCTCTGCGCGACCCCGCAAGGCGCGGAGGCGTGACCATGACCGGAATTCTTCTCATCCCCTTCAAGAGCCTGGCGACGGCGAAGCAACGCCTCGCCTCGGCCTTGAACCAGCAGCAGCGTGCGCAACTGGCCGAAGCCATGCTGCGCGATGTGATGACGGCCGCCGCCGGTGTCACTGACCTCATCGATGTGGCCCTGGTTACGGGCGATGGGCGAGCCCGGCAACTGGCCGAGGAATTCGGCTTCCTGGTAATCGAAGATACGGAAAACCAGAGCGAGACGGCTGCGACCGCGATGGCGACCGCCTGGTGCGAGCAGCGCGGTTATGACACCACAATTGTTGTCCCGGCGGACATTCCGCTCATCACCAGCGACGAGTTGCAACGCGTGCTGGACGCTGCCCCCAATGAAGGCGCGGTTTTCGTTCCTGCTTACGATCGCCGCGGCAGCAACTGTATTCTGCGGCGGCCGGCGTCCATCATTTCACTGCGCTTTGGCAACGACAGCTTCGTGCCGCACTGTGAAGCGATGAGACGAACCGGCAAGGAACTGATCATCCTCGAGTTGCCGGGAATGGGCCTCGACATCGATAACCCGCACGAGCTCGAACTGCTGGTACAGCGCGAAGGCGAGACGAACGCTCAGCGCCTGCTGCGATCATGGGGCTTTGGTGAGCGCAGCCTCGACGCCTGGAGAGCGGCGGTGTGAAGAGACACCCGCAGATTGCCTCCACGACCGCGACCGGCGAGTTGCGCGCGATGCCGGTTCGCGGCATCCGTGACGTCTTCGCTGGCGATTCGGTTGCCGATCTCGTGGTCGACGCTCTGGCATTGGGTGGGCTGCGACTGCACGAGGGCGACATCCTGGTCCTCAAGCACAAGATTGTTTCCAAGGCGGAAGATCGCAGGGTGGCACTCGATTCGGTAATGCCCTCCGCTGCCGCCCGGAAGTTCGCCGCCACGAATGGCGCTGATGCGCGCGTGGTGGAACTGGCGTTGCGCGAAGCCAAGCGGGTGGTCCGCAAGAAACATGTTTTGATTACCGAGACGCCGCACGGATTGGTCTGCGCCAACAGCGGGGTCGATGTCTCCAACGTCGATGGCGGAACAACGGCGGTGCTGCTGCCTGTCGATCCTGACCGTTCCGCGGCCCAAATTCATCGAAGATTGAAGCGGCGTACGGGACTGCACATTCCGGTAATTATCGCCGACAGCTTTGGTCGCGCTTGGCGCGAGGGTTTGTGCGAAGTGGCAATCGGCGTCGCTGGGATGAAGGTGATTCACGATTATCGCGGCAAAGCCGATGCCTACGGCTACAAAATGCATGCTACGGCAGAAGCGGTAGCGGATGAACTGGCTTGCGTCGCGGGCCTGGTGTGCGGAAAAGATTCGCGTGTTCCAGCTTGTATAATCCGGGGTTACGCATATCGGCGCGGGACCGGTGCAGCGCGCGAGTTGGTACGTCCGGCGGAGAAGGATTTGTTCCGATAGCCGGAAGGTTCGGTTGCGCGAGTAACCGCAGTGGAGTCAAGAATCACCTGTTTGGGCGTTTAGCGAGGACGTAATGCAAGGGCTAAGTTGGTGCAATCGGCAGACGCTTCAAGGCACAACCTGGGATGAGGTGCAGCACCGCGTTTCTCCTTTGGTGCGGGCCGCTATCGACAAGGTAATGACCGCGCTCGACGGCGGCGTTCTTAGCCGGGAGGAATGTCTGCTGCTGGCCAACTGCGAGGGCGACGATCTCTTCGGCCTGGTTGTGGCGGCGAATCAAATACGGCGCTTGTTGGTTGGCGACACGGTCAGCTATGTTGTGACCCGCAATATCAACTTCACCAATGTGTGCTTCGTGGGATGCAAGTTCTGCGCGTTCAGCGTGGGCCCGCGCGATGAGACCGCGTATTTCCTGTCGCTCGACGAGGTTGCGCATAAATGCCGCGAAGCGGAAGAGTGGGGCGCCACCGAAGTTTGCATTCAGGGCGGACTGCCTCGCAATCTGCCGCCGTTTTACTATCGCGACATTTTACGAGCGGTGAAAGCGGCGACGCCGAAAATGCATGCGCACGCCTTTTCTCCCATGGAAATGGTATATGGCGTCGAGTTGACGGGCATGCCGGTGCGCGAATATCTGTTAATGCTTAAGGACAACGGCCTCGACACGCTGCCCGGCACGGCGGCGGAGATACTGGACGATAGTGTGCGCCAGGTGCTGTCGCGAAATAAACTGACCAGCGCGCAATGGCAGGAAGTGATCGAGACCGCGCACGAGTGCGGCATCCGCAGCACGTCGACCATGATGTACGGCCACAGCGAAACGCCGGAACACTGGGTAAACCAGATGCTCCTGTTCCGCGCGATACAGTCGCGCACCGGCGGCTTCACCGAGTTCGTTCCGCTCGGCTTCATTCACGAGAATACTTTACTGTTCTCGCAAGGATTGGCGCGTGACGGCGGCACGATGGCGGACCACATGAAAGTCCACGCACTGGCGCGGCTTGTATTCGCGGGATCTATCAATCACATTCAGGTTTCCTGGGTGAAGCTTGGCCGCGAAGCCTCGCAACTCGCGCTTCTGGCCGGGGCTGACGATTACGGCGGCACGCTGTTTGAGGAGAACATCTCGCGCCTGGCGGGCTCGACTGCGGGTCAATATACGTCGACGGCTGAGTTCCAGGAGAGAATCTTCGAGTTAGGCCGCATTCCCGCGCAGCGGAACACGCTGTACACGCAATATTTTGACATTGCGCAGACAAGGCCGTTACCGCAGCGGCTGAAGCCGGACGGATTTTCAACCGCATTCGACGCAGCTGAAGCCGTGCCCCTTCCCTGCGCTGCGCAACTGGACGGCAACGCATGATCGCAATCGTGGGTGGCACCGGCCCCGAAGGCTCGGGACTGGCACAACGCTGGGCGCGAGCGGGCGAGTCGGTGGTCATCGGCTCGCGCGATGGCGAACGGGCCAAGGCCGCAGCGGCACAGATTGCCGAAAAGGCCGGGGCCCTGGGCAGCGTAGAGGGCGTTGAGAACGGGGTTGCGGTGAAGATGTGCGACGTTGTGGTACTGACCGTCCCCTTCTCCGGCCAAGCCGAGTTGTTGAAGCAGCTGAAGCCTGCGTTTCGCCCCGGCACGATACTGATCGACGCTACAGTTCCGCTGGCGGCTGCGGTAGGCGGCCGTCCAACCCGCGTGCTGGGCGTGTGGCAGGGATCGGCGGCTGAACAAGCGCAGGAGATGGTGGGCAAGAATGTCGTGGTAGCGGCGGCGTTTCACAGCCTGTCTGCTACGGTGCTGGCCGGCGATGGCGAAGTGGATTGCGACGTCATCGTTTGCAGCGACGATGACCGCGCTCGCCAGGTGGCTTCTCAGCTGGCAAGCAAGATTCCGGGCGTGCGGGCCGTCGACGGGGGCAAGCTGGAAAACGCGCGCATCGTGGAAGCTATGACCGCGCTGCTGATTACCCTCAACATCCGGCACAAAGTGCATGGAGCAGGATGGAGAGTAACGGGGCTGGGAATTTAGCAGCCGGATAGGCCCTTATCTTGCTAGTCTTACCAGTAAGATTTTTTATGCCTTCAGCGGCTGGCCAGGCCGCCAGCCGTCTCGCCGCCGTCGATTACATAGACCTGCCCCGTGAGGTACGCTGCATCGTCAGAGGCTAGAAACGCAAATAGTGCCGCAATTTCTTCAGGCTGCGCGTGGCGCCGTAGCGGGATCTTCTGGTTGACGGCCTCCAGCATCGCGTCGGAATACTCGGCGCGCTGCATCGGCGTGAGCACGTAACCAGGCGCCACAGCATTCACTCGCACTTTGGGAGCCAGTTCCAGCGCCATCGAGCGCGTCAACTCGATCACGCCCGCCTTGGTGGCGTTATAGTCGGCGTAGTAGGGATGTCCGACTATCCCATTCGTCGAAGCCATGTTCAGGATGACGCCGCCGGAATGCTCCGTCATGTAGCGCGCGGCGGTCTGTGCGACATTAAAGACGCCATTCAAATTGACCGCGACAACCTTGTTCCAATCCTCCGGCGTGATTTCGAGAAACTTATGGCGAATGCTGATGCCGGCGTTGTTGATGACGACGTCCAGCCCGCCCAATCCGACAATGATGTTGCCGAAGGCGTGCTGCACCTCGTTGGGATCGGCGACATCGCCGCGAAATGCGCCCACAATGCCGGGCAACTCGCGGCCAATCCTGTCGCACCCGTCCGCGTCGCGATCGAGAATCGCGACCTTGGCCCCTTCTTCAACCAGGCGGACAGCCGTTGCCGCGCCAATGCCGCTGGCGCCGCCGGTGATGACCACGCACTTGCCTTTTAGTCCTCGCATCGTCTTGAAGATAACCGCCCGGCCACAGCATAACAGCGATCGCCCTCCCCACCGCGGAAATCAGCGGCACGACCGCTCTGACCTGATAAACTCTTGCGACAAAGTGTTATGGCGCGCTCACCTGCATCGTTGCGGACGCATCTCTTCGCCAATCCCGAAGGCAGGTTCGTGCACGACGTGGTGCTGGATTCCTGCCGCCGTCATGCGGCGAAGATCGCGATTGTCGACCAGTCGTGCATACCGGTCCAGCGCATCACTTATGCGGCTTACGGAGCGATGGTGAAGAGTGCGGCGCGTGGACTGGTGGCGGCCGGCATTCGTCCGGGCGAGGTCCTTGGCATCTTCCTGCCCAACTGCTGGGAGTTCGGCGTCGCTTATCATGCCGCAACCCTTGCCGGCGCTATTCCAACTACGCTGAACCCCACCTACCGCGAGCGCGAAGTCCGCCATCAACTGGAAAACTCCGAGGCGGTTGCTCTCATCAGCGATGGCTCGCTGCTTGCTGGAATCGATCTTGGCCTTCTACCCTGGTTGCGGCGGGTCTATACCGTCCGCGCGCCGGGGCCAAGCGGATCGCAGCCCTTTGACGTGCTATTCGAAGCTGCGGAAAGCGTCCCTTTGCCTGCGCCCGAGCGCGATTCCCGACTCGCTCTAGCGACGCTTCCCTACTCCAGCGGCACCACCGGTCTACCCAAGGGCGTGATGCTCTCGCACTACAACCTGGTCGCCAATGTCTATCAGACTCTGATTCCGGGCGAGTCCGGGGCGGTCAGCGATGAAGATGTGATGTTGTGCTTCCTCCCGCTGTACCACATTTACGGACTGACGGTCGGCCTTAACCTCGCTCTGATGCGGGGCAGCACTCTGGTACTGATGCCCCGCTTCGACTGCGAGGCTTCGTTGCAACTTATCGCCGACGAAGGCGTCACGATTGTCTTGTGCGTGCCGCCCACGCTGCTGGCCTATTGCCAGGCCGCGGAGCAGGGAAAGTTTCCGCGCGAACATCGCCTGAGTTGGGTGAAGTCGGGCGCCGCACCGCTGGCGCCAGAGCTGGCCCGCCGCTTCACTGCCAGCACTGGAGTTCCGATTCGCCAGGGCTATGGAATGACGGAAGCCTCGCCGGTGACCCATCTTGGCTTCCTGGAGAAGGATTTGTACAAGCCGGAGTCGATTGGCATGCCGGTGGCCCAGACCGACTGCCGTGTGGTGGATGAGAAGGAACAGGACGTGCCACCCGGTGAAATCGGCGAATTGGTCATGCGCGGCCCGCAGTTCATGCTGGGCTACTGGAAATCGCCCGACGCCACTGCCGCGGTCCTGCGCGACGGCTGGTATTGGACGGGCGATATTGTGCGCGTCGATGAGGATGGCCTGTATTACGTGGTCGATCGCCGCAAAGAGATGATGAAGTACAAAGGCTTCTCCATCGCGCCTGCCGAGGTGGAAGGCGTGCTGCTGGAACATCCCATGGTGCGCGATTGCGGCGTGGTCTCGCGTGTCGACGCTGCCGGAGAGGAAATTCCTTGCGCGTTCGTCGTCATACGCGAGGAGCAGCCGGCCAATCAACAGACCGCGGAAGAACTTCAGGCATTCGTGGCCGAGCGGCTTACGCATTACAAAATGCCACGAGAGATTTATTTTGTGCAGAAGTTGCCACGCACCGCGTCAGGCAAGATCCTACGGCGCGAGCTGCGGAAACTGGTGTAGGGTTCCGCCACCACAAATCAGTTGAAATGAAATTGTCATCACGAGCGAAGCGAGGGATCTGCTGTTCCGGGATTCGCGAAAAAGCAAATCCCTCGCCGACCAAATCGGCTCGTGATGACAAGAATGGTTTACTGGAGTAGGCAACAAGACCCTCCAACAACAAGGGAGCTTTCGCTCCCTTTTTGTCCTATCAAGTGTTGTTGGTTGGCTACTGTCCGGCACTGGACATGCTTGTTCCGGAATCGAACGTCACGCCAGTTTTGTTGTTGCTGAAATCGATCTCGCTGATGCTTGAGCTGCCGTTACCGTCCTGGGTGATGACCTGGTTGTGATCAGGGGCGTTAGCGAGCTGTTTGACTCGGCCGGTTGCGGAAGCTACTTCTTTACCATTCTTCACAAACTTCACTTGCGCCGTCGAACCGGTGGCATCGCACTTCACGATGTAGTCGCCGGCGGGAAGCGTCTTGCCATTCAGTTGCGCATCGTGTAAGAGCGTGACCTCCTGAGACTTGGAGGCGGCAAAAGCGCCGATAGACATGGTTACCGCGAGGATAAATAGAGTTACGCGAGCCAGTGTACGAGTCATTTTCTAGTCTCTCCTAACTTTTGACTATCGTTCTGGCAGCCCATGCGGCGATAGCAAGGCCACAAGCTTGAGTTGGCCGTTTGCGGGATCCGCTTGCATTTCTCGCCTCTTCGCATAGAATGTGAGGCCGGGGTTAAACAGCACAGGGACGCCTTCAAGTTTCCCTCGAGTTGGTTCCGCCTGGGCCGCCAAACCGCTGGCGAAACACTCTGTTTGACCCCATTTTGTTTGCAATTGAAGTGCCAGCAGACGCGACACTTCTGCTTCCAGTATCCTTCACCTTTATACGACTGCCGCGAGCCAAAAGTTCACAACGTTTAGAAACTTTGTCGCGTCATGGTTTGGACGAATTGTCTCCTGCGACGTAAGCGGCGCCCCTGTTCCTGTCACCGCAATTCATGCCACATTCAAAGATCGCGCCTTGCGTGCATGATGGCCATTTACGAAAAGCGCAACGGCGAAAAGGGCGTCATGTCGAAATCGGGAGGACGTCCTTTCAGCAACTGGGTCATGGCCTCCGCAGTCACAGGTGCAAGCATGATTCCGTCGCGATAATGTCCGGTAGCTGCGTAGTATCCCGATAGAGAAGTTGCACCGAGGATCGGCAGTCCGTCCGGCGAGCCCGGGCGTAGTCCCGCCCACGCATCGTGAATGCGCATCTGACCGATCTCCGGCACAACCTCGACCGCAGCCCGGTACAGACGTTGCACCGTATCGGCATCCACGTGCTTGTCAAAACCGGCTTCCTCAACCGTCGCACCCAGCAGCAAGCGTCCATCGCTGCGTGGGATGATGTACACCTCTGGCGTGCGCACCACATGCCGAATCAGCGGACCCGCTGCATGCGGTCCCGGTTGCGGCACCACACAAACCATCTGGCCTTTCACCGGACGCGTCGGTATTCCCAGGGGTTTGATCTGCAATGCCCACGCTCCAGCACAATTCACCACCGCCGCCGCGACATAGAATGACTTGGTGGTTCGCGCTCCCGTAGCTCGCCCACCGAGTACGGCAATTTCCGTCACCGCCGAGCCAGTCACGAAGTCGACACCCAGTTTCCGTGAGGCTTTTTCCAGCGCGCTGGCCAGCTTGCGCGGATCGACACTACACTCGGGCAACAGATAGGCGCGCCCGCGCAACGCGAGCAGAGGCTCCAGATGTGTCAGCTCCGCATCGTCGAGGAGCGCTCGCGCGCCTTCGCACGCTGGGACTTCACCGTCTCTAAAGAACGCGATCGTCCCCTCTACGCGCAGGTCAGGCGACTCGAACGCCTCCGCCCGCAACTCGGCGATAAACCGCGGATAGATACGCCCACTGGCCGCGATGATTTTGGCCATCGCGTGAGGATTTTCCGGATCGCAGTGCGCGATCATGCCGCCGGCGGCGTGCGTGGCCTCGCGAGCAGGTTCAGACTTCTCTACGACCAGAACGCTGGCCCCGCTCTGCCGCAAACGCCGCGCCAGCGACAGACCAATCACACCTCCGCCAATTATCACGACATCCCAGGTCTTCACTCTTCGATTGTAGAGGACGAGCCGAAAAGTGAAGGGGTGCTGAATTGGTGTCCGCTGACGGGCGAGCGGCGAGCACAACAGACCATAGCGCGTCGGGGTTTTGTCGATGCGGTTTGACTATGATGTCCGGGTGGGAGAAAATGAGTGAGGCGCTGATTTCTCAGCGCCATCCTTTCGCAAGTGGGCCTGTGGCGCAGCTGGGAGCGCGCTTCCATGGCATGGAAGAGGTCGTCGGTTCGATCCCGACCAGGTCCACCAATTCCCTCAACAAGTGAGACAGGGCGACTGCTCGTAGTCGTGACATTTGTGCCGTGGTTTGTGTCATAACCCGCCGTTCTGGTGCTCACGGCAACGGTTTCCATGAGGTGTTTCAACTTTAGCTGTAATGCGTGCCACTTGCGCGAAGGGCGAACAGACGACGCAAACTTGTGCTAACGCCTGATTACGACAGTTACGCGGGGGGACACGCCGTTTCAACCGCTGCTTCATCCTTCAACCGGGGCGTTAATACAAGGGGAAGCCCTGAACCTTTCCGTCAAAGCTAGCGACTGAAAGGAAGCTCCTGTATCCAGTGAAAACCTCTGCTGACGAGCAGAAAGGTCTTGCGGTCGAGCAATTTGAGCTGCATGTGAACCTTATGGCGGTCCATGTCGCCATCGAGGACCAACTGGTCCGGGGCCGGACTCTGGAAGATGAAGCTTGCTTTCCAGTTCTTGTCGTCGTCCTTGGTGAGCGCCAGGGTTTTGTCGTTGACCTTGATGGAGGCTCCATAACGGGCCATTGAATCGTCCATGCGCTGAAAAGCCATGCGAGTGGGAATGTCAAAAATGACGCGCCGCCAGCGTACGTTGTCAGTAAGAAGCGGCGGGCGCGGCTCGCCGTCAATCGACATTTGGGTCACCTCCCAGATGCCGTAGAGCGCTGAGTATTGTCTGCCGCCCCCATAGCTGCTCCAATACTGCCGAACAGTGTAAAGGTTCAGACCCAGGAGCCACAGTCCGAGGAGGATTTGCGCGGCCAGCGCGATCCGGTTGGCGCGGAGTGAGCTGAAAAGCTGCTCTCGTGGCCGTGGCGCCGTGGCACGGTCCAGAAACAAGACGGTGACAAGACGTGGAACGTCTGGGGCGAGCAGAAAACAAGCAAGCAAGATCAGGTGAAAGGCAAACAGCTTTACCGGTACGTCGTAGGTCATGTTCAGCATGAAGACCTGCATCATGTCGGCCAGGCAGATCAGCGCACCCAGGGTTGCCGTGCGCGGAACGATCAGCAGCACGCCGCCGATGACTTCCGCGCAACCGGCGAAAATTTCATAAGCTGGAGCAGCGCCGATTGAACTCCAGAGCACGCCCATGGGAGAGAAGGTGCCGAAGGGCTGCAGCAACCTGGCCAATGAAGGATACGGCATTTGCACCGGGATGACCTTGGCCAGGCCGTAATTGAGCATCTGTCCGGCAAGCATAAAACGAAAGAAGAGCCGGACCCACTTATGCAGCGCAGCATAGTTTTTGCGCTTGCGGTCAAGAACGGACCAGATGACGGTGACGAATGCAGCAACGACTAACAGGCAGAACGCCGTGACCCATCCGAACATGCAATCGCCGCTGGCGCTGTTGCCCTCTAAGGGGAGAGGCACTGCCACGTGAAAGATATGACCGGCCGTCCAGACGACCAGCGGACGCAGCGGCCAAAGGGTCGCCGGGTCGGGGATATCACTTCCCTGAGTAGCCGAGAACAGGCTGGTGACGATTTGTGTGGCCGCACAAAACAGTCCAAGGTAGGCCACGCTGAATCGAAAAGCTACGCGAAGAGCCGGATTCCACTCGGGTTTTTGCTGCTGGTATGAAATTGGCTCGCTCTGAAGTTGTGGACTCATGCGTGAGAACTCCGTCAGAGATCTGACCCTCAAAACAACGCCAGGAATATCACCGATTGCGTCCGAGAGTATATTACGGAATCACCGGGACCCTTACAGGCAGAGCGCGTGCGGAGTTTGTGTCGTGGTTTGTGTAATAACCCTGCCATCCCTGTTCGTGTCGAGCCGTCTCCGACAGTGTCACTCAGGTACAAACAAAAGGCGGTGAACCGCAGAAAGCCCGAATAAACACTACCTCTTCTTCTCGCTCTCTATCGCTGCGTATCTGCCTGTCTCAATTCACCCTTGGGAATGGCATGGAAGAGGTCGTCGGTTCGATCCCGACCAGGTCCACCAAACTCCACTAATATTCCTGTACTGCCAGGGCATCGGTCTGCTTTTGCAGCCCGCAATCGCCGTGATGCGGAAACTGCCCCGCTATGCCTCCGGGCTGGGCGATTCAGGCAGATGGGAGGTCGCCGCGAGAAATGCTAAAGTGCCTTGTGTTACCTTTTCAGGTATTGTGACCTTCAACCCAATAAGCTGGGCTCTGAAGTAGCGGCTGTATCGCCTTTCGGCAGAATTGATTTTGCCTTCGAGAGGTTCGGATGAGACGCATACTTGTTCGCTGTATTGCAACTCTGTTGGTTGTGGCAGCAGTGCTTTCGGTTGAGGCGCAGGAGACGACGGATAGCTACGAGCAACCTCCGTCTCGTAAAGCCGCAAAAAAGGCCCCGCCCCCCAGCGGGGCGCCGCCCTACATGGAGTGCTCCGGCGAGGGGCCCAAGTGGAGCGTACAGTTTGTTTCGTGGGGCGCACGATACCTTGGCAGCGTCAATCAGCCGGACCAGGACTTTCCCGGAGGCTTCTTCTGGATAGCGGACGAGAAGGCCTGGTTGTGGCAGATGAGCAGTGGGAGTGGCCTGTCGGCCAAGATTCGGAAGGCCGAGTGCACCCAACCCGGCGGCAAGCAGACCTTGCCCTACGCAGGGGTGGTTTATTTGCCGAATGGCGACATACTAGGCGGCTGCTGCCGCAAATTGAGGGCGGGGGAAGGTCCGGCTGCGCCGCAAAATCCGCCAGCCGTCAACGCTTCGCGGAAGTGACAGCAGGCGCCGCTAGTTGCGCCTGCCCGGCAGTTGAGCGCCGGCGATGGAAGCGTCAAGCAGCTCCATGTAATGCAATACCGGCAGCGGGTGTCCCGCTTCATTTAACAGCGCTCCGATTTGCAATTGGCATCCGGGATTGCCCGTCGCCACGGCCTCAGCCGCAGTCGCCATGATGTTCTGTGTCTTGCGCTGGCCCAGTTGGTGGGCCGTCTCCGGCTGAACCAGGCCGTAGAGACCGGCCGAACCACAGCAGCGTGCGGCATCGGAAATTTCCAGCAATTCCAGTCCGGGGATGGTGCGCAGCATGGCGCGCGGCTGCTCGCGCAGCCCCTGCGCATGTTGCAGGTGACAGGGGTCGTGGAAAGCAACCTTTAAAGCTATCGGGTGCCGCGGCGCGCGCGGTTTCAATTCCGCCAGCACCTCCGAGACGTCCTTACACTTAGCGGAAAACGCGATGGCGCGATCACGGTAGCCGGGATCATCCCGCAGTAAATATCCATAATCCTTGAGCGCTGCTCCGCAACCCGCGGCGTTGACCACGATGGTATCGACCGCCAAGGGTTCGAACAGGTCGATCAATTTGCGCGCGTCGTTCATCGCATCGTGTTCCCGGCCGAGGTCTTTTTGAAGCGCTCCGCAACAGCCCTGGTCCGGCGGAATCAAGACCTCACAGCCCTCAGCTGCCAGAACGCGCGCGGTTGCCGCGTTTACCTGGCCCAGGAAGACGCTCTGCACGCAGCCGGTCAGCAGGGCGACGGTGCGGCGCTTCTCGCCCTGCGCCGCGATGCGCGACGGCAGGGTCACAGATCTGTGGCGATCACGCAAGTCAGGCAGCATCCGTTCCATCGTACGCAGGCTCCCAGGCAGCAGCGACGTCAAGCCCACGGCACGCGCGAGGCTTTGTATCCCCAGCATTTGGTACGCCCGCAACGGCAACATCAGCTTTCGCATTCGTTTGGGCTGGCTGAAGACCGCGGCAATCATTCTTCGCAGCACTCGCTCGTGGAGTGGGCGGCGGTATTGCTGTTCCACCCGGGCGCGCATGGTTTCAATCACCCTGCCGTACTTGACGCCAGAGGGGCAGGCAGTCACACAAGCAAGGCATCCCAGGCAATGGTCAAAGTGCGAGACGTATAAGTCAGTCAATTCCGCCTCGCCTTCGATTGCCATGTTCATCAGGTGAATGCGCCCACGCGGGGAGTCTTGCTCCTTTCCCCACAGCGTGTAGGTCGAGCAGGTTTGCAGGCAAAAGCCACAATGGACGCAGGCACTCAAGAGATCCGCATCCGAGGGATGGTGCTCATCGAAAATCTTTTTACTGCCGGTCGCCGGGGTTACGAGCTGCGGTGTCATATGCCCCCCACAAAACGACCCGGATTCAGAACCTGACCCGGGTCGAACTTCTGCTTGATTCGTTGCATCAGCGGAAGCGCATCTCTTATGCTGCCCCACACTTCCAGTTCGCTTTTCATTGCTAAAGGGCATTGCGCCACGGTCACCGTCCCGGCGAGGCGTTCGACCTCGCCGCGCAAGGCGCGTAGCACGCTTGTCAGCAGATGGAGGTCGGCGGCATCCAATCGCACTTCGGCAAGCCCAGTACCTTGTGCGACCAGAGTAACTACAACCCCATCCTTCCTGGTGTGCTGGAAAATAGCATCGCAAAGCGAACCGATCTGCGAAGGCAAGACAGAGCACTTGCAGATCACCGAGCTGCCGGCATTGACGAACAGCTTCTGCCGCTCCATCCAGACATCGCCGGCGCAATCCACAAACTGATGAGCGCCCGCAATGCGGTCCAGCTTGACGTATTGGTCTTCGAGCGATTCGGGGATGCCTTCGAATCGTATGTAGATGAAGATCTGGTCTTCGTGGCGCGCGCGCATCTGAAGCCCGGTGTAAACCAGATGTGAATCCAGAATGGCGAGCAGCAGTTTTTCCGCCTCCGCCGCTGCAGGCAGCATGGCAGCGAAGGTGGCCGTGGCCCGTGGCACGGGGTGCAGGCGGAACACCGCTCGAGTGATTATTCCCAGCGTTCCCATCGAACCGATGGCCAGCTTGGTGAGGTCGTAACCGGCAACATTCTTGACGACCTTCCCTCCGGCTTTAATTACGCTGCCATCCGCCAGTGCCATTTCCACACCGAGGACCAGGTCGCGAATCGCACCGTAGCGGATCCGCAAAGTTCCACTCTCAGCGGTTGCCAGCACGCCGCCGACCGTGGCCCGCTCCGGCTGCCTGGGGTCGGCTCCCAACTGCTGACCGTGCTCACGAACGACACTCTGCAACTTGTCGATGGTGCAGCCGGCTTCCACCGTAACCGTCATGTCGCCCCAGGCATGTTCGATGACGCGGTTGAGCCGCTCCAGCGACAGGACAAAGTCCGCCTTGCGCGGGCGATTTCCCAGCCCCAACTGTGTACCACCGCCGCGCGGAATAATACTGACGCCGGCCGAGGCGCAGTACCGCAGCACCTGCGCCACTTCCTGCGCGTTGCCAGGTGCAATTACGCCAGCGGGTTGGACCGCGTCCACCGCATCCTCTGGCGTCGCCGGGCGCAGATGTTCCGGGCCGACGATCGCACTTAGTTCGATCCACACTTCGTTGCTCTGTTCTTCAGCTTGCCTCATCACTTAACTCCCGTTTGGATCGCACGTTCCTCGGCTAGTAGCGTTGTGCCAGCCCTGCCAGCTCGATCGGATGTGGCTCGTAGGCGACCGGCCTTTGCAGCTTCGCGTCGGTGCCGGGAAACATTTTGCTCGGATTACAGAGGTCATATGGATCAAACGCCGAGCGCAGCCGCTGCATGGCGTCCAGGTCGGCTGGGGAAAACATGACCGGCATGAACATTTTCTTTTCTTCCCCGATCCCATGTTCTCCGGTGATGGACCCGCCTGCCTCCACGCACAGCCGCAAAATATCTTCCGCCAGGGTCATGGCTCGTTCCTCTTGTCCGGTAATGCGACGGTCATAAAGCACCAGCGGATGAAGGTTGCCATCTCCGGCATGAAAGACGTTCGCTACGCGCAATCCGGCGTCGGCACTCAACCGGTCGATCTCTCCCAGCACTCGCGGCAATGCGGTTCGCGGGATAACCCCGTCCTGCACCAGGTAATTCGGAGAGATCCGCCCTACAGCCGCAAAGGCGGCTTTGCGACCTTTCCACACCGCCATACGTTCCGCTTCGGATTTCGCCAGGCGAATCTCCCATGCCCCGCACTCTTTGCAGATGGGGCCTACCTTCTCCATCAGCAGCTCGACTTCGCGAGCGGAGCCGTCAAGCTCCACCAGCAGCAGCGCCTGGCAATTGGGATAATTCGCGTGAACAGCCGCTTCAGCGGCCTCCAGGGCCAGCCGGTCCATGATCTCCATGGCTGCGGGAAACATTCCGCAAGCGATGATGTTGCTGACGGCCGCGCCCGCTTCGCTGCTGGAATCGAACGCCGCCATCAACACCTGGGTGGTTTCCGGCTTCTTTATGACGCGCAACGTAATCCTGGTAATGATGCCGAACGTTCCCTCGGAACCGACGAAGGCTCCCACCAGGTCGTAGCCCGGCTGGTCCATCGTGGTGCCGCCCAGGTGCAGCAGCGTACCGTCAGAGAGAACGACATCGAGCCCGAGGATGTAGGTGGTGGTTACGCCGTACTTGAAGCAGTGGGCGCCGCCGGAGTTCTCCGCCACATTTCCGGCTACAGTGCAGACCACCTGCGACGACGGGTCCGGGGCATAAAAATAGCCGCGGGGAGAAACCGCGGCGGTTATGGCGGAATTCGTCACGCCCGGCTCGACCACCACCCGGGCGTTAGGCAGGTCAACCTCCAGGATGCGATTCATCCGGGTGACGCTGATCACCACACCTCCCTTCACCGGCAGCGCTCCGCCGCTCAGCCCCGTGCCCGACCCACGCGCGACCATCGGGATATTCTCCCGAAAGCACAATTTCACCACGGCTTGCATCTCTTCCGCGCTTGCCGGCAGCAGAACCAGCTCCGGTACTACGCGGAACAAAGTCAAGCCATCGCATTCGTAAGTCCGGAGCTGCTCCGGCCCGCTCACCAGGCCCGCATCTCCAACGATGGAACGAAATTCACTTACCAACCGAGCGTTCATTGCAAACACCTCGATGACGGCGCGACACAAGCCTTGGATTGGAGGATGATGTACCCAACGAGAAACCCCCGAACGGGGAGATACGGTTCGGTTTTAGCACTTGCGTATTTAGGCGGCGGTGACGGCTGTCACACTACAGGATGTCAGGAACATCCAGAGTAAAAGAGGGGCGGCAGGGGTCGCGGAAGATTGGGGCGACTTCACGCGGCCGTGCTGAAAATGCCAAGCACGCGCCGCGCTTGTCAGACCAACTTGATTCCATGCAGCGTCAGTCCTGTTGTGGCGACTGAATCTGCTTCGCGGCTTTCGCGCCGCGAATTCGACAGACGTTAGTTCTTGGTGTTGGCCAGGAACGGCTGCGAGGCGATGTTCAGGACCGACTTCTGCGCCTCAATCACCGCATCGGTGCCGCGCTGGAAGGCGTCGACGACCGCGGCTGCCGGCCCGGTGGCTCCGCCCAACTGCTTCTTGGCGGCGGCAAAAACCGTCTTGTTCTGCTCACTGGCAAACTCCAGGACCTTGTTCTGGGCTTCCACCGTGCGCTGCACCGACTTCTGGATGGTCGCGGTGACGCCGCTGGCGATCTTGCCGTAAGCTTCGGCGCGCACCGTGGTGATCTCGGCCGCCGACTTGGTCTGTTCCACGATCAAGTCGATGGCGTTCTTCTGGTTTTCAATGGCGGTCTGCACCGCCTGGCTGGCTGCGTCGAAGATGTAGGCCGGAGGGGTTACCGGGAAAAAGCTGAAAGCCTGCTTCCAGGCTCCGAGCCACTCGGCGCTCTGTTCGGCGGCGAGGTCCAGGGTCTGCTTTTGCAACTTGGCAACCTGCTCCACGCTGTTGATGATGACGGGCGAGAAAACGTCCACGATCTCAGTGGTGGTGGTGGCGGCGGTTGCGGTCGTGCTGTGTTTGCTTGACTTAGAGGTATTTGGCATGATCTGCTCCTTTGAAGACGGCGTATACGCTGATGTTGCATATTATGCTGCAATGCAACATAACCTAATCATACCTCCTTCTGGCAGCGTGTCAAGAGCAAAATGAAAAAAACTGCTACTGAGCCCCTGATCATCAAGAAATACGAGAACCGGCGTCTTTACAACACCTTAACCAGCCAGTACATCAACCAGGAGCAGGTGGCGCAACTGGTGCGCGATGGCCACGAGTTGCGCGTGATAGACGCCGCCAGCGGCGAGGACGTGACCCGGCTGGTGCTGGCGCAGATCGTGGTGGAAGATGCCAAGACCCCGGACTCGATTTTTCCTCTCGATGTCCTGCGCCACATGATCCTGGCCTCAGGCCGCGCGACCCAGGAAAATGCCTTGCGCTACATGAAAGGCATGATGGAGATGTATCAGAATGCCTACCGCTCCCTGCCCCCGGCTGTGAATCCGTTTGAGTTTCTACAGGGGCGGCTGGGACAGACGGGAGATGGAAATCGAGGCGCCGGAGAGCAAGCGCCGCCGGCAGAGCAGCGGACCGCAGCCGCCGCGCCTGCGACGGCCGCGAGCGAGGTTGACGAACTGAAGCAGAGAGTCGAAGAGCTGGAATCGCTGCTGACCAGGCGCGCGTCCAGGAAAGCCAACCCCGCAAAGAAGAAAAAGAGCCCGCGTAAACCGATATCTCGCCGCAAGCCTTGACGCACTGCGGCAAGGGAATAGGCTGTTCTCGACCATTCAATAATCTGAGGCAATCATGGACATAAAGACCGTAGGAGTAATCGGTGCGGGCACGATGGGCAATGGTATCGCCCACGTCTTCGCCAAGAGTGAATTCAAGGTTGTGCTGGTTGACGTGGAGCAACGCTTCGTCGATCGCGGACTGGAAACCATCCGCAAGAACCTGGAGCGGGAAGTCGCAAAGGCCAAGCTCACGGCCGAGCAACGCGACCAGGCACTGGGCCGCATCGCAGCCGTGACCGACCGCAAGCAGCTTGCAAGCTGCGACTTCATCGTCGAGGCCGCCAGCGAGCGCTTCGAGATCAAGGCCGAACTGTTTCGCGACCTGGATGCCATGTGCCGGCCGGAAGTCATTCTCAGCTCCAACACTTCGTCCATTTCGATCACTAAGCTGGCAGCGGTGACGACGCGGCCCGACAAAGTCATCGGAATGCATTTCTTCAATCCCGTGCCGGTGATGAAGCTCGTTGAGGTGATCCGCGGACTGGCGACCTCGAACGAGACCTACGCCACGGTCAAGGCCCTGGCTGAAAAGCTGGAGAAAACTCCGGTGGAGGTGAATGACGCTCCCGGATTCGTCTCCAACCGGGTGCTGATGCCGTTGTTGAACGAAGCCATGTACGCCGTGATGGAAGGCGTTGCCACCCCCGAAGCGGTGGACGAAGTATTCAAGCTGGGGATGGCCCATCCGATGGGACCGCTCACCCTGGCGGATTTCATCGGCCTCGATGTCTGCCTCGACATCATGCGCGTGATGCAGTCCGGTCTCGGCGATCCCAAGTACCGGCCCTGTCCTCTGCTTATCAAGATGGTGGATGCGGGATGGCTGGGGCGCAAATCGGGCCGGGGCTTCTATCAATACTGATCGTCGCCGGGCTGCCCTAACCGCGCTTCAGAATCTGCGGTCGGCATTGACGACAGCTCAACTTCGCCTGGTGCGCTTGCGGCTCTTCCCTGCTTCGGCTCGTGGCAGAGGATCAGCCGGCTGGTAACCCATTTCGGCCGACAGAATCTTTACCACCTTAGCCAACACCTTGGTTCTCGCCCAGTACTTGTCATTGCCCTCGATGAGCGTCCATGGCGCGGTGGCCGTGCTGGTTTTCACCAGCATCTGCTCCACGGCTTCTTCGTAAGCCGCCCACTTCTCGCGATTGCGCCAGTCTTCCTCGGTCAGCTTCCAGGATTTGTAGCCGATGGCTTTGCGCTCATCGAAGCGCCGCAGTTGCTCCTCGCGCGAGATGTGGATCCAGAACTTCACCAGGATCACACCAAAGTCGCGCAGTTGCCGTTCGAAGGAGTTGATCTCCTTGTACGCCCGCTTCCATTCCGCTTCGCTGGCGAAGCCTTCCACCCGCTCCACCAGGACGCGGCCGTACCAGGAGCGATCGAAGATCGCAATCTGTCCACGCTCCGGCAGCCGCCTCCAGAAACGGTAGAGATAATGCCGGGTCCGATCTTCGCCATGCGGGGAGCTGATGGGATAAACCACGTAACCGCGCGGATCGAGCTTCTCGGTGATGCGCTTGATGGCGCCACCCTTGCCCGCCGCATCCCAACCTTCGAACACGATAATGACCGGGCGCTTCTGCAAGTAGACCTGATATCCCAGCTCGCGCAGTTGAATCTGCCGGCGCGTCACTTCCCGGACATAGGACTCGCGATCCAGGGTGCGAGTGAGATCCACCGTATTCAGCATCAGCGCCCGCCTTCAGTCAGGGAGTCCATGGCCGCACGCAATTCAGCGTCTTTGCCGGTCTCGGCGGCGACATCGGTGCGCGGCGCTTTCGGGCCGAGGTTCTTTTCGATCGCACCGATGACGGTCTCAAACACCTTCTTGCGGGTGTAGGACTTTGAAGTAGCTTCGACGATGGTCCAGGGCGCGTATTCCGACTCGGTCAGCTCCAGCATTTCCTCCGTTGCCGCCAGATACTGGCCGTACTTCTTGTGTCGCGCCCAGTCGGCCTTGGTGACGCGCCAAGCCTCCAGCGGATTTTCCTGGATCGCTTCGAAGCGTCTGCTTTGTTCCTTCCTGCTGATGTGCAGAAAGAACTTCAGGATCACCGTGCCATCGTCGGCCAGCATGCGCTCAAATTCGATGATGTCGCGGAAGGCCTGCTTCCACGACTTCTCCGGGATCGTTCCCTCCACCCGCTCTTCGAGTACACGACCGTACCAGCTATGGTCGAAGATGACCATCTCGCCGCGGTTGGGCGCCTTCAGCCAGAAGCGCCACAGCCACGGCCGCTGCTGCTCGTAGGTCCGGGGAGCAGTGACCGGGTACAGCTTGAAGCCGCGCGGGTCCAGCCGCTGGGTCAGCGCCGAAATCGTACTTCCCTTGCCCGATGCGTCCCATCCCTCGAAAACGATGAGCGTGGGCACACCGTTGTCCCAGCACGCCTTCTCCAGGTCGTACAAACGCAGCTGCAGGCCGGGGACGACGCGCTTGTACTCCTCCCGCGAGAGCTTCTTCTTCAGGTTGATATTTTCGAGCATGGTGGAAGGTCAATTCTACTCACCTCTGCAATGCGTTTCCTGCCGATTGTGTTACGGGAGGGAGATCCAAGCCCGACCTTGTCTCCTGAGCTGAACCCATTCCGGATTGGAATTGACACCCTGACGGCTCCCAAGTAGGCTTCGACTCGCCGCCTTCAGATGCGGCGTGTGGCGAGAAGACACTAGCGTCCCTGTTCAAGATTCCCGAAGTGTGAGTGTCGTATGAACGCGCGTATGCCTTACTGGAAAACCGTCCCTGCGACTTCACGTGCCATCGGCCTGCTGGGGGTCTTCCTGCTCTTCAGCACCATCGGCTTTTCCAACGATGTTATCCAGTTGGGCCGGGAGCCAGTGCTGGTGCTCGTTTTGGCCGTCTTTTTGTATGGCGGCTTCGCCGTCCTGTATGCCGCGGCGGGAACTGTGTTTGAAAAGCACCGGTGGAGAGCGATTGCCCTGATCTTTATCGTCCAGATGGTGGCGATGAACCTGGTGTATAGGCTGATCGCGGTGCCTCCGCCTCCAACCCAGATGGGCGCTGCCGACATCGCTCGCATGAGTCAACGGTTGGGTGTAAGCGCTAACGCCAATATTGCCGCGATGGTTCTGGGCTATGTGTGTTTTGTATATGTCTCGATTACCGAAGGCCGACGCTACTTCCGGGCCCATGCGGAGATTGAACTGGCGAGCGAAATTCACCGAACGCTGGTTCCCGCGATTGATATCAAGAGCTCCGGCTTCGAGTTCTACGGCCGCTCAATCCCCAGCGGCAAAGTGGGCGGCGACCTGATCGACGTGTTTCAGGATGAGCGCGGCTGGATTGCCTATGTCGCCGACGTTTCCGGTCACGGAGTTGCGCCCGGCGTGGTCATGGGCATGGTCAAGAGCGCGGCGCGCATGCGACTCTCCTCCAGCGACAAGAGCATCGGCCTGCTGGAGAGCCTCAACTCCGTGCTCTACTCCGTCACCCGCCCGGAGATGTTCGTCACCTTTGCTTACCTGGCCTCAAACGGAGGTAGATTGGATTGCTCCCTCGCGGGACACCCCGCCATCCTGCACTATCACGCTGCGAGCAAAGAGATCACGGAAATTTCTTGCTCCAACTTGCCGTTGGGGATGTTTGACAAGCAATCCTTCGCCAGCAGCTCAGTCGAGTATGCTGCCGACGATCTATTCCTGCTGCTCACAGACGGCCTGCTTGAAGTCGAAAATGCGCAAGGCGAGGAGTTTGGCGTCGCGGGCGTCAGGGCCGTCGTGACGCAGCACGCCGCCGATCCGGTCAGCGTAATTTTCCAGGCCCTGGTCGATGCCGCTCAGCGTCACGGCCATGCATCTGACGACCAGTCACTGCTTCTCGTGCGCGCCCATGCTGGTTCCTCTTAACCAAACTGCCTGATCTTCCTGCGACGCGCCGCCCAGTTATCTTCAACCGGACTTCGGGCGAACTGCGGAGCATAATGAGGGCATGCTCATGTCACTCCTATATAGCTATCTCTTCCCTGCAATGTGGGTCAGTTATTCGGCCTATTGGTGGGCGATGTCGAAGGATGTGAAAGAAACTGAGCGCCAGGAGGCGGCATCATCACGGCTAACGCGCCTGGCTTTGATTATTTGCGCATTCGCGCTTCTCTGGCTGCCCAGCGTTCCGCTTGCACTGCTAAACCGGCGATTTCTTCCGGACGGGATCTGGTGCTTCTGGAGTGGCGCTGCAATTACCGCCGGTGGTCTACTCTTTTCGGTCTGGGGGCGCCGTTATCTGGGAAAAAACTGGAGCCAGGCCGTCACCCTGAAGGAAGATCACGAACTCGTTACGAGCGGCCCCTACGCGCTGGTTCGCCATCCCATCTATACCGGACTCCTGCTGGGATTTCTAGGTTGCGCTGTCGCCCGTGGCGAATGGCGTGGCCTGCTTGCGGTCGCCCTCGTGTTCCTCGCGCTGTGGCGCAAACTACGGCTCGAAGAGGAATGGATGCGCGCCCACTTCGGCGACTCGTATGCAGCCTACTCTCGACATGTCGCGGCGCTGGTGCCACACATCCTCTGATCGCGATCCCTCGGCGTGCCGGAAAATACGCGTTGTACTTTGTCCTCGCATTAGCAGCTAAGGAAGCCCTGAATAGTTTGCCGGAACTTGCCGCAGGGGCTAAAGCCCTGTTGAGTTTCCAATGCATGCGGCACGGTTAAAGCCGTGCCTTTTCAAACCCAGACGTAATCAGAGCTTCCCTAGAACATAAACCGTATTGAAAACTGCAAACTGCGAGGGAGTCCGGCCGGATTAATTTCCTGCAAGGTCCCATAGTTTCCCGGACCCGAATTCGGTACCAGATAGCAGGTCTGGTTCAGCGTTGCTCCGTCGCCGCAGTTGCTTCCGATGGGATTGTATTGCAGCTGATTGACGCCGTTACCGTTCTGCACGTAGTAGTTCGCATGGTTAAAGAGATTGAAGGCTTGCACCTGAAGCTGGACCGCTTTGCTTTCCGCTACTTTGAAGCTGCGTGAGAGTCCGAGATCTATCCTCTCCAGCCAGGGTCCATAGAACGAGTTGAGCGGAATGCCCGGCGTCGGCCCGGCCCCGTTGATTCCGGCCGCTGTAGCCGCCGTGTCCTGGTTGAAGGCGCTGTCATTCAAGTTGTCGTTGAGTCCATCGCAATTGCTGAACGATAGCGTGGAACTGGTACAGGCAGGACTTAAGAGCGGCGCATAAGGCCGGCCCGAAGCGAACTCCATTACCGTACTCAGCGTCCAATTGGACAACAGCGTCCGTCCGAAGTGCGAACTGGTCAGCTCTTGCAGCTGCGGCTGGTACACGGCCGCAAGCGTGATGCGATGGCGCTGGTCGAGCAGCGAAGCCGCCGTCGTATTGCTGAAGTCGAATTGGTTGCTGAAGTCCGTGGCGTCGCGCACAATGTTGTGGGCCCAGGTGTAGGCAAACTGCAACGACAGCCCATTCGTCATGCGGCGCTGCACTTGCACAAAGAGTGCGTTGTATTGATTTTGTCCCGGGCTGATCAGCGCATTGATCTGGCCGAGGTTGGGGTTGATGCGGCCTTCAGTGAGCAGCCCATTGTCCAGGTTGGGCAGGGTGACGGATTGTCCCGCGCAGGGCACCGTGGTCGTACCGGGAGGGCAGACTATATAGGTAGTCGTGCCCTGCGGCGGATTCAAGTTAAGGTCGTAGGCGTTGCTCGACAGCAGGTGGACCCCGTGACTCCAGATGGTTCCCAAGGTCAGGGTTGTGTTTCTGGCGATCTCCTGTTCGATTTGCAGGCTCCCTTCCAATACATACGGCACCCGCAAACCAGGCGAGACCAGGGAAATGTCGGGCGAGGACTGGAAGAGCGGCGAGTTCGCGGGCAGAATGGCTGGGAACGTCGGGTTTTGTTGATTCGGCATACCTCCGTCGTAGCTCGTACTCACTGAAGTTTGCTGTGTGGGCAGACCGTTCGAGATGACGGCGTTGCGGTAATTGAGCCCGTTCATGTTGGTGTAGAACTGACCGAAGCCTCCGCGGATCACCGTGCCGCTTGTGGGGCCCCAGGAGAATCCAAAGCGAGGAGCCAGCCGCTGGAACTGGTTCGGATACTGACCGGTCAGCGGAAACGCGGGGTTCTCCTGCGGTTGGGGATAAATCTGGAAGTCCTCACGCAGTCCCATCTCCAGTGTGAGGTTGGGCAGAAGGCGATAGGAATCCTGAATATAAAAACCAAAATACGGGACTCCGAAGGAGAACGTCGGAGGTCCCGCGGACTGACTAAACAGGTTGTACTGACCGAGGGCCAAGGCCTGTAGATTGGAGAACTCGTAGCTACCCAGCGGCGAGCCGAAATCAACCGCTTCGTTCGGGTCTGCGCCTCCGTCGTTCGTATCCGCGTCCCAGGAGTGACTGTAATCAAATCCAAACTGGAGAGTGTGTTTGCCAACTACATAGTCAACTTGATCGGAAAAGGAATACTGCCGTTCGAACACGTCGCCGATGGAGAACGGCGCGTTGCCAATGACGAAGGCCGCCGGGCTGTCGATGATAATCGTTGGCGTGTTGGGAGCCAGTCCAGTGGGATTCGCGATCTGGTTGTCTTGCGACGTGCCGAAGTGCATTTGATTTAACAGGCTTGATGAGAAAGTATGCGTCCAGCCGACGCTGGCCAGAAAGGTACGCACTTGAGCGTTGGCAAGAGTTTCGATTCCGTAGTTGCCTACGGTGGGGTCGGTGATGATCCCGCCGGGAGAGTTGAAGTTATTGTAGTTGACGCTCAGGAAGAGGCTGTCGCGAGTGCTCGGTTGGTAGTCAAATCGCGACGTAAGTACCCAGTCATTTCGCTTTCTGGGCGCTGACCCCAGATTCGAGTTGAGCGCGTTTATTACATTAGAGACTTGCTGAAGGTAAACCGGGTTAGTGGGGTCCGGCGCGACGTTGGCGCCCGGGACCGGCAAAGGCCCGTTTGGCGGCGGAAGCACTGTACCCGCGGGCAGACCGAAATTAGCCGTCAGAAACTGTGACAGGTTCGACGAGTTGGTTTGCAGCGCCGGATTGATGACCTGAATGGGGTCGTTTCGCAACTGTTGCTCGTAGTCGGCAAAGAACCACAAGCGATTCTTGACGATCGGGCCGCCGACCGCTCCCCCAAATTGCTGCAACTGGTCATAGGGCTTGGGAAAGCCGTTGGCGATATCGATGGCGTCGTTGGCCCCGGTAGCAGAGGGACGGTTGTAATAGAATGCGTTGCCGTGAAAGGCATTGGTGCCGGAACGGGTGACCGCGTTGACGAAACCGGCTCCGCCACCATACACCGAGGAATATGGCGCGACGGAAATCTGAAACTCCTGAATCGAATTCTCGCCGTAAAGATACGGAATGCGGTAGCGCCCTACGATGTCGTCGAAGTAGTTACTGGTGCTGTTGTTCCCGTCGACAGTAAAGTTGTTAAAGCCGTTCCCGTTGGCGTAGCCGGAATCTTCACCGCCCTGCTGGCCGGCTATGCTGACCAGTCCGGTGTCGCCGTCATAGCTGGTGTTGGGCGTCAGCACCGCAAGATCGGTGTACTTACGCCCGTTCATCGGCAAATCCTGTATCAGCGAACGATCGATGACGGTACTTTCGGACGACTCTCCGGGCCGCAGCAGGGATGCTATGCCCGTTACTTTGACTGTGTCCGTGCTGGCCCCGACTTGCAGTTTGATGTCTTGCAGCGCGCTCCGCCCGATCTGCACCTCGGTCAGAATCTCCACGTTGCGAAAACCCTTGAGACTGGCCTTGACGGAATAGGCGCCTGGGACGAGCGAGGCAAACTTATAAATTCCGGCGTGATTCGAAGTGGCGGACCGTTCCACTCCTGTCGCAAGGCTCCGCACAAGCACCGAAGCGCCCGGTATGACGGCCCCGCTAGAGTCCGATACCTGCCCGCTGAGCGAGCCTGTCGGAACGACATTCTGGCCGACCAGTAATATGCAGCTCGCCAGCATGAGCAAGCCGGCCAGCAGAATCCTCAGGCTTGGTCGGCGGAAGGTTTTAAGGACGCGAACGGAAAATAACGTGAGGAACCATTCATCTCGATTCATACCTATGAACCCCGGGTTTCCAGATATCAACTCGCGATGACAACGGACAATGATCACTCTTGCAACACAACATGGGGATTAATATCTCGAAAAAAGCCTACCGATGATAAGAGGTCTTGGGTTGCGTCAGGCTGCTTCGAGGGGAATGTTAAAGTGCGATGAGATTCGCAGCCCGCTTATTGACTACAATTTTTGTCCTGCGCGCCAACTGTTTCCACGAAATAAGAGAGAGGTGAAGCGAGCGCAGGCCCCAGGAGCTGCCGCATGCCGCTCACGGCGGCCACACATTCCAGTTCTTCCGGGCCCGTTGGTGTTCTGGGAGTAGCAGTAGCTGCAGTTGGGGTAATTAATGTTGGAAGCGAAGGCGCCAGTGCTGGCGTCGATCGAGGTCAGCGATTGGTCGAAGCCCATGTCGCTGACCAGTGCGTATTGGCCGTTCGGCGAGAGAATTACGTTCATGGGCAGACTGCCCGCATTGAGCTGGTTTCCCAGCGGAGGCAGGGTCAACACCTTGCCTGTAGCCAACTGGCCAGCCCTGAAGTTTTGGCCCATGCCAGTCATCGCGGTCAACAACAATCCAGCCATAAGGCACAAAAGCCTCGATTGCGGGCCCGCAGAACGAGCTCTGGACTGCATGGTGGACTCTCCTTTTCGCTGCGGTGAAGGGGCGGCAGCTAGCCGTCGCGTGGAGTTAGGATCGACGTTGCAGGCGGGCTGGACTACGACACGAAATAGTAGGTAGGTTGTTTGACGGCAACGCTAACAGCAGATAAATCGTTCGTGAATTCTCGATGTTTGCGGCTGAAGAAACGCTCATGGCGCAGCTTGGAATTTCATCATTTGCGTTTCACACATCTTGTATACTTCTGATCGCGACAGAGGCTTTCGATATCGGGCTTGAAACTGCCTGAAGGAACGGCCTGTAATTCCTCTTCGCAATTTCCCTTATGCTTTGGACCAAACTCGCAGCTGCATTGCTCTGCTCGGCAACCACGCTGGCCGCCCAGAACCTTCCCGCTGGGACTGCGCTGCCTGTCATGCTGAACTCAACCCTCAAATCCAAAGACACCAAGGCAGGTGAACGGATCGAGGGAAAGCTGATGCAGCAGTTGCAGTTGCCGTCCGGCTTGAAGATCAAGTCGGGATCCCACGTGACCGGGCACGTGGTGTCGGACGAGTTGACCGGAGCGGTGTGGCACATCACCTTGATGTTCGACAGTCTCCAGGACGAGGGACGCACGATTCCGTTGAGTGTCGCGGTGCTCGCCGTAGCTGCCACGGAGAGCGTATTCCAGGCCAAGACTCCCATCGATGCGGTCTCGACCTACGAGTCTTCGTATGGGTGGACAACGAAGCAGGTGGGCGGCGATGTGGTATTTCGCGGTCGCGGATACATTGCTTCGCCCGACGGGAAGGTCGGACGCTGGACTGGCGGCGGAGCCAGGGGAAAGTTGACGCCTGCCGGGGATTGCCCGCCCGCGGATGTCAACGAGCAAGAGCAGGCGCTGTGGGTGTTTTCGACTACCGCGTGCGGGGTCTACGGATTCGAAAAGCTGAAGCTTACGCAGTCGGGCGGCACCGCGCCAATCGGGCAAATCACTCTCGAATCCGACAAGGACATCCTCGTCCGCAGTGGCAGCGGTTGGCTCCTGGTGGTCAATGCTGCCAAAGCCAATCCCGCAGACACCAAGTAGTCTCCTCGTGTTGTCCGGCGCGACGCGAAAAAATCCCCATCCCTGGTGCAAAGGATGGGGAAATGTTGTTCCTAGCTAGCTGAGCGAGGTGCTGTTTACCAGCAACCGCTTGTATCGCACCGGTGCCATACGTACAGAGAGCCGCTCTCCGTCACCGCGTGGATCCGGTTGTAGCTGACGACCGGCGGCCCGAGCAAGGGATCCGGAGTTCCCTGCCCGGGATTCGTTCCAGGAAAAAGTGTGAGCATTTCAAGCCGGCGCCGCTCGATTTTTCGAGCGGCGCCGGCAAATGGTCATTCATAATAGTGTGCAACAAGCTGCCCAGTTCATTGCTATCGCTCTAGCCGACTGGGGATTAGTTACTACTTACACTTTCCCGCCGAGCCTGCATGATAGAGGGACAGCACTTCCGCCGGGCTCAGTGCGCGGTTGAAGATTTCCAGCTCATCCATCCCACCCTTGAAGAATCCGTCGCCTCCGAGACCTATCTCCCGCTTCCCGAATACAAGTGGGACCCCAGTGGAATCCAATGAAAGGCCATTGTAGGCGGAGGGATCAAACGTCCCGACAGCTTTGTTGTCCAGATACCAAGTTCCGCCGTTCTTGGCGCGATGCACCGTGACTGCGATCAGGTGCCATGCGCCGTCCGGCGGAACGGCAGTCGTCGACACGTAATTGGTGAAGTTGTCGTTATTGGCCAATTGCACTCCCAGCAGTCCGTTGTACAGGAAGAAGTGATACCCCTGGATGGGGCTGCTCTCGCGCTTATCCAGCAGGACAACCACGCCGCTGTCGTCCGCCGAGCTATTGATTCTCACCCAGGCGTCGATGGAAAAATCCCCCGTACCCATGTTCAGCCATGACTGGTCCGGGGCCTCCACGTAATTGGAGATTCCATCGAAGGCCAACGCGTCTGCGACTTCGCCGGGAATGCTGGTAGCTCCGTAAGCTGTCGCAGTGTTGCCGTTTGCCAAGTCCCCTTCGGCAAGGGGGCCCGACAGGGATATCCAATAGGGATACAGATCGAAGGGATACCAGGCAACCATGTTGCTGGGTGGAGTGACGCAGACTCCAGGCCCCACCGCGATGCCTAGCGGACTATCCAACCCCGTGACTAGGGATGCGTTCACCGTTGCCCCGGTGGTGGCGTTATATTCTGCAATGGCGTTGCCGGTGTTTAGTAGTACCAACAGATTCGGTCCAGACACTGCGATGTCCCATGGTGTACCCGAAATGCCCGAGACTAAGGTCCCCACAGGGACTCCCGCAGTGGTGTATTCCAATATGTCTCCGACGGCGCCGTTGTTCGGACTCTGGACCAGTACATAGAGGTCATTTCCATCTGCCGACACCGCGATACCTTCCGGACAATCTAACCCCGAAACTATAGGCGTCGACGATTGCTGCACGTTGTTTGCCGAGACTACGATTTTTTGAATCGTGCCCCCAGTACAGCTTTGGCCATAAACCTGGTTCGTGACAAAAACGTCCGTCGGCACACTCCACCCGAATCCAGTCGCCGGCGCCCAGACTGCAATGTGCTGGGCGATATTACCCCCACCACCATCGGTAAAGGTACCGAGTTTTTGACCTGAGGCGGCATCGTACTCGACAACTTCGCCCCCGTACTCAAGGACAAACAGTTTGCTATTCGCTGCCGCCGCCTCCATGAAAAGCTGAGAGTTTTGAGGCATCAGATTCACGCTCCACCCAGCAACTCCCGTGTTTGCGTTGTATTGGTTAACCGTGTCGATATTACAACCGGGGTTGTTGCAGAGATAGTTTGTTGGGGCATACAGGCTCGCACCCGATACCGCCAAACCCCCAACCTCAGCAGTAGGGATTGTGATTAGCGAGCCGTTCACCAGTGTTCCGTCAAGGTAGTATTCGCTAATGTACGTCTCGGCGGGAGGGTTTCCATTGTATCCGGTGTTGTTGCTCACGTAGATGGTCTGAGCGGCCCCCGGCAGCACGAGAGCTGCGGCGAGGAGCAGCATCGACAGGGCCTTCGAAAACAGACCAGGTATGAACGTGGTATCGAGTGTGGTTTGGGATTGAACTGCAACTGCGTTGGTGTGCTGTTTGCTAATCTGCGTTTTCATAGTGACCTCCTTGTGGTCATGGGTTGGCGCGGCGTGTTGGTTGAAGATAGGAGCAACCTCTCCGCTGGGCCGCGCCTACTACTACAAGGTTGTTTGCTTTCCTAAACCTTCACTGCGAGCTCCAGCAGACCCTCCAACGGGCCCGTCTCACAGTCAAAATCAACGTCAAGATCGGCCCTAGTTTCAGCCGCCGTCTTGCTGTGTCTGTTTTCCGCTTTCATGAGCGCAGAATGCGCCCAGCCCCACGGGCGATCAATACTTGCAAAATCATTTGGAGGTCAGTTCTAGGTCAGCAGCTAAACAATTGAATGATTGGAACTTAGAGGGAGATGTCAGTAACAGAAATCGTACTTTTCGACGATGCTGGCTGGGAATCGACCTCAGATCGGCGGGTTGAAACCCGTGAGAATTAGACAGCGAGCGCCAGTACGCTGCAACGAAGCCGCTCGTCTTGACCGTATCGGCGGGGTCGTTGTCGCCGATTTGTTCGGCTTTGCCTACTGATCCGAACTGTGGCCGTGGCCTCCAGGGCCGACATCGGGGCAATGAAAACCCCATCCCTTAGTCGAGCTAAAGGGATGGGGAGTGTTGTCTCTAGCCGTCCGCGACGACGAGCTAGTACTTGCACTTTCCCGCCGAGCCGGCGTGATAGAGTGACAGCACTTCTGCCGGGCTTAGCGCCACATTGAAGATTTCCAGCTCATCCATCCCACCCTTGAAGAACCCGCCGCCACCGAGGCCTGCCTCCCGCTCGCCGATTACTAGCGGAGTCCCGGTGGAAACTAAGGAAAGATCGTCGTAAGCGGAGGGATCGAACGTCCCGACAGCTTGGTTGTCCAAATACCAAGTTCCGCCGTTCTTGGCGCGATGCACCGTAACGGCGACCAGGTGCCACGCGCCGTCCGCCGGAACAGCTTTCGCCGAGACGTAATTGGTGTAGTTGCCGTTGTTGGCCATTTGCAATCCCAGCAATCCGTTGTACAGGAAAAAGTGATACCCCTGAATGGGGCTGCTCTCGCGCTTATCCAGCAGGACGACTACGCCGCGGTCATCGGCCGCGCTATTGATTTTCACCCAGGCGTCGATGGAAAAATCTTCATTCGCACCGATGTTCAGCCATGTTTGGTCCTGAGCTTCTACGTAGCTGGAGCTTCCATCGAAGTCCAGCGCATTCGATACTTCGCCAGCGATGCTGGTAGTCCCGTAAGCTGTGGCGGTGTTGCCGTATGCCAAATCGTCCTGCGCACTACCTGTCTGGTCAAAGGGATACCACGCAACCATATCGTTCGGTGGAGCAACGCAGGTTCCGGGCCCCACCGCGATGCCAAGGGGAGCGGTCAACGCCGCCCACGTCGGATTCCACGCCTTGGTGTTGAGGTTGTATTCGCCGATGGCATTGGCGGTGTTCAGGGTGACGAATAGGTTCGATCCAGACACTGCTACGTCGGTCGGTACGCTATTCGAAATGTTTAGTTGGGTTAACGAGGAAGTGGGCGAGCACGGAAAGTTTGAAACGGGACAAGCGTAAAGTCCGGCGGGGCCATTCGGGGCCTCGGCCGTCACGACATATAACTCACGTCCGTCCGCAGACACCGCGACGCCTGCCGGATACGTTAACGCGGTAACCGCACCCACCGGCGCATTTGCGGTTCCCGTGACCGGATCCGTGACTTCTATTTGTTGAACCGAGCCGGTGTTAGGCTGGCCGAGGACACCCTCGGCAGTGACGAACACATTCACCGAACCATTCAGTCCCGGCGCCGCCGCAATGTACGCACCGGCCTGCCCCGCAGGCACCGCGCCAAGCATGGTATTGATCGGTTGCCCCGTGGCAGCCCAGTATTCTCCAACCGTGCCACTATCATAAAGTACAAACAAGAAACTCCCCGACACTGCGGCGCCATGAGGGGTGTTAACGAAATTCACCAGGGTGCCAAGCAGATTTCCATTCGCCCCGTCGTACTCGCCAACCCAGCCGGGAAAAACAGGGGACAGCGACTCGACAGGGACAATAAGACTCGGTCCAGATGCCGCGAAACCCCATGTCTCATAAAAATAATTCGAGATGGTAAAGCTCGGGATGAGCGTGCCGTCGGCGTAGTATTCGCTAATGAACGAGCCATTGCCTTGACCGAAGTTCCCGTAGTTGCTCACGTAGACTGTCTGGGCTGCCCCGGGTAGGACGAAAGCTGCGACTAGGAGCAGCATCAATGAAGCCCTCGAAAGCAAACCCGGGATGAAAGTCGTACGGAGTGTAGTGCGAGGGTGAACTTCGACTGCGCTGGTGCGCCGATTGCTGATCAGCGTTTTCATATTGACCTCCTTATGGTCAGGGTTGTGGCGGCGATGTGGGTTGAAGACGGGAGCAACTGCACCGCGTAGTTGCCCCGTACTTGAGGTCGCTTTCCTGAACTTTCACCGCGAGTTCGAGCTCGCGGTAACTCATGGCTAAATCCTCCCGAATCCGTCAGAAGCCCGTGAGATTCTGGCGGACTATTACAGGCTTTAGCTGGCCTTTGCGATCGATCTGAAGGCGAAGGGCGCTGGTTTCGCCTCGCGCTGTCCAAGCGTCAGAATCAGGGTCAAGATCGGTCCCAGTTTCAGCGACTGCCGCGGAGCAGACTCGCTCCGGCTTAATCCTTCTTCCAGAGCGAAAAGATCGGCGTGATGGGAAGACGGACCTTCGGCCGGCGAGTGTGAAACTTCGCTCGTTGCCTTGTCCTGCTGCGACGACAACAGGATCAGGGTCAAGAACGGCCCAAAGGTCTTCGCCCTGGTGCAGATCATTTGCGGTT
Organism: uncultured Acidobacteriaceae bacterium; assembly: GCA_963763145.1. Classification (GTDB taxonomy): domain Bacteria; phylum Acidobacteriota; class Terriglobia; order Terriglobales; family Acidobacteriaceae; genus Bog-257. The sequence continues at coordinate 292,855 of CAVXMZ010000006.1, read as the reverse complement.
TCATGGTGTCTTCTCCTTTAACGGTGGCTTTCGATTTGCCACGGTCACGGAATAACTTTGGTTTTGCCTTTGCTATCCCGGGGGCGGGCTTGTTGGCACCGCCTCCGGGTCCCCCTTACGAAAGCGGCGGCCAGTTGTGCTCGTTTCCCGCTTTCGTGAGCGCAGAATGCACCCGATCGCACGGGCGATCAATACTTGCGCGGTCATTTGCAGATCAGTTCTAGGTCAGCTTCAGGTCAGCGGCTAAGCAGTTGAAGGCCAAGAGGTTAGCAAGAGATGTCAGTGAAAGAAATCATGCTCTAAAGAGCGGCACCGTTATATAATCCGGGGCAACCTTACTAGGAGATGTGGTTGGGCGACACGCAGAAGTTTCTTCGCTTCGGAGCCTTCGAGCTAAATCTCGATACGGAAGAGCTGCGCAAGGATGGAACCCTCATCCGGCTTGCGCCTCAGCCGTTTCGAATGCTGGCCCTGCTTGCCGGCCACGCCAGCCAAGTCGTGACGCGGGAGGAAATCCAGAAGCAGATCTGGGGCGATGACACGTTCGTGGATTATGAACACGGGATGAACCAATGCATTAACCAGATAAGGAGTGTGCTGAACGACAGCGCCGACCGGCCAGTTTACGTGGAGACAATTCCGCGCCGCGGCTATCGTTTTCTCGCCCCTGTGGTCTCAAAAACGATCTCTGTGGCGCCAGCGGTGATGGAATCCGCTTCGAGCATCCAGCTGCCACCGATCGTTCCTGTGTCCAAGCCGGTTTCAAGAGACAGTCCAGTTTCACTGCCAGGCGCTCCGCAAACCGTGGTTGCCCAGCCTTCGGGAGTCGCCGCAGCCGCAACCGCGCCCGCACTGGAGACTGCTCCCGCCCGCCCGGCAGGCCACCGACTGTTGCTGCGCATAGCCTTGATCGCTGCCGTCTGCATCCCGGTCATCGTGATCGGCGTGTACTGGAGCACCCGCAGAGTTTCGGCGCTCAATGAGAAAGATACGATCGTGCTCGCCGATTTCACGAACCACACCGGCGATAAGGTGTTCGACGACACGCTGAAGACCGCGCTCTCCTTCCAGTTGGAGCAATCTCCATTCCTGAACGTGCTTTCGGATCGGCGCGCAGCTGGCGCACTACGATTGATGGCTCGCCCGGCGGACCAGCCGGTAACAGGAGAGGTCGCGCGGGAGCTTTGCCTGCGCACTAATAGTAAGGCCGTGGTGGGAGGCTCGATCGCAGCCGTGGGAGAGCGCTATCTGATTGGGCTGAAGGCCACGAACTGCCAGACAGGCGACACGCTGGTAAGCGCCGACGCGGAGGCCGATAACCTTAACAAGGTGCTACCGGCACTCCAGCAGGCCGGCAACCAGCTGCGGACGAATTTAGGGGAATCGCTGGCTTCGGTTAAGAGATTCGACCAGCCTCTTGAGGAAGCGACGACCCCATCACTGGATGCATTGCAATCCCTCACCCAAGGACGAAGGATCCAACTCCAGGGGGGAGGGCTTGCTGCTATTCCCTACTTTGAGCGTGCCATAGAGCTTGACCCCGATTTTGCCATGGCATACCTCTATCTTGGCATCGCTTACCGCAACCTGAATGAAACCAAGTTGGCGTCGCAGAACCTCCGGAAGGCGTACGAACTACGCGGCCGTCCGACCCAGCGGGAGCGGTTGGACATCGAGACACACTACTATTTACTGACGACGGGTGATTTGGGAAAGGCGTTCCAGAGTGCCACAGAATGGACGCAGAGCTACCCCGGGGACTATCAGCCTTACACCCACCTGGCCTATGTCAATCTGCGGTTTGGTCAATACGAAAAGGCGGCGGCGGCGATGCGGGAATCGCTTCGTCTGGCCCCCAGCGACGTTGATTTCTCCAATCTCATAGGTATCTACATCGCGCTGGACCAGCTTGACACAGCCGAGGCCGTCCTCAAACAACTGCGGGAACGCAAACAAGACGGACCCTACTTGCCGTATGAGTACTGGTACACGCTCGCATTCTTGAAGCATGACGACGCTACCATGGCGCAGCAATTGGCCTGGGCAAGCGGCAAACCGGAGGCCGAGTCCAGGTTGTTTGCCGACCAGTCCGACACCGAGGCGTATCGCGGGCGCTTTGCAGCGGCCCGCGACTTTTCCCGGCGTGCCGTGGAATCGGCGAAGCGCGCCGGTGCGCCGGAAATGGCTGCGGGATGGAGAGCGACTGAGGCGCTGCGCGAAGCCGAGATCGGCGACTTCGTCCGCGCCCGGCAGCAAGCCGCCGAAGCCCTGGCTTTGAGCGACGGGCAGTCCGTCAGAATTCTGGCTGCACTTGCCCTGGCACGTGCCGGAGACACCGCGCAGGCACAAAAGCTGGCGGAGAAACTGAATCAAGAGGCTCCCGAGGACACCATCGTTCAAGGGTATTGGTTGCCGTCGATCGGAGCTGCAACCGAACTGAGCAAGAATGGCCCTGAGCAAGCGATCACAGCCCTAGAGCCAGCCGCCACTTACGAGCTCGGAACTCAGCCGCCGTTTGTACTCGGACCGATGTACCCCGTCTATCTGCGGGGGCTGGCGTTCCTACAGGCGGGAAAGTCCCAGGCCGCTGCTGGAGAATTTCAGAAAATGATTAATCATCCGGGGATTGCCGACAACTTCGTACTGGCTTCCCTGGCCCGTTTGCAGTTGGGCCGCGCTCTGGCGCTGACGGGCGACAAGGTCGCCGCCGCTCGGGCCTATCGGGATTTCCTCACCTTGTGGAAAGATGCCAGTCCCGACATCCCCATCCTCACGCAAGCCAAGGCTGAATTTGCGAAATTGCAGTAGCTGCTCGGAGTTGGGAGTTAAGAAAACCCACCCAAGCGAATGAAGCCCGGGTGGGTCGGACTCAGAAATGATTGTCCAGGCCAGTTACTACGAACGGCATTCCGTCCGGAGTTAACAAGCGTAGGGCCAGCAAGTCACCGGCGGCGGGGGCCAGTTGGTCACCAGATTCTGGACGTTCACCGTCCCGATTCCAGTAGCAAAATCCCAACCCGTGGTAGTCCCATAGGCCGGCAAAAGAGTGCTATTGGAAGTCGAGAGAACACCATAGAAGTCGCCCGAAGGCTGATAACAGTTGTTCAATCCCCGGCAGGGAATGTCCATATCGCCTTGGGTTACGTCGTTGAAGTTGCAGCCAGGGTTCGGGCCAGTCAACGAGTCGGAGTCACATTTGCCACTGAGGTAAAGTCCATCCGTATTAGCGATGGAATAGAGGTTATAGTTCGGGTTGCCGGATGAGCTCTTGATTTTCTGGTTCAACAACGCCTGTATGCCGGCCCAGATCGGCGAGGCGAACGACGTTCCGCCCCCACCAGACCAGGTATTGGGATGTCCCGTGCACGGCGAGCCACCGTGATTGGGATCGGAGAAGCAGTACACATAATAGTGGGCCCAGACGCCGTTGGCGGCGAACAACGACACATCCGGAAGGTCGCGAACTCCGTCGTTGGGAACACCAGCGAGAGTTTGGAAATCAGGCTTCGCATAACCGGCGCAGCTTCCGCTAACTACTTCCTGGGTTGACGGCGCACCCGTCGCGCAAGCGCTTGGCCCCCCGCTTCCAGCCGCGGTGTAGAGATACTGGCTGGTGTTGCAGAACTGTAGCGGAGAGCTGTAGCCATGGTAGAGGGCCAGCAACGCACCCGCACAAGAATCGTTCCATGGGATCTCCGGAATATAGGATTGGGCCGAGCCGTAGTAGATGTTGTTGGGCGTATTCCAGTACGTGCTGTTCTGGTTTAGATAGGTGTCTTCAAAGTCGGTGCCTCCCACGGCAACATTATTGGGTGTGGAAGCAAACGCGTTCACGTTGATTCCGTACGATGCGTAAGACTGGTGATCATCGTTGATGGCTGCTCCCGAATCTCCAGCAGCGACATAGACCGACACGCCGACTGCGCTGGCATACGCATAGAGACTATTGATATATGCGTTGTAGGTGGCCCCGATATCGGTCTCGGCGTCACCATAGCTGATGCTGACTGCGTCAGGCAGAGGCGCTTCCTGGAGAATATTTTGCAGCGCCAGGAATCCGCCGAACAGGAGAACGTCCTGGCACGATGCCAGCTTCATGTTGGCGGCAGGGGCGGCCGCGGTAGCCCATTCCACATCCAGGATCGCCTCCCCATCGGCGGCGTTGATTCCCGGGTCAAGACAACCCGGACCGGGGTGGACTTGCGTAAAGGTAGCCGGATATCCGCTCAAACCGAAAGCGTTGCGGAAAGTTTTCCAGTCAGCATCGTAGCGGTGAGTGCGTGTGCTGTAGACGTCGGTGTCTTCGATCAGTACTACCGTGCGGCCCTCGCCCATGCGACCGGTTATATGTGGTGGAAAGTTGTAGATTACCGAGAGGTCCCAGGGAACGACCAGATAGAGATCGCAGTTACCGCTGCAGCGCGATACCGTGTAGTCGGGGGACGGACCGCTCCCAGCATCTACCGTCGACGGTTTCACGGTACTCATCATCGGGTGGGGCATGAAGTCGTTGAGCGAAACCACGCCAACGACGGCCGGGGCCAGGGCCTCGGGAATCTTCGGATCGCTCATGTTAGCGATGTGACGCTCGCCGCGGACTTCGAGCTGATGGATTTCGGTGTGGAAAGCTTCACTTACCTGGCCTGCCGTTCCGGAGAAAGCGATCACGACCCCGTTATCGTAGACGGTGTCGACGGTAAATCCCTGGGACTGCAACCAGGCTTCGATGGCGCTTACATCCTCCGGTGCCGACCCGTACACTTGACCAACCTGCGCGGCAGTCAGCCAACGATAGTAGTTCGGGGAAGTTGGGTCGTGTAAGTCCTTGAGGCGCTTAGCAAAGGCCGCTTCCAACTCAGGAGGGCGGCGAAGCAGAAGCAACATGCGGCTCATGGCAAAGTCGTCGGGAACGCGTCCACGATCGTTGGTGGCAGTCGCTTCCGGGCGCGTGTTGCCGGCCAAGGTCACCAGGCGGCTTTGGTCAATCTCTTTCGTTATCAGCTGGCGTTTCGCTTGTGCATGGGAAGCGGGATTGAAAGCGAAGACAAGCGCCAGGACGGAGAACAACAGCCCGATGTTTCCCAAACGAGGCTTCAATGGGACTTCCCTTTCGTTAAGGAGCGCCGGAGCCGTTTTGATTGAGAGCGATCTCAAGTTGCAGGAGCATTCAGGGCACCGAATTTGTGTTTGCGTTTTCATGATGACCTCCTTATTGGTCAGGTTGTGGCGACCGTCGCGAAGCCTAAGTGGCACGCCTGGTTGTTGTGGCGCGAACTGCGTTGTTCGCGTTAAGTTGGCCAAGAGGCAGATCCTCAAGCCGCCGGTCCTGGGAGCGCGCACTTTCCTTCGGGCCGCCGATAGAGAAATCCCGAACGCAAGGTTCCCGCGCGGTTTACAGTTTCCCTAGCTCGGTTTTCGCTTGCTGTGAACCTTGCATTCGTGAGGGCACATTGCGCCCTTTCGCGGGCGCGATCAATGCTCGGCAGATCATTTGGAGGTAAGTTCTAGGTCAGCGGCTAAGCGGCTCAAAAGCCAGGAGTTAAGCGCAGATATCATCGCGACAATGGTGGCTGGGCGGCGGCGTTATGTGCTGTCCGCACAACGTTCGTCAAGGCATAGCCGCCGAATGCGGGCCGCCGGGCGAGGTATTTTATGGATTCGGAGTTCGTCGGCAGGTGACTGAAACAACTGGAGCCGACGATCGGACTTGAACCGATGACCTGTCGATTACGAATCGACTGCTCTACCAACTGAGCTACGTCGGCTTGGCTCGATTGTAAATGTCGTTAGAGGTTACCGTAAAGGGACATCCGGCCCTGTTTTCCACTAGTTTCGGGCGATTTCCACTTGCTTCGCAACTATTGTCCCCGGATAATTAAATGCAAGCTCAGCTGGCGACTCCGAGCTTACATGAATCAATATTGTCGAGCGGACGTCCTTCGGATCCTGCACCTCACGGCCAAGCAGCTTGTTGGCTGGCAACGGGCCGGACTTGTTCCCATTTCCGAGACGTTTACCTTCTACGACCTCCTCCAGCTTAAGAAGATTCGCGACCTTCGCGCCAAGCGAGTGCGTCCGGCGGTGATTCGTGAATCGCTGCAAGCCATGCAGAAGCAAGTGGCGGGCATGGAGAACCCACTCATCGAGGCCAGCGCTTTCAGCGTCGGTTCGCGAGTGGCCTATCGCCATCATGGCCGCGTAGTGGAGCCGATCGCAGGGCAGTTTGTTCTCGAGTTTGGCCCAGTCGGGACCGTGGTATCCACCAATTCGGTGGTTGGCCACGACAAAGTAAGGCCGATTGCCAACTACAACGATGTGATCGAGCTATTCACGCGCGGGGTTGCGATGGAGGAGCATCCCAGCACCCACGACGAAGCCATTCGCACCTATCAGCGCGTCCTGGAAATTGAACCTGAACACGCCGCCACTCACATCAATCTTGGCACTCTTTACTACAACCGGCAGGACTTTGTCTCTGCCGAAAAGCACTATCGCGCTGCGGTTGCGGCCGACGCCCGCTATGCTCTGGCCTACTTTGACCTGGGCAATGTTCTGGACGAGACGGACCGCATTCAGGATGCGATCGTCGCCTATCGAACTGCCATCCAACTGGCGCCGACGTACGCCGATGCCCATTACAACCTGGCGTTGGCTTACGAACGTTCGGGCCTGGCCCGGCGCGCCTTGTTCCACTGGAAAGCCTACCTCAAGCTCGACGGCAGCGGCCCTTGGGCAGTTCATGCCCGGAACCAGGTTGCGCGCATTCTGGAAACCGATCCTCTGAAGATCGTCTACAAGCGGCGGTAGTAACCTTGCATGGCGCAGTGGCGTCATCGTCAGGGAAGCTCTGATTAAGCCTGGGTCTTGAAAGGGCACGGCTTCAGCCGTGCCGCAAGCATTGGAAAATCAACCGGGCTTTAGCCCCTGGGCAAGTTCGGGCAAGTTATTCAGAGCTTCCTTAGCCGTTCGCCCTCTCGGCCACTAGCATGGACTGTAGTATCTGGTCGGAAACATCTCTGACGGCGGCGGGTGAGTGAGCCAGAAACAATGTGCTGGTCTTGTCGTTCTCGCCAATGGACTTCAGCGTGTCGAAATACTGTGTGACCAGCACCAGCTGCATAACTTCTTTCGCGGAAGCTCCCTCCACCACCTTCTGGAACTGCTCGATTGAGGTCTGTAGCCCCTCGATGATGGCTTTCCTCTGGTTCGCGATGCCCTGTCCCTGAAGGGCCTTGCTCTCGGCTTCGGCCTCGGCCTTCTTGACCACCAGAATCTTCTCCGCCTCGCCGCGGGCGTTGGCCGCTACCTGTTCGCGCTGGGCAGCGTTGATGTCGTTCATCGCCGACTTCACTTTGGCATCGGGAACAATATCGGTCACCAGCACATTGACAATTTCGTATCCGAATAGCGCCATGTCCGCGTCCAGTTCCTGCTTCACCGCCGCGGCGATGCTGGACTGCGAGGCAAACACTTCGTCCAGCGTCATTCCCGGAACATGCCCCAGGATCACCTGCTCCACATAAGATTTGATCTGCGCCACCGGATCAGACAATTTATAGAAAGCATCGTAGACTTTTTCGGGACAAACCCGGTTCTGCACCGAAATCGGAATAGTGACGAACACGTTGTCCTTGGTCTTCGTCTCCATGGTCAACGTAATCTGATTCACACGCAGACTTACTATGCCGGCGACGGAATCGAAAAACGGCCGCTTCCAGTTCAAACCCGGCTGAGCGACCCTGAGGAACCTGCCGAATCGTGTGATCACGGCGACCTCGGCCGTGTTCACGGTGAAGAAGCTCGCCAGAATCAGGTAGAGCACAACGAAAACCACAACTACCAACGCAATCATGCCCAGTAGATCCATTTGCTTGCCTCCGTGCGGTGCCTCATCTTAACCCCTTAGGGCCGATTTAAGTACCTGAAAGTAGCCTGCTCTTGAGTGAGGTACTCAGCGGCAGGTCAGAGTCGCCGGCGCTATCCATGTTCACGGGCTTCCTTCCCGGGACCACAATCCGCCAGCGTCTGTTAGAATTCCGCTGTTTAACCCAACCTCAACATATCCACCTCAACCAACCCTGCGGTTCCAACCAATTCGGAAAGGATACGTGCATGAAGAAAGTGCTGATGTTGTTTTGCGTAATGGCAATTGCCGCGCTACTCCCGGCGCAAATGAGTGACAGCTCAAAGGGAGGCGGTGCGTCTCAGGCCATCACACAAATGGAGCAGCAGTGGGCATCGAATTCGAAGGCGGGCAACATCGACGCCATCTCGGCAATGCTGGCCGACAGCTTCATCAACATGGACAGTGATGGGACGACGCTTAACAAGTCCGAAAGCCTCGCCCGCATGAAAACAGCGAAATGGCAGGTCAATGAGGTCAGCGATGTGAAGGTGACCCTGCATGGAAATACCGCCATCGCTACCGGAGGCTGGCAGGGCAAGGGCACCAACTCCAGTGGCAAGGCAGTGGACGCTCACGAGCGCTGGGTCGATACCTGGATGAAGATGGCGAATGGCAAGTGGCAGTGCATCGCCAGCGCCAGCGCACCTTCTAAGATGTAAAGAAAACGCCTCTAGGCTGACAGCAGACAGACACCTGCCCCACTCAGCCAGTCGCTGGAGTGGGGCTTTTTGGCTTCCCGTTCCGCGTGTCTGTATTACTCTGCGGGCAGCCGCTTTTCGTATTCATCCCTGGCTTTGCCAAAGATCGCCCAGAAGGCTTCCGGTTCCCTGCCCTCCAGACGATCGACCAGCACGGCGAGATGAGAGTGCCAGCCCGGACCGACTGCGAGCATCGCCTTGCGATCGCGTAGGCGGCGATGGGTGAGGACCAGTCGCACCTGGTCGCCCTCCGGAGTCAATTCAAACGTGACCTCCGAGGGCCCGTCCTTGCCGCTTCCCCAGGTAAGGCTCAGCACCCGCGGCGGTTCGTAGCGAGTCACAGTATGCTGCGTCATCTGGCCCTCCTCGGCGCCTTTGAACTGCTCGGGAACCGGTGCGGTATGGCGCGACAGGCTCGAATGATAGAACTTGAATTCGACCGCCCCACCCTCGCGTTGCTCCATCTCGCCTGATGCAAGCCACTTTGCGCGTTTGTCTGACTCCGTCAGATAAGCCCACACGCGCTCGACGGGGCCGGGCAACATTCTTTCGAAGCGAAGCGTGCCAGGTTCGACCAGCACGGCATGATTGTCGCTCACCCGTCGTAAGGAGCTTGCCAGCCCGTCGAGGATCGCCGTCCAACCCTGCCGCGTGCGATCAAGCCACTCGGGCAGCACGGCCTCATGCGTCAAGGTGAGGTCGCAGCCGCCAGCCGCTGGAACAATGTCGACGGTCACGCGCGTGTTTTCGGAAGAATATTTCGGGACCTTAAAGCTGAATGCCAGCCGCCGCGGCCGATCCAATTCGAGATATTCGCCGTGGTGCTCCACGCCTTCACCGTCGCGCGTATCGATCAGCAGGAATTTACCGCCAACGCGGGCATCAATGGTCACGCAGGTCATTTCCCCCGTAGGCGTGGCGAACAACCACTTCCCTGCGGTTTCAGGATCAAGCCAGGCGTCGAACACACGCTGGGGCGAGGCATCGAAGTGCCGGGTGATGCGCAGCACACGCTCAGAATCGACGGTCATTTCACATTTCCTTTCCTGTCTTCGTCTTGGGCCTTAAGCAGAGCTTCCAGCGCGTCCAGCCGCTTGTTCCAGAAGCGGTCGTAATAACGCAACCATTTTTCAGCAGCGGCCAGCGGCGCGGCCTCGATGCGGCAGATGTGTCGTCGCCCTTCCACCCTGCGACGCACCAGTCCGGCCGATTCCAACACTCTTACGTGCTTGGAAGCGGCGGCAAATGACATCTTGCAGGGCGCAGCGAGTTCGCCGATGTTGCGCTCTCCCGCGGCCAGGGAGCGAAGCATGGCGCGCCGGGTGGGATCGGCCAGGGCGTGAAAGACGCTGTCGAGCGGGGCCGGCTGTTGTGCAACCATGTGGTTGAATATATCTCCAGGCTGAACACTTTGTCAACCACCTGGTTTAATAATGTTCGTGGGCCCCTGCTACCGCATCGATCCGTTTGCGATTCCCCTCCGCCACTTACCAGCCCACACCAACGGTCATTTCCGCATCTCACAAATCAGCCCCCAAGATGTATGAGGATTGATTTGGCAAAACCCGCAAGACGAGCTTGTCCGCGCCGGCTACCCGTTCTCCTGTTTCTTGCCTTGGCCCTATTCGCTCCTTTGGCGTGGGCAGGCGCAGCCACGTCCTCGCCACCTGCTCCTGACGGCAATGCCATCCTCGGCCACCTGAACGCCGCCATCAGTTGGTATCGGCAGGTTGCCGGTCTGGACATAACCGCGGGACAACCCAGCGATACCCTGTATTTGGAAAACGCACGCAATTCGGCCACGCAGGCGTTACAGCTGGCTTTTCAGGCGGCCCAGGCCGAAGCTGCGTTGCTGAAGCAGGATGGCAATGCTAATTCTGCAAGCGCAACCGGGGCGAACCCAGACCCCGCCGCGAATCAGCAGCAGAACATTGCCGGCGCCATTACCAGCACCAGTGACCGCATCAGCCAGACGCAATCCCAGCTCGACGACATAAACGAACAAATTGACGCGGCGCGGGGTGGAAAGCGCCAGCAACTGCTTTCGCAACGAGACGCGCTGCAAGGCGAACTGGACCTCGACAAGATGATCCTCGACGCACTCCAGAAGATTTCCAGTGTCGGGATCAATGAGAACGGCGCCAGTGGCCTGCCTGGCCAGGTCAACCAATTGAAGCAGTCAGTGCCCGAGGTGTTTGCGGTCGCCAAGGGTGCGCCTGCGCCGGCAATCCAGGCTTCGAAGTCCAGCCGCGCGCAAGGCTCCGGTTTGTTCGGGCAGGCGGCCATCCTCTTCGGACAAATGAGCGACGTGCGCGACATTGATCAACTGGTGTCGGAGACGGCACAGTTGCATAACACCGCTGATCAGCTCGACGCCCCACTGCGCGATTCGCTGAAACGCCTGATCCAGCAGGGACGCGAAATCGTCAATCAGCCCGCCACGTCAGATCCTGCACAAATCGCCGCCACGCGGAAGAAGTTCGAATCGCTGACGACGCAATTCAAGCAGCTCACAGCGGTCACCGTGCCTCTGCGTCAGGAGATGATTCTGCTCGACGAGTGTCGTGGCGACCTGCTGGAGTGGCGCCACTCCATCGAAACCGAATATGAACGCGTGCTGCGCTCGCTGCTGGAACGAGTGATAGCCATATTTATTGCGCTGGCGTTCGTTTTCTTCCTGTCGGAGGTGTGGCGGCGCGCCACCTACCGTTACATCCGCGATACCCGGCGGCGCCGTCAGCTGATGCTGATTCGCCGCTTCGTCACCTTCTTCCTGATGGCCGTGGTCGTCGCTCTCGGCTTCATCAGCGAGTTCAGTTCGCTGGCAACCTTCGCCGGATTTCTCACCGCCGGCATTGCAGTTGCGTTGCAGACGGTCATTCTCTCCGTGGCGGCCTACTTTTTTCTCATTGGACGCTACGGTGTTCGCGTCGGCGATCGCCTTTCTATTGGCGGCGTCACCGGCGACGTCATCGAGGTAGGATTGGTTCGGCTGTATCTGATGGAATTGTCGGGCACGGGAATCGATTTGTATCCCACGGGCCGCGTCGTTGTGTTCTCGAACTCAGTGATGTTCCAGACTACGCCGTTCTTCAAGCAGCTTCCCGGGACGGCTTACGCCTGGCATGAGGTTTCGGTGACGCTCGCGCCCGAAGGTAACCACACCGCTGTCGAGCAGAAACTACTGGATACGGTCCAGGCGGTGTATTCGGAGTACCAGCACAGCATCGACCGGCAACATTCTCTCGTGGAGCGACTGCTCGATGCCCAACTGGCCGCGCCTGCTCCGAATGCGCAACTGGCTTTCGGAGATACAGGGCCGGAATTTACCGTGCGCTATCCGGTGGAGATTCCGCACGCCGCTGAAATTGACGACAAGATTACCCGCAAGCTGATGGACGCGATTTCCGGCGACGCCGCGTTGAAAGCAGCGGTCACAGGCTCGCCCAGGCTGCGCGCCGCGATCAAAGCCTGATGCGCTGGCGTTGAGCTGATGCCTCCCCGCAAATGCTAAAATCAAGCGTTTCCTATCCCATCAAGAAGGATTGCCCTCATGCCTGAAGCTACTGCACAAACTATGGCTGCACCTGCTCCTTTAGTCGCGCTCACCGAAGATGAAGTGCTCTTCCGCGATACCGTTCGCCAATTCGCCGACGAGAGCATTCGTCCGCATGTGAAGGAGATGGACGAGAAGGGCGTCTTCGAGCACTCCCTCATCGACCAGTTCTTCGAGCTTGGCCTGATGGGCATCGAAGTCCCCGAGGAATACGGCGGCGGAGCGGGCACGTTCTTTGAGGCGATCCTCGCGGTCGAAGAGCTGTCGCGCGTCGACCCCTCGGCCGGCGTGATCGTGGATGTGCAGAACACGCTGGTCAACAACGCCCTGCTGCGCTGGACCACTCCAGAGCAGAAGAAGCGGTACCTGCCGCGCATGTGCAAAGACACCGTCGGCGCCTATGCGCTGAGCGAAGCGAGTTCGGGTTCCGATGCCTTCGCATTGCAGACGCGCGCGGAACTGAAGGGCAGCGACTATGTGCTGAACGGCCAGAAACTGTGGATTACCAACGGCAAGGAAGCCGGCGTCTTCATCCTGCTGGCCACAGTCGATCCCACAGCGGGGTACAAGGGCATCACGGCGTTCATCGTCGAGAACACTTTCCCCGGCTTCACCGTCGGCAAGAAAGAAGACAAGCTGGGCATCCGGGCCTCCAGCACCTGCGAGCTGATCCTGGAAGACTGCCGCGTCCCCAAAGAGAATGTGCTGGGCGAGGTGGGCAAAGGCTACAAGATCGCGATTGAAACCCTGAACGAAGGCCGCATCGGCATTGGCGCGCAGATGCTGGGCCTGGCGCGCGGCGCATGGGAGTTCGCCGTGAAGTATGCGCAGGAGCGCAAGCAGTTTGGCCGCGCCATCGCCGAGTTCCAAGGCATTCAATTTCAGATTGCGCAGATGGCGACCGAGATTGAAGCGGCCCGCATGCTGCTCTACAACTGCGCCCGCATGAAAGACGCCGGCATGAGCTTCCTGAAAGAGGCTGCCATGACGAAGCTCTACTGCTCACAGGTGGCCGAGCGCGTGGCTTCGCTGTCCGTCGAGATCTACGGCGGATACGGCTTCACGAAAGACTATCCCGTCGAGAAATTCTTCCGCGACTCCAAGATCGGGAAAATATACGAAGGCACGAGCAACATGCAGCTGCAAACTATCGCCAAGCTGGTGATGAAGTAGTCGATAGAGAGCAGGGACTGAGCGAAGGACGGAGCTCACATGCCGAGCAGTGGAATGTCCTCGTTCTTTGCCGCGGCGCGGAGTTCAGCGTCCAGCGTCGCCAGGGGCAGACGCCGGCGGCGGGCCAATTCGAGGTAGGCGGCGTCATATAGCGTCAAGCCATGTCGTTCGGCGAGGCGCAGGGTAGCGCCCCAGGCGTGGGTTGCCGTTTCCAGATCGAGGGTGATAGGAAGCAGAGCCAGGTCTGCCAGGGTGGCGTCCCGGAAAGCGGCGTCGTGGCGGCGACGGCGAACACCCATCTCAAGAATATTGGCCACTTCCAGCCGCCACAGCGACGGGACCCAAGCACCGTCGCTGCTAAGCAGTTGCAATACCCGGCTTACCGCCGGGCTGGTTTCCTCACTATGGACCCACGCCAGGGTCACTGAGCTGTCGAGGACGAAGCTCATGGGCGACCTGCGTCGCGATCCCGTTTAAGACTCTTCCAATTAAAGCGGCCGTGCTTCAGTTCCTGAGCTCGGGCGCGGATGCGATCCGCAGCAGCGAGGGCCTGTTCGCGATTGAGCCTGCCCTCATTGGGCACCAGCCGCGCCACCGGCTTTCCGTGTCGCGTGATCACGACTTCTTCCCCCTGCTCTACGCGGTCGAGTAACGAACCCAGAGTGTTTTTGGCCTCGAAGGCCCCTACTTCAATCACAAGCGTCGATCTCCCATTACTTTAATCTAGCTTAATCTAGCTTGATCTCGAACAGGCGTCAATGACGGTGACATGGCGGGTGTTGCCTACTCGGCCCATTCCCCGGCGTATACCACTTAAGAGACTTAACGCCGCAGCGATTGCTCTCACCTTTTTCCCACACAAATATGCACTAAAGTCTCCTCGGCGGTGATATGCTTCGCACGAAGAGCGTCTCCTACTCCGTGGGATGCAACAAAAGGAGAACCGCAATGCACCGGAAATCACTGAGCTCTCTGCTGCTGACAGCCAGTTTGCTGCTGGTCACCAGCCTGGCATTCGCGCAGAGCGATCCCTGCAACGTAATGTCATTGGGACCGATGGGCAGCTTTAACGGCTTTGTTCCCTTCCCTTCCAACAGCCTGTGGAACACCAACATTGCCAATGCGCCGGTGGATGCCAACTCCGCCAACTACATCAGCGAGATTGGTAATAACACACCCTTGCATCCCGATTTCGGCGCGGGGCTGTACGACGGCCAGACCATCGGCATCCCCTACATTGTGGTACCCAGCACCCAGCCGCTGCTCAGGATCATTTACACCTTGTACGGCGACGAGAGCGATCCCGGCCCCATGCCGATCCCATCCAACGCGCTGATTGAGGGCTTTCCCAACCCAGGCAATGGCGACCGCCATGTGCTGATCGTGGACAAGGGTAACTGTTGGCTGTACGAGCTGTACTACGCGTTCAACTCAGGGCCGCTGGGATGGAACGCGGGCTCGGGCGCGGTTTGGGATTTGGAAGCAAATGAAATGCGGCCCTATACCTGGACATCGGCCGACGCCGCGGGTCTTCCGATTTTGCCCGGACTGGTCCGCTATGACGAGATACAGGCCGGAGCCATCAACCATGCGGTTCGGGTGACGTTACAAAACAGCCAGGAAGCGTTTACGCCGCCGGCGTCGCACTGGGCGGCGAATTCCGACAACCAATATGCCGCCCCGATGGGCATGCGTCTGCGGCTGAAGGCGAGCTTCAATATCTCCGGCTTCTCCCATACGAACCAGATAATCCTGACCGCACTGAAGCAGTACGGCGCGATCATGGCGGACAACGGCTCGTCAATGTTCCTCACCGGCACAACCGATATGCGGTGGAATAACAGTGATCTCGGCGACCTGCATTCCGTGACCGCATCGGATTTCGAGGTGATCGAGATTTCACCGCTGTATACGCCGCAGAATATTCCCACTGGATCGAATCCTACGATCAACAGCTTTACGGCGACCTCATCAGGCGGATCGGGCCAGCCGGTCACGTTGAGTTGGACGGTGACCAACGGGGAGTATTACGTTGTATCGCCCGCCGTGGGAGCGATTCGTGGCAATAGCGTGACGGTTTATCCGACGGTGACGACCACGTACACGCTGTACGCAACCAATCAGTATGGGCGAACGACAGGGCAAGTTACGGTGACCGTACCGTAGAGCGGCTTTCGCAGTTGTGAACCTGCACGGCAAAAGACTTCGGCTGCTGAAGTCATGAGATTTCGGCAGCCGAAGAATATTCTTCAGGGAGCGTTGACGCGGGCCTGAAGGCCGTTCCACCAGCCGGTGTTACCGCACCACGCCTTCCAATGGCGAGCTGGCCGTTGCGTAGAGTTTCTTGGTCATGCGGCCGGCCAGATACGCCTGGCGTCCGGCGATCACAGCATTCTTCATCGCCTCGGCCATGAGCACGGGGTCTTGCGCACCGGCGATGCCAGTGTTCATCAGTACGCCATCGACCCCAAGCTCCATCGCTATTGTTGCGTCCGACGCGGTGCCGACTCCGGCGTCAACGATGAGCGGCACATCGGTGATGATCTCCCGCAGGATGCTGATGCTGGCGCGATTCTGGATGCCCATGCCGCTGCCGATAGGTGCGCCCAGGGGCATAACCGCGGCTGCTCCAGCGTCAATCAGCCGCTTGGCAACCACAATATCGTCAGAGGTGTACGGCAAAACAGTAAAGCCTTCCTTTACCAATACGCGGGTGGCTTCGATGGTCGCCTGCACGTCCGGAAACAGCGTCTGCTGATCGCCGATGACCTCGATCTTCACCCAATCCGACAGGCCGACCTCACGACCCAGCCGCGCCGCGCGGATGGCCTCGTCGGCGGTATAGCAGCCGGCGGTGTTGGGCAGCAGGAAATATTGCTTGGGATCGATGAAGTCGAGCAGCGACTCCTTGCTGCGGTCAAGGTTCACGCGGCGCACGGCGACGGTGACCATCTCGGCTCCGCTGGCGGCGATGGCGCGGGCCGTCTCCTGACCCGATTTGTACTTACCCGTGCCGACAATAAGACGCGAGCGGAACTGCCTGCCTGCAATTGTGAATGAGTCCATGGGGGTATTGTAAATTGCGGCGGTGCGGGCGGGTCTGTGATCCACAAACAATCGGAGGGAATCACAGCGCCCCACTCCTGCCGCACACGAGGGTCGCGACAGGATGGGCGCAATCCTTAGTTCCCTACTGAGGATTGGTGGTGGTAGTGGTGGTCGTGGAATTCGACTGCGGGACCGGAGTGGTCGTAGTCGTAGTCGAACTGGACTGCGGAGCCGGCGTGGTCGTGGTAGTTGTCGAGTCTGTCGTTGTCTTCTGGTGATGGTGCTTGGTCTTGGTCGTGGTGTGGGTGGTCTCCGTCGTCTGCGGCTGGTCCGGCGAGGTCGTTGTCGTGGTGCTCTGCTGCGTCTGCGGCGCCATCGTGTTGTCCTGCGTCGTCGTAGTGGTGGTCGACTGCGTCTGGGCCATTGCCGACAGCGATAGAGCCAGCGCAAACGCTGCTCCGGTTACGAGCGATCCAAGTTTGTTGAATGACATTTGAGGTCTCCTTTTTCTCAACGTGGTCCACATCCTGGTGCAACCAGTAAGTGGGATGCAGCGTTTCCGGCGAGCGATGTCTTCGCAAAAAGGGCGCGATTCCGGTGGAAGAGGCAACCATTTGAGTAAATATCGAAGAAATCAGAAGATCCGGCGGAATAAGTTGTTCCACGGAACAGGGCAGTCACTTTATACGAAGACGAGAGTTTTCGTCACGGGCGCGGACGCAGCCCACGAAGAATAGTGTGCTGGAATCCTTCGATGGGATATAGTGTGGGGGCTTTTACGCGCACGTAGGATGATCTTCCACGACAGCACTCTGGGCATACGTTTAGGAGGCTTCCATGACACTGATTGCGACGAGATTCGCGAACATCGCGATAGGCGGCGACGGCTCAGGCTCTAATTACGTCACGGTCGATCTCGATTTTGCCCCCCTGAACGCGCTCGTAACGGTTTCTATCTCCAATTTTGCTACGGGCGGCGGTATTGCAAATGCTGGCATTGGCATCCTCGACTATAGCCTCCGCAATAACCAAGGCGTCGATGTGCCGACTTCGTTTGGTGACTTGAGCAATCTGAATAATCTAAATTTTGACGCGCTGCCAGTAGCCGTGGCGCACAACAACATGACGCACATAACCATGTTTGTTTTTACTTTTTCCGCGCAGACCCGTGGAATGGTTACGGTGCTCGGCACGGACTTTGGGCAAAGCTCCAATCAATGACGAACGCCGTTACGGGGAGGACGTGATGTACATATCGGCAGGAGGAGGAGGACCAGACGGCGAGACCGCAGTGCGACAGATACGAACCATCGTTATCTACGATCAGGCAACCGGACGCGTGATTCACACTCACCACGCTGTCACTTTTGTGGGAGGGCAGTCGTTGTCCGACGAAGAGCTAAGGGCCCGAGCTTTGAAGCTTGCTCACGAAGCCGTGGTCCGTTCCGGACGCACGGTACCCAGTCGGCTAGAGGCGCTCCGCGTTGATCCTGCATCTATCGCGCCGGGGGTTGAATACAGGGTCGATCCCAAGCAGCGCACGCTGGTGCGGAGCAGGTGATTGCGACACTTGTGAAACCTTCGGGGCGCAGGTTGAACCAGAAAAGGGCGAAGGCTCCAAAGGCTTCCAAAAGGCGGTGACGGAACGGAAAGTTGGAGGAAGTCACCGCACTATAGCAGAAGGGCCGGCGCACGACTTCCTGCAGGAACAGGATTCTCCGTAGGAAAAACGATAGAGAGCGAGGTCCCGCAGAAGCCCGTCCCAGTTCCGACACCGCGCGCCCCCGCACAGCGCTCGCCCTCATCACGCTGTTCTCGCCTCGCGATCCCGGGTTTTCACACGCAATCCCTCGCCAGAGCGATTGCACCAAAGGCGGTGCTGTAGCAAAATCCCCTCAATGCGTAATACCCCGGCGCGCGTTTGACCCTCTTTCCCGCACTTCCCTACAATCGAGGATTCCGTACTCATACAGGAAGAATTCATGGCGCTTGAGCTTTTCAATACTCTGTCCGGCAAGATCGAAGAGTTTCATCCTCTGGAAGACAACCTGGTCCGCATGTACGCGTGCGGGCCAACGGTCTACGACTACGGCCACATCGGCAACTTTCGCACCTTCATCGTGGTCGACACGCTGCGGCGCTTTCTGAAGCAGACTGGCTTCAAACTGAAGCACGTGATGAACATCACCGACGTGGATGACAAGATCATCCGCAATGCCGCGCGCGATGGCGTGACCGTGCAGGAGTACACAAAGAAATATCGTGAGGCGTTTCTGGAGGACGCTGACGCGCTGAACATCCAGCATCCCGAGTTGATCGTCAACGCGACCGACCACATTCAGGAGATGGCGCACTTCATTGCCGTGCTGGTGGACAAAGGCTACGCCTACCGCACCGAGGACGGCTCGTACTACTTCCGCATCGCTAAGTTTCCCGAGTACGGCAAGCTGTCGAAGAAGGATTTCGCCGGGATGGCCGATGGCGCGCGCGTGGACGTTGACGAGTATGACAAGGACAATGCTCGCGACTTCGCGCTTTGGAAAGCGCCGAAGCCGGGTGAGGCGATGTGGGAGACCGAGATCGGGCCGGGACGTCCGGGCTGGCACATTGAGTGCTCGACCATGTCGATGAAATACCTGGGCGAAACCTTCGATATCCATCTCGGCGGCGAGGACCTGATCTTCCCGCATCATGAGAACGAGATTGCGCAGTCCGAGGCGGAGACCGGCAAGCAATTCGTGAAGGTCTGGGTGCACTCGCGCTTTCTGCTGGTGGAAGGCGAGAAGATGGCCAAGAGCGCGGGGAATTTCTTTACCGTGCGCGACCTGATTCTGATGGGACACAAGCCATCGTCCATCCGCTTTCTGCTGATGTCGGTCCCCTACACCAAGCAGCTCAACTTCACCTTCGATGGCCTGACCCAGGCGGCGAACTCAGTAGAGCGACTGCGCAACTTTAAGTTGCGGCTGGAGACGTCGCAGTTCCCGGAGGGTGCAAATGCCGCGATCGCGGAGATTGCGAAGAAGACTTCCCAGGAAATGACCGCCGGACTGAACGACGACCTGAACACGGCGCTCGCCCTGGGGGCGATCTTCGATATGGTGCGCGATGTGAATGCGGCGGCCGATGCAGGCGATGTTCACAAAGACGATGTGCCGGCGCTGCTAAAGACGCTGGAGCAGTTCGAGGAAATCTTCGCCGTGCTGAAGGACGACGATGCCGCCAAGGTGCGGGCGACCGTCGAGTGGGCGAAGGCAGAAGGGCTCGCAGACAAGATCAGCCCTGCAACTGCGGAACTAGCCAAGGCGGCGACGTTGTCGGATGAAGAGATCGAGAAGCTGGTGGCCGAGCACTCGCAGGCGCGGAAGGCGCGTGACTTTGCGCGTTCCGATGCGATTCGCGCGCAACTGGCGGAGAACGGCGTCATCCTGGAGAACACCAAGGACGGCGTGCGGTGGAAGAGGAAGTGAAGAAACAGTTGCCAGTTGCCAGTACCCAGTCTTGTGGAACCGGCCTGTGAGGTTTGTATCAGGGCACGGCTTTAGCCGTGCCGCTATAGCGTCAATAACCTCTTGGGCTTTAGCCCCTGCCAAGGCTTGGCCTCTTGCAGGGGCTAAAGCCCCTTCTCTTACCCAGCCTCGTTCGGCACGACTAAAGTCGTGCCCTGATACAAACCAGAATCACGTATGCGATGAGGGAGAATTCGACAGCCCCAACAAGCTGGCTGCTGGCCACTGACTACTGGCCACTGGTTTTGAACGCCTTAATCACGATGTCATTGGGTTGGTTGCCGACGGGAATCAGCGTTACCAGGGCGCGGTCGGCACTGATCTTGGAGTTGTCGCGAGTCTTCACCGTCCGCACCACGGCGACATCGCCCGATCCCGAATCCACAACCAGGAGATGCGCTTCATCCGGAGTAAGCGCCAGCGCGTCAGGATGGTTGCCGACCTGGACAGCGCCAATAACGCGGCCTTCATCAATGGCGTAGACAGTCACCGTACCCGATCCAAAGTTGCTCATATAGAGCAGCGTGTTGTCGGAAGTGACGATTCCGTGCGAAGGATTATTGCCGGTGAGGTAGCTGCCGCCGACTTCGTTCGTGCTGGTCTCGATAATTGAAAAGTTGTTGCCGTTGAAATTACTGACGAACAGCTCGCCGCCGTCGGGCTTAAGCGCAAGCTGGACCGGCAGCTGGCCAACGTCGAGATAGGTCAGCAGCCGGCCGGATTTCAGATCGACGGCCGCAACCTGGTTCGAGCCCGGGCAAGCCACGAAGACCTTGCTGTTGTCGGGGACGATGGCCAGGTCCTGCGGCTGGCTACAGACTCTGACCGTACTGCGCACGGCCAGCGTTTCCGCGTCGATGATGGAAATCGAATCGTCGGCGCGATTGCTTGCCACCACCAGCTTGCCGTCCGTAGAAACCTTCGCCATTCCGGGCGCGCCGCCGACGCGAATGGTCGCGATGACCTGCCGTTTCGCCAGGTCGATTACGGAAACATTCGCTGAACCCGAGTTGGCGACATAGGCGCGCTTGCCATCGGAAGAAACTGAGACGTAATACGGCTTGGCGTGGACGCCAATGGTCGCGACCACCTGATTGCGTTCGGCGTCAATGATGCTGAGGTTGCTGGAGTCGGCGTTAGCAACGTAGATTTCGTTGCGCGTCAGACTGGCCGCGAGGCCGGTAGGCGCGGCGCCCACCGCGATCGTCTTCACATTGCGAAGCTGCAAGAGATCGATGACGCTGACGGAGTTGCTCTTGCCATTGCTGACGTACGCGTATTCGTGATAGCCAGGAGGGACGGTTATGTCCTTATGGCACGAGGCGATGGTCGCGACCACCAGCAGCAGCGACAGCCGTGCGATCAATCGGGCACTGCTGCGCCACGGCGTTCGCTCAGGCATTATCGCGCGGCGGCGGTTCCGGCGCTAGCTCCAACCGGGTTGGGACGGCCGGCTTCGGGGTTAGCGACAGGCTCGGCCACGGAACGGCCGAGAACGTTGGCGATCTGGCGAATCTCGACCATCAACTGGTCGAACTGATCGGGGTAGAGCGACTGCTTGCCATCGCTCAGCGCACGATCAGGATCGGGGTGCACCTCAATGATCAAGCCATCGGCGCCAACCGCGACCGCAGCACGCGAGAGCGGTGTGACCTTGTTGCGTTTGCCGGTGCCGTGGCTGGGATCGACGATGATAGGCAAATGGCTGAGGCGCTGTACCGCCGGCACCACGCTTAGGTCGAGTGTGTTGCGGGTATGGTCGGCGAAGGTGCGCACCCCGCGCTCGCAGAGCACGACGTTGTAATTGCCTTCGCTCATGATGTACTCGGCCGCCATCAGAAATTCTTCCAGGGTGGCCGACATGCCACGCTTCAGCATTACCGGCTTATGGGCCCGCCCGGCGCGCTTCAGCAGCGAGAAGTTCTGCATGTTGCGCGCGCCGATCTGGATCATGTCGGCATACTTTTCCACCAGATCGAGCGATTCGTTGTCTACCGCCTCGGTAACGATCAGCAGGCCAAACTGATCGCGAATGTCGGCCAGGATCTTCAGGCCGTCTTCCGCCAGACCTTGAAAAGCGTAGGGCGAAGTGCGGGGCTTATAGGCGCCGCCGCGGAAAAAGCGCGCGCCCGCCCGGGCCACATGTCCGGCAGTGGTGAAGGCCTGCTGGCGGCTCTCGACGGCGCAAGGGCCGGCCATCACGGCGACTTCAGCGCCGCCGATGGTCGCATCGGAGTTTGGAAAGCGTAAGACGGTGTCGTCTTCTTTCAGGTCGCGGCTGACAAGCTTGTAAGGCTTGCTGACGCGGATGACCTCCTGCACGCCCACCATCTCGTCGAAGCTGCCGGGATCGATCTCGGTCTCGTTGCCGGTGATGCCGATGGCGGTGCGCTGCGCTCCGGGCATGGAGTGAGCGCGGAAGCCCAAGGTTTCGATTCGTTCGCAAACGCGCCGCACATCCTCTTCGGTGGCGTGCGCCTTCATGACAATAAGCATTGGGAGACCCCTTGTAGTGGTCTAGTGTACCGTTCGCGGACGGGCGGCGGCAATTAGCGTAGGACATTCGCGCTTTGTATCGGGGCACAACCTCCTCCGCTTTTACCAGGGCAGGAGTTGTTACCTGCGCGACAATCACTCCGAAGCTTGATATTCCTCCTCGTGCTCAATCTCCGAAACCTGTATCGTCGCAACACCTGCCTTCTTCAGCGCTTCATTCAGCTTCGCCAGCTGCGCGCTCTTCAGTTGCGTCCAGGCGGCGATACTGGTCTTCGCAACCTCTTCCGCTTCGCGATAAAGATCGACCGCCTGCGACGGCACGGCGCGATCGCTGCTTTCCACCACGCGCAACGCAGCTCCCAGACCCGAACTCGCTGAGTCCAGCCCGCTGATCGCTCCCGGACTCGTTCGTTCGCCCTTCTCAATCCTGCCGATGAGCAGGTTCAACTCCGTCACCTGCGCGAGCAAGTCGGGATGCCGTTTCAGGCTCGTCGTATCGATCTCACTCAGATGCTTCTTGACTGCCCCGATTTCAGCCACGGCCTTGCGAGCGCTTCGTACTTCGGCGAAAAACTCCAACCCCAGACGAAGCTGTTCTTCCAACTCAGCGCGCGTCGCCTGCGAGCGCGGGTCCATCTCCAGCTTCAGCGGCTGGGTCAGCATTTTGCCATCCACCGTCAGCTTAAGCTGATAATTTCCCGGCGCAGCGCGCGGCCCACGCGGCGCACCGAAGCCTTCCTCATCCACTTCAGGATTGGCGCCTGAGCTGCCCCAGCGCAGGTCCCAGACAAAGCGATGCGCGCCGGCGGCGTTCTCCAGCACCACTGGCTTCGGCAGCCAGCGCTCGGCGATAGCCATGGGAGGATGCGGCTGCTCCTGCTTTTGCCCAGAGCTGTAGCGGCGTACCGGCTTGCCAGTGGAATCGGAAATATCCAGCGTCACCGACTTCGCCGCCGACGGCAAGTAGTACTCGACGATCCCGCCGTCCGGCGGGTTCTTCGCAATCGGTTCTTCCGGCGGCAGCGGACTGCCCAGGAAAACGTCATTGTCGACGCGAATTGCTGTGCCAGGTTTATAGAGCTGGACATTAGCGCCCGATTGCGGATTCACTTGCCGCAGCAGCGTGATGTCGTCCAGGATCCAGAACGAGCGTCCGTAGGTCGCGATCGCCAGATCGTCACCATGAATCGTGATGTCGCGGACCGAAGTGACCGGCAAGTTCAACTGGAGCCGCTGCCAATGGTCGCCGTCGTCGAAGGAAACGTAGATTCCCAGCTCGGTTCCGGCAAACAGTAATCCTTTCTTCTCGGTGTCCTCGCGAATCGCGTTGACGAAAGCGTTGGCCGCAATGCCGTTCACAATCGGCTGCCAGCTTTTGCCATAGTCGCGCGTGCGATAGATATAAGGCGTCTGATCGTCGAGCCGGTGACGATCAACCGCAACGTAAGCCACGGCGGGATCGAAGCGCGAGGCCTCGATCATCGCGATCTTGCTCCAGTCGCTGAGTCCCGGCGGCGTCACGTCCTGCCAGTTCTTGCCGCCGTCGCGCGTCAGATGCAGCAGCCCGGTATCGCTGCCGGCCCAGATCTCATCAGCCTTCAGCGGCGAGGGCGCGATACTGAACACCACGCCATAGCCGCGCTGCTTGGCGTTCTGCACCGTCGCCGGTCCCGACGGTCTTTCGGCCGCAGCCGGCTCCGCGCCGGTGAGGTCCGGACTGATCTGCTGCCAGTGCAGTCCGCCGTCGGTGGTCTTCATCACGTACTGCGTTCCCAGGTACAGCGCGTTCTTCTCCGCCGCCGACAGCACCAGCACCGGAGTCCACGTGTCGCGATACTTGCGCTGGTTGATTTCGCTGCCGAAGTTCTGCATCGGCCACGGCGTGATGTCCTGGCTGAACGAAGTTCGGCGGTCAAAACGCACGACGCTTCCATAAACGCCACTGGCGAAGAGAATGTTGGAATCGCTGGGATCGGGCGCAATCCAGCCGCTCTCACCTCCGCCCACCATAAACCAGTCGCGCCCAGTGATATTGCCGTGATCGGTGCGATTGGGGACAGCGACGGAGCCCGTGTCCTGCTGCGCGCCGTAAACATGGTAGGGAAACTCGTTGTCGGTGATGACGTGATAGAGCTGCGCCGTCGGCTGGTTGAACCACGTTGACCACGTCTCGCCGCGGTTGACACTGATGGTCGTACCCTGGTCGGTGCCGACGATCAGATGCGACGAATCCCTGGGATCGACCCACAACTGGTGATAGTCGTCGCCGCCCGGCGCGCCGCGCACAATCGTAATCGTCTTGCCGCCGTCCTCCGACTTATACAGTGCGATGTTCGGCATGTAAATCACATCGGGATGGTTAGGATCGACCGTGATGCCCATGAAGTACCAGCTGCGGCTGGTGATGCGAGGATCGCCATTGGCCAGTGTCCAGGTGTTGCCGCCATCGTCGGAGCGGTAGAGTCCCGACTTTTTCCCCACATCGAGCAACGCGTACACCCGCTTGCCATCGGGCGCAACGGCCACTCCCACGCGGCCCCAGTCGCCTTCAGGAAGTCCGCTGCCGGTCAGCTGCGTCCAGCTTGCGCCGCTGTCGGTGGAGCGATAGATGCCGCCGCCGGGCCCATCCACTGGAGGGTAAGTGCTCCACGGCGGGCGATGCGTGTTCCAGGTTCCAGCGAAAAGAACGTTCGGATTCGCAGCGGCGATGGCGAGATCGGAAATGCCGACGTTCGCACCTTTATCCAGCACGTGCGTCCAGGTAGCGCCGCCATCGACCGACTTGAAGACACCGCGCTCGGCGTTGGGCCCGTAGGCGTGACCCAGCGCGCCAACGTACACGACATCGGGATTATGCGGATCGACGACGATGCGGCTGATCTGCCGAGTATCCCGCAACCCGACATTCTTCCAGCTCTGTCCGCCGTCGGTGGACTTGTAGACTCCATCGCCGGAGCTGAGCGCGGAACGGATGTCCGACTCGCCCGTGCCGGCGTATAGAACGTTGGGATTGGAAGGCGCGACTTCCAGTGCGCCAATCGATGCGATGGGCTGTCCATCGAAGACGGGATTCCAGGTCACGCCAGCGTCGGTCGTCTTCCAGACGCCGCCATCAACCGCGCCGAAATAAAATATGGCCCCGCCGCCCGGAACACCCGTGACCGCGGCCGCGCGGCCACCGCGAAACGGGCCGATCAATCGCCACTGCAAGCCGCCCAGCAGGTTGGGAGAAACGGACTGAGCGGCAGCGCCGATGGCGAGAAATAAAATAGCGCAAACAATAACCGTGGAACCGCAAACACGTCTTACGCGATGACTCAATAGAAGGTCCTCTACCCTGCAAAGTTCTGTGCAAATAGATTACATTACACTGACGCAGTGCAGCGTTCCGGCAGGGCATGTCGCACGGACTGGAGCAGTGAAACAGCGGCGCTTCAGCGCCGCGTCCGATTGCCTTCGGGCGATGCGGTTTTGAAAGGGCACGGCCGCAGGCGTGCGGCTTTGAAGGGGCACGGTTCAACCGTGCCGTATGGGCCGCGAGAAAAGTGGCCTTTAGGCCCTGCGGGGCATTCCCTCAGCGGCTAAAGCCGAAGCTTCTGATTCAGTTTCAACGGCACGCCTGAAGGCGTGCCCCTTCAAAACCCGGATACCCTGCTTGCGGAATCGGCCACGACCACAACCATAAAGGTGACCTACATAATGTTGAGGACGCGAATTCTAACCGCACTTCTATTCTCTCTGCTGATTCCTCTCCATCCTCTCACTCCTCGCCTCCTGGCCCAGCAACTGGATAACAACTCGCTCCTCGCCGAGATGCGCTGGCGCAATGTTGGCCCTTTTCGCGGCGGCCGTACCCGCGCCGTTGCGGGCGTCCCTAGCCAGCCGAACATTTTCTATGCCGCAGCGGTGAACGGCGGCGTGTGGAAGAGCACCGACTATGGCCGCACATGGAATCCCATCTTCGATCGCGAGCCGACCGGCTCCATTGGCGCGATTGCGGTAGCGCCCTCGGACCCGAACATCGTTTACGTCGGCAGCGGCGAAGGGCTGCATCGGCCCGATCTCTCAGTCGGCGATGGAATCTACAAGTCCACCGACGCGGGCGCGACCTGGACGCATCTTGGCCTGCGCGATGGCCAGCAGATATCGACCATGGCAGTGGACCCGCACGATCCTAACCGGCTCTTCGTTGCTGTGGCCGGGCATCCCTACGGGCCGAATCCCGAGCGCGGCATTTACCGCTCCACCGATGGAGGTCAGACCTTCCAGAAAGTCCTGTCCAAGGACGAAAACATCGGTGGCAGCGATGTCGAGATCGACCCCTCCGACCCAAATATCGTTTATGCCACATTGTGGGAGGCGCGCGAAGGCCCGTGGGAGAACGGCGAATTCAGCGGCGCGAATGCCGGTATCTTCAAGTCTACCGACGGGGGCAAGAGCTGGCGCCAGCTAGCGGGCGGCCTGCCCAGCAGCATCATTCAGGCGTACGTCACAATTGCGCGCAGCGATCCCAAGCAGCTGTTTGCGGTGGTCGCGATCAAGGGCGGCGTGGAATTCTATCGCTCCGCTGACGCGGGCGCGACCTGGTCGACCGTGACCTCCGATCCGCGCCCCAGGATGCGCATCGGCGGCGGCGACTTGCCCATCGCCGCGATTGATCCCAAGAATCCCGGCGTCGTGTATGTGACCAGCACGGTGACCTGGAAGTCTGGCGACGGCGGCAAGACGTGGACTGGATTTCGTGGCGCGCCCGGCGGCGACGATTACCAGAACATCTGGATCAATCCCAACGATCCTCAGACCATCATTCTGGGCAGCGATCAGGGCGCTGTCGTTACCGTGAACGGTGGGCAGACATGGAGCTCGTGGTACAACCAGCCGACGGCGCAGCTTTACCACGTCAACGCGGACAACGCTTTCCCCTATCGCCTGTGCAGCGGGCAGCAGGAGAGCGGCTCGGTTTGCATTGCCAGCCGCGGCAATGACGGTGAGATCACCTTCCGCGACTGGCATCCCGTTGCGGCGGAAGAGTATGGCTACGTGGTGCCCGATCCGCTCAACCCTGACATCATCTTCGGCGGCAAGCTCACGCGCTATGACCGGCGCACGGCGCAGGCGCAGAACATCATGCCGTTGCCGCTGGGCGCACCCGATTTTCGCGTGATCCGCACCGAGCCCATCGCGTTCTCGCCGTTCGATCAGCACCTCATGTACTTTGCCGCCAACACGCTGTGGGCCACATCTGACGGCGGACAGAGCTGGAAGCAAGTCAGCCCCGACCTGACGCGCAAGACATTTGAGGTGCCGGCGACGGTCGGCATTTATGCCACCGATCCGGCTGCTCAGCCCAAACAGCGCGGCGTGATCTACGCCCTTGCGCTTTCGGAGATGGACAGGAACCTGATGTGGGCGGGAACAGATGATGGCCTGATCTGGATCACCAGCGATGGAGGGGCGAATTGGGCCAACGTGACTCCGCCGCAGCTCTCCGCGTGGCAAAAAGTCTCTGTGCTGGAGGCGAGCCACACCGATGCCAAAGAGGCCTACGCGGCCATCAACACCCTGCGTCTCGACGATCTGCGCCCGCACATCTATCGCACCCGCGATTCCGGCAAGACCTGGACGGAGATCGTCGACGGCATTCCGCCGAACGAGAATGTGAACTCGGTCCGCGAAGACACCAGGCGCAAAGGGATGCTGTTCGCGGGAACCGAGCGCGCCGTGTACGTCTCCTTCGACGATGGCGATCACTGGCAGTCGCTGCGGCTCAACATGCCCGCAACGTCCATTCGCGATCTGCTCGTCAAGGACAACGACCTGGCGGTGGCAACCCACGGCCGCGGCTTCTGGATTCTCGATGACATCGCGCCTTTGCGCCAGCTGGATGACACGGTTCTGGCCCAGAATGCCTACCTGTTTGCTCCTGAGCCGGCCCTGCGCATTCATTGGAACTCCAACACCGATACGCCTCTGCCGCCGGATTATCCGGCAGGACAGAATCCACCCGACGGGGCGATTGTCGACTACTACTTGAAGACGCCCGCAACCGGGCCGATAACGCTACAGATCAGGACCGGCAAGGGCGTTTTGCAGCGGCGCATCTCCAGCGCCGACCCGCTGCCGCCTTCCGATCCCGAGCTGGCGATTCCGTCCTATTGGGTGCGGCCGCTGCAACCGCTGTCGACCAGTGCGGGATTCCATCGCTTCATCCTCGATCTGCACTGGGCGCCGGTCCCGGGAATCAAGCCGGAGTATCCCATTGCCGCGATACCAGGCAACACACCGCCCCAGCCGACCTCGCCCTGGATCATGCCGGGGAGATACAGCCTGATCCTGACGGTTGACGGTCGCAAGTACGCCGTGCCTTTCCGGATCGAGATGGATCCGCGGGTGAAGACTTCGGAAGCCGATTTGCAGAAGCAGTTTGATGCGTCTTATGCGGTTTACCAGGACTTGCTGGCACTGCAACCTGTAGTGATAAAGGCCGCTGCTGCCCGCGCGCAATTGAAGGAGATGCGGGCCAAAGCGTCGGGAGCGCAGGCGGCGAAACTTGACGACGTTAGCAAGAAGCTGGACGCAGTTGCGGGAGGTGAAGGAAGACGCCGCCGCGGGCCGCACACCGACAGCCTGACCGGAGTGCGCGATTCCCTGCTGCAAATGCTCGGCATGTTGCAGGAAGTGGACCTGGCGCCCACGACCCAGGCGGTGCAGGCGCTGCCGAAGCTGCATGAATCAACTGCGTCATTACTTGAGCAGTGGAAGCAATTCGACAGCGAAGAACTGGCGCCGCTGAAGATCCAGCAGTGAAGAGTCAGTGGCCAGTGGTCAGTTGCCAGTGGCCGGTTGCCAGTTGTGACCGGTCGGGTGCCCCGCTCTGTTACGACGAGTGAATGGAGCCGAGAGCCTGCGGAAGCGTAGCTGCTGCTCTCCCGCCCTATGGCCGGGGCTCGGCATTTGCGATAATGGGTCGAGCACATCTGTTGCGCTCGCGCGTGGGCCCGTAGCTCAAGTGGATAGAGCATCAGCCTTCTAAGCTGAGGGTTGCTGGTTCGATTCCAGCCGGGCCTACCATTTCTTCTACAGCGAATTTCCTCTGGACAGTTTGACCACGCGAATCACAAACACTGCAAGCGTGAGAATGACCGCTCCCAGGGTCACCGCAGGAAACGCCGGGCTGAGTCCGGAGCTACGCCCTAACGAAATTTGCAGTATGGTCCAGTTCAGCCAGGCGAAAATCCACACTACTTCCGCTTTCAGCCAACCCACCAATTCCAGTGTCAGGGGTTGCAGCTGCGCAGCTATCGCTTTTGAGGAAGAGTTGGAGCGCATCGGAACAAGGCTGATGATGGTCAGGAAGCAATAGAGCAACAGTCCGACGATTGGCAGCGTCCAGATGCTGACTTTAGGCCCATAACTGGTGGGTGATCCCGACCCGCCAATGTGAGTGGGAACCAGGGCCGGCAGCTGCGACCAGAAGACGCCTACGCAGGCAAACATCACAACCAGGCCGATAATTGCGATCGCGTCCGGCAGCTTACGCATATTCGTCAGCTAGTGGCTAATGACTTCCTCGTACGGGTCGCGCAAGTATCCTTCTACAGCGAAGTCCTCGCCGAAGCGATGCAAGGTAAGCGACTGCACCCGCGCAGCTTCACTCATGCGCTGGTAGCCGGCGCCCAGGGCAAACGGAATTGAGCCGGTGCCGGCCAGAATCTTGGGCGCGTAGTAGAAGAAAATCTTGTCCACGATGCCCTCGGCCAGCGCGGCCCAGTTGACCATGGCGCCGCCTTCAATCAGCAGGCTGGTGATCTCACGCTCGCCCAGGTTGCGCATCACACGGTCAAGGTCGGGACGGCCATCCGCGGCAGGCGAAGCGCTGGGGAAAACCAGGGTGCCGTCGTCGGGCGAGCGCCGCATGGGAACCTGCTCAACCACCACCCCATGCGCTTCCAACTCGCGGCGCTTGTTCTCCTCGGCAAAGCAGCAGTAGACGATGAGGTCTTCCCGCGCAGTCTTTACCACGCGCGAGTCCAGCGGGAGCCGCAGGCGCGAATCGAGGATGACCCGCAGCAGTGGCCGTCGACGCGCCAGCCCGGTCCGGTCGGTCAATAGAGGATCGTCGGCAATCACCGTGCCCACCCCGACCATGATGGCGTCGCTAGCATGACGCATCTGGTGGACATGGGCGCGCGCAACTTCGCTGGTGATCCAGCCGCCGCTGGGCGCCAAACCGGATGCCGCCTCGGCTTCGCCCGGAGGCGGCGCGATCTTGCCATCCAGCGTCATTGCCGTCTTCAGAGTGACGAAGGAAGTCCGGTGACGAATGTACTTGGCAAAGGCTTCGTTCAGCTTCCTGGCTTCGGGTTCGCAGAGGCCTTCGTGAACCTCAGTGCCGGCAGCGCGCAATTTAGCGAAGCCGCGACCGGCTACCAGGGGATTGGGATCGCGCATAGCAGCGTAGACACGCTTGATTCCAGCCGCGATGATGGCGTCGGTACAAGGGCCGGTGCGTCCCAGGTGGCAGCACGGCTCCAGGTTAAGGTAGAGATCGGCGCCGCGCGCGCGCTCGCCCGCCTGCTCGATGGCCAGCACCTCAGCGTGTTTGCGGCCCTCGTAGGTGTGCGTGCCCCGGCCAACGATGTCGCCGACGGGAGCCACCACGACCGCGCCCACACAAGGGTTCGGCGACGCCAGCGCTACGCCCTGGCGAGCGAGCTCCAGCGCCTGCTGCATGAACTGCTCGTCGTTACGCCGGTGGCTCATTAGTCAAACAGTGAATTCACAAAATCCTGGGGATTGAAGGGCAGCAAGTCGCCGGCTTTCTCGCCCACGCCCACATAGCGCACGGGCAGGCCCAGTTCTTTGCAGATGGCAACCACCACTCCGCCCTTGGCCGTGCCGTCCAGCTTGGTCAGCACGATGCCGGTCACTCCAGCCGATTGCGTAAATAGCCGCGCCTGTTGCAGGCCGTTCTGACCGGTCGTGGCGTCCATCACCAGCAAGGTTTCATGCGGCGCGTTGGCGCTGAAGCGCTGTGCGGTGCGGCGCATCTTCTCCAGCTCGGCCATCAGGCTGGTTTTGGTGTGCAGACGGCCGGCCGTATCGACGATAACGTAATCCATATTGCGCGCCTTCGCGGCCTGCATCGCGTCGAAGAGCACCGCCGCGGGATCGCCTCCGGGCTTGTTCTTGATGACTTCAGTTCCAGTCCGGTCGCCCCAGATCTCCAGTTGCTCGATGGCGGCCGCGCGAAACGTGTCAGCCGCGGCCAGCAAAACAGTTTTGCCCTGCGCACGCAACAGATGAGTGAGCTTGCCGATGGAAGTGGTCTTGCCGGTGCCATTCACGCCGACCACCAGAATCACCTCCGGCTCCCCGTCGACCTTCTGCACTGGCGTTCGCTCTGCGGCATTCAGGATTGCCAGCAGCTCTTCTTTCAACACGCGTTTGAGCTCGTCGACGTTGGCCACCTGCTTGCGATCGACCTTCTCGCGCAGGGCCGTCAGGATGGTTGCGGTGGTCGCCGTACCCAGGTCGGCCGAGATCAGCGTGGCTTCGAGATCGTCGAGGGTCTCGCGGTCAATTTCCTTGCGGAAGGCGACGACATCCTCGATCCGCTCGCTGAGGCTTTCGCGCGTGCGCGTGACCGCCTCTTTCATGCGCTTCAGGAAGCTGGGTTTTTCTTCGGTGCTGCCGAACAGGGTCTGAATCATGAATGAGTCCGTCGCGACAAGCGAAAGCCAAGCGATTACGTGGAAAGTTAGAGCCAACTCGCAAATCGGTTTGTATCAGAGCGCGGCTTTCAGCCGTGCCGCCCTGCGGCGTAGGGAATTCGGGCTTTAGCGCCTGCTGGGCAGATGTTGCAGGGGCTAAAGCCCGAGCCTTTTGATGTGCCGTGTGCGGCACGACTCAAAGTCGTGCCCTGATACAAAGCAAAACCACTTCTGAGATGAGCTCCAGCAATCACCAACACATTTCGTCACGAAATTTCATTATAGACACTTGCACCAGCACGATTATTCGACCGCGCCTGTCGCAAGGTTTGCCAGCGAATCCGACGCATGATCCGTCTCATCCAAACAACTTATTCCCAGGAGGGTCGCATGGCAGGTTGTGAGCATGTAAATTCAGCCGATCCGAATGTCGGGCCCAGTCATGACGGTTGTGAGAAGTGTCTCCAGGCTAACCAACGCTGGGTGCAGTTGCGCCAGTGTCTGGTCTGCGGACACGTTGGCTGCTGCGATTCCTCGCCCGGTCAGCACGCCCGCCAGCACTTCCGCGAGACTGGACATCCGGTGATGCAGGCCTTCCAGTCAGGCACATGGAAGTGGTGCTACGTGCATGAGGCGTATGTGTGAGGCGCTTTTCGCTTTTCGCTTTTCGCCTTTCGCTATTCGCCAGAGCGTTAATCGCTCTTCGTCCTTAACTCTTGGCAAGCGGAATCGTAACTACGCTCGCTAAGAGCTAAAGTCTAAGAGCCGGAGCCAAGAACCTGGGCCCTTTGCCTCTGGCGAAGAGCGAAAGGCGAAAAGCGAACAGCGGCCTCTTTGTGTACTCTGTATTGATTGGTCAAACTCCGACAACGAATGTCCCTTAATAATCGCACTGCCCGCCCACGCCTGAGCCCTCGCATCGTTTTGACCCTTTCTCTGTTGCTGGCGCTGCTTTGCGCTTCGACATCGGCGCAAATCGCGTCGCCGTGGGTCGATACCAAGCCACTCGCAGTCGACACCGGAACTACCGGGGTGAAGCTGATGCTGCGCCGCCTGCACACCACGGCGCGGCTGATGCACACCGTTGCCCATCCCGACGACGAGGACGGCGGCATGCTGACGTTGGAGTCCCGCGGCCACGGCGTCACCGTGTTGCAGCTTACGTTGAACCGCGGCGAGGGCGGACAAAACAAAGTTGGCAGCAATCTCTTCGATGAACTGGGCATCATCCGTACCCTGGAACTGCTGGCCGCGGATCGCTATTACGGTGTGGAGCAGCGCTTTACCCGCGTGGCCGATTTCGGTTTTTCCAAGACTCCTGAGGAGACCTTCGAGAAGTGGGGCGGCCACGACATTCCTCTCGGCGACATGGTGCGGGTGATTCGCACGTTCCGCCCTGACGTGATCTGCACGCGCTTTCAGGGCGCGCCTCGCGACGGTCACGGCCATCATCAGGCATCGGGAATCCTGACCCGCGAGGCCTTTCGCGCTGCCGCCGATCCCACCCGCTTTCCTGAGCAGATTCGCGAAGGCCTGCAACCGTGGCAGGCGAAAAAGCTGTACATGGACAATGTCCACAGCACATGAAGATTGGACCATCAAGCTGGAAACCTCGCAATCCGATCCTTTGCTGGGCGAGACCTATGTGCAATTTGGCTGGAAGGGTTTGAAGCACCAGTTGTCGCAGGGCGCGGGCGCGTGGAATCCTCCTGAGGGCCAGCGCTTCAGCTACTACACGCTGATCGACTCCGCGCTGCCCGGCAAGCCGGCCGTGGGAACCGCCGGGGCCCACGAAACAGACTTCTTCGAGGGCATCGACACTTCCCTGCCAGGGCTGGCAGCGAGGCTGGGAACAGATCAATCCAAGGTCCCGTGGCTGCGTCCGCAGTTGCAGGCGATTGCCCGGGCCGTGGATGAGGCTACGGTTGCCGCAGACAAAGATACGCAATCGGCTGGCGGGCCGTTGCTGCACGGATTGGATCTCACTCGCGCGTTGATCAGCAAAGTAGAGGCGTCGGGGTTATCCGGCGCGGAGAAAGACGACCTGCTGGCCAGCCTGCGCACCAAGCAGCAGCAGTTTGAGCAAGCCGCGAACATGGCATTGGGGATGGATCTGGAGCTTGGCCCGGGCACTCCCGATGGCCGGCCCATGGCGGCAAGTTTTCCCACCGGCGAGGGCGACGTCCTGGCGGCAGTGATCACCGCGGGCAAGACGTTCCTGCTGCGGGCGACTCTGCACAACGGCAGCGCCGCTCCCATGGACCTGAAGCAGTTTGCCCTCGAAGTTCCCGAGGGCTGGAAGTATGAACTCTTCATGGACAAGGTGCCGGCGAAGATCGCTCCCGGCGATGGTTGCGCGTTGACGTTTCGCGTAACGCCGCCCATCGACGCGCAGGTGACAAAAGCATACTTCCATCGTGACGATCCTGACACCGACACCATTTACAAGATCGACAATCCGAAGTACCTGACGCTGGCGCTGCCACCGCCGCCGGTTTCAGCGCGGGTGGAGTACAGGATCAACGGCGCGGAAGGCGTGATTAGCGCCGTGGCGCGCACGCCCATGCACGATGACAAAGGCGACAAATGGTCGATGCCGCTGGCGGTTGTGCCGCCGTTTTCCGTCGATGCCGCGCCCGCAACCCAGATCATTCCGGCAGGAAACAATCCTTCTGCGGGACTCAGTGTGGTGGTCCGCACCACTGCCGACCGCGAGAGCGGCACGGTGCATCCCGAAGTGCCGCAGGGATGGACGATCGAACCTGGCTCAGAGAATGTTGCCTTCACCCAGCCCGGCCGGCACGCGGCCGACTTCAAAGAGTTTCCCGATGGCGCCAAGGAATCGCGTTACGAAGTTCGCGCGCTGCTAAAGGCCGGCAGTCGCGATTACAGCGAAGGGTACAGCCTGGTGGCGCGGCCTGACATTGGCGGCTTCTTCTACTATCAGCCTGCGCTCCAGCGCGCCAGCGTCGTCCAGGTCAAAGTTCCGCAGGGCCTGAAGATCGGCTACATTATGGGCGCGGGCGACGATATCCCCGAGGTGCTGCGCGAACTCGGCCTCGACGTTACACTCCTTGCGCCCGACGACGTTGCCCATGGCGATCTCAGCCGCTTCGGGACCATCGTGCTGGGCATTCGCGCCTACGACACGCGCGACGACGTGAAGAAGAACAATCAGCGCCTTCTGGACTACGCGCGCAACGGCGGAACGCTTGTCGTGCAGTACAACACCTCGCCCAGCGACTTCAACGACGGTCATTACACGCCCTATCCGGCGCAGCTCAGCCGCGATCGCGTCACCGTCGAGCAAGCGCCGGTCACGATTCTCGATCCGCAGAATGCGCTTTTTCACTACCCCAATCCCATCACCGACAGTGACTTCGATGGCTGGGTGCAGGAGCGCGGGCTGTACTTCATGGATCAGTGGGACCAGCACTTCACTCCGCTGCTGGCCTCGAACGATCCTGGCGAGCAGCCGCAAAAAGGTGGGCTGCTTCTGGCGCAGTATGGCAAGGGCTATTACATCTACACCGGATATGCGTTCTTCCGGCAGTTGCCCTTCGGCGTCCCCGGCGCGATTCGCCTCTATGTGAATCTGCTGAGCGTAGGACATGAGCCGCACTAGTAGCTTGGGTTGGAATGAGGTGTTTCTCAAGGGTTCGTGTCAGGGCACGGCTTCCGCCGTGCCGAACGACGACGCTTTTGTCGCTGCGTGAGGCCGGTCGCGGTAGCGACCGGCCTCACGCGGTCGATAAAAGGACAAGCTTTCGGCACGACTAAAGTCGTGCCCTGATACGAAGCACTTCCAGAAGAGTCTCGATAACATCGCTTCGAAAATTGCGCCCGGATCGACTCATTCGGTTAAGCCGCGTTCTTAATGAAACACGCCAATAGTCCGGAATCGCAGCCCGAGCTGGTCCGCGGCATCGGCCTGACCGAAGCTACCTCGCTGAACATGATCGACATGATCGGCGTGGGGCCATTCATCACCCTGCCGCTGGTCATCGCCGCCGCGGGTGGTCCGCAAGCCATGCTCGGCTGGATTCTCGGCGCAGTCTTCGCGCTTTGCGACGGCCTGGTCTGGGCTGAGCTGGGTGCGGCCATGCCCAACGCCGGGGGATCATATCGTTATCTCAAGGAAATCTACGGCCCCGAGTCGCTGGGCCGGCTGTTGTCGTTTCTCTTCATCTGGCAGCTCTCGTTCAGCGCGCCGTTGTCCATCGCGTCGGGCTGCATCGGTCTGGCGCACTACGCGGGATATCTCTGGCCCGGGCTCGAGCGCATAGATCCTGGCTCACACCTTTCATGTTGGCACGCTGGAGGTCAGCATCCTGGTGATGCCCGCAACGTGGGTTGCGATTGCAACCGCGGCGGTCGTGGTCTTCCTGCTCTATCGCCGCATCACGGTGCTGGGCAAGCTGGCGGAGCTGCTCTGGGTCGGTGTCGCCCTAGCCGTTGGCTGGGTCATCGTCGCCGGACTGACGCACTTCAGCGCCGCGCGCGCTTTCGATTTCCCGCCCGGCGCATTCACTTTGTCGCCGGCATTCTTCATGGGCATGGGATCGGCGATGCTGATCGCGACCTACGATTATTGGGGCTACTACAACGTATGCTTTCTGGGCGGAGAGGTGAAAGACCCGGGCCGCACAATTCCGCGCGCGCTGATTATCTCCATCCTCGTCGTCGCCGCGCTCTACCTGACGATGAATGTCGCCGTGCTCGGCGTTATTCCGTGGCGCGAGATGGTGTCGCACTCCGGCGGCGAGAACAACCACATCATCTCGGTCTTTATGCAGCGCATTTATGGCACCTGGGCGGGCCGGCTGATCACCTGGCTCATCATGTGGACGGCGTTTGCGTCAGTGTTTTCCACGCTGCTGGGTTATTCGCGTGTGCCCTATGCCGCTGCGCTAGACGGCAATTACTTTCGCGCCTTCGCCCGCGTCGATCCCAAACGGCGTTTTCCCACGGTGTCGCTGCTGGCGCTGGGCGGCGTCGCCATGCTGTTCTGTTTTCTGCGGCTGGCTGATGTGATTGCCGCGCTGGTGGTCATCCGGATTCTGTTGCAGTTCATTGTGCAGGCAGTGGGAGTGATGGTGCTGCGCCATCGCCGTCCGGACATGCCGCGGCCATTCCGCATGTGGCTGTATCCCGTGCCTGCGCTGATGGCGATTGCGGGATTCACCTTCATTCTGCTGGCGCGAAAAACTTTCTGCGCGAGATTCGCTACGCGGTCGTAATTCTGATTGTGGGATTGGCGATTTACCTTGTCCGCTCGTGGCGACGGCGCGAGTGGCCCTTTGTTCAGGTGGATCGCGCCTGAACCGGCTGGCGGAAAAGGTGGAAGGGCACGGCTTTTAGCCGTGCCGACAAAGGCAAGAGAGAGAATGGGCTTCAGCCCGGGCCACCGTGGCTAAAGCCATTTGCGAGAACGCTCGATTTCGCCGGGCTTGAAGCCCGGCGCTTCCACCGTTGATCCCGGTTGCTTGCTGAAAGCGCATGACAGCAACGAATCCCGCCGCCACTGGTCACGAATTCGCAGCCCTTTGGAACGTCCGTAACAAAACCTGCCGCTGGGCCCGCTAACTTTTCACTATCGTCATAGTCTGACGACCAATGGCGACCAGTGGAGCATGGCACCAGCGGAGTGTTCCCCCAGAAGCAGCGCAAGACCCGCGCCAGCCAAATCGCGTGGCCGGACGTGAGCTGCGCTCGCTTCCACAGATGCCCCCGGCGCCGCAGCGCAGTGTGCTGGGGCCATTGCACGAGCCGCTATTCCGCACGCTTTGGATTGCTGCCGTCGTCAGCTACACCGGCACCTGGATGCAGAACGTGGGCGCCGCATGGCTGATGACTTCGCTCACCATGTCGCCGCTGATGGTAGGGCTGGTGCAGGCCGCAGGCAGCATCGCAGTGTTTCTCGTCGTGCTGCCGGCGGGCGCCATCGCCGACATGGTGGACCGGCGCAAGCTGCTGCTGTTTACGCAAAGCTGGATGGTATTGGCGGCTGCGGCCCTGGGCGTGCTGACGCTGGCGGGAAAGATAACGCCAACCTTGCTCTTGTTGCTCGCGCTGCTGATGGGATTCGGCGCGGTGCTGAACGACCCGGCCTGGCAGGCCATTACGCCGGAAATCGTCTCCCACCAGAACTTCACCGCGGGCATCGCCCTGAATTCGGCGGGATTCAACGTCGCGCGCGCCATTGGCCCGGCGCTGGGCGGACTGGTAATCGCCGCCGCCGGTTCCGGCATCGCGTTTCTACTGAACGCTGTGTCGTTTTTCGGCGTGATCTACTTTTTGTATCGCTGGCGACGGCGACCGGGCCGCACTTCATTTCGCGCCGCCCACATGATGCGCGCCATGTTCGACGGTGTCCGCCACATGCGGGGCTCGCAATCGGTGAAAGCAGTTCTGGTGCGCAGCGCGGTCTTCAGCGTCTCTGCCAGCGCCTTACCTGTACTTCTGCCGCTGCTGGCGCATCCCTTCGGCTCGCAAGGCTACGGGCTGCTGCTGGGATTCTTCGGACTGGGCGCATTCGCCGGCGCGGCTTCCATGCCGCTCTTCCGGCGAAGCCTCTCCACCGACGCGCTGGTCTCGATTGCGACCGCAGTCTTCGCCTTCGCGACTTTCGCCGGAGCGCGCTGGCAGAGTTTCCCGGTGCTGTCGGTGACGATGCTGGTGGCTGGGGTAGCGTGGATCCAGATTCTCGCCAGCCTGAACGTCTCAGCGCAGACCATGTGTCCCGGCCATATGCGGGCGCGAGCTATTTCGATGTACCTGCTTGTCCTGCAAGGTGGCTTCGCCGGTGGGGCGGCGCTGTGGGGAGAGATCGCAGAGCGGGTTGGCATGTCGCGCTCGCTGTCGTATGCCGCGATCGGCTTGCTGGCGGGGATGGTTGCGGCCGCATGGTTTAAGCTGCGTCCCGGCGATTTGCAACCAACCATCGCGGGGATGGACTAGAATTCTTACACACGATTCGCCCCGGCAAATGGCCAGGGGCCCGGCCCGCTTAACATGACAATTCTCTGTGGAGGCTTTTGGATGAGGAAAGAAGTTGTGATGGCAATTGTTCTTCTGGCGCTGGGTACGGCAGGCAACCTGCCCGCAGCCCATGCGCAAGACAAGATGGAGCAGAAAGCGACCTTCGCCGCGGTCTTCGATCACTCGCTTACCGGAGTGGAGAAGGAATTCGTCTCCGGCGCCGAAGCGATGCCCGACGATAAATTTAACTTCGCCCCCACCCAGGGCGACTTCAAAGGCGTGCGCACCTTCGCGCAGCAGATCAAGCATGTTGCCGCCGTCAATTACATGCTGGGAGCTGCGATCCTGGGCGAGAAGCCGCCAGTAAACGTGGGCAGCGAGAATGGGCCCGACAACCTCACCTCAAAAGCGGACATCGTGAAGTTTCTGAAGGACTCGTTCGCCTATCTTCATAAGGCGGTGAACAGCATTGACGAGAAGAACATTCTGGAAAAAGTGCAGAGTCCATTCGGCCCCAACAAGATCACGCGCCTGAGTCTGACGATTATTGCGCTAGGCCATCCCTTCGATCACTACGGCCAGATGGTGGAATACCTGCGCATGAACAACATCGTTCCTCCCGCCAGCCGCGGCTAGTAGCGGAATTCGGGAGTTCATCTGCGATCCGGGGCGCGAAGGTTTCGCGCCCTGGCTTTGCATTCCCGTTTCGCCTCTATAATCGAGACAACACTTCTTTACACGTGGCGCCGGAAAACTTCCGGCGTGGCACGGGGTTTCAGCACACGGACGAGGCAAAATTAACTTCGGACTGCCAGACATGAATCCTTCACGGATATACCAGAAACTTCACGCTATGGCGGTGCTGATGACTACATCGAATGCACCGGTTTCAACGGCGGCGACGTTTCTGGCCACCACTGCCTGGCGGCGAGTCTCCAAGGAGTTTTACAGAATGAAGAAAGTTTTGATTTGCGCCCTGCTGGCCATTGCTATGGCTTGCCTGGGCACCGCACTGTACGCACAGGACACGATGGGCCCGGGACAAGGCATGGGCCAGGGCGGCCCTGGCGGCATGCATCGCATGCCGATGTCACCCGATCAGCGCTTGCAGCGCCTGACGCAGCAGCTGGACCTCACCAGCGATCAGCAAGCCAAGATCAAGCCGGTCCTGGAGCAGGACCAGCAGCAAATGCAAGCTGTCCACGAAGACACGTCGGTGTCGCAGCAGGACAAGTGGGGCAAGATGAAGCAGATTCGGCAGAGCACCGATGAGCAGATCAAGGCGGTGCTGAATCCCGAACAGCAGCAGAAATTTGCCAAAATGACAGAGCGGCGTGGGCCTCCGGCAGGCGGAATGGGCCAGGGCGGAACGCTGCCACAGCAGGCGCCTCCGCAGTAGTAGTGTGGGATTGACAGCATAAGAACATCCGGCTGGGAATAGCTCCTGGCCGGATGCTTGTTTTTTCATGACTGTGATCCCGAGCGAGTCGCCGCGGCCGGACGGGTCGAAGGCCTCCTGTCGTCACAACGTTCCCGGTTACCCATCACACTAAAGCTTCTCCCTGTAGTGTCATCCTGAGCGGAGGCGGCCCGATTTTGGCCGCCGGAGTCGAAGGACCCCTGTACCCGGCAGAATCCATGCGCCCGCGACGGCAGCACTGCTACACGGTTTATATCCTTGGCAGCCTCAGCGGAACGCTGTACGTAGGAATCACCAGCAACTTGCATTTCCGCTTGCAGCAGCACAGAAACCACACCTTCCGCGGATTTACTGCAACCTACGAAGTCAACCGCCTGCTCTACTTCGAGACATATGGCGAGGTGACGAACGCAATCGCTCGCGAGAAGCAATTGAAGGGCTGGCGGCGCGAAAAGAAGATTGCGCTAATCGAGAAGGAGAATCCGCAATGGAAGGACTTGAGCCGAGGATGGTACGACAAGCCCGCTAGGATGAGTTTTGACTGGCGACTATAGGGGTCCTTCGACTCCGCCGCGCAAAAGAAGCGCGTCTCCGCTCAGGATGACACAATTGCATAGCAAGAGCGTAATTAGTAACACATGATACGTGTCTCAGCGTCTTAGTGGTTACGCTTTTTCCGTCGCCCACTCCCGCCGCTTTTCGGCTTCGGCTTTCGTGAACACTCCTGCGATGCTGGCGCCGCAGTTCGTGCAACAGCCATTCTTCAACTTATTCGACATCACCGAATGCCACGAGCGCGTGATCATCGTCTGCTTGCAGCCGGGACAAATCGTGTTTGCGCCATCGGAATAGATGTTGCCTTCGTACACGTACTTCAGTCCCATTTGCTGAGCGATGGCCCGCGCGCGATGCAGCGTCTCCGGCGGCGTCGCCGGCTTGTCCTGCAACTTGAAGTCAGGATGAAATGCGGTGAAGTGCAGCGGAACATCGTCGCCCAGATTTTCCAGCACCCAATCGCAAAGCTCTTTGAACTCCGAGTCGCCGTCGTTCAAGGTGGGAATGATGAGGTTGGTGATCTCAAACCACACGCCGGTCTCGTGCCGCAGCCACTTCAGCACATCGAGCACGGGTTGCAGATGTGTCATCGTGATCTTGCCGTAGAAGCCTTCGGTGAAGGCCTTCAGGTCGATGTTGGCGGCGTCGATGTAGCGATAGATGTCGAAGAACGCCTCGCGCGTGATGTAGCCGTTGGAGACCATCACGTTGTTCAGGCCCGCGCTGTGGGCCTCGCGGGCGATGTCGATGACGTACTCGCCCCAGATGGTGGGCTCGTTGTAGGTGAAGGCAAGGTGCGGCGCGCGATGTTCGAGCGCCACCTCAACCACGTCTCCCGGACT
The DNA here is from genome assembly GCA_963763145.1 of uncultured Acidobacteriaceae bacterium. GTDB lineage: Bacteria > Acidobacteriota > Terriglobia > Terriglobales > Acidobacteriaceae > Bog-257. The sequence goes on along the minus strand of CAVXMZ010000006.1, from coordinate 250,958 downwards.
GAGCGCCAGTGAGTTGACCTGGTCCGACTTCGCCTTCGAGATGTCCCAGTTCTGGCAGAACAGGCAGCCCATGTTGCACCCGGCGGTGCCCAGGGAAAGAATCTTCGTTCCCGGGAAGAAATGATTGAGCGGCTTCTTCTCGACCGGATCCATCGCCAGCGCAGCGGGCCGACCATAGCCGAGCTGGATGAGCCGGCCACCTTCGTTCTTGCGGATGAAGCAGAAGCCGTGCTGCCCTTCTCCAATGTGGCAATGGCGCGGGCAGAGATAGCAATGGAGACGCCCGTCGGCCATCGTCTCCCACCAGCTGGCTTCATGGATATCGGGCTGCGATATTGTTGACTGCATGGTAACCGCTCTGGATCAATTGTACTGCGGAAGGAAGCTGTCAGCTGTCAGCTATCAGCCGTCAGCTTGATTCGCGATTCGCTATTCGCTATTCGCTTTTCGCTATTCGCCAGATGCGATTTTCCGCAGACTAATTCGCGGGGCGATGGCCAGCGATTTCGGAGCCAAAGCCGAAGCCTATCCGCCTAGTCTGGACGCATCTGGCGAAGAGCGAAAGGCGAATAGCGAAGAGCGAGAAGCGCCAAGCGACTATCGCTTCCCTGCCCTCTCAGTCGTCGGAAGGCTTGGGTGGGCGTAAGGAGGCGAATTTTCGCCACAAGGCGTAGGCAACGAAGGCACAGATCGCCGCTCCCGCGAAACAGACGCTCTTCCACGCGGCGCGCGGTTCATCCAGCGCCAGCAGGACACACCTGACGCTCTGGATGCCCAATAGCACGGCGAACACCAGGGAAAACCACATGCTGAATTTGTTTTTCACGCCGCCTCGTATGGATTCTGGCGAAATTGTAATGCATGAAGTGCAACTCTATTCGAAAATCGCTAGTGGTACAGTTTGTTCCTCTGTCACCGAAAACCGCACTTGACTGCGGCGTCGCGCTCAAGCAGTCTTGCTCGTTGGTTATTTGCTTGCCGTAGCCAGGAGATAGGTCATGCCATTTCGCACTCTTTACCATTACCTCTTGATCACCGTCTCATGCCTCGTATGGGCGGCGCCTGCCTATACCGTCAATCCTCCCACCATGCGCCTCGACTATTACCACACCGGCAACGCCACGCAGGAGATGTTCAGCTTCGATCGCGTGGTTTACGAGCCGCTGCCGTGGCCGGGCGATATGTCGAAGACCATCGATGACACCAACCTGGGTAATTACTTCTTTGAGGTGCGCGACCAGGCAAGCGGCAAGCTGCTGTACTCGCGCGGCTTTGGCACCCTTTTCAGCGAGTGGTCCGACACTGACGAGGCCAGGAAACTCAACCGGACATTTTCTGAGTCGCTGCGTTTTCCCGCTCCCAGCGCCCCGGTAAAGATCGTGCTGAAGGAGCGCCGGGAGGGCAAAGACATTGACTTTCACGAGGTCTGGACGACGACCATCGATCCCAAAGACCAATTCATCGACCATGCGAACCCTCCGTCGCCGGGGCCGCTGCTGACCATCCAGAAGATGGGCGAGCCGGAGACGAAGGTCGATCTGCTGATTCTGGGCGATGGCTACACCGCCGCCGAGCGCGGCAAGTTCGAAGAGGATGCCAAGCGGGCGACGGAAATCCTGTTCTCGCGCTCGCCGTTTAAGGAGCATCGCAAGGACTTCAACGTGTGGGGCCTGTGTCCCCCGGCCCGTGAGCCTGGAATCTCGCGGCCTTCCACCGGCGTCTATCGCCATCCGCCGCTGGGCACCTCGTACGACACCTTTGGCAGCGAGCGCTACATCATGACCACCGACAACCGGGCGCTGCGCGATGTGGCCTCCTACGCGCCCTATGAGTTCATGGAGATCCTGACCAACTCGCAAACTTACGGCGGCGGCGGGATTTTCAATCTCTACGCCACGGTCGCCATCAACAGCGAGTGGGGGCCCTATGTCTTTGTCCACGAGTTTGGTCATCACTTTGCCGGGCTGGCCGACGAGTACTTCACCTCGGACGTCGCCGTCGAATCGGCGGAGAAGCGCATCGAGCCGTGGGAGCCGAATGTGACGGCGCTGCTGGATCCGGCGATGCTGAAGTGGAAAGACCTGGTGGTGGCCGGGACGCCTGTGCCAACGCCGTGGCGCAAAGCTGAATTCGAGGCGTACGAGAAAGACATCCAGGCGCAGCGCCGGCAAATCCGCAAAGAAAACCGCTCTGAGGCCGAGATGAATGCGCTCTTCGAAAAAGAGAAGACGCACGAAGACGAGCTGCTCGGGACGGACGAATATTCGGACCGCGTGGGAGCCTTCGAGGGCGCAAACTACGAGGCGCACGGCTTCTACCGTCCGCAGGAGAATTGCATCATGTTCAGCCGCTACGACAAATTCTGCGCCGTGTGCCGGCGCGCCATCGAGCGGATTGTCGGCATGTATGCGACGCAGTAGCAATCAGCAATCAGCACCAGGCTGGACGACAGCAGGCGAGCATAGTATCGTTTGCACCGTGCACGCGTGGTAGGTTCATCGTGCGGTAATCAATCCCAAATTGTTTGGAGCGAAATTATATGAAGATGCGAATACTGGCGGCCGCAGCCTTGTGCCTGCTGCTTTCCACGATGGCTTTCGCGCAGAAGGTCAGCATCAATGCGGACCGCAGCGCAAATTTTTCCAGCTATCACACCTACATGTGGGAAGCGGGTCCGAATCCCGCCCACGGCCTTTGGGACCAGCGCATTGTGGAGGCAGTGGACAAACAGCTGCAAGCCAAAGGCCTGACCAAAGTCGCCTCCAACCCTGACCTGTGGGTGGTCTACAGCAACAGCATTAAGGACGAGAAGACGGTGGCGGGCGCGGGCTACGGCATTGGGCCGACCTGGGGATGGGGCAACGCAGGAGCGAATGCGGCGGTGAATACTACTTTTGTTTTCCAGATCGGCACCCTGGTAGTGGAGATGGCGGACACCAAGGATAAGCAACTGGTGTGGCGCGGTTCGGTGAGCGACACCATCAACGACAATTCCAACAAGAACATCAAGAACCTCGACAAAGCTGTCGCCAAATTATTTAAGGGATATCCGCCGAAACCGAAGAAGTAACCGTTCAGCCAGGCAGGTTCTGGGTAGCGGGCGAGGTTGTTGCGGAAGGCGCGAGGTTGCTAATCCATGCTCCTCCGCTATAATGCTGTCGCATTTCCATTCTTTCAAAGAGCGAGGCGAGGAGAATGATGACCAGGAGATCTGTTGTATCGGTTTTGAGTTTCGCGTTACTGCTCTCGGCGGTTTCGCTGCAAGCGCAGTCGAAAGATGCGGTAGAGAAGGCGCTGCAAACCAAGGAGCAGGCTGGTTGGCAGGCGTGGAAAGATAACAATCCGAAAGCCTTCAACGATATTTTGCCTGACAATGCAGTTAACATCGCCGGCGGCACAATGGACACGGGCAAGAGCAACATCATAAAAGAGATGGCTGCGGACAACTGTGTGGTCGCCAGCTTCAGCCTGTCTGATTTTGCCTACATGTGGCTCGACAAAGATACGGTGCTCATGACCTACAAGGCGAGCCAGGACGGAACCTGTGGAGGCAAGAAGATAGCTCCGAAGGTAATCGCCAGTTCTATCTGGCAGAAGCAGGGCGGCAAGTGGGTCTCGCCCTTCCATCAGGAAACCATCGCTTCAGCCATGTAAGCGACCGCTTCACAGAGTTCTGCTCAAGCGCAAAAAGAAGGTCGGCTCCCTTGCCAGCTGCGTGTCCCGGGTATCGCGGTTTCGAGATCCGGGACGCAGGTCGCCAATCACCCGGGCGCTCACCCAGGTCTCGAAAAACGCTAGAGCTGGGGCGCCCACATGGTTGAACACGTCTCTATCTCGCGAAGAAGCCGAGCACGCCGCCGAGGACATCTTGCAGCCCGTGGGCCAGCATTCCGGGACGCAGACTCTTGCGCCAGCCGGCAAGCACTCCCAGCAACCATCCGTGGACCATGATGGCCAGCATGGCTATGCCGTAATATCCGTGGCCCAAGCCAAAAGCCACTCCTTGCAGGATGATGCCCCAGGCACGGCTGCCGGTCCACGCGCCGAATTGCCGCGTGAGATATCCGCGGAAGATGAGCTCTTCGCAATAGCCGCCGGTGACGGAGAGTCCCAGCCACACCACCAGCTCGAATACGGTCTGAGGCAAAATCGCGGCCAGGGTGCTGTTGGTATGCACGCGCAGAAGATGAATCAGGCCGTTGCTGACCGGCACGGCGACCACGATCAGTCCGACGCCAAATCCCAGATCGCGAAAGAAGCTTTTCGGCGACTGCCATCGGCCTGAATCCAGGCTGCCCAGCGACAGCCCGCGTCGTTTGAGCGCGAGCCAGATCATGAGAACTACAAACCACTCAATCGCGATCACGGTGAAGTATCCCGACAGCCGCGAGTTCATGCCCGGGAGATTGGCGTTGGGAAGCCCGTGCTGGTATGCGCCCGCGACAGACATGATCGCGATAGGCAGTAGCACCAGAACGGTATGCCACCAGGGCGCGATGGGCTGTGCCGGAGTAGCGGCGGGTGCGGGCTGAGAAAGTTTCTGGGAAGGTTCGGTGGCGGTCAGGGACGCGGCGTGCATGTTTTCTCTCCGCGTCTGATACGGGCGGGTTCGGAAAAAGGTTTCAGCAGTGCCGGCGGGATTGGATTGAGTCGCGGCGAGGTCTCTCAGGGGGATAAAGCCGCAGTGATGTTGCAGCTCTTGCGGACGGCCTGAAGAGTTTGCGTGAGAAGCGTGCCGTCCCCGGGGGACTCAGATACTTTTTCCGGCCTTGCGGACAGCCTGAAGTGTCTGCGTGAGAACCGTGTCGCCGCTCCTCCACCCCATCAAGCGCAAAGACGGCGCTCGATGGGGACCCCGGCTCCGCGGCTCGGCTCAATTTACCACTCCACCCGGCGCTTACGCGCCGGGCTAACCTCATCCCGCCGCTGCGCGGCTGGATTGCAGACAGGTTCGATGCTTCACGTTCCACCGCAATCTGACAAGTCGAGTTCTCACCCAGACACTGAAGGCCGTTCCCTTCAAGGCCAAAACTCAATCAGAGTTTTGCTATCCCATGCGGATATTGTTTTCGCCGATGATCGTCAGCACCGAGATGAGATGGGTGACGCCGAGAAGGTAGCGCACCGGTTTGCCGATGTTGGCGAGTTCCAGCGCGCAGCCTGCTGATTTGGCGGAAGCGTACAACCGAACCACCGTCCCCAGGCCAGAGCTGTCCATGTGGGTGGTTTCCTGCAAATCCAGCACAATCCGTTTGCAGTCCGGAATCAGTTGCTTGACCTGGACGTAGAGAAGATCGTTCACGCCAGACACCAACCGGCCGCTGCATCGCACTACGGCGGAGTCGCCGCTGCGATCAACTGCCAATGTCAGGGGGCTCGCGGCTGTTTTGTCAGGCATCAGCACCTCCCTTGGCGAAATTCGTAGAAGCGTTTATGCGCCCTCGCGCCGTGAGCAAGAAGTTTACTCTTGAGCAGGATGGGTGACCTGGGAATTTCACGCTGATTAACAGCGAACGCCTGGCGACCACGAGGCTTGGCTAAGGCGTGATCTCCCAAATCACGCCACACCCTAAATGCGAGCACAGGGAGCGATCTCCGCCACGGGAGGCCGTACCCCAGAGATTGCCACTGGCGTCGATGGTCACGTTGCCGATCGGCCAACCGCCGTCGTCGAGGCCCGTGAAGTCGTAAAGATCGGTGAGCAGCCAGGTGCCGTCGTTCTGCGGCACGACCTTGAAGACCGATCCGTAGCCGTGCGCGCCGTCACTGTAGGTGGTCCCATAGAGATTTCCGGCTGCATCCATCGTCAAGCTGCCGTTCGGCCCTCCCGATCCGCCAACAATTCCAGTGAGCGTCGTGAGCGTCCAGCTTGCGCCCGAGCGGACCAGTTGGTACACCGTTCCACCGTTGGTGCCGGGGCCACCGGAAACAGTGGCTCCATAGAGATTTCCTGCGGCATCAAAGATCAATCCGCTTCCCGGACCTGCGCCGTTATCGCCACCAGTAAAAGTAAACAGCGAGCTCTCGATCCAACCTCCCTCGAACGGCTGGAGCTCATAGACCAGGCCATCGTCGTAGGGACCGCCGCCGCCGGCTGTGCCGTAGATATTCCCTGAACTGTCGAAGACGACGCCGTATGACGGATATTGCGCCGCTGCGCCGCCGAAAGTGTAGGCGATGCTTTCCGTCCAGCCTCCGTCTTGCCGCGAAACTTTATAGAGAGTCCCATCGTTATGAACGCCTCCCAAGGCGGTCGTGCCGAAGATATTGCCGGCCGCATCGAACGTCAGATCGCCGAAGTACGGAAGCCGTCCATCGCTTCCGGAGGTGAAGGCGTGCAGGACAGTTTCGTTCCATTCGCACGAGAAGCGGGAACACAGCCGGGGCGGCGGAGTGAGCCGGTAGACGGTGCCGCAGCCGTAGCCATCAGTGCAGCCATTGCTGCCTCCCGACTGGGTGGTGCCGTAGAGCGCGCCGTCCGGCCCGAAGACTACGCGCGAGAGGGGCCCGTCGCCATCATTGCCGGCGAGAAACTGGTAAAGTCCCTCGACCACCCAGCCCGTCCCCCGGTGAGATAGCTTGAAGACGACACCGCAGCCGCCGTCCGTCTGGCAAATTCCCAACCCCTGGTATCCGCCGAAGCCGGTTGTGCCGTAGAAATTTCCTTCAGCGTCCAAGGTGAGCCCGGCCTCCGGGGTTGCCCCGTCACCTCCGTTAGTGAACTTATGAATGACGGTGTAGGTCTGCGCCTGCGCCGAGGGCAGCACAACCGCTGTCAGCAAACACCCGACCGCCAAGGAGAATGCTGCGCCCCACTGAATACTGGCCAAGATTCGTGTGGAGCGGTTTGCCGGCTTCGTCATAATGCTCTCCTCGCTGAAGGGCTGCCAATCACGCGATGTTCTCACCGCCCGGAGGCCAGGTGCAAGAGGCCATGTGCAATATGAATTTCGGCCGTCCGGCGTCAGCGTCCAAATCTCAAGCCGTGCATCTGATGAGAGAACATAAGGAGCGAGACATGCGCGCATTCGCTGTCGGGGGCTTCGGCGAAGCTCCGGCCATCCACGATCTGCCCGTTCCCGCCGCCGGGGCCGCGTTGCTCATACGCGTCAACTGTGCCGGGGTCAATCCCATCGACTACAAACTGATCGACCGGCTGACCGCCAACTCCACCTACCCCTTTGTCGTCGGTGTGGACTTCGCAGGCGTGGTGGAACGCGTGCCGCCAGGCGAGCGCACCTTCAAGGCCGGCGACCGCATCTTCGGCATGGCGCCGCACGGCGCGTACACCGAATCCATCGCGATCGCGCTCGCAGTTGAGAAAGAACCGCTGGCCCGCATTCCCGACGGCGTCAGCGACGAACAGGCAGCCGCTCTGCCGGTTTCAGGCCTGACCGCGCTGGGATCACTGGAGTTGCTGAAGGTGGCCGCGGGGCAGCGCGTGGTAGTGATGGGCGCCACCGGCGGCGTCGGCGGCTATGCGGTGCAGATGGCCCGCGCCCTTGGCGCGCATGTCCTGGCCACGGTCCGCGGCGATGCCGACGAAGCTCGCCGTCTGGGCGCAGAAGAAGTCTACGACACCAAGGCGGTTGACGTAATCGCCGCGCTTCATGCGGCCCACTCCGACGGCGTGGACGCGATCCTCGATCTGGTCAATGGTAAGGACGCCATCCGCCGCGACGCTGAGATCCTTAAGCCGGGAGGCGGCGTGGTCTCGACCATTGGCGCGGCCGACGAAACCTGGTTCGCGGGACGTCAGATCAAGGCGTACAACATCAACGCAGAGTTGAATCCCGCGGAATCGTCGCAGGGGCTGGAGCAGGTTGCGCGCATGTTGGCCGAGGGCAAGATCACGGCGCGCATCAGCACCACGGTTGACCTGGACGGCGCAGGGCAGATACTGGAAAAACTTCGCAGCGGCGGCCTGCGGGGCAAAGCTGTCATCCGGATTCAGGGGTGATGTTTGGATTGAGTCCAGGGTTAGCGGGCGAGCGATGTCGGCCCGAAGGGCGAAACAATCGTAGCCCAGGACGTCAGTCCTGGGTTGCTGGCATTCGTTGCGGGGAGTCCGATTCAGGGGTGATGTCTGGATTGAATCGAGGGTTAGCGGCCGATAGATGTCAGCCCGAAGGGCGAAACAATCGTAGCCCAGGACGTCAGTCCTGGGTTGTTGGCATTCGTTGCGGGGAGTCCGATTCAGGGGTGATGTCTGGATTGAATCGAGGGTTAGCGGCCGAGCGATGTCAGCCCGAAGGGCGAAACAATCGTAGCCCAGGACGTCAGTCCTGGGTTGCTGGCATTCGTTGCGGGGAGTCCGATTCAGGGGTGATGTCTGGATTGAATCGAGGGTTAGCGGCCGAGCGATGTCAGCCCGAAGGGCGAAACAATCGTAGCCCAGGACGTCAGTCCTGGGTTGTTGGCATTCGTTGCGGGGAGTCCGGTAGGACGGCACATGTTTTGTGTCATCCCTGAAGGGACTGTGGATTTATTTGTCGAATTTTCCCAGCACTCACATGCTGGGCTACCGGTTGTTCCGCCTGGGCGGGCTGCGACTTGATGCCTCGGTGCTCCACCTCTTTCAGCTCAACTGATCCTCGCCATCCCGTGTATAGCACTAACGTGCATCTACTCGCACCGGACATGCATAGGTTATTGTGCAAAGTTTTGCGCAATTTGCCCTAGGACGAGCCGCAACCTCAGCGGACGACCTCAGACATGTCTGGCGGCACAACGGCCCTGTAACAGCCTACCTGCGCGATTACGGGGCATTCTACAAAACGGCTGGATACCCTAATTCCAGGCAGTCGTCAGCCATAGCTATTTATATAGCATTAAGGTGCTCTATCGACGCGATTATTTCCCGTTTTGGAACCCGGATACGCGACCGAAGTGAACTTTTCAGCGGCCTGTTGAGTCGTGCTGAAAGCAGCGGCGCGACGGACTTGGGCTTTAGCCCTGAGGAAGCGTTGGCCGCGGCTAAAGCCCGACCAGAGTTTTGCCCCGTTCGGCAGACTGAAGTCGCGCCCTGACACCAAACAACCTGGCGAAGATCACTTCGCTTTCGGAAGCCTACGGGGTTACCGGCACGGGCGCATTCTTCGGCGTCGCCAGATAGCCGCTGATGCTGTTCTTGCCCGCCGTAAAGACGACCAGCTCATACAGCAAGTGATCGCGCCCGGTGTAGAACTGTAGCGGCTCGCTCAGGGTCTTGTCCTTTTTCTCGATGGTCCGGTCGTCGGCCATCACATCCAGGGTAAACCGGCTCTTCTTCGCGTCCACCTTTTTCAACTGGAGGCTCACGGTTCCCACTGGGGTCCGCGCGTTCTTTTGCAGGGTGAAGTTGTAGTAATTGCGTTCGCCCTTGCGCCTCAGCTCCTCCAGCTCGGAGGCGTTGTGGGCGACCAGTCCGCTCTGCACGCCGAGGTCGCCAATGGTCTTCTCCAGCTTGGCGTTGGTGGCGGCCAGATCGGTCTGCGTCTTCTGGATATCGGTTTTGGCCGCGCCCACATCGGTCTTCACGCCGCTGACCTCGCCGTTAACGGCGGCGATCTGCTGGCTCTGCCGGCTCTGTTGGGCGGCGAGTTTGGCGGCAGCCGCAGCTGTCGCCTGCTGCTCTTTTTGCAGCTCGGCGGCACGCGCCGCCAGCTCCTGCTTGGTCACGCCGACCTCGGTGGTGAGGGTCTGCTTCAACTCTGAAGACGTAGTATGGATGCGCTTCACCAGATCGGCCTGCGAGGTTTCCAGGGCAGCCTGCTTCTGCTGTAGCGCGGTAAGTTGCGTCTTCAGGCCGAACATCAGGTACAGCGTAGCGATCACATAGATGGCAGCCGCGGCCAGCAAGACATATCTCAGGACGGCGCTCATCTCGAATCCGGACTGCGATGGGTGAGGAGCGCTCTTCTCTTCTTCGAACATTATGAGTCCTTTCCTGCTGCCTTCGATTCTCCGGGAGCGAAAAACCCCTGTCAATGCACATATTGTGGGGGGAGGGCCCAAGAGTCACCCGCGGCGCCGTTACCGCGGCCCCGCAGCTTTGCTCGGGTAGTGCGGCGCTTCAGCGTCGCGTCCAGGCTAAGTATTTTGTCGTCACGAGCCGGCTTCAGTCGGCGAGGGATCTGCTTTTGGGTCGTGCCTGATACAAAGCGAGGTAGTCGGACTGGCTTCGCGTCACCGTTCCAAGCCGCTGAATTGCTAGCCGCCCAAAAATCCCCGGATGGGCGAGAGGGCGAACGTCAGCACCAGCATGAGCACCGCTACCAGCGCGAGGGCCTGGCGATTTCTGTCGAGCGCCGGCCAGGGAGGAACGTTGGGATGCCTGAGGCCGGTGAATCCCAGGATTACCGCCCACACCAGCCAGCCCGGCCAATAATGAATGCCCAGCGGGATCAGCACCGCAATGCTGGCCCACGTCACCCACCGGTGAGCTCGCGGTGCGACGGCATAAGTTATATGGCCGCCGTCGAGTTGGCCGCCGGGCAACAGGTTCAGCGCGGTGGCCAGCATCCCCACCCAGGCTGCAACGCCCACGGGATGCAGATACAGGCTGCCCAGCGGCACCGCGTGCGGCATAAGCGGCGCGACGGCGCGATAGACGAGATTGAAAATCAACGGATAGCCGAGATACAGCGACGAGTCGACTGCGCTTGGAGGCATGGGCTTCGAAAGCGCCAGACCCCAGAAGAGCACGGGAACGGCCACCAGAAATCCCGCGATCGGTCCGGCGATGCCGATGTCGAACAGCGCCTGCCGCGAGCGGATGGGCGACTTGATGCGAATGACGGCGCCAAACGTCCCAATCAATGTTGGAGCAGGTATGAAGAACGGCAGTGTCGCATCCACGCCATTTCTCCTGGCCACGATGAAATGGCCGAGCTCATGGGCCAGCAAAATGCCCATCAAGGTCAGCGAGAACGGCAGGCCCAGCAGGATGTCCGCGGGATGGCGTAGCAGCCATCGCAGGTGAAACAGCGGCAGCACCACGGAGTCGTCGGTGAACGCCGGCTGATTGTGCAGAAAATTACTTTCCAGGCGCGCTCCCACCACCAGGGTCGTGAACAGCGTGATCAGCAGCAAGGAAATATGCAGCCAGTAACGACGGCGGCTCACCGGCGCGGGCACAAAGACCTGCGGATAAGACGAGACTTCGAAGGTGTAGGAGACGGGCGGCGTGGAGTTAGACATGGAAAACGGTGGCTAGTGGCCAGTGGCTAGTGGCTAGTGGCCAGTAGCCCCTATCCAGTGTACAAGGTTGCGGCGGAACATCGCGCGGCGCAACAGTCAGCCACACACAGCCGGGTTGTGGACTTTACTGGCCACTGATCACCAGCCACTGGCCACTACTCGATCGACTGCAACTCCTTCCCCGGCTTGAAGCGGACGGCCTTGCCCGGGGGGATATTGACTTCTGCGCCGGTGCGCGGGTTACGGCCAATGCCGGTCTTGCGCGGCCGCACGGTGAACACGCCAAAGCCGCGCAGCTCAATGCGGTCGCCCTTCGCCAGCGATTTCTTCATGCTTTCAAAGACGGTCTCGACGGCCATTTCCGCTTTGGTTTTGGTGACGCCAGTCTTGGTGACAACTTCGTTGATCAGATCCAGTTTGATCACAAGGGGCTCCACAAGTTGACGCTTGCCGGGGCGCAATGGCCTGCACCGCTGACGCAACTGTGATTCTATCCGACTTCACAGATTCGCGTAAGTTACTTTTATACTTCGACTTTCGAACGGATGGGCGAATCCTAGTGAAGCCCGGGGACATTGTCAATCGCTAACGGAATCCGGCAGCGGGACAGGCCGATTTCCGCAAGCTATTTGCCCTTGAAAGGCTTGCCGCGGACCGCGGCAACCAGGGCAATGATCCCTCCGAAAATTGCGAACGGAGCAAACACGGGTCCGCCCCACCAATTCGGGTAATGCAATTTACCCGCAGCTAACGTGAAGGCGCCAGCGCCGATAACCAGAACAGCGAATACGGCGAGGAATAGACGAGTAACGGGTCGCCCTTCGACCGGCAACAGATGTGAATGCCTGGTGCTTCATTAGTCCGCGACCGCCTTCAGGATAAGCCCTTTGTCAATTGGCTCAGCATTCCGTAAGATGACGTTTCGCAGACGCGGAGGTTTGTGTCAGGGCGCGGCTTTCGGGCTGCCCTCAAAATAGGCTTCTGGGCGCAGCCAATCAGGTTTGTGTCAGGGCACGACTTTTAGTCGTGCCGAACTGTCGCGAGAAGGAATTGGGGCTTTAGCCCCTGCACACTGCTCCATCAGGGGCTAAAGCCCAAGTTTTATTGGCGACGCTGCGGCACGGCTGAAGCCATGCCCTGACACAAAGCTTCACGAGTGTCATCCCGAGCGCAGTGAATCCGTTCGCGCGAGCGAGCGGAGGAATGAAGTCGAGGGACCTGCTTTTCGCGGGCAGCGCGCCAAGACCCGACAGACAACAGGTCCCTCGAAGCGGCTCGTCGCTCGGGATGACACGTCACAGAGGGCAATCGGTATTCCTAAGGAGAACGATGGCAATCAAGAGCGACCGCTGGATCCGCAAAATGGCCAACGAGCACGATATGATCAACCCCTTCTCGGAGAAGCAGGTCCGCGAGGGCGTCATCTCCTACGGTCTGTCTTCCTACGGATACGATCTGCGCGTCGCCGACGAGTTCAAAATCTTCACCAACGTCAACAGCACCATCGTCGATCCCAAACATTTCGACGAGCGCTCCTTCGTCAGCCTGCAAACCGATGTCTGCATCGTGCCGCCCAACTCGTTTGCGCTGGCGCGCTCGGTGGAGTACTTCAAGATCCCGCGCGATGTGCTGACCATCTGCGTCGGCAAGTCGACGTACGCGCGCTGCGGCATCATCGTCAACGTGACGCCGTTTGAGCCGGAGTGGGAAGGCTTCGTCACGCTGGAGATTTCCAACACGACGCCGCTGCCCGCGCGCATCTATGCCAACGAAGGCCTCTGCCAGATCCTGTTCTTCCAGTCCGACGAGATTTGCGAAACCAGCTACAAGGACAAGCACGGCAAGTATCAGGGACAGAAAGGCATCGTCCTGCCGAAGCTGTGAGAGGGCGTGGTCAGTGGCCAGTGGTCAGTGGTCAGTGGCCAGTTGCCAGTGGTCAGTTGCCAGTGAAGTCGCGGCCCGTTCCTCGCTCTTCGCTTTTCGCTTTTCGCTCTTCGCTTTTCGCCAGACCAGAAATCGGCTTGTCATCCTGACCGGAGTGAGGTGGCGAGGCAGCGGATCGAAGTGGCCTTCCCCGAGCGCTAGCAATAGACCCCCTGTAGCTTGTTCTCCGCTGTCAGCCAGAGCTATCAAATTGTCGCGCGTTAAGAAAATGCCCGGTCAGGATGAGCGCTGAAAAATGTTGCTTCGGAAGGCTCTCATCCGGCCTTTACGAGCGCGAGGTTGATTGGGTCGCGAGAATCGAGCCCGCAGAGCGTAAGCGCATTGAGCCCAGGGCGTGAGCCCTGGGTAAGCGTCCACAAGAATCCTGGAAGCCGGCTTCAGCCGGCGACACTCTTCCTGACGTCGCACGACGACTCCAGCGGGACGCATTGCCGAGATTAAGATCATCCGGTCTTTACGAGCGCGAGGTTGATCGGGTCGCGAGAATCGAGCCCGCAGGGCGTAAGCGCGTTGAGCCCAGGGCGTGAGCCCTGGGTAAGTCGATTATCTGAATCCTGAGCCGGCTTCAGCCGGCGACACTCCTGAACGCACGATGGGCGGAACTGATAGGGGTCCTTCGACTTCGTTCGGCTGTCGCCTCACTCCGCTCAGGATGACACTTCTGGAGATGATTGCTCGGGGCTCGTAGCTCGGGGCTCGTAGCTCGGGGCTCGTAGCTCGCCGCTCGTAGCTCGGGGCTCGTAGCTCGGGGCTCGTTGCTCGGGGCTCTTCTACTTCCGCGGCCCGGCTTCGCTTTCCTTATACAGATACTTGATGCTGGGCTTGTAGATCAGCAGATTCGACGCGCCGGTGCGGTTTACCTTCAGGCAGTACTTGTCGTACCACTCGATCATGCCGTGGATTTCCTCGCCGTCCTGAAGCACCAGCACCATCGGTGTCTTGGACTGCATCTGCTTCTGGTAATAGAAATTCTCGGCGTGGGTCTGTTCCGGCGGCGGCGTCTTCTTGCCGTTCGAACTGGAGCGGTCGGTGCGATCTGGGCGATCGGCCCGTTCGCGACGTTCCCCATCCGGGCGGGGATGGTCGGTGCGGTTCAGTGCGGGGCGGATCAGCTTGCGGTTGGCAAACCCTTCCGGGTCAATAGCTCGCCCTACGGCGGTGGCATCCATGGACTCTTTCATGGTGATTAGCTCCTGTGGTCTGCACACCAGCCTTTCGGCGATCGTGAACTCGGGACGCCGTAACCGGCACGGGAAGCGTGGCGAGCGTTGGCGTTGGTTGACCCCGAGGTTTTCCTAGGTGTGAACTTAGCGATACCCTAACACAGGCGTTCGGCCAAGACAATCGTTGGAATGCTACTTTGGTGTCATCTCCAGCGAGGTGGCGAAGGTGTCCAGGGCCAGCGAACGCAGCAGGTTGCGGCGCATTCCGCTCTCCAGCTCGCCCAGCCGTTGGACGGCAGTCACGATCCAGGAAAAGTCCACGCTCTCAGCCATTCGCGCCAGCTCCGGCTGGATGTCCTGATTGCGCACCAGCTCCGGCGTGCCCGAGCGCAGGAACAGCATGTCCTCCAGCAGCGAATACATTGTCCGGATCAGATGCTCGGCCTTGGCCTTGCCATCGGCGCCTGAGCGATAGGTGTCGGTCACACGGAAGAGGTCGCTGTGCTCGCGCGCGCCCATGGCCGGCCCCAGCAGCTTCAGCGCATCCTGCCGCGCCGCCAGATACCCAGCCAGATCGAAGCTGCGCGCCCGGCCCAGTCCGCCGCCGCAAACTCGCGCTACCACCGCCCGCTCCCGCGCCGTCCATTCGGGACGCACTTGAGCCAGATACTTTTCGACCTCTGCCGCCGGAACCGGCGCCAACCGCAAATGCATGCAGCGCGAGCGAATTGTCGGCAGCAGCGCGGAAGGATTGTCGGTCAGAAGGAAGATCGTCGCGAACTCGGGCGGCTCTTCCAGGATCTTCAGCAGCGAGTTGGCCGCCTCTTTCATGAAGTCGGCGTCGCTGAAGATGTAGACCCGTTCGCGGCCCTGCACCGGCTTGTAGTAGATCTCGTGAATGACGTGGCGCACCTGGTCAACTTTCACCAGCATCTGCGGCGGATCGGGCGGGATGATCAGCACATCAGGATGCGTCTGGACGAAGATGCGGGTCTCGCGCTTGTCGGCATCGCGCAGGTTCTCGCGCGCCTCCACCGCTTCGGCGAAGCGCTCTTCCAGCGCATCGGCTTCGGCGATGCGGAGGCAGTTCTCGCATCGGCCGCAGAAGTCCGGCAGACCGTCGGTGACGGGGCGCTCCAGGCAGTTCATCGCCTTGGCCACCATTTGAGCGAGCGTGAACTTCCCTGCTCCTTGCGGCCCGGAAAGAATCAGCGCATGGGGAAAGTGCTCGTGCGCCAGCATCTCGCGCAGCGTATGCACCGTCTCGGCATTGCCATGAAAATCAGAAAAAGGCATTGAGGTTGTCAATCTCTTTCAGACGCTTGGTCTGGCACCTGCAGACTGCCCGCGGCGCTATCTTGCTTTTGAAGGGGCGCACCTTTAGGTGCGCCGATAGCTCGCTTCCTCCAATGGCTTTAGCCACTGAGGGACTTCGTCTTTCACGCTGCCGGGGAAGGCCGAGCAATAAGGATACTCGACTGCCAGCTCCACTAGTTTCCTTCCCACCGGGTTGCGATATACATACTCAACATGAACTCGGTAATCCTCGACATTTCGTATCCGATGATCCGAAAAGCCAGACTGCCAGACTTCCATTGAAGACTCCAATTCCTTCTTGACGCGAAACGAGAATCCCCCCTTAATAAACTGCACCGCACGTTCCAGTGTGACTAAAGGGGTTATAAGGACATGGAAGTGTTCCGGCATCAGCACGTATTCGTGGAGCAGGTAAGCGCGACCGCGATAGGAATTCAAGGTTTGCATGAAGAGATCGGCCCACGAGGAATTTCTGAACAACGTTCGGCGCTGCCAGGTCTGAGAGGTGACAAAGTAAGTCAGGTTTGGATCGCTTTGTTGTCTGCTCGGCCTCAACTGCGTCACCTCAGGGGCTGAAGCCCATTCTAATCACCAACCTTGACGGCGCACCTAAAGGTGCGCCCCTTCAAGTACGAGTCGCTCCCTCACCACCCGCACAATCTCCTGATGCACTAACTTCGATCGGCGGCCTCGCGTCGATCATAACCACCCGCCCCGGCTCGCGACGCGCAATCTCCAGAAACGCCTCATGCACGCGCGTAAAAAACGCGCCACTCTCTTTCTCGAAGCGGTTCTCATCCTGCTCGGCGGCTTTGTTGCGCCGCCGCGCCCGGCTTACGCTGGAGCTCACATCCGAATCCATCAGAATCGTCAGCTCGGGCCACAGCCTGCGGCACAAAACTTCATGCAGCTTCAGAACGGGCTCCGTTCCCAGCTGCCGCCCAGCGCCTTGATAGGCTTCGGTGGAATCGGTGAAGCGGTCGCACACGACCCACTTCCCCGCTTCCAGCGCCGGCACGATCACCTCGGCAATCAGCTGCGCGCGCGAGGCAAACATCAGCGCCATCTCGGCGTAGGGATCGAGGCCGGCGGTGCGCGAACTCAATAGCACGGCGCGAATGCGCTCGCCAATCTCCGTTCCGCCAGGCTCGCGCGTGGTGACGACATCAATCCCCTGCTGGCGCAACGCTCCGGCAAGCTTCTCCAGTTGCGTGCTCTTGCCGCATCCGTCAAGCCCTTCGAAGCTGATGAACCTCCCGCGCGGCGCTCTCGTGGTCACGGAGGCAATCATAGCAGCGACAGCGGCGGCCGCCAGCCATTGGGAAGGCGCATTTCAGACGGCCGGTCATTATCGGGAGGGCACAATCTTGATCAGCATCAGCACGTCATTGTCGTCATCGTCATACAGGTACGACAAGGCATCGTCCAAGTGCAACAGCCAAGTATATGGGCTGAGCTGTTGAATGATGCTGCCGTTCATTCCCAGATTGTTATCGGGATCGGAAAACGAAACCACCGAGGGCACATCATTGCGCACCGAGAATGCCCATCCCTCCTGCTGACCGAACGTGGTATACATCCCGAAGTTAAGGGTCGTGCCCTCAGTGTAGTAGCCGATGTACACTCCGCCTGTCGGAGAAGGATCGTTTGGCAATCCCGTATAGTACGGCACAAAGTTGGTGGGCGAGGTGCCCAGTCCGAAGGTAGTGGTCGCGCCGGCGCTTCCGCCCATCTGCTGCAAGTAGACATCTCCGCTGAAGGGCATGACGAAAGGGCAGTTGTTGCCGCTCTTGATCAAACAATTCTGGGCATGGGCCGCGCCGGACGCAGTCACGGTGGCAATCAGGCCAAGGGTCAAAACCAGGATGCGGTTTCTCACGCTTTCCTCCTTCTCAGGTTTCGGGACTGTCCTGATCTGGCAAGTCCGGATCATCCAGCTTTTCCAGACCTTGGGTTGGTGGTTTAGGAATCGGTCGACCGTGGTAGCCGAACTGCTTAAGGAAACTGGCAATTTGGTCACCAACCTAATTGTCGTGGATGGAATTACTTGACCTGGTAGTGTCGCAACTTCGATGCACATACTTGCAACAAATTGCCAATAGCGGTAAGTTTCAAGCGCGGCAAACGGAGATTTCACACAACGGTTCTGCCGGTTGCCATACAATAGGCCGCAAGATTTGCGGTTCGGCTTGTTTCCCCGCAGGAGTGCAGTATGCAGTACACAGCGAGTCTGCAGAATTTCCCCCCTTGCCTGGCCACCAAAACGATGCTCGCCGTCTTCGCGTTAGCGCTGACCATGGCGATCCCGACCGCTTCTGCGCAAACTTACAACGTCCTATACAACTTCACCGGCCAGAGCGACGGCGGGAATCCCCAGGCGGGGGTGACGATTGATCACGCCGGTAATCTGTACGGAACGACCTTCGACGGAGGATCGACCAATTGCACTTTGCTCCGCTACGTGGGATGCGGGACAGTCTTCAAGTTGTCGCATCGGGGAAGCGGATGGACGTTGGCGCTGCTCCACATGTTCATCGGCAGTCCCGATGGCGCCAATCCGAGCGCAAGAGTGGTTTTCGGCCCTAACGGCGCTCTGTTTGGCACTGCCACTGAGGGAGGGATAGGCTACGGAACCGTGTTTCAGCTTCAGCCGCCCGCCACTTTTTGCCCCACGCCGTCTTGTCCATGGCTCGAGACCCAACTGTATAGCTTCGAGAGTCCGTACGGCGCAGCTTATCCCGGTACGGGTGATCTCGTCTTCGATCCGCAAGGAAATGCTTACGGCACGGCCGGAGGCGGCGGCTACCTTTGCGATGATGGCCCTTGCGGCACCCTCTATGAATTGAGCCCTGTCCAGGGAGGATGGACTGCGAATGCATGGGTCTTCCCCGGAAACGGCTACGGCTTTGGCCCGGCTGGCGGTCTTGTCTTTGACGGAGCGAGTACCTTCTATGGCGTGACTGCCTCTTACCTCTTCGGAGGAATTTACAAGTTCAATGACAACGAAATAACTGAGATTTATACGTTACCGGAAGGGAGCTCTGCCAGCGCCGGATTGATTCTGGATTCGGCGGGCAATCTCTATGGCACAACATCAGACGGTGGCACAAATGGCGGCGGCACGGTCTTCGAGTACTCCATTGCCGGGTCGAGCCTCACCACCCTCTACAGCTTTACCGGGTCCGGCGATAACTACCCCGGCCCCACCGCCCCGCTGTTGATGGACGCATCCGGCAATCTCTACGGCACGACGCATCTGGATGGAGCGTACCAGCAGGGCTCCGTATTCAAGCTGAGCCAGTCGAACGGGGTTTGGACCTTGACCACCTTGCACGACTTCACCGGCGGCGCGGATGGCGGCCAGCCCTTCGGACAGCTCATCATGGACGCCGGCGGCAACATCTACGGCACGGCCCAGGCGGGCGGCAACAGCGTCGGCAATTGCTACCAGAGTCTCGGCTGCGGAGTCGTCTTCGAAATCACGCCTTAGCGGGCCGTGGCGTTTTGGCCGACACATTCGGCTCGACCGAAAGAGCCTACCCTGAGCTCGCCGAAGCGTGCCCTCACAGAAGCCGATTCCATCCTCACTCCGTCACTCTCACCTTCACTGCCCGCGACGCCGACACATCATAGGTCGTATCTCCCACGTACGCCGCCGTAATCTCATGCACGCCGACGTCCTCGAATGATGTTGTGAAAGCCGCTTTGCCATCGACAACCATCACTGGCTTGCCGGTCGCGATACCATCCACCGCGAACTGCACTGTCCCGCCGGGCGCGGCGCGGCCTGCATCTTTCCCTTCCACCGTGGCGACGATGCTTATCGAAGTCGCGATTCCCACTCGCGCCGGAGCCTTCAGCGCCGTGACCGTAGGCACTCCCGGCGGCAGCACCTGGATCACGCCCATCATGCCCATGTCTTCATGCTTCAGGATGTGGCAGTGAAACAGAAATGTTCCTACGATGTCAGGATCGCGAAAATCCATGCGTAGCTTGACGCTATGATATGGCCCCGAGCCCGGCCAGTAAGGGATCTCGACAGTGTCGCGCAGCGCCGCATCACTCACTGGCTGGCCGTCAACCTCCAGCACTCGAAAATGAATCTGGTGAATGTGAAAGGTATGGTCCTCCGGGGCGCGGTTTTCCACTACCCAGTCTTCCACATCGCCCTCGTGGACCACGATGTTCGGCGGCTGCCCCATGCGATACGCCGCCGGCGTCTGTCCCGACACCGTCACGAAGTAGAAGACTGAGGTATCGCCCTCTTTCGGATTGGGAGTGAGCTGGGAAAAATACAGCCGGCGTTGCACAATCGCCGTCCCATCGGCTCGCGGCCGCCAGGCCTTGGTCGCATCGGACTTTGCCTCCCGTTCGCCTGCGTCGTTCGCCACCTGCTCTGTGCTGACAATATTTGCCAGCGGCCGGCTGGGGTCTCTGTCGCCCTCCGGGCCGGTGTCCCAACTCCTGGTAACCAACTGCGCCTGCTCACCAGCCTTGGGCGTCTCCACCACGAACTCCGCGCGCGCGCCCGGCGGCAGCAGGATGCTGCTCTCATGCGAATCGCCGCTCACCGGCACGCCGTCGATGGCCACCATCTTCACCGCCTGCGGCACGCCCTGCACCACAACTTGCAGGTCGAGGATCGTGTTCGCTCCCGCATTCAGCACGCGCCACAACTCCTTCTGCGAAGGCGCGGTCGCAATCGTCGCCGGCTGATAGGCGGGAAAGATCACCGGCACATAGTTGATGGAAACATCCCAGGCGGGAATGTGCGAGTCGAGGAAGCCGGGATTACTCAGGGGCTGGTCGCGCAGCACGATCACGCGCTCGCGTAATCCCGACAGCGCCGGATACACATTTTCCAATCCCTCGACAATCAGCGCGCCCGACGCGCCGCCCTGCACCTGCCGCTCGCTGTAGCCGTGCGGATGCGGATGGTACCAGTACAATCCCGGCGGCTCATCCTTGGGGATGGTCACCCGATATTCGAAGTCCTCGCCCGGCCCAATCGCGGTCCGGAGCACATCATCCTGATGACAAGTCGGCGGCACCGTCAGCCCGTGAAAGTGCAGATTGGTTATCGCCGCACTCATCGCCTCAGGCTTGCAATCCGCCTGCCCGGCGGGCGGCATAGTCATGGGCGCTTTCATCGGCTGCATCTGCGCCGCGGGCAGATCGTTGTGGAAATGAATGATCAACCGATCGCCCGGATGCACCCGCAGCGTAGGAGATTCCATCCCCGTATCGGTGATGTAGCAATAGCGCGGCGGACCCTGCCCTACCGTCGTCGCCTGATATTTGAAATGAAAGCTCACCTCCAGGACGCCGTTCTGACTGCGCAACTCCGGCGGATTTTGAAGAGTTGAACTCGCTGCCGGACGAGGACAAGCCTGCTCGCCCGCCGCCACTGAAGCGAACGCGGCGCTGGCACAGAACAGGCACGCCAGCCAGAGCGCCAGCGGAAAGCACTTCTGCCTCATATTTGGATAACTCGTCACGGCTTACGGGTCGGGCTCTGGATTCCGTCTGGGTCCGAACTCATACATCGACCGCCATCCAGAACAAAACAAGTTTTGTACAAAGTTGGTTGGATGCGCAACTTGCGGAGAACAGCTAGAGACCCGTCATAAATGCATATGTCAGGACACGGCTAAAAGAGGCCGCTGAAAAAGTCGGATTTGGGAGCTTTCGGGTAGAGCCAGCCTTCAGGCTGGCGTCCAGGTCCTTTTTTTCTTCGACTGCGAGCCGGCTTTCAGCGGACGGCACAACCGGTCCTTTCCAGGCTTTTTCAGCGGCCTCTAAAATTCGTGCCCTGACACAACCTGAGGACGATTTGTTAGATGGTGTCCGTCAGAACAGTTTGGGCACAATTGCGCCCGTACTCCGGCTGTAGTCGGTATATTCCGCGCCGAAGGTTTCGGTCATGGTGCGCTCTTCGATCTTGCTCTTCATCTTGAAGCCGACGTACACCAGGGCGACAGCAATCAGCCCGCGTAGCTGCCGGCGCTCCAGTGCCGTTCCCATCAGTGCCAGAATCAATCCCGTATAGATGGGATGCCGTACCCAGCGATAGGGCCCGGTGCGCACCAGTTGATGTCCAACCTTGACGGTTACCGCGCCGCTCCAATTTCCGCCGAGGTAAACCCGGGCCCAAATAGCAAAGCCTATCCCAGCGGCGGTCATCACTACCCCAAGTATCTCGGCGGCCCGGCTCGCGGGAAACAGATAGATACGCATCCAGGGCTGGACCGTATCCACTGAGAAGACGACATAAAATCCGACGATGACGAGCGCCGTGTAGGAAAGCCGCGACGACACGCTCTCCCGCTGCTGTACCGGCTTGTTCTTAAACGCGCCGATCAGCCATACCACAATAAACACGGCCCAGATCCAGAGGCAAACCCGCATTCCGTCCATTGCCATCTCCTTAGCTCGTTACGTTAGCGTAGCCGAAATGGTTCCCGGACGCACCGCGACTTCGGGCCCTCAGACAATAGTTCACCGTCCATCATCTTGAGGGGGCGCAGCTTCATTCTTGCGCCGTTGCAAGTAGCTTGAGCCTGTTTCAGACACCAGTTTGTGTCAGGGCACGTCCTCGCAGCCTCGACTCATGCCCACGGCCTTCGCGTCCCACTGGACGCCGCCAACGCAGAATAGTATCTTTGCGATGCTGGCGCCTCGGCGCACCGCACAGCAATCCATCCCAAAGGGAGCCGTTTTCCATGATGAAACGTGTATTCTCGGTTGCACTCCTCAGCCTTCTGCTTTCCACCCTGGCCCTGGCGCAAAAAGTCGACATCGATTGGGACCGCAGCGCTAACTTCTCCACCTTCCACACCTACATGTGGGAGAAAAGTCCGCGTCCCGCCCATGGTCTCTGGCACCAGCGCATTATCGACTCCATCGACCAGCAGCTCCAGGCCAAAGGTCTCACCAAAGTCGATTCCAATCCCGACATGTGGGTGGTTTACAGCAACAGCATTCACGATCAGAAGGAAGTAGTCGGCAACAACTACGGCTTCGGTCCCGGCTGGGGTTGGGGTTACTGGGGAGCGCCGACTCAGACCACGTATAACACCTACGTCACCAAGATTGGGACGCTGGTAGTAGAACTGGCCGACGCCAAGAACAAGCAGATCTTATGGCGCGGCTCCGCCACCGACACCATTTCCGACAACAGCAACAAAAACATTAACAATCTGGATAAAGCGGTCGCCAAGTTGTTCAAGAGCTATCCGCCAAAAGAAAAGAAGTAAGTCGGGGCCCGGGGTTGAAGGGGCGCAGTTTTGCCAGGCCGGGAAGAGGTCTGAGTTGACGGATTTCGAAGGGGCGCAGCTTTAGCTGCGCCGCCTCAGCCCTTTTTTCTTGTCATCACGAGCGGGCCTCGGCCCGCGAGGGATCTGCTTTCGAACTTTCGCAACAGCTGTTGAGTCGACGTCCGAACTGCCGTTTCGGACGATGCGCCGGTTATCCCCTTAACTCTTGTCATTCGCCTTGTATCAGGGCAGGATGGCACGTCCCATGCTCGTTTTCGTCGTGACGAAAAATGTGCGGGAACCGCTGAGGATCTCCCTCGAACTGGCATTACGAAGAGGTTTCGACATTAGCAGGGGCTAAAGCCCAGTCCGAATTCTCGCAGCCGTTTGGCACTACTGAAAGTCGTGCCCTGTTACAAAGTTTAAGCGTAGTCCACTTCTATCGCCAATCAGCAGGGCACAGTGAGGAACTGCTCTCGACCGGGACATCGTGGAGAGGTTTCGGACATTAGCAGGGGCTAAAGCCCCGTCCGAATTCTCGTAACCGTTTGGCACGACTGAAAGTCGTGCCCTGTTACGAAGCTTAAGAGTACTCCACTCCTATCGCCGAACCACCTACCCCTTCACCTTCACCTTCACCACATCCCCATCCTTCAGCTTCTGCGGCGGGTTGCTTACAATCGTCTCCCCGCCCGCCAATCCCTGCTTCACAATAACCTGGCCATGCAGATCGGCGCCCGTGGTGACGGGCATCGCGCGCGCCTTGTTGCCCTCGATGGCGAAGACCGTCGGCTTGCCGTCAAGCGTGATTACCGCATCTTTGGGGACGGTGATAACGCGCTGCGGCGTTGCCTCGGCGCTTTGCACCTTCTTTTGCGGCTCCAGGAAGGTCACGTTGCAGCTCATCTCCGGACGCAGATACTTGTCCTTGTCCAGGATCGAGACCTTCACCGTCACCGTCGCCTTGGTCCGGTCGGCCGTGGGAATAATCTGCCGCAGCACGCCCTTGTAGGTGTGGTTCGGAATCGCCTGCACCGTAATGTCCGCCGGTTGATTGGGCGCGAGCTGCGAGACGTTGGCCTCGTTCACATCAACCTCAGCCTCCAGCGAATTCATGTCGGCGATGGCCACAATCGCTCCCGATGACGTCGAGATGTTCACGCCTGGCGGAATCGGAGCCACGCTCTCGCCCATCTCGGTCATCTTCTTCACCACAATTCCCGCAAACGGCGCGCGCACCGTCGTGAAGTCGAGATAGGCCTGCTGAACTTGCAGGTTCGCCTTGTCCTGTTCGATGGCCGCCGCCGCCAGGTTCACTTTGGCCTTGGCCGCATCCAGCGCATCCTGCGAGCTCACTTTGCTGCGATAAAGATCTTCCTGCAAGCGCTCCTGGCGTTGGGCTTCAGCCAGATCGGCCCTGGCGTACTCGATGTCGGCCTTGGCTTTGCTGATCGCGGCCTGCGCGTCGGCATTGTCCAGCGTGGCCAGCACATCGCCTTCCTTCACCACGCTTCCCTCTTCCACGCGCAGCGATGAGATGCGGCCCTGTATTTTCGACGACACCACCGACTGCCGTCGCGCCACAAGATATCCGGACGCCGTGAGGATCGGCGTACCGGCGTTGGGGCCGCTGCCGCTTTCGACCTTCGCTTCCGCGGTTTCGACTTCGACAACGCCAAAAACCGGATGCGACTTGGCAAAGTACCACCCTCCCGCCACCGCCGCGCCGGCCAGCACCAGCAGGATGAGCGGAAGCCGCCATCGCGCCGTGCGCGGCGCGTCACGATCAATCCGCAGCGATGCTAAGTCGTCCTTCAATTCGGGCATAAGAGCAGCCTGGGCCTTCCACCATCGATGCCTCTAGCATCGCATTCTTGCCGCAAGTTTGAAAGAGGACGAGCGGCAGTTTCAATCTCTCCGAGCCTATGCCTTGCCGTTTTCTATTCGACAACTCGCCCACAAGGATTTAATCAGAGGGTAACCGGCGTCAGTAGTGTGCACTGTCAGCCTGAGGAAATGACATTTGTCATGGACCGGACCGGAAGAAGCACGGCGTCATAGGCTGTGTGTGAACTCAATTTTCGAGCTTGCGGCGGGAGTTTCGCTAATACCGACGTCTGGGCCCGAAGGGCGAAACTACAAATAGCCCAGCGCGGAGGCGCTGGGTGGGAGCAGGAGATATAGCCGAGTCCCCCGGGGACGACACCGGCTCCAACGCAGACTCATCAGCCCTGCCGTCAAAACGCAACTGCCAGGTGTCTTGGTCACCCGTGGCTGAAGCCATTTCTGGACATCGTCCCGCTCCGCCGGGCTTAAAGCCCGGCGCTTCCACCTTGGAGGGGTTTCTACCGGCTGGCGTACTGGCCGAAGGCACTGCTATTCCACTTCTCGTGCCAGCGATGGACTGGCGCCGGCTCATGGCGCGTCATGAAGGCCACAATGTCGGGCCAGAACTCGTTCAGAATGCGGGCCTGCGCCACCGAACCCAAGCCGGTCAGCGCATTCTCGATCGTTCCCGGCACCGTTTCCCGGCGATAAGGAATGTAGGCGTTCGATACCGCGGCCTGCACGAACTCGCTCAGGATCAGCGAAGTATTGATGACGCTGCGGCCGCTGTCGCTGCGCCCAATCAAGACGCGGCTGGCGGCATAGGCCAGACGCTGGGAAATGTCCGTCTGCTGCGACCGGAAATATCTGGGGTCCTGGTGCAGCAGTGCCGGCAAGGCAAAGGTCCCAAAGAACGACGCGCTTTCCGCTCCGGCGGTTGCGGCGCCCAGGCGCTTGCCGTAGCCTGCCATTCCTCCGCCGAAGCTGGGATAAGCTCCCGTGGCCTGCGCGGTGAGCGAGTCGATGATCGCCCCGCTCAGGGTATCGAACGAGTGCGCCCGGCTCACGAACAGGTCGAATTTCTGCCGGGTGCTAAGTGGGACATAAAAAGGCGCGTTGGGAAACGGCTGGCCGGGAATAAAATTGTGCGCCATCCTTACCAGATTGTCATGGGTAAAAGCGCTTTTGAATGCCGCAGCGCTGAATTGCAGATGGTCGAAGGCGTTATCGCTCGGGGGCGCAGCCAGCAGCGGCGGAAAGGCTTGCGTGCACACACTTTCCGGCAGACGCGGCAGCGCAGCTTCGTACAGTGTGGAATCAGCCGGCAGTCCCAGCGCGGCGGGTGAGAATTCAAGATCAGCGGGAACCGCGGCCTTGGGGGCTCGCGGAAGCTCCGGGGCCGGCGTTCGGGCAACGATGGCGGACAACGGCGCCGGCGGCGCCCCGCTGGCAATCACTGCCTGCTGCGCGACGAGCGGCGTACCCAATAATCCCACTGCCAGGTAAAACACCGCGCCCGCGTTCATTTCCCACCCATTGGCCCGTAGTTCGGTGCCTGCATTATGTATGAAGATGTGCGATTAGAAAAGGGTGTTCTGTCGATTCGAGATTAATTTTCTTGCGCGACGGCAACCCGTAAGCTCGCCGCTGCCTCGGCGGCGGTTTCGGTTTTGACCTCCTCGCCCTCGCAATTCTTCTTATCGCACTGCAAAACCTGTCTGCTCCAGATATTATGTCGGAATGGCACAACGACTGAAGTTGGCAGTCGGACTCTCCCTGGTCCTGCTTATTGCGCTGTTCAGCGGCTGCAAACCGAGGAAGCCCAAGTCTTCCACGGTTGTAGTACACCTGCTACGAAACCTTAACTCCATCTATGGCAGCAATCTCGACCGCAGGATTCTGGATTTCGAGGGCAGCAATCCCCGGGTGAAGTCGGGCCAGCACATTGATATTCAGAGCGAAACCAGCGACTACAAAGAAATGCTGCGCAAGCAAAGCATTAACAGCGATGACGTCACCCTCATCATTATGGATTCGCCCGACGATGCCGGGGCGAATTCCGCGCTGGCAACCGCTCTGCCGCAGGCTACAAATGTATGCGCTGGAGTTCAGGGATGCCCGGCAGTTATCCCCGCCATCATTCCCGCTCAGGTCTCGGGCAACGACCGCGAAGCGGCGCAGGCCTTTGTCGATTTCCTGCAAAAGGCGCCGTAGCCCAGTGCCCACAACTGGAGAACTCTTAGTACCGAAGCACAGCGTTATTCCTGCTTGAACGGGGCACGGCCCCACAGGCCGCTGCCAAAGTCGGGAGTTAGGAACGCACAGGTAGAGCCAGCCTTCAGGCTGGCGTCTAACTCCGTTTCTCCGATTGCGAGTCGGCTTCAGAACTCTTCGTAGCCGGAGCACAACGTTATTCCTGCTTGAACGGGGCACGGCCCCACAGGCCGCTGCCAAAATTGGAAGTTAGGAACGTACAGGTAGAGCCAGCCTTCAGGCTGGCGTCTAACTCCTTTTCTCCGATACCGAGTCGGCTTCAGAACTCTTAGTAGCCGGAGCACAACGTTATTCCTGCCTGAACGTGGCACGGCCCCACAGGCCGCTGCCAAAGTCGGAACTTAGGAACGCACAGGTAGAGCCAGCCTTCAGGCTGGCGTCTAACTCCTTTTCTCCGATTGCGAGTCGGCTTCAGCCGACGGCACAACCGGTTGTTGGCGAAGTTTTCCCGCCGAATAGTTGCTCAAAAAAATGCCGGCAGATCGGCACGGCTGAAGCTGTGCCTTACAAAGCTCTCTACTCTTTCACGTAGCGCATGGGTTGTTTGGGGTCCCAATGCGTCATCACCAGCGTAGTTCCGTCAATCGCCAACCGCTCATCCTTGAACAGCACCTGGGTGATGGCGTCGCCGTTGATCTCGAAGTAGAAATCCTTCTTGGTGGGATCGATCTCGAGGGGCTTTGTTGCGATTTGATAAACCGGCACCTCGAAGGCAACGGCGTTTGCCTTGGGATCGTCGGGAAAGGTCGCCGCACCCTCAGAGTCTGTCCTCCCATCGAGCGCCTTGCCGCCAGTCAGCAGATGAACGTCGATGTTCTCGACACCTTTGCCGTTTTGGCCAAGCACTACCACGCGAATTCTGCCCGGCTTCCCAGCCTCGCTGCGCACCAGAGCGGAACGGCGCTTCCTCTTTACCGGCGCTGTGCAAGACGACGGCATTGCCATCGTGGCTCCACGTGCCTTTCGCCCAGTAGTCGGCCGCGCCGTAGGCGAGCATAAATTCGAACTTGCCGTCGGGCTTCAGCAATAGCTCCGAGCCCACCTCCATCACTCCGTGCAAAACGTAATTGCCGGCCATGTCCTGGCCCCACGCCGTAAGGGCAGCGAAGCTCAGCAATAGAATAGCGACGACTTTCATTTCTCAGCTCGCTTTCGAGTGGCGACTCGTTTTGCCTTCGGCTTGGCGGCCGGCTTCGCCTTGACCGCTGTTCTCTTCACCACTGTTGTCTTCGCCGCGGTTCTCTTCGCCGCGGTCGCTCCCGCCAGCGGCAAGTCTTTCATCTCGGCGGCCCTCCACATGTACCAACTGGCCACGCTGCGATATGGCTTCCAGCGTTCACCGTACGCCATCAGCTCTTTCGGCTTCGGAAGCTCGGCCAGCTTGCGCATCCTGGCAAAGCCTTTGCGAACGCCATAATCGCCTACGGGCAGCACGTCGGGCCGGCCCAACCGGAACATCAGCAGCATCTCGACCGTCCAGCGGCCGATGCCCCGCACGCTGTCGAGGCGTTCGATCAATTCCTCATCGCTCATCTTGTGCGCCTGCTTCACCGTGGGCACAGTGCCGTCGAGCGCCTTGGCCGCCAGATCGCGGATGGCCAGCATCTTGGCGCGCGACAATCCCGCCGAGCGCAGATGCTCCTCCGACGCTGCCAGGATCTGCTCCGGCGTGGGAAAGCCATCGACCAGGCCGCGCCGCGTGCGAATGCGCTTGGTGTTCTCGGGAAACAGCGCCTTCACGCGCGCGGTGATGGTCGCAGCGACCTTGCCATTGAGCTGCTGGTAGATGATCGACTCCAGCAGCGCTTCGAAGATGCTCTGCGTCGTCTCCTGTTGTAAGTGGCACGGCCCCGAGCGCGCGATGATCTTCGCCAGCTGGCGGTCCACGCGCGTCAGGTGCTCGCAAGCCGAGGTGTGGTCAAGTTTCTTAGGCATAGGAATGCAGTTGTCAGTTGTCAGTAGCCAGTTGTCAGTCGTCAGCGATCATGATGAAATGCACGCCTTCAACTCACGGATCACTTTGCCTCGGACTACCATTGAGCATAACTGGGTACTGGCAACTGACAACTAGCCACTGCTTTCTTCCTCCAGCGCTGCAATCGTCTCATCGTCTACGTCCCACTGCTTCAGTATGCGAAAGATAATACGGCTTGCGAACCCCGCGCGCACCAGGGTGCGAAAAGCGCGGGCTGCCTGCTTCTGTCCGTCAGGTTTCGTAATGCGCTTGCGCCGCAGAAATTCGCGCGCCAGTTGTTCCTCGTTCACATCGCTGTAGGCCGCCGGAACCACTTTCTCGATGATGTCCGGGTGCACTCCCTTGATCTTAAGGTCCTGGATGACGCGCAGCCGCCCGAACTTTTCGTTCTCTTTGCGAAAGCGCGAGTAGCTCTCGGCGTAACTGGTGTCGTTGAGATATTTCTGCGCCTTCAGCCGGGCGACAACCGCTTCGATAAGCGCGACTCCGTCATCTTGTTTCGCGACGCGATTACGCATCAGGCGCTTGATTTCGGCGACTGTCCGCATCTGCCGTCCCAGCGCTCCCACGGCGTATTCGTAGAGCGACTCTTCGTCATACGTCTTCGCCGTGCGCTTGAAAGGCATGGCAGGAATTATAGGTGGTGCGAGCCTGTTCCTGCGGAGTGGGTGGCAGAGCGGCCCTTTAGGGGCTCGCGCCACACGCAGAGAAACAATTCTGAGTCGGGCGTTAGCCCGGCAAAACCCGGTTTGTGTCAGGGCACGACTTCAGTCGTGCCGCACAAGCCCAATAAAGAGACTGGGCATTGGCCCCTGCGAGACGCAGGGGCCAATGCCCTTTTTCCAAACTGCACTTATCGGCACGGCTGAAGCCATGCCCTGATACAAAGCGCCGTCACGCCAGATCGAACACCAAAAACTCCGCCGCGCCATCGCCGCCGTTGCTGGCGATCCGCAACTTTTCTTCCCCGCTGATGGCCGCGCCGTCGCCCTTCGCCAGCTTCGTGCCGTTGACGTCAAGCTCGCCGCTGATGAGCTGCACCCAGGCATGGCGGCCCTTGTTCAGCTCCAACTCCACCGACTTCCCACTATCCAGCAGCGACGCATAGACGCTTGCATCCTGATTGATCGTAGTCGACCCATCCCGCCCATCATGCGACGCGATCAGCCGCAGCCGGTTCTGCTTCTCTTCCCGCGAAAATGTCCGGTCTTCGTAGCTCGGCTTCAGTCCCTCGGCCTCCGGCAAAAGCCAGATTTGCAGCAAATGCACCGGCGCCTTCGACTGATTGACCTCGCTGTGCATCACGCCCGTGCCTGCCGACATCCGCTGCACGTCGTTCTGCTTGATGGTCGCGCCGCGCCCCATCGAGTCGCGATGGCTTATCTCGCCGTCAATGATGTAGGTGAGGATCTCCATATCGCGATGGGGATGCTTGCCGAAGCCGCGTCCGGCGCTCACCCGGTCTTCGTTGATGACCCGCAAGTCGCGGAATCCCATGTGCTTGGGGTCGTAGTAATCGGAAAACGAAAAGCTGTAGTGGGTGTCCAGCCAGCCGTGGTTGGCGTGTCCCCGTTCGTCTGATGGCCTGATGGTGATCATGTTCCTGCTCCGATTTTGAAAGGGCACACCTTCAGAGCTAGCCGAAGGTGTGCCGCCAGTGCCCGTTACTTTCTCTTCCCGACTTTAGTCGGGCCCACCAACATTGGATGCCGGAGCGTGCCAAAAGTAGCAAGCGTGTTGTAACACACAACCTGGTGCGAGGGCCTTGTTAGCGGCCCGCTGACCACGGTGTTCCAGGCGGAGAAACATGCATCTCGTAATGCGAGCGCCGGAGGCGCGTAATACTCTAGCCCAGCACGCAGCCGCAGGCGGAGTGCTGGGCAGGGCACAAAACAATCACAGAGTCCCGTAGGGACGGCAGGCTTCCCACCCTGCCCGCCTGCCTGACCTGCGGGTGGTATATCTCACCGCAGCCCGGCGTCTTCTGCCGCCAGCTTCCCCAGCACGCTCCAGTCGTGTTTCTCCCGTCCGCGGCCAATCCCCGCCAGCATGTGGTCGTGCACCAGGCTGGCAACCGGCAAAGGAACATTGACGCTATCGGCCGCCGCCAGCGCCAGCCGAATGTCCTTCAGGGCCAGCCGCAACGTGAAGCCGGCATTCTCAGGCTTGGCATCGGCAATCAGCCCGCCGTAGGTTTTGTACACCGGCGCCGCAAACATCGAACTGGTCAGGAATTCGACGTACTCATGCGGCTCGATGTCGTACTTGCGCACCAGCGCGATCGCCTCCCCCAGCGACTCGATCACCGACGCGATCAGGAAATTGCCGCTCAGCTTCACCACGTTGGCCATCTCCGGCTTGTCGCCGATCACAAACACCCGCTGCCCAACCGCCTCCAGAATCGACATGCAGCGCTCCAGCGCAGCCTCCTCGCCGGCCGCCGCCACAAACAGCTTCGCTGCCTCGGCGGCTTGCGGACGGCCAAATACCGGAGCGGTAATGTAATGCTGGCCGCGCTTGCCATGCTCCTCGGCCAGCCGCCTGGAAAGCACGACGCTGATGGTACTCATCGAAATGTGCGTGGCGCCTCGCGGCAGGTTCTCCAGCACGCCTCCCGAATCCAGCACCGCAGCCTCCACGGCGTGATCGTCGGCCAGCATGGTGATCACCACCTCAGCGGTTTTTGCCGCTTCACCTGCGGACTGCGCCACCTTTGCGCCTTCCGACTTGAGCGGCTCAGCCTTAGCCAGCGTGCGGTTCCACACCGTCAATTCGTGACCGGCACGGACCAGGTTCCGGGCCATCGCCGCTCCCATGTTTCCCAAACCAATAAATGCAACCTTCATCTGCTTTCCTCACTTAAACAAAAGTTGGTATCTCCGTTGGATTGTTGACTGGGTGGAGCAGATTCACAGTCGGTGCGAGCCCGGATGGATCGCGCCCTTTCTCGTCTGCCGTTGACGATCCAACCTACCTTTTTTCCCCTTTGTCCGCTGCACCATGTATGATGCTTCCTGTTTTGCCCGCAATGTCTGCCGACTCACCATCCCGCAAGACTCGCGAAGAGCGCCGCCAGTATGGGCGCTCGCTGCGCAACCAGATTGCACGCATCGAGCCAGGGAGATTGGGACCCCAAGCAGCGCAAGTTCGACGTTATCTCTCTGCTGATCGACTCGAATCGCCCGCGCATTCCACGTTTGCTGCCCATCAAGTACGCGCACATGGCGGCTTCGCCCTTCGGTTTCTTTCGCGGAGCCGTGCCGCTGATGGCGGCCGATCTGGCTCCCTTGCCCTGTACTACTTTGCATACCCAGATCTGCGGCGATGCTCATGTGCAGAACCTTGGCGCCTTCGAGGCGCCCGACGGCCGCCTCATCTTCGACATCAACGATTTCGACGAGACCATCGTTGGTCCCTGGGAATGGGACGTCAAGCGCATGGCGGCCAGCCTGGTGCTCGCCGGACGCGAGACCGGTAACTCCGACAAGCAATGCAAACTGGCGGTGCTGGCTTTCGTCGAGCGCTACCGTCAATGTATGCGCCGCTTCGCGGAGATGTCGGTCCTGGAATTGGCGCGCTATCAGATATTTCGCGTCGTAGGCCCAGTGAAATCGGTCCTACGCCAGGCTGAGCGGGCCACTCCTCTGCACAATCTTCAGAAGCTGACCGTCTTCACCGATGGCAAACATCGCTTCCACGACCAGAAGCCAACCCAATTCCATATTCCGCATGCCGTGGCTACCGCGGTCATCGAATCGCTGCGTTCTTATGCCCGGACTCTCACGCCGGATCGCGCTTTTTTCTTTTCCCAATACTTCCCGGAAGATGTCGTCTTTCGTGTCGTTGGAACTGGCAGTGTCGGAACGCACGATTACGTGCTGCTGATGTTCGCCGGCGCCATCTCTGACCCGCTCTTTCTCCAGGTCAAGGAAGAACCGCCGTCGTCCTACGCGCCCTACCTGCCTGCCAGCCGCCATCCCGTGCATCAGGGCGAGCGCGTCACCGAAGGCCAGCGCGCCATGCAGATGCAGTCGGATATCTTCCTGGGATGGACCTCGCTTGACGGCCGCGATTACGTTGTCCGCCAGTTGCGCGATCACAAGGCGTGCATCGAGGCCGATGCCCTCCAGGGGGCTGGACTGGTGCAATACGCGCGCATGGCAGGCGAACTGCTCGCCAAGGGACACGCACGCTCCGGCGATCCCTGCGCTTTATTCGGCTATCTGGGTACCGCCGACAAATTCGACACCGCGATGGCGCGCTTTGCCATCGCTTACGCAAACCAGACCGTAAAGGATTGGGAAGCGTTGCGGCACGCTATCCGCCAAGGCAAGATAAAAGCCGCGAAGCTCGCACCCGCGGCGCCATCAAAGCCCGCAAAAAAAGCAAAGAAGAAGTGACGCCCGCCTGATGAGCAGGCCATACCGTGGTCGCGCTTTGAAGGAGCGTACCTTTAGAGCCTGCCCTGAGCCTGCCGAAGGGTACGCCGTTACGGGCTTTTTTCTTATTGTCATCACCAGCCGACTTTAGTCGGCGAGGGATCTGTTTTTCGGCCTTTGCTGCCATGCCCGTTCTAAATCTCCGCAACACTTCCCTGCTTCCCGCATCAAAACCATTGGAGCGATAATAGCTATATGCGGCGGTGGGTTCTGAGTGCGGCTTTATGCGCTCTGCTCACGCTCCCGGTCTGGGGACAGCGCGGTGGCGGCGGACACGGTGGCATGGGTGGCGGCGGTGCTCGTGGCTTCTCTGGAGGCGGCTACCATGGTGGCGGCTACGCGGGCAGCTCCAGCTATCGCGGAACTGCCGGCTATTCTCGCGCCCCAGGTTATGCCGGCGCTTACCACGGTGGGTACTGGGGCAGCGGCTATCGCGGCTACGGTTACGGCTGGCGCGGTTATCCTTATCGCGGCTACGGATGGGGATATCCCGGGTGGGGATTCGGCTATGCGGGCTGGGGATGGGGTTATCCCTGGTGGGGATGGAGCAGCGGCTACTACGACAACTCCTATTACAACTACTATCCATCTGACGCCTACTCGGTGCAGCCCTACGCTTACCCTCCTGGTGGCGACTACTCCCAGGACAACCAGACGCAGGACCAGATCGATCGCCTGACCGGTGAAGTCAATCAGCTTCGCTCGCAGCAGCAATCGCAAAATTCAGCCCAGTCGAAAGCCGCTGAGATTCACGCCGAGACGGTGCTGGTCTACCGCGACGGGCACACCGAAAACGTGCAAAACTACGCTATCGTCGGCAAGACGATCTGGATCTTCAGCGAATCGCGCGCCCGGAAAGTTGCCGTCTCCGAACTCGATCTCCCGGCTACCAAGCGCGACAACGAAGACCGCGGCGTCGACTTCGTTCTTCCCGGTTCCTCGCGCTGAGGAGTCCCCGGCCCGGCTCGTGACCTGAGTTCCACCCCATCAAGTGGTAAGATTGTCTTACCATGCAGACCAAGATTTCCACCAAAGGCCAGGTCGTTCTGCCCGGTCCGATTCGTCGGCGGTTGGGGCTGCAGCCGGGTGATCCTCTGGATGCGGCTGTGGAGAACGGACGAATCGTTCTAACTCCTCAAAAGAAGCGGGCTAAGAAGGGGAAGATTGTGATTGATCCGGTCACTGGATTTCCCGCCCTTACCTTGGGACCCGATGCTCCGGTACTCACCAGCAAGGAAGTCGAAGAGATGCTTTCCGATTTCCCATGACATACCTCCTCGATGTGAATGCGCTGCTGGCGTTTGGAATTTTCGACCACGAATTTCACGAGCGAGTCGCTGCTTGGATACGCGGGGTGAAGTCGAAGGGGTTTCTCAAACTAGCGACATGTTCCATCACAGAAATTGGTTTCGTTCGAATCGTCGGTCAGACTCCACGTTACCGATTTACCACTGCTGAGGCGCGCTCGCTTTTGCTGCAGATCAAGCGGCGAGACGCAGCAGTCTTTACGTTCATTCCCGATTGCAATGACATTGCCCTTCTGCCTGGTTGGGCGACGAGTCCCAAGCAGGTTACGGATGGGCACTTGCTACAGCTGGCTGAGACGAGCAACGCTGTGCTTGCGACGTTAGACAGGAAGATACCAGGGGCCTTTTTGATCCCGGAGGGCAGTTAACCCGTAACTGCGCCTTCACCACAACTACCGCTGCTCTTTCCTTCGCAGCAGCAAATACCCCCGAATCAGCTCATTCAAATCGCCGTCCAGCACGCGGTCCACATCGCCAATCTCGACGCGCGTGCGCAAGTCCTTCACCATGCGATACGGTTGCAGCACGTAGGACCGAATCTGCGAGCCGAAATCGATGTCGAGCTTTGAATCTTCAACGATCTTGGTCTCCGCGCGCTTCTTCTCCAACTCGTACTCGTAGATCCGCGAGCGCAGAATACTCATCGCCTTCTCGCGGTTCTTGTGCTGCGAGCGCTCGTTCTGGCAGGCCACCACGATCCCCGTCGGAATATGCGTGATGCGCACCGCGGAATCCGTAGTGTTCACGTGCTGCCCGCCCTTGCCACCCGAGCGATACGTGTCAGTGCGAATTTCGTCCGGCTTGATGTCGATCTCGATGCTCTCATCGATCTCCGGCGAAACATACACGCTGGCGAACGACGTATGCCGCCGCTTGGCCTGATCGAAGGGAGAGATGCGCACCAGCCGGTGTACGCCGATTTCGCTGGTCAGCAGGCCATAGGCATATTCGCCATTCACGCCGAAGGTTGCCGACTTGATGCCCGCCTCGTCACCCGGCTGATACTCGTACAGCGCAGTCGAGAAGCCCTGGCGCTCCGCCCATCGCAGATACATTCGCATCAGCATCTCGGCCCAATCCTGCGACTCAGTACCGCCCGCGCCGGGATGAATGGTTATGATGGCGCTGCGATCGTCGTTCTCGCCGGAGAGCAGCGTGGCCGTCTCCAGCTTCTCCACCAGGGCGCGCAGGCTGTCCACTTCGCGGCGCAGCTCCGCCGAAACGTCCTCGCCTTCATGCGCCAGATCGAAGTAGGCCCCGATATCGCCGGTGCGGCGCACCAGCTCGTCATGCGTGGCCAGCGCGCTTTCCAGCCGCTTCTTCTCGCGCATTACCTGTTGAGATTTTTCGGGATTCGACCACAGCGCAGGATCGGCAGCCTGCTTCTCGCTCTCGCTCAGCTTTTCGCGCAGCTTGGGCGCGTCAAAGATACTCCTGGAGGTCGTGTACCTTCTCGCGTAACGCGGCGTATTCCTGCTCTAGTTCTTCAACCATTTCGCCTCAAATACTGTTCTCACCACGGGAGCACGGAGAACACGGAGAGGAGAATGCATTTAACTCTGTCTTCTCATCGACTGCGTTCTGCCGGAAATCATTTCCCTCGAATAAGAAAAGCACGAAAGCCTTTTCTCTTTTCAGTGTGCTCTGTGCTTCCGTGGTGAATAAGATCCTTATGCCAGCTGGGGCTGCATCAGCTCTGTCGGCGGCTCCACGTAGTGCAGCAGCAGTCCCGCCAACGTGATTATCGCACACAGAAACGGGAACCAATCGCCGTGGCGCGTATAGAAAGTAGTGGACTCCTCCAGCGCAAAATTGCCTTGTAGTGCTACCCGCTGGTTGCGCGGCACTTCGGCCACGACGCGGCCGTATGGGTCGATCACCGCCGTGACGCCGGTGTTGGTATCGCGCAGCAGCCAGCGATTGTTCTCCACCGCCCGCATGCGGGCCATGTTCAGGTGCTGCCGCGGCGCGCCGCCTTCGCCGTACCAGCCGTCGTTGGAGACGTTCACAAACACCTCCGCGCCATGAAGGGCAAACAGCCGCACTTCATTGGGGAAGATCGATTCGTAGCAGATAAACACTCCCGCTTTAACGTTGCCTATATCCAACGGCAGCCGCGAACGACCGCGAGCGAAGGTCCCAACCTGCCGCGTAAGCCCGCCGGCGAAACTGAATACTTTTTCGAACGGCACGTATTCGCCAAATGGCACCAGGTGGATCTTGTCATAGCGCTCGGTCCACGCCCCTGTCGGCGTAATCACTGCAGCAGAGTTATAGACCTCGGGACGCCGGTTGGGATCGCCCGTGTGCTCAATCCCGATCGATCCCGCAATGATGTAGGAATTGGTCTCACGAGCCACATTCGCCAGGGTACTTCGCACGTGCAGGTCAGTCGTCCAGAACGGCGCCGGCGATTCCGGCCAGACGATAAGCCCGGGAGTGTCCGGCTTTGCGTTCTGCGGCCGCACGCTGATTTCCCTTAGCGAGCTCAGCGTCTGCTCCAGGTTGTCCAGCGACCAATCGGCTTCAAGAATTGGGATGTTGGCTTGTACCAACGTAGCGGCGTGCTCGGTCGGCAGCGCTCCGGGCTTTTGCAACTTGCCGGCATGTAGCACCAGAGCCGCAACCAGCGCAGCCGTCAGCAAAAACTTGCGTCGCGCATACGGCACCAGAAAGGCTGCCGCAACTGCCGTGTTCACCAGCGCGATCTCGAACGAGATGCCATACACGCCGGTGACCGTCGCAATGCGCGAGAGTGGAATGTTGTCGATCTGCGTAGTGCCCAGCAGGTCCCAGGGAAATCCCGTGATATAGGCCCGCCCCATCTCGACCGCGACCCAGAGAAATGGGGTGAACACCAGCGCGCGCAGGCTGAAGCCGTTGCGGCGCGCGGCGATCAGAGCGAGCAGCAATCCGAACAACCCGTGATAAAGCCCAAGGTACAAAGCAAACAAAACCAGCAGCAGAATCGACATCGCCGTGCCGATCCCGCCGTACACGTGCATTACGTGGAAAATCCAGGAACAGCTTCCCAGATACCAGATGACGCCGCACACATAGCCCAGCAGAAATCCCTGCCACGGAGTTGCGGGCGCAAGGAACTGTCCGCCGTCGGCCAGCACCATCATCACATCCTGGTCGCGGCATTTGAGAATGGCGTAGATCAGCGGCGCAAGCGCGACCCAGCCGAGCAGATAAATGGAAAAGTTGGGAAATATCAGCACCTGAAGAACGCCCGACAGGCAGGCAAAGATCCAGGCATTCGGGCGGATGCGTCTCACGTTGCGAGTGTAGCAAAGGAACCTGAGCGCAACGAGGCTCTAAGGTTACGAGTTGATTACAGGATTGGGTACTTGAGGCTTGGGACAGGGCACGGCTTCAGAGTGTGCGTGACAACTACTTTCGTGCGGAGTAGTGGGGGAAGGGGCCCGAAATCCGCAGCGCCGAAGGCGCGGAATAATGATAGCCCAGCACGTAGCGAAGCGGAGTGCTGGGTTGGGTGCGAAGAGTACTTTGAGTCCCCCGGGGACGACACGGCGTTAACCCACACTCTTTAGCCGTGCCGCTAAGTGCCTTGCTTATCCTGAGCCGGCTTCAGACGGCGACACTCCCCGCTAATCGGGATGACCTTCCAGGCGCCCCGACCGGCGCTCATGCGACTCGACTTCTTCTGCTTGCTTGTCCACGGGTCCAGCCAACGTTGCGATCATCGACGCAGAGGACGAGCAAGCTTCTCATTGTGTAGACCGTCGCCTCAATCAGCTCTACTTTGCCCGACGGCTCGTTCGGCTGGCCCAACTGAAAGCTGACGGCTGATAGCTGACAGCTACTTGATCGCCACCAGCTTGTTCATCAACTCCGAGTAGTCCTTCTTCTCCACGCCATG
Source organism: uncultured Acidobacteriaceae bacterium (assembly GCA_963763145.1). Lineage (GTDB taxonomy): Bacteria > Acidobacteriota > Terriglobia > Terriglobales > Acidobacteriaceae > Bog-257. The sequence goes on along the minus strand of CAVXMZ010000006.1, from coordinate 212,389 downwards.
TACCTGCTTGTTGTACTCGTCCACCTTCGCCGAGTAGTTCATGGAGCAGAATTTCGGGCCGCACATCGAGCAGAATGCCGCCTCTTTGTAGTACGCGTCGGGCAGGGTCTCGTCGTGCATACTGCGCGCGGTTTCGGGGTCGAGCGACAGCGCGAACTGCTTGTCCCAATCGAAGGTGTAGCGCGCGTAGCTGATGGCGTTGTCGCGGTCCTGCGCGCCTGGACGATGCCTCGCCACGTCGGCCGCATGCGCCGCAATCTTGTAGGCGATGATGCCGTCCTTCACGTCCTTGTCATTCGGCAGCCCGAGATGTTCCTTCGGCGTGACATAGCAGAGCATCGCTGCACCATACCAGCCGATCATGGCCGCGCCAATCGCCGAGGTGATGTGGTCGTAGCCCGGCGCAATGTCAATCACCAGTGGCCCCAGCGTGTAGAACGGCGCACCGTAGCAGAGCTCCACTTCCTTCTCCACCTGCTCCTTGATCTTGTCGAGCGGGATGTGACCTGGCCCTTCGATCATCACCTGCACATCGCGCTCCCAGGCTTTCTTGGTCAGCTCGCCCAGCGTCTTCAGTTCGGCAAACTGCGCCTCGTCGCTGGCGTCGGCGATGCAGCCGGGCCGCAGCCCGTCGCCCAGCGAATAACTCACGTCATGCTTGGCAAGAATCTTGGTGATGTCGTCAAAGCGCTCATAGAGAAAATTCTGTTTGTGATGGTGCGCCATCCACTGCGCCAGAATCGCGCCGCCGCGGCTCACAATACCGGTAATGCGCTTGGTGATCAGCGGCAGGTACTCGATCAGCACGCCCGCGTGGATGGTCATGTAGTCGACGCCCTGCTCGGCCTGCTCCTCAATCACCTCGAGCATGACGTCAGCGTTAAGGTCTTCGATGCGCTTCACGCGCGAGACCGCCTCGTAAATGGGCACTGTGCCAATCGGCACCGGCGAATGCCGCAAAATGGCTTCGCGGATCTCGTGGATGCCGCCACCCGTCGAGAGGTCCATCACCGTGTCCGCGCCGTAGTGGACCGAGGTGTGCAGCTTCTTCAGCTCTTCATCCACATTGCTCGTGACCGACGAGTTGCCAATGTTCGAATTGATCTTGCACGCCGACGCAACTCCGATACACATCGGCTCCAGCTCAGGATGATTGACGTTGGCGGGGATGATCATGTGGCCGGCGGCAACTTCATCGCGGACCAGCTCGGGCGCCAGCTTCTCGCGCTCGGCGACGAAGAGCATTTCTTCCGTCACCAGACCCTTGCGAGCGAAATGCATTTGCGACATATTGGTGTCGCCCGTGCGCGCAGCTTCCTCTCGCCGCCTGGCGATCCATTCGGCGCGCGGACTCAGCGTGCTTTTGCCATTGCTGCCATTGTTTCCACTCATAATCTTGGGTGCTCCTGATTGGCCTTTGATTATACGTCGCCGCTTGTATGAAAATCATAAAGTGGAGTCAACGGTAGTGGGCTAATTCCGTGTTGCTGCATTTTTTGACCCAGGCCACGGGGTTCCATTCTTAATCTTCTGCTCAAAAGTTCTCGCCGACTGGCGAAGCTCTTTAATCCGGCGCTTTGCGTGGGCGAGGGCATCTTCCCAGCTGCTAAGATTTTCCACAGATTTTTGCGCCTTAGCTATTGACAAACTGCTTAGACCGTCTAAACTGGAACAATCGAGGTTAGACATGGCTCAGTCTCCAATTACGAAAACGATGGATGAAATGCTGGTGAAGTTGAAGGACGTCACGGAGGTTTACCGCGAGGCAGAGAAGGCGGTCGCGGAGTACACGGACGCCATACGCGCACTCGCTAAGGTCTGCGAAGACGAAGAGGTGAAAGCGTTCTACTTGCTGAAGCTCGAAGAAATTAGCGGCAAGCCCGGATTTATAGATGCGGTTCGGTATGTGCTCAAGGTGCACTATCCGAAGCCTCTCACGCCCAAAGAAGTCCGGAGTTGGATAGTCATAGGAAAGAAGCTGGATTTGTCCAATTACTCGAACGCTATGGCGTCCATCCACACCACGCTGCGCAGGATGAAGGAGAGCGGAGAGATTCAAGAGGTTCCGGGCAAGGATGGGGAGAGAGCTTTTCGTCTCACCAATAAGCCCAGGCCGACTTTGATTTAAATACGAACCGCCCGACGTTAGGAGCGTCGAGCGGCAAGGGAAAGGCGGAACACAGTGAAGAAATACAAGGTTGTTATCACAATCCGATTCACTGCTCAAGGCCCCACGGTGGAAGTTTCCGTTGAGCCACCGGGATAAACCGTAATCGCTAGTTGTTAGCGCCCCGGCCCCTGTTGAAGCAGAGGCCGGAGCAAGACCGAAACCGGGAAGCCCGATCTCAAGTCCCACAAACTGATTTTCGGGCTTTCCCTCGCAAAACGCAAGGGGAAAAAGCCCATGACGTGCAGACGTTGTAACCACACTGCTCGCAAGTTCGGGCGCTACGGTAAGCGCCATATCCAGCGGTATCGCTGTTCCACCTGCAAGGCTACGTTCTCCGATTACGAACCCAAGCTTGGAACCCACTACACCGACCCTGAAACCGCGTCCAGGGCGCTCGCAATGATGCTTGAAGGGATGAGCGTTCGCGCCATCTCTCGGCTGACCGGACTGCACAAGGGTACGATTCTTTCGCTGATGGACACGGCCTCGCAGCGAGCGGGCGCGAAGCTGGACTCGCTTGTTCGCAACGTCCGCGTCCGCTATGTCCAGGCGGACGAAATTTGGACTTTCGTGGCCAAGAAGGACCGCCATGTCCGCGTTGACGATCCTGAAGAGTTTGGCAACCAATGGGCGTTTATCGCCCTTGACGCCGAAACCAAGCTGATTGTGTCCTGCGTTATGGGTAAGCGGACTGCGGAGACTACAACTAGGTTTCTCGTCGATCTGCGGGACCGCGTTGCCGACGCGAGATTCCAACTCACGACTGACGGTTTCGTATTCTACCGTCGCGGAGTCGAAGATGTGTTCGCGGGTCAGACAGACTTCGCGCAGCTCGTCAAACTGTTCGGGGATTACGGGCAGTTCGACACGTCCGAAGCGAGGTACTCCCCACCAAGAATCACGGAGGTTATATCCAAGATTCGTGACGGGCGTCCCGATCCCGAGCACATCTCCACCAGCTACGTGGAGCGGTCGAATTTGAGTCTGCGTATGCATTTACGTCGCTACACCCGATTGACAAACGCTTTCAGCAAAAAGCTGGACAATCTCAAGGCCGCTGTTACCCTTTATGTCGCGTTCTACAACTTCTGCCGTGTCCATCAAACGCTGCGCGTCACTCCTGCGATGGAAGCGGGATTAACCGATCACGTTTGGAGCCTGAACGAACTTTTGTTTTAGGAGATACCGATGCAACTGGACGAGGAAACAAAGAACCTACTAACCGACCTTGTTGAAGGAATACTCTATCTGAACGATCAGCTAAATCAATCCGTTCTGAACGAGACAGCCTTGATTGCGACATTGAAAGAGCTTGTGCCCGGCTTCGGCCCAAGATTCGATCAATTCCATATGACCGCAAAAACGACGCTCTTGCGCCCTGATGAGAAGACGCTCGAAGCGCTGCGGAAAGCAAAGAAATTGCTGATTCAGTGACCCGCCTCATGACCTGTGACTCCAACCCGATGACGTTCGAAAAATTAACGAAGAGGTTGCCTAAATGCCATTTGCCAAAGCCAAGGCCTGTTTCAGTGAAAACATGGGCCTCATTAACGTGCGGACAAGTGACCGGAACGAAACGTTCATGTTCAACCTGAATGCTGGACTCCACAATCTGACAACGGCCCTGGAGAGCCGCTTGTCGGAGATTGACCGACGACTATCTGTCGTGGAGTCCAGCCTGCGGAATCTAAAATAGGAAAAGCCTTGGACGCTGGAAGTCCTAATGCAACGATCTCCTCGAAGACCTCTTGGGGGTTCTTGTGTGCGACCATGTCGCTCATGGGTTTCCTTTCTCTCCCTATCCTTTGAAAACCCCGCCGTCTGGTGGGTTCGTGTTTACAATGAGTCGTCTCAAGAAAGCGAGCACTGTATGTCAGCCGATCAAAGCACGATTACGATGCGCCTCAGAGACCTGAACACCAAATCCTACTATCTGCTCGTTGCGCTCAGTTTCCTGTATTCCAAAACAACCACGGTAACGACCTCTCTAAAGCTGGCCTTGGCCCTGACCATCCTTGTTGCGGTCTTACCGCTCCAAGACGTTTTGAAATCTCCGCCCCAATTAGAGGGCATCCGCTGGTTCAAGGTGATCGTTCTCACCCTTGCATTTTTCTGCACTATCTATTGGCTGTGGCCGCTATGTGTTGCGGCAGGCGCAACACACAATTAGCCCACTACCGAGTCAACGCAGATCACCTACTGCCGTGGGACTTGAAATTTCGAAGTTTAGACCAGAATCAGCAAGCGAAATCGGGACGCTTCCACAACGATGTGCTATGGCGGTGATAACCTGATTGGCGGGGCAAGAAAAAGAGGGGAGCCGAAGCTCCCCCAAGCGACAGAGGCGATATCGCTTAAGTAGATTCGAACTGAGATCATTTGGTTGCCATGACAAAGACGTTGCAGGCGGAGCGGCTCGCGAGCGGCCCGCAAATAGCACAGATCGCCGGTGCCGAAGAGCGTTCCGTCACTCTTGATGGCGTGGCGTGGCGCTATTGGGTTGCCGGCTCCGGCCCGCCACTGTTGCTGATACACGGCTTCATGGGCTACTCCTTTTCCTGGCGGTTCAATATCGAGCCACTATCGCGATATTTTTCCGTCTACGCCATGGATCTGCCGGGCAGCGGCTTTTCGCAGCGCACAACCGGCAACGGGTGCTCGCTGGCCGGCGATGCTCGTGGCGTCCTGCACTTCATGAAGCACTTCGGCATTGAGAACGCGGACATCGTCGGGTCGTCGCGGGGAGGCGGATTGACCATTGTCCTGGCGGCCCTCGCTGCCGAAACCGACCAGTTGCATCGGATCCGCCGCATGGTGCTGGTCTCGCCTATCAACCCCTGGTCCAGTCACGGAAAAGTTCTGGCTCGCTTGTTCGCCACCACTCTGGGCGGCCTCTATATCGTCCATGTGCAACCCCGCCTGCACGTTATCGCCCGGCGTTACATCAAAACTCTTTATGGTGATGCAACGCGAATCTCTCCCGGTACGTTTGAAGGCTACCGGGCCGGACTCGAGCCACCCGGCAGCTTCGAACACCTGGTGCGCATCCTGCGGTCCTGGCATGACGATCTGGAGGCCATTGAGCAGTCAATAAGCGAGATCAGCGGCTTGCCCACCCTGCTGCTCTGGGGCTCCCGCGATCGCGCGGTCTATCCCTCGTCCATTCATCAGCTGCAACGGCAACTGAAGAATAGTGCGCTGGTCATGTTTCATGGAGCGGGTCATATGCCTTATGAGGAGGTGCCCGACGAATTCAATCGCGTCGTGTGCGACTTCCTGCTCCACGACGCGCCGCGGACTCCCTTCGAGATTGCAGCCGACAAGTAGAAAAGCACTACTTCTTGATCAGCGCGGCGGACAACAGATGTGCCTTGTTCGCAAGATTGTAGGCGCGCTCGAAGTCGCCATCTTTGGTCGCGCTGTGCGACTGTGCGACATAGGACCGGATCTGGACCACGATCTCTTCGTCGTCCTTCGATAGCGTGCGATTCAAGCTGCTTACCGTCTTCTCCGTTTCCTCCAGCAATTGCGCGGTGGTTTGCTTTTGCTGCGACAATTGCGCGCTGCTCACTTCGGCGGCAATCGCTGTATCGGGCGGGGCCGGCGCTGCCGGATTCGGTGGAGGATGGGCCGCGGCAACCGTCGCGGTTCCAGTACTAACTCCAGCAGATGGCGCCGGCGCCGTGCTCTGGGTCGCAACCGCGGGTTGGTTCGCCTTGTGCTTACGATGGGTGGAGGCCTTGGGCTTTGGTTCCTCGGGCGGAGGCGCCTGCGGCTTCGGTTCAGCCGGCACCGGTGGCGGCGGAGTCTCCTCCGTAATCTCAACCGGCAAGGGCGAAGGGATCACCTCGGCCGGCGCTTTCGCTTGCGTTGGAAGCTGCGGCGCTTTCTTTTGACAACCTGCCAAGACCAGCAGCGCAAACAGCGGCAAGGCGACGAGTTGGCGGCTAAGCTTCATGTGCAAGCGTAACCAGCCGCGCGCTTCCTTCCGGAAGCTCGCGTAGTGAAGCAATTTAGCTCGGACATTGCTTCCATGATAAACACAGAAAGCAAAATCCGCAGTGACCACGCTTGGGCCGCTGCGTTGCCATACATAAGTCTCACATACGTGTAATTGCCTCCGCGCCTTCGTGCTCCTGCGCTCCGGCCAGAGGCAGTATCAAGCGAAATGTCGTTCCACTACCCATTTCCGTTACAAAATCGAGCGCTCCGTTGTGCAGCTGAAGCACCCGGTAGCTCATGGCCAGCCCAATGCCGCTGCCGGTTTTCTTGGTGGTGAAATACAAGTTGAAGACCTTGTCCCGCACTTCCGGCGGTATTCCATCTCCCTGGTCACGCACTTCGATGGTTGCAGCCGTGTCCAGCTGCCCCGAGGTAATGCTCAGCACGCCGCCGCCACTCATGGCCTGCACGCCATTGAGCACCACGTTCAACAAAGCTTGTTTGATCAAGTCGGCATCGGCGCGCACCGGCAGTGGCGCGCTGCTTAGCTTCGTCTGGACCTTCACTCCTTGCTGCGCAGCCTCGGGCGATGCCAGCAGGACTACGTCTTCGATAGCTCGTCGCAGATCGAAATCGACCAGCCGCAATTCTACGGGACGATTGAAGTCCACCAGCATCTGCACCACCCGGTCGAGGCGATGAATCTCGCTTCCGATAATGTCCATGTGGCGCTTGGTATCGGGATCAATCTCGCGCATCTTCTCCCGCAGTAGCTCCAGATGCACCACGATCGCGTTAATCGGGTTCTTGACCTCGTGGGCCACTCCGGAGGTGAGCCGGCCAATCGCCGCCAGACGGCGCGACAGCTCGATCTCGTTTTCGATACGGTGGACCGACTCAGTATCGCGCATGGAGAGCAGCGCCCCAATGCGCTCGCCCCGTTCGGCAATGAAATCCAGCGCGATCTGAATGCGGCGCCCATTCTCCAGCTCGATTTCGCGTTGCGGTATCGGCTGGTGCAGCGCAAACGCGTCCAGCACAATCCGGCCCAGCTTGTTGGCATCGGTGAAGACGCTCTCCACCACATTCCCCAGGATCTCTCCTCTTGGCCGCCCGATGAATCGTTCGGCCGAGGCGCTCACCAGCACCACGCGAGTGTCGCGCGTGAACAGGACCAGACCATCCTGCAACGTACCCATGATCTGGTCGAGATTTTCCTTCAGGGCGCTGAACACTTCTTTTACGTCGCGAATCTGACGTCCCAGGCGGTCAATTTTGGTATTGACCATGCCATACTCGTCCTTCCTCCGCGGGTCGGGGTCGGGCACGCTGTCCGGAACGCCTGCCGTCATCTGGTCCAGCCGCCGCCCAATCGCTTCCAGCGGACGCAGCGCAATGTTCGACATGCTGGCGGCCAGAGCCATCGAGACCAGGATCGCGAAGATGGAAAAGTAGAGAGCCCGGTGCAACTCGGGCCGAATTTCAGTCTCCAGGAACACCGTGGAAATTCCCACCCGTATGTCCCCGAAGGGCTGACCCTCACGTTGGATGGGAAGGTGAATATCGTAGACGCGGGGTACGCCAAACACTACTTTCAGCTGCTCCAGGAAGCTGCCGTTACGAACCTCCTGAAAGTCTCTGCGCTCCTCCAGGTTCAGGTTGGTGCCAATCGCGTTGGGATCGGTATGCACGATAGCGCGGCCATTTACGTCCGCTATGGCCGCTTCGGAGATCGTGGGAGAATAGCCGACCACCGATTGCAGTAAGGTGTTCAAACCCTTGTTGAGCTTGAGCTCCTGCTCCAGCACGGCTTCTACTTGTTGCGGATCGTTCTCCGCGGCAAACGTGCTGCCCAGGTTGGCCAGACTGGCCGCGCGAGCGCTCTCCCGGATCTCTTTGGCGACGAAGTCCGCGCTGTCATAGGCTTCGTAGATGCGTTGCCGCACCAGACGCGAGACATAGAAATAGGAGAATATGGCAACCAGCGCAACCACCATGCCACTGATGGCAAGCACCAGTTTTGTCTTCAGACGCATAGTATCCAGAAGCAGAAGATTCGGTGGCGCCGATTTATTGCCCGTATCATATCAGCCCGCGCCCCCCGCGAAAATGGGCCGCGCGATCCTCCCCGCCGCCGGCGGGATGCGTTCGAGGCGCGCGGTATGTTAAGGTCTTCGACGGCAATTTATGTTCGCAAGCAACGCCAGGCGCGCAATCAGCGTCTAACCTCCAGTCTTTGTCCGGTTAGCGTAAAACGTCGTGGCAGGAGAGGAAAAACGTGGGCCATACCGCAGCCGAGGAAAGTAAGAACTTGCACCATGAGACAGTCGCCAAGTTGCGCACCTTGTCCCATGATCTCAGCAATTACATCGAAACCATCATGCAGGCCTCGTATCTGTTGGCCCAGGCCAAACTCGACGACAACAACAAGAAATGGCTGGACCTGGTCGACAAGGCTTCGCAGGACGCGGCCCGCGTCAACCGCGAGATTCGTGAGATCCTGCGCTCTCAGACCGAACCGGGCCCTTAGGGAAGCTTCGATTAAGTCTGGGTTTTGGAAAGGGCGCGGCTTCACAGGCTGCTGAAAAACTCATTGCGAAGCCGCTGAAAAACTCGTGGCGAAGGACAATTCGGGTAGAGCTGGCCTTCAGGTAGGAGCTGGCCTTCAGGCCAGCGTCTAAGCCCTTATATTGTCCTCCTGAGCCGGCTTTAGCCGGCGGCACGAGTAACAATTCAGCGCCCGCGCCACCCGCAATGGGGCCGGCGCCATGATGGCTTAGGACACCAGCTCAGCCTCCATTGTGATCTTGGCGTTTAGTACCCTGGAGACCGGACATCCCTTCTCGGCGTTCTGGGCCGCTTCCTCAAACTTCGCTTTGTCTGCCCCGGGAATTTTCGCCTTCACTTCCAAATGACTTGCAGTAATGCTGAAGCCGGCGTCTGTCTTCTCCAGCGTCAACTTCGCAGTCGTATCGATGCTCTCGGCAGTCATGCCGGCGTTTCCCAGTTGCGCCGACAGCGCCATCGTGAAGCACCCCGCGTGCGCCGCTGCGATCAGCTCTTCCGGATTCGTCCCCACACCATTTTCGAAACGCGTACTGAAGGAATATTGCGTCTGGCTTAACACCCCGCTCTGCGTGGATACAGTCCCCTTGCCATCTTTCAACCCACCCGCCCAATGAGCACTGGCTGTTCGTTGCATGTTGCCCTCCTGAAAATAATTTCCGTTCCTGATTACGTTACACGAACGCCCCAGGTTTTGCGGGAGATCGCAGGCCATCGGCGAAATTTATGCATGGAAATTTGTAAACGGAAAAACGCTTGCAATACCGGCAGTTATTTCGCGTCTAATAGAAGTCGGAGCAACTCAGGTAGTACCCACATCGTGGGCATACCAGCTTGCAGTGATTTTCCCGCAGTCGTTCAGAGCAGTTCGGACACACCTGTATGCTGAATATCTCGCGCCTTTGGCCAGCCTCGGAACGCTGCCCGTCGTCTCGTTCGCTCCCCGAAATCGCGGATGGAATATCGTCCATAACTGCGCCGCCAATGAAAACTCTCTGGATCCCAGCATCATATACGAAGCAGGTGTGCCTCGCGGCGCAGCCCGCCGAAACGTCGTCGTTTTCATAACTGCCGGGCATACCCCATTAGTACATGTACTTAAGTGCATACCCTGTGGAAAAAATCCGCGGGAGTTTCATGCGCACCTGGCCTATAATGCTCAATGGGTGCGTGTATCTGAACGTGGTGTGCATCACCCTGCGCTCGAATTTTTGCCGCTTCGTTCAACCACGTGATGGTTGCAGGAAGCGGAGTTACTATTTAGTAACTGGCACAAAGATCAGGAAATATGTCGCCTGGAATGGCGCCACAACTGGGCCTTATTTGCCGTTAAGTTGTATATCCAAGTAGGAAGTAAGTGCTCTAGGTTAAGAAGCAGGCTGAGTTGAGGTGGGCTGGATTTTTGTTCTCGCACCCTCGCGACGCCGGATCGATAGTTCGCAATTCGCATGGAGGTTGTACCGTGAAAAATGCCAAGAAACTGATGTTCGCCGCCCTCGCCGCCCTCATGATCGCAGGCTCTCTGAGCGCTGTCAGCGGTGCAACCTCGATCAGCTCTGTCGGCCCTCTCGCCACCGTCGGCGAAGGACCATCGCCCATGCCTGTTGTCCTGTCTTCTGCTCCCGATAACGACACCCCTTCGTTCGGCCAACGCTTCTGACAACAATATTGGGTCGGAAACGACCAAGGAGACTGTAATGAAGAACACTCTTGTCGTTGCCCTTGCTGCCCTGATGTCGGTAGGTATCGCTTGCGCCGGCACAAACTCGCTCCCAACTCCGACCACCGCTTCGGTGGGCATCACTCAGGCGTCGTCACCTTCACTTTGCACTGGGCAGGCTGTCTGCGACTCGGCTCGCGTCGCGCTGTCTCCGGGTGAAGGTTCGCCAATGCCCCTTTGCCCCCCCGGACAGAATTGCACTGGCCAACTACGCCAGATAGCCGGTGAAGGTTCGCCTATGCCGCTTTGCCCGCCAGGACAGAATTGCACTGGCCAGCTTCGCCAGATAGCTGGCGAAGGTTCGCCTATGCCCCTTTGCCCGCCCGGACAGAATTGCACTGGCCAGCTTCGCCAGATAGCCGGCGAAGGTTCGCCTATGCCCCTTTGCCCGCCCGGACAGAATTGCACTGGCCAGCTTCGCCAGATAGCCGGCGAAGGTTCGCCTATGCCCCTTTGCCCTCCCGGACAGAATTGCACTGGCCAGCTTCGCCAGATAGCCGGCGAAGGTTCGCCTATGCCTCTCTGCCCCCCCGGACAGAATTGCACTGGCCAGCTTCGCCAGATAGCCGGCGAAGGTTCGCCTATGCCCCTTTGCCCGCCAGGACAGAATTGCACTGGCCAGTTGCGCCAGATAGCCGGTGAAGGCTCGCCTATGCCCCTTTGCCCGCCAGGACAGAATTGCACTGGCCAACTTCGCCAGATAGCCGGCGAAGGTTCGCCTATGCCCCTTTGCCCGCCAGGACAGAATTGCACTGGCCAGTTCGCCAGATAGCCGGAGAAGGTTCGCCTATGCCGCTTTGCCCCCCGGGACAGAATTGCACTGGCCAGTTGCGCCCGGACGTCGACGAAGGTTCACCTGCTGACGTGCGTTCGAGGAGAATCGCCGGGTAGCGGGCCGAGTTCCCGGATTGGGCCTTCGAGGAGTTAGGTTCCCCCAGAAGTAATGCGGGGCCGGTTACCCGTCTGGCGAAAATATCTTGCTTGTATTCTGCGGACTCCACGGATATTATTTCGGAGGAGTCATGCAGCTACATCTCATCGACTACTTGTTCTGGTTTGCTGCGCCTCTCCTCCAGGCGGGCGTACTGGTATGCATGTTCAGGCGCGGGCTCCACCGTGATTACCCATTCTTCTTCAACTACACGATTCTGCAAGTGATCTCGGTTCCGATTCTGGCCCTCATCAACATCTATTTGTCTTACAAGGTCTACTACTACGCTTATTACGTGAATGTCGGCCTCAGCGTTTTGCTTTCCTTTGCGGTTCTTCAGGAAATCTTCCAGGACGCCTTCCGCCCCTACGAGGCCTTGCGCGACTTGGGCGTCATCCTCTTCCGCTGGTCGGCGTTGGTGGTCTTGCTGGTGGGAGTGATGTGGGCGATTAGTGCCGCCCACAAGCCCGACTACGATCGAGTTCAGGATGTTATCCTGCTGGCTGATCGCGGTCTTCGCTTGATGCAGTGCGGCCTGGTCTTTTTCCTGCTTCTCTTCAGTGAGTATCTCGGCATCCCTCACCGCAGCCTGCTATTTGGAATTTCTCTGGGATTTGGCTTCTTCGCCGCCGTTGACATGCTGGTTGTTACAGGCGCCAGCCATCACAGCGTCTTCCGTCATGCCACCCTCAGTCAGATCAACAGCGCCGCGTATCTCATCGCCGTGATGATCTGGTTCGGCTATACCCTGGCTGCCGCGCCCTCTAGAAGTACGGTTGCCGAAGCCGTCTTGCTGCGCTCCAAGAACTGGAACTCAGCTCTACAGGACGCTCGCGTCCCTGTTACTGAAGATAGCCTGCTGGACAACATGGATCGTACCGTCGAGCGCCTTCTGTACCCCCCTGAAGAATCGACCGGCAACGTTTCCAGTTGAGGCGGATGACCCGCACATTCATCGGGTGTCCCTGCGTTACCGCCCACTTGCGGCGGTTTTATTTTGCCTGGATTCAGTGCCGTCAGTACGCGTTCAAACAGGCGTCCTGGTCTTGCGCGGCGGATTGAAAAAGGGTAGTTGTCGAACCGTAGCGGCCACCTTATGCCGCACCGCTTCCACTGTCATCTCTACATGCACTCTCGATCCGGGCTCAGCATGTCGCGCTTCTACGCTGGCCAGCGCAATTAGCTGCTTCAGCAGCGGCGACCACGTAGTCGACGTCGCTTTACCCACCTGTTCACGACCTCGGTAGACCGGCACATGCACTCGGGAAGCTGTAGCTGGCGTCTGCGGAGCCAGGCCCATGCGGTCGAACAGCTCTTCAAATTCGCTCCAGTCGATTTCCAGTCCCACCAGTTGCCGTTTCGGCCCGGTCGTTTTTTCTGCCAGCAGCGCTTCCCTGCCTATGAAGTTTTCTTTGTCATAGTGCACCAATTTCGCTAACCCAACTTCGGCCGGGCTGTACTTCTGCGAGGCAATCAGCGCCTTCTTGCTGCTGATGTAATCCACATCCGCCAGAATCAGTCCGGCCTCGATCCGTGCGACGTCCAGCGCCAGCATGCCTGTGGGATGAATATCAAACCGTCTCCCCACATCCATCAGCGTGTCCCAGACTCTGCCCGCATCCGGCCACGCAATCCAGATTTCATAGCCCAGATCACCCGTATAGCCGGTCCGCGAAATGTCCACCACAACGCCGCCAATCTTCCCGCTGGTCTTGCGAAAGTACTTCAGGTATTCGATGTCGGCCTCGGCCACGCTCTTCAGCAACTTGCCTGACGTCGGCCCTTGCAGCGCCAGCGCAGCAACCTGCTCGGTGATGTCCTCGATTTGCACGTCAAGCCCGATTGCATTCTGCCGGAACCAGCGCAGGTTAGGATCGGCAGCCGTCCAGCGATAGCGGTTCTCTTCCAGCCGGGTAATGGTGCCGTCGTCGATGATCTTGCCCTCTTCGTCGCACCAACAGCAGTAGATCACCTGGTTGACCGCAACCTTGTTGATGTCGCGCGTGATGACGCGATTGACAAAGCGCGTGGCCTCGCGCCCGCTCACTATGTACTTGTAGAGCGGAGTGACGTCGATGAGCGCGGCCGCATTGCGGATGGCGTTGTACTCGTGCTCATGGTGCGTCTCATAGACACTGACTGCGTAAAAGCCGGACCACTCGCGGTAATTCAGGCTCTGGCACAGTGCGAACGTTCTGTCGTGAACTGCTGTTCCTACGGGCACGCTGCATTCCTCGTGGTTTCGTACAGTGCGCGGATTATAGCGACCGCAGAGGGCGACAGCAAGGCTGCGCGGCTGAGTTCAGAGTCGGTCTCGGGATGTGCAGGCGACCCCACTAGTGCTGCTGAGCACGAATCTGCCTCGATCATCGTACTCTTGGCAGCTCAGTTCCACGGCTGTTGACCCTGAGCAGATTCGTCGCAACCGACTGGATCCAGTCTCGCGAAGTGAGACGGAAGGTGATAGCCCCGCCCTTCAGGGCGGGGTAGGCTAACGATTCATCTGAGCCCCTCCGGGGCGGCACCGTCCGTTGAACAGAATGACGCCACGGTGAACTACCCGTTAGAATGTGGGTTCACTTCACAAGAGAGGCCATGGGCGGGAACACGACATCACGCTACGACGTCATCGTCATCGGCGGTGGCCACAACGGCCTGGTCAACGCCGCCTATCTGGCTCGCGCCGGCAAGAAGGTCCTGGTGCTGGAGCGCCGTCACCTGGTCGGTGGCGCAGCGGTGACGGAAGAGATCATTCCCGGCTTCAAGTTTTCGGTGTGTTCCTATGTGGTGTCGCTGCTGCGTCCGGAAATCATTCGCGACCTCGATCTTCCCCGCCACGGCCTGGAAATTCTTCCTCTCGACGGCACCTTCACCCCCATGCCCAACGGCGACTATCTGTGGCGGGTGAACGATCATGGCAAGACCATGCGCGAGATCCGGCGCCACTCCCGCTTCGACGCCGAGGCTTATGAAGAATTCGGCAAAGCCATGCTGCAAATGTGCCGCTTCGTGAAGCCGATTCTCTCCATGGTCCCGCCCGATCCGACAACGCTGAATCCCAAAGACCTGTTCAAGCTGCTGTTCCTGGGCCGGCGCTTCCAGGACCTGAGCGGCGAGGACAAGTACAACCAGGTGCAGTTAATGACCATGAGCGCCATCGATTTTCTCGATCAGTGGTTCGAGACCGACGTGCTCAAGGCCACCATGTCGGCGTCGGGAATCATCGGAACGTTCCTTGGCGTGCGCTCGCCGGGAACCGCGTACGTCCTGCTGCATCACTACATGGGCGAGATCGATGGCGCATTCCGCGCCTGGGGATTCGCCCGCGGCGGTACCGGAGCTATCTCCAACGCAATCGCCGATGCTGCGCGCGAATCTGGCGTCGAGATCAAGACCCAAACTGCCGTCGCGCAGATCCTGATCAAGCATGGCAAACCAATCGGCGTCGCGACCACCAGTGGCGACGAATACTTCGCTCCAGTGATCTCCTCCAGCGTCGATCCCAATCTCACATTCTTGAAGATGATCGAGCCTGAACATCTGAGCGACGAATTCCGCGCCGAAGTGAAGCGCTACAAGTTCCGCGGCTCGTCAGGCAAGGTCAATCTCGCGCTCGACGCTCTGCCGAATTTCACTTGCCTGCCCGGCGAGGGCCATCACCTGCGCGGCGCCATCTCCATTTCACCCAGCGTCGATTACATGGAGCGCGCCTACGACGACGCGAAGTATGGCAATTACTCGCACCGTCCTTACATCGACATCGTCATCCCCAGCCTTACCGATCCGTCGCTCGCGCCCCCGGGCAAGCATGTGATGTCGTGTTTTGTGCAGTACGCGCCGTACAAACTCAAAGAGGGCAATTGGGACGAGAAGCGCGAGGCCTTCGGCGACAACGTGATCGACACCATTGCCGAGCATGCTCCGAACCTGAAGAACATCATCATCGGACGGCAGGTCGTCACGCCGCTCGATCTCGAACGCGAATGGGGACTGACCGAGGGCAACATCTTTCAGGGCGAGCTTTCGCTGGAACAGTTATTCTTTCTGCGTCCCGTACCAGGTTGGGCGCAGTACAAAACGCCAATTAAGAACTTGTGGATGTGTGGCTCGGCCACGCATCCCGGCGGCGGCATCATGGGCGCGCCTGGACGTCTGGCGGCGCTGGAGATTCTCAAGCATCAATGACGCCGCTTTGAAGGGGCGCAGCTTAGCTGGGCCGTCAACGGCTTTGCTCATTGTTTGTGTCAGGGCACGACTTTAGTCGTGCCGAACGGGACTTTGTTTTGCGCTGGGCTTTAGCCCCTGCGCAGCAGCCCGTAAGGGGCTAAAGCGCCCAATTTGTTATAAGAATGTTCTGATACGGCCAGAGTCGTCCCAGACGCAGGGCATTAATTTCTGTCTGAAAGTCGTCAGATCACGCGACATGCCTGAAACTCGCGACATCGTCATCCTCGGCGCAGGACACAATGGCCTGGTCACCGCCTTCTATCTTGCCAAGGCCGGATTCAAACCGCTTGTGCTGGAGCGACGGCCCAATGTCGGCGGCTGTGCCATCACTGAGGAATTTCATCCCGGCTTCCGCTGCTCCCGCCTCGCTCATGCCACCGGCCCGATTGGCTCTGACATTGTGGCGGACATGGAGCTGTCCAGGCATGGGTTGAAAACATTCACGCCCACCGTCCGCGTGCTGTCGCTGGCTCACGGCGGCAATCTCGCTCTCTTTGGCGATACCGCAAGGTCGCAGCAGGAGATCGCCAGCTTTTCTCCCAAAGACGCCACGAATTACGCCGAGTTTCAGCAGTCGTTGACGCGCATTGGCGAAATCGCCGCGCTGCTGATGAACATTACGCCACCCGATATCGACGACCCTGGCGCAAACGGCCTTTGGGAGTTGCTGAACACGGGCCGCAAGATTCGCGGCCTCGGTGAAAAAGATCTTTACCGGCTCCTGCGATGGGCGCCAATGGCGGTCGCCGACCTCGTTGCCGAGTGGTTCGACACGGAGTTGCTGCGCGGAACAATCGCCGCGCAAGGCATCTTTGGAACATTTCTCGGCCCGTGGTCAGCCGGTTCCAGCGCAACCCTGCTGTTGCGTGCTGCGTCGGATAGCAACCTGGCTGGCCCGGCATCCTACATTGCGGGGGGTGCCGGCGCTCTCACCGCGGCGATGGCTGCGGCAGCCCAAGCGGCGGGCGCTGAAATTCGCACGTCTTGCGAGGCTGTGAGAATCAAGATAAGTAACGGCATCGCGACCGGCATTGTTCTCGCGAATGGGGATGAGATCGAGGCACGTACCGTGATCTCGAATGCCGATCCCAAGCGTACCTTACTTGGTCTGGTGGAACCGCAACATCTGCAACCCAGCTTCCTGCAAAAGCTGCTCCATTACCGGATGAACGGCACCGTCGCGAAAGTCAATCTCGCGCTGGGAGGCTTGCCGACTTTCAAAGGCGTTGACGGTGATGTAGCGGCTCGCTTGTCGGGCAGAATCCAGATTTCGCCCGAGATCGATTACCTCGAACGCGCCTTTGACGCCTCGAAGTACGGAGAATTTTCCCGGCGGCCGTATCTTGAGGCGACCATTCCCACATTGTGGGATACATCGCTGGCTCCGGCTGGCAAACATGTGATGTCGATTTATATGCAGTACGCTCCGTACAAACTGCGCGATTCAGATTGGGATTCGCAGCGCGACGCCCTCGGCGACACCGTCGTGAAAACGCTGGCCGAGTATGCTCCCGACCTGCCATCGCTGATCGAAGCGCGCGAGGTCATCACTCCGAAAGACCTGGAGCAGACCTACGGCCTGACGGGCGGCCACATCTTCCACGGCGAACTGGCGTTGGACCAGTTGTTCACCATGCGGCCGCTGCTCGATTGGGCACAATATCGCACACCGATTAAGGGCTTGTATTTATGCGGCTCGGGAACGCATCCGGGCACCGGCCTGAATGGAATGTCAGGAGCAAACGCCGCGAAAGAGATTCTCAAGGAATTGCGCGACAAGAGTTAAAATCCCGCACTGACACAACCCCCGAACACCGCTCCAACAGCGCTCGGCGTTCGCTCATCCTCGCTTCAACTCTTTCGCCAGCAGCCGATGAAACAGATGCTCTCCGGCCTCGCGGCGCACTGACAGCCGTCCCGCCCCATAAGCCCGCGAATGCAACCCGCGCTGCACGGCTTCGCAAATTCCAACATCCTCATCATTCACCCGCTCGCCGACAGCGATGCTCTGGCGGTTCCGCTCGGCGGCCGATTCACTCACGTCATCGAAATAAAAGTCGAAGATCACCTTGCAGCGATCGACGCCGTCGGGCAGAACGAGGTTGGTATCCATGTATCCGCGGTACAGATTGATCATGAAGTTGGGATACTGCCAGAAGTACCAGGCACGGTCGCCAGTACGCGTCGCCGCAGTCGCAGCATCAGCGCTCGACGCAACCATCGGACTGGATTGCAGGCAGTAACGGTCTTCGGTCTCAATGGTGTACTGCTTGTAATCCAGAACGCTGTTCAGGCCCTTGTGCAGATGAGGAACGTGGTAGCCGCCGTCGAGATAATTATCGACGAAGACCTTCCAGTTGCACTTCAGGCTGTACGACCGCCGCTCGAAGAAGTGCAAAGCGCTGACGTTCAGCGGCGCGACCCGCCGCGCCAGCCTGCCGATGAAATCGGCCAGGGGCGCGGCTTTCGAGTCAAGATTCACGAAGACGAACTGCTCCCATGCTTCCACTCGAACAGGCACCAGTCCGTTCTGCGAGCGATCGAATCCGCAGACGCCCTCGAACTCAGGTGCGCCCTTCAGCGAGCCATCGAGGCCATAACTCCAGCCGTGATAAGGACAGCGCAAGATGCTCGCGGTGCCCTGTTCCTCGGTCACCACTGCGGCCGCGTGATGGCGGCAGACGTTATAGAAGGCACGAAGCCACCCGTCGGTCCCGCGAACGATGACCAGCGGCTCCCCAATCAGCTCTGTCGTGACGAATTCTCCAGGCCGCAAAAGCTGGTCAACACGCGCCACCACCTGCCATGTGCGTCCGAAAACATACCGCCTCTCCGCATCAGCCACCCGCTCGTCGACGTACCAGGAAGCCGGAATCGTGGAAGCCTGCTCCAGAGCGGCCTGATCGTCATAGGCGGCGAGAATGTCGCGTAGAGAGGACTCCATAAATTGAGGGCTCCGAGGGCGCGGCCAAATCATAACAGGCACCGCTTGCGAAAACAGTTGACGGCCAGCCGTCGCCGTGTTCCCTTGTCGTCATGCCCACTGTGGAACACGCCCTGGAAATCGCGCGCGCTACGCCGGCCGACGTCGGCGAGGTTGCGCCGCTTTTCGATGCTTACCGCCAGTTCTACCGTAAGTCGCCAGACCTCGAAGCTGCCCGGCGCTTCCTCTTCGCGCGCCTCAGCAAAGGCGAGTCCGTGCTGTTTCTGGCGCGGCTTGATAGCCAACTGGCGGGCTTCGTTCAGCTCTATCCGGTCTTCTCGTCTGTGGCGCTGACCCGGCAATGGATCCTGAATGACTTGTATGTGCTTCCTGCCGCGCGCAAGCTGGGCGTAGGACGAGCGTTAGTAGAACGCGCCCGCGAGTTAGCGGAGGCGACCCGGGCCAACTGCCTGACCCTTGAGACAGCGGCTGATAACATCCCTGCGCAGCGACTCTATGAGAGCCTGGGTTGGAAGCGGGAGCAGGAATTTTTCCGCTATTATCTGCCGTTGTGATTCAGTCCCATCAAATGCAAAGGCACCCCCTCATCAATTCGACCTCGCAACTTGCCGAAACAGGTGCGCAGCCGCAGCCCAAGCGGGTACTGGGTTTGCGCGATCTGGTGTTGTTCTACATCGTCACCACGTTGAGCCTGCGCTGGGTCGCACTGGCTGCCGCCGCCGGACCAAGCTCCATTGTGATCTGGCTGGTCGGCCTCGGCGCCATTTTTCTGCCGCTGGCGCTGTGCGTCATGGAGCTGTCCTCGCGTTATCCCGAAGAAGGCGGCATGTACGTCTGGAGCAAGCACGCCTTCGGCGATTTCAGCGGCTTCCTCACTGGCTGGGTTTACTGGATGAGCAACCTGCCGTACTTCCCGGCGGTGCTGTATTTCGCGGCCAGCAACGCGCTCTACCTCGCGGGCAGCAAGGGCAAGGCGCTCCAGAGCAGTCCCGCATTCTTCCTCATATTTTCGTTTTGCGGATTGGCGCTGGCGCTGGTGCTGAACATCGTCGGCCTCGACATCGGCAAGTGGCTGAACAATCTTGGCGCCATCGGAGGATGGCTGCCGGTAGGTTTGCTGTGCGTCATCGGCGTGATTGCGCTGCGGAGGTTCGGCTCGGCCACCAGCTTCAACCCCGCCTCAATGAAGCCATCTTTGAACCTGGGCAATGCCGCAATCTGGGCGACCCTGATGTCTGCGTTCATCGGTGCCGAGTCGGCGTCCTGCATGGGCAGCGAGATCAAAGATGCGCGGCGCACCATTCCGCGCGCTCTGCTTATTGCGGGCGTCCTGATCACAGCTGGCTACATGCTAGGGACAATCGCGATGCTGGTGGTGCTGCCACAGCAGCAACTTAACAGCCTGGAAGGCATCATGCAGGCGATCTCCACCAGCGCCGAGCGCATCGGCTGGTACGGACTTGGGCCGGCCGTAGCGCTCCTGATCTGCATCGCCAACCTGGGCGGTGTCGGCGCCTATCTGGCGGCGATGTCGCGTCTGCCGTTTGTCGCCGGCATCGACCGCTACCTACCGCCCGCGTTTGGACGGCTTCATCCCCGCTGGCAAACGCCGCACGTCGCCTTAATCGTGCAGGGACTGTGCTCCTTGCTATTTGTACTTCTGGGACAGTTGGGCAGCACGGTCCACGGCGCCTACCAGGTGCTGGTGAGCATGACCATCATCACCAGCTTCATTCCGTATCTGTTCATGTTCGCGGCGCTGATCCGGTTGCAGCGTGAGCCGGTGGGGCCACAGATCATTCGTGTGCCAGGAGGAAAGCCAGTGGCAATCGCAATCGCGATTGTGGGATTGGCGGGGACCTGCGCGGCCATCATTGGTTCGATGATTCCGGACCCCAGCGAACCGCACAAAGCCCTCGTCGTCGCTAAGCTTGTCCTCCTGAGCGCAGCGGTGATCGGTGGAGGCCTCGCGCTCTACGCGGTTGGTAAGCGGAGAGTGGTGCGCGTTCGGGGCCAGGAATCAGGGATTAAGGGCTAGGGGTTGGTGAAGCTCAGTGCGATCCCTGAGCCGGAAAAGCTGTTCATCCCGAAAAACATTTTCCAGGATACGGTATCAAAGGCGCAAGCCTTCCAAAAGCGCGAACTCCTTCGAAGCCTATTTCCCAATCCCCAGTCCCAGCCCCTAAATCCCCAATCCTCGATGCCTGACCGTCCCTACTCGCTCCAGACAGCCAATTCGTTGCCGTTGGGATCGGCGAAGTGGAAGCGGCGGCCGCCCGGAAACCCGAAGATCTCGCGCACAATCTTCCCGCCAGCTGCCGTGACTTTGGCGTAAGTGTCTTCGAGCGAGGAAGCATAGATCACAATCAGCGGGCCGGCAGTTTTCTCGCTGGAGGCGCCGGCGGACGTAGCGTCCTTGTTGAATCCGCCCGCCAGGCGGCCATCGTGGAAGCTCGTATAGTCCGGGCCGTAGTCCTGAAAGTTCCAGCCAAAAACGCCGTTGTAGAAGCGTTTCGTCGCTTCAATATCGGTAGCGGGAAACTCGATGTAGTCGATCTTCAGGTTGTGATCTTGCTGCGCCATGACTGCCTCCTCCGAACAGGAATACGAGATTGAGTGTCAGACCCCGCCTAACGGCAGCGACGGCGTCCCGCGGGATTATACCAGTCACTGCCCGCCCGGGAATTTCCCCAGCCGCGCATGGTAGGCTGTCACCATGGCCGAAGAAGATCCTGGCGACAAACAAAGTGCTGCCATACAGTGGGCCCGCTATTCGCAGATCGCGTTCATCATTCCTGCTGCGGTGGTAATCGGCCTGCTCCTGGGCAAGCTACTCGACTATTGGCTGCATACCCACTGGCTGTTTCTTGTCGGCATCATCGTAGGATCAATCG
The DNA here is from genome assembly GCA_963763145.1 of uncultured Acidobacteriaceae bacterium. Lineage (GTDB taxonomy): Bacteria > Acidobacteriota > Terriglobia > Terriglobales > Acidobacteriaceae > Bog-257. The sequence continues at coordinate 190,996 of CAVXMZ010000006.1, read as the reverse complement.
CGGGCTTCGTCGACATGATCCGCACGATCACGCGGCAGAAGGATTGAATTGGGGGACAGTGATCTGGTGTCCACGCCGGCTCCAGAACCGACGCCCGCTTTTGCGGAAGCCTTCCTCGACCGGGCCCTGCCCAGAATCCGCAAATTCCTGCTCGCCCTCGCAGGGCTGGGAACTGCAGGTTGCCTGGTGTTCTTTCGTTGGCCGGTCACGGCAGGCTTCGTTGTGGGCGCAGTTGTCTCCTACGTCAACCACGTCTGGATGGAGCGCGCGATCGAGGCCCTGGGCGTGAGAATCACCACTCAACAAAGCCCCGAGCGCGGCGGCATCATCGTCCTGCGAACGGTGCTGCGATACATTCTGATCGCGGGCGGCGCATATGTTATATTTAATGTTTCCCTCGCGGGCTTATACGGCTTTCTCGGAGGCGTCTGCCTTCCGATCGCTGCCATCGCCTGCGAAGTCGCAGTCGAAGTATTCGTTGCCCTGCGACACGGATTCTGATTTTCTGATTCATAAATTCTCATTTTTTGGAGCGCCCTGCGTCGCTTTTCGCCATTCGCTCTTCGCTTTTCGCCAGATTGCTGGGAGCCGAGGGTTTAGCGATTAGCGAAAAGCGAACGGCGAAAAGCGATCTTTATTCATGCCTGAGCAACTTTGGTTAACCGCACTACTAAACAAGTACCTGGCCGGCGTGGCCAACGCGCTTCTCAGCGCGGTTCACGTTCATCCCGCGTACCCCCAAGCCCCAATCACCAATTACGTGGCCATGCAGCTGCTCGTATTCGTGATCCTGATTCTGTTTTTTGCTATCGTGCGGGCGCGGCTGTCGGTGGACGATCCCGGACCGTTGCAGCATGTGGCGGAGAGCCTCAATTCGTTTATCGCTAACCAAAGCCAGGAGGTGATTGGCCATGGTTATGAACGGTATGTTGGCTACCTGACCGTATTAGGGCTCTTCATTCTGATTGGCTGTCTCATCGGACTGATTCCCGGCTTCGAGACCGCGACGGCATCGCCCTCCGTGCCTCTGGGATGCGCGCTGGTCACGTGGTTTTACTACCATTTTCAGGGTGTCCGGCTGAACGGGTTTGGATACATAAAGAATTTCATCGGGCCGGTCTGGTGGCTGGCGCCGTTGATGTTCGTGATTGAAGTATGCAGCCATCTGGCACGGGTGTTGTCGCTCACCATCCGTCTGTTTGCCAACATGTTTGCCAGCGACATGGTGACACTCGTTTTCTTCACCCTGTTCCCGATTGGCATTCCGATAATCTTCATGCTGCTGCACGCTGGCGTCGCGCTGATCCAGACGTATATTTTCGTATTGCTGGCGACGGTTTACATCGGCGAAGCGGTGGCGCACGAGCACTAAAAGAAGCCGCGAGCAACTAGCCGCGAGCCACGAGTTAATTGCTTGCCGATTTGGCGTCTGCGGCGAGTTTGCGAGGATTGCACGCAAGGAAGACCTAAGCTGAAGAGCATGAGCTAGTGGCTCGTAGCTCGCGGCTAGTTGCTATACCGCCGTCAGTGTGAGGGCGTCAGCACGGTGAACGTCAACCACCTCCTGGCGGCGATTCATAAGGAGAAACAAAAATGCGGAAAGTGATGATGATTGTCTTTGCGCTGATGGCCCTCATGATGGTGGCCATGCCGGCGTTCGCGCAGGAGGCGGGGGGCGCCGCTTCTTCACATGCTAACTATGTAGCCATCGCGGCAGGTTTCGGTATCGCGATCGCGGCTGGCCTCGCTGGTCTGGGACAGGGCCGCGTAGGTGCTGCGGCTTGCGAAGCCATGGCCCGTAACCCAGCCGCTCGTCCGGCGATTCAGCTGGCACTGATTCTCGGCCTGGCATTTATCGAGTCTCTGGTGCTGTTCACTCTGGTTATCATCTTCGCCAAAGTCGTCTAGTCTTCGGCTCCAACGCAAAAGCCCCATCGCCTGATGGGGCTTTTCTTTTGTGCGGTCCAGTTACCGAGGTAAGGAAGCTCTGCATGAGCATGGCTTTGAAAGGGACCGCGTTCAGGCGGTCCGCAAAGTCGAGTAAATGTACCGGCCTTAGCCGCTGCGGGCCTCGGCATCGACTTAATCAGACCCTCCCTAAGGATTAGTGGTTACGATCGTATTTCCCTGCTGCCAGCGGATTAGTCTTGGCAGGCTGGTCCTCCGCCGCGTTCTGCATTTGTCGCGTTAGCAAGGCCATCTCCGACTGGGCAAGGGTCACATGGTATCGGGCATCTGCCGGTACTGCTGGGTCCCGGCCCAGCAGATACAACAACTGCATTAATTCTTGCAGTTTGTTGTTCGCGGCACCCAGCATGCCGGTCGCTTCTCCCGGCGCCAACGGCGAGCCATTGTTGACACCAGCACGATTCTTTTCTATGCCGCGGCAAGCTGACTGGCGCGCCGACTGTCCCGTTGCGTCGGTTTGAATACATGCTTCCGATTTCTTATATTGAGCCTGGTTCAAGAGTCTTCCCTCTTCGAAGTACATCTGTACATTCCTTCCGCTGAAAAGGACGGCCAGTTCCGAAAGCGAGAGAGGTTAACAAATCGTAACGCGACGCCCGGGATATCACCCAAGGCCAGAAACAAGTTGGGCTCCAGGGATGCAACTGATGTGCACCTGAATTCCTCAAGCCGTTGTGGTTGGTTTTCGCAGGCCGCTTACTTCAACAGATCCTGCGCACTCTGCATGGCATAGTAAAGTATGCGGCCCGGCAGCACGCCCAGGTAGATGGTCGCAATCAAACTGATCGCCAAGCCGATCCCCAGTCCCGCCGGGATGCGAGCGACGGAAATTTCGCCGCGCTCATCCCGCATATACATATAGACGATCACGCGCAGGTAATAGTAAGCAGCGATCGCGCTATTCATCACCCCGATGATGGTCAGTCCAACCAGATGCGATTGCAGAGCGGCGGAGAAGACGTAGAACTTCGCGAAAAAGCCGCCAGTAACAGGAATACCGATAAGCGATAGCAGGAATATGGTGAGGATGGCAGCCAGTAGCGGTGAGCGGCGGCCGAGTCCGGCGTAATCGTCCAAGGTAACGTACTTCTCGCCGGTGGAGGCGAAGTGACTGATGACGGCAAAGGCGCCGACGTTCATTGCCGCGTAAGACGCTGCGTAGAAGATTGCGGCCGAGATCCCGACCTGCGAGGCCGCGGCGAAGGCCACCAGCAGATATCCCGCGTGGGCAATCGAGGAATAGGCCAGTAGACGCTTCACGTTCTGCTGCACCAGCGCGCCGATGTTGCCCAGCGTCATGGAAAGTACGGCTGAGACCCAGATCATCCAGAACCAGCCGGGCGCGCCGGTGGCGAAAAGCACGCGCAGAAGAACGGCAAACGCCGCGGCCTTTGGCCCCGTGGACATGAAGGCGACGACCGGAGCGGGAGAGCCTTCGTAGACATCGGGCGTCCACACATGGAATGGTGCGGATGCAACCTTGAAGCCCAGGCCCACGAACATCAGCCCCACGGCAAGGTACACCAACAACGACGAGTGCGCCTGAAGATATTGCGCAATGCCGTAGACATTAGTGGTTCCGGTAGCGCCAAAAACCAGAGCGACGCCATACAGGAAGAACGCGGTGGCAAACGAGCCCAGCAGAAAATACTTCAGTGACGCTTCAGCGCTCTCCGCGGCCCGGCGTCTCATTCCGGCAAGAATGTAAGTCGAGATCGACGAGATCTCCAGCGCGATGAAGATGAGCACCAGTTCCACGGCCGACGACATCAGCATCATGCCGACGGTGCCGAACAGGACCAGGGCGTAATATTCGCCGGAGCGGATACGCTGCACTTCAAGATATTCCAGAGAGGTCAGGAGAACGACCAGCGCTATCAACAGCACTACGACGTGAAAGAAGACACTGAACGTGTCCACCCTGATGGCGTTGTAGAACGCGTTGCCGTAGAACCCACTCTGAAATGCAGTTGCGGCCAGACCGGCCAGGGTTCCGACGATGGCAATAATACCCAGCGGCTTTTTGGAGCCTTGTTCCCGGATCAGCGGATCGATCATCATTACGATGATGCCGAAGACGCTGAGCACCAATTCGGGCAGGATGCGAATGTAGTCGATGGCCGGGATCATCGTCCGATCACCTGCGAAACCACCTGGGTCATGTGTGTTGTAGCGGGGCCCGCGGCCTGAGTGATTGCCGAGAACTGCTTGAGCGCGGCGGAAACCGCGGGATCAATGGAGTGCAACCACAGCATCGGGGCAACTCCCATCACCAGAGCGGCGATGACCAGCGGCCATAGCGAAACTCGCTCGCGGGCGTCGAGATCGCGCAATGAGCTATTCGCCGGCACCGTCACGTTGCCGTAAAAAACGCGCTGATACATCCACAACAGGTAGCAGGCGCTCCAGATCACGCCCGTCGCCGCCAGAATTCCATAAAGTTGCTTCGCCTGGAAAGCCCCGCTCAGTACCAGGAATTCTCCGATGAATCCATTAAGCAGCGGCAGGCCGACCGACGACAGCATAATGAACGCGAAAAACGTCGCGTACACCGGCATGGGAGTCGCCAGCCCGCCGTACTCGCTGATTTCGTAGGTGTGGCGGCGATCGTAAATCATCCCCAGCAGCATGAAAAGCGCGCCGGTGGAGACGCCGTGGCTCAGCATCTGGTAGACCGCGCCATCCACTCCAAGCTGAGTGAAGCTGAAAATACCAAGCACCACGAAGCCCAGATGGCTGACCGAGGTATAGGCCACCAGCCGCTTGATGTTGGGCTGAATCATCGCCACCAGCGAACCGTAGATGATGCCGATGATGGCCAGCGCGATGATCCAGGGAGCATTGCGTCGCGCCTGTTCCGGAAACAGTCCCAGGTTGAAGCGCAGCAGGCCATACGTACCCATCTTGAGCAGCACACCCGCAAGCAGCACCGAGCCTGCGGTCGGCGCTTCTACGTGTGCGTCGGGCAGCCAGGTGTGGAGCGGAAACAGCGGCACTTTTACGGCAAAGGCCACGAAGAACCCCAGGAACAACCACAGCGCGGCCTGGCCGAATCCAGCGACTTGACCATTCTGGATCGCGTTCTGAATGGTCACGAAATCAAAGCTTCCGGTGCGCGCGTACAGCCAGATAATCCCCGCTAGCATGAACATCGAGGCGATCATCGTGTACAGAAAGAACTTCACCGCGGCATAGATCTTGCGCCCGTGGCCGTACATGCCGATGATGAGCGCCATCGGGATCAACGTCGCTTCCCAGAAGAAGTAGAAGAGGAACAGGTCCAGCGCAACGAAGACGCCGATCATCGCCGTCTCAAGTATCAGCATCAGGATGAAGAATTCCTTCACCCGATCGCCGATCGACTTCCATGAGATCAGCACGCACATCGGCATCAGGAACGTGGTCAGGACGACCAGCCACAACGAGATGCCATCCACGCCCAGGTGGTAATGGATGTTCGGGTGCAGAACCCACTGCGAATCAGCTTCGAACTGGAAGCCGCTCTGGCCGCGCACGAAGTACCACGGCAGATGCAACGATGCCAGCAAGGTGAGGAGCGAAACGGCGAGCGCGAAGTAGCGGATGTCGCGGTCGCGGCGCGGGAAGAATGCCAGCAGGATCGCTCCCACCAGTGGCAGGAAGACTACGATGCTGAGGATGTTGTCGTTGATGAACTTCATCGCAACCCCCTCCACACCATGAAGGCGATCACCGCGGTAGCGCCCACGGCGACCCATCCCGCGTAGGAGCGGATATTGCCGGATTGCATGTGCCGCATCGCGTCTGAAGTTTCCAGAGCACCTTCAGCGCCTTCGTCGACGGCCCGGTCGATCAGGCCCACGTCGATTCCCTTCCAGAAGACGTTGGTCGAAAGGGCAATGAGCGGCTGGATAATGACCGCCCCGTAGAGTTCATCTATTTTGTACTTGTCCAGCACGAGTGTATAAATCCCGCCGGCAGCTTTGGCCATTCGAGCCGGCAGTTCCGGGCGCTTGTAGTAGAGATACCAGGCAAGCAGGAAGCCGACTATGACGACCCCAAGCGCAGCGCCGCTGAACATCAGCTCCGTGCTCGAACTCTCAGCTTCAGCGGGAACTGGGTTCTCAGCCACAGGCGCGGCTACCGCGGAATGAAAGACCGGCGAGAGGAACGTATCAAAGCGATCGGAACCATGCAGCGAATGCGGTACTCCAACCCACCCACCAACAAAAGAAAGCAGGGCGAGGATCATCAACGGTACAACCATCACCCACGGGCTCTCGTGCGGAGCGCCGTGGCCATGATCACCGGCATGTTGGGCATCAGCGTCGTGTCCGTGCCCCGCTGTTTCAGGATTCGCTCCCCGGTATTCGCCAAAGAAGGTTAGGAACCACAAGCGGAACATGTAGAACGAAGTCATGCCTGCGGTGATGACGCCGATCAGCCAGATAATGTGATTGCCACTGCTCCACGCCGACCACAGGATCCGGTCTTTCGAAAAGAAGCCGGCAAATGGCGGCAGACCGGCAATCGCAAATGTCGCAATGGTCATGCACCAGAACGTGTAGGGCAGATACTTTCGCAGACCGCCCATGTGCCGCATGTCCTGTTCTCCGCCGAGTCCGTGAATTACCGACCCCGCCGACAGGAACAGCAGCGCTTTGAAGAAGGCATGGGTCATCAGGTGGAAAATGCCGCCAACGTAATCCGCTACGCCGCAGGCCATAAACATGTAGCCCAGCTGCGAGATGGTCGAGTACGCCAGCACCTTCTTGATGTCAGTCTGCACAATGCCAATGGAGGCGGCGAAAATTGCGGTCAGCGTGCCGATGACGGCGACCGCCAGCCGTGCATCGGGCGCGCGGTTGAAGATGGGACTGGAACGCGCCACCATGTACACCCCGGCCGTTACCATGGTCGCAGCGTGGATCAACGCCGAAACCGGCGTTGGGCCTTCCATCGCGTCCGGCAGCCAGACATACAGCGGGATCTGAGCCGATTTGCCGGTTGCGCCCACAAGCATCAGTAAGCCGATCGCGGTTAGCAATCCCGCGCCGGCGGATTCAATCGGATATTGCCCGACAAGCTTCCACAGGCTGTCGTATTGCAAAGTGCCGAAGTGCTTGATGAGGAGAAACAGCGCAATCAGGAAGCCGAAATCGCCCACGCGGTTGGTGATGAACGCCTTCTTGCCGGCATTGGCAGCGCTCTGCTTGAGGAACCAGAAGCCGATCAGCAGATACGACGCCAGCCCCACGCCCTCCCATCCCACGAACATCAGCAGATAGTTGTTCGCCAGCACCAGCGTGAGCATGAAGAACATGAAGATGTTCAGGTAAGCAAAATAGCGGTAGTAGCCGCCTTCATGCTCCATGTAGCCGACGGAATAAACGTGGATGAGAAATCCGACCCCGGTAACGATCAGCAACATGACCAGCGAAAGCTGGTCGAGATAAATGCCGTACTCGACAGAGAATGTTCCCACGCCCAACCAGATTGCGTAACGCTCGATGTGCGGGATCTGGTCTGGAGACAAGCCGGCAAACTGCGCCGCCACCCAGAGCGCCATGGCAAACGCCGCCGCGGTAAATCCCAGCGCAATGGCGTTCACCAGCGCTTTGGGAAACCGCTTGCCCAGCAGACCGTTGATGGCGGCGCCGGCCAAGGGAAGCAGCGGAATGATCCAAAGGTGCATGAGTTTTCCACACTCCGGTCCGATACGCGCGGACCTGATAACGCTATTCGCTCTTCGCCTTTCGCCAGAAGGCCAATATCTCAGATTCAGGCTTTGGGACTTGTCTCAGATAACCGAACCTCACTGGCGCGCCAGTTCCTCGTATTCCCCTGCGCTTCCAGACGCCCATCTTTCACGAGCGCCTCAACTCGTGCTGACATCATTTCGTAGTGCTCATCTTCATCTGGCAAGCCCACGCCCATCGCATCTGCTGCTTTGACAAGTACCATGGCAACTTTCGTCCAACGTGCTCCCACGACGGAAAGAATCGCTTCATCAACTCTCGATTCGTTCATGGGATCGGTTTGCCGATGCTTGTCGCCCCGCGTCTCTGGCGAAAAGCGAAGAGCGAACAGCGAATAGCGTCCTTTCTCACAACTTCAACAAGTTCACGCGATCGACATTCAGCGTTTCGCGCGTGCGGAATACGGCGATGATGATGGCCAAACCCACGGCTGCTTCAGCAGCCGCCACTACCATCACGAAGAAGACGAAGATGTGGCCGTCCAGCGACTTGAGCTGCGCCGCAAAGGCGACGAACGAAAGGTTCACGCCGTTCAACATCAGCTCGATGGAAAGAAATATGGTGATGATATTGCGCTTGATCAGAAATCCGGCGACGCCGCAGGCAAACAGTATCGCGCTCAGCACCAGGTAAAAGGAAAGAGGCACCATCTATCTCCCCCTCCTGCGGTCTTTGCTTTTCGCTATTCGTTTTTCGCCGGAAATCTCTTTATCGCTGCCTCTGGCGAGGAGCGAAGAGCCAAGAGCGAAAGGCGAGTAAAGAGGCACCATTTAGTCTTCCTCCCGGCGCGCCAGCACCACAGCGCCCATGATCGCCACCAGGATCAGGATGGACGTCACCTCAAAGGGCAGCAGGTACCGCCGGAAAAGCAACTGCCCGACGGCTTGCGGATTGCCAAAGACGTTTTCGCCATTCATGACCGTTGGACCGCCGATGGCAATACTGTCGAGCCCGGCGAGATGGCTGACGACTGCGGCCGCAATACCCAGGCCAATGATCAGGGCGGGCACACCGAGCATGGTAGCCACGCGGCTGCCATGCGATAAACGCTCTTCCTCACCCGCGTTAAGCAGCATGATTACGAAGACGAACAGCACCATCACCGCGCCGGCATAAACAATCACCTGCACGGCGGCGACGAACTCGGCGCCCAGCAGCAGGTAGATCATCGCCAGCGAACCCATCACCACGATCAACGACAGGGCGCTGTTGATGGGGTGTTTCTGCACCAGGAGGTTGATCGCCCCTCCCACACAGAGCGCCGCGAAGATGAAGAACAAGATAAGAGCGAGCATGATGTTTTAGCTACGAGCCGCGAGCTTCCAGCTAATAGCAACCGGCATTTCTTAATAAGCTCGTAGCCCGTAGCTCGGGGCCCGTAGCTTCACTTCAGCGCTACAACCAAAGCTGTGACCACAATGTTCGCAATGGCCAGCGGCAACAAGAACTTCCAGCCGAAGGCCATGAGCTGGTCATAGCGGAAACGCGGCAACGTGCCGCGGACCCAGATGTAAACAAAGATGAAAATGAACACTCGCAACGCAAACCAGAAGACCGGCAACAGCGACTGAACAATCGGCGGGCCGAACACCGGGCCCGACCATCCTCCCAGGAACAGGATCGACGCCAGGCAGGCCACGGTAAACATATTCGCGTATTCCGCCATGAAGAACATGGCAAACTTCATTGAGCTGTACTCGGTGTGATAGCCGGCGACCAGCTCCGACTCAGCTTCCGCAAGGTCGAACGGAATGCGATTGGTCTCTGCGTAGGCCGCCATAACGTAAATGAAGAAGGCGACGATCTGGCCCTTAAACAGGTTCCATTTGGGGATAAAGCCCAGCCATGTCCCCGACTGCGCGTCGACGATGTCCCGCAGGCTGAAGCTTCCGGAAAGGATGAGCACGCCGATCAGGGAAAGGCCCAGGGCGACCTCATAGCTCATCATCTGCGCAGAGGCGCGAAGACTGGCCAGCAGCGAATACTTACTGTTCGATGCCCAGCCCGCCAGGGCAACGCCGTACACACCCACGGAGGTGATCGCCAGGATCACCAGCAGCCCAATATTGACATCCGTAATCTGAAGCGGAGTGTGGATCGGGCCCAGCGAGATCCAGGGGCCCACCGGAATCACGGCCATCGAACTCAGCGCCGTAATCAGCGCGATTACAGGCGCCAGCAGGTACAAAGACCTGTAGGCATAAGGAGGTGTGAGGTCTTCCTTGAAGATAAACTTTAAGCCGTCGGCCAGCGGCTGCCAGATGCCAAATGGCCCCACCCGCGAAGGTCCCCAGCGGTTCTGCATGTGGGCAACGACCTTGCGCTCCAGCAGTGTGGTATAGGCCACAGCCGTCAGCAGCACGAAGACCGCAATCACGATCTTGACGAGCGATACCAGGATGTAAGTGCCTATGCCCATGTCTTAGCTAGCAGCTTTCAGTTCTCAGCCGTCACTCAAACCGCCTATCGCGATTTGCTCCTTGCTCCCGATGTTCGTCTTTCGCTCTTCGCCAGACCGTCCCGGTCGGAGGCGCATGATTCTTGAAACTGGAAACTACCCTTCTGTCCTGACCATCGGATCGTATCCTGCCGCGATCTCCAGGTCGGCCGGCGCATTGTAGCGCTCCATAACCGTGTTCAATGTCTGCGAGAATCGCCCCAGGGTGCCGGAGGTGAATAACGAATCGTTCGCCGGCATGACCAGCGCCGGGTCCCCGGTCCCAGTTGTGCCCGTGATTTGCACCAGCTGCGTGTGCTCGTCGCACCCGGACAGCAGCTCCAGCCGCGAAATGTCGTATCCCGGCACCAGTCGTTGAATTTCGTCGAGCATTGCCGTCGGATCGAAAGGGCTCATCTTCGGTTCCAGGTTGTGCTCAGCCAGCCAGACCGCGTGACGGTCGGCCTCGCCCGATTGCGCGCCGCGGGTCTGGCCCATGTCGGATCGCGTGCCTCCGCCACCGAACGGAACCAGTTTGCGAACGTCATATCCCATGCGAGCAGCGATGCGGACAATGCACTCGAAATCATTGCGCACGCCCGAAAACTCGCCCGCCTTCTTCAGCATCTGCACGTCGCCGCTGGTGTTGGTGCAGGTTCCACCCTTCTCGTAAGCGTTGGCCACGGGTAGAACTACGTCTGCAATGGCAGCCGTTTCGGTCAGGAACATGTCCTGCACAACGACGAAGCTTCTTGAAAATGCGAAGGGATCGATGTTGTAGCGCGAGACCGGATTAGAGCCGACAACATACAGCGCTTTCAGCTTGCCTTCCTTGGCAGCCTCCATCATCTGCACCAGGTTCAAGCCAGGGACAGTGGGTATTTCGTCCAGCCATTCTTCGTGAAAGCGCGTCGCGCTCGAGACAGGAGCGTAGCCGGGAAGCATGTCGGGATAGAGCCCCATGTCGGCTGCACCGCGGGAATTGGCATAATCGCCCAGGCAGATGAACTTCGCGTTTTGCGCAAGGCCGAAGTCGATCAGAGTCTTGACGGCACCGCCGCGCAGCTCTGAACCGAAGATGATGACCAAGCCGGATTCAGCTTTCACCGCGTCGCGCAATTTTGTCAGAGCTTCGCGTGTGAGTTGTTCGGAGACAACCGCGTCCGCTGCGGCGTCGTTGCCGGCGAGGAACTGCACCAGGCTGGCTTCGGAACCGGACGCGATCTGCGCAAACGCCGTCGCCTGGCGGTGCAGCTTGATGGGAGACGAATTCGCCACGTACAACTTGGCACGATGCAGCCGAACATTGCTGCGAATTTGCCACGCCAGCAGGGGATGCTGCTCGGTGGGATCGTTGCCGATCAGCAGGATTGCCGGTGCGCTGAAGACGTCGCGCATGGAGGCTGTCGTGTTCTGCTTGCCGGCCAGCGCCGAAGCGAAAGCCGGATAATCGGCGGTGCGATGATGATCGATGTTGTTCGTGCCCAGCACCAGGCGCGCAAACTTCTGAAGCAGATAGTTCTCTTCGTTGCTGGTGCGATTGGAGCCAATCACGCCGATCGACGGGGCACCGTCGGTGCTCAGGACTTCCTGGAACTTCGTCGCAATCAGATCGAAAGCTTGCTCCCAGGTAGCAGTGGCAAACTTGCCATCGCGCTTGATCAGCGGCTGCTGAAGGCGATCGGGGTTATTCGCGAAGTCGAAGGCATAGCGCCCCTTGATACACAGGAAGTCACCGTTGATGCCGCTCTTGTCGCGATTGTCGCCGCGAACAATCTCCATCCCGGTGTCGGCGCGGCGTGCGCCCAGCGTGGTTTTGCAGCCATCACCGCAGTGGGTGCAGACCGTGCCGGTGTGCTTCATCTCCCAGGGGCGCGTCTTGTAGCGGTACGCACCTGAGGTCAGCGCGCCGACGGGGCAGATGTCGATGCACATGCCGCACTCTTCGCATTCCAGATGATCTTCTTTGTTGGGCGCGATGATGGAACCGGCGCCGCGGTTCTGGACGCCGAGGGCCCACACATCCATACCCTCGCCGCAGACCCGGACGCAGCGATAGCAGAGAATGCAGCGCGGCCGGTCGAAGTACACCACCGGCGACCATTGCTGCTCGTCGCGATGGTTCTTCAGGTCCATGAACTTCGATTCGGCAGCGCCGTACTTGAAGGTCATGTCCTGAAGCTCGCATTCGCCGCCGGCATCGCAGACGGGACAGTCGAGCGGATGATTGGCCAGCAGCAGTTCCAGCATCGACTTGCGCGCCTGCTTGATCTTGTCGCTTTCGGTGGAAACGATCATGCCTTCGGTGACGGGCGTGGTGCACGCCGTCTGAAGCTTGGGCATCTTCTCGATTTCCACCAGGCACATGCGGCACGCGCCCTGCAGCGACAAGTTGGGGTAGTAGCAGAAAGACGGGACCTCGATGCCTGTGCTCTTGCAGGCTTCAATGAGGAGCGTCCCCGCGGGAACGGTGAGTTTCTTGCCGTCGACAGTTAGAGTTACATCAGCCATAAAATCAGCAACTAGCAACTAGCAATTAGCCAAAACCAAATCATGCCGCGTGAGCCGGTGTCCTGGTTGAGTCAGTCTGCGGAAGCGTTACCGCCAGCCATTCGACCACATACTGTTTCGTCTGATGGTCTGGATCAAATGCACTGAAATCTACGCTAGTTGCGATAGCGTCCGGCAGGGGCTCTCCGGCCTTTGCCGTCTCAGTCAGGTACAGTTCCATCGCCTCGCGCATGTTGGCGCGCGCGTCGTCAAGGGTATCGCCAAGCGAGCCACATCCGGGGACATCCGGCGAAAAGGCACTCCAGTTGTTTTCGCCTTTTTCGTAGACAACCAGATACTCTCGCATCACCTCAAACCTGCCTTCTTCAGAATACTGTGGAGCAGTCCCTTGCCGATCTCTTTTCCCGCGTGCATAGGCACAACAAGCAGGCCGGGTTTGACCGGATGACGAAAATGCATGTGACTGCCCTTCTGTCCCGCCTGTACCAGCCGTCCACTTCGAGAATACGCAGTAATTCCGTTGGTCTCACGGTTGTTTACGCCGGGACCGCTTCCGCCACCTTCTCGTACGGACACGGCTTGCCGTCGAGGTGCGCTTCAAACTCATGCCGGAACTTTTGCACGTAGGAGATGATCGGCATTGCCGCCGCATCGCCTAACGGACAGAACGTCCGCCCCAGCATGTTCTCCGCCAGGTATTTCAGATTGTCGATGTCCTTTGCGACTCCGCCACCGCTATGCATACGAACTAGAGTCTTCTTCATCCAGTCGGTACCTTCGCGGCACGGGATGCACCAGCCACAGCTTTCATGCTGATAGAACTGCGTAACCCGCAAGGCAAACTTCACGATACACATCTGGTCGTCGATCACGATGACGCCGCCGGAGCCCAGCATTGAGCCGGCCTTGGCCACGGAATCGAAGTCCATGGCGACATCGATCTCATCCGGCTTGAGGATCTGCACCGAGGAGCCGCCGGGCACAACGCCCTTCAGCGTCTTGCCCTTCACCATGCCGCCAGAGACGTCGTAGATCATCTTCTTCAGGTTGTAGCCCATGGGCAACTCGTAAACGCCGGGGCGCTCGAGTTCGCCGCTCATGCAGAAGAGCCGCGTACCACCGTTGCGCGGAGTGCCCAGGTGGGCGAACCACTCGCCTCCGCCGAGAATGATGTGAGGCACGCTGGCCAGCGTCTCGGCGTTATTGATGACCGTGGGGCCGCCCCAAAGGCCAACAACGGCCGGAAACGGAGGACGGATGCGCGGTATGCCGCGCTTCCCTTCCAGCGATTCCATCAGAGCTGACTCTTCGCCCACTTCGTAAGCGCCCGCGCCCGAGTGCACGAAGATATCGAGATCGACGCCTGAGCCGAAGATGTTCTTGCCGATGAAGCCGCGCGCGTAGGCATCGGCGACGGCTTTCTCCATGATCTGGATGAGGTAACGATATTCGCCGCGCAGGTAGATGTAGCCGGTCTTTGAGCCGACGGCGAGAGCGGCGATCATCACGCCTTCGATGACGGAGTGCGGATCGTGCTCGAAGATGAGGCGATCTTTGCAGGTGCCGGGTTCGCTCTCATCACCGTTGCAGAGAACGTACTTGGGTTTGGGCGACTGCTTAGGCACGAACGACCACTTCATGCCGGTGGGAAATCCCGCACCACCGCGACCGCGCAGATTGGACGCCTTGACTTCATTAATGATGGCGTCGGGCTCCATGGTGAGCGCCTTTTGGAGGGCTTTGTAGCCGTCGAGCTCCAGATAGCGGTCGAGGTTGGTCGCGCCCAGGCCAAAGCGCCTGGAGACGACCTTTACCTCATCGGGATGGGAGACCAAGTACGCCATTCGTGATATCGCTATTCGCGGTTCGCTTTTCGCCAGAACCGTTCGCCGGAATCGTCTGGCGAAGGGCGAACGGCGAACAACCTCTTTACTGCCGTTCCTTCTTCTTCAGGCCGTCAATCAGTTCGTCGATCTTCTGCGACGTCAGGTTCTCTACGAAGTCGTAGTTCATCATCAACGCCGGCGCCCATGAGCAGGCGCCGATGCATTCCACTTCTTCCAGATAGAACAAACCATCGGGAGTCGTTTGCTTATTGCCGACACCCAGCCGCTTCTTGCAATGCTCAAAGATATGGTCAGCGCCGCGCAGCAGGCAGCTCACATTGGTGCATACCTGGAGGTTGTACTTGCCGACCGGGTGGGTGCGCAGCATGGAGTAATAACTAATGACGTTGCGAATCTCCAACTCCGACAGCGCCACCCGCTCGGCCATCTCGTGAATGGCCTCATCGGTGATCTCCCCCAGCTCGTCCTGTATGTACAGCAACATGGGGACCAGCACGGAGCGCTTGGTCGGATAGTGGCCAACCATGGTGGTGAACCGCTGTTCGAGTTGGTCGGAGAATTTCATGAAGCAGCAATAAGCAACCAGGAGTCAGCAATTAGCAATCAGCCACAGCGTATCCGAAACGAAATCAGAACTCGCGCTTCGGCGGTGTCTGTTCCGCGCCCACCCGGCCGACGACAATCTCAGCCTTAGCATAATTCTCGGCCTTGACCGGAGAGCCCGCGATGCGCCGCAACATCGCTATCTGTCCCACATGCGCAAACGCGTCGGCAATCGCCCCCTGCAACAGCTTCTCCGGGCTTACCCCAAGCGGTTGCGCGGACGCGAGGTAATCCTCCAGGGCCCGCACCGCTGCGAAAAAGCGCTGCTCTTCCTCATGCCACGGCAGCGGAGTGGAATCCTGCCAACGCTGATTGCTCTGGGCCATGGAAAGCGCCCAATCCATGAGGTCTCCGATATGCGCCAGAATCTGTCCCGGAGTACGCGAGGTTTCGGCAACGCGAAACTCCGCGAAATTCGCAGGCGCTCCGCGCAGCGCTTTGCCGCCTCGATAGGCCAGCGTTGCCAGCGCGTGGCGAAGCAGTTCGCGTTTGTCATCTGTGGCCGAATTGTGCTCCGATGTCGTCATGTTCACGCCGCCTGGAAAAGCGATTCCTGTTTGTTGGTCATCTGCCGCCGGCTGAAGCCGGCTCGGAACGAAGACAGGCAGCTTGTCGGCACGACTAAAGTCGTACCCTGACACGAAGCCTGCTTCGATATCATTTGTAACAATTCGAAAGTCATACCCTGACGCGACCTTTGCGGCAACCACTCTGTCCGGCGCCGCAGGCCTATCCAGGGAGCCAAAAACCAACTGCTAATTGCTAACTAATGCTCTATCTGTCGCAATCTCCCAACACAATGTCGATGCTGCCGATAGCAGCTACCACGTCGGCAATCAGGCGCCCTTCGCACATCTTGCGCAACGTTTGCAGATTGGCGAACGAGGGCGAGCGCATGTGCACGCGATAGGGCTTGGCCGTGCCGTCGCTCACTACGTAATAGCCCATCTCGCCGCGGGGCGATTCGATCGGCATATAGACTTCGCCTTCGGGAACGGTAAAACCTTCGGTCACGATCTTGAAGTGATAGATGAGCGCTTCCATCTGCGTTTTCATCTTCTCGCGATCGGGCAACACAACCTTCGGCGCGTCGGCCTTCACCGGGCCCTCCGGCATTCCCTCCAGGGCCTGCATGGCAATCTTCTGCGACTCGCGCAGCTCGGCAACCCGAATCATGTATCGGGCATAAACATCGCCGTCGTTTGATACCGGTACATTGAACTTGAAATTTTCGTAGCCCGTGTACGGCAGGTCGCGTCGCAAGTCCACATCGACACCGCTGCCGCGCAACGTGGGACCGGTGGCGCAGAGCGCGACAGCATCTTCCGCCGACAGGTACGCTACGCCTTTAGTCCGCTGCACCCAGATGGGGTTGTTCGTCAGCAGGTTCTCGTATTCGTCAATGTTGCCGGGAAAGTGGCCGAGGAATTTCTTGACGCGCTCGAAGAAGCCGAGCGGCGGCTCCAGCGCCAGGCCACCGATACGAAAATACGACGTCATCATGCGCTGCCCGGAGACTGCTTCGAACAGGCGCAGCACGTCTTCGCGCTCGCGGAAACAGTAGAGGAAGACCGTCATGGCGCCGATGTCCAGGGCATGCGTGCCCAGCCATACCAGGTGCGAATTGATGCGCGTCAACTCATTGAGCATGACGCGAATCCACTGCGCCCGTGGCGGAATCTCGATCCCCAACAACTTCTCCACCGCCAGGCAGTAGGCCAGGTTGTTGGTCATGGGGCAGAGATAGTCGATGCGGTCGGTCATGGGGACGACCTGCTGATAGAACTTGGCTTCGCAGGTCTTCTCGATGCCGGTATGCAAGTACCCGATGTCGGGCATGACACGCACGATGGTCTCGCCATCGACCTCGAGCAGCAGGCGCAGCACGCCGTGCGTCGAGGGATGCTGCGGACCCATGTTCAGGATCATCGTCTGGTCTTGCGACGGATCCAGCACCGGCGTGGGAGTCATGTGCGCCATTAACGGTAGCCCTCGACGGGATAGTCCTTGCGCAGCGGGTGGCCTTCCCAATTCTCCGGCATCATGATGCGGATGAGGTTAGGGTGCCCGTCGAAACGTACTCCGAAGAGATCGAAGACCTCGCGCTCGAAAAAGTTGGCGCCCGGCCAGATCGGTGTCAGCGAATCGATGTTGGCATCGTCGCCGGAAAGCTTCACCTTCAGCCGCAGGTATTTCTTGTTGGGGATGGAAAACAGATGGTAGACGACCTCAAAGCGAGGCTCGCGCGGATACCAATCGACACAGGTGATATCGGCAAGAGCGTTGTACTGAAGCTGGGGATCGTTCTTCAGCGTGAGGCAGGCATCGCGCAGGGCGATGCGGTCCAGCCAAAGGGTCAACTCGTTGCGATCAAACTTCGCGGCGGTCACGGCGGCCGGGTGCGAAGCCAGTAGCGCCGCTGCTTCCGGGCGGTCTTTCAGTTGCTCAAGATCAGTGATTGCCGGCTGGAGTCCCATCAGATTTTCTCCGCCTTACCCTGTTTGTTCCAGTCGATCACGCCCTTTTTCCATATGTACCAGTATCCGGCGAGCAGAATGCCGATGTATACCAGCATCTCCCAAAACCAGAACATGCCAAAGCCGGAAGCTTTGAGAGAGCGCTGGACAATGGCCCAGGGATAGAGGAACACGGCTTCGACATCGAACAGGATGAACAGCATGGCGACCAGGTAGAACTTCACGCTGAAGCGTTGGCGGGCATTGCCCACGGGCTCCATGCCGCACTCGTAGGGCGACATCTTGGCGGAATTGTATTTGTGCTGGCCGATGAAGTAGGAGAGCGTCACCATCGCGCACGCAATGACCCCGGCGAGCAGGATGTGAATCAGCAGCGGAAGATAGCGGTCAAAATAAAAGTCCGGCATGATTGCGTTAAGAACAGAAAAGCTTGCACAAGAACAGGCAAACATTCGAGTTTAGAGTTTGATGGCGAGTGGTGTCAACCGCGCGGGACGCACGATTCACCGACTGTTCACGAAGTGGAAATCCGGCGATGAAAGTTGTTGTACAAAGTGGCATCGCCAAGGGAGAATGCCGAGCAAGGTACAGGGCGTTATGCGTAAAGCCGGATGGTTGATGTTGCTATTCTCGACGGCGTTGGCCGCGGCCGCCCAACAAAAGAACCCGATGAACAACAAGGCATGCAAGCAGGACCCGTGGAGATGTGGCGTCGTTGTCACCTTCGATCCGCCATTCGACGGCGCGGCTGGAGTGTTGTTGGTGCCGAACAAAGTCACAGTCGATGTCCCTTTGGAACTCCAGCCGACCGAAGTGCGGGTAACAACTTATCCGCTGGGAACCGGAGTAGCAGACCAACCCTCCGAAGGCCTCGCGGAAACGTCTCGCTTTCAGAAAATCGGCAACTACGCACGGTTCCGGGTCGTGGTTGAAAAATGCCCTCGGGAAGAAACAGCGGGCGGTCTCGAAATTTCTGTATCGCGTAAGACGTTTAAGCAGTACCCGTTAAGGCCTTGGGGAGGGGCATATGAATGCAGGCAGGTCGGGGACAAGGACGATCGCTAGCCCCCGCCGACGAAGTGAACAATTTCCATCTGATCGCCATCGTTAAGGATTGTTTCGGGCCATTGGGCACGGGAGACGATCTCGCGATTCAGTTCGACGGCGACGCGATCGCCTTTCATGCCGAGTTGCTCGATGAGTTGGGCGAGGGTGAGCTGTTCGTCGAAGGTCTGGTCTTTGCCGTTGATAATCAGGCGCATGAAGATAGTTTCGGGTTTCAGGTTTCAAGTTTCAAGTGAACCCGTTGTGGCCTGCTGAGCG
Source organism: uncultured Acidobacteriaceae bacterium (assembly GCA_963763145.1). Lineage (GTDB taxonomy): Bacteria > Acidobacteriota > Terriglobia > Terriglobales > Acidobacteriaceae > Bog-257. The sequence goes on along the minus strand of CAVXMZ010000006.1, from coordinate 172,092 downwards.
ATCAGGGCTTGGCGTCCAACCCATAAAGCTTAATCGCATTGTCGCGCATCACTTTTCGCGCCATCTCGCTGGCTTGAGCGCGCGTGATTTCTCCGTCCTGCATCATGCCGGTAAGGGCGATAGCCAGCGCGGTCCTTCCCGCAGTTGTCGTCTGATACCCAGTCTCTTCCCAGTTCACCTGCGGCGTCAGCGGATAGAGATCGGTGCCGAACAGCACTTTGTCGGGATAGAACTCCAGCATGAACCGAATGCTGGCAGCGATATGCCGCGGCGAGGTCATCCAGGTCTGCTCGGAGAAGTCCGCATAGACGTTGGGCTTCATCAGCAGATAAGGCACGAACTGCTCAAAACCGCCCGCGCCGCCGTGAAGCATGACGAAATTCGTCTTGCGCAGCGCCGGGTCGTTGAACGCCGAATCGAGCAGCAAAGGATTACTGCCCTCCATTTGGAAGTATCCACCGCATCCGCCGCCGGTGTGAAGATGTACCGCCATTCCAAGGCGCCCGGCCTCGGCGGCAATGTAGCGAAAGAGATAGTCCTGCAAGATTTTATAGTCGGCATCGCCAGGGATTCCACCCTTCACGTAACGGGCATATACCTTGGCGGCGTCCGCCTCTTTCGCGGGAGCAAACTCGAGCGAGCGCAGGTAGGCAGCCTCAAACTTGATGGCCACGGCCCCGCTTCTCCGTTGGAGCTCCAGCAAAGGCGTCACGAACTTGGCCGTGTATTGAGCCAGGGTCGGAGGCACGCCGTTAAGGCTGAGCTGATTCACGTATCGCGCGAAAAGCAATTCTTCGCGCCCGTAGAAGATCTTGCGATCGGGCGATTGCGCCGCCAGCGACGAATTATTCAACGGGAAGAGCAAAGTGTCGTCGAATGCCACCCAGCGGAAGTAGGGCGGCTGGAGGCCGCGGCCCAGAGCGACACGATTCGCCAGCTCCGTCTCGATCCCGAGTTGATCGAGCACCCAATTGGGATAGTTGTCGCCTTCGCGCTCTTTCACCTTTTCTTTGGCGGCCAGCAGCTCCTTCACGTGCTCCGGCGCAAAGTCGTCGTACTTGTAGCCGAACATCGTTTGCCACGCCTTGATGTAGACGGGGTTGTCCTCGCGGAACATCAGCCCGGCGTCGGTCGGCTCCAGCGGATCGCAAGGCAGCGCGTCGAAGTCGTCATCTTTCTCGCCGTTGGGCCCGTTGAGAGCAGGCGGATGGGAGTGGTTGTCGATGGCTTTGATCTGGTTGATCTCGGTCATCAGGCTCGGGTCCGGCTGTAGCTGCTGATTCACCTGGGCAAGCAGCACGGACGTCACGGTCAGCGCGAAAGCGAAGATAAGCGGTTTCATCGGATTACCTGACGATGGCGCCAAACTGCTTTGCGATGCTCCCCAGAGCACCCAACCTGCTCCAGAAGCGATCCGCAGCAGTCTATCGCGTAGGAAAGCGCGTCTCAACATCTCCTTTTGTACGCCGCCGATCCCGAACCCAAACGGAGTTCTGGCGAATCTAAGAAACTTGCACTACATGATGGGATCCGGCCCCTCAACACCGGGAAAGAAAACCGAAATCTTCAAGGCGCTGCCGGAGATCTGGCAGCTGATTCGGCCGCGCCGGGTGCTGCTCGCGCTCGGGTTGGTGCTGATGGTGATCAACCGCGTCTCCGGGTTGGTGCTGCCGGCATCCACTAAGTATCTGGTTGACGACGTCATCGGCAAGCGGCATTTTAGGCTGCTTTACCCGCTGGTCGGCGTGGTGCTGGTGGCGACTCTCATCCAAGGCCTGACATCATTCGCTCTTACGCAAACGCTCTCCAAAGCCGCGCAAAAGCTGATCGCGGAGTTGCGGCGGCGGGTGCAGGAGCATGTGGGCCGGCTCTCGGTTTCCTACTACGACGCCAACAAAACCGGGATGCTGGTGTCGCGCATTATGAGCGACGTGGAGGGCGTTCGCAACCTGCTGGGCACTGGACTGGTGGACTTCGTCGGCGGCTTGCTGACAGCGGTCATCGCCTTCGCAGTGTTGATCCGCCTCAGCCCGGTAATGACCGGCATTGCCTTCACTTTCCTGCTGGTATTCGGCATCGGATTGCGGAAGGCGTTTCGTGTTATCCGTCCTATCTTTCGTGAACGCGCCAAGATCAATGCCGAAGTGACGGGCCGGCTTACGGAGTCGCTGGGCGGAGTGCGCGTGGTGAAGGGCTATCACGCCGAAGCACGCGAGCACGAAGTGTTCAGCTCGGGAGTAGAACGGCTGCTGCAAAATGTCGTCAAGACACTGACGGCGACTTCGGTCATGAGCCTTTCGTCGTCGACCATGATGGGCGTTATCGGCGCGATTGTGATGTTTATGGGGACGCGGGAGATCCTGGCCGGCAAACTCACGCTCGGCGGCTTCTTCACCTATACGATGTTTTTGGGCTACCTGGCAGCGCCTTTGATCCAGGTTGTCGGGATCGGCACGCAGATCACCGAAGCCATTGCCGGCCTGGAACGCACGCGTGAAGTGCTGGATGAAACGCCCGAAAACGAAGACCCCGATCGCACCGTCACGCTTGGACCTATCCGCGGAGATATCACGTTCCAGGACGTCGACTTCGCCTATGAATTGCAGAAAACCGTTCTGCACGATGTGTCATTCCACGCGTGGCCGGGAACGGTAACCGCCCTGGTGGGGTCGTCGGGCTCAGGCAAGTCAACGATCATCGGCTTGATTGCCGCCTTTCACAAGCCGAACGAAGGCCAGGTGCTGGTCGATGGCGTCGATCTCTCTACGATCCGTCTGGAGTCCTATCGCACGCAGCTGGGCATGGTGTTACAAGACTCGTTCCTCTTCGATGGCACCATCCGCGAGAATGTGGCGTTCTCCAAACCGAATGCGACCGAGGCGGAAATTCTTCGCGCCTGCACCATCGCGCGCGTGGACGAATTCGCGGAAAAGTACGATTTGAAATACGACACCATCATCGGCGAGCGCGGCGTCAAGCTCTCCGGCGGGCAGCGGCAACGAGTGTCAATCGCGCGCGCCATCCTGGCCAACCCGCGCATTCTTATTCTGGACGAAGCGACCTCGAGCCTCGATTCCGAATCGGAGGCGCTGATTCAGGAAGGCCTCTCTTACCTGATGCAGGGGCGGACGACCTTCGTCATCGCGCACCGTCTTTCCACCATTCGCCGGGCGGACCAGATCCTGGTCGTGGAAGGCGGAAGCATCGTGGAGCGCGGCACACATCGCGAGCTGTTCGAGCTGGGCGGCCGCTATTACGATCTCTACACGAAGCAGCACGGCATCGAGGAGAACCTGTTTCTGGCGCCGGGCGAGGGCGACACCGTGGAGGAAACCGGCCTCGAATCCGCCCCAGCCGCTGCCGATCCCGACCCGACGGCGTTGCTGCGATAAGGCTGCTCTGCCGTTCATCCCAGCGGAGTTTGATCGCTCCATTGAGCACTGTCTCCGAAGAGAGTATTCTGCGACTACCTGCAAAAATATCGTCCTATATCGACATGGAGGTCTACACATTGCGCCGTAGTCTGCCAGCGCCCGGTATTTTTCTTCTGTTCGCCATCTTGATAACCGGAATTTCCCAGCCGCTTTGGGCCCATGCCATCCTTATGGAGTCGAAGCCTGCGGCAAACTCGACCGTGCACGGCTCCGAACTCCCAATCTGGTTGCGCTTCAATGTTCGCGTGGACGGCAGCCGGTCGCGCCTGCAACTGAGCGGACCCGATGGCTCGGCCGTTTCCCTGGAAGCCGCCAAACAGACCGCTCCCAACATACTGGAGTCACGCGCCACTGCACTGAAGCCCGGGGCCTACAAACTGCACTGGCAGGTGCTCGCCTCCGACGGTCACATCAGTCGTGGCGAGGTTGACTTCACGGTGAACTGACCCCCCACGATGCTGAAGCTCGTCGATATTTTTGGATACCTTTCGGTGTTACTGCGCGCCGGAACGCTCGTCGGCCAGTCTCTTCTGCTGGGCGGCGTGCTGTTCATGTTCTGGATATCCCGACTCGGTCCGGAAGTTTCCTCTGGCAGCCTGCCGCGAGTGCAATCGTCCGCTCTACGTATGTTTCGCATGGCTGCTATCGGGCTGGCTGTCGTGCAGCTGCTTTATCTGTACGTAAACTCGGCTGTCCTGATGGCTACCGCTGAAATCGGACTACGGGATGTTGTGGGAGCCAACTTTTTTCTTGCCGGTGGCGTGATGTTTGCTGCTTCGTTGCTCGCAGCGCTTATTGCCGGGTCGCGAGGCCGCTATGTCCCACATTGTCTGAGCGTGCTGGTGGTGGTTGTATTGGCCGCGTCGGTAATGACCAACCACGCCGCTGCCCGCATTGATGGCCGGGCATGGCTAATCACCCTTACCTTGTTGCACGAGGCATCCACGGGCTTCTGGATCGGCGGTTTGCCTTTCCTGTTGCTGGGGCTCTATGTGGCAGGCGATCGTCCCACGCAGTGGTACCTGACGCAGCGGTTCTCGCGGCTGGCGCTGGTGAGCGTTGTCGTGCTGGTGTTGAGCGGATTCGGCATGAGCCTGGCTTATGTTGGCTCCTGGCGTTCGCTCATTGGCACATCCTACGGCGTCATGCTCATGGCTAAAATCATGATGCTGGGCGCGATGTTGGCCCTGGGCGGCATCAACTTCCTGATGCTACGCAAGTACAGCCCCGACAATGTGGTACCCCGTTTGCGCCGCCTGGTGGAAGCCGAAGTGGGCATTGGCATTACCATCGTGCTCGCCGCCGCCTCGCTGACCTCGCAACCTCCGGCAGTTGACCTGGTCAACGACACTGTCCAAACTTCCCATATTTGGGCCCGCTTCAAGCCGGAGTGGCCGCGTCTGCGCAGTCCCGACATTGCCGCTCTATCCACTCGCCTTCCCGGACAGGTGGTTTCCCCGCTCGACCCCTCGCGGCAAATCATCGCCTATAACAGCGAAGGCTCGCCCCTCTCCGTTCGGGCTCTGAACGACAGAAAATGGTCGGAGTACAACCATCATTGGATGGGGCTGATCGTCATTGCCATGGGAGTCCTCGCCGTGCTGGCGCGCACTGGCCATGCGAAGTGGGCGGAAAATTGGCCACTCCTGATGATCGGGATCGCAATTTTCATTTTCCTGCGCGGCGATCCCGAGTGCTGGCCCCTGGGCCCAAAGAGTTTTTGGACTACGTGGGCCGACCCTGAGATATTTCAGCATCGCGCGGCTGCGCTGCTTTGTCTGGCGTTCGCTGTCTTCGAGCTGCGGGTCCGCCGAAGCCCGTCGCAGGGCGGGATACTGCCCTTGGTTTTTCCCATGATATGCGCGGTGGGAGCGGCCTTACTGCTGACACACTCCCACGGCAGTGCCAACGTCAAGGAAGAGATGCTGGCGGAACTCAGCCATACGCCGATGGCCGTGCTCGGCGTCATTGCGGGCTGGTCGCGCTGGCTGGAGCTGCGCCTGCCACCTGAAGATCGCACCATTCCGTCGTGGATCTGGCCCATGTGCTTCGTGCTGATCGGCGCTGGACTGTTGAACTACCGGGAGATTTGATGCCTCACCCGAGGGCGGGTTCTTGCTTAAGCTCCTGACTGTCGCCCGCGATCCCAGCAGCCACGGATGGTGTATAGCTACGAAGCGGTATAATCCCTCCAGATTGAAAGTGGCGGGCGTCGGCCGCACCGGCTGCGAGCGGAGCAGTCAATCTGCTCCCGGTAGCGTGCGAGCTCCCCGTAATTCCTTCATGGAGGACCGCCGATCCTGCAAGTCGCAGCAACCAAAACGACGACTCCCGGCTTCGGATTGCCGCCGTCCAGGTTCCTTCCGCGCCGTTACAAGCCCCGCAATGTAGGTAGCTGGTCAGGTCACCTTGCTTTTGCCAGCGACCTGATTGCCGCTACACAACCCAACCTCATCGTTGAATTGGGTACTCATTGGGGCGAATCCTACTTCACCTTTTGCCAGACAGTTGAGGAACGTGGACTTAGTTGCCTGTGCTATGCCGTCGATCATTGGCAGGGTGATGAGCATGCCGGACAGTATGGTGAAGAAGTCTTTGATGAGGTAAGCCAGTACAACGAGCGCTACTACCGGCAGTTCTCCTATCTGCTGCGCAGAAGCTTTGACGATGCTCTCTCGCAGTTTGCCGATGACACTATCGACCTGCTGCACATCGACGGACTCCACACCTACGAAGCGGTGCGTCACGATTTCAATTCCTGGCTGCCAAAGGTGAAGCCCGGCGGAATCATCCTGCTACACGACATCAGCCCCAAACATCAGGATTTTGGCGTCTGGCGCTTCTGGGATGAGATCAAAGCGGAGTTTCCGGATACCTTTGAATTTCATCACAGTTGGGGACTAGGCGTGGTTGGCAAGGGACACGTCGCAAGGGGATCTCTTCTGACCGAGCTACTTTTTGACGGCTCACCGTTGGTTCGCGAAGAGCTTCGCCGTCATTATGTGATCTACGCGTCGCACCTGGAAAATCTGCTGGGGCGGTTTCCCGTTACCAGTGGGCGGCCGGCCCTGCAAGTTGCACCCGAGGTCAGGGTGCAAGTATTCCCGTTTGGTGAGCACGGCCATTCACAGGAGAACACTCAGGTCCGAGCAATGGGATCGGGCGGGTGGGACACCCTGGTTTTTGATCTGCGAGACCCGAGTGCCATCGGACCGCTCAGGGTTGATCCAGGATCTGGGCCCGGGGTGGTCGAGATAGGCGCTATCCAGATACATTCGGGCGACTCCGGGCAACTGTTGTGGGACTCCCAGGATTGGCGCCCTTCGCCCAGCTTCACCGTCGGCGGAACAGCCCATGCTCCCTTCAGCGAGAACCAATCCCTGGTGATCAGCACGGGTGACGATCCGCAAATTCTGGTTGCCGTGCCTGCTGATTTAAAGGGTCCAGTCAAATTGACTGTGTCTCTCAAGATCAGCCCAGCTTCCCAGCAGGCGATAGAGATCTTGAGTGCACGGATTATGGGACTACAGCAGCAACTCGGCGAGCTACAAACACAAAAGGGGGCGCTGGCAACGCAATTAGCCGATGCGACAGCGCAGGCAGCCGCTGCGCGGGATGCAGCCCAGCAGTCCCTGGGTCAAGCCCAGCATCGTCTGGCTGAGGCCGAGAATATACTCTATGGAATGCAGCATTCCTTATCTTGGAAGGCGACAGAGCCTATGCGCGCGGTGATGGCTCTCCTGCGACCAAAGCCTCGGACAATACCATGATTGGCGGAAGTTGACGTTGCGTTAGCAAGATCGGCTAACTTCGAAATACACCAGCAGGATTCCAGGACAATCGATGGAAGAGCAGGAAATATTGTCGACTCTGAGGGCGCACGTAGCCCGCTACCAGGCGGCAGCTTCGCCTAAGTTGGGCACTACGGATCTGGGTGTAGATCCTTCCAGAATAGACATGCTGTCAGACGAAGTATGGAACGCGAGCAACGCCGTCGGAAAGCTCAATCCAAGAAATCCCGGCTTGCTAAACCGTGCCATACAAGCGCTGAAGAAGACCATGCAGCGTTCTTTGACCTGGTACACGCGTCCGCTCCAGGAATTTCACAGCAACGTGGCCCGGGCCATCGAAGAACACGGCCGCGCCATAAACTCGTTCCACCCGACAATTGTGGCGTTACAGGAGGCAGTCAGGACCATCGAACTGGCGACACAAGAGCAGCAGAGTCCTTATGCCCAGCTGTTTCGCGGGCTGGCGCCGGTGGTGGACCTGGGCTGTGGACGAGGGGAATTTCTGGAGTTGCTAAAGGCAAGCGGGGTTGACGCCTACGGCGTTGACTCCGACCCGGTGGCCTGCGATGCGGCCCGTCGCAAGGACCTCACCATTCTCCAGGGCGATCTCTTTGACCACCTCCGGCAATTGCCCGAGCGCTCTTTGGGGGGAATATTTTCGGCGCGGGTCATCGAATATTTGCCCTCTGATCTGCGCGTCGAACTTATCAGTCTTTGCGCAAAACGGCTGAAGCCGGACGGGCTGATCGTTATTGAAACCATCAACCCGGAGTCGGACTTCCCCTTTGGGCGGAACTCTCGCATAGACCCAAGCCATCTCCGTCCCATTTATCCGGAAATTATGAAGTCCATGTTGGATAGCAACGGCTTTGGGGAAGCGCGAATCTGTGTTCTTGCTCCTCAGGTGGCCCCGGTCGCGGCGGTCGCTGAGCGGGCTGTCGTCCGCGCGGCCGGTAACGGAATGGATACATTTTCGGGTGCCGGCGGCGTGTCGGGTGCTCAAGCCTATGCTGCCATAGCCCGGCGTGTCTGAACCTTCAGCAGCTACCCTCGTATGAACCAATGACTTCTTCGCGTACAGAATTCGCAGCTTGCACTATCATCGCCAAGAACTACTTGCCAATGGCGCGTGTTCTGGCTGACTCCTGGCATACTTTTCATCCTGATTGTCCGCTATTCGTGCTGCTCCTGGACTCGCCCCAAGGATTCTTCAATCCAGAAGCTGAGGCTTTCGAGACCATCGCGGTTTCAGAACTTCCAATACGGAATCTTCGTGGCTTTCTTTTCAAATATACGGTCCTGGAAGCAAGCACGGCGGTAAAGCCTTACTTGCTTGAATATTTATTCCGGCGATATTCGATCGACAAGCTTTTGTATCTCGATCCCGATATTCTGATCCTGAATTCGCTGGATGGCCTGAAGACAAGCCTGGAAACAGCAGACATATTACTCACACCGCACCTGCTGTCGCCGCTTCCGGCCGACGGCCGCAAACAGGACGATCACGATATCCTTCAGGCCGGAACCTACAATCTAGGCTTTCTGGGTCTGCGGAACAGCCTGGAGTCAATGCGCCTGCTGCGCTGGTGGTCCGATAAGTTGTACCACCACTGTCTGGTTTCAATCGAAAACAACTTGTTTGTAGACCAGAGGTGGATGGACCTTGTTCCCGCGTTGTTTGAGGGAGTCCGCATCCTGCGGGACCCAGGCTACAACGCCGCCTACTGGAACCTGCATGAGCGGGCCGTCGCCTGGACGGACCCCCTAACGGTGAATGGGGACCTTCTGCACTTCTTCCACTTCAGTGGTTTCGATCCTGACAAGCTGTGGGTTGTATCCAAATACCAAGACCGGTACACGCAAGACGATACCGGCGACGCCCGCAAGCTCTATAGCAGGTATCGGGACCTGTTGCTGGAAAAAGGGTGGGCGGAAATGCAGAAGTGGAAATACGGAAACGATTTCTTTCAGAACGGTGTGAAGATTCCCCCATCTGCGAGGCGATACTACTGGAGCCTGGGAGAAGATGTCGGGCATTTAGGAAATCCGTTTTTGTGGCTTAACTCGGACAAGGGTGTCCCGACGATCGAGCGATTTGATCCCGGCGAGGCGGGCAGCCTGCTGCCTGGCGTCAACCTGATGGGGTACTTTGAGGCTGAAACCGGTGTTGGCGAGGGCGCAAGAAGCAACTGGCGGATTGTGCAGGCGGCGGGACTGCCTTATGCGGTAAATAACTGGGTCGATAGCAAGTCTCATAATTTAGAGCAACCGCCTGAAGTCCCGACTGCCGCGAACCCGTTTCTGACCAATCTGGTGACTGTAAATGCTGACCAGTTTGTGAACTTTGCGAAGGCCCACACTTCCTACTTAAGCGGTCACTACAATATTGGCTACTGGGCGTGGGAGCTGGCGGAGTTTCCCGACGAATGGGCGCCTTCATTTGGCTGCGTGGATGAGGTGTGGACGCCGAGTGAATTCGTCCGGGCGTCGGTAGCTTCGCGGTCACCAGTCCCGGTCAGGGTGGTGCCGCACTCGCTTGAGCGGCGGACAGAAGTCGCGGTCGCCGTTGACCGCAGCAGGTTTGGATTCGATCCGGGCACATTTGTTTTTCTGTTTATCTTTGATTTCCATAGCTATCTTGCGAGGAAAAATCCGCTAGGTTTGATCCAGGCGTTTAAGGCCGCATTCGGCAAACGGCAGGACGTTGCCTTAGTAGTGAAGTCGACCCACGGCGATGCCCATAAGAAAGAGCTGAGCCTGGTGCAGGAAGCCTGTGGGGGAGCGAATGTGCGTTTGCTGGACCGCGTTCTGAGCAGGGCTGCTACCCAGGAGCTGATGATGTCGGCTGACTGCTATGTTTCACTTCATCGCTCGGAGGGTTTCGGGTTGACCATGGCGGAGGCGATGATGTGCGGCAAGCCCGTCATCGCGACGGGATATTCGGGCAACGTGGATTTTATGTCAGATGCCGACAGCTTCCTGGTCCCCTACAGAGTGGTCGCGATAGACCGGACGCACGGGCCTTACAAGGCCGGCTATCACTGGGCTGAACCCGACCTGGATTACGCATGCGACCTTATGCGGCATGTGGAGAGTAACCGTGAAGCCGCCGCGCAGTTGGGGGCAAATGCGAAAGCCAAAGTTCGACAGGTCCTCGATCCGGCGGTGATCGGCGTCTCAGTCCGGGCGCGTCTGGAAGAACTTGGACTGTTAGAAAAAGTAGGCGCCGAATCCTCTACGGTAGGCAGCTAGTCGCTACCGATCGCCGCCGCCTTAGTCCTCGCAGGAAGGTCTCGCAACAGCGGCTCACCCCGAACCAGTAAGCCAGTTCGCGACAATCCCGAACGTCGAAGACCGCGATGTCCGCATCCTTGCCCGGCTCGAGACTTCCCTTGCGCGCCTGCAAGCGAAGCGCGCACGCGCCGTTGTAGGTGGCTGCGGTGATGGCCTCGGCGGGCGACATCTTCATGTGAGTACAGGCCGCCGAAAGCACGAATGGCATGGAAGGCGTAGGCGCAGTGCCGGGGTTGTAGTCCGTGGCCAGCGCCACGGCGACCCCGGAATCGATCAGCTTGCGGGCAGGCGGGAAAGATCGAAGCCCGAGGAAGTAGTTGGCTGCGGGCAGCAACGTAGCGACTGTATCGACTCTTGCCAGAGCAGAAATATCGTCGTCGGCGACGAAGTCCATGTGATCGAGCGACGCGGGATGAAGCCTGAGCAGCGGCACGAGATTTGTCAACGTGAGCTGGCAGACATGCGCGCGCACTCCCAGACCGTTACTGAGGGCCGCGCGCAGGATGCGCTCCGACCGTTGCAGACTGAAGGCGCCGCGTTCGCAGAAGACATCGACGAATTCTGCCAGCTTGCGCTTGGCTGCCGCGGGAATTATTTCGTCACAGATAAGGCGGACATATTCATCGTGATCTTCCCGATATTCCGGCGGGAACACGTGGGCGGCCAGGAGAGTTGAAACGACGGTTCCCGGCCACTGTTCAGAAGCCTCACCAATCGCCTCCAGGGATTTCATCTCGGCTTCAAAGCTGAGACCGTAGCCGGACTTTGCCTCGACAGTGGTGGTGCCCTGGGCGGCCATGTCGTCAAGAGCGCGGAGGACGTGGGCCGCCAACGCTTCTTTCGACGATTCGCGAACTCCGCGCAGGCTGGCGCGAATGCCTCCGCCAGATGCGGCGATATCTTCGTAGCTGGCACCGGCGATGCGCTTCTCGAAATCGATCAGACGCGGGGCGGTGAAGACGGGGTGGGTGTGGGAGTCGACAAAGCCAGGCAGGATGACTTTGCCGGAGCAGTCTATTTCTTCGGCTTGTCTTGCAAGCTCGTGTTTCGTGATCTGGTCGGTTGTTCCAACCGCAGCAATCTTTTCGCCGGCGATGAGCACTGCGCCGTCGTCGATGATGCCAAGCTCGCACATCTGCGTCCAGCGGCGAGGGCCGCCATCGCCGCCGCGCAGGGTCAGCAGTTGGGAGGCGTGGGTGAGCAGGGTTGCGGGAGGATTCCGACGGTCGACGTGCAACGAACCTCCGATGGCAAATCTAGGGCCTAAATCCTTGTTCTGGATGATGACTTCCAGATTTTCGCCGCGATAGGGGTCCTTCGACTCCAGCGGCCAACAACAGGCCGCCTCCGCTCAGGATGACAGACGTAAACGTAAAGGTGATTCTGACGGCTGATGGCTGATGGCTATCCTACTCCGCCATCGGCACCTTGATTCCCTTCTCTTTCGCGAAGGTCTTGGCTGCGTCGTAGCCTGCGTCGACGTGGCGGGCGACGCCAATCCCGGGATCGTTGGTCAGCACGCGCTCGATGCGCTTGGCCATTTCGTCGCTGCCGTCGGCGACGGTGACCTGCCCCGCGTGCTGCGAGTATCCGATGCCAACTCCACCGCCGTTATGGATTGAGACCCAGGACGCGCCGCTGGCGGTGTTCAGTAACGCATTCAGCAGCGGCCAATCGGCAATGGCGTCGCTGCCATCCTTCATCGACTCGGTTTCGCGGAAGGGCGATGCGACTGACCCGCAGTCCAGATGATCGCGTCCCATGACGATCGGCGCCTTTAGCTTGCCCTTTTTGACCAGGTCGTTGAGAGCGAGACCGAACTGGGCGCGCTCGCCATAGCCCAGCCAGCAGATGCGGCACGGCAGCCCCTGGAACTTGATCCGCTTGCGCGCCAGATCGATCCAGCGGCTGAGAATCTTGTTGCCGGGAAACATCTGGAGCACGAGATCGTCAGTGGTGTGAATGTCGGCGGGATCGCCCGAGAGCGCTGCCCAGCGGAACGGCCCGCGCCCTTCGCAGAAGAGCGGACGAATGTATTCCGGCACGAATCCCGGAAAATCGTAGGCGTTCTTCACGCCATGTTCGAAGGCGAAGGTGCGAATGTTGTTGCCGTAGTCGAAGGTGACCGAACCCATCTTCTGGAGCTTGAGCATGCCTTCGACGTGGCGCGCCATAGTGTCAAGCGAACGCTCGGTATAGGCCTTGGGATCGCGCTTGCGCAGCTCCAGCGCAGCCTCCAGCGACATGCCGTTCGGCACGTAGCCGTTGAGGGGATCGTGGGCTGAGGTCTGGTCGGTCAGGATGTCAGGCACAACGCCGCGCTCGGCCAGCTCAGGAATGATGTCGCCGCAGTTGCCGACCAGGCCGACGGAGATATTCTCCTTGTTGCGGACAGCGTTCTTGATGATGCGCAGGGCCTCGTCGAGGGAGTTGACCATGTGGTCGCAATAGCCGGTGCGCAGGCGCTTCTTGATGCGCTCGGGATCGACCTCGATGCCGAGATAGCATGCGCCGGTCATGGTGGCAGCCAGAGGCTGCGCACCGCTCATGCCGCCCATGCCGCCGGAGACGATCAGCTTGCCTTCCAACTCACCGCCAAGATGCTTTTGTCCGGCGGCAGAAAAAGTTTCGAACGTGCCCTGGATGATGCCCTGCGAGCCGATGTAAATCCAGGAGCCGGCGGTCATCTGGCCGTACATGATGAGGCCGAGCTTCTCCAGCTCGTTGAACTTCTCCCAGTTGGACCAGTGGCCAACGAGATTGGAGTTGCAGATCAGCACGCGCGGAGCGTAGTCGTGGGTGCGGAAGATGCCCACGGGCTTGCCCGACTGCACCAGCAGGGTCTCGTCGTTAGCGAGCGACTGTAGCGAGTTCACGATGGCGTGATAGCACTCCCAATTGCGTGCAGCCCGGCCCGTGCCGCCGTAGACCACGAGGTCCTGCGGACGCTCGGCCACATCGGGGTCGAGGTTGTTCATCAGCATCCGCATGGCGGCTTCCTGGGCCCAGCCCTTGCAGGAGAGCTGGTTGCCGCGCGGCGCCCTCACCGGCGTGTAGGAAGAAGTGGAAGAACCTGTGAGCACTGGCATACCAGAAGAATGGTAGTGCGGCGGACGGGAAAACGCCAGTTGGCAAAGTGCAGCTGTCAGCCATCAGCTTTGCGTAGCAATTAAAAGCGAGTGGTCATCTCGAGGGCCACCGTCGTCCAGAGGAATCCCGCTGTTGTGAGATAGCTCGAAAAGCAAGATCCCTCGCTTCGCTCGTGATGACAGTTCCTGGGGTGATCGGCGTGAGGTGTGAACTGGCAGATGGGAGCTTACGGCTGATGACTGACGACTGAGAGCTGACGGCTGAGAGCCGATGGCTGATAAAAACGGGGAGCGGCTGTTTGGCCATCTCCCCTCTCTCTCCGATCAGGTTTGCAATTGGATGTAGCTTACGTGAAGCGAGGGATTGTCAACATCAAAACACGATGAAAATGTTGTAAAAACTGTTGTGAATACGGAACCCTCGCCTAACATAGGTCATACCACATTGGGGTATACACATTGTGGGACACCAAAGCCGTATAGTTTTCCCATACCACAATGTGAGACTTGGCGCTTCTCCTGAAAGAGCTGATCCCCACTTTCACAAGCGGCAGCATGCGCGGCTAGCGACGTCGCCTCATTCGCTCGAAGCTCCTAGCCGGAGTCTCGGAGCCTGGCCGCTATTCCGTGTACGGCTTCCAGGTACCGTCATTGCCTTCCACAAGAACAACACTAGCCCTGGCTGGGTCAGCACCAAAGAAGTCCACACCGTAGGACTTGATCAAGGTGGCGCGGTCCCACGTGCTGAAGCTCTTGACCAGAGAACCGGAAGCATCGAATTCGCTGCCCAGCCGGTTGGGGACCCACTTCCAGGTGTAGTCAACCTGCGCGAGGTGTGGCTTCACCATGGTGACTTTGTCAACGGAAACGAGGGTCCGGACGGCCAACGGGACCACATAGCTGGTGATACCGTCAGGGTTCTTGCTTTTCTGGACGCCGTTGATGTTGCTCAGTAGGTTCTCGCCGGGGCCGGTCAGGGCGACGATAAGCGAAGTCGCGGTCTTGGCTTTAGCTGTGGTGATGACACCAGCTTTGGCCAGCAGTTTGTAGTGGGGATCGTCCGGCTTCTCGTTGACGCTGGACACCACGGTCCCGGTGCTGAAGTGAACGGTTGCCGGAGCTTGCGCTTTCAAGATGTTGTTGACGGTGGTGGTGGCCACGGGGACGGTCAAGACATCGCGCGCGCCCTTTACGAAGTAGAAAATAGTTCCGCCAACCACCAGCACCAATCCTGCGATCAACAACAAGGGCAGAAAATTGTGTGACCGGTTCTCCATGGCAAGCTCGGCGGCAAAAATATCGGGCTCGGCTGAAGCTTGCGAGACAGGTTGCGGCTCGGGTTCTTTCTGGATTTCGGGTTCGATGACGGTCGCCATGATGCTTACCTCCAACGCGACGCTGCCCGGCAGAATCTGAACGGCCGTGGACTCCGTTCGCCCTCCTGGTTCGACCATTTCAACGGAGAGCAGAGAGGCAGTCGCCGACGCTTTCAGTATGGACCTTATGTACGTGGGTGCAGTGAGCGCTGTCACCCGGCAATGTGAGGGCTGAACCCAGGCGCGTTAGCGATAATGTTGATGCTGTCTTTTTTCGTTTGCCATGCTGCGCCGCGAAGATCAGGCTTAGTTACTACGCAGATCCCTCGTCGGCCTAAAGGCCTCCTCGGGATGACAAAAATAAAGGAGTTGGCACGCGGCGCTAAAGCGCCGCTCTACCCGAGCACGGCACAAGCCAGAGTTTTCAGCAACCTGTGAAGCCAGCTCATGCTGACAGAAAAAGTACTTGTACGTTGGCCTGAAGGCCAGCTCGGCCGACCGCTAGGGCGCGCCCTTCACGAACTCGGGCTGCTTGCCGTGGGCCCAGGGGTCGTAGGTTTGCACGAAGATCATACGATCGCGAATGGTCGGGTGAGTCCAGGCCCAGACCTCCCAGAAGCGGTTCACATAGGGATAGTCGAGTGACAGTTCTCCGAGTTTCTGGAACGACTGCGCGGCGGTTCGCGACTCATCGGGCACCAACCCATGAATGACTTCCAGCCCATACTGATCGGCCTGATGCTCGTAATGACGGGAGACGGCGTTGAAGGCGGGAGTGGCCAGGAAGGTAATCACCGACAGAATCAACACCAGCAGCGGAAGCGACGCCCAGTCACTGAGGTCCCGAATTCCCCAGCATGCGCCGTGACGCGCCACCAGCCAGGTTGCCAAGCGGTAGCCAACGTAGAACAACACGAGCAACAGCAGCAGATCGATGGCAGCTTCCTTTGGGATGTGACCGAGCGCGTAGTGCCCCATCTCGTGGCCGAAGACGAATAGCGTCTCCGGAGTCGTCATCTGTTGCATGGTGGTGTCCCATACCACGACGCGCTTGGTGGCTCCGAAGCCGGTGACGTAGGCGTTCAGCGTGGTGTGCTTCTCGCTGGCCTTCATCTCGAACATGCGCTGCGGGGGAATATCCATCCCGGCGCGATGGACGACGCGCTCGATCTGGACGACCAGATCGCGGTGGTGATCGGTGAGCGGCTCAAAGGTGTTGAACATCGGCTCAATCCAAATCGGCGTGATGAAGACAACGAAAACGACGATGGGAATGAGGGCCAGCCAGAAGTAAAGCCACCATCGCCTGGGACTGAGACGCAACATGCGATAGAGAAGCTGGCCGAGGGCGCTGGCGAAGATGCAGCTGAGAAGCAGGCCTTTAGCCCAATCGCCGAACCACGATGCCCAATGCTGTACTGACAGCCCGTATGTGAGGCCGATATGGTGCTGGTAGAGAGCGAATGGAAGCTGGGTGAGTTCGAAGGTGAGGACGGCCAGCGAGATCACGATGAGGGCTTGTACAAGGCGATACCGGGAGGCGCGCTGAGCCAAGCCGCCCAGACGCTGGCCAAAGCGAGATCGCAACATCAGCCAGAGAACCAGGAGACCCCAGATAGTGGTGACGAAGTAAAGGGCGCCGTCGAGCAGGTAAAGGGCATAGGCCTGGGCGAGTTTCTCGGGCGGCAGGGAATATTGCAAAAAGGGTTGCGCCATGTGCATTGACTTGCACCTATGACCAGAAGCTGGACGACCGACTACCGATTGGACGCTGGAAAAGCCGTTACGATGGCGCCCGGTTGGGGCCGTCCCACTACCGAAGCGACAATCCATCCCCACTGTTTTCAGGTACTTGAAGCAATTTCCAGGAAGTGCGCAACTACTGGAAATTCAGTAGCTTATCGCGATTTATCCTTGACTTTTGCGCATCCGGTAGTAGCATAACAGTATCACCTCCGATCCATTTCAGGATCGAATGGGCTCGGAGCCAAGGAAATCGTCACCGCTCCTTGGCATCGGGCCTATTTTATTGCTCGATTTTGGTAACGTCACCGCCGAGGTGGCGATCGACGCACCGTTACTTGCCATTTCCTAGGTCGATGAATTCAAAGATCCTGTTTGCAATTGGACTAGTTTTTTGCCTCACTCCGTGGGCATCGCCGCCGCTGGCCTTGTTGGCCGGCCTCGCTTTCGGCGCCATCACCACCCATCCCTATCCCGGAAAATCCCAGCGTGCGTCAAAGTTTCTACTGAAGGCCGCCGTGGTTTGCCTGGGGTTCGGAATGAATCTTCAGGAAGTTCTGAAGGCCGGGAAGAGCGGCTTTCTCTACACGGCCCTGAGCATCACGTTTGCCATGGCTTTGGGCACGCTGCTGGGCAAGCTGCTGGCAGTGCATCCGCGCCCCGCGTTCTTGATCTCCACCGGAACTGCGATCTGCGGAGGCAGCGCCATTGCCGCGGTTGGGCCGATTACCGGCGCCACAGCGGATGAAATGTCGGTGTCGCTGGGAACGATTTTCGTGTTGAACTCGGTGGCCTTGCTGACCTTCCCGGCAATCGGACTTTGGCTGAAGCTGTCGCAAACCCAGTTTGGATTGTGGGCCGCGCTGGCCATCCACGACACCAGTTCGGTGGTGGGAGCCTCCGCGAAGTATGGAGCCGTTGCCCTGGCCGTAGGGACCACGGTAAAGCTGGCGCGCGCGCTTTGGATTGTTCCGCTGTCGGTGGGCACGGCGGCTGTCAAGGGTAGCAAGACGCGAATCCAGTGGCCGTGGTTCATCTTGTTCTTTTGTCTGGCGGCGGTGGCCAACACATACTTCTTCCGCGGAGCAAGGGCGTATCACCATCTGAGCAGCTTCGGCAGGCTGATGCTGGTGGTTACGTTGTTCCTGATCGGCGCCAGCCTGTCGCCGGCAGCGTTGCGCAAGGTAGGTCCGCGTCCGCTGCTGCAAGGCGTTCTGCTATGGATTGTCGTCGCGGTTTGCAGCCTGCTGGCCATTCGCGCCGGGTGGATACGAATCTAATGAGCATCGCAATTCGTAGAGAAACGCGTTGGGAGCAAGAAGTGATCAAGCAAAATGAATTGTCATTACGGGCGCCCGTTTGGGTGCGAGGACGGGCAGTTCTCACCCTGCCTCTACTACTTCTGTCCCTGACTCTGTTGGCCGCAGGGCAAGCCGGCGATTCGAGCTCGGCAGCCGTCTGCGCCGCCTGCATCCGCAGCAATCTTGAATACCTCGCTGGACCCGCGCTGAACGGACGCGGCAGCGGGACTATCGACGAGTATCACGCCGCGCAATACATCGCAGCCAAGCTCAAGGCCTATGGACTGGCTCCGGCCGCCGAAAATGGCGGATTCATTCAGACGGGGAGCATCAAGTCTCGCTCCGTGACGACTGCGCCCGTGCTCACTTTCGACGCGGGCAAGCCTGTTTCGTGGAAGCACGGAAACGAGTTTGCTGCGTTTCAATTTTCACAGCCCGACATTGCCGCGCCTCTACAGAAGCTGGACCTCGGCGACCCGCAAGTCTCGCTAAAGTCAGTGAAGGAGGGAGCAGCGCTGCTGCTCAAACTCAAGCCCGGCGCAACCCTGCAAGACGCGCAGCGGGTCATCGCTCTTTATCTGGAGAGTAAAGCCGCGATGATCCTTGTGCCGGAGCCGGCTGACGGGGAAGCAAGGTTTCAGCGGCTTGCAGGGCGAATGCCGCGGCCGGAACAGAGCATCAGCGACGAGCCCACCGGCCCTGACGGCATCATCCTGAAGGCTGATCAGGCGCAGCAACTGTGGGGCGCGGCGGACGGCACGTTGATCAAGCTGCATGCCGAGGTCACGCCGTGGCAGGTCTCGCATACCTGGAGCGTGCTGGCGAAGATTGCCGGCAAGAAAGCGGACCAGATCATCCTGCTGAGTGCTCATCTCGATCATCTGGGCGTGAAGGACGGTAAGACCTATCCTGGAGCCGACGACGATGCTTCGGGGACGGTCGCGGTGATGGAGCTGGCGCGCGCGCTGGCGAAAGAGCCCCGGCCGCAGCGGACGATTGTGTTTGCCCTGTGGGGCAGCGAAGAGGCGGGCCTGATTGGGGCGCGATACTTCCTGAAACATCCGACCTTCGAGTTGAAGAACATTGTGGCCAATCTCGAATTCGAGATGATTGCGCGGCCCGATCCCAAAGTGCAGGCGAACCAGCTTTGGCTGACGGGATGGGAGCGCACCGATCTTGGGCCGGCGCTGGCGGCGCATGGAGCGCAGTTGGTGGGCGATCCGCGTCCCGACCAGAGCTTCTTCATGCGGTCGGACAATTATGCGTTGGCCAAGGACGGCATCGTCGCGCAGACTGTTTCGAGCTACGGGTTGCACAAGGATTACCACCAGCCGACGGACACGCTGGATAAAGTGGACTGGCAGCATCTCGACAGCGCCGTGGGGTCGATGATTGCGCCGGTGAGCTGGCTGGCGAACAGCGGGTTCACGCCGAAGTGGAATGCGGGCGGAAAACCCTGAGGACAGTGCAGCGGACTGGTTCGGGGCCTCAAACTCCAGGCACCCAACTAATCACGGCTTCGGGTCGGGTTTTGGATTCTGATTTGGAACGGGATTGGCAATCGGATTTGGATTGGCGTTCGGAGCGGGATTTGGATTGGGGGCTGGATTTGGATTCGCTGGATTCGGGGTTTGATTTGGATCAACTGGCGAAATTGACGGAACAGCCTTTTGGCTCTGCACAAATTTTTCGAGATTGGCTATAACCAGATCGAAATTCTCCTCCCCCGCGATCGTCAGAAAAGCAAATCCCAAACCCATAATCTTGAGGGTGTCGGGCCAGTTGCCAGTGGTGCAGTCTGCCAGTTGCCAGCTCTGATCAGCCGACATTTTCGTCCTGCGACAGGTTCTGAAATGAAAGCAACGACGCTTCAATGTAATTCGCGGTGCTGGAAAAATCACGGATTCCGAACATCGCGCTGAAGACCTTCAACTGGCGCTCGGTCGCCCTCCGGCGATCAATTTTGGCATCGATCGTCTTCAGGATTGTGTCCAGCACAATCGCGGGACCGATTGGGTATTCATTGCCGTCCGCCGACTTGAACGTGAAAAGCTTCGAGCGGAACAGCGTCATGGCACCAAATCCGGCGACCACGGCGCTCAGGAACAAATCGTTTTGCACCGCCGGGAAAATACTGGTTGAATACTTGCGAAGTATGGCGAACGCAGCCAGGGAAATAAAACCATTCAGCGCCAGGTAGGAGATTCCGAAGTTTGTGGCCGTGGCCAGAAGCGGCTCGTCACGATATCGCGAAAGTATCTCCGAAAGTCCGACCAAGGCGCCAAACACAAAAGTCGCGAACGCCCAGAGAAGCAAGGTTTCCAGAGGCGTGGGAGTACTTCGGCGGCCAATCCACACGCCCAGCCCGACCATCACGAAAATAGCGAATAGAAGCAGCGCCGAAGCGGCCAAGTAATGACCGGGAGGCGTATCAGCGTTCCTTTGTGGGTCGGCCGGTAACGGCATCGGAGTTTCCTTGGCAACCCGTAACGATGCCGGGAGCGGGGCAGCGCCGCGTTAAGCCAGGTAAGGTGTCTGGCCCTGCGAAGTATAGCGCCGGAGTTGGACGAGGGAAAGGTTTTTCTTGGCACGGATTGCTCGAATCGCTTTCGGTGGGAGCGCATCAGAAAGGTATAATCACTCAGGCAATCAGCACCAGCAGGAGATCTTATGACGGCTATCAGCAGGTTTCAGGAACAGTTCGGTCTCGGTTGGAAGCAGGAAACCTCTTCGACTTCGCCACAGAGAAGCGATTACCAACCAGACGATCAACCGAGTACATCCAATTTACCTCCCGGGCTTCAGGATGCCATCCTGGCATACAGCAGCAAGGTCATGAGCGTCATGAAATCAGCTCCTCAAACCGGCGTTCGGGTGTTCGATCTCGCGGAGCAGAGTTCCATCCGAATGGAAACCTTGCTTCCGGTCATGCACTATCTGACTGAAAAGGGTTTTGCCGAGCGGGTCGCGGTAGACGACAAAGTAGGCAACGACACCTACCGCTTGACTCCCCTGGGCCAGCAACTATCTTCCTAAGCTCAAGACCAACGAGGTTGGCCCGCGCAGTTCACGTCATCTCGCGTCAACGACTAGCCCGATTCTCCTGCAATGCCGCGTCCGCCAGGCTACGCGCGCTTGCTTCCTCGAGTTCTTGCGATAGTCCTTCCCACTCGGACATCAGCCCTTCGAGTTCTGCACGCCGCGCGGCCAGCAGCTCGGTCCAGCGCGCGGTTTCTTCCGCGCTGACGAAGGACTGCAACTCGCGCTCGCATTCGGCGATGCCTTCTTCCAGGCGTGCGATTCCCTGCTCCAATTGCTGATGGCGCTCCTGCATCTGCTTCAGCTTGATGGGATTGATGCGCTTCTTCGATTGCGATTGCGACTTCTGGCCGTTGTAACCAGGGACGTCTGACAATGTGGGAGCCCAGGCGGTTTGCTCGGCCTCGGCGTCGCCGGAGTCCTGCCGCTGCTTGCGCCATAAATAGTCTTCGTAATTTCCGGGGAAGACTTCGACCCGGCCCTCGCCGATCTCGAAGATGCGCGTGGCCAGCTTGTCGATGAAATAGCGGTCGTGCGAGACGAAGACTACGGTTCCGTTGTACTTCTCCAGCGATTCCAGCAGGACGTCCTTGGCGCGCATGTCGAGGTGGTTAGTGGGCTCGTCGAGCAGCAGGAAGTTCGAGGGATGCAGCAGCATTCGGGCCAGCGCATAACGGTTGCGCTCGCCGCCGGAGAGCACGCCAATCGGTTTGAAGACGTCGTCTTCGGAGAACAGGAAGCATCCCAGCACGCCACGGAGTTCGGTAATCGACTTCTGCGGCGCAACGTCAGACAGGTCGTCGAGCAGGCGCCGCGAGGAATCGAGTTCCTTGTACTGGTCCTGCGCAAAGTAATCGGGCTCGACGTTGTGACCGAGCTTCAAGCTGCCTTCGGTCAGGGGCTCGATGCCGGTCAGCAGCTTGATCAGCGTCGACTTCCCTGCCCCGTTCACTCCCACCAGCGCGATGCGGTCGCCGCGCTGGATGGTGAAGTTGACGTCGCGAAAAACTTCCTTCGGGCCATAGCTCTTGGCGACATCGGCGGATTCGACCACCGTGCGTCCGCTGGGATTGGGCTGCGGAAAGGTGAAGTGGATGGTCTTTTCGTCGGGCGGAATCTCGATGCGCTCGATCTTTTCCAGCTCCTTGATCCGGCTTTGCACCTGCTTGGCCTTGGTCGCCTGGGCGCGAAAGCGATTGATGAACGCCTCCAGCTGCTCGATGCGGTCGCGCTGGTTCTTGTAAGCCGACACCAACGAGTCGCGACGTTCCTGTTTCTCCGCCAGATACTTCTCGTAATTGCCGCTGTAGAACTGCACTCGCTTATTCCAGATTTCAGCGGTGCGATTCACCGTGACATCCAGGAAGTAGCGGTCGTGCGAGATGAGGACGTAGGCGAAGGGATATTGCAGCAGGTACTGCTCCAGCCAGTTGCGGGTTTCCAGATCGAGGTGGTTTGTGGGCTCGTCGAGCAGCAGCAGGTTGGGCTTGGAGAGCAGCAGCTTGCCCAAGGCGATGCGCATCTGCCAGCCGCCAGAGAATTCTTCGGTGTAGCGCGTCCAATCTTCTTTGCGGAAGCCGAGGCCGTCGAGGACGGTGCCGACCTGCGAGTCGAGCGCGTAGCCGTCCTTCACTCGGAATTCGGTCAAGATGCGCTGGTAGCGATCTGCCACTTGAGCGTATTCGTTCGAGGTGTGATCGAGTTCGGCGATCTTGTGGGTGAGGTCTTCCATCTCCTGTTCCAGAGCGCGAAGGTTGGAGAAGACCGACATGCATTCGTCGAAGACGGTGCGTCCGGAGAGTTGCAGGCCATCCTGTGGGAGGTAGCCGAAGGTGGTGTTTTTGGCGGAGACGATCGAGCCGTAGTCGAGGGATTCGATGCCGCAGAGCACCTTCAGCAAGGTGGATTTGCCGGTACCGTTGGCGCCCACCAGGCCAACGCGGGCGTCGGAGGTGATGAGCCAATCCAGATTGTCGAACAGAAGCTTGGGGCCGAAGCGTTTGCCGGCGGAGGAGAGCTGAATCATGATGAAGAGTCAGAAGCGATTATAAGTTTCATTTGGAGCGCAACTTCGAAGCACTCACGATTTCGTGGTCGCTGACTTGTGCAATGCGTTATACGGCACGACTAAAGTCGTGCCCTGACACAAGGCTCCTGGTCCCTGACACGAGGCTCCTGACCAGCGCGACTTCCAGAGGTGCTGCGAAAGAACTCAAAAGCAGATCCCTCGTCGGCCTTAAGGCCTCCTCGGGATGACAATTTCTAGAGTTGCGGAGACGCGGACCTGAAGGTCCGCTCTACCCACTTGTGTCAGGGACCGACTTTCACTTGCTCGCTGCGATGCGGTCCCGAATGCCCGCTCTTTCACGGAAATCAAACTCCAAGGCAATTCAGGAAGCCGCTGGCTAGTCGCTAGTCGCTCGCTGCTAGTTGCTTTTCTTCTGGCTGCGCAGAATGCGGTCGTCGATGGGCTTGCGGCCGGCAAAGCCTTCCTGCGTGCCATGCCAGTGGGTGATTTTCGTTTCGCCCAGCTTCCAGCAGAGCAGGATAACGTCGTCGCCAACGACGCAGGGAAAATCGAGCAGGCCAATATCGAGGTCTTTCACCTGAACGCCGGTAGCGTCGATCTCGGCCACGGCGTCTTTGGCGCGTTGCAGCGCCTTCTCGCGCTCGGCCTTGCGCCGCGCCACTGTGACAATGTCCACCTGCGTGCCGCCGTTCACAAAGATGCGGTTGGCCAGCGTCTGCTGCTCGGCGTCCACTTCTTCAATCAGCGTCTTCGCCTGGATGGCGGAGCGCAGCAACGACTCCAGCACAGGCAGCAGGCTTTCAGCTTCGGCAACGGTAAAGGTACGCGACATATCGATATTTTCCAGCGTGGCCAGGGTTTGCGCGGTGTGGCGCGCAATAACACGACGGCGGTGCTCGCGCAGGTCCGACCAATAGCGTGGGACCCGCCGCAAAAATTTCTCTCGAGGACGCTTGCGAATAATCACTGGATCTCTAACATCCTATCAAGTGCCACGCGCGCCCACCGCTTAACATTTTCTTTCACTGTTATCTGATTGACGACATTGCCGTCCACCAGGTTCTCCAAGGCCCAGCATAGATGCTGCGGCGAAATGCGAAACATGGTGGTACACAGGCAGCCCGAGTTATCCAGCGTGACGACGTGTTTGTCCGGATTTTCCTTGGCTAGGCGATTGATCAGATGAATCTCCGTGCCGATGGCAAACGACGATCCCGCAGGCGCTTGCTGCACCAATTTGATGATGCGATCGGTCGAACCGATTCCGTCGGCTTTCTGGCAAACCTCCCAGCGGCATTCGGGATGGACGATGACCTGCATGTCGGGATAGCTGGCGCGGATCTTGTCAACGTGCTCCGGCAGAAAACGCTGGTGTACCGAACAGTGTCCCTTCCAAAGAATAACTTTGGCCTTGCGGAGGCGCTCGGCGCTCTGGCCGCCTTGCAGCTGGTACGGGTCCCACACCACCATGTCTTCCATCGGGATGCCGCGGGCGAATCCGGTGTTGCGGCCCAGATGCTGGTCGGGAAGGAAGAAGATTTTGTGGTTGCGGCTGAAGCCCCAGTCAAAGGCGCCCTTGGCGTTAGATGAGGTGCAGACCATCCCACCGCGCTCGCCGCAGAATGCCTTGATCGCGGCGGTCGAGTTCATATAAGTGATGGGCGTGATTCCGTTGCCCGCGTCGTCGGTGAGGCCGAGGCCCACGAACTGCTCCCAAGCGGCTTCCACCTGCGAGATCTCAGCCATATCGGCCATGGAACAGCCGGCATTGAGATCGGGGAGCACGACCGCCTGGCCGGGACGCGCCATGATGTCGGCGCTTTCCGCCATGAAATGAACGCCGCAGAAGACGATGTATCTGGCCTTGGTCTCGGCGGCCAATTGCGACAGGCGATAGGAATCGCCACGACAATCGGCGAAGCGTATGACTTCGTCGCGTTGGTAGTGGTGGCCGAGGACGACACATTCGTCGCCAAGAGCTTCCCGGGCATCCGCAATGCGGCCGTCCATGGAATTATCTGGGAGAACGAGGTAATTTTCGAGCGAGCAGGATGTCGCTTCTGTAACCGGTGCTGTAGCCATCTCTTTGTCTCTGCCTTCAGTCCCGGCGGCGTGTGAACACGACCCGGAACGGGGATGTTGAAAGCTGACTCGCGGCTCCAGTAGGTCCACTACGCTTGCGCGCCCGACCTACGGGGATGTTGAAGCTGCCAGTTGACGCTTCTGTACAACTCACTTCATTCGATGACCTGGTCGGCGGGTTCGTTACAAAATTGAAAACCGCGTGCTCTTCCACGCGGCCAAAGTGCCGACCAGCGCGACAGGCATCGAACAAGATATTGTTACGCTTTGGGAAAAATTAGGCAAGCGAATATGGTTTGGCAGCGTGGCTCCTTTTGGATACTTAGGGAACCCCTGATCGAGTCAAGGCGAAATCCGTCAGCGGCTAAAGCCGCTTTGATGTTGCGCCATTTGCCGACGCCCTGAAGAGTGTGCGCGGGAGCCTGCGCCGTCCCGGGGGGACTCCGCTCATTTTCCCGCTGTACCCAGGACTCCGCTTCGCTCCGTCCTGGGCTAACTGCACCTCCACCCCTTCGGGGTTCTTTTTCGTGTGTATTTACTTCCACTGGCGAGGATCAAACTTAGTTCTCACGCAGACTCTGAGGGCCGTCCCTTGCGAGGAACTGACTTAACCAGAGCCCCCTTAGCTCCCCGCCTACGGCGCGAAGTAGCCGGAGATGTCGAGGATCAGCTGCGTCAGTGCATAAGCATAGGCGTCGATGGAACCGTTATTGGTTGGCACGATGGCCATGTTGGAGGTGATGAAGCCATCGTAGGCGTTCAGGGTCGAGACTACGGGCTGCTGCTCGCCATCGGGCCACAACGTCAGGTAAGGCATGGGGCCGGGCGGGACGACGGTCGCGTTGAAGATGTAGGCAGCGGCGTTGCTGGGCGGAGCACAAGCGCTGCCCACAACATTTACGGTTTTCTCACCAACGAACGAGCCGCCGCTCTGGCGCGTGTCGAGCACGCGGCACGGGGCGACGGGATACATCGAGAACCCGCCTGTTCCCGGAGCAGCGAAGTAGCCGTTTACATCAACCAACAGGTTGGTGCTGTTGCTGTGGGCATAGAAGGCGGTTGTGTTATTGCTGCCTGCGGGTACGATGGCGGCGTTGGCTACGACTGTCCCTGTGTTGTCGTTAAGAGTAGAGACAACAGGCTGCGACTCGCCTTGGGGCCAGACGGTCAGGTAATCCAAGCCGCCAGCGGCGGGCAGCACGGTGACGTTGAAGGAATAAGCTGTCGCGCTGCTGGGGATTCCGCAACTTCCCGCAATCGAATAATCGCGTTCCATTCCTGCTTGAAGCATGCCTCCATCGCCGCTGCGAGTGTCCACGATGCGGCAAGGCGTCAGCGGATAGAACTGATACGTTCCGGAGCCTGGAGTAGTGAAGTAGCCGTCGATGTCGAGGATGACGTTGGTGGTGTCGGTGACAAACACGCTGACTGCACCGCTGGTTCCAGCGGGAACAATCGCAGCATTGGCCTTGATGCGTCCGTCGGGAGAGTTCAGCAGGGAGGTAGTTGGCTGAGCTTCGCCAGTGGGCCAGATGGTCAGATAACCCAAAGTTGTAATCGGGACCACGGTGACATTCAAGGAGTACGCGGCTGCGCTGGCGGGAATTCCACAGCCGCCAAGTTGGGGCAGAGTGTAGTTCTGCGACGTGCCACCTTGAATCGGGTCACCGGTTTGTCGCGTGTCCACCAGGCGACAGGGGGTGACCGGGGTGAACTGAATCCCGTGGCCGGGCTCAACGAAGACGGCGGTGACGGCCAGATTCTGCGTCATCGTCACATTGCAAGTGCCGACGCCGCTACAGGCACCGGTCCAGCCGCTGAAGTACCAGCCTTGTCCGGGCGAGGCATTCATTGTCACCTGAGTAAGCGAAAGATAAGTGTGGCTGCACGTACCGGGGCAGTTGATGTAGCCGTCCGTACTGGTAACGGTTCCATTGCCTGCGGTGGACGCGGTTAGCGTGTAATAGTTCTGGGTGAACGTGGCCGTCACCGATTGGTTCTGCGTCATGATCACCTGGCAGGAGCCGCTACCGGAGCACGCGCCGCCCCAGGCGTTCAAACTCCAGCCCAGAGCAGGATTGGCAACGAGGGTCACGACCGTATTGGAAAGATAAACATGGCTGCACGTCCCGGGGCAGTTGATATTGCCGTCGGTACTGGTGACGCTTCCGCTGCCATTGGTTGTGACCGTCAGCGTGTAAACGGGCAGGAATGTAGCCGAGACGGTCTGGTTCTGCGTCATAACGACGTTGCAGGAGCCAGTACCGCTGCAGCCGCCGCCGCTCCAGCCAGCGAAGCCCCAATTAAATGCCGGTGAGGCGTTCAGCGTGACCTGCGTATTGGCCTGATAGGAATGGCTGCACGTTCCCGGGCAGTTGATGAAGCCGTCGGTGCTGGTCACGGTTCCGTCGCCGGTGGTCGAAACCGTTAGCGTGTAATTGAGCAGGGCATCCACCAGGGTGGTCATCAGGGGCTGACCGTTCATACTTCCCCATCCGGTGACCAAGTCATAGCCGGCCACGGCATAGTAGAACTTCGATTGGCCGTCGGTGTCATTATTCCCACTGGTAACGTCGTGGAAGTCGCTGCTGTAGTTGGAACTTTGACCGATGGAGTAGAGAGTGGGGTTGATAAAGCCGAGACCGGCCCCGTAGCCGTTGGCCACGAGCTGCTGGTTGACCAGCGCGAGCCACGCAGCCCAGCGCGGTGTGGCAAAGCTGGTACCGCCCCAATCGGTTTCGCAAGCACCGTGGTCGTAGCAGATGTAATTGTCGTAGTCCGCTTGCAGGGCGACGTCAGGCGAATTGCGTAGAGTGGTTGAACCTCCATTGGACGAGTTGATGACTGGCACCTGCCAGCTCTGAATGGGAAAATATCTTGTTCCATCATCAGCCGGGCCGCCGCCGCTGCCACCGCCATCGTCATTCCACGCTACTTCCGATTGCCATGGGCCGCCGGCGCCACTCGTGGTCAACTCGGTGCCGCCGACGACCGTGATGTGAACATCCTCGGCGGGATAACCCTCGTCGTCACGGTTGTTCCCGGTATAGGCCCCATTGTCCCCGGAGATGCTGAAGAAGCTCTGACCCTGGGCAGCCATTTCCTCGAAATAGGGATCGTCGGTCGTCGGATCGTCGGGAGACCACCACCAGGAGCTACTCAGTTGCTTGGCAAGATTGTCCGTGGCCATCCGACTGAATATGTAGCCGTCGACGCCGCTGCCGAAACTGGTGGGACCAATATAGACGCGGAGTTGCGACAGGCCGGGAGCCACTGAAACCGCTTGTTCTATATCCAGGCAGACTTCGCCTTCGTCGTTGGCGTTGCTCCAGTTCGAGGCTGAGCCGCCATCCACAACTATGTTAGCGATCGGGACGTTGTTGGTCTGATGGGTATTCGAAAAGTACAAGCTAATATCGCTAGCGGTATAGCCCGAAAACTCTGCCAGCCCGACGGTTTGTCCGGAGCCGGTGTTGGCGCCCATGTTGTAGGCAGGCCGCATGTCACTGCCGAGGAACGACGAGTCCGGACCGGAGCCCGTACCCTGGGGGGCGCCCGGACTTTCGGGACCCAGTTGCGCCGGACGTCGCCCTGCTCCGGGATGCGGGTAGGAGTAATTGTTCAGGCCGGAAATGTGCGATACGGGCACATCCAGAGCG
The DNA here is from genome assembly GCA_963763145.1 of uncultured Acidobacteriaceae bacterium. Lineage (GTDB taxonomy): Bacteria > Acidobacteriota > Terriglobia > Terriglobales > Acidobacteriaceae > Bog-257. Next base: position 143,315 of record CAVXMZ010000006.1, on the reverse strand, counting down.
AGTGAGGGTTCACGATCGGGCGAATAGAAGATGCGGTTTTCCCCTGGAACCAGATAGGTCCGCATCGTGACATTGAAGGCCTTTTCGATTTGCGCGACCGAGCCGCCGACAACCAGCATCAGGCGATTCGGAGACTTGTACGTCACGGTAAAACCATTAGCTTCGGCGAAATCTGCCGCCTTCTGGTATTCCGCTTCCGTGCGGCCAAAGCTTTCGGTGAACTCAGCCACGCTGAGCCAATGGCGGTAGTCGGGGCTGGTGGGATCGGAGAGCCGATCGATCAAGCTTGTCAGATCCTCCTGGTTGCGCACCGGGAGGTGGATGATGAGGTTCAAGGACTGAGTAGGCGGAAGAAGACCCACCGGCACTGCTTGCCCATTGGTGATTACCGGGCGAACGTGGTTGTGCAATACCTGGAGCGATTGTTGGGCTCGACAAGGAATAGCGATCAACAGGAAGGCAGCGGCGCAGAAAACTATTGCGAGAGCCGAGGGAAGTTTATGGGCCGACAACTGCCGACGTTTGCCAACGTGCAGATTCTTACGCATATTGCCTCTTCAGCAAGGTTCGCTTCCAAGTTTTGCGTCGGAAAGGCAATGTTAGCACCCGTCGCACGTCGCTAAGAACGATTTTTCTGAGGATCGCGAGAAGTGGCGCAAAAGAGGTAAAGGACCGTTACGACATAAAACCTTTATTTACTGCACAGATTTCGGGAGAGGGGTTAGCGCGCAGCAGGGTCACTGATCGCAGCTAGCGTCAGTTCTCAGGGTGGTCAGGTTGCTAAGTTCGAGAACGAGGTGTTCAGTCCTGCGGTGAGAAGCTGTAGAGGTTGGTCTCCAGCTCTTCTTCGGTGAGGGCGTGGAGGTCGATCCAGCCCTCCAGCGGGAGCGAGTCGACGGGCAGGTGCTCGCGCCAGATGGCGAAGCGAAGACGGATGCGGCTGCCCGGCTGCGCGCCGATGAGATCGAAGGGCACGCGCATCTCGAAAATTTTCTCCAGCGCGACTTCGACGCCGTTGGTGCTCGAGTTCCTGTTATCCGCCGAGAAGCTTGCCAGTTGATTGCGCTCTTCGCCGTTGGTCAAAACCCATCGTTGCACGTCGCGGCCTTGGGCATCGACGGTGAGGCGATAAGAATCCGGCGCAGCTTTCAGGTTTCCCTGCTCGCGCCATACCTCAAGATTGATCACCAACCGATACGCGTCTTGAGGAACTTCGTGATGAAAGTCGAGACGGCCTGAGATGGAATCGGCGTCGAGACCCGCGTAAACCGCGTCGAGGAGAAACTGCTTGCCATGCATCGCGCTGGTGCGCTGATCGGAGGTGTAACTCGCCGCGCCCATCCACTCGAAGTATCCGCTGACGAGACCGTCGACCCGCGCCCGCACATACGCGGTCTGCGGAATGTAGCTTGGCCGTGGAACGCCGCTGATGATCGGCGTGCTCAACTCCTCCGGCGGAATGCCTTCCAGCGCGTGATAGACGTTAGAGAGATGCTTGCGGTAAAGCTCATCGAAGTCACGGTCGTTGGCCGAATGATGTTCTGGACCGTACCACCAATTCCAGTCGCTGCCTTCGGCGATGAGCAACTCTTCCCAGGCGATTTGCCCCTGCGCTTCGGAAACACGATTGGCGTGATGATCGTAGTAGTCGCGAGCTTCGGCCAGCAGGTCCCAAGCGTGATTGTCTTCCGGAGCGCCAATCCACACGTTGAAGTTGGCGTCGATCCACGAGCCCGGAACCAGGCGGTGCAACTGGCCGAAATCGGATTCGGCGTGGCGCGCGATGGCCTCGCTGATGGTCACTGGCTCGATCTGATCGTCGCGTTGCAGCGCGCCGTAAAAGCGGCGCAGGAATTCGCGGCCCGACTGCGGATAGTATTCCCACGCATTCTCGCCGTCGAGAATGATCGAGACGACCGCGTTCTTGCCCTGGTCGAGCAGCGGCTTTGCCGAGTCCCTGATGTTGCGGATGAGGTGATTGGCGGCGTCCTGCGCCGGCATTCCTGAATAGACGAAGCCGATGAGATCGGAGAGACGATGGTCGCGGAAGAGAAGATGCATCCGCGTCTCGTCCTTCTCATAGCGATAGATGTTGTAAAGACGCTCGGCGCCGTCGGCGGTCAGGTGATCGCCGTTATGGCGCGCGAAGTTGAAGTCGAGCGAACGGCCCAGCACGCCTTCGTCGGTCGCCATCCACTCGATGCCTTCGCGGCAGGCGAGCTTCAGCGCTTCCTCGGAGACGCTGCCCTCCGACGGCCACAAGCCTTTCGGCCGTACGCCGAAGAGCGCCTGATGCGAGTCGAGCGCGCGCTGGATCTGGAGCGCAGCGTCGTCAGGATGGCGGAAGCGCCGCGTGGGCAACGGCAATCCGGGCGACGACTCTGCGCCAACGTTGGTGTCGCACAGCAGCGGCAGAATGGGATGGTAGAACGGCGTTGCCGAAATCTCGATGCCACCGCGCTGCACGGCGTCGGCGTAGGCCGGCAGAACCTTAGCGACAAGCTCGCGCTCCCTGGCGGTGACAAGTTGCTGATCGTCGCGCGTGAAGTCTTCGCCCTTCTGCACCAGCGCCGCAATGTCAGAGTCGGCGAGAAAGAACTCGTCGAACCACGCGAGCTGCGACAGCACTTGCAGATCGGCATAATCGCGCGTGACAAAGTAAGACTCGGGACCTTCGGGCCGGTCACTGGTGGAGCGATACTTCTCCCACAGCTCACGATAGCGCGGATAGCGGCCAATCATGTTGACCGGATTTGCCTGGAACAGGTATTGCAGCGCGAAACGGCGATCGGCAGCGGTGAGCTCGCTGGCGGGCTTGGCGACGAGGTCGAAGAAGGGATCGTGCGCGTCGCCGGAAACATAATCCTGAATCTGGGCGACCAGCGACGGGACGAGGTTGAAGTTTTGATGGACGTCGGGAAACTCGTCGAGCAGCTTGACCATCCCGAAGTAATCCTTCAGCGCATGCAGCCGCACCCACGGCAGGCGATACTCGCCGGTGACCATGTCTTTGTAAAACGGCTGGTGCATGTGCCAGAGCAGCACAAGCCGAATCTTCGGAGAACCAGCGGGGGAAACTGCGTCACTCATGGGAGGAATTTGGAGCAGCCAAGTGTATCAGGCGAGATCGGGTTGTGGAAACTGGAAGAAGAAGCTACGAGCTTCGAGCCGCGAGCAATGAGCTTATAGGCTTGGGGGCTGAGTTCCTGCAATGATTCCCGAGGAATTCAGTTGAAAGTCGCATTCGATGAACACTCGGCGGAGCCGAATTGCTCGCGGCTCAAAGCTCGTAGCTCGAAGCTGGTAGCTAGCAGCTCGGAGCTCGCAGCTAGTTGCTGGCAGCTTTCTTCGCGTGCGGATGGGTTTTGTCGTACACCTCCATCACGTGCTTCACCGTGAGCTGCGTGTAGCGCTGCGTGGTGGAAAGGCGCTCGTGGCCGAGCATCTCCTGGATGGCGCGCAGGTCAGCGCCTTCTTCCAGCATGTGCGTGCCGAAAGCGTGACGAAGCGTGTGAGGATGAACGTCGGGAGAAAGTCCGCGCGCGACCGCAATCTGCTTGACGATGCGGCCCACGCTGCGCGTAGTGAGCCGCGCGCCGCGCAGGTTGATGAGCAGCGCCCGTTCGCTGGTGCGTCTAGTTTCGCCGAGCACGCGCTGGCGCGCCGGCAGATAAGCCTGCACCGCCGCCTTGGCCGAGTCACCGAACGGCACATAGCGTTCTTTGCGGCCCTTGCCGCGCACCAGCACTACTTCGTTCGACCAGCGAATGTCGTCGAGGTTGATGCCGATCAGTTCCGAGTTGCGAATGCCGCAGCCGTAGAGCAGTTCCAGGATCACCTGATCGCGCTCGCTGAAGGCCGAACATTCCGGCATCTCGGAATCGAGCACCGTGTTGACCTCCTCGATGGTCGGCACGCGCGGCAGCTTCTTCGGGAGCTTTGGAGTGGCAACCAGCGCGGCTGGGTTCTGCTCGACTTCACCCTCCTGCGCCAGCCATCGGTAGAGCGAGCGCAGCGCCGCCAGCGCGCGCGCCACCGAAGTCTTGCTGAGGCCGCGTTCGTAGAGGTTCGCCAGGTAGCCACGGATGAGAACGTGATCGATGTCGCGCCAGCTCTGCGGGCCAACGTAGTCGGCAAACTGCGCCAGATCGGTGCGATAGGCCTTGATGGTGTGCGCGGAAGCGTTGCGCTCCTGCAACGCGCGAATGAAGTTCGCGACTGCCTTCTCCACGATGGTTGCGCCGCGTTTGGTCATGCGTCGTTACCCTCGCCGCTTGCTGCGCGGGTGATGTTCCTTGTACACGCGGTTCAAGCGATCAAGCGCGAGATGGGTGTAGATTTGCGTCGTCGAAATGTCGGCGTGGCCAAGGATGGTTTGCACGGTTCGCAGATCGGCGCCGTTCTCCACCATGTGCGTCGCGCAACTGTGACGCAGCATGTGCGGACTCGCATGACGAGACTGGGCCGATGCGTCGTTCACCATCTGCCACACGCGCTGCCGCGTGATGCCGTGCGCGCCGCGGGCGATGAACAGAAACGGGGACGACCTCCCTGCCGCCAGCACCGGACGTGCGTCGCGCAAGTACTGCTGAACCACTTCCTGCGCCGCGCGGCCCAGCGGAACAATGCGTTCCTTGTCGCCCTTACCCCGCACCAGCACATATCCCAACTCGAGCTTCAGGTCTTCGAGCTTCAAGTTGACGACCTCGGAGACGCGCAACGCCCCAGCGTAGAAAACTTCCAGCATGGCGCGGTCGCGGCCAGCCAGCGCCTGCGAATGGCGATCATCTTTCGCGCGCGGCGGACCTTGCAGAACGCTCTCGACTTCGTCGGCCGCCAGTGCCTTGGGCAACACCTTCCATTGCCGCGGCGTATCGATGTTCAGCGTGGGATCGGCGGTGATGTAGCGGTCCAGCAGCAAGTACTTGTAGAAATGCCGCATCGCCGAAAGCTTGCGTGCTACGCTGCGCCCGTCGACGCCATTCGACAACAGCGCGTTCAGGAAGTCGCGCACCTCCTGACGTCGCGCCTCGCGCAGCCCGCGCTTCCGCTTCAGCAGAAAGTCGGAGTATTGCTCCAGGTCCGAGCGATAAGCTGCGACACTCAACGGCGCGAGTCCCTTCTCGACTTTGAGGTAGTCGAGAAACGAGATCAGCAGCCGCAGGCTGGGATCGGCACTCTGCACGACATGAGTATGAAGGCAAACAGCAGCGGCGGGAATAACGAGCGGGGTACGGGACGTTATCAGTTGTCGGTTGTCGGTTGTCAGTTGTCGGTTAGCAGGTCACGGTTGCCGCTTTCCCAACCTGCGCCTGAGCTGGCACTAGAGACTAGCCGGTAAGTCGACTGGGTTGTGTCAGGGCACGACTTTCAGTCGTGCCGCACATGGAGTAGCAAAACAGCAGGGCTTTAGCCCCTGCAAACATTCGGGCACCATGGGCTGAAGCCCGAGCTGCTTTCGCCAGCCAAACGGCCCGGCTGAAGCCGTGCCCTGACACGAAGCAATCTGCTAGCTATGCTTTACTTTACTTCGCACCGCATGCAGCAGTTCCACCGCGTTATGCGGCGAGCGCGGATCTTCTTCGTGCTTGAAGAACGCATAGGTTTCCAGTCCATCGGCGATACACTTCCCAATGCGCTCCTCCAGCTTCTTCAAATCCTCGGGCGAATAGCTGGGCTGCCGAAAGCGGAAGTAGATATAGCTGGCGGTGCGGATTTCCGGCGTCTTGAGCTTCTCGGTTTCGGCAACGCACAACGTCGCATTGTGATCGTGCAACACCTGATAGATCTCCTCAGCGAACCACGATTCGTGGCGAAACTCGAATGCCGCCTTGAAATTTCGCGGCAGCAACGCCAGAAAGTCACGCAGCACCGCGACGTCCGCCTTGGCATTGGGCGGCAACTGGAACAGCACCGGACCCAGCTGCGCGGCCAGCGGTTGCAATGTGGGCAGGAAGCGCTGCATGGCTTCCTCTACGTTTTGCAGCCGCTTGATGTGCGTGATGTATTGGTTCGCCTTCAGTGCGAAACGGAAGTTCGGCCCAACATCGGCCATCCATCCGGTCGCCGCTTTTTCCGACAAGCTTCGGCGGAAGGTGTAGTTCACTTCCACCGCGGTGAGCTGCGTCGCGTAGTACTTCAGGAAGTTTTTCGCAGCAACTTCCTTGGGATAGAAATCGGGCTTCCAGATAGCATAGGCCCAGCCCGAGGTGCCTACGTAGAGCGGCAGTTGCGAGTTAGTAGAGTTTGCAGCGTCCATCGCCATCAAAGTCTTTCCTGGAGAAGCAAGGTGCTTGCACCGCAATTGTATGATTCTGGAATGCGGCTCGTCGTCCTTGCTTTTCTCCTGGCCCCTTATTTTGCGTTTGCGGCAATCCCGCAGGACGCTTCTGCCGCCTCGAACGGTGCAGTCAATGCTAACGCCAGAGCTAGGATAATACCGCCGAAAGCCATCGCAACCCCCAAACCGGCGCCCGCCGCCGACGAAGGCAAAGGCCCCGCAGTGTTTTCGGTGACGATCGGAACCGACGGTCTGGTCCACGATCCTCAGATGACCAAGACTTCCGGCAGCAAGCAGGCTGACGCGAATGCAATGGCAGCAGTCAAGAAATGGAGATTCAAACCGGCTACCCGGGATGGCGTGCCCATTCCGGTGATAATCAATATCGAAGTGCGTTCGCATGGCAATGTGAGCGGTCCAAATTCTTAGCTTTGTCGAGGTCTACAACGTCGCAATCCGCCCAACCCGACTCGCCGCGACCCATCGTCGCCCTCACCGGCTTTATGGCCGCGGGCAAGAGTACTGTCGGTCGCGTGCTCGCGTCGCTACTCCGCTGGCGCTTCATTGACCTCGATTGCGAAATCGAGTGCCGGTCGAAGCTGCGCATCCACGAACTGTTTGCGAGCTACGGTGAACCGCACTTTCGCCGGATTGAGGCTGATGCTCTGCGGTCGGTGCTGGAGCAGACCTCCGCTCCTACCGTCATTGCGCTCGGCGGCGGGACCTTTGCCGAGCCGCAAAATGCCGACCTCTTGCGCAGCAGCGGCGCACACGTTGTTTTTCTGGAGCTTGACATCGATGAACTCTTGCGGCGCTGCCGGACTGCCGGCGAACGGTCCGCGCAAAATCCACGCCCCCTGGCAGGCGACATCGAAGCGTTTTGCGCTCTCTACACCCGCCGCCTGCCGCACTATCGCAAAGCGGAATTGATCGTAAACACTGCGGGAAACACAGCGGAGCAGGTTGCCCAGCAGATTGAAGCAGCGCTGCATCTGGCGGCTGTCAAGCATGACACCTAGTCCTTTTTCGTCATGTCGTGTGTGTGCGGGAACGTGATATAACTTGAATTTTCTACAAGACTCTACAAGACAATGTCGCAGCAGAAAATCCCAATTGGAATTCTTGGCGCTACTGGAGTTGTCGGGCAGCGCTTTATACAGCTGCTTGAAAACCATCCCTGGTTCGAAGTGGCATGGTTGGCTGCATCCGATCGCTCCGCCGGACAGAACTACGGCGACGCCGCAAAATGGCGTCTGAAGACGCCTATCCCCGATCGCGTGCGCAGCATGAAGGTGTCGAACGCCGTACCCGACGGTGCGCCTCGCGTCATCTTTGCCGCGCTGGACGCCGGCATCGCACGCGAGATGGAGCCGCAATTCGCCGCCGCCGGATGCGCCGTGGTCAGCAACTCCAGCGCCTTTCGGATGCAAAGCGACGTTCCCCTCGTGATCCCCGAAGTGAACGCCGATCACGTGGCGCTGATTGAAAAGCAGAGCTGGCGCAAGCAGTCAGGCGGCTACGTTGTCACCAACCCCAACTGCTCGGCGATTGGGCTGGTCGTAGCTCTCGCGCCCCTACATCGCAAGTTTGGCATTGAATCGCTCTTTGTCACCACCATGCAGGCGGTCAGCGGCGCGGGTTATCCTGGCGTCGCCTCGCTCGACATTCTGGGCAACGTGATCCCCTACATCGCCAAGGAAGAAGAAAAGATGGAAGAGGAAACGCGCAAGCTCCTCGGACGCCTGGACGGCGATCACGTCGAGCAGGCCGCATTCACCATGACGGCGCATTGCAATCGCGTCGCCGTCGAGGATGGTCACACCGAATCCGTGTCGCTCAAGCTCAAGAAAAAGGCCTCTCCCGAAGAAATGATTGCGGCGTTCAATGACTTCCGTTCTACTCCCCAGGAGTTGAAGCTGCCCCTGGCGCCGGTGCAGCCAGTGTTTTACGATGCCGCGCCGGACCGTCCGCAGCCGCGCTTCGATGTGGACCGTGGCAAGGGGATGACGGTCAGCGTCGGGCGGCTGCGGCCCTGCGGCGTGCTCGATTACAAGTTCACCGTCCTTTCGCACAACACCATCCGTGGAGCGGCGGGCGCGGCCCTGCTCAATGCTGAGCTGCTGAAAGTTCAGGGTCTGCTCCCGTGACCCGCAATTCCCCTCCGGCGGTGCGACCGTGATCGTCATGAAATTTGGCGGCACCTCGGTGGAGAACGCCACCGCCATCGATCGTGTCGCTGGCATCGTGAAAGCCCGCTTGGCTGAGCACCCCTTCGTCGTGGTCAGCGCCATGGCGAAGGTCACGGACCAGCTGCTAGCCATGGCTGCCGCTGCCGGACGGGGCGAGCGCGACCAGGCGCTGGAGATCTGCCACGCTCTTCGCGAGCGCCATTACCTTACCGTGGGCGAACTGCTGGACACCGGACTGCATACGGAATTGCACCGCGAACTCGGCTCCGAGTTCGATTCGCTTGACGAATTGCTGCGCGGTATTTCAGCCGTGGGCGAACTGACGCCGCGCACCTCCGATTACGTTGTCTCGTTTGGCGAACGGCTGTCGAGCATGATCGCGACCGCGGCGTTTCTAGCGCGCGATATTCCCGCGGTTCTGGTTGATCCTCGGCAGGTGATCGTGACCGACGCGCAGCACATCCGCGCGGTGCCGCAAGTGGAAGAGATCAACGATCGCCTGCATGATCGCATCCAGCCGCTTATCGAGCAACAACGCGTGCCTATCATGGGCGGTTTTGTGGGCGCCACGCGCGAAGGCGTCACTACCACCATTGGCCGCGGCGGCTCCGACTTCTCGGCCGCTCTGGTCGGCGCGGGATTGAATGCTGCCCGCATCGAGATCTGGACTGATGTGGACGGCATGAAGACCACCGACCCGCGCATCTGTGGCGATGCGCGCCGCATCAAGTTGATCAGCTTTGAAGAGGCCGCCGAGTTGGCCTATTTTGGCGCGAAGGTTCTGCATCCTGCCACGGTTTTGCCTGCGGTCGAAAAGAACATCCCGGTGCTCGTGCTGAATTCGCGCAATCCGTCGAACGACGGCACCCGCATTCTAGCGCGCACCCCGCGCTCGCGCTCGCTGTTCAAAGCCATCGCTGCCAAGAGCCGCATCACGGTAATCGACATTGTCGCCGCTCGCATGTTGATGGCACATGGATTTCTGGCCCAGGTCTTCGAGGTCTTTGCCCGGCATCACTGCGCGGTCGATGTCGTCTCCACCTCGGAGGTCAGCATCTCGCTCACGGTCGATTCCAACGAGGCGATTCCGCAGATCGCGGCCGACCTGGAGAAGCTTGCCTTCGTGAAGTATTCGGGGCGCAAGGCGATCGTCTGCCTGGTAGGCGAGAATCTGCGCGACACGCCCGGAGTGGCGGCGCAAATCTTCGACGCCATCAGCGACATTAATGTGCGCATGATTTCGCAGGGCGCATCGGAGATCAACTTGACGTTCGTCATCGACGAGGCCGATGTGCCCGAAGCCGTGCGCCGGCTGCATGCAAGGTTTTTCACCGACGTCGATCCCGAGGTGTTCGATTGAGCAAGCCATCGCTTAAGCTGCTGGTGCTGGGTCCGGGCAAGACCGGCTCGCTGGTTGCCGAAGTCGCGCGCGAGCGCGGACACCTGGCGCAGACCGTCGATGTTGATGTCAATCGTGGCGGCGCGTGGCTGACGCCGGAAAATCTGCGCGCCTTCGACGTGTTAATCGACTTCACTTCGCCTGAAGCAGTGCTGGCCAACATCGATGCCTGCGTGCGCGCGAAGAAGGCGATGGTGGTCGGCACGACCGGCTGGTACAGCGAAATGGCGCGCGTCCGCACGGCGGTGGAGCAGGCCGGGACGGGATTCGTCTTCGGCGCCAATTTTTCTTACGGCGTAAATCTCTTCTATCAGATTATGAAAGCCGCGGCGCCTGCGTTGACGCATGACTATACCGGCCACATCACCGAGATTCATCACATCCACAAGAAAGACGCACCTTCAGGCACGGCAATCTCTCTCCAGCTGATTCTGCAACAAGCGGCTGGGGTGAATGTCGGTATATCTTCCGAACGCGAGGGCGAAGTGACGGGCACACATACGCTGGAACTGAACTCAGCAGGCGATCGCATTGTGCTGACGCACGAGGCCAAGTCGCGCCGGACCTTTGCCGACGGCGCCGTGCTCGCCGCCCAGTGGATTGCCGGCAAGACCGGCTTCTACGACTTCAAAGACATCTTCGGCCAGTTGTGAAGGTTTTTTCACCACGGAGGCACGGAAAGCACGGAATAGATTTTTGTGTCACCTGATCAGGCCTGCCCCTGACTCTCACGAATGATAATTCGACCTCATCTGAAGCGAACGTTGCCATAAGGTTCAATCGTCCTTACGTCTGCGTTTTTCTTCGTTATAAGAATCCTCCGTGCTTTCCGTGCTTCCGTGGTGAAAACGCCTTTTGAGATTCCGGCCAATGAGGATTATCCTCTTCGAATGAAACTGCGTGGTTGTGGTACCGCTCTTGTCACTCCCTTCAAGCAAGATGGAAGCGTTGATGAAACTGCGCTCCGCGAACTGGTGCGCTGGCAAGTTGAGTCGGGCATCGACTTCCTTGTGCCCTGCGGCACCACTGGCGAAACGCCGACCCTGTCGCACGACGAATGGTTGCGCGTTGTCGACCTGACCATCGAGACTGCCGGCGGACGCCTGCCCATCATGGCGGGTGCAACTTCCAACAACACTCGCGAGGCCGTCGCCAGGGCAAAGGAAATCTCGTCGCGCTTTGGCGTCGACTACGTCCTCACCGCGACGCCCTACTACAACAAGCCCACGCAGGAAGGCATTTACCAGCACTTCAAGGCGATTGCCGAAGCCTCGGCCAAGCCGCTGGTGTTGTACAACATTGCTGGCCGGACCGGAACCAACATCGAAACACCCACGCTCCTGCGTCTGGCCGAAATCCCTAACATCATGGCCGTCAAGGAAGCCAGCGGAAACATCGGGCAGATCGCCGAAGTTTGCGCTACCGTGCCGGAAGATTTCCTGGTTTTTTCCGGCGACGACGCCATCACATTGGCGGTCATCGGACTGGGCGGCGTCGGCATCATCTCGGTCGTGTCCAACGAAATTCCGGCTGAGATGACGCGTATGACCGGCGCAGCACTCGCCAACAAGTGGGACACAGCGCGCCTGCTCCTTCGAAAATACCTGCCGCTGATGCAGGCGAACTTCATCGAATCGAATCCTGGCCCAGCGAAAGCCGTACTCGCGATGATGGGCCGCATCGAAGAGGTTTATCGTCTTCCGATCGTACCGATGAAGAAGGAGAATCGCGCCAAGCTGGAAAAAATTGCTGCAGACGTAGGATTGCTTCAGACGCAGCCGGCCGCAGGTCACTAGTGGCTGCCGTACGACCAATCCTCATCCCAGCGGCCCAACACAAATACGCCGCCGCCGTTGTCGTCGCGCCCATAGCGCAGACAAGCCCAGCCTCGCGAGAACGCTTTCAGGAACTGCTCCCGATTGCGCAACTGGACCTCCGCAGCTTTTTGTCGCGTTTCGGCCGCTGCCTTCCAGGCATAGATTTCGGCCGGAATCTCGATTCGCATCTCTTCGTTGAAAGCCGGCTGCTCTCCTCTCGAGAGCAGCGACTCAACCCGCTTCGATTTCAGCCACCATTCCGCCACTAAACGATCAGTGGGCAGAAATCCCTGTAATGGCGACGACGTGATGCCGTACTGATTGATGTTGTAGCGTCGCGCAATCGCGCCCAGCCGTTCCAGGTTGAAGTACGCGTTCTTGATCTCCAGCGGATCGAAGGTCCACTCGATCAGTTCGTAGCCGTGCGCAATTGCATCCTCACGCTGAAACAACTTGAGCTTCCGCCCCAGGCCGCTGTTCCGATAGTCGGCTTTCACGGCCAGCATGTGAGAGTGCAAATAGGTTTGCCGGCTGCGAATTCCGGGAATAGAAAACGCGAAACCCACCAGCGTCGCCCCATCCCAAGCGCAAATGACTTGTCCACCGATCTTCGGCGCCAGCGAGAAGATCCGCAGCGGCACCAGCTCGTTGTCGGCGAATCCCCAAACTTCTTTTTGCAGGGCCACGCAGGCGCGAAATTCCTCCACGTCAGTCGAATTGCGCAACTGGATCCTGTCGTCGCTCACCGCTTTTCCTGTTGCTTGGATTCCTGCCACAGCGACTCCATCTCGTCCAGTGAAGCCTCCGCCGGCTTGCGGCCCTGCTCGCGAAGCCTGTCCTCCAGGTATTGAAACCGACGGCGAAATTTGCGATTCGTCTGGCGCAGTGCCGACTCAGGATCGAGCGAGAGATAACGCGCGATGTTCACCAGCACAAAGAAAAGATCGCCGACTTCATCTTCCAGCCGCGACCGCAACTCAGCAGAAATCTTCACCCCCCGCGCGCCCGCTACACCAGCGGCCGACTCCGGCTGCGGACCCGGCGCGGGATATTCCTCAAGGTCCTCGCGCAGCTCCGCTGTCTCCTCATTCAGCTTCTCGAAAAGGCCTTCAATATTCGGCCAGTCGAATCCGACGTGCGCCACGCGCGAGCTGATCTTATAAGCCTCCATCAGCGATGGCATCGCGGAAGAAACGCCGGCCAGCACCGACTCGGGATGATCTCCCTTCTTCGCGCCGTCATCTCCGGCTTCCCGCTGGCGCTTCTTCTTCTCTTCGGCCTTCAGCGCCTGCCAGTTGCGCAGAACTTCACCGGGCGTGTCGGCCTTCACATCGCCGAAAACGTGAGGATGGCGATCGACCAGCTTGTTCGAGAGACGCTCAAGGACGTCGTCAATAGAAAAACGTTTTTCCTCCGCCGCCATCTCCGAGTAGAAAAGCACTTGCAGCAGCAGGTCACCAAGCTCGCCGGTCAGCTCATCCCAGTCGCGCGCGTCGATGGCTTCCACCACCTCGTACGCTTCTTCCAGCGTGTACGGCTTGATGGTGTCGAAGGTCTGCTCGCGGTCCCACGGGCATCCGCCGGGCGCACGCAGCCGCGCCATGATCGACACCGCGCGCTCAAATCGCTCACCTGTGGTTGGCATGGGGAAAGCCGCTCTTTGCTATTAGCCTTTAGCTCGTGGCTCGTGGCTCGTGGCTCGCAGCCGAAGCTCGTAGCCCCTGGCTAGTTGCTAGCTGCTAGTCGCTAGTCGTCTCTTCTCAATCCAGATCGAAGTCCCGCAGCGGCTTGCCCGTATCCGGCGTTTCCTTGGCACGCTTCAGCGCTTCCTGGAATTTCTTCTCCAGCAGATCGCCCTGGTGTTTCTGCGCCTCCACCGACTGCCGGAAGATGGACTCTTTGCGGCTGTCCTGGTCCTTCATGGCGCGCGCGGCGGCCTCCAGGTCCTCGAATGTCTTCGGGACGGCCTTCGCCGTGTGCGCAATTACAGCTTTTACTTCAGGATCGATCTTCAGGGTTGCGCCGCAGCAGGGGCACGCAACTTCGAATTGGGGCGACGACTTAGACATGAAGGAATCTTACCCCAGCCGGACGAAACGAGCTATCTGCGGCCGAGGCGTTCCGGCGAGCACTAGAATCGTAGCAGCCGGTAGTGTCCGGCTTTGAAAGAGCACGGCTTCAGCCGTGCCGCAATTGCCTTCCCACCAATGCGGCTTTAGCCGCTGAGGGAGCGTTCGTATCGAAATTAGGACACCGCCTGGTTGGTGGGAAATTCACCCGGGCGCTGCGACCAACAGCGCTAGGCGGAATCTAAGCGAATGAAGCAATCGTTATTTGCAATCGTGTCGGATTTATCAACCAACAGAACTTCTTCCATCCGAGGAGTATATTCATGGCAAATTCAGCTAATGTTCTCACGCCCCAGCAGCCGGTAGACAAGCTGGGACGCACCAAGACGATCGGTTACGCAGCCCAATCCTCCACTTCGCCCCTCCAGCCATTTTCTTTCGAGCGCCGCGAGCCTGGCCCGCAAGATGTGCAGATCGACATTCTGTTTTGTGGCGTCTGTCATTCCGACCTGCACACCGTCCGTGACGAGTGGGCCGCCTTCATGCCAACCACCTATCCGGCGGTTCCCGGCCACGAGATCGTGGGCCGTGTGAGCAAGGTTGGATCGCAAGTTAGCAAATTCAAGCCGGGCGACCTGGCCGCCGTCGGCTGCCTGGTTGATTCCTGCCGCAAGTGTGAGAGCTGTAAAGCGGGGCTGGAAAACTACTGCGAGGTTGGGGGCGCATTCACCTACAACAGTCCCGACCCACACCTCGGCGGCGTGACTTACGGCGGGTATTCAAAGCAAATCGTCGTGGACGAAAACTACGTGCTGAAGGTCCCCACCAATCTTGATTTGGCTGCCGTGGCGCCGCTGCTCTGCGCCGGCATCACCACCTATTCCCCGCTCCGCCACTGGAAAGTTGGAAAGGGTCAGAAGGTAGGCATTGTCGGACTCGGCGGCTTGGGGCACATGGGCGTGAAACTGGCGCATGCTCTCGGCGCTGACGTCACCCTGTTTACCACCTCACCCAACAAGGCGGACGACGCCAAACGACTGGGGGCGCAACACGTAATCATTTCGAAGGACCAGGCGGAGATGGAAAAGCACATCAACAGCTTCGACTTCATCCTCGACACGGTCTCTGCCGACCACGACCTTAACGCGTACCTGAGTCTACTGAAGCGCGACGGGACAATGGTGCTGGTCGGAGCTCCGGAAAAGCCGGCGCAGGTTGCGGCCTTCAATCTCATCATGGCTCGGCGCAGTCTTTCGGGATCGGGGATCGGGGGCATTCCGGAAACCCAGGAGATGCTGGATTTCTGCGGCAAACACGGCATTACCGCCGACATCGAACTGATTCCGATTCAGAAGATCAACGAAGCCTATGAGCGCCTGCTGAAGAGCGACGTGAAGTACCGCTTCGTGATCGATATGGCGTCGCTGAAGTAGCGTCAGATCGCCGAACTCATGACTGGTCCTCGAGTGTCTTCACGGCGCGAAGTAAGAGGAGATATCGAGGATCAGTTGGGTCAGGCCATCGGCGTAGGCATCGATCGAGCCATTGGTAGTCGTCACAATGGCCATGTTCGACGTGGTCCATCCATCGATGGCGTTGAGCGTTGAAACCACCGGTTCCGTCTGATGGTCGGGCCATAACGTCAGATAACCCAGGCTGCCGCTAGGCACAACCGTAGCGTTGAAAACATAGGCCTGCGCCGTTCGCGGCTGCGGGCACGGGCTGCTCGTCACATTCACGGTCAACTCGCCGCTGAACGGCCGCCCTTGGCCCACACTGCGCGTGTCGAGCACCCGGCAAGGCGGCTCTGGATGCAGCGACAGCCCTTTCTGCCCTGCCGGACCAAAGTATCCGTTGATGTCGATTAACAGGTCGGTGTTCTGGTTGGGATAAACGGCGACCCCACCGCCGCTGCCCGCGGGCACAATAGCCGCATTGGCAACAATGGTTCCGGTGTAGTTATTCAAGGTGGAAACTTCCGGCTGCTGCTCACCCTCGGGCCACACCGACAGGTAGCCGAGCGGATGCCCGCCAGGGTGCGGCACCGCGGTGAAGTTCAGCGAATATGCGTTGGGACTGACGCCCTGCGGGATGCAAGGACTTTGCAGGATAGGGAAATCGCGCTCCACGCCGCCCGTCAGGTACGGCCCTCCCAAAACACCGCTGTTGCCCCGGGTGTCCACCAGACGGCAAGGCGTAAGCGGATAAAATTCCAGCGTCGAATTGCTTGGAAACGTAAAGTAGCCGTTGATGTCAATCAGGACATTCGCTGTATTTGTCACGTAGACGCTGACCCCACCCTCGAATCCCGCGGGCACAACCGCCGCATCGGCCTTGGTTCTTCCATCCCCAGAATTCATGGTGGAAACCACAGGCTGGATTGCGCCCGACGGCCAAACCGTCGCGTATTCCACCGGCCCGTTTTTCGGCACCAGCGTCACATTCAGCGAATACGCCGCGGCGGTGGGTGGAATACTGCAAGCGCCGCGCGGGATCGAAAAATGCCGGTCCGATTGTCCCGCAATCGGCGGCCCGCCAAACGGCCCATCAGCGCCACGGGTGTCGACCAGGCGGCATGGCGTGACCGGAACGAATTGCAGCGCCGTATCTGCTGCACTACAGCTTTGATCCAGCAGTTCCTCGGCTAAGCCGCCGCTTTTGGTTTGTTTGTTGTAGTAGCTGTTCAGCACATAGTACTCGTCTGTTCTTTGCGTTCCAACCAGCGCAATGCTCTGATCGCCCATATGGCCCGGCACGCCTGGAATGCTCTGGATCACTTCAAACGGACTGTTCCCGTTGGTGAGCGCATTAACTTTGACGATTTCGTACGGGAGGTTGCGCGGCGGTAGATTGAAGCTAACAAACTTCGCCGGATACAGCGGGATATCCTTGTCGTGGGCCTGCAAAAACTGGTCCACGTCAGCGCGAACGCACGACATGTGAATGTGGAGCTGGTTCTCGGTCCGTTCCACCTCTGAATTGATTGCCAACGCAGTCTTGGACGCAGGCTTGGCGGGATAACTGTATGAGCGGAACCATCCGTCCTCCCACAAGTCCACGAAGGGTTTCGAAGTCACACGCGGATCTTCAATACCTGATATGCGAACGCTGGGAATCAGGAGATAGCCTTGGGGCTTCGAGGAATCGTGGTCTTTGACGATCACGTACTCGTCTTTCGCGTCATAGACCCTGCAGGACGGATTGCTTTGCAGGTCCTTCGCGCAGCATTGCGCCAGCGACCACAGGGTGTTGGGCGGTGGGCTGAGCTGGCAAGACGAATCCTCCACTGGAGGCGGAGCTGTGGATTCAGTGGGCGGTGGGTCAGACGTGCCGCATCCGGACAGCAGCGCAGCCGCAAAAACGCAGGCTGCCATGAAGGCTAGCTTGGAATCTTGCATGTTGTCTTGCGTGGTAGTTGTAATTTAGCACAAGCGGGCGACTGGGTATTCGTTCGTCATTGGCTGGGGATCAGGTGGTCCCTCAGCGATGCTCTCGGCGGTGCAGTGTCCGGGTGTTCGGGCTCACTTCGCCGCGACTGGTTCGGCCTCGACGAGTTGCCGATTTTGCTTCAACCGCTCTTTCTCGACCACAAAGTTCCCCAGGAACAGCATGTCCATCTCGCTGGCGGAGAAAGTGCTGAAGGCGTTGGCGGGAGTGTTCACAATGGGCTCGCCCTTCAGGTTGAACGACGTGTTTAGCACCGCCGGAATTCCCGTCGCCTGTGCGAAGCGTTTGATCAGACCGTGATAGCGAGGGCTGGCATCCTCAAACACCGTCTGCAAGCGGCCGGTGCCGTCGACGTGAGTGATGGCCGGCAGGACACTATGCTTCGACGGCCGCACCGGCACAACGTACAGCATGTAACGTGCGGGATAATGCTCCATCGCATTGGGCAGCTCGAAGAATTCTTCGGTGCGCTCGGCCAGCACCGACGGCGCGAACGGCCGGTAGGGCTCGCGAAACTTGATCTTGGTGTTGACGATGTCCTTCATGTTGGGATTGCGCGCATCGGCCAGAATGCTGCGATTGCCCAGCGCCCGCGGTCCCCACTCGAACCGTCCCTGGAACCAGCCAATCACGTTACCTTGCTGCAGGCGTTCCACCGCCAGGTCCAGCAGTTTGTCGTCATCGTCCAGTCGCTGATACGGAATCCCGTTCTCCTGTAGAAACTGTTGCACCTCGGCGTCGGAGTATCCCTTGCCCCAATACGCATGGTCCATGCGGAAGCGCCGCTTGTTGCCCAGCAGCATGTTGTCGGCCCACAGCGCGGCGCCCAGCGCGCCACCACCATCTCCCGCGGCAGGCTGGATAAAGATGTCATCGAATGGCGTCTCGTTCAGGATGCGATGATTGGCCACGCTGTTCAGGCCAACACCGCCGGCAATGCAGAGTTTGGTCAGGCCTGTCTCTTTTTGCAGGTGCCGCGCCATGCAGATCAGAACCTCCTCCGTTACCTGCTGGATGCTGGCGGCGATATCGGCATAGTGCTGGTTCTGCTTGCAAAGCTCGTTGAAGTTCGACGGCGCATCGCCGAAATAGGTTGGGAAGCCTGAATCGGCAGTGAAGAACAGGGTCTTGGGCGGGCGTGGCTCGCCGAAAAGTTGTTCAAACTTCTGGTTGAAGGTCCGAGTAGTCGAGTGCTGGAAGCAGAAATAATCCATGTCGAGCGAGAACGAGCCGTCCGACTCCTGCCGGATCACCTTCCATACCTTTTCGACATAGCGCGGCTGTCCATAGGGCGCCATGCCCATCACCTTGTACTCGCCTTCGTTCACTTCGAAGCCGAGAAACGCGGTAAACGCGCTATACAACAGTCCCAGCGAGTGCGGGAACATCATCTGTTTGCGAATGTCGATCTGATTGCCGCGCCCCACGCCCCAGGTTCCCGTCACCCACTCGCCCACGCCATCCACGGTCATGATGGCCGCTTCCTCGAACGGCGAACACAGAAACGCGCTGGCCGCGTGCGACATGTGATGCTCGCTGTACAGGATCTTCGCTGTCGAAATGCCCAGCTCAGCTGAAATCTTAGAACCGACCCACAGCTTGTCGATCATCCAGGTGATCATCGACTCGCGAAACACTTTGTACGACTGCGGATAGGTTTGCAGCACGCTCATCAGAATGCGATCGAACTTGCGGAACGGCTTCTCGTAGAAGACGACGTAGTCCAAATCCCCAGCCTGAATTCCGCCGCTCTCCAGGCAGAACTTGATGGCATGATGAGGGAATCCGAAGTCATGCTTGATGCGGCTGAAGCGCTCCTCTTCCGAGGCGGCAATCAGCTTGCCGTCTTGCAGGAGCGCAGCTGCGGCGTCGTGGTAATAACAGGAGATTCCCAGGATATTCATGTCAGCCTTGGCGCCGCGCCTCTTCAAGGGTATTGGGGATGGGGGGATGGTCAAACCACTTCTCAGGGCGCTTCTTGGTATGGAACAGGTCCGCGAAGAATCGCACCGGCAGTCCAAAGAGCGCCATCACCGTGGAATAAATCACGGTCAGCAGGATGCGGGCCTGGAAGTTGCCGATGGCATGCCCAATCTTCTTCCAACGTCCTGATATCTTCGCCCTCAACCCAGCAGGCAAGCAAAACCAGATCGCGACGGCGAGAGCGACGACGGCCAGAACGGTCCGCCAATGCAGCTTTATGAAATGCAGCAACACCTGCGTTTTCCCCTAGAAGAACGAGTAGATAAACGGTGCGATGGCCGAGCTCTGGGCCAAAATCAGCAGCACCGCAAAAACCGCCAGAGTAATGAGGATGGGCGTCAACCACCAGCGTTTGTTGCTCCAGAAGAAAGAAAACAGTTGCCCGGCCGTGCTGAAACGCTGACCTGTCGTCCTGAAGATCCCCATGTCCCTCTCCCCAACGTCTAAAGCGGGCTTTCGCAGCCCAAAGGGCTCTGGGGCAGTGCGAAAGACCGTGCCTGATTTTACCCTAGATTCTAGCGGATTCAGAAAGCCCAAAGCACAAAGCGTGTCCCGATGTTACAACTTTGGGACATTCCCAATCGCAGGTAGTGGGCCAAATTCACCCACGTCCCACAGTCAAGGCGAAGGGGGTAGCCTGAAGACTACGTTCGTCCCCCGTGCCGCAATTGACACCTCATTTCCAGTGTGAGATACAAGTATTGCGATGACACTACAAGTGTTTCGCGGAGGTTCTGACTCCATGACAGCCGTTTCCCTTCGCCTCCCGGATGAGGTCTCCAAAAGGCTGGACAAGTTGGCCAAGCGAACTGGCCGCACCAAGACGTTCTACATGATCGAGGCCATCAGTCAGCACTTGGATGAGTTGGAGGACTTATATCTGGCCGAACAGCGCCTGACCGCCCTGCGGGCGGGTCGAAGCAAGACCTATACGCTGGAGGAAGTGGAGCGCGACCTTGGCTTGGCGCGTTGAGTTCGACGACGGCGCCAGAAGAGACCTGGAGAAGCTGGACAAGCCCATCGCATTGCGGATCACAAGGTTTCTTCGCGAACGCGTCGGACAGTTAGATGATCCGCACGGCATCGGCGAGGCCCTTAAAGGGTCGCGGCTCGGCGAATTCTGGCGATACCGTGTCGACGACTTCCGGATTATCTGCGACCTGCAGAATCAGCGATTGCTTGTCCTCGTCCTCCGCGTCGGTCATCGGCGCGAGATTTACCGATGAGTCACGGGCAGGCGCTTCTGTTTCCCTGCGCCCTTGCCAACTGCCCTATAATGAAACGGTCTGCTCTCCGTCCTCATCCAGTTAGTAAGGGGTATTGATGGCCACAACTGAATTAGCCGTACACGGTGCCGATCAAGGCGCTGTGCGTGAGCCTGTCGTCAACGACTTCAGCATCCAGGTTGCAACCGTAAACGGATCGGGCTCGCAGAGCGCCAACACCGTTCTGCTGCGCACCATCTTCCAGATGGGCGTGCCCGTCTCCGGCAAGAACATGTTCCCGTCGAACATTGCCGGGCTGCCGACCTGGTACACGATCCGCGCCAGCAAGAAGGGCTACATCGCACGCAAGAAGGAGATCGACTTCCTCGTGGCGATGAATCCTGAGACCGCGCGTGAAGACGTGATGTCGCTTGCGCCCGGTGCGGTCGCGCTCTACGACGAGCCGCTCAAGCTCAACGAGCTCCGCTCTGACCTCATCTTCTACGCCGTGCCCTACGATAAGATCACCGCTGCCGCCTGTCCCGAATCGAAGCTGCGCAAGCTGGTCAAGAACATGGTGTACGTCGGAGTAGTAGCGCGGCTGCTCAACCTTGACATGATTGAAGTCGA
The DNA here is from genome assembly GCA_963763145.1 of uncultured Acidobacteriaceae bacterium. Taxonomy (GTDB): domain Bacteria; phylum Acidobacteriota; class Terriglobia; order Terriglobales; family Acidobacteriaceae; genus Bog-257. The sequence continues at coordinate 122,296 of CAVXMZ010000006.1, read as the reverse complement.
GAAGGCACTGCGCAAACAGTTCGCCAGGAAGGTCAAGGCCGCTGAGCTTAACTGGGGCGCAGCCAAAGCTGGCTACGATTACGCTTCCGCGTCGCTCACCAAGGCCGACCCTTTCGCCATTGAGCGCATGAACAAGACCAGCGGGATGATCATCATCGACGGCAACTCAGCGGCGGCCATCGGCTCCATGTTCGCGGGAGTGACGGTGGTGACGTGGTACCCGATCACGCCTTCGTCGTCGCTCGTTGAGAGCCTCATCGAATACATGAAGGAGTACCGTATTGGCGCTGATGGCAAAGCTACTTTTGCCATCGTTCAAGCTGAAGATGAACTCGCCGCAATCGGCATGGTTCTGGGCGCGGGATGGGCCGGAGCTCGCTCCATGACCGCGACCGCCGGTCCCGGTATCTCTTTGATGGCCGAGTTCGCAGGTCTGGGCTACTACGTCGAAATTCCCGGCGTTATCTGGGACATCCAGCGCGTTGGCCCGTCAACCGGGCTGCCAACGCGCACGTCTCAAGGCGACATCTCTTTCGTCGCCAGGCTCTCTCACGGCGACACCCAACATCCCATGCTGATTCCCTGCGATCCGGGCGAATGTTTCAGCATGGCCAGCGAGGCCTTCGACTTGGCCGAGCAACTCCAGACCCCAGTGTTTGTCATGTCGGACCTCGATCTCGGCATGAATAACTGGATGTCGGAGCCGTTCCAATATCCCGAGAAGCCGCAGAATCGCGGCAAGGTGCTCACCGCCGAAGATCTCGAACGGCTGGGCGGCTTCGCGCGCTACAGGGACGTCGACGGCGACGCTATCGGATATCGCACGTTGCCGGGCACCAACCATCCGGGCGCGGCGTGGTTCGCGCGCGGCAGCGGCCACAACGACAAGGCGCAGTACAGCGAGCGTCCCGACGACTACGCCAACAACATGGATCGGCTGGCGAAAAAGTTCGAGACCGCACGCACGCTGGTTCCCCGTCCCGAAATCGTCCGCAACGACGGCAACGAGGTCGGGATAATCGCTTACGGCACGTCGCACCATGCGCTGGTCGAGACCGTGGACCAGTTGCAAACCGAGTACGGCGTGAAGGCCGACTACCTGCGGCTGCGGGCGTATCCGTTCACGCGCGAGACCCATGAGTTCATCGCCACGCACAAGCGCGTCTACATCGTCGACCAGAACCGCGACGGGCAGATGCTGGAGCTGCTGAAGCTCGACATTGCGATCCCGGACATCATCAAACTGCGCAGCATCCGCCACTACAACGGACTTCCTATCGACGCGCGCTCCGTCACCGACGAAATCATCTCCCAGGAGGGCAAGTAAATGGCAGCCACAGCTACGCCGCCGCCCCAACCCAAAACCAATCGCATCGGCCTCGCCGTGCTCGACTATCGCGGCGGCAAGACCACGCTCTGCGCCGGTTGCGGCCACAATGCCATCTCCGAGCGCATCATCGACGCCTTCTATGAGATGGGCATCCCGCCCGAGCGCGTCATCAAGATGTCGGGCATCGGCTGCTCCTCGAAGACCCCGGCATATTTCATGGGCCGCTCGCACAGCTTTAACTCCGTTCACGGACGTATGCCGTCGGTGACGACCGGCGCGGTGCTGGCCAATTCGAAGATCGTTGCCCTGGGCGTCAGCGGCGACGGCGATACCGCGTCAATCGGCATCGGGCAGTTCGTACACCTGATGCGCCGCAATCTGCCGATGATATACATCATCGAAGACAACGGCGTTTACGGGCTGACCAAGGGACAGTTCTCGGCGACCGCCGATCTTGGCTCCAAGTTGAAGACCGGCGTCATCAACGATCTGCCGCCGATCGACACCTGCGCCCTGGCCATCATGTTGGGCGCCACTTTCGTTGGCCGGTCGTTCTCCGGCGACAAGCGCCAGCTGCACACCATGTTGAAGGCGGCACTGTCGCACCGCGGCTCCGTGATGCTCGACGTGATTTCGCCTTGCACCACCTTCAACGATCATGAAGGCTCGACCAAGTCCTACAAGTTCGTCAAAGACCACGAAGAGCCCTTGCACGACGTGGATTTCGTGCCCCACTTCCACGACATTGCTGTCGATTACGACGAGGGATCGAGCCTGAACGTCACCATGCACGACGGCTCCTCGCTGCGGTTGAAGAAACTGGAGCACGATTACGATCCCACCAACAAGGTTGAGGCCATTAAGCGCCTGATGCAGTCGCACGATGCCGAGGAGGTATTGACCGGCGTGCTGTACGTGAACACTACCGCCCCCAACTTCATCGACATGATCAACATGACCGATGAGCCGCTGGCGACACTGCCAGAGAGCGTCACTCGGCCATCGCGCCAAGCCCTGGAGGAATGTATGGAGGCGTTGCGGTAATCAGCTTTCAGACCGGTGTTTAGGCTACCAGCCGGTGCACCGGCCTTACGAGGCTTTCACTTCGAAGTATTGCGCCATCTTACGAAACTTGTTGTAACGCGCGTTCAGCAAGTCAGCCGTGGGCAGCTTCTCCAGCTCGGACAGTTGCTTATCCAGTACGTCGGCCAGCGCCTTGGCCGCCGCGTCGTAGTCGTGTTGAGCTCCGCCAGCCGGCTCGGGGATGACCTCATCGCAGATGCCCAACTCCAGGTTGTCTTCGGCCGTTATTCGCAACGCGGCAGCTGCCACATCCTTCTTGCTTGAGTCGCGCCACATGATCGAGGCGCAGCCTTCCGGCGAAATAACCGAGTAGATGCTGTTTTCCATCATGAGCACACGATCGGCGACGGCAATGGCCAGCGCTCCCCCGCTGCCGCCTTCGCCCGTAATCACGGCGATGAACGGTACTTCCAAACGCGCCATCTCGCGCAAATTATGCGCAATCGCTTCCGCCTGCCCGCGCTCCTCCGCGCCCAGTCCCGGATAGGCGCCGACGACGTCGATGAGCGAGATGACCGGGCGTCCCCACTTCTCGGCGAACTTCAGTGCGCGCAGCGCTTTGCGGTAGCCTTCCGGATTGGGCTGGCCGAAGTTGCGGTGGACGCGCTGCTTGGTGTCGCGGCCCTTCTGCGTTCCCAGGACCAGCACTTCCCTGCCGCGAAAACGGGACATGCCGCAGACCATGGCGGCATCGTCGCCGAAGGCGCGGTCGCCGTGGATCTCGCTGAAGTCCGGAAAAATTCGCTCGATGTAATCCAGCGGATAAGGACGATTGGGATGGCGCGCCAACTCAGTGCGCTCCCACGGCGTCAGTTGCCCAGACATCTGTCGCCGCAGAGCTTCCACCCGTTCGTGCAATCCCTGCAACTGCTTCAGGGCCGCCTGGTTATCTCCAGCCACACCTTGCAATTGCTGTATCTGCTCTTCGATCTTCAGCAGCTCTTCTTGCGCTTTTGAGGCAGCTTCCATATTAGGATCATTTCGCCTGGTGGCCGCCCAGTATACGGCTTCGGCCGCGTACATCCAGAAGTCCAGCGCGGACAACATTCCGGATTGCGCAGGCGTCAACTGGGTCTCGTCGGGCACCACGGTGTTGGCTGATGCAGGTCCGGGCTCAATCGACGACGCGTACGCTGCCGCGACCGCACAACTCTTCCACGCGATTGATGAACGCCCGGTCCGGCAACACATTATAGCCTTCCGCCTCCATCACCGCCGTAAAGTCGCCCCTGCGCTCCAAGTCGAACAGCACGCGGGCGGCGCCCTTGCGTTCGCGACACAACGCTTGCAACTCGTCGATCGTCGTGGCCGACGCCGTTTCCAGCGCGACCTTGATGCGCAAATGGGTGGGCAGCTTTGGCTGTGCGTCCTCCAGCGGCGTGATATCGCCGATCATGACCTTGGGGTTCGAGCCCTCCTCCACCCGCACGCCTCCCTTGATCAATACCGGGACGGTGAGCTTCAACCGTTCCGCCAGCCTGCGATAGGGCTCAGCAAAGCACAGCACATCCACCGACCCGTTCATGTCCTCAAGCTGTCCCTGCGCGTAGAGATCGCCTTTCTTTGACTTGGCGACGCGGATGCCCTTCAGAATTCCACCGGCCAGGATTTCGTCCTTGCCCGTGGATGACTTCAGCTCGCCAATGTCGGTAGTGGAGAGTGCGTGGAAGTCCAGCAACTTTTCCTGATACTTCTCCAGCGGATGACCGGTGATGAAGAAGCCCAAGAATTTCTTTTTCGAAGCCGAGCCGCTGGTGCTCGTCCCAGTCGGGAGTGTTGGGCAGCGGCTTCTCGTCAACCCGCGTCTCCTCATCCTGCTGAAACACCCCGAAGAGGCCGTGCTGCCCCAGTGCGGCGTCCTTTTGCGCTTTCTGCGCGTTGTCCATGGCGCCGTCCACCACAGCCATCAGTTGCGCGCGCCGGCCCAGCCCATCCATGGCGCCGCTTTTGATCAGCGACTCGACGACGCGCTTGTTCAGCAAATGGAGATCCACGTTCTCGCAGAATTGATAGAACGACTTAAAATTGCCGTTCTTCTTGCGCGCCGCCACAATCGATTCGATGGCGTTGTGGCCGACGTTCTTCACCGCCGCCAGGCCGAAGCGGATCGCCTCGCCGTGCGGCGTAAAGTAAGCGTCGCTGACGTTGATGTCGGGCGGCTCCACGGGAATGCCCATCTCGCGACACTCGTTGATGTACTTCACCACGTCGTCGGTGCTGCCGGAGACCGAAGTCAGCAGCGCAGCCATGAACTCGACCGGATAGTGCGTCTTGAGATACGCCGTGTGATAGGCCAGCAGCGCATAAGCAGCCGAGTGCGACTTGTTGAAGCCGTATCCGGCGAACTGCTCCATCAGGTCGAAAATCTTCTCCACCTTCTTTGCATGGAGGCCGCGCTCGGCAGCGCCGCGTACGAAGCGCTCGCGTTGCTTGGCCATGGCTTCCGGATCTTTCTTGCCCATGGCGCGGCGCAGCAGATCGGCTTCTCCCAGCGAATAGCCCGCCAGGCGGTTGGCGATCTGCATCACCTGCTCCTGATAAACGATGACCCCGAGCGTCTCCTTCAGGATCGTTTCCAACTCCGGCAGCTCGTACTCGATCTTCTTGCGTCCCCACTTGCGCTCGATGAAGTCTTCGATCATCCCGCCCTGGATGGGCCCCGGCCGGTAGAGCGCGTTCAAGGCGGTAAGGTCTTCGACCATGGTGGGCTTGTAGCGCCGCAGCACATCCCTCATGCCGTGCGATTCAAACTGGAAGACGCCTGAGGTCAGGCCCGTGTGGAAGACCTTTTCGTAGGTCACCTGATCGTCGAGCCCCAGCGTCTGCAAGTCCAGTTGCTCGCCGCGCGTCTGCTGGATCAGCCGCAGTGCCGCATCGATGATGGTGAGCGTGGTGAGCCCGAGGAAGTCCATCTTCAGCAGGCCCAGCTTCTCCACCGCCTTCATGTCGTAGGCGGTAACGATTTCGTCGTTCTTGGTGCGATGCAGCGGAACCAGCTCCGTCAGCGGCTGCGGCGCAATCACCACGCCCGCGGCATGAACACCGGCATTCCTCACCAGGCCTTCCAACTTCTTGGCGGTGTCGATCAGCTCTTTGGTTTGTTGCTCGGTCTCATAGGCCGAAGCCAGCGACGGTGAATCCTTCAACGCCTGGCTGAGGGTGATGTTCAGCGTCGTCGGAATCATCTTGCCGATGCGCTCAACTTCGGCATAAGGAATGTCCATGGCGCGGCCGGAATCCTTGATGGCGGCTTTGGCTGCCATGGTGCCGAAGGTAATGATCTGCGCCACCTGGTCGCGTCCGTACTTCTGGGTGACGTACTCGATGACTTCGCCGCGCCGGTTCATGCAGAAGTCGATGTCGATGTCGGGCAGACTGATACGCTCGGGATTCAGGAAGCGCTCGAAAAGCAACTCGTTCTGCAACGGATCAATGTCGGTGATGCTGAGCGCATAGGCCACCAGCGATCCGGCAGCGGATCCGCGGCCCGGCCCAACCGGAATGTTGCGCTCTTTGGCATAGCGAATGAAGTCCCAGACGATGAGGAAGTATCCCGAGAACTGCATCTGCCGGATCATCTCGATCTCGCGCGACAGGCGCTGTTCGTAATCCTCTAGCGAGTGCTTCAACCGGCCCCTGGTCTGGAGCTCGCGCAGCACGTTCAGCCGCTTGCCAAAGCCCTCACGGCTCACATGCTCAAAGTAGTCTGGGATCGAGTAGCCCGGCGGCACTTCGAATTGCGGAAACGGGTCGTGAACTTTTTCCAGCCGCACATTGCAGCGCTCAGCAATCTCCAGCGTGCGCGCCAGCACCCGCTCGTATCCCGAGAACACCTTCCCCATCTCGGCAGCGCTCTTCACGAAGAACTGGTTGCCGTGGAACTTCAGGCGGTTCGTATCGTGGATCGACTTGCCTGTCTGAATGCAGACCATCACGTCCTGGGCGTGCGAGTCGTCCTCGCAGAGGTAGTGGCTATCGTTGGTGGCGACCAGCGGTATTTCGAGGTCCTGCTCCAGCTTCAGCAGGTCCGCCTGAATTCGCTGTTCGTCGGGGACGCCCTGGTCCTGAATCTCCAGATAGAAATTGCCCTGCCCGAAAATGTCCTTGTAAGTTACAGCGGCTTCGCGCGCAGCGTTGTACTTGCCTTCGGTGAGGTTCTCCGCAACTTCGCCCTTCAGACACGCCGACAGGCCGATCAATCCCTGCGCGTGTTCGGCGAGAAACTTCTTGCTGACGCGCGGCTTGTAATAGAAGCCGTGCAACGACGCCTCAGAAACGATCCTGACGAGGTTGCGATAGCCCTGGTCATTCTCCGCCAGCACAATGAGATGGTTGTAGCTGTCGCCTTCGGGCGCGGCGCGATGATCTTCCTTCTTACAGATGTAAAGCTCGCAACCCAGGATCGGCTTAACGCCCGCTTCTTTGGCGGCGTTGACGAACCTGACCGCGCCGAAGATGTTGCCGTGATCGGTCATGGCGACCGCAGGCATGTTGAGCTCTTTGACGCGCTCGACCAGGCGCTCGATTTCGCAAGCGCCGTCCAGCATCGAGTAATCGGTGTGCAGATGAAGATGAACGAATTCGGATTGAGGCATCGCTACTTCTATTTTATGCGTTCGCCGCAGCGTCTGCAGTCTGAGGAAAGTGTGGAAAAGGGGTCTGAAACTATGATTGTGGCGTCACCGCGAGCGCTCGGATTTATTATTGCCACAAGCTACGGCCGAAGCGCTGGGCTTATCATCTTGCGCCCTGCGTTGATGGGACTGGATGCACCGTGAATCACACCTTTCTGCTGACGATCGCCGGAGTCGTTGCTGGGGCCATTGCGGCGATCTCGGGCTTCGGCATCGGCAGCATTTTGACGCCGCTGCTGGCGGCCTGGATTGGCACGAAGCTGGCAGTCGCAGTTGTTTCAATTCCACATTTCATCGGGACGGCTCTGCGCTTCGCCGTGATACGCCAGCACGTCGACCGGCGTGTGTTGTGGAGCTTCGGCGTCACCAGCGCTGCTGGCGGTTTGGTCGGCGCCCTGCTGCACATCTGGCTGCGTAGTGTGGTGCTGGGATACGTGCTGGGAGTGCTGCTGGTGTTCGCCGGCATCACCGGCGTCACAGGACTGGCTTCGCGGATGAGGTTTGGCCGCCGCGCCGGATGGATTGCTGGCGCGCTGTCCGGCATGTTTGGCGGACTGGTCGGCAACCAGGGTGGAATACGCTCGGCGGCGTTGCTAGGCTTCGCCCTTCAGCGCGACGCGTTTGTCGCCACCGCAACCGCAATCGCGTTATTGGTGGATGTCTTTCGCATGCCAGTGTACGCGGCATTGCAATTCCGCGAGATTGTCGCGCAATGGCCGATGGCGGCTGTTGCAACGGTCGGAGTTGTTGTGGGAACGCTGTCGGGAAAGTGGATGCTGCAACGCATTCCGCAGCAAACCTTTCGGCTGATCGTGTCGAGCATTATTCTGGCGCTGGGGATTTGGATGTTGGTGCATCCGGGGGCGTGAAGGCAGTCCCTGCCGGGACTGGAGTTTCATAGCAGCTTACCCAGGACTCCGTCCTGGGCTAAACTGAGTCGTCCCGCAAACGGGACGGTTGCTTCCCCGTGAGGTCAGTCAGATAACAAACCCTTCGTATGAGAAAAAGTCCTGCCTATATCGCCGCTCACATTCGCCGTGTGCTGGTGGACGGCGCTTCCGCGCCCCATACCGAAGAAGTGCAGCGCTTCTTCAAACACGAAATCAAGTCGCGCGGCTGGTATACGCACGAGTTGCGCAAGCTCGCCGTCCGGTTCCGGCGTACGATCCTTGCTGACCACGATATCCCGTATCTGTTGCAGGTCGCTGATCAACTTTTCCGCGGCAATGTGCTGGAAGAAAAAGTATTCGCCGTCCTGATGCTACAGGGCATTGTCGGCGATTTCGGCAAGGCAGAATTCAAATTGTTCGAGAGCTGGCTGGACCGCATCAGCTCCTGGGCCGATCACGACGGGCTGGTTAACTACCTGATCGGACCGATAATTGCCGGCGATGCGACGTTATTGTCACGACCACCGCGCTGGGCGAAATCGAAGAAGCGCTGGCATCAGCGCGCCGCCGCGGTCAGCCTGATCCAAAGCACGCGCCAGCACAAACATTTCGAACATATTCAACGGATAACCGAGATGCTGCTGCCCAGTGGCGATGACATGGTGCAAAAGGGGCTGGGCTGGCTACTGCGCGAAGCCGCCAAGTTTAATCCGGAGCAGACGGTTGAGTATCTGATGATGATCCGCGATCGTACTCCTCGCCTGGTCCTGCGGACGGCATGCGAGACGCTGCCAGCGGCCACGCGGGACAAGGTGCTGCTGCGATCCAAGCCGATCGTTGCGAAACGAAAAGCAGCTGCTGCGAAGTAAGAGGAAATCGGAATGGCTATCCGGCGAATCAGGATCGACTACACGGTGTATCCGCCTAACTTCCGTCCGAGCGTTGATCACTATTGGGAATTCGGCACGATTACAAAAGCACGGCTTTGCGCTAAGAGGTTTGGGCCGGGCGCTCGGATTTACAGAAATTTCAATCAGACGAACAAGAAAGGGCAGATACTAGGCGATTGGTGGGACGGTAGAGCATGGATATGGGACGGCGGAGTCTTCAAGAGAATAAAACCGAGCGACCTCACTCCCAGGCACAAGTCCACCCGTCAACCTGCATGATTCATTCCTCGTTTACAATGGACACGCAATGAATCTTCCTGAAATCCAGGCTGCGCTGCGCGATGGCGGCCACGAGTGCTGGCTCTTCTACGATCATCATCATCGCGATCCCATCGCGTACCGCGTGCTCGGCTTGCCGGCCAACATGCTGGTCACGCGCCGATGGTTCTATCTCATTCCGGCTAGCGGCGAGCCCGTGAAGCTCGTACACCGCATCGAGAGCCATCATCTCGATTCCCTGCCCGGCAGCAAGATGGAATACTCGGCGTGGCAGGAGCTGTGGCAGAACCTCGAGACCATGCTCAAGCCGTACCACCGAGTCACCATGCAGTACTCGCCCAACAACCAGATTCCCTACATCTCGCTAGTGGACGCCGGCACGCTGGAGCTGATCCGCAGCTTTGGTGCGGGCAAAGAGATTGTCAGCTCGGCTAACCTGGTGGCGCGCTTCGAAGCGACCCTGACCGACGCGCAAATGGCGTCGCACTTCAAAGCTCGCGACGCCGTCGACAAAATCACCGCGGCCTTCTTCCAGGAAGTCGGTCGCCGCGCCCGCAACGGCGGCACGCACGAATTCGAGATGCAGCAGTGGATCATGGAAGCCTTCCAGCGTGAAGGTCTGGAGACCTGCGATCCACCGAACGTGAGCGCTAACGCGCACAGTGGCGATCCGCACTACGAGCCATCCTCGGCAACGTCGACGCCAATCAAGCAGGGCGACTTCGTGCTACTAGACATTTGGGCCAGGTGCGCAAAACCCGAAGACTCCGTCTATTACGACATTACCTGGACGGGAGTGGTGGGCACACCGAGTGACAAGCAGCGTGAGATCTTCGACATTGTTCGCGACGCGCGCGATGTAGGCATTCAAACCGTGCAGCGGGCCTTTGATGCCGGGAAGAAGATTCACGGCTGGGAAGTGGACAAGGCAACGCGCGAGTTCATCGACGCGAAAGGTTGGGGCAAGTACTTCATCCATCGCACGGGACACTCCATCACCAGCGACATTCACGGTAATGGCGCAAATCTTGATAATCTGGAGACCAAGGACGACCGCGAGATCCTGCCCAACACCTGCTTCTCAGTTGAGCCGGGCATTTACTTGCCGGAGTTTGGGGTGCGCAGCGAGATCAACATGATGACACGCAACGGCAAGGGCGAAGTGACCGGACGGATACAGAACGAGTTGGTGCTCATTTGATGGCAAATCCGCAAAGCACAGCCACCATGCAGCGCGGTGCGAAGGTCGCGCCGCAGACCAACTCCATGGCCATCGTCGCGCCGCTGGCGGGATGGCTGCTTCCCGGGCTCGGACACTTCATTCAACGGCGCTGGATTCGTGGTCTGCTGCTGATGGTGGCGATTCTTACCATGTTCTTCACCGGGCTGGCGATGCAGGGCAAGGTGTACTCGTTTAATACCGGCGACTTGCTGGACATCCTGGGATTCATCGGCGACATCGGCGTGGGCGCGCTGTACTTTGTGGCGCGCATGATGGATTGGGGAATTGGCAACATTCATCGTGCTGTGGCGGACTATGGCACCAAGTACATCGTGGTGGCAGGATTGCTGAACATTATCGCCGCCGTCGACGCCCATCACATTGCGATCGGCAAGAAACCATGATCCTCGAACTTTCCCACTTCAACGCCGCCCTGCTGTTCGCGCTTTGCGCGTCCACCGTCTTTGGCATCTCGCAACGTAATACCCCGCGCGATATGTTTCGCTACGGCGCGTATTGTTTCGCGCTCTTCATTGGCGGCGTGCTCGTCGCTGCCTGGGCGATGTGGGCAATCAAGCATTAAGAGCAGTGGCCAGTTGCTAGTTGCTAGTTGCTGGTTGCTAGCAACGAAACAACCTCTGCCAAGACAACCTTGGCTACGATTCTGTCTAATCCCTTTTGCCGGAATACAATTCCTCTTTGGATAAGACCCTTCGTATCTACGCCTGTTTTCTGCTGGCCGTGACGGCGCTGCCGGCGGCGGCGCGTCTGGCTAAGCCACGCGAACTGGCTCGCATCGTAATGCTGCGCTACCAGGACCCCAGGCGACGCAAGCGCGCACGCATCACTGGCTTCATCTATCTGGGCCTGGCGGCGCTTGGAATTCCGTTCCTGCTGCACGCCCAGGCACGGCAGGCGCGATGGCTCACCGTCCTCCTGCTGCTGGTTATGCTCTCTGCGGTGGAATCGTTGTTCAATAGCCGTTCCGCCAATGAAGACGTCCTGGCCCGGCAGAATCGCTTCTTCGGCGGCGTCTACGCCTCCATCGCTATCGCGACAGTTCTGTTACTCTTCACCCGATGACCCGCCGCCGCTGGATCGCCGACGAGTTTTCCTCTGACCGGGCAGCCCTTACCGGAGAGCATGCCGCTCATCTGGCGCGAACCTTGCGCGCCCATGTAGGGCAGCAGTTCGAAGTGGCCTGCGGAGATCGTGTGCGGCGCGCCACGGTCGCCCGCGTCGCGGGTGACCGCGTAGAGTTTGCACTCGGTGAAGAAATCGCCGCCGGTTCCGTTATCCCGATTACGCTTCTGCTGGCCGTGTTCAAGTTCGATCGCATGGAGTGGGCCATCGAAAAGTGTACTGAACTGAACGTCACCCACATCATTCCCGTGGTTGCGCGCCGCACCGAAAAACACCTTGCGATTGCCGCGGAAAAGCGCGTGGAGCGCTGGCGGCGGATCGCCCGCGAAGCCTCGGAGCAGTCGCGCCGCACCGCGCCGCCGGGCATCGCCGACCCGCTTAAACTCAGCCAGGCTTTGGAACCTCCAACGTTTGCCGCCGCAGCAGATCAATCTCCAGATCAAGCCAAAGGCGGCGGCTCTCCTTCTGCGCTTCGCATCGTGCTCGACGAAACCGAACGTGAGGCATCGCTTGCGGACATCTTGCAGTCGCAGGGCAACCTGGAATCGCTGGCGCTTGCTGTAGGGCCGGAAGGCGGCTGGACGGCCGACGAACTGCACAGCTTCGCTACCTCCGAATGGATATCAGCCTCGTTGGGCGAGACCATCCTCCGCGCCGAAACCGCCGCCATCGCGGCCCTGGCTATTGCAAGAGCGGCAACTTGAGATTCTCATTCGCGCAACCTGGATGCGGCTTCCAAACATTGCCTGGACCTGACGGGGTCGCCCAGCGCACGGTACGCATCAGCCATGTTCATCAAAGCCCTGCGCCGGACGGCGGGGTTGTCGGTATTGCGTAACACCGTCTTATATTGCGCAATGGCTGATGAAAACTCCTGGTGTACCTGCTCGTAAGCACCGATATTCAAGTTGCTGGTCGGATCAGGCGGAAAAATCGCGGCTGCCGTGAAGAAGTGGGGCATGGCTTCTTCCATTCTGCCTTGTGCCACCAATGCCTCGCCCAGATTGTCTTCTGCCACCCAGTTGCTGTTGGTGACCTTTACGGTGTGCGACCACAACGTCACATCATCTTTCCAGTATCCAATCTGGCGGTAAGTAACCACCATCAGCACAAACAGGACTGCAATGCTGGCAGCCGGCAGCACAGCGGCGGGGAGATGCCATTGCTGCGCCGGGTCAGCGACTCCCCAGCAGAGCATCAGGTAGAGCCCGATGAAGGAAAGATAGGCGTAGCGGTCAGCCATGGCCTGTGTGCCCACCTGCACCAGACCGATCATGGGGACCAGCGTCCCGAGGAACCAGAACCATCCCACCAACAAATAGCGATGGCTGCGCTCCTGGACTACGCGAACTGTTATGACAAGCAGTAAGAGCGCCGCAGCTAATGCCTGCCATCCCAGCGCATACCTCAAAGGATGAGGGTAGAAAACCGCGAGCCGCGCCGGCCAAAAGGCTTTTAGCAGATAGCGCACATAGGAAAGTGCGGCGTTCGCCAGCCGCATGTCGAGGGGAATCCTGAACGTAGCGATAGCGCCGCCGGCCTGTTGCGCCTTTACCGTGATGACGGCGCTGGCGGCGGAAAGAGCGAACAGCGGAAGCTTCTCCAGGATCAACCATCGCCATTCGCTATTCGCTTTTCGCTTTTCGCCAGAAGGTCCCTCTTCGTTGTTCGTTCCTCCCCGTTCGCCAGAGATTTCACCCGAGCTATTCTGGCGAGGAGCGAAGGGCGAAGAGCGAAGTGCGGCCCGTCTCAATGGCCAGTAATCCCACAGCAACAGAACAAACGGCAAAGTGATCACCTGCGGCTTAGACATCAATCCGAGCAGGAACAGGAGTGCGCAGACGCTATAGCGAAGGATTCCTGGCTTCTGCGCGTAACTGCGATAAGCCGCGAGCGCGAGCAAGAAAAACAGCATGCTGAGTAGGTTCTTGCGCTCTGCCACCCAGGCAACGGATTCGACATTGATGGGATGCAGGGCGAACAGCGCAGCCACCATGGCGCTGCGTCCGACAAATCCCGTGGCCGCCAGCAGCACCCAGAACAGCAACAGCACGTTGATAACATGCAGCGCCAGGTTAACGGCGTGGTGACCGGTAGGATCAAGCTGAAAGAATTGGTAATCGAGCGCATGCGAGAGCCAGGTGACAGGATGCCAGTTGGCGGCATCGTAGGTAGAAAACGCCCACTTAACGGTCTCCCATGTGAGGCCGCTTTGGACATGGGTATTCGCGGTGACGTACACACTATCGTCAAAGTCGCAGAAGGAGTAACCGGTAACGGCGAAGTACGGTGCGGCGGTTGCCAGTACAAGAAGGATCCCGAGGACCAATGGCCGCAAAAAAAATCGACTCTTGCCAGGCGGCGCGGACGCGCTCGCCGGTCCTCGACTGAATGGCGATGGCTGGCTCAGTTTGTCAACCACGTCGTGACTCCGGAGAGACCTTGGCCACGCTGAAGGCCCGGGGACTAAACGATTCAAGGCATCATAGCTTAATCAGCCGAGCGGGTACTGGGAATTATGGGGCTGCGGAACGGTGCGCTTCCAGGTCAAACCCCTTGTGCTACATTAGCCGCCAGAGGCCCACACCCATGCTTCGGAACCAACGATCGGTATTTCCGAGCTATACCGTTTCTGCTGTCAGGAAGCGCATTCTTGTCGCATTGGCGACGGCAATCGCAGTGGTGCTCTTTTTGAATTGCCCCGCTGCGGCCCAGGCGGCTGTCGAATACGGTCACATCGTGACTGGCAGCAGCACCGGATTGGCCGGACTCAGTAACAAGATCAACTCCACACTGGCTCCGGACAAGAAGTCCGCTTCCGTGCAGACCATCGACACTCAGCCGGGAGCCGCGACAGCGACGGAGAGTGATCTCCAGGATGCAAACCGGCGGGCGCTCGAGCAGCGTGCAGGAAAGAATGCAGCAAAGATCAGTTTGAAGTCCGCGCCGGCCAAAGCCGTCGTGCGAATTGATGGCAAACCGGTAGGGCAGACGCCCCTGCTAATCTCCCTGGCTCCCGGCGACTACAAAATCGAAATGGAAGGGCCACGAATGGAACTTGGAAAGCAACAGCTCAAAGTGGCTCCGAACGAGAGGCGCGAGATCGAGCTGCCGCTGTCAGCGCCGCCCCGTTACCCAAGCCACATTGAGTTGCAGTAGCAATCGCCTGCGACTGTGCGGTCTAGCCTCGGCAAAGTTCGGCAATCAGCGCTTCCTGATGCTCCTCAGCCAGACGGTTGATTCGGCCAAGAACGGTCCGGTAACCGCAAAGTGCAATTACCGCCAACCCCAGCAAAATCAGATTGGCAACCTGGGCACCCCCATAATGCCGGGCTATCCAGAACGCGCTCCCCGCGGTGGCCGCCACCAGCACTTGCACTCCCATGCTGATCAGTACCGTGATCTGGGAAGCTCGTTGCCTTCCGAATGTCGAATAATCAAACTTCTTGGGCGAGTAGATCGACAGCATATTGCCGACAGAAAAATTCACCGCTGCGGCGAATATCAGACCGATGAGTGTGGCGATGGTCAGGCTTAGCGTCGGCTTGCCGAAGAGGCTTACGACCGCGGCCCACGTCACAGCTGTTTCCAGAACCAGAACGGCGGCATGGGTAACATTCTTCCCCAGCACAATGTCGCGAAACCTCACTGGGCACGCATAGAAAAACTGCACGCCATTGCCGTCTCCACCAAAGTTGTTGTAGATGAGATTCGTTAATGTCAGGAGCGCGAAGCCGGCAGCCGCGGGAAAAGCCGTGCCGGAAGTGTGTCCCGGAAACGCCGTCCCCGACTCCCGGACAGCGTTCAGAGGTCCAAACCGGAAGATGATCAGCATAACAATTGGCATGATCAAGGTAAGCAACATGGGGCCGCTGCGGAGCAGAGAGCGAATCTCTTTTTCGAAGACCGCGGCCACCGGGGCCGAGAATCCGGGAAGGTTCCATCCCAATCGCAGCTGGCGATCTTTCGGGAGAACGGGCCTGACGGAGGTTTCGCTGAGACTTTCGCCGCGATACTGCGCCCGCAGCCGCAGGTGCAGGCAGGCGCCAACTGCCAACACAAACGCGCACAGCAGCGCAAACGAATTGAAGCCCGCAAGGAACTGGGATCCGGCAACTTGCGCGATGGCGCGGGCGGCGAGTCCAGGCGGAAAGATTCTCTGTCCACGGACGAAGAGTTCCGCAAATCGCTGCACTTCCGGTCGAGGCTGGTGTGTGAAATATCCCGTAAGGGGCGCAATCAACTGAACACTCAGCAGCAAAAGAAGAAACAGAATGCCCATGATTTCCCGGGCCCGGCGCCGCGCCAGCCAGCGTTCCACCCAAGCGAATATCATTTGCATCAATCCAAGATTGAAGGCGGCAAACGCCAGCAGCACCAGCAACGCCCACGGCAACAGCCTGGGTCGCGCAAACCCTACGCCTACCAGAATCCCGAACGACCACAGGCTGCCTAAAGCAGTGGCCGGATCAGCTGCGCCATAGGCCAGCCGTACCAGGAAATACGAGCCATAGTCCAGTGGGAAGCGCAGCAGGTCGGTCGAGTCGGGGTTGTTGGTGAAGGCGGTCGCCATGATGGGAAAGACTTGCCAGAAGAAAAGGATCGGCCACAACAACATCACCAGAAGTACTGGCCTGCCTTGTGAAACGAAGAAGAACGCCGCCGTGCCCATGCCAGCTGCAACCCCGAAGCCTACGATGGCAAACGCGAACCACACGACACCGCGCGAAATCAGTTCCAGTTTGCCGCGCCTGGTACGTAATGAATTAACGAAGAGCCGCCAGCGCATCCAGGCAACTGCTCCTACCAGGTTGCCGCTGGTGGTGAAGCCGGCTTTAGTCATAATCGGTAGGGTATTTCCCTCGTCGTCAAGTGGCTGGTAATGTCCGCAGGTCTGTCGTCTATCCCAGCCATGAGAGCTCCGGCTCGGTTCGAGGCATGTCGTCCACGGTGCGCAGAAAAATCTGTTCCAGAGTCATCCTTTCGCCAGAGGGTCCCAAGCCGTCGCCGGGAACTGCCGGCGTCTGTGCCGCTACGCCGGCGCGAAGTTCGTCCAGCGCTCCCTGCGCCACCAGACGGCCATGATGAATGATTCCTACGTGGCTGCACAGCCGCTCCACAATCTCCAGCACGTGCGAAGTGAGAAAGATTGTGGCCCCGCGCGCTATCATGCCTTGCAGCATGGCCTTCAAGGTCCCGGCGGCGATAGCATCCACGCCTTCGAAGGGTTCGTCCAGGAAGAGCACTTTGGGGCCGTGAATCACCGCCGCCGCCATCGCCAGCTTCTTTTGCATGCCGTGTGAGTAGTCCGTCACCAGCTTCTTCGGCTGGTCGGCCAGCTGCATGAAGTCAAGCAGTTCGATCGTGCGCCTGGCTGCGGTTTCGCGGTCAAGACCGTACATCCGTCCGGCAAAGTTCAGAAACTCAGACCCAGTCAGTCTTCCGAACAACGCCATCCCTTCGGGGACCACCCCAATCTGTCGTTTTACTTCGACCGGATGGGCAGTGAGATCCAAACCGAGGATTTCGATCCTACCCGAGCTGGGGGCAAGCAGGCCGGTGAGCATCTTGATGGTGGTCGATTTCCCTGCCCCGTTCGGTCCCAGAAAGCCGAAGAACTGACCGCGCGATACGCGCAGGTCGATACCGTCCACCGCAACGAACTCTCCGAAACGGCGGGTCAGGCTCTGGGTACAAATTGTGGGCGCAGTGTCCATAAGCAGTCCGAATCTAGCACACTCCAATGTATCCCTCCTGCTTCGCGGCGCCGAATCCGGTAAACCGACTCCTGGAAACCCGTTGACGTCGTCGTCTCTTCCTTGACCGACCGTGTAAGATCAACACCTATTCTCACTCGTGCTTGGCCCCTCTTAACGTGGACTGACTGTATTAGCTCGGCCAGTCCTCACTTGCCTCGCGCGATTCGGCCCCCCGGGCGTTGGAGGTTTATCGAAAATGCCGAAAAATATTGCCGTTTGCTGTGACGGTACCGGGAACGAGTATGGGGCTGCCAACTCTAACGTTGTAAAGCTCTATTGGGCGCTGTCTGCTCAGGACAAGCAGATCGCCTACTATCACCCCGGGGTCGGGACCATGGGCTCGAGAAATGCCCTGAGCGCAATTGGAAAGTGGTGGACGCAGGTCCGGGGACTGGCCTTTGGTTACGGCTTCTCCGACAACATCGCCGACGTCTATTCGTTCTTGATGGAACAGTTCAACCCCGGCGACCAGATCTTCATCTTCGGCTTTAGTCGCGGCGCTTACACTGCTCGCGCACTCTGCGGATTGCTGCATATGTTTGGGTTGCTTACGCCCGGGAACGAGGCGTTGATTCCTTACGCTCTGCGCCTTTACAAGAGCAACGATCCCTGCAAGTTCGAGATTGCCGCCGGGTTCAGAACCACGTTCAGTATCCCTTGCACACCGTACTTCGTGGGATTGTGGGACACCGTGAGCTCGGTCGGATGGATTCTCGATCCCATTAACACCAAGGGCGGCCACTTACCCTACACCGCAACCTTGCCTGGCATCCCGGTCCTGCGGCACGCGGTATCGATTGACGAGCGCCGTGCGTTCTTCCGTCAGAACCTGATCCATGAGCCGGCTGCCGCGGACCAGAATGTGAAACAAGTATGGTTCGCAGGCGTTCATTCCGATGTCGGCGGCAGTTATGCCGAAGCTGAGAGCGGGTTATCGAAAATTGCGCTGCGCTGGATGGTGTGCGAGGCCCAATCCGCAGGATTGCAACTTAATCCCCAGAGATTGATTGATCTGTTGGGCGGCGTGGTTCCATACGTCTCGCCCAATCCGACCGGAAAGCTACATAAATCGCTGCACGGATTTTGGTGGCTGGGCGAGTTCTGGCCAAAGCTCTTCTCTCATCCCGTGCCCGTGCTGGGGCAAGTTGCACCCGAGTGGAAGCGCGGTATCAGGCTCAACCTGGCACAACCCAGATTCATCCCAGCCGGCGCCAACATTCATCAAAGCGTTCTTGATCGGATGCGCGACGTTGCAGACTACAAGCCAAAGAACCTGCCGCAGCAATACGTCACCGAACCGGAAAACGCCTGCGAACTCACGCCGCGACCAGTCATTGAACAACCGCCTTCTGCTCCGGCGAAGACACCTTGGCTCCAGCGTCCCACCATCGCCGGCGCACTGGCGTTGCTGGTCGTGTTGGCCTTATGCGCGGCGGTAATTGCGATTTTCACCATCCACAACAGTCTGGAAGTACCGCGGATCGAAAGGCCGAATGATGTTGCCTGGCTCAGCCAGAATTGGACGGAAGACCAGCGTCGCGATTATTACCACATGGCGCAAGGCAGCAACCTCTTGCCTTACGCATGGTTTCTTGCGTTGGAGCAGCCGCGTTTCACCATCACGGGAGCGCCGCCGTTCAGGGAAGACTCCTACATGCAAGGCTTCGGATTTATTCCGGACCCTGCCTATCAGCAAAACCCTGACGGCCTGCCAGTTGGTTTTGCGCGCGATGATCGCTTCGTTGATCCCTACACCGGTCAGAAGAGCGTGGTGCTCGGCATTACCTGCTCGGCTTGCCACACCGGCGAACTGTTCTACAACCAAAAAGCGATTCGTATCGACGCGGGTCCATCGCTGATCGATCTCCAGAAGTTCACCGAAGCTCTGGGCCTCGCGATAACCTGGACGTACTACGATCCGTTGCGCTTCCACCGATTCGCCGACAGGGTGCTCGGACCCGACCACCCGCACGCCGACCAGGTACTCCTGCGTAAAGCGCTCAAGTACTATCTCGACACCAGTTTTACGGAATTCAAAGCGACGCAACACCTTTTCCCGACTCCCGAAGGTTACGGCCGCACGGACGCCCTGGCTCGCATTGGCAACTTTGTCTTTGGAACCGAACTGAACAATAACAGGAACCTGGTGGTCGGTGATGGCCCCGTGAACTTCCCGCCGGTGTGGGATGCATCCTGGATGGACTGGGTGCAATACAACGGCTCCATCCAGCAGCCGATGGGGAGAAACGTGGGCGAGGCGCTGGGGGTGCGGTCGCGCATCAATCTTCTAGGCTATCCGGGAGCGCAGTTCCAGAACACCATTCACGTCGACAACCTCCACCAGATCGAGTTGTTGCTCGGCGGCGCTCAGCTTGGAGCGGGTGTCTGGTCGCCTAAATGGCCGGAAGACATCCTGGGGAAGATTGATGCCGACAAGGCGGCCAAAGGCGAAAAACTCTACGACGAACTATGTCTCCACTGCCACCAACCGCCCATGCTTTCCGAGGAAGGCCGCAAGCCCGAGCATTGGACCACCCCTGCCAACAGCGAGGGGAAAGAATTCTTCAAGGTAACCATGATTCCTCTCGCTGAGATCGGCACCGATCCTAAGGAAGCGCAGAACTTCTACAACCGCACCGCCGATAGTGGCCCGCTGGGACAAGGAATCGTATCTGCCCGCGTCGGGCTCAAGTACATAACGCAAAAGCTGATCGATCAGTCCTACGCCGAGCTCAAGCTGACTCCGGAACAACAGGAAGAGTGGGACGGCTATCGGGACAACGAACTCCTGGCGCCGCTGGCATACAAGGCGCGGCCCCACAACGGTGTCTGGGCTACGCCTCCGTACCTTCACAATGGTTCCGTTCCCAACCTGTTTGCGTTGCTATCGCCGGTTTCGGAGCGACCGAAAGTCTTCTACCTCGGGAACAAGCAATACGATCCCGTCAAACTCGGGCTCAATACCGATGCCCTCAAAGGCGCCACTGAGTTCCGTACCGACCTGCCCGGCAATTCGAACGCAGGTCACGAATTCAATGACGGTCCAAAAGGCAATGGAGTGATTGGCCGCAAGCTGTCCGAGGAGGAACGAATGCAGATCATCGAGTACCTGAAAACTCTCTAGGCGGGATCACCCCGCTCTTTATTCCTTGAACCCGGGGAGTTCCACCCGTTTCGCAATGTGATCCTTGATCCAATGGCTGTCCCACCATTCCTTCGGATCAATCTGGACGCCATCCAGTTGCATGGCGAAGTGAATGTGATCGCCCCCGGCCATGCCGGTCATACCGCTCAGGCCCATGACCTGGCCTCGCTTGACCATGTCGCCTTCGTGCACATCAATTTTGCTTAGGTGGCCGTAGATGGTCTGTAGCCCGTAACCGTGGTCGACCACAATGCAGTTGCCGTAGATGCCGAGCGGTGCCGCGTACACGACCTTGCCATCGTTTGAAGCCTGCACGCCGACATGCTGCGTGACCGCCAGGTCGTATCCCAGGTGGACCTGCTGGTCGATCTTTTTGCTGTGATACATGTAGTTGCGCACGTCAGCGAAGGTCGCCTCCGCCTGTGAGTGAGGCTGCCGCGCAAACGGTTGTGACCACAGGAATTTATCTGCCGTCTTCAGGCGCAGGTCGGAAAGCGTTTTGTTGTTCGCGCGGCGCATTTCGCTGTTGATCTTTACGAAGCGCGCCACCGGATCGCCCGTGCCATTCGGGTCGAGTTCGTTGATCACCTTTTGCAAGAATGCGTCGCTTACCTGCAAGTCATGCGTGGTGTACTTCGGCTGCTCTTTCTTCGGAAACACGACAACGAGCGGACTGGTCACGTCGCTCCCTGCCCCATTGGAAGCGTAAACCAACGGTGCAGTTCCCGGCGGCATGTTCCAGGCAAAAGCGAACAGCGAAAACAGGCCCGGTTTGCCGCCAGGCATTGGCCAGGCGCGGAATGTCTCATCGCCAACGCGCACACCAGCTTCCGTCCAGCTTCCCGAGACACTGAACGTTGCCAGATCAGCCATGCCCAGATAAAGATAGTGCTGCTCCGAATCGACGCTTACGCTTGGCGGCTGCGTTACCACGTTGACCTCGCGTTCCAGGCGGGCTGTCTTCCGAAGCAAATCGTTCGAGGTAGCTTCCAGAATCAACTTTGCCTTACCGTCTTTCAGCTGCGGCGTAGTCTTGATGCCAGCCGTAAAGTTAGTAGTGGTATCCGCCAGGTTGGAGGGTTGCGCAAGCTCAAAGACCTGGTAACGGGCGCCGTTCTGCTCGACAAAGGCCGTCAGCCTCCGGACCCCATGCGAGTCGTGCATGTCGACGGTGATGGGCGTAGCCTGGGCGAGGGAGTTGACTGAGGACGGAAGGTTGATAACGGGGGTGGCCGATCGTGTTAACACGAACCCAATCGGCACCAGCACCAGCAGCACAACTACAATCACAATGACTTTTCGCACAAGTCATTGTAGCTCCCAACAGAATCGCCGGGATGCGGTCGCCAGGCCACGGTGCGATCAGCCAGCATCAGACTGATCAGCGCCGAGCTTACTTTACGGCGTCAACCGTTTTGTCGGTACCCGTCTTGACGGCCTTTCCGGTGTCTTTGCCGGCTGTGCCCACCGCCTTGCCCGTCGTCGTAGCTCCTTTAGCGGTGCCATGAGCAACATCTTTGCTGGTGTCCTTGGTCACGTCCGCGGTTTTTGTGGCGGCCTTCGTGGTTCCGTGGGCGACATCCTTGCTGGCGTCTTTGGTTGCGTCAGCAGTTTTGTCGGCGGCTCTCTTGGTGTCCTTCATCAAATCCTGCGCGCCGACAGCCGTTCCGCCTGCGAGGACGACGGCCATCACGGTGATCAATATAGCTTTCATCGTTATTCTCCCTCGGCTCAAAACCTGAAATTTGTGACGGAAAGCACTGGCGCAGATCCGTCCAGCCAGGCGTGAGACTTACCCGCCTCTTACCCGGAGATTTTACGAGAATACCACGCGAAAACACTGACCGACCTACCCAGGCCCTACGGCGGGAAGGACCGCGGGCAGTCTTAAGCACCCGAACCCGTCCGGGATTGTTGTGAATCCCGTCACATCGACTAGTGATGTCGATCATTGGACGGCTCCACGGGAGCAGTTAGCCTTAAGCTGAGGTTCCGAATCCTTCTCTCTTTGTAAATCGCTTCAAGAAGAGGATTTCGTCTGCTGCCGAACCGAACAGCTGATTGAAGGAGAAATTCCTATGCCAGCAACCATGGTCGAGCCTGAAGTAGAGGTTTCTGTCGAACCGAGCCCCAAGCGGACCTACGAGCCGATGTATGAGCCGGCCCACGAACCGGCCGACCAACCAACGCCGGTAAGCCTGAAACAACGGGTCCGCAATCTGCTGGTTACGATTTTCGAAGGACACGAAGAATTTCTGGGTTACACGCCCGACTAGGTTGGCCCCGTTCTTTAGCGCGAGACCGCGCGAACCCCGCAGCTTCCGAGCGGAGCAAGTCGCAGGGGACTGGCTGCGATTGCCTGCTCAGTATCGCTCTCCCACGCCTTGTATGGTCCCGATGAATTATGGAAAGATGTTGTCGGGCGATTGCGTCCCTATTTCTGCTTTCCAGGGGTGAATGTATCGACACCGTTCGATCTCGCTGGGCGCATTCTGCCAGTGTGCCGGCAGATCCCGCAGCATATCTTCTCCTCCAAAATGAACCAGGGTCGCCGGCCATGATAGGGTTCATCGCTCCACGGTCGAAAGGGCGATCCGGATGAATCCGCGCCATGGAGCAGAGCTGATCGCCATAGCGTTACGCTTGCACTTCAACCAGGCGATCTTCCTGTTCTTCGCAGCAACAATTGCGGGGACATTGAACGCTGTTGCCGGTGGCGGCACATTTATCTCATTCCCCGCGTTGCTGGCTACAGGCATGCCGGCCGTGGAGGCCAACGCGACCAACACGGTCGCGCTGTGGCCTGGGTTGGTGGCCAGCACCGGCGCGTATCTGAAACGCCTGGACGTACCGCGACGCTTGTTGGTCCCGATGGTCGCAACCAGTGTTGTCGGAGGACTCGCCGGCTCGTTACTGCTACTTAAGACGCCCCAACAAGTGTTTCTGCATCTTGTTCCCTGGCTGCTGCTGAGCGGCACCCTGCTATTCGCTTTCGGCAACCAGATTCGCACCATCGCCGGCAAGAGTGCAGTCATGGATGATTGGCGAAAGGCACCATGGCGAGTGATCGTTGTGATCTCATTTGTCGAGTTGCTGATCGCAATCTATGGCGGGTATTTCGGCGCGGGAATCGGGTTCATAACCCTGGGAATGCTGGCAGCATTGGGCATGCGTGACGTCCATGCCATGGGCGCGATTCGGACGCTGCTGGCAGTTGTGATTAATGCGGCGGCAGTGCTGATGTTCGTTCTGGCACGCGCCGTGTTCTGGCCCCACTGCCTAGTGATGATTGCCGGTTCCTTGGCCGGCGGTTGGTTCGGCGCTCGCTTCGCGCAAAAAGCCGACCCAGTGAAGGTGCGGCGCGTGGTGATTGCTATCGGGATCGCGATGAGCGCGTACTACTTCGTCACCTTGCGCTAGATACGCGAAGTTGCCAGGGCGCCAGCACCACTCACAGTCCGCCATCCTTACGTTTTTCCGAGGCTTGCCCTGACGATAATCAGGTAAACTAATACATGGCAGGGAGTGGGTCGTAGAGCCTTATATCCCATGATCGCCATTAGCCTGCGCGACTCCGAAATCCCCATGAGACTGAGTAGCTGAACCCGAGCCCAGCCTCAGGCTAACTCGCAGACAAGCCTTTCTGCATTCGTCGAACATGATCGGCAAGAAGTAGTTCAATATACGGTTTCTTCTACGGAGAAATACTTAGCATGGCCACCACGACGATAGAAGTTAATGCAGCCGGAAGTAATTGCAGAAATACCAAACTGGAGCGCTGGGTTGAAGAAGTGGCGCTGATGTGCAAACCCGATCGCATTCACTGGTGCGATGGTTCGGCGCGAGAATACCAGGATGCGCTGCGACTGCTGGTGCTCACCGGGACCGCCATTCCGCTTGATTCCGCGAAGCGGCCCCACAGCTTCCTGGTCCGCTCCGACCCCGCTGATGTGGCCCGGGTTGAAGAGCTGACTTTTATCTGTTCGCGCACCAAGGAAGAGGCTGGTCCGACCAATAACTGGGAAGATCCGGCGAAGATGAAGCAGAAGCTAGCGGGATTGTTTGCCGGTTCGATGGTGGGACGTACCATGTACGTCGTTCCCTACAGCCTGGGGCCAATCGGCTCGCCCAGTGCAAAGATCGGAGTGGAGATTACCGACTCCGCTTACGTTCTCGTCAGCATGAACATTATGACCCGGGTGGGCGGCCGCGTGCTTGAGGCTCTCGGGGAAGATGGCGAGTTTGTGCGCGGACTGCACTCGGTTGGCGCACCGCTGGGGCCGAATCAGCCGGACTCGACCTGGCGCTGCAACCCCAAGGAAAAGTACATCTGCCATTTTCCCGAGACGCGCGAGATCTGGTCGTATGGGTCCGGCTATGGCGGCAACGCCTTGCTGGCGAAGAAGTGCCACGCGCTGCGCATCGCCTCCGTGCAGGCGCGCGACGAAGGTTGGATGGCCGAGCATATGCTGATCCTGAAGCTGATCAGCCCATCGGGTCAGGTGAAGTACATGACGGGCGCCTTCCCTTCGGCCTGCGGCAAGACCAATTTATCGATGATGATCCCGACGCTTCCCGGCTGGAAGGTAGAAACCATCGGCGATGACATCGCCTGGATGAAAATCGGCAGCGACGGCCGCCTTTATGCCATTAATCCGGAGTATGGCTTCTTCGGCGTGGCGCCGGGCACGAGCATGAAGTCGAACGCCAATGCCATGCTCTCGGTGACCGAGAACTCCATCTTCACAAATTGTGCCATGACGCTCGACGGCGACGTGTGGTGGGAGGGAATGACCGATCAGCAGCCCCCGGCGTTGGTGGATTGGCTGCGTCGGCCGTGGACACCCGAGTCGGGACGGAAGGCGGCGCACCCCAATGCCCGGTTTACAACTCCCGCCGCGCAGTGTCCGGTGATCGCCCCCGAATGGGAGGATCCAAACGGAGTGCCGATCGATGCGATCCTCTTTGGGGGACGGCGCGCAGGAATTGTTCCCTTGGTCACGGAAGCGTTCAATTGGCAGCACGGTACCTTCCTGGGAGCAACTGCCAGCAGCGAGACCACCGCCGCGATAGCAGGAAAAGTAGGCCAGTTACGTCGTGATCCCATGGCGATGCTTGCTTTTTGCGGCTACCACATGGGCGACTACTTTGCGCATTGGCTCAAGATGGCAGAACTCTCCGGGACATCGAACCTGCCAAAGATTTTCTACGTCAATTGGTTTCGCCGGGACCAGAACGGCAAGTTTCTTTGGCCGGGCTACGGCGAAAACAGCCGCGTGTTGAAATGGATATTTGAGCGCTGCGACGGTAAAGTGCACGCGAAGGAAACGCCGATCGGACGGATTCCAGACGTGGCCGATATTGACACTAGCGGACTAGAAGTCACTCCGGCGAACCTGGCGCAACTTCTGGGGGTTGATATCGAGGGCTGGCTGGCTGAGGTGCCATTAGTGGCGGAACACTTCGCCCACTTCGGCAGCCATTTACCTGAAGGACTCAACCTTGAACTAAAGGCTCTCGAAGATCGTCTGGTGGCGGCGAAACGATAGTCGCGCCGATTTAGCCGTCATTAAACAATAACGCCGCACTGCGCAGTGAACTTACTTCAAGCACAGTGCGGTTTGAGGTATGCGAAGAGCAAGCTCCCAACCATCTACCTGGCCTACGCCGTTCTAAGACGATCGGCCTTGGACAGGTCAGCGACGTCCACTTTTTCCGAGTCTTTGACGATGCGTGCGGCCAGAGGCTTCAGCCATAGCAAAGCCATAAACGCGGCCAATACGTCGCAGATAATCATCGCCCAGAAGACCTTTGCCCAAGAGCCGGTCCGGCCATAGATCCAGGCGGCGCCAGGCCCGGCGAAGGCCGCGGCCACTCCTTTCGCGGTGTAGACAACTCCATAGTTTGTGGTAGCCCACTTACTTCCATACAGGTCGGCCGTGAGCGATGGGAACAACGAGAAGATATTCCCCCACGCAAAGAAGCAGAGGCCCGACAGCACAACAAACCAGATAGGGTGAGCGATTAATTGCAGGAGAGCATAAACCGCAATCGCTTCCAGGATAAACGCGATGAAGATGGCATTCTCGCGGCCGATATGATCGGAGACCCATCCCCAGAACGGACGGGTGAGCCCATTCAGCAGCCGGTCAACCGTAATTGCCAGCACCACCGCGGTCATTCCGAAGGCCACCACGATCTTGTCTACATGGTAGGAAGAAGCCATAGGGTTGAGTTGTGCCGTAACGACAAGACCACCGAACGCCAGCATGGTCATCATGAGGTAAATGACATAGAAGGTCGGCTGACGCAGCATCTGTAACGGCGTCATATCGGCAGCGGCAGTGTTGACCTTGGTCTTGATTTTCGCTACCTTTGCCTCCCAATTTGGCGGCTTCCATCCCATCGGAGGCCTGGCCAGGAACAAGGCGGCAATCAGAACAACGAATCCCTGAACAATTCCCCAGACGATAAAGGTGTGCTGATAGCCCGAGGTTTTCATCATGGAAGCGATGGGAGCGATCGTCGTAGCTGTACCGATGCCGTAAGCTCCGGCAGTCAGGCCGACGCACAGGCCGCGATGGTCGGGAAACCACTTCAGGGCATTGCCAACCGTTCCCCCGTAGACGATGCCGGCGCCGATACCACCCAGCCCGTACCAAAAGTACAGGCCGCCGATGGTCTCAGCGTAGCCGGAGCCGATCCAGCCCAAAGCGACCATGATCGAGCCCGCACCCAGCATTAATCGCGGTCCGATGCGGTCTACAAGGTACCCTTCAAAGGGCACCAGCCAGGTCTCCAGAGCAATGAACAGAGTAAAAGTCCATTGCACCGCGACCAGCGATACGTGCAGATGCGCTTGTATCGGCTTGGTAAAGAGAGTCCAGGCATATTGCAGGTTCGCAATAGCCATCATCGCGACAATGCCAGCTCCAAGCTGGATCCAACGATTGGGAATGCGCGAGGGATGGATTAGAGCGGCCGGAGCTTCAGCCATGGTTTAGCCTCCGTGTCAGCACGTTGAACGGCAACAGAGTACTGCTGGAAAAGCAGGCGCCGTCGGAACATCACTTGCAAAATCTTGCGTGTCTACCAAATTACGGTCTGGCCGCTCTCACGATTGGACTGATGTCAGCCCTCGCTTCGGCGCTAAGCCACAGCAGGCCGTGTTATACTGGTCCAGTGACCGAACCACTTTTCGGCAGCACGAAAGTTAGCACCGCCCCCCACAGCCTGTCAAGCACGTCCTCCAACCGCTTCCCTATCGCGACGGCGAGGCTCGTAATGTCCGAGCCCTCCGCTGTGGTGAAGACCGTCCCCACGAGATGCGACCCATGGACGACAGCCTGAGGGCCCAGATTGCAACATACCTTTCCCACCTCGCCGGCCTCGTCCGTCGTGGGAGTGAGGTTCGCAACACATTAACGGCGGACCCTTCCAACGCTTCCGCGATCGCAGTCACTCGCGCGTGGCAGGAAGACTGCGGCGTAACCATCAATCAATTGTCCGGAGGCAGCAAAGCCCATTGGCTTGCCCGGTCGTTTAGCGAAGCCTTCCTGCTGCGCTCAGCGGATGGGCGTGCCATCGAAGGAGCGCCGCCGGCTGAGATTGTAAACCGGCTGCTCGGTGTTCTTGAACAGGCCATTGGCTCGCTTTCCGAAATGGAGGATGGCCCGGCCATTTCCACGTTACTGGAAGCGCCTGCTCCTCGCCGATTCGATTTCGTTCACAACCCTCAACTCCGGATCGTTCTGGAGCAAGCTTATGCCAATGGCCAGCGCGCCTTCGACCAAGGCGAATATGACCTGGCTCTGCTGACCTCTTGTGGGGTATTGGAAGCCATTGTGACCGATGCGCTGGAACACAAGGGACTTAGCGCCCTTGCGACAGGGGACGCGCCCGCAGGCAAAATTCCCGATTGGTCATTTGAAACGCGGCTCGCCGTCGCGGAGAGAACGGGGCTCATTCGCGGGGGATGCGCGCGTTTGCCGACGGTAGCGCGGACGTATCGGGATCGTATGTATTCCGATGGTGAGAAAGCGTCAAAGCCTGCAATTTCCGAGCGCGATGCCAAAGTGACCGGACAGGTGCTTCACGTCGTGATGCGAGATCTGAATCCTGGCCGCTAGGGAACAGAATTGGCGTCAGTCTTCCAGGTCTTGGCGGAAAACGGGTTGTGTGGGGTCGAGGCTACCGTCGATGACCCCCATCAGCAACTCGTCGTATGCCTCCGTCGCCTCCGACAGTGAGGCAAAGCCGCGTTCGCGTTGGAGGCCACCGCTTGCCGAATAGATGAGGGTGAAATATCGTCCGGAGGAATATTGAATTTCCAGCAGCTTGTTGGGCATCTCGGGATCGCCCTTCTGTCCCAACACATCCATCAGCGCCACCGTCCACTGCTTGCCCTTCGGGTCGGTGACGACCTCGCGTTCGACGTACTGCCAATCGTCCATGCTCCACAAAGGCATAGTTAGGCCAGCAGTGCGAGTGCGGTCGCGACATGCGCGCCCGTGAATGGCTTCCGGACCAATAAGACTCTGCTTGCATTCCGGGAACGAAGACGCGCTTCCGCCATCTCGGGAGTATCGCTGACGATGACGACCGGGATCCTGGCGTGCTTGGGATCGCTACGCACGCTGTCTAAGAGCGCCTCGCTCATGTCGAAGCTGGTGCAGTCGAGTACAAGCGCATCGGCGCGTTGCTCTATAAGCAGCTCATTGACGCTGGTGGTATATCCCGTTGCGAATACCTCGTAGCCGTGATCGCGCAAGGCGAACGTCAGGAGCTCGGCGATCTCCGGCGTGTCGTCGATGAGCAGGACGCGCGGCACCTGTACCTACTTCTTGCCAGTGCCAGGCAGCCGCGGTTTCTTGCCGTCGCAGGCCTCCAGATCCATGACCCAGACGCGCCCGCCGGCGGTGTAGTAGGCACGCTGGCCATTCTCGATCATCGCTCCCCAGGCCTCCAGCGTGCGCATCGCGAAGGTGCGTCCCTCGAAGTTATTACGCGCATGGTTCAGCACTTCATTGGTGTGCCAGTTGTCGGTGAGGATAGCGTCGCCGGCGTGTACGCGCAGCACCGTGAAATAGCGGTCAAACGCCGCTTCCGGCCGCACGTCGCGGGTCGAGCCGCGCTTCTTGCCCTCACTGACGATGTAGCTTTCCTGGCCTTCAGGTTCGACTTCGGGTTCCTTCGCTTTGGTGTTCATAGAGTTTGCGCCACCGCCTCAGCCGCAACCGCAGACGACATAGCAACCAGGTTTTTCGCATCGGCGGCATGGATCAGGGCCTCGGGCAGCTCAACGCCCATCATGCGCCATTGTTCGTTGGCGAAGTTCTGCAACTTGGCGATGTGCTCAGCGTGAAGATGACCGAAGCGTCCTTGCAATTTCAGGTACTCGGATACCGGCCGCATACTCTGCGGGCGGAAAGTGTAATCAAATTCGCGCTTCTCGGGGTTCCACTCCCACATCGGGTAGAGCCCGCATTCCACAACCAGGCGGCCCAGATCGATCGATCGCGGCGTCTCGTACACGAATCCTTTCTGGCAAGGCGTGTATACCATCAGATACGCCGCGCCCTTGTGGTTCAGTCCCTTGCGTACTTTGTTCATCAAGTCGATGGGATAGCCCACACTGGCGGTCGCCACGTAGCAGTGAGGATGGCCTGCCGCCATCATGCGAGCGAGGTCCTTGGGAAACAGCTTCTTTGCCTCGGGAACTTTCGGGCCGGGAGGCGAGAACGTTGTCATGCCGCCGTAGGGCGTGCGCGAGGACGCCTGGATGCCTGTGTTGGCGTACTGCTCGTTGTCGTAGCAGATAATCAGGCAGTCGTGATTGCGATAGAGCGCGCCGGAAATCGAGGCCAGCCCGATGTCCGACGCGCTGCCGTCGCCCGCTTCGCAGATGATATTGGGAAACGTGCCTTGCCACTTGCCCTTGCGGATCATGGCCTCATAGGCGGCCGCAACACCCGCGGTGAAACTACCGGCGCTGCCGATCTGGGTGTGCGCCCAGGGCACGTTGTAGGGCGTACACAGATACGAACTGTTGGCGACATACATGCAACCCGTCGGTCCCACCAGAATCGTGTTGTCACCCGCCGCCTTACTCGTCATCCGATACTGGATGGAGGGTCCGCAGCCGGCACAGGTGCGGTGACCGGGAACGAACGGTTCCGTCGACGGTAACTCCGGGTTGTAAAAACGCGCCCCCTGATTCGGGCTGTCGAGAATTGGCAGCAGCTGCCGCTCAACTTCAATTGTCGCCATCTTAATTCCTCCTACAATGCTGTAGCGCTATTCTTCGAACCCGACCCAATGCGTGCGCTTTTCGATCTTGCCTCTCTTCATCGCGTCGGTCATCTTCTGCGCCATCCAGTAAAATTCCTTCAACACGATGGCCTCGCCGCCCAGGCCAGCCATGAATGAGACCACTAGAGGCCGCGATGGGCTCTCATAGAGCGCCCCACAGACCTCTGCGTAGAGCGAGCCCCCGCTGCTCACACTGCCCAGACCCATGTTGGTTTCAATCACACCCACCACTTTGAACTTGCTCAAGACATGGTTCACGCGATCAGTGGGATAGGGCCGGATGGTGCGCAAACGCACCAAGCCTACCTTTATGCCGTTGTCGCGCATGTGTTGAATGGCAAATCGGGCTGTCACCGCGTGTCCGCCCTGCATAAAGAAGACGACCTCGGCATCATCGGTCATGAACTCTTCAACCCAGGGATCGTAGCGCCGACCGAAGATGTTCGCGAACTGGTCGTGGACTTCCTCGATAACTGCCATCGACTCTTCCATGGCGCGAGCGCGTTCCAGTTGAAGGGGCGGACCCTGCTCCGGCATGATCTGCGGCCCGTGCGAGACCGGATGCCGTGGATCGAGCGGATACGGATGCTTGTATGGCGGCAGGAATTCCTTTACTTGCCCGAGATCCGGTAACTCCACGTCGCTAGTGATATGTGAAACGAAGAACCCATCCTGGCAGACCATCTGCGGCAGAAGCACGCGAGGGTCTTCACCGATGCGATAAGCCATCAGGTGATTGTCGAATGCCTCCTGCGCGTCGCACGACCAGCCCATCAGCCAACCCATGTCGCGCGTCGACAGCGCGTCCGTGTGCTCGGAACCAAAATCGCCGGGCGGATCGAGGGTGCGGTCGGCAATCATCATCTGCACCGGCATGCGGCTGCCGGAGATCGGCGAATACAGCTCATAAGCAAACTGCACTCCAACGCCTGAGCTGCCGGTGAAGACGCGCGCGCCGCTCGACGATGCGCCATGGGCGATGCTTAGTTGCGAGTGCTCACTGTCGGCCACGATGTATTCGGCATCGAGTTCTCCGTTGGCCACCATTTGTGCCAGGGCCATCATCGTCGCGGTGTAAGGCCGGATGGGATAGGCCGTAATCACATCGACGTCCGCGTACTTGGCAGCTTGCGCCGCGGCGACGCAGCCGTTTATCCGTACCATCTTCTTCTTGAGTGTCTGAGTAGCCGTTGCCATGGTTCACTCCCTGCACTGCTAAATGTCTTTCGCTGGCCGTTCTGCCAAATGCCACAACTCCTCCGCCTGCCGTCCATGCAACCCTGGCGTGATAGCGAAGGCTGTATCCATTCGTACTACGCCAGTGTCGAAGTCCAGTTCGGGCACGCCTTCAAGGCAACCCGTCGGACATTCCTCGATGCAAACGCGGCATCCTTTGCAGTAGTCGACCAGAATCTTGTAGAGGCCGTTCGACCGCTCACCGCGAACGATACATGGCTCAGGACAGACCAGATAACAATTGTCGCAGGCGTTACAGGTGCCGCAACTGAAACAGCGGCTCGCCTCCTCGACCGCCTGTTCTTCCGAAAATGCCTGGATCACTTCTTCCTGCGTCCTCTTGCGGCTTACCGGCGGCAGTAGTGTCTGTTGCACCCGCGGGAAGTGCGGGAAATACGTCATGTTCATGCGGTTCAAATCGAAGATAACGTCGACGGGAATGGTACGGGGCTGCAACGGCTCCCCACGCAGGACCTTGTCCAGATTGAAGGCAACGCGCTTTCCGTCGCCAACCGCATTCACCACCATCAGCGGCTGACCGGAACCCAGCTGCACCACGTCGCCGGCCGCGAAAAAGTTGGTCTCGCCGAGACGCCCGAAGCGGTCGATCTTGATCGTCCCGCGTTCGCTCTTGAACTCGTCCGGCAACCACGCGAGCGAGGCCCGCTGTCCCACTGCGATGATCACGTTGTCGACCGCGAAACGCTCAGAAGTAGCTTCTCGATCGATAGTGATCGGTGAAGCGTTGATGGGGCCGGAGAATCGCGCGGGGTGCAATTGCAAGGCTTCGACCTTGCCGTTGCCATGTACCGCGGTCACCGCGCGCCCGTGCATCAGTTCCACGCCTTCTGCCATCATGTCATGCAGGTCTTCAGGTACAGCCGGCATTTCGTCGCGGTTGGACTCCACCGTGATCATGGTTACTTCCACGGCGCCTTGCCGCAACGCTTCGCGGGCGCAATCGATCGCGGTATTTCCGCCACCGATGACCGCGACACGAGCTCCCAGCTTGACCTTCGACACGCCCATGCCGATATCGCGCAGAAACGGGAGCCCATAGTGCACGCCGTTCTTGTCCTCGCCCTCGGCTCGCACGCTGTTGGGATCGATGAGGCCGACGGCCAGAACACAAGCGTCGTAGTTCTTCTTCAAGTCGTCCCAACTTACATCCTTGCCGACTTCAACATTGGTCTTGATTGTCACCCCGAGCTCGACCAGGCGCTCGATCTCGCGGTCAAGCACATCCTGCGGCAGCACCCAATCCGGAATGCCACCACGATTGAGTCCGCCGGCTTTCGGGGATTTTTCAAGGATCGTTACTGCGTAGCCGAGGCGAGCTAGCTGGTAAGCGGCGCTGTGACCGGCGGGACCTGAGCCGACAACCGCTACTTTCTTACCGTTGGGTTTCCCAGCTGTGACTACGTCGTGCGTTAAGGCTTGTCCCAGATCGCCGAGAAAGCGCTCCACCGCGCGAATCGAGATGGCCTCATCGTACTGTCCACGGTTGCAGGCCTGCTCGCACGGGTGATAGCACACCCGCCCGGTCACCGACGGGAAGGGCATGTCTTCCTTGATGAGCGCGTAGGCATCCAGATATTTGCCGCGCTTCACCAGATCGAGGTAGCCCTGGATCTTCTCGTTGGTTCCGCAAGCGTTGTTACAAGGTGGCAGCTTGTCCCGGTACACTGGTCGGATCGATCGCCAGTTACCGGTGGGAAACAGGTCCTGGCCTTTTTCCTGCGAGGGTGCGGGCGTGATGCCGGCAAATGTGATCTTGAGCCGGTCGGGGATGTGCGTGCCTTTAGTCGACATTGTCCTTTGGTCCTTCCCTACACCGCAACCGCGTTCAGCGGCATGATGTGCAATTCATTGAGCGCCATCTCGAATGCTTTCTTGTTCGCGATCATCGGCTCGATCGTTTCCAATTTGACGATGCCGGTGGTCTTGACGACCGCGGCAATCAGCGGCGCCGCAATGTCGGGTGCAATCGACTTATTACGCTCGGCCGCGCCTTCCGTCGAAAGACGATCCAGGCCCAACTCGCCCAGCCGGTAATAGAGCCACTTGTGGTCCGCCAGCTTGGCGGCATCAACACAAACCAGTTGGGACAACCGCTCGGGGCCGGGCACAAATCGAATCATGTAGTCCGGTGTGTAGTGGGTGTTGATCACCAGCGTTCCGCCGGGAGGCATGCCGCGCATGTAGTCCCAACCCTTGACCATCGTTCCTTCGACCAGAACGACGATGTTGGGGTTTTCATTCTCGTAAGTGAGTTCGTTCTCGATTACGCCATCGCTCACCCGGCAATACTTGCGGGTTGGGCAATTGGTGCGATCGGGATTGTCAACATAGTTCTCCATCGCCTGCGCGAACTTGCCCTCGAGGCGGGCGGCAGCGGAGATGGAGTTGACGATGTCGCGGCCCTCTTTGTCCATGATGATGCCGCGCGTCCAAACCGTGAGTTCCGTATAGCTCATGATCAACCTCGTTACCGCTTTCACAGATGCGTCGGCGCACAACACCCGGCGCTACTGCTCAGCGCTTTTGCTTTCTCCAACTGCCTGGGACCGCCCCTGTCGGATTCGAGAACCGTCAGGAAGTCACTTCGCGAAACAACGAAAGTCGCTAACCGAGCGCTGTCTTGAAATTCGACAATCGCCAGTAGCGCAGCCTTCTTGCACACACTCTCAATGTCTGCGCCTGTGCAACCATCCATCCGTTCGGCGAGCTCCACAAAATCCACGTCGGGCGCGAGCGGGACTCGCCGGCAGCAAAGCCGCATGATGGCTGCGCGCTCGCTCGCATCGGGATTGGCGAAGGGAACAATGTAGTCGAAGCGCCCGCTGCGCAATAGCGCCGGCTCGACCCGCTCCGCGCGATTGCTCGCAGCCAGCAGGATCACTCCTCTAACGTCGCGCAGGTTATCGATTTCACGCAGCAGTTGGCTCAGTATTCGTTGATAGACATCGGTGCCGAACTGATCAGCGCCCAGCCTGGGCGCAACCGCGTCAATGGTGTCGAAGAACAGGATGCAGGGCGCTGCCCGCCTCGCCTTCTTGAAGACTTCGCGCAGCGCCCGCTCGGATTCGCCCAGCCACTTGGAGTACAGCTGCGGACCATCTACGGCGATGAGCGGAAGTTGCTTTTCACCCGACAGGGCCCTCGCCATGGCAGTCTTTCCCGTACCCGAGGGTCCGGTCAGCAGAATGCCACGCGGCGGAGCCAGCCCAACTTGCTCGTATAGCTCGTCGTGCATGTGAGAATGCTCGATTACGGCATCGAGCAACCGCTTCACTTGATCGAGGCCGCCCAGAGAAGCAAAGGTCGAGGCGCTCTTCTCGATGAAAAACTCGCGAGTGGCACTGGGCTCCACTTCCTTCAAACCGGCAAGAAAGTCGTCGCGCGTAACCTGTAGCGCCGCCACATCCGCAGACGCGACGCCCTCGATCTCGGGCGGAAAAGCCGCAAGGAAACGACGCAGCGCAATCATGCCGACTTCCTGTCCCAGCGCTTCCAGATCGGCACCCACGAAGCCATGAGAATGCTCGGCGATCTCCCGCAGGTCAACATCGGGCGCCAGCGGCATAGCGCGGGTATGGATCTTGAGGATTTGCAGGCGGGCCTGAGTGTTGGGAACGCCGATCTCAATTTCGCGATCGAAGCGGCCCGGACGCCGCAGAGCGGGGTCAAGCACCTCGGGAATGTTGGTGGCGCCGATAACGATGACCTGGCCGCGCGCGATAAAACCGTCCATCAAACTGAGGAGTTGCGCCACGACGCGCTTCTCCACCTCGCCGATGACTTCCGTGCGCTTGGGCGCCACGGCGTCAATCTCGTCGATAAAGAGGATCGCGGGCGCGTGGCGCGCAGCCTCTTCGAAGACCTCGCGGAGCTTGGCTTCGCTCTCGCCATAAAACTTTCGCATGATCTCAGGGCCGTTGAGATGAATGAAGTGCACGCGACTCTCAGCCGCTACGGCGCGCGCCAGCAGGGTCTTGCCGGTGCCTGGAGCGCCATACAACAGCACGCCCTTCGGGGCGAGAATCCCCAGCCGCTCGAAGAGACGCGAGTAGCGCAAGGGCAGCTCCACCATTTCGCGCACTCTGGCTACTTCACGCTCCAGGCCCCCAATGTCTTCGTAAGACACTGCGGGAGCGCGGACCGCCGTCGATTCGCCTTCGACAATGCGGATGTCGGTGCGTTTGCCGATGACCACCGGGCCCGAGGGAATGGTACGCACAACCTGGAAGTTCACCGCCTTGGCAAACGTCGGCACACGCACCACGCAGCCCGCGATGACCGGGATGCCCAGCAGATCTTCGAGCATGCGGTCGGGTGCGATGGTGGCCGGCGCGGCTCCCACCCACAACGGCGAGAAGCGAACCGCTACAGCCTGGTCAGGCTCGATGCGCGCTACGGTCACCTGCTCCTGCAATCCCGCACCGCAATTGCTGCGGCTGGTGCCGTCGATCTGAATCATGCCTTCTTGTCCATCGCTGGAAAGTTGCGCGCGGCCAACCGCGGTCGTGTTCCCGGTGATCTTCAGGATGTTGCCTGCCTGGGCGCCGATCCGTTGCAGGTCGGCTGGCGCCAGTCGAGCGACGGCGTGGCCAATGTCCTCGACACATGCCTCGGCAACCCGCAGCGTTAGGGTCGCTGCTTGAGCCGGCGAGTTATTTTCCGTCACCGCGTGGCGCGCATCCTGGGACATGAGTCGAGTGTTCGCAGGTCCTTCGTTGGTCAAAAATTGTTAAGCACGATCTCTTCGATGTCTTCAATGTGCCGGCGCATGGCAGACTTTGCGGCTTCACCATCACGGCGCTTGATGGCAGCCAGAATCTTGCGATGACCGGCCAGCGATTTCTGCTGACGGCCGGGAACCTGCAACGAACGCTGACGCGTATCGCGCAGCAGGTCCATAAGGAGATCGAGCACCTTCAAAACCACACTGTTGCCAGAGGCCAATGCAACGCTGTAGTGGAATTCCGCGTCCTCCTCGATGGCTGACTCCCCAAGCGCCAGCTTCGCTTCCTGCCGTTGCAAGATCTCTTCCATCTCCAAAACTTCATCCGCAGAAACATGCGTAGCGGCTCGCGCAGCCAACGGCGGTTCGAGCATCTTGCGAAAATCCAGCAGCTCGCCGACCAATTCCTGGCGGCGCTTCAGCGCATCGGCAAAAGGATTGACCGCCGCTTCGGTGGGCCGCTCGCAAACAATCGTCCCTGCCCCCTGGCGTGGCTCGACCATGCCCATTAGTTCCATGCTGCGAATCGCATCTCGAATGGAGCTGCGACTCACTTGCAGCAACTCCGCCAGCTCGCGCTCGGAAGGCAGTTTGTCGCCGGGCTTCAGTTTTTTCAGGATGAGGCGCTCGATCTGCTCAGCGACCGCTTCATAGACTTTTTGTCTGCGAATAACTTCAAAGTCGGATTGAAGCGGATCTGGCATCAGTATGTGGTCTGGTAAGCGGACCACCCTCATTGGCGAAGTATAGCGCTATTATCACGCCCTCAGCAACTATTTTGTTGAGGTAATTTTTTCGCGTGTGAAACAAGCCTGCGGGAGCATGCAAACCAGTCTGGAAAGCAACGCCCGCCTGAATCACGACGAGAAAACGGGACCCAGCTCAATTCCCGGTTCCGAATGAACCGGAGCGCCATGCGCTCCGATCAGGGCAAAGGCTGCCGAGTTGCACACTCCGCCAGCAGCTTAGCGCAGGCGTATACGGTTTTCGTGTAGGGCATGGGAAGACCAACCCGACTGCCCAGCTCGACGACCGCGCCTACCAATGCTTCCAGCTCCATCGACCGTCCCGCTTCCAGATCTTGCAGCATTGAGGTTTTGTGCTCCCCAACTTTTTCAGCACCTGCAATTCGCTGATCGATGGAGACCGGCAAATCCAGGCCAAGCTTGCGCGAGACCTCCTCTACCTCCTGCATGATGTTTCGAATGAGCGAACAAACTTCGGGATCGCGGACCATCTGGACCAGGGTGGCGCGCGTCAAGGCGCTGACCGGATTGAACGATGCGTTGCCCAGCACCTTGACCCAGATCTCGTGCCGGATGCGAGCGGTAATCGGGCAGCGCAGACCGGATGCGATCAGCGCCTCAGCAATTCGGCGGCAACGATCGGAGCGCGAGCCATCAGGTTCACCCAGCGAAATACGGTTTCCCTCGATGTGCTGAACCACTCCCGGGGCCGTAATCTCGGTAGAAAAGTAAACGATGGAGCCAACTACTCGACGCGCTTCGATGGCCGACGAAATGACCCCGCCGGGATCGACGCGCTCCAGACGTAACCCATCCCATTCGCCGCCGAAGCCCTGGAAGTACCACCATGGAATTCCATTCTGCGTGCTGACGACCGTGGTTTCCGGTCCCAAGACCGGCTTCAACAGAGGTGCAAGCTGGGTCAGGCCATGCGCCTTCACTCCGAGAAAGAGCACGTCAGGCGGTTCCAATTCTTCAAGGGAACCGACGATTTTGGGCCGCGCTACAAAATCTCCTTCGGCGCTCTTTACCAGCACCCCGTGTTCCTGCATGGCGCGAAGATGCGGTCCGCGAGCGAACAACATAACATCGAAACCCGCCTGGGCCATACGGGCGCCAATGTAGGCTCCGATTGCGCCCGCGCCTGCGATCAGAAATCTCATTGCTGATTACCCACAAGAACGTCGGCAACGGCGCGCCGCCGGATTTTTCCCGTTGCCGTGGTCGGGATACTTTCCACGAAGTAAATTTTCTTCGGACACTTGTATTCCGCCAAGGATTCACGGCAATGCTTGATCAGCGCAGCTTCGGTGGCGCCCCGCGGCTCATGCAGCACCACCGCGGCGGCCACTTCCTCGCCGAGCGTTGGATGGGTAAAACCAAACGTCACCGCGGCGGCGACTGCGGGATGCTTCTTCAGAATCTCGTCGACTTCATGTGGAGCGACGTTCTCACCGCCGCGGATGATGATGTCCTTGATGCGTCCGGTCAGATGCAAATAGCAATCCGGGTCGAGCCAGCCTTCATCCCCGGTGCGAAACCATCCGTTAGCAAAAGCCTTCGCATTGGCTTCAGGATTGTTGTCGTACCCGTGAAACACGTTAGCTCCCTGAATGGCAACTTCGCCGCGCCGCCCGGTGCCGAGATCATTGCCCTCTTTATCCATGATCCTGACGCGCAGCCCGGTTCCCACTCCGACCGACCCGACTTTACGGTGCCGCGGCGGCAGAGGGTTGGAAGTCATCTGGTGGGCCGCCTCGGTCATACCGTAGGCTTCGACGAAAGGCACGCCAAACAGGTCTTCGATCTGGTCGATGAGTTCGGCGGACAACGGTGCGCTACAGGAACGGATGAAACGCAGGGTCGCAGCCTCAACCGGCTTATGGTGGGCCCGCGCCAGCAGGAGTTGATGCATCGTCGGCACTCCGGAATACCAGGTAACCCGATGCTCGCGTACCGTCCGCCAGAAATTCAGGGCGTTGAATTTGGTGGGAACCACGACGGTTCCCCCGGAAACCAGGGTTGAAAGGGTTGAGCCAATCAAGCCGTGAACGTGGAACAGCGGCATGATGCAGAGCGAGATGTCATCGCCGGTGAGGCCGTAGGTGTTAGCAATATTGGCCGACGAAACCGCCAGATTGAAATGCGGCAAAGGAACGCGCTTGGGCCTTCCCGTACTCCCGCTGGTGTGCAGGACTAAGGCGATGTCCTCTGGAGCGGGCTGGGGCACCGAAGCCGTACCGCTGGCGCCTTTCATTTGGACAATACCCTGTTCGCTCATCTCCACCGAAAACACGGGGACATTGCAATCGGCCGCAGCGCTACGGGCGAATTCGGCGCCGACAGCAGGGCAAAGGAGAATGCGGGCATTGGTATCGCGGAGGAAAAACAGAAACTCCTCGTAAGGATAGGCCGGATTAAGCGGTGCAGCCGTGCCGGCAACGGAGGCGGCCAAAAAACTGACGATCGCGGGCAATCCATTCGGCAAAGCGATGGCGACCGCATCGCCACGGCTGATTCCAACTGAAGCCAACGCGCTCGCCATGGTCAGCACCTGCTGCCGCAGCGAGTCGTAGCTTACATGCATTCCGATTTCGGGAATCACCACGGCAATGTGGCTGTCCGCAAAGTGTAAAACGTCGAGAAGTGTATCTACCGACTTCAGTGTCATTCGTTGTCCTTGGGTACGGGTGCTTCCATCCTCGGTCGACTTTGCCGGCTGCCGGCGAGGAGAAAGAAATGTGACCGGCACTCTTCAGGCTTGTCTCGTGCGCAATCAAGCCGACGAATGCCGGCCCTGTACGATCATCTCCTCTGCGATACGGTGCGCCTCGGGGGGTGTTGCTGAAGCAATCTCGGTGCGCAAATGGGTTGAACTTCCCAGACCTCCTGGTCAGGAATTCGCGCTGTCAAATCGCGAACATTTCTCAACAAATACGGGAGTTCAAGGGGCGCTTCCGGCGTTTGGCTATTTTGGCCTGCGACTCGGTAACAGGACATCATTGCAGGCCGAGTATGCGTAGTCAAATGCCTTTAGCACTCGACAGTGAACTATTAGAAGCACCGCCTTGGCGAGGGTCCTGAAGCAAGCATTTCTTCCCGGGACGGAAAGTCTGATGCCAGACGCTATAGATATACCGGGAACGTCGAGAGACGCCGACAAGGGCTGCTCCAAACAAAGTTTTCTTGACAACGGAAGTTGGACATGGTAAACCGCCTAACTGGTCAACTCTTCAGACCAGTTGGTGGTTTGGACCGTCAAGGCAGCTTGGTCGGTTGTTGGATGCCCTAAAAGGCAGGCCCTTTGGCAAATCATCCCGGGAGAGGAAAGACATGCGGTCGATAACAGCGTGTTTCGCACTTCTGGTCGGTTTCATAGCGTCAGGTTTGCTCGCCCAGGCTCAAAACCCCGGTCCAGCAAGCACGACTGTCGGATCAGCCTCGGTGAGCGCGTCCGAGGCAGAAGTCAACGAGCTGCGGAACCAGGTTGCAGCCCAGCAAAAGACCATCGAGGAACTGAAGACGATGGTCGGGAAGCTGGTGGATGCGAAAGGCGGCGCAACCGACAACGGCTCGCCCTCGGTTCACGTCGTGGCGGACTCGGTGAGCAGCAGCCCACAGCTGATTAACGCTGTCATGGTGCAACCCGACCCGTCGGGAGACGCGGTGATCGTGGAACAGACTCCGGTCGCTCCCAAGAAGGACGCTCCCCTCACCGCCGGGTGGAACGGAGAACATTTTTACATCAGAAGCCCGGACGGACAGTTCAATCTGAATCCGTACGGGTATGTGGACGCCGACTATCGCGCTTACACGGGCGATGCGGTACCGGCGAATACATTTGTCCTGCGGCGCGCCCGCTTCGGTTTCCAAGGAAACTACGGGAAGCGCTTTGACTTCGCTATTTTGACCGACGCGAACTCCACTTCGGGCGCGATTGTTCGCGATGTCTATCTGAACGTGAGAATCATGCCCGAGTTCCAGTTCCAGGCAGGGCAATTCAAGGAGCCCTTCGCTCAGGAACTCGCGACCGGCGCAACCAACCTCGACTTTGTCGAGCGCGGCTTGCAGGCGCTGCTCTATCCCTCAGTGGTCACGGCGTTTCGTAGTCCTGGAATAACGTTTCACGGCGATATTGACCATGGCGTCCTGCAGTACTTCGCGGGAGCATTCAACGGCCGCGGCGGGGTTACAGCCGCTGTCGTGGACGAGCCGGAGATCGTTGGCAGGGTTCGCCTCTATCCGTGGCGCAATACCACCAGCAAGTGGTTCAGGGAGTTTGCCTTTGGCGGGTCCCTGGCTCGTGCCGATTCCCGAGGCCTGTCGAACGACGTGAGCTTCAGCGCGACGCTTCCGGATCAGGCTTACACGTTCTTCCCGCAACTGCGGATCAACGGTCCCATCACCAGGTACGAAGGCGAGTTCACCTACATCAAGACTTCGTTTGCGTTGAAGGGAGAATACGACCAGCTGCAAGATCAGCGCTACGGTGTAGGCTCCGAGACGCCCGGCGGTCTGGCGTTCTTCACTTATCCGGGCGTAGGCGCCAAGGCCTGGAACTTCAGCTCCACTTATCTGCTCACGGGCGAAAAGCAGCCTGAAAACGGCACTCCGCGGGTGAAACATCCTCTGTTTGGCCCGGATACGCCTGAGGGCAGCGGTGGACGCGGCTGGGGAGCTTGGGGTGTAGGCTTCCGCTACTCGGCCATCCAGGCGATCGCGCCCGGCGCCAACGATTTGACACTGTACACTCCGGGATTTGTGCCGAGTTACAGCTATCGCACCGACCAGTTCACGTTCGGCCTCAACTGGTACCTGAATTACTGGGTGAAGTATCAATTCAACGTCAACGTCGATCGGCTGAAGCAGCCTAGCGTCACGGGGCAAGAGCCGCAGAACATAGTCGTCTTTTTGCAGGAACTGCAATACCGCTTCTAAGGGTGCGCTGTGGCGCGCAAGGCGAATGTGGAGGAGATTCGATGAAAACGAGATTTCTGCTGACCATTCTTTTCACCGCTTCGTTATTGATCCTCAGCGGCTGCGGGGGAGTAGCCAACTGTCCGACCTGCGGGAGTACGCCCACCGGTGCCGGTTACGCCGACATTCTCAACATCCCGGTGCCGGAACATAACCCAACTGGCGAGCCCGGCGGCCCATTCAACTCGTTCGACATCAGCTGGATCAACCCTGCCACGCGGCTGGACTACGTTTCCGACCGCATCGGCTTGGCCGTCGTAGTGATTGATACCAACACCAACCTCGCCGTGAACGCCCTGCA
Source organism: uncultured Acidobacteriaceae bacterium (assembly GCA_963763145.1). Classification (GTDB taxonomy): domain Bacteria; phylum Acidobacteriota; class Terriglobia; order Terriglobales; family Acidobacteriaceae; genus Bog-257. The sequence goes on along the minus strand of CAVXMZ010000006.1, from coordinate 79,606 downwards.
AGGCTCCAATGCCGTCACCGGCGCGGGTAACCAGGCCAGCCCCTGCGATCCCAGCATTCCTCCGCTCATCTCGGTGTTTGGCAATTTCACTCGCTTCGGGTGTAGAAATGCACCCTTCCACCTGTCTTCCGGCTTCGGCGCCAACGGCAATTTCGGAGGATTTCCGGGAGCTCAATGCTGCGCTTCACGCGGCAACGGTGTGAACCCGATGTCGGGCCCGGATGGCGAAGAGGTGACCCCGGACGGCAACATCCTATTTAGCGGGAATGGCAGTTCATCCGTGGTGGTTTGGGACCTGAGTACCATGGACTTGTCCAAGAATCCGCCCACTCCGCCGAATGTGCTGGCAGTTATACCGACCGGCGTCGCCGCTGACTACGACGGTGTACAGGGACTGGCGGCCTGCATCGCCTCGTGGAATGGAGAGGCGGGATCCAGCGCCAGTTGTGGCGATGACCGGGCCGACGAAATGGCCTATGATCCTACGCACCAGGTTCTCGCGGTCATCGACGGCGACCCCGGATTGCCGTTCGTTACGCTCATTGATGTGTCGCACATCGTGAACAAGAGCGGCACCCCCTCGCAGCAGCATTGCCTTCCCATCGATGCCGCGTCCCCTTACGGCCCGTACCCAGCACCGCCGTTACCCATGCCCTACCCTCAACAAGGAGCATCGATATCACCGGTCGCGCCGGCTCCGGGAGCCTCCTTCAATCCGCCCAGTTGCATCATCGGGCAAATTTACTATGACGGCGCAGGCGGCACGGCGTCGGGTGGAATGGGCTTGAGTTCAAGCGTTCCGGTAGACACGGTTGGTGGTAGCTTCCCGTGTCCGGACCCATCCAATCCTCAAACGTTCGGGGGCGTGTCCGGTTCAGTAAACTCGGGCATCCCCGGCGTAGGCATGACCCCCAGCGGTACGCCGTACACCATCCCCTGCCATCACGGTCCGATACTCGATACGACGTTGGGGACTTTTTGCAGTCAAACCTCCCCCGCCGGAAGCTGTAGCGGCGCCATATCGCCGGCAGGTTTGGGAGGGATGATCTGGAATCCCAATACCGGCCATTTGCTGATGGCGAATTCCAATTCCATTGGCATCACCAGTGTCGGAGCCATCGATGAAATCGATCCCCGGCTGGGAAACCCGAACGGGCCGGTGGTGGTTAATACATTTGTGATGACAGATTGCATGCCCACCAGTCTCGCTCAGGGTCCAGGCAATAACTTCCTGGTAGGTTGCGCGGACCATGACGGTCAGGCATTTCCTCCCAACGAATACATCATCGACGGAACTGCGGGCACTATCCTCACTACAATCGAGAATGTCGGCGGCGTGGATGAAGTGTGGTTTAACCCCGGCGACAACCGATACTACGTGGCGGCGCGCGATATGCCCAACGGACCAGTGCTGGGCGTGATCGACGCCATCAAGAATCTGTGGTTGCAAAACGTTGCCACCAATACGAACTCGCATAGCGTTGCGGTTGATCCCGTCACGAACCATGCCTTCGTACCCATGCAGGCTGGTGGCCCATGCGGGACGCAGAGCGGCAACGGCTGTGTCGGCGTCTTCGCCGAACAATGAGCGAAGCGCATGGCTGGATTGGCATCACGTAACACGTCTTAGCGCGAATGCGGTGATATAGTCAGCGAGAGAATCAGACCCTGAATTGGTGTCCCAGATGACAAGAGCTAAAGGAACGGTCGTTGCGGTTACAATGGCGGCGCTGGCGTTACTTCTGGCAGCGCTGGCGCCCGCCCAGGAAGAGTCGAATAAGAAATCCACAGATGTGCCTGCCACAGTGATTGCGCACCTGCCGCTCCCGCAAGCGACCGGCAGCCAGATGTTCCTACAGAAGGACAATGGGAAGAACTATCTCTACGTCCAGCAGGCTTCCAAGCAGGGCTTCATGATTGTAGACGTGACCAAGCCGGACTTGCCGAGCCTGTTGAAACACAGCGCAGAGGTAAGCCTGGCCACAGCCGGTAGTTTGGAGATGGTCAGCCCGGATATTGCCATTGCTTCAGCCCCCGAGAAGAAACCCAGCACCCTAACCAGCAGCAACCATCCTACACAGACGATCCGATTGCTGGATTTGAGCGATCCACGCAAACCGACGGCGGTGGAAGAATTCAACGGCGTAACCAGTGTGCTTCCCGACGGCGGACATAACTTGATTTATCTGACCAATAACGAAGGGTTATGGATTCTGAGCTACCGGAAATCGGCGTTGCTGGAACCGTCGAAGCACAAGAAACCTTGTACCTCCGAGTCGGAGATTCAGGCCATGCCCCCGGATTGCGGCTAGTGCAACCACGGTTATAGGTTTGACATCCAGTGTTGCGAAAGGAAATTCCATGAGAAGGTTGTTATTCGTTCTACTGCTCTCGAGCGGCTTTCTCCTGGCGCAAAATAACAATTCCAGCGCTACGGACCAGAACAACAGCAAAGGCTCCAAAGGGCAGATCACCGTACAGGGCTGCGTCGACAGGGAGCGCGGCGATTACGTTTTGGTGAAGCAGAATCCGGCGGTGACTTACGAGCTTCAGGGAGCCGACAAGATAAAGGTCGGCAAGTACTTTGGACAACGAGTGGAAATCACTGGCACGAAGTTAACCTCGCTGGAAACAAGCTCCGACGCAATCGCAATGGGCGGTCCTCCAGCCCCGGTAACGATAAGGGTTACCTCGATCAAAACCATATCGAAGCAGTGCACCGAGACGAGCGCTAAGTAGGAAAAGCTTTACATTTGCTGCCGGGAGCGCTCACTTCACGTGAGTCTCCTGATAATGCAGCTCTTTCCATTGCCCGTCGCGTTGCACCCACAGTTCACTGATATACACCCGCGAGAAGCGCAACCCGGCCTTCGGCGGGAACTGCATCGTAACCTCGTAGATGACGAAGGCAGCAGCCGGCCCCAGCGGCATCAGCTTCAATCGTTCCAAGGTGTAGTTGAAAGCATTCGTGTCCGCCAGGTCGTTTACACTCTGAATCTTGTTTCGCTCGCCTCTGCCATCGACTTCGACTCCCTGATAGTCGTCGGCTAACAGGTCGGCGTAGGCCTTCCTGTCTTTGTTCTTCAGCGCCTCCCATTCGGCCCTGACTTTTGCTTCGAACATATTCTTCAGGGCCGGATCGGTAGTGACGCTACCGAATGGCTGAGAAGCACTTGCCTTGCCGGCAGTTGGTGCCTCTTGCGCCCAAGACAGAGCCGTCAGCGCTACTATGCCAGCCAAGAGCAGATAATTGCGCATGGTTCCCCCAAACTAAACAGAGCGAAACTTGAACTCCCGCGCATGACGCAATAACGCGGTCCGGCTGACGATTGTAAATTACCCTCGGATGTTAGGATACTGGGCGTCTGGATTCTCCGCGCCCTGCTTGCCGTTCGTGCGCACGTCAGTCGATAGCGAGAACGCTGGGGGAAGGTAGGCCATCTTATGTCACACCATGACGATGTCGAAATATTGGCGCATGAGCTGCTCTCCGCGTATGAGACGGGCCAGCCGGTGACTTCCCTTCCCTCCTCGCGGCCCGACTTTAGTCTTGATACGGCTTATGAAGTTGAAGCGGCCCTCAAGCGGTTTCGCGAAGCGGGCGGCGCCAGGGCCGTCGGCCGCAAGGTTGGTTATGCCAATAAGGCCATGTGGCGGGTCTTCAAACTGCAAACTCTGGTTTGGGCCCATATGTATGACGACACCGTGCAGTACAGCGACGGGAACTCGGCGACCCTGACGCCGGCCCATCCCCATGCCCTGAAGATTGAACCCGAAATTGTTTTCGGTTTGAAACAGCCGATCACGGCTGAAGGAATCAACGCGACCGCCGCACTCGAATCGACAGAATGGCTGGCGATGGGCTTCGAGATCATCGATTGTCCCTTTCCAGATTGGAAGTTTCAGCCCAGTGATTTCGTGGCATACTTTGGCGTTCATGCTGCCCTGGTCATCGGAGAGCGGGTGCCAGTACGGCCCGACTCGATTCCCAAGCTCCTGGAGGAACTGCCACGATTCAAAGTGCGGGTGTCGAAGCAGGGAGAATTCGTGGAAGAAGGATCGGGCAAGAACTGCTTGACCAGCCCCGCGTTGTGCCTGGCGGAGCTGAGCAAGGCCATCCTGCGGCGGTTTCCCAACGAGCCATTGCGAGCGGGTGAAATCGTCAGCTCCGGTACGCTCACGGCTGGGCACCTAACCGACAGAGGCGATAGCTGGACGGTTGAGGTCGAGGGATTATCGCTGCCGCCGCTGACTCTGCACCTCGGTTAACTGCCAGGTAACTACGCCGACGGGGAATCCTTATTGCTCGCTTCACATGCCCAGCATTCGATCGAGGTAGCTGTTTCCCCTAGCTCTTCTTTGTGCAAGGTTATCAAGTGCCCACATTCCAGGTAGCAATGCACAAGCGCGCCCTCCCACACTGTGCGCACAAGAGACCGCATGTTGCTGTGTTCCGCAGCAGTATTGTTCCGTGTGGCGGATTTGGCTTCAGGCTTGCGCTTTTTCGAAGGCATGGACAGAAACCCACGAGAAATCTTTGCGTTTCGAGACGACAAGTGTAGTCTTCGCAAAGGAGAAAACGGCCCGTGTGTTTTTCAGCGACAGCGAACTTTGTGGGCAGCGGAGTTCTGGGTGCCGTCGGTGTCGTCACCCTGACGAAGGTAAAGCACCGGCGCGAACTACTCTTCGCAGCCCTTCCCATACTATTCGCCGTTCATCAGTTCATCGAGGGGTTCGTTTGGCTGGGATTGGATGGGATTCTCTCGCCCGTGGTGGCACACGATATGGGCGCGGCGTTCATGCTGTACGCCCAGGGACTTCTGCCTTTCCTGCTGCCGCTCAGCGTGCTGCTGTTTGAGGTTGACTTGAAGAGCCGCAGGCGCATGCTGCCTTTCCTCGTGCTGGGCGCGGTAACGACGCTGTATATCTTGTGGGCTTTGACGGCGTACCCAACGCAGGTCTACGTCAAGGGCAATAGTATCGTGTACATCAATCAGGCGACCAACAACACGGTGGTTGCAGTGCTCTATGTGATCGCGACCTGCGGTTCGCTGTTTTTCTCGAAAGTAAGGGCCATGGTAATGTTCGGCGCGGCAAACCTGGCGATTCTCCTAGTGGTAATGGAGGTCAAGCGGTACGCGTTCACTTCCCTGTGGTGCGCATACGCGGCAGTTGCAAGTGTGATCATCCTCGGCTACTTCTGGAAAACCAGCGGCGACCGGCCATTCCGGTACGCGTAGCAACCTGATGTTGCATTGGTGGAGCGATGGCGTCGTTCGCTTTCCGCGAACCAGTACATCGCGCCCGTAAAGTCACGACGCTCTAGGCACTTTCCTGGTTTGCGTCCCTGGCGTCTCGTACGAAATAGGAGTTGACCGCGGCCAGCAATGCGTCCCGGTCTACGCAGGGCTCGACTTCCTTGTAACGTGCCTTCCAACAGATTTGGTTCACCAGGTCTCGAGGGTGGCAGGCCCGCAGAGGTTCCTTCAGCTCCCTCCGGATGACGTTGATCAACTCATCGATGACGTCAGCCTCGCACTGAAGATCGCAGGTACTGCAAACCGCACGAAAGATCGCATGGAATTGCTGCTCAGTAACCGCACCCACTCTGATCTTGGTCTGAATCCGTCGCAAGAATGCCTCGTCGGCCAGCGCGGCCGGATCCAAATTGGTGGCAAATACAACGCACGGCTCGAAGGGAATCTCGACTTTCTTGCCTCCTGCCAGACTGAGGAAATCGATTCTGCGATCGAGGGGAACGACCCACCGGTTGAGCAACTCTTCCGGACGCAGTCGCTGGCGCCCGAAGTCGTCGATGATCAGGACGCCATTGTTGGCCTTCATCTGTACAGGAGCCGTATAGAACTTTGTAAGCGCGTTAAACTGCAACTCCAGCATTTCCATGGTCAGCTCCCCACCGACCAAGACCGTTGGCCGCTGGCAGAGTACCCAGCGCGCATCGCCACTCTGGGCAAGGGGCTCATCGATTCTGACGTGAACATGAGGGTCGTAGACACCAATAATTTGCCCATCGACTTCCAGCGCGTACGGTATCCACACCCGATCAACCGAAAGCACCTGTGCCAGCGCTGTCGCGATAGTGGTTTTTCCAGTGCCACTTGGTCCGTACAAGAAAATTGAGGTGCCCGAATTCAAAGCGGTACCAAGCTTTTCCAGAACCTCAGCGTCGAGAACAAGATGGGCAAAGGCACGCTCGACATCAGGGGGATGTACGTCAACATGGCGGACGCTTTGTTCGTGAACTTGTTGTTTGTAGTTCTCTAATGAAACCGGAGCCGGGCCCACATATTGATTTTGGGACAACAATTCCAAGGCCCGCGATCTGCCCGGAGAGCTGATGGCAATTTGAGGAATGTTCCCTGTCATGCCTGTGACTTCGCAGAACTGTTCGGCACGCATCCGGCGGAGCAGTTCGTTTACCACCGAGAAGGGGAGCCGGGTGTGTGCCACCAACTCGCGCAAGGACAAAGGACCTGATAGAAAAAGGATCTTCAGTGCCAAGTCCTCCAGGACGGCTTGACGCACTCCAACTTCAGCCACAGATTCAGGAGGGTGCTGGGGTCCGCGCCAGAGTGCACCCTTGACCGCCGACGGATCGTTACCTGGTGAGGCTTGCGCGACAACGGATACGCTGGATTGCAACGGGCTGCGCCGCATCCCGCTTCCTATCCCAGACGAGGAATCCAGGCGTGCGGCAACAGACCCGGAAGTGTGCAGGGGCCCGGGCCGAAGTTCGCTCTTAATGGCAGACGACGAATTCATCGCTGCCTGCTGGGCGGCGACAGATGTGGAGGTGTGAAGCGGCCCGCGCCGAAGCTCACTCTTCACCGTAGACGGATGATCCATGTGTACCCTCTGTGACACTACTCATTACCGACCGTGATCTGGCGTGGCGGGAGCGTTCGCCGTGCTACTCAGTTCCCTGTAGTTCCCGAATCGCCTGGGCCAACTCCTCTATGCTTCTCAGAAATGGGTCCCAGCGTGGGTCGGAGCGGAAGGGATCGAGCGAAGGATTCACCGCAGCCGTTGCCAGGAGCGCAAACCCGTGGTCTCTTGCTCGCTCAAGTTCCGCGAAACCGCGGTCAAGATCGCCCAATGCGCCGTAGATCGTGGCGGCAAAATAGGCGCCATCCGCCAGCGCCGCGAAATCTACCTGGGCGAGAATATTCTCGGCTTCCGCGTGTTCCCCGGCGAGAGCGCCCACATAGGCCAGCAGCAGCTCCCATGCCGGCTGGGGGTCCCCATCCAGGAGCTCATTCACCTGATCGATGGCTTCTGAAAATCGCCCTGAGCGGGCCAGAACAATCCCGCGTATCGCCCGTGCCCTGGAGAAATTCGGATCGATCTCCAGCGTGCGTTGCAGTTGCGCCTCGGCTTCGTTCCATCGCCGCTGGTTATACAAAAGCGATCCATAACAGTAATTAACCGGGGCCATCAGAGGATCGATTGCACAACCTTCTCTGGCCTGTTCAATTGCGTCGTCGAGCCGGCCGCAGGCCGCCAGGGCCTGGGCATGGGCATAGCGCGCGATGGCCGAGGCGGGGTTCAACTCCAGGGCTCTCTCTCCCTGCCAAAGCGCCTCGGCGAGATTGAAATCACAGAACACCCCGGTGAGGCACAAGGCCGCATGCGCTTCCGAGAGCGCGTCATCCAATTCCAGCGCCCGTCGGGCACTGGCCTTAGCTCGGTCAAACGCCTGCGCCGTATCGAGTCTGCTCACCACCGTCAGCATGGTGTGCGCGATCGCCATGCACGCATAGGCCGGCGCGTACAGTGGGTCGGCGTCGACGGCCTGCTGGTAAAGCTCGATACCTCGCTGTAATCCTTCCGGAGTCCACTGGATCGCCTGGTCGTTGCCGCGCACGAAAAGTTCATCCGCTTCACTGCGTATCGGAGCAGGCGAGGACTTGCGGGCTACTTTCTTGCCTCCGACCGATGACGGCGCTCGCAGTCTTTCGACCACTCGCCGCGCGATCTCCTCCTGGACATCCAGTACGTCGTTTACGCTGCAACTGAACTGCGAACCCCACACCTGGGTATCCTTGGCCACGTCGATCATTTCCGCTCGGATGGATAGCTGGTCGCCGCGCAGGGTGATACGGCCTGTCAGAATTGCGCGCACCGCCAGTTCTTTCCCCACCGCGTGCAGGTCATCGGCGTTGTCCCGGTGACGGAAGGCTTTAGTGCGCGGTACCACGCGGAGCTTGGGCAGATGAGAAAGCCCGTCAATCACTCCTTCAGCGATCGCGTCGCTCAAGTATTCGAGTTGCGGATCCCCGGTTGCATTGGCGAACGGCAGCACCGCCAACGAATCAATGGTCTTCCCCGCCTTGCGCGCCGTTGGAGCACTTGCGGGGGCTACCTTGTGCGGACTTCCGTCACGCTGAAGGCGGCGCAAGTCTGCCACAACATCCGAGGCACTCTGGTAGCGCAGCCGGCAGTTCTTTTCCAGCAACTTAGTAACAATGTTGCCGAACGCGGACGGCACATCCGGGGCACAGCGGGAAAGCGGAACAGGATCGCGATTCAGAATCGCATCGAAAATGAGCGCAGTGGTGGTACCGGGAAAAGGCAACTCGCCCGTCGCCATCTCATACAAAACTGCCCCCAAAGAGAATAGATCGCTCCTGACATCCAATTTCTCGCCACGCGCCTGCTCGGGTGACATGTAGGCGATGGTCCCGACGGTTTGGCCCGGACTGGTCAACTGAGAATCAAGATCGCTGATGGGCGCTGCGGTAGCGCCGTCCGGAGTAACGGTGAGCTTTGCCGTTTCCTGTTTCGCCAAACCGAAATCCAATACCTTAGCTTCGCCGCGGCGGGTCAGAAAAACGTTGGCCGGCTTTATGTCGCGATGAATAATGCTTTTCTTGTGAGCCGCATCGAGGGCATCGGCCACCTGGATGCCAATGCGGACGAGGTCGTCGGCGGGGATATGGCCTTCTGCAATCCGCTCCCGCAGCGTCTCGCCCTCGAGTAGCTCCATGGTGATGAAGTGGTGCCCGTCGGCTTCGTCAACTTCGTGGATGGTGCAGATATTGGGATGGTTCAGGGACGATGCAGATCGCGCCTCCCGCACCAGGCGTTCTACCATCTGCGCGTCACTGGCCACCTCAGGCGGCAGACATTTCAGCGCCACCTCGCGGCCCAAGCGCGTGTCTTCGGCTCGGTACACCACGCCCATGCCGCCGGAGCCCAGCTTATCAAGCACCCGGTAATGGGAAATTGTTGTTCCAAGCATGGCTTGCCCGATCGTACGGAGAAAAGTGTTGCGACTATATCACTGGCAGAGCTGAAAAACATGGGGCGGGCGTGGCCCCCTTAGTGGCACAATATTGCCGTTCTGGTGCCACACGGTTGTGCCGCTGCCCTTATTTCTGTAAGGAAGTCATAACAGGCTGCATGTGATGAACGGCGAAGCAGGCGCCCACGAAGCGGTGCGGCGCCTATGCGCTGCTGGTACGCACAATTTGACCGGTCAGAGGTGAAACCTCAACCGATGGTTTACCCACTCCTTCGTATTCGAAACCCATAGCCACCATTTCGTCGCGATCCAAAAGATTGCGCCCATCCAATAGAAGAGGTCGCTGCATCAGGCCCCTGATTCGTGCCCAGTCCAGTTCCTTGAAGCTGCTCCATTCGGTAACGATCACCAGTGCCTCGGAGCCGTCGGCAACATCGTAGGGGTCGGCGCAATACTGAATAGTTGGAAACACCTCTTGCGTCCGCGCCATGGCTTGCGGATCGTAGACGCGGATTTCGGCATGTTCCTGAAGTAGCCTGCCGATCAACTCGATCGCCGGCGCGAAGCGAATATCGTCAGTGTTGGGCTTGAATGCCAGCCCCAGCAAACCGATACGTTTGTCCTTCAGCGTCCACAACCACTGCGTAGCCCTGGCCAGGAAGTGGTCAATGCGGCGTTTATTGATCAGTTCCGCATCTCTTAGCAAAGCGACATCCACCCCGGCTTTTTCTCCCAGCCTGATAAAAGCCTGGATATCCTTGGGCAGACAGAACCCGCCGAATCCCAGCCCGGCACGAAGGAAGGCGGGGCCGATGCGCGGGTCAAGCCCCATGGCCCGCATAACTTCTTCCACATCCGCGCCCATGGTTTCGCAGATGTCGGCAATAAGATTCGCGTACGAGATCTTGACCGCCAGAAAGCAATTACATGCGTGTTTAATCAGTTCGGCGGTATTGATGCTCGTTACCAGCAGGGCGGGGACGTCTTTTGCCGGACAAACTCCACCATGTACAGCGCACGGAACAACACTCTGCTGCAAGATTGGCTGATAGATTTCACGAAGTTGTTTCTCCGCGGATTCATCACCAACGCCGATGACGATGCGATCGGGGTGCAGAAAATCCAGGACAGCCGTCCCTTCCCGCAGGAATTCGGGGTTGGAAGCCACAGAAAAGCTGTTCTTGGAGTTGCGACCATAAATTGCCAGGGCACGGGTCAACTTTTGCCCTGTTTGCATGGGAACCGTACTCTTTTCGACCACAAGCTTGGAGCTACGAGCCTCCCTGGCAATCAAGCGCGCAGCGCCGTCAATTGCGCTCAGGTCCGCATCGCCATCCTGAAGCGGCGGCGTGCCGACGCATATGAAAACCACGTCGCCATGCCGTACAGCTTCTCCCAAATCCGCAGTAAAGCTCAGCCGGCGAGCCTCTACATTTCGCGCCACGATCTCCTTTAGGTAAGGCTCATAGATCGGTAAGCCACCCTCGTTGAGCACGCGAATTTTGCTCTCATCTTTGTCAGTGCACACTACAGAATGGCCTATCTCGGCCAGACATGCGCCCGAAACCAAGCCAACGTAGCCGGATCCCAAAATTGAAATCTGCAAACCATCCCCCAGGCCGATACACTACGGAAACCAAGCTTCCTGCCGATCGCGCACTTGCCCCTGCCAGCACGCTCGACGAGAGAACTAATCATGATAGCAGGCGTGCTTGGCGGACTGCGTGGCGCACCAGAAGCCCGAAACAAGATCGTCGGTCCGGTTGAGATGTGGAAAAATATCCTATTTCGCGGAGAGAAAGGACATTTCATGATCAGGCGAACATCTGCCGCAGTCGCAATTCTTGTGCTGGCCCTTAGCTCGATCAACAGCAGGGCAGCCGACGATGATTCGGATACGGTCCCGCCCGCTCGCCTGGCGCTCTTTAATCAAATCGGCATCGGAGCGGCCTACGGGGCGCATTACCCGTGCTACGGGAGTAGCGGAATCATCCAGTGTACCGGCACACCGTCGGATGTGCAGGATGCGAAGAACAGCTATATGGAATCCAGTGTTCCGGTCGATATGGCACAGCTTCGCTCGGCCGGCTTCCTATCGGTTCGCGCTTACGGAGACCCAGCCAAGGTCTGGATTACCATGATCAATCGCATCAACCAGCTGAACCTCGCCAACCCCACCGGGCCACAGCAGACCGTGGTGTATCAGGTTGATCTATGCCAGAGCAATCCTGGGGGGTCTTGCATCAACGTCGCGGGCATGACCTTCCAACAGGTCCTGGCCTTTTCCATGATTCAACTGCGACAGGTGATCCAGCAGGTTAAGCCCGCGGTTTTCCAGAAAGTTGTAAAGCTAGTGATTGTCGGCAACGAAGCCCTGGTGCTCGGAAATGACAACAACACCAGTGCCCTGATCGGCGCGGTTGGAACCACCAGTACCGAGCTCACGAACGACGGAGTTACGGTCAGCAACGGAACCAACGGCGGTGTCTATCTCAGCTCGGCGACAACCATCGGGCAGATGATCACGACTCAAGGACAGATGCTGGCACAGTCCTATCCGCCGGGCTCGCCGGTCATCGAAGATATTTACCCTCCGCAGTTTTCGTGCGTCGCCCCTCCGCAGATGGGCCAGCAGAAGCCGCCCGTCTGCGCGGTGAATTCCTGCAACGTAACCCCTCCCAGTGATTCCGTCGGTTTCTTGCGGGCGGAAGTGAATTGCATGCAGACCACGTACGCTTGTCCGGGATCGATGTGCCGCCCGGCGATGATTGGCGAGACCGGCTGGTGGACCGCCGGCCAGGACGCTGGATATCAGGCCAGCTGGCGCGTCGGGAAACTCACTGACGCCGTAGCCTATTACAAGGGCCTCTATGCCTATCTGAATGCGAATTCCGTTCCAGCGCTGATTTTCGAGGCTTACGATCAACCCATCAAGGGACCCACTAATGGGATTCTCGACTCACCGGAAGCGGAGCAGAATTATGGAGTGCTGTCCTACAACAACCAGGCGAAAAATACGGTCCTGCTCCCCAAGCCGGCAAACTACAAGAACCCTCCTAACACGGGCAACGCGGCGGTGTTTACTTTCATAGTCACACCCACTCCCGGCCAGCTGCCAGCCATGACATTTGGGGTTCAGCAGCCGTGGGAAACGCAGCAGGCGAAGGTGACCGTCCAGCCGTTCACGGAGATTACCAACATCAATGGAGGCACCCAAATCGTGTGGCCTACCATCAACCTTTATGCGCCTCCTACGAACGGTGGCACTGGTTCGCAGATGACTCTGTATCCGACAGGTAATACTTGCCCAGCTAAGTGCTCCAACTCCGTGAAGTCGGTGTACACAACGTCACAGGTGCTTTCTTGCTTGACTGCGCTGCCCTATAGCGGCGGGATCTGGACGGCCCCAGGACAGGGCTGCACCTGCACGAACTACGCGTACGTGAACTGGGGAAACGGCGACTCGTGTAACGGCGGCACACCGCAGTACGGGCAAAACGTATTTCTGCCCAATGTCTTTTACGGCAGCATGGCCCCGTGAGGTTCCATGCCTCCCGGCGCGAATGATTCGTGAGTTGTTTGATTGCAGATGGCCCAGCGGCAGGTGCTTAGGCTATGCCCTGAGCTCTCTCGAGTTCGCGGGTGTCTATTGCCGACTCCACTTCCATCCTTTGCTGTAAGGTTTGGAAATAGCGGCTGAGATCGGCAGGAATCGGCCTGAATAACTGACGTTGGGACAGCATCCTATCCAACATGCCAAGCAAGGCCGCGCTTGCTCCAAGCCTGAAGTTGGTCGCGCGGAATTCTTCCTGTAAGCCGCTTTGCTGGCAGGCCGTGGGATGTCGCCCCAATAAGCACTCCAGCATGACCACGCCGAGGGAAAAAATGTCCGATGCGCTGGTCACCGCCTCTCCTCTGGCCTGCTCCGGCGAAAAGTAACCACAGGTCCCGAAAGGCCTGCGGGAGGCCATAGTATTGTCGTGCTCTGAGTCTCTGGCGGCGCCAAGGTCGATGAGTACCGCGCCACCGGAATCTCTCAGCATAATGTTCGAGGGCTTTATGTCCCCATGAACAATGCGTCGCGACCAGATTGCCGCAATGGCAGCGGCAACATCGCGTCCTATCGGCAGCACTTCGGTGTCCAGCAGCCGTCCTCCGATTCGCAACCGATGGTCCAGCGTTTGCCCTTCCACGAATTCCCAAGCCACGTATCGCGTGTGTCCCCAGGGCAAATCACAGTAGCCATGCTCAATCAGTCGAGCCAGGCCTGGATGTGAGATGTTTTCGATCGCGGTGATCTCACGCTGTACCCGAACCTCCTGATTACGATAGAGGTTCAATTTCAGAGCCACAGAATCGTTAGCTGCAGTCCCATCCGGCTGAAGAGTTCTGGTCGCTCTAAAAACTACTCCCTGACCCCCAACGGCGATTTCGGGGCCGACAACGTATCGGCGACTCAGCGCAGCTTCTATGTCCGCAGGCACAAACGGATGGTCGGGCATACTATCTCCGACGTAAGCGGCACTGCTTACGTTTTCTTTTCCACAGGATGCGGGAGCGGGCAGTACGTTTAAGGTATTTCCCCAGCGGTGTTCCTGTATAGACCACTCAAGAGACCCTTTCCCGTAGCACTTTAGCGAGTCCCTTTTCCAGTCAGGCCCACAGTATGTTACTCACCGCTTCTTTCCGCTGGTGCAAAACGACCCGGTGGGCAGCATGCTTTGGGTATAAGCGCAATTCCCCGCCACAGTTGACGAAGCGGCCGTCAAGGGGACATTCCACGTGGGATCCTCGGTCAGGCACGTTGCCGCCGGCGGCGCCTGATCGGCGGCCATGAAGGTGCCGGGCAGAGTGAAGCCGAATCCATAGCAGGCGCCGGTAGGACCAGACGGGAAATCCGAGCTATCCCAAGGGCAATCGATGGCTTTGGTGGCCCAGTTGGAGCAGGCATACTGGCATTCGTTGAAACCAAGATCGTTCGACTTCAGCGAGCAACCGCAACTCTTGCTGGAAGCGTTCCACGAGCAAAAGCTCTCCGGCTGGCACTGCTGCTCGGTGGCCTCGGCGTACTCCTTCGCAAACGTCGAAAAGCCCATGTCCATGGTCACCGACAGAAAGCCGCCTGAGGCATCGTAGTTGTAGCACCAGCCAAAATTCGTCCCCGGCTTGCGCGCCGAACAAGGGACCATCGTGTCGGCTGTGTCTTTGTAGAACATGAAAGGGCTTGGGCCTTTGTCAACCCGCGTCACCCACAACTGGCTTGTGTCCGCAGGATTGAATCCTGTTCCCACATACAGCTGATAGGTCTGGACGGTCGTGGGTTTGGCGAACAACAGGAAGGTGTAATAGGTGTTTCCAGCGGTGAACACGTTAACGCCAGGCGGTGTGAAGTCCCACATGTTCTGCGTGGCCAACGATACGGCAGTGTCAATGTAGTAGGTGCCATTGTTGACCGTCAGACTGCTGCGCTGGCAATCGGCCTGCGAAGCCATCCGAATGAACGGCGCCGAGTTGTCATCGGAGGGGACCAGGTCCTGACGAATCAGCGGTACTCCGTAGCAGTTGGGACCGGTACAGTCGACCGCCCAGTTGGGTTGCGGAGCGCAGCTTCCATTGCCGTCGGTGTTCGAGGGATAAACCACCGCGGTAACGTAATCGTATGGGCTGGTATTGGCGGTGCCGCACAGCGGCTCCGGCAAGTTGCACGTGCCCCAAGGCTGCGGCATGTTGTCGAGAATGTCTGACGCGCACTCCGCCGTCTGCACCGGCGCGCTGAAGAAGGGGTCCTTGTTAACCGAGATGGCGGGACGATGAAGCGAAGTGTGCGGGATGGGAGCACCCAGCAAGCCGGTGAGCGAGCCGTCGTCGTCCGAAAGTTCGGTTTGACGGTCGATGTCGGTGAAGCCGTTGAACATTCCCGTAGGTCCGTTGGCGCCGCCTGCGTTGTTAAAGTAGCGGGTCAGGGCCAGCGATCCGTCGGTGTCGTAGGTACCGGGGTTGAACAGCGGCTCAATCACGAAATGCTGGATGCCGACATTGTTGAAGAAGAGATTGCTCGAGTGGAAGGCAGGCGGATAGAAAAATCCGTTGGGCTGCTTCCAGGCGATGGCCGCGTTCGGCAGGTAAGGCTGGTAAGTCGTCGAAACGGGATCCAAGGGAACCCCGTTGGTGTTGCCGTACATCCATCCCATGCTTTGACACGCCGCCCCGCCTCCGCCGCCAGACGTCGGCGCACAGTTGGTAAGGGTGGTGGGAGTGATGTCCAAAAAGGCGTTGGAGTCCTGGAACGACGGCCCATCATAGA
Source organism: uncultured Acidobacteriaceae bacterium (assembly GCA_963763145.1). Lineage (GTDB taxonomy): Bacteria > Acidobacteriota > Terriglobia > Terriglobales > Acidobacteriaceae > Bog-257. The sequence continues at coordinate 64,037 of CAVXMZ010000006.1, read as the reverse complement.
TATTGAACAGCCGCTGGTTGACGGCAAAGGCATCCAGCGACATGGCGATGCCCTGGTTGACGTTGAGACAGAACTGACCGTCGGGCATGTTGTTGTCGGTACGCAGCGCGCAACTCAGCGTGGGGTCCGATTGCAAGGACATGGGATTGAAAGGTCCGGCGTTCAGCGCATACGGATTGCTGGGCTGGGTGCTGCCAACGAAGACATTCTTGAGCGCCAGCGCCCAGTAGCCGGGGATCTGGTCGGAGTTGGTGTAGCCGCCGCCGCTCACCATCGTCAGTCCTCCGTTCTGCACATCGGTGATGGCGCTGTTGGATACCAGATACCATTGCGGACGCAGCCACATCGCCGACACATTGGTCTGGGCCCAGGTAAAGGACGTGGTGAAATGGTTCAGTTGCGTGACCATGCAGTCCTGCATCGAGCCCGCAGCGCAAACTGGGACGCCGGGCATTTTGTTAGGGCAACTGGCGCCAGTCGGGTCGGAGCAACTGCAATCCGTTCCCGCGGGGCACCGCGTGGCCTGTCGTGATCCGCCCGGATTTACCTTGGGATAGTACGAGTCATAATTGCTGTCGCTGGGTATGGGCGCCAGGGGGTTCGGCACCTGCTTGACTTGCGGCGCACCCGTATCCGCATTAGCCACCACTCCGAAGCAGGGTGAGGTTTGTCCAATGGTAATGAAGGCGTTTTGCGAGCTGACGCAGGAGTTGCCGACGAAGCTCTTCAGCGGCGTAGTGCCCGCGCGGGTCCAGACGTCGCCCCCGTTATTCGGCTGGGTGACCAGTTGCTCGGCGGAGTAGCTCGTCCAATACTCAGAACGGGATGCTCCGCTGTTCCCTGCCGGCGTCAACCAATAGCACATGCCGCACATACCGGTGCCTGCGGCCACGTTGTATTGAAAATCGTTCCATCCGTTAGTCATCCAGTAGGCGGTGGGATGATCGCTGTCAGTAGAGAACGGAATCTGGTCAAAGCCGTCCACCTGGTAAGGCTCTGCCAGAATTCCCGGCACGCAACGCGGATTCTGGTCGTTGACCACCGCCGCGCGCGCAAAGACGCCCAGGTTGGCGCTGAGCAGGTTGTTGGTCTCCGTTCCGTCTTCGAAATAGTATCCGTGCCCAATCGATAGATAGCCGACGTTGCGCGCTAGCGTTACACCTTGCGTGGCGTGAATGGTGTACCAGCGCGTCATGGAATCCCACACCGAGGAATCCTTCACAAACGTCGCCGACGGCGTCTGGCGCGCCATGTGGAAATGCACGGGATAGTGCATGATGCGGCCACCCTGTCCCAGCTGATAGAACTCCACTCCCTGCACCTGAAACTTGTTGAAGCCCTGGCGCACCAGGGTGTGGCCGCCGAAATAGTAGCAATCGCCCGCGGTGCTGCTACAGGTGGGCGGCGTTCCGCTCATGCAGCTGCTGTAGCCCGGAAAGGGCGACTGCAACGTGTCCCCGCCGGAAACAATCTGGATGCTGCGCGTCAGCAGGCCTACGGCCGCCCGCGTCTCCACGCAGCGCGTCTGGGTGCCGGAGCAGATCACGTTCGGATCCTGGTCAGGCCCGGTCCCGCTGGGTACAGCTTTGAGGTCGTAAGTTGTGCCATTGTGAGCGTAAGCAGCTCCCGCCGTGGTCGTGATGGTGCTGACGCCATTGCTTGTACTCACCGAAGCGATGGTCAACTGCTCCGAGTGTCCAGGCAGGTAGTCGGTAGTGGAGAGGACAATCTGGTCACCCGCCTGCCAGTCCACGCTGCGGTCCAGGACCAGGCTGGTGCCGCCCGTAGTCACATTACTATTCAGTCGCGCCCAACTGGTCGACGACGTGGAAGGCTTGACCGTGTGGTACGTCGCCCCTTTTTTGCCGAACAGTTGCAGTGTTCCTCCATAAGACACGGCCAGAACTTTGTATCCGAAATACCCGTAGGGAGGGCCGCCGCCGTCGTAATCCAAAGGCATGTACTGGTAAAAGCAGTCTGTGACCGTGCCCGGCAACGAACTCTGCGTACAGGAAGTCGGGTCGGTCATCGACATCGTGTTGGAATTCCAGATGCTGGAGGGAACTCCACACGGGCCAACGGTGCTGGAAACCGGCGTCTTGCAGACGATGCCCTGGCCGCCGCTACTTCCTGAGCCGGTGCCCTGGTCCTTGCCATAGAGATGAATAGTGAGCTGTCCGCCCGCGGTCCCGATGGGCGCGCCCGGAGTCCCCGCCAACAGACTGCCGTTGTTCTCCACCAGGATGGACTCTGCCCAGAAATTGATGACAGCATCCTGGAACAGGAGCGTGCCGTTAGACGTGCCAGTGGAAATGATGTTCACGTTCTTGTACAGGTAGGTGCCGGAGGGTGCCGTACCGTCCACAGTGCACATGCCCGTCACAAGGAGGTCTCCTCCGTTACCCGCCGGCAGCACCTGGTTGTTGCAGATGGTGGGTTGGGCGCCGGCGTTGGCGCTCAGGAAAGCCATCGAGAGAAGCAGCAGCAAAAGACGGGTTGTCCAGGCTTGCAGGGCAGCGGCGCAATTTTGGGCAGGGATACTCTGTGTCTTCATCATTCCTTCTTCTCCGGGCCAGTTCAAACCCCGAAGGATGGCCGAGACAGCGGAATACTAAATCCGGGGGCTGCATCGGGCGTACTGGAATTCACCAAACGGGAGGGCTGTAGATGGCGCAGCCAGTCTATACACGGCCAGCGGGAAAGCAAGTTAATTCTCGGTGATGAGTTGTAGTCCTGCATTATCCGCGCCGGCGCGGCATCGCGTGGATACTTATTTGACTGATTGCGAAGTGAGACCCCATCCGAACGTCATTTCAGTTCTTACGCGGAAGTCCGATCAGACCGCTATGCAGTACGATGGAAAGTCGCGAGGATAATAAATCGCGAGCCGAGAGAAGCGGAAAACGGATTTCCGCCGTTGCGACGCGGGCAATCTTATGAGGAGATCGTGAAATGCGATTCGTGGCCGTAGTACTAATGACCGCGTGCGTCGGTCTGTCCTGTGTCGGCCAGATGAATGCTTCGCACCCGACACAATCCGGCCCCGCTGCTTCGACCAAAGCGGTTCCGAACGGCGTGTGGGGCGGTGAGCACATTCGCATGGAAGTAAACGACAGCGGCGCGGACATTGAATTCGACTGCGCCAGGGGAAGTATTTCGCAACGCCTGGAGCTAGACGATACGGGGCGCTTCAAGGTCCAGGGTGTCTATATGGCTGAGACGCCGGCGCCTGCCGCGGTTGGTGGCGGCTTAACTGCTCCGGGAGTCAAGGCGACTTATACCGGGACCCTCGGCGGGTCGAGCTTGCGGCTCGAGGTCTTCATCGAGGGGCAGGGCATGCCGCGGACTTTTGATCTGGTGCAGGGCGATCAGGGTCATCTGGCGAAGTGCGCCTAATCAGGAAGAGATGCAAGCGAGGCGGCCGCCGGCACGGTCGTACCAGGGTATTCTGACTGGCAACGAGTCCGGGTTCGAGTTCCTCAGCCTGGCATTCTATTCGCTGCACCGAACCGGATGAGTCCTGCCGCACCGCCGACAACCCGGAATTCGATATCCCCACAATTTTGGGTCGTTTCACGCGTCCGGCATACGAGATACAAACTCTGTTCCGCTCAAAGTCCCAGGCCCGACACCTGTCGATCATAAAATGACCGAAAAGTTGTAACTGCCTTCAACAATTTTCTTTACACATTTACTAGGGAGCTAGTACTAATGTACGAGCCTGATAGCTGCCTGTGATCAGAGCCCGCCGTTGCAAGACACCGGATCTCACTCCGTAACCCGGAAATTCTCCTCGGAGACAAATGATGAATCGTCGCCTACCTCGTCGTAGTGATGTTGTTTTTCTTTGTATTCTGGCCACAATCCTTGCTGTATCACCGATCGCCGTTGCGCAGACAGACGGCCCCACCGCAGCAAAACCAACGCTGATCGCCGATAAGATCAGCTACTTGCCGGGCGAGACGATCGTCTTTAGCGGTGGAAGTTGGAAGCCGGGCGAGGGTGTCACGATCGTCATTAAGGCCGATTCCGAGGGCATCGTCGCCACCGTCCACGGCAGTGCCGACGAAAACGGCAGCCTAAACATCTCCGCAACTATGCCGAAGCTGCCTTCGTTGGGCAGCGCTGACACTGGCGGCAGGAACACGCCGATTCTCACTGCTACCGCGATAGGCTCGTCGGGGTCGGTCCATACCCAGTTCACACTCGGCCACGCTCCCACCGATGCCGAGCGTCTCATCACCGAGGAAGAATTCTGGTATCATCGGCTGACGTATCCGACCGGTCACTACTCGCCCGCCTGGACGCGTGCCGCCGCTGAGCAAGACAAGGCGATCAAGCGCGGCGTGCCGGCTGGGCGCAAGGGTGTGATCCTGAATCCCGCGCTGGGCCTAAAGCCACTGAACAGCTCCGGCTTCACTGCCCTGGGTCCAATGCCCGAGCACATGACGGGTTGTTCCGGCTGTTATGACTACGGACTCACCGAGGGACGCGTCAATTCCATCGCGACCGATCCGACCACGACCACGAACGGCAGCATCGTCGCCTATATGGGCAGTGTCGGCGGCGGCGTTTGGAAGACAACGAACTGTTGCACCAGCAACACCACGTGGAGCGTCACCACCGATAGTCCGGAGCTGGCTACCACCAGCATCGATTCGGTGACCATCGATCCCAACAATCACCTCACCGTGTATGCCGGCACGGGCGATCTGAATTACGGCTCGTTCTCAATGGGCAGCCAGGGCATCCTTCAGTCGATGGACGGCGGCAACACCTGGACTACCCTGGGCGCCAGCGTTTTCGGCCCCGAGTATAACCAGCCGGCAGGCAATTACCCGCAGTACAACGCGGTCGGCAAAGTTCGAGTCGATCCCAACAACAGCAACAACATCGCAGCCGGAACCAAGATGGGTCTTTACCTGTCCTTCGACCAGGGCCAGACCTGGACGAATTGTCCGACCAACAGTTTCAACAGCCAACGCCAGGACATCACCGGCCTGGAACTCACGAACATGGGCGGTGGCGTAACGCGCATTCTGGCAGCTGTGGGCACGCGCGGATTCCCGACCTATGTGCAGTACGATCTCGGCAACAACGGCGCCAACGGTCTCTATTCGGCGAACATGCCGATCAGCGGCTGCCCGACGTTCACCTCCATTGCGAACAACTCCAACGGATTTGTGTTCGGCACCCAGGTTACCGGCAGCCCGTACCTTACGGGCGCACTGATGAATGCCGGCAGCGGGAATGCGTGCAACTATCCGCTGACCGGTGGCAACGCGACCTATTGCGGCAACGGCCCCACGGGCGGTACTACGACGAACGGTGGCACGGTCAATAATCTTGGCCGCATCGACATCGCGGTGGCCCCCAGTAATCCCCTGACCATTTACGCCCAGGCGCAATCCATCAATTGGAACAACAATAGCGATTGCGGCAACACCAACGGCTGCCAACTCGGCGCATGGGCCAGTAATGATGGCGGCAACACCTGGACCTTTATGACCGGCTCGGCCGGCGGCTCGCTGCTGGGGTGCGCCAGCAGCGGTGCAGGCTCGTCCGGCAGCGCCGACTATCCGCAAAACTGGTACGACCAGGGCATCGCGGTCGATCCCAACAATCCAGATCGTGTCTTCTTCGATACGTTCGAGGTTTGGCTGGCCAGCCGCACCGGCACGGCCTGGTACGACCTGACGTGCGGATACAACGGCACCAGCTCGACCAACCACGTGGTGCACGTGGACCAGCATGCTCTCGCTTTCGTTAACGGCTCGTCGGACTACCTTCTGGTGGGCAACGACGGTGGCGTTCACGCCACCCTCAACGCCAGCACCGCGGTCCTTAACACCGCTCGCCCGACGTGGATGAATCAAGATGGCGGCATCAATGCCATTGAGTTCTACTCCGGCGACATCAGCGGGAACTTCGCCACCTCGGCGAATCCCTCCGCAGTGGGAGGAGCTCAGGACAACGGACCCAGCTCGGCAATGTTCTCCGGCCAGCCCACAGGCGGGGTGCAGTGGCAGATGGGTCTGGGCGGTGACGGTTTCTCCGGGTTGATCGATCCGATGGGCACGGGTTCCACCCAGGCCCAGGGAACGATCACATTGACGACAGGTGGTTCACAGGCCGGTCAGCAATTCCAGATCGGTCCGCAGGTCTTCACCTGGGTCGCCTCGGGGACTAACACCGGCGGCAACGTTGTGTTGAGCTCAAGCACCACGACGGAAGGCAACAACATTGTCAGCGCTATCGCCAGCACGATTCCGACCATAGTGACGAGCGCGCGCAGCGGCGCCACGGTGGTGGTAACTGCCGTCACCGGCGGCACCAGCGGTAACTCGATTATCTTTAACAACATCAGCTCCACCAACTTCTCCATGAACGGTAGCGGGTTCCTCGGTGGCACGACGATGGGCAACAATACCGGGAGCCTTCGCTACTGGGAAGGCAATAACAGCGGCGGTTTCAGCCGTTGTATTGTGAACTGCACCCAGCCCGGTGCGAGCTGGACATCCTGGTCAGGCAGCTGGACCAGCGACACGCAGTCTTTCGTTCTGCCGGTTAGCCTCTTCCACGGTGGCATCGCTGGAGGCGATGACTGCCAACCTGCCGGCCTGACCAGCGGCTGCGGACACCTGCTTGCCGGCACCACCCGCGTTTGGGAAACGGTCACCGGTACGGCGGCGACCAAATCGTGGTACGTCACCAATAACCCGATCACGGCAAACCTGACGAAAGGTACTCTGGGCAATCGCTCGTACATCAATCAGGTAAAGTACTCGCCCAAGTACCAGAGCGTGGCTATCGTTGGCACCAACGACGGCAACGTGCAGCTCGGCTTCAATCTGGGTAGTGGCGCGCAAGCCCAAGCCACCTGGGTCAACGTGACCGGCGGCAACGCCATTCTGCCTAACCGTCCGATCATGGGCATCGCTCTGGATCCCAGTGCTGCGGCAGTGGGCACTCCAATCGGATACGCCGCGGTCGGAGGCTTCGACAACAATTCCCCCAGCACTCCCGGCCACGTGTTCCGCATTGTCTGCACCATGGTCTCGACCCCGTGCGACGGGTTCACCTGGGCAGATGAGACTGGAAACCTGCCCGACATACCGGCTGATTCCATCATCGTCAACCCGAACTACCCAAGCCAGGTTTATGTTGGCACTGACTTCGGGCTGTACTACACCGATGACATCACCGCGAATCCTCCGGTGTGGTTCCGCTTCAACAACGGCCTGCCCAACGTCATGATTTGGGACATGTCGGTTGATCGTGGCTCAACCACTCTGGCATTGTGGACCCGCAGCCGCGGCGCTTATGTTTGGCCGCTGCCCACCGGGCCGGAGGGCGGTCCGGCCGGTCCGGCGACGATGTCCACTCCTGCGGCGAATTCGACCTTGACCGGGAGCTCGACGAACTTCACCTGGTACCCAAGCGCCGCGGCACAGGCCTACTGGATCGACATAGGCAACAGCCCACTCGGTAACAACTACTACCAGTCGGGCAGCCTGCCAACCACCACGCTTTCGCAAGCCGTAACTGGCTTGCCCACTGATGGCAGCACCATCTACGTCACGCTCTGGACCCTGATCAACGGCTCCTGGGCCAACAATCAGTACACCTACACCGCCTTCAACCCAGCTGGGCAGGGTGGCGTAATCACCTCGCCGACTCCGGGCTCGACCCTGACCGGCAGCAGTCAGCTCTTCACTTGGACCGCGGGTGCGGGCTCGTCCGCTTATTGGATCGATGCCGGCAGCACGCCTGGTGGTAGTCAATACTTCCAGTCGGGCAACATCGGCAACGTAACCAGCTACACCGTGACTGGTCTGCCAACCAACGGCAGCCAGGTGTACATCACGCTGTGGTCGCTGGTGAATGGACAGTGGATCAGCAATCAGTACACTTACACCGCGTTCAACATTAGTGGATCGCAGGGCGTACTGACGACCCCAACCCCGGGCTCGATGTTCACCGGCACCACTGTTACGTTTGACTGGACGGCGGGTGCAGGTGCGACAGCCTACTGGATGGATATTGGCAGCACTTCCGGCGGCAACAACTACTATCAGTCCGGCAACCTGGGCAATGTTCTGACGGTCACTGTCAACGGCCTGCCGGAGAACGGCAGCACCGTCTATGTGACGCTGTACTCGCTGATTGGAGGACAGTGGCAGAGCACGGTCTACACCTACACCGCGTTTAACCCGGCTGGACAGTTGGGAGTCATGCAGACACCAGTTCCGGGATCGACGCTGAGCGGCTATCAGGCCACCTTCACGTGGAGCGCAGGCTCTGGTTCCACAGCGTACTGGATGGATATCGGAAGCGCTCCTGGAGGCAACGATATCTATCAATCCGGCAACCTGGGCAACGTGCTGACTACCACGGTGTACAGTTTGCCGGCTAACGGCAGCACGATCTACGTGACCCTGTACTCGCTAGTGGGAGGCCAGTGGTTGAGCAACGCTTACACCTACATATCGGGCCCGTAAGATTCGCGAAGTGATTCACCGCCGCTAACCGGCGACGGCTTCAGCAGGGCGGGATGAAAATCCCGCCCTGCTTTTCTTGTGAGCCGCGTCCAGCAAGCCCCTCCGGCAAATCGTGCCGCCATGAATTATTACGCGGGCGGTCTTACGAGGAGATGGTGAAATGCGACTCGTGGCTGTAGTACTGATCACCGCGTGCGCCGGTCTATCCTGCGCCGGTCAGATAAAGGCTTCTCGCCCGGCGCAATCGGGCCCCGCTGCTCCGACCGAAGCGGTTCCGAACGGCGTGTGGGGCGATGAGCACATTCGCATGGAAGTAAACGACAGCGGCGCAGACATTGAATTCGACTGCGCCTATTTCGCAATGCTCGGAGATTGACGAGAAGGGACGCTTCAAGGTCCAGGGCACTTATATCGCTGCGACACCGGCGCCTGCCGCGGTTGATGGCGGCTTACCTGCTTCCGGGACGAAGGCGACCTATACCGGGACCTTCAGCGGGTCGAGCTTGCGGCTCGAGGTTTTCATCGAGGGGCAGAACATGCCGCGGAGTTTTGATCTGGTGCAGGGCGATCAGGGTCATCTGGCAAAGTGCGCTTAATCAGGATCGGGGACCCTGCCGGCGAGGAGCAAGGATTTACCTCCTATCAAAGTCTTGTAAGTCGTCACCAGCGTACAACAGCTCGCCGCCTTCCCCATGTCGGGCAGAGCTGGCCGGGTTCCTGGCACTCGTGAGCTGGTCATTGCTAATACACCTTTTATAGCCGCCTATGCCATCCAGAACGCCCGCATCGTGATCCTCGCCGTGTACCCAGGTGCGCAACCATGGCCCCAGATCTTCTAAGCGCGTTGATTGGCTGAAAGGTTCCCAGCGACTGGCGAGCGCACCGTTGTCATCCTGACTACGTACCGTTTCACAACGGCAGGTCGGTCGCACAAGGGGAGGGTCCATGCTACAAGGAGGCTCCATGCTACAACCGGAACGAACGGACAACACGCCCGGCAAGTCAGACGACCTTCAGAATGACTGCAAGAGTTGCGGGCACGGCTGTCTGGGCGACCTCATTGTGTTTATGGCTTTGAATGAATCATAGCGGCGCTGCAAAACAAAAAGGACACGGACCGAAGTCCGTGTCCTGCTAAGCCTCATACATCCGGCAGTGGTCTGCGTGATTGAGGGTTTGGTTGAGCCTCAGTGCTTAATTGTCTTCCGCACTGGGGCGCCGTTTCTTGCACCGGCATCTGAGTTGCACGCCGGATAGCCGGAGGATCCAAACCCGCAGTAGCCCACTTCGGGGCTGGCTACCCAGGATCCACCGATCAAGTTCCACAGAGTCATCTGGACTTCGTTGTTGGGCGGCGGTTGTCCCCCGCCATAGCCTGGCGGAAGGTTCTGCGCCGTGTTACTGAATACCAGCCCGAGGTTTCCCGACTGATAGAAGAAGTTCTCGCTCAACGTGTCGCCCGCGTCCAGCCAGTAACTGGTAACCACCCCGGTGCAGTTCGGGTTGCTGCTGGCCGTCCAGCTGAAGACCTGGGTGTAGGCGTTCAGGGTCGATCCCTGGGCCGGCGAGGTTATGGTAGACACGCAACTGCTTGGATTAAACGCCGTGTAGGTGTACTTGTTGTTCAGCCAATTTCCATCCACCAGCGAATACAAGGTGACATAGACCGTGCTGCCATCGGTCGGCAGACCCGTCACCGTCTTACTCAGGGTGCTGATGGTGAGAACACCGGACTGGAAGTACTGGCTTCCGCCGGGCGAGCTGCCGGCATCAATCCAGTACTCGGTGGCGAGCGTGCCCGCGTTCCAGTTGAAGGTGACGCTGCTGCCGGTCAGGGTGGAGCCCGGCGCTGGTGAAGTAATCACGCCGATCTCGCTGCCGCCGCCATACGCCGTGTATTGATACTGGTCGTACAGCCACGTCCCGCCAGACAGGTACCACAAGGTCACATAGATCGTGCTGCCGTCGGTGGGCAGGCGCGAATTAACTGCCAGCGAGCAGGCGCTGGCACCCAGCGGACCGGATTGCGTGTAGGTATTCCCAAACGGCATGGAACCTATGTCGACCCAGTAGTTGGTTGCGCCGGCAATGGCGCCCCACTGGAAGACAGCACTGCTTCCGCCCAGCGTCGACCCGTTAACCGGACTGAAGATTCCCGGCACAGCGGACGGATACCACAAGCACGAACTCACCAGGTTGGTGGCGTTGGGGCTGCCGAGTCCGGTTGCCAAGTCATAGCCAGGGGCTGCGCCGTAGGCCGGCTGATAGGACTGCGCGGCCGTTCCAGGGCTGGTGTTGGCTACGGCGATTGCACCGCTGCCCCCGCCGCCAGTCAGCGTGATCGGAGTCTCCGGCCCGTAGCCCGAGCCTGTAGCGCCTATGCTGATTCCGTTGACGTAGTTCGGCCCCTGACCGAGGACCGTGTTGGTGATGGTGACATAGGCTGGTCCGAAGTAGTCGTTGCCGTCAAAGCCCACGATGATGTTGCCGGTGTAGCCTCCCGTCTTCGAGGTAATGGTGACGGTGGTGCCCGAGCGGGCTGCCGTTACAGATGTGCAGCCAGCGAGCGAAGTGTTTAGGGCCGTCGCTATAGCTGTAGTGGTCCCCCCAGTCAGCGTGTAGGGCCCGCAGATGACCGTCCCAGAGTTGTTCGATATCGCGATCTCTTGGCCTGCTCCGCTGGCGCTAGCGATTTTGACTGTCCATACGGCCGTGGTCGAGCCGGGGGTGACGTTTGAGGTGCAAGTTGCCTGCGTTCCGCCCGCCCACAGAGTAGTACCAGTGGGCGACTTGTAGGGATTGCTATTGCTTGGCGCAGCGATGGTGCAGGTTGGAGCGGTGGTGTAACCAGTACCTCCGTTGATGACGGTGACCAAAGTTACATTGTCCGTGCTGTCGACACCGTACGTGCCGCTGGGAAGGTAGCAGTGGTGCTCGACAGGGCCCGTGCCGTTATATTCGCACGCCTTGTCGATGTCGCCCTGAGTTACGTCGTTGAAGACGCAGCCGCTACCGGAGCCGGTGCTGGAGTTGCATCCGCTACCCTGGAAGGTACCACCAGCCGTGCCGTATTCGTTTTGCGCGATCTGGTAGTACATGGGATTGGGATTGCCCCACTTCTCGCCGGTCTCCTGATTGATGAGCGCCTGGATGGCCGCCATGCTGGGAGTGGCGACGGAAGTTCCGCCAAAGCCCGACCAGGTGCTGGGTGCGCCGGAGCAGGAAGCGGAGCCGTCCGCGGTGTAGGCCGGGTCAGACCAGCAAACGGTTTCGAAGTGCCCCCAAACTCCGTTGGCGGCAAACATGGAGACGTCAGGGATGTCGCGCACGCCGTCAGCAGGCATACCGTAAACCGCCTTGCCGCCGGTCAGCACCGCTCCCGTCTGGTAGGTCGGCTTGGCCCAGCCTTGGCACGTTGGCTCGGATGCGAGACTGCTGGTGGTGGTAGCGCCGCCGGCTCCGGTGGCGCAGTTGCTTGCGCCGCCAGCGGCTGCGGCCGGACTGAGATAACTGGCGGCGGTATCCCATGGACTAGTGTTGCAGGTGCCGCCAGTGCCGTAGGTAACGAAGGTGGAGTGAGCAATCTCCGAGATGAGAACGCTGGCGCAGGAATCGTTCCAGGGAATTTCCGGAATGTACTGCCTGGCGGAGCCGTATTCCGTGGTGTTGGCCGCGTTCCAGTAGGTGCTGAGCGGGTTGCCGCCGTTCGAGCCCGTCTTCGAGTTGTAGGTATCCTCGAAATCGGTGCCACCTACCGACACGTTGTAGGGCGACGAACCCCACCCGGTAACGCCCAGGCTGGTAACATCGTAATCCGTTCCGAACGCGCTGGAGCAGCCGGAGGACCCGCTGTCGCCGGAGGAGACGAAGGCCGAGAAGCCCAACGCGGCCGCTTGCTGGAAGGTGCTATAGAAAGCCGCGTTAGCGCCATTGCCGCTCGCGGCCTCACATATGCCGTAGCTCATGCTGATGACACCGATGGTCGGCGAACTCTCGTTAAGCAGGTTCTGCATGGCGATGAGGCCGCCGAAGGACAGCGTGCCCCCCGCGCATGAAATCAGGTTGATGTTGGCGCTGGGCGCAATCGCGGTGGCTACTTCCACATCGAGGTTCGCTTCGCCGTCATCCGCGTTGGTGCCGGGATTGGTACAGCTGCCCGGGTGGCTGGTGACGAGATTGCCCAACGGGTAGGCGCTGGCTAATCCGAAGGTCGTGCGATAGGTGGCGAAGTCGCTGCCATAGCTATTCGTGTCTTCCACCAGGTAAATGGTCTGGCCCTGTCCCGAGATACCCGCGCCATAGAGCGGATTCAAGTTGTAGATGGTCTGGTTGTCCTGCGGCGTCATGGCATAGCAGGTACCGGGCTCGGTTGGAAAGTCGGAGGTGGCGGTGCAACCGGCAAATGTGTACTGCGAGACTGACTCGTGCATCGCCTGGGGCGGGAAGTCATTGAGGGAGAAAATCCCTTTGATGACGGGCGCCAGGGCCGCTGGAATCTGGGGATCGCTATAGTTGGCGATACGGGGCTGGCCTTTGACCTCGAGCCGGACCAACTGCGTGCGGAAGGCCTTCGCGATCTGCCCCGCCGTGCCAGAGAAGTCGATCAGCATGTTGTTGGGATAGACCCGGTTGATGACGAAACCCTGGGACTGAAGCCAGCCGGTGACCTGCTGGATGTCTTGCTCGGCCACACCGTACTGCGCTCCCAACTGCTCAGCGGTCAGCCACTTGTGAAACTTGGGCGACTTCCGGTTGTTGAGCTGGTTGATGAGCTTATCGAGTGCCTGTTCCTGTTCAGGAGAGCGCTGGAGAAAAAGCAGAATGTGCTCGACGGGGAAAGTTGCCTCCAGGGGGCCGCGATAGTTGACGGCATTCGTCGCCTCCGGGCGGGTGTTGCCGGGCAACATCACATAGGAGTGCTCGTTGATCGCCTGGGTAACCCGCTGGGTTGGCTGCACCGGTGTCTGGACGGATGCATTGATCTTCTGGGCGACGAGATTGTGCCCCTGAGCAAAGGAGCAAAGGCTGGAGGTGGTGACGAATGCCAGCACCAGCACACACCACAAGGTAAGCAGGGTCTTTTTGGTCATTGAACTCCACTTTCGGCACCTCTTCGAGGCGCGCTTGAGAGTGATTAAGACTCGGACGAACGCGAGCTATTCCAAACCCGTAGCGAAACCTGGAAGTCTCATACTTTCAGGACTGCTGTGGCTTGACCGGCGGGGACGAAGTGACGCCGGACACATCGCGCAATCGAAACAGAGTATTGCTGCGCACGCAATTACGGCCACCGCATCGCAAGAAACTTTCGTTACACCGAAACTTGCTGAGCGCGAATCCTCGAAGGGGCGCGAACCGACACACAGAAATCTTGCTGAGGAGATGCGGCGGGGAAATCTCAGAGAGAGAAATACCGTCCCTCTTCAGTGACCAGACCTTGAATACCGTGAACCGCTTGATTCGAGAATGCCGCAAAAATACTCCTTCTTAGTGGGCTATGCAAGATGATTTTGAATGAGTGAGGACAATTATCCTTTGGGGTGGACACTAAGGTGGTAGCGAAACCTAAGAGCTAATGCGCGAACTACGAAAATAAGGGCACAGACCTAAGTCCGTGCCCTTTTTGAGGCTAATCGCAGGCTATGGGTCTGTTACGGGCCTGAGATGTAGGTATATGAGTTGTAAAGCCACTGGCCTCCCACTAGCGAGTACAGGGTCACATAGATCGTGCTGCCGTCAGCCGGCAAACTATAGACCGTGGTGGTCAGCACGTTGCCCAGGTTGCCGGATTGGTAGATATCGTTGCCTCCAGGAGTGCTTCCGATATCCATCCAGTAGGCGGTGGAACCAGAGCCTGCGCTCCACGTGAAGGTGGCCTGATAGCCGCTCAGCGTCGATCCCGGAACTGGTGTCTGCATCACCCCCAACTGTCCAGCGGGGTTGAATGCGGTGTAGGTGTAAACCGTGCTCTGCCACTGTCCCCCAATCAGCGAGTACAGCGTCACATAGACGGTGCTGCCGTCTGTCGGTAGGCCGTTGACGGTGACCGTCAGAACATTGCCCAGGTTGCCGGACTGATAGTAGTTGTTGCCGCCGGAAGTGCTGCCGATATCCATCCAGTAGGCGGTCGCACCTGCACCCGCCGTCCAGTCAAAGGTAACGGTGCTGCCGGTGAACGTCGAGCCCGGGGTTGGGGTCGTCAGTACGCCCTGCGATCCACTGGTGTTGAACGCGGTGTAGGTGTAGGCGTTGCTCTCCCAAATACCGCCTATCAGCGAGTACAGGGTCACGTAGACCGTGCTCCCATCGGTAGGCAGACTGTTGACCGTGGTGGTCAGCACGTTGCCCAGGTTTCCGGACTGATAGTACTGATTGCCGCCGGCAACGTTGCCCACATCGAGCCAGTACGCGGTAGCGCCTGTGCCCGCTGTCCAGACAAAGGTAGCGCTGCTGCCGGTGAAGGTCGAACCCGGAGTCGGGCTGGTGATCACGCCTTTGCTCGATCCCGTGTTATAGCTGTTGTCGACGAAGAGCCAAGTGTTGTTTTGCAGATACCACAACCGGGCCCATATCACGCTGCCGTTGGTGGGGAGCCCGCTGACGGGTTGGGAGAGGACTGTACCCAGGTTACCCGATTGATAGTAGGTGTTGCTGCCCTGGGTTGGACCGATGTCCAGCCAGTACTGCGCGCCGGCGACCGGGAACCAGCGGAAGGTTGCCGAGCTGACAGTCAGGTTGGAGTTGTTCACCGGGGAGTAGATCCCGAGCGATTGGTTGGGATTTCCGTTGCCGACGTAGACAGTCTGAGTGTCGTTGGGTGAAGTCCCGGTAGTGTAGTTGATGTCGTTATAGGTGGCCGTGATGGTGTGGGTACCGGCAGCGAGCGCGCTGGTTGTCATGGTCGCCGTCCAGAGTCCGTAACCACCCTGGCCTGAAGTGACCGTCTGCGGTTGACCGGTGCCGATCAGAGTTGCGCCGTCATAGAAGTTCACGACGCTCTGGTTCGGCGCGAAGGTTGCATTGGTGGAGCTAGGCGTGAGGACCGCAGCGAAGGTGTAGTTCTGGCCGGAATTGCCGGCCGTCTTGGCAGTGAGGACGATGACGACAGTCCCCTGGGTCACGGTTTCCACGAACACCGGTGACGTGCTGGCCATGAAGGTAGCATTACCACCGAAGGTCGCGGTGATGTTATGCGTGCCACCCCAGAAGCCATAGCCTGACGCCGGTCTGAAGGTAGCGGTGTGACCGCTGCCGACGGCACCGGTTCCCAACAGGGTCGTACCGTCATAGAAGGCGACGGTCCCGGCCGTTGGTGCGCCGGTCATGGTTGCGGTAAACGTTGGGCGTCCGTTCAGCGTGGTGGGATTGCCGTTGGACGTTACCGTGGTTGTGGTGGCCGTACCCGTGCCGACCGTGACCGCAACTGCCGTGCTGGTAATGGTGTTGTAGTTGGAATCGCCAGAGTAGATTGCGACGATGGAATTCGCACCGGTTGTGGTGATCCCCGTCGTATTCAGTACTGCGGTAGCGCCGTAGGTGTAGATATTTCCGCTAAAGGAAATGGTTGGGACAACGGTCCCCGTACCGAGCGAGGTGGACGTGGTGTTGTCGTAGAAGGTCACCGTCCCAGTTGGGCCGGAGCTCTGCGCTCCGGAGCCAGTGAGACTGGTGAGTCCACCGAAGGTTGCCGTTAGCGTATCGGCGAAGCCGGAAGTGATGAGTGTTGCCCCGGCAGTCAACGTCACCGTCGGAGTCAAAGGCGAGACCGTGATGCCAACCGGGGTGGCCGTATTCGCCTGGAAGGTTGCATCTCCGGAGTAGCTCGCGCCAATGGTGTGGCTGCCTCCGCTCAGCGTCGGGCCTTGAGCGAAGGTGTAGTCGTAGACGCAGGAGCTGCTGGGAACCGTTCCTGCTACAAGATAAGCATAGCCGTTGGAATCCAGCGGCGGCGTCGAGTAGGTGTTCCCGTCCACGGTGATGGTCGCCGTGCCGGTGGGAATGCCGGCACCGGAGGCGCCGGAAACCTGGACCTGAATCCAGGCCAGCTGGCCATAGCTAAACGTGCTTTGATTGGTGATGGTGCAAGCCGATTGGTTGATGAACTGTGGAGTGATGGTGACCACGGTGGGTTCGGAGTTCACCGTCACCTGCACCGGAGCCGACAAGCTGGAGGCGAAGTTTTGATCGCCAGCGTAACGCGCGGTGACGTTATAGGTCCCGCCCGGAAGGTTGTTGAGGTTAACGGAGTAGGACCCGCCACTGAGGGTGGCAAATGCGGGTGAGCCGGTCGGGCTGCCGTCCACCTGACTCACGCCCCAGCTAATGGCTCCCTGGCTGACGATGAAGGCGACATCGCCGGTCGGCGTTCCCGAGCCGGAGCCAGGCGACACGGTGCCGCTTAAGGTCACCCCAGTTCCATGATTGATCCCGCTGGTTTGCGAGAGGTTCAGGGTGGTGTTGGAGCTGTTGAAGACAACGTTCTTCCACTGATTGGCCAGGTTGGCGGCGTTGGGTGAGCCGAGGCCTGTCGCCAAGTCATAGCCCGTACCAGCATTGAAGCCGATCTTGGCTGAGGTCAATGCAGCGGTGCAGCTCGAGCCCGCCAGTCCGCAAATCAGGTTGTTTCCGAGCGTTACGTCCTGGAAAGCGCAATTGGATCCGGCTCCCGGGGGTCCGGACGAGTTGCAGTTGGTGTCATTCTGGGCAGCTGCCAGCGAATAGTAGATGTATCCAGGCATGCCCTGGCGTCCACCATTGGCCTGGTTGATCAGCGCCTGAATGCCAGCCATGCTGGGAGCGGCGACCGATGTGCCGCCGACCAGTCCGGCGTCCAACAAACCTCCGGTGCTGTTGAATTCGCAAACGCCTTCGCTACAGAAGAACGTAGCGTCGTGGCCGGAAGCTGCATTCAGAGCGAGATCAGGGGTTAAGCGATGCGGGACGCCGGGAATAAGCGACGGCGGGTACTGCATCGGCCCGACATTGGCGGTTGCGGTTGCGGTTGTTCCGCCTCCTGGCGCCGCGCCGAATGTGACGGTGGGGGCGGAGGTGCAACCAAAACCCTCGAAGTGGGAGGTGTAGCCGGTGAAGACGATCCCGGTGACCTGGCCACCGCTGATCACCGAGGTTGCTGCCGGCAAAGCCGTGCAGCCGCCGCCGGCGAAGGTTACGGTCGGCGCGCTGGTATAGCCGCTGCCGCCGCCGTTAGTGAGGTTGATGCTGCTGACCCACAGGCCAGTAGCGCCATTACCCAGAGTCAGAGTCGGATCGGTTAGGTTATTTATTCCGGATCCTTGCTGCCAGGAGGGTCGGAGGTAGTAAGCGCTGATACCGCCGCTGCCCGACCACAAGTCGCTCAAACCGGTATCACCGCTCGGAGCGGGGCTGGCGACTCTGGATTCGTTCCACGGGTATTCGGGAATGTAGGTAAGGGCCGAGCTCTGATACAACGGATTGTTGGACGAGCTCCAATAGGTGGCAGGACTGGGTCCATCGCCATAGAACTCTGTGCCGCCGACGGAGACACTGTAGGGCGTGGAGGCCTCCGCGCCCGTGGCATAGCCAAGCACTTCGTAAGTTTGACTTCCCTGAAGATCGCAACCGGCCGGGCCGCCGTCACCGGCGGCAACGAACACGCTGATGCCCTGCGCGGCCGCCTGCTCGAAGGCCTGAAGGTTGAACGCGTTTCCGCCAGCACCTTCGATCTCTTCGCAAGAACCGTAACTGATGCTCATGATATCGGCGAGATTGTTCTCGACGATGTATTCGATGGAGTTGGTAATGCCATCAACCAGGAACGTGGGGGTGCCAATGACGAACTTGACGGTCGCATTGGGGGCAACGCCGCCGGAGATTTCGACGTCAAGATCGGATTCGCCATCGTCGCCCGGCTGAGTTCCATTGTCCTGGCCGGCGTGAATGAAGATGGGGTCGTTGACGGGAAGATTGAACAACTGGCGATAGGTCTGCACATCACTCATCAGAATGTCGGAACGCCCGACGATGGCGATGGTCTGGCCGGTTCCGTTGATTCCGGCAGCGAGCAGAGGCGCGGTGTTATAGATGGTCGCGAAATCAGCGGGCGCGACGTAGTGGACGGAGCTGCTGCTGGTATACGCTGGCCCCAGCCTGAGGTAATTCTCCAGGTTCTCCAGCCGCGGGTCGCTCAGCCGCTGGTCGGATAGTCTCTGGACATCAACCATGTGGCCTTTGCTGAAGAAGTTGTGCAAGCCATTGACGCCGGCGATCACGGGCGCCAGCGCCTCAGGCACGGAAATATCGGTGCTGGCGGAAACGTGAGTTTCGCCATTTACCTGGTAGCTATGCAGCGAAGTCTGGAAGGCGTGTTCCACCTGGCCGGAGGTCCCACTGAACTGGATGACGCGCTTGCTCTTGGTGACATTGTCGACGGTGAAGCCCTGTTTCGTGAGCCAAGCGGTAATCTTCTGGATGTCGTCGTCATGCACACCGAAGGAGCTACCAAACTCTTCGGGCGTGACCCACTGATGAAAGTTACCCGTGCGCTTGTCCTGCTGCTCGTCGAGGATGCGGCGCAGCTCGCGCGCCTGCTCGGGGCTGGACTGCAACACGATACGCATACCCTGTAGAGGAGTGCTGGGATCGATGGGGCCCATATCGACGGCCTTGCCGGTAACCGATCCGTTGGCCACTACGCGCGGCACATGGCCGGAAAGCACAACGCGTTTGGCGTCATTCACCGGTTTAGTTATGCGGGGGACGGGGTGCGCATTGGTGTTGATGGTCGCGGCAAACAAAGCCTGCGAGCATAAAGAAAGGGCCAGGGAGAACATGGCGACGAACAGAATTGTCCGGAAGCGGCGCGCGGTGTTCATTCAACACTCCTCAAATTAGCTTGTGGAACTACTTTTTTTCTATTGAGACAAAGGCTGGGCCAGAAATATGCGGGCTTTAGAAAAACCTTTGGAAGGACTTAGAACCGACAGGGCGCAAGCCAGATCTAAATTCGACATAGCAATATCAGCGGGTGAAAGATTTCGTGTCAAGGTTAATATTTGGCTCTGCGACATTAGTTGTATGGGGGTAGAGTGGCAGAACGATCACGCCGAGAAGTGCGGGCTGATCCGATCCATCGGGGTTGGTATCGCAAGGAAGAAAGGGGCACAGACCCAGTCTGCACCCCCTTTTACACAAGCTAACGCCATCAACGGCGCCGATAGTATCGGGTCCTCATGGACCTGATACATAGTTATATTCGTTGTAGAACCACTGCCCTCCGACCAGCGACCATAAGGTCACATAGATTGGGCTGTTGTTGGCCGGCAAACTATACACCGTGGTAGTAAGCGCGCTCCCCAGATTACCGGATTGATAGATGTCGTTGCCTTCTGGAGTACTTCCGATGTCCAGCCAGTAGGCTGTCGCGCCGCTTCCCGCGGTCCAGATAAACGTCTGCACATATCCGCTCAGCGTGCTCCCAGGAGCTGGTGATGACATCTGTGCCAGGGCGCTGCCGGCATTCAACGCGATATAGGTGTAACCATTGGCTACCCATTGTCCGCCCACCAGCGAGTACAGGGTCACATAGACTGTGCTGCCGTTGGTCGGCAGCCCGGTCACCGTGGCTGTCAAGACGTTTCCGAGGTTCCCTGACTGATAGTAGTTGTTGCCGCCAGCCGTGCTCCCTACGTCCAGCCAGTAAGCCGAAGCACCCGCACCCGCCGTCCAGTCGAAGGTCACGCTGCTGCTGGTGAACGTCGAACCCGGAGGAGGCGTGGTCAAGACGCCGGCTCCCGCCGAAGAGTTAAGCGCCGTGAAGGTATATGGATTACTGACCCAGGAACCATTGATCAGCCAGTAGAGAGTGACGTAGACGGTGCTGCCATTCGTCGGCAGACCGTTGACCGTGGCTGAGAGCGTAGTGGTGGGCAGGGTTCCGGACTGATAGTAGTTGTTGCCGCCGGCGGTGCTGCCTAAGTCGATCCAGAACGCGGTGGTTTGCGGAGGACCGAACCACTGGAAGGTAGCGCTGCTACCGGTCAGCGTCGACCCCGGCGCCGGGCTGTACAATCCGCCAGCCGTGGTGTTGAAGTTTGCGGTATAAACGGCCGTCGTTGCCGGAGCCGTAACCGTATCGGAGGTGTTGGTGTTGCCGTCCGCCCAGTGGGTGAAGACGTACTGCGTGCCTGAGACGACTTGCGTTCCGACCACGCTCAAGGTGCAGGAACTTCCCGGCGTCCAGCTCAGGGTCACCGGCGCTACGTAGGTTCCAGGCGCGCAACCGGTGCCGGAGGTGGTGACGGTGAGGCCGGAAGGTGAAGTTGTGATTTCGACGTCACCTGTGGGGATGGTTGGAGTGAGAGATACTCCCTTGAAGTTGGAATCGGAGGGCGCGGTCGTAAGCTGCGTAAAGGTTGTTTGCCCCGTCGTGCATGAGCCAGAGCTTCCTCCCGCCGTGGTCGCCCCCAGGCAATCGGTGATTCCATAAAGATAAGTCGGATCAAGATCGGCGATGGTGAAATTGGTCGCGTAAAGGCTGACACTGCTGTCACTGTTCACCACGCCGGTCAGACCATATAAGCCAGTCGTGCCGTCAGTGTTGGTGGAGCAGGTTGTGTCGCCTGACTTCGAGTTCGCATTTTTCACCAGGTTCAATCCCTGGTAGAGGGTGTATTCCCAAGTCCAGGTTCCGCTTATGTTAACCCACTTCTGGAGCCCGCCCGCGCCGCACAGGCTGTAAGGCGAGTCGTTGTCAGCCGAAGTATTTTTCGGGGTGCCGGTGTCCGCCACATACAAAACTGTCGAGCTGGCAAAGAAGTAATTCGACGGGCTCAGGTTGATGTATTCGCCCGCGACGTTGATGCCGTTGGTTTGCGCAGCAGTCAGTTTTTCCCTGCCCGTTCCTCCCGTGTTGCCGAGGCCGGGTAACAGAGACGGGCCGTTGGGAACACCAGTTGGACAAAGGCCGCCGGGAGCGGTTGCGCAAGAGTACGTGGTGGTGTACGGAGGCGAGCCCATCGTTCCGATGTAGCTGCGGTTGTATGACCCTGTCTTGCTGTCCATCGAAACGTACAACGCGTTGTTGGCGATCTGGACGGTCCGCGTGTCCTGGGACTCGCCAGTTCCGCCGTCATCGCCGGTAATCGATGATGTGACAGAGCTGCTGCCCAACATGGTAAAGAAAACTCCACCGGTGGCATCACCGCTGGTACCCTGGCCGGAAACGTAGATGTTCATTCCATCGGCGGTATAGGTGCTACGGGGATTGTTGGCGTTGAAGATGTTGTAAAGTGCGGTCGTGGTATTGATGTTGCCGTTGGCATCGACCAGCGCTACGACGCGTGGTACCGGGATGTAGCTTTGCCCGGTTAAGCTGCCCGACTGGCCCAGTTCGCCGCCGGGAACGCCGTATTCGGTGGGATTAGCGTTGAAGCCGCCGGCGTTCACGCCATATCCCATGACGGTTAGGTATTGGCCGGCTCCCGAAAGTTGCAATGTGCCCTCCGATGACGACCCGTACTCACCCGAGAGGTTAACGTTGCCAGCAGAAGACGTTGGCTGCAGCACCAGAGAATTCACATATGTCGCGCTCGACGTGCCGTTCAGAACGTACTGGAACAACGTGAGGGGAGCGGCCTGATTGTCTCCATATCCGCCCACCGAACTGTTACCGCTGCCATTGCCGGTGCCGTTTGGGATGTTGGTACATGTGCCTCCGTAATTACCGCAGCCTTCCACGGTGACAACCAGATTCCCCGGGGTAAAAAACGTGCCTTGCTGGGCAAATGCCGGCATTGCCATCAGCAATACCGCGGCGAGAGCGAGCGTTTTGATTCGACCTGCTACCATGGCGCGCGATTCCTCATGATCCTAGGATTGCTCAACGAGACCCGTTGAGAAGCCCCAGAACGGTAACATGGAAAGATTAAATGAGTGTGAATTTTCGGGATGATTGAGGAAGCGGGTCGCTCCGAACGAACGCTGCGCGGCGCGAGGCTTGGCGCTGGGGACTATCTGTTACCTTGAGGGGATGCGAATGTTCGCACCCGGCGGCTCACCGTCCTCCCAGATCACCTCGCGCCGCCTGTGCCTGACTCTTGGATTACTGTTCGCGGTTGGCGGCGGGACAGCGGCGCTCGCCCAAGTTAACGTCAACGGAAGCGTGCCCAAGGGTGTGAGAGTCGCGACTGACTTCGCGGGAGTCTCGATCGTCGAACGCATCCAGGCCGCAGTTCTCGACTGCGGGCCTAACCCGTGCGAAGTGTACATTCCGGCAGGAACCTACAATGCCAGCGCGGTTTCCAGCTGGAACAGCCGGAGCGTCAGCGGCACCAGAGTTGGAATACTGCTTCCCTCCAATGTGGACATCCATGGGGCTGGTCCGGGCCACACAATTATCCAAGTGAACCGCTCGGCTACTGATCCTACTGGAACTCTTTTGGCGAACGCGAATGAGCGGAACCTGAATATTCACCTTCACGACATGAGCATAGTGTGGTCGGATTCCGGTCGATCCTTCGATTGGGTATCAATTTTCATATGCCACGGGTGCGCTCAGGTTGAGCTCGACCATCTTAGCCTGGAAGGCAATCCCAACAAGCTGGTCAACCTGCTGGACAGCACCGGATCGAGCGTCCATGACAATAGCTTCCTGCTGCGCTCAACCAGCTATGGCCATGGCGACAATGCTATTTCCTTCAGCCGCTTCGATTCCCTGCTGACGGTCGGTCCTGAAGCCGGCGTGATCCGCGACAACCATTTCACCGAGCTAGGGGAGTATCGAACATTTTCCATGCTGGTCGTAGCCCAGGATGGACTCTATGTTCATTCCAATGTTTTCGAAGCGGCGCTTCGTGCCGAGGGCGAGGGGAACGCCACGGGCATCGAAACCGGGCAGGACAATCTGGGACGGCTGCCGGAACACGTAAAGATCAGTGGAAACAAGTTTCGCGGCGCCAGCATCGCTCACGGGGGAATGAATAGCACCGAGATCAGCGAGAATTTTCTGGACCATGGAGACATCTACATAGCCCTTCAGGATGGGACCGTGTCTTCCGTGGCCGGCCTGAGCATCAGCGGTAATGAAGTGCATTTTGGCAGCATTTCGCTGAACGGATTGGAGCATACGTTTACCGGCAGGTGCATCATCAGCAACAATCGGGTATTCAATGGCAGCATCGGTACCGGCAATGCACTCATAGTCGGCGATGTCGAGGTTAGCTACAACACCGTGAGCTACTCGCGGAACAATAATGGTATCGATTGCAATGCCTGTTCTGTCGTTCGAGGCAACCTGGTGCGTGACATTGGCCAGAACGGGCCCAAGGACCTGCATGCGGGATATCTGATTGGCGGTACGGTTGACGAGGTTGACGACAATACTTACCTCGAAGACCAGCATGAGTACGCAGCCGGCATGATCTGTAGCGCGGCAAAATCGACTGCGACAACGTGTATGCCGTCGGGACGGAGCCGCTGGATAATACTAAGAGGCGGCGAGTGGGGCTTCGGCTGGACGAATCGCACGCTGTTTACCAGCCGCGGCAATCTGCCAATTCGTGCCTTCGCAAGCAGCTCACTGATAGAACTGGACGACGATATCGACGCGCTACCACCCAGTACGCCCTATCATCTCTATCGCACCACCTTTAACGCCTTCGAGTTGAACGGCGCAACCATCAGGCGTTTTGCCAATAACTTTGCAACATCAACTACCGGCCCTTTTAATCACGCTGCCATACAAGAGGATGGCGCAGTGCGCATCGATAGCCTTTCCGGAAATGTGTTTCGCCCTTACCGGTGTTTCGGCAAATGCGCGGTAGATTACCGGACGAATGTAAGTGCACCCGAGTAATCAACTCGGGGACTAAAGGCCATCTTTTCCCGGGCTGCTGGCCAGCACGGCGGAAAAGGGGCATTGAAGAACTTGTGTTTGTTAGTCGTATGCCGCCGGCTGTAAAGCCGGCTCGGGAAGAAGAAATAAGGCTTATCGGCACGACTGAAGTCGTGCCCGGTTACAAGGCCACGGATTGTTTAACGAACCTCTGACGTGGGCGCTAGTAGACTTCGTTGACCTGGGCTTCCAGCTCCTCGACGGTTGCCACTTCCTGGTAGGACTGGTGGAGTGTCTCCTGATACACCTGCAGGATACCTTCGGCCATCTTCGCCGATGTGAAATGCCGCTCGACCCGGGCGCGTCCTGCCGCACCCATTTCGTTGCGAAGCTCGCGGCTGGAAAGCAACCGTTGTATAGATTGCGCCAACTCTGCCGAGCTTCCGGGAGTAACCGTATAGCCAGTCTTTCCGTGCTGATTTACCCACGGCACGCCGGTGGGTACCGTGGTGGAGACCACAGGTTTGCGGCAGGCCATGGCTTCCAATTGCACCAGCCCAAACATTTCCTGGTTGGTGATGGAAGGAAGCGCAAAGACGTCGCAAGCGTGATAGTAAGTAACCAGGTCCTCATCCGACAGGTGGCCGAGAAATACGACCCGATCGGCAATTCCCTTTTCACGGACGAGGTTCTTCAGTGAAGTTTCCAGCGGACCGGTCCCTACAACCCACAGGCGAGCCTTAAGATTCTCCAACGCGCGAACCAGAAACTGGACGCCCTTATAGGGGACCAGGCGACCGACAAAGAGAACAGTCGGCAGCCCATCTTTGAGTTCATTCACTCTCTTACGTCCGGCATCGTCCAGTTCGAAGCGTGAAAGTGGAATGCCGAAAGGAACCACCCGGCACTTGTCCCGATAGTAAGGAACGAAAGCGGAGATATCGATGTGCCGCGGGGTTGGCACTACGATGCAATCGGCACGGCGGTAGAAGGCGTGCAGGAAGCGGTTGTAGACGGCGCGCAGAGGTCGAGGCACGGGCCGAACGACATCACTGTGGAAGTGGGCCACCACCGGGATATCACGATCAGCCAGGAGTGCCGACAATTCCGCTAACGGATTGGCCAAGTGAACGTGGATGAGATCTGCATGAAACTTCCGGGCCCAGTAAGGATAGGACGGGGCCATGGAGCAGGAGAAGAACTTTCCCGCGCTGGCCACGCGAGTAACCGCGATTCGTCCCTGTTCCTGCTCGGTACGTAAACGATCGTTGGCGACGAGGACCTGAACCTGTACTTCATCAGCCAAGCTCTCGCAGATGTCTTTGAGGGCAGTTTCAATGCCACCGACAACGGGAAAATAGAATTTCCCGAGTTGAAGAACTTTCACGCCATAGCCTCCTGGAGCTGGGAAGCAATCATGCCGGCCAGGACTTGCTCGAGTTGTCCCGCCAGTTTTCTTGACACAAGATTTCTATGAATCCAATCGTGGCCGAGCCGTCCCATGACCTTGCGCAGGGTCTCGTCTCTGCCGAGCGTCAGCATGTGGGCGGCCAGCCGTTCCTTGTCCAGCGGCGGAAAGAGCAGCCCGGTCTCGCCGTGCTGGACCAGCTCGGCAGGCCCCCACTTGTCCACGGCGATGACGGGCACAGCGCACGCCATGGCCTCCAGCAGCGAACGACCCAGCCCTTCAGGACCGCGGTTCGGCTGCACCAGCACATCGAGCCGGGAAAGAACCGCGGGCACGTCGCTCCTGAAGCCCAGGAACCGGACGCGATCGCCCAGCGAATCGTGGGATTTGCGCTGCAACAGCTCCTGGTAGCCCAGGCCGGCTTCAGTGACATAAGCGTTGTCTCCGGCAATCACGAAAACGGCGTTGGGCAATTGCTTCAGGACTTTCTCTGCCGCCTGGAGGAAAATATCGTGGCCCTTCAGCGGCGTGATAGCGCCGACCAAGCCGAACCAGACCTCTTGCGGTCCCTTGGACAAATCAGCGGCCGGCATCACGCCGGGATGAAAACGGTTCAGATCGATGATGTTGTAGATCACGGTGGACGGGAGCGATGCCGAGACATACTCGCGGAACTGCGCGGAGACGTAGTGGGAAATGCAAACGGACATATCACAGCGGCGCGAGAGCAAGGCCAGCAACTTGCGCGACAGAATACGTTCCTCCAGGCCATCGCGCATATACCAAATTAGTGGGACATGCTCGGGCTTGCGGGCCAGCGCGCCGAGGATGTGCGCCTTGACTGCGTTGGTGATAAAAGCCGAAGGCTGAATTTCGTCCAGCAAGTTTGAAAGACGCCGGGTGAAAGGCCGAAGACTGGACGTGGCACGCAGGATCTTCAGCACTCCGGCATGCATGGCGGTCTCGCCGGTGCTGGAGATGGCCTCCGGCCAAGGCAAGAGCCAAACCTTTGCGCCCGCCGCTTCAGCACGTTTTTGCAACGGCCCTTCGCCGGGGATGATCAAGTGGAACTGGTAGGAGTCGCGCAGGTGGGTCACGACTTCCAGCAGGCTGAATTCGGCTCCGCCCATGCCGGCAATCGCACACAGCACCGCTATCCTAGGCAACGGCACATTCCACCCCGATCTTGCGCTGCCAGTTCAGGAGCACGAAAAGCGACCACACCTCCGACCACGACTGCATCCGGTCGCCGCTCTCCAAACCATCCAGCAGGCGCGCACCATAGACCGGATCGAGCGCCAGAGGCTGATAACGCCCCGGGTCACGCAGCGTGTCGCCAATGGTGGCCTTCAGCTCGCGGCTAAGCCAGTGTGGCCAGGGAAACGTAAAGCCCATCTTGCGGCGCTGCGGAAGTTGTTCGCCAATCAAGTCGCAGAGGATTCGCCAGGTGATGCGCTTGCCACGATTGCCCTCAAAGTGATGTTTGGGCGAGATGCTAAGCGCGGCCTGTAGCAAGCGTTGGTCGAGGAACGGGACTCGCAGCTCAACCGAGTTGGCCATGCTGAACACGTCGGCATCGCGCAACAGCTGATTGCGCATGTAGAACTCCAACTCCAGCGCGGCCAGCTTCTGGAAGTCGTTGGCCAAAGGATCGATGTTCTGCTGCACGCGATGCGGCAGAGATGCAGCGCCATTCTGTGCCCAGCGAATGCTGCGTTGGAGCAGATAGGCTTCCGCCAAAGAATGGAGGGGCGCGGCGTCGGCCACTTTTTTCCACTGGATTGGGTTCTTCGTTCTCAGCTTTGACAGCACGCGCGCGGCGGGACGCAGACCTGCTCCGTACTTCAGAAGCCGCGGAACCTTGGTGAAGGTGGTGTAGCCGCCGAATAGCTCGTCACCGCCAACGCCGCTGAGCAACACCTTGAGCCCCAACGAAGCGCCTACGCGAGAGATAACGTAGGTATTGATCCCGTCGACGGTGGGCTGGTCCATCGCCATCAATGCTTCGGGGAGCAGGTCCTGCAACTGCTGTGCGGTCAGGGTCACTACTTCGTGATGATGGGGAAGGCCGCGGGCGATGCGGCGGGCGTAAGGCAGTTCGGAGAATTCCTGCTCGGCGAAGGCCACGGTCAGCAGCGTGATCGGGCTGCTGGCGCAGCGCGACGCCAGTAGCGCCAGCAGGCTGGAGTCGACGCCGCCGGAGAGAAAGACACCCACAGGAACGTCGCTGACCAGATGGGATTCGACGGCGTATGCGAGACGCTCGCGGATCTGCGCGACCGACTGCTCGAAATCCTGATCGACTGGCGCAGCCGTCGCGGCCAGGTCGCGGCTGAGCGACCAGTACTCGGAATCGCGAACCTGAGCGTCACTGTGAACGCACAGGAGATGGCCAGGTTCCAACTCGCGGATTTCCTGGAAGATGGTGTTCGGCCCGATCACCGCGCCGTAGGCGAGGAACGAATCCACCGCATCGCGGTCAAGAGTGAGAGGACAGATGTGAGCGCGCTCCAGGGCCTTCACTTCGGAAGCGAAGGCGAAGTCGCGTCCAGCGCGGCAGTAGTAAAGCGGCTTGATGCCCATGCGATCGCGAGCAAGCAGAAGCGTGCGCTCGCGGCCGTCCCAGAAGGCGAAAGCGAACATGCCTTCCAGTTTGGTGAGTGCCGCTTCGCCCCACTCGACCAGCGCGCGCAGCAGAACTTCGGTATCGCCGGAGGTCGAGAATTTCGCGCCCAAGGTTTCCAGCTCCGCGCGCAACTGGCGGAAGTTGTAAATTTCGCCGTTGAAGATGAGCCAGGAATCGGAGCCGGGATGGTGCATGGGCTGATGCGAGGCGTCGCTGAGGTCGAGGATAGAAAGGCGAGTGTGTCCCAGGACGAGGCTCGAGGAGTCGAGCGGGAGCTCGACGCTACCGCTGGTGTCGGGCCCGCGATGGTGGGAGGCGGCAATCATGTCGCGCACCACTGTGCGCGTCTGCTCAGGCCTGCCGTGGCTCCAAAATCCGACGACTCCGCACATAATTTGTCAGGCCGCCTCTTTGCCGTTTGGGCTGGTGCCCGTAAAGAAATCCATTGCACGCTGAAAGTCTTCAGCAGCGCGCGTCCAATTCATTTCGTTCTCGACCCAACGCCTTCCGTTCTCGCCGAGTTGTTTGGCTAGATCGGGTTCGTTCAGCAGCCTGACGATTGTGGTCGCCACCTCTCTAAAGTCGACCGGATTCAACAGAAGTCCGGTAATGCCGTCCTGCACGGCGTCGGCGATACCGCCAGAGCGTCCCGCAATCAGCGGTTTGCCGCAGGCCGACGCTTCCAGCAAGGCGATTCCGAAGCCCTCGGCAAGAATGCCGCGACGCGTGGACTCTTCCCGGCTGCACATGATGAAGGCATCGCAAGCGTTGTAGAGCAGGGGAAGCTCGGCGTCCGGCACGCGTCCCGCAAAGATCACATTCTTCTGCACGCCGTACTCAAGCGCGAGACGGTTGAGGTAGTTCAGGTCGTCACCCTCGCCGACGATGACATAGGCAACATCGGGCACAGCGCGCACCACCTCGGAAAGCGCGCGGAGCACCACATCGTGGCCTTTATAGCGATTGGCCTTCACGATTCGCGAAACCGTCAGCAACGTCGGTCTTCCGGTCACTCCTAAACGCTGCGCCAGTTCGCGGCAATCCAGACCGGGACGGAAATGAGCGGGGTCGGCTCCGGGACAAATCTTGACGATGCGCGACTGCGGCACACCCATCGATGCGACGAAGGCGCGGGTAAATTCGCTATTGGTGATGACCAAGTCCGCATCGAGCATCGCCGGCAGAATACTGGAGCGCAGCCACTCGTCCATGATTTCCAGGGCATGAGTCCATAGCAGATACCGCGTGCCATACCGCTTCTTGAGCTTCCGGGCGGCGATGGCTGCGTTCACATGCCCGCAGTGCAGCACGACATCAGGATTCCGCTTTGCCAGTTTCTCTGCCTCGGAGTACATCCTCCATACCTGCCAGGCGCCACGAAGGCCGGGGACGTCCATTGCTGTTCTGAAACGCTTCGCGGAATAGGACTGGGCGGAATCAAAACGCTCCGCCTGAGGATGTTGCGGCGCGATGAGCGTCAGCTGCCGCAGATCGAACTGCCGGTAGACATTGAATAGGTAGTTGCTGATGCCACCCATCGTCGGAGGGAAATCCGTCGTCAGGAGTATCCCGCGGCGCAAGGGGCGCAGAGTGGTGTGAGGATTCGTCAGTTTCGGAGAACTGGATAGGCCGGCCAGAGAGGTTGTCATCTAATTCTTTCTTAGGAGCGCTCCAGTCCGGGGCGAAGCCCGAAGGAATAGCCGGGGTCGCGCCGCCGGGCCAGGACAACCACGCCAGCCACGAGGACGAACACCAACAGGGTTTGAATGAAGCTTGCGATCGAGTTATCAAAGTCGCGTTCGACGGACATGGCGCATTGCGTGGCGACGATGATAGTGACGGCCGCGGCGGAGAATGACGGAAGGTGGCGCTTCCATCCGTCGACGAGTCCCAACAAAGCTCCCCAGATGAGGGCCCCGAGCGCGATGTAGAGGATGCCGCCGGCGTCGAAGAGATCGCCGGGCATGGAGGGGGCGATGGAGGCGCTGGAGTTTTCGCGGGCGGCACGATCGTCAAAGGCCCAGATGCGGGCGCCGAAGCTCATGCCGGCAAAGGCAGCACCCTTGCCGCTATAGAGGAAGCGCGGCAACACGCCGCGAACCAGGGGAGAGAGCAACACATTGCGTCCCGAGTAAGGCTCCAGCGAAGGCACCAGGGCGACGGTCAGCAGGAAGGAGTCGAAAGCGTGGAAGCGGTGGGTGGGCTCGGCGGACGCGTTGGCGAGCCAGCCGTTGAAGCCGCCCTGGTTGAACTCGCGAGCCACTTCCTGGGGACGAATGTTTTCCCACTTGATCATGCGGTAGGAGCTGACCAGAGTGCTGAGCACCAGCAGACAGGCCAGGGCGGAGGCGGCGACTTTCACCAGCGAGGGCCGGCGGCCGGCGAAGATGGCGGCAAACAACGGGATGAGGAAGATGGGCGCAAGGTTCTCGCGATAGGGGCTGCACAAGCCGCGCACCAGCGCGGGCAGCAACACCACCACATGCACGCTCCCGAAACGCCACTTAGAACCGGGACGGCGGAAGTGGTCCCACCAGACGAGGATTGCCGGCACCATGTAGAAGCTGGCCAGCAAAGACAGGGGGGTAATCAGCACCAGGGGCACGCTGGACACGCCTTCGGTCAGGTAGAAGATGGCGGAAGACACGAGCGCGAAAGGGATGGCCGCGACGTAGGCGAAGTCAGGAGTAAAGGCACGCGCGAGGATGAACGGCCCGGCAGTGCGGCGACGAACGGCGAAGGCGTAGGACAGCGCGATCAGCACCCAGAACAGGCCGCAGTAGGCGAGAGTGCGATTGACGACGGTGACCGGCTGCGCCATCAGGCGAAGGGTACCGTTGCCCCATTCCACAGAGTTGTAGGCCAGCATGGAGAAGCGCAGCACGATGTCGAGGCCGAAGTCGAGCCAGACCAGGCCGAAGACAGATTTCAGGACGGCGGGCCAGCCTTCGCGGAGCCAGCCGGGGACGAGGCGGAGCGAGAGGAGCCAGCAGGCGGTGACGCCGGCCAGCAAGAGCCACGTGTTGAGATCGGTCCGTAAGCCGGCAAAACCAGGCATAAACTTCTTCGGCGTAGCAAGATTGGCTGTGATACGTGACGGCCGGTTGCGAGAGACTGCGATCCGCCGTCGCCGATGCAAGCGGGCGACACCTGACGTTGGTAATCATCCGGGGGCAGTGCTAAGTCTGGCGAGAATGCCACCGCCCTATGGCGGCCAGTTTACGCAGGCAATTTCGCCATCGGATATCCCATCAAAGTCGTATGAGCTTTGTTAGATTGAACGACAGTATAGGGCACGGCGGACGGCGTTGACCAGCATGAAATAAGGAAAAACGACAGGCGGGCAGCGCGGGAAGCGAATACTGCTTAAATCGACCGTTGAGATGGAAAGGTCTGGCACCTAAGTCGGAGATGCGGGGGTTAAGGGGAGACGAATTTTGCCCGCGAAAGGACCAGATTGACGGAATCGTCTCCGCTGGCTTGGAGAATCTCCTCCCTCAAACACTGCGAGAGACTTCCTCCCGCGATCCTGTGCGGAATCAGGCTCAGCTCATCCATCTTGTCGAGAAGCGCTGAAGGTTCGACTCCGGCCTCCCGCAGGCCGTGCGGCCAAAACTCCATTATCAACCGGACGTTTGGATTCTCGCGGAGCACGCGTTGCATTCCCTGCAGCGCGAAATATTCGGCGCCTTGCACATCCATCTTGATGAAATCGATACGGGTTCCGGATGGAAAGTAGGCGTCAAGGGCTACGCCCTCGACTTGTATGTGTTGACGCTGCTGGCCGCGGTTATAGTTCTCGTCATCGCCCGACTTGAAAATGCGATGGTCTCCGTAATTGAAGCTGGAAAGGTATAGCTGGATCGACTGGTTGGCCTTAACAACAGCTTTCTGCTCGCAACAGACGTTGGCGCATTTATTGAGTTGTACATTTTTTTGGAGCAAGGAAAAGTTTCCGGGTTCCGGTTCGAAGGCGAACACCTTGCCGGCCATGCCAACCGCCTCGGAGGCGACCAAGGTGAAGTAGCCCACGTTTGCGCCCACGTCTATGAACACATCACCTTCTTCCAGGAGACCAGAGATGAGCTCCGTCTCTTCCGGCTCCCATGTCTTGGAGACAAAGAGATGAGTTGAGACCGCGCTATCCCATAGGTCCACGAACATTCGCCTGCCGTTGACTACAACCTCCTTCTGACTCCCCACGGTCCGCAGGAGGAAGCTGGAGAGCCGGAAGTTGGGCCACAGCTTTCGCATGATCTTTCCGACCCAAGCGCGGGCCGCCCCACCGCGAGAGTCCATTTCCAGCGAAATCAGTTTTTCGAACACCGGACAAGCGTCCTTTGGGTTTAGGTTTTCCTAGCGATGCCGACGAGATTCAGGCCCACGCCGGAGATCTGCATGGCAGCATTCGCGGTTGCTACAGCAACGTGGCGGGCGACGCGGCGGGCGGTGAAGCCGTCACGAACGATGCCCTGCTGAAAGCTTTTCGCGGGCCGGACGCTCAGCGGCTCAAGTCCGCAGTTGCGGAAGGCCAGGGACAGGGTCTGCGGAGTGAACTGGTTCAAGTGTCCGATATTAGCGACATACCCATCGCCGCGCCCCAATTTCTTTTTGAGGCGCTCCTTGCGCAGTTGCATGGCCCCGTTAGGCGACTTGACTACCAGCAGACCTCCGGGCTTGAGCAGGCGGGCGCATTGCGCCAACGCTGCCATGGGAGCGTACATGTGTTCCAGGACGTCGAGCATGGTGACGGCGTCGAAGCTGGCCGGGGAGAATGGCGGAGCGGAGATTGCGCCGCATTGAACATCGTCGATCTTAAGGTCGTTGCGGCAGAAGTCGCGAAAGGCGGGATTGATTTCGAGTCCGCTGACCTGCCAGCCGGCATCGTGAGCGTCGGCGAGGAAGGCGCCACTGCCGCAGCCGACATCGAGGAGCCGCCGGGAATTTGCCGGACCCAGCAGCGAAAGGATGTGGCGATTGGAATCCTTGACGGCTTCGTGCCACCAGAAGAAATTGTCCAGATTGAGGGCGTATCCACCGCCAGCCCGCTCTTCGTAAAAACCGTTCACGTAGCTTTCAGGGAAGTCGCGTTCCACGTAGACAAAGGAGCAATCCTGACAGGCAACGACGCTGACTTCCCTCTGCGTGTAGGCGGCCGACCGGGTTGGGTCGGAGCTGGCAGGCTCTTTCTGGACGAGTGAGAAGCGCGAGCTCTCACAGATGGGGCACGGCATGACGGAGGATTCTACCATCGCGAGAAGGAGAGGCCGAGGCAAGAAGGAGAAGAGCAGGGCGCGTTCCATTTTGGGAATTGGTGGTTACCTTCGTTCCGCAAAATGCGTTTTGTGATTCGTGCCGAGTGCGTTGGCGGCTTAGGCTGGAAGTGCCCGGAACAAAGTTTCCGGGGCTGCGTGTCTGCCGTGAGGGTGGGCCGCGGCGAGAGTTCTTTGAAAAGTCGGGAGGTTGCTCAGTGGCTGGCCGCAGGGATTTTGCGGCCGTTGCGGACGGCCTGAAGACCGCCCCTTCCGGGACGCAGAGAATTCTTCCACTCTACCCCAGCACTCCGCCTGCGGCTCCGCAGCTGGGCTAGATTATTTCGCGTCTACGGCGCTAGATGGTTGGGCTTCTTACTCCACTGCCGCAACGCAATTCCTGATTCCCACGCCGACCGTGGGGCCGTCTCCTTCAATAGCAGACCCAGCCAGACCTTTTCCTAAGGTATTGGTTTGTAAGGGGTTGCGATATTCCTTTACTTTGAATATCTTGGCGCAAAGTATCAAAAGCAAACGGTTTATTGGTCTAATGTTTTCAATGTTTTAGCAGCAAAATATTCAAACTAAAGATCTTAGCCTATGGGGGGGAGGGGGGTACCCAGGAACATGGATTCTGCCGCCGGAGCGAGAAGGATATAATCACCGCGTTCTGCCCTGAGTGCCGCCTGCCATGAGCCCATCGTCCACCAAATACGCCGGAGTGTTGCACGAGAAGCTGGTGTTTGGCCGGCGCGTGCGAGTGCTATCGGACTGGTTCGCGCAACTGACGCCGCAGGGGGCGCGGGTGCTGGACGTGGGATGCGGCGACGGCCTGATCTCGGCGCTGCTGCGCGGGAAGCGGCCCGACGTGGAGATCCTGGGCGTCGACGTTTTGCTGCGCGAGCATTCCCACATCCCGGTGCAGAGCTTCGACGGCATGCGTCTGCCATTTGAGGATGGGTCGTTCGATGTGGTGCTGTTCTCGGATGTCCTGCACCACACGGCGGAACCGCTGGAGCTGCTGCGCGAGGCCCGGCGCGTGGCCGGGCAGTGCGTGCTGATGAAGGACCACTACCGGAAAGGGCTGGGCGCGGGCGCGCGTTTGAGGCTGATGGATTGGGTGGGCAATGCGCGGTTTGGCGTTTCCCTGCCCTACAACTACTGGACGGAGGCGCAGTGGAAGAGCGGGTGGCAGGAGATTGGACTGCGGCCAGAGCAGCTGGTGACGCGGCTGGGATTGTATCCGGCGCCCGCGGACTGGATATTCGGGGCGAAGCTGCATTTCATCGCGAGGTTGGCGGTGTGAGGGGATAGGGCAGGACTTGCAGTCGGATCAGCTGGTCCCTCGCGGCCGAAAGGCCGCTTGGGACCGCAAAAATAAACGGCTTATCGGCACGACTGAACGGGCTGCTGAAAAAGTCGGGGAAGGACGCAGTGCCACCGGCTGAAGCCGGCTCAGGATGAGAAAGAAAGGGCTAGACGCTGGCCTGAAGGCCAGCTCTACCTGAATTTTCCTTCGCCACGACCTTTTCAGCAGCCGGCGAAGCCGTGCCCCGATACAAAAGCGAAGAAGATTGGAGGCCCTCAAAATCGTCACATTGGGTAAATCCCTAAGTGCCAAGTGCTAAGTGCCGTCTTACTTGCGGGCGAGGCCGAGGATGCTGAAGAAGAGACTCGACAAGGTCACCTGCACGCCGAGGAGGATGAGAGCCAGTGCGGCGGCGACGACACGCATCAGAACCACGGGATTCATGGGACCAAAGCCGTGAGCATTCCAGAGCAGCGTGGAGTAAAGAGCGCAGGCCAGACCGGCGATGAAGAGCAGAGCTCCCGCCGCCAGACCGACCTCGAGAGTGAATACCCGGAACAGCTTTTTCAGGCGAGCGTCCTCAGGCAACAGCCCTGCCGTGATAGCGAAAACCTTGGCGAACAAGGCGAAGAGCACGGCCTGGAAGCCGACCAGGACCGCGACGACGGCGTAAAGGAGAGTGTGGATGTCGAGCTCGACGCCAGCGATCCGCCGCGAGCCGGGAAAGAGCCATAAGGCGAGCGCGGTGCCAGCCAGCATGAGGAACAGTCCGGGATAGAGAAAGAGCCAGCGCGGGCTGTAGAGGAGGAGGAAGCGCAGATGGCGCCAGCCATCACGCCAGCTGCGTAAGTGCGGCGGGCGGCTGCGCTGGTCGGGCGCGAGCGTGGTGGGAACTTCGGTGATGCGCATGCGGAACAGCGTGGCCTTCACCACCATCTCGCTGGCGAACTCCATGCCGGTGGTGCGAAGGTCCATGCGGAGATAGGCTAGCTTGCTGAAGCCGCGTAGGCCGCAGTGGAAGTCGCCGCAATCGCTCCTGAAGAACAATTTGCCTACGCTGGTAAGGACGGGATTTCCCAGGTAGCGGTGCAGCGGAGGCATGGCGCCCGGCTGGATGCCGCCACGAAAGCGGTTTCCCATGACCAGGTCGGAGCCGGCGCGAAGCTGCGCGAGGAACTTGGGGATGTCGCGAAAATCGTAGCTGCAATCGGCGTCGCCCATGATGACGTAGTCGGCGAGCGCGGCCTCGATGCCACCCATGAGCGCGCTCCCGTAGCCTTTGCGCGGGACGGGCACCACGCGGGCACACAGGCTCTCGGCGATGGCACGCGAACCGTCGGTGCTGCCGTTGTCGGCAACAACGATTTCGCCGTCGAGCGCGGCTTGCCGGAAGGTTTCGCGAATTTGCCGG
The DNA here is from genome assembly GCA_963763145.1 of uncultured Acidobacteriaceae bacterium. Taxonomy (GTDB): domain Bacteria; phylum Acidobacteriota; class Terriglobia; order Terriglobales; family Acidobacteriaceae; genus Bog-257. The sequence goes on along the minus strand of CAVXMZ010000006.1, from coordinate 27,719 downwards.
ATGCAAGCGCCCAGCGTTTCCGCTTCGTTCAGGCACGGCAGGACAACAGAAACCTCCGGCTTGCGCGAACCGCGCGTGGCGGATGCAACCTGGCCGGGAACTATTTCGCCCATGGTCATGACCCTATGTTGGTGAGAAACCCAGTGGAATTGAGCTTATCGGGTTCCGGGCGATGTTCCCAAACCTGCCATGCGGGACCGTTCTGCAATAGAAGCCAGTCAGGACCGAGCACTGCTGGCTTAGGCGTGTTCGCGGGCATGGCGAGGTATCGAACCTGATAGCTAGCGATCGCTCCCGCGGGATCGGAAGCAACTTGATCGAACCACATCAAACGGTTGGCGAGCCGCTCCTTTCTCCGCGCGAGGTCGCGCAGTTCAACACCGTATTGCAGATGGTCCAGGTCATACATCTGTTGCGCTTCAAATTCCGATCGCGACATGCCGCGAAGATAGCCGTTGAGGGCGAAGCGATGATCCAACTCAGAGTCCGAAACCGACGGACTCAACATAACCGGATAGGCAGAGCCGAGCGGGGCAACATGATCGACAATCATCGCATATTGCACGAAGTCGTCGGTGCCGGCGGTGACCGCTCCAGCAGCCAGCGGTTGATTGCCCGGCTGATTATGCTGCGCCTGGTAGGCCCGGTAACCACGGCTGTAACGCTGGCTGTCGGCTGTCCTCTGCGCCTCAAGGCAGCGGAGGTAGAAGCCCGCGCCGGCGTTCAGCACTACCGCAATCACGAGGATGCTGCTCGCGATGCGACCGCTCGCCCCTGCTCGCCTGAGTACATCTATGGTGAGGAAAATCAGAAGCAAGATCATGCACGGGGAAAACAGGTGGGCCCAATGGTAGTTTTCCAGCTGAAGTCCGGAGAAGATCTGCTCGTGGATCATGAGGAAGCCGGAGGCGCAGAGACTCCACAGGTAAAGCAAGTCGCGGTGGAAACGCCGCACCAGGAAGAATGTGATCACGACCAGCGCGCCTGAAAGAATGAAGTGACCATGCTCGCTCAGCCGCGGGATACGGACGAATTCATCGAAGCGTTGCATCCACTCCGAGCCCTGATGATTGCGGGTGAACAACATTCGCGCCAGCTCGGGCGTTCCGACAAGCGCGCCTATCCATCCTGTGTGGAAGTAGGTTCGCCAGCGCACGCGGTCCACCACGATCGCAATCAGCAAAGCCAGGCCCGCAGCGGTCCAGTAATAGAAGTAGGCAAAAAACAGCAGCCCGAAGGCGAAGCCCGAGAGCATGATCCTGGCGGGCGAAGCTTCCTCCACACTGCGTCGCAGCGCCCAGAGGTAGAACAGCAGAAAGGGCAGAACGACTACCGGAGAGATAATGCGCCAGTCGCGATGAATGCTGGGGTTATGCGCGAAGATCTCGCCGGCGCGGTGAAAGGCGATGCTGGCGAGAATCGTCCACTGCCGGACGAACGGTCGAGTCACCAGCCAACCGCTGTCGCTAATCAGGAACAGGGCGGCAAGAAAGGCGATCCACGGACGGCGAACCTGTTGCCACACGACGACAAACCATCCGAATCCGACCGCAAGTCCGCCGAGGATCCGCAGAATGAGTCCGAAACGAATGGGCTGCAGACCCAAGGCTTTGCAAATCAGTTCGGCAGGGACAAGTTGCAGCCAGGAATAAACCGATTGGCTGCCATGTACAAATGTCGGGTCAGACAGATAGAAAGGGTGCCAATAGTAGGCATGGCTGGCAATCAAGGTGTATTGAATTTCGTCCGCATCGGCGATCCAGATAGTTGAGCCCGCGACCTGGTGCCAGCAGATGTAGGGCAGAGTCGACATCAGTAATCCGCACACCGCGGCCAGAACCGCAATCCCTGCGGGAAAACGTGACGAGGACATGGCGGTGAATTCTACCACCCGGGAACCGGGCCGATGCGACGCGATGTATAGGTCGACATATTCTGGCGAGCGACGTTATCCGGAGCTGGCAAGCCGGCTAGGACAGCGGATGGGCCGCGAGAATCTCTCGCAGACGCGCCTGGTTGGCGGAGAAGTTTCCGATGTCGGCGGCTGCGGACGGCGCGGGCAAGAGTCGCTGGTCGGAGACGCCGGTGTCGAGAACCGAGAGCATGGCGCGCAGCAATTCGCGCAAACGGACCGTGTCAAACATGGCGACCTGCGAGCCCGGATAGAGGCGAGCGTTGAGCTGGCTGTTGTCGCTGAAGATTCCGGGACGGCCAAGCGCGGCGGCGAGAAACGTGACTCGCCCCAGAATGCTGCCCGCGGTGAGGTTGACGACGCCGTCGCAGCCGGCGAGGAAGCGGATGAAAGCGCGATAGCCCAGCTTGCGCTGAAGCACGAAGGGCAAGCCGTCGGCAAAGCCGGAAGCCTCGTAGCGCGCGCGGTCCTCGGAGTTGTAGATGAAAGTATGAAAGCTGAGCCGCTGGCGCAGCGCGGCGGGCAACTCCTGCCACAGGTCGAGCAGCACGCCCTTCAGCACGAACGGGTGGTTCTGCACGATGTCGTGGAAGCTCATCGGGACTTGCACCAGAATACGGCGCGCTTCCGGCTTGGGCGACAAGCCTTGCGCCAGGCGCTGTGTCGCGGCCAGATCGTACGGCCACGGAATAACCGCGGCGCGCTCGCGGCCGATGAGGCCGTCGCAAAACGTCTTGAGCTCGGGGGCGTAAGCCCAGACGTGTCGCGCCCCACTGAGGATGCGCTTCACACGACGCAGCTTGGCGTCGGTGAGATCGCGGGAAAGAATCGCCGGCGGCCCGGGAATGACAGCGACGCGCGGATTGCCGGCCTCGACCAGCGACTCCAGATAGAGCAGCTGGCTGTCGGAACTTTGCAGCTCGGCAAGGATGAGATCGTATTGCTCGGGCGCGACTTTTTCGCCTTCGAGGAGGAAGTCGAATTTGTCGGAGAGCATCAGCGCCAGGCAGTAAACGTCGGGATAGATGACGCCGGCAAGGCGCATCTGAAAGTACTTGGCGACCAGGCGCTGCTTGCGCCACCAGCGGCTGTGGCCGCTGACACAGGCGATGCGCAGGCTGGCGCTCAAACCGTCTCGCTCCTTTCGCGAACCAGCGTCGGCAACGCCAGACCGCTCTCGCGCAGGACGGTTGCGGCGCGTACATCGTAGGTTTGCGCAGCGGCCAGACGAACCGCGTTGCAGCGCAGGCGAGCTCGCAGGTCGTGGTCGCGAAAGAGCAAGTCGATCTTGTCGTCAATCTCTTCGGGCGAACGATAGTAGAGCGCGGCTTCACCCTCGGGAAAAAACTCGCACTGCTCCGGCGAGTAGCGAGCCAGCATAACGCCTCCGCTGGCGGGAATCTCGAAGGTACGCATGTTAGGCCCCCCGAGATTTTCGGCGTTCAGCACGTTGAGCGACACCTGAGCGCGAGCGTAAATGCGGCTGACCTCGCGTCCCCGGACCGGCTGGTGAACCCGATGTTGGCCGGAAAGCGTTTGCCAGTCGCGCGGCCAGTTTCTTCCCCAGATGGCGACCCGGTGGCGGCGAATGGAGGCGACCTCAGCGTGGCGATGACGGCTGTAATGCGCTACGAAAGCTACGTCGTGCACAGCGTTGCAGACGTCGCAACGCAGCTCTTCCGCGTTGCGATCGGAACTTGCTTGCGGGCGGAAGACTTCAGGATCGACCGCGAAGGGAAGGAATCTGGCCTCAACGCCGTCGGCGCGCAGGCGCTCCATCAGGCTGCGCTCCCACATCCAGACGATGCTGTACTGGCGCAGTACCTCAATCAGATCGCGGCGCGGCGCTGACGCCTCCTTCGGCACCCAGCGCACGCCCAGATAAGGATGATCGGGATAATGATTGACGAACGGCGCGCCGGTGGACTTACGCATTCGCCGCACGGTCTCGGCATGGAAGAACGCACACTTTACGGCGAAGATCAGGTCTGGTTTAGCGCGCTCGGCAACTGCGATGGCCTCGCGATTGGCCGCGTTCCACAATGCCCGCTCCAGCACGCGACGCAGAATGCGGTTGCCGCTGAAACGGCTGGCCTCTGCCATCGCCGCGTCGGAGTCGAACCGAACCACTTCCATGCCCAGACGCTCGAACGCCCGCGCGTAACTTTCCGCGAGGTCGCCTTCGCTCAACGGTCCGATGACGAGGATTTTGTGACTCATTGGGGAACTTGCGGCGAAGGTTGTGGCGAACAGTTCCGTCCCGAGCAACCGAAGGTGCATTGTAGCGGATAGCGCGACATGAGCGTCACCGGATCCGGCAGCTGCGGCATCGGACGTATCTTGAGCTCACGCCAGTCAGGCACGCTCAACTCGACTCTTTGCGATTGCCGCAGCGCGTTGATCTCGCCGAGCGCGCGGGTTTGCAGATATCGCAGGTAGATTTTCCGGTTGAATTCTGCCGGCATGTAGGCCAGCAGAAACATCAGCCGTTCCCGCAGCGACTGGCTGCGCCGAAGGTATTGCAGCGACCGGCGCAGGAAACCGCCTTCACCTGACGTCGAACGGGTATCGCAGATATCCCCTGCGGGGACTAATGCGAGCGGCACTCCAAGTTGCGCGGCGTAATGCGTGTAGACTTCCAGCCACGTCCACTGCGGCGACGTGACCAAATCGTAGATTCCGGGTCGCTGCTCGCCGCGAGCTACCTGCACGATCGCCTCGACGATGGAAGTGGTGAACACAGTATTGGAAGCGGTCAGGCCCTGCCGCGGAAGCGCGACCTTAGCGTCGCCGATTTCCCCACAGATCTTGCGGCTGATGTTTTGCAGCTCCCCCAGCACATGTCCAAGACGAAATACGAACAGTGGATGGTGCGAGGCGCGACACGCCCGGCCAAGCATCTTCTCGACCATCAGTTTCTCCAGACCATAGGAGTCCGGAAAGCGCGACTTCGTTCCGGGCGCATAAACCATGATCGTACTGGCAAACACAATCGAAGCTCCGGGCTTGGCGCCCGCAACGATACCGCCCACAATCTTGCGATTCACCTCGCGGTCCACTCGCGGAACGGCTGTCGTGCTTAGCGCAAAGCTCACTACAACCTCACAGTCCCCGATCAGGCGGCGAGCATCGTCAGGATCGGCAATACGCCCGTGCCGGCAATCCATCCCATTCAGTCGCAGAAACGTGGAGCCCGAGACGTTTCGCGCAACTGGAACAACTTCGATCCCCTCCGCCTCGCGCAAGCGAAGACACACTTCTGCGCCCACTTGCCCATTGGCGCCCACAATGGCGACTCGTGTCATGCGGACTGCCTTCCCCTTTGGTATAACGCTTCCACGGCGGCTACGGTGGTGAGCGCGCTGCGCGCACTAAATCTGCAAGGCTGGCAACTTCTGACGCCATCGAGAAAGGCCATCCACTCCAGATAAAACGCCTGATACACCGTAGAGGCTCCAGGATGTCTGGCCGCAAGCAAAGCTGCTTGCCGGCCACCGTGCAAGCCGTGAATCTCGATGTGTTCCGACGGCCGGCAGGACAACGAAGCCACACAATTGTCGAATCTCAACTGGATGACGTTATCTGCCGGACTCAGCCAGGTTACGAAATAATCCAGCGCGCACTCGCCGTTCGGCGTGCGCAGTACCATGCGCGCCTCCACCTCGCGGTCCACTTCTTCATCAAAGACAAAGCGTTGCTCGGCAATCGCAACCTCGCTCGCTCCGCTGATGTAGATGGCTAGATCGAGCGAATGACATCCCAGGTCCATCAGCACGCCGCCGCCGCTTCCGGCTTCATCGTAGAAGCGGAAGTTTGTGCCGGTCTTGGTAGTGAGTGCGCCTTCCGAAACCGAAATCGATTTCAGCGGCCCGAACCAATTCTCCGCCACCAGCAACCGCGCAAGCTGGGCGGTCGTATAGCTCCGCCTCTGGAATCCGCAGGCCAGAGCGTAGTCGGGATAAAGCGCACACGCCCGTTCTGCGTCGCGCAGACAGGTTGCCAGCGGCTTCTCCGCCAGCACCTTCGTCCCTCGCCGCGCGAACAGCTCGTAATACGGCATCCTGGCGCGGGCGGGCACCGCCAGCAGCACCACATCCGTCGCCGGCAGCGCATCAAGATCGTCCGTGACCGTCACCGGCACAGCTCCAAAGCTCCTCGCCACGACTCTCGCGGCCTCCGGGTTCCTGTCCGCAACGTAGGCCGGCCGGACGCCTTCGCACGCGCTCAGCACCGGCAGATGTATCCGGCTCACGACTTCGCCGGCGCCAACCACTCCCACCGACAGCGCCTGCCCACCTGCGACAGTCCGCGCAATATCAGCCACGAACTTCCTCCCGCAGACAGGATGTCAACACACTCGATCGCCGCAATATTTCCTCGGCATGAGAGTACGACCAGTTCCGCAGAAATGTATTGCGGCCACTCCTTGCCAAACGGCGACATAAATCCTCGTCCGAAAGCAGCAGCGAAATGGCGCTGGCAAATCCTGTGCGGTCGCTCACCAGCAGATCATAACGGTCCCGGACATCCAGCCCGGCCACTAATTCCGGACAGGCAACCACAGCCTTCTCCCGCGCCATGGCTTCTACAATCTTCAAAGGCACTCCCCCGCGCACAAACACCGGCAACGCGATCACGCGACACTGGTTATATAACTCGGCGGCGCCCGCCACCGCTCCCAGAAAATCCACGTACCGCAGCTCTCTCAGCTTCGCTTCATCCGCCGATGGCAAGTTTGCGCCGGCAAGCTTTAAGCGCGCCTCTGGATGCTCGCGCAATACCGCCGGAAAAACCTGCTCCGCCAGAAACAGGGCTGCATCCAGATTCGGCCGCGAGGAATAAGTACCGATGAAGCCCACCGTTTTTCTCTCCGTGAAGGGCGCTGGCAAAAATACATCTTCGTCCAGACTGTTAGCCACCACTACCGCATTTACTGTCGGAGCAATCCTGGAAAGTGTTTCAGCCTCCGCTTGCGATGTGGCCCACACTTCGCAACAGTGCGGAAAAAACAAGCGTTCCTGAGTGCGGCTGGCCAGATAGTTCGCGTAAAGCGTCAGCCGTTTTACCGGATGGGACGCGTAACTTGCCAGGAAATGGGAAGTCAGTTCGCTCAGCACATCGATTGCATCCGCGATCACCCGAAAGCCATGCGCGGCAAGTCTCCTGGCGTAGTGCAGCATGAACGACGGCAGTACCACGAAATCGGCTTTCACTCGTTCCGCCTCGGCCAGAATACGTTCCTCTGCGCCAATCCGGTCATACGACATCGAGAACGGATAGCACTTCCCTGCCCAACCGAGCCCACCGCGCAGCAGGAAATCGGCCTTGTGGAGCACCAGCGAAGCAGTGGAGAAATTGGCGTGAGGAAAACGGCGACCGGCATCTCGGATTTCGTCGCAGATTTGCGGCAGCGGTGTGGACTCAACCGGCGGCGGCTCGCGTCCTTCGGTGCTGAAATAGAACACTGCGCTGTAGCATCCCAACCGGTGAACCAGGTTCAGGTTGCTGAGATTCCGCAGGTGCAGCCCGGTCGTAGCGGGATACGGAAAATCCGGAAGGACAGTAAGTACCCGCGTCGCGCTGCCGCGCCTTGATGCTCCGGGCTCTTCTTCCGTGATTGCCATGTCGCTATTCCAGGCCGCGGCGGCGTGCGAGCAGGATTCCGCAACCCTCCAGGTGCGAGGGACGAACCGTGATCTCGTGACTGGAGTGCAGCACGCTTCGCAACAGGTCCAGCGTTCCCGCCGCGATCTGGTCGTGATACTCCATCGCGATGCGCTTGAAGCGACTAAGGAGCTCCGGTGATGCCGCAGCAAACACGTCGTGCTCGGAACCCTCAATATCGACCTTGAGGAAATCGATCTCCTCCGCGCGAGCCAGATCAAACAGCCCCGCCAACGGGATCACCGAAGTGCCGCCGGCGGTATCGTAACGCAGCATGTGATCCAGCGAACGCTCGCCAACAGCCTGCATTCGTCCCTGGCCGAAGTCTGCGCCCAGCGCCACCTCGTGGCAGGTCACGTTCCTGGGACAGGCCTGGGCAACATTGCCTTGTAGATATTGGAAATTCTCCGCGAAGGGTTCCAGCGCAAGTACGCGACACCGCGGATTCTGCCGCGCCACGTAAATTGTGAACAATCCGATGTTCGCGCCCGCATCGACAATGACATCGCCGTCTGCCGGCCGGTAAAATCCATTGGTATAGACGTGCTCTAGCCAGATCTCCTGCACCGCTTCCAGCATGCCGGCCCGCAGTGCCGGGTGCGCGATCCGCGTGCCGTCCCAAAGCACAATTTCATCACACGGCTGCGCCGCCCGCATCCGCTGCACCAGGGTCGCGCCGTTGCGAAAATGCAGCATCAGCGAGCCCATCTGGAGGACACTTCTCAGATACATAGGGAGAGAGATTCTTGGCGCTGCTTACTTCGTCTAGGCGATTGTACACAGCCCGCGAAGCACGAACCGGCCATCTTTTCTTACCCGAAAGATCCATCCCCAGAGCGAATGAATCGCCTGGCAGCAAGTGTTTCCTCGATGACAATCCAACTTAACTCTTTGCCTTGTAATTATTTAGCCACTGACCTCGAACTTACCTGCAAATGATCTCGTAAGTATTGATCCCTCACGCCAACGGGCGCATGGTGTCGCTCATGAAAGCGAGGTTCACCCCCATGAGAACGTTCACTCGTTGCTTTGCCGTCACTCTTCTGATCGTCGGCTTCAGTCTGCTTGGAGCGCAATCGGCGTTCGCTCAGGCTTCCACCACCGCGGATGTCGTCTACGGGCAGCAGGGCAGCTTCACCGCCAGCGGCGTAAACGACCCCGACGGCGTCAGCGCCAGCAGCGACAATAGTTTCCAACAGACTGCCTTCGACAGCAATGGCAATCTCTACGCAGCCGACACCGGAAACAGCCGGATACTGTTTTTTACCCCGGGCAGTACCACCGCCACGCAGGTTTACGGGCAGCTGGGCAGCTTCACTTCAAGCACGCAGAACAACGGCGGGATCAGCGCCAACAGCTTAATGGTGCCATATGACCTGACCCTGGATAGCAGCGGCAATCTCTACGTAGCCGATTCCTATAACAACCGGGTACTGTTTTATCCCGCCGGCACCACCACTGCCACGCGGGTTTACGGGCAGTTGGGCAGCTTCACTACCAATACATACAACAAGGGCGGGATCAGCGCCAACAGCCTGTATTCGCCGCAGGGAGTCATCCTGGACAGCAACGGCAATCTCTACATCGGAGACTTCGGGAACAATCGCGTGCTGTTCTATCCCGCAGGCAGCACCACTGCCACGCGGGTTTACGGGCAGGGCGGCAGCTTCACCACCAACACCGTAAACAAAGGCGGCATCAGCGCCAACAGCCTCTACCAGCCGCAGAAATTCGCCATGGATCCCAGCGGCAATCTCTACGTGGCTGACTACGGAAACAGTCGCGTGCTGTTTTATCCCTCCGGCAGCACCACGGCCACGCGGGTCTACGGGCAGTTGGGCAGTTTCACCACCAACACCCCGAACAACGGTGGTGTCAGCGCCAACAGCTTATGGGACCCGTATGGAGAGGCACTCGACAGTGCCGGCAACCTTTATATTGTCGATAACCGGAACCATCGGGCCCTGTTCTATCCCGCCGGCAGCACCACCGCGACGCAGGTCTACGGGCAGCTCGGGAGCTTTACCACCAACATTCCGGTCGACGGCGGGGTCAGCGCCAACGACTTGTTTTATCCGCAAGGCATCAACCTGGACAGCAGCGGCAATCTCTATATAGGAGACTCCGGGGAGAATCGGATTCTCGGATATCCGCCAACCGCGCCCGGAATCTACAGTCCCGTCAACCACTCCGCGCTGACCGGAAATTCCGCGACCTTCTGGTGGACTGGCTACCCCGGCGCTACCGCTTATTGGCTGGATGTGGGCAAGGAGCCGGGTGGCAACGAGTATTACCAGTCGGGCAGCCTCTCTGCTTCCACTTTCTCCCAGGCCGTCAATTCGCTGCCCACTGACGGCAGCACGGTGTATGTAACCTGGTACTATCTGCTGAACGGAAACTGGGTCTCCGCTGCATACAGCTACAGCGCGTATGGCGCCAGTTCTCAAAAAGGTGTAATCACCTCGCCGGCTCCAGGCACGATGCTGCCGGGCAGTAGCGTGACCTTCACCTGGACCTCGGGCGCAGGCGCCACCGCCTACTGGATCGACGCCGGCAGTACACCTGGCGGTAGTCAGTACTTCCAGTCCGGCAATTTGGGCGATGTTCTGACCACCACCGTAAATGGGCTGCCCACCAATGGCAGCACGGTTTATATCACCTTGTGGTCGCTGGTAGATGGACAATGGCTGAACAACCAATATACGTACGCGGCGTTCAATGCCATTCTGGCGCAAGGCGTTCTCACTACCCCGGTTCCGGGTTCGACGCTCGTCGGCAGCAGCACAACATTTGACTGGTCTGCGGGTACCGGCGCGACGGCCTATTGGCTCGACGTCGGCAGCACGGTTGGAGGTAACCAGTATTTCCAGTCTGGCAACCTGGGCAACACGCTGACGGTCACAGCCAATAATCTGCCGACCAACGGCAGCGAGCTTTATGTCACGTTGTACTCGCTGGTGGGAGGACAGTGGCTGAGCACCGGCTACACCTTTACGGCCTGCAATTTGAGCGGTCCTTCGCCGCTGTCATTCCGCACGGCGGTGAACTACGGCACGGACTTGTTTCCTTACTCCGTGGCCGTGGGCGACTTCAACGGCGATGGCAAGCTCGACCTGGTGACAGCAAACTACGGCGCCAACGACGCGAGCGTGCTTCTGGGCAACGGCGACGGCACCTTCCACACCGCGGTCAACTATGGCGTCGGTTCCATGCCCGACTGGGTGACAGTGGGAGATTTCAACCACGACGGCAAGCTGGACCTGGCCGTGGCTAACGAGTGTGGCAACGATCCTACGTGCCAAAGCGGCGGAACCGTCGGTGTGCTTCTGGGCAACGGCGACGGCACCTTCCAGACGATGGTGAGCTACAAGACAGGCGCAAATTCCGCATCGGTCGCGGTAGGGGATTTCAACGGCGACGGCAAGCCCGACCTGGTAGTGACGAACTACGGCAGCGCCAACGTAAGCGTGCTGCTGGGCAACGGCGACGGCACCTTCCAGACAGCGGTCAACTATAGGGTGGGCTCTGTTCCCACCTCGGTTGCGGTGGGGGACTTCAACGGCGACGGCAAGCTGGACCTGGCCGTAACCAATGAATCCAGCAACGACGTGAGCGTGCTGCTGGGCAACGGTGACGGCACCTTCCAGGCGGCGGTGAATTACGCTGCGGGCTCCGGTGCCTACTGGGTGTCGGCAGGGGACTTAAGGGGCAACGGCAAGCTCGACCTGGTGGTGGCCAACCTAGCCGGCGACAATGTTAGCGTGTTGCTGGGCAACGGCGACGGCACCTTCCAGGCGGCGGTCAACTACGGCATGGGCAATGAACCAGAATCGGTCGCGCTGGCCGACTTCAACGGCGACGGCAAGCCCGACTTGGCGGTTGCAGTCCTTGTCCAGACCCTGAGCGCACTGGTGGGTAACGGCGACGGCACCTTCCAGGCAGGTATGAACTTCGGCGTGGGCTACGGCCCCTTCTCGGCCGCGGTGGGAGACTTCAACGGCGACGGGAAGCCCGACTTGGTGACAGCGAACGAGTATGGCAGCAACTTATCAATACTGCTGAATAACACGACGTTCAACGAGCCGGCGCATATCGAAAGTCCGGCTCCCAACTCCACCCTGGCGGGCTCCACCGTAACCTTCCAATGGGATGCCTGCGATTCCGCCACTGCCTACTGGATTGATCTGGGTTCAGTCCCGGGCGGCAACCAGTATTACCAGTCTGGGAGCCTCCCGACGACTACCTTCTCAGTTAAAGTAAGCGGCCTGCCCGCCAATGGCAGCACGATTTACGTAACTATGTATTCGCTGATCGGCGGCCAGTGGTACAGCAACCAATACACCTACGTTTCAAATCCTTAAGCACCTGAAGTTCAAAGCCGTCTTCTGGAGACGGCTTTCACAAGGCACGGATTCTCATCCGTGCCTTTCTTTTTCGCCCTAGCGCGGATTGCTCTTCTGGTTTAGTTGTTGGAGGCTCGCTTCCACCCGAGCTACGTCGCCTGCATATCGGTTATCGCTTTGCGAGAGATTCCTGAACAGGCTCAGGGCCTCTTCGTAGTGGCCGCGAGATTCTCCACTCCGATTCTGCTCGCCTTCTACCAGCGCCAATTCGTTAAGCGCCATCGCCAACGCCGGTAGATACTCCGGATTCTGCTGGGCCAATTGCCGGCGAATTTTTAAGGCCTCCTCATACCGCTGGCTCGCTTCCTCCATCCGGCCCTGCAATCGGTCCACTCTCCCTAAATTGCTCAGCGTCATGGCCAGGTTCGGCAGGTATACCGTGGGATTCTGCCCGGCCAGTTGACGGTCAATCTTCAGCGCCTCCTCGAAATGCTGGCGCGCCTCATCCATGCGCTGCTGGAAGACGTCGAATAGCGCAAAGTTGCTTAGCGTCACCGCCAGTTCCGGCAGGTACACGTCAGGACTCTCTGCCGCCAGTCGCCGGTCAATCTTCAACGCTTGCTCATAGTGCTCTTGCGCTGCCTCCGTCCGATTCTGGCTCGCGTCCACCAGCCCATATTCGTTGAGTATCATCGCCACATTCGATAGGTATTTTGCCGGATTCTGCTCTGCCAGTTTCCGGTTGATCTGCAATGACTCCTCATAATCTTTCCGCGCCTCGTCCAGATGGTTCTGAAGTCGCTCGATGGCCCCCAGGTTGTTCAGGGTCGCGGCCACATAGGGCAGGTATTCGTCGGGATTCTGCTGTGCCAGCTGCCGGTAAATGGTAAGCGCCCCCTCGTCGTGCTCGCGCCCTTCGTCCAGCCGGTTTTGCATGCGATCGAGATTTCCCAGATTGTTCAAGGTACGGGCCTTGTCCCAGCGAGACCCATTCGGCCCTTGCTGCATCTGACGCAGTTCCAAGGCGCGCTCGAAGTGCCGCCGGGCTTCGTCAATCCGCGCTGGCTCTGAAGCGAAGTTCGCCAGCTCCGCTTGCGTCATCTCCGAGCCTGGACTCATCAGCGCCATTCCAATCGCGTTGTGCGCATACGGGCTCTCCTCTACCACCAGCGTGTGCGCCCACAGGTCGTAATCGCTGTCCCACAGGCCGGCTTGGCGATAGGTGACGCTCCCCAGCGCGGTTAACACACATAGGGCAGCAATTGCGCTCCACAGCGGGCGCACGTGTTTCGCCTCGGCCAAATCGGCGAGACCCCACGCAATCATGACGAAAATTCCAATCAGCGGGACGTAGGCATAGCGGTCGGCCATCGCATACTCGCCCACCTGCACCAGGCCGATCACCGGAACCAACGTACCAAGAAACCAGCACCAGCCAACCGGCAGATAGCGCTTTCTGCGGAAGACAATCACGAACGCTGTCACGGTTACCAGCACCGCCGCCGATAGAAGCCATTGCCACGCCGGCAGCGCAACCAGGGAATGCGGATAGAAAGCAAGCTGCGCCGGCCAGATCATTTTCCAGAGATACAAGCCGTACGCTACAAGTGCATTCTGGATTCGACTAGCAAAAGAGAAATCCTGAAAGCTCTGCACTACCGTTCGCTGTGCCTTCAGCGTGACCCACGAACTTGCCGCCGAGAGTAACACTAGCGGGACTTTCTCCAGCACCAGGAAGCGCAACGTGCTCGTCGTTGTCCGCATTTCGCCAGAGCTCTCAGCTCCGGCATCCTGACGAGAGGCTAAAGACGAAGCGCCCGAAGCGATCCGTTCCAGCGGCCAATAGTCCAGCAGCAATAAAACGAAGGGCAGCGTGACCACCATCGGCTTGGCCATCAGGCCGGCCGCGAACAGCCCCACCAGAAGCAAGTATCGCCGCCAATCCGGCCTTCGGGCGTACCAGGCATAGGCACCGATCGCCAACAAGAAAAACGACGTGCTCAGTACATTCTTACGTTCTGCTACCCAAGCCACCGACTCAACATTCAGAGGATGCACCGCGAACAGCGCCGCCACAAACAAGCTCGGTCCCACTCGCCTGGTCATCCACCACAACACCAGAAACAACAGGACCACATTCAGGGCGTGAATCAGCACACTGTCCAGATGATGGCCCACCGGATTCAAGGCAAATAGTTGATAGTCGAACGCATGGGAAAGCCAGGTCAGCGGGTGCCAGTTCGCCGCCTCGGTGGACGCGAACGCCCACTTGATCGTGTCCCAGGACAATCCATGGTGAATATGGGAATTGGCGACGACGTACTCGCGATCATCCAGGACGAGGAATGGGTGGCCAAGGACCGGGCTGTAGACCGCGATCGACGCCGCTCCGAGCACAGCGCAGAGAACGGCAACGAGCCTCTTGCCGCTGAGGAACGGCTCCGTCTTCAGATGTTTCTTGGAGGTCGGCCTCTTACCTACCTGGGAGCCGGTTTGGGAGGGAGTCTTGGTACGGCTCATTTTGTCTAGCCGATTGTACACAGCCGATCAGCCGCCAGCCGCGGGATAACGATATCAGCCCAACCCCCTACCTGCTCTCGGGCACATAACCATTCCTGACGCCCGCGCCGGAGGCACCGATCAATTCTTCGTATACCAACATCATCTTATCGACCACCGGACCCGGGGAGTAACGTTCTTCAATCAAGGTACGGGCCGCGTCGCGCATTCGCTGTCGTTCACTGGAGTTTTCCAGCAGGCGACAGGTCTTGTCGGCTAGCTCTCGGTCAGTCTCGCCAACCCAGCAGTCCCGCCCGTTTTCATAGTCGATGCCCTCTACCCCCTCCCATGTGGTCACCACCGGCACACCATAGGCCATCGCCTCCATCACTTTGACCTTCATGCCGCTGCCGCGCGAAGGCGCATAAACCATGACCGCAGCCTTCGAGAAAAATTCAGCCGGATGCGCCAGGTTATCGGCGAGGATGACATCCGGCTGCGACGAATACTTCTGCAAATACCTTCCGGCATTCCATCCCGCGACAAAAAGCTTCGCGCTCGGGACACGCTGTTTCACCAGAGGCCAAATGCGTGTGATCAAGCGCTCGGCCGCGGAACGCGAAGGCGTCCAGTGCATCGAGCCGATCAGCCCCACGACGGGTCCTTCCACCATCGGCGGCATGAGATACAACGACGTATCCAGGGCGAATGGAACTACCCAGTAGCGGCCCTCGGGATGGATTGCTTCTGCGCCTTCTTTTAACCGCGGCGTCAGCAAACGAACGTTGTTGATCCCGCGCAAAAGACGCTTAGTGGCGCGCTGCGCCTGCCACAACGCCTTGCGCTCCCCGAACCCCAGGTCGGTTCGGCCAGCCAAGTCGATGACATCGAAGTAGTGCACATTGAGTAGTGCTCGCGCCACACCTAGACCGAGCCAGCCGGTCGACATCTGCTCCAAATGCAGGATGTCGTAGCCTTTCGCCAACTCCCGCCCTAACAAGGCGGTCAAGTCTGAGTCCTGCAACAACTCGCTTCGCGGCCGCATCAGGTTCCGCCACTTCCGGCGCAGCGCAACCGGATCTACCTTCAGGCGGTGCAGGTGCAGCGTCAGTTGACCATCGCTTCCCGCGAGCCACTGTCGCGCTTCGGCCACCAGTTCCTCCGGCTCCTCGGTCGCAACCACGGCAACCACGTCATGACCGCGTGCTGCCAGTTCGGTAATCAGAACGTAGAACCATCGCGCGGCGGTGTCGCCGAACGGGTGAGGCACCGCGGGAGTCACTACAACGATTCTCACGGCCGCTGCTCCTTGCCTTCCCTGCCATAATGAAGCGCGCTTTCATCAGCGCGGCCCAGCAGATCAAGATACAAGCCGAGAGTCTGTTCTGCCGCCTTGCGCCAGGAGAAGAATCGTGCCCGCAACCGGCCGGCGGCTATCAATGTGGCCCGCAAGCTACCATCGCGAGCTATCCGCTCCATCTGTCTTGCAATGGAAGCCGGGTCTTCCGGATCAAACAGCAAACCGCAGCCGCCCAGCACCTCCGGCAGGCTGGTAGTTTGCGAAGCCAGAACTGGAATTCCCGAGGCCATCGCTTCCACTAGTTGCAGGCCGAACCCTTCGTAGCGCGAGGGGTGCACAAACGCGATCGCTCCCTGATACAGCGCCGGCAGATCCTGGTCGGCAATGGCACCCGGACACAGAACTCGTTCCGCAAGCCCAAGTGAGGTGATTCGTTCGGTGATAGCCGCGAACTCCCATCTGTGTTCGCCCGCCAGCACCAGCGGCGGCAGTTCCTGGGACAGTTGCGCGAAAGCTTCCAGCAGCGTACCTACGTTCTTTCGTTTGTCGAAGCCGCCGAGAAACAGAAAATACTCTCTCGGCAGGCGATACTTTCCCCGCACTAGCGCGATTTGCTCGCCTGGCGCCCTTTCATGAAAGCGGGGACTCGCCGCGTTATAGACCACCGCTACGCGTTCGGCCGGCACGTCGTGAAACCGGCAAATGTCCTGCTTCGAGAAGTCGGAAACGGTAATGTACTTGTCGGCGCTTTGCCGCGAAACAAAATCTGCGTACTTCTTCCGCCAGCTTCCGCGCCAGTGCTCTTGCCCGCAGTACTCCGGCAAGCGGTCGATAATGTCGTGGCAGGTCACCACGTACCGGCACACCCGGCGGTACGGCAGGCCACGGTTCGCGGTGGTGTGGAATACATCGATGCGCGCACGCCGCAGCTGTTTCGGCAGCTCGACTTGTTCCCAGAGGACCTCTCGTCGCGCCTGGAAAATCACGGGAGCGATATCCAGCGAAGCTAGAAACTCGGGCGCGATTGGTCCAGGAGAAAATGAAATCAACTCGACCTTACTGCCCGCGATCTCCTTCATCGCACAAAACAACTCAAGGGTATAACGGGCGAAGCCGCGCATCTCGTAATGCATCAGGATCCGTCCGTCAACGCCGACGCGAATTGGCGACATCCATTGACTCCGGAAAGTTATCCCGCTTGCGCCGATGCCGGGCCCATTCCAACAGCTTCTCCCCCGGTTCGCCAGCTCAAGAGCATACGGACCAGGAAAGCTCCGCAGATCAAGGCCTCAATTGCGAGTACGGCTCCTACTCGATAGAGTGAAGATACAGCCATCGTATGCATCAGCAGAACGTTTCCTAGCACCAGCCCTACACCCAAGAGAAGCGGCTCTCGTAGCGGGGTAAAGACCCGCAGACCCTCAGTGCGGCGGGCATGTAGAAACGCCAGGAACCACGTGCCTTGCAGCGCCGCCTGAAATATGGCGAATCCCCATAATCCATAGTGATAAACCGCGTAGGTGCCGAGGGTCCAGGTCGGTATCGTCCACCATAAACAAAGGCGAAGGTTGAACCATGCGTCGTTCTGCGAGAAAAACAGCTCCGTCAGCGGCACGCCCACCGCGTTCATCACAGCATTCACACAATAAGCGTAGAGCAAGGGTTGGGCGGGAAGCCATTTGCGCGTGAACACATAAATAATGATCGGAGTGCTCAGGCTCGCCAGCACGGCACAAGCGGGCCACGCAATGCTGGCGTTAATCCGCAGAGATTTCTCCACTCTGGAACGCAGCAGGGCAGGGTCCCCGGCGGCGCTGCTGAAGGCAGGCAGATAGATGCGCGCCATGGCATTGCAAATCACGAGGGGATAGAGCGACAGCGTGGCTGCCCAGGATACATAACCCACGGCGTTCTTACCTAGCAAGCGAGCAATCATGATCGGCGGGAACGCCAAAGTTGCCATATTCAACAACGAACCGCCCTGGTACACCAGGCTGAAGCCAACATGGGGACGCAGCGAAGCCCAGGAAAAGCTGCGAAAGGGTGGATGGGTGATCAGGTTGAAGGCCACACTCCCAAACAGGTCGCGGCATCCCATCGCAATCACGTAGCACCAGATGCCTTTATGGAGATATGCCAAGGTGGCCAGAAGGACGGTGTAGATCAAACTCTCGGCCGCCTCCACCGCGCTCACCGCTTTGAATCGCATGGCCCGCTCCAGCATGGCCAGCGGCACAGTTCGTTGATTGCGCACCACCAGCAGCACGAGAAAGATGCTGGCGGGCAGATAGCTTTCCGGGCCCAATTTCACCAAGCGGAGGGCCACTGGCAGGAGCGCTCCCATGACTAACGCGAAGGTGACGGAGATCCCGAAGATTACCTTCTGGGCCGTGGCCAGCTCGGTCGGCTCCAGTTCACCTCGCTTGCGAATCAGAGCAGCTTTCAAACCCAGGTCGCCGAAGTATCCGAGGATCCCTTGGGTCACGAAGATCAGAATGGCGAAGCGCCCGACCACTTCCGGACCAAGCCAGCGTGAAACCGCAATACTGCTGCCCACGCTGAGACCCATGATGATTACTTGCCGGATGATCAGGGCAACAGCGGCGCCGGTCAGCTTCCCGCGAAACAGGGTCTGCAGCATGGCCCGATATCCCCCGGGCGAAGGCACCGATGCACATGCCTCGGCGGGATCGCCGGCTTCGCTCGGCAAGTTTTCGTCAAAAAACGGCGGCGATTCTTTCATGGTTTACCGGGTTCAGGTTCCATTGTGGGTCGAATCCCAGTGGAGGCAGAAGCAACGGAGGGCACCATCCGGACGGCTGCCTTGGCGCAGCGGATATATCGCGGAAAGTGTAGCATAGCCTCCGGGTCCACTGATGTCGCCAGCCGTAAGCCCCGCTCCTTCTTCGCAAAACCTGGCTGTGACCGGCCGCCGAGTCGCCATCCCTCAATCGAAAACTCTTTCTGGCGGTTCCCAACCTTGTTACAATCGCTTCGACCTCCGTCAAATCGCGGCTTCTAACCGTTCTGGCGTACAGCCACGCCAAGGACCGTAGGAATGGAACCGGTGAATGGGCCCTCATAACAACTTCGAGATGTTGGTGCCTCGCAAAGACGATACGCGCGGATTGCGTGTCAACGAAAGCATCAATTTCCCCGGCGCTTATCCGGACACCGTCAGTCATGTTCCCAGCCTATGGGACTACTGGCCGATACTGCTGCGTTACAAATGGTTGATATTGGCTGTGGTGGTGGTATCGCTGGCCATGGGCGCGGTGATTGCCCTGTCGACCACGCCTATCTACGAGGCGGTTGGCCGTATCGTTATCAATCGCGAAGGCGCAGATACCGTCGGTCTCAAGAATGCGGAATCCAGCACCAACGACTCCGCTGATGACTACATGGTATCGGTGGACACGCAGACCCACGTTCTGCAGAGCGATGCTATCGCTAAACTGGTTATTTCGAAACTCAATCTCGACTCCAATCCCGCCTTTGCCGGCGCAGGCGCCAAATCTGCCGGCCCGGCCAGTACTCTGCCCCTGGCAAATGCCCGGGAAATCGAGCCCCATCGTGAAGCGGGCTTGGTCGCCGCGTTCCATCATGCGCTACAGATCAGTTCGATCCCCCGCACCCGCTTGCTGGAGATTCGTTTTTCCAGCCCCGATCCGGTCTTGGCTGCGAACGTCGTCAATACCGTGATTGACACCTACATCGAGCAGAATTACAAGACCCACTTCGAGGCGGCAACCCGCACCTCGGATTGGCTCACCCAGCAGTTATCCGAACTGCAAATGAAGGTGGAACAATCCCAGGAAAAACTGGTTCGCTATCAAAAAGAGCACGGGATCCTGGGCATCGATGAGAAAGAAAACATCATCACGTCAAGACTCGACGAACTGAACCGGCAGCTTACCGCCGCCGAAGGCGACCGCATGCAGAAGGAATCGGTGTATCGCCTGGCCAGTTCCGGTGATCCCGATCTCCTATCCAATGTCGATCCGTCCAGCCCTCTCATGAAGCTTAGGGGCCAGGAAGTCGACTTGCACCGGCAACGGGCCGAGGCCAGCGTTAAATTCCAACCCGCCTATCCCAAAGTCGAGGAGTTGGACAATCAGATAGCGGCGGTACAGGCGGACATCAAGATCGAGGTGAACCGCATGGCCGAGAAATTCAAAAAGGATTATCAGGCTGCGCTGGAACGCGAAAAACTGCTGCGGGCATCTCTGGAGGATCAAAAAAACGAAGAGAACAAGCTGAACGAGAGCTCGATCGAGTACAGCCTTTTGAAGCGCGACGTGGAAAGCAATCGCCAGCTTTATGAAGGTCTGCTGCAAAAATTAAAGGAAGCGGGCGTCATGACAGGTCTGCGTTCGAGCAACGTCCGGATCGTCGACCCGGCCTCGCCTCCGACCACGCCTTCAACCCCGAATATTCCTCGCAATCTCATGATGTCGCTGCTGGTGGGCTTGGCCGGTGGAGTATCGCTCGCCTTTATCCTCGAGTCGCGCGACAACACCGTGCACTCCCTGGAACAGGCGCAGATGATTACCGCACTTCCCTCCCTGGCGTTCATCCCGCTGGCTTCGTCTCCGGGGCGTTCGCTGCTTCGGACCCCGCGTCTCTCCCGGAGTGTCGCCGCTTCCGCCTCGGCCTCACAGCCAAAATCGCACATCGCTGAGGCTTATCGCGCCTTGCGCACCTCCATCCTGCTTTCCCGGGGCGGCCAATCCTCCAAGGTGTTTATGGTCACAAGTGCCTTGCCGCAGGAAGGTAAGACCACAACAAGCGTCAACTTGTCCATCGTCTTCGCGCAGCACGACGCGCGGGTGCTTCTTATCGAGGCCGACATGCGGCGTGCCGGCATCTCGCAGTTATTTGGCTTGGTACAACCTGATGTTGGCCTAAGCACCGTTTTGGGGCGAAACACTCCCATCGAGGCGGCGATCCAGCCCGTGCCGGGCATTCCAAATCTTTCACTCTTACCAGCCGGACCCGTCCCTGTTAACCCGGCCGTGCTACTGGGTTCGGCCCGCATGAAGGACTTGCTGACCAGCCTGAAGTCGAGGTTCGACTATGTGATCGTCGACACGCCTCCTGCGCTGAGCGTCACTGATTCTGTCCTGCTGTCGAGCCTGACAGACTCGGCTGTTCTGGTGGTTCGTGCAGGCGTGACCAGCAAAGCCGCTTTGCGTCGCGTTTGTGATGTGCTGGAACACGTCGATGCGCGCATCATGGGAGTGGTCCTCAATGCCGCGGATGCCGTCGAGTCGGACCGATACTATTATGGCGACCGTTACCACAGTTACTACGACGACTCCACAACCGTCACGACCACGCACTGACGACGTATTATCTTGCATCATTAAAACCATGCACGACCGTTTATTTTGCTCGGCTTCTCTTATGTTAGACTCTAATCCCCGCATAGATAAGGCTACATGATGTCGTTTCCGTCCCCGAAATCCCCTGGGTCCATTGGCTTCCAACTTTTCTCGTTTGTAGTTCTTTCTTGCGCATTGACCGTAGGTCTCAGGGCCCAGGATGCTGCCGCTGCCGCCCCTCAAAATGGTGCCGAAACCCGAGTGGCTTCGTCGGGATCGCTGAAACTCGCGCTTGGGGACCTTGTAGAGATGACCGTTTATAACGTTCCCGAACTTACTACTAAGACCCGCATCTCGAGCAATGGCGACATGTACTGTCCGCTGGTCGGGTACATGCATGTGGCCGGCCTCAGTGCAGAGGAAGCACAGGCGGCAATCGAAAAGCGCCTTTCCGATTTTGTAAAGAGCCCGCATGTTTCGCTGTTCGTCGCTGAGTACGCATCCGAGGGCGCCAGTGTGCTCGGGGAAGTCGTAAGACCGGGCGTATACCCGGTTATGGGACAGCAGCACCTTTTCTCGCTGCTCTCAGCCGCCGGTGGGCTGACGGAAAAGTCGGGCCGCAGCCTGAGCATCACCCATCGCAGCGATCCGAATTCGCCTGTCACGATCGACCTGCCCCGGAATCTGGCAGACAACTCGGAAACCAACGTGCCGGTGTATCCTGGCGACGTGATTATCGTGCGTAAAGCCGACATCGTCTATGTAGTGGGAGATGTGTTGCGGCCAAGCGGCGTTCTGATGGACTCAGGCGGCGTGAGTGTGTTGCAGGCGCTTGCCATCGCCGG
The DNA here is from genome assembly GCA_963763145.1 of uncultured Acidobacteriaceae bacterium. Lineage (GTDB taxonomy): Bacteria > Acidobacteriota > Terriglobia > Terriglobales > Acidobacteriaceae > Bog-257. The sequence continues at coordinate 5,832 of CAVXMZ010000006.1, read as the reverse complement.
CGGTACGCAACGCACGGCCAAGCTCAGCGGCGCAACCATCCTGCGCAAGGGGCCTACGGGAACGGTTCAGACTCCCGTGGATCTTAAGAAAATCCTGCAGGCAAAAGCTCCTGACTTGCCCATGCAAGCCAACGACATTTTAATCGTCCCGTCGAGTACCGGAAAAATCCTGGCCGGGATGACTCTGCAAGCCGCCATCCAGGCTGCAACTCTGATCAGCGTGGCCGCAATTCCGTAAGTCGCACGACCGGGTTCCACAATAGCCCGTCCTGAGTAGCCGTTGGAATCGTCCGAGGGTGCGTTACTGGGTTTCGCTGGGCACGCGAACCTTAATGACAGACTAAGCTCGACGTAGTCGTTAGGTAAGAACCACGCGATCGTGCCACGAAACAGCAATCAGGAAGAATCTGCGGGACGTCAGTTGCACATAACACGGGGTGGGCAACAGCATGGCCGTATCTGTGAAACTCCGGGACGTATACAAGTCATAAGGTCTGCACAAATTGGTAAGGTATCAGGGTGAGTCTCAACCCCGTTAACAACACCGTAGAATGGATGCTCCAAAAGCCGATCCGGCGGAAAAAGATTGGCTTGAACTGCCTTGGCTCCTTGTTCCGCTGACGAGGCTTGGCCAGCGGCCGAGCCCAAAGCGAACTCGGTACGGGATCCTGACGAAACGACCACCGTTTGGTCGCCGTCTTTCACCGTCAGGGCACCCTCTCGACTCACGATCACAACCTTGTTGTCACTTTTTACTACATCAAATTTCGCTTGTGTGTCCTTAGGGGAGACTAGGATCTGGCCCACCTGGGCAGACATGCCTTTGCTGGTGCTGACGCGCGCACTACCCTGGAGAACCTCGACCGAAGCTGGGGCATACTGGATTGAGGAGTTGGGGCCGACAACCACCGACGATCCGCTGCGATTGATCGAGCCGGCAGAGGACTCAGTAACGTCAACCCGATCGCCGGAAAAAAGACTGGTTGAATCGCCGGCCGCTTGCCCGTTCACTTTCACAATGCCATTCGCGTTGAGAATCGCGCCACCGGTTTGCGCAAACGACACGCTCAAGCCCAAAACAATCATGAGCAAAAGGCAAGGCACCACAATCCCCCAACGCGGCATAGCACCCTCCAGAAGGGCTGAAACAGGCATATTCAAGTCCAGAGGATCGTACCCCGGCGCTGCACCTAAGTCAATAAGATTGCTGCCACAAACAAACGCAATCACTTTTCCTGCTGGAGAGGCGGGTGGGTCGGTTGCAGGCTGATGTCGTCGACCCGGAATTTTCCCTTCACGTGCGTGTTGCCGGGATCCCGCGTGACCCGTATGACCACCAGCTCAGCCTCTGGCCCGCTTTGGAAGCCGCCGTCCAGGCGATGCCATGCGGTTGTACCCAGCGTCTCTTGCGTCTGGGCATAGAGCTTGCCATCGTAAGCATCCCATACGGATACGAACGGACCGTTGGCGCTGTCCAGGGCATCGCTATTCGCCCACGCCGAGATCGTATAGTGCGTGTCCGGCTTGACCGGCACATATTGGAATATTCCCGCGTCACTGCCCGCGCCATTGTAAGAAATCAAAAGGGAGTGGCTGCCACTGTGGAACTCAGTCGGGTCCAGTGAAATTGCTATGCCCGACCGCTCCGCGTACCGCCAATCGAACCCGGCGTTCAGGATCGCTCCTTCAAAGCCTCCATCCACAATCAGATTGTCAGGGTGGCTGTACCCATTCAGGTCTGCCGATCGGGATTGCAGTTGCTCCCACACTTCTTTGGCGCGCCCAACCTCGCGCTGCTCTATCAAACCATCCACATAGATCAAGGCCTTGCGATCGTCGATTCCTCGATTCAGTTGCATCAGCCCGGACCACACCTGCTGCGCACCCTCCCACTGGTTCTTTGCGGTCAGCAGCCGGATGAATTGCAGATATGCGTCCGGATCAGGAGGAAGAATGGCCTGGATCGCACTCACGTCGTGCGCCGTGCGCCAGCTCAAGTCAAGGGCCCGCCCCACCATCTCGGGATCGCCGCGCATCACCACCGCAAACTGACCCAGGGCCTCGGGCACTTTGCCCTGAGCGAGGAAAAAGTTGGCTGCGCTCCACGCCACGTCCGGAGTCGTCGGATCTACCGATATGGCTTTGAGGATTGCCTCCTGTTGTTGAGTTTCCGCCCCGATAGAGTAGGACGCCATCGCCAGATCGAGCCAGTACGTGGAGTGATAAGGATTCAATTCGGTGGCGCGTTGGCAGTGAGGAACTGCCGCACCCGCCTCTTGACTGTCGAATAGCAAGAACCGGCAGAGCAAGTCCTGATAAGAGGCGTTTTGAGGCTCTAACTGGACCGCATGCTTCAAAGCAGTAACGTCAAGGCTGGAAGCAAGCCGGGTTGCCCGGAAAGTGCGTGCCGTAATCCAACCGTAAATCGCAATCAGCCCGATGCATGTCGCCAGCACGAGTACGCGATACACAGATACTTTTCCCTCGGCTTGCCAGGCCCGCTTCTCTGCTGATGCGAGACCAAGCCGTGAAGCCCCACTCCTTTCGGAAGCGCTTACGGTCGCAACCGCTGCCAGGGTAAAAAACAGCGCTGCATTCGCGGGAACTTGCAGGTTAAAGTCGGAAAAACTATGCACCACCAGGCCGGTGCAACCGACCAGCGCGGCCAGTGCCATACTCGCTTGTGGGTCGTGCCGCCAACGTTTAATCCCGCGAATGCCCGTTCGGTACAACAGGTAGAGGAATGCAACCGTTAGCCCGAGGCCAAGCAAGCCGGTTTCAACCGTCACTTCGACAAAATCGTTGTGGGCCGCGTTGACCGAGAGGTTGGTGTAGAAACTCCGGAATGAAGGGTAAACCACCGGAAACGTTCCGAATCCCCATCCCAGCAGCGGGCGCTGGGCCACCATCTTGAGACTGTCCTTAAGAATCGTCACCCGGTTGGGATCGTGGGCCCTGTCTACGGGGTTACCGAGTTGCATGAACTTATCCCACAGGCCGTGGGGGCGCACCAGCATGAGGGAGACAACCAAAAGCAGGCAAAAAAATCCCAACAACGTTACTTGTCGGCGGGTGCGGCGCCCTGCCGCCGACAGGATGGTCAGAACACCTACTTCCGCTACGAACGCAAGCACACCTCCCCGGGACTTCGACAGAAAAATTGTGCTGCCCATGATCACTGCGGCAAACGAATAGAGTATGCGCAAGGGGATGGGCGAGAAGCTGACCATCGCGAGCACGAGCGGAAACGGGACTAGCATCTCCATCAGGCCGGCGTAATGGGAATAATTGGGGTAAGGGCCAAAAAACGCCACGCCAGTTTGGTTCGGCATCACCCAGTAAATTCTGCCGTTTCCCGCAAACTTCTGTGCAATCGCGAAAATCGCTACCAGGAATCCGAACACCGTGAGAGCGATGCCAAACCGCCTCAGCCAGGCGGCTCGGCGAAAACACTGGGCGCTGAGAAAGAACAAAATGCCATAGACAGCCCAGAGCAGCGCTTTTTGCCAGGTAGCGTACCAGTACGCGGAACGGTTTAGCAGCAATTGTCCTGAAACCAGCCCAGCAAACAGCAGCATGGGGGCAAACAAAGGGCTGGATGTAATGTCTATCCTGCGGAGTGCGATTCCGCCTACGAGCCAGATCGTCAAGAGCAGGACGGCGCCCTCTTGCAGCATGAAGATTGCCCACCCCTGCACTGCGCCGAAGGCCAACGGTCCGAAGGCCAGTAGCAAGCAGATGCCCACCGCGAGAGAGCTGTTCAGCACTTGCACTATACGGCTATCCGCTTCCATTGAATGCGTAGTGCTAGACCGGGCGGGACTCAGGCATTCGTTGTCGATGATCGCATCTCCAATTGCTCTCCCACATCATGGACAACAAATCCATTCTGAGCAAGGGAGGCTGCGCGCCAAATTTCTGCGCTCGGTCCAACCACCTCTGGGGCGCTGCTCCTCGACCTCGATGGGACGGGCGTCAACTTCGGATTGACTCATGGGTATGAGTCATTTAGGCTAATTGAATGTCTAAGAGGCTTCAGGTGATCTTGAAAGACCCGGAGTATCGGGAAATTCAGCGGGTTGCGCGCTCGCGTCACATGTCCCTTGCGGAGTGGGTCCGGCAAGCCCTGGATTCGGCCCGCCGTGAGGAGCCCACGGGCAGCCTCAGCAAGAAACTAGAGGTTATCCGTATGGCCGCTCAACATGATTTCCCTGCCGGAGATATTGACAGCATGCTTGCAGAAATCGAGTCCGGGTATGGAAGCGGCGCGCGTTCGTGATTCTGGTCGATTCCAATGTTCCGATGTATCTTGTCGGCGGACAGCATCCGCACAAAACGGATGCGCAGCGTTTACTCGAAAAATTGATCAGGGATCGCCAGCCACTTGTGACCGATGCCGAAGTTTTGCAGGAGATCCTGCACCGCTATGTGGCAATCGATCGCAGGGATGCAATCCAACCTGCCTTCGACGCTCTTCTCGGCATAGTAGATCGGGTTCTGGTCGTAGATCGCAAGATTATCGAGCGCGCCAAACAGATTGTTCTGGAGTATCGACGCTTGTCGGCTCGCGACGCCATACATCTCTCTGTCATGGAGCAAAACGGCATCCAGCAAATCCTGAGTTTCGACTCGGGCTTCGACTCGTTTCCCGGCATCGCACGCTTACCGTACCGAACGCCTGGCTCTGGAGTCTCTCCCCCGTAACTGGTCTGAGTGCAGAGATGAGTGACTACGGATTTTCGGTGACCCTTGGATCCGCCAAGCGGAAACTGCGGCCCTGTATGTACGTGCCACCCTTCGCGGGTCCGTACAAGCGCTCCAGTTGATGGATGGCGTAAACCATCTGGAGAGCAAATCGCCGGTGCGTCTTATGCAGTTTGACTTCCGGCTCGTGTACAATCCTTACAACAGTTACATTCGAGGGATATGATGAAAGCAACTCGTTCGACGGTTCTCAGCATGCGCCTATCCCTTGAAAGCGGCAAGCGTCTAAGGCGCATGGCGAATCGACACGGATGGACCCCTAGCGACGCGAGTGCGCGCCTTGTTGAGGAGGGCCTTAGGCGGTCGGAATTTGCGTTCATCGACTTTCGCGATTCCTCGGCAGGCCGACAAGCCTACATTCAAGGCAGTACTCTCGCCATTTGGGAGATCATGTTGCTCGTCCAAAGCTACAGGGGGAAAGTAGCGGCTGTTGCCAAGCACCTGGGGTGGTCCGAAGCTAAAGTCCGGGCGGCCGTTAATTATGCGGAGGCCTTTCCGGGAGAAATCGAGGAGGCCGCGTCCGAAAACGATTCTGCCGATTTCGACACCCTGAAACGCATGCTGCCCCAGGCCACCGAATTCGTTTCTGCTAAGCCGACGAGAGGCTGACATGCTCCGGCTTCTTCTGGATGAACACATCTCGCCGGAAGTGGCAGATGGTCTCAGACGTCGTAACCGTTCCCTGGTAGTGCATTGGATGGCGGAATGGGAGAATGGTAACTTCCTGGGCCAGGAAGATTCCGCTTGCTTGATGGAAGCTGCCAGCGAGCGGTTGACGCTTGTTACGTACGACCGCAGGACCATTCCACCGCTGCTCAAGACATGGGCCGAAGAAGGGCAAAAGCATGGCGGTGTAATCTTCGTCGACGAAAAAACCATCTCTCCCGCGGATATTGGAGGCCTGGTCTGGGCGCTGATCCACTTGTTCAAAGAAACGGGTAGATGGGACTGGACGGATCGTGTCTACTTCTTGCGGCGGTGACCCCGTGCGCCAGGCCGATTCTGCCTCCCTTCCAGCCAGGATCAGGCAGGCGCTATCGTCTAGTAACCGACATCAATTTGCAGAAC
>CAVXMZ010000005.1:0-129073 GCA_963763145.1 uncultured Acidobacteriaceae bacterium | reverse complement strand
CTCTCGCACGATTTCGCGGGCGCGGGCTATCTGCTCGGCGCTGACAGGACAGTTAGTATGCGTGAGGTTGATCTGTTGTGCGGCTCGTCCGTCCCGGCGGTCAGTAAGGTACGAGATTGCTCTCAACGCCACGCTGTCATCTTGGGAATGGAGCAGGCGATACCATATTTTGCGCTCATCGGCGCGCTCCAATAGTTCAGCGGCAGTGGCAGGGCTTAACCCACGTGCTCTAATCCACTTAGCCGCCTCACGGGGTCGCCTACCCGCACCAGTCCGTCTGCCACCCCACCCTGAGCGCTGCTGTTCCCTTGATTCGACTGCGGTTTTCATCAAATTCAAGCCTATTTCAAGTTTATCATGCGATGTTTTTTGCCCCCTGGAGTCGGCGGGCATTAAGATGAGCCATGCTGACCTTCAATGCAATCCTTCGGAGTGAAGCGATCGACCCTAAGACGGTGCTGCTCGTTCGGCACAAAGACCGTCGCTCTGCCGTAAATTGCACTCCTTATAACCTCTGGCGAGCCGGAGACGGTCGTCTTGAAACCTACCAGCGGATACAACAGCGGAGGGTGTTTGCCATCGGGAGCCATCTCGCGAGTTTTGTAGCTACACCTACAAACGACACTTTATTCGTTGGACTCTATCGTGTAGATGGGATAGGGATCGCTTCGCAAGGAACCATTGATCCAGTTCTGCAAACTGAACGCGGTGGCCTGCACCTCTATGACATTCACCGCGAAGATCAGCTGACTGACTACGCGGGGCACTTGATTGTAGAGTGGGGAAGGGGGAAGCTGGCATGGGTGCAACACGCTGACGTTCGCGACAAGCCGGTACTGGAGATCAGGAAGGAAATCAAGGACGAGGTGTTCCCCGGATTTATTAACTTTTGCTGGAACATAGACCAGATTGCGGCTATACCTCTGACGTGGCAATCTGTGCTGAAGTCTGTGAAGGGGGTATATCTACTGGTTTGCAATGAGACGGGCAAACAGTATGTTGGGTCAGCGAAGGGTGAAGAAAGCCTTTGGGGACGTTTCCTCGAATATGCGAGAACGGGACATGGGGGCAATATCGAACTCAAGCGCCGAGGCCGTCGGCACTACCAAGTGACGATTCTGGAAGTGGTGAATTCAGACAGCGGAATCGAACGCGTCGAGGAAGCTTGGAAGAAAAAGCTCATGAGTAAGAAATTTGGGCTGAATCGGTGACGCCTGTCTAAGAGACTTCCAAGCGGGTTATGTCATTTCCCCTAGAGCCTAGCGACGGAATCAACGTGGAGCCGACCACAGCACACTGTCCTTTCCGGCAAGGACAATGGACGCTGTTGATGTACGGGATGTTTTCCCAGTTTCCTTGTTCTTCAGCGCGAAGCGCCCGATTGCCGCAGTGAGTCCTTGCGGATCGGCAATTTGGATGAGGGGGCCAGCGGATGTGATATCGACGGAACCGCCGGGGCGCAATTTTCCCTCCGAAAGCCCAGGATCAAGGTGGAGAAGTGGGCCATCGGCTGTGTCAAACTCGGCCATACCTTGGCCTTTGTTACCCATTAGGGTTAACGCTGGACCAATGACTCCCTCACGGTTGAGAGCAGGCATCATCCCAAGAGACACGAAACCAAAGCCCCCACTGGCATTCCCCGTAATTTTTAGACGCAATCCTTCGGTTCCAAGGTCGATGTGACCCTCTTTGCTTCGGCTGACGCTAAGCCCATCTGCCGACAATCGGCCATTTGATCCTTGGCGACGAACATGAGGGCTCCGGTGCGAAATTCGGACTCACGAGCCCCGTCTTCAGCAAAGAATCGTAAAGATGGCGTGTGTGAGGCGTCCATGACGATCTCTGCACGTGTTCTTCCGGCATCGTCCTTCAACACGAATCTTTCAGCTTCGACCGTCCGTTGTGGCCGCGCCTGTCCCATCACTACGAAGACGGCAGCCAGCACGACAGTTACGAGCCCGAATTGCTTCAGCACTCGATTTTCTTTTTCCAGCTTTGTAAGCCGTTTGGTCAATGCCGCCACTTCTGACGGTTCATTTGTCATAATGGGAAGCCTCTATTTCGGTCGCTAGTTGTTAAAACTCTCAGCTCAAGTGCTGACGCAACGGCGCATGGGGCACTTCGTTCTGGAAGTTATCTCTGGCGCTCCGATTGTACCGCTGACCGATTGTTAGATAAACACGATTTGTAGTTCAAACGCGACAGACGATGATGCAGGTCAATGGCCGATGACCTGCTTGTCCGTTTGGGAGACCGAATCCGAAAGCTGCGAAAGCAGAGGGGATTGACTCAGGTCATTTTCGCAGAGAAAGTCGGGCTCGATCGGAGCTTCATCGCGGACGTGGAACGGGGCAAGCGGAACATCTCAATTCTGAACCTTGATCTAATCGCCAAGGGCTTCAAAGTGTCGCTGTCCCGGCTATTGTCAAGAATCTAGCTGTGCGACGGCAGCAAACGCCCCATCTTCCACGCCAGCCGAAGAGTTGGATGGCAGCCTTGCTAACGAGCTGTTGTTCTCTTGAACCAATTAGGTCTTATAATCGGCCTGTTGTATCCAGGAGGCCAGAGACGTGCCTATTCCCGATTATCAAGCCATCATGCTTCCGTTGCTCAAGCTTGCGGCGGACGGAAATGAGCACCACATCCGAGAGGCCATTGGGACGCTCGCTAACCAATTTGGACTTTCCGAATCCGAGCAGAAGGGACTGTTGCCAAGTGGATCGGATTTCACATTTGATAACCGGGTCGGCTGGGCGCGGACTTATCTCAAGAAGGCTGGCTTGATTCAATATACCCGGCGCGGCTACTTCCAAATCACCGACCGAGGAAGCAAAGTGCTTGCCGCTAACCCGGCGAAGATCGATGTGAAACTTCTCCGTCAGTTTCCGGAATTTGAGGAGTTCTACAACCCGGAGAAGTCGGCTGGCGAGGGAGTCACTCAGGAACTTGAAGAGGCCGGAAGTGCGACACCAGAGGAACTGCTTGCAAGCGGCTATTCGAAGCTGCGGAAACAGCTTGAGTTTGATCTCCTAGCTCGCGTGAAGTCCTCACCTCCTGATTTCTTCGAGCGTCTTGTCGTCCGACTGCTAACGGCAATGGGGTACGGCGGATCAATGGCTGATGCAGGGAAGGCGATTGGGAAGTCTGGTGACGGCGGAATTGACGGGCTGATAAAGGAGGACAAGCTCGGCCTTGACATCCTCTATATCCAAGCCAAGAAATGGGATAACACAAGCGTGGGGCGACCTGAGATTCAGAAGTTTGTCGGTGCCTTGCATGGCAAGAGGGCAAGAAAGGGCGTTTTCATCACAACTTCGACCTTCACCCAAGAAGCCAAGGATTACGCCGAGAGCCTCGAAACGAAAGTCATCCTTATCCACGGATTGCAAGTGGCAGAACTCATGTTCGATTACGGCGTCGGTGTCTCTACCTTGAACACCTATGCCGTTAAGCGTATTGATTCTGACTTCTTTGAGGATGAACTCTCGTCCGTGGACGAATCCGCCGAAGGGTGATATTGATCGCCCGCGCTAAAAAATTTGTTGTGCGCTTAACCCCACCAATCCAACCCCACCCACCACCCTTTTTGACCCTTGGGGCCGCCCAAGCATTATGCTGGGGTCGCATTATGCTGGATCGGGAATGCCCCTTCGCACGACAAGCCCTTTTGTCGGCTGCCAGGGGATGTCACTAGCATTCGATTACTGTGGTCGAGGGTCCGGCAGCCACAGAATGGAAGATAAGGCAGCGAATGCGAAGCGGCGACTGGCGGTTAAGTTAACCGCTTGTCAAGTCTAAGCCCTTGAATTGAAAGAGCCGTTCGGGGCCTGCTGCACGATTGCTGCATAATACTCACGAAATCTTGCTGCATATTCTGCTGCATAAAACCCCTCCGAACCTGCCCAAATGTGCCAGTTAGGGCCGGGCTGTCCAGTTGTAACCGAATGAGAATAAAAGGCGGGCGAGGTAAGTGGGTCAATTAGGAAACCGCTGCTCTATCCATCTGAGCTACAGGGCCGAACACCTGCGGCTTCGTTAGTTTATAAGTTTTGGCGCAACTTGGGGAAGCTGATTCGTGGCATGGGGACTTGCGATCGTGTAGTTTTGATCCCCACTGTCTGTGTTATGCCGATGCCGCGGTCATGGTTGGGGCGCGGAGTTGCGCGGCCCCGGACCGCTCCAGCAACATCCGATGAATAGCCCTACGAATTTCATCGTAAGCAGGCCGACGGTACTTCCAGCGCTCGTCCGGTTCCGGCGGGTTCACCACCATCGTCGCGTTGGCTTCGAAAAGCAGGAGTTCTCCCTGCGCGTTCAGGCCGAAGTCAACGCCGGCGTAATCCAGGGCGAGAGTGGACTGAATCTGTTTGAGCGCGTTCATGGCGAGCGGGCCGAGCACTCTTGGCATGTCCTCCAGAAAGGCTGCGTCTTCTGCGCGATGCTGCGGATTGCCGGCCATCTCGGCGGTGAAGTAGTGGATCTTCCAGTGGCTGGAGATGGCAACATGCAGGGGATAGATCTGCCCGTCGACGAGCATGACACGGTACTTGCGCGTCTTGCCATCGGCTCCGCGCGCGTCGAGGTATTGCATGACGATGAGTTCCGGGCCAGGAAGCTCAGCCAGAGCCGCCGTTAGACCCTCGAAGTTGTCGACCCGCAGGAAGTGCAGGCCAGTATGAAAGCCGGGGGCCCGCAGAAGAAGCGGAAAGCCAAAGCCGTGGTCAGCCAATGCGGTCGCGGCATCCGAACCGCGAAGACGCTCGCGCGGCAGCGTGACGGTAAGCGGCGTGACCACTCCTGGCAGAAGCGACAGCCGCGTTGCGTTGTTACTACGGCTGGTGGCCAACACAGCAGCAGGCGAGTTCAGCACAGGCGCGGCAGTAAGAGCCAGCAGCGACCGTGCAGCCCGCAGGGCGCCAGCCGACATCTCGGCATCGCCTATGCCATTGACGACCAACTGGTGCTTCGGGAGCGGTGTGTTCACGTCGTAAAACTCCGGGAGAACGACGAAGGTCTGAAACACCTGGTCGTGCAGGAACCTTTGCAGGTGCACGTTGCCTCCGGTGGTGGAACTCAGCATCAGCACCGGCACCGGAGTGTGCCGTCCGCGATACGGCAAGGGGATGATGTAGCGATTCTGGAAGGCCTGGCGACGATGCCACGCGGCCTTTTCACTTTCTCCCAAGTGCCCCAACACGTAGGACAAGCCTTCATGCGCTTTTTCGAAGCTGGCGCGCAAACGCAAAGCGTGTTCGAAATGGTCACGGGCTTCGCGCACGAGTTGCTGCGCTTCCTCGGTCTTCTCCTGGGCCTCCAGCATTTCGCTTTCCTCAAACAGGCTCATGCCCAGATTGATGCGGCTGGGAAGATCGTCAGGATGCCGGGCGACCGCTTCTTTATAGGCCAGCCGGGCGGCGGTGCGATGCCCGGTGGCAACCAGGGTTCGGCCCAAATTGTTCAGGGCTGCCACGTGGTAAGGGTGACGTTCCAGCGCCTGAAGCACTCTGATGTAGTCGCTTCTGGCCTCGATGGGGCGACCTAACTCCGATAGCAGGAAGGCCCTCCGGAAGCGAAGATCAATCGACTCGGGAGCGGATTGCAGGCGCCCCTCGAGATGGTGCAACTCCGCTTCCCACTTCACGCGCGGAGCAGTGACGGCGGCGATGGGCTGAGGCGCAGGGACTTTAGCGGCGGAGTTTGTCCGGCTGCGGCCGAAGGTCAGCGTGTCGTCTACCAACCGGTCAATCTCGGCAGGGCCGGTGCGGTGATTCACGATGGCAGCCCGGATCGCCAGGCGTCCGTCGATAACAGTTGTGGAGGGTGCGACGCTGCCCGACTCTTGCAGCTCGACGACGATGCTTCGATTCACGCGATCGGCATCGTCGGCACGATAGCGAAAGCATACGACGTTGAGTTCAACCGGCGCCAACAGTTCCAGCTCCGGCGTGCTGGCGATCCGGTGTTCCAGGTAGCGGGCCAGAGCGCAGGTCTGCGAAATGACCGCGCCCAACGCTTGAGTGCCGTAAACCTTCAGCGTGAACCACGTTTTCAACGCGCGGAAACCACGTGACAGGTCGGGACCGTAATCGCAAGGCCAGGGCGATCGGGCAGCCAAGCCGCGGGTTTCGCGTTGTAAGTAAGCTGCCGAGGCACCAAATGCATTGCGCTGGAGAGCACCGTCGCGCACCAGCAGAAAACCAGCGTCGTAGGGCACCTGGCCCCATTTGTGAAAGTCGAAGGCCAGCGAGTCGGCACGCTCGATACCCCGCAGCCTGGGCGCGAGGTCGTGAGCCAGCATGGCGAGGGCGCCATAGGCGCCGTCCACGTGAAACCACAATTTTTCGCGGCGCGCGAGATCAGCGAGGCCGGCAAGGTCGTCGATCGCACCCATGTCCACGGTTCCGGCGGTGCCAACAACCATAAAGGGATGGAAGCCGGCAGCGCGGTCTTTCCCGATTCCCTCTTCCAGCGCAATCAGGTTAATGCGGCCGCGTTTGTCGGTGGGAACCAGCCGAAGCGCCTCGCTGCCGAGACCGCAAAGATCCATGGCCTTGGCAATACAGCCGTGTACAGCGGTCGAGGCGTAAGCCGTGAGCTGCTTCGGGTTAGCGGACACGCCCTCGCGACGCACGTCGCAGCCAAGCTCGGCATCGCGGGCCACCACCACGGCGATGAAATTCGCCATCGAAGTTCCGGTAACAAACAGTCCGGCGGCGCTCGCTGGAAAGCCGAAGAGCGATTGCATCCAGCGCGCGACCTGGCGCTCGACCTCGATGGGAACCTGATCGCGGCCGCCGAGATTGGCGTTCAAACCGGCCGCCAGCATTTCCGCAAGCATGCCAACCGGAGTTCCACCGCCCTGCACCCAGCCCATGAAACCAGGATGAACATTGCCGGCCGCGAACGGCAGGATGTACTGCATGAACTCGTGGTGAACTTCGGCGAGTGCAGAGGCCTGCAACGGAATCGCGGCGCCAAATCGCTGGCGAACTTCGTCCGGTATCGGCTGCCAAACTGGGCGCTGCCGTATGTCCTTCGTGTAACCGAGAATGTCGTCGAGCATGTGGTGCGCCTGGGTGCGAAAACCTTGCCAATCGGCGGGGTCCAGCGTTTGAAGTTGCTGTGTGGAAAAGTGCGGCAGCGACTTTTCGTTTTCGCTGGGCAGAACGTCAGGCATCGGGTTTGCTGGAACGCACATTCTTAAAGCGCGCTTTGGCTTACTCTTCTTTATGCAATTTGGCGGCCACGCAAAAGCTGCAAGAAGTGGAGCTCTATTAGGATTCTTTGATTCGACGCATTGTCATGGATGCCTGAACAGCCTGTTGAAGAAGTTGTAGTTTTCTCAGTCATTGTGCCGCCGGCTGAAGCCGGCTCTGGAAGCAACATAAACCGACTCATCGGCACGACTGAAGTCGTGCCCTGACACAAAGCTCTCGAAACGTAGCTCCCTAGCAACCTGATGATGGCGTGCCCTGTTTCAAAGCATCTCAAAACGACTTTTCAACAGCCTAGGAGGTCGTGCCCTGACACGAAGCTGTCGAAACGCAGCTTCCTAGCAACCCTAATGAAGTCGTGCCCTGTTTCAAAGCTCTCGAAATGCGGCTTCTTAGCAGCTTGTGAAGTCGTGCTCCGCCCATCGGGATTCGGCTCGTTGTGCGAGCCGCTTCTAACAATTGGGGGGCTAACAATGGAGAAGAAGCCCATTCCTGCGGAAAGCGTTAAGATGAGGCTTCTCCAGGAGTTTGCCAATGAGCCGCCAACCATTTTCGTTTCTCTCCCGCAGATCGTTCCTGCAAGCTTCCACCGCGGCATCGGCAGCACTGGCCTTGCGCGTCGTGACCGAACCCATGCTCGCCTACGCCGCGTTGCCGGATCATTCCCCGAGTCATGCCCAGGACGCCGTGCTTATCAATGCCAACGAGAATCCGCTCGGTCCCTGCGCGGCGGCCCGCGAGGCGATCACTGCGGTCACCCCGCAGAGCGGACGTTATCTAAGGGAGTCGGCTGACGAGTTGTCCACGCTGTTTGCCCAGAGAGTCGGTGTCACCGGCGAGCAAGTCTCGATTTTCGCCGGCTCGACGGAGCCGCTGACCTTCACGGTGCGGGCCTTCTGTTCGCCGCACGCCAGCTACGTAACTGCCGATCCCGGATTCGAAGGCGGGCTGTTTGCCGCCGACCGTGCGGGCGCGCGCGTGGTCAAGGTGCCGCTCACCAAGACCTACGCCCACGATGTGAAGGCGATGCTGGCCGCCGCTCCCGATGCCGGCGTGTTCTACATTTGCCAGCCGAACAATCCAACCGGAACCCTGACCAGCGCCTCCGATATTGAATACCTGGTGGAGAACAAGCCGAAGAATTCCGTCGTGCTAGTAGACGAGGCTTACATCCACTTCAGTGATGCGCCGTCGGCCATCGAGCTGGTAAAGGCCGGCAAAGACGTCATCGTGCTGCGCACCTTCTCCAAGATCTACGGGATGGCGGGCCTGCGCTGCGGATTTGCGATTGCCAGGCCGGAGCTGCTGGACAAGCTCCATAATTATGGAGGCTACAACTTCATGCCCGTGACTGCGGTGGCAGCAGCGTCGGCCAGCCTGAAAGACCCGCAACTGGTTGCGGAGCGTAAGCGGACCAACACGCAAGTCCGCGCCGCGACGTTTGCGTGGCTCGACCGCAACGGATATTCGTATATTCCCTCCGTCGCAAACTTCTTCCTGCTCGATACCAAACACCCGGCGAAGGAAGTGATCGCCGCCATGGCGCAGCAAAATGTGATCATCGGGCGGGTGTGGCCGGCGATGCCAACCTATTCGCGGATCACCGTCGGCACCGGCGCCGAGATGGAGCAATTCCAGGCGGCGTGGCAGAAGGTGATGAAGGGGTGATTGCGAGAAGCACCCACTCATTCGAAAACCGCGAATGAGTGGGGCACCCCGGCAACCCTGTGTCGCCGCTTCGCGGCTCGTCTTTCCTTCACTTGACCGGGGGCTCCCGCCCCCGTCTAACTTCATTCCGCCGCGTTGCGGCTAGTTTGAGCGCCTGTACGTCAGCTTTGCCGCAGCAGAAAATTCCGGCCATAGTTGCGACACGCTCTCTCTAGGTCCTGCCCCAGTGGGGGAATGCCGGGCGAGCAATTGTGCTCAGACTAAGTCGTGATGGGCACCGTACCATGGTCTCTGATCAACGCAATGAAGGAGAATCAATGAATTTCAAGAGACTACTTGCTGTCGTTCTGGGGTCGCTGGTCGTGCTCGCCCTGTCCCTGCCGATGATGGCACAGAGCACCACACAGTCCAGCAGTTCGACCACGACACAGAACCAACCCGCCGCTCAGACGCAGAGCACTACCACGACTTCGCAGGATGAAGCGGCACCGGCGACTCAAACTACCAATACCAAGACCAAGTACAAACATAACAAGGTGAAGCAGACCGACACGACCACCACAAGCACGCCGCCGGGCGACCAGATGAACCGGACCGACACGACCACCACTACCACCACACCGCCTCCGGAGCAGGTGCAGAAGAGCACCTCCACGACGACTACCACAACACCGCAGTAGGTAACTGCCGTTAATTCAGCTTTTCGGTTCGTGAGTAAGACACGACGAAGGTAGGGATGCAGTCCCCTCCCACTCTTGTCGCCAGAACCCGGGCGACAAGGGGTGGGTCATCCGCGGAGAGAGCTGGATCTACAGGCGCGAATGTCAGAGTGCATTGAGGAGACAAAGTATGAAGCGTCTGCGCGGTGAGCCGCTGATGATGCTATTGCTAGCGGGAATGTCGTACGCACAAACTGCAAGTCCCAAATTGCAGCCAGCCGCAGCGGCGACGTCCGGCTCGCACTCCAGCAAGACACCCGGAACCAATCCCCCTAACATCCTCTTCATCATCATGGACGATGTTGGCATCGACCAGATGAAGATCTTCGGCTACGGAGGGGCGACTCCGCCCGCGACGCCAAATATCGACGCCGTTGCCCATGCCGGTGTGCGCTTCAGAAACACCTGGTCGATGCCGGAATGTTCGCCCAGCCGCGCCATTTTCTTTGAGGGACGTTATCCCTTCCGCACGAATGTATTCAACGCAATCTTGAGCGATGATCTGGCGAACTCCCAGGTCTCGCCGTTTGAAGCGACTACGCCGAAGATTCTCAAGACCGCAAGCTATTCAAGTGGCTTATTTGGTAAGTTCCATCTCGCCGCGGCGACTTACAATCCTTACGGTGCTGCGACTCCGCACTCGTTGGGTTGGGATTACTTTGACGGATTTCTGGAAGGTGCGCCCCATCCCATCGACCCGACGATTGGTGGGCAGTTTCCTGCCAGCAGCAGTCCTTTCACTTGCGGTTTTGTGACCAATGCCGCGTACGGCGGCGCCGATACCGGAGCCTGCCACTTCGCCGACAAGAGCTGTCAGGTTATTGCCAAAGACTCGAACCATCCGACTCCGGGCCGCAGCTGCATGGAAATGGGAGGATTGTTTATTCCCAGCCAAGGCTGCACGTACGTTCCGCCGACTCCCCTCGATTTCGATCAGGCGAATGCTTACTACGTGTGGAACCGCACCTACAACGAACCTGACGGAACCGTGGTGCAGCCTCCGCTGACGGACCCTCGCACGCGAGGCTACGTGTCCGACGCTACCACCACGTCGGCCGTGGACTGGATCAATTCCGAAAACAGTCTGAACCAATCGTGGATGGCGACGGTTGCCTATGCCAACATTCATTCGCCCTACCAGCAGCCTCCAGCCTCCCAGCTGCCACCCGGCTCTCCGGACAGCAGCAACTTCAAGTGCACGGGCAATGATCCCGCGGACGAAATCTATACCCGCGTCATCAGCAACCAGATGCTGGAATCCATGGACACGCAGATTGGCGATTTGCTGGTGCGGGCCGGCCTGGCTACCTGGAATTCCGATGGCAGCCTGAACTACCAGCCGGACAAGACCAATACCATGGTCGTCCTGATTGGCGACAACGGTACGTATGCGCCTGGGGTAAAGGCGCCCTTCGATCCTTCGCGCTCCAAGGGCTGGGTGTACCAGACCGGGGTGTGGGTTCCGCTGATCGTTTCTGGTCCCCTGGTCGCTTCGCCCGACCGTGAGGTCACATCCATGATCAACATTGCGGACCTGTTCCAGTTGTTCGCAGAGATCGCCGGCCTGGACGTTCACCAGGTGGTTCCTTCAACTCACTCCATCGATTCAGTCTCCATGCTGCCCTATCTGGTCAATCCTAACCAGGCGGAGATCCGCACCAGCAATTTCACGATGGCGGCCAATAATATCCATGTTGGCAATACCCCACCTCCACCGTGCGTGATCGCCCTCACCCAGCCCCCAACCTGTGTGCAACTGTTCAACGGCCCGGGACTCTGTGAGTCCGAAGGCGGAGACTGGTATGGGCCGGGAGCACCGCAACAGTACTCGTCGTGTTGCGCCGTACAGGCCGCTCAACTTCCCGTGTACCCGAACGGCATCCAGTTTCTTCCGGAAGCGCAGTGGGCCACGCGAAACGACAAATACAAACTTATCCAGAAGTCTCAAGCCAACTGCGTCGACGGAAACACCACGCTTACAGAGTTCTACAACGTCAACGAGGACCCGGTGAATCCCAGGCTGGACGACCTTGACGTGGCCTTGTGCTCGGACGTGACCGCTGCGCATCGCTGTCCGTCTGGACTCAGCCAGGAACAGCTAACCAACTACAACCAGCTCCTGACGGACCTCCAGACGACGCTAGCTTCGCAGGTTCCGTGCCCCGGCGATGGTAATGAGGACCAGGCGGTTTTTGGCCTTGACGTTCAGTGGTGGCGGTATTTCTCCACCTTGAATGGTGGAGGATCGAGTTGGTACGACTTCAACTACGACGGGCTGACCAACGACGAAGACCTGGCTGTAATTCAGCAGCACATGGGAACGAATTGCCTGCAGCAGGGGAACCAATCGAAAGCGATTGCACTGAAAGCTAACTGACATTCAGGATGCAGCCGCTCTACCCTTGTCACCAAGAGCGGCGACGGGGCGGGACACCTCGGCAAAAGGTTTGTTCCATACGCGAGAGGATCAGTGGCAAAGCGAGTTTCGGCCAAGCGCTCCCTGGATTTTTCCGGAAAGAAGTTGTGACCTTATGCCTGACAGGCTAGTCGCGCCCAATAGATTCGTTTCTGACACGCTAAGCTTTCTCGGCCGGGGGGTCTTGTTGGCAGGCTTGCTTGTGTTTCTGGCTGGAGGTCTTTGCGCACAGGACACCCAAAAGGTGTTCGCTTCCTCGGACGCGCCCAATGCTCCTTCTTCCACTGTGACGGAGGAACCATCATCTTCGTCTCTCTCGGAGGATTCGCAATCGCGACAGCCAGGTCCCGATCCTGAGCTGGGAGAGTTGCCGGTCCCGGAGCGGAGCTCGGCGCAGACGCCAGTGGCAAAAGAGCAGCCCAAACGGATCCTGTACATCATCCCCAATTACCGCGCAGTAAGCGCTGACGCCACTGTGCCTCCGCTCGATGCCATGGGCAAGTTCAAGCTTTTCCGGGATGACAGCTTCGACTATTCCACATTCATCTACGTGGGCCTGCTAGCTGGAATTGGCATGGCAGAACGCAATGTGCCTCAGTTCGGCGACGGCGCGGACGCCTTCTCACGCTACTACTGGCATATCTTCGCCGACCAGGCTCTAGGCAACTCCTTCACCGAGTTCATACTGCCGGCAGCCTTCAAACAGGACCCGCGATATTTCACCAAGGGGCAGGGTGGCGTCTTCAATCGCACCGTGTACGCTGTTAGCCGTCTGGTGGTTACGCGCACCGATAGCGGCAGCTCGCAGATCAACTATTCGGAAATCATCGGGAATGGCGCCGCCGCGGGAATCTCGGGACTGTACTACCCGGCCCCCTATCGCACCTGGACCAAGACCGGGCAGCGATGGGGACAGCAGCTGGCGCTGGATGGGGCCTTCAATGTAGTCAAAGAATTCTGGCCGGACATCCGACACTCCGTTCTGCGCCAGAAGAATTAGCTGAGACTCGCAACCGCTGAACCAACCGCCTCCCGCGCAAGAGTTTTCCGTGATGACATCGGGGCTTAAGTCTTGATTTTTGAGCCGCTTAGCCGCTGACCTGGAACTTACCCGCAAATGACCTCCTAAGTATTGATCGCGCCGGCGAACGGGCGCATTGTGCGGTCATGAAAGCGAGGTTATCCCGATGAAAACTGATATCCGGAAAAAGTACCTATCCAAGCCGACCGCAGTTCAACTGGCCGTCACGGTCCTGTGGATTACTTTCGGCATTAACATCCTTAACACCTTCTTTGTAGCAACCCATCCCGCCCCACTGCTCCCAGGCTCGATAGTGATGCAATTCGTGCTCTTCGGAATTGACGCCCTGTTCATCGCGGCGATTGCCCGAGGCCGAAATTGGGCGCGAATCCTCTTCCTCATTCTTTGTCCGTTGGGCCTGGTTTCCGTGGTCCTGGGTGTTCACCTGCTGACCCGGCTCCATGGGTCGCTCTCGTTTTCTCTTGAGTTGGGTCAGAGCGTTCTCCAGAACTTTGCTCTGTTCCTCCTGTTCCAGCGCGAATCGTCGGAGTGGTTTCGAGGCGGTCAACGCCCGGAACTAACTGCCAGGGAACGCATGATCGCGCGGGGGCACTACTCATATGCGAGGTACGAATGAGTAGGCGAGTCAAGGCACAATCCCCTGGTTCATCCCATCACAGACGGATGGGCGCCGAGCCGCTGAGCTCGATCGGTGACCGGGCCCATGCCCCCACTCATTCGAACCCTGCGAATGAGTGGGGCACCCGTAATTTTGGCTGTTCATGAGCAGAACGGTACAGCTTTCGCATCGTCGTGGAGAGACAATCCGCAAGAGCTGCGATTCCACCTGGTGATCGCGCGCTGGACAAATGCGACCGGAAGTCCGGCATCCCGCACAACGCATTAGACAAGGACAAAGCCATGGCCTACCAAAGTGTTAACCCTTATGACGGCAAGATCCTCAAGACATTCGAGGAACTCAGCGACAAGCAACTGGAGACTGCACTTGCAACCGCCGCAACCTGCTTTGAGAGCTGGCGGCACACGACGTTTGCAGAGCGGGCGGCCGTGGTGGCGAAAGCGGCCGCTATTATGCGCGAGCGGGTCGACGAGTTCGCACGTCCGGTGACGCTGGAGATGGGAAAACTCATCGACCAGGCGCGCGGCGAAGTGGCGCTCAGTGCCGACATCATCGATTACTACGCTAAGAACGCTGAGCGCTTCCTCGCACCAGAACAACTAAAGCCGAGCTCGGGTGAGGCGGTAGTCGAAAGCAGCCCCTTCGGAGTGCTCTTCGGCGTCGAGCCCTGGAACTTTCCCTATTACCAGCTGGCGCGTTTTGCTGCGCCCAACCTCATGGCGGGCAATGTCGTGATGGTGAAACACGCGGGTTGCGTGCCCCAGTGCGCCATCGCCTTCGAGAAGCTGTGGCTGGAAGCCGGCGCGCCGGCGGGCGCTTACACCAACCTGCTGATCTCGCATGATCAAGTGGACCGGGTGATCGACGATCCTCGGATCAAGGGTGTGGCTTTGACCGGAAGCGTGGAAGCCGGCAAGAGTGTTGCCGGGAGAGCGGGAAAAAACCTTAAGAAGTCGACGATGGAGCTGGGTGGCAGCGACGCCTTCATTGTGCTTGAGGATGCCGAACTCGATAAGACAGTGCAATGGGCTCTCTGGGGCAAGATGAATAACACGGGCCAGTGCTGCGTCGCAGCGAAGAGATTCATCGTCGTGGAAGAAATCGCCGACCGCTTCCTGGACAAATTCCAGACGGCACTCGCGGCGCTCAAGCCGGGAGACCCGATGGACGAAGCTACTACTCTCGGTCCCCTGTCCACGGAAGCGGCCTTGTTACAACTGCTGGGCCAAGTGGAAGGAGCGGTGGCCAAGGGCGCCACCCTGGTGGTGGGCGGGAAACGCCTGAATCGGCCGGGCGCTTTCATGCAGGCGACGATTCTTGCGAATATCAAGCCCGACAACCCGGCATTCAGGGAGGAATTCTTTGGGCCGGTCGCGCTCTTCTTCCGAGTCAAGAACGAGGACGAGGCGGTCGCGCTGGCCAACGACTCGAACTTCGGGTTGGGGGGATCGGTCTTCACCCAGGACATCGCGCGCGGCAAGCGTGTGGCCAGCCGCGTCGATACAGGCATGATGTTCGTCAACCACCCAACCTGGACCAGGCCGGACTTGCCGTTTGGCGGAATTAAGGACTCCGGCTACGGACGTGAGCTCAGCAGCATGGGCATCCAGGAGTTTGTGAACAAGAAGCTGGTTTGCGTCGAATCGATTGACGCGCCAGCTTAGCGCTCGCTCATAGCGGTTATCCGCGGTCCACCTATCCCGGTTCTGAAAAGAGGATTTACTCATGGCACACAAGATGCACGCAGCAGTTGTCGAACAGTTCGGAAAACCCTTAGTCCTTCAGGAATGGGACATCCCGTCCCCCGGTATCGGTCAGATACTGGTTAAGACCGAGGCCTGTGGGGTGTGCCACACCGATCTGCACGCCGCGCATGGGGATTGGCCGATCAAGCCCACTCTCCCTTTCATTCCTGGGCATGAGGCCATCGGGCCGGTCGTCGCCGTGGGACCGGGCGTGACGATCGTTAAGGAGGGCGACCGGGTCGGAGTGCCCTGGCTCTATTCGGCGTGCGGCCACTGCGAGTATTGCTTGCAGGGTTGGGAGACGGTCTGCGCTCAGGCTCAGTTCGGCGGCTACACCAGGAACGGCGGCTTTGCCGAGTATATTCTCGCGGATCCAAACTACGTTGCCCACATTCCTGATGGACTCTCATCTCTGGATGCGGCCCCGCTGATCTGCGCCGGCATCACCACGTACAAGGGGATCAAGGAGAGTGAAGCGAAGCCTGGCGAATGGCTGGCTATCTCGGGAGCCGGCGGACTTGGGCACCTGGCAGTCCAATATGCCAAGGCCATGGGACTGCTCGTTTGCGCGATCGACATTGATGACGGCAAGCTTGCCCATGCCAAGCGAGTTGGCGCCGATCTGGTGATCAATGCCAAGGCCGGCGACCCGGCAGCCACCTTGAAGAAGGAAACTGGTGGAGGAGCTCATGGCGTCCTGATTACGGCGCCCTCGCTCATTGCGTTCAAGCAAGGCGTTGGCATGACCCGGAAGCTCGGCACCTGCGTCCTGGTCGGCCTGCCACCAGGCGAATTTCCGGTTCCTCTCTTCGATGTAGTGGCGAACTGCATAACCATTCGGGGTTCGTTCGTCGGCACCCGCCAGGATATGGCCGAAGCGCTCGCCTTCGCCACCGACGGCAAGGTCAAAGCCGATATCGAGCTGCAGCCGTTGTCATCGATCAACCAGATCTTCGACCGACTCGAACACGGCAAGGTGGCATCGCGTGTCGTCCTCGACTTCGCGAAAGCCTTCGATCCGATCGAGCATGACGAGGCGACGTCGGGTGTCCTTGAAATGGCGCGGGGGTAAAGAGCGAAGTGGCCGGGCGCACCGTGCTTGTCCGCTTTTGCGGGCAGGATGGGAGTGGGAAGAGTGTCGCCGGCTGGGGATTTCTATTTTTCACGTTACCCAGGACTGGAGCCTGCCCTGAGCGTAGTCGAAGGGTCCTGGGCTAGTTTTGTTTCGCCCTTCGGGCTCAAGAAGAAGTTGTCAGTTGTCGGTGGGTGGGTGTCGGTGGGCAGTTGCCGGTGTCAGTTGCCGGTGTCAGTTGTCAACCGGGTGCCCCATCCTTGTCAGCTTAGGAAGGCGTCCGTGGCCGCGGATGGGATGGAGTGGAACGAGTGTCGCCGGCTGAAGCCGGCTCGGGATTTCTATTTGCACCCCACCCAGGACTGGAGCCTGCCCTGAGCGTAGTCGAAGCGTCCTGGGCTAATTTTGTTTCGCCCTTCGGGCTCAAGATCGGTTGTCAGTTGGCGGGGCTAGTTGTCAGACAGCGCCTTCGCCCGGTGCCCCATCCTTGTCCGCTTTTGCGGACAGGATGGAAGGGAATGGGAAGAGTGTCGCCGCCTGAAGCCGGCTCGGGATTTCTATTTTTCAGCTTACCCAGGACTGGAGCCTGCCCTGAGCGTAGTCGAAGGGTCCTGGGCTAAGTTTGTTTCGCCCTTCGGGGCTCAAGATCGGTTGTCAGTTGTCGGAGGGCAGTTGCCAGTGTCAGTTGTCAACCGGGTGACCCATCCTTGTCAGCTTAGGAAGGCGTCCGTGGCCGCGGATGGGATGGAGTGGAACGAGTGCCGCCGGCTGAAGCCGGCTCGGGATTCTTATTTTTCACCCTACCCAGGACTTACGTCCTGGGCTAAGTTTGTTTCGCCCTTCGGGCTCAAGATCGGTTGTCAGTTGTCGGTGGGCAGTTGCCAGTGTCAGTTGTCAACCGGGTGCCCCATCCTTGTCAGCTTAGGAAGGCGTCCGTGGCCGCGGATGGGATGGAGTGGAACGAGTGTCGCCGGCTGAAGCCGGCTCGGGATTTCTATTTTTCAGCTTACCCAGGACTGGAGCCTGCCCTGAGCGTAGTCGAAGGGTCCTGGGCTAATTTTGTTTCGCCCTTCGGGCTCAAGATCGGTTGTCAGTTGGCGGGGCTAGTTGTCAGACAGCGCCTTCGCCCGGTGCCCCATCCTTGTCCGCTTTTGCGGACAGGATGGAAGGGAATGGGAAGAGTGCCGCCGGCTGAAGCCGGCTCGGGATTTCCATTTTTCACCTTACCCAGGACTGGAGCCTGCCCTGAGCGCAGTCGAAGGGTCCTGGGCTAATTTTGTTTCGCCCTTCGGGCTCAAGAAGAAGTTGTCAGTTGTCAGTTGTCGGTTGCCAGTTGTCGGTTGCCAGTTGTCGGTTGCCAGTTGTCGGTTGCCAGTTGTCGGTTGCCAGTTGTCGGTTGCCAGTTGTCGGTGGGCAGTTGCCGGGGTCAGTTGCCGGGGTCAGTTGTCAGCCGGGTGCCCCATCCTTGTCCGCTTTTGCGGACGGGATGGTTGTAGGTTGTCGGGGGCCAGTTGTGCGTTACTGGGTCTCCGCTACCGGAAACCGCAGATCCCTCGGCTCCGCTTCGCTGCGCTCGGGATGACAGAAGCAAACACACTAATACGTGTTACAACACACATATTGCGGTTAAATGGTTACCTTCCTCAGCGAAATTGGTTACCGCAGGTTACTACACTAAAGCACCATGGTCTAACGATAAGATTCTAAATATAGTTACGGGCGCGAAAAATGTTCCACGTGGAACATTTTTTATTCGGCTGGGAATCGGGCGAAGTGGGGGCCGTCGAGCGATGCCGGGCGCGACCGTCGCATCGGAAATGCGACGGGGTCACCGAATCTCGATCACGCTGCCGCCGTCGGCGGCCTGCAGTTCCCTGGTGCGCTCGATCACTTTGTGGGTGAAGGCGAAGAGCGATTTCGCGTGAGGCGATTGGTCGCCCTCCATCACGATGGGATGGCCGCCGTCGCCGCCCTTGCGGATTTCGGGATCGAGTTCGATGGAGCCGAGGAACGGAACGCTGAACTGCTGCGCGGTGCGCTGGCCGCCGCCTTTGGAGAAGATGTCGATCTCCTCGTGGCAGTGCGGGCAGACGAAGAAGCTCATGTTCTCGACGATGCCGATGATGTCGACTTTCACCTGCTTGAACATCTCGATGGCCTTGCGGGCGTCCTGCAGCGAGACGTCGCTGGGCGTGGTGACCACCACCGCGCCGGTCAGCGGCACGGTCTGCACCAGAGAGATCACGACGTCGCCGGTGCCCGGCGGCAGATCGACGACGAGGTAGTCGAGTTGGCCCCACTCCACCTGGCTGAGGAACTGCTTGATGATGGAGTGCAGCATGGGGCCGCGCCACACCAGAGGCTTGTCGCCCGGCGACAGGAAGCCGACGGACATGATCTTCATGCCGTAACGCTCAGGCGGCAGAATGCGGTTCTCGCCGATGACGCTGGGCGCTTCGCTGGAGCCGAGCATCAGAGGAACGTTGGGGCCGTAGACGTCGGCGTCGAGCAGCCCAACCTTGTTGCCCATGCGCGTCAGCGCAATGGCGAGGTTGACGGCCAGCGTGGTTTTGCCGACGCCGCCCTTGCCCGAGCCGACGGCGATGATGCTGTTGACGCCGGGAAGCGGCTGCGGTCCGGCCGGTTCCTGGCCCGGCATGTGCGAATGAGAGCTCACGTGAGTAGTCCTGATGTGCTTAGGATGAAGTGCGCAAACCTTGATTATACGCTGCGGCGAGCGACGGACTGGATCGAGGAACGATCCGGCGTGATGTCGAATCTTCTTGGGCTTCAGCTTTCATTTGTCATCACGAGCATGGGATTCATCTTTAATTTGTCATCACGAGGAGGGCTTCAGCCCGACGAGGGATCTGCTTTTCTCTCGACCTGCGCCGCGCTCTTACATCCCCGGCAGTCCCATGCCGCCCAGCATTCCGCCGAGGCTGGACTTCATCGCTTCATCCACTTTGCGCGACGCCTCGTTGACCGCGGCGATCACCAGGTCCTGTAGCATCTCGATATCGCCCGCCTTCACTACCTCGGGTTCAATCGCGATGCTCAACAGCTGCTTCTGCCCGTTCATGCGCACGGTCACGCTGCCGCCGCCCGAGGTCGCCTCAATGGTGATCTGCTGCATCTTCTCTTGCAGCTTTTCCGCTTGCTGCCGCGCCTGCGACAGCATGTCCTGCAAATTAAATCCGCCCATTTCGCTGTCCGCCTTTCGCTATTCGCTCTTCGCCAGATGCCTGCCGCTTGCGAAAAGCGAAGGGCGAGGAGCGGAAAGCGATGTCACCCACGTTCTTTCTGGTCGATAACAGTGCGAATCTCCGCGCCAAATTTTTCCTGCATCCGCTGCACCAGCGGATCGGACATAGCGCGGCTGCGTGCTCCCACGCCATTCACCGGACGCGGCGGCTGATCTGACTTCGCCGCAACTGCCGGCGTGCCGCTCACCATCTTGAATTTCAGCGGACGATTGGCAGCCTTGCTCAGCGCCGCCTGCATGATACGCTTCGGTTCCGGCCCCAGCGCAACATCGATCAGCACCTGCGACATCCCGACCTTCACCGCAACTTCGCCGCCCCGCACCGACCACTCGCCTTCTTCCAGATTGTGCGCCAGCACGTGTTGTCCCGCATCTTCCAAAGCAGTCAGCACCGCATTGCGTAATTCGTCACAAGAAATTTCGCCGCTGGACTGTGCGACGGGCTCCAGCTCCAACGCGACCGCCGTTGACACGCTTCCCTCGGTAACCGAGGTTTGCAAGGAGGAACTGGTAGCACTCGATGGAACCCCGGCCGCAGCACTCACCAGTGGCGCTGCCTGCCCCACAACGCTCGGCGCTTCCGCCTTGGGCTCGCTCTTGCGCTGGCGATCAGCCTCAAACGGAGACGGCCGCGCAAAGGGCGAAGCTGCCGGCGCTGGCGACGACGCCACATCCGTTTCGTTCCCCCGCGACGCCGCACCAACGCGTCCCGCCGAAGACGGCGCACCAGAACTCGGAGCCGCCAATCGCGCACTCGCCGCCGAGCTTCCCGTCTTCGCCTGCGCCGCTTCCCCGCTCAACAACGCTTCCAACGGCAACAGCCGCTGCGCATGCACCAGCTTCAACAGTCCCAGCTCCAGATGGAAGCGCTGTTCCTGTTTGTATCCCAGCTCGCTGTGGGTGCGCAGCATGATCTGCATAAAGCGCGACAGATCCTCTTCGCTGAAGCGCTCCGCCACCCGGGCCACGCGCGCCCGCTCGTCAGCCGAGATTTGCAGCACCGGCGAATCGCTGCCCGCCACTTTGGCGACCAGCGTATTGCGCAGGAACCGCAGCATCTGCCGGGCAAAATGTTGCGCGCTCTGCCCCTCCACCAGCAGCCGGTCAATCGTCCGCAGCACATCTTCGCTGGAGTTGCGCGCCACCGCGTCCATCACATCCTCCAGCACATCGGAGGCAACCGTCCCCACCAGGCCCCGCACCACGTCGGCGCTCAGCGTATTGCCGCAGCAGGCAATCGCCTGGTCCATGATGCTGAGGGCGTCGCGCATCGAGCCGTCGCCCACCTCGGCCAGCATCGCCAGCGCGCTATCGTCCGCCTTAATTCCCTCCTGCCCAGCGATGTCGCGCAGTTGCGCCACAATGTCGTCGAAGCGCACCGCATGAAAACTGAAGTGCTGGCAACGCGAGCGGATAGTCTGCGGAATGTCCTCCGGCTGCGTGGTCGCCATCATAAAGACGATGTGGCTGGGCGGCTCTTCCAGCGTCTTCAGCAGCGCGTTGAACGCGGCGTCGGTAATCTGGTGCGCCTCGTCAAGAATGTAGATCTTGAAGCGGTCGCGCGCCGGACGATAGCGCGCCGCCTCGCGCAGCTCGCGAATCTCGTCGATGCCGCGATTGGTGGCTGCGTCAATCTCAATCACGTCTACCGAATTGCCGGCGCGGATCTCGCGGCACGAATCACACACCCCGCACGGCTCCGCCACGGGATGGTCCTGCGACTGGCAATTCAGCGCCATCGCCAGAATGCGCGCGATCGTCGTTTTGCCAATGCCGCGATGTCCGCTGAAGATGTAGCCATGCGCAATCCGTCCCTGCTCGATGGCGTTCTTAAGCGTCCGCGTGACGTGGTCCTGCCCAATGACGTCGGAAAATTTCTGTGGCCGGTATTTGCGCGCGAGAACCTGGTAACTCATGGAAGGAAGTCTCGATTATACGGCCCGAAGCTGTGGAACGGGGAGAGCTGGAGCAGTTTTGAATTTGGTGTATCCGGACTCATTGGGTGGCAACCCGAGGTCAGTGTGGCCCTGTTGAAATCTATCAGAGCTTTGTGTCAGGGCACGACCTCAGTCAAGACTATTCACTTGACCAAAGGAGAGGTCGTGCCCAAAATTTGTATAGCCGCACTCCATTGCGCGATCAAAGCGGTGTAAGGGAGTCAATTGCATGACGTATATATCCGCTTTCCAATGTGTCGGCGGTGTCGTGATGGTCGCGATCGGCAGGAGACGTATCCTTTTGGCTCAATGAATGACAGAGAAGGAATTATGTCGAGAAGTTGTATGTTCCGGAAAATCTAGAATATCCAGTCGCTGTCGGGGCACGACTTTCATGTGTGGCTCGGTTGAAATCTATCGGGGCTTTGTGTCAGGGCACGACCTCATGTGTGGCTCTGTTGAGATCTATCCGGGCTTTGTATCGGGGCACGACTTTCATGTGTGGCTCGGTTGAAATCTATCGGGGCTTTGTGTCAGGGCACGACCTCATGTGTGGCTCTGTTGAGATCTATCCGGGCTTTGTGTCAGGGCACGACTTCATGTGTCGCTCTGTTGAAATCTATCCGGGCTTGTGTCAGGGCACGACTTAATGTGTCGCTCTGTTGAAATCTATCCGGGCTTGTGTCAGGGCACGACTCATGTGTCGCTCTGTTGAAATCTATCCCGGCTTGTGTCAAGGCATGACTTCAGTCGTGCCGAAAAGCCGTTACTTTTCTTGCGAGCCCGCTTTAGCCGGCGGCCGGTCACGCGACAAACAGCATGCCCGTCCGACGCCAAGATTCAAAGCAGCCTGCTACCAGACTGCGAGATAATTGAAGCTCATTCGCGGAGGAAATTATGTCGACTCCAGCCCAGTACAAAGCCCGCATTCTCTCTTATGTGGAAGGCAAAGACCCCGTCGCCGTCCAGAGCGAAACCATAGGATCGCTAACCCAATTGCTTCACGCGGCGCCGCAGAACAAGCTACGCCAGCGCCCCGCGCCGGACAGGTGGTCCGTCACCGAACTCTTGGCCCACCTTGCCGACGCTGAGATCGGCTCTTCCTGGCGCTATCGCCAGATGATCGAACACAACGGCTGTCCGCTGTCGCCCTTCGATCAGGAGCTGTGGAACAAGCTCGGAGACTACGCCAACCGGCCGCCCGCCGAGTCGTTGGAGCTCTTCCGCCTGCTGCGCGAAGCCAATCTGCGCATGTTCGCCCAGCTTACTCCGGAGCAATGGCAGCGCCACGGTGTGCACGCCGAGCGCGGCGAAATGAGCGTCCACGACCTGGCGCTACAGATTGCCGGTCACGATCTCAACCACCTGGAGCAGATCCGGAAAATCCTGGAGCAGTAGGTTCGCTTTGCGCGAACTGGGGTTGATAGGCGACGTGCGGGGTATGCTATCTCGAGACTTTTGTAGTGAAACAAGCTGCTCGAAGCCGAGCAAGCCAGCCGCGCAGCGGCGAAAGCGCAGTTAGCCCGGGGCGTAAGCCCCGGGTAACGTAGGAAAAATGACTGAGCCGCGCAGCGGCGGCACCGCCTGCGACGCAAAACCCTGTAGAGACGACACAACATCATGCCGATTGCGTGAACCCGGGATTCGACTCGCTGCGCGACCTGCGAAGAATCGAGTCCCGCATCGCGGGACGGCGACAGGATAGCCCAGCACGCAGCGGGGTCCCCGGTTCGCCGCCTTTTGGCGAACTGGGGAGGCGGAGTGCTGGGTCGGCTCTCTTTTTAAAATTGAGCCCCTTCAGGGGCGGCACAATCTGTTCCAAAACTAACGCTTCCGAGGGCTCCTCGACTCCCCTCACCCCAAGGTCGGTAGTCACGCCCTATCCGTACTCACCTATAACAAACTTTCTCAACGCTGCGAGATAATGAACCTCGCCGTTGCGAGGTGAGAAATGGATAACAAGCAAACGCTCCACGATCTGATCAATCGCCTGCCCGATTGCCTGCGGGCGATGCCGGCAGACAAAATCGAACACAAGTCCGCGCCCAACACCTGGTCCGTGAAAGAGGAGCTGGGCCACCTGCTGGATTCGGCGGCCAACAATCATCAGCGCATCGTCCGCGCCCAACTTGAGGACAAGCCCGCGATGCCGGGATACGACGGCGATGCGTGGGTGGTGCTGCATCGCTATCAGCAGCGAGACTGGGAAACCCTCATCGGCCTGTGGGCAGCATTGAACAGCCAATTGCTGGCCGCTGCCGACGCCGCACCTGAGTCGGCCTGGTCGCGGACCTTGACCATTGCCGACTCCGCTCCACTCACCCTGAAATTCGTCGCCGACGATTACGTCCGCCACATGGTGCACCACCTGCGCCACATGGGGTTGAACTGGGCGACGTGATGTCGCTCTAGACGCTTTGTGGGTAGTGTCCCAATTTCATCCGGCTTTGAAAGGGCACGGATTCATCCGTGCCGTAGCCTCCTGCCATCATTCCGGCTTTAGCCGCTGAGGGACCCCAGAATCGAAATTAGGACTATCGCTTTGTAAAAGGGCCCGACTTCAGTCGTGCCGATCAGCCATTTATTTTTCTTCCCCAGCCGGCTTCAGCCGGCGGCACATGATTCTGCAGCCGGGTGCCCCACCCTTGTCGCCTTCGTTTGGCGACAGGGTGGGTGACAACGCTCAACCCTTCTTAACTCTCTTAGGGCCGGCAACAACCTTCCCGCCGCCGCCATTCTTCTTCGCTGCCACTTCCGCCTGCCGGGTGCCCCACCCTTGTCGCCATCGTTTGGCGACAGGGTGGGTGACAACGCTCAACCCTTCTTGACTCTCTTAGGGCCGGCGACGACCTTCCCGCCGCCGCCATTCTTCTTCGCCGCCACTTCCGCCTGCTTCTGTTTCCGCACCTCGGCGCGCCGCTTCCTCCTCAGCTCTGCGGGAGAATACATGCTCTTGCGGCAATTCTTGCTGCCGCAATAACAGGGTGCATCATCGTCGCCGTCATAGAGGCAGTAGTCGTAGGTCAGCTCTTCCCCAGCTGCTATTTTGCGAATGCTGGCAATGAACACCCGGTCGCCCTCTTCATCAGTTTCGCAATTAGGATCGCAGGAGTGATTCACGAACATGGCCATGCCGTGTCCGTCGATGACCACCTCGCCGTCGCCCACCCCGAACAGATAGGTAAATGGCCGGCCCTCGTAGCGATCGTCGCCCTGGGTCTTGGTGATGCGCTCACCGGTATATTCCAGCACCCGCGCGCCCTTGGGAATATCTTCCAGCGCGAAGCACCCGGCGGCATGAATGTCAGAAGAGCGAATAATCAGGCGTGGCAAGCAGCGGTTCTCCCCGTTGATATGCAATGCAGTATAGCGTACGGAATTCACTACGGAAGCCCGGAGGACACGGCGGAGAAGAAAAATAAAATCACTCTCCGTCTCTGGTGCCTGCCCTGAGCGCAGCAGCGCATCACGTTCACTACAGGGGCACGGAGAGCAAGAAGTTCGATCCTAACTTTTCTTCTCCGTGTTTCCGTGGTGAAAAATCCTTCGCCGTTCCGTATTTGGCAGTTCACATTCCGCCGCCAATTCCGTATCTTGGATAAGTAGAATTGTTTTCTGGAGGGCTTCATGGTGCATGTCCTTGTTCGCCACAAAGTCTCGGATTATAACCGCTGGAAAGAAGCGTTCGACTCTCACCTCAACGCCCGCAAGCGCGCCGGTGAGACCGGATTCCGCCTGTTTCACCATGTAGAAGATATGCGCGAAATATTTCTGCTGCTGGACTGGCAGAGCGTCGAAGAGGCGCGCAAGTTCATGACCTCGGCGGAGCTGCGCGACGCCATGGCAAAAGCCGGCGTCGTCGGTGCTCCCGAAGTCCAGTATCTGGAAGATGCGCGCAGCGTGCACCGCACCTCGGCCGATTAGCAACTGCCGTAACTCATAGCTGCAAGAATTTTTCCCGGACCCTCTTGACATCGCGCTGGGTTTTGCGCTCTAAATCACGTTCGTTACCTGCCGCCGGCGGTGCTCTTTGCGGCCCTGTCGAACGGCTCCGAACTGGCTGGAATAGCAGTACTGACGCGGGTTTCGCGCGGCCCCGCGCTTTGTCAAGATATTTTCCAAAAACAATTTTTACGTTCGCTATCAGACGTACCGGGGACCGATTGACAAATGCGCCCGGAAAATTAGAATACCCGACGACTCTCTCAGGATCGATTTGCAACCGTGACCAGTTCAACTCAAAGCTACGACGTACTCCTGCATACTGATTTTCCCGGCTTGCAGCTTTTCGCCAGCGGGAAGGTCCGCGACCTTTATCTGGTCGGTAACGATCATCTGCTCTTCGTTGCTACCGACCGCATCTCCGCCTTCGACTATGTGCTGGCCACCGGCATCCCTCAAAAAGGCCGCGTGTTGACCCAGCTCTCCCTGTTCTGGTTTGACTTCCTGAAGAACATAGTTCCCAACCACCTGGCAACGGCCGACGTGCACCAGTATCCGCATGAGCTCCAGAAGTATGCCGCCCAATTGCGCGGCCGCTCCATGCTGGTGGCGCGTGCCGACATGATCGCCATTGAGTGCGTGGTTCGCGGCTATCTTTCCGGATCAGGCTGGAAGGAGTACAAAACCAGCGGCGAGGTGTGCGGCATCAAACTTCCTTCCGGGCTGAAGGAATCCGACAAGCTGCCGGAGCCGATTTTCACCCCGGCGATCAAGGCCACCAGCGGTCACGACGAGAACATCTCCTTCGAGCACATGGTGTCGCTTGCCGGTCTCGAGTTGAGCACCCAGTTGCGCGATTTGAGCATCAGGATTTACCAGACTGCGGCCGACTACGCCGAGACCCGCGGCATCATCATTGCCGATACCAAGTTCGAGTTCGGCCATACTGCCGGGAAACTGGTCCTCGCCGACGAAGTGTTGACCCCGGACTCGTCGCGCTTCTGGCCGAAGGACAAATACAAGCCCGGGGGGCCGCAGGATTCGTTTGACAAGCAGTATGTGCGCGATTACCTGGAAGCCATCAAGTGGAACAAGCAGCCGCCGGCTCCGGCCTTGCCTCCCGAGGTGGCGGCCAGAACCAGCGAGAAGTACGTTGAGGCTTACACCCAGATGACGGGACATCCCTTGCCGGCGTAGGGCGCGCCGATGCTGGGCCTCTCCAATGTCGATTGGGTGGTGCTGCTGATCATTCTGTTGTCCACCATTCAGGCGGCCGCGGAAGGGTTCTTCGTCGAGTTCTTTTCGCTGGCCGGAGCGGTCGTAGGATATCTGCTGGCAGCCTGGGAATATCCGCGCACCGCGGCATGGTTTACACGTTTTGTTACGTCGCAGTGGATCGCCGATATTGCCGGCTTCTTTACGATTTTCGTGGCCGTCGCGCTGCTGGCGGGAATGTTGGGACGGCTTACACGCCGGGCGGTACGCGGAGTTGGGCTGCGTTGGTTCGATCGTTTGCTGGGCGCGGCCTTCGGTTTGCTTCGCGGCCTTGTAGTTAGTGCCGTAATCGCGTTGGCGCTGGCTGCCTTTGCTCCGCAGTGGGGCGGACTTCAGCAGTCGCGCATCGCACCGTTCATGCTCGTCACCAGCCGGGCTTTGATTTGGGCTGCGCCGGCTGACTTGCGGCAGCGCTTCTGGGACGGCTGGAACCTGTTGCGCGGTCTGCCCGGGCACATCGCGACGGAAGAAAACGGCAACCGCCAGCCATAAGGCGACGGAATGGGACAAACATTAGCGGAGAGAGGCGTCGTGAAAGATCAACTGGAAGCTTTGATTGTGCACATGTACCGCAGCGGTATTACCTATTCCGAAGCCGTCTGCGAGTTCAAGAAGAAGTTCATTCTTACCGTCTTGCAGGACTGCAATGGCAACCAATGCAAAGCTGCCCGTCAGCTTGGCATGCATCGCAATACCCTCAGCCGCACTATTAACGAGCTCAAGCTCGACGCCAAGGCCTTTCGCAATGGCGGGCGCCGTCCGCCCCGCAGCGCCCATACTCTCCCCGTCGAAAAGAAAGCCATGCGCTAACCGCAGCACAGTCGGTACGTGGCTGACCGGCTCCAGTCTTCGGCGGTTTCCAGCAATCTCCAGCTACGGAGTAAGTTTGTAGACCGTTCCGAAGTTATGCGCTCCGCCTCCGGAGCTCGTGCCGTAAAGAATACCGTTGGCATCCATCACCACGCTCCCATACGGCGTAGATCCCTGGTTGCCGCCGCTGAACTCGTGCAGCGGGACATAGCTCCACGAGCCCTCCGTGTTCATTAGTTCGAAAGCCTCTCCGCCACCGCTGGGAGTGTTTGTCCTGGCGCCATATAGGTTGCCGGCGGTGTCCAGAAGCAGGGGACTGCCCACCGGACCGGTACCACCTTGAAAGGCGTAGAGCACCTGGAATCTCCAGCTACCACCGGACGGAGTCAGCTCAAAGATCGTGCCGCCCTCACCCGGCCCCAGGGTATGCGTATTGCCATACAGGTTGCCCCGGTTGTCGAAGACGAGGCCTGCCTCCGAAACCAGCCCGTCGGTCTCGTAGGCAAACTCGTGCAGCACAGTCTCGGTCCAACCGCCCCCCGAGGGCGATAACTCAAACACTCCCGTGTCGGTGGTCCCATAAAGATTGCCCGCCGAGTCGAACACCACTCCCCCCAGCGGATAGAAGCCATCGCCATTGGCGGTGAAAGCGTAAAGCGTGCTTTCGGTCCAGTTTCCGCCGGAGTTTGTCAGCTTGTACACGGTGCCATAGCCGTAGGCCCCGCTGCCGGTGGTTCCGTAGATTGAGCCTGCGCTGTCGAAGATCAGGTCGCCATATTCCGGAACGGCGCCGTCCCCGCTTCCCGTAAAGCGGTACAGTACGGTCTCGGTCCAAAGGCAAAGAGCGCTCTTGCAAGCGGTTGGGGGCGGGCTGAGTTTAAAAACCGTGCCGCAACCTAATCCATTACAACCGCTGCCCCCTCCTTCACTGGTCGTACCGTACAGCTCTCCATCAGGACCGAAAACCACGCGAGCGGCCGGAAGGGCTCCGTCGTTGCCGCCCACAAAGTCATGCAGCGGAAGCGTGACAAAACCTCCGCCCGAACCTTTACTGACCTTGTAAACCGCGCCGTAACCGCTGCCGGACCCGTTGGACGTGCCATAAAGGTTCCCCGCTCTGTCCATCGTCAACCCGGCATAGGGAAAAATCCCGTTCGTGCCCGGATTATTGAAGCTAAAAATCAAGCTGAAAGTCTGGGCCTGTCCCGCCTGAGGTACGGCGGCGATCAGTGCAAGAGCCATCGCCAAGGTCCACGCAACCGCTGTGGCCTGCATCCGGATATTCCTCGCCATCGCAGTTCTCCTCCTCGATCAGACTGGCCTTCGCCCTAGAGTAGACTCGCCGCTGCGCTTTCGCCATCCCTCGAATGTCAAGGATTTGTGAACATCTCGTCACGAAACCGCAATGTCGGCGATGCCAAAAAAAGGGGAGCGGCTTTGGCCGCTCCCCGCATTCCCTTACTGTCTCTCGGCTACTGCGATCGGTGAGGCGCCGTGTGGTGTACCGCCCCTGCGGTTGAAATCGGGTTTCCATTCTTGTCCAGCAGCACGCCGTCGGTCATGTTTAACATGAACGGATTCGGGGTGTAGGTGGAGACTGTGCCTTGGAAAGACATCAGTGCGCCCACTGCCGGCATCAGCCGCGACGGAATCGGCTTTGTCATGGTCAGCGTGATATCGGCCTTCTTGGCCTCGATGTCATCCTCGCTGCCTGCCAGCTGCACACTCGAAGCTGTGGCGCTGATAACGTTGGCTCCCAGCTTCACCGCTTTGTCCTTAATAGCATTCCAAACCGTGTCGGCAGCCTGCTGATTGCCCGAAGACAGCACCAATTCCCACTCCGCAAAGGTCATTTGGGTGGGACTCTTCTGCTTCACCAGGTCGGCAGCCTGCTGGGCCGGAGACGGCGGCGGCGGTGCAGCGGCTACGGTAAAGCCGGCTGGCGGCATCACGCTGGTCGATGCCTTCGCCTGACTCACAACGTCATCCCAGCCCTGGTCGGAACCGTGAAAGCGAATGTACTTCTTCTTGCCGTAATCCAGGATTTGTTGCTGCCCCGCGCCTTGCGCCAGCATCGCGGCTTTCACGATGAACCAGAAGCCCGCCGGATTCATTGGCTTGGCTTCCAGGTCGGCGGTCGCCAGCGGATAAATGTCAGCGATGTTCGGCTGCGATTCCCACGAAACCGCTTCCTGCATGTCCTTCTGCGCGGTCGCGTAGTCCTTCGCCTGCAAGGCTGCGAAGCCGACGGCGCCGTCGAAGATTGCGCCCGTCTCATTATGCAGCTTGGCAAAATCGGCATCGCTCATGCCGTCCGGCTTCTTCATGCTTTGCAATGCCTGCAATCCCTGCTGGCCATATTTCTGGGCCTTGGCCAGGTTGTCCTGCATCTGCGGGCCGCCTTGCGACGCCAGGGCGCGATAGTTGTACGCCAGCAGCGCCAGGGCGCGAATATTGTTGGGATTGGCTTGCAGCACCCGGCTGGCGGCGTCCAACGCCTTCTGCGCATCGTTGGCCTGCTGGTAGGCCACCATCAGCAGCTCCAGCGCGTCTTCCTTCATTACGGTATTGGGATACGTCTGTAGGAAGGCTTCCAGCGCCTGCGCCTTCATCACCGGATTCTGTTGCTGGTAGGCGTTCACGTAGGCGTTGTATTCGGCGGGGTCCTTGATCTCTTTCTTCTGGGCGGTTTGTCCCGATTGCGCCTGCCCCGCGGCTTGCGCTACCGACTGCTGGACCAGTGCCGCACTGGCGAACACCAGCAACATCATCACGAGCGACTTCTTCATTCTCTTGGCTCCTCGATTTGGAGAACTGCCGACGAAACCTTTGCTTACACGTGGATCAATGCTCAGGCGCAGATTATTCCATTACCTCAAGTGCTGCATGATAACAGGCGAACCTCCCCGCGTTCCTCGCCCCTCTTTGCTGAAGTGGGATTGCAAACTGCGGAGACCGGGATTATAAGTACGCACCCCGGTATAAGGCAAGACGCTTATCACTTTACACGATTTCGCCATTCCCGCCCTGTCCGGCTTGGAAAGGACACGACTTCAGAGGCCGCCCAACAAACAATGTAGTCGTCAAAATGGCACTTGCACCGGCTCTGGGTGCAGCGGTCGGATTCTGGAGCTTCCCGGTAGAGCCAGCCTTCAGGCTGGCGTCTAACTCTTTTTTTCGACTGCGGGTCGGCTTCAGCCGACGGCACAACTGGTTGTTTGCCGGGATTCGCCGCTTCCGAATTTAGCATCTTTACGAAAGTGGGAAAATCTCATTCCACAGGAGAACGTCCGGATGCAGCCTGTAGATTCCGTTTCACTGTCTGGATCGGTCGCTGTGGTGACCGGAGGCGGTCGCGGCATTGGCCATGCCATTGTCAACAAACTGGCAGCCATGAATGCAACCGTCGTTCTAACCGGCCGCGATGAGGCGCTCGTCCAACAGGTCGCGCGCGACCTCACGGGCCGCGGCCATGTAGCCGAAGGCATCGCCTGCGATGTAAGCGATCTTGCCTCCGTCGAAGCGCTGGGCGAGCATCTTCGCAAAACCTACGGCCGGGTCGACATTCTGGTAAATAACGCCGGCATCGGCGGCCCTCCCGGCTGTTGCCTGCATGAGCTTGCCCCGGCAGACTGGGAGGCCATCTTTAACACCAACCTGCGCGGCGTCTATTACATGATGCGCGCCGTCGTCCCTCTTATGATCGCCGCCGGTGCGGGACACATCCTCAACATCTCGTCGCTGGCCGGCAAGAATCCCCTGCCTCGCGGGGCCGCCTATTCGGCTTCCAAGTGGGCCTTGAACGGCCTCAGCTATGGTGTCGCCGAGGAGCTTCGCTCGCACAATATCCGCGTCAGCGTGATCTGCCCCGGTTCGGTGGACACCGATTTCAGTCCGCGCCGCCATGGCAAAGACACTCAGAAGATGCTTCAGCCCGAGGACGTCGCGCACGCCGTCGCCATGCTCGTCACTCAGCAACCACAGTCCTTCATCAGCGAGGTGCTGATTCGCCCGACCCAGAAGCCGTAGGTTGACAGTGTGGGATGGGATACTGTGGTCTCGCGCTCCGGGCGTTCGTGCCGTTTCGCCCCAGCCTCCGCAGGAGGCGAAAGCTGATAGCCCGCCCTTCAGGGCGGGGTGAGTCGCCACCCAGGAACCGAGTGTCCCGGGCACGACACATTCGCTCTTGGCGATTGAAGGAAGGTAGGGCTGGCTTTCATCTACTGTGTCGCAACGACGACTGGAATTTTCCTGTGGGGCAACGCTGACGTTTAGCCATTCCAGCCAGCCGCGCAGCGGCGGGATGAGTTTAGCCCGGCTCGTGAGAGCCGGGTCGAAGCGGAAAATAGACTTGAGCCGCAAAGCGGCGACACCGTCGCGACGCCATCTCTTCAGGCCGTCCGTCACCGCGCCGGCATTTTGCGGCTTTAGCAGCTGGGGAACCTGATCCAGGGCTCCCTTACCTCACAGGCCTATAATCCAAGATTCTGGTCACCCCCTTGCTTGTGCAATGAAATCGTTCAGACAGGACTAATGCTCATGAGAAAGAAACTCATCGCCGCCAACTGGAAGATGTACAAAACGCCGGAAGAAACCGCCGCCTTCTTTCGCGAATTTCTCCCTATGGTCGCCGCCAACACGCGGGACGACATCGTAGTCTGCCCACCCTTCATCGATTTGCAGACCGCCGTCGCCGCGGCTGAGGACTCCAACGTCGCCATCGGCGCCCAGAATGTCCACTGGGAAAAAGCCGGCGCCTTTACCGGCGAGATCTCGGCCCCGATGCTGACCGCGCTGCGCGTCACCCATGTGATCATCGGGCACTCCGAGCGTCGCCAGTACTTCAATGAGACCGACGACACGGTGAACCGCAAGCTGGAGATTGCTCTGGAAAATGCTTTGACGCCCATCCTGTGCGTAGGCGAGGTGCTGGAGGAACGCGAGGCCGGCCTGACCGAGGACGTTCTGCGCCGCCAGTGCATGCGGGCCTTCAACGGCATATCCGCGCGCAAGGCGGCCAGGCTGGTTGTGGCTTACGAACCGGTGTGGGCGATTGGGACCGGCAAGACTGCGACTCCGCAGATGGCCGCGGACGCCCACATGGTCATCCGCCACGAAGCCGAGAAAGCCTTTGGCAAGGATTTCGCGGAGGCCTTGCGAATTTTGTATGGCGGCAGTTGCAAGCCCGACAACGCCGGCGCGCTGATGGCAGAGGCTGACGTTGATGGCGCGCTGGTCGGGGGCGCGAGCCTCGATCCGGAATCGTTCGCGAAGATTGTCGAGTATTAGAACGCAGCTTCCGGCGGCCGCTGCGCGTCAGAAAAGATCGAGCGCCATTTTCAGAGCGCGATCTAACTCCCGCGTTTTTGCCCAGGAAAGCGACCCCACGTACTGTGTTAGCTCTTCTTTTCGAAGACTGGACAAGTTGTCACACATGATCCAACTGGCGTGCTTCAGGCCTTCGCTCGCGTTGACGGCCACCTGGGTGGACAAACCCTGACCTCTGGTAAATACCGGAGCACAGACGACGCTCTGGAACTTCGAATCAATCAGCGTTTGGCGGCTCACAACGACAAATGTACGATAGCGTCGTGGATCGTCGCCTCCAGGCTTATAAACACGATATAGCTCCCCGCGTTTCACTGTCCCTCGCTTGCCACGATCAGTCTTCCGAAGACCAGTCGATCGGCGCTTCATACCCCAGCACGTCTGTGGCTTCCGAGTTCAGTTCGTCAGCAGCCTCATTAATTCTCT
This sequence comes from uncultured Acidobacteriaceae bacterium, assembly GCA_963763145.1. GTDB lineage: Bacteria > Acidobacteriota > Terriglobia > Terriglobales > Acidobacteriaceae > Bog-257. Next base: position 95,595 of record CAVXMZ010000005.1, on the reverse strand, counting down.
GCAAATCACGCGCATGCAGGGACGCCCGCGTCCTTTCTCGAAAATACTTGCGGAGCACGCGTTCGATGGTCGCGGACCGAGAGAATCGCGATCCCGCCAGACGATCCAACTGCTTCAGAATGTCTTCGGAGAGCGTGATAGAGGTCTTCTGCTTCATACTACGATTGTACTACCGGCAAGATTTGTAGCGATTGAATCTGTCTTGTTTTAGCCGCGCAGCCCTGGTCCACGCAATTACATACAAACAAAAACAGTCATTACGAGTCGCCGGCATCTTCCGGTCGCGGACTCTTTGCTATACTTATTCTGCCTCTACGTTTCTGCTTCGAATCCGGGATGCGTCTGCATCCGGACGTGTGTGCGGAAGTGGTGAAATTGGCAGACACACCATCTTGAGGGGGTGGCGCCGAAAGGCATGGGGGTTCAAGTCCCCCCTTCCGCACCATACCTCGCTCCAGGTTGCCGGCAACGTTTGGAGATACTAATTGCGGGTGAGTTACCGCGCCCTGGTGCGCGACCGCCGCAGGAGAGAATTGACCGCGTGAATCACTACTACCTGATTGCGATCACTATCGTACACATTGCTGTTTGCCTCTTCCTTATCCTGGTTGTGCTGCTTCAGAGCGGACAGAGCGGCGACATCGCTGCCGCCTTCGGCGGCATGGGCAGCCAGACTGCCTTCGGGACCCGTACCACCGCTACCGTGCTCAGCAAGGCAACGACATGGGCGGCGATCGTTTTCATGCTCACCTCCATCACCCTTTCAGTCCTCACGGCGCGCGCGTCGCATCGTGGCGGCTCGGTGCTGGAAGGCACGCGCTCGGCTCCCGCCAAATCGGCCCCAGCCAAAAAGTAGCCGCGCACAAATCAGGGGAGCTGCCCTTCAGACTTTTACCTCTGATGTGGTAACCGGTTTGTGTCAGGGCACGGCTTCAGCCGTGCCGAAAACTGTGTCAATAAAATACTTGGGCTTTAGCCCCTGAGGGACTTCTCTCAGGCCATCCTCAGCTCACCAGATAGTCCAGGGCTTTGTCCCGGCTATCGAACACCGGGATCTCACGTGCGGAAAAACTGCGGATGGAATCGTACAGCGCCTTGGGCAGGTTCTCGGTCAGCACCCAGGCCGCGCGTTTGATATGCGGTCGGTCGACCGCGGTGGCAATCTTAATACGTTCGACTATCTCGCGGTTAAACTTGACCCCACTGAAGTCGGCAACCACCAGCACCGACCCCTTCGGCTCGCTGGTTATCACCTCCGGTACACGGCTCGATAGCTCCGCAACCTGTTCCGGCGTAGTTTCCGTAAAATCCAACAACAGAATTCGCTGGCCCTGGTGCGTCACGAACCGAATCGGGTTCATAGCTTCTCCTGTCCAGCACTGTGCGCTCGCGCCTGCGGCAACCGGCAAGTTGACGCAGTTTACTTCAACCTCCCGAACATTCTCAAGCGGTATTCCAGCCAGCGCCGGCCCACTGCCAATCCCTGAACGCAAACTATGCCAGCAACTCCGCCACCACTGCCCGGACATGAATCTGCGTTGTATCCAACAGCGGCAGGCCGCACGCAGTTTTCTCGCGCAGAAGCAACGGCAGTTCCGTTCCACCCAGAATCACAGCCTGAATCTGATCTTGTTCCTGCATACGCTGGATGATCGCCACTAACTTCTCACGCGTCTCCGGCAGGAAGGTATTGGCCAGCAACTCGCCAACGTATTTTTCGTGGATGTAAGCTTGCTCGGCTTCCTGAGGCACAACCGTCGTAATTCCTTCCCGCCTTAAAACGTCGGGATAGAACGACGCCTGCATGGTGAAGCGCGTGCCCAGCAGTCCGGCAGTGCGAATGCCGCGCCTCTTCGCCTCCGCACAAGTGGCTTCGACGATGCTGATCAGCGGGATCGCCGAGCGCCGTTGCAGATCGTCAAAAACGATATGTGGGGTATTGGCCGCGATAATGCCGAAGTCAGCGCCTGCCCGCACCAACTTCTGTAGCTCCGCTGCCAGATAATCGACGACCTCGCCGAGTTGGCCCGCGTCCATCCAGCCCAGCAGCTTCGACACACTAAGACTGTTGATGAGTATGGAAGGATAGCTGCCGTCGGGCCTTTGCTCGCGATAACCCGCTACGATTCCGCGATAATAGTCCACCGTGGATTCAGGCCCGATCCCGCCGAGGATGCCAACTGTCCTCATCGTGCCTCGAGTCTAACCCAGATCTATCGCGTCGCCTTCTCCAGCAGATACATATAGGAGCGATAGATCTGTCCGGTGGCTCGGGTCATGCCGATCTCGCAGGTCCGGCTGCTGGAATAGCACTCGTCCGGTCGCTGGGCCTTGATCTCCGCGGCCTCGTGCTTTGTGGCCGATTCCGTCAGCTGGGGAAAGAGGAATCCCCGATCGCCGGCGAAAGCGCAGCAACCTGCGTCCAGCGGTATAGTCACCTGCCCGCTACAGGCGCGCGCAATTCCTTCCAGCTTCGCGGCGATTCCCATCTTCGTCACCGAACACACGGGATGAAGCGCGACGGACCGCGATTTCGACTTGATCTGCAACTTAGGCAAGACCTCGTCGTGCACAAATTCGATAGCATCCAGAAACACCATCTTGTCGAAACAAGCCTGGTTCTCCGGCGTCAGGTAAGGCCGGGCGTTCCTGAAGCCATAAGTACAGGGGCTGGTGTCGATCACGATGGGCAGGGTTCCCTTCTCTGACCATTTCCAGAACTTCTCGACCGCAGCATTCACGGCAATGGCATGAGCGCGGGTGAATCCCTTCGAAGAGAACGGCGTGCCACAGCAGGTGCCGGCGACATCTCGCGGAATATAAACCGGAACATTGGCCCGCCCGGCAACATCGACCATGACCTCCATCAGCGAGCGGTCAGCCGGCTCGCCGGGCAAGCGTCCCATCATTCGCGATATGCAGGATGGAAAATAGACCGCAACCGCGCGCGCACGTTGCGTCCTCGGCACGGTGCCAGCCGCATAAGGGGTATCCGGCATCCATTCGCTCATGTTATCGCCCAGGACGCGCTTCATGGCCGCGGTCACCGAACGCATTCCGCCGGGGCCGATGACATTTTCAGCCGCATGCCCCATCCGCAGGGCCATCCGCATTAGACGTTCGGTCAGTCCGAAGTTATTGGCGATATGCGTTGCCCACGCTTGCGCCCGATGCGAGACGCGGGTGCTGCGGAAGCGCTTCACCAGTTGCCCGGTATCGATACTCACAGGACATGCGGTGGCGCACAGGCCGTCGGTGGCGCAGGTGTCGAGCGCCATGTAGGGGAACTCACGCTCCAGGCTGTCGTAGAGCGCGGAGTGATTCTTGCCGTCCTGCAAGCGCGCCATCTCCCGCCGGACCACTATCCGCTGGCGTGGAGTCAGCGTCAGTTCGCGGCTGGGGCATTTTGGCTCGCAGAAGCCGCACTCAATGCACTTGTCGATCTCAGGCTCAACCGATGGAAGCTGTTTCAGGTTGGCAAGATGGGCCCGCCGATCAGGATTGATGATGACGCCCGGGTTCAGCAGATTATCCGGGTCGGCAAGCTCTTTCAGCCGCCGCATGATCTCGTAGCCCGCCGGTCCCCACTCAGTCTCGACAAACGGCGCCATATTCCGGCCGGTACCATGTTCCGCTTTGAGCGCCCCATCGTAGCGCTCGACCACCAGCTTGACCACATCCTCGATGAAGTACGAGTACTGGTCGATGGCCGTCTGGCTGTTGAAGGCCTGGGTAATGACGAAGTGCAGGTTGCCGTCCTTGGCGTGCCCGAAGATGATGGCGTTGTCGTAGTCGTGCTTGCGGAAGAGCCCCGTCAGATCGTGGGCTGCGTCGGCCAGGGCCTCAATTGGGAAGGCTACATCCTCGATAATCACCGTCGTCCCGCTCTTGCGTACCGAACCGACCGACGGGAACATCCCAGCCCGAATCTGCCACAACAAAGCCTGTTCGCCGGCTACGTGAGTAAAGCGCGCCGGCTCGGACAGCTTCAGTCCGCCGACAGCTTCCGCAGCCAGTGCCTCCAGGTCAGCGCGCTCGGCTTCATCGGCCGATTGAAACTCTGCCAGCAATCCGGCCGCGCCCTCCGGCAGCGAACGCAGCGAGGCCGGGACTCCGGCCTTGTTCTCTACCGAGCGCAACGAAGCGCGATCCATGATCTCCAGTGCCTTGGCTCCCGCCTGCCGCAGAGGAACAATCGATGCCGCAGCGGCATATAGATCGGGAAACAACAGCAGGCCGGTGTACTTCACAGGAAGATCGGGCACAGTGTTCATTACCGCTTCAGCAATGAAGGCCAGCGTGCCTTCTGAACCGATCAGCACGTGCTGGAAGATGTCGACCGCACGGTCGAAGTCGAGGAAGGCATTCAGCGAATAGCCGGTGGTATTTTTCGTCCGGTATTTGTTGCGGACACGCTCGCGCAAAGCCGAATTCCGCTCCAGCTTCGCCTTCAGCTCCAGAATGCCGCGCGCCAGCTTTGGCTCGCGGGCGTGGAACTCGTCCTCCGCGCCAGGATGCGACGTATCAATGACCGTTCCCGACGGCAGCATGAACGTCATGGAGTGGAGCGTGTGATAGGCGTTCTGCTCGACGCCGCAACACATCCCGCTGGAATTGTTGGCCAGGATTCCACCCATGGTGCAGGTGGCAATGGAGGCCGGATCGGGTCCAATCTTCGCCCCGTAAAGCGCTAGCGCCTGGTTGGCGCGCGAGCCAATCACGCCCGCCTGTACCCTGATCTTGCTGCCGCCTTCTTCCACTCGCAGGTCACGCCAGTTGCGGGCCACCTCCACCAGCAGTCCGTCGGAGATTGACTGGCCCGACAAACTGGTTCCAGCAGCCCGGAACGTCAGCGGAATGCGCGTCTGCTGACTCAGCGCGAACAGCGCGCGAATCTCCTCAAGGTCTTTCGCCAGCACCACAGCCTTGGGTATCAGGCGATAGAAGCTGGCGTCGGAGGCGTAGGCAATCAGATCAATGGGCCGCACCAGGATGCGGTCGCGGGCCACGAATCCTTGCAAAGCTGACTGGATGTCTTCCGAGGAGATTTGCACCGGAGCGAGAAGCGTTGCTGCCATTATGTTTCCTTCGCCTGACGGGCAGGCTGTCGATTGAAGCGCGGATTCTCGACCCGGGGGAGATTCCGGGCCGGACCTGCACTTTACCTGAATCTAGAACAGCGATGCGCGTCACACGCGGAAGTTGGTCACAAGCAATTGTGATGGAAGGCACAATGCGCGATAAAACTATGGTTTTGGCGGGGTTTCAGACGTGACCGATTCGGTCTTAAGCAGCCACCCGCTTCCTCCCAACACGTGGACATCGCGGCTGGATTCAAACTCGATCTGGCCGATGGGTTCGGTCTTTCCGGCGTGCGCAATCTTCAAGTCGCTGAATCCATAGGGGCCGCATGCCCAGGGAGAGAAAATCCACAAGGCTTGTTCCTGATCGCTGCCACCGCATCCGGCTTTCGGCGCGGCGACCAGCCTGCCGGTAACCGCTCCATAGTCCGTCGCATGTCCCACCACCTGGTCGCCTTGGACGACCTGCCCGTTGCCGCGATATACTCCGGCCCCGCCGACCTGCACCGTGTTCCAGTCGCTGGGAGAAGTTCCATAGTCATCCCAGGCATTGGTCGGTATCTTCGCTTCGAAAACCTGGCTCATGGACGCCAGCGCTCGTAGATGTGCCGCGATAGGGATCGTCCGGCCATAGGCAATTATCCGGTCGAACTGGATGGTCAGATGAGAGGCTGACCCTGCGCTGGCAGCGCTGGCCGCCACCACATGGCCAATGACACTGGATCCTTTCGGAATAACCGAGCCATCGGGCAGCGGCACGGCCTGCATGATCTTTCCCGTAATCGTCCGGCCAGGCTGGTTACGGCCGGCATCAAGAGCGGAGCTTAACATCACGGGAAGGACGGTTCCCGCCGGAATCTCCTGCGCGGCTGCTCCCGCGAATGACAGTATCAAAGCGGCGGTAAGGGCGAAGACCACACTTTTCGCGTTCATACCACACCTTCCAACAGCCCGGATGCTGCCTGCGGGCCTCCCGACGCACCTAACGTCAGGTCCAGCAACTGTCGCCCCTAAGGAAAGCTTGAGCTCCGGCACTTGCAACTTTGGTGGGACGACCACCCCCAAAGCCGATTATATTCGCTACGCTTGGCTTCTCTGCCTGACCTGACCGCCAGCGGAGAAATGTGCCTTACATCACAACCATCCGTGACAGCTGTCGCCAACGTTTTTGCGCCATCTGTTTAATCTAGGTTTCATTGCGGGCCTATCTTCTTCTTCCAGGAGTTCCTCATGCCGGAACAGCAACGCCTTTCCAAAGATACAAAGATGGCCATGACCTCCCAGTTTCTGGGATTCATGCTGGACGCCTACGACATGGCAATGGTCATCGTCATGGCTCCGATCTTGGGCAAGATTTTCATCTCCCCCAAGGGCAGTGTGCTATGGCAATACATCGCGGTCGTACTTGGATACTCGATCACTATGGCCGCCCGGCCGGTCGGCTCCGCATTCTTTGGGGCCTACGCTGACAAGATCGGCCGCCGTCACCTTTTGATTTTCACCATAGGCGGCGTCGGAGTAATGTCGCTCCTCTCCGGCTTCCTTCCCACCTATGCCCAGATTGGCGTTACCGCCTACGTTCTGTATTGCGTGCTGCGCTTCTTCATGGGCTGCTTCTTCGGAGGCGAGTACGCGGTGGGTCACACCTTCGCCATCGAATATGCTCCTCAGCCGCGTCGCGGGGCCGTGAGCGGATTTATTCAATCCGGCTTCCCCGCGGGCTACGTGCTCGCGTCGCTTGTCTTTGCCCTGATTTCCTATTTGTGCGGCAAAGCCATCCTGGCCCAGTACGGTTGGCGCGTCGCCTTCATAACCGGAGTCGTTCCGGTTTTCCTGGCGCTTTACATTCGAGGCAATCTGCACGAGTCGCCCGAATTCGAAAAGACCAAAGCACTGGGCAAGATCGAGAAGGCTCCTTTCGTAAGTCTCTTCCGGCGCCCCCAGGTGTGGGACTTCATGCAAGTCTTTTTCTTCATGACCGGCCTGTTCCTCACCGACTATTCGGTTTACGGATTTCTGCCGAAGATTCTTACCCTCGATGGCCGCGGTTTTGATACCACGACCTACAGTTTGATTTACGGATTTGCGCTCTTCCTGTCATTCCTGGGATACAACTTCTACGGCTGGATCTCAGACCGGACGGGCCGCAAGATTCTGACCCAGTGGTATTGCGTGTTTCTGGTTGTCTTCGGCGTCCCCGTCTATTACGTGCTGTATCATGCGGCGCTGGAGCGCAACATTGGGATGGCCATTCTGGGAACGTGTATGGCCGGCATGCTGAAGCTGGCCTGGGGCATCGTCCCGGCGTATCTCTGCGAGCGGTTTCCCACCAGGCGGCGCGCGGCGGGAGTGGGTTTTGGATACTCCGCGGGCGCGATCCTGGGTGCCTGGTTCCCGCTGTATACCATCTGGGCCCATAACATCCCGTTTATTCATGCCATCGAAGGCAAGGATATTTGGCTTTCGCCCGCCGTCATCTTGACGATTGGCGCAATCATGACCTTCTGTAGCCTGCTGTACTCCCCTGAGACCAAGCAACTCCAACTGGACGAAGTGGGCGAGAAGGAAAGAGCTTCCGACCGGGCGAAGCTGGCGGCTGCGGAGGCACTGCTCACCCGATAGGTTTCTCCCTGAAGTAAGGCACGCAGACGCCACGGTGCTCACCGTGGCGTTCTTTCTTCCCGCCTGTATTTGCGGAACTTTCGACGGTCGCGGCGGCAATAGACTGTGTACGGGCTGACAGGGGCAGTCAACGTCTGGCAGCAAAAGCAAAACCGTTTTTCACAAAACTTTACCCATGCGTTACCAGACTTTACCGTCGAATTCCCGCCGCTGGGGTTTCAACATTTGACAGACGAACTGTCGAGAAGGAGAAGCAGAAAATGAAGACGAAGTTTTGGGGTGTAGCGATCGCGTTGCTGGCGCTGATGCTTTGCGGAACGGTGATGGCCTCGTTTGCCCAGCAGAATAACAATGACGAGAACGGAGCCGCGTCCGCCTGGAATGGCCATCGGCATGGCGGGCACATGGGCTATTTGGCGAAGGAGCTTAACCTGACGGATGCCCAAAAAACGCAGATCAAGACCATCATGCAGGCGCAGCGCGCCACCATGCGGCCCCTGATGCTGCAAATGGAGCAGAACCGCCAGGCGATGTTGACGGCAACTGCCAGCGGAGCTTTCGACCAGGCCAAGGTGCAGGCGCTCGCCACCCAGCAGTCCCAGATCAGGGCGCAACTGGCAGTACAGAAAGCGTCCGTTCACAGCCAGATCTACAACACCGTACTTACGGCTGAGCAGAAGGCCACCGCCGACCAGCTACGGCAAAAGCAGCTCACTCGCATCAGTGAGCGCATCTCCAAGCTGTCGCAGCCGGTTTCGGAAGCAACAGCCCAGTAGTAGAGCAGGTAAAGTTTGGGACGTTCGAGACCCGGACTCAGAATGAAAGCGGCCCGTGGAAATGGGCCGCTTTTCTTCGCGATTCGCTGTTCGCCCTTCGCAGTTGGCCAGAGGCGAGCCTAGCCTTCACAATTTGATTCTGAACCGAAGAGCCCAATCCGCTTTCGATCCGTCTTGGGGTTTCGGCGAAAAGCGAAGAGCGAAAAGCGTCTCCTACTTCCCCGCCAACCCCAACTCACCCGCCACGCTCTTCATCGCCTCAATACAGAACGTAATGTGCTCGTCCAGTTCAACGCCGAGCTCGGCAGCGCCGTTGATGATGTCCTCGCGGCTGACCGAGCGGGCAAATGCTTTGTCCTTCATCCGCTTGCGCACCGACTTGGCATCGACCTCCGCTAGCGACTTGCCCGGCTTGATCAATGCGGTTGCGGTTATGAATCCGGCCAGCTCGTCGCAGGCGAACAGGGCTTTCTCCAGATTCGTCTCCCGAGTCACTCCCGTGTAGTCGGCATGTGACATGATTGCCCGGCGAACCTCATCGCCGTAGCCGCGATCCTTCAGAATCTCATTGCCTTTGTACGGATGCTCCTCAGCGCTGGGATATTTCTCATAGTCGAAGTCGTGGATCAGCCCAACAATGCCCCACAATTCCTCGTCGGCGCCGAACTTGCGGGCATAGGCGCGCATGCAGGCTTCCACCGCTATAGCATGTTTGCGCAAACTTTCTGACTGCGTGAACTCAGTTAGTAAACACCAGGCCGCGGCGCGGTCCATTCCACGTTTCTCCTGAATTTTCGCGGTATTTCCTTCCATTCAGAGTGTCAATGCCTCTTACGACTTTTCGGTAGTGTCGATTGTGATTCGTAATTTACTTGACTCTACCAGAGGAAATGCTGCACAGTACGCGTAAGTAGTTGGTGCCCGCTCTGGCACTCCCACAACCTGAATGGCTACGACTCTCGCGCCCGTGGATTCCCGGGAAGTGGTGAGATGCGACGATTGCCATCTCGTCCAGTTCAGAACCAATAACAACCTTTGCCGACGCTGCCGGACGTCACTTGATGAGGACGAACCGGAGCCTATCCTCACAGCTGTAATGCCGCCGCCGGAGCCGGAAGAGTCCGGCGAGCCTTCGGTGCATGTGGCCAAAGCGATCCGCGACCTGCGCCACCGCAGCGGTCTCAGTCAGCGGCAACTAGCCATGCGCATGGGGGTTCCGCGCACCTACGTGTCGAAGATCGAGAACGAGAAGGCCACGCCAACGTTGTCGTCGCTGGCGCGGCTGGCTGCGGCCCTGGAAGTCACGGTGCCCGACCTGCTGCGGGACTGCGGCTCGTCACGCGAAGACGAGGTCGCTGACCTGCTCACCGATCCATTCGTCGCGGAACTGGTGGAGTTCACCTCGAAGCTGAACGCCATGCAACTTTCAAGCGTGCTGGCGCAGGTGCGGGACATGGTCATGCATCCCCACCGCGGGGCGTAACCCAGGGAAAGCCAGGCTACGAGGCTCAGCCCTCCGCACAGCATTGATAGACGCCGGGACAGTAGTCCCGGCGTTTTTTTGGACGGATGGGGAGCGCGCGCGGTTAGGACCTTGCCAAGCGCCAGGCCTTGGCCGCGACGGCACGACCTTCTCATTTTTCCATCATTCCCACCCACGGAATCCGCCGGCATCCGGCGCCGCGATTACATTGCAAGCCCTTGTCGCGTGTGCTACTTTCAACAATGGTCAGAGGTACGCTTTGCGCGCACAAGTGCCCGCTGGGCTAAACCGCAAAGAGGCCGAGATTTTCGCCCGCCTCGAGTCCGAGCGGCTGCCCCACCACATCGCCATCATCATGGACGGGAATGGCCGCTGGGCCAAACGCCGCCACCTGCCCCGCATCGCGGGACATCGCTCCGGTGTGGCTGCCGTACGCTCCACCGTGGAGACCGCAGCACGCATCGGAATTCCTGCTCTCACGCTCTATTCCTTCTCGGCGGAAAACTGGAAGCGGCCCAAGGGTGAAGTCCAGTTCCTGATGAACCTGCTGCGGCGATACCTGAAGATGGAGCTGCCTACGCTGATGGAGAACAACATCCGGCTGCAATACATCGGCCGTCAGCAGGAGCTTCCGCAGGAGGTACAGGAGCGCATGTCATGGGCGCGCGAGATGACCGAGCGCAACACCGGCATGGTGCTGACCCTGGCGCTCAACTACGGCTCGCGCACTGAGTTGGTCGACTGTTTCAACGCGCTGGTAAATGAGGCCTCCCGCAACGGCGGCGTCGAACACCTCAAGATCGACGAGCGCTCCATCGCGCGCCATCTCTACACCAGCGGCTTGCCTGAACTCGATCTGGTCATCCGCACCAGCGGCGAAATGCGCCTGAGCAATTTTCTCTTGTGGCAGGTCGCCTACTCCGAGATCTACGTCACTGAGACACTGTGGCCCGACTTCCGCGGCACCCAACTGCTGGAGGCCATCGAGGCCTTTCAGAAGCGCGAGCGCCGCTTCGGCGGCCTGGTCGGCGACAACGGAAACTATTCGTGAAGCGCGTCCTCACCGCAGTCATCCTGATTCCAATTGTTGTGCTGGCACTCTTCCGGGCACCGCTGTGGTTGTTCACACTCCTGGTGCTCGGCGTGGCGCTGTTGGCGGCGAGGGAATATTTGGGCATTATGACTGCGCAAGGCTTTCGGCCGTTTCGGTTATTGACCTATGTCGTGCTTATTTTGTCGTTTCCACTTTTTGTCGGCCTCGAAGCTGTGCTTACAATCGACGTGCCTCAAAGCGCCGGTTCGGCGCAGTCCATTTCCGCCGTTCTCTTTTGCCTCCTCCCGCTGTTCGTGTTAGTTGCTCCCCTTCTTTTCCTGCTCAACGCCTTAGAACGTGATCCTATCTCTCAGGCGCTTCCAGATGCCGCGATCTCCTACATGGCCCTGCCGTACGTGGGCTTCACTTTGCTTTTGATTCCGTTACTCGGACGAACTTGGAGCGGACCTCTGTACTTGCTTTACCTGATGATACTGGTCTGGTGTGGCGATATCGCCGCGTACTACGTCGGACGTGCTATTGGGAAACATAAACTTGCGCCGCGAATCAGCCCAGGCAAGACGTGGGAAGGTGCGATCGCATCGGTGTTTGGAGCGGTATTGGTAGGGGTGCTGTTGTTCCACTATGTTAATCCGATTGCCGACGCGTTCCGTGGCGTGCGCCTGCTGCAGGAACCCGCACTTTCTCTTCATCAGCCCATTCCGGAAATCCGCCCTTTTGAACTCGCGCCTTTATGGTTCGTGGTTGCGTTCGCGGTTTCGGTCAACATTGCTGCGCAGCTAGGCGATCTGGTCGAGTCCGCTTTGAAGAGGGGCGCAGGCCTGAAGGATTCCGGGACGTTGCTACCTGGGCACGGGGGAGTGCTCGACCGGATCGATGCTCTTCTGTTTGCGTTGCCGATTGGATTGATCTTCTACCTCGCTGGAATGGGCCATTATTTCTCGTATCCGCCTCATGCTCCCTGACCCATCCTGTGATCTGTACCCTCATTAACGAAATGCGTGCGAAGGATGAGAGCCCGCAGGGCGGAACAATCGTAGCCCAGCACGTCAGTGCTGGGAAAATTCGCATTTAGATTTCCGAGCCCCTTTAGGGACGACACGGTTTTGTGCCGTCCCTAAAGGGGCTCCGCTCTCAAACCAACGTCTACCCAGGACTTACGTCCTGGGCTACGATTGTTCCGCCCTTCGGGCTCCTCTTTCCTGAACAAGGATGGATCTTGCCGTGTATACAATGTATACTTTAGGCGGAGGCTCTTATGGCAACCGGCATGGTTCACATTCGCGTGGACCAGAAAGTAAAAGCAAAGGCTGCGAAAACACTGGCCGCGATGGGCCTGACGGTTTCCGATGCCGTTCGCCTCTTGCTGACTCGCATTGCCTCAGAGCAGGCGCTTCCATTCGAGGTACGTGTTCCCAATCGCGAAACCGCTGCGGCCCTGGAAGCAGGGGAGCGCGGACACGTATCCAAGGCGGGCAGCGTCGCCGCAATGATGGCCGATCTGAATGCGCACGATTGAATGGACTACGGCCTTTAGACGCGACTACAAACGTACCAAGGCAACGCCTCGGCACAGACTGACCCACTACCCGGACTTGCTGCTGATTTACAAACGGCCCGATAACCAGACTTTGCGATTGGTGCGGTTGGGTTCGCACAGCGAGTTGTTTGCCAAATGACTCTAGAGTACGCATGAAACGCATCGCCATCCTCGGCTCGACCGGCTCCATTGGCAAGAGCACGCTCAATATCGTCGAAAGCTTTCCTGATCGCTTCTCGGTCGTCACCATGGCGGCGGGCAATAACGTGGAGCTCGCCTTTGAACAAGCTTGCCGCTGGCGCCCCCGAGTGCTCTCCATGGCAACCGCCGAAGCCGCCGACCAACTACAGGATAAGTTGAAGAAAGCAGGCCTGAGCGGCGACCTCACCATCACCCACGGCTCGCCCGGCACTGTGGAGGTTTCCACACATCCTGACACCGACTTCGTGGTCAGCGCCATTGTCGGCGTTGCCGGATTGGAGGCAACGTACGAGGCTGTCAAAGCCGGCAAGAGCGTTGGGTTGGCCAACAAGGAGTGCATGGTCGCTGCGGGGGATCTGATCACCGCCGAAGCGCGACGGCAAGGAAAACCGTTACTGCCCATCGACAGCGAGCACAACGCGATCCATCAAGCCATGCGTGGCGGGCGCCGCAACGAAGTCTATCGCATATGGCTAACTGCATCGGGCGGTCCATTTTTTCATACGCCCGCCAGCGAGTTCTCCAAGATTACGGTTGCGCAGGCACTCAATCATCCCACCTGGAAGATGGGCCGACGCATCACGATCGATTCGGCAACGCTGATGAACAAAGGCTTCGAGGTAATCGAGGCCTGTCGTCTCTTCGATATGCCGCCCAGCCAGGTTAGCGTGCTGATTCATCCCCAAAGCACTATTCACTCCATGGTCGAGTTCGTCGATGGCAGCTTGCTTGCTCAACTCTCCGTGACCGATATGCGCCTGCCCATCCTGTACGCGCTCACTTATCCCGATCGCATCGAGTCGGACCTGCGCTTCCCGGTGCAGGAGCTGCGGCAGCTCGACTTCGCTCCGCCCGACCTTGACAAATTTCCCTGCTTACGTTTGGCTTACGAAGCAGTCGAAGCGGGAGGGGCAAAGACCATCGCGCTGAACGCAGCGGACGAGGTCGCGGTGGCCGCATTCCTCCAAGGTAGTATTGGTTTCCTGGACATTCCGGCTACAATAAAGATCGTTGTGGACGAAACGCCCGCCCGCATTCCAGAATCTATAAAAGAAGTGCTGGAACTGGATAAGGACGCGCGCCGGCGTGCGCACTTATCCATCAGCCGGCAGCCGGTAAGCTTGGCGCCGAAACTGGGCTGATTGCTGACTGCTGACTAAGAGAGGTTTATGTACTCGTTTTTCATTGCGGTGGTTTCCATGGCTGTGGTGCTCGGCATCATGATCCTGGTGCATGAGTTTGGCCATTATGCTGCCGCGAAATGGTTTGGCGTCCGGGTGGACGTGTTCTCTATCGGCTTCGGCAAGCGCCTGGTTGGCTTTCGCCGCGGCGAAACCGATTACCGCATCAGTGCACTGCCGTTGGGTGGCTACGTCAAAATGGCCGGCGAGAGCCCGTTGGAAACTCGCAGCGGCGCGCCCGATGAGTTCATGTCGCACCCGCGCTGGCAGCGCTTCGTAATTGCTTTCGCCGGACCCGCCATGAACATCCTGTTGGCCATCGCTCTGCTGACCGCCGTATTCATGGTGCACTATGAACGTCCGCAGTTCTTCGATCAGCCGGCGGTTGTGGGGTGGGTGGTGGACAACTCGCCGGCCGCCAAAGCCGGCATCGAACAGGGCGACCGCATCGTGCGCATCGACGGCGTACAGAACCCCAATTGGGAAGACGTTGTCTTGAAAGTGATGATCAGCCCCAAGCAGCCGGTCGACGTTGCGATCCAGCGTGGAAACGACATTCTGGAGAAGCAGGTCAAGCCCGATCTCGAAGGCTCAGGGTTTGACGAGTACGGCAGCATTGGCGTGGAGCCTGAACAACCCGTGATGGTGGCGGGACTGACCCCCGATATGCCTGCTGTCAAAGCAGGTCTTCAGGTGAATGATCAGATCGTTGCCATCAACGGCATTTCAATCCGCTCAAGGCTTTCCATCAGGCACTACTTGCAGCAGAACGGCGATAAGCCAGTGGATGTCACCGTTGGCCGCGCCGGAAAAGAACTGCACTTCACCATGACTCCGATGGAGAAGGTACAGGACGGGCAAAAAGGTTTTTGGCTGGGCTTCCTGATGGCGGCGCCCACCACCACGGTCGAGAAGTTACCCTTCGGCAAGGCCTTTAGCCTGTCGCTTCAGGAAAACAAGCGATTCTCCCTGCTGATGATTGACCTTATCCAGAAATTGGTGGAGCGCAAAGCTTCCATCAAGCAACTGGACGGCCCTATCGGAATCGCGCGCGCTTCCGGCGATGCGGCGCGCCAACCAGGCTGGGCTCCGCTGCTGAACCTGATGGCGATGATCAGCCTCAATCTCGGTGTCCTTAACCTGCTTCCGATTCCTATCATGGATGGCGGCGTCATTCTGCTGCTGATTATCGAATCGATTATGCGGCGCGATATCAGCTTGCGCATTAAGGAACGTATCTATCAGACTGCCTTTGTCTTCATTGTCCTGGTGTTCGTGGTAGTCATCTACAACGACCTGATGAAGGCCCTGCCCGGACTGGCGCAGCGGCTACCGTAAGACTAGCTTCGTTTGCTGAGATAGGGGGCGCGAAAGCGCCCCCATTTTTATTGGGCCTATTGGCGATAGGTGTGTGGCCTTAATGTGCCTATATTGGTCATTACTATGGCACCTCATACTTGCGATTTTTCGACCTGAAGAGGCTATAGATTTCGTCACGGATAACGTACTACCCTAGCTCACCATAATTGCTTCAGGCGTCATTTGCTCCAATGGTCGCCAGGCTGTGGGTTTGGTATTTTCTGGCTACTTGGAAACAGTAATTTTTGCTGCGGCGAGTGAGTCGGCCTGAGAATACGGGGTGGTCAACTTTCAAGACGGTGTGGTTCATGCTTTTCCGTTCTGAACGAAGTTGAGCAACCGTCAGGCTCCTAAGCATTCGCGCACGCGGAGGTGCCACGGTGACGAACGTGTTTGCCATACGGCGATTGAAGCAATTTGGCGGGGCAGAAGAAGGCCAAGCACTGGCTCTGGGCGCGTTCGTGCTCGTCGTCCTGATGCTCATGGCCGGCCTGGGTGTGGATGTCGGCTACCTCCGCTATGAGAAGCTGCAAATGCAGAAGGCGGCTGACGCAGCCGCTATCGCCGGGGCCTCGGCGCTGATATATGGCGGGCAGGTCCAGCTCGCCGCGCGCAACGATTCCGCCGCGAATGGGTTTACCAACGGAAACAATGGGGTCACGGTTGCGGTCAACAACCCTCCGGCGAGCGGCCCATTCGCCGGTGATAGCAATTATGTAGAAGTGATTGTTGGTCAGGCTACGCCGACTTTCTTTATGCGGGTTGGCGGCTTCACTACGGTGAATGTCAGCAGTCGAGCAGTGGCCTCCTCGCTGGGGAGTTCGTCGGGGTGCATCTACGCCTTAGACCCGACCGATTCGGCAGCCTTTACCGCATCCGGCTCGGTGAACATCAGCAGTAACTGCGGAATCAGGGTTAATTCGAATAGCCCTTCGGCGCTCTACAAGACAGGCAGCGGCAATATAAGTGTCGAAAGGTCGAGGTCGGACGGTATCGGAGTAGTGGGCGGTGTAAGCGAGGCTGGAAGCGGTACCATCAGCCCAACGCCGACGCAAGGCATTCCCACGTTCGGCGACCCATTGGCTTATGTGCCTGCCCAGACCCCTGGGTCGTGTACCCCTCAGATTGGGACAATAAACAAGAGCACGACGCTTTATGCGGGCACCTTCTGCAAGGGAATCCAGATCAGTGGTAACAACAACGTCGTGGTCACTTTTGGCCAGGGCACTTATATTCTTCTTGGCGGTGGCCTCAGCGTCACTGGTTCGCCGATTTTAACCGGGTCCAACGTGACCTTTTACAATACTGGGAGCCCAGCGTACCCGTATGCGCCGGTCACGATCACGGGTTCATCCAGTTCGACACTGTCTGCTCCCACCAGCGGCCCCCTCGCGGGAATGCTGGTGTTCCAGGATCGCTCCATAGTGTCGACTGCACTTAACAGCATCGACGGCTCACATGGAGAAATCTATACCGGGGCTTTCTATTTTCCAACTACTCCTGTCACCTATACCGCGAACTCCACGTTTCCACCGTACGTGATCATCGATGCATGGCAGGTTACGATGCTAGGGACTTCTGCGATTGGCAATACCTACACGTCGCTGCCCGACGGCGCGTCGCCAATTCACAGTGCGGTCCTGGTGGAATAAGTGGCCTCTGTCCCGCACCATTCGATCACGATATAGGCTGGATAGCTTCAATCCGGGCCGAGCGAGCGCGGGATGTCCCGCGGACGTAGTTGTATCCGGCTAAGCCTTACTGTAAATCTACGCTTCCACATCCTTGGCTTGCCGCCGGCTGTAGAGATCAATACAGACGTGACTTGTCTGTCCTTCCAATAGCTGCTGTCGCCACATAGCAAATCGAATTCGCCGGCCCGATCGTTGCCCGAGCAGCATATTACTTGTGCAATGGCGAATGTTCGATGGCTATCGTCGACGGCAGCAATTTTCCTTCAGATCGTCCTTCTCAATCGGACTTGCGGTTTGCCTGATGCGCCAAACCCGCACTAGACTGACTCAGCAACCCTTGGACGGTGCGCCTGTAAGTGCCACCGTTCTCTGCCGGTCGCATCTGACTACCGTGGAGATTCTCGACCTCAGGCACTTCTCGTCGGCCGATCTGCGTTCCCTGCTCGAGGAGGAGGTCGAGACGTGGCGCAATCTGCTTTGCTGGGACTATCGCAGCTCGGCGGACATGATCCTGCGTTATGTCGACGCCAAAATTCTGCCCGGCTACGCCGCAGTGGAACGCGGCAGTATCAAGGGCTACTCCTTCTTCGTATATGAAGGCAGCAAAGGCGTCGTCGGAGACCTGTTTGTCTCACCGCGCCGCAGCGACGCGCGCCAGGTCGAGGCGCAAATGGCCGAGCACGTAATCGCGACCCTGCAACAGTCGCCCGGGATCCATCGCGCAGAAGCGCAACTGCTAACTCACCCGACCGACGACCTGGCAGGGGTGTTTTCTTCAGCCGGCTTCCAGCGATATCGGCGGCTGTTTCTGGAGTTGCAATTGCGGCACGGCGAACCTCGGCGCATTCCGCCAATGGGCCTGACCCACGACATCCTGATTCGTCCCTGGCTGGAGCAGGATTACCAGCCCGCGGCCAGCATCATTACGGCGTCTTATCGCGCCCACATCGATTCTGAAATCAACGACCAGTACCGCACTCATGCCGGCTCCATACGTTTTCTGAACAACATTGTGCGGTTCCCCGGCTGCGGGGTCTTCGATGCCGAATCCTCCTTCGCCGCGATTCACCGTCCAACCAACGTGCTGGTGGGATTGATTCTGTGCTCGCGGGTGAAAGATGACGTCGGCCACGTCACACAGGTTTGCCTGCTGCCGGAGTATCGGCGACAAGGTATCGGCGAGAACCTCATCGCGAGCACCGCCAATTCCCTGGCCAACCGGCATTGCAATCGATTGACGCTGACCGTGACCGAGATGAACGATCGCGCCGTCGGTCTTTACAAGCGGCTGGGCTTTGTAGAGAGGAGTGTGTTCGACGCGTTTGTGTGGGAGGGGTAAGCAGGCGTCCCACCCGAACCCCGCTCAGGTGGGCCGCTTCCGGTTTGCTAATTTGCTTGTACGTCTATTGCGCCGGCTTGCCCGCGGCGGCGGACCTGGTATAGGTGATGGCCACCAGATCCTTCAATGAATTCGCATCGGGACCCGTCGCCATAGTCATGACGAAAGAGTCGGGCTTCCAGTTGGCATAGGTGAACTTCGAGACCGTCTTCTTCCCGTTCATTTCACCTTCCATCATTCCCACCAGAGTCTCGCCGTCCCACTTGGTTGTGCCGCTGGCGTCGCAGCCATTGGGCGTCATACTGTCGCACCACAGGCCGCGATAGACCTGCTCCTTGGGGTCCCACCAGAAGGTCCCGAATCCGCTAAAGTTGCTGCCCATCATGCCGCTGGAGTGATACGTCTCCAGCAACGACAGTCCGCCTGGGCCGGCCCACATCCTGGCCGTGCCCTTGCCGCTGCCACCGTTGGGGAACATGGGGCTGGGCTCGGACTTCTCCGTAACCGTCCAATTGCCCGCCATCATCTTGATCAGTTTGGTCATTTCCGGTGAGGCCTGAGGTGATGGCGGCATCTTAGCTTGCGCGGCCGACCGGCTGGCCAGAGGTCTGGCTGGTTTGGCATCGTCCTGGGCCAGCGCCAGTGTCGAGATGGCCGCGATCAGGGTAATCACAAAAACTCGCATACGAATAACCTTCATAGTCCCTCCTGAAGTCAGAAACCCGCGGCAAGAATCTTATACGAAGACCCATGAGGACGTCAGCGGTTGACATGCGGGAATCCTGGTCGAGATGCACTTTTGCGTCATAGCAGGCCTTTCGTAGCCTAACCTGTGATATAGTTTTTAGCGGTTAGGAGGACAGGATGTCTGCCACGCAACGCATTCTCGATCATTATGATGGCGTGCTGCACGGCGAGCCCTGGCACGGGGATGCTGTCTGGCCAGTTCTCGACGGTATCTCGGTCCCGGAGGCGGCCGCACGCCCAATCCCAGGTACGCACACCATCTGGGAAATCGTGATGCATATGACCTTCTGGGAGACGGTCGCTACGGAGCGACTTGCCGGCTTGCGCGCTGGACTGGTGGAGGAGCTGAACTTTCCTGCCATGCCCGCCGCAAGCGAGGAGAATTGGCGCAAGACCCTCGACCAGTTCCGCGCGGCCAACCAGGGCTTCCGCGAGGCGCTGGCCAAGCTGGATGCCAACCGGCTCGACGAGCTGACAGCTGCCGGCAAACGCACCTTCTACGGGGAAGCGCACGGCATTCTCGAACATCATGTGTACCACCTGGGGCAGATTGTGCTTCTGAAAAAAATGCAGGAATAGCCAGCGCCGCGGTCGCGAAGAGTTGCCTTCGCGCATCCAACCTCTTAGCGGTTCACTGCTCGAGTCTGCCTGTGCGCGCGTTTGTAATTCTGTAGTACGGGTGCTAACATCCGGACTCGCGGGTTTTTCAAGGAGGCGTTTATGTCGGATCGCGATGGTAGCGGTTTTCTGTGGTTTCTGGCGGGCTTGGGCATTGGCGCCGCGGTTGGGATTTTGTACGCACCTAAGGCGGGCGGTGAGTTACGGCAGCAGCTCCGCGATGTTGCGGAAGACGGCCGCGAAAGCATGAAGGAACGGGCGCGGCAGGCGCGGGAGCAGGCGGGCACGTGGGCTGAAAAGGGACGCGATTATCTGAATCAGCAGAAAGACCAGATTCGCACCGCCTACGAGGCCGGACGCCAGGCTTATCGTGAGGTCACTACCGAAAACGCTGAAGGTACAACGCCGAACGTGCCTTAGGCTATGCCCCCGCAACTTAGACAGACTGGGGTAATGTTTGCCTAGTCCATAGTCCAGATCGCCGAATGGAACTGCGTGACCGCCGGGCCGGCGAATTAAACTGTGGAGATTCCAGATCTTGCAACCTCTTCCATCACGCTGTGCATCGGTTGGAAGTAGGTTTGACCCTAATACAGTTTTTGGGTACGGATTGCCATGGATGAAAGACTGACCTTATTTATCGCCATTACCTCCTGTGCGGTTGTGCTACAGATGCTGATTCTGCTTGGCATGTACATTGCTGTGCGCAAGCTCAGCACCCGCATGGAAGCGCTGGCCGACAAAGTAGAGGACACCGCTGGTACCTTGCAGGTACGAGTGCTGCCCGTCATTGACAATGTCAAAACCATACAGCAGGACGTGAAGGCCTTCATCGAGACCGCGCGCCCGAAAGTTGACGTCTTGCTGGACAATCTCAGCTACATCAGCACCACTGCCCGCGGCAGCGTGGAGCGCATCGATACCACGGTCAACGATGCCGTCGATCGCATGCGCCTACAGGTGATTCGCGGCGACGAGATGTTGACGCGCACCATGGACCGCATCGAGGAAACCTCAGAGAAGGTGCAGCATTCGGTGATGTCACCCGTGCGCCAGGTTTCGGGAATCATGCAGGCCATCAGCACGGGGGTGGGCGCTTACTTCAACCAGCAGAAGCGCCGCAATGGCGGGCCTTCGGACGAGATGTTTATCTGAAGGCAGTGGTCAGTGGCTAGCTGTCAGAGTTGGACTGGCTGATGACATCCCGGACAAGAAACAGAAGAGACGCGTCGCTTAGCTGATCCAGCCTCCGCCCACCACCACATCGCCATCGTAAAACACTACTGCCTGGCCGGGCGTGATGGCGCGCTGCGGGTCGTTGAAGGTCACTGTAACCGCGTCGTTGCCGCTGTTCTCAATCGTCGCGCTGGCCGGCTCGTGACGATGACGAATCTTCGCCTGGACCCGCATCGGCTCGCGTAGATCGTCAATAGCAACCCAGTTCACGCGCGTCGCACGCAGGGTTCGCGAGAGCAGGTGCTCTCCACTGCCTACGACCACCTGCCGCTTGTCACCGCGAATCTCGATCACATAGAGCGGCGAACCCGTAGCGACGCCAAGTCCCTTGCGCTGGCCGACGGTGAAGTTGTGAATTCCGGCGTGCTTGCCAATAACTTCACCAGTGGTGGTGACCAGTTCGCCGGCGGTGTCGGGAATCTCCTCGCCCTGTTCTTCCAGATAGGCATCCAGAAACTGCTTGTAGTCGCCGCCGGGGATGAAGCAGATCTCCTGCGAGTCAGGCTTCTCGAACAAACGCAAGCCGGCGCGCTTGGCCTCCTCGCGGACATCGGGCTTGCGCATCTCGCCCAGGGGAAACAGGGTCCGGCTCAACTGCTCCTGCGTCAGGCCAAAGAGAAAATATGTCTGGTCCTTGCTGCGATCGGCCGGACGCTTAAGAATCCAGCGACCGCGGGCCTCGTCGAACTCGTTGCGCGCGTAATGTCCCGTCGCCAGCAGATCAGCGCCGATTTGCCGGGCCGTGATCAATAACTGATCGAACTTCAAATGGTTGTTGCACAGGCTGCACGGAATCGGAGTACGGCCGGAGAGATACTCGGCGACGAAGGGCCGGACAACGTCCTGCTCGAAGCGCTTCTCCTGGCTGACCACGTAATACGGAATGCCGAGGGTCTCAGCCACGCGGCGTGCGTCGTAGACGTCGTCAATGGAACAGCAACGGCCATGGACCGACTCGGGCATGCCGTTGTGGCCAGCAAGCCGACGCTGGTTCCAGAGCTGGAGTGTGAGTCCCACAACGGGGTAGCCCTGCTGGCACAGCATGGCCGCGACGGTGGAGGAATCCACACCGCCCGACATGGCTACGGCGATGGTCTGAGAATTCGGCATTTAGTAATTAGCAGTTAGTGAAAAACAAAACAGCAAATCCGCGACTCTAGCTGAGAGCCGACGGCTGAGGGCTGACAGCTGCCTTCTTATACACTGGGCTGATTTCGCGCAACCGATTGACTACCTGCGGAATCAAGTCCAGCGCGAACTCCACATCCTCAGCGGTGTTCTGCTTGCCCAGGCTGAAACGAATGCTGCCGCGCGCGCGGTCCGCGGAAAGGCCCATCGCGGTCAATACATGCGAAGGCTCGATTGCTCCCGACGAACAGGCCGCGCCAGTCGAAACCGACAGCCCTTTGAGATCGAGCGCGATCACCATGGCTTCGCCTTCGATGTAATCGAAGCTGATGTTCGCGGTGTTAGGCGTTCGCGCCGCACCGTCGCCGTTCACGGCGACTTGTTCAATGTTCCCGAGGACCGCAGTCTCCAGCCGGTCGCGCAACGCCGCAAGTTGCGCGACGCTGCCGTCGGTAAAACCTGCACGCGCGATTTCGGACGCCTTTCCTAGTCCGACGATGCTCGCCAGGTTCTCGGTCCCGGCCCGGCGCGAACGCTCGTGCCGCCCACCATACGCCAGGGGTTGCAGAAGAGTTCCTTTGCGCACAAAAAGCGCTCCTGTACCTTGCGGGCCATGGAACTTGTGCGCCGAGATGGTCAGCAAATCGCAGGCAATCTCTTTGACGTCAAGCGCAACTTTTCCCGCTGCCTGCACCGCGTCGGTGTGGAAGTAGATATCCGCTTCGGCGGCGATCTTCCCGATCGCGTTGACCGCCTGCAAAACGCCAGTCTCGTTGTTGGCGAACATGATGCTGACCAGTTTGGTCTCCGGTCGCAGCGCCCGCTTCACGTCATCGGGATCGACCAGTCCGCGGCCATCCACGGGCAAATAGGTTACGGTGCATCCCATCTCTTCCAGGCGATGGCAGGAGTTCAGCACGGCATGGTGCTCGATCGCCGACGTGATGATGTGATCGCCCGGCTTCGCCAATCCAAATAGAGCCAGATTGTCGCCTTCGGTGCCGCCGCTGGTGAAGACGATCTCCGCCGGCCGGCAGTTGAGCAATTCCGCAACATGCTCCCGAGCTTGCTCCACCGCGGAACGTGCATGCTGGCCCTGCTGATGGATGGATGAAGCATTGCCAAACTTCTCGAGGAAGTAGGGACGCATGGCCTCAAACACTTCAGGCAGAAGCGGAGTAGTGGCGTTGTTGTCGAAATACACCCGGTGCATCGTTGCCTCTATTCTAGCTGTTTCATTGGATTCCGTGGCTGGCCCGAGCGATGCGGGATTGGCGGGGCTCGCATGTGCCGCCCCTGACGGGGCTCGATATTCACAATGCAGCCTACCCAGAACTTCGTCCTGGGCTAAACTGAATGGTCCCGCAGTCGCGGGACGTGGTTGCAGGAAGCTTGAGCTTGCACGCCATTGCCTGTTAATCGAATTGAGGATTCCAGCAGAACTGCTGACGTTCTAAACTTCTGTGTCGCAGGGCTTCTCAAGACTGCTCTGGAATCGCTGTGCATTTGCACGACGTGAAACCTGTTAAAGAAAAGCCGAGAAGCGACGGCGGCGCGAAGGCCGTTTCCAAAGCTACGCTGAAGCTGCGTTTATTGAAGAGACTGAAGTGCACGTTGAAGTATGAAAAGCTGGCGTGGAGTGGCGGGGCAAAACTGGTGGCGGGCGTGGATGAAGTGGGCCGTGGGTCGCTGTTTGGACCGGTGGTCGCCGCCGCGGTAATCCTCGATCCGAGCCATCGCATCCGTGGACTGCGCGATTCGAAGTTATTGGACCGGGAGACCCGCGAGAAACTCGCGCCGCGTATTCGCGAGCACGCGCTAGCCTGGGCGATCGCCGCCGTCGATGTGGCCACCATCGACCAGATCAATATCTATTGGGCCTCGAAGCGCGCCATGGAAGAAGCAGTCGGGATGCTGGTGTTGCGGCCTGACCATCTGCTGATCGACGCGCTACGCCTTGCCTGCGACTGCCAGCAGACTCCGATCATTCACGGCGATGCCCTGTCGGCTTCGATCGCGGCCGCGTCCATCATTGCCAAAGTGGAGCGCGATGCGATGATCAGCGCGTGGGACCCGGTGTTTCCGGAGTACGGTCTGGCTTCAAATAAAGGCTACAGCACGCCGCGGCACCTGAAGACGCTGCGCGAAAAGGGACCAACGCCGTTGCATCGGTTGTCGTTCGCGCCGGTGTGGACGTCGTCGGCTCCGCAGGAGGTGCTGGAGTTCATGCTGGAGGGTGAGAGCGAGGCATCGGATGAGAGCGAGGAGGTAGCGCAGCAGCCGAATGCGGCGCAGTAATGTGTTCGAAGCTACCGGCATTGTCCTGCGCAACCCTTGGGACCTTGCTTGATCCCGCTTGCTCCAACCGGGTTTACGATTGCCTCTACTAATTGCTGATTGCTAATTGCAGGCCTACCCATCTCCCATCATCGGCAACGCCTGAGGGTTCCCACCAAGGAGCTTTGGCATATGCCATGGCGTAGGCCGTGAGCATGGGATTTGCAAGGGTTCCCATTCAGGGAATGGTGGTTACCTTCGTGCCGCAAAATTAGCTTGACATCTATCCGGCATGGGCTGCGCAAGTTAAGCTGTCGGGTTGGACCTAGAGTCCACACGCTGATGTGGCTGGGTGAAAGCCGCCGGCCGCAACGATGGAGATGCTCTTTGACATATTCATGAGCGCGGCGAGCCCTCTCGATGGGCCTCCGTTGCCTTCAACCAAGGTGCGAGATTCGCAGCTAAGCCCTTTGTTGAAAGGACTTTGCGAATTACCCCTTTGGGCTCAATACTTTGCAGGGGATCGAGGTAAAGTCCTGAAAACAGACAGTTTATCTTACAGTGTAAGTCTAACTGCCTGAATACTTTGCGGGGAATGGCTTGCAAAGTCCTCATAAAGAGGACTTTAAAAATAGGGGGGAGGGGGGCTGCATCACGGCTGAAGCCGTGCCTTTCAAAACTGATGTATGGATTTGCAGTTCTCTCAGGTTCCCCGCGGTCTTTAATCCGGTCAGACGCCGGCGAAGCTGGGCTTGCCTGCGGCCCCACGGGTTTGGTCCTCTTCGGCCTGATCTGGATCCAGCGATCCGCAGCCTAGAAGCATTGCCATGTTCCCCGGATGTAATGGGCCTCGGCCCCAGCCATTCCCGAGGCACTGGTGCACGCGTTATAGCTTCCGGCTGCCGTAGGAGCGTCGCAATTAGAACAGTAAACCTGCATGCCGAGACTGGGGCTGAGACTCCTTAGTCCTGAGTAGGTCACGCTTTGCAGCTTAAGTATATTTCCCACCTTGGTAATAATCCCGGCCGTCTTGGCATCGGAGTACACCAGGGCTGGAGTGACGTTGATAACAGCAGCGGTGGCCTGTTGCAGATCGAGAGGCGAATTTCCCGACGTGACCACGCTTCCTCCGTATACGTTAAGCACAGACCCATGCTGCACATAGTAACCATTGGTTGCGGTCCCGCTGGCGTCGGTTGAAGTACACGTCGAATCAAATACGTTGATGACCGTTGTGCTCGGAAACAATACAGGCGTCCAGAGACAGTCTGTATAAGTTACTACCGGATAGCTCCCAGTTGTCTTGAACGACGAGTCATAAATGGAATAGCTGCCTGCTACGTCGGCGAAGGTCACCACGTCCCAGGTCGTACTTATGGTTAGGTTGTGCGCTTCAAAGCTCGCCCCGGTTTCGGCAACATAGATGCCGTCGGCATTGCCGTTCATGGCAACATCGCTGATTAAGGCATGGGTGAAGGGATGGTTCTTGGCACTATCCGCTGCTCCCCAGACGGAACCTAGATGGGGATTTGTCCCCCCGGTATTATTGATGGTTAAGCTTGCGGTTGTGCAGTAGCTCCCGGCGCGCACCACGGGATAGGAAATAGAAGGTGAGGAATAGAGGCTGGTAATAATGGTTGCGTATTTGCCTGAACCATATAGGTTAATGCAGCCGGTTGATCCCAGGCTCTGGTCCAGGGCGCTGCTTCCCAGGTCGAACGTGTTGGCCGAAAGGTAGACGGAATCGCCATTCGCTCCTGCGGCAAAAGCCGCCAGCAGCGCCGTTCCCCGCGCCGTATTGGTGTTGCCGGAGGGAGTGTATAGAGTAACTCCGCCATTACTATGGACTACGGTGACAGGTTCCAGTCCGTAGCCACCGGTGTTGGTAATGGTGTGACTTCCGCCCCCATTGTCCGTAATGCCGATCCCACTTCCACCACTTAGGATCTGCGCCGGCGTAGTATCGTTATTTATCGAAAGCAGGCCGCTTCCCGTGCCGGCGCTACTGCTGTTTGGCGCACCGCTCGCTTCCCTGCTCAGCACAAAGTCTGATACGCTCCTGCCGCCGAGGGTCTCCGCTTCATGCGCCTTGAAGGCGTAAGGCACGCTTGCCAGCAACACTCGCGGTTGCTCGGCTTGCCCTTGCACCTGTATGCCCAGCCACCGCTGCTCCTGGGCCGAGAAAATGTCCATGGGCATGCCCGCCGTTGTACTGCCCAACAGCGCACTGTAGTTGCCGGTGGCGTCGCTGGTCACGTTCTGGGTCTCGATCCAGATGGGCGCACCGCCATCCTGCTGCTTATAAATGGCGAATGTGACACCTACAGTGGCGGAAAAAAGTGCGACTCCGTTGGCATCCCTGAGCTCTCCGCCGTAGCGGATCAGGTTGGGAACCGTAAACTGAGAAGCCTGCTGCGCGAAACTCACCGTAACCAGGACGGCGGCAAAGACAGCAACTGTCAGAGAGGCACTGAGGCGGTGCATGAGCATTCCTTTAGTACTTAGTAGTGGGTAATTCGTAGTCGGGGAAGCTCTGAATAACTTGCCCGAACTTGCCGCGGGCTAAAGCCCTGTTGATTTTCCATGGCTTGCGGCACGGCTGAAGCCGTGCTCTTTCAAGACCCCGAACTCAATCAGAGATTCCTTGGTTATTGCTTCTTCACATCCCCGGCATCTTCATCCCGGCCAGTCTTTTGGCGAAGCTGGGCTTGCCCATGGTCTTGAACATCTTGCGCATCTGGGCGTACTGGCGCAGCAGCTGATTGATTTCCTGCACGCTTGTTCCCGAGCCGCGCGCGATGCGTTTGCGGCGACTGCCGTTGATGACCTCATGATGTTCGCGCTCATACGGCGTCATCGAGTTGATGATCGCCTCCACACGATTGAGTTGCTTGTCGTCGACTTTGTCGGCCGCCTGTTGCATGTTGGCGAACGGCCCAATCTTCGGCATATGGCTCATGATGCTGGAGATCGATCCCAGCTTCTTCACCTGCCGCAGCTGGCTGCGAAAATCCTCCAGCGAAAATCCGTCGGAGCTGAGGGCCTTGCGCGCGAACTCTTCCGACTTCGACTTGTCGAGCTTGGCCTCGGCCTTCTCGATGAGCGAGAGAATGTCGCCCATACCGAGAATGCGCCCCACGATGCGGTCGGGATGGAACGGTTCCAGGGCATCGTATTTCTCGCCCACACCGATGAACTTGATGGGCTGCCCGGTCACGCTGCGAATCGACAGGGCCGCGCCGCCGCGCGCATCGCCATCCATCTTGGTCAGCACCACGCCGGTCAGCGTGAGCTTCTTGTGGAACTCGTCGGCCGAGCGCACTGCGTCCTGTCCGGTCATGGAGTCGGCGACGAACAGAATCTCCTGCGGGTTCAGGATCTTCTTGAGCGACTGCATCTCGTCCATCAGTTGCTCGTCGATGTGCAGGCGTCCTGCGGTATCGACGATGAGCACATCGCAGGCATTGATGATGGCCTCGCGCCGCGCTTCTTTCACCAGACGCTCGACGGTCGCGGTGTTCGACTCCTCGACCTTGCCCTCGTAGAGCTGGGCCTTGATCGCGTTGGCAACGACCTTCAGTTGTTCGCGCGCTGCTGGGCGATAGACGTCCACCGACACCAGCATCGGCCGGTGTCCGCCCTGCTTCAGCCAGTTCGCCAGCTTGCCCGAGGTCGTCGTTTTGCCGGAACCTTGCAGCCCCGCCATCAGCACCACGGTCGGCGGCTGCGACGCAAACTTCAGCTTGGCGGTGTCCTTGCCGAGGAGGCTGACGAGTTCGTCGCGAACGATCTTGATGACTTGTTCGGCGGGCGACAGCGAGGTCATCACTTCCTGGCCGACGGCCTTGTCGCGGATGTGGTCGATCAGTTCTTTGACGACTTTGAAATTGACGTCGGCTTCCAGCAGCGCCATGCGGATTTCTTTCAGCGCTTCGCCGATGTTTTCTTCCGTCAGCGTACCTTGTCCGCGCAGGTTCTTAAAGGCGCGTTGCAGTTTATCTGTCAGGTTCTCAAACATTGTCAGGAGTCCAAATCCGGCTGGATGGGCGCAGCTGTCCGTGCATCTACGCTGATTGTCAGGATATCACGCAAGAATCGCAAAGCCGCGGCTGAAGGTTTGGGATTGGGGATTGCAAATGAAGTCAGAGGTCATGGCGCTAGTGATCAAACGTGAAGCGGGAAGCGGGAAGCGGTGAGGCTAATCCTAATCCCTGACCAATGAGCCCTACTCTCTAACTCCCAGTCCCAAATCCCTGGTTCCTGATTCTGCCGCACGATACACTTCCGCCGCAGCAGCCACCGTGTTGCAATGGATTGTCACCGTGTCTTCGATGCGCACGGCATATCCGCCGGCGTAGGTTGTCATCACCGGAATATTGCGCGCGCGCGCAGCATGAAAAACCAGCTCATCGCGCCGCTTCAATCCCTCGATGCTCATGTCCAGTCCGCCGAGCTGGTCTTCGCGAAACGGATCGGCCCCCGCAACATAGCAGATCAGTTCCGGCTCGAACTGCCGCAGCCCCGAGCTCAGCGCATTATCCAGCCAAGCAAGATACTCCTCGTCGCCGCAGCCGTCGGGCAGATTCACGTCGATCGACGACGCCGGCTTAACGTAGGGATAGTTGTTCTCCTGATGCAGCGAGATAGTGAATACGTCTGCGCTGGAGCGGTTGCCCGGCGCAGTACCGGGCGCAGCCGCTGACGACGGCAGCGGGCGGCCCGGCCTTGGCCGTGGAGCGCCGAAGATGAACGCCGTCCCATTGCCCTGATGCACATCGCAATCGATGGTCATGGCGCGCCGAATGCGCCCGCGCTTCTGCATAACGCGAATGGCGACGGCGAAGTCGTTAATCATGCAGAAGCCTTCGCCGTGGTCGGGGAAGGCGTGATGAAAACCCCCGCCGATATTGACGCAGACGCCATCTTCAAGCGCCCGCTCGGCCGCCAGAATCGACCCTCCGGTGTGCAGCATGAAGGCGTCTACCACCTGCGGCGAATATGGAATCTCCATCTCCAGCTCTTCGCGCGCGCTCAGGCTGCCTTCCATCAACTGGTTCACGTAATGCGGCGAGTGCACCAGCATCACGTCATCTTCGCTGGCCGGCTCGGGAGGAAGGAAGTCGCTCTCGTCAGCAACATGATGTTGCAGGAGCCGCTCGCGGATCAGCCTGAACTTGTCGGCGCGAAAGACGTGCTCGCCGATAGGCAGGAAATACTTTTCGCTATAGATCAGCTTGAAGGGCAGCATGGTCCTGAGAGTGGAACTCCTGATTGTAGAGCCGCGACGCGGAAATCCGCCAGCCTGTTAACATGGGGCCTTCATGGCCTCTGCCGTCCAACTGGGGTCGCTGCGCCGCGCCGCCGGCTACAACGTGCTGGCGACCGCCGGCCTGGCTATGGTCGCGATCTTTGTGGTCTGCGCTCTGTTCGCACCCTGGCTCGCGCCCCAGAATCCCTCCCACATCGACCTGCCGCAACGCCTGATGGCGCCCTCTGCCTCGCACTGGTTCGGTACCGACGAGTTGGGACGCGACATTCTCTCGCGCATCATCTATGGCGCGCGCATCTCCATGCTGGTGGGCGGCTGCGTGGTTGCCGCCTCGCTCACGCTGGGCCTCATCTTCGGCTCCATCGCCGGCTATTACGGCGGCATCACCGATCGCTTGCTCAATGTGGTCGTGATGAACGCTTTCATGTCCTTTCCCGGAATCCTGCTGGCTATCGCCTTCGTCGCGTTTCTTGGGCCGGGCATTTTCAACCTGATCTTTGCGCTGTCGCTGGGCGGCTGGGTCGGCTATGCGCGACTCGTCCGCGGCCAGGTGCTGGTGGTGCGGGAGCGCGAATTCGTCGAGGCGGCGCGGGCGCTGGGCGCCAGCGATCTCCGCATCATCGTGCGGCATATTTTGCCCAACATCATTCAGCCGATCATCGTGCAGGCGGCCATCGGCATGGCGGGCGCGATTCTTGCTGAAGCCACCATGAGCTTTCTGGGACTCGGTGTTCCGCCTCCCACGGCAAGCTGGGGCTCGATGCTGAACGACGCGCGCTCGCACTTGTTCGACTCACCCCATCTGGTCCTGTTTCCCGCAGCCGCCGTAATGCTGGCGGTGCTGTCGTTCAACTTCATCGGCGACGGCCTGCGCGACTACCTCGATCCGCGCGCGAGGATTGAAGTGGGACTGTGAAAAGCAGTTGTCAGTGGCCAGTTGTCAGTTGTCAGTCAGGAAGCGCTTACGCGGTTACTGTTCCATGAGTCGCCCACCCTCCCACGTGTCATCCTGAGCGGAGGCGACGCCGCATTTGCGTCGCCGGAGCCGAAGGTCCCCTATTCGAGCGAGCACCGTCCCATCATTTTCCACCGCTTGCAACAACTCTGCTGCTCGCGCATCCTATCGGTATGCCAACAACCGAAACCGCAATCCTCGGCGGCGGATGCTTCTGGTGCGTCGAGGCCGCCATCAAACAGCTTCAAGGCGTCGAATCCGTCCGCTCCGGTTACATGGGCGGGCGCGCCGCCAATCCTACGTATCAACAGGTCTGCTCCGGCAAAACCGGTCACGTTGAAGTAGCCGAAATCACCTTCGATCCCGCGATCATCAGCTTCAGCGATCTGCTGCACGTTTTTTTTACCCTGCACGATCCCACCACGCTGAATCGCCAGGGCAACGACGTCGGCGAGCAATATCGCTCGGTGATTTTCTATCGCGATGAAGCCCAAAAGAAGACGGCTGAGGAAGTCATCGCCGAGTTGACTCGCGACAAAGTCTTCGCCGATCCGATTGTCACCGCGGTCGAACCCGCGTCGACCTTCTACGTCGCCGAGGACTACCATCAGGATTACTTCGCCAACAATCCCAATCAGTCCTATTGCGCCTACGTCGTCGCGCCCAAGGTCCAGAAGATCCGAGAGAAATACGCGCAGCGGCTTAAAGCCTAAGCCCTTTTTCACCACGGAAGCACGGAAGTCACGGAGGGAATCTCTTAAATAGCTCCTTTTCCTTCTGTGATCAAGAGCCCACGCATAGTCGGCGGCCCGCAAGAGGTTCTTGAAGCAAAATTCTCCGTGATTTCCGTGTTTCCGTGGTGAACAACTCTTTTCATCTAACCCGCTATAATAAGAAGTTTCGGCACCCTGTTTTGAACGTATCTGTGGGGATGGTGCCGGAGCCAATGGGCCATGTCGAACGAAAGCATCATCGTACGCGGCGCGCGCGTCCACAACCTGAAGAACATCGACTTCGAGATTCCGCACAACCAGTTGACGGTGGTGACCGGAGTTTCGGGTTCAGGCAAGTCGTCGCTCGCCTTCGACACCGTCTACGCCGAAGGCCAGCGCCGTTACGTTGAGTCGCTCTCCGCCTACGCTCGCCAATTCCTGGAGCGCATTGAGAAGCCCGACGTGGATGTCATCGACGGCATTGCTCCCGCCGTAGCAATTCGCCAGAAGAACACCACGCGCAATCCGCGATCCACCGTCGCCACCGCAACCGAAATTTACGACTACCTGCGCCTGCTTTACGCTCGCGTCGGCCGCACTTACTGTTTGAATTGCGGCCAGGAGGTCAAGAAGGACACGGTCGACGAGGTGACTGACCGCATCCTTGCACTCGGCGAAGGCACGCGCGTCCAGGTGTTCTTTCCACTGCAACCTCCGCCGAAGCCTTCAGAGCCCGAGAAAGCAAAAGGCCGCCGCACCGTCAAAAAGAAAGCGGCGAAATCGCCGGCCGACGACTCCCAGCTGAAAGAGCGGCTCTTCGAGTTGCGGAAGCGCGGCTACAACCGTCTCTATCAGAATGGCCACATCGTCGAGTTCTCCACTCCCGAATCATTGCTCGATCTGAACTTTGCCGAGCCGGTGTTGGTGTTGATCGACCGTATTTCTGTCTCGCCGGATTCGCGCCTGCGCATTGTTGACTCCATCGAGCAAGGCTATCGCGAAGCCGGCGAAGTGCTCTTCGAGACCGTTCCGCGCGATGGCGAGTCCGTACAAACACTTCGCTTCTCGCAGCGTTTCGAATGCAAGCAATGCAATATTCGCTACGAAGAGCCGGAACCCCGCTTGTTCTCTTTCAACAACCCTTTCGGCGCGTGCCCGCGCTGCCAGGGCTTCGGCAACACCATCGACTTCGATCTCAATCTCGTGATCCCGAACAAGACGCTGACCCTGGCCGAGGGCGCCATCGAGCCCTGGACCAAGCCCAAGTACAAGCCGCTGGCGACGGAGATGCGCCGCTACGCGCGCGCGGCCGGGGTTCCGCTCGATGTTCCCTGGCAAGACCTTACGGCCGAGCAACAGAGCTTCGTCATCAGCGGCGATGGAAGGTTTCCCGGCGTACGCGGCTTCTTCGAGCACCTGGAGCGCAAGAAGTACAAGCTGCACGTGCGTGTGTTCCTCAGCCGCTATCGCGGCTATTCGGTGTGTTCCGATTGCAGCGGTCTCCGCCTGCGGCGTGAAGCGCGCCAGGTTAAAGTCGGCGGCAAGGACATATGCCAGGTGACGGCAATGACCGTAGAAGAAGCGACGCGCTTTTTCTCCCAGGTCGAGTTATCGCGCCAGGAAGCGGACATCGCGGACAAGTTGCTGGACGAGATCAATGACCGGCTACGCTACCTGAACGATGTCGGGCTGGAATATCTCACGCTCGACCGGCTGTCCTCAACGCTATCGGGCGGGGAGGCACAACGTATCCAACTTGCGACCTCGCTGGGATCGCGGCTGGTCGGCACGCTTTACGTTCTCGATGAGCCTTCCATCGGATTGCATAGCCGCGACACCGCACGGCTCATCAAGATCCTGCACGACCTGCGGGACCTGGGCAACACGATTCTCGTAGTGGAACACGATGTCGAGATCATGCGCTCTTCGGATAGCATCCTCGACCTTGGCCCGGGCGCAGGCGAGAACGGCGGTCGCCTGATTGCCAGTGGAACGTATGACGAGATCCGGCACAATCCGGCATCGCTCACCGGACGTTATCTCAATGGCGAGTTGCGCATCCAGCCTCCCGCGGCGCGGCGAGCGGGCACGGGCCGGAAGATCAAACTGACTGGGGCACGTGCGCACAATCTGAAGCGAGTGAACGTGGCTATTCCGCTGGGCATGCTGGTGTGCATCACCGGAGTGTCGGGATCGGGCAAATCGACCCTGGTGCACGATGTGCTCTACAACGCCCTGGCCGCCGACAAGGGACAAGTCACGGGCGGGCCGGGCGCGGAGGTCGAGCGCGTCGAGGGCGGCGAGTGGATCGACGAAGTGGTGCTGGTCGATCAGTCGCCCATCGGGCGGACACCGCGCTCCAATCCCGTGACCTACATCAAGGCATTTGACGCCATCCGCGAACTGTTTGCCTCGTTGCCCGAGAGCGAGAAACGCGGATACGCCGCCGGCCACTTCTCGTTCAATATCCCCGGCGGTCGCTGCGAGGCCTGCCAGGGCGACGGCACCGTGACCGTCGAAATGCAATTCCTCGCCGATGTGGAGTTGATATGCGAGGAGTGCAAGGGCACGCGCTACAAGCCTGAAGTCCTGGAAATTCGCTATCACGGCAGGAACATTCACGAGGTGCTGGACCTCACCATCAAGGAAGCTTTGCATTTCTTTTCCGGCGTGCCCAAGATTGTGGAGAAGCTGCGGGTGCTGGATGAGGTGGGGCTGGGATACCTGCGGCTCGGCCAGTCGGCTACGACGCTGTCCGGAGGCGAGGCGCAGCGCATGAAGCTGGGGGCGCATCTGCAACCCAGGCTGCGCGACATCGGCAAGCCCAGAAGCGAGCGCGACAAGCGCCAGCCGCGCATGCTGTACATCTTTGACGAGCCCACCACCGGCCTGCACTTTGACGACGTCAGCAAGCTGTTGGCCGCCTTTCGACGTCTAATCGAAGCAGGTGGATCGATTGTGGTCATCGAGCATAATCTGGATGTAATCAAGACCGCTGATTGGGTGATTGACCTTGGCCCCGAGGGCGGTGCGCGTGGCGGGGAAGTAGTCGCGGTGGGACCGCCGGAGACGATTGCCGAGGCGCCCAACTCCTACACAGGCCAATGGCTGGCCCGTGTCTTGCCACACGATGAACACACGAAGTCGTGAGCGAGTTGGATCTTTGACATCCTTGCGTTGAAATATGGCGGCGCTAGTCGGCGGGTCGGCTCGGAAACGCAGGAACCGCGCCCCGCTGACTAGGACTCGCAAACACACAGCGCCGTAGGCGCAGAATAGTCTAGCCCAGCACGAAGCGAAGTGGAGTGCTGGGCACGGTCAGATAATTATCCGAGTCCCTTCAGGGACGGTACCTTTCGCCCGTACGGGGTCTGGGTTTGCCTTCGCCTGCGAAGCGTGACTCGCAGATATTCAGCGCCGCAGGCGCGGAATAGTCTAGCCCAGCACGCAGCCACAGGCGGAGTGCTGGGTACGCTGAAAAAATCATCTGAGTCCCTTAAGGGACGACAGAGTTTTCTTCCATGAAGCCCGATCGAATCACGGCCTTGCTCTTGCTCGCGGCGTTTGCGCTTGCGCCGGTGATCTGTCGTGCGCAGCAAGAGAGCAAGCCCACCGTTCGCCATCATCGCGTCGAAGAGCCGGCAGAAGATGCCAGCGCGCCGGAACTGGCTCAGGCTGAAGATGCGATGCAGCACAACGATTTTGCTGCGGCCGAGCCTTTGCTGCAAAAAGCCGTTGCCGCCAAGCCCAACGACTATCGTGCGTGGTTCGACCTGGGATATGTCTATGCCCATACCGCACGGCCGCGGGAAGCCATCGATGCCTATCGCAAGGCGGTGGCTGCGAAGCCGGAGGTGTTCGAGTCGAACCTGAATCTCGGTCTGCTGTTGGCGAACAGTAATGGCGCTGGGGACAGCGCTGAATCCGCAAAGTATCTTAAGGCGGCGACCCAGCTAAAACCAACGGCGCATCCGCAGGAATCGTTGATGACGGCGTGGATGGCCCTTGGCCTGGTGGAGGAAACACAGGAGCCGACGCAGGCGCTGCTGGCATTCGCCCAGGCCGCGAAGCTGAATCCCACAGATCCCGGGCCGCATGTCGCGGCGGGGAAGTTCTACGAACTGTACGACTGTCGTGTCTGTCCGGACGTGCCGACAGAAGCCAGGCTGAACTTTGCCATCAAGGAGTACAAGACTGCCCTTGAGATCGATGCGACGTCGGTCGACGCGCTCCGGGGTCTGGAGCGGATTTACGAGCGACTGAATAACTACGCCGAGGCTGAGGTTGTGCTGCGCAAGCTCCTGGCAGTCAACCCTCGGGATCCCTCCGCCCGGCTTTACTTAGCCAAGGCGCTATCCGCTCAAGGCAAGAACGACGAAGCTGTCCAGGAGCTACAGACTGGGTTGCAAGCCAACCCCGGCGACCCTCACGCCGCGTTGGAGCTCGGCACGCTCTATGTGAAGGCCGGCAAGGACACCGACGCCGAGCAGCAGTTTCGCGTGGCGGTGCAGAAGTTGCCCCAGGACCCGGAAGCCCACTTCGCGCTCGGCTCGTTGCTGCTGCACGAAAAGAAGTTTGCCGAGTCGCAACAGGAGTTGCAGATTGCGGTGCGATTAAAGCCTGATCTCGCCGAAGGGTACAGCAACCTGGCGGTGGCGGCGTCGTCGAACAAGAACTACACGCTGGCCATGCAGGCCCTGGACATGCGGGCGAAATTTCTGCCGGAAACCCCGGCTACCTACTTCCTGCGCGCCGCGACCTATGACAACTTGAAACAGATACCCGAAGCGGTGGAATATTATCAGAAGTTCCTGGCGGTGGACGGTGGCCAGTTTCCGGACCAGGAGTGGCAGGCGCGTCACCGCTTGATCGCCATCGATCCCAAGAACGCCGACAAATATCGGCTTAAGAAATAGTATGCGAGCCTATTGCCTGGCAGCGGCGGTCCTGATGATGCTCAGCAGCATCCCGCTGCCCGCCGTGGAGACGCTGACCAGCCTGAAAGCCAAGGCCGATTCGGCCCACGGCGGGGAGCAGGCCAAGCTCTGCCTGGAATATGCCCGCCTACAGTTGGAGACCGCCAACGGTTTGTTCACCGACGGACAGGTCGACAAGGCGCAAGTAGAAATCAAGGAAGTCGTGGAATATTCGCGCAAAGGAGCCGATGCGGCCTCATCCTCCAGCAAACAATTAAAGGAAACCGAGATCAGGCTGCGAAAGCTGGAGGAGCGAATGCACGACATTGGGGAATCGCTGGCTTTCGAGGACCGGCCGCCGGTGCACCAAGCGCAGGATGAGATTGAACAGATCCGCTCCGATCTGATGGTCAAAATGTGGGGACCACAAGCCCAACCGAAAGGCAAGTCATGATCAGGCCTCGAGTTTCGTGCGCGATGTTCCTGGCGCTGTTGCTGTGCTCCTGGACCCGCGACAGCATGGCGCAGCGCCGCGATCCGCTCAACGAAAAGGAAGTCGACCAGATGCGGGAGTCGGCTGACTGGCCGGACAAGCGTCTGGAACTCATGGTGAAGTTCACCCGCGAGCGCATGGCGGCCATCGAGCAGTTGCAGAGTGGCAAGAATGTGAAGGACCGCGCGATGCAAATCCACGACCTGCTGGAGGACTTTACGGCGCTGCTGGACGAGGTGGAAGACAACGTGGAGATGTACGGGGCGCATAAGGCAGACATGCGCAAAGGCTTGACGTTGCTGATTGAGGCGAACAGCGAGTGGCAACTGAAGCTGCGGCGCTTGAAAGAGCAATCGCCACCGGAGGAACTGGAACAGTTCGCCTTCGTGCTGAGCAACGCCAGCGATGCCGTTGGCGATGCCGCGGACGACACCCGCAAGGAGCTTCAGGAGCAGAACGAGCTGGCCAAACAGAAGAAGCTGACGAAGATTTATTCAGAGCGTCCCGACTGAGCGCGGCAAAACAAAAAAGGCCGCCAACTTCCCCCTGTGGCGGCCTTTCCAGTTTGTTTTACTGCAAACGACTTCAGGCACAGTAGCAGAAGGCCGCGGCAGAATTCAATAGCACGAAAACCTTAGTACCCGGCTTGCCAATGGCGATGGTGCTGTTCCGCCGGACGAGTCATGGTAGGTTAGTAGCAACTTGCGCGAGAACCTCCAGCACATCTTCCAGCAGACGTATCGTGAGCTTCGCCCGCGAGCGCCCATGCCCGACTTTCAGGTGGAGTTCTACGCCTTCGCCAATGTCAACAACACCATTCGCCTGCGCCAGGACGCGATCCACGTTCGCATTTCGGACCTGCTGGAAGGCTCGCCCGACGCTGTGATCGCGGCCATCGCGCACATCCTGCTGGCCAAGATCTATCGCAGGCCAATCCAGCCGCTGCACTCCACGCGCTACCGCCGTTACGTTTCCAGTCACGATATGACTGCGAAGGCGCACCTGTTGCGACAGGTGCGTGGGCGAAAACAAATCGCTTCCCCGCGCGGCCAGATGTACGACCTCGACCAGGTGTTTGAGGGGCTGAACCAGCAGTTCTTTCACGGCCTGCTGGCCCGCCCGCAGATGACCTGGAGCCGCGTCTATGCGCGCAACAGCCTGGGACACTACGATCCGGCGCACAATGCAATTGTGGTGAGCCGCGTCTTCGATCACCCGCGTGTGCCTCGCTACGCCGTGGAGTACATCGTCTACCACGAAATGCTGCACCTGAAACACCCGGTCAAGCTGCGCGGCAGCCGCCGCTGTGTCCATGGGCCGGAATTTCAGGCGGAGGAAAAACTGTTTCCCCACCTGGAGCAAGCCAAGCTGTTCCTGAAGAGCCTGTAGATATTCCCGCGGGTGAATACGCGAGGCCCTCCGGCCTAAGGGTTACAGCTTCGCGTTTCGCAGGCGCAACGCATTCGTGATGACTGAGACGGAGCTGAAGCTCATGGCGGCGGCGGCGATGATTGGGCTCAGGAGAATGCCGAACTTGGGATAGAGAATTCCTGCCGCGATAGGAACACCCACCGAGTTATAGACAAACGCAAAGAAGAGATTCTCGCGAATATTCGCCATGACGGCGCGGCTGAGGTGGCGGGCGCGGACGAGGGCCGCGAGATCGCCTTTGATTAAAGTGATGCCGGCGCTTTCCATGGCGACATCGGTTCCGGTTCCCATGGCGATGCCGACTTGAGCCTGGGCTAGAGCTGGAGCATCGTTGATGCCATCGCCCGCCATGGCGACGACCCTTCCCTGCTGTTGCAGTTTCTTGATGGCATCGGCTTTGGTTTCGGGCAGGATTCCGGCTTCGAAGTCGGTGATGCCGATCTTGCGGGCGACAGCAGCGGCGGTAGTTTCGTTGTCGCCGGTGAGCATGACGACGCGCAAGCCTTGAGCGCGGAGATCGCGAACGGCCTGAACGGCCTCGGGCTTGATGGGATCGGCGATGCCGAGAAGGCCAGCGGCGCGGCCATCGATGGCGGCAAAGACGACGGTCTGGCCGTCTTTGCGAAGGGCGTCGGCGTGGGACTTGAGGGAAGCCAGGTCGGAAGCGGAGACATTCGCTCCCATCGGGGCGGAAGGCAGGTCCCTCGACTTCGTTTCGCTCCGCTTGGGATGACCCATCGTGGAAGGAATATGCCCGTCGCTGCGCTCCTCGGCCGGGATGACACTTTGTGGAGGAGTCGAGTCGATGTTGAGCTCTTCCATGAGAGCTTCATTTCCTACCGCAACTTCGTGGCTGCCGACTCGGCCTACGACGCCGCGGCCGGTGATCGAGCGAAACTCCTCGACTGGCATCAGCGACATCCCATTGGCCTGGGCCGCTTCGACAACCGCAGCGGCCAGGGGATGTTCGCTTCCCCGCTCCAGACTTGCGACCAGACGGACGACGCGCTCTTCCGTTTCGCCGCCAACGGCGATGACCGACATCAGCTCAGGCTTGCCTTGGGTGAGAGTACCCGTCTTGTCGAGGGCGAGGGTGTCGACTTTTTGCAACGTCTCCAGCGCCTCGGCGTTCTTGATGAGGACGCCGGCGCGAGCTCCGCGTCCGGTGCCGACCATGATGGCAA
Source organism: uncultured Acidobacteriaceae bacterium (assembly GCA_963763145.1). GTDB lineage: Bacteria > Acidobacteriota > Terriglobia > Terriglobales > Acidobacteriaceae > Bog-257. Next base: position 56,298 of record CAVXMZ010000005.1, on the reverse strand, counting down.
CGGGCGTCGCCAATCCGAGGGCGCAAGGACAGGCGATGATGAGCACCGCGACGGCATTGACGATGGCGTTGGCCAAATGCGGTTCAGGACCTTCCACAAACCAGACAATGAAGGTGATGACGGCGGTCGCGAGCACGATGGGAACGAACCACGCGGCCACCTTGTCGACCAGGCGCTGAATGGGGGCGCGGCTGCGTTGCGCTTCGCTCACCATCCTGACGATCTGGGCGAGCATGGTTTCGCTGCCCACGCGTTCCGCGCGCATCAGCAGCCAGCCGGTGCCGTTGACGGTTGCGCCGATGACTTTGTCGCCGACATGTTTCTCGATGGGGATGGACTCGCCGGTGACCATGGATTCGTCGACCGAGCTGAGGCCGTCGAGGACGGTGCCATCTACGGGAATCTTTTCGCCGGGGCGGACGCGAAGCTTGTCGCCGACTTGCACCTGATCGAGAGACACATCGTACTCGGCGCCATCGTCGCGCATGATGCGCGCCATCTTAGGCGAAAGATCAAGCAGAGCGCGAATGGCGCTGGAGGTGCGGCTGCGGGCGCGCAGTTCCAGCACTTGCCCGAGAAGAACGAGGGCAATGATGGCGGCGGCGGCTTCGAAGTAGACGTCGGGAGCCCACGCTCCACTAGCCCACCCTCCGGCCAACGGATGGCCGGAAGGATGGGCCACCCACGGGCCGGAAGGGTGGGCCACCCCAGACATTCCTTCCATCGGTGGAAAAAGTCCGGGCGCAATGGTCGCGACCGCGCTGTACACGTAGGCGACGCCGACTCCCATCGCGATCAGGGTGAACATGTTCGGGCTGCGAAGCTTTATCGAGGCCCAGCCGCGCTGGAAGAACGGCCAGCCGCACCAGAGGACAACTGGAGTGGCCAGGGCGAACTCGATCCAGTTGCCGAGGCGCGGGCTAACGGCGTGGAGAGCCGGAATCAGCGGCGTCATCCGTAACATGGCGAAGGCGACGAGTGGAATCGCGATGATCACGCTGGTCCAGAAACGGCGCGTCATGTCGCGCAGCTCGGGATTCTCGTCATCGGATGCGGTCGCGGTCATCGGCTCCAGCACCATACCGCAGATGGGACAAGCTCCGGGGCCATCGCGCACGATCTGGGGATGCATGGGGCAAGTCCACTGCGTTCTTGCGGGAGCGGCGGGAAGGTCCGGCTCGAGCGCCATGCCGCACTTGGGGCACGGGCCGGGACGGTCCTGGCGAATCTCCGGATCCATGGGGCAGATATAGGCGGCGGAAGTGGGCTTGCTCGCAGCGGAACCGGATGCGGCTTGGATTTGCGTCAAGGTCGAAGGTGCGGGAGGCGCCAGGAACTTTTCCGGCGCGGCTTTGAACTTCTCGCCACAGCCGCGTGAGCAAAAATAATAGGTCTCGCCGGCATGGGTGACGGTGCTGGCCGCAGTAGTGGGATCGACGCTCATGCCGCAGACCGGGTCCCTGGCAAGCTTGCGCGTACCGCCACTCTGGAGCGGCACACTGCTGAGCTGCACGAATCCGGTCATGCCTACGGACTTGGGAGCGGGCTCGAGATATTTCCGGGGATCGCGGCGAAACCTCTCGACGCAGCCACGAGAGCAGAAATGATAGAGCTTGCTGTCGTACTCCGCGGTGGATACGGCGGTGGAGGGATCGACGGTGCGCCCGCAGACGGGATCTTTATCCGGCTTTTTCGGAGCGGGCAGCGGCGGAGCGGGAGTGCCAGATTCGGCGGGAGGCGCGAGATACTTGGCCGGCGACGCCATGAACTGTTGCATGCAGCCGGGGGAGCAGAAGAAATATAGGTCGCCGTGGTAACGGGCTTTGCCACGAGCCTGTGGGGGCTCGACGATCATGCCGCAGACGGGGTCCTTGGCGGAAAAGTCGAGGACCAGGTTTTCGAGGGGCGCGTCGGGCTCGCTCATTGCATTGCTCACTGTAATGGTAACGCGGAGCTATTCACAACCGTAGCCATGCACTATATTGAACTCGGAGCTGCGGGACGCGAGGCGAATTGGGATGCGAAGGCGGCCAGCCGGTCCTTATATTCATCATTGCACGTTTGCGGGAGGTGAGTCCGATGACAAGTGTGGAAGTAGTGTTTCGATATGGGATGCCCCCGGGCGAGCGGGAGATGAGCGCGTTGGGACAGGTGAGCGATGTGTACGGAATCCGTCGGGTGCAGTGCCATGAAGAGGAGCGGATGATCCGGGTGGAGTACGACGCGACGCGGCTGAATGAGGCTACGGTTGAGAATCTGCTGCGGAAGGCGGGACTTGATGTGCGGGAGAGGTTGGCGGGGAGATAGGGGAAATCTTGGGCAATGGCGAGGAGGAAGGGTGAAGAAAAATAAGGGTCACTCGCAGAAGCGAACTCTGGCCGAAATTCGCATCCGAGTGACCCTTTGCGCCACTTCGTCTGGTCTTGTTGATTGCAGTTGGCGCGCCAAATTGTACCGGCAGGAAACAAAAGAGTTATCCATTACCCTAGCCCCACCAACAATGTAGAACTTTCCATCCCCCGGTAAATTATTCCTACCACCAAGGTGGACAGACGCATATCCTGCGGTTCCCTGTGACCGGTATAAACCAGAGCAACGGCTCCCAACGGCCGGAACGCGCGCCGCGCCAAGGGTTGACGCATCCGTCCCCGGCGCGATTTTCGGCGCCTGCCTGACCTCCAGCCTTGGAGCCTTGAACCACGATTTAGTAGCCAAGCGAATCTCTTCCTCGAAGAGGTATTCTATGTATGGGGGTTGGTGTGGTCACCGTAATATCCCGCTTTCGCGTCCGCAATGGCATGGAGGAGCAAGTCCGCCATGCCTTCCTGGACCGTCCCCGTTTGGTGGAAAAAGCGCCCGGTTTCTGCGGTCTCAGCGTCGCTACGGATGTCTCTGACCCATCTGTATTTCTGCTGCTCACCTGCTGGGCAGATGCTGATTACTTCCGCGCCTGGCACGCCAGCGAGGCCCACCATCAGTCTCACCGACTGATCCCCGAGGGCTTGAAGCTGGATCCCGCCTTCACCTCTCTCACCATTGGAAATAATGTCGAAGACCCCTCCGGCCCCCAGAGCCTGATCGCCGCTCTGGAAAACCAAACCGTGGCAATTTCCCATTGGCTGATAGAATCCGACGCCGTCTTCGCCCTGCTGCTGGCCCCCGACGGCGCCATTCGCGCCCGCAATCGCGCCGCTCGTCATGTCTTTCCTCTCGGCCCAGCCGACAACTTCGGCGCCTACATTTGGGATTACCTGGTCGGCTCCGATGTCCGCCACCTGCGCGACTGGTTTTCCAGCCCCGCGGCTCAGTACGGTGACTGTTTCCTTTTGAATTTGGCCGATGGCCAGCAGAATCCCATTACCGTGGAAGTCGGGCTGGTCCGCTGTGGCGATGCTGCCGTCCTGCTGGGAACCCACGAACGCCGCCACGACTCAATTCTTCAGACCGAGATCCTCAAGCTCACCAACGATCTTTCCCTGATGGTGCGCGACTCGGCGCAGAAAAATCGGCAACTCCAGAACGCTAATCAAACCATCGAACGCCTGGCTCGCACCGATGCGCTTACCGGACTGGCCAATCGACGGACGCTGGACGAAAGTTTTCAGCGTGAGATGGCTCGGGTGCAGCGCCATGGCCAACCCTTGAGCGTCATCATGGCTGACCTGGATCGATTCAAGTCGATCAACGATGAGTACGGTCACATCGCTGGAGATCAAGTGCTGGCAGGCGCAGCCTCCATCTTCAAAACCCAAGTGCGGCCCTTTGATCTGGCCGTGCGTTACGGTGGCGAGGAGTTCGTTCTTCTATTTCCCGGGGCCTCCACCGCCGACGCGCTCGGCATCGCCGAGCGCATTCGAAGCAAGATCGCGGAGATGACAGTCCCTGCATGTCCCCGGCGCATTACCATCAGCCTCGGTGTCGCCACCTGGAAAACTGGGGAAACCCTGGACCAACTCGTGGCCCGCGCTGACGGCGCCCTTTATGACGCCAAGCGCGCCGGCCGCGACTGCGTAAGGGCTGCTCCTTCATCCCTCGGAGTGTAATGCCCGGAGAGAGGTGCGTTCGTTTATGGTGTCTCTGTCTCTGTCCGAGCGCTTCGCTCTTATCCAGAAACTTGCTTCCGTTAAGCAAAGGGTGGCCCAGGCAATAACTGACGAGTTTTTCCTCCAGCATCCTGACTGGCTCGCTCGCTACGGCGAACGCGGCCGCCAGTTCTGTACCGCGGATGCTTGTTTTCATATCGACTTTCTCGCGGGAGCCATCGAAGCCGATTCCCCGCCGGCATTTGCCGACTACTCGCGCTGGACGGCCCGGATGCTCGGTTCTCGTGGCATCGGCGCGCACTCCCTGGAAGAGAATCTGGCGCAGTTGGAAAAGCATCTTTCTGCCGCGCTCAACCCCAGTGAGCGTGAGACGGTTGCGACCTTTCTGGCGCATGGCCGGGAAGCTTGCCGGGAATCTGACTCGCCTCCCCAAGCGCAGCCCTCCGGCAGCCGCCTGGAACTCACCAGAGATGTCTTCCTCGCAGCCATTCTCGGTGGGCAACGGCAAGCTGCCCTCGGCATTGTGGAAGAAGCTCTGCGTTCCGGCCACAGTATTGTGGATGTCTACGTCGATGTGTTTACGGAATCGCTCTACCGCGTCGGCGATCTCTGGGAGAAGAACAAAATCAGCGTGGCTCAGGAGCACCTTGCCACTTCCATCACTCAGTACGCCATTGCCGCCGTCTATCGGCAAATGGTTCCGGCGAAGGTCGACCGCGGCGGTATGGTGGTAACCGGCGTTGCTGGAGAGTCACATCAGATCGGCGCCAATATTGTCGCCGACGCCATGGAAGCCGAGGGCTGGACGGTGCGCTTTCTCGGCACTAACCTCCCGCACTCCTCGATCGTCGCTGCCGTCCGCGAGATTTCAGCCAGTGTGTTGTGTATCTCCACCACCATCCTGGCGAATCTGCCTGCCGTGGTCGAGTTAATGGAAACTGTCCGCAGTCAAGTGAAAGAAGACCCTCCAAGAATTGTCCTGGGCGGCGCGGCCTACCGCATGGCTACGCAATTTGCCTCTGAAGCCGGTGCCAGCGAAGTAGTCACTGATCTTCGCGGCGCTTTGGCCCTGCTTGCCCCCGATGGCATTGCTTCCTCGTGATTTTCGCTTACCGGTGCGCGAGGGCCGGGTGCTTCAGCGGTGGGCTATCTCACCACAAGAAACCTGAGTGTCCGGGCACGGCACAATTCTTTCCCACATTCGCGCCTTAACTACTCGCCCCAAAATCCAATCCCGCCCCCCTTTTCATTCAATAATTTCCCAGCTAAACTTAGGCTCCTGAATCGTGGGGAGGTGGTGCGTGATGTTCTCTCGCAGATTTTTTTACTTGTGCGTGCTGGCCGTGGCCCTTGCCTTAGCCGGCATCCCGGCTGTCGGTCAAATCTCGTCTCTCAACTTCGGATCCCTGCAATTGAATGGGTCCGCCACTGTGGCTACGAATGGCGGCGGCCAACAGGTCTTGCGGCTCACCCAGGATGGCGTTCAGCAGCAAGCCGGGTCAGCCTGGTGGATGACCCAGCAATCCGTCGCGAACGGCTTCACCAGCGTGTTCACCATCCAGGTTACCCACAACATCGGTTCCGGTCCGGCTGACGGAATCGCCTTCGTCATCCAGAATGCCGCTAACTTTGGCGGCAATGGTCAATTGTCCGCCCTCGGCGGTCCCGGCGGCGACATCGGCTACGGTTCCATTCCCGGTGAACAGGTCACACCTATCGATAACAGTCTCGCCATTGAGTTCGATACCTTCCAGAATAGTTGGGACCCCAACGCCAACCACGTTGCGGTGCAGAGTTGCGGCACAGGCAACAACACGCCGGAGCACAATCTACAGTGCCCTTCCGGCCAATCCTCGACTCTGGGCATCACTTCCACGCTGGGCGTGAACTTGTCCGACGGCAATGTCCATACCGTCATTCTCCAGTATGATCCGGGGACGTTAAGCATTTTTGTGGATAACAACGGGGCGCCCGTTCTCACCGTCCCGCTTCAGCTTGCCACCTTACTGAGCTTGAATCCCGGCAACAACACCCAGACGGCTTATGTCGGTTTCACCGGCGCGACCGGCGCCTCGACGGAGAACGGTGACATTCTGAGCTGGACCTTCACTCCCGGAGGATCCACCCAAACCACCATCACGCAAACCTTAACGCCGGGACCCGGCCAGAATTACACGAACTACATCTTTGGCAGCTACAACCACAAGTATGGATATTCCAACGCTCAGGCAGGCGACCAGGTCAGCGTTACGGCCATACCCAGCAATCCGGCAGTCGTCAACGCGGTCCTGTCAAGCTTTGCCCCCAACGCAAGCTGCATCGTCTATGACGGCGCCGGCGGAGAGTGCGTCGTCTTCCAGGTGTCCTGCCAGCAGCAGACCGGCAGCGATTGCACCAACCTGCCTTACGACTTGTTCGAAAGCTACAACACCAGTCAGAACATCACCAATCCTTGTCTGCTGAAGACGGAAGTTTATAATCCACCCGCATCCAGCACGTGGACGAACATCGAGACGGGCTTTTCGCAGACCCGTTTCGATCCCACCAGTACCGGGACTTCGAAGGGCTTCTCCTACTTCGTCGCGGCACAGAATTGTGCCGTCCCTGCATCGGGGCTGAATGGCTTTAATTGCAACGGGGTTTACACCGGAACCTACCGCGGCAGCCTGTTCGTCTTCGACGGCCAATCCTGTACCTTCACCAATGGCGGCGTTACCGGAAGCGTCTTTCAATTCGGCGGCATGGTGGTGCTGGGGAGTTCCAGCTTCGTGAACGGCAATCTGTTTTCGTATGGTGGCGGTTTATGGATCAGTAATAGCACCGTAGGCAACGGGGTGGAAGTCATCGGCGACGGCACGTATTCCATCGGTCCGGCGGCCAGTATCACGGGCAATTTGCAGATTCTAGGCCCGTGCAGCAGTTCCAGCACGAATCAGGTCTGCGGATCCAGCGTCTCTCGCGACTTGCTCTTGCAGGACAGCGGGGCAGCGGCGCTCATCGGTTCGGCTACCGGATGCGCCGGCAATACCGTAGGCGGCAATCTCCAGGTGCAGAACAATGCCGGCCCCACCACCATCGATTCCAATGTGGTCGGCGGCAATCTGCTCGACCAGAACAACCCCGGTGCTACGCAGGTTTTCACCAACACCATCACTCATAACCTGCAATGCAGCGGCAATAGCTCGATAACCGGAGGCGGAAACACGGCGGCCCGCAAGCTAGGCCAATGCGTCTCCTTCTAAAGGCTGGATGAATTGGGATGCAGCAAGACATCCGCTGCTTGACTTGCTCAGGCAGCGGATCTTTTTGTCTCTGCTGCCGGAAAAATCGCTCGACCCGGTGCCTTCGCCCTGGTCTACTTCAGCTCTTGCACCGCACTCTGCGCGTCTTTATACATCTGCGCCAGATCGGCGCGGGAAAGAAATGCGGGATTGCCCGCTTCCTTCTGTTCCTCATCCCACTTGCTCACCGCAGCGCGATAATAGTCGGCCGCCTGTTTGGGATCGCCGCTCTGCCGCAGCACCATCCCCAGCAGATAATTGCTGCGCGCCTCCAGCCACTGCAATCCCAGCTTCTGGCTGTTGGTCAATGCGCGCTCCAGTTCCTGCCTCGCTTGCGCATACGACTTATTGCGGGCGAGCGCCTCGCCCAGGTCCACTGACGCCTGCACCGCTTCGTACTTCAATCCCAGCCGGTCTGCCTGCTGCGCCAGCGTCTTCAGCGCCGATACCGCCGCAGCCGATCGTCCCTGGGCGATATCATCCTGGGCCAGGGCTATCTTCGCGCGCAGCGCTTTCTCCGGGTCCTTGGCCTTGTTCGCAGTCTGCAACGCCTGCTCGTAGAACGCACGCGCCGCTTTCGCATCCCCGCGATACTTAGCTACGTCCCCATTGAACAGCTGGATCTGCGCGATGGAACTGTCGTTATTGATTTCATGCGCCAGCGCCGCCGCCTCATCCAGAGCGCGCTTGGCATCGTCTTCGCGTCCCACCTGCGCCAGCGACTGGCCATAGCCGCTCAAGCTCTCCACCATCCAGAAGCCCCGGTCCTTCAACCCGCGGAATGATTTCAGCGCGTCCTCCCGCGCCTTCAACGCTGCCCCGTAGCGCCCTTGATACTGGAACACCGTCCCCATATCGTAGGAATCCATCGCCGTGCCGCGCGTGTCGTCGATGCTGCGGTGCAGGTCCAGCGCCTTCAGATACTGGGTGAGCGCCTCGCTGTATTGGCCCAGCTTGGTGTTGACGACCGCGACATTGCGCACCGATTCCGCTATCGAGTCCGGCGTCTTCAGCTTTTCGCGCAACTGCAACGCCTGCTGAAAGTAAGTCAGCGCGTCGTCGTATTGTCCCTCGGCGAAATACGCGTCGCCGATGTTGTTCAGGCAGGTCGCCTGGCTCAGCTCATCGCCCCGTTCGCGTTCAATCTGGAGCGCCTCTTTGTACAGCGCCAGCGCCTGGTCCTGCTTTCCCCGGCTGCCGTAAAGCGTTCCCAGGTCCATCAGCGTGTCGCCCACACCGCGCTTGTCGCCAATGTCGCGCCGGATTTGCAACGCCTCTTTGTAACTCGCCTCCGCAGTGGCAAACTGCCCCATCGTCGCCTGCACCTGCGCGCTCTCATTCAGGCTGACCGCAATGCCACGCTTATCGCCAATCTCTCGCTTGATGGCAATCGAATCCTGATAGTTCTTCAGCGCATCCTGGGGCTTGTCCATCAGCCTGTAGGCCACGCCGATCGCCTGCAGGATGGCTGCCTTCTGTTCCTGATTGTCCAGGCGCACCGCCAGGCTGTATGCCTGATTGAGCGAGTCGAGGCTGTCCTGCGGTTTGCCGCTCTTGATCAGCACCCGCCCGCTGGCCAGCAGCGCCGCAACCGACTTCGGGTCCTCCTTCAGCACTTTCCCATAGAGCTCCGTTGCCTTATCAAAATCATTATTGGACTCGTACAAACTGGCCAGCGTGAACTGAAGATCGGGATCGCCCGGCGCGGCCTTCACCAGGTTGCCGTACAGCTCGATCGCCTTGTCGGTGTGTCCGCTGACGCGGGCATCGTTGGCTTCGATAAGGTATCGCTCGGCGGACGGTAGTTGCTGGCTCAACTCCACCGCGCGCTGCGAGTAACGTTCCGCCTCATTGTCGTAGCCAAGATTGGAGTAGCTCTGCCCCAGCCGCGAGAACGCCAGCGCAAAATCAGGATCGGCCTGCGTCGCCGCTTCAAATTTCTTCTGCGCCTCCAGATTGTCACCCTGCCGCATCAAACTCACGCCTTCGTTATAAGCACGCAGCGCCTCAACCGACTTCGACGTCGGCCGAAAGGCATTCTGCTTCAGCTCTTTCACAATCTCCGGCGACAGCGCAAGCTGGTCGCGGATCTTCTGCGCCAACTGATCGGTTTGCGCCAGCAACTCCTTCTCCGACGCCGCTTCCACCGTGATCGTCACCGGCGAAGTTCCCTGCTTCAGATTCTGTAGCGTGGCCTCGACACGGATCTGCCCGCCGCTGCGCACGTACTGTCCCCAGACAATCGTCTGCGCGTTGCTGAATTCCGCCAGCTGCTTGATATTCTGCGCATCCAGCGGGCTGTCCATTTCAATGTGCAGGTCCTTCAGCACCTGGTGCAGCCGGTCCGCCGACACCGTGCGCAGGCTCGCCGAATGTCCAACATCCGTCGTCAGCATCTCCGCCAGGCTGGTGCCCAGCCAGTCCAGGCTCGGATCTCCAGTCGCATTACGGAAGGGCACAATCGCCAGCGACATGACCGGCCCGGCATGGGCTGACCGCGTGAAGGGCGATGGCCCGAACAGCCGCGCGCGAAACACGTATCCGCACAGCGCCAACAACAGAACGGTCACAATGCCCGTAATCAGCGGCCACGGCACCGTCCGTCCCCAGGGCTGAATCTGCGCGTCAAACGCGATGGTGTTGGCGGCGCGCTTGTCCCTCCACGTGTTCAGGTCGGCCAGAATGTCCGCTACATTCTGGTACCTCTCGTTCAAATCGCGTTCCAGGCACTTGCTCACAATCCCGCTCAGCGCTCCGGGAATCTGCGAGTCCACATCCGCTACCGGAATCGCGCGCTCCTGCGTCCGCTTAATCAGGCTGGCCACAGCGCTCGACGCAGCAAACGGCATTTTGCCGGTCAGCATTTCATACAGGATCAATCCCAGCGCAAAAATGTCCGAGCGTTGGTCGAGTTCCTGGGTCAGGGCCTGCTCCGGCGACATGTACTCCATGGTGCCCACCAGAGCACCGCTCTGCGTCATGCCGTCGCCTTCCAGCGTGCGCGCCAGACCGAAATCCATCACCAGGATTCGCCCCGTGGTGTCTTCCATGATGTTTTGCGGTTTCAAGTCGCGATGAATCACGCCCACGCTGTGCGCTGCATCCAGCGCCAGGCACACCTGCTGGATGACATCGACGGCTTCTTCGGGAGCGAATTTCTGTTTCTCCCGGATGAGGGTCCGCAAATCTTTGCCCTCGATGAACTCCATGGTGATGAACTTCACGCCCTCGGCCTCGCCGAGGTCGTAAATGCGGATCACGTTGCGGTGGGTAACCTGGTGAGCCAGCAGCAGCTCCTGCTTGAAACGCGCCAGGATGGCAGGGTTCGACGCCAGTTCCGGCCGGATGACTTTCAACGCGACGTAGCGATTCAGCTCGTGGTCGCTGGCCTTGTAGACGGCGCCCATGCCGCCCTCGCCCAGCAATTGCAGGATTTCGTATCGTCCTCCCAGCAGGTCGCCGATCTGCAATACGGCCGCACTGCCGTATCCCGCATAGCTGCGGCTGGAGGTCGATCCAGGCAAGCGCCGAGATGGACCGGCGTCCACGATGGTTGCGTCCACATCCACCAGCGTGTTTTCAGCGTTGAACTGCGGACGAGCTTTGACATCAACATCAAAAATGGTCGCGTCGGGATCTCTTGCCGGCGGCCCGGCGTCTCCGAGTTTGGCTTTGTCCGCCGGAGGAAGCGGGACATTGCTGGACGAACTCTCGCCTGGAACTGGAGTCTTTACACCGGGAGATGCTGGCTTTCCAGCGGCAGAATTCTTGTCGGATGGTGGTCTGGAGTCATCCATGTTGCGATGCGGAACCGGCCGGGGGCTTGACGATTCTCTCAGGCCCGCACGTCCGTCCGTGGCGAGCGTCTCAGTGCAGGAAGTATATACGATTACGGGCCGGTGAAGCTCTGTAGCCGCGACCGGCCCTCTACCCATTATCACCACGTCCTGCACAGCGACCTGTGCACTTTACGATTTCTCCCATCGCTCCTCTTATGCGCCCCCTCATTCCCTGTTAAAATCATTAAAATCCACTCCCCCGGAGATGCAATGCAGGCAATCCTTGCGCTGGAAGATGGAAGGATCTTCCGCGGCAAAGGCTACGGAGCTAAAGGTGAATGTTACGGGGAAGTTGTTTTTAACACCTCCATCACCGGATACCAGGAAATTTTCACCGACCCCTCCTATGCCGGCCAGATCGTAGTCCTCACCAATCCTGAAATCGGCAATTATGGCACCAACTCCGACGACAACGAGTCCACGCGCCCCTACATCGAGGGCCTGATCGTCCGCGAGTTTTCGCGCGTCAGCTCCAACTGGCGTTCGCAGGAGGTCGCGGAAGAGTATCTAGAGCGTTACAAGGTTCCCGTGCTCGCCGAAATCGACACGCGCGCGCTGGTACGGCACTTACGCGACCACGGCGTCATGCGCGGCGTCATCTCCATGCTGGAGACGGACACCGATAAGTTGATCGCCAAAGCGCGCTCCATTCCGAAGATGGATGGCACCGACCTCGCCAAAGAAGTGACGACGCGCAGCGTCTATCAGTGGGATGAAGGAGTGCGCTCGCACGAGCCCACCGAAGTCGTCGGCGTCAAAGACGCTCCGCCGAAGCACCACGTCGTCGCCTACGACTACGGCATCAAGCACAACATCCTTCGCCGCCTGGTGGGCGAGTGTTGTAGCGTAACGGTCGTCCCGGCGACAACCACTGCGGAAGACGTGCTCGCGCTCAAGCCCGACGGCGTGTTTCTGTCCAACGGCCCAGGCGATCCCGAGCCCGTGACCTACGCGCAAGAGAGCATTCGCCAAATGATGGGCCGCGTGCCCATCTTCGGCATCTGCCTTGGCCATCAGTTGATCGGCCTCGCGCTCGGCGGCAAGACCTACAAGCTGAAGTTCGGGCATCACGGCGGCAATCATCCGGTGAAGCATCTGACCAATGGCAAAGTCGAGATCACCGCCCACAATCACAACTTCGCCGTCGATCCCGACTCGCTGAAGCAGAGCGAGGTCGAGCTGACGCACATCGACCTGAACGACAACACTCTTGAAGGCCTGCGACACCGCTCGCTGCCGCTGTTCAGCGTGCAGTACCATCCCGAAGCTGCGCCCGGCCCGCACGACTCGCACTACCTGTTCAAGGACTTTGTGAAGATGATGGAGGAGTGGAAGAAGTGAAGGTGATTGTAGGTGGAAGGCAATAATGATCGCACCCTATGAATTGTCATCACGAGCGCAGCGAGGGATCTGCTGTTTGCCTGAAGTGGAGAAAAGCAGATGCCTCGCTTCGCTCGTCATGACAACTCTGATAATGCGAGCAGCTCGGCGGAGGCCGGGCATTCTAACGCAAGTGCTTTGACAAAGACCTAATCCATGCCACGCCGCAACGACATCGCGAAAGTGCTTATCATCGGCTCCGGGCCCATCGTCATTGGCCAGTCGGCCGAGTTCGACTACTCCGGCGCGCAGGCCTGCAAGGCGCTGAAGTCCGAAGGCTACGAAGTGGTCCTGGCCAACTCCAATCCGGCCACCATCATGACCGATCCGGAGATGGCGGACCGCACTTACATCGAGCCGCTCACCCGCACCTACCTGGAAGAAATCATCCGCGTTGAAGCCGAGATGCTGGCCGCCAATAAAACTCCCGGCGTCTTTGCGCTGTTGCCGACTGTGGGCGGACAAACCGCGCTGAATCTCGCGGTCGAGCTGGCCGACGGAGGCGTGCTCGAAAAGTACAACGTGCAACTCATCGGCGCGCAGCTTGGCGCCATCAAGAAGGCCGAAGACCGCCTGCTCTTCAAGGACGCGATGACCGCCATCGGTCTCGACGTCCCGAAAACTTCGCTGGTCAACAATCTGAAAGATGGTATCGATTTCAGCAGCAAGATCGGTTTCCCCGTCATCCTGCGGCCGTCATTCACTCTCGGCGGCACCGGCGGCGGCATCGCCTACAACCGCGATGAGCTTTTGGAACTGCTCGCCCGCGGCCTCGATCTCTCACCCGTTCACGAAGTGCTGCTGGAAGAATCCGTGCTCGGCTGGAAGGAATACGAGCTGGAGCTGATGCGCGACCTCGCCGACAACGTCATCGTCATCTGCTCCATCGAGAACTTCGACCCCATGGGCACGCACACCGGCGACTCCATCACCGTCGCCCCCGCACAAACTCTAACCGACCGCGAATATCAGGTGATGCGCGATGCTGCCATCGCCGTCATCCGCGAAATCGGCGTCGAGACCGGCGGTTCCAACATCCAGTTCGCCGTCGATCCGCACAACGGCCGCATGGTGGTCATCGAGATGAACCCGCGCGTCTCGCGCTCCTCGGCGCTGGCTTCGAAGGCAACCGGCTTCCCTATCGCGAAGATCGCTGCCAAGCTCGCCGTCGGCTACACCCTCGACGAGATCACCAACGACATCACGCGCAAGACGCCCGCCTGCTTCGAGCCGACGCTCGACTACGTCGTCGTCAAAATTCCGAAGTGGCAGTTCGAGAAATTTCCGGGCGCAGACGAATCTCTTGGCCCGCAGATGAAGTCGGTGGGCGAAGTGATGGCCATCGGCCGCACCTTCAAGCAAGCGCTATTGAAGGCCGTGCGCTCGCTCGAGACGGGCAAGCGCATGGACGCCGATGAGATCGAGCCGCGCATCTTAACTAAACGGTTAGTTACACCACACCCCGAGCGCTTGCAGTACATTCGCTACGCGCTATCGCAGGATATGAGCGTCCGCGAGATCGCGCAGATGACCAACATCGATCCCTGGTTCCTGCATCAGCTCAAAGAAATTTCCGATGTGCAATCCAAGCTGGGCACCGAGCCCATCGACGCCGAGCGCCTGCGCGAAATCAAGCGCATGGGCTTCTCCGACGCGCGTCTGGGCGAAGCGCTGAACATGAAGAATGGCCGCGCCGCTGCCGAGAAAATCCGTCAACTGCGCAAGCAACACAACGTCCACCCTGTTTTTAAGCGTGTGGACACCTGCGCTGCGGAGTTCGAAAGCTACACGCCCTACCTCTACTCCACCTACGAGGACGAGGACGAGGCGACGCCCACCGATCGCAAGAAAGTCATCATCCTGGGGAGCGGGCCTAATCGCATCGGCCAGGGCATCGAGTTCGACTACTGCTGCTGCCATGCGGCCTTCGCCCTGCGCGAAGACGGTTACGAGACGATCATGATCAATTGCAATCCTGAGACCGTCTCCACCGACTACGACACCAGCGACCGTCTCTACTTCGAGCCTCTCACCTACGAAGACGTGATGGCCGTCTACGAACACGAAGCCTCTGGCGGCGCCGAAATCGGCGTCATCGTGCAATTCGGCGGGCAGACCCCGCTCAACCTGGCGTTGCCGCTAAAGGCCGCGGGCGTGCCTATCATCGGCACCTCGCCGGAGAACATCGATCTCGCCGAAGACCGCCGTCGCTTCGGCAAGCTGCTGGAAGAGCTCTCGATTCCACAGCCCCGCGGCGCAACCGCAGCCACTGTGGAAGAAGCGGTTGCCAATGCGAACCGCATCTCCTACCCCGTGCTGGTGCGGCCTTCGTACGTGCTTGGCGGACGCGCCATGGTCTTGGCCTACGATGACGACTCGCTCATTCAGTACATGAAGGAAGCGGTCGAGTATTCGCAGGAGCGCCCAGTGCTGATCGATCACTTCCTCGAGTCGGCAACCGAGATCGACGTCGATGCCATCTCCGACGGCGAGGATGTCGTCATCGGCGGCATCATGCAGCACATCGAAGAAGCCGGTATTCACTCCGGTGACTCGTCCTGCGTGCTGCCGGCGGTCGATATTCCCAAGCACCTGCTGAACACCATCCGCCGGTACACCTTTCAGCTCGCGCGCGCTCTCAAGGTCATCGGCTTGATGAACGTGCAGTACGCGATCCAGCGCAACCGCGTGTACGTCATCGAGGTCAACCCGCGCGCCTCGCGCACCGTGCCCTACGTCTCGAAGGCGACGGGTATACCGCTGGCGAAGATTGCCGCGCGCCTCATGACTGGCCGCAAGCTGCGCGAGTTCCTGCCGGAAAACATCGAGCGCCAAAGCGATCTCGACACCGGCAACTTTTATTTCGTGAAGTCGCCCGTCTTTCCGTGGGGAAAATTTCCCGGCGTCGACACCGTGCTCGGCCCGGAGATGAAGTCCACCGGCGAAGTGATGGGCGTGGCTGACAACTTCGGCGAGGCCTTTGCCAAGGCGCAGACCGCCGCCGGCCAGATGTTGCCAATCACCGGCACCGTCTTCATGAGCGGCAACGACCGCGACAAGCCCTTCATGCCGGAGCTGGCGCGGCGCTTCGTGGAACTGGGTTTCAGCATCGTGGCCACGCACGGCACCGCGCGCGTCCTGGAGCATGCGGGCCTGCGCGTCGAACGCGTCTACAAAGTAAAGGAAGGCCGCCCGAACGTCGTCGACCTCATCAAAGGCGAGCGCATTCAACTCATCATCAACACGCCGCACGGGGTCGAGCCCTGGTTCGACGAAAAGGCGATCCGCCGGGCCGCCGTGATGGCGCGCATCCCCACCATCACCACGCTCTCCGCCGCTAAGGCAGCCTGTGACGGCATCGCAGCCTTGCAACGTGGCGAAGCCAAAGTGTATGCGCTACAGCAATTGCATGCCGAGCGGATAAAGCAGCAATTAGCAACTAGCAATTAGCGCCAGCAGTTCGCATTTAGCCAATGAGGCAACGAGCCATCAGAATTGTCATCACGAGCGAAAGCGAGGGATCTGCTGTTTGGGCGCAGGGGAAGAATCCTCTTCCGACGCGACGAAAAGCAGATCCCTCGTCGGCCTGAAGGCCTCCTCGTGATGACAATACTCGTGCATTCATCTGCCTTTTGTCGTATTGACCATTATTATAACTATGGTTAATATTGTGGTCGAGGACGATATGCGGGAAATCGCTATCTCGGAATTCAAGGCCAGGTGCCTCTCGCTGCTGCAGCAGGTGTGCAAGACAAGGCAGCCCATTCGCGTAACCCGGTTCGGTAAGCCGGTCGCCGATGTTGTGCCGCCAGCGCAAGTACAGGTGGATCGCGATGCCTGGATTGGCTCCGGCAAAGCCACGGCGAAGATTCTGGGCGATATCATTTCTCCTGCCAATGACGCGGACGATTGGGAGGCGCTGCGCGATTGAAGATACTGCTCGACACCCACATCTGGTTATGGGCATATCTTGAACCGCGACGGCTTGGCCCACAGCTCCTGCGCGAGTTGCGCAATCCTGCGAACGACCTCTGGCTGTCTCCAATCAGCACGTGGGAAGCGCTAACCCTGCATAGCAAAGGCAGAATCCGGCTTCCCACCGATATAGAGCTGTGGCTGCGGGATGCGACTGCGGTTACGAGCGAAGCGCCGCTCACGCACGAGATTGCACTGGCGGCCAGCCGTCTTTCCTTACATCAGGATCCCGCGGATCGAATGCTCGCAGCCACCGCGCAAGTCCTGGACTTAGTATTGGCCACGGCGGATCAGCGACTGCTTGGCTTAGCGGAAGTCCGAACCATGGCCAACAGATGATTTCCTCCGTCGCGGCCAAGAAAGCTGCAGGTTGGGTTTGGGAATCTCTGGGTGGTGGGAGATTGACGAGGGGAACAGAATGCTGCCGTTCCCCTTCGATACAGTCCGAAGCCCTACTTCGCCGCGACGGCCTTCACGCGCTTGCTCAAGCGGGACTTGTAGCGGCTGGCGGTATTCTTGTGGAGAACGCCCTTCTGCACGCCCTTATCAACAACGGAAACGGTGGCGCGATAGGCGGTCTGGGCAGCTTCCTTGTCGCCCTTGGCAATGGCCTCTTTAAGGGAACGCAGCGCTCCGCGCAGGCGCGACTTGTTGGCGCGGTTAGTGGTTGTCTTGGTCTCGGTTTGACGCGCACGCTTGAGCGCCGAAAAATGGTCTGCCATACTTTGCTGTAATCCTTGCTGAGGAATCTCGACGTGAGCCGGATATTTCATCTTACCGGAAGGTGCCGTCCAGCGGCAAGTCCAGAGGCTTCTCGTAATGGGCCAGTCTGCTGAATTTGACCCACTGCCATAATTCCAAGGAAACTCCACTTCAGGCCGACCCCTTGAATGGAACGGCCTTTAGAGACTGTGTCGCAACCGGTGTCGCCGCTCCGCGGCTCAGTTCAACATCTCACTTTACCCGGCGCTCTCGCGCCGAGGCTAACTGCGCTGCCGCCGCTTTGCGGCTAGTTTGATCGGCTTTCGGGCGGTTTTATCCCGCCGCAAAATTCTTCTGCCGATTGTGACACAGTCTCTTCAGGCCGTCTGTAAACGCCCGTAAGGAATGCAGCTTTTTAGCCACTGAGGGACGTCGCCTGATTCGATCAATCTTTCTCCAAAGAAACGACTTGCTAACGTCTTCCGAATTCTTCCCGATAAGACAAGTAACGACGCGGCAACGGGCCCAGGCTCGTATGTCAATGCTGTCACGAAGGGAATTGCGTCGTGAGTCAACTTTATGATCTGCGCTTGCGGATTGAGGAAAAGATCAAGAGCTCCGGCCTCGATCCCATGGAGATGAAAGGCAAGATCGGATTGCGCTCCGGCAAACTTCTGGCGCTGATCTCTCCCAGCTACTCCCGACGATCCCCAGGCGATTGCCAAACTCAAGCTCGCAGCCAGGGAAATTCTGAACTTGGACTTGTAAGAGGTGTACGCATGAAATGGAACTCGATTCGCACCAAGGTGTTGGCAGCCTTGCTTGCCTGCCTGGTAATCGGCGTAGGCGGCATTCTGGCCATGATGCGTTACGGGTTCGAACGAAACTCGCAAGCCTTGGCGGCCGAGTCGGTACTGAGCGCGCAAAAGCTGTTCACCATCCTGCAAGCCCGCGAAATCAGCAAAATGACCGCGGTCAGCGACACCCTCGTCGCCGATCCCCAGATCCGTGATGCCCTCGCCAGCCAGGATCGCGCTCGTCTGCTTGAGCTGACCGCCCCTTTGTACGCCCAGCTGAAAGCCCAGGGCATCACCAACTGGATGTTTCACACTCCGGAGCCGGACATGCGGGTCTTGCTTCGCTTGCACAACCCGGCAAAATTCGGCGATCAGCTGAATCGCTTCATGGACAAAGAAGTCGTGCGTACTCATGCCATTGTGATCGGAAACGAACTGGCCAAGGCGGGATTTGCCTTGCGCATTCTTCGCCCGGTTTACGACGCAAACGGCACCCTCATCGGCTATGTGGAGTTTGGCGAAGAGTTTGGCCAGTTCATTCACGCCATGGAACAGCAAACCGGCAACGACTATGGACTGCTGCTCAGCAAGGATTTCCTGAACCGCGAAATGTGGGCCGAATCGTGTGCGGTTTGGAAGCGCCGTGACAATTGGAACGACAACCCCAGCTTCGTAGTCGCCGACAGAACTACCGATTCCGATTCCATCCTCCGCTTCCACGACGACTTGTCCTCGATTCAAGGTCAGGGTCAGAGTATTGGAACGCTATGAAGAAGCCAATTCGGTTTTCGTGCGGGGCATTTTTCCCATCCGCGACGCCTCCGGCAAGACTGTGGGCGCGATGTTCGTAATCCGGAACATCTCTGAGTTTTACCTGGCCATGCAACACACGCAGAACGTGATCGTGTTAATGACTATCGCGGCCCTGTCCCTTGGCATGCTGATGGTGCTGATGCTCCTGAACCGCCTGGTCTTTCGCCGTCTCCAGCACATCATCCGTATCGCTACCCGGGTGGTTGGCGGCGATTATGACTCAGAAATCCAGGTCAGTTCAAACGATGAAGTCGGAGAGTTCGAACTGCTATTCGAGCAGTTCCGCTCCGTCTTTGTTACCCTGCTGACCGGCGTTTCCGCCTTGCCGCCCTCCGAAGATACTGAGGACGCAGTGGAACAAGAATCCGTCTCGTGTGTCTGAGGCGCAGCGTCGAGCCTCGGCGGTTGGCTTACGATTGGCTTAGTGCAAACTCCCAGACTCCTCCCTTCAGTTTCGCACGCTCTTAAACATCTATTCACAACTTGCTGCTAGGGTTGTCTGGTGAGCGTGCGCAGCCGTCCGCCTCATCGGATGGGGCGAAAAATGCCCGCCCAGACCAGCGCTCCTTTTACCCTGCCCTGTCATCTAAAAGAGTGGAAGGGGATTTTGACACAGAGTTCAAGAAACGTACCTCAATCAACACGGATTGTCCCTTTTGCAGCATTGACTCTGTCTCGATTCGGGGTTACGCTAGCCGCCAATGAGAGTTGTTCTGGCTTGGACGAACTTCCGGCCGCAATCCCTTCCTTCGTTGCAATATGCCGTCGCGCATCTCAAGGTCAGACCGAAGCTGGTCGGCTCGCGATCCATACACCTTCGGTCATCGGCTTCAATCAACCTGTCCGCGCAACAACCGCGCGCATTGGTCTCTTCCTCACCCTTGGAGGCTGTCTTCCGACCCTGAATAAACGATGAAGAAGAACATTGAAATAAGCCCGAATATCGCAACCCTGTTTGGCACCCGAGACGAAAACCTGCGCCTGCTGGAAAATGGTCTGAACGTCACCATCAACCTGCGTGCCGAATCCGTCGAAATCATCGGTGCTGCCATCGACGTTGGCCGCGCTGAGCAGGTTTTTGCCGATTACGAACACCTGCTGCGCAACGGTCATAACTTCGTTAACGGCGACCTCGCAGCCATGATTCGCGTCTTGACCTCTGACCCCACTGCCACCCTGCGCGGTCTGGCCGAAGCCGGCAAGCAGCGCTCTTTTGGCAAGCGCACGGTCCAGCCCAAGAGCATCAACCAGCGGCGCTATCTGGAAGCCATCGAGAAGCATGACATGGTCTTCGGCATTGGCCCCGCTGGCACTGGCAAGACCTACCTCGCCGTGGCGATGGCCATCTCGGCACTGCTGTCGAAGCGTGTGAACCGCATCGTCCTGGCGCGCCCGGCGGTGGAAGCCGGCGAACGTCTGGGCTTTCTGCCGGGAACGCTGCAGGAGAAGGTCGATCCCTATCTTCGCCCGCTGTACGACGCGCTCTATGACATGTTGGAGCCTGACAAGGTCGATCGCTATCTGGAGAAAAACGTCATCGAGATCGCGCCCATCGCCTTCATGCGCGGGCGCACTCTGAACGACGCGTTCGTCATTCTCGACGAGGCGCAGAACACGACCTCCGAGCAGATGAAGATGTTCGTCACCCGGTTGGGCTTCAACTCCAAGGCGGCCATCACCGGCGATGTCACCCAGATTGACTTGCCCAACGCGAACCGCAGCGGACTGGTCGAGGCAGTTGACATTCTGGGCAAGGTTGAGGGCATTCACTTCTGCTACTTCGACGAAGGCGACGTAGTGCGCCATCACCTGGTGCAGCGCATCATCCGTGCCTATGAGGACCACAAAGGCCGCAACGAGCAACTCTCGCTTTCCCTGGAACTCAAGAACGGTAATGGCTACGCGACGGCGGGCAGCACCGACGGCCGCGTGTACACCACCAGCATCGAGCGCGAGGTTCCTCTGGCCGAGCCGCTTCCTGTCGAGACGTCTCCGCCGTCACCCAATCGCATTTCCGAGTAGAAACTTGGTACCATAGTGTGGGAGGGCTATCTTGCCCTCCCATTTATTCTTGAGACGATAGTGCTGCTGTTAGTCCACCAACCTGGAGATGTTCGCGAGCGGGCGCTGGCGCTGTTTGCGGGAAAAGCCCGGCGTGCCGTCGGAGTACAAGGCGAGGTCACAATTTTCATCACCACCAGCGCAGAATTGCGCGAAATGAACCTGCGGTATCGAGGCAAGGACGAACCCACCGACATCCTGACCTTCGAGTTGCGTTCGGCGCTGGCCAACACGGCAGGCGATCTTGCGATTTCCGCCGAGATCGCGGCCGCCAACGCCGCCGCGCTTGGACACTCCACCGAGACCGAACTAAAGATACTCATTCTGCACGGGCTCCTGCACCTGGGTGGCTACGATCACGAGACTGATGGCGGCGAAATGCAGGCGCGCGAAGCCGAATTGCGGGAACAGCTTAAACTGCCGGTCGGACTCATCGAGCGAGCTTGTGGTGCTGCCGCTTCGCTGCGGAAATCACGCGAGCCCGCGAAACGCAATTCCCACGCAGGACGCCGGAGATGAGCCTTCCGTTAGCCATCCTGCTGCTGGTGCTGATGGGGTTGCTCACTCTCGTCTCCTATGTGGACCGCCTGCATGCCGAGATGGGCAAGTTCCTCTCGCGCGAGTTTCAGGAAAACATCGACGTTTATGAGGAACGGGTTGAGCCGCGTCTGCACGTCAGCCGCGAACGCGCCGCGCTCTCCATGGACGTGTTGACGCAGCTCTGCACCGCCAGCATCGGCGTCCTCATCGGCTATGTGCTGTTCATGGAGAAGCGCTGGGTTGTGCTTGATCTGGTACAGGCTGCCGTCAGCTTGATCTTCATCATCGTCATCTTTCATCGCCTGCTTCCCTATCTACTTTTCGTGCGCACCAGGGGCGAATGGCTGGCGAAGTGGGCACCGGTGCTGCGCGGGCTCATCTATCTCGCACTGCCGGCAACCCTGATTCTCGGCTTTGGACTTTCCGTCGCTTCCTTGAGTAAAGAGCACGCCGAACAGCAGGCAGAGCATCCGTCAGAGGCCGTTGACGCGCTGATCGAGGCCGGTCAGGAAGAGGGAATCCTCGAAGAGAGCGACCGCGACCTCATCCAGTCGGTGGTCGAGTTCGGCGACAAGACCGTGCGCGAGGTGATGACGCCGCGGCCGGAGATCGTCGGCGTTCCGGTCACCACCACGGTCGAAAAGTTTACCGAATTGTTGAAAAAATATCCCTACTCGCGCATTCCCGTCTACGAAGGTGATATCGACCACATCAAAGGAGTCGTCTTCGCCAAAGACGTGTTGCAGGTTCCGGATGTCGAGGCGCACACCCGGACGGTGGGCGACCTGATGAAACCAGAAGTCTACTTCGTTCCCGAAACCAAGCTGGGGAGCGAATTGCTGCGCGAAATGCAACGCGACAACGTCCGCCTGGCGATCGTCATCGACGAATACGGCGGCGTTGCTGGACTGGTGACGATTGAAGACTTGGTTGAGGAGATCGTCGGCGAAATCCGCGACGAGCATGAAAAGTCCGAGATCGTGAAAGAGAGCGACACTTCCTACATCTTCAACGGAAATACCGATGTCGATCTGCTGGACAAGTTGCTGGGCGTGCGGCCGGACGAGAAAGAGGCCACGACCATCGCCGGACTGGTCAGCGAGCTTGCCGGGCACATCCCCAAGGCCGGCGAGGTATTTGAAGAGAACGGCCTGCGCTTCGAGGTACTGGAATCCACGGAGCGCCGCGTTGACCGTGTTCGCGTCAGCCTCCAACCCAGACAGGTGGGAGCCTGATGGCATTCCGTTCCGGCTTTGTCTCCATCATCGGACGTCCCAACGCAGGCAAGTCCACGCTGCTGAACGCGCTGGTCGGCGAGAAGCTGGCCATAGTCACGCGCAAACCCCAGACCACGCGCAATCGCATCCAGGGAATCATCAACATCGAGCGCAAGAAACCCACCCAAGCAAAAGAAGCTGGGGTGGGGCACCCACGCCCGGCGGGGCAGATCGTTCTGGTCGACACCCCCGGCATTCACAAGCCCATCAACTCGCTCAACCGCCGCATGATGAAGGAAGTCTACGACGCGCTGGAAGGCTGCGATCTCCTACTGCTCATCGTGGATGCCACCGCGAAGTTCGGTACCGGCGACCAGTTCGCGCTCGACATCGCCAAGAAAAGCGGACAGCCCTGCATCCTTCTGCTGAACAAGATTGACGCGCTGGACAAGCAGAAGCTGCTGCCGTTGATCGCGGAGTACAAATCGCTGCACGATTTTGCCGAGGTAATTCCCATCTCTGCGCTCAAGCGCGACGGGCTCGACATGCTGCTGGATACGGTGGTAAGGGCGCTGCCCGAAGGGCCGCGATACTTCCCCAAAGATCAGCTCACCGACCAGCCCGAACGCTTCCTGGTGGCCGAACTGATTCGCGAGCAGGTGCTGCTGACCACCGAGCAGGAAGTTCCCTACTCGACAACCGTACTGATCGAGCAGTACGAAGAAGGCGCGAGGCTCACTCGTATCGCCGCGGCGATCTTCTGCGAGCGCGAGGGCCAGAAGGCAATCCTGATCGGCAAAAAGGGAGCCACGCTGAAGAAGATCGGCACGGCCGCGCGATTGCAAATTGAAAAGCTGCTGAACACTAAAGTATTTCTCGAGCTGTTCGTAAAAGTGCAGGCCGGCTGGCGCGATTCGAGGCAATTCGTCGAGGAAACCGACTGGCGCAAGAATCTGGGCTGACTCGCTTTCCTACCCGCGCTCATCCCCGCTTTGGGTAGCGGCCTCGAACGCTTCCGGCTGAAGTTTCCCATTGCGCTTCAGCAGGATTTCCACCTTGCCTTCGGCTTCTTCCAGCTCTTTCCGGCAGGAGCCAGAGAGCTTCATGCCTTCGTCAAAGAGTTCCAGCGCGCGGTCGAGCGACACATCGCCCTTCTCCAGTTCCGCGACGATCTTTTCCAGCCGTTCCAGGCACTCTTCAAACTTAGGCAAAGGTCGAACTCCCAACGCGATTGTAGTTCAAACTGTGACTGCCAGAAGCGAAATTTCCACGCCTACGCAAGCAGCCACTAAGAATCGTCCCTGGTGTGTGTCAGGGCACGACTTTAGTCGTGCCGAACGATGGTAACGAAAAACCAGGGCTTTAGCCCCTGCAAGGCAGGCAGCCCAGGGGCTAAAGCCCAGCTTAATTGGCGATTCGTGCGGCACGGCTAAAAGCCGTGCCCTGACACGAAGCACTTTGTGGGATGGATTCTAACTTTCCGATTCGCTACACCGCCGCGCGCCTGCTCGTCCCGCCAGAACCCGAGGCCTCCAGCACATCCACGGCACAGGAATATCGCCCGAAGGGAGCGCTGATCTGCGCGCCTTGCACCATGTCCTTGACGGCGAAGAGCATGTCGCGGGCAATGGCCACGCCCTCGGCGCGGGCGGCGTCGGCGGTATTCGCCTTCGCCATGCGAGCGAAGATTTCTTCGGGAATCGAAACTCCCAGCTCATTCTTCATGAACTCGGCGTTACGGGTGCTGGTGAGCGGCCAGATTCCCGCCACCACTGGAACCCGGCAATGCTCGATCCGGCGCATAAACTGCTCGATCAGGCGGATATCGAAGACCGGCTGGGTGACGGCGAGTTCCGCGCCCGCTTCCACCTTGTATTCGAAGCGGCGAATTTCCTCGTCAAGATTGGTGCTGCCGGGATTAGCGCCCACCGCGATGACAAAGGCAGTCGAGTTCCCCGTTGGATTGCCGCCGATATCGAGACCTCGATTCAGATTGTGAACGATGTTGACCAAGCCGATGGAATCGACGTCGAAAACGGCGGTCGCGTCGGGGTAGTCGCCCATCTTCGGAGGATCGCCGGTAATGCAGATCAGATTGCGGATGCCGATGGCGCTGGCCCCGAGCAGGTCCGACTGGATGCCCAGCACATTGCGATCGCGGCAGGTGTAATGCAGGATGGGCTCAATCCCCACCTGCTGCTTCACCAGCAGGCATAGCGCCTGATTGCTCATGCGGGCTGAGGCGCGAGGACTGTCGGGAATGTTGATCGCATCCACACCTACCGACTTCAGGAATTTTGCCCCTTCCAACTCGCGCCTGGCGTCGATACCGCGCGGCGGAACAATCTCCACCATGGTCACAAATTCGCCGTCGGCGATCTTGCGGCCCACGATGGAGCGCTCGCGCAGCGGCGGCGGTTCCACCGGTTTCGCTTCCGTGGTCTTGGTGACCTTATACGACGTAGCCCGCGCTGCTCCCACTTTCAGGAACAACTTCATGGTGTGGATGTGCTCCGGCGTAGTGCCGCAGCAGCCGCCGATCAGGCGGACGCCAACGTTGACCAGAGGCTCCATGAAGTTCGCCATGTACTCAGGCGAGCACAGATAGATGTTGCGGCCCTCCACCGAGCGTGGAATGCCGGCATTAGGCTGGGCGGAAAGAGGTGTGCTGGTTACTGCGCGTACCCGCTCCAACGCCTCCAGCATGGCGACTGGGCCAACGCTACAGTTGCAGCCGATCACGTCGGCGCCCCAGGCTTCCAGCTGTTGGCCATAATGCTCGGGACTGGAACCGTCCAGGCAGATTCCGTCCTCCTGGATGGTGACCTGCGCCACGATGGGCAGCTCCGGATTCACGTCGCGGGCGGCCAGCATCGCCTGATGCAGTTCTTCCAGATAGCCAAACGTCTCCAGGATCAACAAGTCAACGCCTTCTTCGTTGAGGGCGGCGATCTGCTGGCGAAAGGCCTCGCGCGCCTCAGCCAGGGAGATTTTCCCCAGCGGCTCGATGCGCACTCCCAGCGGACCGACTGCGCCCGCGACCAGGCCATCGAAGCTCTTGGCCGCCTCACGCGCCAGCCGCGCGCCCTGGCGGTTGATCTCCACCAGTTTGTCTACGCATCCGTGCTTGGCCAGGCGAAACGAATTGGCTCCGAAAGTGTTTGTTTCAATGACCTCGGCACCCGCCTTCAAATAGTCCTGGTGGATGCCGCGGATCAGATCTGGAGCTGACAGGTTCAGCTCGTCGTAGCAGCGGTTGATGAAGATACCCTTGGCGTACAGCAGGGTACCCATGGCGCCATCGCATAAAACAGCGCCCTTCTGCAACCGGGAGAGGAATCCTGATGACATGGTTTCTCGAAAATGTCAGAGCGGAAAGCTTGTTGAAACTTTATCGCAAATCCCGGCAAAGTGCCATTCCACCGCAGCCAGAGTTCGCGCCGGGCTCTGCTATAATCCAACCGTTCAAGCAGCTCATGTCAAATCTTAGTGTGTTAGCAGGCAAGCGCTTAAAGCGGATTGCTATCCTCGTTCCTTTGTTGTCAACCGTCCTCGTGATCGTGGCGTGCGGCGGTAGCGGCGCTCCCACCACGGCTGTCGCCGTCCAGAATGCTGCCTTCATCAGCAACACCTACACGGGAAACCTTCAGATCGTCAATACGCAGAACGATACGACGGCCTATACCCAGGAAACGACCAACTCGGCAGGACAGGTTGTGCCCGGGGCGCCGGTGACCATTACTGTTTCCTCCACAACCGTGAGTTTTGAAGTCCTGAGCCCGGACAAATCCACAACCCTGGTCTACGATCCCGCCAGTAACACGGTGTGGACGTTGGATAATTCGACGGACGCAACGTCAGGCCAGTTGCCGCTGGTTGGCCCGACTTCGATGGCGGTATTTTCGCCCAATAGCAGCACGGCATACATACCGGTAGCGAGCGCGCCGGTGAGCGGCGCTCGCAATGGCCTGGTGCAGGTGTGGACTGTGGCAACTGCTACGAACGTTGCCAATTACACGGTGCCAGCCGCCAATTCCGTGGCGGTCAGTCCTGACGGACAATACCTGCTGGTGTTCTCCAACAACTCCGACTCGGTTACCGTCGTTAACACTACCGCCAGCCCCGTAACCTATGCGAGCATTCCCGGTTTTGCCAGGCCGGTCAATGCATTCTTCACCGCCGGCAGCGATACCGCGTATGTCATAAATTGCGGGCAGGAATGCGGATCGACTACGCCGGCGTCAGTGACAGAGTTCGACGTTGCTTCCCAGACAATTGTGGCCACCGTGCCGGTTGGCGGCGCAAGCGTCGGTTTGCTGAGTGGTACAACGCTCTACGTTGCCGGAAGTCCTCCCGTTCCTGCCGGGACGACTCCCACGTTTGACGCTGTCAACATCGCTACCATGACCCGCCTGACGGCCAACTCGGTTCCTATTTCAGACGGCTTTCACACTACCATGGCGCTGGCGCAGAACAACAAGCTTTACATCGGCGCCAGCACATGCAGCAACACCACCGCGGGCTGCCTCTCCGTGGTTAACGTGAGCAGCAACACAGCCGATCCTCCCTTGCCACCGCGAGGGAATATTACCAGCCTGCTGGCTATCACCGGACGCAATGTCGTGTACGCAATCGAAGGCGGTTATTTGCACATTTACGATACGTCCACCGATACCCTCCAGGGAACGCAAATTACCTTTATCGGCGCCCTCTATGGGATAGTTCAGGTGAACTAGTCACTGAGCACTGACTTTCGGTTCCAGCCGTAGATGATGCACTCCCACGCGCTCCACCGCTTCCTGCGAGAACGGCAACTTAAACGTCTGTCCGTGATAATAGGCGTCCCACTGGTCGTTGAAGTGCTCGTCGAAGATGTTGCCTGACTCGCCGTTCACGATGTCGAGCGTGGTTCCGTCCGACTCGGAGAAGTCGACTGTCAGCCGCTCCGACGGCCCAAAGTGGGGCCCTACCTGCTTAATCGTCTCCTCATCCCCCGAGAGCGGCAGGCTTCCGGTGCCCGCACCCTTTTTCAAGATTGGGAAGTGACTCCAGAAGGGATGCTGAATATCCACCCGGTGTACCCTTCCCCACTTCCACAACGAGAGCACACGCGTCGCACTGGCGTCATCCACAGCCTCCTCGACGGCTCGTGTCAGCAGTTCGTTGTAGCTGGTATAGCCAGGCGGCAGCCAACGCGGCGGTTGATGATCCAGCACATTCTCCAGCCACACCGAGCTCATGAACCACTCGTAGTCCTTCCACTCTTTACCCAGCCGCGGCTGGAGCAGTAGTTCCTTCAGCTGGTCGCGCGAGAAGACCGCAATGGTGGCCGCGGGCGAATCAACGTCCATGGTGCCGTCCCAGTTGCGCATCAGCTCCGCAGCCGACTTCGCGCGTGCAGACGCGTGCGCCGTGTGGTCGACGGCATAGACGAAGCGCTCCGCACAAAAGCGATCGAAGGGTGACACCACATCGGTCTGGATGGCCAGCAAGTCGGCTGGAGTGAACTTCTTCGGCGCGTTCAGCAGCTTGTAAATGCGCTGCGTACGGTAAGGAGACATCCACTGGATGCTCAATTCATAGGGATACCCGTCAGGGGTTACGCGGCCATTGGCACTGGCAATGATGCCCGAAGGCGGATCGTAGACGCTCGGCAGCTTGTCGTAGGGAACATAGCCAGTCCACTCGTGAGCATCGTCCTCGCCGGGCACGGGCACGGACCCGTCGCCGGTAGCACGAATCGGTATCAGCCCAGTGGCTTGATAGCCGATGTGCCCATCCACATCGGCGTAGACCACGTTTTGTCCAGGTGCCCCGAATTGCGAAAACGCCGTCTCGAACTGTTGCCAGTTCTCTGCCGAATCAACCGCGAAAAACGGAACCCGCATGGCCTGCGGGTCGTAGATCGTCCACTTCAGCGCAAGCTTGCGCGACTCGCCAGGTATCACGTCGGTGATGATGGGCCCGTGCCGCGTCGTCACGACATCCAGCGTCACCTCAGAGGCGCCTTTGACGCGAATGATTTCCTGGCGGTGCTCGGGTTTCGCCCAGCCCTGTGGCGTCAGGTACTCGCCCTGGTCGTTGAACTTCTCGACGTAGAGATCTTCAACATTGGGGCCGAGATTGGTAAACCCCCACGCGATGCGACGATTGTGTCCCACGATAACGTAGGGCACGCCCGGCAGGGTCACGCCCACAACATCGAAATCGCCAGCCGTCAGATGGGCTTCGTACCAGACGTTCGGGATCTCCAGGTCCAGATGCATATCGTTCGACAACAGCGGTTTGCCCGAGGCGGTATGAGCGCCAGAGATCACCCAGTTATTGGAGCCGGGACGCAGGTGGTCGTCTCGATAGCGCTCAGCGTCAGGCGAGTTGAAGGGTCGTACCTTCAGGTACGCCGCGGCGGGCCCATCATTCTTGTCACCGCCAGCGGGCTTCGGCCCGCGAGGGACCTGCTTTTCGTCACTCTTCTGCTTCGGTCCCTGCGGCGCCGGCTCCTCTTCTTCATTGGGCGTGCCGTCCTGCGGTATTTCATTCTCTATGGAGCTGCTGTCGACGCCGGGCGGGTGATCGCGCCATGATGTATTGACATACAGGTCCGCCGTCAACTCTGGGCCGAGCTCCGCCAGGATTTTTTCCTTCTCCAACTTGTCCTTGTAGAGGCCGTGATTCAGAAACTCCGTCATCGACAGGCCGACCAGAAGAGAATCCTCCACCGTCCAGACATGAGGAGCATAGCCAAGGAAGCGGAATTCCAGCGGCAAGGTCTTGCGGTGCTGTTCGATGTAGGCGTTAACGCCCGCCGCGTAGGCTTCGAAGCGCGTCCGCTCTTGCGGGTCCATGCCGCTGGCCGCGCGCTCAGCCACCTGCCGCAGCCCGAGGATGCGCTGCTCGCGGTCGTACTTCAGATATTTCGGCCCGAGAGCCACCGCCAGATCGCCGGAGGCAAAGCGGCGCGTCATGTCCATCTGCCACAGACGATCTTGCGCGGTGATGTATCCCTGGGCAAAGAAAAGGTCAGGCAGATTCGAGGCGGAGATGTTAGGCACGGCGAGGGCATCGTAAGTAACGATCACGGGAGCCGTCAGCCCGGCGAGTCGCACGCTTCCATCCCGTTGAGGCAGTGCTGCCCTCACCGCGCGATAGAACCAGAAGTCAAAGCCCAGGAACGCCAGCAACAGCAATACGAGAACGGCGATTACCGCGCGAAAGATAAACTTGGACTTTGACGGGCGCACAGCAGAAGAAGTCAGGGGCATGGGGAACTATGATTATAGAAGTCGGCGATAGAGGAAGAGCGTCTTTCGCCGTCTGATTCCCAAAAATATTCTGGGGACAAAAGCATTTTGAATTGTCATCACGAGCGAAGCGAGGGATTTGCTTTGGTTTTGCCGGAGTCAAATACCAACCCCGGTGCCGCCGCATTCACGTTTGCGGTCGTGAAAGTTCCAAGATTTCGCCAGCATTTGCGTGCGGCAACTTCCCTGCCCGCACAGGGTTCTTGTAACTGGTAATCTACGCTTCAAGCAACAGTTCTTCCAGTAACCCTGACAAGGAGACTCGTGTCCACAGCTTCATTGCAGCGCTGGCTCATTACTGCGGTTTTCTTGTTCCTTGCAATCCCCTCGCTGCCCAGCCAGCAGACGACAAAGCCTACGCTGAACGATAAGACCCAAAGTCAGCAGGCAGAGCCCGACCAACAGACACAGACGCCCACTTTTTCCTCTGACGTCAAAGTGGTGAACGTGCTGGCCACGGTGCGCGACAAGAAGGGCCAGATCGTCAGCAGCCTCACCAAAGACGACTTCAAGCTGGAACAGGACGGTCAACCCCAGATCATCCATTACTTCGCCAAGGACACTGACCTGCCGCTTAAGCTCGGCCTGCTGGTGGACACAAGCGGGAGCCAGCGGCGGCTCATCGATAAGGAGCGTATCGCCAGCTACGGATTTCTTAACGACCTGATGCGCGTGGAAAAGGACAAAGCTTTCGTCATTCACTTCGATTGGGATATCGAACTGCTTCAGGATCTGACCACTTCCCACGAGAAGCTGGAAGCCGCGCTGGAGAAGCTGGACACGCCGCAGTTCAATCAAGCCAGCGGAGGCGGTGGTGGGAGTGGTGGAGGGGGCGGCCATCGCAGTGGCGGAGGTACCACATTGTATGACGCGATTTTCCTCGCCTCCGATGAGTTGATGCGCAAGCAGGAGGGCCGCAAGGCCCTGGTTCTTCTCACCGATGGTGTCGACATCGGCAGCAAGGTCAGCCTGGACCGCGCCATCGAGACCGCCCAGAAGGCCAACACCCTGGTCTACTCCATTCTGTACGCCGATCCCGACGCTTACGGGCATCCAAGCTTCAGCGGTCCAGGAATGGGTGGCCGCCACGGCGGTATGGGATATCCAGGCGGTGGCTATCCTGGTGGTGGAGGCGGAAGATATCCGCAGCAGGAGCCGCACGACGGAAAGAAAGTCCTACAGCGCATCTCCAAAGAAACCGGTGGCCGCTTCTTCGAAGTTACCAAGAAGCAGCCGATCAACGAGATCTATACCCAGATCGAAGAAGAACTGCGCAACCAGTACAACCTCGGTTTCACGCCCGCCAAGGCCGACGCCACGCCCGGCTATCACAGAATCACCCTGACCACGACCAACAAAGACCTCATCGTGCAGACGCGGGAGGGATATTACGCGGGAGAGTAGCGGGTCTCACTATCAATGGCCTAGCCGAAAATTGACTGTGATGGTGCTGGCAACATCCATCGGCTCTCCATTCACATAATAAGGCTTATAGCGCCACTGCTCGACTGCTGCTAGAGCCGCTGACCGGAGTGGCGCAGGACCACTGACCACTTCGAGATTTCTGACCTCGCCGTCTTTACCGATGATTGCTTTCATTACGACAGGGCCTTGAATGCCTGCCATCCGCGCGTTCTCTGGATAGTCCGGCCGTACTTTGTGAATGAGGAGTCCCTGCACTACGGCAGGTGAAATCGTTTTCGCACTAGGTGAAGACGGACTTGCCACGCCAGCTGCCGGTTGCGGCGAGTTCGAGGTGTCAGGACTAGGTGGAGGGGTGCTCGCGTTTGACTGCGACCAGAGAGTCAACGGAAGGGAAAGTGCGAAGCTCAGAAGGATCAGGCGTGCCATCGCAACAGCATTCTAACCGAGCCGCAGAGTCTGGTAAATCGACCGGGCGGCCGGCGGGGGCAGCAGGAGTACTATGCGAGAGCCCAACGGCCATGGCGAGACTGGGGCTTATGCTCGTCTCGGCCTGGGGGCGACGTTGCGCGCCAGATACCGCTGATCGAGTGCTTGCCGGAGTAAGGTCTTAATCACCGCCTGCCGACTAATGTTCAACGCCTTTGCAGCGTCATCGAGTTCGCTGAGCATAGGAGCGGTGAAGTCGACATTCACTCGCTGAATGGGCGGCATCATCCGTCCGGCGTTAGTGAAGAAGCGCGAGACATTCTCACCATGATCGGCTAGCTTGGCGATGGACTCGGCGGACAAGACTTTCTTGGGGTCACGAATGTTCTTCATATAGCTGCCGCTCCTCTTTCGTCGCTTTCCACAGAGACACAAGGTGGCAGTATTCGCCTCCCTCGTCACTCCTAATCTCGAAGATCAGGGCATATAGGCGTTGTCCCACCCAGCCAATCGCTCGATATTGCGCGGGAACATCCGAACGTTGGTCGAGGTAATAAGGGTGCGAGAAAATTTCCTGCGCTTCCTCAAAACCGATCCGGCGTCTGTGTCCTGCCGCAGTCTCTGGCTCTTGCGGGAATCGGGATATTACGCGAGGAAGCAGCGGCGCTCTACTTCTGTAGCGCGGTCAGCTCTTCCAGAACCAGCTGGCTGTGATTGTTGGGATCAACGTCCATGTATTCCTTCGCAATCTTCCCCTGGGGATCGATCAGGAAGGTGTGCCGCGCGGCGAGTTTGGCGACGCCATAGTTCTTTAGCGAACCGTATTCCTGGGTAACTTTGTCATCAACATCAGCCAGCAGCTTGAAGGTCAGGCCTTCTTTGGTGCAGAACTGCTGGTGCGACTGGCTGTCCTGCACGCTTACGCCGAGGATGACGGCGTTCCTGGCTTCGTACTTCGCCTGGTCGCGCTGAAAATTATGCGCCTCAATGGTGCAGCCGGAGGTCATGTCCTTGGGATAGAAGTACAGCACCACCCACTTGCCGCGATACTGCGACAGCGTGACCGGCTTGCCTTCCTGGGAGTTGAGGGTGAAGTCCGGCGCAGTGCTGCCGACCGCGGGGACTGCGTCAGCTCGCGTGAGCCGAGGCGCGATCAGGGCGACGGCGGCGATAAGAATTACAATTCCAAGAACTTTGCGCATGAAGAAAATCCTTTCATTGTCGTGACTACAATTGGATGCCAAGTGAGACCGGCGGCATCAAGATTGTAAGCGCTGGGTTGTGGGTGTTTGTTCCCATTCGGGGAATAGGAGAGCAGAAAGGCACCTTCGTAATCTTGACAGGAAGAAGAACAGCTACGCATACTGGCGATCTGGGAGGGTTGCGTCTTCACCCCGGCGCTCCTGCCTGCGAAGATCGGGGGTCTGTAGTTGGAAGTCGTAGTCGCCAACTGCTTGACGTCGAAACTCACGAACTGCTGTCACGTCCTCCTGTTTTGCCCCTCTAAATCCTTGCGGCTCAAATTTTTCCATATAAGTCCTACGGGTTCAAATATTTACGGGTGGCTGTCTGTAGTTTCAATAACTTACGAGGGAAAAAGGGGGAGGGGTACTGTAGTGGCGACCATCCCGGTTCCAAAGGTGAGAGCGGACAGCTCCGAAGTGACAAGCATCACGCTTCCCGCTAGCATTAAGGATTGGGAGTTTGTTGCAGGAGGCAATCATTGATGGCGACCATGGAACAGAAGGCACCGAGCATTCACAACGATGCTCAGCCCCGAAC
This sequence comes from uncultured Acidobacteriaceae bacterium, assembly GCA_963763145.1. GTDB lineage: Bacteria > Acidobacteriota > Terriglobia > Terriglobales > Acidobacteriaceae > Bog-257. Next base: position 22,716 of record CAVXMZ010000005.1, on the reverse strand, counting down.
TTATAAGAACTTTGTTGACGGCGAATGGGTGGAGAGCCACACCGGCCACACCTTTGAGAACCTGAATCCGGCCGACACGCGCGAGGTGGTCGGCATCTTCCAGAAATCCGATCGCGAAGATGTGAACACAGCCATCGAGGCCGCCAAACAGGCATTCAAGAAGTGGCGGCTGGTGCCCGCGCCGCGTCGCGCTGAGATGTTGTACAAGGCGTCGGAGATCCTGATCGCGCGCAAGGAAGAGTATGCGCAGCAGATGACGCGCGAGATGGGTAAGGTGATCAAGGAAACGCGCGGCGACGTGCAGGAGGCCATCGACTGCGGCTACTACACCGCCGGCGAAGGCCGCCGCATGTTTGGGCCGACCGTCCCGTCGGAACTGCCCAACAAGTTTGCGATGGCCATCCGACAGCCGCTGGGCGTCTGCGCCATGATCACGCCGTGGAACTTTCCTATGGCGATTCCATCGTGGAAGCTCTTCCCTGCCCTGGTCGCCGGCAACACCGCGGTGATCAAGCCGGCGCAGGACACGCCGCTGTCGACGCTGAACTTCGTGCAGGCGCTCACCGACGGCGGCATTCCCGCGGGAGTCGTTAACATCGTCACCGGCTTCGGAGGCGAGGTAGGCACGCCGATGGTCGAGCATCCCACAGTGCGCGCGGTTTCGCTGACGGGATCGACGGCGGTAGGGCGAATCGTAGGACAGGAAGCGGCGAAGACCTTCAAACATTGCTCTCTGGAGCTGGGCGGCAAGAATCCGATGATCGTGCTCGACGACGCCAATCTCGAGCTCGCGCTGGAAGGCGCATTGTGGGGCGCCTTCGGCACCACCGGACAGCGCTGCACCGCGACCAGCCGCATCATCGTGCAGAAAGGCGTGTACAAGAAGTTTGTCGATGGCCTGGTGGCGCGCGCGCAGAAGCTGATAGTCGGCAATGGGCTGGACGAAAGCGTGGACATGGGCCCGGCGGTCAACTCGTCGCAGATGGAGACCGACCTGAAGTACATCAAGATCGGCAAGGACGAAGGCGCCAAGATGCTGTGCGGCGGACATCGTCTGGAAGGCGAAGCGTATAACCATGGCTGGTTCGTTGCGCCGACGGTGTTTGCGGATGTCGATCCCAAAGATGCGCATCGCGCAGGAAGAGATTTTCGGGCCGGTGGTGTCGATCATTCCGTGCGATGGACTGGAGAACGCGATCGAGACCGCCAACGACATCGAGTACGGGCTGTCGTCGTCGATTTACACCAAGGACGTGAACAAGGCGTTCACGGCAATGCGCGATCTGTATGCCGGCATCACCTACATCAACGCGCCGACCATTGGCGCTGAGGTGCATCTGCCGTTCGGCGGAACGAAGGCGACGGGCAACGGCCATCGCGAAGGCGGTATCGGCGCCATCGATTTCTATACGGAGTGGAAATCGGTGTATGTGGACTATTCCGACACGTTGCAGAGAGCGCAGATCGATCGAGGGGAATAAGCTAACTTGGGGGCACACCTGAGGGCGTGCCCTTTCAACCAGGAGCGCGCCCATATGGTCACCAAAGCCGCAGCCGAAGTTATGGCCGCAAGCCGCATGATGAACGTGCGGTACGCTATTCGCGATTTGGCTGTCGCCGCCGAAGAAGTGGCCCGCGAAGGCCATCAGATCCTCTATCTCAACATCGGCGATCCCTGTAAGTACGACTTCCACACCCCGCCGCACATGATCGAAGCCGTTCTGAAGGCGATGGTCGACGGCCACAACGGCTATGGGCACTCGCTGGGCCTGCCATCGGCGCTTGAAGCCATCCGCAATGAGGCCGAACGCAACGGCTTTCGTGACATTGAAAGCGTCTTCATCGGCTTCGGCACGGGCGAGGTGATCGACAGCTGCCTGACCGCGCTGCTCAACCCCGGCGATAACGTGCTGACGCCAAGTCCCGAGTATCCGCTGTACGGGGCGATCATGGGCAAGCTGGATTGTCCGATAAACGCCTACGAGCTTGACGAGGACAACGGATGGCAGCCCGACGTGGAAGATATCGCGCGCAAGATCAACTCGCGCACGCGGGCCATTTTGCTGATCACGCCCAACAACCCCACCGGCGCGGTGTATTCGAAGCGAACGCTGGAGAAGATTCTGGAGCTGGCGCGGGAGCACGGGCTGATCATCTTCGCCGATGAAATTTATGACAAGCTGATCTTCGATCCCGACGAGAAGCATGTCTCCATCGCGACGCTGGCGACGGATGTTCCCATCGTCACCTTCAATGGATTGTCGAAAGCGTATCTGGTTCCCGGCTGGCGCATCGGATGGGCCATCGCCACCGGGCCGCACGCCGTGCTGCATCCTTACATGGAAGCCGTGCACCGCCTGCTGCGCGCGCGATTGTCGGCGCCGCATCCCTTCCAGTACGCCGTCAAGCCTGCGCTGGAAGGCCCGCAGGACCATCTGGAGGTAGTTCGGAGGAAGCTGAAGCGGCGCGCCGATCTCACCGTGCAGTGGGCGAAGCGCACGCCGCACGTGAAGCTGGTTGCGCCCAAGGGCGCGTTCTACGCGTATCCCACGCTGAAGATTCAGGAAGACGATCTGGCGTTCGTGACCGACCTGTTGAAGGAGAAATACGTGTTGGTTGTGAACGGATCGGGATTTGGCGAGAAGCCGGGCACGCGACACATCCGTATCGTGTTTCTGCCGCCCGAGCCGGTGTTGGGCTCGGCCTACGAGGCGATGACGGAGTTCATCCGAGAGCGGTATTAACGTCAGTTTCAAGTTTCGAGTTTCTGGTTTCAAGTTCGCAGCCGCAGACCATGAGCGAAACGGAACGCAAGCTGGATCCACAGAACTCGAAACTGGACACTACGAAACTCGAAGCTAATTCATGGTCGACATTCATTGCCACATCTTGCCGGGAATCGACGACGGCTCCAAATCGTGGGAGATGACCGCCGAAATGTGCCGCCTGGCAGTCGAGGACGGCGTCACTCACATCGTGGCCACGCCGCATTGCAACGATAGGTATGAGTACAATCGCGAGCGCTTCACGGAGATGCTGGGTCAGCTGCACGACGCTGCCAACGGCGAGCTCAGCTTCAGCCTGGGCTGCGATTTCCATTTTTCCTACGACAACATTCAGGACGCGTTGGAAAATCCGCGGCGCTACACCATCGGCGATTCCCAGTACCTGCTCATCGAGTTCAGCGACTTCGGGATTCCCCCCAGCGTAATGCAGGACGTCTTCATGATCGGCAGCCGGGGCATGGTGCCCATCATCACCCATCCCGAACGTAACCAGCCGTTGCTGAAGAACCCCGATATGGTGCTGAAGCTGGTGGAACAAGGCTGCCTGGTGCAGGTGACGGCCAATGCAGTGACCGGCGCGTGGGGCAGTCGTTCCAGGAAAATGGTGGAGTGGCTGCTGCACCACGAGGCGGTCCACGTCATCGCCAGCGACGCCCACGATCCCGTTCGTCGCAAGCCGATCATGTCGCAGGCGCGCGCTGCCGTGTCCGAACTCGCAGGCCATGAAGTTGCCGAAGCCCTCGTCACCTACAATCCGGAGGCGATTGTCGAAGGCCAACGTTTGCCCTATCAGCCCTTGTGCCAGTAGCGCGCTGGGGAGAGTTTCCATGGAAATGCTGGGATGATATCGGCCCGTTCCATTCGCGTCCGCGGCGTGGTTCAAGGAGTCGGCTTCCGTCCCTTTGTCTATCGCCTGGCGCAGGAGCACGGCCTGGCCGGATGGGTGCTGAATGGCGAAGACGGCGTCGCGATTTATGCCGAGGGTCCGCAGCAGAACATGGCCGCATTCCTCGAAGCAATCCGGACACAGGCTCCTTCTGCGGCTGCCATTTCCGAGATCGAAGTCCGATCGGCTGAACCCGACGGCTTAATCGGATTCAACATTCGCGAAAGCGAGCGCCACGAGCGGCCGACGGTTCGCATCTCGCCCGACCTGCCGGTGTGCGATCTGTGTCTGCAAGAACTCTCGGACCCGGCCAACCGACGCTATCAATATCCTTACATCAACTGCACCAACTGCGGACCGCGCTACACCGTCATCGTTGCTCTTCCCTATGACCGTCCCAACACGACGATGAAGCCATGGCCGCTGGACTCTTACTGCGATGCGGAATATCACGACCCAGCAAACCGGCGGTTTCACGCGCAGCCGGTCGCTTGTCCGCAATGCGGTCCGCACTATTTCTTGCAGGACGTGGAAGGTACGACGCTGGGCGATGGCCAGGCAATTCACCGCACTGTCGAACTTCTGCGGCAGGGAAAGATAGTCGCCATAAAGGGATTGGGTGGATATCACCTGGCTTGCGACGCTCGTAACCCTGCGGCGGTAGGAGCGATGCGGGAACGGAAGTATCGCAAGGAGAAGCCGTTCGCGGTGATGGTGAAAGATCTTGATACCGCGCGGAGCGTGATCGACGCCTCGCCGGAAGTGGAAACGCTGCTGACCTCCGTCGCGCGTCCAATCGTTCTGGCTGCCGCGAAGTCAGAACTGCCGGGCTTGGCGCCCGACAGTGACGACCTCGGCGTCATGCTTCCCTACACTCCGCTGCATCACCTGCTGTTCGCAGCGGGCGCGCCCGATGTTCTGGTGATGACCAGCGCCAACCGGTCCAGCGAACCCATTGCCTACGAGGAGCAGGACGCCTTCGACCGCCTGACCGGCGTGGCCGACGCATTCCTTGTCGGCGAGCGGCCCATCGCGCGGCGCGTGGACGATTCTGTGGCGCGGGTCGGCACATTTGGTCCGGCGATCTTGCGGCGGTCGCGTGGCTACGCTCCCGGCGCGGTGGCGAATCTGCCTGTCACGCGGCCACTTCTGGCCGTCGGCGCTGATCTGAAGAACTCGGTTACGCTGGTGGTCGATGGGCAGGCCTTCGTCAGTCAGCACATCGGCGATCTCGACCACTACCAGGCATTTCAGGCATTCCAGGAAACGGTCCGCGATCTGGTCGCGATGTACGACGTGAGTTGGGACGATGTGCTCGCGGTGCATGACGCTCATCCGCAGTATCTGTCGACCACGTACTGTCAAAGCCTTCCTGCCGTTGAAAAGCACGCGGTGCAACATCATCGTGCTCACCTGGCCTCGGTGCTGGCTGAGCGTGGCGAGTGGGACAAACACGTGCTCGGCGTGAGCTTCGACGGCACCGGATATGGCGATGATGGCAGCATCTGGGGCGGCGAGTTTTTCGCCGGCAGCATGCGCCAGGGCTTCCAGCGCGTGGCCCATTTGCGGCGCGCCAGTCTTCCCGGAGGCGATGCAGCGGCGCAACATCCGGTGCAGGCCGCAGCTGGATTTCTGGCGCAGATCGAAGATTTGCCCGATATGAGCGCAGCGCCGTTCAACTTCCCTTCGCGCTACCAACATGCGCTTGAGCTAGTTCAAAAAGACGTGCGCAGCTTTACCACTACATCGATCGGACGGCTCTTCGATTCGGCCGCGGCGTTGTTGGGATTCACCCGCGCTATAACTTTCGAGGGACAAGCTGCGATGTGGCTGGAGGCTTTGGCTCGCAAAGGCGATGGCCCGGAAGCGTATCCGTTTCCATTTGCAAACGGCGAGTTGGATTTTCGCCCGCTACTGCAGGCCGTCGCCGAAGACCGCAAACGCGGCCGCAAGCAACCGGAAATAGCGCGGGCATTTCAGCGTGGAGTCGCTCAAGGGTTGTGCGCAGCGATAAAAGCACTCTCCCGGGAGCAGCAACTAGATACGGTCGTACTCTTCCGGCGGCGTTTTCCAGAACGAGTTGCTGTTGTCCGACGTGCGCGATGTACTAAGTGGCGGGCCTCTGGCGATTTGGACCAACCACGCTGTTCCGCCTAACGACGGCGGCATCAGCCTGGGGCAAGCAGCTCTGGCCGCATTTGGCGGAAACGCCGCTCGGATTATCGAAGGAGATGCTTGATGGGTAGATTTCCGCCCTTGAGCAGGTACAATACCAATTCCTATGTTTGTAACATTCCTCACGGTGGCAGGCGCCGGGCTTCTGGAACATTCTGCTAGAAACCTGTTGTGGTATCTGGCGGTCTTCGGCTCCTTCACTTCTACAGTCTATTTCGGCATGGTAATGATGGCGGCCTTTCGCTATCGGCAGCTATCGCAACGGCTCCAGGCGCGGGCAGAGGCCACTCCAACACCAAGTTTGCCGCCAGTAACTGTCTTGAAGCCCGTCCACGGCATGGAGCCGAGGCTGGAAGCGAACCTGGAGAGCTTCTTTCGGCAGGATTACCCGGAATTCGAAATCATCTTCGGCACACGGAGCCGGGACAATGAGGCTCTGGTTGTGGTGGAAAGACTGCGCGCCAGGTATCCGGGCGTGCGAACCCAGGTGGTGATTTCCGGAGAACCGTCGTGGCCCAATGCCAAGGTTTTTTCGCTGGCCAAAATGATCGCCTCCTCGGATAACGACTATCTGGTCATCTGTGACAGCGACGTCCTCGTTGGGCCGGACTTCCTGCGCAATGTCGTGCCGCCACTCTTGAACCCGAAGGTTGGCCTGGTCACTTGCCTGTACCAAGGCGTCCCGGCGAGCGGTTTCTGGTCGCAACTGGAAGCGCTGGGCATGTCGGTGGAAATGCCATCAGGTGTGATGGTGGCCGACATGCTTGAGGGCATGAAGTTCGCGCTGGGAGCGACGATGGCCGTGCGTCGTGACGCGGTCGAAGCGATTGGCGGGATCCGCGAAACCGCCGATTTCTACTCTGACGATTTCGTGCTCGGCAACCTCATCGCCGAGGCTGGTTACGAGGTTGGACTGTCGCATTATAAGGTTGGCCACGTTCTCACCGTACGATCCTTTCAAAGGACCTTCGGCGACCAGTTGCGGTGGATGAAGAGCACGCGCTTCTCGCGGCCCTGGGGACATGTCGGCTCGGGTCTGACCTACGCAGTCCCCTTCGGGTTGCTCGCCCTGTTGCTCAGCTTGGGTCACGAACACAGGATTTATGCCGGTGAGGCGCTGTTCGCGATGGCATGGCTCAACCGGACGCTGCTGGCCGTCGTGGTGGGTTGGGGAGTCGTGCGCGACCCGCGCTCTTTGTGGCTGTGCTGGCTCTATCCCCTGCGCGACTTGCTGGGCTTTTGCACCTGGGTCGCCAGCTTCACGGGCAACAAATTCCTCTGGCGCGGCGAACCCTACGAGTTCGGGCAAGAAGGACGGATCACGCCCGTACAGCGGTCTCTGGATTTCCTGAGTGACCGCGTCCCCCAAGCTCACGACTGAAGCCTCTTGCGGATAACACGTTCCCACTAGCCCACCAGCACCGCGCCGCCGTTAACGTTCAACACTTCGCCGGTGATGAAGCCGGCGTGCGGTGTGCAGAGGAACAGGATGGGCGCGGCAATCTCCTCAGGCGTGCCCACGCGTCCTGCGGGAATGGCGGCGAAAACTTTCTTGCTGCGTTCAGGATCGCCGAGCGTGCCGGCGGTCATATCGGTCTCCACCCAGCCGGGAGCGACGCAGTTCACGCGGATGCCGAAGGGCGCAAGCTCGGTGGAAAGTCCTTTAGTCATGCTGATCACCGCGCCTTTGGTGGCGGCATAATCGCAGTGGCCGGCTTCACCCCGCTGCCCGGCTGTGGAGCTCACCAGCACAATGTTCCCGCCGTTTCCCTGCAACTTCATCTGGGCGACGGCATGCTTGATGACGGCGAAAGTGCTGTCCAGGTTGATGGCGATCGTGCTATGCCACTGCCGGTCGCTCATCTGATCGATAGCGGTGTCGTCGGACGGCCAGATGCCATGATTCACAACCAACGCGTCCAGAGCACCGAAGCGCTCGACTGCGGCTCGCACCAGGGCCTCGGCTCCGTCAGTGCCGGTGAGATCGGCCTGCACGGCGTGGCAACGATTGGCGCCGCATTCCTGCACCAACCGCTCGGCTTCCGATTTCGCGCGCAGATAATTGAAGGCCACGCGTGCTCCGGCGCCGGCGAACATCCGCACTGCGGCTGCGCCGATTCCGCGCGAGCCTCCCGTAATGAGGGCAATCTTGCCGTCGAGCGACAACTTGGGCTCAGCTAGAGTCATGTGAAAAAGCTAACACACGCCTTCCCATCAGGTGGAAGCCTCAGCTAAACTAGTGGGCGAGTTGCCTGTGACCATCGCCGTCCGCTAACCCGCTCCGCTCCCCGCAATCCGCCGATGGCGGCGTAGTGTGCCCACGCTGTTTTCACGGTCTACACGCTAAGACACAGGAGTTCCAAAATGCCGGACTTGACCGCTGTTGCTGCGCAGCAGCTTGCCGATTTTGTTGACCTCGATTTCGCCCGCCGTCTGGAGATGGCGGAAACGATTCTGCCCGATTGCGTCGAGGCCATACAGCGCCATTGTCCGGCTGACCCGATCGCAGCCCTGGAAGTCGCCGGGGGTGTGGCGTTCTTCGGCGGCGTAACCTATCCCGCAAACCAGATCGTTGGCATGGGGCTTTATGGAGAAGTCACCGGCGACGACATGGATCGCGTGGAGCACTTCTTCCGCAGCCGTACAGTGCCGTCGACGGTGGTACTTTCGCCGCTAGCCGATGAATCGTTGCGCGCCTTGCTTGGCGAACGCGGATACCGCATCGCGGAATTTAATTCCGTGCTTATTCGGCGGATAGGCCAGCCGGAGGCCTTCACGCCGCCTGCTGGCGTGGTGATCGAGCGAGTGACGCCGGAAACGGCAAAACCATGGATGCGCGCCATCGCCCAGGGCTTCGCCCAGGACATCACGGTGGGCGAGGAGGTGTTTGGGGGATTCGCCGCCCTGCCTGGGGCGCTGGCGTTCCTGGCGCGCATCGACGGCGCAGTAGTGGGAGGCGGCGGTGGCCGCATCATTGCGGAAGCTCGCATCGCCGCGTTGTTCGGCGCGGCAACGTTGCCGGAGTTTCGCCGGCGCGGCGTGCAAAGCGGGCTGATTGCTCGACGGCTGCATGAGGCGGCGCTTGCCGGTTGCGAGTATGCTGTGGTCAGCACGAACCCCGGCAGCGGCTCGCAGCGCAACATGGAGCGGCGTGGATTTCGCCTGGCCTACACCAAAACGGTCATGATGCGCGAGTGGCCCGACGCCGCGGCAGGCAAGAAAGATGATGCCCATGGACATTGAAGCGCTTCGCCACTACTGCCTCCAGTTTCCTCACGCCACCGAAAATGTGCAGTGGGGATGCGACCTGTGCTTCAAGGTGGACGGCAAGCTGTTTCTGGTGACGCCGCTGGAGCCTGCGCCGGTTCGCCTCTCGTTCAAGTGCAGCGCCGAGAACTTTGCCGAACTGTGCGAGCGGCCCGGAGTTCGTCCCGCGCCCTACATGGCGCGCGCGCAGTGGATCAGCCTGGAACAGCTCAACACGCTGCCCGACCCGGAGCTGCGCGATCTGATCGCCGAATCGTATCGACTGGTGTGGGAGCGGCTGCCCAAAAAGCGCCAGCAGGAATTGCAGGCCGGCGGTAAAGTGGCGGCGAAAAAAGCCAGTCCTGCCAGTAAGGTCAAGACGAAGACGCAGACTAAGAAGGCAAAGCCTGCCGGTAAGGCGCGCGCCAAGAAGGCGAGCAAGAAGGGATGAAGGTTGTCTGGGCCTATCGCCTGCTCTTATGTTGTGTGTTGGGAGCCGGAATTCTCTCCGGTGGTTGCGGGATGATTTCGGCGCAATCTTCGCCGACTTCGGGAAAGTCAGACAGTTCCCTTACGCCAACCGCGCTGGAGCAGGACTTTTTCGCCGCGATCCGTGAAGGCAATGCCAGGAAAGTTTTGTCCTACGTCCCGGAACGCGGCGTGGATTTGGGACCGCAGACGCAACATGCCACTCGCGCGGAAGTGGAGCAGCAATTCCTCGCTCATCGCGGGCTGTATTGCAAGCTCTTCGATTCCTCCTGCATCGATGCGCCTATCAACCTGGAGAACAGCGCCCGTGCCTGCTCCTATCGCGAATTGCTGACACATTCCCAGAAGGTGCACACCGCCGCCAGCGAGATGACCCGCAACGGCGTGCAACAGGCAGTGCTGGTCGCGCGCATCCAGAACGATCGCTGCCCCAACGGCAAGTTGATCGACTTCATCTTCAATCTGGAGACCGACGGCTGGAAGCTGTTCTCGATCCCCTAGCGGCTGCTGGCGCATTTGGAAATCTGAAACCGGTGCCGTCTTGCCACCGAATCGCGTGCTGTCCTGAAAAACGGGCCATCTCATTGATGTCTTGTGTCGGGCACGACTTTGAGTCGTGCCGGACCCGCTCGCAAAAAGTCCCGGGCTTTAGCCCCTGGACCCTCTGTCTTGCAGGGGCTGAAGCCCTGATCCGTAGCGTGATCGTACCGGCATGACCTGAGGTCGTGCCCTGACACAAACCAAGAACGACCTATGAGATTACCCTCTAGAAAGCTGAATAGGACCGAGCCGGTTCGACATTGCCTACAAATCGCGAGATCGTTCGGCAATGCTAATTCTCCCCTGGAACCGAAACCGCACAGAAAAAATCGAAATCAGAACGCGAAACGACAACCAATTAGCGGAGCGAATTCGTTGTTGTGGTAATAGGGGACGCCGGGCTTATGAGGAATAGCGATGGCCAACCCCCCGGTCACGTAGGAATAGGCAAGCCCGCTAAAAGCGTCGAAACGCGGGGTGAAGTGATGGTCCGCATAGAGCGACACCTCGTTGAGGGTGCCCGCGCAGGATGCGCGGAAACCGGCTTCGGGCGAGCACTCCGGGGGAACACGGAAGTCGCTCTGCCACTGCCGGTACCAGGCCATAGTGATGTCGGTTTTCTTGTTCAAAGCGTACTTCGCGCCCGTCCAAAAGATCTGCACCAGCTTTTCAGAATCAAGATTGTTGTCCTCGACTCCGCTCATTTGATAACCGCCCTGGTCCGAGGCGCCAACGCCCAACGGGTACGTGGGGTTATGCTGCCAGATGTATTCGTAGCCGGCATAGAACTTGAACGGGTCCCACGTATATTTGGCCGCGCCCATAATGGCGGCATTGTTGGTCACGATGCCATAGACGGTGTTGGTGGTGGGCAGCACATTGTTTCCGGTGATGGGGTTGGTGTTGATGCTGTTGGTGGTTGACTGATAGGGCTGGGTCGGACTCTGCGGCCCCAGCAAGGGGTTCAACACGCTGATCGCCTGGTTGTAACGTTGGGCGACGAGGTCGGCGGAGAACTTGCCGTAGTTTCCCCCAACGTCGAATCCATAAGCATTGTTATGCGCCGACTCCGGCGTACAATTGGCCGCAGTCCAGGTTGCGGAGGCCGAGTAGCAACCGCCTGTACCGTCGGCGAATTTATACATCGCGCCGAAATGGACCTTGCGATAGACGAGGCGATACTTAATAGCGGAGTCCCAACGGGAGTCTTCGGTGTCGCCGCCACCGGCCATGGTGCCGTTATACCCGATGTACGAAAAGGCATAGGCGCCGCCGGCCGGATCGTAAACCAGCATCGCATCGGTACCGAGAGAGCGCTGACGGCCAAAGGTCACGGCACCAAATTGCGTGGACGAAATGCCGCCATAGATTTCGTCATTGAAGGGTTGGCCCGCGCGCGTACCGTCGATGGCGAACGAATAGCCGGCCCGGGGCAGGCCGTTGTTGGCGATCTGCGTGGCTGACGCGTTGGCCAGCTGGCCGGACTGCGGATTGATGCCGGTGGAAGCGTTGAACACAACCGACCAGCCCTTGGCAAACTCTTCCTTGCCCTTAATGCCCAGACCCGTCTGCTGCAGGTTGTTCGGTGCGGGCAGAAACAGGCTTTGATAGCCGTTTCGGTTCACCAGCGATTCGCCTTCATAGTTATAGCCATTGTTCGGCAGGCCGTGGCTGACCCAGCCCAGGCCGATGTCATACGCGCCGTATAGCGTGATGCCGTGCCAGGTCAGCGTGCAATCGGTGGTCAGGAACTCGTGGCCGCTGGCGCAGGCGTCGGGGCCGCTGCGCCGCATCTGAATGTCGATGCTGGCGTTCTGGCCGGCTGCCAAGCTGGTTCCGGCGTGGGTATCATCGGTGAACCCTTGTTTTGCTGCCCGAATCTCAATGCGCCCCGGAGGCAGGCCGGACGTCTGATAGTGCCCACCGCTGTCGGTTTTGAGGGTGCGCGTTTCCCCGGTATCGATGTTCTTGATGGTCACCTCGACATCGCGGAGGGCGGCGCCAGTCTGGTCGGTCACCATGCCCGAAAGGTTCGCTCCCGTTTGGGTCTGACCCGTCGCGGTGGTTTGCGTCTGAAATGTCGCGTCCCCCTGAAGGCGCGCTGACGTTGCCGGATCGGCCGGAGACTGTGCGATAGCTGCACTTGCGATGCAGAGAACGGCAAAGAGAAACATCAAGGCAGCGGGACGATACCTCATAGTTCTCCTCATGTTTTCTAGCGATGAGTTTGAGCCGCCTTGCTCGCAACGCGGCAGCGCGGTACGAATTTAAGTGATTTTAATGGTCATGTCAAAGCGATTTACATCGATTCAGGTTACTTTGAGGGAACAGCGGATGGCCGAAGAACAATCCGTGGCAAACCCAGCAGGCTGCTGCCAGAGGAACGTTGAACAATCTTGCGGTGCAGGCGGGAGAACCGAATAGTTCAACTGGAAAGCAGACGGACTCTAAGAGCGGCGACAGCCTATCTCGTAAATTGATTTGTGTCGGGGCACCCGTGCCCTGATGCAAGTCGTAACCATGTATGAGATGGCTTCTAGTAGGCCTGGTCCAGCAGCTCGATCACGTGCTTCACCTCGGCGTGCAGGCCTTTGCGCCTGGCTCCGGCCGCAAGCTGTAGCATGCAGCCAACATTGGCGGTCACCACCATCTCCGGCTTCACCAGGGCAACGTAGTCCATCTTCTCGTCCAGGATCTTCATCGAGATTTCGTTCTGCACCACGTTGTATACGCCGGCGCTGCCACAGCAGGAATCGGCGCGAGGCATCTCGACCAACTCGGCGCCAATGGCTTTCAGCAGCGCGCGCGGCTGCTTGCGGACGCCTTGCGCATGCGCCAGGTGGCACGGATCGGAGTACGTGACGCGGCTGGTGACTTTGCGTTTGGGCTCGCGCAAACCTATTTCGGCCAGATACTCGGTCACATCGCGGACCTTGGCGGCGAACTGGCGCGCCCGCTCGGCGTACTGCGCGTCGTGCTCCAGCAGCCCGCCGTATTCCTTCATGGTCGCGCCGCACCCGGCGGCGTTGCTGACGACAGCATCGAACTGCGGGCCGAGCATGGCATCGATGTTCTTGCGGGCCTGGGCCCGAGCCAGATCGAGGAATCCAGCATGGGCATGCAGCGCGCCGCAGCAGCTCTGCGCTTCCGGAATCGAAACTTCAATGCCGTTCTTAGTGAGCACGCGGATGGTGGCGCGGTTCAACTCCGCAAAGGCCACGCTGCTGACGCAGCCGATGAGCAGCGCCACGCGCCCGCGCCGCTCGCCCTCCGCCGGAAACACTTTGCCCAGATCGCTGAAGGAGAAGGTGCTCTCGATTCGCGGCGACAGCTCATCGAGTTCCGCGACGCCCATCGCCTTCAGCACTCCGGTCGCGCGCGCCAGACTTTGCAGTCCCGAGCGCTGATAGAAGCGCAACCACTTGGCCGCGCGCGCCAGCTTGCCGAACGACGGCAGCACGCTACCGTAGAAATGTTCGCGCAGCCTGTGTTGCAGCCGCGGGCGCTGGTAGTTCTGCTCAATCTGCGCGCGCGTGGTCTCCAGCAGGTGTCCGTATTTCACCCCAGAGGGACACGCGCTCTCGCAATTCAGGCAGCCCAGGCAGCGATCAATGTGGCTGACAAACGAATCGCCCAGCGCCAGCCGGCCTTCGTCGACCTGAAGCATCTGGTAAATGCGGCCGCGAGGCGAATCCATCTCCGTGCCCAGCGCACGATAGGTCGGACACTGGTCCAGGCAAAGGCCGCAATGCACACACTTGGAGTACAGGTCCCAGCTGGGCTTCTCGCCGCTGGTGAAGTTGGAAGGATGATGCTCGGCAGTTGGAATCTCGAAGCTCAGAGAAACCTCCCGCGGTTCAAGATGTCTTTCCCATCCAGAGCCTGCTTGACCGCCTTGATGCTGTCGAAGTGGGTTGGGGTTTTTGTCCAGCCTGACGTTTGACGGCGTATTTCCTGCGGGCAATGAAGGATGTTGGCACTGGCATCGCGCGGCAACCGTTCTCGGAAGGCGAAAACCGCGTTGCTAAGGTTCGCATACTGATCTGCCGGCCATAGCCCAACCAGCAGACGGCCAACTCCCACTGCGCCGATAACGGCGTACTCCAGATGGTCCGCCGCCGCCACGGACTCCACTTCGTTCAGCATGGCTTGAACGTCAGCCAGCGGAAGCGACAACGAGATGAGCAGCGATTCCGGATAGCGCTCGGGCAAAGTGTTCGAGAAGTCCCCGATCGCTCGCCACAGATCCGACTCCTCGTGAGCGTCGATGGTCTGCGAAATGGCAGCGCCGAGTTCGATGCGATAGCGGGCCAGCACCGCGTCACTTCCCGTCGCGCGCAAGTAAATCGACCAGCCTTTGCCGGACCGCACCCCACCGGGCAACAGCTCGCCCGCATGCGGCGAAACCATCTCCAGACATATCGGCGAGAGCGGTGAGCGCAGCACAGTATTGCGATACTGGATGGCCTCGGCCGCACTCGCAAATTCAGCGACGAAGGTCGTGGTCTGGCGCGGCGCGGGAAACAATTTGAAGCTGGCCCCGGTGATGATCGCCAGCCTGCCCATGCTGCCGATGAGCAGCTTCATCAGGTCGAAGCCGGCGACGTTCTTCACCACGCGGCCGCCGCCTTTGCCCTTACGGCCATCGCCGGTGACGAAGCGGACGCCGATGCAGTAATCGCGCAGCCCACCGTAACCATGCCGCAGTGGTCCAGTCATTCCTGTGGCCAGCACTCCACCAATCGTCGCACGCTCCGGCCTCGGCGCATCGCCGGCAAAGAGCAGTCCATCAGCGCCAACCTTCGCCGACAGTTGCGCTACGGTGCAACCCGGGCCGATGCCGATGGTGAGATCCCCGGGATCGTAGTGCTCCACGTCGGTGAGCCGCGTGGTGTAGAGCAGCACATCGATAGGCGCGGGCGTGTTACCGGTCTGCTGCTGGGTGAATCCTCCGCCGGGAACGACGTTCAGGCCGTGTTCATTGGCGAAGCGTAACACGGCTGCGATCTCCTCCGCCGACGCCGGTTCCACGGCGACGGCCGGGGTCACGCCCAGAATCTGCGCTGCTTGCAGCCGGGCTGGATCTTCGATGACATACTCCGCTCCGCAGATTTCGCGCAGCTCGCGAGTGAAGCGCATAGGCGTGGTTGCCGTGCTCACAGGCCCTCCTGCGCGAGCACTGGGTTGTGCGAGCGGCCGGCGATCTCGCGGCACATGCGCGGATTGGGCAGCATCTTCCCCGGATTCAACACCTCGTTCCCGTTGAACACATTGCGCAGGTCGGTCATGATGGCGAGGTCTTCCTCGGTAAACAGCAGCGGCATCGCGTCCCGTTTCTCCAGCCCGACGCCGTGCTCCCCGGTGATAGTACCGCCAACGTCGATGCAGTATTGCAGGATGTCGCCGCTGGCCGCCATCACACGCTCGAACTGAGCTGCATCGCGATCATCGAAGAGGATCAGGGGATGGAGATTGCCGTCTCCGGCATGAAAGACGTTGCCGATGATCAGGTCGTACTTCTTGCTGACTTCGCCAATGTGTTGCAGCACGGCAGGAATCTTGCTGCGCGGCACCACGCCGTCCTGGGTGTAATACGACGGACTGACGCGGCCCACCGCCGCGAACGCCGTCTTGCGGCCCTTCCACAGCAGCGCGCGCTCTTCTTCGTTCTTAGCCCGGCGGACATCTCGCGCTTTCTGCAGCAGACACACGCCGCGCACCGCAATCGCCTGCTCATCCACGGCCTCGCGCAGGCCTTCCAATTCGATCAGCAACACGGCCCCGGCATCCAGCGGATATCCGGCATGGCAGTACGCTTCCACCTGGCGCAGGGTCCAGCCGTCGAGCATCTCCAGCGCCGCGGGAGTAATGCCTTCAGCGGTAATCTCGGCAACCGTGCGGGCCGCATCGTCCACGGACTCGAAGATGGCCAGCAGCGTCGCCACCGCTTCCGGCTTGCGCAACAGTTTCACCGTAATCGCCGTGGCGATTCCGACGGTCCCCTCCGAGCCCACAAAGAACCCCGTCAGATCGTAGCCGTAGGATTCGGCAGCCTTACCGCCGAAGTACACAATCTCGCCGCTGGGTAGCACAACTTCCACTCCCGTCACATGATTGACGGTGACGCCGTGCAGCAGCGTGTGCGGCCCTCCCGAGTTCTCCGCCACGTTGCCGCCGATGGTACAGGCCTTCTGGCTGGAAGGATCGGGCGCGTAGTAAAGCCCCAGGTGCGAGACGTATTCGGAAAGCTGGAGATTGACCACGCCAGGCTGGACCACAGCCCGCAGGTTCTCGACGTCGACTTCGAGAACGCGATTCATTCTGGCGAAGGCGACGACGATGCCGCCAGCGTGCGAGATTGCCCCGCTGCTCAGCCCGGTGCCCGCACCGCGCGCGACCACCGGAATGTGCGCCGCCGACGCCGTGCGCATGATCTCAGAAACCTGTTGTGCGGTTTGCGGAAAGACGACAGCTCCAGGAGTGCTCTTGCGCACCCCCGCGTCGTACTCATACAACATCATGTCTTCGGGACGGTCGAGAACAGCGTCGCGGCCAACAATTTTGCGGAGATCGTCAACCACTCCAGGCAGGCTCATGGAAGCACAGGCGCTAGTGTAGCATCTGGAAATTCGCCGGGCCGCACTAAGTGTCTTGATCCGTTGCCCAGCGTAATTCCCATCAGGGACGCATTAAGTCGAGGTCTGGATGTAGGACCGCATCGCTTCCGCCTCGCCCGACTTTTCGTCGAGATGGCAACGCAGCAGGTCGCGCAGCGACAGGAATCCTACCAGGGTGCGGCCGTCACACACCGGCAGATGACGCACTCCGTGGGTCTGCATCAGGCACATCGCCTCTTCTGAGCTGGCGCTGGGTCCGACCGCGCGCACGTCGGTAGTCATCACGTCGCTGATAAGCGTGGTGAGCGGGTCGCGTCCCTCGGTAACTACGCGCCGCATGATGTCACGCTCGGAGAAGATGCCAACCAGTTTGGTATCGTCCAGCACCGGCACGGCGCCGACGTTGCAGTTCACCATGTAATTGGCTGCTTCAAACACCGTTTGACTGGGTTCCACGTAGTGAATGGTGCGATTACTGATCAGGTCGCGGATGGTCGCCATAGTGCCTCCTATAGGTTGTGACGGAAGGACGCAACAGCATCGCCGGCGAGGGGCGTCGGAAGCACCCGAGCATTGGCTGCATTGGCCAATGCCTGCCCCGGAAGCGAGAAGCGAAGGCGAGTATATTCCGAACCAGCCGGCAATGGAAAGCAGAAATGTGCCCCGGCGGCAAGAAATAATCGCCGCCCTCCGGTTCGGCCGCCCTTGGGATTTGGCCTGAGCCGGATCGATCGCGCGACTCATCAAACCGAATTACCCCCGGCGTATGGCCGCGGGTCCAATTCAGTAGAATGTTTTCGTTCGGAGGTCCACTTGGATAAGGTCAACCTGGCGCACAAGTTTTCGCTTTTCTCCAAACACTACAGCCCGAAGATCGTGGGCGAACTCAACGACTCCTACGTCAAGCTGGTGAAATTCCAGGGCGAATTCGTGTGGCATCACCACGAGCACGAAGACGAGCTCTTCTTCGTCATCCAGGGCGAGATGCGTATGAAACTGCGCGAAAACGGCTCGGAGCGCGAGATCGTGGTCCGTCCCGGCGAGTTCATCATCATTCCGCGCGGCGTTGAGCACATGCCTTCCGCCGCCGAAGAAACTCAGGTGATGCTGCTCGAGCCAAAGACCACGCTCAACACCGGCAACATTGAGAATGAGCGGACCGTTGCCGAGCTACAGCGCATTTAGGAGTCTCCATGTCATCGAATCGCGGCAACATGTATTTCGAGATCCAAGCTGGCGATCCGGCCCGCGCGATGGGGTTCTATTCGGAAGTTTTCGGATGGCAATTCTCCGCGATCAAGGGCCTTCCGGTCGAGTATTGGCGGATCGCTGCGAACGGCTCGGAGGGAGGGTTATTGCGCAGTCCGGCGCCGAAGCCTGCGGCTCCGTGCGGCACCAATGCGTTCCTCTGCACGTTTGAGGTCGAAAACTACGACGCAACCGAGCGTACGATACTCCGGCTTGGTGGAACCGTCGCACTATCGAAGTTCGCGGTGCCTGGTCGATGCTGGCAAGGGTATTACATCGACACGGAAGGTAACACCTTTGGCGTCTTCGAAGTCGACGAGAACGCCGGTCATTAGGGCGGCCTGGGTGGGTTGCGAATGTGGTGTAAGCGAAACCACCGCCGCAACCAGCCTGGGTGGGCAATCCGAAAGCCCTCGTCGTGCCGGCCGCAGCCGAGCGGAGCAACCCCCGTACGAATTCCGCAATTTGCGCGCTGCCGAAAAAGAAATACCTTGTTTTCAAATCTCCCCAGCGAAATAATCCAGACTGGCCAGCTCAGCAACAGCACTCGCTCCCACATTCGAATCCTATTCCGGGGTTGCACTCATGCAGGGCCGCGGTACGTACCACGGTATTTCCAGGTCTCCATATTTTGTGAGGCAGGCGCGAAGCTTAGTTTGTGGCGCCTTTTTTGTCGCACTCATGGCCTGTCTGCCAAGCCGAATGACGGCTCAGCAGACGGTTTCCATCTCGCAGGTGCCGCTCGCGGTACGGGATGGCTCGGCCCATTATCTTGGACCTTACAACCCCCGGCAGATGCTGCGCCTGTCTGTCGCTTTGAAGCCGCCGCACATGGACGAAGAAGAGCAATTCCTGCACGAGCTACAGGACCCAGCCTCGCCGCTGTTTCACAAGTACTTGAGTGCAGCAGCATGGAACCTGCGCTTCGCACCGTCTCCCCAGGACGAGCATGCGGTGGTGGCCTGGGCGCAAGCCCGGGGGCTGACCATCACCCAACGCTTCCCGAATCGCCTGGTCGTGGATGTTGAAGCCCCTGTGGCCGTCATCGAAATCGCGCTGACCGTCAGCATCAATTCCTACCAGCTCGGCGAATCTACATATTTCTCTAACGATCGCGGGCCTTCCCTTCCCGCCACGCTCGCCAACGTAGTTCACTCCGTGCTCGGTCTCAACAACATTGAGGTCGCCCACGCATCCACCAACATCAAGGACACAACCTCTTATCCTGTTTATTCTCTCGGTCCGGCCTACGCGCTGGGGGCCCATCTACAGAGCAACGGCGACCGGAAAAAGCTGGATAGCGCGCTGGCAGCGCACAAGAAGGGGGTGAATCACGACTACTCTAATGGCGCCTATGACCCCACGGATTTATACAGCTCCTATGCTTATAACTTTATGGCGCTCCAGAACCTGGGCCATTGCTGCAATCCGCTGAACAATCCCAATAACTCGCCGCCGGAATCTTCCATCGCCGTAGCCATCTGGGGCGACTATAGAGATTCAGACTATGCTGGCTTCCTGTCAAACTATCCGTACCTTGCTTCGAACGTTCAAAGGCATTTCGTTGACGGTACGCCGCCGTGTTGCAATCCCGAGGCGACTCTGGATGTGGAGTGGAGTACCGCCATGTCCAATAGCTTCGGGTCTTCTGCCAGCACCTCCGAGATCCACATGTATGAGGCGCCCACCAACGCCTATTCCGGTCTGGTGGATTTGCTGCAGCATGCGTTGAATGACAGCCAGGCAAGGGTGCTGAACATGAGTTGGGGAGAGGCAGAATACCTCACCGGCTTTAGTAACATCGCCGCCTTTCACAACGTCTTCAATCAAATGATCGGAGAAGGGTGGTCGCTGGTTGCCGCCGCCGGCGATGGCGGGGCCACCACAGACTGCACTCGCCTGGCAGTAAGCTACCCGGCCTCTGATACTGACGTGACCGCCGCAGGAGGAACGTCGCTGACGACCGGTCAATCCGGCTTTGGCCAGGAGGTCGCCTGGACCGGCGGACCTTACGGTTGTTCCAGCAACGATGGCGGCGGCGGCGGCGGTTGCAGCGCTTACATCTCGGCCCCGGGTTATCAAGGTGGCATAGCATGTAGTTCGAATATGCGCAGCGTTCCCGACCTGGCATTGAATTCAGATGGAATTTACGCCCCGCAGAACTTTTTCTGGGATGGCCAATTGATAGGGACAGGCGGCACCAGCATTGCCACGCCAGAGATGTCGGGGTTCTTCGCCCAGGAAAACGCCTACCTCCTGTACCTCCAGAGCATCGTTGGCAATACCTGCGGCCCGTCCTTATCGGCCCCTTGCGCACCTATGGGCAGCGCCAATCCATATATCTATAGCGAAGGTCTCGCGCCATCTGCCCCACACTATCCGTTTTATGACATTACTTCCGGATGCAATAGCAACGACATAACGCGGGAGGACGACCTGAGCTACTTCTGCGCTGGTCCCGGTTATGATCGGGTAACGGGCTGGGGCTCGGCCAATATGTTGCAGTTTGCGTGGATGGTCAACTACTTCCTCGCGGGCGATGGCGCCGGTCCCTCTGCCGCAACCACCGGCCCCCCAGTGAATCAGTGGTACAACACCGACCAGACCGTCAGTTGGACTTTGAGCGACACTACCGGCAACGGCCATCCGCCGAATGGTCCGGCAGGCTCCAGCGCGGCATGGGATGCCGACCCCGGCGATCCTTATAGCGAACCCACCCCCGGGGCCGGAAACAGTTTCTATGGCACGGAGACTTATGGGGCAAATGCCTCCATTAACGGCTTGGCCAACCTATCCCAAGGCTGCCATACAGCCTACATCCGAGGTTGGGACAACGCCGGTAATTCAGCGCTGTCCACTTATGGTCCGCTATGCTTTGACAACATTCCTCCGGTGACGGCCATCAGCCTGAGCGGCAATCAACAGCAGAACGGCAACTATAACGGTCCGGTGTTGGTCACCCTCAGCGCCACAGACAACGCCAGCGGAGTGGCCGCCACGTTTTACGTGGTCGATAGCGGCCAGTTCCAGCCCTATTCCGGCCCGGTTTACGTGTACTTGCCTGGATTCCACCAGATTACGACATATAGTGTGGATGTTGCCGGTAATGTCGAGCAATATGTGTTTTCGACTCTCACCATTCAGCAGAACCAGCAGTTCGCAGTGACGATATCCAAGGCCGGCACGGGCACCGGGACGGTCACCAGCATGGACGGCGGTATCAATTGCGGTAGCACATGTTCGGCAAATTATTACGACGAGCAGCCGGTAACCTTGACGGATTCACCGGCGCAGGGCTCCATCTTCACCGGCTGGCAGAATTGCGATCTCAGCTTCGGCTTGACCTGCACTCTCACCGTCACCGCCGCTCGCACCGTCACCGCCATTTTCAATATCCCTGTCGCTTTGCAATTTGTTCCGGTCACGCCTTGCCGGGTGGTGGATACGCGTGGAGCGAACGGCCCATTTGGCGGTCCGTCCCTGCAAGGAGGTGGCGCGGCGCGCAGCTTCGCCATACCCAGCGGACCCTGTTCCGGCATTCCCTCCAACGCGGCGGCTTATTCCCTCAACGTGACGGTCGTTCCACAGGGTAGCTTGAACTACCTGACCGCGTGGCCGGCGGGACTCACCCAGCCTTTGATCTCCACGCTCAATTCTTATGATGGACGCGTGAAGGCGAATGCCGCCATCGTGCCCGCGGGCGACGGCGAGGCCATCCTCGTTTACGCCACCAACACCACCGATCTTCTGCTCGACATCGACGGCTATTTCCTGCCTTCCAGCAGTTCAACATTGGCGTTCTTCCCATTAACACCTTGCCGCGTCGTCGACACTCGAAATCCCAACGGGCCGTTGGGTGGCCCCATCCTGACTAACGAGCACACTCGCGACTTCCCTGTCCTCGAGGCCACCGCTTGCAACATCCCCAGCACGGCGCAAGCCTACTCATTCAACTACACGGCGATTCCGCAGAACGGCGCCCCGCTGGGCTATCTCACCACGTGGCCCAAGGGTCAATCGCAGCCATTGGTTTCCACGCTGAACGCGCCCACCGGAACGGTCACGGCGAACGCCGCCATGGTCACCGCCGGTGAGGGCGGCGATATCGACGTCTATCCCTACGGCAATAACACCGACCTGGTCATCGACATCAACGGCTATTTCGCGCCGGCCGCGTCCGGGCTCCAGCCACTGTCGTTGTATAACTTTGCCCCATGCCGCGTGCTGGACACGCGCCAGACTACAGGCGCCTTTACTGGCGAGCTGACCGTCAACGTGGTGAGCAGTCCTTGCGAAGTACCCAGCGCCGCTCAAGGCTATGTGCTGAACGCGACCGTAGTGCCGTCAGGTTCGCTTGACTACCTGACTCTCTGGCCCGATGGGCAACCCCAACCGCTGGCCTCGACTTTGAACGCGCGCGATGGCGCTGTCACTTCCAACCTGGCGATCGTACCCACGACCAACGGCTCCATCGACGCCTACGCTGCGGGACTCACGCAACTGATCCTGGATATCTCCAGCTACTTCGCGCCGTAGAGATCAACAGTCTTCTCGCAGCTACCGATGCAGGAGAACACGATTCGATCCAGACCAGCCAAGGTTGCGGTTCCACCACCCGCACCATACAATCAGTGCTGCGCGGAGAGATGGCCGAGTGGCTGAAGGCGCACGCTTGGAAAGCGTGTGTACTCGAAAGGGTACCCAGGGTTCGAATCCCTGTCTCTCCGCC
>CAVXMZ010000004.1:0-298659 GCA_963763145.1 uncultured Acidobacteriaceae bacterium | reverse complement strand
GATTTCCATCTGCAACTTGAGTCTGCCAAAACTACTTATCATCGCTTCGGCCAGTATTCGCGGGCTCTGGATCAGGTCCGGCTGTGCCTGCAGCATCGGGCGGTCGAGCGAGGGGAGCTGCAGCGAATGTGTTCGGAGCTGCGTATTCCCGGCGACTTCGATGTCGCCCAAATCAGCTGGCGCCCTGATTATGATCCATTCTTCTATCGCCAGCTCGCACGCCGGGCACGCCGGATCTATCTGTTTCGGGAGGAATACATTTTCGACGTTGAGAAAAGCGTCGTCGTCGAAACTCCTCAGCTTGGCCACGCGACTTACGTCTTCGCCAAGCCCCGGAACATGGATACCTTTCTCGCTCTGTACACCAAGATCACGAAGGACGACGTCCGTCGAAACCGCAATAATGCCGCCGAACGGCTGGGCTTTCTGGGGCGGGTGATTCATGGCACAAATCCACGAGCATGGCTGAAGGAAGTCAGGCAGCGGGTCGGCGAGGGAATCGACTTCGCGGCTATGGCTGAGTGAATCCTGGACTGATGCGGACACACCTTTGTGGATTTGGTGTCAGACTCTTTGGCGCCTGCTGCGATGACTAGTCAAAGTGCGATTGGTGAAATGAGTTTTGCGAGGGAGCTGCAACGGACCATTGGCAGCGCGTGGCGGGCCTCAGTGTCAAGGGCGAAGAGACCCTTGTTCTCACTCAAAGTGCGATTGGTGAAATAAATCGATTGACGATTAAGATTCCGGGTCAAGGCCGCATCTTCGCAGCCGAGCGGCCAAAGGCACGCTGCGAGAGCGATTCGACCCAGGAACTCCTGCCAGATTCGTCAAATTACAAGCAAGTCCCGGGTAGCCCCATCGCTAGCCAGAACGCGCGTTATCAGCCTGTTTGACGAACACTCGATTTGAAGCTAACAAGAGTGCTGAAGAAGCCATTTTCGCGCCCGTCTCGGGGTGGGCGGGACCGAAGCCTGGCGAGTACCTTGGCGACGAACTGCCACAGATCTCGCCGTGATGTGCTCGGCCACACCGCTAGTGTTCCCAAAGACGTGCCCCGACGATTGGAACTCTGAGGGATCCCGGCGACCAAGGTCGTGCGCCGCATTGGGCTACCTCAGCGAGATCGACCGAAGTATGCAGGAGCAGTGGGAAAGTCATCAGTGAAGCCAGTTGGAGGTTGCAGTGGCAGTGCGGTTAGGAAAGATCGACAGCAGATTCGTGGGAACGCAGGCGGCAGCGGAATACTCAGGCATTCCGGCGGGCACGCTGCGGGCATGGAGGTGTCAGGGCGTCGGACCGAAGTTCTATAAGCCTCGCGGGCGCGCGTTGTATGATATTGCCGACTTGGATGAATTCATCCGGTCAGGCATCCGTGTTGCCTCTGTGCGCGCAAGCAGGGAGGAACGGAATGTCTATCTACCTACGGGGTAGGGTCTGGTACTACCTCTTTTACCTAAACGGAAAGCGCTACAGAGGCAGCGCCAAAACCAAGAACAGGAAGAAAGCAGAGCGGACTGAAGCCCAGGCGATTGTCGCGGCGGAGGCTGGGCAGTCGTCAAAGCCGAAGCGGGCGCCTCTGATTCAGGAGTTTGTAAAGCAGTTCTTGGAGTGGCTCGATAAGACCACGCTTGAGCCGAAAACCAAGAATGATTACGAGAATGGGTGTCGCCTGATTCTCAGATCCACGCTATGCGGGATGCGAATGGATCAGATTACGTCGGATGATGTTGAAACCACCGCATTTCACGAATCACCGTACAGCCGGAACTGCGCCATCCGGACGATGCGCCGCATGTTGGGCAAGGCCCGCGATTGGAAATTCATCCGCGAAGTTCCGCGGGTGAAATCAGTCAAGGTCGATGCCAGGAACCGTATCGTGACTGACACAGATGAAAGGGCGCTTTTACCCGTGTGCCCGAGGCCCTTGAGAGATGTGCTGACCATCATGCTGGATTCAGGCATGAGAAATGGGGAGGTAGTCAGAATGCGCCTTGAACAAATCAGTTGGGAAGGCGCCTTCTACTTCAATCCGAAAGGCAAGTCACGCAAAGCCCGCCGGATCGTGCCACTGAGTGAGCGCGTGATTGGGATACTGAGGACCATCCAGCAGGAACAGAAGGGAGGAACGGAAGGCTGGGTGTTCCCGTCAGAGAAGTCTCGATCAGGGCACATCGAGTTGAGCGGAATCGAGCACATGTTCAGGAAGATTGCCAGAAAGCTCGGTATACCTGATGTTCTGAAGCTGTACTGTGCCCGGCACACTTTTGGGACGGTGGCTATGGCGGAGACGAGAAACCCGGGCTTGGTCAAAGAGGTGATGGGTCACGAGAGCCTGAGTACGACCATGGTTTATCTGCACCCGGAAACGGCTCAGATCAAGAATGTGATCGACCGCCGCAATCAACAGAAGGACTTGGGATTTCCAACAGCCACAAAAACAGCCACAGTCGTCCAGCAGGAGGGATGTGACCAACCATAAGTTGTTGAAAAGGTGGTGAGCGCGGAAGGAATCGAACCTTCAACCTACTGATTAAGAGTCAGTTGCTCTGCCAATTGAGCTACGCGCCCGCGCCAAGGAAAAGCTATGGAGGACGAGCTGATTATAACATTGACTCCGGGCCGCGGCCCACAAGCCCCAGCGCTCAAGGCCAAGAAAATCGCCGGCAGCGCACCTCGACCTATCGTGATCGCTACGGCATTCCCGCGGTATCGGATTTCCGTCGTAGAGAGAACTCGCCGCCCTCAGGATCCGCTTCCGCAAG
This sequence comes from uncultured Acidobacteriaceae bacterium, assembly GCA_963763145.1. Lineage (GTDB taxonomy): Bacteria > Acidobacteriota > Terriglobia > Terriglobales > Acidobacteriaceae > Bog-257. The sequence continues at coordinate 295,897 of CAVXMZ010000004.1, read as the reverse complement.
GAACGTTTTCTCAAACGGCTCTTCGCTCAAACCTAGCGAGTCCGTCACTCGAGTCCTCAGCCCACTCTCCAGTACAGAGATAGAGAAGGCATGCAGGGCTTGTACCGCTTTGGCCGTCAGGGTAACGCCTACCCCGTGGAGCTTTAACAACAATCTGTCCGGCGGCTTCAAAGGAAGAGTTACGTCAGCCGGGAGTTCAAGCTCCATCAGCGGAATACGGCCCAGAGGTATGTTGCTTACGACGACATCGCAAGTTAAGACCGGCGCTCCGCTAGTGGCTTCCACTGAAAAGCTTCGCAGGCGTATCTCACCGCCGTCCCGATTGCCAAAGCGCGTCTCCGCCGGCCCGCTCGATTGAATTTCATGGTGCGGATCTTTTCGCTCTAGCGGAGCAAGGAAGCGATAGCCTTTCCCGATGATCGTCTCGATGAATCGCGGATGACGAGCATCGTCTTCCAACGCCCTTCGGATCTTGCGGACCGCGGTATTGATGCTGCGCTCCGTATCCAGGAATGAGTCATCGCTCCATAGTCTGGCGACAATCTGTTCGCGACTGATCAATTCCCCTCTGCATTGCCGGCTTACAAAACGTGGGCGATCGTTCTGCTCATCATGGCCGGAGCTGTTGCCAGTTCAGCGCAATACAAGCAGCCAAACGCCATTAATCCTAACGACGGGCTGACCGTGCAGTTGGTGAAAACGGGTCTATACCTGATCACGGGCAATGGCAGTAACTCACTGCTACGGCTGAGCGCCAACGGATTGATCCTGGTAGACGACAAGCTTCCTGGCAACTACGACGCTCTGCGGGCACGCGCCAAAAAGATATCGGGCCAGCAAATTCGCGCGGTCATTCTCACCGGGTGCAACAAATCCGGTACGGGAAACAACGCGAAATTCGCTGAAAATGGCAGCCACATTGTCGTCCAGGAAAATGCCAAACAGAATCTCGCAGCCTGCAACCTTTCCGGCGACGCCATTGCTGCCTCGGTTGTTACCTACGGACGCGAATACCAGATACGAATGGGCGGAATAGAAGCGCAACTGATGCATTTCGGCAACGCCTATAGCAACTCCGATACGGCGGTTTACTTTCCGAATCTGAAAGCAGTGGCAGTAGGCGATTTGTTCGCCGTCACGCCCGCTCCCGACTTCTCGGCAGGAGGGAGCCTGGTTGGATGGGGACAGGTGCTGGCGCAAGTCTTGAAGCTCGATTTCGACGTTGTCATACCGGCCACCGGCCCACCGGTGAGCAGGGCCGATTTGGAAGCGTTTAAGACCAAGATCGACACCACGGTTGCGCGCGCGACCGGGTTGGTCAAGCAGGGCGTCCCCAAAGACCAGCTGATGGCCCAGCTTAAGACGACCGACCTCGGTTGGCAGCTGAGCTTCAGTGGAGATCAGCTCGACAGTTTTTACGCCGAGTTATCTCGAACGAATTAGGCTACGGATGAAGGGCGGCCGATTACCGCAAATTTAGCAGAGATGTATTCGAGTGTTGCACGGTTGCTGTATAGTGTTTAGGACTATGCTCTTGCACCGGGTGGGGCGGAGCATCGCGCATACGGTAGGGGCTCCAGGTTTTTAAGTGGAACCGCTACAACCCCTCAACTGAAATTGATCATCAGGGAACTTAAGGAGAGAACCATGGAATGGACTAGCCCGCAATTCGAAGAAGTTTGTCTGAACTGCGAAATCAACTCCTACGCTAGCGCAGAACTGTAAACTGAGGAATGCGCGTCGAGATTCTGGGCTCCGCCGCGGGGGGCGGATTTCCGCAGTGGAATTGTAACTGCCGGAACTGTCACTCCCTGCGAGCGGGCAATTCTTCCGCCAAAAGCCGTACCCAAACCCAGGTGGCCGTCAGCGATGACGGCCGCGCATGGTTCCTGTTAAACGCTTCTCCTGACTTGCGACTGCAAATTGAGCGGACGCCGGAGCTACAGCCCCGTGCTGCGGTACGCGATTCGCCGATTGCAGGCGTACTAATCACCAGTGCCGATATTGATCAGATTGCCGGCCTGCTGTCTCTGCGTGAGTTGCAGCCCTTCACAATTTACTGCACACCTTCCCTGCGCAGCATTCTTCAGGACGACAACAGCGTATTCGGCATGCTGAACCGAGTGCCGCAGCAGGTTTGCTGGACGGAAATTAAACTCGATGAGAACTTCCCATTGCTGATGACGGACGGAAGCGACTCCGGAATCAGCTGTGAGGTGTTTTCCTTAGGAGACAAGTATCCCGTTTACGTTTCGGAGAAGCGGGTTGCTACACTCAAGCGTGAAGAAGCTTCGCTGGGTGTGATTTTGACGGCATCGTCGGGCGCGCGTCTGGCTTACATGCCGGCCGTCCCGGCCATCAATGAGCGGTTGTTGCGGGTTCTGGAGACTGCCGATCTGGTTTTGTTCGACGGAACGTTTTGGAGCGGTGACGAGCTGATCCGTGTCCAGGGGAGTGGGGCTACCGCCGCCGAAATGGGTCATGTGGCCATGGCCGGAGCTGAAGGAAGTGTGCGCTCGCTAACGGGATTGCGGCGCCCGCGCAAGGTTTTCTTGCATGTAAATAACACGAATCCCATACTGGATGAATCCAGCCCTGAATACCGCGAGTTGGTTGCGGCGGGATGGGAAGTGGCGGAGGACGGGTGGCAGTTCAATCTTTAGAGGCTGTTCCGAATGTGCAGGTGCTATCGGCGGATGAGCTCGCGGCTCGGCTGCGGCGGGTTGGCGAAGAGCGCTATCACCATCAGCATCCGTTTCACCTTATGATGCACGAGGGCAAATTGAGCCGCGGGCAATTACAGGCTTGGGCCCTGAACCGCTACTACTACCAGAGCCGCATCCCCATCAAAGATGCGATTATTCTCTCTCGAAGCGACGACCCTGACTTTCGCCGCGCGTGGCGCAAACGGGTGGTAGATCACGATGGTGATTCCGAACAGGAAGGCGGTATCGAGCGTTGGATCAAGCTGGCAGAGGCAACTGGCCTGGACCGCCAACGTGTCATGCGCTGCGACGAAGTCTTGCCCGCGATACGTTATGCCGTGGATGCGTACCTTGATCTGGTGAAGGATCGCACTTTCCTGGAAGCGGTTGCCTCGTCGCTGACCGAATTGTTCTCGCGTGACTTGATTGCGCTGCGAATGGATTGCCTGCGCCAGCATTATCCATGGCTCTCGACTGGTCTCGATTACTTCACCGCCCGCCTGCATCAGGCGCCGGAAGATGCCCGATTCGCTTTGCAGTGGGTCACTGAGCATGCGCACACGCGCGCTGAACAGGAGATGGCGATTGCAGCCTTGCGGGCCAAGTGCGATATTCTCTGGGCACAACTCGACGCGCTGTATTTTGCCTACGTCCGGCCGGGATGGCCTCCGCCGGGCGCGTTTCGAATGGAGTCGTAAGAGTGCCTCGGCCCGAACATACCAGCCAGCCGCGCCTCGCACCTGGTTGCCGATGGGGCACCCAGGGCGAACAACAAGTCGTTCTCTTCCCCGAAGGCATGATCCGCGTTCAGGGGACGGGCCAAAACATCCTGGAACTCTGCGACGGTCAACGGACTCTGCAGGAGATTGTGGCAACGCTCTCCGAACGCTACGGCGCAGCTGATCCGGTGAAGATCACGGACGACGTTTGCAGTTTCCTGGAAGCCTTGCAACGAAAGCGGATTGTGGACTACTGATGATTCCGAACCTATTGGCGCTGATCGCCGAAATCACGCATCGTTGCCCCCTGCACTGCGTTTATTGCTCCAATCCTGTGGAACTGGTAGCGACGAAGGCCGAACTTACGACCGCAGAATGGGTCCGCGTGTTTCAGGAGGCGAGTCGTCTTGGCGTTCTTCACCTGCACCTGACTGGAGGCGAGCCGGCGGCACGCGCCGATCTGGAAGAGTTGGTGGCAGGCGCTCGGCAAGCCGGCCTTTATACCAACCTCATCACCTCCGGCCTGGGAGTTTCCGAGGCGAGGCTGTCGAAGCTGGTTGACGCCGGGCTCGACCATATTCAACTGAGTTTTCAGGACTCGAGAGCGGAACCGGCGCAGTGGATCGCAGGGGCCAGAGGTCATGCTTATAAGCTCATCCTTGCCGAGAAGATTCGCCAACTCCCAGTTGCTTTCACCGTAAATCTGGTCGTACATCGGCAGAACCTGGATCACATCGAGGAGATGATCGAGTTCGTTGAGCAGCTCCAACCAGAGCGTGTGGAAATTGCCCACGCGCAATACTACGGCTGGGCGCTCAAGAACCGCGATACTCTGCTGCCGACTCCGTCGCAATTAGAAAAATGTCTCCGCGCCGTGGAGGCCGCGCAGTCACGTCTTGCGGGAAAAGTGCGGATTGACAGCGTGGTTCCGGACTACTATGCCCGTTATCCGAAGGCTTGCATGGGCGGCTGGGGACGGCGTCTGATGCTCATCGATCCTGCCGGCCAGGCGCTGCCTTGCCATGCAGCCGGAATCATTCCGGGCATGCAGTTCGACAACGTTCGCGAACATCCGTTGGAGTGGATCTGGCAAGCGTCTGCGGCGTTCCAGCGATTCCGGGGTGAGGAATGGATGCCCGAGCCGTGCAAGAGTTGTGACCGCAGGACGGAAGATTTCGGCGGTTGCCGCTGCCAGGCGCTCTTGCTAACCGGCGACGCAAATGCCACAGACCCGGTCTGCTCACTTTCCCCCGATCATCATTTGATTGAAACCGCGCGCGCGATTGCTGAATCCCACGCCGAGCAGGTTCCGTGGTCGTACCGAACAAGCGTGGGATGACGGTCGTGTCCACGAAGTCCGACGTCCAACCCCACCAGCCAACCTCCAGCATATTCAAAACTTTTCGCGCGCTGCGTCACCGCGACTTCCGGCTGCTGTGGATCGGACTGGCTGTCTCTGCAATCGGCACCTGGATGCAAATCGTCGCCCAGAGCCTACTTGTTCTAAAGATTACTCATGGGTCGGCGTTCGCGCTGGGCACCGTCTCGCTCGCCCAAGCACTGGCATTTTTTCTTTTTGCGCTGGTCGGCGGCAGCGTCGCCGATCGCATTGATAAGCGCCGCCTTCTCCTGGTTACTCAAACCGGCTCTGCTGCGCTGGCGATTGTGCTGGGCTTTCTCACCCTCTTCGGCATCATCCAGCTTTGGATGATCCTTGCGCTGGCATTCCTGAACGGAGCTCTCCTCAGCTTTGATCAGCCCACGCGGGGGGCGCTGGTTCCGGTTCTAGTGCCAAAGGAAGATCTCGGGAACGCCATTAGTTTGCAGGCAATGATTTTCAACGGAGCTTCGACCGTGGGACCGGCCTTGGCCGGCTTCGGAGTGGCAACCCTGGGGTATGCTGGCAACTTCTTTCTAAACGGCGCTAGCTTCCTGGGAGTGTTGATCGTCCTGTACGTCATGCGTGTTCCCCCCGGGCAGACGCATCAACAATCGACGTTTCAGGCGATTCATACTACGCTCACCACGGTGCGACGTGACGCAGTCTTGCCATGGGTGTTGTCCGGCTATGCTGCAATGCTTTTTCTTGGGCCGTCGTCCGCTTTGATCTTGCCTGTTTACGCCGTGAAGATCCTGCACATCGGACCCGAGCGGCTCGGATTGCTGTTCTCCGCTGCGGGTGTGGGCACTATCCTGGGAGCGTTATTCCTGGCTTCGCTGGGCAGCAGCCCAAAAAGAGGACCTATCTATTTGACAGGCATTTTCATCTGGGTCGCCGCACTAACAGGCTTTGCCCTCAGCGAACGCTTCTGGATTTCCATGATCGCGCTCCTCTTCTTTGGAACCGGCCAGACCCTGACCGGAACGACAACGATCACGCTATTGCAAACCCGAGTGCCCGAGCAGATGAGAGGGCGCATGATGAGCCTGAATACTCTGATCATTATGGGCATTCGTCCGTTGGGCGATTTTCCAGCGGGCGCTTTGATTGCCGGGATAGGAGCGCCTGGAACAGTGTTACTCAGTGCCGGTTTGGTCGGAGTTTATGGGTTTGGGCTTGCGATGCGGCCTGCCGTGCGCTCGACCTAGCTGAGGATGAGAAAAACCCACTAACTGAACTATCCATCCGGATAGCCGTGTTTGTCGAATGAGATAGCGTTGCTACCGCTGAATTCCTGATCTTGCTTTGCGCACGGCCACCGACAGCGCTGTCAAGTTACATGCCTGCAAGCGATTGCGGTGTTGATAATCTTGTTCCCGCTCGAGCAAGACTTTGGACTCACATTTGCCATTCCTTGGATAGCAACCGTTCCAGGGAGGAATATATGAAGTCTCTCAGATTCTTGGCTCTGCTAGTCGCTGTCGGCGCTGCCTGTGTCCCGGCCCGGGTTTACGGTCAGCAAGAGGTCGACCCCGACCATTTTGATCAATCAACCGTCCAAAGCAGCAAGTCGCACATGGCGGCTAAGACGTCCCCGGTCCACCACCATTCGCAACATGCACGAATTGCGAACCGACATGCCGGCAGCAAGTCGCATCACCATTCGGCGCCGGTCCTGAGCTGATCGGCGAGTTGTGGCGAGACCGGGCGGCTCAGTCGAGTGCGATTGCGATGACAACATTTTCGTGCCTGAGCAGCCTGCCAAAAAAGTCGCCGACGACTTTCAGCCAATACTTGTGTCGCAGCAGTTGCTGCCCGTGAGCAGCTTCCTCGGCGGTACAAATTCGTGCTCGCCCCTCCACCCAGGCGCCGCGCAGGTTGCCACGCATGTCACACGGAGCGATGCGGACCTTGGGGTTGTTGCGGATGCGCTTCACTTTGCCCGCCTTAGCCTCGGAATAGACGTAGAATACTGCTGCCCCTGACGCACCTTCTATCGGAGCCGGCGCTTGCGCAAACCATACCGGGGTGCGGACGCCGATTCCGCTTTTGCGAAAAGTTTCCAGGTTCAGGTATTTTGCCTTGGCAAACTGAGCGACCGCATCGGGCATGGAGCGTGCCTCCGTTTAGAGATGAGATTACCGCATTCGAGCCCTTTTCCTGCTTTGTCCAAGTCAAGCTCCAACTTTTAGCAAGCGCGCGGACCACTCTGGAATTCGGGTGCTTGATAGTGCAGTTCATCCGTGGATAGCAGCGCTTCAACATCGCAAAAGCCGAGTCCGGCGAGGTCTTGCACGACGTCAGGAGCATAGCTCGGCTTTACATTCTTCGCTTGTCTGAGTAACAATACTTTTCCAGTAGCATTCTTACTTTGATAGAGGATTGCCTTTTGAAGTTGCGCGCGTGGCTGTTTCTGTTGTTGTTCGCCCACGTCCTATTGCACCCTTGGGTGCATGCGATGGGCACAGCGACGCCTGCCAGCGCCTCCCCGGTGATCAGCAGTAGCTTTACTCCATCGGAAGGCAGCCTTATCTCCGGCGACGAATGCGAGTTGTGTCGCGTAGGTCATAACGCCACCGTCACGCCTCAGCTGCCAAAGACTGCGCTACTCAATCCGCGATGGATTCGTACCACCCTTCAAGCCGTCAACTACGCTTCCCTGCAGTCTGATCTCAGACTCCCCTCGCGAGCACCTCCGACTCTCTAATTAATTTCGCGCTTTGGAAAACTGTAGCGGCGTGCCTCGATAGCGCGCCCGTATTCAATAGCAGTTCTCATTGCTCTGCTCCCGCCGTGCGCGCGTTTTGTTTGATACCGCGTCCCGACAGAGCCCAGCGAAAAAATTGGAGGATCGATGTTCCGGAATTCGCAGCTGTGCTCCCAACTAGCAGTGCAGGATTCAACTGCACCAGTCCCTGTCCTGCGTTACCTCACTTTCTTAATGCTGGCGTTCGCCGCAGTCTTTTCGCCCGGGCTTGCTCGCGCCCAGACGACCGGTTCGTCGTCAATTACCGGGACGGTAGCAGACCAGTCCGGAGCGGTCGTTCCGGGAGCAACCGTCGTAATACGCAATCCGGTCAGTCAATACACACGCACCACCACCACAGACGACACAGGAAAATTCACTTTCCCAAATGTGCCGATCAACCCCTACCACATGACGGTGAACATTACCGGCTTTGCCCCGTACGCGCAGGACATTGACGTTCGCTCGGCTGTTCCGATGAGCCTGAAGGTCGCGCTTCAAATCTCATCCACGGCCGAGAATGTTACAGTGCAAGCCGAAGCGGGGGACCTGCTGGAGAACGATCCGACCTTCCATACGGACATCGATCGCCAGCTATTCTCGAAGCTGCCGTTGGAAAGTACATCCTCGGAGCTTAGCTCGCTGGTTACTTTGTCATCGCCAGGTGTGGCTGCCGATTCTAACGGCCTCATGCACGGACTGGGTGATCACGCTGAAAACTCATTTTCTCTGGATGGCCAGCCTATCACCGACCAGCAGAGCAAAGTGTTCTCCAACCAGATTCCGCTCGACGCCGTGCAATCGATGACAGTCATCGCCGGAGCGCCATCCGCGGAGTACGGAGACAAGACGAGTCTGATCGTCGATGTGACTACACGTTCGGGACTAGGATCCACTACGCCACACGGAGACCTGACCGCCTCTTACGGCACCTTCGGCTCGTCGAATGAGGACGCCGACTTCTCCTACGGCGGCAAGAATTGGGGAAACTTCATCGCCGGCAATGTCCTGAATACAGGTCGCTTCCTCGATGGACCGGAATTTCAGGTTTTCCACGACCACGGTAACGAAGAGAACCTGTTCGACCGGGTCGATTACGTGCTTTCCAGCAAGGACGCGCTGCACTTTAACCTTGGCTTCACGCGCTCGTGGTTTCAAACTCCCAATTCGTACGATCAGGAGTTTCACGATATCAACGGTACCTTGGCCTTGAACCCCGTCACAGGCGTTCCCTTGGGCCCAACCGATCAACGCTCCCAGATCCTGACCTTCAACATTGCGCCTACCTGGACGCACACCATCAGCAACAACGCGGTCTTCAATCTCACGGGCTTCGTGCGGCGAGATGCCTTCAACTACTACCCCAGCAATGACCCTTTCAACGATCTTGGCGCACCAGATATCCAGAGGCAAACCGTCGGCCAGCAGCGTACGCTTCTTAATGGCGGCGCGCTTGCAAATGTTAGCTACACCAAGGGCATAAACAATTGGAAGGCCGGCGTAATGTATGAGCAGACCTTCCTGAATGAGAATGACCAAGTCGGGATCATCGACCCTACCTATAACGCACCGTGCTTGAACGGCAGCGGCTTTCCGGTCAATGGTTTTACCAATCCCTCGCAGTGCGCCGGAGCAGGATTCTCGCCGAACACTCCGGCGAATCCCCTCGCCTCCGGGAACGCATACATTCCCTTTTTCAACCCGACCTTGCTGCCTTATGACTTGACTCGTGGGGGAACTCTGTACTCATTCGTCGGTCATACTGATATCAAAGAACTCGCAATGTACGTGCTAGACAACATTAGCGTGCACAACTGGAACTTCAACCTGGGGATTCGCGGCGACTTCTACAACGGTCTATCGACCGCGAACCAGGCGGAGCCGCGCGCGGGAATCTCTTACAACATCCAGAAGACCAACACAGTCCTTCGCGTCTCATATGCTCGCACGCTGGAGACTCCTTTCAACGAGAACCTGGTGCTCTCCAGTCTGGGGTGCGGCAACCCTGTTCTCAATCCATTACTAGCCTGCTCCTCGACGTCGTTGACGCGATTAGTTCCCGGATATCGCAACGAATTCCATGCTGGCCTGCAGCAGGCCTTCGGGAAATTTCTGGTCATCGATGGCGAATATATCTGGAAGTACACGCACAACGCCTACGACTTTAGCGTGCTGGGTGACACGCCGATCACCTTCCCGATTGAGTGGCACAACTCCAAGATTCCCGGCTTCGCGCTGCGCGCCAGCATGCCGGTGAACCATGGCTTCAGCGCACTGGTGGTGATGTCCAGTGTCGCGGCCCGGTTCTTTGAACCACAGGTCGCTGGAGCAGGAGCCACTCCTTCGGCGCCCTCGGGAGTTTTCCGTATCGACCATGACGAGGCTTTCAACCAGACTACACACTTGCAATATCAGACGCCTTGGAAGCGGATATCACCATGGATTGGCTTTAACTGGCGCTATGACAGCGGACTGGTAGCCGGGGCGGTGCCATGTTACGGAATCAGCCCGGGCAACGATTGCCCCCAATCGACCATGCTTAACGGCATGCCGGCCATCGAAATGACCGATGCTTTGGGAATCCCGCTGACCGCGGATCAAGAGTTTCAAGCTGGATTCACTTGCAATGGCATACACGCGACTCCGACAACCGCGCTGCCGTTTATCTGTCCGGCATCGCAATTCGGATCCACTCTCACCCAGGTTCCGTCACCGGGAACCGAGAACGACGATAAGAATCCGCCACGCATCGCACACCGCAACCTTTTCGATCTCGCGATCGGCGATGACAACCTCTTCCGGGGGGACAAGTATAGGTGGAGTCTGCAATTAACAGCGATTAACCTTGCCAACAATTACGCTCTCTACAACTTTCTCTCAACCTTCAGCGGCACGCACTATGTTACGCCACGCGCGCTCACAGCTCAGATCGGATTCCACTTCTAGACATTGCTTGAGGGGGATACAAGGCGAGATTCCGCCGGTGATTGTGCGGAGAGTTCCAGAAAGCTCATAACCATACTTTCAATCCAAAAGGGCGGCCAAGAGTGAACATCTGTCGCTATCGAAAAATGCCACTCAGCAATGAGTGGCATTTAAGGGGATTGCGGTGCGATGGCCCGGACTGCACCTGTAATGCTACTTCGACTTCTTCTTTCGTTCTGCCCAACGCTGCTTCATCATCTCAGAGATGCGTTTACGGGCGGCAGCGCTCATATGCCGACGCGGACGGGCAGTAGTGCTGTTAACACTTCCTACGGGTCTGCCACGGCGGCGCTGTCCAGTTCCGGGTCCTTCTAGAGCCGCAATGGCTCGATCAAGACGGTCGCGCTCTCTCTTGAGATCATTGAGTATGTTCTGAATATCCATGCTTCTCCTTTCAACCTACTTTTAGACTCCAATTAGTGTAACAGTCGGACTAAAATGATGCCGATCAATTCAAAATGTTGAAGGGTCTTGTTTCTTGAGTGCTAATCTTGAGGTGGTAGCCGATATAGCACCTAGGTTAGAGCAGGAGCATCCTTCAAATGTGCAAGGTTAATAGGAAATTGGGGACGGTACTGCTGGTTGACGCGGTGAGTTCCCTTCCCGGACCCGGCCTGTAGTTCTCCAGAAAGAGGAACCCTAGTGGCGGATAAGAGCTACCACATGACCTCGGACCAGTTTCGCGAATATGGACGGGACATGGTGGACTGGATTGCGAAGTATTATGAAGAGATCGAGACTTTCCCCGTCTTGTCACAGGTAAAGTCGGGTGAAGTTCGCAGCAAGCTGCCTGAGGCGGCACCCAAGGAACCGGAGAATTTTGCCGCGATCTTCCGGGACATAGATAGGGTCATTCTTCCAGGGATTACTCATTGGCAGTCCCCCAACTTCTTTGCCTACTTTCCTGCTAATGCCTCGGGACCGGCGATTCTGGGGGACCTGCTTTCTTCAGCTCTGGGGGTCCAAGGAATGCTTTGGGCCACCAGTCCGGCCTGTACGGAATTAGAGACTCACGTTCTAGACTGGCTGGTGCCGATGCTGGGACTTCCGGAGAAGTTCCTGTCGAGCAACTCTGGCGGCGGTGTGATCCAGGACACCGCCTCCAGTTCTTCGCTGTGCGCGATGTTAGTGGCCCGTGAGCGTGCTACGAATTACCGCAGCAACCGCCGGGGATGCGATGGACGCCTGGTAGCCTATACGTCGAACCAGGCCCACTCTTCTATCGAAAAGGCCGCGATGGTGGCGGGGATAGGCACGGAAAACCTGCGTCTTATCGAGGTGGACGAGAGTTTTGCAATGAGGTCAGAGAGTTTAGCGAAACAGATTGCTCTGGACCGCGAAGCTGGCCTGACTCCGTTCTTCGTGTCGGCGACGGTGGGAACAACGTCTTCCAATGCTCTCGACCCTTTACGGGCCATTAGTGCGATCTGCCACGATAATCATCTTTGGTTTCACGTAGACGCTGCCATGTCAGGAACGGCTGCTCTGTGCCCGGAATTTCGTTATATCCAGGACGGTATTGAATTTGCCGATAGCTACAGTTTCAACCCGCATAAGTGGATGTTTACCAACTTCGATTGCAACTGTTTCTACGTCGCGGACCGCAAGGCGTTGATTGACACGCTAAGCATACTGCCAGAATACCTGCGCAATCAGGCAACCGAATCGGGCGAGGTGTTCGACTATCGCGATTGGCACATCCCGCTGGGGCGGCGCTTTCGCTCGCTGAAGCTGTGGTTCGTAATTCGGCATTACGGCGTTGAGGGACTGCAATTTCACGTCCGTCATCACATCGCAATGGCGCAGCATTTTCTGGGATGGGTAAAGCAAGACGAGCGCTTCGAAGTAGCTGCACCGGCGCCGCTGAATCTGGTTTGCTTCCGTCATCGCGGCGGCGACAAGATGAACGAAGAGTTGATGAATCGCCTGAATCGCAGCGGCGATCTCTACCTCACCCATACTCGCCTGAATGGACGATTCACTTTGCGCTTCTGCGTCGGCCAGACCAACACGACGCAGCGGCACGTCGAGCAGGCATGGAAGAGAATTCGACAGGAGGCGGACAAACTGGGCGGAATAAGCAATGACGTCGTGCGCATAGGCTGAGCGGGCCGGACCGCGGGATTTTTCCGGTTCGCTTTCGCTTGTTTGCCGACTCCGGGTGGACAATCGAAGCTGTCGCGGAAGACTCGACTACTGCTGCGGGTCCCCCTGCCTGGGCGGAGTGATGGGCGGGGGAGTCATGCCCAGGAATGTCGTTCCCATAAACCTTCCGCTGGAACTGAAGTTCCAAGTAAACAAGGCAAACCCAGCGTGCGCGCAAGTCTGGCAACCGTTTCGCAATGGATAACCGATGGTGAACTGCAAGCCGCCCTTGGGACCCGACTGCGAGTTTGGCCAGGTCTTGCCGTCGCGATCGCCCGGCCATAGGTTGACCCGGGGAAACTGATTCTGCAAGCTCTGGAATTGGAAGCTTTGCTGCATGCCTTTCTGATCGAGAAGCTTCAGGTTTTCAGCATTAATGATTCGCGGCTGACCGTTGACCAGCAACAGTCCGTAGGTTGAGCGCAGAGGATACATTACCCAGGCGATGTCGACCGGTCCAACGCCCTGGAAACCAGTCATGATGCCAACCTCACCTGCCATTTCCTTGTAGAGTTCGCGCGTGAAGCTCACCGCATCGGCTGAGGCCCCCGCCTTGGGCATCTGGTCGATCACGCATTGGGCGAACTTCAGCGATGGCGATACCTTGTCACACGCCGCATGAGCGCTGGGCAGGAAGCTGCTGGAGGGTTGCCACACGGCAGATGAGCCGACGTTGACCAGCGTCGCTTGTCCGAACCCAAATGTGGCCAGCGTCATGGCCGCAAGAAGCGCAAAGAATCCCCGCATATGTCCCCCTTGAGACTCGATTGGATCGCCGAAATGGAGTTTAGCAGACGGTGCCGGGAGACTCACGGGCTGACCGCGGGCAGGAGTCCCCGGCGACAGGGAAACGATATTTGCGGCATCATCCGGCGCCGGAAATGCTTGCCAAGCATTTTTTCTTATGATATGAACATGAATTCAGGTTCATATTATGCAAACTCCCCTCTTCCTTACCGGGCTCGCTATCTGGCTTGCCGCCACTCTTGCACTGCGCTTCGCCGGACAATTCCTGCTCCGCCCTCGCGCGTGGCCGGCAACGGTCATGTTGTTCGTACTCAGCTTTCTACTGATGGCGTGGCTGGCACGTCGTCTCTGTCGCCGCTTTCGCGTGCCGCCCGAGCAGTGGCCCGCCGGAGCCATCTCGCTGGCGCTGCCGACGCTGTTGCTCGATCCCTTCTCCAGCGCGTTCTTTCCGATGATATTTCCCAACCTCGCTCCGGAACTGGCTGGCGTCTTCGGCGGCTGGATGCTGATCTGCTGCGCTGGGGCGCTGCTAGGAGGAATACTGCGTCCGGGCGCACTCCGGTGACTAGCCGGCGTCCTAATCTGCTGAAGCGCGAGCAACTGCGGCCGGAGCCGCGTCAGAAACGCAGCCAGGAGAAGCGCCAGAGGCTGAAGGAAGCGGCGCTTCACATCTTCCGCTCGCGTGGATTCGAACGTACCTCTATCGAGCAGATTGCAAAGCGCGCCAATCTCGCCACGGGCAGCTTCTATCAGCACTATGGCTCCAAGCGGCAACTGTTGCTGGCGCTCATGGACGAGCTGCTCGCGGCAATGGCCCAGCTCAGTCTTCGTCCCAACTACACTGGCGACGTCCGCGCAAGTCTTCGGGACCTGTTGGCTCGCGGCTTCTCCAACGACCTGCGTTATCTGGGCGCTTATCGGGCCTGGGAAGAAGCCCTGCTCTCCGACCCGCAAATGGCCCACAGTCAGATGAAGATCCGGGAGTGGACCACGAGTCGCGTCGCCGCATTACTTACTACTTTGCAGCAGTGGCCTGGCGCGCGACCCGACGTGGATTTGCCCGTGCTAGCTCGGGTCGTCGATACCCTCTTCTGGAGCCTGCTGGCGCAGGCTGTGTTCCTGACAAGAGTGGAACTGAACGCCTGGATCGATGCAGCAACCCATCTGATCTATCATGCGCTGTTCTTCGACGCCTCGAAAGACGATACGGCGCGATAGTTCACTGACGGGTCGTCGCTAGTCAAGCACGGCGGAAACGCTGTGCTGCGGCCTGCCGACGGGGCCGTGTAAGGAATCTCCGCTCACGAGCTGGTTTTCACTCGCAATCATTGCTGGGCTGGTGGCGCAGACTGCGTCGTCGGGGGTGCCGGCGGAGCCTGTGGCTGGCGCGCTGGCCGAGTAAGTTTCGGAGGCGGCGGAGTAGGCATATACACCGTCCGCAGGAACTTTCCGCTGGCATCGAAGTCCCATTCGAAGCGGGCCACGCCAACGCGCTGACAGGCATGGCAACCATCAATCAGCGGATAACTCACAACGAACTCGGTGCCTCCCCCGGGTAATGGCTGCACCCGCGGCCACGGCGCGCTGCCGCTGCGGTCGCCCGGCCAAATATCAGTCTGGGTAAATTTCTTTTTCACTCCCAGAAACATCGGGTTCTGTTCCATCGCCGCGCGGTCCAGTTTTTGCAAATCGTCAACATCCAGGACTTTTGGATCGCCGTTCACCAGCAGCAGGCCGTAGTTGTCATTGGCGCGCAACGGATAGAGCACTTGCGCCGCGTCCACTGGACCGTAGTTCTTGAAGGCGGTCATGATTCCCACCGTGCCGCCATTCTGCTGATACAGCATTCGAGTGAAATTCACCGCGTCGGCAGGCGCTCCCGCCGCTGCAATCTGATTCATGAAGCATTGGCTGAAGCTCGCCGGTCCCGCGCCTTTTTCGCAGGCTAAATGCGCTTTGCTGAGAAACTCCTGCGACGGCTGCCATACCGCCGAAGCGCCTATCTTGTCGTTAGAAGGTATCGGCGTCTTAGCTTGCGCGCCCGTTGAACCAGCTTGGGGAAGAGCATTGACCCACAGCCAACTTGCCAGGATCGTTACCAGTAACAGCGCTATTCGTCGCACTCGAAATCCTCTCCGCTCCGCGAGTGGCCCGTGTGACCACGTTCGGCAGCGCACCAGTATCTCCATTTTGGGCTGCGGCGGTCAAACCTTGGGCCGCCTAAAACGAAAGACGACTATTCGCGCAGTGGTTCGTCTAAGCGGCGCAAGGTGACAAGCATCACAGACCGCGATGTATACCAGTAGCGACAATTGATTGACGATGAATTCACGGGAGCCAGTTCGGAAGATGTCATCGCTCATCATGGCGGTTACTCTGCTGTTCTGGGTGGAGGCCGGGGTTGCGATGGTTCCTGTTTCCGCCGGCAGCGCACAATGTCGTGACGTCATGCAGCACATGCGCCCGGCAACCACTTCCGCGATGCAGTCCATGGCATCCGGTTGTTGCCCGCGTCACGCCAGCCTCAAACCCGCCGGGGCGGTTATCTCCCCGGCTCAACGCCCGGATTGCTGCTCGCTAAGCAACCCGCCCACGCGGCCACTGGTGTTCGTTATCACGCGGGGCGCACCGATTGAGCTCAGCCCCCAAGGATCTGCCGGGCCCGAGCGGCTTCCGTTGCCCTCGGACACACCAGTGTGGCTGGGCGAGTTCCCGCCCCTTACCAAGCTCGTCTTCGAGAAGAAGACCGACCTCCGGATCTAGCCCCCTCAGAACGTCTCGACTGGTTCCTCTCGGCAGCAGTGTTTGCCGTGTACTCAACATTGCAAGCGGACTCTGTGTCCGCAATCACCAGAATTCTGAGGACACTATGAAATCAAAAACTCTCGTGGTTCTAAGCACGCTCGTAATGGCCCTCGCGCTGATGGCCCAGAGCACAACTCAAACAAGTCCAGCTACTGGCGACAGTGCCAAGAGCGGTGCATGCTGCAATCATGGCCAGGCAGACGGCAAGATGGCATGTTGCGGCAAGGACGCTTCCTGCTGCGGCAAAGATGCTGCTTGCTGCAAGAATGGCAATTGCTGTCAGGGCAAGGATGGCAAGGCTTGCGCAATGATGTCGCAGCAACAGAATGGCAAGATGACATGCTGTGCCGAGGGCAAGTGCCCTATGATGTCGCAGGACAAGGGCAGTAAGAGTTGCTGCGGCGGAAAGATGTGCGAACGTCCGCAAACCGGCGCCTAGCGTCCTGTTTGCGTCTTCTGCGCGCCAAGCTGGATGACCGCTTGGCAACCCAAGCCCTGGCCACGGCCGGGGCTTCTTGCTTCCATCAAAGTGCGCCGTACCTGACTCAACAGTACAGTGACGGTGGTAGCTTCCCGTCCGATCCCCCCGGACAGGTCGCAAAATTATCGCTGGTCGGGCTCTGCAAAGGTGTAGAATCAGCCCACTGCGGATCGTGGGGCGGTTGTCCTTGCAAGGCAATTGGTACTACGGTTCGTCCGTCTGCCATTCAACGTCGGGCGCGCGGAAGCTTCCTTGTGCAACCCCGCCTGGCACTCACGAGATCGTAATGTCTTGTGGGGAGGTTATCATGCGGCATGGACGTTGGTTTGCTCCCGTCATCGCTTCCCTTCTCATCACTCTTGCCCAAGCTCAGCTACACACGGGGGGGACAGGTGGGCCCAACTCAAGCGGCAATGTGCACGTGCGAGTCATCCTGGAAAACGGTCGCAATGCCGGCCCGTACTTGCAGGTTCGCTTACTGGGCGGAGGAACCAGCACAATAGGCACCACGTATACCAATGACATCGGCGAAGCCTATTTCAACGGCGTTCCTTTGGGCAGTTACTACCTCGAAGTAAGCGGCGATGGAATTCAGACGCAGTCGACTGACTCCTTCATGGTGGATGAACGCAAGGTTTCGCAGTCGCAGTGGGTCACGGTTCGCCGGCTGGAAGAATCTGGGCCTAGACCAGTGTCAGCCCACTCCACTATGGTCTCCGCCAACGACCTTAATGTGCCCGGCAAGGCGCGCAAGGAACTGGACAAGGCCAATGAAGAGATGGCCATGCAGAATTGGAAGAAGGCGCTGGAGCACTTGAATAAGGCCATCGCTCTCGCCCCGCAGTACGCCACCGCTTATAACAATCTAGGTGTGTTTTACGCCAAGACAAACGACATTCCCCACGAGGAAGAAGCGCTGAAAAAAGCGGTCAGCCTGGACGAGCACTTCGCTCCAGCGCTGTTGAACTACGGAAAACTCTGCATGCGGCAGAAGAATTTTCCGCAGGCGGAAGAACTGCTGCAAAAGGCCGTCACGGTCGAGCCCAACAATCCCGAGACGCTGATGTTGCTGGCCAATGCGGAATTCATGGATCGCCATTTCGATGCTGCCATTGCCAGCGCGCACCAGGCGCACTCATCCGGACAGGACCATCCGTCGTTTGTCCACTACATCGCCGCCCGCGCCTATCAACAGAAAAACCAGCAAGCGCAGGCGCTCGCCGAATTTCAGCTGTTCTTACAGGAAGAACCCAAGGGACCACGTGCGGATTACGTGCGCGGTGACGTTGCGAAAATGCAAAGCGTGAGCGCTACCCAAGCAGCGAGCCCACAGTAACTGAAGCGAGGTCTAAGAAGGCTTGTGCATTCGAGTCTTCGGCAGAGGCTTTGGCGGCCGTGGAGCCTTCGCGCAACCGCTCCCGGCAGCTGGGATTTATTCGCCGAGCCGGAATGGCCGAAGAACTCCAGGACAGCGTGCAACGCTACCCCTCGGCATTCTTCATTTTCAGTTGGCTTTTGTTCTCTTCCAGAAACTCGCGGATCTGATCAGCCTGATCCAGCAAACGGGTCCACTGTTCGTAATAGAGCGTAACTGGAAAGCGTCCCAGACCATACACGCTGACTCCACCCTTTTCGCTGACTTTATACTGAAGCAAGCCTCGCCCGCGTCCGTTCGCCTGCTTCTCCAATTCCGCTATTTTGGCTTTCAGTTCGTCATAAGTTGGTTCCGACATAATTTGCTCCTCTATAAGGTCGTGTAGGATACCGAGCGCGCCCGCACCGAACGGTCGCAGCAGTCATCTTACCCGAACCTGACGACAAAGGATGTGAGCTGTCGCACAGTTGACCTTGCATGCGGCTGACTGGGACGGCCCCTATGCGAAGGCTCCGCTTGAGGCGCAACGTATGACGCTCGTTTATTGTTTTCCGGTTTGCGTGTCGGGGTGTTCGCTTTGCTCCGAGATTTGCCGTGCGGCGTCGCGCGCTGGAGCCTGGTTTGCGGGATGAAGAGTGTCGAGGAAGGAGACGAGTGCCGCCACCTCAGCCGGATTCAGATTCTTGCCGTACGCCGGCATGTTGCCGCCGCCCTGCACCACCTGGCGGACGAGTTGGTCGTGGGTCATGCGCACCGCAACGCTATCCAGGGTCGGTCCACGCAGGCCACCTGAGCCGCCGATGGAATGGCAGTTGCGGCATTGCTTCTCCTGAAAGATGGCTGCTCCCTGGCGCTCCAGCGGAGACCGGCCGTTCAGATACTGTACCGGCACAGGATCGCCGCTCCACGCGTCCATGATCGGACTCCACGGCGTGTAGCTGGCGAAGTGGGTCAAGGTGCCGAGCGTCACGGCAGTCAAGGCGATGGTGACGATTGCGATCGGGCGCCGCTTCCAGCTCTTCTCACCTTCGCCTGCAAAAAACGGCAGCAGGATAAGAAAGGCGAGAATCACGACCGGACCGACTAGAAGCGCAACCGTCTCCATTTGCGGCGGCAGCAGGGCCAACAGCGCATACAGCCACTGGAAGAAGTAGTCAGGCTTAGGGACGGTCTGCACAATCGTCGGATCGGGCTGGCCACCGGGGCCAAAAGGGCCGAAGAACGCGGCGCATGCCAGCACGCTTGCGATCACGGCGGAGGCGAAGATCATGTCCTTCCATATCGCCGCCGGCACGAAGGGAACGCCGTCCTTGTGGGTCAGTTCCTCGTACTGTTGTATGTAAGTCGAGCGCCGCACCATACGGCCTGGCATAGGCCACTCATTGATCCCCAGCTTCAGCACCATCAGCAGGTGCACTGAGACGAATGCAAGCAACAGCCCAGGGATGACGAATACATGCACCGCGAAAAACCGCGACAGAGTGTCACCAGCAATGATGGGGCCGCCGAGCAACAGGTGCACCACCCATGCTCCGACAAACGGGACACGACCGCAGATCGAGGCGCCGATGCCTAACCCCCAATATGCATCCTGGTCGAAGCGCAGTACCTGGCCCGTGAATGCCATGCCCAGGGTCATCAGCAGCAGAAAGACGCCGACGATCCAGGTCAGCTCGCGGGGAAACTTGTACGCCCCGAACATGGCCACCTGCACCATGTGGATAAGCACGATGGCGACCATGAAGTTCGATCCCCATCCGTGCACGGCCCGCAGAAACCAACCCAGGGTAACGCCGTGATTGAGGTATTGCAGGCTGTTCCAGGCCTCGGCCGCAGAAGGCACATAGATGAGCGCCAGCATGATGCCGGTGAATATCTGGAGCATGAAAACAGTGAGCGCTGCACTGCCGAAGACGTAGAGCCAGCTCGCTGACGAACGCGGTACGCGATGACCGGCGGTCGCCTCCACTACGGGTGCGATCTTCAGCCGCTGCTCAAACCAGTCGCCAATCTTGGCTAGCCTTGACATCCCTTGCTCCTCTGGTAAAGGCTCGCACTCGTGGACAAAGTCGGGAGTTGTCCGGCTTCGATCATCAGGCGACCGTTCTCCACTTTGTAGGCGTACTCGAACAGTCCGCGCGGGGGCGGTCCGGAAGCGCGCGAACCGTCCTGATAGTACACACCACCGTGACAAGGACACATGAACAACCCTGATTGCGGGAACCAGCGGACCGGGCAGCCCAGGTGAGCGCAGTTGATGGCGAAGACCTGGAACGTCTCGCCCTGCACACGGCGGACCCAGCAGGGAATGTTATCCGTCTCGCCGTCCCACGTATTTGCAATAGGGTTCTTGTACTTCGCCAGGCGCGTCTGGCCCTCGGGAAATTCGTCCAGTTCGCCTAAGTCGATCCACTTGCGATAGCGTCCTCCCTCTCCGCGCATGATGGGGGCAAGCAAATACCCAACCACCGGCACGGCGAGAACCGCGGCCGCCAAGCCGTTGAAGACCACGCCAAGCTTAACGAAGAACTGCCGTCGGGAAACGTCCTGCTCGCTCACGGTTGCCCTCCGGGCGAAGAAGTAGTCGGGGTGGAAGAATTCGTTATCGGGGCAGGCGACGCCGTCATTACGCCCGCTGGACGCTGTACCGCCAACCACGAAACCACATCCGTAATCTCCTGGTCTGTCATGGGATGTCCAGGTACGTTGTTCCGCCAGTCGGGCGCGCTAAAGTCCGGACGCCCGACAATCACAATGGTCCGCAGCCCCTGGTCCGTTATCAAGCTGAGATAGAAGGGATTCACGATGGAACCGACCTTCGCTGTGCCCTTGCCGCCTACGCCGTGGCACGAAGCGCAGAATGTCGTAAAAGCTGCCGCACCGTGCTGCGAATTACCCGAGACCTTGGCTGCGTAAGGCGGTGCAGTCCCACCCTGTAGGACATTTGAGTTGCCCCAGCGCTGCCGCATTCCCTGAACAATAGCGTCAACCTGTTGACTCGTGAGCATGCCGCCTTCGCTCTGCGCAAACGCGGACATTGCGGTACCGGGCCTGCCCTTTGAGATCGTGCTGCGCAAAGTGTTGTCGTCAACAATCGCCAGATATACGGGATCGCCGATTGGCGGCGCCGGCCCCAGCTTGCCGTCGGCGCCATGACAGCCAGCACAGTTCTGTTTGTAGAGCACAACCGGATCGAGAATGTCAGTAGGACGTTGTACGACATCCGCGGGAGTAGGCCTTCCCGGCAAGTCACAGCCGGCAACGGCCAGCAATGCAGCGAACGCCCACAGGCAAAAGAGGCAGCGAGGTATCATCTCTCTTTGTCCTCGCCACCGCGCTCTTCCATCAATCCCGGCGCTTCAATGCCTGCTCGCAACGCGAGCGGCAGGTTTTCCGAAGTCCAAACCTTGTTCTGCCGCGCCACCACCAGGCCCGCAACGATTCCAAACGCCGCCTGCGAAGCCGCGAACCACCACCAGTTAATGCGCTCATCAAGCAGCGGATTCACGTATCCGATTACGTGGTAAAGCAGGCCGGTCCACAGCAGTGGACCAATGACGCCTCCCAAAACAATAGGGCGGCGCGGAAGCAAAGGCAGCATTGCGCCGTAAAGAAGTCCCACAAGCAGGCACATGGTGATGTGCATGGCCAGCGCAAACAGGAACCATCCCATTCGGAAATGCAGCATCTCCTCGATTGTGGGAGTTGCAGATGGTGCGTACAGGCTTCCTGCCAGCAGATTAATGGGATACCACACGCTGTGGTAGAAGATGAGGCCGTAAAGTACCGCGAGCACCGCCATCGCGACGCCCCCGGCCAATCCGCCCTTCACGCCTGCCGCAACCGGATAGATCTTGAGGGGCAGCCACGCGCGCTGTATCTCCTGTGCAGCCGGTATCCGCAGAACTTCGCGCGGTGGGAGCACGCGGGCAGGCTCCTCAGGCCGCACAGGAACGGCTTCGTGCTGTTCCTGCGGCAGCACCTGTCGAAACCATCCGACAGCGCCGGAGATAGTCAGAATCGCGCCGAGCACACTAACCGACACATCCGTGAGCAGTCCCGCGAAAGTCAATGCTGTCCCCAATGCCATGGCGAATGGCCATGCCGTGGGAGCGGGCATCAGCACTGCCGGCTCGTGCGAACCGGCGCTCGTTTGTGTCTCGTCACTCATGAATCAGTCCTAAAGACCGCGGCAAGCCGGTCCGCTCAACACTTCTCATCGCGTGATGAAATAAACCACCGACAGCACGACAATCCAGATTGCGTCCACAAAATGCCAATACATGGCGAACACGCTAATGCGCGCCGAGTGCTCCTGCCTCACCGCACCGAAAAGGGTGAGCAGCAAAATGATCGTTAATCCGAGGAGGCCTACCGTCACGTGGAACGCGTGTAGTCCCACTAGCGAGTAGAACGTGGTTCCGAAGAGGTTGGTGCTGATCGTCAAACCGTCTTTATAGATCAGGCGATACCATTCAAGGCCGGTGCCAACCAGGAAGATCACGCCCAAGGCAATCGTCAGAAACCAGAAAAGCCCGAAGCGCTTTACATTTCCATGATGTAGCGCTTTCTCGGCGAGCAGAATCGTCAGGCTGCTGGAAAACAGGCAGATCGAGGTCAAGTAGGGAACGTCAAGCACCTGTGCCGGGGTTGGACCGCTGAGACTCTTGCCCGCATAGTACAAGTACGCCACGACGAAGATGCTGAAGATCGCCGACTCGGCGATGATCAGGCACCACATGCCGACCTTACCGCGGAGATTCGCGGACAACGGCATGTCGCTTTGCGGTACAGGGATCGTCGCTGCTGCCAAATGCCTCTCCTATTGCTGCCGTCTACTCATACTTCCAATCGGGATCTTCAGGGTGTTTCAGGTCCCACAACGGACGCCGGCTGCGGATGACCGGAATCTCCGCGTAGTTGTAAACCGGGGGCGGCGAAGTGGTGTGCCACTCCAGTGTCCATGCGTCCCAGGGATCGTTGCCGGCAATCTTTCCCTTGTAATACGACCAGATAACGTCGGCCACCCATATCAGCACGCCAGCAGCCTGGAAGATCACGCCGATGGAAACGATCAGGTTCCACGTTTCCCAGCCGCGACTGGCCTCATAGGTGTAAATGCGGCGCGGCATTCCCAACAGGCCAGGAACATGCATGAAGTCGAAGGTCAGATGAAAGCCGATCACGAATAGCCAGAAATGCCACTTGCCCAAGGTTTCGTTCATCATTCTTCCAACCACCTTGGGATACCAGTAATACGAGCCCGCGAACACCGCCATCACAATGCCGCCCAGGATCACGTAGTGGAAGTGGGCTACCACAAAGTAGGAGTTGCCCAATTGCCAATCGAAAGGCGCCGCGGCCAACATGATGCCGGTCAGTCCGGCAATCAGGAACTGGCATAAGAACGCGACGCAGAACAGCATTGCGACCTTGTAAATGATCTTGCCGCCCCACATCGTTCCAATCCAGTTGAAGATTTTTATTCCCGTGGGGACGGCGATGGCCGCGGTAGAGGCCACAAAAAACGCGTTCGCGTACGACGTCATCCCGACAGTGAACATGTGGTGGGCCCAAACGCTGAGGCTGATGAAGCCGATCGCGATAGTGGCCGCAACCATGATGTTGTAGCCAAAAATCGGCTTGCGTGAGAAGACGGGAATCACCTCGGAGATGATCGCGAACGCCGGCAGGACCAGGATGTAAACTTCCGGATGTCCGAAAATCCAGAAGAAGTGCATCCAGATGACCGCGGAGCCGCCGGCTTGGGTGTCGAAGAAGTGGCCGCCGAGATAACGGTCGATCAAGAGCATGATCTGCGCCGCAGTCAGCGGCCCGATGGCCACGAGAACCAGGAACGCCATCACGCCATTGATCCACGCGAACAGCGGCATGCGGCTGAGCTTCATGCCGGGACAGCGCATGCACAGAATGGTCGTCATCACGTTCAGAGCAGTAGCGATGCTGCCGAAGCCGCTCACCAGCAGGCCGACGATCCAGTAGTCGGTGCTGTGTCCGACGGAGAATGCCGGCGAGGTTAAGGGCGCGTACGCGAACCAGCCGACGTCAGGCGCGCTGCCGGCGCCGTACAATCCGAAACCACCGATAAAGCTGAAGTACAGAATGATGCCGCCCAGCGCGCTCATCCAGAAGCCCCAGGCATTCAGGCGGGGAAACGCCATGTCGCGCGCGCCGATCATCAACGGAACCAGATAATTAGCGAATCCAAACACGATGGGCATGGCAGCGAAGAAGATCATGGTGGTGCCATGCATGGTGAACAGGCGGTTAAAGACCTCAGGCGAGACGAGGTGATTGTTGGCGACCGCCAATTGCGCGCGCATGATCGTGGCTTCCACGCCGCCGATCACCAGGAACAGGATGCCGTAGCAGAAGTACATCAGGCCGAGCCGCTTGTGGTCGACCGTGACGATCCAGTCGTGCAGCACTTGCACCAGCGGGCTGGAGCCCTCGCGTTCTGGCGACATCACTAACGGCGGCACGATTGGTTGGGCGTCAGCCATCAGTCTCTCCACGCTTACTGCAAGCTCATCAGATACGCCACCAGCGCATCCACATCCTGCTTATCCAGTTGCATCGCGGGCATCAGACAGCCGGGCTTGATCGCATCGGGCTGTTCGACCCACAGGCGCAAGTTATCTTGCGTGTTCGGCGCGGCGCCGGAAGCAATGGTAGTGCGGCTCATCAAGTGCGTCAGGTCAGGACCGAACTTGCCATCGGCAACCGTGCCTTTGATGGTATGACAGTTCATGCAGGCGCTCGTTAAGAACACCTTGCGCCCTTTGGCTGCCTGATCAGAGGTTACTGCCGATGTCTTCTGTTGCTCTGTCCACTTCTCAAAATCTTCCGGGGAATCGACCATCACGTTCAGCAACATCTTGGCATGCTGGGTGCCGCAATACTGCGCACACTGTCCTACATAATGTCCCACATCGTGAGGGTCAATCCATATCTCGTTTCTGCGATTGGGAATCAAATCAATCTTGCCTGCCAGCTGCGGCACCCAGAAGCTATGGTCCGTATCGGCCGAAAGCAGAACGATATGCGTCGGCGTGGAATGCCCGGCATTGCTCACCGGAACGTGCAGCTCGTTCGCGGTGACAAAACCATAGCTGGGATACTGGAATTCCCACCAGAACTGATGACCGATGGCCGTGACCTCAATCGTATTCGGCGGAAACTGCGCATCCTCGACTGCGTGGATCACGCGCGCCGCCGCCAGGAACAGCACCACCACGATCAGAATCGGGATCACCGTCCAGGCCAGTTCTACCTGGTTGCTGCCGTAAATTTGCGGCGGCTCGTGGCCATTGTCAGTGGACCGTTTCCGGAACTTTACAGCCGCATACACGATCAGGCTGAACACCACGAGAAAGATGGCAAGGCAAATGGCCATTACAAATAGGGCCAGATGGTGAATATCGTGCGCAGGAGTGGAATCGGGATTGAAGATGGACGGAGTCGAAGAAGGTTCCGAGGCGAAAGCGAAGGCCGCTCCACCATAGACAACGACCCAAACAACAAGCAACGCCGCCGGCGCGAATTGGCGGAACGGTCCACCGGCTGCTTCGTTCCATCGCGGCGGTTTCGTTGTTTCGCAACTAGTGGATCGCAAGTGCATAGGACCGGGGCCGGAAACAGGGCCAAACAATTGGCCGGTTAAGTTTGTTTGACAGCGTCTCGAACGCGACAGAGGGAATGTTTCGCTTTATACCTTCAACGGAAGAGATTTGCAATAGCTCATTCGGTGGCAACCTGCCTGCCGGACACGCGGGCGTGGCGAGTCTCGATCTCCGACACAGTAATGGCTGAAGCCGGGGCCGGCGCCATGCAAAAGTTTTGCACTGCTGCTTTGATTGCAACCGGCTGCCGTTTTCCTCATCTCACTCTGTAAGCCGTGCACATTCCTGGTCCTCTAGAAAGAACGTTGTCCGTTTGCCGGTCGATACTGTGGCTGGCAAGTTGGATTGTGCCTGGCGAGAAGCGCGTTCCTTGGCGGGAGAGTTGGGGCAGGCAAGTCTGGCATTGGTGTCACTTCCTGGCGGAAGCAGGTCAACTCAATCGCGACAAGAAACTTGAGCTGGCGCGCTTCTGCTGGAGCGCTTTTCCGGCCGCGTTCTGGACACGATTTAATCGCGATCAGTTCTTCAGACAGGCGGCCCGCGTGCGACGTTCTCCGGCGGCCTGCCTGGCAGGAATCTCGTTGCTGCTGGCCCTGGTGATACTGGCCGGTGAAATTATCCCGGCAGCGCAGTCGCTTTTATCATCGCCAATATCGGAGCCGGATCGCGTGTGCGTGATCAGTTTGAATGGCAAGTTCCGGCGTCTCCGTTCCGAGACCTTGCTCGATCTGGGTTCCGCCTGGAAAGGCAGCAGGCTGCTGGATGCGATTGCACCTTATTCCTGGGGCCCGAGCAGGCTGGTGGCACCGCGACGCACGGTCCCCATTCTGGCGGCCAGGGTGGCTCCGGAGTTCTTCCAGGTGCTTGGTCTCAAGGTCGGAATTGGCCGAACCTTCCGCAGTGGAGACGAACGAACTTGTAGCGACTGTGTTCTGCTGAGCCAGGAGATCTGGCAACTTCAGTTCCATGGCGATCCGGCGATTGTCGGCCAGCTGGTTACATTGGACGGCAGCCCGCGAACCGTGATCGGAGTTTTGCCACGCAACTTCAATCTGCTATCGCCGGAGATAGCCGTGTGGGCCCTGCTCGACTCCGCTTCACCTTCGTTTACCAACTTTGTCGAGCGCATTGGGGCCGTGGCTCGTATGAAGCAGACAGTAACTGCCCAACAGGTGGAGGCGGACCTCGCCGATCGGACCGAGAATGCCGGTTATGTCCTTCCCGCGTCGCTACTGGTGGTCACGCCGGGGCGGGTAGAGATGCGACGCTATGTAAGCTCTTATCTGCTGTTCGTGCTTTTGGCTATGGCTTGTTCGGTGTTGATTGTGTACGCGCGTTCCGGTGGCGTGGGACTTGCACCGGTCAGGTTCCGCGACCGATGCCGATGGTGGGCGTTCTTTCTCGCCAAGGTGGCGATTTTGCTGCTGGTAACCGGATTGTTTGCGTGGACGGCGGTTCGCTGGCTCTCGATCTACCTTGTCGGGACAATTCACCCGATGGCCAATGGCATTGCGCTGTGGCTTTTCTTGATCCTTTCTGTTGCCCCATTGTCATGGGCGATCCACGACCAGCAGCGCCGCTGCCGCGTTTGCCTGCGCCGTCTGGGAACTCCCATTCAGATTGGCGCTCCCGGGCACGTCTTGCTGGACTGGTCCGGAACGGAGCTCATGTGTCCGGAAGGGCACGGCTTCTTATATCTACCTGACTCGGAGGCAAACTGGCTGGAACGCGATCGGTGGAACAATCTGGACGACTCGTGGGCGGGGCTGTTTAGAGAGGAATGAGGAAGTGGAGTCTTACTTTGCGCTTCGATGCGATTCGCGCGTGTCGTTTCAAGAAACCGCCGCGGTTGACTACGCCGGGGGATTGCCGCGGGTTATCTCCCGAATTCCACTTGGGCTGCTAACCACGACTACGTGGGTCAATCCCAGAAAAAGCCCATGCTCAACAATTCCCGCGCGGCCTTCGAGTTGGTGCGCTAGCCTTGCAGCATCGGCGATCGGGCCAAAATCGCAATCCAGAATCATGTTTCCCTGATCGGTGCGGTACTCCTCGCCGCCAGCGGTTTGACGAACGACATACTTCGCGCCCAGGGACTCCAGAAAGCGCGCCTGCGAGCGCCAGCCAAAATGCAAGACTTCTACCGGCAACGAATGTAGCGTGCCAAGCCGCGGCGAGAGCTTGCTATCGTCGACGACGATGATTTCACGCGCCGTGGCCTGCGCGACCAGCTTCTCGCGCAGCAGTGCACCGCCGCCTCCCTTAACCAGGTTGAGCTGAGGATCGACTTCGTCGGCGCCGTCGATGGTGACGTCGATGGCCTGGGGCAAGTCGTCCGGCAACATCGGAATGTTGAGCGCAACCGCGGCATTCCACGATGCCCGCGAGGTTGCGAAGCCGACGATGTCCTTCAGTTCCCCGGTCCGCAGCAGAGCACCAATGCGCTGAATGGCGAAGATAGCGGTTGAGCCGGTGCCGAGCCCGACCGTCATGCCGGATTCGACGTAGCGAACGGCGTACTCGGCCGCAGCCTTCTTCAGGGCGGCGTGTGGGTCGGGCGATCCGGTGAGGACGTTCATGGTTATTCAGGCCAAAGGGCAGACTGCTAGCGGGCTAAAGCCCGCGAGTGAGAAAAGGAAAGGCTCGCAACGGCGCAGCTAAAGCTGCGCCCCTTCAAAGCACCGAATTCAGATCTTCCGGCCCAGCGCCTTGCGGTAGCGGCTGATCAGCGTGTTGGTCGAGCTGTCGTGCTTCAGCTGAGGGGCCGCCTCGCTCTCCAACTCGGGAATGATGCGCTTGGCCAGCACCTTGCCTAGCTCCACGCCCCACTGATCGAAGGAATCGATGTTCCAGACCGCACCCTGAGTGAAGACGTTGTGCTCATATAAGGCAACCAGCGTGCCCAGCGTTCGCGGCGTGAGCTTGTCGGCCAGGATGGTATTCGTTGGACGATTGCCTTCGCAAACACGAAACGGCGTCTGGAAGTCGGCTGAACCTTCCGCCTTCAATTCCTCTGCGGTCTTGCCGAACGCCAGCGCCTCGGCCTGCGCGAAGACGTTCGCCATCAGGTAGTCGTGCTGCACCTTCAGCGGGCTCAGCGGCTGACAAAAAGCGATGAAGTCGCATGGGATCAACTTCGTCCCCTGATGGATCAACTGGTAGAAGGAGTGCTGGCCATCGGTGCCCGGTTCGCCCCAGATGATCGGCCCGGTCTGCCACTCGACGTGATTGCCCTCTAGATCGACGTGCTTGCCGTTGCTCTCCATTTGCAACTGTTGCAGGTAGGCTGGGAAGCGCTTCATGTTGTCCGAGTAGGGCATGATGCCGACGGTTTGGGCGCCGAAAAAGTTGTTGTACCACACGGTCAGAAGCCCCATGAGAGCGGGAAGGTTCTTCTCCAGCGGCGTGGTGCGGAAATGCTCATCCATCGCGTGAAAGCCGGCCAGCATCTCCTCAAAACCCGCAGGCCCGATCGCGATCATGGTGGACAGGCCGATGGCCGAATCCATCGAATAGCGCCCCCCGACCCAATCCCAGAAGCCGAACATGTTGGCCGTATCGATGCCGAACTTCGCCACGCCCTCGGCGTTCGTGGAGACCGCGACAAAGTGCTTGGCAACCGCAGCATCATTCTTCAGCGAGTCGACGATCCACTTGCGGGCAGTGGCCGCGTTGGTCATCGTTTCCAGTGTGGTAAACGTCTTCGAAGACAGGACGAAAAGAGTTTCGGCAGGATCGAGATCGTGGGTTGCGTCGGTGAATGCAGCGCCATCCACGTTGGCGACGAAGCGAAACTTCATGGAGGGATCGGTAAAATCGCGCAGCGCATCGTAGGCCATCTCTGGGCCGAGATAGGAACCGCCGATGCCGATGTTGATCACGTTCTTGATCGGCTTGCCGGTGTGGCCTTTCCACTCACCGCTCCGAACACGGTTGGAGAAGGCTGCCATCTTATCGAGCACGGCATGAACGTCGGCGACGACATCTTTTCCGTCGACCTCGATCCTGGCGCCACGCGGGGCGCGTAAAGCGACGTGCAGCACCGCCCGCCTCTCCGTAATGTTGATCTTTTCGCCACGGAACATGGCGTCGCGGCGTGCTTCCACACCGCGCTCGCGAGCCAACTGGACCAGCAGGCTGATGGTCTCGTCGGTGACACGGTTCTTGGAGTAGTCCAGATACAAGCCAACGCTTTCTGCTGTAAGCCGTGTCCCACGCTGTGGGTCGTCGGAGAAGAGCTGGCGGAGCTGGGCGTCCTTGATTTTCTCGTAATGGGCTTGGAGCCCTTTCCAGGCTGGACAATCGATGGGTCGCTGGGTGGTCATCTTTGGCTCCGGCATGTGTGGTGCTCCTGTGATCTGGTGCGAAGCAGTGCCGTCCCTACGGGACTTCAGTCAAATTTTT
This sequence comes from uncultured Acidobacteriaceae bacterium, assembly GCA_963763145.1. Taxonomy (GTDB): domain Bacteria; phylum Acidobacteriota; class Terriglobia; order Terriglobales; family Acidobacteriaceae; genus Bog-257. Next base: position 265,761 of record CAVXMZ010000004.1, on the reverse strand, counting down.
CGCTCTTATCCAGGACTCCGCTTCGCTCCGTCCTGGGCTAACTACCACACCACCCCTTCGGGCTTCTATTCTTCGTGCGTCATCTCCACTGGCGGAAACGAAAACGTTATTTCAACGCTTTGCTCTTACTCTCAATCGAACTCAGGAGGTCTTTCCATGAATCGACAAATGACTTCGCGCCCTCCGACTGCAAGTCCGCGGCCAGCTTGAGGAGATCGACGCCCGCTTTGGTGAAGGCCGACAATGTCTGCTCGCAGTCGCCACCATCGCGCGGAATCGCTTTTGTGACGCTGCCGTGCTCGCCAAAGGCAAGCAACGTTTCTTCCGGCATGGTATCGACGGTGTTGGGGGCAGCCAGCGCGCCAATGTAGAGCACGTCTGAAGCCTTGGGGTCCTTGGTTCCGGTGCTGGCGAACAGCAACCGCTGGGCTCGCGCGCCCAGATTGGCCAGTCGCTGCCAGCGGTCGGACTCCAGCACGTCGCGATAGGCTTTGTAGGTTTGCCAGCCGATCGCCGGACCGAGCTTATCGCGAAGATCGGCAGGCACTTTGTCCATCGTCGCTTTGTCCCAGCGGCTGACAAACAGCGATGCGACCGAGCGGACATCAGGACTGAGGCCGGCTTCGACGCGGCGTTCAAGTCCACGCATGTAGGCTTCAACGGCGCCGAGATAGTGTTCGCGGCTAAACAATAGCGTCACGTTCACTGACACACCGGAGAAGATTGCATCCTCGATCGCGGTTTTTCCCTCGGGGGTGCCAGGGATTTTGATGAACAGATTGGGACGAGCCGCTTTCTGGTGCAGCGTCTTGGCGACCGCAACCGTCGTCTTCGCGTCATAGGCCAGCAGAGGAGAAACTTCGAGTGACACCCAGCCGTCCACCGTCGCGGTGCGCTGGTGTACGGGCGCGAACAGATCGGCGGCACGCCGCAGATCTTCTATCGCCATCTCGAAGAACGCATCTTCGGCGGAAAGACCGCTGGACATCAGCTTGGCGATCTCCTCGTCGTACGAGTTTCCGTGAGTCATCGCGTTATCGAAGATTGTGGGATTGGAGGTCAGACCCGTCACCGACAGGTCGTCGATATAACGCTTCAACGTACCGCTGTCGAGCAACTGGCGGGTGATATTGTCGAGCCATAGACTTTGTCCAAGGTCGTGCAGTTGTTGTGTAGCCTTCATCTTGTTGCCTCTTATTTACGAATCTTTCTTAGGCGCCCAGGAGCGCCATTCCAGGTCCAGCAGGTCGGCAATGCGCCGGATGCCGACATCGGCCGGGTGATACTCAGCAATCGTATTCTTGTCGCGCGCATAGTGGCCTTGCCGCACAAACACGGTGGTAACGCGATCTTTCCAGATATCTTTCACGGCTTGCAGGAGGCGTAGTTTGTCATCGATCATCACGTAGTGTCGCGCCGGGTAAAGGCGTTCCACACACTCCAGCTCCTGTTCCTTATGGATGAAGATCATCACATTCCCGCCGAAGGCCTTCCATAACCCGGAACGCTCGACCTTGCGCGGCTGGAAGACGGCATCACCGTCGGATAGTATCGCCACCTGACCCCAGCGCTTCACATGTTTGATGACTTCCAGGGCTTCGGGATACAGGCGCGCAGCGAAGGGATACTCGATCAGCCAGTTAGCCACGTGGAGGAAACGCGGATCGCGCAACTTCTCCTGCCGATATCCCTGAAGCGCGCCGAGGTAGTCCGCATAGCCCAGCTTGCTGCGCAGATCTTCGAAGATTGCCAAATAGCGCTCGCGCGCCTCTTTGCCGAACTCGCGGCCAATGTGGCGGAACAGATCGTTTTGCATACGATCGTTGTCGAGCAGCGTGTTGTCGACGTCGAACAGAAACACCAGTTCCCTCATTTTGCGCGGCACAGCGGGGCGGACCGGGGCTTTCGACTTGGAACTTTTTTGTGCGCTCATTTGTCGTCAGGGGTCACGGGCAGCGGATCGATCCACGGCCCATCCTGCGCGATGAGCTGGCAGGCTTCATCCGGGCCCCATGTCCCCGGCTCATATTCGTAGACCGGTGTAACGTTGTCGAGGATCGGCTGGACGATGCGCCACTGTGCTTCCACCAGATCCTGCCGGGCGAAAAGCTCCCCGTTACCGCGCATGGCATCGCCAAGCAGGCGCTGGTAGGGTGGCATTTCGTCAATCGCCTGGCTCTTCAACTTCAATTCCACGTCCTGGCCCACCATGCGCTCGCCCGGCACCTTCACGCGAACGCCCAGGTCGATGCTAATGTCTGGACTGACTTGCATCCGCACGTGCGAGGAGCGAGGCGGCACAATTTCGTGGAACGTCTCTCGCGGCGGACGTTTGAACTCTACAATCGCTTCCATGCAGGTGACCGGCATGACTTTGCCGGCTCGAATGTAAATGGGAACGCCGGCCCAGCGCCAGCTATCGATATGGAGCTTGATGGCGACGAAGGTCTCGACCGTGGAACCGGGAGCCACACCAGGGACCTGCTTGTAGCCTTTGTATTGTCCGCGAACAACATCTTCCGGTTTGAGAGGAACGACAGCTTTCAGCAGCGCAGCCTTCTGGTCGCGCTCGGCATCGTGATCTTCGCCGGTCGGCGGACCCATAGTAAGATTGCCCAACACCTGTAGCATGTGGTTCTGCACGACATCGCGGATGGCGCCGGTCTCATCGTAGAACCTGCCGCGGTCGCTCACGCCGAAACTCTCCGCCATGGTGATCTGGATGCTGCGAACATGGTCGCGGGTCCAGAGGGGCTCGAAGATTGGGTTGGCAAAGCGCAGGTACAACATGTTCTGCACTGGTTCTTTGCCCAGGTAGTGGTCGATGCGATAGATGTTTTCCTCAGGAAAGAAGCGGTGCAGGGTGCGGTTCAACTCTTGCGCAGAAGGCAGATCGTGGCCGAAGGGTTTCTCGACCACGATTCGAGCGTTGGTCGCACAGCCTGAATTTGCCAGGCCCTCGGCAACCGTGCCAAACAAGCTGGGCGGAACGGCGAGATAGTGCAGCGGGGCTTTAGCATCGCCGAGTTGCTTGCGCAGCTCCGTGAAGGTTGCCGCATCGGCGTAGTCGCCGTCAACGTAGTGCAATAGGCTGAGCAGTTTCTCGAAAGCTGCCTGCTCCAGACCGCCGTGGCTCTCCAGGCTATCCTTGGCGCGCGCTTTAAGCTGGTCCAGGTTCCAGCCTGCCTTGGCAACGCCGATGATGGGGATGTTGAAACCCTCGTAGCGAATCAGGTCCTGGAGGGATGGAAAAACCTGTTTGTAAGCCAGGTCTCCCGTGGCTCCGAAAAACACGAAGGCATCCGACATTCCATTTGACATTGATGTGCTCCCGTTTGCGGCGTCTGTCCGACCTCGTAGTTGGACTCGCAGCTCTGGTTCAAGACTGCATGACAACAACCGTGTCTTTTTGCGTTTGCCGTCCAGCTGAGGCCATTTTGAGCAGTAAGAATGCCCACGCAGAACGAAGTGTCGAAAATTCTACTCCAACCAGGTTAATAATCAAACCAGCCCACAATGTGGGACATTCCGGGATTTGCCGCCGTCGTCTACCCGGCAGGAAAGTTCACCGGTTCCTCACGAACGGCGCGCTGGACGAAGGCGATGGCCTGGCGCTCTGCCCAACGGCCGTCATAGCCAGCGGGGGCGGCGAGAAAGGCGCAATGTCCGCCTCGCGCGGTCTCGATAAAAGTAATGTGCGAATTGCCCAGGAGCTTGGCGCGGGTTTCCGGCAGCACACGGATGAAAGGATCGTCCTGGGCGTGGAGCACCAACGTGGGAACGGCGATGCGGTCAAGAACAATGCTAGAGGCGGCGCGGGTGTAGTAGTCCTGGGCGTCGCGGAATCCGGAGTAGCGGGCGGTAATCTGGTCATCGAAATCGCGCATGCTGCGCATGCCGCGGAGGTAGCGAACATCGTAACGGTCGGGATAAAGAGCGGCCTTGCGCAAAATGCGACGGCGCAATCCCAGCAGGAATTTCCACTCGTAGATGCGGTTGGCGCGGGCGTGCAACGCGTCGGAAGAAGGCGCCAGATCCATCGCTGGCGAGACGCCGATCCCGGCTTTGACTTGCGGCGGCGCATCGGTTCCCCACTCACCAAGCAGCTTCAGCACCAGATTGCCGCCCATGGAATATCCCACGAACGCCAGCTTTTGCAGGCCATCTTCGTGGATCAGGGTTTGCGCGATCGCGCCCACGTCGCCTGACATGCCGGAGTTGTACAAAGTGGGACCGAGATGCTCCGTGTCACCGCAGTTGCGCATGTTCATGCGGACGACGTTCATCCCTGCTGTCCACGCCTTGCTGCCGGTACCGATCACATACTGCGATTCGCTGGAGCCTTCCAGTCCATGCACGATAACCAACGTCATCGCAGTTTTGCGCTCGGGTTGCCAATGGCAATGGCAGAGCACGTGCACGTCCGACTCGACCTGGAACAGCCGCTCCTGCGGTGGAGGTAGAAGACTGCGTCGCGGCAGAAAGTTTCCGGCAATGGTCTGCGCGTGGCCACTGACGAAGGGGCGGCGCGGACGAAAGGGCTCGCCGAAGAAATCGTGCGGATGCTTCGCCTCGGCGGGAGAAAGGCGAAGCTCTGACGCGCCCCGGCGAAATTTGTTGTCGGAAAGTATAGATCAAGCTCCTGCATCTATAATGATGTCTTGCTGGTGGCCGCCGATTCGCTTTCAACCAGCGATGGGCTGCGAATCACGCGGATTGGAGTAATTGATGCCTATTTTCGAGTACCGCTGCGAAGCCTGTGGACACCGGTTCGAGGCAATCCTATTTGGCCAGCAGACCCCGGCATGTCCCAATTGCCATACCGAAAAGCTGGAGAAACAGCTTTCGACCTTCGCGGTCAGCAAAGGCAGTGGCGCAGCGCCGGCGGAAGCGGGCTGCGGACAGGGCAACTGCTGCAGGATGAATGGCGCCTGCGAACTAAACTAAGGCTCTACTGAAATGTCCCGCAGTTTCGGGCCATAACGCCTAACCTGCGGTCTCGAGCCTAAAGTCCTCACCTCAGCGGCTAAATCCGCTCTTCATGCACGCATGGTTGCGGCCCGCCTGAAGCCGTGCCCTTTGAAACCAACACGCGGTTTATCCACGAACCTGCTGGATGTCATGCTAACTGAGCAGCACGTCGGGATTCTTGCGGGCGACATGCAATAGCTTGAGCGTAGCCTGGCGCGGTTGCCGGACACCTTGCTCCCAGCTCTCCACTGCATTCGAACTGACATTCAGCAGACGCGCGAACAGGGCCTGGCTGGCGTTCAGGCTCTCCCGCAGGGCGCGAATATCGCTGGCCTTCATGGGTTTGGGGCGGGGTGGGATCTCGACCGAACGCAGATCGAGTTTGATACCGCTCTTTTCTGAAGCCGCCGGCGCCGGGGCCCGTTCCTCGTCTTTACGCTTATTTCTTTTCTTGTCCTTCTTGTTCTTTTTGCCCATCGCCACCCTCCCGACTATCTTATATCCCACATAGTAGGACTTGCGAAACGCTCCGTAAATAGCGCTTTAGCGCCGCGCCTTCAGCCCACCTTCTGCTGAATTGCACGGGCCACAGGCCGTCCCTTTTCGCCGACGTCAAGGTATGCCCAGGGTAATTCGTGGTCATGGGTAAAGACCACGAGCCACTGTTGGGGGATGGCGACTTCGTAAAAGCGGTGCTTGTTGGCGATGCTTTCCAACGGATAGAGATCGAATCCGAGGGTCCACGTGGGGTCGAGGTGCTTGGCATCGCAAAGGAGGTCGCTGGGGTAGGCAGCAACCTTGCCGCCACTGCGGACGATAACTGCCTGCATGTCGCGAGTGTGTCCGGGGTAGACCTTCACCGAAATGCCCGGAACGATCTCGGCGTCGCCGTTGAGCAGCTTCAATTGCCCGCTGCGGACGAGGGGATCGTAATTATCGGTCATGTAGCTGACGCGGTCGCGCTCGTGCTGCTCGTGAGCATGTTGCAGTTCGCCTTCCTGGACGTAGTAGGTGGCGCGAGGAAAGGTCGCGACCGCCTTGCCATCTTGGTAGTGGGTGTTCCAGCCACAGTGATCGAAATGCAGATGCGTGTTGATGACGATGTCGATCTCCTCCGGCGAAATCCCAGCCTGCTCGAAGCTCTTCATCAGCAGCGCCTGGTTGCGGTAGATGGCCTGGCTTTTCTCGTTCAGCTTGTTACCGATGCCTGTGTCGATCAGCACGTTCTGATTGCCGGTGCGGACCAGCAGCGAGTTTGTGCCCATGGGGATGGTGTTCCGCTCGTCAGCCATGATGCGTTTTTCCCACATAACCCTGGGGATTATGCCGAACATGGTGCCACCGTCGATGTGATAGTTGCCGTCCGAAAGGATAGTGAGCTCAAAATCGCCAAGTGTCGTTCGATGCACAGATCTTCTCCTCAAGCGTGGTGTTTCCGATCATACTGAATTGATAGGAACCGCGGCGGGCGGGCAGTTAAGCATCGTCAATAATTGGCGAGGCCGGGTTTTTAGGGGCACGCATATTCCCTCAGCGGCTAAAGCCAGGCTCTTGATTCGTCTTAACGGCACGGCCAAAGCCATGCCCTTTCAAAGAGGCCCTATCGGAATCGCTTTGAGCGATATGCTTTGAGGCAGGTGCTCCAATGCGGCAAATTGCTTTGGTATTGCTACTGAGTTCGGCGCTGCTGGCGCAGGATTCGTCAAGTCAACAGAGAACCGGAGACCATGGCTCGAACCCCGCCGCGGGCGGGGCGGCACAGGCCTCTGTGCAACAACCAACGGCTTCGGCGGGTGATGAGGTGGCGCGAATGCGAGATGATCTGAACAAGCTGGAAAGTCTGAACAACAACATGACCAGCGAGATCCTGTTTCTGCGTGATCAGAATTTGCAGATCCTGTTGCGGACCAACTCGCAGATGTGGACCATTCTGATTCGCGACATGCGCGAACAGCTTGCGCGCGAGGAACAGCGGAGAGCAGCGCCGCAACCCGAGAGGCCGGCCGCAAAGCCGAGCCCGCGGTAGGCACGCTCTACTGCGATGCGCCGCCGGCAGCGCTCGGCGGAGTGGCTGGGATTTCGAAGTACATGAGTTCACGGCCACCGGCGTCGCGCATTCCGGTCAGATAAATGTGCGCGCCTTCTACTGGCTGCTTGACGTCGGACACGTCGAAGAACAGGAAGCCTGATTTGGTGGCGTGAGGCTCGACCGCCTGAGCCGCGAAATTGGCGCTCAGGATCTCTTCGTATTGCTTTTGCGCCTTCTTGTTCTTGTTGCCCGATAGCGGGATGGGGCCGACACGCGCCGGAGCGGTACTGCTGCCGCTGATGTGGGCGACGCGGCGAAAAATGTCGTCCGTCGTGAGGGAATCCATCTTGGCACGGCTGGCCGTCACCAACTGCGCTCGCATATTATTTACTGTGATGGGCTGGTCCCCCTGGTTGGTGATCACCAGAAAAACCGGCAGGATTCCTTCCTGGTTATAGGGCGTGATGAAGATGTTGTCCTTGGGGGAAGTGTTGTAGAGATCGACGGCCGCGGTAAGCTTCTCGCCGGGGTGAACGTCCTTGCAGGGATAGGTGTTCGCGTTCTCGGCGCGCGGAAGGACAAAATCCTTCGAGGCCCCAAGTGTCAGCGAGCAGATCGCAACGATTATGCTGGCAGTCAACAGCAGGCGAAGCCTTCGCGAGAGCATACCGCGATTATCCGCTTTCGGCGCGCAGTTGCTCAACTCGCACTTGACGGCTGCGGCTTCGGGAACATAACCTCGCATTCCAGCGATGAAAGGAATTCTACAGTCATGAGTCTTCTGCAATGGTGTGACGAGGGGCCGGCCACCGTAGGGGTGGAGGCGACGGTGGAGATCGCCATACAAACCATGATCGACAAGGCGGTGGGTGCGGTTGCTGTCGTCGACGAACAAACAGTTGTGGCCGGCATGTTCACGGAGCGTGATGTCCTGGCCAAGTTCGCGCTCAGCGGTCGCGATCCATACACCACGCCGGTACGGGAGCTGATGAGCCCCATTGTCGAGATGGCAACCGAAGCGACGACACCGGGTGAAGCGCTGGCCGTGATGTTGGAGCGGCACTATCGCCACATGCCCATTGTTAGCGAGGACGGCAAGCTGCTCGGCATTCTTTCGATCCGCAATATTCTGGAGGCGCGGGTTGACGACCTGCTAGCGCGGCTGGATGGGGCGCAACAGCGGCAGCCGTTGGCGGCCGTTCCAGAGTAACGAGAGGAATCCTGCGCACGTCAAACCGAGGTCCCGCAGCGGCTAAAGCCGCAACGATTTCGCCATCTTTACGCACGGCCTAGAGTGCCTGCGTCAGAACCATGTCGCCGCTCTGCGGCTCGGCTGAATTTCCCACTCCACTCGGCGCTTACACGCCGGGCTCACTTCATGCCGCCGCTGCGCGGCTCGGTTGCAGCCAGTCTCGACGCTTCGCGTCCCACCGCAACCTGACAGGGCGAGTTCTCACCCCGACACAGGAGGTCGTCCTCTTTCAAACAGCGGACTTAATCAGAGTCTCGCCGTCTTTCCATCATCTGTGGAATCGTGACGAACTCATATCCTTCAGGCTGGTAGCGCGACAGGATGCGGTCGCTGGCTTCGACGCTGCGGCTGCGGTCGACGCCGATGCGATGGTATTCGCCGTCATGCAGCAGGATGACATTGCCGCCATGGATCTGCCGCTCGGCCCGCGCGACAATTTCGCCGGCGGACTTGGCCTTCCAGTCCTGACAGGAAACATTCCACATCACGGGTCGCAATCCTAAAGCGCGAGCCACGCGCAGCGATGCCGGACGGCGTCCGCCAAATGGCGGCCGAAAGAGCTTGACGTCGACACCCGTGGCGTCGAAGATCGCCTGCTGGGTTTGCTCGAGTTGACGGCGCACCTCAGCAGCGGAGGCGAAAATCAGGTTGGGGTGGTCCCAAGTGTGGCTTCCGATGGCGTGTCCGGCGCCAACCAGGGCGCGCGCGATCTCAGGTTTCTGCTGCACAAATCGCCCGAGCAGGAAGAATGTCGCCTTCACCTGGTGCCGTTCCAGGACTTCCATGATGCGCCAAGTATAGGGATCGTTGGGACCGTCGTCGTAAGTGAGCGCCAGCACGCGAGTGCCTGGTGGCAGGCCGGTGAAGGTTAGGCCATACACCTGCGATGTAGGCCACATGGTGTGGAAGCCCGCCCATGTCGCCAGTCCGGCGAGGCCTGTGGCGCTGATGAGGGTTGGAAACACTCTGTGATTGTAGCGTGCTGGCCTTTCGCTCTTCGCCATTCGCTCTTCGACTCTTCGCCAGAAGAGCCTTTGGCCGCAAGTTCAAAGCCTGAGGAAACCGGAATATCAAAGCGGGAACACGAAAAGCGAACGGCGAAAGGCGAAGAGCGGTGTTCCGGTGGAAAACTTTCCCACAGTTTTACGAGCAAGTAATTGCCACGGAGGCGCGAGCAAGTTATTCTGCGAATCGTAGCCTTTCTCCGACCATGGCGAACCTGTTTGAACCGCCCCGGTATATTGCAGTCGAGGGCCCAATCCGAGTCGGCAAGAGCACGCTTAGCCGGGTGATTGCCGAGACCCTGCACGCGCAGCGCATCAGCGAGCCGGAACAAAACCCGTTTCTGCGGCCGTTCTACCAGGGAGAGCCCGGGGCCGCGTTCCAGACGCAGTTCGCGTTTCTCATCGCGCGCTATGAGCAGCTTGTGGGCCTGAACATCAAGGGCAATCCCAACAAGACCTACGTGGCCGATTACATCTTCGAGAAGGACAAGCTGTTCGCGTGCCTGAATCTGGGCGACGCCGAACTGGAGGTTTACAACCGCTATTACGAATTATTCCGCCAGAACGTGCCTACGCCGGACCTCGTCATTTATTTGCAGGCGACGCCCGAAGTGCTGAAGAAGCGGCTGAAGAAGAAAGGCGCGCCCGGCGAGAAGGCGATCAGCGACGATTATCTGGAAGAGGTGATCAAGGCGTATGAGCACTTCTTCTTTCACTACACATCGTCGGACCTGCTGATTGTGAACACATCGGAGATCGACTTCGTGGAGCGCAGCGAGGATTTGCAGGCGCTGCTGCGGCGGGTTAGCGAACCTATTCGCGGGACGCAGTACTTCTTGCCGCTGGGCGGAGATGAGCAGTCGGCGCGGGCGTGAGGTATTATTCCTGGCGTAAGAATTGCCGTCCTACGGAACTCGGAACAATCTCGTTCCCTACCCAGCACTCCGCCTACGGCTCGTGCTGACAAGAATAAGCCGCGCCTCCGGCGCTGGTCTATCGGACTTCCCGCTTCATAATCATAGATCAAATATTATTCTAGAGGGCTCGAAAGCTGGGAGTATTTTGAAACAACGTCGGAGGCGGCTCTTAGAATTCACGCCGTTCTCACCTACGCCAGCGCCAGCGCTTCGTGGGCGGCGGCGATGGTGTCGTCGATGTCGGCCTCGGTGTGGGCGATGCTGAGAAATGCGGCTTCGAACTGCGACGGCGGCAGCCACACTCCTGCGTCGAGCAAGGCTCCGTGGAAGCGGCCGAACTTCGCCGTGTCGCAGGTGGCGGCGCTTTGCCAATCGGTGACCTGCCGATCGGTGAAGAAGAATGTGAACATGGAGCCGACGCGATTGGCGGTCATGGCAACGCCCGCATCTTTCGCGGCCTGGGTGACGCCGGCGACCAGCTTGCAAGCCATGTCATCGAGTTGCTTATAGGACCGTTCCTGGCTGGCCTTCAGCTGACTTAGCACTGCGATGCCCGCTGCCATCGCCAAAGGATTGCCGCTAAGCGTCCCGGCCTGATAGACGGGGCCGACGGGCGCGATCATGTCCATCAGCCTCGCTGGTCCGCCGTAAGCTCCGACAGGCAGGCCGCCGCCGATGATCTTGCCCAGCGTGGTGAGGTCGGGCTTGATGTTGTACAGCTCCGACGCTCCGCCGAAGGCGACGCGGAAGCCTGTCATCACTTCGTCGAAGATGAGCAGCGAGCCTGCCTCGGCAGTGATGACTCGCAGTGCCGCGAGATACCCGGGCGTGGGAAGTACGCAGCCCATGTTGCCGACCACCGGCTCAACGATGACGCAGGCAATCTGGTCTTTGAATTTTTCAAAGGCGGCCGCGACCGCAGGGACGTCGTTGTAAGGCAGGGCGAGGGTGAAATCGACGAACTCCTGGGGTACACCTGCCGAGCCAGGAATGCCGAGCGTTGCGACGCCTGAGCCGGCCTTCACCAGCAGCGCGTCGCTGTGGCCGTGATAGCAACCCTCGAACTTCACGATGATCTTGCGGCCAGTGGCGGCGCGGGCCAGGCGAATGGCGGACATCGTCGCTTCCGTTCCTGAGCTGACAAAGCGGACCTTCTCGATGGCCGGAAAGGCCTCGATAACGAGGGCCGCGAGTTCCGCTTCGGAAGGCGTGGAGGCGCCGAAGCTGGTGCCGTTGCGCGCCGCCTCGACAATCGCCTCGATCACTTCAGGATTAGAGTGGCCGAGGATGAGCGGCCCCCAGGAGCCGACATAGTCGATGTAGCGGTTGTCATCGGCGTCCCAGACGTATGAGCCCAGGCCACGAACCAGGAAAGGCGGATCGCCGCCGACGGAGGCAAAGGCGCGAACCGGCGAGTTGACGCCGCCGGGGATAAGCTGCTCAGCGCGTTTTTGCAAGGTGCGGGATTTGTCGAGATTTCGGGGCATTCCTTCTTCGGCTTTCGCTATGTTCGCTGTTCGCACTTCGGTTTTCGTTAGACTATTCGTGAAGCAACGGGAACAAGGCAGTCTATCAAGCAAACCCCACCAGCGTGTGAGCCGGGGCAATCCAGCCTTAACCCAGGTCTAGAAATCCTTTGATTGCCTGATTCACAGCACGCAACGTGCTTGCCTCGACGGATCCAATTCGCTGGCCAATTTTTGACCGGGGTACAGTGGTGATTTTATCCACCATCACCTGTGAAGGTTTGCGCAATCCGGAGCTTGGGCCAGCGGGAAGAGTAATGCGCAATAGAGGAGCATCGCAAATGTCGCTGGTAAGCGGCGCTACGGTAATGGAAGGAACGGGGTCGAAGGCATCGGCTTGAACGATGAGTGCAGGGCGAGGCTTGCCATAATCTCCCGAGACCGCAACGGTAATCAGGTCGCCTCTCTTCACTTTCATCAACCGTGTCCGCTCACATCCCGGATCCAGTTCATCACCTCAGTCTCATCGGCAGAGTTCGCGACAAGGCGCGATTGTCTGCGGGCCTCGGCAGCGAACTTCCTGCGCCGGGCGCGCTGCACGTAACTGCGCATCAGTTCACGGAGGACCTCAGCCACCGGCTTATTTTCTGCCTCCGTGGCCGCCACGAACTCGGCCTTCAGGACCGGATCCACTCGCAGGTTGAGCGTACCTTCCTTGCGTCGCTTGGTAGTTTGCAGCATGGGTAACGTCGTACAGCATTGTACCTCAAAAATGTACGCACAAACGAACATTACGGCGGCGCAAGAAAGGACCCCGCCGGGCGCATCCCGCCTCTGTCGGTTGAGTTTTCGGGCGATTTTGCTCACATGCCAGGCCGGTCGCTAAGGCAGAGGGGCTTCCCGCTTACAATCCCTATCTGGGCACGTCCAACTGTCAGCCGAAATGGGTTATTTCCAGTCTAGTTTCCGGAACATTCTCCGGAGTGCCGGCATCGAAACTGAGATAGAATGGGAGTGATCCAGCGGCGGTATCCCTCCGAACAGCGAATTGCACATGTCCATGTCGAAGACCACTAAGTTTATTGTCCTTGCTCTCTCCTTCCTGATTGCCTCGTTTGTCATCATTGGGCAACTGGGCGTTAAGGCCGACAGCCATGACGACGGCTCGTATCGTCAACTGGGCGTGTACAGCGAAGTGCTGACCCGCATCCGCGACGAGTATGTCGAGGAGCCCAATATCTCGGCGGTAACCAACGGAGCGCTGCATGGGTTGCTGGAGTCGCTGGACGCCAATTCCAGCTACCTGGATCCTACGGAGTTCAAAGAGTACAAGCAGCGCAAGGAAGGCAAGGCCGGGATTGGGGCGGCGGTTTCCAAGCGCTACGGCTATGCGGCCGTTATCTCGGTGATTCCGGGCGGGCCAGCTGACAAAGCGGAGATTGCCAGCGGAGACATCATCGAGGCGATCGAAAACAGGTCTACGCGTGATATGTCGTTGGCGGAAATCGATGGCCGGCTGACGGGGCCGCCGGGATCGGTGGTCAACGTTTCCGTAGTGCGGCCGCGGCGGGCACAGCCGGTGAAGTCGGCGCTAACGCTGGCCGTGGTTACCGACCCGCCTCCCACCGACAAGACCATGGCCGATGGCATCGGCTACATCAAGGTAGACGATTTCCCAAAGGGTCGCGCGCAGGAGTTGGCCAACAAGTTGAAGGCGCTGCAAAAGGATGGCGCGAAGAAGATCATTCTTGATCTGCGCAACTCCGGCGATGGTGAAGAGGACGAAGGCATAGCGACCGCGAATCTTTTCCTCAACCACGGCACCATCACTTATCTGCAAGGCCAAAAGTATCCCAAGCAGACATTCAACGCCGACCCGCAGAAGGCTGTGGTGCCCAATTTGCCGCTGGTGGTGCTAGTGAATCGTGGCACGGCTGGCCCGGCGGAGGTGGTAGCGGCTGCGATCATGGAGAATGCGCGCGGCGACGTGGTCGGGGACAAGACGTTTGGCGAGGGCGCAATCCAGAAGGTGATCGATATGCCGGATGGTTCGGCGCTGATCCTGTCGGTGGCGAAGTATTATTCACCGTCGGGCAAGGCGCTGGAGGACACGGCCATCACGCCGAATATCCTGGTTGCCGACAACAACGATGACTTCATTGCGCCTGACGAGGACGAGAACGCCGAGGACCAAGCGCAGGAAGAAAAGCAGAAGGCCACTCAGCCGGACGATCAGTTGAACAAGGCGATTGAGGTGCTGAAGACGCAGAACACTAAAGCGTGAGGCCTTTTTCACCACCGAGACACTGAGGGCACGGAGAACGAAAATTCTTCGTGCCGTTTGTTTTGCAAGGCAGGACGCGCGGCAAGAGTAGATGGATAAGATTAACCCTTCGGGTGTCGCTAAGGCGTTGCTGGTCCTCAAGCCTGCCGTGCCTTCAAATAAAATTTACCCACCGCTGAAGCGGTGGGCTATCATCTTCCGTCCGCGGAGCGGACTCGGCAGTCGCACTTCCGAGCCCTTTGACTCCAGCCGGAACTTCGGTTACAGCAAGGACAATTAGGGCGGGAGAATTATCAATCTGACACGGAAAAAGGAGTCGTGATGAAGCGAGTGATTGGGCTGGGTGGGATTTTCTTCAAGGCGAGAGATCCAAAGGCGCTGTATGAGTGGTATCGCAAGCATCTGGGGATTGAGGGGGCGGAAGGTTCAGGCGCGATCTTCCGCGACGAGTTTCCAGCGGTTAACGTGTGGTCCATCTTTCCGCAGGACACGAAGTACTTTGCGCCCAGCCAGTCGAGCTTCATGTTCAACTTACGGGTGGACAATCTGGACGAGCTGCTGAAGGCGCTGCGCGAGGAAGGCGTCCAGGTTGATGACAAAGTGGAGCGGTCGCCCGACTACGGCAACTTTGGCTGGATCATGGACCCCGAAGGGAACCGGGTGGAGTTGTGGGAACCGCCGAAGAAGAGTGGCTAGACTACGGGATAGGAGCTGGGAGGGGATCCCTGATCGTTCGTGCCCTTGGTTCGGCACGACAAGAGCTGGCCAGCGGAAATGAACCGGCAGAGCCCTCGCAGACTGAACAGGCTGCTAAAAGGTCAAAAGCAGATCCCTCGTCGGCCTAAAGGGCCTCCTCGTGATGACAAATTCAAAAGAGTTGTGACGGCGCAGCTACTCTGCCCAGCGTTTGAAGACCAGGCAGCCGTTGGTGCCGCCGAAGCCGAAGGAGTTCGAGATGGCGTATTCCATGGCGACTTTGCGGGCAGTGTGGGGGACGAAGTCGAGGTCACAACCCTCGTCGGGATGGTCGAGATTGATGGTGGGAGGGACGATCTGGTCGCGCAGGGCAAGCACGGTGATGGCAGCTTCCAGGCCGCCTGCGCCGCCGAGTAAATGGCCGGTCATCGACTTGGTGGAGCTGACCAGCAGCTTATAGGCGTGCTCGCCAAAGGCGCGCTTGATGGCGGTGGCTTCCAGTTCGTCACCGAGCGGCGTGGACGTACCGTGGGCGTTGACGTAGCCGATTTGCTCGGGCGCGAGCTTGGCGTCGCGAAGGGCGTTGCGCATGACGCGGAAGCCGCCTTCGCCTCCGGGAGCAGGCTGCGTGATGTGGTTGGCGTCGGCGCTCATGCCGTAGCCCACAACTTCGGCGATGATGGGGGCGCCGCGCTTCCTGGCGAATTCCAGTTCTTCGAGAATCAAAATCCCCGCCCCTTCGCCGATCACGAAACCGTCGCGATCTTTGTCCCAGGGACGGCTGGCGCGATGGGGATCGTCGTTGCGAGTGGAGAGCGCGCGCATGGCGCCGAAACCGCCGACGCCCATGGGAGTGATGGCCGCTTCGGCGCCACCGGCGATCATGACCTCGGCATCGCCGTAGTGGATGACCCGGGCGGCGTCGCCAATGGAATGGGCGCTGGTAGTGCAGGCGGTGCAGGTGGCTTCGTTGGGACCCTTGGCATTGTTACGAATGCTGACCTGACCGGCAGCAAGGTTGACGATGGCCGCGGGAATAAAGAAGGGCGAGATCTTGCGGGGGCCGCCGCTGATCAGGTTGTAGTGTTCGCGCTCGATGATGTCGAATCCGCCGATGCCGGAGCCGATGTTGACGCCGGTGCGTTCGGCCATGTCTTCGTTTTCGACCTTGTATTTGGCCATGCGCAGGGCTTCGTCGCTGGCGGCGATGGCCAGATGAATAAAGCGGGCCATCTTGCGCGCTTCTTTCTTGTCGATGAAGTGGAGGGGATCGAAATTCTTCACCTCGGCCGCGATCTTGCAGGCGAAAGCGGAGGCATCGAAGCTGGTGATGCGTTCCACGCCGCTGTTACCAGCCAGCAAGGCGGGCCAGGTTTCTTCGACATTGTTGCCGACGGCGCAAATGATGCCGATCCCGGTAACGACGACGCGACGGTCCAAACTACTTCGATCCTTTCGCGTGAGAGCTGATGTAGTCAATGGCGTCTTTGACGGTGCGGATCTTCTCGGCGTCCTCGTCGGGAATCTCGATTTCGAAGGCTTCCTCGAAAGCCATGACGAGTTCGACCGTGTCGAGGGAGTCGGCGCCGAGATCGTCCACAAAGGAGGCGTTGGGGGTGACCTCGGCTTCATCCACGCCCAGTTGCTCGACAATGATTTGCTTTACACGTTCCTCAACGGATGCCATGAGCCATCAATCTCCTTTTGACCCGCGCAGGCAGGCAAACACGGTTTCCCGGGTTGAAATGGGGCCACCACCGCACAGTGAGGGCCGCAGTAGCGGCCGAAGCGGACGGCGCTACGTTTTGGCCTTGGCGTGCTGGTTGATGTAAGTAATGGCGTCCTGTACGGTACGGATTTTCTCCGCATCCTCGTCGGGAATCTCGATTTCGAAAGCTTCTTCGAAAGCCATAACCAGCTCGACCGTATCGAGCGAGTCGGCGCCAAGGTCGTCCACAAAAGAAGCATTGGGCGTCACTTCGGCTTCATCCACGCCCAACTGCTCCACAATGATCTGCTTTACCCGTTCATCTACGGAAGCCATCGATTCTTTCTCCTGTCGCGCGGCAGCGCAACACACCGGACTACCCAACGCACGCTTTGCGGCGATGGGCGGGAAACCCGTAAGTCTAATTGCAGGCAAGAAGGCCTGTAAAGGATGCCGGAGCGCCCCCTCCAAAGCAACTTCCTACACGAAGACTGAAGAGCGCTCAGCGATATGAGTCCCGATTCATCCTAAACGGTGGGCTTCGCAATGGTCAACGCGGGAAAACAGCTTTTCGCTGTTGGCTGTTTGCTTCCCGCTCTGCCGGAGCTGCCGTTCTAATCCGTAGAATGCGCCGATCAATCGCCGTCGCAGGGCGAAAAGCGAAAGGCGAGGAGCGAAAGGCGATCTGTGGTACAAACCTGACATGCGAGCGGTGGTACAACGCGTGAGCCGGGCGTCAGTGAAGGTGGGCGACGAACTGACGGGAGAGATCAGTTGGGGGCTGCTGGTGTTGCTGGGGGTGGCGCGCGAAGACACTGAGGGCGACGCCGATTATGTGGCGGAGAAGATTGCGGGGCTAAGGATTTTTGAGGATGATGCCGGGAAGATGAACCTGAGCGCGAGGGACATAGGCGGGGCGGTGCTGGCGGTATCGCAGTTCACGCTGTTCGGCGACGTCAGGCGGGGGAAGAGGCCGTCGTTTGAGGAGGCGGCGCGTCCGGAGAGGGCGCGGGAGTTGTATGAGTATTTTGTGGGACAGGTGCGTGGATTGGGATTGCGCTGCGAGACGGGAAGGTTTCAGGAGATGATGGAGGTGGAGTTGATCAACAGCGGGCCGGTGACGATCCTGGTGGACTCGAAGAAAACGTTTTGAGGAGTGGGGAAAAGCAGGGCCCTCCACTCGGGGCTAAGCCCTCGGTCGGGATGACAAACTTAACAGCATCAGACTTGGATTCGAACCGTGCAGGAGCACTATTTGGAATCGTCAGGGCTGGGAGCGTTATAGGTTGTAGTTTTCTGTGGCTTGTTCTTGCTGACCGGTGTTATCTCGATCGGCGGCGTGCACTTCTGCGCCAGCACTTCAACGTCGGTGGCCTGGAAGCGATGGGTCTCGAGGGTCTTCTTGTCGCTCGGTTGCGGCGAAGTGACTGGCATCTGCGATTGCGGTAGCGGCTGCCATTGGCCGGTCAACTTCACTTTGCTGCCAGAATCGTTCTTGAGATCGGTGGGGCCGACGACCTGCACACCGAAGCGATGCGCCATGTTACGGAGGATGAACTTGCCGTCCTTGTCAGGACCAACCAGACAGCCAATTATAGTGGAGCCCTTGGCACCGGCCGGCTTGGTGATCTGATCGCCGCTGGTGGCGCTGGTGTCCTGGGTTGCGCTGGCGGCGTTGTTTTGCTGCTGGGCGGGAGTGGTCGGGAGCGGGCGCACTGGGGCGATGGCCGGGTCCTGCGCCGGAGCCGCGATGCTGCAAGCGAGCACCAGAATCGCGAGATGGATGGACTCTTTCATGGGCAATATTTCGGCTTCCGTCAGGGGCTAAAGCTTCGCTCTTATCTTAGCGTCGACGAACGGCCTGAAGTATCTGCGTGAAAACCGTGTCGCCGCTCCGCGGCTCTGCACAATTTCCCACTCCACCCGGCGCTTACGCGCCGGGCTAACTTCATGCCGCCGCTGCGCGGCTAAATTAGCGCCGATCTCCGCAGTGTTCTCGCACCCCAACCCTTTAAATCGAATACTCACGCACACACTGAAGGCCGTCGCCTTCAACGGAGCAGACTATCCCTCACAGCAAGGATATCTGAGAATTGGACGCCGTGGGCGAGCGGGGAGTTGCGCGATTGAGGCACAGAGTCGTGGAAACACGGTAAGGCCTCAGTGCCTACGGAGAATGTAGTCGATGGCGAGGTGGAAGAAGGTGAGAAGGCTGGCGACGGCGGTCGCGATTCCAGTGAAGCGCTGCAAGTAGGCTTCGTGGCGCTCGACGCGCTCCTCGATTTCCTGGATCTTGCCCTGGTTGCCGTTGCCGATAAGCCAACGCATGTTGGCCCTGAGTTCGGACAGGTCAGAAAGAACTTTCTGCTCGAAGTCGGTCAGTGTGCAGATGCTAGTACATGTGCTCATAGGGGATAGTCCACATGCAGCAAGATGGAATAACGCGAGTATTTAGCGGGCGATGATCCGTCATATTGCCGCAGATAGTAATTTTGTACGCGCTCGAGGCGCGGCAGAGTGAAGGTTTGAGTGGTGAAGCGTCCGGCGAGATTGCCACTGTCGCTGGGGCCCCAGCCGCCATCGGAGCGGCGGGCTTCGATGCCGCCGCCCGCAGGAGGTACAACGCCGCTGTCGAAGGTGATCTCAGTTGCTATAACGTTGGTCACCTGGGCCGCGGTGAGAGAGTCAATGTAGAGCGAGGATGAAGGGGTGCCGGTGTCGTAGATGGTGGCAAGGGGCGCGGTCAAGGTGATGGCTGCGAGTTTGAAGGCGATGGGATCATCGGCATCGGTGGCGAATTTCATGCTGTATTGCGAACGATCGTCGGCAAGCGAAATCACTTGCAGTTCGACATCGCGAACGATGGCGGTGAAAGCGGCCCCGCGCGACAACGCCGACACCTGGACTGCGTTGCCCGGCAGCACATCCTCGATGGGCAGAAGGTCGCTGAAGACTTTGTATTCGCCCAACCAGGCAGGCTGGACGGCGTCATCGAGAAGGGCGCAAGCCGCGTTTTCAGAATCGATGGAGGTGGGCGCGAGCGGCAACTTGAGCTGCCGAACGTAGACGCGCCGGCCCTTGTCGCCGCCTTGCGCGAGCTGCGCGATGCTGTAAGGATCCTGCACGCGAGCGGCGGCGCGGGAGCTGGTGCGATACGCCACCACCAACTGCTCATTCTGTTGCGGCGGGTATGGGGCGTAGAAGCAGAGCTCGCCCGAGGAAGTGATGTAACACTCGCCGCCATCGGCTAAAGCTCCGGCGAGGCGAGTGCGAAACTGGCTGCCGGGAATCATGCTGCGGACTTCAGCGCCGGCGATGTGTTGCAGGCAACTGTAAGAGACGGCCGCGAAGAGGCTAGTCGCGTTGATCAGCGCATACGTGACGAAGCCCGGGGTGGTGGGGAGCACGTCGTCGTAGAGTACCGTCGCCACCGCGGCCAGCGTGCCTGGATTGTTGGGATCGACATCGTGCACGGTGAGTACGACGCGCAGAGGAGCTGAGATGGAGTCGCCTCCGCGACCGTCGCCCGCCGGATGCGTCGAGGAGAGATAGGTCTGGTGAATGCGGTGGGCCTGGCTGCAAATCAGTTCCGTGGCGAATGAATATTGATGTCCTGCTGTGGTGGTGAGGACGGGGCCGGTGGCAGCGCCGTTGACGAGCGCCTGAATGTTGGAGTTGCTGCCATTCGGCGTGACCGCAAAGCCCGCAATGCAATTGGCATCGGCAGGAGAACCGTTGTAGATGCCGCCGATGGCGCCGCTGGACGCGGTGCTGAAGACAAACTGTCCATGCTGCATCAGCAAGCCGGCAGCCAGCTCCAACTGCTCGACAAAGGCGATTGTGGAAGGACCGCCGTTGACCTGGAGTTCTCCTCCAGCGAGCGAGACTGCGTCGTTGGGATCGGTCACACTCCACAGCGCCGGCGATAGCTGGGCTTCGGAGTAGTCGTCGGCGAAGACGGGGAAAAGCCTGCCGTTGGGATCCGGTACGCTCAAGGTGGTCGGCACAGACGGGCCTTCCGCGTACCCGTACTCGGACGCGCTGACGGCAGTGTTGCCGAAGGGTGTCTCGGAAAGATAGAACTCCAGAGTTTCGCCGTCGCCCAGAAAGTAATCGCGAACGTAGGTTAGCGGCTCCAGCTCTCCGATGATGGTGACGTCGTTGAACAGCTTGTCGGGCTGAAGCAAGGTGAGTGCAGTCGGATCGAAGTTGGGGTCCTGCTCGCTGATGATGAAGCTCTGCCGGCCGACGGGCTGGAAGTCGAGCTTGCCATCGTGGGCGCGATAGGTGGCCCGCGCCATCATCGCCAGCTCCTGGGCGTGCCAGGTCCAGCCTTTCTGCGGAACAACGACAAACTGGTTGACCGTACTGACATCCTGCACGCCTGATTCGTCCAGGCCACCAGGCAGAACATCGTTGGCAAGGGTGGTCAAGGCATTACCGGCAGTGCGGGAAGCGAACGCAGTGCGCGCCGGGAGCTCATTGTGGTCGAGCAGGCAGGAGTCGTCGGTTGCCGTCAGGATGTACTGCCACGCCGGTACCTGGCCGTAGCCGAGGTACTGCTGCTCCGGCGGCACGGTGAGATAACCGGTGAAGAGGGTGAGGCCGTCGCCGCGTTGGAGAATGATGCGAGCGCCGCTGACGGGATTGTGAAAGTTGGGATCGGCGGAGACCAGAGCTGCAAACATCGTGGCCGGGGCGTTCAGTTTGCGCGTGATTTTGGGCAGATGATCGGTGGCTAAGTAGCGCGTGTAGTCCTGTTGGCCGAGGCCGTCATTGTTGTCGATAAATAGGTTCATAGGACAACCTCTGATAGTGGAGCAATGGTGTCTCACGACGTGGGATATAGGACATTAAGCGGTACCACGTTGTGGGATTACGTCGCACTGCTGGCGGCCGTGCAAACGATACATTCGTTCGAGACTCTGGTGGGAAAGCAGGTCCCTCGTGGACTAACGTCCGCTCGTGATGACAAATCAAGGAGCAATGCGCTCAACGCCGACCTAAAGGCCGGCTCTTCCAGGCCCCGCATTACAGCCCGACATTGAGTTACACCGCGGCGTTGGGAGCCGGAAAATAGCTGCGATAGCAAAGCACGGTCTCGTTGTCGTTGATGTCGGTGGTGGGCAGAGCGCGCAGGTCAACATGCAGCCGATGGCTGAAGAGAGGAGCTGCAAACTCCTGGCGGGTTTCCGCTGCACCGGCGGCCGGTTGCAGGCGTGGATAGTAGAAGCAGGCGCGGCCGCCGCTGTCGGGGCCGACGATGAACAAGCCAGACCACTCCTGAAAGAAGCTGCTACCTTCGCGGTCGAGGAAGGCAATAACGTTTTGCACGCCCATGCCGGTGACTGGCTGCGCGATGAGCGGTTCGGCCAGTTGCAAAGAAGACGAGGTGATGGCGCAAACACGCGAGACGTTGAAGGTGATGCGGCGGACGTAATCCACATAGGTCTGTCCGTTCAAGGACGAAGCGAGATAGGCGCCGGGCGCGCCAGAGCCAACGTAGCCAGTCTGCCCGCTGTAATCAATGTCGACTGCAACGATGTCGCCGACGTTGTAGTCGGCAAGCTGGTCGCCGGTGAGAACGACCTGGGTACAGGTTGAGCCAGCCTGCACCGGCGAGGCCGGGAGCGCCATTCCGCCGGAAGGCTGAGGGGGAAGTCCAGGCTGCTCGGCAAGGACGTTCATCTGCTGTGTGCCTCCGGAGAGCGCCAATTGCAGCTTGCCCCAGGAAAGAAGGTCGAACTCCACGCGGGCCTCAGGCGCCATGCGGTACTGAAGGGTGATGTTAGCGGCAGGGCCGGTGCGCAGCGCGTCAACCCTGGTCGCAGCAGTGCGCTGGAAGTTTTCCGCCCAGCCGAGATCGATCCAGGGAGCGGGCGGCGCGTCGAGGTCGAACTGACCTTGCAAAGCTGGATCGAAGGCGGCAAATGTCCCGGTGCTGCGGTTGATGGGGGCCGCGTAGGCGCGCACGGCGCGGGCGGCAGGCGCCATCTGCGAACGCTTGGCGTAGGAGTTCGAGCTCATGACTGGTTCACCTCAGGATAGAAAAACACGGTCAC
This sequence comes from uncultured Acidobacteriaceae bacterium, assembly GCA_963763145.1. Lineage (GTDB taxonomy): Bacteria > Acidobacteriota > Terriglobia > Terriglobales > Acidobacteriaceae > Bog-257. Next base: position 243,372 of record CAVXMZ010000004.1, on the reverse strand, counting down.
GTTAATGTCACGTCCCACATACGGGGGGGTACTCTTAGCGGCGTTCAAGACAGGTTGCGTCCAGAAGATAGTGGAAGCGAGGGTCACCGGCGACCCGGTGCTGTAGTCGTACTTTGGGGTTTGTGGGGGCGCGCAGATGGCCAGCAGATCGTTGTCGAGGCCGGCCAAGTCGCGGCCGCGATCGAGGTTGGCATTCTGAACGGAGCCCTTGGTGCAATAAGAGATGGTGCAATCCATCGCCATCAGCGTGCCCACGGAGAGCGTCGTCGGGCGAGCGTTTCCCCAGCGCAGATAAAAGGTGTCGCACAGGAGAGGTGCGCCGGTGGGCGGCTCGTTTTCGATGACCGCAATGGCGGGACGGGTTGCGCCATCGAGGGTCATGGTGCGATTAGGATCGACGGCGACGAGGCGAGTGCGCAGAGCGATGTAGAAGCTATCTTTGGTTGGTTGCATGATGTCCTACTCTGTGGCAGTCAGGTGGTAGAGGCAATCGCTGCCGAAGAAACGATCGACGGTGACAGTGTCGATGCGCATGAGGTTGCCGTAGTACAGAACGCCCTGGGCGAGCAGAAGCCACGCAGCGATGTCTTCGACCTGATACTGCCTGGCGATGGCCTTGAGGGCGCTGGCGCTGATCACGGCTTCGATGCGGCGTTTTCCGTCTTCGGTGGGGTTTAGAGTTTTGACCAAGGCAGGCGAGACTTGCAGGTCCGCGGCGCTGGGCGGCTCAAGCCCTAGCTGGCTGTTGGTGTCGCCGGTGGAGGGATTGGAGATGCGCACGGTGACTTGAGTATCACCGCCGGAGCGCAGGAGGGCATCGGCAAAACGGCGGGCCGCGCAGGCTCGGCCGGGGATGATTTCGGATTGGTCGGACATATCAGGCTGCCTTCTGGGCCATGAAGGGCGCCAGCAATGTCTGCACGGTGGAATCGAGAAGGGTATCGGCGAAATAGGCGAAGTGCATGGCGTTCAGCGTGCCCTCGCGAACGTTGAGGGCGGGCATGGCCTGGGCGTTGCGGACAAGCTGGGCACAGGCGAACTTTATGGGATCGGGAATGGTGTTGAAACCAGCGTTGTAGGCGAGTTCCATCTCGTCGAAGTACATGCCCAAGGGATTCGGCAGCCACGAGACCTCGCCCGTGGGCGCAAAGAAGTCGAAATTGGCAATGTCGAGATCGATCCAGGTGCCGGGAAGGCCGAAGGCCATGGCGAATTCGGAAGCGGTCTCCCACATTGTCAGATCATCGCCGCGACGCGGCAGGCCGTAGCGAGCGCGGCCCGAGATCAAGGGCGTTGTGCCGCCGGACGGAATGGCCAGCGGGAGGTAGGTGAGCCGGAGAACGTTGCGGCCGGAAACGAGGCGAATGCGTTCCGTGAACTGCGAGAACCAGAGCGTGGGCCGATGGCAATGAGCGTTGATGAGAGTGCTGGCGGCGGAAATCCAGGACTGAGGCGTGTCCGGATCGAGTCCATAGGATTGGTATTCGGTATCGGCTAAGTAGTTCATAGGAATTCCAGTCGTGGATGATTTCTGCGAGGAAGAAAAACCCCACCCTGGCGGGGAATGCCCAGCCCCAGCCGAAAGAAGGCTAGAACGGGGCACCCAGCCTGGGCGGGGCACCTGCGTCATGGAGACAACTGCGATCGGAATCAGCGATCGACGGTGACCTGGTAGTGCGCGTAGTTGGCGCCCTTGACTACGACTGCGCCGAACTTCACGACTACCATCTGCGACGTCAACGAACTCGGAGTGCCGAGTTGGAAGACGCGCGGCGTGGGACTAGTGAGCCAGTGATACTCGATGAGATCTTCGGTGACGATGTAGACGGGCAGTTGCGCATTGCCGCTGCCGGGCGTGCCGGTGTAGGGCAGCGACCAGTCAGGGATGAGCGGCAGGTTGCCGGCCTGGGTGGAGAGGGTCTTGACGGTGAGGCCGCCAGCTACCTCGGTGGTGGAGAGCACGACGTTGAACTCCTGCTTCATCTCGCGATCGATGAGGTCGAGCAGTACCGGGTTGGAGTAGATGGCGGTAGGCCGCACCTCGAAGCCGCTGTTGGCAACCATCTGGGCGATGATGCTCTTGAGGCCGTCCACAATGCTGGCAGTGGTGGCGATGGTGGCAGTGTTGCCGCCGGCAGCGATTTGTCCGCACACGCCGAAATACTGCGGCGTGGTGGGGTTGTTCAGCGAAGTGTCGGTGCCATTCCACAGAGCGACGTCGTGGGTACGAAGCAGACCCTCGACAGAGTCAGCCAGGTCCTTGGCTTGCAGGTAGGCGAACTGGCTCTGCTGTGCACCGACCTCCATGTCGAAGACGTTGTAGTTGATTTGCGAGACCAGGCACTTCAACGGGACGCTGTGCTCGACGCGGGTGGGTGTGACCTGAGTGGGCACGATGTTGCGCGGATCGACGAAGGCGTTGGCCGCGGAGGGTGAGGGGATGGCCGTCTCCTCGAAGAAGCGCGAGGGGTGGCCGGTTGCGGGAACTTGCTTGATGCGCAAGCCGAAGGGGTTGCGCCGGCGGCAGATGTCCAGGATTTCGGTCTGGTAGAGCTCGACCTCGATCGCGCCGGGGCCGATGTAATCGGCCGCAGCTTGCAGGTTGAGGAATTGTGCTTTCATTGGTTTCCTTTCGAAGGGAAGTGGCAGCCCGAAAGGCTGCCAGTTTGGAATCTGACATTGTGGGATAGGGCGTGGCTCACGCCGCCCGGGAGAGAGTCCCGTCCCCAGGGGACTCGAGGTATATTTGCGGTCAACCCAGCACTGCGCTTCGCTTCGTGCTGGGCTAAGCTGAGGCGTCCCGCAGGGCGGGACGGGACAATCGCAGCGCAAATGTTCCCGCTACCAAAGACGCCTCTGGCAGCTCACATGCCGATCATCGGTTTCTTCATGACGTGAGTGCCATGGCTTGAAGCGACCGCGATCTGCGTCGTTAGGCGAGGATGCCGGCGCGGGCCAGCTCGGCCTTGACGGCGATGCGCTGCTCAATGCTGAGACCGGCGAGGGCTTTCTCGACGATCGGAGTCTCGATGAGGGCGTCGCCTTCGACGCCTTCCTTGGCGAGCAGGGCCGTGACGACAGGAGACAGCGTCTTGCGGCGGGCGGCCGCACTTTGCGCCTTGAGATCGTGATTGGCTTTTTCCAGTTCGGCGAGCTTATTGTGCATGGCCGAGCCGGGTTGAGAAGCGGCGTGCAGATCGCCATCATCGACGGCGGCGACGATGCGGTCAATTTTTGCGTGGAGGGAGGCGAATTGGCTGTCGAGATTGGACAGCGCCGTGGCTAGGGATTGAGTGGCCAGAGCCAGGCTCTGGGCCAGGCTGGAGACGTCGGAAGTGTTGGTTTCTTGATCCATGGTTTGTCCTTTGATTTAGCGATTAGCAATTAGCCGTTAGCAATTAGCTGCGAGCCACGAGCTGCGAGCTTTGAGGGCAGTCGCGTGAATCGATGCTGGCAGCTTATGGCTCGTGGCTCGAAGCTTGTGGCTCGACCGCGATCCAGGTTTGAGGGTAGGCGGCCTTGTCGCGGCGAAGCACGGCTGCCCCGGTGAAGGTGAAGTCCGTTACCGCCCAGATGGCTGCTTCCTGATTGGGCACGGTGGCATTGGCGATTTCGTACGACATGCCGAGAGCGCCGTCTCCCGGAGCGCGAATTTCTTCGACTACATCGGGAAAGTCGTGCGCGAAGAGGTAGCCGCTGATGGCGATCTGGCCGATCGGACTTTGGGATCCCACCCTATCGCCAAAAGAAGGCGATGAGGATGGGGCACCCGCTATGTGGCCGATGCGGCTTAATCCCCTACCATCAGAGCAAAGCGATAAGGGCGAGGCACCCGGTGATAAGGGTGGGGTACCCGCAAGACGCGAAGTCTTACTGTGTGGTATAGGGACGATATCGGCCGCGGTGATGATGCCGATCTTGCGGCGGGCGTCGTGGGCATCGAGCGATGGCGCGTAATCGAGAGCCATCCCCAGTAAAGACGGGAGGGCAGCATCGGCAGCGGCGCGGGTAAGCATGACGCGATGGCCGCGAGCGCCACTGGGCGAGCGCTGCGATGCAGTACCGACCAGAGTAAGCACGCCGCGAAATGGCAAACGGTTGGGGTGTCCCACAACGTGGGGCATAGCGACGGACATGGCGTCGAGTTGAAGGTTCATAGGGGTCCTCGGAAAAAGCAAGCAATTGGGTAAAGCGGATGGTTCGAAGCTCGGACGAACCGCAGATCGCTGGACCGCGCTCAGGATGACAGATCACAGAAAAGCAGATCCCTCGCGGGCTGAAGCCCACTCGTGATGACAATTCGTAGAGGCCGGCATCGGCGCGGCAGAAACCTAACGGCTTCGCACCGCGGACGGGCGGCGGATCCTCCGACTGCGCATTTGCAAAAAGCGCGAACGCTCCGCTCAGCATGACAAGCCAAAGAGATGCGTTCGCCTACTCCATGGGTGGAGCGTCGGCGAGGCCGCCTTGCTGCTGGGGCAGCGGAGGCAAACCACGCATGCGGCGGACTTCGTTGATGGTCAAGACGCCGCAGGAGACGAGGATTTGCTGGATCTGCGCCTGTTCGAGTTCGTTGGGGGCGTCAACGTCGGTGAAGACGAATTCCAGATCGTCCCAGCCAAGGCGTTTGCTGATGGCGTCGCGAGTGAGGTGTTCGGGGATGAGGCGCGCGACCGGCACAATGGCGGTGCGGAAGGCGTCGTCGGATTGCGTGGCCGCGGTGTTGCGATTCACGTCGCGCTCCAAGCCGAGCACCATGGGGGGCAGATCGAAGGCGTCGGCGATGATGCGGATAAGGAACTCCTGCCATTGCAGGCGGAGGTCGGCGTCGGTGCCGCCGGCGAAGCGCAGCACTTCGGGCTTGTTTTCGACGGTGAGGATGGGGACTTTGCCGGTGCCTTCGATTTCGTCCTGCCACCAGCGGATGAGGCGCTCGTGATGCTGAGGGTTGAGGTTCTGAAGCCAGAGCGCGTACTGCACCACGCTGTTGCTCGCCAGGCGTGAGGCGAAACGGTGGGCGCAGAGGAACTCGTGAATGGTCTCGAAGGCGACTTCGAGTTTGCCGAGACCGAAGGGAGTGTAGCTGCGGGGATTGAGACGGATGTAGGAGAGTTCCTCGTCGGCCAGGGTAATTACTTTTTCCGGCGCGAAGGTGATGAGGGTGGACTGGACGTAGTGCGGCGAGGCGGGGTTGCCGTCCCAGTCGGTGCGAATGCGGATGCTGGCGCCGTCAACGGGCCAGAGTGTGAGCGGATGAGCGGGATTGCCGGTGAGATCGAGTTCGATTGCGCCGAAGCCGCCGACCAGCACGTCTTCCAGGACTTGCTCGATGAAAGAGCGGAAAGAATCTTCGGGATTGGGCTGCTCGAAGTTAAGGGTGAGGGCGGCGATGCGCTGGGCGGCGATGGGCAACATGCTGACGCCATCGTGGGCGAAGTCGGCGCGCGAAGGCGACTCATCGAGCGAACGGCCACGGCGGGGCTGAATGCGCCAGGCCATACCGGCGATGCGGTCCTTGATGGTGTTGATGGCCTTGCGGGCGATGGGCATTTCGGCGAAGCGGCGCAAGTTGGCGGGCGTGGGCTTAGGCATAACCCCGGCACGCGCGAGCGTGGGTGCCCCCGGGGTGAATATGGTGGGTAGCGGCACCGTTCTGCGGGCGGATTCGGCGCTGGTGGCTAGCAGCGAGGATGGCGGCCGGCGATGCGGCCAGGGCAGCTTGGGAAAAGACGATCCGGCGATGCGGCGCAGAGCGCCGCGCAGAGTATTTGGCATGTTCATGGATTGGTCCTGAAAAGTGGTCAGTGGCTATTGGTCAGTGGCTAGTTGAATCCCACATTGTGGGACTTTAGGTCAACGCCTGGGCTCGAACTTCCCCTCCCCAGCCCAAAGAGGCGGAGAAAAGAAGGTCCCTCGGCTCCGCTTCGCTGCGCTCGGGATGACAGAATGGGGCGCCCTTGTTTTCGAGGATGCGGTCGGACCTTAGAGTTTCAGGTCGATGCGGGCGTGTTCGGCGAGGCCGGGCATGTCGGCGACTCTCGCGATGGTGATATCGCTGTCTTGCAGCGTGGCCAGGGCGAAGGCGACTCCCTCATCCTGGAGGTTTAACTCGTCTTCGGTGATGGCGGTGAGATCGCTCATGGCGTGCTCCGCCGCGTGCAGGTTGTCGCGCATGTCAGAGTAGCTGTAGGCCAGGACCTTGGCAGCATTCACGTCTTTGGCCAACGAGACAGCGTGGAAAAGATGAATGACACCATTGGGACGATAGCCGCAATCGATCTCAAGCGGGTCGCCCTTGCGGGTGTATTGCGCTACCGGGATGTCCTTGCGCATTCTGGATGATTGCCAGACGCCAGCCTGCTCAAAGGCGTCGCGCATGGCGTTGTAAATGACGCGGCGACCGGATTGTTCGCGACGGTCGGATTGCTCGCGACGGGCACGGGGCGGCGATTCCAAATAGCGGTGCGCGAGCGCGCCGATTTCAGCCGGCGGCGACTCGGTGAGGATAGCGTTCATAGGCGCCATCTCCAGCGTGCCGGCGAAGGATTCCTGCATCAATGCCAGCAGCCACGAGCGACGCGACATAGGGCCACGATAATTGATGACCTCCGGCAGACGCGATTGCAAGAGGCGGCGAAGCTCAGCCTCATACGATTCCAGAAGCTCAATGTCGGCGTCGGGATCGAGGCAGAGGACGCGGCGCCAGTCGCGGGTGAAGCGGACGTCGGTGAAGCCGTCGTCGCCTTGTTCGAGCAGGGCGACACCAACATTGACGAATTCTCCCTTGACCACGTCAGGGACGTAGCGGAGGAGGAAGAATTCGCATTGTTTGTAAGGAGCCATTAGTCGTTTCGCGCGGCTGACGCCGCGCTCAAATTGTGCCGTCCCTAAAGGGACTCGGATTCTCTTTACTGCCTAACCCAGCACTCCGCTGCGCTGCGTGCTGGGCTAGGCTGAGTCGTCCCGCAGTGCGGGACGGGAACATGGTTGCTTCCGGGGTGTCGCGAGCATCTGCATTTCAGCCAGCTCGAGACGAACCCCAGGTCGATTAAAGTCTGGTCATACCGCCGGGAACCGCAGATCCCTCGACTCCGCTTCGCTCCGCTCGGGATGACAATAACAAGAAGCTCAAACGCTGGCCTAAAGGCCCGCTCTTCCACCTTAGAACATGCCGGCACAGCCAAAGGACCCGCCATTTCACGTAGAACACGCCGGCACAGCCTAAGAACTGCCCTTCCATCAAGTGCTCCGTTCAATTCACGGCCTCGCTCCAGTTTGGAAATGGGTTGCGGCACGAATGCTTGAAATCCAAGATCAGTTCGCGGACGCGGGAGCGGCGCGCCAACAGGCGTGTCAGCAGACGTTCGAGGTCGTCGCTGGCACCGCCGTACCACTCGGGCGGAATCTCTTCGGCCAGCGTCCACAGCGAACTCTCGGAAAAGTTTTCGATGCGGGTCAGCCAGGGCTCGAAACTGTCCCACGATGTGACCGAGGTATAGACATCATTGCGACCGAAGACGCCGCGCAAGGGCGCGTCGGGAAAATTCCACTCGCCGGCATTGAAGCAGTAACCCTGATCGATGAAGCTGGCACTGAGCTTGCGTTCGCGCGAGCGCTTCCAGAAGGCCGCCTGACGGCCGTTGGCGTTGCAGGTCCACTTGTCGAGGGCGAGCACGCCGGCGAAGTCGGGCAGATTGCGCACGCGCCCCATCATACCTTCGGGCAGGTAGTCGTAGACCTGGCCCTCGAGGGGCGAGATGACGTAGCGCGAGCCAAACGACAGGCCTGGAGTGAACATGGTGCGGCGGCCACAGAGCTCGATGCGCAGGTCGGGGGTGTTCTGCAGCAGCCAGGGGTCAACGTCGACGATGGCGGCGACGGGAACGGGCAGGCCGATCAGCTCGGCGAGGCGAGTGCCCAGCCAGTCGTTGACGAGAACGCGAGTGTGCTGCGGGTTGTTCTGGAACTTGACGACGTAATAGAAGCCGTCAGCACAGCGCATGAGATGACTCTGCGCGCCGCCCCGCATTCTGCGCACGTGTTGGACCGCGTGGATGAACATGAGAAGAAGCAATTAGCGATTAGTCATTTCCCACCCTGTCGGCAAGAACCGCCGACAAGGGCGGGGCACCCAGCGACTAACAAAAACCTGTGAGCCCGGAATGTCCAAGGCGACCGGGCGGTGTACAGCGATTGCTGGAAACCGCCCGCAACGGACATCGCGACCGTACATCACGGCCATCGCGCCCGCGTCGCAACCCAAGCTCGTGGAGGGGCGCGAGATTGGGAGCCGATAGCGGCGGCTTCCGGAAACTAGATGGTAGTTCCCGGGGCCACCGCGAATTGGTGGCACACGTCACAGAGGAATGTGAGGAAAACCGGGGCCCACCCTGTCGGCAAAAACGGCCGACAAGGGTGGGGCACCCGCGACCGACAAGGGTGGGGCACCCGTCGCTGTTCACGGAGCTCAGAGTTTCTTGGCGAAGAGGCTGGCGAAGGCGAATATGGCCGGCATCAGAGTGGTTGCCAGCTGGGTTGCCGCGGTAGCTTCCTGCTGCTGTTGGGGATTGGAGGTGGCGGACTGGGCGATGGCTCCCGCGGTCTGCACGGCGGCGGTGACGGCACCGACGTGGTCACCCGATCCCCATTGGCCGGCGACGGTGGCTGCTTCGGCGGTAGCCGCCTGCACGACTCCCATCATTTTCTGGAAAGTTTGTAGGTTGAATGCCATTGCAATTTCTCCTTTGTGGTTGAGGTTGGTTACAACATTGATTTGTTAGTGCCGTTTTTGGAGATGTCTGTGTCGGGGAGTGCCGCCGCTGCGCGGCTGGTCCGCTCCCAAATGCAGTCGTTGGTTCCCACCGCTGAGCGCGAATCGCAGCGATGACATGGACACCCGGAGGGACTCGGGTTTCTTTTTAGCTTAGCCAGCGCTAAAGAGGCTGTTACGAAGCCTCTGTCGTCCCTACGGGACTCGACGAATTTTTCCGCCTACCCAGCACTGCGCCTGCGGCTCCGTGCTGGGCTAGATTAGTTCGCGCCTACGGCGCTCCGGATTTCGGCTTCTGACCTGACTACTCGGCACGGACGTTAGTTCTCAGGCCCTCGGTCGGGATAGCAGGGTTAATGAGCGGGTTGGAGCATGGTGATCGCAAGCTCCTCAGCCGACCGCGGAGGCTGAACGATGACTTCGGCGCGGACGGCTTGGGCGATGGCCATGGCCATGACAGTGTCGTCGTGCGCGCCCGAGGCGGCCGAGCAACTGCCATCGGGATGACGGACGAAAGTTCGGCACTCCTCCAGCAGGCGCGGGCTAAGGAACATGAACGGCGCCGCCGAAAGCAGGGCGGCAAAGTTCTCTAGCATGCGAGGACGAGTGGCGACGTTGGTGAGCCATCCGGGCTGGCCGCCGGCCTGGTAAACATTGGTGTAGCCCTGGCCCATCAAGAGACTGGAGAGGACGGCGTGGCCGTGATTGTTGCGCTCGACGGCAACCAGGGCGTCGTTGTATTTGCGGGCGAGAAGGGCAACGCGCGCGGCCAGCGCCTGAGGCGGAAAGTGCCCATGAAGTTCGGCGCACTGCACACCGTGGGTGCGTTCGATGACCTGGGCGCAAGAGTAGTCGCCGTCAGTGCCGCCGCCGGCCGGATCGACGCCGATGATGTACTGCTTAGGCAGGTAACCCAGGCCGCCAGCGACGGGCGGAAAGAAGGTGAGCAGCTTGCCCTGATCGGTATTTTCGATGATGGGCGCAGCCTGGCGGAGACGCTGGTCAACGATTTCGATCTCGAAGACGCAGTCGCCGGAGGCGAGGAAGCAGCTTTCGGGCTCCTCGGCGTATTCCTCGCGGGCACGGTTGCGGAAGTTGGCGTGAACCTCGCGGCGGAAGGCGATTTGCGCGGGGGTGAGACCGTGCTTCTGCATGAGTTCCAGTTCCTCGTCAGAGAAGCGGACGAGCTTGAGCGGGCGGCGATAGCTGGGGTCCCACCACCAGGGATAGAAGTGGCGCTGGTAGCCGGTTTGCGAGGCGCATTGCCACTCGTCGTAGAAGGCGCCCCCGACGCCGTTGGGGGTGGACTCGAGAAAGATCTCGCCTTCAGGCGGGACGGCGGCGCGGAGCGAGGCGAGGGTCTCTGAAACATCGCGCGGCCAGCGGGCGACCTCCGAGCAGTGCAAGTTGTGGATGGTCAGCCCGCGGCCGGCGTTGGGGTCCGCCGCGGTTTCGACGCGATATTCGCTATCGAATACGGGAAACACGATCTGGCGGACATTGGCGCGCGAAGTAAGGAGCGCGCCGCGGCGCAAGGGCTCCGGCAGGTTATCCAGAAGCCGATGCACGATGCGGAAGATTTCCTCGGCGGAGCGCTGGTCGTGGGCGACCTGCACGCTGAGGGTACCTTCGCGAGTGATGCAGTTGATGAAGAAGCGGGCGGCAACGTAAGTAGTGACGCCGAGCTGGCGCGCCTTAAGCACGATGTTGCGCCTGGTGCTGCGGCGCTCCAGGTCCTGTTGAGCGCGGTTGAGAATGAACGGGCGCAGATGGCCGTGCTTATCGCGGATCTTGAGCATGGCATACATCAGATACTCGCGCCAGGTGTTGGCCTGGGGTGAGGTTTTCCAGGGACCGGTGCGATGGTCCGGCGAGGGCTTGGCGTCGAGATGATCGCCGCAGAGCTTGAGCATGTCAGCGCTAACTTCAGCCGACAGCCTGGGCGGCCAGGGCACGCCTGGTGGAGGCGCGGGTTGCGGATTCGGATTGGTTATGCGTTTCATGGAAATTAGTTGTCGGTTGTCGGTTGTCGGTTGTCGGTTGTCAGGGTGCGATATCCCGCATTGTGAGAGCCGTGCATTGGCAGCCTGTTTGGAACCCCCTAGCCAGAAGAAGGCTGGAACGGGGCACCCACTCAAGTGGCCAGTTGTCAGTTGTCAGTAAGAATCGCCTTCAAAGCGATTACTGGATGGTCTGGCAGTAGAAGCTGTCGCCGGTCATCTTGTCGGTGTTAGCAACGCTGAAGGTGAAGGAGAGCGTGTCGGAGTTAGCGAGGTTCTCGGCCCACGCGAGGCCGCTGTAAGGCGACTCGGTGGTGCCACCGAACGCGGCCCAGGGGACATTCACCGTCTGCGCCGTCAGCGACGAGAAGGTGAAGATTTCGATGGAGGCGTCGCCGCCGTTGTTGCCGGTGGTGTACGTGGTGGGATAAGTGTAGGCGGTGCTACCCAACTTCCAGCCGACGGTCACGGTTCCGCTTCCAGTGGTGTGACGCGCGCGAGCGAAGCACTTGATACCTGTTCCGACGGAGAACGTTCCGGAGGGCAGGGTCACGCTGTACAACGCGGTCGAGGAGCCCGTACCGGTGATGGCCGATGTCGGGCCTTGGATTGCGCCCGACACCAGATGGCTGGCTGGGACGGTGCCGGCGATTTGCGAATAGCTGTAATCGCCGGCTTGCGCCGTAACCGCACCGGCGCGTCCAAACACGGAGGACACGGCACCAGAACAGCCGTTGCAGGTGGTGACGTTCAGGGTGCCGAGGGTCGCCGTGGTCGAGTTGATGTCGGCGGCGTAGACCTCAGGCCAGCGGGCGTTGGGATCGCCGATCCAGCGCACGCTGGTGTCGCCCGTCGCCCAGATGGGGATGAAGGTCCAGGTGGTGGTGTCATAGCCGGGGTTGGTCCAGCGCCAACCCATGCGGGCCTGGTATTCCGGAGTCTGCCCGAATTGCGTGCGGTTGAAGGTACCGAACTTGAGGCCGCCGGTGAAGTACTTGGTGTTGTCACCGTTGCCGATGGCCGCAAGGTCGGTAGAGCTGTCGCTGCCGGCACCGAACATCTCAGTAGGCGTGCCGTTGGGATTGGCTTGCATGAAGGTGTTGGGCTGGAAGGTGAAAGCCTGGTTGCCGAAGACGATGCCGTTGCTGAGATAGAAGACCGGCTGCTTGAGGGCAGTAGCGACGTTGGCGATGACCTGGCCGCGGACGGTGTCGTTCAGGATGTTGGCGTAGCCGTTGAGGTAGAAGTTTTCCTGCTCGTACTGGATAGAACCTGGGCCGGTGCTTTCGACGAAGTTCTGTTGCGTGGTACCGAAAGCATAACCGCCATCGACCTTAATGGATGCCAGGACAGTGCTGTCGGTGGTGGTGGCGAGGATGACGGGATCCTGCGCGGGGGGATTGCAGATGGTACTTTCGGCTTCGGCCTTGAGGCCGTGAACGGTGAGCGTGCCGGCAGAGTTGAAATTGGCGGCAATAAGCGAAGTCTGATTGCAGTCGCCGCTGACGCCGTTTAGGACGGCGATGCCTGACAGGTTGGTGAAGGCCACGCCGGAGCCGTTGACTGCGCGATTGCTGGTGATGTTGGCGATGTCTGAGGGCGTCGCGGCGTAGCCGATGTTTTCGAAATTGTGGTTGTAGCAGGAGGAAAGCTCGATGTCGTGAACGCTGGCGACTTCGCCCATGTTCTCGACCTTGAGGCAATCGCCGGCAGTTTGATTAGCGCCGTTGCCGACGATGCGCAGGAAGGCGATCTCTCCCCAGTGCCACCATTGCGGATTTGTGGTGCCGGTGCCGACGGTGGAAGTGGCGATGAGGTCGGCATTGAGAGCGTTGGCAGGCTGAAGGATGGTGCCGTGATTGGTAGAAGTGCTTGCGCCCAGCAGACGAGCGCCGGGCTGCACGATGATGCCGGCGGTCACGTTGTTATTGCCATTGTTGAAGGTGACAGTCGCGTTGACGGTGTAGGTGGTGGGCGCGAGCCGGACAATGACGGAGTCTGGAATGTTGAAGCCGGGACCGGTGTAAGGCGCGGTGCGATCGTCGAGGACCGCGCCGAGCACGCTGCCGTTGTTGTAGGCAGCGTTGATGGCGGCTTGAATGCCGGAGTAGTGACTGACGAGGAAGTTGACGCCGGGAATGTTCTGATAGGTGAGCGCGGTGGCGCTGACGGTGTTGGGCGTGACGTTGCCGATGGGGGGAGGCGAGCTGAGGGATAGGTTGCTACAGGTGTTCCAGGTCATGGGAGTGCTACCGCCCCCCGACGATGTCAGGCATTGGCCGGCTGCGCCGGGCGTCAAGGGATAGGTCAACGAATAGGACGAGAAGGCGGAGGCAGGCGCGGAAAGGGTGACGGTGCTGGCGGGGTCAGCGGTGGAATAGGCGGCGAACGACGGGGCAAGGAATCCGTTGTAGTTGACGGTAGCAGGATTGGTCCAGGCGGTGCCGAAGGTGATGTGATCGGGCGAGTTGAGATGCAGATTGTGGCCGTGTCCGGTGTCCTGATCGACGATGACGCCCGCGGTGGCAGCAAAGTTGTCGGGAGTTGCATTGCCGGAAATGTTGGAACGATAGCCGCCGGATTGGTCGTCACCGGAGCCGTAGTCATAGAGTCCGAGAGAGTAAGGAGTAGAGCGGGCATCGGCGACGGTGACGTTGGCGAATGAGGTGTAGAGCGTTCCGGGGGCGACAAAGATGCCGTAGACATTGTTGCCGGTGGTAGTGGCATCGGCATTGTCATAAATTTCGGCATTGGAGATGGTGGTGTAGCTTGCGCCTCCGACGATCTGAATGGCGCTGTTGTGGGACAGGTAACTGATGCAGTTGACCAGGGTGGTGAGGGAGGATGTGGCATCGATGACATAACCGCCGGCATCGTTCTTCTGGTTCAAGGCGCTTCCGTAATAGAGTCCGCCATTGAGCACGGTTTGGGTAGCGTAGAGGAGGTGAATGCCCATGGAGTTGGGGGTGGAAGGATTGCCGGCGTTGTTGCCATAGAATCCGGTGATGAGGTTGGTGGAAGCGGCGTGGGCAGGATCGCCCTCCAGGCGCAGGGCTTCGTAGCCGTTGTATTCGAGGTTGGGGGCTTCGACGTGATTGTTGAAGTTGTTGGAGTTGCCCGGGGCGAGAACGCCGGCATTCACCCAGGTGACGTGGTTATCGGCGACCTGGACGCCGGGATTCTGGGCCCAAGAGGGCGCGGAGCCACTGGTGCGACAGTCGGTGGTGCAGGCGATGGCAACAAAAGCGTAGCCGCCGCCATTTCCGGAGGCGGGACGGATGATGGCGCCGACGACTTCAGGTGCGCCGGCCGACCAGTCGGGATAGAGGCGGCCATCGAGGTAGATGCCCTGGCGGGTATTGAAATCGGCGCGGGGAGCGATCAGGCGGTTGCCACCGGCGACGAGGTGAAAGCCGGCGCCAGCATTGCCGTAGGATTCATTGCGGCCATCGATCTGGCCATCCGATCCCCATTCAATGCCATCGCCGCCATTGCCGGAGACGTACAGGTCGTGAGCGTAGTTCAATCCGCCGACCGCGTAGATACCCTGCTGTAGAAAATCGTGAGCGCGGAGGTTGACCAGGTGGAGGCCCCCGGCGAGCGGCCAGAAGATGCCGATCAGTCCAGCCTTGTTGTTACCGTTCAACTCCAGATCGCGAAGGACGGTGGAGTCGGCACCCGCAGTCAGGTCCTGGACAAGCGCACAGGGGGACGAAGGATTGGAGGCAAGAACGGTGGCCGACTGTCCGCCATCCACACCAGAGATGGTCTGGCCCAGACCGATGATGGAAACTGCGGGTGAGCTGACACTGATGCCAGGGCAACCGTTGAAGGTCCAGTTGCCTGCGCCGAAGAGCAGGACGACGGGTTTGTTGATGGCGATGGTGGCGTTGCAGGTCTGTCCCGGGCTGAAGCCGCGGGCGTCAACGGTGCCACCGGCGGCGGGCAGTGAGCCGATGGCGGCATTGATCTGGGCACAGGGATCGCTTTGCGGATAGTTGGCGGGATTGGGCACGCCGTTGGTGGTCTGCACGGTGAGGGTGGTGAAGTTGCCAGTGTTGGGAGTGATGTTGCCGATGGGCGGAGGCGACGACAGATTGGCTCCGCCGCCGCCACCGCTGGCGTCGACGTAGGCCTTGTTGGCGGCGTCGGTGGAGTTCTGCGGAGTGGGGACGGACGGAGAGTTGGTGAAAGTCTTCACTCCAGCGACGGTTTGGGCGTCGGTAAGGTCCATGTAGTGGGCGTCGGCCCAGACGCGAGTGAGAAACTGCGCCGCCTGATTTGCGGGAACCAGGGTGCTGCGAATTGCGCCGATGGTGGTGCTGCTGAGCGCGGGGACGGACCAATATTCGCTGGCGGTTGAGCCGTCGTTGAGCTTGTAGGTGACGCGGTAATAGGTGCCGGCGGGCGCGGCGCCAGCGTTGGGGGCAAGAGCGGCGCTGAACTGCCCTTGCGTGCCCAGCGTGACGGTGAGATTGCCCGCGGCAACCGGTTGACCGGCAGCGGTGGTAAAGGCGTTCCAGACGATGACGACATCCCCTTGCGCGGGAGAGCCGTCGGCGCGATAAACGGTGTCGGTAATCTGACACAATGTCAGACCTCCCTGGGCAAGGGCGAGGCGTGGCAGGAGAATTGCGAAGATGGCAGAAATCAGGACAGAAAGAAACCGCCCTGGAAGGCGGCGAGTATTCGGCATGGTGAATGCCTCTCTGATGCCGGAGAAACCGGCGGTAGTTGAAGTGTTGTCCCACATTGTGGGGGTACCGTCAAGCTGCGCGGAATGTTGCCTGGTTCATGATAAATGCGAGGGGCTACGAACTGCCCCGCCCTGGCCAAAAGAAGGCCAGAACGGGGCACCCAGTTTTCAATTTTGTACAGCTCGAGATGAACCGCAGATCCCTCGACTCCGCCACGCTCCGCTCGGGATGACACCGTAATAGTTTACGACTGCTTAGCTGCGGGGCTGTCCGGCGGCGGAGTAGGAGCGCATGAAGTCTTCGACGCTGTCGACGTAGACGGTGGCGAAGTCCACGACCGCACGGCGGGACTCGATCAAGCGCATGGCATCCTCCAGATCGAAACCGAGGGCGCGAAGCACAGCGAGCGCCATCATGGGAGCGCGATGAACGCCGGCAGCGCAGTGAATGAAGACGCGGGAATCAGGATGGTCGAGGGCGGCGAGAGCGAAATCGACCCCGCGCTGAAAAAGCTCGGGCGGCTTGGGCTGAAAGTCGTCGTCGGTGGGATTCCAGAGCACCTGGACGCCGTAGGGCTCGGCCAGGCGAGTGTCGTCGAACTCAAGCTGCATGTCGATGATGTGGGTGATGCCGGCGCGGACCACCTCGATCATTTTGTCGTCGATCCAGATGCCGCCGCCAACTGCAATGCGGTCAGTCACCCACGTCATGTCCATGCGATCGTCTCTCCTGGGTGGGTGGAAAAAACACCCGAAAGCACCCTGTACCCAAGGGACATTCTACAGGGCAGCCATATCGAGGGCAGGCAGGTTGGGCTCGGGCGGGTCGCGAGGGGGCGCAACCCCGATGCTGCGGAAGAAGGCTTCAACCTGTTTCATGGGATCGGCACCAGCACCGGCATCGGCTGCGGGAGCGGGAGCCGGCTGGGAGACGGACGCGGCGGAAGGGGTGTCGTCGTCGGTGGTGGGGAGGGTGTAAACGCCGGCGAAATCGAAGAGGGCTTTGGCGGCACTGTAGTTGCCTACGAGGGCCAGGTTGATGATGGCATCGTTGATCTCCAGAACCTTGGCCCAGATGGCACGCTTGACGCGCTCGACAATCCGCTGGCGCGACTTGATGGAAGAAAATGCGGAGGAGAGCTTGTGACGCTTTTCGCCGGACTGCGATACGGAGGGTGATGGGGTGTGGCCGGAGGCGGAGTTGGGAGCCGCGCCCTTCTGCGCTGCGAGGAATTTCTTGTAGGCGGAGCTGTTTGGGCCGGGCATGGAGGCCTGCTTCTTAGCGGAATGCTTGACGAATGACATGAGGTTGTTCCTTGTTTGGGCCGGTCACTGGCGAGGTGCCAGTGGTCAGCGACTGGGACTGGGGGTTAGGGTCAGAGACGAGGGGTCAGATTTCGTCAGTAATCAGTGGCCAGTGGCCAGTGGCCAGTGGTCAGTTGTCAGTTGTCAGCTGTCAGTTGTCAGCAAACGACAAAACCCAGCGCTTGGCTGGGTTGGGAACGATCCACCTAGGACGCCGTTCCTCAATTTCAATTCTAGTCTCACTATAGCACATTCAGATGGGTTTTGTTCACGTTTTTGGCACTTTTTATCTAGCCTTATATCAGCACTTTACGGCTTAGTGTTGTGTTTTTAAGTATTGACATGCAAAAATTACACTTCAAACTGTGACAGTAGTTGTACGACTTTCAATTTTAGCTCCGATTTGGGAATCTGGGACGAGACAGCTCCCGGCCGACGCTGCTGCCCCGAAGCAGGACTTCCGCAACAGCGAGAACTACAGAAGGCGAGGGTGCGAGTTATTGGAGAAGCTAAGGGAAGCCAAAGTCCTCAACGCGCTGCCTCTGAAAGAGTGGAAGAGCACATCTCTCGTCGGCCTAAAGAGTGTATCTCCCATGTCCAGCCGGCGCTTACCAAGCTGTTACGAAACCCTGTCGTCCCTACGGGACTCAGCGAGCTTTTTCCAACTACCCAGCACTGCGCCTCCGGCTGCGTGCTGGGCTAGACTATCTCGCGCCTATGGCGCTCTTTTCGTTGCGGATTGTTCCACCGATGCGATGGCCAACCGAGTTTCGTAATAGCCTCTTGCGCGCGACGCGATGGGGAACCGAGTTTCGTAATAGCCTCTTGCGCGCGACGCGATGGCCAACCGAGTTTCGTAACAGCCTCTTACGCGCGACGCGATGGCCAACCGAGTTTCGTAATAGCCTCTTGTGCGCCGGGCTAGCTTCAAACCGCACCTGCGCGGCTAGATTGTATCCAGTTTCGACGATGTGGGTTGATCGAGCAGGTGCGCGGCTAGTTTGTATTCAGTTTCGACGATGTGGTTGGCTGAGCAGATGTGTAATCGAGTTCGTGAGTTGCCGAGACGTTCTCAGCGCCGCCCAGCGCGTCGAACATTACGAGATGGCTGGCTACGGCACCGTCCGCAACGCAACCGAGTTCGGGCGAGCTCGACCGGGTGCGGGGCGAATACCGACTAGCGGGCCTGGGTTAGGCCGTGTCCCTGCCAAATGAAAAGGCCCGCGAAGATGCAAGCTCGCGGGCCGGAAGGGCAATCGCCGGCTGGGCTAGGCCGCTTTGGCTTCGACGTTGACGGTGTTGGCGATTTCGGACAGTTTCTTGTCAGCTTCGACTTCTTCGTCCAGGGTTTGCTGTAGCAAGCTGGCGATCTGCTGCTGACCGAGCAACCTGGCGTAGGTGCGGACGGTGCCGTAGCCAGCCATCTCGTAATGTTCGACGCGCTGGGCGGCGCTGATGATGCCGGCGTCAACCGTGCTGGGATCGCCACCGGCGGAGACGATTTCATCGCCTTCCTTGATCACGCCCTTCATGCCTTTGCAGGTTTCCCCGGACGGCTTTTCATCCAACTGCTGGAAGATGCGATCCAGGCGCGTGATCTGCTGTTTGGTGACGCTGAGGTGCTCTTGCAGGGCGTGTTTGAGTGCGGGATGGTTGGCCGCGTCGATCAATTTGGGTAGCGCTTCCGTGATCTGGGTTTCGGCGTCGTAAAGGTCGCGCAATTCCTTGACGAAGAGTTGTTGCAGGTTTTCCAGCTTCATTGAGAACAATGCCATTACTGCCTCCAAAGTTTTCGAGTCTGGCTATGTGATGAGAGGCGGCGAGCAGATGTTGGTTCGGCGAGGGAAAAAGCGTGGGAGAACCGCGAAAAAAGCTATTTCGTCAAAATGTGGAGCAGTCCGGCCAACCAGGCGGCAGCGCAAGCCACGATTACGGCGATGAGAATCGTTGTGGATAGGCCATTCGATTCGCCGGGGGCATCGGGCTTGGGCTTCCAGGGCTTCAGGAGCCATGCGGTCAAGCCGAGGAAGAAAGGGCCGCCGAGCAGGAGCAAGGCATCTTCCAACATGTTCCCGAGGTGGGAGTGGTGGGCGATGGCCTCGATGATTTCGATGGCAAGGAAACCGACGATGAAGACTTGCAGCCACTCCACGCGGCTGCGGAGTTTCGCGATGATGCCAGCGCGCGCTTCCGTGAGCCGCGTCTGCTCAGCAATTTGCTGACGACGCAAACTTTCCGCGGCGGTGTGGCTTAGCTCGCGCATGGTGGCAAGAAGCTGGTCAACGCCAACGACATCCCAGAAGCGCCGGAGAATATCTCGGTCCGGCAAAGCCAGGTTGTGTTGCAGCTGCGCGGCGCGAATGGCAAGGTCTTCGCCTCGCGCAACGGTCGCCTCCAGGTCGCGGACGCCATCGCCGGCGGGCGATTTCGAAGCGAGGTTCGTGGGAGGGGCGGTGGTGACACTGAAGAACGTCTCAGCGGTGAACTGGTCAATGTCGCGAGCCAGAGACACGATGCCGGCGAAGTCATCGCGCAGCGGAGGTTCGGCGGGAGACGACGGGCCGGGCCCGGAGGAAAATTTTTCAGCTACCGCGATGCCTCGATCTCCCCAAACTGCGACGAAATCCGAAGTGGCGAGGAGATGACGCTCGGCGAAGTCGGACGGCTTTGAGCCGGGCTGCTCGGGATAGAGCACCTGCCAGAGCGTGTCGGCGATTTGCTCCGCCAGACCGCCGCGTCCTGGCCAACCGCTGGCTGGAACCGGGTACCCGCCAGAAGCTTCTGCGGGAAGGATTGGTACGTCGGCCCGCAGACGGACGGAGGCAAAACGAAAATAGCCGTCCTGCGGCGCGGGGATTTGCAGCGCCGCATTGAGATTGAACTGTTGCCAAACATCGTCGTGGTGATGCTTCGAGGCGGAGAAATCGGCAATGGTCACTTGCGGCCCGGCAACCAGGGATTCCGCGGAGTAGATGGGGTTCTCAAGCTCGGTGCGAACTTCTTCGACGATGGCATCGTCGCGCAGATCGCTGCGCGCGCCGGGAGGCCCGATTGCGGTGCCGCGGATTGGAGTGCGGACCTCGGTGCCGGGGCTGTTCGGTCCGCCGAACCAGGGATCGGCAAGAAGGGTGCCTGTTGCGGCCTGCTTGTCGACTCCTCGGGGCACGCGGAAAGCGACAGGCGCGTCGGATTGCTGCTCCTGTCCTCGCAGCGCTTCCACCTCTTTGGTTTGCAGGCGCGACCATACGGTGTAGAGATGCCGCCCATTGGCGCGCTCGGGATCAATGGAAAAAATGTAGTCGGTGTGGTTGAGGCTGGCGGCGGGGCGACCGTTGGAAGCAGCGATTGCGGTGAACTCAAAGCCCGCGCCGAGCGGGGAGTGTTCCACGTCAAGCCTGGCCCATTCCTGAAACAAGAGAGACTCGGGATCGCGAAGGTAAATGGCGCTGGTGGGGATGCGAAAGGTATCGGCCAGCAGAAGATGCTCGGCGTTAGCGTCGGGCGTCGCAATGTTTTCCTGCAAGGGCGCAACGTCGTTCGGGCGCTTAAAGAAATTTGGGGACGGCGCTTCCGACTGAGGCAAGTAGACGATGGACGCGCGGGCGCGCCGGAGGTCGCGCTCGTAGGCTTCGGACTCGCGATCCAGCATGGCGAGCTCGGGAGCGAAAAGGGCGCTGCCTTCGAGCACAGAATCAAAAATGGGGTTGAGATGTTTTTGGAGGATCGATGCCCTGGCCTCGTCGAAGAATTCCATGGCCCCGCTGGTATCGCTCAGGTAATCGCGACCACGTTTCAGGGCAGCGTCGAGAATGGAGTGCAGGGCGCGTTGTCGCGGGCAACTAATGCGGCGACGGCTGTCGAGAAGCGAAGCGAAACTGGCAAGCAGGAGCGGCCAGCGATGTTCCGGCGGCACATGGCTGAGATCGGGATTGAGCCAGTCGATCTTTTTCGTGGGTCCGTCCGGCGGGTTGAGCCAACCCTCGGGATGCAATCCGTAACTTGCCCAATCGATTGGGGCGTGAGAATTTTCGATGATCCAGCGCGCCAGATACATCGAACAGAACGCATCGAAGTCTGGCTGCCGGTGGGTGACCAGCCATAGAACATCGAATTCCGGCTGGGCAAATCGGTCGCGAATGAGTTGCGCTTTGTGGAGAACGGCGGCTGAAGCCGAGGGAAACTGGCCCTCGCAGGAAAAGTGATGATCGATGACAGCCAGGGGTTCGTTGGCTCCTAAGCAGGTGCCGCCGACGTCGGTAGCGAGTTCGTTGGAGAACAGCGTCCCTGGAGATTCCACCGGCGAGTTGACGCCTCTGAGGCGAGAGTCGCCGGTGAATACGGTTGCGAAATCGATGAATCGATACCTGAAGCTGGGTGCCATTTGTGTGACTCAGGGGGAGCAACCTGGCGGGAATCAGATTTTAGCACGCAAGGCGAAGAGAGCAGATAAAAATTGTGTAAAGGGGGCGCAAGCTGCACCCCAGCACTGCGCCGACGGCTCCGTGCTGGGCTAGATTCATCAGCTTTCGACCGGTTTGTTCCCCCGCAACAATCCTTTCGTCGGTTGCGACAAAGTCCCCGAAGGCCGCGATGACAAGAATGGGATTCTAGCTCAGCAACGCCTCGGTGATGTCGAGCCATTCCTGCTCGAGCGAGGTCTGCGGCGGAGTTTTGTCGGCACGCTTGTACCAGTAGCCTGCGTTGGATGAGTCGCCTTCCTTGCGATGCAGGTAAGCGTGGACCCACGCCCCGGCGGGCCCTTCGTCCTGTTGGGCGGATTCGTGGGCGCGATTCCAGTCGCCCTTGGCATCCCACCATAATCCGGCGAGGGCAACGTTGAGCTCGCGGGGCGGCTCGTCGCGGACAAGGGAGTCGCGGAATTGTTGCAGGGTCATGAGGGATAGATTAGCAGGAGAAGATTAATCTGGAGTGAACCTAGGGCAAGAGGAGTGCCGCCGGCTGAAGCCGGCTAGGATGCGGGAACAATTCGTTTCGGACGGCCTAAAGGCCGTCCTTTTCAAAAAGATCGTCCCGGCGCTGGGAACCGCAGGTCCCTCCACTCCGCTTCGCTCCGGTCGGGATGACAAGCATTATGGGTGGGTGTTGACGCGGCGCCAAAGCGCAGCTCTACCGGGTGCCGCTTGCACGAGTGCCGCTGTACAGGGTGCCGCTGTCGAGTTCTCAGGCAGACACTAAAGGCCGTCCCCTTCGAGAACGTTGTTTCGGCGGGAACCGCAGATCCCTCCGCTCCGCTTCGCTCCGGTCGGGATGACAAGCATTATGGGTGGGCGTTGACGCGGCGCTAAGGCGCCGCTCTACCGGGCGCCGCTTGCACGAGTGCCGCTGTACCGGCGCCGCTTGAACGAGTGCCCCTTTACCGGGCGCCGCCGCCCGTTCTGTGCCGCTCTACTCTGCGCTGCTTCCTCTAGCTAGCTTGCGGGAACTGCTGCGCCGTCGCCAACGAAGTCCACTTCAGGCTTGTTTGGGATAATGCCGGCGCTGTACCCCATTTCCAACAATTTCGTTATAGCTTCGCGGCCATCCTTGCCGTAATCGAGGGTGCGCTCGTTCACATACATGCCGACGAATTTGTCCACCATCTGGAGCTCCAGGTCGCGCGCGAACTGCATGGCGTATTGCAACGCCTCGTCACGATTGTCGAGGGCGTAGCGAATGCTGTCGCGTAAGGCGGTGCAGCAGGCAGCCATCAACTCCGGCCCCAGATCGCGGCGGATGGCATTGCCGCCGAGAGGCAGCGGCAGGCCGGTCTGATCGCGCCACCACTTTCCCATGTCCACAATTTTATGCAGCCCGGACTTGTTGAAGGTCAGCTGCCCTTCGTGAATGATGAGGCCCGCTTCGAACTTGCCCTCCAGCACTTTGGGAACGATCTGGTCGAAGGGAACGACTTCAGTGGCGATGTCGGGCGCAAACAGCTTCAGGACGAGGTACGCCGTGGTCATGGTTCCGGGCACGGCAATCTTCAGCTGCTTGAGCTCGTCGATTGGGAGCTTGCGCGAGGCAACGATCATGGGGCCATAGCCTTCGCCCACGCTGCCGCCGGTGGGCATAATCGCGTACTTGTCCTGAATGTAAGGGTAGGCGTGAAACGAAATGGCGGTAATGTCGTAGAAACTTTCCAGGGCCTTGCGGTTCAGGGTTTCGATATCGCAAAGGCTGTGGGTGAACTTCACGTCGGGAACGCGAATCTTGCTGGTGGCCATGCCGTAGAACATGAACGCGTCATCAGAGTCGGGGCTGTGCGCGACTTTGATTTCGCGAGGGCCTTTTTCGGAAGCGTGGGTCATAAGAGTGCAGTCGCTCGGGCGCTACCCGAAGCTCAAGATTACAGGTTGCGGAAAGTCAGGGCAAATGAAGTAGTGGCTACAGCGGTGCAGCTTGCAAAAGGATGCGTGCCTTTCGCGCACACCACCGCTCAGTTACAAGCTGCGACGCAAGCGAAGAGCAGCCGCCGCGGCGACCATGACCTTCGACACTTCGGCGAAGAAGAACGGATAAAGTCCAAAGAACGCGGCCTGCCGCCAGCTATGAGTGATAATTGCCAGCCAGCCGATGCCGGCGGCAAACAGAACGAGTTCGGCGACGACCGCAGCCGTCAGATTGCGAAGAAAGCTCGGCTGCCCGTGTTCGGCAATCCAGCCGGCCAAAAACGCGATGACCGGGTAGGCCCACAGATATCCGCCGGTCGGACCGAGCATCTGCGCGAAACTGCCTGGGCCGGACGAGGCGAAGACGGGCAGGCCCATCGCTCCCCAGGACAGATAAAGCGCGGCAGCGGCAAATCCGCGACGGCTGCCGAGGGAAAGTCCTACCAGCAGCACTCCGAAGTTAGCCAGAGTGAGTGGCACCGGTGTGAAAGGCAGAGGCACGGTGAGGCGCGCGCATACGGCAATCACGGCGCTGGCGCAAATCACGATGGCAACTTGCTTAACCAGGCGAAGCGGCTGTTCGGCGACCTGCGAATCGATATGAAGTGCTTTGGACATTCTCAGCCTCCCAATATCAGGACAAAAAAACCTAAGGGCGCTTCTCTTCGACGGCGGCGTCACCGTTTCCCGGAGGGTCGTTTCCCGGATAAACCTGGGCCGCGATAGGCTCCTGGGGCGCCACAACCTCAGTCGCAGGATTGGCTGCGGGCTGCTCCAGGTGCCGCTTGACGCGGAAATGTATCGCCAGAATGACGGCGACCACAGCCACGGTGCACAGCACCAGGACCGTGAAGAAAACTTTGATGACCACTGAAACTTAGGATAACAGAAGGCGGAGCAGACAGGCCACGACGGGCCCTGAGCGATGCGGCCCTGCAAGGTCTCGTCCATCAGGCCACGACGGGCCTTTTCGCGATATACTGTGCGCCTGCCTGGCCGCTAACACTAGGGTTTTCGTTAAACATTTCAGGAGGGTTTTCATGCTGGACCTTAAACAACTTCGGAGCTTGACGCCCGGGCCCAGAGTGGGCGCGACGGCTGCTGCTTTCGCGATGGCGGTTGTGTTTATGCTGACAGTCGTCACGACCGGCGCGGCGCACGCGCAAAGCTTCCAGCTGCTTTACACCTTCACCGGCGGGCTGGACGGAGGACAACCCTATTCCGGCTTGATCATGAATCCGGGGGGAAACATTTTCGGCACGACGCATACCGGCAACCAGGGCATCAATTGGGGCCAGGTCTATGAGTTGCAGCGCCGGGGATCAAACTATATCTTTGCCGATCTCGCGCTTTTCGACGGGACTCTGGAGGCCCCCGCAGCCTTCGGGCCGGATGGCACTATCTACAGCACCAGCCCGAACAACCTGACCATCTACCACCATGGCTATGTTCTGAACGTTAGTCCGCCAGCGGCGTCCATCTGTAACAGTGTGGCCTGCCTATGGTACGCGACTGTGCTCTATGGCTTCTCAGGAGGCGCCGATGGAGGCAACCCTAACTACGGTGCTCTCATTTTCGACCAGGCGGGCAACATGTACGGCGCAACCTCCCACGGCGGCAGCGGCAACGGTGCGGTTTACGAAATGATGGGATCGGGTGTGAACTGGACGGAGCAGGGGATCTACTCCTTCGCAGGCAACCCCGACGGAGCTACCCCTTTCAGCGGAGTTATCTTCGACAACGCCGGCAATCTCTATGGCACGACGACGGCAGGCGGCGCGTCCGGGAATGGCGCGGTTTATGAACTGTCGCCCTCGGGAAATGGCTGGACGGAGAAGGTCCTCTACAGTTTCACCGGGGGCAGCGACGGAAGTTATCCCACGGCAGGACTGATCTTCGACGCGTCCGGCAACCTCTATGGCGCTACCAATGTAGGCGGCGCGGGTGGTGGCGGCACGGTTTTCGAGTTGTCCCCCTCCGGCGGCAGCTGGAACTATAGCCTGCTTTACAGCCTTACCGGAGGCGCCAACTGTGGACCGTGGAGCTCTCTCACCTTGAACGGGGGCAATCTCTACGGCACGACGGTGTGCGATGGGGCAAGCAGCGCTGGTAACGTTTTCGAACTGTCACCCTCTGGCAACAGCTGGACCTACACCTCGCTCTACGACTTCACCGGCGGCAACGACGGGCAATATCCCTACGGCAGCGTGCTCTTCGACCCGGCGGGTAAGCTTTATGGCACCACGTTACGTGGCGGCGCATTTCTACAGGGCGTGGTGTGGAGGATAACGCCGTAAGGCAGGGGCTAACAGATAGTTTGCTACGTTCGCGCCACGCCAACTAAATGCGGGAAGGATCTTACGCCGGCTTTGCATCAGCCGACAGGCTGACGGGAATAGCGCAGTTACGAGGGTAGGAACGGCCATCTAAGAACAGCCCGCCAGGGCGGAACAAGCGTAGCCCAGCACGTGAGTGCTGGGAAAATTTGAGAACAAATTATCCCGTCCCTTCAGGGACGGCACAACCCGGGTGCCGTCCTGCCGGACTCCTCACGATAAGTCTAGGCTCACCCAGGACTGACGTCCTGGGCTACGATTGTGTCGCCCTTCGGGCTGACGTTTCTTGAGATTGGGTTGGAGAATACGGTTAGAAGAGAACAGCAGATCCCTCGTCGGGCTGAAGCCCTCCTCGTGATGACAAATCATGAGGAGGATTGGCGTTACTGACAACTGACAACTGACTACTGGCGACTGGCGACTGGCGACTGGCGACTAGCCACTGACAACTGACTACTGGCGACTGGCAACTGACTACTGGCAACTGACCACTGGCCACTGGCCACTGCCTTCCTACACTCCGACGGGAAATGGTTTGGGGCTGCGCTCTTCGGCGCGCTCGCGGACCAGGCTGTCGAAGCGTCCCTGCAACAGCGACATCAATCCGGTGTACCAATATCCAAAGACAAAGAGCACCAGAAATGGCACGGTGATGAAGTTCTCATTCGCTATGGCGTACCAGACGGTCATAGCGAAATAGGTGCCAACCAGCAACTCCAGATACGGGACCAGGCCGAGACGCTTGCGATATTTTTTGGCGGCGACGCCTTTGTCTTCCTTGCTGACAACGCGATACTTCGGCGTCCTCGCGAATGCTGTCTTATGGCCGACGAGCGCTTCGATCACGGCTTTGCTGTTGGTCAGCGTCAGGCCGATGCCGAGTGCCATCAGCGCCGGCAAGTAGATGAAGGTGCGATACCAGGACTTGGGAAACAGCTCCTTCTGCGAGACGAGGTAGAAGCTGGAGATGGAAAATGTCGACGCCAGAAACAGCGGGATGTCGATGTAGAGCATCTGAAACCATCCCTGATAGAAGCGGATGACCATGGCCGGAAGCAGGAGGGTGGAGAGCACGATCATCAGCGGATAACTGATGTTGGCGGTCAGGTGATACCAGGCTTCAATCTTCTCGCGGCGCGCAACGTTGGCCCGCAGCACCTTCGGCAGGTCTTTCTTGGAGCACTGGATCAGGCCTTTCGCCCAGCGCGCCTGCTGCGTCTTGAAGGCGGTCATCTCGATGGGCAACTCAGCCGGACATTCGACGTCCTGCAAGTAGCGAAACTTCCAGCCCGCCAGTTGCGAGCGGTAGCTGAGATCGGTGTCTTCGGTGAGCGTGTCGTGTTCCCACCCGCCCGCATCGTCGATGGCTTTGCGACGCCACATTCCGGCGGTGCCGTTGAAGTTGAAGAAGACGCCGGCGCGCGAACGGCCGCCGTGTTCCAGCACAAAGTGGCCGTCGAGGAGAATGGCTTCCACTTCGGTGAGGAACGAATAGTTGCGGTTCAAGTGCGTCCAGCGCGTTTGCACCATGCCGATGGTCGGATTGGCGAAGTGATGGACCACCTGCATCAGCCATTCGGGCTGCGGCATGAAATCAGCGTCGAAGATGGCGACGAACTCGCCGGTCGCGGTCTTCAGGCCGGCGTCCAGCGCGCCCGCCTTGTAGCCTTCGCGATTGGTGCGATGGTGATGGATGATGTCGTGTCCCATGGCGGCGTAGCGTTCGACCACGCTGCGCGCCACTTCGACGGTCTCGTCAGTGGAGTCGTCGAGCACCTGGATTTGCAGCCGGTCGCGGGGATAATCGATTTTGCAGACGCAGTCCACCAGGCGATCGACAACGTACTCCTCATTGAAGATGGGCAGCTGGATGGTGACGCGCGGCAACTCGGCGAAATGCGACTCGGGCTCGGTGACCTTGTTCTTGCGGTGCTTGTAGTACAGGTAGACAAGCTGGTAGCGGTGCATCCCGTAAATCGCCAGCAGGACCAGGACGATGAAGTAAGGGACCAGCAACAGCATGTCGAAGGCGTTGGCTTGATACAGGCCCTTGAAGGTGGGATCGAGAAAATGGGCCTTCATGTAATGGCGAAACCCGTGAGGTTCCACCAGCACACAAGCCAGCAGGTTGAGGACAGCGTTCAGAAGCCTACTCCTTGAGCAACGTCGAAGAACGGCCGCAAACGCTCTACCGACCAGCGGCCCACAAGGCCCAGCCAACTGTAAATTGTACCTGAGCCGCGTAGTTCGATGCTGCGCGTTCCCACCAAAGACGTATCGGGCCAGGCCGATTCCTATTCCATTACAATGGTGGGAAGCAACAGGCGTCCGGCGCGAGAGCAATGCGTATCCCAACAACATTCCTTAGGGCATTCGTGTGGTTTGTGTTCAGCGGCGCGATCGCGCTGACCGCGCAGCCGCCGTCTGCTGCCGCGCCGGCGACTACAACTTCCTCGTCCAGCTATCCCGAGCAGGCCTACCTGTCGGCGTCGCGTTACGTCAGCCAGTATTTCGACTTTAGCTTTGAGTTCCCTTCCGATCTACACCTGTCGCCGATGGCGCAGCCAGCCGCACGCGACGGAAGCATTCCCCTGCTGGAGCTTGCCGGGCCGCCTCCGGCGGATGCTCAGATTTCCATCAGCGCAATTCCAACTGCCGGCGGCAAGAACCAGGATGCGAAGACGCTGTTGCGGTCCGTGCTCGATCAGGAACTGTATCGCGGCGTGGAAGAGCTGCGCGGATTGTCCAGGGCCAGCTTTGCCGGCCATGAGTTTTATTTGTTTGAGACGCGCCGCGGCATCGAGCAGCACTTTCTGCTGGCGACCACCTCGGGCGATTACATCCTGCGAATATTTCTGGCGGCGCACGATGAACGGACGTTGAAGCAGCTGGAGTCGTCGTTCGAGCACGTGGTGTTTTTCGCGCCGGCGGATTTGCATCGCTACGTGGATGCCGCCGCGCAGCCCTACGACGGGCCTTCCATTTCTTCCCATCAGCTGGAGGCGTTGGAGGCGGACCCGCCCGCCCAGCGCATCGATCCCGGCAAGATCAATGGCGACTTCTACGAGAACGCAGCCATCGGCTTCAGCTATCGCATTCCGCAAGGTTGGACGCTGGAGGCGGAAGGCGCGGTGCAGCCGGCCGTGGAACGCGATCGCGCCAAGGAGAACTTCGGACGGCCTCGCGTGGGCCGCACCGAGCGCCGCCTGATGGACGCCTGTAGCCGGACCCTTTTCTCGCTTTGGGCCAGGCGCCCGGCGGCCGACGGCCAGATCTCCTACGACGAGTTTGGCGAGGTGACGGTTTCCGCCATAGCGCTCGGGTGTTTCCCGCAGATGAAGTTTCCCGGCAACGACAACGACCAGCAGAGCGCGAAGAATTTCCTGCTCCAGTTCGGTTTGACCCACCCCATCATCGACGATATGCGCGACGGAAAAATCTTCACTGCCGATGGCAATGTTTTCCTGTTGATGCAGGGCACGGTCGGCTTTCAAGTGCCGAACGACGCACTTTCACGGCGCTTGTCAATCGCCATGGCGATTACCCAGCGGCGCGGATATTTGCTGACCTGGTTCTTCGCTGCGCCACACAAGCAGGAATTGCAGGCGCTGACCGATGAACGGGTAATTTTCGATACTGCTCCGCCGGCTAAAGTGACGGATGCGTCAAAGCCCGGAGGCGGAGTTGCGGGTGAAGCATCGCCGGCTAACCCGACAGCCGCTGCTTCCGGCTCGGCTGCCGGCTCGGCTGCCGGCTCGGCTGCCGGCTCGGCGGCTTCGTCTTCTGCAGGCGCAAGCGATCCACCGCCAGCGGATGCTTCGAACGCTACGCCTGCGACTTCAAATCAGCAGCAGCCGACGGATGCAGCGCATCCTTCGCTTCTGCGTCCGGGAGAAACCGTGCAGAGCCAGCAGGGCAAAGGCGAACCCATCTCGAAGCAGCGACTCTCGCAGTAGCGCTGCCCCATCAAAAGGCGTCACAAATTTTGAGGTTGCCATCACGAGGAGGCCTTCAGGCCGACGAGAGATCTGCTTTTAAGGTTTGCACCCGCTTTCGTCACGCTGAAGAATCCACCTTGTGTCAGGGCACGACTTTAGTCGTGCCGAACGACAACGTCTTGCCGGACGGGCTTCAGCCCCTGGGCAGCATAGAAAACGAGGTCCCTCAGCGGCTAAAGCCGACCGCCTTAGAGGCTGTTACGAAATCCCGTGTCGCCGCTCTGCGGCTCGCACTATTTCCCACTAGAGCTTGTCAGATTGCGGTGGAACGTGAAGCATCGAAACGGGCTGCAATCCAGCCGCGCAGCGGCGGGATGAAGTTAGCCCGGCGCGTAAGCGCCGGGTGTAGTGGGAAATTGGGCTGAGCCGCGGAGCCGGGGTCCCCATCGAGCGCCGTCTTTGCGCTTGATGGGGTGGAGGAGCGGCGGCACGCTTCTCACGCAGACACTTCAGGCCGACGAGGTATCTGCTTTTAAGGTTTGCAACCGCTTTCGTCACGCCGATGAATCCGCCTTGTGTCAGGGCACGACTTTAAGTCGTGCCGAACGACAACGTCCTGCCGGACGGGCTTCAGCCCCTGGGCAGCATAGAAAACGAGGTCCCTCGGCGGCTAAAGCCGTGCCATCTTAGCGCGGCGTTACGGCACGACTGAAGTCGTGCCCTGACACAAAGCTACGAATAGTCTTGCCGCTAAATCGTAAGGTAGTGCCCCGACACAAGGCGGCAAATTGCGGAGTCGTGCCCTGACTCGACACACGCTAAGTCAGCCCATCGCAGGCACAATCGGCTGCGTTCACACTCTCTTGTAACTTTCCCACCCATCAGGTGATCTCATCCCTTTAAGAGCTAGTAAGGTGGAAAGATTGGCAGACGAACCACAGCGCGCAGATGATCTCCCCCAGCAAGCCCAGCCGAAGGAAAGCGCTGCCGAATTGCAAGGCGAAGAAGCGCCGAAGCCGCACGAAGACTCCGGCGCGAATCCGCCCGCGGAACGGTCCAAGCCTGAAGAGCCTGCGGCTCGCTCTGGCCCCGCCGGCGAGGAAATCCGCAGCATCACTTCTCGCGAGCGCGGGCGTATCAATCGCCGCGAACTCCTGAAGATGGTCCCGATCATCGCCATCGGCGCGTTCGCCATTCCCAAATTGCAGGAACCGTTGTTGATGGACGGACTCGCGCTCAGCGACTGGGCTTCCGCCCGGCTCTTCGGGCGTCGTCGTTTGGAACCGACCTACAGCAACAGCGAGGTCGCGCCCTTCGACAGGTTTCCCTACAACTACTATGACGTCGTCGATCCTGAAGTCGATCTCGCTCGTTGGACGTTGACCGTCGAAGGTCTGGTCAAGCGGCCCGGCAATTACACCTTGCAGCAGATCCAGGCGTTGCCCAAGGTTGTGCAGAACACGCGGCATGTCTGCGTGGAAGGTTGGGACGTAGTCGGTAACTTTGGCGGCACGCGCGCCTCCGACTTGCTGCGCTGGCTTGGCGCTGACTTGACCGCCCGCTATCTGGAAGTGGAATGCGCCGACGAGTATTACGAATCCATCGACATGGCGACCGTGCTGCATCCGCAAACGCTCTTCTGCTACGAGATGTACGGCCAGCCGCTGGACCGCGGACACGGCGCGCCCCTGCGCCTGCAAATGCCCACCAAGCTCGGCTACAAGCAGGCCAAGTATCTCACCACCGTTCGCGTGACCAACGTGCTCAAGAGCGGCAAGCGCGGCTACTGGGAGGATCAGGGCTACGACTGGTATGGAGGGCTGTGATGGCGACCACGGCGAACCTCATCGAGACCGCGAAACCGCAAACCATAACCGTGGCCTACGAGCATCCGTGGATCGTTCGCGTGGCCCACTGGTTGAACGCCGTTGCCGTGTTCGTGCTTATCACCAGCGGCCTGCGCATCTTTCGCGCGTTTCCCAGCTTCGGGCCGAAGATTCCGCAGCAGAATTTCTGGGTACCGCCGCCCGGAATCACCCTCGGCGGCTGGCTGGGCGGCGCATTGCAATGGCACTTCACCTTCATCTGGATCTTTGTCGGCAGCGGTCTGATGTATGTGATCTATCAGGTTGCGAGCGGCCATTGGCGCCAGGTGCTGTTTATGCCGCGCGACATCAAAGGCGTGTGGCCGATGGTCCGCCATTACTTCCTGTTCGGCAAGAAGCCACCGGTGGAAGCCGCTTACAACCCGCTACAGAAGCTTGCCTACACTTCCACAATTTTCTTTGGCGCGGTTTCATTTCTCAGCGGCCTGGTGATGTACAAGCCCGTACAGTTCTGGTGGCTGACGTGGATGCTGGGCGGCTTTCGCCTGGCGCGCGTCTGGCATTTTATGGCGATGTGCGGATTTGTGGCCTTCATTCCCGGCCACCTCATCATGGTGCTGCTGCATGGCTGGAACAACTTCTACTCCATGATTACCGGCTGGAAGCGCGATCCCGAGTATCTCGAATAAAAGGCGCTTTCACCACTGAGACACGGAGAGCACGGAAAAAATAAGAACGCTGTGAGAACAGCTAATCGGGCTTCGATTTCTTGGATCTTCCGTTACGATTTTTTCTCCGTGCTCTCCGTGTCTCCGTGGTGAAAAAGGCTGTGTCCTTTGTCGGCGCAAAAAAGCCCTGCCGGCTTGGCAGGGCTTCAGCAAAACAACAGACTCTCAATCAAACCAGATCAGAATCCAGTCAGCTTTCTCGGGGTGCCGAGGCCGGTGCACTCGTCCCATCCTAATTGGGCCGGCGCGCCGTTATTGCCAATGGTCACGTCGTAGAAAATCTGGCGGTAGAGCCCCGGATTCTTGTAATAGTTGTAGGTCTTCTGGAGCTCGGAAGGAGTGTGGTTGGCGAAGCTGCCGGCCGCGTTGGTGATGCCGGCTAAAGTTGGCGAAGCGACGCTGGTGCCACCGACCGCGCACCAACCACCGCATCCCGTGGTGGAATAGATCGCCACCGGGCTCGAGGTGCTGGCGTCAGACGCCCAATCCGGCGTGCCGCGGTGCGGTCCCGTGCGGTTGCCGATGAGGAGCTGGTAGTTGGGAAGAGGCTCGTAGATGCTGATGCCACCGCCGCTGCCGTTCCAGCAATCTTCTTCACCAGTAAATAGTCCGTTGTTGCGCCGGATGCGCGTGCCCCCGGCAGAGATCACGTTCGGCGAGATGCTGGGATAGGCCGGACCCAGACCCGAGTCGCCCGCCGCGCCGAAGTAGACAACCGTCGGCGTCGTGAAGTAGGAATCATAACTGAGTTCGCAGTCGCCGGAACCACACCAGCCTTCGCCGTCGTTATAGGTCCAGCTATTAGACACCTCACCGCCGCCGTAAGGCGAGGCCGCAACTGCTGCCGCCGCCATGGTCTCAGTCCCATCGCCTATCGGGTCGTTGCAAAACTGCGCCACGAAAATCTGCGCGTTGGGCGCCATGGAGTGTTCGTACTCCACGTCAAGCGCGGTCTCCACGTCCCATCCGGTCCCGTTGCTGCTCGGACACGGGGTGCAGGACGGGGGACAGATGAATTGCAGCGTCTGTGCCGGCAAGCCGTATTCCGAATTGAAAGCATTAAAGTCGGCTTGCAGGGTGCTGTTGTTGCCGTAGTCGACCACGGCAATCGCTCTCGACCCACCCGTGGCAACGGGAGAGCCGGTCAAGGGGCATCCGCTGGTCGGCGGCGTTACGCCGTAGACGCAGGCGATGGAGCCAGGGTTCTCGGCCCCCGCCGGCGGATTATTCGGCCCCTCGTCGGGAATGATTACTTGCAGCGGTGTGCGCACCCTGCCCGGAACCAGTCCCTGGCTGCTGGGGGGAATGACGACCCTACCTTTGACGGCGGCTTCATCAGAAGACTGAGCGAAGCCACTGATTGTTAGCGCCAGGATTGCCACGGCGGCAAGCACCAGCCAATTACCTCTCTTCATTTGCGTCTCCTTGTGATCCACTTCTGGGTTTTAGGTTTAGCTCTCTGTAGTCCCACGGCTAGCTGGGATCTGGGCACCCCGGGACTCCGGGGTCCTTTACATTGGCTGAGAAGGTTGCGAACTCAAAGCCTCGCCATTGTGCCGGGAACGTGAGCGGGGGAACCTGCACCATCGACAGTCGAACCACTGACAGACGGCGCGCGGTATCAGGCGTAACCAGCATCAAATGAGTTCAGGGTTGAACAGAATTAAACACCTAAGCAACATGGATGGGTTGACACCCCAAATCAGGAAATCAGCGAGAGCAGGAGAATCAACTCAGGTCGGTGCTTATAGTACGGCTCAACATACTTAAGATTGCTGCCTGAGTCAACAACAAACAAGCCAGATATGTAAAAACTTGCGCCCATATTGGTCGTGTAACTACTTGCAAAACGCGCACGCCACCTAAGTCGAACCCTGATCGTCCCGATTTCGAAAGACAAGCTCTATTGACTACTACTATCGGTCAAGTATTACTCCATAGTAAATGCTCGTAGTTTCTATAGGACGAATGCTCCTGGAGCGGCTTTTCGCTCTTCGCTCTTCGCTCTTCGCTCTTCGCTCTTCGCTTTTCGCTTTTCGCTTTTCGGCTTTTCGCTTTTCGCTTTTTCGCTCTTCGCTTTTCGCCTTCGCTTTTCGCTCTTACCTTTTCGCTCTTACCTTTCGCTTTTCGGCTTTTCGCTTTTCGCCTTCGCTCTTCGCCTTCGCACTTCGCTCTTCGCTCTTTCCTTTCGCTTTTCGCGCTTCGCTTTTCGCTTTTCGCTCTTCGCTCTTCGCATTCGCTCTCTTCGCTTTTCGCACTTCGCTCTTCGCCTTCAGGATAGTCTGGTCAAGTCCGTCTGGTGGAAGGGATGGCCTTTAGGCCATCCGTAAATTGCACAAAATGAAACGGCTTTAGCCGCTGAGGACTTTGCTTAACTTGATCGGAGCTTCCCTCAGGAGAATTCAGGTAGAGCTGGCCTTCAGGTAGAGCTGGCCTTCAGGTAGAGCTGGCCTTCAGGTAGAGCTGGCCTTCAGGTAGAGCCCGCCTTCAGGTAGAGCTGGCCTTCAGGCCAGCGTCTAAGCCATTCTCCTTCGTCCTGAGCCGGCTTTAGCCGCGGCGGGACTTTGCCATAACTTGATCGGAATTTCCCTTTTGGGAGAATTCAGGTAGAGCTGGCCTTCAGGCCAGCGTCTAAGCCATTCTCTTTCGTCCTGAGCCGGCTTTAGCCGGCGGCACAATTTTCAGCTGCCTCTGAAGCCCTGCCCTTTCAAAACCCGGTAACAGCTCCTACGCCACGACTCTTGCAGCAGCCTGTTCAGCCGTGCCGTAGGCATCGGAAAGCCAGGTTCACCTATGTTTGCGGGTCGCCATTCTCGGATTCGCTATCCGCCACTCCGGCGAATGGCGAACAGCGATTTGCGAAAAGCGAACCTCCGCCTTTCCTGCTTGACCCGGCAACACTTTTCTGTAAGAGTAAGCCACGCATCTCACGTGGGGACATGCCATGCCGTCGGGCCTTCCTATCGTGGAGTTCGACCGCTCCAAACTGATGATACGCATCGAGGTCACGCTTAACGCCGATCCCACAGCCATCAGTCCCGTGGTGGAAGGCATCATGGAGATGTCCCGCGGGCTGGAGTGTGCGGCCGGCAAAGAGTTTGAGATCGAGACGGCCCTGCGCGAAGCCCTGGCCAACGCCATTGTCCATGGCTGCAAGAACGATCCCACCAAAAAAGTCCAGTGCTGCGTAGGTTGCGACGACGAGCGCGGCATGCTGATCGTCGTCCGCGATCCCGGCTCCGGCTTCGATCCCTTCGCTATTCCCGATCCCTGCAACGGCGAAAACGTTTACTCCAACCACGGGCGCGGCATCTACCTGATCAATCAGCTCATGGACGAGGTGAAGTTCGAACGGAACGGCACCGAAATCCATATGCGCAAGTATTAAATCCGTAGTAGCTCCCTTAGCCTGGTCCTGCGAGCCCACGATACTTCGGCCGCCCAAGATCTCTGCTTTCAGTCTCTTGCAACGTAATGTGAAATTAAGTTGACTCTCCGCACCGGACAGCGCAACAGTAGCACCGACGCCGCGAACAGGCGCCGGTCCGCGGCAACCTGGCCGCGCACCTTTGCGGTGCGCCTCGGCGTCACGGAGGATCCCCATGGCACAAGGCCGCCGAAGTACAGTTTCGTTTTTCGACATTGACTTGCGGCAGGGAGCGACCGGACTCGTTCTGTTAATCCTGGTGTTCGCGGCAGCGGTCGCCGCCACCCCGGCTCAGGCGCAGACCTTCCAGGTGCTTCACAGCTTCACCGGCGGAGATGACGGGGCGATTCCGTTGGCCGGCCTGATCGCTGATAGCGCCGGTAATCTTTACGGCACGGCCAGCGGCGGCGGCAAGACCAACGACGGTTGCGAGACCTACGGCTGCGGCGTCGCCTTCCGCCTGGTGCGTTCCGGCACGGGCTGGATAACCAGGCCGCTTTACGTTTTCCAGGGAGGCTTTGAGTCGGGCCCCGACGGCTCCAATCCTGAGGCCCGGATGGTCTTCGCCAGCAACGGCGTGCTCTATGGCACAACCAAGTATGGAGGCGACTTCCGCTGCAACGACGGCAGCTGCGGCACCGTGTTCACGCTGAGCCCTCCGCCGACGGCCTGCAAGAACGCGCTTTGTCCTTGGACCGAAACCGTGATTTACCGCTTTGTCGGGCCGCCGGACGCTGGCATCCCAGTCAACGGTCCTCTGGTCTTCGACCACGCCGGCAACCTCTACGGCGTTGCACTGGGCGGGCCAGAAAGTTACGGCGTAATTTATGAGCTGACACGCTCGGGAGAAACGTGGTCGGAAGACGACCTCTCCGGTGGCGACAACCCCTTCACCGGCGTGATCTTCGACACAGCCGGCAACCTCTACGGCGGTAACCAGGGTGAGGGCTACGGCGGAATTTACCAGTTGGCCCACACCGGCTCGGGCTGGACCATGAATCCAATCTTAACCGTGCTCAGCGATGACACTGGCGGGCCTCCTTTGGGTGGCCTGATCTTCGATAACTCCGGCAATCTCTACGGGACCATGGCGGGCTCCGGGCCCAGCGGCGGCGGAACGGTGTTTGAGTTGTCGGCGGGCACCTGGAACTTCAACTTGCTGTACGGATTTACGGGCGGCGGTGGGCCGGAAGAAAGCCTGACCATGGACTCGGCTGGAAATTTGTACGGGACGGCGATTTATGACGGCGCATACGACAAGGGTTCCGTCTTCAAGTTAACTCCGTCCCAGAATGGCTGGATCTATACCGACCTGCACGATTTCACCGGCGGCAGTGACGGAGGATTGCCGATAAGCAACGTCGTTATCGACGCCCAAGGCAATCTCTACGGTACCGCGTCTTACGGCGGCTCGGGACCGTGCACCAGCGTGTATTACGGCAACGGCTGCGGCGTGGTGTGGGAGATCACGCCGTAAGCGGCCCGTTCGCCGGTCGGGGCAAATCCCACAATGTGGGATACGTGAAGGGTCGGACGGCAATTATTCATCACCCAGGAGATTGTTATGGCGCGTTCAGAGCAACATTGGAACTCAAGATTCGTCCGGCCTTCAGGAATGGCCGTTCTTTTCACCCTGCTGGCGATCGCGGCGCAGGCGCAAACCTTCCAGGTAATCCACAGCTTCACTGGCGGAAATGATGGGGCGATCCCTTTGGCCGGCCTCATCATCGATAGCGCCGGCAATCTTTACGGCACGGCCAGCGGCGGCGGCAAAACAAATGACGGTTGCGATGCCTACGGCTGCGGCGTGGCCTTCCGCCTGAAGCCTTCCGGCACGGGTTGGATACTGAGGCCGCTCTATGTTTTTCAGGGAGGTCTGCAATCTGGTCCCGACGGCTCCAATCCTGAGGCCCGAATGGCCTTCGCCAGCAATGGAGTGCTCTACGGCACAACCGCCTATGGAGGCGGCAACCGCTGCAACAACACCACTTGCGGAACCGCATTCACACTGAGCCCTCCGCCGACGGCCTGCAAGAACGCCCTCTGTCAATGGACTGAAACCGTAATTTATCGCTTTCTGGGGAATCCCTACGCAGGAGTTCCGAACGGCGGCCCGTTGATCTTCGACCAGGCAGGCAATCTCTATGGCGTTGCGGGTTGGGGGCCAAGTGGCTACGGCACAATTTATGAGTTAACGCCCTCCGGAGGAACGTGGTCGGAGAATGACCTCGCCAGCGCGGACAACAGTACCAGCGGCGTGGTCTTCGACCAGGCCGGCAATCTCTACGGAAGCAATGAGGGGGAAGGCTACGGCGGAATTTATCAGTTGGTCCACAGCGGCTCGGGATGGCATTGGAATCAGCTATACAGCATCATCAACGTCCCCGAGGATGGCTATGACACCTGGGGTGGCGTGATCCTGGACAATGCCGGCAATATTTACGGGAGCACCCTGCAGGAGGGGCCTGGCGGCGGTGGAACCGTGTTCGAGTTGTCGGCGGGCACGTGGAACTTTAACGTGCTATACGGTTTCAACGGTGGCTCAGGTCCGGAGGAGAGTCTGACCATGGACTCGGCTGGAAACCTGTATGGCACGACGTGGAATGGAGGCGCCAATTCTTGGGGCTCGGTCTTCAAACTGACTCCGTCGGCCAATGGCTGGATCTATACCGATCTCTACGATTTCACCGGCGGCAGCGACGGAGCACACCCGGTCAGCAACGTGGTATTCGACGCCCACGGCAATCTCTACGGTACCGCGTCTTACGGCGGCTCGGGACCGTGCACCAGCATGTATAACGGCAACGGCTGCGGCGTGGTGTGGGAGATCACGCCGTAAGGCAGTGGCTAGTGGCGAACGATCAATCAGGGCGGCTCTGCGTAACTCCGGGCGCTGGCGTGATCCAGGCCACGCTGAATGGGCAGCTAGTTTTGAAAGGGCACAGCTTCAGCCATGCCGCAGGTCCGGGTTTTGAAAGGCTACAGCTTCACGTGCCGCTGAAGAAGTCGAGATTTCGGGACTTTGGGTAGAGCCGGCCTTCAGGCTGGCGTCTAAGTCCTTTTTTTCGACTGCGAGTCGGCTTCAGCCGACGGCACAACTGGTTGTTTGCGGACTTTTTCAGCGGCCCGTTCGCCGTTCGGGGCAAATCCCACAATGTGGGATACGTGAAGGGGCGGACGCAGTTATCCATCACCCAGGAGATTGTCATGGCGCGTTCAGAGCAACATTGGAACTCAAGATTCGTCCGGTCTTCAGGAATGGCCGTTCTTTTCATCCTGCTGGCGAGCGCGGCGCAGGCGCAAACCTTCCAGGTAATCCACAACTTCACGGGCGGCGCCGACGGCGGGAATCCGTCGGGTCGTCTCACCATCGACGGCGGAGGCCACCTCTACGGCACCTCCTACAGCGGCGGAATCGAATGGCCAGGCGGCCCCGGAGGCGTGGTCTTCAAGGTGTCGCCCGCCGGCTCGGGCTGGCTGGAATCCCCCATTTACTCCTTCACTCAGTTCAGTGACGGCGACGACCCCGCGGCCGGCGCCCTTTTCGGTCCCGATGGTTTGCTCTATGCCACAACCAGCAACGGCGGCACGGTTTTCACTTTGCAGCCGGCGGCCACAATTCCACCCTCCTATGTTTCCCCCTGGACCATCGACTACCTCTACAGCTTTCCGCTGCCCAAAGACCGCCCGGCCGGAGACGTCATATTCGATAGCGCGGGCAACATCTATGGCGTGACGTGGGAGGGAGGAAGTGACGGATGCTTCGATAATCAGGGCTGCGGCACGGTGTATGAGCTCACTCCCTCAGGCGGTGGCGGCTGGATGGAGACGACGCTGTACACATTCCAGGGCCGGGCCGATGGCGCCTACCCGACCGGTGTGATCTTTGACTCCGCGGGCAACCTGATGGGCACAGCCTCATCGGGAGGAACATTCGACTACGGGGTGATCTTCAAGCTGACGCGCTCGGGCAACAGCTGGACCGAGAGTGTCCTGTACAACTTCGACAACCAGGGAACTGGCGGCTACGAGCCTGAAGCCGCGCTGATCTCCGACGCTGCCGGCAACTTCTACGGCAGCACGCTTCTGACTCCAGCTCCTACATACGGCGGCACCATCTTTGAATTTTCGCCGTCCAATGGCGGCTGGACCTACACCGTCCTCGCCCAGATACCCGAACACTATGGCATCGGCCCAACCGAGCCGCTGACCATGGACAACGCCGGAAACCTCTATGGCACGATTGGCGGCTTCTCCTATTCGGAGTATCCCGGAGCAGTTTTCAAAGTGGCGCGCGGGAGTGGCGGCTGGACGTTTACTTCCCTGCACGATTTCACTGGCGGCGATGACGGTGACGCTCCGGCCAGCACGGTTGCCTTTGGCGCCAACGGAAAACTCTACGGGACAGCCGCCTACGGCGGGGCCTTCTGCCATCCCGACGGCTGCGGCGTGGTGTGGGAGATTACGCCGTAAGCCCGAAATCTTAGTTTGCAAGGGAGAATTGATATGACGCACTGGGGAAAGTGTTGCACGCGAGTTTGCGGAGCTGTCGCCTGCATGGCCAGCGCAATGATATTTGCGTTGGCAACCCTACCTGCACAATCCGCGTACGCGCAGACGCTCACCGTACTGCACAACTTTACGGGCGGCAGGGATGGCGCAAACCCGCACGCAGGCTTAACCATGGATGCGCGCGGCAATCTCTATGGCACTGCCAAGAACGGAGCGGCCGGCTATGGCACGGTCTATAAGCTGGGACATGCTGGGTCGGGCTGGACTCTTAATCCCCTGTATGTCTTCGGAGGAGGGTCGGACGGAGCCAATCCGGTTGCCAGGGTTATTTTCGGGCCAAATGGCACGCTGTATGGAACGACAGAACAGGGAGGAGTGCCCGGAGATTGCGAGGGCGGCTGCGGTACCGTGTTCAACCTCCAGCCCCAGCCCACGGCTTGCACAGCCGCATTCTGTCCCTGGATCGAAACCGTAATTTATCGCTTTCTGATTAACGGAGGGGCCTTTCCGGAGAGCGAAGTTACCTTTGACGCTGCGGGCAACCTCTACGGCACGACTTACTCCGGCGGCGCATTCGGAGACGGCGGCGGCAACGGTTGCGAACCAGAGTGTGGTCTGGTCTACGAGCTAACGCCCTCCGGCAGCGGCTGGACGGAGAGTATCCCTTATGCCTTCAGCGGAGCTTATGGGCAGAACGGGGATGATGGGGCGAACCCCGTAGGGGGTGTGACCTTTGACAGCTCCGGAAATCTTTTCGGCACCACATCCACATACGGCAATTGTGATTTCGGCATAGTCTTCGAGCTGACGCCCAGTGGCTCCGGCTGGAACGAGAACCGTCTCCAGCAACTCTGCGAAAGCGGAACCGATCCCACCGCCAGCATGATCTACGATTCTTCCTCCAACACCTTCTATGGCGCTAGCCAGGGCGAGACCGAGCTTGGACCACAACCGACCTCGGTCTTCACTTTGACGCAGAGCGGGGGAAGCTGGGTGTACACGGCAATTTACACCTTTCCACACAACGGCGGAGGCCCGGCGGGCCAGCTCCTCTTGGATAGCGCTGGAAACCTCTATGGCACGACGAATGAAGGTGGAACCCACGGCAACGGCACGATCTTCAAACTGACGCCTTCCAACGGCAGCTGGGCCTATACCGACCTCTATGACTTTACTGGCGGCACTGACGGCTCAATCCCGTACAGCAATCTGGTGATGGACGCGGAAGGAAATTTGTATGGCACGGCCAGCGCTGGGGGGGCGAACGGTTACGGTGTGATTTTCAAATTCACGCCTTAGGGTGAGAAATTGGAGGCAGTCCCACAATGTGGGATACCAGCGGATTGCGGCGGGGGGAGCGGAAAGTGTTCGTTCGGAGGTGAATTTCCTATGACGCGCTCAGAGCACTATCGGAATTTCGGAATCGTCTGCCTGGCAGGAACCTCCGGCCTGTTCCTGCTGCTTGCGGCGGCTATTGCCGCCCAGGCCCAAACCTTTACTGTCCTCCACAAGTTCTCCGGTTCCGACGGGGCCAACCCTTATGCCGGCTTGACGATCGATCGCGGGGGAAACCTCTACGGCACGACGCAGTTCGGTGGACATCTTTCCTCCACCTGCCCGGGGGGCTGCGGCACCATCTTCAAATTTGCTCCGCGAGGCTCAGGAGGGGTGCTCTCCAAGCTCTATGAATTCTCGGCGGGTCCCCAAGGCTATCCCCAGGCCAGAGTTGTGTTTGGTCCGGACGGCACTCTCTACGGCACCGCCTCCGGCTTCGGGGGCTATGGCGACAATGGTTACGGCGCAGTCTTCCATCTGCGCCCTCCGGCCGCGGTATGCAAATCCGTCTCCTGCCCCTGGTCCGAAACCGTGCTCTTCTCGTTTGACTCGGCGACAGGTTTTTTCCCGTTGGGTGATCTCACCTTTGACGCCGCTGGAAATATTTACGGAACCACACAGTTCGGAGGACTCACTCAATACTGCGGCGGCGGCGGTTGCGGCGTCGCTTACCAGTTGACCCAGTCGGGCGGCGCCTGGACCGAAAACATTCTTCATGCCTTCACCAGCGGCCCTGACGGCGCCTACCCCAACAGTGGAGTCATCTCTGATCGCGCCGGCAATCTCTACGGGACGGCTCCCCAGGACGATTACCAGGGCGGGAGCTACGGACTGGTTTACCAATTGAGTCCTTCCGGCTCGGACTGGACGCTGAATGCCCTGTACTACTTCCAAGCTGAAAATGATGGCGCGTACCCCTACGCGGGCCTGATTTCTGATCCGGCCGGCAATCTTTATGGCGCCACCAGGAATGGACCTGACGAAGCCGGTACCGTCTTTGAGTTGACGTCGTCTGGGGGTGGTTGGGAATACAACCTGGTCTACGGCCTGCCGCCCGGCGACGGTTGCTGCGGTCCATATGGAACGCTTGTGGCGGATGCCGCTGGAAATCTCTACGGCGCGACCTTGACGGCCGGAGCGTATGGTCAAGGCAACGTTTTCAAGCTGACTCCATCCAACGGCGGCTGGACCTACACTGATTTATACGATTTCACTGGCCACGATGACGGCGGCCAGCCCTACGGCAGCCTGGTGCTGGACGCGAACGGCAACATCTACGGGACCACGTACGCCGGCGGAAACTTCGAGTGTCAAGGGGATTTTGGCTGCGGCGTCGTCTTCGAAATCACGCCGTGAGTACTAAATTGCCGATTGTTAGTCGCCAGTACGGGCTCGTGCGCAGCATCCCACAACGTAGGAGTATCCGGCGAGAGTCCAGAGTT
This sequence comes from uncultured Acidobacteriaceae bacterium, assembly GCA_963763145.1. Lineage (GTDB taxonomy): Bacteria > Acidobacteriota > Terriglobia > Terriglobales > Acidobacteriaceae > Bog-257. The sequence goes on along the minus strand of CAVXMZ010000004.1, from coordinate 200,668 downwards.
AAGGCCGAAGCCCAAACTATTGGTTTTGCGGAGGAAAGTTTTATGACGCGCTCACAACAGAATTCGAGTTCAATCAGCATGGCGCCAATCGCGGCCGCTTTTCTCATCCTGCTTGTAATGACAGTTGCAGCGCAGGCGCAGACCTACTCCATAATTCACAACTTCACCGGCGGCGAGGATGGAGCAGGTCCCGGGGGATTGATCCTGGACGCGGCCGGCAATCTTTACGGCGCCACCGCTGGCGGCGGCCTTAGCAGCCAGAACTGCGCTGACACCTGCGGGGTGGTCTTCAAGCTGAAGTCCGCCGGCCAGGGCTGGGTGCTGACCCCGCTCTACCAGTTCCAGGGAGGCAGTGACGGCGCCAGTCCCGTCGGCGTGGCCCTCGGTCCGGACGGCACCTTGTACGGCACAACCGAGCTTGGTGGAATGACCTGCCCAAGTGAGACACAATACGGGTGCGGCACGGTCTTCAACCTGAGGCCGTCGCCCACCGCCTGCAAGAGCGCGCTCTGCCCCTGGACGGAAACCGTGCTCTACCGCTTCGCCGGCGGATCCAATGATGGAGCTATACCCGTGGGTCAGCTCGCCTTCGATCAGTCGAACAATCTCTACGGCGCGACTTACCAGGGCGGCATCTACACGGCCAATTGCGCTCAAGGACACGACTGGTGCGGCACCGTCTTCGAGTTGTCGCCCTCCAATGGCGGGTGGACGGAGAGCCTGCCGTACCTCTTCACCGGAGGTTTTGACGGGTCAAATCCCGAGGCCGGATTGACGCTCGATGCCGCAGGGAATCTGTACGGAACGGCCAATTCCAATGGAGAATACTTCGATGGCACGGTCTTTGAGCTGAAGCGCTCAGGCTCCAGCTGGGCCGAGGATACATTGTACTCGTTCGCCGGCGGCGACCGCGGAGCCTATCCCGCAGCCGGCCTCATCTTCGATCCCGCCGGCAATCTTTATGGCACTACCGAATTCGGGGGAAATGGAAATGGCATGGTTTTCGAGCTGTCGCCCTCCGGCGCCGGATATTTCCTCAACCAGACTTACGCTTTTGTGGGCGGGTTCGGACTGGATGGTCCTCTTGCTCCGGTCCTCAGGGACAGCGCCGGCAATCTCTACGGCACGACATTCGAAGTAGGCGGAGGAGCCAATGTCGGCGAGGTGTTCGAGCTGAGCCCCTCGAATGGCGGCTGGACCTACACTGTGCTCCATTATTTCACCGACGACCACGGCGACGGCGGACTTCCTTCGGGCAGCCTGGTGATGGACGCACACGGCAATCTCTATGGAACGACGACTACCGGCGGAACTTATCAGCTGGGCACGGTGTGGGAGATCACGCCGTAGATCAACTGCCGGCGGCTAGTGGGCCAGTCCCGGCTGCCCCCACAATGTGGGACTACCGAGACAGAACGCATTTACACGGCGATTTCCCGGCAGACAAAAGAGGGAGTTTATGAAACGCGCAATGCAAAGGCGAAATCCTTCGACGACCTTCCATCTCGCAGTCGCAGTGGCTGTAGCGATCGTGCTGGCCGCGTTATGTATCCCGACGGCCCAGGCGCAAACCGGGACCGTGCTGCACAACTTCACGGACGGCGGCGACGGCGGAGGCCCTGAGGCCGGCATCACCTTCGATCAGCAAGGCAGGATCTACGGCACGGCCTCTGGTGGCGGCAGCCACGGCCAAGGCGTGGTCTATCGCCTCGTCCACCAGAGCGGTGGTTGGCTCTTCTCACCGATCTACAGCTTTGGTTCACAGGGACATGATGGAAGTGGTCCGGAAGCCAGGGTGCTTTTTGGACCGGATGGCCTGCTTTACGGAACAACCTACCAAGGCGGCGCCCGAGGCTATGGAACGGTTTTCAGCCTGCAACCTCCGGCAAGCGCCTGTAAGTCATTCCTTTGTCCCTGGGTTGAAACCGTGCTCTACAGCTTTACCGGCGGCGCGGACGGAGCATATCCGCAATTTGGCGACTTGGCCTTCGACCAGGCAGGCAACATCTATGGCACCACTGGAAACGGCGGAAGCGGCTGCCAGGGCTTCGGCTGTGGCGTTGTGTTCAAGCTGACTCGATCCGGCGGCCGCTGGACGGAAAGTGTGCTGTGGACTTTCACCGGTGGCAACGACGGCTCCGGTCCTCTTAGCGGCGTCATCTTCGACAGCGCGGGGAATCTCTATGGCACCACCGCTTTCGGCGGAAACTTCGCCGGCACCGTCTACGAGTTGTCGCCCACACAATCCGGATGGGTCGAGACGACGCTCTATTCCTTCACCGCCAACGACTACGGCAATGGGTCCGGCGGCCTCATCATGGACGCGCAGGGCGACCTCTTCGGGTTAACGGGTGATTTGCAATCCGGGGCCGCGTATGAACTGAAGCCGCAAAACGGCAGTTGGTCTTTCAGCCTGTTGCAAAGCTTCACCGGGCTCCTCTTCACTGGACCCCTCGCGGCTCCGACCTTTGACTCACAGGGCAATCTGTACGGGCCCGTGCCCAACGGCGGTAACAATGAGGCTGGCGAAGTCTTCAAGCTGTTCCACGCGGGCGATCAGTGGATCTATACCCCGTTCTTCCAGTTCAACAACGATAACGACGCTCTCGGGATATATCCCATCGGCGCAGTTACGTTTGACGCCAACGGAAATATGTACGGCACCTCCGAGGCGGGAGGCCCGGGTGGGGCGGGCACCGCGTGGGAGATCACGCCATAATATTCGGATCTTTGTACGATTCTTCGGCGAACTCCGACAAAGCGCGAGTGCAATCAACGGCTGTGAGCTACAGTGATACGGTTCGGTGTTTCATTGTAAACTGCGATGCTCACCCCATCCATGGCGGCAGAAGGCCAACCGCGTTCCCGCGCTCCTCTGGGCGCCGGTTTGTCTTACGCCATTTTTCTGGGCGGGTTATGTACCATCGCTGTCGCGGTCTACACCATCGTCGTGAGCTACTCCAGCCTTCCCTGGTGGGACACCTGGGAGTACATCGCAGCCATAGCTAAAGGCGAAAGTCCGCTCTCGCCCAGCTGGTTGTGGCGCCAGCATAACGAACACCGCCTGGTCATTCAGAAGCTGTTCTTCGTGGTCGATCTGGAAGTATTTCACGCCCGTCAGGTATTTCTGCTGGCCAGCATCGCCGTAATCCAAGTCCTGCATTTAGGGCTGTGGGCATGGAGCATGCGCGTGCTGGGCGGATGGCGTGGAGCATTGTGGCGCTGCGGCGTAGGCCTGGTGGCATTCTGTATTTTCTGTCCCTCCGCATGGATGAATTACACCATGGGATTTCAAGTCTGCTATGTGCTTGCGCCGCTGTTTGCCACACTCTCGTTCGTCGGGCTACTGCTCTACTGGACCGGCACACAGTCCCATCCAGAAAAGCCAGGCTCTACGAAATTCCTCCGGCTATCCATTTTGGCCGCCTTGGGTGCAACCTATTCGCTGGCTAATGGAAATCTGCTGTGGCCGTTGCTGGTGGCAGCGGCCCTGTTCCTCAGACTGCGTCGCTCCGCGGTGTTGAGTATTGCGATTACGGGTGTTGTCAGCACCTGCGTCTATTTTTACCACTACGTTCGCCCGCCTTATCACGCCGATCCCATTGCTTCGCTCGGCGCGCCTCTTCGTCTCATGAAGTATGTGGCCGTGTACTTCGGCAGTTCCTGGGTAAACGGATCGGTCTTCACTGCAGAGACGATCGGCGTTCTCGGATTGGCCGTTGCCTCGATGGTGCTTCTCCAAACGCCCAGCTATATCCGGACATCTCGGGCCTTCGCGCTCCTGCTTGTTCTTACCGGTACCCTCTGCGTCGGAACAGCCTTCATTACCGCAGCGGGACGAATAAATTTCGGGGTCAAGGAGGCATTCGTAGATCGATATCAGACAATCGCACTTCTCTTCTGGTGCAGTTTAGGGCTGCTGCTGTTGGAGTATGCCTTCTCCTCCGGGGCATCCCGATACCGTTTGGTCGTGGCTCAGTTATGCCTTCTTGCGGTATTCGTGCGAGGTGCGGTTCTGGCTGATCATCCTATTAGCGAAGCGCGGGCGCACGGCTATGGGCTCAATCTCGCCAGCATGGCCCTGCGGACAGGCGTCTATGCGCCGATCGTGTTGGAAGGGGTTGCAGAACACAGGGACAAGCTCCTGTTGGGCGTTGATTATTTCAGAGAACATCAACTCTCGCTGTTCTCCGGCTGGGATTCTGCGCTGATGGGAACTCCCCTGGAAAGTGCTTTCCGCGTCGCCTCTCCCGATCAGTGCAGAGGCCGGCTGGAATTCTCTCCGCTCAAGGATTCCGCCGCGCCAGGCCTCTTTGTATCCGGGTGGGCGTGGGACAACCACCACCACGAACCATCGCGTGAGGTCGTCGCGACTGCCGGCGGAGTCATCACCGGCCTGGCCGCGGTGGGATACAAGCCCCTCAACGCCTGGACATCCGATGCGGAAATCCTCAGTAGCTATGCCGGCTTCGCCGGATATGTCCGGCAACCGGAGCCCGGAACTGTAGTGAAGGTTTACGCGATCCTGCACGACAGCCCGCCCTCAGCCTGCTACTTTGGCGCCATTGATCCGCAGCCTCAAAGTCGCGAATCAAGAGAAAATCCTTGACCTGCTTGGTCACCTCACGGGGCCAGCCATCTCCGGCTGGTGCGCCTGGGTGAACTCCTCCATCATCGCTCCGATTACCGGCTTGCTGATCTCCTCAATCTCGTAGTGCACGCGCACGCTGGGCCTGTCGACCTTGATCTCGCGGGCCAAGTCGATGGGCGTGGCAACCACCACCAACTCGCAAGGCACGCGCCTGATAGTTTCCTCCAGCTCATGCCGCTGGGTGTCGCTATAGCCCATCGCCGGCAGCACTCGCCACAAGTGCGGAAACTTCTGGAAGGTCTTCTGGATCGACCCGACGGCATAAGGCCGCGGATCGACCAGCGTGGCGGCGTGATAGCGGCTCGCCGCGACTACGCCTGCACCGTACGGCATCTCGCCACGCGTAAGCGTTGGTCCATCCTCAACCACCAGCACCGTCTTGCCGTTCACCAAGTCGGGATCGTCGACCGTCACTCTGGAGGCGGTCTCGATGACCCTCGCCTTGGGATTGTGCAGCGCAATGTTGCGGCGCACCGTCTTGATGCCGTCGGGATCGGCGGTGTCAACCTTATTGATGATCAGCACGTCGGCGCTGCGGAAATTGACTTCCCCGGGATAGTAGCCCAGTTCGTGTCCGGCCCGATGCGGATCGAGCACCACAATGGCCAGGTCGGGACGATAGAACGGCGTGTCGTTGTTGCCGCCATCCCACAGAATCACGTCGCCCTCCTGCTCGGCCTGGCGCAGGATGTCCGCGTAGTCCACTCCCGCATAGACGGTGGTGCCGGCGGCGATGTGGGGCTCGTACTCTTCGCGCTCTTCAATCGTGCAGTGGTAGCGGTCGAGATCGGCCAGTGATGTGAAGCGCTGCGCCCGTTGTTCATTCAGATCGCCGTAAGGCATGGGATGACGGACTACCACCGGGTGCCGGCCTTGCTTGCGCAGCTCAGCCGCGATACGGCGCGATACCGGACTCTTGCCGCAACCGGTGCGGACCGCGCATATCGACACCACCGGCACCCGTGCCCTCAGTTGTGTGCGCGCGGCGGCCAGCAACTGGAAGTCGGCCCCGGCGGCCACGGCCCGCGATGCCAGATGCATCAGGTTTGGATACCCGACATCGCTATAGGCAAAGACCACCGTATCCACGCGCTGGTCGCGGATGATCTCCTCCATCCTGTCTTCTTCAAGAATAGGAATGCCTTTGGGATAAAGGTCGCCGGCCAATTCCGCGGGATAGCGGCGTCCAGCGATGTTGGGGATTTGGGCGGCAGTAAAGGCTACGACTTGGCACTCGGAGTTGTCGCGAAAAATCACGTTGAAATCATGAAAATCTCGTCCCGCAGCTCCCAGGATGAGGACTCGTTTCATATTGTCGTGAAAGCGTCATTAGACCCATAAAGTGGGGACACTTTTCTCCTTGCCTGAATAGTGGACCGAAGGCGAAAGTCATGCAGTGAGCCGGGTCACGTGGGCGTGAGACATGGTAGAGCTGCGGTGGCCGAGCAGAAGCAGCGTGTCCACCATGTTGATCGCCGAAATTGCGCTTGCTGAAAACTCAGGCGGCGCCTGTTGGACGCCGCCTGATTCTCATTCCGCTTATTGGTACCCGGGGTTTCGATACTGCTTCCGCACAACTTAATTCGGACGATCATGAGCTGTCGATTATCCGAGAGGCGGGACGGGCAGCGGGGGCCGCGGGGGAGTCGGCCGCGGCGGGGTTGGCGGCGTAGTCGCCTGACTCACAAGAGGCGGAACGGGCAGCGGAGGCCTTGGTGGCTGTGGCTGCGGTGGTGGCTGCGGTGGAATGGGCCGCGGAGGCGGAGTGGTTTGCATGAGGATGAACAGGTTCGCCTCACTCATTAGCACTGGTGTAGGCAGCGGATGTTTCGGCGGAATGGGGCCCGGTGGCAGCGGCGGACTGGGCCGCGGCGGGGTGGGCGGCGTAGTGAAGAGGCTCGCCCTCATAGATGTAGTCGGTGGTGGCGGCATTGCCGCAGTGATCGCGAACCCGGTTGCGACCACTGTGAGAACCACAAGGAAAAGCGCAACGCGTTTCATGGTTTCCCTTTCTAACCATTCATGGTTGAGGGACCAAGACGGAATGATGAAGCCGGGCGCCCTGAGCGGAGGATTTCGAGTATCGGAGGATCTTGTTCGTCGCCAGTGTTTGGCTGGATCGGGCCAACAAGACCGCGAGACCGAAGGTCTTGCTCCGGGGAAACCCGACACGGCTAAACACTATACCGAGCAGGAAATGCCTGTCTGTGTCCCACGACTCATAGAGGTGTGACTAAGTGGTTATCCGCTTCCCGCGCCAGGACTCGTGCTAGAATGCAAGCATGACAGCAAGCAAGCAAATTGCGGTACTCTCCGTCAGATTGCCCGCAGCGAAGCTGCGCCGCATCAAGAGCCTGGCCGCGGGCCGTGGCGTGACCTTGCAAGAGGCCGTCGATCAGGCGCTTGAGGCCTGGGCCCTTCACCTGAAGCCCGCTCTCCCGCTCCCGCTGGACGCGCTGGAGGGCTCTCTTGCCGGGGTCGATGTCGAGAGAATCATGCGAGAAGACCGCAAGGCCGAACTTTCCAAGGACAGGGGCCGCGCTTAGATGGCCGGCTTAGTTCTGGATGCATGGGCGGTGATGGTGTGGCTGAAAGGTCAGCAGCCCGCGGCAGACCGGGTGCGTGCGCTGCTGGAGGCAGCCGACCGTCGCGAACAAAGGCTGTCGATGAACATCGTCAATGTCGGCGAGGTCTTTTATCTTTCGGTAAAGGCCCGCAACGTGGTCTATGGACGGCGAGTGCTTGAAACCTTGCAGCCGCGCGTGACAACCATCTCGGCCCATGACGAGCTGGTCATGCTGGCCGCCACGCTCAAGGCCCGATATGCCATTTCCTATGCCGACGGCTTCGCCGCTGCCACGGCACTTCTTCAGGACGCGCCACTGGTAACCGGCGATCCGGAATTGCGAGTCATGTCCGCAAAGGAAAAGGCGCTGCAACTGGAATGGATCGGCAGGTAGGGTGCGCTGAAATTTCCGCTGTGATAGGTTCGGAGCGGCGGATACTCCACGGAGCCTCGCATGCGGCAGGGAATTCGATTCAGCGAGATTGAGAACATTGAGGAAATGCCAGGGATCTATGAGATCTACACTGACAGTGGAGTCGCCCTAAAAGTCGGAATTGCTACAAGTCTTCGCAAGCGATTGTTACAGCATCGCGCTTCACGACAAAGTTGTTTGAAACTCAAGCCAGGCGGACAATGGAACAACCCAAACGACGTGATGTCGAAGGGATCGATACTAGCAAAACACCTGTACTACGATGGCTCGATCGCTGCCGACTACGACCTTTGCGCAGAGACTGGACGCCGGGCATTTCTCTATGAACGATGCTATGTCGTGTTTGAGATCACTAGGACGAAGACCGAGGCGCGCGAACTGGAGAAGGACCGAGAAAGCGACAGTCGATATCGATATCTGAAGACGGTGCACAGGCGAGGCAAAGGAGACATGAGCAGTGCTGTGTAAATGTGGTTGTGGTGAAGCGTCGGTAGTGGGTTCATTCAAACCGGGGCACGACCAAAAGCTGCGCACAGATCTTGAGCGGCGCGTCGGTGGTCTCTTGGCGCTTCGCTCGCTGGTAGAGTCCGCAGAGGCTTTCGCTGCTGGCAAGATGCGGTCTGACACTTTCGCGCATGAAGTGCGTAGCCTCTTTAAGGCAACATAACCTCTCTTAAGTTCTGCGATGGGTGCCCTCGTCCGATTGTGCCTTCATGTAGGAGCGCAAAATAGCGTTACTACGGGTCTGGGAGCCGCTGCCCTGCCTCTTGATCCATTCCACAACATCATGATCAATCCGGATCGTCAGGCGGTCTTTCGGCTCCGGCATGGCAAGCTTCGTCACCTTCCAGAACGACTTACCCAGCTTGAGAATATCGGAGTAGTCGATGTCCGCATCGCGCATCCGGCGCAAGCGGTCAAAGTCAGTCTTGCCCTTGAAGTGGTTTGCGTAATCTTGCCTTTCATCGCGATTGGCCTTGGCTTGCGACCGGACTCACGCAGTTGAGGGACCTGCTTTTTGTTGGACTTCGTACATTGCCCGCGAAAAGCAGGTCCCTCGACTCGGACTGAAGTCCTCGGTCGGATGACAGCGCCTGCGGACGCGAATAGCGAAGAGCGAGAAGCGGCCTTTCTGACGGCTGAAAACTGACGGCTGACGGCCGAGTGTCCCACCTCACATCACCATGTGACCCCCATCACTTCGCCTTGGCCCATCGCTGGTCAAAAATCGAACTATCGTTCGGTACGGGGTGAGCCTCTTTACCGCAACGGATTTCCAGGTGGGATGGCGAATCGTTAGGTAACACCAAGTTCCTTCCGACGGTCCCGCAAATAGAAAGGGCAGCAATGGCCAAGGTCCAAGGTTCAGTGCAGATCGTAGTCGAGCGCTGTAAAGCCTGCGGGTTCTGCGTGGAGTTTTGTCCCACGCACGTCCTGGCGCTTTCCTCCGCTTTCAACGCCAAGGGATATCACACGCCCTACATGGCCCATCCCGAGAAGTGCAGCGGCTGCGACCTGTGCGGCATGTACTGCCCTGACTTCGCCATCTTCGGCTTCAAGCCTGAGGTTGAAAAGAAGGCGCAGGCCGAGCCTGCCGCCGACTCCACTGTTCCGCCTGCGATTGCCGCTGAGGTAAAGGAGGAGCAAGATGCACGCTGATCCTGCTGGAGTACTGACCGGCACACATTTTCTCGATGGCGATCACGCCTGCTGTGAAGGCGCCCTGGCTGCCGGCGCGCGCTTCTCATCCGGCTATCCCATCACGCCTTCAACCGAAGTTGTCGAACGTTTCGCGGCGCGCGTTCCAACTGTCGGCGGGACCTTCATTCAGATGGAAGACGAACTGGCCGCATCCATCACGCTGCAAGGCGCAGTATGGGGCGGAGCCAAGGCCTTCACCGTGACCTCCGGCCCGGGCTTTTCGCTGATGATGGAGCACATCGGCTACGCCGCCATGACCGAGACGCCATGCGTTTTCGTCGATGTGCAACGCGGCGGACCCTCCACCGGCTTGCCAACGCTTCCCGCGCAGCAGGACATGATGCAGGTGCGCTGGGGATCGCATGGCGACTACGAAATCATCGCGCTGTGTCCGAACTCGCCGCAAGAGTGCTTCGACCTGACGATCACGGCCTTCAACTACTCCGAGAAGTATCGCTGCCCGGTGTTCGTCATGATGGACGAAGTGGTGGGTCACATGACAGAGAAGGTTGTGATTCCCGCACCCGAGGACATCGAAATCGAACCGCGCCGCTACACCACACTTCCTCCCGAAGAATTTCACGCTTACAAGCCCGGCGCAGACCTTGTCCCCGACATGCCGCGAGTGGGCGAGGGCTACAACGTTCACGTCACCGGACTGACCCACGACGAGCGTGGTTATCCCGACATGCGGCCTGAGGTGCAGGACGTGCTGATCAGGCGCCTGGTCGATAAGATCACCAAGAACGTCGATCAGATCACTCTCTTCGAGGCAGATCAGATTGAAGGCGCCGACGTAGTCGTCGTTTCCTACGGCATCACGTCGCGCGTGGCGCAAAAGGCCATCGACATGGCGCGCCAGAAGGGCATCAAGGTCGGCAAGTTCCGGCTGATTACGGCATGGCCGTTCCCGGAAAAACAGATTGCCGCTATAGCGAAAAAAGTGAAAGGCCTGGTAGTAGCGGAGTTAAATCTGGGCCAGATGGTGCGCGAGGTTGAGCGCGCGGCCGCGGGCCAAACCAAGGTCCGGTTGGTGGGGCACGCTGGCGGCAGCGTTCACAAGCCCGAAGACATTCTGAAGGCAATCATGGAGGTGGCACGATGAGTGAAGCGACTGTGACCATCCACAACCCAGTCGAGGACTTTCTGCGGATGGACCGCATTCCACACATCTGGTGTCCGGGATGCGGCATCGGCACCAGCGTCAACTCGTTCGCCCACGCCCTCACCGAAGCCAACATCGACAGGAAGAACCTGGCGATTGTCTCCGGTATCGGCTGCACCGGACGCGTCGCCGGCTACGTCAACCTGGATTCGTTCCACACCACGCATGGCCGCGCCATTCCGTTCGCAACCGGCCTGAAGCTGGCCAATCCCAAGCTGAATGTCGTGGTCTACTCCGGCGACGGCGACCTGTTCGCCATCGGCGGCAATCATCTGATCCATGCCGCCCGGCGCAACATCGACCTCAAAGTCGTCTGCATCAACAATCTGGTTTTCGCCATGACCGGCGGACAAACGGCGCCGACCACGCCCGGAGCGGTTGTCACTGCAACCAATCCTTACGGCACCTACGATCCGTCGTTCAACCTGCCGTATCTGGTGGAAGCGGCAGGCGCGGTTTACGTGGCGCGCTGGACGGCGTTTCACGTCAAACAACTGGCGCGTTCGATGGAAGAGATGTTCTCCAAGAAAGGCTTCAGCTTCATCGAGGTGCTGTCGCCGTGCCCCACGCTGTATCAGCGCCGCAACAAGATGGGCGATGGGCTGGACACCATGAAGTTTTACAAGCAGCTCAGCAAGGTACGCAACGGCGCGCCCACCAACGAGGTGGCGTTGACCAAGAGCGGCGAGATTGTCGTAGGCAAGTTCGTGGACCGCGAACGCGGCGACCGCGGCGACTACGGCAACCTGATGCACGACAGCCTGGCCGGCGCTCTGGGCGAAGATTACGTTGAAACGGAGGCATGCTCATGCCAGTAACAGAGATCCGAATCGCAGGATTTGGCGGGCAGGGCGTAATCCTGTCGGCAGTTGTCATCGGCAAAGCCGGCTGCATCTTTCAAGACGGCTTCTCCACCATGACGCAAAGCTTTGGACCGGAAGCGCGCGGCGGAGCTTGCAGCGCGCAGGTCATCCTGTCTGACCAGCCGGTGCTGTATCCCTACGTCACGCGTCCCGACATTCTGGTAGTCATGTCGCAAGAGGCCTACACGCTGTTCAGTCCGCAGCTCAAGGACAATGGCATTCTCATCATCGAAGAAGACCTGGTGCGAATCGGCGACCATCCCGCCGGCACGCGCGTTTATAGCGTCCCGGCGACGCGCATCGCCGAAGAACTCGGCAAGAAGATGGTGCTGAACATCGTGATGGTCGGCTTCTTCGCGGCGGTCTCGCAGGCGGTCGATCCGGACGCGATGAGGAAAGCAGTCGCGGCTTCGGTGCCCGAGGCCTATCGCGATCTGAACCTGAAGGCCTTCGACCGCGGCTTCGACTACGGGACCAAGGAACTGAGCGAAGTCATCGTGAAGCAGGACTCGCTGGTCGCGGTGGCGGCAATAGAAACTTAGACGTCTCAAAGCCAGGTTGAACAGGCTGTCAAAATTGTTCCACGTGATTGTTCCACGTGGAACATTTTTTGTGCCTGTAAGTCTCTGCCGCTCAGACGTGTAGAGTGTCCCACGTTGGTGAGTAACTAAGGCCCTCGGAGAAGATAACCAAAATACCGTCGCAGTTCCGAGTTCGGGCACTTGACAAATCAAGCTATTATCCTAGAATCGGGATAATGGCGCGACCACGATCACAAGGCGAGAAGGCGTTGTTTTGGATTGGGTCGTCCTATCGAGAACTCCTTGCGTTTCCGGAGCGCGTCAAAGACCGCATCGGCACAGCCCTGGGAGTCGCCCAATTCGGCGGGAAACACGTTTCGGCTAAGCCGTGGAAGGGAGAGGGTTCCGGCGTGCTGGAGGTAGTTGAGAACCACGCGGGAGACGCTTACCGAGCGGTTTACACGGTCCAGTTCGAGAGAGCGGTGTACGTTTTGCATGCGTTCCAGAAAAAGTCTCCCAAAGGAGTGAAGACAGCCAGAACGGATATCGAACTCGTCCATAAGCGGCTGCAGGCAGCCAGGGAACATTATCAGGGGAACTTCGAAGAATGAAGAAAGGTAGCATTGCGAGGCAGCAATCATGAAGGCTAGCAAACAAGATGATCTCAAAGTTCGCGCCAGTTCGGGCAACGTCTTTGCCGACCTTCGGCTCAAGAACGCCGGGGAAAAACAAACCAAGGTCCAGCTCGCGGTCGCCCTTAATCGGCTCCTGGACCATACTGGGTTGCCGCAAGCCGAAGCCGCTAGGCGGCTGTCCGTCAATCAGCCGAAAATCTCGGCCCTGCGGAACTACAAGCTGGAGGGATTTTCCGTGGAACGCCTTATCGGATTTGTCACCGCTTTGAGCTGCGACGTGGACATTGTCATCCGAGGCAAGGCGCGCTCTTCTCGCCCAGGGCGGGTGTCAGTCAAGGCGGCATAATCTCGGAATCCGAGCTGCCCAGGTTAGCGTCCAAAAGACGGCCGCGAACCTGGGGCACCGTCCAATTTGCCAGCTCAATTTTCTTCGGGACCTCAGAAGTCAGGATAACGTCTCCCCTCAGCCAAACCCGCCTCAGCAGCTATTCATCCCTTTTTTGAAGACTCCCTCGCCAACAACCCTGCAAATTGATTATGGTCAAATGAATTATGAGGGACACGATGCCGAACCTGCGCAGACTCGTCCGCGCTTACCTTCTGCTGTGCAGCTTTATCCCCGTCATGCAGCCTTTGCAGGGACGCGCCCAGCCAAGTTCAGATGCCTCCAAAACGGCCGCCCAAGGCGATGGCCAGCACGACTTTGACTTCGAGATTGGTAGTTGGAAGATTCATCTGAAGAAGCGTCTGCATCCCTTGACCGGCTCCAATACCTGGGTCGAATTTGACGGTACGTCTGTGACCCGGCCGATTTGGGATGGCCGCTCTCAACTGGAGCAGTTCGAAACCGACAGCGCTGTGGCCGGCCACATCGAGGGTCTGACCCTGCGCCTCTACAACCCCGAAACTCATCAGTGGAACCTCTGGTGGGCCAACGCCAAGGTCGGCACCGTCGACCCGGCCCAGGTCGGCCAATTCAAAAATGGAGTCGGCGAGTTTTACGGCCAGGATACCCTGAACGGCAAGCTCATCTTCATTCGATTTCTCTGGACGAAAACGAATACGGACAAGCCTCACTTTGAACAGTCGTTCTCCGATGACGGAGGCAAGACCTGGGAAGTGAACTGGATCACCGATCAGACGCGCGTCGGTGATCAATCTGCCAAAGCATTAGCCTGGCCGAGTTCAGAACCCGCGAAAACGGTGTCGCAACAAACCGGCGATGGGCAGCACGATTTCGATCCCCTGATTGGCAGCTGGAAATTTCACTTGAAGAAGCTCGATCATCCCTTAACGGGCTCGACGACCTGGACCGAATTTGAAGGTACGGGCGTCTGCTACAAGGTTTGGGATGGCCGCGCCCAACTGGATACGGTCGAACTCAATAGTCCCAGCGGACACATCGAAGGCTTGACCCTGCGTCTGTTCAATCCCCAATCTCACCAGTGGCGCCTGTATTGGGCCAATAGCAAGGACGGAGTGCTCTCGCTTCCCCCGCCAACCGGCGAGTTCAAGAACGGACGCGGCGAGTTTATCGACCAGGAGCCATATAAAGGCAGGGCCATCCTGGTTCGATACAGTTGGACGGACGTCGCCACCAGCACACCTCATTTTGAACAGTCATTCTCGGATGATGGCGGCAAGACCTGGGAGGCAAACTGGATTACCGATCAGACGCGGGTAAGCGACGAGTCGGACAAGGCGCACTAAACCGCGCCAGGATAGTTCCACAGCTTTGGCTGGAAGGCCTAAGGAAAGTCGCCCGGTGGACTCTGCCAAGCAGTGGTCGTTTATCGGTGGTTCACGTTGGCGTCCATGTAGGCGCGGAGGATCGCATTGATCCGTGTCTGGTAGCCGCGACTGGTGCGAAGCCAATCAAGAAGATCCGCGTCGAGCCGCATGGTGATGGTCTTCTTGGAGCGCGGCATAACGACTTTAGCCTTCGTCCAGAAAGCCGCGTTGGTCGGACTTATCTCGGGGTCCTTGGCGATGCCGGCGCGGATCTGCGCATCCGTCAGAGAACGCACGCGTCGCCAGTTCGTGCGCGGTTCAGTTGCCTTTCTCCCTGAAGTTTTGCCAGTAGACGCGGCGCTCATGTCGTTCTGATCTCCATGCCGATATCAGGTGTCGTTCTTCATCCCCGCGATCGGTGTAGATGACGGTAATCTCAACACCGTTCACTAATCCAATCGCGTAAATCCGGGTTTCTCCGTAGTCGAAGCGGTCATCGACCTTTTCTACTGTGGGACCATTGAAGATCCGTGCCGCATCCTGGAAGGTTATTCCATGACGCCTCAGGTTGATGCGGTTCTTTTCCCTGCTCCAGGTGAATCGCATTTCAAGATTTACATAATGTATTTACACGCGTCAAATGGATACTGCCCCACCTTGTCGATCTTTTTCAAACGAGGCAGCGCAGTATTCTAACGGTTCAGCTTCTGCGCCTGGCACGCCACCACGACCTTACTCGGATCGATGGCATCGTTATCCAACTGCATCTCAATCACCTTGCCATTTTTGCCGATGACGTAGTTCACCCGCCGCGCGGCTTTGTATTCCGGATCGTACAGGCCGTACTTCCTGGTGACATCGCCGCCCCAATCGCTGAGCAGCGGGAAGGTGACTCCGATTTGTTCGGCCCACGCCTTGTTCGAGAAAGGAGAATCCATGCTCACACCCAGGACCTGGGTGTCGGCGGCTTCCAGCTTGCTCAAGTTCTGCTGGAAGGCCTTCATCTGCTTGGCTCAACCACCGGTGAACGCGAAGATGTAGAAGGCCAGCGCAACATTCTTTTTGCCGCGAAATTCGTGCAGCGAAACTTTGTTTCCGTTCTGGTCTTGCAGGGTGAAGTCGGGCGCCATATCGCCGACCTTGATTTTTGGGGCAGGCATGTCGCTGGGCTTGTTGGCGGCAAAGCTGGCCGGCAACAACGACCCGATCAGCAGCAGCGTCAATACGAGTTTCTTCATCGATTTTCTCCTCTCGAACAGCTCCATACGGGACGGGTGACTCGGCGTGTGTCTGTGCGGTCATTGTCCCATTACCACGGCACATTCGCCAGCGGCAACCCCCAGATGCACTTTTTCACTGTGACCAGTGGCGGGTTTTCCGTTTTGGAATTCCATGGGCCCCCTCCTCGTGTTCCGATTGCGGAAAGGTTACGCGGGCGTTAAAGTGAATGAGTATTCATTCGGTGAACGGCATTTAGCACTTAGGCAAGCTCTGATTAAAGTATTGCTTTGAAAGCGGCTGTCTTCAGGCGATCCGCAAAGCCGAGCAAATGAGCCCGGCTTTAGCCGCTGAGGCCCACGGCGTTGACGTAATCAGAGTTTCCTTAGCACTTAGTGTTTGTGCCTTGGCTAAACGCCAAGTGCCGTTCTTGACGGTCAAAACACGGCCCTCACTTTCCTTCGACACCCACAAATGCCATGGCCACATCGGTAAATCGCAGTTCTGACAAGTACCAGCGCATCCTGGACGCGGCGGTCGCGGTGTTTGCCGAGAAGGGTTTCTTCACCTCGCGTGTGGCCGACATTGCCGATCGCGCCAATGTTGCCGATGGCACCGTCTATCTCTACTTCAAGAGCAAGGACGAGATCCTGATGACCGCCATCAATACGGCCTTCGACGCCTTCATGAGCCTGGCGCGTACCGAATTGAAGAAGCTGCCGGATCCGGCGGAGCGGCTGCGGCGGCTGGCGTCCCTGCATCTGGAGGCGCTGGGATCGAATCGCAACCTCGCGGTCGTCTTCCAGATGGAGCTGCGGCAAAGCACGCGCTTCTTGTCGGAGTTCTCGCACCACCACATGATCGAATACCTCAGCCTGGTGCGCGAGGCGATCACCGATGGACAGGCAAGCGGGATTTTCCGCCGTGAGATGTCGGACAAGTACGCCGCCAACTGCTTCTTCGGCGCGCTGGATGAGATGGTCACGTCGTGGGTATTGAGCGAGCACGAGTACCAGCTGCGGAATGTTGCGGACGTGGTGGTGGATATTTTCCTGAACGGAATGCGGACGACCTGACGGTCCTTCAAGGTTGCTGTTTGCAGAATGGGTAGCTCACCTGCGCAGGACTGATGGGCGATGGGACGCATTTAGCGCCGCAACTGAAGGTTCTTTTTCGAATGGGTTGTGTCAGGGCACGACTTCAGTCGTACCGATAGTGTGCCGACTAAAGTCGGCTCGGGATGGCAATAATTAGGCAGTGACAACGGCGCAGCTAAAGCCGCGCCCCTTCAAAGCCGCACAATAACATGAATCTTCGGACTCTCAATGACGTTTTCTTCACGCTGGTGAAGCACAACAGCGACCGCGTGATGCTTACCCGCGAAGGCGATACCTGGCGGGCAATCCCAGCCGGCCAACTCCAGAGCTGGGTGTACGCTACCGCGCGCCAATTGCAATCCTGGGGAATACGCAAAGGCGACCGTGTAGTCATCCTCAGCGAGAATCGTCCGGAATGGGCCGTCGCCGATTTCGCCTGCCTCATGCTGGGAGCGGTCGATGTCCCCATCTACGCCACCCAGACCAGCGAGCAATGTCTGTTTGTCCTACAGAACTCCGACGCGCGGGTTGCGTTCGTCTCCACCCGCAAGCAGTACGAGAAAATCGCGGGAATCCGCGCGCAAACCAGGCTGGAGTACATCGTCCTGATGGACGACGCTTCGGAAATCACGGACGCTGTTCCCATGCAATCGTTCCTGCGGGACGCGCCGCATGGAAACGATCCTGCGCTGGACGCCATCGGCGAGTTAATCGAACCCGACGATCTGGCGACCCTGATCTACACCTCGGGAACGACCGGAACGCCCAAGGGCGTGATGCTCACGCACGGAAACATCGCGTCGAACCTGAATGTCTCGCTTGATATGTACGAGTTCGACAAGGACGACTTGTGCATCTCGTTCCTGCCTCTCTCGCATGTAACGGCCCGTCATCTGGACTACGCTCTGTTTAACGCGGGGGTGCCGCTGGCTTATTGTCCCGTGATTGAGGACCTGCCACGCGCCATGCGCGAAGTGCATCCCACGCTGATTGTTGCTGTGCCTCGGGTCTACGAGAAGGTTTACAACCAGGTGCAGAACAAGGCGCACGGCATCAAGCGGTCGCTTATCCAATGGGCGCTGTCAGTGGGCGCGGCCAACCGTGAAACCATTCTTCGCGGCGAGACGCCGAAGTCGTTTTCCTGGAAGTTGGCCAACGCGCTGGTGTTTTCCAAGGTCCGCGAAGGGATGGGCGGACGCGCCCGCATCTTCGTCTCAGGCGGCGCGCCGCTGGGCAAGGAGATCGCTACCTGGTACGCCGACATCGGTATCCGCATCCATGAAGGCTATGGGCTGACCGAGACCTCTCCCGTCATCGCGCTCAATAATCCCATCAATCATCGCCTGGGGACGGTGGGCAAGCCGATGCCGAATGTCGAAGTAAAGATCGCTGACGACGGCGAGTTGCTGGTTCGCGGGCCCTCGGTCTTCAAAGGTTACTTCAAGATGCCCGAAGAAACCGCGGCGGTTTTCGAGGATGGCTGGTTCAAGACCGGAGACATTGCCAACGTCGACCAGGACGGCTATCTCTCCATCACCGATCGCAAGAAAGATCTGATCAAGACCTCAGGCGGCAAGTTCATCGCGCCCCAGCCCATCGAGAACTCGCTCAAGGTGAACCAGTATGTCGGCGAGGCGGCGCTGCTCGGCGACGGCCGTCGCTTTCCTGCCGTGCTCATCGTCCCCAGCTTCGAGGACCTGGAAGCCTGGGCGCACCATCACGGCGTAAAGTTCTCCTCGCGCAAGGAGTTGGTCAAGTCGCACCAGGTGCAATCGCTGTATCAGGGCATTGTCGAAGAACTCAACAATAACCTCGCGCAATTTGAAAAGCTGAAGAAAGTGTTGGTCGTGCCCGCCGAACTCAGCATCGCGGACGGCACTCTGACCCCGAGCATGAAGCTCCGCCGCCGTCACCTGACCGATCGCTACAAGAAAGAGATCGACGCGCTCTACGCGGAGACGGAATCGAATCAGCGCCCCGTAACTACGGCTAGACGCTAGCGGTTACGACATCGCGCGTCCGAGGCGTATTACTCCATCGGCTCAACCGCGATTGTTGGTTCCTCGGGCACTTTCCGGTCGGGACGTTGTATCAGGATTGTCGCCGACAGAACCACAACAATTCCCACCACCTGCATCGGTGAAACCAACTCTCCCAGGATCATCGCCGTCAGCAGAATCGCCCAGACCGGTTCCAGGCAAGCGGTCACAATCGCTCGCGTTGGATCGAGGTGTTGGAGTCCGATGAAGTACAGCGAAAATGGAATCAGCATCGAGCCAATCGAGAAAACCAGCATGAACAGCCATTGTCCGCCGCTGTAGTGTTGCGCGGCGATCTTCCACGGCGGATTGACGATCAGCCAGAAAACAGCCGCGCCGAGCAGCGAATACACCAGGACCGTCCAGCGCTGATAGATCTGTAGCAGATGCTGAGCGTAGACGTTGTAGAAGGCGAAGGTGATTGCAGCCATCTCTGCCGCGGCAACTCCCAGCGGGTTGAAGCGCACTCCGGAGATCACCAGCCACGGGAACTGACTGCGAGCGGCGACTTCGCCGACTGCGAGCGCGCAACCCACAACTGCGAGCAGCACGCCGCTGATGCGCAGCGCGGTCGGTCGTTGCCGGCGTCGCGCCAGCATGTAAAGCAGCACCCAAACCGGGGCGACATATTGCAGCACGATGGCCGTCGCCACCGTGGTCTTCTCGATGGCGAAGTAGTAGAAGTAATTCGCGCCGGCCAGCCCCAGAATTCCCAGCAAAAAGAACTGCGCCAGATGACTGCCGCGCACCCGCAGCGTAGACCGGTTGTGCAGGAAGAGAATCGGCGCCAGAATCAGCAGCGCGATGGTGCTGCGGCTCTGTGCCAGCATCAGCGGGTCAATCGCGCCCAGAATGTGCGTTACGCCGGAGATCCTGCCGGTAAACATCGCGCGTCCCAGCGCTGCGGAAAGTCCCCAGCAAAACGTGGCTGCGGCAATGTACAGGTAGCCGCGAGCGTGATGAGGCTTACTGTTCAAGCAGTTGGTCGAGGCGTTCAGGATCGAAGCCGACGACAACTTCGTCGTCGATTATGACGGTTGGAATGGAGCGGCTGTTGTACTTCTCCGCCAGCTCGTGCAGCGCGTCATCGTCATAGGCCACGCAACGCTCCACGAACCTTGCCTTACGGTCTTTGAGGAAGAGCTTGACTGCCTCGCACGGCAGAGAATCAGGCCGGGTAAAGACGATGATCTTGCGCGTCGTCATTCAAAGCAGTGGTCAGTGGCCGGTGATCAGTGGTCAGCAATAGAATCCAGACCGCGATTTTGCAGCTGCTCACTAGAAGCCATCTAGCCATCTCATAAGTGGTTTGTATCAGGGCGCGGCTTTAGCCGTGCCGTATGCGGCTCCTGAATGATTTGGGCTTTAGCGCCTGGGAGCGTTGATTTTACAGGGGCTAAAGCCCTGATCCTCGGTATGCTTGTGTCGGCACGACTAAAGGTCGTGCCCTGATACAACCCCGGAAAGATTCATGCGATGACCTCTGCTCACCAGTCCCCTCTTCAATCGGCCAACGCGCCCTGACTATGCGAAGAGCGCAACACGCGATCGACGGTATACGGAGCGCGCTTGCTGGGTTCATGGAAGTGCCGCACCTGCAATTCGCCCAGCAGCCCCAGCGCGATCAGCTGCACGCCCGCCACGATCAGCACCGCGGCAAACACCAGCAGCGGGCCGTGCTCGTCCATCACGTTCTTGCCGCGAACGAACTTCTCCCAGATCATATACAAGGCAATCAGCGTCCCGGTGACCGAGCTTAACGCGCCGCAGGTACCGAAGAAATGCAGCGGGCGCGACATGTACTTCAGCAGAAAGCGAATGGTAATCAGGTCGAAAAAGACGCGGAAGGTGCGCGAGATGCCGTAATGCGATTCGCCGCGTTCGCGGTTCACATTGCGAATCGGGATCTCGCAGATGGTCGCGCCGTACGCAGATGCCAGTGCCGGAATAAAGCGATGCAATTCGCCGTAGAGCGGTACTTCCTGCACCACTTCCCGCCGGTACGCTTTGAACGTGGTGCCGAAATCGTGCAAGTCGACGCCGCTGAGTTTGGCCATCAGCCAGTTGGCAATCTTCGAGGGAACGCGCCGCATCACGAAGTTGTCGATACGCTGTTTGCGCCAGCCGCTGACGATGTCATAACCCTCGCGCAGCTTTTGCAGGAACAGAGGAATGTCGTGGGGATCGTGTTGCAGGTCGCCGTCCATGGCGATGACGTACTCGCCCTCGGCGTGATCGAAGCCCGCCGCCAGCGCCGATGTCTGCCCGAAGTTGCGCCGCAACTTCACCACCACCACGCGGCGGTCAACCGCGGCAATCTGCTGGAGCAGCCAGAATGTGTGGTCGCGGCTGCCGTCGTCCACGAAGACCAGTTCGAACGGCTCGCCCGCCGCTTCCATCACCACCTTCAACCGGTCGTACAGTTCGGTGACGTTCTCTTCTTCGTTGTGGAACGGAACGACGATGGAGTACTTAAGCACAGGCCCTCAATTATAACGTCCAGACGCGCCCGAAGGCACAGCAATCTTCGACCCATAAGCTACGAAAGGTAAAGCCGTTTACCCGACGGGGACGACCTTCAGGCCGTCCGTAGAAGCCTGGGAACCGATTCGGCTTTAGCCGCTGCGGGCCTTCGACGACCGCCCCCCACGTCCTTTTGTCAGCCTTTGCAACCGGCAAACTTCACTCAACTGGACGACGCCCAGCGCCCGATGGTCGCAACATATTCCAGAAGCCGCCCCATACCTGTCTGAAAAACGCAGGTCTGTGTGATGAGGCTGACGATCAGATATCCGTCCGCCGGGAAGTCATAGAAATGTCCCGGCTGCACCAGCACGCCCTTCTCCTGCAATAGCGCAATTGCCAGCTCTTCGTCGGGACAGGTTGCCGGAACCCGCAGCACCGCGTACCAGCCGCCTTCAACCTCCAGCCGCTGACACGGCTTCTGCGCCGCCAGCTGCGCATCCAGCTCCCGCAGATTTTCCTGGATGCGCTGCATCAGCTGCGCCTGAATGCTGTGCCGCTCTTCCAGCATCGTCGGCGCCGCAAGCTGCACCGGCGCGTTCATCGACAGATATGTGTCCGCAATCAACTCCAGGCGCGCCAGCGCATCTGTCCTCAGCTCCCGCGGACCGCTCACCGCGATCCACGCAACCTTCATCTGCGGCAACGCAGAGATCTTCGACAGTCCACTCAACGTGAAGGTCAGGGCCTCGCGGTTCGCCGAGAAGGTCAGCGGCTCCGCCTTCACGAGAGAGTAGTCAAGGAAGACTTCGTCGGCGATGATCGCCACGCCGTTCTCCGCGCAGATGCGATTCAACTCCTCCGCCTCATGCGGCTTCACGTAAGATCCCGTCGGATTGTTGGGATGCACCACCAACACGGCGCGACAGCGCGCGCCCTCAGTCTTTGCCCGTTCCATCGCGCCGCGCAGTGACGCGAAGTCCATCTGCCAGCCGTGATCGTAGACCAGCTCGTACGGAACCAGCCTCACATCCTGAATGTCGGCCAGAAAGTCGAACAGCGGATAACTCGGCGTGGGAACCAGCAGCGCGTCTCCGGGATCGCACAGCAACCGGAAGACGAATGAGTAGCCTTCGCTGGTGCTCGTCGTCAGCAGCAGATCGTCAGGCGAAAGCGCGCGGCCGCGCTCGGCATAGTACGCCCCAATCGCCTCGCGCGCTGCGAGCAGGCCTTTCGGCTGCGGCTCGTAACGCAAGCCCTCGCGATCAGCCAGCGCCCGCAGCAAAATGTCGTCGCGATAGTGCAGCCCGATTGTCGTGGGATTCGAAGCCGTCAGGTCGAGCAGCTCTCGGCCTGCTCGCTGATGCGCGTCGAGCGCTTCCGTGTAGCGATTTGTCGTGAGGTCCCAGGAAGTGCGCCGCGCGAAGTAGCTGTGCATTCGAGCTTGGATTATAAGCTGGCAGCCAAACCAAACTGCGGAAGAGCCTTAATTGCGCACTCCCCCCTCCATTCGCCCTTGTAACCATGGAAAAAACATAAATAACAAAAAACCGCCAAAAGGTTCTCCCCATTGGACTTATAGCCAAAATGCCTCTAAACAAAAGGCTTACAATGGCGTGACGAAGCACCTCACGCGATGATTTGGCCCATTTTGGACATTCCCCCTACGGGAATGCCCTGCCCTTGTTAGACAAAAATTCAATCCCCACGGAGCGGCAGCCTCGTGTAAATTTGAAATGCGCCATGCACGCATGACGGGCCATATCGCCTGCGCCTCAGTGCTGACATGAGTATCGAGAGATGGCAATGGAGGTTGTGAGTGTCTAACACTGGTAACGGAGAAGCAAAGACCAAGACGAATCACCCGGCTCGGCGCGCGTCAGACAGCCCGCATCGCTTCAAACCAGCTGATGGCTTTCGTACCTGTGGGATCTGTGGTCTGAAGGAGAGCCACAAAATCCATCAGGCGAAGGATTCGGGCAAGTAGCCGCCAGCACGGCCTCTCGGCCATCGTCGCCCAAAACGATCAGTGTCGTTCCGAGCGCTCGCGGAGACACCGCATTACTGCTCGCTTGCCTCTGCTCTTCGACATTCTGAAGTGCATTAGACCTGTCGAATTCCAGACCAAAGACTCTGTGTCTCTTTGGTATCGACGTCTTACTTCCCTGCCGCCTCGCTCTGCGGCTTCCAGCGCAACACCGGCTTCCTCGCTGCTGTCGTCTCGTCCAGCCGCGAGATGCGCGTGTTGTGCGGCGCTTCGATGATGATCTCGGGATGCTCCGCGGCCTCTTCAGCGATCGACTTCATCGCGTCGATGAACAGGTCCAGCTCTTCTTTCGACTCGCTCTCGGTCGGCTCAATCATCAGCGCGCCATGCACCACCAGCGGAAAGCTGACCGTGTATGGGTGGAAGCCGTAATCGATGAGCCGCTTGGCAATGTCGCCGGTCTTGATGCCCTGAGGATTCTGGAGGCGATCGCTGAAGACCACCTCATGCATCGTCGGCGTGCTGTATGGCAGGTCGTAAACGCCTTTCAGTTTCTCGCGAATGTAGTTCGCGTTGAGCACGGCATCTTCTGTTGTCTGCCGCAGGCCGTCAGGACCATTGGCCATAATGTAGGCTAGCGCCCGCACGTGCATTCCGAAGTTGCCGTAGAACATGCGCACTCGCCCAATCGACTTGGGCCGCTTGTAGTCAAAGCCCAGCGTGCCGTCGGGTTTCGTAATGACCACCGGCGTGGGCAGAAATGGCTCCAGAATCTTCTTGCACGCGACCGGCCCCGATCCCGGACCGCCTCCGCCATGCGGTGTGGAGAACGTCTTGTGCAGGTTCAGGTGCATCACGTCGGTGCCAAAATCGCCGGGACGCACCTTGCCCACCAGCGCGTTCATGTTAGCGCCGTCCATATAAAGCAGTGCGCCCTTGGCATGCAACACGTCGGCAATCTTGTGGATCTCCTGCTCAAAGACGCCCAGCGTGTTGGGATTAGTCAGCATCAGCGCGGCCACGTCCTCATTCACCTGCGCTTCCAGCGAAGCCACATCCACCATTCCCGCGGCATTGGACTTGATGTTTTCTACGGCGTAGCCCGACATCGCAGCCGTCGCCGGATTAGTGCCGTGCGCCGAGTCCGGGATCAGTATCTTCTTCCGCGGATTGCCGCGTGACTCCAGATACGCTCGCACCATCAGGATGCCCGTAAGTTCGCCATGCGCGCCTGCCGCGGGTTGCAATGTGATCGCATCCATGCCGGTGATTTCGATCAATTGCTCGCTCAGCATCTGCAAAATGCGCAGCGCGCCCTGGCTTACCCGTTCTGGTTGATACGGATGCGCCTCCGCCAATCCCATCAGCCGCGCCACGTACTCGTTCACGCGAGCGTTGTACTTCATAGTGCACGAGCCCAGCGGGTACATCCCGTGGTCCACGGCATAGTTCCAGGTCGAGATGCGCGTGTAATGGCGGATGATCTCGATCTCGCTTACCTCCGGCATGTTGCCCAGGTTTTCGCGTGTCTGCTCGCCGAGCAGTTGTGCAGCATCGACCTCCGGCACGTCCAGCGGCGGCAGCTTGTAGGCCTTCTTGCCGGGCGACGACTTCTCGAAGATCAGTCCTTCGTTCTGGCTGATGTGGGTGGTCGCTTTCTTGATCTTCTCGTTCAGGTTCACAGCGCCACCTCCTTCGCAGCCGCGTCAATCGAGGCCTTTGCCGTGGTCTCGGTGCAGCACCACAGCGAGGCATTCTCCAACTCGGGATAAAATTTCTTCAGCGGCAGGCCTCCGATAATCTGCTGCCCCAGCAGCTTGTCGTTGATAGCGTAGGGATCGGTTTTCGTCCGGATCACGAATTCGTTGAAGCGGGGCGCGCCTTCGAACAGCAACGTGGCGCCGGCCTTCTTGAATTGTTCCGCGGCGTAGTGGGCTTTCGCCAGGTTCTGCGTGGCCAGCTCCTTCAATCCTTCACGGCCGTAAACCGTCATGAAGATGCCGACCATCAGCGCGACCAGTCCCTGGTTGGTGCAAATGTTCGACGTCGCCTTCTCGCGCCGGATGTGCTGTTCGCGGGTAGAGAGGGTGAGCACGAAGCCGCGCTTGCCGTTGCGGTCGCGGGTTTCGCCCACCAGACGCCCGGGCATCTGGCGCACAAATCGGTCGCGCGTGGCGATCACGCCGCAGTATGGTCCGCCGAATCCCAATGGCACACCGAATGACTGCGCTTCCATGCTGACAATGTCGGCTTCCGCCGGAGGCTTCACGATCCCCAGCGAAACTGCCTCGGCGATGGAGACGATCAGCAGCGCGCCTTTGCTATGGACGATGTCGGCAATCGCCGCAACGTCCTCGATGGTCCCGAAGAAGTTAGGCGACTGGATCAATACGCCGGCAGTGTCGTCATCGATCGCCATATCGAGGGTTTCGAGATCGATGCGGCCGTTCTTCTCATAACCAAACGTCGAAACCGGCATCCCCTGGTAGCGCGAGTAGGTGGTGATGACCTCGCGATATTCGGGATGCACAGTGGAAGCCACCGCCGACTTGTTGCGCCCGGTGACGCGCGCGGCCATCATCAACGCCTCGGCTGCGCCGGTCGAGCCGTCATACATGGACGCGTTCGCCACATCCATGCCGGTCAGTTCGCAAATCATCGTCTGAAACTCGAAGATCGATTGCAGCGTGCCCTGCGCGATCTCCGGCTGATACGGCGTGTACGCGGTGAAGAACTCCCCGCGCGAAATCAGCGAGTCGATCACCACGGGCCGGTAGTGCGAGTACGCGCCTGCCCCCAAAAACATGGCATAGCCCTGCGCGCTATTGGCGGCGCGATGGCGAAAGAACTCCACAATCTCGCTTTCCGCATACTGCCGCGGGATGCCGAGGTCGCCCTTCAGGCGATACTCGGCCGGAATGGCGGCAAACAAGTCATCAATCGACTTCGCCCCGATCTCGCGCAACATGACTTCGCGATCGGACTGCGACTTAGGAAGATAGCGCATGGGTACCTGTAGCTTTCCTGGGCGTAGTAAGAACGTTTCTTAAGACTGCTTTGCATGAAGGCATGGCTTGAGCCATGCCGAAACACCGAGTCGGCCGGTAGAGCTGGCCTTGAGGCCAGCGTCTAAAGCCTTCAGATTTGTCATCACGAACCGACTTCAGTCGGTGAGGGATCTGTTTTTCCGATTTTTCGGCGGCCTGTGAAGTTGTGCCTTGATGCAAACCCGACGTGTTCCGTTTCTTGAAATCCTGCCGTCCCTGCGGGACTCCATTCTCTTTTTTCGCGTTACCCAGCACTCCGCTTCGCTTGCCTTGGCTAGTCGCTAATTGCTAGTAGCTAGTAGCTAGTTGCTAGTTGCTGTACTTAATGCCCGCCCTCTTCGGCAATGAACTTCTCGTAATCGGCGCTGGACAGCAACCCTGCGGCCTCGCCCGCGTCCTTCAGCTTGACCTTGATCATCCAGGTTGTGTTGGCGTCCTTGTTCACCTGCTCGGGCGCGGTGTTCAGGGCTTCGTTGATCTCCGTTACCGTGCCGGAGACGGGCGCAAACAAGTCGGAGACCGCCTTCACCGATTCAACCGAGCCGAAGGTTTTGCCGGCAGCAATCTCCGCGCCGACCTTGGGCAGCTCAACAAATACGATGTCGCCCAGCGAGTTCTGAGCATAATCCGTAATGCCGATGACGCCGGTGTTGCCGTCAACCTTCAGCCATTCGTGTTCCTTGGTGTACTTGTAATCCGCGGGATAAGCCATAAGATTTTTCTCCTCCGGGTGGAAGCGCCGGGCTTCAGCCCGGCGCACCAACAAGCCAGCAAAACCGGCTTCAGCCGCGGGTTCCGGGGCTAAAGCCCATCAATCATTGCGAGGTGTCGGCACGCCTAAAGTCGTGCCCTGACACGAGCCAAAACGGCAAACCGATCACACCAGCTACGCCTGCTTCTTTGGCCGCTTATAGAACGGCGTGGGCACAACCTTGCATTTCACCGGCGTACTCCTGCACTGGACACACACTTCGTGCCCTACCTCCGACTGCTCGACCGGCACATACGCCAGCGCAATGTTCTTCTTCAGAAACGGCGCATACGAGCCGCTGGTCACGTATCCAATTTCCTTGCCGTCCAGATCAGACACCCGGTAGCCATCGCGCGGAATGCCGCGATCCACCGACTCCAGTCCTACCAGCGTCCGCTTGATCCCGGCGGCCTTGGCGCGCTCCAGCGCGGCCTGTCCAATAAATTCGCCCTTCTCCATCTTCAGGAAGCGATCCAGCCCGGCTTCCCAAACATTGATCGACTCGGAAATCTCATGTCCGTATAACGGCAGCTTGCCTTCCAGCCGCAATGTATTTCGCGCTCCCAGCCCGCACGGCAGGATGCCGAATTCCTTGCCCGCTTCCAGCACGGCATTCCACACCATCGCACTGGTCTTCTCGTCGGTAGGCACGTAAATCTCGAAGCCGTCTTCGGCTGTATATCCGGTGCGCGCGATCAGGATGTTCTTCAGCCCGCAAACCGTCCCATGCGTGAACCAGTAGAACTTCACCTTGGACAGGTCCACGTCCGTCAGCTTCTGTAGCGTGTCGACGCCCTTTGGTCCCTGGATCGCGATCTGGGTGTAATTGTCGCTCAGGTTCTCGACTGTGCAATCGAACTGCCGAGTGTTCGCGGTGACCCAGTTGACGTCTTTCTCCCGCGTGCCGGCATTGATCACCAGCATGTAATCCTCCTCGCCCATGCGGTGCACGATCACGTCATCAACAAACGTTCCCTCGGGATACAACATCGCCGAGTAGCGGCATTGCCCAATCGCCATTCCCGCGGCGTCGTTCATGGTGATGTGCTGCACCGCCTCCAGCGCTTGCGGTCCAGAGATGCGGATGTCGCCCATGTGGCTCACGTCGAAGACGCCCACGCCGGTACGCACCGCCATGTGCTCCTTCATCAGCCCGCCGACCGAGGGATATTCCACCGGCATGTCCCAGCCGTTGAAATCGACCATTTTGGCGCCCAACTGGCGATGGACGGCGTTCAAGGCAGTCTTGCGAATCGGTGCTGCAACCCGGGGCTCGGAAGACAAGTGGGAATCCTTCAGCGCACGGAACGCGCGGACAAGGTTGGTGTAACCAAGTACGGTAACATGCGCGATTTTCCGTGGTCAACGTAGCCATCAAGACCGGCGCTCGCGCTCGCTTGAAAAACGCGCCGCAGCCCGCGGCAGGCAACTCGATTGCCGTTCACCCGCCACTGTCCAGCTTTTATTCAGTTACGAAAGTACAATGTTTTCCCCACTTGAGATTGACCTTTCGTGTAGTCCGAAATCGGACTCCATCACAGACCACACTCCCCCCATTTCTTCAAGATAGAAAGCAGCTACTGCTAGCAGGACGTGCCGAATGCGAATGCTTCCCGGCTTGGGGCTCGTTGCTCGTTTCCATTTCGCCCGGACCACGACCCTCTACGTGGCTGCCTCGCTTGGGCTCGTTCTTCTTCTGGCGCCGGTGTCTCGCGCCCAGGATGGTTCCACCTCGCTGCAAGGCGTTATTGAAGACGCTAGTGGCGCTCGCATCCCCTCGGCCGCCATCACCGTCTCCGATTCCTCGCGCGGCTTCCACATGCAATCGGTGACCGACGCCCAAGGGATGTTCAACTTCGGCATGTTGCCGCCGGGCCGCTACGACGTTACCGCTTCCGCTTCCGGAATGGCGACGAGAACCAGCCGCGGAGTGGAGTTGCTCGTGGGCGGCGTCTCCGTGGTGCATCTACGGTTATCGCCGGCGGTCCTCACCCAGACCATCACCGTCAGCGCACCCCCGATCGCCGTCGACACCCAAAGCGGCGAGATTTCCAATGTAGTGACGCAGTCGGCCATTGACGGCCTGCCCTTGAACGGACGCCGCTTCACCGATCTTGCTCTGCTCTCTTCGGATGTCATCCAGGACCCACGCGGCCTCACCTCCGACTCCAACGGCGACCTGTCGGTGGGAGGAGTTCGCGGCTTTCAGAACAGTTTTCTGGTCGACGGTACCGACGACAACAACTCTTTCTTCGCCCAGGCGAGAGGCGGCTATCGTGCCCCCTATCAATTCAGCAACGAAGTCATCCAGGAGTTCCGGGTCTCGAAGAATTCCTACAGCGCGGAGCTGGGGCGTTCCGGCGGCGCAGTGTTCAATGTCGCCACGAAATCAGGCACCAACAACTGGCATGGCACCGGCTTCTACTATCTGCGCGACCGCAGCTTCGACGCCCAGCAGCCCTACGCTTCCAGCCAGCCGAACGATCGCCAGCAACAGTTCGGCGGCACGGTGGGCGGACCGATACGCAAAGATCGCATCTTCTTTTATGCCGGCTTCGATCAGCACTTGCTGACCGTGCCCTCGGTGGTGCAGTTCGCCAACGGTGCCAGCACTATCGTTCCCCAACCTACTGATTACGACTCCACCGACCAGGCCCTGGTCTTCGCCGCTGCGCAGAAGCTCAACAACATGGGTGGAAGCTATCCCACCACCATGCAGGGCAATGCGGGATTCGCCAAAGTCGACTTCAACCTATCGTCCAAACAACTGGCTTTCCTCCGCATAAGCACCTCAAGGCTGACCGGCGTAAACAATGTGTTCTTCGATCCTTCCAGTCCGATTACCGGGTATGCCGCCACCGCCAATGGCACTGAGAACGTTCAGACCGAGAGCATAGCTGCGTCATTGATGAGTTCCTGGACCAACAAATTTGCCGGCAATCTGCGCGCGCAGTTCTCCCACGATGCCCAGGATTCGCTGGCCAACTCCAACCTGCCGTGGAACAAGATTTACGACATTATGGAGGGTTTTGGCGGCTCCAGTACGTTGCCGCGCGATACCCGCGAGAAAAAACTGCACATCGCCGAGACCCTCAGCTACGACACTGGCCGGATCCACTGGAAGTTCGGCGGCGACTTCATCCAGGCGTGGATTTACAACTACTATCCCTATCTTTTCGACGGCGAGTATTACTTTGACGACGTGAAGGTGAACCCCTGGACCTACGCTCCCATGGAATACGGCGAGCCGCTGTCGCCACTGCGCGCCTATGCCCACGACGTGCCCCGCTATTACATGCAGGATTTCGGCAGCCCCGTCTCCCATCCTGACTCGCGCATGTATGCGGCCTTCATGCAGGACACCATTCGCATCACCCGAAACTTCACCTTAAACGCGGGGATTCGTTATGACCTGCAAACCTTCGAGCCTGGGCCGCTGGTCAGCAATCCTCTGTACCCCGCGTCCGGCAAGGTCCCCACCGACATGAACAATTTCTCGCCCCGGCTCGGTTTCGCCTACTCGCTTGGCGAGAAGCATGCCACGGTCATTCGCGGCGGCGGCGGCCTGTTCTACATGCCGATCCCCGCCATGTACGCCTCGCAGATTGCCACCGATAACGGCATTCAGGAAAGCCAGCTATTTCTCAACCTGATGGTCCCGGCGCAGGCTGCCCTGTTTCCCAGCTATCCCAACGCTCTGGTGAATTGTCCGCCCGGAACATCGGTTTGCAAGCTCCCATCGTCTCTGGCCGGACTGGTGACAACGAACATTTCGGCCTTCGCCCCCAACTTCCAGACACCGTATACCGAGCAGGCTAACCTGACCGTGCAGCACCAGTTCGGCAACAACATTGTCGCGTCTGTGAGCTATGCTTACGTGCACGGCATACACGAAATTCGCTCGCTGGATGTCAACCTTCCCAAACCAACGGTGGTCGATTATCCCGTCTACAACGACAATGGGTCGGTCTTCCTGGGCATGTATGCTGTCGACTCCTTCACTACGTGGCAAACCACGCCGTCTGTTACTTGTCCCTACCCGCCCTGCATCAATGCCTTACAGCGACCCGACCCCCAACTGGGCGCCATCAACTCCTTCCAAAGCGAATCCAGCAGTATCTATAACGGTATGACAATATCGGTGAAGCGTCTGCTGAGCCATGGTATGTACTTTCAGGCAGGCTACACGCTGGCCAAGGCCATGGACGACGGGCCCGATGCGTTAGTGGTCGGACGCTCCGGAAACGTGCAGAATTCCTATGCCACCTCGCTGGAATGGGGACCGAGCGTCAACGATCAGCGCCATCGCTTTGTGGCGGCATGGGTGGCCGAACCCAAGCTTCACTTCGATCAGGGCACTCTCAATACTTTAGTCAATCACTGGAAGCTCTCCAGCGTTGTCACCGCGGGATCGGGACGGCCCGTCAATGCCACCGTTGCCGGCGATCCTAACGGAGACGGCGACATCTACAATGATCGCCTCCCGGGTTACGAGCGAAATGCATTCATGGGACCCGATTATTTCAGCACCGATATGCGCATCACGCGCACCATACGTTGCGGCGAGCGTATGGTGTGGACCTTGGTTGCGGAATCCTTCAACGTTTTCAACCGTACCAACAGCCGTGTACAGATCAGCGATGACGGCTTCTACAACTCCGCGGGAGAATTTGTGGCCTATTCGACGGTCGTCAAGGGAACGCTCTATCCTGGAGAATTCCTGACGAACTCGCAGTTCTTGACGCCGACCAATGCCTATGCACCGCGGCAGGTGCAATTCTCGCTAAGGCTAAGTTTCTAATCGGGATAGCCGCTACATTCAACCTTAGTGCCCGTCTCGCAACGCGTTGGTGTTACAAGTCTTTGCTTGACTTCCCCTTGTAACATAGCGATAACTACTATTGTCCATTTTGGACGAGTCTGGGGGTGTATCCCGTTTGGCGGAAGTTCGCATACAAGAGGGCGAGTCTTTAGAGAACGCTCTGAGACGTTTTAAACGCAAAGTCCAGCAAGAGGACATTATTAAAGAAGTGAAGCGTCACTCCTTCTACCTCAAGCCGGGCGAAAAGAAACGCGTAAAGGAAGCGCTGGCGCGCAAGCGCAGCCGCAAAAAGGCTCGTAAAGAGCAGGACTAATTCACCGATGGGCCGCCGTTCTAATGGCGGCCCTTGCTTTGTTTCCTTTCTATTTGTTGGGGTGGCACAGTCGAACCGCAGTCTTACATGTAAGGCCATGCGCTTATGCATGGTGGGCCGAACCCGGGTAGTTGTACCTGAGCAAATGGAATTTGCGATCGCCGGCTTGGAACGCTCAGTCCGGTTCTGCGGGCAGTTGCAAGTTGATCCCCTCCGTGTGCTTGGGAGTCGCGGGCTGAAGGGAGCACCTCTCCATGGAATTCCAGGACAAGGTACTAAAGTGCATCGACTGCGGATCTGACTTCGTGTTTACTGCGGGAGAACAATTGTTCTTCCACGATAAGCAGTTCACCAACGAACCCAAACGTTGCAAGGCCTGCAAGGCCAAGCGGGCTTCCACGTTAGGTACCACGGCGCCAGGCAATTATCATAAAGTGGAAACGCGGACCAATTGCTCCGGGTGTGGCAAGGAGACCACTGTTCCTTTCAAACCCACGCAAGGCCGGCCAGTCTTCTGTCGGGAGTGTTTCCAGCAGCGCCGGACCAGCGCTGCCACCGCCTGATTAGCCGCATCTGATTCTTCCGCCAGCGCCCCTCGCTCCCCTTTCCGGACGCAGAGAAATGTCGTGTCTTCCCAAGGCCTCCGCGTCGCAGTTCGCTAAAAAATATGATCGTCTCCGAAAGGTCGCAGTCCTCGCTTGCGCCCGAGCAAATATTAATTTTGTCATCACGAGGAGGTCTTTAGCCCGACGAGGGATCTGCTTTTTCGGCTTTAAGCAGACTGTTGCCCCCTGTGATTACTACCCAACCGAAACGCGACTTGCGGAATTAGACTGATCGAAGGATGTTAGTTTCCTGCCCCAGATTTCTTGCCCTGATTCTCGCCTTCTCAGCCCTGTCGCCGGCGGCCGCAAAGCTGAGCCCACTTCAAATTTCATGGACCCCACAGGACATCGCGACTGGTTCACCTTGCCTGTTCCGGGCCGAGATTGCGAGTCCGCTCGCCAGTTTGCACGGCACGTGGCTGGGACATGAGATCGTCTTCTTTCCTTCCGCTGACCCGCATGTCTGGTACAGCCTGGCCGGCGTTGACCTCGAGGCTAAGACGGGCAGCTACACTCTCGCTCTTGAGGCTACTCTGACGAATGGAAGAGTCATTCATGAAGAGAGCACCGTGCTGGTGCGTCGCGCCGCCTACAAGACCGAGGCCCTCAGAGTGCCCGATCGCTTCGTGCAGCCCGACGCCGAAACCCTCCGCCGCATCGAGGCTGACAGAAAAATCAAAGACGCCGCCTTTTCCCATATGACGACCGAGCCGGAATGGTCAGGGAAATTTATTGCCCCCATCGACTCGACCGTTTCAGAAGGATTCGGGACGCGCCGCACCTTCAACGGAAAGCTGGCCAGCATCCATCGTGGCCTCGACTACCACGCCAAGCCCGGTTCGCCCGTCGTCGCTGCCAACTCCGGCGAAGTGGTCCTGGCGCAAGAGCTGTTTTATGAAGGCAACTGCGTCATCATTGACCATGGGCAGCAGTTCATGTCGCTCTATATGCATCTGTCGCATTTGGAAGTGATCGCGGGCGAAAAGGTGAAGAAGGGGCAGGAGATTGGTTTGTCAGGAGCGACGGGCCGGGCCACAGGGCCTCACCTTCATACCGCTGTGCGTTGGCAGGGTGCCTACCTCGATCCTGCCCAACTGTGGCTACTGTCGCTGCCGAACTTGGAGGCGAGTGCCCGGTAGAGCGGCGCCCTTCGGCGATGCTCAGGACAAGCTTTCAGCGCCGCGTTAGCGTCCTTTATTTTTGTCATTCCGAGCGGGCTTCAGCCCGCGAGGAATCTGCTTTTCCGGGTTCTAGGAAAATATAAAGGCCAGCCCTGGCCGTGCTCGCTTATTCCGCCCGCTTCGCCGCGGCTTGGCGCTGCGCACTTGCGCTCTCCGGAATCGCGTTTTTGGGGCCGGATTTCCGGACAAGCATCTTGTGGTCCTGGTGTGTCACCAGCAGCGCTTCCAGTTGTCCCAACAGTTCCTGGGTATTGACTGGTTTCACCAGCAGCGACTGGGCTCCCTTGTTCTTCCACTCATTCCCCAGCGAAGGATAGGCCGTCAGCAAAGCTGTGGCCGGATCGTACGGCTGCTGCCGCGCGGCGTGGATCACGTCATAGCCGGAGGTCTCGCTCTCCATCCGCATGTCGGTGATGACCATTTCGTAGACGCCGCTTTTCAACTTGTTCTGCGCTTCCTTTGCGGAAGCGGCCGTGTCCACTTCGAAGCCGTTCATCTCCAGAATTGCGCGGAGGGTGAGAAGAATTGCCAATTCGTCATCAACCAACAAGATGCGACGTTTCATGGGGAACTCCAGAGCTACGCCACCGTTGCAAGCGGGTTTTAGGATGCCGATTTGCTCTAACAGGTTTGCTGCCGGTAGCGATTATTTTTTCTTTGTGCCATCTTATGCCGTTGAGCTTGATCGTTCAACCGCGACCTCGCAACGTGCCAAAGTCGCCTGCGGTCCGCCCAGTATAATCAATCTGTGGCGACCTATCACGTACAGAACTTCGGGTGCCGCGCGACCCAGGCTGACGGCGCAGCGATTGAGCGTCAACTGCTCGATCGCGGTCTCCAGCGCGCTGGCGCTGCTAACCAGGCCGAAGTCGTCGTGCTGAACACCTGCACTGTCACCGCCGCTGCCGATCAGGACGCCCGCGCCGCCATTCGCCGCATCCATCGCGAAAACCCCGATGCCCAAATTCTGGTGACCGGCTGCTACGCGCAGCGCGCACCAGAAGAAATATCCGCGCTGCCCGGCGTCAGCCTCGTCATTGGCAACTCCCATAAACACGAGCTCGCAAACTATGTCGCGCCGCGTGATTCGGGCTTCGTTCAACCTCGGGAGGGCCCCACTCGTCCGCGGTTTTCGGATGAATGGGAAGGTGACTTTGTTCCTCTCGCGCACATTGGCGCGGCAAGTGGGCCGGCGGTCATCGTCGGTGACATCTTCGCGCACACCGAACTCCTCGCCGCGCCCGTCTTCGACGGCGAGTCCTTCGAGAAGACACGGCCCAACCTGAAGGTGCAAGACGGCTGCAATAATCGCTGCTCGTTCTGCATTATCCCGTACGTGCGCGGGAAGAGCCGCTCGCTGAAGCTGGAGCAGGTGCTGGGCGAAGTCGATGCCCTCGTCGCGAACGGCTATCGCGAGATTGTGCTGTCGGGAATTAACCTTGGCCGCTGGGGAAGAGAATTGTCTCCGCGCATGAATTTTGCGGCGATGCTGCGCGCGATTCTGGAAGACACGACGATCGAGAAAATTCGCATCAGCTCAGTCGAGCCAATGGACTGGACCAATGAAGTCATCGAACTGGTCGCGTCGTCGCCGCGCATCTGCAAGCATGCGCATGCGCCAATGCAGTCGGGCAGCGACAAAATCCTCCGCAAGATGCATCGCAAGTATCAGGCCGTGGCATTACGCCGATCGCATCGAGCGCATCCGGTGCGCGATGCCGGACGCCGCAATCGGCGCGGACGTAATGGTCGGCTTTCCCGGCGAGAGCGATGACGACTTCGAGCAGACGCGCTCGCTGATCGAACGCCTGCCGTTCACCTACCTGCACGTCTTCACCTATTCGTCGCGGCCGGGAACGCCGTCAGCCGAGATGCCGGAGCAAGTGCCAGTGCAAATCGCGCGCGAACGCAACCGCGTACTGCGCGAACTAGCCGCACAGAAGAAGCGCGCGTTCATGGAATCGTTCGTCGGCCGCGAAGTGGAGGCGATTACGCTCACGCACTACGATGGCGAGTTCACGGAAGCGCTGACGGACAACTATCTGAAGTTGCGAGTGCGAGGTCGACACGAAGCAAACCAGCAAGACCGGGTTGCGATTGAGGCGGTGCAGCACGACGCGCTGCTCGGCTACGTCCGTATTGAACTCTAGAATTGTCATCACGAGGAGGCCTTCAGGCCGACGAGGGATCTGCTTTTCGTTCGAACAGCCATAACAGTCCGAGTAAACAGCAGGTCCCTCGACTGCGTGAGTCTGCTCGCTGCGCGATCAACCTCACTGCGCTCGAGATGACAAAAATAAGAAGTCCCGATCGACACGGCTAAAGCCGTTCCCTGATACAAACCACTCCTCAAACAACCGGCGACAAAGAGAGCCTCGGGGCACGACCATCATCAGCTTGGCGGAAATAGAAGCCGAGCGGACAATAGCTTGAATCCTGCTTTGAGTAGTGGACTGCGTGGGGCGCGCTCGCGACCTCCGTGTACTTGTTCAGCAGCTTCACGCGGCCATAACAAGCTTTGCAACGCACATCTTCCTTACTGGCCTTGCTTTCAATTGCTTCGCGCACGGGTACAGTCTTCCAATCATGGTATTTCTGTCCCGTGATTGGGTCCTTCTTTAGGATTCGCATCTCGCATTCGTAAATCCTCTCGCCGTCCACTAGCTCCGCCTCAATTCTTGCTTGACTACTGCTGTTCTGAGTCGACGCACCCTACCGTCAGTGCGTACATCCTAAATTGGTGTGCCAGCCTGCGCTCACCAATTCCTCCTCTGTTCAAGCCCTTAGCCTCGGCATCCTCATGCTATACTTTTCCCAGTACTGCAGTTACTGCGGAGGACTGTATCGACAAACGTTTTATCCGCACGAATGATCGCATTCGTGTCCGTGAAGTTCGCGTGATTGACGATGAAGGCAATCAGCTTGGCATCATGACTCCCTTCGATGCGCTCAAGATTGCCCGCGAAAAAACTCTCGACCTGGTAGAAGTCTCGCCCACCGCTCAACCTCCTGTTTGCCGCATCATGGATTACGGGAAATACCTGTACCAGCAGGAAAAGCGCGAGCGCGAAGCCAAGAAGCACCAGCATCAGATCGTAGTCAAAGAAGTGAAGTTCCGCATCAATGTGGACGATCACGACTACGACACCAAGAAGAACCATGTGCTGCGCTTCCTTGGGGAAGGCGACAAGGTGAAGGCCACCATCTTCTTTCGCGGACGCGAGATGACCCGTCAGGGGTTGGGACGCGAGATCCTGGAACGCCTCATCAAGGACCTGGGCGACAAGGCGATCGTGGAATTTCGTCCGCGACAGGAAGGCAACACCCTGCACCTGATCCTGGCGCCGCCGAAGGTCCAGGCGGGCGCGAAGCCTGCTGGACACAAGCCCGAAAAGAGTGCAGCGCCTCCACAGCCGCCGCGGCCCGCACCGCCGCCGCCGCAACCGTAACCACAATTGGCGCAGCCGGGGAATCGCTGAACTTGGCGAGCTATTCGTGCGCGGAGCCTCGTCTACTCTTTGGTCGCCCGCTCCAATTCCGCAATGTCGAGTTTCTTCATCCCAAGCATCGCCTGCATCGCCTTGGGATGTTTGATGAGTTCGGGTAGCCGCACCGGCACAATCTGCCACGACAGCCCGAACTTATCTTTGAGCCAGCCGCACCGTCCTTCACTGCCGCCAGCGCTCAGCTTCGTCCAATAGTGGTCCACTTCCGCCTGCGAGTCGCAGCGCACCACGAAAGAGATCGCTTCCGTGAACTGGAACATCGGTCCGCCATTGAGGGCGACAAACTTCTGTCCATCCAGCTCAAAACTGACGGTCAGGACGGCACCCTTAGGCGAGCGGCTGTCGCCCACTCCGCCAAGCCGGCGCGAGTTCTCGAATACCGTCAGATAGAACTCAACCGCTTCTTCCGCATTCGAGTCGAACCACAGAAATGGGGTAATGCGTGGATTATTTTCGAAAGCAGTCATCAGAAATCACCTCGTTTTCAGTTGTCGAGTCATTACCGGAAAACATGTCAAGAACGACTAGCTGCCGCCGCCCGTGACGAACCAGGCAATCGTCAACCCGATCATGATGATGGTGGTCGCCCAGGCGATGAAGTTGAACCACGTCCCATTCACGTGTTTGCCCATCAGTTCGCTCTTGTTGATCAGCAACAGCATGAAGATCAGCACGAAGGGCAGAACGATGCCATTCACCACCTGGGAAAGAATACTGATCCTTATCAATGGAACGTTGGGCAGAAGGATGACCGCGCCGCCTGCGATCAAAAGCAAGGTGTACAGCCAGTAAAACACCTTGGCTTCTTTGAACGTGTGCCCTACGCCGGACTCGAAGCCAAGCCCTTCACATACGGTGTAGGCAGTCGAGATGGGTAAAATCGAAGCTGCGAACAGCGAGGCATTAAAAAGTCCGGCAGCAAAAAGGATGTAGGCATACTCTCCCGCCAGGGGACGCAAGGCCTGGGCGGCATCGGCAGCATCTCGAATCTGATGGTTGCCGTGGACGTAGAGCGTCGCCGCGCAGGCCACCACGATGAACCAGGCAACAATGTCGGTGAACAGGCAACCGATAATGACGTCCCAACGTGAGGCTTTGTACTCGCGAGGAGTAATCCCTTTCTCCACGATAGAGGACTGAAGATAAAACTGCATCCAGGGAGCGATGGTGGTCCCCACTACGGCAATCACCATGTAGATGTAAGCCGACTGGTGGAACGCGCCGGCCAGCGGCGGTTTGAAGGTGGCGACGAACGCCGCCTTCCAGCTTGGGCCCGCGAGCACACCGGCAATGATGTAGGCAAAGTAGAAAAATGACGCTGCGAGAAAGACCTTCTCGACACTCTTATACGTGCCCTTCACCACCAGGAGCCACACCACCACCGCGGCGCAAGGCACGCTAATGTAGCGCGAGATGTGAAACAGTTCCAGGCTGCTGGCGATACCGGCAAACTCCGCCACTACGTTGCCGAAATTGGTGATTACCAGCCCCAGCATCATGAGGAACGTGATCCGCAGTCCGTATTCTTCGCGGATCAAGTCGCTGAGGCCCTTGCCGGTGACCGCCCCCATGCGCGCCGACATCTCCTGCACCACCACCAGCGCGATGGTCATGGGAATCATGACCCAGAGCAGCAGATAGCCGAACTGAGCGCCCGCGGCTGAGTAGGTGTAAATGCCGCCGGCGTCGTTGTCGACATTGGCCGTGATGAACCCAGGCCCGATGACGGCCAGGAACATCAGCAGACGAATTCTCCAAACTCTGACGCGCCGGGCTTCGGACATTTTGTTTTGGGCTTACGGTGAGATGGTGAAGACCACCCAGAATAAACGCAGGCGGCGAAATGCGCCAATCCTTAGACGCGCGGGGTGCGGGGCCGCTCTGGAGCAAAAGAAAAAGGCACGGCCGAAACCGTGCCCACCAGAGAAATGTTTCGTTAATGCTTGTTGGATGGATTCACCTGGATTTTGGCCATCATGCCACCATCCTCATGGTCGAGAATGTGGCAGTGGTAGACAAATGTCCCGGCAATATTCGGATCGCTGAAATCCAGGCGGCCAGTGATACTCGGGTAAGGGCCGCTTCCCGACCAGGCAGGGATGGGGAAACTATCGTAGAGTTCAGGATTTTGCACCGGCACACCATTGATCGCCATCAGCAGGAAGTGGACCTGATGAATATGGAAATCGTGGGCCTCGCCTGCACGGTTTTCGATGGTCCAATCTTCAATGGCCCCAACCGTGGTGGTAATTGCCGGCGGATCGTCCATGTGGAAGACTTTCGGCTTGGCGCCAGCCACCGTGATGAAGTACTGGGTCGGTCCGTTGCTGCCCACCGTCTGCTCGGAGAAATAGAGGTTCCTGGTAGTCGTAGGCTGGGCCGTCAGCAGGCCGGAAAACCGCGGGCGATCCACCGGAGGCTTGGTCGAAGGCCGTGCCGGAGGCGGCTCCACCTTGGCGTTGTCCGTGCCAAACATCTTCATCAGCTGCTGCGGTGGATTGGGATTACCTACCGCACCCGTGGCATAGCCGTTGGTTAGGAATATGCCTTCCTGATTGGATGGCAGACCGGGCACGATGAATTCAGCCCGCCCTGCCGCTGGTATAACAATCTGATTTTCTACGATCGGCGGCGACACGGG
Organism: uncultured Acidobacteriaceae bacterium; assembly: GCA_963763145.1. Lineage (GTDB taxonomy): Bacteria > Acidobacteriota > Terriglobia > Terriglobales > Acidobacteriaceae > Bog-257. Next base: position 160,732 of record CAVXMZ010000004.1, on the reverse strand, counting down.
AATGCCGTCCAGCGCGACCACCTGCACTTGCTGCGGGGTTGTGCCGTAAATCACCTGGAGGGTGAGAAAAGTCTGGCTGGTTGCGTTGGCCACTCGCCAGAACTCCTGTTGCCCATACTGCATATTGATATAGGGCGACGGCGCGTCTGGAAACAGGGCCGGCTGGAAGTTAATGGTCAGCTGATTCGGTCCCGGGATCCAGGAGTTCGGATTGTTGAATTGCTGACGGATGACGAATACCCGTTCCGGCAGGCCTTGCGTCCCATTGATAGTCCCTTCGATGAAGAGGGCCCCGGCGGCGCCGCCATCGACCTGCGTAGTGGCTTGACCGTGGGGATGCGGATGGTACCAATACATTCCGGGATTGTCGTTGGGAGGAACTTGGAAATTGTATTGGAACGGCGGATCGCCGGACTGGATGAGGGTATAGATCACGTCATCCTGATGACAAAGGGGCGGAATGTTCATTCCATGGAAGTGCATGTTGGTGGTGCTGGGCAGGATCGTTCCGCCGTTGCAGTCGGGATCCGGTTGCTTGGTTGCCGGCTCCGGAACATGCATGCTCATCTGCATCTTCTTGGGAAACTTGTCGTATTTGTCATACGGCGCCTGAATGCTGTTGGTCAGGTTCAGCACCAACTGGTCGCCGGGATTGAGGCGCAGTGTGGGAGCCTCAATCTGCTGTCCCTGGTAAATGTAGGAATAGCAGTAGTGCATGAAGTGGTCGGTGCCTTCCTGGTTCTCCAGCGTCATGTTGAGGTTGAGGACGCCGCCTTGACTGTACAAATCCAGAGGATTGACAACCAAACTGCCGGGCAGCGGCCGCTGCGGACACACGTCCTGCGCGGACGCCAGGGTGACAGCTACTACACAGATCAGGAACAACTGAATTATTTTCATCATTGCGCGCATTCCTAAAACTCCTGAGCTTTCCTGCTCCAAGCACTTTGACGGCGGTTTAGAACAGCCGCGGCGGGTACGCCTGGATGGACAGCAGTCCCGGGCTAAAGCTGTCAGTTACCGGAGATCCGGCAGCCTCCGTCAGCGTGCACGTCATACCGGTGGAAGTCACACTGACAATGCCGATGGAAGAACCGAATTCCGCAACGTAAAGTACATTGCCAGTTCCCGTGGTATCGCGGGTCTGTAGCGACCCGACATAGGACCACGGGTTATAAAAGTTCGTCAACGGCGGGGAGACACAGCCCGCCGACACCTTGCCGGTGTTCTTGTTGAAGAAAGCAGCGCTGACATAGGCGTTCTGGCTATTGCCAATGTAGAGCAGGCTTTCATCCGGGCTGAGCCGGACGGAGGCAGAGTTGACCCCCGGCCCAATGGCGTTGGTTGCCGCGCCCAGGAGGTACATGACGGTGGGCGCAAGTTTGCCCGAGGACAGGTCAGAAACTTCCACCGTGGTGGTTATGGCCGCGTCGCCGAAAATTGCATAGTGGCCATCTTGAGTAATGTCTACACTGTCCGGGAACAAGGCCGACGCGAAGCCGGTCGCGTTCTGTTCGTCGTTATTCGACGTGGGGATGCCATTTGCCGTGTTGAAGGATTGTATAGAGCCATCAATATAGGTGACCACCAGCATGTTGCCATTCAGGGCCATGCCGGCGATCCACCCGCCATTCAACGGAGTGACAGTGATGTCACCCAGAAACGAGAGCTGGCATCCCGATCCCACCGAAAACGTCGCAATCGTGTTGGAAAGGGTATAGCCGGCATAAAGGTAGTTCTGGTTCACCGCCATGCCTATGCCGTTGGTTGTCCCGTTGTCGTTAGTAGAGCCTTGGAAGGTCCCCACCAACGTTTGCGCCGGCATGTTAAGAGCCGCGATGTCACCGCTGCCGGCATCGGATACAAACAGGCATTGGGGAGAACTGGACGGCACCATCGCCAGTCGCGGTGTCCCGAAAAACCCGCCTCCTATGCCTAAGCCGGTGGTGTTGACACTCTGCTGATACGTCAATGTGGGTGCGCCCTGCGTACCCCCAGCCACATAGAAACTGGCGTAGGTATGGGTCAGTCCGTCGTCGTTAGTGATGACGTAAATAGGCGAGTTTGAGGGCTTCTTCTTGTCGACGGCAGACAGCATTAACGGAGCGATTAGAACGCATGCCGCCATCAACACGATCAACAACTTCTTCATGGGCAATCTCTCAGTCTGGTGAGAAGCAACGTGACGCGAATCGTATCTCATGGAACGAAGTCCTACAATGCACGTTGTACTCACATGCAACGAAATCCGTAATTTGCAACAGAATCAGCCTAATTGTGTGTCGTGCGATTTCTCTGAGGACGAGAACAACGGATTGCTGCATGGTACACCGGGAACAAGGGCCGACTCAACTGCGCAATTCATTATTGGAGAAGGATCGCAGGATTCGGCAATTTCAACTGTTTTATCGTAGTTGTGAAGAGACCTCACAGCCACGTTCGATTCGAGCAATGCCAAAGTTCAAGGTCAGAGATATTTCCAGGCTGCGCCGCTATTTCTGCGCTGCATGAGCCTGGACAGCGCCGTCAACGGGCACCGGGTCCGGCAGCGGCCAGACGATGGACACGAACCAGGCGACTGCGAGACCGATAACACAGCCGAACAGCACTTCGGACATACGTTGCACGCCCGCCCGAAGGCCTGGGAGTCTCGCGTGATGCTCCAGTCCGGCGGCAATGACGAAGGCCGCGCTGATCGGCGCCTGCCTCCACATGGTTTGAATGCGGACAATGTAAGAGGTCACCAGCACGGTCACCGCCAGGGCGATGGGGAGAGCAATGACCCTGTTGCCTCCAATGGCGATGAACAACAGTCCGATAGCGCAGCCAACCATGGTATTGATGATGCGCGCACGGAAAGTCAATAAGGCCGTTTTCATCAGCGGGTCGCTGGTGGCGACCATCGAACTAATGGCCCAAATCGGATTGACCGTGGCCAGCTCGCGGAGACAAATCCACAGCACTGCGGTCGCAATGGCGATGCTCACCGCGTAGTGCACGCCGTGCATGTCGCCTTTGATGTAGCGATCGAGAGCTTTCATACCCCGGGATTTCACTCCAGCATTCATCGGGCCTATGGGTTGCATCCGCTCATGCTAACCGCCGTCACCGGCAGGGCCTGCGCCTTATTTGCGACCAGGCTCGCGTTGAATGCCGGAGCGCCTTGCGCATTCAACTGCGACCAAAGCACCAAAGCCTTATCCAGCGCGTTGCAGCTCTGTTGAATCGCAGCCCGGACAGTGTCTGCCGGACGCATGTCAGCGCTCTCGACGCTAAAGATCAGCCTGGCCAATTCGCGGTTGATGGGCCCGAAGCCGGGAGCGGTGTGCGTACCATTCTGCGCCGCATCGATCTTCTTATCCAGCGCGTCGGCGGCTTGCTTCAGCTTCTTCATCTGGTCGGCGCTTAGGCCGCTTTGCCGTTCCTCCAGAGCTTTGCGCAACTCGGCCACCTGATGATAGGCCTCGAAGCTCGCCTTCATACCGCGGCTGGCCTGCAATGCTACATCGCGTTGCTCTACCAGGTCCGACTGCGAAGCACGAACCCGAGGATCGAGATCTAACGTCAGTAGCTGTTCCAACTTGTTTCCGGCGTAGCTCAGCACCACACGGTACTTGCCTGGGACCGCCAATGGGCCTTGCGGCTGCACTCGCGGCGTGTCAGCCGGCACGGCGTGGTCTGCCAGCGTGTATTCCGTGTAGCCCAGCAGGCTGCCGAAGTAGCCGTACGGTAGGGTGCGCGGCGCAGGATATCGCAGGTTCCAGACGAAGCGATTCACGCCCGCCGATTTCGTCAGCGCGACGGGAGGAGCAAACCAGTATTCGGGAGCGTTCGCCGGCAACAGATCAAACGGCTTTGCCACACTCGAATAGCTGGCCACCTCAGCGCCCTTGTCGTCGTAGATGGTCAGCGTCATCTCGCTGCTAGCCGCGTTCTTCAGGTAGTAGTCGATGATGGCGCCGTCAGGCGGATTCTGTCCGGCAGGAGTCTCTGGTGGAAACGGCGTGTCCTGATAGTTGTCCCAGCGCACTCGGATGCCATTGGCTGGAGGAAAGAGGTACGCGTTTGCGGCTGCGACTTCCGGCCTGAACTCGCGCAAGGGCGTCACGTCGTCCAGTATCCACAGAGAGCGGCCAAAAGTGGAGATTGCGAGATCGTTCCCGTGGACATTGATGTCGGTGATGGGAGTTGGTGGAAGATTCAGAGAGAGCGACTGCCAGTGATCGCCGTCATCCCAGGAAACGAACACGCTGGTGTCAGTTCCGGCATAAAGCAACCCTTTGCGCTTCGTATCCTCGCGGGCGACGCGCACCATTTCGTCCTGTGGAAACCCATTGACGATCTTCTGCCAGGTTTTTCCGTAATCATGGGTACGGAAAACAGCTGGAGCAGTGGACTCGCGTGTTCCACCGACAGTCAGGTAGGCAGTGGCAGCGTCGTGATGCGAAGCCTCAACGTAGAGAATCTCCGTAGGCGCGGCCAAGCCCGGCGGAGTCACGTTCTGCCATGTCGCTCCCGCGTCGCGCGTGAGCTGCACCAGCCGGTTGGTGGTCCCAACCCAGATTTCACCGGCCTGCACCGGGGAGGGTGACAAAGACGTGATGGCCGGAGGATGTTCCTGGCCCGGTGCGGCTTTCTCTCCTTCCTTCTCCTCTTTCTCCACATAACCGGTCAGGTCGGGGCTCATCTCGTGCCAACTGCGTCCGCCATCGGATGTCTTCAACACGAGCTGCATTCCCAGGTACAGCACCGACGGGTCCTGGGGCGAGAAGACCAGCGGCGGCATAGCTCCGGCGCGATATTTTTGTCCCTTCTCGAAGACTACGGCGATCTCGCCGGTCGCCTTGTCATAGCGCACGACGGAGCCATACCAGCCGTCGCTGTAGACGAAATCAGGATTCGACGGATCGGGAGTGATGTAGGCGTACTCAAAGCCGCCAATGGAGTACCAATCCTGGAGCAGGATCTGGCCGTAGTTACTCCGGCTGAGAACGCCGGCGGTCCCGCTGTCCTGTTGCGCGCCGTAGACGCGATAGGGAAATAAGTTGTCAGTGGAGACGTGATAGAACTGGCCGGTCGGCTGGTTGTACCACGAGGTCCAGGTCTGCCCAGCGTTGACGCTGACGATTGCGCCTTGATCGACTCCGAGAAGCAGGCGCGCGGAATTTTGCGGATCGATCCACAATACGTGAAAGTCGTCGCCGCTGGGTGCGCCTACAAAGGCCTCGAAGGTCTTCCCGCCGTCGCTGGAGCGATAGAGCGAAGTCTGGGCCACGTAGAGCAAGTCAGGATTCTTCGGATCGGCGAAGACGCGACTAAAGTAAAGACTGCCGATAACGCGCGGATCTTTGCTGGACTGATACCAGTTCGCGCCGCCGTCGTCGGAGCGGAACATGCCCTGATCGACAATTGCGTACAATCGTCGCCCGGCTGTTCCTCCGGCGACGCTTATGCCCACCCTTCCGCGCGCTTTGTCAGGCAGGCCTTTGCTCTCCAGAGGCGCCCAGCTTGAACCGCCGTCAGTGGACTTGATGATCTCGGACGTGTCAGCTGCCGCAGTGGAACCGGAGCCGGACTCAGGATGAAACACCACCGCGTAAAGCGTGCGAGCATCGCCGGGATCGGAGCACATGTCGACCACGCCGACACTCTGGTCGTTGGCATAAACTTTCTTCCAGCTTTTTCCGCCGTCTTCGGTCCGGAAGATTCCGCGATTAGTGAGCGATGCTGCTTTGGGCAGTGGCCGCCAGAAGATTCCCACGCCGACGGAGTTGCCGGCGACAACAACGACATCGGGATTACGAGAATCGACAATGATCGACTGGATGTAGGCTACGTCCTGCAAGCCGGCGCTGCTCCACGTCGCTCCGCTGTCGGACGAGCGGTAGAGCCCTTTGCCCACGGTCTGTTCTCCGGTACCGGCGTAGACGACGTTCGACGCCGACGGTGCAACCGCCAGAGCTCCGATGGAAGCCACCCGCACGTCGTCGGAGATGGAACGCCAGACGCGCCCGCCGTTCGTGCTCTTCCACACTCCGCCGCCGGGCGTCCCGAAGTAATAGGTATTCGGCTCGCCGGAAACTCCCGCAACCGAAGTAACTCTACCGCCGCGGAAGGGGCCGATCAGCCGCCACTGCATCCCAGGGAAAAGTTTGGCGTCGGGCTGTTGCTGGCCAATCAAGTTGAGCGGGACGGAAGCAATTAAGAGGATGAGGAGAAGCGGTCGCAGATGCAGGGGCATCAAGGTCTCCGGTGCAGCACTTATAGGATACAGATGTTGGCGTGGAGGAAGCCACGATTGCGGCTCAAGTAGCAATCTGCAACGCTAACGAAGGCGCAGCCGTTGCCCCGACGACTACTCTTCTTCTTCCACCTCTTCGCCGCGCTCCGCCTTGGCAGCCGCGATGATCTTCTCTTGTTGGAGTGCCGGCACAAAATCGTAGTGATGCATTTCCATGGCGAAGCTGCCGCGCCCCTGGGTCATCGACGTCAGATCGGTGCCGTACGTCAGCATCTCCGACATGGGAACTTCAGCCTTGACGACGGTCTTGCCGGCCTTGTTGTCCATGCCTTGAATGCGCCCGCGGCGGCTGTTGAGGTCGCCCATGATGGAGCCGGCAAACTCGTCGGGAATGGTGATCTCGACGTTCATGACGGGTTCCAGAATGGTTGGCTTGGCCTGCTCCATGGCTTTGCGGAAGGCGATGCGGCCAGCGGTCTTGAACGACAGCTCGTTGGAATCGACGTCGTGATACGAGCCGTCATAGAGGATGACCCTGAAATCGACCACCGGGAAGCCGGCCAGGAATCCGCGCTGCGCCGCTTCCACAATGCCCTTTTCGACTGCCGGAATGTAGTTCCGGGGAATGGAGCCACCGAAAATTTCGTTGACAAACTCGAAGTTGCCGCCGCGCGGCAACGGCTCCATCTTGATTTTGCAGTCCCCGAATTGACCGTGGCCGCCGCTCTGCTTTTTGTGACGGCCCTGCACATCGGCGCGGCCGCGAATGGTCTCGCGGTAAGGCACCTTCGGAGCTTTGAGGTTAACTTCCGTGTGGTAGCGGTTCTTCAGCTTGGAGACAACCACTTCAATGTGCTGCTGCCCGGTGCCGGCGATGAGGAACTCTTTGGTCTGAGGATCGCGGAAGAAGCGCAGCATGGCATCTTCTTCCATCAGCTTGTGGATGCCGTTGCTCAGCTTGTCTTCATCGGCGCGCGTCTTGGGCTCGATGGCGAAGGTGATGGCCGGCTCGGCGAAGGTGACCTGCGGATACTGGATGGGCGAAGCCTTGTCGCCCAGGGTATCGCCGGTCAGGGTCTCCCTTAGCTTGGCAACTGCGCCGATGTCGCCCGCGTGAAGTTCGGTTACGGAGACGGCGGATTTGCCTTGCATGGATGAGATGTGAGCGAATTTCTCGGCCGTGCTGCGGCTGAAGTTCTGCAATGTGGCATCGTTCTTCAGCACGCCCGAGTACACCTTGAAAAACGAAATGCGGCCTGCGAAGGGATCGCTGATGGTCTTGAAGACGAAGATCGAGAGCGGATCGGAGTCGCTGACCTTGCGCGTGGCGGGCTCACCGTTGTTCGGAGTGGGAGCGGCGCTCACCGTGGCACGTTCGACTGCGGTCGGCATGTAGTTCACGATGAAGTCCAGCACTTCGTCGGTCCCGATGTTGCCCAGCCCCGAAGCGAAGAGCACGGGAAAGATCTTGTCCTCGCGAATGGCGTTGTGCAGACCGGCGATAATGTGCTCTTCGTCTATGGTGCCTTTGTCGAAGAACTCTTCCATCAGCGCATCATCGCCTTCGGCCACCAGTTCTACCAACCGCTCGTGCGCGGCTTTGGCCTGCTCGGCAAGATTGTCGGGAATAGGACCGATCTTGGCCTTGCCGTTGCCGCCCATCTCGTAGGTGTAGGCCTGCATCTTCACCAGATCGACCACGCCGGTGAAGCTCTTCTCGGAGCCGACGGGCAACTGCACCGGAACCACGGTGCGTCCGAAGGCCGAAGTCAGCGACTCCATCACGCGGTTGAAGTCGGCACGCTCGCGATCCATGCGGGTGCAGACGATGACGCGGGGCAGCGCCAGCTTGTCGCAGTAATTCCAGATGCGCTCAGTGACTACTTCCACGCCGCTGACCGCATCGACCACCACCAGCCCGGCTTCCACCGCAGGCAGCGTCATCTCGGCTTCGTGAATGAACATGTTGAAGCCAGGCGTGTCGATGAGGTTGATCTTGGTCTTGCCCCACTCGACGACGGCGGTGGCCGCGGAAAGCGACATGTGGCGCGCGATTTCTTCTTCTTCGTAGTCGGTGGTGGTGTTGCCTTCGTCAACCCGGCCCAGTCGCTGGGTTGAGCCGGCAGTGAACAGCATGGCCGAGGTGAGCGACGTTTTGCCCGAATGAGAATGACCCAGCAGGGCGACGTTGCGAATGTTTGCGCCTTCGTAATTCTTCACGTAGGACTCCTTGCGCACGCGAGATGTGTGCTTGCACAACCCCGAGGTTGCCGGTGAGGCAAAAAGGCGGGGCACCAAGCCTGGGCAAGGCATGGTGAAGCTGTAACAAACTTGCAATGCTAGCACATGGGGTTTGCAGGTCTCAAACCCGGCCCGCGAGCGCCGCCAGGATGGGACGCTCGCCGCCGGGACAGACAGGGTAGAAGCTATTTGTAAGTAGCGTTGGTGCGAGACAGATAATCGCGGTGACTGTTCCAGTCGATCATGCCACTGAATCCCGCAATGCCCAATGGGTCCGCTTTGCTGGCGGCACGCACGGCTGCATTCACCTTGTCGATGGCATCCGCGTTGGCGGCAAGGTAGAAAATCCAGAACGTTCCCGGCGCTTCCGTATGGATCGCTTCGGTGTCGACTTCGTATTCGTAAATGGTGCCATCGGCCAACAGCTTTTCAAATACAGGCACCAGCAGGCCCTTACTGACAACGTCCACGGCATTGTCCGGGGCGCTATCTTTCAGCTTGTACTGCCCTCCGGCGCCGTAAAGTCCCTGCCAGGATCCGGCATGCCAGTTGTAATATCGGCTGACAAAAATGCCGTCCCAATGTTTGGTGGCACTCTCCAGAACGGAAGAAGTGGCACTGCCGTTGGCGTAGAACTGGTTGAGCACGTTCATCAATCCGGCCATCGACATCGACGACCACCACTCGTCATGGGTCGCGCCGTCGGCTTGGTGAACCAGGTTCACATCGTTGCCGTAGGCGACGAGTGTACCGCTGGCGACAGCTTTGTCGAGGAGCGGCTTATCGTCCGCATCCGCCTTCTCCATCGCTCCCCACTGTGCGCGGGGGATATTCCAAAACGAGACATAGGAGTACATCCGTGGCTTTTCCTTTACCTCCGCCATCTGCGCACCGGCCGGCACGACCCAAAGAGCGGCCATCGCCAGCGTACATAGTCCCGCAAACCTGAACAGTGTCTTATTCATTCTTTCTCCTTGATGTTTAGTTTGAATCGTCCTGTACCACGACCACGTATGCAGCAGGGTCTGCATGTTGTTGGAGCCGAAATACGGCGAACGAACTGCGATGTGGTGTCCCGACGGCGTCGCTAGAGATAGAAACCCAAGACGCAATTCCGACAGAGAGGCTTATCGGAAATCAAAACTACATTGTTTAGATTTTCACATTCTGCGCTTTCTTTTTTGGCAAAACAAGACGCCTATGCGGGTTAGTTGAGCGCTCCCAGAAGGTGGTGAAGATGGGCCATGAAAGAGGTGGGGAGTCGAGACCGGTTTCGCGGCGCCGGTCGCTCAGGGGTCAACAGTCGATTGCAGAGAAAGACCCAGGTGCCTGTCAGTGACACATGAAGCTGGAAGGTGTGATGTGGCTGTAGTTGCCGGGGGCCCCAAGAAAACAGATCTGTCGCGCGCGGGCGCGACAGATTTGTGTCTTAGCTCTTTTTCGGATGGGGATTACCGAGGTACGGAAACTCTTTGAGCGTATCGGTGTGCGGCTTGAGGCCTGTAGGCGGACACTCATTCTTCGTCAGGAAGGCGAGCCGGGTATTGATGACGTCGTCGGTGAAGACGCGGCCATTGGGATACTTTGCGGGCTTCGAGGGATTGAAGGTCAGCATGTCGGGCAGCAGGCCTTCGGCGTCGATGGCGGCGATGGCCTCTTCAGGGGTGTAATTGCCGGTGTGCCCCATCAAATGGACGAACATATCAGTCCAGCGCTTGCGATCGTTGACCGGCTCGCTGGCGTTGTATTCCAGCTTGGTGTCATCGGTATTGAAAAAGCTGCTGACGCTGGGATGGCCGGCGCGATCAGCGTGAATCAGCTTGCCATCCTCGCGCACGCTGCAACGTCCCCAGATGTGGATCACAGGATTGGCGCCCAGCTCGCTGGTGGGCAGCTCGATCACGGTGGAAAAGACATTCGCTTCCGTATTCGAATCGACACCGGTCCAGGGAGACTTGCTGCCCAGATGAGGCTCGGTGAAGTTCCGTTTGCCCCGGGTATCGAACAGGTTCTTGATACCGTCATAGTCGAAAAAGAAGGCGTCGCTGCGCGCGCCGGCGAAGAACGTGTAGCCATTCGCCTTCACGATGTTGGGTTTGTCACCGACAAAGGAAACCGCGGCATCAGAGATGATCTTGGTGCCGACTGCTTCGACCGAGCGGGATTCTTCGCCTTTCGCGACAAAGACGTTCACCGTCTGCTTGCCGTCGAGCGGCGGCGAGAACACATAGCTGAACGCAATGTCGTTCAGGTAATCGCCGTTGGTGTCGATGGCGAGACGGTAGATGGCGTCAGGATGGAGCGGCCCGGCAGTCGGATTGGCATTCAGAATAAGCACTGTCCGCGCCGGATCCGTGGGCGACTGGAAGGCGTAGAGATCGCACAGGTCGAGTCGTTGGTCCCCCAGAGGAGGACCGAGGCTGAGTCCGGTGAAATGGTTCGACATTGTCTTACCTGCCTTTGAGAATTTGTAACTGCGATTGAGTTATCGTTCAGAAGGGGTGCCCCCGGAACCGCGTGCTGGCATTCCGGCATCGGGGAGTATACACCCGTTTTGTGCCCGCGCCGCTTCGGAAGGATAAATCGGCTGGCGATCGGGCATCATTTACGCGAACATGCCATTTCACTGACGACATTGCCAAGTCGTGGAAGTTATCGCGCGGCCGGGGTGCCTATCTTATTTCCGCGGCGAAGTTTGGCGGCTTTTACGGTGTTGCTCATTAGCATGGCGATGGTGAGCGGGCCAACGCCGCCGGGGACGGGTGTCATGGCTCCGGCCACTTCGGCGACCTTGGGATGAACATCGCCCATCAGGGTTGAGCCTTTGGCGGCAAAGTCGCGCTCGCGCTTTTCGTTCCCCGCGAAGAATTCCCTAAACTCCTCGGGATCGGTGACGGTGTTCATGCCGACATCGATGATGGTCGCGCCAGGCTTTACGAAGTCAGGCGTGATCATGCCGGCCTTGCCGATGGCCGCGACGAGGACATCGGCGCGGCGGCACACGCCGGGCAGATCGCGCGTCTTTGAGTGACAGACGGTGACCGTCGCGTTGCCGTTGAGCAGCAACATGGCGACAGGTTTACCGACGATGTCGCTGCGGCCGACGACCACCGCTTCTGCGCCAGCGATCGGAATGTTGCTGCGCTTAAGGATTTCGATGATGCCTGCGGGCGTGCAGGGCACAAGGCCGGAACGCTGCGTGGAGAGATAGCCGACGTTCATCGGGTGAAAGCCATCGACGTCTTTCGCGGGCGAGACGGCGAGCAGGACTTTCTTGGAGTCGACCTGCGGGGGCAGTGGAAGCTGCACCAGGATGCCGTCGATTTCATCGCGACGGTTGAGATCGTCGACCAGCGCCAGTAACTCATCCGTAGTCACGCTGTCGGGCGGGGTGTGCTTCTCGCTGTAGATGCCGAGCTGCTCGCAGGTCTTCACCTTGTTGCGAACGTAGATCTCCGACGCTGGATTATGCCCGGCCAGCACTACGGCCAATCCAGGGCGGAGTCCTGCGGAGGTGAGTTCCTTCACCTCTTCGCCGACTTCCGCTTTGATTTGTGCTGCGATTTTCGTGCCGTCGAGAATGATGGCCGGCATAAGAGTGTCCCTTCGCTGTGAGGATGAATCGCTACCGCTCATTGATAAATCACTTTTGTGTCAGGGCGAGTCGTCAGACGTGCCCCAATTGTCTACCGGCGAGTTGGGCTTCAGCCTCCGATGTGCCACTCTTGCAGGAGTCGTACCGTTGACACGACCCAGAATGATTTTATGAAACCAGCTCCAGTTTATCGCGCCGCCGTTGCAAATGTTTCGATTTGGAAGTATGAGCTCCGGGTCGCGGAATGATGGCGGGTTTGCCGCCGGGAACACACTACTGGGTTTTGCCTGGTTCTTCGCCGACGCTGCGGGGCAGTCTCGGCTCGTGCTAACCTGCCTCACAGGCTCGCATTCTATGACCCAACCGACCTTACGGCTACTGGTTCCGATTCTTGCTTCGTTCATGCTGTGGCCTTCCGGCGAGGCTTCTTCGCAGGCCACAACCCCCGGGGCACAGACATCGGGTGGCTCGCAGGCGGGCAGCTCCAGCACGCAAAGCGGAGGTATGACCCTGCGAGGGACAAACTCGCAAGGCTCGACGGTCACGATCCAGGGGGCCCAGACCCCAAAGAGCTCCGCGGGTAGCCCACAGAGCGGGAGCTCGGGTGCGTCAAGCAATCCCATGGCGGTAGCTGACCAACTATTCGCCGCGGGAAAGATACCCGAGGCGGGCGCCAGGTATCAAGCTCTCGTCAACGCTGATCCCAAGTCCGTTCCGGCGCAGGTGGGCCTCATCCGTTGCTACATGATGGTGGAAAAGCTGGACGAGGCACAGGCAACGGCTGATGCGGCCATCGCGCTGCAACCCGACTCGTGGCTGCTCCAGTTGACGCTGGGCGATCTGCGGTTCGCCGAGGGCAGGATGCCGGAGTCGGAGCGGGCGTACGTCAAAGCGGAGAACCTGAAGCCCGGCGAAGCTGCGCCCTATCTTGGGCTGGCGCGCGTGTACCGCGTCTATTCGCTGTACCGGCGCGCCTATGACAACCTGAAGCGCGCTCACGAAGTTGCGCCCAACGAGATCCAGGTGCAGGTGTTATGGTTCAATTCACTTCCGCATCAGGACCGAGTCCCGGCTCTGGAAGCCTATCTGGCAGGGCCCGGCGTGAATCCGCAAGTAGCACGGGAGTTGCAGCAGTATCTGGCGTTCCTGAAGAAGAATGCCGGCGCGCCGGCGCACGCCTGCAAGCTGGTCAGCAACGTTCAGGAAACCAATACTAAGCTTCTGGCTCTTCCCCGCCCCGGAACCAAGCTGGGAGCCTCGGGGATGACCGTGAAGATCAACGATCAGGAAATGCGGCTGGCGCTGGATACGGGATCCAGCGGCGTGCTGCTTGGCCGGGCCGCAGCGGAGAGACTGGGGCTCAAAAAGCTGTCCTACATGCCGATCATGGGCGTGGGTGACTCCGGCCAGCAGGGCGGATACACCGCCGTAGTGGACCGCATCGGCGTCGGCGATTTGGAATTTCAGGACTGCATTGTACGCGTCACTGAGGCCGCTACTCCGGTGACCGGCGAAGATGGGCTGATTGGCTCCGATGTATTCGCCTCGTATGTGGTGGACATCGATATACCTGGGGCCAAGCTGCGGCTGTCGCCGCTGCCCAAGCGTCCCGACGAAACGGCGCATCCCGTCGTGCTGAAAACGTTGCCGGCCGACAGCCAGGAATTGGAAAGCGAAAATGACGAGGGCGCTGCCGCTGCGAAGACGCTTGTAATGGCTAATCTGCCTAAGGATGCGTATGTGGCGCCGGAGATGGCCAACTGGAGTAAGGTGCTGCGCTTCCGTGGGCTGCTGCTGGTGCAAACCAAGGTAGACCACACGGGCCCCTTACTTTTCATGCTCGACACGGGATCGTTCAGCAACATTCTGTCTACGCGCGCGGCCAGCAAGATCACGCAGATCAGGTCCGATCCGGGTATGTCGGTAAAAGGAATGAGTGGCACGGTCTCCAAGGTTTACACTGCGGACAAAGTCACGCTGGAGTTCGGACGCTATGAACAGGACAACCAGGACGTCGTGACCTTCGATTTGAATCCGGTATGCAAGCAGACGGGGACCGAGGTGTCCGGCATTCTCGGCTATAACATGCTGCGAATTATGCAGACAAAGATTGACTACCGCGATGGGCTGGTGGATTTTGTATATGACCCAAAGCGACTGCCGAAGCAGGTGAAGCTGGGAAAGTAGGAAGCCACTCAGCCCTTAGCAATTAGCCTTTAGCCATCAGGAACCCTGGAAGGAACATCATGCAGACCTCGCGCCGCATCCGGTTGTTGGTTCTCGCTGTTAGCCTGGTAGTACTGACCCTGCCCGCCATCGCCCAAGTGGTTACGGCGACGCTCCCGGCCGGAATCAACCCTTACAGTGTCGCGGTAAACTCCGCGACCAACCTGATGTACGCGGTCAATGACTGCGGCACTGATCCCACCTGCAACAGCCTTGGGACGGTGACGGTGATCAACGGGGCCAACAACAACACCGCCTCGGTCAACGTAGGTGCTTATCCCTATTTGGCGGCGGTCAACTCGACGACCAACAAGATCTATGTGGCCAACGAGTGCGGCACCGACCTCACCTGCAATAGCGTTGGAACGGTTACGGTGATCGACGGCGCCACCAATAACATCGTCACTACGGTTACGGTGGGATATTATCCGTTTGCCCTGGCGGTCAACCCGGCGACCAATAAGATCTACGTGGCCAATCAGTGCGGCACCGATCCCTCGTGCAACAGCGCCGGGACGGTGACCGTCATTAACGCCAACAACAACTACAGCACGGCGACAGTCACCGTAGGAGTCGAACCCGAATCCGCGGCGGTCGATCCGATGACCAACTCCATCTATGTGGCCAATTCCACGTGCATCAATTTCCCGTCATGCCCCAGCGCCGGGACGGTCACGGTGATCGATGGGAACAACAACTCCACGCAAACCGTCGCCGTGGGCGTCGCTCCTTTCTTCCTCGCACTCAACCCGTCGACCAATAAGATTTATGTCTCCAATGACTGCGGTGACGACATCAATTGCGCCAGTCTGGGAACGGTGACGGTAATTGACGGCGCCACCTTGAACACGACAACGGTCAATGTTGGGGCCTATCCCGAGGACATTGAGGTCAACCCGGCCACCAACCAGATCTACGTGGCGAATAACTGCGGCAGCGATGTCAGTTGCAACAGTCCCGGCACCGCGACCGTTATCAATGCCAACAACAACTACAGCGCTGCCACCGTCAATGTTGGCTACCACCCCTATTTTCTGGATATAGACACGGTGGTCAATAAGATCTACATGGCAAACACCTGCGGCAACGATCCTAATTGCGCCAGCCCAGGGACAGTGACCGTGATCGACGGGGCAACCAATTCCACCTTCCCAATCGCTGTGGGGGATGAACCCGACGCACTAGCGGTGAACTCTTCCACCCACACGACCTATGTCCCCAATTTCCTGGATAACACCGTGTCGGTGATCGGCGGCAATACCAAGCTGCAACTGGTCAATGTCACTCCCTGCCGGCTGGTGGACACCCGCTCAAACGGTGGCCCCATTGAGGGTGGCGCGTCTCGGAACTTCGTCATTCCCCAACTCGGTGGCTGCAACATTCCCACAACGGCGGCAGCCTATTCCTTGAACGTCACAGTGGTGCCGCCCAGCGGCGGCACGCTGGGCTATTTGACCATCTGGCCCACGTCAGAGACACAGCCCGTGGTTTCCACGCTGAACTCACCGGACGGCCGGGTCAAGGCCAACGCGGCCATCGTGCCGGCAGGCGTCAGCGGCGCCGTCAGCGTGTATGTCAGCGACACCACCAACGTCATCCTTGACATCGATGCCTACTTCGCGCCAGCTGGCCCCAGTACCTACCAGTTCTATCCGCTGACACCCTGCCGCATCGTAGACACCCGGAGCGGCGATGGTGGGATCCTTCAGGCGGGAGTGGAACGTGACTATACGATTCCGGGAAATTGCAATGTTCCCAGCAGCGCGACAGCTTATTCGTTCAACGTCACAGTCCTCCCGTCCGCCGGAGGGTTGGATTATCTGACGGTGTGGCCCAAGGGTGAAACACGACCTGTGGTTTCCACGCTGAACGACAACACCGGGACAATCGTGGCCAATGCGGCCATCGTACCGGCGGGCAGCGACAACGCGACGGCCTTCTACGCCAATAGCAACAGCACCAACCTGTTGTTGGATGTCAATGGCTACTTCGCGCCTGCGGGAACGGGTGGACTCTCCATGTATCCGCAGACCCCTTGCCGGGTGTTGGACACGCGCCAGAACAACGGTCCGCCTTTTATGGGAGAGAAAACTGTGAATGTGGTGGGCAGCGCCTGTGCCCCTCCCAGCAGCGCGGCGGCATACATTTTCAACGCCACCGTGGTGCCGCCGGGCCCCATGCTATTCCTCACCTTGTGGCCTGACGGCGAGACGCAGCCGACAGTCTCGACGCTAAATGCCGAGGATGGCTTCATCACCTCCAACATGGCCCTTGTGCCAACGAACAACGGTTCCATCGACGCCTACGCCGCTGCCCTGACACAGCTGATCCTGGATATCTCCGGCTACTTCGCGCCGTAGGAGGCGCCTACACTCGGGGTGCTGGTGACCTTAATCCGGCAGCCCGCGCAACTTGGTGTTCCTGGAGGGTATGCGTCCTTCGCAGTGGCGGAAAGAGGCCTGCTTGAGCGCAGCCGTAGCTGTGCCCCTTCCCGCACCGAACCGCTCTTTGCTCGCCTTATTTCTTGATGGCGCTGGGCGGCAGCAGGTTATTCAGCCGCAGATACATGGCCGCCTCGCTGTAATGGTCAGCCCAATTGGCGGCGAGAAAAATCAGGGCGCCTCCGCGCGTGCTGCTGCGTCCGCCAAACAGCGTCACCGGCTGACCGAGCGTACTGTCGTCGGCCTTGGCCAGCACCTGCTCGCAATAGACGAAGGAATCCTTCAGCGCCTTGGTCAAGGTGTCCTTCGGGTCGGTATCGCTGAGCTTGACGCTGGGCGCAGTTTCGCCGGCAACGGCCGCACATAGCGAATTATTGGCCTCGGCGCTGTGCATCACCAGGTGCGCAAACGTGATCTGGTCGGGCGTTGGCTTGTAGGTGTACTTGTCAGCCGGCATTGCGTCGGCAGCACCGGTCAGGTTCTTGGCGAAGCGCGTCTCCATCTGGCGAACCGTAGTGACGATTGGATTGGCGGTATTCGGCGACGATTCCTTGGCTTGTCCCGGCAACATTGGAACGGCGGCCAGCAGCATGAGAGTTATCGCGGCTATATGTTTCACAGTGTTTCCCCCACAGGCAGATGGGTAGAGGATACCGCAAATTCGCTGTTCGCTACTCGCTTTTCGCTTTCCACCAGAGAGGTCAGGTGGAAGCGCTGGGCCTCTGCGCGGTGAAATCGGACGCAGCGGAGATGGCTTCAGCCGCGGAGCCCCGGGCTAAGGCCACTGTCTAATGGCGCGCTCTCGGCACGGCTGAAGCCGTACCCTTCCACCGTTCCGGGCGAGGTTGCAGCCCGGCGATGAGCGGATGAAGAAGAGCGACAAGCTTTTCCCACTTACTCGCAGAACACGCGGACCCGCTTGCCTGACTTGGTATCCATATCGACGTGAAGTTCGTCCAGCGCATCCCCGGCATGCTGCATGAAAAACTTGGGATCGATTCCCTCCATTTGCATCTTCTCCATCACCTTGGGCGGCAGAAGAGTCCCCAGCTTCAAGCCCGAGCGCACAAAGCTCAGCGGGACGCGGACGTTGACGTCGTCGCCGCCGGGCCGCTCCATCTGCACGCGTAGATACTTTTTGGGGGCCGAAGCGGGCGCGGCGGCATTGGTTTCGCTACCATTGGTGCCATTGGCAGTCTCGCCGTCGGGCGCTGCCGCCAACTTATCCAGCAACCTTTCCGCATCGGCGGACGTGATTTTTCCTTCGGCCAGCATATCCAATACTTTCCTGGTCTCAGCAGACATAACCATTCTCCTATCGCGATTTCAACCGAGTTTCTCTAAGGCGTCCTCAACCGTGATCTCGCCACGCGAGAGCTGTTCCAGCACGTAGGCCCGCGGCGACGGCGCCTGCATTGACTTGTCCAGCGCCGCCCCAATCGCGTTCAGCCGATTCTTCACCGTGGGATAGCTGATGCCGAACAGGCTCTCCATTTTCTTGATGGAGCCGTGATGGCGCACGAAGGCCATCACGAACGCCTGATCTTCCAGCGAAAGCTGCGCCAGGGTGGACAGTTCGATCTGCCCGTCCATCGAGACATTGCAGCCCGGACAAGCCATGCGCGTGATCTTGAAGGGCTGACCGCATTGCGGGCAAGAGGTTTGGGATGCCATGGCGATATCTCAGTTCGAAATGATTATGCGATGTAATTATTAAATTTGTCAAGTTGAAATTTAAATAAATCAATTTGTATATTAAGTTATGTCGATCATACCCGCTCGCGTTACACCCAGCGGATGGTCGATCAGCGGCTCGACACGCTCAACGAAGCGCACGGTATGCGGCAGCCCCAGCGTGAATCTCGAAGGCTTCCTCGCTGGTCCAGCGCGAGTGAATGTAGAACAATTGCGGATCTCGGATCGAGCGGAAGGCGTGAATGCTGAGACAGCCCGGCTCCCGGCGTGACGGAGTCACCACATCAATCAGCGCTTCCGCCACCGCGCTCTCGTTTCCCGGACAGGCGTGGAATCGCGCGAAGATAAATAGCTCCATAGGTCGATGCCTCCAGGTTGGTGCTACCACCCTCGCTCTGGCGAAACGCGAATGGCGAAGAGCGAAAAGCGTTCGCCCTACACTCTTTCCAGTTTTCCCTTCCTCAACCGGAAGCGCAGGCCGCGCCATTCCACTTCGTTACCGGCAAAGCTGGCGATCCAGATCAGCAGGGCGATCAGGTCGCGCAGCGGCAGCAGCCACAGATCGCGGACCACGCGCGGATCGTTCAACACGCCCCGGCCCACAACCACAGCCGAGGCAAACCGCGTTGCCGCGGTGATCGCCAGTATCAGCCACGTCCACCAGGCAGACGGATCGAGCAGCACCGCGAGCGCGGCCCACACCAGCCCGAAGGTTGCGATCAAACCCAAGTATTGCGCCGGACGGCGGTCTTTGATGTTCCGCGCCCAGCGCATCTGGTGCCGCCAGAATTCGCGAAACGAGTAGTGCGGCAACGCGGTTTCGACGATGGTGTCGGCGAGCTCGATCTTGTGACCCGCGGCAGCAGCGCGCGCCCCCAACTCGTAATCGTCGCCCAGGTAGTCGACCAGCAGCTCCAGTCCGCCGATTTCGCCCAGAACAGTTTTCGTAGTGGCGATGGTCGCGCCCAATCCAAAGCGAATGCCGCCTTCCATGGCGCGCGCCACCAGCACTCCCCCGGTGAAGTCGGTGCTCAGGCCCAGTGCCTCAAGCTTGGAGCCCAGTGTCTCGCCGGCTAGCCCGCGATAAAGCGTCGTGACCATGCCAACGCTGGGCTGCGCGAATGGCGCCATCACGCGCAACAAGTAATCTCGGCTGACGACGATGTCGCTGTCGTTGATGATGACGTGCTCGTAGCTGGCCTGCGGCAGCATCTGGACCAGGTTGCTGACTTTGCCGTTCAATCCCAACTCTTCCGGGCAATGAATCACGCCCACGCTGCGCAACGGAAATTCTTCGCGCAGCTGCTCCACCAACGCGACCGCGGGATCGTCGAGGCTGTGCACGCCGAACAGCAGCTCGTACTCGGGATAGTCGAGCAGGCAATGGCTGCGAAACGCCGCGTACATTTGCGGATCAAGCCCGCGCAACGATTTCAGAATGCTGACCGGCGGCGCGAACTTGCGGTCGATCGGTCGCCCGCGTTCAGCTTGAAAGCGCTTGGCCGCCCATATCGACATGGCAAAGTAGACGGTCCCGGCCACACCCAGCAGGGCGCACACTGCCGCTATGAGGGTAAGAACGGAAGGCATGGAGCGCTGTTCAGCTTAGCAGAATGCGGGGCGACGGCGACTGGGGCGCCTTGCCCGCCCGATCCGTCAGACGCCTGTGGAGCAGCTTAATCAGCCGCGGACACCGAAGCTGCAGCATCCGCCGCCGGCGGCCTGGCGCCCCTGATCAGCAGCCAGAACATGAACACAATCTCTCCGAAGGTGGCGGGCTGGGAGAAGGTGTACACCTTGTGCTGATATTGCGGCAACAGCAGGCTCGCCAGGCTCAGCATCACCCAAGCGAAGCCGGCGAGGCCGAGCCAGACGCCCAGGAAGCGTGGCAGAAATCGCGACCGGTACACCAGCAGCCCAAGGGGAAACAGCCACAGACCCCAAAATATCTCGGCAACATTAAATCCGTGATCATGCAGTTTGAGGAACAGCATAGCCAGAGCTTCCCGCTGAGGCTTGTCGAATATGGATAGGAAATCGGCTCCGCGCACCAGGACGAGGGCAGCGATGGCGTTCAGCTCATTCAGAAATGCTATCGGGACCTGGACAACGATCAGAATCACCATGAGCGCGGCTTGCCGCTGGTTGACCTCCTTGAAGAGAGCGTACAAAGCCCAGGCCACGAAGATAAATCCGGCCTGGCCGATGAGTCCGCCCACAATGCCGAGGCGAAACAGCGTCTCGTGGGCCGCGATGTTGCTGGCCGTCGCCGCTGCGTTGCCGTCCACGATCAGCTTGCCGGGAACATAGCCCATGGCAAAGAAGCCGAAAATCGACGTGAGCACATAGAGCAAGCCTGCGAATCTGCCTGGGTTCCCGTTGGAGGTCATGTGTCCTCGTTTGTGAGTTTAGCCGTAGATACGGCAAGGTCGGTCAAAATGTTCTGTCAGGCGACGCAAATCAACCGTCGGCGTGGATGACTTCAGTAAGCGCTCGGGCCGGCCGACGGGGCCACAAGCCACCGATCGAGCCACAACGGTTGTGGCCCGTGGGATAATCGCCAGAATGAAATCGAATACCGCCGTCTTGCTGCTCAGCACCCCAATTCCACTTGCGCGCAAGGGCGCTGTAGCAGCCATCACCCAGTTTCTTGTAATGCACAACGGCAGCATTTTGCACGCCGACGACCATGTAGACGCCGGTCGCAACGTGTTTCTGTCCAGGCTGGAGTGGGACCTGGACGGATTCGATATTCCCATCTCCAGCTTTGAAGAACAGTTCAAGCCTATAGCCGAGCAGTACAAGATCGAATATCACCTGGCGCCGACCGATTATCGCCCCAAGGTCGTCATCCTGGTTTCGGGCTATGAGCATTGCCTGGCTGATTTGCTCTACCGGCACAGCACCGGTGAACTGGTTTGCGATGTGGTCACGATTATCAGTAACCATCCCAAGGCCCGGCCTCTGGCGGAGTTTTATGAAATCCCTTTTCATCTGCTGACAAATCCGCAGAACAAGCGCGAATCCGAGCAGGAAATGCTGGGATTAATCGGGCAGGATGTAGACCTGATCATACTGGCCCGCTATATGCAGATTCTGAGCGAAGAATTCGTCGCCCAGTACTTGCTGCGCATGATCAATGTTCATCATTCGTTTCTGCCGGCGTTTGTGGGCGCGAAACCGTACCACCAGGCTTTCGAGCGCGGAGTCAAATTGATCGGCGCTACCAGTCATTACGTCACGGCAACCCTTGACGAGGGACCGATCATTGAGCAGGATGTGGTCCGCGTCTCTCACCGCGACACGGTGGAGGACATGATGCGCGAGGGCCGCGACCTGGAGAAAGTCGTACTTGCCCGCGGGGTCCGCTGGCACCTGGAGAATCGCATTCTGGTCTACCAGAACAAGACGGTGGTCTTCAGCTAAAATCCGAATCGATAGCGTGGACGATATCCGTTGGTCACCGGTTGCAGTCACGATCTGAGCACTGATCGCAACCGGCGGAGCGGGCGTTCAAACGCAAGCGCTATCTGCCGGATGCGATCATCCTGTCGCTTTCGTCTCCACTCGTCAATTGGAAGAGCTGGACGCGCACGTTCGCCGTGTCGGCGACGTAGAGCCGGCCATTGGCATCGATCCACAATCCGCTGGGCGCGCTAAACTCGCCCACCCTGGAACCGCCCTGACCGAAAGAAGCTATGAGTTCGCCGGCACCGCTATAGACTCTGACCTCAGAAGTGCCAGCGTAGGAGATGTACACATTCCCGTACTCATCTAACGCCAGCCCATTTTCTCTGCTGGCCTCCTGGTACGAGGCTTTCTGAACCTTGAAGCTATGCAGCAGGTTGCACTGCAAGTCCATGATCTGAACGCGCGTTCCCACCGTATCCAGAACAACAACCTCATCATGGTTCACCGCAATTTCCGTCGGGTTGTTGAACATTCGCGGACCGGTAGCGTTCCTGCGCTTCAATTCGATCGCGCCGGTATCGTCCCACGTTTGCCCGGCGCGCTTTAGCACATTGCCTTCGAGGTCAAGCATGAACACCAGATGGCGCGGGCTGTCCAGAAGGTAAAGACGGCCCGCATCGCGATCGATCGCAATTCCGCTGGGCGCCTGATACATGCGCTCGCCGTAGAAGTCTCCGATGTAGCGCAGAAACCTTCCATATTGGTCGTATACCAGAACCATCCCGCGCTCAGAATCGGCTACGTAAATGTTGTCTTCCTTGTCGACAGCGACTCCGGCCGGCGACCGCAGCCGGCGGCCGCTTCCTCCAAGAATGCTGAAGGAGGTCTTCCCTTTTGAATCCAGTACGTGTATCGCCGGAATGGCCGAATCGCTGACGATGAGGCGCTGCCGCGAGTCGGTGGTCAGGTACTGCGGCGCGCCCAACACTCGTCGCCCGCCGTAAATGAAGGAGACAACGGCATTGCGAGCCACGGCCGGACGGGAGTGAATGTCCGGCAGCGCCATGGCGTGAGCCGGCGGTTCCAGGTCGTCGACCACGCGCACCTTGGCAGAAATCATCCAGGGGGGAGCGACGCTTCGTCCTGCCTCTTGCTGGGCTGGATTTTCGGGTGTGGTTGAGTTCATCGTGTCAAGAAAACGAGTCAGCCTGGACATCCTGCGGAACTTGCCGTCAGGCTGAAACGTGCCAACATATTCCAGTTCGCGTCCCGGACCAAGATTCAGGTGGGGAAAGGCGCGGGCCGGCAGCGTGGCCTCGGCTATAGGTGATGGCGAAGATGGGATGCCGGTATTTAAGCGTTGGCCAAGGCTAAATTGCGTCAACACAGCGGGTAGCGCGATTGCGATCGCTATCGTCAGCCTGCGCGTCTCCATGTGGCAAATGCTGCGCGAAACTGAGCTGCAAGACTTCTGACTGAAATGCATGGGCTTCACCTCCCGGCTGTCCGGGCCGAACAAAATTGTCCATGTAAGGGCGCGGCTCGACGCCGAGGAGAAAGAAGCTCAAGTCTTGTGTCTCGCGTGAAACGAAGTGAGAGTAAGGCTGGGTATCGTTCTCCCAGACGCGCACTGCACGCATTACTTGACTAGGCGTAGCTCGATGGCTTCATGAATGACTCACGAAAGCAATGACGCTGCCATTTGGGTTGTGGCGAGTTGTCGCGGCGGCTCGAGAGGAGAAGAACTTCGAGAGTCAGCCGCAAGTTTCGTGCCTGGCGAATGCTGTAAAGGTTAGCGGCCAGGGGCTTCTTTGAAATCCGGACCTGGGCTGGGCGACCACAACGATCCTGTCACCCAATACAACCTGAGCTTCGACCTCCTCAGCCTATAAAGCAAGAGGCAAATTGCGTTGGAGGGACAAATCTACAACTGTTTCCCGGTTCGGGAGGAGCCCTGACCATGATCTCCGCCGTCGGCGGCGACCGCCAACCGGCGAAGCCGGGACAGACGAAGCCTCACTCCGCCATGGCCGCGATCTCCTGGATAGATCTGGCGTCGGTATTCCCGGCAGTGCCGATCGGACTGCCTGCACCCCACAATTGCACGCTCACCGCAAATGGTTTGTCAGTGATGTCCGGCGCATAGCGACGTGACGAGCCAGGCTTCCCGGCCGAGGAGGGAGGTTAGACCTTCTGCGATTTATGGGCTCACCCGAAACTGCCCTATCCCTTTGCACGGGCCGCAAGTCCCCCGGCGAGGGATGCCGGAGAGATGGTCCCAACAGCTATCGCATCGCCCATGGCCGACAATGCGATAGCGTTCGGGCGGGTCGGGTGAATTAGAACAGCTTGCGGCGCACGAAGCTCCCCAAGCCAAGGATGCCAGAGCCGAGCAGAAAGATACTGCTGGGCTCAGGAACGGTGCCGGTTCCGGTGCTACTAGACCCAGTCGAGCCCGTCGTGGAGGTCATGGTGGAACAATTGTCGATAAAGTTGTCATCCAAGGTTACCGCGCCATTAAGCGCTATAATCCTGCCGCAATTATCGGAAGCGCCTGTGTTCAGTGTGTCGCTCGCTACCGCGATGATGGTTCCCTCAAACTGAGTAGTGGTACCCAGAGTTGCGGAGCTCCCCACGTTCCAATAAATATTGTCGTTTTGCCCCATGTTGATTCCCACCACCATGGAGGCGCTTGCCGTGGTGAGTGTGCTGCCAATCTGGAAGACTACATTCTGATTACTCAGGCCCTCCCAATTGATCATGAGCTCCCCCGTCAACTGGGCTGACGAGTCGAAGTTGTAAACTCCCGGCGTAAGCGTTAAGCCACCGAGGTTTTGTCCGGTCAAGTTCTCATTGGAGGACAGACCCGCGAAAAAGTTATAGGCGGCGAGGGCATCAGCTTGAGCTTGCATCGCCACTGCATTGCCGTCATAGATGGTTCCGTTCACGATGCCTGGTGGAAAGCCCGTGATCGATGTACCTGGCCAAACGCCCAAGTCTCCATCGATGACGGTATTCCCGGTGTTGGTGACCGCAGAGGCGCCAAGGACCCCGAACATACCGGCGGATCCAAGCTGAGCCTGGGCGGTGAGGGCTAAGAATAGTGGGACAACCAAGCACAAAACGCGTAGCAGTTTCACAGGCTTCTCCTTTTCGAAGTGGACTGGTCTTGCCACGTGATTTTGCGGCCTCGACCCCACATTGCGAAGGAGCATAGCATCGCCGCCCCGAAAATGCCGCCCATCATCACCTATTAGTGACAATGACTATCATGCAATTAATACTATTGTGGCAACAATGAAACTACGTGAATTAGCTCTTGCGTGCCTGGACTAGGCATTTCTTAGCAGGCGGACGGTGCCGGAGACCTCAGAGTAGCCTCGCTATCTGCGCCATTGGGCGACAAGCGATGCAGGGCGTGAGGCGTGGTCACGACCTTCCTTTTCTTGGAATGAACCAGAGGGCAGGGAGATTCTTGCTTACCTTCGATGATCTGCGTCAGCGCTGTCCCTAATTGTTCTATCTGAAGTTCAGTCAGGGGGTAAAATCCCCAGCGGACGATCGCTGGATAGTTCGCCTTTATCTCCGTAACGATCTGCGCGCCCTTTTGTGTGCATTCCACAAACCTCTCGCGGCGATTGTCGGGGTTCGGGACGCGCCTGAGAAGCCGTCTCAGCTCAAGCTTGTCGATCAAGGAAACCATCGCATTCTTATGGATGCCGAGGCTACCGGCTAGCACGCCCTGCTGCAAGTGTCCTTCGCTGGCAGCTATTAAGATGAGAAGCAGGTTTGGCTCAAAGCCATAGTTCTTTCGGCAAAACAGCGCCATCCGGCTGCGACAAATCCTTGATGCCAGAAGAAACCGAAACATCATGGAAAAGCGAGCACCGGGGAACAGCTTGAGAGGACTCGGAGACGTATCGTCGATGTTGGCGGACTCATGCCCCCTCATGCACGCAGGGAGTTCCCAATTTCCTGTGAGTTTGTCCTTAGTCCCGGATTTTTCAAGGATCCTTGGCTGTTTGGTCATGGAAACCCTCGTTGTGCGACCTCCGTGGGGGACGGTCGACATGAGCGGAAAGTTGAAGTCGTGCGGAGCTCACGACCGGGGACGGCGAGTTGGCGACAGGTCGGCCTTTCCTGTCGCAGATTTGCCCACTTACAAGCCGCAAGTAATTATCTGATAAAACACTATCGAAGCGCGCAATTCCCTGCTACTTACTGTAGGACGAAACTATCGCAGGTCAAGAAAAAAAATAGCTTTTTCCCTATTATTGTCGCCGTTTCCCGAACTGAGACCGAATGTCACGGCGCCGCCACGCCCCAAAACTGTCGCAGAAAGTAGAAAGACGACCAGCCGTTCACCTGCGCGCGGTTCGTGACGGTATAACGACCAACTGCGGACTTGGCTCCCTCAAAATACCTACGCGAGATGCTGTCATCGCCTCCTGCGCGCTATCATGTAAAGGCAGTTTCAGGGACCACGTCATGATCAACGGCAAACGGGTCGCGGTCGTCATGCCGGCCTACAATGCGGAGCTCACGCTGGAGAAGACGGTGCGGGAGATCCCCGACCTCGTCGACATCCGCATCCTGGTAGACGACTACAGCAAAGACAAAACCGTGGAGGTGGCCCGCAAGCTGGGGTTGCTGGTGTTCGTCCACGACAAGAACTACGGCTATGGCCGCAACCAGCAGACCTGCTATCGCGAGGCGCTGGCCGCCGGAGCCGACGTGGTCATCATGGTCCATCCTGATTATCAGTACACGCCGCTGCTGATTACGGCGATGGCCAGCATGGTTGCCTATGACGTTTACGACGTAGTGCTGGGTTCGCGCATCATCGGCGGCCAGGCCCTGCGCGGCGGCATGCCGTTGTACAAGTACATATCCAACCGCTTTCTCACCGCGTTCGAAAACATGTTTCTCGGCGTCAAGCTCTCCGAGTATCACACCGGCTATCGCGCCTTCAGCAGCCAGGTGCTGACCAAGCTGCCGCTGATGGAGAATTCCCCTGACTTCGTCTTCGACAATCAGATGCTGGCGCAATGCGTGCAGTTCGGCTTCCGCATCGGCGAGGTATCGTGTCCCACCAAATACTTTGCCGAGGCTTCGTCCATTAACTTCCGACGCAGCGTGAAGTACGGCCTCGGCGTGCTGGGGACCTCGGTCCAGTTCAAACTGCACAACTGGGGAGTGACGCGTCTGCCCCGCTTCAGCCCGGACGGACGAAAGCTGGAACTGGATCCCTCCATGAACGCCAAGGCGTCGCCGATGGTCAGCAGTAGTTGAGCAGCCACGGGCCTGTTATCTCGTCCCCACGCTTGACCTGAAGTGTTACATTCTCAGCTTGGCGCAATAGCAAGAGGGGATATGGCCTTGCCCAACCTTTCGTCGTTGTTGCTCAAAATTCCCGACGAATTCAAGCCCGGGGCCGCGATCGGCATCGGGTCCGTGCTGCTGGTGATACTGGTGCTCGTTCACGGCGTCGGCCTGCATGGCATCGTGGTGCGATTCAAACGGTCCCAAGTGCGTTTGCAAATGGGCCGCCCTCATCTGGGAAGAGCCGGGTTTCTGTTCGGCTGGTCCGTTTTCCTCATGCTTTCCATGCACATCGTGCAGATTACGGCATGGGCCTTTGGGCTCATGTGGCTTGGCCTCATCGTGCGTCCCAGTGACGCCATTTACTTCTGCGCCAATGCCTACACCACGGTCGGCTATGGCACGGTGGACCTGGAACAGCACTGGCGGAACATCACCCCCATCATCGCCATTTCCGGATTGTTCAGCTTCGCCTGGACCACCAGCTCGCTGGTCAGCATTTTGAGCGGCTACCTCAAACTGGTGGAGCAGCTGGAGTTGGAGCGGCTGCAAGAGTTGAACATGCGCGCGGTCGCGCGAAAAGCCGCGTGGGATGTCCTCCATCGCGAAAAAGAAGTGGAACGTACTGCCAGGCTGGACGCCCGCAAACGCGCAGCCGGCGCCTCGTTTTTCCAGCGATGGCGAATTCGCAGAGACGAGAAGCATCACGAAAAAGATCTGCGGGACGCGGCCGTCGCGGAGATGAAGAGCATTCTTGACAAAGAACGCAGGGACGAGGACGGGTTGGGACACACCGACACGCCCGACAACTCCGGAGCGAAGAAGTGAGCGACGACGCGCCGGTCCGGCGCCCGTGGGATCTGTTTCAGAGCCTGCGTCCGCTGAGCGGATCGCGGGCTCTTCGCGATGCCCTGGCCGGCTTTCAACTTGCGGCGATGAACATCCCGCAAGCGCTGGGCTACACCAAGATCGCCGGCACGCCGGTCGTCACGGGGTTCTATACCCTGCTGCTGCCGCCGCTGGCCTTCGCCGCGTTTGGCTCGTCGCGTTACCTGGTAGTCGCCGCCGACTCCGCCACTGCGGCAATTCTCTCCGGCGGACTCGTCGGCATGGCGCCGCTGGGCAGCGCTCGGTACGTGGAGCTGGCCAGCCTGGTCGCGTTGTTGACGGCCGTACTGCTGCTGGCCGCGCGGCTGCTCAAGCTGGGCTTTCTGGCTGACTTCCTCTCGCAAACCGTCCTGATCGGCTTCCTTACCGGAGTCGGGTTTCAGGTCGGCATTGCCGTACTGGGCGAAATGCTCGGCCTGGAAATCAGCTCGCACCGGACCATCTTGCAACTGGGAGACGTGCTGCACAATTTGCCGCACGCGCATCTGCCCACAGTCGCTGTATCGACGGTGGTGGTAGTCGGGGTCTTGTCGCTAATACGGTTGTTTCCCAAGTTTCCCGGTCCGCTGCTGGCGGTGGTGGCAGCCGAAATAGCCAGTTGGGGCTGGAACTTTGCCGGTCACGGTATCACCATCATCGGACATGTCGCCGGCGGCCTGCCGCATCTGGGAGTGCCACACGCCAGCGGCAAAGAACTCCAGTTGCTGATCGGCATCGCGGCGTCATGTTTCGTCATGATCGTCGCGCAGAGCGCGGCCACCGCCCGCTTCTACGCCGAGCGCCACCACCAATCGCTGGACGAGAACTCGGACTTGGTAGGACTGTCCGCAGCAAATGCCGCCGCCGCCCTCAGCGGGACCTTCGTCGTCAACGGCAGTCCTACGCAAACCGCGATGGTGGAACGCTCCGGCGGACGCAGCCAACTGGCGCAAATCTCCACTTCCGTCGTGGTTGCGCTGGTACTGCTCCTTCTGACCAAGCCGTTGCAGTATTTGCCGCGCTGCGTGTTGGGCGCCATCGTCTTCATCATCGCCATCAAGCTCATCGATTTGCGGACGCTGGCCAGCATTCGCCGCGAAAGTCCCGGGGAATTCTGGCTGGCAGTAACCACGGCGGTCGTGGTCGTGGGCGTGGGTGTCGAGCAGGGCATCATTCTGGCGATGGTGCTGTCATTGCTGCGCATTGTCCGCCACAGCTATCACCCGCACACGGGAGTGTTGGTGGCCGATGCCGATACGACCTGGCGCATGAGCCCTCCCGTTTTTGGCACGATGACTTTGCCCGGCTTGGCAATTTACCGCTTCGGCGCGCCGCTGTTCTACGCCAACGCCGGCCGCTTTGTGGAGGAGATTCGAGCCATTGTGGGCGCCGCGCCTTCGCCGGTGCGCTGGCTGGTGGTAGATGCCGAGGCCATCACCAATGTTGACTACACCGCGGCGCGAATGCTGAGCGAGCTTCACCAAGGACTATCACAGGCGGATGTGATGCTGGCCTTCGCGCGGGTTTCAGCCTATCTGCAAGCCGACTTCGACCGCCACCACATCACCGAGATTATTGGTGCGGAGATGATCTTCCTGCATTTGCATGACGCGGTAAACGCCTTCCTGAAATTCGAAAGAGACTCTGGGGACAAGTCAGTGGGTGAAGATATCGGCCCGCGGCAACTGCCGCATTAAAAGCGCGTCGCGATGTCCTGGCGTAGCTTGTCCGCTTTTCGCTTTTCGCTTTTCGCTTTTCGACGGAGTCGCTCATTTGCCTTGTCATCACGAGGAGGGCTTCAGCCCGACGAGGGATCTGCTTTCCCGGGTTGTTCCAGCAGCCTCTGAACGACAGAGCATTCACGGGTGAAGCACCGGCGACCAGGCGATTCACTGTCCATACTCCAGCACCTCGACGCTCGCAAACTTCTGCATCGCCGGCGCGCCATAAATCGACTTCAACTTTTCTTCAAGCGGGCTTCCATAAAAGTTCGCGCCGTCATCGGCGATCAACACCCACACATGACGGAAACCATGCGGATCGCGCTCCAGCGCCTTTAACAGGTCACGCACATCCTCGCCGCCGTCGTAATATCCCGGCGCAAAAACATGCAGCGCCGGCGCACCCGCGCCATAACGATCGCGGTAATAATCCAGCATTACCCGGCTGTAGAAGGGGAAAAACGCGACCGCATCGCCGGGCGCAGCCGACGCGAGCACCGCATTGCTAGCTCCGCGCCAGTTCTCGCGCGGCTTCTCATATTCCTTGGTGATGGCCGTCTGCGACATCCCACAGAGTAGGGCTACTAACACCAGTCCGATCCCCCACTTCCGCAAGGTATCTACGCCCAACGCCGCCAGCAGGATCGTCGCCGGCAGCGAGAAGATCAGGTAGCGCTGTAGGAACATCGGCTGGCGCAGCGAAATCAAAGCGAGAATCACCGCCGGCAGCAGCGCCCACACCACGATCAGCATTCCCCGCCAGAAGGCGTCGCCCTCGGCACGTCGGCTTTGCCACACCGCAACCGCACCCGCAATCCACAGCACGCTCGCTACCGCAACCTTCACGCCGGCGCCGCCAAAGAACATTGCCAGATGCCAGAACTCCTTCGCACTCGCTCGCGGCATCCACAGAAAATGCAGGTTCTCCGGCGAGGCGCGGAAGACATACGTCAGGCCGGGAATCGCGAACAGAAAGATCACCGCGCTGCACGCGATCAATCGACGCCACGGAACGGGTGGCGCTTTGAATACCACTGAAGCCGCTTGCGCAACCAGCACCAAGGCGGCGAAATCGTGACTGTAGAACGAAAGGGTCCCAAACAGCGTCCATAGCAGCCAATCCCGCGGCTGATTCTGTTCCACCGCACGCACGAAGTAATACGTCGATAGCAGCACCAGCAGAATCGCCAGCGTATAGCTGCGGGCTTCCTGGGAGTAGTACACATCGCTGGGATTAAAAGCCAGCAGTGCCGCGGCGGCCAACGCCGGCGCCGCTCCCATGAACTTCCTCGCCAGAAGGTACAGTACGGGGATCGACGCGATCCCAAACACCGCCGACGGCAAACGCAGCCACGCTTCGCTATCGCCCAGGTGAATCCAGGCGCGCATCAGCAGAAAATAAATTGTCTGGAGGCTGGCCTCGGCGTGCCACCATACCCACGCGAAGTGTTGCCACGACGCGCGGGCCAGCGCGACGGTTGCGCCTTCATCCAGCCACAGGCTCTTGCTGCCGAGGTGAGACAGCCGCAGCCATGCTGCTGCAATGGTAAGTAGTGCGAGAAGAATGCCAGCCTGCTCACGCGAGATTCCGGCAGGAATTATCGGCGGGTCGGCGAGGGCAGGCTCGCGAGCTGCGGGCATAGCAGTAAATGTAGCAGCAATACCGCGACTCAGACTGCAAAGACTTCCCTGCCCCACGCCACCATCCGGCAACTAGGCGCGCGACTTCTCCGCCGCGGCCAGTAGAACGCACGACGCCACGCCTTCGGCGGCCAGCGCCACCTCAGACAATGCCGGAAATGTGGGAGCAATGCGGAGGGTGCGATCGTTGGGATCTTTTCCGTAAGGATACGGCGCACCCGCGGGCGTAAGCTCGACGCCGGCGTCTTTGGCCAGAGCGACTACCCGCCGGCCACAGCCCTGGGGAACCTCGAGCGCGATAAAGTAACCGCCTTTCGGCCGATTCCAGGTTACATCGGGAACGCCGCCCAACTTCTCGTCAAAGATGTCCAGCACCTTTTGGAACTTAGGCGCCAGCAGCGCGCGATGCTTGTCCATCAGTTCGTGAATTCCCGCTTCATTCTTCAGAAAACGCGCATGACGCAGCTGGTTGACCTTGTCCGGGCCAATCGTCCGCGGGACGAATCGCGCCAGCAGCCACTTCACGTTCTCCGCTGAAGAAGCGAACAGAGCCAGTCCGGCGCCCGCTAGCGTGATCTTCGATGTCGAGGCAAAAACGAACGCTCGGTTGGGATGTCCGTGGCGCGCGCTCAGTTCGAGGATGTTGGCAATCTCAATACGTTCGCTGGTCAGGTGATGTACCGAGTAGGCGTTGTCCCAGAAGATCCGAAAATCCGGGGCCGCGGACGGCATCGCCGCCAGGCGCTCGACAATAGAATCCGAATAAACTGCTCCGGTTGGATTGCTGTACTTGGGAACGCACCACATGCCCTTGATGGACGGGTCCTGCGCGACCAGCCGCTCGACCTCGTCCATGTCCGGTCCATCGTCGTTCAGCGGTACGCTGATCATGCGGATGCCGTAGTCTTCGCAGATCCTGAAGTGCCGGTCATAGCCGGGTACGGGACACAGAAACGCAATCTCGCCCTGCTGCGACCAGGGCGCGGAACTATCGCAGGGCCCCTTCAGCAGCGAGTAGACGACGGCGTCATGCATCAGCGCGAGACTGGAATTGTTGGCCACAATCACTTGCGCCGGCGGAGCTCCCATGATTCCGGAAAACAGGCTGCGCACTTCCGGGATTCCCTGCAACCCCATGTAGTTGCGGCAATCGGTTCCGTCCGCGGCAACATAGTCGGTCGCCCCGGGAAGGGACAGCAGCGCCGAACTCAAATCCAATTGCTCCGGCGCGGGCTTGCCGCGCGTCAGGTTCAGCCGCAAGCCCTTGGCTTTGAAGGCATCGTAGCTTTCCTGGATTTGCCGGCTGGATAAGGCAATGTTGGGAGAACGCATCTGTGCGGTGTCTGCCATTTTGGAAGTTCGGTGTCCTTTGTCAGGTGAGCGCGCCCACAGCGTATCACGATTGCCCGCGCGCTTCGCCGTGGAAAATCTTGTTCCTTACCGCGCCCGCGCCAGCACCAGAGTCACATCGTCGGGCTGCTCGCTGCCAGCAATCCAATCGGCAACGGCCGTAGTCACAATGTCGCTGATGCGCGCCAGCGGTTGGTCGCGATGCTGCAAGATCAGCTCGATGAGCCGCTCCTCGCCAAACTCGCCAAATTCATTTTCCGGCTCGGTTATGCCGTCGCTGTAGGCCACGAAGATGTCCCCCGGCCGCATGGCTACGGTGCTTTCGTCGTAAGTCACCCCGTCGAACAGGCCAACGACGGTGCCCGACGTTTCCAGTCGCCGCACATTGCCATCGCCGCTCAGCACCAGCGGCGGCAGGTGTCCGGCGTTGGAGTAGGTCAGCAAGCGCGGTCCGGCATCGTAGCAACCCAGGAACATGGTCGCGTATTTTGCCGCAGGGGTGCTGCGAAACAGCTGATAGTTTAAGGTGGACATCAGCAACGCCGGGGAAAGCTCCGTGTGGGAATTTCCGTTGCCGGCCGCGGTCAGGACCATGCCCTCGGACACTCCGGCGACCGGCGCCACCGAGGCCAGCGTGCGCTCCGGCTCCAGCGAATACGCGCGCACGAAGGCGTGCACCGTGGCCATCAACAGCGCCGCCGAGATACCTTTGCCGCTGATATCACCCACGGCCAGCACCAGCCGGTCTTCGCTCAGCGGAATGAAATCGTAATAGTCGCCGCTCACCGTACGCGCCGGGCGGCAGACGCCATGCACCTCCAGCCCCAGCAGACCGCTCAGGTCGTCCGGGTACAGCAGGTCCTGCACTTCGTAGGCGATGGCCAGCTCGCCCTCCAT
Organism: uncultured Acidobacteriaceae bacterium; assembly: GCA_963763145.1. Lineage (GTDB taxonomy): Bacteria > Acidobacteriota > Terriglobia > Terriglobales > Acidobacteriaceae > Bog-257. The sequence goes on along the minus strand of CAVXMZ010000004.1, from coordinate 127,084 downwards.
CCGCTGCTTTTCCTTCTGCTCGGTAATCAGGTTGGCCAGCGATTGTGTCATGGAGTTGAACGATTGCTCCAGCGCCGCCATCTGATCGCTGGTGCGCAGCTTAATCCGATGCGTAAGTTCGCCGCGATTGATGTGCTGGGTCGCGGTGTAGAGCTCGGCCACCGACTGCGTCATGCTGCGCGTCAGGCGCACGCCGATGAACAACGCAATCAGCTCGATGATGCCGAAGACAATCGCGATCACGATCAGCAGGTCCCGAAAGATACCCGCGTTCTGTCCCAGCGTGCTGAACAGCGTGGCATAGATCCTCGACGGCCGCGTATCGACTACCAGCAGACCGTTGAACGCCTTGCCGCTCTCCCAATCGGTAACGTCAAGGCGTGTGGCAAAGGGAAACTCCACGTCCAAGGCGTTACTGGGCGGAGGAACGCTTCCGGCTTGCACCCGCTTTGCTCCGCTGATGGCGTTGTCTGAAATGGTGATGGTCAACGGGCTCGGGCCGCCGGCCTTGGTGGTCATCGTCGTGTGATCTTTGTCCGGCGGAAACAGGGTTATCTCTCCCAGCTCCGAGGTTGCATGCCGCAGCAACTCGGCCGTGACGGGGAGATTGGAGATCACCGTTAGATGATGCTGGCCATCGTCCACGCGCCTGACCGTGCGCAGATGCAGCCGGTTGTTCTCCAGAACGAAGCCGGCAAAATCCCCCGGCAACAAAGGCGAAGCCTTGATCGGAGCCATCGTGGCATGCGCCGGCTCGGCCAGCACGAAGCCTTTCTCGCTCTCCCAGATGCTCACGGAGCGGTGCCGAAAATTCTCGTCGGATGCGCTGGCAATCTCAGCGGCCAGTTGCTGATTCAACTTGCCGTCGCGGGCCAGACTGCGAAACTGCGTCGCCAGCGAACGATTGGTGGCATCCAGGTGCTCCAGCTCCGATTGCAGGTCGGACATGGCCGCGTAGGTAGCGAACTGTCCAGCAAAAAGATAGGCAGCCAGCAACGCCCCGGCCACCAGCAGAACCAGCGGGATCACGCCGATGAAGACGTAGGTGACGATCAACCGGTTGCGCAGCCGCCACATCAGCTTTTGGCGCACCCAGCGCAAGCCCAGCAGCACCGCAAACCCCACAAACAGGAAGCTGACGAAGCTGGCCCAGCCGCTCAGAATGCTCCCCGGACCAGGGCGAATGATCGCCTCCAGTATCTCCAGCACAATTGCCAGATAGCCGAACCAGAGCGTGGTCTTCCCCAGCTTCGACCTGGGACGCAACACGCGCCGCAGAAGGGCGCGCATGTCGACGGACGTGGGAAGTTGCATTGCCATAAAAAAGCTATCAGCCGTCAGCTATCAGCCGTCAGATCACAATGGATGCCCGATTCTGTCACTTACATCCGACGCTAGGTACCCGTTCTAGCCTTCTGTTTGCTAGGCCGGGGCATTTCTCGCTCACGGCTGGCATCCGGCGCTCCCAGGAGCTGATCGGATGCCCTGTTCTGCTCCGGTGCTTCATGGACATAATACCTTTTCCAACTGCGCCCTGGCCCCGGGGCCGGTGCAGTTGCTGATGGCTGACAACTGACAGCTGACAGCTCTTTGCTAGAATCCCACTGGGCGCTGCTCCCTGCATCTTTCATCGCGCCGCAGAATCAAACGAGTCCCTATGGCAGACAACATTCGCAACGTCATCATCATTGGCTCCGGTTGCTCCGGCCTGACTGCGGCCATCTATGCCGCTCGCGCCAACCTCTCGCCGCTGGTCATCGACGGCCACGAGCCCGGCGGCCAGCTCGCCATGACCACACTGGTGGAAAATTTTCCCGGCTTTCCCGACGGCATCCAGGGGCCCGAGCTTGTCGACAACATGCGGATGCAGGCTTCCCGCTTCGGCGCAGAGTTCCTGCCCAGCCACGTGGTCAGCGTCGATCTCAGCCGCAAAGCCGCCGACGGCAGCAAGAAGCCTCTCGAAGTCAACCTGGGCCGCGAAACCCTGCTGACCCGCACTCTCATCATCGCCAGTGGCGCGTCGGCGCGCTGGCTCGGCCTACCCAACGAGCAGGCGCTCATCGGTCATGGCGTCTCCTCATGCGCCACTTGCGACGGCTTTTTCTTTTCCGGCAAAGAGATCGCCGTCATTGGCGGCGGCGATTCTGCGATGGAAGAGGCGCTGTTCCTGACACGCTTCGCCACCAAGGTCACGCTGATTCACCGGCGCAACGAATTTCGCGCCTCTAAGATCATGCTCGACCGCGCCCGCAAGAACGACAAAATCGAGTTCCTTACCGATACCGTGGTCGACGACGTGATGGACGCCAACAAGAAAGAAGTGACCGGGCTGCGCCTGCGCAACCTGAAAACGGGGGAGCAGTGGGACTTGCCGGCCAGCGCCATGTTTCTCGGCATTGGACACACCCCCAACGCGCAGTTCGTCGGCGAGCAACTTGCCCGCGACGGCGATGGCTATCTGATTCCCGACGGCTACGTGGGCTCACACGCGCCCGGAGTATTCATCAGCGGCGACGTCGCCGACCGGCATTATCGCCAGGCCGTGACCGCTGCCGGCACTGGCTGCATGGCCGCCCTCGAAGCAGAAAAGTATCTGGAGGAGATCGGCAAATAAGCAATGCCTGGCAACGGGATGCTGGGTCTTGACTACTGACTACGGCTGGTCTATGCGTTCTCCGTTTTCACTCACTTGACCGTCGACCGCCAGCGCAGTTGGCTGGTTGAATTCGGACGCATCCTTCGTCCGTGCGGCCTGCTGATCATGAGCCTTAGTGGCGACGCCTATCTCCCAAAATTGAAGGCGGAGCAACGCGAGAGATATTTGGCAGGCGAGATCGTGGTCATTCTGCCCAAGAAACAGGGGCAAAATGAATGTGCAGCGTTCCATCCCCCAAAAGCCTTCCGATCACTGGTGGCAGGCGTGTTTGAGGTCCTGGACTTTGTGCCCGAAGGGGCCAAAGGTAACCCAGTTCAAGATCTTTGGGTGTGTCGCAAATCAGGTCTCCCGAATTTGCAAAGAAGCTGATATTATTCGCACAACGCCGCCATGCTTCGAACCGCCGCCTCGTCTGTCGCTCAGTCCGTTGCTATCTTGCTCTGCGCGTGGAGCTGTTTCTACCTTGCCGGCTACCTCGTCGAGAAGCACTCGTTCGACATCGGGCCGCTGTTTATCCTCCTGCTCTACCTGCTGCCCATCGGCGTGGCGGCACTGCGCAAGCACAATGCCTTGCTGGACATCATGGTGTTAAACCTTTGGCTGGGCTGGACCCTGCTTGGCTGGCTCATCGCCCTGGTCTGGGCTTGCGACACCGACGTGGAAGTCGCCTTCGAATGAGCGTCGCGCCGTCGCTGCTCGATTCAATTGTTGCGTCAAGTGACTAATCCCGACTTCGCTCGCGCCGACGAAGCCGCGCAGTTTGTCTTCGCGCGCACTGCACTGCGGTCGCGCATCGGCGTGGTCCTGGGCTCCGGTCTGGGCGCCTTCGCTGGTGAACTCCGCGGCGCCGAAGCCATCCCCTTCGAAGAAATCCCCCACTTTCCCAAGAGCACCGCCCCCGGACACGCGGGCCGGCTCGTTATCGGCAGCCTCGACGATCTTCCCCTGGCCGTGATGCAGGGCCGCGTGCATCTGTACGAAGGCTATTCGGCGAATGAGGTTGCGTTCCCGATGCGCTTGCTGGCACGCATGGGCGCGCGCGCCGTCGTGCTGACCAACGCCGCCGGCGGCATAAACCCCGAATATGGCAAGGGTGCGCTGGTGGTGGTGCGCGATCACATCAACCTCCAGGGGCAGAACCCGCTCATCGGCCTGAACGACGATCGTCTCGGGCTGCGCCATCCTGACATGACCGACGCCTACAGCGCGCTGCTCCGTCAATTCGCATTGCAGGAATCGGAGCGGCTCGGCGAGGAGATCTTCGAAGGCGTCTACGCCGCAGTCACCGGCCCCAGCTTTGAGACGCCGGCCGAGATCCGCTACCTGCGAACGATTGGCGCTGACCTGGTCGGCATGTCTACCGTGCCGGAGGTGATCGCCGCACGGCACATGGGACTCGACGTACTTGCCATCTCCTGCGTGACCAACATGTCCGCCGGCATCACCGGCGAGAAAATCACGCATGAAGAGGTTATAGAGACCGGCGACCGCGTCCGCGGAAAATTTCTCGCGCTGTTGCGCGCGGTGCTGCCGCGGATCGATGCGTGGTTGGAAGAGCGGCAGTAGCTAGTAATTAGTAACTAGTTATCAGTTGCTCTCCTCGTACGGTGCGCCGTTGCTGATTGCTAGTTGCTAGTTGCTAGTTGCTTTCTTCTCGCAAAATACCCATACACCGGAGCTCCTGCCAAAATCACCACCACGCCCCACGCCGAATTCCGAATGTTCTCCGTGAACGTGTAGTACAGCAACACGGCCGCAGCCGCGATGAACATCGCCGGCACCACCGGATATCCCCACGTGCGACAAGGCCGCGGCGCGTCGGGCTCTTTCCGGCGCAGAACGAACACCGTACTCGCCGACACCATGTAGAACAGCCACTCCGCAAAGATTGCGAGCGAGAACAGCTGCCGGAAGCTTCCCGCAAACAGCAGCAGCACGACCGACAGACCAAGTTGCACAATCAGCGCCACCGACGGAGTGTGAAACCGCGGATGCACATCGGCCATCGCCTTAAAGAAGTAGCCGTCGCGTGCCATGGCGAAGGGCACACGCGCGCCGCTCATAATGGTGCCATTCAGCGACACCAGGATCGACACCGCCATCCCGGCCGAAACAATGGCCGCTCCCCATGCGCCTACGGCCATGGCTGTTGCGTCCGACGCGGGCCGCTCGGATGCTGCAATGCTGGCTGCGGGAAGCACATACTGCACCGCGGCATTAGTCAGCATGTAAAGTGCGGCAACCACAGCTACGCCGACGATTAACGCAATGGGAATCGCGCGGCCGGGATTGCGGATCTCGCCGCTCACCATGTTCAGGTCGTTCCACCCGTCGTAGGCCCACAGCGCTGCAATCAGTGCGGCCATAAATCCTGCAAAGCCGCCGGTTGCGCCGCTAAATGTGGTCGCGAAGTTTCGCCACGTCCCGCTGGAAGCGGTGAACGCCAGCACCGCGACAACGACGATGATGACAATCTTCAGCAGCGTAAATACCACCTGAAAATCGCCGGCCCGCTTGATGCCGATATAGTTCAGCCCGGTCATGAGCGCCGCTGCGGCAATCGCTACCAGTTGTCCATAGGTGATCGCGAAGGGCTGGCTAACAGCATTTCGACTGAAGAATGAGAGTGTCGGAAATGTTCCGAGAATACGAACCAAGCCCACAGTCAGGGTCGCAATCGACGCAGGTTTGGCCAGGGCAAACCACGTCCAGGCGTACAGAAATCCGGGCAGCGGACCATAGGCGTCGCGAATGTATACGTACTCGCCACCCGCCTGCGGCTTCATCGCGCCCAACTCGGCATAGGTGATTGCGCCTGCCAGCGAGAGCGCGCCGCCCACAATCCAGGCCAAGTACACCAGCCGCGCCGAGCCCACCGCCTGCATCATTTCCGCCGGAACAAGAAAAATTCCGCTGCCGATAATGGTGCCGACGACAATCGCGCTGGCGTGGCTGACGCCGAGCTCGCGTGAAAGGGTGGGTGGCGATGTTGTCGCAGCGCCCTGCATGAGGTCTAACAGAGTTTAGCTGACAACCCTTCAACTCCTATGCGCCGGCGTCGGCGGTGCAGCTTTTCTGCTCGACAGCGTATTGGGTGTGAATTAAACTTCCGGGCAATCACTCGCTTTCTGCGAGCATCCATCTACCGGTCTCACACGGCCGGTCTCAGGAGAATTCTTCTTGCGGACCTTAGGGGCGACTCTCTGTTTTCTATTTCTGTTGTTTGGCGGCTCGAATCTCGTCGCACAGGGCCCGCAGTGTACTTTTTCTGCCAGCAATATTTCCTTCGGTACGGTCGACCTTCAGAAGGGAAATCCCTACGATGCCGCAGGCACATTTACCTACGCCTGTACCGGCAATGCGCGGGAGATCATTCGCATCTGCCCGAGCTGGGGCATTGGAAACGGCGGCACTCGCTGGATGACGGATGCCGCTAACGACAAATTGTTTTACAACCTGTACACCGACGCCGACCGCAATACGATCTGGGGCACGTGGTACAGCAAAGATATAAAGGGCGCGAGCATCGATGTACCGCTGGGCCGCTCGCAACGGATCACGGGCAGCGTGCCTGTGTATGGGCGGATTACTGCCAACCAGCAGAGCGTGCCTCCGGGCGCCTATCAGGCGAATATCAACGGCGGCAACGCGGCCGTGTCCTTTGGGTACGCCAGTCAAGGTTCCTGCGATTCCTTCAAGCACGGCGCGCGCGTAAGTGTGGGCGTCAGGATCACCGCATCGGTTCATGGAGCGGGCAGCGGACCGGCGCCACTTACCGCGCCCGATGCGACCAATCCAGCCCCCGGCACCGGCCCGCAAGCCTCGACTGGCGATGCCGACCAGAAGCAGAAGAAAAGCCTGTTGCAGAAGCTGAAGGAAAATGCCGAGTATCAGCAACAGCAGCAGAACAAGGCCGCTGCCTCCGACACTTCGACAACTGCTTCTTCGTCGTAGCAGGAAGATCGTGCCAAGTATATTGAGAGCCACTCCTGCATGACGACCGCCGGCGCCGACGATGCGAATGCGCTTGCGGACGACTGCAACCGGGTCACCTCATCTCCGCACAAGGGATGCAACATCCAGGAAAACACCTGCGACGAGATACGCTCGACCACGCAGAAAGGATGTTGGGGACTGGCCGCTTCCGCGCCCGACTTTTGTCTGACGAAATACCGGTGAGCTCTTACAAACCCGATTTTTCTCCGCGCTACAAGTCTCCGCCAAATCCCGCAAATCGCCGCACAGCGTGCAAAGCGCACCGTTCAAGGTGCGGCAATTGCGCCCCCTGCCGTCAATACGAGAACATACGAGGTTGTCTCATGAGTCGTTTTGTGTCAGGCCACAGCTTTAGTCGTGCCGCAAAACACTGCAACGTGGGTGCGGCCTTTAGCCGCTGCCGTCCATCTTGCAGGGGCTGAAGCCCTGCCCTCTACACATACTCCCCGGCACGACTAAAGTCATGCCCTGACTCAAAGCTCAAATCCCGTAAGACGAATTCAGCAGATTTATAAATCCTTCATGAAACGGACTGATAGACATGGCAATCGATAAGAGCAACCCCGCAGCAGACGAAATCGCTCCGGTAAAAGGCAAGCTGGGAATCATGATTCCCGGCATGGGCGCAGTCGCGACCACGTTTGTCGCTGGCGTCGAAGCTGTACGCAAAGGCATCTCCCACCCCATCGGTTCGCTGACCCAGATGGGCACCATCCGCCTCGGCAAACGCACCGATGGCCGCTCGCCCAAGATAAAAGACTTCGTTCCTCTCGCCGGCCTCGACGATCTGGTCTTCACCGGCTGGGACATCTTCGAAGACGACATGTACGCCGCAGCCGGCAAGGCGGGCGTGCTCGACCGCTCGCTGCTGGAGCAGGTAAAGCCGTTCCTCTCGTCAATCAAGCCGCGCAAGGCCGTCTTCGATCACAACTACGTCAAGAACCTCACCGGCCCCAACGTCAAGAAGGGCAAGAACAAGATGGAGCTGGCCGAGCAGCTGCGCGACGACATCCGCGACTTCAAGAAGTCCAGCGGCGCCGATCGCCTGGTCATGATCTGGTGCGGCTCGACCGAGACATTCATTGAGGCCGGCCCGGCACACCAGTCGGTCGCGGCCCTCGAAAAGGCGATGCACGCCAACGACGAGAACATTGCGCCCTCGATGATCTACGCCTACGCTGCCCTGAAGGAAGGTGTTCCCTTCGCCAATGGCGCGCCGAATCTTACCGTCGACATTAAAGCCATGCAGGAGCTGTCGAAGCAGATGGAAGCGCCCATCTGCGGCAAGGATTACAAGACCGGGCAAACGCTGATCAAGACGATCCTCGCGCCCGGCTTCAAAGCGCGCATGATCGGTCTCGCCGGGTGGTTCTCCACCAACATCCTCGGCAACCGCGACGGCGAAGTGCTCGACGATCCCGGGTCGTTCAAGACCAAGGAGGAATCAAAGCTGTCGGTGTTGGAACACATTCTTCAGCCTGAGCTCTATCCCGAGCTTTACGGCAACATCTGCCACAAAGTCCGCATTAACTACTATCCGCCACGCGGCGACAACAAAGAAGGCTGGGACAACATCGACATCTTCGGCTGGCTCGGCTATCCCATGCAGATCAAGGTCGACTTCCTCTGCCGCGACTCGATTCTGGCCGCGCCCATCGTGCTCGACCTGGTGCTCTTCCTTGATCTGGCCAAGCGCTCGTCAACCTTGCGCGGCATCGGCATTCAGGAGTGGCTGAGCTTCTACTTCAAGTCGCCGATGACGGCCGAGGGGCTTTATCCCGAGCACGACCTGTTTATCCAGTCGATGAAGCTGAAGAACACCTTGCGCCACTTGAAGGGCGAAGGCTTGATCACGCACCTGGGGCTGGAGTATTACGACTAACAACGCTGTTCACCTCCGCCGGGTGAAAGATGACTATGCGCTACTGCTGGATCTTCCCGTTGTTGGTGCTGTCTGGGACGTTGGCCCGATCGCTGCCACTTCAACCCTGTCCCTCAGATGCGCTGGAAACCACTTTTCAAGCCTCTGATGGCCCCGATCACGGCTACACTCTGGCAATAGGCCTGCGTAACATTTCTGCCGAACCGTGCTACTTGGATAACTACCCGGGTGGCACCGGGCTGGCTCCAAATCATTCGCAGGATGGCGCTTGGAGTATCAAAATCTGCTACTACTGCGAACAAGGCCAGGAGCGGCCGAGTGAAGCGCGAATTACGCTCGCACCCGGCGAGTCCGTCCATCAAACTCGCAGCTGGAAGACAACAACCGCGGACGGTGTGGGGCGGTGTGTGTTCCCGAGTGGAATGGGGTGGGATGCATATGCCGAGTACAACCTTAGTTTTTTCCGGCTTTCCTCGCTATCGCTGCTGAAACCCATCTGCTCTCGCCTGGTGACGACTAATTACGCCAGTGGGCAATTTCTCCCCGATAAGATCGTAAGCCTGGGCGGCAACCCACGTGTGCCCGCAATTAAATGGACAAACGAAGTCGCTGCTTACTCGCGTGAGCAGATTCCTCTTCGTGTTACGGTGGAAGATCCGAGCCACGTATTGTCCCTCGACGAACGATCCTGTCCCCGCATCTTTGTGCGCGTTCGCGACGCCACGACCAGTCGCGCCATTTTTTCTCGCCTGACGCGAATCGACGAACTGCAGAAACCCACTTGCAAGGTGGGATCTTTAGATACTTCAGGCAAGCCGTCCGTCTTCGTCATAGACTTTGACGCCAGTTATGCCATCAAGCAAAACGATGAGGGCCAAGGAGAGTACACGATCGACGTCAGCTCACTGGCAGAACTCAAACGTCGCTATCTCCTCGCCGGCGGCACAGCCAAACTTCACTTAAGCATGGTGGATGGCCGGTTTGTCAAACGCAACTGGGGTCCATCCGTCGATGGCGCCGCGGTTTCTCTCACGTTGGATAAAGAAGTTTACACCGTGGGCAGCGAGATTCCGTTGCATATCGCCTTGGAGAACGTGAGCTCTTCGCAAGTGATTTGTGCAGCGGATCCACGCGGTGCTCCTCCAGGTGTGGATGTGGAGCTACTAGATTCCTCCGGACAAACGGTTCCCCGCGGAGCTGGTGCGGTGTGGGTTGGACATGGCGGGAGCCCAGATTTCTATCCAGGGTTGGTGGTTCCTGCTGAGTGGAGGCTAAGTCAGATGGGTTTTAAACCCGATCACCCAGGTATTTACACCCTGATTGCAATTTGGAGTCCATCCATAAATAGCGGCTGTGGCCCAGGTATTTGGGACAGTCGCGATGTTGACAATATTACGGTGAGGTCCTCTCCCGTTAACTTTTCAATAGTCACAGATGCGAGGGCCACGCCGCGGTCGGCATTGCCGCCCGTTACGAAACAGTAGTCCGTGCAGCAGGTGGAGCACCGCTTCAGCCGGGCATTAAGAATGCTGCCACATTCTCGGGTTTCATTCGCTCAGGTAATTCGTCCAGCTGGAAATCAGGATTCATAGAGGAATAGGCGAACCCCGCTGGGGCACCTCGCTCATTCGCGGTTTTGGACAGAGTGGGGCCCAGCGAAACCCCATCCTGGCGAATCAAACAAATAAGTCCCCGGCCTGGCCTGTAACCTTCCGGCAGGTGGGGACTCTAATCGGGCGACGTCTCTTGTTGCCATGTATTAAGTTCTCCCTTCATCATGGCAGCGGGTTTGACGGAAACCTCTCGGCCTGCGGTCTGGACACCTGGGCCGAGGGGTGCTTACTGTACCTTTCAGCACCCAACCCGGAAATCTAAATTACATCGAACTCGATACAAAGGGAAGAAATTCCGTGAGTTGGCGTCTCTGGCGAATGATTAATCGGCAGGCCAGCCGTGATCGGCTGGTTTCATGGAAGTTAGCATGTTCCAGGTGAGCAGACGGTTGCAGGTGCCCCACTCGCCCGGGGTTTTCGAACGAGTGGGGAATTGTTATGCCCGCGCATCGCGCCGGATCAAGGTCGAATCCAGGAAGAAACCGATGCCAACCGCCAGGGGTATGACGCCAAAGGCTGCCGCCGTCCAGGCATCGGGCTCGGCGCGCGCGATCAGCGCAAACGCCAGGGTGTAGCCAATGGCGGCGCTGGTCAACAGAATGCCCGCTCGCCGCGAGCGCGCCGCATGCGAAAGCTCCGGCTCCATCGGAATGGTCACGCCGCGCGCCAGTGCCGCCAGGCGCTCCTCGGTGCGCAGTCTACGCACCCTGAAATAGGTGTACATCCCGGCCATCGGTATGCCGAAGACCATGATCACTGCCGCAAAGCCCACAATGTTTCCGTCCATCGCTCCACTCCTTCCGGCCACGCTGCCGCGCTCGCCGTTCTGCATTTTGCTGACACCGGAAGGTACGACGGGACGCTGGCAGAAGTTCCGGAAAATCATTTCTTAAAAGGGTCACCTCGATGCCTTGTGTTTTTGGTCCAAATCGTCAATTTGTGTCCTGGTGCTCCGGCGCGGCGGCGGCGAGCGATGCGATCTTGCGCGCGTAGAGGCCAATGCCCGGCATTGCGCTCAGGCCGTGCGCAAAGATGCTGAGCAGCACGGTCGCCATGACGGCAAAACGGATGGTTGACTCGCCCGGCAGATGGACTTCCCGCTCCAGGTAGACCAGACCGAGAACAATGGATGCCAAGCCGCGCGGACCGAACCAGCCCATGAAGACTACGCTTGCCGGGCTGAGGTGAGTCCCGACGAGCGCAATGGCCACCGGCAGCATCCGCACCAGGGTCAGGCTTAGAAGCGCATAGAACCACGACGCCATGCCGAATTGCGGCCAATCCCGCACCGCCGCCATGCCAAACAGGAAGAACACGCCAAGGTTCAGCAACTGTCCCCAATCTTCGGCGAACTCGCCAAGGTGCTTGCCGGCATCCTTGAATCCGATTTGCACCGCCAACCCTGCGACAAACGCTGCGATGAACATGCTCGCATCCACCATTTCGGACACCACCAGGCAGAGCAACGGGAGCGTGACCACGCCGATTTGCTGGAACGATTCCGCGATCCATTGCTTGCGGCGGGCGAGGCTCAGCAACCACCCGCCGGCCACGCCAATTGCGAGCCCGACGAGCGTACCAAAGCCCAGCTGTTCCACAATGAACTGCAGAAGGCTCATGGCGCCGCCTTCGATTTTGGCAGCCGCGAGGGCGACGAAGAACAGAAGGAACGGAACGGAAAGTCCGTCATTGAGACCGGCTTCCACGTTGAGCGCCTGGCGAATGCGCATGGGTACGCGCGGGCTGTTCACGATGATCTGGCCGAGGCCGGCGTCGGTCGGCGCGAGGATGGCGCTGAGGATTCCGGCTTCCCAGATGGAGAGCTGCGGGAACACCAGCCGCGCGACCACCGCGCCCAGAAGAATCGTCAGCAACATGCCGGTACTCAGCAATCGCGCCGGCAGGTTGCGAATGCTGCGCAAAACCTTTAGGTCGGTGCGGCTGGCATCCGTGAAGAGCAGCATCACCAGTCCGACTTCGGCAAGATGGAGCGCGGCCTTCGCCGTGAACCCTGCTTGCAGAATTCCCTGCAAGGCAGGAAACATCAGCATTCCCGCGGCCGTGAACACGATAGGCGCGGTGACAATCGTCTGCTCCAGCCGCCTCGACGCCAGACTGAACAGAAACAGGAGCAAGACAAAAACCGCTAGAGGCACCATCGCTGTCCGTCTTTCATAGTCTCGCTTTTAGAAACTCATTGTGCGCTACGCTTTTTCCCGCGCCAGCGCTTCCGCCTTGCGAATTGCGGCCTCATGCAGATCGTAGGCTACCAGCGCCTTGCGCGCGGCGTCGCGGGCCATACCCGTGCTCATCTTGCGCTCGGCTTCGGCGAAAGCCTCCTCCGCATCTTCATGCGCGTTGTAGGCCGCGTCGTCAGCTTCGGCAATGCGCTTCACCGCCGCTAGCGCCTTTGCGTCGGCGCCATTGCCTCCCGCCGGCTTGCGGTGTTTGACTCTGGGTCGCGCGCCCTTCGCTTCGCTGTCTTCGGTTACGATCTGGTTATAGGCAATCTTCAGATCGTCGCTCCAGGTGAGCTTCACCTTCATCTCCAGGTCATCGAGCGCGGCCCGGGCTTTGTCGGCGATTCCGCGCACTCTTCTCTTTTCCGTCAGCCATTTCCATACACCCCATTCCGTTCCTTCCGTCATGACGGAACGGGCGTCCTCTACAGCGGGAAGCTTCTTCATCGGCAACCTCGCGACCTTTCATCCTAAGGCGGCTAGGCTGAATTTCAGCCTGCGCCCGCACAGCAACCCGCTGGTCATTCCCACTTCGGGAACGCCACCCTCCACCCTCGCCCCCCGTTGCTCCCGCACGCTTTTGTGCATCTCTTGATACAGTAGAGAGATTCGCCGCTTTCATGCCCTCAGTTACTGACAGCGCGCCGGCCGCACAACTCTGCCAAAACTGTGGGGCTGAGTTTGCCCAAGGTACCGACCATTGTCCGTCGTGCGACCGGATCGCGACCACCCGCTCCGCCAGGATCGTGTTGGCGGTCACGCTGGTTTTCATTATTGCCGGCTTCGTGTTCACACAATACTTGGTCAACCTGCACCGGCAACTGGAATCTGACCTTGCCGTCCGCTGGTTCACGCGCGGCGATCAGGCCATGCAGGCCCAGCTCCCGACAGTTGCGGCTGAAGACTATCGCAATGCGCTCGCCTATGATCCCGACAACCGGCAGTATCGCCTCCGCCTGGCGCAGGCGCTGCTGGCGGCCAATCGCTGGAATGAGGCTCGCGCGCATCTCACCAGTCTCTGGGAAGAAGAACCTGCCGACGGCGAGATCAACCTCACGCTGGCGCGATTGAATGCGCGGCACGGCGATTACTCAAAAGCTATCCGCTACTACGGCGATGCCATCAATGGCGTGTGGAACGAAGATCCTCGCGGGCAACGCATTGCGACTCGTTTCGAGCTGGCACGTTACCTCATGCAGCAGCGCAAGGTAGCGCAGGCCCAGGCTGAACTGATGGCGTTACAGGCCGATGGCCCGGCCGACGCCGCTGGCCAGCTTCTGCTGGCGAACTTACTGCTTCAACTGAACGAGCCGGCACGCGCCATGGAAGCCTATAACGCGGTCCTGGTCAACGATCACGCTAACGCTCAGGCGTGGATGGGCAAAGGACAGGCGTCGCTGACGATTGGGGACTACAGCGTCGCGGAGCACGCTTTCGCCACCGCCGTCGGTCTCGCCCCGCGCCTTGACGATGCTCGCCAGCAGCTTCAGTTGGTGCAAGAGGTATTGCGGCTCAACCCGGCGATTCGCGGACTGTCTTTGGCCGAGCGTAGCAAACGTGTTGCCGCGGCCTTCCAGGTCGCGTTGCAACGATTGACGACTTGCGCCAATCAGCAGGGCTCCAGTCTGTCCGGCCTGGACGCCCAAGCGCCCTCCCCGGCCGTCGGCGGAGCGAAGCCGCCGGCCACGACGGCTGGCTTGCAAGGGCTCTACACCCTCGGCTTGCAGATGAAAGCTTCTGCCACCGAACCTGCCCTGCGCAAGAATCCCGACGCGCTCGAACCTGCCATGCAATATGTGTACGACGTGGAACGTGCGACCGCGCCCGTCTGCCCGGCCATGGACTTGGCTGATAGTGCGCTGCTGACTCTGGCGCAGCATGAGAGTGCGACGGTGAAATGATTCCCCAAGAACCCATAGTCCCCAAACCCAGGGATGCCAGTGGCGTCAAGCCGGCGGTCTCCACCCCCACGCGCCGCCAGTATTGGAGCAGCTTGCGCGCCATGCTTGCCCCGCAGCGCTTCAGTCTGCGCGAAGAACAATTCTTTCTGCTGCTGGCCGTACTCATCGGCATTGGCTCCGGGCTGGCCGTGGTCTGCTTCCGCATGTGCATAGAGTTTCTGCACCTCAAGCTGCTGGGAACCGGGCTGCAACCTTCCGTGCCGCGCGTCTTTCTCGCTCCCATGCTTATGGGCCTGGTGATTGCCGCCCTCGTAATTCGCTTCTTCCCGCGCGCCCGCGGCAGCGGCATCAACCAGACCAAAGCCGCTCTCTACATTTACGACGGCTACATCCCGATGCCGACCGTCATCGGCAAGTTCATCACCAGCGCGCTGGCCATCGGCAGCGGGCAATCGCTGGGCCCGGAAGATCCGGCGCTACAGATCGGCGCGGGTCTGGCCTCGGCCCTGGGACGCCGTTTGAAACTCTCGCGCGAGAAATTGCGCCTCATCGCCCCAGTGGGCGCCGCAGCCGGATTGGCGGCGGCGTTCAACGCGCCTATCACCGCGGTGCTGTTCGTCATTGAAGAAGTGATCGGGCGCTGGACAGCCGGCATTCTGGGCGCGGTCGTGCTCTCTGCCATTTCCAGCGCCGTCGTCGCACGCTGGTTCCTGGGCGACGAGGCCCTGTTTCGCGTTCCCGCGTATCACCTCGCCCATCCTGGTGAACTGTTGGCCTATGCCAGCTTGGGTGTCATTGGCGGCTTCGCCTCGCTCATCTTCGTGAAGTACATCGCCTTCCTGCGGCCCAAGCTGCGCCAGTATCCGACGTGGACCCAATATTTCCAGCCCGCCGTCGCCGGCCTGCTGATCGGCTTCATCGGCATCAAGTTTCCCCAGGTGATGGGCGCAGGCTACACCTACATCGATCAGGCGATGCACGAGCAGTACACCTGGCAGGTTCTCGCCGTGCTCGGCGCGCTGAAAATCCTCACCACGGGACTGTCATTCAGCAGCGGCACACCCGGCGGCCTGTTCGCGCCCACGCTCTTCATGGGCGCCATGATCGGCGGTGCGGTGGGCATGGCTGAGCGCCAGATCGTTCCCAACATCGCCATTCCGGTGGGAGCATACGCGCTGGTTGGCATGGGCACGCTCTTCGCCGGGATTCTGCGCGCCCCCATGACTTCGGTATTCATGATCCTGGAGGTCAGCGGCAACTACAGCATCATCGTTCCCGTCATCCTCTCCAACGCCATCGCCTATTTCATCTCGCGTACCTTTCAGCCAACCCCCATCTTCGATCTGCTGTCGCGTCAGGATGGTCTTGACCTGCCCTCACTGGAAGAGGAGCGCGAGGTTCCGCTGCTGCGCGTGGAAGATGCCATGCGCCCGCCGCTGGGACAGATTCTTACCGGCGACCTGACCCTGGCCGAAGCGCAGGAGCACGTACAAGGTTCGGCGCAGGAGTTCTTTGTGGTCGGCATGGGGGGCGATGACTGGTCAGGCATTGGCCGCGCCCAACTGCTCGACATGATCGCCAATTCGGATGTGCCGCTGTCGCGCGTGCTCGGCGCTCGCATTCCCTATCTGCACCCCGATCATCCCCTGGACACGGCCTTACGCCTGATTGGCGAATGGCCGCTGTTGCCGGTAGTGCATCGCGCCAACGTGCAGCAGTTGCTGGGCGTCGTCTCACTCGACGACGTCATGCGCGCCTATCGCGGCGCCGGTTTGACCGAGAACCACGCCCATCCGGCCTCGCTTGTTCCCTAATCGTGAAATCCTCCGCCGCCCCTTGCATCCCGCCGCAGGAACACGGAAACTGTAAAGACACTCTGCATGAATATCGCTATCTTCGGCGGCACTTTCGATCCTGTTCATCGCGGGCACATTATCGTGGCCCGCGCCGCAGTCGCGAAGTTTGCTCTCAAGCAGGTCTGGTTCGTGCCTGCCGACATTCCGCCGCACAAACAGAAGACGCCGATCACCTCCTTCCATCACCGCTATGCCATGATTGCGCTGGCCCTGGCAGGCGAGAAAGCGTTCGTGCCCTCGCTGCTTGAGGCTGCTGCTCCCGAGGCCAAGGAACGCAAGCCGAGTTACTCGATCGACACCGTGCGGCGCGCGAAAAAGACGATCGGCAAGAGTGACCACTTATACTTCCTGATTGGGATGGACGCCTTCCGCGACATTGCCAAATGGGAAAAAGCGGAAGCACTGTTGGCGGAGTGCGAATTTATCGTCGCGGCGCGCCCAGGATATTCGCTGGCCGATGTGGCCTCGTCGCTTCCGGAAAAATTGCGCCCACGCGCCGAGGTGACGAAACTCTTCCGTAAACAGAAGATGTCGGAACCTCTGGTGTTGCCGGGGGTAACGTTGCACATGCTGCCGGAGACACATGAGAATGTCTCTGCCACGCAGATCCGCGCGGCGGTGGATCGCGGCGCGGCGCTGAAACGACTGGTGCCCGAGGCAGTGGCGGAATACATCCAGAAAGAACGGCTCTACCGGAAGGCAGGGGCTAGGGATTAGGGAGTGGGGATAGGGATTGGATTTATTGATCAGCTTGCCTCAAGCTGAGATCTGCACTTGTTGGCAATTGGGCTTCGAAACAGAAAAGCCGAGTCCCGCCTCGCGGGACGGGGACATGATGGCCCAGCGCTTCGGAGTTTGTGGCAGAACTAACTAATGCTAGTTCCAGGCAGTGCAGTACAAGGCGCGAAAACCGAGCGCCGTAGGCGCGGAGTCAGTCTGGCCCAGCACGCAGCGTAGCGGAGTGCTGGGTAGGCTGAACCATGGATCTGAGCCCCTCGGGGCGGCACATACGGTTTGAAGGTCTGGCGAACAGCGAAAGGCGAATTGCGAATGGCGGATCTTATAGCATGAAGAAAAATGAGCTGAGATCGCAGGTGGCCCTTGCCGTGCGCGCCTGCCAGGAGAAAAAGGCCGAGGACATCACCGTCCTGCAACTGGATGAAAGTTCCAGCGGCTTCACCGATTATTTCCTGCTGTGCTCGGGTTCAAACCCGCGCCAGGTGCAGGCCATCGCCGACGAGATCGACTATCGGCTCAGCGCTATCGGAGTGCAGCCCAAACATACCGAGGGCTATACCCAGGCCGACTGGCTGCTGATGGACTACGTGGATTTCGTCGTGCACATCTTCTCTGAAAGCGCGCGCGCATTCTATGGGCTGGAGCGGCTGTGGAAGACGGCCACACGGGTGGAACTGGCTACCCTGGAAAAACCTGCGCGCAAGGCCGCGGCCACAAAGGCGTCGAAGCCCAGGGCGGCAGCTGCCAAAGCGGGCAAAAGGCCAGCGAAATCAGCCGCCCGCAAACGTGCTCCAGCCAAGCGCACACGTAAGAGTTCCGGGCCGTGAGACTTCACGTTGCCTGGATCGGCCGCACTAAGAGTCCGCCGATTCAATCGCTGACGGCGGAATATATGAAACGGCTGTCGCGTTTCGCAGCCTGCGATGCCCGCGAGTTGCTGTCCGAGGCCGCGCTGCTCAAGCTGGTGGAGAAGGCTGCCGGACGCACGCGGCCGGTACTGGTGCTGCTGGATTCGCGTGGCCGCCAGCTCACTTCGGAGGAAATCGCTAACTTCCTCCAGTATCACCAGTCTCACGATACGCAGGAGTTGCTGTTTGGGGTTGGTCCCGCAGATGGCTGGAGCGTTGCCACGCGAGCAGCGGCCGATACCGTGCTCTCCTTCGGCAAAATCACGCTGCCGCACGAGCTGGCGCGTGTCGTATTGCTGGAGCAGCTTTACCGCGGCTTTACCATATTGCAAGGCCATCCCTACCACGGGGGACATTGATATATCGTTTTGTGTCAGGGCTCGTTTTGTGTCAGGGCACGACTTTAGTCGTGCCGAACAACGCTCAAGAAACTTGGGCTTTAGCCCCTGTGAGCGGAGAGGGGCTAAAACCCAAGTCCCTGGCAACCTAGGCGGCACGACTGTAACGCCACCTGAGTCCCGTAGGGACGTAATACTCTAGCCCAGTCACGCAGCGAAGCGGAGTGGGTAGCTCGATAAAATTGATCCGAGTCCTGTCGGGACGGCGGGTTTGTTGGGAAAACAATGAATTTTCTTTGCCGCAGATTTGCCTTGCCGTTGATCACGCTGACCCTCGCCGGCACTTTGTCCCACGCTATGGGGCAATCCGCAACGCAATCCTCCGCTACTTTCCCTCCGCTGGAGCAATGGAAGTCCGCGGTTGTCGCCGGCGATATAACCGCCCTCCGTGCGCTGTACAGCAGCGATCCGCCAGCACGAGTCATGACGGCGGCCGGCGACAGCAGCACCGATACTGAAATCGCCTTCTGGATCGGGCTGAAGCCACGGCACATGAAGCTCGACATCATCCAGTCGGAGTCACCCCAGGCCGGCGCGCAGAAGGTAGTTTTCCAGGCTGAAGTACAATCCGCGTCACCGGCGGGCGAACCCGTGCTCTATGTCACCGAAGGACAACTGTGGCAGCAAGAGAACGGGAGCTGGAAGCTGGTCGCCTCCAAACGCAGCGACGCGACAAAACTCCAGCAGCCCACTTCGACCAGCAAAGTGATCTACGCGCCCGGACTCGATGCTCACGCCGAGATCAAAGAGACGCTGGCCATGGCGGCGAAGCAGCACAAGAACGTGATCGTCGTCTTCGGCGCAAACTGGTGCTACGACTGCCACGTCCTCGACCTGGCATTTCATCGTCCTGATCTGGCCGGAGTCCTGCAACGCAACTACGAAGTTGTGCATGTAGATGTAGGCGAGGGCGACAAGAACCAGGACCTCATGCAGCAATATCATGTGCCGATGAAGAAGGGCATTCCGGCCTTGGCCGTGCTCGACAGCAGCGGCAAGCTGCTCTATAGCCAACAAGGCGGCGAGTTCGAGAAAGCCCGCTCCCTGGCGCCGCAAGACCTCTTGGCATTCCTCAACAAATGGAAGCCCGGCAAATAATCGGGCGGCCGGCACTCTCCAAAACCAGTTACAGCTTCTCAACAATGGTTGACGTGACAACATTCATGGAAGTTGTCCCGGCGATTTAGGTGTATAGTGTCCTCACCTGTTTAGCGCCTCAAGCTGGAGCGAATCATTCGCTTCGTCTGGAAATCACCCGAAGAAGGAAGAGCACGAATTGATATTCACCGGAGGGATGCCGATGTCTAAGGGATTGTGCGTCTGGATCGCAATTGTTCTTGCCGTGGGATTGCTGGCTGGTGGTGCGGCGGCTGCGACCAGACCACCTAACGTCACCGTCACGCTGAATCCCAGTGTCCCCAGCCCCGCCCCGCTGAACACCAACATCACCTGGACGGCAACCATCATGGGCGGCCAGCAGGGGCATACCTACGATTATCAATTTAGTGCCGCGCTGCAAGGCCAGCAACAAATCGTGCGCGACTTTGATCTTCCCAATTCGTTTATCTGGGTGCCCTGGACGGTAGAGGGAACTTACGTCGTCACGGTCGTGGTGCGCGACATCACGTCCCAGCCCTACATCATCTATCCGCCCGTGTCGCAGCAGTATGTGCTGTTGCCCATCGTGAACAGTCCCGGGGGATCCGCGGTGAATACCACCAACCATCCTCTGGTAGCCCTGTTCAGTGCGGGACCGTGTACGGTTGGCCATTCCATACGGGTTCGCTTCAACGAGAATGGCTCGCAGACAACCAGCATAACCAACTCGGTGCCGTGTTCCTCCTCCAGCGCCAACTTCCTGGTGGCGGGAATGCTGCCGTCCACGGAATACCAGATGCACTGGGAGGAGTACAGCAACAATTTTGAGAACAGCGGCCCCAATCTTGAGTTCACCACGGGGCATCTCCCGGCGAACTTTCCGCCCGAACACTTTGTTGTCAACGTGCCCGCGACTCAGCACGACGCGGCTTTCCCTCTCGTGCTGTTTCAACTTATCCCGGATTACGGACGCCCGTACACCTTCTGGCCTACGGCAACGGACCTTTCCGGCAATGTCATCTGGTATTTCCCCGCCCAAGTGCTGATTACGCGCACGGAAATTGGTGGAAACTTCTTCCTGATGGCGCAGATGGCGCTCAGCGAATATGACCTGGCCGGCAACAAAACACTGGCAACCAACGTGGAAATCCTGAACGAACAATTGGCGGCCAAGGGATACCCGGTCATGACGTCCTTCAACGCTCATGAAACGCGGCGCCTGCCCAACGGCAACCTTCTATTGATTGGCGCGCGTGATGAGTCGTCCACCATGTATCAGGGAGGGACCCAGCAGAATCCGGTGGACATCCTGGGGGACATGGTTCTCATTCTCGACCACAATATGCAACTGGTATGGGCCTGGGATTCGTTTGCCCATCAGGACCTCAGCCGGGAAGCGACTTTGGACGAGATATGTGTTCACGACACTGCGGGGTGTCCGGCATTCAGCAACCAGTTTAGCCAGGCCAACGACTGGCTGCATTCCAACGCGGTGCAGATGACGCAGGACGGAAACATCCTGCTTTCCGAACGGGACCAGGATTGGGTCCTCAAGATCAATTACGCCAACGGCCAGGGCGATGGCCACTTGATGTGGCGCATGGGGCCGTATGGCGATTTCACTATCCTCAATCCTCCGCAGCAGACCTGTGGTGATCCCAATGTCTATCCCTGGTTTACCCATCAGCACGATGCCGCCTTTCAAGCTCCCGTCGGGGCGACTGAGGTCTTCACTGTATTCGACGACGGCAATTTGCGGCACACGCAATGCGGATACGGAAATAGCAGGGGCATGATACTGTCCGTGGAGGAGCCCACGAAAACCGTCTACATTTCGCTGGCCGCCGATCTTGGCCAGTATTCGTATGCTCTGGGCAGCGCGCAGTTACTGAGCTCGCCTCCCAACCCTTTATACGCGAGCTTCGATAATGGGCTTGTCGGGTTCGGAGCGCAATCGACCGAAGTCGATCTGAGCGGCAACATCGTGTACCAACTGCAAATAGATGTTAGCAGTTCATACCGCGCCTATCGCATGCGCGATCTCTACACGCCGACGTTGCCCTAGGCTGTAGAAATGCAATGCCATTCCGGCCGGACTACGGCACTGCGCAGTGCTGCACCGGCCGGGCCCCTGTAAGGCATTCCTAATGTCCCTTGCTGAAGCCTTTGCGCCGCTGCGCGCTGTAGCGGACCAGCGCGTCCTCAATAACGGGAAGAGCGTCTTTCGCGGGTAGAATTTCGTCCACCTCCACCGCCTTTTTTTCCAGCTGCTTGTAGTCGAGAAAGAAGCGCCGCAGCATGGCCAGACGATGCTCCGGCATCTCCGCGGCCTCCCGGTAGCCGTTGAATTCCGGGTCCTCGGTGGCGACAGAGATGACCTTGTGATCGCGCTTGCCGGAGTCGATCATGGTCATCAGGCCGATGGCACGCGCGTAGATCAGAGTCAGCGGCACAACCGGCTGCTGGCACAGGACTAGAACGTCGAGCGGATCGTCGTCTTCGGCCAGGGTTTGCGGGATAAATCCGTAGTTCGCGGGGTAGTACACCGCGGAGTAGAGTACGCGGTCCAGCTTGATCAGGCCACTGGCCTTGTCCAACTCGTATTTCACGCTCGATCCGAACGGGATCTCGATGACGCTATAGAACTCCAGCGGCAGTTTCTCGCCGGGGGAGATGTCGTGCCAGGCATGAGTCACGGGGCGCTCTCAAATAGCAGATGCTGGCTTGATTGTAGCTGAGTAGCACGGCGCCGCGGGATGCGGCTGACCGACAGACTAAGAAAAGGCGCGCGAATCCAATGGACTTTTCGCGCGCCTTTTGAGACCTTACGCCGCTGCTTAGTAACGATGCGGCAATTTCTGCTCGGTTTCCACCGAGCTCGTCAATGAACCAATCACGTAACTCACAACGATAACGCTTACCACAGCGATCGTAATCAGATCCATGTGGCACCTCCCCCACCCGGCAGCTGGCGCCGGCCCATGCTCGATCTCATCCCCTTCCGCCCCTACGTCCTTAGACGCGCGGTGCAGCGGAAGTTGTGCATTGTTTGTAACACGATTCTTGCAGGAGTGCAGCAGAAATCGGAGTGGCAGTCCGACAAATCGCACTGGCATCGCGTGCGATGTGATGCCATTGGAGGATCGACGATTATTCAGGCAAGCGAGCCAACCGGGCCGAGCTTTCAGCCACGCCTTGGGGAACGTTCACCTGGGCATAAAGGCTCTGAGCTTCCTGCCAAAGGGCTCTTGCCTGTACCGTTTTTCCAGTCTCGCCTTTCAACACAGCCATACTGCGGATGGCGTTCGCCAGGTCGAGTGGAGGAGCGTCCGCGCAGGAGCGATAGAGTTCGAGGGCCTCGCGGTAGCACGGCTCAGCTAATTCGGGATGGTGGTCTTCCTGATATACGTCGCCAAGATGACGAACGGTGTGCGCCAGGGCCAACCGGTCTCCGTACTTGCGGTAGAGGACCACGGCTTCCTCGTAGTGGTGGCGCGCCGCTGCGTTATCGTGAAGTTTTCGATTCACTTCTCCCAGCAGGCGCAGGGCTTGGGCCAGCTCGACGCTCGTAGGATGCTGGCGTAAGAGACTGATCGCCCGCAGTAAATCCTGCTCCGCGTCGGCGAAACGACGGCTTCTCTTTGCCTCAGCGGCCCGTTGCAGCAGTTCAGCGATGGCGTCGGACATGGCGCCGATAAGCTTAGCACCACTTCAGTATTGGGGGAGTAGCTGAAAGGGTCAGGCCGCTGCTTTCGGAGGGCCAGTTTCTGCTATTACGCGGATGAGCGCTTCAGGGCCGTCGGCGCCCACTACATAGCGGTCGGCCTCCACCTCGGGCCATTCCCCGTAAATATGCGCGATGAAGATGACCTTGCCCTCCCGCTTTCCCTCGCGGAACATGCGGATGATCCTGCGTGCGGTGGCGTTAGGCAGGTGATGACAGATCAAGGCAATGTCGAATGGGACTTCTTTCTCGGCCGCTTCCACCGCTTCCCTCTCGGTGCTCACCGCCACCACTTCATGCCCGGCGGATTGCAGCACGTGCTGCCGCAGCAGGGCAAGCTCCTGATCGGTGGTGAGGATGAGAATCTTCATGCCGGGACCAGTGCGGGCACTTTCATGAAGTCCAGCGCCCGCGCTATGTAAGCTTTCAGTTCGTGGCGGCGCACTACCGCATCCAGCATTCCATGCTCCAGCAGAAACTCGCTGCGCTGGAAGCCCTCGGGTAGTTTCTGGCGGATGGTCTGTTCGATCACACGCGGCCCGGCAAAGCCGATAAGCGCTCCCGGTTCGGCGATGTTCAGGTCGCCCAGCATGGCAAACGACGCCGTCACACCGCCCGTGGTGGGATCGGTCATCAGCGAAATGTAGGGCACCTTGGCATCGTCCATGCGGGCCAGCGCCGCCGAGATCTTCGCCAGTTGCATCAGACTGATGACGCCTTCCATCATGCGCGCGCCGCCGGAAGCCGACACGACGATCAACGGCAGCTTTTCCGCCGTGGCCCGCTCGATGGCGCGCGTGATCATTTCGCCCACCACCGTACCCATCGAGCCGCCGATGAACGCGTACTCCATGGCACTGACGATCACCGGCTTGCCGTCAAGCTTGCCGCGCGCGTTGATGACCGCGTCGTTCAGTCCCGTCTCCTGCTGCGAGCGCTGTAGCCGCCCAGCATAGGACTTCAGGTCGGTAAACTTCAGCGGGTCGGTCGAGACCAGGTTGCTGTCCTCCATTTCGTACTTGCCGTCGTCCAGCAGGTACGACAGGCGAGTGCGCGCGTCGATGCGGAAGTGGCGATCGCACTTGGGACAGACGTTGAAATTCTGGTCAAGGTCTTTCTTCCAGATGATTTGGCGACATTGGTCGCACTTCACCCAGAGTCCTTCGGTCTTGACCCGCTTCTCACCGGAAGTGTCGAGGGGAGCAGATTCGCGCTTAAACCATGCCATTGTGTTGTAAGCCAGTGTAGCCGACCGGGCGTAAGGTTGTCGCGCGCGGGGAACGCGCTTGAGCCGGTGCGATCTTGAATAGCCCGGCTCCGCTTCGTAACCGGGCACGGCTTCAGTCATGCCGATTGGCGCTTGCAACCTTGCAGTATTGTTGTGCTAGGCTGTACAGCGCAGCGAGGCGTTATGAAGGCATCGATAAAGGCCATCCAGGCAGCACTACCCGACCCTGCAGAGCAGCTCGAAGGCTTTATCGACAAGTTCGATGCGAAGAACCAGGCGTTGATCCGCGCCGTGCGCAAGGCCTTACGCAAACGTCTGCCCACCGCCAACGAGCTGGTGTATGACAACTACAACTTCTTCGTCATCGGCTACTGCCCCACCGAGCGTCCCTCCGACAGCATTGTCTCGATTGCCGCAGCCGCGAACGGCGTGGGCCTCTCTTTCTACCACGGTGCCGATCTGCCCGATCCGCACCACCTGCTGCTCGGCTCAGGTACGCAAAATCGTTTCATTCGGCTTGAGTCGGCAGCGGCGTTGTTGCGCCCGGAGGTGGAAGCGCTCATCGCCGCAGCAGTCGCCCAAAGCCGGGCTCCGCTGCGAGCCAGCGGCGCCAGCAAGCTCATCATCCGCTCAATTTCCGCCAAGCAGAAGCCGCGCCGTAAGACAGCGAAGTAACGGTCCGCCTGGACCTGGACGCAAGATTTTCCCCATTCCGCCGATAGAACAGGATGGAGGCGCGTGTCCCATGATTTCGCCATGACCAGGCGAAAGCGAGGCGTGTCCTGGCCACATCGCGGTTGGACGGCGCGCCTACAGCACGGCAGCATTTATAGACCACGCTTAGGAAGCCACAAAGAGCATGTTTGCCATCGTTGGAATATTGGTCGTGCTGGGCGCCGTGATCGGCGGGTTCCTGATGGAACACGGCCCCATCCGAGTGCTCATCCAGCCGTCGGAAGCCATTATTATCTGCGGCGCTGCCCTGGGAACGTTGCTGGTGGCCAATCCCCTGCACACCCTCAAGGAGGTGATGAATGGAATTCTCCAGGTGCTGAAGGGGTCGAAGTTCAGCAAGAAGCGCTATCTGGACTCGCTGAAGATGATGTACGACATGTTCAACAAGATCCGCCGGGAGGGCCCGAACTCGGTGGAAGGCGACATCGAAGCGCCCAAGGAAAGCAAGTTCTTCGCCGCCTTTCCTGGCTTCGTCAAGGACCATCATGTGCGCGATTTTGTCTGCGACACCATGCGCATGGTGCTGATGGGCGGCGTCGAACCCTTCGACGTTGACCAGATGATCGAAGCCGACATGGACGTCCACGCCCATGAGGCGGAGCAATCGGTGTCCGCCTTGAGCAGCGTCGCCGACTCCCTGCCTGGCCTGGGAATTGTCGCCGCCGTACTCGGCGTGGTCATGACCATGAGCGCTCTCGGCGGCCCCCCGGAAGAGATCGGCAAGAAGGTGGCAGCGGCACTGGTGGGCACGTTTCTGGGCATTCTGCTCTGCTATGGCTTCGTCGGGCCCATCGCCGCCAACCTGACCAAGCTGGCCCACGAAGAACACGAATACCTGCAAGTGTTGCGCGTGACCATGATCGCGTTCATGAAGGGCACGTCGCCTTTGCTGGCAGTGGAAATGGGACGCCGCTCGGTTCCGGCGCATCTGCGCCCCAGCTTCTCGGAATTCGAAGCGCATTGCAAACAATCCAGCGCTGCGGCCCACACTTCAGAAGCCGCGCCTGCGGCGGCTGCGGCCGCCCCAGCGTCCTCCTAGGACGGAAGCGCATGGCCGCAAACCTACAACCCATTGTCATCAAGCGCAAAGGCGGCCACGGCGGCCATCACGGTGGAGCATGGAAGGTCGCCTACGCCGACTTCGTCACCGCGATGATGGCATTGTTTATCGTGCTTTGGCTGATGAACACCAGCAAGCCCATCCAGCAGGCCATCAGCGGATACTTCAAAGACCCGGCGGGCACGGGAAAGCTGACTGGGACCAACCAGCCGCCAACTCAGGAAGTCAGCAAGGAGAGTCTGGACAAAGTAAAAACTGAGCTGGAAAAAGCAATTCGCCAGGTCGCCAACTTCGACAAGCTGAAAGACCACATCGAGCTGACGGTCACGCCCGAAGGTCTGCGCATCGAAATGCTGGAATCGAAGGCTGGAACGTTCTTCCAGAGCGGACAAACCGATCCCAACGGCGATGGCCGGGAGATGATGATGACCATTGCCGAGGAGTTAGGCAAGGTCCCCAACAAGATCTCGATTGAGGGGCACACCGATTCGCAGCCGTTTTCGGCTCGCGCCAACTACACCAACTGGGAACTCTCCGCTGACCGCGCCAATGCCAGCCGCCGGCTGATGCAAGAGCACGGCTTGCGCGCCGACCAGGTGGCCCAGGTGCGCGGCTTCGCCGATCAGCAGCCGCGTAACGCTAAAGATCCGTCCGACCCCGGCAATCGGCGAATCACTGTGATCGTGCAATATCTGGAGAAGCCGTCGCCGAGCGTTCCTCCCGCCACACCGCCGATATCGGTCCCACAACCTGCATCGGCACCTGAAAAGAAGCCCTAACCAGGTCTACGAATGCCGGTATGGCAGCATCACCTTCACTCGGCAGCCCCGCGCATCGGGACGGTTGGTCAGCTCGATTGAGCCGCCATGTGCCTCGGCAATCTGCTGCGATAGCACCAGTCCAATTCCGGAGCCTCCCGGCTTCGTGGTGTAAAACGGCACAAATGCGTTGCTCGGATTCAGCAGCCCAATCCCGTTGTCTTCCACCATCAGCGCCACTCTGCGATCGAACTGCTCCCATCGCATTGTCACCTTGGGCTCACTAGCTTCGCTGCCCCGATGCGATTGCGCCTGCTCGAGTGCAGCATCCACGGCGTTGCGCACCAGGTTGATCAGCATTTGCTCGATCAGGTCGGGATCGAGCATCAGCACCAGCTCA
The DNA here is from genome assembly GCA_963763145.1 of uncultured Acidobacteriaceae bacterium. GTDB lineage: Bacteria > Acidobacteriota > Terriglobia > Terriglobales > Acidobacteriaceae > Bog-257. The sequence continues at coordinate 99,893 of CAVXMZ010000004.1, read as the reverse complement.
GCGCCCGCCGAGATATCGACCTTCACGCGGGTCTCCAGAGCGGCCACGCGTTCGAACAGCGGCCTAAGCTCGATCGGCTTTAGCGTGGGCGCGGGCATCTGAGCCAGCTTGCGGTAGGACTGAAGGAAGCGGTGTAGCGCTGCGGTGCGTGACTCGATGATGTTGAGCCCGCGCTGGAAGTCGGCATTTTGCGCCTCCGGCAATTCCTCCAAGGGCAGGCGCGACGCCAGGCTTCCCGCAATCGAGATGATGGGCGCAAGTGAATTGTTCAGCTCGTGGCCGAGGACGCGAATCAGCTTCTGCCAGGCGCTGCGTTCTTCCTCGCGCAGGGCGCGACTCACATCCGACAGCACGATCAGCGTGTGGGGCACGCCGTTCTGCCGGAAGGAACGCTTGCGCACCATCCAGCGCGCGTTAGGCGCCGAATACGGAAGCGCGACCAGCGTCTCATTCGGCGCATCGAAGCACACGTTCAGCTCCAACTCGCTGGCGGTCTTGCCCAGCAGGCGCGCCGCAGGCTGCTGCAACAATCGTTCGCCGGCGGCGTTCATCAGCCGCAAAACGTGGTCGGGATCGAAGGTAAACAGCGGCGTATCGATCTCCTCTACTACCCGTCGCAACAGGGCAGTCGCCTCAATCGTCTGCACTCGCTGTTCCGTGAGGATGTCGGCGAGCGAGTTGATCTCCAGCGCGAGTTCGCCCAGCGCGTCGTTGGGAGCGGCTCCGCGCGCGCGAAAGGAATAATCTTCCTCGCGTAGCGCGCCGACCACATTAGTCAGGGTTTGCAGTGGGCGGACGATCTGGTCAAGCAAGGCCAGCGTCAGCACCAGCCATAGAAACAACTCCAAAGCCGTGAGCGAGACTTTTGTGTCCCGGCTCCAGTCGTGCGTCCAGATGAGAGCGGTGCCAAAGGCGACGCCCGGCAGTGCGGCGAGAACAGCAAACAGCGCGATGCGCTTCTCGTACAGCGGTCTGAACCGGCGCTGCCGCTGGGGCGGATGATAGCGTCCAGACTCCTCACTGCGCGTCAGCTTAGGACCCGATGAGACAGCAGAGTAAGGGTCACCGCCGGAACTAGAGTCCATAGCGTTCCATCCGGCGATACAGCGCGCCGCGGCTCAGCCCCAGCGCCTCCGCCGCCTGGCTCACGTTGCCATGGAAGCGTTGCAGCGCTTTGCGAACCAGAATGCCCTCGACCTCTTCAATGCTGAGTTCTTCCAGGTTCTGTCCCTGCGACCGCTGCTGCACACTCAGCCCCAAATCCGATACCTGAATCTCACCCGTCTGGCACATCAGCACGGCGCGCTCCAACGTGTGTTCCAACTCGCGCACATTGCCGGGCCACGCGTACTGCATCATCGCCTGAAGTGCAGTCGCGGCAAAACCGCTGACCGTAGCCCGGTAGCGCGTGGCGTAGCGCTTGAGGAAATACGCTGCCAGCAGAGGAATATCTTCGCGCCGGTCGCGCAACGGCGGTATGGGAATCTCGACGGTGTTGAGGCGGAACAGCAGGTCTTCGCGGAAGAGGCCGGCGGCAATGGCATCCTGCAAGTTCGAGTTGGTAGCCGAGATCACGCGCACATTGATGTGCTTGGTCCGCGACGATCCCACGCGTTCGATCTCGCCGGTCTCCAGCACCCGTAGAAGCTTGGCTTGCTGGCGCATGGGAACGTTGCCGATCTCGTCGAGGAAAATGGTACCGTTGTCGGCCAGTTCGAAGCGCCCGATGCGGTCCATGCGCGCGTCGGTGAATGCGCCCTTCACGTGGCCGAACAGCTCGCTTTCGAACGTGCCTTCCGGAAGCGCGCCGGTGTTGACCGCGACCAGTGGCATCGACGCGCGCGAAGACAGCGCATGCAGGGTCTGCGCCACAATCTCTTTGCCGGTGCCATGTTCGCCGGTCACCAACACATTGGCGTCGGAGGGGCCGATGCGCGCGATTGTCTGTAGCACCGGCTGCATCGAGGGCGCAGCGGCAATGAAGTCGGGCCGGCCTTCGGCGCGCAGCAGCCGCGCCTCGGCTTCCAGATGCTGGGTTCGCTGCAACGCGCGATGCAGTTCCACTTGCGTCCGCAGGATCGCCAGCAGGCGCTCGTTCTCCCATGGTTTCTGGACGAAATCGCGCGCCCCGCGGCGCATGGCTTCGACCGCAAGTCCCACGTTGCCCCACGCCGTCATCACGATGACCGGGATGTTGCTGTCGAGGGCGACGATTTCGGAGAGCAGATCGAGGCCTTCCTGGCCTGAAGTCGTGTCGCGCGTGTAGTTCAGGTCGATCAGGATGGCGTCATAGAACTCGCTGGCCAGCGACTCGCGGACGGCCGCGGGAGACTTTGCCGTATCCACGGCGAAGCCGGCAGGGCGCAGCAGCAGCTCCAGCGCTTCCAGAATGTGCGGCTGATCGTCAGCCGCAAGCACGCGCCCGGTGCGCTGCCGGTCACGGGCTTCCGTGGCAGCGTCCCGCGTATTGGCCTGGCCTTGTGTCCGCGGCAAAGTTTTCTCCCTCAGCGTGCGATGCCGTCCACCGCGTCTTGAATTTGAATTTTATTCTCTTCCAGCGTGGTTCCGGTTGCACGCTGCAATTCAAGTTTGGACTTCTGGTAGGCCGTGCTGGCGTTCACCAGGTCCAACTCGGCCAGCGCCAGATCGCGCTGCGCGGCCAGCGTCTGGAAATTGGAGCCGGCGCCAAGAGTTTGCTCTTTCTGCATGATGTTGAAGGTCTTCTCGGCGAGATCGCGCGCCTTCTGTGCGGCCTGCACCCGCGCCCGACCCTGCTCCAGCGCGTATTCGGCGTTACGCACTTCGATGCGGATCTGCTTCTTGAGCTGCTGGCCACGCAGCTCGGCTTGCCGGTACTCCAGCTCCGAACGATATTGGTCGGCCTTCGCCACGCGGTTGCGGAGCGGGATGCTTAGATTCAGTCCCACCAGGTAGTCCGGGGAAGAGTTATTCCAGGCGTCCTGAAAAGCGCCATACCAGTTGGTGGGCACCAACGGAGGATTCGGGCCGGAAAAGAATGGGTTCAGGTCGCCTGCCAATCCCGTTCCAGCATAAAAGCCAACGAGGGTCAGAGTTGGCAGCAAGGCGTTAGTCGCGGCCTTGCGTGTGATCTCGCGATTGTTCAGATCGATGTCCGTTTCCGCCAGCTCCGGCCGATCGAGAAGCGCCTGCGCGATCAACTCCTGGGCCGGCTTTTCGGGAATCATCTGGACTGAGTCCAGCCGGTCGATTGGAATCACCGGCATGGCCTCCAGGGTGGGGTCGTCCAGGTTTTTGGTCAGCGCATTCTTGATTAACGATTGCTGCAACTGAAGGTTCGTCTTGGCCACGGTCAGGTCCTGATCGCGACGCGAGACTTCGGCTTCGGCACGCAGCACATCCATCTCCGGTATGGCCTCCAACTGAAGCTGCTTCTTCGCGCTGTCCAGGCTTTGCTGGGCGAACGAGAAAGACTGCTCGGTGACGATTTCGGCCCGATAGGCACTGACCAGGTCCCAATAAATATTCGCCACCTGGATGACCGTCGCCACGGTCTGCATCTTGAAGGCGATGTCGGAAATCTTTTTGTTGTTTTTGGCGATGCGCAGGTAGCGCAGGTTCGGCCCGGTCCCGAAGCCTGCCAGCAACTGTTGCTGAATGGTAAACCGATAGGCCGAGTTCAAGCTCGGAAGCAGGCTGTTGAAGATACTGTTGGTGGTCTGCCGGTTATTGTCCACTTCCAGGCTGATACTGGTTCCGGTAGGAAAGGCCTGGCTGTAGTTAAGGTTCACCAGACCGGTATTGGTCTGCAACTGCGGCACACCGTAGATCTGGATGTTCGACAAGGGCAGCGTCTGGTGCTCCAGGCTGGTGATACCGGTGAGGACTGGGTCGTACGAGGATACGTTGGTTCCAATGCCGAGCGTCGACTGCACCAGTCCTGATGCGCCTGCGCCCGCACCGCCCGCGCCGCCCGTGGTGCCACCAGCTCCTGCGCCGCTGGGAGCGCCGGTTCCAAAGCCGCCAACCCCTCCGCCCGGCGTGCCCTGCACCACGCCGGTATTGACTCCGCGAAAGAAGCCTCCAGCCTTGGTGCGCAGGATATCGGTGTCGGCGATGGGCAGGTTGTAGCGCGCGATTGCCAGATCAAGATTGTTCTCCAGCGCCAGATCGATGGCATCCTGGAGCGAGATGTAGAGCTTGCCATCGCGGATGAGTTGTTGCAGCCGGTTTGAATTCGCCAGATCAGGTTTGGCCACCGTACTGGGACTGTAGGCTTTGATCGGGTTGTTCGAATGCGGCATTGCCAGATTCGGCGGAGTGCGGATGGAGAGCGCGCCGGGCACCGACGTAGTGGTTGAACCTGGCGGCGGTTGCGGCGTCGGCGCATTCGGCGTTTCCTGCTGTGCTTGCGCGCATACCAGCAGAGCGCAGACCACGACGACAGCTACCTGCGACGCCAGCCGTCGCTTCGTCATGAACGGACCGCCTCCCCGTTTTGCGTCAGCGCTGGATTGCCGGTATCGCCCACTAGCCAGCCGTCGCGCATTTGAAGGGTGCGCGATCCATAGGACGCGTTCACTTCCGAGTGCGTCACCTGCACGATGGTTGTGCCTTCCTGATTCAGCTTGGTAAACAGCTCCATAATCTCTTTGGCCTGGCTGGAGTGCAGATTGCCGGTGGGCTCGTCGGCCAGCAACAGCGCGGGCCGGTGAATCACGGCGCGGGCTACGCCTACCAGTTGTTGCTGTCCGCCGGAAAGCTGGCTGGGATAAAGGTCCTTCTTGGCGACAATCTGGAAATGGTCCAGCGTTTCGGCCACCATGCCCTGTCTCTGACTGCGTGGGATGTCTTTGTACGACAGCGGCAGGTCGATGTTCTCCTGCACCGTCAAGTCGTCCAGCAGGTGATAGCTCTGAAACACCATACCGATCTTGCGCTTGGCCAGCTCGGCGCGGTCCTTGCGTTTCATCAGGTGCACCGGTTGCTCGCCGAACCAATACTCTCCCGCCCACTGATCGTCGAGCAGCGCCAGCACGTTCAGTAGCGACGACTTCCCTGCCCCTGACGGCCCCATAACGGTGATGAACTCGCCCTCATTGATGGTGAGGTCCACGCGGCGCAGCACCCAGGTCTGCCCCGCTCCGGTCTTGTAACTGCGTTCGACGTTCTTGAGTTGAATCATGATTTAGCTACTAGCTTCGAGCCACGAGCTGCGAGCCGTTAGCTCATGGCTCGTGGCTTCTTCACTCCCACCGCAACGCCTTCACGGGATCGATTCTCGACGCCCGGCGCGCAGGAATATAGCTGGCAAGCAGGCCGCAGGCCAACAACAGCGCGGACACCGACGCAATGGTCCACGCGTCATACGGAACAACTCCATAGAGAAAACTGCGCAAGACGCTTCCCGCCGAAATCGCCGCTACCACACCTATGCCAACTCCAATCAGCAGTAGAATGACGGCTTGCCGTAGCACGAGGCCGATCACGTTGGACCGGGTCGCGCCCAGTGCCATTCGCAGCCCAATGTCGCGCGTGCGCTGGCTGACGTTATATGCAAGCAGGCCATAGATTCCCGCAATCGAGATCAGCAGCGCCGAGCCGGCAAAGATCCACAGCAATCGCACCGCCAGCGTCTGGCTTCCCATCGAGGTGTCGACTACATCTTGCAGCGTTTGAACGTCCATCACGGCGAGATCAGGATCAAACTCCCGCAAGGCGCTCCGCAGGCTCGGAATCACTGCCGAGGGCGCGACGTGCGTACGCAACGCAAGGTTGGTGAACGACGCCAGGATGTACGGCGTCAGCTCGTCGCTCGGCGTCAGTTGCAGATACGAAACATTGATCTCGGGCTGCACGTCGTTCGACATCGCCGTCTGATGTGTGTCTTCGACTACGCCGACAATGGTGACGGTTGAGTGCGGCCCGGTGTCGCCGATCTTCAGTTGCTGGCCCAGAGGATTCTGGCCTCGGAAATACTTCTTGACGAAGGTTTGATTGACGACCGCGGCGGCCGTCCCTTGCGGTCCATCCGCTTCGCTGAGCAAGCGCCCTTGCAGAAGACGAATGCTCAGCGTCGGATAGAGACTTGGACTGACGGCGCGTATGGCAGCGTTGAGCTTGTTGGCTGGATCTTTAGGCCGGCCGATAACCTCGAACGAGCCGCTGGCCTGGAAATTCGGTGACAGCGGAAGGGTTGTGGTCAAGGCCGCCGAGTCGACGCCGGGAAGATGCGCCAGCCGATCAAGCAACGGCGCGTAGAATACCTGCGCGATGTCCTTGCCCGCGTACTTGCCCGACTGGCCTACGATTCCGCCACCCGCCTGGGGCAGAATGATTGCCGTTGTTACCACGTTGTGAGGAACGAATCCCAGCGGAACATCACGCAAAGCCAGCAGGCTGCGCAGCAGCAATCCCGCGGAGATCAGCAACAGCAGTGAGAGAGCGATCTCGCCAACCACCAGCGCATCGCGGAAATGTTTCTGACGGCGGCTTGCGCCGGCGGAGGGCGTGCCTTCGCGCAGAGCCTCCTGGGCCGGGGCCCGGGCCGCCTGCAACGCCGGAACCAGTCCAAACAGCACCGCCGAAATGATGGAGAAGCCGACCAACGCCGCGGCCACACGCGCATCGATGTGAATGTGGTGGGAGAGCGGCAGATACAGGTCAAGATAAAACCGCAACAGGCGAACGCAGCCATACGCCAGTGCAAGGCCGAGCGCCGCACCGGTAAAAGCCAGCACCAGGCTCTCGGTCAGAAACTGGCGAACCAGGCGAGTACGCGCCGCGCCGATGGCGCTGCGAATCGCAATCTCGCGGCGGCGTCCCGTAGTCCGCGACAACAGAAGGCTGGCGACGTTGGCGCATGCAATCAGCCACACCGCCAGCACCGCAAACTGCAACGCCAGCAGTGCGGACCGCACATTGCCGGTCAGGACTTCACGATAGCGCTTGACGATGACGCGCTTCTCCAACTCGAGGGTCGGATAGGCCTTTGCGATGTTGGTTTGAATGCCGGTGAGTTCAGCCTGGGCCGCGCCAGGGGTCACGCCATTCTTCAGCCTTCCAACCGCAGTCAGGTCCTGCGAGCCACGGTCTTCATATTCCTTGGCTGGCACCAGCGGCACCCAGCCCACCGGACCGTCCCCGACGTTGGGGAACTCGAAACCGGCTGGCATCACCCCGATGACGGTATAAATCTTGTTTGCCAATTTGAGCGAGCTGCCAACTGCCTGCGTGCTCTTGCCAAAAAATTTCTCCCACGCTACCGAGTTGATAAGCAACACATCGCCGTGACCAGCTTGGTTGTCTTGCGGCGAAAAATTCCGCCCCAGCGCCGGCTCAACCTGAAGCAAAGACAAAAGATTGGCGCTGCTGGCAACCACCGGAATGAAGTCGGAGAAGCCGGGAACGTCGACGCTGCGAATGCCGACGGTGTACCAGCCGATGTCCTGGAAGGAGTGTGACTGCGCACGCCAATCGCGTATGTCAGGCAGCGCGGAAGCACTGGCCGCAGCAGATTCAGGCCGCGACTCGGTCATCTGCACAATCTGGTCGGGCTTGGGAAACGGCAAGGGCCGCAGCAGCACGGCGTCGATCACCGCAAACATGGCTGCATTGACGCCGATGCCCAGCGCCAACGTCAGCACGGTGACGGCGGCGAAGCCAGGATTCTTGCGCAGCTGGCGAAACGCGTATCGCAGGTCGTGAAGAAGTCCGGTCATGATTAGCACCTAGCTTCGTGCCTCGGGCCCATGCATCCTGGTTTGTTTAGTTCGCATGTGACGATGGCCGCCTGCTAACGGCCACAACGCGCGCAGCTAGCAGCTCGTGGCTAGCAGCTCGCGGCTTACTGCTCTTGCATCAGCCGCCGCAGTTCTTCTTCGGCGACGACTTTTCCGTCGAACAAATGCACTTCGCGCTGAGCGTGAGCTGCGAAGCGCGGATCGTGGGTCACCATGCAGATAGTCGCGCCTTCGCGATGCAGCTTCTGCAACAACTCCATCACGGCTTCGCCGTTACGTGAATCCAGGTTTCCGGTGGGCTCGTCGGCCAGCAGGATCGACGGCGATCCCGCCAACGCACGCGCCACGGCCACACGCTGCTGCTGACCACCTGAAAGCTGCGAGGGATAGTGGCGCAGCCGATGGGCCATGCCAACCCGTTCCAGCGAGTCGAGCACGCGGCGCTTACGCTCCGCCGACGGCATGCCGTCGCGATAGGTAAGCGGCAGTTCGACATTCTCGTACACCGTGAGATCGCCGATCAGGTTGAAACTCTGGAAGATGAAGCCGATCTCGCGATTGCGAATGCGCGAGCGGTCGCCGAAATCGAGGTTCTCCACCGGAGAACCGTTCAGGCGGTAGTTGCCGGCGGTCGGGGTGTCCAGCAGGCCGATGATAGACAGCAGCGTCGACTTGCCGCAGCCCGATGGACCCGACATGGCGACGTACTCGCCCTTGCGGACCATCAAATGGACGCCGGAGAGCGCGTGGGTTTCGACCTCGTCGGTGTAGAAAACCTTGGTCATGTTTTCGATTTCAATCAGCGGAATACCTGCTTCGCTCATGTGGTTGTCCATTCTTGATTAGCTATCGGCTCTCAGCTGTTAGCTCTCAGCTTTACCCTTACGGAGTTGACTCGCGTTCGCGCCTCACTCGTAACTACGCACGCCGTGTGATCCGTGTTCCCTGACGATTTGCAACAGCCCTTGACGAGATGTTGCTGACGGCTGATGGCTCACACCTACTCCAGTCTCACCTTATCCGTGCTATCCCAGCGCGACATGTCTGACAAAATCACCGTGTCGCCCTCTTTCAGCCCGGTATCGATCTGGATCTGGTTCACCGAGGCGCGCCCGGTCTTCACCTGGACGCGGCTGGCCGCGTTGCCCGACGGATCCAGCTTGAACATGGAGATGGTGCTGCTCTCCTGTCCGAATGCCGGACGCCCCACATACAGTATGTTGTCCAGCTTCTCCAGATCGATAGTTCCATCCACACTCAAGTCCGGGCGCGCGCCCTTAGGCAATTCGCCGGTCAGCTTCACGTCCACAGTGACGGTGCCGTTCTGCACCGCGGGATCGACGCGGCTTACCTCGCCCGCAATCACGCCGTTGTGCGTGTCGATAGAAGCCGGCTCGCCGATCTGCACGTCGCGCGCCTGGGTCTCGGGAATCTTCAACTCCGCCATCAAATGATTAGGCTGGACGATCTTCGCCAGCTCCGTTCCCGGCAGCACGTGCTGTCCCACTTGCAGTGGCAACTCCACCAAGACCCCGTCGACTCCCGCCTGAACTTTGAGGCGCTGCAACTGGGTCTGCTTGAGTTGGGCCAGGGCGCGCATTTCGTCGACTTTCGCCTGCTGCACGGCAAGCTGTGACGCAATGGCCTTCTCGTTGATCTTCAGCCGGTCATCTTCGATCTTGTCGCGCGTAGTCATCTCTTGCGCCTTGCCTGCGGACGCCTTGGCCGCCAATCCCGAGATGACGCCGAGATCGTAGAGCGCCTTGTCCGTCTGCGCCTGGCGTTCCGCTTCGTTGTAACCGGCGTTGACGGTGGCAGCGCCAGCACGCTGGTCCATCAGATCGCTCTGCAACTTCACCTTCAGGCTCTGGTACTCGGCCTCGGCGGCTTTTACTTGCAACTGCGCGTCCAGCGCCTCCTGCTCCAGCTGCGGATTAACCATCTCGACCAGCACGGTGTCGGCTGTGACCTGAGAGCCGGGAAGCTTGTCGATGCGAATGACGGTAGCTTCCGTTTCGGCGGGAATCTGGCGAACGTCTTCGTGGCTGGGAATCAGCGAGCCCAATCCGCGGACCTGGCGCAGCATGGAGCCGCGCTTCACGGTGTCGGTCCATATGGTGCTGCGATCGACCGTCGGCGCAGCCGGCTTCAGGCGTGAGATGCCGACGGTGACGACGACCAATATCGCCAGCGCGGCAATCGACCAGAGGATCTGGCGGCGGCGCTTTTGGCGTTTAAGTTCGGGGCGGGCGATATCCATCACGCATTCCCAGGTGCAAGCAGGGAGCCATTTGCCGGAGCATCTAATCCACTGTCTACCAGGGAGTTAGGCCAGCAGTGCAATGCTCTGCGAGGAGCGGCTATGTCCTGTCACGGATTAAAGTGTCCGATATTGGACACGCCTAGTCTACAGCGGAATTGTTCTCGGGCGACCGAAAAGATCGGGATACGGTCTGGCGAAAAGGACGGCTCAATCCTTGGGTGCCATCACATGATTGTGGGCCAGGTACTTAGTGCGGATCTCGCGCAGTTTGTCGACATGGTGATCGCTCAGCGTCTGCTGCTTGCCCAGCATATGGGTGACCAGGGCGATCTTGGCGAAGTGCTCCACGGTTTCCATGTTCATGTAAGCGTTGATGAGGTCAACGCCATAGGTCACCACGCCGTGGTTCGCCATCAAGATGGCGTCGTGGTCCGCCACCAGGGGCGCCAGCGCCTCAGCGAGCTCCGGAGTGCCGGGGGTTTCATAGCTGGCCAATGGTACCGAGCCTAGCGTGACGATGAGTTCCGCACACAAAGCGCGATCCAGCGCCAGGCCGGCCGCGGCGAAGCCGGTAGCGGTGGGAGGATGGGCATGCACGATCGCGCCCACGTTGCGGCGTTTGCCATAGATCAGCAGGTGCATGGCGATTTCGCTGGAGACATCGCGCGCGCCACTCAGCTTTTTTCCCGCCGGATCGACGATCACGAGGTCGTCCGCCTCCAGCAAGCCTTTGCTCATCAGGGTCGGCGTGCTCAGGATGTTCCCGTCTTCCAGCCGGACGGACAGGTTACCGTCCGTTGCCGCCACCAGACCGGTCTGATGCAGCAATTTGCCGAAGCGGACAATCTCTTGCCGGTGCTGTTGTTCTGTTTTCATGCAATGGATCGGCCATCCCGCCGGTTCCGCTATGTTGTATCGTACCGCAGCTTTCGCTCGTCCGGAAAGGAGGATAAACAGATTTATATGACGTGGGTGCCATCCCAGGTGACCGTTGGTTACCAGTTTCCCTGCGATAAGCGAAAATGGCTCTGTGCTGGTTTCCGACTTCGACTACTACCTTCCGGAAGAGCTGATTGCCCGGCGGCCGCTGGCTGATCGCGCCGCTTCGCGTCTGCTGCACGTTCATCGCGACAGCGATGAGTTGGCGGAGCGGCAATTTCGAGACTTTCCTGAGCTGCTGCGGCCCGACGATCTGCTGGTGTTCAACAATACGAAGGTGTTACCCGCGCGGCTGTACGGGCATCGCAGCGGCGCGCGCGCGCAGCGGCTGTCAGAGGAAAATCCTGCCGCACGAGATTTTCTGCGTGGCAAGGTCGAGGTGCTGTTGACGAAACAACTCTCCGCTTCTCCACTGGAGTGGGAGGCGTTGGTTCATCCCGGCCGTAAACTGGGCCTGGGCGAGCACGTCTATTTCGGCGGCAATGCGGACGAAGCGTCGCACGAACTGGCCGCCGAAATCGTCGGGCGCGGTACGTTTGGCGAGCGCCATCTGCGTTTCGATCCTGTCGACGACTTCTTCGCCATCCTCAACCGCATCGGCCATATTCCGCTGCCGCCCTACATCGACCGCCCCGACACGCCCGAAGATCGCGAACAGTATCAGACGGTCTATGCCAAGCCGCCGGGATCGGTTGCGGCGCCGACAGCGGGTTTGCACTTCACACCGGAAATTCTGGAGCGGATTCGCCAGCGCGGTATCGAGACAGCAGAACTTACGCTGCATGTTGGACTGGGAACATTTCAGCCGATTCGGGAGGAGGTTGTCGAGGAACACAAGCTGCACACGGAGCGGTTTGAGATTCCGCCGGACACGGCCGAACGGATTCAACGCGCACGCGATGCTGGCCGCCGGATTGTCGCAGTGGGCACGACCACCGTCCGGACGCTGGAATACGCCACACGAAATCCCGGATATGTCATCCCGAGCGAGTCCGCCGCGGCGGACGAGTCGAGGGACCTGCTTTTCTTCTCTCCTTTGGCTAGGGCGGGGCGTTCACCAGGCAATCTCGACGGCCGCATCGTCGCCCATCACGGCGAGGCCGACATCTTCATCTATCCCGGATTCGAGTTCCGCGTGGTTGGCGCGATGCTGACAAACTTTCACTTGCCCAAATCTACGCTGTTGATGCTGGTGTCGGCCTTCGCCGGCCGCGAACGAGTCATCCGCGCCTACGAGCACGCCGTGCAGGCGTGCTATCGTTTCTATTCATATGGAGATTGCATGTTGGTGGAATGAATTAAAGCTACAAGCGAACTTTGAAACTGCCGTAAAATCCATCGAGAGCACGATCATGGCAAACTCCATTACCATTCCGCTTGATCCCCAAACGGCCCGGGCTTACGACTCTGCCGCGCCGGACGACAAACGCAAGATGCAAGCTCTTCTTGGCCTCTGGTTGCGCGAGCTGACCAATAGAGATCATCCGTCATTGCAGCAAGTTCTTGACGAAGTCGGCACGAAGGCGAGAGCCCGCGGACTTACGCCCGAGATCCTAACATCGCTTCTTACTCCGACTTCCTTCCTGGAACTGCCGTCGCTTGCCCCCTAGAAGCGTTACTGCGCAGCTTGTTAGAATCGTCTCTTGCCATCCACTCGTAAATCCGCGAAATCCGCCACCGTGTCCAGCGCTGCCAAACCGGCTAGCGCGGTCAAACCTGCCATCGCCGTTCCCGCTGAACCCGCAGGTTCGAAAGGCCGCATCTATCTCATCGATACGATGGGCTTCATCTTCCGCGCTTACCATGCGATGGCGAGAATGGGGCGACCCATGTCGACCAAGACGGGGATTCCGACCAGCGCGACCTATGTCTTCGTCAACATGTTGCGCAAGCTCCGATCTGACTTTGGGCCGCAGTATCTGGCCGCTGTCTTCGATGTTGCCGCGCCAACTTTTCGCGATAAGCAGGCGACGGCCATTAGCAGCGTCCGCAAGTTCGACAGCAAGACGCAGACCTACGTTGACAAACCCTATGAGGGCTACAAGGCCAATCGCAAAGCGATGCCGGAGGATCTCGCGCAGCAAGTACCGTACATCCGGCGCGCCCTCGAGGCCTACCGCATTCCCATCCTCGAAGTGCCCGGCTTCGAAGCCGACGACGTAATTGGCACGCTGGCTCGGAAGGCAGTTGATGACGGCTATTCGGTATTCATCGTCTCCAGCGACAAGGACATGATGCAGTTGGTCAGCGCCCGCATCTGCGTGCTGAATCCCCCAAAGGACAACCTGATCTGCGATGCCGCCAAAGTCCAGGAAATTCTCGGTGTGCCGCCGGACAAGGTGGTTGATGTGATGGCCTTGCGCGGCGATGCCATCGACAACATTCCCAGCGCGCATGGCATCGGCGACAAGGGATCAGTGGAGCTGATCCAGCGATTCGGGAGCGTGGAAGCTGCGCTGGATCATGCCGCTGAAGTCGATCGCAAGACCTACCGCGAATCACTGCAAAACAATCGCGACAACATCCTCATCGCCAAGCAACTGGTCACCATTGACACGAATGTCGCGGTCGACTTCGAACCCGAGACAATGCGGGCGCAGGAACCCGATCCCGTCGCGGCACGAGCGCTGTTCACCGAACTGGAATTCACCACGCTGGTGCAGGATTTCCTGACCGAGAGCATTGAACTGGGCGAGACGGATTATCGCGACGCGAAGAGTGCAGCCGAGGTCGAACGAGTGCTCGCGCTGGCGAGAAAATCTGGACCGCTCTTGGCGATTGCTTTGGAGTCATCCTCCGCCGAGCCGGCGGCACAATCTGAAGCAGAAAATCCAGAAGAGGCAGAGAGCGATCAACTCACGCTCGGTACGGCTCCACTGCCGTCGGCCGCGCCTGCGATCAGCCATCACATTGCCGTTTCCGCCGAAGCCGGCAAAGCCCTGACCGTCGCGCTTGATGACTCCGAGACCGCTGCTCCGCTGAAGCTGGCGCTGGCGGAGGAATCGCTCGTCAAAGCCGTTCACGACTACAAGTCCGCGATGCACGTCTTCACTCAGCAAGGGATCGCGCTGGCCGGAGTACAGCACGATCCCCTGCTCTACGCTTACCTGCTCGACCCGACCTACTCGACGTACGGACTGCACGAAACCGCGTTTCGCAAGTTCAGCCTGAAGCTGGGGCCTTCGTCTGCCGAGGCCGCCGACGTCACGCTGCGCCTGACGGAAAAACTGCGCGCTGAAGTCGACGAAGCCGGACTGCGCAAAGTTTATGACGAGATCGACCTTCCTTTGGTGCCGGTGCTGGCGCGCATGGAAGAGGCCGGCGTCAAGCTCGACTGCGAGGTGCTGGCGGAAATGTCGCAGCGCCTGGCGCACCAGATCGAAGCCAAGGCGCGCGAGATCTACGACAAGTCGGGCTTCGAGTTCAACATCAACTCGCCCAAGCAGCTTGGCGACGTGCTCTTCAACAAACTGAACCTGCCCAAGCCGATGAAGTACGGCAAGGGCAAGACCATCTCGACCGCCGTTGACGTTCTAGAGGGGCTTGCCGCCGAGCACGAAGTTCCTAAGATGGTGCTCGACTACCGGCAACTCTCAAAGCTGAAATCGACCTACGTCGACGCGCTGCCGGCGCTGCTGAACTCCTGCACCCTGCGACTGCATACCACATTCAATATGGCAGGATCGGCGACCGGGCGGCTGTCGTCCGTCAATCCCAATCTGCAGAACATTCCGATCCGCACCGAACTGGGTCGCGAGATTCGCGCCGCCTTCATCGCGGAACCCGGGCACGTTCTGCTGTCCGCCGACTACTCGCAGATCGAACTTCGCCTGCTGGCGCACTTTTCCGGTGATAAATTGCTTGTCGAGGCGTATCGCACAGGCGAGGACATTCACACGCTCACGGCGTCGCAGGTGTTTGGCGTGCCGCCGCTCATGGTGGAAGCGGAACATCGCCGCCGCGCCAAGGCCGTGAACTTCGGCATCGTCTATGGACTGTCGGCTTTCGGGCTGTCGCAGCAGCTTGGCGTCGACACTAAGGAAGCCAAGCGCTTCATCGACGCTTATTTCGAGAAATACAGCGGGGTGCGCGAATTCATCGATCGCACGCTGGAGCAGGCGCGCCGCGATCAGAAAGTCTCCACCCTCTTTGGCCGCGTACGGCCCATCCCCAACATCCACAGCAAGAACTTCAATCTGCGCGGATTTGCCGAGCGCACGGCAGTCAACACTCCGCTGCAAGGCACCGCAGCCGATCTCATCAAGATCGCAATGATTCGCATCGACGCCGAGCTGCGTGAGCGCGGGCTGCGCTCCAGGATGCTTCTTCAGGTACACGATGAATTGGTGTTTGAGGTACCGGAGGGCGAAGTTGATACTATGGTGCGACTGGTCACGGAGCAAATGGAACGCGTCCACGAGCTTAAGGTCCCGCTGAAGGTTGAGGTCGGGACTGGGCCAAACTGGCGGGACCTGGAGTAGAACTTTGCTCGCAAGCAAGCGACAGGAAGACCGGCCGCAACCGCAGCTGTCGCCACAGCAGATTGCGGCTTTCATGCAGCAGGTCGCGGAATACGTTCGCGCCCAGCGCGCGCACTATAGCGGCCGGGCGGTGCCGTTGGCGTTCAGCGAGATTTGGTCGCGATTTTTCGCGTCTGTCGATTTGCAGCGCATCCGCATCGTGCAGCCCGGTCAGGAGCGCGTTCCTAATCCGCCCTTTTATGCCGACCTTGAGAGGCTAGGCTTCAGCGGCTTGCCCAACTTCACTACCATGGCGGCCATCACCTTTGACGATGTTGTTGTCTTCCACGATCCGCTTACGCCGCAACTGATCTTTCATGAGATGGTGCACGTGGTGCAGTACCGGCTGCTGGGGATTGACGAGTTTGCGCGCCTGTACGTTCGCGGTTATCTGCACGGCGGCTATGCGGGGACGCCGCTGGAAGTTTGCGCTTATCAGTTAGATGGACGCTTCATCATGGGCAGCGTCGGCTTCGATGTGGAATCCGAAGTGAAATCCTGGATCGACAAAGGCGCGTTCTAGGTCCTGGCCCTGATGACAGGCGTGAGGTGGCAAACCCCTTGCGCTCGACGACAGGCCGCCTTGACCTCACCGGCCGACTCTTCACGCGCTGTGGAACATGTTAGTCGCCGAGCCCCCCGGCGCATACTGAATTGCCAGGAAGGTCTCGTCATCGAAGCGTTCGCGCCGGCCGCGAAATTGGGCCAACTGCTGCTTGCAGGCGTCCACCAACTTCTCTGTGCATCCTGCCCGGTGTTGGTCGATGACCTTCCGCAACCGCTCAATGCCGTACTCGTCACCACCATCGTTCTCGGTTTCGGAAACTCCATCGGTGTAGAGCACCAGCGTGTCTCCGGAATGCAATCTCGCTTTGGCGGCGATGAATTTCTGATCGTCAAATATTCCCAGCGGCTGACCGGTGCTCTCCAGCAGCGTAATTCCTGACTGACTGGACAGCAGCGCAGGAAGATGCCCGGCATTGACAAGCTCGATCTCGCCGTTCTGCGTGGCCTTGCCGCACACCAGCGTGGCGTACTGCGTCGGAAGCGCGCTCTGGCGGAAGAGCCGGTTCGCGCGATGCATCAGTTCCGCGGTGGACATCCCAACCGTTATCAGGGAGCGAAACACCGCGCGCAGATTCGACGAAAGCATGGCTGCGGCCACGCCCTTGCCCGATACGTCGGCCAATACAAAATAAAGGCCACCATTGCCATCGTCGATGAGGTCGCAGTAATCGCCACCGACCACGCCGGCGGGCTGATAGTGGTAGGAGATGTCCCATCCGGCAAAGGCAACGTCGCATGGCGGCAGCAGGCCCTTCTGAATTTGCGCAGCCAACTCCAGGTCATACTCCAGCGCGCGCTGCTGCTTGGGAGTGAGGCAGTCGAGGCAGACCCGCGCCAGCGGGTTGGCGCGCATCACGTCCTCTTCCACCGTACCCTGGCAGATCTCGCACACCCCAAAGTTGCCGTGATCAATGCGATGCAACGCGCTGTCGACCTCTTCCAGCAGATGCAGCATGCGCTCGCTTTCGCTTTCGCCGACTACCTCAGTCAAGCGCGCCCGGCCCGCCAGCAACTGCTCGCGGACACTGTTGACGTAAGCCGTTTCTCCAATAGCCATGGCTAACCACCTTATACAACTTAGAGGGTTATGACGGGCATTCGGATGCAGTCTTTTTGCCCGAAAATCTGATCGCCATCCGAGCCTTTTCCGCCTCTGTAAGAACACTTTATCTCAGCTATTGGAATGCGTCTCCCCGCTCCTTGCGGCCAAAACGCTAGAACAGGCGAAGCCAGTTTCTCGCGGACGCAAGGAACACAGGAAAGGCTCGCCAAACCCATCTGCGCTTTTTGCCGGAAGGCGAATAGCGAAACAGCAAGGTGCACGCCGAGCATTGCGAAACCAGGCTCGCTGCCTGTACAATATTTTTGCTTCCTGAACAGCGAGTTGTGTTCTTACTCGTTTTCACACTTGCCGAAGTGGCGGAATTGGCAGACGCGCATGGTTCAGGTCCATGTACCCGCAAGGGTGTGGGGGTTCGAGTCCC
The DNA here is from genome assembly GCA_963763145.1 of uncultured Acidobacteriaceae bacterium. GTDB lineage: Bacteria > Acidobacteriota > Terriglobia > Terriglobales > Acidobacteriaceae > Bog-257. The sequence goes on along the minus strand of CAVXMZ010000004.1, from coordinate 82,399 downwards.
TTCTTCGGCACCAGGATTCTTTACTTCTGTCCAAAAGCAAGATTTGTGCCCAGCTGGCGCCCAAACCAATAAACCCTGAGATCAGCGTTTCGCGGGCTGAGTGCCGCTGCGTGCCTATCTCCTCGTCACAATAATCTTGCGCTCCTGATCGCCGCGGCGCTCGATGGAGATCTCCACATCACGTTCTTTCTGGAAGCGGGGAAACTTCTCGCCCCATTCCAGCAGCACCAGGTTGCCATCTTCGGCGAAGAGTTCGTCCAGGCCCAAAGTGTCGAGTTCGCGCGGCGTGTCGATGCGGTAGAGATCGACGTGGAAGAGGTTGACCTCGGGGCCCTGGTACTCATGGATCAGGGTAAAGGTGGGGCTGGTCACGTCATCGTGCGAGCCGGCATGCAGGCCCTCGGCGATGCCTTTCACCAGCGTGGTCTTGCCGGCTCCGAGGTCCCCGCGCAGAATGACCATACGCGCGTTCTTCAGCGTGGGCGCCAGCTTGCTGCCTAGCGCCATGGTTTCTTCAGCCGAGTGCGTGATGTGCTCGCGCGGCGTCATCGTGGAGAACCGGACATTAGAGTAGTTTCCGATTCAGTGTAGTACGGGCAGAGCCGGCCTTCAGACCTGCGCCAAGGCAGCCATTTGTTTGTCCAAGCGAACGCGGCGCTGAAGCGCAGCTCTACCCGTAGATGCCAATTCTCCGAAAACCCACTATCCGATGCGCGTCATCTCCTCCGTCGCCTGTTGCGCGGCCCGGCGAAAGGCTTCCGGCAAGCCGTCGAGCAAATCGGTGGCCACCAGCGAGTGTTCGCCCATCCGCTCCGCAGCCACGTCGCCGGCCAGTCCGTGCAGATAGACGGCGGCGATGGCAGCGCGCGTATAGTCCTTCGGCATCTGCGCGATCACCCCGGCTGTCATGCCGGTCAGGATGTCGCCCGTCCCGCCGGTGGCCATTCCAGGATTGCCGGTGGGGTTGACCCATAGGCTTCCGTCAGGCAAACCGATGACCGTGCGGTTGCCCTTGAGTACCAGCAAGAGGTGATGATAGCGCGCAAAGCTGCGCGCGATGTTGACACGGTCGGCCTGGACGGCCTTGATGGAAATGCCCGCGAGGCGCGACATTTCGCCAGGATGCGGCGTGAGGACTAGAGGCCGCCGGCGTCCGTCGAGCAAATTGGTTTTCCCCTCGAAAGCGTTCAGGCCGTCGGCGTCAAGGACGAGCGGTACATTCGTTTGGCGCACCGCTTCGTGCACGAATTGCACCGTCTCGGGATCGCGACCAAGGCCGGGGCCGATGGCGACGACGGTCATAGGCTTGGCGAGATCGGTGAAGCGGCTGTCCTCCGCAGCTGACATTGCAATCGAGCCGGCAGCGGTCTCAGCCAGAGGCTCGGTCATCAACTCCGCGGCGAAGCTGGCGACACTGGTAAGCACGCGGGCTGGAGTGGCGACCGTGCTCAATCCCGCGCCCGCACGGAGTGCGGCCATGCCGGCCATCGCCGCTGCCCCCGATTTGCCGAACGAGCCGCCGACGATCAGCGCGTGCCCGTACATGCCTTTATTGCTGTCACGAGGACGGGGCGCGAGCAACGCGGCAAAATCGCGCGGCGTCGTCACTTCCAGATTCAGGCTGGAAACGATTGCCTCAGCAGGCGAGCCGATAGGTGCGACGAGCACTGGTCCGCGCGTAAGATTGCCGAAGACGTGCGCCGGACGCGGGGCAGTGAAGGTGATAATCGCGTCTGCCCGGGCAATCGCTCCACCCGATTGCGGCGCCATGGCATCGGAATCGGCGCCCGAGGGAATATCGACCGCAACGACAGGCTTGCCGCTACGATTCATCGCAGCGATCGCGTCGCCGTATAGGCTGGTCACGGGCGGCTTGAAGCCCGTACCCAGGATGGCATCGACGATCAGTTCGCAGTTGCCCAGGCTGCGGGACGACTCGGCCTCCAGTTCCTGCTGGCTGGTCACTTCGATGGGACGCAATGGTAGACGCTCGAACATGGCGAGGGCGTCGCCCTTCAATTCTGCTCGCGAAGCCAGCAGCAGAACTTCGACCACTCTTCCGGCGCGATGCAGTTTGCGCGCGACCACGAAGCCGTCGCCGCCATTGTTGCCCTTACCGCAAATCACGATGATGCGGTTGGCTTCGGGATAGTGTTGCAGGATGAATCGTGCGATCGCGCTGCCGGCGTTTTCCATCAGCGTGAGCGAAGGCACGCCGAAGCGTTCGGTGGTGGCGCGATCGATGGCGCGCATCTCTTCCGCAGTGGTGATCTTCATGCGCGCTCCGCCGACTGTTCCAGCCGCCGCAAGCCTTCAGGCTCGCCCATGGCGATGAGGTGGTCGCCCTGATGGATGACTTCATCGGGTGAGGGATTAAAGCGCATGTGCGCACCTTCTCCTTTGATGGCAAGCACAATCACGCCCATCTCCTGGCGGATGCGTGAGCCTTCCAGCGTCTGGCCGGCCACGCGCGAGCCGGCTTGCACCTGCACCTCCTCGATCTCCAACGGAAGCTGACGGTTCATGGCGGTGTCGAAGAAGTCGACGACATGCGGACGCATGAAGGTCTGGGCGATGCGATAGCCTGCGAAATTGTAGGGCGAAACCACGTGATTAGCGCCGGCCGTCAGCAGATGTTTCTCGGCTTCTTCCTCACTGGCGCGGGCGATGATCTGGAGGCCGGGGTTCAGACTGCGCGCGGTGAGAATGATGTAGATGTTGGTGGCGTCGGTGGTGGTTGAGGCGACCAAGCCGCGGGCCCGCTCGATATGCGCCTGGCGCAGAACCGCGGCTTGGGTGGCATCTCCATTCAGGGTGAGCCAACCTTCGGCCGAGTAGCGTGCCAGCTTGTCGACATCGGTATCGATGATGACGAAAGGACAGGGTTTGCGCGCCAGCTCGCGCGCCACACTGCGGCCGACGCGCCCCGCGCCGCAGATGATGTAGTGATCCGACAACCGTCCGATCTCGCGGTCCATGCGCCTCCTGCCGAAGACCGATTGTAGCTCGAATTCCAGCAAAGCCTGCGTCGCGCCCCCGAAGAAGAGGAGGACCAATGCGACGCCGGCGATGATAACGAAGGTGTTGAAGATGCGGCCGGTGTGCGAAAGCGGGTGAACCTCGCCGTAGCCGATGGTGGTGATGGTGGTCAGCACCATGTAGAAGCCTTCGAACCACGACCAGCCTTCGAGAAAGTGAAAGCCGGCCATGCCGATCAGGATCAGGACGACCAGGGCGACGAAAACGATCCTGAGATTGAGATAGGGCTTCACTGAAGCCATTGTGGCGCGGCGGGCAGTTGTGCGCAACAAAAAGCCCTTCGCTTCAGGGAGGGCTTTTGCACCGCTAATATGCCTGGCTAATCTCCGGCGACGTTCACTTCTTCCGACGCCATGTTTTGCACCTTGCTGTGATGGCGTCCGTAGGTGAAGTAGATAACCATGCCGATGATCAGCCACACGAACAGGCGGATCCAGGTCACGCGGTTCAGGCCGAGCATCAAGGCGAGGGAGATGATGATGCCCATCAACGGTACGAAGGGCATCCACGGCGTCCGGAACGGCCGATGCACGTTGGGTCGCTTGCGGCGCATCACCCAAACTCCGGCGCAAACGATGATGAAGGCCATCAGGGTGCCGATAGAAACCATCTGGCCGAGGTCGCCAATGGGCACCAGCGAGCCGGTGAAGGCCACGAGAATACCGGTCACGGCCGTCGATTTCCACGGCGTCCGGAACCTGGGATGGATGTCTCCCGCCCACTTCCACAGCAGGCCGTCGTGCGCCATGGAGTAGAAGACGCGCGATTGGCCAAGCAACATGACCAGCATCACGGTAGAGAGGCCGGCGAGCGCGCCGGCATTCACCACGTAGCTACCCCACTTCACGCCGGTCTGGCGGATGGCCAGAGAAACCGGAGCGCCGATGTTCAGGCGCGAGTAGTGCACCGTCGCAGTCAAGAGGCCAGAGACGACGAGGTAAAGCACCGTACAGATGACGAGCGAGCCAAGGATGCCGATGGGCATGTCCTTCTGCGGATTCTTGGCTTCCTGAGCGGCGGTTGAGACGGCGTCAAACCCGATGTAAGCGAAGAAGACGACACCCGCGCCGCGCAAGACGCCGGACCATCCGAACGAGCCGAAAGAACCGGTGTTCTGGGGCAGGAACACCGCCCAATTAGCGTGCGCGACGTCGGGCTGCTTGATCACATACATGCCGGCGACGATGATGAAAACGATTACCGCGATCAGCTTCACGAAGACGATGGTGGTGTTGAAGTTCGCCGATTCCTTGATGCCGACGATCAGGAGGGTGGTGACGGCGATGATAGCGAAGAACGCCATGAAGTTGAATATGGTTGTTGTGTGCTGGGTCGCGCGCACCATCTGGTCGGTGCTAAGGGTCACATCTGGCGCCCAGCGGCCGTCGACCATCGACCACTTCGCGCCCGGAACATCGCAAATCTGGGGAGGAAGGTTGATGCCGTAGTCCTGGAGGAAGGCGACCAGCGTCGAGCTCCAGCCCGAGGCGACGGTAGCGGCGCCGAAGGCGTACTCGAGGATGAGGTCCCAGCCGATGATCCAGGCGAAGATCTCACCCAGCGTCGCATAGCCATAGGTGTAGGCCGAGCCGGCGATGGGGATCATGGAGGCGAACTCGGCGTAGCAGAGTCCGGCAAAGGCGCAGCCCGTGCCCGCGATGACGTAGGAGAGCATGATGCCCGGCCCAGCGTACTGCGCCGCGGCTTGGCCGGTGAGCACGAAGATTCCCGCGCCGATGATGGCGCCGATTCCCAGCGTAATAAGGTTCACGGGGCCCAGCGCCCGCTTCAGACTATGTTCGCCGGTTTCAGATGCTTGTCGCATCAGCGCGTCAAGCGGCTTGGTCTTCAGCAGTTTTGTCATTCAGGTTTTCTCGTTTTTATTCTTCGGTATTCGCTTGTGGAGCGCGCTTCGACCACAGGAAATACACGGGAATCCCGAGGAGAACGATGATCAGGCCGGGCCACGTGTACTGCGGCTTATAACGCAATAAGACTACATCAATAAATGTCGCGATCAAAATATACATTGCGGGCAGCACTGGATATCCGAGGGCGCGATAAGGGCGAGGCTCGTCGGGCCGCTTGACCCGCAGAACGAACAAGCCGGCAATGGTCAAAATGTAGAACACCAGCACCGCGAAGATGATGTAGTCGAGCAACTGGCCGTAACTGCCCGAGATACAGAGAATGCAGGTCCAGACACACTGCATGGCCAGTGAATGCACGGGCGTGTGGTACTTGGGATGAAGTTTGGCTGCGCTGCGGAAGAACAGGCCATCCTTGGCCATGGCGTAGTAGACGCGCGCGCCTGCAAGGATCAGGCCGTTGTTGCAGCCGAAAGTCGAGATCAGGATTGCGCCCGCCATGATGGCAGCGCCGCTCAAGCCGAAAATCTGCTCGAACACCGCAGTGGCGACACGGTCCTCGGAGGCATGCTGAATGCCGCGCGCCAGAATCGTGGCTCCGTGAGGGTCACCCTGAAGCGGCAGGACGGTGAGGTAAACCACGTTGGCCAGCACATAAAGCAGCGTTACGGAGGCGGTGCCCAGAGCCAGAGCCAGCGGCAGGTTGCGCTTTGGATTCTTGACTTCGGCTGCGGTAAAGGTGATGTTGTTCCACGCGTCGGAAGAAAACAGCGAACCTGTCTGAGCGACGGCGAGAATGGTTAGCATGCCGACCAGGACGATGGGACCACCGACGCCGACTTGGACTGGATGAAGTGCATGCCACCCACCATTGCGCCAGAAGTTTGAGCTAAAGTTGGCGGCCATGGCCTGGAAGTTGCGTCCCACGAACAGCCCAAGCAGCACCAGGCCAAGCAGCGCAGCCGTCTTGGCAAAGGTAAAGACATTCTGTACCGCCGCCCCCAGGCGCAAGCCGAAGATGTTCAGCACGGAGAGGAAAATCACGATCACGATCGCGGCCAGGTTTTGCGTGTTCAGGCCAACATCCATGTTGCCCAGGACGATGGTTGGGCCGCCCGTTATGTAGAGGCGAAACGCTATGGGCGGCACGTGCCAGTGGTAAATCAGCCAGTGGCTGGATGAGACCGAATGGAAGAAGACGCCTAGAAATTTGCCGAAGGCAATGCCGACAGCTGCGATGGTACCGGCCTGCACCACCAGGAACAACGTCCAACCGTACAGAAAGCCCCACAGCGGGCCAAAGGCCTCGCGCAGGTAAACGTACTGGCCGCCGGCATGGGGCATCATCGCCGCCAGTTCGCCATAGGCCAGTGCGCCGGTGATGGTGAGAAATCCGGTGAGCAACCAGGCGCCGATCAGCAGCGCGGGCGAGTCGACCAGGCGCGCAATGTCGGCCGAGACAATGAAGATGCCGGAGCCGATCATGGAGCCCATGACCAGCGCGGTGGCGCTGATGGGGCCCAGACCCTTTACGAATCCGGCGTCGCTGGGAGCGGCGGAGATGGTCTTTGTCTCAGTTGCCAATGACCCTCGAAGGGGCGCGCGTTCAGGTGCGCCATAGTGGCCCATCTCTATTGCCATCCCGACCGAGGACTATAGTCCGAGCGGAGGGAGCGGCGGTTCCGGATGGGCAAAGAATCGTCGTCAGCTTACACCAACAAGCGCAGGAATTCCTCAGTAACTTTGGCGGGCGAGCTGAGCAGATCGGCAATCACCGCGACGGAGTCTGCTCCGGCATCGATTACGGAACGCGCATTGGCTCGCGTGATCCCGCCAATGGCGACTAGCGGCTTTTTCGTGGCAGCGCGCGCCGCGCGAATTCCATCGAGCCCGACTGCGGGATCGGGATTGCGTTTCGACGAGGTCGCGAAGACCGGGCCATAGGCGATGTAGTCGGCGGGGCCGGCATCGGCCTGCCGCAACTGATCGAGATTGTGCGTGGAGACACCGAGAATCCGCTCGGGCCCGATCACGCTGCGCGCGCCCTCGGGTGAAAGATCGTCCTGGCCAACATGCACGCCCTGCAACCCAGCCGCGATGCAGACATCGGCGCGGTCGTTCACCATCAGAATGACATTGCCGGCCAACGCGCGGCGGAGCTCACGCAAATCGTCCAGCATCTGGCGCGTGGTGCCAATCTTGTTGCGATATTGAATGAGGGTTGCGCCACCGGAGGCGAGATCGCGCGCGTAGTCCACAATGGCGGCGGTTGTCCGCAGCGGCATGGCGAAGCATGAGACGTCAACGATGGCGTAGAGCCTGGGTAGATTCATTTAGGTACGAAAGCCGTTTCAACACGGAAGCACGAAGGGCACGGAAAAGACCAATTCAATGAACGACGAACAAGGGTCAACGTTCCGCCTACAAACCCACGAGTCCCGCGATCAAAATCAGTAGCCACACCTCGACCGCGGGCGTTGAGAACTGAACTGCGAAAGCAACACAGCTATTACCACCACTTCCTCCCGAGGACCTAAGTAAACAGCGGCGCATTTGAGCAGCTGCTTTTCCAAATTCCTCAGTGTTCTCCGTGCCTCCGTGGTGAACAACACCTACTTCGCGGCCAGGAATCGCTCCATGAATTTCGTATCGAAGTTGCCGGCGCGGAAGTCGGGATCGCGCATGATGCGCTGGTGCAGCGGAATGGTGGTGTAGATGCCTTCCACCACAAACATTTCCAGGGCGCGCGACATGCGTGAGATAGCTTCATCGCGATCGCGTCCGCGGGCCACCAGCTTGGCAATCAGAGAATCGTAGTAGGGCGGGATGACACCCTCGGCGTAAGCAGCGGTGTCCACGCGAATGCCGGTGCCGCCGGGAGTGTTGAACACCGTGATCTTGCCTGCCGACGGGGTGAAGCGCTCAGGATGCTCGGCGTTGATGCGGCACTCGATGGCGTGCCCGCGAGACACGACCGGCTGGGTGATAATGCTGCTCAGCTTCTCGCCCGCGGCAATCATGATCTGCGCCTTCACCAGATCGACATCGGTGACCATCTCCGTCACCGGGTGTTCCACCTGGATGCGGGTGTTCATCTCGATGAAGTGCAGGCTGCCGTCTTCGTCCATCAGGAACTCGATGGTGCCGGCGTTCATGTAGCCGATGTTGCTGAGGGTCTTCACCAGGATGCCGCCAATGCGCTCGCGCAGCTCCGGGGTCACCTTGACCGATGGCGACTCTTCCAGCAGCTTCTGATGGCGGCGCTGGATGCTGCATTCGCGCTCGCCCAGGCTGATCACGTTGCCGTGCTCGTCGGCCAGCACCTGGAACTCGATGTGGCGCGGCCGTTCGATGAACTTTTCCATGTAGAGATCGCCGTTGCCGAAGGCGGCCGCCGCCTCTGACTGCGCAGAGTGGAACAGGTTGGGCAGCTCCTTCTCATCGCGGATCACTCGCATGCCGCGGCCGCCGCCGCCGGCAGAAGCTTTGACGATCACCGGGAAACCTACGCTGCGCGCCCATTCAATGGCCTCGTCCGCGGTGGCAATAATTCCGTCCGAGCCGGGCAGGATGGGCACGCCTTCGCGCTTCATGGTGGCGCGGGCTTTTTCTTTCTCGCCCATCAGCCGCGTGACCTCAGGCGGAGGGCCGATGAACTTGATGCCGCAGGCCTGCGCGACCTCGGCAAAGTTCGCGTTCTCGCTCAGCAGGCCGTAGCCCGGGTGGACGGCGTCAACGTTAGCAATTTCAGCCGCGCTGATGACGGCGGGAATATTGAGATAGCTTTCGTTCAGGCGCGGCGGCCCGATGCAAATGGCTTCGTCGGCAAAGCGAACGTGCAGCGAGTTGCGATCGGCTTCGCTGTAGATGGCGACCGCCTTGATGCCGAGCTCCTTGCAGGCGCAGATGACGCGCAGGGCAATCTCGCCGCGGTTCGCAATTAGGATTTTCTTGAACATAGGTTTCGAGTCACCACGGAAGCACGGAATGCCCGGAAGGGAATTTGATCCAAGGGTTATCGCCTAGAATATGCAACCTGCAATTCGTTTCATCATGGAGTGCCGCCATGCAATCCATCTCAAGAAATTCCGTGCCTTCCGAGCTTCCGTGGTGAACACACAAGTGAGGGCATCTACTGCCGGCGAATGCCGAAGAGCGGCATTCCATATTCGACCGGGCTTCCGTTGGCGACGAGCATCCTGGCGATCACGCCGGAGACCTCCGCCTCGATTTCGTTCATCAGCTTCATGGCTTCGATGATGCAGAGCACCTGGCCTTCTTTGACCGTGTCGCCAACTTTGACGAAGGGCGGCGTACCCGGCGAAGGCGCTTCATAGTAGGTGCCGACGATGGGCGACTTCAGGATGTACAAGTCGGCATCCGAAGACGCTTCTGAGCCTGTAGCCGGGGAAGCCGGGGCTGACGGTTGCGGAGGAGCCTGTGCCGGCGAACCGCCAGCAGCGGGAGCCGGAGGCATCACGGCAAGCGGCAGCGGCTGAACGGCGGGCGCGACATGGACAACCGGAGCGGCCGAGCTTCCGCGCCTGACATGTACCTTCATGTCGCCGCGTTCGAGTTCGAACTCGGTGATGTCCTTCTCGACCAGAAGCTCGATGAGCTCTTTAATTTCTTTCTGATTCATTCGAATGTGCCACAACCTGCCGATCCGTCAGAATAACAGGCAATAACCTGGAGTCCGGATTTCGAACAGGAGCTTGCTCCGGCTCGCGGTCCAGATCTGGAAGCGCAGGGCAATCAGCCATTATGAACGCTAGCGCGGAATTTGGAAAGATGCCGTCGGCTTCCCTCCAGAATAAGCGTGCGGACGGTGCCCATCGGCTTCTGTTTGACTGGGCAGCGGCCTGCCGGACAGGCCGGCAGCTACCGAAATTTCCGCGGGCCACCACCTTTCGCCTTTTATTCGTGTTATCCTACCCCGGTTGCCGCTACTGCGGCTGGAGGTTTTGGATGGCCATTCGCGACATGTTACTCCCCGAGTTCGACCAGGAGATGGCGAACACGCGCAAGCTGCTGGAACGTCTTCCCGAGCAGATTTCCGATTACAAACCGCACGCCAAGTCGATGCCTATGAACCGCCTTGCCGGACACGTTGCCGAACTGCCGGGCTGGGCCAAAGAGACATTCACCAAGGAAGTGCTGGAATTCGATATGGAGAATTTCGTGCCTTTCAACCCCAAAACGCGCCAGGAGGTACTCGCTACCTTCGATACGAATTCCAAAGCCGGCCGCGAGGCCCTGGCCGCTGCCAAAGACGAAGACTTCGGCGTGATCTGGAGCCTGAAGAACACCAAGGGAGACACCATCTTCGCGATGCCGCGCGCTGCCTGCTATCGCGGCATGGTGATGAACCACATGATCCATCATCGTGCACAGCTTGGGGTTTATCTGCGGCTCAATGAGATTGAGATTCCCGGTATGTACGGGCCGTCGGCTGACGAGATGCAGGCCTGGCAGGCGAAAGGCGCATAAGGCCCGGCCGAAATTGCGCAGCGCTTTGCCCGGCAGAGGCCGGGATGCGGTTCTCTACATCGTAGAGATGAGAGGTCCGCATTTTGTTTTTCATCGTGGCATGTGCGAAAGTAGCGCGGTGCGCGCCGTTGCCCTGCTGGGACTTCATGCCAAGGACCACGACGTCCGGCAATTCGAGATGCCGGGCGTCAACCTTTTTTCGGGCAACGAACTCGACCCCAGCGACCAGCCCGACGCCGCGTTGATCTTCGGCGGCGATGGGACCATCCATCGGCATCTTGGCGGATTGGCGCTAAGGCAAATTCCGGCCCTCATGGTTCCCCTGGGCAGCGCCAACGATTTTGCACAATCCATCGGCATCGACAGCGTAGCGAAAGCGCGGGCGGCGTGGCAACGGTTCTGCGCGGGCGGTGAAAATGCCAGGAGCATCGATCTGGGAACGATTCGGCCGCTGGCCGAGATCCCTCAGGTCTCACAGGGCGCCGAAGCCACGATCAGCGCCGACGCTGTTCCCTGGCAGGACGATTCGCTGGAGACACTGCACTTTGTTCCCGATGGCCCGCGTAGAGACCTGCCGCAGATGGGGGAGCGGATCATGCAGTCGCAGTTGCGACATGCGACCGACGCCGGGCGCGAGATGGCGCGAACGATTTTTTATGGATGCATCGCCGGCACCGGACTGGATGCCGCGGTGAACCGCCTGACCTTGAAGCAGTCGCGATGGCTCCGGCGAAACGGGGGCTACGTTATTGCGCTGGTGCAGACCCTGGGAAGCTTTCGTCCACCGCGCATCACCATCGAGGTGGAGAGCGGGGGCTCCTGGCAAAGCCGCATCGACGAACGGGGCTTTCTGATTGCCGCCGGCAATGGCCCGCAGTACGGCCACGGCATGAGGCTGACACACCACGCACGGTTGGACGACGGCCTGCTCGATGTGTGCTTCGTTCGCGAGCTGAGTAAGATGCGCCTGCTGCGTCTGTTTCGCGTGGTCTATGGCGGAGGTCACATCGGGATGAAGGAGGTCGAATACTTCCAGGCCGAACGGCTGCGCATCGTTACCGATCCGGTGAGCGAAGTCTTCGCCGATGGCGAACCCATCTGCACCACGCCGGTCGAGTTGGGAGTGCGGCGCAACGCGCTGCGCGTGATTGTGCCGTGAAATCCGTGGCGCCCGCACAAACTGTTCATTCCCGTGATGAACCGCAGCTACGGAGGGACGAGCCAAGGTTGTATCCACATTTTTCTGGAACTTCTCGCTGGCGGCAGGGTCTATACTGTTAGTAAGTAACGATGGCCACGCCCGTAGCTGCAAAACCGGAGAAAGAAGCGATTCCTCAGGTTGCGCCTGAGGACCAGGTCATCCCCGCGCTGTTTGGCGAGGGTGAGGGCCTGTATCCCCAGCGCAAGGACACTTTTCTTTACTCCTTTATTCTCCACATGATTGCGGTGGGCCTGCTCATCTGGTCCGGGCACTGGGTCCTGGAGCACAAAGACGAACTCAAGCAGCAAGTCATCGGCGTGGTCACTGACATCAGCCCTTATCTGCCGATGGCCATCTCCAAGACGCAGGCGGGCGGCGGCGGCGGTGGTGGCGATCGCGACAAGCTGGCGGCGCCAAAAGGCGCGCTGCCGAAGCTCTCGAAAGACCAGATTGTGCCTCCGGCCATCGTGATCCGCAACGATCATCCCAAACTCGCGGTTGACCCCTCGGTGGTTGTACCGCCTGAGATCAAGCTGCCGACGATGGGCGCATTGGGCGATCCACTGTCCAAGGTGATGGGACCGCCTTCGAATGGCACCGGATCGGGAGGCGGCATCGGCAGCGGCAGCGGCGGCGGTGTGGGATCGGGAACGGGGCCGGGCGTTGGGCCAGGCCATGGCGGCGGGTACGGCGGAGGCGCTTATCGCGTGGGCGGCGGCGTCAGCGCACCCAAGGTTGTGTACGATCCCGACCCGGAATATTCGGAAGAGGCGCGCAAAGCCAAATACCAGGGAACGGTGGTGTTGTGGCTGGTGGTAAGCGCGGAAGGCAAGACGCAGGACATCCGCGTGCAGCGCGCGCTGGGCATGGGTCTGGACGAGAAAGCCGTGGAAGCGGTTCGCCAGTGGCGCTTCGAACCCTCCAAGAAGGACGGCCACCCCGTCCCCGTGCAGATCAACGTGGAAGTGAACTTCCGGCTGTACTAAACGTCATCTCGAGCCAAGCGCTCCCACCGGGGCTCAACCGCTCGCACACTTTTGATCGTCATCATGATCGTGATCTGCCCATTATTGTGGTCATGGTGATGACGATCTGCCACTATGCCGGGCCGGTTCGTCACCACTTCAGTATCCGCATGCCTCTGAGGCCGCCGCTGGGGTTGCGGGCGATGGTGGCTGTCACGGCCTTCACGCCTCCTCATTCTTGATCTTTGTCGTGGCCTTTATCCTTGTCATGATTATGAGGGTGGCCCTTCGTCAAGCCGCTGCCGCTCGGCGGATTCATCACGACTTTAGGGTCGGCATACCCACATACGCCGCCGGAAGTCCATTGGCAATCGGTTATGGCGAACTGATAACAGGAGTGACTGAGCGACGTATTCAGCGTCGTGTCGGCTTTATTCACCGAATCGGCCTGGATTGAGCTCCCGTCAAACGGATAATTTATCTGATCAAATCGAATGTCCACGAAGGAAGTGGCATCACCATCGATAACCCTCCACTCGAAAGGAGTTCCGGGTTTGGCGCAGAGTATCATAACCGGGCTGCCACCAGCCGTCATAGTCACTGTCTGTCCCCCGTGCCCATCAGATGCGCGCTGAAGATACACGTAACAAGTGCTGCCGTCTGTCGGGCACTGATAAGTGCAGTCAGTGTGGGTGTTCACACATACCCCCGTACCGGCATTCGCAATCGGCGATACCAGCATGGTCAACAGCAACAACAGTACGCAACAACAGAGAGTCGAGCGTTCACGCGTCATACCTGCCTCCATTTTCCTGTAGAATCGGTAGCCCTACTGCTGTGACTCCGGTTCCTTCTTCATCTGCTGCAACCATCGCTGATAGCGGGAATCGATCCGTAGGGCGTTCAACTCGGGTTCTTTCTCCACCTCTTCCAGTGAATAACCCGCCTTTACAGCCCGATCAATTGCCGCCAATGCTTCACTACGGCGACCGATAATTTCATATACCAAAGCGGATGTAAATAGCGTGTCACTATCATTTGGAGATAACCGTAACGCACGCCTTATGTAGGTTTCGGACGCATCGCCTTGACCGAGATGTGCTTCATAGAGCGAGATACCGCTTAATACCTCCGGATCACTTGGGTTTATTTTGAGCTGGACTATTGCAGTTTCCAGCGCCTTCCCATAGGCCTGCTTCGCATCCGTCTGGCGGGCAGGAATCTGGTGATAGCTATCGCCCAGGTTCCGCCACATAACGTGGTTGTGTGGACTCAGGTCGGCCGCGCGTTTCATCGCGTCTGCAGCTTCTTCGTATTTGCCCAGGTACATATACGCAGCCCCCAGATTAGTCCAGCCGTCCGCGCTAGGCTCAATGGTAAGGTCCTTCGTCAGCGTTGCGATGGCATCCTGGTAACGTCCCACTGCGATGTAAGCGCCGCCTAAACCGAGATAGGCCCATGCGGTGTCAGGGGCCAGATCGATCACCGTCTGGAATTGCTGGATCGCAGGTGCAAACTGGCCATGCCGGTAGTACAGCATTCCAAGTCCGCCGTACCCAGTCCAATATCGCGGCCTGCGACGGATCACTTCTTTGTACGCTTCTTCGGCCTGAGCGTAGTTCCCTTGCCCTGCATAGATCACTCCAATGCGATAGGCCGCATTGATCGCGGCCGGATCCTGATCGGCAGCGCGCTTATACTCTACCAATGCCTTATCGAGTTGGCCGGTCTGCTCATATACTCTGCCCAGCGCGACACGTACCGGCACAAGGTCGCCATTCAGGTCTACGGCTCTTCCGGCATTGCGGGTAGCTTCGGTAATCCACTGCGGGTCCTTCGTCTTGGCATACTTATCTGCATAGGCGCTACCTAACCCCGCGTAAGCTAAGACATATCGGGGATCCTTGGCCAACGCCTTGTCAAACAGAGCGATCGCGCGATCGACATCGTCCAAGTCATCGCGCCGCAGATAACCCACTCCCTGCTCATAGAGTTCGTAGGCCCCGGGTTGCGTGGTGCCGCCAGCCGCTAATTCTTCCTTGATTTGCGAATTCACTTGCAAGTCCAGCATATCGGCGACGGATTCCCATACGCGCTGCTGCATTTCATCCAAGTTGGATGAGGCGACGTGGATGGAGCGCGACGACAGCTGCCGATGGTTCTTGGGGTCGACCAGGTCGGCCGTCAGACTGACTCCGTCGGCCGTATGTTCGATGCTTCCGGTCACGGCCAGCGTGACATTCAAGTTGCGATAGGCTTCGTCCAGGCTCTTGACGTTGCGGGTATCGCTCGACGGCACTACCCAGAACGACTTCTGGTAGCGCTCCAGCTGCGATAGTTTGCTGGTCAAGCTCTCGGCCACGCCTTCGGCGAAGGCTTGATTGGAAGCGTCGTTGCCTATGTTCTGGAAAGGAAGCACGGCCAGATGCTTCTCCTGCGGAAGGCGCTTGAAGGGGTTAGAAATCCGGCCGGCCAGCATCAGGGCTATTGCGGCGAGCACAACACAGGCGCTGATTGCATAGAGCGCGCGATGCCGATTAAGTCCAGCGGCGATAGCTTTCCATCCCGATTGCGCGGGGAGGTCTTCTCCCGACAGCGCGCACCAGAACTCTTCCACGGTAGCGAACCTGGCGGCAGGGTCGGTGGCCAGAGATTTCGTGATCGCTTCCCGCCAGCGTGGCCCGATGCGCTTGAGCAGGTCGGCGTCCAGGCCCTTGAACGGCGCATCGTGAGAACCTGGGAGTTTCGCGGTCAGCATCTGGAAGACGGTGAGACCCAGAGCATAGATATCGGTGCGATTGCTGCATTGGCCGCGAAGCTGCTCCGGGGCCATGAACTCCGGCGTACCTACAACGTCGACAACAGATTCAGCAACCGTCTCATCGCAGCCTGGGTTGGTAGCCAAGCCAAAGTCAGTGACCTTGGCCAGCGGCCCGCGCGCGGTTTGCAGCAGCATCACATTACCGGGTTTGAAGTCGCGGTGAACGATGCCCAACTGGTGCGCCGCCGCGAGCGCGGAGACCATCTGCCGAACCAGAGGCAGCGCCTGCTCACAGGTCATGGGGCCATGGCGGTGAAGGTGGGACGACAAGGTCTCGCCTTCCAACAGTTCCATGGTCAGGAAGAGCAGATCGGTGTGCAGTTTGTCTTTATGACGGCCCAGGTCGAAGACGCGGCAGACATTGCGATCGCTGACCTTTCTGGCCAGCTGAATTTCCTGCCGGAATCTAGTGACTTGCCGGGACGAGGAAGCCCGAGTGGGGGCCACGGTCTTGAGCGCGATCCTGGCGCCCAGTTCCCAGTCTTCTACCTCGTACACCTCGCCCATACCGCCGCGGGCGATGAAACGAATCACGCGGTAGCGTTCGCCGATGACATCGCCGGGAGAAAATATGGGCCGGTCAGGACGGACCTGGGTCGCGGGCTGATCGCGAGTGTCCGCCGACAGGAGGAGGTCCTTTTCGCCACGCTGATCGCTTAATTCCATTACTTCACCCTCGACGCCAGAGGCCCTCTTCGGAGGCAACGGCGCGTCAAGTTGGGAGCAAGTAATTCGAAGGCGATGACAGAAGGTTAGACGCCCAGCCATACCCAAAGGTCAGCCGGAAAAAGCTGGAGCAGGCTTCGTTGGGCACATTATAGCCCGGTTTCGGCGCCCGGTAACAACGATATTTTCGAAGGGGCTGCCTCGCGGGCGGAACGGCGGTCAGGAGTTATTGACTTATTGTGGGCGGCCGGTACCGCGCGCAAAGGTAACCGCCATGCGAATGAACAGCAATACTCCCAGAACGGCCAGCAGCCGCAACCACCATGGCCAGTGGTGCGCGGGCGCAGCGTGCTGGACCTGCATACCCTTCACGACCAGGCAGACAGCGAGTTGGATCGGCAGGCTCACAATCGCGGCATTAGAGCCTATCATAGAGCCGGCCGATTCATGAACGGTGAGGGCGAATTCTACAGCAGCCAGGCGTTGAACACCGGTCAGCAGGCGCAGGGCTATTCCGTCCCCAGCGAAATGGGTTGTGCTTGCCCGGTTGCCGCAGCCTTATCTGCGAAAGGACTTGCTGAACGGCGCCACGCGTTGCTTGGCTTTCTCCGCCCACTCTGAGCCTTTGTCGACCCAATCGTTTGCCTGATCGCCGAGCTCTTCCATGGTGTCGCGAGCGTCTTCGTACTTGCGGCGCAGAGTCCGGCGCATCTGCTTGCCGGTCTTGGGGGCCAATAATAGAGCGGTAAGAGCGCCCAGGGCGAGCCCGACACACAGCAGGGTCAGCCCCAGGGTGACATTACTCTCCGAGGAGCGGTAATCGCCCTCGCCTGCGAATTCGTTGGTGTGATGGTCCATCAACTTCACCTCGCGTACAGATGGTAAACCTTGGCGGGTCTGATTACTAAACCGGTGTCGAAGGTTTGCCTCTCGAGACGAGCCGGCCCACCCGCCGCTGGTTAGTTAGAAAACAGCCGATGAAGCGCTGTTGCCTGCAATGCGCAGCCTAACATCCCTTTATTTTGACGGAGCTGTGTCCCGAAGGTTGCCCGTTGCAGCGCTGCGCGCTTCGCGACAAACAGGGTGTGGTCCGCGCTCTTTTTGCGGTTTGGCGGCGAGCAGCGAATCCAGGTAGTCAACAGCGCGGGTAAGGCGGTTGGCGAGGACTGCGATGGCAACCTCGGCGGCCACCAGCCATACAGGCGGTGCGTCTCCTGCGATGCCTTGTTTTTCTGTTCCTGGACCATTGGTTTAAGACATTATTTGAATTTTTACCGGCGCGGGCGGCACTCCCACTGCGCCACTATGGTGGTGGCATTTCGGGCCGGGGATACCGCTGGAGACCCGCAGAAAAGGCGACGGCAGTTTCGCCGGCTACTGACTAAATAGTCGTAGGGTCATTGACTTTCCAGTTCCGGGCGCTAATATCACAGACTTAGAGGGACAAATCGAACTACAATGTCACCTCGGAGGCTTGGCTATGCACCGCGTCACTTCTGTCGCTATTGTGCTAGTATCCCTCTTCGTCACTTGCGCAGCGTTTGCGCAGGACGACCCTACGGCTTTGACCGCAACCTGTAGCTTTGACGAAGAGAAGCAGTTGGTATTGCAATATCAACACGTACCTCTGGCTCCCAGAAAGCCGTTGGCGCTGCAAATTCCCTTCGGCAAGGTCTGGGCACCTGGCGGCAAGCCGATGACACTGTTCGCCAATACTGCCGTCGAGCTCGGCGGTACCAGACTTCCCATTGGCGCTTACACCCTGTTTCTCATCCCTAATGCCAAACAGTGGACGCTAATCGTCTCCAAGAGCACGCAGACAACCGGGTCATACGACGATCAGCAGGATATGGTGCGGGTACAAATGGAAACCGGCGAGCTGCCGAGTCCTGAGCCGGAATTCAGAGTTTCGTTCGCGCACATCACCGCTAATCAGTGCAGTATCCGCGTGGACATGGACAAGTTCGGGCATTTTGCTGTTTTCCAGGAGAAGTAGGGTCGGAAGGGCGCCGGTACAGGCTCGAACTGGGACAAGGCGTCACCGCTTATCTGGGCGCCGATAAGCCGAGTACCCAGCCATTAACACCGCGGCAAAGCACGCCAGTAGCCCGCTCCAAAGTCCAATCACAACCGAGCGCGGGCGGTAACGAAACTCCACCCGGTGTGGACCTCCAGGGACAAAAATCCCCCGCACCACGGCATCGGTGCGATAAATCTCGGCAGGGCTGCCGTCAATGGTGGCCTGCCATCCTGGAAGATACAAGTCCGCCAACACCAGATAGCAACGTGCGGGACAGGCGACGTCGAGCTTAACCTGGCTGGGGAAGTAGTCCAGCCTTTCGACCTGCCCGGGAGTGATATCGCCGGCACTCGCGGTTGCTTCCACCAGCGCTTCCTGCCGTGGCTCGAATCGGTCCGCGGGGTCCCACAGGCGGTTGCGGGCCTGCTGATAATCGGCGACGCCCGTCACCCTGGAAACGAAGAACGCTCGTGGCAACACATTCAGGTTTTCCAGCACGATGATGCCGTCGCGGTTGGCGACCTCGCGGTAGGGAGTGGATGCCGGCAATAATTCCGCCCAGGCGAGGGAGACGTCCGACACGCTCACGGCGGCGGGGTAGTCGGTGGAAAAACGGAGATCGACCAGCTGATCTTCCTGGCCTGTAACGTAAATGTCCAAATACGGTGTCGGGTGGCGCGACAATTGAACATTGCTGACGCTGAACGACTGGAGCGGCCGCCAGTCGTTATGGCGCGCGACCACAATATTCAGGTAGGAGATCTGACTGTCAGCTTTGACGGTAAAGCGCAGCTGGTAAATGCTGTTCTTCCGCAGCGGCAAGCCCGCCTGCTGCATGCCGCACGGAGGCGCTGAACACAAGAACGGTTGGGCAACATCAAGTTGCCGAGCCGATGGCAACGGTATCCAGCCAGCCGGCAATAACACATTCTGCTGTCCCGCGACCGCGGGCGAATCTGCCGGAGAAGTGGACTGGCCGGCGATGAATCTGTCTTTCACAGCCTTCGCCAGTTCGCCGCTCGCGAGGATGAACCGCGTATTCAACAAAGAGAGAATCGCGTTATTGGCCATCAACTCCGGCCAGTGCGGCAACTCGAAAACGCTGACCGGCAGCAGGTCCGCATATTGCCTTGGGATGAGCGCGCTGTAGCCGTAGATGTCGTCAACGCCGGCGATTTCGTTGAGGTTGGGCCGGATAAACTCGTCGGCAGGGGCAAGCGACATGGTGCGGAACGGAACCCCGCCGCCGGCGTGCTTCATGGTTTCGTAAGCCGCGCGCTCGGCAGCATCGGCGTGACCGGAGGAAAAGTGGGGCTGGTCCGACAATCCGAACCAGAGCAGGTCGGCGAGGACGAACGCGACTGCGAGCCGAGCGATTAACTTGCTGTCAGGATGCTTCGTCCATCGCCAAAAGAGAATCGCCGCGACTAAAAGCGTCACCCACGCGAGGACCATGTCGCGGTTGCCGAAGCGCATGGACTCGTGCAGGTGCCGGACCCATAGCCCATCGAGGGGAGCAATGCGCGGGTTCATGGAGCCGAGGATGGCCCTGATCTTGATAAGCAAAATCGCTGCAATGGCGATGAAGCCGAGAGGAATCGCGCGCGCCAGCCGGACTCGAAGCCGGGACGAGAGCAGCTCAAGATTGCCGGTCGCGTAAGCCGCCAGGGTCGCCACAGAAAACGCGAGGAAGATGACATTGACGCGATGGTCGCGGAAGAAGTTGAAGACCGGCAAGCGATACAGTAGCGGCGCCAGGGGCGTGAACGCCACGCAGGCCAGAAACGTAGCGATGGCGGCCGAGCAAGCTGCAAAGCGCACATAGCGCGACCTGCGCCAGAAGCTGAGCGCCGCAACCCCAAACATCAGCGGCAGGACGCCCACGTACGATGCGGTCACCACCATCTGGGCCGGTCCGAAAAACGCGATCGGATGGTAGGTCACGTAGTCCGCGCCCATCACGTAGGGAAACAGCAGCGTGAGCAGCGTCTGCGGCGCAATTGAGTTCGAGAGGAAGTGGCTGTAGGGGAGCACGGCGAGGTTGGAGAACGGCTTGAACTCCATGGTGGGCAGAAGCTCGATTGCGCCGAGGCCGGCGGCGAGCAAACCCATCACCAGAAATCCGCCGAGGAGTTGGAGCCGCCGACGTTGCTCCGGCAAGGCGCTCGAAACGTAAATCCCGACATAGATCGCGCTTAGCAACACCATCTGCGGCCAACCTGCCAGCAATTGCAATGCGAGGCAGATGCCGCCTGCGGCGCTGAACCGCCAATCGCGCGTCCGAATCCACTTTTCGGCGCAGTAGAACAGCGGAGGTATCCAGGCGGCGGAGTTGAAGATGCCGATGGCTTCGATGTGCAGCAGCAAAAATCCGCAGAAGCTGAAAGTCACCGCCCCCAGCCATGCCGCTTCGTCGCGCCCGGTGAGGAGGCGAAAGTAGGCGTGCGAAAAGCCGAGCAGCAACAGGACGTGCAGCATCATTGCCAAGTTGAAGGCGACGGTGGAAGGCAACAGGACGTAGAGGATGATGTTCGGCGGATAAAAGGGAGCGGTCTGCACGATGGCCAGGTGCGACATGCCGCTGAAGATGTACGGATTCCACAGCGGCAGTGCTCCGGAGCGAAACACCTGGGCGGAAAAGACGCGGCTGGGGAGATAGTCGATCTGGCCGTCGCCGCCCTTTTTGGCGAAGAGCAGGCCGGTGGCTGCGCTCCAGATTGCTACGGCCAGCAGCAGAATCGCAGCCAAGCAGTAGAAACGCGGAATTCGGCGGATTGCGGGGCGAGAGAAGGTCAAGGAGCGGCAGGTCAGTCCAGAGTTTCCTGCTGCCTCAGTTTCCCACCAAGAGAGCGGGCGCGTAAAGCTGCTGACTCGTCGAGGGCAGCGGCGACGCGCAAAGAAGCTGCAAGGTCCTGGTCACCTCCTCCGCAACGTCAGTGCGGAACAGGACCTTGCATGCGCCGGTTGCGTAGAGCCTGCTGTGCGCAACCGGCCTCGCGGGCGGCCACTTTTGTTTCGGATGTCAAAGAACGGGGCCGAACACCTGCACTGGGCCAGTTCGTTCTGTTTCGCGATGAAGCGAACACCGTCGTGTTTCTTGATCGCAAAGCAAAAGGCGCCGGAAAAAGGTACGTCTCCTTTTTCCAGCGCCACAGGGTAGGCTAGCATGTTTAGGTTATTTGTCTATACAACTTTAGTCGGAGCTTTATGACTGGCAGGTCTGCACCGCCTTTGCAGGCATGGGCCACCCGAATCTCGGTCTACAATGCAGCATGTTGCTCGCTCCGCTAAACTCGGCACTGAGTTATTTGCGGAAGAGTGGTTGGTGTCTGATACGTCCCGGGGCCGTTGCAGAGCCGTCTGACTTTCTTGTCACACTTGGATCGCTTCTGCCATCACGCGGTACGAACTATCGTGACCTCCGCCCGTACCATGAGGAATCCGCTCCTGTGGGCTCCATGTCGTCGATTATAGGGACGGCGCGGCAACCGATGCATACCGACGGTGCTTGGTGCGCAGTGCCTCCTAACTATCTCGTGTTTCAATGCATAGATCCCGGAGAAGCACCCTGCCCCACTCATATTTGGGCGGCTGATCTAAGTCGATTGGTTGCGGACCGTCCCACCATCTTGAGCCGAACGAATTGGGTAGCGTTCGGCGCTGGCGGGAATACAGGGTTTTACTGCTCTGTGATGGAGGTACACGCTGATGACGTGCGTCTGCGTTTCGACCCGTGTTGCATGAAACCGGCGGAAAACGCCGGCTACGACGTTGGCGGGGTCGTCAGAGTGATCGAGTCCTACTGTTCCCACCACACCGTCTTCTGGGAGCGACAGGCCGTTCTGATCATCAACAACTGGCATTGCTTGCACGCGCGAGGCTTCGGCGCGGATAATGCTCCTTCGCGTACACTCCGGCGGTGGAGCATAGGAGCGGACAGTGGACTGGTCATCTGAATCCCTCTACAACAAAGCCAAGCTATACGCACAACGGGCGCATGACGAGTCGGTCGAATCACCGCTGTTTGGCTTTTGGGTGAGTTTATCCTTGGAACTTGTTGCGCGGGCAGCATTGGCCCAGATTCATCCGGTTCTGCTAGCGGACCCCAGGGAGCCGGACAACATCCAGTATGCGTTTGGCATAACTCCGAAGAATCTGCCGAAGTCTATCGCAGCGAAAACCGTTTTCGCACGTTGCTCAGTCTTCATCTCGGGCTTTACTGACAAGATGTCCGCACACTGCCTCATCATGGCAGAACGGCGAAACTCCGAATTGCACTCCGGGGCGGCTGCATTCGAAGGAATCGATAACTCTAAATGGCTGCCGACTACCTACGAGGTGCTCGAGGTCTTGCTGGCATTCATGAAGCGTGACTTCGACGACTTTCTCGGTACTGAGCACGGTCGATTCGCGGCGGAGGCGGTAAAAGATCGCCGAGACACCATCAGGAAAGACGTGCAATCGAAACTCTCGGCCGCCCGAAAAATGTACGCGGAACACTCTCCTGAATGGGTGACTGAGCATTTGGCAAAATTTTCTCCCGTCATGGACTTATCAATCAAAGGCAGCAGACTCCGGCAAAGGGCCGAGTGCCCAGCCTGCGGTAACCCAGCGGTAGTTGGTGGTGAGGGTGTCGGTCGCAGTCCTGTGAAAATTGACGAGCAAGGAGGCACGATCAGCCGCGAAGTTAGGGTGCTGCCAAATGCTTTTAAGTGTCTGTTTTGCCAACTTGAGCTCGCCGGGTATCAGGAACTGAGAGAGGCCGGCTTGGGGACTATCTATGTCGTCGAGGAACAGGAGGATCCGATCGAATTTTTTGGTATCGATCCCGAGGAGTATGTCGACGTTGATGCCCTCTTACAAAAATATGGGGAAGACCTATACGGCGGATACCAAAATGAATAGGCGCCGGGCGTCCGCTCGTCCGCTGGGTTCGAATGTGGGACGTGGTTGCTAGTCGGCGAAGACGGGAACTTCTTCGCGCTTGGCTTCTCTCTTGCGTCCGGGCAGGATCGACAGCACCCAATCCTTCAGGTGGTCCATGTAGAGATAAACGACGGGAGTGGTGTAGAGGGTCAAGGCCTGGCTGACGATGAGGCCGCCGACAATGGCGACGCCCAAAGGCCGGCGGATTTCCGAGCCGACGCCAGTGCCGAGCGCCAAGGGCAGCGCTCCCAGCATGGCGGCCATGGTAGTCATCATGATGGGCCGGAAGCGAACCAGGCCGGCTTCATAGATGGCTTCCTCCGCCGTCTTGCCGCTGCGCTCCACCTCCAGCGCGAAGTCAATCATCATGATGGCGTTCTTTTTCACGATGCCGATCAGCAGGATGATGCCGATCAGCCCGATGACGTCCAGCTGCATGTGGAAGAGCAGCAGCGCCAGAATCGCTCCCGTGCCGGCTGAAGGCAGGGTCGAAAGAATCGTGATGGGATGGATATAACTCTCATAGAGCATGCCCAGCACGATGTAGACCGCCAGCAGCGCGGTCAAAATGAGCATCGGCTCCGACGAGAGCGAATCCTGGAACGCGGCCGCCGTCCCCTGGAAGCTGCCGTGAATCGAGAGCGGCATCCGCATGGCCAGCTCAGCGCTGTCGATGGCGCGCGTAGCCGTCCCAAGATCGCCGCCCGGCGCCAGGTTGAACGAGATGGTCACGCAGGGGAATTGTCCCTGGTGATTCACCGACAGCGAAGTGTTGGCGGAAGCAAAGTGGGCGAAAGCCGAAAGCGGCACCTGTGCGCCGGTTCCGGTGATCACGTACACGCTCTTCAGGGCATCGGGAGTGAGCTGATACTTGGGATCGACCTCCATCACCACGTGATACTGGTTCAGCGTCTGGTAGATGGTTGAGATCTGCTCCTGTCCGAAGGCGTCATACAGTACGGCATCAATTTGCTGCGCGGTGATGCCCAGCCGCGCCGCGGTATCGCGATCGACCACGACATTGGCTTCCAGGCCGCTGATCTGCTGATCGCTGTTTACGTCTTTAAGCTGAGGAATCTTTTTCAGCTGCGCCGTCAGCTTGGGCGCCCATTCGTAAAGCTCATCCAGGTTTTCGCCGGAGAGCGTGTACTGAAACTGCGCATTCGACTGGCGTCCGCCGATCTGGAGGTCCTGCACCGACTGAAAATACAAAGTGGCGCCCGGAACATGCGCGAGTTTGGGACGCAGGCGGGCGATCACCTTGTCAGCGCTGATCTTGCGCTCGCTCAAGGGCTTCAGCACCACGTACATGCGTCCCTGGTTCTGGGCGGCGTTGCCGCCCACGAAGGCGAGGACGTTCTGCACCGCCGGATCCTGGTTCACAATGCGGATGAACTCGTTGGTCTTGGTCTCCATGTTGTAGAACGAGACATCCTGATCGCCCATGATGACGCCGGCGAGGCGGCCCGTGTCCTGCTGCGGGAAGAATCCCTTGGGCACGATGATGTACAGAAACACGTTGAAGAAGAGCGTGAGGATAGCCACGGCCAGGATGAGCCGGCGATGGCGCAGCACCCAGCCCAGCGACACTTTGTAGCCGCGATTCATCCAGAAGAAACCGCGCTCGCTCATGCGGTACAAAGCGCCGTGACCGCTGGAATCGTGCGCCTTCAGGAAGCGCGCACACAGCATGGGCGTTGTGGTCAGCGAGACCACCATGGAGACGGCGATGGCCGCGCTCAGGGTCACCGCAAACTCGTGGAACAGGCGGCCCACCAATCCGCTCATCAGCAGGATGGGAATGAAGACGGCCATCAGCGAGGTGCTCATGGAGACGACCGTGAAGCCGATCTCACGCGCGCCCAGAATCGCCGCCGCGTGGGGTTTCATGCCGCCCTCGATGTGGCGCATCACGTTTTCCAGCACCACAATGGCGTCGTCCACCACGAAGCCGGTCGAGATGGTGAGCGCCATCAGCGACAGGTTATTCAGCGAATACCCGCAGAGGTACATGATCCCGAAGGTGCCGACAATGGCCAGGGGCACGGCAACGCTCGGAATCAAAGTGGCGCGCACCTCGCGCAGAAAGACGAAAACCACCAGCACCACCAGGATGACGGAAATAATCAGCGTGCGCTGAACGTCATTCACGGAGGCGCGGACGGTGGTGGTGCGGTCGAGGCCGATATCGAGGTCGATGCTGGGCGGCAGTGAAGCTTTGAGGAACGGCAGCGCCGCGATCACCCGGTCGGCAGTGGCGATGACATTCGCGCCCGGCTGGCGGAAGATCACGATGAGCACGCTGGGCTTGCCGTTGAAGCTACCCGCGTTGTAGATGTTGGAATACGAATCCTGAACGTCGGCAACGTCGCTGAGGCGGACGGGCGCGCCATTGCGATAGGCGATGACCAGGTTCCTGTAGTCCTTCGCCTTCATGAGCTGATCGTTGGCGCGAATCATCCAGACCTTGCCGGCATCGTTGAGCGAGCCTTTGGCCTGATTGGCGTTCTGCGCCGCCACAGCCGCGCGCAGCGTCTCCAGCCCAACGCCCATATTGTTCAACGCCTGGGGGTTGGCCTCAATACGCACGGCAGGCTGCGACGATCCCCACACAAAGACCTGGCCCACGCCGTCGACCTGCGACAATTTCTGACCCATAACGGAGTCGGCAGCGTCATACATCTGGTCCTGGGTCATGGCGTCAGAGGTCATCACCAGGATCATCACCGGCGCGTCAGCAGGATTGAGCTTGCGATAGGTAGGATTGCTGGGCAAAGCCGGCGGCAGATAGTTGCGGGCCGCGTTAATGGCGGCTTGCACGTCACGGGCGGCCGCGTCAATGTTGCGGTCGAGGTCGAACTGCATGGTGATGCCCGTGGAGCCCAGCATGCTGGTCGAGGTCATCTGGTTGATGCCGGCGATGCGTCCGAATTGCCGCTCCAGAGGAGTTGCCACCGCCGATGCCATGGTCTCCGGACTAGCGCCGGGCAGGGACGCGCCAACCGAGATGACGGGGAAGTCGATCTGCGGCAACGGCGCCACCGGAAGCTGGGTGTAAGCCAGTGCGCCCGCCAACAGCAGGGCGAGGGTCAGCAGCGTAGTGGCTACTGGACGCGCGATAGCGGGAGCGGAAACGTTCATAACTCAGTTGTCAGTGACCAGTGGCTAGTGGCCAGTTGTGGTTTTTTCTGACCACTGGCCACTGGCCACTAGAAATCAATCTCCCACCGCCTCCACCGGCTTGGGCGCACGCAGATTTCGCAAAGCCACGGCCAGCCGGTCAAACCACACATACACCACCGGCGTAGTGAACAGGGTCAGCAATTGGCTGATCAGCAATCCGCCGATGATGGTAATGCCGAGCGGACGCCGCAGCTCGGAGCCGGTGCCTGAGCCCAGCGCCAGCGGGAGCGCGCCGAACAAGGCGGCAAAGGTCGTCATCATGATGGGCCGGAAGCGCAGCAGACAAGCTTCATAGATCGCCTCCACGGCCGGCTTCCCTTCCTTGCGCTCCGCCTCCAGGGCGAAGTCGATCATCATGATGGCGTTCTTCTTCACGATACCGATCAGCAGGATGATTCCAATCAATGCCATCACGCTGAGGTCCATGTGGAACAGCGTCAGCGCCAGAATTGCCCCCACACCGGCCGACGGCAGCGTGGAGAGAATCGTGATGGGGTGAATGTAGCTCTCATACAAAACGCCGAGCACGATGTAAACCGTGACGATGGCCGCCAGAATCAGCCAGCCTTCATTAGCCAGCGACGCCTGAAAGGCCCGGGCCGTGCCTTGAAACGCCAGCTGGATGCTGGGCGGCAAACCCAGATCGGCGCCCGCCTGCTGGATTGCCTTCACCGCATCACCCAGCGAGGCGTCCTTGCCAAGATTGAACGAGATAGTTACCGCCGGGAATTGGCCCTGATGGTTGATGGTCAGCGGTCCGGTGGTGGTTTCCCAGTGCGCGATGGCGCTCAGCGGCACCTGGCCAGTAGTTGCGGCAAAAGAATTTGAGCTTGAAGTCAGATTGACCGGGGTGCCGACGATGGCCGTGTTTCCCGATGACGCCGGAGTCTGCGCACTACCGGCCGGCACATAGATGTCTTTCAGCGCATCGGGATCGGAGCTGAACGTCGGGTCCACTTGCAGCACTACGTGATACTGGTTCAGCTGGGTAAACATGATCGAGACCAGGCGCTGGCCAAAAGCATCGTAGAGGGTGTTGTCGATGGCGCTGGCCGAAACGCCCATACGCGAAGCGGTATCGCGATCGATGACCAGAGTGGCCTGCGCCGCCTGGTTCTGCTGATCGGTGGCAACATCGCGAAGCTCCGGCAGCTTCTTCAGCTTCTCCACCATCTTGGCAGTCCAGCTGCGCAGCTCCTTGGCGTCGGCATCCTCTAGAGTGAACTGGTATTGGGTGCGGCTGACGCGGTCTTCCACGGTCAGGTCCTGCACCGGCTGCATGTAGAGCGTGATGCCTTCCACGCCGGCGATTTCCTGCTGTAGACGCTTCATGATCGCGGTCACGTCGTCGCTGCGTTCATCGCGCGCTTTCAGGTTGATCTGGATGCGGCCACTGTTGGGCGTGGTGTTGGTGCCATCGACGCCGATGAACGAGGACAGGCTGACCACGTCCTTGTCCTTCAGAATGGCAGCTGCCAGCGCCTGCTGCCGCTGGGACATGGCCGTGAACGAAATGCTCTCCGGCGCATCCGAGATGCCCATGATCACGCCGGTGTCCTGCACCGGAAAGAAGCCTTTGGGCACCACGATGTAGAGATAGATGGTGGCGACCAGAGTACCGATGGTCACCAGCAGAGTCGCAGTCTGATGATTCAGGACGAACTTCACCCCGCGACCGTAAAACGCGATGGTGCTGTTGAACATCCGCTCCGACCAGTCATACAGGCGGCTGTGCTTTGTCTGGTCGCGTTGCCGCAGGAGCAGCGAGCACATCATCGGCGTCAGGGTCAGAGAAATAATGGCCGACAGCAGAATGGTAACGCTCAGGGTCACCGCAAATTCGCGAAAGAGCCGGCCCACGATGTCGCCCATGAAGAGCAGCGGGATCAGCACCGCGATCAGCGACACGGTCAACGACACGATGGTGAAGCCGATCTGGCCGGCACCGCGCAACGCGGCCTCCAGCGGTGTGTGGCCCTCCTCGATAAAGCGATCAATGTTCTCGATCATCACGATGGCGTCATCCACCACGAAGCCGGTGGAAATGGTCAGCGCCATCAGCGAAAGGTTGTCCAGCGAATAGCCCAGCAGGTACATCACGGCAAACGTGCCCACGATGGACAGCGGCACGGTGATGCTGGGAATGATGGTAGCGGCCAAGGTGCGCAGGAACAGGAAGATGACCATCACCACCAGAGCGATGGTCAGCATCATCTCGAACTGTACATCTGCGACGCTGGCGCGGATGGTGTTGGTGCGGTCGGTGAGGACCACGACCTTAACCGAGGCCGGCAGATTGGCTTGCAGCTGCTTCAGCCGCAGCTTGATGCTGTCTGCCACCTTGATGATATTGGCCCCGGGCTGGCGCTGGATGTTGAGAATCACCGCCGGCGTGGTGTTCATCCACGCCGCCTGGTTGGTGTCCTCGGGGCCCATCACCACGGTGGCTACATCGGACAAGCGCACCGGATTGCCATTCTTGTAGGCGACGACGGCGTCAGCGTAGTCCTTGGGATTAAGCAGTTGGTCGTTGGCGCCGATGGTGAACGACTGGCGGTTGTCCTGGAGCTGGCCTTTCGCCTGATCGATGTTGATCTGGCCGATGACCGTGCGCAACTGCTCCAGGCTCATGCCGTAGGAAGCCAGCGCAGTGGGATTGGCCATGATGCGCACTGCCGGCTTCTGTCCGCCGCTGATGCTGACCAGTCCAACGCCCGGCAGCTGCGAGATTTTCTGCGCGAAGGTCGTATCCGCCAGGTCCTCGACTTGCGGCAGCGGCATGCTGTCCGAGGTCATCGCCAGAGTCAGAATAGGAGCGTCGGCCGGGTTGACTTTGCTGTAGATCGGCGGCGTGGGCAGATCGTTGGGAAGAAAAGTCTGCGCCGCGTTGATTGAGGCCTGCACTTCCTGCTCGGCAACGTCGATGTTCTCTTCCAGGTTGAACTGGAGGGTAATGACCGACGCTCCAAAGGAGCTGCTCGAAGTCATCTGGCTCAAGCCGGGAAGCTCGCCGAACTGACGCTCAAGGGGCGCGGTAATCGACGACGCAGTGACGTCGGGACTGGCTCCGGGATAAAACGTGACAATCTGGATGGTCGGGTAATCCACCTGGGGCAAAGCGGAAATGGGCAACTGCCGGTAGGCCACGATGCCTACCAGCAGCAGTCCCACCATCAACAGCGACGTGGCGATGGGCCGGAGAATGAACGGCCGCGAAATACTCATGTCTGCGATCCGATGTTGCCGGACGAACTCCCGCCAGTTCTTGGATGGGCCGGAGCTTGCGGGGCAACCTTCATGCCGGCCTGCAATTTCTCCTGACCGTCGGTGACCACGCGGTCGCCAGGTTGCAAGCCTGACGCGATCACGACCGTGCTGCCTTGGGTAAGCGCAATCTGGACGGTGCGCATCTGAACAGTGTTGTTGCTGTCGACTACGTAGGTGTACGTGCCGTCAGGCCCGCGTTGCATGGCGCCGGCGGGCGCGGTGATGGCGTCCTTGCGCTTCTCCAGCAGCAGGTGGGCGTTGACGAACTGGTTCGGCCACAGCGCGTTGTCCGCGTTCGCGAACGTCGCTTTCAGCTGCACCGTTCCGGTGGTCTGATCGATCTGGTTGTTGATGGTGAGCAGCGTGCCGGTCGCCAGCTTCGTCTGGTCATCGCGGCTGTAAGCGTCAACCTCCAGCGTGCTCTGCCGCATGTGCTGGGCGACCTGCTGCAACTGGTCTTCCGGGATGGTGAAGACCAGCGAGATCGGTTGCAGTTGGGTGATGACCAGCATCGCGGTCCCTGAGGCCGCGGTCACGTAGTTGCCGGGATCCACCTGGCGCAGGCCTACCCGCCCTGGTACGGGCGACTTGATGTAGCAGTAGGTTAGGTTCAGCTTGGCGTTATCAATGGCCGCCTTGTCCGCGGCGATCGTGCCTTCGTAGGTTCCAAACGACGCTTTCAGCGTGTCCAGGTCCTGCTTGGCAATCACGCCCTCCTGATAAAGAACATCGTTGCGGTCATACTGCGCCTTGGCGTTGGTCAGCTGCGCTTCATCTTTTTGCAGATTGGCTTCGGCCTGGGCCAGCGCCACCTGGTAAGGCCGGGGATCTATCACGATCAGCAGTTCCCCAGCTTTCACGTCCTGGCCTTCGCGGAAGTTGACCTGCATGATCTGGCCATCAATGCGCGTCTTCAATGAGACCGTATTAAATGCCTGCACCGAACCCAGGCCAGTAATGTAGACGTTGAAATCGCCCTGCTTGACGGTAGCCACTCCGACCGGAACTGCCGGCGGCGGCGCATTGGCCTTCGCGCTCTTGGTCGCGGACTGCGAGTTGCAGCCGGCCAGCATGGCGCAAATGGCCAACGCGAGCGCTACTACCAAACAAGACCCCCAGACGACGCGAACTCCGCGTTTTGGGAGACAAACAAATGCCCCTGTCTTCAAGAACTCCTCCTCGCCAACACGCGACGGTACAACCCGCCTCTTCAGCTTCGCTCACGGCAGGTTTTCCAGCCGTGCCGTTGAGCCCTTGCAGGATGACGGCTCCAGCCCCTGAGGCGCAGGGGCTGAAGTCCACGTCAATTCTGCTCCGACGGCACGGCTGAAACAGCCTGCCCTGAGCGCAGCCGAAGGTCGCCCTGAGACAAACCGACTTTGCAGCTCCCTCTAACTGCAACCCGCCGCATCGGTTGCAGTACTATTAGACCACTAATATTAGACCGGACGGGAGCCGCCGTCGCCGTTAAGAGTAAGTGAAGGAAGGTTAAGAAGTGTGAACCCTGAAAACACATCTCGAAACAATTCTTCACCGCACGGGCGACGAGGAAAAGGCAGAATAAACGCGGTGAATCGCCTGCTCATCGTCGACGACGACCACGCCCTGGTCAACCTGCTGAAGCGCTTCCTGGAAGGCGAAGGCTTCCGCGTGGACGCCGCGTACGACCACGCTTCCGGCTTGAACGCCGCACTCTCCAGCGAGCACGAACTCATCATTCTGGATGTGATGCTGCCCGGCGGCTCCGGGTTCGAGCTTTTGAAGGCGCTGCGCCAGCAGTCGTCCGTTCCTGTGCTTCTGCTCACCGCTCGCGGCGAGGCGGTCGATCGCATCCTGGGACTCGAGATTGGCGCCGACGATTATCTCGCCAAGCCTTTCGATCCTCGCGAGCTGGTGGCCAGGGTGCGGGCCATCTTTCGCCGCACGCGCGAGCCCGCGCCCGCCGCCGCGCACAACGAGCACGACGAGGTGCTTGCGGTGGGTGACATCAGCATGTCGCTCGCCACCCGCACCGTCACTTGCCGCGAAACGCCGGTGGACCTCACCTCCGTCGAGTTTAACGTGCTGGAACTTTTGCTGCGCCATGCCGGCAGCGTCGTCACTCGCGAGCAGATTGCGGAAGTGGCGCTGGGCCGTCCGCTGAATGCCTTCGATCGCAGCGTGGACGTGCACGTCAGCCGCTTGCGCAAGAAGCTGGGTGGTTGTCCCACGGCCGAAGATCTCATCCGGCCCATCCGCGGTATCGGCTACTTCCTGGCTGCGGAAACTCCGGAGAAGAGCCGAGCATGAACCGCCGCCTGTTCTGGAAAATCTTTTTGCCTTTCTGGG
The DNA here is from genome assembly GCA_963763145.1 of uncultured Acidobacteriaceae bacterium. Taxonomy (GTDB): domain Bacteria; phylum Acidobacteriota; class Terriglobia; order Terriglobales; family Acidobacteriaceae; genus Bog-257. Next base: position 50,625 of record CAVXMZ010000004.1, on the reverse strand, counting down.
TGGCGCAGGCAATCTTGCTGGGCGCGCTGTACCTTCGCGTTCACTACCGCATTACATCGGAGCATCCCTGGTGGATCCAGCCCGAACGCCGCGAGATGCCAGTGCTGGCCTCGCTAGCGGCGCAGCGCTTTGAGCATGATGGGCAGGGCGGACTTTCGCAACTGCTGGATGGTCTTTCCCTGCCGCACCGTTCGCGGTTCTGGCTGCTCGATGCCAATGGCCGCGAGCTTTCAGGCCGCACCATGCCCGATCACATTCTGCGCGACGCCGCGGCAGCCGACAAACAGGAAGGCGTGTACCGCTCCTATGAGGCCAACGTGCTGGCGACGCGCGTGACCACGGACCGCGGACAGTATGTTCTGATCGCCGAGCTCACGCCGCCGCCGCTCTCGGAACGCATTCCCGGCGACCTGCTCTGGACGCTGAAGCTGGGAACGATTTTCTCGGCAATCATCTGCCTCTTGATTGCGCACTATCTCACCAAGCCAATCGAACGTATGCGCGACGCTACCCATGAGCTGGCCCGCGGCAATCTCGATATCCGCGCCGGCGAGAACCTGGGCAATCGCCAGGACGAAATTGCCGACCTGGTGCGGGACTTCGACACCATGGCCGGAGAACTGCGCAACCAGATCCAAAGCGAACGCAATCTGCTGAGCGGCGTCTCCCACGAGCTGCGCTCGCCCATCGCGCGCATCCGGCTGGCGCTGGCACTGGCGCGCAACCCCGACGATCGGGACCGCGCCGAAATGCTCGACCGTATTGAACAGGACACCATTCAGCTCGACTCCATGCTGGAGCGCATCTTGATCGTCGCGCGCCTGGAGAGCGGACAACAGAAGCCCAAGTTCGAGCCACTATCGCTGAACGATGTGGTGGATGACGTCTTGCACGACGCCACCTTCGAAGCCGCCGCCACCGAGGCCACCATCCACTACCAGAACAGCGGCGAGATCAAAGTGAACGGCGATGCCGCTCTGTTGCGCAGTGCGGTGGAGAACATCGTTCGCAATGCTGTGTTCTACTCCGGCCCGGGCGGCAAAATCGACGTTAGCCTGGAGAAAGCGAATGGCGCGGCTGTGATTTCCGTTCGCGACAACGGCCCCGGAGTTCCGGAAAATGCTCTGCCACTTCTCTTCAAGCCGTTCTACCGGGTTGACGATTCCCGAGGAACCAACACCGGCGGCATGGGACTGGGCCTCGCGATCGTGCGCAATGCAGCAGCCATCCACGGCGGCAGCGTGTCAGCGAAAAACGTGGCCCCGCACGGACTCGAAGTCGAACTGCGCTTGCCGATGACGCCTAGTCCGGCCGGCAGGCGCAGCAGCTCCGAGGTGAAGCTGGCGCAGGTGTAGGAAGACGCTATTCGCTCTTCGCTATTCGCTATTCGCCAAGCCCGGAGGGCGACACAATCATAGCCCAGCGCGTGAGCGCTGGGAAAAGCCGCCATCTCGAGTCGAGTCCCGTCAGGGACGACACTCGATATGCCGTCGCTGACGGGACTCCTGTGCTTCACGGGCAACGTTCACCCAGGACTCACGTCCTGGGCTACGATTGTGTTGCCCTCCGGGCTTTAGAAATGCGGCCTCATCGTCGGCATACGTTTACGTCGCCCCGAGGTTGACTGGTATTGATCGGCCGGTGAAGGCCGGCAGCGGATCGCCGGCTGCTCCGGCCTCCCGCACTGACATCCCCTTCGCTCGCGTGATAGCTTATCCCTTCCGAAAGGCCTCCATGTTCACCAGCGATCTCCTGAAGAACAAACGCATCCTGATCACCGGCGGCGGCACCGGTCTGGGGCGCGCCATGGCCGAGCGCTTTCTCCAACTCGGCGCCACGGTTTATATCTGCGGACGCCGCCTTGAAGTTGTGCAGAAGACCGCCGCTGAACTTTCCGCCGCGACCGGTGGCAGCATCGAAGGCTTGGCCTGCGATGTGCGCTATCCCGAGGATGTCGAGGCGATCGTCGAGAAGATCTGGGCTGCCGGCCCGCTCGACGTGCTGGTGAACAACGCCGCCGGCAATTTTCTGGCAAAGACGGAAGAGCTTTCGCCGCACGCCTTCGACGCTGTCATCGGCATCGTGCTGAAGGGCTCCATCAACATGACCTTGGCCTGCGGACGGCGCTGGCTCGCGTCGCAACACAAGGGCGTAGTCTTGAGCATCACGACCACCTACGCCGATACCGGCTCGGCCTACGTCGTTCCCAGCGCGGTTGCGAAGGCCGGGGTCGCGGCGCTGACGCGCAGCCTGGCGGTGGAGTGGGGCGGCCGCGGCGTTCGCTTTGTCGCCATCGCTCCCGGGGCAATTCGAACCGAGGGCGCTTTCTCGCGTTTGCTGCCGACGCCCGAGCTGGAAAAGGCGCTGCTCGACCACAACCCGCTGCACCGCTTTGGGACGCTGGAGGAGATTGGGAACCTGGCGGCATTTCTGGTCAGCGATCACGCCGGTTACATCAATGGCGAGATGGTATACATGGACGGAGGAGAGATGCTGGCCGGCTCCAGCAGCTTCAGCATGATTGGCCGCCGCCTGCCCGACTCCGCCTGGCAAATCATGAAGCCGAAGAAAGGGTAATGGAGAATTGTGTGAGGTTCTTAGGTCGAGCGCGCCTTCGACTGCGCACCGGGCAGTTCTTGCTGCACTGCGGCGACAGCTACGTGTCAGTGGGTACAGCTTTCAGGGGGCGTAACAGATTGTGTTGTGGCAGAGCTGGAGGTTAGCGGGCAGTAAAACGGTTGTGTCAGGGCACGAGTTCACTCGTGCCGAAAGGGCGGCGGCAGGAGGTCGGGCTTTAGCCCCTGCATATGGCGAAACCTGTTCGCAATGCGAGTCCTGACGGCATTCATAGATCGCGCACATTCTTCGTCACCACAAAGACAAGCATGGGGCGCTCCCTGTTGCAGTCCGGACGCAATGCAACGCCGTTTATCGATGTTCTGCGTTCGTACGTCGCGGCTGGCAAGTTTCAAATTCACGATTTTGTGGTGATGCCCAATCACGTGCATCTGCTCGTTACAGTCGACGAAGATATGGCCGTGGAGAAGGCTGTGCAATTCATCAAGGGCGGATTTTCTTATCGACTGAGAAAGGAATCTGGATATTCTGGTGAAGTGTGGCAACGCGGATTTTCGGATGTGCGGATCGAGGACCGTGAAAGCTTTTTGCGATATCGAGACTACATTGCGCAGAACCCGGTGAAGAGAGGATTGGCGAGTTCAGCTGAAGGTTTTCGGTATTGCTTCACGTTTCTGGCGAAACGGAAAGCCGCAGGGGCTAAAGCCCGGCAAATAGCGGCAAGCTGAACGGCCCGGCTGAAGCCGTGCCCTGACACAACCTGCAATCCAATATCCATGCATCTGCAAGCCCGCGTGTTCAGGTTGTGGCAGGAAACATATCTGTTGCAAGCAGATTGTGTCAGGGCACGAGTTTACTCGTGCCGAAAGGTTGGCAAGAGGTCGGGCCTTAGCCCCTGCGTATGGCGAAACCTGTTCACAACGCATACGCTGACACAGAGATGTTTCCCGAGATTACGAAGCCGAGCAAGCTTTCTTTGTAGTTGCCGATAATTCCATCAACCTCATGAGCGAGAAGATCGCCATTTCCGATCTCGGTCCGCGGCAAGTTCGCTCGCCCCTGCGGCGGGACGCGCTGGGCTCCATCGAAAGCACCTTCATTCACGATGGAATGTATTACCGCGATCCGTTCGAGAGCGACGGCCAGCGCTTCGAACGCGCCGGGCCGCGCGAGCACCTCTTCTTCGAGCCTGCCAGGACCAAGGTCGCCATCGTGACCTGCGGCGGACTGTGTCCCGGCCTCAACAACGTCATCCGCTCGGTCTACCTTCAGCTGCATTACCACTATGGTGTGCCGGCAGTAATGGGAGTGCGCTACGGCTATTCCGGCTTCTCGTCGGAAACTTCCAAAGCCCCGATGTGGCTGAACGCCGAGATTGTCAACAACATTCACCAGTTTGGCGGCACGCTGCTGGGCACCTCGCGCGGCCCGGTCAGCGCCGACATCATCGTCGATTTCCTGGAGCAGCGCGGCATCAGCGCGCTGTTCACCATCGGGGGCGACGGCACCCAGCGCGGCGCGCATGACGTGGTCACGGAAATCCAGCGGCGCAAGCTGACGATTTCGATGGTCGGCATTCCCAAAACCATCGACGACGACGTGCAGTTTGTGAACCGGTCCTTCGGGTATTTCACGGCAATCGAGAAGGCCAAGGAAGTCATCGATTCGGCCCATGTGGAAGCGCACTGCGTTCACAACGGCATCAGCATCGTGAAGGTGATGGGGCGCGACTCCGGTTTCATCGCCGCCGGCGCCACGCTGGCCAGCCAGGAAGTCAACTTCACGCTGGTGCCTGAAGTTTCTTTCCGCCTGGAAGGCGAAAATGGACTGCTGGCCGCGCTGCATCGCCGCTTGCTGGAGCGGCGGCACGCGGTCATCGTGGTCGCCGAAGGTGCGGGGCAGCACCTGATGCCGCCCACGGAAAAACGCGACGCATCCGGCAATCTGCTGCACCGCGATATTGGGACATTCCTGCGCGACAAGATTCGCGATCATTTCCATGCGCAACGTTTTCCGGTGACCATTCGCTACTTCGATCCCAGCTACTTTATCCGCAGCGTGCCGGCATCCACTGTCGACTCCGTGCTGTGCGATTCCTTCGCGCGCCATGCCGTACATGCCGCCATGGCGGGCAAGACTGACATGCTCATCGGCTTGCAGCACGGCGCCTTCATCCACGTGCCTATCGCGATGGCTACCACGCAGCGCAAACGGCTCTCCAGCGAGGAATGGGCGTCGGTGGTAACGGCAACCGGCCAACCGGACCTGGGGTGAGCGCTCTATTTCTGTTGCCCACCGTGGTTCTTTTCACCCTGGCCGCACCTGATAGTCCGCGATTCACGCTTATAATCCCGCCATGAAAAAGGTGCTGCTGCTGCCGCTGCTTCTCATCATGATGGTCGTGATCTCCGTGCCGGCCTTCGCGAGCCATCATCACCACCACAACAACAATCACCATCACCACTCCAGTCACCACCACTCACATCACACGAATTGACATGCGGCCGCGAGCGGTACGCGATCAATTGCAGAAATCGGGCCGGCATCGCGCCGGCCCGAATGCATTTGTGAGAAGGCTTGTGCCAGGCAGAAGTCTTACTCGGACCCGATGCCGATGACCGCCATCATGCGGCCGCTCTTGCCGAACTCGGCCCGGTGCGAGAAAAAACGCGCGGTGTCGCACGCCGTGCATCCCTCAACCACGCTGATATGTTGCTCGCGCACGCCGGCGTCCAGCAGTTGACGCCGATTCGCTTCCACCAAATCCAGGTGGATCTCCGGCCCCAGATCGCCGTGTCCCGGCGCGCGCTGGTTCAGGAACAACAGTGGATAGCGCACATGGATGGCATTGGAGTCGAAAACCTCTTCGAAGAGATCGCCGGCGTAGGCGAATTGCGACTCGAACTCGGCGCGCACCTCGGGACCAACTTGATAGCAGGAGCGCCGGATCGAGGGCCCAATCGCTGCGCGCAGATCACGAGGCAAGCTGCCGAACTGGCGCCGCATCTCGCCCACACCTTTCTCCACGATGCGCGCCACGGTCCCGCGCCATCCTGCATGGAATGCGCCCACGACACGCCGCTTTATGTCAGCGACCAGAACGGGAACGCAGTCGGCAGTCTTGATCGCCAGCAGCAGGGCTGGGGCGTTGGTGATCATGCCATCGCCTGCTAGTGGATCCGGCGTCGTCGCCTCTACGCGATGCACTATCGCAGAGTGAATCTGCTGGACCTGCAGCAGCGGCCAAAGCTCGCCCTTCGCGTTCGTCGCGTCCAGCGCGCTCAGAAACATTCGGCGATTGCGCTCCACGTTGGCCTTCGCGTCGTGCGAAGTCAACCCGAGATTCAGCGTGTTGCCGCCATAGCTCGTCGACACGCCGCCTGGCCGCGTGCTGAAGCCATGTACCAGCCACGGCAACGACGCGAAGCTGGGCGCGCGCAAAATCTCCAACGAATTGCTGACTGCGCGAGGCTGGCGAATGATGTCTGGCGCTGATTTTGACTTGCGACGAGAGACCGGCACAGTCTGATTCTAGCCGAACGCCGACACCGCCGCGGCGAATACAATCGAGTGCGGCGATGCTGCTCTACTACATCACGGACCGCAAAGGATTCGCTGGATCGAGCGCTGAGCAGCGCACTGCATTGTTGCGAAGGATTGCCGACGCCGCTCGCGCAGGTGTCGATTACATCCAGCTTCGCGAGAAAGACCTTTGCTCGCGGGATCTCGAACGTCTGGCGCTCGAAGCAGTACGCACGGTCCGTGACAACTCGAGTGTCACAAAGTTGCTGATCAACGGCCGCTCCGATATCGCGCTAGCCTGCGGCGCTGATGGAGTTCATCTTCCGTCCGGCGAACTTCCCGCTTCCGAGATTCGCGCGCTATGGATGAAGTGCTGCCGTCGTGAGCCAGTCATAGGCGCTTCGGCTCACTCGTCAGCCGATGTGCGCCGGGCCGCGACCCAAGGCGCAAACTTTGCTGTGATCGCGCCCATCTTCGAGAAGGTAAGGACCGATGTGAAAGGGATCGGCCTCGACGCGCTGCGCGAGGCGCGCGAGCGAGGCGATGTCGGAGAGTCCGGTTCCGGCCGATTTGCTGTGCTGGCGCTGGGCGGGATCAATCTCACCAACGCTGGTGCGTGTCTCCAAGCCGGCGCCGCCGGATTGGCCGGAATCCGTCTCTTCCAAAGCGGCGACATCCTGGAAACCGTGCGACAGTTGCGCGAGCTGTAGCCATCCCAAGGATTACGTGTTGCACTTTAGGGCCGCAATCAAGCGGCTAGCTTTGGCGACTAATCTCGCTCCGCATCCCGAGCCAGCGCTTTCAGCACCATATTGATCAGCGCCAGCACGATCGCTCCCCAAAATGCCGGCCAGAAGCCGACGACCACGAAATCCGGCTTCAGCAAGGCCGAGGCAAACATCAGCATCAGAGCGTTGATCACCAGCCAGAAGATGCCAAGCGTAAGAATGCTCAGCGGGAAGGTGATGATCTTCAGGAACAGGCCGACGGTGGCGTTCACTAAGCCAATCACTACCGCCGCGATCAGCGCAGACACGAAGCCGTGCACATGAAATCCCGGCACCAGGTGCGAAACGATCAGCAAGCTGATCGCGCTCAACAACCAGTTCAGAAGCAGACGCATTTCGTTCCTTTCGGAGCTTAAGTTGGCCGGTAGAGCGGCCGTGAGGCCTGCTCCACCAGTTGGCGCTCAGATCCCTTCCAGCACCGCCTTCAAATACTTCCAGAAGCCTTCCACCGACGATATCTCGACGCGCTCGTCGGGGCTGTGCGGCCCCACAATCGTCGGCCCGAACGACACCATCTGCATGCCGGGATACTTCTCGCCGATGACACCGCACTCCAGGCCGGCATGCATGGCGATCAGCTTCGCGGGGTGCCCGAAGACCTTCTCGTGCACCGATTGCAACTTGCGCACGACCTCGCTGGTAGGCTCCGGCTTCCAGCCGGGATAGCTGCCGGTATATTCGGTCTCGAATCCGGCCAGGCGGCAGGCGGTCGCAATCATGCGAGCGGCAGCATCCTTGCTGGCGGCAATGGCGCTGCGCTGGCTGGTGACAATCTCGATCACATCGCCCTTCAGCGCCACCGTTGCCAGGTTGGTGGAGTTCTGCACCAGCTCCGGCACATCGGGACTCATCGCCAGAATGCCGTGATGCAGGCTGGCCAGCAGATCGACGGTCGCTCTCGCGTCTTTGTCATCGATAACTTTTTCCGGACGCATGACCTTCTCAACCGTGATCTGCAATTCCGAATCGAAGCCGCCGAGGTCAGCCTTGTGATCGGCGTGCAACTTGGTCAGGAGCGACTTCAACTCCTTCTCGCGAGCGGCATCCAGCACGATCGTCGCCGACGCTTCGCGCGGAATCGCATTCTGCGCGCTGCCGCCGGTCAGATCGGCGATCTCAACCGGCAGGCCTTCCATCAGGCTCTGCAAGGTGCCGCCGAGAATCCGCAGCGCGTTGCCGCGTCCCTGATGGATGTCCACGCCCGAGTGGCCGCCCTTCAGGCCAAACACCTTGATGCGCCAGCCGGTGTCGCCCTTGGCAGGACGCAGCGTGACTTTGCGCCGCGCCGTGGTCTTCACGCCGCCGGCGCAGCCAATGCAGATGGTGTCCTTCTCTTCGTTGTCCAGGTTCAGGAAGTACTTCGACTTCAGAATGCCGCCAGGAAATTCCGCCGCACCGGTCAGGCCGGTCTCTTCGTCAATGGTGAAGACAAACTCCAGCGGCCCATGGGCGATGTCGGTGCTCTCCATCACGGCGAGCGCAGCGGCAACGCCAACACCGTTGTCCGCGCCCAGCGTGGTGCCTTCGGCCTTCAGCCAGTCGCCCTCGCGCCGAATCCTGATGGGATCGGTGTCGAAGTTGTGCGGCGTGCCTTCATTCTTCTCGCAAACCATGTCCAGATGTCCCTGCAAAAGAGCCATGGGCGCGGCTTCGCGGCCGGCATGAGCGGGCTTGCGCACGACCGTGTTGCCGACCTTGTCATGGACTGCTTCCAGCTTGTGCTTGGCGGCAATCGACAACACATATTCGCGGGCTGCCGCTTCTTTCGTCGAGGCGCGGGGTATCGCCGCCAGCGCGTCAAAATGCTTCCAGACTTGCTTAGGTTCCAGATCTGTAAGTGCAGGTGTCATCACACGCTCCCAGTAGTGCACACCAATCCTACAGCGCGAGCGAGAGGCTGACGAGCGGCCACGATTCCCATTACGAAACTTGCTTGCCGATTTGCGGTATTAAGTATTGTCCGACGGCAGAACTCGCGCTAACGTCAAATTGGAATAACTTCAACCCTCGGCAGCTCGCGATACGAGTGGCATCGGCCCGTCGGCGCCAACCGCGATGTGGTTGCATAAATCTCTCCCCGGCCGCCGAGCACTGGTAGCCAATCTCAGACCCTCCCGAAATCCTCTGCGCCAGCGGGCGCATAGCGCTTGGAATGTGACTGCGCCGGGGAGGTCAGTTGCACATGAAAGGGACGCGCCGAGAGCCGCTTCACCAGAGAAATGTAATTGCCTTCCTTGTGCTGCTGACCGCTTCTCTTCCCGTTGCGGCGCAAACCCTCGTTACTACGGTAACGGTGGGGACCTATCCCGTCGCCATCGCGGCGAACCCCACAACCAACAAAATCTATGTGGCCAACCAGAGCAGCAATAATCTGACGGTAATCAATGGAGCGACCTACAACACCAACACGGTCCCGACCGGCAGCCTTCCCGACGCTGTCGCCATCAATACTGTCACCGACAAGATCTATGTGGCCAACGGAAACAGCAACAGCGTTACCGTTATTGACGGCGCTACCAACGGCACAACCACGGTTGCGGTGGGCGATTATCCCGTCGCCATCGCGGTGAACGCTGCTACCAACAAGATCTACGTCGCCAACTACAATTCCAGCGATGTGACGGTCATCGATGGTCCGACCAACCGGACTGCAACTGCCGGCGCGGGGCGCAATCCGCTCGCTATAGCCGTTAATTCCGCAACCAACAAGATTTACGCCGCCAATTGCGGCAGCAACGACGTAGCCATCATTGATGGCGCTACCAACCTGACCACGACGGTCGCGGCGGGAATTTATCCCCGAGCGGTGGCGATCGACCCGTTCATCAACAAGATTTACGTGGTCAACTACGGTTCCGCCAATGTCTCCGTGATCGACGGGGCGACGAACCTGGTAACCAGTGTCGGCGTCGGAAGCAGTCCCGCCGCCGTCGTCGTTAACCCTGTAAGCGGCCAGGCCTACGTGACGAACAGCGGAAGCGGCACCGCCACCGTAATCGACGAAACCAGCCTCGCCGCTACTACCGTTATTGCGGGCGGCTCGCCGAATTCCATCGACGTCAACCCGGTGAGCAACAAGGCTTACCTCACCAACAATATCTGGAACGGCACCGTGACCATGATCGACGGAAGCAACGATTCCACTACGTTCGTTTCCCTGGGAAATGCGACCTGGCCAACCGCGATCGTTGTCGATCCCATAACGAACACCGTTTACGCAGCGGATACGGTCGGCAACAGCGTCTCGATCATCTCCGGAGCAAGCGCCGATGCGGCGCAGTTTCTCCCCGTCGTTCCTTGCCGCATTGCGGACACCCGGCAGCCCAACGGCCCGTTTGGCGGACCATATCTCTCCGCGGGCACGACGCGCAGCTTCGCTGTCCTACAAAGCAGCTGCAACATTCCGGCTGACGCGATCGCCTACTCGCTGAACGTCACCGTCGCCCCCGTTCAGGGACATGCATTGGAATATTTGACCATCTGGCCCACCGGAGTGCCCCAGCCGCTGGTTTCAACCCTCAATTCGCTGGATGGCCGAGTGAAGGCCAACGCGGCGATTGTTCCGGCCGGCGCAGGCGGGGCAGTCAGTGTTTATGCGACCGACTCCACCAATGTGATCCTCGATATCAACGGATACTTTCAGGCGCCAGCGGGCAACACGCTCCAGTTTTATCCCCTAACCTCGTGTCGAGTGCTGGACACTCGCGGTGCCCGGGGAGCGTTGGGCGGCCCATCGTTGCAAGGCGGGCAGGAGCGCGACTTCCCGGTCCTGAGCAGCAATTGCCAGATTCCTGCCAGCGCGCTGGCTTATTCGATGAACTTCACGGTTGTGCCGGTCGGCGGGCAGTCGCTGGGATACCTTACCGCGTGGCCGGCAGGGTCGCTGCAACCGGTCGTCTCTACCTTGAACAATCCTACGGCGACCATCGTGGCCAACGCTGCCATCGTGCCGTCAGGAACTGGCGGCGCGATCGCGGTCTATCCCGATCAGAACACGCAACTGATCGTAGACATCAACGGCTACTTTGCGGCGCAGGGGCAAGGCGGCTTGTCGCTATATCCGGCAGCGCCATGCCGGGTGCTCGACACCCGCTCCAGTGGGGGAGCATTCACCGGCCAGCGCAATCCGCCGGTGAATGTGGCCGCCAGCCCGTGCAACCTGCCGAGTACGGCGCAAGGATACATTTTCAACGCGACCGCTATTCCCGTGGGTTCTCTGGGATATCTGACGCTGTGGACCGATGGGGATCCACAGCCGACGGCCTCTACGCTGAACGCCGTTGACGGAGCAGTGACTTCCAATATGGCAATCGTTGGCAATCAAGATGGCAAAACCGACGCCTACGCTTACGGTCTTACCCAACTGCTGATGGACATCTCCGGCTACTTCGCGCCTTAGATGCGAGTGGGCCGCTAGTTTGCAGACGGACCGGATGTCACCGTAAATTCCTGCCCCATCACCGGCGCCAGAAATGGTATGACATAGCCCTGCACAGCAAAGGTTCCCGTCTTTAGCGCCTCGGCCACGAACTTGTACTTGAATTCGCCCATCCTGAACGACGCGGCCTTCAACTGAAAGACAAAAGTCCCATCCTTCGATTCGTGCAGGCTGACTTGATCGGGGCTGAGGTTCTTGACAACGAGCAGAATTTCTCCGCCCTGGTCTTCGTCGCTCTCGGCGGCCTCACCAGCCTGCTTCTGTTTCGCTTCCCGCTTCTCTTCAGCTTCGTGGGCTTCGCGGGCTTCGTTGGAGGCGCGGCTGGCTCGAGGCACTTGGAATCCCGGAATCAGCTTGCGGGCTTCCTCCAGGTTCGAGGCGGGATAGTTACCGGGCAGCCACAGCTGGTCCGGCAGTTCCTGGGGGCCGTCGATGACCGGGTAGATCAACAACGTCTGCCCCTTGGATAAATTGCGCCGCTCCGGAGCCAGGCTGAACTCCGCGACGACCAGAGGAAACGCGACCGCCTTTGCTCCTTCGGCGATGACCAACGGCCGCAGCCCAGCTTCTGTACGGTCTGGAATCGCGACGTATGCGGCGTCCGAAGTCTCGGCGACGATGCGTGCCGGACGCTCCTCAACCGCGACAAATGTCTTAGTGCTGTTTCCGCTGAAGGGGCCGTGAATTACGCAAGGCTGGCCTTTCAGGCAAAGCGCCGGGGCGAGGTAGGAAGTCGGGGTCTTGGTTTTCGCTGGGGCAGTGTGGGGAATGCTGATCGCCTTCGAAACCGGACTGCCGGCATTGTCCGCTTGCCGGAACAAAACCGCCAGTTCCAGCTGCCCCGGAGGAACGGTGAGGCTGAGGGGGCCATTCGCAGGCTGGGGCGGCTCGCCCGACATCTCCACCATCCAGCCCGATAATGAAGACGCAGCGCCGGAGGGCGCGAGCGGAAGCGCAACCCGGGTAACGAGGAGTCCAGCTAGTCCTTCATAGTCGCTGGGATCCTCCACCACGCTTCCTGACACACGGTCGCCGGGATGGATCCGCGCCGGCAAGATCAGCCCCACTTCTTTCACGTTCGTTCCGCCACCCGGAGCTGAAGATGCCTTCGCGGGCGAGGTCATGGGCGGCTTCTGCGCAGTCTGCCGGGCATTCGCCAATTGCTGTGTCACTTCCTCCTGCGTGAACTTCTTCACCGCCTCGGGAGGGCCGCTGGATTCCTCGCCTGCCGGGCAATCGATGGTCAGGTACTTCTGGGCCGATACGTTCCAGTCGGCACAGTGGTAGACGTTGGTCTGGGGATCGTGGGTCAGCTGATGGCCGGTGATTTGCTTTCCCGACTCATCGAAGACCTGGATGAACTCGCCGGTAAAGTTCGCGTTGTTGTCGTAGGTGTCGCGCGTGATCTTGTGAACTTTTCCGTCTGGCCAGTATGACGTGGATTCCGTCTGCGGCACATAAGCGCCCACCGGATACTCCAGAATTTGCTTCTGTAGCAGTTGGCCGTCGGCGCCAAGCGTGCGGATCTCGGTAACCTGGTCGGCGGCGTTGTAATGCAGCTCCAATTTTCGTCCACCGCCCGACTGCTGTATGACGGTTCGCTGGGCATATCCAGGCATGGCGCTCGCCGCGAACACAGCAACGAGTGTGAACATCCAATAACAAGGCAGGTCAGAAATACGAGTTGGTCGCACGAAGTGTTTTCCTCACGATGAGAGCATCTAGAAGGCCGGAAGTGGGGGACGGCCTCGGCCTTCCGGCAATGATTACGATCTTCAATCGTAGCAGGCAGCAAAGTGTAACACGATGGGCGGGAGGCTTGGCCGGTCGGCAGTCGCGCCTGTAGCGGCGTGGCCGCTGGGTTATTCAGACGACCAGTACCGGAGCGCCGTGTTCAAATCCGGAACAAATGGGACCAAACCCGCGCCAATTACTATCGTTTCCGTTGACTTCGCACGCTGCACAGTTTACAGTTTGAACGCTTCGACGGTGGTCTCGTCCTCCTCCTGTCCAGCACAATTACTTGCTCGTGCCCACACTCCGACAAGCGGCCCATAACACCTAACTACGAAGAAGGAATATCTCACATGAAAGCATTGCAATCGTTCCCCGGTCGTGGCGTTCGCCCGGCCGTATTGACCCTCGCACTGGCATTGGCTCTGGCCGCTACCAGCGCTGTTCCGGGCCACGCACAAAGCTTATTCCGGCAGCTCAGCCAGGATACCTTCACCAACAGCAGCAGCCAGCACATGTCGGAAGTCGAGCCGGGCGCTGCCGCCTACGGGCCGGTTATCGTTACCGCTTTTCAGGTGGGCCGTATTTTTGGCGGTGGCGGCGCTGACATAGGCTGGGCAACCTCGCTGAACGGGGGGATTTCCTGGACGAACGGATACCTTCCTGGCATCACCGAATATGAGGGCGGCGGGCCCAATAGCGCAGCCAGCGATGCTGCTGTCGCTTATGACGCCAAGCACGGCCTCTGGATGATTTGCACCTTGCCTCTCGGCAACTACGATACCGTCGCCGTCAGCACCTCCAGCGATGGCATCCACTGGAACAATCCGGTCTACGTCATCCAGAACCGGGATGCCGACAAGAATTGGATTACTTGCGACAACACGGCCACCAGCCCGTACTACGGAAACTGCTACGTCGAGTTTGACAACCCGGACGTGGGCGATCTGCTATACATGAGCACCTCGCACGACGGCGGCCAGACCTGGAGCACGCCCGTAACCACGGGCAACAGCGACTACGGAATCGGCGGCAATCCCCTGGTTCAGCCCAACGGCACCGTCGTAGTTCCCTTTGCCGATTTCAACTGCGGTATGTCGGCTTTCACCTCCACCAATGGTGGCCAGAGCTGGACCGGCGCCGTTGAAATCGCCTGCGCTCCCAGCCACGGAGAGGATGGCGGTCTGCGTAGCGCCGGCCTTCCCTCAGCGGCCATCGACGGCGCGGGGACGGTCTACACTTCGTGGTCCGATTGCAGCTTTGAAAGCGGTTGCAGCGCCAATGACATCGTCTACAGCAGCTCAACTGACGGCGTTCACTGGTCGTCCAAGGTCCGCATCCCCCTCGATCCCATCGGCAGCGGCGTGGATCATTTCATCAACGGCATGGGCATTGACATCCGCACCTCCGGAGGCAGCGCCCACATGGGGATGACCTACTACTACTATCCCGTCTCCAATTGCGGCAGTAGCTGTCAGCTCATCGCGGGCTTTAGCCTCTCCAACAATGGCGGATCGACCTGGACGGCAGGCCGCCGTCTGTCACCTTCTGTTATGCAAATCAGATGGCTGCCCAATACCTTCTCCGGGTACATGGTCGCCGATTACGTGGCCACGGTATTCCCCGCGGGAGGCAGGGCGTTCCCGATTTATGCTCAGGCTTTTGCGCCTGTCGGCGACTTGCTCCAGGAAGCCATCTACACCTCAGACTACGGCTATTCCCAGGACGAGATGAACGAGCCGCTCATGAGTTCGGCGGGCGAGACGCCGATTCCCGGCATCAAGTCTGACCATCCGATGAGAACGTACGGCGAGCTCGATAACGAGCATCCGAACCGTCCTCCCTCCGACCCTGATACTCTGCACGTTCAGAAGTAGTATTCTTCACCGAAGGCCGCCGGCCCTGGTGCGGGCGGCCTTCGTAACCTGACTCCAAAGGCCGTCTGCGCATCTGCGCTGACGGCCTTGTTTCTTGAGGTACGCCGCACCGCGACTGTAACGCAATATTCAAGAACGTTATCTTGCTCAGCTACTATGCTGTTGCCACGGCAGTTGTGGGGATCCTGTCTTTAGCGGAGCACACCCGGGGGAAGATCAGGTGAAGATTATTGATGTGCTATTCGGTCGCCCCTTGGCTACCGAGGAAGAGAAGGCCGAGCGAATCGGGCCGTTAAAAGGCATTCCCATCTTTGGCCTGGACGCTCTGAGTTCGGCTGCCTATGGACCTGAAGCTGCCTTGACCCTGCTGATTCCGCTGGGGATGGCGGGCGCGATTTACGTTTGGCCCATCACCCTCGGCATCGTGGTCTTACTCGGCATCGTCTACTTCTCCTACCGGCAAACGATTTCGGCCTACCCGCAAGGAGGCGGATCGTACACCGTCGCCAGCGAAAACCTCGGCGACAAAGCTGGGCTGCTGGCTGCGGCTGCGCTCATGATCGATTATGTCCTCACCGCCGCGGTAGGAATTTCCGCAGGCGTCGGCGCGCTGGTCTCCGCCGTGCCCTCGCTGCAAAGCCAGACGCTTCGCCTGTGTCTGGGAATTCTGCTGCTCATCACCATCATCAACCTGCGGGGCATGCAGGAAACCGGCGGAATCTTTCTTCTGCCCACCTACGTTTTCATCGGCTGCCTTCTGGCGCTCATAGCAGTGGGTTTATTCAAGGCGATAGCAGCAGGAGGTCACCCCGTCCCGGTGATTGTGCCTCCCAAGCTGGCGGGAGCTACCGGCGTAGTGAGCGCATGGCTTCTTTTGCGCACCTTCTCCAGCGGCTGTACTGCGATGACCGGGGTCGAGGCCGTCAGCAATGGGGTGATGGCGTTTCACGATCCCACCGACAAATACGCCAAGCGGACGCTGACCATCATCATCGGAATCCTGATTGTGCTGCTGCTGGGCATTGCTTATCTGGTTCCGGCCTATGGCATCGCAGCCACCGATCCGGGAAAGCCCGGATACGACAGCGTGCTGTCGCAGTTGCTGGCTGCGGTGACGGGCCGAGGCACGTTCTATTGGCTCAGCATCGGCTCCATCCTGGTCGTACTTTCTCTGTCGGCGAACACCGCTTTCGCCGATTTTCCCCGCCTTGCCCGAGCCATTGCGCAGAACGGATACCTGCCGCACGCTTTTATCATTCGCGGGCGCCGGCTGGTGTTTGCCCAGGGCGTCTACGCTCTTGCCTTCCTCACCGGCTTGCTGCTCATCATCTTCCGCGGCGTCACCGACCGCCTGATTCCCTTGTACGCGGTGGGCGCCTTCCTGGCGTTTACGCTTTCCCAGGCAGGCATGGTGATGCATTGGAGGCGCGTGGGCGGAGCGGGCGCGACGCGCAGCATGTTCCTCAACGGTCTGGGCGCCGCCGCAACCGGGATTACTACGGCTGTAGTTTTGATAGCCAAGTTTACCGACGGGGCGTGGATCACCGTCCTGTTGGTGCCCAGCCTGATTCTGATGATGCGCGCCGTGAAGCGCCACTACTCACAGGTAGCACAGGAAGTCGAGGTTTCTGTGCCCATCCATACGGACAATCTGTTTGAGCCGGTGGTCCTGCTGCCCATCGACGGCTGGACCCTGGTATCGGAGAAAGCCTTGCGCTACGCCTGGACCTTGTCGCGGGAGATCCATGTGCTGCACGTCGCATGTGGGGACAGGACAGACGACCTGTGCCGCCAATGGGGTGCCTTGGTGGAAGCGCCCGCCAAGGCAGCCGGCCTGCCCTTGCCTCAGCTGGTTGTGCTGGATTCGCCCTTTCGCTTCATCGTGAAGCCGATCGTGGAGTACGCCATTCAGCAGCAGACCGCCAACCCGGACCGTAATATCACCGTGCTGATCCCGGAACTGGTCGAATCCCACTGGTACCATTACCTGCTGCACAACAATCGGCCGGAAGCCATTCGCGCGCTATTGCTCTTCAACGCCAACCAGCGAATCACGGTAGTATCGATTCCCTATCAATTGCGGGTTTGAACGCCTGTTTTCGTTGCCCAGTTTGAGAGCTGCGTGGCCAGGTGGGGCAGCCAGGTATTACTTCTTCAATTCTGCCGGCCAGTTTTGGAACAGCGTCAACGTCTGAGAGCTGCCCTCGCTGGGCATGATGGCGATGAACCGCTGGCCATCGTGCGAGGGAGCATACTCACGAGCGATCGTGCCTCGCAGCGGAAGACGGAACAGCAGCTTCGTGCTGCCGACCTCGAAGGCTGAACCTGAGCCGCTCACTCCTGCTGCCGCAATGCCATTGAGATCGAAGTAGAACAGTTCCTTGCCATCAGCGCGCCAACGCGGTCCTGCGCCGCCCCCGTTGGAAATTTGCCACTTCGCACCAGTCCACGGAAAAGGCGCCACAAAAACCTCGGGGCGACCGCCCTCTTGCCCGACATATGCCACCCAGTGGCCGTCCGGCGAAAACGCCCCTCGCGACGAACCGCTGGTATAGGGAAACGGTTTGCCGTCGCCGGATAACGGAAGCACCCAGAGTTCCGTATTTATGCCGGCGCCCTGTTCATACATCAGGTAGCGGCCATCGCGTGACCAATCCGAAATAGCTTGATAGATAGGATTCGGTGAGGACAGAACAGTACGCTCCGCGGAACTGCTGCCAAGAGTCTTAACTGAGATGGCGCGTTGCTGGTTCGAGGTAAAGGCCATTTCTTTTCCGTCTGGAGACCAGATGGGAGTGAGGTGGGCGCCACCACTGAAGGTGAGCCGTGTCCTGAGATTGCTTGTCAGGTCGCGCACCCAGATGCTTGCGATGCTTGCATTCAAATCTGTAGTCGCGATTTTCTTCTCGTCAGGGGAAAGATCCAGATCGTAGAACTCGCCTTGCTCGCCCACCGTGCCCAGCCGCTTTCCGCTGCGGTCGTACCAGGTCAGGATCTCGGTCCCGGAAGTTGTGCCGGAGGCATACAACAGCACGCCGCCGGTAGAGGCGCTTATGTTCGTCCGCCACAGCCCTGCGTCAAACTGAACGTTTTCCGTCAAGGTTTGCGGCTCGCCGGAGAACTTGCCGCTGGATGCGTCGAAAGGCTGTGCCACCAGAGAATTTTCGCGCTGATACAGTAGACGTCCCGAGGCGTAAATGGCGTTCGACAGGGTGTGAAACAGAAGCCGGTTTTCCTTGCCGTCCAGCGAAGCCAGAAATACCGCGGTTTCCGGACTGGTCGGCGCATTGTGTTTAACCGCGATGTAGAGGAAGTGCTTGCCGTCAGGCAGGAACCAGGGCCAGCGATGAGAAGTATAGACGGCGCCATCCGCGGTCGTCACCGGCACGGGCGTGCCTCCGCTGGCTGGGACTCGCGATAAGCCGGTGTTGTAGGAGAGTGCGGCCACAATGGTTCCGTCCTGGTTCCAGCTGCCGCCGCGTCCCAGCGTCGAACCGCAGATCGTGACCGGCGTGCCGCCACTCACTTCGATTCGTTTCAGCTTGTCGTCGGTGAAGAAAGCTATGGAGCGGCTGTCGGGCGACCAGAAGGGAAACATCGCCCCCTCAGTGCCGGGGAGGGCGTCGGGAGAAGTTGAATCCAGAGACCGCAGATAGAGTTGTGCGCCTGCGGAACCGTAGGCCGAAAAGACAATGTAACGACCGTCCGGAGAAATCATCGCCGGACCGCTGTGATCGCCTGACAGGTTGAACTGCATCTTGTCGGGAGGACTGATCTCGACGCGCAGCACCGGCAACTGCTTCTGGTTCGCCTGATACAGGAAGAACAGTGCCCCTGCGGCAATCACCGCCAGCACCGCAGCCACGCTCCAGGCCAACCCGTTACGCCGCTTGCGCGGCGGCGTTATTGTCATCGCCGGCGCGCTGGCCTGCGATGTGCCTTCAGCGATCTGCTTGAGCTGAAGCTTCACGTCGTGCGCCGTCTGCCAGCGCTCGTCCGGGTCCTTGGCCAGACAGGTCCTGATCAGCCGCTCCAGCGCCGGCGGGGTCATCGGCTGCATGGAACAGATCGGGGCCGGCTCGCGCTCCAACACCGCAGCCATCGCGGTCGCCGCCGTCTTGCCCTCGAAGGCCCGCTTTCCCGTGACCATCTCATACAACACCGCGCCCAAAGCGAAAATGTCCGAGCGCGCGTCGGCTTCCCTGCCCTCAATCTGCTCCGGCGACATGTATTGGAACGTTCCCACCACTGTGCCCTGCGCCGTGAGGGGATGGCTTGCTGGAGGCGAACTCAGATTTGCCGTGAGGCCGGAGGCCGCGGCCGCATTCGCAATCGACGCCTTGGCCAGACCAAAGTCCATCAGCTTGGCTCCGGTCTTGGTCAGCATGATGTTCCCGGGCTTCAGATCGCGATGCACCACTCCACTGCGATGCGCCTTCTCCAGCCCGTCACATATTTCAATCCCGTAGCGCAGCACCTGTTCAACCGGCAAAGGCCCCTTGCACAGGCGATCGGCCAGGGTCTGCCCTTCCAGATATTCCATCACCAGGTAGTCGATCCCATCCTGATGTCCAACGTCGTGGAGGGTGCAGATGTTGGGATGGTTCAGCGATGAAATGGTTCGTGCTTCCCGGTCGAAGCGCTGCTTGGCCTCCGGGTCTTCGGAAAGATGGGAGGGCAGAATCTTGACCGCGACACTACGGTCGAGCCGGGTATCCCGGGCGCGATACACCTCGCCCATGCCGCCGGCGCCCAGCGGCGACTGAATTTCGTAAGGACCAAGCCTGGTGCCGGAAGTAAGTGCCATCGGTGCGCGAATTATACTTTATTGAATTGATAAAGCCTGTTCTTGCTTCGTCGGCGCCAGCTGGCGGACCTCTCCGAAAATAGCCTGACCTTCAATTGTGATCCGCCTCACTGCAATGCCCCACTTGCTTGCGGGACGATTGGTCATGTCGTCGAGTAAGGCTGTACCCATGACGCGGGTTATAACCAACTTCGCCGAGCTCCGCCGTCGCGCGAAGCCGATGGGGCCCAGACGCGTTGCGATTGTCGTGGCTGACGACGAGGTTGCCTTGACCGCAGCCGATGGCGCGCTTCATCTTGGACTTGCTCTTCCGGTGCTGATTGGCAACGAGCAGAAAATCCGCGCCCAGGCGCAGACGCTGGGGCTTTCTGAATTAATCGCAGCCGCTGAGTTCGTCAGCGCGGAGAATGCCGCGGAAGTGGCAACAGAGATGGCGCGCGATGGCCTCGTGGACATCCTTCTAAAAGGCCACCTCCGCACCGATGAACTCTTGCGGGCCGTGCTGGACAAAGTGAGCGGCCTGCGCACTGGACGCCTGCTGAGCGACGTGCTGCTCTATGAGGATCGACTTACGGGCGACTGCAAGCTGGTTGGCATCACCGATGGCGGGCTGAACGTTTTGCCGAACCTGGAGCAGAAAAAGCAGATCGTCGAGAATGCAATCGAAGTCATGCATTCCCTGGGGGTGGCGCGTCCGAAGATCGCGCTGATGAGTGCCACCGAGGCCGTCAGCGACTCGTTGCCTTCAAGTGTGGATGCCAGGGAACTTACCGCCCTGGGCGAAGCCGGCGATTTCGGTGACGCCGACGTCTTCGGCCCTCTTGCCCTCGATGGCGCGCTCCTGGAGTCGGCGGCGCGCGCTAAAGGCATCTCGCATCCCGTCGCAGGTCACGCCGATTGCATGGTAGTCCCCAACATCGAGGCCGGCAACCTGCTGGGCAAAGCCGTGAAGTATCTGGGCGGTTCGCAGTGCGCCCACGTTGTGGCCGGCGCCAGGGTCCCCATCCTCATTCCGTCGCGCGTGGAGAGTGTGGAGGACAAGGTAAACTCCATCGCTTTGGGGGTGATTTTTGCCCGCCGGTGAATTCAGGGTCCTCGCCATTAATCCCGGTTCCACGTCCACAAAGATTGCTCTTTACGTCAACGAGAGCCCGGTGTTCCACCATAACGTCCGGCACTCCGACGCCGAGATGGCGCAGTTTCGCGGACGGCCGGTTCTCGATCAAAAGCAATTTCGCTGCACCCGGATTGAAGCTGCGCTGCGTGAGGCAGGACACGACGTCCAGCACCTCCATACGGCCGTAGGACGGGGCGGCCTTCTGCCCGCCCTGGCCAGCGGCACTTACATTGTGAATCAGGCAATGCTGGAGGAGCTGCGGCTGGCCAGACGCGGTGAACATGCGGCGAACCTGGGCGCCTTTTTGGCGCACGAGATCGCGCAGAAGGCCGGGGTGCAGGCCTACGTTGTCGATCCGGTGAGCGTGGACGAGTGGCCGGAGTTGGCACGGCTGTCGGGATCGGCGTTGCTGGAGCGGCAATGTCTGTCGCATGCCTTGAACTCGAAGGCAGTGGCCAAGCGTTATGCCCGCGAACGCCGCCAACGGTACGAATCGTTGCGTCTCATCGTGGCGCACCTGGGCAGTGGGATCTCGCTTTCAGCGCATGAAAACGGCCTCATGGTAGATGTGACCAACTCGCGTGAAGAAGGAGCATTTTCCACGGAGCGCACCGGCGGCGTGCCGGTAATGCAGTTGGTCAACCTCTGCTTCAGCGGCAAATACACGCAGAAACAAGCGGAAGAACTGCTCTTCCGCGACGGCGGGCTGTACTCCTATCTCGGCACCAGGGATTTGGTGGAAGTGGAGCGCCGCATTGCCAATGGTGAGGCACGGGCCAAAGCGGTGTTCGATGCCATGGTCTACCAGATCGCGAAAGAGGTTGGGGCGATGGCGGCTGTCCTGCGCGGACGCGTGGACGCCGTGCTCGTCACCGGCGGTATGGCGCATTCCCAGCGTTTGATCGAGTTGCTGATGGAATACATCGGTTGGATTGCGCCAGTCACCGTGTATCCCGGCGAGGACGAACTACAGGCGCTCGTGGAGGGCGCGTTGCGGGTGCTGCGGCAGGAAGAGCCATCAAGGAGCCTGGCGCTCGGCTGCGATATTGCGGTCGAGGTTTAAAGCCACCGCCTCAAATGTGCGAATCTTGGGCGATCCTTCGATCACCCTGGAGAGTATCCTCAAAACCTGCGAATAGACGTGGGCATCGTAGACCTCAGCGGCCTTCTGGGTTTCCCACAGGCTGATGGAAATCCGCTCCAGATTGCCGGGGTTTGACAATGTGATTTCACCCCTGAAACCGTCCTGCTTGCGCAGCAAGGGCAGAATCTCCAGCTCGAGTATCTGTGCGAACTCAGCCGCCATGTCGAGGGTCTTAACGCGGAAATGGGCATTGCGTGCGAACATCGTCAACCTCTTTCGGGTACAGCCCAGAGCATGGTAGTTCTGCTACACAGTGTAGTCTTCTTGGGGGTGGGCAACGGCGCCGTCAGGCAACCCAGTTCCGCCTCCGCAAACCAGCTATTGGAAGCACTCTGGCTGTATGTCGAAGAAAGTGAAATGGTGGGCGCTACAGGATTCGAACCTGTGACTTCCACCGTGTTAATGACAGCTGAACCATTACTTTCAACAACTTGCACGGCACGGGTCGCAATCGTAAGCCGTTGAAAAGACAAATAAATTCCAATAAGACCTCGCTTATTGTGCGCGGAATGTGCGTGAAGAACATGGTCTCCGACGCTCGTCGGAACCGCGGCCATCTCATCTTTAAGGGCTGAGCTCCGAAGTGTCTGCCCAAGCAGAGTTCTCGCTACGGCAGCCGGAGTGAAATGGATGCCGGTCCTCCCCCGTGTCACCTTCGAGACGGTAATTAGGCTGCAGAGAAAATCCAGGAAGCTGAGGCTGATTGATACGCGAAGCTTCGCGATGCGCTTCTTCAAAAACCTGCCCGACAGCATGCCGCAGAACCAGAAAAGCGAGAAATTAAGGCCCTTCCAGCGATGAGGCCATTCCCGCGAATGTCCAATTGCCGACACAATTTCCAACGTACTGACACCAGCGGGCGGTCAAGTACCGACTTTTCAGGTAATTGTGACTGGCCTCCGTCTTGCAACCGCCCAAGGGGCTTTCTCGTTTGAAGGCCACGCTTGAATAGACGTAAAGGATGGAATGAGTGCTATGGCGAAAAGTGTGTCAGATGTTCTGGTGGAGACTCTCGCCGCGGCGGGCGTCGAGAGAATCTATGGTGTTCCCGGAGATTCCCTCAACGGAATTACAGACGCAATTCGAAGACAAGGAAAGATTCAGTGGATCCACGTTCGGCACGAGGAGACAGCCGCATTTGCCGCCGGCGCCGAAGCTCACCTGACCGGCAAACTCGCAGTATGCGCGGGAAGCTGCGGTCCCGGCAACTTGCATTTGATCAATGGCCTGTATGAGTGCCATCGCAGCCGCGTACCCGTGCTCGGCATCGCAGCACAGATACCGAGCGCTGAAGTCGGCAGCGGATATTTTCAGGAAACCAATCCGGAATATGTTTTTGGACAGTGCAGCCACTACTGCCAGATGATTTCGCATCCGGAACAGATGCCCCGCATCCTGGAAATAGGAATGCAAACCGCGATCGCGCGACGCGGGGTTGCGGTGATCGCTGTCCCCGGCGACATCGCCTTGCGAGGTGCGGTTGAGCAAGAGCCGCGTCTGCACTTTTCGCCTCCTACCCCAACGGTGTGCCCGTCCGAAGAAGAAATCGAAGCCTTGGCAAGAGTGCTGAACCAAGCGGGGAAGGTAACGATCTTCGGCGGGCCGGTTGTGCGGGAGCGCACAAGGAATTGATCGGGCTGGCCGATAAGTTGAACGCGCCCATCGTGCACGCACTACGCGGTAAGGAATTCATCGCGTACGACAACCGGTTCGATGTGGGCATGACCGGATTACTGGGACTTTCCTCCGGTTACCACGCCATGATGAGCTGCGACCTGCTTCTGATGATCGGAACGGATTTTCCTTATCAACAGTTCTTCCCAAAGGACGCGACGATCGTCCAGATCGACCTGCGCGGGGAACAACTAGGGCGGCGTACGAAAGTCGACTACGGCTTTGTCGGCGATACCAAGTCGACTCTCACGATGCTGCTGCCACGGTTGGACCAGAAGAGCGACACGCGGCATCTGCAAACGGCACTGGATGATTATGCAAAGGCCCAGCGCAGTCTCGACGAGCTTGCCGACAACAAGCCTGAGGACTCGCCGATGCATCCGCAGTACGTAGCGCGCGTACTGGACGAGCTCGCCGACGAAGATGCGATTTTCACGTGTGATGTCGGCACGCCGACCATCTGGGCAGCCCGTTATCTGACGATGAATGGCAGCCGGCGATTGGTGGGCTCGTTCAATCACGGATCGATGGCCAATGCCCTCCCGCAGGCCATCGGCGCGCAGATGAGTCATCCCGGTCGCCAGGTCATTTCGCTGTCTGGCGACGGCGGCTTTGCCATGATGATGGGAGACGTGCTTTCGCTCCGTCAGTTGAAAGCTCCGGTGAAGATCATTGTTCTTAAGAACAACGCGCTGTCGTTTGTCGAGCTGGAGCTGAAAGCCGATGGGATCCTGGATTTCGGAACCGACCTTCAGAATCCGAACTTCGCCAAGCTGGCCGAAGCAGCGGGCCTGATGGCGTTTTCTTCCTGCCAACCTACGGAACCCTGTTGGCTGCTGTTTCCTTCGATCAAACCGGCACGACGAAAATTGGAAAGTATTTACTAAACCACAGTTTTATGTTGCCGGGAATGGTTACCGTAGTTACAGGAGTTGTCATTGCGCTTGCACTAAACGCGGTGATTCGCTCATAGGTGCGAGTCTCTATATCCTGTCACTGCTGGAGGTGATCGAGAGTTGATTTTCATGGTCCTGACAATCACGTTTCTAAAAGAATTTGGTGCCGGTCTATGGCTGACATTGCCTTTGTTGCTCACTCTGGCCGCGGGGATAACGCTGCTGGGTCAATTCGTGGGGAGACGAGAAGGGCAGCAACGGCAGCGTTTGATGCTCACCGGCGTGAAGACTATTCGATCCGGCAATGGACTATGAGGGAAGCCGCCCCCGGTTTAGCTCCGACACCGACGAATGGCTGCGCCAAACAACTGCGGTCACGTGGCGAGCGCTCAGCGACTCGCAAACAGAGTCTCCTAGCTGGAGGACCGAGATGGCATCCCCTTGGCTGTTGGCGTGAAGTCGTCGCCTTGTAAGTAATATGGGCAACCAGCCGAATCGGACAGTCCGCCTTCTTGGAGATTGTCCCGAAGGCTTCTTGTAGGAAGTTTCATCGGATGGGTAACGATAAAGGCCTTGTCAGAAGTTAGCCGCATATAGGCGGTCCAGAAGCCATGGGCTCTGGGCCTGGGCTTCAGCAGGATATGTCGGCGCTGTTTTACGGCGCGAAGTAGCCCGAGATGTCCAAAATCAGTTGCGTCAAGGCATACGCGTAGGCGTCGATGGAACCGTTGTTCGTCGGCACAATCGCCATGTTTGAGGTGATGAAGCCATCCTCGGCATTCAGCGTCGAGACCACCGGCTGTTTCTGGCCATCGGGCCACAAGCTGAGATAAAGCATGGGGCCCGGCGGCACCACAGTCGTGTTGAACACGTAGGCCGCGGCGTTGCTGGGAGGCGCACAAGGACTGCCCACAACATTCACCGTCTTCTCGCCCTTGAAGGGCTGGCCGTTGTTCTGCCGCGTGTCGAGCACCCGGCACGGTGCCGCCGGATACATCGACAGCCCACCGGTTCCCGCCGCAGCAAAATAGCCATTGATGTCGATCAGTAGATCGGTGGTGTTGTAGGCGTAGACATCGATGGCGCCGCCGGCTCCGGCAGGCACAATTGCACCGTTGGCCACAACCGTGGCCGTCGGATTATTCAGAGTCGAGACCACCGGTTGCGTCTCGCCCGTCGGCCAGACCGACAGGTATCCCAGGGGCTGCCCAGAGGGATTGGGCACGACTGTGAAGTTGAGCGAATAGGCTAGCAGGTTGAGACCGGACGGGATGCAACTGCTCTCCAGCAGTGGGAAGCTGCGTGGGGTTTGCGCCAGCAAACGCGGGCCTCCCAGATCGCCGTCGGTCTGGCGAGTATCAACGAGACGGCACGGCGTCAGCGGATAGAACTGGTAGGTTCCAGAGCCGCCTGACTCAAAGTAGCCATCAATGTCAAGGATGACGTTGGTGGTGTCGGTGACAAACACGCTAACCGCGCCGTTAGTCCCCGCCGGGACAATGGCGGCGTTGGCCTTAACCCTGCCGTCGGGCGAGTTCAGGGTGGAGACGTAGGGCTGAGCCTCGCCAGTGGGCCAGATGGTGAGATAGCCCAAGGTCGTAATCGGAACTACAGTGACATTCAGCGAGTAAGCGGCAGCGCTGGCGGGTATATTGCATCCACCCAACTGGGGCAGAGTGTAGCTCTGCGACGTGCCACCTTGAATCGGATCTCTAGTTTGTCGCGTATCTACCAGGCGGCAGGGCGTGACCGGAGTGAACTGAATTCCATAGCCAGGCTCCACGAAGACTGCGGTGACTGCCAGGTTCGCCGTCATGGTCAGGACGCACGAGCCGACGCCGCTGCAGGCGCCGGTCCAACCGCTGAAGATCCAGCCCGACGCAGCGGCGGCATTTAACGTCACTTGCGTATTCGGCTGGTAGATATGCGTGCAGGTGCCGGGACAGTTGATGAAGCCGTCGGTGCTGGTGACGCTGCCATCGCCGGCGACCGATACCGTGAGGGTGACTGGTAGCTGGTAGAAGACGGCCGAGACGTTGGTGTTCTGAGATATGGTCACCTGGCAAGAACCGCTACCGGAGCAAGCGCCGCCCCAGCCGGTGAAGGCCCAGCCTGTCGCCGGCGTGGCGTTCAGCGTGACCTGGGTGTTATCGAGATAGGAATGGCTGCACGTGCCCGGGCAATTGATGAAGCCGTCGGTGCTGGTGACGCTGCCATTGCCGCTGGTCGAGACCGTAAGCGTGCTGTGGCTCACGCTGAGCTTGAAGATCGTGCCGGAATTGTCGGCGCCTTCGGCGTTGGTCGTCCCATAAAAGTTGCCATCGCTGGCTTGGATCACCCCTCCGATGGGATTGGCGCCATCAGCGCACCCAGATTGATGACAAAAGCTGTACAGCGTGGTCAGCGAGCCGCTGGGGGTTATAGCGAAAACCGTGCCTTGGCCATAGGCCCCGCCTTGAAAGGTTGTGCCGTAGAAGTTCCCATCGGTGGCTTGTATCAGCGCTGCTCTAGGGTAATCGCCGTCAGTGCCGTCGAAGGTGTGAAGCACGGTCAACGTGCCGCTGGGAGTGATTTTGTAGACTTCGCCAACATTCTGAGCGCCACCATTGAAGGTTGTCCCGTAGAAATTCCCGTCGGTGCCTTCCACCAGCCCTGCGTAGACGTTGTAGCCGTCAGTTCCGCTGAAGCTATGCAGCGTGGTCAGGGAGCCGCTGGGTGTCACCTTGAAGACCGTGCCACAGCCACTGTCACAGTAGTTGCTCGTTCCTCCGCTGAACGTTGTGCCGTAGAAGTTCCCGTCGGTGGCTTGTATCAAGCCCGCCTGAGGGTTATTACCGTCCGTGCCGTCGAAGGTGTGCAGCGTGGTCAACGTGCCGCTGCGGGTGATTTTGAAGACAGTGCCATCGGTGTAGCTGCGGGGGGCGGTCCCGTAGAAGTTCCCGTCACGGCCTTGCACCAGCCCGGCCGGCGAACTGGTGGAGGATAGCACCGTTACCGTCCCACCGGGGGTCATTTTGAAGATCGCGCCAGCGCCGCCACTGTCCCCCTCACCCTGGTTTGTCCCGTAGAAGTTTCCGTCAGTGCCTTGCACTACGGGCGAGACGGGAAACGCGCCGTCGCTATAGACGAACGTGTGTAGCGTGGTCAGCGTGCCGCTGGGGGTAATTTTGAAAACGGTGCCACAAGGATTAAATCCGCCCTCGCAGCCGTTAATGGGCCCGCCATATTCGGTTGTCCCGTAGAGGTTCCCGTCGCTGGCTTGGATGAGGGACGCAGCGGGAGCGCTACCGTTGGTACCGTCAAAACTTAGCAGAGTCGTGAGATTTTGCGCGGACGAGCCGATCGCCATTGCGGTGCAAAACAAAACGAATATGCCGATCACCCTCGCTAAATGAAGTGCTTTCATTTGGACACCTCTCTTAAGGGCATGAGCACAGGCTCGTGATTATGAATTTCGTAACTACAAAACCTCGACCCGGCTGCTGGTGGCCCACCCAAGCTTCGTTTGCTTGGGTGGGGTTGTTCGTTTCCAAGAAGATCTACGGCGCGAAGTAGCCGGAGATGTCGAGGATCAGCTGGGTCAGACCATAGGCATAAGCGTCGATCGAGCCATTCGCAGATGGCACGATCGCCATGTTCGAGGTGATGAAGCCATCGTAGGCGTTCAAGGTCGAGACGACGGGCTGTTGCTGTCCATCCGGCCACAGGGTGAGGTACGGCATGGAGCCTGGCGGCACTACCGTCGCGTTGAACACATATGCTTGCGCGGTGCTGGAAGGCGAACATGCGCTGCCTGCGATGTTCACCGTTTTCTCGCCGTGGAACGCATGGCCGTTGTTGCTGCGGGTGTCCAGCACGCGGCAGGGCGTGGCCGTATACAGCGACAGGCCTCCCGTCCCTGCTGGCGCGAAGTAGCCGTTGATGTCAATCACCAGGTCGGTCGTGTTCGAGGGGAAAACCGCAACGCTGCCACTCGGGCCCACCGGCACGATGGCCGCGTTGGCTACCACCGTCGCAGTGGGATTGTTCAGGGTAGAGACCGTTGGCTGCGACAATCCTTGCGGCCACACCGTCAGATAGCCCAGTTCCTCGCCCGCCGGATGTGGCACAGCCGTGAAGTTGAACGAGTACGCCGCGGCGCCGGCATTTTGGGGAATACAACTGCTTTCGAACACCGGGAAGTCGCGCTCCACGCCGCCGGCCAGGAATGGTCCGCCGAGATCACCGTGAGCGTTGCGAGTGTCGGCCACGCGACACGGCGCCAGCGGGTAGAAGGCCAGCGTCTCGTAGTTCGGTGTTGTGAAGTAGCCGTTGATGTCCAACAGCACGTCGCTTGTGTTGGAAACGAAGACGCTGACGGCATCACTGGTTCCGGCCGGCACAATTGCCGCGTCCGCCTTAATGCGGCCATCGGTCGAGTTCAGCAGCGAAGTAGTTGGTTGGGATTCGCCGGCGGGCCAGATGGTCAAATAGCCCAGAGGCCCATGGGGCACCGCAGTGACATTGAGCGAGTAGGCCGCCGCCGCGCTGGGGATATCGCAGCCGCCAAGCTGCGTAATCGCGAAGCTGCGGGATGTGCTGCCCTGAATCGCTCCACCGGTGTGGCGCGTATCTATCAGACGGCAGGGAATAACAGGAACGAATTGCAACGCTGGACTGGAAGTGGGAGTGCCC
The DNA here is from genome assembly GCA_963763145.1 of uncultured Acidobacteriaceae bacterium. Taxonomy (GTDB): domain Bacteria; phylum Acidobacteriota; class Terriglobia; order Terriglobales; family Acidobacteriaceae; genus Bog-257. The sequence goes on along the minus strand of CAVXMZ010000004.1, from coordinate 21,377 downwards.
AGGAACCCGTGATGCACTCCGGAAGGAGCATATTGCCCTACGATTTGGCCGTTGTTGTTAATTGCGTAGGGCATCGGATTCGAATCGCCTGGGTAGATCAAGGTGAATTGGCCGGCTTGCCAAAGGAAGCTCACTGCACTGTTGCCGTCGGTCGGGGATCCATAGCCCACGACCACGCCCAGGTTGTTTAGGCCGAGAGCAAAGGTCTGGTAGGTACCGGGAGCCTCGATGGATGTGAATGTGCCCCCGTCGTCAAAAAAGCCGAAAGAGTCACCAGAACTAGTTGGCTGGTAATATCCAGAGGTCTCGCCGCTGTCGTTGATACCTACACCATAGGTAACTGCTGCACCGCGGTAGCCAAACGACGTATAGCCGCCATTGTTGTATACAAAGCTGTAGTAGTATCCCCAGTATCCTACGACCTCATTGTGGTTGTTGATGCCCTGGCCATCCGTGCCGTAAGGAGTGTTGGGGTAGCTGAGTTGCGTAAAAGTACCATCGTTGTAAATGAAGCCATAGGGGATGGAGCCGGAGTTATAGTAAAGGCCCGAGATCACGCCGGCATTGTTAATTCCCACCGCTTCGGTTCCAGCCGCGCCAGGATAGTCGATCGAAGTGTAGGTGGTGCCGTCGTACAAGTATCCGTGGACCTGTCCTGTGGAATGATCTTGCCACCAGCCCACGACCTGGCCTTTATCGTTGACACCTAAGGGAGCGGAAAACTCATTGGGATAGTCGATGTTCACGTAGCTGTAATATTGAGCACGGACGCTCGCCGGGATTAGCAGGACGCCGGCAAGTACCAGGACAACTGCAAGGTCAACGCAACAGAGGTTTCTTAAGTTCATAACTCACCCAGGACGCAAAGTAAGTCACCAACTCCATATACATTGCGGCAGTGAAGAAGGCTCGCGCCGGAATGTCTCACTGCCACGCTTGGTCTTTCCACGCCTCGATTCTTCGCAGTCAAGCAAGCTTCATTTACGGCGCGAAGTAGCCGGAGATGTCGAGGATCAGCTGGGTCAGACCATAGGCATAAGCGTCGATCGAGCCATTGGCAGATGGCACGATCGCCATGTTGGAACCGATAAATCCATCTGTGGCATTCAGGGTCGAGACCACAGGCTGACCCGAGCCATCCGGCCACAAGGTCAAGTAACCCAGGGAACCGGTGGGGACGACGGTTGCATTGAACACGTAGGCCAGGGCGGTGCTGGGAGGCGCGCACACGCTGCCCACCACATTGACCGGAGGACTCAACGTTCCACTGAACGCGCCGTTGCCGTTACGCGTATCCAGCACGCGGCACGGCGCAGCCGGATACATTGACAGTCCTCCTGTTCCGGGCGCTGCGAAGTAGCCGTTAACGTCAATGATGAGATCGGTGCTGTTGTAGGCATAGACCTCGATATCGCCACCCGTACCCGCCGGTACGATCCCGGCATTAGCCACGATGGTCGCCGTGGGGTTGTTGAGGGTCGACACGGTTGGCTGCGCTTCGCCTTTCGGCCACACCGTCAGATAGCCCAGCTCCTGCCCCGCCGGATGCGGCACGACGGTGAAGTTGAAGGAGTAGGCCTGCGGGTTCGATCCTTGCGGAATACAGCCGCTCTCCAGCACCGGAAAATCGCGCGTTTGCTGAGCTTGCAGGTACGGCGTACCCAGGCCCTGGGGTTTGGTCGCGTCGCGAGTGTCGACCACGCGGCAAGGCGGCAGCGGGTAAAACTGATAGGTTCCAGTGGTAGCCGGTTCGAAATAGCCATCGATGTCCAAGATAACGTTGGTAGTGTTGGTAACGAACACGCTGACCGCACCCTGATAACCCGCCGGCACGATAGCGGCATTAGCTTTGACTCGGCCATCGGGCGAGTTCATGGTGGAAACGTAAGGCTGGTCTTCGCCGGTGGGCCAGATCGTCAGATAGCCCAAGGTAGTAGTGGGAACGACGGTGACGTTCAACGAATAGGCAGCAGCCGTGGCGGGAACGTCGCAAGGGGTCTGCTGCGGAATCGGGAAGCTGCGCGAAGAGCCGCCCTGAATTGCGGGGCCACCGAACTCGCCGGTCGGATTGCGTGTGTCTACCAACCGGCACGGCGGAAAGGCGACGAACTGCAGAGCAGCCGCGTAGGCGCCGGCGATCACTGACACTGTGTTATCAAGGTAGTTGTTTACGTAGATCTTGTTGGTCACTACGTCTGTGGCAATCGCGCCCGGGGCTTTGCCGACGGCAACAGAAGCCACGGAATTGTTGGCCCCGTCGATCACGCTTACGCTGCCGACGTTGCCGCAGGTGATGTTGTTGCCGCAAGTGTTGACTACGTAGATATTGTCGGTCGCGGGATCGACCGACACGTCAAAGGGAGAGTCGCCAACCGTGACTGATGTGGTGCTATTCGTGGCCCCATCGATCACTGTCACCGTGCCTGGGCTTTCGCAGGAGAGATCGCTGCCGCAGTTATTGGTCACGTAGATCTTGTTGGTCACCGAGTCGATCGCCACTCCGTAGGGGAAAATCTCGGCGTTGAGCGTAGCGGTGTCATTGGTGGCGCCATCGATGACCGTCACCGTCCCAGGACTTGTGCAAGGGGGACCTCCGGCGCAGTTGCCGTTAGCGACATAGATCTTGTTAGTCAGGGAATTGATCGCCAGGCGATAAGGCTCGGCCCCAACGTTGACGCGAGTGGTGTTATTGGTTGCACCATCTATGACTGTTACCGTGCCAGCACCCGAGCAGGGGAGACTGGTGCCGCAGGTGTTAGCGACGTAAATCTTGTTGGTCACGGAGTTGACCGCTACGGCATCGGGGAAAACATCGACGTTGACCGTCTGGGTGCTATTGGTACCTCCATTGATAACCGTCACACTGCCTGAATAAGTACACGGGGCTACCCAGCAGGTGCGATCGGCAACGTAGACCTTGTTAGTAGTGGAGTTGACCGCCAGACCATAGGGATAGTACCCAACGTTGATGGTGGTGGGATTGTTGGTTGAGCCGTTGATCACGGTCACCGTCCCACTGCTGTAACAGCTGTGATCGGTGCCGCACAGATTGGTCACATAAATCTCGTTGGTCACCGGGTTTACAGCCACCTCGTTGGGAAACTCGCCAACGTCGACGGTCGCGATGGTGTTGTTGGTAGCGCCATCGATGACGGTAACCGTATTGCCATAGAGATTTGCAACATAGATTTTGTTGGTAATGGAGTTCACTGCGACCCCATGGGGTTTGGTTCCGACCGGCACGGTTGCAACCACTCGCTGCGCAAGGACCGGCAGCGATAGGATTGCGAAGCTGACCATAAGAACCAATAGAAAAGCGCGACGAAGACCTCGCATGGTCGTCCCCCCGATCTCAATCAACTTCTTGCAGTTGACGCCTGACAAGAAGTAATCTTTGGGCCCTCATAGATCTATGGAATGCGGCCTCGTCTGACGAACTCGACCAGGCCAAGAGGTGAAGCGCTGTAGGGGCAGGTTCTAACGCGCCCCACATTATCCGCCCACATGACCGCCGCTGTCAGTGACAGAGGTCACGGGCGGGTGTGCGCGTTTCAGCAGCGGATTCCAGGTTACTGCCGCCCGCGCGAGAGCCATAAGTGAGCGCCGATATGAGCTGAACAAGCCCACTGTTCTAAAGGGATACATTTAGGAACACCGGAATCGGCCGATTCCGCTTCCATAGAATGAGGAAGATACAGAGGGGTCTGCGCGACCCCTTTTGTACCATGCCCTTGGGAGTGCCGGCGTGCGAGGTCGTCCTAGATCCGCTGGTGGTGGAGATCTAGTTCGCGGCGGATCTCCAGCAGCAGGCTTTGCTGGTCGCGCTTGCGTTCCCATTGCTGGTGATCCCACCATTGGATCCAGACAAGATACAAAATAGAAGGTAACCACGGCGGAAGCGGCTATGACCGGGGGGAGGACGATGGCGTCACTCATGCTGTACCTCCTGTATCCGACTGCCGTAATGTCCGCAGGACGGAAGTGCGTGACAAGCGGTGCATCTTGGCCAGTTGGCCGAGACTGAATCCGCGCTGACGGTCACGGACCAGCGCTTCGCGGTCGATGTTGAGCCGCGGCCGGCCGATGTGCTGACCTTCGAGTCGCGCCCGCCGCATGCCGGCGCGGACACGCTCAACGATCAGGCTACGTTCCAACTCGGCGATGGCGCCGATGATCACGACCACGGCGCGGCCCAGTGGACCACTGGTGTCGAGGTTCTCGCGGAAGCTGATGAATTCAATGTTCAGGTGGTTGAGTTCGTCCAGCACCTCCAGAAAGTGCCGAGTACTGCGGGCCAGCCGATCGCAGGCCCAGACCAGCACCACCTGGAAGCGGCCATGGCGGGCGTCGGTCAGCATCCGATCCAGACCAGGGCGGCGTGCCCTGGTCCCCGTGATGCGGTCGGTGTAGCGTTCGACAATTTCATAGCCGCGCTGCTCGGCGATGCGTTCCAGATCGTGCGTCTGGGTTCCTGGATTTTGGTCCAGGGTCGAGACCCTGGCTTCTGACGGATAAGGTCGACCTTTGTCGGATTGAGGATAAGGATTGGGTTCTGGGGGGGACGCCGGGCTGGGACTTGGCAGGTAGGCGGTGATGGTTTTGCGGGCTCCGCCCCTTCTTCCAGTTCCAGGCTCTCAAGCGAAAATTAACCAGGGACCTGGCTCAGCGGCGCCCAATCCACCTTAAACTGCAGAATAGACAGGAATGTTGAGGTCGACGGGTCCCTCTCGCAAGAATCGATTAGTCCGGCCGCGCCTGCCGGCTGCGCCGGGATCATAATCAAGAATAGCGTCTTAGACAACTTGCTGGCCAACGCAGAACTCTGACCGAGCTGACGTCGCTAGAGATGTCGATAAACGCTTACATCTGTTCCCGAAATGGGATGCGAGCATTTGCCATTGACTGTCACCTATCTATATTGATTGACAAGCGAATTGGGCAACTGACATTCTAGTGATCGCCCGAATAGGGATCGACGCCGTCCCAGAGTCCTGCACGGGTGTGCCATAGAATGAAAATAATCCTGGCTTCGTCTCCAGGTGCTAAGGTTCTGGCCGAACCATCCTCAAATTGATTCCCCGGTTCCTGTTGGCTGGTGCCTTTCTCTTGTTCCGGATTCCGGTCGTCCTGAGTCACAAATAGAAACAACAGCACCGCTCCCAGGCTGTTGTTACGAGGCGTGACTGGCGCTAAGCGGGCTGGCCGCGCGCTGCCAGCCTCGCTAACGACCCCTTCTGGATGTTTTTCCGCTATACGGCACATCTACAGTGCCCAGTCGACGGAATTCTTTGTTTATTGGTGTGGAATCTGAGATCCCCATCCGTTATGGAAAGTGGAGCACAAAAGGCGCAAGTCGTTTCTGACGAACAAATTGTCCGCCAATTTGTGGAAAGCCATGACGCTGCGTGTTTCGCGGAGTTATTTGCGCGCCATCGCAAGCGGATCTACTTCGCGTGCCGGGCATTCTTCGAGAACGGGAGCGCAGCCGAAGATGCAACCCAGGAGACGTTTCTCCGCGCATTTCAGAATGTCCATCGCTTTCAGGAGGGCAACTTCTGCGCCTGGCTGATGCGGATTGCGAAAAATGTCTGCATTGATCAGTGGCGAAAGCAGCGCCCCGAAGTGGGCGCGGAAGAATCGCAACTGGAAGCGCTCCCCGCCGGCGGAGCACTCGATGAAAAGGCCGATATGAGGATTGCTGTACAGAAGCTGCGGGAGGAAATGGAAGCTCTCACCAGTGACCAGCGCCGCTGCCTGGAGATGACGATTGAAGGCTACTCCTACGAGGAGACAGCAACCCTAACGGGACTGCCCATCAAAGCCGTGAAGTCGCATATCCAGAATGGCCGGCGGATGCTGTGGTTAAAGATGGAACGGATGTTGTCCCAATTGAGATGACCGCCCTTAACGAACACAATTTCCTGGAGAGGCTGATGCCTCACTTGCAACAACGCAACGGTCCGAAGCGGCAGGCTTGCCCGGATTCCACAGCGCTGTCGGCGTTCACGGAGAATCGATTGGGCGGATCTGAGCGAGACGCCGTTGCCACCCATTTGACACAATGCTCGTCGTGCGCGGAGCTGCATGACCGGCTGGTTGGCTTCTCTAAGGCGACGACTGCGGCGCAGGACCCGGAATGGGAGAACACGGAAAAGCGCCTTGCCATTTGGATGAGTGGATTCCTTGACGCCCATGCTAGCGCTCGGGAGTCGGCGGACCGGACCCGCGCCGCCAGTTCCGCGAAGGAATGGGGTTGGTGGCCCTCCTGGAAGTTTCAGTGGGCGCTAAGCGGAATTGCGGCGCTTGCACTGATTGCGGGAGCGACCTTTCTGTTGAAGTCCAAGCTGCCCTGGCGCGCCGAAGAACAGCAGGCTGCCGCACAGAAGAGCCGGCCGGGTGAAACTCCAACGACTCAGCCGGCAGCCGAGACCAAAGTTGTTGCGTCCGCAGAAAAGGCGGTGACGGGGGATCAAGCGGGCCCTGGCGGGCAGCCAGCGGCGGTCGCGAGTAAGACTTCGGATGGCACCGCGGGGGCTAGACGCAACATCCTCGATTCAGGCGAGCGGAAAATCCCCTTGGAGGTCGGCGAGCAGAAATCTGAGCTGGCCGGGACTCCCCCGGCTTCACCGCAGGCGGAACCGCAACCGCATTCCGAACCGAGCCAGGTCGCGCACGCCGACATTCCTGCGGACAGACCTGCGACGCAGGCGGCGCCCCCGGCATCGCACGGCCCGACATCCGGCCCAGCTACGCGGGCCACAGGCGCAACGGCCAGTGGGAAGCCTTCCGTAGAGCTGGCGACGCAGCCTGTTGCAGGAACCCAGTCAGCTTCCGGCATTCAGCAAGGACAGACAACAGCCGCTTCTTCGGCGCCGGCTAAGGGGGGAGCACATTCCGCGGCGAATGCGATGGCCAGACCGGCAATGGTCCACCCATCCATTTATAGGTTTGCGGCCGACACGCGCTTGTGGATCAAGCTGGATGCCGTTAACCGCCAATCCGATGGCAGCTTCACGTTTCAGGGGTCGCTGCTGGAGCCGGTGACCGAAGCGGGCGGCGCGCTGCTAAGGCGAGGAACTCAGGTCGTCGGCTCCGGGACCCTAAACCAAGGCAAAACGTCTCTGGTGGTCGGTCAGATCGTGATCGGAGCAGACCGCTACAACCTGAAGGGCGCCAGTGGCGGCACAAATGCGCCGGGACCTGGCGCCGGACCGGCGGTTGAGTTTGAGGCCGGCAAGGTCCTAGAGATGTTCCTCGATTCAACTTCAGTCTACGAAAAGACGCCCCAGGCAAAGGAACAATTACAGGCGCCAAACTAAGAAAGCTTTCGAGGCGTGTGGAATTCTGCGACGGCCAACGTTCTAGGTGGTGAAGGTTCAAATAGAAGTGCTAGCCAAACAGGAGGCTGCGATGACTTCAAGCAATAAAAATCAACCCTTCTTAGCGCGGTGGATCGCCCTTTGGGTTCTGTTTACGGTCCCGATGCTTGCTTGGGGGGCGCAGCAGGCCAAGAAAACAACGTCAACCACGCCCGCCGCCACGACGCATCCCGCAGTGCCGGCGCAACATGCTAGTCAGCAGCCTGCGCACACATCCACTGCCCCGCACACAAACACCACCCCGCGCGTGGGCACCACTTCGCGCACGAACACCCCTCCCCGCACGAACACTCCTTCTAAGGGGCCGATAACCTACCAATCCCATCCCGGCGAAGAGGTGAAACCTTTGCCGGGAGGACGGACCCAGTATGTTGCAAAGGGTCGTACCGTCATCACGGACTCCAAGGGACAAGTGCGCAAAGTCGAAGCTCAGACCGGCATCGCCGGGAAGATGACGATCGCTCACACTCCCGGTGCTGGAAGGCAGGTTGTATCAGGCGGCCCAGGCGCTCGCGTGGTCAGCTACGGACCGAAACGTGGATATGTCGAGCGGCCAATCGCAGGTCGGCCGGGCTACATTTCTCGAACCTACGTTTACGGCGGACGACCCTATGCCGTGGTCTATCGCCAGTATGGCTATCGGGGATTTGGCTACTATGGGTACGTCCCAGCCTACTACTACGGCCCCCGGTTCTATGGATGGGCAGTTGCTCCATGGTACGCGCCTGTTCCGTACTATTGGGGCGGCCCTATAGCAGCGCCGTGGTTTGGTTTCTATGCAGGGTATTTTGCTCCCTATCCCGTTTATGCCTCTCCTGATCTCTGGCTGACGGATTACCTTCTGTCGGAGAACCTGAAGGCGGCCTACGAAAATCAGCAGGCGGCACAAGACAACAATGAGCCCGCCCCCGACGCGGCTCCAACCTCCGCAAACGCTCCACCCACGGTTACTCCGGAAATGAAAGCCATGATCGCCGAAGAAGTCAGGCAGCAACTGGCCGCCGAGAAAGCGGACGCGGCCCAGCCGGCGGCGGCGACGAGTTCGGGCCAGCCTGTCGACGGTGACCAAGCCCCGCCGGCCCTCAGCCAGAAATTCTTCGTCGTTTCCTCCAGCCTCGATGTGACCGCGGGCGCCCAGACGTGCTCGCTGACGCCGGGAGACATTATCGAGCGCCGTAGCAAGGACGTTGCCAGTGACGGTACGGTCGCCCTGGAAGTGATCAGCAGCAAGAAAGGCGATTGCGCCGCCGACTCCGCAGCTCCCGTCCAGGTGCAGCTCGCAGACTTGCAGGAGATGCACAACCAGCTTCGCCAGCAGATCGATACCGGACTCAAAACCTTGGCCGACAACCAGGCGAAGGGCCTGCCGGCCGCGCCGGCTACAAAGGTGCGCACAGTGGCGGCAGGCACCACCGATCCTGCCCCAGACGCGGCCGCCACAGTAGCAACCCAGGATAGCGATGCTGGAAACGTCGAAGCCAGCCTGCGGCAAACCGTTACCAACTAGTGGGCTTCAAGCCCGCAACTCTTAGGCGATCACAGTACGTCTTAACCCGAGGATATCGATATGGCAAAGATTCAAAGAGCAGTAGCAATGCTTGGGATGGCGGTGCTCTTGGCTGGCGAGATGTCAATGCTTCACGCTCAGGACCAGAACACTAGTTTCGAGCAGCAGCTTCGGGCCCAGTATCGCCTAACGCATGTGGGATCGAATGGAACAGTTGTTGGAGAACCAGGGTCTGTACTGGTCATTGAAGAAGACGGGCTGATGGCGCTCCGGGCCTCCTATGGGGTGTATTGGTACAGCAATGTCAAGAAGGGTGGCCGCATTAAGGGGAGCTTCGTCCAGCACGGTGGAACGTCCGTCCCGATATCCGAGCGACGGTTTCTTCAAGTGGGTGAGAAGGTGTATGTCCTCTCGATGGACATCAATCAGGCTGAAGTAGCTTTTTATGTGCAGTCGTGCGGAGGGTGCGAGCCTTCCGCTGCGGACCCCAATAATGTCCCTTATCGTGCGCGACTAGCCATCCAGTTCGACAAGGGTTCTCTAGTCGCCAGCAACTTGAAACAGGTCCAGGACACAATAGGCGAGATATTCGGTGTTGACACCACTCCGACCGCCAACAAGCCAGTAACACCGGCGCCGGGTGGTCCATCCGCAACCGCGTCGCTGAAACTGCCATCGGTTTACGTCAGCACCGAGGCACCACAAGACCAACTACAGTTGAAGAGCGACCACTCTTTCTCTCTCCAGGAGGGGGGCCGATCCTATCGCGGCAACTTCACTGAAAATGGCAACAAGTTGGAACTTAGCATTGGCGACACCAGCACCACAACCACAGTCACAATGCAGGGCAACAACCTGACCGATAGCAGCGGTCACACCTGGGTGTTGCAGGATCAGGCTCTGCAGAAGAGCACGCCGAGTGAAGGTGTCCTGAAAAATCAGGACATCGTCAAAATGGCGAAGGCCGGTTTCGACGACGCGACTATCCTCTCCAAAATTCAAAAGTCACAATGCGACTTCGATACCTCAACTGACGCACTGATCCAGTTGAAGCACGATGGTGTCAGCAGCCCCGTGATAAAGGCGATGGTGGCCGGGAAATAGCGTCCGATATCAAAGCCAGCTAAAGAAAGAAAGAGAACGTATCATGCGAAAGCTAGCCTACCTCATCGTAATCGCGACTATGACCTCAGGCCTATGGGCATACGGCCAGGGCGGAGATCACACTACTCTGCAGCAAAGGTTGCAAAACCAATTTCCTTTGACGCAGGTAGCGCGCAACAGAAGCGACTTTCTCAGCACAGGCGCGCAACTGCAACTGCAGAAAGCCGGCCTCATGATGTATTCCACCGAGTCCCCTCTGCCGCCCGTGAATACCTACAAGAATGGCAGGATTACGCAGGGAGGACACGGATTCGGACAAGACATTCTCATAACAATGCTAGCGCCCGGAAATGGCACCGCCAGTAACTATCCGCATCGTCAATTTGCCGCCAACGAAGATCTCTGGGTGACGAGGATCGATGTTCAGAACGGTGGGATCGTTTTCTATCTGTACAGTGACACCTACGACGACATTCGCTACTACGCAGAACTGAAGTTTCCATTTGAGAAGGGAGCGTTTCCATCCCCGGACCAGGCGATAGCGAAAATCGCTGAAGTGCTCGCCGTGCAGCCATCTGGCAATTCACCTGGCAGCAATGCCGTGGCCCAGGATCCGAAGCCTGGTCAATTCGCTCCACAGACTCCACCGGCGCAGCTGATATTGCCAGCCGTTTATGTCAGCTCCCAAAGTTCGGCCGACCGACTTCAGCTCAATGCCGACAAGTCGTTTTCGCTGCAAGAAGGCGGGCAATCCTACCACGGCACTTTTACCGAAACCGGCGAGAAGCTGGAACTTAGCATCAACGAAACAAGTACTGCTACCACCATTACTGTGCGGGGTAACAGCCTTGCCGATACCAGTGGGCATACTTGGGTTTTGCAGGACCAGAAGCCGCAGAGTCGCACGAGTGCAGGCGCTCTGAACAATCAGGATGTCGTCAAGATGGCAAAGGCTGGCTTTGATGATGAGATGATCCTGGCGAAGATTAAGAATTCCCAATGCCAGTTTGATACCTCAACCGACGCGCTGATCCAGTTGAAGCACGATGGCGTTACAAGCCCCGTAATAAAGGCGATGGTGGCTGGGAAATAGCACCTCCATATCACGGGCCCTGTCGTAGAAGGAAAGAGAGAGAGATTCTCATGCGAAAGGCACTGCCTATAACGGCCTCAGGCAGGCTTTGTGCAACTCAGCCGGCGGCACCATGTGGAAGGTTGGGGCAAAAGGTCGCCCTTTGTGCAATTGCATATTGCTTCATTAGCGCCCTCCTGGTCGCACAACAGCCGGCATCTAAGGCCGTCAATGCAGCCATCAAGGGAGATCCGCCGAATGTAACCATGGATGCGCGGGGATGCCCTGTACTGAAACTCACCGGCCAGCAGCGCGCCGCGGTCGAGAAATTCCAGCAGGCACATCCGCTTGTCGCAATGTATAACTACGCGCCAAGCGATTATTCGGGCGGCTCATGCCTCGACGTATACCAGCAATGGCACATGTCTTTTTCGGAGGGCAAGGTCATCGCGCAATGTCCATTCGCCGTTTGGGCGGACTTCAATCATGATGGTTTCCTGGACTTCGCAGTATTTTTTGTAACTAATAAGCCAGTACTCACCCACAAATGGCCGATGAATGGCAAGTCTGTTTATACGTACGACTATGAGTGGTGGATTGTTGTCTTTCAGGGCTCACAGGATGGCACTTTTTCGCCGGTAATTGCCCGCAAAGACCGATGGGCAAAGGCGCTGGACGGCGTGGTTTTCGATCTGGGCCGTCGCCGAATCGAATATTGGTTCAAGACTGCCGGAGGCTCGGTCCAGTGGACCGGAACCGGCTACCGAATGACACCCATGAAATCGAATGACTGACACTCATCGATTTGCGTATAGGAGAAGCATTGTGCAATCCGTGCTGGCGGGAACGCTAATCTTTCTGTTATCGGTTGGTTGCCTGGCTCAACAGCCCGTGCCGCCGTCAAAGGCCAAAGGTAGTATTACCAGCATTCGAGCAGTCGACTTTCGTAACTTTGACTACCCGGCCGATTGTGAATCGGATGACTTTCCGAAGATTATTCATGTCACCAATGGCGGCTGGGGAAAGACCCTTCAAGACGGCTCAATCATTGGCTTCAGTCTAGCTAAGCCGGTCTTCGGGCTCATAACCGGAGGGCCTGGCGAAGATGCGGTCGTGGTGGGCGACTGCGAGCCCGGAGAAGGGGTAATCAGCAAGATTTTCGTCTATAAGGTAGTCGATGGAAAGGTCAAACTCAACAAGCTGCCGGCATCAGTGTGGGAAGAGCACCTCAACGACGATTGGGGTGTCAGCGGAGTTCGCATCATTAATAAGCAGCTGCTGGTTACCTATGCGGCTGGCGGATCGCATGCTCAACAGGCTTGGGATATGACCTCAACTCTCGAATGGAATGGCAGTAGGTTTATCCGTGTTAAGACTGTGCGTGTTCCGCATAAATGAAGAGGCTCCATGAGCAGAGTGGGCTTAATCGCTAATATTGCTTTCTTAGCAATTTCTGTTGGGTGCTCGCCAAGCACACTCACACTCTCCAAGGCGAAGACTTTGCTCGAAGCTAAGGCCCCCGCAGTCGTTGATATATATCCAACGGCTGACGAACTTGCGGCGGGCGTAGAAAAAGGACTTTGGGTACGTACCGGGTTGTACAAGGCGACTCCACTTCTGAATAATTGCATGGTTTTCACCGACTCTTATCGCGGCACACTTAGTCCAGGTCCGTATGGCGGCTCCCAATGGCGGAAGTTCGGCGTAAAAGTGGTGGAAATAACGGGCATATCAGATGCCAGTGCCTTGTTCGGCCCTGCTGGCAAGGTCAAGATCGTGGAGTTTACGTACCTTTGGGACTTTGCCGGGTGCCCGGATGTTGTACACACGGTGTTTACTAAGCCGATGAAACATAGGTCGTTACTGAAGCTCTACGATGATGGTTGGCGGCTTGAAGCGTGGTCTGGCGAACTTCTCAATTGAATACCGAGGCGGAAACGGCGAGACGATCTGAGCCGATTGGTCAGGAGCGTGAGTCGAGGAAGCCAAACAAGTCAGCGGGAGTTGAAAGAGTTGGGGTACCACGAAAGGACGTCTCTACCTATGCGCATACTTCGTTGGATGATGGTTGGAGTGACTGCATTGGTTCTCTGCTGCTCAGGCCTTTTTGCATTGACACAACGGGATAGCGGCGCCGGAGCAGCTGGTTGCTTTGCCTGTAGCGGCTTTCTCGGGTTCATTGTCGCGATGGTCGTCCTCAACATTGCTATCCTTGTTTGGGTAGCTCGTGATGCCAAGGCCCGCGGCATGGATAGCGCGATTCTGTGGATGCTGCTTGTCATGTTTACGGGCGTCATTGGACTTGTGATTTATTTGTTTGTAAGGCCGCAAGGTAACATGGTTCAATGCCCAAACTGTCACAACAGGCGGCTGCAAGCGAGTGTCAGGTGTCCACACTGCAGCATAGGCGCATAGCGCTCAGGGCTGGCCTGGCGGCCGCGATGATGCTTTTTACGCTGCTGCTCCTCCTGGATGCTTCACGTCGTCCGGACGAGCAGTTTAGCTCGCGTTATTGCGTTGGGTTGGTTCACCTCTATCAGCAACATGGACGATCCGTAAGCCGGAGGTTCATTCGCTGCCGGTATGTACCAACTTGTTCGGAGTACTCGGTGCAGGCTTTTCAAAGGTACGGCGTGGCACGCGGCCTGGAGCTCACCGTCAAACGAATCTTTTCGTGCCGTGGCACTGTACCGTACGGTACCCGGGACCCCGTGCCGTAGAATAGCCAACTGCGACCGTCAACTCGATTGAGTAAGCGACAGTCAAGCCTCGACGTCACATCGGACGATCCCTGGAAGGTTGTAACCGTGGATACTCCTGCGCATCGAGCCGACGCTGGGCAGGCATGGGGCACTCTCATTCATGGATTGCCTGAACACGCGATGCGTCACAAGGATGCGACCCCATCGGATCTCTACCGGCTGGCAATGTGGTTGACCGTCGAAGAGCTTCAGTTGCGCGCTGTCCTCGACGAAGCAGTGAGCACAGTACTGGAGGCATCGAAGGCAGGGCTCTGGGAACACGCAGTGCAGTGCGAGCATTCTGAGGAATCCCCTTTCACCTACGATCTCGGCAATGGCCGGATCGTTTCCGGTGTTGTGGACCTCATGTATAAGGACCGAGCCGCGTGGCACATAATTGACTGCAAGACAGATCTCGACATGACTGAAGCCGGCGGCTCATACGCAGCAAGTCCACGATCTCATGCGTTTTGTCGTGCGGCGGGAATCCTGCTTCTCCATTATCGAGAAAGCGCTCCTCAAGGCACGTCGAATACTTCGAACATTAGACTTCAATCACGACATAAACATGATGCGGCAGCCAAAGCATCTCAAGCCTCTGGCCTTTGGCAAATTGTTGACCCGGAGGCTTACGCATCAGAATATTCTGTCCAGCCCCACCGAAGCACTGGTAGCTTAGCTATGTATGGTTGCCTCGCTGGATATGCTCATCTTGACCCTTGTCGAGGCGGGGATAGATACGCCGTACCGCTGGCAGGCGGAAGCCGGCCTGTCGCTCGGGGCTACCTTGCCGTCTGTCCGGCGCCTCCTTGACCGCCGTTTGGTCAGCGAAGCACAAACCGGGCCAAGGTTGTGTGTATGTCAGCCCGTCATCTGAAGAAGCTTGCCCGCGAAGGCAAAGTTCCGGCTCATCCTCGCGGCGATGGTCAGCGTCGGCGCTGGCTGTTCTTGTTGTCAGATCTTGATCGCTGGATGCGCGGCCGCGTAAACTCGCCCTGCGACCCGTGCCGTGTGTCAGGGAGGATTCAGTAAATGACAACACGGCGTCGGTATCAACACGGCCTAGTCAAGGTACGCCGCGCTGACGGTTGCAGTGAATGGGTCCTGCGCTATCGCGTCACCCTCCCCGATGGCAGCCGCGTTCAGCGGCAGGCCATCGTCGGGACGACGAGGCAGTTCAAGACGGAATCACAGGCCCAGAAAGCTGCCGACCAGGCGCGGCTCGCCATCAACAGCGCGAGTCCGGCGATGCAGTCACCCACCGTCGGGCTTGTAGCACAACACTTCAAGGACGTGGAGCTGAACGAGCAAATCCGCGGCGTTCCTGGTCCACGAAAGAGAACTACAAAGAGACGTTGAAGTTGTTCGTCTTGCCCCGCAGGGAGACCACTCACATGCTCGAAATGAAGTCGGTTGTCGTCGAGGAGTGGCTGGGCGCTTTGATGAACACGAAGAACAGCGGCAAAACGCTCGAGAATGCAACCAGGCAACGCATCCGCAACATCTTCAGCGTATTGTTTACCCATGCCCAGCGTTACGAGTTTGTGCCCATAGGACACAATCCGATCAAGCTCGTCCGTCAGGGCGGGAAGCGCAGTCGCATTCCTACGATTCTGACGGCAAGCCAGGTTCAGGCGCTGTGGACGGGATCGGGACCGCGCGAAAGGGCGGCTATTTCGCTCGAGTTCGGGAATGGATTGCGGCGCTGCGAAGCCTTCGCCTTGCAGTGGCGGGATCTGAACTTTGTAAATGCCACGGCTTCCGTGCTCAAGGGCATCGTGAGGGGCCATTTGGGAGATGTCAAAACTGAGATCTCCAGGAAAGTGGTTCCGCTCCATGCCTATCAACTGGAGGCTCTGGCAGCGTGGCGTGCGGTATCGCCGTACTCGGCAGATGACGACTGGGTCTTCGCGTCTTCCCGCTCGCGCGGGAAAAAACCTGTGTGGCCGGATATGATTCTTCGCCGTTCGATCCAGCCTCTGGCAAGAAAGCTGGGAATCGAAGGCAACGTCGGCTGGCACACCTTCCGTCGTACTTTCTGTTCACTTCTGAAAGCCAGCGGTGAGGACATCAAGGTTGTACAGGAGCTCATGCGTGCGGGCATCACGCTTGGTCTGTACGCGCAAGCGTTCAGCGAAGATGCGCGCCGGGCGCAGGGCAAGGTGGTGGAGATGGTTCGTCACGCACCGCTTCTGCCGCCAGCAAAGGCAGCCAGCGCTTAATGTGCGTTAATGTGCATGAGCGTCGGATGCATTTTTGCTGTAAGTCGAAGAAAACAATGGTGGGCGCTACAGGATTCGAACCTGTGACTTCCACCGTGTGAAGATGGCACTCTACCGCTGAGTGGATTCGGTTTTACAACAACTTACACAGACGTGAAGGCTGCCCAAATTCACGTAAGACGTACAAGACAGCTCAATTTGTGGAACGGATTGTGGAATGGAGACAAATACAACAAACAGGGTCAGACGAGGCTTCAGAGGATTGGAAAGACGCTCGTTTACGGGCTCAAGCCAAGGGCGGTCACTTGCGGCCTCATACAGGCAAGCAAAACCGGACTCTTGGAACTCGCTCAATCGCTAATCCGACACTGCACACTAAACTGGCTGCGTTTAGCGATCAAATTCAGTTGATACTCGCATACGACCCGGCATCTGGTGGTGAATCGGTAAAGGAGCGAGCTGCCCTGTGACCAAATTGCAGAACCCGCCCTGGTAAGCCAATGATCCGCGACGCAGCAACTGAGTCAGCATTCCCAATGCCTGATAGGCGAGGTTCTGGTTGATGAACGGTTCCTGTCGGGTGAGGGCTTCGGCGGCACTGCATGACGGCTGATCGTCTTCTCGTTCTTTGCTCGACACGATCTCTGGATACAACTCGGCGACCGTCGGCAGACGCCGCTTCTTTCTATTCGACGAGTTGTTGGGCTGCCCAAGGATGAACTGCCCGCTGGATGCGCTGTTCCCCAGATCGAGCCAATACAGGACTCGGGAGCGCAGCGCCCAGCGGTTGATCGAGTGTCGGGCTTTGCGGGTGTCCACGCACCCGATAAGCATGTCGACCTGAGTGCCGTTCTTCAGCTGTTCGATCCTTGACTGCATGCCCTGCCAGTTGAGTCCCCAAAACATGTTCGTCCGATGCGCCAGGACCACTGCCTTGGAGAGACCGACCTCAGTTCGGCAGAAGGGCTGGCGCACGCAGTTGGTCTCGCTCACCGCGTCGGGATCGATCAGCGTGACATTCAGGCCTCCGGGATGGCCGAACGCCAGGAGTGCCTGATGCAGATAGGGTAGGCCAGCGGCGATAGCGCTGCCGTTTCCGCCACAGCCAACGACCAGGATGTTGATCGGCCGCTCGAACAGCTGCGGATCGGGTGTATGGGTCATCTTCGTTCCGCCTCCTGTTTTCTCAGGTAGTCCTGTACTGTTTCCGTCTCAATCAGTGCCGAAGACGGGAAGCGTTTCTTCCCGACCAAGCTCTTCCACAAAGCAGTGGTGCCGCCTTTTCTGGTGGTCAAGCGGCCTGCCCCTCCGGGATGGGTGAATTCGCTTTGAAAGAACGCCGTCTGCCAGGTGTGGATGGAAACGACCGTAACCGACTTGGGAATGCGCATAGTGCCCGCGCACACTGTTCCGTTGCTGTCGATATTCCAGTAGGGCGCTGCTGCCAACTTCGTATCGGCAAACGGCCTCTTGTTTTTCTGAAGGGCACGTACGAACAGCACGCTGTTACGGACTGCGAACAGCAAAGCTGGATGCGGAAAGATCTCGCCGGAAACATCGGCTAGCTCCGAGCCTTGACGGAAGAACATCGACCGCATAGCCTCCGGCGCCCACCATACGATTAGCTCAGGCGTGCGAGCGATTACATTGTCTGGCAGGTACTCAGCCTGACTGCTGGTGCCTAGCTGCTTCGTGAGCTCCCGCAGAGCAGCGGTGCTGAGCAGATGTCCGGCACCTAACGCTGGTGCGGTGTTGGTGTCGGTTTGCACTACCCCGTGTACCGTGGCCATGACGCGGTTGCCGTGGTCGTTTCGGTACAGCAGGACTGCCTGATACAGCTTCAGGTGTAGTTCGCTTCCGACATCGATGCTGAATCGCATATTTGTTCTCCTAGCATTGACCTTGCAGCTTTTCGCTGAGCGATAGCGGTATCATTCTGCTCGAGGTCACCCGAATGTCGATTGTGCTTGAGCTACGCGGCCATCTATCGCACGCAGGCACGCCGTTGGTCCACGAAACGTCCGAGGACGTTGTTCTCTCCAACGTTTTCGGAATCGTCAAGAACCTCAATTCTTCTGTGTTGGCCTCGTGGGTTAGTTCTGTTTTGAAGTTCGCTCGCCCTATATCTGAGTGTTCTGTCGATTTCTGGCAGAGGCAGCCGAAACCGATTGGCGTTATAGAGGGCAGCACGATCGTTGACCTTGTTATTGAGTCAACCAGCGCCATCATCTTCGTTGAAGTGAAAATGGATGCGCCTGCCAGTTCTGGCACAGCACATGACCCGCACCGTAACCAACTCGTTCGCAATCTCGACATCGGGTATTGTCGCGCAACTTCTAAAGCGAAGGAGTTCGGACTGATCTTCTTGACTCCTGAACTGAAGGAGCCTCCAATCGTTGAAAGTGTACGTAGCTCCATGGGGCCGTTCCCGACCAATCCGGGCGTGCGTCCTGAATCAATCGTGGCATGCCTCCGGTGGGCCCCGTGGGCCAGTGTCGGAGATGCGGTCGCAGAGGCCTATAGCAGCGCGGCGCTGCAAGGTTACGAACAAAATTTCGCGCTTGATCTCTTGGCTTACATGGCTCGCAAGGGATTGTGGCGAAACACCCTCGCCGATGACGAGGTCTTTTATCTCGACAAACTCTATCGCCCCCTGCGATGCGATGCCTCACCGTTCGCTCCCTACGCAAATCGTAAGGCGGAGCCCTACCAAGGTTGGCGAGACAAAGTTTGGGACGAGGCGTCTCTGAAGGAACTTCTGAGTGATTTGCGGCTTGAAGATAGGGCGCTTCTTAAGATGCTGGCGGACGCGGGCGGCGCTATGAGACAAGACCAGCTTATGCGAAAACTGCCACTACTGAACGGGCGCTCAAGTGCCTCGTTACGATCCTTGAAATCGCACGTCAACGCCGCATGTAAAGCAATGGATCGTGCACCGATCTTGGCTGAAGGCGCCGGATCTGGGGCGGCAAGAATACACGAAATTGACCGCCGTTTAGGCCCGTTGCGAAGTCTCGTGATAGATATCGGTCGAACATTTGACATTGACTGGAGCTTATTGGAGCCTGTTGACCGAGCCGCGTCCTCAGCCGTAGAAGCGGCAACCCGTACTGTTGACGAGACGTTGCCCCCACCCCCCTCACGGAGTGCGACCTCTGAGAACAAGGCTTGGTTTGTTCTGGAGCGCAATGGGAATAGAGAGATAGGCGCTTTCGTCAACGCCAAAGGCTCTTGCAGCTATCGCCAATACAGCCTAGAAGGACGTTTCCTGCATGTCCAGCGTCAGCGCGGAGCGTTTGCCGAGGTCTTTGCGCGTGTGTTGTCCGACGCCAAGAGGTTTTACCCACCCTATCAGCCCGACCTCCAGAAAAGCGAAAGCACAGGTCTTCCTAATGATGTCGTTGCTTCCGCCTGCGCGATATTAGGCGCAGATCCAACGGACGGACCACGATTGTGATCTCACAAACGGTTTCGGCTCGACCAGTCGGTCCCGATCCCCTCAAAGATGCTAATTTTCCGCTACTCTGGAGCCACTGAATAGAATTATTGAGGCGTTCGGGGGATATTGAATCGCGTCACTGAATGCCTAGCCACTCGAGGAGAGTGAATAATGTCTCCAACAGCTTTCTTCCAAGTTGATCCCCGCCTCGCTTCTGTGTTGAGCGACCAATACCGATCAAGTGAACAGGCATTAAAAGAGCTTGTTGACAATGCCTGGGATGCCGACGCCGACAATGTCTCCATCACGTTGCCGGAGGTAATGAGTGCCGATCAAATTCTTGTCGAGGATGACGGCACCGGGATGACGGACGTCGAGGTCAAGGAAGAATACCTTAAGGTTGGCCGTGACCGCCGATTGAAAGGAGAAACCACTGCTGGAAAACGGCGGCGGGTGAAAGGGCATAAGGGAATCGGAAAGTTCGCCGGCCTGGTCGTCGCGGATGAGATGACCGTCACCACTTTCACCCGGGGATCTGTCACCAAACTCACCATTCCACGCAAGCAGCTGAGGGAAGCTGTCTCCCTCGATTTGGAGCGCGTGGAACTTCCGATGTCCGTTGCGGAATGCGATCCGAGCGCGAAGGGTACCGTCGTTTCGCTGACGGCGTTGAATCAACGGTTGTCGTTTCCTCAAGCGGAGCGCGTCAAAGAACTTCTCGTGCTGGAGTACGGCCGAGAGCCCGATTTCAATATAAAAATAAACGGGGAGGTTATTGGTCCTTCGGATGTGCCTGGCGAAGGCCATAACGAATCCACATCTCTTCCAGATGCCGGGGAGGTCAGACTGTTTTTCAAGGTTACAGATCAGAAACACTCTGCCCGAAAAGCAGGCATAGCGATTCGTGTCGAGGGCAAAATAGTGGGCAATCCGACCGTCTTTGGATTAGAGGAGGACGAAGAAATCCCCAAAGGTCTACTGCGGCGAGTGTACGGGGAGTTGGAAGCGGATGGGCTCTATTCCGACGTGACCGCCGGTTGGAACGCGATTATCGAGACGAGCAAGGCGTACCAGCAGGTCGAAGAGTTCGTTCGCCCAATTTTGAAAGCGAAATTGAAGGAAGTCTTCAAGCGCGACTTCGCCCTTCACAAAGGGCGCCTGCAACAAGAGATCGATCGACGCCTATCGAAAATGCCGGAGCATCGGCGCGCTTACGCTCGCAAACTTGTCCAGCGAGTAATTGCGAAGCTGTACGAGGATAAGCAGGAGCGCATTGAGCCGGTGGTCTCCGTCCTGCTGGACGCCCTTGAACGCGACGAATACTGGTACGTGCTGAAGGCTTTGGAGGAGGCACCTCATAGCGATGTCCAGATCCTGGCTGAGACCCTAGAGCACTTTGGCATTGTCGAAATTGCGCTGATTGGGCGGCAAGCTCACGGTCGTCTAAAGTATCTTGATCACCTCCATGTGCTTTGCAATAACCCAAAAACACTCGAACAGCAGATGCACAAGGCTATCGAGCAAAGCCTTTGGGTGCTTGGGGCAGAATTCGACATACTTTGCTCCAATCAGTCGCTACGCACTGCAGTCGAGAATTATTCCGAGAAGAAATTCAAGGGGAAGAACGCCAGCAAGCGTCCTGACCTCGTTCTCATGAGCGGAGTCGATGAGCGCCACGTGCTGATTGAGTTCAAGCGGCCCAACCATACGATCCGAAGGGAGGATCAGGCTCAGGCCGAATCGTATCGAGATGAACTGACTCCCACGTTCGGAAGGATCGACATCGTTCTCATTGGCAAAGATGTGGAAGGCGCCCTATTGCTTCATCAAACGCCCGGCATTCGCTTTCTCTCATATACAGGTGCTATCAGCAAGGCGAGGACCGAGCTGAACTGGATGTTGAAGAACTTAAT
>CAVXMZ010000003.1:0-311069 GCA_963763145.1 uncultured Acidobacteriaceae bacterium | reverse complement strand
GATGGGAGAGGCAGCAGGCAAAATGTGGCTACGTCAGTTGGCCGGCAACCTGCGTGAACACCTTATTGACCGAGGAAGCCAACACACCCATCCCAGCGATGGCCCCAAGACCAACGATCAAACAGATCAGCGCGAACTCAATCAGGGCCTGACCCGATTCTTCCCGGTTCAGATTCCTCAACATGTTGATCATTTGAGAACTCCTGTCTCTCCCCCGTACACCATCCAAACCGTCATCGTAGCCCAATACGGCCTCTAATGACAGCCAAAGGAGAGACTCAAGGAAGGTTGCGGCACTCATTCGGCAATGATCGTGGTGGGTGAGCTAAGAGAAGGGCGTCTGGGTTCACAACAAATGAAGGATCCCGACAATCAAGCCATTGCCAGCACTGCGGCAACGCGAAGCCCTGGGCAGCTTAGTGATGCTAAGCGACAGCGTAGAAGCGCGCCCGAGAAGCGAGCATTGATGTCTTCTCTTCCTCGAGCGCGACCACACCCGCAATGGTGGTTAAGTAAGCTGACCGGCAACCTGTGTGAACACCTTGTTGATCGACTTAGCCAGAATGCCCATGCCAGCGAGGGCGCCCAACGCAACTATCAGCGCAATGAGCCCGTACTCGATTAGGTCCTGGCCAGACTCTTCTACGTGCAGATGCTTCAACATAGTAATCATTTTTTGTTATCTCCCGTCTCGTGGCGCGATAGAGGATTTGTGGTGACGCATCAGGTCTCTGACTGGCGAGTCAGCCTAATTGCGTCCGCTTTACGAGTAGCGTAATCTTACTGACCACGAAGCGCAATGTCCAGCCCACCGACGATTAGTTTTCGTCGTGCCACCTTCTGGCTACCTCGATGGCCCATGCTCATCCTGTAATCGCGTCGAAAATGCTACTGCTCGCGGCGAGCGCAATCATCGATGCCGATAGTACCCGTGTGACAACTCGAAAAAACCTACCCATTAATGCCCTGGAATCCTTGGTGTATAGTGTGGCCCAGTTGGGAATCAAAACGGAAACGCCAAACCAAATAGCATTTCAGACCAATCGAACAGTCAGCGAGGCTGCATGACAGGTGTCGAAAACTTGGGCCGGTCAGAATCTAGACGACCACACCTCTATCTCGATCTGTTCCTGATCAGTTTCGTTATTCTGTTCCTCGAGTTGGCCTGCATACGTTGGTTTGGGAGCATGGTGCCCAACCTGACGTTTTTTACCAATATTGTCCTGCTCGCGACATTTCTGGGCATTTCAGCCGGATGCTTGACTGCATCGGGCCGCCAGAACCAGGCAAAAACAGCAATCCCGCTGATGTTAATGGCGATTGTGGCATCCTGTTTTGCCAACGTTGGGCGAGTTGCCGCTGATGTCGGCGGACAGGGATCGTCACCCCAGCAGGTATATTTCGGTACCGAATATTTAAGTTTTTCCGGATTTGTCTTACCCATCGATGTCCTGGCGAGTATCTACTTCATATTGATCGCTTTGGCCTTTGTTGGAATCGGCCAGGTAATGGGACTTGCCTTCGATCAAGCCCCCGACCGTCTGGTTGCCTATATCAGCAATATCGGCGGTAGCCTGCTCGGAATCGTAGTATTTGCGCTGGCTTCCTACTTCAGGACGACCCCCTTAACTTGGTTCGCGGTGGCTCTCATCCTCTGGTTGTACTTCCTGAAACCGTGGAGCTACCTGCAACTCTTGGGCGTCGTCGCCATTCTTCTTCTCGTTGGTTTCGGCAGCTATTCGAAATCCCCCCTCCACGTTTTGCTATGGTCGCCCTATTACAAGATTGCGTACTCGCCACAGCAAAGAGTGATCGATACCAACAACATTAACCATCAGGCCATGGTGCGGGTTGAGGACGAGGGTTGTGCTTACGAACTCCCTTACTTACTGAACCGCGATGCCGGCGGCAAACCGTTTGAAGACATTCTGATCATTGGTGCAGGTTCGGGTAATGATGTTTCAGCAGCTCTGCAAAACGGCGCCAAACACGTGGATGCCGTGGAGATCGATCCTCAGATCTTCGAACTTGGCCGGGCGCATCATCCCAATCGCCCTTACGGTGATGATCGCGTAACCGTCCACATTGACGATGGCCGGAGTTTCCTGCGCACCACCTCCCGCAAGTATGACTTGGTGATTTTTGCTCTGGTTGATTCCTTGGTGCTGCACTCGGGATATTCCAGCATCCGTCTGGAGAGCTTTTTATTCACCAGGCAGGCTTTCGACGATATCGCAGCAAGGCTTAAACCCAATGGCGTGTTTGCTGCATATAATTTTTTTCGACAGGGATGGATCGTAGGCCGGATTGACAAGATGGCCGAAGAAGCTTTTGGCGCAAGGCCTCTGGTGATTTCCCTACCCTATGTCGACTCGATCCGGCCCATGGACCCGCAGACTAATAGAATCACCTTTCTACTGGTAGGCCACAACACCCCAACCTTGACAGCCATAAACAGGCAATTCGAGCTGCGGCCGTCCTTCTGGCTGAACAAAAGGCCAGTGGTGAACCAGCAGGTGAACGGTTTCGGCGCGCAACCGCCCACGACGGCGGATTCAAACACTTCAGACTGGCTGCGGATCGGTCCAGCCTCCGTGGACACCGTCGGCATTACCCGGCTCCCGGCAGACGATTGGCCCTTCCTCTATCTGCGCGATGCCAGAATACCCGCCTTGAATCTGCGGAGCATGGCTTTGATCGCCGTGCTCTCACTGGCACTCCTGTATGTCTGTGCTCCCGCGCGCCAGGTGCGCCCGAATTGGCAAATGTTTTTCCTCGGCGCGGGATTCATGCTGCTTGAGACCAAGGGCGTCGTGCACATGGCCTTGCTATTTGGGTCTACCTGGCTCGTTAATTCCGTTGTATTTGCTGCAATTCTGGTGATGATCCTCGCCAGCAATGTTTTTGTGCTGATCGCCAAACCGCAAAAGCTCTGGCCTTACTATGTACTTCTCTCCGCCACTCTGGTGGTTAACATCTTGGTACCGATGAACCGGTTCCTCGCGCTGCCGGGGGCTGGAAAGGTGGCGGTGTCCTGTGCGGTGATTTTCGTGCCTATCTTCTTCGCCGGAATCATCTTCGGCGCTTCCTTCCGCGACAGTATTCAACCCGACGTCGACTTTGGTTCCAACATCGCCGGAGCAATTCTGGGCGGCCTTTCTGAAAACCTGTCGTTGCTGGTTGGGTTCAAGAACCTGCTCATTATTGCCCTCTGTTTCTACGTCCTCTCCGCAGTATTGCGGCGTCGCGTCCTGGGTTCGCCGCTGGGAGCATAGGAAAAAGTTGGATCTGTGTATGTTCTGGGCCTGGTTCGCCATCTCGCGTTTATTTCCAGCGAATCTCGAAATTGTCGATCGTTTTTGATTCAGGAAACCGTGACCGAAGCGCGTTTAGCAACTCGGCAGGCATCGGGCCAGAAGGAATGCGAATTGCGTGGTTGATCGCCACAACACCAACCTGGGCCCGGTCAATATCCGCCAGTATTCGATCCGGCCGGTCGTCGTCACCTGCCAGGAAGTCAAAAAGTACGAGAGTTGGATTCTTGCGGCCGGTTAAGAAGTACAAGCCGGATGCGTCAGGTCCAGCATAGATGGGGCCAGAACCGCCGTGGGCCGCAATCTCGTCACAGACCCGTTCGTATCGCTCAACCACATCGATTGAACCGCGGATTCCGCTCGCTCGTGGTATGGAAAACGCTTTCTGGACATCCGGATGCAATGTCAGACCCTTGCTGTAGATCTGGTTCGGCATCAGGATCGCCACGGCGAAAACAAGAAAGAACAGTGCTGCCGGCACAACGATGGATGGCCCAGGATGAGGGCGAATTGCCACCAGGGCCGTCATAGCAAGAATCAAAAGGGGGGCGACATAACAGAAATAAATCGGGGCGGAGAACGGATACTGATTCAGGCTGCACATCGCCGTCATGGCGACGAGCAACAGGAACTGCGATGTGCCCTTGCCTCGGCACTTGGTCCCTAAGAGCAACACAACTGCAATCACAGAAAGCAATGGAATAGCGGCGGCCACCGATAGCCATGTCAACCCCGCGAAGTAAGGAGATCGGAACGCCAAGTACATGGCCGCCGCACATCCCAGGCACGAACCTGCCAGAGCGATCCGGCGATCTTTTTCGCCACGAAGGCCTATGTCGAACGCTATGAGCCCAAATATCGGCAGGCTCAGAAGCACGGCAATTGGGCCGATGGGAGCCCAATGCGCGGAATTCACCCGCGCAAAAGGAGCGACGAATACACCGTGGAACCAGACTCCAACTTGTCCGGCAACCATGTAAGGCATGAGGTAGGCGGCAATCGGTATGCACGCGCCCACCAGGAATGGCAGCAGACGGCCCGCGAGTGCCTGAAGGCGGCTGACACTCGGCACGTGTCGGGATTCCCACTCGCGATAGACCAGCAACGCCGAGAGGGCTGAACCGGGCAGCACAAAATGATAGTACTCAGCCGGTCCAGAATGGCTGCGAACAAGAAAAACCAGCGCGCCGCAAAAGAGCAGAAGTAATCCGACGACAAGCACAGAGAATCCGGACAAGCGCGCCTTGCCTTCCGCCGGCTCGCAGGTCTGTTCGTCAAAGAGAAGAAACAACATTCCCCCAGCCACCACATAGAGGCCTGTCACCTTAAAGAGAATGGCTGTACCTGCAAACGCCCCGGCTGCGAATATCCATCGCCGACGGCGAGTTTCAACGAAGCAGAACAATGCTGCTGTGGCGAAGATGGCGAAGTAGAGCATGTACCAGGAGCCATTCGGACACGGATATTGAGGGACGCTCCAGGCAGCAGCAAGCAGAGTGACCAAGGATGCTGCGGCGGGGCCGAGCATCTTGGACGCGATATACCAGAGGGCGGCTACGGCTGGCACAAAGAAAAGCAGAAGCATGATCCGCGGCGCAAGGAGGGCGGTTCCAAACATCTCAAATGAGGCCGCGCCTACATGGCTGAGGGCGCCGGCATAGACATCGTGAAAATCAACCTGTGGCCGCTCCCCATGGAGCACTCGCTCCGCTGCGTGCGCCAACACCGGATCGTCGGCCGGATCGAATCCATCATGGATCCTGGCTGCAAGCAATAAGGTGCTCACAAGAACCGTCAGCAGGAGAAAGAAATACGACGCAAACGTGGCCCTCGGTTGTATCCCGTTGTCCATGCCTTTGAGCAGCAGCATAGTCTAGCATTCGCGGGCCATTATGATAGCGACCGCGGACGGGCAGACATTACGATTGTTCCTGGAATCTCATTCGAAAAATGCTCGCGTCTCCGCAGCGGGCGCAGAAAGCCTTCAGCTAGGTCCCTTGCCCGTCCGCGGGCCCGCGGACGCACTCCAGAATGAGATGTGTGTAAGGTATGCGGAGGACGTCTTCGCGAATGTTCGCCTTGACCTCATCGAAGTACTCGCGTGCCAGTTCCAGATACTGATTCTCAGTTCGGACATATCTTCCGCGGTCGCGAGACAGGAGAAACCTCTTGGCCTGCGACTGACCGGGCACATAACAGCCATCGTTCGTGATCATCCTCCCGCCCGGTTTCAAGGCCGTGTACCCAAGTCTAAAAAGACCTCTCGCTTCCTCGGCGTCCAGATGATGTACCAACCCCAGGGCAAGGACAATATCGAAGGCGGCGAACTCCTGCACTGCATGCCGGCTTACCCGTTCGCAGATGAACTCGCCACGGTGACTGTACCGCTGTCGCGCGAAAGCAATACACGTCGGATTAGCATCCACACCGAGATACTGGCAATCCGGAAGAAATGGCAGCATATTGCCCGGGCCGCAACCGACATCCAGAATACGGTCATGCGGCTTCGGCCTAATATACTCACTGACGAGGACACGGCTACGGTGGTTGGCCCCGATCAGCGAGTTGTAGAACTCGTAAAAAAAGGGACGATCCAGGATCGGGCGCACGCGTTCAATCACATCGGTCACAGTTGAACGCTCTCCTTGATGCCAAAGACCGCGTATTGTCCGCCCAGCGGTACGCCTCGCAATAGACTCTCCAGCCCATCGCCAGTCCGCTGGTAGACTGCTTCTGGAAAATAAAGGAAATATCGCGGCGCGGCGCAGGTGAATCCCGCCGTTTGCATCCATCGCCGGGCCTCGGAGGCCCTCAGCAGCACCGCGTCCGCATCAACCGGTGTTCGGCTGACGATCAGCCGCGTCACCGGATTATAGGGGTTGTGTTCGATAATCGCGAATACGCCTCCGGGTTTCAGGACCCGATTAACTTCGTGTGTCAGCGCCAGCCGTGATGAAGCCGGAACATGGTGATAAACACAGACCGCCGTTACGAAATCGAAAACGGCATCCTGAAACGGTATCTGGCCAGCGTTCTCCTGCACTCGGGTCTCCACACCTTGGCTGGAGCTCAGCATGCCGGGCGACGGATCGCAGCCGGCAACCTCACAGAAGTCATTGCGCAGCAGCGATAGAAGCTCGCCCTTGCCGCATCCTATGTCGAGATATCGCAGTGCTCGCGTGTCGACACCCAGGCCGCTGAAGTGTTCGCGGATGAGATCGCGCTTCCGCACATGAAAGAACTGTTGCCCGGACCCGGTAAAACGGTCCCGAATGGGATCCTTAAGCAACTCTTCGTAGGACCCCGAGTAGCGGTCGAATTCGGGCTGGCTCACCGGTACTCGCTCCGTGTCATAAACTCGGCGCCGTGCTGATGTTTGTGGCGTTCAACTACATTAAACGTGCGGGACACAAGGTAAAGTGGCCTATCCTTTGCCTGTTCGTAAATCTTGCCAACATACTCTCCGAGGATGCCAATGCTCATCAGCGTAGCACCTCCCAGTACGCTAACCAGGACCGTCAGCGAAGACCAGCCAGGTACCGCATACCAGTGGAAGATATGAGCCAGACTGGCACGAACCGCCTCTTCCACCCCGAAGAGGGTAACTATCACACCCAGCCAAACGCTGATTTTCAGCGGCAAAGCGGAAAATGACGTGGCCGCAGTCCAGGCGAAGGTCAGCATTTTTCGCAGCGGGTATTTGGTCTCTCCCGCTACCCGGGGAGCACGCTCGTACGTCACCGCAATCTGCGGATACCCAACCCAGGCAACCATTCCGCGCAAAAAGCGATGGGTTTCGCGCAGTTGTTGTAAACCGTCGAGGCAATTCCGCGAAATCAAACGGAAGTCACCTGCATCCAGGGGCAGATCTTTATAGACCAGGTTGCGCATCAATCGGTAGAAGAGCCAGGCTGACAGTCGTTTGAATATTCCCTCTCCTTGCCTGGTTACGCGCTGCCCGTAAACAACATCGAAGCCCTCGCAGTAGCGGGCGATCATCTGGTGAATCACCGAAACAGGGTCTTGCAGGTCGGCATCCAGCAGGACTACGGCGTCCCCAGACGCGTAGTCCAAGCCTGCCGTGGACGCGATCTGATGGCCGAAGTTACGCGACAAATTAATCACTTTGATCCGAGGATCTTCATAGGCCCAGGCCGCAACCTGCGCCAAGGTCGCATCGGCGCTGCCGTCGTTGACAAGCACGACCTCGGTTTCGCCTTTCACCTCAACCATAAATTCATCGAGGACACTGTGCAGATGAGGCACCACCGATTCCTCGTTGTACATCGGAATGACGAGGCTAAGCAGGTTGGGATACGGCCGTGGCTGCAATAATGGACCGTTACTGTTCTGCGTTTGCATCTTGGGATTAATGGATGGTTTTTCGAAAGTTTATCACCGGTTGACAGTTTGAACTAGTAACCTTCTACCGTCGCTAAGGGTAACCACAACCTGCGTGGTTCATCTGATTCTGGCTTGATTGGGGCAGTGCCCCGCCCACTAAGATGGCAAGGACTTGGATTCTCGGGGCTGGTTACGACTGCGGGTCTGCACATTTCGACGGCATCACCCTTGGAGTATGGGCAAATCGACTGATCGGTGATACAGTTTTGTCCGCGTATCTGCGAAATTACAAGCCAAAAGAGCTGCTTCTTGCGCCTGAGGCGACGCCAATAACAAGGTGCTGTCGTCTGGGAAATGGGACCTCATGGCAGATTCAAGACTGACAAACATCGAGGTCACTTCGGCCAGCGATCTGGTCCGCAAAGCGAAGCTCCGCTTGCTTCAAATGCATTATGAGAGCCGCGTGGGACATATAGGCGGGAATCTGTCGGCCCTCGATATTCTCCTGGGTTTGTATCATTTTATTTTGCGTCAAGACGATCTGTTTGTTTTGTCGAAAGGCCATGGTGCTGGTGCTTTATATGTCGCCCTCTGGTCGATAGGGGCGCTGACCGACGATGATCTGCGAAAATTCCATCAGGACGGTACGCGACTTTCCGGGCATCCGCCTGCGTCGGGTATTGCAGAAATTGTTTTTGCGACAGGCAGCCTCGGACATGGTCTGGGACTGGCGTGCGGACTCGCCTTGGGCAAGAAACTCAAGGGCGAAGCTGGGAGAATCTTCTGCCTGACTTCCGATGGAGAGTGGAACGAGGGTTCGTCCTGGGAAGCCCTGATATTTTTGACCCACCACAAGCTGGATAACCTGGTACTCATCGTAGACTGCAATGGGTTGCAGGGATTTGGAACAACCGGCGAAGTAGCTAATCTGGAACCAATGTCAGAGAAATTCCGCGCTTTCGGAATGGACGTGCTCGAAGTTGATGGCCATGCGATACGAGACCTCCATATCGCCGTCAACCAACGCCATTCCCGCCCTCTTGCGATAGTCGCAAGAACGATAAAGGGCTGCGGGGTGTCTTTCATGGAAAACCGCATGGAGTGGCACTATCTGCCGATGAATGCTGAACAGTATGAGCAGGCCCGTAAAGAGGTGGAACAAGCGTGCGTGATGTCTTCTGCCGATCGTTAGTTTCGCAGGCGGGCGATGCGAGGCTGGTGTTTCTGACGGGCGATCTCGGATTTAAGGCGTTGGAGCCCTTGCGGGACGTGCTGAGGGAACGCTTTATCAATGCGGGAGTGGCGGAACAGAACATGGTGTCAGTGGCGGCCGGGCTGGCCAAGCTGGCGCTGCGGCCCTGGGTCTACAGTATCGCTCCATTCCTTTATGCTCGCCCCTTCGAACAGATTCGCAATGACCTTTGCGCACACAAGCTTCCGGTTGTGCTGGTCGGCAATGGCGGCGGCTATGGATATGGGGTAATGGGAAGCACTCATCATGCCTTGGAAGATTATGGATCTCTTCTGACCCTCCCCAACCTGCGAGTCTATGTTCCTGCCTTTGATGAAGATGTGAATGCGATGGTACCTTTGTTGATGCGCGTTGATGCTCCAGCTTATTTGCGACTCGGCGTGAGTGAGCGGCCAGCGGAATTTCCTGTTCCGGCATATAGCTGTTGGCGGAGGCTTATTTCAGGTGATGGACCAACGTTGGTCGTCATCGGACCGCTGGCGGGTGGTCTGGTTACCGCGGCCTCTGGCTTGTCCCACACTTCTCGCCCCGACCTTTGGTTGCTTAGCGAATTGCCACTGCCCGATTTGCCGGAGGCCCTGATCGAGAGCATCAGAAAATCGCAGCACCTGGTGGTTGTGGAGGAGCACACGGCCGCCGGTGGGCTGGGACAGATTTTGTCCTACCGGTTAGCTTTGATGGGCCTCGTTCCCCGTCGATTTTCTCACTACTGGGCGCGGGGCTACGTGTCCGGATTGTTCGGTTCGCAACGCTTTCATCGGGCCGAAAGCGGTTTGGAGCCGGACGCCATTGTGGCTTCAATCTGTAAGGAATGACCGTCACCCTGATGCCATCCCGGAATCCAGAAAGTCTGAGCCTCGAAGGAAAAATCAAGCGCCTGCAAGGCCCCATCCTGGTTCTTGGGGCCAGCGGATTCGTCGGGGCCAACCTGTTTCGGGCCCTCTCCCGCCATCGCGACGATGTTTATGGTACTGCAAGCCGATTACCCGCGTGGCGGCTGGATGACCAGCGCAGCGAGAACATCATCGTCTCCGACCTCCTCGTCGATTCCAACCTCGATGCCATGCTGGACAGGGTCAAGCCGCGCACGGTCTTCGACTGTGTGGGCTACGGCGGCTATTCCTTTGAGACCGATGCAGGATTGATTTATGAGACCAACTTCAATCTGATAGGCCGCTTGCTCAGTCGCCTGGAACGTCGAACCATTGCCTGCTATGTCCACGCCGGCAGTTCGTCCGAATACGGCAATAACGCCTCCGGGCCGCGGGAGAACTCGCCAACATTTCCGAATAGCCACTATGCAGTATCGAAAGCTGCAACCGCCAACCTCATTCATTTTTTTGGGAAGCGAAAGAAACTGCCCTGCGTCAACCTGCGGCTCTATTCGGCATACGGGCCTTTAGAGGATTCCTCGCGCCTGGTTCCGAATCTCGTCCGGTCAGGGCTTGCCGGTGAGTATCCTGAGTTGGTCGATCCGCGAGTCTCGCGTGATTTCATTTACATCGACGATGTGACCGACGCATTCGTTACCCTCGCTTGTGAGATCGACGATAAAGACTTTGGCGAGTCATTCAATGTCGGCACTGGCACTAAGACCACAATCGAAGACCTGGGCGCCATTGCACGCGACCTCTTTGGACTTAAGCAGGCGCCGCGTTACACGATGCCGAACCGCGAGTGGGACCTCGTGGATTGGTACTCGGACGCCACCAAGATGTCTGAGCGCTTCGGCTGGCAGGCCCGGACCCCGGTCCGCGAGGGGCTGGCGCTAACCGTCGAATGGTACAAAACGATTGCGGACAAGGAGCGCTATTGGCAATCCTCGAAGAAGTTCGGCTTGGATACCAAACACAGTGTTTCCGCCATCATCGCCTGCTATAAAGATGAGCAGGCCATACCGGTCATGTACGAGAGGCTGAAAGATATCTTCACCAAGTTGAATATCGACTATGAAATCATCTTTGTGAACGATTGCAGCCCCGACAACTCCGAGGAAGTAATCCGCGCCATCTCGCGAAACGATCGCCGTGTCCTGGGCATTTCACACTCCCGCAACTTTGGTTCGCAGGCTGCCTTCAGGAGTGGGATGGAAGTGGCTTCCAAGAACTCCTGCGCATTGTTTGACGGCGATTTGCAAGACCCCCCGGAAATCATGGAGAGCTTTGTCTCCAAATGGCGGGAGGGTTATGACGTCGTATATGGCCGCAGAGTGAAGCGAGAAGCGACCATATTCATGCAGGCCGCCTACAAACTGTTCTATCGAGCCTTTGACTACTTCTCATATCTTAAAATCCCGCATGATGCGGGAGACTGCTCTTTGCTGGATAGAAGAGTTGTGGACGCGATTTTGCGGTTTCCGGAAAGGGACCTTTTTCTGCGGGGCGTACGTGCCTATGCCGGCTTTCGCCAGGTCGGAGTTGACTACAAGAGGCCGGAGCGCATGTTTGGCGTTACTACCAACAGTTTCTGGAAAAACCTGGGCTGGGCCAAGAAGGGCATTCTGTCGTTCAGCTATGTTCCGTTGACGATGCTTACGACCGCGGCCCTGTTTCTTTTCGGAGTCTCGGTAATTTTGATCGTGGCTGAAGCCGTTTTGAAACTTGTGGCCCCAAGCCTTACGCCAAGAGGCATAACCACCGTCTTGCTTTCGATTCTTTTCTTTGGATCTTTGAACCTGCTCGCCATCGGAGTAGTTGGCGAATATCTCGCCAAGATTTTCGAAGAAGTGAAACAGCGTCCTCACTTCATTCGCCGCAGCGTCATCAGAGATGGCGAAATCCGCCTGACGGCGCAAGAGCAAAAACGCAGACAGTAGATGAGCTAATGTCCGATGTCGGCAAGTATTGGCGCAGCAGGACGAACATGCTGGAAACCCCTCCTGAGAGATGGCGGCCGCCGTTACTGCCTAACCCGGGTGGGGGCATTTTGCAGCGCTCCCTGGCCGTGTCGCGGCGGTTCTTCGATATTCAAGCGGGATCGGTATGGCGGGACGTTGCCGCGGTCGTCCCGAATATTCGGGGAACAATCCTGGACGTCGGGTCTGGAGCACAGCCGTATCGGCCGCTGGTCCATCCTGATGCCACCTACATGGCAATCGATACCGAGGCAGCAAAACCCCACTTCGGATATGAAATGCCGGGTACCCGCTACTTTGCCGGAGACGTATGGCCGGTGGCGAACGCTTCTGTAGACTTCATCCTCTGTACCGAAACGCTGGAGCATGTCCTGGACACCAAGCGGTTCCTGGCAGAAGCTTCGCGAACGCTGAAAACTGGAGGAATCATACTGCTCACTGTCCCTTTCGCGGCCCGATGGCACTTTATTCCTTACGACTACTGGCGCTTCACCCCGTCCAGCATGGATCACTTATTGCGAGACGCGGGCTTTGACGGGATTCGCATCTACGCGCGCGGCAATGCACTGACCGTGGCATGCTACAAAATGATGGCACTCGTGTTGCCCCTGCTGGCCACGAAGAGCTCCAGCGCGTTACTGACGCTACTGATGCGAATCGCGGGCCTCTGCCTCGCGCCTGTGCTGGCTTTTTTTGCGGTGCTTGCGAATGTTTCGTTACTCGGGAGCGGCGGAAATGATTGTCTCGGATACACCGTTATGGCGCACCGTGCCGGCGAAAAGGACCTCGAATCATCGTTGCTATGAACCTCAGTTGGGAATCCCGCTCGTGCCCGCTGTGTGGCAGCACCGCTGAAGGCAAAGTCATTGTTGAATCCAATGTGGAACCGGGCAGGCTCACAGAGTTTGCCTTCGCCTCCAGAAAGCTTCCCGAATACATGCACTCCAGAATGGTGGAGTGCGCGGATTGTGGGCTCCTATACGGAAACCCTGCGGTTTCGTCTGACAGTGGCCTGAGCGCCTACAAAGAAGCCGCCTTCGACAGCAGCCAGGAATCCCGCTTCGCCGCCCTAACATATGCGAGGTTCATTGCGGAACAACTTGACCGCATCGCGAGTCGCGAGAAGGCACTGGACATCGGGGCCGGCGACGGAGCTTTTCTTGAAGAGTTGGTTCAGCTCGGGTTCCACGACGTCACAGGTGTCGAGCCTTCAGCCGCTCCGATTGCTTGTGCGAAGCCTGACGTTCGAAGGATGATCCGTCACGACATTTTCCGAGCTCGAGACTTTGAGGGACAGCGCTTCGACCTGGTCACCTGCTTTCAGGTCATGGAGCATTTGTGGAACCCACTGGAATTGGCACGTGAGGTGAATTCCATATTGAAACCCGGCGGGCTGTTCGTCACCATCACGCACAATTTAGGAGCGCTTTCGGCCCGCCTGCTGGGGGACAAGTCCCCGATCTTTGACATCGAACATCTTCAGCTATTCTCCGAAAAGACGATTCGGGCATTGTTGCAGCGTGCGGACTTCAGCGACATCCGGGTCATGCCCGTGTGGAATCGCTATCCAATCCACTACTGGATGAGGTTGGCGCCACTTCCTCGCAACCTCAAGAAGGGGCTAATCAGGCTGACGAAGCAGGGGCCGTTGGCAACGGTGGCGTGCTCGTTGCCGGCCGGAAACATTGCCGCGGTCGCAAGAAAAACCCAGGATACTTAGACATGGATTGCCGGAGAGCAAGCGAAATCAGAATGCGGTTGTCGCTGGCGTCCGCTCGAACAGCACCGCAACCTTGTCTGAGTAAATCAGGCGCCACCCGCCAGAGTGCTCCAGAAGGTAGTTCAAAGGCTCCTCGGGCCGTAAGAAGACGTAATCGATTTTGTACTTATCCAGGATCTCGAATGAATGGTCCAACGCCGTAGCCCTGAGAAAGTACTTGAATACTCCGTTGTACACAAAGATATCCGCGCGTCCGTCGACAAAGGTCTTCAACTCGGGGTCATGCCACTCCATGTAGCCGCCCCACTTGTATTGATTGAAGATTCTTCCCTTCAGCTGCTGCTGCTGCATGAATTCCAGGGCAGCTTTCGGGTATTCCTCATCCACTTTTTGCTGTAGGTCTGCAGCGGACGGAAAGAAGAAGATCATCGACCCGGCGACAGCTGCCATAATGATGGCGTTGAGCCACGGCTTATCAAGTTCACGGTCGTAAGGAGGAAATAGCGTGAGTCGTGGCGCAAGTATCGGTACTATGATGAGGCCCGCAAAAAACAAGAACCGCAGATGCGATAGCGCCGCCCACAGCGCGAACGACGTCAGCAACACATCATCCAACCTCCATCGGCGGCGTGAGAACAGTGCGCCCGCCAACAACCCGAAGATCACGGCCAGAGCCAGCCTGCCGTTTGGGGTGCTAAAGTTCACAGGCTGCCACTCTTCGATGTTCTGCATAACGCCTTGCTGGCGGAGAAGAAGCATATACGGATAGAACACAAGCTTGTAGCCAAAGGGATTGACGAAAAGCGCAGCCATGGAAGCTGCGAAAGCGAATAGTAATTTTCTCAATTCCTCGGAGGTCCACCGGCGCGCCACAACCAAACCCCACTCGCCTTCCACCAGCCCGGAAGCGATCGTCAGTGCCAACACAACCATGCCGAAGACCCAGGAGCCGTGAAGATTGATCCAGAGAGCAAACAACGGCGGCAACAGCCAGATGCCCTTCCCTGTCCGTTGAAAACGGTCCAGCACGAGCAGCAGCCCTACCATACAGAGCCAGCCGAATAGAAGCATGCGAGGAGCTATCGACACGCCACCTAGGCAAATGGCTCCCAAGGTGGCGACTGCGGCGTCCTTGCAATCGGCGCCCGCACCGCAAGACCGGTAATAAACGCCGACGTAAATGAGGACCAGCACCACGAAATATACCGCCAGAAGGCCCTGCAGTCCCCAAGCCTTGAACCCCAGGAAATACGGGATCTCCGAGAGCCACTCGAAATTCATCCAGGACGATCCGGCGGCGCTGAAGGAGTATGTATCCACACGCGAGAATGAATGAAACTGCAGAAGATTGCGGGCGTTGCGCAGATGCCACCAGATATCTGACTCAGTAATCCCTCGTGCACAATATCCGAAGATCGCCGCTGCCAGCAGGAACATGCACATGACCGGAAAGGAAAATATATCGGCGGCCAGTTGAGTCCAAGATGTAGTTGGCTGGGTTGTTTCCGAAGGTAGTTCGGAGGTGGTCGGCACGGGCATCCCTCTCAGATAGCGTGTCGTTTCATTGCGGTAGTCAAAGCTCGCAGGTATCCCTAGTATAGTATCGTGATAGTGGTTCTAAACTGCGCAGGAGACTCGCAATAGGCTACCTTGGCAGCCCTGGAGTCAGTGGCACCCTCGGCTGCGAGGTCGGAGCAGCCCAATGAAAACAAGCCCGTTGCGCATCGCTGCTGCCGCCTGCATTGTTGCCGCGTGTTTCGCGTTTGTCGTTGGGATGTTCGTCGTCTTCCTCGATAACAAGAGTGCCGCTCAACGGGACTTCATCGAATACTGGGCAGCCGGACAGCAGCTCACTCACGATGCAAATCCTTACGACGAAGCCGCCATACTGCGCCTGGAACGGGGGGTGGGGCTCGACGGCAACCAACCCAAAGTCACGTTTAGTCCGCCAGTGGCGCTCTTCCTGACGTTGCCGCTCGGCTACGTTCGCCCAAAGGCCGGCCTCATTCTATGGTTGCTTTTTCTGGTTGGCTGTCTCTCGGTGTCAATCTGGATTCTCGGTAAACTGCACGGACACCCCGACAGCGGATTACATTTGTGCGGTTACATGTTTGCGCCCGTAGTGGCCTGTCTGATGGCGGGGCAGCTCGGCATCATTCTTCTGCTTGGCGTCGTGCTTTTTCTTTACCTTCACGAATCCTGGCCCTTTCTTGCCGGCTCAGCGCTTCTGCCCTGTGCTTTCAAACCACACCTGTTCCTGCCCTTCGCCATCGTGCTGCTGCTATGGATCGTGAGCCGGAAGGCTTACCGGATTCTCGCCGGATTCCTCGTCACTCTGCTTGCCAGTTGCGCGATTACACTCTGTTTCGATGTCCATGTGTGGGCTCAATATTCCCAGATGATGAGCACCACTGGCGTTCTGCATGCGTTCGTTCCCACCCTGAGTGTGGCGCTCCGTTTTCTCATCGATCGCAATGCTGTGTGGCTGCAATTCGTTCCTGAAGCCATTGGTTGCGGCTGGGCAATCTGGTATTTCCGGACGCGCCGGGCCCGCTGGAATTGGATGGACCAGGGCTTGTTGGTGCTGCTCGTCTCAGCATTGTGTACGCCCTACGCCTGGTTCAGCGATGAAGCCGTGCTGCTTCCAGCTGTTCTGGCTGGAGTTTATCGGGCCGCAGACTCCGGGCGGTCGCTTGTGCCCATTGGCCTGATTGCCGGTGTTGCGCTGGTCGAGCTATACGCAGTCGGCCATATGGCGTCCCCGTTCTACCTGTGGACTGTGCCGGCGTGGTTCGCCTGGTACCTCTATGCCACTCGGAGCACACACAATCACACTGGGGAAATTCGGGGAAATGCAGTAGGCGTTGCAGACTAGGAGCACTCCGCTGGCGGGACTCCGGGCCGCTGTTGATTCTTTCGACAGCCGCCAGAGAAGGCACCCTCTTCAATTCGCGTTCGATTAGTTGGACGGAACTTTGAGCTCTGACCCAGCCGTCGCGCTCGCTGGCACGCGTTCAAACAGAACCGCAACTTTGTCGGTGTAAATCGGATGCCATGCCGGAGAGTGCTCCAGTACGTATGCGGGAGGCTTATCTGGCTCTAACAGGACATAGTCGATCTTGTACTTATCCAGAACTTCGAGCGGTGACCGGATCAGGACAGCGTTGATATAGTCGTCGAAAGTACCGTTTTCCACGAATATGTCCGTGCGGCCATCCATATAAGGCTTCAAGTCGGGCGTAACCCACTCCATATATCCGCCCCACCAGTCCTGGTTGAAGATCCTTCCATTCAGGTGCTGTCGCTGCATGAATTGCAGCGCGGCGGTTGGGTATTCCTCATCCACCTGCTGCTGCAATTCTGCCGCAGACGGATAAAAAAAGATCATTCCGCCCACGATAGCGGCCATAATGCCGGCATTCAGCCACGGTTTATCAAGTTCCCGTTCATAGGGCGGGAAAAGCTTCAGCCGTGGCGCAAGTATCGGCGCCAGGATCAGGCCTGCGAAGAACAAGAAGCGCAGATGCGATAGCGCCGCCCACAGTGCGAATGCCGTCAGAAGTACTTCGTCCAGCTGCCACCTCTGCCGGGAAAACAGCGCGGCCGCCAGCAATCCGAAAATCACCATCAATGCCAGCTTGCCGTGGGCGGTGCTAAAGTCCACACCTTGCCACTCCACAATGCGTTGCATAACGTCATGTTTGCGGAGAAGAACTTCGTACTTCAATGGGAACAGGACGAGCTTGTAGCCGAAGGGGTTGACAAACAGCGCCGCCAGGGAAGCAGTCAGAGCCACCAGCAGTTTTCTTAGCTCGACGGAAGTCCACCGTTGCGCCACCACCAGCCCCCACTCCCCTTCAACCAGGCCGGAGGCAATGATGATCGCCAACACAACCAAGCCAAAGACCCACGATCCGTGAAGGTTGATCCAGAGTGCAAACAGTGGCGGCAGGAGCCAAAGACCCTTGCCTGTTCGCTGAAAACGGTCCATCACGAGCAGCAGCCCGACCATGCAAAGCCAACCAAACAGCAGCATGCGCGGACCGATGGATACCCCCCCCAGCAGAATTGCCAGAAAAGTGACCACCGTAGCGTCCTTGCAATCGGCACCGGCACGACACGACCGGTAATAAACGCCGGTATAAATCAGTACTAAGACCGCAAAATAGACCGCCATCATCCCTTGCAGTCCCCTGGCTTTCAGACCGAGAAAAAACGGGACCTCGGAGAGCCATTCGTGGTCAAGCCATGCCGACCCCGCCGCTCCGAAGGAGTACGAGTCTACGCTGGGGAATGCGTGATATTGCAAAAGATAGGCGGCGTTGCGCAGGTGCCACCAGATGTCGGCTTCCGCAATCCGTCTCACGGAAAAGCCGTAGATCGCCAGCACCAGGAGGAACATGCACATAACCGGAAAAGAAAAGGTGTCGGCTGCCAAACCTGTCCACGACCTGCCGGTGGCCGGGGGGGCGGCTGTTTCGGGCGAATTGGACGTGGTCGGCAACGATTTCCTCGCCTTATCTACTTCGATCGATGTCGTTTGAACATTAAGGGTTCACGACCGTCGCAGCCGTCGGCACTCTTTCGAACAGCACCGCAATCTTATCCGTATAAATCGCATGCCACGCCTGAGAATGCTCCAGCAGATACCCTAGTGGCTGATTCGGCTCTAGAAGCACGTACCCGATTCTGTACTTATTCAGAATCTCAAGCGGCGTTTGGATCGATACGGCTTTGACGTAGTCGTCAAAAACACCGTTGTACACGAAGATGTCTACGCGGCCATCAATCAAGGGCTTCAACTCCGGCGCATTCCATTCCATGTATCCGCCCCACCAGTCCTGGTTGAAGATCCTTCCAGTGACGTGTTGTCGCTGCATGAACTGCAGCGCAGCCTTGGGATATTCTCCTTCAACCTTCTGCTGTAGCTGTGCCGGAGACGGGAAGAAGTAGATCAGCGCCCCCAGGACAGCAGCCATAATAGCAGCGTTAAGCCACGGTTTATCCAGTTCCCTTTCGTAAGGCGCGAACAGGTCCAGGCGGGGGGCGAGTATCGGTGCAACGATCAGACCAGCAAAGAACAGCAGTCGCGCGTGCGACAGTCCCATCCATAAAGCAAACGCCGTCAGCAGTACCTCATCCAATCCCCAGCGGCGGCTTGAGAACAAGGCGGACGCCAATAACGCCAGGATCACGATGAGCGCCAGTTTGCCGTCGCCGGTGCTAAAGTCCACGGAATGCCACTCCGCGATGTGCTGCATGTTGCTCGGCTGACGGAAGAGAAAATCGAATGGGTAGAGAACCAGCTTGTAGCCAAATGGATTCACAAACAATGCCGCTGCCGAAGCGGCAAAAGCCAGCAGCAGTTTTCTTACCTCTTCGGGTTTCCACCGCTGCGCCACAACCAAACCCCACTCGCCTTCGACCAGCCCGGCGCCGATCGTCAGCGCCAGCACGACCATGCCAAACACCCAGGATGCGTGGAGGTTGATCCAGAGGGCAAATAATGCGGGCAACAGCCACAGCCCCTTTCCCGTCCGCTGAAAACGGTCGAGCAGGAGCAGCAAGGCCACCATACACAGCCATCCAAGCAGCAGCACACGAGGCCCGATGGATACAACGCCAAGAAAAATGGCCAGCAAAGTCGTGATCGTAGCGTTTTTGCAATCGGCGCCCGCTCTGCACGACCGGTAATAAACGCCGATGTAGATCAGCACCAGAACCACAAAATATACTGCCAGAATGCCCTGTAGCCCCCTGGCCTTGAAACCCAGGAAAA
Source organism: uncultured Acidobacteriaceae bacterium (assembly GCA_963763145.1). Classification (GTDB taxonomy): domain Bacteria; phylum Acidobacteriota; class Terriglobia; order Terriglobales; family Acidobacteriaceae; genus Bog-257. The sequence continues at coordinate 291,806 of CAVXMZ010000003.1, read as the reverse complement.
ATGGGATCTCTGAGAGCCATTCATGGTTAAGCCAAGGTGAGCCCGCCGCTCCGAAGGAGTAGGAGTCCACGCTGGGAAACGAATGATGTTCGAAAAGATAGGCGGCGTTGCGGAGATGCCACCAAATGTCCGGTTCTGCAATCTGCTTTACCGAAAACCCAAAGATCACGGCAGCCAGCAGGAACATGCACATGACCGGAAACGAGAAGACTTCAGACGCCAGGCCAGCCCACGATTTCCGGGCGGCCGCCTGGGCTATTTCTGATTGTGGCGAATCTTCGGTCGTCGGCAACAGATGTCCCTTTTTGGCTCGCCGGTTGACAGTAACACAGCCGCAAACCCTGTAGTATACTCACCCTCGCTTGCTCGGCCCACACTCATGACCCGCACGGCTAAGCTGCTCCTGGTCCCCATAGTCTTGCTCCAGATAGTCGTATTCACCTTCATCGTTCGACACAGATTCATCCATGTAGATGAAGGGTTCTTTCTAGTGGCATCGCGACTGGTTCTGATGCACAAGAAGCCGTATCTAGACTTCTTCTATCCCCAGGCGCCCCTGCTGCCTTATATCTATGCACTGTGGATGAAATGCTTCGGGGTATCGTGGGCCGCAGGACGGCAGTTGGCCGCTTTGCTGACGAGCCTGCTAGGTGCGCTTGTGTATGAACATGTTTGCCGGTTGACGCGAAACTGGCTCGCCGGGCTTGCAGCTGTGATCGTATTTATCTCATCCACTCTTGTCTTTGCGTGGCTTCCGATTGTGGCGCCTTTTTCGTTGGCAGGATTATTTATTTTCGCAGCTTATCTCGCTATCAGCCGGGTCTCGGCAGAATCTTCGCCCTGGTTGATCGCGGCGGCGGGGCTGTTGCTTGGCTTGAGCGTCGATATCCGTTCCTACTTGCTTCTCCTCATTCCGCTGTTTCTGTGGTGGATTATTCAAAACTGTAGTGCGCGCACCCGGACAGTTTCCACGCTCTGGTTTTTTGGCGGCTTTACCATCGCGATGGTCCCCAGCCTCTACCTGTTCATTTCCTCTCCCGACGCATTTCTATTCAATAACCTGGGGTACCATGCGATTCGCTCCAACGAGGGTCTGATCGGCATGTGGCGAGAGAAACTGGTCGTCGCCGTCCTGTTTTTCTTCGGAGGTCCGGGAGCCAATGGAATTCAAGACAGTATTCTGTTTTTTGTCAGTCTGGGATTTGTATTTTCTATGCCCGGTCGAGACTATCCGGCCCGGCGAGCCTTTCAGGCCGCCCTTGTCGTGGGCATTCTCTCGCTTCTCCCTACCCCGGCCTATTTGCCTTACTTCTGTTTAGCAGTTCCCTTCCTTATAGTCAGTACCGTCTGTGTTGTGAACGACTTGTTTGTAAGCTTGGAATTGAGGCGGCAACGGCTGTTTGCGGCGTTCGCCTGCGTTGCACTACTTTTTGTTTATATTGGTGCATCGGCTCGCGATGTCCGACGGTATTTTCAAACTGGCGAGGGGATCCCGGGCGTACGCTGGGCCCGCGACAAGAACGATTGGAAGCTGCAGCGAATCCTCGAGGTGTCGCAGGCAATCGATCAGATCGCCAAACCCGGCGAAGCGGTGGCCAGCTTCTGGCCCGGCGATATCTTCCAGACAACGGCCACTTCTTTTTCGGGATTCGAAAACCCTTTTGCTTTGGCCGTTTCGGAAAAGCTCACTGCCCAGCAAAGGGCGAGATACCACATTCCCTCGCCGGCTGACATCGAAAGCGATTTAGCCTCCCACACCCCACGTATCGTTGTGCTGCGTGATCAAGTCTTCTCAGCTGTGCCTACAGCGGAGGAGCTTAAGAGATTGCAAGGCTCGATGGATGCTATCAAAAGCTCTCTTCGCGCCAATGGATACGATCTGGTTCAAACAATCGGTGGCATTTTCATCTACGTCTATTCTTCCAAGTCTTGAGACTACATGAGGAGAACCCCATCACTCGTTGCAGGTCAGGCTACCCAGCCTCATCTGCCGGTTTCACGGAGCACTTTGTTTATTTCGTTGGTTCTCTCCGAAACGACACAAGAACCCTCCCTTTTGTACAAACAAACGCCATTCCAGCAGCCGGCAGAGGTGAAGCCCATCTTCTGATCGCTGAATGTTCCCCCCGCGACCAGGGCGTTGAAACTCGGCGCCTGTTCTTCAAGTTCGGCATCTCGCAGGACGAGAACAATGGGAACATTGCGGTGTAAGTGAGAATAACCCCCGCTATAGATCCATGAAAGCTTGTAGAGCCCCACGCCGCAGACGGAAGAGTCCTGGCTGAGCGTATTCATGGCGATCAAACTCCCAGAGGAATGGGTCCAGCGCGGCGATCGCCAGGCGAATAACGCGGAAGTAACCATGCACAAAACCAACCCCGCGATCACAATTGCGCGCGAAGACAAAACTGGCTTCCCCCAAGTGCGGAAGTCTTCCGTGAGTTCCACGAAGCCGAGAGCGGCGAGCGTTATTACAATCGGCATTACGGAATACATGTAACGAAGTTCTTTGTGTGGAATGACCGAGTGGAACGCCACGATGACAAGTACCACCCAAGCCAGAAAGGGACTGCGGCGGACTCCCACCAAGCCCAAAACGCAGAGCGGAAAGAAACGCACCGAGAGCACCAATACATACCAGTACCAAGGCTCAGTTTGACCAAATAGATTTCGCTCCTGAACGGCAGCCGCCCAGAAATAACGAACAAATGACTGGAAAGGATACGACCATGTAACTGCATCGACCAAACCGAAAACAACAATCGGCAGCAGCAGCCCCATAAACATGGCTGGGGCCCTATTTTTCCAGTTTTTGTGGCAGAAATAGAGAAATGCAAAGCCAACGGCTGGGGCCAGTTGAATGCGCAGAGACACTGCCAGACCCAGGAGTAGTCCCGCGAGGAATAACCGCTTCCTCTCAGACCACTCGTCTGCGTACATCCCGAAGTAAAGACCTGGCAGGAGAAAATTGGTGGCCAACACCTCGATCAGCGTTTTCGGCGAGAAATACACCAGGTCGTACCAGGTGGCGCAGGCTCCGGCAGCGATCATCGCCGCAACATTCCCACCCGCCCGTTTCGCCCACGCATAGGCAAACCAGACCGTCGTCAGCGAGAGCAGCGACAACAAGACGGCGATGGCTCGTAAGTATCCAAGCGAGCCGGGACCCATCCAATCTGTCGCTCGCATTACACCCGCCAGGAACGCCGGAAACACCCAGGAACGAACTCCTTCTCTCCATTCCCAATCGACGACTCCATAACCGTAAGCCAAGTGATGCGCAGGTTCGATCGTGTTGAAAATTTCGTCTCCCCACTCGATATTCGGGAAGTGAATGGCCGCGCCAACGCGCAATAGCAGGGCGATCGCGAAGATAGCGAAAAGGCCAAGGCGCACCAGCGACTGCGGTTTCGGTTTAAGCAAGAGCGTATGGTCCTTCATGAAGATCGTGCTGGCCTGTGATTCCCAGCCGAACTGCCCGGGGGTCCGCGACCAAGAAGGAAGAATTCACTGGTTAGCCGCCTGCCGCCTAAGGCGGGTCAGGAGGAAGTATTCATTGACTGGCCGATCGTCTCTCAACGCGGGCGCATCCGCGGCTTGGGCGATTATCCGGTCGATAGAGTACTCATGGTCAAGGACAATCGAGAACTGACGCTCCGGGTCAGGCTCCGGCCCCCACTCCATCATGTCTGTTATTGCCGAAGCGGGCATTCGGGCCACCAACTCTTCGGGAGTGCGGTTCGGTATGGGAAGGGTGGACGCTAGAAAGTGAAAGCCCGACCCCTCTACTGACGGAAAAACACGCACATAAGGAAATGACTCCTTTAAGGCGCGAGCGACCGATGCGCGTACGAACGTATCACCTTTCGGAGGCAGCCACTGCTGCAAAATGCCCCCAGGCCTCAGCCTTCGCTTCACAATTGCATAGAATTCTTCGGAATAGAGCAGGCTTGAGCCCGCGGCTTCTACGGGAGGCGGCGGATCAATAGTGATTACATCGTACTGCTGGGGCGTGCGTTCGAGATAACGCCGTCCATCATCGATGACGACGTGGGACAACGAAGAGCGCAGCAACCCGGGACCATCGGCGTGATAATAACCGAAGAGACGAGGCACGCTGGGCACCAGCTCTACGGCCGTCGCGGGTATTCCCCATGAAAGCAGTGAACGGTAGGTTGTTCCCATACCGAAGCACACCACCAGAGCGTCGCGCGGCGGGTGATTGAGAAATGCCAAAGGCAGATGCGCCATCATCTTGGTCACCGGAGTCAATTGAGTGATCCCCACTCCGTTCACTAGGAGACGCTTGTGCATCCCTTCGCCGGTGGCAACCACGGTCGCGGTGTTGTCTCGCAGCACCTCAAAGCGCATGAACTGGTCTTCAAACGCTTTGCTGGTGAACACCAATGTCGCAGCCGTCAACACAATTGCGTAAGAAGTCACAAGTTGCCACCTGGGCACTTCACTTACAAGATCCGAGGTCGAAGACCATCTCGGCTGTATACCAATGGCGAGCCACGGAAGTGCCAGCAGCAATAACGCCCAACGTTCACTCACCAACGGCAACAGCACAAATCCAGCGAATAGGGGACCGAGGATGCAACCCACGATGTTGATCGCATAGGCCCGTCCGGCACGATCGGGGTCGCCCCCGGAGAAGCGGTCCACGAGCATTGGAGTAACGAACCCCAAAATGCCGGAAAACGGCATAATTCCAATGGCCAAGCGCAATAGACTGAATAAATTAAACTTTGGGTTTGCCGCTAACAAAGGCAAGAGCGCAAATAGTCCAAGCAAGGCCCAGACCAGCATCGTTTCTTTCTCATGCCTGCGGCCCCAATCCCTGTAGACTTTTGATCCCAAAAACGTGGCGGCCAGATACAAACCCAGAATCGATGCAAAGGAATAAACCATGGTGCCAACATACGGCGTGAACTGCCTGATCCAGACCAGTTCCATGCCCATGCTGGTGAATCCGGTCGCGAATAATAGCAGGAGCGGTTTCTTGGCAGGTAATGACAAGTTTGGCGATCTGGCTGTACCCGCCTCTTCCGCTAACTGGACACGTGCTTTACTCGCGGGCGCCCGGAAGGTCAAGGCCACCGCACACAGTGAAATAAGAACATTGCAGAGCATCCCGATCTTTAGCGTTCCGTGGAAGCCAAACGGTTCGATTAAAAGCAAAGGCAGCATTGTGCCCGCTACTGCGCCCAGCACATTCGACAGGTACAGAAAACTGAAAGAGCGCGGCGATTCGCCGGAGAAGTCCGTCCTAATCGCCAGCATGGCCACGGGAATCGTTGCCCCCATAAAGGCGCACCACGGAATCAATGTGAAAGCGATCCAGATTCCGGAAGCCAAATAATAGGCCGAAGAAGAGGCCAGTCCTGTGCGCTCAAGGACGCTCCTCCCCCATAGCAATTCGTAGGGCACAACAAGCGCGGATAGACCGATTAACAGTTCGGTTAGTGCATAAACCCTTAGAGCCGGGAAACTCAGTCTGTCTCCATACCGCCGAAGGAGGCGACCAGATCCCCAGGAACCCAAGCCCAGGCCCGCCATGAACATGGAAAGCACTATTGAAACGAGTGCGCTGGTAACCCCAAACTGCGCCATCGCCAACCTTAGCCAGACAATCTCGTAAAGAATGCTGCAAAACCCCGAGACGAAGAAGAAGACGAAAAACCAACCCATGCAAGATCCTCCCGTTCCATGGGAATCTTTTCCATGGGGTGTCGATGTGGATTTCGAAGACCCATCATGCCCAGCCGCACGCATCCCCCAAGGAAAGTGGCTCAGGCGTTGGCAAGCCCTTTTGGAAAACTGCGGCAGCCACAAGCACTCTTTGATAAAGCTTTACTACTTTGTCCTGGTAAATTATGCGCCAGGCTGGACTGTGATCAAGCACGTACGTAAGGTGCTTATTAACTGGAAAAAGGACATAGTCAATCTTGTACTTGTCCAGCAGTTCCAGCGGCTCCTCGATTGTATTTATCTTCTGGTAGTCGTCGAGAACATGGTTATAGACAAAAATATCGGTCCGTCCGTCGGCAAAGGTCTTAATAGCGGGGGCATAAAATTCGATATACCCGCCGTAGTCATACCAGTTGAAGAGCCGGCCAGTAATCTGCTGTTGTTTCATGAATTGCAGAGCGCCTCGTGGAAACTGGCCGTCTACGCGCTCTTGCAGTTCTGCCGCACTGGGGTACGAGCCTAGGATGATGGCGACGATGGCAGCGGTGATCGCGAGGTTTAACCAGGGTTTGTCGTTCCGCGCGTCGTAAGGCGGAAACAAACGCAGACGTGGCGCCAGAAGCGGCACCAGGATGATTGCCGCAAAAAGCAGAAAACGCAGATGGTTCAGCGAAGCCCACACCGCAAATGTGGCCAGCAAGATGTCACTAAGTTTCCAGGGCTGGTTTGAGAACCATGCGGACGCCAGCAGGGCAACGATCATCAACAACCCCAGCTTGCCCCATCCAGTGTGGAAGTCCATCGATTGCCATTCGATCATATTGTCGCGGACCGCCTGTTGCCGGGACAACAGCTCGAAGGGATACCAAATCAACTTATAACCGTAGGGGTTGGCCAACAGCGCAATCGCAGAAGCCGCCAAGGCTAGCAGAAGTTTTCTTAGTTGGGACGGCGTCCAGCGCTCAGCCACGACCATCCCCCATCTGCCCTGCACCAAGCCGGAAACGATACAAATGCCCACCACTACAAACCCGAAAGGCCAGGAGCCGTGCAAGTTGATCCAGACAGCAAACAGCGGCGGCAGCAACCAAAGCCCCTTGCCGGTTCGCTCAAAACGCTCCATCGCGAGAAGCAGCAGAATCAGACAAAGCCAGCCGAAATGGAGCATCCGCGGTCCGAAAGAATAGCATCCGAGGGCTACGCCGGCCATGGTCGCCAAGGCCGCGTCACCGCTGCTGGCTCCACGTCGAAGCGCCAGATAATACACCCCGGCGAAGATGAGCCACAAAAGCGCCAAATACACCGCCAACAATCCATGCAGACCCCACTCGCGGAATGCCAGGTAATAAGGCAGCTCAGAAAGCCATTCGAAGTTCAGCAGCGGGGCGCCCGAGGTCGTGAAGGTGTACTGATCCGAACGCAAAAAGGCGTGCCTCGTGAGAAGCTCTTGCGCGTTGCGCAGATGAAACCAGACATCGGACTCCGCGATGCGCAGGCCCGCTATCAAGGAAATCTCGAGGGCCACGAGAGAAAACCACAGGACAGGAAAGGGAAAGAAGTTGCGGTGCTGCGCGACTGTTCCTTTCTCGAGTGATCGGGCTGCAGGCTGCGAGGCTTGGGTTTCAACTGAGAAGTCTCTCACCGTTCTGACCGTTCCCGAGTGACTGGCGGCGGCTTCACGGCCAATCAGTTCGTAGCAATTCAGGATGACGGGACGTATTGGTCCACGCTCTGACGTTCAGGATGGCAAATCCGGCGACCGGTCGCTTCCCGCAGATAATAGCCTACTGTCAACACGGCTCGAAGCACCCCGAAGTCATCGAAAACCATCTGTAACGTGCTGCGCAGACCAAAAAATAGCCACAAGACCCCCGCTTATTCCAATTGAAGAGTCTCCGAGGCAAAGTAGCCAGTTTGTCCCAGAACCACAGCCTCAGCCAGTGACTAGGGATTAATTTTGACCCGGTCAGTCAAGCGAATGCCATTTATAACGCACACGGGGACCAGGCGCAACGCAAGATTGAAATGGAACTAAAGTTCCCAGCACTTGGCGCCTTTATGCCCCTGGCAGCTAGCTTTTAGTCTCATTCCACAGCCGCTGTGATCGCTACCTTAGTGCAAAAAGGTTGCACGGGCGTTGAAGAGGCTGGCGGTCAGGATAAACGGCCCTAGACGGCTGCGCCATCATTCACTTATGGTAACCGGAAGAAGGTAACACGCCTGTTAATTACCTTAGTAAGACTCGTAATCTTTTTTTTCCTTGCTTAATTGGCGAGCACATTGTTACATTATCTCCGCTACCACAGCATTGCGGTTGCGCCGCTTTGTTCGAAGCCCTTGCGGTTCGGGGAAATTCTTGACTCCGCACGGGAAGGGCAGCAAAATCGAATCGTGATAGAACAAATTAAGGAGATCTCCAAATGATCAACATGTTGAAGAATCTGCACAAGGAAGAATCCGGCCAGGATCTGATCGAATACGGTCTGATTGCCTTGATCGTTGCCTTGGGTGCCCTCGCTGGTATGGGTATCTTGGCTTCATCGATCAACAAGGTGTTCACCCAAGTCGCCGGACAGCTCACTTAACAACCATTTGCCTGGGGAAGCAGGCTATGCAGGCGGAGGTGGCGAGAACCGCCATCGCCCTCTGCACGCAAGACCAGGACGAACGCGCTTGGCCGAGCGTGTCGCTACGAGTCGATCGTTAGCCTCGTAGCTTGCTTCCTTTTCATTTTCCGTCTGCTTTCCGTGATGTGCCATGGGCCGGGACTCTACTCTTCTCTTTATCGCGCTGGTAGTGGCCATCACAGCAGCCGTTTGGGACATAAGGCAGCGCCGGATACCTAATTGGCTTACATACCCGGGGATCGGATTGGGAGTCGCGTTGCGCGGGTTGCTCTTCGGATGGAAGGGCTTGGGCAGCGCAATTGAAGGTTGTTTGCTCGCCGGCGGAATCATGTTTCTGTTTTACGCAGTACGGGCCATGGGAGCGGGAGACGTGAAGCTGATGGCGGCGATCGGATCGCTGGTGGGTCCCAAGCATAGCGTCGTCGTTCTTTTGGCGACGGCGATTTGTGGCGGAATAATGGCCATCGTTTATGCGGTTTACCGGGGCCGGATGTGGGCAACACTCAAGAACGTTGGGTCGGTACTCCGATTCCACGCGTGGGCGGGCCTTCAGGCCCATCCCGATCTCAATTTAGACAACCCCGAGACATTACGGATGCCGTATGGCTTGGCTATAGCTGCGGGAACGCTGTATGCGTTCCTGGCGATCTGGTGGAGTTAAATTATGAAAACGGGTCGGCTAGGTATTGCTCTTTTGATGGCGTTGCTGGTTTCGGTTGTTGTGACGTTTTTTCTATACCGGCACATCAAGCGGCTATACTCGGGCGCACAGCTGGTCAAGGTCGTGGTCGCCTCCAAGCCGTTAGACACTGGAACGCCTCTGACAGCAGACGACCTGACGCTGATCGATTGGCCGAGTAACGCTCCCATCGACGGCACCTTCCATAAACCAGAAGATTTGAATGGCAGAATTGTGATGTATCCCATCGCTTTCAAAGAACCCGTTCGCGAGGGATTGTTGGCAGCTCCGGGAGCAACAGTGGGGCTGACTGCAAAAATTCCGGATGGCATGCGCGCAGTAGCTATTGTCACCAATGAAGTGAACAACGTCTCAGGATTCCTGTTACCTGGTTCGCACGTCGACGTGCTGGTCAGTTTTCGTCAAGATGGCGCCAAGGATCCTATGACTACGACGGTCTTGCAGGACATCCAGGTTTTGAGCACTGGGGAGAAGCTGCAACCGGACGTGAACGGCAAGCCGCAGAATGTGAAAGTGGTGACCCTGTTGCTCTCTCCTGATGATTCGGAGAAACTCCTGCTGGCGACCAACCAGGGGACAGTGCAGTTCGTTCTCCGGAACGCTTCCGATCAGGATAAACCGGTAATCAAGCCAGTCAACATGAAGGAGTTGCAAACCGGCGCCACCCCAGCCACGCCGGTGGTTGTAGCCAGAAAGGCGCCGACGGCGGCGGCACCGCCGAAGCCGGCAAACATTTACGAAGTTGAGACCTACGACGGTACGAAGAAGAACACAGTGAAGTTCTAACCTGTATTAGAACGGAGTATCTCGTGCAACCGAAGCGACTTAGCAAGGTAGGATACTGCAGGCGAAGTATAGTCTTCGTGCCGTTAATGGCTACGGCGCTTTGCCTCACTACGTTGGGAGCGGAAGCTGCGCAGCAATCCTCGGCAGCTCCGGCGGCAACCCCGCAGGCCTCCGCCCAGCAGGCACCCGGCATGGCACAAGGTCCGGAAAGCGTGCATATCATGGTGGGCCACTCACTGTTGATCCACACTGGATCCCGGATCAAGCGGGTTCTTACAGGAAATCCGGCGGTCATCGAATCAGTGCCGACGTCTCCCCGGGAATTGGTGATTACCGCTAAGGAGACAGGCGGCAGCAGTCTGATGGTGTGGGATGAGACGGGACAGAACCGCACGCTTGATGTGTATGCCGATCTGGACATAACTCCCTTGCGTAACACTCTTGACGAGTCCTTTCCCAACAGCAGCGTCGAAGTACAGTCGCAGGGGGGGAAGGTGAGCCTGGTTGGAACTGTGTCTTCCCCGGCCGTTGCAGACCAGATCCTGAAGATGGCCAGCAATTACTCCAAGGACGTTGTCAACGGGTTGCAAGTCGCGGCGCCCCCGCGTCAGAAGCAAGTGATGCTGAAAGTGCGCTTTGCTGAGGCAGATCGTGGCAAGCTGACGCAATTTGGTATCAATCTGTTCAGCACGGGCGCAACCAACACGATTGGCACCACTAGTACCCAGCAATTTGGTCCTCTGGCCATCCAGCAGCAGTCGACTGCTGGCAGTACCACGCCACCAAACACCCCGCAGCAATTCACTTTATCGAACCTCTTGAATGTCTTTTTGTTCCGCCCTGATATTGGATTGGGCGCTATCATCGCGGACCTCCAGACCAAGAACGTGCTGCAAATCCTGGCTGAACCCAACTTGATGGCTCTTAATGGCGAGGCGGCGCATTTTCTGGCAGGCGGCGAGTTTCCGTATCCGGTAGTAGCGGCCGTCGGTGTCGCCGGCAGCACTCCGACCGTGACCATTCAGTTCAAGCCATATGGCGTGAAGCTGGAGTTCGTACCGACGATCATGGACGACGGCACGATTCACCTAAAGATTGCTCCTGAGGTAAGTTCGCTCGACTATACGAACGCAATTACAATTTCGGGCTTCACTATGCCCGCCCTTTCAGTGCGACGCGCTGAAACCGTGATCGAGCTCAAGGATGGCCAGAGCTTCGGCATCGCCGGCCTGCTAGACGATCGTGTGACCATACAACTAAGCAAGGTTCCAGGAATTGGCGACATTCCGATTCTGGGACAGCTCTTTAGATCGAGAAGTAACAACCGCTCGAACACGGAATTGCTCGTACTGGTCACGCCTACGATTGTTGACCCTGTAAGGGAGGCCGTTCCAAATATGGGGCCGCAGGTCAATATGCCGGTTCGAAATCTTGACAAGGAGAGGTTCGACCAAGGTCTGCCGAGCCCTAATAATCCACCTACTGACCCACCGAATACTCCGGAATCGAAGTGACTATGAGTGACCGTCCGACGATGATACGAAGCTCGCGCAACGCCGAGAGGCGCATTGGGATCCTATGCATAAATATGGATCCGGCCTCCCGAGACAGCTTGGAGACCCTGGTTGGGCAAACGGCCGGGGCCCATGTCGTGGACAATGTTGATCAGCACATCAACCCGCGTGAGGTTATGCGGGTGCTGGAACAGTTTCAGCATCGGGTCTGCGTGGTCGATTTTGACGACGCGGAGACCGGCGCACGGGTTAGTCAGCGGATTCATGACGGCTGCGATACCAGCATTAACATTTTTGCCATCTCTAACGACGCTCATCCCGACGCGATCATTAAGGCGATGCGTTCCGGGTGTTCAGAATATCTGGTCAAGCCGCTCCGGTCGAATCAGCTACTAGACGCCTTGGTTCATGTAGAGGCGCGGCGTCAGGGTAAGTTGGTGGGACAGAAAGGCCGGGTCGTTACCCTTATGGGGGCCAAAGGAGGAACCGGCGTTACCTCCCTGGCATTGCATCTGGCGCTGAATCTGGTGCAGCGACATCAACAGAAGTGCCTGTTGGTGGATCAACACCCCGCTCTTGGCGATCTGGCACTCTACCTTGGCCTGGGCCGTCACCAGTACAGCTTTTATGAGCTGGTCCATAACATGGACCGGCTGGATGCTGACCTGCTGCAAGGCTTCCTGTTGCAGCATTCCAGCGGATTGAACGTCATGGATTCCCCCGAGGCAATCCATGCGTTTCCGACCGCCGCATCCGACGCCATTGAGCACACGTTGGCGTTTCTGGCGGAGAACTATCAGTTTGTCCTCATCGATTGTCCTCCGGGACTCAGCGAGGATACATGTGCCGCCATACGGCAATCGGACCGCTTGTCCATCATCATCACCCCTGAACTTCCGGCGATCCACAATGCAATTCGCGCAATCGAGTACTTGACGGGCCTGCATTATCCCGACGAGAACATCGATATCATTTTGAACCGTAGTTCAAGAAGAGGCGCATTGAATGACCGCGAGATAGAAGCATCCCTGCATCGGCCGGTTGCGGTGAGAATTCCCAACAATTACGAGCTGATCGTCAACGCCATCAATGCAGGTACGCCGATCGATTTCTCCCGCAAATCGGACCTGGCGGTGCCCCTCGATTCATGGGCCGACCTTCTCATCGGGGCGGAACCTGATGTCACCAAGGAAAGCAAAGCGGGGGCCCGTGGATTGCTCAGCCTTTTCGGGTCTCAGACCAAGTAAGGAAGTGTAATGGCAAATACAAAGACCTTTGGACCTGACATGCGCGTCGGTAGTGGCACTTGGAGCCAGCCGCGGAGCATTGGTGTTTCCGCCAAGGCTTATCAGGAGCTGAAAACCACTATCCACCGCGAGCTGCTTAGCCAGGTCGACCTGGAAAAGCTAACGTCTCTCGAGGACGTTAGAGCCCGGGCCCAGGTGCAGGAGGTGATTCAAGGTCTGATCGTGAAGCAGGAGACCCCTCTCAGCACCAGCGAGAGAGACCGTCTTTCACGCGAGGTATTGCACGAGGTCTTTGGTTTGGGACCGCTTGAGCCGTTGCTTCAGGATGCCACGATCAACGACATTCTTGTGAATACCTACAGACAGGTATATGTCGAGCGTTCCGGCGTACTGGAGAAGACGAGTGTCACCTTTAAGGACGACGCCCACCTTAACCACATTATCGACAAGATCGTCTCCCAGGTGGGCAGGCGGGTGGACGAATCCTCGCCCATGTGCGATGCACGTTTGGCTGACGGGTCCCGCGTCAACGTCGTAATTCCGCCGCTCGCGGTTGATGGCCCGATTCTCTCGATTCGCCGTTTTGGAAAAATCCCAATTGCAAGCGAGCAGTTACTCGCCAATCGTACGGTAACGGCGCCGATCTTTGAGGCCATGAAGGCCGCTGTGCGAGCCAAACTCAACATTGTCATCTCCGGCGGCACCGGCGCAGGAAAGACGACCCTGTTAAACGTCCTGAGCGGCTATATCAGCGACACAGAGCGTATTGTTACCATCGAGGATTCCGCTGAACTCCAGCTACAACAGGAACATGTTGTCCGCCTGGAATGCCGTCCTCCCAACGTTGAAGGCAAAGGGGCCGTGCGCCAACGCGAGTTGGTCATCAATGCCTTGCGTATGCGGCCAGACAGGATAATCGTTGGCGAAGTCCGCGGAGAGGAAACTCTCGACATGTTGCAGGCGATGAATACCGGGCATGACGGATCGCTGACCACGATCCACGCTAACAGCCCACGTGATGCAGTCGCCCGCCTGGAAACCATGGCACTGATGTCCAACCTTAATCTCCCGGAGAAAGCGCTGCGGCAGCAGATAGCTTCCGCCATTGCCATCATTGTGCAGATCTCCCGCATGAGCGATGGCACCCGGCGCATAACGTACGTCACGGAGATTACCGGCATGACCGGTGATGTGGTTGCAATGCAAGACATATTTGTCTTTGAAAAGCTCGGAATCGACATTGGTGGCCGTGTGCTGGGACGGTTTAAGGCAACGGGTGTGTCTCCGAAGTTCGTCGAGAGGCTCAAGAAGGCCGGGATCGTCCTCCCGCCAAACATCTTTGAACACTCGTTTGAGATATAGGCAGGTCAACTTATGTCTATCAATCCGATCACAGTATTTCTGATTCTTCTGGGGTTTGTGTTCGTTACGCTTCTTTACTTCTTGGAGCCTTCCGAAAGCGACAAACGCATTCAGCAGCGGCTTAGTGGTCTGGACCATCGCCTCCTTGAGGATGGCGAACACACGGAAATCGTACGCCGCATCAGCTTCAGTCGAATTGCATGGATCGATCGGCTCCTCCGGGATACTAAGTCCGCGTTGCAGCTGCACTTATTGCTGGAACAGTCAAAGGTAGGATGGACGGTTGGCCGTTTCTTTTTTTATTCGGCATGTCTGATGCTGGTGGGCGCCATCATTGGCAACTGGTGGATACCCGTGGGTTTTGTGGGATGGATTCCAGGGTTGGCGCTGGGCTTGGCTCCGTTTGGCTGGGTGCTGTATCGGCGTTCAGATCGCTTTCGCCGCTTCAATTTGCAGCTTCCTGATGCGGTCGACTTGATCGCTCGTTCCCTTCGTGCAGGACACTCACTGCCCAGCGCGTTGGTCACCGTTGCGGAAGAGATCGCAGATCCGCTGGGACCGGAGTTCCGCCAATGTGCTGATGAAATGACCTTCGGCCTGCCGTTTCGAGAAGCGATGCTGAATCTTTTTCGGAGATTTCCTCTGCAGGACCTTCAGTTCCTGATCGCTGCAATCCTTGTCCAGAAGGAAACCGGCGGAAATCTCGCTGAGCTACTGGACAAGACGGCGGCCGTGTTAAGGTCGCGAATTCAACTGCAGCAAAAGGTAAAGGTGTACACCGCGCAGGGCCGCATGACCGGGGTTATACTCGTTTCGCTGCCGTTCGCCTCCTTCATCCTCTTGAATCTCGTCAGGCCCGGCTACACCGCCCCATTGTTCGAAACGGAGGTTGGCCGAAAAATGGTTTATGCTACATTGGTGAGTATGACTCGTTGGCGCCATGGTTATAAAACGAATTATTCAGATCAAGTACTAATCAGATCAAGTACTAATATGGAAGTAACACTAATCGCGGTTTTCGCAGCCCTTGCAATATTTGCTGCAATCGGTCTTGTTCTTCTGCTCGTCGTGAGCGAACGCTCGCCGACCGAAGTCCGGTTGGCCGGTTTGAGATCTCGCTATGTCGACTCTGCTGAGGCTGGCGAAGCATCCGATGGGCGTGGGATCCAAAACACGTTCTCGATGCTCACCCAACCTCTGGCTCCTTTCCGCGATTGGTTGAGATCGCATGATCAAGAGCTCTCCTACCGTTTAGGACTTGCCGGCTACCGCAAACCTGAAGACACCGAGACATATCTGAGCGTAAAGCTGCTCGCTCCGGTCGTTGGGATACTGCTCGCGACCTTTGCCCCACCAGAAAATATCCTCCTCTACGCTCTGTTCTTGGGTGCTGGTGCGTTCTTTGTGCCAGATGTATTTCTGTTTTATAAGATCAGCAAGCGCAAGAATAAAATCGGACAAGCGTTGCCTGACGCACTGGATCTCTTGGTGATCTGCATGGAAGCTGGGTTGGGCATTGACCAGGCTGTGATCAGGATTGCCAAAGAAATAGAACCCGTCCACCCTGAACTGAGTGAAGAGCTTAGCATTATCGGTTATGAGCAGCGGGCCGGCAAACCGCGCCTCGATGCCTGGCGGAGCATGGCTGATCGAGTTGATCTTGATACGGTCAACCAGTTTGTGGCCATGCTGGTGCAGACCGAGCGATTGGGAACTCCGATCGCTAAGGCTCTCGGGACGTTTGCTGACGGTTTGCGGACCAAGCGCTTGATGATAGCGGAAGAACAGGCAGCTAAGACGACTATCAAGTTGATCTTTCCTCTGGCAATTTTCATTTTCCCCGCACTTTTTGTGGTGCTGCTCGGTCCTGGAGTACTCAGCATCCTGAAGACATTCGAAGATCTTGGCAGGTAAATAAATAACTGGGAGATGCTGAATTATGGACAACGTGACGATGATTCGGGTTATCGCGGGAGTGCTTGCTGTAATTCTGCTGGCAATCGTAATCGCTAGGCGCAAACGCATGTCTTCGTCTTCGACGAAGCGTTTGACTCCGAGAAAGTAGTATGGAGGCGGAGACGGTCGCCGTCCTCAACACTACCAGGAATACCGTGCTGGGGGAACAAATTACCGTCGCCGGAACGAGTTTGCGGCGACTGGTAGGACTGTTGGGCAAACGTGGTCTCGAACCTGGCACGGGCCTGCTCATTATCCCGTCGCAAGCCATACATACCGTAGCCATGCGTTTCGCGATTGATGTAGTTTTCGTCGACCGCGACTGGCGAGTAATCCATTTGCGGCACACTATGGCCCCGTTTCGCATTACCGGGCTCCATTGGAAGGCGCGGTGTGTGCTGGAACTGCCTTCTGGTGTTATCGCTCAAACAGCAACAATGGTCGGAGACCAATTGTCCATCGCGGAGTAAGTAGGTTCGCCGTGGCCAACTCACCATTAGGATGCGTGCCGTCGTTGAGCACGCAATCCAGCAGATTTGTCGCAGGATAGGGCCGAACAGGTCACGGTGCCTTCTCGGATGAGGGTCCAGCCGTTCGCCACCTGACTGTGACCCGACACAATTTCTCTTTGTCGTGGAAGCAGTTCAAGGAGGAGTCTTTCCCATATGGCACCGACCAATTGGCTTGACGAAGCTGTGCTGAGGGCAAAAGAGAAATACAAAGTCCAGCGAGCCCGGGAGGAACGATTAGCTCATGAAGAGGCTCTGAAACGCAAGCTTGGCGGCCAGTTTTGCCGCCAGCTTTTTGCGTGGCTCCAAAGCACAGAAGGTAGTTTTAACAACAAATTTGGCGGCCACGTACTCGCCGTAAGTATGACTGGCGACGAAGGCAGCCGTAGCGCTCAAGTCTTGGCCCGGCCTACAAGTACCGAAGAGAGAATTGCCAGTCTCGACTACCAGAACAACTCCGCCTCCCTGCGATTGAGTATCGGTTCCGGTATGACCGCTGACACTCCACAAGTCATAAAGTTGGTTCTGTCTGCGGACGAAGCCTTGCTCGCTGAGATCGGGACGGAGCGGTTCACGTCGGAGCAGTTAGGCCAGAAGATCATCGACGACCTCCTGGCATAGCCCAGGCATTTCTCATTTCCCTTAGTTGTTTCGGATCCTGATCCGTCTTCATCGTCCAACCGGCGAGGCGAAAAGCAGGATGCGCCTTCGAGGAGACCGCGCCTCTACTGCATGTCGACCATTTCCGAAGAGCTGCTCATTACCCAATGAAGTTGGGAAAGAAAAGGCGTAATGAACGAAAAAGAATATTGCACTTGCACGTAGACGGTCGTGCCGGGGGCGCAGGGTAGAAGTCCAAAAGAGGTTCCGCTTACTATGCAGTGGGTGTTCACCGTCACGTCGGTCGTCTTGATTCCCGGCGCGTTAGTGGTTACGTAATTCTGAACGGCAGCTTGATTGGCCGGACAGCCTGGCACGATAGCCTGGCAGAACGCACCTCTCACAATCGCATAGCGCGCGCCCTGGCGTGCCGCATTCGATACCCAGTCGTAAGCAAAGGCCGCCCGCCCTACATCTACGACCCCGAATAGCAGTATGAGCATCACCACTACCGTAATGGAGAACTCTACAAGAGCAGTGCCAGTCTCGCCGTTTTGTTGCCTCAGAGCCCGAGTATTCATTACTTCTCCTAAACCGTGTGGATCCAACTTTGCCAGCGACAGGATTCACACGCCACTTGCCCCTGCGAAGATAGCGCGAGACCTGCTAGTGCCGAACCCGCATGATTGCATTCCCGTTAGCCTGAAACGACCTGGGCAATCCTGGGTAGTGAAACAGCGGACTAAAGTTAGCCTGCGTCGTAACTTGGACGCACTCCACAACTTGCTCTCCGACTGGGCAGGAAAAATCCACACAACCGCCTTGGGGCAGGGGGTTGCTACAGGAAGCTCCATTTCCGCTATCGCATGCGCAGCCATTGATCGCAGTTGCCGTCATGACGGCAAAGTTGGAGTCTTGAGTGGCTGCGTTCATCATGCCCGTAAAATCCGATGCCGTGGTGGTATTTTGGGAACCATACTCGACACCAGAGCTCGCCCCGTGAGATACCAGCATGCTAATGAAAGCTGCCCGCCCGATCTCCACGATCCCAATCAAGAGCAAGGCCATGAATGGCAACATCAAGGCGAATTCCACCAAGCTTTGCCCACCCTCCGAAACTTTGCGGCATTGTGGGGTAGCAAAACGCAACCGTACCAATGCTGTCTTGAAGTGCTGTATCGTCACATATTTCATCGGACTCAAGTGTTCCATTTGTTTCGCCGGTCACGTCGCCTAGAAGCGGCCCGACGGTCCTGGCAGTTGACGTACCCCAAAGGAGGATTCCAGCTACTTCACTCCACCAGTTAGAAGAAATCCAAGAAAAACAACGTAGTTTCCGGCATCGACACCCGTTAGTACTTTCCAAACTTTGGGAAACGGATGAGCAGAAACGCGACAACAAGGCCAGAAACAACAATAATCACCCATACCTTGTTGTCCGACAATGTCGCCCCAATATCCGGCCATAGGGACATCAGGGTCGAAACGATGCTGGGAAGCCCAAACCGGAAGCTCAATAGCTCGTAACAGGTGAGCAACAACGCACACACCAATAGTACAATGGCGGCTGTTACGAACACCCGGGACATGCTGGTAGTGTAGGGCGCTTCTTGCCGGAAATCAATCGTTTTTCGCGAAAAGTGATGACATGAAACGACATCGAGAATAACATTGCAAATAGTCGATTTAGGCTATATAAAACTGGAAATTAGTGGGGGCTCCAAAGGCGTGAAAACTCTCAAGATAATCATTTTCCTGCTGGGAACAGCCGTCTTGGCTTGTGGGCAGACCTCAGCCACCGCTCCAGCAGGCTGCTCCAAGAACGTCTCCTTCGCCATAGCTGAGGGAGGACAGCCGGTTCCTGCCATCCCCAAGTTTGCAGTCAAGTGGATCGACAAGATGTCTCATCAGCCGGACAAGGTCCTTTGCTTCTCTCAGATACCGTCGTCGACTTTGAGTAACTATCTGGTAATCTTTTCTTCATCCGAAGCGATGTTCGATGGGCTTACTCCCTCGGCCCACACCTATACAAGCACAAAGGGGGGTCCTGGTGATGCGTCCATGGTTAGCAGTTACGGAGGAACCTGGAGCTACTCTTACGTCGGGATGCCACCCCCTACTACCACCACCTCGCTTGACCTGAGGCGAGACGACAAGCCGAAATCGCTGTTTGTGCGCGCCTACAATCAGCAAGGTCGGGTCATATCCAAGAATAGCCTGGGGGGATTTTTTTCCAAAGAGAAGGTCTTGGAGTATGTGTTTGCGAGCATCCTCGGCGATACAGCATCTCCGCAGAAACAGAAACCTGTAGCCGTGCCTCTTTCTGTTTATTACGTCAATTGCGACGTGGACAGTCCCCCCGTCGAAACAGCTTCCGAAGTTCCGCCCACGTCTGCCGCGCCTGCTGGTGCAACTCCACCGGTCACTCCCTCCAAGGACATTCCCAAGGAAACTCCCATGCCGAAGGCAGCTCCCAAGGCCGTCTTGGACATCTGGTCGCAGCCCGCGGGAGCCGACATATCCCTCGATGGCGGATACATCGGCAAAACACCCCATTCCCTCACCGTTTCCCCGGGCGAGCATACGATTGTGCTGCACAAGCAAGACTTCGGCTCC
This sequence comes from uncultured Acidobacteriaceae bacterium, assembly GCA_963763145.1. Lineage (GTDB taxonomy): Bacteria > Acidobacteriota > Terriglobia > Terriglobales > Acidobacteriaceae > Bog-257. The sequence continues at coordinate 272,195 of CAVXMZ010000003.1, read as the reverse complement.
TGGCAGCGCAGAATGCAGGTGGACTCGGGTGAGCATCAGGTCGGTGCGTACCTGGAACAGAAAACGCTCTCCTTGGACTTTCCGCCGGCTCCGCCCGGAACGCCAGAGCCCAAGCCATCACGAGCGGCACACGAAGAGTCGGCATCTCAGGCAGTGTTGGAGTTCTGGTCGAGCCCGCCGGGAGCTGACATATTCATGGACGGTGATCTGGTTGGGAAGACACCCTATTCCCTCGTCGTTTCACCTGGCGAACACGCGGTCATCATAAGTAAGAAAGACGTCGGAACATGGCAGCGTAAAGTAGTTGCATCGGGTGGAAAGCATCGCGTGGGGGCGAATCTGGAACAGCGAAAATCCGCCACCTTGCAGTAGCGAAGCGACACTTGCAAGGTCAACAGCCGCAGGACCGCTGGCGCGAACTAGGGGCAACCAGTAAAGAGCATTCGGAATGAATTCATGACAACGCTACAGGAATTCAGATGTGAAGTTTGTGGAATCGTAACCAGTAATCCAGTCCACTGGTTCGTGATTCGTTGCGGGGATTCCGAACTTACTGTGCATCGGTGGAATTCAGCGGCGGCCGGAGCGGTCGGAGCACGGCATTACTGCGGTGAAGCCCACGCCGGAGTCTACATTAGCCGTTGGTTTGACTCAGTGTGCGCACCGCCCAAACCAAGTTTCAAGTAGCGCTCAGCGGCGCAGCGCGGCTCCCCAAGGCTCAACATTTCGATGCGACGCCTCACGGACGCATTCTTCGATGCTGATCTACGCTGCCCCCACACTCAGTGCGTCGCTGCGGGTGCTGGTTGCTGGGCCGGCGCGCCGCCAAAATTCACCTTAGGGGCTTCTCGTGCTCCTTCTTCCGTTTTGAAGTATGCGTCGTTGCGGGTGAATCCTGAGAAGCTTGCGACAATATTGTTCGGGAACAAGCTGATATATGTGTTGTAGTCCTGCACGGTCTCGTTGTAGCGGCGGCGTTCGATGGCTATACGATTTTCGGTGCCTGCCAACTCGTCCTGTAAGCGCAGGAAATTTTCGTTGGACCGCAGTTGCGGATAATTTTCCACTACCACTAACAGACGGCTGAGAGCGGAATCCAGTTGACCATTGGCCGCAATCTTCTCCTGCGGAGATTTTGCTCCCATCATCGCGGCCCGGGCAGCGGCAATGTCGCCGAAGACTTTTTCCTCGTGGGCGGCAAAGCCTTTTACCGTCTCAACCAGGTTTGGGATGAGGTCTGACCTGCGCTGCAAAACAACATCCACCTGCGACCAGGCAGCATTCACGGCCTCGCGCTTAACCACCATCTGGTTACGGTGCGAGACGAACGTGCCTCCGATCCAAAATGCCAGCAACACGATTACGATCAGAACGATAATTCCAGTTTTCATGCGAATCTCTCCCTGGCAATGCCCGGATATCGGAAATCTTCCTAAGACTGGTGCCGCAAGGAGCGCTTGGGCACCCGCGCATCCAGCTCGTGGCCAACCCGCTGAATTGCACTCATGTACGCATAGTACAACTCGCGCGGGTTGTCCGAGTGCCGGTCGTCGTTCCTCAACTCCAGAATCGACTTCAGTGGTCCGACTTCAAAGCCGAAGACTTCGCCGGCACGCTCCAGCAACTGCGGCTTCTCCTGTGGCGGCTTCTCTCCCAGTGCGATCAGAGCATGGCGAAACAGCGTCAGAACGCTAGTGATGGACTTCGCCAGTACGGCGCGGAGCTCGTCCTCGTTGTCAGGACTCAGCAGCAAATGATGCCGCAACCGCAGAAGCGTCGTTCGCAGTTCATGTTCCACCTCGATCCGGTGCAGATTCATGGGGACGTCAATTGTTGTCACCACATCCTGGCCGAAAAGCGTTTTGTGCGAACCCTTAATATCGAGCAGTTCGATGGCAAAAACGTCTGCCGACTCGCGCAGTTCTTCAAGCGTCATGACCATCGGCGGCCGCAGCTTCTCTTCGTGACTCCACCAACGCATGACCGTGGATAGCGGCGCAAATAAACTCGGCCTCAAGTGTTGCAACACAACCAACAGGTTCACATCCGAGAATTCTTCGTGGAAGTCTTCGCGGGCAGCGGATCCGAACAGAATGACAGACACCAGGTCATCGCCGCATGCCTGTTGCAATCGGCTAACGAGTTCTTGCAGCTTGCTATCTGGCTTCTTCATTGCGATTGCACCTTACCCTCAGTCTTGCTCACCAACTGCCGCCAGCGCCGCCGCCGCCGCTCATGCCTCCGCCAAAACCACCGAAGCCTCCGCCGCCGGAAAAGCCCCCGGAACTGCCGCCGAAGCCTCCGCCCCAGCTACCCCCCCGGCCGCTCAAGGCACTCCCCATCAGCAACCATGGAAGAGCGGAAGCCCCTCCGCCTCCACCTCGCGGACCGCGACCCGGGCCCCTCAGCACGCGGGAAATGATGCCGAGAACGATGAAGACAATCACGATGACCAGAAACGGGGTCAGGGGCGAACTCTGCGACGCTGGCACGCGCGCCCTCATGGCCGGAACGCCGGTCAACTGCACGCCTTTGTCGGCGGCTATGAGCTGCGCAATTCGCGTTGTACCCAACAGCACTGCCGCGCTGTAATCCTGGCGGCGGAAATCGGGAACCATCTCCCGCCCAATGTCTCCAGCGCGGGCATCGTTGATCACGGGTTCTAACCCATAACCTACCTCTATCTTGTACTGGCGGTCCTTCGGCGCCACCAAAAGGAGAACGCCTCGATTCTCTTTCCGGGACCCCACACCGAGATGCTTATAGAGATCGGCCGCGTAGTCTTCCCTGCTCTGGCCGTCGAGAGAATTAACAGTCACCACCGCGATCTGGGCGCCAGTCTTCTGTTCGACCTCGGCACACAGCGTCTCCAATTGGACCTTGGTCGCGGGATCAATGACTCGGGCGAGATCGGTAACGTAACCCTGTGGGTGAATATCCGCGATCTTATCTGCCCATACGAAACAACACCAAGCCAGGAGCAACACGATCGGAACGGCGAATTTTGCGCGGGTTGGCATCAGGTATCGGCGAGAATCGACGACGTTCGTACCGTAGAGAATGTCGTACCACCTGTCAAGGAAACATTGATCCCCCGGCCCCGCTTCGTCCCTATTCCCGCTTCACAGACCTGATGCGCCGCTCGCGTCGCGGAGCAAGACTCTAACCAAGGCAAGAGTCTATCGCGCTACCGGCAATCCGACTGCGAGTCTGTCGTTACGGCGCCGTGCTGCATCGCCCATTGGATGAAGCCCTCGGGCGGGTTCCGTACCTGGTTTATATTTGCACCCTTTATGCTTTTGATGTTTTGCCACTTAACATGGCTTAGATTGGTGTTTCCCAGGTCGGCTGCATCCAGGTTGGCCCCGTCCAGAACAGCGCCGTCCAGCCTGGCCGCGCAAAAGTCCGCGCCGCCTAAGTCGGCGCCAAGCAGGTTGGCACCACTAAAGTTGCTGTTGCGGAAGTTCCCCGAATGCAGATTGGCGTCGGTGAAGTCCCCCTCCTGGAAGTCGCTATTGCGGGCATCCACCGAGTTAAGATCGGCGCGTAAGAGGCGTGCTTTGGGCAGGCGAATTCCCTGTAAGAAGGAGCCGGAAACATCGACTCCGACCAGTGGAACGCCGTCTGCGTCCAACTCCTGTAGCGCCTCGATGCGGCCACCACTACCGCCTTTGCCTTGCGCAGTGTTGATGACCTGCCAGGCCTGATAGTGCTTCTGCTTCAGGCGGTCGCCGGACTCACTGAAATAGAAGATCACCGCGACCAGGATCGAAAAGCTTCCCAGGTAGTCCAATACCTCAAGGAACGCCCAACGGCTCAACAGGAATGCGAGCCAATCAAAAGCCCACTCGATCGCCGCCAGTGGAACCAGCCACGAATGACGCAAACCTGCTCGCTGGACCCGCCAGGCAGACGGTTGCTTTCTCGCCTCATACCGTTTCATCGACTGACATCCTTCACAAGGACACTCGCAACACCAACAAATTTATCCCCCGGCTGTAACTTTACACCTGCGCAAGAACTCTTATCGCTCAGTGAGTTGGCTTGAAGCGCCAGTTCTCGTACAATTCTGCCCAATTCGCCTGCCGTCCGCCGCAATCGGGTTGCAGGTGTACATCGCGTAGAGAAGAAAATTCGCGATCGGGGAAATCCTAAACGACGGCTGGCTCGCACTCTAACAGTACGAGCTAGTAAAGTTCATCACTCGAACACGACCAAACAATCTCAAGGAGAAAAGTAACGATGACAAAATCGATGAAATCACTGATGATGGGCGCAGCCCTGGCCGGCTTCATGGCGGGCCATACCGTTGTCGCCCAGAACACCAGCTCTGCCGCTTCCGTTTCCAGCAGTCACGGACAACTCGCCAGCAGCACCAACAGCAGCTTCTTCCAGGACAAGCATGCCTGCAAGGGGCAGAATTCCTGCAAAGGCCAAGGCGGCTGCAAGTCGGGTGACAATGGCTGCAAGGGCAAGAACTCGTGCAAAGGCAAAGGCGGCTGTGCTACCGACGGCTCCAAGCCACCTCAGTAGGCAGGTGACGACCAAACAAGGGCCGGAGCGATCGCGCTGTGGCCCTTCCCTTCCCCTCCGGGCTTAAAGGCTCGCACAGCAGTTTTGCCAGACGAAAGAACTTACGCTACGGAATATGCCAGCTAATCGGTTTAACGGTTTCACGGAATACGGCGTCGGAATTGGGTTACGGATACCACACTACAATCACATCCTGGAGAAAAAGCCTACCGTTGATTGGTTCGAAATCATCTCGGAGAATTTCATGTGCGATGGCGGCCGGCCCTTACACGTGCTGGATCAGATTCTGGAGCAGTATCGCGTGGTGCAGCACGGCGTGTCGATGTACTTCGGTTCGGTTGAGCCGCTCAATCGCGAGCATCTGAAGCGGCTGAAGGCTTTGGTACGCCGTACGGGAACTCCGTGGCTCTCCGATCATCTCTGCTGGGGCAGCGTGGATGGCACCTATTCGCACGATCTGCTGCCCATGCCTTATACCTTCGAAGCCGCCGCGAAGACGGCTGAGAAAATTCGCGACGCGCGCGATTTCCTCGAGCTTCCGGTAGTGGTTGAAAACGTGAGCAGCTACGCCGAGTTTCACGCGTCGGAGATGACGGAATGGCAATTCCTGACAGAAGTGGTAGAACGCGCCGATTGCGGAATTCTGCTTGACGTTAACAATATCTACGTTTCGTCGCGCAATCACAATTTCGACCCGTTGGAATACGTAAACAGCGTACCCCACGACCGCGTGGCGCAGATCCACATTGCCGGCCACTCCAAGTTTGAGAAGTACATCCTCGACACCCACGATCACCCGGTAATCGATCCGGTGTGGAGCTTATACGCCCGGGCCATTGAAGTTAGCGGCCCGACGGCGACCCTGCTGGAGTGGGACGACCGCATTCCTTCCTTCGAAGAAGTTCATGATGAGGCCCTGAAGGCGAATCGCTACGTAGCCGGAAAGGTGATTGCGTAGTGCATCTTGACCAAATTCAGCGCAAGATGTTCGAAGCCATTCGTCAGCCGCTGACTGCGGACGAAGGCATGCGCCAGCATACGCGCGACGGGGAATCGCTTCGTGCAATTGCCAATAAGATCATCAAGCCCAACGACCGGCTCACTTCCTTTGAGCGCCTGGAGATCTACAACCGCCAATATTGGTTTCGCATTCAATCTGCACTGTCCGAAGATTTTCCTGGATTGCGCGCCATCGTCGGCAACCGCCGTTTCGAAAAGCTGGCTACCGCTTACTTGTTCGATTGCCCATCGCAGTCGTTCACGCTGCGTAACCTGGGCTCGCGGCTCGAATGGTGGCTGCGCACTCATCCCGAGCGTCTGGCGAAGGTTGAACAGATTGCGCTCGACATGGTGCGCCTGGAATGGGCCGAGATTGAAGCTTTCGACGAGACCGCCAAGCCCAGGCTGTCAGAAGGCGACTTGTTGGCTCTCGGCCCCGACCCCAAGTTCGAGTTGCAGCCGCACATCCGCTTGCTCGACTTGAGTTATCCGGTGGACGATCTGCTACTCCGCGTTCGCGGCGAAGAGGCGGAAACCGACATCGTCAGCAACGCCGTCACGGAACGGACTCCGCACACTTCGAGACGGCGGCGTTTACCCGGCGCGGAGCGCATTTTCCTCGCGGTGCATCGCTTCGACAATTCGGTGTACTTCAAACGTATCGATAAAGAGGCGTTCACAATTCTTTGTGCTCTGCGGGACGGCAAAAGTCTTTCCAATGCTGTGGATGCGGTGGACTGGAGAGGCCGGCCAACCGACGAAGCCTCGGCGGACGTACAACGCTGGTTCGCGTACTGGTCCGCGCAGGGCTGGTTTTGCAAAACAAGTTAGGGAAACAAATGACAACTGTTGCTAGTCCGGTACAAAAGGCTTACTCGCTCTTCGTGCGCAGCGCCAACTCATTACAGCCGATCTTCCTCTTGCTGGTACGTCTTTATTGGGGATGGCAATTTGCCCAGGCGGGTTGGGGCAAGCTTCACAATTTGTCGCACGTCACCCAATTCTTCACCAGTCTGGGCATACCTGCGCCAGCTGCTAACGCCTTGTTCGTCTCGACTCTGGAGGTCGTAGGCGGAATCCTGCTGGCCTTGGGACTCTGTGGCCGGTTAATCGCGCTGCCTCTGGCGATCGACATGATGGTGGCGTATCTGACGGCAGACCGCGAGGCGCTGGCATCGGTCTTTTCCGACCCGGGCAAGTTTTACGGCGCAAGCCCCTACACGTTCCTTATGGCCTCATTGATCGTGTTGATCTTCGGCTCGGGCTTGTACTCGGTCGACTGGCTCATCGAACGCAGGTGGCTTGGCAGCTCGTCGCCGCACCCTGCATCCAGCTAGAACGAAGATTGCGGTTGCAGAACCGTGGTTGACTGCCGAGCTCGGTCGCACCAGCCTGATTCCGAGGATTGAGGCCACCGCGGAACCGTCTTCCGCGTGGTATCGCCGGAAAGGGTGATTTGCTGACCTGTTATATCAATCGTCACGGTGCAAAGCTTGGCAGGGCTACGGCGTGATCTCCCAGATGACGCCGCAACCTACGGCGCCGCATTGATGGGCTCCGCCCTCATAGGTGGTGCCGTAGATATTGCCATCGCCATCGAGAACAACGCCACCAACTGGGAGCGATCCATCGTCGAGGCCGGTGAACGCGTAAAGCTGCGTATAGATCCAGTCGTCGCCGGAGGGCGTCAGCTCGTACACAGTGCCGCATCCGTGCGGGCAATTGGTGAAATCTCCACCGTACTCTGCCGTACCGTAAAGATTCCCTGCGGAGTCTCTGGCCAACGTACTTCGGAACGCCTCCAGGCCACTGTAGTCCTGGGTATAGAGAGACGTAAAAGTCCAATTGCCGTTCGTAGGCGTCAGCTCGAAAACTCCGTTAACACCGTCGGCGAAGGTGCCATAGAGATTGCCTTGCGGATCGAAGATCAATCCTCCCAAGGGTAAGTTGTAACTGCCCGGAAAATTGTAGATGATGTTGAGGGTCCATCCGGAGCCTGAAGGCGCAAGTTGGAAAACTGTGCCGCATCCTCCGGCCGTGCACGTGCCTGCGCTGCCTCCGAACTCTGTCGTGCCGTAGAGGTTGCCGCTCCCGTCAAAGATGAGGCCGGCTATAGGATCCGCGCCATCCGCTCCGCCGGCAAAGGAATGAATCGTCGATTCAGTCCAGCCGGAGCCGGAGCGAGACACCTCATACGCCGCGCCCAACTGCGACGCGCCACCCTGATACAAAGTGCCATACAGATTGCCGGCCCCATCCAACACAACTCCGGCCAATGGGTCGTTGCCATTGCTGCCGCCGGTGAATTGATAAAGAACAGTTTGGTCCCAAGGGCACAAGAACGATCGGCAGAAGGTTGGAGGCGGTTGTAAGTGGAAGACGGTGCCGCAGCCATCACCAAAGGTGTCCCGGCAGTTCAGGAGACCACCACCATCGGTAGTTCCGTAGATCGTGCCGTCGGGAGCAATGGCGAGACTTCCAACCGGATTGTTGCCGTCTGAGTATCCGGTAAATCCGTACAGCGGGGAGAATACCCACCCACCCGTTTTGTGCGCTAACTTGAACACGGTACCGCAGCCGATCCCGTTTTGCGTCTCACACATCTGGCTGCCGCCAAACGGCGCGGCTCCATAGAGACTTCCACTGCGGTCCATAACCAGGCTGGAATACGGATTCGACCCGTCGGAGCCGCCAGTGAATTCATGCAGCACTGTAAGAGTCTGAGCCTGTACCGCCAGAATACCTGCTGCGAGGAATGGCACTAAGCAGAGTATGACCCTCCGCGCTCGCAAGTTGATATCGAAATTCGAAGTCGCGTCTCGCTGTTGGCCTGCCATTTTGATTCTCCCACTCTTGTGCGGGGTAACTATTGCGCTGGTCCCATAGGCGAGTCAACTTAATTTCACATTACGGCGCAAGGGATTAAAAGCACAGGATTTATGTGCGCGTAGTTGCGGTAATCGGAACCTTTTATCCAACCGAAGGTCCAACCAACGGCAGCCATACTTGAAAACGCGTGTCGCCGGGCGCAGAGAGCACCTGAACACTCCCCTTGTGCTTCCTGACAATTCGCTGCACCGTGTCCAGGCCTAACCCCGTTCCTTCACCAACCCCTTTGGTAGTAAAGAAAGGTTCAAAGATGTGCGCTTCCACCTCAGGCGGAATTCCGGGGCCATTATCTCCAATTTCGACAACAGCACAATCATTCTCGCGATAAGTTCGCACTCGAAGCGCGCCCTTTCCGCCCATGGCGGCAATCGCGTTGTCTATAATGTTGGTCCACACCTGATTCAGCTCGCTTCCAAACGAGTTCACAAGCAGAGGAGCGCCTTGGTAGTCGCGGTGCACCGTCACTCCTTGTTTCAACTTATGATTCAGAATGGTAAGAGTGGTTTCCAAGCTCCGTACAATATCCACGTTCTGCACCGGCGACTGGTCCATGTAGGTGTATTCCTTGATGGCGCAGACCAGATCGGATATTCGCGACGTGCTGCTCTCAATTTCGTGCAATAGGCTGGCAATCTCGGCTGAAGCCGCGATCCTGACCAGAGCCGCTCGAGCAGTGCTCTCATCGAAGTTCGCAAACAGCGATTCCAGGACATCCGGCTTGATATTTCGCCGCGCCAGCTCCGCCGCCAATTGCCACAAGTCGTTCTGGCCATGACTGCGCAATAGAGAATCGATCTGGTCTTCCAGATCGCTCATGGTCAGCGCATCCGGCGGGACCAGATCCGGCTGCGTAAACGAAGCTTCCAGTCTTTCGATTTCCGCTTTCTGGGCAGAAGTAAGATCGCGTCTTCCCAGCTCAAGACTGGCGTCCCTGACTTTCTTCAGAATTACCCGCAGTTGGCTGGTCGCACGTTTCGCAGCCGAAGCTGGATTGTTGAGTTCGTGTGCAAGTCCCGCCGAAAGTTTGCCCAGGGAAACCAGCCGGTCTCGTTGTTGTTCGAGCCGAGTGGCTTCACGGATACGGTCGGACATGAGGCCCACCAGGCGTTTAGTGAGCTCCGGCATTTTCTGAACCAGCTCTGGAAATAGTGAGGCAGGAAATCGCAGGGCGCGACTGTCTGTCTCGGCTCGCCCGTTTACCGTAAACTGCTTCATCCGGGAAAAGGGCAGTACTCCAGTAACATCGCCTGGCCCAAGGTTAAATACGAAGGTTTCGCCCCCGAGCTCGCCCCGCGCTTGCAGTTGTCCCTGAATGATCACAAACATCGCGTTGGCCGGGTCGCCTTGACGTGAATAGACGTCGCCCGCCTTGAGATTCATCTCTTGCGAATTGCTCAGGAACCAGGCAATCTGGTCCTCAGGGAGATCGGCGAACGCCGGCACGCGAAGTAATTCCGATTTTTCGACCATTTATACCTTGCTCAAATACTGATGGATGAACTGTACTGCTACTGATCCCTCGCCCACTCCCGAAGCCACGCGCTTCACGGAACCGTGGCGCACATCGCCAACCGCGAAAATACCGGGGACATTGGTTTCGAGCAAAAACGGGTCGCGGTCGGGCGTCCAGCCTTTCGGGCGCCGCCCATCGCGAATCAGATCAGGCCCGGTCAAGAGGAACCCACGCTCGTCCCGTTCGAGCAAGTGCGAAAGCCAATCCGTCCGCGGCAATGCTCCAATAAAGATAAACATCGCATTCGCCGTTACTCGTTCAAGTTTGCCGGTATCGGAACAGAGCACCGAAATCTCTTCCAGGTGAGTCTCGCCGTGTGCCTCGGTTACGCTGGCATGTGTCCAGAGCTGGATGTTAGGGGTCTCTTGCACCTGGTCGATCAGGTATCGCGACATAGTGCTGGCGAGGGACTCGCCGCGCACCAGAATCACGACACGCTCCGCGAATCGGGCGAAGTTCATGGCCGCTTGGCCCGCCGAGTTCGCGCCACCCACGACATAGACGATCTCACCCTTGCAGGAGAGAGCTTCTGTGGCGCCGCCGCCATAGTAAATACCCGCACCCTGCAACCGGTCGATCCCCGGAGCTTCCAGACGACGCCACTGCACGCCCGTAGCGATCATCAGCGCGTGGCACGAGAGCTCGCTGCCATCCGCCAGTTTGATAATTCGGTAAGGGCCTTCGGTTCGGACTTCGACAGCCTCCTGCGGAGCCAGGATTTCCACTCCAAAGCGCTGGGCTTGCACCACGGCCCGGCGTGCCAGGTCGGCGCCACTCAGCCCGGTCGGGAATCCAAGATAGTTCTCGATGCGGGAACTCATGCCGGCCTGGCCGCCGGGCGCTTCCCGCTCAATCATCACCGTATGCAGACCTTCGGAGGCCCCATAAACGGCAGCCGCCAAACCGGCAGGCCCTCCACCTACAATGGCCAGATCGTAAAAGCTGGTTTGGGCCCGGGTCCGCAGTCCAACTTTTTGCGCGACATCGGCAGGGACACTCTCCAGTAGCTTTGAGCCGTCGGGGAAAAGCACCACCGGCAGACTGTTCGCCTCGGGACCCAGAGCTTCCAGAAGGCGCTTAATTTCTGGATCATTGGCGGAAAGCTCCACGTCCATCCACTGATAGGGCACGTGGTTCCGGGCCAGGAAGTCACGCATCTCGTAGGAACGAGGCGACCAGCGAGTACCGAGCACGCGAATTCCCTGAAATGTCGGACGGTAGGAAGCCTGCCAGTCATCCAGCAAGTCATCTAACTGGGGATACAAATGCTCCGCGGGAGGGTCCCACGGTTTCAGGAAAAAATAGTTAACACTCGCGTGATTGATAGCACTGATAGCAGCGTTGGTATCAGCATACGCGGTAAGTAAGGCGCGCTTCGCGCCGGGGAAGATATTCGTGGCCTCTTGCAGAAATTCGACCCCATCCATGCGCGGCATGCGCTGGTCGGCGATAAGCAAGGCCACATCGTCGTTTCGGATTTTCAGCTGCTTTAACAGTTCCAGTGCGCCGGTCGGGGAATCGCTGCCTATGACCCGATACACGGCGCCGTACTGCGAACGAAGATCGCGCTCAATGGCCCGCAAGACATCGGGGTCATCATCCACGCTGAGCAAAATTGGTTTGGCCATACTCGGTTACTGTTGCTGGCAAAAAGACGATCCCCGATCTCCGCGGTCTGCCGGGTCGATCTGATTAGATACAGGAAACGGCATTCGGTCGCGCAATTCACGTTATTGAAGCCGCTCTTCCCATCCAGCCGCTGGTGCAGGCCAGATGTCTCAGCGCGGTGAGTCAAATGGCGGCATCACCCGAAGAAACCCAGACAGAAAGACCTGGATGGCGGTTCTCGCACCTATTGAATCCGCGTCATTCGCTATTCAAGCAGCAGACCGTTAAAGAAAGATGTGGCCAAGAGGTGCCCCTTGTAGTTCAACGCGGTACGAATCGAGACGCCGGCATCCGGTGTGCTCTGCCAGGTCGTTCCTCCGTCCCGGCTCTCGAACACGGCACGGGAGTCCAGCGCGGTGGCCAGCAGCCGTTGCCCGCTCGTGTCATACTCCACCGAGAGAACGTCGTTCTTGGGAAGGCCGCCCAACATGTATTGCCAGCTCTGTCCGCCGTCGCCTGAGCGCAGTGCGCCCTGGCGGGTCGCCAGCCAAAGAGCTGGACCGGGCGTTAGCGTCAGGTCGTGGACTCCGCTTACGTACTTGGGAAGCGCCACGGTCTTCCACGTTTTGCCGCCATCCTGGGAGATGTAGGCGCCCTTAGGGCCGGCCAGCGTGACTGTTCCGTTCTCGTAGTAGTTGACGATACTAAACTCGCGATCGCCTTCAACCGTCTGGCCGTACCATTTTTGTCCCTGATCCACGCTGATGAAGAGCCCGTCGTCAGTGGCCGCAAACCAGGTTTTCTCACCCAACTGGAGCGACCGCACCCGCGGGGCCGTGGCTACGGGAATCACCGGGTCAGCCGGAGGCTTGGCCTTCGCAACGGTACTCTTGCGCTTGGTCGCCGCGGCACTCTTTGTTGAACCCGGTTCGGACGGCGCGGCAGAAGGCTCCGCGGAATTCGCTTGCCATTCCGGCACGATACCCCAAATCATCTTCATCGGCAGCCATGACGCACTCACTGATGCCAGTTGAAAGATACCGTGATTCGTGCCGGCGAATAGCGTCCCGCTTTCCGCCTGCTGGAGACTCAGAACGTCGCGCCCCGCCAACCCGCGACTGGATTGCCGCCAGTCCTTTCCGGCATCGTCGGAGAGGAACAAGCCGCCCTGCTCCTTGTCATTAGCAAGTCCCGCGTAGAGCCGGTTCGGATCTTTGTGGTCCACAACCACCGCCCGCACCACGCGATGGGAGAATCCCTGGTTCGAGCTTGCATAGTGCGCGAAACCGTCATTGCTGACCAGCACTCCGCGGAGATCGGTCGCAACCAGCACACGATCCGGATTGCGAGGATCGATCATCACATCATTCACAATGACGTCAGGGGAGGTGACCAGCGTCCACTTGGTGCCTCCGTCAGCGGTCTTCCAAAGTCCGCCGGTGGTGCCGGCGTAGACAATCGAGGTCCGTTGCGGGTCCTGGCGCAGCACTCGGGTGCGGATGGCAGAATGTGGCAGCCCCTGCACGCGATGAAAGACTTCAGCGCCGTTATCGCTCTTGTAGATGCCTGAGCATGCGCTCGCGTAAACCCTCGACGGCACCTTGGGATCCACGATGATACTGAACACGTCAGAATCATCGAGAATTCCCTCCTTCAGGTTGTGCCAGTTTGCGCCGCCGTCCGTGGTCTTCCACGGCAGGTGTCGCGTTCCGGCATAAATGACATCAGGATTCTGCGGGTCGATCGCGACAGAAACAAAATTCTTCAGGGAAGAATGATTCTCAATGGCCATATGGTTCTCGGGCGTAATCCGCACCCAGGTTGCGCCGCCGTCGCTGGAGCGGAACACTCCATCCAGCGCGCCGATCACCAGGGTGTTGTGGTCGCTGGGCGCCATCGCCAGGGCGCGAATCGATTTGCCGTGCGCCCCCATCAGCTCTCGCCATGTACGGCCGCCGTCATCGGAACGGAAAACGCCGCCTTCGTTGTCATTGAAAAGTCCCCAAGCCGCAACATAGACCGTCGCCGGGTTGGTGGGGTCGAAGACGATGTGGTCAAGAACGTAGTCGTCGCCAAGGCCGATATGGGTAAAAATCGCCCACGACTTGCCGCCGTCCTGGGAAATGAAGAGTTGCCCCGAGCTGGTGCCCAGCAGAATGCGGTTGGGATCGCCAGGATCGTAGGCCAGGCTGCGGACGTTGCCGCCCTCCGGTCCGATCAATTGCCAGTCGGACGCAAAAGAAAGGAAGTTGAACAGCAACCCGACGACGAGAAACAACAGTGCAATAAACCCAGCTCGACTACGCATAGAGACTGACCGCCTGCCTTGCTTTGTTGAATTGGAGTAAAGGAACATTTCCTTGCAGATCATACCTCGCATCCCAAGGCGCGCATGGGTCAAAACGAACGCCCCATCTTTCCCGCAATTTCCCTCGCGAGAGGGACGCGCCGGTGCAGCTCAGAAAAAAGCCGGCAAGAGGCACGCCTCTCACCGGCTTGAGTTAAGCTACGGCACCTCAGCTACTGCTGGGCTGGGGCTGCCGCTGGAGCTGCGGCCGGAGCAGCATCTGCCGCCTTGGCCTTGTGGTGGCTCTTCTTGGCAGGTGCAGCTGCGTTACGCGACTGCGGCTGCACTGCGCTTTCGTCAACCACCACACCCTCTTCCACTTGTCCACCGCACATGTTGCCTTCGGGGACAAAGTAGAAGTGAGTGGCCTGACCCTTGGCATCGCCCTGGCGAGGCTGGACGCGGCTCGCGTCAACCTTGTTCGGACCGTCCGTGGTCAAGTAGTACTTGACGTTAACCGAACGCTGCGAACCCAACTGCTGCACGTTAACCGACTCTTCCTGGTTGGTATAGCCCACGATGTCCAACTTGCCATTGGGCATCTGCTGCAACCGCAGAGAGAGTTTGTCCAGCGTGTCCTTGCAGTCGTTGTCCACGCGCCACGGCTTCTTGGGGTTCTTCTCGAAGGTGCACTCGCCCCAATCTTCGATCATGGTGCACTTCTGGACCGCCGGCACGTTGACGCTGGCCGAGCAGCTCGCGCTCAGGTTGGCACGTGCGTCGGTCGCCGTACCGGTAGCGGTTATGCTGTTGCCTGCGTCGGCGTTGGTCGCGGTCACGGTGACGGAGGTGCCGTTGCCGCTCATGGTGCCGCCACTGTTGGTCCAGCTATAGGTCAACGGCCATCCTTGTGGATCGCTCGCCGTCATGGTGATGGTAGCCGACTCGCCAATGGCGGTGGTGGTCGTGCTTGCCGAGCAGCTTACAACTGGAGGCGCCGGCTGCTTAATGGTGAAGCTGGCGGCGCAAGTCGCCGTGTTGTTCTTCTTTTCCTTGGGATCGGTGACAGTCCCGCTGGCCGAGTAGGTTCCCGGCGCCAGGCCTGTGGTGTCGATCGTCGCGGTCCCCGAGCTTGCGCCCGACAGTTTGCCGCTGTTGCCGGTCCAAGCGTAGGTTACGGTGTGTTTCGGGTTGAAATTAGCGCCGGTGATAGTGACACTCACCGGGTCACCCGACCAGACGGCAGCAGGTGACGCTGAGCAGCTGGCGCTTACCGGTACTGGCGGCGCGCCGCCCAACAGGAATTCCAATCCGCCAAAATAGCGGAAGTTGTTCTGGTTGGCCGTGTAGCCGGAAACGTGATTGGCAGTGAAGCGGGTCAGGAGGTAGTCCACCTCAACCGGCCGGATGGCGAAATGTTTGGCGACCTGAAGATCGATACCGCCGCCCAGCGCCATGGCAAATCCGTTGTTGTCGCCGCTGCCGTTGAGGATCTTGCCCTCATCAGTAAGGATGGTGGCGTAAGCGTTAGTGTGCGCTGCGCCAAACAGGGCCTCGCCGAACGGCTGAAACACGCCAGTGTGTTTCTTGATCTGAGGTCCGAACATATAAGTGAAGACGTTGCCGTTCGCCGAGCCCACGAATCCATGCTCTTTCAGCTGTTTGTTAAGGCCGCCGCTCTGGGTGTAACCCATGAAGTCGGCCTTAATTCCGAAATAGTTTCCGAAGTTGAAGTCAATCTGGCCGCCACCACCGAAGACATTGAAACTGGTGATGGGGTCGAGGTTAGGGTGTACGTTGACCATCGAAAAACCAACTGGTATTTCGACCTTGGGTGTGTCTTGCGCGTAAGCACCGAATGCCAACGCCAATGTAAGAAATAGCAAACCTGCTGTCTTCACGATTTCATCCTCCGCTAGTAAATTTCTGGACGGCGCCCCAGCATGGGGCGCGTCTTAATGCCCGTCGCCCGCGCCTGGCACCGTTGATTCCGGGCCTCGGCGCAGTGCGATCGACTACTTCAGATTGAACGTCACACCTAACAACGCCCCGCTCGTGTGCGCATCGAACAGGAAGCTGGTAGGCGGATTGTTGCGATAATTCACATACAAGTACCGGTAGCCCAAGTCCAGGACGACCACTCTTGAGACCCTGTAACCAAGCACACCGACCGCCTGATAGTCGAGCTGCGAACCGCCTCCGCCCGCGTCGCCCGCCACCGTTATAGAAGCCTTCGGCGACAGGGCGAATTCAAACTTCCCGCCGGCCACGCCATCCACCCAGCTCTGCGATTTCGAAAACCCATCGAACAGTTGAGGCTGGAAGGCTGCGCTCTCTCCCAGATACCAGTAACGAAAACCGACCAGCGCATCAATTTTCACCTTCTCGCCATCCACGATGCGGTAACCGATCTTGGGAGTCACCAGCGTCTCCGTTAACCCTAACTTGACCGAGTTCACGCCCGTATCGAAGGGCAACCCTTTGTTGTCTTGCAGGTGGATCCACATGACATCAATCGGTATCACCACGCGACCTTTGCGAGCTTCGAGATTGCCCATGAGGCCGATATGGAAATTTGAAAGCAAATCGCCTGGGCTGGCATGCACGCCGATGTCATGGCCCAGTGCGCCCACGGTCCCACTAACCCCAGGAAACCAAAGGTACGGGGTAACATTGAAGTGCCAACCGTCATCGTCGGATGCGGGCGCAGCCTTCGGTGGCGTGGGAGCGTTGGGTGTCTGGTCCTGAACGGTCAAATCGGTTGAACCCGAAGGGCCCTGCGCAGCGGCGGGCAGGCAGAACATCAATACCAACAGTACTGTGCATGCAACAAGAAACGTCCTGCAAAAACTCATTCACTCTCCTTGCATCCCGCCAGTCATTGCGAGAGCCGATTGATATTTGTTTGCCTGCGGCAAATTGGGCGAGGATTAAAATCTGCTCGCCCTTATTGCCTCGCAGAGGTTACTAATTTCCCGCAATGCCCTTGTTCTGAAGAATCCTGACCACCACCCGTCGATTGTCCGCCTGCCCTTCCGCGGTTGTATCAGGCGCAATCTGGCGACTGGTTCCCATCGCTCCCGGAGCAAGAATGTTGGTCAGCGGAATACCACCCTGCTGCTCCAGGAAGCCGGTGACGTTGTCGGCACGCTCGGTGCTGAGTTTCTGGTTCAAGGCTGCCGATCCAACCGCCGAAGCGTAGCCCTTCACCTGAATTACATAAGCATCAACCGTCTTGGCCTTCTGGGCCAGTTGCAGCAACTGGGGTTTGTACTGAGGCTCGATCGCGACCTTGCCATTCGCGAAGAGGACGGTCACTTCGCCCAGAATATTGTACTCACCTAGCTCGCCAAAGCGCTTGTTCGCCGATGCGATGGCCGCTTTGTTGGCGGCAATCTTCTGCTGCTCGGCGTTGAGCTGCGCCTGTTGCTGCTGCATTGCCGCCTGCTGCTGCTGCATCTGCTGTTCGGTCTGCTGTAACTGCTGCTGCTGGGCCGCGAGCTGCTGCTCGGCCGGAGTTACGCCCGCCTGAATGTCTTGCGCGGTCTTCAGATCAGACCCTTTGAACCTGACGCTGTCGGCCACTAACTGATTCTGAGCGTTATTGGAGCCTTTCACCTGAACCGACAGGCCAGGAACCAAAGCAGTCAACCCCATCTGCTTCTTGCGCATGTGGAGTCCGCCTTCAACTTCCTGCACGTCCGTGCTATCGGTAAGCAGCACGATGACATTGCCTGAGTCTGCCTTGACCGTCATGGTAGCGCCGCTGCGTGAGTCGATCACTCCCTGAACCTGTGCGCTCTGAGCAATCGCGATCCCAGAAAACAGCAGGGCTGCCAGTGCCACGCTTGCCGCCACTGTGATTTTTGAAATTCTGGCTGTCTTCATAATGTACATAATGTGCTTCTCCTGAAAGGTCGCTCGATTCGCGATAAACCGGTTAGCCTCCACCGAGGGAGATGTGCAAAGCTTGACCTCGACAATCAACGGGCAAAATAGGACCGATTCCGCAACAATTCGAGGCACATTAGGCGCTAAACCCGGGGTCGGACGCAGGGCCCGAACCGCCGGACTCGCTGCCATGCCTTACAAGTTCACTACAACAAGGAGCCCTTTGGGAACTGTCGCTTGTGACAGGTACCTTAGAATGGACTGTCCGGCGGTATCTAACCATTCTACCGGAATTTCTGCCATGCTGGACGTGCCAGTAACAGCGCCAGCGCGGCATGGAGGAGACTTGCCGGCCATAGCAGGTAGCCGACAAAGCCTCCGCCGACTCTGAGATAACCAAGATACAGGGCCGCCAGCAGATTGTATGTGACCAGCGACCAAACGGAATGTGATGGGGCGCTCGCTCCACTTGGCCAGCACGCAAGTCCCAGCGAAAGCAGTCCAATGCCGCACAAACGACCGACGGCAACGCCGCTAGCGGACAGATCGGCGCCCAAAAGCAGGCGAGCGGCGAGGCCAGGGTTGAAAATCAAGACAAGGCCGGTAACCGTCTCAATCACCGCCGACACCGTCATTACCGTTTTCGTCGTCATCCGCCGATCCGGCTACCTTCTTAACTCAGCTTCCAGCGTCCACGCACCAACACAGGAGTACAGCTATCGCCTGCCACCAAACCCACCACCACCCCGGCTTGCGCCTCCCCAGCGGTCCCCGCCTCCGCCAGAGTGCTGGTACTGCGAGAAGCGCTGGCTTTGCTGAGCACCACGGGAGCGGTCTTGCGCTTCCTGGTCCAAGTCAGAGGATCCGCTACTCGGCTTATAGCTGCTGGATCCCGACGGATGTTGCTGGTTGTAACTCTGGGCCTTCTGCTGATCGGCAGAATAGTTGGGGTTGCTCTGGGCTTTCTGCTGGGCCGAGGCGTAGTTTGGATTGCTGCTGGTCGGATGTTGCTGGTTATAGCTCTGTGCCGAAGTTGCGGTTGGCTTCTGAACGTCGTTCCAGCTGCCGTTGTCGTACTTCTGCCAGCCTGAACCGGTGTTCTTATAAACGTTGCCGTCGTGGCCGGCATACATGTCGCCGTTGGAGGTTTTTCCCGCCGCGGTGTTGCCGTATGCAGTGCTGGTAGCCGCACCCTTGCCGCCATTCGACGTCTGTACCGTTCCTGCGGAGCCGTAGGCGTTGGTGGCGTGTTGGGTGTAAGCCGTATTGCCATTCTTGCTGACTACCGATTGTCCCCACGAACCGTAAGCGTTCGAGCCCTGATGCGTCGCACCATAGGCGCCGGTATAGGGGTTATAAGCCTGACCAACGGATTGAGTGCCGTAAGCAGTGGATGCTGTCGCTCCACGGGCATAGGTTCCGGTGTTGGGATTGTAGGAAGTTCCCCAGTGAGCGCTGCCATATGGTTCATAGGCTGCTCCGCCATAGCCATAGGCGCCGGTGTAAGGGTTATAGGTGTGGTAGCCATAGGTAGCTGCGTACGGATAATAAAACCCGCCATAAACATAAGGTGGATAGTAGTAGCCAGTGCCGCAGGTCACGATGGCTCCCACTGCTGCGCCGGCGACGAACATTCCCATATACCCCGCGGTATAACTAGCCGTGACATAGCCGTCTGTAGCCACTACCTGCGTCACATAGGTAACGTTGTACACAGGAGAACTGGGCGGAATGGTGTAGATAGCCTGAGGTACGGTCTGAGCTGTCTGCCACGGTCCCTGAGCACTGAAGGAAACAAACCACACGCCTTGGTAGCACAGGTAGTACTCATTACCGACCTGAATTACCTTGTTGGGCGTATTGGTGGCATACTGCAGCGTCGTACCTTCAATCGGCGCGAACTGCGGCGCGCCAACGTAAGACACCTTGACTTCTGACGGTGCTTGGGCCACGTTCACGGTCACCGTGGTCGGAACCTGCGCAATCAGCACGGCATCCTCAGCTTCGGGCGTTCCCGGCACCGAGGCCAATACCTTTCCTGCGGGACTGCTGGGCGGGATCTGGGCAAAATCGGGCGGCAAGGTATAGGTGGCAAATGTCCACCCGCCGAGAACGGGTGTAGTAGTGGTGAACCACCGGCCGGATGTCAGATAGTAGAAGGCGCCGGTCGGCGCATATTTGAAGACGGTACTGTCGGTATTGGAAGCATAAGACAGCTGGGTGCCAGGAATTGGCGTCCACTGCGGGTGGCCGCCAAAGACAACAATCTCCGCCGGCGAGGCGCTGTAATAGAGCATTGGCGAGCTGGCCGCGCTGCCTGGTGGCGGCGGGATAAAGCTCTTCAAGCTGGCGAAATTCTCGTTCTCCGGGACCTTCGACATCTGTTTAGGCAGCTTGCTGGTCGGCGTCCATGTGCCTCCCAGACTGGTGCAAGTGAGCCAGCCTTTGCCGTCGAACAAGTAGTACGTAGAACTTCCCTGCTCCACGAACAATGGCCAGTTGGCGTTCACGACAAACTGAAGATTGGAATTCGCGATGGGCGCGAGCGACGGCGCGCCATTCACCAGGAGCAGGATCGCCGGACGCATGCTGACGAAAATGGTTGGCGGCGTGTTGTTGACGTCGGCGACGGGCGGCGCCTTGGTCTTTTTCACGCTCGCTACCAGACGGTCGAGCGAGATGGTCATGGTGGCCGCCGGGTTGAGGTACGTCCTCACCGTTTGCTCCAGCTGGGTAGCCGTCGCGGGATCGAGCGAGGGAAAGGTAACGCTCGTGATCTGGGGATCACTCAGCAAGACGGTGTGATCGTCCATGTTGACGGCGGACTTCAACTGCACGGTAATCACGCCGACATGGCTTTTGCCGCCGGTGGGAGTCAGGCTGAACGCCATGCGCGCGTCCACTTGCTGGTAATTCTCCCAGGCGTCAACTTGCGGCTGGTAGAGAATGATGGTCCCGCCTGGCTTGGTGATTTGGCGCGGCCATGCGCCCGCGTCCTGTGCCGGGCTGAGTGCCGCAACCAACAGGACCATCAGGAACAGGAACGAAACTATCTCTAACTTGCGCAACATGCTGTGCATCCCTCGACCACCTTCCTGATTAAGCGAATCCGCTGCCGGAACCGGGCCGGCAGCGTCTTTGAGTTCATTCCCAGCGGTTCGGCGCATCTCGGCGCCTAGTTATTGACTCTAGCCATCGCGTCGTCCACTTTTTTCTGGTCTTCGGCGGACAGCTGGGACGGCCCCAGCTTGTAATTCAGTTTGTCGATGGTCCCGGTGAACGCAAACGGAACCTCATAGTTGAAGTCCACCGGCGTACGGGTATCGAGCCCGATGTCAAAGGTCTCGTCGATCGACATCAGCAGCGGGATAGTGTGCTCGATCGTCTTGCGGGCGACCTCTTTACCATCCACACTCAGCACCCCAGTGCCACCCTTGCCCGGACCGGGGCCGTTGTATTTGAAGTCGAAGACGATGGTGTGCTTGCCCTCGTCGAGCGAAGAAAGCCCTTCCCACCGGAAACGTTCCAGGTCCAATAAGTTATAAACGAACACTGGCCTGCCGCGACCGATGTGGAATATTTCAACGGCGAAAGACAGAATCAGTCCCACAATCGCGACCAACACGAATGCATAGCCGAAACGTTTTCTCCACTTACCCGCTGTACCAACGAGGATGAGAAGCAATCCGAAAATCAACAAACCCAGTTCGATGTGCTTGAACAGTCTGCTGCTGAATAACCAACTGGCGCCCGGACTCAGCATGAGCGCGTAGCCGCCAAAGCGGCCGCCTAGGGTGGCGATCACGCCCTCCGCGCCGCCACTGGGGATCGTCACTTCGGCAGTGATGGTGTAATCCTTGTTCAAAATGCTGGGAGCATTGCCCACAGGGATTCCGGGATTCACCCCGGTGTAGGTGAAATCGGTCTTTCCGGCGATTGCGCTGGGACGGGGTGTCAGGAGGCGCACGAAGGCTCGGTTGTCCAAGGGGAAGACCTGGTATTTCCCTGCCTCTTGCAGGAAAAGAGCCTGCATTTCCTTCAGCTTGTCAGGCATCTTCGTTGCCAGATCGTTGAACTCCGAATAATCGTCGGCGATGTGATAAAGCTCCCACTTGTATTGGTCTGGTGGAGGCATCACACCCGTACCCAGCTCCCAGACCGGGGCGGGCGGTGTGGTGGCTGCAATCCAGCCGTCGTGATAGATGGCGCGGTTGCTGGCCATCTCGAAGTACTGCGTGTCGCGCTTTGACGGCGCATTGGCGTTGGCCGAGTCGAAGGTGTAGAGCATGCTCACGCCTTCGATCGGCTTCTGCTTGATCCCGTTGACTTCGTCGGGAGCCTGAATACCGGCGGCTTCGAGGATGGTCGGAACAATGTCGATAACATGATGGAACTGGGTGCGAATTCCACCCGGATCTTTGATATGGCCAGGCCATGAAATCGCCAAGCCTTGGCGCGTACCGCCGAAGTGGGAGGCCACCTGCTTGGTCCACTTGAAGGGCGTATCAAATGCCCATGCCCACTGCACAGCCATATGCGGATAGGTCTTGTCCGAGCCCCAGTCGTTGTAATGCAATAGATTCATGACCTTGACGGGCTTGACCTCCGGCTCGTTCAGAAGGCCGTTGTAAGCGGTCAAGGTATTGAAGGTGCCGTATAGGCTGCCCTCCGCGCTGGTGCCGTTGTCGCCGTCGATGTAGATAATCAGCGTGTTGTCGAGCTTGCCCATCTTCGCAACTTCGTCAATCACGCGGCCGATCTCGTAGTCGGTGTAGGCGGTATAAGCGGCAAAGACCTCGGCTTGGCGGGCATACATCTTCTTGTCCGTCTCGCTAAGCGAGTCCCACTTTGGCAGCTTGGCTCCCGCGTACTCCGCCTGTCCGTCCGGCCACGGAGTGAGTTGCGTATTCGCCGGAATCACGCCCAGCTTCTTCTGGTTTTCGAAAATCTGCTCGCGCAGTTTTTCCCAGCCCATGTCGAACTTGCCCTTGAACTTGTCGATCCATTCCTGGGTCGGCTGGTGGGGTGAATGTGAGCCGCCGGGCACGTAATACAGGAAGAACGGCTTGTCGGGCGCTGAAGCGTTCAGGTTCCTCAAATACTTAATGGCATCGTCTGCCATGTCGGTGATGAGGTTATAGCCGGGGTGACCAACCCACGGAGTGACCATCTCGGTGTTGCGGAACAGATACGGCTTCCACTGGTCGGTCTCGCCGCCAAGGAAGCCGTAGAAATACTGGAAGCCCATGCCGACAGGCCATTGGTCGAAGGGCCCGGCAGTGGTGCTGTAGGTAAACGCCGGTGTGTTGTGGTCTTTGCCAAACCACGAAGTCGCGTAGCCGTTCTCCTTCAGGATCTCGCCAACCGTGGCGCTCTCCGGACCGATGACCGAGTCATAGCCGGGGTAGCCGGTGGACAATTCGCCGATGACGCCGAAGCCGACGGAATGGTGATTGCGTCCGGTAATCAGAGCCGCGCGGGTCGGCGAGCAGAGGGCCGTGGAGTGAAACTGGATGTAGCGCAGACCGGATTTGGCGATGCGGTCCAGGTTCGGCGTGGGAATGACGCCACCAAAAGTGCTGGGCACGCCGTAGCCCTGATCATCGGTCATGATCAGGAGCACATTGGGAGCACCCTTGGGAGGCACGATGCGCGGCGGCCACCAGGGAGTGGACTGGGTCGCATCTTGCTTGATTACGCCGCCGAATTTCGGGGGCGGAGGGGGAATCTGTTTTCCGTTGATGGTAGTTGTGGCGTCAGCCTGGCCCAAGGTGCCCGTGACTTGTTGCGCGTCGGCGGCCCTGCCGGCCGCGAACAAACTGGAAACCGCAAGGGCCCCCAGTGCCAGATTTCGAATGCCCGCTCCCACATCCATTCGATTTCTCCCCGCTAGACTCTATGGCCAGCCTCCGTCTTCGGAGGGTCGCGGTGAGTTGGTCGTTGCGACCAACCCACCTTTGGGTTGTGAGTGTTAAGAAAGGTCTATTTCCCGCCTAATGTGAAGTTAATGCCGCCAAAATACTTGAAGCTGTTCTGGCCAGCCGAGTAACCGGAGATGTGGTTGGCTCCGAAGTGGGTATACAGATAATCCACTTCGACAGGACGAATCTGGACGTGCTCGGAAAGGGCATAGTCGACGCCGCCGCCGAACTCCATGGCAAAGCCGTTATTGTTTCCGTTACCGTTGTTGGTGGTGCAGCCATCGTTCTCGATGCAGTGGATCAACGTAGCGTATCCGTTGGAGTGGAAGGCACCGAACAGACCTTCTCCGAAGGGCTGCCACTTGCCCGAGTGCTTCTTGATCTGCGGGCCAAACATGTACGTGAAAGCATTACCGCTGGCTGAACCAGCGTAGCCGTAGTTGTCTTTCAGGTACTTGGTCCAGCCAGTGCCAACCGCGTAACCCTCGAAGTCAGCTTTGATACCGAGCATAGAGGTGACGTTGTAGACGAACGCGCCGCCACCGCCGTTAAAGTTCTGGCTGGTGATTCCGGCAAAGGAAGGATGAAAGTTAACATAAGAATAGCCGCCCGCCAACTCGATCTGAGGAACTGTATCTTGGGCAATCGCAGCAATCGTAACCAGAAACAGAAATCCTACAAGACAAATCCACTTACTGTTCTTCACTCGACGTTCTCCTAGGGAATTGATATTGAATACTTCGACTCCGTGGTGATTGACCAAACCGATTCAGCCGACGTCGATTTTCCCGGTCTCATGGCCGAACTGCGCGTCGAAACCGGCGGCCTCGTTGGTTCGGATGTCCCGTTGCGATCACGCATGCTTCCCCATCCCCAGCATTTTTCCGAGCAGAAAAACCACCGGCGAGGAGGCTATTTCATGCAGATGAATTCAACGGTGCACATGCTTAGCTAACGTGGAAGCCATTAACAAAGTTCCATGAAAACAATCGAAGAGGTAGGATGGCAGTTCCGATTCACTGAATCATTTTCCTGAGGACGACGCCATCGGATTGCCGACTTCCTGGCCCATCCGGTCGTGAATCCGCACCCCCGCCACACTGCGATCTACAAGAGACCGCACGCCTCCACCGCTTCGACTACCAAAGCAGTCGAACCATCAAGCTGATTTGAAACGTTAGCTATCTCAAGTATCGTTGACCATCCAACGGCTGTCTACTGTCAGTTGCGACAGGTGCTTTGGCGCGCAACACGTTGGCACATAAGTGACTTGGGCTGGCCTGGGGTGCAACTGGTCACAAACCAAGGTCACTCAACCCCGGATGATCGTCCGGGCGCCGGCCAAGCGGCCAATGGTATTTGCGGTCGGCTTCCTTGATAGGAAGATCGTTGATCGATGCAAATCTTACTCGCATCAAGCCGCCATCGTTAAACTCCCAGTTTTCGTTTCCGTACGAACGGACCCAATTCCCGGAGTCATCACGCGATTCATAAGCGAAGCGCACGGCGATGCGGTCATCAGAGAATGCCCAAAGCTCTTTGATCAACCGGTACTCCAGCTCCTTCGCCCACTTGCGGGTCAAGAAGGCGATGATCTCCTGTCTTCCATTCAAGAATTCCGCGCGATTTCGCCAGCGAGAATCGGTCGAATACCCGAGTGCTACTTTTTCCGGATCGCGTGAATTCCAACCATCTTCAGCTAGACGAACCTTTTGAATAGCGGTCTCGCGAGTGAATGGAGGTAGAGGGGGACGTGTGGCCATGTCCTGAGTCCTTTCCATAGCAGATCGATGCAATGTCATTCATGATGGCGGCAGCCGCCGAGTGATGGAAACACGCGTCCGTTGTCCGGAGAGCATCGCCCTCGAGAACCTGCCAGGCAAAATCTTGTTCCCATTAGCGGGGTTGGGGAGCATCGGGTGCAGCCTGTGCAGGATTGGGTGCAGCTTGCGTAGCACTGGGTGCTGCCTGCGCGGCATCGGGCGCAGCCTGTGCAGGATTGGGTGCAGCTTGCGGAGCACCGGGTGCTGCCTGGGCGGCATCGGGCGCTGCCTGTCCGGCATTGGGAGCAGGCTGCGTCATAGCTGAGGGGCTGGCTACCGTTCCGACGCTTTCAGCGCTAGAAGAAGAGCTCGCCAGAGAAAAAGCGGGAATCGACGATCTCGGTATAGAGACAGCCGGTATGGAAGATCTCGGGACCGCGACGGCCGGTATTGAGGACGTCGGGATTGATGACGTCGGGATAGAGACGGCCGGGATTGGGGATGACGGAATTGCAGACGTCGGGATTGGCGATGTTGGTATTGCATTTGTCGCCAGAGACGGCGTGGTGAGTGAGGGTACCGTTATAGAAGGTATGGCGACCGGATTGGCTGTGATAGCGGGAAAGCTCGTAGCGGCCGGTGTCGTAAGAGGTGATACGGATATATCGGACGCCCCTGCAAGGCTCTGGGCGAAGACGGCTGGCCCGAGTGTAAGAGTGGCCGCGACCAAGGTGATTAGAAATGCCCTCATCTTTTCGGTCCTCCGTTTAGCTGGCGCCGCCTGACACCGGCAAATTCCGGCTCAATTGTAATCCAACTGCGGGAGGGTCAAACTTCTTTCTTTTATGAGCAGCCCACAACCTGTAATCATAGACGTCACCGCAGGTTCCGTTCGTTGAAGCGAGGCAGTTGAGGCGGGTCGTGCTACTCTCTTCAACGTATCGGTCTCTACAAACGAATTTGTGTCCGGGGATGTGCCCCTATGGTGCAGCCCACGATTTCTTTTGCAAACGAGGCGAAGAAGTCCATGTTCACTAAGAAAACTCTTGTTCTGCTGCTGGCATCGGCAACCCTGATCTTCTGTTTTGCAGGTTGTTCCCAGAAGGAATCCGAAGCCACGTCCGCTGCTCCGCAGAAAGCTGAAACGCCGACCTCGTCGTCGGCTGCGAGCCGTCCCCCGCGTAATCCACTGAAGAACGCCTATTTCGGCGACCTCCATCTGCATAGCGGCTACTCCATGGACGCATTTGCGTTCGGCACTCGCACCACGCCCGAGGATTCGTACAAATACGCGATGGGCGAGACGGTGGACTACATGGGCAAACCGCAAAAGCGCATTGCGCCGTTGGACTTCCTTGCCGTAACCGACCACGCCGAGTATCTGGGCGTGGTGCGCGACACGATTGATCCCAATGGCCCATTCGCCAACTCGGAGTGGTACAAGACGATGACCAACACCGACCCGAAGGTCAGCGGCGCGGCATTCCGCAAGCTTCTCGGTTCCACGGTCGTCAACAAGCCGCTGCCGGAGTTTAACGATCCAAAGCTGCTGCGCTCGGCATGGGAGAAATACTCAGCTATTTCCGACCAGTACTACAAGCCCGGAAAATTCACTACATTTGTGGGGTTCGAGTGGACCTCCATGCCACAGTCTCAGAACCTGCATCGCTGCGTCATCTTTGCCGACAAGGGGCCGGCCATGCCCTATACGGCATTCGAGTCGACGGACCCGGAAGATCTGTGGCGTTACCTGGAGGCCCAGCGCAAACAGGGGCTCGACGCGATCGCGGTTCCCCACAACGGCAACATCAGTAACGGCCTGATGTTCAGCACACGCGACCTGTCAGGCAAGCCGATCACCCGCGATTACGCCGAGCGCCGCATGGCCAACGAGCCGCTGGCCGAGATCGTCCAAGCCAAGGGGCAGACTGACACCAGCCCGGCGCTTTCGCCGACCGACGAATTCGCCAACTTTGAGATGTGGCTGTATCTGCTCAGCGGGACGGAGAAAGCGAAATCCGCGACCGGAAGCTACTTGCGGCAGGCCTACGGCGTGGGCCAGGAACAGCAGGAAAAGCTGGGTGTCAATCCCTTCAAATATGGCATTGAAGCAGGTACCGACTTCCACTCCGGCATTTCATCAACCGAAGCGAGCAACTTTCCGGGATCGCATGGTAACCAGGACAGCGACCCTAAAACTGTGGTCACAGCCACAAGTTCCGTCGGTGGCGAGCCCCTCACGGCTCTTAGCTCGGGCGGACTTACCGGCGTGTGGGCTGAGGAGAACACCAGAGAATCCATCTTCGCGGCGTTCAAACGGAAGGAGACCTTCGGAACTTCGGGCACCCGCATCAAGGCTCGCATGTTTGCCGGCTGGAACTATCCCAAAGACATGACCAAGCAGGCCGACTGGGTGAAGACCGCCTATGCGAGCGGCGTGCCCCAAGGCGGAGATCTGACCCCGCAGGCCGGAACAGCCGCGCCAACGCTTGTCGTTCACGCTATCAAGGATCCCAACAGCGGCAATCTTGACCGGATTCAGATCATCAAGATTTCGACCAAGAATGGTAAGAGTCAAGAGAAGATTTACGACGTGGTTTGGAGCGGCGACCGTAAGCCCGATCCGAAGACCGGGAAGGTGCCGGCGGTCGGCAATACAGTTGACGTGAAGAACGCTACCTACCAAAACACGATTGGTTCGGCCGAACTGATCGGCGAATGGACCGATCCGGCGTTCGATCCCAAGGCGTCTGCGACCTATTACGCTCGCGTGCTGGAGATTCCCACGCCGCGCTGGTCCACATATTGGGCGGCGAAGCTGAACCTGCCGCCGAACCCAACCGTTGCCGCCACCGTTCAGCAACGTGCCTGGACTTCGCCGGTCTGGTACACACCGCCCGGAGAAAAGAACTAGAGCGTATAGGCGAAGGAGTAATCGAATGTTGCGAAGGGCCGCGGAAAGCGTAATTGCGAAGTTCGCGCCGGTCCTGACCTTGGCGCTGTTGATGTTGACTTGTCCGGCACAGGCACAGACTTTCAGCGTCATTCACAACTTCTTTGGCGGATCGGATGGAGCATCTCCGCAGTCGGGTTTAACTGTAGACAACAGAGGAAACCTTTACGGTACGGCGGGTAGCGGAGGCGACGGTGGTGGCGGGACGGTGTTCAAAATGGTGCACCAAGGCTCAGGCTGGATCTTTCTAACCCTCTATAGCTTCGATACCAGGTTAACCGATAACGGCATTGCTCCCGAAGCTGCAGTCGTCATCGGTTCAAACGGCAGCCTGTACGGCACCACTGAAATTGGTGGGGTGGATGGACAAGGGTGCGACACCTACGGCTGCGGCCTGGTTTACAACCTGAGGCCTCCGGCGAGAGCCACAGCCTCGGCGTTAGGTCAGTGGACAGAAACGGTCCTTTACGCCTTCACGGGAAGTCCAGATGGCGCACATCCAGAGGCTGCCGTCGTTTTCGACCAAGCAGGGAACATTTACGGCACGACTCTTCAGGGAGGCTCCAGCAACTGGGGCACTGCCTATGAACTGCTACCTGCCAATGGCGGCTGGACCGAACGGGCCCTTTACTCATTCACCAACGGAAACGACGGCGGATATCTCACGGGAAGCTTGATATTCGACCTTGCAGGGCAGCTTTACGGTCTTGCGAATTCAGGCGGCGTCTACGGCAATGGCACCGTCTTCCAGTTGTCACAGTCGGGGTCATCCTGGACGGAGAGTACTCTCTATGCGTTTCCGGGTCAGGGCCAGAATGGAGAAAATCCAGCAGGGGGCTTGATCCTCGATGGCTCGGGCAATCTCTATGGCGGAACTTCCTATGGCGGCTCGAACTATGGGGGAACGGCCTTCGAGCTAATTCCAGAGCCAGGCGGCAGCTGGACCTACAGATTGCTCTACAGCTTCATCCATAATGGGACTACTACCCCCGGGCCCCTCTGCAGCTTGACCATGGACGCCGCCGGTAATCTCTACGGCACGACGTTCGGCGACGGCGCTTACGGATTCGGCTCGGTTTTCAAGCTGACGCCCACAGGCGAAGGCTGGATCTATACCGATCTTCACGACTTCACGGGTGGGAACGACGGACGCTACCCAGCAGGCAGTGTGGTATTCGACCAAGCGGGTAATTTTTACGGGACAACGACCGGGGGTGGCGCGTACGGTTACGGCGTAGTCTGGGAGATCACGCCGTAGCAGAGGGAGTAATCGAATGTTGCGGACAAACGCGGAGAGCATAATTGCGAAGCTCGGGCTGGTTCTGATCTTGGCGCCGACGGTGATGCTGACTCCGTCGGCTCAGGCGCAAACCCACTCGGTCATCCACAATTTCACGGGGAGGGGTAGCGGCAATTATCCCTACGATGGCTTGACCATGGACCGCGCCGGCAACTTTTATGGCACCACTTACGGCGGCGGCACCTCTGGTCAAGGCTCTGTCTTCAAGCTGACGACAGGCGTGGAGTATTATGCCAACGGATGCATTCCAGCGAAGCATCTGGCCGCGCATTAAACACAGCGCTTCAAGAAACGAGAAAGTTTGGCGCCGACGGGAGACTTATGACTGACTTCTACAAATATTTGTTCAACATCTTCGAGGGCGTGGAAGAGAGGGAAGATAGACCCGACCCCTTCGACATAGAGGCCTTTGGTGAAAAGGTGGAATTGGCAAAGAGCGCCAACATCGATGTCACGGAGTTCTTCGATAGATGCCATCAAAACGGCCTCTCGATGAAGGACTCCCTTGCAGCGTTTGACGAGGCGATCGCCAAGCTTCCATCCCAACCTGGTGGCGCCTCGGAGCCCGCAAAGAGTTAGGTCAGCGTTTCCCAAGCCCCGAGTCGTTAGCGCGGCAGCTGGTCTGAGGCCGCGAGTGAAAGCCGTACTTCGTCTGTCTATGATGTGGGCGGACTCCCAGCCAGACTGCGGATGAACCATCCCTAAAGAGACCCAGCCTTGAGGACCTAAAAGCTGACCCGCAGAACCGTCATGCATATTCTTGGCATCATCGCGGACGACTGATCTTTATTCGCACACTGATCAGGAACTGGAATACAGCCGGGCATCTGGGGGGGAGTGGGCAAAAGCTCGTTAATCGTACTAATTGGTCCCAGTAGTGTGTTGAAAAGCGTTCCGGAGGGCTTGGATAGAATGGCGCGCCCTGAGAGATTCGAACTCCCGACCTTCTGGTTCGTAGCCGTATAAACCTATGTTGATTCGGCGTGACTTACGAGCCATTTTAGGGCAAAAAACAGGGTTTTGTTGGTCCCAAGTTTGGTCCCAAGTTTTGAATCAACCGGAGTGGGAACGCTGATCGCCTTGACCTACGTGCTGACGCTGCAAGATCCGCAACGTTTTTCGCAAGAGCTGTGACGCGGGTTGTTACGCCGGACTGCGACCAGCACGAAGAGACTCCGGACAGTGCGAACCGCAGTCGAGTAAAGGCACACTTCGGTAATGCTTGCGTTGAAATTAGAACGACCAATTAGCCTCTACCAGCGTCAACCACAGAACTTACCCGCGCGGCGTGATAATCCCGTTTATCACGGTAGCGAAGGGCGGCGTTTTAGTCATTCGATAGTTTGGTTGGCAAGCGGCGGTCTTGGGTCACTTGTCCGAATTGGGCGTTTCCCGTCAACTTGACGCCAAACAGCCCAACTTCCGGATAGCCCGTGATCCAGACCAAAGGCACGGTCTCTGCAGGCCGCTCGCCCCGATTCGTTCCTACGAAGTTCAGGTATCATGTTCGCGACTCTCCCTTGTCGGGATGAAGGAGGTTCAGCCTATTTTGTCGCCGGCTGCTTTTGCACCGCGGCGAGCCTCTGGCGTGTGGCGGCCACGACCGCGTCGAAGCGCGGGTCTGCATGCAGAGATTGGAAACTGTCGTCTTTCTCCAGGCGCTCCAGCTCGTCGGCGGAAGTAAAGCTTTCCGCATCGGCCCGCAAGGTGGCGAAGGCCTCATCCCGCTTACCCTCCAGTACAAGGACGCGAGACAAGTTGTAGGCTGCGTTTCCCGTGAATTCGTGTGAGGGGCCGAGAACACGGCGCAGGCTAGCCAGCGCTTCCCGCAGAACTCTCTCCGCTTCGGAGTAGTTCTTCTCTGCGATCAAGTCGAAACCCAAATTAGTCATGGTGAGCAAGGTGGAGGCATGTTCAACACCCAGGGTCCGCCTTTGTGCATCGAGTACCTGGCGGTTCAACTTCTCCGCGTCGGCGAAGCGCTTTTCCTTCTCCAGAAGCGTAGCCAGGTTACCCATGGCCGCC
Organism: uncultured Acidobacteriaceae bacterium; assembly: GCA_963763145.1. Taxonomy (GTDB): domain Bacteria; phylum Acidobacteriota; class Terriglobia; order Terriglobales; family Acidobacteriaceae; genus Bog-257. Next base: position 240,513 of record CAVXMZ010000003.1, on the reverse strand, counting down.
AACGTGCCGGGGTGCTGCGGCCCAAGCACTCGCCGGGCGGACTCAATCAACTCTTTGTACATTGCTTCCGCGTCGGCGTAACGTTGCTCGACGAGCAGAATCGAGGCGAGATTAAACATATCTCTCAACACTGACGGATGGTCGGAGCCGAGCATGTTCCGATCCGTTTCGAGCGCCTCTCGAGCTGCCTTCTCGGCCTCCGGGTAATTGCCTTCATGAGTGAGAGTGTCTGCCAGAAGCGACAGCGCCGTCGCCGTCAACTTGTCTTGCGGCCACTTTCGTCTCGCCACTTCGAGCGCGTCGCGATTCAACTTTTCCGCTTCGGCGTATCGTGATTCAAACCCAAGAATCCTGGCCAACTGCAGCGTGGAATCCACGGTGTCCTGATGCTCGGGGCCAAGAACCTGGCGGCGAGTCTCCATGGTCTCCCGGAACAACTTCTCCGCCTCTGGGTAGTGACTTTCCGCCATCACTGCGACGGCGAGATCGTTTTGCGATTGCAACGTGTCCGGGTTCCTGGGGCCGAGAATACGCTGCCGAATTTCCAGCGCGCGCCGGAGCAGCGGCTCAGCCTTTGAGGTAAGCCCCAGGCTTTGATATACGGTGCCCATGACGTTCATCATCTGTGCCTGCAGCTCCGGGTCGTTCGCCAATCCGGTGTCGATCTCTTTGGAGGACTTATCCAAAATCTCGCGTGCCCGGATATCGTTGCCGCGTGCTTCGCTCGGGTTCGACACCTTGAACATGCCGGTCATAAAGGCGGTGACGCGATCGGCGCGATCGCGCTCTCGCGTAATCCGCCGCAACTGGATCGTTTGCATCACCGCGAACGCGATCAGCAGCAGCGCCATGGCAGTTGCCGCCGCCACTCCAAATTTGTGGCGCTGAACGTACTTTTTCGTCCGGTATGCCGTGCTTGCCGGGCGCGCCACTACAGGCTCGTTCCGCAGATAGCGGCCGACATCGGCGCCCAGTTCCGAAGGGCTGGCATACCGGCGGGCGCGGTCTTTTTCCAAAGCCCTTAACGTAATCCAATCCAGATCACCTCGCAGCAGACTTTCCAGTTGCCGTGGATCCGTGTTCCGGCATTGCGCAGTGGTCGTCGACGTAAAGTCTCCGCTGAGTCTTGTGCTGGGACTCGGCGGATCCTCTTCATGCAGCCGGCGCAACATCACATGGAAAGGTTTGGTTCGCCACTGGCTGGCATCAAAGGGCAACACACCGGTAAGAAGTTCATAGAGCACCACGCCTAGCGAATAAACGTCTGTGCGCGTATCTACATCGAGCACGGTGGGGTCCGCTTGCTCTGGGCTCATATATCCCAGTGTGCCCACCATTCCTCCGGCACGCGTTACCATCGTCTCGTCCTCAGCTTGCTGCGAGATGGCTTTGGCGATGCCGAAGTCAATAATGCGCGGCATCGGCTTGCCATCGACTTCAACGACCAAAATGTTGGAAGGCTTCAGGTCGCGATGCATGATCGCTTTTTGATGCGCATGTTGCACGCCATCACAAACCCTGATGAACAGCGCTAGGCGCTCTTGGACCGAGAGGCGCTTCTCGTCGCAGTAGTCGGTGATGGGACGGCCCGGCACGTACTCCATTACGAAGTAAGGCTGACCTTCGGCCGTCGAGCCCGCATCGAAGACCTTGGCGATGGCAGGGTGATCCATGATCGCCAGTGTCTGCCGTTCTACGTTGAAGCGCAGCAAAGCGGACTCGTCGTAGTGCCCGCCTTTGATGATTTTCAGCGCAACCTGCCGCTTGACGGGCGCGGACTGTTCGGCCAGCCAGACCTGCCCCATCCCTCCTTCCCCGAGTTGTCTGATCAGCCGATAGGGCCCAATCGAGCCCAAATCTAGTGCAGATACGCCCACCGGAGCAGCGGCCGAGTCGAGGGTGGGTTCGGGATCGGAACAGGCGCCTGAGTTGTGAGGGGTTGACTTGGTTGTCGGGTCGCTCACGCTGCCCTCACTGGGAAGAAGATGCAAATCGGCGCCAAGTTTAGCACTCCAAGCCGAGGAGTGCACTCACTTGGCACGACTCGTAGAATCGTCTCCATTCGGCATTTCGATTCGATCACCGCGCAATCACCCCCGATGGTCGGCAATCCGGAAGGAATCCACATGAGCGAGAAGTCGGCATGTCGTACATGTGACTGCGTTGAGAGTTCCTGACCCAAACAGTGAACGATAAAGGGACGATATCGTCAGCAAACGCGATAATGTATTTTGTCGGCTTAGAAAGTCACGCAGGGACCTCGAACAATCCTGAAGGCCACGCCGCCGTCATCAACCGCTGGCGCCTGTCCCAACCTGACCTACGCTCACTGGGCCTTTGTCCACCGGCGGCCGACATCATGCGGATCAACTTCCACAAGGATGATGTGCAAGAGATGCGGCTACGCATTCCTCCAGCAAGCCGGACAAAGAGAAAGCCACGGATTGACCGTGGCTCTGTCTGGCGAATTCCGCGTGCCTCAATGCCTGAGAACTTGTGTCCAACTTGGGTCCAAAATGCTCATTTCCACAGGCTTTTTCAACGTTTTTCCTCAGCTAAGTCCATTGATTTCATTACTACTTAGCTGTAAGCGGTTGGGCTCATAACCCAAAGGTCGAAGGTTCAAATCCTTCCCCCGCGACCAAAAAGCTCTAATACATCAATGGCTTAAGCGTTCGATGCGCTTAAGCCATTTTCGTTGTTGGCTCCAAAACGCTCCAAAACTGCTGGAGAAATTGGAGCCAACATCCGGCCAAACTCAGAGGCGAGATGCCGGTCACCTGCGCCGATGACATGCGAGTAGTGAGTCATCATGCGCACGTCACCATGTCCCAGACGATTCAGACGCAATGCAACGGGAGTCTGAATGCCCATCACGAGTCGACGGTCGTTAATGCCAAGTCTCTTGTCACGACCTCTTCATCGTAGCGCATGATGTCGAACATCCCGAGTTCGAGCGCATCGTTCGCCGAGCCAAGTTGGTCCTGCATGCAGATTAACTCTAGCTTAAGTTAACCTTTTCTTCACACATGTCACCGCACTTGTCACGCATGCTTTATACCCATGGCGAACATAAACCAGCGCGAGGTTGCGCCTCCGCCGGAGGTGGCCGTTGGCGTGACACTGGCGGTGGTAGTGATCTGCTGGTCTTCGACGAGAGGATTGCCGGGACCCGGCTCAGCGGTGAAGCCTGCGCCAGGAGTGATGGTAATGCCGCCGGGAAAGGCTCCCGCGGAGGTGGCTGCCAGGCCCACGGCGTACAGCAGGTCCTGCTGACTTGCGTTGATGGGCGCCGCAGAGTGCAGGGCTGCGCCGGTTTGTCCATCAGGTGTTGCGACCGGACTGTACACAGGATTTCCAGCGGCTGCGTTGTTGTACGCCGAGGTGCAGAGTTTGGAAGCGCTCGACACGGTGCCACCGAACTGCACTTTCACCTGAACTGAGCCGGGAGCGACGCCGTTGGCGAAAAAGGTTTGGACCTGCATGCCATTCCATGTGACGGCGGCGGCAACGGCTTGGAACGTAACACCCGCGCCGCCCGACACGAACGTCGGCACGCCGCCTGTGATAAGGCTTCCTCCACCCCATGCGACGGTAACAACCAGCAACTTCGCGCCTGCCCCGGTCAACGGCATAACCGCAGACTGGATCGATGTCGAGGTGGCCCCAGCGGCAGTCGCGATGTCGGTAGTTCCAGTGTGAGCAACAGCGGCAGCAAGGTAGTTAAAGCCTGACGGCAATGTTGCAAACTCGCCGTCCGGGTTGGTGACACCGACATCCACCGCGCCGGCGGCATGAGCGCCGGTCGTCGCGCTGATCGATGTGCCGCCTGCTACCGTGACTCCGGATGCAGCAACACCACCAAGCGCGAGCTTAGCTCCAGCAACAAAGTTGGAACCGCCAACCGTTATCGCCGTCCCCCCGGCGACAGGACCAGAGGCTGGGTTGATGGCAGCTATCGTGGGCGCGGTTGTGGAGGCGATCAGGTTCAGATCGAAGGATCCCTGAGCGGTCTGCGGCATGGGCGTCTTGCTAGGGTCTGAAGATGTCGTCGAGTCAGCAACCTGTATTGTCACCGAGTACTGTCCTGTGGCACCCGTCGCTATGCCACTTATGTTTCCCGCATCATCCATGGTCAACCCCGCGGGAAGCGCGCCGCCGGTAATGGTCCAATGGAAAGGTGTGACCCCGCCTGAGGCGGCCATCGCGGTTGCATAGTGACCATTGACCGTGGCATCGGGGAGAGGGCTGGTGGTTGTGATGACGAAACCCTCGCCGCTGTCCGTTCCGGTGAAGGTGGTGCATCCGACGAAGCCCAGCAAGGAAACGATCGCCAGCAGAAGCAATGGTGTGAGAATCAGTAACACGAGCATATCTGCAATTCCCCTCTAAGCGCTTTGGTCGTGGCCTTGCTGGCTCGCCGCGGCATCCCGCTGTGGCTTCGACTCGAGTGAAAAGCGTCCATGCCGAATGTTGCTGACGAGTCCTGAAGAATCCACGAAGATCGTGGTCGGCCAGAGCATAATGCCACAGGCCTGGGCGATGTCGCGGTCGGGATCGGGTACCAATAGGGCGGTGATTCCGTGCTGTGCAGCCGCCTGCCTCGCGATTGCTAACGGATCTCCGTCGCAGATCGCCAGCAGCGCCGTCCTCTGACCCGCTGTGTTGGCCAAGGCCTTCTGTAGATCCAGGACAGTTTCGACACTCGGCTGGGATGAACTTCTCCAGAAGACAATTACTGCCGGCCGCCCCGCCAGCTTGCGAAACGTCAGCTCGTTGCCGGGTGATTGCCCGAGCAAGAAGTTGGGCATCGCCTGGCCGATCCTGAGGGTCGATTGCAGCAGGCGCTGCGAAGATTGCCCGCCGCCAATCAGGTGCTTTCGAAAAGCGTGCGTCAGTTCGTCACTGGTGAGCGAGCCCTGGTGACGGTACACGACTTCTCCAACCGGGCTGACAATGCAGGTTGCAGGGGCGTGCTTGACCCCCAGCAGGTGTGCCCAGGCTTTCTCATCGTCGGAGAACGCAATGCCTGACGCCGGCTTGGCACTGCGCAGGTTGTCGGGCGAAGCCACAACGAGAATGGCGCTCGCAGTGTCAGTGCGGCCACTCTGCGCGAGCGCACGCGTCAGTGAATCCAGGGAAGCGAGCGAATGCTCATCGGGAAAATGGGCAATCAAGTTGGCACTGCCGCCGCTGCTCGGAGTCGTCCAAGGGGAAGTGTGGGCGACGACGTCCAGTCCACGCCGAGGATGTGGGCGCACCAGGGCAATCTTCGGAAGTTTGTGGGCGTCCTGAACCAGGTCCTTCAAAAGGCTGGAACTCACATAGATCCGGCTCTGCCAAGAGCAAAAAAGACTCTCGGCGGTGACGGGCTTGTAAACGGCTGGCCCAACTTCGGAAATTCGCGTGCCCTTCACCGTCAGGCATAAGGAGGACACGCCGCTTGGATCCTTCTCGTCAAACAGAAAACTGTTGTGGTCGTCATGAAGCGTCCCGGCGCCTGCCTGCGTCCAGATGAATTCCTGAATGGTGCCTCCCGGAATCCAACTGTTCAGTGCACTGTACTCGCCAGCGGCCGGGAACCACCTGTTCCCAAGGAAGTGAGCGGGAAGGGTATGGAAGGAATACTCAACATGCGCCTTAGGCCACGCGGGCACCTGAAGTACGCCGTGAAGCACGAGACCTGCGGCATTGACCTCGAACGAGGTACAAAAAAGTTTGGGATCCACCTCTTGCACTGGCTGGGCACCCGGCTTGGGTGCCGGATTCATCATGCTCTTAAGGAAGTCCTGCAGATTCGCCACGCTCAGTTTATTGCTGACCTGCTGTTGGATTGAGCTGAAGCCAGGCACGCTCGAAACTGCACCCTTCGCATAACTCGTCACGGCGCTGGCAATGTCCGAGGGCACACTGGACGGAATGTTGATCGTCGGATCGCGCTGTACGATGGAAACGCCCAGTGGCACCAGGACGAAATCGAACACCTGGATGATGGTGAAGTCGAAATCATCCGGCGCACTTACATAGGACGAATCGTTGTAGAAGTGTACGTGTACGGGAATCGTGATCGCGATTCCTCCCGGCAATCCCAAGATTGTGGGCAGGAGCGACACCGTAGGGGTGCCGATCGTTACCACCGTGTAGGTCGTGACCGTATAGCTAATGGCCCCCCAGGCGGTGCTTATTGTGGTCACCACCGGCGGTACGTTAATGGAAATGTTGGCGACAGCGTTGTTAACTCCCTGTGAAAATGGTCCGAGGATGTCATCACTGCGAATGGCAACTGCAAAGTCGTCATTGTCGTTGAGGAAGACATTCGAGACTGTCGAAGGATCCGGTGCTCCGGTGCCAACCCCAAACAGTGATGCCAGCAACTCAGCGCCTAATATGCCGTCGGGGATATCCATCATTACGGCCAGCGCAGGCTGTGCTCCGCCCGACATAGTTTTGAACCGCAAGAGCACGATGTCACTCGGCAGCGCGTTATTGGAAGGCTCAAAGCTGCTCCCCAGAGCACTTACGATTGCCTTGTTGATCGAAGCCAGCTGATTGGCCTTCGAAGTCCACGCCACACCTACCCAGGCAGGCACAAATTGCGCATTACCAGCCTTGCCGCCCAACTCGATATTCACAAAAGAGCCGGCTGATGAGGATGACTGCTGAACCTCAACCGTGGTTTGGAATTCGCCGCGCAGAAGGCTGGGGATTACCATCGTGTCGGGATCGGCGATATATCGCGCCATCACCGGAGTGTGAACGACGACAGCCGAGTCGGAATTTTCCGCCAGGCTAATTGTCGGCGCCCCCAGTTGCAGTTGAGCCACACCGGACAGGTGACTTGCCGGCGACAGGGCCCCTGCCGCGCCGAATCGGGTGAGCGAAATCGAACCTGCCCCGCCGGATTGTGGCGAATCGAGCGTTAGCTCTGTCCGCGTGACCGATTTTGGAGTATTCACCGGAATATCAACGGCAGGGTTGAGGGGCGTCGAGCCAGGGCTAATCGCCCTCGCTCCGGACGGGTTGGCGGTTCGGCCCGGATCCGTAACGGCGTCCCCGAAACTGTCAACGATCGCGCGAATTACAGGTACCGCCTTGTATCCCGAGAGCGGTACGTGGTGGTGAGCGTAATCGTCTACCTGGAGGGACCAGGAGTGTGGCAGGCGCCCGCCACAGTGCATGGCGGCTAAGACACGATTAGCGGCGCCGAGAGTGAACTCCGCAACGATATCGAAATCGCCGGTGAGGTCATTAGGCATTCGTCACCCCTGGTAAGGCCGTCGCAAGCGCTGAAAGCAAATCTGCTTTCTCCGGAAGACGCCAGTCGTGCGGCGATGAGAACACCGGATTTGCGGCCCAAGTATGTCCGGAAGTCCAGCTATTCTCGGCTGTTGTTCGACGGCTTGTCAATCAATGCCTTTGGCAAACGTCGCTAGCAGATTCCAACTTTTCTTTCTTCCTGACGTATAACGTCCATTCCGCTGAAGTGGACGTCCGGTCTCGAATCCCGTGAGTGGAGTGATAATCCCGTTTGTCACGTCGACTGGCTCGGCGCTCAGCGATCGGGAAAGGGCTCTTTTCCGGGCTGGTTCAGTAGTGTGGAAGAAGATTTCACGAAGCATCGAAATCTAGTTCGGGACCAGGCTTTTCCACGCGCCTGGCGACTCCCAACGGTCGCCAAGACTCTCAACTGGCAGCAGCGGCAGCAAGGGAAGTGAACCTCTGTCACGTGTTATGCCACCCACAAGCTGCAATAAAGCGGTGCTGTCACAGACCATGGTCGGGGCTCGCAGAGTTTACAATCGGGGCCGCACTGCTGCGGTCTCTTCGCCATCCGTCAGGATGAATGTGTCCACTCGCAGGCCCACTGGCAACTGGGCTCCGGAATCCAGCTCCACCAAAGTCTCCAAGAATTTCCGGTCGACACGCTCCGTAGGCTCATCGGTGCGCACCTTCTTCGGCCCAAGCAACTCGCTCACCCGAACAACATGTCCCCAAATCTTCTGCTTGCCGTAAGCTTCCGCGGTGACATAGGCTCTCTGGCCAACGCGGATCTTATTTACGTCGGCTTCGTCAATGTCGACGCGCACACGCAACACGCGCGCATCACCGATCGTCAGCACGGGGTCGGGGATGGAAACGGAATTGGTAACGCTTTCCCCACTGCGATGGTGAATCCGCAAGGCGATGCCATCGATGGGCGACTTGATGACCGTCTTCTCATACTTGGCCGTGGCTTCAGCGTCAGTAGCTTGTGCCAACCGCACATCGGCTTCGGCAAGGGAAATATCCTCTTCGCGTGAGGACGCATTCAGCAATGAGTAGTGATTGGCCTTCTCCTGATACCGCTCTTTGGCTACCTCGTATTCGCGGGTGTAGCGCTCGTATTCCTCCCGCGAAACTACTCCGCTTTGATACAGCTCCCGCCGCCGTGCCAGTTCCGCCTCGGCGTTAGCCATTACGGCCTGGGTCTCGCGAACCTCCGCCTGAGCCTCTTCGCGCTCTTGAGTTCGCGCGCCATTGGTAACTTTGCGCAGAATCGCCTCTTTGGCCTCCACTAGGGCGGCAGCCGAGGCCAGCTCCGCCCGATAATCGTCGTTCTCCAAAGTAGCCAGCACCTGGCCTTTGCGCACTGAATCGCCTTCGGATACATTGACCGACTTCAGCTTGCCGCTAAGCTGGGAGTCCAGCTGGATGTCCTCCGAGATCGGCTCGATTAGCCCCGGCCCGGCAATCCAGTCGGCCGGCTGGGAATGCTGCGCAACGTGACGAGCGTTGCCTGCGATGCTCCGCACTCCAGAGAACAGCTGCATGGTGACCGTTAAAACTGTTAGCGCTATAGCAACGATGACTGCCAGCTTCTTTTTCACAAAGCCTCCTTCGAATTTCCCTTGACTCAGGCCGCCATGGTTAGACTTGCAGCGATTTCGCTTATTGCAGCCTGTCATGCAGGTACTATGCGGCATGGGCCGAGGCTTGTGCATCACGCGATAAGAGGCTTTTTCGCTACCACTGGGCGGAGATCACTTTCTAATACCGACAGGGCTTTGCTCCCTACCACTATGCAGGTATTCCAGAAGACAACGCCATAGGATGCGAGGAGGCCATTCGCGCGGCTGGCGTCCAGGCAACAGATGTCTCCTTAACGATTCTGCCGTCTTCGATGCAGATAGTGCGGTCAGCGAATTCCATTACTCGCGGATCATGCGTCACGATGACAACGGCACGCCCGCGTTCATGCGCCAGAAAGCGCAACATCTCCATGATGCTGCGTCCCGTGTGCGAGTCGAGGGCTGCTGTAGGCTCATCTGCCAGGACGATGCCTGGATCGCCGACCAGCGCCCGGGCGATAGCGACCCGCTGCTTCTGACCGCCACTGAGGTTGGCCGGAAGCTCGTTGAACTTCTCCCCCAAGCCTACGCTCACCAGCGCTTCGTAAGCGCGCTCTCTAGCGATAGGGCCACGAACACCCTTGACATCGAGCATGAGCTCGACATTCTCTCCCGTGCTGAGTGTCGGAAAGAGATTGAAACCCTGAAAGACGAAGCCGATGTGATTGCGGCGAATGCGGGGCAGGTCACTCTCGTCCAAATAAGCGACTTCCTGGCCGGCAATTTGAACATTGCCCGACGAAGCCCGCAGAATGCAACCCATAATCGACAACAGAGTCGTTTTGCCGCTGCCGGATGGGCCAATCAGCATTACGATTTCGCCTGAACAGACTTTCAGGTCGACACCACGCAGCGCAGGCACGCTGGACCCGCCTTCGTTGTAAGTCTTGGTTACATGGTGAATTGCGATTGCCGGTTTCATAGCTTCTCCTCTATGGATGGTTATCCCTTGAAAACCGAGGCGGGATCGAGCCGCGTCGCCTTGTTGATGGATACGAGCGCTGCGCCGACGCACATGAATAGCGTAAGGAAGAACGTCAACGTTATCATCCATCCATTCATCAAGACTGGAGCGCCAGCCGGTTGACTGTAGCCCACCACTATGCTGCTAACAACAATGCCGAGACCGTATCCGACGACAGCCGCTATGCCCGCCTGCGTCAGAATGATTTTGTAGATATACATGTTCGGCGCTCCCATTGCCTTTAGCGTCCCAAACTCCTTCAGGTGGTCCATCGTAGTGGCGTAGATGGTTTGCGTAACTACGACGAAGCCTACGACCAGCCCAAGTATCGCGCCCAACAAGATCGCAATTCCAGCGCCGGTCGCGAAAGTCCAGTACCTCTGTGTGCGCCGGCTGAATTCATGCGTGGTAAGCACGTCCAAGCCGTCCACGCGCGCCAAGATGTTTCTCCGAACCTCGTCCACATTCGCGCCGGGCTCCGTCTTCACCAGTGCAAACATGGTTTGGTCCTCCTGCAACCCGAGAAAATCCTGAGCGTGCTTTACGCTGGTGAAAACATAGGGTTCGGTGGTGAAGGAACGAATTCCCCTGGTAAAGCCGACGACCTGCGCTCGATGTCCGTTGATCTCGAATACTTCGCCAATCCGGGTTACACCCAGTTTTCTCTTGTAGAACTCATCGATGATGACCCCATCCGGAATCTTCAAACCGTGGGCGTCTCCCTCAACCATGTTCCACGGACCGCCCATGCCGGAGTCGGGATCAAAGCCGACGACCTGGATGAGTTGCTGGGCGCCATCGGGCCGCGTCCAGCGCACGCCCTCCATCACAAACCTCGCTGCTTCGGAGACGCCTGGAGCAGTCTTCACCCGGTAAAGCTTGCGCTCGCGGAAGGGCGCTCCCAATTCAAGGTACGGAATGTCCTTAGTGGCCACCCATAGATCCGCGCCGGAATGATCAATCAGGCTCGAGGTAGTTCTTGTAAATCCAACGTACAAACCCATCTCGATGACAATGAGCACGACCGCAAATGCCACCCCGGTCAGGGTTACGGCCAGACGGATCTTGTCGTGAAAGAGATTGCGATGAGCTAAGGTTGGCATGTGTAGAAGTCCTCGCGCAGGCAAACTTTTTGCTTGCCGATCGCAGGATCGCAACTCCAGGGCCTTGTGAAGACCGATGCTGTCGTTACGTCCGCCATCTCAGTAACTATGCGCGATTGGTGCTCGGGCGCACATCCCGACAAAAGAGGTTTTTTTACTACTACTGTCAGCAGGGAGCTACATACCTCAATGGAGTAATGCGGGAACACCACGACTGAAGAGTACAGGCATCTCTTGGTGCTCTGAATTTTCTTCCACGACTATTGCGCCGGGGTCAAGAGTGGATTCGTTGCCAAGCATCGGCTTCTTCTCGACGCGAAACCTACTCGACCAGCGACCATATTTCCGAAGGGTTGAATTCCTGAATGGACGCCGCGATTTTCGTCGTGTCGGGGCCGAAGTCGCGCTCATAGACCACGCCGTGGGGACCGACCATGAAGGTCACGATTCCGGTTTCTGCGTACCTCACCGGCGTCGCCAGTATGGCGAAACCCTCGGTCATCTTTCCACTCACCACATACTTCCTGGCGCCGCCGGGGGCGTTGTCGCCCTGAGCGGTCAGAACGCGAAATGTATAGCCGTCCAGTACAAAGGGCTGGCCGGGAGATAACGTGCCGATAGAAGATTTCGGAAATTGGTCGAGGCTCGCTAACGGACTGGGGGCTTCTTTAGCCGACACCGGCCAATACAATCCATCCTGCTTGCCCTGCGTGCTCACGATGCGCTGCGCATACTCCGTCAAGTGGCCACGGCCGGCAAAGTACATCTGCTGCGCATAGGAGAGAGCGTTACAAGCATCAATGGCCAGCAGTTCGTTCCGCCCGATGTTGCGGGCCCTGACTTCCTCGGCGCCGGCGATACCGTCGAAGTACCACCGGCCCGAGGAGTTCAGCGCAAGGGGAACTGGGAAAGCAAAGTTGTCTGCGCCGGTGTAGAGCACACGACTGCCATCGCTCATATCGACCCAGCGATTCATCGTTTCGTACTTGGCGGCGAAAGCCTGCAGTGCAGCCTTGTCTTCCTTGTCGTTTCCGGTGAGCAGCAGAGCCTTCACGTCGACACCCAGGATGTCGGACAGGGAGTACTCATCAGCGGCCGTCGCTGCCTTAGCCAGCGCTGTGCCGGCCTCCGCAGGTGATGCGAACGTGACCTTGGGCGGTTCGGCAGCGAACGACTCGGTCGTCAGTTCCAGAGCGGCGGTTACGACGCCCAGCAAAATCATCACACTGATAATCAGGAAGCGCTTCCCTATTGAGGTTGTGTTTGTAGTGCGTAGCATTTTCCATCTCCTTCCAGGATCGTGATTCTCTATGAGTGAGTGATCATGAATTGCTCGGAACTTAGCGACGGCGTCCCCCGCCGCCTCCACCGGAATGATGTTCGGCCGGGGCGTGTTGTTCTCTTGCCATGTGCTGTGGCGGGCGATGCGCCATACTGCTGCGGCCGCGATTGCTTTCAGCGCGGTTAGCCGCGCCATCTCCGCTGAAGCGAGAGTGGCTCTGAGCAGAGAGTGTCTGACTGCCACGGTTGTTCGGTTGGGCCGAGCGCTGCGCTCCACGGCTGCCGCTGTTGGGTTTGGCTCCCAAACCAGACTGCGTCTGCCCAGCACTGGGATTCTGCACGCCGCCGTTGCCGCCAATCAGTCCGTGGTTGCCGTTGTTGTCGCCGTTCGGCTGATCAGCCGGATTGGTGCCGGGCTTTTCTTCATGCCAGCCGCCATCGGGACCGTAATAGCCATTCGGATGGTATGCGCCGTTCGGTCCGTAGTGCGTATCCTCGCCCGGCTTATAGCCAGCGACGGGATGATACGTGCCGTTGGCGCCGTAGTATGCGTGGTTCTGCGACCCGGCCGCTCCGTTGGCCCAAGGGTGATAGCCGTTATAGTTGGTGTTATTCCAGGTGCGATTATTGATGTAGGTGTTGTTGTTATAGATGACAGTCGAACCACCACCGCCCCATCCGCCCCAATTCAGCCTCCAGGCATTCCACCCCCAGCCTCCACCCCAGCCGCCACCGAACGTGGCTCCAACCGTGACACCGCTCCCGAAGAATACGCCGACTGAAGCTACAGGCATCGGCGGAGGCACGTACATGGGCACCACCACAGGCGTGCCGTAAACGATGGCCGGATTGTATTGCGGAACGTAGACGACCTGAGGATTCGCCGGCTGAATCACGATCGTGGTCGTCGCGGGCTGAGTGACGGTGATCTGCGAGTTCGACTGCAACGTGCCCGCCGCTTGCGCACGGGCGCGCATCGCCTGCACCGCGGCCATCACGTCCGCCCGCTGGTTGGCGAATGCCTGCCCGAGGCCCGAGGTCCAAGAGAGGTTGTGCGCCAGGTTGTCCAGCACAGAGGGGAACTGGGTAAGGGCCTTAACGCTGGGATCCCACGATTGCTCGTTGACGGCCTGCTCCAACGCCGTGCCGGTAAGGTTATTGTTCTGTACCAGCCAATTGTCGGCATACGAGACCTGGTCTGGATTGGTCGCAGCCGCGAGCACCTGCGCCACCAAAGCGTCCGGATACAGGGCAATGGGAGCGACCAGAGCATCAAGCTGTTCTGCAGACAGAGGCGCTGGCGTCGGGGCGGGGCTAACTATCGCTGGAGCGGCAGTAGAGACCGGCGCGGGCTGCGCCGCATATTCCGGCTGCGCGGCATATTGGGGTTGTGGCGCTGGGGCCGGAGCCGGAGGTTCAGGCGGCGCCAGGATCGGCTGAGAGGCATAGACCGTACCAGTGGGCGGCGACGCCGACGATGCTGACGTGGCGCGTACGGCCTGCCACGCGGCATGCTTGCCGTGAAGCCCGTACGTTCCCGACATATTGTCTCCGTAGGCCTGGCCCCAGAAGTTAAGAACATTGCGGGTGACCGTACTGAAATGAATGTGATGTCCGTTGATCTGGCCTTGAATCGGGCCGGATTGGTTGGGACCTTCGAAGGATCCGGTGATCCGGCTGCCATATTGTGCGATCTGAATGTGTTTAACTACGGTCTCGCCGTTTTCAATATTCGTGGAATAAATCGTCCAGTTGCCTTCCACATTATCCGGCGGTTGCTGGGCCTGCATCGGTGTGCTGACCATCATCCATAGGAAAGCCACGACGGCGAAGCTTACGATTGCGCATGTCCTTCTCATGACACCTCCTATCTCTTGACTTGTGCGAATACGCTGATCCCCTCGCCCTGATCTTCGGTACTCTAGCGACTCTGTGTTGATAAATTCCATGGCGCTACTATGCGACCGACGGGTCTGCACGCACATCACGGAATAAGAGGTTTTTTGGCTAACGCTGCGGGGGATTGTCGCAGATACCACTATGAGGTGATAGGAACGCACCCCTTTCGCTTCCAATGCAGAAGATTCTGTACGCTGATTCGAATCTGCCCGCCTATACTTGACCTACAAAGGCACACAAACATCTGGATGGGACGACGGCGACGGCTGAGGCGCGGCCGCCGGCGCCATAGATTCCTGTGAGGATCGCGATGGCTGCTCGGGTTCGGAGAAGAAAACTGCATTTGCTCCTGCGTGCCCTTGCCCTTTGTTTGTGCGTTGTCCTCCTACGTGCCGCTGTGACCGGGCTCGATCCCAGCCGGCAGATTTCGCAATACGGACACACCGCCTGGCGGACGCAGGATGGAGATTTCAGCGGCACTCCCCACGCAATTACGCAAACCACCGACGGATATCTCTGGATTGGGACCGAAGCCGGTCTGGTGCGCTTCGATGGCGTTCGCTTCGTCCCCTGGGCGCCGGCGGGCAAGCGCCTTCCCAGCCGGCAGATCTATTCCCTCCTGGGAGCGAGCGACGGCAGCCTTTGGATAGGCACTGGCCGCGGCGTGGCCCGTTGGAAGGACAACAGGCTTCTCGATTATCCCGATGCCGCAGGCTTCATCGAGTCAATCCTGCAGGATACACAAGGCGCGGTCTGGATCGTTCGTTCCGGAGTGCAAGATCAGAAAGGCGGGCTTTGCAGGATCGGCGATTCAGGTGCAGTGCGCTGCTACGGTCCGTCGGATGGTATTCCGTTTACTTACGCCCAGGCCATCGCGCGGGACGCAACCGGCAATCTATGGGTCGGCAGCTCGGCTGGAATCTGCAAATGGGATCCACAATCGAAGAAGGCCCAGACTTATCTTCCTAAGGAACTGGAAAGGGCCAAGGGTCTGCAGGGAGTGAGTGCTATCGTCGCCAACCCAAGCGGCGGGTTATGGGTCGGTACGTCGTGGACCGGAAAAGGCCTCGGTTTGCAGCGCTTCGAAGCGGGCTCATGGAAGGACTTTGTCGCACCCGGCTTCGGGGGTACCAAAGTCAAAGTCAGCGCCTTGCTGATGGATCGCGATGGCGGACTGTGGGTGGGAACCGATAACGACCAACTCTTCCGAATTTACAAGGACAAAGTAGATCGCTTCGGCAGCGCTGATGGTCTATCCAGTGATGCGGTCAACGGCTTCTACCAGGATCGAGAAGGTGACGTCTGGGTGGTTACGACGAAGGGGATTGACCGCTTTCGCGATGTAGCCGTCGCCACCTTCTCGAAACGTGAAGGCCTGACATCGGAAGAGGCGCAGGCCGTGTTGGCAGCCCACGATGGAACGGTGTGGATCGCAAATGTGGCAGCCTTGGATTCCTGGCGGAATGGCAAGTTGTCGGCGGTGTCCGAAGGACACGGACTACCCGGCCGTCTGGTTACTTCGCTGTTCCAGGATCATTCCGATCGACTGTGGGTGGGCATTGATGGCGGACTCACGGTTTATGACCGCGGACAGTTTCGGCCGATCAAAAAGCCGGATGGTAAGCCGCTCGGCGTGGTGATTGCGATCACCGAGGACGCTGACCGCGACATCTGGGTAGCAGTAACGACTCCGGCCCTTATCCGCATTCGCGATTTCAACGTCAATGAGGAAATCTCGCCGCCGCAGGTCTCACGCGTCCGCTCGCTTGCGTCCGATCCAAAAGGCGGCATCTGGCTAGGGCTAGCATCTGGAGATTTGGCCCGATACAGGCAAGGTCGTCTGGAAATCTTCTCTACTGTTCATTCTCCGACTACAGGTGGGGTTGATAACCTCCTCGTCGATCCCGATGGCTCGGTGTGGGGATCGACCGGTGACGGTCTGCTGCGCTGGAAAGCGAACCGAATCGATAGTTGGGGGACGCGCAACGGTTTGCCTTGTGCCTCCATCAGCGGAATCGTAGCCGACAATACAGGTTCCTTGTGGCTGGACGCTTCATGCGGATACGTTGCTGTTGCTCGCTCGGAACTCGACAGTTGGTGGCAGCAGCCGGGATATCAGGTCAAGACACATATTCTCGATTCTCTAGACGGTGCCCAGACGGGCTCCACTCATTTTCGCCCGACTGCTTCTCGATCAAACGACGGTAAGCTTTGGTTCGCGAACCAGACGATCCTGCAGGAAATTGATCCTGACCATCTGCGTCGCAACGATGTGCCACCGCCGGTGCACATCGAGCAGGTCGTCGCGGACCATAAAGCCTACGCGAACGCGGGAGAATTGCGGCTTCCGCCTTTGACACGCGACCTTGAAATCGACTACACGGCACTCAGCTTTGTCGCGCCGCAAAAGGTACGCTTTCGTTATCAGCTGGAAGGACGTGACGACGATTGGCAAGACGCGCAAGGCAGACGGCAAGCTTTCTACAGTGATCTTGCTCCTGGCAATTATCGATTTCATGTCATCGCCAGCAACAACGATGGAGTGTGGAATGAGACCGGCGCGGCCATGACCGTTACGGTCTTGCCGGCCTACTATCAAACCATGTGGTTCCGAGTGCTCTGTTGCGCCGTCTTTGCGATTCTGCTGTGGTTGTTTTCCCACCTCCGTCTCCGGCAAGTCGCGGCGCGCATGCAGAGCCGACTGGAAGAGCGGCTCGCGGAGCGCGAGCGGATTGCACGCGACCTGCACGACACCTTGCTGCAAGGCGTTGCCAGCGCTTACATGCAACTCGACGTCGCCAACGATCGTTTGTCTCCGGACTCACCCGCAAAGCCGTTGGTTCAGCGAGTTCTTGATTTGATGAAGCAGGTCAGCGAAGAAGGACGCAATGCGATACGCAGCCTGCGCTCACCTGTTTTCGAAATCGACGGTCTTGAGCAAGTCCTTTCCCGCGTCAAGGAAGAATTCCCGGCGCAAGACGTAGTTGACTTCCGGGTTATTGTGGAAGGTAAGCGCCGGCCGCTGCATCCGCTAATTCGCGATGAGATCTGCCGCGTCGCCCGCGAGGCGATTATCAACGCATTCCGCCACGCGAACGCAACCAAGATCGAGGTCGAGATCGAATACACCGCCCGTTCGCTGGGGATTACCGTGCGAGATAACGGCGTCGGTATTGACTCCAAGGTGCTGCAGACCGGGCGCGAAGGCCATTGGGGCCTTTCCAACATGCGCGAGCGAGCAGAAAAAATCGGCGCCAAGCTGAAGGTTTTGAGTCGTCCAGGCGCCGGAACTGAAGTGCAGCTGTCCGTGCAAGGTACGATCGCGTTCGAAAACACGGCTGCCAAACCTCTGTGGCACCGGCTGAAAACATGGTTCGGGGCCAGGTCTGGGAGCGATATCTCGAAGCCTAAAGGGTGAGGGAACAATGAGCGAGCAAGCCCGCATTCGAGTTATGACCGTCGATGACCATCCGCTGCTGCGGGAGGGAATCTCCACTCTTATCAATAGCCAGCCCGACATGCACATGGTGGGCGAGGCTTCAACTGGGTTGGAAGCTCTCGAGCGCTTTCGCGAACTTCGACCCGACGTAACCCTAATGGATGTCAGGCTTCCGGACAAGAACGGCATTGACACTATGCTCACGATTCGCAGTGAGTTTCCGAATGCCCGCATCATCATGCTGACGACTTCCGAAGGCGATGTGGAAATCCAGCGTGCACTGGCCGCTGGTGCGCAGGGCTACATATTGAAGAGCATGCCGCCGAAGGAGATGGTCGAAGCGGTTCGCGTGGTTCATGCCGGGAAAAAAAGGATTCCGCCTAACATCGCGGCGCATCTGGCCGAGCACTACGCCGACGAAGACCTCACCGCGCGTGAGATTGAGGTTCTGCAGCAGATTTCCGGCGGCAACCGCAACCGCGACATCGCCGACAAGTTGTTCATCTCGGAAGAAACCGTAAAAGTGCACATCAAGCACATCATGGAAAAACTCGGAGCCAACGACCGCACGCAAGCTGTCGCTATCGCCATCAAGCGCGGCATCATCCAGCTGTAGCTGTTTTTCGCTACGCACATACCGAGAAAGAGTTATACGAAGATTCCGAAGCCGAGGGATTTCTTTTGCTTCCGGGGACGCTAGTCTTCTCAATGGCGGTCAACGCCGCCAATACTGAGGAGGTAGCGTGCCGAGGCTGTATTCTGGATTTCCCGGTAAAGCGTCCAGCGCTGGGCTACTGCTGCTGCGAATGGCCATTGGCGGAACAGTCATGGCGCAGATCGCTTGTTGCGCTTCTGGATGGCAAGAGACCAGGCCTGTCAGTGTCGCTCTTTGTCTGCTCGCGATCGCGAGTGGCGCCTCTCTTGTTTTCGGCTTTTTGACTCGAATTGCAGCCGTCATGTTGGCCATTCTTGCTGCAAGTGTCACCTGCTTTTCCCTGGTCACGCCTTCCGTCGGCTCAGCTCAGAGTCATACTTTTGGGTTCAATCTGGTTGTCATTGCCGTAGCCATCGCTATGCTGGGTCCCGGGGCTTTCTCGCTTGATGCATTGTTGTTTGGACGGCGAAAAGTTATTATTCCCCGTTCACCGGTATCCTCTAAACCTTAGCTCTATCTACCCCCCCCATCATTCCTTGGCGAACTCCTCAGCTACCTGATCGTGGTAGCGCCGCCTTTTACCGCTCGCGTTACAACCAGCCCTTCCTATTTCGTTATTTCCCTACTTACTCCACCTAGGTAGCTAAAAAGCCTCTTATCTCGTGATGTGCGTTCTGCTGTGTACTCGCATAGTAGCAGTGCGGATGGGAGCAGTAGAACGGACCTACCCCAATAAGCGTGGTACCAGTCTCTTGCTTACATTCGTAATTCTTACAATTGGGATGGTAAAGCATCATGAAACTCCAAGTGGAACACATCTTACTTTCAACTAGTCAACTGTCAACAACCCTGAAGCGTCTAGCTTCGCTAACTTTTAACGTCCCTATGCTAGCTATAGTTCTTGTGTTGTCGCTGCCAGCCGTACTCTACGGGCAGGCAAGTCTGAGCCTTGCTCAACCCCCGAGCACGGTCGTAGCGACTGGATTCTCCAGGGCTCGGCAGGTGGCAACGGACGCGCCCGGAAACATCTACATACCCAATAACAGCGGAGGTATAACGAAGATAACCCCCGGCGGGACGCAGTCTGTCATCGCCACCGGCCTCTCTCCCAACGGCATAGCGGTGGATGGAGCCGGTAACGTATACGCCACCACTGGTGTTAGCCTCGTGAAGATTGCGCCCTCCGGAGCGCAAACCACGCTCAGCAGCAATTTCACCAATCCTACTCAGGTGGCAGTGGATGGTCTTGGCAACATTTACGTCACGGATGTCGGCGCTGGACAGGTAGACGAAATTTCTGCCGTCGATGGCTTTGACGTCTTAGTTAGCAACTTCCCGTCTCCGACGGGAATCGCCGCGGATAAGCGGGGCAATGTCTTCCTTACGCGTGCCAACAGCAATCAGGTGTATGAGGCCAGCGGTAGCAATCTGAGGTCCATTGTAGTCAGCGTCAACGGTCCTACGAGCCTGGCAGTGGATGGAAATTACAACCTCTTCATCGCGGACGCGGGCAACAATCGCGTGGTAGAGGTTCCGGCGAACAGTGGTCCGCAGTTCACCATTGATTCTGGGGTGGCCTCGACTGCCATTGCGGTGGATGGAGCTGGCGATCTTTTCGTATCAAACCCTACTACTAACCAACTGTTGAAGGGATCGACGATATCGGCGAACTTCGGCTCCGTCAGCACCTGTAGCTCAAATTGCGGTGAAACCATAACCCTGACCTATGCCGTGACGGCGAGCGGTAACCTAGGCCAGATAAGGACCCTGAACCAAGGTTCGAACCAGACAAACCTCGACTTCACTGTGACCGGCAGCACCTGTCCCGAGTCGCTGACGGCGGGTTCGACTTGCACGGTCAGCGTAAAGTTCTCTCCCAAGTATCCCGGGCTGCGCACCGGCGTTCTCGAGATCACGAGGCCCGATGGTACTTTGGCGGCGTCGACCATGTTGTATGGCGTCGGTCAAGGACCGCAGATTGCCTTCGACTCAGCCACTCCGCAGAACGTAGCCAGCCTCGCGTCGCCCAATGGCGTGGCGATGGACGCGGCTGGCGATCTATTCATCGTGAATACTCACGACTTGGTCGAGGTGCCCGCGAACTCGGGCGGCGGCCAGAATGTTCTGTACTCCGGTCTGTCGGAGGGGACAGCGGTAGCGGTGGACGGGGCGGGTAATCTCATCGTCGCCGACATGGGCAGCACGCAGGTGCTGAAGATCACTTCCAGCGGCTCCGCGAGCACCGTGGCCACAGGGGTTTGCCCATACGGTATTGCTGTAGATGGCATGGGCAATGTCTTCATCCCGGATCTCTGCCACAACCAAGTGCTGGAGGTTTTGGCTGCTAGTGGTACCCAACTCTCTCTAGGGTCGGGATTGAACGCTCCCTGGGGAGTGGCGCTGGATTCTTCCGGCAACCTCTTCGTAACGGATAGCGGAAACGCACGCTTGGTCAAGATCCCGACCAACGGGGGCGCCCAGACCACCGTCGCTTCGGGGCTCGCTGATCCGTTGGCGGTAGCCGTCGACGCCGCGGACAATCTGTTTGTCACCGTGAGCGATGGAGTGGAGGAGATCCCGGCTGGCGGCGGCTCTCCGATCACGTTGGACACAACCTCTTATCCTGGTGGCGTCGCTCTGGATGGCGCGGGCGATCTCTTTATCGCGGATACTAATCACAACCAGGTGCTGGAGCTCCAGCGCTCGCAGGCGCCGGCGTTGAATTTCCCCACGACTCCGGTAAATCAAACCTCCAACCCGCTGTCTATCACGGCGGAGAATGTGGGCAATCAGCAATTGAACGCCCTCGAAGGCGGGTTTAGCATGCCGCCAAACTTCGAGCAGGTAGCAGGCTCCGGCACGCCCCCGGATTGCACCAGCACCTTCTCGCTGGCGCCGGGCACCAGCTGCAACCTGAGCATCAGCTTCGATCCCACCCGGACGGGTCTGATCCAAGGCATCGCTGAAGGGAAGGACAATTCACTAAACCGCAATCCGGCGACCCAGTTAATCACGCTTACTGGAACCGGTCAGTAACGAACACGCTGGTTTTGGTTGCGATGCTAACTCTAACGTGCAGGGCTGGTCGCTTGCGGCCAGCCCTAAATTGCTGGCGCTTTAGAGACAGCCCTAAGACTTGTCGTGGGGCCCGGGTCGGGGTAGAGGAGAGTTAATGGTCCCAATGGTCCCAAGTTGTGTGTTGAAACAAGCTCTCTAAGTGCTTGAAAAAGATGGCGCGCCCTGAGAGATTCGAACTCCCGACCTTCTGGTTCGTAGCCAGACGCTCTATCCAGCTGAGCTAAGGGCGCTTGGGAAAGCGGCAAACCGATTATAACAAAGGCGCAGCCACCCGTGCTTTGTCTCCGCCGTAACCAGATGTTAAACTTTGCTGCTGGCGATTTTGCCATCAAACTAGCTATATTGGAGTGACTTTGCGTTTCCTCTTCTTACCTGCTGTGTACGTCGATCCCGGCTCCGGGAGCATGATGCTCCAGCTGCTGCTGGGCGGCGTCAGCGGCATTTACGTAATCTTCCGAATGTTCAAACAGAAGATTCTAGGCTTGTTCGGGATTCGCAGCGAATCGCCGGAGCCGGCCAGCGAAATTCCAGCCATCTCTGCGAAGGAAGATCAAGCCAGGCGGCAAGCATAAGCGCAATGCAACCGGAATTGCTGGCTGCGGACTTCCAGCGCGATCGCGGTTCGTTTCGCGACCCTGACGGATACATTGTCCGGCACGGGAAGCGGATTTTCCGCGTGATTCTTCCGGGCGCGGCGGAACGCTGGCGCCAGTTCGCGTCGTCCGCTCTGGCGGCGGGGTTGCAATCCGCGGGCCTGCTGGTGGGCACGCAGGAAGCGTCAGACGCGGAGCTGGCGGTTCCCGCAGGCTCGCTTGTCCTCGAGCATGAATGCATTCCCTTCCTCAGCTACCCCTACGAATGGACTTTCGAGATGTTGCGCGACGCGGCGCTGCTGCACCTGGAGATCATGGATCGCGCGCTGCGGCATAACTGGATACTGAAGGATGCCACGGCGTACAACGTGCAGTTTCGCGGTGCGACGCCGGTGTTCATCGACGTGCTGTCGTTTGCGCCGTTGCGGCGCGGAGAGGTCTGGGCGGGCTACAACCAGTTTTGCCGCATGATGCTTTATCCGCTGATGCTGGAAGCCTACAAGCGGATTCCGTTTCAGCCCTGGTTGCGCAGCGAGCTGGAGGGCATCGATCCGGTCGTCTTCAGCCGCATGTTTCGCGGGCTGGAACACAGGCGGCGCGGCGTGCTGAGCCATGTGACCGCGCAGGCGTATCTGCAACGGAAACTGGCTTCGGCCACGCACAGCGTGCGACAGCAGATTGAGTCGGCGGGAATGACGCCGCAGATGATTGCGCGCAACGTGCAGCGCCTGCGCAAGCTGGTGCTGGGCTTGCGCCTGCCGCCACAGCAAACTACCTGGAACGATTACTCGCGCAGTCACTATAGCGATGACGCGCTGGCCCGCAAAGAAGAGTTTGTCTGCGAGTGCATCGCGGGGCGGCAATTTGCGCTGGCATGGGACCTGGGATGCAACGACGGGCGCTTCAGCCGGATTGTGGCCGCGGCCGCAGGCACGGTGGTCGCGATGGACTCCGACGCGGGCAGCATCGACGGCCTGTATCGCGAGCTGCGTAAGGAGCAACCCGGCAACATACTTCCGCTGCTGATGAATGTGGCGAACCCTTCTCCCGCGCAAGGCTGGGCGTGCGGTGAGCGCGCATCGCTGGTGCAGCGCGGAAAGCCGGAACTGACGCTGGCGCTGGCGCTGGTGCATCATCTGGTTATCAGCGCGAATGTTCCACCGGCGGCGCTGGTACAGTGGCTGGCGGAGACCACGCGCGAGCTGGTGATCGAGTTCATCAGCAAGGACGACGCCATGGTGCAGCGCTTGCTGCTGAACAAAGACGATACCTACGCGGATTACCATCGCGAGGCGTTCGAGCAGTATCTGGAGCGATGGTTTCGCATCGAAGCGCGGGCCGAACTGCCGGGCGGAACGCGATTTCTGTATCACGGCGTGGTCAGGTAGGGCGGCGCTTCAGCGCCGCGTTCGCTATGAACCTGAACTTTGGAGGTGCGGTGGTCATTGAAAAGGACCACCGCACCTCCGGTTTCTATGCCGATGTTGGACGCCGGCCTGAAAGCCGGCTCTACCCGGGCTTTGCTTGATGCCAACTTCCCCAACACAACGCAGCTTTCCGCTGGTGCTTCTGGCACTGTTGTCGCTGGCGACCTTCGCCGTCGCCCAATCGGTCTATCAGGCAATCGCCGGCAACGCTGAGTTCGTCGCCCTCAACCAGGTGACGCACGCCGATCTCTGGCTGATCATCGTGTGCTTCAACGTGCTGCCCGCAGTTGTGCTGGCGCTGATGTGGCTCGGGGTGCGGGTGTTTGCGCCAAGGCTCGCCGACAGGCTTCTCAGCGCCGCGTTTCTGTTGCTGCTGGTTCCCCTTCTGTTGGAGCTTCACAAGCGATACGTCTCACCGCTGCTTCAGTTTCACCACAACACCGTTCTGGTGGTGATCCCGCTGACGGTTGCAGCCTGGATTGTCTTTCGCTACCGCGCCGAGTTCGAGCGCTTTCTGCTCGTACTCTCTCCGATCGTCCTGATCTTTCCCGGACTGTTCCTGTGGCACGCATGGCGCGAAGTCTCGCCCACGGCGGCGCCGGCAGCCAACGCGCCTGCGAACTTTGTTAGGGCCGACACCGGCACGCTATGTCCGCCGGTTTTCGTTCTCATCCTCGATGAGTTCACGCGCTCGGCAATTCTGGATAGCACCGGCAACATTGACGCTTCGCGCTTCCCGCACTTCGCCGAGCTGGCACGGCACAGCACGTGGTTTACGAACGCAACCGCTAACGCCGAATACACCACGCGCTCGATTCCCGTGATCGTCACCGGCAATTTCCCCAACGGCAACGATGCCTCCGACGCCGCTTATCCCGACAACCTCTTCCGCCTGCTCGCGCCCGAGTATGACGTCACGATTCACGAAGTGGTGACGCGCTTCTGCGCCAGTCCCGAATATCGCTGCCCCGACGCGGCGCGGGTGCAACAGCGCGGCCATCTGTTGAAAGCGGTCGCCAGGCTCTACCTGCTGCGCATCGCACCCAACTCCGCGGTGATGAATTTCCAGGCTGACGACCTGCGCACCGAGCAGCAGCGCTTCCAGGAATTTCTCGGCGAGATCGCAGCGCCATCGGGGTCCAGGCCGAGGTTCGAGTTCATGCATCTGGAGCTTCCGCATGCTCCTTATATGTTGCGGCCCGATGGAGCCATCCATGAAGAATCGCCGGGCGGATTCGATCCTACATTCGCCGGCAGCACGAGGCTGCTTCAATACCTGCGCGACAATTACGAATTGCAGGTGCAGTATGTCGATGGCGAGCTGGGCAGGTTTGTCGACCAGCTGAAGCAGGCGGGACTTTACGATCGGTCGCTGATCGTCGTCACCTCAGACCACGGCGTCAGCTGGAAGACCGAAGCGCCGGGCCGCGTGCTGAGCGCTGCTAACGCAGAAATGATTTTCCCCGTGCCTCTGTTCATCAAGCTGCCGGGGCAGAGCGAAGGCAAGGTCTCCGGTCAGGATGCGCAGTTGATTGACCTGACTCCGACGATTGCGGCGGTCACTGGGTTCAAGCTTTCGTGGCCTACCGCGGGACACGATCTGTTTGGGCCCGCTGGCGCGCCGCGCGAGAAGATCATGATCGACGCCAGCGGAAAAACGTTCGCTTACCCGCCGGAATTTGCCGCGACGATTCCCAGCAGCGGCGGCAAATAGCGCATTCGGATTTCGCAGCCCGCGAAGATCTGCCCAAGCATCGCGCTCGGACAACCCGCCGCTGTCCCAAGCCGCTCCAATCTGTATGGACCCAGAACAACCCAAGGGATTATGTTCCATCTGCAATCGCGCCGTCGCGTTAGATGCCGAGGTTTGTCCATACTGCAAAGCGCCTTTGAGCAACGATGGCGCCGACCCGGGAGCGCCCGGCACGAATACGGAGAATTCTGCCGGCTACCGGACATGACGACACTGATCAACGCACGTTATCCGTGAGGTAAGCGGTATGAATGCCGGCAAGAATAGTCCCAGGTTCGATCCGACACTTGCGGCCGGTTCGTCCATCTCAGAACAATCCATACGAGAGCGCGCCTACGAAATCTACGTGCAGCGCGGATGCAAGGGCGGGCATGCGGAAGGCGACTGGCTGACGGCGGAAGCCGAACTGAAGGAGCTCACAAAGAAAGCGGCCGACATACTTTCCGCGATCAAGGCGCTTACCGGCAGTAAATAGCCATTGCAGCACAGGCTCGACTGCGCTTGACGAGCGGCCACACGGGTCGTGATGTAGAACATGCGTGCCTCAACCTCGCTCAGGCCGCAGATCGATCTCATGCGAGTTTGCTGCACGCTGAATCCACCTTCCGCATGATCCGCTCCGCCCACTGGACCGCTGCGGCGACGATGCCATCGCTGCGCGGACTGTCGCGCGAATTGAATAGATCCTCGGTGGTCCTGAGGTGCCGCGCGACCAGAATGGCGGCCATGATTCCGATGACGCGCTTGCGGGCTTCGTCCATTTGGCGATGATAGCACTTTCGCTATTTGTTCGCCATCGAGAGATCGCCGACCTACGCATAGCTGAGATCGAGTCGGACTGGACGGGAAGGAAACGGGAGCGGATGGGAATGCCGCCGCGGGTGAAGGCTACCGGGAAGGCGATTACGTTTGGTCGTATCGGCCGTCAGCATTAACACCTCGGAACCCACCCTCTCCCCAAAAGCAGGGGAGAAGGATGGGGCACCCGATGTTGCTGGGTGATCCCAGTTATGATTGGAACGGGCACCCGTGCCAAGAGATCGCCCTAGCGGGTCTTAGCGAGAAACATGCTGCTGCCCTCAGGGAAGACAATCCATAGCCCTTGTGTGAGCCGCGATTCCTCGGGAAGCTGCTCGCGGATGTAACCGGGCAAAAATCTCGGAGGCATTGTGTCAAATTGCAGTTCGTGCAGATTGAATTGCAAATCGAGCAACGTGCCGTTGGAGCAGCTCAACAAAAAGCCGCCCCTCGAAAGATTGTCGATGCGCCCTTGCCCGTGATACCCCACGTTGTCGGAATCAAAGACAAAGACAATCCGGCCGTGAGACATCTGGGTAAGTGTCGCGAACCCCTCGTCAGCGGTTAGCACGGACCCCCCTCTTACGGACTGGGATTGGGCCTGAACACCGGACTTGAACGGTTAGAGAATCTCCCGTGTAAGGGTCTTATACGTCAGCGGCTTTCTCTTCGCAACTTCGCGGCGCATCATCCACCCTGTCAGCAAGAGACGCCGGCAGCGGCGGGGCATCCGAGTCCAGCCTACTTATCTTGCGGCTACGCTCGAGCTAAATGCTGACGCGGGTAATTAAGCCTCGGAAGTCTCTGGCGGGGGCTGTGAAATCTTGTGCCCCGCCGGACACACCAGATCGTCCCAATTCCAGCTGGCAACGTATTGGTTCCAGTCTTCAGGGGAAATGGGTCTTCGGAGGGGCGCGAAGAGTGGCAGGTGGTTCTGGCAGTTTCGCACTTCGCAGGGAAGCCATCCTACATAGTCCCAATCTGAGGCCTGGACCAGCGCGACCACCGGGCCCACCGGCGGATTCGGCCCCGGCACTTCAACATCGTACGTTCTTATATGCCGGCAGCCACCGCATACTGCGCCTACAAGCTCCGTAGCCTTGGCGCGGGCCGGTCGAGAAGCAAATACCGGAGCCAGCCTGTGCTCGGGGATCAGAATGGTGGAACCGCACACCGGACAATCCAGCGTGTAATGAACTCCGCCATCCATAACGTCTCCTTTGTTGATCCAGTAGCTGAGCCAAGCCGGATCGTTTCATTAGAACACGACCCCGCAAGGTGGCCCCAGCCTACCATCTTCAGGCTGCCCCCTTGCGGTAAGTGCTGCGCAGCACGGCCCAGCATTGCCATTCCGGTACAATTCGTCTTTTGAGTTCCGCAAAAGGTTGCGGAAGGGTGCCGATGAGAATCTTGCAAGCGGCTTTCACATTCGTTCTTGACAGACCGGGCAGCTGGACTGCCGACTGGGCATGGGGCTTGCCTTTGATCGTACTCACCGTCCTCATCCATGTTCTGGGCCTCGGACTGGTGAAACAGCGGGCCCTGCATTTTTCCACTCGCAGGAAGGCGAGCCGTCACCCGATCGCCGTTTTTGTGACGGTCATGGGTTCGGCGACCTTGCTGGCCACCGGTCTGCACGGGTTAGAGACAGGTATCTGGGCTGTCGCCTACCGCGTCCTCGGCGCCCTGCCCGACTTCAAGACCGCGATGCTCTATTCGCTGAATGCGGTCACCAGCTACGGGCACACCAACGTCGATCTGGCCCAGCACTGGGAATTGATGGGAGCTATGGAGGCGCTGAACGGCTGGCTGTTGTTCGGGCTGACTACGGCATTTCTGTTCGGCATCCTGGAGAAAGTCTGGGTGACAGACGAAGGCGGACGACGACGCTAGCGTGGCCGGTTTGCAAGCTTTCCATCCCAGCGGGGGCCCAGCCTAACGGTCCAGAATTTGCGAAGAACCGCAAGGCTTCATGCTGCGGACGGCGCCGACGGAATGTTCGTGTTACCTATTTGACCACGTCGGAGATCCAGTGAATGCTTCGATCGGTCAGCGGAAACTTTGATTCGTCCTCTCGGTGCAAGCGGATCAAGACGGGTGCTCCGCCCATTTTGCCCGTCAGAACTAGAGATCCCGGCTTGGAATCGTCGTAGGCAAGCTCAGCAACCCAATCCGGGTTGCCAGGTTGGGTCAGCACGATGCTTTTGGCAGGCGGGTTGGAAAACAGAATTAAGGAATTAGCCTCACCCGTCATGACCTGTACTACAACGACATCCCTGTAATTAACGATCATGCGCTGCCAGCGATGGGAATTAGTGGTCAATGGAGGTCTAGCCTGCCCGTTGACCTGGAACTCGTCAACCAGCCAGATCCCAGAGAGTGGCGCATTCCTGCTGGCGGCAGCTTGCAAAGCTATTTGTTGGCTACGATAGACGTTGTAACCCAGAAGCAGGATGGCGAAGGTTATTTGCAGAACCTGCATCGCCCGGTTCGCCCATTTTCTGCGCAAGAGCGGCTTCTCGACCGCCTCTGACACGCTTCGATGCAAAACAAAGAAATTGGCGAGCCTGGCCACGTCAGGCAGAACAACGACTATTGCCATTAACAGCAGGTTGATCACGAACAACTTAGCTTCAATGTCGTAGCCAAAGTTGAGCATCAAGACATTGCTGATGACCGCGATAGCAAGCAGTGCGCCCAGTGTCGCGAACCCAGGGACCATCAGCAGGAAGCCCGGAACAACCTCCATCAGCCCACCAAAAAAACTGTAGATTGGGGAGACTCCCATCGCTATCCAAAGCAACTGCCTGCGAGTTGAGCTCCCGTAGGTGGCTACTAGCTGTGAAAGCGCGGGCGGCGGAAACTGGTCAGGAAAAAGCTTGTCCACGCCGTACGGTATCAAGGCTGACGCGAGAGCGACGCGAAGGCAGAGCAAAAACCACCCGTGGAGCCAAACATATTCCTGCCGCTTGCGGTCCCACACTGACCAGACGACGGTCGCCACCGCCGCAATCACCAAATAGCAGAGTACCTGCACGTAGTAGTAGCTCGTGTCCTTGGTACCCGTGCTGGAGTTCAGATAGTCAGTGCCGAAATCGTGTGCCAGGTGCAATACATGGTTGCTGACCCAATGCACGGTCTTCCCGCGCGTCAAGTCCCACAGCCAGCCGACCTGCGTGAAAGGCGGGAACGGGAGCAGGTGCAGTATTAGTTCTAAATTAAACAGCCCGAAGTATGAGAATCCAAAACGGAAGGCGACCTTGGTGGGCAAACTCCACTGCGCGGGCGAGGCGGCAGGAGCTTGCGCGTTCCAACGGAGTGACGAGTCAGGATCGCTCTGCTTCCGCATTTCCGGCTGCATGTAAAGCCCTCGCTGCCATCAATGGAGGGTGTGGGTTTTGGCATTTTCAGCTTGTTTGTTGGCAGGCAAATGGCATATTCCCTGCCTGGGGCTTGCCCTGCCTGCCGTCTAGCGGAGGTTGAAGCTAGACCTATAAGGACAGGCATAATGCGATGTCTGGGGGGAAAGAGGTCGAGGGCCGATTTCTCGCCGCTCGGGCGGGGCCGCGGGTAGTGGGAAAGGGCCGGAAAATCCTCCCCTCAAGGGCACCCACCAGGATTGCATATTACTGATGGATAGTCTGTCAGTGACCGCCGTCGCAGTGGAATGTGATAACAGCGAAGGTCGACGGGAGGCACCTCAGCATCGGGTGCCGGACTCAAGTTCGCTTGGTTGAGCGAGGCCGGTCCTGAAATCTGCTTTAACCTCTCCAGTGTTGGACTATCGTGCGTCCCACACATTCATGCCGCATGAAGTGTCTTCTTTTGCTCAGACCTGAAGCAACCCGGGATGCGACAGTAAGTATGTGATGTTTTTCTCAAGGTGATCGTTCAGGAGCAACATGCCGAATGGCTCGAAGGCTCAGATTCTGGTCGTGGATGACGAAGCAAGCATTCGCGAAAGCCTGGGAATGTTACTTACTTCGGTGGGATATGACGTGGCTATCGCAGAAAATGGCGTTAGTGCCGTGTCGCACCTGGGCCGGAGAGTTCCAGACTTGATCGTCACCGACCTGAACATGCCGGAGATGTCGGGTATGGAGTTGATTTCACATGTACGCCGACAGTATCCGTCAATGTTGATCGTCGCCATGAGCGGCGGCTATCAGGGCGACGCCGTGCCAGCAGGCATCATCGCTGACCGGTACTACCCTAAAGGACAGCATCCTCACAACCTGTTAACCGCAATCGCAAGCTTGATCGAGAGTCGGGCCAGCAGGGACGTTTGCGAAACCCGCTCCCAGCCGACTCTGGATTCTTAGCACGAGGAGGAAATTATGATCGGAACCGTCTTGATCGTTCTGCTGGTGTTGTTTCTGGTAGGCGCTCTCCCGACGTGGAACCACAGCCGTTCCTGGGGATATTACCCGAGCGGCGGGCTAGGCCTGGTACTAGTCATTGTTGTCGTTTTGCTGCTGCTGGGCCGGATC
Source organism: uncultured Acidobacteriaceae bacterium (assembly GCA_963763145.1). Classification (GTDB taxonomy): domain Bacteria; phylum Acidobacteriota; class Terriglobia; order Terriglobales; family Acidobacteriaceae; genus Bog-257. The sequence goes on along the minus strand of CAVXMZ010000003.1, from coordinate 210,145 downwards.
TAGTTGAACTGTACCAGCGCTCGACGCCCCCCACGCAGCCTGCCGTTGCCAACACAGTCATTTCACCGTGAACTTCGGTGGAAGTAAAGACAAACCTGTCTTGACTAAGTAGCCGCACCACTAACGCACCCAACCCCGGCCAAAGGAGGCATTCATGCTTTGGACAATTTTCGTTATTTTGCTGGTTCTGTGGCTTCTCGGCTTCAGTCTCCACATCGCAGGCGGTCTAATTCACCTCCTGTTGGTTCTCGCCGTCGTGGTTCTGGTTATCAACCTGATCAGCGGCCGCAGGACAGCCTGATCTTCACGGCGGATACCGCCCCTTACCGGATTACCCACTTGGAGGAGTAAGACAATGTTGAAACGTATTCTGATCGCCACAACGCTCGTTCTGCTGGTAACGCTAACTGCTGTCGCCTCGGACCGCGAGGATGACGTTAATCGCACCCACAAAGCTACCCAGGTTTTCAAGGACATCATGAATGCTCCGGATCAGGGGATTCCCCGGGACCTGCTGGAATCGGCAAAATGTATTGCCATCATTCCAGGGGACGTGAAATTCGCCTTTATCTTCGGTGGCAACTACGGCCGGGGACTGGCAACCTGTCGCACGGGGCATGGCTGGAGCGCTCCTATGTTTTTGGCTATTGACGGAGGGAGCGTGGGTTACCAGATCGGGGGCTCTTCCACCGACATCGTGCTGCTCTTTATGAACGATCGCGCCTTGCAAAGCCTGCTCAGCGACAAATTCAAGCTGGGAGCCGATGCCTCTGTGGCCGCCGGCCCTGTAGGCCGGAATGCTTCCGCCGGCACCGACCTTAAATTGAACGCCGAGATTCTCTCTTATTCGCGGAGCAAAGGTGTTTTCGCTGGGGTGAGCCTGAACGGCGCAGTAGTGCAAGCCGACAAAAGTGGAGACGTAGCCATGTATGGCAACGAAGTGAACCGCCATGAAATTCTGGACGGCAAAGTAACCGTCCCGGAATCAGCGCGAGCGCTGCTGGAGGAAATTGGCGGATATGCTCAGGTAGCCAAAGCTAGATAGTCGACTCCAGGCGTACGGAGTTCCAAACGACCGAGCCACTGCGAACCGGCCGGACGGGCCCCGCCGATGCATTGAGCGTTGCGCGGGGCCCCAAACCCGGGACTACAGTAGGTCGCGGGGTGGGGAATATCCGAAGTGAAGATCCCGACTTAAGACGTTGATTGCAACTAAGGATAATCATATGACGACAGATAATCAGAGTAAGTGTGCACACCTACCATGCCTGTGCGTGGTTGAACCCGGCAACAAATATTGCGGACAAGCCTGCAAGGAAGCCGGCTCCAAAGAAGTTGAGATCGCGTGCCAGTGCGACCATGGATCTTGTCCGCTGACGGTATGAACATGCATGACCTGGCAGGCAGCCTTAGCCTTCGGCATGAGCCCAACTATCGCGGGCGGCGCCCAGAGCCAGATCCGAGTTCGATTTCGTGATGGGCGCGAAACCCGGTTGGAAATGAAGCGGCGCATACAAGAGCAGGGTCCAGCGAACTGGACCCTGCTCTTAAGTATTCGGCCTGAGGATAAGTTATCTTCGCTTGATCATCCAGCCGATCAACACTCCGGCCGCGATGCCTACCGCGAAAGTTGTTACGATTGTTTCGACGGGATGACGCTGTAGCCGCTTGGTCGTATCGTCGAGGAACTCTTCCGCAGCATCACCGCTCTGCTTCGCGACACGCCGCGCCGCGCCTACGCCATCCTCAAGTGCATCTGCGACCGCGGAGGCTGCCCGCGAAGCCTTGCGCGCCGTTTCGGCCACCTGGTCACCCGTCCGTTCCAACACTGATTGCATCATTCGATCCTGACCTCTCTCTTGTCGAGTTCCGTTAGTTACTTCGCTTATTGGCCAACGCTCTTTTCAACCTTGCCGATCCAGTTTTGGACTTTGCCGGCATTCTTTTCAGCGTTGCCGTCAGCCTCCAGGTTGGGGTTGTTCGTAAGCTCGCCAACTTTCTCCTTGATTGTTCCTTTCACTTCGTGGATCTTGCCTGTGGTTTGGTCGTCCGTGCTCGGTTTCATCATGATTTGTCCTCGGTTTCTGAGTAAGGGTTGGATTTCGACGCCTACAGGCTGGAGAAGCACCCAGCCTGTCGTATTAGGCGACTCTTTTGTCGGTTGATGTTTGCGCCTGCACCAGCTCGTCGAAAAGCGAGCGATAGTGAATCATCGCGGTTCGCATGTCCTCGGTGCTGGCTTCGCCTCTGCCCAGTCGCAATGCGATGTTATGGGCCGACCGGTAGTTCTCCACCACTCGGGGATGGTCGACCGAGATATCGGCGGCGCGCTGATCAAAATCCGTTACGGGATAGCCGCGAGTTTGCATCAGCGAACACACCAATTCGTCGGCTTCGGTCACTGCACCCTTCGGGAAATCGACAAAGCGGGATTGCACCGCCTGCCACTGGGAAAGGTAGCGTTCCCGTTCGCTCGGATCAAGATCGCGGATCTTCAGCATTTCAACTCGCGTTTCGCGATCTGCGAGCTTTGCTTCAGCTTTACGTTCGGACCCGTGCTGCCGAACCGCACGATCGTACTCCGGGCCGAAGCGGTCGCGCAGTTCTGCCGTGGTGTTCTTGCGCTTACGCACGTACAGGGCAATGGCAAGCACGATTACCAGAACCACTACCACTACAAGAACAATCAGTTTTGGATCCATTAGATTGAGGTTCATCAGTAGCTCCTTACGCCTCGAGCGTCCGCACACCGTAAAGGGCCCGCTATCGAGCCTGGTCTGCGGCTAAATGGAAGTATCCCTCGATCCACTGGCCGAAATCTGGTCAGAATTGCTCGTTCAATACATGCCGCGGATCGATCGCAGCTGAAGCATGGCTGGTTCGAGTTGTTTCTCGGAGACCGAAGACGGACCAATAGGGAGGCTCCGGAGGCTGTGACTGGTGGTTCCACTCATTCGACCCCCCGCGAATGAGTGGACATGAGATCCACCTTTTTTCTTATCTGATCTACTGCGAAGATGGTGACCAGTATGCTTCCCGCCAAAATCTTTGAACGCAATCTTAGGAGGATCTATTCTTATGCGGCTTAGCATTCTGACCGGCCCTCTTTATCGGGGTCTCAGCCTGACTCTCTGTGCGGCGGTTTTAGCGGCCTTGCCTCTCGCTGCTCAGGACAAAGCTCAGGATATGGCAATCGACACCCAGCGCAGCACCATCACCATTCACGTCGGCAAATCCGGGCTGCTGTCAGCGGCAGCCCATGAGCATACGATCAACGCACCCATCTCTTCCGGTACCATCCGCGAGTCTGCCGCCCCTCATATAGAGTTCACCGTCGAAACTGCGAAGATGACGGTTGCGTCCGACCCGAAGATTGATGCGAAGACTCAGGCCACCATCCAGACCGACATGGAGGAGATGACGCTGGAGACAAAGAAATTTCCGCAGATCGCGTTCCGCTCCTCGCGAATCGAAAAGGTTGCCGACGGTCAATGGAAAGTTGACGGTGATTTGTCGCTGCACGGCGTCTCGAAGCCGGTCAGCCTCACGGTGAAGCAAACCGGCGATTCTTACACCGGCCATACCGTCCTTAAGCAAACCGATTTCGGAATCAAGCCCATCAGCGTAGGTGGCGGAATGATCAAGGTGAAGAACGAAGTGAAGATCGATTTTCAAGTCTTTCCCCGTAAGGCGTAAGGTTACAAGCGTTGTTGATACTCGGCTGCTTGCGGCAAGGCCGGGTGCCCCACTCATTCGCGGGTTTCGGATGAATGGGCCCGCGAGGCGGAATAGTTGTCCTCAGCGGCCACTCCTGACAATTCACCTTTACCTCTCTTGAGTTGTCATTCCGAGCACAGCCCGCTTCGGGCGGAGTCGAGGGATCTGCGGTTCCCCCGACGAGCGGAATCCGCGGCAGCCCGCGCCTAATGTTGGCGGCGTAGCGAGGGGGCATGATCTTTCCGTCTGCGATGGGAAGTATCGGAAGCTATGACTCGTGGAACCCACTCATTCGAAACCCGCGAATGAGTGGGGCATCCGCCGATTATGTATGTTGCGACGGCTTGGTCGCCTCAGCGAACATTGCAAGGACCTTTGCGGACGGATAGGTCGACAGCGAAGCGACCGAGTGCGCCAGTTCCACCGGTAACAATCCGTCTTCATACCGCGCACTCAGAATGGTTGGCAGCGTTGCAAAAATTTTACTGGCTCCGAGAACATTAGGATTCTGTGGGTTAGCGAGATCGCCGTTCGGTATGTTCAGGACGAACTTGTACCTGTCGTCCAATTTAACGAAGACTTTCGCCCCATAGTTGGTATCCTTGCCATAGGCTGCTCCCGCAACCGGGCGATGCTGGACTTGTTCTCTTATGTACGTGTGGTCTGGAATGAAGAAGCTCCCCGTTGGGGCATCGTCTCCGATCAGTTGCAAGTGGTCCCAAAACGCACCGGATTTCTCTTGGCCAATGACACAGATTTCGATGCCTTGGCCTTGCGCCGTGCCAAGAAAGCGGCGGATTGGGTTCACTAGCTTTGAGTACTGCGCACGTATGGACAAAGGGGCCATCTTTGACAAACAGCGCGTTGCGCAGAACCTCTCGCTGACTCTCCCAATAGTGACGGATGCCCGTAAAAAGAAGCAAGGTCTCATGTACCGCCATATAGTCTGTCGCGATGCTGTCAGGCGCAGAGTCCTCGGCCATCACTTGGTGAAAGCCCAGCATGTCGGTAACCAATAAATCCTTGCCGCAGGCCGGGCACGCTCCGGTGTCAGCGTCAAAAGGAAGTGTTGCATGGGGAGACTCGCAGTGCGGACACTGGAAATCAGGCAAGGATCGTTCTTGAGAATCCCACTTCTCATATGCGAGCCATTTGAAGGTCTGGAATATTTCTCCGTCCAGCGACGGGTCACGGAAAGAATCGAAGATCACCTGTCGTATCGCGTCATATAGTTTCTGGCCGGGAATATCTATGTAGCGAAGCGGAAAAACCGTCGCGTGATAGACCTGAGACCTCTCCAAGATGTCCCTGATCATGAACGGGTGGGGTTCAGCCTTGTCAATTGCGCTCAAGGCAGGCTGATCAAGCATGACGAGGGCAGTCTTAACGAACGCAACTGCCTTATACGGTTTGGTCTCCGACACAATAGGTTGGAAGGAGCCGTCGACCCCAAACACAAATGCCAGCGGCTGGGGGGCTGCGCTTATGGCCTGCCACTGTCCTGTTGTTGTGGGCTTCGGAGCAGAGCTATCTTCAAACGACTCGCACAGCTTCTTAACCAGTGGACTCTTGAGAACATCAAGATGTCCCAGCCGACTGGCCCGTTCACCGGGGAGCCGCTCACCCGACGTGTAAGGCACACTCTCTCCTTCGGTGGTTCAGCTTCCCGTCAACATCTGAGTGGGAATGCTGGCTTCGAACTTTACCGCCTGCATTGGGACGACAAATCGGTGAGAACGCGTAAGCATTCGAATGTAGCCGGGCGTCTTGGTCAACATGATGTCATCCTTCATGCTCTCGTAGGTGACGTTGACCCTTGCGAGCGCGTTAACCTCATCTTGTGAGGCTAGGTGGGCAATGAAAAAGTTTTCAGTCTGCCCCAATAGGTCTTTGCTGACGCTTGTGACGGACTGGGTTGAATAAACCATTCCGATCTGGTACTTGGCACCTTCCTTCGCCAGTCTCCTGTATATCTTCGTCCGCTCATCGTTATCGTTGGCGGCGAAAAGGTTGTGTGCTTCCTCGAAGTAAAGCTGCACGAAATGGTCGCCCAATTCGTTCGACGAAAACTTCTCCACCTGGCGATGGAATACGGACGTGGACAGATGAATAGAAAAATATTCCATCAGCTCTGGTGGAGAGTTCCCGAGGTCAAGGATGACGGTCTTACCTTTTTCTAGGTACTGGAGGATCTCGGTCACGAAATTCCCCGCCTTGGCATCGTGGTATTGCATGTAAGGCTTGATCATGCTTGGTCCGCTGCCGACTGCGAACTTGGGTTTCAAGAAACCGAGAAGCGCATCGTCATCGGAATCAAAAAGAGGCTTCGGATTCTTCGCGGTCGAGGAAGAGGACAGTAGCTTGCTCTGCCGATCAGCGTCGGCGAATTTTTCAAACTCCAAAGCAACGTCATCCAAATCGTTGATGCTCGGTAGATTCGCTTTGTCCATTCCATAGACCGCCTCTCGGGTCTTTTCGCTGAATCCCGGATCGATGTCGTTGAGTAAGGTGTGCAGTTTCTTCCCATCTGCCTTGAAACCAGCCCGGTGCAATATCGCCCAGTACATGAGAACCTTACGACGTGCCCTCACGTCCTCCCCCGGCTTCATCTCTTGGACGGACGCAACGGACGGTAGGCTAACAGAGAGAAATGCTTTGACGTAATTCGAGCCGGCCTTGCCAGCTTCTTGCATCAGGCTGGCAAGAATGCTCAGCGAAGCGTCGGGGTTTTCGTAGAAATCCAATTTGAGCGGTTTGGATTCAGTCTTTGGTTTCTTGGTGAGCGCGTAGACTTCACAGCGATCTTTATAGGACGACGCAAGTGAGATGCTCCCATCCTGCGGGTTGTCGTTTGCGTACTCGCCATTAATATCAAAAATGAGTTGGCCGACGTTGTTTGTTTCCTTCGTTGTTTCCAAAATGCTCTGCGCTATCAATTTGACTACATTGCTTTTGCCCAACCTCGTCTTGCCGAACATTGCAGTGCGCGCCGCCAAAAAGTCTCCCGTGGAAATCGTCACCGCAACATTTGGTTGCGCCTTGTTGGGCAACGGAAGGCGGCATTCCGTCAGACGCAATTGCCCAATTACAAACCGGTTCTTGTTGGGCACCAGAGTATTGATTACTAGATCAAGCAGTTTGTCATCCGGTGAGTAGACGCGATATTTATGCGCGCTGACGAAGTTGTTGACGTCGCCCGAAAACTCGACTCGATCCTTGTCCACTGGATGCGGATAGAACATGCCCAAGATGCTGGTCTTTAAGGCTCCCCACTGAAGTTCACTCTGAGTGAAAACATCTAGTTCCGGCATGGACTTCTTCTGAAGCTCGAAGTAGGTTTGTTGGGTTTCGCGTGACAGAGGAGTGGAAGCTGTTTCCAGAACGCGCAGCAAAGTGAAATGGGGTGGGGCGCCGTCCACACGGACAGAGGGGACCATTATGAGTAAAGAATTTCTGGGTATTCCTCCGACGGTCACCTTGAACGGATCAGAGGTAATGATCGTCACCGTGTCATAACCGATATCAAGCACGTAGCCCACAAATCGCAGCCGGCTATAATTCTTTGCCTTTTCGTTTGCGTCTTCGCTGGCGATGAAGTCTTCGATCGCCCGAAGCGGATGGTTTTGAAGGGCGGCCTTGTCAAAAAATGTCTTCATTACTACACCTGCCTCAGTTCGCAATGAGTACTTCGCCAGAGTTCCATGCTAAGGAGCCAATTTGGCGTCCAGTTCCTCTGGGGATGCTCGTGGCAGAAAATCCTTGGTATAGCTTCAAGATGTCGGGATGACTAGATATAGTCATTGACCAACGGACATTGCGTTTGTCCGCAGCCCTGAGAGCTTCAGCAAGCCTCTTATGGTCTCTAAACGTAAACTGGCGACCCACATAATGCTCCGTAGTCTGTTCTTTGGCGCCGGGTCTATAAGGGGGATCGACGAAGAGATAGTCTTCCGATGTTGCGGCAAATATAGTTGGCTCAAAGTCACTGCATTTCAGACGAGCCGTCGATAGCAGCGTGGAGAGCGCAAACAGGTTCTTTCTGGTTATGACCCATCGTCGGCACTCCCCGCCGTATCCCACGTTGAATCTGCCCGCGAGATTATGCCTCCACATGCCCTTAAAGCACGTGCGATTGAGATATAAAGAGCGCGCTGCCCGCTGAGACAGGGAAAGCGTATCAACCTCGGCAGCTCTTATGCTTTTATATGCTGCCTTTCCTCGCGGGTATTCTCTATAGATTCGCCACACCCTCTCTGGATTTTTCGCGATGCCCCGATAAATATCTATTAATTCGGGATTGAGGTCGGCGAGCAAGGCATTCTTGGGCTTCAAATGGAAGTAAATCGCACCTCCGCCAACAAACGGCTCTATGAACCTGCCATCGATCATTTTTGCGGCAGGAAGATATTCGCTGAGGAAAGCGAGCATCCGCCTCTTACTGCCAGGATATCTCAGGAATGTAGTGAGTTGGTTCAACAGCCGCATCTCATGAATATGCCTAGACTGCGAAATCGGGAAGGAAGCAGTAGCATACACCTTTGCAAGTCACGTGCCAATGCGAAAGCCTGCGATGGGATGACAATCGAAAGAGAGGGCGGGCTGCGCTCGGGATGACAACTCGAGAGAGGTAAAAGTCAATTTTCAGGAATCGCCGCTGCGGATGACGTACTCCGCCGCGGGGTCCCCCCTTCATTCGAAACCCGCGAATGAGTGGAGCACCCGGCGTGTGAGCAGTTGCATTACGGGGTATGTCGGTTGTGCCGCCCCTGGAGGGGCTCGGAGATTGTTGTCGCTTTCCCAGCCTTGAAAGGCTGGGCTATCTTATTCCGTCCCTCGGGTGTCTGTGTCGTGGCTGTACCGCCGCTCCGCGGCTCAGTTGTTCTTCGCACTTGACCGCGGGCTGACGCCCGCGGCTAACACAAATGCCGCCGCTGCGCGGCTGCGCTCGGGATCACAACGCGAGAGAGGTCAAGGTCAATTTTCAGGAATGGCCGCTGCGGATAACGTACTCCGCCGCGGGGTCCCACTCATTCGAAACCCGCGAATGAGTGGGTTCCGCGAGTCACACGCTCCGGCACGTCCCATCACAGACGGAGAGATCCTGCCCCCGCGCTACGCCGCCGGCATTAGGCGCGGGCTGCCGCGGATTCCGCTCGTCCGGGGGGACCGCAGATCCCTCGACTCCGCCCGAAGCGGGCTGCGCTCGGGATGACAATCGAAAGAGAGTGCGGGCTGCGCTTGGGATGACAACTCGAGGGAGGTAAGGGTCAATTTTCAGGAATGGCCGCTGCGGATGACGTACTCCGCCGCCGGGTCCCACTCATTCGAAACCCGCGAATGAGTGGGGCACCCGGAGTGTGGCAGGTGTATTACGGGGTATCTCGGTGGTGCCGCCCCTGTGGGGCTCGGAGATTGTTGTCGCTTTCCCAGCCTTGAAAGGCTGGGCTATCTTATGCCGTCCCTCGGGTGTCTGTGTCGTGGCTGTACCGCCGCTCCGCGGCTCAGTTGTTCTTCGCACTTGACCGCGGGCTGACGCCCGCGGCTAACACAAATGCCGCCGCTGCGCGGCTGCGCTCGGGATCACAACGCGAGAGAGGTCAAGGTCAATTTTCAGGAATGGCCGCTGCGGATAACGTACTCCGCCGCGGGGTCGCCCTGATTCGAGACGCGCGGCTGGTTCGATCCCAAATGCGTTTGCCTGGTCCCAGCGCTGAGCGCGAATTGCGGCTATGACACAGACATCCACGGGACTCGGACCGTTTCGAACGAGCGTTCGTTCATGAGCACCTAAGCGCGGCAGACTTATTATTATCAATCGCTTAGCCGGTTACTTTGTGATATTTCGCAATTGTTCCACGTGGAACAATTTGTAAAGTTACCCGTCGAGCCGGAGAAGGCAAAGGCCGATTGCGAGGAGCCGTCGAGGAAAGAGCGATGGCAAGAAGAAGCGTCGCCGGCTCGCAGGTTTTACGCTCAGCCGTCGGCTTGACGGGAGTTGAGAACCCGGCAACCCCTGAGCGCGGGGTGACACCCAGGGCTACGCTATCTCGATGACCTGGTGCGCGAGCTGTGCCATTCCCACGCGCTGCGCACGATGGCTTCGATGTCGGAGTGCTGCGGCTGCCATCCCAGCTCGCGCTTGATCTTCTCCGAGCTGGCAATCAGCACGGCCGAGTCGCCGGGACGTCGCGGCGCTTCTACCACCGGAATCTTCCGTCCCGTGACGCGGCCGGCCACGGCGATGATCTCGCGCACGCTGAAGCCGCTGCCGCTGCCCAGATTGAAGATCAGCGGCGCGGCGTTAATCGGAGTCGGAGTCGGAGTCGGAGCGTTGGACTGGGTCTGCGTCCGGGCCAGCGCGTCCAGCGCCAGCAGATGCGCCGTCGCCAGATCGTCGATGTGAATGTAGTCGCGAATGCAGGTGCCATCCTTGGTGGGATAGTCGGTGCCGTAGATGGAGATGGCCTCGCGCTCGCCCAGAGCGGCTTGCAGAACCAGCGGGATCAGGTGCGTCTCCGGGCGATGCATCTCGCCGCGGTCCGCCGTCGCGCCAGCGGCATTGAAGTAACGCAGGCTGGCATAACGCAGGCCGTGAGCCGTGTGGAACCAGGCCAGCATGCGCTCGACCATCAGCTTCGATTCGCCATAGGGGTTGGTCGGCGCCAGCGGATCGTCTTCCACGATGGGCAGCCGCCTGGGGTCGCCGTAAACCGCGGCGGTCGAGGAGAACACCAGGCGCGACACCCGATGCCGCAGCATCGCGCGCAGCAGAGTGAGCGTCTTGGCCGAGTTGTTGTCGAAGTAGAGCTCGGGCGAGAGCATCGACTCTCCGGCCTCGATGAAGGCGGCGAAGTGCATGACCGCGTCGAAGCCGCCAGCGGCGAAGATGCGATCGAGGGCAGGGGCGTCGCCGGTGTCGGCCAGCACAAACTCGCCCTGGCTGGGAACGGCTTGCTGCCGGCCTTTGCTGAGATTGTCCAGCACCGTGACCGAGTGGCCGTCGTGCAACAGACGGTCGGCAACCACGCCGCCAATGTACCCGGCTCCTCCAGTAACTAGAACCCGCATTGCCCTCCTCGAACGAACGTCGGTAGCCCGGACATGATTGTAAGCGTGACGAGCAAACTTGTGGGCAGCTGCGAGGGGCGACGACGGTTTCGGGAGCAGTTTCCGTAATTGGGCGTGACGGCGGGACGTGGTTTCGGCGCGATTTGTCCAAGTTTAGGACACGGGTCGTTCAAGACTTGAACATCCCACCTTTTTCGGATTTCTTTGTGCCGACCTCGTTATCTATAACCCATTGAAAGGCATAGATTTAGATTTCCACAGGGGCGCGTTTTGGGATGGTTGAACGGTTGCATTAGGAATATGGCACGTTGGAGTCGGAATCTGATAGCACTTTGATGGTTTACGGCCTGGCGGTTCTTACCAGGCACCAGCATCGTTGCGTCTTGGCTCAGACCACCTCCTGGGATTGAGAGTGGCGAAGCCTTGCGCTGAGCAGTGTGGCAGCCTCATTTACCTTTATGGAACCGGACGGACAAGATCGCAGATGCTGGCTGGCCGCTTACACCCGCTCGCGCCACGAACAGCAGGTCGCCAATCAACTCAGGACAAAGCAGCTTGAGTTTCTGCTGCCGACGTATCGGCACGTCGCGCGCTGGTCAGACCGGATCAAAACCTCGGAGGCGCCACTCTTCCCCGGCTACATCTTTGTTCACGTCTCCGATTGCGAGCGCCTTCCGGTACTTCAGACCATGGGTGTCGTCTACATCGTCTCGAGCGCCGGCAAGGCCGCTGTCCTGTCGCACGCGGATGTCGAACGGCTGCGTACTTGTGCCTTGCGGCCGGGCGATGTCGAGCCGCACCCATATCTAAGAATTGGACACCGGGTCCGAGTGAAACACGGCCCCTTTGCTGGATGGGAAGGGACGCTGGTAGAAAAGCAAAACTGCTTCCGCCTGGTCATCGCCATCGATCATATCCTCAGATCCGTGGCCGTGAACCTTCACGGCGCGGACCTGGAGTCGCTCGACTAGCCCTTCGTTCTTGTCATCACGAGCCGACTTTAGTCGGCGAGGGATCTGCTGTTCCGGTTTTTTCAACCCTTAGCCCTCCCCAGCGCAATGAGTACCTCCACCCGCTCGCTAGCCGCCTTCGACGTTCCACTCTCCGGCCCCGCTGAGCGGACTCTTCCGCTCACATCATTATTCTCCGCTGCGGAGAAGTTGCTCGATTTCGCAGCCGTGCTTGGCGCAATACATCTGGCTGACATCGTGTATCGAACCATGCAGCCGGCGCGAGCGGCTGCCTGCCCACCATCCACGGTCTTTCTCTGCGCCGCCGGCCTCTCCCTGCTGTTTGTCTTCCTGCTCGATCGCTATGGCGGTTATCGCCCCAGTCTGAGTCTGTTGGCCATTCGCGAGACCGAACGGGTTCTGCGAGTCACGTTGCAGGCCTTCCTGATTGCTCTTCTGGCTGCTTACTTCTGTGCAGTCCCAGTCTCGCGCCTGGCATTCTCTCTCGCCCTGGTCACTGTCCCACTCTTCCTCACCCTGGAAAAATGGGAGATGCACAGACTTCTCCGCACGCTGCGCGGCAAAGGCTGCGGCTCGCGACGGGCCGTCATCCTGGGGACTGGCCCGTCGGCCCGGCGCATCTACTCGGCCCTGGTCCGCTCGCCAAAGTTCGGCGTCGATCCGGTCGCCTTCGTCGACGACGGACCGCAGAACGGCGCCACCGAGATTTTCGATCCCGCCTATCCCGGCAGACACTCAGCCAGAGTAGTACCGGGTCCGCTCTGTCCCGAACTATTACGCCGGCTCGATGCCTCCGTGCTGGTGATCGCAACTTCCGCTATGGACCGCGAATCGATGCTGCTGACCAATGCAAAATTGTCAGAAGCCGGCGTCAGCATCTACTTCGCGCCGGCCGACTTCTTGGAGCCTGGGTATTGGGTGGACTACGCCGAGCTGGACGGCATCATGCTCGCCCATCTCTCCCGCGGCGCCAACCGCATGTTGTATGAGTTGGGCAAGCGCGCGCTCGACATGTGTGCATCGGCAATTATGCTGCTGTTCTTCGCGGTGCTCGCGCCTGTCATCGCCTTACTGGTAACGTCCACATCTGCCGGGCCTGTTTTCTTCCGCCAGCAGCGTGTCGGCAAGGCCGGCCGCCGGTTCACCATCTATAAGTTTCGCACCATGTATATTCACCATGTCTTACACGATGAAGGTGGTTCCATCGAGCGCGCCTCTCGACGCCTCGGAATTCCCCGCAGCTCGCTCTACAACAAAATGAAGCGCTTCGAAATCCCGCAAGGCACCGGGCGTCTCTAGCGTACGTAGAGCAGACCTTCATGCCCGCTTACGGTGGACTGCACCGATGGTTTCCGCCGCCCGGATCCATGGATCTCGGCGGCGGCTGATATTCAGATCTCAAACTGTTGTCTGAAATCGTGTCGCTGCCTGCAAAAACACAACTTCCCGATAGCAACCCCCCGACGCCGACTCCACTTCTTACTGTATAGTAGCTAGCTTATGTGGGGTCTCGACCGGCTTCCCGAGTTCAATACGGTTTACCACTCCAACGACGCGACCTGGACTGCTAGCGATGCTGCCAGTCTGAAGTTCGCCCAGGGATTGCTGTTTTCCCTCCTCCTGGTGACTCCCTTCTGGACCGCTGTCGGCGTCGGACTGCATCTCCTGACGAAGTAATTTGCGGCCGATATCTGCCCTGTCCTGCCCATCCCTTTTCTCCCGCACTCGGTTATGATGACTTCACTGCTGTTCATTCCGTCAACAACCTTCTGGGGTAGATTTTCCGAATGTCAGACGCTTTCATTTGCGATGCAATTCGAACTCCTTTCGGCCGGTATGGCGGCGCGCTTTCCACGATTCGCACCGACGATCTGGCTGCGATTCCGGTCAAGGCCCTGATTGAGCGCAACCCTTCTGTAGACTGGAACGCGCTTGACGACGTAATCCTCGGCTGCGCCAATCAGGCTGGCGAAGACAATCGCAATGTCGCGCGCATGGCTCTCCTGCTAGCCGGTCTACCGCTTACCGTTCCGGGCTCTACCGTCAACCGGCTGTGCGGGTCCAGTCTGGATGCAATCTCCATCGCAGCGCGGGCCATCAAGAGCGGCGAGAACGCTCTTGTGATTGCCGGCGGCGTGGAGAGCATGTCGCGAGCGCCGTTCGTCATGGGCAAGGCTGACGCCGCTTTTTCGCGCGGCATGAAGATGGAAGACACCACCATCGGCTGGCGATTCGTAAACCCTTTGATGAAGGCGCAGTATGGCGTGGACTCGATGCCAGAGACGGGAGAGAACGTCGCCGAAGAGTTCGGGGTCTCGCGTCAGGACCAGGACGCGTTTGCCTATCGCAGCCAGCAGCGCGCGGAAGCAGCACGGCAAAGCGGCGCACTGACGGAAGAGATCACACCTGTCGCGATTGCCGCCCGCAAGGGCGCACCGCTCGTTGTAGATAAAGACGAACATCCGCGGCCTGATACAACGTTGGAAGCGCTGGCTGCGCTGAAGCCGATTGTCAAAGCCAATGGCACCATCACCGCGGGCAATGCGTCCGGGGTGAACGATGGCGCTGGCGCGGTGCTGCTGGCTTCCGCAGAAGCAATCAAGCGCCATGGGCTGAAGCCGAAAGCGCGCGTGGTTGCGGCCGCCGCTGCGGGAGTTGCGCCCCGCATCATGGGCATGGGGCCTGCTCCGGCAACGCGCAAGGCGCTGGCGTTGGCGGGTCTTACCATCGCCGATATGGACGTGATCGAGTTGAACGAGGCTTTCGCTTCACAAGCACTGGCCGTGCTCCGCGACCTGAAGATTCCGGACGACGCTCCCCACGTGAACCCAAACGGCGGAGCCATCGCGCTCGGTCACCCGCTGGGTGCAAGCGGTGCGCGGCTGGTCACCGCTGCCGTCTTGCAGTTGCAACGTACCGGGGGTCGTTATGCGCTATGCACCATGTGCATCGGAGTGGGACAAGGTATCGCGATAATTCTGGAACGGGTTTAGCTGTGCATGCACGCGCAAGGTTGAACGCCCGTAGCATTCCTGCGCGTCATAGGGTCACAGGACTCTGCAACATCATCAGGTCTTCCAAATCCGATTCATCGTGTGCCGCCGCGGTTGAAAGTCAGTAGGCAAATTCCGTACGTTGCGCCGGTAGGTGATCTCGAGGTTCAGCACCCACAGCGCACACGCCGCGGCTATCGCCAGCAGCAGCCATAGGGTTGGTTTCCTCCACGCATTCAGCACCACGTTTCGCCTCAGGCGACCTGCACTCTACTTTGCGTTGGCCAGATCGTAGTCCACCATAGCTTTGACGGCATCGTAGGGAGTGCTGTTAGCAGAAAATCCAACGATGCGGCGGCCGTTGATGAAGAAGGTCGGAGTGCTGGTGACATCCAGCTTCTCGCCCAGCGCCATCGATTCGCGCACCCGCTTCTCGGTCTCCGGCTTGGCGGCACACGCAGCTACCGCATCCGGATCGCCCCCCGAATCCTTCACGTAGCCCTTCAGCATCTGATCGACGTTCTTCTCGTCGACTTCTGATTGATGGTCGTAGACGGTGGCGA
The DNA here is from genome assembly GCA_963763145.1 of uncultured Acidobacteriaceae bacterium. Classification (GTDB taxonomy): domain Bacteria; phylum Acidobacteriota; class Terriglobia; order Terriglobales; family Acidobacteriaceae; genus Bog-257. The sequence continues at coordinate 194,833 of CAVXMZ010000003.1, read as the reverse complement.
TGAACTTCCACACCGCCTGGTTGTTCTGCTGCGCCATGCAATCCAGATATTTGGCGCCCACAAGGGCCCACTTGTGGATCTGCTCCAGAGGATAGTTTTGAAAGACGAGCTTTGCTTTGGGCTCCTCTTCCATCAACTTGGTGATGTTAGGTTGGGCTGCCTTGCACGCTGGGCATTCCAGATCGCCAAATTCGACAATAGTAATCGCCGCGTCCTGCGGCCCGTGCGACGGCCCATTGGCGGCCTTCAGAATCTGGCGCGCCTCTGCAAACGGGTCTGCGCCGAAAGGCACAAGCTCCGCCATGAAGGCGTACTTCTGGTCGGGCGTCACGTAGAGGCGTATCACCTGCGACCCCTTCGGCGTATTGAAGACTACCGTTGCCACCGCGACGCCGGCGGCCTCCGAAGGCTTGATGTCGGCCACCCTCCAACTCAAGTCTGAGTTCCAGCCGAACATGTGCTTCAGATAAGCATCGACCGTTGCTTCGCTGGGAAGCGAAGTGCTGACCGTACTGGTAGCTGACTTGGGCGCGCCTGTGTTTTGGGCGGAGGAACATAAACTGGCGATACAAAGGCCAGCGAGCAACACCGTTCGCGTGACGTAATTCATGGATCCTTTCTGGGAGGCAGCAGTTAGCTGCCAGCTCTTGAGCCTGGTAATCTACGCCTGAAACAACCGTCGCTCGTTGGCAGCCAGTAGATCGAGGCTGGCAGCTCGAAGCTCGCAGCTAACTACTTCCCCCGCACACCTCAACCTTCGCCGCAATCGGATAGCGGCGACCGAAGCCGAAGGCCTTTTCTGAAATTTTCAATCCCGGGGCTGCCTGCTGGCGTTTGTATTCGCTCTTGTCCACCATGCACGCGATCTTGCGAACCAGTTCTGGATCATAGCCGTGTTCCGCGGCAATCGCATCGGGCGCTTTGTTGTCCTCAATGTAATCCTGCAAAATTGCATCCAGGACCTCATACGGAGGCAGGGAGTCGCTGTCCTTCTGGTCGGCGCGCAATTCCGCTGATGGCGGCTTCTCGATGGTCGAGCGGGGAATAACCGGCGAGCGCGAGTTCACGAAGTTGGCCAGACGGTACACCAGGGTCTTGGGCACATCGGAGATCACGGCCAGGCCTCCGCACATATCGCCATACAGCGTGCAATATCCGGCGGCCAGTTCCGACTTGTTTCCCGTAGTCAGCACCAGGCAACCAAATTTGTTGGAGATGGCCATCATCAGCGAGCCACGAATACGCGCCTGAATATTCTCTTCGGTGACGTCAGCTTGTCGGCCAGCGAACACCGGACTGAGCCCTTTCTCGTAGGCGCCAAAGATGTCGCCGATCGGAACCAGTTCGAAGCGAATGCCAAGATTGCGCCCCAGTTCAGCGGCATCGTCGATGCTGCCACGGGACGAATACGGCCCCGGCATGCCCACGCCGACTACATTCTCGCGTCCCAGGGCATCGACGGCGATACACGCGGTCAGCGCCGAATCGATGCCGCCGCTCAACCCCAGCACAACCTCCCGGAAACCGCATTTATGCACGTAATCGCGGGTGCCAAGTACCAGCGCGGAATATGCGCTTGATTCCAGCCCTTCGTCGCGAGCATGAATATCGCCCTTCAGCGTTTCGGTATCGAAGCAGATGAGATCTTCCTCAAACGACTTAGCCTGCGCAATCACTTTCCCATCAGGCCCCAGGACAAAACTGGAGCCGTCGAATACCAGGCTGTCGTTGCCCCCAATCTGGTTGACCATGGCAACCGGCACGCGATAGTTCGTCGCAATCGCGGCCAGCATGTCGTGTCGCAACTCGCGCTTGCGCAGATAAAACGGCGACGCCGAGATATTCAGCAGCACCTTTCCGCCTGCACCGATCAGGTCTTCCACCGGATCGACCCCGTACAGCCGACGGTCCCAGAAGTGCTTGTCGTTCCAGGCGTCCTCGCAAACGGTCAGCGCCAACTGCTGGCCGTCGAAGGCGAAGAGTTGCTGGCGATCGGCGGGAGCAAAGTTGCGCATTTCGTCGAAGACGTCGTAGGTAGGCAGCAATCGCTTCGATTGCACAAACGCGATCTTGCCATCGCGCAGCAAAGCCGCGGAGTTCAACACCGCCTTGCCCGTGGCTGAGCGCGCGGGAGTGACCAGCCCGCAGATCACGGCAATCCCTTGCGTCTCGCGTGCAATGGTCTCCACGGCCTGCCGGTTGCGCTCCACAAACCATGGCCGCTCCACCAAGTCGCGGGGCGGATAACCGCACACCGAAAGCTCGGGAAAGAGGATAAGGTCTAAGCCACCGCTGCGGGCGCGTCGCGCGTGCTCAATTATCTTTTCGGAATTGCCGGAGAAGTCCCCGACAACGGTGTTGATCTGGCCGAGTGCAATCCTCACCCTACCAGTGTAACGGCGTGGGGTTCAGCGCGCCAAATGGACGGATATCGCGCAAATCAGAACAGACCCGCCACTTGCCAGTGAGGCAATGTATCAGGAGCAGGAGCTCCGGTTGGGGTGGTGCTAGCGGGAGACGGGTAGGGCGTCTGCGGAGCGTCTCGCGTATTGGGCGAACTTGCCGCTTGCTCGCCGGGGCGAAGCAGACTAGGTGCATCCGCCGGCTTTTCCTCAAGCTTCTTCGCCGCCAGCTCGGTCTCTTGCGACTGCAAGTCCACTTCCTTCTGCGTGCGAACAATCTTCTGGCCGTCCACAGTCATGATTTCCAGGCGCGATACGAAAACTCCCTGGAAGCGCACGAAGTCCACTTCCTGCGGCGGATCGCCATAAATCCATTCTTCGTAATCCGCGCCGTTGTCATCCTTGTCGCGAACCTTTTTCGGCGGGCGTCCCTTAGCGTAGATCACCATGTCGCGGTCCATGCCCACCAGCACCTGATGATTCTTTATCGCCTCCTGCACTTTCGGAGGCAAGGTCTTCTGGTATGCCTCGGCTTGGTTCAGTGCCTTGAAATCGAAGACCGGAGCCAGCATGGCGCGGACTTGCTCCCCTGTCAGCTCGGGCACATATTTATCGAACTCCAGCGTGACGCTCGAGCCCTTGGCCTCGAGGCTCTTAGGGGCGCCACCCACCGGCGTGGTTTGCCCGTTCGCTCCCAATTCCACATGCTGATACCACTTCTCGTGCTTCTTCCCTCCGCCATTGATCTCGAAGACGATGGACTTCTCCTTGATCAAAACATTGGTGATGACAACCCGGTCGCCTGGCTTGGCGGCGAATCCATGCTGCATGATCAATGACGCCACCTGCTGTTCGTTGGGGCTCACCTTGCCGTCCTTGATTGCCAGGCCGCGATCGCCCATCGGGAGTGGAGTGCGCACAAACACACGCTCGGAGGTCAGGTCGCGCATGATCAGCAACCTCGTTTGCGGCGTCAGCTTATCGCTGGAACTGGACGTCTGCGGGTCGTTCGCCGACGCCGTAAGCGGCAACAGCAGAACTGCTGTTGCGAGGAAGAAGAAACAAGCGCGGTTCATCACAGGTCCCCAGTTGCCGCAATTATATTCTTATTCGGCGTCCGACCCAACACAGGCCGAAACGGGAGGTCCTGGATCCGCGAGGGCCGAGGCGCAGGCTAGGATTTGATGCCGGAGAGAGTATGCAAAGCCGGTTCCGCTGACAATTGTGTGGCCGGTTGCGGCAGCATCTGAACCGGCAGCTTCCAGACGACAAGGATCCCGATGAGTATGGCGACCGTCCCCGTCGCGGCCGCTTCTACTCCGTAATAGCCACCGGTAAGCCATGTCGGACCGTACGCCTGGGTGTAAATCCATAAGTTGAAGTAGCGAAAACCACTGACGGGCAAGCCAAGCACAAGTCCTAAGGTTGCATTCCAACCGAAGTGAATGCCCCACGACAGCCATAGCGCGCCGGTGCGCAGGTAAGCGATCGTCAGAAGTATTCCGATGAGGATAGTATTCGCTACACCCCAAGGGCCGGCCTGCGGGTTAAGCAGATGCAGCAGTCCATAGAAAACCGAAAATACCAGGACCGCGCTGGGAGCGCCGATGGCCCGCTCCAGGTGCTGGAACGGATAGCCGCGGAACATCAGTTCTTCAGCCAGCGCGCCGCACAGCAACGTCAGGATCACCGCAACCAGATTGGGGACAAGGTGCCAGGTCATCAGGTTCTTGGTCCGGAAGTGTCCCAGGAAACAAATGGGAGCCACGGCCAAGACGGTAAAGACGCATCCCAGGACTGTGCCAAGCAAGAACTGCTTCAGACAGCCCTTTACCCTCGGTAGCCCTTGGGCGGCGATGCGGTGCTCCTCGATGTGATCGCCCACCGTCAACAGCCAGATAAAGATGCCGAACAGCAGCAGCGTCCACAGCACGCGAAAAACTAACTCGCGACGAAAGGGGTGGTCGCCGGCGGCTTCAAATGCAATATTGCCGGAGACAACAAAGGCCAGGGCACCAAGAAGCACCGCGAACAGGAACGCCCAAATCGGTTGTAGTTTTCCGCTACTGTCAGTAAACATTCTTATACCTTGGCCGTTTGCCGCTTGCTTACGGCGTGGAACTGCAACCCTTCGCGAGCAACCTGAAATGCGAGCGGCTCGCCGCCTTGCCGGCGGACAGCATCTTCCACCCGCTGCCGGCTACCCCTCTCGACAAAGGCAATCACACAACCGCCGCCGCCGGCGCCGCAGACCTTCGCCGCTCGCGCTCCGTTGTGCATGGCAACTTCGATCAGCTTATCAATGACCGGGGTCGAAATCCCCGGGGCGTTTGTGCGGCGCAGCTTCCATTCTTCGCCGATCAACTTCGCGACCTCGTCCCACTCTTCGCCGGCAAGCGCACAATGCATCGCCTGCGCGATCCGCGAAATCTCGGCAAAATTGCCGAAGACGCGTCTATCGCCATCAATATGCTGTTTGAAAACTTCCCAATTGTTGATACCCGACTGCCGCGGCGCTCCTGTATAGAACAACACAAAACGCTGCTCCATTTCATCGAGAGACACCGCAACTCGCTCCCGGCTGACGCCCGCTACCTCCAGATGCACTGCACTGACGCCGCCGTACATCGCCGGATAATAGTCCTGGCAGCCGGTCGGCACGCCGATCAGTTGCGCTTCCACATTTTGCGCGATCACCCGCATCTGCTCGATGTCGATTTCTCGTCCGACGAAGCGGCTCAGCGCGGCGCTGGTGGCAATCATCAGCGCCGAGGAGCCGGATATGCCCGCGCCCGCCGGCGACTCGGAATATGTCTCCAGGGTGAAGCCGCGATCGGGACGGAAGAATCGCACGAGGTATGCCGCCAGCGGATGACTATATGACGTCGCCGTCAGCAGGTCCTCCAAACAGGCGAAGCTGTCCTCACGCCCGGTATCTTGCGACTTAAGTACGACCTCGCGACCAGCTCGCGGCGTGATCTTGCATGCGGTCAGGATGCTGAGCGCGATGTTCACGCTTACTGCGCCGGGGTGAAACAGATACAACGGCCAGATGTCGATCGTGCCGCCGGCAAGATCGGCGCGGCACGGCGCCGTGGTGACGATCGAGTCTTCGCCGGCTTGCGACACAAATTGCGAGAAGGATTGCATGTTACGGTACACACCCGTGGGCGGCGGGAAATTCATTGTATCGCGAGAGCATCTACAGTTCGCGATAACTGATTAACTCTATGTTTCGTTGGCCGAGGACCGCTCGTGCCTGGCTTGAGGTCAGCAGTTGCAGTTCCTGTTCGCGCGAGCGGCGCAACCTGGTCTGCACATGATCGAGATCGGCATCGTTGTAACCCGGATGACAGACAAACTCCCACGTGCCGTCGGGCATATTGTCGGCAATCGCAGTAAACAGTTTCAGATCCAGCACACCGGTGACCAGCACGCCCAAAGATCCATCCGTGGTGCGAAGTCCGTGCGACTCAACCTCCCGCCGGAACCTGGTTGCGAAGTTACGTAATACGTTGAGCTGAGCGAACCGCTTCCACAGCCTTCGCGTTCGCACGATGCTGCTCATCGGCAGCGGCCAAAGTTGTCCGAAAGGGTTGCGTACAGCCGGAACATTGCACGCCCGTGCTGCTCGCAGCAGGGGACGCAGCACGGCCGGAAACATATGCGCGTGCTTGTGCGTGTCGAAGTGCGATGGCCGGACTCCGGCCGCCTGTATGCGTTCGATTTGCGCTGCCGCTTCGACCTCAATTTCGTCCGGAACCAGCTTATGACGAAACGAGGCAACCGCGAAGTCATTCAAATTGTCGCGAAACTGAAAGCGGCCATTGCCCGGGTTCGGCTGTAGCAAGCTCGCAACCTGGCTCGTCGGGAGCAGCGGCTCGCCATCGAGCAAAACCACATGACAACCGACGCTGAAATGCGGATCGGAAAGCGAGCGCGCCAGACTGGCCGCCTCCTCAAACGCGCCTGAGTTGGCCATCAGCGTTGTCGAAGTCACAATGCCCCGCGCATGCGCTTCGGCAATGGCGCGATTGACGCCCGAGGTTAGCCCAAAATCGTCGGCATTAATGATCAGCCGTCGCACGGCTTTCAGTTTAGCAAGCAAGTCGCCTGCAAGATCAGACCAGGATTGATGCAGCTTGAGATGTGCGGGATGAAAATCACTCGCGGAAGGGAGAGCGGAAAACTAAGCGAGAAATTGCGGTTCAGGAATACAACGTCCGGATCACAAACCAAGCGCACGGCACTCGAGTAAGGCTCGCCGGGAGCTACGCACTCTTCAGGGTCCGCACCTTTGCTGTTTCACCTTCACCCAAGTAAGCCTTTATTTTTTCCAGCAGCGCCGGAAACATCTGTTCTTTGGGAAGGCAGGCGTTTACATCCTTGCCGCCATCGATGTGGCCATAACCGGTGACGATAATCACCGGAACCTTGGGATCGCGGGCGTGTATCTGCCGGGCCAGTTCCAGGCCATTCATTCCTTCCATGCGAAAGTCGGTGACCAGGATGTCGAACTTCTCACGCTTAAATTTCTCCAGCGCGTCATGAGCGCTATAGGCGCTGACCGCCCGATAGCCTTGCATCTCCAGGATCTCACAGCTCAAACGGGCCAGAACTTCGTGGTCGTCAACAAATAGGATTGCTTTCATGGGACACCCTTGTCGTTTCCGAAGGGAGACCGCACCTCGGGTTATGTGATTGGTTTCACGAACCGTGACAAAAGATGCCTGAAGATAAGAATTTAGCGGCGGACAGGAAGCTCACGCCCCCACAGAGGGGCTAAGCCCGACTCGGAACGCGCTTACGAAGCTACCGCTTACGGCCTGCCTTCTTGGCGGCCGGTTTCTTCACCTTAGCTTTTCCCGTGGGCGCTTTCTTGCCGGGAGCAGCCTTTTTCGTAACCACCGCCTTCTTAACCGGTGGCTTCACGCTTTTCTTTGTCTTTGCCGCCTTTGACGGCATGGCCTTTTTCGCGACCGGCTTTTCCAGGCTTGCAGTCTTCTTCGCCGCAGCGGCTTTCACGGCCGGGGGCGCTAAGTGTTTACCAGCTGGCGCAGGCTTTGCTTCTTGAGCCGGCTGTGCTGGGACCGCCTCCGCAAGAGGAGGAACTGGCATCGCGGTGCCTTTGGGTTTACGCCCACGCTTTCCGGGAACGACTGCTTCCGCCGAACCTGCCGCTGCTGTAGCCTTCGTGCGACCACGCTTCGGCGGCGGAGGTGGTGGCGGAGGCGGCGGCTCGTACGGTTTCAGAAAATTCATGATCTCGGAATGCGACCGCAACCTGCCATCCATCAGCAGAAGAAATGCCTTCTCCGTGATCTCCGGATATTCCGGCAACTGGGGGGTGATTCGTAGCTCGGCCATTTCCGGGAAAGGCAACTTCTCCTTTACTTGCCGCCATTTCCCAAAGAAGTTCTTCAGCTTCTGGTCCACCGCCTGCTGCCTCACCGTCAGGCTAAGGAACAGGATGTTCTCCGGCGCCGCTTGCGACAGAATCTTCCAGCCTCCCGACGGCGTGCCGGCTTCTTTGCCGGTCAACTTTTTCGCCAGGTCGTGTGCGTTGCTTTCCAGGTGCTTCCACTTATCTACAAAGTCCCGGCGCGGAATCATGCGCTGGATCTCGGCTGTATCCTTATCGCTCATGCGGGAAGTAAGGAAGTACATCACGATGGGCCCAGTCTCCACCGAATAGCCGAGCTCGTTCATCATCTGGCGCGTCTTCACCAACTGGCCAAGGTCGCCAGAGTCGAGTTTGGCCATTGTCCAGTGCGGATGCAGGACCTTGAGCCAGCCTTCTTTTTCCAGCGCTCGCATGATGTTCAGCGGGTCGTCCTCATGGGCCAGCTGCTCCAGCTCGTAGCCGATCATTCGTTTGCCGAGGTATTCGATATAGTTGTTTTCTTTAGCAGCGTCATAGCGCGCCTGGGAGCGTTCTTCCAGGGGCCAGTGAAAACGCGCGCTCAGGCGGGTCGCGCGGATCAGCCGGATTGGCTCTTCCAGGAAGGCGTAACTATGCAGTACGCGCAGCACTTTGGCCTCGATATCGGCCACGCCATTGAACGGATCCAGCAGCAAGCCGCGTGAACCCGGATTCAGCGAAAGTCCCATTGCGTTGACCGTAAAGTCACGGCGCCGCAGGTCCTCGTTAATCGTGGCGGGCGTGATGGCAGGAGGCTTACCGGGCTTGTCATAGACCTCGGCACGGGTCATGTTGAGTTCGGCGCGCACATTGCCCGGCATCAGCAACTGTAGAGTTCGCAGATATTCATCGACCCCCTGCACCGAAATCCCGGCTTTTTCCAGATCTTTCTGGAGCTTGAGCGGATTTCCCTGGATGCTGAGGTCGATATCGCGAATCGGGAAGCCTGTGATCAGGTCGCGGATCGTCCCGCCGGTGAGATAAAGGTTCAGTCCCGCATGACGGGCAATTTCCTGTACCAGGTTCACACCAGTCTGCTGATCCGGTGTGAGCCGGGTTTCCATGCTATAGATGTAGTCTGCCATCTAAATGTATGACTCTAAAGGTAAAAACCGAAGACAAACGGAATCAGACAGGAACGGCCCACAGCTAGAATATTTCCTGCCCGCTGCCTGAAATGCGAGCGATATCTATCTCCAAATTACCAAGTAATTTTTGGACAAATGCGCAACTCGCTCTCAAGACGGCACTTACAGGAGGCTTGCACCTCCAACGCTGCACAGCGAACAATAACATACGGTTGACAATTTGGCTACACCGGAGGTGGAAAAGAGCACATTTCCAGCAAAAGTGCGACAATCGGCTAGCGCAGCCACTCTAATCGCCCAAATTATGGCTACAACGCACAAGAAGGTCATTGTCCGCAAGATGGACCGCGATAGCGTGCATGGTTATGTAGGCGCGACCTTCATTTCCGACGGCAAGCTGGAACTAATGAACACCGCCGGCAACGTTGTTGCAATCGACTTGCGCGACGTAAAGGGCATCTATTTTGTGCGCGAGTTCGGCGACTCCGAGTCGCTCACGCGAAAGACCTTCACCTCGCGGCCGAGGGTAGAAGGGCTGTGGGTGCGGCTGCGCTTTCGCGACAACGAAATCATCGAGGGCATGATGCCCAACGACCTGATACAAGAGGGCGCCGACGGCTTCTCGATTATTCCTCCCGACACGCACTCCAACACCCAGCGAATTTTTGTTCCTCGTTCGGCGTTAGTGGAGATGACGGTCATCGGTGTGATTGGTGACAAGAAGCCCGGGCGGCGTGGCCGGCGACCGGAAGACACTCTCCAGGTGCCGATGTTCACGTGAGAGTGGCAACTGGAGCAGCATTGTTGGTGAATTTCGAAATACGGTAATCATGAAACTTTCCGATATCGCGTCTGCGCTGGACGCCACGCTGGAAAACGGGAATCCGGAAGCCGAGATCACGGGCGTTGCCGGAATCGAAGAAGCTGCTGCCGGACAGATCACCTTCGTCGCTAATTCCAAGTACGCTGCTGCCGCCAAGACTACTTCTGCCTCGGCCGTAATCGTCTCCGAGGACTTCCCTGCTATTCCAACCGGCATGTTGCGCAGCAAGAATCCCTACCTCGCATTTGCCCGCGCGATTAATTTGTTTTACCAGGCTCCGCGATATGAAGCCGGCGTGCATCCTACCGCCGTGATTGCGCCGACTGCGAAGATCGGCGTCAACGCACATATCGCCGCCTACGTGGTGATTGACGACGATGTTGTAATCGGGGATGGCGCAGTCCTTTTGCCGCACGTTGTCATTTATCGCGGAGCGCGAATTGGCAACAAGTTTTTCGGCCATGCTCATGCCGTGGTCCGCGAGTACTGCCGGCTAGGCGACAATGTCATCCTGCAAAACGGAGTCATCATTGGCTGCGACGGCTTTGGCTTCGCGCGCGACAGCCAACACTTGGACCACCAGTGGGAAAAGATCACCCAGTCTGGCCCTGCGGTGCTGGAGGATGGCGTCGAGGTGCAGGCGAACTCTTGTATCGATCGCGCCAGCATAGGGGAGACCCGTATCGGGCGAGGCGTCAAGGTCGACAACCTGGTGCAGGTCGGGCATGGCTCCGCGGTTGGCGAGAATACTCTGCTGTGCGCTCAAGTGGGGCTGGCGGGCTCAACCGTGGTTGGCAAGAATGTCATTCTTGCTGGACAAGTAGGCGTTGCCGGGCATTGTAATGTTGGCGACGGGGTTATTGTCACCGCGCAAAGCGGCACCCACGGGGACATCCCTTCCGGCACCATGGTGAGCGGTTCGCCGGCTTTTGACCACAAACAGTGGTTGCGCGCCGTCGGCATCTTCAATAAGCTGCCAGAACTGGCGAGGGCGGTTCGTCATTTGACAGCCAGACAGCCGAGCGACGCCGGATCGGCGAAGAGAGAAGACTGAACGGCCCTGAGCTCTGGATTCGGACTTTCGGCGAGAAGTTGAGGGCCGGGAGCTGAAAATCTGTTGCTCAGGCAACCCACGTGCTTCTAATTGTTTAATGAGCGAAGATGTCTCCAATCTGGAAACGCCCTCCGCGCTTGGCCCGCGAGTAGTACCTGCCAACCCTATCCGCGTGTTGTTGCTCGATGATCGCGAAGAGAACCTGGTGTTGCGGTCCGCAATCTTGCGGCAAAAAGGCTATCGCGTCGTAACCTCCAACTCGATCGAGGAGGCCGAATCCAAATTGGCCGCGATCGATATTGCCGTGCTTGACTACCACCTGGGCGCAGGCAAGTTTGGCACCGACGTCGCTGAGACTTTGCGCCGCAAGCGTCCGCAAGTACCGATCATCATTCTGTCAGCAACGCTGGAACGAAAATTCGGCGGCATCGCCGATATGCACCTGCTGAAGGGATACAGCTCGGTTGACGACTTGGTGAACGCGCTGCGCTCGTTCGAGGCAAAAAAGCGGGGGCGTCCGGTGGTGGTGGATGCTCGCGATTTTTACTATTCGCGTATCTCGATGGCGATGGGCGACGACATTGTTTTGGAGGTACTCGACCGCGACGGCCACTGGCTGTTCGTCAACGACTATTTCGCCGCTATGAACGGCCACAAACGCGCCTGGTTCGCCGGCAAGAACCTGTTCGAGCAGTTTCCGCAGTTGGGCGACGAGTGGCGCGAGGTCATTCGCACCGTTGTTGATACCCGCGAGACCTACATCGACCGCCGTGGATTTCGCGGCGCCTCGCACTTGCCACAAAAAAGTCCCCACTGGACCTGGAACGTGCTGATCTTTCCCATCAAGCTGCACGACGACCGCGATGGTGCAGTGCTGACCGCGCGCCTGATCGAAAGTAAGTAACGGTAAAGCACACGCCGGGCATTAAGAACATTTCAACCGAGACACGGAAAGCACGGACAAGAATTCCTCTGTCAATTGCCTTCCGTGTGCTCCGTGCTTCCGTGGTGAACCGACTACCTGCGCTCGGGTGGCAGGGCGCTGGCGATAACCGTGCGGACTGCCATCATTAGCGCCTCGCGATCTTTGTAATCGTGAGGGTCGATGGGCGGGTGAAAAACGACCGTCGCTGTCCCGGGCCGCAAGGCAAACCGCGTCTTCGGCCAGCTCTCAAACGTCCCCAGCATAGTCACAGGCACAACTGGCACACCCGAATCCGTGGCCAGATAAAATGGCCCCTTCTTGAACGGGAGCAAACGCCCATCGCTGGAGCGTGTGCCCTCAGGATAGATCACCATATGCAACCCCTCGCGCAGCACCCTGATTGCCGCTTGAACGCTTTCGATGGCGGCCTCTTGATTGCTGCGATCTACGGGGACAAGATGCCCCAGCCGCATGCCTGTCCCGAAAACGGGAACCCGAAATAGCTCCTTCTTCACCAGCACTGAACAGCGGCCGGGAATGCTCGGTATCAAAATCGGCGGATCGAGATTTGACACGTGGTTCGACATGAAAATGTAGGTGCGGCCCGGCTGCAAGTGGTCACGTCCGCGCACTTCGATTTTCACGCCGACGAACAACACGCCCAACCTTCCCAGGCCAGTCGCTATGTTGTAGAGGGGATCGGCGTTGCCGGTAATTGCTGCGTAAAGCACCAGCGGCGGTCCAACCAGCAGAATAAAGAATCCCCAGAAGCACAAAATCGCGATCGCGCGAATCAACGGGCACTCCCGGTTTCGTCATCGCCGTGGACCCACGCCGAGCGATGGGAACGCTGCTGGGACGTTACATCCGTCAGGTCTTGCAGTTCGTAGGATTGCTCTTCGCGCACCGCGAGCCGTAGTTCCACTTCCCGTTTTCCGCGCCGATTCTCCAACTCAAGGCGGACGGTCGTTCCCGGCTGTAACCGCGATAGCTCCTCGTCCAGCGAGGCGCCTGCTAGTTTGCCGTTGACTCTGATCACACGATCGCCGACAAGGATGCCAAGGCGTTGCGCGTCACTGTTTGTATCAATCCGAACTATTTCAGGCTGGCCGCCCAGGTTCGCCGTAGTAGTGAAACCAGCCGTCGCATACTGGGTTGTGTTAACAACAACGTGCAGCCCGACAAACTGAAAGAAGTCGTCGTACGGAATTTCCTTCACGCCGGCGACATAGTCGCGGAAGAACTCGGAGAAACTCTGCCCGCTGACGGCTTCAGCTGCCTCCTCAACCCCCGCGGAATCGGGGAAGAAGCGATGCTGCTTTGCGTAGTGCTGGTTCATCCACCAGAACAAATCCCGTAGCGACTTACTGCCATTAGTCAGTTGACGGATGCGCAGGTCCAGCAAAATGCCAAGAATTTCGCCTTTGTTGTAGTAGCTGACGCTCCGCTCCGGCGAGCGGTAAAATGCAATGCCTTCAAACCAAGCGTCCAGGCTCGATTCCTCCGCCGACTGCCATTTGCGCGCCGGCCGTCGCTGTAGCTCGGTGATCTCCTCCGAAACACGTTGCAAATACTCCCGTTCATCGATGAGCCCGGAACGCGCCAGCAGCATGTCGCTAACCGTACTGGTAACGCCTTCGCTGAACCATAGGGCGCGCGTGTCCTGTTCCCCTTGGTAATCGATCGGCTCCAGCGACTGCGGGCGGATGCGTTTCACGTTCCACAGATGAAAGAACTCGTGGGCACTGACGCTGGCCAGCGGCAGCAGATCAGTGCGCAGGCGCTCGGCATTGATGTCGATGGCCGTGCCGTAGGCGTGTTCCATGCCCCCGGCTCCGTAGCCATGGGGAAAATGGTAGAGAAAGGTGTACTCGTCATAGGGACGGTCCTGCATCCAGTCAACCGCGGCATGGGTGATTTTCCCCAGAGTCTCGTCCAGCTTCGTCATGTCATAATCGGCAGGATTGCCGTCTACCACGACGTGGTATGTCGCTCCATCCCCCCGAAACGTCGATTGCTGAAAGATTCCCAGCTCTGCCGGGCTGTCCACCAGCGTGTCATAGTTGGGAGCAATCCCAACGGCCTGATCAACCTTGCCCGGAGCAGCCGCACCTAGAATATGCAGATCTCGCAACTCCCACGTTGTAGGAGTGTCAACAAGACGAATGCTGACCGGCAGCGAACGCAAGGCCGGCGAGTACATCAGCACCATCGCCCAATTAAGGAAAGCGTGCTCGGAATTCATAGCACTGCCGAAGGGGCCAGGGGAATCGAGATGGATGCCATAGCTGACGACCACGCAGCCCGCCGGTGCGGTGATCTCCCACTCGCTGGTTTTGCGATTGAAAACCGTGGCAGGCGCACCCGATGCATCCTGCGCACGCACATCTTCAATGTTGGCTGCGAAGTTGCGAACCTGGTAGAGCGCGTTCCACACTGGCATCTCCAGTGTGCGCACGCCATCGCCCTCCCGCAGACGGATGCTGACGTGTCCCAGATGCTTGCCAGGGTCGGCCAGCGAAACGAAGTATTCCGTCGGAACGGGCTGCGCGCTGGCCGGCGATGCGCAAGTCACCGGTGTTGCCGCGGAAGCGCGGGCCGCAAACACGAAGAGGACAGCGACCATCGTCCATGCTATAAGGGCTGTGCGAGAACGGTTCACGCGGTCGTGTTGACCTCGTGTATGGACTGAAGTTTCGCCGGCAGCTTCTCATAGATGCCGCCAAAGCCGCCGTTGGAGAGGATCGCAACCACGTCGCCGGGTCGTAACTCGGGCGCGACGGCTTCAACGATCGCATCGGCGTTGCTGAGCAGTCGCGCTCGCCTCCCGTCAGTGTTCAACTCAGCGACCACCGCAGCCGGATCGAGCCGCTCCCGCTCAGGGATGGCCTCGGACTTGAAGACATCGGCCAGAACAATCTGGTCTGCGATAGCGAGGCTTTCAGCCAACTCACGCTGAAAGACTTTGCGCCGAAGAGTATTGGAGCGTGGCTCAAGGATCGCCCAAAGACGCCGTCCCGCGTAACGGGCGCGCACCGCCTTCAGCGTCTGCGTGATTGCGGTGGGGTGATGCGCAAAGTCATCGATGATGGTAATACCGCTAACCTCAGCCGTTACTTCCATGCGTCGCTTAACGCTCCGGAAGGCCCCCAGCGCATTTACGATCGCGTCGCTGCCAATACCGTAATTGGCCGCCATGGCGGCGGCGGCGGTTGCGTTCAAGACGTTGTATTCGCCGGCGAGAGAAAACTCGAAATCAGCCCAGGCCTTGCCCCCGTGCAGCACCTGCCAGCGAGTTGCGGCCGCCATATGCTCGATGCCTGTGATTCGCCAATCGGAACTTTCACCGAAGCCGTAACGCTCAAGCCGGCAAAAAGCGCGGCCCACACACTCGTCAACATTAACGTGACCATCCCATGCGATAAGCAAACCGCGGCGCGGAACCAGGTTGACCAGGCGCTGGAATGCGGTCTTCACTTCGTCGAGGTCTTTGTAAATATCGGCGTGGTCGAACTCAACCGAAGTGAGAATCAACGCATCGGGAAAGTAGTGCAGGAATTTCGGCCCTTTGTCGAAGAAGGCCGTGTCGTATTCGTCGCCCTCCAGAATAAATTCATTCCCTGGTCCGAGAGCGAACGAGCTGCCGAAGTTTTCCGGGATTCCACCAATTAGAAAGCTGGGAGCGCGTCCGGCGTGCTGAAATATCCATGCCAGCATGGAGGAGGTGGTCGTCTTGCCATGCGTCCCGGCAACGATCAAACGCTCCTTGTCCATCAGAAATTCGTCGTGCAGAACCTGTGGCAGGGACTGGAATGGAATCCGGGAATCGAGAACAAACTCCAGTTCAGCATTGCCTCGTGAGATAGCGTTACCCACGATCACTAAATCAGGCCGCACCTGGAGGTTCGCGGGGCTGAAAGGCTGTAGGATAGAAATACCGAGTGACCCCAGAAAGTCTGACATTGGGGGATATGCCGCAGCGTCGGAGCCCGTAACGCGAAAGCCACGCTGCTTGAGCATTCCCGCAAGCGATGCCATGGCAGTGCCGCAAATACCAATCAGATGTATATGCTTTGGCTTCATTGAATAACGCCCGCAAGCTCAACTTCCGCAGCGCAGATAATAGTCGTTCCTAACAAGTCCAGGTAGCCCTCTAGTGCGCCATTTCTGGCCGCTTTACTCAACAAATATGGCGCGTTCGCGCTGTGTGGCCGGCTCATAACTCAGCGCGACAGTCTTCCCAATGGACAGCTCCGCCCTCACGCCAAAAGGCAATGTAATGCTCCCGCTGGAAACATGTCCAGACTTCAACCCAAATGCTATCGGAACTCGCAGGTCGCCCAGTGTGCGCATTATTACGTCTTGCAGCGTGTAGTCAAGAGCGCCGGGCTCACTACAATCGATCATCTCGCCGAACACGATTCCCTTCACGCCCTCAAACTTACCCGCCAGTTTGAGTTGCATTAACATGCGATCGATGCGATATGGCCGTTCAGCACGATCTTCAATAAAGAGGATGGTTCCTGGTGTGAGAATCTCGTAGGGCGTTCCAAGCGACGCACACAACAAAGACAAACAACCGCCGTAGAGCATGCCCGTCGCGGTTCCTTCTGCCAAAGACTGCACTTCGTCAGCACTGAACTCTCGTTGCAAGGCTTCACCAGACATCAGCGCCGACGACCAACTCGCCTGGTCAAGGCCGCCTGGGCGCGCCAAGTCGCCTGCCACCATGGGCGCGTGGAAGGTCACTAGCCCGGCAGCGTCGCACAGGTAAGTGAGCAATGTGGTCACGTCACTACAGCCAGCAAAGATCTTTGGATTGGCACGGACCAGATCCAGGTCAAGGTGTGGTAACAGGTAATTGCAGCCGTAGCCTCCCCGCGCACAAAGAATTGCTTTCACCTCAGGCCGCGAGAACATCTGGTGCAATTCGTCCACCCGACGCTGCACAGATCCCGCAAAGTACAATTGGCGCTCAAAAATCGTCGGCAGATAGAACGGCTGGAGTCCCAGTCGCAGCAACTCGGCAGAGCCCGCTTCCAGATCATCGCGACGGAATCCGCTAGCCGGAGCGATGATCCCTACTGTGTCGCCGGACTTCAAGGCGGGCGGACGAACGCGTTCGAGCTGGCCGGATTGACTCATGTGAACGGCTAATCTTAAATGAAAAACCCGCCATGACAGAGCAGGGTTGCGGGGCCGGTGAGAAACACTTCATCGTGCCACTCCACGGTCTGCACTCCCCCTGGAGCCTGTACCTGCACAGGCGACTTCACCTTGCCGGAGTGAATCGACGCAACGGCAGCGGCGCACGACCCCGTTCCCGAGGACATGGTCTCACCCACGCCACGTTCGCAAAAGCGAACTTCGATCTCGCCCGGGTTGAGAACCTTCACGAACTCGACGTTCATCCCGTGTTTGAAGTCGTGATGCTTAGAAATCTGCTCGGCCACGGCCTGCCAGCCGAACTCGAATTGTGGGACAAACACAACATAGTGCGGATTGCCCATGGAAACCGGCGTGCCGGAAATCTCGCCGTAAGTGAACTGGATCGGAAATTCGTCCCCTACATCGGGCGAGCCCATGGAGCTGCGAAACTCAAAAGTATGTCCATCACTGCCCTGGAGTTCGCAGGTCTTGAGGCCGGCTCCGGTACGAATCACTACCGAACTGCGATGATGTTCCGCGCAATACCAAGCCGCAACGCAGCGCGTTCCATTGCCCGAGATCTCCGCCTCGGAGCCATCGGCATTCAACAGGCGAACCCGAAGGTCGGCGTCCTTGGCGGGCAATACCCATTCCACGCCATCGGCGCCCACGCCGTTATGTCGATCACAAATGCGCCGCGTGAACGAGTGAATGTCGCTGGGAGCGTGGGCGAAGTCGATGATCAGGAAATCGTTGCCGCAGGCCGTAGCCTTTATGAAAGGTATGCTAGCCATATCAGTTCGCGCTGCGCGGATTGTAGCAAAGGCGGAGCGGCGAGATATTGGATGCGAGACTCGACGAGCCGGGCGGCTACGCAGGCAGCCATGCTAGACTTGGAAAAATTAAACATGAAGCTTGAAGACTACAAAACAGTTTTGTACCGGCAGCCGGACAACTTCTGGGTCGCTGAGATTCCCGCTATTCCCGGATGCTACGCTCTCATGCCTACCCGTGAAGAGGCTCTGCGAGAGTTGGCCGAGGTGTTTCGGATGATCGCAGAAGAGTATCGGGAAAAGCGCATTCCATTGCCGGCCGACTCCACCGAAATCGTACATGCCTAGCGCTACGGCGCGTGAATTTCAGAATAGCGCGCGAAAGCTGGGTTTCGCAAAAACTCGGCAGACTGGCAGCCACGAGCGCTGGAACCACCCTGACGGTCGCGCCGTGACGATTCCTCTCCACGGCGGCCGTGAGATGCGGGCCACCCTTGTTTTCAAAATGCTTCGACAACTTGGCATCACCCACGACGAATTCCTGACGTTTCGCTAGCATCACCTATTTCGGTTTGTAAATCGTGCAGCTCGATTGGCCGGGGGCACTGATCGATACCACCTGGGTAAACTCCGCATCGTGGTGTCGCACCGCTGCCCAGACCGGATCGCCCTGGCAGGCTATTACATAGTCGGCATGGTGGGCCGGGTCGAGCTGCGCCAGTTCCCAGTCGGGATGCTCGGCTTCGGAGATGACATGGCGCAGCGGAATGCCTGCTAACCGCAGGGCCCCGGCGTGCTCGGCTTCGTACATCAGCAGGGTTGCCGAGGGCGGCATCTGCGCGAGCACATTCGCTAAACCCTGTTCCAGCGCGATGCGGTCACGCGAGTTGATAGTGGCTTCGCGCAACGTGATCGGCAATCCCACGTAGGCTCCGACATAGCTTGCGGTGACCAGCGCGATCACCGCGCTCCAGACGGCGACTCGCATAGTCGCTGTTTGCGCCTTTTCGACGAGAATTGCGGCGAGAATGGCGAGAAATACCGCGAACACCGGCAGCAACTCAAGTCCGTAACGGACGTTGTAATACGAAAAGGGATACCAAACCGGAATGTAGATAGGCACGCTACCGTAGGCGATCGAGAGGGCATAGAAGGCCAGCGGTAACCACAGCAGCAGAAGAATTCCGCAGCGTCGAAAGTGCCAACCGGCGAGGGCGGCGCCGAGTAGAGTCAAGGCCAGTAGCATGCGGCCCAACGAGGGCGGTCCCATGTTGAGTTGAGCGGCCTTCAGAAAATAAAGGCCGGCGGTAAGGACATGATGTTGCCCCGGATAAGGCGGCGCTCCTTGAACTGTAGACCGCAGAGCGATGGCCTTCGCCGAATAAGGACCGTTGGCGAAGTCGAGAGCGTTTCCGGAAACCGCCCACGTGTAAATCAGCCAGTAAACCGGCACAAGGGCGTTGAGCAGCAGGACTTCAAGGAATGACTTGGTGGCCGCTCGACGCAAGCGTGGATCGGTTATGCGCCGGCGCCAACCGGCGAACTCCCATGTCAAGAGGACACCGAAGACGGTCGCAACAAACCACCCGTCATAGCGGGTGAGAGCGCCTGCGGCCATCACGATGCCGCAACGTTCAAGCGCCCGCCGTGGCTTCATTTCAGCCGGAGCCACGGAGTCGTTTCGACGTGGGGCCGTGGCGCGAAGAAACTCGTCCAGATAAACCAGTGCCCAAATAAAGAAGGCCAGGAAGATGGGCTCGTTCATCGCCGTGGTTTGCATGTAAAGCAGATTGGGATTGAGCGCGTAGATAGCCGCGGCGAGGAACGCTGGGAGCTGCCCAGCGCGAGCGCTTACCAATCGGAAGAGGCCGAGCGTCCCGAGAACGAAGGCCACCATGCCGGGGATGGCACCGGCAATGCCGCTCTGCCAGAGCGTGTTCACCCAAACGAACGGCAACATCGCGATGTGCTGTAGAGGAAGCCAGACAGTGCCAAGCTGGCCATAGGACTCCAGGGGATGGCGATTGTCGACAACCCGTCGCGCAATGTTGAGATGGGCGACGGCATCGCCATAAAGCAGCAATTGCTGATGAGCGTAGTAGTACAGGAGTGCGGCGACGGAGAGCGCAGCGAGCAGCAGAGTCAGACGGCCTTCTGTGCGCCGCTGCCGGAATCGCTGCTGGAAGACGGCTCTGTCAGCGCGCGTCACCAAAGCCCATCGCCTTTCAATCCAGGTGAGTCAGCTCGCGGAAGATACCGAAGCGTTCGTCGATTTCGTCGCGGGTAAGCGATTGCAGCCGCTCGGTACCGAAGCGTTCGACGGCGAAGGATCCCATGACGCTGCCGTAAAACATGGCATGCTTCAGCACGCGGCGATTCACTTCGCCTTGGGACGCGATGTATCCCATGAAGCCGCCGGCGAAGCTGTCGCCTGCGCCGGTGGGATCGCGCACTTCGTCGAGCGGCATGGCGGGAGCGCGGAAGGGATGATGTCCGCCGGCAAACTCGCCGTCGCGGAAGAAGATGGTCGCGCCATACTCTCCGTGCTTAATGACCAGGGCGCGCGGGCCCATCTCCATTACTTTGTGAGCGGCGCGCGGCAGACTGTTATCGCCGGCCAGCATCTTGGCTTCGCCGTCATTGATCAGCAGGACGTCGACGCGCTTCAGCATCTGGTCCAGATTCCTGCGATGGCCGCTGATCCAGTAGTTCATGGTGTCGCCGCCCACCAGTTGTACATTCTGCATGGCGTCGCGAACGCGGGTTTGCAATACGGGGTCGATATTGGCGAGAAAGAGAAATTCAGAGTTGTGATACTCGGCCGGGATCGACGGTTCGAAAGCTTCGAAAACGTTCAGCTCGGTGCTGAGTGTTTTAGCTTCGTTGACGTTCTCGCCGTACTCGCCGGTCCAGTGAAAAGTCTTCCCCTTGGCGTGCTGGATACCGCGGGTATCGACACCGCGCTTGTTCATGACGGCTTCATTTTCAGGGGTGAAGTCCTCACCCACAACGGCCACTACGCGCACGTCAGCAAAGTAGCTGGCCGAGAGCGAAAAGTAAGTAGCCGCACCGCCGAGGATTTTCTGGCGTTCGCCGTAGGGGGTTTTCAGGGTATCGAATGCAACCGAACCAACGACCAAAATGGACAAGAGCTATGTCCCCGCTTTCTGCCCGGAATCGAAATACTTACCAACCAGCAGCCACAGCCGGTCAAGGGTTTCCGCGGGCACCATGTCTTTCCTGGAGATGATGGCATTCTTCAGCGCTGAGCCGCACTTACAGCCGCGGGTTTTCGGCATCACCGCAACCGCCTCCCGCACCACACTGCAAGCGTGCTCGGCGTTCTTCAGCAGCACTGCAACAATCTGATCGACACTAACCGAATCGTGCGTCTGGTGCCAGCAATCGTAATCGGTCACCATTGCGACAGTGGCATAGCAGAGTTCGGCCTCGCGCGCCAGCCGGGCCTCGGTGAGGTTCGTCATGCCGATGACATCCAGGCCCCAAGTGCGGTACAGATTGGATTCGGCCCTGGTAGAGAACTGCGGCCCCTCCATGTTCAGGTAGGTGCCACCGGACTTTACGTTGACACCGGCACGACAGCAGGCGTCAACGGCGACATTTGCCACATCGCCGCAGATAGGCTCGCCAAAGCCGATGTGCACCACCAGGCCATCGCCGAAGAAGGTGTCGATGCGATGGCGGGTTCGGTCGATGAACTGATCGGGCACAACAAAGTCCAGCGGATGATGTTCTTCCTTCAACGAGCCGACGGCGGAAAGCGACAGGATGCGCTCCACGCCAAGTTGTTTGAAGCCGTGAATGTTGGCGCGATAATTGATCTCGGTGGGCATGAAGCGATGCCCGCGCCCATGGCGCGCCAGGAAAGCGACTTTGCGGCCTTGCAGCGTTCCCAGAACATATCCATCGGAAGGCGCGCCGAATGGGGTGTGCAGGAAGACATCCCTGACATCGCTGAAGCCCGGCATGGTGTATAGGCCACTGCCGCCAATAATGCCGATTTCCGCCTGTTGCAAACGAGGCTCCTGGAATAAGCGGTGCAAAGCCACGATTATACAGACAACGACTGAGGCGTCTTCGTATCCGCAACCGGCGGCTCGTGGAGCGACTCGCCACCACCGGGTCGCATCCAACCGAATACGTGCCTTTCAGGATAAACTGGAGCTCCGCCTCGTCTGTTGCTCATGCGCGCGCCATATCGTCTTTGAGGAACGCGATGAGAACCGCTCAAACTCTACTATTACTGCTTTCTCTAAGCTGCGTGTCATCCGGGCAAACAGCGACCGCGCCTGCGGCGAACGGCGCCACCGCCAGCGGTGCGTCGATGGTCCTGACCGATCTTGATCGCCTGCAAGCAGCGGCAGCGCAGGCGAATCTAGACCTGGGACACATGCGCATCGAAAAGTGGAAGGCGGACAGCAATTCCAAGCAGCAGGCGCAGGGCAATGCCGATTCCGTCCAGCGAAACCTGACCACGGCTTTGCCGGGTCTGATCGCCAACGTCCGCAGCAATCCTCAAGACGTGAATGCGCAATTCAAGCTGTATCGGAATCTGAATGCTCTCTATGACGTGTTCGCTTCCCTGACCGAGTCGGCCGGAGCGTTTGGTCCGCGGAGTGACTATTATGCTCTGGCCCGGCAGCTTGGGGAGATCGATTCCGTGCGGCGCAAGCTTGGCGACGAGTTGGAAAAACTTACGGCCTCCACACAATTGGAGCTGGGTCAGTTGCGGACGCAGCTCCGCACGCTGAAACAGAAGTCGGCAGCAGCAGCGACTCCTCCCAAGAAGGTGGTCGTCGACGACACCGCACCGGCGAAGACGTCGGCCAGCCACAAGCCGAAGCCAAAATCCACCACTAAGGCCAGTAGCAGTTCGAATGCTGCGCCGGCTCCCACTGGCAGCAGTTCGGCACCTGTCGCAAAGGAGCAGTAGCGGCTCCTCTGGCACCTACGTGTATCAGCTCTAGCCAACCTCTTGGGAACATTTCCTACCTGCACGGGGTCTAACACACTAGTCGTCTTCCGGGCGCGGGCACATGGGTCTGCCGTGGGCGCCGCTTGCCTGGTTGGGACGAACAGCGCTCTGAACGCGTTGAGTGTGGTTGTAGTTGGTTGTTGCAGGTCGCGAAAGTATTTATCATTGAGGTTCCGCCCGTGGCGGGAGCAACAACATTGAGTGACCTGGCAAGTGCGATAGGAGTCCGCACCGAAGAAGCCTCCGTGGTGGCCGAACTGAAGGCCGGATCGGAAGCGGCTTTTTCCTGGCTCATCGCCCATTACAACCAGCCCGTCTACAGCCTGGTTTACAGGGTGCTCGAAGATCCTTCCGACGCCGCCGATACCACGCAGGAAGTCTTCCTCAAAGTCTTTCGCGGAATCAAGAGCTTCAACGCTGATTCCAGTTTGAAAACATGGATCTACCGCATCGCCCTGCACGAAGCTTCGAACCGCCGGCGCTGGTGGTTTCGTCACAAGTTCCGCGAAACCTCGATTGAGGCCGAACCGGAGAGCGACGAAGGAAACCATTCCTCTGCCATGAAAAATACCCTGGTGGACGAAGGCAAATCGCCTTTCCAGAATGTCTGCGAAGACGAATTGCGGGAGCGAGTGGAGACGGAATTGAGGGCCCTGCCAGAACCTTATCGCACAACCGTGATTCTGCGCGACCTGGAAGAGCTTTCCTACGAACAGATTGCCGAGGTGATGCAGATCTCGATGGGAACGGTGAAGTCCAGGCTGGTGCGCGGGCGCGAGGCATTACGCAAGCGTTTGGAGCGGCATCTGCCGGCGTTTGGAATGGAATCCGGCGGCACGCGTGAGAACAAACGCCGTAGCGGCCCGGTTGGCGGCCGCGAAGTCGAGGTCCTGCCATGACGTGCATAGTTGCGAAAAGGCTGATGTCGTCTTACCTGGACGGCGCCGTTACGCGCAGCCAGATGGCCCAGATGGATGAACACCTGCGTGCCTGTGTGGAGTGTGCCGCGCGCTTTGCTTCGGTACGGCGCACGCAGTCCCTGGTTGGTTCGTTGGGCAGGAAGGCGGCTCCGCCGGATCTCAGCTTAAAGCTGCGCGTGGCGCTTTCGCAGGAACTCGCCAACTCCGGGCGCTCGCGTTGGGAAAGACTGCGGGTTCGGTGGGAGAATGCCTTTAACGCCACGATGGTCCCGGCTACCGCAGGTCTGGTGACCACTCTCATTATCTTTGGAGTGCTGATCAGCTTCCTTTATCCAGCGCAGGTACGCGCCTCCAATGACGTGCCGACAATGCTCTACACGCCGGCTGAACTCAAGTCGACTCCTTTCGAGCTGACGATGGGCGGCGCGAATACGGATTCTCTGGTTGTGGAAGCCTATGTTGGCCCTGATGGCCGCGTTCTGGATTACCGTGTCCTCTCGGCTCCGGAAGACGCGCAGGCGATCCTTCCCCAACTGAAGAACATGCTGATTTTCACGACCTTCAATCCGGCCACCGCCTTCGGTCAGCCGACTTCGAGCCGGGTAATTCTCACCTTCTCCAAGGTGCAGGTCAAGGGGTAGCAGGCGGTCTTTCCGAGCCCCTGGCATGTCATAATTGAAGAAGGCGGAGTAGAGAGAAGTTAGCTCCACCATGTGGCGGGCCTATGCGCGAGTCGGTACAAGCGGAATTCAGACTCTTCGGCGTCATCAAGCGGGAAGGTGCCTGGTATGTAGCCTACTGCCCTCCGTTGGACATCACTACACAAGGCAAGACCCTGACCGAGGCCAGGAAAAACCTGAAGGAAGCTTGCTGTCTATTTATGGTGAGCTGCTTTGAACGGGGAACGTTTGAGCAGGCCATGCGCGAACTAGGCTGGTCTGTCGCTAACGGCAACGTTTCCGGCAAACGATCCGCTAAGGTTCCTGCAGGTGCCTTTCACTTCCCCATACCGATACCGTTTGGTTTCGAAAAAACCGCGTGATGCGGCGCCTGACGCCACTTTCCTGGCGTAAGCTAGTCTGCGTCTTTGAACAGATCGGCTATCGGCAAGCGGGTCAACGAGGGAGCCACCTTAAGCTTGAGAAGCCGGGTGTGGCACGGCCACTAATCGTGCCCAAGTACGATGAAGTAGGTTTGGACATTATTACGACCTTGATTCGCACGTCAGGTATCACTCGTGAGGCATTCTTGGCGTTGTTGGATAAGTGCTGATGATCTCTGTTGCTAAGCTATCAGTCATCAGGAGGCCTTGCTGAGCGCATCTCTCCGGACTTCAATTCTGACCGCTCTAATCGTGGGGCTGAGTTGTGCAGCCGTGGGGCAGTCTAAGGCCACGCTGGACGTGAGCGAGACGCTGTTCAGCGTCGTTGCCGCCATGAACGTCTGCGGTTATGACCAGGAGCTGCAAGCTTCGTCTCCCATTCGCACGGAAGTGCGCGCCGACCTGGTCGAAGCCAGCAAATCTTCCGCCGCCTCCAGCGCAGCCAAAGAAATGTGCCGCTACTATCAGGACCATCGCCAGGGCGATGTGACCCATGATCTGGCGCAGTACGTATCGTTGGCGCTCAACCTTGGACCACCCCCGGATTTCGCTCCCAAGCTCAAGGAAGCGGACCTGCCGCCGGATGCAACTTACGTTCTGGGTTTCGTGCCCGTGGTGAAGGAGTACTATAGCGCCGCCAAGCTGCACTCGATCTGGCTGAAACACCAACCGGAATATCTGGCCTTGATCGATCAATACCACGGTCCGGTCTCCGACATGATCAATTCCACCGACCGGTATCTGCGGATGCCGCTGTCCGGATATTCGGGACGCAGTTTCGATGTGTATTTAGAGCCGATGATCGCGCCCGGGCAGGTGAATTCTCGCAACTATCTTCAAGACTTCTATTATGTCGTGGTCTCGCCCACTGGAGACAACGTCCACATGGAGGCGCTGCGGCATACGTATCTGCACTTTGTGCTGGACCTGCTGATCGCGAAACGCGCCACTTCGCTCGATCGGCTGAAGCCTATTTTGCTGTCGGTACAAACCGCCCCTATGGCGGAAGAGTACAAGACCGACATCGGTTTGCTGGTCCTTGAGTGCCTGATTCGAGCTATTGAGGCGCGCAATCCGGCCGATTCCAAGATGCCGGACAAGGCGCGTCAGGAGTTGTTGCAGCGGGACGAGGCGGAGGGCTTTGTCCTGACAGAATATTTTTACCAGCAGTTGCGCGACTTCGAAAAGGGCCCGACTGGGCTACAAACCGCGTTTCCGGACTGGCTGCACAATATGGACGTCGCGGAGGAGAAAAAGCGGGCCAGCGAAATTTCTTTTGCCACCCAATCGGAGCCCGAGGTGATGCAGGCTTCGAAGCGCGCATCTCAGAAGAAGATCGATTTAGCGGAGAGCGCTTTGGCCAGCGGCAATCCAGCGGAAGCCGGCAGGCTGGCGGAAGCTAGCCTTCGGGCCAACGAAGAACCAGCACGCGCCTACTTCGTGCTGGCCAAAGTGGCCAGCTTCAGCGGCGACATGCAGGGTGCGCAGGCCGATTTCCAGAAGGCACTCGAGGCGGGAAAAGATCCGCATGTGATCGCGTGGTCGCACGTCTATCTGGGACGTATTCTAGACTTGCAGGGAGAACGTGACAGTGCGGTAGCGCAGTACAAGGCGGCACTGGCAAGCAGTGACGTGCCGGCTGATGCCAAGAGCGCCGCTGAACGCGGGCTGCAACAACCCTATGAGCCTCCATCGGCCAAGCACCAGGATCAATAGGTTAGGATTGCGAAGCGGCGGCCGGCTTCGAGCAGAAAGGGAAAACATGAGATCGACAGCAATCATAGTGGGGTTGCTTTTGGCCGCGATGGCGTCGTCAGCCCAGCCTTCCACACAAACTTCGGCCCAGAGCACGACCCCAGCGCCGCAAAGCACGGCCCCCAACCAGGCGCCGGGCAATGCCCAAGCGCCACCGGCGAGCGGCAGCCATCGGGTTCTGCAAGCAAAGTCCCAGGAAGAGCTGAAGGCTTATCAGGACGCGTTTGCCAAGACGGATCCGGCCCAGCTGGAAGCCGCGGCCGACGACTTTGCCGCGAAGTATCCGAACAGCGAGCTGCGCGCGTCGTTGTACCAGCGGGCGATGAATCTTTTCGCGCAGGCAAACGACACGGAGAAGGTCATCATCACCGGGCGGCTGGCCATTACCGCCGATCCGACGAATCCGGTACCGCTGGTGCAAGTGGCCTCCGCGCTGGCTGAGGCAACCCGCGACAGCGACCTCGACCGGGAACAACGCCTGGCCGAAGCCGCAAAGGACGCGCACGCCGCCATCGACAATCTCGACACCGGACTCCTGGTTCCGGCCAATGCCGATCCGGCCAGAGTTGAGGCCGCCAAACATAGCATTCTGACCATGGCCTATGACACGCTCGGCATGGTCGATATGAACAAGAGTGATTACGCCTCGGCAGAGCAGAACCTGCAAAGGGCGGTCGAGGTGAGCAAGGACAACCCTGAAGCTGTTTTGTATCTCCGGCTATCCGTCGCGCAGGACAAGTTGAAGCAGTATCCGCAGGCGCTGGACTCGGCCAATAAAGCGGTGCAATATTCCAAAGACGGTACCCCGGCGCAGAACCTGGCAAAGCAGCAACAGGAGCGTTTGCACAAGCTGATCAGTGCTCAGGCTCCAGCGGGCAATCCGGCAACGCCAGTAACGCCGCAGGGCAAGCAACCGAGCCAAGCGCCGGCCCCAACATCGCCCAGCACGCCGCACTAGCTGGGAAAAACCTCGGGTGCACCGAGAGATACCAAGATGAAGACGAGTGCCAACGATACGAGGGCCCTGGAGGAAGCGCTGGGACAGGTCTTCCGCAACCATGATCTGCTCGATCAGGCCCTGACCCACGCGTCGTACGCCCGCGAACTGGAATCGCAGAATTCGGCAGGCGGCCTTCCCGCCGCGGAATTCGATAACGAGCAGATGGAGTTCCTCGGCGATGCCGTGTTGTCTTTCGTCATCAGCCAGGAGCTCTTCCGGCGGTTTCCCGAATATCAGGAAGGGGAGTTGTCGAAGTTGCGGGCCCACATCGTGAGCGCGCGGCGCTTACTGCGGCCGGCCCGCGAACTCAAGATCGGCGATAACCTGCGGCTCGGCAGAGGCGAGGAGCGCAGCGGCGGCCGAAACAAGAGCGCTCTGCTGGTGAATGCCCTGGAGGCCATCATCGCGGCCCTGTTTCTAGATGCCGGCCTGGAGGCCGCACAGCGCTTCATCCTGCAAAACATCCTGGAGCCGGAGCTTGCCGAAGTGCACCAGCACGGCAGCGAGAGGCTTCCCGTCATGGATTACAAGTCGGCGCTACAGGAGGCCATTCACGCCAGCGGGCGTCCCCAGGCCCGCTATTTAATGGTGAAAGAAGAAGGCCCCGACCATCGCAAGATGTTCACTATCGAGGCGCATATTGCGGCGTCGCCGGCGGGCGGGCAGGCTTTTGTCTGCCGCAGCGAGGGCAGCACAAAGAAGGCTGCCGAGCAGGCGGCGGCACGTCTGGCCTGGGAACGTCTACAATTGCTGGAGGGCCGCTCCGCAGCTGAAGACGTCACTGCGAGCACCAAGAGTTCCGGGCCGTCATGAGTGAACTGGGTACTTCAGAACAGATCAAGACAATTTCTAAAGAGCCGCAAGCGTTGGCTGCGGCGCCAATTAAGCGCGGCCTGTATTCGCTACAGTCGCTGGCCGGCACCGTAGTGATCGCGGTGTTCGTGATCACGTTTGTGGTGCAGGCATTCCAGATTCCTTCCGAGTCGATGGAGAAGACCCTGCTGATTGGCGATTACCTGCTGGTAGACAAGGCGCATTTTGGACATTCGCGCCTGTGGAATTGGTTGCTGCCGTACCAGCCCATTCATCGCCAGGACATCATCGTTTTTCGCTATCCAGTCAATCCCCATCAGCATTTTGTGAAGCGGGTGGTCGCCGTCCCAGGTGACCATGTGCGGCTGCTTAACAAGCATGTTTACGTCAACGGAAGTCGCCAGGACGACGGTTACGCGACGTTTAATTGGGCTTGGCGCGATCGCTTCCGCGACAACTTTCCCGACGGCGGCTTCTATGGCGACAGGATTTCAGCCAAGTGGTTCGTCCAGGCGCACAGGCTGATGGACGACGGCGACTTGATTGTGCCAGAAGGATCGTACTTTGTCCTGGGCGACAATCGAGACGATAGCTATGACTCGCGTTACTGGGGTTTTGTGCCGCAAGAAAATGTGGTGGGACGTCCTCTGCTGATCTATTGGTCGATGGACCGGTCCGAGACAGCGCCGGCAGGCCGGGCTCCGTCTGATAAACTTTCGAGTCTGACAGTAAGTGTGACGCAAATGTTAAGCGGCTTGCGCTGGCATCGGATGCTGCGAATTCCGCAATAGAGCGCGTTTAGCGCCTGGGGCAATGCTTTTCCCTCAGCGGCTGAAGCCCGCTTATTAGTTGATTTACTGCACCGCTGAAGCGGGGCTCCACCCTTATGCCGAATATAATGGTGCTTTACCAAAGGAGATTCTGATTAAGTCAACGCCGAGGCCGTCAGCGGCTAAAGCCGGGTTTATTTGCTCGACTTTGCGGACCGCCCTGAAGGCGGTCCCTTTCAAAGCGATACTTAATCAGAGCTTCCCTAACTCAAGGGACAGGAAATTTTGCCTACGACGAAGAAACCTGTGAAGGCCGCGCCAGAACAGGCACCGCCGGTGAAGTCTCAGATGGCGGAGACACCGGAAAAGCCCAAGGAGACGACACCCGAGTTTATCGCCTCGATTGCGGTCATCCTGGTGACGGGGCTTTTCATCATTACCTTCACCTTGCAGGCGTTCACCATTCCATCCAGCTCGATGGAGAACACGCTTCTGATCGGCGATCACCTCTTCGTGGATCGGATACTACTGGCGCCGATGGCCAAGTGGATCGGCAAGCTGATTCCATACCGCGATCCCAAACATGGCGATGTGTTCGTTTTCATTTCGCCGGCCCAGCCCGGTCTGTACCTGGTGAAGCGCGTCATGGGAGTACCCGGCGATCGCATTCATCTGGAGAATGGCGTGGTCTACCGCAATGGGGAAGCCCTGACGGAGCCCTACGTTGTCCGCCAGGGGGATTACAACGGCTACCGGGACAACTTTCCCAGAGTTCCTCCCGGCGAATATGAACAGGTAACTCCGGAGTGGCGACTTTCGCTGCCATCGTATGTGCAGAATGGCGATCTGGTTATACCGCCCGGGACGTACTTCGCCATGGGCGATAACCGCGACGTCAGCCTGGACAGCCGCTATTGGGGCTTAGTTCCGCGCGACAATCTGATCGGCCGCCCCATGTTCATCTACTGGTCGTTCCTGACGCCGCGCGATGAGTACGAACGCCAGGGCATCGGCGACCGCATTGCGTGGATGTTCAACATCGTCATTCACTTCTTCGACCACACGCGTTGGTCCCGAATGTTCCACGTGGTGCACTGATGCGGCGCCGCAGGTCACGGCGGATGATGTGGGCGGTGGTGCTGGTTTTGGTGCTGGCCGTGGTGCTGCCTCCGTTCGTTAATGTGAACCGCTATCGTGGCCGGGTGGCGGGCGCCATCGGCCGCGCCCTGGGGCGCGAAGTGACGGTCTCCAATATCGAACTCAAATTGCTGCCGCGCCCCGGAGTCGTGCTGCACAACTTTGTGGTTGCCGACGACCCCAGCTATGGCGCCGAACCAATGCTGCGAGCTGACGTGGTAACGGTTTATCTGCGGCTGACATCGCTGTGGCGGGGCCGGCTGGAGAGCGGCACCCTCGATCTCGACAATCCCAGCCTGAACTTGGTGCGTCGCGCCGACGGCCACTGGAACCTGGAAGAACTGGTGGAGCGGGCGTCGCAAGCCAGTTCAGCACCCACTGCCAAGAAGCGCCCCGAGGCCCGTCCGCGATTTCCTTACGTTGAGGCATCCAGCGGACGCATCAACTTCAAGTTGGGCGAGGTCAAGAAGGCGTTTGCCTTCACCGACGCCGATTTCGCACTGTGGCTGGAGTCGGAGAATCTATGGGGCTTCCGGGTAGAAGCGCGTCCAGTGCGTACGGATGTTTCGATCAATGACACCGGCACGCTCAAGCTTGACGGACGGTTTCAGCGCGCTTCCAACCTGCGTGACACCCCGATCTATCTGAAGCTTGACCTCAGCGATGGCCCTCTGGGGCAGCTGACGAAACTTTTTTACGGGCGCGATCGGGGTTGGCGTGGAGCGGTTCGCGCCAGCGCGGTGCTGACCGGTTCGCCTGCCGCATTGGGGATTACCTTCGACGCCAGAGTCGACGACTTTCGCCGCTACGACATTGCGCTCGGTGAGGCTTTGCGTTTGCGGACGCATTGCACGGGAACCTACTCCTCCATGAACGACGCGCTGTATGACGTGCGCTGCGAGTCGCCGGTCGGTCCGGCACTGCTGCGGGTGCGGGGAGACGCGCAGGGCTGGGGAGCCAGTGGGGGCTATGAATGGGACATCGCCGGGGACCACATTCCCGCCGCGAGCGTTGCCGCTCTTGCCCGACACGCCAAGAAAGATCTCCCGGGAGATTTAACGGCTACGGGTGAGGTGCAAGCGGTGATCTCGGTTCGCAAGCCGCCGGGTGGCACGCCGCAGTGGTCGGGTGGTGGCAGCACCAGTTCCCTGGCGTTGCAAGCAGGTGTATTGAAACAGCAGTTGGAACTCGGTGAGGTACAGTTCGCTGTCCCGGATCATAAGCCGGAAGCGTCGGGTTCGAAACGGAAGCGCGCGAATCGCCAGGCGCCACCGCCAATTACCAATGCCGGCTTTCAACTTGTGGTAGAGCCCTTCGCCATGCCGCTGGGTGCGCCCTCGCCTGCCACGGGCAGCGGAGAGATCGACGTTGATAACTATAGTCTGCACGTGAGCGGCGCCGCGGAACTGGGACGGCTGCTGAACGTCGCACAGGCGTTTGGCATTGGAACGCCGGGCATCGGGCTGGCGGGTGTGGCCCAGGTCGACGTCGGCACAGAGGGATCCTGGATGGGATTCGCTTCCCCGGCGCCCTCAGGCAAAATGCAGGTTCGGACGGCTACGGCTGAATTACAAGGTGTCTCCGAGCCGCTGATGATCGACACGGCTTCGGTTGTCCTCGCAGACCAGCTGGTGAAGGTTTCTTCCTTCTCCGCCGCGTTCAAACAAGGTACCCAGCTTGCTGGATCGGCCAGCTTTCCAGTGCACTGTACTGTGCCGGAGAAGTGCGAGCTGCAATTCGAGGTTCGCTCCAGCGATGCCTCGGTCGCCCGGCTCAATCAGTTGCTGAATCCGGCATACAGCCGTCAGCCCTGGTATCACCTGCTTTCCATGGGAAAGCGGAATGACAATGCCCTGTTGAAATTGCGCGCCAGCGGACATTTTTCGGTGGCACGTTTTGCGCTTGGCAGCGTGGTCGCCAGCAACGTCAATGGAACGCTGGAACTCTCTTCCGGCAAACTGCGAATTCATGAGTTGCGCGCCGATCTTCTGGGCGGGCATCAGGACGGCTCCTGGCTGGCCGACTTTACGGTCTCGCCGCCGCGATTCATGGGCAATGGGATCATCAATAAGCTGTCAATGACCCAACTGGCATCGTTGATGCACGACAACTGGGCAGCCGGCGCCGTGGATGCTGAATATAGCTTGACGCTTTCTGGACTAAGCGTGGACATGCTGCGGAACTCGGCTGCGGCCACGGCAGATTTCACCTGGAGCGGCGGCTCTCTGAAACACGTCAGTCTGGACAGCCGCGGGATTCCGATTGTGTTCTCGAAATTCTCCGGCAAGGTCTCAATGCGGGATAAAACGTTCACGCTGTCCGATTGCAAGTTGCAAGCGAGCGGCGCCAGCTATAGCGTGAAAGGCACCGCGTCTTATGGCCGGAACCTCGCAGTGCAACTGGAGCGCTCCGGCGGCCAATCGTATGTGATCTCAGGAACGCTGGAGAAGCCGCATGTGGAAACCGTTACCAACCCGGCGGCGGAGGCGGCGTTACGATGAAGAGCCGGCATTGCATTGTTTCGATCACGGTTGCGCTCCTGGCGCTGACGCTCGGCGCGGCCGCCAGCGGCCAGCACCCCATGGCTCCGCACGATAATCACAGCGCAGACTTTCACGCGATGGAGCAGAAGCTCGCGTATCTGAAGGCGAATGGCGCGAAGGCCCATCCTGATCCCAAGCCCACGGAGCTGACTGAAGGCGAGGCCAACGCCTACTTCGCCGAAGGCGGCGTGAAGCTGCCCAAAGGCGTGAGCGCGCTGCACCTCACGTCGCGGCCAGGCGTGCTCGACGCTCATGCCAAGATCGACTTCGAAGAGGTGATGCAGGGACGCGGATCGAACAACCCCCTCTACGCCATGTTCAGCGGGAAGCACGACGTTGAAGTTGTGGCACAGGCAAGCGGAAAGAACGGCAGCGGCAGCATCCAGGTGCAGTCCATCCAGTTGGATGGTAGCGAGGTGCCGAGGTGGGCGCTGGAGTTCTTTGTCCAGCACTACATCACGCCAAAGTATCCCAACGTCGGGATGACGACTACCTTCAAGCTGCCGCAGAGGATTGACAGCGCGGTGGTGGAGACCGGGAAGGTCCGGCTGGTGCAGCGGTAGGATTGACCTCTGATGCAACTTGGCCTCTTTCCCCGCAGGAAAGTGCCGTTCAACTCAATTAAAAGACTGCAACGCAGGGCCATTTTCCAACATCTAAAACTTGACAGCAATTGACTCAAGTTCTATAGTCATTCTGCTGTAGGGACGATCGGTTGCTGATCTAATACCTATTTTTCAGTAACTTACAGGATTTCTAAGACCCCAAGGAGGGTGGCGGTATGGGAAAGATTATCGGAATTGACTTGGGCACGACCAACTCAGTGGTCGCCGTGATGGAAGGCGGCGAGCCCAAAGTCATCCCCAACGAAGAAGGCGGGCGCACGACGCCCTCGGTCGTCGGATTCACGAAGAACGGCGAGCGGCTGGTCGGCCAGGTTGCCAAGCGCCAGGCCATTACCAATCCGGAGAACACGGTTTACTCCATCAAGCGCTTCATGGGACGTCGCTTCGACGAAGTCAATGAAGAGATGAAGATGGTGCCCTACAAAGTCGTCCAATCAGGCGATCACGTCGCCGTTGTGGCGCAGGGCAAGGAATACACCCCGCCGCAGATCTCGGCGATGATTCTGCAAAAGCTGAAGAAGGCTGCGGAAGACTACCTCGGCGAGAAGGTCACCGAAGCCGTTATCACGGTGCCGGCGTATTTTAACGACGCGCAGCGGCAGGCGACGAAGGATGCAGGCCAGATTGCCGGGCTGGAAGTGAAGCGCATTATCAACGAGCCGACGGCAGCCGCGCTGGCCTACGGGCTCGACAAGAAGAAGGACGAGACCATCGCCGTGTACGACTTCGGCGGCGGCACCTTCGACATTTCGATTCTGGAAGTGGGCGAGGGCGTCATCGAGGTTAAGTCCACCAACGGTGACACGCACCTGGGCGGCGACAACATCGACCAGCGCATTGTCGACTGGCTAATCGACGAGTTCAAGAAGGACGAAGGCCTGAACCTGCGGGACAAGGGCAACGAAATGGCCCTTCAGCGTCTGCGTGACGCAGCCGAGCGCGCCAAGATCGAGCTCTCCACCACCATGCAGACCGAAATCAATCTGCCATTTATCACGGCGGATGCCAGCGGTCCCAAGCACCTGGTGAAGACGCTGACCCGCGGCAAGCTGGAAGAGATGGTGAAGGACATCATCGACCGCTCCATCGGGCCGTGTAAGGCGGCGATCAAAGATGCCGGCATTTCGCCGGACAAGATCAACGAAGTAGTGCTGGTCGGCGGCCAAACCCGCATGCCAAGAATCCAGCAACTGGTGAAGGAGATCTTCGGCAAGGAGCCGCACAAGGGTGTGAATCCGGACGAAGTGGTCGCGATCGGTGCTGCGATTCAGGGTGGCGTGCTGGGCGGCGAGGTGAAAGACCTGCTGCTGCTCGACGTGACGCCGCTGACGCTGTCGATTGAGACGATGGGAGGAGTGGCGACGGCGATGATCCCGCGCAATACGACCATCCCGACCAAGAAGTCGGAGATGTTCTCGACCGCAGCCGACAACCAGACGTCGGTTGAGGTGCACGTGATGCAGGGAGAACGGCCGATGGCGCGCGACAACCGCACGCTGGGCAAGTTCCACCTGACCGGCCTGCCGCCGGCGCCGCGTGGCGTGCCGCAAATTGAGGTGACGTTCGACATCGATGCCAACGGCATCCTGAACGTCAACGCGAAGGACATGGCCACGGGCAAGGACCAGAAGATAACGATTACGTCGTCCTCCGGTCTAAGCAAGGAAGAAGTCGAGCGCATGGCGAAGGACGCCGACGCGCACTCCGCCGAGGACAAGGCGAAGCGCGACGAGGTTGAGGCCCGTAACCAGCTTGATGGCATGGTGTACAGCATCGAGAAGATGCTGCGCGAACATGGAGACAAGATCTCTGGCCAGGAGCGCAGCGATGTGGAGAATGCTCTTGCCGACGCCAAGAAGGCGCTGGAAGGCACCGACGCAGCAGCGATGAACAAGGCGCGCGAGAACCTGACTGCGGCTTCGCACAAGCTGGCCGAGGCCATGTACAAGGCATCTTCGGCACAGACGCCTCCGCCGGGCGGCCCGGCTCCAGAAGGAAATGGACACGCTCCAGGCGCGGCCGAAGCGAAGAAAGACGAAGGCGTGATCGACGCCGAGTACGTGGATGTGGAAGACAAGAAATAAGCTCTCAGCCGTCAGCTGTCAGCTATCAGCCAAAGCGGGGGCGCGGTTAGCGCCCCTTCTTGGCAAAGAGAGGACAGCAAGAGCGGGGAGCTAAAACCTAAACGTGAACCGGTTTAGCTGACGGCTGAAAGCTGACGGCTGACGGCTCAAGACGGAGCTCCCCAGATCGAAGGACCTAATTGAGATTTGAAGTGAATAATCAGTCGTACATGTTGAGTTTCAACCAGGAGGACAGGCGCTGGTATCTGATCACCTCCGAGATAACCGGACGGATGAAGGCAATTCCGGTGATCAGCGACGACTTCGGATTCGTCCCCAACATCGTCGTCCCGATAGGTGATACGGGACAGGCAGGCGTGAACTGAGAAACAGCAGGTCCCTCGACTCGCGACCGGCCGCCTCGCAGAGCGAGTCGGAAAAAAGAAGCGGTCGCTCGCTCGGGGTGACACATTTAGTTTATGTTCGTTGCGACGCAGCTGATCTGCGTCCGTTCAGCGCAACAGCTAGTATCGAGGGTGCGCTCCCACCCTGTCGCAAAAGGCGCGACAAGGGTGGGGCACCCGAGCACCCGAGCGAAGAGCGAAACTCTGGCTGAAGGCTGAGAGCTGACGGCTGATAGCTAACCATGGCCACAACCACCAACAAGGACAAAGATTATTACGGCACGCTGGGCGTCAAGAAGACGGCCTCGGCGGAGGACATCCGCAAGGCGTTCCGCAAACTTGCGCGGAAATATCATCCCGACGTGAATCCGGGTGACAAGACGGCCGAGGAGAAGTTCAAGGCGCTGTCCGAAGCCAACGACGTCCTCAGCGATCCCAAGAAGCGCAAGATCTACGATCAGCTCGGCTTCTACTCCGACAACGTCGATCCCGCCGCGGCTGAGGCCTACGCACGGGGCGGCGGCTTTGGCGCAGGCGGATTCGGGGGCCCGGGGCAAGGTGCAAGTAGCGGCGGCTCGCGCGCTCAAACCCAGGAAGTTCCCTTCGACTTCAGCGGCTTTGACTTCAATGATTTTTCCGAAGGCGCAGGCGCGGCGGGCCGAAAAGCCGGCTCGAGCGGCGGATTCCGCGACATCTTCTCCAACATCTTTGGAGGCGGTGGGCGCGGCGAGACCATTGAGCGGCCCGAGGCCGGCAGCGATCTGGAATATCAGGTGAACGTCGGCTTCTGGCAGGCGATCAAAGGCTCAGAGATGCAGCTTACGATCCCGCGCCTGGAAGTTTGTACGAATTGCCACGGCCAGGGTTACATCGAGAGCCCTGGGACGTGTCCGGAATGCAAGGGCAAAGGGCAGGTCACGCAGAAGAGCGGCAGCATGAAGTTCAACGTGCCGTGTGGGCGTTGCGGCGGCAGTGGCAAGAACCGCACCGTCTGTCCCGTGTGCCATGGCGAAGGACGCGTGGAGCGCAACGAGTCGATGAAGGTGCGCATCAAGCCGGGAACGCGCGACGGCCAGCGCATCCGCCTGGCGGGCCGCGGCAATGCGGGGACGATGGGTGCGCCGGCAGGCGATCTCTACATTATCGTGCGCGTGGGCGAGCACCCGGTGTTCAAGCGCGAGGGCGACGACATTCACCTGACTGTTCCCGTGTCGCTGAGCGAGGCGGCGCTTGGATCGAAGGTTGAAGTTCCCACGATTGATGGCCGGGCGCTGCTGCGAATTCCGCCGGGCACGCAGTGCGGACAGAAGCTGCGGTTGCGCGACAAAGGCGTCCCCTCGGCGGTGACCGAGGGCCAACGCGGCGACGAAATCGTCGAGATTCACGCAGTCACGCCGAAGGTTGGCGATGAGAAGTCCAAAGAGATTCTGCGCGAACTGGCGAAACTGAATCCGGAAGATCCGCGGGAAGAGTTGTGGAAGAAGATCGGCAACTAGCTACGAGCTACGAGCTACGGGCTACGGGCTACGGGCTACGGGCTACGGGCTACGGGCTACGGGCTACGGGCTACGGTAATAGAACACCTTCTTGCTTAAGTAGTTGCGGAGGAAAACTGAGAGTTGAAGAATTCTTGCGCAATGTCGATGGGGAGAAACCAGAGCTAGTGGCTCGCCGCTCGTAGCTCGAAGCTAAGGAATTCATGGCCAAGCGTAAAAAACAAGGCGCGTACATGATCAGCTCGGTAGCCGAGATGTATGGCATACATCCGCAGACGCTGCGTCTTTATGAGCGCGAAGGTTTGCTGAAGCCGTCGCGCACCGAGGGCAACACGCGTCTTTACACCGACGAGGACCTGGAGCGGCTGGAACTGATCCTGTCTTTGGCGCGGGAACTGGGCGTAAACATCTCGGGCATTGCCATCATCCTGCAGATGCGCGAGCGTATGGACGAAATGCAGCGGCAGATGGCAGAGTTTGTGAGTTACGTTCGCACTGAGGTAATGACGCGCGCCCAACACGCCAGTGTTGATGCCAGCCGGGGGGCGATTGTGCCGTTGCGGCATTCGCTGGTGGTGAAGAAAAAGCAGTAAAAGACAGTTTCAAGTTTCAGGTTTCGAGGTTCAAGTCGGCGCGCTCTCGTGCTGAAACTCGAAACCTGAAACTCGAAACTGTCTTTCACTTCTGGGCCGTCTTCTCTTTCAGGTTGCTGAGCGCCTCGCGCGCCTTC
This sequence comes from uncultured Acidobacteriaceae bacterium, assembly GCA_963763145.1. Taxonomy (GTDB): domain Bacteria; phylum Acidobacteriota; class Terriglobia; order Terriglobales; family Acidobacteriaceae; genus Bog-257. The sequence goes on along the minus strand of CAVXMZ010000003.1, from coordinate 156,843 downwards.
TTGGCGTAGGGCCCATTTGGCAGGGTCTTCAGATAGGCCTCGTAATTCTCTCTAGCTCCAACCGTATCGCCGGTCTTTTTCAACGCCTCAGCCAGTTTGTAGGTTGCCTCAGCGTCGTGGGGCTTGAAGTCCAGCGCCTCACGGTAGCGGCTGATGGCAGCGCTGTAATTTTCCTTCTTGTAATAGAAATCGCCAACCTCGACATCCTTCATCGCCTTCATGGGGTTGTAGGGAGTGAATTCGTCCACGCCACTATCACCCAATGCAGCCTCGGGATGGGCCTTCTCATCATTCGCCGGCGCAGACACGTCGATCTGTGTCTGCTTGCTGGAACTCTCGCCAGCGGGAACATTGTCGGTGCGGGGAGGGTTTGCCCGGTTGTCTTTCGGGGCAGGCGCCGACTTGTCGACCGGGACTTGTTCTACCGGCTTCGTGTCTTGCGGAGAGGCGTCCTGCGGCGAGGTGTCTTGCGCTGCCGCCGCGCCAGTCAAGAACAGGCAGAGGACAGCGAGGAGAAGATAGCGAAATCGCACAGTCATATTGTATGTGAACCCGCGAAACGCGGTCGGGACTCGGTGCAGCGCCGCAGTACCCAGACAGGAACTCAAAAGCAGATCCCTCGTCGGCCCAAAGCCCTCCTCGGGATGACAAATTCAGGGGACTTGTGACGGCGATCTCCTATGTTCATCTTCTGCGGACGTGGAGCACCTTCTGCACTTCGGCGACTACGTCGCCGGATTCGTCCTTCACCTCGACCAGGAACGTGGGTTCGTACTTTGGCTTGGTCGTGAGCTCGGTGCGGATGTCGTCGAGCTGCTGGTCGGTCAAGCGAAATTCCGCCTTGACCCTTCCCTTCCCCGGCTTGCGGAAACGAATGGACGCGGCCTTGTCCCAGACAATGTAATCGGGGCCAAGGTTTTCCATCAGCATCAGCATGTAGAACGGGTCGGTCATGGAGTAAAGCGAGCCGCCATAATGGGTGCCGACATAGTTACGATTCCAAAGGCGGAGCTTCATCTCGACGTCAACCGCCTTGTGGTCCGGGCCCCACTTGGCGCGGATACCAGCGCCCATTATCGGCGGCCAGATGTTGATGGCGCGCAGCATCAGACGTTGCAGTCTCGTAGCCATGATGGGTTGTATCGATCATAGATGCCAGCGTGGAATTTCGGATGCTCTAAACACAAAGGCCGCCCATTGCTGGACGGCCTTTTCTCCAAGGGCCCTGCGGCCATTGGCTCCGGGCTGAGGAGCTTGGGTGAACTGTGCGCGACCACCTGGAGCGGTCGCGCTCTGCGTTATCGCTGTTGCACGGACGGTTGCTGGCTGGGAGAATTGGATTGCGCCGACTCGGTCAGGCTGTTCGCCATCAAGCGGACATCGACGCGGCGGTTCCTGGCGCGGCCTGACGCGCTGCTATTCTGCGCCACCGGATTGTCCTTGCCCAATCCGATGAGGAAAATCTTGTGCGCCGGCACGTTGTACTTCTGCGCCAGATATTGAATGACGGCGTCGGCGCGGCGCTGGCTGAGCTGGTAGTTATAGTCTGCCGGGCCGGTTGAATCGGTGTAACCTTCGACCTGGATAATGTAGTGCCGCTGGTTCTGAAGCCGGGTGGCGAAATCGTCCAGAGTCTGCTTGTCCTTGCGCGTCAGATCGGCCTTATTGAAGGCGAACAGCACGGTGGTATCGGCAACGGACTGGTAGTTGTCCAGGTTCTCAACCGTGCCGGCGAGGCTGGTCACGCGATTCGACGCCTGGGTCGCGTTCTGGTTGGCCTGATCGGCGGTCTGTCCGGCGGCGATCGCCTTCTGGTCGGCAGCGGTAGCCTTGTTGTTCACCTGCGCGATGCCCTGCTGAGCGCGAGTGTCCGTGTCCCTGATGTCACGAGTATTTTTCGCGGTCTGATCATCTAATTCATTGACGTTGTTGATGACCGGAGTGGTCTGGTTGCGAACGTAGCTCTTGGTCGCGCAACCCACGGTCAGCAGGCTGCCGCCAACCAGCACTGCGAGTGCGGAGAATCGATTCATGGACACGGCTCCTGGGAAAACTGTCGGCCACGGCGAGCTTCAACCGCTGGCCTGATTTGAGAGGTGCAAATCAGGGGCCATCGCGGAAGTGGACACGGCTTGAAGTTCGGCGTGCGTTTTCAATTGGTTAGAGAAGCCGTCCGACTTGAGAACTGCGTGCGGAGGCAGCTGCCGGATAATCCTGACGCGGGGAGTAGAATTTTTACCATACTCTGGATTGGAGGGTTCTGCTGTCATCCAGTGACCAAAAGCAGATCCCTCGCCGACGGAAGTCGGCTCGTGATGACAACTCAATTATGTAAATCGCTGTCACGAGCACAGTTCTTACTATGGACCTTCACCAGAAAATTCGGACTCTGCCGACCTCGCCAGGCGTGTATCTGTACAAGAACGCGGAGGGGCAGATCATCTATGTGGGCAAGGCGAACAACCTGCGCTCGCGGGTGCGATCGTATTTTCTGGAGGGCGCGGCAACGAACGCCAAGACCGGAACGCTTTTGCGCGAGGCGGTCGATCTTGACTACGTCGTCGTGGACAACGAGAAGGAAGCGCTGGCGCTTGAGAACAACCTGATCAAGCAGAAGAAGCCGCGCTACAACATCCTCCTACGCGACGACAAGACGTACCCATATATCAAGCTGACCATTGGCGAGCGCTATCCGCGGGTGTTTCCGACGCGGCGTTTGCGCAAGGATGGCTCGCTGTACTTCGGTCCGTACTTTCCCACCAGCCTGGCGTACCGGCTGGTCGATCTCATTCACCGGCACTTTCTGATCCCCTCGTGCAAGCTGGACCTGAACCGTTATTATCCGCGGCCGTGTTTGCAGTACTACATTGGGCGATGCCTGGGACCTTGCGTCGAAGGACTCACAACGCCGGAGCGCTACGCGGAGGCAGTGCATGACGTGAAGTTGTTTCTGGAGGGCCGGGGCGCGGACCTGACACGGTCGCTGCAACAGCGCATGAATGCCGCGGCGGAGCGCGAGCAGTACGAGCTGGCGGCGAAGTATCGCGACCTGATCTCGACCGTCGATCTACTGGAGCAGAAGCAGCGCATTGCGGCGGTCGAGGGAGATGACGCCGACGTCTTCGGCTATCACTACGAGAACGAAATGCTGGCGGTGAACTTGTTCCATATGCGCCGCGGCAAGATTGTCGACAAGCGCGAGTTCTTTTGGGAGGACCTTAGCGAGATGATAGGTGCTGACGGTTTCGCTCCGGGCGAGTTCTTTTCGGCGCTCTTGAAGCAGGTTTATCTGGATCAGCAATACGTGCCGCATACGATTTACGTGCCCGTGGACTTTGAAGATCGCACAACGCTGGAGGAAATCTTGTCCGAAGGCCAGAAGCGTCACGTGCAGATCCATGTCCCACAGCGCGGGGACAAACGTTCGCTGGTGGATCTTGTAGGGCAGAACGCGAAGCAGGCCTACGATCAGCGCTTCCGCGTGATGAAGCCGGCCACAAAGGCAATTCAGGAGGCAGTACAGGATGCGCTGATGCTTCCGGAATTGCCGAAGCGGATCGAGTGCTTCGATATATCGCACATCCAGGGCGCGGAGACGGTCGCGTCCATGGTGGTGTGGGAAGAAGGCAAGATCAAGAAGTCCGACTATCGCAAGTTCATCATCAAGAGCGTAACGGGGGTAGACGACTTCGCGTCGATGCGTGAGGTGGTGACACGGCGTTACAAGCGGGCGCAGGAAGAGAAGCAGAAGATGCCGAGCCTGGTGCTGATTGACGGCGGCATCGGGCAACTGCATGCGGCGGCGCAAGCGCTGGAAGAGTTGGGGATAGTGAACCAGCCGCTGGCATCCATCGCCAAGCGCGAAGAAATCATCTACATACAGGGTCAGGAGGATGAGCCGGTGGTGCTGGACCGGCATTCGCCGGTGCTGCACCTGGTTCAACTGGTGCGCGACGAGGCGCACCGATTTGCCGTTACCTTTCACCGCAAGCGCCGCCAGATGCGCGATCGCAAGACGGAACTGCTGGAGATTCCCGGCATTGGAGAGCGGACGACGAAGCGCCTGTTGCAGCATTTTGGCAGTCTGCAAGCGGTGAAAGCTGCGGATGCGGCGGCGTTGGCCTCCGTGGTGAGCCGGTCGCAAGCCGAGGCGATTCTTCACCATTTCGGCAAAGACGAAATGGCGGCTGTTGCGTCTCAAACGACAGAGGCGGAATAGGTGGAGTTGAAGCTATGGATATGGGTCGAGACTCGAGGACACGGCTGATTGTTCTTTGCGTCTGCGTGGTGCTGCTGGTGTGGATGGTAGGTTTCAGCTTTGACCGCCTGCTGGCGAAAGACGGCGTCACCCGCAACGACATTCTGCTAACTTCAAACGCCCTGACCGGTGTGGTGGCGGGCTTCCTGTTCTTCAGCTTTACCAATAATGAGCGCCTTCGCCGCAAGCTGGTGCGCGAGCGCCTGAGCACCATAGCCGAGATGAACCATCACATCCGTAATGCCCTCCAGATCATCACGTATGCCACGGCAGCCGGCAACGACGAATCGGTGGAGCTGATTCGCAGCTCCGTGGAACGTATCGAATGGGCGTTGCGAGAAGTGCTTCCGGGACACGTGACCACCCCGTCTGAGCGGCCGCAGCGTGAGACACTGCGGGCGGGATAGGGTGTCGTGCTGAACACTCCGCGGAAGAGCAGATTACGCAGCCGGCTGAAGCCGACTCGGATTCTATATGAATCGTTACCCAGGACTTCAGAATGACGGCAATGCGGCGGCTAGTTTGGTGCAATATTGGGGGCCAGTCGTCCCTGCCGAGCCTTGCAAACTGATAATTGATTCGTCACCCCAGAACTTCGTGCTGGGCTAAACTGAGTCGTCCACACTTTGTGGGACGAGCGCGGCGGACTGCGGACGGTGTAGCGAGACTCCGGCCGTGCGGCTCGAAGAGTCGTGCCTGGCACAGTACTTAAGACAGGCGCTCCGATGTGTCCGTCGGCAACTCTTGCAGGCAATCAGTTGGAGACGAGCTCCACGGCTCTTGCATCCCGGCAGATTTCCGCATCTGGGGCTGCGAATCTGCGTCCTGTCCCGTGCTCACATTCTGTTAACGGAACCTTTTCCGTCCTCGCCCGTATAAAGCTCCAGAAGTTGATTCGACGAGTGAACAAGCACTCGCGGCACAACTCCAGGGTCCTCAACAAATGCCGATGGCGATTGTTGACGGAAGCCACTTCTAAAGGAGAACCAATCATGGACGCGAAATATAACTGGCTGATCGACAACGGAGCGGTCCGCGTCACCTTGAACACGGTGGCCTTTGCCCTGTGGATGGTGATGGCTTTGGGATTGCTGGAACTTGCTGTGAAGGTCTAGCCCGAAGAGTGCCGCCGGCTGAAGCCGGCTCCGATTCAAAAACGCAGGTTACCCAGGGCTTACGCCCTGGGCTAACTTCGCTTCCGCCCCTAGACGGGCTCGATTTTGCGGCTCGTCCTATAGCTCCGCCGTGATGAGCCCGATTTGCGATTCGCTCTGAGCGTTCCACACTTCTCGCTCAATAACGCCGAACGCGGCCCGCTTAGCTGCGGGTGGTTTCCACTTCGCGCAGGCGAGCGGCCTTGCCTCGCAGCGCACGCAGGTAATACAGCTTGGCGCGGCGAACATGCGCTGAACGCAGCACATCGATCTTGTCGATGACCTTGGAGTTGAGGGGAAAGATACGCTCCACACCCTGGCCAAAACTCATCTTGCGCACGGTGAAGCTGGGCTGCGCGCCCCGGCTCTTGGCGATGACGATTCCTTCAAAAGCCTGGAGACGTTCCTTGTCGCCTTCCTTGATCTTCACGTGGACGCGAACGGTGTCGCCGGGCTTGAAGGCGGGGATATCGGTGCGCACCGTCTTGGCAAGCAGGCGGTCAATGATTTGCGAATTCGACATGGTGTTCCTTTCGGAATTAGCATCTAGCGATTAGCAACTAGCTGCTAGCTTTTGGTTCTTGACTTGCAAAAAATCTAACCTTAACTCTGACATCCTGAGCGAGGCGTTTCAGCGCCGAGTCGAAGGACCCCACGGATCATTAGGCTACTCACTCTCAATTTCACCCAGCAGCTTCTGGTCTTCGTCACTCAAAAGCCCTCGTCGCAGCAGGTCAGGCCGGTTGTGCAACGTCTTACGCAGCGCACAACGGCGTCGCCACCTGCGAATCTCATCGTGGTTGCCATTCACCAGCACCTCGGGAACCGGCATGCCACGAAACTCTGCTGGCCGCGTGTAATGCGGATAATCCAGCAAACCGCCCGAACCGCACGTCGAACTTGGCGGCTCACCCGGCCTGCTCGGCCTGGCATCCACTGCGCTCGCCGTGAACGACTCCTGCTGGGACGATGCCGCATTTCCCAGCGTTCCCGGAACCAGCCTCGTCATGGCATCTATGATGATGGCCGCGGCCAGTTCGCCGCCGCTCAAGACGAAATCGCCAACCGAGATCTCGCGATCGGCCAAGTACTCGCTGACGCGCTCATCGACGCCCTCGTAGCGTCCGCAGATGAGTACGATCCGCTGGCGACTCATCATCTCCTGCGCCACCGCCTGGGTGAACATCTGGCCTTGCGGCGACAGCAACACAACCGATTCACGCCCTGGCTCGCCGACGCGTCCCTGGCGCGGCGCCACGCCAAGCGACTCCAGGCATTCAAAGATCGGCTCGGGCTTGAGCACCATGCCTTCACCGCCGCCGAACGGCCTGTCATCTACGGTACGATGCCGGTCGTGAGCAAAGGCCCGCAGATCGTGAATGCCAATTTCAATGAGCCCAGATTCGCGCGCCCGTCGCACGATGCCATAATCCAGCGGTCCGCGAAAGAAGTCCGGAAAAATCGTGATGATCTCGAACTTCATTCGGAGCTACGTTTTGCTTTCGCCGGCCGCTCGCGCTTCATCGGCTTCCGTTTTCTGGCGCTGCTTCTCTTCGCCGCTCAGCGGCGCATCCAGGTCCAACAGGCCGTCAGGCAATTGCATATCGATGCGGCCTGCGGTCAGGTCCAGCTTCTTCACGAACTCCGCAGCGAACGGGACAAGCAGCTCCGTGGTCGTCTCGCAGTGCCCCACGCTTCGCGCCGCGCAGATCGGGAGAGTCACCACTAGTAACGGCGCTTCTCCAGCTCCAAACTGCACGTCGCTTACGCGGCCCAAGAACCTCTGACCATCCCAAACATCGCAGCCAACAATCTCGCTCACATACGCCGAGCCCGCATCCAACTGGCTGCGCTGCTCAAGCAGGACCTGCAATTCGAAGCCGGCTAGTTGTTCGGCATCGCTAATGCTATCCACGCCGGCAAACTTCAGAACCACGCCGCCCTTATGAAACCAGTGCTCCTGTAGTTGGAGCTCACGACGGCTACCGTTCGGCGCCAATCCTGACAAGTCGTGGCGCTCGGCAAAACGCTCCGGAAAATCGGTATGCAACTGGGCCAGAACTTCGCCGCGCCGGCCCTGCGGCTTCTGCACGCGAGCGATCGTGATGAACTGGGCGGCTATTCCAGAATCTCCAACTGGTAGCGCTTGCGCGTACGCAGGCTGGCCGAGTGCAGGATGGTCCGCAGGCTGCGCGCGGTGCGCCCATGACGGCCAATGATGCGGCCCACGTCCGCTTCGGCGACCTCCAACTCCAGCACCGTCTGCCCGTTTTCCTCGAAGGGCTCGACTATGACCTCGTCGGGCGCCTCGACCAGCAGTTTGGCCAGGTACTGCATCAACGCGACGATGTCAGGCTTGCTATCCGACATTGTGGGACTCTCCTCCACCCCAACAAGCGCAAAACCGGCGCTTGCCGGGGACCCCGGTCAACCGCTCAAGCAGTTAAGCGGCGCTAGGCGCCTCGGTTGAAGGCAACGGCGCGCTGGACTGCGCCGAAGCTTTCTCCACCAGCTTGCGCACGCGGTCCGACAACTGCGCGCCCTTCGACTTCCAATAGTCGATGCGCTCGCTCTTCAGCTCGACGCTGGCGGGATTGGTCCGCGGGTTATAGGTGCCTACCACTTCCACCGAGCGGCCATCGCGCGCCCGATCTTTTTCAATGACCACGATGCGGTAGTACGGCTGCTTACGCGCACCGCGGCGCGAGAGACGAATCATCAACACAGAGAATGTTTCCTTTCCTGCAAATGAGTCACGCGGACAGGCGCTGGTTCGAAAAATACGTTCAGGCTGAGCGCTTAAGTTCCGGCGGCGACTTTTCCTCAGGCGAGATGACCAGCCGCCAAGCTCGCATTGGGCTTGGCGAATCGGGTGCTCCAGCGATCAACGTCGCTACCGCACCCCAATGAACGCAGCTTGGCGCTCATCGGACCTCACATACCTGGAGGCAACAACATGGCTATTATCGCGGATGAAGCGCAGTTCTGGCAAGAGGACGGCTGCCGTTCGCTGGGCTGACCTATGTTTACGCCTAAGGCGCTCTTCCATCGTGAACCTGCAAGTTCGCTCCATTCATCCAAACAGGTGATGCGCAAACTTCTTTGTGTTACCGCTCACCCCGACGACGAAGCTGGAGCATTTGGTGGAACGCTGTTGCTCTATCACGAGCGCGGGGTCGAGACGCTCGTCGTCTGCATGACGGCCGGAACCGCCGCGCGCAATCGCGGCACTGCCCGGACCGATGAGGAGCTCGCGTCTCTACGGCGCGCCGAATTCGCAGCCTCGTGCAAAATGCTGGGCATAACGCACGGCGAGGTGCTCGACTATCTCGACGGCAAACTCGACCGCGTCGATCTCTACCAGGCTGTCGGCGATATCGTGCTACGGATTCGGCAAATTCGTCCGCAGGTGATGCTGACCTTCGGCCCCGATGGCGGGCTCACCGGACACATTGATCACGCAATGGCCGGAACGTTCGCGACAATCGCATTCGAGTGGGCCGGACGTCTCGATCGTTATCCCGAACAACTTGAGCAGGGAGTCGCGCCGCATCGCGTGCAAAAGCTTTATTACCATACTGCCGACTTCGTGCTGCCCGATCGCCAGCTTGTCTCGCCTCCGACGGTCACGGCGCGCATCGAGATCGGCAAGGAGCGCTTCGAGAAGAAACATCTGGCCTTCCAGCAGCACATTACGCAGAAGCCGCTGTTCGAGCGGGTGCGAAAGAGTTTCAGCCAGCACCTGGAAGGCACGGTCGAGATGTATCACCTGGCGGCGACGAGCGAGCCTCGCGAGGCCAAGCTGGAAACAGATTTGTTTGAGGATGTGATCGAGGAGTAGGCGCTCGAAAAAGGCGGCGCCGAAAGCTAGTGGCCAGCTTCGGGATGCGGATCGAGCGAGTCGGCGATGCGATCCAGCGCGGCTTGAATGTGATCCAGATCGCCCTGTAAGTTGTGATTGAATTCCAGCAACCGGTCGGGCGCTTGGCGAACCCGGTGGGAGATAGCGCGCAGAGTAGTTCGTCCCCGTTCGCTGAGCAAGAACGCACCTATTCCGCCGAGTCCCAACACCGTGATCGGCACATACCAGCGGCGCATTGGAAGCTCCTCGGTCCGACGCCAGTTTCTCCAAGCGGCGCCTAGCGACAACATACCGTTCTCCTCTACTGCCTGCAATCGTTTCGATTATGCAGGAAGCGAAAAAGTACACACCCGATTTTAATCCTGCTACCGTGAAGTCTCCTATCCGACTGCCGAGCCGCTTAGCTCTCTTCCAACGCTTCCACAATCGCGTCATGGAGTTCGGGGCGGACCTGGCGAATCAGCTGCGGGGCGCGATCGGGCCAGGTGCGATTGGTGAGCAGCGTTACCGACAGCGCGCGGCCTGGATCGATCCACAGAGAGGTTCCGGTGAAGCCGAGATGACCGAACGACAGCCGGGAGAATAATCTGCCCGACGAAGAACGAGGCTGCGATGGCGTGTCCCATCCCAGGGTGCGAGTGGTCGCAGGCGGTGACGGTTCGCAGCGGGTGAACAGCTTCACCGTACTCTTGCTGAACAGAGGCGAGCCGCCGCGCAACATGCATTCGGCGAAGCACGCAACGTCGGCTGCGGGCGCGAACAAGCCGGCGTGGCCCGCAACGCCGCCCATCACATAAGCGTTCTCGTCATTGACTTCGCCCTGGAGCACGCGGTTGCGGAACCTGCGATCGTCCTCGGTGGGCGGAATTTCGGCTTTGAGATCTGGCCCAGGATTGAAGCAGGTTCGCCTCATGCCCAGCGGCGTGAAGATCTCTTGCGTGGCAAACGAGTCGATCGCCAGCCCAGCTCGTCTCGCCAACAACTCGGCCAGAATGATGAAGCCGATATCGCTGTAGCTGGCGCGTGTTCCGGGCTGGGCCGTCAGGCGCGTCGTGAGCGCGGCGTTGATCAGATCCTGGCGAGTGCCGGCGAATTCGAACAGCTTTTCGTATGCGGGCAATCCGCTGGAGTGAGACAGCAGCATGCGGATGGTCACCGCCCCGCGTTCGGCCTGCTGATGCTTGGGCGCCAGGGCAACGAACTCCGGCACAGTTTGCGCCACCGGCTCATCCAGCGACAACTGGCCGCGTTCGTGAAGCAACATCGCGACCGCGGTTGTCGCAACCACTTTGGTTAGCGATGCGAGGTCGAAGACGGTGTCAGGCTGGACCGCTGGCGAATTGTCGTCATAGGTAAAGCGCCCGAAGCCCTGCGCGGCAACCAGCGCTCCGCGGTACGTGATGGCGAGCGCAGCGCCGGGAAAAGCGCGTTCAACGATGGCCTGGCGAGTGATGGCGAAGGCCCGCGCGAACTGGCGCTCCTGACGCTCGAAGGCGGGACGCGGTGCGACGAACTCTGGCAGCGGTGAATTCAGAAGTCCTCTGGCGTGCAGCGAAATCCGAACGCAACCTATAATAGCTTTACCGCGCAAATGCGGGTCACAATCCATCATGGAAAGATTCTCTTGAGCCTGCATCTGCGCCGGCCAGCCTACGTGCTGGTGTATGTTAGCCTTCTCCTTTTCGTCAGCGTGCTTACTACGGCGCAACAAACGGCGCCGTCCGGAGCCGCGAAAACAACGGCACCAGCCGCTGCCTCGGGCACGACAAACTCCGGCGTTGCCAGTTCTGCACAGCAGTCCGCAACCGCTGTCGCCTCGAATACGTCCGCCTTTGCTCCGCTCGACACCGTCCTGATAGACGCGATCAAGAATGGCAACGCTCCGGGAGCGGTGCTGCTGGTGGGCCACAACGGATCCATCGTTTACCAGAAGGCCTATGGCAAGCGCACTGCCGGGCAGAACCCGGAGGCGATGACCATGGACACCATCTTCGATCTGGCGTCGCTGACCAAAGTGGTCGCGACCACGACCTGCGTCATGCGCCTGGAACAGCTCGGCCAGATCAAGCTCAACGATCCGGTTGCGAAGTACATTCCCGACTTTGGACAGAATGGAAAACAGGACGTCACCATCCGAATGTTGCTGACCCACTATTCGGGTCTGCCCGCCGACCTCGACCTGAAGGAAGCGTGGAACGGTACCGACGAAGGTTACAGCCGCGCCAACGCTGCAAAACTTATCAACGCTCCGGGCTCGACGTTCCTGTATAGCGACGTCGGCTTTGTGGTACTCGGCGAGCTGGTGCAAAAAGTCGGCGGCATGCCGCTGGACCAGTACGCGCAAACGTATGTTTTCGGACCGCTGGGCATGGCCTCCACGCGCTTCAATCCGCCAACGTCGTGGGGACCGCGCATTGCCCCCACGCAACGTGACGAGCATACCGGCCAGATGGTCCGGGGCACCGTCCATGATCCCACGGCGCACCAGATGGGCGGAGTTGCGGGCGATGCCGGCCTGTTCTCCACTGCCGACGACGTAGCGAAGTTTGCCCAGGCGTTGCTCAATGGCGGCGCGCCCATTCTGTCGCCACTCATCGTCGAGAAGATGACCACGCCGCAGCAGCCCTCCAACATGCCCAATGTCCGCGGCCTGGGATGGGACATTGATTCGCCTTTCTCGTCCACTCGCGGCGAGCTTTTGCCCGTCGGCTCCTTCGGCCACACCGGCTTCACCGGCACCTCCCTGTGGATCGATCCGACCACAAACACCTACGTCATTCTGCTGACCAACTCGACCGTGCTGAAGGATGGCAACGTCATCGGGTTGCGCTCGGAGATTGCGACCGCGGTGGCCGCGGCGTTGCAACTGACTCCAACCCAGGAGCAGAAGATGCGGGTTGCGCGCATCACCGGCTACAACGAAACGCAGATGGCCGAGCGGCGAATCGTGGTCCGCAATGGCAAAGTGCTCACCGGCATTGACGCGCTGGAAGAGCGGCAATTCGAGCCACTCAAAGTTCCCAACGTTCCCACTCCGCACATCGGATTGTTGACTAACCAGACCGGCATTGACAGCCGCGGAAAGCGCACCATTGACGTGCTGGCGCGCGCGGTCGGAATGCAGCTGGCGGCAATCTTCACTCCCGAGTACGACATGCAAAGCACTACGGATTCCGGCGACGCTGCTAACGCCAAGGACGGCGCCACTGGTGTTCCCATCTACAGCGTCTACGGCGATACCGATGCCAAGCGCCGTCCGCCGCTCGATGTAGTCCGCAAGCTCGACGTGCTGGTCGTCGATCTGCAAGATGTTGGCGCTCGTTTCTCCAGCTACGAAAGCACGCTGGGATATTTTCTGGAAGCGGCAGCCAAGGCGAAGAAGCCCATCGTCGTGCTCGACCGCCCCAATCCCCTCACCGGAGCTTACGTGCAAGGCCCGCTGTCGGACGCCGGGCAGGAGAGCTTCGTCAACTACTATCCCCTTCCGGTGCGGCATGGCATGACCATTGGAGAGTTAGCGAAGTTGTTCAACGAGGAGAAGCATATCGACGCTGATCTCACCGTGGTGCCCATGCGCGGCTGGCTGCGCGGCGACTGGTTCGACTCTACCGGCGTCGCGTGGATGAACCCCACGCCCACCATTCACAACCTCGACCAGGCTACGTTGTATCCGGCCGTCGCTCTCATCGAGGGCACCAGCGTTTCGGTCGGTCGCGGCACCGACATGCCGTTCCAACTCGTGGGCTCGCCCTACTTCACCGCCAAAGAACTTGCCAGTTATCTGAATGGCCGCAACATTCCCGGAGTGCGTTTCGTGCCCACGTCTTTCACTCCAACCTCCGGACCGTTTGTTCGCCGCGAGTGCTTTGGGGTCTACATCATCGTGACCAATCGCGAGGAGCTGGACGCGCCGGAGTTGGGACTGGAGCTGGCAGCGGCGCTGCACAAGCTTTCGCCGTTGGGATACGACTTGAGCCACATGAATCAGCTACTGGCGAATAAAGCTGTCTTCGCTGCCTTGCAGGCGGGAGAAGATCCCAACCGCATTGCCGCGGATTGGCGCGAGCAACTCAATCAGTTCATGGATTTGCGCGTGAAGTACCTGCTGTATTAAACACCCCTTTTCCGCAGCGAAAGCCTCAGGGCCACGTTCCCTTTGGCGGTTGAGGCAAAGGGACTTGTCCGCGCCAGGCGGTGTATGCTTTGAAAGAGGCCGCCTTCAGGCGGTCCGCAAAGTCGAGAAAATGAACCCGGCTTCAGCCACTGAGGGCCTCGGCGTTAGTGTGGCGTCAGCCTGCGAACAGCCGCGCCGAGTCTAGACCAAATGCTCTGACGGCCCCCCTCCCCCCCCCGAAAAAGTATTGATTTTAAAGGAGTTAAACTAAAGTATTCTAAAATATAGACTTATTCGCAGTAGTAAGGCTTTTGTTATTAGTACTTTGCATGATTGTCGCCAAAGTATTGAAAGCAAAGGCTTAGCCATCTAAGCCACTGCTGCAAAATGACTTAGCTTCAGTTCGCGCCCCAATCTATTTTCGAGGATGATTGGCGCCTGATTTTCAAAGAACAAGGCCGAACCTGCACTGGGCCTGCCCGGGTTCGGTTCTGCGACCGAGCAACACCCTTCATTCTTTCGCAAAACAAAAAGCCCCGGAAGAAGCTAACTCTAGCTTTTCCAGGGCCACAGCACATAATAGCACCTTGACGCTAACCGTCAATACAACTTTAGTGCAGCCATCGGCTTAGAGGAACTCGCTCGAAGGGCCGGTTCTGCTTCGCTTACGGGTTAGGCTGCTAGGGGTTAGGCTGCCGCTCATCGCGTCGAGGTCAGTTCCGGCTGAGGAGCCGTCACCTGGCGTTGTTTCAGCACTCGCCTGGAAAGCAGGTACACAGCTACCTGAAGCACCGCCGCTCCAACCGTATCCAGCACCACATCCTGCCAGCGTCCCGTTCGCGAAGGAATAAATGTCTGGTGGATCTCGTCGAGCGACGCGGTGACTATGGTGGCCAACATGCCAATCAGCACCCATTCCGCTCGCCACAAGTCGCTGAGACAAATTCCCCACGAGCGGCACAGAAGCGGGGCAAACCGGTCACGATTGGTGTTGCGCAGCGCGAGAAACACCAGCACGCTGAGGATGCCGTAGCCCAGGAAATGTCCGCTTTTGCGCAGGACCTCGTCGAGCCGCTGCACAAACGAGGGCTCAACATGGGGAGCGACGACCGCAATCACCTTGTACAGGACCACAGTTGTGTTGGCTGCCGAGGCCGTGTCGGTGGATTCCATCCGGATAACGCCAAGCCAGACGACGACCAGCCACCAGTTGCGCACCAGGGATCGAAATGAAGGCTTCAGCAAAGGTTGAATTTATCCTGTGTCGGTTTGCTATCCGCGGTTTGTGTCAGGGCACGACTTCAGTCGTGCCGTTCGAAGCGAAAGAAGTCTGGGCTTTAGCCCCTGACCGAACTCCCGCAGGGGCTAAAGCCCAGTCATGGCTCATGGCTCTCGGCACGACTGAAGTCGTGCCCTGACACGAAGCGGGAGAAAAGCCGACATCTTCACGCAAGTTGTGAGTCGTGCCCTGGCACGAATCTATTCCACCCGATAGTTCGGCGCCTCGCGCGTGATCATCACGTCATGCACGTGGCTCTCGCGAAGGCCTGCACCGCTGATGCGCACAAATCGCGCCTTCTGTTGCAACTCAGCAATGCTGGCACAACCCACGTAGCCCATGCCGCTCTTCACGCCGCCGACAAGTTGATACACAATCATCCCGACGGTGCCGCGATACGGCACACGTCCCTCGATGCCTTCGGGCACCAGCTTTGCCAGCCGATTGCCGTCACTGCCGTCTTCGCTAAGCACAGGCACCGAAGAATCCGAGTCGGTAGTCTGGAAGTAGCGCTCGCTGGAGCCTTGCGCCATCGCCGCCAGCGATCCCATGCCGCGATAGGCTTTGAACGACCGGCCCTGGTACAGAATCGTTTCGCCGGGGCTTTCTTCCGTCCCAGCCAACAGCGAGCCGATCATCACGCAGTGCGCGCCCGCGGCGATCGCCTTGGTGATGTCGCCGGAGTACTTGATGCCGCCGTCGGCGATGATCGAGACATCGCTGTCGCGCGTGGCACGGGCCGCCTCGGCGATGGCCGTGATCTGCGGGACACCTGCGCCGGTCACCACACGTGTGGTGCAGATGGAACCCGGTCCGATGCCGACCTTGATGCCGTCAGCTCCGGCGCGCGCCAATTCGCAAGCACCATCGAAGGTTGCGATGTTGCCCGCCAGCAGATCCACCTGCGGCAGTGTTGCCTTGATCTTGCGGATAGCTTCGAGAACGCGCGTCGAGTGCCCGTGCGCGCTGTCAATGGTGAGCAGATCGACTTTGGCGTGCACCAGCTCCTGCGCCCGCTCAAGGTAATCGCCAGTCGCGCCCACCGCCGCTCCCACGCGCAGCCGTCCTTGCTCGTCCTTGGCGGCGGTGGGATACTTCAGCCGCTTCTGAATGTCTTTCACCGTAATCAGGCCCTTCAGGTTGTACTGGTCGTCGACCACCAGCAGCTTCTCAATGCGATGCTGATGCAGGATGGCCTCGGCCTCGGTGAGCGTGGTGCCCACCGCAACCGTGATCAGGTTCTCCTTGGTCATCACTTCGCTGATGGGAATGTCGGTGCGGGTCTCGAAGCGCAGATCGCGGTTGGTGAGGATGCCGACCAGCTTTTTGTTCTTGGTCACCGGCACGCCCGAGATGCGGTAATGCCGCATCACTTCCAGCGCGTCGGAGATCTTTTGCTCGGGCGAGACTGTGATGGGATCGACGATCATGCCGCTCTCCGAGCGCTTCACCTTGTCGACTTCGCTGGCTTGTTGCTCGATGGTGAGGTTGCGGTGGATGATGCCGAGCCCGCCCTGCTGCGCCATGGCGATGGCCATGCGCGATTCGGTCACCGTGTCCATGGCCGCGCTGATGAGGGGAACGCGCAGCTCGATGTTACGGGTCAGCCGGGTGGTGGTGTCCGCCAGCGCAGGCACAACGTCGGACTTGGCTGGCAGTAGCAACACGTCATCGAAGGTCAATGCCTCAGGGACAGGAAAATGGATCATGATTTCGGTTCCACGGAAGGGTAAACAATTATTGTAGAGTTGCGCTGCCGGTTAGGCAAACGCGAACCGTTTGAATATGGATCGGCGAGTCTTTTTGTCATTTGCCAACGTATAGTTAGATAGCTGCCGCCGGCAGGGCATAGGTCAGCACGAGGTGGTCCATGCGGCGCAGGTCTTTCCTCAAAGGCGCGGGAGTCTTGACCGTCGCGGTTATGGGCGGCGGCGTTTGGCGGGCGTGGGATCAAGGCGTTTTCAGCACTGGCGACGGCCCAGCTTACGAGCCCTGGAAAGATTGGCGCAATGCCAAGGACGGCCCGCTCGCCCTGGTAAGTGCCGCGATTCTCGCCGCCAGCCCGCATAACACGCAGCCCTGGCTCTTCAAGGTCAGCGATTCCTCAATTGAGTTGCACATCGACACCAGCAGGAATGTCGGCGCGCTCGACCCCTATCTTCGCGAAGAACACATTGGCATAGGTTGCGCGCTGGAAAACCTCATGCTGGCTGCGCCTGCCAACGGCTACGCCGCCACCGCGATGCTGGTGCCGGGAATACTGGCCCCGATTCCTGCTGAGCCCAAACCACAACTTCTCGCCCGCGTGGATCTTGCGCCTGGAAAACGTCAAACCGACGAACTATACAATGCCATTCCGCAGCGCCACACCAATCGCGGTCGTTACGACTCTTACAAGCCGTTGCCGCCTGATTTCCTCGACGCGCTGGGCCATCTGCCCGATGGCGATGCGGACGTGAAGCTGTTCCTCTTCACCAGCGAAGCCGATCGAAAAAACATTGCCAAGGTTAGTTCCGCTGCTAACAACGAAATCTATGCCGATCCCAATGTCAAGGCGGGCACTGAGCGTTGGGTCCGCTTGCGGTGGAGTTCGGTTCAACGACATCGCGATGGCCTGACGATCGACGCCTTCGGTCTGCCACCCGTCGCTACAGCCGTTGTCAAGACGCTACCCCAGCGGATGCTGGGATGGCTCGGCCGTCGCAGCCAGAAGGACACCTACTCGGATTTGATGCTCAGCGCGCCGCTGATCGGCTTCATCGCCGTTCGTGACCGCTATGACCAGCAGCAGTGTTTGCTGGCTGGCCGCACCTGGCAGCGAGCGCATCTGTTGGCCACTGCCAAGGGCGTCGCCGGGCGGCCGTGTAACGAGGCAGTAGAGATGATAGACCACGAGCGCGCCCTGGGCCAACCGGCATTCCGTGCCGCCCTGCTGAACGAAATCACCGGCGATCCCGCGTGGCAGCCGACCTTCGTTTTCTATATGGGCTACCCCACGCTGACGGCGCATGCCAGCCCGCGACGCCCCGTGCAATGGGTGGAACTGCGGGATCATTGACGGTTCGTACGTGTGATTCGCGATAGAATACTGCCCAATGAACCGCTCGTGGCTTCAGATCAACCAGAAAAGCCCTCATTTTCAGATTAATGAAGGTGAGCGGGTCATCACTCCCCGGCGGACGCTTTAACGGTTTGCTGGCCGCGCTGATGCTACTCGTTTTGGTTGTGCCCTGGCTTATCGGCGTAGTTTGCTTACTACGCTGGCTTTTGAGGTGACCGACCTGTCGTCTTGAGTTTCTCCCCCACATAGGCGTATATTTAGTTCTGTACTGTGGTTTGAGGTTCCTGTCATCGGCTCCCGGCGGCAGCGGACCGTTGCAGATTCGGCGAAGCACACCGGTGGGCGATCGCCCACTTTTTATTTCCACCCCGTAATCCGCTGTTACACGGCGAGTCCAGGTGGTAGCGAGAGCCTGACGGGCGCTCTTCGCTTAGGGTCGGAAAGCCGAGGCCCTCGGTAAACGCCGGTTTTGGGTTTTCTGGGTAAACGAGCCGTACGGAACACGATGGCAGCCGGGTTGGACAAAATTCGCGAGATCGCCGAGCGGGTCGCCCAGTCAAGCGGCCTGGAGTTGGTCGATCTGGAACTGTCCGGTGGTGGCAAGGCCCGCATGTTGCGGGTGTTCATCGATAAGCCGGGCGGCGTAACTCACGAGGATTGCGCGAACTTCAGTCGCGAAGCCGGCACCATCTTAGACGTCGAGGATGCGGTACCGGGCGCTTCGTACCTGTTAGAAGTTTCGTCGCCGGGCTTGGATCGCAAGCTGTCGAGTGCAGCCGACTTTCAGCGCTTTACCGGCAGCCTGGTGAAGCTAATGACGCGCGATCCGGTCAACGGCAACCGGCATTTTGAAGGACGCCTGAAGGCGTTCCACGATGGCCGCCTCAGCCTGGAGCTGACCGGCAGGAAAAAGTCTAAGAAGCACGAAGCGGTTGAGCCAGGAGCGGAAGTCGAGATCGAGCTGGCAAACGTTGAGAAGGCGAACCTGGTTCCTGAGTTTTAGCTGCGGGGCTTCATGCCGCGAGTCTCTAGCCGCGACCGAGCTATGAAAGACGCGGTGCCTCTGGGTCCCGAGGAATGAAATCACGGGCGGGGCAAAGGGCAAAGCGAATCTGCCCTCGCGGCGGAAGTAATCAGCCAGCACCGCATGACGAGTCAGCCCGAAGGGCGAAACTGATTAGCGCGAAGGGCGAAAAGTAATTAGCCCGAAGGGCGAAACTGATTAGCGCGAAGGGCGAAAAGTAATTAGCCCGAAAGGGCGAAACTGACTAGCCCAGCGCGGAAGCGCTGGGTAGAAGCGCATAAAGAATGCCGGAGTCCCGTAGGGACGACACAGTTTAAGGTGGCACGAATTTATGGCGAGTGAACTGTACAACGTAATCGACGCTCTCAGCCGCGAGAAGGGTATCGATCCGCAGATCGTGGTGACTGCGGTCGAGGATGCGATCGTCGTAGCCACCCGGAAGTATTACAAGACGCAGGAGAACCTCCGCGCCGAACTCGATAAGGAGAGTGGCCAGATCCGCGCCTTCGCGGTGCGCTCCATTGTCGAGGGCCCCGACCAGGTCGAAGACCCGGTTGCGCAAATCACCCTGGACGACGCCAAGCGTATCGACCCGGCTGCCGAAATCGGCGGCGAGCTGCGCACCTACAAAGCAACCGATGTCCTGGGGCGCATTGCGGCGCAGCTGGCCAAGCAGGTCATCTTCCAGAAGGTACGCGAGGCCGAGCGCGACACCATTTACAACGAGTACATTGGCCGCGTGAACGAGATCATCAACGCCACTGTCAAGCGCACCGAAGGCCAGGACGTCATCGTCGATCTGGGCAAGGCCGAAGGCCGCATGCCGCGCAAGGAGCAGTCGCGCCTGGAGTCGTTTGCGCCCGGCGAGCGTGCCCGGGTCATGATCGTGCGCGTAGAGAGGGCGTCCAAGGGCCCGCAGGTTGTGGTTTCTCGCGCTGCGCCGGAGCTGGTCTCGCATCTCTTCCAGACCGAGGTGCCGGAAATCTACGACAACACTGTCGTCATCCGAGCCATCGCGCGCGAAGCCGGTGAGCGCACCAAGATCGCGGTCATGTCGAAAGACAAAGATGTCGATCCCGTGGGCGCATGCGTCGGCATGAAGGGCATGCGAGTGCAGTCCATCATCCGCGAACTGCGCGGCGAAAAAATCGACATCATCGAATATCACGAAGACCCGGTGACTTTCGCCGAGAAGGCATTGCAGCCTGCCAAGGTCAGCCGCGTCACCGTGCTCGAAGGCCACGAGAAGCACCTGGAAGTCATCGTGGACGACAGCCAGTTGTCGCTCGCTATCGGCAAGAAGGGGCAGAACGTTCGCCTCGCTGCCAAGCTGCTCGGCTGGAAGATCGACATTAAGAGCGAAGAAGAAAAGCGCCAGGAAGTGGAAGAGCAGATGCGCGGCATGATGACTCCACAGGCCACGCCGCTGGAGTCGGTGCCCGATCTCGAGCCTGGCATCATCGAGAAGCTCGTCGCAGCCGGCATTACGACCGTCGAGATGGTTGCCGACATGACCCCCGAGCAACTCGAGGAAGTGCCCGGCATCGGTCCCAAGACCGTGGAGAAAATCAGCATCGCGGTCAATAATTACTTCGCCAGCCTGGATGCTGCGGAAGCCGTTCCAGCCGAAGGCGAAGTTTTGGCCGAAGGTGAAATGCCGGCCGAAGGCGAAGTTTTGGCCGAAGGTGAAGTTTTGGCCGAAGGTGAAGCGCCGGCCGAAGGCGTTGCTCTCGCCCGAGATGACGAGGAAGGTGGCGAAGCGATTGGCCAGGATGTTCCTGCCGAAGAAGAGGCCCGCGAGTTAGAGGAAGAGGAAGCTGCGGAAGACGGCGCCGAAGCTGGCGAAGCGGCGGACGAATCCGATGTCGAACCGGGCGACGAAGGCGGTCAGTCGGGTGACGATGAAGGGTTGCCCGACGTGCCGGAAGCGGATTCCGAGAGCGTCGAGGAACTGGCGGACGAAGGTCAGGCGTTCGAGGCCGAGGTTATCGATGGCGTCGAGAACGCGCCGCTCGCCGACGAGCGCGAGCGGATTATCCACGAGCGGCCGGAAACACCGAACGAAAACGTTCCCGACGAAGAAGAGCCGGGAGAAAACCGATAAAGGTGGCCAGTAGTCAGTGGCCAGTAGTCAGGTCGCCAGTGGCCAGTCGTCAGTGGCCAGTGATCAGTAGTCAGATCGTCAGTGGTGAGTTGGGTGGCGAGGGTCACACGTGCCATTTCGCGACGCTTTATGAGCCATGGCAAACCAGCCGCGCAGCGGCGCGATGGGTTTAGCCCAGGGCGTAAGCCCCGGGTGAAAATTGAAATGAAGCAGAGCCGCGTGAGCGGCGGCACGAGCACAAGCTCCTTGATTTTGCCATCACGAATTGCCGGCGAGGGATCTGTTTGGGAACTTTTCATCAGGTACAGTTTTCGTGCTCGACGAGTTGAGTAAATTCTGACTGGCCACTGGCAACCGGCCACTGGCCACTGAACCGTGAGGATGCTATGCAGGCTTAAGCGGACAGGACATAACGGAGGAAACGGGGCGGAATGCAACACAAGATTCGCATCAACGATCTGGCCAGAGAACTTGAGGTCAAGAGCAAGGAAATCCTCGACGTTCTTCTCAAGGTCGGCGTAACGGAAAAGAAAACGCACTCCAGTTCCATCGAAGTGGACCAGGCGGAGCGCGTCAAAAAGTATTATCAGGAGCATGAGCCCAGCGCCGGCCGCAGCGCCCGAGTTGCGCCGGCGGCGGACGAGTTCAAGCCCAAGATCGATCTTTCGCACATCTCCAAGCCCGGCGACGTGCTGAAAGCGATCACCCAACGGGCCGCCCAGCCGGCTGCGCCCCCGCGTCCAGTCGCGCCTCCCAGCCAGGCCGTCCCCACGCGGACTACCGTGGCTCCGCCGTCGGCGATTCCGGCCAAGCCCGCATCTCCGCTCAGCGCAACCGCCGCCACGCCTCCAGCAACGCCGGTTGAAGCCAAACCCGCGCCCCGCTTCATCACGCCGCAATCGGTGGCGCGTCCGCCAGCCGCAGTCATTATGCGGCCCAAGCCGCCCGCGCCTCCAGCTGCGCCGCCGGTCCATGCATCTGCCGTTTCCGAAGCTGCCAAGCCAATCGAGGCCACCATCCAAGATCAGGTAGCAGTCCTGGACGAACCCGAGACTGCCGTTGCAACCGAAACTCTGGCTCCCACAACTGGGGCCGAAGTTGAATCCGCCCCCGCCGTGCCTGCCACACCGGCTCGTCCAGCTCCTCCGACAACACAGTCTGGGCAACCCGGCTTGCGGCCGCCGCAGCCCGGAGCTCCGGTTCGCCCGGGGCAGCCAGTGCAGCCCGCCGCTGCCGCTCGCCGGCTGATTGTGCCGCAAACCGGACCGCGTCCGGTATATCTGGCGCCGGTGCGAGCAGCAAGCACCGCGCCGCCGCGCCCCGTCATGCCCGAACGTGGCAAGCCCATCTTCCAGCGCCCGCGCCCAGGAGCGCCGCCCGCAGGAGGTCCAGGCACCCGTCCGCCAATGCGGCCAGGGGAGCGTCGCGGACCGCATCCTACGCGTTCTGGTCCGCCGGGAGCTCGGCCTGGATTTGCAGGCGGTCCCGGTGTCGGGGCTCCGCCTCCGCCTACAGGCCGCCCCATGGGACGTCCAGCGCGTCCGGGACAGCGTTACATTCCGCGGGGTGTGAAGGAAGGCCCGATGAAGGGCTTCGTTCCGCCGCCCCGGCTCTCGCTTTCCACCGAGCCGCTGCCCATCACCCGCGCCATTACGATTCCTGAAGGCGTCAGCGTGAAGGACCTGGCTGAAAAGCTGGGCATTCGCGCCAAGGACCTCATCGCCCGGTTGCTGGCGCGTGGCGTGTTCGCCACCGTCAACCAGACGCTCGATTCCGATCTCGCCACCGACATGGCGCGTCACTTCGGCGCCGAAACTTCGGTCATCACCTTCGAAGAGCAATTGGCGAAGGACGAAGGGCCAGCCGAAAAGGCAGGCGAAGACGGGGGAGCGCAAACTGTGACCCGTCCGCCGGTGGTCACCATCATGGGCCACGTCGATCACGGCAAGACCAGCCTGCTCGACGCCATTCGCTCCACCAACGTCGCCGGCGGCGAAGCGGGCGGCATCACCCAGCACATCGGCGCCTACAAAGTCGCCATCACCGATCCCAACTCGCCTGCCTTCGGGCGCGAGATCGTCTTCCTCGACACTCCGGGTCACGAAGCCTTTACCCGTATGCGTGCTCGCGGATCGAAGGTCACCGACATCGTGGTGCTGGTGGTTGCAGCCGACGACGGAGTCATGCCGCAGACCTTGGAAGCCATCGATCACGCCAAGGCCGCCAACGTGCCGATCATTGTCGCGGTCAACAAAATCGACAAGCCCGATGCCTTGCCCGAGCGCGTCAAAAAGCAACTCGCCGATCGCGGCCTGATGCCCGAAGACTGGGGCGGCAGCACCGTGTTCGTGGATGTCTCGGCGAAGCAGAAAACCAATCTCAATCTGCTGATGGAAATGATCTGCCTGGTCGCCGATCTCCAGGACCTGAAGGCGGTGCCCGATCGCCTGGCAACCGGTACCGTGCTTGAGGCCAAGCTTGACCGTGGCCGCGGTCCGGTGGCAACCGTGCTGGTACAAAACGGCACGCTGCATAACAGCGATAACTTTGTCGTAGGCAACGTCTTCGGCAAGGTCCGCGCCATGTTCAACGATCGCGGCGTCGCGCTGGAATCCGCCGGTCCGGCTACTCCCGTCGAGATTCTCGGCCTGGAAGGATTGCCGCAGGCCGGCGATCAACTGGTCGCTGTGGCCGATCGCGAAAAAGCGCGCGGCATCTCCGAGTATCGCGAGGCCAAGGCCCGCGAAGCCGCGCTGGCCAAGAGTTCGCGCGTCTCGCTGGAAGGCTTGGCTGAACAGTTGAAGACTGCTGGCCAGAAGGAGCTCTTCGTCATCCTCAAGGGCGACGTGGGCGGCTCCATCGAAGTGCTCAGCGACGTGCTCTCCAAGCTGTCGAACGAGCGCGTGAAGATCAACATTATGCGCGCCAGCGTGGGCGCTATCACCGAAAGCGATGTGCTGCTGGCCTCGGCGTCGAATGCCGTCATCATCGGCTTCAACGTGCGGCCGGAACGCAAGGCGCAGGAACTGGCCGAGCAAGAAAAGGTCGACATCCGCCTGCACTCCATCATTTACGAGCTCCAGGACGAGATCAAGCGCGCCATGACCGGCTTGCTTGAGCCCATCGTCAAGGAGACCTACCTGGGACGTGCCGAGGTGCGCGATACCTTCCGCGTTCCCAAGGTTGGCATGATCGCCGGCTGTTACGTCATCGACGGCGTGGTCAAGCGCGACGCCGAAGTACGGTTGTTGCGCGACAATGTGGTCGTATTCAAGGGCAAGATCGGGTCAGTGCGGCGCTTCAAGGAAGATGTCAGCGAAGTTCGCACCGGCATGGAATGCGGCATTTCGATTGCGAACTACGGCGATATCAAAGTCGGGGACGTGATCGAGGTCTTCGTCATCGAGCGCGTCGCCGCCGAAGCGTTTGTGTAAATGCAGTGGCCGGTGGCTAGTGGTCAGGGTGCGATAGCGAGCCTTGTGCGATAGCCGGCCTTGTGCGATAGCGGACTTTGTGCAATGGCCGGCTTTGTGCGATGGCCGGCTTTGTGCGATAGCGACTTCAAGGGGCGCAGCTTTAGCTGCGCCGTTACGGTGCTTCTTATTGATTGTCATCCCGAGGAGGCCTTCAGGGCGACGAGGGATCTGCTGTTCGGACTTTTTGGCACCGCCTGCTGCCAGCACCGTTGCGATAGCTGTTTAGCACCACCGTTGCGATTCCGTTGGTTTGTGTCAGGGCACGACTTCAGTCGTGCCGAAGACAGCCTATGTTTTGTCGTCCCGAGGAGGGCTTCAGCCCGACGAGGGATCTGCTGTTAGCCGCGGCGCGGCGCCAGGAACACCATTCATCCCGGAACTGAATCCTCCCCGGAAGAGGACCCGGTCTCCGGGACGTTGTGCAACAGGAATCAAAATGATCGCGTATCTCATGCTCGAGATTCGCATCGAGGGCGCGCACTCCCTCAAGGACAAGCGGCAGGTCATCCGCAGTGTCAAAGACGGGCTGCGCAATCATTTCAACGTTGCCGTTGCCGAGCTTGATCCGAGCGACGCGTGGCAGCGCGCCACTCTGGGCGTGGTCAGCATCTCCAGCTCCCGCGAGTATCTCGAGGGCCTGATGCACAACGTCGAGCGCCACGCCATGCGCACGGCCAACAACAGCGGCGGCGAGGTCACGGATTCCTTTCTGGACTTCATCCATGAAACGGAATTCGGCGATCATTTAACCGGGGAATCGTGATAGTTATTGCCGCAAGCCTGAGCAACAGGCGTATGCTCTAACGTTCCCCTTCGCGCGGCGCACGGAGCCAACAGCTATGGAAAACCGGGGGCAAAAGTATCATCGCGAACGCATCGAAGAGGCGTTGCGGGAGGAGATCGTCGCCCTGGTCGAAGGCGAGCTGGCCGATCCGCGCATCGGCCTGGTGAGTCTGAGTGAGTTGCATCTAGGCCCAGGCGGCAAGACTGCGCGTGCCTTTATTGTCGCCGCCGGTAGCGAGGATGAGGCCCGCCAGAGCATCGAAGGCTTGAACGCCGCGCGCGCCTACATCCGGCATGAGCTAACCCGGCGACTGGGGCTACGGCAGGCTCCGGAAATCTTTTTTGAGTTGGACCGCTCCGAACAGTACGGCGGGCGAATTGAACAACTGTTGCAGCGAATTGAGAAAAGGAGAAAAGGCTCTTAGCTCTTAGCCTTTAGCTTTAGCAAAAGTCCGGATTGTAATGTCTTGCTAAGAGCTAAGGGCTAGCGGCTAAACGCTCTCTTCGGGCCCCTATGCTGAACGAAGTCCTCAACGAGATCGGTCGCAGACAGAGGTTCATCCTCACCTCCCACGCCCGTCCGGATGGCGATGCGGTGGGGTCGACGCTGGCCTGCGCGCAGATCCTGCGCAGCATGGGCAAGCAGGCAAGTGTGGTGCTCAGCGACGGCGTGCCCGGCATCTACACTCCGCTTCCCTTCAGCGAAACTGTGCTGCTTGATACCGAGCAGGCTCCCGAAGCCGAGGCGGTCATCATCCTGGAATGTGACAGCGTGCAGCGCACCAAGCTCACGGGTCTGGAGCAGCACTACCTCATCAACATCGACCACCATGCTACCGCGCGTCCCTTCGCCGACGTGAACTGGATCGATCCCGACGCCTGCGCCACGGCGGAGATGATCTTTCGCCTGGCACGGGAAGTTGGCGTCAAAATCTCGCCCGAGGTCGCTACCTGCTTATACACGGCGGTGCTGACCGATACCGGCTCATTCTGCTTCCACGGCACCAGTGAGCGGACCTTCTCTTTGGCGCAGGAACTGGTACGCTGCGGCGCCGACCCGGTGGGCATCGCACAGAATGTCTATTTCTCGACGCAGATCTCGAAGATGCGCCTACTGGGTGCGGCCCTGACCAGTCTGCACCGCGATGGCACCCTGGCTTGGATGCATGTGGACCGCGCCACCATGGAGCGCTGCGAAGCCGGAGACGAAGATTGCGAAGGGCTGGTCAACTATGCTCTCGCGATTCAAGGCATTGAAGTAGCGCTGTTCTTCCGCGAGGAACCCGACGGCCGCTTCCGCGTGAGCCTGCGCAGCAAGGGTTTGGTCAACGTAGCAGCCGTGGCCGCGGCCTTTGGCGGTGGCGGACACGAATGCGCCAGCGGCTGTGGGGTCGATGGCCCGCTATCGGTCGCCACCGAGCGCCTGGTGGCGCAACTCCGCATTCGCGGCTACGATGCGCACGTGCAATAGTTTTGAAAGGGCGCAGCTTCAGCTGCGCCGTCAAAGCGAAAAAGAAATTGGCCTTTAGGCCTTGGGGGCACGTCCCTCAGCGGCTAAAGCCGGACTCGATGGTTGGCTTATCGGCACGCCTGAAGGCGTGCCCCTTCAAGGCGGCTAGTGCCGACTGTACTTTCCCTTCGGGCCGCAGCCCGGCATAAGTCCCCCGCAAACGACAATCAGCCCGATAGAATAGAAATCTTGAAACCTACTCCAACTCCCAACCCCAGTGACCGCGCCCGCCGCTCCACTGATGCCCTGGCTCTCTTCGCCTTCTGCGGATTTCTCTTCATCCTTGGGCTACAACTTGTCGGGCTGGTCGGCGTTGATGAGCCGCGCTATGCGCAAGTTGCACGCGAGATGCTGGCGCGGCACGACTGGGTGACGCCCGTGCTCTACGGACATCCCTGGCTGGAGAAGCCGCCGTTGTATTACTGGTGCGCGATGATCGCCTACAAAGGCGCGGGCGAAGTCAGCGATGTGGCGGCGCGGCTGCCGTCGGCAGTTCTCTCCATGCTGCTGATCATCTTCATCTATGTCTGGTCGCGACATTTCCGGCGCGGCATGCAGCTGGATGCGGCGCTCATCACCGCATCCGCCGCCATCATCATCGGCTTCGGGCGCAGCGCTTCCACTGACATGCCGCTGACAGCAATGTTCACCGCCGCCATGCTGTGCTGGTATGGCTGGTACGTGAGCGATCGCCGAAACTGGCTGCTGGGGTTTTATCTCTTCAGCGCGCTGGCGACATTAGCCAAAGGGCCGGTCGCCGTTTTTCTTGCTGGAGTCATCATCATTGCGTTCGCTGCTCTGCGGCGCGACTGGCGTCTCCTCGGACGCACCCTGTGGCCGGTCGGTATCGCGCTCTATCTGGCAGTGACAGTGCCGTGGTTCGTTGCCGTGCAACGCGCCAATCCCGAGTTCTTCCGCGTCTTCTTTCTGCAACACAATCTGGAACGCTTCACCAGCAACCTGTATCACCATCCCGAACCGTTCTGGTTTTACTTGCCGATCGCGTTGCTCGCTCTGGTGCCGTGGACCGTCTTCGTTGTAGCTGCTGTCGTCGACGCGATACGCGACTGGCGCTTCTCGGTGCAGCAGCCGGCCGGACAGGAAGACCTGCGCACTTTCCTGACGCTATGGTTCCTGCTGCCCATCGTCTTCTTCTCGCTCTCGCAATCCAAGCTACCGGGATACATACTGCCGGCAGTTCCGGCGGGTACAATCCTGCTCGCCGACTTCATCTTTCGCCGCGAGCAGGACGCGATGAAGCCTGCGATGTGGATGGTCCTGCTGCACGCGCTCATGGCGGCGACAATGGTCGTGGCCTCGTTTATCGTTTCGTGGAAGCTGTTGAGGCTACCTGTGCCGCGGAACGTGATCATTGTGGCTGCCGCGCTGGCGATCGCGACGATTGTCATGCTGTGGTTCACCCTGCAAAACCAGGGTTATCGCGTGCTTCGTTTCGCTACTTTGGTTCCGGTGATAATCGCGTTCTCGCTTACTCTGCGCGGCACTGTGCCCTTGATTAACTTCCTGCTATCGGAGCGTCTGGTGCAGGCGTCCCTTCAGCAAACCGAAATCGGCCGCATTCCCGACATCGCGGTTTACGATGTCCCGCCAGCCGTCGAGTATGGTCTGGCCTTTTACCGCGATCATCCTGTGGCCAGCTACGAGCGCAATGAGATTCCTGCCGGCGATCACATCGTCGTCGCTGCCAGCGGTACCAAGGCTGAACTGGAATACCGTCTGCCAGGACGCAAAGTCGTCCAGTTCGGCGGCTTCCGGCTGCAACACCTCGACTTTTATCTAATAGCAGCCGCCGGAAAAGGCCAGCACCCGTAGACCTTAGTGATGAAGCTGCTTGAACACACAGTGAATATTTACTGGGCAGCGTCGCGGACCCTACAAAGCTATTGACCGAATTCCTCCGGCTCGTAGAGAATTACTCCACCTGCACAATCGTTCCATCAATTCAGAAACTGGCCAGATAGTTTGCCACTGTTATTTCGTCTCTCCGTTTTAGCCACAACGCATCTAAGGGCGCCATCAAGCCCATGTTGCGAGATTCGGTCACGTTAGAACTTGTCTCTCGGGCTGATGTGCGCCCGTGCGGTTCGGCAGGGAGACGTTTGTAATCATGGATGGGGTGTGTCTGGCCGAGAAAAGGAAGCAATATTGTGACTTCGATTCATAAAGAATCCCGGGACTCAATCTCGGGTCTTGGTTGGGGTTTGAAGCGGTCGGCATGCACCGCCTCACTCTTCGCGATTGCTCTTATCGCGATCATCAGCGCCATGACGCAAACGGCCCGGTGCCAGACTTTCCGGGTGATCCACGACTTCACCGGCGGACAGGACGGCGCTAATCCCTCCACCGGCTTGACTATCGACCCCTATGACAACATTTACGGGACGGCCTTCGGCGGCGGCAGTGGCCACCACGGAACCGTCTTTTCGCTGGACAACGACGGCGGCGGCTGGACCCTGAGTCCGCTCTACGGCTTCGCTGGAGGCGACGACGGCGCGGGTCCGCTCGCCCAGCTAGTCGTCGGACCCGATGGCGTTCTCTACGGCTCAACCTCGGCGGGTGGCGGAGGTTCATGCGTTCAGAACAACGGTTACCGGGGTTGTGGCACGGTCTATAGCATAAGGCCGCCTGCGCAAGCTCCTGCCACCGTCATTTTCCAATGGAGTTCGAGTATCCTCTATCGTTTCTCTGGCAACGATGGCTCGTCTCCCCAGGGCGCACTCACCTTCGACCAGGCGGGGAACATTTACGGAACGGCAATCGGCGGAGGCTCCGCAGGCTGGGGGCTGATTTATAGCTTGACGCCTTCCAACGGCGCGTGGACACAGAACATTCTCTATCAGGCCCAGGGGAACGGCGATGGAAAGTACCCATGGGGCGGCGTGGTGATCGACCAATCCGGCAACCTGGACGGAATTTTCGAGCAGAACGGTCCCTATGGCTATGGCGCTCTGTACCAGTTGACGCCGTCGGGTTCGGGTTGGACCGAAAGTACCACCCACGGCTTCACCTACCAGGGCGATGACGGAGCTATTCCGCAAGGCGGACTCATCCTCGATGCGTCCGGCAATCTCTACGGGTCGACCGTCCATAGTGTGAACGGCGGCGGCACCGTGTTTGAGATGGTCGCCTCGGACGGCGGTTGGTCTTATGACTTCCTTTACGGCCTGAGCGGCGGGATTGATCTTGGCCCCTACGACAAACTCCTGATGGATGCATCCGGAAATTTGTACGGCACCACGCTTGGCGACGGGCAGTACGGGTTTGGATCGGTGTTTAAGCTGACACCATCGAATGGTGGCTGGACCTACACCTCCTTGCACGATTTCACCGGCGGGGATGACGGAGCCAGTCCAATGTGCCAGCTGGCCTTTGATTCCAGTGGCAATCTTTACGGTACTGCGTCCGGTGGCGGCACCAAGGGCAAAGGGGTCGTGTTCCAGATCGCACGGCCAAGTCACAACTAACCTGACTCCGTGGCGCCGCAATCGGGTGGCTTCGGTAAGAAAGCGCGGAGTCAGCGGCGACTTCACTCGGAAATAAGCCGACCCACCCAAGCTTCGCTTGCTTGAGTGGGTCGGTCTTACACGCACGGGGGAGCGAACTGGTCCTTACCGAGGCTCCTCTTTCTTAGGCTCACTGTGCTGTTGTGGCGCAGCGGCCCGCTCAGTTGGCGCATGCTGGGGAGCGGCGGCGTGTTCAGCCGGCGGACGCGGAGCGCTTTCATGCGGTTCGACAGCGCTCCGTTGTTCAGGCGGCTTGCTGGCGTGCTGGGCAGGCTGGCTCTGCGCCGGAGGCCGCGACGCCTGTTTAGGGGCTTCCGCGGGAGCCGGGCGTGGCGCACTCCGCTCAGCGGGC
This sequence comes from uncultured Acidobacteriaceae bacterium, assembly GCA_963763145.1. Lineage (GTDB taxonomy): Bacteria > Acidobacteriota > Terriglobia > Terriglobales > Acidobacteriaceae > Bog-257. The sequence continues at coordinate 126,342 of CAVXMZ010000003.1, read as the reverse complement.
GGATGCGACGTCTCGGCATTATTCGTGCGTGCCGCGTTTTGCTGCGCCGGAGGATGCGGAACGGATGCAGTGTTCGGATGCGCCGCCTCAGCGTTATTCGGCCGCGCCTGGTTTCGCTCGGCCGACGGATGCGGGGCGGATGCGGTGCTGGGGTGCGGCGTCGTCTGTCCCGCCGGCGGACGCGGAACATTGTTGTTGGGGTGGGCCGCGTTGTTGGCGGTGGCGGGTCGCGAAGCATTAGCCTCGTTCGGCCGATTTGCGCTATTTGCCGCCGGAGGCCGCGTGGCCGGGACATTCACCGGAGCATTTCTCGCAGCCACTACTCCGCTTCCTTTAAACGCACCCGGCTTTGCCGTTGCCGCGATCGGCGGCCGACCATGGTTCTCTGAAGCTAATAGCGAACGGTCCTGGCTGGCAGCTTGTTGGTGCTGCGTTTGCGCGCTGGTGGCGGCGATGTGCCGCTGATTGGCCGCAGCTTCCTGTTGCGCCGTAGGCCGCGCCGTGATGCCACCGCTTCCGCCGTTATAGCTGACCCGGTTCACGGTAGTGTTGTTGACCACCGTGGTGTTGTAAACATTGTGAATGTTGGTGACGTTCACATTGTTGACCGAGCGATTGTAGTAGAAGGCCCCATTGCGCCATTGCCCACCGTAGTAACCGTTGCCGGTATAGCCGAAGCCGTAATTAACTCCGCCATAAAAACCTACCGTCGGGCCCCAGAAACCGGCGTGAAAGATAAAGGCAGATCCGCCCCATCCCCAATATCCGGGTGTCCACAGGTAGCCAGGCGTGGGAGCTAACACCCATGTCCCAGGCACCCAGTAATATCCGTCTGGACCGTAAGCCCAATAGCCTGGAGTCCAGATGTAGCCGGCAGCCGGGCACAGCGGCTGGCTGTAGACCGGCAACGGAGGAGGTGCAATACCTACCGAGATAACTAGTTGTGCGCTCAGAGACACCGATAGAGCGACTAAGACAAACGCTACGACCAACCACCGACTAGAACGAAATGCACCCATGTTTTCCCTTTCTCTATGCTTCAGCGTCCGGCCAGGCGTCTGAATCGGGCAGTAAGTCCGCCATCGAGCTTGCAATTTTGAGTTTCCACTTCCTGCTATCTCAAGAAACCCGAGCTACAGGAAATTAGTTGCGGTTTTCGCCTCAGCGGTCTCCTGCAAATATTTCTTTATGAGTGTTTGTTTGCAGGCAACCAAAACGCTTTAGGTTTGGAATGAGGCAGATAATGCTTTCAGCGTGGTCGCTGATCGCTTTTCGCTTAGCTATCAGCTAATGCCGGACGAGGGCTCGATAGTAGACGAGGGCTCGATAGTAAACGGCAGAGCGCGATCAACATCTACAAGCGAAGAGTGAAAGGCGAAGAGAGGAAGCGAACAGCGTTCTGCGAAGGGTGACTATCGCAGCGTGCCCAGCTTGGCGAACGGCCAATAGCCAAAGACCGCTTTTCCATAGATGAAGCTCTCATCCACGGACCCAAAATCGCGGCTGTCGTTGGAGAGGTTTCGGTGGTCTCCCAGGACGAAGTAACAATGGGGCGGCACGACCGTGTCCGGATAGGAGCGCACGTCTTCATACATGCGGGGCAGATACTGCTCAGACAGGCGATGACCATTCACAAACACTACCCCGGCTTCGATGCGGACGCTGTCGCCAGCCACGGCAATGACGCGCTTGATGTAGCTCTTGGCAGGATCGCGCGGATAGCGAAACACAATCACGTCGCCGCGCTCGATGGGCTCCAGCTTATACACAAATTTATTGATGAACACGCGCTCCTGGTCTTGCAGCGTCGGCATCATGCTGGTGCCTTCCACCTTCACCGGCTGGTAGAGAAAGATGATGAAGAATGCCGAGACCGCCAGCGAGATGATGACGTCTCGCAGCCAGCCCGAGACAACGCGATTCCGCTTTCTTGCGGGAGCGCTCTCTGCGCCCTCCGTCAACCGCTCAGAAGTTGGAGGGCGAGGCTCGGGAGAATTCTCTTGCTCGGGTTGCAAAGTCATATCTGTTGGTTAGACGATCTGTACCGATTATAGTTTCGGACAGCGCAGCAGGGGCCTGTCACTATCGCCGGCCCAGAAAAGCTTCCAGCTTCTCGACTTCATGGTTTGCCTGGTCCAGATACTGCCGCGCGCGATCGGTGTCCGCCCCTTCCAGTGCCTGTTTGGCCTTCGCCAGGTCCGTGCGCATGTTGGCCCGCGAAGCGACCACGTCGCCGCGCAAACCAAGGCCGCTCTGATGCATTTGTTGTTCCAGCGCATCCAGGCTGCTCTCCACCGCAGCTGCACGGCTGTCCAGATGGTCATTCTCCGTCTCCATTCCGTCGAGCAGCTTCTTCTGCGCGGCAATTTCTTCCGGCGAAGGCCCGGACGGCGCGGCCCCTTGTGCCGCCGCGTTCGCATCCTGGCGGCTCATCCTGGCACTACGCGGAGCCGGGGCCGGGGCAGCTGGAACCGCAGCCAGGGGTGCGGGAGCAGCGGCAGCAGATTCGGTCTGACCTGCGGGCGCGGGAGCTAGATTCGATGTGGCGCCTGCGGCGCCGCCGTCCGACTCGACCGCAGGTGGCACAACCGAATTCTGTGTGTGCGAGCGATACACCTGCGTTCCGCCGAAAACCGCCACCAGGACCACGATGGCAGCAGCCAATATCCAGCCGATGTGTCGACGTCCGGCTCCCGCAGGCCGTGGCTGTAATGCTGCGTAGCCTTCCTGCTGAGCAGCAGGCGTCGCCTGTGGAGCCGGTGGCGGCGTTATCGCCGGCAGTTGCGGTACCGGCGCTGCGGCAACCGGTTGTTGCTGGGGCACTGCGGCCACTGCTGCTGCTGAGACGGCTACTTGCGAAAGCGCGTTGCGGAAGGCATCGGCGGTCTGGAAGCGTTGTGCCGGATCTTTGGCGACCGCCATCACAATGATGTCGTTCAGCGCCTTGGGAAGATTGGGCTGAAGCTCAATCGGTGGATGGGGAGTTTCTTTAACGTGCGCTTCCATGATGGAAAAACTGCTGGTCGCACTGAACATGGTGTGCCCCGTCACCATTTCGTAGAGTGAAACGCCGGCAGAATACAAGTCGGAGCGCGCATCGGTGGGTTCCGATTTCACCTGCTCTGGAGACATGTAGCACACCGATCCCAGTGTCGTACCGGTGACCGTCATGCCCAGGTCCTGGGTTGAGCGCGCGATGCCAAAATCCATCAGCTTGATCACGCCTTGCGGGGTCAGCATCATATTGGCGGGCTTGATGTCGCGATGAATTACGCCTTTTCCATGGGCATAGCTCAGAGCGGTCAGCACCTGTGCCATGTAGTTCAAGGCGTCGGGGGTGGAAAACGCTCCTCGCTCCAGACGCTGGGCCAGGGTATCGCCCTCCACATATTCCATGATCATCACCAACTGATTGTCAGCCGTAAACGCGGTCCTCAGCTGAGCGATGTTGGGATGCTCCAGGCTGGCCAATACCTTGATCTCGCGCATGAAGCGATTCGCAAGGTCTCCTTGTTGCGCGAGATCCGGAAGCAGGACCTTCATGGCCTCAACGCGGTCCGAGATCACGTTGCGCACCAGGTAAACCTGGCCCATTCCCCCGTGGCCCAGCTCACGAACGATTTCGTAGTCGCCAATCCGCTTACGTGTTTCTTCCGCCATAACCATGTCTCCTAAGCTTACTTCTTACGCGGAGCACCCACGCCCGCGATCTCCCATACCACGCCGCAACCGGTTTCGAAGCACGCCGCCGAACCTCCCTCATACGTTGTGCCATAGAGATTGCCGTCGCGGTCAAGCACCGGGGCGCCCCAAGGGTTCGCGCCGTCATCAAGGTTGAAGTCGTGGAGATCGACAACGGTGCACGTTTGGCTGCAATTGATCAGCTCGAAGATCCAGCCATACTGATGGGCGCCGCCGGCCCAACACGCCCCAAAGAGATTACCCGCTGCGTCCATGACTACGCCACCTTGGGAGTTGCACGCGCTAAAGGAGTAAAGCGTAGAGAAAGTGAACCCTCCGCCTGAGTACGTCAGTTTGTAAACTACGCCGCCCCCATTTTGTCCGCCTCCAGCGGTGGTGCCATAGAGGTTACCGGAAGCATCGATGATCAGGTTACCGTACGGGTAAAACCCGTTCGCCCCGCCGAAGTTAACCAGGATATTCTCCAGCCAGTCTCCGTTGGAAGGCACGAGCTGGTAAACCGTTCCACAGGTGTACTCACATCCGGTCCCGGTTCCTCCGCCGCCTGTGGTTCCGTACACATTTCCGGCGGTATCGAGCACCACACCAAAGGGGAGCTGCCCGTCGTTACCGCTGCCGAAGTTATGAAGGACGGTCTCCGTGTATCCGCCGCCGGAGTGCGTCAGTCCGAACGTAATCCCGTAGCCATACATACCTCCCTCAACTGCCGTGCCGTAGATGCCTCCAGCTTGATCGAAGGCTAAATTCCCGAATTCCGGGTACTTCCCATCTGGGGTGCCCGTAAAGTTGTGAAGTACGGTTTCGTTCCAATAGCACAGTACCGACTTGCAAACTGTCGCCGGAGGTCGCAGTTCGAACACCGTCCCGAAGTCTGCACCACCGAGAGAGGTCGTTCCATATAAGGCGCCGCTTGGGCCGAGCACTACCCCGCCATCTGGAGCAAATCCGTCGCTGCTCTCGGGAAATTCGTACAAGGGACTGAAAACCCAACTTAACCCTACCTGAGTTAGCTTGAAAACTGCGCCACCGGCGCCCGTTCCCCCGCCTGACGCCGTTCCGTACAGGGCCCCTCCGGGCCCGATGGTAACTCCGGCATAAGGATTTGCCCCGTCCGTTCCGTCGCTGAAGTAGTGAAGCACGCTGAATGTCTGCGCCTGCGCGGCGTGGGTCGTGAGGAGTGCCAGCCCGAAGGCGATCGCAAATGCGCTCGCGAAAGTGCTCACGCGGAGGCTGACGTTGAAGTGGAACTTGCCAAGAGAAACTGCTGGCACCTTCATAGTCTTCCCACCTCCCTCGCCTGTGGCCGGAAATGGCTCACGGCGCGGCGAACTTCACCCAGAGTTCACCAAGTCGAACGCGGCGCAATTATGCGCCCCTGGCTCTTGAGGGTCAAGGAGAACTCGCGACCGGCGGACGAACTAACAGGCGAACCAATCGGCGTCATCGGCAAACAGCTTTTCCACCGCTTCCAGCGGGCCTTGTGCGGCGTCGCCCGTTCTCCGATACAATGCAACGCAAGGGTTTTTCCTCCATGAAAAAGTCTGCGTTGCTCCTTTTGATTAGCTTGCTGGCAGTGGTTTGCGCGGCCCAGGGTGACCGCGTGCCCGCCTACAATCATGGGCCCTTGAAGCCTGGCGATGCTCTGCCTATTCTTCCCAAGGACCAATGGAAAGGTGAAGCCTTCCAGTTTCCCTACCAGGTTCGCGCCTACGAGTTGGCGGCCAAGATCCCCGATGTGATCTACCAGATGCCGTGCTACTGTTACTGCGACCGCATGGGACACAACAGCCTGCACAGTTGCTTCGAGAGCACCCACGGCGCGCACTGTGCGCTTTGCATGAAGGAAGTCTTCTACGCCTACGAGCAAACCAGGCTCAAGAAAACGCCAACCCAGATTCGAGCCGGCATCATACGAGGAGACTGGAAGGCCATCGACTTGGAGTCGGAGGCAAAGGCAGATTAGCAGGGTCGCCGGCCCGGTTCACCAAGGTGGGTTGACGAAGCTCCCGCGTTCCGGTTATAACTCAGCGCAACCGCCTGCATGAGATTTGTGGGTTTTCCACAGCTTGGAGTAGTTCTTTGTCACGATGATCTAAGGGCACCTTACCGGATGAAGAAGAAAGCTACAGAAAGCGTCAAAGGAAGCTCTCCCAAGAGCGTCAAGGTAAAGAGCTTGCCCATGTCCGCCGCAGGCTTCGAGCCGCCAGGCCGAGGCGCCAGGCCAATGAAAGTCTCGGAAGACCCGCGTTTTTCACAGGCTGTGCAAAACTACGAGGCGGGCCTGCGAGCCATGCAGGGCCACAAATATGACAAGGCCAAGTCTTATTTTGAGAAAGTTGCTGCTGGTTCAAGTCCTGAACTCGCTGACCGGGCGTCGGTACATCTGCACAGTTGCAACCAGCAGATGAGCCGGGCTTCCAATACCTTCAAGACGCCTGAGGAACAGTATGACTATGCGGTGTCGCTGATGAACCTGGGCGACTACGTGACCGCGCGGGAGAACTTCGACCTGCTGACCAGCAAATCTCCCAAGCTGGATTTCATCTGGTATGGAATGGCGGCCCTGAATTGCCTTACCGGCCACTTTCCCGAAGCGCTCAGCAACCTGGGCGAGTCCATCCGGCTCAATCCGGCAAACCGTTATCAGGCGCGCAACGACTCCGACTTTAAGAACCTGGCCGATGATCCAAGGTTCACTGAACTGCTCTATCCTGATACCAGCACCGACGCCGCAATCGAACCCGATAAGTGGCGCTATTAGATTCGCAATTCGACCATGCCGAGCCACACTAATTCCGCCGAGGTGCGCCCCATCAAAGTTGTCGCGATGGGCGGTGGCACTGGCTTGTCGACCTTGCTGCGCGGCTTAAAGCATTACGTTAGCCTTGCCTCCGAAAATACCAAGCCCCACGACTTACCAAACATCTCCGAGCTGTCCGCCATCGTCACCGTCAGCGATGACGGCGGCTCCAGCGGACGTCTCCGCAAGGAGCTGAACCTTCCCGCCCCGGGCGACGTTCGTAACTGCATCGTCGCGCTCTCGGAAGAGGAAGCGCTGCTCTCACGGCTCTTCCGCTATCGCTTTCCTACCGGCGAAGGACTTGGCGGCCACAGCTTTGGCAATTTGTTTCTCTCGGCCATGACTGCCATCAGCGGCGACTTCAACCAGGCGATCGAGCATTCCTCCACGATTCTGGCGACGCGCGGCCACATTTATCCTGCGACGACCAGCAATGCCCAGCTCTACGCCATCATGGACGACGGTTCCGTGGTCCGCGGCGAAACCAACATTACCGCCAGCGATCGCCGCATCGTTGAGCTGCGCATGACGCCTGACGACGCCGAGCCGCTGCCCAAGGCCATGGAGGCTATCGAGAGCGCGAACCTCATCACCATTGGCCCCGGTTCGTTGTTCACCAGCCTGGTCCCGAATCTCCTGGTGCACAACGTGTCGCAGGCAATCGCCAGCTCTCCAGCGGTGAAGGTCTTTGTGTGCAACCTGATGACCCAGGCCAACGAGAGCCTGGACCTGACCGCTTCGGATCACATTCGCGCTCTCTACAAACACGCGCGCCACGAGTTCTTCGACTTCGCTCTGGTGAATCGCACGCCGGCGTCGCCGGAGCTGGCAGCCAAGTATGCCGAGAAGCGGCAGTCGCAGATCGAAGCCGACGTCGACCAGATCGAGGCGCTGGGAGTAAAGCCGGTGCTGGGCGAATACCTGATCGAAGAGGAACATCCCACTGAGGGCCTGATCGCTCGCCACGACACGCACCGCGTCGCGCAAGACCTGCTGCGGCTTATGATGGAATTGCGTGAGTCGCCCGTGGCTGCGTTGCAGCACGAGCCGTAGAGCGGCTTCGATCGGAACGATTTACCGCGGAGATCACAGAGTCCACTTTTTCTGTCTTCTCCATGATCTCCGTGTCCTCCGTGTTGAAGATAGAACACACCGAGAGCGCCGATTGTCTGGACTACTGACGCAAATGCCCAAGACCAGTTCCACAAATTCCGCGAAGAACAGCCGCTCGACTTTCGCGATTGCCATCCTCGCCGCCGGAAAAGGCACGCGCCTGAAGTCGCGCCATCCCAAGGTGCTGCACGAGATTGCCGGCAGGCCTTTGCTGGCTCATGTCGTCGCTGCCGCAATGCAGGTTGTTCCCGCAAAGAACATCTTTGCCATCATCGGGCACGAAGCCGATAAGGTTCGCTCGGCTCTCGAAGCCACCGGAATCGGCTTCGTGCTGCAAAGCGAGCAGCGCGGCACCGGACACGCCATGATGCAAGCTCGCGAGGCGCTGCACCGCTTTGAGCACGTGCTGGTGCTCTCCGGCGATGTTCCGCTCATCGCACCGCAGACGATTACGCTTCTCCGCGATTTTCACACCTCACACAAAGCCGCGATGACGATCCTCACCGCCGAACCGCCGGATCCTACCGGTTATGGACGCGTCTTCCGCCGTGTGGTCAAAGGCAAGGAAACCGACGAGGTAGAGCGCATCGTCGAGCAGAAGGACTTGCGCGGAACGGAGGCACAACGTCGGGAAATCAATTCCGGCATCTATGCTTTTGCCACGAAGCCGCTGTACGAGCACATCGGCGAGCTGGGCACCGACAACGCACATCATGAGTACTATCTGACCGACCTTGCCGAGCTGCTGCGCAAGTCCAAACAGAAGGTGCTGGCGCTGCCCGCGGACGATTCCCACGAAGTGCTGGGCGTCAACACTCGCATGGAACTGGCCCAGCTTGACGCGCAGCTTCGCGCCAAGAAGGCGCGTGAGCTGATGCTGGCCGGTATAACCATCTTTCGTCCCGACAGCTGCGACATCGACGCCGATGTGGAGGTCGGGACCGACACCGTGATCGAGCCGTTCGTGCAGCTGATCGGCAAGACGAAAATCGGCGCCGATTGCCGTATCCGTTCGTATTCCGTCATCACCAATTGTGAGATTGGCGACAAGGTCCTGGTTCAGCCCGGCTGCATTCTGGAGGACTCTGTCGTGCGCAACGGCGCGCAGCTGGGGCCATATTCGCATCTGCGGCCCGGAAGCGACATCGGCGAGAGCGCGCACATCGGCAACTTCGTTGAAACCAAGAAGACGCGCATGGGTAAAGGATCGAAAGCCAATCACCTGAGCTATCTCGGCGACGCCGAAATTGGCGAAGGCGTGAACATCGGCGCAGGAACCATCACCTGCAATTACGACGGCGTGCACAAGCACAAAACGGTAATTGAAGACGGAGTCTTCATTGGCAGCGACAGCACGCTCGTCGCTCCTGTTCGCATTGGACGCGGAGCTTATGTCGGCGCGGCATCCTGCATCACCGACGACGTTCCTGCGGACGCGCTGGCTATCGGGCGCGGCCGCCAGGTCGTTAAGGAAGACTGGGCCAGGCAACGCCGGACGAAAACGAAGTGACCAACGCTGCTCTACAATAAACACGACATGTACACTCGCACGCGGCGTTCACTCCTGGAACGCTGTCTCTTGCCGGTCGCTGCCATCGCGCTGTTGCTGCTTGCTGGCTGCTCTCATCAACCTGCCGCCAAGCGTTATGAGTTGCAAGGCCGCGTGGTGGCGGTCGACGCCGCCAACCGCCAACTCACCATCGCCCACCAGGAAATTCCCGGGTTCATGGAAGCCATGACGATGCCGTACCTTGTCAGCAACAGCAATGACTGGGTCTTCCGCGCGATTGCCCCCGGCGATCAGATCCGCGCGACGCTGGTCGTCACGGATCGCGCCGAGCTTCAGGACATCAGCTTCACCATAGGCAGCGACAGCGCTGGCGATGGAATCTCGCAGTTGCATATCCCGCAACCGGGCGAAGCCGTCCCCGATATTACGCTGATCAATCAAACCGGCCGCACCATAAGCTTGAAGGAATTCGACGGCAAGGCGCTGCTCTTGACCTTTATCTACACGCGTTGCCCATTCCCCGATTATTGCCCACGCATGAGCAGCAACTTCGCGCAGGTCCTGGAGCAGTTGCAGAAAAATCCGCAAGCTTTCGCCGGATCGCAGCTTCTCAGCATCAGCATTGACCCTGAACATGACCAGGTTGCGGCCTTGCGCAGCTATGGCCAGCGCTATGTCGGCCGCGTCGATCCCAACTTCCAACACTGGCAGTTCGCTTCAGGCTCACCCGAACAGGTCCGCAAAGCCGCCGACTTCTTTGGCCTGGCTTACACCCGCAAAGACGGACAGATCATCCACGGCCTTAGCACTGTGCTGATCGGCAAAGATGGAAAAGTGCTCAAGGTATACTCAGGAAACGCCTGGAAGCCGGACGAAGTCGCCTCCGATATGATCGCCGCCACTTCTGGCGGATGAGAGTTCTTCAGGCAACGCCAGTCTTGATTCAGTCTTAGAGTTGCTGCAAAGGCGCCAATGCATTTAGCCTCTTGCTGCGCCGCAGTGCAAGTACACTTCAAGGAGCTTACATGGGACAAAGCTATAACCCCGCTGCCCGATTGAACGACTTGATCGCAGGCATTGAATTCGCGATCTTGACCACGATACGTCCAGACGGCAGCCTGCACAGTTGCCCAATGGCAGCCCACGGCGTCGATGCCAACGGCGTACTCTGGTTGATCTCCGGCAGCAACACCGAAAAAGTCGAGGCCGCCAGAAGTAATCCGCGAGTGAATCTCTCCTTCGCCGATCACTTGACCCAGAAATATGTTTCCATCAGCGGCTTTTGCGAGCTGGTGCGGGACCATGTCAAAGCCGGTGAGTTGTGGCATCCCGCTTACACCTCATGGTTTCCTGGTGGGCTCGACGATCCCAACCTTATCCTTCTCCGGATTGCCGTGCAGCAAGCTGAGTTTTGGGACACATCTGCCGGCAGGATGGTCGACTTGCCCGGCTTCAGCAAGCCGGCAATCCAATAGCGGCGCGTTAAAGTCCGGCAGCAAGGCGGCAGTATCGAATCAGCCCGCAAATTGCGCTCGCTTCTACGGCACGATTGCAGCCGCGCCATCGATTGCATCCTGCTTGACCGCAAGCAATGCTTCATTCGCCTGCTCCAGAGAAAATGACGTGACTTTCGGCTGAAGATGGATCTCGGCGGCAAGCTTCAGAAAATCGCGAGCGTCAGCGCGGGTCATGTTGGCAACGCTGCGGATCTGACGCTCGCCCCACAGCAGGCTGTCATAGTCGAATTGCGGAATGTGATCAAGGTGAATGGCATTGATTGCCACTACTCCGCCCTTGCGCAGACTCGCCAACGCAGCAATTACAACATCTCCACTGGGTGCAAAGGTCACGGCGCGGTCCAGCCCGACCGGCGGCCGCTCGGTTTCGGTTCCCACCCACTTCGCCCCAAGCGACGCCGCCAGCTGGCGATGCGAAGCTCCTCGCGTGGAAACATATACATCGCAATTCCAGGCGCGGAGCACCTCAATCGCCAGGGACGCCGATGCGCCGAATCCAAATAGCCCAACTCGTTCGCCCGGTTCCACTCCCGCAACCCGCAGGCTGCGAAAGCCAATGATCCCGGCGCACAACAGCGGCGCGGCATGCAAATCGTCCAGCTCCGGTGGCAGCGGAAACACAAAATCAGCGCGCGCCAGCGCATACTCCGCATAACCACCGTTCACGCTATAGCCTGTAAACGTCGGCGCGTCGCACAGATTCTCCATCTGACGCTTGCAATACCAGCAAGTGCCGTCGGTGCCGCCAATCCACGAGACACCGACTCGCGTCCCAACAGGCAGCTCGGGAGTCGCGCCTTCGACCACGTCGCCAACGATCTGGTGACCTGGAATGACATGCTCCAGGCGCGGCGGAAGCTCGCCTTCAACAATGTGCAGATCGGTGCGGCACACGCCGCAGGCGCGAACCTTCAGCAGGACGTGGCCGGGTGTGGGCGCCGGCTTCGCAACATCTTCAATGCGCAGCGGTCGCTGCGCAATCGGACCGGGAGTGAGCAGTACTGCGGCCTTCATACTTTTCCTTTAACATCGATCATCGATGATTTTACAACTCCCGTAACAGCTCGCCGACACCTCCCGGTTTCTGGGACAATGTTCTGCATGATCCTGCGATCCATTCGCGTCACGTTCATTCTTGCACCGCTGCTCATCTTGGCCGGAGCGCTCCATTCCTCCGATCAGCCCGCCAGCCTTGCCCAAACCCTCGCCGATGTTTCCACGGCCTATGCCAGGCTCGAGCCGCAATCCATTCGTCCCGCCGAAGGCTTCATCAAGTACGACTACCTCATTCCCGCCGGCTACTACAAACAAATGTGGGATTGGGACGGATTCTTCATAGGCTCGCATCTGGCTCAGCAGGGAAAGCCACAGTACCTCAAGTGGTGGGTGCTTGATTTCGCCGGGGCCATCGATCAGGACGGCTACGTTGCCGGCTGCATCACCACCAGGGGCCCGCGTCCGCTGATGGGCAAGTTCGCCATGAAACCATTTCTGGCTCAGGGCGCCGTCATCGCATCGGAGGGTCTGGGCGACTATCAGTGGGTACAACCCCTCTGGGAGTCGATGCGCAAGGTCATCACCTACCGCGAGCAGACCCAGTACGATCCCAAGTACGGACTCTTCTTCTGGGAGAACGCGATCTCGTCCGGCGCTGACAACAACGTCGCGCTGACCAACGATCCCTACGATAAGAGCGCCATCCTGGCCACTGACATCAGCACCTTCCAGTTCCGCGAGTACCAGGCCATGGCGCAACTCGCCGGCAAACTCGGCAAGCCCGACCAGGCCGCTGAATATCGCCGGAAGGCCGCCGATCTCAAAACCGCGATACTGCAACACATGTGGTCCGCGCAGGACGTGATGTTCTACAACATCCGCCGCGACACCGGCAAGCCGGTCAAGCGCATCAGCTACTCCAGCTTTGTTCCGCTCATCGACGACATCCTGCCGGAGAAAAGCGCGCAGGAAATGATTCGCCGCTATCTGCTGAACAAGAACTACATGCTTGCACCCTACGGAGTGCGCAGCCTGTCCAAACAAGATCCCGACTACAACAACGCCGCCATCATCGTTCCCTATTCCAACTGGCAAGGGCCAATCTGGATCAACGCCAACTACCTGAATTACATCTCGCTCAAGCGCTACGGCTTCAACAAACAGGCCGCGGAGTTGTCAGGCATTCTGGGACGAATGGTCCTCGCCGACATCCAGAAGTGGGGATCGATGCACGAGGACTACGACGCCGAAACCGGCGCAGGCCTCGCGCCCACTTTGGAGCAATCGCCCAATCATGTCTTCGCCGGCTTCGTCGGCTGGAACCTGCTGGCGCAGGACATGCTGCAATGCGAGGTCGAGGGCGAGTGCCAGTTCCTGCGGACTTACGCGAAAAACGAAAGCCGGTAAGGTCTTCCAATCGTTCCAACCTTTCAACGTTTGCAGGAAAACAAGCCGCAACGAGAAGAGCGCCGCAGGCGCAAAATAGTCTAGCCCACCACAAGCCGGAGGCGCAGTGCTGGGTAGAGTGCGGAAAACTCGCCGAGTCCCGTCGGAACGACAGGGTTTCGTAACACCCTTGGTGAGCTCCCGTCGCAACGAAGAGAGCGCCGTAGGCGCAAAATAATCTAGCCCAGCACAAGCCGGAGGCGCAGTGCTGGGAGAGTGCGGAAAACCCGCCGAGTCCCGTCGGAACGACAGGGTTTCGTACCACCCTTGGTGAGCTCCCGTCGCAACGAAGAGAGCGCCGTAGGCGCAAAATAGTCTAGCCCAGCACTAGCCGGAGGCGCAGTGCTGGGAGAGTGCGGAAAACCCGCCGAGTCCCGTCGGGACGACAGGGTTGAGCCGCAACCGTGGGTACCCCCTCCCCCACATACCTAAAGTCCTTGTTTTGAAGACTTTGCCCGTAAAGTCCTCAAAACATTGGGGTTGCACAACAAACTAACCCTTTATTTTTGAGTTGGTTACGCGATCAACCGCAAAGTATTCATTCCATTGGGTATCAATGCAAAGCATTGCTGGAAAAAGACTTACCCACCCTCCAAGGCAGATCGCAAAGTTTTCAAAGATCCTTGCCGCGAGCCGCCGACGCGCTCTTCCGGCATCGGAGTCTGCCTCCGGCTCTCAAAGTTTACCTGCCTGCGCCGCACCGGCTAGGAACAAAATGCAATCCGCAAAACCAAGGTAACCACAATTCCCGAAATGGATACCACCAACTGGCCCTCCCGGCCCGAGCAATTCCTGCCGCGTCGCCCGGCGATTTTCCGACATCAGTCTTACATACTTTCAGTTCCCCCAGGAGCAACGGCAATGCTGGATGTAATTCTCAAGCGCTTTGAAAATCCTGATGAAACCATGCTCTTCGAGAAGGGCAAGTTCGAAATCGTCCATGTCGGCGGGATGACGATTGGACGCGCATCCTACGACCCGGGCTGGCGTTGGTCGGAGCACATCGGCAAATCTAGCGGCGCGAAGTTCTGCATGGTCGAGCACGTCGGCATCGTTGTGTCGGGAAAATCCGGCCTCTCGATGCGCGATGGCACCATCAAAGAAATGCAGCCCGGCGACATTTTCTATGTCGCTCCGGGACACGATAGCTGGGTCATCGGCAACGAACCGTACGTCTCAATTCATCTGCTGGGCGCAGAACAGTACGCGAAGAAGTAGCGATTCGAAGACGAAGAGCGCGTGAGGAAGAGCGATTTACTGACGGCTGACGGCTGACGGCTGACAGCTCCTACGGCGTCCCGTAAACCTTCTTGTACACCTCGGCGTTGCGCACGATGGCCTGCACATACTCTCGCGTTTCGGTGAACGGAATCGATTCCACAAACTCTTCCACGTCGCGATAGTTGCCGGAAGCGCGCCAGTCCACTACACGCTCGGCGCCCGCATTATAGGCTGCCAGCGCGTACTCCACTTGTCCGCCGAACTCATCCACCATCTGCCGGAAATAGTGCGTTCCCAACTCAATGTTCGTAGTCGGGTCCAGCAGCGAGTCCGTGCTGTAGTGTTGCAATCCTTCTTTTTTCGCCTCGCCCTTGCCCGTCCGCGGCAACAACTGCATCAACCCATAAGCGTTGGAGTGCGACACGGCGCTGGGATTAAACTCCGACTCCTGGCGAATCAGCGACGCCACCAGGTAAGGATCCAGCCCATTCTCGTCGGAATACGTCCGCAGCGCGTCCCAGTAAGGGCGCGGAAACAGTCCTTGCCAGTACGGCGAAGGCAGCGCGTGCACGTCCATCGCAAAGTATCCGCTGATGGCGCGCTTCAGCGCTTGCAGCGCTCGATAATATTCGCCCCCGCTGGTATAGATCTTCGCGATCTCGATCATCTCCCAGCACGGGCCACTGGTGCTGCCGGCTTGCAGTTCGTGTACGGCCAGGTCCGTCACTCCAGCGTTTTCCAGCAGTTTGGCGCGATTGTAATGGAGGTCGTCTTCCGGCGGCGTCACGATCTGCGACACCGGATCCAGCGCCGCCGCCGACGGAACGCGTTGTAGCGCAGCCACCGTCACCGCGGGCGCGGCCGGCAATGTCGCCAGCCGCCGTCGCCCCAGAACAGCATAGTAGTAATTGCGATATCGCTCGGACAGCTTCTGGTAGTAGGCGCGCGCCACGCCATAATCGCGATCGTCCTCGGCCATGCGGCCGCGCCAATACATCGCATTGGGAACTTCGTTCGTTCCCGGGTAAAACTCTACCTGCTCCTCAAAATATTTCCTGGCTTCGTCTTTGTGGCTCTGCCGGTAGGTCAGCCACGCGCACTTCCAGTGGGCATACGCCGCCTTCGTTCCTTCCGGAAAGCGCTCATGGATCTCGCGGTAGTAGTCGAGCGCGTGGTCGTAGTCCTTGCGCAGCAGATACATGTTGCCGGTGCTCAGCAGCGCCTCTTCCAGCCACGGCGACTTCGGGGTCGAGGCCCGCATATGTTCCAGGATGTTGCTGATCGACGCATCGTCATTGCTTTTGCGATCGATCTCGACCTGCTGGTACCACTTCTCCGCGCTGGCCTCGCTGCCGTCGTCGGGAATGCGATCGAGCGCCTCGCGCGCCTGCCGCGTGTTCCCATCATGCATGTAGGAGTTGGCCAGCTGAATCAATCCCGCTGACTGCTTTCCCGCCGGAGCAAAGTCGACAACATAGCGGTACTCATCGGCAGCCGCACCGTAATGCCGCGCGGCGTACAGCGAGTCGGCTCGCTTCAAGTGCTGCACATAGGTCACCGGCGGCAGCGACGTTTCTTCTGGGATCTTCCTCAGGTCGGCCTGTGCCTGGTCGGCCAGATAGCTGGTCGCAAATTCGTAGTAGACGCGCTGTAGGACCTCGGCTCCATTGCGGCCTTGCCCCGCTTGCACGTAGGCCTTCCCAAGAAAGTATTCGGTTTCCGCCTTGGCCGGCGAGCGGTGCGCCTCCAGCAAGCGAACGGCATCGCTGGGCCGATTCATCGCCAGCAGGGCTTTGGCATTGGCAATGGTCGCATCGTGCTCATACAGCGAGTCCGGGAAGCGCGTGCCGAAGTCGCGCAGATAGGCCAGCGACTCTTCCGGATTGTTGCTCAGCACATACGAGTTCCCAATGAAGAATGCGACGTAGTCCTTGAGTTCGCCAATCTGCGGTTGCGCCTTTTGCAGCGCGGCGATCGCCGCGGGATATTGCGCGTCGATGTAGTGCGCATAGCCGACGGCAAACCAGGCCAGCGCGCCGGCTTCCGTGCCGGCGTGAGCGTGTGCGTAGTTCTCCACCCCGGTGTAAGCGGCGGGAGTGCGGGACTCAACCAGTTGCCGCGCCATGGGCCGCAGATCGCTGGAAGCCACAAAGCTGCGTCGCATCTGGTGCGCGCGGGCCACCGTAACGGTCTTGCGCGAGTGCGGGTGGGACGCCGCCGACTTCTTCTTCGCCGAACTGCCTGACTTGTGTGCGCTGGAAGCGGAAGATGAGGATGACGACTTTTTCTTTGCCGTGGACGACGAGGCGCTGTCTTGCGCCAGCAGGCCATTGCCGAACACGGCCAGCAGGCACGTTGCCAGAGTTGCTGCGAGAAGGCGGCTCAAAAAATTCACTGCGTTCAGTTTAGCGCGATTGCCTCACTGAGCCTATGACCATTCGTTGACACACTCGATTCCTGCGCGCCTTTACACTTCCCCACGAATCATCTGGCCACGCGGGGCCTGCGGCAGCGTGAAAACAATGATGAGGCTAATAATAGCCATGATGGCCAGGATGAAAATACTCCCTTCGGGGCCGGTGGCTCCGCCGCTCAGGATCGGCTTGCCTACGGGATGCGTGGCGAACAGATGGTGCTGCACCATCATTCCGCTGTCGGCGACGCCATATAGGAACGATTGCGCCCAGTCCCACGAACAGTGGAAGCCGATGGCCCACCATAGCGAGCCCGTGCGCCATAAGCTAAGACAAAAAACCAGGCCAGCCATTCCCGCCGCGAGCAATCCAATAGGCGACTCCCCGGGATTGCTACTGTGGCCCAAGCCAAAGAGGATGGAGAAAATTAAAGCTGCCGTCCAGAAACCTAGCCCCTCGCTATAGCGCGTCTTGAAGATCCACTGGTAGATACCGGCAAGGCCGCGCGTCAGAGTGTATTGCAGGTAGCCACGCGTCAGATACTCCTCCAGCAGTCCAACCAAAAGGAAGCCAAACAGCCAGATTGCTCCGTAGCGAAGCACGTCGCCGCCAAAAATGAGGCGCTGGTCGATGACCAGCAGTCCGGTCTTCCACAGAGTCCCCACAAGGAGCGAAAGGCAAACGACTCCCCACGCCAATCCGGCGAGAAAGTGCGGCAGCTTGCGACTACCGCCGAGGCCGTAAACCGAGTTGGGGCGTCGCTCAATCTTCGACATGATCCAGGTAACGAACAAGACCAGCACGAAAGGAATCGACTCCTGAATGAACCCCGACTTGATGGTTATGACGGAAGCGTCATTCGCGACTTTGGGATTGTGTGGGAAGAATTTATGGCCGATAACATTCACAGCCACGACCAGGACCGCCAGGATCGCAATAAAAATGGCCAGGCTCCAGCCCGCGCGCAGGCCGTCTTTGCCGATGAAGATCTTGTGCAGCGTGGAGGGCTGCGGCGGTAATGCCGGCTCGGTGAGTCTCAGGGTCGCGTCTTGGAGGGGCAACAGCTCGCTAGTCTCAGTGTTCAAGGGAATTCCTCACGTGTGACAAGAGTGTATACGCTCGCTGCCGCGTGATGGTTCCCGTCGCGCTTGGAATTTAGCCTGCAAAAGAGCTGGCGCCGTCGCCTCATCCCAGGTATCGCAGGAAGTCCTGTGGCGAGTTGTCGAAGCCGGGAAACACAGTGTTCAAGTTATGGTTGCCCAGGTGCCGCCAGACGCCCTCGCCAAGCACGCGGCGGAAGTCTGTGGTCAACGCAAGGTCCCGGCCTTCGTTAAGCTGTGACGGGTCCAGGCCCGGCCAGCTTCCGTATACGCGGCCCCCGCGCACCGGACCGCCTAGAACAAACATCACATTGGCGTGTCCATGGTCCGTTCCGCGATTGCCATTTTCCCGCGCTGTTCGTCCGAACTCTGACATGGTCACTACCACGGTGTCTTCCGTAAGCGGTCCCAGGTCGGTCCAGAACGCAGCAATCGATTCGGAGAAGTCGCGCAGCACGTTGGCCAGCTGACCTTCGGCTGCGCCCTCGTTAACGTGGTGGTCCCATCCGCCGATATCGGTGAACGCGATCTGCACTCCGAGGTTGGACTTGATAAGCTGGGCGGTCTGCCGCAGCGCATCGCCAAAACGGCCTTTCGGATAGTTTGCGCCCGGAGCAGGCGTATAGTGCTGAGGGTCGGCGGACTTCAGCATCTTCACCGCTTCAAATGTCTCGCGGCCGGTGCCGTGTAACACGCTGTCCACTGACTGCTCGTACATGGCTTCAAAGGTATTGCCCAGCGGCGCAGCAGCCTGATTTCCTCCGGCGATTGCGAAGCCATTCACATTGCTCACCGCAACTGCCGACGCCTTGCCCGAGAGAATACGCGGTAGTGTAGTGCCCAGCGCGATCCCGCGGAACGGGCTGTCCGCAGCCGCGGGCTCCGATTGCAGTGTGCGATTCAGCCAGCCGTCGCTGGTTATCTTCACGCCCGGTGTGCCCGATTCCATGTAATCCTGCGCGTCGAAGTGCGAGCGCGTCGTGTCCGGCGAGCCCGCGGCGTGAACAATAGCCAGTTGCCGCTGGTCCCATAGCGGCTTAAAAGACGACAGCGAGGGATGCAGTCCAAAGAACCCGTTGAGATCGATCACCTGTTGCCGGGGAATATTGATGCTGGGCCGCATGGTGTAATACGCAGGCTCGGCGTGCGGTACTACGATGTTAAGGCCGTCGGCTGCGCCGCGCTGGAAAATGACCACCAGCCGCTTGTTATTGCCGCCCGCGCCCACTGCGCCCCACGCTGCGCGCGTCAGGAACGAAGGGATGGCTGCGGTCCCCACCACGGCCATAGCGCCGTTCCTAAGAAACGCTCGTCTCGTAATACTCATAGGTTGCTCACTTCACTTACGTTGGAATTCGGGAGAGCCCAGCAACAATCCGGCAATTACGTTCACATTGGCCGGATGCGCAGGGTCCTTGAATTGCGCCGTCGCCTGCGGGTCGACAATCTGACTCTCGATGGTCTCGTGCGTCTGCTTCGAGATTTCTCCGGGAACCAGTGCCTGCTCCAGCTCCAACTGCACCTGATACGGATCGGCATCGCTGACGGCTGCCCCATTCAGCAGCCGCGCAAGATCGAAGCTGGTTCCCTGCAAGCGATTCGCCGCCAGTGCCAGCCCGAAATTCATGCGATCCAGCAATGCCGCAGAGTTCACCCACACATCCGCCTTGGTCGAGTAGCCGGTCGGCGGCTGCGCGCCATAAAGCTGCATGCCCATTTTATTGAGCGTGCCCAGCAGCGGTTGCGGGTCGCCGATATCGGCTTGCGTCGCGCGCAGCGCTGACACCACGAATTCAAACGGCGTCTTCACTCGGGCGCGATAGGCTTCGGGCGCCCAGAATTCCGGTGAGTGGAACATAGTTTCGAGCACCGCTCGAAGATCGCCATCGGTCTTCTGAAACGTCTTCGACATCGCATCAATCAACGACTTGGGTGGATCGTCGGAGACGAAGCGCTGCGCCAGCTCAGTTGAGATGAAGCGCGCAGTCGAGGGGTGCTGCGCCAGAATCTCCAGCACTTCCCTGCCCTCGTTTTCGCCGCTGTCCTTGATTTTGTGCCCCAGGACAACTTTTTCGCCGGGCTCGTGCAAACGTGGCCTGTAGATAAAGCCGCCGCCCTGGCCCGGCTGATCGATGGTCCAGCCAGTGAAGACGCGCGCCACCTGGGTCACGTCTTGCTGGGTGTATCCACCGTTAACGCCCAGGGTGTGCAGCTCCATCAACTCGCGCGCATAGTTCTCGTTCAGACCGTTCCGCCGCTTCTGTTGATTGTTCTGCGCGTTGGGCTGCCCTTGCGGAGGCCTCTGTGGCGGTGCATTTCCACCGCGGCCCAACGGTCCCGCCGGTCGTGCAGACGGCCCCCGTGCAGGAATGCCAAGCGCCGCATCGGAGTCCGGACCTTCGCTCTGCCAGTTGTCCAGATAGAACAACATGGCCGGGCTCTGCGCCGTCGCCAGCAGCAGGTCCTTAAACTTTCCCAACACGTGCGGACGAATGACATCCCGTTCGTACGCGGTAACCAGGTAGTGGTCCGCGCCCTTCCCGATAAAAACGTTGAAGTGGTTGAACCAGAAATCGGTGAGCACCTCTTCCAGTTGACGGTCACTGTAGACGGCGCGCAGCAGCTTCGCCGACTGCACTTCATTGTTGATTACGCCTACCGGGTTATTGAGCGCCAGCACAGTCTCACGCTGCTCGGAAGTGAGGCCGGCAAAAAGCGCCTGCCGTTTGTCGAAGCCGAGGCCCTTTGTCAGGTCGCGCTGTTGCGCCACCGGCAACCCTAGTATGTGTTGCATCCGCGTCGCAGGCGGCAACAGTGTTAGTTCATCCACGGCAGTGTGAGCGTCGTGCCGGTCTTGACGGCGCTGCGTGAGATCGGTTGTCTCCATGGCCGGCTGTGGATTCTGCATGCCCGCGGCCGCCGTTGAAGTGGTTTGCGCGGAAGTCGTGAGCGCCGCGGCGTTCTGCTTTTCTTGCTGATGCTGATTCATGCGGTCGATTGCCGCCACATAGACGGCGTGATGATAAGGACTTCGCGGCATCGGCGTCTTCCCGTCCATCACCGCTTTTACCACTGGGTTGGGCGGAAACTCGAACAGCATCTCGCTGCTGCTCATGGTGAGCGTGCGATACTCTGCCAGCCGCGCCTGCATGGCGATGTCATTGATTTTTTCCGGATGCAGTTGCAAATCTATCCACTTGTCAACTCCCATCGCGGTGACAGCTTGCACATCGCCAGGACGCGGTCCGAAGGTCAGACGATCCAGCGCATGTAACGCCTGCTGTTGCGTCGTCTGCGCCATCGTGGCCTTATTTTTCCTGGTCGCGTAGACGCCAACTCCTGCCATCAGCAGAAAGGCCAGGGCAATCCCCCAGCGCAGTCGTGGTCCGCGACTGATGCGATTGCGCCGAAAAGTGACATGCGGCCGGCCCATAAAACCCACTCCACAAGAGTGATTCACCTTTATAAACCTGATGGGATGGAAAAGTTGTGTAACTCGACAACTTCTGTCCTACTTCGCCAGTTGCCGCTCGATGTCGGAGGCGATCCGTGCCGGAGGCGTCATGGGCGCGTAGCGATCCACCACGTTGCCCTGCTTGTCGACGAGGAACTTGGTGAAGTTCCATTTGATGGAATCGCCCAGCAGCCCGGTCTTTTCACTCTTCAAGAACTTGTACAGCGGATGGGCCTCGTCGCCGTTCACCTCGATCTTGGAAAACAGCGGAAACTCGACGCCGTAATTCGCCTCGCAGAACTCCTTGATCTCTTCGTCGCCGCCCGGCTCCTGGTGGCCGAACTGATTGCAGGGGAAAGCCAGCACCTCGAATCCGCGGTCATGGTACTTCGCGTAAAGCTCCTGTAGACCCGCATATTGCGGCGTGTTGCCGCATCGACTGGCGGTGTTGACGATCAGCAGCACCTTGCCTTTGTAGGCGCTCAGCTTCTTGTCTTTGCCGTTATTCAGAGTCGCAGAAAAATCGTAGAGGGACATGCTCCTCCTTGTGTCAACAGAAAGCGGCACACCAGATCGCGACCGAGGGGCTAGGGATTGGGGACTAGGGGCTGGTAAGCGGCGCCGAAATGGCCACAAGGGTATGATCCATATTCACTAACCCCAAGACCCCAGTCCCCAGCCCCCTTCTTCAATACGCCTTCGCAATCACCACACGCCGGTCAACCTGTTCGCCAGTGACAATGCATTTGCCCGGGCCATCATATTCGTCGACGAGAGGAATGCACCGAATCGTCGCCTTGAATTCCTTCATGCGCGCGTCACAGCGCGCATCGTCTTTCAGGTGCGCCATAACAAACTTGCCGCCGCCCTTCTCCGCGGTCACGTCCTTCAGGACCGACTCCACTTCCTCGATCGAGTTGGCCAGCACCGTATTGGCCTGCATGCGCTGCTTGGCCGCATCGTACATGGCTCTCTGCATGTCGCCGAGAAGCGCAGGCAGCTTCGACGCGAGATCGGCCTGCGGCATCGGCTCTTTCGTTCCCGTGTCGCGCCGCTTCACAACCACGTTACCTGCCGCCAGATCGCGCGGTCCCAGTTCCAGGACCACCGGTACACCGCGCCGCTCCCAATGGAAGAACTTCGCGCCCGGAGACTGGCCTTCCCGGTCGTCGACCTTCGCGCCTACATCGTTCGCGATGCGATGCGCCGCTTCCAGCACTTTTTCTTTCTCTTCGTCCTTGCGGTAAATCGGCACCATTACAGCCTTCACCGGCGCAAGCTTTGGCGGAAGCACCAGGCCTTTGTCATCGGAATGGCTCATGATGAGCCCGCCGATCAGCCGCGTACTCACTCCCCAACTGGTCTGCCACACATACTCCAGCTGGCCTTCCTTGTTCTGGAACTGCACCTCGAACGCCTTGCCGAAGTTCTGCCCAAGGTCATGGCTGGTCCCGGCTTGCAGCGCAAATCCATTCTGCATCATGGCCTCGATGCTATAGCTTTGCAGCGCACCGGCAAACTTCTCCGACTGCGTCTTCAGGCCCTTGATCACCGGCATGGCCATCACGTTCTCGGCAACCTCAGCATAGACGCCCAGCATGCGCAGCACTTCCTCGCGCGCTTCGTCGTGGTTGGAGTGGGCGGTGTGGCCTTCCTGCCAGAGGAATTCCGTGGTGCGCAGAAACATCCGCGTGCGCAGCTCCCAGCGAATGATGTTGGCCCACTGGTTCAGCAGCATCGGGAGATCGCGCCAGCTCTTGATCCACTTGGCGAAGAAATGGCCAATGATGGTCTCCGACGTGGGCCGCAGCACGTAAGGCTCTTCCAGTTGTTTGCCGCCGGCCATCGTGACGACTGCCAGCTCGGGCGAGAACCCCTCGACATGCTCGGCTTCCTTATGCAGAAAGCTCTGAGGGATCAGCATTGGGAAGTAATAATTCTGATGGCCGGTGGCTTTGAAACGGTCGTCGAGCTCGCGCTGTAATAGTTCCCAAACAGCGTAGCCATTGGCCTTGATGACCATGCAGCCCTTGACGATTTCCGCCGGCTCAGCCATGTCGCCTTGCAGGACGACGTCCTGGTACCAGGTTGCAAAATCCTGAGCGCGCGAAGTAATAGGAGACTCTGCCATGAATGCTCTTTCGTTTGGATGAATGAACTTCTTCTTACATTATGACAGGTGGGTGAGTTGGACCGCGCTCCGAGCTACAGTAGCCGGCGTTCATTTGGGAAGACGTGCGGATGCGGGAGAGCATTCGGAAAACGGTTGGATCAGTATTCGAATCCGGAGGCGGCGGATGTAGCCGCTGTGCGCAATCTACATCCGCCTGTCTGGATGAGAGGTCCTTCAGGAAGTGATTAGTCGTTCCCTTCTGACATCTGCTGCATTACTTGGTCCAGGTTGAAGCTGGCCGGCTTCTGGCGGGGAGGAAATTCCTTGAAGCTGGTCAGCCACTGCCCAACAAAGGTCTGTGCCGGCGTCAGCAGAAAGACCCGGTCGAGCCGCCAATGCGTATAGTCGATCGATTCCATCTCCGCCCTCTCGAAAGGGTCGGCATGGAGGTCGAACAACTTGGGTACGCGCAACTGAACGAAGGGCGTCTCCCAAACTGAAAATCCGTGAGCGGGCTGCTCCAAAAACAACGCCTTCCACCGGTCGTAACGCAAGGCAGCCAGCTCGCCGTCGTCCGTCCAATAGAGAAACTCGCGACGCGGGTCCACCTGCGTGTCGCCCTTGAGATACGGCATCAGGTTGTAGCCGTCCAGATGTACTTTGAACGTCTTGTCGCCAGCCTGGTATCCGGTCAACAGCTTTTCTTTGATGTCGGGCACGCCCGCTGCTGCCAACAGTGTGGTCGTCCAGTCCTCATGCGCGGCCACGTCGTTCACCAACGTTCCTGGTTTGATTACGCCCGGCCAGCGAATCACGAACGGTACGCGATAGCCGCCTTCCCAGCTGGTGTTTTTCTCGCCGCGGAAGGGCGTGGTTCCACCGTCGGGCCAGCTCATCACTTCCGCCCCGTTGTCGCTGGTGAAGATGACGATGGTGTTGTCGGCAATGCCGAGGTCGTCGATTTTCTTCAGGAGCACACCGATGTTGTCGTCAAGTTGGGTCATGCCGGCGCCATAAAGACCCTTCTCGTTTTCCATGGCCGCATACTTCGGTGGCAGGTGCGTCCAGATGTGCATGCGCGTGGTGTTATGCCAGATGAAGAACGGCTTGCCCGCCTTCACCGCGCGGTCCATATCTTCAAGCGTAACCGCCAGAAACTCGTCGTCGGCGGTCTCCATGCGCTTCTTGGTCAGCGGGCCGGTGTCTTCGCACACCTGCTTGCCCCACGGGCCGAAGCGCGCATCGGAAGGAGCGGGATTATCGGTTGCGGTGGCTTTGCACTTGAACACGCCGCGCGGACCGAACTCCGCCTTGAAGGTCGGGTTTCGCGGGTAGTCCACGTTTTCCGGCTCTTCTTCAGCATTCAAGTGATAGAAGTTGCCAAAAAACTCATCGAAACCGTGCACGGTGGGCAGAAACTCGTTGCGATCGCCCAGGTGGTTCTTGCCGTTCTGGAAGGTCATATAGCCCAGCGGCTTGAGCAACTCGGCAATTGTTGGATCTTCTTTCTGGAGTCCGAGTTTCGACCCCGGCAGGCCAACCTTCAGCAGACCGGTACGAATCGGGCTCTGTCCAGTGATGAATGCCGCGCGGCCCGCTGTGCAACTCTGCTGTGCGTAGTAATCGGTGAAGAGCGCACCTTCATGGGCCAGGCGGTCGATGTTGGGCGTCTTGTAGCCCATCGCCCCCAGGTTATAAGCGCTGATGTTGAAGTAACCCACGTCGTCGCCAAAGATCACCAGGATGTTGGGCTTCTTCTGTTGTGCGTTGCCGAACACAGGATTCAGAAACCAACATAACCCCAGAACTAAACTTACAGCGATTCTCCGCAAAGTCATTCGTCCTCCATGCCGGTGAAGTATCTGGCGATAGGAGCCGGCTCGTTAGGGGGCCTATTTGGCTTTAGCTCCGAAAGTAAATCCGAGGCCGGTGGTGAACAGAATGTCGTTGTTCTTGTTGCCCAGCACAGGCTGGCTGAAGTAGCGGTCATTGAAGAGCATGTTCGCTGTCATCCAGCCGTTCAACTTCGTGGTGATGCCGAAGTTCCCGGTGACCCGGTAGTTGCTGGTTTCATTCAGCGAGGGCAGATAGTAGAGGTTCTGAATAATGGTGGTGCGGGCACCAAGCTTGTACCCGAACTCGTCGCCCAGGGTGGCCGTTATCAGATTGTTCACCTGGAGGGTCGGCCCGCTGCTGAAAGATTCACGCGTGTATCCCAAGCCAAAGAGCAGATCAAGCGTCGTCTTCGGAGTCGCGATGGCATGGAAACCCAGGCCGCCGCCCGGCATCAGGCGATAGTTGAGGTCTTGTAGTTCGTCGTAGCCGCCGGCGAACACAGCGTAAGCGAACAGCCGCTTGCTGAGGTTCCGGTCGTAACGGATCGCTCCCTGGAAGGAGTTGGCGCTTGTGGTGTGCGTTGCCCCGTCGGTGGTATAGATCGAGGCAGCGTCTATCACCCACGAGTCCTTGGTAGTCTTTCGCGTAGCGTCAAAGCCCAGAGCAACGTTGGTGGTATCGCTGTTGCCGCGCGCCAGGGCCAAACCAAAATTGCCTCCGCCGGTCCAGCCTTCCATCATGCTGGGATGCAGCGATTTTTCGTAAGTGGCCTGGTCGGCGGGCGAACGCATGACGGCAACCTCAGACTTGGCCACCGTCTGCGCACCTTGCGGAGTGCTTACAACATAGTTACCGTCCTCGCTCTTCACAGCGCCGGTCACGGTTTGCTGATTGGTCTTGGTTACGACCAGGGGTTGGTCGGAGATGAACTGATCCACCGACGCCCAATCGATCGATACGTCTCCGGCATAGGCGGTTTTCAACACCAGCTTCTTGCCATCCATGCTGACAATGGTTCCGGTAAGATGGTCTCCGTTTTTCAGAGAAACCTGCTCGGCGTTTACCATCGCGCCGGCGCACAACAACACAACCACTAGGAACTTCGTAAGTTTCAACACAACATTTCCCTTTCCTTCGAGATGACGATTTTGAGTTCTCACCGAAGCTCCGCACCTTCCGTACATTTGACCCTCGATGCAAAGACACTCTGCGCAACAGAAATGGCGCAGCGCCATGCCTCAGCTTGCGGACCGAGAGCATGGCGCTCCGTTCTAGGCCGAATGAGCGGCCGCTGTGGCTCCCGCGGCGGCAGTGCGGACCATGTAGTGCTGTTCCGGTACGGCGAAGCCTGCCTGGCCGAATGCGTCTTTGATCAGGGCGTTGGTAGCGAAGTAGACCTGCCAGTAGTCCCTGTTGTTACAGAACGGGCGTACCGCCAGCACCGGACCGGCCAGCGTGAAGGTCAGGATCTCGACGCTGGGCGCCGGATCTGCCATTACGTTGGGAATCTTCGCCAATCCTGACTTCAGGATGGCGATCGCCTGATGGGGATCCACACTGTGTGACAGTTGAGCCTGGAGATCGACACGCCGAAACGGGTTGGTCGAAAAATTCTGGATCACGTCGCCGAGGATTTTCCCATTGCCGACAATGTTCCGGATATTGTCGAGGGTGTTGATCGAGGTCACAAACAGTCCAACTTCTTCTACCGTGCCCATTACTCCACCAGCCAGGATGAAGTCTCCCACCTTGAACGGCTGGAGAATAATGATGAACACGCCCGCGGCGAAGTTACCCAGCAACCCGCTCCACGCCATGCCGATGGCTACGCCGGCGGCGGCAAGCAGCGCGGCGAAGCTTGTCGTTTCAACCCCGAAGAAACCGAGGATCGCGACAACCAGCACAATATTCAGAATGGCGGCAACCGTGTTATTGATGTAGCGGATCAGAGTTGGATCGATCTTCTGCCGCGTCATCGCCTTGCCGATCATGTTGACGGAAAATCCGATAAGCCAGCGGCCTACGATCCATAACGCGATCGCTTCTACAACCTTGATGCCAAGCGCGATCAGCAGACCATATCCCTGCTGCGCCAGACTGCTCATGTGGGTGAAGTCCATAATCACTCTCCTCCAGAGTTAGGCCGCGAAGATCGCAGCCAAAGATTCGCGGTCTGTTGCAGACCGCTCAGATTGCCTTCTTGTGCTTCCACTCAACCGTGGTGGTGTGGAGCACCAGAGGGCTGTAGCCTGACAGCACGGGTGCAGCCGATTGCCAATCCTGCATTAGCGCAAATATCGCTGAGTTGCCAGGCTGTAGCAGTGCCGCTACGTTCCTCACAAAGTCCCTGTCCAGTGACGGGTCTTTCAGCCAATCGGTGGCGGCCGAATTTATACCCCGAAACTCAAATTTCGTCTCCGGCGCGCTGGAAACTGGGGTGTGCGGCAGCGGCACGATCGCACTCAGTAGCGCCTTCCAGCGCATCAAGTCATCTCCGCCGCCACCGGGATCGAGCATCTGGCTATGCATCATCCGCAGCCTGCCATCCTGTTCCACCTCCACAGCGATGGCGTTGCACAGATTCGAACTCCATGAAAACCTGAGCCTCTGTAGCTGCGGCAACACTTCCAGGGCTCGATGCTTGTCCCCGAAGCCCATGACTACCAGTTCTTCCACTGTCGAACCTCGTCGTTGATGAGAACCGCACGCCTTCGCGAAAAAGGCACGGAGGCCGCGCGCGCGTAAACCCCGTCGCGCGATGCCCTACTGCTCATCTTCCGCCTGCGCTTCATCTTCGGTTTCCGCGCTGACCTTCCGCCAGGTCGCATCTGCGTTGAAAGAAGTGATCTCCTTGACGGTGTCAGCGGTGTGCGGACCAAGGTCCTTCTCGTAGATCACTCCCTGGCTGTCAACCATGAAGGTCATCACACCCGAGTTCCGGTAGATGGCCGGGTAAGCCAGAAAGCCGAAGCCCCCGATCATGGCGCCATTAACGATGTAGTTCTTGGCGCCGCCGGGAGCTTTTGGACCGCGGCTGGTGAGGGCACGGAAAAAGTAGCCGTGAAAGGCCGCATCCTTGTCTTTGTAACCTTCGCCGTTGGCATAGGCGATGAGCGGCCCAATCGGACTGTCCGGTTCGCCCTCGGCGGCCTTCCAGTAAAGCCCGTTCTGCTTGCCGGGATCGCTGATGAGCTTCTGTGCGTATTGGTGGACCGTGGAACCATCATGAAGTCCAGCGTAGTAGTCGATCTGGCCGTCAGCCAGAATGCCGCAAACTCTGATAGCGGCGTACTCGTTGTGCCCTATGCGGCGGTAAAGGATCTCTTCCAGCCCCGCCTTGGTGTCGAAGTACCATTGCCCGCCGGCATCCTTCTTTAGCGGAATCGGGAAGGGCCAGTTCTCCGCGCCCAGGAACAGCGTCTGATCGCCATTGACTTCCTTTCCCCAGCGATTCATCTGCTCGTAGCGCCGGAGAAAGTCGTCGGCGTTCTTCTGGTCGACGACTGCGTCACCGGAGGAAATGACACCCTCGGACGAGGCGCCCAAAACGCTCTCAATCGCAGCCTTGTCGCCCGACTTGGCAGCCTGGTACAGCGCCGTGGAAGCGTCCTGGAGAGTGGCGAATGTCTTTTGTCCAGCCTCCTGTGCCATTGCAATCGTGCTGAACAGTATCGGCAGGATCGCGATCGCCAATGTCACCGCGGTTCGCCATCCGCTCCGCCGCGTGCTATGCAATTTCTGTATTAGGTCAGTCATCATCAATCTCCACTCAATCGCTGATTGCTTTTGGTCTCGATGCCATCGTGAATGGCGACGTTATGGACTAGCGCTTCCGTCCGCCGCCACCACCACCACCGCCACCGCCCCGCGCAGCTGCCGGTTTAGCTCTGGCTGCACTGCCGCCACCACCACCCATGCTCTGACGGCCGCGGTTTCCATCCGCGCGAGCATTGCCGCCCTGCTTAGCTCCCCCAAACGCGCTGGAATTGTTGCCGGCAGCAGGCTTTTGTCCGTATCCCCGGTTCGCCATATTCTGGCCATTGCCGCCGCCCCCGCCGGGCCGATTGTTGTTGCCTCCGTTCGGACGATTGCCGGCGTTGTTGCCCGCATTCGGCCGGTTGCCGGCGTTATTGTTGCCGCCGCCATTCGGCCGGTTGCCGGCGTTATTGTTCCCGCCGCCGTTCGGTCGGTTGCCGGCGCTATTGTTCCCGCCGCCGTTCGGTCGGTTACCGGCGTTATTGTTCCCGCCGCCATTCGGCCGGTTGCCGGCGTTATTGTTGCCGCCCCCGTTCGGTCGGTTGCCGGCGTTATTGTTCCCGCCATTCGGCCGGTTGTTATTGTTGTTATTCCGGTTGCCGGTGTTGATGTTTACGTTGTTTCCGCTGATGTTGGTGTTGCGGTTGTTGCCACCGTTCACCCGGTTGTTGCCGCCGTTGTAGCGATTGTTGGCGTTGTAGTGAGTAGGCCGGTTCCCGCCGTAATAGTTGTTGCGATACTGCTGACGATTCGAGCCGTAGAAGGTGTTGCTGCGCGAGACGTACACGTTGCGGTTGTATGTCACGCTGCCGCCGTGCCAGCCGCAGCCCCAACTGTTCCATCCCCAGCCGCAGCAACTGTTATTGATTGCGGCTCCCACCGCGATCCCCGCTCCAAAGGCGAGCAGCCCGGTGGCAACCACCGCGCCGGTGCTGTATCCCGGTGGGTAATACGGCGTGCCATAAACCACGGTAGGGCTGTACGTCGGGACGTACACCACCTGGGGATTCGCCGGCTGAATGACGATCGTCTGCGGGTCCTGCTGCACCACCTTGATCTGCTCGCTGGACTGTAAGTTTCCTGCGGCTTTGGCCTCCTGGCGCAGCCGTTGGATCGCCGCCATCACGTCCTTTTGCTGGTTGTAGGCAGCATCGCCGAGCGCCGACGTCCAGGCCAGGTTCTTTGCCATCTGGTCCAGCACCGTCGGGAATTGCGTGAGCGCCTTCACGCTGGGGTCCCAAGGCTGTTTGTCCGCAGCTTGCATTAAGGCGTCGCCCTTCAGGCCTTGATTCGTATTGACCCAGTTGCTGGCTGCGGTGACCTGATCGGGGTAAGTCGCGGCCGCAAGAATCTGAGCGACCAGTTGGTCGGGATACAGCGCGATCGGCGAAACAATGGAGTCGATTTCGCTGGCGGAAAGGTTGGCTTGCTGCGCTTCCTGCGCGCCGGCAACCGGCGAAGTCGCCGCCAACAATGCGCCCGTGATTACTAGGGCAAGGATTTGCCTGAACATGTGCACTCCTGACACCCGCTGAAATTGCGTACGTCTCAAAAGATCTGCGATAGAGGTTGCGCTTGCACCTTGACCGGCAACCAACCCGCAGCGTCCACAAAGATATGAATTTGCGATGAAGAAAGGAACCCGGAAAACTACGTAGTTTCGCCGCGGAAACTACGTGCTATTACCTTGGCAGAGGCGCTGCGGTGGCCCTTGAAACTTGGTCCCCTTGAAAGCCGGCGATATACTAGGCGCTAGAAAACTACCTCAAGCGCAAGTACTTGAACCATCAATGAAACCTTGCCCAAACCTGAAGCGAGTGGTCGCCGTCGTGTGGTTGATAGTGGCCTTGATCCATCTGGCGTCGGCCCAGCCACTCCCTCCCAAACGTATCCTGCTGGTCTTCCAGAACGAGGAATATTCTCCGGCAACGTTGGAATTGCAGAAGGGCATCCTGGATCGATTGCGCATCAAACTGGGCCAGGACACAGAATTTTTTGGGGAACAACTTGAGGCGACACGCTTCCCGGAATCCCAAGACCAGGCCCTCTCGTGGGTCCGGACGCGCTACGCCGGGCGCGGCATCGACGTCGTCATCTTCGTGGGTTCAGTCCCCGTAGATATTTTGCCCGGCGTGCCAACTGTGTACGCCGGACACACTCCATTCAAGCTACCCGCCAATATCCCCAATCCCGCAAACAAAGTTACCGTCTGGTTCAAGGTCGACGTCACTAAAACCATCTCAGTAGCTCGCCTGTTGCAACCGAAAGCGAGGAAGATATTAGTAATCGCCGGCTCCGGATATGGAGACCACATCCTGCTGGGAGAGATCCAGGATCAGCTTAAAGAATCAGACCTTCCGGTGGAATATCTAGCTGACGCCTCCGTCGATGACCTGCTTCGCCGCGTTAGCCTTTTGCCGCGTGACACTATCGTCTTGCCCGTTTCCTATACCCGCGACTTAAAAGGAAATATCTACTACACCCGGGATGTGGTCGCCTCGCTGTCGCATGCGTCCCCCGCCCCGATCTATGCTATGGCAGACACCAACGTCGGAAGTGGGGCCGTCGGAGGCTACGTCGTAGATTTTGAGAGAATGGGCTCAGTTATTGCGGACATCGTCTTGCAGACTTTGGGCGGCAGAACCGCAGCTCAGATTTCGGTCCCGGCGGAAAGCGCCGCCGCTTATACTTTCGACTCGCGACAACTGAAGCGATGGGGGTTCTCCGAAAGCGATCTTCCCATTGGGAGCAGCGTTCTATTTAAGACCACCAGCGTGTGGGAGCAATACCGCTGGCGCATCGTTGGCACCATCGCGCTGGTGGTTGCGCAGTTCTTCCTCATCTTGGGGCTTTTGATTCTGCAAAGGAAGCACGCGCGTGCTGAAGCGGCCTTGCGCGACATGACCGGGCAGTTATTGGAATCGCAGGATGACGAGCGCCGCCGTATTGCCCGCGATCTTCATGACGGCACCGGCCAGCATCTTTCCGGCATGGCCCTCAGCATCGGGCAGGTGCTGGCCGATTTTCCGCCTGGTCACGAGCGCCTGCGGCAGCTCTTGCAGGATTCCCACCTCGCCAGCCGCCAGGCTTTGGAAGAGGTACGCACCGTTTCCTATGTGCTGCACCCGCCTATTTTGGATGGCCTGGGCTTGACCGCCGCGCTCCGCTGGTATTTTGACGGACTACAGAAACGCACGGCGCTGAAAGTTTATTTCGATGAGCCCACTGACTTTGCTTCGCTCTCTTCGGAAGTCGAACGGGCGCTGTTCCGTATCATGCAGGAGAGCATCAACAACGTTCTCCGGCACTCGGGGGCTACAACCGTAATCGTGACCCTGGGGAATCGGAGAAAGACCGTCGTGCTTCAAATCCACGATAACGGGACCGGAATGAGCCCTGAGCAGCTGGCTCAAATGCATGGGGTGGCTTCGCTGGGAGTTGGCATCGCCGGTATGCGTGAGCGGGTGCGACAATTAAACGGCACTTTCAGGATCAACTCGACCGCGAACGGCACCCAGGTTTTCGTTTCCCTGCCGATCGACCAGGAGCAACATGTTGCGCATTCTGTTGGCCGATGACCACGAGCTGACCCGATCAGGTCTACGTTACCTGTTGGAGAAGCATGAAGACTGGAGTGTGTGCGGCGAAGCCTCCAACGGCAGGCTGGCTGTTGAGATGGCCGAGAAACTTCGGCCGGACTTCGCCATCCTCGACATGAGCATGCCTGAGATGAACGGACTGGAAGCCACGCGCCAGATTCTGAAAAAACAACCTCAACTTAATATCCTCATCTTCACCATGCACGAGACCGAGAGGGTTATCGTTGACGTGATGGAGGCGGGAGCGCGCGGAGTGGTACTGAAATCGGATGTGGGCGAGAACATGGTCGCGGCCGTGGAGAGTATTTCCAAGGGGCGACGGTTTTTCACCTCGCGCGTCGCCGAAACAGTTGTGGAAGCCTACTTGTCGAAGAGACTTGAGGGCGAGAAGGATGATCCCGCGAGCCAGTTCATTCTCACCACCCGCGAGCGGGAAGTGGTTCAGCTCCTCGCCGAAGGCAAGAGCAATAAGGAAGTCGCTGATCGTCTTGGCATCTCTGCCCGCACCGCTGAAGGGCACCGCAGCGAGATCATGCGGAAGCTGAAGCTCGGTTCTCTGGCCGATCTGGTCCGTTTTGCCATCCGGAACGGAATCGTCCAGGCCTAACCGAGCCATCTTAGTGCGGAAATTTGTCGATTAGCTTTGCGTTACACGCGCGTGAAACAAACTGGTTTACCGCATTTGTCTCAGCCAGTGGTTTAACTCCGCTTTCAAGTCTTCCAGGTTCCAGACAATTGGCATCCCGCCCGCGCTCTCTACCAAGCCGGAGCAGGGGCTTAGCAGAATGCCGGCGTTGGCAGTCTGCAACATTTTGAGATCGTTATACGAATCTCCGACCGCCAGTGTTTGAAATCCCAGTCTCTGAAAATGTAGGATGGCTCCTGCCTTACCCAGGACATGATGTGGCCGGTGGCCGCAGATGTAGCCCTGCTCATCGACGGTCAATGCGTTGCACACCATCAGCGAGCACCCAAGTTTCTCCACCACCGGGCCGGCTAACTCGTGATACGTGTCAGACACAATCACCGCCAGCATTCGCGCCTGCACCCAAGCCAGGAATTCGACCGCGCCGGGCAGAGGCTGCATTTCTCCCACGATCATTCGCAGCTTCGCCAGGGAAAGTCCGTTTTCACGGCAGAGCCTTATTCTGTGCTCCATCAGAGCGTTGTAATCAGCGATGTCACGCGTAGTCAGCGCCAACTGCTGAACTCCAGTGACATGGGCCACGGTCTGCCATATTTCAGGGACCAGAACGCTTTCCAGGTCGAAGGCCGCCACCACCGGGGACGCGGGGAGTGCCTGCCTGAGCCCGCCGATGCGCTCCGGCAAACTTGCGCAGGCCTGTGTGGTTGGCAACTCCACCCGTTCGAGCTCCTGAATGAGCGGCTGACTCATTAGAGGCCTACTCCAGAGGATCGGTGAGCGGGACCAGCGGCGGCAACGGCCGGGCCGTTTTCTCGCAACCTATCCACAAAATGCTCGACTGCATTTGGCCTGGAGGCAAAATGCAGGTGCATATAGCTGGCCAGAATCGTGCCCGAGTCGTTCTGGAAGCCTTCGCAGGATTCTTCCTGTGAGGGTCGCGGGCCGGTTTGATAAGCGGGCGGCCACGCCGGTGTTCGGGTCATTTCCGAGTAGTGAAATTCGTGCCCGCGCAAGCGCTCGCCACGCTTTCCCCAGAAGCCATCCCTCAGCAAAGTAACTTCGCGGTAACCCAGCGATTGCAGGCGTTTGCTCATGCGGGTGGTTGCCGGCAGCAGGCCCAACATGGGGTAAGACTTTCCCTCCAGGGTCTCCAGCGCTTGGGAGACGTACATCAACCCTCCGCACTCTGCGTATACCAACCCGCCGGCGGCGGCGAAGTGCCGAATCGACTCCAGCATGGCAGTGTTCGCGGAGAGTTCCGCAGCGTATTCTTCGGGATAGCCACCGCCCAGATAAATTCCCTTCAGGCCCGCCGGCAGCGAAGCATCGCGCATAGGCGAGAAGGTAACCAACTCACAGCCGCTTCGCTCCAGCGCTTCCAGATTATCGGGATAGTAAAAGTGAAACGCCTCGTCGCGGGCTATGCCGAGTCGCACCCCGTACTGGCGTGGGGCTGGCGAAGACACCCCTGTCAGAGCGATTGGCTCAGCCCGTCGCGCCATCTCCAATATCTGCTCAACGGCAAGTCCCGGTTCCAGGGCATCGGCGAGCTTGTCTAATGTAGCCGACGGCAGGCGGTCCGCGTCCGCAGTGACCAGGCCCAGATGACGGCTGGGGAGTTCGGGAAAAGCACCGCGCGGGACGGTCCCCATCAGGGGCGCCAGCGCAGCCAACCGCAGCGAATTCGCCAGGAGGCGGGCGTGTCCCTCCGAGCCACAGTGGTTTCCGATTACCCCGGAAACCGAAATGCCCGGCTCGAAACTGGAATAGCCGTGGACCAGGGCAGCGACGCTGCGGGCCATGCCATGCACATTCGCAACCAGTAAGACCGGAGCGGCCAGCCATTTCGCAATCTGCGCCGTGCTTCCCTTCAGCGAGCCCTCATCGGCGCCGTCGTACAGACCCATCACGCCTTCGATCACCGCAATATCTGCATCCAGCGAAGCGCGGCAGAAGAGCTCCCGCACGTACGTTTCGCCGCTCATCCAACCGTCAAGGTTGTAACAGGGCCGCCCCGATGCCAGGGCCAGATAGGTGGGATCGAGATAGTCGGGACCTACCTTGAAGGTTTGTACCCGCAGACCGCGCCTCCGCAGCAGCATCACCAATCCCAGGGTCAGCGAAGTCTTCCCCACCCCGCTCTCTGTCCCCGCCACAACGATGCGGGGAATCCGCACCTGGGTAGTTCCCTCGTGCGGCGACTCCGCGAGACCAGTTAGCTCCACAGGTTGGCGGTCGCCGCCGGGAACATTCTTGGAGCTGCTCTGGCTGCTCATGCTCGCCCCAGCAAGCGGTAAATTTCGTCCATCTTCAAGCTCTGCCGCACCACGCCGGCGAGACGATCGAAGGCTTCCTGAAGATCGTAGACGGCCACGACTCTTCCCACCGCCGGCCAATGCCGGCGCGCTCGCAACCGATCGATAAACCAGCGCCGAAACTCATCGGCATCAAAGACCCCATGCAGATAGGTTCCCCACACTGGAAGCTCGGCAGCCGAGACTCCTACTGTCGATCCATCCTCGGCAATGAAGATAGGCCGCAATTGTCCGGTGATCACGCTTTGGCCATGATGGATCTCGTAGCCCTGCACCTTGCATCCAGACTCACAGTGTCGGCCCGCGATGCGCTTCAGGCTTTTCTCTGCGTCCATCTCGGTGGCCAGCGACAAACATCCCAGCCCCTGGACCGAGCCGGTATGCGATTCCACCCCTGTCGGATCGGCGATTCTCTCGCCCAGAATCTGGTATCCGCCGCAAATGCCAACCACTTCGGTTTTGCCTTCGCGCGCTAATCCAGCAATTGCCGTGGCCAGGCAGGTCTGTCGCAGGTAGGCCAGGTCGGCAATAACGTTCTTGCTGCCCGGCAGAATGACCGCATCAGGATGGCCCAACTCCGCCGGCTGGCGCACAATGCGCACGCGCACATCAGGCTCAATGCGGAGCGCGTCGAAGTCGGTGAAATTCGAAATGTGCGGCAGATCGACCACCGCGATGTCAACGCACTCGGAGGCAGCATTCGAATTGTCTGGCTTGGCCGCTTTGAAAGAAACCGAGTCCTCTTCCGGCAGTCCCAAATCCCGCAGAAACGGAACCACCCCAAAGACCGGACGGTTTGTGTGGCGCTGCGTGTATTGCAGAGCTTCCGTCAGTAAAGATTCCTGACCTCGAAAGCGGTTCACCACAAAGCCGGCAATCAGCGCGCGTTCCCACTCTTCCATCACTTCCATGGTGCCAATGAAAGATGCGAAGACGCCGCCGCGGTCAATATCTCCCACCAGCAGCACGGGCGCATTAGCGTATTGCGCCATCGCCATATTCACAATGTCGTGACGTTTGAGATTGACCTCGGCTGGACTGCCGGCGCCTTCCAGCACTACAACTTCATTCTCCGCCCGCAGTTCGTCCAGCGCCTGTTTGGCCACGGCGAAGGCTTGCGGCTTGTAGTCGATGTACTCCGTCACGTTCATGTTGCCCACGGGCTTGCCCAGCACGATCACCTGCGCGCCGGTATCGGAATTGGGCTTCAGCAAAATCGGATTCATGCGGGCATCCGGCTCCAGGCGGCAGGCTTGGGCCTGCACTACTTGCGCTCTCCCCATCTCCTTTCCGTCGCGGGTGACGAAGGAATTCAGCGACATGTTCTGCGATTTATAAGGTGCGACCTGCACTCCGTCCTGCTGAAGAATGCGGCACAGCGCGGCCGTCAATACGCTCTTGCCCGCATTCGAGCTGGTGCCCTGAAACATGATCGTCTTAGCGGCCCTCTTTGACGGACGCGGCTGCGAACCTCCCAGGATCGCGCGCAATGTCCTTAGCAGCCGGTCATTTTCGTCAGCAGTGCGCACCGCAACCCTGAAGTAACGCGCGTCCAACCCCTGAAAGGTAGTGCAGGTTCGGATGGCAATACCGTGGGAAAGCATTCGCTCCGCCAATGCTACGGCGTCCATTCCTGCACGATCGACTTTGGCCAACAGGAAGTTCGCTTGACCTGGATAAACCGTGACTCCGGGCAGGGCGCTCAGCCCGGCAAACAGCCTCTCGCGCTCGCGGGTGACGTACTCACGCGTCCGCCGCACGTATTCGCGGTCGCCCAACGCAGCGGTGCTGACCGCTTGCGCCAGCGTATTTACGCTCCACGGAGGTTGCAGCTCAAGCAGGCGCCGAATCAATTCGGGATTCCCAACTGCACATCCGGTTCGCAGCCCGGGAATGGCGAATATCTTGGTCAGCGACAACAGCACGATCACATTGGCAGGGCGTCTCCTGGTCAGGCTGTCGAAGCCTTCCACAAAATCGCCGAACGCCTCATCCATCACAAACAGTGTCGAAGCATGATTCGCCGCCAGGGTCCGCAAGGTTTCGGCGGGAAATAATGTTCCGGTAGGGTTGTTGGGTTGGCCAAGGAAGACCACGGTATCGGCGGTCAAACTATCCTCAGGCAACGGATCACCGCAAGGCAGTGTCTGAGTCCGCATTCCCGCCTGCGTCGCCGCCTTGCCGTAGTCGCCATAGGAGGGCACGGGAATCAACGCGTGCGATTTCCCGGCCGCGCGAGCCACTAAGTAAAGGATCTCGGTCGAGCCGTTGCCGGCGATTACTTCTTCGCGATCCACTCCGTAGCGCTCTGCGGTCGCTTCCACCAGGGCGGTGCAGTGCGGATCAGGGTAATGCTGGAGCATGCTGAGCCGCGAACTAATCAGCGGCCGTAACCACTCCGGAGGACCCAGAGGATTGATATTCGCCGAGAAGTCGAGTAGTTCCCGCTCCGGACGGCCAGTCATCTGGGCCAGGTGCCTTATATCGCCGCCATGTTCAAACTTCTTCATGGCGCACCCTCATGGCAATCGTTCAAGC
Organism: uncultured Acidobacteriaceae bacterium; assembly: GCA_963763145.1. Lineage (GTDB taxonomy): Bacteria > Acidobacteriota > Terriglobia > Terriglobales > Acidobacteriaceae > Bog-257. The sequence continues at coordinate 88,266 of CAVXMZ010000003.1, read as the reverse complement.
CGGCATGTCCGGGCGCGCGCGGAAGCGGCGTCCCGAGACTCGGCAAAATCAGGTGTGCCTTGGAGGCCGGATGTAATGGGCGGAACAATGCATTCTCCTTTGGGCGAAGTTTCCAAATCCGGTCGCGCGGGCCGTTGTTCTGACTTCTGGCTTCGGACCTACGCCTCACCTTCCCCAGAACTCCGGGTGGTCATTTGAGGTTTCGTAGCCAGTTACAGCAGCGCCACTGTCGCCGATTCCCACGGCGTTCCCTGCGCCTGCGCGAGATACAACAAGTCAACGAGCTACTTGGACGATAATGGGAACTGTCCCATTCGTCTGTGATCTTCTGACACCATGGCTGTGATGCTTCACACAGTCGGGAAGTGAACACTCGCACTCAACCCTTGATCGTGTCCTCGGCTGTCAGTAGCGCGACAGCGCAGACCCTAAGTGCGGCCTCCCAATATGGGAAACAATGACCAAGTTTATACTTCAATCAGAGTTGATTCATTGACAGTGTTATTGCCTGGGGTTATAAGGAAATTGTCTGGTAGTTGGGAAGCGCGGTGAAAATCCGCCACTGTCCCGCAACTGTGAGCGCGGAGGTCCGACCGGCAAGCCACTGGAGCGCAAGCTCTGGGAAGGCGGTTTAGGACCGATGAGGCGCAAGTCAGGATTCCGTCCAGGCGCTTACCTGTTGTCCGATTCGACCTCGATGGGAGGGTTAGTCGGCGTCGTGAAGACCCGCTAGTTCGAGTTCTCTGGAAGTTTGGCTTAGCAGTTTTCTGTCACCAGGATGCGACCCGTTTGATGGGTCCACTTCGGACGGACGAGTTATCAGCATGCATCGAGGGCTGACTCGATTGGCCATCCTCCGACCAGCAGGTAATACACAGTTTTCTCCATGAGTTCGCCTTCGGGAATTCGGAGAGAGTGATTGAGAGCGAGTCATGGCGCATATTTACGCTATGCGCGCATGGCCTGAGCTTTGTCCTTGATTCCGTTTCCGGGGGCGAACATTTTTGCAAACTTCCAAGACGGTATTCCTGTTGGTAAAGGCTTTCTCCGGAATTGAGCTAACCCGCTGCCAATCCGCACTTCCGTCAAGCTAGTCGCGCAAAATCTTCACCATGCTTACAGAGCAGGAAGCCACCGATTCCGGCCTGGAGCATGGCCGCGGGAATAGCGATCATCCATCCCTTGTCCGGTCACGAAAGTCAAGGTTCTGCGCTTTTCTGCCGATAATTGAGGATGAGTAGGTCAGTGGACTTGTGCGCCGCGTTTTATCTTCGCTAGGTATCATCGCCTCGGGCATAGCCCTGAGCGCGGTGATCTTCATCACTCTGCGAAGCCTGGAAAGCAGGAATGCCGAGGCTTCGTTCAGCGGAATTGCCCAGGAACGCCTCGATGCCGTAGAGACCAACGTCAGACTGACGGTCAATAATCTTGTGTCTCTGGGGGCACTCTACGACGCTTCTCCGGACCTCGATCGGAAGCAGTTCAGTCAGTTCGCGGCGCCCCTGCTGGCGCGCAACCCTGCCATTCAAGCCTTGGAGTGGATTCCGCGCGTACCGAAGCGGTTGCGGCGGAAATACGAAGACAGCGCGCGACACGACGGTTTTCCAGCCTTCCAGTTCACCGAGCGCGTCTCGCTGGTGGAGATGGCCAGGGCCGGTGAACGAGCCGTGTACTTTCCGGTCTTCTACGTGGCGCCCTTCAAGAGCAACGAAAAGGCGCTCGGCTTCGACCTTTATTCGGATCGGGTCCGCCGTGAGGCCCTGCAAAGCTCCGTGGATTCCGGCCAGATGGTTGCTACCAGCCGGATCAAGCTAGTGCAGGAGACTTCCGATCAATACGGCTTCCTGGTCTTCCGTCCCGTTTACCGGGGAGGGTTCGATCTATCCCGGACCGAAGGGCGGTGGGAGGCGTTGACCGGCTTCGCTCTGGCCGTCTTTCGGATCTCGGACATCGTGGAAAGGGCCGGGGCCGCGCCCAGCTCAGCCTCGGGTCTCAGCCTGGCCATCTTCGACCGCGACGCCATCCCCAGGGAAAAACTGCTCTATCCGAAGGGCGCTCACCTGGATGGTGTGGAAGATTTTCCTCGCGGCTTTCGGGCGACGCGAACGATTTCCGTTGCCGGGCGTACCTGGGAACTCGCCGCCTATCCTCTCTCCAACAGTTTCGAGCCGGTACGCTGGAGCAGTTGGGGCACGCTGCTGGCAGGTCTGCTGCTGACCGCGCTGCTGACCGCGCATCTGGCCATCAGCCGCCGCGCAGAAGAAACCTTGCACCAAAGCGAGGAGCGCTCCCGCTTGCTATTTGCCACCATTCCTCATCCCGCCTATGTCTTCGATGTCGCGACCCTGGAATTTCTCGAAGTTAACAACGCCGCGGTGCAGCAGTATGGCTACAGCCACGACGAGTTCCTGGGGATGAGAACGACGGATATCGCTCCCGCGGACGACACCGAACGGTTTCAGCGGCGGCTTCACCAGCAACTCTCGCTGGTCACAGGCGGCGCGGGACAATGGAAGCACCAGAGCAAGGATGGGCGCGCCATCGACGTGGAAATCCATTTTCACGACATTAACTACGACAGTCATACTGCCCGTCTGGCCATAGCCCAGGATGTGACCGAGCGCAACCGGTTGGAGATTGAACTTCGCCACTCCCAGAAGCTCGAAGCCGTGGGCAGTCTGGCCGCCGGCATCGCCCACGAGATCAATACTCCCGTGCAGTTCGTTGGCGATAACCTTCGCTTCCTGCACAGCGCCTACACCGACCTCAATAAGGTGCGGGAAAAATATCAGCGTCTGCGAGAGGCCGCGGCGGCCGACGGCGATGCCGATAGGCGATTGGCGGAGGAGGTAAGTGAGACCGAAAGAGCTGTCGATGTTGACTATCTGATGGAGGAAATCCCCAAGGCCATCGAGCAGTCGCTGGATGGCGTGACCCGGGTGGCCACACTGGTGCGGGCCATGAAGGAGTTTGCCCACCCGGAAGGAAAAGAAAAAGCCGCCGCCGACATCAACGAAGCCCTTCGGAGCACGCTGATTGTCGCCCGCAATGAGTTGAAGTACGTTGCTGAGGTGGAAACCGAACTAGGCAGCGTGCCACCGGTGGTCTGCAATGTCGGTGAACTGAATCAGGTCTTCCTCAACCTGCTGGTGAACGCCGCCCATGCCATCGCAGATACGAAAAAGCTAACCGGCGGGAAGGGCTTGATCCGGGTGCGGACCTGGACTGAGGCGGACGCAGTGCTGATTTCCGTTTCCGACACCGGATGCGGCATCCCTGAAACGAATCGTGACAAGGTCTTCAATCCATTCTTCACTACCAAAGCGATCGGGCGTGGTACCGGCCAGGGACTGGCCATCGCCCGCGCGATTGTGGTCGAGATGCATGGTGGAACTCTTAGCTTCGAAAGCGAAGTCGGTAGCGGAACCACGTTCTACGTTCGCCTGCCACTGGATCCGCAGGCCAGGTCTGGAGAAGAGAAAAGTTGTTAGCGGGACCAGTTTGCAAAGCCCCTCGCTGTCTATAAAGCCCTGTTTTTCAGCGATATAGAGCACAAATCTACGAAGCGGCTTTAATGAAGGCCAGGGTGGTTGCCGGCATGGAAACCGCGACGCTGCTGGCGATCGCCCGCCGCGCGTGAAAGTTCTTCAGCTTCGATATGACGGTGGGTGTGACCTCCTGACCCTTGGAAACCAGCAAAGCACCATCCTGGGTGCGAACTTCTTGTTGGATGATCATTCCGGGCGCGAGTTCGTCGATGCGGCTGCGGAGTATTTCTCCGTCTTCGGCATTCGGATCCAGGGCCACCAGATTCTGGAAAAATTCCGGGCTGAAATCTGTGTTTTGACGACCCAGGAGGTGGGCTGCTTCAGTTCGCGATCTTCCTGTGTGAATCAGCCTTTCGTAAGCCAGAATCACTCGCAGTATTTTCGCTCCCATGCGCACATCGGGGGTTTGGGAGTGGTCGGACTCGGGGGCCGGCCGGTCCTGATACTCGATCATCCACGCGATAGGTTCCAGACGGGGGATTTTCGAAAGCAGGTCGTAGGCCACGCTCGGGTGCGCGTCGTATTGTGCCTGCTCTTTGGGCATGAGCCTTTCGCCTTTGTAGACAGCATCGATGGTCTCCGGGGCCAGGGTGACGCAACCCAACTGGGACATCATGGCGGCAACCTCGTACTGCCAGGGGTTGCCCAGCTTCATCGAGATGGCGATGCGGTGGATATAGCGGCGGGCGCGTTCGGCCCGGCTGAAGGCAGCAGGATTGAGCAGGCTGAGCACTTCGGTCAGGACGTGGATGCTGCCGCTGAGGGTCTGCTCCAACAACTGCTTTTCAGCGGTCACCAATCGATACTGCTGCAGCGCGGCAGTAAGGGCCTGCGCCATCGCTTCCCGGCTGCAAGGCTTGGTGAGAAAGCGAAAAATGCAGCCTTCGTTGATAGCGTCGATGGCCGTTTCCATCTCGGTGTTGCCGGTAAGCATGACGCGGGTGGTGTCGGGTGACAGCGCCTTGATTTCGCTTAACAGCTGGATACCGTCCATGACCGGCATCCGCATGTCGGAAACCACCACCGCGTAGGGTCCGTGTTCCGTTGCAAGTTCCAGGGCCTGGACGCCGCCCAGGGCGGTTTCCAGCCGAAACTCGCGGCCCAAGCTGCGGCGATAGCCTTCGAGGATATTGCTATCGTCGTCCACTAAAAGGATGGTTTCAGCCATGATGCACCTGTTCCCCATCGAGCTTGCTGCGCCACACCGGCTCTCGCCCTGCGCAGCCGATATCGGCCAGAAAGGCAGCGTCGACCGGAATGCGGTCGCGCAGCCGCGACCTGCTTTTCTCATCGTGGTAGGCGCTTGCCATGTGCACCGCAGCCAGCGGCGAAAACTCCACGCTTAAGCTGCCGGCTGGTTGGTGGTGCCAGGCCACGGCTTCGACAATCGTGCTGGGCAGCCCCCATAAGCCATACAGATAGGCCGCCACCTGGGCATGGTTACAGCCCAGCAACTCGCGCTCCGCCGCATACAGGCCGACATTCGCCCTCTCGCTGTACTCCAACACCTCGCGGTATCGCTTGCCCAGGGTAGAAGCCAGGATGAGTTTGCCGGCGTCATGCAAGAGGCCGGCGGTGAAGCACCTGTCCTGGGTAGCCTGGTCAGCGTGCTCCAAGACCGCAATCGTCCTGGCACTCCTGCTGACCGCCAGGGAGTGGTCTGCAATCTGCTGAACATCTTCGGGGCTCAGCAGCGGACCCTGAAATTGGTCGAATATGTGCGCCGTCAGGACCAGGGTGCGCAGGGTCTCCAGACCCAGCAACTTGACGGCATGCGAGGCACTGGAGATTTCGCACGGCAGACAGAAGAAAGCCGAGTTCACCAGCTTCAGGATCTTGGCGGTCATGGCCATATCGGCGGCAATCAATTCGTCGATGCGTTGCAGCGAGGGTTCACTGCGGCTCAGCTCCTGGTTGAGTTGCAGATAAATTCCCGGCAAACTTGGCAGGGCGTCGAGCTTGGTCACCAGCTCGCGCAAGCCCGGGTTCTGCAACAGATCTCCAAGGGCGAAGATGCGGGCCAGGCGCGCCTTCAGCGCTTCGCTGTCGCAGGGCTTGGAAACAAACTGGTGAGCGGGATTGACCGAGCGCAGGATCGTCTCCCGGTCCGATTGTCCGGAGAGCACCATGCGCAGGGTCTGCGGCGACCGTTTCTGCACTTCCTTCAGCAACTGCGCTCCATCCATTCCGGGCATGCGCATGTCGGTAACAATGATGTCGAAGCTCTGCTGGTCCAGCGCCGTCAGGGCTTCGTCGCCGCCGCCGGCAAACACCATCTCCCACTCCGTGCGCATGGGCCGCAGACTGCGCTTCAGCCCGGTCAGCACCATGGGCTCGTCGTCGACAAATAAGATTCGCTTGGCCATAATCACCCTTCCACCGGGCCCGCAAACGGGATACGAATGTAAAATGTGGATCCCTTCCCCACCTCCGATTCAAACCATAGCTTTCCGCCGTGCCGCCTCACGATGGCGGTGTGGGCCAGGGCCAATCCCTGCCCCGTCCCCTTGCCTACAGGTTTGGTAGTGAAGAAGGGTTCGAAGACTCGGGAGTGAATGGCCTCCGGTATGCCAGCGCCGGTGTCGGCGATGGAAATCTCCGCCGAGTCCTGGACGCGCGAAGTCGAGATCACAATCTTTCCTTTGCCGCCAGAACCGTCTCCCGCCACCTCGGCAATTGCCTGCGCGGCATTGATCAGGAGGTTGAGAATCACCTGGTTGAACTCGCCGGCGTGGCACAGCACCCAAGGCAGGTCCGGATCAAAATGGGTTTCCACGTCGGCGACGTACTTCCACTCGTTGCGGGCAACGGTGATGGTGGTCTGGATCGCACGGTTAATATCGATGGCTTTCTTTTCTTCCGATCCCGGATGGGAAAATTCCTTCATCGCGTGGACGATCTTGGTCACGCGTTCAATGCCTTCGAGGGACTGTTCGATGGCTCGTGGAACCTCCGTCTGAAGGCATTCGAAGTCCGCCGCCTGGGCGAGGGCATCGAAGCGTTCGAGGGTCTGGGGCAAGATCGCTCCCGAGCGGGCTTGCTGCTGTATTTCGCGAGTGACATTGAACAAATCGTGGAAGGTCGTCCAGAACTCCTGAAGGAACCGGGTGTTGTCGCCCACGTACTGAATGGGGGTATTGATTTCATGCGCGATTCCGGCGGCCAGTTGCCCAATCGCCTCCAGTTTTTGCGCCTGCCGCAACTGTTGTCCCAGCATCTCGCGCTCGGTCACATCGGAGCCGATAATCAGCAGCTCATTGATCGGTTCGTCGGGCGCGCCAATCCAGTTCAAGGTGAGACCCAGAAACCGCGTCGTACCACCGATTACAAATGGCAGGCCGTCGATGCGCGCCGGCTGGCGGTGGGTGCACCAGGAATCAATCTCCGCTCTCATGTCGGGACGCGTCCATTGGATACCGCAATCCGCCAGGTGCCGATGGGCCACCTGGGCTGCGCTGAGACCGAACACCTGTCCTGCGGCCAGGTTCCAGCGCTTAATCCGGGCATCCCGGCCGACGCTGATGAGAATCGACGGCACCGAGTCCACGAATAACTCTGCGGAATCGACCAGCAGTTGCAGTTTCTCCTGACGCTCCTTCAGCTTCTGCTGGGCAAGGATGCGGTCGTCAATGATGCGCGAGATTACGACGATGCGTTCCAACCCGCCACGGCTATTCCGCACCGCACAGCCGTGGGCCTCCACATGATACCAATTGCCGTTCTTGTGACGGAACCGCATTTCCGCCAGGAGTCCGTTGGTCCCTCTCCGGACCATTTCTTCGGTTGCCCGGTGAATGACGGAAAGGTCATCGGGGTGGACCAATTCCAGCGAGTTGCGGCCTTGAAGTTCGTCGACCGAATATCCCAGAAGCGTGCGATAGGCAGGGCTGACGTAGAGCGTCTTCATGGCGGGGTAATCGACGATCAGGATCAGGTCGCCGGCGTTTTCACCGATGGTTCGAAACAGCGCCTCGCTGCGTTGCAAGGCTTCTTCTGCCGCTTTGCGCCGGCTGATGTCCTGCACCAGCCCTACCGCCAGGAGCGGCGGGAAGCCATCCGACCGCGGGATCACGACCGCCGTCAACAGCGCCCACACCGGCGGCCCGCTTTTGTGCAGGTAACGCTTCTCCAGTTGCTTGAACTTGGCTTCCCCGGAAGCCAGCTGCCGCAGCATCTCCTGGCATACAACCACGTCATCCGGATGAGTAATCTCGGCCACGTTGCGGGCCATGACTTCGTCCGCGCTATATCCGACCAGATCGCAGAAGGCCTGGTTGGCACAGACACAGCGGCCATCAAAGTCCAGGACCAGCATCCCCGCCGCAGAGCACTGAAAGATGGACTTGAAAAGCTGCTCATACCCTGGCAGAGCGTCCGCGGACGCGAGACCGCGAGCCAGCACCTCTGGCGCAACCATGGTCGTCGAATTCAATCTCCCTCTCCTGGTTCGGAGTGAGGACCGGCCTTTGCCGGACACGCTGGAAAAACAAGCATCGTGAACCATGCTCCAGCCACAGCCAGAAAACAGTGGGCCGTTATTGAGATAGTCGGCCTGGAAGCGTTTCAACTTGAACTGCGAATTTGCCGGGTCGCTTCGATGGTGTACATGTCGGGCATCTGCACATCATCAGCACCAAGTCATATGGGATGTTTGCGAGCGCGCTAGAAGTTGGCGCTGTCAAGCCGTGCAATTCCAACGCGAATGTGTGTCGTCCATTCGAGGGGTTGCGCGGTTGCCTCGTGACCTTTTGCCACGACAGCCGGGCCTTGCAATCCCGCTCATGCCCACGGGCAGTTGATACTGGTGCTGATATTGCGACGGCGGGACAGCCTGGATGGCCAATCAGGCCTGCAACAATCCGCAGACGCTAGACTGGAGAGAAGACTTGGATGTTATTGGAAATGCGTGGCTGCCCCCCAGGGATTCGAACCCCGATATGCTGATCCAGAGTCCCACTGGACTCTCCACGGATCAACAACTTAAAGCTCAGTCCGCGGAAGAATTCGGCAAAGTCCGGCAAAATCCGCAACCCCCGCGCAACCAAGACAACAACAAGTCAGGCGGTGAAGAATGAGCAAAATTCCTTAGATAACCACCGATGGCGGTTTTCTCGTTTCCGGTGAATCAGGCAAGTTTCCGTCCAACCTACATCGATTGATCGCCCTTTCACGGGGCGGTTTTTTTTGGATTCGATCCGAACGAATTTCAAGGAAAAGCACATGGAATCTACCGATGGCGACCACAGTCTCCTCGGAGCCGGCCAACTCGTAACCTGTCGCCTGGACGAACTCCACCCACACCCGGCCTACGTCAGACATCATCTTGCGGCCTCAACCGCGAGGTTGTCCTCACTCGCCGAGCGAGGTGACCGCGCTTTTCTCGAGCCGCTCGTGATCACACAAGACCGCACGATTCTTGACGGCTACGCTCGCTGGGAGCTGGCCCGACGAAAAGGGCGAGCAACGCTTCCCTGCCTTGAGTACGACCTGAGCGACGAGGACGCTCTTCGTTGGCTGCTCCTGAGACATGGTCGATCGAACGGTCTAAACGATTTTTGCCGGATTTTACTCGCCCTTGAACTTGAGCCTTGCCTCCGAGAAAAGGGGCTGTCGAACCAGCAAGCAGGTGGTCAGAGCAAGGGTTCGTCAAAATTGACGGAAGCTGAAAGAGTGGACGTGCGGTCTGAAATTGCCGCTGCAGCAGGTGTGTCCGTCGGCAACGTGACTAAGGTCAAGCAAGTGATGACAACTGCATGTACGGACCTGCAGGACGCCTTGCGAAACGGGGAAGTCAGAATTCACCGGGCGTGGCTCTGGCGTGAGATGTCATCCGAACACCAGCGACGGGCGTTGATGCTTTATCGCGGCGAGAGGTGCGTGAGGAAAACTATACGGCGCCTCGTCTCGAAGCACATGTCCAAACACCCAGTGTCAGCCGACAGCCTAGGACTCACGGGCCTGGCCCGGCGTTTATTACAGCTCCAAAGCCCTCATCTCAGTTCGGTTGCAGTGGCAGCGGTGGATGTCCCTGGGAAAGCTGTCTTCGTAACTAAGGAGTTGCTTCAATTCGCGCCAGCCCAGGAGGAGCTGCCAATCTCATGCGTTGCAGAGAGCCACTAAAGCAGATCCTAATCGACACGCGGGATTACTGGGATCATCCTGGAACCCGACCTGCCGTCCGCGAAAACTTCCGTCGAATGATCAACTGCAGGACGCCTGCGTTGGGAGCCGAGATATTCGCTTCGGAAAACGAAGAGAAGCTCGTTTACCACACGTGTAAGTCTAGAGCCTGTCCCAGTTGTGGCCATCGGGCCACGCTGCTTTGGCAACGCGAACAGTGGTCGGCTCTGCCGGACATTCGGTATGCAGCCATAGCCCTCACGATGCCCGATGTCCTCTGGTCAATCTTCCAGAAGAACCGACATCTTCTTCATGACCTACCCGCCCTGGGAGCTGCGGTCATACAGCAATGGGTAAAGATCAAATTCGGCGCTAGTGCCCTGATTATGGTGATACCGCACACGTTCGGTGCTCGGCTCAACTTCAATTCACACTTGCATATTCTGGCCTCCGCCGGAGGTCTGAAGGATTCAGGTGGGACTTGGACCGCGCGTTTGTATTTTGATCGCAAGAAGCTGATGCACATGTGGCGATTCGCTGTGATCACTTTCCTCAGAGAGGCTCTGAAAGCTGGCGTGCTGATTTCCAACCTCCACCCCGGCGATCTCAAAGCAGTGTTGGCGCGCGAATACAGATGGTGGAGCGCGCATGTCGATTACTTCCAATCCAAAGAGCACTTCTTGCGATACGCGGGGCGCTATGCTCGACGGCCGCCTATTGCTCAACACCGTTTTGAGGAGATCACGGATGCCACGATCCGGTTCTCATTCAAAGACAAGAGGCTGAGAATCCGCGTGAGCGCGGAGTATTCGCCTGCCGATTTTGTGGCTCTCTTGGCAGAACATGTACCCGATCGCTACCGACACGCAGTCCGCTATTTCGGACTCCTAGCGCCCCGCTCAAAAGCGCGGACAACCACCGCTATTTTCCTGCTGTTAGGGCAGCGCAGGCGACCCCGTCCGCGACGGCTAGGTTGGGCGTATTCAATACGGCGAGATTTTGGTAACGATCCGCTGATTGACTCGCTCGCGCAGCCGATGCGCTGGGTTGGTCGGCTGAGTCCTAACACCCCCAATGCCAGGTCTTGCTCCAAATCCAATGCCGCCTCACGGAAGCCCTAAAGGCAGAGTAGCTCCCCTTGGCAAGGCGTTCGAGCCTTCGACAAACGAGTTTGTCAGCGCAGCGCCCGCACAACGACGTTTTCGGTTTCAGCGGCCTTCTATCTGTATCTCCTACTGACCACGTCACACCCGAACCCTGCCTGCAAAGAGATCACGGAAGTCCGCTGCCTGAAATCAGATTTTGATTTTCCTATACGTCAAGTTTGCCAACGGGTTGGAATTTCTTGGTTTGAGTCTTGAGCCAACAGTTTCAACGTCAGCCTTGGCAACCTCTGGATGGCCGTCAATTATATCGCCGACTCCGATAATTGTTGTTAACAGGCGTGGCTGTCGAAAAACTCTTCTTGGCCGCTTATTCGGGCGAAATCGGGTGACCAGAAATGTCTCGAAATTCGAGAAGATCGTTTATACGGCATCCTGGCGCGATCTAATTTCTGCTGGTTCGGGCGCGTAAGAGTTTTTCAACAGCCACAGGCGATAGCGCAACTTTGCGCCGTCTGTTCGCCCACCTGGGCCAGGCACCTAATGGGACGTTCAGATCAGAAAAGTCCGGCCTGCATCGCCTCTGACACTTCAATCGGTTCGGAGCACTGGCGGTCGTCGTTCGCGACATTGTTCACCCAAGTGCTGACGGTATAACGTCGCATCTGCCCCGCATCGTAGGGCTTGAACACCTCGGTCGTCGCTGCCACGTCGCGAAAACCCCGGATCAAGCCACACGTCACAATTCGAGGACGGAAGGGTCACCGGCATCCTGTCGTGTATGTCGGCCAGGAGCTGGTTTGGCGTCGTTGTCAGGATCGTGCAGGCTTCCAGAGTCTCTCCGTCTGGGAGCTCGCCATCGGTTCCACAGTCCAGCGAAAGTGCACTACCGAAGGTTGCCTCTACTCGACTCGAAGTAGCCGATCAGTTCGTAGGCTCTCTGCATGCTCCCAAACCGTCTGCGGTACGTTTCCCAGGAGGCCAAACCTGGCGCTTCGGTAATTAACTTGAGCGAAAGTCGGCCGTGCATGTGATACAGCTCACGCAATTCGTCGAGCAACTCGACATCAGTGTGACGAACGAACCGTCTCCCTAGTTTTTCCTGCACCTGCTGAAAACGCTCCGCAGACACGACCGGGTCCATGCCATTCGGCTGGATAATCCATTGTTCTTTAGGGTTGCGATGCTTCTTGGATCCCAGTTTTTCGGAAGCCCGATTGAACATGGCGCACCCCTTGTATTTAGCGTGCGTCAGAATTCTGCGAACGGCGAAATTGTCCCAAGGGCCATAGCCTGGGCGAGCTATTCTCCGTTGGTTCAGTCGACGAGCTATCGCCGTATAGCCGAGACCCTCTTCCAGGAACATCGAATAGATTTTGCGTACAACCCGGACTTCTCTGAGCGGGCCTGCGACATGCTTCACTCGGTCTGTCGTGAGGCTCTTCAGTACTCCGTCGGCCAAGATTCCCTTGTGATTTCCGTTCGAGTCAAGATGCAACCTTCTGAGGCCATACCCGGCGGGACCTCCCGTGCTACACCCGTTTCGGGCCGCTGTACATTGCCCTGCAAAAGTTCGCTTAGACAGTTCCTGAGCGTACTCGGCGGCGGCAACTCGCCTCAGTGATTTCAGTAATAACGTCTTAGGGCCGTCTTCGCCCGCAAAGCACTCCGCACAGTAATGAACACGTACACCGGCGAGTTTGCACAGAAACTCGTAATGAGCCCCCTCATCAGGGTCTTGAAAACGCCCCCATCGGCTTACGTCCAAGACAAGAACCACACTGAAGGTTGCCCTCCGAGTGACAACGTCGTGCAGCAACTGCCTCAGGCCGGGGCGGTGCGCTAGATCAAGACCACTTTTCCCGTCGTCGCAGTAGGTGTGAATGATGTTAAACCCGTGAATGCGGGCGTATTGTTGTATCGCTTCCATTTGGTTTTGGACTGAGCATGCCTGGGTTCTTTTAGACATGCGTAGGTACTGGGCCGCCAGGGTCGGACACTCGGCATTCTGCAAAGAGGGTGGGGAGCCGACGAACTTCTTAGTGCCCATCACACCGGTTCCATGTGGGATCATCTCATTCCCCCGAGAGCAACATGTTCCGCCGACATTCTCTATGCCCTATACGTCTGGCATCGGCGGAAGCGGTCGTCCCGCTGGAGGGTTCAAGGCCAAGTCGAATGCCCTACGAACGCTCCCAAAGCGCTTTCTGTATGTCGCCCACGATGCAATATCAGGAAAGCCGGTAATCAACCCTATCGTAAGTTTGCCGTAGGCTTTAGCGACGACACGCAGATCGGCAAGCAACTCTAAATTGGTTCGGCGAACGACTCTTCTGGCAAATCTCGCTTGCGCTCGCTCGAATGTATCGGCGGAGACTATCGCCGGGAAACAGTTTGGCTGCACGATCCACTGCTCATGCGGATTGAAAACCCTTTTCGACTTCAGCCGGACGGAGGTACGATTAAAAACGATACATCCGGCATATTTCGGATGCGTCAGAATGGTCTGGACTGCCCCCCTTCGCCATGGGCCCGGAATCCCCCTAGGCGTATGCCTCGAATTTAGCAGGCGGGTTATCGCGTTGACACTGAGCTTCAGGTCGAGAAACATCGAATAGATTTCGCGCACCACGCGCACTTCCTCGTCTGGTCCTAGCACGTAACTCACCCTTTCGGTGATTAAGCATTTCCTTTCTCCGGCTTTGAGGACAAGCTTCGAACAGTTGTGAGAGTCCAATAGCACCCGCCGCAGACCGAAGCCCGCAGGCCCACCCAGCTTGTATCCGTTCCGCGCAATCCGGCATTGACCTGCAAACACTTTGCCTGAAAGCTCTCGGCTGTATTCGGCAGCCATGGCTCTCTTCAAAGTCTTAAATAGAGCTGAGGACAGACTGGAATCGTTGGGGAACGGTTCGGTGCAGTAGTGGACTCTAATGCCGGCTTCTTTGCACAAGAATTCATAATGCGCAGCTTCGTCACTGTCTTGGAATCGACCCCAGCGACTGACGTCAAAGACCAGGACCGCTGAAAACTCCGCTCGACCGCACGTAATATCCTCCAGCAGTACCCTGAGGCCGGGACGGTGGGCAAGGTCTAATCCACTCTTTCTCGCGTCAATATATGTGTCGATGATCTCCATGTGGTGCTGCCGTGCGTATTCCTCGATAGCAGCCTTCTGGTTATCGATTGAATACTGCTGGTGTTCGGTGGACATACGGACGTATTGAGCGGCTCGCATTGGCAATCCCTCCACCGAGAGACTCTACGCCAGGTTTCGTTCCTCTGCGGGCATTCCCGGAACGGCCTCCGGTTGGATCAGTCGCCATCGATGCTTTGCTTAGAGATAATTGCAGCCACGATCTCTGTGGCGGTCTGCCTCAAAATTGCAGTTTTCTTAATACTGTCGTCCTGAAAGCAAAAGGATATTTTCTGATTCGGCGGGTCAAACATCAGGGCGATTCGCTCGATCTGAAGATTGTCCTCAGATAGAATCCCCAAGATCAATGGGTGTCGAGGATAGGCCCAACCCAATGTACTCAACTTCCATTTGCAATTTCCACCCTCTTGAACCCGATGCGCCAGCCCAATTCGGAACTCTCCATGGCCCCAGATCGCCAAACAGTGATGTCGGTGACGATTTGGGATTACGGGCAGGGATAGCGAATGACACGCCGCCGTAAGCTCCTGCAGAAGCCCGTCTTTCATGTACTGGAAGCGCACTCGGTTGCGGATGCCTGACATATCTTCGATCAGGTGGCACCCCGCTAAGACATAGCTCTGGCGCATACTGCCAAAGCGGTGGCGATAGGTCGAAGGGGATGCTGTTCCTTTTCGGCCCAGAATGATGGGAATCGTGAGTCGGCCCTCCTTCTGGAGGAGATCCCTCAGTTCCGAGATCAGCTGCTCATTGGATCTGTTGACGGTGCGGTTTCGAAGTTTCGCTGCCGCCCTTTCAAACCAGTCAACCGGCACCAAGCCCTCAAAGCAGTTCGGCTTGACGATCCACTTTTCAGCGGAATGGAAGACTTTGGCAGTCTTGAGTCTTTGCGAAGACTGGTTGAAGACAATCGAACCGATGTATTTCGGGTGCGTGAGAATGCGATGAACAGCAGCGTAATCCCATTTGTTAGGCACCTCACGTGGTACACCATTCAAGTTGAGAAGGCGGGTAATCGCCCTTATAGGTAAGTCTTCTTCCAAGAACATTTGGTAGATCCACCGAATAACTTTGATCTCGTCTTCCGAACCCGGGACATACGTCACGTGCTCTGTGGTCAGGTTTTTTCGCTCACCCACTTTGAGCACGCACTTCGGATTACCGTTGCTGTCCAATAACAGCCGACGCAAGCCGTATCCGGCACGCCCTCCCAGCTTGTACCCCTGGTTGGCCAGTCGGCATTGCCCGGCAAAAACCTTAATCGAAAGTTCACGAAGGTACTCGCCCGCCATGGCACGTTTCAAAGCCTTCAGGAGAGCCGCCGAAATTCCCGGGTCGCTACTGTCGAAGATTTCGGCGCAATAATGAACCTGGATACCGGCACGCCTGCAAAAGAATTCGTAATATGCGCTTTCATCCACGTCCTGAAACCGGCCCCAGCGGCTGATGTCGTATACGAGAATCACCTCGAACGGCTGCTCACCAGCCACAACGTCCTCCAAAAGCTTTCGCAGTCCGGGTCGATGTTTCAGGTCGATGCCACTCCTGGCGGAGTCGGAGTAGGTGGCGACAACTTCGAAGCCTTTTCGTTGAGCATAATCGGCAATCGCTGACTTCTGATTTTCGATTGAATATTGCTGGTGCTCGGTGGACATTCTGACGTACTGTGCAGCCCGCATCGGAGACTCCCTTCGGTGATGGCATCAGCCATACACGTCTCCAGATCGGCAAGATTCGGGAGGACTTTAGCCTTCCTTTCCGGGCCACGCATGAAATTGACACTTGAAAAGAAGGGAGGGAATGTACGAGACCATGTTGAGAATAGCAGGCTACCCACGTAGGTGATGCGCATCACAGCATTGAAGTGGCAGCTTGCCTGAAAATGACGATCAAGCTTCGCTCCCTGCCAGACACATCGAGTACGCAAGGGTCATCACCTGTTCGTGCAGATCGCTTCTACAGGGAGATCAGAAAAAGTGGAGGTTATACGGGATGATGATCCCCAAGCTTTGCCCAATCTGCTGCGATGACTCGCTCGAACCACTTCTACGTGAAACATGGATTCCGCCGCAATCCCCGGGTTCGACATATCCCTGTTCCGCCGCCCTGGCCTACCATTGCGCTGCCGGACATGTATTTTGGGTAGTTCCTGATCGTTTCAAGCGTGAAGAGCCCGTTCGGCACAGTGACGGGTGTTCGATGATGGTCTGAAAACGGTTCTAGTGCCTCACGTTGGGACAACTACCGTTGCCGTTGGTTGGACGAAGTAACACAGCCGTCACCCCGGTCACGATCTCCGGCAACCTCCCGGTCAGAAAAGTCCGGCCTGAATCGACCCTGACACTTCAATCTGTTCGGAACACTGACGGTCGTCGTTCGCGACATTGTTCACCCGAGTGCTGACGGCATAACGTCGCATCTGCCCGGCGTCGTAGGGCTTCAGCATCTCGGTTGTCGCTGCCAAGTCTCGAAATCCGGGATCAAGCCACAGGTCATAGCTCGCTGCCGGAAGGATCACCGGCATCCTGTCGTGTACGTCGGCTAGGAGCTGATTGGGTGTCGTTGTCAGAATAGTGCAGGTCTCGAGGGTGGTTCCGTCTTGCGTTTGCCAGCTATCCCACAGTCCGGCGAAGGCGAAAGGTTCTCTCTGCATCATCTCGAAGCAGTATGGCTGTTTGTTCTTCCGACTCTTCTGCCATTCGTAGAAACCATCCGCAGGAATGAGGCAGCGCCGACGTTGGAGTGACTCTTTGAACGCGGGTTTCTCCGCAGCAGTCTCGGCCCTCGCGTTGATCATTTTGTAACCAACGCTCACGTCCTTCGCCCAGTACGGGACCAAGCCCCATCGTCTTTGTCATATACCGCCATTTCTGGATAGACCTTTGTGGATGTAGCTTGCTGAGCTGAGGCGATAGAGACGAACAAGAAGGTAGAGGCAGCAATAGCGACGGTGATTCGACGCGTAGCGCGCTCCTCCCATGGGGTGGAGGTTATGGGAGCGAGACTTACTTGGGCCGGTGGGTTGGAATTGTGGTAGCGAGTAAGGGCATTGTCAATGCGTAACTCAGGAGTCCACAGCTCAGGCGTCTAGTCTGAGGTTCGTTGGGATGCTGGCCGCTTCCACGCGCGCTATCAGGTTGAGCGCATTCGGCTCAAAACAGTCTTCATGTCCCTATGCTGCTTCCCGTCTCGCAAAACCGTCCAGCGCGTGCCAGGAACATGCCAGGGGAACGCTGCCTTCCGCAATGCGCGACGGAACGCCTTTCTAGTGATACCGGCTTCCTTGGCCATCTCGGTAGCCGTTATTTCGTTCGCCGGGAATGCCATGGGCCTATCTTACTGGCGAAGGCTCGCAGGGGTGAGTCGCGCAGCGTTGCTTTATGTCATCGAGTATTCGTGCTTTGCCAGGCGACGCGCGTTCCCGACCGTGCGTGTCTGCGGCTTCAACGGGAGCCGATCACTGATTCCAGCCGCGATAAGCGCCCCTCCAAATCCGCTATCTTCTGCGCCTGAGTCTGGATTTGATCCTGCTGCGCTGCGATAGTCTCAGCCTGCTTCTCGGAACGGTGATATTGCTTCTGCAATTCATTTAGAAGCATAGGTTCCAGTAATTGGTAGCGAACTGTGGAAGGCTGCCCTTTTCGATAGGTGACCAGCTCGGGATAGACCTTGGCCACTTCTTCAGCCACCAAACCGTATTGCAACTCGTGTGTGCCGTGCGAATACTCTGGTTTGTAGTAGAAGGATACAGGGCGTAGCCGTAACAGACCGCTGCTGCTGTCGCCCATGTCTTGAATTTCGTCTGCTGCACCGGCAAAAAAACCTCCGAGCCCCATCAGCCCGGTGTTCAGGTCAATGTTAACTAACTCGCCGCCACTGATAAGGCCGGTTGAAACGATTCCTGGGGCGGTCAAAGTACCGGCCACGAGAAGATTGCCGCCGTAGAAACCGTTGCCGGAATCATCCACGGTGAACGCACTGGAGCTCCCCACAAATGCGTCGATCAAATAAGGAGATGGGCCAGCTAGAGCTACAGCTCCTCCAGTGGCCGTGTTGTTGGCTTGAATGCCAACACCTTGCGAGCTCGCAGAGAAACCTTGCACGCCGTAAACTACGCCGGTAGCGCTGTTCTCATAGCCAAGAACTCCGGACGCATTCTGGCCGCTGCTCTGGTTGTTGCCCTCTACGCCAAAAGTCTGCCCGCTGGTTGAGTCGGCTTCGCCGTAAACGCCCCAACCTGCATTGCTGTTCGTTTGTCCGTAGACTCCCACGTTCGAGCCGGTCGTGGTATTCGCATAGCCGGCAACGCCAGTGCCGTTGATGCTGGCCGTCTCGCCCATCACGCCGGTGTTAGCGCCCGTCGTGTTGGTCACATTGCCCGTAAGTCCCACACCAGTGGCAGCGCTCGTCGTGCCCGTCATGCCAGCCCCGCTGAGCGTCCCCTGCGAGGTAATATTTCCGCTCCCGTCCACCGAGAACTTCTCCACCCCGTTGTTCTGGCCGCTGAGAATCTTGCCACCACCAGCGTTGTTAAAGGCTCCGGCAATTCCCGTAGCGCTGGCAACGTAGCCGCTGACGCCCGTCGTCGCGCCGGTCGTCGCCGTGCTGGTACCACGTACACCCGTGCCCGCAGTGCTTGTCGAGTTGCCCTTCACGCCTACGGTCGCTCCGGTGGAAGCCGACACATTGCCGTAAACTCCGTATCCGCCTGTGCCCGCCGATCCGCCCTCCACGCCGATAACTGTGCCGGTGGTCGCGGTCGCGGTTCCGACGACACCCTTCGTAGGAGCCGAGGCATTTATTCCCGCTCCTGTGCCGCTCTGCGTAACACCTACAATCTGGTCGGTAGTCGAGCCACTGAAGTTCGTCGGCCCGTCACTGGCCGCGCCTTTCTTGATTCCAGCCGTTGCCGCTGGGAGACTATTCGCAGTGGACGACGACGCTTGACTGCCGGTGCGAGCATTCGCTGAGGGACTTGCCCCGTTGGCCAACACAAAGTCCGAAACACTCTTGCCGCCCAGCGTCTCCGCTTCGTGGGCCTTCAAGGCATACGGAACGCTGACCAGCAGGACGCGCGGTTGCTCCGCCTGTCCCTCCACTTGCACGCCCAGCCAGCGCTGTTCTTCCTGTGAGAAGAGATCAGTCGGGAGCCCGGTAGCTGTCGTACCGCCTAACAGCACGCTGTAGTTGCCACTCGCATCGGGCGTGACGGTCTGCGTCTCCATCCAGACCGGAGCACCGCCATCCTGCTGCTTGTAGATGGCGAAGGTTACACCTGCTGCGGCGGATGTGAAGGCAGCGCCTTGCGCATCCTTCAACGTTCCGCTGTATCGGATGAAGTTGGGGACGGCTGTGGCTAGATTTTGTTGAGCCAAGCTCATCGAAATCAAGAGCAAAGTGGAGAATAGAACGGAAATACTTGTCGTGAAGCGGCGCATGGTGCGCTCCTTTCGTGCAGGAAGGACTTGGAGCGGGGTGACTTGGGCCGATGGGTTGGGATTATGGTCGGGCTTAGAGGGGCTGTCAACAGGTCACTAAAAAGTACACAGCTCGCTTGCGACCGATGGCCACCATGGACTCGGAAAAGGGCAGGCGTTAGCTTGGAAGGTCGCAACCATCTCTTCGAGCACTTCTGGGCGGTTGGCCTCTTGTGGTGCCAGTACTGTCCCGTGGAAACATCCACAGTCTGCCTGGCGTTTCCTTTCCCGATCGCATCGCGTCATTTATGTTGTTCGCGGAAGTAATCGTGCAATGACAACAGTTCTTACGGCGTGAGCTCCCAGACGATGCCGTCTCCCTGCTCTCCGCCGGCATAGGTAGTGCCGTACAAGTTGCCGCTAGCGTCAAAAATCACTCCGCCGACTGGCGCGTATCCATTGTTGTTCTCCCCGTTGAAATTGTAGAGATTGGTATAGGTCCATCGGCTGCCAGTCGGCGTCAACTTGAACACCTCGCCATCTCCATCGCCGCCGAGGCAGACGGTCCCGTAGAGATTTCCTTCTGCATCGAGGGTGGGAGTGTCATAGGGACCTTCGTAGGCGGAAAAGAGTTGCCTCCGGCTAACGATCCAGTTTCCATTAGCTTGCGCCAACTCATACGCTTCTCCGTCGCCCTGAGGACCTCCGGTAGTGCCGTAGAGGTTGCCCTGTGCGTCCATGGTCACGCCGCCGTACGGGTAGGAACTGTCCTCGCTACGGAAGGAATATAGCGTCGATTGCGTCCAGCCCGATTCCGAGGGCGAGAGCTCATAAACAACACCTTGGTTATTCGCTCCGCCGAAAGCAGCTGTACCGTACAAATTCCCGGCGTTGTCGAAGATTACGCCGCTAAACGGATTGGCACCGTCATTTCCTCCGGTGAAGCTCCACAACACGCTTTCCGTCCAGCTTCCCCCGGATTGGGTAAGTTTGAAAACTACGCCGTTCCCAAAAGCGCCGTCGTTCGGGGTTGTTCCGTAAATGTTGCCCGCTTGGTCGAGGACCAGTGCGTCTGCATAGGATGGAGAGCCTCCACCGAAACCTCCATCGCTCCCGCCAGTGAAACGGTAGAGCACGGTTTCAGTCCATGGACACAGCGCCGCTTTACAGGCCGAGGGCGGTGGCCGCAAGTTGAAAACGGTGCCGTATCCTCCGTCCCCTCCCAGACCGCCCGAGGGGGTCGTCCCATAGAGCGTCCCGTCTGGGCCGAAAGCGACACTGGCCACGGGATACGCCCCGTCCATGCCTCCCTGGAAGCTGTACAGCGGCGCCACGGTCCAGCCTGACCCGGCACGGGATAGGCGATAGGCCGTGCCGTTTCCGTGCATCCCTCCGCTAGAAGCTGTGCCATACAGTCTTCCCGCCTGGTCCATAATCAGGCCGGAGGCAGGGGTATTTCCAACATCGCCGTTTCCGAAGCTGTAGAGCACAGTTAGTGTCTGCGCTTGCGCCGCTGGGACGGCAGACATTGTGGTCGCGATCAGAACCAGCAAGACCAGCGCGATCGACTGCGCTGTCAGGGTTAATACCGAAAAGCGGAGCTGCATTTTGCCCTTGGATTGCCATCACGATCCTCCTCGTGTGCGCCCACTGTTGCACTGAGCCCCGGCGAGGTCAACTTAATTTGACATTACCTTGTAATAGCTTGAAAGCAGAGGCTTTATTAGGGCGCAGCTCGGGAGTCATCCTTTTCAGGTGACTGCGGGCTGGCGGATAACTAGCGTGAAATCGCCATGTCGTACGTAATCCTGAGCAACGAGATGATCGGCGAGTCCTGTCGCCCTGAAGATTGTCCCGAAGTCTCGTTCTGGGAGATCTCGCCGGATTAGGACCTAGAAACGCCCATGAACCCGGAATCCACTCGGTCGTATCGTCGCCATCTCGGACATGTGACGAATAAACCCGTTGCGCGCTTGCCGACCCAAGTAGTGAACGATAAAGGACGTTTATCGTCCGCAAACGCGATAATGTATTTTATCGGGTTTAGAGTCGACATTTGTTCGCAGGCGAACAAACACGCATTCGGGGATTCGCCATTAGCGGCTCTCGTTCCACAAATCGATTCCTCGCACCGGCGCCGGTTAACCTTCTGCACAGCAAAGCCCTTCGCAGTCTGCCCAAAATCTTCTGTTGGTGGGCAAGCGAACGATGGAGTTTCTGGACTCACAATATCAGGCACTTAGCAGAGCGGATTTGCGAGGGTGATTGGGCAAGCCGTGGAATGCTTCATTGAGCAGTGGCGTGACCGACCAACTCCCCCTGCTATTCTCGAAAGGTAATCCTCGAGGAAGCTGTACGAATTGCCGCCGATTCTCAACGCGCAAAATATCTCGAAGAGCTATGGCGCAACTCCGCTCTTTCGGAATGTCGCCTTCACCATCTCTGAAGGCGATCGTATCGGACTGATTGGGCCGAACGGCTCAGGCAAGTCGACGCTGCTGCAAATTCTCTCCGGCACGATCGATCCGGATTCCGGAGAGGTTGCGTTGCGCAAGCGTGTGCGACTCAGTTTTGTTCACCAGGAATCGCAGTTCGCTGGCGGCCAGACAGTTCGGTCCGTGATTGCGGCTGCTCTGGAAGGCTCCGGCGTTCCGCCCGATGAGTGGCAGGGTCGCTTGGCGGAGACGTCAGGGCGCGCCGGTCTGGAAGAGCTCGACGCTTCAACGGAATCGCTTTCGGGAGGATGGCGCAAGCGGCTTGCCATCGCCGAAGCGCTGGTGCAGCAGCCGGACATCTTGCTGCTGGATGAGCCCACCAATCACCTCGACCTGACTGCTATCGAATGGCTCGAGGAACTACTCCAATCTGCATCCTTTGCGTCTGTTGTGGTCAGTCACGACCGTTATTTCCTGGAGAACGTTGCCACGACCATGGCCGAGTTGAACCGCGCCTACTCCGACGGCCTGTTGAGGGTCACAGGTAATTACAGCAGGTTGCTGGAAGAAAAAGAGGCGTTTCTGCGGGCGCAGGCGAAGCACCAGGATGCGCTGGAAAATCGAGTGCATCGCGAGATTGAGTGGCTGCGGCGCAGGCCCCAGGCACGCACTTCCAAATCGAAAGCCCGCATCGACAAGGCAAATCAACTCATTGGCGAGTTAGCTGATTTGAATGCGCGCACCCGAACTGCCAGCGCCGCAATCGACTTTTCCGCGACCGACCGAAAGACCCGGCGACTGATTGAGCTGCAGGGCCTCAGCTTCGAGATCGGCGGCCGCACCCTCTTCCATGGCCTGGACTTCGTTCTCACCCCCGGGACGCGTGTCGGCCTGGTGGGCCCCAACGGCAGCGGCAAGACGACGCTGCTGCGGCTGCTCTCGCGAGAACTGTTGCCCGCGGCCGGCGAGATTCGCACCGCCGACGCGCTTCAGATCGTCTACTTCGATCAAAACCGCATGCTCGACCCCGATGTGACTTTGCGGCGCGCACTTGCACCTGACAGCGACTCCGTCGTCTACCAGGATCGCGTGATCCACGTCGCTTCGTGGACAGCGCGCTTTTTGTTCACCGGTGAGCAGCTCAATCAGCCGGTGGGACGACTCTCTGGAGGAGAACGCGCCCGCGTCCTGCTCGCCAAACTCATGCTGCAGCCAGCAGACGTGCTGCTGCTCGATGAGCCCACGAATGATCTCGACATTCCCACTCTCGAGGTACTGGAGGAGAGCCTGCTGGAATTCCGTGGTGCACTCGTGCTGGTCACGCACGACCGCTATTTGCTGGATCGAGTTTCAACCACAGTTCTTGGCCTGGACGGCTCGGGCTCCGTTGGGCAATTCGCAGATTATTCGCAGTGGGAACAGTGGTTGGAGGAGCGCCAAAGTGTCTCTAAGGCGGCTGTCAAGACGGCTAACCGGCAAATGGCAGGTGCTGGTTCTGCGACGACCGGCACTGCGACCAAGAAGAAGCTCTCCTATCTCGAAGCTCGAGAGTACGCGACCCTGGAGCAGCGCATCAGCGAGGCCGAGGGACAACTGAAAGCCGCCCGATCCGCTTCCGAAGATCCGTCCATCGCCAGTGACGCCGACCGTCTTCTCGCGACGCAGGCTGAACTCAAGCGGGCGCTGGAAGTCGTAGATCAACTCTATGGCCGTTGGGAAGAGCTCGGGACCAAGATGCTCTGAGTATTCGAGATTTTCGACCAGATGCCTCGGAGGATGTCGGAACAGTCCCAGCTGAGTTCGTCTATAAACGAACAGCGATTTCAGCAACTGATACGAATGTGAACGACGAAACAGGAAACTCGCAGTCGAAGAATGCTAGGGCGTTTACCATTACCAATCCGCGAAATTAAGCGCCGAACAGCCATTTCAACGGTTTGAGCGTTATACGGCGAAGTGGCGGTGCCAATGTGGTTGCCGGATGCTGGCCGACTTCCGAGGAACATATTCCATCCGGTTCAGATAGGGTGCGAGTTGGCCTGATTGCGACAGTAGCCCCGCACACCCGGCGTTACAACCGTCGCTGGTCTATGCGACGCTATCTTTTTTTTCCTCATAGTTCGGACGCTCGCAAGGCTGGGGTTGGCAGCTTCGGAAGGCTCTGGTGCTCTAATCAGAAACAGAAAGACCTCCGGCTCCTGCCGGAGGTGCAAGGTTCGAGCCGACAAACAGATCCCGCTACTGTGCCAGATAGCGCGCAACGACGAAGTTATTCAAGTAAAGGCTTCCTGACAGCGTCTTTCCGGTGTTCCCCGCGGCAACGATCTTGCCGTCACTCTGCAGCACCAGAGCGTTAATGAACGAGATCGGGGCCTCACTCAAGGCCGTGAATACCGTCCCGTTGGATCCAAAGCTGGTGTCAAGTTGCCCGGTGGTAGTGTAGCGGGCTAACGCAAACGACGACGAAGTGAAGAACCCATTGTTGCCAATGCCCGCCTGTCCCGCCACCACGATCTCGCCATTGGATTGGATCGCCAGCGCGAAGGCAGAACCTGCAGGGAAGGAGTTTCCAAACCCGGTGACGATGCCACCACCACCACCGATGCCGCCTCCGGGATTAAAGGTGGTGTCGATGCTTCCATTGGAGTTATAGCGGAACACCCCGAATCCCGTCTGGTTGTTGATAAAATGGTGGCCGTCGCGGAAGAGACACGCGGAATCTGAGCGCGAGTTGCGTTCCGACCTCGAGTTGGAGGAAGAGGAGCAGCGGGAGCGCGGGGTGTCTCCGGATGAAGCGTGGTACGCGGCGCGGCGGGCATTCGGCAACACAACGCTAGTCAAGGAACAGATGCACGAGGCTTGGGGCGGGGCGAGTTTCGAGCGATTCTGGCAGGATCTGCGCTATGCGGTGCGAGTGCTCGGGAAGAACCGGGGATTCTCCGCCACGGCGATTCTTGTGCTGGCGCTGGGCATCGGAACGAGTGTGGCGATCTTCGCTTTTGTCGACGCGGCTCTTATCAGGCCCCTACCTTACGCGGATCCGCAACGACTGGTCCACGTGACGGAAAGCGATCCGACCAGCCCCCACGTGAACATTTCCTATCTCGATTACTTGGACTGGAAGAAACAGAACACCACCCTCGCCTCCATGGATGTATTCACCGGTTGGAACATGCTGCTGAGCACGCCAACGGGCACTGAGTCCGTTCCAGGGGAGAGAGTCAGCGCGGGATTTTTTCGAACGCTGAGCGTGGCTCCGTTGCTGGGCCGGGATTTTCATCAAGGCGAAGATACCTTGGGCGCGCCGGGTGTGGTGATGCTGAGCTACGGCACCTGGCAGAGACGGTTCGGCGGCAAGAAAGATGTGGTCGGGCAATCACTCAAACTCAGCGGCGTTTCCCACACGGTAATCGGTGTGCTGCCCAAAGGTTTTGAATTTGCGCTAGGAAGCAGTCCGCAGTTCTGGACAGCTCTGCAGCCTGACAACAGCTGCGAGAAGCGGCGCGACTGTCACAATCTTTATGCGGTCGGACGGCTTAAAGACGGAGTCACGGTTCAGGCGGCGGCCGCCAACATGCAGTCGATTGCAGTGCAGTTGGAGAGACAGTATCCCGACTCCAATCAGAGCCGTGGGGCGAGCGTTATGCCGTTGTCCGAAGCGATCGTCGGAGATATTCGCCCCATTCTGCTGTTACTGCTCAGCGGCGCCGGGCTCTTGTTGTTGATTGCATGCGTGAATGTATCGAGCCTGCTGGTCGTGCACGCTGAGCGCCGCAAGCGCGAGATTGCAGTACGCGGCGCGTTGGGCGCTTCCCGCGCGCGGCTTGGGTGCCAGTTTGTGACTGAGGGACTGGTGCTTGTGGTTGGCGGGAGCTTAGCCGGCCTGGCGTTCGCCTACGTCGCCATGCAGATTCCAAGCCGTCTCATCTCGAAAGATCTGATGGCCCGCATGCCCTATCTTTCGGGATTGGAGTTGAACACGCATGTGTTGGCGTTCGCTGGAATTCTGGGCTTGCTCGCATCCATCGTGTTTTCCTTGACGCCGATTCTGCATCTGTCCTCCTCGGATATGCGCGACGACTTGACCGAGGGTGGGCGCGGCGCGGCGGGAACTCTGTGGCGAAGGATTGGAGGGCGGTTGGTAGTGATTGAGCTGGCCACCACGATGGTGCTTCTTACCGGAGCAGGCCTCCTGGGCAAAAGCCTCTATCGCCTCTTGCACGTCGACGTGGGATTCCAGGCTGACCATCTGTCCACTCTGCAGGTCCGATTGCCGGGCGCAGCGTTCCCGGGGGATCCGCAGCAGGTCGCATTGTCCGTCGCCTGCTGCCGCAGGTGGAAAGCTTGCCGGGAGTCCGAGCCGCAGCCGTCACCAGCCTGTTACCTGTAACCTGCGACTGCAACACCGACTGGGTTCGGATCGTTGGCAAGCCATACAGCGTTCACATTACGGCCAATGAACGCGACGTGAGCGCAGGTTTCTTCACCACACTTCATGCGAGGCTGCTGGCCGGACGTTACTTTACCGACGCAGAGGATGCATCGAAGCCCAAGGTTGTGATCATCAATCACGCCTTCGCGCGAAAGTATTTTGCGGGAGAAGAGCCGGTTGGAAAACGGTTGGGAGACCCCACGCTGAGTCCACCGTCGATCAAGCAGATCATCGGCGTGGTCGAAGACTTCAAGGATGGCGGGCTCGATGGGGAGCAATCGCCCGCCGTCTACTATCCGTTTAACCAGAGCGCGGGTCTCGTTTTCGCTCTTATGGTACGCACCGCTCAGGATGACCAGACCATTCAGCCCGCTCTGGCAGCCACTGTCCACCAGCTCAACATGGATGTGGGAGTCGAGCAGGGCTCAACCATGCGGGAGCAGATCAACGATTCACAGCCAGCGTATTTTCATCGTTGCACGGCATACGTGGTTGGAGGGTTCGCGGTGTTGGCGTTGATTCTCAGCGCGGTCGGTCTTTACGGGGTGATTGCGTACTCGGTGAGCCAGCGGACTCGGGAGATCGGCGTGCGTATGGCACTGGGCGCGCAACGAGGTTCGGTGTACAAGCTGGTGCTGCGGCAGGCCGGATGGTTGACAGGAACGGGACTGGCTATCGGGCTGATCTGCTCGATCGGAGCGTCATTGCCCATACGTAGTTTGTTGTTCGGCGTGCAGCCGTGGGATGCCGTGACGCTGAGTTGCGTGGCCACGTTGTTGGCGGTTGCGTCGATAGCAGCGAGCTTCATACCAGCGCGGCGCGCGGCTTCGGTCGATCCCATGCAAGCGTTGCGGAGTGAATGAGACGCAGATGCTCTACACCGCGAATGCGCTACCTGCCACCGAGAAGAGCCGAGATGAAAGAAGAGAGATGCGGACCTGGAGCGCGAATTGCGGTCCGACCTGGCCTCGATTGCGCTAATCGTGATTGGTCTCGGGCATGTGCACTGCCAGTCCACCCCAAGCGGCACAGATCGATCCGATTCAAAGCGCTGCGAGCCGAATAACTGATCGCCTGACATTCTACGAAAGCGCCGTCGATTGACGCATAATCGCCAGATCACTTACTGAGAAACACAGAGCCACATGGTCGTATAGTCGGCGTTCCGCCCTTGTGGCCGCGACGTGGTGGAGTTCTTCAACAGCACGGATTGGGCGTTTCTCGTCAAGTTGATGCGCCAACTTCCCGGGGCAATCTCCAGCACGCGGTCCGTGAACAACTTTTCCCCTCGGCTTCCGCGAAGCCGCCTTCCGAGCCAGGCGGTCGAGAGTGAGAGAACTCGTCGATCGAGCTAACGTGAAATCCAGCGGCACTGCGGAATGCTCAAGGGTGACTCAGAGGTTTGTCCCAGCCTGTGACTAGTGTGAGAGGAGATGAATTCGCCGGCAATGAGTTCACGAGCACGCGACCATCGGGCGAGACGTCATACTGAAACCAGCCGAATATCGTGACCTCAATACGGGTCTGGAAAAAGAGTTGCGGTGGGCTGGCGAAAATTCTCGAAGGGTCGAAATCAACGACCATCAACTTTCGGTCGGGTTGAACAAAGAAAAGCCTTCTGCCGTCATGGCTCCAGCGTGGCTGCGCCGATCCCGGCACGTTGGATACCTGGAGGTGTGTGCATACCGGGAAACCTCTGAACGACAATCTGGCGTGTGGGAAGTTCGATGTAGGCAACCCACTTGCCGTCTGGCGAGAATTGCGGTTCCGCACCGAATCTTAAGACTTGCGTGGATTTGCGGTCCGAGAAAGAGTAAACGTCTAGGCTCGGAAATGGCTCCCCTCCGTCAACGCTCATGTAGATCAAGCGTCCGTCTACCGACCAGTCGCAAGGAATAACGTTGGTACCCTTCACCAGCAGCTGGGCGGCCCGGAGCCGTCAGCAGCAACCTCCCTGATGTTCAAGGAAGCGTCACGAAAGGCAATCGATCTCCCATCAGGCGACCACACGGGGTTGCTCTCGTTCCCACCTTCGGTGAGTCGGGTGCTGATTCCGCGTCTGAGGTCGTAGACACGAATAAAATGTCTGCCGTTGTGTTCATCATCCGAATAGACCGCCAAGGACCCGCCGTCAGGTGAAAACTGTGGTCCCGAGTAACCAATTTCAGGAAGTTGGCCGAGTTCCTTTCCTACAGCGTCATACCAGACGAGACGCGACGGCGCATCGGCCGCAGATTGAAAAATCAGCTTGCCATCCTGAGAGACGGAAAAACCAGACTGCCAGAAGTCGAAGAACCTATCCACTTCGGGTTGCGTCACCGGTACACCGGGTCCTGTCGTCTGGAGTCGGCTGCTGTTGAATGGTTGGGCAATGATCGTGCGATCGCGGACATAAAGCAGATGGCCCGAGGCGAAAAAGACGTTGCCAATAATGTCAGGCGAGACGAGCCTCGGCGTGTCGCTGTCCAGTGAAGCGACGTACAGACCATTGTGCTGGGCATCCGAGGAACCTCTCCAGTTCACTACATAAAGGAAGTGCTTCCCATCGGGAAGGAATAAAGGCCAATGATGAGATTCGCCGCTACTAGTCTGCGAAACCTTAGTAACAAGCTCGGGTGTTCCGCCGGCGGCGGAGACGCGGTATAGAGGACCGCTAATGCCAGGAGCGAACACAATCACACCGTCCTGGTTCCAAGTGCCTCCAAACCCGGCCCCACCGTCACAGATGCTTTGAACTGCAGAGTTCACGAGATCGATGGTTTTGAGGCGGCCTTGCGCGAAGAAGCCAACGTGGAGGCTATCAGGTGACCAGAACGGGAATGCTGCTCCCTCAGTTCCTGTGAGTTGTTGCGAGTTAGGGGACGAGAGTCCCCTGACCCAAAGAGCCGTTTTGCCATCCGAACCGAGGGTCACAAAGGCCAGACGGCTGCCGTCGGGTGCAATGGCAAAATTGTAAGGCAAGAAAGATGACCCCGCGGGGGGCAACAAAGAGGAACGCACCATCCCCGCGTGTTGCTCCGTTCGCCCCAAGAAAGCAATGGCTAAGGCAACGCATGCCAAGAGAAAAACTGATGCTACTACCCATCCCAAATGCTTGCGGAAGTCGTCCTTACGAACTACTTGGGCCGGCACTCCTGAACCCGAATCAGCTTCCCCGATCCACTCCAACTCCGCCTTAAGGTCCCGTGCAGATTGCCAGCGGTCCCCTGCGTCCTTCGCCAGACAGCGCTGCAACGCCCGGTCCAGGGCCCGAGGCGCGATATCGGTAATCGAAGGCGCGGGACGTTCCATGATGGCCGCAATGACACTAGCGGGAGATGAGCCGTCAAAGGCACGCTTGCCGGTCAACATTTCGTAGAAGACCAGGCCGAAAGAGAAGATGTCGCTGCGCGCGTCGATTTCCCGAGTGCTGCCCTGCAACTGCTCGGGCGACATGTAGTAGAGCGTGCCCACGATCTCGTTTTTGCCGGTGAGTGTCATGGTGAACGTAGCATCGACGGGCGAAGCAGTGGCCCGCGCCGTCTTGGCTAGGCCGAAGTCCAGCAGCTTGATCCCGGTCTTGGTGAGGAGAATATTGTCGGGCTTCAGGTCACGATGCGTGATGGCCTTCTTGTGGGCGGCGTCCAGCGCATCGCAAATCTGGGTAGCATACTTCAGCGCCTGATCGACCGGCATCGGCCCTTTTAGAGGCTTGCCCTCGATGTACTCCATGACCAAGTAATTCGGCCCGACATCATATAAAGTGCAGATGTTGGGATGGTTGAACGCTGCGACCGCTCGCGCTTCACGCTCGAAGCGTTCGCTAAATTCCATCTTGGAAATTTTCAGGCGACCACGCGTTCCAGGCGGGTATCTTTTGCCTTGTATACCTCGCCCATGCCACCAGAGCCTATGGGCGCGACGATCTCATAAGGCCCCAACCGGGTTCCGGGAGCGAGGAGCATGGAGTGTCTAAAGATTCTACCCTGCGGGAGCGTTGTACGAGAAAAAGGGAATGGCTCAACTGTCAATCCGGGAATAATTCCGCCCACGAAGCCTGGGAGGTGTGCTCGTTGCGCGGATCACTCCAGAGGCACGCCGTCCACGGAGACCACCTGAGCGAGAAGTCGGCAACCCGCCGACTAAGAGCGGACGACACACCGTAAGTCACAAGAAAGGGTAGGACGTTTCCCGTCAAAGTGATCGAGGACGAAGGTAAAGAATGCGCGCCGTATAGCGGGCACTTTCAAGCGGGCGGCGCGCCGTCCGCGAGCGCGTCACAAACAGATTGGCTCCGATTTCGACGCTCTCACTTCCGTCTCAAAAAGGGTCCTCTGTGCAACGCGAAGGGGAATTATCATGAGGTTATCCATGGTCACCAGATCTGGGCTCAGAACGTGGATCGCGCGGGGAGAAACCGCCCTGCGCGCGCCGACGCGGAAACCGGGAGGAGGCACACGATGAACATCCTGTTGTGGGTCCTGCAGGTCCTCGCCGCGCTCCTGTACGGAGCGTCGGGCGTCATGAAGGTCTTCATGTTCGACAAGGTAAGCGAGGAGGTCCCGTCCTTTGGTGCGTTGCCGCGGGAAGCCTGGATGGCCCTCGGCATCCTCGAACTCGTCTGCACGGTCGGGCTGATCGTCCCCGCCGCCTTCCACTGGCAGCCGGCGCTCACGGTGGTGGCCGCCGCGGTCCTGACGATCGAGAGCCTCGTGTTCGTCTGGGTGCACGCCAAGTACCGCGAGATCACGCCCATCATCTTAAGCGGCGTGCTGGGTCTCCTCATG
Organism: uncultured Acidobacteriaceae bacterium; assembly: GCA_963763145.1. GTDB lineage: Bacteria > Acidobacteriota > Terriglobia > Terriglobales > Acidobacteriaceae > Bog-257. The sequence goes on along the minus strand of CAVXMZ010000003.1, from coordinate 57,288 downwards.
GCGTTCATCGCGTACGGCCGGATGGTCCTGAAGCCGATCTTCTGAACGGCGGGCCGTCTCACAAAGGGTAAAATCTGACCGAATAGGGCTACGGAGGGAACTACTTACTCACGAGTCAGCGGCTTCTGTACTGCAAAGAAATGAACGTCAGTTTCGGAAGTGATTTGGAACCCGTATCGCTGATAAAGCGAGGCGACAGGATTCCATTTCGGGTACTGCAGCGTTACAGGAAGTCCGGCTTCGTCAGCCCGGTTAAGCACGCTGGCAAGAACCTCTGACCCCAATCCTTTGCCCTGATATTCCGGCAGCAAATAGAATTCGCCGAAGCGTATAAAGTCGATCCTTCCTGGATCGAGACGGTTCCAATGGGCGTATTTTCAAGCAAAATGATAAACCAAGGCTTTTCGCCCCATCTCTGTTTATGAAGATCAAGCTGAACTCCTCACTCCAACCCCATCTCGATCTTATGTATGGTCCAAGCGCCTGTCTCTTTGCTTCGAAGGCAAACGACATGTCGCATTCTGTGACCTGACGCAAAGCGACTCGCATATTTCTGAGCTCTCGTTGTGGAGGCTTGGCCCATCCTTCATAGCGATCCAGGAAAAGACTATAGACCCGCCGTGTTTCACAAAGGGTAACTTTTGCGACGCCCCGTGAGGCCAATGAAATGAGCCCTTTCAGGGTCTCATAACTCAGTCTCAAAATCGAATGCACGTCGTCGAGTTGAGCCAAGGGTTTGATCCGCGGGGCTGAGCAGGCTGCACGGTCGCCGCCCCGCCGAAAAATCTCAAATCTCAGTCCCAAAAACTCAGCCTACGATTTCGGCTCTCATGTGGTATTCGGCCGTGAACACGCGGAGCGCCCGGAGTTAAATCCGCCGTAACCGCGACCGTTCACCAACCAAAAGGATGTATAGTCGGCTACGCTTCCTTGTGTCCAGCCCCTCGGGACGCGTTTAGGCAAGAGAGCGGAACGGGCGTTTTACGTCCAAGTGGCGATGCCAATGCCGGATCCTTCTCGGGAGTAATCTCCCACATGCCGGTTTGGGCCAACTTCGTTCTGGGAGACCACGGATACACAACCATTGGTGTGCCTTCCGCGGTCTTCTTTTCTCGACGACAAACAGCTAATTTACGGTAGTTAAAGCAAAACTGCTCCGTTCTTGGCCTTTCGCGCCAGACCATCTGCTCGACTAGTCTGATGAGGAGAGTACGAGAGATTCTGCTTGTCGGTCCTGCAGTGCGACTGCTCGCTGCGCCAAAAGGTCACTGACAAATGCCAATCGCAAGTTGATAATTTCCTTTGTTTGCCCAGAGATCCTCCTCGCCGGCGAGGATATAGGAGTGTCCTTATGCCATTAAGCGATATGCAGCTTGTAGGTCTCTTGCAGTTGCTCATTGAGCAGGAGAGAAATCTCTTGCTAGTGCGCGCGCATGTGATAGCGCTGGAGGAAGCCCTTATTCAGGTTGTAGGCGGCGACCTTCAGCAGAGGCTTGCCGAAAATACAAAGCAGATAATCGCCTCCACCAATTTCGATCCGTCACGCGAAACGATCAGCGTGCTTGATCAAACGATTGCACAACTACTGCCCGCTGCTGGCGAGAAGAATTGAACGGCAATCGATGCTGGGCCAGGGCGGCTCCCTTCGACGCGGGCCAGAAGTCGGGTTGGAGGAAGGTTCATTTGGCCGTGTTGTTTGAATGTTCAAACCGCCGACTGAGAGCGGACGACACGTCGTAAGTCACAAGAAAGGTAGGACGTTATACGGCCAGATGAAAGGAAGGCATTCGTAAACACTGGCCGACTTGCCGTTACTAATCCGTGGATCTCGTTTCGACTACTTCCGTGTAGCCGACAAGACGCCCAAAATTGTCGCGTCATCTCCAACGTGCAGCTCAGGCTATAATTGCGCGAACTCATGGCTCTAACCTCTGGCACGAGACTTGGCCCCTACGAACTTGCCGCCTCCATTGGTGCGGGCGGCATGGGCGAAGTGTATCGCGCCCACGATGCGCGGCTGGGCCGCGATGTAGCGGTCAAAATCATTTCGGCGTCATTCGCCCAGGACGCCGGCCGTGTGCACCGCTTCGAGCAGGAGGCCCGTGCTGCCGCGGCGTTGAGTCATCCCAACATCCTCGCCGTATACGACATCGGAACGCTTGAGGGCAGCCCGTATATCGTCAGCGAATTGCTCGAGGGCTCGACGCTTCGCGATCGCCTGCGCGAAGGTCCGCTGCCGATGCGCAAAGTGGTTGACTACGCGCTGCAGATCGCGCGCGGACTGGCGGCGGCCCACGACCGCGGCATCGTGCATCGCGACCTCAAGCCCGACAACGTCTTCATCACGAACGACGGACGGGCAAAAATTCTGGACTTCGGTCTGGCGAAGTTGACGCGACAAGAAACCGGCGTCGAGGACCTGACGCGCACCATCCAGAGCGAGCCTGGCATGATTCTGGGCACGGTCGGTTACATGTCGCCCGAGCAGGTACGCGGCAAAGACGCCGACCCACGCTCCGATCTGTTCAGCTTCGGCGCGGTGCTGTATGAGATGGTTTCCGGCTTGCGCGCTTTCAAAGGCGATTCGTCGGCTGACATTCTCAGCGCGATTCTCAAAGAGGAGCCGCCGGACCTGGTCGAGATCAACGCCAGCGTCTCGCCGGCGCTGGATCGCATCGTGCGGCACTGCCTGGAGAAGAATCCTGCCGAGCGCTTCCAGTCGGCGCACGATCTGGCCTTCGATCTTGAGACCCTGAGTAGCATCAGCAGAAGCTCGAAAGAGCTGCCGCTTCCGCCGCCGCCGAAAACTCGCGTCTGGCTTTGGCCGGCAGTGATCGCCTTGCTGCTGGTGGCAACGGGTGCCGCATTCCTCGCAGGTCACGTGCGCCGCGCAACGGTGACGTCGGAATTTCACCAGCTCACATATCGCAGCGGCACGATTTACGGCGCTCGATTTACCAAGGACGGGAACTCGATCCTGTATTCGGCGGCGTGGGAGGCCAGTCCGATTGAGCTTTACACCTCCCGCTCCGATAGCGTAGAGGCGCGCTCGCTGGCGCCGAAGACGTTGGTAGCCGCAATTTCTTCCAAGAACCAACTCGCGGTTTTACTCGAACCGCAAGTGATTTCCGCCGGCAGTGTCCCGATAGCTGAAGGTACGCTGGCCCTGCTTCCACTGGAAGGCGGCGCTCCCCGTCCCGTGCTGCAGCATGTGAACTATGCCGATTGGACGCCGGATGGTTCCCAACTCGCCGTGATCCGGACGGCGGAAGATACCACATTAAGCAGAAACATATTGCAGTTTCCTGTCGACACCACCATCTATACTCCGCCGCGTGGCTGGATCAGTCATGTGCGCTTCTCGCCCGACGGAAAGTACCTCGCCTTTCAGGAGCATGTTCCCGCCGGGGATGATGGAAAGCTGATCGTCGTCGACCATAGCGGAAAGAAGATTGCCGAATCCCCGCACTACGATTCCATCAACAGTCTCGCCTGGGCGTCGAGTGAGGAGGTCTGGTTTACGGGCAGTCCAGGAGCCGATAGTCGCAGTTTGCGGGCTATGAATCTGCGAGGGCAAGTCCGCGACATTTACCGCGCGCCTGAGGATTTGACGATCTATGACGTCGCCGCCGACGGCCGCGTGCTGCTTACCGGCGACAGTAGCCGGCTGTTACTGATTGGTGGAGAGGCTGGTTCGCCGGACAAAGATCTTACATGGCTGGGGTGGTCGCTCGCAGCCGCCATTTCCGACGACGGGTCAACTGTCTTGTTCAGCGAAAGCGGGCCAGCAGTCGGCGGTAATGCGGCAGTGTACATCCGCAAGCTTGATAGCGGCAGTCCCGCGGTCCAACTTGGCGGCGGATTACCAACCGCCATCTCGCCCGATGGCAATTGGGTGGCGACGCTGGACTTTAACGTACCGCCCAATATCGTCCTGCTGCCGACAGGCGTGGGCAAGCCGGTGCAGCTTACCTCGAATGGCTGGGAATACAACCGCATCATGCATTGGATGCCGGACAGCAGCGGGGTCCTGGTGAACGCTGTACAGCCGGGCCACAAAGCGAGGGTTTATCTGATCGACGTCAAAACCAAGCAGATTCAGTCCCTGTTGCCGGAAGGCGTCAGCGGCGGCACGCCTTCACCTGATGGCAAGTTGTTGCTCGGCAACGACGGCAACGCAAGAAAGATCTACAACCTGAAGGGCGAAGTGGTTACAACACTGGCGCAGGTGGGCCAAGGCGGTGCTGCTCCCTTGCAGCTGACCTTGGGGGACGTCATCGACCGGTGGACCGTAGACGGCAAATCCCTCTTCGTATGGAACTACGCGGGTGTGCCTCGGCTTGATCGTCTCGAGATTGCCACCGGCAAGCGCGTCCCCGTGTACTCCGTCGTCTTGCCCAATACCAGCGGTATTGTCACGTTCACCTTCTGCCGCACGAGCAAGGATGGCAAGGCTCACGTCTGCTCCGCCAGTCGCTTGCTGAACGACCTGTTCGTGGTGAATGGACTTCGCTAGGGATCTGAAGCGAGAAAACTTCGGGCCTTAAACGCGGCACTGCAACTGCTCGCGGCCATTGCCTCATTTCATGGGCGTCCCGGCACAGGCCTCAAGACGCATGTGCGATCCGGCCGAGAAGTCCGCTTGTCGGAAGTTTCACCGGATAGGTAGCGATAAAACGCCTCAGGATCCAGCAATCCACATGAGTGTATAGTCGGCATGTCGTCGAAGTGCTTGCGAACTGGCGCCGCCCGCATCCCCGGAGGTGACCGGCGGATTCCCTACCGGGTTGGCGGCAACCCTTCCCTTGCTGGTTCCTTGTGTTCTTAGGCACTAGTGGCGACCGATCGTTGGGCACTCCCCTTGCTGACATTGAGAGTCTGACATACTTGCGACCAGGACAATCCGTCACGCCGCAATTCAGCCACCCGAACGGCATCAATCTCGACGCGGGGCCTTCCGAACTGCTTACCCTTAGCGCGCGCATTGCGCAAACCGGCCTTGACACGCTCCTGGATCAGCGAACGCTCGAACTCGGCCATGGCGCCGATGATCTGAAACATGAGGCGACCAGAAGGAGTCGAGAGGTCAAGGTTGTCACGGAAGCTGACAAAGGCCACGCCATAGGCGCAAAGGTCAGCAAGGGCGTTGACCAGGTGCTTCAACGAACGACCGAAGCGATCAATTTTCCACACCAGCACCGCATCGAACTTCCGCCGGTGAGCGTCGGCCATGAGCTGATTCAGTTGCGGTCGTGATTCCTTTGAGCCGGAAACGCCTTGATCAACGAACTCGCTGGTGATCGTCCAGCTGCGGCGGGAAGCGTACTCCCGGAGTTCCGCGAGCTGCATCTCGGGATCTTGCCCGTTTAGAGTTGAAACACGGGCATACAGAGCGACGCGAGCAATTGTGAGGGGTGGTTCTTGAGCGTGAGATTGTGCGATGTTACGTTTACTGACAGCCATGGGTGCCTCCCTGTTTAGGTGCCCTGGTTAGCGCCGTGTCGGTGTTCCACCACCGATGCGGCGCGTTTGTCTATGCCCCTTTTAGACCTACCCGAGATTGTTGTCAAGTTCGATTCTTCGGAATTCCTCCATGTTTATGCTTGCTTCACCGTAGCCGCACGGAGATAATGGAGCAGCATGACGGCTAACAAACGACCGGCGTTGAGCACAAAAGCTGTAAACGCAAGAGTTGCATCAGAGGCAGCAGCAGAATTTGGCCGTCTTGGCGGGAAAGCGAGGGCTGCAAAAATGACGCCTGAAGAGCGGCGGGCGAGCGCCATCAAGGCATCACAAGCGGCCGCTTTGGCACGTACCAAGAAGGCCAAGAGAAGGTAGGGCGCGGGCATCCTTGACATCTGCCCACCTCAATCAAGCCGGAGTCACGGGAAGGTGGCACATGGCAATCCGTTGGGACGATATTCCTCACGCCGAAATCGCTGCAGCAATTCACATCAAGTTGGGCCAGAACGCTGTTGGGCGGTCTGCCGAGGATGCGTCTCGCCACATTCTGAGCCGCCGACTAGCGTCTCTTGACGCTAACGAACATCGCCGCTTCATAGAATTGGAATCACGCGATCTCGTCGCGCACCTGCGATGTACTCGAGATGCGTATCGGGAATTTGTCGAGAAGCGCAATTGTCAACCTCTTCTCGAAGCATATTGGGTCGTCTTGCGTTGCGCCGTCTTTCCTACAGCCATATTTGCTCTCCGCAAAAAGGTGGTCGAGTATCTCAAGCTGGCTCGGGTTCCAGGGCGAGATTTATCGCTTCTATTCGGCATTCCGACGCACACCTGCTATCGAGGAGGAGGGCGTATTCAGCTATTAGGCGCGCCGGATCTTAAAGATGGCACCCCCGCAACTGACAGTGAACTCCGGACTCTAGCAAGAATGGTCGATGAAGACACGCTACTCTGGTTCCGCGACATCCGCGATGGCGGTGCCGTGGGCCATCCGTGCGGAGGAGGGCCGTTTGCTCTTGATGATGAACGCGCCATTCGCTGCAGTTGGGGTCTAGGTCCGTTACAGGGTGGGATGACGCTCACGGCGTGGGTTCCTCTCCGAGAGGAGCTATGGCATCTGCGCCGGTCTTGGACTGACGGCTTGTTCAATTTGTTTGGGTCTGTGCAAAAAGAGTTGTTATCGCAATGGAGCTCGCTGCCGCCCGATAGCCTGGCATATGAACTTACGACAAAGGGACGACCATTAAGTTTGAAGAGAATCGTCGTAAAACGTTCCGGTCCCAAACTGAAGCCGCGAAACCAAGTGTTGCAAGAAATCTTGTCCAAGCAGCCCGAACTTCCCTGCAAGGCCGTTTGCCGTTTGATGGACAGTAAGTTCGCTGCCAATCAGTCGCAATACCCAACTCTTGCCCGTCCCGATTTCGGCGGGCGAACCTACGATTCATGGGAGCTGGCGTATTCGGACCGATCTGCACGTAACCTCATCGAGTCCCTTATTTCGCGCTGTCGTCCGAAAGCGACTTGAACGGTTCAAGATTGTGCAAGATATTGCAAGCCCTTTGAGACCCGCATAAATACTGCTCAAGAACTGCTTATATCACTGGCCAAAATAAATTTGGCTCGACCTCGGTTCACTCACTTAGATACATTGCAGTCAACCCAAGTGTTCTGTCATACATACGGGAAGCACCGATATTCCAACCGTGCTGACCGGGATTGAGGGGAAGTGTATCTATGGCGATCCTAGAAATTGAGATTTGCTTTCTATCGAGACGAGAGGCAAGAGCTTGGGAAATTCACTCAAAGCCTCCCGCCCGGTGTGACAAGAACGTTCACCGGCATGTGACACGAGGCGAGGCGCTGCAAATGTGTGCCGCGGGAGAAGCCCGGCTTACTTACCTTCGCGGTCGGTGGTCCTTGATGCCCAGCAACCCGAAGAGATATGAAATCCGCTGTTCTGGGGGTTATTTTGGCCGGCAGTTGGTAGACGCCTAACACGGGAACCGCTTAAGTACCCACCGGCCCAGCCAATGGCCCTCCTGTGTTGCTCAGAAGGAGATTCGAATTGGAAATGCATCAACAATTCTCACCCGAGAAACTTCTGCTCCCGAGAACTGAAGCTGCGCGTATGCTTTCAATCAGTCTTGGAAAACTCGAAGACCTGATTCGATCAGGTCAGCTAGAGGTCGTCCGCATTGGACGCCGTGTGCTGGTATCCCGAGAGGCCCTCAGGCGACTCCTGGGTGATATGGAATCGCAAGGGCACGGGAAGAAGTAGCGATCACGCTAAAGAAGTTGGATGGGCATATGATCCACGCTCTAGGGCGTGGGTTTCTTTTGGACACGAGACAAATGCCAATATCCGAAGGATCGTCAACGATTCTCGATGCAGAGCTGGGCTGAGTAATGCTGTCCTAGTGCCCAACGGCATCTGGGAAATATGTTGCGGTTGCTGCAATGGCTTCACGCACACGCAGGACGGTGATGACGGAGAATGTGTCGGACGTGCCAGCCAGAGGCCGCGTTCCAATAACCCGCCCTCATTGTGCGGCGGTAAGTCACTGCACGGCAAAGGGCGAAACGAGCACATCGGCACGTTCCGTAAACGGATGATTTAGGAACACGAGTAACTGTCTGTGCAGCATGAAACAAGCCGTATCCAAGTCGCTGACCGCGGTCGGAAGAGAGTGGCTCGATCTCCGCGGACTAACGATGTATGCTGCGGTATCCGAGCGCACCATTCGGGAATGGCTCCATCGGTCCTTGAATCCGCTGCCGGCGGTGAGAGTGGGAACGAAGATTCTAGTCAGGCGGAGCACATTCGATGCTTGGTTGGAGAAACACCCACTCATCCCGGCTGATAGCATCAACGTGAACGAAACGGTGAACGAAATCCTGGCAGACATGGTGGCTGCACGATAATGAGCGTGAAGATTCGCAAGAAGAGTGGCAAATGGTACGTGTTTGTCCACTACCAGGGCAGGCGCAAAGCGAAGTGTGTAGGCACGCGCGCCGCCGCCGAGCAGGTGAAGCGCACGCTGGAAGCAAGGCTCGCCCTTGGGGATCTCGGATTCCTACAGGAGACCGGCTCGGACACTCCGACGTTCGCAGATTACTCAGAAAGATGGCTTAGAAACTACGTCGACGTCGAGCGCAAGGGCTCCACGTACCGCAGCTATGAACAGTTGCTTCGTCTGCACGTCACTCCTCGGTTCGGCGGGCACCGACTGACTGCGATTACCCGCGACTCAGTGCGACAGTTCCTGGCGGATCTGACGAAGGCGACCCGAATCGTCGACGAAGAGACCCGCGAGGTTGCCCCAAGGTTTTCCCGCAACACCCTCCGCCTCATCCTCACAGCCTTGCGCACAGTTCTCAACGCGGCTATCGAGGACGGCATACTGGAAAGTAATCCGGCCGCGCGCATCGGGCGGTTCGTCAAAAGCGAGAAAGGCACCCATAAGGCGAGCGCGATGTCGCAGACCGAGGTGGAATGTTCCTTGCCGCAGTGCAGGATGTCTGCCCGGAATGGCACCCGTTCTTCCTGACGGCAGTGCGCGCGGGCCTACGTCGGGGCGAACTTATCGCCCTTCGCTGGGGAGACATTCAGTTCGGCCAGAGCGCCGACGACAGCAACCGATACATCCTCGTGCAGCGCAATTACTCGCTCGGGAAATTCACCACACCCAAGAACGGCAAATCGCGCCGCGTCGATCTCTCCCGCCAGCTTCGGAAGGTCCTACTGGAATTGCGGGACAAGCGACTCCTCGGCGCCTACATGAAGGGGAAGCCCAGTATTTCTGACGATCTAGTGTTCCCGTCGCAGACGGGTACGCCGATTGCTCCCGACAACATCGCGGTACGCTACATGAACCCGGCCCTCGAAAAGGCGGGGCTGCGAAGGTTCCGCCTGCACGACCTGCGACATACCTTCGGCTCGCTGCTGATTCAAGGCGGCGCTTCGCTGACCTATGTGAAGGAGCAGATGGGGCACAGCTCAATTCAAATCACCGTGGACACCTACGGCCATCTCATCCCGGGCGCTGACATCAAGTGGATCGACCGGCTGGATGAAACAAGTTCGAAACCAAACGCAACCCAGGCGCAACCGGAGCCATTGACCTCAGAGCAGAACAACGCAGAAGTTGTTGAAATGATTTGGCTGCCCCCCAGGGATTCGAACCCCGATATGCTGATCCAGAGTCAGCTGTCCTGCCGTTGAACGAGGGGGCAGTGTCCTAATTATCAAGTAGCGTAGCATTTGAGTCAATCGCAGCATGAGGCCTGCATGGCTCAGTTCAACGTTATCAGTTTTCTACTGCCGCGTTCTCTCTCCTTTAGCTTAGTTATGTAGTTATGTCCCGGGCCTACGGGGCATTGCCGCAGATCGGGCACGAGGAACCAGCACTAATCTGTGGACGGAATTCATTCTGAATACGCGTTAGAATGGGGTTCGCAAACTTCATCTTCGGAAGAAGGCCTATGTCATCAATGATGGGAAGCGTAGCAATCGCCAGCGACCTGACCGAAGTTGCGCGCCGGCCGCTGGAAGCGGAGCAGTGCGCGTTGATCGTCGTCGATATTCAGGAAAAACTGTTGCCGCCGATCTTCAGCAAGGAAAGCCTGTTGAAGAATTCGCAGCTATTGATACGGTTGGCGAATATCTTGTCGATTCCGGTGATGGTGACCACGCAATACAGCAAGGGACTGGGCTCGGTCGTCCCGGAAATTGCGTCGCTGCTGGCGGATTCGGCAGCGATCGACAAGCTGGAGTTCAGTTGCTTTGGCAGCGACCAGTTTCGCTCAAGCCTCAAGCAACTTCCTGGAAATCGGAACACCGTGCTTCTATGCGGCATCGAAGCGCATATCTGCGTGATGCAGACCGCGATCGGCGCGCTGAACGATGGGTATTTGGTGCATGTCGCCTCCGATGCAGTGGCGTCGCGCGCGGAGTGGAACTGGAAGATTGGTCTGGATCGCATGCGGGCGGCCGGTGCGGTGATCTCGTCAAGCGAGATGATGATGTATGAATTGCTGCGCTGCTCGGGGACACCACAGTTTAAGGAGCTGTTGCAGCATTTGAAGTAGGGTCGCAAACCACCTTGACAAGAGTAGCCGGGCGAGAAGCCCGGCTTTCTCATTATGGAAGCGGAACTGAGCGAAAGCCGGCCTGCGACCTAAACGTGCACGGGCGCGATCTGCACGTAATTCTGCGCAGCGTGGGAACGGCGCCGGGCCACGGATTTCGGCAAGGTGCCGCGGTACATCGCGATCTCGTCGCAAGCGTTCTGGCGAGGACAGCGCACGCAGTCCTTGAGCACCTTGTCGGGCAGCGCTTCCTTCTTCACTTCGTCAAAACCCATGTGAGCGAAGAATTTGGGGATGCGCGTGAACAGGCAAACACAGGTCACGCTCTGCTTCTGAGCTTCTTTCAGCAGAGCGTCGATCAGCACGCGGCCCGCGCCGCTGCCCTTCGCTTTGTTGGTCACCGTTATGGAGCGGATCTCCGCCAGGTGCATGCCATACAGATGCAGCGCGCCGCAGCCCACGATTTCGCCTTCGTTTTCGACGACGATGAAGTCACGAATGTTCTCGCAGATTTCGGCCAGCGAACGCGGCAGCAATGTGCCGTCGCCAACATGGACCTGGACCATTTGTTCAATAACGAATGCATCGGGAAGTTTGGCGTTACGTGCATGCATGGGCGACTCCTAAGAACAGGGATAGTTTCTCTTTCGCCGTCTGTAAGGCCTCGTGCACACGAGATGCCGCGGTACCTCCGGGGACGTTGTGAATGGCCAACACTTCTTCGAGCGCCAGCGAGTTATAGAAATGCTCGTCGGCGTCGATGCCGCAGAGCGCGTAATCTTGCTTCGACAGCTGCTCCAGTTCGCAGCCTTGCTCAACGCACAGCCTCACCGCCTTGCCGATAAGCTCATGTGCGCGGCGAAACGCAATGCCTTGCCGCACAAGGTGGGCAGCTGCGGCCTGCGCGTTCATGAAGCCGTTGCTGGCTGCCCGCTGCATGCGACCGAAATTAAATTCGACCGTCGTCATGAAGCCGGTGGCTACCCGGACCATCCCAGACACCTGCTGAGCTGCCGAGAACACAGGCTGCTGTGTTTCCTGCAGGTCCTTGTTGTAGGCCAGCGGCAGGCCCTTCACGCCGATGAACAGCGCAGTCGCCTCGGCAAAAACCTTGCCCGCTTTGCCACGGATCAACTCCAGCGCGTCGGGGTTCTTCTTCTGCGGCATGGCGCTGCTGCCGGTGGAATATTGCTCCGGCAGTTTCACGAAGGCGAACTCTGTGGCTGAGAAGAGAATGAATTCCTCTGCCCAGCGGCTCAGGTGAAGCGCCACGAAGGAGAGCCCCTGCACGAACTCGATTGCGAAATCGCGGTCGCTGGAGGCATCCATGCTGTTCGCCGTGGGCGCATCGAACTCGAGTTCGGCCGCAATCGCTCCGCGATCCAGCGGCAGAATCGTTCCTGCAACTGCGCCGGAGCCCAGCGGACAGACGTTCAGCCGCTTGCGGCAGTCAGACAGACGATCGATATCGCGCAGGAACATCTCAACGTACGCCAGCAACCAATGCGCCACCAGCACTGGCTCGGCTCGCTGCAAGTGGGTATAAGCCGGCATGGCGCTGTTGCCGGTTGCCTCCGCCTGTTTCACGAACGCGCTGACAAACTCCGCCAGCAGCCGTGTCACTTCGTCGATCTGCTCGCGCACATACAGCCGCAAGTCGGTAGCAATCTGCTCGTTCCGGCTGCGACCGGTGTGTAGCTTGTAGCCAACCTCGCCGATAAGCTCAACCAGGCGGCTCTCGACGTAGTGGTGTACGTCTTCGATCGCGGGGTCATCGACGTCGGGAACACTTTCGCGCCCGATCTGATCGAGCGCGAAGAGGGTCGTCTGGAGCTCGTCGCTATCCAGCACGCCGGCCTTCGCCAGCGCGAAGGCGTGTGCTTTGCTGGCCGCGACTTCATACGGCAGCAGCACGCGGTCGAAAGGAAACGACCGCTGCCACTGCTCGAATTCGGCATTAGGCCCGTGATTGAAGCGGCCCGACCACATCTTCATTTCACCGCCTCCTTATGTGCGGTTGTGCGCAAAGACCGCACTGGCTCGGGCTGCCTGGCGTGAATGATGGCACGTGAGCGCGCCGGCAGACCGAGAATGCGGATAAAGCCCTCGGCGTCCTTCTGGTTATAGCTTGCGCCCATGGTGAAGCTGGCAACGTCCGGCCGGTAGAGCGAGGTTTGCGACTTGCGGCCTGCGACGTCGATGTTGCCTTTGTAAAGGGCCAGGGTAACCGTGCCGTTTACGTCGGCCTGGGAGCTCTCGACAAATGCCTCCAGCGATTCGCGCAAAGGTGTGAACCAGAGGCCGAAGTAGACGATCTCCGCGTACTTGAGCCCAATGTGTTGCTTGAAGTGCGACAGTTCACGATCGAGGCAAAGCGCCTCCAGCTCGCGATGCGCGGTGAGCAGCAGCGTGCCGCCAGGGGTTTCGTAGCAGCCGCGCGACTTGATGCCGACGAAGCGGTTCTCCACCAGATCGATGCGTCCGATGGCATTGCGAGCGCCGATTTCGTTCAGCACCTCGAGGGTCGCGACCGCATCAAGCTCCACGCCGTTCACCGCGACCGGCAGGCCGTGCTTGAACTCGATTGTCACCTTCTCGACCGCGTCCGGTGCGTCCTGCGGAGACTTGGTCCAGGTCCAGGTTGTCGGCAGCGGCGCATTGTTGGGGTCTTCCAACTCGCCGCCTTCATGGCTCACGTGCAGCAGATTGCGGTCGCGGCTGTGTATCTTCTCGCGGCTCTGGGCCACGGGAATTCCATGCTGCTCGGCGTAGTCGAGGCAGTCTTCGCGCGACTGTAGGTTCCACTCGCGCCAGGGCACGATGACCTTCAACTCAGGCGCCAGCGCCTGGTAGGCGTGCTCGAAGCGAACCTGATCGTTGCCCTTGCCGGTGCAGCCGTGGGAGACAGCTGTCGCTCCTTCGCGCAATGCAACTTCGACCTGATACTTCGCGATGATGGGGCGGGCGAGCGAGGTCCCCAGCAGATATTTGTGCTCGTAGACTGCGCCGGCCTGGATCGCCGGGAAGACGTAGTCGGTGAGGAACTCCTGCCGTAAATCTTCGACGATGACCTTGCACGCGCCGGTTGCATAGGCTTTTTCCACGACTGCATCGATGTCGTCGCCCTGGCCCACGTCGGCCACGAAGGCGATAACGTCGTAGTCATAGTTTTCCTTCAGCCACGGGATGATGATGGAGGTATCAAGTCCACCCGAATAAGCAAGTACGACTTTTTCACGCATTGGCACTCCTCGGCGGGAAGCGGTGGGTCCCGCCTTCCAGCAACAAAACAAGAATTGATTTCTGCACATGCAGGCGGTTCTCCGCCTGCTCGAAGACAACGGAACGCGGCGAATCGATGATCGCCGCAGCGACCTCGTCTCCCCGATGCGCCGGCAAACAGTGCATGAACACGGCGTGCTTGGCGGCATAGGAGAACAGTTTGCGGTTTACTTGAAAAGGCGCGAAGGTCTTGCTGCGGTCAGCGGCTTCAGCTTCCTGCCCCATGCTGGCCCATACGTCGGTGTAAACGGCGTCGGCACCGGCCACAGCTTCGATGGGATCGTTGACCACGGAGACGCTGGCGCCGGATGCGGCGGCGAGTTCGCGGGCCGCTTCCGTGATCGCAGCACAGGGTTCGTAGCCGCGAGGCGTTCCAACGGAGATCGAGGCCCCCAGGCTGGCGGCAGCCAACATCAGCGAATTGGCGACATTGTTGCCATCGCCAACGTAGGCAAGACGCACGCCGCGCAGATCGCCGAAGTGCTGCTGCAAGGTAAGCATGTCGGCCATTGCCTGGCAGGGATGCTCCAGTTCGCTGAGCGCGTTGATCACGGGTATGGCAGCATGCTGCGCCATGGTGGTAACGGTTTCGTGGGCAAAGGTTCGCAGTACGATGCCGTCGATCCAGCGCTCCAGGTTATGGGCAACGTCGCTCAAGCTCTCGCGAGCGCCCAGACGCGACTGTGTCTGATCGACGAAAAACGAAGAGCCGCCGAGGCTGTTGATGCCGGCTTCGAAGGTCAGCCGGGTCCGCAGCGAAGGCTTCTCGAAAAACAGTACGATCTGTTTGCCCGACAAGATGCCGCGGAAGTCCGCAGGACGGGCCTTCATGGCAGCCGCAAGCTCAAGCGCGCAGGCCAGCTCGTCAGCCGAGAAGTCTTGAATGGAAACCAGGTCGCGGCCAGTTACGCTGCGATAAGCGTAAGGGCTCGGACTCAGTCCCGGAAAAACGGTGGTAGCAATCAATGTCGCACCTCGAAAAAAGCAATCAGCAATTAGCAATAGCCCGCAATGAAGTTGGGGCAGTGAACGACTCGAAGGAGGCTTACCTGCGTCGTTCTAAGGCGCGATCGAAGCGCGGTCCGGGCCAGGCGCCATCCTTGCGCTCGGTCGGGTGGAAGATGGGGAGAAAGTAATTCACGAGGCAATCACCTCGGTGCCGCAATCGATGGGATGGGTAAAGAATCCGGGCAAAACTTCAGCCTGCGCCGCGGGCAAAATGCGCACGCGGGTGACACCCTTCCTCAATGCCGTGGTGCAGGCTTCCAGCTTGGGCAACATGCCTCCGCTCACCGTGGCTTGCTGCACCATGGCGGCAATGGAATCAACATCAAGCCAGCGAATGACCGCTCCCTCGGCATCTTTCACACCCGCAACGTCGGTGAGATAGACGAGAGCGTCAGCATCGCAAGCTACGGCAAAAGCTGAGGCCATCTGATCGGCGTTCACGTTGTAGTATTCGCCGTCGAAACCCAGCGCCAGACTGGCAACAACAGGAACAACGCCAGCCTTCCAGAAACGCTCGATCCATTGCGCGTCGACGGCGCAGACATCGCCAACGAATCCGAGATCAGGGTGCTTCTTTTTTGACGCCAGCACCATACGCAGGTCGCCGCCACACAACCCGATGGCGGGCTGCCCGGCTCCGCCGATGGCCGCAACCAGTTGCTTATTGAGCTGGCCGGCGAGGACCATGATGGCCACGTCACGGGTTTGAGAATCGGTGACCCGAAGCCCATTGACGAAGGTGCTCTCGCAACCCAATTGCTTCAGAGTGCGAGTGAGCGCCGCGCCTCCACCGTGAACGATGACCAGCTTGTGTCCCTGGCGGCACAGGCTCGGGATGGTCTTGGCGAACTTGCCGACCAGTTGCTTGTCGTCGAGCGCCGCGCCTCCGATTTTTACCACTAACTTCATTGCAACCCTGCTTTCTCGTCGAGCCCGAACATCAAGTTCATGTTTTGTATTGCTTGTCCGGCCGCACCCTTCAGCAAATTGTCGAGACAGGACACCAGCACGGCCCGTTGGCCATCGGGCGAGAGCGAGAAGCCGATATCGCAGTAGTTCGTGTTCAGCGAGAACTTGATGTGCGGCAAACGCGCCGCCCCGAACACCCGCACCCAAGGTTTGCCGGCATAGAACGAACGCAGCGCCTGCTCCAGCTCCTCCGAAGTCACAGGCTTAGCCAGCTTGACGTAAATGGTGGAGAGAATGCCGCGCGGGATCGGCAACAGGTGCGGCGTAAATTGCAGCGACCCGCCGCCGATCCCGAGCTGCTCCAGCATCTCCCCCGAGTGCCGGTGTCCAAAAACGCTGTAGGCGGAAAAATCTCCGTCAACTTCCACAAAATGGGTCTTGCTCGAGGGCGTCTTCCCTGCTCCGGAGACGCCGGATTTTGAGTCACAGATGATGCCGTGCTCGACATCGACGAAGCCGGCGCGAATCCAAGGCGCCAGAGCCAGGATGATGGAAGTGGAATAGCAACCGGGATTGGCCAGCAGGGCTGCGCCTTTGATTTTGTCGGCATGCAACTCCGGCAAGCCGTACACCGCAGAGCGGTCGAGTTCGGCGTTCTCCGGCTTCTCGGTGAATCCGTAGACCTCGCGATTGCAGGCCTGCTTCAGCCGCCACGCGCCGCTCAAATCGATTACGCGAAAGCCCTGCGCGATCGCCTCTGGCGCCAGATCGCGAGAAAACTCGTGTGGTGTCGCAAGAAACACGACATCCACTCCCGCGCTCTTCATCTGCTGCCAGGAGAACTCCTGGAACGGAAAGCCGCCGTTCCCTGCCAGTTGCGGATAGGCTTCGCTGAGGTCGGCGCAACCACCGCTCTCGCCATTGCGCCGGAGTAGCATCGGCTTCGCCGCCGCGGGATGCCGCGCAAGCAGACGCACCAGTTCGAATCCGGAATACCCGGTAGCGCCGAAGACCGCGGGTTGTAGCGAAGCGTTCATTGCCTTCCTAAAACAACCGGGGCTAAAGCCCCATTCTCAGAACTCGCACTGACGCGGGCCTGAAGGCCCGCTCTTCCACCGGCAAAACAGCTTCCACCTGCCAAACATCTTCCACCGGCAAAACATCTCCACCGACAAAACATCTCCAACGACAAAACATCTTCCAACGACAAAACATCTTCCAACGACAAAGCATCTTCCACCGACAAAACATTTGCCACCAGGCAAAGCCTGTGGCGTGTCAAGCAAAATACTTGCGCAAGCGTTGCGCTAACCTTTCGGCGGACCGGCTATCGGTCGTAATCGCCAGGATCGTATCGTCGCCGCCGATGGTGCCCACGACTTCTTCCCATTCCTCGGCATCAATGGCCGCCGAAACAGGTTGGGCGCTGCCGGCACTGGTCTTGATGATCACCTGGTTCAACGCCGTTCTCACGTCGTATACGAACGTCTGAATCAGCCGCTCGATGGACGGAAGTGAAAGCTCGGCCTCTTCTCCCAGCGGCAGTTTGTAACCTTCGTCTGTCTTGACTAGCCCCAGTTCGTGCACGTCGCGCGACAACGTCGCCTGGGTCACCCGATGTCCACGCCGGAACAACAAGCGGCGCAGCTCATCCTGGCTGCCGACCTCCTGGTCATTGATCAACCCCCGAATTACGGCCTGGCGCGACAGTTTCGACATCGGATAAATATACGCATCAACGTATAATAATACATAGTAACAACACGTCAAGCATTTTGCAAAACTTTCTTGGGCTTGATTGCGACCAAAGTGGCAAGCCAACTTGACAGCCCAAACCGCGCCGGTCAGCAGCAACAATTTGGCGGCTACTCGTGGCAGCCATTGGGGCAGAATCGTCATCCAACCTGAGTTTGGGAGTCCGCCGCTACTTTGGCCATTGATTTCGATAACCAAACAATATGAACCTGTCCGCTAACGCGACCTGGTACAAAGACGCCGTGATTTATGAAGTGCACGTGCGCGCGTTTCTGGACAGCGATGCTGACGGCATCGGCGACTTTGGCGGACTCACCCAGAAGCTCGACTACCTCGAAGATCTGGGCGTCACAGCCGTGTGGCTGCTCCCGTTTTGTCCTTCGCCGCTGCGCGACGATGGCTACGACATTTCCAACTACACCGACGTCCATCCGTCCTACGGAACGCTGAAGGACTTTCAGCGCTTCCTGCGCGAGGCGCACCGCCGCGGACTGCGGGTCATCACCGAACTGGTGCTGAACCACACCTCCGATCAGCACGCGTGGTTTCAGCGCTCGCGGCGCGCGGCCCCGGGCACGCGCTGGCGCAACTTCTACGTATGGAGCGACACCCCGGAAAAGTATCGCGACGCACGGATCATCTTTAAGGACTTCGAGGCCTCTAACTGGACGTGGGACCCGGTTGCAAAGGCGTACTACTGGCATCGCTTCTACTCTCATCAACCTGACCTTAACTGGGACAATCCCGAGGTCCGCGAGGCGATGTTCGCCGCCATGGATTTCTGGTTCGACCTGGGCGTAGATGGCTTGCGGCTTGACGCGGTTCCATACCTGTTCGAACGCGAAGGTACGAACTGCGAGAACCTGCCTGAGACGCATGCGGCGCTGCGTGAACTCCGCGAGCATGTAGACGAGAAGTATCGCGACCGCATGCTGCTGGCCGAGGCCAATCAGTGGCCGGAGGACGCCGTCGCCTACTTCGGCAATGGCGACGAGTGCCACATGGCTTTTCATTTTCCCGTGATGCCGCGCCTGTTTATGGCGCTGCGGATGGAAGACCGCTTCCCCATCACCGACATTCTGAAGCTGACGCCGCCGATCCCCGACAACTGCCAGTGGGCCATGTTCCTGCGCAACCATGACGAGCTGACGCTGGAGATGGTGACCGACGAAGAGCGCGACTACATGTACCGCACCTACGCGCGGGACCGGGAGACGCGCATCAACCTGGGCATCCGCCGCCGTCTGGCGCCGCTGCTGGAAAACGACCGCCCGCGTATCGAAATGATGAACGCGTTGCTGTTCGCGCTGCCGGGCACACCGGTGCTGTATTACGGCGACGAGATCGGCATGGGCGACAACATTTTCCTCGGCGACCGCAATGGAGTGCGAACGCCGATGCAGTGGAGCTCGGACCGCAACGCAGGGTTTTCGCGCACCAATCCGCAACGCCTGTATCTGCCGGTCAACATCGACCCCGCGTACCACTACGAGGCCATCAATGTTGAGACGCAACAAAACAATTCGCATTCGCTGCTGTGGTTCACCAAGCGGCTGATTCAGCAGCGCAAACAGTTTCGCGCTTTCGGGCGCGGCACGCTGGAGTTCCTCTATCCCGACAATCGCAAGGTGCTGGCATTCCTTCGTCAGTTTCAGGACGAGATCGTGCTGGTGGTCGCCAATCTGTCGCGCTTCTCGCAGTGCGTGAAACTCGACTTGGCCAGTCGAAAAGGGCTGGTGCCGGTGGAAGTTTACGGACGCGCCAAGTTTCCTCCCATCACCGAGAATCCCTATCTGCTGTCGCTCGGTCCGCACGCCTATTACTGGTTCCACCTCCAGGCCAGAGAGATCACAGAGGAATCGCTTAACGTGAGTGGCCCGGCCCCGCAGTTGCCGGTACTGCATGCTGAGTCCGTGGAGAGCATTTTTACCGACGACACTCTGCAAAGCTTGCAACCTTTCATTCCCAGGATGTTGCGCGACCGCCCTTGGTTCCTGGGCAAACGGCGCGACATTACGGGCGTGTCGCTGCAAAACGTGCTTTGGCTGCCGGAAACTTCGTCACACCTGCTTGCCTTGAAGGTCGAATATAGCGACAGCGATCCGGAGGTGTACCTGGCTCCCGTTTCCATCGCAGTCGGCGAGAAAGCTGAGGCGGTGTTGCGCGATCGCCCCAATACTGCACTGGCGCGGGTGGAGGGTTTCGGCGAACAAGTGAAGGCCGTGCTCTATGCTGCCACGACGGATCGCGAGTTCAGCGATGCGCTCCTGCGTGCCATCGTGCGGCGGAAACGCATTCGTGGCGAATCCGGGGAGTTGGCAGGTTCGCATACCCGTGAATTCCGCAAGGCATGGACATCGGCCCGCTCCAACCTGGAACCCAGTCCGCAGCAGAACGACCAGTGCTTCACGGTGATCAACTACGGTAGCGATTTTGTGTTGAAGCTTTATCGTAAGCTGGAAGAGGGCGTCAATCCGGGGCGCGAAGTTCCGGAGTTCTTGTCGGAACAAACTTCCTTCACGGCCACGCCTCGCGCCCTGGGCTCGCTGGAGTATCACCGCTTTCCGGCAAATACCGTTGCGCCGACATGCATTGGCACTCTCAGCAGCTTTGTCCCGAATGCGACCAACGGCTGGACTTACACCGTGGACCATCTGGGATTGTTTTTCGAGCACGCGCTCGCCATTCCGCAGGACGACGCCAGAGTTCGCGACCTGGTGAATCCGCACCTTGGGGCGCCGAAGACCGACCCGGTGCCGCAAATCGTCGCTGAGTTACTGGGCAACTACCTCGACAGCATCCGCGTACTGGGACGCCGCACCGCAGAGCTGCACACCGCTTTGAGCAGCCGTTCCGATGTTGCCGACTTTGCGCCGGAGCCGTTCACCACCTTTTACCGGCACAGCATTTATCACGGGATGCTGGGACAGTTGAACCGCTCGTTTGAATTGCTGCGCAGCCGGGCGCGCGGACTGGCGGCGAATGCGCAGGAGGGCGTCGCCGAGGTGCTGAACCTCGAAGGCGAGATTCGCCAGCGGCTGCTGGCGCTGCGCGACAAACGGGTGTCCGGGAACCGCATTCGCACCCATGGCGACTATCATCTCTCGAACGTCTTGTTCGCGGGCAGCGACTGGGTCATTGCGAACTTCGAAGGCGATTTCCATCGTTCGCTGAGCGAACGCCGCATCAAGCGCTCGGCGCTGCGCGATGTAGCCACCATGCTGCGCTCCTTCCATTACATATCCCACGCGGCACTGTTTGGCGACGTGCCTGGCATCGTGCCCAGCCGCGAGGCGCATCCCCAGCTGGAGTGGTGGGCGAAAGGCTGGTATCAGTGGGTCAGCGCGATATTCATCAAGGAATATTTGCAGACTGCCGCGGCTGCGCCGTTCCTCCCGCAGCAGGGCGACGAGCTCAACATTCTGCTGAGCGCGTACATGATCGAGCGAGCGCTCCTGGAAATTGAGTATGAACTGGAGCAGCGGCCCGCCTGGATACGCATTCCGGTAGACGGAATTCTGGAACAACTGAGGGAAGGCTGAGCAGGGAGCGCTGAACTTTCGCTGTTACGTGGCTTGCTACTTCTTAGGTACGAGCCGACCCACCTCGTACTGGCTGAAAACGGCATTCGCACCCTCGTGCGCAGGCGTGCCCGCCAGTAACTGCTCCTTGCGGTAAATCAGGCTGCTTGCGTTGTAGGTTGCCAGTTCAAAACCGTGGCCGTGGGTGATGGCGTCGGTGGGACAGGCTTCCACACAATAGCCGCAGAAGATGCAACGGTTGTAATCGATGTTGTAGACCTTGGCGTAACGCTCAGCCCCGCTGACGCGGTTGGTTTCGGTGTTCTCCGCCGCTTCAATGTAGATGCAGTTTGACGGGCACGCCGCAGCGCACAGGAAACAGGCCACGCACTTCTCCAGACCGTTTTCGTCGCGCTGAAGCACGTGCATACCGCGAAAGCGGTCCTGGAACATCGCGCCGCGCGTGGGGCCGGGGCCATCGGGATAGTTCTCGACGGTGGTGGGCTGGAACATCTCCATGAACGTTATGCTCATGCCTTTGGCGATCGCGGCTATGTTCTTCACGATTCCCATAACGTCCTTCAGTATAACAATGGAGCCGCACGGGCGTCGCGATCCCGCCCGGGTTCGCAAAGTGCACGGCCTTCACAGGCTGCGGAGAGAGTCGATTTTGCAGTGCTTTGTAACAAGGCATGACTTCAGAGGCCGCTCAAAAAAGTCGGATTCTGGAGCTTTTCGGATAGAGCCAGACAAGCTGGCGTGTCCTTTTTTCGACGGCGAGTCGGCGACACCAGTTGCGGTACAGTCTCTTTAGCCCTGCGGCAAGCTATTCAGAACCTCCCAAAACCGATGTGAACTGCCGGCCCCCTCCCCCCAAAAAGCGCGTTGAAACAAAGACTTTAAATCAAAGTATTGATTCTAAAGCGGTTAGCTTTGCTAATAAGCTGCTTGCTTTCAATGATTTAGGCGATTTCCCGCAAAGTATTCATTTCATTAGAAGTGGCTGTAAGTTGATGAACAAAAACAACTTAGCAGGGCAACGACGGCTGGCCGAAGCCTCAGTAAATCTCCGCTATGCAGTTTTCAAATAACTCAAATTGGTCCGCCGCACAGGACCGTCAGACACTGGGCCTAACCTAACAACCTATCGCTCGGAACGAAGTTGTCAAGATCACGAAAGTACATGTACCTATCGCACGCCCCGCCGATTTGCCGCGGCCTGCTCGCCTGTGGCAAAGTTTTTCTGCCATGCTTTCCCGTCCCGACAACACCGAATACGCCGACTTCTATAAGAATTACATTGCCCGCATTCCTGACGGCGCAGTCCTCGACTTCCTCGCTCAGCAGCCGGACGAATACCGCCGGCTTCTGGCCGCAGTCTCTGACGGCGAGGCCACGGCTCCTACTGCTCCCGGCAAGTGGAGCATCAAGCAAGTCCTGGGGCACATCTGCGATACCGAACGCGTCATAAGCTATCGCGCATTGCGCTTCTCTCGCGGTGATCAGACGGAATTGCCGGGCTTCGAACAGGACGACTACGTCCGCGAGGCAGGCTCGAATTCACGCAGCGTGGAAGACCTGCTGGCGGAGTTTGAGAGCGTGCGCCGAGCCACCGTCGCCCTCTTTCGATCGCTTCCGCCCGGCGCCGATACGCGAGCAGGCGTAGCCAATAGCAGTCCCTTAAGCGTCCGGGCGCTGGCTTACATCGCCGCAGGCCACGTGCAACACCATTACGAATTGCTGAAAGGCCACTTGGGGCGCTAAGGCGGTGCCCAGAAACGAATCATTTTGAGATGGGGCTAATTGCTATTTGTTCCCCGCCGCCTTCGCTGCCCGCTTCTTCCGCTGGGAGGGATGAAAGATCCAGGCGATGCCGATGCTGATCACGTAGAGCACGATCATGGGCGCGGCGAAAATGCACATGTTCATGATATCGGTGGTGGGCGTGATGATGGCCGCGATGATGAAGATCACCAGAATGGAGTAGCGGAAATTACGCCACATCCAACCCGCGCTCAGAATGCCCATCAGCGACAGAAAGAAGACCAGGATCGGCATCTCGAAGACGATACCCAGGCCGGCGATGATGGTCAGGAACAGGTCGGTGTATTCCTGGACCGTGATCATCGGCGTGAACTGCCCGCTGAAGCTGATGAGGAAGTCCAGCGCGGCAGGATAGACCATCTTGTAGCCGAAATACCCGCCCGCAAGGAACAGACCTACCGTACTGAACATGAACGGCATCACGTAGCGGCGCTCATTACGGTAAAGTCCCGGCGCGATGAACGCCCACACCTGGTACAGCACGAAGGGCGACGCCACGAAGATCCCCGCCAGAAACGAGACCTTCAAGTACATGTTGAAAGGGTCAGTGGGGTTCAGGTAGACCAGCTTCTGGTCCAGGTGATGGCTGGCCAGGGCGTTCACGATCGGCTTCTGCATGATGGCGAAGATCTTTTCGTGAAGCCACCAGCAGACGCCGAAGCCCCCCACCACGTAGAGCGCACTGTGGATGATGCGGCGGCGCAGCTCCTCCAGGTGCTCCAGGAAGCTCATGCCCGTCATTTCTTCCGAGGCGCGTTGTTGGGCGGTTTCCAGGACGGGGCTGGGCATGGCTAGTCGCTTTCCATCGCTTTAGCGGGCGAGGGCTGCTCAATCGACGGGGCCGGCGGCGAGATTGGCTTGACTGGCACCGGGTCGAGGTTCGCAATCGAAACGAGTTCCGCTTTCGTCCGGCTCACCGATTCCGTGATGGGCCGCATCACTCGTTCCCAGGGCTGCTTCGGCGGCAACACTTTCGGACCTTCTTCCTGCTTCTTGGCGCGCTCCTCCAGTTCCATGTTCAGCATTTCGCTCTCCAGCTGGCTTCTGAACTCATTGCTGGCGCGCTTAAATTCGGCGAGGTACTTGCCCAATTGCCGGGCCAACTCCGGCAGCTTGCGTGGCCCCACCAGCACCAGGGCGAGCACAAGAATGAAGACCATCTCTTGCAGGCCGAGGTTCATAGCATCATCATAATGCCCGTCGCCGTCAGCAGCAATTGCGTGCGTCCCGGCACATCCCGGTACCCGGAACATAAGCAATCAAAACTGATCTAGAATGTCGAACATGAAGACGTCACGCCTGCTCTTGATACTTCTCGCTGCGCCCCTGATTTCCGCAACCCTGATGGCCGGCGGGAAGGATGACGGTCCGCAATCGGCCCTGAGTTTCGTGGTGCTGAAAGACGATACCGGAAAGCCAATCCGCAATGCTGCGGTTGTGCTGCATCCGGTGGGACAGCACGGGAAGCAGGCGAAAAGCGGATTTGAACTGAAGAGCGACAACGACGGCAAGACGCACTTTGACGGAATTCCTTATGGCGCATGGCGCGTGCAGGTAATCGCAAACGGTTTCCAGACGTTCGGCAGCGATTACAACGTGAATCAGGCGGTACAGGAGATTACGATTCGGCTGAAGCGGCCACAAGGACAATATTCCATTTACGACAAGCACGACGGCGACAGCGGAAGCGGGAGTTCAACCCCGCCGAGTTCGACCCCGCCGAAATAGCTAGGAGCGACCGTGATTGAAGCACGCGCACTCTGGACCGACAAAGAACGCTTCCTCGGCGAGGCCAGCAGCAAGCATGCCATCGTGGTCGATGCCGGCGCCGAAAAGTCGGCGAACAGTCCCATGGAACTGGTGCTGATCGCCCTCTGCTCCTGCACTGGCAGCGACGTCGTCGGAATCCTGCGTAAGAAGCGCGAGCCCTTCACCAGCCTGGAAGTCCACGCCACGGGCCAACGCACTACCGACTTCCCCCAAGTCTATACTTCCATCCTGGTGACCTATCGCGTCGGCGGCAACGTGACTCATGAGGCGATGGAGCACGCCGTGCGGCTCTCAAAGGAGAAGTATTGTTCGGTCTCGGCCATGCTGGAAAAAACCGTTAAGATCGACTTCGCGATCGAATATGCCGGATAAACCGGCGGTACGGCCACAGATGACTCGCACCTGCAAGCTGCTGTTCATCCCTGTCATTCTTCTTCAGGCCGGCTATTTCCTGTTCGTCTCCCAGCACCGTTTTATCGATGGCGACGAAGGTTTTTACCTGCTGGCATCGCGACTGGTGATGCAGCACAGGGCCCCCTATTTGGATTTCTTTTATACGCAAGCTCCGCTGCTGCCTTATGCCTACGCCGCGTGGTTCCGGGTCACGGGAGTTTCGTGGTTTGCGGCGCGTGTGTTTGCCGCACTTCAAACAGCCGTTCTCGGCGGACTGATCTACCAGCACGTCTGCCGCGAAACCGGCAAATGGCTTGCCGGACTGGCTGCGGTGCTCCTGTTCGCATCCAGCAGCTTCGTCTTTGCGTGGTATCCGATCGTAAAGACGTTTCCCTTGGCAGCCTTGTTTCTGTTTCTGGCATACATTATTTTCGTCCGCCAGTCGCCCTCGGGATGGTGGATTGCGACCGCCGGCGTTTTGTTTGGACTGAGCGTCGACACTCGCTCCTACGTTGTGGCGGTGGCGCCCGTATTCCTCTGGTGGATCTGCCGCCAGAGCCGGATGCGCTGGCTCGTTCGTCTTTGTTGGTTCGCAGGCGGCTTCATCATCGGCATCATTCCATCACTCATCCTCTTCTTCGCATCTCCCGACGCATTCCTGTTTAACAACCTGGGATACCACGCGATGCGTTCCAAAGCCGGCCTGATCGGCCTTTGGCAAGACAAGCTGATGGTGCTGCTGGCAACCTTCGGCGGACGCTTTACCGGATTTCAATTCAGCGTGCTGATTCTGACTTGCGTCGGCTTCATTCTTTTGCGGCGCATGACAAGAGATGCGTCGCTGCTGGCGTTTTGGATCGCTCTCGCCCTGGGAGTAATCAGCAGCCTTCCCACCCCTGCGTCCATGCAGTACTTCTGCATGCTCGTGCCGTTCCTGATTGTGGCCGCTGTCTGCTCGGTCAGCGACTTTCTCGCCAGCTTGCAATCCCAGCGGGAGGCGCGCATCGCTGGGACAGTATGTGTTGTGTTGCTGATCGGCTTCGTCGGATTTGGAATACCAACCTTTCGACACTACCTTTTCACCGGCGACAACGTTCCCGGCATTGAGGATTCCATAGACGCGCCCAACTGGACCTTGCAGCAGGTGACCGCCGTTTCCAAGGCAATCGATCAACTGGCTGCGCCCGGCGAAAAGGTGGCCAGCTTCTGGCCGGGATACATTCTTACTTCTCAAGCAGATCCCTATCCCGGGCTCGAAAGCGACTTTGGGCTGGTGGTCGCCCGAAAGTTAAGTCGCGAAAAGCGCGAGAAATACCATATCCCCGACTCAGCCGAACTTGTCGACGAGTTTGCTTCCCACGGTCCGCGGCTGGTGGTAATTGGCAACCAGGGGCCTGCGAGCGGTGGCCCTAGGTACTCGGCCGCGGTCGGCGTGGTACGCACCTACGGCTACACGCTGGTGCGAATGGTGGGAGAAACCAGCATTTACGAATACTCGTCGAAGCCTTAGCATTTTCGCGACTACCGGCTACGACAGCAATACCGCAGGAGCGGCACCGTCTTCTCGTCGTATAATCGTGACTTTGCCTATGACTACCACTCAGACCGAATTGCACCTGGCCAAGCGCATGTTGCGGCTGGGAACGGAAACCGCCTTCGAGGTGCTGGTTCGCGCCCGCGCCCTCGAGCGGCAAGGAAAAAACATTATTCACCTCGAAATCGGCGAGCCCGACATGGACACCCCCGCCAACGTGGTCGACGCCGGAGTTGACGCCTTGCGCAAGGGCTACACCCATTACGGCCCCGCAGCCGGCCTGCCGGAGTTGCGCGAGGCCATCGCGGCCGAGGTCTCCAGCTCGCGCGCCATCAAGGTGAGTCCCGACGAAGTCGTCATCGTCCCCGGCGGCAAGCCGATCATCTTCTTTACCATTCTCGCTCTGATAGACGAGGGCGACGAGGTCATCTATCCCAACCCCGGCTTCCCCATTTACGAGTCGATGATTAACTTCGTGGGCGCGAAAGGCGTGCCGATTCCGTTGCGCGAGGAGCGCGACTTCCGCCTCGATGTGAACGAACTGGCAAGTCTCATCACCGATCGGACCAAGCTGATCATTCTGAATTCGCCGCAGAATCCGACGGGCGGCATCATCACCATGCAGGATGTTCAGGACATTGCGGCCGCCATTGGCGATCGCGACATCATGGTGCTGAGCGACGAGATTTACAGCCGGCTGCTCTTCGAAGGCGAACCCTACAGCATCGCCTCGGTGGACGGCTTCAAGGACCGCACCATTATTCTCACCGGCTTCTCAAAGACGTATTCCATGACCGGCTGGCGCCTGGGATACGGCGTGATGCGGCCCGATCTCGCAAACCAGTTCGCGCGCCTGGCCACCAACTCCACATCCTGCACCGCAACCTTCACCCAGATGGCCGGCATTGAAGCGGTGCGCGGCGACCAGAGTGAGCCGGAGAAAATGCGCCAGGAATTTCAGCGGCGCCGCGATGTGTTCGTGAAGGGCCTGAACCAGATCAAGGGATTTTCCTGCCGGCTGCCCAAGGGTGCGTTCTACACTTTTCCGAACATCAAGCAGACGGGCTGGCCGTCGAAGAAGCTGGCCGACGCGCTGTTGGATGACGTCGGTGTCGCGGGATTGTCGGGAACGGCGTTCGGTTCGTTCGGCGAAGGCTATATGCGCTTCAGCACCGCGAATTCGATTCAGAATTTGCAGGAAGCGCTCGATCGCATCGATCAGTGGACCAAGAAGAATCTGTAGTGGGTTTGATGCAAGGGTTTTGCGGACGCAGGCTAAGCCGTGACGATTGGGTACTGCGGCCCTTCGGGCCCGCGGAAGCGCAACAACACTCATATTGTCATCACGAGTGGGCTTCAGCCCGCGAGGGATCTGCTTTTCGCGAGACCGTGAACGCTGCCAGTTCCGAAGCCAAGTGCCAAACGCTAACGGCTAACTGCCGCTTCCACCAACGACCGAAACACCTTCGCACCATCGGTCATACCCAGCTCCGGCTCGCTGGCGCGCTCCGGATGCGGCATCATGCCCAGCACATTGCGGCCCTCGCTACAGATGCCGGCGATGTTCTCCAGCGATCCATTGGGATTGGCGTCGGGCGTGACCTCGCCTGCCGGCGTGGTGTAGCGAAAGATGATGCGATCCTGATCTTTCAGCTCGGCCAAAGTGCGCTCGTCGCAGAAGTAGTTGCCTTCCATGTGGCCGATGGGAATCTCCAGCACTTCGCCCTTCGTGAGCTGCTGCGTATACGGTGTGTTGGTGCTCTCCACGCGCACATGCACCGGCTTGCAGACATACTTTAGTCTCGCATTGCGCATCAGCGCTCCCGGAAGCAGTCCGGCTTCGCACAGGATCTGAAAGCCGTTGCAGATGCCGAGCACCAGCCCGCCCTCAGCCGCGAACTTGCGCACCGACTCCATCACCGGCGAAAACTTGGCGATCGCGCCGGTACGAAGATAGTCGCCGTAGGCAAAGCCGCCGGGAACAACGATCGCGTCGCAGCCCTGAAGATCCGCTGAGTCATGCCACAGAAACGTCACCGGCTGTTTCGCAACTTGCGAGATCACCCAATAGGCATCGTGATCGCAATTGGATCCGGGAAAGATGATGACGCCGAATTTCATAAAGGCAGCCGTCAGCTCTCAGCCGTCAGCTCGCAGCAAAGCTGGTGGTTCGTGCGCGTCGAACTCTGCTTGCTGAATGCTAAGTGCTGATTGCTGATTCGAGTGTAGCATGGGTTTTGCGCCCGCCTCGACGGGCAGGCATCCAACAAATTAATGGCATTCGCACGTCACATCAGCATCACGGGAGACGCGCTGCGCCGCTGGTTCGTGGCGCAGTGTTACGACTCGCTTGCCGTGGGCGCGCTGTGGTGGGCGGGGCTGTGGTATCTGCATGTGCCGTTCGCATTGTTCTGGGCGGTGGTTGCGGCCGGTCTGCAATTCATTCCGCACTTCGGCCCGGTAATAGCGTTCTTCGGGCCTGCCCTCACAGCCTTGTTCACGGACGGTTTCGAAGGATTTCTGTATGTGCTCATCCTGTACGGCGTAGTCATCATCGTCGACGGACTGGTATTACAGCCGATCATCATGCGCCGCACCGCGCGCGTGCCCATCTGGGCATCGCTCATTGTGCCCATCCTGCTAAGCCTGGTCTTCGGATTTTGGGGATGGGTGCTGGCCGCTCCACTGCTGGCCGTGATCTTCGCCTACCGCGCCTATGCCAAGTCGCGCCCGCCGGTCCCCGTTCCCGTTCGCCGCCAGACTCCGCCCGGCCAGGTCATCACCGGTGGGCAATTAATTTCGCCGGGCGAAGCCAGCGACAATTCCTAGCCCGCATTTCACAAACAGCAACCCGAGCGCTTCAACCTAAAGGATCGTTGCCGGAGTCGACCGCCGACCTGGGCAGTCGATTCCCGCGCCTTGAACAATGCAATGTGATGCAAGGCACAGCGGTTGTGTTCATCGGTCGGGCAATATCAAAAAGGCTGACTTTGCGCGAACCAGGCCCTCATTCGGGTGTTCCGCAGGCCAAGGTACGGGCGAGGTGGTTTGCCGTCTGCTCGCTTTATCGATGCCAAAACCATCGAAGCTGGTCACTACATCGCGCCCCGGTGCCGCAAAGGACAAGGTCATGATCTTGCTGATCAATGGAAGTCCCAAGCCGAATGGAAATGTACAGCGCATGCTGGAAAAAATCGCACTCGACACCGGCGAAGCCTACGAGATGATCCGCCTCTCGGCCCTGAAGATTAATCCTTGCACCGGCTGCGTGAAGTGTGCCCACGACAATCGTTGCGTTCAGCGCGACGACATGGCCCCGCTGTACGACAAGATCGTGGCTGCCGACGCGCTGATCGTCGGCTTTCCGGTGTACTTTGGCCACGCCAACGCTTTCACCCACACCTTTCTGGAGAGGCTGTTCCCGTTGCGTCACATCCACCCAGTTACTGAGGGCAAGCTGGCCGCCGCGGTGTCGGTGGGCGGCAACGAGGCCGAGCCTGCTGCGGCCGAGGTCAAATATCGCCTGGAGAACTATTTCTGTTATCGGCCGGTGGACGCAGTTTGCTTTAACAGCGGCACTCCGCCCTGTTTTATCTGCGGCTACGGTACCACCTGCAAGTATGGCGGCCCCGCCCAGTGGATGACCCCAGAAGAGTTCGCGGCCTTCACCGAGGTAAAGCCAGAGATGTTCCAGAACTTCCAAGATTATCCCGAAGTGGTAAAGGCTTGCGAAGGACTGTCGCGGAAACTGAAGGCGCAGATCGCCACGCTGCAACCTGCGTGAGGGCATAGACCAGAAACGCACTCGCCCTTCCCTAACGGGAACTGGCTCGCGGCTCGGAGCTAATTGCTAGTTGCTTCTTTCGGCCTTAGCGTCCTGTCATAAATCCAAAGCAACACCGCCGTGATCACTCCCACTGCGATGATCACTATCCACATCATCTGCGGCTCATGCTTCTCCTCGCCAAAATAGTGCATGAGCCAGCCGCCAAACGGCCCGCCGATCAGCGATCCAATCCCCAGCGGCAGAAATGCGAAGCCCATGTAAGTTCCCTGCTGTCCCGACGGCGCCAGCCGCGAGATGTATTCGTAGTAGCGCGGCGATTGCGTGATCTCGCCGAGCGCGACCGCAACCAGCGTTATAACCACGCCAGTCACCGTCGGCCTCAGGATCAGGATGATCCACGCCAGCGACGTAATCAGCGTCCCAATGATGATTGCGTTGAAGGCGTGCAGCCTTTGCGTCAAAAGATTTATCGCCACCGTGAGTGTGATGACTACCAGAGGGCCGGTCGCCAGCAGCAGTTCAGTATCGGCATGAGGATTGACGTAGGCGTGAATGTACAGCGGCAGCGTGAGGAACAGCTGCCAGTAGACGATCCAGTAGCCGGTGAAGATCACCAGGAACAGCATGAAGCGCGGGTTGGTGAGGACGGTCCAGAAGTTTCGCCCGGCTTGGGCCAGGCTCGCCGTCTCCACTTCGTCGTGACGGCGGGGCTCGCGGAAGAACAGCAGCACCGCCAGAAACATCAGGAAGACGCTGAGGGCGGCCACGCGAAAAACGTTCTCCACGCTCAAGTGCTTATGTACATAGGACGCGACCACCGGTCCGAAGAAGCCGCCGATGTTCACCAGCGTGTAGTAAATCGAATAGCCAATGGAGCGAACGTTTTCCTTCGAGGCGCGCGCCGTGGTTCCCACCACGCTCGGCTTCACCAGCGCCACTCCCAGCGCCGGCAGCGCCAGCACCACGGTCACCAGCACCACCAGCGGCACGTTGTCGCGCACCGGCGCAAGCCACGCGGATCCAAGCGATCCCAGCAGGAAGTAAGCGCAGCTCAGAATCGCGTACGCCAGCGCCAGAGCGCGACGGAAACCCATGCGGTCGGCCAGCGTACCTCCGAACACCGGCAGGAACCACACCAGCCCGCCGAAGAATCCCGCCAGCGCGCCCGTCTGTTCGGTGGGAAAATGCAGCGTCTCGTGCAGGTATCGCGCCAGCGAGGCGAGTGCCGCGTAGTAGGAGAGCCGCTCGAACAGCTCGGTGATGTTGGCGACCCAGAAGGGCCGCTCAAAGCCGGTGCGGATGTCGCGCCATCGCTGCGCAAGGGTCATATCAGTTGTCAGTGGCCAGTGGCCAGTTCCCAGTCGTCGATAAATGCACCGCGCCAGCGGAGCAATAGTTGACGCTAAACCAAATTCAACAACGAACTATTTCGCTTCGTATCAGGGCACGGCTTCAGCCGTGCCGAAAGGGCATGCTTAAGAAACGGGCTTTAGCCCCTGCAAGAAATTCCCGCGGGGCTGAAGCCCAATTCATTTCGGGCCCGGCTGCGGCACGTCTGAAGACGCGCCCTGATGCAAAGCGCTGTTGAGATCGGTTGCCGGTTTTCAATGCTCGCAGCAGGCAACCTGCGCCAACAGCCGCCGGCTGATAGTTAACTGCTGAATGCCAGACAACTGATTACTTCGACAGCCTCTCTTCGACCTGCGCAGCCGACAGGCCGGCTACGCGAATCACTTTGTTGCGACTGCTTTGCCCGGCGGCTATCGTAACCGACGAGCGCGGTACATTCAAAAGCTCGGCAAGAAACGCGATGCAAGCCTCGTTCGCCCGGCCCTCGATTGGAGGCGCGGTAAGCGCCAGCTTCAGCGCCTCGCCCACTTCGCCGGTGATCGCATTTTTCTTAGCACGCGGCTGCACCCTCACCTGAAACGTCGCACCGGCGGAAGTGTCGCGAATGGAGATCAAGCACTACCTTAGCTCTTAGCCTTTAGCTGTTAGCCTTTAGCTCTTAGCAGGCTCTACGCCTCCGTGCCCCGGTCAGATTGCTAAGAGCTAAAAGCTAATGGCCAAAAGCCCAGCCCAACCGACTTGACCCGCGAGGTGCAGCTTCGTCACTCCTGCTTCAGAAACACGTTATCAATCATCTCGCGCATAAAATGCCCGCCATGCGCGCCCGCGCTCGCCGCCAGTATCTGAAGAAAGACTGCGTACACCTGTCCCCGGGTGTGCGGCCAGCCGATCACGAACTGATAATAGGCCAACACCGCCGGGACGCCGATCCACACCAGTACCAGCCATCTCCATGGCTTCTGCTTCTTCCATACGCCCAGCAGCATACTGAAACCCAGGACGCAGAGCGTGGTAAGCAACGCGTCGTCTACCTTTTGATTGACCCATCCCGAAAACACACCAAACGCAATGGCTATCGGGTACGCGAGAAAGTCCCGGTGTGACGGCGTCGTTGTCGGGGATTCAATCGGCGGATGGGCGGAGCTGTGCAAACATCAGAGTGTAGCAGAGCACCGGCTGTTATCACCGCTCCGCTTCTTCACGAAACTCCTGCACCGCTACGCCGCCTGGCCATGCCGTTGTCAGGCGAAACAATTACTTCCCCTGAGCCAAGCTCGCGCCTACAATGTCGGACACAACTTGAAGTTCAGCTTTTTCCGCGGCGGTGATGTCGAGTAGCGTCACAGTGTCCCCGCCTCGACGAAAGGATCGAGTATGCAGGCGCCTCGAGAAAAGCAAGCGGCTGTTCAGGAAGGTTCTGTCGTCCGCGTCGGTCTGAGCCTGGCGAACTGGAGCGAGAAGTGGTTTCCGGATCCGTTGATCTTCGCCTTGCTGGGCATCGTGGTGGTCTTTGCTGTCGGCTTATTGCTGCATCAAAGCCCCGGCAAACTCGCCATCCAGGGCGGGAAGAATTTCTGGGCCCTCGTTCCCTTCACCATGCAGATGGTGATGATCATCATCGGCGGATATGTTGTGGCCTCCACGCCCGCTGTCTATCGCCTCATCCGCGCCCTGGCCGGAATTCCCAAGACGCCCAAGGGAGCGGTTGCGATGGTGGCATTGTTCTCGATGCTGACCTCGCTGATCTCCTGGGGCCTGAGCCTGATCTTCAGCGGACTGTTTGTTCGCGAGCTGGCCCATCGCGTCAAAGGAATGGATTACCGTGCCGCCGGCGCTGCCGCCTATCTCGGACTGGGAGCGGTGTGGGCAATGGGCTTGTCGTCTTCCGCCGCTATGCTGATGGCGACCAAGTCTTCCATTCCCGCTTCGTTGTTCAGCATCAGCGGTCTGATCCCGCTCACTCAAACCCTGTTCCTGTGGCAAAGCGTTGCGACCACGGCAATCCTGATTACCCTGTCGGTGCTGATTTGCTACGTATCCACTCCCTCAGCGGAGAACGCCCGGACCGCCGAATCCTACGGCATCGAATATCGGCCCATTAGCTCTGCGCTGGAGCCCAAGAGCAAGCCCGGCGAGTGGTTGGAGTACAGCCCGCTGCTGACCATCCTGGTGGCCGCGCTACTGTTGTGGTATCTCGTCGATGTATTCCGCACGTCGCCGCAAGGCGCGCTGGCGGCGCTCGACCTGAACACCTATAACCTGATGTTCATCACCGTCGGGCTCCTGTTGCACTGGCGCCCGAAGCGTTTTATGCGCTCAGTTGCGGAGTGCATTCCCGCCACCGGCGGGGTGCTGATCCAGTTCCCGTTCTACGCGGTGATCTTTGGAATGATTGTGGGGACAGGCATCGCAGACTCGCTGGCGAAACTCTTTGCCTCAGTCAGCACCCACAACACCTATCCCCTGCTGGTGGCGATCTATTCCGCGGTGCTCGGCGTCTTCATCCCCTCCGGCGGCAGCAAGTGGGTCATCGAAGCGCCCTATGTCTTGCAGGCTGCGAATCTGCATCAGGTGCATCTGGGCTGGGTGGTGCAGATCTACAATGCCTCGGAAGCGCTGCCCAATCTGATCAACCCTTTCTGGATGCTGCCGCTGCTGGGCATACTGCGATTGAAGGCCAGGGACATTGTGGGATATGGCATGCTGCAATTGATTGTGCATGTCCCGGTTGTGTTCTTTCTGTGCTGGCTGTTTGCCCACTACATTCCGTATATTCCGCCCATGAAATAGGACTGGCCGCCACCAGTGGACAACACATCCCGTACGACGTAGAGTCTGCGTGTGATCAGCCGCACCAGCCACCTTCCGCTAATTGCCCGTGCCGAGCGGCATGGCGAACGCACTGCTGTCGTCGATTCCCGCGACTCCTTTACCTATAACGATTTGCTCGATGCATCCTCGCGCGTGGCGACGGCATTGCTCGCCGGCCGCGACGACCTGCGTGAAGAACGCGTGGCCTTTCTAGTGACGCCGGGATTCCCGTGGGTTGCGGTGCAGTGGGGCATCTGGCGCGCCGGTGGCATTGCCGTACCGTTGCCGCTCAACTCTCCACGGTCTGAGCTGGAATACTTCATCGACGACACCCAGGCATCGACATTGCTGTTCGACGCTCAGGCAGAAAGCGTGCTGCCGCCGATCGCGGCCGCACGAGGCATCCGCGCGCAGTCGTGCGATCAGGCTCTAGCCTGCGAACCAACGGCATTGCCGGAAATCGCCAGCGCGCGGCCCGCAATGATTCTCTACACCAGCGGCACCACGAATCGTCCCAAGGGCGTAGTTACAACCCACGCCAACATTACCGTGCAAATCACGTGCCTGGTTGAGGCGTGGGAGTGGTCAGCGGACGATCGCATCGTGTTGTTTTTGCCGCTGCATCACGTCCATGGGATCATCAATGTTGTTTCCTGTGCGTTGTGGTCGGGCGCAGCCTGCGAGATGATGCCGCGCTTCGACGCAGATGCGGTGTGGAACCGTATCGCCTCCGGCGATCTGACACTATTGATGGCAGTGCCAACCATCTACGTCAGGCTGATCGCGGCCTGGGAGAATGCTTCGCCGGAGCGCCGCACGGCTCTCAGCCAGTCCTGCGCCAAGCTGCGCTTAATGGTGTCTGGGTCGGCAGCGCTACCGGTGAGCACGCTGGACCGCTGGAGGGAAATCAGCGGCCACACCCTGCTGGAGCGTTATGGCATGACCGAGATTGGGATGGCTTTGTCGAACCCACTGCGTGGCGAGCGTATGCCGGGCAGCGTCGGAAAGCCGTTGCCCGGCGTTGAGGTCCAACTTGCCGGCGAGAGCGGCGAGCCGGTCGCGCCTGCAATGCCGGGCGAGATCGAGGTCCGTGGTCCCAGCGTCTTCGCCCAATACTGGGGCAAGCCTGACGCCACCCGCGATGCCTTCCGCGAGGGCTGGTTTCGTACTGGCGATACTGCGGTCGTCGAGAATGGTGTTTATCGCATTCTCGGCCGGACAAACATCGACATCCTGAAGACCGGCGGCCATAAGGTCTCGGCGCTGGAGATTGAAGAGACTTTGCGCGAGCATCCTGCGGTTGCGGAGTGTGCCGTGGTCGGCGTACCCGATCCGGAGTGGGGCGAACGCGTCGCCGCGGCGGTCGTCTTGAAGGCTGGCAGCGCTCTGGATCTGCAATCGCTTCGCATATGGGCAAAGGAATTGCTTGCGCCACATAAACTACCATCACGGCTACTTGTCATGGAAGCGCTGCCCCGCAACGCGATGGGGAAGACGATGAAGCCTGCAATAGCGACGCTGTTTCAGGATACCGGCGCCGAATAGCCCGTCGCTTAGAGCCATTGCTGCGTCGTTTCAGCCGTTTCGGTATCAAATTCAGATAATACTTTTTGTGAAGGGACCCGGAATGAATCATGCAATCCTGGGAGCAGGAGCAATTGGCGGACTCATCGGCACCGCTTTGGCTTCGCTCGGCGAAGACGTCACATTGATCGTTCGCCCGGAGAAGCTGTCGTCGTACCCCGAAACCCTGACGCTGGAACAGCCTTCAGGTACGCTCAAGGCCAAAGCTAAAGTTGTGGACAAACTAACCAAGTCCGTTGATGTGCTCTGGATAACGACTAAGACTTTTCAGTTGGACGCGGCGCTGGCTGCTGTGGCAGCGACCCCTAAGATGATCGTGCCTCTGCTCAATGGAGTGGACCACATCGCGGTTCTGCGAGCGCGCTTCGGCAGCGATCGCGTCGTTCCCGCAACCATTGCGGTAGAGGCCGAGCTACTAGGGCCAGGTCGCTTTGTGCGGCGATCACCGGTCCTCTTGAACATCGCAGCCAGCGGCGAGCCCGTGTTGGGAGGAATCGTCCATGGCTTGAGCGAGTTGGGATTCACCTGCAATTTTTTTGCGGACGAGCTAAGACTGCTTTGGGGCAAGCTGTGTTTTCTGGAGCCGTTCGCTTTGGTGACTTCCGCTTCCGGTAAGAACCTGGGTGAGATCGAAGCCGACCCGGTATGGAAAGCCAAGCTGGAGTCTGCCGTTGCCGAAGCCTGCGCTGTTGCTAAGGCATCAGGGGCAGACGTGGACAGGGCAAAGCAACAAGCCGCCTTTGCCCCATTGCCGCCAACCATGCGCAGTTCCATGGCGAAACATCTGGCCGCCGGGCTGCCGCTGGAACTCGATGGCATTGCCGGTCCTGTTCTTCGAGACGGGAAACGCTACGGAATTGCGGTTCCCGTCACGCAGGAACTAGCCTCCACAGTCGAAGCATTGGCCGCCGCCGGTCGCGCCTGACGCCAAGGCCCACGGCGCGCTCTTATTCGAAACTGTCAGCACCCGATGTCGGCGAACCGGGCTTTGAAAGGGCACGGCTTCAGCCGTGCCGTCAGGCTGAGTGGAATCGTTCCCAGCGATCGCTAAGTCCCAACGCTCGCGCGTGCCGGGTAAGGTGAACGTAATCTCTCCCCGTCAGTTCGCAGGTGGCGACGCAAAGTTTCGCCGTCGCCGAATCCCGCGCTCTCCGCGATCGCCTCCAATTTCGCTGGGGTCGCAGCCAGCTTGGCCTTTGCGGCTTCGGTCCGCAGCTGGGCGACGAAGCGCGCGGGAGTGCGGCTCACCTGTTGCGTGAAAACTCGACTGAAATTGCGGTCACTCATCCCGACCCGGCGCGCCAGAGCGGGCACCGAGAGATCGGCGTCCAGATGTTCTGAAATCCACGCGATGAGTTCGCGGATGGGTTGATGGTCCGCAGCCTGCGCCGCAAGCTGTGAGCTGAACTGGTTCTGGCCTGCGCCTCGCCGCATAAACAGGACCATGCGCCGCGCAATCTCCGAAGCCAGCGCGTGGCCGTGGTCTTCCTCAACCATCGCCAGAGCAAGATCGATCCCGGCGGAAACTCCCGCGCTGGTCCAGATGTTTCCATCGTGAGTAAAGATGCGATCGCCATCCACAGAAATCCGAGGGTAACGCTGAGCCAACTGACCAGCCAATTCCCAATGGGTGGTTGCCTGGCGTCCATCGAGGATCCCGGCCGCAGCCAGAACAAAGGCGCCGGCACATACCGAGCCAATGCGGCGAACATCGTTCACGCGGGCGCGCAGCCAGTCAAGCAACGCCGGATCGATACGCGATTGAGCGCTGTCGGCGCTGGCCAACACCAATAACGTATCGATCGGAAGACCAGCTTCGGCCCAGCGCACGCCGCCCGCCAGCGACAAACCAGGCCCGGTGGAAAGCGGAGTCTCGTCCTGCGTCAGCAACTGCACTTCGTAGGCAGGTGCGCGCCGTTTTCCAGACCGGCTCAAAACCACCGAGGCACGGGTAAACACGTCAAACGGGCCAGCCAGGCTCATCAAGTGCCCACTGGAGAGCGCTAGTAATGCCACGCGGCGGGTTGGCCATTCCTTCAATTGGGGACGCAGCGGCAGACCGTTAGAAAGTGTTACGCCCATGCAAAAGAGATGCCGGGAGGGCGCGCAAAGCTACATGAAAATACGTGTCCGTGGGGATGACTCAGTGGGAATAAAAACGCTCCCCGAAAGTTGGCATAAAACGAGGACAAGTTGTCCGTGCGAATCGCCGGTCGGCGAATCCTATGTACTGCAAGGAGGACGACGATTATGAAAACCCTGAAACTGATTTCGATTGGTGCTCTGTTGTTAGTATCCGTTGCGACTTTGTCGGCCCAGACCAGTCTGCCGAACCCGCATGACGATGCGTGCTGGTCGAATCTGGCTGCCCTGAGGGCCTGTCAGATTCAAGCCTATGACAAGGCGGTGGACTACGCGCAACGTTGCAGCTCATATCCGGAGTACCAGTGCAACGACTATTACCAGCCGCAACCGCAGAAGACTGCGGCAAAACATGCAGCCAATGCCACGTTCAGCTCAAACGACACCGCGCCCAGCGCCGCGGCAAATTCGGCCGCCGCGTCTAACCCGAACCTCCAGATCAACGAAGCGAACTAAAGCGCCGCGACTGCTACTTTGTTGCGCTCCATCGGCGGATGGGGCGCTTTCTTTTTCCATGGCTTTCTCTTGCACTTCTATCGTGCCGTGGTATCCTTCTGCGCGCGCCCATAAAGCTGGAATCGTAACGTGAGCGCTAACGATTCGGTCATTGAATTGTTTTGTAGCCCGCGAAACACAGCTTGGATGTCTTTTTTCCTTGCCCACCTTCAGAGGAGGACATCATGGCAAAAACCGCAGCCACGCTTCCGGCGCCAACTCACACCAAACTCTCACGCCAGCAGATTACCGGCTTCTGGGGCGCCTGGACGGGCTGGACGCTGGACGGCATGGATTCGGTGATCTATGCGCTGGTCCTCAGCCCAGCGCTTACCGAGCTGCTTCCGAAGTCGGGAATAAAAGCCACTCCCGCGACAGTCGGCTACACCGGATCGATCTTGTTTGCGCTCTTCCTGGTGGGATGGGGACTGTCGCTGATTTGGGGACCGATTGCCGACAAGTTTGGCCGCACCCGAGTGCTGGCCGCAACCATCTTCGTGTACGCGATTTTCACTGGCGCAGCCGCACTATCGCAAACGGTATGGCAATTGGGACTGTTCCGGCTGTTGGCTGGCATTGGGATTGGCGGCGAGTGGGCATTGGCAGGCACCTACGTCGCCGAAGCGTGGCCGGAAGACCGTCGCAAAATGGGCGCGGGATATTTGCAAACCGGATATTATGCAGGCTTCTTTCTGGCTTCGGCGCTGAACTACACCGTGGGAGCGCACTTTGGCTGGCGCGCCATGTTCTGGTGCGGCATGACGCCTGTCGTCGTGGCCTTCATGGTTTTGTTTAACGTAAACGAGCCCGAAGTCTGGAAGCAAAAGGCGAAAGCCAAAGCCGCCGGCGGACTTTCTTCCCTCAGCCGGATCTTCAGTCCTGTTTACATGCGACGCACGCTGGTTAACACCGTCCTGCTGACTGCGGCCATCTGCGGATTGTGGGCAGCTGCGGTTTACGCACCCACAGCAATCATCAACCTGGCGAAGCGTGCCGGGATGGTGCAGCCGCAGGCTGTGCGCACCGCCTCGCTCGGCATGGGCTTGTTGTCGCTGGGCACGATTCTGGGATGCCTGGCGGTTCCGGTGCTGGCCGAACGCTTTGGCCGCAAGCGAACTCTCGCCTTTTATTTTCTGGGAATGGCGATCTGCATCGTGCTCAGCTTTGGCTGGGCATTCTACCTGCCGCAAGGACTTCATCCGTTTATCGCAGCGCTGTTCTTCCTCGGTTTCTTCGGTGGCAACTTCGCCGTGTTCAGTCTCTGGCTGCCGGAGCAGTATGGGACTAGTGTGCGCGCGACCGCGTTTGCGTTTACTACTTCGTTCGGACGCTTTCTGGCCGCCGGAGTCAACTTCGCGATAGGCGGACTCGTCAACCACATGGGGACACTAGGCAAGCCGGTTGCGTTCACCGCGGTTGCCTTTGGAATCGGACTGCTGGCCATTCCCTTCGCAGTAGAAACCAGGGGCGAAGTCCTGCCCGAATAGATACACAAATTCAACGCAAGAAAAGGGCGGCTCGCTGAAACGGGCCGCCCAAGTTGGTCAAGTGGTTCTGTGGTTGTTAGAAGGTGAATACCGGGCCAAACTCCGTGCGCCAGTCGGTTGCATTGCAGACTGGCTGATTGCCGACCTTGGTGACATTGCAGACACCGATATCGCCACCGCTGATTGCCGGCACCGCGTAGCTGGAGTAAGCGCTTTCTTCAAAGCCAAACTGTACCCAGGGGTTCATCTTGTAGAAGACGGTAACAGCTTTCACCGTGCTCTTGATGGGGCCGCCGCCGTCCGCGCCGATGGACTTGTCATGATAGAAGTCCTGGGCGTTGACCGCGTCTATGCCGTATGCGAAGTAAGCCTGCCATCCGGCATTTCTGCCTTTTGGATCGGCGTTAAACCAGCGCGAGATGGGGAAACCAGCTTGCAGGAATCCACCGTAACCACGCACCGGAAGTTGTGGCGCAACCGTAGCTATGCCATCCCTCTTGCCAAAGACCACGGGGTTGTAGTCGACCGAGTAACCGTCGGCAGCATCGGCTAGCCCAGCTGCCTGGTTGTAGTAGGACAAGGTCTGGCCACCAAAGAAGAATCGTAGATCAGCTCCCGAATAGGCGCTGGCGACGAACGTTGCCCAGCGGGTCGGAAGCGAGATTGCGAACTGGTTGCCGTAACCGTTGCTGTTCAGATCGACGCCGTTGGGAAACGCCGACAAGTAAGCTGCCGGAACGCCTGCCTCGGTCACCGTCATCTGCCGGCCAGCGTAGAAGCCGCTCCACAGGAACTGGGCGGGAACGACGCCGGGAGCTTTGTCCAGTTGGAATTGCAATACCGCTCTGGATTCCACTTCCGGTTTAGCGTTGTCAGCTCCTTGGCGTTCGCCTTGTCCAAGCTGAGTTGTGATCCCGAGGTTGGCCGCGGTGCAAACCGGCGACACTCCTGTCTCGGGGGCAGGGCAAGTAATTCTGGTTCCCGCAAGATCGCCCTCAGACGGCATCATGATGGCAAACTCTGGGGAGAATTTCCAGTCACGCGAGCCACCTAGTTTCTGCACCAGGCCAACGCGCATCTGAGGCGCGCGCTCGTAAAGGTTGCCAAAGTACGCGCCGTAGAACGTGGTCTCGAACAGGTTCATCATTGCGCTGGAGCCGAAGATCGTCCAGTCTTGTCCAGCTTCGAAGAAGACGTCCGAGTTCGGCGCCACGGTCCAGTCGATGCGGCCGTAGGCCAGACGCAGAGCCAGCGCATTGCTACGAATGCTGGAGACGCTGCGGTTGTCGGCGGCGCTGAAGTTGCCCTCGAAGTCAGCTTCGATTTGGCCGGTGATGGTGATGTTCTTGGAGACATCGGGCCACTCGAACTTGGAACCGAAACGAGTGGAACGTGCCTTCAAATGGAATTCCGGGTTGCTGCCTGGACCGGAGTTGGTGCCCCCAGCCAGGAATAACGGCTTGATGAAGTCATCGCCGTACGGCTGATACGAGTCGTACGCCGCAGTCGACTTGATGAACCCGTAGGGCGACAGGATGGCGCCCGAGCCGAGCTTAATGCCCAGCAGTCCATCTTTGGTGGGAGGATTCAGCGGCAGCACACGTACCGGTGCGATGGCCGGAATCACGCTGGGACCCTTTGGCTCCGCGGGCTTGGTCTGTCCCGAAGCCGTAGTCAGGCTTGCAGTC
Organism: uncultured Acidobacteriaceae bacterium; assembly: GCA_963763145.1. Taxonomy (GTDB): domain Bacteria; phylum Acidobacteriota; class Terriglobia; order Terriglobales; family Acidobacteriaceae; genus Bog-257. Next base: position 15,397 of record CAVXMZ010000003.1, on the reverse strand, counting down.
GCCATGCCTGGTTCGATATCGACCAGCGAATGCATGGTGTCAGCGTCTGGGCTCGCGGTTTTCAGCTCCGCTGCTTCCGTGTCGCTGACGACGCCCTTGGTCTTCAGCAGAAGAAGCAACTGTTCCATGGCTGCTGAGCCGGATACATTGCGCAGACTGCTGGCCTCCGCGCCTGTGAGAATTCCCTTCTTCACCAGCAGATCGACGAGAGAAGGATTGATGACAGTGCCAGGACCAGCGGCTGCAGGCGCCGCGGCAGTTGCCGCAGTGGCCGTAGCTGTAGTAGCTGGCGCTGCTGTGGGGTTAGTCGAATCGGCAGCAAATGCAGTTGCGGCCATCACAAGACATGCGGTGGCAACCCAGAACCCTGCCTTTGACCGGAAGGAGTTTCGCATCGTTTCGCCTCCTAAGAGTTGGCACATTTCTTTGTCAGGTGGGAAAGCCTAGGCGCTGAGATCGGTAACCGCGTAAAGTCCACCTGGTGAATGGCCTGCCGCGAATCTAATGGAGAGTTGACAAAGCCAATTGTGACGTACGACACACGCCGTATGTGACGAAAGTGGTAGAAGCGGGGGGTGAGGCAACGTAAGTAGTTGATAATAAGGTTTATAGATGTGTGAGCCGGAATCTGGAAAGCCTCTACCACTTTAAGGTTATCCGCTTGCCATCAAGCGATCCCGCTCTGGTAACAACGCAGCAGGCACCCTCGGCAACATCTCGCAGGGAGGCGTCAGTGGGGCCTTTATTCGTTGACTGGAAGCGATAACGTTCCTAAGATGACGTGACGCCGTGGAAGGCATCGTGAAGGAGGACCTTGGTGCGCAAGAGACATATGCTTTGCCTGGTGCTGCTCGCCTCGTCGATAGGGTTGCAGGCGCAGGGTGCAGGCCAAACAGAGGGCAAGACGACGGACGCTAATACGTTCCAGGGATGTCTACAGAACTCCCGCGGTGTTTACACGCTCACTGAGGAGAACGGAGCTACTCATCAACTGGTGGGGGCCGCGAATAAGCTTGGCCGCCAGGTCGGCCGCCAGATTGAAGTCACCGGCAAGCCGGGCATCAGGATGGCTGACAGCACGCTTGTGGGTGCGGCATCAACCGCATCTGAGCAGGAAGTGTTTGAAGTGAAAACCGTGAAGCGGATTGCGGACACGTGCAAGCCCTGAGATTCAGCGTTCCTCCGCTAACGGAAAAAAGAACGCGTCCGGACCGCTCGAATAGGTATAGTATGCGGCTGTTGGGAGCTAAAGTGAGAATTCCAGCCATTTCCTTCTCTTCTTTCTGAGTTCCCAGTTTGGCTGGAAGAATTGCGCGCCCTGCCCGCAACCGACAGAACTTAGATGGGGGGCTTTATGAATACCTTTCCGATCATGCTGGGGACACTGTGCGTCTTCGCCCTCGGCTATCGCTATTACAGCGCGTTCATCGCCGCCAAAGTTCTTGCCCTGGACGACAGCCGCACCACTCCTGCGCACGTTTATGAAGACGGCCACAACTACGTGCCTTCTCCGAAGTGGGTGTTGTTCGGCCATCACTTCGCAGCCATTGCTGGCGCGGGCCCGCTGGTGGGACCAACCCTGGCTGCGCAATTCGGCTTCGCTCCCGGATTTATCTGGATCCTGTTTGGCGCAGTTCTCTGTGGCTGCGTTCACGACTTCACCGTGCTGGTGGCATCGGTGCGGCACAAGGGACGCTCGCTGGCTGACGTCGCACGCACCGAAGTCGGCCCTTACGCCGGCCTGGTCACCATGATCGCGCTGCTCTTCATTCTGCTGGTCACGCTGGCCGGACTTGGCATCGTTGTCGTCAATGCTTTGGCGAACAGCCCGTGGGGAGTTTTCACCATCGGGATGACCATCCCGATCGCCATCTTGATGGGCATTTACATGTTCAAGAGCTCGCCCGGTCAGATCAGGATTGTCGGGCCCAGCATTGTGGGAGTGATTCTGCTGCTTGGCGCCGTTATCGGCGGCAAACCGTTCGCCGATTCCAGTTACGCGCACGCGTTAACGTTCGGTCCCCATGCGATCGTTTATATGATGGCGATCTATGGCTTTGTCGCTTCGGTTTTGCCGGTGTGGTTCCTGCTGGAACCGCGCGACTACCTGTCCACCTACATGAAGCTGGGAACGATAGCGCTGCTGATCATCGGCGTCTTTATCGTTCATCCCAACATTCAATTTCCCGCAGTAACTGAGTACATTCACGGCGGCGGCCCCATCATCGGAGGCAAGCTGTTCCCGTTCCTGTTCGTGACCATTGCCTGCGGCGCAATTTCCGGCTTTCACGCCCTGATTTCCTCAGGAACCACGCCGAAGATGTTGTGGAAGGAATCGGACGCGCGCTTCATCGGATACGGCGCCATGATGTGTGAAGGCATCGTCGCCGTGCTGGCGCTGATTGCCGCCTGCTCCATGTATCCCGGCGACTACTTCGCTATCAACTCCGCTCCCGCGGTATTTGCCAAGCTAGGGCTGCACACCGTGAATCTTCCCATGTACTCAGCCGAGGTTGGCGAGAAGCTGGCGGGACGCACCGGCGGCGCAGTCTCGCTGGCCATAGGCATGGCACAGATCTTCCGTGGCCTTCCCGGCATGAAGACCCTAACCAGCTACTGGTATCACTACGCCATTATGTTTGAGGCGCTGTTCATCCTGACCACGGTTGATACCGGCACACGCGTGGCGCGCTATGTCCTTCACGAGTTGCTGGGCAAGGTCCACAAGCCTTTCAGCAACACCTCATGGCTCCCCGGTAATCTCACGACTTCACTCCTCGTCGTCGTGAGCTGGGGATATCTGATCTATACCGGCTCCATCTCCACCATCTGGCCGCTGTTCGGTACCGGCAATCAACTGCTGGCTACCATCGCGCTCGCGGTTGTGACCACCTTCCTGGTCAACATGGGCAAAGTGAAATATGCCGCGATTACGGCAATTCCTATGTGCTTCGTCGGCGTAACCACGCTCACTGCCGGAGTGCTCTCCATCAAGAACATCTACTTGCCGCTGGCGCAGAAACCGGGCCATGCCTTCCAGGGTTATCTGGACACCACGCTGATGGTGATCTTCGTGACCGGTGTAATTCTGGTGTTGATTGAGTCCGCCCGGCGCTGCTGGAAGACGCTGCACGGCGTGCCGATTCCGCCCGAAGCCTTCGGGCCAGTGAAAGACACAGACGTCAAGATGGCGTGTTGCTAAGGCGTACGAATTCTATCTGAGGGTGATTGAGCAGGCTTGAAAGGAAGGATCATGTCGACAAAGTCGGGCTTGAGGTATCTCGCGGTTGTGATGTTCGCAGTTGGAGCCTTGCAGGCCGTTAGGGCGCAGATGCCGAATCCCTATGGCTTGTCCATTAGCGTCGACGACGCCAAGAAAGCAGCAGCACCAGCGCTGGCGGAAGCGGCCAGGAATAACTGGAAGGTCGCGGTCGCCATCGTGGATCCGGCGGGCACGCTCGTCTATTACGAGAAGATGGACAACACCCAATTGGCTAGCGCCAACGTCTCCATTGATAAGGCGCGATCAGCCGCTCGATTCAAGCGTCCGACCAAGGCGTTTCAGGATGCTCTGGCCGCCGGCGGCGAGGGACTTCGCGTCTTGGGGATCGAGGGCGCAGTGCCGGTGGAAGGCGGCTTTCCGCTGGTGATGGGCGGCAAAATTGTAGGCGCGATCGGCGTCTCCGGCGCGACCAGCGCACAGGACGCTCAGTGTTCCAAGGCCGGCGCCGACAGCGTGAAGTAGCGAATCAGCAAACCTGGGCGCCTGTATGAGCGTGAGCTCTTCACCTGGACAATCTTACTGGACCTCATCTCGCAAACTCTTCTTGTTTTGTATCAGGGCACGACTAAAGTCGTGCCTGATACAACCCCGGGCCGATTTATGAGATGACCGCCAGTAATGCGATCTTACTGGTAACATTTTTTCTATTTAGCGCCGTTCTTCACCAGCTTCAGGAACTCCTGGTGCACCCGCTTGTCGCTGGAAAGCTCGGGATGAAACGTCGCTGCCATCACTCTTCCCTGCCGTACCAGCACCGGATCGTCGCCGCGTCTGGCGAGGACTTCAACGCCCTCACCCACGCTCTCAATACGCGGCGCGCGGATGAAGACCATCTCCAGCGGCTCGCTGCCGAGCGCGCTCGCGGCCTCGACAATCGTGGAGTCGATCTGACGGCCGTAGGCATTGCGGCGGATGCTGATGTCGATGGCATTCAAGCCTGGCTGATGCGGGTTCTCAACTTCCCGCGCCAGCATGATAGCGCCGGCGCAGGTGCCCAAGGTCGGCTTCTCATGCACGAATTCGTTGAGCTTCTGAAAGGTCTGCTCGTCCAGCAGCTTGAGGAATGCGCTCGATTCACCGCCCGGAATTACGAGGCCATCGAGCCGGTCGAAGTCTTCGCGATTGCGCACCAGCACGACTTCCGCGCCCAGCTCTTCCAGCCGGCGGCGGTGCGCCTCGAAGTCGCCTTGTAGTGCGAGAACGCCGATGATCATGGACGCTTTTCGCCGTTCGCTATTCGCTTTTCGCCAGAGATTTTGGCGCGAGCTTGCCTGGCGGTCCGCACTCCTCGGAGGGTCTGCAGAAATGCAGTCAACATCTGGCGAATGCTGGTCACGTCCTTGAGGACGATCACATAGTCAGGTGGGCTCAGGAATCCTAGATCCTTGGCCAGTCGAAGGTGGTTCTGTAACTCACTTGCGGAGCCCATGGCAATCTGAAGAAAGCGCGCCAGTTCAGCCTCACCCCATCTACCACACCCTTCAGCAAGGTTGGCGCCGATTGATCCCGCAGCTCTGCGAGTTTGAGACGTCAAACCAAATAACTCTGAGCGGGGAAAGCTTTCGGTCATCCGATACAACTTGATAGTGAGAGCGTGTGCCCTTTGCCACACCTCAAGCTCTTCGTGATTTCTCACCCGACCTCCATTCGCCGCTCTGGCGAAAAGCGAAGAGCGAATGGCGAAAAGCGCCCTTCCTACCATCCCCGCGTCTGAAGCAAGTCCTTCTCCTCGATAGCCGCAATGGCCAGGCCTTTCATGGCGCCGGTCATCTGTGAGCTGACTTCGGCCAGCACCTTGGGATCGCCGAAGTGCGTGGCCGCCATCACAATGGCACGCGCGCGCGACTCGGCCTCTTCGCGTTCGGCCTTCACATGCAGATCGAGAGCGATTGCCCCGCCCTTCATGAAGATGCCGGAGCCCACGAAGACTGCCTCCGCACCGAGCTGCATTACCAATGAAGCGTCTGCTGGCGTGGCGATGCCCCCGGCGGAGAAATTCGGCACCGGCAGCTTCCCTGCTTTGGCCACCATGCGTATCAGCTCGTAAGGCGCCTGATGGTCTTTGGCGGCGGCGAATAATTCCTGATCGCCCATCACGGTAAGCTGCTTCATCTCTTTGACGATCTGCCGCATGTGCTTCACGGCGTGGATGACGTCACCCGTGCCGGCTTCGCCCTTGGTACGGATCATGGCTGCGCCCTCGGCGATGCGGCGCAGGGCCTCGCCCAGGTTGCGCGCTCCGCAGACAAATGGCGTGGTGAAGGCCTGCTTGTCCACATGATGCTCTTCGTCGGCAGGGGTCAGCACTTCGGACTCGTCAATATAGTCCACGCCGATTTCCTGGAGAATCTGCGCTTCGGCAAAGTGGCCGATGCGGCATTTGGCCATCACCGGAATCGAGACCGCGGCCATGATCTGCTTGATGAGCCGAGGGTTGGCCATGCGCGAGACGCCGCCTTCGGCGCGAATGATGGCGGGCACACGCTCCAGCGCCATGACCGCGACGGCGCCGGCCTTCTCAGCCACGTTGGCCTGGTCGACGCTCATCACGTCCATGATGACGCCGCCCTTGAGCATCTCGGCCAGGCCGGTCTTCAAGCGCAAACTGTTGTTGTCGCCATTGTTCTCTAGCATTGTCTTCTCCTGGTCGGAGCTTGCGCGTGGAAGTACCTGGCCGCGGACATTTGATACCTAACGTTTGGCCAAGCAAGCGCGTTCACTTCGTGCGGTAACGAATCCTTATTTTACCTTGCGGGGAAGCCGCACGTAACCCCGCGGCATCGGTGGGGATTCGGCCCTGGTAGTGTGAAGCTATATTCTTGAGTCATGGAACTCGGGACAGTGGATTTTGACATCCTGCCGATGACGGAAAACCACTGGGACGCGGTGCGCCAGATCTACTGGGAAGGCATCGCCACCGGCAAAGCCACCTTCGAAGCGTCGGTGCCTGAGTGGGCAGAATGGGACACGCGCCACCTGCCAACATGCAGGCTGGTTGCGTCGAGCGGCGACGGCGTCCTGGGCTGGGCTGCGCTCAGCCGGGTTTCCTCGCGGCAGGTTTACCGGGGCGTCGCTGAGGTCAGCATCTACATTGCCGAACGCGCTCGCGGCCGGGGCGTCGGCGCGGCCTTGCTCACGGCGCTGATTACCGAGTCAGAGCGCAACGGCATCTGGACGTTGCAGGCCGGCATCTTCGCCGAGAACACAACGAGCATCCGGCTGCATCAGCGGGCAGGATTCCGCACCGTGGGAACGCGCGAGCGGATTGCCTGCCTCAAGGGCATATGGCGGGACACGGTGCTGATGGAGCGCCGAAGCAGAATCGTGGGCGTGTAAAGCGCCCGATTGTCCGCACCCTACGTCGCGTCGCTATGCGTCTTCTTCAGATACTTTGCGAACATGCGATGAGGATCGATCTCGATGAACTTTCCCTTGCTGCTGGCCAGCAGTTCGCCCTTGTCATTGCGAATCTCCGCCGCATGGAAGTGTTCCCGGCCGCTTACCTCCAACTCCCAGCCTTCGGCGATGAGCGGAGTGGCCAACGGGACTGGCCTGAGGTAGTCGACTTCCATGCGGCCGGTCAAGGCGATCACGTCACGCAGCTTGTTGACCTTACCCATGGCCTCGTCGAGGATGGTGGCGATGATGCCGCCATGGGCGTGTCCGGGCGGCCCCACGAAGCGGTCCTCCAGTTGGAAGTGGCAGACAAAGCGCTGGCGCTGCTTGTCGAGGACAAACTCCAACCGCAAGCCAGCTTCGTTGCCGGGTCCGCAACCGAAGCAGTTGTTGGTGATCTGCTCTTTCTTTACTTCATGACCTTGAACTCGCTCGTGCTGGGGCATGTACTCAAGATGAAGCAGAGGGGATGGAAAATGCAAGCTCGGCCGCTAGCTGCCGGTCGCACATGATCTGTTGCGGTTGAGCACGGCGATCGATTGGTCCGCGTGCTATAAGCTGGCGATTATTCCGGAGGCCAGGCTTGGTGCCGGGAGGGGGGGTCGAACCCCCATGAGGTTGCCCTCGGCGGATTTTGAGTCCGCTGCGTCTGCCAGTTCCGCCATCCCGGCCTAGGGAAATAACTAATTGCGGCAGAGCAACTTACTGGCGACTAGCAGTGATTGGCTTTGCCTGCTCCAAATCACTGGTGTCAGTTCTGGTGTCAGTTGCTCCATTCTGTGCACCGCCAGTATCGCACAGCTTCTGCACTGCTTCCAACTGGTGCTGCGGAGCGAGATGGGCGTAACGTAACGTCACTTGAATGGTCTTGTGCCCCATCAATTCCTGCACTGTACGAATATCCACGCCTTTCATCACGAGACGGCTGGCGAATGTGTGGCGGAGGTCATGCCAGTGCAAATTGACGATTCCTGCATCCGAAAGGACCTGCTCGAACCACTCCCTCGCTCCCGTTGTTTTATGGCTATTGTAGAGGTGCGCAAATACCTTTCCCTTTCCCTCAGAGAAGCGCCACAGGAGTCGAAATGCTGCCACTGCTGTGTCGTTCAGATACACACGCCTTTTCTCGCCGCTTTTGCTACGTGGCACGGTGAGAACACGGCGCTCCAAGTCAACCCAAGCCCAATCACAGTTGAACTGCTCACTGCGCCTCATTCCGGTGTTAAGAGCAATGTCCAGCTCCGGCAAGCGCTCAGGACAAGCCACTGAGATCGCATTGCGAAGGGCAGTCTCCTCGTGGGGTAGCAGGTAGCGGTCACGAGCATTGTTCTCCTTGCGCCTCTCGATCTCACGAGCGGGGTTGACACTGATCTTCCGATTCTTGATCCCCTGGCGATAAACCATCGAGATCAGCGCTTTGTACCGATTAAAAGTTGCGGGTTTCCACACCCTCCCGTTGCGCTTCTTATCTCTGTTTCGAGAAACACCCGCCAATGCAAACCAGCGTTCGATTTCCTGCGGAGTGATGGATTCCGCCGCTCTTGCTCCAAACACGTCCCTCAAAGGCTTCAGTCGTATTTCGTCGTCTTCCCAAGTCAGCTTGTGGCCCTTCGCCCATTCGATTGCCTCATCCGCTAACTCGGAAAAGGTCACAGCTTTCGCTCTGAAGTTCTCAGGCAGTTTCTTGCCTTGCAACACCTCGGTTTTACGCTTGGCGTAGAGCTTGATGGCTGCCCCTTTGTTGCCGACCTTTTCACGGCGGATTCTCCCGTTTGCATCTGCATAACGAACCCACCAGATGCCAGAACCCGGCAGCTTTTCAAAAACACCTTTGACCTTCGTCTCGTTCTTCATTTCGATTCCTTCTTTTCCTTTGGCGGCCTGCCGCCTTTCTTGGCCCACTTGCTCAAAGTGGCTTTGTCATATTTCTCAGCTCGTGCCTTGCCGCCTTTGCTGGCAATGCGTGAGAGGTACTGCTTAACCGCTTTGTCCATATGCTCCATAACTTACCCGGCAGGTTATCATTTTATCGACACGCGTATCAACGATAAAATTAAGACCCGCCCAAAATCGCACTAGATGCAGATCTCCTCCGCTTCGCAAAGTGAAAGTGAGCCGGAAACCCACGGACTCCCGATGAAAGCAAGCAATTCTTCCAGTGTGTGATCCTCCAAGAAGTCCCTGAAATCATTTCCGTATTTACCGAAGTCCACAACGCTGTACTCGATTTCAGCTCTTTGCAGCGACGCCTGTACGCTTGAGGAGTAACGCTGCCCCGGCACATCCGCATCTGGTAGGATCAGCACTTTCTTCCCTTTGAGATGTTCAACGAACTCGCTACGCCATGAATCAGCCCCGCCTGTGCATGTGATTGCTACGGGCTTGCCATTAGCATCGAGCAACCTCAACTCGGTAAGAATGTCCGCTTTTTTCTCGCCTTCAGTTATCATCACCACGTCAGCGGCAATGACTTCGGGCAAGTTATACAGCAGACGCTTCTTCTTGCCCAGACCCGCTTTCGTGAAGCAGCAATTCGGTGTACCGACGGACACTCGCAGTTCCGTCCTCGTACCGAAGCATCACATATTGCGGTACGGCATTTTCATCACGGTATTCGTGACGATGGGTCACTTTGCCACGGCTTCTCGGACATGCCTTAAACCGATCTTCTTGGCAACACGCGCCCAAGCCTCATGAACGTCTTCTAAACCGAAGAGCTTCATCTCGAACGACACAAGCTTGTTCCCACCGACGCAGCACCTATGGCAATACCACTGTCCAGTCTCACGGTTGATTGAGAACGATGGATTGTCGTCATCATGGAAGGGGCAATGCGTGTCATATCCTGGCACCCAGTCTGCTGCCCTTGGGAGACTCTTCATGAAGTATTGTTCAATAACATCTGGGGTCAGCTCTTCCTCTGAGAACACCTTTCTAGCTCCGGTATCGGCATCGTAGAAATACGAGCGTTCACTTGGCTCCTGCTCCCATGCCTTGGGTGGCATTGATTGGATGTTTCAGGGTGCAGCATCTCAATAGAATCTGTCTTCAACCGAATGAACCCTGTTTCCACCAAGTGCTGTTCGGCAGCAAGCAGCGTATTCTTAGCCACACAGGGCAGCCAATGAGCTTTCCCCTTTGGCAAGTCACTCTTTCCAGAACGGCCCATCTCGGCACATAGTGCGTCGTAAACGAGCGCGTCTGTCCCTGTCCATTTCTTTGCGTAAATATCTGGCAACACCGAAGCTACAGGAGCACAGAGGTACAGAGGATATGGACGCTTGCTCCAATCCAAGGGGCAGCTTGGCTCGTCTGGATTCATCAGGGTGAAGTAATAACGCCCTCCTGGTCCTCCTTCACGCTCGGCTCGTATCAGACCGAGGTTCACCAGTTCCTTTCTCGCTACGATGATGGCTGGCCTGCTGAGTTTTGTTTCCTTACGGATCTCTCTCATCTGGGCGGAAAAGCTGCCACAGGACACTCTGTGTGCTCGAAAACAGAACCATCTGTACAGCTTGTAGGTTGAGGCTTTTAGCTTGCTGTTGGCAATTTCCGTTATCATCTGGTACCCCTCACAGGAATCTTGAATGTATTAGCATGACACCTGAACCAGAATAGGTTAGCGAACTGCTGTTCTTTCTGTTTTTACAGACTGTATGCTTCACTATTAGTGTTATTTATGACCATCTTTGTTTCTTTCTTCTATTACTTATATTTTCTTCTACATATCGATTCACTATCATTCTATCTCCATCAACATATTCTCTTATACTACCTGTCAATGTCGTCTATATGCTCCCCTATACTAGGACAGGTCCATAATTGCCCCTAAATGTACCGTCTGAAGTAAACATGTTGCACAAATGGTGGTCAACAAATTACTTCAGGAAATCCAGTAAACTCACACTCTGAGGTCAGGTTGCTGACCATTGGCCCCGTATTGTTTACATTCAGCATGACCGGATCACCCACCTTTTCACTGCGATTTGGTTTGCGTCTGTTTGCACACTGCTCCTTTTGGGTCTGCCCATTTGCAATTGCCAGGTTCGTAATTCCCGTCATTGTTGATCCTATGGATTGAATATATTGCCCTGCCACTTGGATACTTGCTTTCAGGGCGGGGTCCCATGTCCATCAAGAAACTCTGGAACCCGTAGTTTCCCAGCCACTTGTCACACACAGAAATTCCACGCCCCCCGTACCTTGCATAGGCCTTATTCCTGCATCTCCTCAACATGTTGGCGTAGACCCCATATTCGGGACGTCGGCTCCCATCTGGTAAGGTAGTTGCACAGTAGGCCCTTGCCGCTTTCAGTGATTCCTGATAAGCCTTCTGACGGTTTTGTCTACGTAGCAAGACATCTTGTAATTAATCCCTAACTGCTCCAGAATCTGCCTCACACGTTCCCTTGTCAGATCGTATTTTTTACCGATGGCCTCCAGAGCTCAAATGGTCATATAGCGCAGAAAGAGCGATATTATTGTTACGTTGTTTAATTTGTTGTTTTGTCATCCTTTGTCCTCTTTTTCCTTTAGTGCACCACCTACCCCTGTCTTGTGGTCACGCTTGAGAAATTGTGTCAGTGCATCTTTTGTGATGAGCACACGCCTCCCGATGCGCCTCACGGTTATTTGTTTTTCAGCAATCAGTCTGTCCAGAGTTCTCAGACTGATACCGAGCATTTCCTTCGCTTCCGCACGGCTGTACCCTAGCTTTTCTACAGGCCCATTTAAGGGATATTTAGGCAAAGGGTAGGGGTATTCCTCGACTTGGGGTGTTCCGAGCGTTTCTAGCACGTAAAACCCCCTTCCAGAATGGTCCCAGAGCAGGAATTCTTGGACTTCTGAAGACCCGCCAAACAGTTTCGCCTTGTGATCCCCTGAAATCCTCTTCTTGGGACGCACTCCGGCCACCTTGATGGCCATCCGAGCCTGAGCTTTGTCCTCAGGGTCGAATGAAAAGGTACCCTCGGCCATGGCAGTCCAGAAGTAGGGTCATGCCCACTGACAGGCACTTCTTTTTGATGGAAGTGTAAAGGCGAGGCTGGGATCCCTAGGCGGAAGAATCATCAGTCCAAGCTCTACAGGGCCATACTCGTATATTTGGCCCGATCTTGCCCGGAATCACTAGGGTATCGTCCTGCTTGTCCTTCGCTAGATGTAGTTTATATTTGGTTGCGAAATCATTTATTGTCATATGCCCCCGATTGGTCATCGGGAGCGCCTCGGTTGTATTTACGTTCATATCTTCTCCCTTATGTCCGCATCACTTGCCTCCTAAGATGGCCTCTCTCCGGCCACTATCTTTGTGTATAGTAGTTCTGCGTCGCCAGAACTGCTGGCCTACTTTTGGATGTCGCGGGCCGTGAAAGATTCAGAATTTCGTAGCCAGATGGCACTGCCACGAGTATTTACGCCTATATCTGTGTAGCTAGAAGGCTTAGTAGTGACTAAATACGCTTATACGTCAAGGAGGTGCACAGCGGCGGCTAAGCTATAGAGAGTGACACGATGTACCAGATGAATTGACCAAATAATTAATGAGTGAATTGAATGAAATAACCAGAAGATTAATAAATGAATTAGTGGAGCTACTAGAAGAATTAGATGATTATTGATTGGAGTTTACTAGAAGATTAACTAATGAATTGAAGGAAGTTTACTAAAAACTTAATAAATGAATTGAAGGAAGTTACCAAAAGATCAATAGATGAATTGGCCAATCATTTGTGCTTCACTGTTGCACTGTGCTTTCCCGTTTGATCGTCGGCATAACCTGGGAATTCCGTCCTGGCTGCATGGCTGGCTCAATCTGGGACCCAATAGGCTAAGTGTCCCATCCGGACCCTGTTAGAGCACCCCTTTTGATCCGTGTTTTGTGGCACTTAGAGACATTGGGGACCGGAATAATAAGGCAATTATGGCCCTTTTGGGAGCCCCAGGATCTCGTGTTTGGCTCCTAACTAGCGGCATATACAAGCACTTAGGTGTTTCTTGGTGTCTTTCACAGACACAAGGAGTTCCCTTGTTTTCTAGCATTTTCATCCAAAGAGGCGACTTCTGGCGTACCCAGACAGGATCAATAGGGTTCATAAGGAACCAAAGGAACCCAAAAGTGTATACGATACACAATTAAGCCAATCTGTTTTACCACGCAAAGGAGAGCCAGCGCCAGCAGGGGGTTCATAGGGAACCAAAAGGGGTCAGAACGTATACGATACGTTTGTCTCAAGGATTAGCGGCTTGACACAAGGTAACCCCTTCCCACACAATCGCGGTGACGCGAGGTTGTGCAGAAGATGGACTGGAATAAGTTGGGCGCGATTGGCTCTATTGGCTCGTTTATTTTGGCTGCGGGAGTAGTAGCAAAGCAACTTCTTGCGGGCGTCCCGCTTTTGGATGCGGGTCGCTCGAAGCTGCTGCTAGGGCTCATTGTTTCTGGGTTTATTTGCGGGGCGATTGCGATACTTCTCCCGCGCCGGGGTGCCGAGCCAGTGGCGCATCCAGGAACATCTATCACCGATAGTTTCAAGCAGGAACAGAAGCTAGATAATGTTGGCAACGCTACTGCAACTTCTAGCCCTCAGGCCATAGCCAAATATGAAGAGCATCATCACCACTATCCGCCCCCGCCACCCGTGCCAGTCCAGAGCTTTGAGCCTTCGAGAAAGCAGCAGATCAGGCACAACATAGTTTTCCTGAAAGCAGAAATCGTAAGGCTTATGTACTCGGGACCGGGATATTCGAGAGATACGGACGGCTTACAATCTTTTTCCGAGGTGCCCGGAGATATAGGTTCGCTGCGGCCAGGCAAGATGTTTGGCGCCGTGTCGAGATTTAGAAACGAAGCCATATTTGGGGAAGATATAAAGCCGATCATGAAGGTCAGAGCACATGTAAAGTTGTTTGACGGCACAGGGAGCGAGATTGGCTCTGGATTCTCTGCCGCATATTGGTTGGGACACGGAGGAGATACATTCGATCTGATTCCAAATGATCGCAGTGGATCGGTGCTGATATTTAGAGGCCCCACCTTCCAAGTCGATTGGAAAACGCGTCATGGGGTTAGGCTTCACGACGAGACTTATGAGATAGGTCGCGACTATCCTCGCATTGCCGAAGTGACGCTGCTGGACTCTAACAATTGCCCGCTTCTGCCGCCGACCGTGCTACACATCGAGGAAATTGAAGGAAAACTGACGGTCGGCCCTAAGCTGCCTCAGCCGTGAGTGTTTTGAACTCGACATGCTCTGGTTCCAGCATTTTCAGCAGCGTTTCGCGTAATAGATAAGGGTTCTTGCCATTGTCGAAACGGAAGCACATGTCATTCAGATACGGGAGTCACTTTTTGACCTTCGATGACGGCTTCCGAACTTCAGAGACGATTTCGCCGTTTGGCCCGTAAAGTTGGACAATCGGATCTTTAGTGTCGGGAAAAAACTTGCGCCGGAGCCACTCTTTAACGAGGTCGTGGACTATATCTAAGGCTTGCTTCCCGGCCTCTCGACCAATAATGAGGACGAGACCAACGATAACAGCAGGTCGCACAACTGTTGCCGGGTCCAAAGCAGCATCTATGAAAAAGATACGTGTATGAATCCTGGCAACATTTTTCTGCGACTTCAGAAAATCATGCAGGTCATCGATATCGTTTGGGTCAAGACCTTTCCACCCAATCCTTATTTCTTGTTCGGGCATACAATTACTCCAGTTTTTCTCCCAGAATGATATGCCAATCGCCCATTTCCGCCAAAACAAGTCTGTCAACACGCCTCCCAGAATGCCCCGCAAATCGCTTTAGAGGCCCATTAGAGCCACGATGGGATGCTGGAAACACCTGAAGGTCACTTTGGCAGAATTAAATGCCAGAAACAAAATCTGCGGTACAGTGTACGTTTTTCTTAGGCACCACTAGCCGCAAGGGGGATGGGTATCGGGGTCATTAGCGAGTCGTTTGCCCTTGTACGCCCTCCTAATGCGATTCTGTGGGTACTGTGGGAGTCGGTGCTAGAAGTGGGCGTCGATACACACTTTTAGGGTATATTGTTTACATATCAAATCTCCCGATGAGTCGCCAGAATGAATGAACTCTACGGCGGGGACAATCGGCACGTGCTTAACGCCGCTGGCTAGATTATGCCTACAACATGATGCGCGAGCGGCGCATAGCATGTTCATGCTACGATATGAGAAGGTCGGAATCCGCTGGCCGGGATACATCGGGTCGGACTATCGCGGTGTACTATTTGTCGGCGCGCGGCACAACGCAAATGGGCGGAATTAAGGCTGGCCTTTACCACAACAGCCCGCTGGCTCGTTATGCTGAGGAGCTTCAATCTTGGAGTGCTGCTCCACGCACTGAGGGCGAAGACCTCAAGATGCTGGGTGCGATGTGCAGCGCATACCGTCATTCCTACGATATTTGGGCAAAACAAGGCGTGTGGCGAATCTTCCAGTCCATCAGAGATGCTATGTGCCTGAACTGGATTCATGTGGCTTCGGTGAATCTTGCGCGATGCTACTTGCCTGAGATTAGAACCGGAGAGGATGACCAGCACATTCTGTCCCATTCGGAGCATTGGTCGTTGCAGCGCATCGTGGAGGTATTACAACCGAAGATTGTGTTCCTGATCTACCTCCAAGGAGCTTCGCGAGGCCAAGGCCCTCGTAGTAGCCAAAGGATTCGCAAAGCCTCTTGTCGTTCGCTTTGCCAACAAC
>CAVXMZ010000002.1:107500-469147 GCA_963763145.1 uncultured Acidobacteriaceae bacterium | reverse complement strand
GAGACTCGAACTCCTGACCTCTACCGTGTCAAAAACCTCTGCTTGATTGGCTGTGATGAGCAGGAATTGGCAGAAGTAGTAAATCCCCCACCGACTTACCCCGAAATGGCCCAATCCCACATTGGCTCCAGTTGCACCCGATTAGCACCAGTTAGCTGGGGTTGGTAAGCCATCCCACGGTACAAGTAACGGTACAGGTTTCTTGGTACCAGTCCCCCTACCTGCTTCGGCGAACCGAGCGGTACCATCGGCATCAATCTAATTGACATTTGAACCAGCCTCGCAGTGAAACTGCGCGTTTATAGAGCTAGGGCTATTCGTAGATCCCGTGCTTTCAGAATCCCCGCTCGTCTTAATCGGGATTGAATCGGGCAGTTTGGCGGTGTCGGCGACTGACTGTGGTTTGACGAACGGCTGAATTCTCCCACTCCCAGTGTCTTTATCCGGCTCCGAGCACCTCCACCCCAACCGCAGGCAGCCATCGGACGGGCAGTTCCCTTATTTTAGCTCGCAATTACGATGTCAGTGACCTCGGTTTAGGCGAGCCAATTAGTCAGCACTTTTTGGGTCGCCTGCACTGTAATACTCCTATTATTATCTACTGAAGAACTCAATCGCCAGTTGCAGGCTGACGAGAGTAATGGCCCATGCGCGACAAGGAGCTTCACATGTCGGCGACAAAGTCCAGAGAACACGGTTTCAAGCGATTAACCTTGGAGAATTGGCTGACCGTTGATCCAGCATGGGCCGGGGTGGTGATGTCGGCGTCGCGGCCTGATCCATCTGAGGCTTGGGTTTCTGATCTCATTCAGACCAAACTTGATCCCGCTGTACCTCCAACCATCCGCAAGCTCTTTGAAACGGCGCGAGGCACTTTGATCTATAGTTTGATGTTCTATCCGTTGCTCACGCTTGGTGCAGAGCAACTTTTCCGAGTACTGGAGGCATCGGCGTCTGCAAAATGTAACGCGATGAATGCTCCGCGAAAGATTAAGACATTTGAAAAGAAGATCGAGTGGCTTGCAGAAACTGGTGCCATGTCAGCAGAACAGCAGTTACGCTGGAGAGGCATTAGGAGACTGCGCAATGAAGCATCGCACCCGGCGGATCAAAGTATCTTCCCTCCGGGCGAGGCATTGACGATTCTGGATCTGGCCGTTGAGCTGATAAATTCGCTCTTTATTGTTGGCGACAGCTAGCAGCAGTCGGAAAGGCATCCCACCGCACAAGTTGTTAGTGCCTGTCCTCCGTTGGCAGGCGAAATCCATGGGCTTGCCTATGCTCGATGATTGCGCCGAACCGGCGGTGGATTCTGTCGAAAGAGTTTTGGAATCGGCTTTGGTATCATTTCCAGCGAAAAGCCAGCAAATCCGATTCCGACACAGAAGCCTTGAAAGGAGACATACATTTCCATGCGCAAGAAAAATGCAGGCAATGTTATGGTCAGCGGCTATGCGCGAATGTGGCCTCGGGCTGTGTTTTACACGAAGGCGTTGAATCCGGAGAGTGGCCGGGAACGAAGTCTTGGGAGGGAGTTGGAGTTCCTGCAACGAGGTGGGGTATACGTGCTCTACCGTGATGACACGCCCTACTACGTGGGCAAGGCCGAAAAGCTCAGAAGGCGTCTGCACCTTTGGGCAACCGAGCCTAGTAGTCCCCACTTTCACTTTTGGAACTACTTTTCGGCGTTTGCCGTTGACGATCCCAAAAGACGGGATGAGCTGGAGGGTGTCCTAATTGCATCGCTGCCGAGCGCAAACAATGGCTCAAAACCAAAGCTCAAAAGTGCAGGCCTGCCCAAGGAGGTGAAAGATTTATTGCGCCACGCCTACAGCGGCACGGCACAGAAGAAGTGAGGTCTTGTTCTCGGGTGGAAAAGAGCAACACGCCATTGGGAAACCTTGGTGACAAGCTCGCCCGCACCGACGGCCATCCCTCAAGACGGAATACAAACTTCGGGCGCAACAACGCCGGGCCTCACCGGCCATGGCACGTCTTTGGGCGCTGTGGATGTTAAGGGCAGTTTAGGGTCCCCGGTTCAGGTATGGGGAACCCAAGGGAGCAGGGTAACCCATCGGGCGACTGGGCGTCCGGTTGTCGCGGTTGATCGGGCAAGGGGTCAGTTTCCCCTTGTTTCCCCGTATCCGATCATTCGGTGTTATCGGCTCGTAGGGGCTTTTCGAATCCTTGACAGTCAATTTCGTTCCACCGACACCTAAACTATCGCCCATGCGGTCCTAAAATGGCTTTCGGTTGGCACTGATCTCCGACCAGTGGATGTTACGGGCACTTTTGGATCCCCGGTTCAGACACCGCACTGATGTGCTTTTACGCTTCTAAGTTGTTGCTCATGCCGCCATTCCGTAGCAGAATTGGATGCTTGGATTCATAGCAAATCTGCGTACTCACAATGGCCCAACTCGAAGTTGCAATCACTGATTTCGATTTTACAGAAGAGCAACAGCAACAGGCTGACAGCCTCATCGAAGCCTTTCAAACGACATTCCCCAGGGAATCGCTCCACAATCTGACTCTGGAACGCTATGCAATTGGTACTGAGTCGAGCCAAGACGGTTTCTGCTATTGGCTCGAATACAAGACTCATGATCTGGGCAGAATTGGAAGCCCACAAGGTGCACGACAATATCTCGTCTACTTCAACCGCGACAAAAAGCGATGGGAGTTCGACGGGCATTTCGAAAGCGAGCACGTTGCATTCGAATCTGTGAAGACGGGTCTGGTGCAACTACTCGACTATGCTGAATCGAATCAGTTCGATGCAATCGAATCCGTTCAGCCATTTCAGGGAAGGCGGTTAGTACGAGGCAAGGTTTTGTTCCTTTACTTCCCGCAGAAGGTTGTCCCAATTTTCAGCCTTGAACACCTCAGGGATTTCTGTGTTCAGTTGGGCGTGAAGGCGAATTACCAATCGCAAATGGCCATGAACCGCGCCCTTGTGAGCTTTAAGAACGCCCATCCAATACTGAGCACATGGTCGAATCTGAAATTTGCCCGCCTTCTTTACGAGAAGCTCTCCCCTCACCAGGGATTCTGGAAAATCGCGCCTGGCGAACGTGCGATGTATTGGGCCGATTGCGTGGCTGGCCAATTCATTTGCATTGGATGGGACGATATGGGCGATTTGTCCAAGTATGCGGACGAAGATGAATTCGTCAAGGCATTCGAAGAGAAGTGCAGCTCGTCGAAAAGAAGCAAATGGCGAGAGGTTTGGGACTTCTATCACATAAACGAGGGCGACATGATCGCTGCCAATCGCGGGATTACTTCCATCGTCGGAATGGGCAGATCGACTGGGAGGTATTGGTTTGACGAAAACCGCGAAGATTATCAGCACTGCATCGGCGTTCAGTGGAACAAAGTGCAGGAGACCCCGTTCACCGCCGAAGCGAAGCCCATCATTAAGGATTGGCAGTTCAAGACCGTAAAGCGGATTTCCAGAGAGGAGTTCGAGGTGCTGGCTGCAATGGAAACCAACGCGAACCTTATTTGGGAGCGGATTGAGCCGGGGTTCGACCTCAGGCTGACGAATCCGCCTGCATTAGACCACCAGCAGTTCCGGGGCGTGTTCGAGGCCTTCTTGAATACGTCGCACGCCCGCCAACCCGGTTTTAATGAACACATCCGCGAAGATTTCAAGGCGTGGGTTGACGACCCCACTGCGGTTCTCACATCCCGCGGCTATGTCACCTTGAGCAATTGGTTCTTGTCGCCGGATAAGGGCTACTCGGAATCAGAGCGCGGTAAGGCCGCAGGCAAAGTTTGGGACAACCTGTTTCTGTGCAGGCCTGATTCGCGGTTGTCTCTGTCTCCACAACAATCCTCCGAGGTTGACCCGCCTGTTTTTGAAAGATGGTGGCTAGAACAGCTCCGTCGGCAGTCGCAACCGAGCGACGGCGGATCGCGGATGGCAGAGCCAGTCAACGACGGCAAATACGAGCCACTGTGCCGAGCGACTTTCTTGCCGCCCGAGTTCTTTGCCGACTTCGAGCAACTTTTATTGACAAAGAAACAAGTGATTCTCCAAGGCGCACCGGGGACAGGAAAGACATTTGTGGCCAAGGAGGTGGCAAATTTCTGGGCCGGAGACCCCGACCGAGTCGAGATCTTACAGTTCCACGAGTCATATGGGTATGAAGATTTCGTTTATGGAATTAAGCCGGTCGTTGACAGGACCACTGGCAACACAGGTTTCAGAAGCGAAAACGGGCTGTTTATCGAATACTGTGACCGTGTCCGCAATAGCGATAAGCCCCACGTCCTTATCATCGACGAAATCAATCGCGCAAAATCGGCTCGCGTCTTTGGAGAGCTGCTATACCTGTTGGAATATCGGAAAGAGAGCGTGCGGCTCCAATCAGGCGAGAAATTCGCCATTCCAGAGAACCTCTACATCATCGGCACGATGAACACCGCCGACAAATCAATCGCGCTCGTGGATTATGCGCTGCGTCGCCGCTTCGCGTTTGTAACTCTCAAACCGGTTGTCAACAATCGTTCTGTCATACTGCGGCACTGGCTCGCCAGGCACCAGATTCAAAACGCCGCTGAGATCGATGGGCTATTTGTTACCCTGAACCAACTGGTAGCTGAGCGAGACGATGCCCTTATGGTTGGACACAGCTATTTCATGATTGATGATGCTACGAAGCAGAAGTGTTTCACGCCTGAACAAATCGAATTTTTGTGGAAGTATTACGTGCTCCCTCTGGTCTCCGAATACGAGTATCAACTAAAGCCCTCTGAGGTGGAACAGAAGTACGGACTCGCCGCAATACGAAGCCGCGCCTCCCTGAGGACGGAATGAGCACGATTGATGCGGTGGTGGTTCAGCTCGCCGAACAGGCCGAACAGGATGTTTGGCTCACGCAACGCGACGCTGATTTCCTGGCCGGAATCAACTTCGCCGTCACGCCCATTTCCGACGTGGAGGACGGCCATCGATTTTTCAAAGTCAATCCACAGCAATGGGTTGGTCACTTTCGTATGCCGTCAGGAACCGTGACCACCATCATCCCGAAGATTCAAACAGCTTCTGTATTGCGGATGCTTGCTTATTCATTCTTGCGATGGAAAGAACAGATGCTCCGCCCGGAGTTGGTAAAGTGTGAGACGGATTCGTTCTTGTTCGAGCCGCTTGTTCGTCTTTTCAACGATCTAGTGGCTGCACGTGCCCGAAGGGGCTTGGTACAAGATTACGTTCGCCACGAAGAGAATCTAGCATTAGTACGTGGCAAGATTCTGTTCAAAGAACACATTGAACAAAACATTGGCTATCCCAATCGTGCCTACTGCCGCTTCTTCGAGAACACGGTAGATATCTCAGATAACCAAATCATTCGCCGAACGCTGCGAGTCCTTCTTGCAAATGGCGGTTGGACAAAGGGCACCGAGCACTCGTTGATAGCGAACCTCCACCAGTTCGAAGCCGTATCGGACGTAGATTCTCGCGGCCTGCATTTTGGCGCACATCACTACCACCACCTCAATGAGGACTATGAGCCGATTCACCGTCTTTGCGCCTTGTTCCTGTCCACATCGTCGGTCTCCGAGGTCATTGGCGGCTTTGCATTTAGCGGTTTCCTGCTCGACATGAACAAATTGTTCGAGAAGTTTGTGGAGCAAGCATTCGTGCGTGTTGGAGCGCGAATGGGGTTGGAGATTCTGCCGCAGAAGGAAGATCGGCTGTCGGACAGGCACTACATAGCATTTATTCGACCCGACATTATTGTGGCGCACAGAGGGAAAGTGAGGGCCGTCGTTGACGCAAAGTACAAGCGGGATGCGTATGGGCCACAGAACAGCGACCTCTTCCAAGTCGTTGCATACGGCACCGCTTTAAGCTGCAACGACACCTATCTGCTGTATCCAGAAACCGAACTGGCAGTCAATCGAGAGCTTCACGTCCGTAATAGCCCAATAATTGTAAAAACTCGGCGTGTTGCCATATCGGGAGCTGAGGCTGTCAATTCAGCAGAGGAGTGCGTTAAAGCGGTTCTGGATTCAGCATTGGTGTCAGTTACAGCCGACAGCAGTGTCCTCTCAATGAGGACTGAAAGGTCTTCGCAAGGAGAAAACCGTCCTTATGCCTAAGGCTCCGCTTGCCATGTGATATCGAGCGCCACATTCTCCTCCGCCAATACCACCTCCCCACCTCCCGTGCTGTCCTCGACGTAAGCCGGTTGGGCTCCTCCCAAACCGCAGAAAGGACACTTATGGCAACCAAAACAGCCAAAGCAACGAAGGCCAAGAAACCCGCCAAGAAGGCCGCCAAAGCACCGAAATCCACCAAACAGGCCCACGTCCCTACCCCGTGGCTCAAGCTGAAGCAAATGTGGGAATCAGGGGCATCCTACGAGGCAATGGCCAAGGCCACCGATGCACATTTTGACGCCAGCAAACCCGACCCTACCAAACCCACCCGAGCCAAGATCTGGAAGGCACGGAACGTTGGAGTGAACATCGACGGGAAGTTGGTCAAGTTTGGGTCTCGGGGAAAGCTGACCAAGGAACAGGCAAAAAAGGGCAAGCCGAAAGGGGTGAAGAAGGCTTCCGGGAAAGGGAAGGCAGGGTCACTTAAAGGCGCTCCCAGTATTGGCATCTTCGACCCTAAAGGGCACTCATCACGGAGGGCTTGTGAGGCAGCCCGCCTACCCCGGCCCCTCCTCCAGCAACATCTGTTGCCCAACCGCCTCGACCTTCGCCACTGCAACCTCAGGTTCACACGCTCCAACGGCCACCTCCAGCAGGGCCATGGCATAACGTTTAGCAAATCCCCACGACCAGAACACCAGCCAATCCAACTGTTCCTGGGTTGGCACCGAATCCAGAATCGGCAGACCATTGCGGAACCGAAGTTCCCCATCCCGAAAATCCATTTCCATGGCCCCGGAAAAGAGCGAGAAATTGATGCGGCACAATGCTTCGGCCATGGCCAGCCGCTGGTAGTCAGGGATATAGAGGGGAAATGAAATTAGCAAACGCAGCATTTTGTCATCCTGGGAAATTCGTAACCGGCAGCCCACCATCCCACAGCTAACGTAAGTGGTTCGATCTTCGCCATCGGGTTGGGAAATAATTCCGTGCTCGGCGAGAATGGCATCCACACGTTCGAGCAGGGTCAATTCGGTCATATACACCTCCTGCATGGGACAGCAAGGAGTGGCCAGGAGTGGTATTGAACGGATACCGTCGAGTGGGGTGGTTGCTGTGGCCATGGGAGGAACCATGACCAATATTTGGGATCGATTTGGCAGGCTTATAGGGTCAGTGGAAAAGTCAGGGAACGGCGATACCTGATACCTACGACGACAAGGGGCAACCGTTGGGGAAGGTGCGGAAGCTGGGGACATATGAAGTGAGGGGAAACAAGATCAGCTCGGAACGGGATCCGGGCCTTACATTTGGGAAGAAGAAGTAGCGCAAGAAAGCTCGAAAAAAAATGAGACCGGGACACGTTTGGTCGAGGCAGAATCAAAGTGCGGTGGGGGTGGTCTCTGTGAGGGGGACACTTGGGCGTATGCCCTCCCCTGAGTTCCAAGCGCACCAATATGCGTGGCAGGCCTGGCTCAATACCGGGCCAGAGCCTGACCATCCGTTATCTTTACTTTCTAATGCTCTCCCTTTCCTCTACACGAGTTGCACACCCCTGAGCCATGTTCTAAAGTCGTACCAAAATAGCTTGCGTTTAGCCTCTTTGCTTGCCATTGATTCTCCAAACACAGCCGCCGCCGGTCTCTGGAACAGACATTGAAGAGTGGTGCAGTCTGCGGCTCGCAGCGGTTCTTAGAACGATGCGAGAGCCCTGCCTCAGTACGACGGGTGTAGCAAAAGCGAGCATAGATCCGGGGCGCTTTGCGCTGCATTTAGAGCAGATTGGCAGTCCCATAATCTCTTGGTATCCGACTCAGGTACTAATAGTACCAATAGTATCCTTGCAGTCCAAGCCAACAACCGAGATACGAGTATGGATGGCAGATTCAGGGAAACGCACAACTCAGATCAACGTAAAGATGAGCACCGAGGATTTTGCTCTCCTACGAAGGGCCGCCGAAAAGCTTTGGCCGGGTGCCATCATTAGCAACTCGGGGATTTTGCTTGGATTGGCGAAAATGGGCGCATCGGATGTGTTGAGGAGGAAGAACCCGAAGAAGGCATGAAACCGGCCTTCAGGGACTGCGCCTGACAGGGCCGAGGGCGGCCCTTGCTGTTCTACCAGTGCTGGGTCTCACTCCCCATGAAGCGGCTTCGTTTGGGCCGCTCTCTTTGCCTTGGCGATTTCCACGCTGGCCAGAGTCTTTCGTGCCAAGTGCGACTCCCACAACAAGGCTCCAGTTACCCGGCAGCAGGGCTTTCCCGGCAGAGCGCCACAGGTTGGGCATTGAACGTCTTGTGCTTTGTCGTTCATCGGGAAAGTTAGCCAGCGTCGCACCTATGCTATTTGGTGGAAATCTACGAGAGCGGGTAACTTATTGGCTCTCGGGCTCTCCGTACGCAATCAGCTGCAAAGGATTATCGACCGTGACAGGGTTCCCACGGCTTGTCTTCGCCGCTTTCAATACCGCTTCTGGATCAAGGCTAAACAGAACGAGCACCCCGAGGGTCTGCGGCCTTCTCTTTGTCGCCAACTCTTCGACCGCCGAGTCGATTTCTGATCCGGTCACGGTCAAGACCTTCACGGGCACTTTCTCATTGTTTATGGCGACTGTGCTGCGCATCCGATGGCCTCCAGCAATCGGTTCAATGGTACTGGGATCAATGTCAAGATCAAGGGTTGTAAAGTTGCCGATACGACCCTTGTAAGTGATGGTGACGGTTCCTCCATCTTCCACAACCGTAACCGTACTGCTCGTTAGAATCTTGTCCGCCGTATCTTCGGAGACGCCACCTTCAAAACCCTCAGGTGCATAGATGAACTGTGTGAACTTGTACTCTTCGCTTGCTTTCTTCATGCGGGTTACAGGGTGGATTTCAACAACGTGGTCTGGATTCGAAGGTTTACCACCCACCAGGTGCTCGGGCCAGATGCGAGGTACGCCTTCGACCGTGATGGTCGCCGCGTTCAGTGAATTCGCAAATGCAATCCAGGTCTTGAACTTCGTCGGAGGCGATTCGATGCAGAGGTTCATGGGCTCCAAGACCCAGCCCGCCGGATCTCCGTCGTAGCCAGAAACCGCAGCTCCAAAGTGCATCTCGCAGTCGCTTGCCACCCCGTGCACGGCAGAATGGCCTAGAACTTTAGCTCTGACTTGAACGACCGCCTTGCCCGACCAAGCTTCTAAGCTCTCGACCGGAATGGAAAAAGTACGCCCAGCACTCTGCGCAAGCATCGATGCGGGATTGCAAAGAGCTGAAAGCCCCGCCAGAAAAGCGATAAGTAAGTGTTGACGAAAGCGACGGTTGTGCATGACGGGTTCTCCTTACGCATGGTTGCCAACTAAGCGTTCAGATGTCGACACGGCGGTGCTCGATAACTGCTGATTTGTCTCTTCCAAATTTGAACAGGCACCAATCAGCTGCATTGCAGCGCTTTAATGTCTGAGACGAAAAGCCTGGCGGGCATGGTGGCGTAAACTGCCAATCCATCGGGTGTAATGGCGATCTCATCCGGAGTAGCCTCCAGCTCCACTCCACTACACAATCTTGCCGAACGTACCTCTATGCTCCTTATTGCGTTCGATGTGCCAACAAGTAACCAGTTGCCGTCTGGGGTGACAGCAAGCGGACCGACAGGCAGAGACAGAGAACTCTGCACTCGACCGTCCCGAACGACGCTTAGCTTATCTCCTGTCGAGACGAACGCAACTGAGCCGTCTGGGTAGTAACGACCTGAGATCCCACCGCAAGATCCGGTATCTTTTGCAGAATCGCGTTAGTCCTAGTGTCGATAATGTATAAGGGGTCATGACCGCCACCACACTGGGTAGCAACAAAAAGCAGTGGGGCCCGAGGCGCAGCGTACAGATCGACTGGGCAGCCGACCCCCCGAATAATATCCGTCTGCTGGAGAGTTGTTGTGTCGAAAACCTGAATTTGGCCTTCAGGAATTGGGCCCACTACTCCAACAAATAACTTGCGACCATCGGCACTCAGTGCGAGAGGTCCGACGGTGCTGCCGACAGCAACTTTAGAATCATTTCCTGATGCTGTATCAACAATATGCAGCAAGCCATTCTTGGGATCAGTAGCGAAAATACGCTTTTGATCGTAGGTGATAGCCAATCGAGAAATGTCGCCTGAGTCTGTGAGCGGCAGCATCTGAAGAGGGGGAAAATGGCCGGAAGAATCTACTTTAGTGCGATCAACCGTCAACACCGTATTTCCGCGGGCGACGAACATTTTGGAGGTAGTAGGATCGGTCGGAATTACGAGCCTACCGGAACGGGACGGTGCTGCAACGGGCGCAACCCAGTGCAAGATTATAAGCAGAAATACTGCCATTAAGCCACTGACAAGAAGCGACCGTACGGCTACCGCCGTAGTGGAGACGGATTTCCCGATCACATTGAAGACTCGCTCCAATGATTTCGAAAGCTCAGGAATTTCTATCCTCCGCCCGAGAACAAGAGGAACAATCACGCCGAAGAGCAAAACGCCAACCCAGAACAGTCTTCCAGTCCATACCGAGAGTTGGGTTTCAAGCCATTCGAGATAGCCTCCAAAACTCAAGCTGAACGGGAACAGTCTGCGTTTCAGAATTAGAAGAGCAACGCAAATGTCGAGTAGCAGCACCGCTACGAGCGAAGCCACCAACAGTCGCTGGGTAAGCCGCGTGTAATGTCCGTTTAGAGATTTTAAAAGATGCTTTTTCGTTGCCCCAGTAGAAGAGTTCATACTTTCAACTCCGGTGCTCCTGTGAACGTGCTATGACCAATCTCGTTGCCAGGCGAAAATCCTGCCCGCCTCAAATGGGGGCGTCCTCTTGCCATGGGTGAAGCGGTACCTCAGGTTTCCCATTAGGCATGGCGAAGGCCCACTATACGCCGAATCATATCCACTCGTGCTCTTTATATTAGGCTGCAGTCCTGACAGCTTGGAGCAACATCGCCCATGAACGAGCGGCTTCGGTAGGGTGCCCCTTGTTGAAGGCAAGCCATAACCATTCTTTTCTTCTCAAATGTGCCGAGTTCCGATACCAGCTCCACTTCCCCTTTGCTGTTACCTCCGACAGAACTCATTTGCGGAGGCTTCAAAATGGCAGTAATACCGTTCCCCAACCCCTCGGAAATCCACCAGAAAAGCCCCCAGGATGCCACCAGGAAGGCCACAGCCCACCCGGTCGATGTTTACCTTGGCAGAATGGCCCCGGCTTCGGCCAGGGGCTTCCGGATAGCCCTGGATAACATTGCTAGCATCGTTTCCAACGGCACCAAGGATTGCTACCAACTAGATTGGGCTGGCCTCACCTACCAAGACACGGCTCGGGCCCGGGAAGGCTTGGCTGCCCATTTTGCCACCCGCACAGCTAACTACGGCTTATGTGCCCTTCGTGGGGTTTTGAAGGAATGCTGGCGGCTCGGACTTAATGACCCATGAAGAATTCACGCCGGGCTACGGACTTGGCTGCTGTCCGGGGTGATAACTCGGCAGCTGGCCGGGTACTAACCGTGGAGGAATTGGTTTCACTGTTCAGGGTGTGTGCCCAGGATGAATCCCTGATGGGCATCCGGGACTCTGCACTTCTTGCAACGCTGTACAGCACCGGCCTTCGGCGGTCGGAATTGTTGGCATTGGATGTGGCCGATTACAACGATGGCACTCTAACCGTGAGGGGCAAGGGTAACAAGGTCAGGCTGGCCTATATTGTGGGCGAAGCCAAAACGATGCTGGAACGGTGGCTGGCCATCCCCGGAAGGATTGGTGAAGCCGTGTTCGTGGCTATCGGTAAGGGTGGGAAGATAACAGAGAACCGGTTGGATGGTAGGTCTCTGGCCGAAGTCCTTCGGAAACGGGCAGGGGAGGCAGGGATTCCGCTGTTCAGCCCCCATGATATTCGGAGGACGACGGCAACACATTTGCTGGACAAGGGAATCGATATAGGCACCGTTCAGCAGATGCTTGGGCATCGGCATGTAGCGACTACTCTGTTGTACGACAGGAGGGGTGAACGGGCCAAGCAGAAGGCGGCTAAGATACTCGTCATGCCCAAGAGGCCATCCGAGGCTCAGACCCAGTAGAACATCTGCGGAATGCATTCGGTATGTGGATACGAAGCCGTTCCCAGGTCGTGGCTTTTCTTCAAAATCGATGTCATCGACCAAGTTCCGGAGCAACGCTAACAGCCGTGAGTTTGTCTATGACAGGCTCGGCAACCTTGGCGATTTGGAGCAGCTCCGCTACAAGGGTGTCTACTAAAACAGGATCACGCCTGTACAGCAACAATAAGACTTCAGTCGTATTCCAGTTTCGATATTGGGATTCAGCATACGCATACCACTCCCAGCTTGGAGACCATTTCCCGCTCCTAACCCCATCATTCAGCGTTCGATAAAGTTCCCTATCGCTTCCCTGAGTATGCTCTATCAAGTTCTTGACCCCAAAATAAATGTCCTGGGCATCACTCTTGTCAGCAGCAAGTCGAATTTCGAACTTCCCCGCCCAACTTTCCTTGCAAATAGCTATTCCACACTCAACTTTACGCAAATCGTCCAGCCGGACATGCCAACTTGCTCCGAGGTCTGCCTCCAGCTTCTTGCCGAGACATGAAGCGAACGATTTGACTATTTCCGCCTTGAGGTCGTTGTAGGCAGACCCGACCACTAGCGCAAGTCGCAAGTTCTCTGGAGATCGAAGTGCATGTCCAATGACTGCTTGTCGTTCTGATTGCAAGGTCATAGTCAGCCACTTAACCTAGAAGTGCTCCTCGATATATCTGTCAAAATCTCGCAAGAACCACCGAATCCGATCCGATTTACACTCTCTCACGCATTCTAGCAACCAGCGTCGAAGATCCCTAACATAACTGAGCGCTCTAAATCTTCCTTGCATCTCGAGGATTTGTAGTAGGCTTGCTTCAATCGTCGTCGGTTTCGCACCATCGGGCGTAAGAAATAGGGCTGCGTAATTGTCCTGGTATCGTTGCTGCAGGTGACTGCAGTAGTTGCCAAATTGATCCTCTTGTTCTATTGGGTCAGCCTTGTTCTCGATCATCAGCGCCCCTGCTGAAGAAACGACGAGAATATCCATCCGACGCTTGCAGTTCGAGATATGCGTGCAGGGTGCCTCTCTGATAACGTAAACGGAATCCGTCGATCTGAGGTGAGGGTTGATGTCCGCCACCTCATAGAACGCCCGCAAGAATCGGTCTCCTTGCGCATGGTGACCTGAAGGCCGCAGCAAGTCGGCAATAATATCGGAAAGCCTGTTTTCATCGGGTTGAATGTACTCGAACACCGAGAAGCGGCTTGCAATCATCGTCTCAAGGTCTTCCAACTTGGCTTCTAGCAACTTCGAAGAGAGGCTTCTGTAGTACGCTTCCAGTTCGTTGGTGGTCATATTCTTGACGTCGTCGGTCGGCAACACGCACTATCAACGTGTGACCGTTGCTGTAAGCACTAATGATACAGCTTCAACCCGTCCTTGAGTGGTTGTGCATGGATACAACGCACTGGATCTTCAGCTCTTCAGTCACATTTCCGTCCTTGAACACGCCACGCCATCAGGGCGTCATTGCGCTCCGCCCTGAGCCGCAACACTAGGCATACTTTCCTGTGCAGTTTTCACCGGGGAGCCGATGAGCGCTTCTAGGCGTGACAATCGTTGCTCTAATTCATCGATCTTCTGCCGTCTATCATCGGACAATATCTGCCAGTTGAACGTCGTCCACTGACGTACAATGGTGTACGGTCGTTTCTCCCTGGTTCTCGCCTTTGACATCCATAATAGTGACTACGTCCCTCGTGGATTCGGCTTTGTGATATTGGTAATCGATGCGCACGCTTACATACGTAGTCTGATTTGGTTGCCGCTTCAGGTCGCGCAGTTGCAACTGGCACTCCTCGCTTCCACTGGGAGTGCCGCCCCGCCACCGTGCGCCCCAAACCGTCCAGGCTCACTAATGAAGTGACTCTGAACAACCGAACAGATTAGCACTGTGGAACTCCGCATACTTTCATGGGTCCCAGTTCCGACTTCTTGATGATATTCTCGAACGGACTGTACACCATCAGACACTGTAGTCCGTACTGCGGGCATTTTTCTGGCTTGCCTCCACCGTTACTTCCAGACAGAATCCCAACGAGCGACACGAAACCAGGCTCTATGATCCCGAAGACAGGCGAACCGCTGTCACCTGCAAGCACCCCGTTGGCATCCATCTCCACCACACCTTGCTCCAGATATGTTCTCTTTCCAACATTCCATGAACAGCCAACCTCTCTTATATGTCCTTGCGTCCAGCCAGTAGTTCTACCCACCTTTTGAACCGTGCATCCTGGTATTTTGCAAACCTTTCGAACGCCGGTTTCAACAACGTAAAAGACGTTGTTGCCATTCCAGTTGATTGAACCCAGACCGTCGGGCATTGCTATTTTGGGATAAACGCCTATGTCCATAAACTTTACAAATGCGCTGTCGCTATAACGACATCGCCGACCACGTGGACACTTTGCACCACCCGGTGCCGGGCAGCTGGAGGTCGGCCAGAAGCAGGGATCACCGCCTGGCGGCACAACGCCCACCACTGATGGGAGGTCGAACTTGGTGCTAGGCTGGCTAAAAACAGTGCCGTCGCCATCGCTCCCCTCCCAGTGGACGGTACAATGGCTGGCGGTCACAAATCCCCTCACACCGTCAGCCCGTAGAGCGTCGAAACCGAGGGTACACAAACCGGCTGGTATCTCGTCGCGTGTACCCTGGATTTGCACTCCTCCAAATGGCCCACTCTCGCCACGCCAGTAGTCTTGAAGAGTCTTGGCGGGCGTTGTGGGAGGTGTCTGCTCTATGTTGACTGCCTCGTTCGGAATGCCCGACGCGGCCAACTCTGCCTGGACTACCGGCACAAGGTCCATCCCTTCAATCCCTACAGTCGACTGGTTCTTAGAGTCATCAACGCAGGTAGAGACGGCACCTGGAATGGCCAGCATCTCCGGGCTCATGCGGTCCTGCCATTCCTTTAGTTGCAGGAAAGTGAACTGCCCCGCAATAGTCTCAAGCCGATGCTCCGGAGGACGGAGGTAACCGAGAACTTCCGTAATCGCCCTGTCTACGGTTAGCGCATCCCCGGCTTGACCAGGAACCATGTACACGTAGAGCGTGTCCTTGGCCTCATCTACGAACATTCCACCAAATGCAGGAACCCTTCTTCCGACCTCGGCAAAAAGTTCGTGGATAGACATAGATTCCTGATCTTGCTGGTACTGGCACCGAGCATCCACCGGTAACAAGAGATAGCCGACGACCGTAGTCAGGAAGAATATCAGTGCTTTGTACTGCGGCAGCCAGCTGATTAGACGAAGCCGCATATTTTCCTCCTAGCATCTTGTGCGGTCCGAAATCGTGTTGATGATGTAGCTCTCTTCGGTATCGCAGGTACCCGGGAATTTCCAAATTGTCCCAACCGTGAGCGATTATGCTTGCGCACTGCTGTCCGGTTAAAAGTCGAACAGAATCAGTTGGTTGACGTTTTCGGCGAAATCGGCATCCGGAGTCGATGCTCTGAAGGGCCGCATAAAATGGGCGTTTTCTCGAAAAGCGTGACGCTGAGAATCTGTAGAATTTGGTAAAGACTGGCCTCCAGGCCGCAGCCGCTTGCGTACGATCGCCACCAGCACGTAAACCGACACCGCGATCCAGATCTGGGTCTTCACCGCGTTCTCGCTGGTGCCGTAGAAGGCCTTGATGCGCAGGTGCTGCTTGATCCATTTGAAGAACAGTTCCACCTGCCAGCGACACTTGTAGATTTGCGCGATGGTAAGTGCGGGAAGCGCGAAGTTGTTGGTCAGGAACTTCAGCCGCTTGCTGGTTTCCGCGTCGAAGTAGCTTACGCGCCGCAAGGCATCGGGATACACCGAGGCCGATTCGAAGGATGTCAGAATCACCGTCTGATCCGAGCGCACGCCCGTGCTCTTGTCCACCGGATGCGAGTAGCGGCGTTGGAGCAAGCACATTCGACTTGGTGCGCACGACGAAGAAGGCCGAGCTGAGCGTGAAGACGATAAAGCCGCTCGAAATCGATGTAGCCGCGATCCATCACGTAGAACGCCCCGGCCTCGGGCAGGATCTCGTCGAGGATGTTCACATCATGCACATTGCCGTTGGTGATGCGGATAAATGTGGGGATGTTGCCGTGCAGGTCCAGCAGCGTGTGCATCTTGACGGCGGCCTTGCTGCCGCCGAAACTTCGCCCACGGAAACAGCGCCAGGCATAGTCGATGGTGGTCGAATCCAGAGCGTACAGGCTCTGCTCCAGATCGACGCCGATCGGATCGCGGGCATACAGCGGCCGGGCGATGGCGATCAGTACGTCTGCGCGAAGTCGGCGTAGATGCGCCAGTCGTGCGATTCGTTGGCGTCGGCCAGCGTCGAGCGCGCCACGCTGGCCGCGGAAGCCCATGTGGTACAGCTTGCCGCCTGCATGCGCACCGAGGCAGGCCTCGATGTCGCGCAGACTTTCGCGATAGGTCAACTGCGCGAAGGCCATGGCCAGATACTGGTCCCAGCAGGAAAAGTCTCTTCGCGTATCGGTCGCCACGATAGCGGGCAACGAGGGCGGCCTGGTGACGGTGATCAGCGTGCCGGAAGTCGATGCCTCGTTAGCAAAGCAGTACCAAGCCTGCAGCCACCAGATGTTGCCCCTCGGCATCAAGGTTTTGCAATGAGCACAGCACGAACCAATCATTCGCGGCGGAGTCCGAGATCGCGTAAGGACCGGGCACAGTCTCATCGAGCGAGTATCCGACATATTGCTCGACGATGATGAGGTTGCCCACATACGTGGGCGTCCAGTAGAACGGAGAGTACTCAGTGAGGGTGGCGCGGCGCCCGATGGTGTCGCCGGGAACAGAGAAACGCGCCGAAGCCCTGAATCCAGGGATAGTCGCCTGGGTCGGTGGCGTAGGTATAGCTCGCTGTGTAGGTGCTCATTCTACGGCCCTATCTGCCCGCGCGCCACCGCGTGCGCCTGGTGCCAAAGCTCAGGGGTGCGCTTCGCGAAGCGCGACTGCGGGTAACCAAAGACGCCGCCGGTGCCGCTCTGGTCGCTGCTCATGTCTGGCGCGATCGGTTGCGCCGTGAACGTGTAGTCGTCGGTGATGTTGTTCACCAGCCATTGGCCGTTGCACCGTGGGACGTCATTCAAACAGGCGGCAACTCGAATTCGCTGCTCAATCGGATGGATACTTAGTGTTCCAGGGGTTACAGTGCACCGAGTTCGCAGCAACGCTGGCCTACGTGCCGGTCGGCCCCTTTGCTCTTCTCGCTTCCACTTCCTACACCAGCGAAGGCGGCCCTCCGGTTCCCAGAGTCGATTCGCATCGTCAGCAGGCGCTTCTCCTCCAATGGGCTTCGGTTTGTTTCTATTTTGATCTGTCATTTAGTCATCCTTTCTAAGTTGGCGGCTTCTACAGCTGCCGTTGTTGCTATGGTTGTTGTAATCCGCGCATAACATCTTCCCGCCGCCCTCCAGCTTTGGCCTGAACACTACAACCTCACTTGGGAATGGCGCTGAGTTCCGGCTGGCTCCAAACTTGAGGCGGCCACGCAGGAGTCGGACCTCGCCCTTGGAGCACAACTTGTGAAACCACTTGGTGTCGGTTCGGGCTGGTAGCAGGCACACCACCGTGCTCCCAGCTAGTGCTGCCTGGTATGCCTTTTCAACCCACTTACCAATCTGCCTGCCATACGGCGGATTCATCCAAAGCGTGCCAGTCCATTCTTTCGATAGTGCGTCCTCCTCCCGTGTCCAGTGGCTCTTCCACTTTGCGTGTTCCGGCGTAGCGCATACGTCCCGATCAAAATGGAACTCCTGGTCCAGCGCATCGAACAGCGCTTGGGGCGTCTCCCATTCGTCGCTCCTGCTGGAAAAGTGAACGTAATCCGACTTTCCGCTACTTCTTCCTTCCTTTCACGCTCCTTCCATCTCTACCGGCTCTGGCGGCTGGTCATCCTGTACTGTTTTGTCCGCCGTGGCTTGCTTCTTCTTAACACGCATGGTAGCCGGTTCAAATGTGTCAGCTTGAAGCCGCGATTGGTAGCTTTCCAAGGTGCGCTTCTTCCACCGCAAAACTTTCAGGGGCCCGGCTATCTGTTTTTCGACTTCTACAATTGCATAAAGATAGAAATCGAGGCGTTCTGATTCGTCGGCATTGTATTCAGGAGTCCACTTATAGTCCGGATCACCCCGCTCCACGTGTTTTTCCGTATCTGGATCGAACACCTTCTTGGGAGGGTTGTTCATCAGATCCTTTGCCTTTTGAACCAACCCGTCCAACTCGGGCCAGGACACTTGAAGCTGATCCCCTGGCCACCAAGAAGCGGTTGACGCCGAGGACCGTTCGTCCGAAACCACAGCGGTAGCTACGCCAGCGCCGCCCGGCTTTACGGCCTCCTCAGGCTTGGGGTTATCGGGCATGGGTACGGGCGATTGATTGAGCGAGGCATTCGACTTTGTCGCGATTTTGTTCCCGTTACCCTTTAATGGCGGGCCGGTCACCAAGTCAGAGAGGGAATCGCTCAGTTGCTTCTCCGCCCTTGATACGGCCAGTTCACCGGCCTCGACTTTCGAAATGATTGCGGCGTTTTTGGACGCCAGCACCTTTTCGGCGTGCTGGACGGTGCGCTTGCTGACATTCATCCGTTCTGCCGCTTGTTTCGTGGCTGCCTTTTTGTTTCGGTGCAAATTTGCACCCTTGCGGCTTGGATCGGCAACCTTCTTGCCTTCGGCGATCTGTTGCTCGAGAAGGGGCAGCAGCTTAGCCGCCAGCATTGCCCGTTGGCTCTCATTAAGGTGGCGGCGGATCAAATTCAGCGAAATTACGTCCCGCAGCAGGTTGCCGGAACCGGCCCATTCCTCGAACACCGGCTCTATGCCAGCTTCCCGACACGCAAAGTACCTGCTCCGCCCGTCAAAGATCTGCCCGTCCACCCGGCTGATCTTGTTGCGAAGACCTTGACTGCGGATGTCGCCAACTAGCTGGTCAAAGTCTTCCCTCGAAACGAAGGGGAATAGGTTTGCAAGTGGGTGGATGGGAGGAGCATCGCAATACTTACTGCAAAGCTCGTCTAGTAAATTACCGGATACTTCTTCCAAGTCTTTCCCTATCAACTGAAGGGATTCTGCTGGATTGTTCAGTACGGTCATAGGAACGTTCCGTTGAGGTCATTACTGCTGGGCGACCCCGAATGATCAGGGGCGCGCAACAGTGTTCTCACCGTAACCGCTACTGAGACAGCTGTACATGAACAGAAATCAGATATTTCTGTGGATTGCGTTTAGGTAGGAATGCCCTCAAGCTTCATTGCAGTAAGCAGGCGCTCGACTGCCTCATGCAGCGCTTCAACGCACTGGCTGTCGTTGTCATGATGCGCGACGTTGCATGTCCTCGCCTTGAGCTTTGCCTTGCCCTCCGAAATGGGACGCGGGCACTTACCGTCGAGGAGAAACAGTAGGTCGGTGATCTTAGCCCAGGTCAGGCCTGGATTGAACTTTCGGATGACCCAAGCCCGAACGGCATAGGGTCGCATTAGGGCTGGCTGTCCCCGAGGACGCCTATAGGAGGATGAGGCACGGAACAGGATCTCGTTAATTTCGGCGAGTAGTTGAGAAGCTTTATCCACCGCCGGTCGGGGCCGACGTAAATCGGACACGATCTTGCCTATGCGCGGCGCTACTTGATCAACCGCATCCTGGGGCTTGATTGGAGACAAGTACGAGATGGACCTCCAGTCTGTGTACATGGCCCAGTCATTAATCAGGCGAGACTCTGGATGATCTTGGTTGTGATTGTGTGCAACGTACGTCTCAAACACTTCCAGTGGCAGGCCCATAGGGTCTTTGAGCAGGCGAGCACCAAGCCCCGGGTCATCGAGATTGATGCCATCGTCAGCCACAGCAGTTAAACATTACCACGACTTATGCGGCGTTTCGATAGCTGCGGCGGGGAACGGGTTAAGGAGGCTAGTTGGTCATTACTAAGGAACAGGTCGGTGCGCCCACGGGAACCGGAAGCGAAATAACCGGCGACGGCCTAGTTCCCATACTCCTGAGCGTAACGCAGTGCGCCCAACTCTTGGGCATCAGCCACTGGACGGTGCGGCGGTTACTTGCTTCCGGCAGATTGTCCGCCGTAAGGATCGGAACTCGGGTGTTGGTGAAGGCGTCCGACATCGACAAGTTTATCGACCAGCACTCCGAGATTGCTGCTGACCAACCAAATCCTCCGGCCTTGGCGGCGGGCGGGGATCTGAGGTAGGGTCCCCGGCACTGTGGCACTGAACATCTACAAACGAGGATCCCGAGGCACCTATTGGGTGCACCAGGAGGTCAATGGCCGCAAGTTACGTGTGTCGCTGCGGACGACCGACTGGAAGATTGCACAAAACCGGGCTGCGCAGGCGGTGAAGGAGATGCTCGCCGGTCGGAACGCCGCTTCCAAAATAGATTTTGCGGAACTCCCATTCGCATCTGCGGCTGAACAGTACTTGGCCGAACGTAGCTTGGAACTGTCTCCCTCGACGCTGAAGAAAGAACGGCAACTATTAAGATTCCCCTTGGAGCGCTTCAAGAAACGCAAACTGAACCAAATTTCGCTCGACGATCTGCTCGGCTATCGTGCGTGGCGGGCTGAGAGTGCCACCGGCAACAGCACATTGAACATGGAGATGGGAGTATTGCGTCGGATTTTGAAACGGGCTAAATGCTGGCACCTTTTTGAGCCTGATGTTCGTCCGCTCAAAGAAAAGCACCAGTTCGGGCGTGCATTGACATCAGAGGAAAAGGCTCGGCTGCTAAAAGTTGCGATTTCACGTCCGGAGTGGTTGGTCGTCAGGTGCGCTGGAATGATCACCTTAAACACAACGCTCCGTGGTTGCGAGTTGAAAACCCTCCGTTGGGCAGACGTAAGCTTTACGGACTCCCTGCTGACCGTCCGGAGAAGCAAGACGGATGCCGGGCTGCGAGTCGTGCCAATCAATGCGACGGCTATGGCTGCCTTGAAGGTATTACATGACCGGGCGACGGCTTTCACCGGTGCTGAGCCGAATCATTTTGTGTTTCCCACGTGCGAACATGGTCATATCGATCCAACGCAGCCGATGCGCTCATGGAGAACGGCTTGGCGACGGCTTACAGCAGCCGCAGGCCTGCCAGGGCTCCGCTTCCATGACCTACGGCACCACGCAATTACGGAGTTGGCCGAATCCCAAACGGCTGAACAGACGATCCTCAGCATCGCAGGCCATGTTTCGAGGAAGATGCTCGAGCACTACAGCCACATCCGACTTGAGGCTAAGCGGAAGGCGCTGGATGCGCTTGTTTAGCGGCTACAACCAACCGCTCAATCATCCCTGTTGCAAATAGATTTCTCAGTGTTTGTCGTGGTCTTGCGGCGGGCCGACACCTGCAACAGTACAAGTTACGGTACAAGTCGGTTTTCAGGGGATCTGGAGAGGGGCTAACTGATTGAAAGAAATGGTAGGCACGAGGAGACTCGAACTCCTGACCTCTACCGTGTCAAGGTAGCGCTCTAACCAACTGAGCTACGCGCCTATCATTTAAAGTCTACCACTTGCGCGCCGTCGGAAAATACCCACCGTACCAAAATTATGCGGCTGCGACCAGCTTCGGTCTCGCCGTCAACTCTGCGTAGATCGCATCCAGCGTCAGCCTCACGCCCTCCTCGATCGGCTGCATGTTGACATTGACGGTGGTATCGGCCTTGCTGTGCCCCCAGGGTGCCCTGCAAGTCCTTCACGTTCCCCTTGGTTTTGGGCGAGCGTTGCAATCGTGCGGTACCCCCGGTCTTCTGCGCGACAGTCACGTCCAGCGAGTCCTGTGCCTGGTGCTTGGTCATTTTCGACTTCGGTCCCAGCACAGCGACGCGCTGCTTCTTCCTCGCTCTATCGCACCTGACCCCGGCCGGACTGGGGAAAGGCAACAAAATCCACAATGTTACTCCTGGTTACTTTCGTAATAAGCCGAGGGCTTTTTAGTCGCAAAAGCCAGTTTTTATCACTTACTCTGATTGTGTCTCGCTAGCACCAGAGTGTTGGTACATATACCTCTTTAAGCGGAGGCATTCCGACACTAAAGGGACGGCTCCTTGAAAATGAACAGAGTCATCACGCATTTTTCATCTTTATTTGTCTTGTCGATTTTTCTCGTGGTCGCCATTGCGATACCCCTGCAAGCCCAGAATCCGGTGGGTTACTGGAGACTTGATGAGGGATCTGGTACCACTGCGGCCGATTCCTCAGGCAATGGTCATACGGCTTTTTTGTCCAGTGGGATCAGGTGGTCTCGAGGAACCAACGGAGGCGCGATTTCTGCGAATACCCTCAATCGCGATTCCGTGAGCATTCCGGAGATTGATCTTAGTGGCACGCGGGCCGTGACAATTGCCTTCTGGACAAAGCGAGTCTACTCGACTCTCGGGGGCAATGTTCTGCTGGAGGCCACTGGAAACTACCAGGATTCGACCACCGGTTTTGCTCTTCTCCCTGACGATGACACCTGCCACGGTATTCAAGCTGCTTTACGTGGCAACGAAGGGACAACCGCCAATTGCTACGTGCAGCCCTCTTCCGGGGTCTGGCACCACTTGGCGATTGTCTATGACAAGAGTCAGACGGGAGGTAACGCGGTAGCTTTTTACGTCGATGGGATTTTTCAGAGTCCCAACTGGAGCCTATCCGCGTCGACTAACACAAACAGCTTTGGTAACGAACCTGTCTATCTCTTTTCCCGTGCCGGTAAATCGAAGTTTAGCTCTGGCGAAGTCAATGAGTTGCGCCTTTACAGCCAGGCTCTCACGCCTGCAGAGATCCAGCAGATCTACAACGGCATGGAGTTGGGTTTGTCTTCGCCATCAGGGCTGGTTGCAGCCTATGCCTTCAACGAGGGATCGGGATCAACGGTTACGGATGCCTCAGGCAATGGCAATAACGGTACTATCTCGAATGCTACGTGGACCACCGCGGGCCGGTACGGCGACGCGTTGGTGTTCAACGGAATGAACTCGACGGTGACGGTGAATGACGCCGCATCTTTGCATCTTACATCCGCGATGACAATCGAGGCATGGGTTAATTCGACATTCCTGACTAGCACATTTCGGGATGTGATCGCTAAAGGTAACGACAATTATCACTTGGAAGCCTCCTCAACAAGAAACGGCCATCCGGCAGGCGGAGCCACTATTGGCCCTCTAGATGTGATCGCTTACGGAACGACAGTTCTGTCTTTACGGACGTGGACCCACTTAGCCGTGACTTACGATGGCACGGCGCTGCGCCTGTATGTGAACGGGGTGCTGGAATCAACGCTGCCAGATAGGGGAACCATCTCCACATCGACAAACCCGTTGCAAATTGGTGGCGATAGTATCTATGGCCGGTATTTCGCCGGAACAATTGATGAAATTCGCATTTATAACACGGCCCTAGCGCAGTCGCAGATTCAAAGCGATATGAGCACGCCCATTGGATTCACGATGGCTGCTTCACCAGGTTCGCTTAGCGTTGCACAGGGGAATCAGGGCACATCCACAATCACTACCACTATCAGCGGTGGCTTCAACAGCTCTATCATCCTCTCGGCTTCCGGAGTGCCTTCGGGAACGACGGTGAGCTTCAGTCCAAATCCAATTTCTTTGCCTGGCTCGGGTAGCTCAACGATGATGATCACCGTAGGGTCGAGCACACCTACAGGCACATATCCCATCACCGTGACCGGCAACGGTGGAGGTAATCAACAGTACACTACCGTCATTCTGACGGTGACTCCGCTACCCAGTTTCACTATCTCTGCCTCGCCGACTGCATTGAGTGTCATGCAAGGCAATCAGGGCATATCGACCATCACCACCGCCCTCAGCGGCGGCTTCAACAACGCCATCAGCCTGTCGGCTTCCGGAGTGCCTTCGGGAACGACGGTGAGCTTTAGCCCAAATCCGATTCCTGCGCCCGGCTCGGGCAGCTCAACGATGATGATCGCCGTAGGGTCGAGCACATCTACAGGCACGTATCCCATCACCGTGACCGGCACGGGTGGAGGCACTCAACAGTACACCACCGTCACTCTGACGGTGACTCTACTGCCCAGTTTCACTATCTCAGCCTCGCCGGCTGCATTGAGCGTCATGCAAGGCAATCAGGGGACGTCGACTATTACCACCGTAATCAGTGGAGGATTCAACAGCTCAATCAACCTTTCGGCTACCGGACTCCCCGCGGGCACCACCGGTAGCTTTAGTCCCAATCCCATTCCCGCCCCCGGCGGCGGCAGCTCGGTGATGACAATTAGCGTTGGCTCCGCCACTCAGATGGGTACTTACCCAATTACGGTCACTGGAAGCGGAAACGGAACCTACCAGTCGGTTATGGTAACCCTTACAGTTACAGCCCAAGTAGCTCTGTCCTGGACTGCAAGCCAATCACCGGGGATCGCTGGCTACAATATTTATCGCAGTGTGACTTCCGGGGGACCTTACACCAGGATGAACTCCAGTCTGGACTCGAACACGAGCTACAATGACCAGGCAGTGCAGGACGGGTACACGTATTACTACGTGACCACCGCCGTCGATAGTCAGGGTAATGAAAGCTCCTATTCCAACGAAGCTTTTGCCACCATTCAATAGGGCATGCATTAAGAGGCCATAAACCCACAACCAGGTAGCGACCAGTACGGCAAGAGACGGAGTACTCACGACCCACCGGGGGCTCGGAACATTCCGACACCGCGAAGCGCCCATGGATGTCCCGGTCTCTTTGGATGTTTTCCTCAGAACCTTCATAGGGATTAAGAAGCGAGGAGCGTCCGGGCGGATAACAAAAAAGGCGCCCTTTGAAGAGCGCCTTGGCCTTAATGATTGCGTAAAAGCCGATTCAATCAACAATCCCGTATTCCACGCTTCGGCGAGAATTCCTCCAATCGAACGACTGGCAGCGCGCTTGTTACCAGAGGCCGCCCAGACTGATCTTTTTGCCTACGTCTTCGATGTCTCTCCCCATCAAACCGGTTCAGACCCCCTCAACTGGAGACCCAAAAAGCGGAATATTCACGGAGACGGAACCGTGGCTTTGGCTGCGTTGGAGGGCCTGCTAACCTGTCCTCCGCGACCGACCGCCTTGGCTCGATAACTGTAACTTTGCCCGGCGGTTACATCATAATCAGTGCAGCTGGTTTCTCGAATGGGAGTCAGGCTGATCTGCCTGTAGCCATGGTCTTTACCAAGCTCTTTCCGTTCGACGATGTACCCTTTGACCGCATCGACAGGAGCCTTCCAAGTGAGTTTCACCAAATGCGGCTTCGACCCTGGATTGTTCCCCGAGGTCCCACCCAGGTTCGCTGGATGGGTAGATGAGCCGGCGGAGTCGCCCTGGCAAGTACAGCTGGTCTGGTCACTGCCGTGGCAAGCGATCGCCAACAAAACAATCGTCACGACTATCCGACCAAGCACTCGGACGAATCGACCATTACCACTCATCGAGGTCTTCCATGTAGCCATCGGACCATCGGCGCATACCGCCATGGTCCGCAGACGATAAGCTCGCCTCCACCGCAACTAGCGACGCTCTTCCCCTGTGCCAAAATGGCCGCTCTCTGCGGCAGCTGAAAAACTTGCGCCGTAACCTGCGTCGGCGACCTGATGGTTGGTTCAACTCAAGTTCCCTGACGCCGAAGCTTGGTGCTGCGTCGTCAGCGATTGTGTTCCTCTGCGCTCGAATCGGCCGACAATCCAGATCAGCCCAAACACTGCCGCCAAGGCCACTGCCAAAAACAAGACTCCCCCCTGGTGGTGCAGCGGACTATCCAGAACTCCCGGGTCTACATACGCGCCCAGCACCGCCAGGGTAAACACACGCAGCCCGTTTTTAGCCACGGCGAGAGGTATCGCTGCCAATATAACAATCGTTCTACCCCACCAGGACCGCACCAACAGGTACGACACCACCATAGAGATGACCACCAGGATCATGCTGGAACGAATACTGCTGCACTCCTGTGCAACCTCCACCGTCAGTCCGGGGACGGTTAGCGTCAATCCATCCTGTGTGGTCGGGACGCCCACGGTTACCAGGAGCAAGTGTGCGAATGCTGCCGTGCCCTGCTGCAGGAAGGACACGATGTGGTCCAGTACAAACTCCGGCATCGGTATTAGCCATAGCAGGAAAAATAGCGGAAAAACACAGCCTCGGAAAACGCGACCTCCGAAGCAAACTAGGAACGACCCTATCCACCAGGTGACCAGCGCAAACATCTCGAGCGACAGGCGAACGTCGCCGGTGAAGATGTCCACTCTTCCCCACCTTAGTCCGGAAATACCTATCAGACCTGCCAGCGCTAAGATTGCCGACCCCATACCTATGCTGGGAACGGGCCTCCAACTTCGCCGCTTCCACTCGCTGACGATCAGGCCAAAGCTGACAGGAAGGATCAGAAGAATATGGGTGTAGGCGTCCTGCCCCATAGCCAGCGCGAGCGTGGCCGCTATTGCCTGCCACCAGATGAGCAGCGAGACGAGCCACAGGACAGCAAACATGCGGTACAAGGGAGTGGAAGTCATTAGTCGACTCGTCAATATTTGCAATACCAGGTCTCGCCGACTGCCGGTGTCGGCCGCTGCGCTACCTATCTGGAAATCGCGTCGTGCACTGATTTAGCCAAAGACAGCATCGCAGGGCTTTTGCTCAAATAATTGTCCCTCAACTCTGACAGCCGTCTTCGGAGCTGCACGCTAAGCTTTCGATGAAGTGGCGTCTGCGGCGAAGAGGCGACATTATTCCTGCAATAACGGTCCAGCGCGACAGTCCGGGAGGTCCCCGGAGCAATCTCGAAAGTCGTCCGGCTGCCGCGGTCGCCGAACGCGATCTCTGAACGTTCCACCCCGTCGCGCCGGATCATATTTGCGGCATCTCCAAGCGGAGTTGTGGCCGGCCATTCGGCAACACATTTTGCCACGCAAGATTCGCGATTTGTTATTCGGCCGGTCTTGGCAGCGGGATGAAACCACCTTGTGCCATCCGTAGCGCGTCGTACTAGACAAGCGTTTTCCAGCGACGCCTGAACATTGCACCACCTAACGTCGGGTAGCATTCTGTTGATTGCGGAAACAACTGCAAGGAGCGGCGAAACGTCTTTGAAGAGCTCATGGTGCGCAACAATCAGGATCGGCTTGCCGAAGAAGGCGTTCAAAGCTATCTCTTCCGGACGAATATCTTTCACATACTTCCGCAAGAACAAGGGAAAACCATCTCTCTTTACTATCGACGGTTGCACCAATTCCGCAAATGTCAACGGCTCTTCCTTCTCTTGTGGCGAATGCCCGCTGTTCACGGCACCTACAAAGCCATTGTCGTTGAGTGTCTCAACTGCGTTCCGGGAAAATGCGCCTTGAGGAAAAACCATCACATCGTCGCAGGGAATGCCCGTCATCGCAGTGAAGGATTCTATTCTGGCACGTGCTGTTGCCAGCAAACCATTAAGCTGGACAGGATCCCGCGAAGCGAATTCACCAGCAGTGTGGTCGTTGCCGTGAAAGCAAACGGAAAAACGATCGGGTCTCCGCCGGAAGAGGCGGACCGTCAAGGGCGAGCTATCTTTCCAGTAATAGGGAATAAAGGCGATCGTGGCATGAAAGTTAAACTGGTCCATAAGGGCCAGCAATTGCTCATAGCTCAGAAATCCGTACTTCTTCCACAGCGGCGGATCGTCCACGATCAAGGTGGCGGTCGGCGGGTTCGCGGGACGCCAGCAATCATCCCCAAATGCGTGCCTCAGGAACATGGCTAATGGCAGCAAGTCGGCGAAGTACTCGGGAACCTTACGCCCGGCAAAATCACCCTCAATGTCTTCGCCGGCAACTCCTGCCAGAAAAAACACTTCCGTTCCCTCCCGACTCATTTTGCTAAATAGCGGCCTGCCCCCGATCGAGATGATCGAATGCACGGATCGCTGACCTGGTTTCAGTTCCAGAACGCGATTGTCTTTCTTCGCTGGACCGAATTTCAAGTCGGAGAACGGGCCACACAGTTCCTCATCAGCGACCTGGTACCCGCAATGAGGATCTTCGATCGTCCTTACGCAAACTGCCGCTTCCTCGGATAGAA
The DNA here is from genome assembly GCA_963763145.1 of uncultured Acidobacteriaceae bacterium. Taxonomy (GTDB): domain Bacteria; phylum Acidobacteriota; class Terriglobia; order Terriglobales; family Acidobacteriaceae; genus Bog-257. The sequence goes on along the minus strand of CAVXMZ010000002.1, from coordinate 440,863 downwards.
CGCGCACCAAATTTGTGGAGCCCGCGTCGACATCCAGTTCATGAACCAGAACGAACTGGAACTGTGTCGCCAAGTGGGAGGCGAGGTTTGTCCGCAAACCATCCGTTCCCAACCATGCCCGTACGACCTCAGGACAGATCGCAATGCACGCTGCTTCTTCCGTTACCAATTTCTCCAAGTCACCGGGCGGGTTAGCCGAAGCTCGCGGCAATGGCACGGGCACACAATCGGCACCCAAGAGGTGCGCCATCTTTGATAACCGCACGCCGGCGACACTCAATTCATCCACAAAGGGCAGAAAGCATCTCATTACAGTTTGCCCATACTCCGGTGTGTTTCAAGGGCAGCCAGCGGCACGAGCTTCCGCGAGAAGGTTTTTAAGTTCACTTCTTTCGTTAGCGGAACGCCGCAACGTGCGATGGAAGCCGCCGGATTGCCCTGTACTACAGTCATTGGCGGGACGGACTTTGTAACTACACTCCCCGCCGTCACCACAGATCCTTCGCCGATGGTGACATTGGGCAGAATGATTGCTCCCGGGCCGATAAATACATCCCGCTCGATCATGACTCCCTGTGTTTCCCTGAAGTGCGCGATGATCATGACGCGCATGCCAATCGAAACTCCGTCTGCGATCGTGATGAGATGCGGACGCGAGGTATCCAGGATAGCGTCATAGCCGATCCAGACGTTCTTACCAATCTTCACACCGCGAGCGCGGTGCAGCGAGACACGTGCTGTCTGTGCTCCCGGCACGATCCTGGCCAGGAGCTGCAGAACACGGTTTTTCAAACCCCGCAGCGCATTCTCCTTCATTGCCTTGCGTCTGCTCCTTCGACGATAAGTCGGCAAAGGTAAGTCCGAAATGTCTCGAACGAATCCAGGTCGGCTACGTCCAACGGGTCAATCTCAACACCGAACTCCCGCCGAACAACCGCGACGAGTGTAACGGCTGCCAAGGAGTCGTATGCGGCCACCAACTTCGTACTGGCAGCACTGATTTCCTCCGGATGCCTCGCCTCGCACAATCGAATCAAAAGACGTCCAAGTACATCGATGGGAGAGTCTGTGTACAAGGCTCGCCATTCCAAATTGTGAGGTAGGCATGGAGTGTTCGTTTAGATGGACGAAAACGCGCCCTGTGAAAGGGCTGTAGATCGGCGTACCCTAAGTGAGGTACCACCGCCATCTGTACTCCGGCCGCCGTCGCACGTTCCAGAAAGTCTTTTAACAGGCGATCCCGTTCCTGCGGTTCCAGGTCACCCCAAAGCACATCTTCCACGAAAAGGCATTTCGTGCGGCCTGCATTTGCAACCGGCATGATATAGCCCACCAACACACCTCGCCGCGAGTCCGATTCTAGTTTCGCGACAACCGAACCGAGACGCCGTTCGCACTGCCATTCCGCTTCCGCTTTAGTCCACACCCTGGTCAAAGGCTCTCGCTCGGAGACTTTCTTAGCCAATTCGACAAATAGTTCGACCGAGCTCCCATTGTGTCCAGGTTCTACGCGGGTCCTCTCCCGTGGCAAAAGCACACGGGACCAATAGGGTACAGTGCGGACTTCGGTGATCGGCAGGTTCAACAACCCGCGGCAGCGCAAGATCATGCCGTCCATGGCATCGCCGTCGACGCAGTAGTTCACCATGCCGTCGAAGCCGGAAGCCTGAGCCCGCTTTACCAATTCACTCCAGAGGACGATGCCGTATCCCTTCTTCTTGTCCTCTCTAGATACCGTAAGAAATGTGCTGACCAGCAGCTTCCACTGTATATCCCTATATCGCACACATCGGGGAAACCCAGCGACAAAACCGACTGGCCGGAATCCTTGATAAATGGTTGGAGCGAGAGCGTAGCTAGCGCCCGGGTAGTGAAAATACGATTGCAAGCACTCGGCCGTGTAGAGCAACGATTGCGAAGGGTTTTCGGACCACGATTGTTCCATCAGCTGAGAAAGCTGGTCGAAGTCTCCCCGAAAATCTGTCATCGCCCTCCGGGCGACATTACCACCGGGCATAGTTAGTTGATCCAGTCTGCTTAGTATGATTGTTCTGTGAGGAAACAAATCTGCACAGGGGTCCGACGATGGTCATCTGGTCAGGATCCAACGCTTCAAAGTCGATTTCGCAACCACAGTAGTGGCTGAGCCCGGTCAGTAGCTCAAGCACTCCCAGGGAGTCAATCAGACCAGAAAGGAGCAGGTCGCATTCTTCTGGTAGGTCAGCAGGCAACTCGCGTCCTTGTGCTGTCAGCTTCTGTGACAGAAACGTCTGGAGAAACTCGTGCGCCTCTTTATATGTGACTACTCTCATAAGCCATTTTCCAATAGGTCGATGATTTGTTTACGGTCGTACTTGCCGTTAGAGTTACGAGGAAGCTGATCGAAGAAGTGTATCTTCCTGGGAATCATGTACTCGGGTACTTGCAGTCCGATCTCTTTGCGGAGCTTACTTTGATCGAGCGAGGAGCTCTCGACAAAAACTTCAATGCCATCGCACCCACGTTGGCTAACAGGCCATCCTACCGCGATCACTCCATCTATACCAGATACCTTTCGAACGACGGCTTCGACCTCTCCTAACTCTACGCGGTGCCCGAGGACCTTTACCTGATAATCGGTTCTGCCGAGATGGGTTAGTGGACGGTTTCCGATGGGACGGCGAACGCGATCTCCTGTGCGGTAGTAAACCTCTGATTTTTCGGGTGGCACAACAAACGCTGCCGCCGTTTTTTCCGGGGCCTTCCAATAACCCAGCGACATCTGTGTTCCATTCATGAGAAGTTCACCCACTTCTCCCGGAGCTACTTCGTTGAGGTTTTGATCGGCGACTAGAACCTTCATTCCCGGATGCGGATAGCCAATCGGGACAATGCCCAACTCCGACTCCTCGGGTGAGGTGTCTCGGTCCCAGCGGTAGACAGTACACGATATAGTCAGTTCGGTAGGCCCGTAGAGGTTCTCCAGAACACTGTTGGGCGCGGCTTCTGACCAAGCCATGGCCGATGACACCGGCAACGGCTCGCCACAGAACAAGCTCACCCGCAGCGAGGGGTAGCGCCCAGGTTTCAGAATACCGAGCTTGTTCATAAACATGGCAGTCGAAGGCACCGAGAACCAGATGGTAAGCTCGTTCTCCCGTATAAATTTCCCCGGACTCATCAAAACCTTCGATGGAGGACAGTACAAACAGCCGCCGCGTTCCCAGCAAACAAACATGTCGAAAGCCGCCAGATCGAAGGTCATATCGAACATCTGCGAGAACCGGTCGTTTTCGGTGATCTGATACCGCTCAACCATGTAATTGACGAAGGCGAGTACGTTCCGGACCGCAACCATGACGCCCTTCGGAGTGCCTGTACTACCAGACGTAAACAGCAGATAGGCAATAGCATCGGGATCTGGAGCGGGTTCGCTCCAGGCCGACGCTGAGGCGAGGTTCTCGCGGCCAACAAAGATATGGTTCGGCCACCTGCGCCGAAACGGTGCGACATCTTTGGTATCTGGCAATATGACCAATAGTGATTTGGCGGTGCTGTCTAACAGCGTGCCTAACTGCGACAAGGCCTCGGCGTCGACAACAATGCACCGGCTGTCGGATCTCTCGAACATGATCTGTGTCCGCTCGATTGGGAAGGTACGGTTCAGTGGGACATAGCCGTTCCCGGCGAGCAGCGCGCCGAGAACGCCTGCAAATGCCGTTATCGAGCGGTATGCAAAGATGCTCGTCAGCGCCACCTCGCTGTACTGTGGATACGATTGGATAGTTGCGGCTATCTGGCAGGCGGTCTCCCTCAGCTCTCTGTAAGATAGAGATCTTCCTTCAGCCACCAGCGCATTGCGCCCGGGAAAACGTTCCGCTGAAGCTATAAAACCTTGCCACACGTTGTGCTGTTTACTCATCGCTGTTAAGAGAGCAACGTTGCTTAACGCACTCCATCCGTAGAGGCTAGCTATCCTTCTGCATTTGTGGACACAACCTATTCACTTCCTATATCCATCATGCTCTGGGCAAGTAATCTGCATCGAGCAGCGCTGTCAGCGCGCAATATCCGTCACTGCCTCCACCTTATCAGCTCCCTCATTACACTCGGGTCGCAGTGCCCCGCTCTTCAGCAAAGCATCTACCAAATCCAGATATTCGCTCTTTCTTATCTGCCAGTTATTTGAGCGAATGAAATTGAGGCCACGGTTACGGAAGGATTCGCACTTGCCCGGATTCTCCACCAGGTCGACTATTTTGGCTGCGAGATCTTCAGGGCTGCCGGGTTCGAAAAACTGCACAAGCCGATCATCGAAGTAATACTGGTCGACTCGAGTTCTCGACAGTACGATGGGGACGCCCATCGCCATGAATTCCATGACCTTCGTGCTGAATGCGTCTCCTCCGAATGAATCGTTGCGTTTGGGCACGATACCAAGGTCGACTGTGGCCATCATTTCTGCTACCTGCTCGAGAGATACCGAGCCGGTCATCACCACGCAGCTTTCCAGTCCCTCCTTCTTCACCAGTGCCTCTAGCTGTTGGCGGTCAGGACCATCACCGATAATTAGAAAGCTTACATTGGGCAATTTAAGCCGCACCAGCGTCATAGCAGCGATGGCTATGTCGACTCCCTGATGCCAGTTAAGGGTACCGGGATAGCATAAGCGGTGGTGCCCATTGCTCTTATCCCGCAGCGGGCGCGCCGAAAAAATTGCCGGATCAGGATAGTTGATGATGGCCGTGCATTTTTCCCTTCGCACGGATCGTTGTATCAGCCGGGTGCGCCACAGGTGGTTGGATACGATAACATGGTTGGCGAAGCTGGCCGAAAGTCTTTCCATCCGCCGCAAGAGGCGAAAGCTTAGTGAGCCCTCGCTAACTTCGAACTTGCTGGCATAGAATTCCGGGACGATGTCGTGGATATCGAGAATCACCTTCGCGCCCAGCATCCTCGGAACGGTCGCAGCGAACACCTCGAAGTCTGGTACGGAATGGACGTGGATGATGTCATAGCGCCTCTTTAGATGTCGCCAGGCCAACGCCCACGAGGATCGCAAAAAGAAGATCAGTATTTTTTTTAAGTAGCTGATCGGGCCGGTTTCGTCTCTCGTGCGCTTTTGAATGCGACAAACCCGGACGCCTTTGATCATTTCGAATGGCCTCTGTCCTGGTCGCCCCAAAACGATCGCATCTACTTCGTCGCCGCGTCCGACGAGCGCTTCAGCATAGCGACGGATTCGATTGTCCGTCTCGTAGAATGCGTAGCCCACCATGCACGCTCTCATGACGCAGTGCTCCGCCTTCTACCGCAATCTACCGGATACTTATTAATCATCATGGAGTTGACGTCACTGACATTGTGCGTGGGCCACAGCCGCGGACTGCGGAACAGCATCCAGGAAGGCTCGCTGACAAAGTTCCAGTGTCAAGAGTGAGAAGATCATCTTCGAGTGCCCTCCGGTAACTTCGTCGCGCGCAAGGAGGGCTCGAACCGCCTGAGAGTCAAAGTAGCCCCTCTCGGTTGTAGTGCGATCGAAGAATACTTCGCGCACCAGGTGCTTCAGGTCGTTGCGAAGCCAAGACTCATACGGCACTGGAAAGCCAGCCTTGGGCCGCTTTAGAATTGCTCCGGGCAGGCGGGTACCCAAAGTCTTCCTCGCAATATACTTCGTTGTAAGACCTCGCACTTTTAGGTCTGCTGGCAGGGCGGCGGCGAACTCCAGAACTTTGTGATCGAGCAAGGGCACGCGAAGCTCGACCGAGTTTGCCATAGTCATCTTGTCAGCCTTGATCAGGAGGTCGTCCGGCAGCCAGGACTTAGTATCGAGGTACAGCATTTGGTCGAGGGTTCCCAACCCCCCCGCTCGTGATTGCAACCGGCGCAACGGTTCGAGCGAATGCTCATGGTTGACCGTCTCCCTAAACTCCCTCCGGTACAAGTGAGTGATACCGCTATCAGAGTTGCGTGAGGCGTAAGCAGTTCGGCTGCAGTAGTAATCCGGAAACCGCGCGTTCATCAGTGGCCCGTATTTAGTTAACCTGGGTAACCGGAACATCGAGCCAACGATTGATAGGCCCAGAGCGGCGACTCCGTGGAACGGAGATACTCCGCGCTTGAAACGTTCCAGCCAGATAAGATTGCGATAATTGGAATAGCCCGCGAACGCTTCGTCCCCACCTTCGCCTGACAGAAGTACTTTGACGTAGTTTCGCGCGAGTTTGGAAACGTAATAGAGGGCCACGGCCGGCGGCTCGCAGACCGGCTCCTCCATGTGCCACACGTATTGAGGAAGGAATGCAGCAAAGTCCGCGGCCGACATCGTCATGTCATAGTGCCGAGTTTTATACCGGTCTGCAGCTATCTGTGCGAACGGTCTCTCGTCGACGATTTCTCGGTCTGGGAAGCCAACGGTAAAGGTACTTATCTGCTCGGCTCGCTCAGCTGCAAAGCTGAGTACCGCCGTCGAGTCTGCCCCTCCGCTTAGCAGCACACCCACAGGCACGTCCGAGATCATATGGGATTGCACGGATTCCGCCAGTAGATCCAGTAGCTGCCGCTCTGCAGCCTGTGGAGTGGGACCGTCCGCCGGCTTGGAGAAGTTGAGGTCCCAGTACTGATGGACTTCGGTCCGCCCATCACGATGGATCAGATAATTGCCAGGGGCCAGCTTGCGAATCCCCTTGAACAGAGTTTCTTCTCCCGGCAAGTATGAGAAAGTAAGAAACCTGTCAATCATCCCGGGAGCGATCGCACGCTCCACAGTCTCGTCTGCCAAGATGGCCTTGATCTCTGAAGCGAAGGCTAGCGATTCGGTCGCGAGGTGATAATACAGAGGCTTGATTCCAATCCTGTCCCGGGCCAGGAGGAGCGTTCTGGTATTTTCGTCCCAGATCGCAAAGGCGAACATCCCTCTTAACTTCTCCAGGCAACTACTGCCAAACTCTTCATATAGATGTACGATGACCTCAGTGTCACCTTTCGTATTGAAGATGTGCCCTTTGCTAAGCAGGAATTCTCGCAACTCTCCGTAATTGTAGATTTCTCCGTTGAATACAATCCAAATGGTTCCGTCTTCATTCGACAGCGGTTGATGTCCGGTGTTCAAGTCGATGATCGACAAGCGCCGGTGACCTAACCCAATTTGAGGCGCTGTATAGATACCTTCGTCGTCGGGCCCTCGGTGCCGAATGGTGTTCAGCATCGCCCCGAGTAAAGCGCGCGGCACCCGACCTTGCCGATGGAATGTCACCTTACCGCAGATACCGCACACTTACGCCTCACTTCCAGCTAGCAGATTTTCCGTTGCTTCGCGCTGGGACCGATCCAATCCCACCGCCCATTTCAGCACTGCAATCCACTTTGCCAGGCCGATGCATATAGGTCCTTGCTTCAAGCGCCCGCCAGCAAATGGAAAAGCTAAGGCAAGCAATATAAGGCGCCCGAGCGCCGTAGCGCCCATGGCAACCCTGTATGTGGCTCCGTAGACGCGTCCACGTGTCTTCACGCAGAAGTGCTGCACCGACGTGAACTTCCTGACCGTGGCCCACTGTACGGTCTTGCGCTGTCCGCTACTCTTCCCGCCGTGATGAATCATTGCCGCTTCGCCGACGTAATAGTTGTTCCAACCGGCCCGGCTAGCTTTGTAGCATAGATCCAGGTCCTCGGCGTACATAAAGTAGTCCTCGCTAAACATGCCGATTTCTTCAAATGTTCCACGCTTTAGCATCATGCACGCACCAGAGATGACCTCTACCGGCGTCGGAGCGCCGGTATCGGCGAAGAGCGGCCCGATGTTCCATAGAGGGGATCTAGGCCAGCGCTCCTGGAGGTATTGCATGTCCAGAACTTGGTTGAGAATCGTCGGGAATCTCTGTATGCAGCTCGTCTGCACGCTGAGATCGGTATTTAATAGCTTGCATCCCACAACCCCGGCCTTCGGCAATAGCTTCAAACGGTCAAACATACAGTTGATGGCCGGTGTGATGAGCTTGGTATCGGGATTAAGAAAAAGAGCGCAATCGCCCAATGAGTGGGTGAATCCGAGATTGTTAGCCTTGGCGAAGCCGAGATTCTTGGGACTCTTAATGACACGAACTTCCGGGAAAGCTTCAGTGATCGCACTAAAGTTTTGATCCGAAGAAGCGTTATCGACGACGATGACCTCGAACGAGATCTCATGCGTGAATTCGTAGACGCTGGCTATGCATTCTTGCAGGTAGTCAATTGAATTCCAGTTTACGAGGATGATGGACAATTCCATACGGTCGTCGATGTTGCGTAGCCCGGGTCTAATCTCAACCGGCCGTTACTGCCAGACAGTGCGCCCGCCTCGGAGTTTCGCCATCTGCTCGCGGCGCACATACTTAATCAGCTCTGGGTCGTCGACTTTAGGAACGCGCCTGAGGGAACTGGAGATAAATCCGTACGCCAGTCCCGCTGCACCCACAAGGTATGGCCGGTGTAGAAGGCGCCACATGCATTTAGCCAACATAAAAAGAGGGTGGTAGCCAGAAATGTAATCCGAAGCGCCATTTTTCGCGAAGTCTCGCCAGCAACCATCCGCAGCTCCGGTTGGACGCTGGTGTTTCAGTACGAGGTCGGGGAAGCTTCTGCTGGTCCAGCCCAGCATATTGGCCTTGACCTCATCTATAGTGTCCCACCCGGGAGCTGGCCAGAAGCCACCAATCTCCTTCCAGCAGGCTCGCCTGTAAATCTTCGTGGCTCCTCTAACATGGAAGTCCGGTCCTGGTTCGAACTCTTCCCTTCCGTCTTTGAAGACGTTGTAGATCACACCGCCACCAACCCCCAATCGGGGCTCACGATCAAACCATTCAAAGCACTTCTCGAAATAGTCCGGCTGGAATGCAAGGTCACCATCAAGCTTCACGATGAAATCCCAGTCATCAGAACCGAGAGCGACGTACCCTGCGTTAAAGGCTTCAACCACTCCTCCCCCAGATTTCCGAAATCCACGGTCTGGCTTGCGCACAGCTCGTATCCAGGAAAACCGGCTAACACTTTCATCAATGATGCTCCCAGTATTGTCCGTCGAACCATCGTCTACGATAATCCACTCCTCGGGTACAAGACTCTGGTGAGTCACACTTTCGATCGTGAAAGGCAGGTGTGCCTCTTCATTGCGAACGGGTGTGATGACAACATACCGGGTCTTCATTTGTGTCACCACTTATGCGGTGGGAACAAGGGCGCCAGTTGTTCTGTTGGTCGTTCTGTAGACTGCCCGTCAACATCCCAGAGCTGAGCGTCGGTTTCCTCTTCCACAACAGCGCCATACTCCGAAGCTATTTCCATTGTCTGAGTATTTGCTGCTTGCAGGCCCATCGTCGCTGCCGGGATCATGGCGAGGAATGCCCACCACGATACCCGTGTTTGGTCCCAGTAGCTTACCCCGAAGTAGGAGAAGATATTCGCGAGCATGACGGCGCAAAGACTCCAGATTAACCACTCCTGCTCTCGGTCGCCCTCCACTAGCCGTCTCATGCGGCCCAAGCGGCTGAAACCTTGCGAAATCATGGCTATGAAAAGAGCAAAGGTGAGCAAACCCCCGGTCTCGCCTTCGGCCACAAACTGGTTTGAAAGGTCCCACATATCGATGCCCCACGTTCCAGCATCCTTGGTTCCAAGCAGCCACCAATCCTGGAAATGTGTGACGAAGACGTCGATCAACTTAGCGCGGTCCCATCCTCCGGAACCACCGATCACATTCACGTGGGCGATAATGAACCATACCGGCGCCTTCATTAGCAAAGCCAAGCCTGCGATTGCCACTACGATTCCCCACCGAACTACTCGCATGGAACGCCGTATCGGCCATAGGCACAGGCCGAGAACACCGCCGGCATAAGCAAGCACCGGAGTACTCGATGCGGATGTCAGCACGATCGCAGTCGAGCCAATAATTCCGGCTGCCGCAATACCCTTGGCCCGACCACTCTTCCACAGCCAAAAGAACAATGGCAGCAAGGTAGCTCCGAAACAACCCGCCAGAATCGGGTGCCGGAACGGGCCTTCGGCGCGAATCTGACCATCGCGCACCAGGGGAATGAGTGGGCTGCTATGGAGATAGCCGAAGACATTGATACTATGGAAATGCTCATTCAGCATGCACAAACCAACAACCGCAGCGATGATCGCCAGCACTTTTGCCGTGAGTACAATATCGTCCACGTCCCGGATCAGGTAGCGCAACAGAAAATATCCGCCAAACGATTCCAGCCAGAATGCAATCTGGTTTACTACCGCTCCGCCCTCCTGATACAGCAGCATGACCGCGATAGCACGGCTGAGGGCCCACAAGATAAATAGCTTGTCGATTGCATTCAATCCACCCGGAACTTCGAACCTGGCTTTCGCCAGTCGCAGGCATCCTGCCAGGATGACGAGGCGAAGAACGTACCAATGAACACCGGCAAAATAAAGCTGCTGCCCTCCCGGAACGAGGATGGTCGTAAGCAGGAACGGAATGATTACGTAGCGTCGCTGAAGTACAAGCATCAGCAGTCCGGTCAACAGCATGGCGACCAGAACCGCGGGATGCAGAATGGTTTCCGCTACGCCGCCGCCGAATGCAGGCTGGTTAGGCAAGGCAGGTCTCTGGCTGTCTCGGCTCCGCGTCACCGTGTGATGAAAGCTGGCGGTGATGTTGTATAACTTCGCGATATACGTCCAGCAGCCTTGCGCCAGCGGCCGTCCACGTAATCGCCGGCGCAGAATTCAGGCTCTCCGCGCGAAGCCTGTCCAGCAGCGCGCGGTCGTCATGAAGCATGGTGATATGGCGCGTGAGCGTCGCTACATCTCCAGTGTGATGTACCAACCCTGTTCTCATGTGCTCGCAGATAGCGCCGCTGGCGTCAGAAACTAACAGCACGCATCCGCAACCTCGGGCTTCATACGTCGCCAGGGCGCTTCCCTCCTCGATGCTCGGCAGTATCATGGCGTCGCACCTCTGCATCAGCTCAGGAACGTCGCTACGATGTCCCAGCACTTCGACGCTCGGGTCTGCTAGCATCCATGAAAGTTTTTCACGATACCCTGGAACGAACGCACCGGCGATCAAAAACTTTCCCGCACGATGCGCAGGCGATTGCAGCCACGCTTCGAGCGCATGATGCAAACCTTTCCGGGGTGCGCAGCCGCCGGCAAAGATCATCGTGAGTCCTCGCGATTTGCTTTTCGGCTCTACCGAAGGCGAATACATCCGTTGATCAAAACCGTACTGATGGCGCATCAGCGTCGCGGGAGAATATCCACGCTCCAGAAATGTGTCTCTTACGAAATCAGACGGGCAGAGCAGGACGTCGGCAAGCTGGTATTCCGCCTCTTCTACGCGCAGCACATCCTCTTTGTAGGCGTGTTCGTGGTTGGGCGGCAAATGCACACCTAGCCGTTCGCACTCCTTCTGTACCACCTCATAGGCAAACCGGGTGTGTGCATTAGGCCTTTCCAGTACCGTCGGAATTCCCAACTGCCTCGCCATTTTCAGGGTCTTGATTGCCCCGAGCGGCCAAGTGTGGATGATGTCGACCTGTCCCACCAGTTTTGGCAGCTCGCTAGCTACGATGTGGTCATGCAACGCGAAGGCCCGGCGGCTACCCAGAAGCTTGTAAGGAATTCGAAACTTGCCGCGAGCAAGAGTAGGGCGAACCTGGACGTTGGACGGCACTGGCCGATGGAGTACGCCTGGAAAAACCACCACCTCCGCTCCCGCCGCGGCCAGCCCATTCACCTGCTGCCACGCGGTGTAGCAGATGCGGTCTGCACCCAGCTTGTGCGGGAAGCTGTAGAGCACGCGGACGGGTTCACTGGAATTGTTCATGGAGCTGCTTGAGGCCGCGCCGTGGGTCCGGGCCCTTCGGGAGTTGGACCCGCTGTGATAAGCATCACCAGCTCAGTGGACTGCCACAATCTGGCACGGCAGTTTTGAGATCAGTTGCGAGGATCCATTGGTTCGCCCAATAGCTGTCACATCAGATTCGAGACTACTCGTGGCTGGGCATGGTCCCTTACCCATAAAGATCGTCTCGCCCCTGCGAAACTCCCAATCGAAGTTTTTTGTCGCCAGATAAACCGATCGGCTACAGCCAGCCTTCAGCCGGTCGTGAAGCTCGATCGCAATCACTCCTATTTTGTCTATCCACATCGAGGAACTTGCGAACACTTCTTTCTCAGCTCCTTCAATATCGACCTTAAAGAAATCGATGTAATCAATCCCGAAGCGTGACATCAGCGCTTCGACTGTAATACCTCCGACCTCTCCATGCCGGGTCCGGTTGCTAAGACTTCCCTGCTCAAGTGTTTGAAATCCCCAGTGTTGACCGAATCCACCCTCGTCCACACCCGGATTTGCAATGGCCAATCTCTTCTCGTCGCTGTTCCACAGAGCTGCCTGAACGCAGTCGACGTTAGGGTAGGACGCCAATTTTTTTCAGGATCTTGAAATTGTGCTCTTCAGGTTCGATTGCGATTATTTTCGCGTCAGCATATTTGTTGGCGAAAAACAAAGAAGCAAGTCCAATGTTCGCGCCCGCGTCCACAATCACGCGGGGGCGTACCGCCGTGTCCCAGGCGTATTCGGCGTTGAGGAGCACCTCTGAGAATGACGAGACGTCAGACGTTCTCAACCTGAGCTGGACAGGGTACTTGATCCCCCCACAGAGACCGCAATCTCAACGGGCCGCTGAGACAGCCTCGCCTTTGCCACAAGCAAGACCCCTTTAGGCCCGAACATCGAATAGGAGGATTGAATCCCTTGAAGAATGCCCATCTCGAAGACTTTCATGACCCTAAGATTTTGACGTCTCGACCCGCTGCCGGAACCGCTTTCCGGAAAACGGCATGAATACTTTCGCCGTCACCAGCGAACGAAGCTAGCGCGGTCGCAATCGGAAGCACCGTCAACCGGAAAGCCTTCCGGACGATCTTCCAAGGCAGGCTTGCGGCTTTCGCGCGGGCAAGAGGCCGGCGGGTTACCCCAGCTTTTCGAAAGACCTCATCGAGTATGTAGCGGGTGCTGTCCTCGATAAATACTTCACGCTGGGTGCTGACCGACACCTCTTGCAGACCAGCTGCAGACGCCACAGTTCTTAGCGACTCAGGTGAAAAATGATAGAGATGTCGGGGAAGCTCCAGGGCATACCAATAGGACCGGAAGATGCGAGCTCCCGCGGAATCGATATTGGGCATCATGGTGTAGAAGATGCCTTCTGGCTTTAGCCATTCCGCAACTTTACCCAGAACTTCTTTGGGCTTATAAAGGTGCTCGAAGACATGGAAACAGGTAATGGCATCGAAGCTGGCGGGTGGAAATGGAGCGTCTAGAATGTCGCCAACAAATATTTGGGCGCCGGACCTAGACCTGGCCTCGTCGGCAACCTGAGTCGACATTTCGATTCCAAAAAGATCCCAGGAGGGCCCTCTCATCGATGCTAGAAATCCACCGGAGCTGCAGCCGAGATCCAGGATTGCGCCGCGGGTTTTATAACGCAGGAGTTGGTTGCGCCGCCCGATCCAATGCTTCGAGTCAGCTCCTCCGCCGGCGATTGCTCGATTATAATCCGGCCCGTAGTGCTGGCCCATTTCATCAGGCGACGGTGGGTTCTTCAACCAAACTAGAGAGCATCCGGGACAGCGAGCCAGCTGGTAAACCTGCTCCCTGCCGTGAAATCGGTCAGTCGCGGAGAGCCACTCGTCAGCGCCACTCTGTTGACAAACGGGACACCCGTCCAACTTCGTGGCTGTTCGCTCGCCGCCGGTTTTCACCGCGCGATCGGGCGTAATGTGCATCATTTGCTTGGAAGCTCAGTGATGGGCTGGGAAGCGGGGTGGAGATTACCAAGAAAGCCTCTTAGAGCATTGTTGAGCCGCGAATCAAGAAAGACGAGAATACCGGCGCCAACGATGGCCCCCAATACGACGTCAACTCCCAAAACTACGAACGGTTCCTGTTTCGATAGCAAACGTATTGCCGAGATTGCCATTTCAGCGACAACGATGGCGCCTGCAGCTACCAGCGAGGGGGCAACCAACAACCGAATTTCTTTGAAGGACAAGTCAGCAAAACGCGCCAACACGAACAGATAAACTGGCGCTACGATTACGGCTGTCGTGATGAGAGTGGAGAGGGCGATGCCCATCACCTGACGGTTCACACTCGAATGCCGAAGAAGTACGCCAGTGATACTCAAAACCACTGCACCAAGAGCCGCACGCGCCCATTCCAGCATCGCCATCGATCCCGGTCTGCCGAGCGCTTGGAGGAGTGGGCCAGTAAAAAATACGAACGTCAACGCTATCCCTGCCAAGCATAGGATCTGCAATACACCTGCTGCCGGCGCCCAAGCCGGACCTATCAAACTTATCAACGGCGAACTCACAGCCCCCAGGCCTGCTAGTGCGGGGACTGTAATCACGCAACTCAGCCAGATACACGAAAGCACGCTCTGCCGCAACTCGGCTGGCCGGTGCTGAAGCCTTGAGAATTCGGGCAGAGAAACAGCCTGGACCGAGCTTGTAGCGGCCGCCTGCACTGTACCTTGAAACTTGGCGGCTAGACGATAAAGCCCTACCGCCACAGGTCCAAAGAACAGGCCCATGAGAATTCCAGCCGCCTGGGTGTCGGCGAAGGTCGCGAGCTGCGCAGTGAAGTGTCCGGTTGAAAAGCCCAGCAGATCCTTCAGATGCCTAAACGAAAACCGCAGTCGCGGTCGCCAGTGGCTCAACGTCCAAAGCAAAAGCATGGCGGTAAAGTCGCGGCTCAAGGTCTGGAACACGAGGGCCCACACACCGAATCCCCGGAACGCCATCGCGAGCCCGACAGCGCCTCCCACTATGACTGAGGCGTTAGCTCGTAACGACAACCCTCTAAAGTCCATGTTCCTTTGGAGAATGGCCCTGTGCACGCAAGCCAAACCCTCAAGAGGTGTTGCGATTGAAAGGACAGCGATTACTGCCGCCAGCTGAGGCAGGTGATTGGCCTTCGCCCACCAACTGCTGAGAGCCACAGTAATCCCCGCCAATCCAAAACTCAGGACGAGATTCGTCCAGAAAACAGCATCGAAATGGTCGGGCTCGACGTCCCTTTGTTGGATAAGAGCCGTGGTCAGTCCCTGGTCGAGGAACATGCCCAGGAACGCCACATAGACCATTGCGATGCTTGCAACCCCAAAAGCGCCAGGGCCAAGGAGCGAGGCGAGCACAAACGTAAACAATGTGGAAAACGCACGTTCTCCCCAGTTTGCCGTGAACGACCACTTCACAGCCTGCGCGAATGATGCTTGCTTGGCCATCAGCTAAAAACGTAGGCCGATAGGAAACGGCAGGGGACTAACTCCTCACGGGTCAGCCAACGTTATTGACGCACCGACAACAAGGATGTTCGGTTCAAAGTACCTTCTAACGGCACCAGCTGTAAGGCGGTTCAAAAGTCGTGCACGGCGCCGACCAGTTGGCACGATGTGCTGCACTCTAAGGCGGCTACGCCGAAACCAGTCAAAAACAACACGTCGCGTCGTAAGATGCGTCCGATCAGCGGAGTCGGTACCAGGGCTGCGGAAGCGAGTGCCTTTTGTTACTCTATTCCAGAGGATCGGCAGTTGATCACAATTGGGTACTTCCACTATCGCGATACCCTCTTCCGAGAGTAATCCCGTTAGACAATCCAAAACCATCTCGGGGTTGGGAACGAGGTGAAGTACAGAGAGGCATAAGATGCAATCGAACTCATAGCCAGAGAGCCTCTCCCGCATGGACATTAGATCACTCGAGATAATCTTAACTCCTCTGGTCTCTGCTGACTTAGCGATTACTGAATCTATGGGCAATCCGACAACACTAATTCCCCTTTCCATCAGTAAGTTTTCAGTAGCGCCCCAGCCGCATCCCACTGAAAGCACTTTTCGTGCCCTACGTGGCACCAGAGAGGCGACGTCTGCCCGAGGTTCCTCATAATATTGCTTGGCCCACTTTCCATCCCCTTCTGCGGGCTCTGGATTAAGAAGCCGGAAAGGCAGCCGGGCGCCACGGCTGATTGCCAAAAGCTCGGAAATCTGGGAATCCAGTTCGCTGCCGTTGATACCGAGTCTTCCCAGGTATTTGTTAGGCAAATGCGAGAGAGTAAAATCCTGCAAATGTGAGATACATATTACTTTTTGGAAGCCGCACTGAGTATAGACGTCGGTCGCCGCTGAACACGGAAGATCATATTTCCCGCTGTGCGGAGGAACCAAGAACCCTCCCGAGCTAATTGCACGCAATAACTGGCTCTGGGTTAGCAGATACGAAGCAGAGTGCTCATTAGTGAATGATGCAAAGACGTAAGATCCGTTTTGTTTCACAGAGAAGGGATCCCAGTGAAAAGGACCGTGTATTCCCGGGAAGCTAAGATTGCCGGTGCGATCCGTTTCCGAAACCAGGAAGCCGGCAATTTTGTTCTCCGGCAAAACAGTCGTTACTTCGAGAAACGCCTCGATGTTCCGCTTCGTTATGAGGTGATCATCCTCCGAGTAGATGAACAAGTCAAAATCGTGCGCCGCAGCAGCAAAGACAGGTTTATGAGCATGCGGAAGCGACCACGGATTCCTGGTCGGCAGCCCGACAATGACCTCGACATCAGAACCTAGCCGCTTCGGAAGGTTTGACAAAACCACAATTCGGGTTTTATAGGGCAGAGCTCGATACTGTGCCAGCACTTCGGCAAGATACCGATCGTTGGCTGTGCCGTAGCTGGCGATGGCTACTAAAGCTCGCATTTCGATCTAATTTTCGAGAGATCCAGGAAGCTGATCGTCGAGAAATCTTATTGCGGGGTGGCGCTAAGGTTTGTGGGAGGTAGTGGCGGGTCACCTTGACCAACATATGCGTAAGCGCCAGTATCCCACGGGCCAGTCGCTGGTCTGCTGACGGGAGTACGGGTGTTTCCTGCGCTGGTATCACTCGCCAGGGGCTGGAGGTACCCTGTTGCCAATGACATGAGATTTGTTGCAGCGGCAATCACATACGAGTTTGCCAGAGGAACTCCAAAGGGTTCGATCCCTATCGGCGAAGCACCGTAGCTTGCAGAATGGGAGTCGCATCCGCAAACCGCTTGCCAGGAGGCAAAGTTGGGGGGACCGGATGTCTGCCAGTACCATCCATTTCCTCCACCCGCGCCATGATTGCCATATATGTTGTAATCGACCGTACCGACGGAAGAACTTGAGCCATCTACGGATAGATATTGATTACATCCGGAAAAGGCATTGTTCTCGATATTCATGCCTGAGCCAGTGACGGTAAGACACGAGCCGTTGTAGGGCATGGTTGAGTCCGCGATGAAAGTATTGTTGTAGACTCCGCCGTTCGTCATATCCAGATTAAATTGCCCGTTCGTCAAATTGCTGGCGTTCTGCCACAGGGCAATATTATTGAATATGTAGACATTTGGGAGCTGCACTTCCATGTAGATGTTAGCGGTTGCGGCGTTACCCCAGTTCCCTTCAAAAACATTGTTATAGATGTACAATCCGGAGCAGCCGGATGCGTACGGAGTTATGTGCACCCCATCATGGTGATAGGTAGTGCCGGCATCCCAATTGACCTTTGAGCCCGATATGTTGTCGTGTATGAAAGCTGTGAAGGTCGGCCCATTGGTTCCACCGATGGCTACATCGTGGTCATTGTTATAAAAGTTGTTGTCATAAATTTGCAGCGTGGCCGCGCCATTGAAGGAGTCGAATCGAAGCAGCCAGCTCCCATCATGAACAATGTTGTTGTGAAAGGAAAACACCCCGCCTACGTTTGATGCGTAAACCGCATTTTCCAGGACATTGCTGGGCGTGGTGTCTGAACTGAGGGAATGAACGTAGATATTCTGGATCGTCCAGTTTTTGATCTCGACATCATGGAACGTTCCATCAGCGGCGTATATCGCAGAAATGTTGTTCTGAAATTGGCACGGTCCTCCGGGGCAGGTGCCGCCGGCAGATCCGTTCAGGGTATTCTCTATGATTCCGTTGCTTCCCCCGTCAACGGTTAGGTAAGCCTGTCCGTTAATGTCGACTAGGTTGCCCGACGCCTGACTTAACTTGGCTCCATTGGTTGCTTGAACGGTGATCGTGTTTCCGCTTGTTCCGCTACCCTGAAAAACCAGTTCTGTCGTGATCGTTCCGCAAAGGTATACGACCGTGCCGGGGCCGATCTGGTTTGGTCCGCTTCCCCAGTTGGCGGCGTTGTTGAAGAAGGCAGCAGCGTAGGCATTCGAGCAACTGCTTCCATTGTTTGAGCCGGCGGCGGCCTGGGCTATGTAGACATTGGCTGCGCTCGCAGCTCTGGCGCTATTTCCTTCGATGGCAAATCCGATCAGAATGAGTGCGAAACACAAGCCCCTGGTTGCCACTTTCACGTTTCTCTCCCTGCCTGTTCCACCACAGTCCTCGCGGTCTGATTCTTTCTCTAAAATGAACCTAACCCCGCGGGAAAAGGGTTTCAAATAGAAAGTGACTCTGGGGCTTACGAAAGTAACCTACCGTACCACCACTAAGATGGGGCGTTGCGGCATTAGAAACGTCTGCCGTTAAACTTCTACTCACGATTGGCCAGAACTTCCGATCTCGTGTAGACGTCCTACGGCGTGGAACTGAATTGCGACCGTAAATGATTCGAGGACAGGGCTTTCCAGGCATATTGAACCGTGTGTAGCCAATCGTACGCGCCCGCAAGTTTGGCTCGGAACAGCCGCAAATCGTCGCAAGAGTTTACCGGCAGGCGCTCCATGAAGAATCTGTCACCCCTGGAGCCTGCTGTCCCGATGATTGTAGAAACCCCGTTACGGTAACCCGCCTCCAGGAGAACGGCCCTAAGTGTCTGCCGGAAAGCGTGGTCCGCCTCAGGGAGCGCATAGGGGTACGAGAACGATTCGACTGCGCAGCCCAGTTTCGCCTCGATCGTGCGTTTCGAATTCTGCACCTCGTACTCAATCTCCTTCATCTTCAAATTTCTGAGCTGGGGGTGAGTAACCGTGTGCGACCCGAAATCAATGCCAGCTGTTTTCAGCTCTCGAACCTGGCGCCATATGAGGCATTCCCTGCCATTGAACATCCGGGGGCTCTCGCCAATATATGCCGTGGGTAAGAAAACCGTGGCGGAGTAGGAATGCCGATTGAGCAGGGGAAAGGCGTCAGTGTAGAAGTCTCGATATCCGTCATCGAAGGTGATAACTACGGATTTGTCCAACGCCCGCTCAGGTTGCATGCGACCGATCGCATCGGACAGAGTTACCGTTTTGTACCCGTTTTGGTGAAGAAACTCCACGTGTTGCGCGAAGATCTCCGGGCTGGTAACCGTCTGAAAATAGGGATGTACTCGCCTCTCCGCGTTTCGGGAGATGCTGTGATACATAAGGATCGGCACTCTGCCGGGGCCTACCGGCATCAACCTGCGGGCAGGATGGGAGGCGTACAAAGTGAGAAAACGATCGGTTCGGAACTGAGCCACGGATTTCCAATCTCACGAGCGCTTTTGTCAGGAGGCGCTGCCGACCGACATGAGACATCCCCTCAGCGCATCCACAACCTTGGCCTGCTGGAAATCTGTCAATTGCGGGTACATGGGCAGGGAGAGAATTTCGGCTGAGACTCGTTCTGTAACCGGAAGGTCGCCGTTGCGATACCCAAGCTTGCGGTAGGCCCGCTGCACATGTAGCGGGACGGGGTAATGGATGCCGGTGCCGATGCCGGCCGCCGTGAGACTAGTCTGCATCTCCTGCCGATCCGCTACTCGCACGACATAAAGGTGATAGACAGCTCGCGAATGGGACGCCACAAACGGAACCAGCAGTCCGTCCATGCCCGCGACTTGCTCCGCGTACCGCTGCGCTATGGCGCGTCGCTGCCTATTCCACTGTGGCAGGTATGCAAGCTTTGCATGGAGAATACCGGCCTGGATGGCATCCAGCCTGCCGTTGTAGCCTTCCATGTCGTGATAATACTTGGTCGCCTGCCCATGGTCGCGCAGCATGCGTACCTTCTGCGCCACTTCCTCATCGTTGGTCGTGACTGCTCCCGCTTCGCCACACGCACCAAGATTCTTCCCCGGATAGAAGCTAAATGCGGCGGCCTTCCCCATTGAGCCAGCCTTTTTCCAGCGCTGCTCTTCGTGCGAAAAGTATTCAGCTCCGTGCGCCTGGCATGCGTCTTCAATCACCATCAGATTGTAGGCTTCCGCTAGCTTCAGAATCGGATCCATATCGGCGATTTGCCCGTAGAGATGCACGGGCACGATCGCCGTAATCGTTAGGCCGGAGCGGCGGGAGACTAGCCTTCCCGATGAATCCTGATCGCAGCTCAGCTCTAGATACACCCGCAGCTTTTCCGGATCGATGTTGTAGGTGCGCTCGTCGATGTCGATGAATTCCGGCACGGCACCAGCCTGAGTAATCGCCTCCGTTGTGGCAATAAAGGTATTCGCGACGGTAAGAACGCTGTCGCCCGGCGCGATGCCCGCCGCGATCAGCGCGAGGCGGAGGGCGTCGGTTCCGCTACCTGTACCAACACAGTGTTCCACCTCGCAAAAACTTGCGAAGGCAGCTTCGAACTCCTGGACAGGTTTCCCTCCGATGAATCCCGCCGTGTGCAGCGCGTTGCGGAAGACTGAGACGAGCTTTTCTTCCATCTCGACGTGAGGTGTGACGAGATCGATAAAGGGGACGTCAATGCGATCCATGATGCAATGTTCCTCTGACGGCGGAGGCACAGCTTACCCCAGGGACGCTGCAGCAGCAGCGGCTGCAGGCGGGGCGACTCCGATAGCTGCCGGTTGTTGGTTTTGACCGAAAGCCGGCGCGCTGGGCAACGCGACAGGTTGGGGCTGTATCCGCACTTCCGCTCCGCGACGACGGATGGATTGATCTGCTGCCTCCAGCATCTGCACCACCCTAAGGCCGGCTACTCCGTCGTTAAATGGAGTCTGGTTCTTTATTATGCATTCAACGAAATAGCCCAGTTCCAGGCGCAGTGCCTCCACGGGTTCCAGGTGTGGCGCCCACATATCGCCCGAACGATAGTTGACCAGGAGGTTGTATACGCCCTCGCGGCTGGTCACTTTCACGCCTTTGTCATACACCTTGATCTTTTCGTCAGCCTCGAGATCATTCCAGACAAGCATTTTCTTTTCGCCGCCGATCAGGGTCGTACGGAGTTTTACCGGCGACAGCCAATTGACGTTGATGTGAGCGATTACGTCGTTGGGAAAGTAGAGAGTAATGAAAGCAACGTCCTCGTGGCCGTTCAGATGGCTCTGGCCTGTAGCCACGATCTGCTCGGCGTTCCCGGCGATAAGGTAGTCCATAATCGACAGGTCGTGCGGAGCAAGGTCCCAGATGACGTTGACGTCGTGCTGAAATAGACCCAGGTTAACGCGGGTCGAGTCATAGTAATAGAGCTTGCCAAGCGTACCTTCTTCCAGCAGCTGCTTGATCTTTCGCACCGCCCCGGTGAACAGGAAGGTGTGGTCAACCATGATACGCAGGTTCTTGCGCCCAGCAAGGTTAATGAGCTCTTCCGCTTGCGCCGTGTTGCTGGTGAAAGGCTTTTCCACGAAGACGTGTTTGCCGTTCTCAAGCGCGGCCTTGGCCAGTTCGAAATGTGTCCAGACGGGAGTGATGATGGCAACGGCGTCGATCTCAGGCGAGGAGATCACTTCTCTGGCATCAGATGTAATGCGAGATCCATGTGTGGTTCGTTGTGCCTTGGCGCGTGCAGCAGGCGACCTGTCGCAGATGGCCACCACCCGGGCTCCTTCCAACCCGTCCAGGTTCCTGACGACATTGGGACCCCAATAGCCGTATCCTAGTACGCCAAAGTTGATCATGCTGCTGTGTGGTGCGTTCTTCGCGACGAGTGTGCGAGATTCAGTGGCGGCTGACACAATGGACCTCCAAGAGAATGGCCAGGCTGGCGGTTGGGCGAAGGCTAGAGGCGGGGAGTTCGGGTCACATCAGTACGCGCCACCGCCAGCGATCACGGCGCGGGGGGTGCGAAGCAGGATCTTCAGATCAAGCCACGGCGACCAGTCCTTGGCATAGCGAAGATCAAGTCGAACCATCTCGTCAAACTTGACCCGGCCACGGCCATTGATCTGCCAAAGTCCAGTTATCCCGGGCTTGACTTCCAGGATCCTGCGGCGGTGCCAAGTCTGGTAAGCAGCTACTTCGTAAGGGATCGCAGGCCGCGGCCCGACCAGCGACATTTCGCCTCGGAGCACGTTCAGGAGTTGCGGTAGTTCGTCCAGGCTGGTGCGCCGTAAGAATGCGCCTACTCGCGTGATGCGGGCGTCTTTCGTCAGTTTATAGACTCCCCTGCTTTCGCCATTGCCATTGGCGGGATGGCGTTGCGCCTGACCGGCTATCAATTCGATGACGTAGTTCTTGTGGACGGTGGGGTCGTTGTTCACATACATGGACCTGAACTTCAGAAATGTAAATGACTTGCCGAACTGTCCCACCCGCTGCTGACGGTAAAGGATAGGGCCTTTGGAAGATAGTTTGACCGCCAGTGCCACCAAAAAGAGAATGGGCGAACCAATCGTCAGCAGCAGCAAGCTGCCGCCTATGTCCATGACTCGTTTCGTTATCGAGAAGAGATTGCCAAGCTTCTCGACTCTCGGAAGGTCGGGATAGAGGGTCGGGTTACTCGGTCGCTGCGGGATATCATGGTCCCATTTGTCGGGAAAGAAATGGAACGAGATACTGATTTGACTGAACTGCTCCAGGCTCAGGTTGTCGCGCAGAATAGCGCCAACTCTTCCCAGCATGGCGCTAAGAATCGATTTTTGATCGGTTATCACGAGCTGCGTAAACAAAACAGCGACGCAGGCGTTTCTCTTGTGCCACCCAACGATGTCGGTCTCTCGCGTTGCGGTCATCAGCGCCGAGATAACTTTTGCCAGCAGCTGGCCATTCTTTTCTTCGCTTTGCTGCTCCCCCGTTTCCAGCAACATAAGCAGGAACGGATGGGCCGAACGTTCGGTCCTCTTGCGCTCAATGGCGATCATGCGCTGGAATGCTTCGTCGCAGAGGACCTCACGTTCCACGGTTGATCTCCGCTTCGCCGGGATTCCTGCACCTGAGCCATTATTCCCGCTTGGCACGGTCACGATGACCTCCGCTCACTCGACGCTCTCGCTGGTTCCGACAGATTTTCTAACTCTCGCGGCATGATGACAGTTGGGAACTTCCAGGGTGTTGCGGAAAACAGGGCGAAGTTACCTAGAGCTCTTGAAGGTTCGGTTGATTATTGTCGGCGGGCGGTGGTGAAGGTTGTGAGCTACCGGCCCGGGTAGCGTACCGATAATAGTAATTACTCATGGCCTCGCGGGATGCGTTCAGGACAGATCCCAGAAGCTTTGACTGTTCTATAGCTTCGACGGTTCGCTTTAGCTGCCGTTTTGTCGTGGTCCCTGGCCGCGTGACCAATAGGATAGCGTCTGCGAGTCGCATCCAGATACTGGTATCGGCGAGCGGCAGAACTGGTGGTGAATCGATCACAACCCAATCAAAACCGCCTGCCACACGATCCATAAACGCAGTGAGCTTGCCGCCCTGTAAGAACTCCAAAGGGTTCGTAACAACACTGCCCGCCAGCAGGATGCAACAGCCGGAAGCCTCAAGCTGGTAAATATTATCCGGCCCGTCCAGGGGGGCCTGTAGCACCTGGCTCAAGCCTGGAAGCTCATCCACTCCGAATTGCTGACCGAGTGAAGGCCGACGAAGGTCTCCTTCCACCAGCAACACCTGCTGCTTGCCCCCTGCCAGGGCACAGGCCAGATTCGCAGCAGTTACACTCTTGCCTTCGCCCGCCACGGAACTGGTGACAACGATGCGCTTGATATGGCGCTTCTGCTGGATATGGCGCAAGCGAGTAGCCAGGAAGCGAAACTTCTCTGCCGCTAAGCTTTCGGGCTGGGTAAGGCAGACGAACTTACTGGAGAACGGCAGAACCATTTTTACTGCTGGAAACTGGCTAAATTGCTTCGGCTCGAGACTGTGTCCTGGCGGTTGGACGATTGTCGCCGAATGTCCGTCTTCGTGCTCAACCATAGCCAGCAACTCTTTGGCGGCCGAGAACTCGCGCGAGCCACTACCGGCACGTTCTGCCGCGGACTGATGGAGTGCGTCAAATATTTGGCTCATGCTATCTACCGTGAACCCACACGGGCACTCGTGCTCTGGCTTGCGTCTTGCACCCTCTTAAAATGTGGAAAACCTCAAGCGGGGTTTTCGAGGCTCACTGCGCGAAGGTCGCGTCGAAATCCGGCGGCACATCGATCAGCTCGTCCAGGGCTCTGCGATTGTTCCACTGGACCTTCGGGCGCTCGGCGCGAACCAGCAGGCGCACTATTGCCATTCGCCCCCTCTTGCTTTGTGCCTGCAACACGGTCTCTTACATTGTCGGACTGCGTGTGCTGGGCAACTAAGGCCGCGGTAATCGGCTCGTCTGACGAAGCGACAACCGGCTCCATTCGAACACGCAGCCCCGCTGAAAAGTGTGAATCTTGGTGGAGTCGTTGTCCCGGAAACCAGTAGCTCTTTTCCATCTCTCCGGTGAAGCGTTCTACGCCGGCGAAATGTGCGCGCAATTCGGCGATGCTGGTCGCATCCTTATCGTCGTGGAGGTTGAACGCCCAAGTGAGCCACTCACTCACGTTAGGACCGGGAAGCTCGTTGGCCAGACCGGGCAGAGCGGCTTGCGTCCGCAGCTCGTGGACAGCCTTCAAACGCAAATCGTTCAGTAAAGCAGTGCGAGCCTCGAAGCGATGCCGGACTCGTCCCGCATCCAGTGCATCGGCGAGTTCCAGCAAGCGAGCACGCCGTTCTTGATTGCGCTTGGCGTCGGCAGCGGTTTCCGGTTCGTGGGTGGGAGGACCGTGCACCACGTGCAAGCGAAGGTCCGCCGCCGTACTGTCAACAATTTCCGGCGGCACACTCTGCAGTTTTCTGGCATACGCAGTGATCAGCGCGTTGTCACAGATTGTATTGATCAGCCGCGGGATACCATTGGAGTGGCGATACACGCTCGCTATGGTGTCCTGAGGAAACAATGCGTTGCCAGGCTTGGCCCCTGCGATCTGCAAGCGCCAGTCGATATAGCCTTGCGCCTCCGTGATGTCTAGCGGCGCAAGCTGTGCGCGATGAGCAATCCTCTGCTTGAGCTGTCGGAGCGTAGGCGAGTCGAGCTTGTCATCCAGTTCGGGTTGACCAACCAGTAGGATTTGCAAGAGCTTGCCGCCAGCCGTCTCCAGGTTCGTCAGCAGCCGGATTTCCTCCAGTATGTCCGCCGAGAGATGGTGCGCCTCATCAACCACCAGCACGGTCGTAAGATTCTTCGAACCACGCGCGACCAGGTAGTTACTGAGATCGAAAAGAATCTGGCTCTTGTTCTTGCCAGAGACGGACAGCCCAAAGTCGGTGGCAATGTATTCCAGGAACTCGCAGGGCGATAGAAGTCCATTAAACACGTATGCATACACGATGTCGCTGCTTTCTCGAAAGAGCTCAAGCACGCAACGGAGTAGCAGCGTCTTCCCGGTCCCGACTTCGCCAGTAAGTACGACAAAACCTTTATGCCCACGCACGGCGTGGTAGAGTGCCGCCATCGCTTCGTTGTGCTTCGGAGTTGCAAACAGGAAGGCCGGGTCGGGACTGATATCGAACGGGTTCCGCGTCAGATTGTAGAAAGTTTTGTACATCAGAGATTTCAGCCTTTCCAGTAGCTGACAGCCGATCCAGCCAGGATGGTGGCGACGACAAAAGCTGCGGTGACCCAGCCAATCCACTGCTTTCTCTTCACATCTCGGTCGTTCATCGTGTCCCCAATTACGGGCAGCTCCGACAATACTGAAACCGGCAACAACTTTCTAATTTCCAGTTCGCTGTACACCCGGTCGTCCATCACTTCCACCGCCCACACCATGCCTGCTCCAAGCGCCAATCCAGCGAGCAGTCCGATACCGCAGAACTTCAGACGATCGGGAAAGCTCGGCTTCAAGGGCAGGCTGGGAGGATCGATGATGCGAAAATGTTCACCCCCTTGCAACAACTCCATGCTGGTTGCCATGGCGGAGTCATTTTTCTTCTTCAAGAGGTCGTCGTAAGATGCCTTAGTCTGGTCGTACCCGCGCGTCAGGTCAGCCAGTTGCTGCTCACGTATGGGCTCTTGATTTAGCCTGCTCTGATAATCGGCAATTTTGCTGGAAAGGGCAGCGATCGACTGCTCGCGATTCTTAATCTCGCTCTGATTGGCCTGCAGCTGGCTTTGCAGCTGGGGCACCATTAATGCATCCTTAGATGAGATCGCCTCAGAGGCGGGAGACGCCGGCATCACGTCGGACTTAGTCTTGCTATCCTTCGGCACGACCTCTTTCACAAGCGCATCTCGCTCCGCTTGAGTCTTTGCGAGCTGGTCCTTCACCTGCCGAACCTCCGGGTACTGGTCACCATACGTGGCACTTAGATCACGCAACTCTGACTTGAGCTTTGCCAATCGCTCATTCAGTGAGACCAAGTCCGTGCCATCACCCGGTGTGCTCTTCGAGGGTCCGGCAATGGCGCGGTACTGATTCAGCATCGCCTCCAGATAAACACGCTGCTGCCTGCTCATATTGAGCGCGTCCGACTCCTGTTGAAGCTGGGACTGGAGCCCCGTCAATATCTGAAGATTACTGCCCAGCTGGGTTGGAAGCTGGCCAACGTGTTCAGCCTTGTATTGGCGAATCTTTTCTTCCTGGGCTTCAAGGGTCTGCCGGACGGTCTCCAGGTGGTCTTCGAGGAAGCGGGTGTTGCCTTCCGATTCCTGCTGTCGCGCTTCCAAATTCTCGTTAATGAAAAGATTCGTCAATTCACTGGTAACCCGTTGGGCAACGTGGGGATCGTGCGCCGTGTAGAAGACATTAAATGCATTGATATGCCGGTCGTCGCTACGCACCAGCTCAATCGCGATATCTTTGCGCATCTGGTCGACAATCTCGTCGGGTGACAGACGAGGACGTTCGCCGGCGTACAAGTGCAACTCGTCTACGATATGCAGCAGGCGCGAACGGCTGAGAATCTGTTCACTGATGCTTTGCAGCCGCTCCTGCAAATTGTCGGCAATGTTCGGGAGCACATAATCTTTAGGCATGGTGGGTTGTTCCACCAGGATCAGCGTCCCCGATTTGTACTTTGCCGGCAAGACCCAGCTTGCTCCCCAAACAGCGAGCCATGCCAGGAACATTGGGACCAGGAAATATAGATGGCGCCGTCGAATGATCTCCAGGTAGTGCTGGATTCCGGGTGTCTCGGGCGTTTGTTGTTGAACCGGTGCTGGCATGGTCTATTTCTGCAGGGGCTTGGTCACCTGGTAATTGATGCTAATGAAGACGCGACTCACATTTGGCGCCGCACTAATGACGGCGATTTCTTCGTAGACCTGGTGTGTCCAGCTATAGCCGAACTGTACATTGAAATGCTCGCCGAGAGCACGTTGGGCTGAAAGGCTGCCCGCAATCGTGCGGCCTCCACTGCTGGACAGAAAGAAAGGAGTCAAAGACGTGCTGTCCGCGTAAGTCGCGGCTATGCCAGCATTCCAATAACGAGTCATCCTCCAGTTTGCGGAAGTCGCAGCCGTCTCGGAATGGAATGCGCCGTTCAGCCCTCCACCTCCGCTAACAAGATGCGAATAGCTCGCAGCGAGGGTAGTTCGCTGTCCCTGCCATCCGGCGCTGACCGTCAGGGTAGGAGTCCATGACGTCGACGGAGGAAACGGCAGTTGGGTGGCCGTAGAGTACTGCGTGCCACCTGAAATTGAAACGGACAATGTAGGCCTGAAATAAATCGACAGGAAGCCGGAGAATGTCTGGATTTGTGTACGGCTGCCTATCATGTCGGTCTGGGACGACAGTATTTGCTGATATTGATAGGTAACTCCCGTATAGTACTTCTCCCCGAGCTGGCGGGAGTAGAAAAGTGATCCGCCGGCAGAGCGCGAGTTATAAAGACCTGAGACCTGCCCAGGATTGGGATAGTAAAGAGTGCTAAAGGTGCCGCTCGCTCCGACCATGCCCGTGGCGTTCACCTGATACGTGGCCTGTACTGCCGTTAGATTACTGATCTGATCACCCAGAGGCGCGATAACCGTAGCGCCGGATACAGGTGCTGCCCCGGAGACTGGTGTGGCTGCGAGCGGATTCGGTTGAGCGAACAGATTTGAAGTCTTCAGGAAAGCGTCCTGCAGGCTGAATGTGAGGCGTGGACTCGTGCGGTACTGCAAATTGATGTTGAAATTCTGATCAGCCTGGTTGTATCCGTTGACGTGTTGGTACAGAGTGAAGCCTGGACTGTAATTCAGGCCCAGTTGCAATTGGGATGTCGCTTTGCTCAGCCCGATTGTCGGCCAGAACGAATAGTTCATTGCCCCGACGGGGCTTGAACCCCCAGTAACGTTGCTGGTGTAAGCACTGGTGAGGGTAAAGCCTGCCTTCCAGTAATTGGAAGCGGTATCTCCGGCGAATGTGGTCGGGTAGCCCTGCCCGCTCACAGGGGGAGGCACCTGCATCGAAGCGTCGGTGCCGTTGCCCGAACTGGAGTTGCTCGTGTCCGCCTGGCACCAGGCCGGAACGCACCTGAGCAATAGAAGAACGAAGCAAAGTCGCGCCAGCATTTGTTATCTAGGGAACAACCACCGTATCGTGGGGCTGAAGATTGATGTTCTGGGCAGTATTCTTGCCCTTGATTACATCCTGGTAGTTGAACGGCAGCTTAGTCTCGGTGCCGTCCGGATGCCGGCGCAAAATGTAAATTGATTTCTGCTTGGCAAAATCGCGGCAGCCACCGGCAAGTGCGATCGCGTCCAAAACAGTTGTGGGGTTCACCAGGGAGTAAGAGCCTGGTTTTGCCACTCTACCGAGGATGTTGATTTTCTGACTGTTGATCTGCTCGACTATTATCGTGACTTCCGGTTCCTCTAGATAGGGCCGGAACTTACTCGAGAGTTCCTGTTCGAGTTTCAAAGGGGTTTGACCCGTCGCCTGCACATCTCCCACTAACGGCAGTGAGATCTTTCCGTCGGACCGCACAGGAATGTTGGAGCGAGACAGGTCTGGCTGCTTCCACACACTGATGGCCAACACATCGCCGTTGCCAATGATGAAATCATCGTCGTGAGGCTTAACAGTAGGTACGCCGGGAGATTTCGTAACGGAACCCACGTCGGCGGAACCCAGCGGTTGCGGGCCGGACTGATTTGCGACTTGCTCCTGAGCCCAGGCTTGAGCACAAAGCAAGCCGAAAGCCAACCCGAATGCCGTAACTCCGCGCCATCGAATCACCAAGGGGATTTTCATCTTCAACTCCTGGCGGCCGTCGCCGGACCCGTGAGGCTCAGTGAGCGCTCCCATTACCACCGAACCCGTTTCCATTCGGCCTGGTTCCGCTCGCCGGCATCATCGGGGTGTCGGCCGATTTCATCTGATACTGCTCGATTTTGTAGAGCAGCGTGCGATAGCTGACCTTGAGAAGTCGCGCGGCGGCTTTTCGATTCCACCCTGTGCTCTGCAAGGCAGCGGCAATGGCGTTCTTTTCCGCCTCGAGTTTCACCGTCTGTACCAGAGACTTCAGTGAGTCGGAACCGGAAATGACGACATGCGACTCGGTGAGTCGCGATGCCGGCGCGTTCGCCATCACCGGTGTGGCATTCTTTTCGGCGGGCGATTCCAGCAGCTCTTCGCCGTCAAAAGCCATGCGCTTACCTGCCACCAGCAGAAACCGTTTTACAAAGTTCTCGAGTTCTCCAAGATTTCCCGGCCAGGTATGCGATTGACACGCCTCCAACACGGCAGGAGAAAAGCTTCGCGGTGCGAGGGCGTACTGTTTCGCAAGATAGCGCATGAAGTAATGCAGAAGCAGTGGCAATTCTTCACGGCGTTCGCGCAAAGCCGGAACCCGCACGGTATAGGTGCTGAGCCGGTAGCACAGATCCTCGCGCAACTTGTTGTCGGCAACTGCCGAGTCGAGACTGCTGGTGCTAGCCGTGAGGATTCGCACGTCCACCGAAACGACAGCTCCGCTTCCCGGTCTGGCGAACCGTTTGTTCTGCAGTACCTGCAGGAGCTTCGACTGTAAGCTCATGGGCATTTCCGCCACTTCGGCCAGCAGAAGCGTCCCCTTATCGCAGAGTTCAAGTTTGCCGGGTGTCAGGTGGGAACTTCCCACGCCGTTACGGGCGGAGCCAAACAGTTCCGACTCGAGAAGATCGCTAGGCAGTGCCGCACAATTGACCTTAGCGAACTTGAACCCGGATCGCACCGAAAGTTGGTGCATGAGACGGGCAATCGTTTCCTTGCCACTGCCTACCTCGCCGAGGATAAGCGCCGGGGATTCGGTCTCCGCCAGCATTTCTACCTGCGCTCGCAGCTTCCGCATGACCGGGCTGGCGGCAACGAAGAAGCTGTCACTGCCAATCTGGGCAACGTCGTCACTAGTGATCTCGGCTACGCCCGCGTCACCCGTCTTGGAAAGGTGCCGCCATATCGCGCTCTCGAGCGCGTGATCTTGCAGCGGACGGGCGATGTAATCCCGCGCACCGAGACGAATGGCTTCCTGCTGAGTCGGAGAATCTTCTCCGTCGCAAAGCACGAGAATGGGCAATTCGGGACGAAGCCGCCGTAGCCACCGCAAAAAGTGCAGGCCGTCCTTATCGGCGCCGGGTAAGTCCAGGATAAGTAAATCGGGCGTTAAGCCCGATTGCACTCGCTCCATGGCTCCCCATCCGTTCGTAGCGCTTTCCAGTTGCCAGCGGTTGGATTCGCCGATGGCCCATAGCGGACTGAGGACGGCAGACTCACGACTAACCACCAAAAGTCGTAGCACTGCCGCCTGGTTATCGGAGACTAACTGAAGGCTTTGAGACATGGGATTTGCAGGAATGAACTAAACGGGCTCGAGATCATAACCCTGAATGCTTACACTCAGGGACCTTTGAATGGCGTTGAGCGATATGACCAGGGTACGCTCACCGCCTCTAGAAACCAGAATTCCTTCGATTCCGCTCAGGGCGCCGCTTCGAATGCGCACGCGTTGGCCGATCTTGAGGAAGGGATGGGAACACAAAGGCATCTCTTCTTCGACCAGCATGCGGATAGCTTCGATCTGTTCGTCGGGAATGGCTATTCCGACGCCATGAGTTCCAACAAAGCTCAGCACGCCATTGACTCGCAAGACCCGCAGCCGTTCGCTGTGATTTGGAATCAATTTGACGAATACGTAACAGCCGAACAGCGGAAGTTCTACGACCTTCCGTCGGTCAGACCACTGCCGGACCTGCTTAACCAGCGGCAAGAAGCTGGTCAGTCCCAGTTCGTGGAATTCCTGCTTAACCACTTTTTCGTGCCGGGCGTTGGTATGGACGGCAAACCACCGTTCAGCCTCTCCCTGCCGGTCGATACCGGCAAAAGCCGACCCCTCGGAAAAGTTGTACGTTTCGGCGCTGTTATACATAGCTTCGCCCTCTCACTCACATCGAGGCCTAACGCCTGACTCGCGAGTGCCCGGCTCCGGCAGATCCAGCCAGGATCTGCATTCGACCATCACCAGGCCGAACAGGCAGTGCTGCAACCCGATCGCATCGCCAAGTGTGGCTTCGAAGTGACTGAACTGTAAGGTGGGTTGCAGATCACAGCAAGGGGCACAGGTTCTCCGCGAGACATTTCTCGGTGAAGCGGCACACCACAATCTCCTGTACCCGGTAGCATCGGCCCGGAGAAGGTCTTCTTAATTCATACTTGCTCGCGCGGATTAACCCGTTCGAAGACATCCCGACTCTGTCCGCTGCGGTTCCGGACGGGGGTCCTATAAGTTGTTGAATTTATTGAACAATTTTCCAATTTCTGCACGGTGCCCGGCAGGATCATGAGGTGTTCGCAAAGCGGGCGGCTCGGACCGGCGTTGGATACAAACACTTTCTTGACACCTATGTGTCAGGGGTTCGTCACCAAGTGTGTAAAGGTTGCAGCACTATTGGTGCCTTGTGCAGAATTCGTTTCATCATATAGGGTGTTCGTATCAATGAGGAGCTTCTGGCCGTTCGATTTGGTCTTGGAGGGCTGTGCCCCGAGGGGGATGGTTGTTCAGGAGCAATGAGTTCCTTAAGTATGCCCATTCCACGAGTAGTTGGAGAATCTTATGCGCCCCCAGGAGTTTCCAGCTAGTATTCGTGTCCTTGTCAGCGACGATACCCGGGTCCACACTGAGCTCCTCGCGGATGCATTAAAGCGCGATGGCGGCCTGCAAGTCACCACCTCACACGCCGGCGCGGAGAGTCTCGCGACGCGTGTGAATCTCAGCGATGTGGACGTACTGCTGATCAGCTCAAGTTTGGACGAGCGGCAAGGTCGGGGCTTCGAGGTGCTTCGAGCCCTCCGCGCCTCCCATGCCGAATTGAAAGCGGTAATGCTGCTGGACGCGTCCCAAGGGAAGCTGATCCTGGAGGCCTTTCGAGCCGGAGCGCGAGGGATCTTCAGCAAGGATGACTCGATCGACACCTTGGGCAAATGCCTGCGTAAGGTTCACGAAGGACAAATCTGGGCCAATACGGAACAGATCGCGACACTGGTGGAGGCTCTGGCTTCGTCGCACAACATCCGCGCGGTGGATTCCAAGGGATTGAATCTGCTTTCCAAGCGAGAGATGGACGTCGTTCAGGGCGTCGCGCAAGGGCTATCCAATCGCGAGATTGCGGAACGATTGCACCTCAGTCAGCATACGATTAAGAACTCTTTGTTTCGTATTTTTGACAAACTGGGCGTTTCCAGCCGGGTTGAACTTCTCTTTATGACCCTTAGCCAGGAGCGCCACGCTGTGTCTGCCTTGCAACACTTCATCAATGAACGCGCTTACGAGAGCCTCCGGGACGAGTCCATTCTGCGAGCCTGTGACGTGGCTGCCAAGGAAGGCGTTTTGGTCGCACAGATCATCCTGGCGCAGTTCTATGCCCTTCGCAAAGATGATGTGAACAGTGCAGTCCAGGCTTATGTGTGGTATTCGGTAGCGAATGAGCAGCTTTCGCAAGCTCATAAACGCCTTGCGAAAGAACTGCCGCTCGACCAACTACTGAAGGCGGAAGGGTTGGCGGCAGAGGCGCTGAGCAAGAAAAACGGGAACTCGGCGGCCACAGCAGCTTCAAAAGCGCGAGCGGTAAGACGGGTGCCGGAAGGCAATGACCTTCATTCGCGCTCAGCGGCAACAGCGTAATCTTCATTTCTCCGAAAGCGTCTCCGCCGGAATTGGGCAACGAATCCGGCTCGCTGAATCTGCTGATCCGCAGTCCCTGGAAATGCAGAAACCGGCCCTCAAGCCCCGGGCGGAAAGCTCCGAATTCCTCAAGCCAACACTCTAGCCATTTCCAGAGACGGGGCGGAATGTGTTAAGACCACTGGCCCCTCACCGGGGTCAGTGGTCAGTTATTCAGCGAGGAGAAAACGCACTTCAGGCGCTATCAAACTACTTCAGCAACCTTGCGGCACTGCCAACGCCCAAAGGCTAGGCTAAGCTGCCCATCCCTGTCTGGCGCCGGGAGTAGAACATAGCCCCGAAGCAAGTGAAGCCAGCCAAGAGCAGGTACAGGAAAGCCGTACCACCCTCGGGAACCAGTCCAAAGAATTCCTGCGACTGGCATGATCCGGGACTGTTACACCACTCCTGTCCTCCATTGGTAAGGGGCGTGTAGACGACCAGGTTGGAAAAGGCACCGGCCAGATAGTCGGCCCAGCCGTTGGCAATGGCGGCGCCTATCATACCGCCGGTCCCATAGCTGCACGTGCCGCCACTATAAGCCCCGCTTCCAAAGAGGGTATCGCAGTCACTCGACGAGATGTGATTTCCATTCAGCGTGCCGAGTGCGGCGGTGGGATCGAAGAGGGACCACAGGGCCCAGTTGTAGAGTTCCTGGGTCAGGCCCGTGCTTGAGTAGACTTGCAGAGCCAGATAAGCAGCTTCTGCGTATTCCATGCCGCTGCCCCAAATGCCCTGGCTCGTACCGGCGATGATGCTGTTCGCCGACTGCTGATTGTAGGTGTATTCCTGGCCTATGTAAGCGGTGTCTATGAAGTCGTCACAGATGACGCCTCCAGCAGTGTCGGTACCGTACGGAGAAGTATATTCACCGTACAACTGGCCAGTAGTTGTTTCTAAGGCAAACTGGGTACTGCCTGCGAAAGCGCTGGACGCACAGCACAGCAGCAGCGCCATCACTCCCGCCAGCCACCAGCAACTGAAGATGGTACGCTTCATACTTCTTGCTCCTCGCAAAAGTTCCCAAGATTGATTTCCACGGGTCACCATTGCATGCCCCACAGGTGCATCTCGGTCTTTGCGTGATTTCAACTCGAACCTGGAGACCTGTCAAGAATGATAATTTCTGCGACCCCTAGCAAGCGCTTGCAACCATCGGCTAACTAGTTCCCTGTCAATAAGGTACGAGGCATGCCACGGGGGAATTCCCGCAAAAAAAAGAGCGCTAGACTGGTGAACATTCGTTAGCTTCAATGTCTGGCGCAGAACGGTTTATCCTTGCGGCTCCCGTTAATGGCGTCGGATGCGTCCGAAAGAACAAACGAAATTGTGGTCATCTTGGCTATCCGTGGTTTTCTGCCTTATACTCCCGCATAGTTAGCGCCCGGCTGCATGGAGGTCCGTAGTGAGGAATGCCGCCACTCTTCGTCTAGTCCTACCAATTATCTTGCTCGCGACTGTCTTTTCTGGATGCTCCCGGGACCCGAACGTGCGCAAGCAGAAGTATCTTCACAGTGGCCAGAGCTACGTCGAAAAGGGTAAGTACCGAGAGGCCGGGATTGAGTTCGTAAATGCGCTCAAGATCGATCCAAACTACGCCGATGCCCATTACGAACTGGCCCAGGTTTTCCTGAAGACGCAGCAACCGGCGCGCGCCTATCAGGAACTGGTCCGCGCGGTCGAGTTGCAGCCGTCGAATTATCAGGCCCGCATCGACATGGCCGGTCTGCTGGTCAGCGGCGGCCAACTGCAACTGGCGCAGGAACAAAATGAATGGCTTCTCCAAAACCGCCCGCAAGATTCCCGTGTCCATGTGATTGCCGCAAATCTGCTGTCGGCGCAGGGCGATGTCCCGGGAGCGACTGCGGAGATGCAGAAGGCGATTACCCTCGCTCCGGGCGATGGCGATTTGTACATGCGGCTGGCGCTGCTGCAACTGAAGGGTGGCCAGGCTAATGCCGCCGAAGTAAGTTTCAGCAAAGCCGTTGAACTAAACCCTAAGTCTTTAGAAGCGTGGTTGCTGATGGGAACTTACCATCAGGCTAGCCACCAATATGACCGGGCCGAGCAGGAATTTCGCCACGCGATGGAAGTGGCTCCTAAAGATCCTGAGCCACGCGCCGCTCTGGTCCGTCTCTATCTGATTCAGGGCAAAAAGACTGACGCTGAAGAATTCCTGAAGCAAGTCAAGCATGACTTTCCGGACAATTCAGCCGGATATCGCATGCTGGGTGATTTTTACTTCACTACTGGAGATCTGGACAAAGCTATCGCCGAATACAGCACCCTTAATGAGGAACATCCAAACGATCTTCAAGTGAAGAAAAACTATGTTCAGATTCTTATCGCCAAGAAGCGTTACGACGAGGCCCGCAAGCTGAACGAGGAAATCCTGAAAGCCAGCCCGAAGGACAACGACGCTCTGCTCTATCGAGGGCAGTTGGAAATCGCGGCTGGTAATGCGAACGACGCTACCCTGACACTACAACATGTCCTGAAGAGTGATCCTAATAATGCAGCGGCCCATTACCAACTGGGGCTCGCGTTTCAGGCACTTGGAGACTGGCAGAATGCCGAGAGTGAATGGCGCGCAGCGGTCCGCCTTCGTCCCGGCTTCATCGAGGCCCAGCGCTCTATCACCCTTCTGGCGATGCGCCAAGGTGACATGGGTACGCTCGCCGAGGCGGCTACCGGGCTGGCTAAACTTGAGCCCACTTCCTCCGAGGGCTATGCGTTACGCGCTGTGTCTGAGATCAACAAAAAGCAGTTCAGCCAGGCCGAAGAAGACATACACAAAGCGATTGCGGTCGATCCGCAGAGCCAACTTGGATACGTTCAGCTCGGAAACTTAAAGTTTGCTCAGAAGCAATACAGCGACGCCAGCAAAGCTTATCAGGACGCGCTTAACCGGGATCCAAATTCTACCGATGCCCTTCGCGGCCTCATCAACACGTATTTGGCGCAAAACCAACCTGACATGGCCGTGGCCGCCGCCAATGCCCAAATTGCCAAAGCACCTTCGAATGCCAGCTTCTATTACCTGCTGGGCAGCGTTCTTTTCCGTGACAAGAAAGACCTGAGCGGCGCCGAGGCCGCCTTTACCCGATCCCTACAGCTCGACGCTAATAATTTGGGAACGATGATCCAACTGGGGCATGTGCAAGCGGCGAAAGGCGAGACGGACCACGCTATTGCCACTTACCAGCAGGCAATCAAGGATCATCCTCGAATGTCCGATCTCTATATCGCACTGGGCGAGTTGTATGAAACACAACGGAACTGGATCAAGGCTCAAGACGCGTACCAGCAGGTATTGGGCTTCGAACCCACCAATCCAGTGGCCTCCAACAACCTGGCCAGCGTGATGCTGGAAAGCGGCGGTAACGCCGATGTTGCGATGTCGCTGGCCCAGGTAGCGCGTCGCGGCATGCCCGATTCAGCGGATGCGGCTGACACACTAGGATGGGCGTACTACCAGAAGGGGGCCTACCGATCGGCCGTCAGCATGCTGGAGGAAGCACTCAGGCTACAGGAAAAGAATAAGGCGCCGGAAAACGCTGACATTCACTATCATTTGGGACTCGCATACCAGAAGACAGAACAACCCGCATTCGCGCGCCAGCAACTGGAACGTGTGTTGAAGATCAATCCCAATTATAGGGAGGCTGCCGAGGTCAAGAAGCAGCTCACCAACTTGAAGTCGTGATGAGCCCGTTCGGAGCGCCAGTTCCGAACACCTGCAATATCGTGCGCTCGACTTTAGAATAGCTTCTCTGCTGATTGGAGGCATATGAATTCGGCTCCATCCTTCGTACATCCGAATGCCCTTGTTGAAACTGACAAGATTGGCGAAGGCACCCGAGTGTGGGCCTTCGCGCACGTGATGAAGGGTGCGATTGTCGGCAAGAACTGCAACATTGGTGACCACGCCTTTGTGGAATCGGACGTCGTCGTTGGCGACGGCGTAACTATCAAGAATGGTGTTGCCGTTTGGGATGGTGTGTCGCTGGGCGACCATGTATTCGTGGGACCCAACGCGGTATTCACCAACGATCGCAACCCCCGCGCTGAGATTAAGAAAAGCCGGGATCAGTTCGTGACAACCCAAGTTCAGGAAGGCGCCAGTATCGGAGCGAATGCCACTATCGTCTGCGGTATAACGATTGGGCGTTATGCGTTCGTGGGAGCGGGTTCGGTTGTCATACGCGATGTGCCGGCATATGCGTTGGTGGTCGGCAATCCTGCCAGGCAGATAGGCTTCATGTGCGAATGCGGCGAGCGTTTGGCGGAATCCTTGGCTTGTACCTGCGGCACAAGATTTGAGCGGGACGCCCATGGACTGCGCCGGGCGCTGCCAGCAGCCGATGCCGACCGATCGCTGTAGCGCCTGATGGTGCGAAGTAGCCGGAGATATCCAGGATAAGTTGCGTCAGTCCGGCGGCGTAGACGTCGATGGAGCCGTCGTTGGTTGGCACGATTGCCATGTTCGAGATGATGAAGCCGTCGTAGGCATTCAGCGTCGAGACCGTGGGCTGCTGCTCGCCGTGAGGCCATAAGGTCAGGGCACTCCGCTGACGCGATATTGCCGGGAGCATAATTTTTCCATCGAGGAGCGCCTCAAGCTGTTTCGCCTGGTCTGCGAAGCCGTGCAGCATGCGCATAGCCAGGCGGTCATCCATCGCGATCTGAAGCCTTCCAACATTCTGGTCAAGAACGATGGCAGCGTGGGTACTGTCTTAAATCTGCGTTGACGGGGAATGTTAGACTATTAAAATCAAAGGGAGCGGTCAGGCTCCCCTTGGCGCTGCTTTCGCAGCCGTCCTGCTAATC
Organism: uncultured Acidobacteriaceae bacterium; assembly: GCA_963763145.1. Lineage (GTDB taxonomy): Bacteria > Acidobacteriota > Terriglobia > Terriglobales > Acidobacteriaceae > Bog-257. The sequence goes on along the minus strand of CAVXMZ010000002.1, from coordinate 402,738 downwards.
GCTTTGCTTGCGTCGTGGTGGCCCCCGAATCATCTGCATAACGTCCTCCTGAAAGCATCATCTCTCCTTGCGCGAACTTCAGACACACAGCTGACCGGCTATGTCGCGGAAATTTATCGGAAGGAGATAGGGTGCCAACATGGCGAATGGAAGGCAACCGGAAACTGAGCGGAAGATTAGCGGAAGATTAGCGGAACTTGAGCGTGCTTTCAATCACTTAGCAATGCGTCTTTTGTTGTTCCCATTGCTTTGGCGATACCCTCGAAGATGCCACGTTTAACCTTGCCAGTCCTGCGAAACTTACGTAGCGTTCTGTCGGTTGTTCCTGCGCGAGTTGCAAATTCCGTAAGCCCGATGCCGTTGGCAGAAATATAGTTCTCCATTTTCCGGGCCGCCGATGGAGAGACAACCGAGGCGCTGAATCTCTGATTATTGGGAACCACCGCTTGTTTGCTCCCGCGTCCCGCCGTACGTGCCATCATCAACAAAGGCGATCCAGAGGTTATGTCTATCCCAGCGGCTTCGTATGATGCGGCCTGCTTGGCCACCAGAGACGAATATTTGTCCGGTTTGCCTGGCGTCGGCAGATCAGAATATCTAGAGTTTCGGCTGGCGTGATTCGCGATGGTTCGCCTGATTCTCTCCGTGCGCTCCCTGACGTTGAAGAATGAGCGAATCAGATAATTGTTGTCGATGCACTTAGCCACCCGCTCATTTGCGGATCGCTCGGATGCTGACTGCCAGTGTGGCCGGTATTTTTCATCTGGAATCTGCGAATAGAAACCATAGAAGCAATCATAGAATTTGATTGCATAAGTTCGCGTGTACTCGACTGCGGCATCTGGGTCGTTTAATGATTGGTGGCCGCAACAACTAGTGAGCGCCCTCATCAAGTCGTTTTCCATCGACCGCAACTCGCCGTGCATGTCCAGAGTTAGCGGCGGCATGTCCGGAATTTCAAGAGGAGGTTTCCCCATTCGCACCCTTGCATCAGGCGCGAGGAGAGGCTGCGATTGGGGTGTCGAAGTCCAATCGAAAATGCCCCGGCCATCGCGCCGGGCTTTTCGTTTTGTGAAAACACCCCATATTCTATCTACTCGCAGGTGAAAGCTCTAAGCGGATTCTTTGGGCGGTCTGCCACCCCGACGATGCTTGCGTCGAGCCGCCAGCTTGCGGAAGTAGTCGCTGCCCTTCTGCGCGGTCACAGAGCCGCCCTTAGCGCCCAACACGGCGGCGGCTGGCAGCTTGGCTTGGGAAAGAAGATCATCGGTCAGCGCTAGAGCAGCGCTGAGGAGTTCGCGGCACCGGGCCGTGCGATTCTGCGGCAGATCGGTTGTCGCGAGGATATGATCGGTTTCGGAAATCAGCTTGCGAAGCGATTGCAGTTCGCGCTTGTTGGATGATGGCATGCCGCAAGATTACGGCCAGCGCGAACCGATTGCAAGCGCTCGCTGTTATGCATCAACGCAGATTTAAGACAGTTACCGCAGCGTGCGTCTGCTGGATTTCGGCATCGCCAAACAAGTGGAAAGCTTCGCTCTACCGGTCGACCAAACTACGATCGGCCTGCGGTGGATGACCCCGGCTTATGCTGCGCCGGAACAGATACGCGGAGACCGAATTGGACTGAACACCGACGTTTATTCCCTGGGCGTGATTCTTTACGAGTTGCTGACCGGGGAACTGCCCCTTGATCTCTCGAATCTCACGCCGATCGAGGCCGCGACTGTAATCGCCGAACACGAGCCAGCCACGCTATCGACAGCGGTCCGGCGCGCCGCTAAGCCAGAATCCAGTTCGAGCGCACTGTTGTTAAGTCGCGTGGAGTGGGCCGATCTTGACGTGCTGTGCCTTACCGCCATGAACAAGGATCCCGAACGCCGCTATCGCTCGGTGGAAGGCTTGATTCGCGACATCGATCATTACCTGAAAGGTGAGCCCTTGGAGGCTCAGCCGGATACGATTGGTTATCGCCTGAGAAAGTCTGTCGCACGCAATCACCGGCCGTCCGGACGCAGAAGCCTACGAGAAGAAAAAGCTGATCGAGCTTACCAGAATGACAAGCCGTGGCCCGCAGTAATTTAGCGTTCCGCCAGCCCTTGTTGTCAGGTATGAAAAGCGCTGTTGGTGTTGCCGAAGAGATATCCCGCCAGCATCTTTTTCATCTCGGCGATGATGCGGTCGCGCTCCTCGCGGGTGGGTTGCTCGTAGGCGAAAGCAATGAGACGCTCGCCGGCTTCGCTGACGATGCGAAGCATGCGGTCGAGGTCGGGAGTGAAGTCGAGGCCGAGACGCTCCACGATGAAGGCGGTGAGGATGGCGGGAAGTCCCGTGGTGGGCGAGGCTTCGCGCGCTTTGGTGGCCGCGCTGATGTGGCGGCCGAAGGAGATGGTGCGGAAGTCGGGATGGGCGTCGAGGTACGCGACGTAGCTGTCGATCATGCGGTCGAGCACGATGGCCGGATCGAAAGTCGCAAGGTTCTCCATCTCGCGCAGCAGCGGCTCGATGACCGAAGCTTCCACCGCAATGCGAAACTGCCCGACGTGACGCACGGCCACGGCGTCGATGATGGCCTGCTTGTCAGGGAAGAAGCGATAGAGCGCGCCGATCGACACTCCGGCCTCGGCGGCGATGCGCCGGGTAGTCACGTCGTCCAGCGGCATTTCGGGAAGCAGCGAGCTGGCGGCATCGAGGATCCGCAACACCGTCTTCAGCCCACGCTGCTGGATGGGCAACCGCCGCCCCAAGGGGAAGGCTTCACCCTCCGGTCGAGCCGAGCCGAGTTTTTTCCGGACCCTCAAGCTTGCATCTCGCGCCGTCTTCCCTTCCGCCTCCAAAAAAATGTTCCACGTGGAACATTAATAGAACACGAGTTCGTGTTCGCTTTATCGCCAAGTTTATGCCATAATTCCAATGACTGCAACAGAAAGGCCCATAGCCAGCATGGCAGTTCCCGTTTCCCAAATGTGGACGGTCGCCTCTTACGTCCTCAAACAACGCCTCCGTGGCCGCAAGCGTTACCCCCTCGTCCTCATGCTCGAGCCGCTCTTCCGCTGCAATCTGGCCTGCGCCGGCTGCGGCAAAATCCAGTATCCCGCGCACGTGCTCAAGCAAAATCTTTCGCCCGACGAATGCTTCCGCGCGGTCGACGAGTGTGGCGCCCCCATGGTCTCCATCCCCGGCGGCGAGCCGCTGATGCACCCGCAAATCGCCGAGATCGTCGACGGCCTGGTCGCGCGCAAGAAGTACATTTACCTGTGCACCAACGCGCTGCTGCTGCGCGAGAAGCTCGACCTCTTCACGCCGAGCAAGTACCTGACCTTCTCCGTCCACATGGATGGCGAGCGCGAGAACCACGACTTCTCCGTCTGCCGCGAAGGCGGCTTCGACGCCGCGCTCGACGGCATGAAGGAAGCGCTGCGCCGCGGCTTCCGTGTTACCACAAACACCACGCTCTTCGACGGCGCCGACCCCGCCAGCGTGCGCCGCTTCTTCGACGAGATGATGGAGCTCGGCGTCGAGGGCATGATGCTCTCGCCCGGCTACTCCTACGACAAGGCGCCCGACCAGAAGCACTTCCTCGGCCGCGCCCGCACGCGCCGCCTCTTCCGCACCATCCTGGCGAACCGCAAGAAGAATTGGGTCTTCAACCAGTCGCCGTTGTTCCTCGAATTCCTGATGGGCAAGCGCGACTACCCTTGCACGGCGTGGGGCATGCCGACCTTCAATCTCTTCGGCTGGCAGAAGCCGTGTTACCTGTTGCAGGACGGCTACGCCGACACCTTCGACGAACTCATGCGCGAGACCGAGTGGCACAAGTACGGCACCGAGTCGGGCAATCCCAAGTGCGCCAACTGCATGGTCCACAGCGGATACGAAGCTTCCGCCGTGCACGATACTTTCGGCTCGTGGAAGGGATTCGCCGCGACCGTCCGCGCGACCTTCTCAACGCAATATAAAGATGACGAAGCTCTCGCCATGTTGAACGAAAAAATCCAACCCGTGCACGAGTACAACCCGCTGGTGCAAATCGGCAAGTCGTAGAGAGGTTCACCACGGAGGCACGGAGATCACGGAGTTTTGCTGGTTTGTTGGCTCTTAAGTTTCTAGCATCTTAGCTCTTAGCTCTTAGCTCTTAGCTCTTAGCTCTTAGCTCTTAGCTCTTAGCTTTTGGCTCTTGGCTCTTAGCTCTTGGCTCTTGGCTCTTGGCTCTTAGCTCTTGGCTCTTGGCTCTTGGCTCTTAGCTCTTACGCTCTTAGGCGGATTGAAAAATCGAGCCCGTAGGGCGAAACAACATTAGCCCAGGACGTAAGTCCTGGGTAAGGTCGTTGTATAGATTTCGAGCCGGCTTTAGCCGGCGGCACACGAGTCGTGACGCTTCTTTTCGCACGGAAGGCACGGAGCGCGCGGAGAAAGCAAACGAAAACAAAATTCGTCCGCGGAAGGATCCTTTGTTCACGACGTTGAAGGCAGGCCGCTGAACGATGGAGCCCGCAGGGCGAAACAACATTAGCCCAGGACGTAAGTCCTGGGTAGCCTGGTTGTTTAGATCCCGAGCCGGCTTCAGCCGGCGACACACAGGTTCTGGCTTGCTAAAAGCTAGGAGCTAGAGGCTAGAAGCTAACTATGTCCGAACCACAACATAACCTCACCGTTGACCATCTCGAAGTCGTCGATGGCCGCGAGCGCGACCAGATCGAAGGCTGGGTCCCCGACCTCGCCACCGAAACCGAACTCCGCGCCGCCCTCGAGCAGGCCTTCGACTATCGCGGCGACGTCACCATCACCCGCAAAGACGGATCGCGCGTGGAAGGCTACATCTTCGATCGCCGCAATGGCGCGACCCTCGCCGAATCCGTCGTGCGTCTCATCCCGAAAGATTCTCCGCAGAAGATTTCCATCCCTTACTCCGACATCGCCGCCCTCGCCTTCACCGGACGCGACACCGCCGCCGGCAAAAGCTGGGAAGCCTGGGTCCGCAAATATTGGGAGAAGAAAGCCGCCGGCGAAAAGCACATCGCCCTCGAACCGGAAAATCTCGACTAACGGTGGAAGAGCTGGCCTTCAGGCCTGCGTTCAACCGCTCCCATGATTTTGTCATCACGAACGGGCTTCAGCCCGCGAGGGATCTGCTTTTTGAAGGGGCGCAGCTTTAGCTGCGCCGTCAACCAATCTCATTATCTTCTTCCCACGCTCTTTTGTAACCGGGCACGACTCAGTCGTGCCGACAAGCCGTTTATTCTTGTCATCACGAGCGGGCTTCAGCCCGCGAGGGATCTGCTTTTTGAAGGGGGCTCAGCTTTAGCTGCGCCGTCAACCAATCTCATTATCTTCTTCCCACCCTCTTGCTTTGTAACAGGGCACGACTTCAGTCGTGCCGACAGGTCGTTTGTTTTTGTCATCACGAGCGGGCTTCAGCCCGCGAGGGATCTGCTGTTTGAAGGGGCGCAGTTTAGCTGCGCCGTTACGTCTCTCCTATCACTGCCATCCCGAGCGCAGGCCACAAGCTCTCTTGAAGTGTCATCCCGACCGACGGCTTCAGCCGGAGTGGAGGGACCTGCTGTTCCCCGACGAACGAAATCCGCCGACAGTCGCGACAAACTTAAACCGATGACAACCTAGTCCCACAGCGTGGGACGGCGACAGGATAGCCCAGCACGCAGCGGGGTCCCCGGTTCGCGCCGCCGTTGCGCGAACTGGGGAGGCGGAGCGCTGGGTAGCCTGTTATATAGATTCCTGAGCCGGCTTCAGCCGGCGGCACTTCTTATCCTCGCGGCAGCAATCCCAGGTTAGCCCAACCGACGGGCGAACCTGGGGCACCAGGCTGGAGCGGGTCTTTTTGGTGATACAGCGAAAACCCACTCAAGGCCGGGTTGGCACACTCACTCGCGGTTTTCGAATGGCTGGGCGTCTCGGACAACCCTGCCGTCCCTACGGGACTCGGTGTTCTTATGTAACCCGTACCCAGCCTTAAAAGGCTGGGCTAGACTATGTCGTGCCTCCGGCACTGGTTGCCGGGTGCCCCAGAGCCTGCCCCACCTTGTCGAAGGGTCTCGCGCCTTTCGTGACCTGGGTGACTACCATCCATCGATTGCCTCGCTCCGGCGAACGCACGCGGCTTACAATCAACCAGGCGGAGCAACATGTCGCAGACATCGAAACTCGGTTTCCTGTTACTGGCGGGCGCCGTGCTGCTGGGAGTCTTTGTCGCACACGGCGTGCATCAGCCCGCGCCTGACTTCTCGCTGCCCGGAACCTATGGCGGCCGCGTCGACCTGGCCTCTTATCGCGGGCGGCCGGTGCTGCTGGTCTTCTGGACAACCTCGTGCCCTATCTGTCAGCGGGAACTTCCCATGCTGAGTAAGTTGGAGCCTGAGTTCCGCAACAAAGGTGTCTCCGTGCTGGCGATCAACGTTGGCGGCGAGGCTGGCGTGGCCGACTTTATGGGCGCGCACAGTGTCAACCTGACATCGCTTTCCGATGAAGACGGCGCCGTGGCGAGAGCCTATGGTGTCAGCGGCGTGCCCAAGCTGGTGCTGGTTGGCGGCGATGGGAAGATCAGACGCTCTACCTCCGGCTGGACCGGCCAGCGCACCTTGCTGGGATGGGCGGACTCGGCCGGCGGTTCCTGAGCGTGCCAGTGTCTAGTGGCTGGAGACCCCACACATTCGCGGTTTTCGCATCGGTGGGAGCCTCGTCTCATCGACGTCGGTCCGTCGCGCTGTCACTCCATATCTGGACATGTTGTTCGCCAACGAACACCGCTTCCCTGCCCAGCTTTTTTCCCGCACGCATAAACCTCTGCATTTCTGCCGCTTAGAAAATCCCAACGTGGAGACCAACCTGCATCAACTTGTTCGGAACCGCTTCACCATCGGATTGCGTACTTGTCGCGTGGAATTGGAAGCATGGCAAGCTTAGGTCAAGACATTCGCTACGGCTGGCGCGCACTGCGCAAGAGTCCCGGCTTTGCCGTGGTCGCTGTGCTGGTGCTGGCGCTAGGCATCGGGGCGAACACGGCCATCTTCAGCGTGGTGAATGCGGTGCTGCTGCGGCCGCTGCCGTTTGATCAGCCGGACGGGTTGGTGTCGCTCTACCATATCCCGCCACCTGCCAGCTTCCCCGGCATGGCGCTGTTCGCGGTTTCGCCGGCGAACTTCCTCGACTGGCGGGCCCAGGCCCACAGCTTTGAAGGCATGTCGGCCTACGGCCTCGGCCGCTACACCCTCACCGGCAAGGGACGCCCGGAAGTGATTCGCATGGTCGCGGTGACCGACGGATTTTTCCCCGTGTTGCACGCCCAGCCGCTCCTGGGACGCGCTTTCGTTGAAGGTGAAGACCAGGCTGGCCGGGATCACGAAGTTATCCTGAGCTATGACACCTGGCGGACCCAATTCGGCGGAAATCCGGCGATTGTGGGAAGCAATATTCAGTTGAACGACCAGGCATTCACGGTAGTCGGTGTCATGCCGCGCGGCTTCGAATACCCCAACTATCCCGGCTATCAGCCGCAGATGTGGAAGCCGCAGAACTGGACGGCGGCAGATCGCGCCGTCCGCGACGACCATAATTACGGCGTGATCGCGCGCTTGAAGACAGGCGTCACGCTGGACCAGGCCAAAGCCGAACTGGCTGCCATCTCCGGCCGGCTGGCGCAGCAATATCCCAAAGACAATAAAGGCTGGGGCGCGACCGCTATTCCATTGCGCGATGACCTGGTCGGCGACGTTCGCCCGGCATTGCTGATCCTGCTGGGAGCGGTGGCTTTTGTGCTGCTGATTGCCTGCGCCAATGTGGCCAATCTGGTGCTGGCCAAGACGCTGTCGCGGCGCAAGGAGATTGCGATTCGCACCGCGCTGGGCGCCAGCCGGCGTCGCCTGTTGCAACAGGTGCTGGCAGAAACCGTGTTGCTGGGCCTGGCCGGCGGCGCATTGGGACTGATCCTCGCGCACTATGGAACGATCTTCATCGTGAAATTAGTGGGGCAACAACTACCACTCTCCGATGGAATCGGCCTCGACGGCCCGGTACTGGCATTTACCCTCGGCATCTCGCTGGCGACTGGACTTGTAGCCGGGCTGTTGCCGGCGTTGCGTTTGACTAAAGCAGATGTGAGCCAGTCACTAAAGCAGGGGCAGGGGCGCACGGCTTCCGCTTCCGGCGGAGCCCGGACGCGCGGCGTGCTGGTGGTGGCCGAAGTGGCCCTCTCGCTGATGCTGTTGATTGGCGCCGGCTTGTTGATCCGCAGCTTATGGGTGCTGCACAGTGTGAATCCCGGCTTCGATCCCGACCACGTAATCACCATGTTCCTGTCGATTCCCTCCACGAAGTTCACCACGCCGCAGCAGCAGATCGGCTTTTACGATCGCGTGCTGCAACGCGTGCGGGCCCTGCCCGGAGTGCAATCGGCCGGCGTCATTGACGCGTTGCCGCTCACCGGCGGCGGCTCGCATCAGCCGGTGCAAATCGAGGGACGGCCGCTGCTGGCGATGGCGGACCAGCCTGAAGTTGACGTCCGCCTGATCAGCCCCGGTTACAGAGGCGCCATGCACATTCCACTGCTGCGCGGGCGCGACTTCAACGACTCCGACATCGCCGGCAGGGCGGGAGCCGTGCTCATCAGCCAATCCATGGCCACGCAGTTTTGGCCGAATGAAGATCCGATTGGCAAACGCCTCACGATGTACTTTTTCCCCGGGACGGCACGCGAGGTCGTCGGCGTGGTTGCCGATGTGAAGGACGATGCCCTGAGTCAGGCTCGCTCCGCTTCGATGCTTTATATGCCGCTGGGGCAGACCATGGCCCCCAGAGATGGCAACTGGCAGTCGTTTGGTATGACCCTGGCGGCACGTACGCACACCGATCCGCACGGTGTGATTTCGGCCATCAGCAATGCGGTGAATGATGTCGATAGCGAAGTGCCATTGCTGTTTGTCAAGACCATGCAGGATACGGTGGATGAGTCTTTGACGCAGCAGCGTTTTACTATGCTGCTGCTGGGGTCATTTGCCGCCCTGGCTTTGTTCCTGGCGGCGGTTGGAATCTACAGCGTGCTGTCGTTCGCGGTGCGCCGCCGGGTGCGTGAGATCGGCATTCGCATGGCCCTGGGCGCGCAGGTCGGCGACGTGTTGCGGATGGTAGTTATCGAAGGCATGAAGCCGACACTGCTGGGCGTGGTCATCGGGCTGGCAGGAGCGCTGGCCTTGGGCCGCGTGCTGGCCAGCGTAATCTACGGCGTCAGCGCGCGCGATCTCGCCACTTTCGGCACCGTCGCCGTGATGACCACCGCCGTCGGCCTGCTCGCCAGCCTGCTGCCCGCTCTGCGCGCCGCTCGCGTCGATCCTATGAAGACGCTGCGGGATGAATAGGGTTTGCTGCTACTAGTCGACCAGCGAAACTACACCGCTTCCCAGATCGTAGTAGCCCGCGACCACCTTTATCTTCCCATCCTTCACCATGCCGGAGATTACGGTCGACGACTCGCTCAGCAGCGTAGCCTGGATCTTGGCGTTGGCCTTGGTGGCCGCCAACAGATCGTGTCCCGCCTGGTCGATGGCCGGCTGGATGTGCGGAAACAGCGAGCTGATCTGCCCGGGAACGGCCTTGCCTTGAATGGCCGCCTTCACCGCCCCGCAGTTGGAGTGACCCATTACCAGGATCACCTTCGTCCCCAGCACCGCCGCCCCATATTCCAGGCTCCCGATGAGTTCCGGCGTTATGATATTGCCCGCGACTCGGGTCACGAAGATGTGACCGATGCTCTGATCGAAAACGATCTCAACCGGCACGCGCGAATCGGCGCACGACAGAACGGCCGCGAACGGTTCCTGCTTTTCGACCGTATGCTGCTTCAAGATATCGACGTCGTGCTGCAACGAGGGCAGATCGTTGTTGGCAAATCGCTTGTTGCCGGCCATCAACTCTGCCAGGGCGGCGTCGGGAGTGGAAACGTCTTGCGCCCGCGCCGGCAATGGCAGCGCAAGCTCCAGACCGCCAGCCAGCACTCCGGCAGCGGCTCCGGCTAAGCTCATCTGCAACATCCGGCGTCTCGAGGGGGAATGCTCAGAATCAGATCCGTTCATGGAAAATTCCTTCAGGGAGATTTGGGCCTCGCGAGTGTAACTCGCCGTTCGCTCCTGAGACAACAGGATTCCGCAATGTGCCATAATGACGGCGTTATGAAGGCCAGTATTTGTACTCTTCGCCCCGCAGTGCTAGTGGTTTCCCTGCTGTTTTCCAGCCTGTGCCTGACCGCGCAATCTCAACCCTCCGCCCCGGCCACCCCACCCCAGACGGAAGCCATGGCGCTGGTGAAGCAGGGTCAGGATCTGAACAAGGACGGTAAATTCGATCAGGCAATTGCGCTGTACCAGAAGGCCCTGCAACTCGATCCGCGCTTGTACGACGCGGAACTCTACATGGGCGTGTCTCTGGACTTACAGGGCAAGTACCAGGAGGCGCGGCAGCACCTGGCGAAGGCGATCGAGCTCGCCTCCGAGGCGCAGACAGTCCAGTCCCTGCGCGTCATGGCGGTTTCCTACGCCTTCGAACACAATACCGCCAAGGCCTCGGAGTACGAACGGCGAGCTTACGATCTGCAATACAACTGGAGCAGGTACGAGGACGCTGCCGCTACCGCCAACGAATTGGCCCGCATGTATCTTGAATCCGGCGATCTGGACAACGCCCTCCAGTGGTATCAGACAGGACGCTCGACCGGAATGAAGGACCCCAAAATCACCCCGGCGGAAAAAGACTTGTGGAACTTCCGCTGGGAGGCCGCGATGGCGCGCATCACCGCGCGCCGTGGGCAAACCGCTCAAGCCAAGGAACACCTGGCAGCGGCCAAGGCGATTCTGGATAAGTCAGGCATTCCTGACCAGGCGCATTTCTATCCCTATCTTGTCGGGTATGTCGCGTTGTATAGCGGCGACTACAAGACCGCGATTGCGGAGTTCCCTCAAGCGGGCATGGAAGAACCTTTTGTGTTGAGCCTGCTGGCGCAAGCCTATGAGAAGTCCGGCGACAAGGCCCAGGCCATCGTGTATTACCAGAAGATATTAACCATCAACCTGCACAATCCGTCGAATGCGTTTGCCCGGCCGCTGGCCAAGGAAAGATTGGCGGCGCTGGGAGCAGCGCCAGCCGCACCCTCGGCACAGCAACACTAGGCCGTCCGATGGAGAACAGCTTTAGCTACGCCCGGGCTTGCCGAACGGGTGCGCCAACACAGGTCTCTATCTTATTGTTGCCGCGAACAGGGCTTCAGCATTGTTATTGTCATCACGAGGAGAATAGGCAGTCGCTTTTGTCGCTTCCCGCTGGATGTCGCCCTACAGCAGCTCTTCCGCCAACCGCTGCGCCGTGTGCTCCACCTTGATCTCCGCGCCGTCCTTGTCGATGCCTCCGCGAATCTGCATCACGCAGCCCGGGCAATCCATCACCACCAGCGGCACGCCCGTGTCTTTGATGTTCTTCAGCTTGCGCTCGAGAATGGGCGCGGAAATTTCCGGCAGCTTCAGCGAGTACGAGCCGCCCATCCCGCAACACATGTCGGCTTCGTACATCTCAGCGATTTCATAGCCGGCCTTGGTCAGCAGCTCGCGCGGTTGCTGCGAAACGTTCAACGTGCGCTTCAGGTGGCAGGAATCGTGATACGTCACCTTGCCCAGCTGCTGTCCTTCTTTGAAGGTCGGGCGGCCCTCGTCCACCAGCTTCTTCACCAGCGTTGAAAAGTCGACAACCTTCTCGGCGAGTTGGCGGGCGCGCGGCAGCGCGTCTGTCTGTCCCAGACTTTCGAAGGTAGCGATGAAGTCGTGCTTCAGCGCGACCGTGCACGTCGGACAGGCTGAAACCACATACTCGACGTCCTGCTGCAATAAAGCGTTGATGTTGTCGGTGGCGTTTTGTGCCGCGACTTCGTACGCCCCGCTGAAACGCGCTGGCGCGCCGCAACATGTCTGGCCTTCAGGAAAGACTACCTCGATCCCAGCTTTGTTCAGGATCTTCACCACCGCCTCGCCCATCTCGGGATAGGCAAAGTCGATGAGGCAGCCGGAGTAGAACGCGGCTTTCTCTTTTTGCTCATCGCGGGTAGAGCGGCGCTTAAGCGCCGCGTCAACGTCGTTCTTTTGCGATGGGGTTTCCGTCCACTGCGCTGCAGTGGACGGAAACCCCGAAATTCCAGGAACAGGCTGGACGCGGACCTGAAGGTCCGCTCTACCAGTGCAAGCCTGTTCGATCTGCTTGAACTTGTCACGGAGCGGAACGTCGGCGATCGCGGGCAGGCTGCGGAACTCCGTCATGTCAGAAAGGAAGAACGGCAGGTGCCGAATGAACCCATCTTTCGCGAGCGGCTTCTGCGCCAGCGATGCGGTGCGCAGCATCGAGTGGAACAATCTGCGATTGTTGACGACGGAGAATATCGCTTTCTGCGCGATCGTCTGACCCTTCTCGACGGCGATTCGACGCCGCAATTCCAGAATCAGGTCCGGAATGGGTACCTTGCCCGGACAAACCTGGGTGCAGTTGCCGCACTGAATGCACAGGCTCTGAATTTCGTCGGACGACTTCAGGGCGTCGAACCACGCGGTCAGAATTGTGCCGATGCCGCCGGTATAAATCTTGCCGAAGACGTGGCCGCCGACCAGCCGAAACACAGGACACACATTCAGGCACGAAGCGCAGCGAATGCATTGCAGCGCCTGCTTGAACTTCGGGTCCTGCGACATCTCGGTGCGGCGGTTGTCCATCAGGATAATGTGCAACTGCTTGGGGGTGCCGTCGGTGTTGGGCACCGGCCCGCTGATAATCGAGACGTAGCTAGTGAGCAACTGCGCCGTGGCGCTGCGCGGCAGCGCCGTCAGCACGGGGACAACGTCGGCGAAGTCGGACATCAGCTTCTCGATGCCGACGATGGCGACGTGAATCTTCGGCAGCGTGGTTACCAGGCGCGCGTTGCCTTCATTCGTAATGATGACCAGGCTGCCGGTTTCGGCGACGGCGATGTTCGCGCCCGTGATGCCCATCCCGGCGCTGAGGAACTTGGTGCGCAGCTTGCCGCGCGCAAACTTCACCAGCTTTGGAATGTCGGGAGTCTGGCCCTGCTCGACTTCCTGGCTGAAGACGTCCGCGACTTCTTCTTTCGTCATGTGAATCGCCGGCATCACCATGTGCGATGGTGTTTGCTTCGCCAGTTGCACGATCCACTCGCCCAGATCGGTTTCGCGAACTTCGATGCCGGCTTTTTCCAGGAACGGGTTAAGGTGGATTTCTTCCGACGCCATCGACTTCGATTTGACGACACTCTTCACGCCGTTCTTCTGCGCGAGATTGAGAATGTACTCGCGGACTTTGGCGGGATCGTCGGTGCGAAAGACTTTGGCGCCGCGCGCTTCGGCCTGCTGGGTAAAGCGCTCGGCCAGCTCGTCCAGATGCGACGCAGCATAGCCTTTGCGCTCGGCGATCTGGGTCCGCACCGCTTCGAAGTCGATGCCTTCGTAAGCTTTCTCGCGGCTGACGCGATAGGCTTCGGAGAAGCGTCCCAGTGCGCCGGTGAGATTTGGATTGTGCAGAGCAGTGTTGATCGACTCGCGAAATTCTTTGCGCATCAGTTCACCCCGGCCATGTCGTCAACGAAGACGATGATGAGTTTTTCCGGGCCGTGAACGCCGATAGTCAGCACGCGCTCGATGTCAGCGGTGCGGCTGGGCCCAGTGATAAACGAGATGTAGTTGGTCTGCTCGGGCCGGATCTTGCTGAAGACCGCAGGCATGTCAGGCAGCAGCCGATTGCTCTCGACAATCGCGATGTGGATGTTCGGCAGCGTCGAAACCAGCCGGCGATCAACCAGGGCCGCGTCCTGGATCAGCGAGCCGGTATTGGCCATCGCCCAATCCAGTTGGCTGATGCCGACTTTCGAGTCGGCAGCACGCTCGCGCGTGACCTCGAAGCTGAGGCCGGGAACTCGTTCGCTCAGTTGGTCACGGTTGATGCCGCGGAGAAATGGGCAATCGGCCCACACCGCGTAAGCCTGCGGCGTGTCGGCGACGCCGGCCTGTTTCAAGTAATCGACGATGAAGTTCAGCGCCGCCTTCTTGTGGGGAAAGCGGTAAACTTCGGCGCTTACTGCCTCAGCACGTAGTTTGAAGGTATCGAAGATGGAAGTCATGGCGAACCTCTGCTATTCGCTGTTCGCTGTTCGCTATTCGCTATTCGCAATTCGCTTTTCGCCAGAAGCGCACGAGACCTATTTCTGGCGAATGGCGAGCAGCGAATAAAGACGTCCTCAGGATGACAGTCCAATGAACGTCATGCTGTGACCTGCGTCGCCGGAGGTTGTGACCAGATCACAAAGGAGATTAGTTCAGGCGGCGATTGCTGGCGTTCAGAGGCGGCGGCGAAGGCGGTGCAATATAGAAAATGCAGTTCAGGTTGAGCGGGAGTCGGGTTGAGCGCGAGTCGGGTAGAGCGGGCCTTCAGGCCCGCTTTCCAGCCTGCTTTTCAAAACCAGAGTCGGCTTCAGCCGACGGCACGATAAGGGCGCAGCCTAAAGCTGCGCCCGTTCTTACCCACTTGTCTACTTCACCACCAGGCTGGTGAACGGCGCCACATACGCCATCAGGAACACAAAGATTCCGACCAGCACGGCCAGCGCGATGCTATGCCAGAAGACATAGCGCAAGATTGTCCCTTCGTGTCCATACCACTGCGTCGCGGTACTGGCGACGACAATGCTCTGGGCATCGATCATCTTGCCCATTACGCCGCCGGCGCTGTTGGCCGAAGCCATCAGGATGGGCGAGGCGTTGACCTGCTGCGCGGTGATCTTCTGGAGGCTGCCGAACAGCACGTTGGACGACGTATCCGAGCCGGTGAGCGCCACGCCTAACCACCCCAGCAGCGTTCCAAAGAAGGGATACAAGTGCCCGGTGCGCGCGAAGGCGAGACCCATCGTGGCATCCAGGCCGGCGTATCGCGTCATGAAGCCGATCGCCATCATGGCCGCAATCGTCAGCAGTGAGAATCGCACCTTGAACAAGGTTTGGCCATAGATGATGATGATCCTCTTAACGCTCAGCCCCATTATCACGCCGGAGATGAGGGCCGCCAGCAGAATGCCGGAACCGGTCGCGCTCACCCAGTTGACACCGAACACGGCCGGCTCTTTCGTCGGCTTAACCACGACCGGCGGCATGCGTTCCGCGAGATTGTTCAGGCCGGTGACTTTGAACTGCGGGTTGGTGATTTTGCTGGGCGGGGTTTGCCAGGTTGCCATCGAGGTGAAGACTTTTTCCGGCGTGTTCATGAATTTCTTGCCGGTCTGCGAGCCCCACATGAAGACGATGACGCTGAGAATAACCCAGGGCACCCACGCCTGAGTGACTTCGGCGCGGCTGAAACCGTGGGAAGCGCGATGCTCGGTTTTGGCTTCTTCGCCTTCGAAGGTGTAGACCCGCTTGGGATGCCAGATGAACAGGAAGCCCACCAGGCAGATCATGGAAATTACCGAGGAGCCGATGTTCGCCAGCCACGGCCCGTGCAGGTTTGAGATCAAAACCTCCGGTATCGCGAAGCTGACACCAGCCACCAGAATCGCGGGCCATACTTCCAGCATTCCCTGCCAACCCGCAAAGGCGCAGATCAGCCAGAAGGGCACCAGAACGCAGAACGGCGCCAGAATGCGGCCGGTCATCGCGCCCAGTGTGATTTCGCTGTAACCGGTGACTTTCGCGAGAGCAATGATCGGCGTAGCCAACGCACCAAAGGCGACCGGCGCAGTATTGGCGATCAGCGACAGGCCCGAAGCTTGCAGCGGCCGGAAACCTAAGCCGATGAGAATCGCAGCGGTAACAGCCACGGGAGTACCGAAGCCCGAAGCGCCCTCAAAGAACGCGCCGAAGCAGAACGCGATCAGCAGCAGTTGCAGACGGCGGTCCTGCGTGATGCCGGTCATGCTGTGCTGAAGGACATTGAATCGTCCCGCTTCACAGGTGAGCTGGTACATAAAGATGACGTTCAGCACGATCCAGCCGATGGGGAACAAGCCATAGCCGATGCCATAAACCGCCGTTACAGCGGCCATGCGGCCCGGCATGTGGAAGGCGAAGATAGCCACAATCAAGGCAGCCAGCAGTCCCAGCAGGGCAGCGTAATGCGCTTTCACATGGCCCAGGGCCAGGCTGCCCAGCAGCACCACCACCGGCAAGGCGGCAACCAGCGTTGAAACCAGCCAATGCCCCAGGGGATCGTAACCCTGAGACCAGGGAGCGGTCATCGCCGGCATCCTAAGGATGATCACGGAGACGATGGCCGCGACGATGACGAAGATCGCGGATGCGAGAGGGCTCGCCTTTGGCGCGCCCTTCGACGGCTCAGATGCCGGAGCAGGAGTTGGAGTCTTGGTGCTCATTCAGTTCTCACCAGTGTTTGCCAGCATTGTGGCAAGCCTTTCCTCGAATTTTTCTTTCCAAGGAGTCCGCGACCGGCAGCAGCGACAGGCTGTCCCAAGTAGCTGGGAATAGGATCGCAATCGCCTTTCGGCGTGTCTCTCCGAGTCGGGATGGCTAGCTGGGCGGGAAGGGTCGAGCCAACCGTAGCCCGGAGATCGCAAAGATTATCGCACCGCGTGGCAAGTGCCAACACAAAAACTAGACTATTGGCGGGCCGCTTGCGAGTGACTTATGTCACTTTTTGCTGTGATACATGTCTTTTTTTTTGAGGAAAATGGGCCTGCGGCTGGGTGGTGCTCGCTTCTCGCTATTCGCTATTCGCTCTTCGCTCTTCGCTCTTCGCTCTTCGCTCTTCGCTTTTCGCTTTTCGCTTTTCGCCAGAGCGAGACCATTCGGTTCTCGCCGAGAGCGAACGCAGGAGGGCGCCTCTGGCGAACAGCGAAAAGCGAGAGGCGAAGCGAATAGCGAACAGCGGACCCCGCGGCGCTTTATGGATAGCGGGCGTCCACGGGATACAGGTCGGGCTTATGGCGCACCTTCCTCCACACCAGAGGCACGAACTCGCTGAAGGCGTTGGAAAGCGCGCGCCCGCCAAAGCCCTCGGCAGTGCGAATCAGGGCGCGCTGCCAATCGGAGTCGCTGGGGACGCGCCAGGTATTGGAGAGAAAGTTGTTGCCGAATTCGGCCGCGAATCGTGCGTAGGCCAAGTGGCGCTCTCCGTCGGGATGGTACGCCCTGAAGGTCAGGTCCACCACGTTCTTGACGCGATCGCCGAAGGGATGATGCACCGTGCGAAAGTATCGCGGATCTTCACCCCAGGCTGCCCCCAGCGCGGCCTCAATGGCATTGCCGGTCGAGATGCCGGTCATTCGCATGCCATAGCGTTGAGCGAAGCCCTCCCAGTGCGGTCCATATTCGTGCGGGCTGTTCAGCGCTGTCCCAATGGCCGATGAAAACAAGCCGGCGGTCAGGCTCTTTGGGCCCACTGTCTCTCGCGCGAACCAGTCCAGCCTGCCCTCGGCGGTAATCGGGCGGTAATCAGCCGGAGTCTTAGGGGCAACGTGAATGTGGTGCTCGAAGCTGTAGAGGTCCCTGGGTTGATTCACAACCGGCGTGGAACCTCCTACCTGTGCGGCGGCCGAGGCAAGCATTGCCATTCCCGCGCATATCGACAAGGCTAATACCCGCAGCGCTGCGAGCACATCCAGATTTATCTCCCCAGGTCCCTTTGCCAGCAACAGTAATCGTCTCCCCACCGCGAAGTTTTCTGGAGACTAGGATGCGTTCCGCTGGAGTGGCGGCCAGCCGTCACCAAAACATTGTCACCCGCGAAAATGGTTGTCAGTGGCAGGGATAAAAGATGAAGAACGCCAGCGACAGGGCAGTGAAGATCCAAAGGCGGGCTTCCACCGGCTTCGTCTGCCGGCAACAATCGTGTAGAGCGGACAGAGCACTTCAGGCAGACACTGAAGATCGTCCTCTTCCAAATGCGGAATTGATCAGAGTTCCTTTGGCGAACACCTCAATGGCTATCAGAGATAGGTGCTAATCTGGCGGGCCTAAAGGTGCTTCAAACTTTCACCATCTAATGACCGCATCGGTAACGTGCTTCCTAAGCCTCGCAACAGTCTGCACTTTTCGTCAACAATGTCACGGCTAAGTGCATGAAAGTAATGTGACTGGATTGGCAGCAAAAGTGCCACTACTCAGGCAACGGTTAGATTTACTAACCCGCTCCGGAGGAGATATGCGACTGAAATCCCTGCTGGTCATCGTCGCCCTGGTGGTTTTTGTTGCTGGCGCGCCGGCGATCTTCGCTCAGAACCTTGTGACCAACGGTAGCTTCGAGACCGGAGACTTTACCGGTTGGACCACAGGCGGCAACTTTGAAGACACGGAAGTCACTAGCGGTGCGTTTTACGACTACACCGGTGCTGAGGACGGCAACTTCTATGCTGTTCTTGGCCCTGTAGGCAGCGATGGAACGCTCAGCCAGACACTGACCGACCACGCCGGTGCGCAATACACTATTAGCTTCTGGTTTGGTTCAGTTGGCGACAACCCCAGCGACTTTAGCGCTTCCTGGGATGGCACTCAACTACTCAGCCTGACCAATCCCAACACCGGTGCAGCTTGGAGTCAGTATACCTACCAGGTCACCGGCACAGGCAGCGACACCCTCACGTTCGCTTTCCGCGACGATCCGGGCTACATGTCTTTGGATAACGTTTCGGTTACGGAAAACAGCGGCCAGAGCGTTCCGGAGCCCAGCAGCTTGCTGATGCTTGGGACGGGCGTGCTCGGCTTGGGCGGAGTCGTTCGCCGGAAGCTGTTCCGTTAGTCCAATCTGACCAGCGGGCCTTGCCGGCTGGTCAGATTGCCTCACGACTTAATGACATCAGGCTGGCTTCGTCTGCCGGCAACAATCTTGCAGAGCGGACAGAGCACTTCAGGCAGACACTAGAAGATCGTCCTCTTCCACATGCCAGAATTGATCAGCAGTTCCTTTGGCGAACACCTCGATGGCTATCAGAGATAGGTGCTAATCTGGCGGGCCTAAAGGTGCTTCGAACTTTCACCATCTAATGACCGCATCGGTAACGTGCTTCCCAAGCCTCGCAACAGTCTGCACTTTCGTCAACAATGTTACGGCTAAGTGCATGAAAGTAATGTGACTGGATTGGCAGCAAAAGTGCCACTACTCAGGCAACGGTTAGATTTACTAACCCGCTCCGGAGGAGATATGCGACTGAAATCCCTGCTGGTCATCGTCGCCCTGGTAGTTTTTGTTGCTGGCGCGCCGGCGATCTTCGCTCAGAACCTTGTGACCAACGGTAGCTTCGAGACCGGAGACTTTACCGGTTGGACCACTGGCGGCAACTTTGAAGACACCGAAGTCGTAAGTGGTGCATTTTACGACTATACCGGTGCTCAGGACGGCAACTTCTATGCTGTTCTTGGCCCTGTAGGCAGCGATGGAACCCTCAGCCAGACACTGACCGACCATGCTGGTGCGCAATACACTATTAGCTTCTGGTTTGGTTCCGTTGGCGACAACCCCAGCGACTTTAGCGCTTCCTGGGATGGCACTCAACTACTCAGCCTGACCAATCCCAACACCGGTGCAGCTTGGAGTCAGTATACCTACCAGGTCACCGGCACAGGCAGCGACACCCTCACGTTCGCTTTCCGCGACGATCCGGGCTACATGTCTTTGGATAACGTTTCGGTTACGGAAAACAGCGGCCAGAGCGTTCCGGAGCCCAGCAGCTTGCTGATGCTTGGGACGGGCGTGCTCGGCTTGGGCGGAGTCGTTCGCCGGAAGCTGTTCCGTTAGTCCAATCTGACCAGCGGGCTTTGCCGGCTGGCACGATTGCCTCACGACTTAATGACATCAGGCACCCTCGTCGGGTGCCTGTTTTTTTCACTGCGCGGCCACTTCGCTTCCAGCTTGCCTCTCTTCTCTGAACGGTGGGAATGGCTCCCTGTCCGGAGCCGGTGATTTCCATCACTGACTTGCCTGCAACAACCCATCTAGCCTAGAGCGATTGCAATCCCTTTCTGGCCCGGACTCCGAACCGGAGGAACGAGGTGTACTATGAGGCGGCATGTCCTCGCAGCGATCGCTTCCGCAATGCTGGTGACCTGCGCCGGCGCCCAGGGGCAACCCGGCGCGAACCGCGCGAAAACAAGGCCCCTGACGAAAATTACGATCGCTGGCAAAGCAATCGCCGGCGACGACCTGCTGGTCCACTCGGGTACAACTTACGTAAGCGTTTCTGCTCTGGCCAGGGTCCTGGGGGCATCGGTGGCATCGCAAGGCCAGATGGCCGTGCTGACCGTTCCCCCGGCATCGGAAAGCGAGTGTGGAGACGTACCTGCCGCGAAGAAACTTTCTGACACTTACAGAAAAGCGGCGGTGCGTATTCCCGAGGCGATCGAGACCCTCAGATTACAAGTAAAGAAACACGAGACGCCTATTCCCTCAGCCAGCTTTGATCAGGTTGACCACCAGATATTCGAGGCGGAATTTCACGCGCAAACCGAAGCCGACAAGTCCGTCTCCTACGCTCTGAGGCACGCTAATGACACGCTCGCGATTATGTACTACAAGCTCTGGCGCGGCGTGCCTGCCGACATCGCCGAAGTGGGCCAGTTGGACTCCGTCTTATGCTCGATGGAAAGCAAGTTCGCCTTGCAAGTCGGGCGCTTTTCGGGCAAGGAGAGTTGCAGCGTCTTTCGCCCTGCAAGCAGTAATTAGCGGCTGGCAATCAGCACCTGGGGAAACTCCGGTCTAAGTCCGGGTTTTGAAAGGGCGCGGTTTTCAGCCGTGCCGCAAACATCGCAAAATCATCCAACCTGCTTTCGGCGGGATTCTGTCTGGAACTATAAAATCCCTTGGTAGTGTCTGATCTGGAACAACGCGAACCGGCGCGCTCGCCTGACCTTCGCTTTCGCGACGCCGATGCGGCTGCCGGAAACCTGGCCCGCATCCGACACCTGGTGCCGGAAAAAGTCTACGAGTCGCTGTCCGCTCTGCTCCTGACCGCGGCCAATCCCGACGCCGCCGTCAATCAGTTCGAGCGGCTGGCAGAGGCGGCCTCGCCCGAGCTGCTGCGTCTGCTGGAGAAACATCCCTCGCTGGTGCACTACGCATTGGTGGTGTTCAGCTACAGTCCATGGCTGGGAGAAACCCTGGTCCATAATCCCGACCTCTTTTATGCTTTCGTGCGCGAGCGCAAGCTGGACCGCACCCACTCTCGCGAAGAATTCCAGGAGAGCTTCGCCCGCATGCGTTCCCGCTCTCTGGAAACCGACACTGCCGCGCTGCTGGCCCGCTTCAAGCGCCGCGAATACATTCGCATCATGCTGCGCGATGTGCTGGGCATTGCGACCCTGGCCGAGACTACGGCGGAAATATCCGCGCTGGCCGACGTGCTGATCGAGGAGGCGCTGCGCGAGGCCGAAGCGCAGCTCCAGCATCGTTTTGGCACGCCGCAGCGCCTTGACCTCGACGAGCGCGTGGTGGACTCGCGCTTCGCCGTGCTCTCACTGGGCAAACTCGGCGGCAACGAGCTGAACTACAGCTCCGACATCGACCTGCTCTTTCTCTACGACGGGGGCATGGAACCGCCGGCCGCGGAAATTTCCAACCGCGAATACTTCATTCGCCTGGCGCAGCAGACCACGGAGTTGCTGGCCCGCCATACTCGCGAAGGCCCGGTGTTTCGCATCGATTTGCGATTGCGGCCGCAAGGCGGCGAGGGCGAGCCGGCCGTGCCGCTGGCCCACGCTATCCACTACTACTCCCACGCCGCCCACGACTGGGAGCTGCAAGCCATGATCAAAGTCCGCCACTCCGCCGGCGACGTGGGTCTGGCGCGCGAGTTCGCGCGTTCGGTCCAGCCCTATGTGTATCGCCCCGAGCTAAACTTTGCCGCCATCAAGACCGCGCTCGATACCCGCGAGAAGATCGGCAGCCACCGCCGCAAGAGCCTGCTGAAGCAGGTGGCGCACACCGGCATCGATGTGAAGATCGATCGCGGCGGCATTCGCGATATCGAATTCCTGGTGCAGTGTTTGCAGCGTGTCTACGGCGGCGGCGAACCCTGGCTGCGCTCGCGCGGCACGCTTTTTGCCCTGCAAAAGCTGCACGACAAGGAACACATCAGCGGCAAGGACTTCCAGAACCTGACCAACGCCTACGAGTTCCTGCGCAACCTGGAGCATCGTCTACAGCTGCGGCAAGGCCAGCAAATCCACAGCCTGCCGAATTCGCAGGCTGAGCTTCAGGCCCTGGCCCGCAGCCTGGCGCGGGAGGGAACCGTGGCGCAAACTCCGGAAGAGTTTCTGGCCTTTGTCCGGCGGCGCATGGCCGCGGTGGCGGAGATTTATCAGCGCGTCATTTACCACGAGCAGAGCCAGGACCAGGGCTCGCTGGAATTTCAGTTGCGCCCGGAATTCACGGCCACTCACGAGAACTCCTACAGCCAGATGATGCAGCGTCTCGCCATCGACTCGCCCCGCCTGCAAGAGTTAGTCAGCCGGGGCGATTTTTCCCAACATACCCGCCGCAATCTGGATCGCTTCCTCAGCTCAGCGGGAACAAGTTCCGAACGCTACGGCGCGGTGTTGCGTGCTCCAACCGCGGTGGAGCGGGCGCTCAGCATTTTCGAGTTCAGCGAGTTCCTCACCGAAATTCTGGTAGGTCATCCCGAGGAGATTTCTCTGCTGGAGCACATCGACGAGCACCCAACCGGCGCCGAGCAGGACATGTTTGCCAGGGACGCGCGAAATGCCGGTCCGGCTGACGATCCCGTGTTTGCCTATCTGGGGCACGGAGGCATCGACCATAGCGAAGCCATGTCGATCCTGCGGCGGCACTACCGGCAACGCGTATTTGTTTCCGGAGCGCTCGACTTATTCCGCCTGCGCGACGTCTTCGATTCGCTGGACGACAACACCGCCGCTGCTGACGCCGCGCTCCGGGCAGCGCTGGCCGTCGCCGGCTCGCCCGGCAACTTCGCGGTGATGGGGCTGGGAAGGTTGGGTGCGCGTGAGTTCGATCTGTTGTCCGACGCGGACGTGCTGTTTGTCTGCGATGAACAGGCCGATAAGGAAGACGCTCGCCGGGTAGCCGAACGCCTGATGGAAGTGCTCACCGCCTACACCCGCGAAGGAACTGTCTTCCCTGTGGACGCACGTCTGCGGCCGCATGGCCGCGAAGGCGAGTTGATCGTTACTCCCACCCAGCTTTCTGCCTACTTCCGCGAGGAAGCGCAGCCTTGGGAGGCCCTGACCTACGTGAAGTTGCGCTATGTCGCCGGAGACCGCAACCTTGCCGATCGTGCGCTGCACATCGTGCGGGAAGGAATTTCAGCCATGGGGCGGCGGCCCGGGTTTGATGCCGATCTGGCTGACGTTCGCGCTCGCCTGGAGCGCAGCGAAGGTGCGCAGAATCTGAAGACGGGGCCGGGTGGATCTTACGATATTGATTACCTGGCTGGATCGTTACAGGCACAGCATCAGCTTTGGCTCCCAGGAAATCTGGTGGAGCGCTTGCAGTTGCTGCGCGGTCGCCATTTGCTGACGGAAGACGAATATGACGTGCTCGCAGAAAGCGCTCGCTTCCTCCGCACCGTGGAGCATGTGATTCGTCTGGTCAGCGGCCGGGCGCGCAAATGGATCCCCCTTGCCGAACATCCCCGCCGCGCCGTGCAGAAGTTACTTTGGCGAATGCTGGGGGCTGAAGACAGCTTCGATCCCGAGATGCGGTTGGCGGATGTCATGCGGCAAACGCGAAGGATTTGTCTCGCGCACCGCAGCGGCTGATCAGGGCAGAAACTCGACCGCGCCAGACAGGAAAGCATAAACTGGAACGCCAACGACCCTGCCGTGCAAAGCCTTGAACCATGCCGCCAGTGAGCCAAGCCGTACTGCTGTCGTGGTCGGTGCCTCCGGCTGCAACCTTCGCGCTGCTGCTGACTGCGCTCGTGTATCTGCGCGGCTGGTTTCTGATGTGGCGCGCGGCCGTACCCTTCGTCCCACTCTGGCGCGCGGTCAGTTTCTTGCTCGGCCTGCTCTCACTCTGGATTGCGCTGGCCTCGCCGCTCGATACCTTTTCCAGCTTCGTGCTTACCGCGCACATGCTCCAGCACATGATGCTGATGATGCTGGCTCCGCCGCTGATCCTGATGGGCGCTCCGGTGGTTCCGCTGGTAAGGGGCTTGCCGGTCTTTGCGGCCCGCGAGTTCGCCGGCCCGTTCCTCAATTGGCGCGTGGCCAATCGCGTCGGCGAGACGCTCATTCATCCCGTCGTGGCCCTGCTGCTGATGGGCGTGACGATGTTTGCCTGGCACACCCCTCGGCTCTACGAGCTGGCGCTGGCGTCGAGTTCATGGCACGAGGTCGAACACGCCTGCTTCCTTCTGGCGTCGCTCGTCTTCTGGTGGCCCGTGATTCAGCCCTGGCCCAGCCGCACTCGCTGGCCGCGCTGGGCAGTCGTGCCCTACTTGCTGGTGGGTGATCTGGAGAACACCGCGCTGTCGGCGATCCTGGTTTTCTCCGATCGGCTGCTGTATCCGTCTTACGCCGCTGTTCCACGGCTCTTCGGTTTCCCGGCATTGCACGATCAGGCTGCCGCCGGCGCCATCATGTGGGTGATAGGATCGCTCGCTTTCGTCATTCCTGCAATCGCCATCGCAGTCCAATGCCTGCAGAGTAATCGATGGCCGGCGCAGGCCTCTTCGGCTCGCAAACGAGAGCCCCCGTCTCGCGACGGGCTGCTCGCTTGGTGGCAACCGCTTGCGTTCCCTGGCCGCTTCTTACGGGGTCGACTGAGCGGCCGCCGCTTTGAGGCAATTTCGTTTGTGTTGCTATTTGCGGTGGCTGGTTTGTGCCTGGCACGGTTGGCGTCAAGCTCTTCTGGCGACGACGACGACCAGGTGCTCCGGTTGAGCCAGCAGTCCGGTCCCTACGCAGTCTCAGTCTTTGCGCCCGCGGGAGACTTGAAGACCGGGCAGTCTGACTTCAGCGTGCTGGTCCAGGATCGCGATTCGCAAGAAGTGTTGCGGGATGCGGCCGTCGCCCTCCGCGCTCAGCAAGTGGGAAATCCACTTAAGGCGCAATGGACCCGCGCTACCTCTGAAGATTCGGAGAACAAACTTCTGCAATCGGCGACAGTGAACTTGCCGGACAGCGGCGACTGGGTCCTGGACGTGGAAATTCAGCATGGTGGTCGCCAGGCTGATTTCTCATTGCCTGTTCGTGTCGTCAAGCCGGCGTCCGGCATGTCCTTTCCCTGGCCTTACATTCTCCTGCTGGGATTCTCGACAGTGTTGCTGTTCACTTACCTGCGGCGTCACCGGCCAACCACAGCCTTGCGGCTGCCGCGTCCGGACGCGAAAAGTGCCGCCCAGAACGGTGCGGCGAATCTGTCCTGACGAGTCTCACGAGGAAATGAATTCCCGGAACGGGCTAAATACGGAAAGTCGTGCAACTACTAGCACGTCGCCGCGTGTAGCTTTTACATGTCAATAGTGAGAAACGCAACAATAAGCCGTAATCCCATGATTGTAAGTGAGATAGAAACTGGCGGAGCCGTGAACAATCATCCCTTGAGGATGCTATAATGTAGGCATAGTTGAGGATAACGAAACAGGTTCTAAATCTCGTTCTGCTAACCGACCCAGCCTGAAGCTGGGTTTTGTTGTAATATCTGACGCGAATCCCCTAAAGCTTGTCGCTGCTATGTCGATTTCGGCTTTCCTTAAGCCTCGCACTGACGGCCCGCTTCGGAACAGGGTTTGCGCCGGGGGGGTGAAATTACCCGGATTGGTGACGCGCCGGCAGGCGGAAGCGCGCTCTTCCAAACCCTGAGCGCAGCGGCACAGAATGCTTAGCCGCAGGAACGGACCGTAGTCCGCCAGGGCTATGCGTAGTCGATCGGATTCGTCTCCAGCCAGTGCTCGTCTTTAACGCGTCGCACTTCGCGCATGGCTGAATGGGCAAGACTCGAGGTAAGCTTTCGCGTCTTCCAGGAAAACCCCGCGCAGAAGCCCAGCGCACTCCCCGCAACGCCAAGTACCAGCGCACTGGAAAAACGGGAGCGCCGCCGCATCAGGCAGGCCGGCAAGATCCCAAGACAGGCACCTACCAGGGCCAGTTTTAGTGACTCCTCGGCGGAGTTGCTCACCAGGGCCGAGGCCCGCTGCGGATCGAAGTTTTCCCGCCCGGTTCGAATTCCTGAAATCCCCGCATTGACCAGTTTGCGTCCGTACGCGAGTCTCGTTGCGGCTGGCGCGTTATGATTCATGCTCGTATCCTCATGCCAAGCGAGTGGACATTGCCTCGCCAGTGATCAGCGTTTGCTGGACCTGCCTGTGCGTAAACAACTCACCCAATGTAGAGCTTCGCACATTCCCGGAATTCCTGCTGTGATAACAGGCACCGCCCGGAGTGACGGACCGCACTTCGCCCCTCCGGACCTTGAGGGCCGCACGCTGACGCGGCGTCACCCTCCCGCCAATTTTGCCGAAATTAGCGTGTTACAACAAGCACTTTTCGGAAGAGAATTGTGCGCTATCACCTGTCCCATGTGATGCGGGTCACGTACCATGCCGACCTCCCTCACTGACCCGAAGCCCCGCGATAGAACAAGATGCTTACGTAGACCAGACGAGCACGAGTCCATCCGGCCGCGCTAGGTCGCCACTTCCAGGTATCGCTTTCGGACTCGCCTGTGCCGAAGCATCGCGAACGGAAAGCCTTCGTCTGAAGCACCTCGTCGTTACTGCATGTATGCGTTTGGCCGCGCAGAGGAGATGCCATTTTCATGATCGGCTGTGTGTTCTTTTCCGGTTACACTCTCGACCGGCAAATTCCGGCCTCGGTCCTGTTTCCCGCAATACAACTCCTCGGACTCGCCTGCTTTGCCTACATCGTCGCAAAGCGTGTTGCCCCACTCATTCGCGCGGAACGCGATCTTCGTCTCGACCGCCCCTGGCTTCGCCTGCAAGGGCTCGTGAAGTTCTGGTTCGGCCAGTGGAAGCATCCGCGCTATCGCGTAGCTGGAACGCTCCATCTTTTTATATTTGCCGGCTTCATCATCCTGGCGACGCGTGCGTTCTATCTGCTGATCTTTGGGCTGTCGCATGATTTCGCGGAGCCCAGCGCCATCGCTCGCGTGTACGACATCGTTGCCGATTACGCCGCGACCATCGTGTTCCTCGCAGTATCGGCGGCCGCGGTGCGCCGCGTATTCTTCAAGCCGGAGCGGTATTCAGTTCCCGAGAAACTGGGCAAGGGTCATCCCGTCGACGCCATTTTCTTGCTGGGGCTGATCGCGCTCCTGATGACCTCAGAGAGCCTGTTCGAGGCGACCCGGGCCGCCATCCAGATGCAGCGTGGTATGGCTCCCGAGTTTCTCCCGCTCCTCTCGCTGCCCTGGCTGCTGAAAGACGTTTTTGCGTCGGCGTCGCTTCCCACGCTGTGGAACGTCCATCTTGGCGCATATCTCGTCGACGTTCTGACCTTCTACTTCCTGCTTTGCTACCGCCCCTTCGGAATTCAGTTTCACGTGGAGACCTCGCTATTCAACGTGTTCTTCGCCAAGCTTGATCGCGGAACCGTGAAGCCCGTACGCTGGGGCATCGAAGAGAGCCAACTCGACCAGGTGAAGTCTTTCGGTGTGAAAAAGTTTGAAGACTTCACCTGGAAGCACATGCTGGACTTCTACTCGTGCGCCGACTGCGGGCGCTGCTCCGACAACTGTCCGGCAAACGCGGCCGGCCGTCCGTTGTCGCCCAGGTTCCTTACCACCAAGGCGCGCGACTATGCCTTCGAGCACTTCCCCGTCTTCGGCAAGTCAAACAATAGCCACGCGCTGGTCGGCGGCATTTACTCGGAAGATGAGATCTGGTCCTGCACCACCTGCGGCGCATGCGAAGAAGAGTGCCCGCTCCTGATCGAATACATCGACAAGATTGTCGACCTGCGGCGCGGCATGGTCGATGACGGCAATGTGCCCAAGTCCATCCAGAAGGCGCTGAAGGCGCTGGAGAGCCGTGGCAATCCCTACGGCAAGATGGAAAAGAAGAAAGCCGACTGGACCAAGGACAAAGAGTTCCAGCAGAGCTGCCAGGTCAAAGTCCTCAACGGAAACGCCGGTGCCGATACCTTGTTCTTTGTCGACAGCATTACCTCCTACGACGACCGCATTCAAGCCATTGGCCGCGCGTCCGCCCGCATTCTAACCGAGGCTGGCGAGGACTTCGCGATCCTCGGTGCAGCCGAGAAAGACAGCGGTCACGACGTACGCCGCTTCGGCGAAGAGACGCTGTTCATGGCGCTGCGCGACCACAACACCGACGCCATTAAAGCATCGGGCGCTAAGCGCATCGTGACCTCCGATCCCCACGCATTCAACGCTCTGAAGCATGACTACAAAGATCTGCCGCCAGTGGAGCACATCAGCCAGGTGATCGCGCGCGACGTCAAGTCCGGCAAGCTGCACTTGAATGCCGTCGAGAACGGAAACGACGTTTACGCCTATCACGATCCCTGCTATCTCGGCCGGCACAACCAGGTGTACGACGATCCGCGCGATGTGCTGGATGCGATTCCCGGCCTGAAGCGCGTGGAGATGCAGCGCAGTCGCGACCGCTCGTTCTGCTGCGGCGGTGGCGGCCTGATGTTGTTCTACGAGCCGCACGAAGACGAGCGGATCGGCGTGAAGCGAGTACGAATGGCCGCCGAGGCCGGCGCGAACGTGATCGTGACTGCCTGCCCGTTCTGCATGGTGAATATCGAAGATGCGATCAAGGTCGCGGGCATGGAAGGCAAGATGACGGCCATCGACCTGACGGAACTGGTCGATCAGCAGTTGGTGCGTGGGCCGTCGCAAACAGCGGAACCCAACGAGAAGGTGCTGAGCGAAGTGAGTGTGTAACTGTTTGCGACAGCGGGCGCGTGTCTGTGGTTTTTGTTGCTGGTCACGGCCGCGCCTCGATCGGAGGGCTTGTGTCAGGGCGCGGACTCAGTGATTCCGGTGGTTTGTGCCAGGGCGCGGATTCAGTGATTCCGGAGGGCTTGTACCGGGGCACGGATTCGGTGATTCCGGAGGGCTTGTGTCAGGGCACGACTTTAGTCGTGCCGCCACGTCCGTCCGAAACAGCGGCTTTAGCCGCTGAGGCCAGGGGCTGAAGCCCTCAATTCATAGGCTTCGTTCGGCACGACTGAAGTCGTGCCCTGACACAAACCGACCGCAGGTCAGATTTGAGGGCCTGCGCAACATAATTTTTCGCGGAGGGTGAAGTGGAGATTTTAGTTTGCGCCAGAAGAGTACCCGACACGTCGGAGAACGAGATCCAACTCAACAGTGCGGGCAATGACATCGAACGCGATGATCTGGTTTATTCCATCAACGAACCAGACAACTACGCGGTGGAAGAGGCTCTGCAGATCGTCGCCAAATCCGGCGGTAACGTCACGGTCGCGACCGTCGGCAGCGACGAAGATGAAGAGATCCTTCGCCGTGAGATGGCCATGGGCGCCAATCACGGAGTCCTGCTGTCCGACGATGCCTTCAACGGCTCCGACGGCAAAGGCATCGCAACCGTGCTCAAAGGCTTCGTGCAAAAGCAGAAGTTCGACCTCGTCCTGACCGGCGTTCAGGCCGAGGACGGCGGCGCGCAGGTTGGCGGCATGCTGGCCGCCATGCTCGACTATCCTTTCGCCTCACTGGTGAACTCCATCGAGGTGCTCGACGGCAGCAAACTAAAGATCGGCCGCGAGATCGAAGGCGGCAATCGCGAGATGAGCGAAATCGATCTGCCGTGTGTGCTCTCCATCCAGACCGGCATCAACGAGCCCCGCTACGTCGGAATGCGCGGCATCCGCCAGGTCGCCTCCGTGGAGATTCCCACCTACGGCGCCCCGGATCTGGGAGTCGACGCCACTTCGGTCGGCGAAGCTGCCGCCAACGTGAAACGCGTTGACTACTTCGTGCCGGCGCTGGGCAAGGGTGCCGAGATTCTCGAAGGCAGCAATGAAGAGATTGCCGACAAGCTCATCGAGTTGATGAAAGCCAAAGGAGGCTTGCAATGACAGCGCGGATTTTTGCTTACATCGTGCACAAGGGTGGGGTGGTTGACGATTCCGCCGCCGAGTTGTTGGCAGCAGCGAAGAAGATCGATCCCGCTGCATCTGTCACGGCGATTGTCACCGGCTCAGGCACGGAACTCGACGCCGTCTGCAACAGCCTCACCGCTTCCTACTCCGAAGTGTGGAAGATCGCGAGTGAAAGCCTCGCCTACCCCAACGCTGAATTGGTTCGCCAGGTGCTGGCGAAGGTCCTGCCTGCGGGCAGCCTCGTATTGGTTCCCCACAATCATTTCGGAATCGACCTCGGGCCGGGACTCTCCATCAAGCTGAACGCTGCGTTCGTCTCCGACGCGGTAGGCATCGATGGCGTGGACGGAGCCAACCTCAAAGTCGTTCGCCAGGAATTCGGCGGACAGGTCAGCAGCCACGTCCGCTGCAATATCTCTGCGGGCGCCGTGATCAACATTCGTCCGGGGGCCTTTAAGCCTGTCGACGGCGTGGCAGCCGCCGGAAAAGTTGTTGACAGGTCCGCAGAGGTTGGCGCGCTCACAGCGAAGCGCCGCTACCTGACGACCATCGCGCCCGAGGCTGGCGACGTCGATATCAGCAAGGAAGCGGTACTGGTTTCCGTTGGCCGCGGCATCGGCGAGAAAGACAACATCGCGATCGCCGAAGAACTTGCTGACGCGTTGGGCGCGGTTGTGAGTTGCTCGCGTCCGGTGGTCGACGCCAAGTGGCTGCCCAAGTCGCGTCAGGTCGGCTCGTCGGGCCAGACCGTTAAGCCCAAGGTCTACCTGGCCTGCGGCATTAGCGGATCGTTCCAACATTTGGCCGGACTCAAGGGCAATCCGTTCATCGTGGCCATCAACAAGAATCCCAAGGCGCCCATCTTTCAGGTCGCCGAGGTTGGCATCGTCACCGACCTGCTGGAGTTCCTGCCGGAGCTGACGGAAAAAGTTCGCGAAGCAAAGAAGGTCACGGCGTAAAGGCTGTTTCACCACGGAAGCACGGAAGTCACGGAAAAGAACAGAAGAGAAAAAGAAAGACCGAGAAAAGCAAAGCAAAAAAACGGAAAAAGGAAAAGTGAAGCAAAAACAAGAAAAGAAAAATAACCAAAGAACGAATTCCGTGCTTCCGTGGTGAAAAACGACTTCTAGATTCAGGACGAAAGGTCTTATCCAATGCTTACCAAGAAAACTCTGCAACTCAGTCTGAAGTCGCTCCGCGATTTCGCTAAGAAGCGTTTGCCCGATGAAGAGCTGATCGCCCTGGACGAACGCGACGAGTGTCCGGTGGAGATCGTCCGCCACATGAGCGATCCCGACAAACTTGGCATTCAACTCCTGTTCATTCCGGAAGAATACGGCGGCATCGGCGGCAGCACCTTCGATGTCTACCTCATCTGCGAACAGATGGCGCGAATCGATCTGGGCGTCGCCACTTCCCTGTTTGCCACGTTCCTGGGCAGCGATCCCATCACCTTCGGCGCCACGGAAGAGCAAAAGAAGAAGTGGCTGGGCAAGATTGCCGACGAGGGCGTTCTGTTCGCCTACGGTGCGACCGAGCCCGACGCCGGCAGCGATCTCGGCGCGCTGAAGACCACCGCTGATCGGGTTGAGAAAGACGGCAAGATCGTCGGCTACAAGATCAACGGCAGCAAGCAGTGGATCTCGAACGGCGGAATCGCCGATCACTACACAATCCTCGCCAGCACCCCAGCAGGGCCAACCTGGTTCATCGTGGACAAAGACACCAAGGGCTTTGCTCACGACAAGCCGGAAGACAAGCACGGCATTCGTCTGAGCAACACCGCGGCGCTGGCGCTCAACGACGTCTACGTCGATGCCGACCGGCTCGTCGGCGGCGTGGAAGGCCAAGGCTTGATACAGGCCCAGATGGTTTTCGGCTACACGCGTGTGATGGTCGCGGCCTTCGGATTGGGCGCTGGCTGGTCGGCCCTCGATCGCGCGATTCCTTACTCCACCAAACGCATTCAGGGTGGAACTCCGCTGTCGGAAAAGCAGGGCTACACCCACAAGCTGATCGTGCCGCATGTTGTCCATTTGGAAGCTGGACGTGCTTTCATCGAAGAAACCGCTGAGCGCATCGATGCCGCCAACGAAGGCAGCCTGAACACCGAAGGCGCAATCGCCAAGTACATGTCGACGGAAGCCGGCGATGCTGCCGCCGACGCCAGCATTCAGGCGCTGGGTGGCTACGGCTATACCCACGAATACATGGTGGAGAAGGTCAGCCGCGATGTTCGCATCACCCGGATCTATGAAGGCACCTCCGAGATCATGGAGATGACCATCAGCCGCGACCGCTGGCAGTTGCACCTGAAGACGCGCGGCCAGCACTATCACGATCGCGCCAAGCAGGTGGAGGCGCTGCACGCCGCTCATCCCAACGTCGGCGCCGACGTAGCCGCCCTGGCCTTGCATGCCCTGGCTGAGCTGATGGAAAAAGCCCGCGCCAATCGGCTCACCCGGTATCAACACGTTCTGCTGCGCATCGGTGAGTGGATCGCTTACGCCGAGTGCGCTGCTACTCTGGCGCGCCGGGCTGCCCTGATGGCCGAAGGCCGTCTCAACGAGAAAGCCAACGACCGCTTCGACGCCGCTGGGCTGGCGGCGATCAGCCGCATCTTTGCCCGCGAAGCGGCTATGAAGGTCTCGCAAGGCGGGCTAAGCTGCATCACCGGCGCTGGCGGCGTAAGCGACGCCGATATGCCCGCCTTCGAAGCGGCGCTCGGACTGCCGGCCATCCATCGCGCGCAGGCTGGCCTGATCGCGGACATGGATTACGTCGCAGACGTGCTGTATGGACGCGCGAAGAAGCACGCCGCCGAAGAACTCACGGAAGTAGTCCTCCACCGATAGCCGTAGAGCGGGCGTCCGTCCTCCTTCCCGGCCGATGCCCGCTTTACCTGAAGAGGAACTGTCATCATGGAAAACACCGCATACCGCGCAATCGCAATTGTGGGGGTGGGAGCTATCCTGCCCGACGCCCCGAATGTTCCCGCCTTCTGGAACAACGTGAAGACTGGCCGCTACAGCATCAGCGAGGTCCAGCCTGATCGCTGGGACACTTCGTTTTATTACGATGCCGATCACGCCGCGCCTGACAAGACGTATTCCAAGATCGGCGGCTGGGTGCGCGAGTACACCTGGGATCCCATGAAGTGGCGCTTGCCCATCCCGCCGCGTGTGGCTGACGCCATGGACGTGGCCCAGAAATGGGCGGTCGCCTGCACGCGGGAAGCGCTGGAAGACTACGGCTATCCCAATCGGGCGTTGGATCTCGATCGCACCGCGGTGATTCTCGGCAACGCGATGGCCGGAGAAAAACATTACCGCAGCTCGCTCCGTGTGTTCTTTCCCGAGTACGCCCATGAACTGACGGAGACAGCCGCGTTTGCGTCCTTGCCCGCCGCGCTGCAACACGACATCTCGCGCGAGTTTCACGATCGCATGGCGAAGTACCTGGCGGACATCACCGAAGACACTATGCCCGGCGAGCTGGCCAATTGCATGGCTGGCCGCGTTGCCAACCTCTACAACTTTCACGGCCCCAATTTCGTATGCGATGCCGCGTGCGCCTCGGCAATGGCCGCAATCAGTTCGGCGGCGGAAGGCCTGATCCAGAACGACTTCGATGTGGCCGTCAGCGGCGGCGTCGACCGCAACATGGGAGCGCCCACGTTCGTTAAGTTCTGCAAGATTGGCGCTCTGTCCGCCACAGGCACTCGCCCTTACGCCGAAGGAGCCGACGGCTTCGTCATGGGCGAAGGATCGGCGATCTTCATCCTCAAGCGCCTGGCGGATGCCGAGCGCGACCAGGACAAAATTTACGCCGTGCTGCGCGGCATTGGTGGTTCCAGCGACGGCAAAGGAAAAGGCATTACTGCGCCCAATCCCATCGGTCAGAAATTTTGCGTCGAGCGCGCCTGGCAGAATGCCGGGCTGTCTCCCGCGACCGCGACGTTGATCGAAGGCCACGGCACCTCGACCCGCGTGGGCGATGTGGTCGAAGCCCAGAGCATGGCCGAGATTCTCGGCAACACCAGTCTCCCCGCTCACTCCGTAGCACTGGGTTCGGTCAAATCGAACATCGGACATCTGAAGGGCGCCGCCGGTGCTGCCGGAATGTTGAAAGCCGCCCTTGCGCTGCATGACAAGGTCCTGCCGCCCAGCCTGCATTGCGAGCATCCCAGTCCCGACATCGACTTTGCCCACTCCCCGCTCTACGTCAACACCGAGTTGAAGCCGTGGACGGTTCCCAACGATGTCCCGCGCCGGGTTGGCGTCAGCGCCTTCGGTTTCGGAGGCACCAACTTCCACATGGTGATGGAAGAACACCTTCCCGGCAAACTGAATGGAAACGGCAAGCATTCAATTTCCGTTCCCGCCACACTGCCTGTGGCGACCAGGGAAGTTCCCATGCAAGTCAGCAACGTCGTTCCAGTAGCTGCCACCATTCCTGCGGCGACTGCCGCTCCTGTTCCGGTCGCAAACAAAGTTCCCTTGCGCGGAGCATTGGTGATCGGCGCTGCCTCGAACGCCGCATTGGTCGAACGGCTCACCGCAGTTCAAAAAGCCGCACAAGCCGGTAACGCGCCCGCGGCCGCCGCGCCGGCTGAGTCCGATCTGCGCGCCCCCGAGCGTCTGGTGATTGATTATGCCGACGCCGCCGACCTGGCCACCAGGTGCGGCATCGCGCTCAAAGCCTTCCAGGCGAATCAAGCCGCATTCTGGAAGGCGATTCGCGCCCAGGGAATTTTCCGCGGACACGGTCCCGCACCTAAGACCGCATTCCTCTACACCGGCCAGGGCTCGCAATACGTGAACATGCTGCGCGGTATTCGCGCCACGGAGCCGATCATCGGCGAGACCTTTGCCGAAGCCGATCGCATTATGACGCCGATGTTGGGCAAGCCGCTCAGCGACTTCGTCTTCGTTGACAAGGCAGACCCCGTTGCCCTCGCGGCGTCGGAAGAAAGCTTGCGTCAGACGGAGATTACGCAACCGGCCGTGCTCACGGCAGACATTGCCATGACCCGGCTGCTCGCCGCCTACGGCATTCAGCCTGACATGACCATGGGACACAGCATGGGTGAGTACGCCGCGCTGGTTGCCTCCGGCGGACTCTCGTTCGAAGACGGCCTGGACGCCGTGAGCGCCCGCGGCCGCGGGATGGCTAGCGTGGCCGTTACCGACAAGGGCAAAATGGCGGCTGTCTTCGCGCCCATCGCCGAAGTCGAGCGCATCCTCAAGTCCATTGACGGCTACGTCGTCATCGCCAACGTCAACAGCAACAGCCAGTCCGTCATTGGCGGAGCCAGCGATGCAGTTGAGAAAGCTTCGCAGATCTTCCTCCAGGCCGGCTACAACGTAGTGGAACTGTCGGTCAGCCACGCCTTCCACACTTCGATCGTCGCTGGGGCCAGCGTGCCGTTGCGGGGGATGCTGGAGCGCCTGCACCTCCAGTCGCCGATCATTCCCATCGTTGCTAATGTCGACGGAGAGTTCTATCCCACCGGGCCTGACGTTGCCCCGCTGATGATCGATCTGCTCGCAAAACAGGTGGCCGCGCCGGTGCAGTTCATCAAAGGCCTGCATACGCTGTACAACGCGGGAGCGCGGGTATTCGTCGAGGTCGGACCGAAGAAAGCCTTGCAGGGATTTGCCGAGGACGTGCTCGGCAGTGACAGCCAGGTCGTGTCTCTGTTCACCAATCATCCCAAACTGGACGACGTGACCGCCTTCAATCAGGCGCTATGTGGACTTTATGCCGCGGGGTTAGGCTGCGGGATTGCCGGAACTTCCATCGAAACTCCGGCAACGGCCTCGGTATCCGCTGTTCCCGCACCCGCGGGTACCCAAAAACCCAGCGCCGGCGAGAAGCCCGCTACCGTTCCGCCGGTCACAATCACCGGAGCGTCTTTGGGGCTGCCCGGAACCGAGCACATCTTCGACGACGGCAACCTCGAGCGCATCTTGCGCGGCGATCAATTCATTCGCCCGATCCCTGGCGAGTTCCGTCAAGCCATGCTCGACAAACGCATTCGCCGGCTGGTCAAGAGCGAAAAGGGCGAGCCCACCTTCGAGTCCATTACCGATGTGGCGGACGTGATCAAGCTGGCTGGCCGCGGTGGCGCTTTCGATCTGGAAAGCGAATTCGGCATTCCCGCCGAGCACCTGGCTGCGCTCGACCGCGTGACCCGCCTGGCGATTGCCGCCGGAATTGACGCCCTGCGTGATGCCGGCATTCCGCTGGTCATGCGCTACAAGACAACCACCAAGGGCACACAGCTTCCCGAGCGGTGGGGTCTGCCCGACGCCATGCGCGACGACACTGGCGTGATCTTCGGTTCCGCTTTCCCCGGCTATGACTCCTATGCCGAAATCATGTCGGGCTACTTCACCGACCGCGCTCGCCGCGACGAGCTGGCGAGGCTGGAGAAATGGAGCGCCCAGGGGGCCGACGGCCATTCCACTCTCGGCCAGGATGTGGCGCGCCGTATCGACGAATTGCGCACCGCTATCGAGCAGAACCCGTATGTGTTCGACCGGCGCTTCCTGCTGCGGGTCTTGTCGATGGGACACTCGCAGTTCGCCGAACTCATCGGCGCTCGCGGTCCGAACACGCAGATCAACGCCGCTTGTGCAACCACGGCGCAGGCAGTCTCACTCGCCGAAGATTGGATCCGCGCCGGACGCTGCCGCCGCGTGATCGTGATCTCCGCTGACGATGTCACTTCCGACAACATGATCGGGTGGTTCGGCCCGGGCTTCCTGGCCAGCGGAGCGGCCGCCACGGATGAAAAAGTCGAAGATGCCGCCGTTCCCTTCGACCGCCGGCGCCACGGTTTGATTATGGGCATGGGCGCAGCGGCGCTGGTGGTCGAAAGCGCTGAAGCCGCGCGCGAACGCGGCATTCAGCCCATTTGCGAAGTTTTGAGCGCGGTCACCGCCAACAGCGCCTTCCACGGAACTCGCCTCGATGTGCAGCACATCGGCCAGGTGATGGAAGATCTGGTGGCCCAGGCGGAAGCGCACGGCGGGACTTCCCGTCAGCAAATCGCGCCGCAAATGGTTTTCGTATCTCACGAGACCTACACCCCAGCCCGTGGCGGCAGCGCCTCGGCGGAAGTTCACGCGCTGCGTCGCGTCTTCGGCGATGCCGCCGATCAAATCGTGGTGGCCAACACCAAAGGCTTGACCGGCCACGCCATGGCCACCGGCATCGAAGACGTCCTCGCCGTAAAGGCGTTGGAAACGGGCCTTGTGCCTCCGGTGGCGAACTTCAAGGAAGTGGATCCCGAACTTGGTCTACTGAACCTGTCCAAGGGCGGTTCGTATCCGGTGAAATACGCACTGCATCTGGGCGCTGGATTCGGCTCGCAGATCGCCATGATGCTGTTGCGTTGGGTGCCGACGAAAGACGGCGTTCGCCGCGGCCCCAACAATCTCGGATACGCCTATCGCGTCGCCGATCCCGTTGTATGGAACGGCTGGCTGAGCCGCGTGGCCGGTTACCCGACGACGGAGTTGGAAGTCGTCAAACGGACCTTGCGCGTGCGTGACCAGGGACCATGGGCACGAGCGGTAGCGCCGGCCGAAGATTCGCAGATTGCGGTTCCAACTCAGACTGCGCCGATACCGGCGCCACCAAGGCAGGTCGCGGCGGCAACGCCGATGCCCTCCTCGCCGAAAGCAGCAGCGGCTGTGCAGCCCAAACTAACACCAGTTGCGGTTGCCGAGACGAAGCCGGCGCCCGCACCGCCGCCTGTTGAAACCACGAAACCAGTCGTGCCTGTTCAACCCGCCGCGCCTCCGCCATTCGCTGCGGCTGACGGATCGGTGAAGGAGCGGATTCTCGCCTTGGTTGTGGAGAAGACTGGCTATCCGGAAGAGATGCTGGAACTCGACCTCGACCTGGAAGCTGATCTCGGAGTTGACACCGTCAAGCAGGCCGAGCTGTTCGCCGCCATCCGCGAGACCTATGGCATCCCGCGCGACGAGAACGTCAAGCTGCGCGATTACCCCACGCTGGCGCACGTGATTCGCTTCGTGTATGAGAAGCGGCCCGACCTGGCAGACGTAGGCAAGCCTGCATCGAACATTCAGGAGGCAGCGACTGCACCCGTGGCGGCTACATCAGCGGCTTCGGCTCCCATTGTGCCAGCTGCGACGCCGCACGACGGTTCCGTCAAGCAGCGCATTCTGGCGTTAGTTGTCGAGAAGACTGGCTATCCCGAGGAGATGCTGGACCTGGATCT
Organism: uncultured Acidobacteriaceae bacterium; assembly: GCA_963763145.1. Classification (GTDB taxonomy): domain Bacteria; phylum Acidobacteriota; class Terriglobia; order Terriglobales; family Acidobacteriaceae; genus Bog-257. Next base: position 364,401 of record CAVXMZ010000002.1, on the reverse strand, counting down.
CGACCTCGAAGCCGATCTCGGAGTTGACACCGTCAAGCAGGCCGAGCTGTTCGCTGCCATCCGCGAGACCTATGGCATCCCGCGCGACGAGAACGTCAAGCTGCGCGACTATCCCACCCTCGCCCATGTAATTCGCTTCGTGTATGAGAAGCGGCCAGACCTGGCAGGCGTAGGCAAGCCTGCGCCGGAGACTCAGCAGACAGCGATTGCACCCGTAGTGGCTACACCAGCGGATTCGGCTCCCGTTGTATCGGCTGCGACGCCGCGTGACGGCTCCGTCAAAGAGCGCATTCTGGCATTAGTTGTCGAGAAGACTGGCTACCCGGAAGAGATGCTGGACCTGGATCTCGACCTGGAAGCCGATCTCGGAGTTGACACCGTCAAGCAGGCCGAATTGTTCGCCGCCATCCGCCAGACCTACAGCATCCCGCGCGACGAGAACGTCAAGCTGCGCGACTATCCCACCCTCGCCCACGTGATTCGCTTCGTGTACGAGAAGCGGCCAGACCTGGCAGGCGGTTCTCCATCCGCGCCAAAAGCTGGGCCTTCGTCTGCGCCCGACGCAACAGCGACTCCCGCCGTGGCCGCCGTCGTTTCTTCCGCGCCAATTACCACCGTCACCGAACCAGACACTTCGGTGAAGGACAGCGTTCTGGCGCTGGTGGTGGAGAAGACTGGCTACCCGCAAGACATGCTCGATCTCGATCTCGACCTCGAGGCAGATCTCGGCGTCGATACGGTCAAGCAGGCCGAAATGTTCGCGGCCATCCGCGAGCTTTACAATATTCCGCGCGACGAAAATCGCAAGCTGCGCGACTACCCGACCATCGGCCATGTGATTCGGTTTGTCTACGAAATGCGGCCCGACCTGGCCGGTGGGAAGATCCAGCAGCCCGCCATTGCAGCCCAGCAGCCGCCGCTCGCAAAGCAGCCGGAGACTGCATCCTCGCCCGCATCCATTCCAACGCCAACTCCCGCGCCGCCTCCGGCCATCCACACGGCCGCCACCGGCCAGGCCATCCAGGAACGAGTCCTGGACATCGTTGCCGAGAAGACCGGCTATCCCAAGGAAATGCTCGATCTCGATCTCGACCTGGAAGCCGATCTCGGTATCGATACCGTAAAGCAGGCGGAGATGTTTGCCTCAGTGCGCGCGGCGTACAACATTCCTCGCGATGAGAACCTCAAGCTGCGCGACTTCCCTACTCTCGCGCACGTCATCAAGTTCGCGCAGCAAGGAGCTGCCGGCGCAACCGCTGCCGCGGCCAACGTTACGAACGCAAGTCCCGCCGCTGTGCCCGTCGTCACGGCTCCGCCAATTCTCAGCTTCGAGGCGGCCAATGCCATCCCTCGGCGCGTACCTGTGCCGACGCTCCGGCCTCCACTCACCTTGTGCAAGGCGACCGGCGTAACACTCGGCCGCAGAAGCCGCGTGATCGTCGTGCCTGACAACGGTGGCGTAGCAGAATCTCTCACCGCGCAACTACGCCAGAAAGAGGTTGAAGTTCTGTCCATTGCAGGTGCGCCGGATGCGGACACTCTGCAAAGCACAATCGACGGTTGGCTGGCGTCGGGCCCGGTGCAGGGCATCTATTGGCTGCCGGCGCTCGACAACGAAGGACCGCTTGCCAGCATGGACGCTGCGCGGTGGCAAGAGTCGTTGCGCGTTCGCGTGAAGTCGCTTTATATCACCATGCGCAAACTCTACGACCAGGTTGCTGCATCCGGGACGTTCCTGATTTCAGCAACTCGACTTGGCGGCCAGCATGGCTATGACCCAGCCGGTGCGTTTGCGCCCATGGGCGGCGCGGTGGTGGGATTCACCAAAGCCTACAAGCGCGAGCGTCCTGAGGCCCTGGTCAAAGCCGTCGATTTTGCAGCGGATCGCGATGCCTCGGAGATCGCGTCGGTTCTGATTGCCGAAACCCTGCGCGACACAGGCGCAGTCGAAATCGGCTACAAGAACGAATTGCGCTGGACCGTCGGTCTACAGGAACAGCCTGCCACCGATGGCCAGCCCGGCCTCACACTCAACCGAAACAGCGTCTTCGTCATCACGGGGGCCGCGGGAAGCATTGTTTCCGCCATAACGGCGGACCTGGCTGCGGCTTCGGGCGGTACCTTTTACCTGCTCGATCTGGTGCCCGAGCCCGACGCGAATAATCCTGATCTCGCCCGGTTTGTCAGCGACAAAGACGGTCTCAAGCGCGAGCTGTTCGCTCGCATGCAGGCACGTGGCGAACGCGCCACTCCCGCGCTGATCGAAAAAGTATTGGCCGCATTGGAGCGTGCTCACGCTGCACTTAGTGCGATCAATGCCGTCCGCGCGGCTGGCGGAACGCCGTACTACTTCAGTGTCAACCTCGCCGACGCCGCCGGCGTAGCTAAAGTCATCGATCAGGTCCGGCAGAAGAGCGGCCGCATCGACGTGTTGCTGCACGCGGCCGGGCTGGAGCGCAGCCACTTCCTGCCCGATAAGGACCAGCACGAATTCGATCTCGTCTTCGACGTGAAGGCCAATGGCTGGTTCAATCTGCTGCATGCGATCGGCAGCATGCCTCTGGGAGCCACCGTGGCCTTCAGTTCCGTTGCCGGACGTTTCGGCAACGGCGGCCAGACCGACTACAGCGCTGCCAACGATCTGCTTTGCAAATACACATCCAGCTTCCGCACCTCCCGGCCGCAGACGCGCGGCATCGTGATTGACTGGTCGGCATGGGGCGGCATCGGGATGGCAACGCGCGGCTCCATTCCCAAGATGATGGAGCTCGCAGGCATCGACATGGTGCCGCCCGAGGCTGGCATTCCGGTAATTCGCCGCGAACTGACGGCGGGCGGACGGTCCGGCGAGGTCCTTATCGCACAACGTCTCGGGAGTCTGCTGAACGAGTGGGACGTCACTGGCGGTCTGGACACTGCGGCCTTGGCGACATCGAGCGAGGTTCTGGCCGCCCAGGGTCCCATGGTCGGCAAGATCACCGGACTTGGCATTTACAGCGGCCTCACCATGGAAACCACCCTCGATCCCAAGGCGCAGCCGTTCCTCTATGACCATCAAATCGATGGCATTCCCGTGCTTCCTGGCGTTATGGGCATCGAGGCATTTGCGGAAGCGGCCGTGTGCCTGCACCCAGGCTGGTACATCGAGAGCATTGAGGAAGTGAATTTCCTGGCCCCGTTCAAGTTCTACCGGGACGAGCCCCGGGCGGTAATGATCCAGGCCAACCTCTATGCCCAGGGTGACAAGCTGATCGCGGACTGCCGGCTGTTTGGCCGCCGCAAACTGGCGGGGCAAACCCGACCGCAGGAGACAACGCACTTCACCGCACGCGTGCTGGTGAGTCAACAAACACCCAGCGCGGTCAGGGGATTGAAGCCGCAGCTCTCGGCTGAAGGCATCGTCGACGCAGCCCACATCTACCGGATTTACTTCCACGGCCCCGCATATCAGGTGCTGGAAAAAGCATGGTGGGACGGCGAGCATGTGGTCGGTGAGTTTACGCCAGACTTGCCGGATGAATGCAATCCCTCGGACCGGCACACGCTTATCGCTCCCAGGTTGATCGAGCTCTGCTTCCAGACGGCTGGACTGTGGGAGATGGCAGCGCAGCACCGCATGGGTCTGCCGTTGCAGGTGCAGGGTGTCTTGCGGCTGCAAGCTCCGGATCTGACTGACCATCACGCGTACTACGCCCTGGTCACGCCCCATCCCGCCGAAGGAACGTTCGATGCAGAAGTGGTAGACGCTGAAGGAAACCGCTACCTGCGGCTGGACGGCTATCGCACGGCGCAGGTCCCCTCCAGCGTGGATACCGAACCGCTGCAAGCGCTACAGGACGCTATGTCCCCTCAACCGGTCACTTCGTAATCCACAGGTCGTCCTGACGAGGTGAAGGGTGACGGCTATGCAACAGAAATTTGAACGGATCGCCATCGTTAATCGCGGTGAAGCCGCGATGCGCTTTATCCACGCGGCGCGCGAGTTCAACCAGGAGCACGGCACTGCGCTGCGCACCATTGCCCTGTTCACCGATCCTGATCGCCACACCATGTTCGTGCGTCACGCGGACGAGGCCGTGCCGCTGGGTGCGCCGCAGATCGCCGATCCCAATACCCACCACCTCAAAAGCTGTTATGTCGACTACGCCACGCTGGAGCGTGCTTTGAGAACGGCTCGGGCGGAAGCCGTCTGGGTGGGTTGGGGCTTCGTGGCGGAGCACGCACAATTCGCCGATCTCTGCCGTGAGATGGGCATTGTGTTCATCGGCCCGGACGGCGACGTCATGCGGCTTCTGGGAGACAAGATCTCGTCAAAGCGCCTCGCCGAGCAGGCCCAGACGCCAGTTGCCGGCTGGAGCGGCGGACCGGTGGAGACGCTGGCCGACGCATGGCGTCATGCTGAGCGCCTTGGCTACCCGGTATTCATCAAGGCCACAGCCGGGGGCGGAGGTCACGGTATTCGCCGCGTGCAGGCTCCCGGCGAACTGGAAACCGCGTTCGCCGGCGCTCGTGCCGAAGCCTTCAAAGCATTCGGCGATCCCACCGTCTTCCTGGAGCAGGCCGTAACCGGCGCTCGCCACATTGAGGTCCAGATCATCGCCGACCATCATGGAACCACCTGGGCTGTGGGCGTGCGCGATTGCACCATTCAGCGCCGTCACCAGAAGATACTGGAGGAGGCGCCGTCGCCCGCGCTCACGCGCGAGCAGGACCAGGAGCTGCGCCGCATTGCCATTCGTCTCAGCCAGGCGGCCGGCTATCGCAATGCCGGCACGGTCGAGTTCCTCTACGAGCCCAGCCAGCAGCGCTTCGTCTTCATGGAGATGAACACGCGCTTGCAGGTTGAGCATCCGGTCACGGAATGCACCACCGGCATGGATCTGGTCAAGCTCCAGATCCATGTCGCGCGCGGCGGGCGCCTGGAGGGCGATCCGCCTCTCACCGTTGGCCATGCCATTGAAGTGCGGTTGAATGCCGAGGACCCCAATAACGGCTTTGCGCCTTCGCCCGGCCTGATTGAGCGCTTCCGCATGGTGACTGGTCCGGGCGTGCGCATCGACACCGGCGTGGAGGAAGGCGACACCATTCCCGCCGAGTTCGATTCGATGATCGCCAAGATCATCGCCTTCGGCCGCAACCGCAGGGAAGCTATCTCCCGCCTGCAACGGGTGCTGCATGAGAGCGTCGTGGTCATCAAGGGCGGCGTCAGCAATCGTGCATTCTTGCTGGACCTGCTGGGCCGGCCCGAAGTCCAGGCAGGCGAGGTCGATATCGGCTGGATGGATCGGCTGGCCAATAACGGCGAGCACATGTCTCGCCAGCACGTTGACGTTGCGCTCGTCATGGCGGCGGTCAAGTCCTATGAGTCTGAGCTGCGGGTGGAGCACTCTCAGTTTTATGCTTCGGCACTGCGCGGCCGGCCCCAGGTCCGCAGCGAGGTCGGCCACACCGTCGAGCTGCGCTATTGCGATAACGCATATTCCATGAAGGTATACCGCATGGGACTGCGGCAATACCGCATCGAAGTGGATGGATCGTGCGTCGACGCTCATGTAGAGCCGATTGGTTCTTTCGAGTGCTGGCTCACGGTCTTCGGGCAACGCTTTCATGTGGTGTCGGTGGAACAGGGCTCGAGCTTCCGCATGGAGATGGACGGAGTTTCACACCGCATCGATCGCGACGACGGTGGAGTGGTGCGAGCGCCGTCACCGGCCGTGGTGGTTTCCATTGCCGTCAAGCCCGGCGACACGGTTTCGACTGGCGACCGACTGGCTGTGCTCGAGGCCATGAAGATGGAAACCCAGGTCGTCGCACCATTTCCAGGAAGAATTCGCCAGGTCATGACGATACCGAATGTCCAGGTGTCCACCGGCGATCCGCTTTTGCAGATCGAACCCGATGCCGCCCGGGCCGCAACCGAATCGACTGAGCGAGTATCGTTTGCCGCGGCACTTCCGCCCAGCAATGGGCACACCGCCGAATTGCCCTGGCGGCAGAATCTGGATGAACTCCGCCAGCTGATGCTGGGCTTCGATGTGAACCCGGAACGCTCCTCTCGCCTGGTTGCCGAATGGAAGCAGATGGCGGGGGTGGAGTGCGACGACGAAATACGTTGCCAGGAAGACGCCATTCTTAATATCTTCGTCGACCTTTGGTCCCTGTTCCGCCGGAAGCCGATGGTCAGCCACCAGATCGGTAGCGAGTCGCCCAGCACTGAGGCTTATCTCTTCTCCTATCTGCGCATGCTGGACATTCACGGCGAAGGGTTGCCGCGCGATTTTGTCAAAGCGCTAAAGCGAGCTTTGGCCCACTACGGGATCGCGACACTCGACCGCTCGCCCGACCTGGAAGAATGCCTGCTGTGGATTTACAAATCGCACCAGAAAGCGGAGCAGCAAATTGCGCCCGTACTGTGCGTCCTGCAACGGCGACTGGCAGCCCGGAACACGGCATCGGTTGACGAGTCATTCCGAACCCTGCTCGATCGCATGGTCTCGATCACTCGTGAGCTGTTTCCCAGCGTCAGTGATCTGGCCCGCGAACTGCGTTATCGCTGTTTCGAACAGCCATCGTTCGACCTCGCGCGCAAGCAGATTTATGCTTCGATGGAAGAACACCTGGATTATCTCGCGGCCCATCCCGACGCTCCCGATCTGCACCAGAGAACGCGGGCGCTGATTGACTGCCCCCAGCCGATCGCCAGCCTGCTGGCGGGAAGATTTCCCAAGGCGTCGCCCGCTCTGCGCCAGATCATGATGGAGGTTGTGACTTACCGCAACTACACGCGCCGCCTGACCGGCTTCTGCACTCTATCGGCCAATGGACATTGTTTCGCAACTGCACATTACGAAGAAGATCATAAGCGGCTTCATATTCTTGTGGCCGTCGCAGAGTACTCCCGGCTCGATGAAACCATCCGCGCGTTGTTCCCCTTCATGGCTGAGGTGCCAAAGCATGAGAACATCATCGTCGATCTCTTGACCTGGAAGCAGGATTCACTGCCCGAAGCGGAGCGTACACAGGTCGAGATCGAATCCGTCATTAATTTGGCTGGATTTCCCCGCACCATTCGTCGCGTAGTGGTAGCAGTGGCGGGAACGGCCGGCGAGCCCGGCATGGGCGCCATGCAGCACTTTACCTACGAGCCCTCCGATGGCGGCTACAAAGAGGTAGCACTGTTCCGCGGAGTGCATCCCATGATGGGCGAACGCCTGCACCTATGGCGTTTGAAAAACTTCAAGATCAACCGCTTACCGTCGGCGGAAGATGTCTATCTGGTGCATGCCGTCGCCAACGATAACCCCAAAGACGAGCGCCTGTTTGCCGTGGCCGAGGTGCATGATCTCACCCCAGTGCGGGATAAATGGCACCGGATCGTTCAACTTCCCTATCTGGAGCGCATGTTCACCGAGGCTGTCGCAGCCATCCGGCAGTTTCAGATGAAGCGTTCAACCCGCGAACGGCTCTACTGGAATCGGATTTTCCTCTACATCTGGCCCACACTGAGCCTTAAGCCTGAAGAGGTCAACGACATCGTGCACCGCTTAGCGCCCCTGGCCGACGGCGTGGGCTTGGAGCAGGTGGTGGTGCGGGTCCGCATCCCCAATCCGCGGCTTGGAGAACTGCGGGATACCATAATGCGCATCTCTGCTCCGGGCAACGCTGGAATGCTCATCACGTTTCGACCTGCGAGCAAGCTGGAGCCCATGAAACCCTTGACCGCCTACGACCAGAAAGTCGTCAAGATGCGCCAGCGCGGCATGCTGTATCCCTACGAGATCGCCAAGATGCTCACCCCCTCGCCCAGCGACACCCGAGCAAACTTTCCGCCCGGCGAATTTGTTGAGCACGATCTGGATGCCGAGGGACGCCTGGTCCCCGTTCACCGCACCTATGGGCAGAACACAGCCAATATCATTGCCGGCACCATTCGCAACTTTACCGACAAGTATCCGGAAGGCATAAAACGGGTGGTGCTCCTGGGCGACCCCAGCAGAGACCTGGGAGCGCTTGCCGAGCCGGAGTGCGCGCGAATTCTGGCTGCCTTGAAGCTGGCCCGGTCGCTGCGGGTCCCCTTGGAGTGGTTCACGTTATCGGCCGGCGCAAAGATCTCAATGGACAGTGGCGTCGAGAACATGGACTGGATTGCGCGGGTGCTGCGCGAGATCATCGAGTTCACCCAGGCCGGTGGCGAAATCAATCTCATCGTGAACGGTATCAACGTGGGCGCGCAGCCCTACTGGAACGCCGAAGCCACCATGCTGATGCACACCCGCGGAATCCTCATCATGACGCCCAAGGGTGCGATGGTTCTGACCGGCAAACGAGCTCTGGATTATTCCGGCAGCGTGTCGGCGGAAGACAATCAGGGCATTGGCGGCTACGATCGCATCATGGGATTCAATGGCCAAGCGCAGTACTTCGCCCGCGACATCAACGAGGCGTGCCAAATCCTGCTGCAACACTACGACCACACTTACGTTGTGCCGGGTGAGCGATTCCCGCGGCGAGCTACCACAGGCGATCCATTAACTCGCGATGTGCAGCTCCATCCGCACTCGGAGGGCAAGCAGGAGGGTTTCGCGCGGATCGGCGAGATCTTTTCGGACGCGACCAACGCCGGACGTAAGAAGTCGTTCGAAATCCGCCGCGTGATGATGGCGGTTGTGGACCAGGACCATACGCCGCTGGAGCGCTGGCGCGGCATGCGGTCAGCCGAAACCGCCGTCGTCTGGGACGCCCACCTGGGCGGCTACCCGGTATGTTTGCTGGGCATCGAATCCCAACCCGTGCCACGCTTCGGATTCGTTCCCGCCGATGGCCCCGATCACTGGACCGCGGGCACGCTGTTTCCGCTTTCCTCCAAGAAGCTGGCACGGGCCATTAATTCCGCCAGCAACAACCGGCCGGTTGTCGTGCTCGCCAATCTTTCCGGCTTCGACGGCTCACCGGAGTCCATGCGCCGCCTGCAACTGGAATATGGAGCGGAGATTGGCCGGGCGGTCGTCAACTTCCGGGGACCGATGGTGTTTTGTGTTGTCTCGCGTTATCACGGTGGGGCCTATGTGGTTTTCTCGCGCGCTCTCAATGAGCAAATGGAAGTCATCGCACTGGAAGGGACCTACGCGTCGGTAATCGGAGGCGCTCCGGCTGCTGCCGTGGTCTTTGCCGGCGAGGTCGACACTAGAACTCGCAAGGATCCGCGCATGGAAGCACTATCACAAGCGATAGCCCTGGCTGATGGCGCCGAGAAAAATCGGCTCAGCGCGGAGTGGAATGAGCTCTTCCAGGTGGTGCATTCCGAAAAGCTGGGCGAGACGGCGGCTGAATTCGATCGCATCCACAGCGTACATCGCGCCCTGGAGGTGGGCGCGCTGCACAACATCGTTCCCCCACATCAGCTTCGTCCGTATCTGATCGAAGCCATCGCGCGTGGCATTGGTAGAGAAGAAGCAGCGCGGGCCGAAAAGATCGTCTCCAGCGCGGATATCCTAGAGGCGCAAGTGCCGGTCCTACAGGCGGACTGATGAAATTACACTGGCTCGAACAAGCGCTACGGGATGTACGCGCGGAAGACGACTGGTTCAGCGCCTGGGAAGCATCGCATCTCGGCAGCCTTCGCTTTCCAAAACGGCGGGCCGACTGGCGGCTGGGCCGGTGGACTGCGAAACGTGCGGTTGCTGACTACCTGAAGTTACCGCACGACCCCGAAACTCTGGCGACGATCCAAATACGGCCAGCCGCTTCCGGAGCGCCGGAAGTTTTTATCGACGATGGCCCCGGCAATGTTTCCATCTCGCTCAGTCACCGCGGTGGAATAGGGGCGTGCGCAGTCGGCCCCGCTGGTGCAACGCTTGGCTGCGATGTGGAAGTGGTTGAGCCACGCAGCGAAGCGTTCGTAGGCGACTACTTCACCCCGCAAGAACAGGCGACAATACGGCAAGCGCCTGATCCCGTCCGCTTCGCTTTGATAGCCCTGATCTGGAGCGCAAAGGAAAGCGCCCTTAAGGCACTCCGCACAGGCTTACGGAGCGATACGCGGTGCGTTTCGGTGGTGATCGAGGATTCTTCTTTTGCCGGCTTAGATAATGGTCGGTCCCCCGCTCCAGTGGATTTCCCGGCTGTGCCGCACAGCGCCCCGCTCTGGCGGCCCTTGCACGTCACCTATAGCGAGGGACAGATTTTCCTGGGCTGGTGGTTGTGTTGTGACGGGCTCTTGCGCACGATGGTGAGTGATCCAGCGACGGACGAGCCGAGAATCCCGGAATCGCCCACGGTAGCCTTGCCGCTCTCAGTCACCGTCGGGGGGAATCAGGGTTCAAGCACGCGGATTATCTAGCTCTCGCCGCTGTCTGCTTCCATCCGCCATCGGGCATTCTTTCCCAATGCATGCCGCGCATGTCGAGCCACTGTCCCGTGGGTTCGCCCTCCTTCGGATCCGAGCCGAGGCGAAGTACGTTCCCGTCCGGGTCCTCAACCTGCATCTCGTAGGCCCAATCGTAGTTGGTCGGCGGATGCCGGATCTTCGCGCCGCTGGCTTTGTATTCCTCGAAAAGCAGCCCAGCATCCTGGACGCCGATCCAGACCCAGGCGCCGGGATGTCCCTGGTCGCCTTCGCACAGCATAATGTGGCAACTGCCACGCGAAACCGATGCAAATCCGGTACCGCCGCCCCAGTCAACCTTGAAGCCGAGAACCGTGACGTAATAGTCAATGCTGGCGGCGATACTCTTCACTGTGAAAATCGGGCTAACGCCTTCGAAGTGGTTTGCAGTCGCTGCGTGCTCGATTGCAGGCATGGATAGACTCCGCTGGTTGAAGTTGTGGGGCGCGAGAGAATTATACTGGGTTCTACAAAACGATCTCATCGCACTTCGCCTGCACCCTCTATAATCAACGTTTCCCATCCTTCGCCCTGCTCAACGCTGGGCATCAGGAATCACTGTGGCACTTGACCAGAAAATCTACGAGTTACGCAAAGACAAACTGAAGCAGATCGAGACGCTGGGGCAATCGGCTTACCCCTATCGCTACGAGAGCACGCACACCATTCCGCAGATCGTCGATGAATTTTCCGCCAGGACGGCCCCGGAACTGGAGTCGCCGAGGGTCAACGTCAGTGTTGCGGGGCGGCTGATGTCGATCCGCGTGCAAGGCAAAGCGGGTTTCGCTCACCTCCAGCAGGGAGGAAAGCGCCTACAGATTTACATCAAGCTCGACTTCGTCGGCGAAAAAGGCTTTCAGCTTTACAAGCTGCTCGACGTAGGCGACTACATCGGCGTGAAGGGCTATCTCTTCCGCACGCGCACCAACGAACTGACCGTGCACGTCGAAGAGATCACGTTTCTCGTAAAGGACCTGCTTCCTCTGCCCGAGAAGTGGCACGGGCTTCAGGATGTCGAGACGCGCTACCGCCGCCGCTATGTCGATCTCACCATGAACCCCGAGGTGCGCGAGGTCTTCACCAAGCGCGCCAAGGTGGTGCAGTCGATGCGCCGCTTCCTGGACGCTCAGGGCTTCGTCGAAGTGGAGACGCCGATGATGCACCCCATCGCCGGGGGCGCCGTGGCCAAACCGTTTACGACGCACCATAACACGCTGGACGTCGATCTGTACCTGCGCATTGCGCCCGAGCTTTATCTGAAGCGGCTGGTCGTCGGCGGCATGGACCGCGTCTATGAGATCAACCGCAACTTTCGCAACGAGGGCATTTCGACGCACCACAACCCGGAGTTCACCATGCTGGAGTTCTACATGGCCTACGCGGATTATCGCGACATGATGGACTTCACCGCCGCAATGCTGGCGCAAGTGGCGCTCGACGTTCTCGACCCGGTCGACGGCAAACCTACGACCATCGCACACTTCAATGGCCAGGAAGTCGATTTTGGCAATATCCAGCGGCTTTCGATGCGGGAAGCCATCATCAAGTTCTGGCCGGAAAACGCAGGCGGCAAGCCAGAGATGAGCGCCTTCTCCAGTTCGGAGCAAATCGCCGCCATGGTGCGCCGCTTCAACGCGGCAAATCCGCACATCCCTTACGATCCGGCTGCCCCGAATGGTAAGACCATCGCCGAGATCTTCGAGTTTGTTGCCGAGCCGCACCTCATCCAGCCAACGTTTATCTACGATTTTCCGCTGGCGATCTCGCCGTTGTCGAAGAACAAGCGCGAGCCGGAAGAGAACGCCGACTGGGTGGAGCGCTTCGAAATCTTTGCCGGTGGCCTGGAGATTGGCAACGCCTTCAGCGAGCTGAATGACCCCGAAGAACAACGGCGGCGCTTTGAAGGGCAGTTGAGCGAGCGCGCGCGCGGCGACGAGGAAGCTCATCAGATGGATGAAGACTACATTCGCGCGCTGTCGTACGGATTGCCACCGACCGCCGGCGAAGGCGTCGGCATCGATCGCCTGACCATGCTGCTGACCGACTCACGCTCCATCCGCGATGTTATTCTGTTCCCGCTGCTGCGCCCGCTGAAGCGTGAAGAGGAAGAGGAACTGGAAAGCGTAGAGGAGGGCGGGCAGAAGAGCTAACATTCGGCATTTGGGACTCAGGCAACTCAGGGTTTTGCAAGGGCTTCACAGGCCGCTGCAAAACCTATGGTGATAGAAGATTCAGGTAGAGCTGGCCTTCAGGCCAGCACCCAAGCCCCTGCGGCAAGTTATTCACAGCTTCCCTAAGTGCTGACGGCCGCCGCAAAAAAAGCCCCTCTTGCGAGGGGCAAACAAAATCAGGAAAGAAAGAGAGTGAGATACGGTCGAGGGGTGAGAACTTAATTCTTCGCCAGCAGCTCGCGCAGGCGCAGCCGGGCCTGGTGTACCGCGCGGCACGAATCATCCTTGGAAACGTTCAACAGATACGCGATGCGGGCGTGATCGTAGCCTTCCACATCATGCATCAGGAAAATCATCTTCTCGGTGCTGGGCAGTTGCACTACAGCTCGTTCAAGGTCGACGCGCAGAGTATTGCGGCGCACCGATAAAACGCGATCGCATGGCGCGCAGTTCAACGTCAGAGGTCCAAGCACCAGATATTGGCGCAACTCCGAAATCAGGGCGCCATCGATATCGTCTGCGGTGGGGTCTTCGTTGCCCGCAAAGGCGCGGCGAAAGCTCTGAATCATGAGTTCTTCAGCTGCCAATTCGTTGTCTGTCATCCAGAACGCTAAGGAGTACACGCGATGCCGGTTTAGCTCGTAGATCTTGCGGTAGCTTTCCACGTTGGAGTTGAGTACGGCCGGCAAGTACTGCGCAAAACCAACATTCTTCGCTTCACCGATGCTGAGGGTCATTTCGGTCTCCTTGGATTCGGTTGCGCCGCCGGTTGATTCCCACTTAACTCGACGACACTTTAGAACTAAGCAATTGGCTGCCCAACTCTCCAGAAATGGAAAGGCCTGGGACCCAACTTTCGTAAACTGTTGGAAATAAACAACAAATTGGCTAGCCCCCTATATCTCTGTTTTTCCAGGGTGCCGTCTTCCCAAGCCTTCCGGGGGCGATTTAGGCGTCGAGGTGCCGCAAGTTGGCATTGCCATACCACACCTTCCTGCACAAGCCATGTACGTTTTCCCATGTGGCTACCAAGCGGGTCGGGGAACGTATCGCAGGCCGCGAACGTAAATTGTTTGAGTAAACTTGTGTTGCTAAGCGCTGGCCACAATACAATCTAGCCAGACGCACGGTTTAACGCTCGTGGGGAACCGTTGTCCTTATGGCTGATCAGCGCATACTAGTGGTCGATGATGAGACGTCGGTTCGTGATGTGATGTGCTCGATCCTATTCCAAGCTGGATTCGAGTGCCGTCCGGTGGCGTCGGCTCACGATGCACTAGCTGTGCTCCGTTCTAGTGAAAACATTTCCATTGTGCTGTCCGACCTGATCATGGAAGGCGTGGATGGCTTGACTTTGCTTTCCAAGATGAAAGAGGTAAACCCGGATATCCCGGTGGTGATGGTGACGGCCGTCCACGACATTTCCGTGGCCCTCTCTGCCATCCGGAACGGGGCCTACGACTACCTGCTGAAACCTTTCGAGAGGGAGCAACTGCTGGCCATGGTGCGCCGGGCGCTGGAGACCCGTCGTTTGCGGCTGGAGAACATGGCTTATCAGACGAACCTGGAGTCGCTGGTCTCCGCCCGCACGGAAATGCTGCGGAAGGCCCTTGCCGATCTTGAGCGCTCCTACGACATCACGCTGGAGGCGCTGGGCGACGCGCTGGACCTGAAGGACGCCGAAACGGAGGGTCATTCCAAGCGCGTGACTGCCTTCACGATCGCCATCGCGCGCGCCATGGAGTTGCCTCAGGACCGGGTGCGCATCATCGCCCGCGGCGCCTTTCTGCACGATGTAGGAAAGATGGCGATTCCCGATGCGATTTTGCGCAAACCCGGCCGCCTGACTGCCGATGAGCAGGCCATTATGCGCGAACACGCCTCCCTCGGTTATCAAATGCTGCGCAAAATACCATTCTTGCAGGAGGCGTCGGACATCGTGTATTCGCACCAGGAACGCTACGACGGCAGCGGCTATCCCCGCGGTCTCAGGGGCGATCAAATCCCATTAGGAGCGCGCATATTTGCCGTCGCCGACACCTTCGACGCCATCACCTCCGATCGCCCTTACCGCGCTGCTCAATCCATTTCTGCCGGACGGCGTGAGATTGAACGCAACGCCGGCAAACAGTTCGACCCTGAAGTGGTAAAGGTGTTCCTGGGGGTTTCCGAACACATCTGGCAGGAACTACGAAACGAAATAGGCAGCCACAGCCCGCTGCGACGTTCAGGCGCGAAGCGACGAAGCAATTGAAAAAAGCAGTCGCGGTTCGCAGGATAAGACCGTTGCAAACGCCCAGCCTGCGCTGATGGCTAGATAGCTGTTACCGGAACCGAGGAATTCACGATGAGCACAGTTCTAACCGACGCCCAAATTCAACAGGCCCTGCAACAGCTCCCCGGCTGGACGGCGAACCGCAACGCTATCGAGCGTGTCTTCCAGTTCGCAGGTTTCATTCAGGCCATGGAATTCGTGAACCAGATAGCGGAAGCAGCCGAAGCCGTGAACCACCATCCCGACATTCTTATCAACTACAACAAAGTAACCCTGACCCTGGTTTCGCACGACTCCGGGGGTGTAACCCAACGCGACATCAAAATGGCCGCTCGGATCAACGAACTGGCGCCAGCCTAGAATCTGGCCTGCAAATGCGTCTTTCGTGATTACTGCACTCGCTCAAACACCGAGACAAAAGTAGCCTTCCCGCTGGCGCCCTGCGCCGTTCCCTTCAAGATCAGCGTATTGCCATCCGGCGAAAGTTGGCCGCTCCCGGCTTCGATAACAGCTCCGCTCTTGTTCTTGATTACCCAATCGAGTCCAGATGGGCTTCTGGTATAGGTGATGTTGTTGCCGGCGTGGCTGTTTCCATAGGGACGGTCCTTGCCGTCGACGGGTCCGTCGTACATGGAGATGTAGGTCTTGCCGTCGGCGGAGGCGCCCGTCATGACCCACTTCACCGCGTCGGGCTTATCGGTGGTGACGACCAGCTTCTCAAACTTCGGAGCGGGCATATTGCCATAGGATGATTTCGCTACATCCAGCTTCCAGGTTCCTACCGCCGAACGGCTGGCGGCGGCGCTGGCGGCGACGGACGCAAAAGCCACCATGCATAGTCCGATCATCAGGGTTCGAAACATTTTCTTTCCCATTCGTCCCTCCTTCGCGAAGTCCATAACTGGCATTCCGCGTGCGAATCGTGACACTGTGGCATCCAGTTGTCAACTAACCTTACCCGCCTGCGGCTATCTTCTTCGCCGCGCGAAACACCTGCTCGAACATCGGAGCCGTCAGCTTGCCTGTCGCAGTGTTCTGGTTCGAAGGGTGATACGACGCCAGCAGCACTACCCCGTTCGGCATCGGGTAGCTGGCGGCGTGAGCGAATAGATAACCCGCCCTGTTCTGAATCACGCCGTTGCGTTTCAAGTAGTTCAAATATGCGTCGAAACCAATCTTGCCCAGCGCCACCACAACTTTCACGCTTTTCAGAATTGCCAGTTCGCGATCGAGAAACGGCGCGCAATTGGCAAGTTCGGAGGGCAGAGGCTTGTTGTCCGGCGGAGCGCAGCGAACTGCCGCTGTAATGTAGCAGTCGATCAGCTTCAAACCGTCGCCACGATTCTCGGCGTTGGGCTGCGACGCGAATCCCACCTTGTACAGGATGGGATACATGAACTTACCCGACGCGTCTCCGGTAAATGGCCGGCCGGTGCGGTTGGAGCCGTGAGCGCCAGGCGCCAGTCCAAGGACGAGCACCCGCGCGTGCGGATCGCCAAAGCCGGGCACAGGCCGCGCCCAGTATTCCTGGTCGCGATACGCGCGCCGCTTCTCGCGGCCCACTTGCTCGCGATAAGCCACCAGCCGGGGACAGCGCGTACACTTCACGACTTCGTTGTTGAGAATAGCAAGCGCCGAAGGCATCGCCTTTCATTGTAGCGGTAGACCGGCCCTGCTCTTGCCCGTAGCGGCGCCCACGCCGCAAAGCATCCTTCAGGGCGCAAACCGCTTCCAACGATTAGCTTACTTCGCGTTCCTAAGCGCGAAAGAAAAGGAAACTATGCTGATCATTCTGCTGGTAATTTTGCTTGTGCTGTCGGTGGGATCCTATCCTTCATGGCCCTACAGCCGCGGCTGGGGTTACTACCCTTCGGGCGGACTGGGGTTGGTATTGGTGATTCTCGTAGTTCTGTTGCTGATCGGCCGCATCTAAAAACGCAGCGAATGCCAAGGAAAGCCAGCATCCCGCGTCCCTGGGCGGCAATGTCCTGCCGGTTGATCCTGATATGCGTACTGGCTGGCGCTCCGTTGTGCTCCGCCTACTCGGTACTGACGCACGAAGAAATCATTGACCTGCTCTGGGATCAGCAGATCAAGCCGCTGCTGCTGGCGCGCTTTCCGGATGCTACGCCTGACCAGTTGAAAACGGCTCACGCCTATGCCTACGGCGGCAGCGTTATTCAGGATATCGGCTACTACCCCTTCGGCAACCACGTTTTCAGCGATCTCACGCATTACGTTCGCTCCGGCGATTTCGTGCGCGCTTTGATCGATGACTCCCAGGACCTGGACCAGTACGCCTTTGCTCTGGGCGCGCTCTCGCACTATGTCGCCGACATCAATGGCCACCCTTACATCAACGAATCCGTCGGTATCGCGTATCCGTCCCTGGCGCGGCTGTACGGCCCTAAGGTTCCGTACGATGTGGACCACAAAGCGCATATTCGCACCGAGTTCGGTTTCGATGTCTTGCAGGTCGCCAAAGGCCGTTACGCTCCCGAGGATTATCACAACTTCATCGGCTTTGAGGTCTCGCAACCCCTGCTGGAACGGGCTTTCCTCGATACCTATGGCATTAAGCTCTCTGCGGTGATGCCTAACGAACAGTTGGCCATCAACACCTATCGCCGCAGCGTAAGCCGGATCGTCCCGGAAATGACTAAGGTTGCCCTGCTGGTGAAGGGCGACCAGTTGCAGAAGGAAGTTCCCAACTTCAACCGGCAACGTTTTCTCTATCGCCTGTCGAACGCCGACTATCAGAAGTCGTGGGGATCCGGATACGAAAAACCCGGGCCCGGAGCCCATGTAATGGCCGCGATCTTTAAGGTCACACCCAAGGTTAGTCCGCTCCGCGACATCGATTTCAAAGAACCCACCACCAAGACGGAAAACTTGTACTTCAAGAGCGTCAATCAAACTGTCGATCAGTACGGGAAGGCCCTGCAAGCGGTCGGGAACAAGAATCTACAGGCACCGAACATCGACTTGGACACAGGCAAACCGACGCAGCGCGGTGAGTATCCGCTGGCCGACGCGACCTATCGCGAGCTGCTGGACCAACTGGCCGCGGATCGCTTCGCGAATATGGATGATGCCCTGCGGGAGAACATCCTGAGATTTTACGACGGCCTGGGATTTCCGCCGCCGGAAACCCGCATCGACAAGTGCGTTATGCAGCGCTGGAGCAAGACCTGGATTGAAGTCACCCAGCTGCGCTCTTTTGAGTTGCTTGATGCCGGCGGAGTGTATCAGTCAACCAGACCCGCCGGTATGCCGCCGGACATTGGATCTGCTCAGCCGTGCTCCGGATATGGCCTGTAAGCCGGCGATGCCGTTACCCACCGTTTGACCGCTCCCCACCGCTCTCATAAACTTAAGGATGAGGCACCTGGTTGGACTTTATGCCGGGCGCCACCCGGCACTCATAACCTGCGGGGTTCCGAAGACCCAGCGCACATTCCTGTCGTGGTCGCCATCCGGCCCCGTGGGAGTCACATCCAAGTTTTGAAGGCAATTCATTGACGACTGAAACCACACCAACCGAAACCAGCTCTTCCGATCAATCAAACCTCTGTCAGCGCGAACTTACAGTCGAAGTGCCGGCAGATGTAGTGAAGACCGAAACCGACAACCTCGTCACCCGCTACCAGAAGCTGGCGCGCATTCCCGGCTTTCGCAAGGGCAAGGTCCCGGCTACGATCGTGCGCCAGCGCTTCGCCGAGGACATCAAGAGCGAGGTGGTTGAGTCTCTCGTGCCGCGCTATTTCCGCGAGGAAGCCAGGAAGCAACACTTGTCACCGGTGTCGCAGCCGCGGGTCACCGACTTGCACATCGCCGAAGGCGAGCCGCTAAGGTTCAAGGCCTTATTCGAGATTCTGCCGGAGATCAAGCTCGCCCCTTATGCCGACATCCGGGTTACCACTCTGGATACGAACGTCACCGACGAGGATGTGGAAAACGCGCTTAATAATCTGCGCCAGCAGCATGCCGCCTATAGCGCCGTCGAGGACGACCGCCCGCTGGGCGATGGGGATTTCGCGGTAGTCAGCTTCAAGGGCACGCCAAAGGAAGGCTCGGCCGATGCCAAACCGGTGGAAGTCGACGAGATCATGGTCGAGATTGGCGGCGAGAATACGATCCCGGAGTTCTCGGCGAACCTCCGCGGGGCCAAGGCTGGCGAGCAGCGGACCTTCGATGTGAAGTATGCGGACGACTTCGCCGACAAGCGGCTGGCCGGCACGTCCATGACCTATGAAGTGACCGTCAAGGGCGTCAAGACCCGCAGCATACCGGAGTTGACCGACGACTTTGCCAAGGAACTCGGCGCAGACTTGAATACGGTTGACGACCTGCGCAATCGCTTGCGGGAAAACATGAAAGCGGAGAAGGAACACGAAGCCCAGCATCAGGGCAAGGACCATCTTGTCGAGGAATTGGTAAAGCGGAACGACTTCCCCATTCCGGAAGCCATGCTGAATGAACAGATCGATCTTCGGTTGGAACGCGGGTTGCGCGCTCTGGCTGCGCAGGGCATGAAAACCGAAGATATGAAACGCATGGATTTCGGACGGCTTCGCGCCGGCCAGCGGGACGCCGCGGTGCGCGAGGTAAAGGCGTCGTTAATCCTGGAGCAGATTGCTGACGAAGAAAAGATAGAGGTCAGCGATGAGGAATTTGACCGCGAAGTGGAAGCGCTGGCCAGTCAATCGAAGCAGACGCTCGAGCAGGTCCGCGAGCGTTTGACGAAGGATGGTGGGCTGGATAGAATTCGGCATCGCCTTCGCAACGAGAAGACCTTGGATTTTCTTTACCGCAGGTCCGCATAGGGCGGTCTGCATTCCATTTCCCCCTTTCAACTCACCGGGAAGAGGTGTGGGCGGGGAAGCTGAAGGAGCTGCAAACAATGCTTGTGCCCATGGTGATTGAGCAAACCAGCAGGGGCGAGCGGGCCTACGATATTTATTCCCGCCTGTTACGGGACAATATTATTTTTCTCGGCACTCCTATCGACGACAATGTCGCGAACCTGATCATTGCGCAAATGCTTTTTCTGGAGGCCGAGGACCCGGAGAAGGACATCTCGCTGTACATTAACTCGCCGGGCGGCTCCATCACGGCGGGAATGGCAATCTACGACACCATGCAGTTCATTCGGCCTGATGTCACCACTATCTGCATAGGTCAGGCGGCCAGCATGGCCGCAACCCTGCTGGCCGGCGGGGCGCCCAAGAAACGCTTCGCTCTGCCGACCTCGCGCATTCTCATCCACCAGCCGCTGATGTCGGGCCTTTCCGGTCAGGCGACGGACATCGACATTCATGCGCGCGAGATTCTGCGTATGCGGGAGATTACCAATCAGCTGCTTTCCAAGCATAGCGCTCAACCCCTGGAGAAGGTGGAGCGCGACGTGGAACGCGACTTCATCATGAATGCCTATCAGGCGAAGGAATACGGCATCGTCGATGACATCATCTTTAAGCACAAGTAGGACGATGACTGAGTAGGGAAAAAAATTCGCCCCCTGCTTCCAAAGTGGTACCGAATATTGCACCAGCGGTACGTAGCGCAAGGCGGAATTGTGGTTCAATAGCTTCAACGGCGTGATAAACGCCCAAGGGTTCGCGGGGAGGTTGCTGATGGCCGACAACAGCAGCTTTCTGAAATGGGGCAGCACAGCCCCTCCCGGATTCGAGCGGACGGGAAAAGCCATTCGGAATAGCAATTCCATTTTGCTGGTGTGCGCTGTAAAGGAGTTTCCGTGAGGACCAGGACCGGTTCTGAAGAAGTACTGCGGTGTTCGTTTTGCCACAAGTCACAAGACGCCGTCGCCAAGCTGATTTCCTCGCCCACCGACTATCCGCGCGCCTACATCTGCGATGAGTGCGTCGCCGTCTGCAATTCCATTCTGGAAGACGACCGTTCCGAGGCCCAGCCCAGCGCCGCGCCCAACCAACTGCCCAAGCCGGCTGAGGTGAAGGCGTTCCTCGACGAATACGTCATTGGCCAACAACAGACCAAGAAGAAGCTTTCCGTCGCGGTTTACAACCACTACAAACGGATTTACATGAACCGCCAACACGGCGGCGAAGTGGAACTGGCCAAGTCGAACATCATGCTGATTGGGCCGACGGGCACGGGCAAGACATTGCTCGCCCAGACCCTGGCGAAAATGCTCGATGTTCCTTTTGCCATTGTGGATGCCACCACGCTGACCGAAGCCGGCTATGTGGGTGAGGACGTTGAAAACATCATCCTGAAGCTCCTGCAAGCCGCCGATGGCGACGTGGCGCGAGCCCAGACTGGCATCATCTATATCGACGAAGTTGACAAGATTGGCCGCAAAGACGAGAACCCTTCTATTACTCGCGACGTCTCCGGCGAGGGCGTGCAGCAGGCATTGCTGAAGATCCTGGAAGGAACTGTGGCGAACGTCCCCCCGCAAGGCGGACGCAAGCATCCGCACCAGGAATTCACTCCGGTGGATACCACCAACATTCTGTTCATCTGCGGCGGCGCGTTCGTCGGGCTCGAACGCACCATTGGCCGTCGCCTGGGGAAGCGCTCCATGGGTTTCCGCACCGACGAAGCCAAGGAAGCCGCCTTCACCGAAAGTAATAAGCGTGACACTGAATTGCTCGCGCAGGTTGAGCCGCAAGACCTGATCAAGTTTGGGCTCATTCCAGAGTTCGTCGGCCGCCTGCCGGTAGTCGGCGTGCTCAGCGACCTCGACGAAGACGCGCTCGTCGAAATTCTTACCAAACCGAAGAACGCCATCGTCAAGCAATATCAGCGGCTGTTCGAGTTCGAGAACGTCAAGCTGCGCTTCTCGGAAGAAGCTCTTCGTGCGATCTCCCGCGAGGCCATGTCCCGCAAAGTCGGCGCCCGCGGCCTGCGCATGATTCTCGAGGAACTGATGCTGGACCTGATGTATACGCTGCCCAGCCAAAAGCGTGTGCGGGAGTGCGAGGTCACGAGAGACATGGTAGACAAGCGTAATGCTACCCTGGCACTGATGGAGAAGGCGGGATAGGCCAGCAGCAAAGGTACAACTGGTCTGAGTGCAAGAAGAAAGCGGCCGCCAGGCCGCTTTTTCTTGACTGGACAAATTCTAGTACTCGGAGTCCGCAATCCCCGGTGGCTCGCCTTCGTCAGGCTCAATTGCAAGCTCCTGACGCGGCTCTTCGGCGGGAGCAGTTTCTCCGTCTTTCTTCTTCAAGCGAACAACCGTGATCTTGGCGAAGCCTTCCTCGAACTTCGGCGGCCGCAGCTTCTGCGCCATGCGATGCATCACATCCTCAGGAACATTCCGCTCGCGCCTGCGATTGCGCTCGATGCAGATTTCCGGCGGCACATCGAAGAAGACAGCGTGCGCCTCGTAACCGAAGTCGTGCGCCAACTTGATCCACGTACGGCGCTCGTGCGCCGAAAGGTTGGTCGCGTCCAGATAATTCGAAGGACGGCGTGCCAGCAGCCGGGCCCGCAGCATGGTGCGAAGCGTGGAAAACACCAGGTCCTGATAACGCTGTTCTGTCACATCGTCGAATAAGAGGATGCGGACCATGTCGCTGGATAACGGAAGTATGTTGTGGCGCTTGAACCAGGTGCTCTTGCCGGAGCCTGGAAGGCCAATGGACAAGACCACAGCGCCCTTGGGTTGTTTGGCGGTTGTGGCGGGCGGAGGTACAGCTTCGGCGGCTTTGCTTGGCGCTTCGGCCTCGCCGGCCTCGCCAGTTGGACCGCCCGGTGCAGGCAGCGATGGTGGCTGCGCAGTTCCCGGTTGACGATTGCCACGTCCCCGCCGTCCCCGCCGGCGGTTGCGGTCGCGCCGCATCTGTTGCTGAGGCCCCGTGTTCCCGTCAGCTTCCGCCGCGGGTTGGGATTCCTGAAGCTCCGCCTCGTCGGGCTGAGATTCGAACTCAGGCTGCTGGCTCATGGCTTCCGAACCAGCCGGCTCGGGAAACTTCGGCTGCAATGGGGCGGGAGTGTCTGGTCCCGGCTTTTCTGTCGGCGGCTTCCGCCGCTTGCCGCGGTCGCGGCTCCATCTACGCATGTTGCACTTGTAACACGCTTCCCTAGCTCGGAGCAATCCGGTGTGTTTCCCCTTTTGTGCCTATGCTAGCTCGTCTTTTATGGTTCTAGCATTGCCTCGCCCCAGTCGGGATGCTACGCTTTTTGGTTGGCCTCACGGTCCGCTGGGGACTGTGCGGTGTACTATCACACTTTCGCATTTCAATTCGCACTTTTTGATGAGGTACTATGGCAATCAAAGTAGGTATCAACGGCTTTGGCCGCATCGGCCGCAACATTCTTCGTACCGCTCTTAACGATTCCGGCTTGGAATTCGTCGCCGTCAACGATCTCACCGATCCCAAAACGCTTGCCCACCTGCTGAAGTACGACTCCATCCTCGGCAATCTGAAGAACAACATTTCGGCTGGTGCTGACTTCATCACCGTCGATGGCAAGAACATCAAAGTGTTCGCCGAAAAAGATCCCTCCAAACTCGACTGGGAGTCCGTCGGCGCGCAGATCGTCATTGAGGCGACCGGGAAGTTCACCAAGGCCGAATTGGCCAAACAGCATCTGCGCGGACCGGTGAAGAAGGTCATCATCACCGCTCCTGCTACTAACGAAGACATCACCATCGTGATGGGCGTGAATGAGGACAAGTACGATCCGGCGAAGCATCACATCATCTCCAACGCCTCCTGCACGACGAATTGCCTGGCCCCCGTCGCCAAGGTGCTCCAGGATAAGTTCAATATCGTCTGCGGGACGATGACAACGATTCACTCCTATACCAACGACCAGGTCATCCTCGACTTCCCGCACAAGGACCTGCGCCGCGCCCGTGCAGCCGCGCTATCCATGATTCCGACTTCGACCGGAGCGGCCAAGGCTCTTTCCCTGGTTATCCCCGAGCTGAAGGGCAAACTGGACGGTTTCTCTATGCGCGTACCGACCCCGAATGTTTCCGTCGTTGACCTGGTCGTCTTCGTCGAGAAGAAGACCACGGTGGAAGAAGTGAACAGTGCGCTGAAGGCCGCATCCGAGTCAGGTCCGCTGAAGGGTTATTTGGGATACGAAACCGCCGAACTGGTCTCCATCGATTACCGTGGTGACGACCGCTCGTCGATCGTCGATGCTCCTATGACGCGCGTAGTGGCAGGCAATTGCGTTAAGGTCATCTCCTGGTACGACAACGAGTGGGGATATTCGTGCCGCGTGCGCGACCTTATTCACTATCTCGCAAGCAAAGGGCTGTGAGGCGAGAGCTAGCCGTCAGCTTTCAGCCGTCAGCTAAACGGTCGGGCGTGAAATTGGTAATCCGAGACTTCGTTGACGTTCTACCGGTTCTAATGACCGCATTAAGAAGCAGCAGTTTTCGATTCGTAGGCGGCAGCCGCTGTAGCTGACGGCTGATATCTGACGGCTGATAGCAAGGTTGATCTCATGTCAAAACTCTCCATCCGCGATCTCCCGCTGAACAACAAGCGCATTTTCATGCGCGTCGATTTCAATGTTCCGCTCGATGACGGCCGTGTCATGGACGACACTCGCATCCGCGAGACCTTGCCGACCATCGAGTACGCGCTTCGTCACGGCGCGCGTTTAATCCTGGCATCGCACTTGGGACGGCCCAAGGGCAAGCCAAATCCGAAGATGAGCCTGAAGCCGGTGGCCGAGCGGCTGCGCGTTCTCATCGACGACGTGTTGCGCCGCGGCGAGAACGTTGGCTTCTCGCCCGACTGCGTCGGTGTGCAAGCCGAAGAGATGTCCGAGAAGTTGGAGCGCGGCCAGTCCTTGATGCTGGAGAACCTGCGCTTCCATCCCGAGGAAGAAGTCAATGACCCGAACTTTTCCAGGCAATTGGCCAAGCTTTGCGATTATTACGTGAACGACGCGTTTGGCTCGGCGCATCGCGCCCATGCCTCCACGGAAGGCATTACTCATTTCGTGGACAAGCGCGCTGCCGGCCTGCTGATGGAGAAGGAACTGGAGTATCTCGGCAAGGCATTGTCGCATCCGCAAAAGCCGTTTGTCGCTATTCTCGGCGGCGCCAAAGTCAGCGACAAAATTGGCGTTATCAAGCACCTGATGGGCAAGGTCGACGCCTTAATCATCGGCGGCGGAATGGCGTACACGTTCCTCAAGGCGCAAGGGAAGGAAATCGGCAGGTCGTTGCTGGAAGCCGACAAAATCGACCTGGCCAAGCAAACTCTCGCCGATGCTAAGTCTCACAATGTAAGACTCCTGTTGCCGGTGGATCACGTTGTCGCCGACAAGCCCGAGGCTGGAGCTCGCATCCGTCAGATCGCCGAAGGCGAGCCAATTCCCGCCGACATGATGGCGCTCGACATCGGGCCGCAAACCATTGAACTCTTTTCCAACGAGATCAGCGATGCGCGGACCATCGTGTGGAACGGTCCCATGGGAGTCTTCGAAGTCGAAGCCTTCGCCAAAGGTACGAGGAAGATCGCGCACGCGGTCGCCGATAATGGCGCTGCGGTTTCGATCATTGGCGGCGGCGATAGCGTGGCAGCGGTGAAAGCCGCGGGCGTGGCTGATCAGATCACTCACATCTCGACCGGCGGCGGCGCTTCGCTGGAATTTCTCGAAGGCAAGAAGCTGCCGGGAGTGGAAGCGCTGAGCAATAAGTAAGGATTTCCAGCCGCGGACCTATGCCCGCGGTCGCCAGTTTCACAGAGAAGCAGGAGCGGCGACACCGTCCTCGGTTGCCCCGTTTCTCTCATGCTTGCTTCTCTCGTTTGTACTCATCAAACGCGTCCAGATATCGGTCAATGTCCTTCTTCCGCAGGTAATACGGCGTCGACAGTCGCAGCTTCGACGGATCGCCGCCGCGAATGCGGATCTTCTTCGTCTTCCACATCCAGTCTTCCAGCTTCATGCGCTCAATCGGCGGAACGTTCACCGTCACAATCGCACACCGCAACTTCGCATCGGGCGAGGTCCACGACACTGCGTCGCGCTTCACCATCGCTGCCAGCATGGTATCCGCCAGTTCGCGATGCCGGCCCTCGATGCGCTCCATGCCTATCGAATTCGCCATCCGGATGGCCGCGCTCAGCCCGCACAGCGACGGCACATTCGACGACCCAATCCGCTGGAAGCGCTCGGCACGCAGCTTTGGCTCGTCCCATCCTGCGGTTGCGATGGTGTTCCACATACGGTCGATCACTTCGTCCCGGACATAAAGGAAGCCCGAACCCTTCGGCGCCTGTAGCCATTTGTGCGGGCTGGAGCTGTACATGTCGCAGCCAACATCGTGCAGGTGCAGCCGCATCATGCCGGTCACGTGCGCTCCGTCCACCGCCGACAGAATTCCCTTCGACCGCGCCAATGCGCAAATCTCTTTCGCCGGAAGAACGACACCGGTCACGGTCGTGATGTGGCTGAAGAAAATCACCCGGGTGCGAGGGGTAATGGCGTCGCGGAACAGGTTCAGCACCTGCGGTGCGTCCTTCACCGGCATGGGCAGCGTGACTTTCTTCACTACGATGCCATAGCGCTTGGCCTTCAACTGCCAGGGCTGTTCGCCGCCCGGATGCTCCTGGTCGGTCATCAGCACTTCGTCGCCGGGCTTCATGTCCACTCCGTTGGCGATGTAGCTGTTGGCCTCGGTGGCATTGCGCAGCAGCGCAATCTCGTCGCGCCAGCAGCCGACGAATGCCGCCAGCGGTTCGCGGAACTCATTCCACGGCCCGTATCCCCAGATGGGATAGTCTTCGGGATCGGTTTCGTCCAGCTTCTCCGTAGTGTTGTAGCCCTTGAACACCGCTCGCAGCACCGGCGCGGGACTCGATCCCACGGTGCCGTTGTTCAGGTAGATCTCGTCTTCCGGGATGAGGAACTGCTTGCGCAACTCGCTCCAATATCCCTCTTCATCATGCCGGTAGAGCGTAGGATCGGGCAGCGCGGTCGGAGCGCTCTCCGCTTGCGCCAGCAGATCATTCCGAAAGCCGAGAACACCGGCGAGCCCAGCACTGGCGGTAAGACTGGCTGTCAGAAAGCGGCGACGGTCGAGCACGAGCACCTCCTACCCTGCAAAGCCGACATCTTACACCCGCGGCACCGTAGCCAGTGACCACCGATCACCGGCAACTGCCTTAAGATAAAAGAATGGCCAGCGTACGCATGGATAAGTGGCTGTGGGCCGCCCGATTCTTCAAGACTCGCTCTCTGGCGGCACGGGCCTGTGAACTCGGCAGGATTCAATCCAACAACCAGCCCGCCAAGGCCGCGCGCGAGGTCAAAGTTGGCGACCTGCTGCACATCAAGTCTGACAGCGGCGACTTTCAGGTGAAGGTACTGCTGCTGAGCGAAGTGCGCGGCCCGGCAGCCGTCGCACATATTCTCTATGAAGAAACCGAGGAGAGCCGCGGATTGCGCATGAAGGCGGCGGAAGAGCGTAGGGCGCTCCGGAATTCGGCTCCCGCGCCGGAGGGCAGGCCGTCCAAACGCGACCGGCGCAGGATCATCCAATTCCGCAGCGGGCGTGACTAGGCAACATCCGAAGCGTGATCCTCCGGTCGGGTTCGATCGGTCGAAACAAAACTTAGCTATAGGATGACGAACGATAGGAAGGGTTGAGGCGGCCAGGAAGCCTGCTCGCCCGCATCACTGGTCAGCTCCGGCCCCTTCGGCAGCCTAAGATTCCACGCGCGATCAAAGCAAAGAACGCAGCCCTATCCGGCCCTGCGCCCCTCGTCGAGCACCTCGTCCAGGGCTCCCTCCAGCTGTTCGGCGCGGTCGTTGTAGTCGCTGGCAATTGAGTCGTACTTACGCCTCAGCACGTGGAGTTCATCGGCAATATTCAGTGCGGCCAGCACCGCCACCCGCAGCGAGTCCACGGTCGCTGCCTGCTGCGAGATCAGGCGCATCTTGTTATCCACATAACCTGCCAGTTCAGCGATGTACTCCGCATCGGAACCGCGCAGATGATATGTCTGATCGTAGATCTCGACCCGGACATTACCGCCGCCGTTTCCGTTCACCTTGCTCAACGCGCCCTCCCGTCAGTGGCTAGTGATCAGAAATATCAGCCCATCTTGCACTTCTGGCAACTGCCAACTGTCTTCCATTATCCCGCCGATTCTTCCAGCGCCAAAGACTCAATTTGGCCGAGCATCTTTTCTACCCGGGTTCGTACCTCTTCGCGCTCGCGGCGCAGCGCGACCAGCTCCTGGCGCACCGTATCCAGTTCTTCCTCACGTTCGTTCAACTGCGTGCGCAGCCGCGAGGCATCGCGCTCAGCGACCGCTTTGGCGTCGCGCGCCGACTTTAACAGCTCAATCGTGCGCAGTATCTTTTCTTCCAGGGACTTGAAATCCGCAGTGGTGGGAGCGATTTCAACCGCATTTGCCGTCATGCTGGTGGGTGACCTTAAGAAAGATTTGTGTTTCCGAGCGAAGTATATCGCAGAACTGCATGTGCAAGAGTGCCTGACATTACGATTCTGCGGGATTTGACGCCGCTGAACCTGACTATGCAACTCCCCTGCTCCGGCAGCCCAAAACCGGCGCGCAGACAAATCTAGAACTATTCGGCAGAACTCCTGCAAAGGGGGTATACAATTCCTGCTAACCGGGGCAATCCATGGAAATCTCCGTTGAAGCGAACTTCGGCGTGGTCCTTGATGCCGCGCCCGATGCGATGCTGGTTGTCGACCGCCAGGGCCGCATCGTGCTCGTCAATACTCAGGGCGAAAAACTCTTCGGCTATTCGCATTCCGAGTTGATTGGTCAAAAAATCGAGGTTCTGGTTCCTGCGCCCTTCCGCGCCAAGCACCCCGGACATCGATCAGGCTACTTCTCCGGCGATCCTCATGTCAGGCCCATGGGAGTTGGGCTCAATCTGCTTGGGCTGCGCAAAGACGGTTCGGAGTTCCCGGTCGAGATCAGCCTCAGTCCGATGGAGACTCCGGAAGGCCCCATGGTCATTAGCGCAATCCGGGACGTGACCGCGCGCAAAGGGGCCGAGGACAAGTTTCGCGCTCTGCTGGAGTCAGCCCCTGACGCGATGGTGATCGTCGATCAGCGCGGTAAAATTGTGCTGGTCAATTCCCGTACCGAAGAACTATTTGGCTATCCCCGGCAGGAGCTTCTGGGATACTCTGTGGAAGTTTTAGTTCCTGAGCGTTTCCATGCCCAACATACCCATGACCGCGCATCTTACTTTGCAGACCCACGCCAGCGGCCCATGGGAGAAGACCTGGAGCTGTTTGGGTTGCGCAAGGACGGCACTGAGTTTCCGCTGGAAATCAGCCTCAGTCCGATCAAAACGTCTGACGGCGTGCTGGTGGCGAGCGCAATCCGAGACATAACCGTGCGAAAAAAAGCCGAGGACAAATTCCGTTCGCTGCTGGAGGCCGCACCCGACGCCATGGTCATCGTTGACGACCGTGGAAAGATTACCCTGGTTAATGCTCAAACCGAGAAACTGTTTGGATATAACCGCTCGGAACTTATCGGACAAGCGGTTGAGTCGCTCATCCCCGAGCGCTATCGCAGCCAGCATCCGCGCCATCGCAAGGACTTTTTTGCCGATCCTCATGTCAGGCCAATGGGCGTCGGGCTTGAACTATTGGGACTGCGAAAAGATGGCAGCGAGTTCCCTGTCGAAATAAGCTTGAGCCCACTGGTCACCGAGGCTGGCACTTTCGTCACTAGCGCCATTCGCGATGTTTCCGAGCGCAAGCTCGCGGAAGAACATATTCGGAAGCTCCACGACGAACTGGAAGAGGCGTTACGGCGCTCGGAGAGACTAGCCGCCACGGGCCGCTTGGTCGCGACCATCGCCCACGAGATCAATAACCCGCTGGACGCGCTCACCAATCTGATGCATTTGCTCAAACAGAGCTCTTCGCTGGATGAGGATTCTGCCGAATTGGTTGACCTGGCGGAACGCGAAGTTCGCCGCCTGTCCAACATCAGCCGCCAGACGCTGGCGCCGCATCGCGAAACCAAGTTCCCGGTCGTCACCAGGCTTTCCGAGTTGCTGGACGACGTCTACGCCATGTACCGTCCCCGCCTGCAAGCCGCGAAAATCGAGGTAGTGCGCGACTTCCAAATTACAGGAGAGGTGACGATCTTTCCCAGCGAGCTAAGGCAAGTCTTCACCAACCTGTTCACCAACGCCGTCGACGCCATTGGGCAGCGTGGCCGCATATCGCTGGCCATCGAGCAGGCCACTGAAAACGAGGTCGTGGTGAAGGTCCGCGATACCGGATGCGGCATTCCCCAGGCCAACCTTCAGAACATCTTTGAACCTTTCTTCACCACCAAGGGCGACCAGGGCACAGGCATAGGCTTGTGGGTCATTAAAGGCATTGTCGACAAACTCGGCGGTAGAATCGAAGTAGAGAGTTCGACGACGGGCGAGACGGGAACCTGTTTCAGCATTTTCCTTCCCGCCAGCAAAGTGAACGGATCCCGCACTCCAGAGCGCGAAGAATCTGCATTGACCGTTTCCCCCCATCCAAAATCGCAAGCCGGCTAGCGGGTTCGCAACCGCCCAACGCTTGCCGAACCGGCAGTCGCGACCCTCCTTGACGGTTGCTCTCGCCGCACAATAAAGTCGAAACCGCTCCATCCGCCGCATTCTGGCGGCCGGTCATCGGCACATTTTGGGGGACAAGTGAGGACCAAGACTTCCGCGGCTAAGAAGACGACCAGCAAGACGGCCGAGTCCGCACCAGGAAGAAGTTGGCTGGCGTCGCTGAAGCAGGAACGTTTTGTCCTGGGTCTTCTCCTCGTGTTTGCGACGGTCGTAGTTTACCTCCCTGTCGGCCACCATCCTTTTGTCAACTTTGACGACATGGTTTACGTGGTCAACAATCCCCATATTCAGTCTGGTCTGGATTGGGACACGATTTCGTGGGCGTTTACCACTTTCTACCAGTTCAACTGGCATCCGCTGACCTGGATGTCCCATGCCGTCGACGTCCAGATGTTTCAACTGGAGCCGGCCGGTCATCACATTACCAACCTGCTGCTACAGGTAGCAAACGTCCTCCTGCTGTTCTGGGTACTGATGCGGGCGACGGGTTATGTCGGCCGCAGCGCCATGGTAGCTGGGTTATTTGCGCTGCACCCCATCAATGTGGAGACCGTGGCTTGGATCTCGGAGCGCAAGAACCTGCTTAGCATGTTGTTTTTCCTGCTCGGATTGGGTGCCTACCGGTGGTATGCATCGTCGCAGCCAGACGGTAAATTGCCCTTGAAAGCGCAATCGGTGCGAGAGTCCAGGCTCGGCCGTTACATCATTGTTGCGTTGCTGTTTGCGATGGGGTTAATGTCCAAGCCCCAGATCATCACTTTTCCATTCTTGCTGTTGCTGTGGGACTACTGGCCGTTACAGCGAATGGCGGCAGCGGCCGACGGCCGCGCTTCCGGAACGCTGACTGCTCCCACGCTTCCGCCGCGCAGTTTCTGGTGGCTGGTGAAGGAGAAGATTCCGCTTTTCGCAATGTGCGCGGCCAGCGCGATGGTCACCGTGATGGCGCAAAAAGCCGGTGGCGCGGTGGTCTCGCTGGAGGTTTATCCGTTTTCCATTCGACTCACCAACGCGATTGTCGCGTACGTCCGATACATTGGCAAAGCCTTCTGGCCCACGAAGCTCGTTCCTATTTATCCTCATCCCTGGCACCCCCTGCCGCTGTTCCAAGTGATACCCGCGCTGGCCCTTCTGCTGCTGATCACCATGCTGGCGGTCATGGGCCGCAGCCACCGCTACCTGCTGGTGGGCTGGCTCTGGTTCCTGGGAACGATGGTCCCGATGATCGGCCTGGTCCACGTGGGAAATCAGGCGATGGCCGACCGCTATGCGTACTTGCCATTCATTGGCTTGTTCCTGATGGCTTGCTGGGGAGTGGCCGACCTGGCTGAACGGCGGCATGTTCCCCTCATTGTGCTTCGCTGCGCCTGCATGATTGTGCTGCTGGTGTTGGCGGTGCTCACTCACTATCAGCTTGCGTACTGGAATGACAATGTGACGCTGTGGACTCATACCATCGAGTCCAGTACTGATAACTATGTGGCTCACGACAATCTGGCGCTGCTGCTGATTGAACGCGGCCAGACCGACGAAGCCATGAAACATTTTCAGGCTGCCCTCGCCATCTATCCCTCCGACCCTACCAGTAACTTGCAGATTGCCGTGTACGACCACCAGCATGGCAGGTTGCAGGAATCCATTGCGCGCTACGATCAGATGATCAGCACTACGCCGGATGGCCCGGGCCGAGCCGAACTGTTCAGCAACCGGGGACTCGTCTATCTCGACCTTCGCGACAGCGCGCGCGCGCGGGAGAGCTTCGACACAGCCGTCGCAATGGATCCACACAATTACCGGGGATGGCTCGGCTTGGGAGTTCTGGCAATGCGCTCCAGCGATGTGAATCAGGCGATCGACGACCTCACGCGCTCCACCGCCGCCAAGCCAACCGAGGTTGCCTATGGGCTGCTGGCACAAGCTTTGGATCAGTCGGGGCGCCCGGAAGAAGCACGAGCAGCCCGCGAGAAAGCCCACCTCCTGGCCAAGAGTAGCGCCGGGTCGCGGGCGCTTCCGGAAGGTCTGCTCGATCGCTAAACGTGGCCCGGGATTGGATCCATCGGGGCGATAGGCTTGTTTTGTTTGGCGATACTGTCGCTGCAAGCGCCCCCCACCTTGACGCTGCCCTCCGCTAGCAATAAAGTCGAGGTAACTGGAGATTTCACCTTTGGAAACCCTGGCCGGGAAGACCATTCTGCACTACACCATCCTGAAGAGGTTGGGCGCTGGCGGCATGGGCGTGGTGTACGAGGCGGAGGACAGTCGACTGGGCCGTCACGTCGCGCTCAAATTCCTCCCGCGCGAACTTGAACAGGATCCCAATGCCTTGGAGCGCTTCAAACAGGAAGCACGCGCTGCATCCGCGCTGAACCACCCCAACATCTGCACCATCTATGCCATCGAGGAGTCCGAAGGACAACACTTCATCGCCATGGAGTTGCTGGAGGGCCAGAGCCTTGACGAAAAGATCGATGGCCACGCGCTGATTCTGGACCAGATTCTCGACATTGGCATTCAGGTTACTGACGCCTTGGATGTGGCGCACGGCAAAGGCATCGTACATCGCGACCTTAAGCCGGCGAATATTTTTCTGACCAGTCGCGGGCAGGCCAAGATCCTCGATTTCGGATTAGCAAAACTGACCTACGATCGCCGCGCGTCGCTCGAAACAGTTGCCGGCAACGCACCAACCACGACCCCAATGATGCTCACCACGCCGGGAACCGCCGTAGGCACCGTCGCCTATATGTCTCCCGAGCAAGCCCGCGGCGAGGACCTCGACTGCCGCAGCGATCTGTTTTCGCTGGGCGGGATCCTTTACGAAATGGCGACTGGCAAGATCGCTTTCGAAGGCAGCACTTCCGCTGTCATCTTCCAGGGAATCCTCGATCGCACTCCGCGTCCCCCCGGCGAGTTGAACTCCGCTGTTCCTTTCAAGCTCGAAGAGATCATCGACAAGGCCCTCGAGAAAGACCGCGATCTGCGCTATCAAAGTGCTGCCGAGATGCGCTCCGACCTGAAACGTTTGAAGCGCGAT
This sequence comes from uncultured Acidobacteriaceae bacterium, assembly GCA_963763145.1. GTDB lineage: Bacteria > Acidobacteriota > Terriglobia > Terriglobales > Acidobacteriaceae > Bog-257. The sequence goes on along the minus strand of CAVXMZ010000002.1, from coordinate 330,961 downwards.
AGCCTGGGGCAGAGTTCGCGAAGTGGGATCGCGGCAGCTTCCGCTCCCATCGCCCAGGGCAGTGGCGCGGCGAAGCCGATTGTCAGCGAGACAGTGGCTTCGGAAAAGCGTCGCCGCAGTAGCACCAATCTTGTCCTGGCCGTCAGCTTATTGATGGTTGGCGCCGGGATCTATGGCCTCTACACCCGCTTTGCCCAGTGGCGCGGCGATTCCGGCCCAATCCCGTTCCAAAGCATGAGCATGGAGAAGCTGACCAGTTCCGGCCACGCAATACTGGCAACGATCTCGCCCGACGGCAAATATGTAGTCAACGTGGTGGATGAAGGCAAAGGTCAGCAGAGCTTGTGGATGCGGCACGTTGCCACCGGCAGCAATGCGCAAATTATGGCGCCGATAGAGGGCGGCTACTCCGGACTGACCTTCTCTCCCAACGGCGACTTCCTCTACTTTGTCCGCAGCGACCCTCAGCATCCGGGCGTCGGATTCCTATACCAGATTCCGGTTCTCGGCGGCACTCCGCACAAGCTGGCCGACGATGTCGACAGCGCGGTCAGCTTTTCACCCGACGGCCAGCAGATGGTCTATTTGCGCGACAGCTCTACGGAGGCGAGCTCGACACTGATCATCGCCCACGCCGATGGAACCAGCGAGCGCGTGCTGTCCAAGCTTGCCCTGCCTGGATATTCCGATCCTGCGTGGTCTCCGGATGGCAAATCGATCGCGGCCACGGTCCTCGATCCCGGCAGCCAAAATCTGGGCCGCGTGGTACTGCTCAATCCCGGGAGCGGCAAAGAAAAAACGGTTTATGCCGGGTCTGCCATTCTGCATAAGCCGGTGTGGACGCCGGATGGCGAGCACCTGGTCCTCATCTTCCACGATCTCTCCAGCGACTGGAACGGGCAGGTGGGCGAGATCGCGATTGCCGCCGGCAAGCTGCATCGCATCACTAACGATCTCAACTCCTACAGCAATCTCACGCTCGGCATCACCAAGGACGGCAAGCAACTCGTCGCCATCCAGATCACTCCGGAGGTCGGGCTCTATACCATGAGCTCCGATGCCAATGGCAGCGCCAACGCGAAGCAGGTCGACAACCACGGAGACATTGGAGTGGGATGGCTGCCCGACGGGCGCCTGGTGGCGATGGATTACGCCGGACACATCGCAATCATGAACGGTGATGGCAGCAATCGCAGCATCATTTATCAGGAGCATCTCCCGATGTCCGGCCTGTCGGTGTGCCGCAATGGCGCCTATGCGCTGTTTTCAATGCCCAACAAGCAAACCAAAGCCATTAACATCTGGCGGCTGGACCTACAGAGCGGCTCGGCAACTCCTCTTACCAAAGGAAATGTCGACCAGAACGCCTCCTGCTCACCCGACAGCAAGTCGTTTCTCTATACCACCTTCGAAAAGGGCAAGAAGACGCTGATGGAGATGCCGCTCGGCGGAGGCCAGCCCAAAGCGATCAGCGACAAGGTGGTGGATTTTGGCGTGCTTTCCCCCGACAGCCAGCAGATTGCAGCGCTGACCACGGAAGGCGCCGGCGTCAACTTCAAAGCCATGATCTCGATTATTCCCGCGCAGGGAGGATTGCCGGTCAAGAGCTTTCCGCCCGTACTTGCCATCTCCAATTTCTTCCAGTACTCCACCGACGGACAGGCACTGTATTACCCGGTTACGCTGAAAGGCGTGTCCAACATCATCATGCAACCTATCGGCACCAGAAGCGTGACTCAAGTGACCAACTTCAATGATCTGCTGATCTACCACTATGACTACGACTGGAAGAACAAGCAGCTGGCCGTAACCCGGGGACGCAACAATACCGATGTAGTTTTGCTCACGCAACAGCAGGCGCAGTAATGAAGGTGTGGCCCATGTTCTGCAAAGTATGCGGTCGCAGTATCCAGCCTGAAGATAAGTTTTGCAGCGCCTGCGGCGCGGCTATTGCGCAGGAGCCCTTTGAGACCGCCGCAACTCCCAGCAGTTCTATGGCTGGCGCCGCAATGTCGCTGGCCCTGGCCACCTCGACAGGCGCGATCCAGGAAGCGTCGTCCCTTGCGCAGAATGACCCGGCCCCACCTTCCGCAGACCTGGTTCTGGCAGCGCCGAAGGGTGACCCTCCGCAAGAGTCGAGCGAACCAATCCAGGCTTCGGAGCAGCCACCGGTCGAGAAGGTGCCGCCGCTCTCTGCCCAGGCACATGACATCGCGGCAACTCCGGATATTTCACTCGATCATGCGCCGGCTACATTCGCAGGGGCTGCCCCCGAAACCGCGATGGGGGCCCGGCAATTTCGCCGCTGTCCACGGTGTCGCAGACTAAACACAGGCACTGACTTGACCTGTGACTGGTGTGGAACCGAGCTGCCCGCAGATACTCCAGCGTCGGCCCCGGACCCGGCTGCGAACATTCCTCCTCCGTCTTTTGCCGGCTACGCCAAAAATGATCTTAGTAGTAAGACTGACGGGGCGGGTCTGACAAGCAAGGCTGCGTCATCCGATCTTGCGGATGAGACAAATCACTCCACTGTCGAGATTCACCGGAGGACCGGCCTGCCGGTGCTGGAGATCTTGGTGATCGTCCTCCTGCTGGCTGGCGCTGGCACCGCCATGTGGATATTACATTCGTCATTGCCTGGCAAGGCTGCTGCCGCGCCTTCGTCTGTGGTTGTAACCGTCACCCCGGGGAGTGCGCAGGTGGTCGCTGGAAAGGCCTTCGACTTCTCCGCGTCCGTCAGCGGCACGAACGATACCCAAGTAACTTGGGCGGTGGAGGAAGGCGATGCCGGCGGCCGCATTGTGACTCACAGTGGCAAAGCCAAAGGCGGGAAGTTCTCATCGATCGTGGTTTACATCGCGCCGAATACGCCGGGAACGTATCATCTAGTGGCGACCAGCAAAGCCGATCCCCGGCAATCGGCCTCAGCCGAAGCCACGGTAACCGGGAAATAAGCCGTTAGCTGTGCTCTTACCTGTGATTTCAACGAGCTGCGCCGACTGCTTGAGAGGGTTTGCGTGGGCCCCCGTCGGGGCCCACATCGATTCGGGCCAGATGGAACGCGGTTGTGCACGCTGTCAAAGGTCAACTAGCGCACCACAGCTCCAATTATTCGACCAGGGCCGCACTGCGAATCGGAGATCCTCCACTGGAGAGCGAAGTGTAGACGTTGTTAATAGCCGACGTTCCCACCATCGTAATTTTCCATGCATCGATGATTGTGTAAGGAGGAAACGTTGCGCTGCCTGTATACCTGACAGGAGTAGTCGGGAAGTAGAGTGCCCCGGTGTAAAGTTCTTCATGTGAGGCGTCGAAGTTGCTGGTCAAATTCGACACTATCCCGCGGTCTTGAAAAAACAGGATACCCTCGAGGGTGCCGCTGGTCGGGGCAGACAGATTCGTGCCGGCGGAAGCGGTGAGTGAGATCGGGGCGTAGGCGTTCTGGGCGTTCTGTGTATTGTAAAAGGTCACTCCATCCCCGGTTATTACTGGGCGCCCTCCGGAGACGGTAAGGCCGCCGCCAAGGAGGACATAAGTGCCTGGATTGAAGGTGACCGGGCCGGTCCAGTTGCTCACGGTAATCCCTCCGCAGTAGACACCCTGACTGAGAGTGTTCTTCCCCGGCGCTACCGTGAAGTTGTGGTAGTTGCAGTCTCCTACAGGTGGCGCCGGCACATTCGCCAACGGGTCACCAAATCCGGGAATGCCGGTCACCGGCGTTGGGTCGATAGTGCCGCTTCCCCCTAGCTCTACATCGCCAACGATTCCGATGCCCGCCACCGGAGGTGACACGGTGATGTCGCCGCTCCCTCTCTTTTCGAACGCAGCCGCGCTGGTGGAATTAACTCTGATTCCGCAATTGCTGTTGACGTTTACGCGCCCCTCGACGATCAATGACCCTGCATCGCTGGGGTCTAAGGCGAAGATGCATCCTGACGAACTCGCTATTGAGGTGGCCACTGCCCGGCTGCTGACGTTGACGGAATCGAAGCCGCCGACCCGCATAAAGAATGTTGGCGTAGCCTGCGCAACAATCACTTCTACATAAGCGGTATTACCGGCGAACGGGCCGCTCGCCGGAGGGTTGTTGACCTTAACCGAAACCCCGTTGTTTCCGTCCGCAAACCCATTGGCAGCGCTGTCGTTCTTGGCAGCGACCTGGACCTGCCCGCCGTATATCAGCGCCGAGGCCCCAGCAATAGCGCTGGCGTCGGCCGCCTTCTGCATCTGTAGCTTCTCATAGCGGAGGTAGCCGACATCGACACCCAAGCCAGCCATCAGCACCAGAACAATCAGTCCTACAGCACCCAGCACTAGAGCTTGCCCGTCGTCCGCCCTACCTAGTTGCCTGAACCGTTCTGCCAAACGAGTCGTCAACATAAATCCCTCCGCGTGCGAAAAGTTCGGAGCCCTGCAGTTCTCAACGTCATACCCAACGTAACAGCAGTAGCCGAACAGTCTTGGAAGTCGGCAAATTCCGACTAACGGCCGACTTGATCGCAGCAAGTTACAAATTACACGGAACCAGAAGGAACCCCGGAGCCCAAGATCACCAATCGCGAGAACTACTCTCTGCAAACTTTGCCGGTAGTCGATCAGCAACGGCAATAAGCCCGCTGATCGCACAACAACGCCCTACGGCCAAACTACTCGCAGATACAATTTGCCGTAACATGTTTCTAGCACATGATCATAGCCTATTCAAGGGAAATGAACACCACATAGAAGGGAGAATCGGCAATCGTAAACGACCATTTTGGAGCTATATTAATAGCCTATTAGTGGTGTTGCTGTGCTTTTTCCCTTCGGCGCGGCGATTGCCGGACAATTCCCTCTGCTCGAACCGCGGGCGCCAGTTCGCCTCAGTCAACGCATCCTGGCAGAGCAGAATACCGCCCAAAACGATCGCGCCACCCTTGACTTCGTTCCGTGCCCGAGTTATTAATGGACGCAACTTAAGGGTGAAGGAGTTCACCCAAACCGCTGTCCCGCCAAATTCCGGACAGATGATGACTCCTGACGAGAAGGCTTGTCGCGGAGTCATGTCCCCGGCGAGTTTCCAGAAATACCTTAGGAGCACGGTCCATGGCGCACCTCAAGTTCCTGAGGCGTGGGCGTAGATAGAGCAGGAGTTTTGGACGAGAATCACATTACGCTGAATCCGAACCAGCGGCAGCGCTTGCTGATTACGTGCAAGCACATCGATAAGCTACTGGAAGACATTGAGGAGACGATGAACGCCAGCGCGTCGAGAAGCGTCTTTCCCGGTTACACTCCCGATGTCACTCCCCAGCAGCGGAAGACCATTGAGGGCTACATTGCGCGGATCCGCCAACAACTCTTGCAGATCTTAGCCACCCAGTCGCTGGCACCGGAAGGGCCACACGCCTCGGCGTCACATGCGATCCACGTGGGACTAACATTTGTTGAAATCGCTATTGCCGAGCTTGCTCCACGCTACATGCGGGGGTATGGTCCCATATCGCAGGAGGGTGCCGCCGATCTGGATGCAATCGTGACGGAGTTGCAGTCTGCCGTGAAAGAACTGCATCGCTACATGCTCCAGCCCGACTCAGGCGGCCATCACGGAATCGGGCAAGAGCCGGCAAACCGGGAAATGGGCGAGGAACCGACGGCTGGATTCAGCGGCGAGAAGCAGTGAAGCAGTCGCGCTCGACAGCGCTATATGCAGATAGAGAGGACCGCAAATTTGCTGAAATATGTAGTAGTCGGAGTAGGCGGCTTTCTGGGTGCAATTGCCCGCTATTTGGTGGGAAATTACATTGGGAGTCGCTTTGGGGTTCGGTTCCCCTACGGCACATTCGTGATCAATATGAGCGGATGCTTCTTCATTGGATTGGTCCTCGCCTTACTCATGAGGGCGACGGCTAGCCCTTATTGGCGCTATCTGATTCCAATTGGATTCATTGGGGCGTTCACAACCTTCTCCACTTTCGAATATGAGACACTTCGCGCGGTCCAGGATGGCCAGGCCATTACGGGGTTGTTAAATGTAGTTCTCAGCGTCATTGTGGGTTTCATCGCAGTATGGGCAGGGGATGCTTTGGGACGGATATTGGTATGAGAGAGGCTAGGGAGATGTTTTCCGCCGCATCGCCAAATTTGGGGAGTCTCAGCCAGGCATTACGCACCAGGAGGACAAGTGCTGACCACGGGACCAGCTAAGAAAGTGGCGGTTTACGTAATGGAAGGCCAGAACTATCACGGAACCGCGTGTTATGCCGCGATCCTCGATTACCTGTTTTTTCGCGGCATATCTGACGCCACCGTGGTTCGTGGCATCGCAGGGTTCGGGACGGACCATAAGCTCCACTCCAGCCGGCTGGTGGAACTCTCCGACCAGATGCCGATCAAAATCGAATTCATCGAGACGCCGGAACGGGTGCAGGAGGTGTTGCCGAAGCTGGCCGAAATCGCCTCCCACGGATTCATCGAGGTTCACGACACCAGCGTAATTCGACCAACTCCGGCCGCAGAAAAGCCGGCGTCCGACGTGCCGCCTGTGAAGCTCGAGTCACAGGCCAAGATGATGCGCATCCTGATCGGCGAACATGATACCTGGGGCGGCAAGCCACTCTATCAAGCCCTGGTGCAGGCGCTACGGGCCAATGACATTGCGGGAGTCACGGTTTACCGCGGCATCCTGGGATATGGCGCAAATCGCCGTATCCATAAGGACTCAACCCTCAACCTTTCTCACGATGCGCCAATCTTGCTGACCGTCGTCGATAGCGAAGAAAGGCTTCGGGCTTTCCTTCCCGTGCTCGATCAGATGGTGAAACAGGGGCTGGTGGTCATGTCCGATGTTGATGTAATTAAGTATTCGCATGCGCAGCCCCTGCCGGAGGCGCAGGAGACACAGAAATGAAACTCGAAGGTAAGGCCAAGATGTTGCGCATTCACTTCGGAGAGGACGATCAGTGGGAAGGACGCCCGCTGTACCAGGCAATTGTGGAACGATGCCGCCAGCTCGACATCGCCGGCGCCACCGTGTATCGCGGCATTGAAGGGTATGGCGCCAGCACCATCATTCGCCGCTCGCATTTGCTCCGGTTTTCGTCGGATGCGCCCATCCTGGTCCAGATAATCGATACCGAAGAGAACATCAAGCGGCTGATTCCGGTGCTGGACGAAATGGTTGCGGAGGGCCTGATGGCGCTGTCTGACGTCGAAGTCATCAAGTACGTGCACCAGCAAGGCCAGCATCCCCAACAATAATGCCTGGAGACAGATGACCTACGTGGCCAACGCTTCCCAAGTCCTCGCGCCGGAACCAGACCAAGGTCACTCCCTCGTTACACTGATTACAGAACTACGATGACGAGTCAATAATCCCGTGTCGATGGAAGCTCATTGGGCCAACCAGAGATGCACAACGTCGAAGACATACCGACTCCCCGCCAGTCTTCTTCAGCCCGGCCACTCGACGCGACGGCTCTTCATCGACTGGCCGCAATGGCCGAGCAGTTGGGCGAAGGTTCAGTTAGCTCCGACCTGCGGCAGCTTGTCGCACGAATCAATGAAGGGCGCTTCTTCGTAGCCTGCGTTGGCCAGTTCAAACGCGGCAAATCCACACTGCTCGATGCCTTGGTAGGAGAGCCGATACTTCCAACCGGCGTTGTGCCCGTGACCGCCGTGCCCACGGTGCTGCGTTACGGAGATGAGCGAGGGGCGCGGGTGCTCATCGACAGCCGCTGGCAGACAATTCGGCCGGAAGACTTGCCGCAGTATGTTTCAGAAGAACTGAATCCGGAAAATTCCCGGCAAGTCGCCGGCGTGGAGGTCTTTCTTCCTTCAACCCTGCTCGCCAGCGGAATGTGCCTGGTTGATACTCCGGGAATTGGGTCTGTCTTCTCCGGGAACACCGCAACCACCAGGGAGTTCCTACCGCACATCGATGCTGCCATCCTGGTCGTCGGTGCCGACCCGCCGATTTCCGGCGACGAATTGGCGTTGATTGAGACTGCAGCCGTTAATGTCGCCGAGATTCTCATCGTGCTCAACAAAATTGACCGCGTCTCGGTTACGGAGCGGCAACAAGCGTCGCAGTTCGCCGTTAAGGTTCTTGAGGGACGTCTCCGGCGACCTGTTGGGAAGATTTATGAAGTGAGCGCGCTAAACCGGCTTAACAACTCCACCGATGCCGATGACTGGAACGATTTGGTCGAAAGTCTCAAACTCATGGCGGACAAGTCAGGCCAGGCAATGACGCGTTCAGGGGCGGAGCGCGGCGTGCGTCGATTCTCGGCTATGCTGCAACGCTCGATCGAGGAACGGCTCCGGGCATTGAAAGAGCCGATCGCTGACTCGGAACGGCGAATTGCGCATCTCAAGCAGACCGTAAGCGTAGCCGAACAGTCTCTAAGGGACCTTGGGGCGCTGTTTTCTGGCGAGCAGACGAGACTCTCGATGACTCTCCTTGGCAGGCGCAGGGAATTCCTGAGACAGGTTTTGCCAATCGCACAAGAAGAGTTTAAACGCGAAATTGGTGCCGTCGCCACCACGTTTGGTCCGAGCAGCCGCCGCGAGCTCATGGCCGTGGCCCAGGCTGTCGCTCGGCGCCATGTCATGCCGTGGCTGGACACTGAAGAGGCGCAGGCCGAGGAACTCTACCGCTCGGTCACGCAGCGCTTCATAAGTTTGGCGAACGAGCTCCTGCGGCAAATTTCTGAGGAACAGGCGGACGACTTCTCGCACTTGCTGAGACCGTTGGACATCGAACCTGGCTTCCGGACTCGCTCGCGGTTCGTCTTTCACGACATGATCACGATCGCAAAGCCGGCGTCCCTAACGTTGTATTTGGCCGACTGTCTGATGGCCGCTCTTCGCATCCATCGCCGCGTGCAAAAGAGCGCGGTGGAATTTTTGGAGCAGCTTTTGGAGACCAACGCCGCGCGAGTTCAAGGCGATATGGAACAGCGGGTGGTGGAGAGTCGCTTAGGTCTTGAAGCCGACGTTCGCAGGTTGCTTCGCGAGGTGAGTGCTTCTGCCGAGCAGGCGCTTTCAAAAGCACGCGAGCTCATGGCCTCTGGGGCCAACGCCGTGCACCAAGAGCTTGAACGTTTACGAGATTTACAGGAAGAAATAAACACTCTTGCGGCCGGTCGGTAAACGAGATAAAGTTCGAAAATTGTTCTTAGGGATAAAGGGGAGTGGCGCAGATTCCCGGCATTTTGGTGTCTCGACAAGCATGGCTTCGACACGTTGATGAATATTTAGAAACTGTTCAATTTTGCTCAGACACACATTTGCGGTGCATGTTCGACTGATGCGGTGTTGTGAGTGTTGCATCATTTGTTGCTGTCCCGATCGGACAAATTGAAATTCATTTTCCGCGCCGCGCGGATCTGTGAAGTGGGGTTGTGGGGCGAGGATGACTTACCGCAAATGCAGAAAACTCTTGCCGTTCATCCTGGCATCCCTGGCGGCTTTCTACTTGTCTGTCCCGCTGGGAGCGCAGGAGCACCCAGCTAACCCAGCTCCGCAGGCATCCGCCGCGCTGCCGGGGTCGGCCGGCGGCCAGTACGCCGATACCGAGATTTGTAAGACATGTCACGAGGAAGTGTGGGACAAGCACTTCGCGGGTACGCCGCACTCCGCGCTGCTCAAGGGCGATCAGCATGGATGCCAGGGATGTCACGGTCCGGCACAGGCCCACGTTGACGGCGGCGGCGATGTCACCAAGATCATTCGTTTCGAAACGCTGAGTCCTGCCCAGACGGCGGCGATCTGCACGAAGTGCCACCAATCCAGTCTGGAGACGCAAAATTTTTCCAACTCTGAGCACCTAGCGAATGGCGTCAGCTGTACCACCTGTCACAGTCCCCACAATGCCACCGAGGTCAATTTTCTCCTGGTAAAACCGCAGACTGCCTTGTGCTTCGGCTGCCACGCTGCGCAAAAGGCGGAATTCGCCCGGCCTTACCGGCATCGCGTTGATGTGGGACTCATCCAGTGCAGCGACTGCCACAATCCTCACGGCACCCAGACCGGTCATCAGGTGCGGACTGCCGCCGGTCAGTTTGCGGTTTGCACGAAGTGCCATACGGACACCATGGGGCCGTTCGTTTTCGAGCACGCTCCGGTGAAAACCGATGAGGGCTGTCTTTCGTGCCACACGCCACACGGATCGACCAATCCCCGCATGCTGCAGGTCAACAACGTCAACTTCCTATGTCTCAGGTGTCATACGCCGAACATGAACGGAGCGGCGCCGGGCGCGCCCTCGTTCCACAATCAGGCCACCAAGTATCAGGCGTGCACGATGTGCCACACGCAGATCCACGGTTCAAACTTTGATCCGGTGTTCTTCCGGTAGCTGCGAGGCAGGGTGATGTCTTACCAAAGAAGTTCCGGCGTTTCTGCTCTTGGCATTTCGCTGCTCCTGGCTTGCGTGTTCTGGACGAACAGCGCGCGCGCGCAGAGTTCGGGACAAACTGCGTCCACTACTCCTACTCCGCCCACAGCTTCGTCGAGTTCTTCTGCGTCGTCCGATGAGGGTAAGGAAATTGGCGGATTTCAGGTTACCCAGTCGATTGAAGTCGGCGGCCGCATCTCCGACGTCAGCGGCAGCCAGGCGATGTACGACACGCTGGTCAACGATCAGAGCGGACTTCGCATCCTGGAACAATCGCTCATCATGCAGTCGATTAGCCACCAGGATATTTTCGATACTTTGACGCTCAACAGCTTTGGCTGGGGAGGCGATCCCCAACAGGCGGCCCGGGTTCGGGTGTCGAAATATCACTGGTATACCTTCAGCGGCAGCTATCAGCACATGCAGAATTATTTCGACTACGACTTATTTGCCAATCCACTCAATCCCCCGACCGGATCGCCGCCAGTTCCGATCCTGAACTCGCCGCACGGATACTACAATCGACAGAATCTGTACAACTTCGATCTCGTCGTGCTGCCGATGCACCGGGTCTCCTTTCGGCTGGACTACAACCGAAACCGCTTTGACGGGCCTGCATTCAGCAGCATCCATGAAGGTACGGAAGCCCTACTCAATGAGAGTACGGACAACACGCTTAATGGATTTCGCTTTGGAGTCGACGTTCGTGCTGCCAAGAAAACTACACTCAGTTACACGCAACTGCTTCAGTACTACGATGGTGGAACGACGTATGGGCTGAGCCCGTTCAATTCGTGGCCACTCTCCAACGGCACACCAGTCAGTCTTGGGCTCTCCTGGTTTAACAGCGGAAGTCCCTGCGCAATGCCACTCATGAACGGAATCGCCAATCCAACCTGTAATGGCTTCCTCAATTACAGCCTGGACCAGCACATCAACACGTTTATCCCGACCGAACAGTTCAACCTGAGATCGTCTTCCATTAAGCACTTGGACTTCAATGGCCAGTTTCAGTACAGCCATGCGCAAATGAACACGCCCTTCACGGAAGTTTTCAGCGGATTAACCAGCCGGTCCGGCACCCTCGGCTCCGATACAGCTGGCAGTAGTTCCGGCGCGAAATGGAATTCTGCATCCGCCGACGTTTCGGCCACGTATCACATTTCTGACAAGCTTCGCCTGGTGGAAACCTTCCGCTTCCGCAACTTCAGCGTGGCGGGAAACTACTTGGATCTGCAAACGAACTACTTTGCCGCCGCCGGCAGTTCGGCGACTCTGCTTACGCCCGTAGCGACGTTCCCGGCCACCAGCCTCTCGCACACCTCCGGCTCTCCGGCCGATATCATCAACGAACTAAACGAGAACCTGATCGCCCAGAACATGAAGCAGAACGACTTTCAGGTGCAGTATGACGTCTCGCGCTGGTTCGGAGTGCGGGCCGGCTTCGACTGGGACAACTACACCATCCAGCCTGGAAACTCTTCGCAGACCGCTCTGGGCGACATCTACTACCCGACTCTACCCAATCGCGGCAATTGCGTCGGACTGCCGCTGAACCCTGATGGCAGCTGCACGTTCGCCGGAGTCATCGCACCTTGGGGCAATCCCACGACCGAGATCAACGACTACTCCGGGGTTCTAGGGGTTTGGTTCCGCAAGGGTAGTACGCTACACGCCAACTTGAATGCCAAGTTTGGCGGGGCGGATAACTGGATCTATCGCATCGATCCGCTGGCATCTTTCAACATTTCGGGAAACATTTCCTATTCTCCGCATCCTTGGCTTACCGTGGGCGCGAATCTGAAGTTTCAGCAAGGCAAGAATAATGTCAGCGACATCAACTACAACCAGCACAACTACTCGACCGTGCTGAACGCGATGATTAATCCTAATAAGTACTGGGGCCTGGACTTGGCCTATAACTTCGACGCTATTCAGCAGAACATGTTTATTTGCTTTGCTGGAACGGTGACGCCGGCCGACGCCACGACCTGTGCCGAAGACACTACTCTTCTGCAGACTTACGGCTTTTACCATACTCATACTCAGTTCGGTTACTTCGCTTTGACGCTTACTCCCATCCAGCGGGTGACTTTGCATCTGGGGTACACCATGGTCGACAACCAGGGGAATACTACTTCGCTGAATACGCTGCAACCGTTGGGGCCGCTCTCATCGACCTATCAGTCGCCGCTGGCGGGCGTGGAAGTCGGCGTTCATAAGGATGTAACCTTCAAAGCTGCCTGGAACTATTACCAATACGGCGAAGGCTCCTTCGTGGGGCCGACAGCGCCCCGCTACTTCCACGCCAACAACACAACCTTGGCGTTGCGTTACGCCTTCTGACCTTTAAGCCTGCCCAGAGCAAACCGAGAACCTGGATGCCCCGAGAAGATGCGAGTGGAGACTATCGAATCCTCCTGCTGGGTTGGCAAGGCACTCTGCGGCCGGTCGGCGAAGAAGCGTCCGCGGCCCAGGAAGCACGGGCGGTCAGTGCTTTTCGTCCCTGGCTCGAGACAGCCTTGAGACGGCTGCAAGACGACGTGTCGCAAGAGCACTGTGTGTGGTGCGGGAAGCGCCTGCCTGTGGAACAGCTGCTTACTCCGCTGCTTCATCGCCTGATGGGGATTGCGGCAGCTGCATGCTGGCGTGAGTCTGAGAGAGACAGCTCGTGGCTCAATGTCCACCCAGGCGACGCGCTCAGCGCGTCGAGGTACGTCGACTACGCGGAGATGTTGATCCAGCAATGGGTCGGGGCCACAGGGCTTTTCTTGAGACGACTGCACACGGACTCAGCGCGGCTTTCGGCATGGATGGGTAAATCGGACATGCCAGGAATCACGGGACTGGCTGCTACCAACTCGGATCTTCATGATGCGGGCGGCGCGACGGTCCAAATCAAGTTCTCGGATGGAAGCTGCGTTTTCTACAAGCCAAGACCCGTGGTGGGCGAGCTTCTTTGGCATGAACTCACCCGTGCGACAGCATTAGTAGACCCTGATTGCGAAGTGACGGCCGCGCGAGTGTTGCGGGGAGGGAGCGAATCGACCGGCGAATACGGATGGATGGATGAGCTGAGGCGCGACAGGATGCCCGGCAAGCTCACTCCTGTGGCGTACTGGCAAAAGGCGGGTAGCTTGTTGTGCCACGCCTGGATTGCCAATATGACTGATCTTCACATGGGCAACGTTCTCGCGACATCGACAGGGCCCGCGGTCGTCGATGCGGAATGCCTTGCAACGCCCGAGGAGGTCGGTGCGGCCGAAGATGACTCCGTTGCCAGGTTGTCTATTGAACTAGTGCGCACCGGCTTACTCCCGGCCGGCGCCAGTGGACGCGCCAAAGGTTCTGATTCAGGATTGCCCGATCTCTCCGGTTTCTTTGGCAACCCTAAAAGCGTGCCCGGCATTCGGCTGCCGGTTTGGATTTTCCATGGAAACGGATCTGCCTCACTCACCTTCAACCCCTGCCGGCTCGTCGACCAGGGGAATCGCAGCGGAGAAGATTCTTCAATTTCCTGCGTGCAAGCCGTAGTTGAGGGATTCGTGAAAGCTGCGCAGGCCCTGGTGCAGGCACGCGACCGCCTTCTCGAGGCTGGCGGGTGGCTTGATCGCCTGGGGAGTCTACACGCACCCCGAGTCCTCCTCCGCGACACATTGGACTACACACTATGGCTGAACGAGATACTGCTGCATGGCAAAACCACGGAGCATCGGTCAGGAAAAGACCTGACGGGCGGTACAGGTCGGACCTATCGCATAACGCCGGAATATGTCTCACAGGTCTATGAGGAAGAGAGGCGCGCTGTAGAGCGGCTGCACGTGCCACGCTTCTTCATCCCTGGCAGCTCCCTGGATCTCTCCGCCAACCTTGGCAGTGTTGTTGCGCGCAACGTAATCGAGGGCCCGTTTACAGAATGCGTCAGAGCGCGGCTTGAGGGGTTGTCTCTTGACAACCTGCAACCTGGCCTGATGCCGGCGCTGCTTTGGCCTCTGCTTCGCAATGCGGGCTCAACCGCACTGACTCCAACGGCGAGAGTGTGTTAGGCTGGCTACGCACTAGCGTTTACACTACCAATCGCCGATAAAGGAGTTCCCATGACGAATGTGGAGCAACTGCTGCAAGCAGGAATAATCCCGAGCCCCAACCCGCTGACACCGGAACAACTTGAAGCGCTAAATGCTCTGACCAGCGTCGAAGTGGACGCTTTGATCTCGATTCACATCAAGCTAGTGGGCCCGTTTAAGCCGATTGATTTTGTGGGCACTTGTTTTTAAGCAAGCTTCCGCCAAGCGTTTTGGTTCGCGCCACCGCAGAGTAATCAGAATGCCAGCAAACTGCACGAACAGCCAACGGCTGCGGGCAACGATCGCTATTACCAGCGGCCAGCTGTCTGAGCGCGCCCACGAAGTATGGACCCATCCGCGTTTCGGGGAGCTATACCCGGAGTTCCTGTTCGCAATCTATGGGATGATTATTTCGTCGACTCCCATGCTGCACCAGGCAGCTCTGGAAGCCGATCGACTGGCAGAGTCGGACACCCTCGCCAGCCAGTTGGCCCCTTACCTCCACATTCATGCAAAAGAGGAGCAGGGCCATGAGCAGTGGGTGCTCAACGATCTCTCTTTTCTCGGGTTTGATCGAGAGCAGGTCTTCAGTCGTCTTCCTTATACGAGTGTTTCGGCGCTCATTGGTTCACAATACTACCTGGCCAGACACGTGCATCCTGTCGCGGTCCTTGGTTACATCGCGGTAGTGGAGAATCCCAAGACGCCCGAATACCTGGAAGATCTAGCCGTGCGGACTGGTTTGCCAATCGAGTCGATGTCAACGCTGTTAAAGCATTCTCATCTCGATAAGGTACACGTGGCAGACTTCGACAGGATGCTCGATGCGCTGTCACTCACTACCAGGCAGCGCGACATCATGACAGCGAGTGGCATCGCGACCGTCTCGTACCTGGAAGCTTTCTTTGTGGATGTTCTTGAACATTTCAGCCGATCGGCAGACAGACATCTCTCGGCCCGTATCTTTCATCGAGCGGCGACGCCGTCGCTGAGTGCCGTTTCTGAGGTCGCAGGTCGATCAGCGTCAGGCTAAACGCTGTATATCGCCGTGGTTTTGGAATGCATACTGGCACCAAACTAGTCTTAGGGCAGACCCTCCTCCATTACCGGATTGTGAGGTTCCTTGGCGAAGGTGGCATGGGAACCGTCTATGAGGCAGAGGACACCCGCTTGGGGCGACATGTCGCGCTCAAGCTGCTGCATGGCGCAGAGGCGGATGAACCTAAGGCCAGGGAACGATTTCTGCGAGAAGCGCGAGCGGTCGCGGCTCTTGACCACCGCAACCTTTCGACGATTCATGCTATCGAGCAGATGCCTGACGGGACGCTCGTTCTGGTCATGGCTCTCTATCGCGGACAGACGCTTTGGGACCTGATTCGAGCAGGCCAACTGCCCCCCGATCAAATCCTCTCCATCGGCGCCCAGATTGCCGCCGGCCTTCATGAGGCGCACATGGCCGGAGTCATTCATCGCGACATCAAGCCGGCCAATATCTTCGTAACCGCAAATGGCGAGGTGAAGGTACTCGATTTTGGGCTGGCCCGGCTGATGAATCAGTCCCAGCTTACCCGCACCAACCAGGTGGTGGGAACTCTCGCCTATATGTCTCCCGAACAGCTGTCCGGCGCCCCGGTCGATTATCGAAGCGACATATGGTCTTTGGGTGTCGTTTTGTACGAGATGGCAGCCGGCCATCCGCCGTTTCATCATCCCTCGCGCACCGCGGTCATAACGCACATTTGTCGAGGGGATTTCTTGCCTCTGCACCGCCTTCGTCCGGACCTTCCGATGCAGGTGCACAAGGCCATCGACGGGTCACTGCACATTGAGCCGCGGGACCGTCATGCTTCAGCCGCTGAACTTGTCCAGCTCCTGTCGCCCCCCAATGCCATTCCCCGTACTCTTCCAGAGCCGGGGTTCGATGTGACGTTCACTGACGGCGAGACTGAGACGATGTTTACGGCGGAGGCAGCAACTCTGGCGGGTCAGCCAAAGGTCGTGAGCTCGTCCTCGCGGCTGTCCCTGACTTCCGTGAAAACGACAACCATTGCTGTCCTCCCCCTGGCGAACATGAGCGCGGACCCCGAAAACGAATACTTTAGCGATGGGCTCACCGATGAGTTGATCAGCACATTGGGGCAAGTGGCTGGCCTGTCGGTTGCCTCGCGCGCTTCCGCCTTTGCTTTCAAGGGAAAGGGCAAAAACCTGCGGGAGATTGGCGAAGCGCTTCATGTTGAGACGGCCCTGGAAGGGAGTGTCCGCAGAGCGGGCTCGAAGGTGCGAGTATCGATCCAGCTGTCCGACACAAAGACCGGCTTCCAGATATGGGCGGGGAAATTTGATCGTGAGATGCGAAACGTGTTCGAGTTGCAGGATGAGCTGGCGGACGCGACCGTGGCAGCGATCCGGGAAAAGCTGGCGCGCAAACTGGAGGCCCCGCACCGTTCTTCCTCGCAACGACCGCCGAACGCAGATGCGTACGACGCCTACCTCAAGGGGCGATTTCACTGGAATCAAAAGAACAGCGAAGGGCTGGAGCTTGCCAAGCGTTACTTCGAAGAAGCGCTCCAGCTCGACGAATCCTTTGCCGATACTCATGCCGGGCTGGCCGACTATTACACCCTGCTGGGTGGTCTTGGCATGATGCCGCCGCATGAGGCATGGCCCGAGGCGCGCGCCAGTGCAATGCATGCCATTGCGCTCGATCCAGACTTGCCGGAGGCGCATCTTGCCCTAGCATCCGTTCTTCAGTTCTACGATTGGGACTGGAGTGGCGCCAGAAGAGAGATCGAGAAGGCCCTGGCTTTGCGACCGGAACGGGGTGAGTCGTACATGACCTACGTGTATTACCTGATGTCGCAAGGGCAGCTGGAAGAGGCCCTGACCCAGACCCTGCGGGGGCTAAGGTACGATCCTCTTTCGATATCGCTGCTCAGCAATCAGGCGATACTCCACACCTGGCTGGGAAAACATGAGAGCAGCATTCTCTTGGCGCGTCAGGCGTTGAAGACAGTGCCGCACTGGGAGCTGTATTACGCGCTCGGCACGGCTTGCCACGCTTGTGGAAGGACGCAGGAAGCTGTCGATGCCCTACAGGAGGGGCTCGATCGAAGCCGCATGCCCATGCTGTTGGCCTGGCTGGCTGAGGCCCACGTCAAGAATGGGGACACGGCGAGCGCGGAGGCTGCCCTCGATCAGCTGCTGGATTACGCAAATCATGGAAGTCCTATGCCGGCAGCAATAGCCGTGGCGGCGACAGCGTTGGGAAAATATGATCTCGCCTTTGAATGGCTCGAACGCGCCGCCGACGCGCGGGAGATCCTGGTGGCTTACCTCAACGTCATGCCGAGTTGGAAGATACTCCGCAACGACCCCCGGTATCACGCGCTTTCCAAGCGGATGAAACTAACTTCGGATATTGGAGCCAAAGCATAAGCGCCGGAGTTGGAAACAACTCGATACATCCCGCCGCTGCGCGTGTGGTCGCGGCCAGACCCATTGTGAGCGGCGAATTTTGTGCAAGGACAATACACCGGTCGTCTGCGTCAGATGTGCTCTGGCATGGTTGACCGTCCATCGACCACACTAAGGCCAAAATGACGCGAAGCCAATCACCTCTCTTGTTTCTGCTCTTGCAACCTGACCAACAAGTTATGAAGCGATGGGGCTCTTCCGCGCCATATTGGGAGAAGCACAGCGAAATCATTCGGCAGATGTTTGAGCCTGTTACGCACGCTCTGGTTCAGGATGCGCAGATTGGAAGTCACCAGACGGTTCTGGATATTGCGACGGGGCCTGGAGAGCCCGCACTGAGCTTGGCTGCCTTGATCGGACCGAAGGGCACGGTCTATGGGATCGATCCAATACCCGAGATGGTGGGGGCCGCTCGTCGAGCGGCGGACCGTCTCGGGTTAAAGAACGCGCAGTTTCAAGTTGCCTCAGCACAGCAACTGCCGTTTTCGGCCGACACCTTTGATGCCCTGATCAGCCGCTTTGGCGTGATGTTCTTTCCTTCTCCCGTGGACGCGGTCCGCGAAATGTTGAGGGTGCTCAAGCCGGAGCGGAAACTCGCCTTGTCGGTCTGGCATTTCGCCGAGAGAAATCCCTTCCACTACACGTTGTCGCGGGTCATTGATCGCTATGTCGATCCGCAGCCTGTCGCGCCGGATGCTCCCGATGCATTCCGCTTTGCCCGCCCCGGCAAGTTAACAGAAGTTCTGGTGGAGGCGGGCGTGAGGACCGTATCGGAGCGGCTGTTTCAATTCAACATACAAGCCCCCATCTCGCTGGAAGACTATTGGACAGTACGACTTGATATCTCTGAGAAGTTTCGGCAAAAGATCGCCCTGCTTTCGAGCGAGCAGGTCGCGGAAGTGAAGTCCGAGGTGTTCGATGCGCTTCGCGAGTACTCCACAGACCAGGGTATGAGTTTCCCGGCTGAGGTTTTAGTCGTCAGTGGAACCAAGGACGCACCGCATAGGTGAAACGGACGGGCGAATCCTCTGACTGCGTATCGACTGCGCGCACGGCGTGACTCTCGCCAGACCGTGCACTCAGGCAGTCGTCCCGGATGCGATGATGCTTTGGGCCCGTTCTGCCTTAGAATCGGAATCTCCGAATGTGAGTTCGACTCGCTCGGGATCCATGATCAAGCCGCCTCCTCCAGATACGGTTCTCCGATTGCCGGCGCCCAATGATGCTCCCAAAGGGAGGCTGGGCAGGTTCTTCGCCCAGGACGATCTGTCGAAGTCGCAGGGGCCGCGGCGTACCTATCCGTGGTACCTGGTGCTGTGGCTGACCGGTGTTGATTACTTCTCCACGTTGGGTTATCAACCGGGCATCGCACTGCTCGCCGCCGGAACGCTGGCCTTACCTGCCACCGCGGTGCTGGTTGCTGTGACCCTGTTTGGGGCCGTGCCGATTTATGCCGCCGTAGCCAAACGCTCCTACGCTGGACAGGGCTCGATCGCGTTACTGGAGAATTTGCTTCCGGGCTGGACCAGCAAAATCATGGTTCTGGTTCTGCTGGGATTCGCCGCAACTGATTTCGTCATCACCATGACCTTATCGGCCGCGGACGCAGCGCGGCACGCGATCGCAAATCCGTACCTGCGTCCTTTCGCCGGCGACTCGCGCATGCGGGTAACACTGGCTCTGTTGGTGCTCCTGGCCATCGTGTTCATGATCGGCATCCGCGAAGCTATCCGCCTCGCCAGTTTTGTGGCCGTTCCCTACCTGGTCCTGAACGCCATCGTGCTGTTGTGGTGCGGCTGGAAAATCCTGCAACATCCGGAATTGCTTTCCCACTGGCGCGCCGGACTCAGCATGCATGGCGACTGGACTGGAATCTTCGTCGCCTCCGCGCTGGTATTTCCCAAGCTGGCGTTAGGTCTCAGCGGATTCGAAACCGGCGTTTCTGTAATGCCCCTGGTCTCGGGCGCGGAACCGGGACAGACGGAAGAGACAATCCCCGGACGCATTCTGGCGACGCGGAAACTGCTGGTGACAGCCGCTCTCCTGATGAGCGTGATGCTGCTTCTTTCCAGTTTTGTCAGCGGCGCTCTGATTCCCGAAAGCGCTTACAAGGTCGGAGGGCCAGCGGACGGAAGGGCAATCGCTTATCTTGGCCATCTCTATCTGGGTGATGCTTTCGGTACTGTCTATGACTTGTCTACCATTCTGATTTTGTGGTTCGCCGGCGCGTCGGCCATGGCCGGACTCCTGAACTTGATCCCGCGTTACTTGCCGCGCTTCGGAATGGCCCCCGCCTGGGTGGCGTACCAACGTCCCCTTGTCCTGGTGCTTCTGGCGATCGACATCGTTGTCACGGTAGTGTTCCGGGCCTCAGTTTCGGCCCAGGGAGGCGCCTATGCCACCGGCGTCCTTGTGTTGATGTTATCGGCGGCAGTGGCAGTAACGATTTCCCTGTGGCAAGAGTCAAGTCTGCGAAAACCCCTGACGCTATTGCCTCCGTTCTACTTCCTGCTGGTAACGGCGGTGTTCGTCTATACGGTCATCGCCAATGTAGTTGAGCGACCCGATGGCGCTATCATTGCCAGCATCTTAATCTTCCTGCTGCTCACCGCTAGCGCTTTGAGCCGCATCATGCGGTCAACAGAGATGAGGGTCTCGAAGGCAATCTTCCTGGATCAAGACTCAGCCGAACTATGGAAGACCATCAGCGGCAAGAAGGTCAACCTTATCCCGCACCACGTAGCGACGCCGGAGTACCGGGCGTCACTGACGCAGAAGGTTCGGAAGCGCTACGGCGTTGACGGCCCTCTTGCTTTTCTGCACGTCAAGCTGTTAGACAATCGCAGCGAGTTCCTGGCTCCTTTGCGGCTGCGGGTCTTCCAGGAAGGCGATCTGGTTGTGATTGAGGCGTTCGGGGCGGTGGCGATTGCCAATTCGATCGCTTACCTTTGTGAACTGCTCGATCCCATCAGCCTCGTGCTGGGGTTGACCCGCCGTACGCTGATGAGGCAGTCGCTGGAATATCTACTTTTCGGCGAAGGTGAAACCGGATTGCTTGTGTACTCCATCCTGGTGCGGTACTGGGCGGCGACCCGGGAAGTCACCGGGCAGCCGCTCATTTTGCTGGTGAGCGAATCGGATTATCTCGGGCCACTTTGACCTCGGGATCAGTCGGTGGCAGTCCAGCATGAGACACATGATCGGGGGAAGGATTTTCAATTGCCGCGTACCTGCACTGGCGGTTAAGGTAAGTACAACTCGCTTCTCCAAGTGAATACAAACTGCAAGTGTTAGCGCAACATAGCATCAGACAGGAGAAATATGTTCACACAGTCGCTTCCTATAAGTTCCGAAGGCGGTCACAACAGCTTCCAGAATAACGTTCCCGATCCCGTAACGTCGGGCAAGGAGCTCCCAACCTTCAAGTTCGAGTTGGAAAAATCTGAAGGGCGTGTGATGGGTGGCAGCTACGGCAAAGAGGCCACGGTGGAACAGCTACCGATATCGAAAGGAATTGCGGGTGTGTCGATGCGCATGGAACCGGGCGTGATGCGCGAGTTGCACTGGCATGCCACGGCCGCGGAGTGGGCGTTCGTTACCGAGGGTCGGGTACGCACCACGGTCATCGATCCCCAGGGCTGCGCCGAGACCAATGATTTTGAGCCCGGGGACATCTGGTATTTTCCGCGCGGCCATGGCCACGTCATCGAAACGGTAGGAGATCAACCGTGCCACTTTATTCTTGTCTTCGACAATGGATATTTCTCCGAATTCGGAACCTTCAGCATCTCAGACTGGATCGGCCACGCGCCCAAAGAACTGCTCGCCAAGAACTTCGGCGTCCCGGCATCGACCTTCGACAGTTTTCCGAAAAAAGAGGTCTACTTCGCCAAGGGCAAGATTCCACCACCCATCGCCGCCCCGCCCTTACAGGGTTGGAAGCGGCCACCGCTCACTCACAAGTACAGTCTTCTTTCGCAGAAGCCCTTTGAGACCTTCAGCGGCGGCCTCGAGTGGCGCGTCGATGGTTCTCAGTTTCCAATTTCTACGACTATGACCGGGGTCGTGCTGGAAGTGGAACCGGGTGCGTTGCGCGAGCTGCATTGGCATCCCAATGCCTCCGAGTGGCAATACATCCTAAGTGGTGAGTTCAACGTGACCCTCTTCGGCTCGCAAGGACGCTGGCGCGAAGAGAAGCTCAGCAAAGGTGACGTTGGCTATATTCCGCAGGGCTTTGGCCACTCAATTGAAAATGTAGGAAGCGAGAAGGCGCGCATTCTCATCGTCTTTAACAACGGCCACTACCAGACTATAGATTTGTCACAATGGATTGCGGGAAACCCGACCGACGTTCTCGCCACCAACTTTGGTCAGGATGCGTCGTTGTTCGAGAAGTTTCCGCGCAAAGACGTCTTTTTGACCAGGTAGGTCAAGAAGGCTAACGAAGCCGTGGTTCTGGAAACCATTCTTCCAGCGGGACGGATGGATGTCTTTCGACAGTATTCAAGATTGCAATACGGGGGTGGATATGGTCGGACGTATCGGGTGGCGCGCTGCGTTGCTTGCGGCTGTTGTAGCGGCGATAGTGCCGTCTTTGCAAGTTTGTGCTGCCGAAGAACCGCTGAAATCGTACAAGGCTGCTGCCATTGTGTACGACCCGGCTTGGGGCGATCTTGATGGCAACATCGCCCGCATCTCGGCTGCGGTAGATGCCGCTGGCGCACAAGGCGTAAAGCTCGCGGTGCTTCCCGAGCAGGCGACCATTGGTTACATCTTCGACAGCTTTGCGATGGTGCGCCCGTATCTCGACACGATTCCCGGCAAGACCACGGATGCTCTTTCAAAAGTGACGATGCGTCACCACATGTACGTTGCGGTTGGCATTGCTGAACTCGATCCGGTCACGGGCCTGGGCTACAACACCGCTGCGCTGGTCGGTCCCAAGGGATATATCGGCAAGTATCGTAAGCACGGCCTGAACCCCCAGGACCAAGCCTGGGTCACGCCGGGTGACGGCGGATTTCCGGTCTTCGATACCGAACTCGGGCGGCTGAGTATGCTGATCTGCTACGACGATACCTATTGGCAGTATCCGCGACTTGCAGCTCTCCACAATGTCGACGTCGTCGCATGGCTCAGCAGCTCCGACCGCGTCACTCCCGGAACGCCGCCGGCGCAGGCAAAAGGAGATCACTCAACCGTAGCGACAGTGCAGCATATAGCTGCGTCCAATGGCGTCTGGCTGGTCGCCGCAACCCGCGATGGTATCGAGAAGAACCCTCAAACCGGCCAGACTCTCTACTACAACGGCGGATCGAGTATCTGGGACCCATCGGGCAATAAGGTCGCTCAGGCGCCCGTCGTTCAACCCGAGGTCTTATCGCCGGGCGCGCACGGCATGATTGTGGCTGAAATCACGCCTTCTATGAGCGCGCCTGTGCGCAATGCGGTGCTGGCGCGACGCAGACCGGGAATGTACGGACTTCTCGCGTTGCATCGCGCGCCTACTGATTCGAACGCAACCACTACACCCAAAGAAATCATGGTGAAAGCTGTTTCGTGGCCGACGTCAGGCAAACCACCGGCTGAGCTTCCGCGGCCTCCACGCGAGGGATTGCTCGTCCTGCCGGAGTTGTTTTCGGTTGGAGTCGACGCTGGGAACGCAGCTTACAAGGCGGCGGCCGAACCGCGCGGGGGCATGGCTGAGCAGCGCTTATGCGAGGCCGCAAAATCCGGAGCAGGTTATGTTGTCGGGAGTTATCCCGAAAGCGATGGCGGAAGTGTTTATCACACCGTCGCACTGGCAGGACCAGAGGGAACGATTCTCGCACGCTACCGTGCGACGCACCTGCCACCGAATCAGACAGAGTGGGCGAAGGAGGGCAGCGATTGGGTAGTGGTCCCAACGCCGATCGGAAGGATTGGCCTGACACTGGGCGAGGAGTTATCGGTGCCGGAGGTCTTCGGCACACTGAGCGCGCTGCGCGCCGATCTGCTCGCAGCTCCGATGGGCGCGCCGTCCGGCGTCACCATGCAGGAAGACCCCAAGCTTTTCAACCAGCCGTATCCGCCCGAAACGCCATTCGCGCCAATGGCAGCGGCGAAGCTCGGGCAAACCTGGGTCGCGATGAGCGGCTGGAGCGATGGTCAACACATTTCAGCCGCTGTTTTCGGTCCCGAACCTGTGATCGCAACTCCGCCGCGTATTCCACTACCGGGCAAGAACGAGGTTGAGACCCAAATCACAATAGCGTGGCCGGGAACATGGTTGAATCAAAGCCACCTTATCGACGGCCAACGTCCCGCCGCCACGCTGCCCATAACGCTTGATCCCGCGTCGCCATGCTTTCAAAAGTGGGCGAGTGATTCTGGCTGGAAATACGGTTGCTAGCTGATCAATGGCTAGACTGGGCAGACTTCGGTGATCGCCCGGTTACTCGCTTCCTGTCGTCGTTGATTCAAATGTACCAAGCTTGACTACTGTGTTCAAATGTGGGCTAGCGGATCTTCACATTTCAACCGGACTGGAACTTCTACGCCATGCGAGTTGCCCTTCTCACCAGCTTTGCGGCCAGCAGGAAAGAGCCGCTCGTCGCCATGATGGATCGAGTGCACCAGGGTTTCCTCGATTCCGGGCTGTCTGAACCCTTTGTTCGTTTCAACTTCTCCGACGGCGGGGTCGTCAGATTCTCATCTGTGGACCGGGTGTTAAAGCGTCATCCTGAACTGGCGCGATTTGTAACTGACGCTCCGCCGATCCCGGGCCTCCCAGCTGCGCGGCGCCTCACCAATGGGCAGACGGCACCAGGGGCGGACAATGCGGTGCCGTATGCCACGCTGCAAGCGATCGCCGCGGGCGTGCCGCGCTCCTTCCCGTTCTACGGCGTCGCGATTCACTTTCATTCGCCGGAGTTCGGCGAGGCAATGCCCACCCCGGCGCACCCGGCCCGCATGACGGCTGGAATCGTGATCACTGATAGCTGGTGGATCAATGGACGCAACCGTTCGCTATCAGCGCGCACTATTGTTGAGGCGGAAGCCGGCGATAAGAAGCTGCCATCACCGTCCGGGCCAATCGCCATCGTGCTGGCTGCGTGCGGCAAAGCCCGCAAAACCATTCAAGCGCCATTAGCCGAAAGCGTTCCTGCCGGTCCGGTTCCCGCGGTGCGACTGCCCACGGGAATCCCGGTCGCCAGCTCCAATCCAGAAGCGGCCCGCGCCGTCCATGAGGTCGTGGTCAAATACCGCGGGCGACTGCCGGAGATCATCCAGCAAGCTGGTCTTCCGCACGACCTGCCTGGCCGGGCAGAGATGACGGACGCCGAGCTTCGCGCGAGGGCGGGGCCGAAAAAGCATGCGCTGGAGCGCGTCTTCAAGCCCATGGGATACAGCGTTCGCGGCGGCACGGCCAGCGAAACCGGCAGCTTCACCCTGCGCCGGCGAACGGCGGCGAATTTGACCCTGGAACTGAGCCTGGACGTCGGCACCTGGAGCCACAACGTGACCGCGATCTTTCTGGTGTGGGGATTGGGATTCAAGGGCACGCTGATTCTCCCGCCCACGGCGAAGGAGGTCCACGGCGGGCAGTATCCCATCGGCGATGCCGAGCAGTGGCGGAAGATCGTGGAGAACTTGGGCGCTTTGGTCGCGGAGTTAGAGCGAACTCTCGTTCCCGAGGTCGAGGCCGTCGCGGGACGGTCACCAGAGTGGTATCAGCCGGAGACCTGAGGGGCGACTCGAGCGAACAGACGCGTCCGCAAAGCTCAGTTTACGGACTCGGCTGCCGCTGCAACGTACGAATCGCGTTGCGGAACCCTTCAGGTGCCACCCTTACCGGTCCCTGATAGGGGCGATCGATATTCGCAATGGCGACCAGTACTAAGGAGATGAGGAAGCTCAGCATAAACACTTGCAGTAAATGGATTCTGAAATTCGCCACGCCAAAGAAACAGGAAGAAACGACTGTGATTATGCCGCCGGTGACCAATACGGCCCACAGGATAGAGGGCAGGGTCTCGCGGTTTTGCGTGGCCCGAATACGACGGTATTGCGTCAATCCCCGCAACTCCTCCATCAGTTGGTAGGCTGCAATTGCGTCAGGCTGAGCATGCGCCTGGGCTTGTCCGGCAAGCGTCCAAAACTGGTCGATCATCTCGCCGCCTTCCGGCGGCATTTGCCGATTTAGCATCGCCGGCCATTCCCTGTCCAGTGCGTTCTCGGCATAGCGCGCGCAGAGTTCCTGGATGGCGCGTGCATTC
Source organism: uncultured Acidobacteriaceae bacterium (assembly GCA_963763145.1). Classification (GTDB taxonomy): domain Bacteria; phylum Acidobacteriota; class Terriglobia; order Terriglobales; family Acidobacteriaceae; genus Bog-257. The sequence goes on along the minus strand of CAVXMZ010000002.1, from coordinate 304,781 downwards.
CCATCGTGTAGCTGACTACCGATGCGGAAAACATTCACCAGCGAGTTAGCCTCCTGCTCTTCGTTGGCCTGCGCGTCCTGGAACATGTTCCATACGCCTGCAAGGGTAAAAGCGAGGATCACCGCATAGGTGGTGCCTATGACCGCCACAACGGCCCCGGTGAAGTCATTCGACTCCTTGCGGGAGGGCGCGGCAGTGGTTCGCGTGACAAGAAACAAAAAGAGCAGGGACGCGCTGACTCCGGCGATGATAATGAGAAGGTTCGTCATTGGGCCTTCACCACTGCCGACGCATCCGTGCGAGTGCGCAAAAGGACAACACGGCCGAGATTCCCTTCCGTCCTGTCCGGGTACTCCACGCGTCAGCTCTTCTTCGTCTTGACCGGCGGAGCCAGCGCGATGGCAGCCTCGGCCGTGAGCATCAGGAATGTAAATGTCTCCTGCAAATACAAAACGACCGCGGAATCGGTGTGGTTCAGATAGCCAATAGAGACGTCCTGGCCGATATGCAGATCGAAATCGCCGCCTCGAGTGGTCACGACAAAGGCGCCGTGAATCGCGGGCGCCCATACGATTTTGTCATCGACGAGCCGCTTGACATGTTCCAGTACCGGATATCCGTGATCGCTGGTCTCAGCTAATGCTGTGTAAACGTCGGCATCGAGGAGCACAGCATAGGGGCCATTGACACCAACCAAGCGCAAGCGGCTGAGGCCTTGGGCAATCGCTTCCGGGTACGCTCGCACATCGCTGGGAAGTGTCACCACCGGGTTACTGGTCCCCTGCCGGATGCCTACAATTCCGGCAGCAGCATAGCCTTCGAATATGGCGCCGTCTTCGGCATAAGCAAGCTTGCGCGCGGCATCCTTCGCCGGCTGCCAGTCTGAGTCGTTCGCGCCGCGGTCAACGTCGTCGATGGTCTGGCGACTCAGCTCGAACGGCACGCGCAATTCCACCAGGGCCTTCACTTCGCGCTGGCGGGCGATAACGCCGTCGCTCGGGGCCGAAATGCTCGTCAAATGACCTGTGCCAACGGCGGAAAAGCTTGTGCCCGCGGGTCCATGCAGGTCCACGACGCGCCGTCCTGCCAGGTGGCGCTTGAGCGTACGCGATGTTTCCTCTTCGATCTGCGCCCACGCAGCATCGGAAATGGGGGCAAGTTCGCGATGCAGGTTATTCATGGGGGATGTCTCCTTTCAGGGAACCGATACTTAGCGAACCTTGGTTCTCGCGCCCGGTCTGAGAGGCTGCGCTCGCCGGTTCGCCAACAGCCTTTGCAACTTCAGGCGGGTCTTCGTCTACGTTTTCCAGAAATGTCGTTGAGGGCACGAAAAACAAGTTGCCCGTCGCAGCCCGACTGAAATCGAGCAGCCGATCATAGTTGCCCGGCGGGTGACCGATGAACATGTTTTCCAGCATTTGTTCAATCGTGCTGGGCGAGCGGCTGTAGCCGATGAAATATGTGCCAAACTCACCCTCTGTCGGCCGCCCAAAGGGCATGTTGTCGCGCAGTATCTTGATCTCTTTCCCATCCTCGACGATGGTGGTAAGGGCGTTGTGCGCCGAAGTCGGCTTGATGGAATCATCCAATTCGATATCCGACAACTTCGTGCGTCCGATGATGCCTTCCTGCTTCTCGGTGGACAGGGCGTTCCATCCTGCCAGATTGTGAAGATACTTCTGCACTATCACATAGCTGCCGCCGGCGAACGCGGGGTCCTCGTCCCCGACGACCACAGCGTCGATCGCTGTCTGACCTGTCGGATTCTCGGTCCCATCGACAAAACCCAAGAGATCGCGGTCGTCGAAGTAACGGAATCCATGCACCTCGTCTGCTGGCGAAACGGCGTGACCGATCCGCGCCATGATTTGCGTCGCTAGTTCGAAGCACAAATCCATACGCTTCGCGCGGATGTGAAACAGCAGGTCGCCGGGCGTGGCAATAGCATGACGATCTCCAGCGTGAAACTCACGAAAGGGATGTAGCTCTGCCGGTCGGGGCGTCCCGAAGAGCCGATCCCATGCTTCGGACCCCACTCCCAGGACGCACGAGAGCCCGGCCTCAAGATCGCGAAATCCTACTGCGCGCAATAGAGCGGCGAGGGCCCCACAGAATGATCGGATGGCAGCGCGATTTTCGAGGCCGGGATTTACTGTCACCACGAGAAAGATTGCGGTGCGAGCAAGAGGAGCGGCTACTGGTTGTGCGATGCCTCGGGTTGCGCCCGCCGTTACGGGCAAGGTGGTTGGATCAGACGCCATCGGCTGCCATCCTCGTTCGGGGCTGGAAGAAATTTCGCGGCGCGAAACATCTCCTCAACAAGCCACCGGACGGACGGCAAGCTTACCATCGCTTATTGACCGCTGTCCAATGCCCAGCGCGCAGTTTGGGGCGAGCGACGGTCTCAGGACCATCCTACCTGGTGAAACCGATATTCTCAGCGGCATCAACCTCCCAACCATAAATACCGCATCCCTGGCTTGAGATTTGCTTTCCTGGATACCTGCCCAGATTTCATGCACTATTTATGCGACATTTACTCATTTGTTAACGTGCAGGAGCACAATCGTGTCATAGGTCGGCGACGATGGTCATGACTTGCGCGGAGGTTTTGGATGGCCACGGTCCGCAGTGAGGCGTGGCTCGAATCGCGCAATTTGCAGGATATGGCTGGCCTTCCGGTCGATCAGTTGCCCTTCGGTATGGGCGACGCTACCGCCGGCACCGAAGACGAACTGCAAGCGGTAGTAGTCGGAGCCGCCAGCGATTGCGATTTGGCGCTGAGCGTAAGCGAATCGCGTTTCTTCCGTAACATCGCCCGCCGCAGTGCCAGTGGCGAGGCTCCGCGCCGCACCCTGACCGAACTTGAAGCCTTCCTTACCGACACACGCGGAGTATGGGAGAACAGCTGGATTCGCTTTCCCGAGTCGCGTTTGAGCCAGCGCGCCCTTCAGGTCTTACAAAGCGATTTACAGGTACCGAGGAATGGCTCCAGCGATGAACGCTCGGATGCGCTGCGTTTTCGTTTCACCCGGAACGGCGAGCCGTGGCTGCGAATACCGATCAGTTACGCACTGAAGCTGTCGCTGGCCGATCTGGTGGGCACCCAGCCGCACATGCCGCAGCCCATGCAGGCAGAGGCGTCCCGCCTGATGCGTCACTTTCTGAATGACAATACTTCACCGGAGACAACGTCTTTTCATATTGTGGCAGGGGTGCAGGAGCGATCCTTAGGCGAGCAAATCGCGCGTGAGGCGGCGCGCCGCTTCCTGTTTACCACTCTTTTGATCTCCTGGGCCAACCGCCGATTCGGCCTGGTTGAAAGCGGACAGCGGGCTCTGGTCTATCACGCCCCGGTTCCGTCCGTGCACCAGGAGGAGCTATCGTCGTGCATCTCCGATTCGTTCTACCGCGAACTTTTCATGAGCCCATGCCTGTCGGGATGGAGCGATGGCGAAGAAAAATGTCAGTACATGCACCTTTGCCATCAGGTGCTCAGCCGCAGCCAGTTGAATGCAGTAGCCAAACTGCGCGAGGCAGGCATCATCGCCAACGAATTGATCGTGCTGCCTAGCCTGTCGAACGTGAGCCTGGCCAATAACGGCATCCATATCAGCATCGGCAGCAGGCTGCTGGACAGGCGCCTTCGCGCGGAGCAGGGGCTGTTGCCCGCGGATGAGAAAAGGCTTGGAGATCTTGCTATCAAGATCTACGAGCACTTCTTGACATTGTTTGTCGGCGCCTACACCGCCGCTCCCTACCGGTTTGGATTTAAGCAGTTCCATCCCGAACGGCTGTTGTCCTTTCTGCCTCACGAACTCGACTTTACCCACCTGCGACTGCTGTGGCGCGAGTGGAAGGAAAAAGCGAACCTCAGGGTTTGTGGGCACCCGGTTACGCCCTACGGTCCCCGGTGGCTGGATGGCATCACGGCCACCCTGTTTCGACTGCAAGGTGATTGCGTTCCTGATGCGAGGTTGCTGACGTATCCCGTGGCATGGCTTGGGAGCGAGCACTGCTCGGCACTGGATGGCACGGGCGGCAATATAGATCGGTTGTCGTCAGAGCTGGATGAGTTGGGGATTGTGGACCAGCGGATGTCGTTTTATATGCCGTTGCGCTTGCGGGAGCGGCAACGCGACGGTTATGCAGGCTTTGAAGCCCGCTACTACAGCTTGTTTCCGAGCTATGACCAGGACATGGCGGCCGCAGCCAACCTGCAACAGTTCCTTTTGGCTTTTGCCTACAAACTGGCGCTGGAAGGCGGGGTAAGACACGAACAGATTCCCGACGATCCTACGTCAGAGAGCGAGCGGCGGCAGCCGTTCTTCTTCTCGGCGGCGGCTTTGCCGGCGTTCTACGTTCACCGGGATTCTCGCAATGAGCTGTTGCGAGCAGTGCTTCTCAACTGCAAGAAGACGCGGCCCAGCTTTCGACACCCTGGATACATCCGGATCGCTATCGCCGACTACCGCCGCGCCTTGCTGGCGTTCCTACAGCAAACCGGTTCTGATCTCGCCGAGGCCATGAACATGCAACCAGTGCTGGCTGAACTGGCAGAGCGTTGTCAGGACGAAGAGCGGCACGCCAGTAAGCGTCTGGAGAAGAGTATCGTCGGCGATTCTGCGAAGAACGCAATGAAGCTGGAGGCCCGCGAATTTAATCGCGCGGCCGAAGACTTTTATCGCGACGGACTGCGGCGCCCACACCTGGGCGAGGCTGTCGCCCATTTGCGCGAAGACGTGGCACATCTGGAACGAGTCGCCTGTGACGAGACAAAAATACGAATCCGTCATGGCGTGCGTGTCCAGGACTTGTCACGATTTCTTCAGAACGCTGAGGAGCGGATGTTGACCGACGATCTCTCCCTGCAGGAGATTGCCACACTTTTGAACCTGATGTTGGTGTTGACGGAGCGGGACCGCTCCCGGTCCGCGCAGGCTGCATAAGGAATTTCATGGAACATCAGTACATTGAGCGCGCGACGGGCCACGTCGTGCAAGAACAATTGCTCGCCGATTCCCTGGTCAGTGCCCTGTATTCGCCGGCGCTGGAAAAAGCTCCCTTCCTGTCGCGAATGGCGTCTAGCCGCTATGTGTCGCGGGTCCTCGGCTATCTCAATTACGACAACCTGGTATCTTCTCGTGCGACCGGCATGCTGCGCTTCCTGCGGCAATCGGGCATACCCGTGTCGGAGTTTGTCGGAAACGTTTCAGATTACGATACTGCGCGCAAAATCTTCGAGCGTCAGATTCGCTACTGGAGCTGCCGGCCCATGCCCCAGACTTACCGTGCGGTGCTGTGCCCGGCCGATGCCAGGGCGTTGATTGGCTCAATGAAGGAGACCTCGGGGCTGTATCTCAAGCAAAAGTTTTTCTCCTTCCCGGAGTTGCTGGGTGAGGATTCCGCGTGGCATAGGGCGTTTAAGAGCGGCGATTATGCCGTGTTTCGCCTGACTCCGGAGAAATATCACTATACCCACAGCCCGGTTTCGGGGCGCGTGCTGGATATCTACTCCGTCGGGGGCCGCTACTACTCGTGCAACCCCAACGCTGCGGTGCAACTACTCACGCCATTTTCCAAGAACCGCCGTGTGGTCAGCATCCTGGATACCAACTGCCCGAACGGATCGAGAGTGGGACGCGTGGCCATGATCGAGGTAGTGGCTCTGATGGTGGGACAAATCGAGCAGCGCTACAGTGAGCACCGTTACGACAGCCCGCGAACGGTGGAACGGGGGATGTTCTTGAAGGCAGGCGCTCCAAAAGCGCTGTTCCGGCCGGGCAGCAGCACCGTGGTCCTGCTGTTCGAGGCGGGGCGTATTCGCTTCGCTAAAGACCTGCTGGAGAATCAGCGTCGCAGTGGCGTGCAAAATCGTTTCGCGCTGACCCTGGGAGAGCCCATCACCGAAACCGACGTTGCGGTTCGGTCGTTATTGGCCACCCCGGCAGAGGAGGAACAATGCTGGACATAGCCTTCGTGATGGCCCTGACGTCAGGGTTATTCGCGCTTCTGGCTTGGGGTGTTCGGACGCTGCCCGCGGAGCGCTGGCAGATGCTCGCAGCGGTGCCTGTCGCCAAGTCGGCCGATGGTTCGTGGCGGGGGCTGAACCTCACCTTCTATGGCTTCTTCAGCGCCACAGGCACCACATTTGGTTTCGCCATCATGTTACTGTTGCTGGCTTCGCTCGGAATTCCCGCTGCCGCAGGCACGGGATTGGCGCTGCTGATCGTGCTGGTCAGCGTTCCGGCATCGCGCATTGTGGCTGCCATCGTGGAACGCAAACGCAATACCTTTACCGTGGCCGGGGCGGCCTTTGTGACCACCCTCATTTTTCCGCTGCTTCTGCTGGCCTTACGGCCAGTGGCGGCGAGCCTGTTGCATCGCGAGATTTCTGTCCTTCCCATACTCGCGGCTGGCGCAATTGCGTATGTGCTAGGAGAGTCCGTCGGCAGGCTGGCATGCCTAAGCTTCGGCTGCTGCTACGGCATGCCATTGAGCGAAGCCAGTCCGGCGATCGCGCGACTCTTTCACAGTCACTATCTGGTACTGCAAGGGCCAACCAAGAAAGCCGCTTACGCCTCGGGATTGGCTGGCCAGCCGCTGATCCCGGTACAGGCGATCACGTCGACCATATATGGAGTTGCAGGAGTGGCCGGGGTAGTACTGTTTCTATGCCAGCAATGGCGTCTGGCAGCCCTGGTTCCGCTGGTTGCAAGCTGGGGATGGCGCGCGTGCTCGGAAACTCTGCGGGCCGACCATCGCGGCAGCACGCGTATCTCCGCCTACCAGCTCATGGCAATTTTCTCAATCGTATATCTCAGCGTTCTTCTGGGACTGTTACCCCAACCGGCGGGGCTTGAAGCCCACCTTGCGCTGGCATTCCCCCAGGTATTTTCAGTCCCTATTATTCTGCTGCTGGAGATTTTCTGGCTGGCCTTGTTTTTCTATTACGGAAAAAGCCGGGTCACGGGATCCACGCTCTCATTCCACGTGGTTCCTGAGCGTGTATAACGCTCCAGCATGACCGCCGAATTCCCGAACCTGCTATTTGCTCAGCTTGCTGAAAGCCCAAAACAAGGATGCCGCCAAGCCAATCGAAACCGGCAATGTGAGCACCCAGGCCATCAGCAGATTGCGCAGGGTTCCCCACTGCAAGCCCGAGTGATTTGCGGCCATGGTGCCCGCAACTCCGGACGACAACACGTGCGTGGTACTGACGGGCAGTCCGTAGTAATCGGCAGCACCTATGGTCACCATGGCAGTGATTTCCGCCGCCGCTCCCTGACCGTAGGTAAGGTGGTCCTTGCCGATCTTTTCGCCCACCGTGATAACGATTCGTTTCCAACCCACCATGGTTCCCATGCCCAATGCTAAGGCGACCGCAACCTTCACCCATGTGGGAATGAACTTGGTGGCATTGTCGGTGTATTTCTTATAGTTGGTAAGGACGGTCCAGTCCTGCGCCGTGAATTGAGGCTTGCCCGACTTCTTCATGATGCGTAGCGCCTCGCTCACCAGATACATATCATTGCGGAAGTTACGGACCCGATCACTCGGTATATTCGCAAGTTCGTGGTAGAGCACCACCTCATTGGAAATGTCGTTTATCAGTTCGCGCAACCCCAGCATCGTGTTGGGGGTGAAATTCTTCGTCCGCACGTAGTCAGAAACCTCGTCGCGCGGGTCGGCCACGACGGCGTCGGGCGAGACGTAGGGATCGAGGACACGTGACGCCTGCTGGGAGACGGCTACAAAATCCACCGACTGCTGCGCGGTGAAAGCATGATTCAGCGCGTAAGCCGTGGGAACGGTACCAATCAGGATGAGCATGATCAGCCCCATGCCCTTTTGGCCGTCGTTAGAACCGTGCGCAAAACTAACTCCCGTACAGGTAAGGATGAGGAGACAGCGGATCCAAAAGGGAGGCGGCTCGGTCCCTTTGGGAGCTTCGTACAAGCGCTTGTCCTTGATGAAAACCTTGGACAAGGTCAGCAAACTTGCGGCCAACGCGAAGCCGACAATGGGAGACAGAACCAGCGACCTGCCCACGTTTGCGGCTTGTCCCCAATCCACGCCGCTGGTCGCCGTGCGCGCCTGCATCAACTGGTTGGCAATGCCGACGCCGATGATTGAACCGATCAGCGTGTGGGAACTGGAGGACGGCAGGCCAAACCACCATGTGCCCAGGTTCCAGATGATGGCAGCGGTCAACAGTGCGAACACCATTGCAAAGCCGGCCCCTTTGCCGACCTGCAAGATAAGTTCCACCGGCAGCAGGGAGATAATGCCGAAGGCGACCGCACCAGTCGATAACACGACGCCTAAGAAGTTCCAGAATCCCGACCAGGCGACCGCGATATGCGGATCCATTGAATGGGTATAGATGACGGTCGCTACCGCGTTGGCGGTATCGTGAAAGCCGTTCACAAACTCAAATCCCAGCGCCACCAGCAGCGCAACCCCAAGCAGGACAAACGGGAAGATTGAGGGGCTTTGGACATCGCGGAGATCGGAGATCAAATGGCCCGCGGCGTAGACGACGCCGACCGCGATCACGACTCCGAAGATTGCCATCCCCAGTTTCCCGGGAGACTTGTTGAGCTTGGCATGAACTCCGTGGGTTGCCGCAGCCGATGACGGCGGTGATAAAGGAGCCGACGCTGTCGCCATGCTATATCCCCTTCTTTCCATTCGTTTTAGATATGTAGGTGTTTTGAAGACCTTGCGCCCAGATCACGCGCACGATAAATGGGAGTTGAATTCGATGTGAATGCATGATGAATATCGTCGTTGCAAATCACTTAACGGGTCGCACGCGGAGGAATTATCGAGCTGACTGGCATCACCACCATTAAACTCGGCGATTAGAAACCGTAGTCAATCTTCCTGAGCTCATTTTTATAAAGGTCGCGCGCGGAAGCTGCTTTCTTTTGTGCATCTTGGACGACAAAGTCAGCCGTATCCCAATGCTCCATCGCCACCATGGAGTGATCGGGGGTAGCTAGAGCCTCCTCAGCTCGAATGGCAGTCACCCACTGGTCCGTGGCGGACTTGTAATTAGCGCGTAGCTCGTCCAGCTTTGTAGTGTCCATTGATGTTGTGGATGCTATTGCAACACGGAACGGCGGGTCAACAGTGAATCAGTTCTTTAACTGAAATTTCACAATTGTAGTGCAGAGAACATCTCACCGACGGGGAATCGGTCGCCATGGAAACACGAAGCGTTACTCTTCGGCCCAGCTATTACGGATCCGGATGGCGGGCCTTGCGCTCGCCACCCAGACCTTGAGGCTTTCTTCCTACATCTGACAGCCGGCTTTTAGTCTTCTTCTTTCAACTGCTGGGCCAGATAATTCGCGATTCCCATCTCGCCAATCGCGTGCAGTTGCGCTTCCAGCCAGTCGATGTGGTGCTCTTCGTCCACGAGAATCTTCTCGGCCAGTTCGCGCGAGGCGTTGTCGCCCTGGGCGACGCACAGTTTGATGCCTTCATTCAGGCGCTTGACCGCGTCATATTCCACTTGAAGGTCGTTCTTAAACTGCTCCTCCACAGTCGCGCCAATGTTGATCTTGAAGTAGTCGGTCATGTTGGGAGTGCCGTCGAGATACAGAATGCGCTCGATGCATTTTTCAGCGTGCACCATCTCCTCAATCGATTCTTTCTTGATGAGCTTCCCCAGGCGTTCATAGCCCCAGTTCTCGCACATTTCGGCATGAAGGAAGTATTGATTGACCGCAGTCAACTCTGCCTTCAACACTTGATTGAGAAACGCAATAACTTTAGGATCGCCTTTCATATCGCCTCGCAAACCTTAGAGATAAGAACCTATACATTCAGATACTGCACCCTCGGACGGGGTGTTATTGGAAAGCAGTAGCGTCCGCAGACATCAGTGAAAAGAGGCCACCGCGGTGGACTCGTCGTCTTCCACCTCGAATATTGTATACAGCTTGGTAATCTGGAGCAGACTGTGGACATTCTTGCTGAGGTTCATCAGCTTGAGCTGACCACCGCGATTCCGCACCGAGGTATAGCAGCTCATCAACTCGCCGACGCCGGCGCTATCAATGTGCCGGACATCGCGCAAGTTCAACAGGATGTTCCTATAATCCTGTTCGACAAGCCCCATCACAACCTCGCGAAGCACGTGAGTGCCTTCACCCAACCGAAGCTCGCCAATCGTGTCGACAATGACGACATTCCCGATTAACCGCGTGCTGGTGTTGATGCCCACAAATGTTCACCTTGTTACCGCTGCGATGCGCCGGACCTGAATGGCCTTTCGGAACGCGGACCAGCCAACCTATCCTATTGGAACTTAAACACCATCACCAGCAGAAAAATGGCTTCGGCTGCGGCGAGCGAAATCCATATCTTGCGGCGGAAACGGGTCCGCCCAATATCGCGCATCAACTGCACTCGCGCGATCAGCAGCGCTGGATCGGCTGGCGTGGCGTCGGGAAGCTCAACTGGCCCAGCGTCTTCGAAGGGAACGCTGGGCGTTCGAGCTTGGGGCAAGTCGGCGCGAAACACCTTCGGCCCGGCAATCAAAGTTGACCAGTCAAGGATCTGCAGGCTCGATTCAGCTCCGAATGCCGCCACTGGTTGGGAACTCAGCGGCAACGGAGGAAGCCGGTCAGGCGCGATGCGGTCGCGAAGGTTTTGCAAAAGAGAGTTCCACCAGCCGTGACTCAGTTCGTCGCCCAGCAACTCACCGACATCGACGGGGCGCGATTCCAATTCCAGCGGCGGCAGCGTCTCCGGCGAGATCACGTCGGCCAGGTTAGTAAAGACCGTGCGATACCAGGGCAACTCCAGGAGTTCGCCCGGCAAAAGGCCGACGTCAACCGGCTTGGACGTCAGCTGAAGCGGCGGAAGGCGCTCCGGAGCGAAGCGATCTGCCAGGTTAATCAGCAAGGAACGCCAGAGGGAGCGGTTCAGTTCTTCCGGAGGAGCAAAATCGAGATCGAACACCCAGTCCTCACCTTAAGTTGCGCTCGCTGCCATCGTCGCCGACTGCCGTCGTCGAGCGGAAGCGAAATCAACATTTGCCGCGCTCACCGGCGCTGGGGCCTTTGCTGACGCCTTGGCGCTACTGATAGCTTCTCACAATTCAGGATGATTGCGCCATTGCAGCGGTATCCAATCCGATTGCGCTATCGGATTCCCGTGATTTGTGCGGTTGTCGTACTCCCCGGCGACGGTTTCACGCTTCTGCTGGCTTCTCTCGCGTGATATTCTTAAGCCTGAACAAGTGGGCTTCCGCCAGGAGTAACTGGCGCGAAAGAGGCGGTTCACAGCAATTTTTCCCGGAGCGGCTACTGCGCTCTGACAAACGATAAGGCGGCCATTAGTGACGCAGCGCGAGAAATTCGAAACCAAAAAACTCCCCATGATGCCAATCCGTGACGTCGTCATTTTTCCGTACATGATGACGCCGTTCGTAGTGGGACGGGAGTCCAGCGTGCGTGCCCTGGAAGAGGCCCTGGCCGGCGATAAGAAGATTTTTCTCGCGACCCAGCACGATGCCTCCATCGACGAGCCCAAACCCAACGAGATTTACCAGGTCGGCACCATCGTCAACATCGTGCAGAGCCTGAAGCTGCCTGACGGCAACATCAAAGTCCTGGTGGAAGGCCTGGAACGCGGCAAGATCCTGCAAGTGGTGGACACTGACGGCTACTTTGAAGCCACCGTGCGCACCGCGAAGTACTCCGCGGAACCCGGGCCGCAGGTCGAGACCGCCATGCAGCGCGTCACCGGCCTCTTCGAGCAGTATGTGAAACTGTGCCAGTCGCTGAACTACGAGACCATGATCGCCGCCGTCCGCAACGACGATCCGGCGAAACTCACTGACACGATCGCGGCCAACCTGCAACTGTCGATCGAGGAAAAACAGGAACTGCTGGAAATCTTCGATCCGGCGGAGCGACTGAATCGCATCGGCGACGTGCTCGACGTCGAAATCGAAAAGCTGAATATGGACCGCACCATCCAGTCGCGCGTAAAGCGGCAGATGGAGCGCGCCCAGAAAGAGTACTACCTCAACGAGAAGATCAAGGCCATCCAGAAGGAACTGGGCCGCGGCGAGAAGAGCGAGTTCGACGAACTGAAGAAGAAAGTCGATGCCGCCGGCATGCCGCGCGAGGTCCACGAGAAGGCGCTTCAGGAACTGAAGAAGCTGGAAGCCATGCCGCCCATGTCGGCCGAATCAACCGTCTCCCGCAATTATCTGGATTGGCTCCTGGCCGTGCCGTGGAAGAAGCGTTCCAAGGAAATTCGCAACATCGACGTCGCCGAGAAAACGCTCAACGAAGATCATTATGGGCTGGAGAAGATCAAGGAACGCATCCTCGAGTTCCTGGCGGTACGGCAACTCGTGAAGAATCCCAAGGGCTCTATTCTCTGCTTCGTCGGACCTCCGGGAGTGGGCAAGACGTCGCTCGGCATGAGCATCGCCAAGGCTACGGGACGCAAGTTCGTTCGCATGTCGCTGGGCGGCGTGCGGGACGAAGCCGAGGTTCGCGGCCATCGCCGCACTTACATCGGGGCCCTGCCCGGCCAGATCATTCAGATGATGAAGAAGGCGGGCACCAAGAACCCGGTCTTCATGCTGGACGAAGTCGACAAGATGTCGATGGACTTCCGCGGCGATCCGTCGGCGGCGCTGCTGGAAGTACTCGATCCCGAGCAGAACTTCATGTTCGTCGATCATTATCTCGACGTAGAATACGATCTCTCGCAGGTGTTCTTTATCGCCACCGCGAATGTGCTGCACACTATTCCGGCGGCCTTGCAGGACCGCATGGAGGTGCTCCGGCTGCACGGCTACACGGAGCCGGAAAAAGTTGAGATCGCCAAGCAGTATCTGGTCCGCAAGCAACGCCAGCAGACAGGTCTGACGGAAGCGAACATCGTTTTCACCGACGAAGCGCTCACCACCATCATTCGCAGCTACACGCGCGAGGCCGGCGTCCGCAACCTGGAGCGCGAGATTGGCAACATCTGCCGCAAGGTTGCGCGCAAGGTGGTGAAAGAAGGCAACAAGTATGCCGTGACCCTCACTGCCGAGAATGTCAACGACTACCTGGGCGTGATGAAGTTCCGCGACAGCGAGATCCACGAGCGCAGCGAGGTCGGCTTGGTCACGGGCCTGGCATGGACGGAAGTCGGCGGCTCGATCCTCACTACCGAGGTTTCGGTACTTGAGGGCAAAGGCGGCAAGCCCATCCTCACCGGGAAACTCGGCGATGTCATGCAGGAATCCGCGCATGCGGCCATGACGTTCGTGCGTTCGCGGTGGAAGAAGCTTGGCCTACAGCGCGACTTCTATCGCAGCATCGATATCCACGTACACGTACCCGAGGGCGCCATCCCCAAGGATGGTCCGTCGGCCGGCATCACCATGGCGACAGCCATCGCCAGCGCGCTCAGCCGGATTCCGGTCCGCCGCGACATCGCCATGACCGGCGAGATTACACTGCGCGGCAAAGTGCTGCCCATCGGCGGGCTGAAAGAGAAGCTGCTGGCGGCGCACCGGGCGGGCATCCTCGAAGTGATCCTTCCGGCGGACAATCAGAAGGACCTGCCCGATGTCCCCGAAAATCTGCGCAACGTAATGCAATTACGCTTCGTGAATACCATGGATGAAGTGCTGGCTTATGCTCTGGAACGTCCCCTCCCCGAGGTAACGGATGAGGAGACGCCAACCATCCCGGCATTGCCCCCTGCCGCGGAGCAAGTTCCGGCGGCGCATCAGTAAGCTGGCAACAAGGTAAGGCGTGAAGGGTCCGCTGCGGCGGGCCCTTCGTATTTCCTCAGCGGCCAAACCGGGGATTCAAACGTGGCGGCAAGGCACCCGTTGGAAGCAGTGCTCCTACCTGCGCGGTTTCGCTTGCACTTTCCGTTTGCTCCGGCGATAGTAAGATATGAAGGTCCTCACGCGCTTCGTAACGTCAGCAGCCGACCCGGGACAATTCCCTCCCCCGAGCGCGCCTGAGATCGCCTTCGTAGGCCGCTCCAACGTCGGCAAGTCGAGTCTGATTAATTCGCTGGTCGGCGGCAAAGTCGCCAAGACCAGCAACACCCCCGGCCGTACCCAGACCATCAACTTCTTTCAGGTGCGCCGCCCCGGCAAGCCACAGCCCGACTTCATCTTCGCCGATCTGCCCGGCTACGGCTACGCGCGAGTCCCCAAGGAAGTCACCGACCAGTGGGCCAAGTTCATCAATCCCTACTTGGAGACGCGCGAATCGCTGGCGCTCTGTGTCGCGCTCGTCGACGTGACCATCCCTCCGCAGGAACTCGACCTTCAACTGCTCGACTGGCTGCGGCACGTGGATCGCAAATTCCTGCTGGTCGCCACCAAGGCGGACCGCATCTCGGCCAACCAGTTGCGCACCTCGCTGAAGAAGCTGAGCGAAAGGCTCGGGGTTTCGCCCGATCGCGTCATTCCGTTTTCCGCTAAAGCCCGCATGGGGCATAGCGAGCTTTGGAAGGCGATCAAAGCTGCGGCCGGCGTCGAAGATCCCGGCCAGCACGATATTGCGAACGCCGGTTAGAGTACGCCCGCCTCTTCAAATCGCTTGAACAGCGAAATACGCACCGCGGCCCTCACAGCGTATGTAAGTACGCCATCAGATCGTCGAACTGCTGCTGGGTGAGCTTGTTTTGAAAGGCCGGCATCTTGGCCCGGCCCAGCACGATGATATCGGCGACCCGCTCGTTATTGGCAGGCATTCCGTTCTGCATAAACTGTTTCTTGAAAAGGCCATTCAGGCTGGGGCCACGCAGGTTGCGTTTGCTGTAGGCATAGTGGCAATCGCCGCAGCGCGCGTCGTACACCCGTCGCCCACTGGCCTGTTGCGGGTTCAATCCCAGTTCGGCATCGGTCTTGCGGGGTTCGGCGTCGCAAGCGCTGAGGATCGCGATCGCAAGTAATGAGATTGTAACTGACAGGGCAAACCGTACCGGCTTCGGCTTCAAACGTTCCATCCAGAGTATTGGGATGTTGATCTGGCGGAGACCGGTGCTGCGCCTCCATCGGAGTTAGAATACACCTCGCATGGTGGTTGCCATCAAACGCGTATACGAAGCGCCTTCCCCGCAGGATGGCGCTCGGGTGTTGGTTGACCGGCTATGGCCGCGGGGATTGACGAAGGAGGTCGCCGCTCTCGATACCTGGCTCAGAGATGTGGCGCCTTCTAACGAGCTGCGCAAGTGGATTCACGCGCATCCTCAGCAGTGGAACAAGTTTCGCGAGAAGTACTTTACGGAGCTTGCGTCGGAGACGGCAAATCAGGCGCTGCAACAACTCTACGAGATCGCAAAGCGGAACCGCCGTCTGACGCTGCTTTATGCGGCGAAAGATGAAGAGCACAACAATGCAGCAGTGTTGAAGCAGTTGCTCGACGGCAACCGCAAACCGCCTACCGGAACGGGCCCCATTCGCGCGGCGTCAGCCAGGCGTGCACGGGCATCACGACCCGGGTAGCCTATTCGCTATTTGCGTCCGAGAGCCACTCCCGTTAGTCTCGTAATTCCGGCAACCACATTATTCCGGCTTCAGTGGCAAACGATTGACACGCTAGGGGGCAAAATCCAATTTTGCAGATGGAATTGCACGGTCTTTGCAAAGAACCATGGGGTTGTCACTAATGTGCCGCTCGGAGCGATGCCGCTTGCCGTGAAAAGAAGGGATTGAAGAAGTTTGCTTTTGGGTTCATATTGGTGCGAGCGACTTGCGGCTGTTTCACCGCCGGGCCACGGAGTGAACGTTGTCTCCTGAGCTAGAGCATATCCGCTGCGAAGTGGAGAGGCTGACGCTTGGCTGGTCTGAGTCCGACTGGCAACGCGCCCTGCCGGGCAAGTGGACGTCTGCCCAGATTCTAGAACATCTGCGCCTGAGCTTCACCGTCACCAGCAAGGGCATTCTCAATGTGATGCAAACCGGAAGGCCACTTGGGAGCAAGCCGACGTTGCCGGATCGATTGCGAACCTTTTGGGTGGCGAAGCTGGGTTTGATGCCGTCGGGACGTACCGCTCCCAAACAGGCCGTCCCGAAAGACGAGTTCGAAGACGATTCCTTGAGGCGATTCTACGATGCCCTGGTGGCGGTGGATGCCACCCTCGCCGATGCGGAGCGGCGGTTTGGCAGCAGCGTCAAACTGCTCGATCATCCTGTCCTTGGACCGCTTAGCGCCAAAGAGTGGCGCCAGTTCCACCGTACCCACGCCAAGCATCATTTGAGGCAACTGGCAAAACAAAAGCGACTCGGGAGTTCTCGTCCGCGGGACAGGGAGTTCTCGCATTAGATCCTTCGCAAGTACCAATCCCAGACGGTTTGACCAAGGAATACGGCGGCCAGGGAGCAAACGCCGAGAAAAACTCCAAACGGGACCTGGCGACTGAGGAACGGTCCGTCATCTTGTACCTGTGTTTCAGGCTTCGCTTTCGATACGAATGCTTCCCGCGCTAACAAAATGCACACATAAACAACTGCCAGCAGCGGAGAGCAAAAAATGACGAACAGAATAAGCTTTAATCCGAGGAACGCGCCTGACATACCCATCAGAGCTATGTCGCCAAATCCGAGACCATGTTTCTTGCGGGCGAGATAGTAAAAGGCCCACGCCAGATAAAAGAAGCCCGCACCGGCCAGACTGCCGAGCGCAGAATCACAGAGCGCCAGCCAACGGACATTCGGAACGACGCCACCAAACCCACGGAGCAAGAGCGCAGTCGCCGCGTAGTCGGTCGGGACGATCCACGAGAAAACCAGGCCCAGGACGATACCTGTATAAGTAAACTCCCGTGGCAGCAGACCAGTCTCCGCGTCCATGAAGATCAGTCCGATGAGCAAGAATCCAAAGACGCAGAACTTCAGGGTCAGCAATGTCCAACCGAACGACAGGTAACAAGCCGTGAACAGCAGAGGAGTCAGAAGCTCAACAGTCAGATGGCGGATTGAGATGCGGGACCCGCAATGGCGGCAACGGCCGCGCAGCGCGAGCCAACTAAAGAGAGGAACGTTATCGTACCAGCGAATGGGAGCGCCGCAGGCCTCGCAATGGGATGGGGGAGCAACGATCGACTGGTCGCGTGGAATGCGGCTGATGCAAACATTCAGGAAGCTGCCGAATGCCAATCCGGTTATAAACAGCACGCATTCCAGCAATCCATCCAAAGCGTTCAGGGGAGGTCCTTGTCTAAGGGTTGTGGAAGCACAACAGATCGCCGCTAATCATAGAGCAGTCATCCTGGCTCGCGGGCATCTCCCCAATCCAGTTGATCCGGCTTCGATTAATCAAGCGCACCTCGGGCGGGCGATGCTGCCAGCCGGTGCCGTTTTCCTCCCGGATGGGCACGCTGTAGCAAGCCACACTCTCGGCGGGATCCTGCTGCTTCCACTCCAGCAATGCCGCTTCCAAGTCGTCGGAAAGCGACTCGTTGGGGCGAACGCAAAAGATCCACTCGTGCTCAGCGTCCATGACATAGGCGCCGGGAGAAACGCCTGGAATCGCGTTCTTCAGCTTTGCCCCATATTCCCGTGCAACCTTTGCAGTGTCATCCTCGGAACCGCTGTCAATTACCAGCACCTCGTCGCAGGGGCGCAGCGATTGCAGCGCCCGGCCCAGATGCAAAGCATCATTGTGAGTACGTAATAGCGCAGTAAATTTTGGCATGAACGATTCCTTGCGAGGATATCGCAGCCGCTAACGGCTGTGTAGTAGGGATAGATGCAAAAAAGCGCCCGCTGGAAATTTGAACTGCGCCTGAAACTACAGGGCACCTGTCAGGAAACTGGCGCGCGCCCGGAATTGCGATCATTCCGACCTTGCGGTGTGACCGTGAGGGTATTGATGATCTGGAAGTTATGCACGGGCGCGAGTGTCCATTCCTGGCCGCGGTGGAGTTGTTGCACTTCCCCCCGAAAATCCACTGGAGAATAGACGGCGGCTTGCCGGCAATGAAAGCAAGGGCGAGGACCGTACACAAGGGGAACCGATTAAGCCGGCGGCTCGGTCAGCCGATTATTGATCGCGAACAAGGCCAGTTCGAGGCGGCTGGCAACACCCACCTTGTCGAAAATATTTGTCAGATGATGCTTTACCGTGTCTTCGCTGAGCGAAAACCGGCGCGCGATTTCCTTATTGCTCAGGCCGGCGACGATGGTGGTAAGGATGTCCATTTCGCGTTTGGTCAGGCCATAGTTGCGCGGGGCCTTTTCGCCAGAGGGATTCGTGCGCATGAACTCCACGATGTCTCCCACGGCCTCGCGACCAATCCAATACTGGCCGAGCATGACCGTGCGAATGGCTTTCATGAGCAACTGCGTGGCAGCCTCTTTCATGACTACACCGCGCGCGCCCAACTGGAGTGCCTGGACAATCTCGAGTCGCTCGACGGCCGCGGTAAGCACAATAATCTTGGTGGGCAAGCCGTCGCTATTGGCTGACAGATCGCGTAACGCGTCCATGCCGGGAACGCGCGGCATCGCCAGGTCGAGGAGAAGGATGTCGGGTTTTAGTTCCCGCGTCTGGCTGGCCGCTTCGGCGCCGTCGGCCGCTTCGCCCACTACCTCCAATTCGGGTTCAGCTTCCAGCAAACGGCGAAGCCCATCCCGGAAAATCGTATGGTCGTCGGCCATGACAATGCGCACTGACGGCTCCTTCTTATCCATATGACTCATGTCCTTTCTGCGGAATAGTAATTTCCAGCCTAGAACCGTGCCCGGGAGTCGATTCAATCACCATGTCGCCTCCGACCGCCCGCACCCGTTCCTTGATAATAGCGGGGCCGCGCCGCAGACCGTCCAACTCCGTCAGGGTAAATCGTCCCGTAAACGGGAAACCATCCCCGTCATCGCTAACCACCAGCTTCCAGAGGCCATCCTGCATACTAAAGCGGACCAGCGCCGAGTGAGCGCCGCTGTGCTTGCGGATGTTGACCAAGCCCTCCTGCACAACCCTTACCAGTTCGCGGCAGGTGGAGTCGGGAACCGTAACCTCTTGCAGCTCCGATATAAAACGTACTGCGATGCCGGTGTCTCTGGAGAAACGTTCCACGAGTTCGGCCATAAAGTCAAGGAGTTGATGGCGTCCAATATCAACGGGACGCATGGTCTGCATCAGCTCGCGCAGGTTCAATACCTCGTTGCGCAGCAATTCTTGAATACGTCCCAGTTCCAACGACACCGCGCAATCGACGTTATGCCGGCGCAGTACGTCGACTTGCATTTCGATACTAATTAGCGACTGGATTGTAGTATCGTGCAACTCCCGTGCCACTCGGGCGCGCTCGGTCGCACCTGCCCGCGAACGAAAACCGCGGAAGAGGTACACAGAATACAGGGCCGGGGCCACTTGGCGCATGACATTCTGTGCAAACCGCAACTCGTGTTCACTTTGGCGTCCCAGATGAGCATCGAGCAGAACCAGGCGGCCACCCCAGTCGCGCCCCATCTCGTGGCTGACTACGATAAGCGAATTCGCCTCAGGAATGGGCATTTCCAGGCCTTTGGTCTGGTCTAGCCGCAGCCGGCGACCCTCCTCATCCAGAGCCGTAATGGAACAGGCCCCGTTGGAACCGGTGCGGCACATAAAGAATGTGTGGGGATAATCGGGCATCATCTCGAATGTTTTTTCTGCCGGAGGGATTTCGCGAACGCGAATCGAGGAATTTCCCGGGGATGGAATCTCCCACCTGTAGGTTCGCCCACTGCTACTCTGGGCCGCTACCTCATAAACCACGTTTCCCTGAAAAACCCGTGCCAACTCCACAAGAACGTTCTGTAGGACGGTTGCGAAGCGGCTGCCAACGCGAGTGACGGAGAGAAGGTAATTCGTAAAAGCAATCTCAGCCCGTAATTGTTTCTCTGTCTCGGCCAGCAATCCCAGCAACGAACCCGCCATCACGAGGAAGACACAGCGCATAAGCAGGCGCCAGGGATCTACCGGCGCAAAAAACAGGTCGCGAAGCGGCAATGGACCGTATGTCACCACGATTGCCTGAAAGAGCAGCAACATTGCGCTGATAAGAGCTGTGGCCATTGTTTCCACAAAACCCCAGCGAAATGCCGCGGCGATCAGAGCAAAAAGAAAAAGCAGGAAAAAAGTCGTATTCGGCAACTCGGCAAGCAGGCAGAGCAGCGCGGGCCAGCCCACATCGTTCACTTGCGCTGAAATAACAAAGGCGCGGCTGGGTTCGCCGTCAATTTCCAAGCGAACGAGAAGCACCAGGCTGGCGAAGACATAGCCCAGCAACACTATCAATCCCATCTCGTAGTGGACGATGCCGCCTCCAAGGTGGAGGAGCCACGCCGTCAGGGACGTTAGTGCTACGAGAAGTCGCGAAATGGCCAGAACATGCTCTACCCGGACATCTTCACACTCGTACTCCAGCCCAACGACCCGGAGTCGAGTCAGAAACCTGGGAGCAAACGAAGCGCGCACGACGAATCTTCCTCAGGTGTATCTATGAACGTGCCCTGATTATGACACGAAAGCGCTATATGGCAAACCATTGTTTCCACTTTGTGGCCCTGGATTCGTTGCAACGGATGCCGGAAGGTTGGCACGATCACCCCCTGCTGTGAGCCCCCTCACTGCGCTTCCGGACATCAACGAGTTAAGTTTGAGTGTGGGTTTGACAGGTGTTCAGGCGCAACACGGCGCCAACAACGCTACTTCGCAAAGGTTGTCTCGGCTGCCGCGGCGTCAGGCGCCAGTTTTCCACCTTCGAGCGCGCAAGCGCCGGGGGCAGGAAAACGCTATCGCCAGAAGGAGTGCCGACAATGAGCTACAAGGTTCTGTTTAGTATTGTCGTCCTGTCATTGGCGATGTCCAATGGCATGGCGCAGAAGGTAGCGGCTAGCGGGCCCAAGTACGATGTTGCAAACCAAGTCAGCATTAAAGGTGTTGTTGAGGATGTTCGTGAGATTTCGGGGACCTTCTCAGGAATCGCTTTAGTGGTGAAGACCGATACCGGCACAGTTCTGGTACATGTAGCGCCGGCATCATTTCTGAAGGAGATCGATGCTTCCTTCAACAAAGGCGATCAGGTAGAGGTGTTTGGGGCGAAGGCGCCAAACACTTCTGAGGAAGAGATTCTGGCGCGCGAAATTACTGTGGGGACCAACACCGTCACCTTGCGGGACGACAAAGGCATTCCGGTGTGGGCCGGCTGGAATCCCGCGAAAACCGCGGGCAGGTAAGGCCAGGCAACTGCGATTAAAGATTGGCGCTCTGCAGTCTGCGGCTTATTTTTCGATCCGCAGGAATTCGCCGGTTGAGGCGTTAACGGCGATTCGCAATTTCGCTTCATCCTGGCTGCTGCCGTAAATCACGTGCCATACCAACTGGTTTTTCGATGCGTCCCAATCCAACACAAAGAACACCGGCTGTTTCGGATCCTTTGCAGTGAGCCTCTGACCGCCGTTCTTCTCGGCGACTTCGTAGGCCTTGTCACTGTCGATCATGAGGAAGCCAAGGTTAAAGACCTGAGTCGAGGTGTTTGTGGGGCTCCAACTGTCTTCGGCTGAGAAGCTGACGCCCTGCTCCGGCGCGTCCGGTCCGGTCAGTCCTGACCAGACGAACATCTTCATCATCTTCCTGGCCGGCGAGGCGAAGGAAGCCCGCCATACGCCGGCCTTCCCCTCTATCACGGGAGAATCGGGAGTAAATCGCGATTGCAGGCGGAAGGGAGCGGCGTCGCCGGCCCATCCCCGCGCCGACAGATACATCTTCTGAAACGCGACGCGCCCGGTTTCATATTCGGATTGTTTGGGAGCAGGATTGGCAGCGGGCTGCGATGCCGCCGGTCTGTCGGACGAGCAGGCAGCCATCAGCAGAACCGCAATACATACCAGAGCAAGCTTTTTCATGAGTTCCTTGGCAGCGAGCTACAAGCCGCGAGCCAGTAGCGCCCAGTGAACGGCAGCGATTAAGCCTGGCCGCTCACCGGACTAAAGCAGATGTCGATTCTGAGCAGTTAGTTGCCAGTCGCTTTGCACGCATCGGCCGACAGCTCATATCAGACCAATCCCCAGCCTATGTCCCGGGAGCGACATTCCCGTGCACACGAAAACGCTCGCCAACAACGCCAGACAAAGCTGATTGCCGTCGCCGGCAAAACGCAGGTGAGATCGGCCCAGGAGAGCGCAGTGAGATGGCCGCCGAGAGACAGAACTAGCAGACAGATTCCGCCAACAACCCAGGGGTTCCAAGGTACGGTGAGCAGGTGGCGCCAGTTCGCGTTGGTGACCGCGCCAAGGTCCCCGCATCCCGCGCCTACGAGCCCCGACGCTGGGCTTCGGTGATTACGCGCTGACCGATTCGGGCGTTTTGGACTCGACTCCCGTGCCGCTTCCCGCGGTCGGGGGGCGAGTGGCGGCCGAGCTCTGTTGGTGGCGCGAATCTTTCACCGCACGGTTCCGCTGGGCCCTCAGCTTCATAAACGACTTGGCCTCGGTGTAAAGGCGTTTGCGGTCGGTGGAATTGAAGGCCGCTCGCTTCACGATGCGGAAGATCGCTTTGGGACGGAAATAGTACTCATCGTAGAAACGATGCACCATTTCCATGATGTAGTCGCGCGAGATGCCGGGGTATTCGATCATCGCCACCTGATGGCCCATTTCATCGACCATCTGCGTGCCTTCATTCAGAATGAAGCCATTTGATTTGGCGTAGTCGTAAAGTTCCGTCCCGGGGTAAGCATGGGCCAGCGAAACCTGGATGGTTTCGACGTCCAGTTCCTTGGCAAAGTCGATGGTTCTGCGAATGCTCTCTTTGGTCTCGCCGGGCAGGCCAAGGATGAAGTCGCCGTGGACCAACAGCCCAAGCTTCTTGCAATCGCGAGTAAACTCGCGGGCGCGCTCGACGGTCGCACCTTTCTTAACATTCTTCAGGATCTGCTGGTCGCCGGACTCGTAGCCAACGATGAGCAATCTGCAACCGGCTTCCTTCATGGCTTTCAGCGTCTGGTAGTCGGTGGTAACGCGCGAGGTGCATGACCAAGTCAAGCCCAGCGGCTTCAACTTCTCGCACAGCTCGATAGTGCGGGCCTTCTGGATGTTGAAGGTATCGTCGTCGAAGAAGAATTCCTTAACCCACGGCCAGTATTCTTTGGCTTTCGCCATCTCACTGGCAACCGCGTCCGAAGACCGCTTGCGCCACGGATGTCCACTGAGGGTTTGCGGCCACAGGCAGAACGTACACTGTGCCGGGCAGCCTCGCGTGGTATAGAGCGCGACAAACGGATAGAGCAGGAAAGGAACGTTGTAGCGGCGCGGATCCAGATCCCGCTTGTAGACGTCCACCACATCGGGCAGCGCGTCGAGATCAGACACGGCCGGACGGTCGGCATTATGTACGACTTGACCCTTTTCGTCGCGATAAGAAACACCAAGAATTTCGCTCAGGGGCTTGCCATTGGCATACTCAACGGCCGCATAATCGAATTCACGGCGCACGATAAAGTCAATTGCAGTCCCTTCCTTCAGCGAAGGCTCCGGCAGGGTGGTGACATGTGGCCCGACAAAGCAAATCTTCAGCTTCGGGTTGGCCGCCTTCATGGCGGCAGCCAGCTTGATGTCCCCTTGAAATCCAGGAGTGCTGGTGAACAGCACCAGAAATTCAAACTCCTTGCCGATCTCGATCGTCTGCTGGGCGTCCACCTTATGCGGCGACGCATCGAGCAGACGCGACCCTTCCAGCATTCCTGCTGGATAGGCGAGCCATACGGGATACCAGTAAGACTCGATTTCACGAGTGGCTGGCCAGCGCGAACTGGCGCCGCCGTCGTAGTTCTCAAACGAGGGAGGATTCAGGAATAGCGTTTTTAAGGGCATAAGTCTACTAACTATCGTACCATCTGTTGGAGGCGCGCGGAACTACTTGAGACCCTTAAAGTTAGGTGCGCTTCTTGATGCTCAGCGAATGGTCAATTACGGGGTTGGAACGGCCCAATTCTCCAGTTCGCCGGTAAGGCGAAGCAATTGCAGCTGGGCGCGGCTCAACTCGAATTCGGCATCCAGATAGGCGGCGTGCTTGTCATCGCTGTCGAGTTCGGCGTTCTGCTCATCGCGGGTGTTGGCTGCGCCGGTCTGCGCCCGGCCCTTCACTGCTTCGAAATCGCCTTGCGAGACCTCCCATTCCAACCTGGCAACATCGCGTGCCGCCGCAAGCTGACGCAGGGAACGCTGAAGTTTCAAAGTGTCTTCCCTGACTTTTTCCTTGGTCAGATCCGCTTGCTTCCGGGCCGTCATGGCATCGGCTTCAGCTTCCTGGGCCCGGGCTTTCTGCACCGAGTTGAAGATGGGAATCCTTAGATTCAGGCCTCCGCTAAAGTTATTGGCGGTGTAGTGCAGGTAGTAGAGATCGTAATTGTTGAACTTGGCAAGGTAGGCGTATTGCGAAGCCAGGTCGACGGTAGGCATGAACACCGCCTTGTGCTCACCGTTAGCTCGGGCTTGTGCGGAGGCCACTTTCTGCTCCGCCAGCTTAACCGGCAAGCTGTTGGCGACGGCGCGCGCCGGCAAATCGTCATCCTGCGAGATCAATGGGATCGCAGGAATGGAGCCAGGCTCCGTAGCAATGGAATCCGCGGGCACTCCCAGCAGATTTGCCAAATGCTCGCGCAACACGTCGGTCTGTCCCTGAGCTTCGGCGATCCGTAATCGAATGCGGGCGGTCAGCAGCTGGCTCCTGGTGACCTCGAGCTTGCTGTCTACACCTTCCTTCAGGCGCTGTTCGCTGACGTACTGCGCTTTCTCCGCTGCGGCCTGCGCTCCGCTCAGCGCCTTGGTTTTTGCCGTGAGCTGGTCCAACTGCGCGTAGGTCAGTGCGGTGTCGAGAATCACCGCGTCACGCTTGTCCTGGGTATCCAGCGATGTCGCCTTCCAATCGATTTTGGCCGCCTTGATGTACTCCTTCAGCGAAAGATTGAATAGCGATTGGACCGAGTTGAAATTCACTACCGATGGGGCGGAGCCTTCCAAGGTAAGAGGGAATCCGTAGGAATAACCCAGGCCCGAGCCAATGGTGACTTGTGGAATATAGTTGGCGCGGGCTTCCTTATAGACCTCTTGCGCACGCCACTGGTTGATGGCGGCAATGCCCATCACGCCGCTGTGCTGCAAAGCTAATTGGATGGCACTACGGAAGGAAACTGGGGCCGGTGGAGCATCGGCGGCGGGGGCTATTCCAGCCGTGGACAGCAAAGCGCAGGCTAGAGCCGCGACCCTTGCGTAGCTGGCAACCGGATTCGCTTCCGTCTTGGAACGCCGGGGTTTTGAGTGCATCCCATGCTCTACACTGGCAACGCGAAGGCAGGCCGTCACTGGACGCGACTAAGAGCTTTCCTGGCGGGGACAAACCCGGAAGCCAGCGCTATCGAAGCTTCATATTCGGTGACCGCTGCATCGTTGTTTCCCAACTTCTCATTCAGTTGACCGATCAGGTAGTGGGCCCGAAACGCCGGCGCCGACTCAACCAGCCCGCCCGATGACAAGTATTGTTGCAGATACTGCCTTGCCGCGGAGAGATTCCGACTGCCCAGATACAGTTCCCTGGCGGCATCGAAATAGGAGTCGGCAGGCTTGCCAGGCTGCGCCACCGCCGATTGCACCGCACTCTGCATATCGTCCAGGCGTCCGCGCTGCCGGTAAAACGCGGCCAGCTGCAACCACACATCGGCGGGATTCTTCGCGCCTGCGATGGCGGCGCGAAACTGCGATTCAGCCTCGCCGTCTTGCTTGTCTTTCACCGCGACTCGCGCGAGGATCAAATGCGCCTTGGCCGCGTCATACTTCTGCATCTGCGTCGCCTGCTGGCGGGCTTTATCCAGTCCACCGCCCATGATCGCCGGGGCCTCGGTGTAATACTGGGCCAGATCGAGGCGCGCCGCCACGCTGGCGGGATCGAGCTGGACGGCGCGCTCAAATTCGTTCCTGGCCTTGCGAGCGAGTCCTGCCGCAGTCAATGGATTGGCCTCTGCCGCTTTTCGTCCGTACTCCCGCCCCAGCCAGAGGTGATAGGTTGCATTGTTCGGATCGAGGCTGACAGCGCGTTCCCCGTAGCGCACCGCCTCGTCCCACTGTTCCATGGCGAAGTAGGCACGTGAAAGTTGATTGAGCGACTCGGCATCGGCGCGGCTGCTAAGGACACTGACCGCATCATTCATGCGGCCTAACGACAGCAACTGGTTGGCTGCGGGATCGGCGCTACTCGCCGTCACCAAAACACATAACCAACCCCCAATGAGGAATAACTTCAGAAAATAAGACTTCATGGATTAGCCGACCTTACAGCCATGCCGCCTTTCAAGGATTGCATATTAAGCGCCCCTAACGCGAGTACCGCATTATCCGAGAGGCCGCCGGTGACCGCAACCCGGGTCAGATTCGAGACGGAAGTAGTTACATTCTTGCGCTTCAGCTCACCGTTCACCACCTGAAACACGTACTGCCCACCAGCATCCTGGTGGATGGCCTCGCGCGGTATGGTAATCGCATTCTGCTGGCGCTCTGTAACCACGGCCACGCTTACGTTCGTATTCGGCAATAGCTTGAGGTCATTATTGGCGATGACGCACGTCACTTCTCCAACCATCCGCGTCCCATGCTGAACCACGGTCGTGGGCAAGGTCTCCAAAGTACCCTGCCAAACTCGACCAGGAAGCGCGTCCCAGGTAACTTCCACCGTCTGGCCTTGCCGCAGCCTGCCGATCTCAGGTTCGTCGACGAACGCGCGCACGCGAACATTGTGCAGGTCGGCCACCTGAACCAGCAAGTCGCCAGTATTGACGAAGGCGCCTTCGCGTACCGGCAGCGAGTACACCATGGCTTTGCGCGGGGCCGCGATGTTGGAGTTCTTCAACACCTCCTGCGCCGCCTGCAACGAGGCGTGCGCTTCGGCCTGCTGCGCTTCCACGTGTCCAATCTCCTGCTGCGAATAGCGTCCCTTCAGCTTCTGCTGAAGCAGGTGCACCTCGGAGTCGGCAACCCGAAGCCGAGATTGGGCCGCATCTACTTCTGCCTGAGAAGCCGCGCCGGTCTGCAAGAGTCGTTGCATCGCCTCCAGGTTGCGCTGAGCGGCCTGACGATCAGCCTGCGCCTTCACCAGGGCATTCTTCGTGGTCAAGATCTCTTCTCGCGTGCCCCCACCTTGCACGGCGTTCAAATCGGCCTCCGCGCCTTTCAATTGGGCTTCAGCGCGCGCCGCCTGCAAGCGGGCATCGGCATCGTCCAATTGCACAAGCATCTGGCCCGGCTTCACCCACATGCCCTGTTGCACAAAGATTTTCTTCACCGTTGTTGGCATGGGGGCGTACGCCTGAAAATTGTCCAGGGCCTCGATTTTGCCGTTGGTGGCGATACTAGCCGTGATGGTTTCACGCTCAGCGTGGCCCACCCGAATCGCCACTGGCGAACGATGAAACGAAAGGAAGGCGGCCAGCACCACCACTGCAATAATCAAGGCAATGATGATGAGCCAGGTTCGTTTTCCGTTTGTATGACGGTGGCCGTTTTCAGATGCGGCTGCCATTTTTGTCCGAAACTATAAGTATAATGCAGGACAACGACTTCCGGTTGATTGCGATGATGTCATGTTGCATAGGGCAGCCCCGCTTAGGCTCCCTCCGGCAGCAACTGCCGGCTGCTGAACATCTGATGTCCCAGTTCGCGAGAAGACGCAATCTCACTTCGGCGATTCAGCCCCTGCCGCAGCCTGCCCATCCGCGTAGCAGGTACTGTCCAGACGATCCGCGGGACGTGAAATGTCACTAGGGCAAATCAAGCGAATCGTTACCGGCGTGGTGCAGGACGTCAACACAAATCACATCGTATCGTTTGCCGCGGCCCTATCCTACTACTTTGTGATGGCATTTTTTCCAGCGCTGATCACGCTGGCGGCCATTGTGGCGTATCTTCCCATCCCGGACCTGTTCGATACTATCGTCAGCACCCTGGCAAGCGTCGCTCCGCCGGAGAGCCTTGGCCTCATTCGGCGGATCGCAGCCGATGTCATTACACCCAGTCGCGGAGCTTTGCTTTCTTTTGGCCTAATCGGCACGCTATGGACCTGCTCCAGCGGATTCGCCGAGATTATCGAAGCCCTCAACGTCGCCTACGACGTTCCCGAAACCCGGCCAATCTGGAAGACACGGTTGCTGGCGGTCGAGCTCCTGTTTGTCAGCGGAACGCTGGTGACGCTGGCGTTCGTGTTCCTCGTTGTCAGCCCACGCTTCGGGGAATTTCTGGCCGGCCACCTTGGCCTGCCGCATGCGCTCGCGCTGTTGTGGCCGGCATTGCGCTACGTCCTGGGAGTGGGTTTTATGGTGATGGCGGTTGTGCTGCTCTATGGTCTGGCCCCAAATCTGAAACAGCGCTTCGCCTCCTGCCTGCCCGGTGCAGTGCTGGCCGTGATCGGCTGGATCCTCTTCTCCGACGCCCTGGCGCTGTACTTCCACAGGTTCGCTAATCTGAACAAAACCTATGGGGTGCTGGGAGGCGGCGTTGCCCTGCTGACATGGTTGTACTGGTCCGGGTTTTTGATTCTGCTTGGGGCCGAACTGAACTCGAAGATCATGCAAGAGCGCGGGAATGGATTGCGGCAGCTCAAGCAGCCGTCACCGTTGAAGCCGACCTCTCCACCACTGCCGACGCACAGCCGGTGAGCGACAAGCCCACAGTTCTTCCTTCGACGTAGAACTCTGCTGGCTTGCCCCGACATTCGCGGCGGCAGCGTTCTCGCCCGTCTCAGGTGAGCCTGCGAATGCCTGCTGCCGCTACAATAAAAGCATGGCCAAAAGCGCGCGCTACACACCCGAGCATGCCGAGTCCGGTCTGGATGCCAGGTTTCCGGAAATCGAGACCTGGCCCAATCAGTTTCCCAACTACGAAATCCTGATCGACATCCCCGAATTCACCTCCGTCTGCCCCAAGACTGCGCTGCCCGACTTCGGCACCTTGTGGATCCGCTACATGCCCAACAAAGATTGCCTGGAGTTGAAGTCGCTGAAAGAGTATCTGACGTGCTATCGCAATATCGGGATCTTCCAGGAGAACATTGTCAACCGTGTGCTGGAAGACGTGGTGCGCGCCACTCGACCGAAATGGGCCGAAGTGAAGGGCGAATTCCGGCCGCGCGGCGGCATTGGGACGGTTGTGATCGCGCGTTATCCCAGACCGAAAAAGTAAGACCGCGCTACGCTGGTTGGACTGCAATCAGTTTTCGATGGCGCACCGCTGAAATGCCAGCCGACCTCTACTCGGCGTCCTTCGGCCGGCTTCCGAAATACTTGCGAACTCCAATGGCGTTGTACTGTCCCCAGGGGCCGTTTGGTCCCAGATAGGCTGGTCCGAGGAACTGATCGCGCGCACCAAAACGCGCGATCTTGGGATGCGCTGTGAAACGGAATTCGAAACGCTTGGGCAGGTCGATGCCCGCACCGTATGCGAACTCCATCCCGATCGGGTCCCATGACCAGGTGTAGAGCGTCTGCGGAACGTTCTTGCCAAACAGGAAGTCGGGATCGAAAAATAACATTATCCTGCGAAATTCGGTTCGCCCAATGGGCCGTAACTCGATCGTCCCCGACAGCATGTAGCGGCCAAACGCATTGCACTTGGAGTTGACGCCGCCATATTGGCCGGCATTCTCCGCGCACAAGTTGGGATCGGTTTCGTTGTGCGGCGGCGTGATATCGAACTGCGCCCAACCCCAGTACCAGTTCTTCGGAAAGAACAGCCGCTGCTCCGGCTGCGCTGCGGGCGCAGAGGGCGGAGTTGGAGTTTGCATAGTCTGTGCGGGAGTAGCAGTCTGCGAGGAGGTTGTGGTGTCTGTAGTCTGGGCAATGGCGGCACAGCAAAATGCGAACACAAAGATAAGGGGCAGCAGGCGCTTCATGTAGCCTCCGCAAAATTTTTATTGCTGGGAATGCTGTTGCTCAGAAGAGTAGACAAGTCGCGACATAGACGCAACTGATGATTTCGTAGATTGTGCCGTGCATGCGGGGTCAGTGGCTTAAGTGTGCCGCCGTCGCCTGTCGTGGTATTCTCCCCGCGCACCCATGTCTGCCAAAACCAGCGCGACCGTCGCACTGCTGCTGCTCACCGGCCTGAATTTTCTGAACTACATTGACCGCAATGTGCTATTTGCGGTGCAGCCTCTGGTGCAAAAGGAATTCGCGCTCACCGACGCCCAAGTGGGCTTTCTGACCTCTGCCTTTTTCGTGTGCTACATGATAGCCGCACCGCTGGTCGCTCCCCTGGCCGACCGCTATTCGCGCAAACGAATCATGGCAGCGGGCGCCTTCGTCTGGAGCGCGGCCACGCTGTTGAGCGCGGTCACCCACAATTACGACGAACTGCTGCTGCGGCACGTGATTGTCGGTATCGGAGAAGCGACGTTCGTGGCTATCTCGCCCGCTTTTCTGGCCGACCTGTATCCAGAGCACATTCGCGGAAGAGTGATGGGAGTCTTTTATCTTGCGACGCCGGTAGGCAGCGCCCTGGGCTATCTCATCGGCGGATATCTTGGCGAGCGCTATGGCTGGCGCGCTCCCTTCATGATCTCGGCGCTGCCGGGATTTGTGCTGGCGTTCGCCGTGCTTGGGTTGCGCGAGCCGACGCGCGGCGCCAGCGATCACCTGGCAGACAGCGTCGAGCGCGGCTCGGTCCTCGGCCTCATCCGCAACAAGGCCTACTGGACCATCACACTGGGCGCGGCCATGATGACCTTCGCCATCGGCGGCTTGCAGGTGTGGATGCCGACATTCCTGGTCCGTATGCGGCATCTGCCGCTGGAGCGGGCCAACACGGTCTTCGGCGGGATGACGGTGGTCTCCGGGACGGTGGCCACGCTGCTGGGCGGCTGGCTCGGCGATCGCCTGCTCCGGCGGACCCCGGCCGCGTATCAACTAGTCTCGGCCGTCGGTATGGCGCTAGCGATTCCCGCGGCTGTCGTTGCGATCTACTTCCCCGGAAAAGCGATGTATCCCGCGATCTTCCTTGGGGAATTCTTTCTGCTGCTGAATACAGCTCCGTTGAATGCCGCGCTGGTGAACTCGGTCAGCGCTCGCATTCGAGCCACCGCGCTGGCGGTGAATATTTTCACTATCCATTTGCTCGGCGATGCGTTCTCGCCAACGCTCATTGGCTATATTTCGGACCGCAGCAATCTGGAGATGGGACTGACGGCTATGGTTGTCGCCGTGGCAATCTCGGCTGCAGTGCTGTTCTATGGGATGCGCTTCGCGCCGAAGATAGAAGCAGCCACTTAGCCGCGAGCTTCGAGCCGCGAGCGCGATCATGAGCCGAGATTGTCTGCCTCGGCTGGCTTGCCCATCTCGCGGAGGAGATCGGCGAGATTGTTGCGAACCGTGACCGTACTTGGATGATCGTGTCCCAACGACCTTTCGAAAATCGCCAGCGCCCACCGCAACAGCGGCTCCGCCTCGGCCAGCCGGTTCGTGGCCGTCAGCAACGCGGCCAGGTTGTTGAGGCGGATCGCGACTTCAGGGTGCTCAGGGCCGAGCGCTTTCTCATCAATCGTCAGTGCCCGCCGCATCAGCGGTTCCGCCTCCGCCAAGCGATTCGTGTCCTGCAGCAGCCGGACTAGGTTGTTGAGATCTATGGCGACGTCCGGATGGTCGGGACCATAAGCTTTTTCGTCGATCGCCAGCGCACGGTGGATTAGCGGCTCCGCCTCGGTCAGCCGGTTGGTGTTCGCCAGCAACAGCGCTAGGTTGTTGAGGTCTATGGCGACGTCTGGATGGTCTGGACCGTAGGCTTTTTCGTCAATGGCTAATGCACGCCGCAGTAGCGGCTCCGCCTCCGCCAGCCGATTCGTTCCCCCCAGCAACCCGGCCAGGTTGTTGAGGTCTCTGGCGACAGCCGGATGGTCTGGGCCATAAGCTTTTTCGTCCATCGCCAGCGCCCGCCGCATCAGCGGCTCTGCCTCGGCTAGTCGGTTCGTGGCCCGCAACAACTGGGCCAGGTTGTTGAGATCTATGGCGACGTCCGGATGGTCGGCGCCGTATGCTTTCTCGTCGATCGTCAACCCCCGCCGCATCAGCGGCTCCGCCTCCGTCAACCGGTTCGTGACCTGCAGCAACTGGGCCAAGTTGTTGAGACGAGTAGCGACATTCGGATGGTCAGGGCCCAAAGCTTTTTCATCAATCGCCAGCGCCCGCCGCATCAGCGGTTCCGCCTCCGCCAGCCGGTTCGTGGCCTGCAGCCACGCGGCCAGGTTGTTGAGGTCGATAGCGACCTTCGGATGGTCGAGACCCAAAGCCTTCTCGTCAATCGCCAGTGCCCGCCGCATCAGCGGCTCCGCCTCCGCCATGCGGTTGGTGTTCCGAAGCAATATCCCTAGGTTACTGAGCTGCGTCGCCACTTCATCGCTGTCGGGTCCATACAGCTGCTCGCGCAGGGCGAGCGATTGCCGGTACAGCGGCTCCGCTTCCGCGTATCGGGCTCTGTCCTCGAGGTAATAGCCGGCTCTATTGAATAGCTGCGCGGCCTCTCGGAATGAGAATTGATATTCATTCAGCAAAGCCGCGCAGGTTTGCGCGCTGGGAACGAGCCTCTCGCACCGGTTCCAGTTCTCAAAGTCTGTCGAAGGGAAGGCCGCATTCACTCCGCGCACCACTTGCTCCGCCCGCTGTTTCCGGTCCTCATCGCTCATACGCGACTTCAGTACGGCCTGCACCATGCGATGCACCGCCAGCAACTTCTCATCAGGATCGCGCTCCAGCAACGAGTACTTGAGCGCCGCACCGAACGCCTCGTTCCACTTAAACGGATCGGAGGCTGCAGCGCCCAGTTCCGGCCCGAACTCGGCGGCGCCTTCGGTGAAGATCTCCTCGGGAATGTCATCTGGCGGAAGGAAGGCCACGACCTGCAACAATTCGGTCGCCGCGGGAATGAGCTTTTGCAGCTTTTCGAAGGATGTCAGAAATGTTTTCGCGACAGAAAGATGGTCGGAATCAAGACCCCCGCGCCTGTCCAACAGCTCAGCCGATCGGTTTTGCAACAGAGCCAAGTAGTCCTTCAGCCCGCACCCCGTCTCCTCGATGTAGGCTCCCGCTTGGTCCAGCGCCAGAGGCAGACCCCCTAACTCGTCCGAAAGTTCGCGTGCCAACGCGGCCTGTTGCGGGTTGATATCGGATAGGGCTGCGTTTACCTCCAGTCTGTTCGCCCGCCGCAGGAGTAAGTGAGCACCCTGATTGCGATCCATTGGAAACACCCCGT
Source organism: uncultured Acidobacteriaceae bacterium (assembly GCA_963763145.1). Classification (GTDB taxonomy): domain Bacteria; phylum Acidobacteriota; class Terriglobia; order Terriglobales; family Acidobacteriaceae; genus Bog-257. The sequence goes on along the minus strand of CAVXMZ010000002.1, from coordinate 271,522 downwards.
GCCGCCTGATCGTTCCGAGTGCCTGCCGCTGCGTGGTGATGATGATGTGATGTGCGTCGGCGCCGGCCTTGCGCGTGAGGTCGCGAACAATGTCGTAATCCTCCACGTTGTCGAGCACCAGCAGCCAGCGCTCCTGCTCATCCAGCCAGCGCTTGACCGCGTCGAGCACGACGCTCTGTTCTTTGGCATCGCGCTCGGGCAGATCCAGCTTCACGGCCAACTGCGACAGGTCGGAGAAGAGCGTCTCCAGGCTCTCGGCTCGCAGCCACAGCACCGAGGGATACTCGTCGCGATGATGGTGCGCGTAATGCGCCGCGGTCTGCGTCTTGCCCACGCCACCCAGGCCCGTGAGCGCCGCGATGCCGCTCCTCGCCAGCGTTGCCTTCAGCCCGTCGAGCACATCTTCGCGTCCGGTGAAGAAAGGATTCTCGGGGAACGGGACGGTGAAGAGCCGGTTCACTTGGGTCGACTCGGGCCCAGGCGTAGGTGATTTACGCTCCGCTTTGGACATGCGACGAAGCTCGGGATTTACCGGAGAGGCCGTCCGCTCCGGCTGGCCCGTGATGCGGCGGAACAGCTTGTCATATCCGGAGTCGCTCAGCGGCTCGTAGTAGCTGAATGCCCGTAGCTCAATCGGAATGTAGTTCTTATCGTCAACGGCAAAGAGGATTGGAATGAACTTGCTGTTCTTTCCCTCGGCCTCGTAGAGCTCCTGGGTTATTACAAAACCTTCCCATTTGCTTCCACGTCCGACGCCGTCTTGCGCTTTTCCTTCATAGCGGCTCAGATAAGTCTCGGTGCAGGCGATCAGGACAAATTCGCATTCCAGCACTTGATTTCTGGACCACCGTGGCCAGCCCTTCTCAGGCTCGCCATGCTGGTCGATGCGGCAGTCGACGCCGTCGCGGCGCAGGCGTTCGGAGAGCTGCCAGATGCGGTCCATCTGCTCCTGGCTGTCATGGCTGTAGCTGATGAAGACGGGCAGCGGCATGCTGCCGGATGATAGCGCAAGTCGGCAGGCCGTCCAATTGCAATCATGAGGAGTGGGGCGAGTGGTGCCGTGGTTGCGATTCGCGCCGGCAAGGCAGGGCGGCGCGGCCCATTTCGGGAATTGCGCTTGCTTACTGGTTACCTTCGCGGCGGGCCTTAGTTACCACACCAATGTGGGGCACTCTAAGCCATTGATTGTAAGGTGTTTACGGGCGCAAAAATTGTTCCACGTGGAACAATTTTGAAACGGCGCAAAATCAAGGGAAGTCGAGCTTTGCGGGATGGTCTTAGCTATTTCGTCGGCTCCATGTGAAGCGCGTTATTGAAGCGATTGAAGTAGTTGAACAGTCCAATCGCGGCCAGCAACTCAACGATCTCGCCTTCGTCGAAGTGCTTGCGTAGCTCGCTCCAGAACGCGTCGTCCACGCCATTGGGATCGAGCGTGGTCCGTTCGGCCAATTCCAGCGCAGCCTTCTCGGCGTCGGTAAAATGAGCGCGATTGCGGAAGTTCGCGAGGTCGCTGATCTGCTCCTCGCTCCAGCCGTGCCGCCTTGCCAAGGCGGTGTGGGAGGCCAGTCAATATTCGCAGCGGTTGAGTTGCGAAGTGCGCACAATCGCCAGTTCCTTCAGCTTCGCCGGCACCGTCCCGGTGTTCATCACGGCGCGGAAGTGGGCAATCAGCGTCCGAAGAATCTCCGGCCGATGCGCCACCGTGCGAAACATGTTCGGGACGTTGCCGCGCTCGGCGAGGTAGGTATCGTAGATCTTGCCGGTCTCAGGATCGACCTGCTCTTTTTCGAGGCGGGATATGCGGGACATAGCTCTATTGTAATGCTGGCGAACCGCTGGGAACGTGGCTCAATGACCATCCAAACGTTACATCGCGGAGGCGGATCAAATGTTCCTTCCCGAACTGCGACGATAGGCGACCACGTTTGGTTGTCAGTGGTTCCGCTGCCGATTGCCGACTGCTGAAAGCAACGCCCTTCCGCGAGGACGCAGAAGGGCGCCGGAGATCGCTTCGGTCACAGCCAGCGTTCGACGACGTTACTTGCTAAAGGCGGCGATGGCCCCAGCCTCGTCGTCCTTCACGTCGAAGACCGTATAGAGTTTGGTGATCTGCAACAGGTCGTGCACTTTCTTGGTCAGATGCAGCAGCTTCAATTCCCCGCCCTGGTTGCGGACGGAGGTAAAGGCGCTGACCAGCTCGCCGATGCCCGAGCTGTCGATATAGCTGACATCGCCCAGATTCAGCAGGATCTTCTTCTGTCCCTTGGCCAACAGGTCCTTGATGGCGTCGCGCAAAACTACGCTGCCCTCGCCCAGAGTGATCCGTCCACTCAAGTCGACGATGGTAATGCCATCTACCTGCCGGGTGCTCGCTTTCATACTCACGTGGAAGCCTCCTGACGGTCCAGGTCAGTGCCCGGGAGCCGCTTAATCAAAGTTATTTCCGTGCCGGGGTTCAGTTTGCGGAACCGCACCTCATCCATGAATGCCCGCATCAAGAATATGCCACGCCCTGACTCCTTCAAAAGATTCTCCGGCGCCAGGGGATCGGGGACCTCTTCCGGAACGAAGCCTTTGCCCTCATCGGTGATGGTGACGATCAGCTCCTGCTCGTGTTGCTCGAAGCTCAGGTTTACCCGCTTGGCAGTATCGTAGGCGTTACCATGCAGCACCGCGTTGATCATCGCCTCCCGCACCGCCATGGAAAACCCGCCGCGCGTGTCTTCGTCCAGACCCGCCCGCGCGGCCTGCTGGTCGGCCATTTCCTCGGCTTTGTTCACGCTCTCCAGCGTGGATTCCATGCGGTACGAAACGCTTTGTGGCGCGGTCATCAATTTGCTCGTGGGTGCCGAGATCGTGTCTGCCTCTCAGCAGGACCTGGAACAGAAATCTTCAGGATGCAGCAGTTTGCCTGTTCCCGGCCACCGTTGTCAACGGACGTGTGACCGCTGCACGGAAATGTAAGGCCCCACCCCGGCAGCGACGGTACGCTTTTTCGGCCGGCCGGAGCCTTCCCGTTTCCGCGATTGCCGCCTCGCCAGCCAGTCCGGCCAGCGACCGGGAAAGAAGATTCGTCACGGCTGAGAGAGGCGCAGGGTCTGCTGCGGCTGGAAAATATGCCTGCGGACGGCTTGCGCAAGCGCTTCTTCGACAGGTAAAATTGGAACGAACGTTCGACAGAATCTACTTCTGCCCAGGCGCCGCCGGCTCCCATGTCTGCTTCCTCCACAACTCGTGCTCTGGAACGTCCTTCGCTTAACGATACACGCTTCGACCGCCGTCTGGCTGAAATCCTCGACTTCGCCACCGAGGTCTTCGCCGACAAGGGTTACGATGGCGCCTCCATGCGCGACCTGTCCCGCCTGAGCGGCATCTCCCTGGCCGGTCTTTATTATTACTTCAAATCCAAAGAAAACCTGCTCTACTTCATCCAGCAGCACACCTTTGCCACCATCGTCGAACGCTTGCGCGAGCGCCTGGCCTCCAGTAGCGATCCCGAAACCCGCATTCGCATCTTCATCGACAATCATGTGGAATATTCGGTCGCCAAGCAGAAAGCCATGAAGGTGCTGTCCCACGAGGATGACGTATTAAAGAACAGCTACGGCGTCGAACTCGCCGCCATCAAGCGCGAGTACTACCGCATCTGCGTCGGTCTGGTGGATGACTTCGCCAAAGCCAACCGCCTGAAGTCAGTTGGGCCCAACGCCGGCTCGCAAGGAATCAACACGCGAACCGCGGTGATGGGACTCTTCGGCATGATGAATTGGCTTTACACCTGGTACAAGCCGCGGGTTGATCCGGAGGCAAAGGTCCTGGCGCGCGAGATCAGCGACATCTTCCTGCGAGGCATTCGCGGTGAGGTCAGTGCTGCAAAATCAAATCGTAGAGCCGCTGAGCGCAGCCGCCCGGCGAACAAGGCGCGTCCACTTGGGAACCGGGCCACAAAGAAACATACGTAGGGCGCAAAATGCATTTGAGAGCGGTTTTTTTTCTTCGGCGGTTTGTGTCAGGGCACGACTTTAGAGTGTGCGTGAGAACTAGCTTTCGTGTTGAGTAGTGGAGTAAGAAACCGAAATCCGGGAGCGCCGTAGGCGCGGCTCAGTCTAGCCCAGCACGCAGCGCAGCGAAGTGCTGGGTAAAGTGGGAGAAAGTCAATGAGTCCTGTAGGGACGGCACGGTTCTCTCGCACACACTTTAGCCGTGCCGCCAATGCCGATCAGAGGATTTGGGGGTTTTAGCCCCGCTAACACGGGTGCGAACGATGACTATCACAACTCAAACCGTGGCCGACACGAAACAACTGGTCCGTTACCGCACGGAATCGGGCGTGGGCGTCATCGAACTTAGCGATCCCCCCGCCAACACTTATAGCTATGAGATGAACCGCCAGCTCGACGATGCCATCCTTCAGGCGCGCATGGACACCGATGTCCATGTGATCGTGCTGACCGGAGCAGGCGAGAAGTTTTTCTGCGCTGGCGCAAACATCCAGATGCTGACCGAGGTGGATCCCACCTTCAAATATTACTTCTGCCTGCATGCCAACGAGACGCTGCTGCGTCTGGAGAACACGCCCAAGCTGGTCATTGCCGCGCTGAACGGGCACTGCGTCGGCGGAGGGTTAGAGGTGGCGATGGCGGCCGACCTGCGTATTGCTCGCAAGGACGGCGGCAAAATCGGATTGCCCGAAGTGAACCTTGGAGTGCTGCCGGGGACGGGCGGAACTCAGCGCCTGTCGCGGCTTTTGGGGAAATCGAAAGCGATTGAGCTGATGGTGACCGGGCGCACGTTTTCGTTCGACGAGGCCAGGCAGCTTGGCCTGGTGAACGATGTCTTCGAGAGCGAGAATTTCATGGATCGCGTGATGGAATATGCCCGCCAGTTCTGCCCGCCGAACAAGGCGGCCAAGGCGGTAGGCCGCATCAAGCGCGCCGTGCAGACCGGCTGGGAGATTCCCCTCGAAGCTGGATTGGCCCTGGAGCGCGAGAACCAGCAACAGCTGTTTGAGAGTGCGGACGCGAAAGAAGGCCTGGCAGCCTACGTCGAGAAACGTCCGGCAAAGTTTACGGGAAAGTGACGGGTCTGGAACCGTCATCCTGGGCGATAAAGGCGCCTTGTCGGCATCAGGCTAGCCCGCAGGGGCGAAAGTAGTTAGCCCAGCGCGGAAGCTCTGGGGCTGGCCCGCAGGGGCGAAAGTAGTTAGCCCAGCGCGGAAGCGCTGGGTATCTGGCGTTCTGAAGGATGCGAGCCGCGGAGCGGCGGCACGCAGAGTATGCGTGAGAACTAAAATTGCCTTTGGCAGTGGAACGGGAGGCCCGAAAATCGAGCGCCGTAGGCGCGAAATAATCTAGCCCCGCACGGAGCCGCAGGCGGAGTGCTGGGTAGGGTGGAAAAATTCTCTGAGTCCCGTTAGGGACGGCACAGTTCTCACGCAGACCAACATCCGAAGCCGGCTTTACCCGGCGACACCATACATGACCACCACCACACAAATCGGTTACACGCGCATCGCGGTGGAGTTACAGCCCCCCGCGGCGCGAGTGACGCTCAGCCATCCGCCGCTGAATGTCATCGACATCCCGATGATGGAGGAGCTACGCGCAGCTCTGGAGCTGATCGAGACGCGGCCGGAAATCAGCGCCATTGTTTTTGCCGGCTCGGAGCGCGCCTTTTCCAGCGGTGTGGACATCGCGGCGCACACTCCGGACAAAGTTCGCGGCATGCTGGCGGCGTTCCACAGCGTGATTCGCTCGGTAGTGAGCAGCGGCAAGCTGACGATTGCCAGCGTTCGGCGTCACTGCCTCGGCGGTGGTGCGGAACTGGCCCTGATGTGCGATATCGTGTATGCCTCGCCCGACTCAGTGTGGGGATTCCCTGAGATCAAGTTGGGCTGCTATCCCCCGGTGGCCTGTATCGCCTTGTCCTCCATTGTGGGACAGAAGCTGGCGGCCGACCTGGTATTGACGGGAAGAACGCTGGCCGGCGACGAAGCTCTCGCCGCGGGATTGGTAAACGGGCTGGCCGAAGATCCGGAGACTCTGGTAGCTGAATGCCTACAGCGGGTTTCACAGTTGAGTTCGGCTGCGATTGCAATGGCCAAGAAGGCGCTTTATTCGTGGGACGCAATCCACTTCGATAAAGCCTTGGCCCGCGCCGAACAGATTTATTTTGACGAACTGATGAAGACAGCCGACGCGCAGGAAGGCGTTGCCGCGTTCATGGAGCGCCGGCGCCCTAAGTGGGTGGGAAAGTAAGAAATGGATTACGAGATCGCACCCGAAGAACTGAAGTCGCTGTTCGAGTCTAACTCTGACGTTGTGGTACTCGATTGTCGGGAGCAATGGGAGTTTGAAGCGGCTAGGATCGAGAACAGCCGGCACATCCCGATGAATGACATCCCGGCGCGGTTCAATCAGGAACTCGATCCGGAAAAACACATCGTCGTGATTTGCCACCACGGAGTGCGGTCCATGAACGTCACCGCATGGCTGCGGAAGCAGGGATTTGAGAAGGTGCAATCGTTACGCGGTGGAATTGATCGCTGGGCAAGACAGATCGACCCCAAAGTGCCGCTGTATTGAAGGGAGCAATCAGCAATCAGTAGCTAGCAATCAGCCATCGGCTGGCCCTGCTGAGAACGGAAGGATCACATCGGGCTGAATGCTGATTGCTGACCGCTGAAGGCTAAGATATGAAAAAAGAACTTATCGAACTTCGCGTTAATGGACGCACTCACGAATTGGCAATCGAGCCCAGCAAGCTGCTGCTCGACGTGTTGCGCGAGGACCTCAATCTCACCGGTTCCAAGCGCGCTTGCGACGACTCATCCTGCGGCGCGTGCACGGTGCAGGTGGACGGCATACCGATGCTGTCCTGCACCATGCTGGCGGCCAGTTGCGAAGGCCAGGAAATCACCACCGTCGAAGGCGTCGCCGACCACGGCTGTCTGGCGGCGTTGCAGAAAGCTTACGGCGACTTCGGCGGCTCGCAGTGTGGCTTCTGCACGCCGGGATTCATGATGACGATCAAGTGGCTGCTGGCCAACAACCCCGATCCCAGCGAGGCTGAGATTCGTGATGCGCTCAGCAGCAACCTGTGCCGCTGCACCGGATATTCGCAGATGTATCAGGCGATCCGCGCGGCGCTCGATGCCGAACAAAAGGGTATGAAGCAGGAATTGGTAGAGGCGAAGTAGCTGCGAGCTGCTAGCCACGAGCTGCGAGCCCAGACTCATCGCGACGTGGCATCGACAGCTGTTGGAACACACACGAATTTCACCGCAAGCTTCTGGCTCGAAGCTCGCGGCTCGAGGCTAATTGCTTATGTCTGATTTTTCCGTTATCGGCAAATCCGTTGCGATGATTGACGCGGCGGGCAAAACCACCGGCGCGGGCAAGTACGCTGACGACTTCACCCTTCCCGGCATGTTGGTGGGCAAGATCCTGCATTCGCCGTATCCACACGCGCGCATCAGGAGCATCGACACTTCGCGCGCCAAAGCGCTGGACGGCGTGGTTGCGGTGGTGACGGGTGAAGACGCGCCCAATCCTTACGGCATTCTTCCCGTCGGTCATGATGAGACGGCGTTAGCTGTTGGCAAGGTTCGTTACGTTGGCGACCACGTCGCATGTGTTGCCGCAGTGACCGAGGAAATTGCCGAGCGTGCGCTGGAGCTGATCGACGTCGACTATGAACCGTTGCCGGCGTATTTCGATCCCGAAGAGTCGATGAAGGCGGAGACGGACCTGATTCACGAGAACCGTCCGCACAACATCGAGAAGGACTATCACCACGTCTTCGGCGATCCGGACAAAGGTTTTGCTGAGGCGGACTATATCGCCGAGGGCCGCTACATCGCCAACGAGGTGACTCACGCGGCAATGGAGCCGCACTGCACGCTCGCCAATTTCGAGCTCGATCCGCACACCGGCAAGCTGGGACGGCTGACGACGTGGTCGTCGACGCAGGTGCCCTACTACCTGCAGCACAAGCTGTCGCTGGTGTTGGAGCTGCCGATGTCGCAGATCCGCGTGATCAAGCCGCTGGTGGGTGGCGGCTTTGGCGGCAAGAGCGAGATCATCCCACTGGAAATCATCGCCGCGGTGACGGCACGAGCGGCCAAAGCCCCGGTGAAGATCACCTACACCCGCGAAGAAGTTTTCTGGGCCCATCGCGGACGCCCGCGCACCATCGTCGATCTGAAGACCGGGGTAAAGAAGGACGGCCGCGTGACCTCGGTCGCTTGCAAGGTCATTCAGGACGGTGGCGCCTATTGCTCCTACGGGGTGGTCACCATCCTGTATTCCGGCGCGCTGATCGGCGCGCTGTATGACATTCCCCACATTAAGTATGACGGGTATCGCGTGCTCACCAACAAGCCCGCCTGCGGCGCTATGCGCGGACACGGCACCGTGAATGTGCGCTTCGCCTTCGAGTCGCAGATGGACGAGATTGCCGCCACGCTGAAGCTCGATCCTGCCGAAGTGCGGCGCGTGAACTTGCTAAAGCCGCCGACGGTCACAGTCAACGGTCTGCGCGTGCTCAGCTACGGACTGCCGGAATGTATCGACCAGGTCATTACGCGATCGGGCTGGGCAGAGCGCAAAGACAAGATGCCCAAGGGCCGCGGCCTGGGCGTCGCGTGCAGCCATTACGTGAGCGGCGCGGCCAACAGCATCATCCGTTCCGACATGCCGCACTCGACGGTGAACATCAAGATCGACCGCGATGGCGGCGTGGTGGTGTACACCGGGGCGTCCGATATTGGACAAGGCTCGGACACCATGACTGCCCAGGTTGTGGCCGAGGTGCTGGGTTGCGATCTGGCGCGAGTAAGGGTCATCGCTGCCGATACCGACCTCACCCCTATAGATCTGGGATCGTATTCCAGTCGCGTGACCTTTATGGCCGGCAACGCTGCCTTGCGCGCGGCCGAGGCGGTAAAGAAGAACATTATGAGCGCAGCTGCGAAGCGCATGAACTGCGCACCGGAAGATGTAATCATGCGCGACGATCGGGTATACAAGCGGGGCGCTGTTTCCGACAATAGCGTTGCAATAACGGCGGAAATACTGGAAGACAAAGAAGCGGCCCGAGGCCACGTGGATGGGCAAATTCTACGCGGCTCAGTGTTGCAAACCCGCAAAGAAGATGGCCCCAAGGAGCACATGAGCTTCGAGGAGGCGGTGGTCTCGGCGATTGACTTTCATGGCGCGCTGACCGGGACTGGGTCGTACGCTCCTCCCGTAGAGGCGCGCGGCGGCAGGCACAAGGGCGGCGGAGTAGGGCCGTCGCCGGCGTATTCTTATTCAGCACAGGTCGCCGACGTGAGCGTGGACGAGGAGACCGGCGAAGTGACGGTGCATAAAATCTGGGCCGCGCATGATTGCGGTCGGGCACTGAATCCGGTTTCCGTGGAAGGCCAGGTAATTGGCTCGGTATGGATGGGACTGGGCCAGGCGCTGGCCGAAGAGATGGTATGGAAAGACGGATTGCTGATGAATCCCGGCCTGCTGGAGTATCGCAGCCCGTCGGCGGCGGAATCGCCCGACATCGAATGCATCATCGTGGAAAGCATCGATCCCGAAGGGCCATTCGGCGCGAAGGAAGCCGGGGAAGGATCGCTGGCGGCAACCATTCCTGCGATCTCAAATGCGATCTACCACGCTGTGGGGGTCCGACTGCGTGAGAGTCCGTTTACTCCCGAGCGTATCCTGTCGGCCCTGCGGGCCAAAAAAGGCATGAAACGGATTGAGATGACCGAGTCCGTCGATCCTACCGCACCAATAAAATTTCGCGAGCATGGTGGGTCGCTGTGGTTTCGCGGCAAGGGACCAGTGCGACACGAGCTGGATCCGGCGCGACAGGGCTCGCAAGCTGGCTCGGCCGCGGGAGGTACGCAGTGAGTCTGCCCGGTTTCCAACTGCTACGCCCTAAGACACTCGAGGAAGCCCTCAGCCTCATGGCAAAGCATGACGGCGAGGTAAAGATTGTTGCCGGCGGGACCGACCTGCTGCCTTCGATGAAGCAGAAGCTGTTCACGCCGCCGTACGTGCTGGACTTGCGCGGCGTAGGCGAGTTGCGCGGAATTCGCAATGTTCCGGGCGATGGCATAGAAATTGGGGCTCTGACCACGCTCGCCGCCATTGAACACTCCGCGATCATCCGTCGGGATTACCCGGTGTTTTACGAAGCCGTAAAGACGGTGGCGTCACCGGTGTTGCGGAACATGGGAACGCTGGGCGGCAATGTCTGCCTGGACACACGCTGCTTGTGGTACAACCAGTCGCTGCTGTGGCGCAAGAGTTGTGGCTTTTGCCTGAAGAAGGACGGCAACTTGTGCCATGTGGCGCCCGGCGGAAATTTCTGCTGGGCGACGTTCTCCGGCGACACGCCACCGGCGCTGCTGTGTCTGGGAGCGGAAGTGGAGATTGCCGGGCCGCAGGGATTGCGACGTACCCCATTGTCAGAGTTCTACGTGAACGACGGCATCGTGCGCCTGCATCTGGCGGCGAGCGAAATTGTTACACGCGTGCATCTGCCGGAGTCGGCAGCCGGATGGCGCGGCAGTTATCAGAAAATGCGGATCCGGGGCAGCATTGATTATCCGCTGGCTGGAGTTGCGGTCGCGCTCAAGATGAAGTTTGGGCGCGTGGAAGACGCGCGCGTGGCCATTACTGCGGTCAATCCCGCGCCGTTTCTGGTGAAGGACGCCGATGCGCAGCTGGTTGGCATGGCTCCGACCGAGGAGATCGCCGAACGCATTGGAGAATTGGCGGCGAAGACCGCGAAGCCGTTGACCACGTCCGCGCTGACGCCGGAGTACCGGCGCGAGATGGTGCGCGTGTTTGCAAAGCGGGCGATAATGGCGTGCGTCAATTAAGAAACAGTTGCCGGTTGTCGGCTGCCAGATAACCCGCAAGGCACTGCCGGGATCGGTTACCCACTGACCACTGAGCACTGACAACTACACATGATCACCGACTGCCACATTCACATCCAGCCGATCGAATTGTTTAAGCCCGAAGCTTTGGCGCTGATGAAGAAGTCGCGCAAGGACTTTGACCAGGTTGCGGAGTACTGCCGCTCGCCGAAGGCGTTTCTCAAGCATCTCGACGAGATCGGGATCGATCGCGCGGTGCTGATTAACTATGTGGCGCCGGAGGTGATTGGCTTCACGCCGGCGGTCAACGAATTTATCGCCAATTATGTGAAAGAGGACCCCAAGCGGCTCATCCCCTGCGGCAGCGTTCATCCGCGGCACACGACCAACGTGCTGGCGGACATGGAGCAGATCGTACGGCTGGGGATCAAGTTGATGAAGATCCATCCGCCGCATCAGTTGCTTTATCCCAACGATTACGTGCACGGCGTCAAAGAGCTGGAGATCATCTATCGCGCGGCAGAAGCCAATGGGATTCCGGTCATGTTTCATACTGGCACGTCGATCTTTCCGGGTGCGCGCAATAAGTACGGCGATCCGATGTATGTTGACGACGTCGCGGTGGACTTCCCGCGGCTGAAGATTCTGCTGGCGCATGGCGGACGGCCGTTGTGGATGGACACTGCGTTCTTTCTGGTGCGCCGCCATCGCAATGTCTATCTCGACATCAGCGGAATTCCGCCGAAGACGCTGCTGAAGTATTTTCCCCGGCTGGAAGAGATCGCACACAAAACACTTTTTGGGACGGATTGGCCGGGGCCGGGTGTGCCGGAAATCGCCAACAACCTGGCCGAATTCCGCAAGCTGGCTATCAGCGAAGCTGCGAAGGAACAGATATTGAGCAAGACGGCGCTGGAGATCTGGCCGTAAGGCCGTCGTCAGTTGTCAGTTGTCAGTTGTCAGTTGTCAGCGAAAGCTAAGCTCACCCAAGAACGTCCCGCAACTACCGATTCCCTTTCCCGTTCGGAAGCCAAGCACCAATCAGCAAGCCGCTAGGCAGCTTTTGCCTATCCGGATTGGGCAGACATTGCCGGTAGTTCTGCATACATGGCAGAACGTTGAGGGAGTTTGCTGGGCTAAGTGTTGGCGGATGAATGGTTTTAGTAAATGCGCCACGTCGTCTGCGTTGGCAGGGGGCTTGCATTATGCATTGTGAGGCAAAGGGCAGCTGAAGTTCAGAGCAGCTTTGCCGATAAGACATTTGGACAAGCCGTTCGGTCAAGTCGAGAGGAGCAGCAATGTCGGTAACAGGTATCTCCAGTAGCAATCTATTCAATGTCAACGACAGCCGGGAAAGCATACAGAGCGAAATGCGGCAGGCGTTCGCGCAACTCGGGCAGGACCTGCAGTCGGGCAATCTGTCGGCGGCGCAATCCGACTTTGCGACGTTAACGCAGCTGGGACCGCAGTCCACAACCAGTTCGTCCTCCGCCTCAGGGGCGAGCAACAGTCCCATGGCGCAGGCTTTTGCCCAGCTTTCGAAAGACCTGCAGTCGGGCAACCTGTCGGCGGCGCAGCAAGACTTCGCCACCATTCAGCAGGATATGCAGGCCAACGCGGTACAGGCGGGCGGTCACCGTCATCACCATCGCGGCGGCATGGAAGGCAGCCAGAACGGCATCAGCAGCTTGTTTAGCCAGTTGGGCCAGGCTTTGCAATCCGGCGACCTGTCCACGGCGCAGCAGGTTTTCAGCTCATTGCAGCAGGACTTCCAGCAGGCAGGGCAGGGCACGAGCGGAGCGGCCGAGGTGCAGCCGAACGCGGTTTCCGTAGACGCCTGAGAAGACTGCGGAAAGCCGGCGGGGGCGGGTAGGCCCTAGGGAGTCGTGTATGCCTGCTTGAGGTAGTGGCGGGCCAGGTCGGCGGAGTTGGAAGTGGAGTTCTCCGCGATGACCGCCTGGTATTTTTCCAGAGCGGTGTCACGCTTGTGCAGCACGTCATACATCTCGCCCGCGGCGAGCGTCGCTCGCTGCTGCAAATTGGGATCGTCCTTGGCGCTGCCCGCCGCAAGCTCATAAGCTTCAGCGGCGGCGGCATACTCTTTCTGCCCGCGCAGCGATTCCCCCAGGCCGAAAGCGGGGATGGCGATGCGGCACTGGTTATAAACATTGCTACGGCAACCGGCCAGTACCTTGCGATAAGCCGCTATGGCTTCCTGCCCGTGGCCCGCGGCGTTCAGCAGGTGGGCGTACTCGGCTGCCATTATGAAATTACGCGGGTATTCATTTGTCATGCTATTGACCAGCTGAAGAACTTCCGCGTACTTCTGTTCCCGCCGTAGAAAGAGAGCCAGCATGATTTTGGCATCGGTGGCCACTTCCACGTGGGGGCTGGCGGTAGCTTGCCGAAGATAATCCAGACCCTTCTGCTTGTTGCCGCTGAATCCGACGACTGAGGCGGCCACTTTAGCGGGCCAGCTGAGCGAGCCGACAATGTACATGTCGGTACCAATCCCGACCTTCGCATCGACGTACTTAGGATCGAGTTCCAGCACGCGTTCGTTGTCATGGCGGGCTGCCACTGCGATGCGCAGCGCGGGGAACCAGGATTTTTCGCCGAGGCCGACGTAGGTTGACTCCAGCGCCCGAGTGGCCCCGCGGGCGTAGATCGCGTTGATGTCGTTGGGATTCTTGTCGAGCTTGGCCTGGGAGAGCGCCAATGCCTGCGCGGTGAGCTGCCTGATCCGGTCGCGTGCGGCGGGATCAAGCGGCGCCGCCGCCTTCTTGTTCATAAAGCTATCGCCGGCGTAAGACTCGGTATCCAGCGCGCCAATGCGCGACAGCTCCTTGAAGGTGACTGCGGCCATGGTGTGATTGACCGCGAAAGGATCGTCCGGGTGGGCTTGCTGGGCAGCTTCGAAGTCGCGAATAGCCTTGTCGTAGTCGAGTTCGTAGAAGTGTTCGAAACCCTTTCGGGTGTTGGCATCGGTATCGGGCCGAGTCGGGACCCAGGAGCCACCCGTGTCAGCCGCTTGGCACAACAGGGCCGCCAGCAAAATCCCGTAACCGAGGCACCCCAAAAAGAGCAGTCGATAGTAAGGTTTCATCGCGACCGGTGTATGGGAAGTTTACCTGATATCGCGAGCCCACCCAAAGCAGGTACAAGAATATTAAAGGAACTGCAATGCGCCCTATGTCTAGTCTCAACCGTTCGGCCAATGAGCTTTACAGTGAAACGGAAGCCGCAGCCGCGGTTGGCATCAGCATAGCCCGGCTGCATGAATTGCTCGACCAGCATGTTTTCACGGGGCCGCACCGGCGTCCCGAACCGATCGAGTTCGCCGCGAGAGACTTGCTTCTCTTGCGCTACTGGCATGGCTCTAGCAAGCCGGCCAGAGGCAATAAGGTGATCTCTATGCCAAAGCGCAAGTGAGGTCGGCCATAGGCAGTGTCCTGGTTTCGATACGTTCTCAGTTGCGGCGTGACTCTTTACCTTGGAGGAGCAATTTCTGCCCGGAGGCCGGTTCGGCCGTCAATTCCAACCGCGGAGTTATCTCATTCATTCGACAACACTTCCCCAGGCGGCGGGCTTTGGCTAACTGGTTGCATCGCAACTGTGTAGCTCGTAGGAGAACTTGCATGGGCCTAGTGGCCGGAAGCACCAGCCGGGAGTACTGGAGTCCGCCGAATCCGCAGAATATGCGGGTGGTGCCACCTCCACCGGGAGCTGTGTGCAGGCATTGCGGAGCCGACTACGCTCCCGGCGCGCGCTTTTGCCACTTATGCGGCGACGGGCGGGATTCAAGAGCTGCGGCTCAACCCGGCCCGGAAGCTGAGAATCGCCGCTATTGGCTCGGACTGCCGGCCAAGTGCCGGGCGTTCTTTCTCCTTGGCCTGGCTTGCATGCTTTGCGCCGCATTGACGGGCGTGATCTACAAGGCGCACTCTCTGATGGAATGGCAGGCAATTCAGACTTGGCGCATCGAATGGCTGTTGGCAGCGGCGGCAGCGCTGCTGGCGGGCATCCTGCTGAAATAAGACGCTGAGCTTTTCCACCCGTCAGTCAGAAAACTCACTTCCAAGACGACCTCAGCAGTAAGAAGACATCAGCCGAAAGTACAGCGAACTCTACTATTGCGCCTTCGACTCTTCCTGCGACTGTTTCGCGTCCTCAATTCTGACGTTGCTGGCAGTGTATTGCTTGCCGTCAAAGGTGGTTCGCGCCGTCACCTCGGAGCCGACTTTCAACGCGCGGGTGTCGGACACCGCGTTTGGGCCGAAGTGAACCTCATAGGTCTGATCGTCGCTCTGGTTGTCGACAAAAAAGGAGCGCGTGCGCATATCCACGATGGTTACGACGCCGGAGAAAATATAGTTTTCTCCGGGTTTGGCGAGCACGACAACTTCATCGGCCACGTCACGGTTGTCGCGCCGGGGAGCAAACTGCACGTCAATGAGCGAACCGGGCTGCACGTCGCCCGATGTGGCCGCGCCCTTCGAGGAACTGTATCTGGTCGCCTCGCCGACGGCGAAGGTCACCGGATGGGCGGAGAGTTGATCGCGTACGCTGATCGTGCCCTTCTGGGGATCCGCGGAGATAACCTGGCCGCGTACTTCGGCCAATCCGGTTTGCGTTAAGACCCGCACGTTTCGAGCGAATACTTTGTCACCGTCGAGCATGGTGTCGACGTAGATGCGGTCTCCCTTGTGAATGCCCAGCACGGTGGTCTCGACCCCGTTGCGATAGATGTGCGAACGTTCATCGACAAACACTTTCAGCTTGTGCCCGCCGCCGAACGGCTGGACCGTCAGGCGATTGCGAACGTGATCAACGCTGGTTGCCGTGCCCCCGATGAGCGTCGTCCTGCCTTTGGGCAGCGGCGGCGGTTCCAGCAGCGGATCGTAGGGATTGTCGTCTGCCTTCGCACTGTTTTGCGATAAAGTAGTTGGCCGCGTCAGGGCGGAATTCGTGCTCGAGGCCGCGGCGTTCTGTTGCGCCGACAGAGTATTTTGCTGTGCTAACAAGGTGGCAGCCAGCGTCAGCAGCCATGCCGGCATGATCACAGCCCTTCGAATAATTCGCATTTGCACGGTCTCCTGAATGCGCAAACTTCCGGAGAGGCCAGGCGGAGAGCCTTCCCCTCGCAAAGTTGGATGCAATTTGCGCGGAGGGTGTTTATCCGGAATGTCACGAATATCCGGGCGACTTTGGGTCGGTGCGCCCGGCGGCGCGAAGTTATCATAGGTCGAGGAGTAGGGAGCCGTGACTACAGGTCAGCCCAAGGTGCACTCTGAACTCGGCCAAGCCGCAGTCCAGATCTTTGCTGCCAACGATGGCATCAACCAGGTCCTCATCGAACATCTCGACCCTGCGGCCTGGGGAGCTAAACCGCCGGGCAACGCCCGCAGTATTGCGGCGATCTTTACCCACATGCACAATGTCCGCTGCAAGTGGATCAGGCTTACTGCTCCGCACCTGAAGGTCCCACCACAGCTCAACCGCGCTCATTGCACGCCGCAGCAGGCGCGTGCGGGATTGGCCGAGAGCGCGGCCTGCTGCGCGGAGATGCTGGCTGAAGCGCTCGGCGGCGGAGTTGGGGGCCGCGTCGCGAAGTTTCGCAGAGACGGCTGGGGTGCGGCGTGGCCGGTTGGAGTCGAAATGCTTTGCTACATGATTTCTCACGAGGCCCACCATCGTGGACAGGTGTGTATGCTTGCGCATCAACTCGGGTTCCGCTTGCCTGCTAAGGTGACATCCCGGATGTGGAATTGGGAAAAACTGTGGAGAGAGCGCGGGTTCACGCAGGGACCCGGCTGCGATTCCTAGCAGCAGGCAGACAAACTGGGCCGGAGTACTCGGCGTCTTCCGCCATCGGGCTGTCACGTTCTCACAAAGCAGGGCTGCGATCGAGAAGCAATCACAGCCCACGTCCAACCGTTCTCCGCTTTATGATGGGTTCGCGGAAGCTCCCTGCCAGCAACTCCTATTGACTCAAGTACCGGATTATTTTGAACGCGGTGTCTATACCATGGTAGGGAACGGATACGGAATAGTTCCCTGCGGCTACAATCTTGCCATCCGACTGGATAGCCAACGCGTTGGCGCCAATAGAAGGAGTCTGGATTCCACCCCCAAATGTGGTGATGACCGTGCCGTTGTTTCCGAATGTGGTGTCGAGCTGACCGGTGGGAGTGTATCGCGCCAGCGAAAACGCGGTCTGCACGGAGTGTTGGGCTGTCCCCAGCGTCACAATGTCACCGCTGGGCTGTAGCGCTAAACTGGAAGTTGCGATGGTCTGGTAAACGGGAACAACGGTGAACGTCCCACCATTGGTGCCGAAAGTCGTGTCTGTAACTCCCGCGGCCAGATAACGAGATACTGCAAAGCCTGAGCTCGCAAAGCCGCCGACCGGGAGGGTAGAGTTGTTGGTCAGACTCCCGCCGGCAAGAAAGTCTCCGCTTGCCAGAAGCGCCAAGCCGGCCGCCGTTCCGGGGCTAGCCAATTGACCGCCAATTCCGAAAGTGGTGTCGAGAGCACCGTTGGAGTCATATTGCGAGATGAAGCCGCTTGATCCCGAAAAGGACGACGCAACCAGTATCTTTCCACTCGGAAGAAGCGCCAGCCCGCTGGCCGGATAACCAGCGGTCCGCGCCGTACCTCCGGTCCCAAAGCTGGTGTCAAATTGCCCGTTCGACAGAAGCCGCAGGAGGTATCGGTCAGCCACCAAAATGCTGCCGTCTGGTTGGATCGCGACACCCTGTGGCGATGTACCAATGAAATCGGTACCTAACGACGCGATTCCGCCCGTACCAAACGTTGAGTCAAGAACTCCAGTGGGGAGGAACCGTGCTACGAAATTCTCGCCGACAGCCACAATCTTGCCGTCGCTCTGTAGGGCGATCGCCATGAACGGCACGTCTTCGATGCTCGGTATGGACGTAATGCCGTTAGTCCCAAAGGTTGTGTCCAGGCTGCCGTTCGTGTTGTAGCGGGCAACTGCGGGGATGGGAAAATCGTTGTTGCCCGGGATTCCGCCGCCAACCACGATCTGGCCGTTGGGCTGAATGATGACTGCGTCTGCGCTGGCCAAATTACTGGTCCGGCTCTGATCCCCGAAGTCTGTAGTTACAATGC
Source organism: uncultured Acidobacteriaceae bacterium (assembly GCA_963763145.1). GTDB lineage: Bacteria > Acidobacteriota > Terriglobia > Terriglobales > Acidobacteriaceae > Bog-257. Next base: position 253,503 of record CAVXMZ010000002.1, on the reverse strand, counting down.
CGCCGCTGCCGAACGTCGGATCGAGGCTGCCGGCCTGCGCGGCTGCGTGCTGGGAAGCGATGAGTGAGATTGAGAAAATCAACAACAGAGCTTGGTTCAATTTTGTGACGTGCATGAAGTCTCCTGATCGACGAGCGAGAGTCGAAGGCGGCTGCCATCTTAGCGTGGGGCAGGAAGAGACTTGTCACGAAATTGTCACCGGGCGGTCAAATGATCGTCAACGTAGCCAATGGCGGCAGGAATGCGCTGCCGTCGCGCAACGGGCAGCGGCGCCAGTCTTCAGGTCCGGAGCCACACGGAGCGGAACATGGCAGATCTCCGACTAGCCGAAGGCCTTCGGTCTTGACAACCGGGAGCCGCGTGATTAAATGTCAGGGTGTTGCCAAGCATGGGAGCCAGTTCAAACGTAAACCAGTCGATCCTGGGGCCAGTCCCTGGTTCTATTTCTCCAACCGTCAAGCAGCCTGCCGTTGCCAGCAGTCTTCCCACGGTTGCCGACAAAACAGCGCTGCGCATTAAGACGCTTGTTGTGGTGGGATTCACCTCCGGCCTGTTGCTTTCGCCGAAACTGTGGGTCAGTTCTCGCTTCTATCCGCTGGTTCCCGTCTTCCATGGCTTGCCGCGCATTCCTTTTCCAGTGGACTACATTTGTTATGGCGTTTTGCTGCTTCTTCTTTTTGCGATAGCGTTCGTCCCCAAGCCGCGAATTTATATCTTCTCTTTCGTCGCGTTCCTTGCGGCATATTCCCTTCTCGACCAGACCCGCTGGCAGCCCTGGGCCTATCAGTACTGGCTGATGTTAATTGCGCTCGGTTGTTATTCCTGGAAGGCAGACGACATCATCGGGCAGCGGGACGCGCTGAACATTTGCCGCCTCATCATGGGCTGTACCTACGTCTATAGCGGCCTGCAAAAGCTAAACAGCAAGTTCGTTGCCGAAGGATTTCCGTGGGTACTGGACACCCTGCACGTACATGTCCCTCTCCTCTACCTGAACTACCTGGGATGGATTGTGCCCTTTATAGAAGTAAGTATCGGCCTGAGTTTATTGACCCGCAGATTCCGGAAGATAGGAATAGTCAATGGCATCGTGATGCACTTGTTCATCTTGTATAGCTTTGGTCCATTGGGACGTAACTGGAACAGCGTGGTATGGCCGTGGAATGTAGTAATGATCGCCCTGATTATTGTCTTGTTCTGGAATACCGATGTAACTTTTGCCGATATTGTGTTGCGCAATAAATTTATCTATCAGAAAGTTGTTCTGGTGCTTCTTGGAGTGTTGCCGGCCCTCAGTTTTATTGGGCGGTGGCCTTCCGATCTCTCGCTGGCGCTCTATACCGACAACTTGACCGAGGCGAACGTACTCATAAGTGAACAAGTAAAGCGGGACCTCCCTGAGTCTGTCCAGCGGTACATCAAACCACAACCTGGGCACATTGTACTTCGGGTCCAAGACTGGTCTTTCGGGGAGATGAATGTGCCGCCGTACGCAGAGATCCAAAGCTTCCTGAGCGTAGGCTCCGAAGTATGCCGCTATTCGCACAATTCAGCTGACGTATTACTTTCGGGCTGGGAAAAGAACACTCTTCTGGGGCCTGGCAAGGAAATACGCAATACCTGTTTCGGCACTCTGGTCGTCCATCCCTGAAAGAGTCCCACCCTGTTCGCGTGTTTGCGCGACAGGGTGGGTATCGTCTGTTACCACCGTCACTGGTTGGTAATGGTAGCGGTGGTGCCGTCGAACTTGGTGATTTGAATGTTGAACGGCTCCGCGTAGGAGTTGGCGCGATCGGTCAGAATGCTGATGCCAACCGCTTCGCCCAGCAGCATCGCATAGTAGCTGGAACTGCGGAAGTGAATGCCGGCATGGATGCCGTGGCCGAAGGTGACGTTCCAGCCCAGCTTGTTCAGCTCACCGTTGATAGTGAGGCTGTCGCGGTCGGAACCAGTGTAAGGCACAAGGGACAGGCCGTCGGAGCTGGGCACCATGACATCGGAGCCAGCCGCGAGCAGTAGCGGACGGATGGGCTGGCTGCAATCGAAGAAGAACTTGATCGCAGCGATGCAGGCGCCACCCACAGTACCGTGTCCTGAGGGGTAGCAAGGATGTGAAGGTGCGCCTTCGGGGAAGGCCAGGGGCAGCAGGTAGCTGCCGTACTTGGAGAACATGAAGGGCAGCGCCGCGGAGTTCAGCACGTCGTGGTGCAGGCTGTTTGATGCCTGCGGCATGGGGTGCTGGTGGGTCATCAAAGCCTGTATCAATGCGCCCATTTCTTCCGGGCGCTGCCGCAGGTTCACAATCCACTTGTGAAACCAGGCGGCCTTTAATGCCCGCGTGGCCATCTCGGGGATGGTCCCCACCGCGTCCACCGGGCCACCCGCGCCACTGCCAAAGGTGCCGAAGCCGTGTTCGCTGAGCGAGCCGACATACGGGTTTCCGGGATTGACTGGAGCATTGATCCCCGCAAGGACCAGACCGGCGATAAAGTATTCCTGATGGAGCGCATCCACGTGGGTGTAAGCGGTCATGTCCCGGCCCATGCGGACAAAGCGGAAGGTGGAGTCGAACTGCAAGCTGGCATTCGGCGGGAAGCCGCTTTCTATGGCGAGGTACTCTGTCGGATCGGTGCAGTAGTCAGCCCCGCCTTCACCGACCGAGAGGAATCTTTGCAACATCTGGGTGATGGGTTGCACGCCCATGAAGGTCGGCTGGAGGAGAAACTGGGAGAGATATGGCCCTTGCACGTTGCCGTCGCCCGGCACAAACTGCCCGCGGAAAATGTTGCCGGGCGTAACCGGGTAGGGGAACTGGCTGCCATGGCTGCGGACATAGGAACAGTTGTTCAGGTCGGCGCAGGCCTGCGCTACTACCGAGCTGCTTCCATATTCGGTGAATTGTACGTCGCGAATCTGCGATGCCCAATAGTGTTCGACCATCTCAGCCGCCGTCTGGGCGCTGGTGATGGATGGTGCGGGCGGAATGTTAGTGGCGTGCGAGTCCCGTCCTTCCAGGTCAAACGCTAATGACCCCATGGGGCCGTTGAGGGTGCCAGTGAAACCCACCCCACCAGGATTTCCGACGATGATGTTTTGGAAGTCCTGGAAACGCCCGGTCTGAAGGGCGTGCGTGAGGCTTTGCCAAGCGGCAGGATTCACGATGCCGAGATAGGGATGCGGCAGGCACTTGCTCCAACTGCCACTGTAGTCGGTGAATCGCGCCGCGTCGCCATTGTCCGGCAGTTCGCCGATGTCAATGAACTCGTTATTGGCCGTCTGCTGGCGGTACTGGTGGCTGGCGGTGGCGCGGGAGCGAGAGCCATAGCTGACGACTGAGGCCGCGGCCTCACCGTGCTTGCCCTCAATCAGCGGTTCGAATGGGATAGCAGCTAGCGCCACGGCGGCGGCGCCGCCGACGCCGACTTTGCCGAGGAAGGAGCGCCGACTGGTGCTGGATAGCCCGGTTGGGACCTGCTTACTGGCCTTGTTTTTATCGTTGTCAGTCGCCCCGCCCTGAACAGGCGAGGCCTGGTGAGAACAATCCTGTGGATCTTTCATGAAGCTCTCCCTTCAATGGTTAACTGCCTCGCGCCGATCGGGAGAACCAGAAAGGCTGTTGAGAAGTCACGCTGGACCGCGCATTCCCAACTACCGACGCCTTCAGGAGTCCACCGAGGAGCCTGCGAACGGTTGAACTAGCAACGGGCAGCGATCAATGATTCAGCGATTCAACGAAGACAAGTAGCAGAGAGGGGAAAACAGATCGCCGCCTACACCCCGCGGCGAGCCATCCTCGCCGTCGTATCCGACATACTGAGTGCAACCAGCGGAGTTGTCAAGACCATTTTGATGCCAGGCGCAATAGTGCCTCCGGGACGATGTCAGACAGCCAGGCAGTCAGTCGGCGCCTGACAGCAAGCGGCAGCCGCTAAAGAGCGATCGGGGTGCTGGCGCTGGCAAGGCATTGCCACTTGCCATTCTTGTGCCAGGTGTCAAGCCAGCGCTCACGGGCGTCGATTGCCTTGCCGCTCGCCAAGGTGCCCTTGCCACGCCATACGCCCGTCGCAATCGCCATGTTGCCGTTAACGACCACCTTGATGTCACTGACCTCGTTAACCTGCCACTTGTCGGCCTTGATCCGGTCGAGAACTTGGAGCTTGTTATAGATTGTCCCGTCGGCGTCCATCTCCACAAAAGCGTCAGCCAGCAATGCGGCGGCCTTACTGGCATTGTTCTCCATTGCAGCTGAGGCCCACTGTTGCTCGAGGTGTGTGATGTTTTCAGGAATATTCCAGCCAGTGTTGCTCCTGGTTTGAGTGGTCTGTGGCATATGGCTTAGTACTCTCCTAAACGCAATTCGAAATGAGCACTGCGCAGAACAGGTTTTCACCCCGGCTGCAAGCAACAGCATTCTACACACAAGGCTCTCTGCTGCTATGGAGGCTGCGGGACGACCGACACAGTCTGGACGCGGTGACCGTAGAACCAACGTGAACGAAAAAGCCCTCGCGCGAGAAGCTACGCGAGGGCCGATTGAGAGTCTGGCGCTTGGCCAAGAGCGCGAACCCTGGCAAAACCATTCACCAAGAGACAACTTACGGAGTGATCTCCCAGATGACGCCCACCTGATGTTGGCCGCCCAGTGAGGCCGTGCCATACACGTTACCGGAGGGGTCGAATATCACGTTACCGTAGGGCTCTTTTCCGTCGTCTGCGCCGGTGAAATCGTACAGCGAGCTGTACGTCCAATTGCTGCCGGAGGATGTCAGCTGCCAAACGTTACCGTCGCTGTTGGCGCCGTCGCACTTGGTTGTGCCGTAGAGGTTGCCCGACTGTAGGGTAAGAATTCCCCACGGCCCACACGCCGCGGTCCCGTTAAAGTTGTACAACACGTTATGCGTCCAGCTGCTGCCGTTGGGCGATAGCTCGAAAACCGTACCGCCGCTTCCCGTGCCGCCGCTGGCAGTAGCACCATAGAGGTTGCCCGACGCGTCGAAGATGAGTCCACCGACAGGGTCGCTTCCATCGGTGCCGCCCTGGAAATTGTAGATAACTTGCTCCGTCCAGCCGCTTCCGGAGGGCGACAGTTCAAAAACCGTGCCGTTCCCGGATGCGCCGCCCGCCGTGGTGGTGCCATAGAGGTTGCCAGCGGTGTCGAAGATTACGCCCGCATAAGGAGTCGCTCCGTCGGGACTACCTGCGAAGGTGTAAATAGGCTGCTCCGTCCACTGGCCGCCCGAAAGCGTCATCTCGTAGACAACACCAACGCCGTTACCTCCGAGGATGGTCGTGCCGTACATATTCCCGGACTGGTCGAAAGTAATGTCGCCATACAGGGGTGTTGCGCCCTCGCTACCGCCCGAAAAGGGATACAGCAGCGAAAAGTTCCACGGGCAGAGCGCCGATGTGCACGCGTTCACTGGCGGAGCAAGGTTGTAGATATAGCCATAAGGATGGCCGGCGATATTATTCGGACTCGTGCCGTAGAGGGTGCCATTGGGGCCGAAGATTACCCTGCTTGAGATGGTACCGTCGAAGATTTGAAGAGTGTTAAAGACCCATCCTGTTCCGGCGCGCCGCAACTGGAAGGCGCCGCCCCAATTGCTCCCCGAATGGCCGGTGCGTACGGTACCGTAGAGCTTTCCGCCTCTATCGATGTTCAAGCCGGCAACGGGTATCGCCCCGTCGGGTCCGCTGAAGGTGTGGATAACTTGATAGGTCTGCGCGTGCGCGGTGCTGGTGGTGACGCCCACTAGCAGAAACGCAATCGCCAGCGCAGCAGCTGTCACGCCGACCCGTAGCACGATCGACGAGGTACGAAATTCCCTTAGGTTCACGATGAACTTCCTCCCTGTGACTGTTTAAGGCAAGCTTTCTGAGAGTGTTTACTCAAGTGCAACGCAATATACACCAGCCCGCCACGGCGCGTCATTTTTTTTTTGTTATTTTTAAGAGCTAGCGGCGCGACCCCGCCGCTGTTCGGGACGACCGCTGCTGGGCCCGGACGGTCAGGCGTCGCAGCGCTCTCCAATGCTCGCGCCGCCGAGGCAGCGATCGCCGCGCGCCGGGTTGTCCAAACTCGTAACGGAGGTCGGCCACGGCGATGAATCAGAGATTCGTTTGCGAAGTGAATGCGGCCTGCGCCGCTTGGATGGAATCAACACCCACCCAAACGGCGCTGGCTTCCGCCCCACCGAGCGCAAGGCGGTGCTCGACCGGGGCGCTGGCTTGGGTCTGACATCCCGAAGTTGGTGGGCAGGGCGTCCTGCCCACCCGCTCTCCTCACTTACGGCGTCCGGACAAATCCGTGGGTATTGCCCGCGGAGTCAGTAAAGATGCCGACCACAACCCCCAGTGCATTGATCCCGGTACCTTCCGTGAAGCTGGCGCCTGGGTAGTCGAACGACGTGTAAGCGCCGTTGCTCCACAAATAACCGTGCCCGTTGCCAGAACTATCGACGTAGATACCGGCAACGGTATTCCAGACATTGCCGCCGCCGGCAAAGGTAAAGCTCGAGCCAGGATAATTAAGGGTCGTGTAGTGCCCGCGGACTAACACGTATCCCTGACAAACGGTAGTACATGTCGGCTCCGACGTAGTGTCGTAACTACCGACCACCGCGCCCAGCAAGCTGACGGTGCTGGCGATGCTGCCGGTTGCTCCCGGCGGATCGAAGGTGGTGAAGGCGCCGCTGCGCGAGAGTACAAAACTGTGGAAGGTTGCAGAAGTATCACACGCCGCGTCACTACAGTAGGCCCCTGACATGTCACCCAGGTCGTTAATGCCAGTAAGTTCCGCGCCGGGTTCATCAGGGTAGTTCACGGTAGTGTAGTTTCCACCCTTCAGAATGAAACCATGGCTGGTACCGGCCGAGTCGGTATAGCTGCCCACGATGACACCTTGTAGGCTGATGAAGTTGGGAATAGTGTTGGTCGCGCCCGGAACATCGATGGGCGTAAATGCGCCATGCGCATTTACAGAGAAACCGTGAAGCGCGCCACCTACTGTGAGGGTATAAGCGCCGACGCTGGTGCCTTCCAGGTTAGGACCGCCGGCGATCTCGGTAAGGGCCGCGCCCGGGTAGTCGACCTGTGTATAGGTAGTGTGGGCCCAGGCGCTGGACAATGTTGCAAAAGCAACACTGATTATGGAAATCGCAAGGAACCGAAATACTTTATTCATGGAATTATCCTCCGGATTGTTGTACGAAGTTGCGGCCGATAAGGCTGGCAGGCGACGGCCACCCGCTTCAAACATTTGCCGTGAGACTATGCGCGCTTCTTGGTTAGGTTGTGGTTAGTTTCTTAGGCGACGAGATGGTCAGGATTCTAGCCTATTAACAAGGCTATTAACTTACCCATGTTCTAGAGTGCTTCGGCATGGGTATGAAGCGCTGGAAAAAAGCTGGGACCGGCTGGCCCAGGGCCACCCTATTTGAAGACAAGCGAGTTTTGACGAAGTTCAAAGGCAGGAAATAGGGACCAGGGGTTACGGGAAGGCTGATTAACTCAACGCCGAAACCGTCGGCAGGTAAAGCCATGTTCATCTTGTTACACACCCTTTGCGGCACGGCCGAAGCCGTACCCTGTTACAAAGCTTGCCCCCGCTGCGGGGGTTTCACATTTGCCGGCGGCCTGCCAACGCGGAAGTCAAAAGCGCCATCTAACGACAGTGGCTGGTAATCAGGGTCTAGTGGCTGGAGAACCGGGCGGAGTGTATTAATCGAATCCCCACCGATTTTCTGTCGCTAGCTAGCACAATCGCTTCATTTCGCTAGCCACGGACCACTAGCCACTGGCCACTTTCCTGGAGGCGTGATGTCTGTTTTCCGGCGCTCGATTGCGATTTCACTTTTGCTGGCAGCGTTGGCGGTGTCGGCCAGCGCCCGTGATGTCACCATCAGCATTCCCAAGCGAACCAAGCCAACTCCGGTGCAGAAGCTGAATCAGGAGGGCGTGAAAGAGGTTGAAAAGCACGCCTACAAGCGGGCCAAGGCACTGTTCTACAAGGCGTATCTCATCGACCCTGATGACCCGTTCACGCTGAACAATCTGGGCTATATCGCGGAGCTGGAGGGCCAGGCTGATCGGGCGCAGCGCTATTACGATCTGGCGCAGGCGCAGGGGTCGGATGCCGTGGTGTACAAGTCGACGGAGCGAGCGGCGGTGGGCCAGCCGGTGAACAGGATTGCCGGCAATGCGGCTGACGCCAAGATGCAGGTGAACCGCATCAACGTGCATGCGATTGGGCTGCTGCAAAAGGACCAGGCGCCGGAAGCGGACTTGGCGCTACAGAAGGCACTGGAGCTGGATCCGGCGAATCCGTTTACCCTGAACAACCTGGGCTTCGCGCGGGAGAAAGAAGGCGAACTGGAGGAGGCGTACCAGTACTACTTGGCGGCGGCGAACGAGCGTTCGAACACCCCGATCGTGGTCTCGATGAAATCGTCGTGGCGCGGCAAGAGCATCAGCGATGTGGCGGCGGCGAACGCGGAGAAGGTCCGCAATCTGATGGCGCATGAGCAGGATGTAAGGGCGCAGGTCGCGCGGCTGAATACCCGCGGGGTGGCGGCCATCAATCGCAACGATGACAAATTGGCGCGACAGTATTTCGAGCGGGCCTACAAGCTGGAGCCAAAAAATGCTTTCGCGCTCAACAATATGGGCTACCTGGCGGAGCTGGATGGCGATCGCGAGACTGCCGACTACTATTACGACAAGGCCAAGGAAGCCGATCAGTCGAGCATGAAGGTGGCCTTCGCTACGCGAAAGGACGTGGAGGGCATGAAGCTGGCTTCGGTGGCGGGAGACAGCGACGATGCAGTGATGAAGGCGACCGAGGAAGCTGCCTCGCTGCGCCGCTCTGAAGGCGGTCCGGTGGTGCTGCGATATCGAAATAATCAGCCGGTGATGGAGCCGGCAACGCCGCCCAAGCCGCTGCCCGAGAAACCGACTCCCGCGACAACGTCGAGCCAGAATCGGCTGCTTGAACCTCTGCCCGATAATGAGCAACCCGCAGCAGCGCGGCCATCAGGTGGCGCTCCGGCCGCGACACCGGCTCCCCCGAATGGCGGATTGCTGGAGCCGCTGCCCGACAATCAGCAGCCTCCAACCGCGCGGCAGCCGGGTCAATCGGCTCCGCAGCCGCATCAGCCCATAGTCCATCGTCCTCCGCCATCGCAGCCCGACAACGCCGCTCCGGCAAATTCCAACGGAGGGCTTCTGATGCCGCTCCCCGACGATCAGCAGCCTGCACCCGCCCAGCAACCGCCGCAGTGAAGCCGAGAGTCGCAGCTTTTTTCGCCTCGGAAATTGTTGCACGTGGAACACGTACACGAACTCGTGTTTGGGAGAAGGAAGCTCCCCGCGACACCCTATCCTCGCCCAAAATGATTCACCGGCCCGATTCCCTTCCCCAGCGGATACGCCGCGACGACCGCCTTGCGCACGTACTCCTTTGCGGCGCGCGCCGCTTCCGGCAATGTATCGCCTAGCGCTAATCGGCACGCCAGCGCCGTTGCAAAGGCGCAACCGGTTCCGTGAGTCGAACCGGAGTCGATCCGTTCGCCCGAAATTATCTCTTCACGATTTTCGCCAAACGCCTCATAACTCAGGCAGTCGTTGGCCGACTGCAAATGTCCACCGGTCACGACCACAGCCTTGGCGCCCAGCTCACGCAGCCCGCCGGCCATCTCTCGAATGCCGGGTAGCACCGCATCCCAGGCAACGTCTGCCGCAACCGGCTCGCCCGCCACCAATTCCGCCGCCTCATCAACATTCGGCGTCATCACGTCGCACAGCGGAATCAGCCTCGTCCGCAAAATCTCCAACCCACTCTCATCCAGCAACGCAGCCCCTGACGATGACCGGATGACCGGATCGAGCACCACATTCGGCAGCCGTCTTGACTCCAGAAACTCGGCAACCGCAGCCGCTACCGTTCCCGATCCCAGCATCCCCAGCCGGACCGCTGCGATCTCCACATCGTCGGCCAGCGCCTCCAGCGTTCGGCGGACCAGTTCCGGCGTCAGCGGCTGCACGCCGAAAACTCCCTGCGTCGACTGCACCGTCAGCGCGGTCACGCAGGTCACGGCATAGCAGCCCAGCGCAGCCGCAGTCTTGATGTCGGCCGTAACCCCGGCTCCCGACGAAGGATCGTAGCCGGCAATACTCAGCACAACCGGTGGCACGCGCATGCCAGGACTCTACCGCAAACCGCCGCTCCGCGGTACTCGGCGGCCAGTCGCGATACGTCCACGGCACGTGTTCCGTCCGCTTGAGGATGGGCGATACCACGTACCCGCCTTGTATCAGGGCACGACTTCAGTCGTGCCGTAGCTTCGCGAAATAAATCGCGCCTTTAGGCCCTGAGCATTTATCCGCGGCCGAGCCCCCGCGACACAATCCTTCACCTGCTCTAGAATGTGATCTTCGATTCGCCGGGCCATGCAACAGCCGGCTTCCAAACTGGCTCTAATCTATTTTGCGGCGCGGCAGCCATATTTCACTCGAGGTGATCATGCAGAACTGGAAGAAGGCAATCGTATTCGGATCGATCGGCGCAGGGGCAGTCTTGATTCTCACCGGCCGTCGTCCTGTCGGCATGGCGTGCACCGCCGCCGGTCTCGCGGTGCTGGCATCCGAGTATCCAGAGAAATTCGAGGCCGTGTGGGAGAGCGCTCCCGACTACCTGCGAAAGGGAATGCATATCTTCGCCACGCTCCAGAAGATGGGCGAGGGCTTTGCCGAGGAAGCCGAGCGCCGCAGTGTCAGCGCCTGGCGCAATGTCCGCTCCGAGTACGGGTCGTAACGGCAGCCAGGAGCTCTGGCTCCCGAAGGGACGGCCTTCAGGCCATCCATAATGGCGCAACATCAGATTCGCCTTTAGCCGCTGCGGAACCTAGCGCCTACGACTCTTCCGGCCGCGGCCCTGGATGAATTGTCTCGATGCGGCGCTTACGTTCCGCGCTGGCGGGGACGCTCCACCCATTCTCCTGCTCCACCACGCGTACAATCCCCAAACCCGCGGCCGGCGGTCCCTCGGCCTCCGCTTCCCACGTTCGTTCCAGCATGCCGTCGCGCACCCGTGCCGTCATCGGCGGAGTTTCGCCGGTGCCGATAACCACCCCCTGATCCGCGCGTCCAGCGGGCGTCAAGACTACGAACCGGGCGTGCAGAACCCGCTCGTTAAAGCTGCCGAAGACAAACTGAAACGCCTCCGCATGCTCCGGAATTCCTCCATCGCCTGCATAGTGAACCACATATTCCTCGTCGATGGCGTCGCCCGCAGACAGCGCAGGGGACGACTGCGTCGCGCCATTAATTGCCGCCGTCGTACCGTCCGAGTGGATCACGCGTAAGCCAACAACCCGCGCTCCTTGTGGGAGATCCAGCCCGCCAGCGAGACGAGCTGTGAGCAGGCGCGTGATGTTATGGACATAAAGCGAGACGCTCCCATCAGGGCGATCAAGGGCGACGTGGTCCTCCAACAGCACCACCGTGTCATCGGAATAGGCCGCCCTTGCACTCTGGCGAACAATCGGGCCGGCATCCCGTCGATAGGGTGCATAGAACTCTGCGGACGCTATGCCCGGGCGCTCCTCCATGGCCGGACCAACGGCCAGCCTATGGTAATCTCCCGCATTCGGCGCGATGCGCAGCCACTCGGCGGCCGCAGCTTGCGCGCCGGCATCGTCTCCGGCTAATTGCAGCTCTCGCACCAGCATCTCCCGCGCAGCCCGGTTCAACGGCGCTGCCGCCAACAGGCCCTGAAGCGCGGTTGCCGCCGCGGCGTGATTTCCTTCTTCCGAGAGCGACCTTGCGTAATCCAGCGATTCAGGAGCGCAGCCGTTGAGCCTCTGCTGCGCTAGACGGGCTTCCGCGAACTGCCCGCGCTCGCGATAGAAACCCATCGCACTCCGCAATATTCCACACGACGGATGGGCGGCGATGCGCCGCTCCCACAGGCTGGCTTCGCCGTTCGTCAGCGGAGGCATATCGGGTATGTACCCCGTTGTAGTATAGTCTGACACTGTGGGATTAGAGCGCATTCGCGCTTGCGCCAGCAGGTATTGCAGAGCGGCAGAGTTACCGCCGGAGGGCACACTCGCGATCTGTTTGCTTGCTATCCCGAATTCCCCCTCCGCGTAGTGCTCGGCGGCCAGCAGGTAAGTCAATTCCTCCAGCGACATCTTTCCTGGCGGCATCAGCCGAACTTGCTCCGTAGTTTTCGAAACTGCGATCCGCAGAGGCACAGCCGAAGCAACAAACTTGAGCAGAATACGGTGCGGGCCGGCCGGCACGTCAAAACTGGCGGTGCTGTGCACACGGCCGTCTGCCCGAAGCACCCGTCGCCCGTCAGCATAAACTTCCGCGGTTCCGGCGCTCTCCATTCGCAGCGTCCAGCTTCCCGCCACCAGGGACGCAAAGTTCGTAGCCGCATAAAACACACCGCGCCGGGAAAAATAATCCGGCAACACGATTCGGCCGTCGGGAAACTGAAAGTTTTCCACCAGGCGGTTTTGATACGAGGCTTGCGCCAGATCTTCGGTTGGCGGAAGCGGTTGCTCATCAAGCAGGGGATGTAGACCGAGCGGTCCCACAATGCGCCAGTCCGTCAGAATGTCGCCAGCCCGCGCAACCGCATAAGGATCAAGTCCCGGCGCACCGTCCATCGCGGCATTCAGCAAGGCTTCGTGCAGGCCGACCCACCCCTCCTGCGCGTTTGCCAGCAGCGCTCGCAGGCGCCGGATTGCGGCGCGAAAGCCAGGCGTGTTGGCCGCCGACTCGCGTACCCGCGCGACCGCCAATTCCACCCGCGGATCGCCTTGTGCATTTGCCCCCAGTTCGCAGAGCCGGACCGCGGCGTCCAGCATGCTCGCGTCGTCGGCCCCGATACCTGCGGCTTCCATCTGTACGAAGAGCGCTTCCCCGTCCTGCGGATCGCGCCGCAACGCTCTTGCCGCCAGCAGACGAGCGCGGTCGGGATTCGAGTCCACAAAGAGCGCCCTCGCCGCCAGTCGTGAAAGCGCTGTCTCCGGCAACGGCGTACCCCGTGCGACGCTCGAGCGGCGCTCGGTCAACATCGTGCCGCTCGGGTGCGACACATCCGGCAGGGCTTCGCGCGGCGTGGCCTCGTGGGCCAGGCGGGCCAGGGTCTGCGTCTGCGAAATTGCCGGCGTGGTCATTGCCAGGGCGATGCCGGCAAGAACGATTGCAATGTGGCGGCTCATGTTCTTGTCCCTGAAAGCTGCCAGGGTAGCTTTCGCTCCCGCGCTTTGAGGACTGGTTTTCATCCTTTTATGGAATGCGACAGAGTAACCGAGAAAACGCCTCTTGGAAATACTGTTTTTCCCCGATGCCCTGAGAACTCTCGAGCGCTTCATCTCGCGCCCGGACCGAGAGTGCTATCCGGATCGCAGCCTTCGCTGAGACCGGAGCACGCCTTCCGGCGCGCTGAGAGATCCCTGCTCAGGAAAGTTAGCCTCAGACGCCGAGGCAGGATGGCACACCCCAAGCCGCCAATCGTTGTCAGCAGGTATACTTTTTGCATCCATGCCCACCAAGCTGGAGGAGATTACCGCTGCTGCCCGCCGTAAGGTCGCCGCTGCCAAAGCGTCAGCGGGCATGCGCGCGCTGGCCTCCAGAGCAGGGGGTCACCAGCCCAGAGGATTTCGTCGATTGCTTCAGGAGCGCGCCGCCAAAGGCACAGCCGTCATCGCGGAACTGAAGAAGGCCTCGCCGTCAAAAGGCCTGATCCGCGCCGATTTCCCCGTCGCCGATCTCGCTCGCGAATTGGAGACGGCAGGCGCTGCGGCGCTGTCCGTGTTGACCGATGAGGACTACTTCCAGGGCTCATTGCAAAACCTCGCCATTGCTTCGGCGGCGGGCGGACTTCCCTGCTTACGCAAGGACTTCATGGTTGACGACTTCCAGATGCTGGAGGCGCGCGCGCATGGGGCTGACGCGGTCCTACTGATCGTCGCCGCGCTCTCCGAATCTGAGTTGACCAATCTGTATCGCAGCGCGCGTGAGGCCGGCCTCGATGTCCTGTGCGAGGTCCACGATGCCGCGGAGTTACGACGCGCACTTGACGCCGGCTTCGACACCATTGGCGTCAACAACCGCGACCTGCATACGTTTCGTGTCGATCTGACCACGTCATTCCGACTCGTCGAACTTATGCCGGCGGGCATATTCAAGATTTCCGAGAGCGGCATCGACAGCGGTGAAGACATTGCGCGTTTGCGGCAGGCGGGGTTCGATGCCTTCCTCGTGGGCGAGTCGTTGATGCGGGCGCCCAGTCCCGGCGAGGCGTTGCGCGAACTGCTGACGCAGGCAGTCGCGGCGAACTGACGGCCGGTGGGCGGGATATGACGTGGCTCAAAATCTGCGGCACGACGAACTTGCACGACGCGCAACTGGCGGTGGCCGCGGGGGCCGATGCTCTTGGCTTCATTTTCGCTCCGAGCCCCCGTCGAATCGAGACGGCCGAGGCGGCAGAAATCATCGCGCGCTTGCCGCATGGGATTGAGACGATCGGTGTCTTCGTAAACGAAACTCCGGCGCGCGTCGCCGCAGTGACGGAGCAGGTGGGCCTTTCCGGCGTGCAGTTGCACGGCGACGAGCCTGCGGAGCAGATGGCGGAATTCCGGCGAGCGCTGGGCGAGCGCAAGGTCATCAAGACGTTGCAGGCGCGCGACATCTTGAACGTGGGTCAGGACCGGCTTGCTGAGTATTTGTCGGCGCGCGGCAGCATTGACGCGATCCTGCTCGATTCCGGATCGGCCCGGCAGCGCGGCGGAACAGGTATTCCCTTCGCGTGGGAAGAGGTTGCGCCGGCGGCGGCAGCGATTCGGGAAGCTATGCGCCTGATTATCGCGGGCGGCTTGAATACGGAGAATGTTTCCACGGCGCTGCGGCTGTTCCATCCTTGTGGTGTGGATGTTGTCTCTGGCGTGGAGTCGGAGCCAGGGAAAAAAGATGAAGCCCGGCTGCACGCGTTCGTGGCCGCAGTACGCGGGACACAGGCCTGACCAAAGCAAAGGGAGTGATGGACGAAACCAGCACGAATGCTGAAAGTTCAACGACGACGGCGCGGCCAGCTGACGGCGGCAGACCGAAGCGGGTTCGCGACCTGCCTGGGCGCTTCGGGGCATACGGCGGCCGCTACGTTCCCGAGACGCTGATGGCGGCGTTGCGGGAATTGGAGGCTGCCTACGTCACGGCGCGAAAAGACAAGTTGTTCCGCGACGAGTACCATCGCCTGCTGGCGGACTTCGCCGGCCGGCCCACGCCGTTATTTCTGGCGGAGCGGCTTACCAGGCAGTTGGGCGGCGCGAAGATCTACCTGAAGCGCGAAGACCTGCTGCACACGGGCGCGCACAAGATCAACAACTGCATCGGGCAGGCGCTGCTGGCGCGGCGCATGGGCAAGCGGCGCATCATCGCGGAAACCGGTGCGGGGCAGCATGGTGTCGCAACCGCCACCGTGTGCGCGCTTTTCGGCATGGAATGCGTCGTCTACATGGGCACGGAGGACATGCGGCGGCAGGAACTGAACGTCTTCCGCATGAAGTTGCTGGGGGCCGAGGTGCGCAGTGTGGAGTCGGGCTCGCGCACGCTGAAAGATGCGATCAACGAAGCCATGCGCGACTGGGTGACCAACGTTCGCACCACGCATTACTTGTTGGGCAGCGTACTGGGCGCGCATCCTTATCCCACGATGGTGCGCGACTTCCACCGCGTCATTGGACAGGAGGCGCGTAAGCAGGTTCTGAAAGCTGAAGGCCGGCTGCCGTCGGCGGTGATTGCCTGTGTGGGCGGCGGCTCCAACGCGATTGGCGTGTTCTACGAGTTCATCAAGGATCCCGAGGTGAAGCTGATCGGGGTCGAGGCTGGGGGACGCGGGCATTCGCTGGGCGAACATGCGGCGCGCTTCGATGGCGGCGGGCCGGGGGTGTTGCAGGGGACGTATTCTTACGTTCTGCAAGATCAAGCGGGCCAGATTGCGGCAACGCATTCGGTGTCCGCGGGACTGGATTATCCGGCGATCGGCCCCGAGCACGCCCTGCTGCACGATCAAGGGCGCGCGGAGTATGTGTCGGCGAGCGATCAGGAGGCACTGGAGGCCTGCCAGACGCTGGCCCGGCTGGAGGGCATTATTCCGGCGCTGGAATCGGCCCACGCCGTGGCGGAATGCATAAAGCGTGCTCCCACAATGTCAGAGTCTGACATTGTGATAGTTAATATTTCCGGCCGCGGCGACAAGGACATTGGAATTCTGCGGGAGAATCTAGGGTTCTAGGTAATGCTGTCGAACCTCATCGCAAAACCGTTCGGGTTCGTGTCAGGGCACGACTTTTAGTCGTGCCGAACGATGGGCAGCAAGGTGAGGGCTTTAGCCCCCGCAAACAGGGCCTCGCAAGGGCTGAAGCCCAGGTTCTTATCATCCGGGTCACGGCGCATCCGAAGACGTGCCCTGATACAAACCGAGAGGTAGCAGGTTGGCAATCGTTTTTCACAAACGGCCAGGGCTGGTAGCCTACATCACCTGTGGCGATCCCGACCTCGAGACTTCGCGTGAGGTCGCGCTGGCAGCCATTCGTGCGGGTGCGGACGTTATCGAGTTGGGCGTGCCGTTCAGCGACCCCGTGGCCGATGGGCCGGTGATTCAGCGGGCCAGCGAGCGAGCGCTGCATCACGGAACGAGTCTGGCTGCAGTTGTCGATGTTGCCAAACAGATTCGCGCCCAGTCCGATGCTGGCCTCATCATCTTTTCCTACCTGAATCCTGTCTTGCAGTTTGGGCTAGATAGGTTTTGCGCCGCCGCGGCCGACGCCGGCGTCGACGGAGCTCTTATAACCGATCTTCCCCTCGAAGAAGCGGGCGACTATCTGCGCGCGATGAAGGCGCACAAACTTGCGCCGGTGTTTCTGGCAGCGCCCACCAGCACCGATGAGCGGCTGCGGCAGATTGCGAAACACTCACGCGGATTCGTGTATGCCATCTCGCGAACCGGAATCACCGGCGTGCGGCAGGAACTGGCGGGCGATGCGCGGTCGCTGGTGGAGCGCTTGCGCGCGCACACCAGGTTGCCGATTGCGGTTGGCTTCGGGGTCTCAACGCCAGAGCAGTTTTCGGAGGTCGGCGGCTTCGCGGATGCCGCTGTGGTGGGCAGTGCCATCGTGCAATGCATCGAGCAGAACCGCGGGCGGGAAGCAGCCGCGGTGTCGGAGTTCCTGACTTCGCTCACCGCGAATGCAGAACCTGCGAGAGCCAGCGGATAAAGTACTGCCATGCTGTATCCAGCATTGAAGAGGCACGGCTTTAGCCGTATCGTTAGGGCCGCGAAGAGATTGGCCGTTAGGCCCTGAGGGCTTATTCCTTCAGCGGCTCAAGCCGAGTTTCGTCCTGGCTTGGCGGCACGCGTGAGGGCGTGCCCTTTCAAGGCAGGGACTAGACTGATTGTGGAATCTTTTTTGGGCGAACAATCACAGAAGCTAAGACCATGGACATCGCTGACTGGCGCAAGAAGATCGACGATCTGGACCGCAAGCTGGTTGAGTTGCTCAGTGAGCGAGCGCAGTGTGCCCATGAGATCGGCAAGCTGAAGCGCAACTCCGCGATGCCGATCTACGAGCCGGACCGCGAGAAGATCATCTATCAGAACATTGCGCGCTATAACCAGGGACCGCTGTCGGAGATACAGCTGCGCCAAGTCTACGAGCGCCTGATTGACGTGATGCGGCAGATCCAGCGGGATGAGATGTCGCCAGAAATCGATCCGGAGAAGGCAACTGAGTTGGAGCCTAACGACTGAAGGACCGCCGGTTAGCCCTTAGCGCGCCGATCTTCGATGTGCAAACGGATCGCGTCCTTGATGTTCGCGATGGCCTCTTCGCAAGTTTCGCCCTAGCTATAACAGCCCTGCAGGGCCGGGCAGGAAACGTAGTATCCGTCCTCGTCACCTTCGATGAGCACAGGAGATGCGAATGGCGTCATGGATAAAATTATAGGTCAGGCAGATTGACTACTGCGTAACTCGATGTGCCGCCCCGAGGGGCTCCATTTCGGTGGAAGTGGGGCTTCCTGCGGCTTTCGACCACTTTTACCACCCCGTGAACAAATGCCCCATCTTTTCTTTTTTGGTGCGCATATAGTTCTCGGAGTCCTGGTAGGGCTCGACTTCGGCCGAGACGCGCTCCACGACTTTGATTCCGGCGTTCTCCAAAGCCGCAACTTTTTCGGGATTGTTGGAGATGAGGCGGACTTCGCGCACGCCCAGCTGGCGCAACATCTCGGCGGGGAGCTTGTAGGCGCGGTAGTCGTTGTCGTAGCCGAGTTGGACGTTGGCTTCGACGGTATCGAGCCCGCGGTCCTGAAGTTCGTAAGCTTGCAGTTTGGCCATCAAGCCGATACCGCGGCCTTCCTGCTGCTCGTAGATCAGCACGCCTGCGCCTGCCTGGGTGATCATGGAAAGCGCCAGCTCAAGTTGCTGGCGGCAATCGCAGCGCATGGAGTGAAAGACGTCGCCGGTAAGGCATTGCGAATGGATGCGTACCAGCGGCGGGCCGGAGTGAATGTCGCCCATCACCAACGCAACCGCTTCTTCTTTCGCCGTTCCGGAGTGGCCGTTGCCGGACGCGCCATTTCCTTTGGCCGATCGAGCGCCGGCAGGCGGTGTTTCGAATTCCCCTTCGAAGCCGTAGATGCGGAACTGCCCCCAACGAGTGGGGAAGTTCGCCTCGGCCACTTTCTTCACAATAGAGCGGGTCACACTTCGATTATAAGCTGCCGGCGCACTTCGCGATGTTCACCGATCACAGGCCGAGTGTTTGTTCGGCACAGACGAAAAGCTCAGAGCTATCAGTTTGGGTGTGAGAACAGTGCCGTCCCTACGGGGCTCGGTTACTTTTCCTGCCCTACCCAGGACTCCGCTGCGCTGCGTCCTGGGCTAACTGCGCGTCCACCCCTTCGGGGTTCTTTTTTCGTGAGTCATATTCCACTGGCGGAGATCAAACATAGCTCTCACGCAAACTTAAAAGCCCACCCATTTCAAAGGCCACAACTTAATCGGAGTTTCATTAGCTGATGGCTGACAAAAAGAGGCGGCCCTTGCGAGGCCGCCTGAATGCGAATCCAATTCACTGCTGACTATCGGTGTCCACCACCGCCGCCGCCGTGACCACCGCCACCGCCGCCACCGTGGTAGCCGCCACCGCCGCCACCACTGTGGTAGCTACCGCCTGAGGAGTGCGGTGCGGAGTACGATCCCGCGCTCCGTCCGCCATAGGACGGGGCCGAGCCGTAGTTGCGCGCAGAGTACGTCGGAGATGACCCATAGCTGCGTCCGGCGGAGTAGCCCTGCGTCGAGCCACCGTAGCTGCGTCCCGAGTTATAGCCCGGGCTGGAATAGCCACGGCTGCTGCCGCTGTAAGAGCCGGAACGACCGGCGCCGTAGGCTCCGGAAGCCGAGTATGACGGCGCAGCATGGTAGGAGTAGTTGGCCGGCGGGCGCGGCACTGAGGATGCCGAACCATGTCCGGAATAGCCGCTTTGCGAATTGCTTCGCGCCTGTGCCGAGGACTGCGGCGTTGCGCTGCCTGAACGGTTAGACGCATACGGCTGCGATGAACGCGACGCCGCCGAATTGTTCATACCATAAGGCTCACGATTATTGGCCGTCGTAGCGTTATGGCTGGCGGCAGAGTTTGCCGCGTTGCCGTTCGCGCGGGCAAAGCTGTCATTGCTGGCCGGCGGACGTGGCACGCTGTGCGACTGCGTTGCGTTGTTGGACGCCACGCTGCTCGCCCCCCCTGGACGCGGGACATTGTTTGCCGGGGTTTGGCTCCCCGCAGAACCGCGTTCGGCTCCGCCGGCTGCCGGCGTGTTATGCGCGCCGCTATTCGCTCCGTTGACGCCGTTGTGCGCTGCATTCGCGGACGTCCCCACATTCGAAGCGCTGTGCGTACCCGAGTTCGTGTTGGAGTTATTGTGCGCCGTCGCCGACTGGGCGCTGTTGAAGCTGGCAGCCCGCGCCGGAGGCGTCGCCCGCGTCACGACTGAGCGATTGGCTGACGCCGCAGAGGGAACGTTGCTACGCGGCGTCTGTCCGCCCAGCACCGAAGACTTGGTTGGGCTGACGTTGGCCGAGCTCAGCGTGTGAGCGTTGTTAAGCGCGGAAGCCGGCACAGCTCCACCGACCTTGTTGACCGCGGCACCCGACGTGAAAGCTTCTTTGGACGCCGAAGTCACACCGTTTCTCGCGATCGAGTTGGTGTTCCCGAAATTGCCGTTGTGATAGTTGTTGGTTGCGTTGTTGATGTTCGTAATATGCGTGTTGGTGACGTTGACGTTGTGGAAGTAGCCTGCGGTGACATACCCGCCGCCGTGATACCAGCCGCCGTGTCCCCAGCCGCAGTAGCGCGGATAGTACGGCGCTCCCCATCCAAGGGGATACCAGCCAAAGCCAATGCCGATACCGAAGCCCCAGCCGCCGCCCCATCCAAAGCCAATACCGAAGCCAGGGCCGCCAATCCAGCCGACCAGCGCGGGAGCGTAGTAGGGATTCCAATAGCCCAGCGGTCCAGGCGACCATCCCCAGCCGCCGCCGTAGCTGACCCAGCGGCCATAGTGGAACGGCGCGAAGCCCCACGGAGCGCTATCGACCCACGTCCATCCCCAGGGGGCAATCCATGTCCACTGCCCGTAGCGATACGGCGCCCAGCCCGCAGGCACCGAGGTAGGAGTCCATACCGGGCCGTAGTCCGGGGTTGTCGTCCACGTGCCATAAGCGTCAAGGTCCTGGTAACCAATCACGCCGGGCGAAACATAGCGCGCCGACAAGGAGTCGTCCAGCCGCTTATCGCGCACCTGCGCCCAGTCTTCAAAGGGGTCGCGCGCCGGAGCGCTGTACACCGCGTGTTGCAGCGAGTTGCCGCTGCTGAAGCGCACCTGCGTGCCCGAATTTACCCGCACCGCAGCGCCTTTTCCGGTGGCCTCGCCGTATCCGCTGCGTACCGTTACCCAGCTTTGGTCCTGGCTGGGAAGAACGTCGAAGCGATAGACGCCAGTTTTCATCACGGTAAAAGCGTAGTTGGGCGTGTCGATCTCGAAGATCTCGCCTTTTTCCAGATGGCGGACAGTGAGATTGAGCGTGCCCTGATCGAGTTCCAGTTGGACAGTGCTGTCGCTGACGTTGGTCAGGGTGAGGCTGGTTTCCGAGTTCATGCGGATGAAGCCGTCGCCGACGTTGAGTTCGGCGCGCGAGTCTTTGTCGGTCCAGACGCGATCAGAGGTGGTGAGCGGACGGTTCATGCTGGCGGCAATCCAGTCGTTCACGCCGCCCGGCTGCATTGAAACCTGGCCGGTCATGTACTGCACACGGGCCACACGGCCGGGAGGGTCCATCTGCTGCGCGCCTTGTTGTGCCCCCGGATAACCTTGCTGGCCGGGATTGCCCGGTTGCCCCGGATAGCCCTGCTGCCCCAGATCAGCCTGCTGCTGGGCCGAATTATCCGCCGGCGGAGGGGGAGCAATCTGATCCTGAGCCAGGACCGCTCCCGCCGATAAGGCGACAAACAGTGTTGCCATCGTTAAACATCCAAGCCACCGTGACTTCATCTCTCGCACCTCGTGCCTCTGTCCCACCACGTTATATTTCCCTCTGAATCTTACCTTCTAAGGCGACCGGCTGCCGATTGACATATCCGGGAACGCTCGCCATGCAACTGTATGAACCCCAAACTGGTAAATGTGTTGCGCGCACCGTTTTTGATGACCAGGGGCGCGCGCAGGATGCTGTATGGCGGACCTGTGCATCCAACGCCAACATGCCTCGTTTGGCCGCCATTTCGCGGATTCTATTGGGAATACTGTGTTTTTCGGCACTCCTCAGGGCCGGTACCCCAGGCTCATTTCGCGGCTTCGGGGTTGACGGCACAGGTGCGGGCAAAGGGCAACTCTGATGTGCGGGGCCGCAACGGAATGGCGCTCCGGGTAGACGTCTCCCAGGCGCAGGGGAGTTACGATGAGAGCGCCGCGGCGAGCGCTCGCTCGGCCAAAGGCCAACGCCACGCTGGTAGTGGGGCCCTGGCGCTGAAGCACCACTACCCCACGGCGATTTACTTAGACAAGCCCACACGATTGCGCTATATTCCATCCCCACATCGCAAATGGGAGAAGATATGAGCTTCACTCGGCGGGAGCTGTTAGAGCGCTGCGCGGGGTTCGGCGCGATTACGCTGTCCACTTCGATTCCGCTTTCCTCGCTGGCTTACGCATGGGACGAGGCTGAAAAGAAACTCCCAACGCCAACTTGCGAACTCGGTCCCTTCTACAAGCGGCAAGCTCCCAACACATCCATGCTGCGCGCGCCCGGCGATGCCGGCATGCCACTGGCGCTCTCGGGCACGATTTACGATGTGCGCGGCGCGATTGTGCCCGATGCCACGCTCGAGATCTGGCAGACTGACAACCTCGGCCATTACGACATCGATGGCTACCGTTATCGCACCATTCTGGAGCCCGGAGGCAAGGCCGGCTACGCCATCGAGACCGTCATGCCCGGGCATTATCCCCAGCGCGTCTGCCAGCATGTGCACTACCTGGTCACCGCGCCGGGTCACAAGCCGCTTATCACGCAGATGTATTTCGCCACCGATCCGGTGTTCGACGGCAATCCCGACAAGAACTACACCCGCGATCCACTCCTTACCAGCCGCGAGCTGGTTCGTCCGGTGATGATCAAGGGCGAGGCAAAGCAGGTTACCGCGGTCGTGAACTTCGATCTCGTGATGGAGACGCTGTGATACGCGCCCTCCCGCTGGCGGCAGTTCTGCTGATCTCGTCGGCGACCGCAGCCGTCGCTGCGCAGACGGTCAAGGTGCAATTGCCGTGCGATTCCGGCTACCAGATGCTCTCTCCCACCGGCGCGCAAGTGCTCGTGATGTGCAAGGACGAGAGCGTTCACCTGGTGAGTCTTCCGGATGGCAGCGATCGTCTGCTATTCCCGGCGGAACGCCGCACCAACTCATTTTCCTTCTCGCAGGACGGAAAGTGGCTGGCGGCCGGCTTTCACGATGGGACGGTAGAACTGCTGCCCGCCCAGGGCGCAGCCGCTGCCCGGCGGTGGAAGGCCGATTCCAACCGCATCGACCAGCTGTACTTCTTCGCCGATGCGAAGAAGTTGTTCGTGAGCGCGATGAACCATCCGGGCACGATCTGGGAGCTGACCGAGACGCCAACCTTGCGCGCGACCTTGCAGGATAAGTTCGGTGGAGTTGCGTCCGTGGCTGTCAGCCCTGACGGTAAGCTGCTGGTTGCGGGCGGCGGCGACACGGTCGTCCGCTGGTACGACACAACGACGTGGAAGATGTCACACGAGTACGACGGCTTCCTGCTGGACACCTTCGCGCTCATCTTCACGCCCGATGGAAAGTATTTGCTGGCGGGTGGCGCCGACGCGCGGGTCACAGTTTTCGATGCGGCTTCCGGCAAGCAGCTGCGTCAACTGCCTCCGCAGGCGGGCGCGTCTGTTGGCGACATTGATTTTCTAAGCGACCATTCGGAGGCAGTAACCGAGTACTTTGATAACGCCGGCGAAAAGCCTCCTTATCGGCTGGTGTGGAACCTGACAACCGGTAATTCCACGCCGGTCCAGATTAACTTCAATCCCACCTGCGGCAGCGTCATCCAGGGAACCCTGTGGGTATGCAACACCGACGGCCGGACTCTCACCATCACCAAGCAACAATAAGCGGGGCTAGTGGCCGCCGCGCAGCGACGGTAGACATGAACGTTATCGACGCGATCTTGTGCCGTCCCTACGGGACTCGGTTCCTATCAAACGCTGACCCCGCCCTGAAGGGCGGGGCTATCATCTTCCGTCCCGCCGAGCGGGACTCGATCCTTCGTCGGTCGCGCTGTCGAGTCGAATCACATCTCTGGAATTCAGACCTTTGAAAAATCCGCGATGCTACCGCTTCACGACGACGTGAGAAGCAGACTCAATGCAGACAAATTGCATTGCTCCTTTCCGCTCTGGAGTGAATGGGTACACCTCGAAGTCGCCATAGATGTCTTCGTCGCCGGATGTAAATCTTAGACTTTGCGGCGTAATGGGCTCGCTTGCGTCGTCAAGTGTCGGACCTCCCGTAATACCCAGTATCCGCTTCGTTCCCACGGGCCAAAGCCGTAGAATCACCGTATCAGCGCCTCGCGAGAGCCTTCCATGAACTGAGTAGCAAGCGCCAATAATCTTTGGGTTCCCTTTGCACTTTGGTTGCTCGGCGAAAACCGTAATCGCCATTGCGAAGATCGCCAAGATCTGCTTCATATCTCCAGCGGCTTCACCTTGAACCCCTCCACGATCATTCTTGCTCGAAGCTCGAAGCTCGTGGCTCGAAGCTCGTGGCTCGCAGCTAGTTGCTAATTGCTTCCTCAACACAGCTTCCCGTGCTTCGACGTGTACTGCAATCCGATCTCGCCACAGGTGCATTGTTCCACCGAGTACACCACGCAGGAATCGAACGGGCGCGAGTACACATGCAGGCTGACGGCGCGCTGGTTCCACTCGCGCGGGTTGTGGACGTCGTGCACCGGATTCAGCGGATCGACGGCGACGGGGTTTTCAGCGGTGATGTGAACTTCGTCCGTAGGGACAATGTCGCAGCTATGAGCGGCCAGGTCTTCCGAGATCACGCGGTAGTTCTGCACCGCGAGCCGTCCGATGGGTGCGGCCATCCAGCAGTTCTGGCCTTTGTGATTGTGGATCGAGCTCTTCATGCCCGGCTCCCAGCAGATGGCCAGCAGTTCGTAGAGGTCGGTCCTGTCGATGAGGTTGCGCGTGTAGTGCTGCGCGTTCCAGAAGAGATAAGGCTGGATCGTTTCCGGATCGACGCGATTGGCTCGCAGGTATTCCAAGGTTCCGCGCACCTCGGTGAAATCCTGCTCCTTCAGCTTGCGCAAGCCGCTGATGAAGTCGTCGAGACGGAGCCCTTGCATTATTTTTTGCGATGAAGTTTGGGTAGCCATACTGACGATCTCCTGGGACAAAACGCTCATTCTAGACCAAATTCGACAGTTCCTGCTGGCGAATGCCACTAGGGGCCGTAAAAGCGTGCGGAAAAACCGTGGTGCTGCGCTGCGCTGGCGGAAATCCGTTACACCACAACGCGATTCCAAGCATATAATGTGCGCAAGAAGCACCCTGCATCCCCAACGCGCACAAAAGCAGCGCGCGTCGGGGGCCCCGGTGGCAAGGTGCGGTCCGAGTTGGGCACTGGAGTTTCCATGAAATCGCGCGCTTTGGCAGCGATGATTGCGGTGCTGCTGGTTGCCAGCCTTTCGCTTCCGGCGCTGGCGCAGGACAACCAACAATCGCAGACGTCAACCACGTCAACCCAAGCTTCCAGCAATTCTTCTGATCAGCCGCAACCGGCCAGCAGCACTGCCGCTCCCGCCGCTCAGCCTGCAACCAGCGCGACTGGCACCGGCAGCCCTACCGACACTGCGGCGGCAACCGCTCCCGCAGCAAGCGCGCCGAAGGACACCCACGACAAAGGCAAAACCGATATCGATGATATTGGTGACCGCAAAGTGGGTTCTACGGGAAGAAGCCTGGGCAACTGGTACTCGATTGATACCGACATTAAGGTCGGCAAGCAGTACGCGATGATGGTGGAGCAGAGCGCGCGCATGATTCAGGACCCCGTCATCAACGAGTACGTCAATCGTGTCGGTCAGAACCTGGTGCGCAATTCGGACGCGAAGGTGCCATTCACCATCAAGGTTGTGGACTCTGACGACGTCAACGCCTTCGCGCTGCCCGGTGGGTTCTTCTACGTCAATAGCGGCCTGATTCTGGCTGCCGATAACGAGGCTGAGCTGGCCGGCGTCATGGCGCACGAGATATCCCACGTTGTCCTTCGCCATGCCACGCAAGAGATGACCCGACAAAACTATGTGCAGCTGTCTACCGTTCCGCTGATGTTTGTGATTCATAGCTGGGGCGTGTATGAAGCAGTCAATATGGCGATGAGCCTGGCGCTGCCCGTAACCTTCATGAAGTTCTCGCGCGACTTTGAGGCGCAAGCCGACTACTTTGGCCTGCAATACATGTATAAGGCGGGATACGATCCGCAGGCCTTCATTGCCTTCTTCGAAAAGCTGAAGGCGCTGGAGAAGCAGAAGCCGGGAGCGCTGGCCAAGGCCTTCGCCTCGCATCCGCAGACGCCCGATCGCATTCTGAAGAGCCAGGAAGAGATTCGCGAGATTCTGCCGGCGCGTCCTGAGTACATTGAAGACACATCGGAGTTCGATGAGGTAAAGGCACGGCTGGCAGCCTTCGAGAACGGCAAGAAGGCAATTCCGCAGGACAAGCAGGGTCCGACCTTGCGCCGTACGCAGACCGCGGATAGCACTACCACCACCCAGCCGAGCAACGGTGGCGACGATCGTCCCACGCTGCAACGCCGCGACGACGATTACGCTTCCGCCGCGAATCCCGCAAGCTTCTGACGCCAGCGAAAGAGGATCCTTCGCGGGCCTGAAAGCCGCTTGGGATGACAAAAATAGGGCTTATCGGCACGACTGAACAGGCCGCTGAAAAAAATCCGCAAACAGCCGATTGTGCCGTCGGCTCAAAGCCGACTCGCAATCAAAAAGGACGTAGACGCCAGCCTAAAGGCCGGCTCTACCCGAGCGTTCGGACATTCGGACTTTCAATCAGCTCGAATACCGGATAGTTCGGCGCCATCGCCGCGAATGCTTGCGCCTGGGAGCCCGCGGCAACCGGAAAATATCGTTGTACGGCGAGTTTGAAGCGGTCGAGATAGGCTTTCAGCAATTCAGGCTTCTCCGCGTCGGGCACCGCTCGCAGTCGAAAACTTTGCTGCCAGCTGCCTCGCTTCAGAGCAATCTGTCCGGTGGCTTCCGCGTTGCGCACCCATTGCGTCCGTCCCCGCGGAGCAACCAGGTAGCGCTTGCCGTCAACTTCCAGAAGATCGATAGGCGAGGAATAAAGCCTGCCCGATTTCCGCCCGCGTACCTGGAGCAGGTAGTTGTATTTCGGGCCGAGTCCCAGCCCAACCAGGAATCCGAAGCAACGGTTAAAGAGAGCTTCCATCGCGCTGGGCTTTCGGAAGTCAGGTGTGCCGGAGTTTTCCATCTCTCAATATTATGGTGTGGAGCAAGGCTTTGCTGATTCGCGCCCGAGCAATTCATTTTCCGGCAAGCACGAGTCCGCCAGAAGCAGTAAAATAGATGGAAGGATAACGACAAAAGGACCAGGTTCGACTTCGAAGGTGGGGCGCCTGATCGGGTATTGCATGAAGAGATTTTCCTTCGTTTTACTGGCCGTGCTTCTCGCTGCTCCGTTCCTGCCGGCCCAAACCCAGGCTGCGACCAGCGATACGGTTGTCGAAGAGATCATCGCGCGCGTCAACAACAGCATTGTGACCCGGGCCGACTTGCGCAAAGCCCGCGAGCAGTTGTTCAGCGAGGCCCACCAACAGCAGGACGCCGCCACCGCCGAACAACAGGCCAGGGAACACGAGAAGGACCTGCTGCGCGATCTGATCGATCAGCAACTGCTGCTGCAAAAGGCCTCTGACCTGGGCATCAGCGCCGACACCGACCTGGTAAAGAAGCTGAACGAGTTGCGTCAGCAGATGCACGCCGACTCCATGGAAGAAATGGAGAAGGCGGCCCAGGCGCAGGGTATCTCGTTCGAAGATTTCAAACAGAACTTAAAGAACAACCTGCTGACCCAGAAGGTGATTGGCCAGGAGGTCGGCGGACACATTACCGTCTCCAATCAGGACATCCAGCAGTACTATGATCAGCACAAGACTGAGATGGACCGGCCTGAAGAGGTGCGCCTAAGCGAGATTCTGATCTCCACCCAAACGACCGCGGGAGTGAAGACTGGGAAGGGCGAGACCGCCCTGCCGGAGACGCCGTCGGCCGACGTGGTGGCGCAGGCCCAAGCCAAGGCCAACCAGGTTTACGACCTGCTGAAAAAGGGCGGCAACTTCGACGAGCTGGCCAAGAAGTACTCCAATGGCCCGACCGCCGCGCTGGGAGGCGACCTGGAATACTTCAAGCGCGGCACCTTGTCCAAGGAGTACGAGTCCAAGGTGTTCGACCTGCCGGCCGGACAGTACACCGAGCCCATCCGTACCAACCAGGGATTCGTCATCTTGAAGGTTACGGAACATCAGTCGGCCGGCGTGCCTCCGCTGAAGGAAGTTGAAACCCAGGTGCAGGAACAGATTTACATTGCCAAGATGCAGCCGGCCTTGCGCGACTACCTCACCAAGCTCCGCGAGGAAGCCTACATCGATATCAAGCCCGGCTACATCGATACCGGCGCCAGCCCCAACGAGACCAAGCCCGTCTACACTACGGCCACTACCAGCACCGACGACAAGCCTAAGAAGAAAAAGAAGCTGGGATTGTTCTAGAAGCGAGCCCGAAGCTACGAGCCGCGAGCCCGCGAGCTATCAGCGCCGCCTGGATGCAACTAGCGCTACCGGGCTGCTGGCCGCGGATTTCCACGCGATGCTGGTTTTCCGTCACGACCGTTAACTGCAACGCGGCGAACGCGTAAATGCACTCTTAGGTTTGTATCAGGGCACGACTTTTAGTCGTGCCGAACGAACCACGTAAAACTCAGGGCTTTAGCCCCTGCCAGAATTAGGGACACTCAAGGGCTAAAGCCCTATTGCACGAGTGGGGCGATTACGGCACGGCTGAAGCCGCGCCCTGATACAAAACGATCTAACAGTAGGTTCTCGCAGCTCGGGGCTCGCGGCTCGCAGCTACTGGCTACTGGCGACCACCTACTGTTACCATTAGGCGCGCGGCTGCGCTGCACGCTTACCGACTCGAATGAAAGAATTCTACATTTCCGATTGCGCCCAGGTGGAGAACCAGACCATCACCTCGCTGTTTGTCGTCGCCCTTAAACAGGTGAAGTCGAAGAAGAGCGGCGAGCTGTACCTGTCGTTGGTGCTCGCCGATCGCAGCGGCCAGGTGCAGGCCAACATGTGGGACAACGTTGCCGAAGCGATCTCCGGCTTCGAGCAGGACGACTTCGTCAAGGTGAAGGGCGTAATCCACAAGTACAACGGCCGGTGGCAACTCACAGTCCACAAAATGCGCAAGCTGGGCGAGTCGGAGATCGACTATGCGGACTATCTTCCCAAGACCAGCAAGGATATCGAGCAGCTCTGGCAGACGCTCTGCGGCTTTGTGGAGAGCTTCCAGAATCCCTGGCTCAAGTCGCTGATCAAGGAGTTCATCGCCGATGACGCGCTGGTGGCCGCTTACAAGACGGCCCCTGCGGCCAAGACGCTGCATCACGCCTTCGTCGGCGGCCTGCTGGACCACGTGGTCTCGCTGTTTACGGTTTGCGATCTGGCGGCGCGCAACTACCCCCAGGTCAACCGCGACCTGCTGCTATCCGGCGTCTTTCTGCACGACATCGGTAAGCTGCACGAGCTCACTTATCAACGCTCCATCGCCTATACCACCAAGGGACAGCTCCTGGGACACATGATCATCGAGCTGGAAATGCTGCACGAAAAGATCGCGCGCGTGCCCGGCTTCCCGGAGGAACTGAAGGTGCTGCTGGAGCACCTGATCATCAGCCACCACGGCGAATATGAGTTCGGATCGCCCAAGCTGCCGATGTTCCCCGAAGCGCTGATGCTGCATTACATGGACGACCTCGACTCCAAGATGGAAAGCATGCGGGCGCAGTTCGAGCGCGAGGCTGAATTCGATTCACCCTGGACGAGCTACAACCCTTCGCTCGCCCGTCCCTTGCTGAACACGAAGAAGTTTCTCGAAAAAGGTCTCGTCAACTCACGGCTGGTGGAGGTGCCGAAACCGGTCGCGACAGCCGCCGCAACGAACTCCCCTGTCGCGCCGAACAATTCCAGCGATAACTTTGGGGACGAGGCCCACAACGGCGATGCCAAGGTTAATGCGGCTGAGCCGGTAAGCGCCAGCGGCAAGCAAGCTCCAGAGGAGCAATCTTCTTCTTCACCACTCGAGGCCCTGCAGCGCAAGTTCGAGTCGCATAAAGTCACGCCCAGTCCGGCCGCCGAAAAGGTCCGCTAGCGCCGCCCGGCGGCAAGCTGCGGAGTAGGGCACCTCGGCGCAGATTGCGATATGGCCCTGTCCACGCCGACTGACGTTGCGGCATTGGGCAGTAAGCTGGTATCAGCCTGAAGCTCTGGGATAATCTGCGATCTGCGGCTTAGCAGTCACGTTGTGTGGTCTGCGGCGACTCGTCTGGTCCAAAGCCATCCGAACTTTAAGCATAGACACTTTCAGTATTCCGCCTACCGGCAGCCAGCGGTGCAGATGAAGGGTGAGGTCAGTTCATAAGCTATGCCGTGCTGGTTAGTGCCTCCTCCCGCAAGGCCGTAGAGCTGGCCAAGCCGATTCATGATCGGACCGCTAAGGCCTGGTCCGTTATTAGCGCTCCCAGTGAAGCTGTACAGCACGTTCTCCACCCAGGCACCGTGCGTCGGTGACAACTCGAAGACGCTTCCAAAGTTATCAGCACCTCCCCCAGGGGTTGCGCCATAGAGATTTCCACCCGCGTCTAAAATCAAATTGGCGAGAGGATAGCCCGCGTCGGGCTGTCCATTGAAGTTGTACAGGGTAGTTTCCGTCCAACCGTCGCCGGCGACGGGCGACACCTCAAATACTGTCCCGCAACCAGACGGACCGCAGACAGGGCCGGTGAGGTTCCCTCCCTGCACGGTCGTTCCGTAGAGGTTGCCGGCGGCGTCCATGACCAGACCAGCCCAGGGTCCAAACCCGTCGTTGAAATCGAAGCTGTGCAACAAGGTTTCCGTCCACCCGCCGCCGCCGTTGGGCGACAACTCGAACACCGTTCCACAGCCGTACATCTGACAAAACTCCCCGCCATTGTAGGTCGTGCCATAGAGGTTACCGGCAGCATCCATCACCAGATTACCCAGAGGGCTGTGCCCGTCGTTGCTGCCGTAGCTGAAGCTGTGCAACACGGTTTCCGTCCAGCCGCCGCCGGGGTTGGGCGACAACTCAAAGACTGCGCCCCAGTCATTAGCGCCGCCATATTCGGTCGTTCCGTAAAGGTTGCCGGCAGTATCCATCACAAGGCCGCCGTTCGGGTTCACGTTGCCACTAAACCTGTATAGCACCATTTCCGTCCAGCCGCCGCCCGGGTTGGGCGAAACCTCAAAAACAGTACCAGCACTAAAGCCGCCATCGCTGGAAATACTGGTTCCGTAAAGATTGCCGGCGGCGTCCATGATCAAGTACCCATTCGGGCTGCTTGCGTCATCGCCGTTGCCGAAGCTATACAAGACCGTCTCTGTCCAGCCGCCACCCTGCGCGCGCGACAGTTCGAACACCGTCCCACCGCCGTACAAGCCACCGCCCTGGGATGCGCCATAGAGATTACCCAGACCGTCCATGAAGAGGGTTTCATAGGGGCCAGTGGCGTCAGGAGGATTGCCGAAGTTGTACAGCACAGTCTGGTGGTTAGCCGCCGACGCGCTAGAGAAGAAAAGTATGGCGGCGAAAATGATGACGAGGGAGCGTAGCCGGATAAACAGATTCTTGTTAAGCATGCGATTCTCCTCGTGGTAAAGATTATGGAGACCCGACGGCGGAGCGTAATTCTAACCCAAACTCAGGTCGAACAGTCCAGTTTTTCTTACAGGCTCCTCACCGCCGTCAATGATTGTTGGCGTAACATCGCCATTGCACAAGCTAGTGTCCGGCAGGCACGGAGATGTCTTGCGTCACCGCCAAATTGCGACGCATCCCGACGCGCCCTTCGCTGATGTAGCGCGGCAGGCACGTTATAATCCGCGCGTAACCTGGTCAACTCATCCGATTGGATTTCTGGACAGACTGTATGGCCGACAAGAGGCTCGACTTCGCGCAGTTCGAGTGGCTTTCCTTTGACTGCTACGGCACGCTCATCGACTGGGAGTCGGGCATTCTTGGCTATTTGCGGCCGCTGCTGCGCGCGAAGGGCTGTGCGATCGGCGACGCCGAAGTCCTCAGCTTGTACTCCGAGTTCGAGCCGCACGAGCAGAGCGGCGAGTACCGCAGTTATCGCGAGGTGCTGGCGAGCGTCGTGCGGGACTTCGCGCGTGAGTTGCGCTTCGACGTAACCGAGGCTGAGGCAGCCGGATTGGCGGATTCCATTCGCGATTGGGAGCCCTTCGCCGACACGGTTCCAGCTTTGCAGCGTTTGCATTCCCGTTACAAGCTCGCGATTCTCTCCAATATCGACGACGATCTGTTCGCTTACTCGACGCGCAAGCTGCAACTGCCGTTCGATTGCGTCGTCACCGCGCAGCAGGCGCGGAGCTACAAACCTTCGCTCAGGAATTTCGAGATGCTGCTGGGGCGGATTGTAGTATCCCGTGATCGGCTTCTGCATGTTGGCGAGAGTTTGTACCACGATGTGGGACCGGCGCACTCGTTAGGAATCGCGTCCGTGTGGGTAAATCGCAGACAGGGGAAGGCGTCGGCCGCCTCGAAGCTGACCGATGCACGGCCGGACGTGGAAGTCTCGAACGTTGAGGGATTGGCCGAGTTGGCAGGCTGTTGAGAGACACAGTCGCTGAACCCTCGCTATAGTAACGAGCTTTCCGCACGGCTGAAGAGTCTGCGGAAAAATTGGAGCAGGGCCCGGTGCCGCCGGCTAAAGCCGGCTCGGGAAGAAAAGTAAACGGCTTACCGGCACGACTAAAGTCGTGCCCTGTTACAAAGCGTTCAAAGTGGTTTTTTAGGCAGCCTGTAAAGCCGTGGCCCACCACCGTTATCTTTTGCGCGCGGCCTTTGCGGGTTTCTTTGCAGCTTTCTTCGGGGGAGCAGATTTCTTCGGGGCAACTTTCTTAGGAGTAGCTTCCTTAGGAGCCGCTTTCGGAGCGGCCTTTCTGGCCGGAGCCGGTTGTTCCTCGATAGCTTCAGCCGCCGCCTGGCGCTCCAACGCTTTGGTAACGACATAAGCCATTTCAGCGATGGGAGCGGGTTTGCCCGTCCAAATCTCAAACTGGCGGGCGCCCTGCTGGACGAACATCTCGAGCCCAGGGATCACCTGAATGCTTTTGGCCTTGGCCATCTTGACGAGCCTGGTCTCGGCCGGGTTGTAGACCAGGTCGAAAACAAACTTGGTGTTCAGCTCCTTTTCTTCCAGAGGCGATTGCTTACTGCCATTCATGCCGACCGGCGTCGCATTGATGATGACATCGAACTCCTGCTTGGCGACGTCCGCACGCTTCATGTACTTCACCTTCGCCTGCCGGGCCAGCGTCTGGCCTTTCAGCGGCGTGCGATTGACAATGAAGACTTCCGCGCCTTTGCCCTTCAGCCCGAAGGCTGCCGCGCGCGCCGCGCCGCCGGCTCCGACAATGAGGACCCGTGCGCCATCCAGACTGAGGCGCTGCTGCAAGGGCACGACAATGCCGGCCACATCGGTGTTGAAGCCGTACAGCTTGCCGTCGGCACTGCGGACCACGGTGTTGCACGCGCCAATCTGCCGGGTCAGCGGATCGGAATTCTCCAGCGCGGCCACCATCTCCTGCTTGTAGGGCATGGTCACGCTCAGACCGCGAATGGGAATGTCGCGGACGCAGGCCATCAGGTCCTTCATGCTCTTGGCGTGCAACGCCAGGTAAACTGCGTTCACTGCCTCACGCCGGAAGGCTGAGTTCATCATCACCGGCGAAAGTGAATGGGAGAGCGGATCTCCCACCACTCCATACACTTGCGTGGCCTGGTCGACCATGTCGATGCGATAGGTGTCGCGCAGCTCGCTGGCCAAGGCCTGACCAGGAGCCGTTTCTTCCCCCTTGGTCGCCGCACCAAAGGTGAAGACGCTTCCCGCCCGCACTCCCAGCACGCGGCTGATGATGCCCTGCTCTCCCATGCACACGCCTACCATCTCGTGCTTGGCAGAGTTTGCCTCCAGAAACTTCATCATAACCACATTGTCGTGAAGACTGGTTGCGGTAGACACCAGTTTATAGAAGTCAGCCGGATACTCGGTCATCGCCGCGAACTGCTCGTCTAAGCCTTTGGTAGAGCGGAAGTTGTGGTGGGAGATGATCATGCCGACGCGATCGTAAAGGTCGCTCAACTCGGCGGCCTTTAGCGCCTCTGCACTCTGGAGTTCCAAATCTACGAGAGGGAAGCCACAATCCGCGGCCTTGCGCAGGACGGCAAGCTCAGCGGCGACGGAACCCTTGAATTTGCCACCATTTACAGCGCGGCGGCAGGTGCCAATGAAAGTCACCTCGGGATGAAGTTCCAGCAGACCCTTCACCTTCGGCAGAGCGGCGAGAGGCTGCGGAAGATAGTCTAATCGCAACTCAATAAAGGGGTTATCCCGCACCAGGGATTCAGCGCGCTCGACCATCGTAGCGACATCGCTGCCGACCACCGCTATGCAAAGGCGGGGCAGCCGAAACCGACGGATCCGGGATGCGTAAGTGCTTGAAGACTCGCGCATGTAGCAGCCCGATGGTATCTATGCACAAGGAAAGATGCAACCCATTTGTTACGATATTTGTAATTGAGGGCTGAAACGCCCATCCGAGGGTACGAATCAGGAGTGCTACTGCTGGCGCCCAAGGCCTTACTCCTCGCCGAATATCTCTGCCGTAAATGCTTGCAGCTCAGCACCATAGCGCCATGAATCGGGTGCCAGACCCGCCTTGAGGCACGTCTGAGCCAGCAATGTCTCGGCGTTCCAATTCCATTCCAGGGGAACTTGGGGCAGCAGCAGTCCGCGGCGGCTGCCTCGCGTGACCACCAGGCCATGCTTCCCTATCACGATCTCGTCGGGACCAATAGGCCGCAATTCGGAAAGCACGCTGATCTCGACCTTCAGAAACGTCACCTCGCCGGGCGTGACCGGGTGGAAACGTGGGTCGTCGAGGGCGGCGGCGCGGGCTGTCTCCCCGATGGTGCGATAGAGCGGGCTGGTGGGAAAAACGTATCCAATGCAGCCCCGCAACTTGCCATGCATGTGCAGTGTCGTAAACGCTCCCCGGCATTCTGCCAGGTGTTCGCTCGGAGGCGATATTTCTTCGAGCTCGCGCTCCTCCACCGCGGCTTCAATCGACCGGTGGGCCAGGGCCAGTAGCCATTGTCTTTCTGACGGAGAATATTCCGGTGGATCCGCGGTCAGCACTGCGCGAGTTTTTTCAGACGACGGGAACATCGTTACGCTTCCTTCGCCGGCTAAGTACAAAGGAACGCTTGCGCCGGCGCTTCACCGCCGTCTGGTCGATGCGCTTCCAGAACGCGACGAAGTAATCGGCGGCAGACCACAGGGACAGCGCCACCATCACCCAGATGGAAGCCAGCGCAATGGGATGCACCGGCAAGCTGAGGAAATACCACGGCAAGTAGGACCAATGATGATCGATGATGGCTGCCACGACGGAGAAAATCTGCACGAACATCTTGAGTTTTCCCAGGTCGCTGGCCTGGATGGTGAAGCCTTCGGAGGCGGCGATGGAGCGCAGGCCGCTCACCAGAAATTCGCGGCCGATGATGATGACCGCCATCCAAGCCGGAACCGTCCGCGGATTGAACTGGACGAGAGTGATGAATGCAGCGGCGATCAGCAGCTTGTCGGCCACCGGGTCCAGCAGCATGCCCATGGTGGTGACTTGCGCGCGCCGGCGCGCCAGATAGCCATCGATGGCGTCGGTGAGCGACGCCGCAATGAAGATGAAAGAGGCCAGCAGCTCGCGGTCGCCATTGGTTGAGCTGAAGCGGTTGCTGGAAAGCACCCAGATCAGCACCGGAATGCTGAAGATGCGAGTCAGCGTGATGTAGGTCGGGAGATTCACAAAAACCAGACAGGCAGACCATCGCCCGCCGCGGCGGGCCGCAACACTGCTGATTATCCTCTACCCGTTAGATTGAAAGCAATCGCAGAAAGAGGTCGAATTTGCAGATGGGCCGCGTTTCTTGAGAGTGGGCACAGCAGTTCCCTGTTTACACACTGTCAATAAAGCCTAAAGTTGACCTCGACATTGATCATCACGGGCACAGGTGTCCCGTCCTTCGTGGCAGGGTCGAACTTCCATCCCGACACCGCGCGCACCGCCTCCTCGTCCAAGCCCATGCCGAGCGGCTTGGCAATGCGGATGTTCCTGGGGCTTCCGTCGGCGCCTAATACCAGCCACAATATGACGGTGCCCTGATACTTTACTTCGCGGGCCACATTCGAATATGCCGGGTCTGGATCGTACTTTACGCGCGGCGGTAAGACTCCCTTACCGACACGGTAGGTGGGCTTAGGACCTTGCTGCGGTTGGGCGGCATTGTTGGCGGGGGCACTCTTTGGGTCCAGCCATTTGCGCCAGAAAATCGGCACCGCATCGGTCAACTCTTCGCCGGGGGCAAGAAAGATCGCGGTCATCGCTCTTGTCACATCCGTCGCGGTCGGCTCGGATGCTCCCGTGTCCAGTTCAATTTCGACCTTTCCTACCTTGGCAGCCCACTCATCGATCTTGATGCCAAAGAGCTTTCTCGCGGGATCGCCCTTTGGGATGCTGCCTGCGTCGCGCAGACTCTTGCTCACCGGATCGTAGAACAGGAATAAACGTTCGCCGCGGATTCGCAGCACCCCATTCTTCAAAGCAATGTCTCGCACCCGCACCTGTCCGGCAAGTGTCCACGGACCCGTGTCTGCGTTGCCGACGAAATTACCTGAGGCGTCGAAGCGCAATCGCGGACCCCAGTAGCGCTGGCGCAGAGTCAGCACCTGGCCGGAGTATTCGCGCTGGAGATCCTGATCGCTGATGGTGTCATAAGCCGCTGCCGGCAGAATCAGCGCAAGGAGCGTAATCCCATAAAGAAGGTCGCGGCGCAGCTTCACAACCGAACGCTCCTTGATCTCATGGAAGAAGCGGGAATTCTAGCATGCAGCCGATTGGTTGGCTAAGAAAACTGGACGCAGCGATGAGCGGGCGATCAGATTTTGAACTACTCGTCGTGATGCACTACGATTTCATCCAGCATAATCGGCGCCTCGTAGTGCTCCCAGTAGCTGTAACCCACGGGAATTCCCTTCGCCCAGTCCAGCACGGCCATCCACACCCGCAGCGGCGTGCGCAGCCCGCTGTGGAACCCCCTGATGGAGCGCAGCAGCGTGGCTGCCAGGATGTACAGCAGAATGGCCGGAAAGGCCACCGCTATGGCGAGCAAGCGTAGACAGAAATGCAGACGTGACATGAAATGACCCTGTATGGGAGGCGTTTCACACGCGCTGAAAAGTTGGACGTTATTATGCCCCAAGTCGAGGGGCAATGCCGAGGGGTGACGGAAAATTATTTTTGTTCCAAAACAGGAACACCTTCCGTTCGGGAAGGTGTTCCTGAAATAGGAGTTGACCGAATTGTAACTACGCGTAAATCCCGCGTTGCCGGATCGTATATGCCACGCGATCGATGGCCAGCATATAGGCCGCAATACGGTTGTTCACGTGGTGGGTCTCGGCGTAGCGCACCACGTCCTCAAACGACGAGACCATGATGTCCTCCAGCTGCGAGTTGACCACCGATTCCTTCCAGAAATAGCCTTGCCGGTCCTGCACCCACTCGAAATAAGAGGCGGTAACCCCGCCTGCGTTGGCCAAAATGTCGGGCATAACGAAGACGTGTTTTTCAGCCAGGATATCGTCCGCGGCAGCCGTGGTGGGCCCGTTGGCGCCTTCCACCAGGATCTTCGCCTTCACCTGGTCGGCGTTGGCCGAGGTGATCACGCTTTCGGTCGCAGCCGGTATCAGGATTTCGCAGTCGGTGATAAGCAGCTCTTCGGTGGGACGCCTTTCGGCTTCTTTGAAACCATGGATGGTCCCTTCCTTTTGCCGGTGCTCCCACAAAGCATGTACGTCGATGCCGTTGGGGTTGTACAGACCGCCGTCCCACTCGCCGATGCCGACAATCTTGTAGCCGGCATTGTGCATCAGCAGTGCAGCGTTGGAGCCGACGTTGCCAAAGCCCTGAATGATCACGCGGCTGCCTTCCCGCGTCATGTTGTTCTTCTTGATGGATTCGTCGCAAATAATCATGACGCCGCGGCCCGTGGCCTCGCGCCGCCCGCGCGATCCGCCCATGTTCAGCGGCTTGCCGGTTACAACCGCTGTCACCGTTTGCCGCATGTGCATGGAGTAGGTGTCCATCATCCACGCCATGGTCTGCTCGTTGGTGTTGACGTCGGGCGCGGGAACATCTTTTTCCGGGCCGATGAATTCGATCAGCTCGGAGGTGTAGCGGCGGGTCATGCGCTCCAGTTCGCCGCGCGACATGTTCTTGGGGTCGCAGATGATGCCACCCTTGGCGCCGCCAAAGGGAATGTTGACCACGGCGCACTTCCAGGTCATCCAACTGGCCAGCGCGCGCACTTCGTCCAACGTCACGTCCGGCGCATAGCGCACTCCGCCCTTGGCTGGGCCGCGCGCAATGGAGTGCTGCACCCGGTAGCCGGTGAAGACTTCCAGTTGCCCATTGTCCATGGCGACGGGGATGTGGACGATGATCTCGCGATTAGGCTGGCGAAGCACTCGCCATAGGCCTTCATCGAGCTTTAGTTTTTCGGCGGCCAGATTGAATCGCGCCGCCTGTTGTTCCCAGGGATTGCTTTCCTGTTCCAGCATGTGTGCAGTTGCCATAGATTCTCCGAAATGATTGCCTTACATAATGTGAATGCGACGCGATAAGTTGGCAGGCGCGTCCTGCATTGGGCCAAACCTACAAAGTATATGCAGCGGCGTGGAGGGTGCGCAAGTAAAGGCAGCAACCGATCAACGATCTGTCGGGCGATTGACGAGTTTCAGGTTTCTTGCACTCCTGATGCATACGTTGCGCTCGGCCCCAGGCGTGTCCTTTTCCAGCGGACAGACCACAAAATCTCCGAAAATGAAATAAGTGTCAGCACTGCGGAGGTAATCTTCGTCTGGTCCAAGAAGTTTCTCTAACGGCTCGGTACCGGACTTCGGTCTGAGGAGCCGATGGGTTCCGACGGGCCACAGTGTTTCCTGCCCGTCTCCTGTATACACGGCATATCGGCCATGAAATGCAAAGCACTTCCCATACGAAGATTCCACGCACGAGTCGCCGCAAAAAGCGGAGCCGCGGCATAGACACAAGCAGGCTACAACGAACCAAACCTTGGTCACGGTAAAGTGACGACCATCCGTCCCGACAAGTCGATTTTCCGGATGATGTCCTTCGCCGCACTCGCGGTAAACCCGCGAGCGATGAGCCAATCCTGCATATCGAATTCGCTCGGTACATCCATCGGTTCGCCTGTCGGGCCGCCGGCGAAGATCGTATAGGACTTAACTATCGTGTACTCAGCGCTCATGTCGTGTTACCTCCGAGTGCTCTCAGGATAAGCCCTGTTGTCAATTCGGTTGGCAAAATTCGGCAAGTGCCCCAGTCGTGCCTCCCGTGTCGGGACGGAGTCGACGACATACGGCTCGGCTAGGGCCCTCCCGTATAATCCCAATACCTCGCGTCTCGCACTCCCATGCTGACACCCGACTATCGAAGTTTTCTACAACTCAGCCGCGACGCCACTCTCATTCCCGTCGCCAAGACCCTGAGTGCGGACTTGCTCACGCCGGTAGCCGCATTTCTCAGCATCGCGGCGCGGCAGAAGTACGCCTTTCTGCTGGAATCGGTTGAGGGCGGTGAGAAGATCGGGCGTTACACCTTTCTTGGCGCCGAGCCGAGGACCGTGATTACTGCGCGGGGAAAAGAGCTGATGGTCCGCGAAGGCTCGTCGGTGCGGCGAAGCCAGGGCAATGTGATTCCTCTTCTGCGCGAGCACCTGCGGCAACACGGTCCGGCAACGTTGCCTGGCCTTCCGCCGTTTACCTCCGGAGGCGTCGGATACTTCGCCTACGACATGGTGCGGCAGTTCGAGCGCCTGCCCGATCGCACCAAAGACGACGTCGGCCTTCCCGATTGCGTCTTCACCTTTTACGATCGGCTGCTGGCCTTCGATCATCTCCGCCATCAGCTCCACATCATCGCCGCGGCTGATGTTCGTTCCGAGCCGCCGCGCAAGGCCTATGACCGCGCCCTCGCCGACATCGCCGACATCGAGCGCAAACTGGCGCGCGGCGTCCGCGGGCAGCATCTGCACTGGTCCAATAGCGGCAAGACCAAGCCCATCAGAGTCCACAACAGCACGTCGCATGATGATTTCGTGCGCAGCGTTCGGCGGGCGAAGGAATACATTGCCGCGGGTGATGTCTTCCAGGTGGTGCTGTCGCAGCGGCTCGACTTCAAGCCGCCCGCCGAGCCGTTTCAGATCTATCGCGCACTGCGCACCGTCAATCCCTCGCCCTACATGTTCTTCCTCAAGCTCGACGACATGCATGTGCTGGGCGCGTCGCCGGAGATGCTGATCAAGGTTTCCGGAAGAAAGCTGGAGTACCGGCCCATCGCGGGAACCCGCAGGCGCGGCGCCGACGCGGCCGAGGACGAGCGCCTGACCGAACAACTGCGCACCGACGAAAAAGAGCGAGCCGAGCACGTGATGCTGGTCGACCTCGGCCGCAACGACCTGGGTCGCGTCAGCGAATACGGCAGCGTGAAGGTCCGCGACCTGATGTATGTGGAGAAATATTCGCATGTGATGCACCTGGTGTCGGCGCTGGAGGGACAACTGCGCGGCGATCTTGACGCGCTGGATGCGCTGGCGGCGTGCTTCCCTGCCGGAACGCTGAGCGGCGCGCCCAAAGTTCGCGCCATGGAAATCATCGAGGAACTGGAGCCAGTGCGGCGTGGAGTTTATGGCGGAGCCGTGATGTATGCAGACCATGCGGGCAATCTCGACTCCTGCATCGCGATCCGGACGATGGTTCTGCATGGTAATCGAGCCTACGTGCAGGCAGGCGCTGGAATCGTTGCCGACTCTGATCCGGAAATGGAATATCAGGAATGCATGAATAAGGCCAGCGCTTTGCTCCGCGCAGCGGAGAGAGCGAGGGATTAGCGAGCCCCATGGTTTTCGTCCTCGATAACTACGATTCGTTTACCTACAACTTAGTGCAATATCTAGGTGAACTAGGGGCGCGGGTCGTTGTTGCTCGCAACGATCAGATCACTGTCGCCGAGATCGGCGCTCTGCATCCTGACCGCATCGTCGTCTCTCCCGGCCCGTGCACACCGCAAGACGCGGGAATCAGCATCGACGTGATTCGACATTTTGCCGGGAAGGTTCCGCTGCTTGGCGTTTGCCTTGGACATCAGGCTATCGGTGCAGCCTTCGGCGGCAAAGTAGTTCGTGCGCCAAACCTGATGCACGGCAAAACCAGTTCAGTGGAGCATGACGGCAAGACCATCTTCCGCGACATCCCGTCCCCTATGACGGCCACGCGCTATCACTCTCTCATCGTCGAAGAGAAGAGTCTTCCTGCTGAACTCGAAATTTCCGCCACCTGCCTGGACCGTGATGGGACGCGAGTCATTATGGGACTGCGCCACCGCAAGTTCGCCGTCGAAGGCGTGCAGTTCCATCCTGAAAGCGTGCTTACCGATCAGGGAAAAGAGATGGTTCGCAACTTCCTTGCGCTGTGAACAAGTGCCGTAAGAGGAAGTTTCCAGTTTCAAGTTTCAGGTTTCGAGTGTAAGAAAAGGAAACTTGTGTCACATTCTTATAAGGATCTAGTAGCGTGGCAGAAGGCGATGGTTCTCGTCCGGATGGTTTATCTGCGCACTCGCGGATTTCCAAGAGAAGAGATGTATGGGTTAGCGGCTCAACTGCGCCGCGCTGCTGTCTCAGTGCCGAGCAGCATCGCAGAAGGTCAAGGAAGGCTGTCGAAAAAGGAGTTCAGGCAATTCCTTGCGCTAGCTCGAGGATCGCTTCTCGAAGTTGAGACTCAGGTGTTAATCGCCACTGATCTGCAGTATTTGGACGCGAAGGTCTCCAGTGAACTTGAGGCCCAATCGCATGAGGTGCTGCGGATACTTAACGGCTTAATTGATTCGCTCGGGGATTGACGCCTCCGACTTTCGAACAACTGCTCCGGAACTTGTGACTGGTCGGCGCTTGCTCGAAACTTGAAACTTGAAACTCGAAACTGGACTGTATGGCTGACCTTGTAGAGCTGCGGGGGATCCGCAAGTCCTACGACCACTTTGTGGCCGTAGACAATCTTTCGCTGGCCATCCGTGCGGGCGGCGTGTACGGGCTGCTGGGACCAAACGGCGCGGGCAAGACCTCGACCATCCGCATGATGATTGGCATCACCATGCCTGACGAGGGCGAAGTCCGCCTGTTCGGCGAGCGATTTCATCGCGGACTGCTGCACCGGGTTGGCTATCTGCCTGAGGAGCGCGGCCTCTACAAGCGCATGAAGGTGCTCGACCACCTGGTGCTTCTGGGCGCGTTACACGACCTTTCCGAGACGGAAGCCCGCAAGCGTTCGCTGGCCTGGTGCGAGCGTATGCAGTTGTCGGAGTGGACGCACAAGAAGGTCGAAGAACTCTCCAAGGGAATGCAGCAGAAGATACAGTTCATAGCCGCGCTGTTGCACGATCCCGAACTGGTTATCATGGATGAACCTTTCGCCGGACTCGACCCCGCCAATGCGGTCATGTTGAAGGACATTCTGATTGAGCTGAAGAAGGCGGGCAAGACCATTCTCTTCTCCACTCATCGCATGGACCAGGTTGAACGGCTGTGCGATTCCATCTGCCTCATCGACCACGGCCACGCGATATTGGAAGGCGATTTGAAAAAGATCAAGGCGAGTTACGGCAAGAACCACGTGCAGATGCAATACGAAGGCGATCCCGGGCTGGAGAGCTGCGAGCTGGTGCAGTCCTTCAACAACTATGGCAACTATGTGGAAGTGCGGCTGAAGCCCGGGGCCGACGCCCAGCAACTGCTGCGTATGGCCGTGGACCGCGCCCGCATCAGCCGCTTTGAGTTGCTTGAGCCTTCGCTGGAGGAGATCTTCATCGACCAGGTGGGGAGACATGCGTAACATCTGGATGTTGATCCAACGCGAGTATCTGGAGCGGGTGCGCTCGCGCTCGTTCGTGATCTTCACCTTGCTGATGCCGGCTTTCATGGCGGGCAGCGTGCTGATTCCCGAGAAAATCGAGCAGATGAATTCCGGCGGCGAGAAGCGCATCGTCGTGGTCGCCAGCAATCCACAGCTGGCGGCTGCCGTCGGCCGGGAACTTAGAGAAGCTGCGGCCAAAGCGAAGACCGATATCCCGCTGGAGACAGAAGAGATGAAGCCGACGGTGTACACCGTCGAGGTCGATACCGACACCAGCGACGCCGAAGGCGATCGGCTGCGCCAGCAAGTCAGCAACGGCCAGATCGCCGGCTTTCTGTGGCTGACCGACAGCGCTCTGGAAGACCACAAGGTGATCTACAGCACCAAGGAGGCTGCGGACTTTGGGCAGTCGGTCGAAATCCGCAATGCCGTAAGGACCGCCGTCACCAAGCAGCGGCTGTCACAAAAGGGCATGAAGGACATCGACATCGATACCATGCTGACTCCCATCAAATTGCAGACGCTTCGTATTGAAAACGGCCGCGAAGGCACCAGCGGGACGACCGTATTCTTTACCGCGTTTGCGATGGTGATGCTGCTTTACTCGGTGGTGCTGATCTACGGGATTGCCGTAATGCGCTCCGTCATTGAAGAGAAAAACACGCGCATCCTGGAGGTACTGCTCTCGGCGGTGACGCCCCGGCAG
Organism: uncultured Acidobacteriaceae bacterium; assembly: GCA_963763145.1. Classification (GTDB taxonomy): domain Bacteria; phylum Acidobacteriota; class Terriglobia; order Terriglobales; family Acidobacteriaceae; genus Bog-257. The sequence goes on along the minus strand of CAVXMZ010000002.1, from coordinate 209,734 downwards.
CTACTGGCGGGAAAGATCCTCGGAGTGGGGGCCGTGGGGCTGACACAAATCCTTATCTGGGTAACCTTCGCAATTTTGTTCTCGGTGCCGGGACTGCTGGCATCACGGTCGTTCCTGGGCGAAGTACACATCCCCGTCGGCGGCATGATCGCTTTTGCGATTTTCTTTTTGTTGGGCTACTTGCTTTATAGCTCGATGTACGCGGCCATCGGCTCCATGGTCAATACCGACCATGAGGCCCAGCAAATGCAGTGGCCCGCGATGGTGCCGCTGGTGCTGGGCGTTGTCCTGATGAATTCGGTGATCCAGCACCCGAACTCGCCGCTTGCCTTCTGGCTTTCGATTTTCCCCTTCTTCGCTCCCATCCTGATGCTGGTTCGTATTCTGGTTTCGCAGCCGCCGCTGTGGCAGATAGTGCTGTCGATCGCGATCATGACGGCGACCGTCTACGGGCTGCTGGCGCTGGCCTCGCGCATCTACCGCGTCGGCATTCTGATGTACGGCAAGCGGCCCACGCTGCCCGAGTTGCGCCGCTGGCTGAGGTACGCAGGGTAGAATTCTCGCGTGCCCGAAAAATCCAGCGATAATGCCGGCAACATCGCAGGCAAACGCCTCCCGTTGATGGAGCGGGCACGGCTTGCGCTGGTTTCCTGGATTGTGTCCCTGCTGCTGTGGCTCATCGGCTGCACGCTGCGGGAGACGATGACGTTTGAAGAAGGCGCCATCCAGGGCCTCGACGAAATCCATCCCGGCATCTTTCCCTTCTGGCATCGCTGTGTGTTGCCAGCGGCGTGGCTCTTTCGGCATCGGCGCCTGGCGGTGATGACCAGCCAAAGCCGCGATGGCGAATACATTGCCCGGGTGATCAGCCGCTTTGGGTTCGTGCCGGTGCGCGGATCGAGTACACGCGGCGGGCAGCGCGCATTGATGGAGATGAACAAGCTGCTGGCCGAGGGAAATGGGGTTGCGTTTACCATCGACGGGCCGCTGGGCCCGCGCTATGTCGCCAAGAAAGGTCCGGTGCTGCTGGCGCGGATGAGCGGTGTGGCCATCACGGCGTTCTATGTCGCGGTGGAACGGGCGTGGGTGTTGAAGACATGGGACGGTCTGATGATCCCCAAACCCTTCTCGCGAATTCATGTGGGCGTTGCCCGCAAGATTTTCGTCCCGTCCGATGCCGGCGACGATGCCATGGAGCGCTACCATGCCGAGATGCAAGCCGCGCTTGAGCGTGTCACGAAGTTTGCCGAGGCGCAGTTCTCGCGGAGCACGCTAACGTAGCATTCTTGAGGCTTTCGCGACGCCTGCCTGTACAATCGTCAACGCCAGCATGAGCACCGCAACCGAAGCTATCGTGGAACAGGTGGAGCAGACGCGCCCTGCACAGGAGCGTTTGTTTTCGCTGGACGTTTTTCGCGGGGCCACGATTGCCGCCATGATCGTGGTCAACAACCAGAGCAGCGACTCCGCCTACTGGCCGTTACAACACGCCAATTGGAATGGCTGGACGCCGACCGACCTGGTGTTTCCATTTTTCCTGTTCATTGCCGGGGTTTCGCTGGTGTTCTCGTTTCACGCGCGGCTGGAGCGCGGCGATTCCCGGCGGGCTCTGGTTCTCCACACCGTCCGCCGCAGCGTCATTCTGTTCGCGATCGGCCTGGGCCTCAACGGCCTGGCCGCGCTTGAATTCGGCGGATGGCGAATCCCCGGCGTGCTGCAACGAATTGCCATTGTGTATTGCGTGGCAGCGTTGCTTACGTTGTTCACCAGCATCCGCACTCGAGCGGTATGGATTGTGGGACTGCTGTTGGGCTATTGGATCCTGATGCGCTACGTTCCTGTGCCGGGCTATGGCGTGCCGGGCCGCGAGATTCCGCTGCTGCACCCCGATGGGAACCTTGCCGCGTACTTCGATCGCAAATTCATGTTTGGACATCTGTGGGAGCCGACCCGCGATCCGGAAGGAATCCTGAGCACCCTGCCGGCGATTGCTACTGGACTTTGTGGCGTCCTGACGGGCGAGTGGTTGCGCTCGCAGCGAAGCGCGCAAGAGAAGCTGGCCGGAATGTTTGCCTGCGGATTATTTGGCATCATTGCGGGCGAGCTTTGGGGAGTCTGGTTCCCCATCAACAAAAACCTGTGGACTAGCTCTTATGTATTGTTCGCGGCGGGTTGTGCGCTCGTCTGCCTGGCGGCGTGCTACTGGATCAGCGACATCAAGCGGCATCGTGGCTGGTGGAGCAAGCCTTTCCTGATCCTCGGCATGAACTCTATTGCGGCCTATGTGATTTCTGAATTGGTTGGCGGCTGGCTGGGTTGGAAGGGTTACACCTTCCTGCATTCGCTGGCATGGATGGATTCTGCCGGGATGGCCTCGCTGCTGCATTCGCTGGTTGTCCTGGGGCTGTGCTTCATTCCGGTGTGGTGGCTCTATCGACGACACATCTTCCTCAAGGTGTGAAGCGGCTGTCAGGGGGACTCTGACGAAGTTATCGCGAAGTCTTTCAGCGGCTAAGAAGGCGGCTCACAAAGGCCGCAAGCAACCAGTTGTGCCGTCGGCTGAAGCCGACTCGCAGTCGAAAAGAAGGACTTAGACGCCAGCCTGAAGGCTGGCTCTACCCGAAAGTCCACAATCCGACTTTTTCAGCGGCCTCTCAAGTCGTGCCCCGTTACGAAGCTTTTCGGAAGCGGAGTGTTTCAGCAGCCTGTAAAGCCGGGTTTGTTTACTGGCCTGGCGGATCGCCTGAAGGCATCCTTTCAAAGCAATACTTAATCAGTGCTTCCTTAGCTCTGCTATGAACAGATTGTCCCGCGAACCCAGCGGTAGGCTACACTGGAGCATCGGAGAGCAATACTGTGCCCTTCCGGGCACGCCCCGATTGACGCGGTCCTTCCCGCGTCCTAATATCCGGTTCAATGACTGCGCCACAACCCGGTATCGGCCAGATTTTCGGACATTACCGCCTGATCGAACAGATTGGGGCCGGCGGTATGGGCATGGTATTTCGTGCCCACGATGAACAGCTCCGCCGTGACGTCGCACTCAAAATCCTGCCGCACAGTTTATTCAGCCAGGAGACCAGCCGGGAGCAGTTCCGCAAGGAGGCGCTGGCGGTCGGCAGGCTCAACCATCCCAATGTCGCCATGGCTTTCGACTTCGGCCAGGACAACGGCGTCGATTATCTGGTCACGGAATACATTCCGGGAGTCAACCTGGATGCGAAGATCGGTGGCCAGCCGTTGCCGCCGAAGATGGTGCTGGAGCTTGGCATTCAGTTGCTAAGTGGATTGGCGGCAGCTCACCGCGAGCACGTTCTGCATCGCGACCTGAAGCCGGGCAACATTCGCCTGAATCGCGATGGCCAGGTCAAGATCCTCGACTTCGGACTGGCTCATGTGAATGAACCGGTCGACGAAAAAGCGGAGACATGCAATCTCACCTCCGATATGTCGCTAAGCGGAACGCTGCCGTACATGGCGCCGGAGTTATTGAAAACTGAAACGGGTGATGAGCGGGCGGACATCTGGGCGGCCGGTGCGGTGCTCTACGAAATGGCCACAGGCAAGCGTGCCTTTCCTGACAAGCAGCCGACACTGGTGATCGATGCCATACTTCATTACGACCCGGTCCGGCCATCCCTCCTGAATCCCCAAATCAGCCCTGCTCTGGAGGCAGTGGTTCTGCGGGCGCTGGACCGCGACCGTGACCGGCGTTATCAATCGGCCGGCGAGATGTGCGCCGACCTGAGCCGGCTGCTGGCCGGCGATCAAATCGCGACGGAAACCCTGCGCCGTACCGGCGTGGTGAGAGTAGAGACGAAAAGGCGCAGGCGACTTCTGGTGCTGGGCGTAGCCGCGGTATTACTGGTTGGAGTCGCCATTGGAGCCCTGGTGAAGTTGCGCTGGGCGCCGCAGCAGAGGATCCTGGCGGTGTTGCCGATCGACACGGTGGGCCAGGATAGCGCGACCAACGCGCTGGGAATCGGTCTGATGGAGACGCTCACCGCCAAACTGGTGGAAGCCAGCAGCAGCGATTCTATCCAGATCGTTTCGCCTCGCGATCTTCGCGATCAGGGAGTGAAGACGGCGGAAGAGGCCCGCCGTCAATTTGGCAGCGACCTGGTGCTGGAGAGCAGCTTACAAAAGGATGGGCAGACCATTCGGGTGAACAGTTACCTGGTGGATGCCAAGACCCACCGGCAATTGGCGGCTCGTACCATCACCGTCGATGCTGGTGACAGCTTCGGACTTCAGGACCGGGTAGTGAGCGAGACGCTCGACATGTTGCCCACGCCTATCGATGCCGAAGAGCGGCAGAAGCTGACGGTGCGCCAGGACACGCAGCCGGCAGCCTACCAGGCCTACATCCAGGGCCGCGGCTACCTGCTGGAGTTCAGCAAGCCCGAAGACATCGACAACGCGATTGCTGAATTCTCCCAGGCAATCAAGATCGATCCTAACTATGCGTTGGGTTATGCAGGGCTGGGCAGGACTTACCTGGCGGGGTTCAAGAAATTCGCCAAGGACAACACGTGGATTGAACAAGCCTCGCACAATTGCCAGAAAGCGTTGTCGTTGAACCCGAACCTGGTGGAGGGTCATGTGTGCCTGGGAGGCGTATACAACGCGACTGGCCAGTACGAGAAAGCCGTGGAGGAATTCCAGCACTCGATGAAGTCCGAGCCGGGAAGCGAGGACGCCCTGCGTGGTGTGGCCGATGCGTATAACAACCTGGGCAAGTTTGCGGCCGCTGAGGCTGCGTACAAACAGGCCGTCGCCGTCCGGCCTAACTACTGGGCTGTGTATAGCTGGCTAGGCGAGTTCTATTTCAGCCAGAACCGCTACGCCGATGCGGCCCAGGCGTTTCTGAAAACGACGCAATTGGCGCCTAACAACTATTTCGGTTATTTCAACCTGGGAGCAACCTACGTAGCCGAAGGAATCTACCCGGAAGCCATCGAGGCCTTTAATCGTTCCATCGCGCTGCGTCCGAGTTCCGATGCTTATAGCAACCTGGGCTACACCTATACCTTGATGCATCGCAATGCGGAAGCCGTGGCGGCGATGGAGCAGGCCTTAAAGCTGGACAATGGCGACTGGATGAATTGGGGTAACCTGGCGGATGCACTCTACTGGAGTTCCGACCGGCGAAGCGAAGCGACAGCCAAGTATAACCAGGCGATCGCTATCGCGGCTTCCAAGTTGCAGGTCAATCCGGACGATGCTCCGGTATTGGCCTACCTTGCCGACTATTCCGCCATGGTGGGTAATAAAGAGGCAGCGTATAACTATCTGCAAAGAGCACTGAAAGCGGCGCCTTCCGATGGTGACGTACTGTTTCGCGCCGCTATCGTATACAACCGCTTTAACCAGCCGGACCAGGTCCTCTTATATCTTAAGAAGGCCACGCAAACCGGCTACTCCCGCAATGTCATACGGGACAGCCCGGATTTCGCCAATCTACAGCAAGATCCGGGATTCCGCGCTCTAGTTGCTGGTCCCTAATCTCTATGGAGTGCTCTTGACCCGCAGTCCCATCGATCCGACACCACTGCACGATTGATTGTTAATGGTAATGCTGCTGTAGTTGTAGGTAGTGCCGACGTTGCCGGTCGGTTGTCCCACATTAACAGCCGCTCCACTGGGACTATTTACCGGGCAGGAACTAAAGGGGCAGCTAGTAAACTGAACCTGGAATTGGGTCAGCTTGGTGGCGCCTTGAAACACCACCGGCTGGTTCTGCACGATGTCGATGACACCGGAAGAACCGTTCTGCTGGCAAGCGCCATTGTTGTAACTGAGACTAATATACTGTGGAGCAGGTTGCGCTGCGCTTACGTGCTGGCAACTTGTAAGACCAACCAGAAATGCGGCCAGAACTGCGAGTGCGAGCCACTTGTAACGTGACGCCATAGGTCGCCTCACTTTCTAATCTGTAGCAACAGTAGCATGGCGTCAACACGTGTCAAGTGAATAAGAAAGAATTATGGAGTTTTGCAAATTTATGCCATGGTCAATGCGATGGCCCAAATCCTGCAAGGTATCACAGCGCTATGGTTCAAGCTTCACGCGCAAACCCATGGTGCCGCCATTGTTGCAGGACTGATGGTCCATGGTGATTGCGGAGTAGTCGAAAGTGCTACCGGCGCTACCCGGATTAGGCTTCCCGACATTGACGGAGCGCCCGTGAGGACTAGATACGGGACAGGAACTAAAGGGACAGGCCTTGAACCGCACTTCAAAATCGGTAAGCTCCGCGGCCGTCTGATAGATCACAGCCCGGTCCGGAGCGACCTCGAGAAAATCGGTAGAACCGTTCTGCTCGCACGCTCCCCCATTAAACATAAGCATGATGTACAGCGGTCCGGGGTCTTTTGGGGCGCGATGGCAGCCTGGCAGAAAGAAAAGAAAGGCCGCCAGAACAGCGAGAGCACTTAGGGCGCAGCTTGAGGTCATGTTCTTCCTCATAGTATGCAATTCGTAAGGAACGTCAGTCCTCATCCTCGTTCTTCAATTCCGACTTGATATCCAGATTGCGAATCAGGCGATGCAGGTAGTTAGGGTGGACACCGATTAATTTGGCTGCTTCGGTGTAGTTTCCCTTGCACTGCTTCACCGCATCGGTAATCATTCGCTTCTTTAGATGGTTGATCTGGTCGTGATACTTCAGGCTGCTGTTTTCGGCTGGTTGCAGTTCCAGGAGGGCCTCAGGCAGGTCGTCGAGAACAATTTCCTCGCTGCTCCCCAGAACCAGGGCATGCTCAATGGCGTTCTCCAGCTCACGAACATTGCCCGGCCAGCTATAGGTCGTCAGCAGCGAACGCACGGCGGAAGATATACCTTTCAGAGGACGCTTACACCTTTCGGAATACTTTGCCGCAAAATACATTGCCAGAAGAGGGATGTCGTCCTGACGCTCGCGCAACGGCGGCACAACTACGGAAACCACGTTCAAGCGGTAGTAAAGGTCCTGGCGGAACTGCCCGGCTTTGATGGCGTCTTCCAGGTTCTTGTTGGTGGCCGCAATCACCCGGGCCGTCAGCTTCTGTGTCCGGTTGGCGCCCACGCGCTCGAATTCGTGTTCCTGCACGGCCCGCAAGATCTTTGCCTGGAGAATGGGCGCCAGCTCGCCTATCTCATCCAGAAAAATTGTTCCATTATCGGCGATCTCCAGTTTTCCTTTCTTGGTGGCAATGGCTCCGGTGAAGGAACCTCTCTCATGGCCGAAGAGCTCGCTCTCCAGTAGCGCTTCGGGAATGGCGGCGCAATTAATGGCGACAAATGGCCTGTCGGCGCGCAAGCTATTGCGATGGATGGCGCGGGCCACCAGTTCCTTGCCGGTGCCGCTTTCCCCGCGGATCAGGACGGTGGAATCGCTCTTCGCCACCCGGGCGATGAAGTTGCCGACCTGATGCATGGGTTTGCTTTCGCCAATGATGACGCCCTCGAGGTCCAGCTCCGCCTGCAAGCGGCGATTCTCGCTGCGCAGAGACTCGGTGGCCAAAACATTTTCCAGTGTGACCGCGGCGATGCCCGCAACCGAATTCAGAAAGTGGATGTGCGCGTCTTCACATTTGTCGGACGGCCCGGCCGCCGACATGTATAAAACGCCGACCGTTCTTTCCACTCCCACCAGCGGTACGCAAAGAATCCTTTCCGTCTCGCCGGAGTTGGGGAGCGGCTGGCTGAGAACGGGGGAGCGCTCCCACAGGGCACGCTGCACAATCTCACGCCGAATGTTCATCGGCGCGGCGGAGTTGGAGTTCCGATGCCAGACACAGCTGGAAGCGGGCTCCTCATCGGCATGGCGCAAGATCACGATGGCGCCCGAGTCCGCGGGTACGACTTCCCCAATCAGTTGCAGCAGGAGGCGCTGAAGCACGTCGAGATCGCGGACCGAATTAATGGTGTTGGCGATCTTGAAAAGGGCGTTCAGGTCGCGGGCCATCCGCCCGACATCGGTACCCTCGTGTGGCGGAGAGGTATAGGCGCGCACGTTCGTCGTGGTCAGCAGGTCGACGGTGTCCTGCTCCTTGAACTGCACCGGTTGAAGAGTCTGTTCATCGTCCTCGGTGATCAGGAACACCAGCTCACAGCGGCCCACGCGGACCGTGTCCCCGTGGGTGAGAAACTTGCGTCGCACCGGAATGCCGTTTACGAATGTGCCATTATGACTTTCCATGTCGATGAGTTGGAAAGCGGCATCGGTTTTGCTGATGGCGAAGTGGCGACGCGAGACTGCGCGATCGCGCAGACACAGATGGTTGGCGGAGTCGCGACCGACCGAAAGCTGGTCACCGGTCAGCCTTACGACAGTCCCTTTCGACGGTCCCGAAACTACTACAACTCTCGAGTCCAAGTCGGCATCCCTCAAGCCAGCTAGTGTAGCTGACTTCTTCACGGGTCGTCGCGCGGAATCTTCGCGAGTGCGAATGAGATAGCTTCAGCGCACGGCAATGCTGCGAGTCCGATTGCCAGGGACCAACCAGACGGATAGTCGCGCCTATCCGATTGGATAGCAAACTTAGCGGAAAATGGGCATGTCCAGTTGCTTCCTGCCGTAGTCATCCTACCGTAACTGAATGGAAATCAAGGCACTTCCAGATTACGCCAAAGTGGTTTCTGAATGGCACCTTACATGCATATAGAGTTTTCGCATTCGTAGCCAAGGAAGACCCAGTAAGGCACGAACAGACTCTCCGATGGCCCGGAGACCGTGACGGTAGCCAAGCGATGCTACCTCACGAGATAGAGAGATCTGGAGTGGGAGCGCTCCAGATCTCTTTTTCCTTTTGTAAACGCCATCTCATAGATGCTTTGTGTCAGGTACGGCTACAAGGTCGTGCCCTGACACAACCCCGGAACGATTTGCCAATCTTGTGAAGCTCACATTCAAGCGACGCTCCCCCAGCAGAGGTCCAGCGGTTTGTGACCTGCCTCACTGACGTTAGTCTCATCACTGCCTATTGTTTATTCAGATCGCGCCCAGCGACTTTCTGCGTTTGAAAGGCATTCCTATGTCAACTGCTGTGGTCCCGACAACCTCCCGCGTATTGAATAGCAGTCTGGCGAACCGCATCATGAACGCCGAAGATGCAGCCGCCCTGATCCACCACGGCCACCAGATTGGCATGAGCGGATTCACCGGCTCCGGCTACCCCAAAGCTGTGCCGATGGCGCTAGCGCGCCGCATCGCGGACGCGAATCTGCGTGGGCAGAAATTTCAAGTCAGCATCTTCACCGGAGCTTCTACTGGCCCGGAACTCGACGGCGCGCTGGCCATGGCGGGCGGTATTCACTTGCGGCTGCCGTATCAATCCGATCCGGAAACGCGCAAGCGCATCAACGCCGGCGAGATGGAGTACATGGACATTCACTTGAGCCATGTGGCGCAGTTTGTGGAATACGGATTTCTGGGCAAACTGGACCTCGCGCTGATTGAAGTGACGGCCGTGCTGGAAGACGGCCGCCTGGTGCCGAGTTCGTCCATCGGGAACAACAAGACGTGGATCGAGCAGGCTGAGCGCGTAATCATCGAAGTGAATTCGTGGCAGCCGGCGGCGCTGGAAGGCATGCACGACATCTACTACGGCTTGCAGCCGCCGCCCAATCGCGGGCCGATTCCATTGACCAGTACGGGGCAGCGCATTGGCAGTCCCTATCTGGAAGTCCCGCCGGAAAAGATTGCGGCCATCGTGCTTACGGATTCGCCGGACCGCAACAGCCCGTTCAAGGCTCCGGACGAAAACTCGCGCCGCATTGCCGGACACATACTGGAGTTTCTTTCCTGGGAGGTGAAGAAGGGACGCATTCCCTCGAACCTGCTGCCGCTGCAATCGGGAGTTGGAAACATTGCTAACGCGGTGCTGTTCGGGCTGGAAGAAGGTCCGTTCGAAGGGCTGACGTCGTACACAGAAGTTATCCAGGACGGCATGATTCGCCTGCTGAAATCGGGCAAATTGACGGCGGCCTCGGCCACGGCGTTTTCCCTGAGCCCCGATATGCTGACCGAGGTCAACGCCGATATGGCGAGCTATCGCAAGCAGATCGTGCTGCGACCACAGGAAATCTCCAACCACCCTGAGATCATCCGCCGGCTGGGCGTCATTGCGATGAACGGCATGATCGAAGCCGACATCTATGGCAATGTGAACTCGACCCACGTGATGGGATCGCGCATCCAGAATGGTATTGGGGGTTCCGGCGACTTCGCGCGCAACGGGTATCTCTCGATATTCATGGCGCCGTCGGTCGCACAAAAGGGCAGCATTTCGACGATTGTGCCGATGGTTTCGCACGTGGACCACACGGAGCACGATGTATCCGTGGTGGTAACGGAGCAAGGTTTGGCGGATTTGCGTGGGTTGTCGCCACGCCAGCGGGCGCAGCTGATTATCGAGAAGTGCGCGGCGCCAGATTACAAGCCGTTGCTGGCCGATTACCTGAATCGCGCCGAACGGCTGTCGTATGGGCGGCACACCCCGCACCTGCTGAGCGAATCGCTGGGCTGGCACAACCGCTATTTGCGGAGCGGGCAGATGAAGCCGCACTCGGAGGACTGAGTCGAGGGTAGAACAGCCTCGATGTCCGGATGGGGCCTGTCTCGACTGTCTGACAAAAACCGCCCGTGTACGAGGTTCCGACGACCCTGAGGCCGGCGTTCATTCTGCTCCGGGATCGTTCGCCCTGAGTTGCGCCTTCAGAAAGATCTCGACGCGGTCACTGGTCCAAACAGCGACCCCGGTCCCAAAGAAGTCGACATCCTCGGTCCAGATGCCACAGGCTAATACGAGAGCGGTGGCCAATACTGGCCAATCGTCCTCATCGCGACCGCGCAATCTTTGGCGCGCCTCACCTTCGAAAACGATATAGACATCGGATTCAATAGGTTCAATAACCTGCTGTAAGTATCCCAGGGACGCTGCAACGTCGGTGTCTGGCTTTCCATGTTTTTTTAGCAGAAGGGGAAGGTACTTCTGGGCGTCTTCAAACGCAAGATCCGGCGCGAGAAGCGAACTCCCTGGGCCGCATAAGTCTCAAGCAATTGTCTAACGCGACGCCCTAAGGCCGCACGAATCAGGATGTTGGCGTCGATGACAATCATCTCAACGGATCACACCCTTACCGCGTCGGCGCAGATGTTTGAACTCCGTTATCAACTCCTCTTCGTCAATATCCGCCAGGGCTTCCGAGAGACGGTCAGCCGCAGCCCTTAGCTCGGAAATATCAGCAGTCCTTGGGTGCTTGCCGCGGGTAGGAACGTAAATGCCGAGAGTCTCCCCGTGCCGGGTGACGGCCACAGGAGTATCTGACTCCAGAAAACTGGCTATTCTCTCGCGAAACTCACGCACGCCAACCTTAAGTGAAACCATAATCACGCCCCCAAGCACAGCGTACACCTATGCGTACACAAACTCAACTTTTTCGCCATGACTCAAAGTAATGCTCCCGACCAACAGGCGCGGGCGTTGGTCTCCGGTCCACCAACACAAAAGCCGCCCTCAGCGGGGCGGCTTTGCATTTTGCGCGCAGACGGCTTAGATGCTGCTGTGCTCCAGGATTCCCTTTTCCAGCTTTTCCTGGCACTCAATGCAGTGGCGTGTCCAGGGAACAGCCTCCAGGCGTTTGGCATTGATCTCGTCGCCACAAGAGATACACTGGCCGAAACTACCTTCACGGATCCGTTCGAGAGCGCCGTCCACCATCTGCAAAAGCTGGCGATCGTTGTTGCTCTGATGGAAGAGGAATTCCTTGTTGTATGAGTTAGCAGCCCGGTCGGCGATGTCCTGTGCCGACTCCAGGTCGGCGTCCCGGCCATCCTGGGCGGTACGAGTCATGGCGTATCGCAACTCCCGCTGGCGCTCCTCTAATCGCTTCTTGAAACTTTCGAGTTTCTTTCTCTCCATAGCTACCGTACCCGCCGATCCCGCACCGCAGCCAGACTAGCCTGAGGGCCCAAAATGCACTGTGCGAACCGGAATCATATGCGTCTGGAAGAACGTACGTCAACTCCACACGTCACCAACGTTCGGCATATGAGCCAGTTCGGGAATTAGATGCCAAACGGCTGATCTTCGAATCAACTTAGCCGCCAGACGCAGAAAAGCGGCCCTGAGGGCCGCTTTTTCGAAAGAGGCGAGAGAGGCGGGCGTCATTCTGGGAAGGCGATACAAGGCGATATCCCGCTCCGCGGGACGAATAGAGAGACGTCGAGACAGGAAGTGAACTTCAAGATTCTTGTGCCTCTTTGGTGCTTTGGTTGTTGCACCTCAACTTCCAAAGCTTGCGGTAACGGCCTATAAACTTGCGTGGGCTGCCGAAGTCGTTGTAATCAGTAGTGATTCTGGGGTTGTTGTCGCGTAGGTATTTGCGCACCCATATCGGGGCTGACGGGCCAGGGTGGTATGGGAATGCAAACTTTAGGCGGTCAAGTTCTTATTCTGGGCATCCTGCTCTTCGATTACCTTCAGCTTATTCAGCAGGGCCTTGTAGCTGATCTTCAGAATTTTCGCAGCCTGGCGACGGTTCCAGCGAGTTTGTGTCAAGACCTTCTCGATGGCCTCGCGCTCAGCGGACAGCGCCGCTCGCCGGCCGATTTCCAGCAAAGACGGGGCATCCGGGTCGACGCTGTTGCCTTTCGCTGAGTTGATAGGGATTGCCCCGCTTGGTGGCGACTGCCGATCACCATTGTCCCTCGCTCCCGTCACCGGGCCGATTCCAGGTTTGACGCTCACAACTGACTTGTGAACTGACATTTCACGAACGATCTGCGCTTCATTGCCGACGATAACGTAGCGCTTGACCAGATTCTCCAGCTCGCGAATATTACCCGGCCAGCCATACTCCATCATGCAGCCGATCGCAGAATCGCTGAATGGCGCCGGCTGCTTGCCGTAAAACTCGCTGTACTTGCGCAGGAAATAATCCAGAAAGACCAGGATCTCCTCGCGCCGCTCGCGCAAAGGCGGAATATGAATAGTGATTACGTTCAGGCGGTAGAAAAGATCCTCGCGAAAGGTGCCGTCCTGGACGGCCTGCTCCAGTTGTTTGTTGGTGGCAGCCAGGACCCGCACATCGACGGAGATGTCGCGTTTGCCGCCGAGGCGGGAAAAACCGCCATCCTGTAGAACATGCAGCAGTTTGGCCTGTAGCGCGGGATGCATCTCGCTGACTTCGTCCAGGAACAGTGTGCCGGAGTTGGCCAAGTCGAACTTGCCCAGCTTTTGCCGGTTGGCGCCGGTGAACGCCCCGGGCTCGTAGCCGAACAGCTCGCTCTCCAGCAACTCATTGGGGATGGCCGCGCAATTGACCTTGACGAAGGGCTTGTCGAAGCGACCCGATTGCGCGTAGATCATGCGGGCGACGACTTCCTTCCCGGTACCGCTTTCCCCGCGAATGAGTACCGTGGCCGTGGTATCGGCCACCTGCTCGATGGTGTTCTTCACCTCTTCCATCCGCGGACTGGTCCCGAACAAGCCGGCGAAATCGCGATTGCGCCGAACCTGATCGCGCAGCTGCGTCACTTCGCCGGGAATGCGATGCTTCACCAGGATCTTATCGATGCAGAGATCCAGATCGCTAACTTCGAAGGGTTTGGCCAGGTAGGCCTCGGCGCCCAGTTTGGACGCATTGAAGATGGTGTCGGCGTCATGCCGGGCCGACAACATCACGACCGGAACCTGCGGCTTCATCTGCTTGATTTGTTCGAGGGTGTCGAGCACGCTGCCGCCGGGGGTCGAGAGATCCAGCAGGACCAGAGTCGGATCCTGAATGCGCAGCACTCGCAGGGCTTCCTCTCCGCTGGTGGCGCTGCTCACTTCAAATCCGCGACCAATCAGGTGGGAAGCGAGAGATCTCCCTCGGCCGTTGTCGTCATCAGCGATCAGCACCCGCACCTTCGCCGCAGGAATCAATTCCACTCCAATTCGAGTCGCCAGAAAGCATTCCCCGACCCAGACAGGGAAATTACCAATCCAATATGAGAATCGCGATACCCACTTCCAGGTTGCACCGTCCCGCAACGCGACGCCAGTAGATATGGAGTTCCTGCCTGGAACTACGCGGTCCTGGAATTACGAAATGAATGATTGTGTGGGTTGATTGTAACTCTGCGGCCACAGGGTTGAACAACCAGGGGAGAGATTTTGTGCGGGAGGGCTTGAATTCACGGAAAATTGAAAAAGGGCGGCCTCGACTGGCCGCCCTTTCAGCAGGAGAAATCTAGCTGCCGCCGGAAACCGTGCGGAGCTTACCGGGCATGAAGTGATACGGAGGCCATGGCCCGGTGATGGTGACGTGACAGTCTTTGAAATGCCGTGTGGCCGTGCCGTATCGATTCTGATACTTGGCTACGGCGTTGGAATCGATCAGGTGGGCAAAATCGATGAGCATGCCCCCGGAATCGGTGCGCTTGCAGATGACGTCTTCCTCCAGCGGCGAGAACAGCTTATGCACCTGCATGGAAAGCGCGCGCGCCTTGGTCTGCCGTTCGCGGTCGCGTGACGCCTGCTCGCGCAACTGCCGCAGATACTCGCCACCTACGCCGGTGGGTAATGCCAGGATCGCCTCTTCCAGCATGCCGTCTTTCACCAGAAGCTTGAAGTGCATTTCGGCTTTGCCGCGTAAACGGTCAACCGTTTCCAGGAAAGTCCTGCGGTTTGCTCTTACGGCCCGCCGCAAAGCTTCATCGGTATCGAAGATGGTGCCAAAGCGGAAAGGCAGGACGGTGAGGGTGCGAAAGCACTCGCTGACTACGCGAGAGTGATCGACGATAGCCTGTTGGGTGAGGGTTTGCGCGGTGGAATATTCGCTGACGATGACTGCGAAATCGCCGCTAGGGTAGGCCAGAATCGAAGCGCCATTCACGCCTCGAAGGTTTTCTATCGCGAAAGGGCGCCGAGCTCGTGTGCCATTCTGGAGGGCCTGTTGCTCCGTAATACAATACGCGTACCACGCCATCTTAGTCTCTCCTGGGAGTACTCGCACACAGATCGAGGGGCGCTGTGCATGAGGGAATTCTTGACTTTCGAACGTGGAACTGCAGATTTTCAGGTGTTAATTGGGAACTTACGGGAGCCAATCCCAACTTCTCTATCCTAAGCCTTTAGTCGTAGTAATCGCAACATAGAATTTACATAAAGGCCGGTTTTTATTGGCTGGAACGCAATCAAGACGTGCATAGGGAAGTAGACCATCCGCGGAAGTGCAGGAGTAGCACTTTCCGGAAGGTGCGCTACACCTCTTTCGAGGGATAGAAATCGCGAGGGCGTCGAACCTGGACTGGGCGGGGCGACGCCGCACCGGGCGGGGATCGCGGAATCTGAGTCCGGGCAGCAAGAGTTAGACAGTCACATTGATTCCTGCGCTCGGAGTGCCCGCAGTGAGCCCGCCGACGCTCGGCCCGGGTACAGCGTTGGGTGCGACTTGCTGCCAAGTCTGCTGCATGGCAGCGAAGGCTTGCTGCGCCGCCGACAGATTGCCCGATTGCAAGGCCTGGCCGAGTTGACTCAAGCCTTGGCCGAACGGGTTCTGCGCGCTTCCCGCATGGCTATGATGGGGGTTGGCGGCGGTGCCCGCTACGCCGATGGGAAGCGAAGAAAACGCTTGCCGGGCGGTGGCCAGATCGCCCGATTGCAGCGCCTGTCCAATGGTGTTCAGCGCTTTGGCGACAGGACTATTGCTGCCGAACTGGCTGGCCGCCGACTGCGACAGGGTGACGAAGTCGGTCTGCGCCTGCGCCAGACTTCCGGACTGCAAGTCCTGACCCAGTTGTTTGAACTCGCCCCGCACCTGCTGATAGTTACGTTGAATATTGGCGAGCTGCGAAAGGCCACTGCTGGCGATTCCGGCGATAGACATATTTGCCTCCGATGCGATAGCGCCGCCCGCGCATACGTGCAAGCGGAGGAGGATTGGCGCCAGGGTAGCGCTATCGCACAACATGACAGGGGCAATCCGGATGCCGCTCAAGATTAGGGGATTCTAGGGAGGGGTGCGAACTATACACCCTTCTGATCCAGCCAAAATGCTGACGCCCTTCCCCCAACAGCTTATAATCGAGGGTTTCGTGACTTCATAGTGAGGCAAACCGTAATGGCTCAAGTGTCGATGGCAACAATTCCCGCCCTGAAAGACAGCTTTGCGCAACTCCGCACCCGCATGGAAAAGGCGGTGGAAGACTTCCGCCAGGAGATGGCTTCGACCCGCACCGGGCGCGCGTCGGTGCACATGCTGGACAGCGTGACCGTGGACGCCTACGGCTCGCAGATGCCGCTAAACCAGTTGGCCAACGTGAGCGCGCCGGAGCCGCAACTCATCACCGTGCAAGCGTGGGACGTCAGCCAGATCGGCGCGATCGAAAAGGCCATCCGCAGCGCCGACCTCGGGTTGAACCCTATGAACGATGGCAAGCTGGTGCGCGTGCCCGTGCCCGCGCTGACCGAGGACCGCCGCAAGGAGATGGTGAAGCACCTGCACAAGGCGCTGGAGGAGCATCGCACCGCGGTCCGCAACATTCGCCGCGACGGCAACGAACTGATCAAGAAAGCGATGAAGGACAAGAAGATCACCGAAGACGAAGAGCGCGGCGCGCTGGAGCAGATCCAGAAGCTGACCGACGACGAAATCAAGAAGATGGAAGAGCTGGCCAAGAACAAAGAGAAAGAAGTGATGTCGATCTGACGGCCTGCGCTTCCAGCCGGCCGCACGGTGAAGCGGCTTTTAGCTTTTAGCTCTTAGCGATTAGCGATTAGCCTTTAGCAATCAGCTTTTAAGGAAGCTCTGATTAAGTCCGGGTTTTGAAAGGGCACGGCTTCAGCCGTGCCGCAGGCAGCGGAAAATCTATAGGGCTTTAGCCCCTGCGGCAACTTCGGCAAGTTATTCAGAGCTTCCTTAGCTCTTAGCGATCAGGGAAACGCTGATTAATTCGATCGGCAGCACCCTCAGCGGCTAAAGCCGGGTTCATTTGCTCGACTTTGCGGACCGCCTGAAGGCGGTCCCTTTCAAAGCGATACTTAATCAGAGGTTCCTTAGCTCTTAGTAACCATGTCAGCCGTCCGCTAACAGCTAAGAGCTTTTTTTCATGCTGCTCGATCTTGGCGATCTGCGGGTGCGCGATTGGCGCAGAGACGATCTCGACGCCTTGCTCCGTTGCGCCAATAATCCCAAGATTGCCGCCAACCTGCGCGATCAGTTTCCTTACCCCTACACCCGGCGCGACGGCATCGACTATTTGAACTATGTGCGCTCTACGAGTGTGCCGATGTCGTTCGCGATCGAGTTTGACGGCGAGGCCATCGGCGGCATCGGCTTCAAGCTGGGCGTGGACATCGCACGCCTGAGTCTGGAGATGGGCTACTGGCTGGCCGAGCCCTTCTGGGGACGCGGCTTTACCAGCCGGGCCGTCACCGCGTCGTCAGATTGGGCGCTGGACAACTACAAGATTGTGCGCATCTTCGCCACCGTTTTCTCCCACAATGTGGCATCCATACGGGTGTTAGAAAAAGCCGGGTTTGAGCGCGAAGGGGTCCTGCGTCGCAGTGCGATCAAGAACGGAGTGATTCTGGACCAGGTGATGTACGCCAAGGTGCGATGAGGTTCCCGACTTCTTGCTGAGGCGACAACAGCCTGTCCCGATGCGAGGTCGAGCTGGGGCGCAACGACCGGCCCAGGCCCGGGAACAATTCCGGCACAGAGCCTTCTTGGTGACAGGACGCGACCCGGGTTGTGTCAGGGCACGACCCGGGTTGTGTCGGGGCACGACCCGAGTTGTGTCAGGGCACGACCCGGGTTGTGTCAGGGCACGACTGTTAGTCGTGCCGAACGGCGCACAACTGAGGTCCGGGCTTTAGCCCCTGCAAACATTTCCTCACGGGCTAAGCCCAAAGCGGCACGGCTGGAAGCCGTGCCCTGACACAAATCCTTTTACGAGGCGTTGAATAACATGCAGTCGCCTGCCTTATTTTTTCTCCCGATTGGCACGCGGGCGTCATCCGCGCAAAAACATCTTACCTGGCCCAACTCTGTTCTACGTGGCCTTCCGTTGCCGCGCCAAACACCTGCTAGCATACGTGTGTGCCCCCGCTGCTGGACGTCCGCAACCTGAGCATCGAATTCGCCACCGTTCAGGGGATGATGACCGCGGTCCGCGATGTGAGTTTTCGCATCGCCGCGGGCGAGGTGCTGGGACTGGTCGGGGAGTCGGGTTCGGGGAAATCGGTCAGTGCCCTGGCCATCCTGCGCCTGCTGCCGCCGCAAGCCCGCATTCATGGCAGCATGCAGTTTCGCGGCGAGGAGTTGCTCTCATTGCCCGAAGCGGAGATGCGGCAGGTCCGCGGCGCGGGAATCAGCATGATCTTTCAGGAGCCGATGACTGCGCTCAATCCGGTAATGCGGGTGGGCGACCAGATCGCCGAGGCGGTGCTGGCGCACGCGGGCGTTGAGGCGAAGCCAAACAGCCTGCCGGCAGAGGCACAACAGCAGATCCCTCGCGGGCCAAGGCCCGCTCGTGATGACAAAAATCGGGGACGCTCGCGGATCAACAAGGCCGAGGCCTGGCGGCTGGCTGTCGAGGCGCTTCGCACCGTCGCCATTGACGACGCCGACCGCCGGGCGCGCGACTATCCGCACCAGCTTTCCGGCGGACAGCGCCAGCGGGTTATGATTGCCATGGCCGTCGTGAATCGTCCTTCGCTGCTCATCGCGGACGAGCCCACTACGGCGCTCGACGTCACCATCCAGGCGCAGGTCCTGGACTTGCTTACCGAGCTGCGCGAAAAATTCTCCCTGGCCATGCTCTTCATCTCGCACGATCTCGCCGTGGTCTCGCAAATCTCCCAGCGCATTGGGGTGATGTATGCGGGAAGCGTGGTGGAGATGGGAGCGGCGACGGATGTTTTTCGCCATCCGGCGCATCCTTACACCCGCGGGCTGTTACACTCGGTGCCAACGTTGCGCTCCGATCGGAACAAACCGCTGCCAGCCATTGAGGGGACCGTTCCGGCGATCTCGGCTTTGCCGCCGGGCTGCGCCTTCGAGCCGCGGTGTGGCTTGCGGATTGCATCCTGTTCCGCCGCTTTGCCGCCGCTGGTGGAAGTTGCCGCCGGACATCTTGCCCGCTGTCCCGTGATTGCGGCGGAGGTCCGCTGAACATGCGGCTGCTGGTGCTCAGCGATATTCATGCCAACCTGGAAGCGCTGGAGGCCTGCCTGGAGGCTGCGCCCGCCCACGATAGCGTGGTGAACCTGGGCGATGTGGTGGGCTACAACGCCTCGCCCAACGAAGTTTGCGCCCGGGTGCGGGCCATTGGATGCCCGGTGGTGCGCGGCAATCACGATCGCGCCTGCTCCGGCCTGCTGGCCTTGTCGGACTTCAATGCGGTGGCAGCTATGTCGGCGCGCTGGACCCAGACCACGCTGGAGCCTGGCCATCTCGACTGGCTGCGCGAGCTGCCGCAAGGGCCGCTGCGCCGCGAAGAGTTGCCTGGCGTCGAATTTGTGCATGGCTCGCCGCGCGACGAAGATGAGTATGTGCTGAACAATCTGACCGCCGGCCTGGACTTCCACATGCCGGGCCACACCGACGTCATCTTTTTCGGACACACTCACCTTCAGGGTGGCTTCGCTTACAAGGATGGCCAGACCCTTCCCTTTGCGCCGCGATACCAAAGCAGCGAGGGCGTGGCGCGCGCGGAAATGACGCTTGGGCCGGAGGAACGGTATCTCATCAACCCCGGCTCGGTGGGACAGCCTCGGGACAATGATTGGCGGGCTGCTTTCGCGCTGTACGAATCTGACGGCGAGAATCCGGCGCGCTTGACCTTCTACCGCGTTCCCTATGACGTTGAGAAAACCCAGACCAAGATTCTGAAGGCCGAACTTCCAGAACGGCTGGCGACGCGGCTTTCGCTGGGACGGTAATGGTCGCTTCCGCAATCTGATTGTCGCCTGATCGCCTGTCCTTCGGGATTGTCCTGAACTTGCGCCGATGATTTGACCGCAACTCAGTGCCGCACCCCGGCATCAGACCATTTACAGCCTCTCGTCTGTCCGGAGCCGGATTCGGGTTTGCTCCGTGACATCGTCAACCCATTGACCTGCCCACTTCGCCGGATGGAGGTCAAATGCTAAGCACAGACGAGGTCATGCCTGCGTGTCCTGCCTGCTGTGGCGACAGAACTTCAATGACCAGCAAGCGAGAGATTTACTGCGTGGATTGCAACCGCACCTACCCTGTTCCTGAATCGAAACCTGTCACGGGAGGGGCCGTAAGGCGAGGAGAGGCTGCGGTTCGAAAAGCCGCCTGAAGTGTCTGCGTGAGAACTCGATATATCAGATTGCGGTGGAATGCGAAACATTGAAACTGGCTGCACCCCAGCCGCGCAGCGGCGAAATGACGTTAGCCCGGCGCGTAAGCGCCGGGTGAAGTGGGAAATTGAGCCGAGCCGCGGAGCCGGGGTCCCCATCGAGCGCCGTCTTTGCGCTTGATGGGGTGGCGGAGCGGCGGCACAGTTCTCACGCACACACTGAAGGGCGATCTCGAAAATCCTGCTCGCGGACGAGAGCTGCGATCCAGACGTGTTAGGGTAAGTTCGTACACCATGCCCATCCGTCCGATTTCGGAAAAGTCGCGCTCTCACTCGCAGGCGTCCCTCGGTGCGCCGATCGCCAGTCAGGATGAGGGTCATCTTGTGGCCTACATTGACGGCGGCGCGCGCGGCAATCCCGGCCCAGCGGGATACGGCGTTGTCCTCGACGACGAAGGCGGGCGCCGCGTGGGCGAGCTCAGTGAATTTCTGGGCCACCAGACGAACAATTACGCCGAATATTCCGGCCTGCTGGGAGCCCTGAACTACACCGTGCAGCATGGCTTTAAGACGTTATACGTCGTCAGCGATTCCGAGCTGATGGTGAAACAGATCAAGGGTCAGTACAAGGTCAGCAATCCCACATTGAAAGAGCTGCACGGCCAGGCGATGAAGTTGATCGATCAACTCGAGCACTTCGAGATCAGGCACGTGCTGCGCGAAAAGAACCGCGACGCCGACCGGCTGGCCAACCTGGCGATGGATCGCGGAGTTGCGAAGCGAGCACCGGCGGTCAGCGCCACCGATGCCGGACGTGCGGCAGCGATCGCGCCCGAACTCAACGGCGTGGTGCGCGATGGCGTGGTCCACTTCACGGGCAATCCCCTGCCTGACGGGACGCTGGTAAAGATCCGCGTCGTAAAGCCGTAGGGCGAAGGCGGTGTGATAGCGTTCCCGCGGGATCACTCCGGCGAGCGACAGAGATCACTGACAAGCCGCCAGCCACGGACGTGAAATCCTGATGGGGTGTCCCGGCTGGAGACTCCCCCAGCCCTCAAAACCATCCCAGCGCCCGGATCCTGCTCGTTCGGAAGGAGCGCGCCATGCGCCGCGTCACCAGTGTCTCTTTCGTATTGTCCGCTCTTCTGCTGATCTCGATCAGTTCGGCTCAACAACCTGCCGGCACAGTCGTTCCTGACTTTATCCGCTACAGCGGAACTCTGAGGGATGCGCAAGGGACGTTGCCGGTTCCGCCCACGACGGCCGGCGTCACGTTCTCCATCTACCAGCAGCAGGATGGCGGCGCAGCCGTCTGGATGGAAACACAAAATGTGACGACTGACGCAAGCGGCAATTACAGCGTGCTGCTGGGCAGCACCACGGCGACCGGTCTGCCGAGCGATCTGTTCTCGCAGCAAGAGCAGCGCTGGCTGGGCGTGCAGGTACAGGGGCAAGCCGAGCAGCCACGGGTGCTGCTGGTTAGCGTGCCCTATGCCTTTAAGGCACATGAGGCCGAGACGCTGGGTGGCAGGAGCGCTTCCGATTTTGTGCTGGCCAACGGCGCGAACTCCGCTGCGAACCGCAGCGGCACTGGTCAAGCGGGATCATCCGGCACGAATAATCTCCCGGCAACGACGACGGTGGGAGGCTTGAAAAGCGCCACCAGTCAAGGGCCGACGAACTTCAGCGGCTCGACCACGGACCAGATTGTGGGAGTGACACAGAGCGGTACTGGAGTGGGGGTGAACGCTTCGGCTCCTTCGAAGGGGGTCGTCGGAACCGCTACGGCAACGAGTGGCACGGTTATCGGGGTAGAGGGTGGGTCGGCTGGCACAGGAGGATACGGGGTTTACGGCAACGCGTCGTCTTCCACTGGAACCACCGTAGGCGTGAAGGGCAACTCGAGCAGCACTGCGGGCACGGGTGTGCGCGCCACCGAGACGGCTACCAGCGGAGATACCCTAGGAATCAGTTCGTATGTTGCCAGCCCCAGCGGCATCGCCGCGCTGTTTAACAACGCGGCGGGGGGCAAGATCATCAGTGGGCAGAATAACGGAGTGGAGAAGTTCTCGGTGGATGGCAGCGGGAATCTGAATTCCGCCGGGGGGTTTAATGTCAGCGGCATGGGAACAGCCACTGCCTTTAACAGCACGACCGCCTATCAGATCGTCGGCTACACGGTGCTCAGTGTTAGCCGTTTCGGCTATTGGATGGGCAACACACTCGTCGGCGTTGACGCCGGCGCCAGCACCTCTGGTAGCAGCAACACCTTCTCTGGCTATCAGGCTGGCTACAGCAACTCCACTGGATGCTGCAACACTTTCACCGGCGCTGGGGCTGGCGGCAGCAACACTACCGGCGAGCAGAACGTCTTCTCGGGCGAAACAGCTGGGTACGACAACACTACTGGAAGCTACAACATGTTCTCTGGCATGTCGGCTGGCTTCTTCAACACCACCGGAAGCAACAATACCATTGTCGGCGCTTTCGCTGGTGGCTACAACAACAGCAGCGGCTCCTATAACACCTTTGTCGGCCAAGGCACTGGAGGCCGCCTTCTCACCGGCAGCTCCGACGTTTACATTGCCAATGCTGGCCCAACCGCAGGCACCGAATCCAACGCCATCCGCGTCGGGGCGCCTTACAGCACTCAGCAAAATGGTTGCCCGCTAGGAGAGCCGCCCCCTTGCGGGCAGAACGCCGCCTTCATTGCGGGTATCTACGGTTCGACGGTTGACAATAACGGCATCCCAGTTTACGTAGACGACAATGGTCAGCTTGGCACGGTGGTTTCCTCGCTTCGCTTCAAGGAACAAGTCCGCGACATGGGCGATAGCACGAGTGCCTTGATGAAGCTGCGTCCAGTGACATTCCTCTATAGACCCGAATACTCGAAGGGCGACCGCACACTGCAATATGGCCTAATAGCTGAGGAAGTCGCTCAGGTCTATCCCGAACTGGTTGCTTACGACAACGACGGCCAAGCCTATTCAGTGCGTTATCAGTACATCACCACGATGCTGTTGAACGAGGTGCAGAAGCAATATCACCGGGCCGAGGCGGAAGCCAAACTCATCACCGTACAGGCACAGAAGATCGGCGAGTTGGAACAGCGCCTGTCGCGGCTGGAGGCATTAGTCGGGGCGCAGGTTAAGGTTGCCGAAGGTGTAACGCCGAGCGCTGGAACAAGCGCGGAAGACCGGCCGGTCCCGGCTGCTCCCCAGATAGTTGTTGTAGCAGCCCCATCCCACAACTGATCCCATAGTCGGCGTTGCTGGTGTGGAATGTCTCTACGGCGTGGCGGCGGGTTCGTCTTCTTCGGCGCGCATCAGGCCAAACTTCTTCAGCTTGTAACGCAGGGCATCGCGGCTGATGTCGAGCAGCTTGGCGGCGTGGGTCTGATTGCCGTTGGCCTGCCCCATGGCAATCTCCACCAGCTCGCGCTCCACTTCTTCCAGTGAAGTGCCTCCTTCGGGAATCTCCAGCCTGGGCAGGCTGCGGCCATTGGGCAACTCTTTCGCAGCGTTGCCGCCGTTGTTGGCCGACGAGATCTCGAATGCCGTCAGCGCCGACTGTTGCTGCGCCACCGCAAACGGCAGGTAGTCAGGATTCAGCTCACTCTTCTCTTCCAGAATCATGGCCCGCTCGACTGCGTTCTTCAGCTCGCGAACATTGCCCGGCCAGTCGTACTTCAGCATCAGCTTGCGGGTGTCGTCGGTAATGCCGGTAACGTTCTTGCGGAACTTGCGGTTGTAGCGCCCGATAAAAAATTCCACCAGCGGCAGAATGTCTTCCTTGCGCTCGCGCAGCGTAGGCAGAAAAATAGAGATAATGGCCAGCCGGTAATACAGGTCCTGGCGGAACTGGTTGTCGCGGACCGCCCGCTCCAGATCGCGATTGGAGGCGGCGATCACGCGCACATCCACCTGCATATCGCGCACCCCGCCCACGCGGCGGATCACCTGGTCTTCCAGCACGCGCAGCAACTTGGCCTGGAGCAGCGGCGACAGCTCGCCAATTTCGTCGAGAAAGAGCGTGCCGCCATCGGCCATCTCGAACAGGCCTTTCTTCATGGTCTTGGCGTCGGTAAAAGCGCCGCGCTCGTGGCCGAAAAGTTCGGCCTCCATCAGGGTCTCCGGAATGGCCGAGCAGTTGATGGCGACGAAGGGCTTTTCCTGGCGGCGGCTCTGGTAGTGGATGGCCTTGGCGATGAGGTCCTTGCCGGTGCCGCTTTCGCCCTGCACCAGAATGGTGGTGGCTTCGCTGGCGGCGATTTTGTTGACGAAGCCCATCAGCTCGGTCATCTTGCGCGAGACGCCGATCACATTGTGGTAGCCGGTGCGGCGGCGCATCTCGCCGCGCAGCGATTCCACTTCCGAGCGCAGGCGCGTGGCTTCCAGCGCGTTCTTGACGGCGACGGCCAGCTCGTCGAAATCCAGCGGCTTGCCGACGAAGTCGTAGGCCCCGAGCTTGAGCGCAGTCTTAACGTCCTCCAGCTGCGGGTCGGCGGTAATCATGATGACAGCGCGCGCGTCGCCGGACTTCTTCAGTTGTTCCAGGAGTTCGATGCCGCTGGCATCGGGCAGGCGCACGTCGAGCAGCACGAGGTCGGGGGACTCGTTGTGGGCCACGCGCAACGCAGCCGCGCCGTTGTCAGCCTCCAGTACGTGATAGCCCCACTCTTCACATTTCTGGCGCAGAGACCAACGAACCAGCTTCTCGTCGTCAACAATTAAAACTTTTTCCGAGGGCATTAATTCTATGCACTAGGTTACTACAGGAGAGCGCCGAAGAGGTTGCGCGCGCCACTAGTTTTCCCTTATCTTCAGGGCATGGAAGTACACTTCACCCCGGAAACAGAAAAGAAACTCAAAGACCTGTCCACGCAGAGCGGGCGCGGAACTGACGACCTGCTTGAGGACGTAGTGGCCGGATACTTTGATGAAGTGATCCAGGCGCGGGAGATGTTCGACAGCCGCTATGATGATCTGAAAAGCGGCCTCGTGAAACCTGTTTCCCGTGATGAAGTCATTGCCCACTTCCGCGAAAAGAGCGAAGCCGCTCGCCGGACGACCTCCGGTTCATGATCGCGTACGATCTTCACCCGCAAGCCCTCCTGGACCTTGACGAGATTTGGGAATTTATTCGCCAGGATAATATCGTCGCCGCAGACAAGGTGATTGCAGATATTTTTGGGGAGCATCGACGCGCTGGCGACTTTTCCTAATCAAGGCCACAAACGCCTGGACCTCACGTCACGCCCCTTGAGATTCATCTTGGCGCATGACTACCTGATCGCTTATGCGCCGGAAGAAAATCCTTTGTGGGTAATTGCTGTAATGCACGGACGGCGAAGCCCCCGCCTGATGGCCGCAATCCTCAAAGGCAGAGAGTAGTCCTTTCTCAAGCTGCCGTGCCGGCTGGCCGATAACTCTGGTGTGCAGAGGTCAGCGCTCATCACAGGCTTGTCTCTTGTCTTAAGCGGGGTAACCCTGGCGGGTGTCAGCGAGTGGGCTTCTGGCCGCTTCGATAGCTCAAGCGCTGATGGCGGATCGTCGACGGTATCCGCGTCCTCGTCCGGCTATGACGGCACCGGTGTTTTGGCTGACGTTCCCTCTGCACTCCCGCGCCTGCCGGAGGGCGGTGACCATCTTCCGGCAGGCACTCCGGGATACACCTTCCGTCGCGATGTTCCCGAGGTGCGGCTGCAATTCACCGTCGCCGACGAGCAGGGCCGTGTGGTGCAGGACCTTTCCCCAGCCGAGGTCCGCATTTTCGATAACCAGTCGCCGGTAGCGCGCTTCAACGACTTCGAGCGCGCTCAGGACCTCCCGCTGCAACTCGGCTTGATTCTCGACACCAGCGACTCCGTCAAACGCGCGCTCCCCGAGGAGAAAGCTGCGGCCGTTAATTTCCTCCAGCAAATCATGCGCCCGCAAAGCGACACGGCATTCGTCATGGGCTTCGGCGGCGACGTAAAGTTGTGGCAGGATTCCACCGCCAACCGCGAGGAATTGATCGACGCCATTGCGCGCCTGAAGCAGCCCGGCTGGGGCACCCGCTTCTTCGACGCGCTTTACTCCGCCTGTGTTGATCGGCCCTCCGGCAACAACCGTGGCCAACTGGTCCATCGCGCTATGGTGGTGCTTACCGACGGCGACGACACCCAGAGTATTCACACTTTGGGCAACGCAATCGCCGCCGCCCAGCGCAACGAAATTCAGATTTACGCTTTGACCATCCATCCCCCGGGATTGGCCGGTCGTGGCGACCGGATATTGCAGCGCTTGGCCGACGCGACTGGCGGGCGGCTCTACGTGGCTGCTTCCAGCCGGGAGTTGAACGCCGCCTTCGCGCAAATCGAGCAGGACCTGCGCACGCAATACTACGTCTCGTTTCCTCCCCAACAGGCGACGCCGGGATATCACTCTCTGCGGATAGAAGTCCGTCCCTCGCAGAAGCTGGAAGTCCACGCCCGCCAGGGCTACTACGCCATGGCGGAGTGAGGCGGCTCTTCGCTGTTCGCTATTCGCTCTTCGCTACTCGCTGTTCGCCGTTCGCTTTTCGCCAGATACTCAACAACAGCGTTTCACAACGACGTGTCATCCTGAGCGAGGACTTCAGTCCGAGTCGAAGGACCCCTATAGCTGCCAGATCGCTTTCCGCTTTTCGCTCGCTGAGTGTCTGGCGAAAAGCGAAGAGCGAATAGCGAAAAGCGATCAATCAGCTATACTCGTCCAGCGAAGGGGATAAGGTGAGTTCCGTCGGCCTGCAATCTGATGAGCAAGTGCAATCGCACCCGGCAGGCTTGTTCACGGGCAATCGCTCCTACCTTCTCGGACTGCTTCTCATTGTCCTCACCGTGGCTTTGTACTATCCCGTCAGGACCCATCCCTACGTTAACTACGACGACACCGTCTACGTAACCGACAATGTTCACGTGCAGAATGGCCTCACCTGGGACACCGTCACCTGGGCGTTTACGACCGACGATGCCGGCAACTGGCATCCCCTGACCTGGCTTTCTCACGCCCTGGACGTTGAGATGTACGACTTGACGCCCGGCGGCCATCACCAGACCAGCATGCTGTTGCACGCGCTGAACGCGGCGCTGCTGTTCTGGGTGTTGTTGCAGGCCACGGGCTATGCGGGACGCAGCTTCATGGTGGCCGCGCTGTTTGCCGTCCATCCCGTCAACGTCGAATCGGTAGTCTGGATTGCCGAGCGCAAGACCGCGCTCAGCATGACGTTCTTCCTGCTCGCGCTGGGCGCATGGCGCTGGTACGCAGCGAAGCCGCATGCGCTGCGTTATGCCGGGGTCGCGGGGCTGTTCGCACTTGGGCTAATGGCCAAGCCGCAGATCATCACCCTCCCGTTCGTGCTGCTGCTTTGGGATTACTGGCCGCTGGGACGGCTCGCTCTTCGCCATTCGCCTTTCGCTCTTCGCCAGAATAGCGCGACTGAAGTCTCTGGCAAAAAGCGAACAGCGAATAGCGAACAGCGATCTTCTGGCGAAAAGCGAATAGCGAACAGCGAATGGCGATCCTTGCTCCTGGAGAAGCTTCCGCTCCTCGCAATCGCCGCGGCCAGCGCAGCCATCACCATGAAGGCACAGCGCGCCAGCGGCGCAGTGCTTTCTTTGGGCGCGACGCCGCTCTCCATTCGTCTCTCGAATGGCCTGGTCTCGTACGTGAAGTATCTGATGAATGCCTTCTGGCCACGCGGGCTTGCGCCTATGTACCCGCATCCGGGAGATTCGCTGCGCGCGTGGCAGGTTTACGGCGCGCTGCTGATCCTGCTGACCATCACCCTGTTGGTCGTCGAGCGCCGCGGCCGCCCTTATCTGCTGGTGGGATGGCTGTGGTTCCTGGGAACGCTGGTGCCGATGATCGGCCTGGTACAGGTTGGGCGGCAGGCCATGGCGGACCGTTATGCCTATCTGCCGATGATCGGAATATTCATCATGGTGTGTTGGGGCGTTGCGGAATGGACCGCCGAAAAGCGCCTGCCTGCCGCGCTATTGCCGGCAGTAAGCATCGCCGTACTGCTGGCGCTCGGCATCGTCGCCCGTCACCAGATCGGATACTGGTCCGACAACGTAGTCCTGTGGACCCACACCATCCAGGTGACACCGCCGAATTACGTTGCGCAAGACAATCTGGGCGGAGCGCTGCTGGCCCGCAAGCGGCTGGACGATGCCGTCGTACACTTTCGCGAGGCGGCGGCAATCCATCCCGTCGATCCCATCAGCGCCTTCAACATCGGCTTCTACGATCAGGAGCATGGCAACCTCTACGGCGCAATCGAGCAATACAAGAAGGCGATCATCCTCACCACCAGCCCGTCGGTGAAGATTCAGGCGTGGAACGATATGGGGATCGCCTATCGCAGTCTGGGCAATACCCAGCAGGCGCGCGAATGCTTCGCGGCGGCAAAGACGCTGCAAGGGCCATGACTAGAGCTACTAGTGATGTGTCATCCTGAGCGGAGGCGGCCTGCCTTTGGCCGCCAGAGTCGAAGGACCCCTATTGCATCAGCAATCCTGTGCCATTCCGTGCTTCATTCAGTTCAACAGGAAGCCGGCAATGCTGGAGGTTGATTGAATCCGGTTGGCCTCAAACCTGGCGCGACAACCCAATTGCCGCCGGACATATCGTCTTGGCAGCGCCAGCTCGTGCTCAGCCTCACCCTCGTCATCATCACTGTCACGCTCTATGCCCGCGTCAATCACTATCCCTTCGTCAACTATGACGACACTCTCTACGTCACGCAAAATCCGCATGTGCAGGACGGCCTCACCTGGGACACCGTGCGCTGGGCCTTCACCACCTATCATGTCGGCACGTGGCATCCCGTCACCTGGCTTTCTCACGCGCTCGATTGCCAGCTCTTCGATCTCGATCCCGCCGGCCCGCACGATGTGAATCTGTTGCTGCATGTGTTGAACGCCGTCGTACTCTTCTGGATACTTCAGCGGGCAACGGGTTTCAGCGGCCGCAGCTTCATGGTGGCGGCGCTGTTTGCGCTGCATCCCATCAACGTCGAGTCGGTGGTGTGGATCGCGGAGCGCAAGAACTCCCTCAGCATGTTGTTCTTCCTGCTGGCGCTGGGAGCTTACCGCTGGTATGCCGCCGATCGCAAAGCCGGCCGGTACGCCGTGGTGGCCGTCTTGTTCGCCTTGGGACTGATGGCTAAGCCGCAGGTGATCACCTTCCCCTTCGTGTTGCTGCTGTGGGATTACTGGCCTCTACGGCGAGTGTCGTTCGCGACGGACCAGAAGTCGCGCAGCCAAGCTACCTCCGATTTCTCCCATCTGGTTTGGGAGAAGACACCGCTGTTCGGGCTGGCTGGAATCAGCGCCGCCTTGACCCTCAGCGCGCAGCGTGCCGATGCCAACAAGGCCTGGTATCCCCTGGGACTGCGTGTGAAATGTGCCCTGGTCTCCTACGTCGACTACATGGGCAAAGCGCTGTGGCCGTCGCGGCTGTCGGCGTTTTATCCGCACCGGGATTCCGTTCCGTTGCAACAGGCAGCTCTGGCATTGCTGATCCTCGCGCTGGTGACCGCCCTGACGATTGCCAACCGTCGCCGCCGGCCTTACCTGCTGGTGGGCTGGCTGTTTTTTCTGGGAACGCTGGTGCCCATGCTCGGCCTCGAAGGCGTTGGCTATCAGGGTAGGCAAGGTATTGCAGACCGATATGCGTATCTGCCGTTCATCGGGCTGTTCATCATGCTTTGCTGGACTGTTACGGAATGGGCGGAGCAGAAGCATCTTCCGGCGGCTGCGCTGCGCGTCGTCTGCGTCGCCGTGCTGCTTGCGCTGGGAGCGGTCGCTTATCGCCAGGTCGGCTACTGGCGCGACAATGTGACTCTGTGGTCGCATGCCGTGCAGGTCACGGACGGCAACTTCCTCGCCGAGAACAATCTGGGTAAAGCGCTGGTAGCCGAGGGACGACCTGCCGAGGCCGTCGCACATTTCTACCGCGCGGTGGCCATCTATCCTTCCGATCCCGTTGGCAACCTGAACATCGGAATCTACGAGCAGACGCAGGGGAACTTTGCCGCAGCCATCGAGCGCTACAAAAAAACCATCAGCCTGACGCACGATCCCGAACTCAAAGCCGCCGCGTGGAACAATATGGCGACGGCCTATCGCCAGATGGGGGATTTCGCGGACGCCCAGCAGAGCCAGGATGCCGCCGCAAAGCTGCGCTAGGCAATTCGCTCTTCGCTCTGCGCTCCTCGCTTTTCGCTTTTCGCTCCTCGCTTTTCGCTTTTCGCCAGAAGTGCATTACAGATTCTCTGGCGAATAGCGAAGAGCGAAGGGCGAATAGCAATTCCAGCAGTCGCAGTACTACTGTCACACACTGGCGTGTACTTTTTACATGTCAACTATGAGAAACGCAACACTAAGCCGTAATCGACTGATAATGCACGTGATATAAAGTTGGCAGAACGTGAACAAAACCCCATCCCGCGTGCTATAATAGGCTTAGAATCGAAGTTTAAGACAACCAGCCAATCGGCTGGCTTTCGTGTTTTAGGGCACTCTTCTGTTGCCATCCCAATCAACCACTTAGGTTTGACTTGCCATACCCGCCTGCGTAACGTTCTACTTTTGCATTCAAAAGCTTCCAGGGCGTCCGAGGGCCCTGTGGCTTCGCTTGGCCGCCGCGCAGGAGAAAACCGCAACCACCGCTGCCCGGAAGGAGGGACGCATGACATCTGTCGATCTGAAGCACGCACAGCAGATCCCCGCTCCTGCCCGGTCCGTCTCGCCCCTCACGCAAAAGATTTTCCTCAGCTTGGTGCTGGCCGTCGCCGTCGTCGGTGTCTACAGTCCCGTCCACTGGCAGCCCTTCGCCAACTACGATGACCCCGACTACGTTACGGACAACTTCCACGTCAAAGCGGGCCTGCACTGGGAGACGGTCAAGTGGGCGCTCACCGCACGCGATGCGGCCAACTGGCACCCTGTTACGTGGATCTCCCACGCGCTCGACACTTCGCTGTTCGGCTTGAATCCCGCTGGGCCGCACGACGTCAACGTTCTGTTCCACATCGTGAATGCGCTGTTGCTGTTCTGGGTGTTGCAACGCGCCACCGGCTTCATCGGGCGCAGTTGGATGGTGGCCGCGCTCTTCGCGCTGCATCCCATCAACGTCGAGACCGTGGCCTGGATCGCCGAACGCAAGAACCTGCTCAGCATGTTTTTCTTTCTGCTGACGCTGGCTGCGTACCGCTGGTATGCCGGCAAGCCGCAACTCAGCCGCTACCTCGTCGTGGCCGCGCTGTTTGCCTTGGGGCTGATGTCGAAGCCGCAAGTGATTACGCTGCCGTTCGTCCTGCTGCTGTGGGATTACTGGCCGCTGGGAAGGCTCGCTCTTCGCTCTTCGCCCTCCGCTCTTCGCCAGAACAGCTCAGGCAAAATCTCTGGCGAAAAGCGAACAGCGAGTAGCGAACAGCGGCCTTCCAGCGAACCGCGAACAGCGAACCGCGAGTGGCGATGGTTGCTGCTGGAGAAACTGCCGCTCCTGGCTCTTTGTGCAATGAGCGCGGTCTTCACTCTGAACGCCCAGGCCAGCGGCGGGGCTACCAGTTATTACGGACACGTCTTGCGCCTGGAGAACGCGCTTATCTCCTACGTAAGATATCTGGGAAAGGCGTTCTGGCCCTCGCGGCTGGCGCTCTTCTATCCCTACCCGCTCAATCCATATCCGCTTTGGCAGGTCTGTGGAGCGGTCTTCATCCTGCTGGCTATCACCGTGGCCGTTCTTCTGGCACATCGCCATCGCGCGCTCACGGTCGGGTGGTTGTGGTTTCTGGGAACGCTGGTCCCCATGATCGGCGTGGTGCAGGTGGGCACGCAGGCCATGGCCGACCGCTATGCCTATCTCTCGTTCGTCGGACTATTCATCATGGTGTGCTGGCGGATCGCGGAGCTACCCTGCTTCAGCCAAAACACCGCTGGAACAGAACGCCTTCACTTGCCTCCCGCGCTTCTGCCGGCGGTGAGTGTGGTGGTGCTGTTGGCCCTCGCGCTGGTCAGTTTTCGCCAGGTCAGCTTCTGGAGCGATCACATCACGTTGTGGACCCACGTTCTGGAAGTCACCAACGATAACTGGGTGGCGGAGAACAATCTGGGGACGGCACTGCTGAAGACGGGGCGCGTGGAAGAAGCAATCCCTCATTTCCGGGCTGCCATGGCATTGGATCCAACCGATCCCAACAGCACTTTGAACATCGGCACCTACGAGCAAATGCACGGTAATCTCCCGGCTGCCATTGAGCTATACCAGAGGGCCGCGGGGATGGCGCGCAATCCCAAAATCAGGGCCCGGGCGTACAACAATCTCGCTTACGCCTACAAAGAAAGCGGCGACTTTGCCGACGCCCGGGCGAGTTTCCAGAGGGCTGTGACCATCGATCCCGAGTTTGTTGGCGCATGGATCAGCCTGGGCCTGGTAGCGCAAAATACCGGAGACTTACCTCTCGCCATCCGTTCCTATTCCAAGGCGATGCAGATTAGTCCTTCGGACTTCGGATACCTGCTGCTCGCGGGAGCGCTGGAGGCCAGCGGCGACAAAACCCAGGCAGCCGAAGCCCGGCAAAAGGCACTTCTACTCTCCAACAATATCGCGGCAGCCCAGCGCCATGCCGACAAACTCCTGGCGCAATGACCTGATCCGTATCGCTGGCAATTGTGAAGCGCGTCACAGGATTTCAACCCGGTGCTCGCTTATAATCGCGCTCGCAGGGGGCCAGATGAATGCGGTCGCTTTAGATCCCACGCCGGTGGCGCAGTCGCAGCACAAACCAGGGCGGTTTTCCGTCACTCACAAGCAGGCGTTGGGTCTCAGTCTCGTTCTCCTCGCGGCCACCATCGCCCTGTATTTCCCCGTGATTCATCATCCCTTCACCAACATGGACGACATGGGATATGTCTATGAGAACCTGCATGTCCAGCAGGGCTTGAGTTGGCCCACCATCAAGTGGGCGCTGCTGACGTTTGACGATAACAACTGGCACCCCGTCACCTGGTTCTCGCATGCGTTCGATTGCCAACTGTTCGGCATTGTCCCCGCCGGCCATCACATGATGAACGCGGCCTGGCACGCCATCGACGTAGTCACGCTGTTTTGGGTGCTGCTGCTGGCCACGGGCTATCTCGGCCGCAGCTTCATGGTAGCTGCGCTGTTCGCCGTGCATCCCATCAACGTCGAGTCCGTGGCCTGGATGGCGGAACGCAAGACCCTGGTGAGCACTTTCTTTTTTCTGCTGGCGCTGGCCGCCTACCGCTGGTATGCGCGCCAGCCTGGCCGTCGCGGCCTATGGAGATACACCGTCGTCGCCCTGCTGTTCGTTCTGGGATTGATGGCGAAACCGCAGATTATTACTCTGCCGTGCGTGCTGCTGTTGTGGGACTACTGGCCCTTGCAACGGATGGACACTCCCTGGCGCGAACCCGTTGCCGCCGGTCCCTTGTCGCAGTTTCCCCGCAAAAGTCTCTGGTGGCTAATCAAGGAAAAAATTCCGCTCCTGGTGATTTGCGCGGCCAGCGCCCTGGTCACCATGAAGGCGCAACGCGTTGGCCGGCCGCAGCATTGGCCTTACACCATGTCTATCCGCGCAGGCAACTCCATCGTTGCCTATGTCCGCTATATCGGAAAGGCCTTCTGGCCCTCGCACCTTGCCATCATTTATCTCCACCCAGGTTTCTCGCTGAAATATTGGCAGGTGGCCGCAGCGGCAGCGGTGCTGCTGGTAATCACCGTTCTGGTCATCGTGGGCCGGCGTTATCGCTATCTGCCTGTCGGCTGGTTCTGGTTCCTGGGGACCTTGGTGCCCACCATCGGTCTAATGCAGGTTGGACGGCAGGCACTGGCTGACCGCTACGCCTACCAGTCGTTTCTCGGCCTGTTCATTCTCATCTGCTGGGGCGCGGCCGACTTCGCCCGGCAAAAGCAGTGGCCCAAGGCTGTGCTGCCCACCGTCTCCGTCACAATCCTGCTGGTGCTGGCCGTCGTCACTCATCGCCAGATTGGCGTCTGGGGCGACAACCTGACCCTGTGGTCGCACGCCGCGCAGGTCACCAAGGACAACTGGGTTGCCGAAGACATGGTGGCCGGCCTCCTGTTAACCAGCGGACATCACGATGAGGCCATCGCTCACTACTATGTCGTGGCCGCGATTAACCCAACCGACTCAGGCGCCAATCTCGCGATTGCCATCGACCAGCAAGGGCGCGGCAACCTACAGGAAGCGATTCGACGCTACAAGCTGGCCCTTATCGAGATGGACGATCCGCTGGAGGAGGCCAAACTGTATCAGAACCTCTCGATAGCCTATCGCGATGCCGGCGAGATACCGCAATCGGCGGAAGCTTTCGCCAAGATGAAGAAGCTGCGCCGGATGCACTGATACGCAGCGGGGATATCGGCTGAGGTGGCATTGGTTAAGTCGGGTTTTGCAGAGGACCGCCTTGAGTGTCTGCGTGAGAACTCGACTTGTCAGATTGCGATGGAATGTCGAAGCATCGAAACGGGCTGCAATCCAGGCGCGCAGCGGCGGCATGAAGTTAGCCGGGCGCGTAAGCGCCGGGGTGGAATGGGAAATGGATCGGGCCGCGGAGCCGGGTCCCATCGAGCGCCGTCTTTGCGCTTGATGGGGTGGAGGAGCGGCGACACAGTTCTCGCGCAGACGCAGTTGCACAAAACCCTTATTCGGGCGAAAATGCCTCAGCTTGGGCTCCGCGCTGCTCCTGCATTCCTGCGCGGCGGATAGGGAAATCAGCTTCCATATGAGGGCCTTATGATACCGCAGTTGCAGCGGAACACGCCGGTCTCGTCTCTGGAAAGCGAGCCGTCATGGTCATTGGCAACCCGCGTTGCCTTTCGCTTCTTCTTTTCCTATTTCCTGTTGTACGTTTATCCGCGTTCCGTCGGTTCCCTCGGAGCCTATGTCAAGTACAACAATCCCCTGCGGGATCTGTGGCACGCGGTTGTGCCCTGGGTGGGAGCCAATGTGCTTCACCTCAGCGGCGACTTTACTGAGGTGGCCAACGGCAGCGGCGACCAGCTCTATGACTGGGTGCTTCTGTTCTGCATCTTCGTGACCGCGATCGTCGCCACCGCGATCTGGTCCTGGCTTGACCGCAAGCGCCCCAACTATGAGGAGCTCTATCAGTGGCTCCGCATCTTCGTCCGTCTGTCGGTTGCGGTTGCCATGGTCATCTACGGCACCGACAAAATCTTCCGCATGCAGTTTCCTGAGCCCCCCCTGGCTCGCTGGGTCGATCCCGTGGCCCAGATCCCCCCCATGAGCCTGCTGTGGGTCACCGTCGGATACTCCCATCTTTACAGCATATTTGGCGGATTGGGCGAGATGGCCGGCGCAATTCTGTTGCTGGTTCCCCGCTTCACCACGCTGGGCGCCCTGATCACGGCCGGCGTGATGAGTAACGTCCTCATGCTGAACCTGGGCTACGACGTGCCGCGGAAGATCTATTCCATTCACCTCATCGCTTTTTGCCTGTTCCTGCTGATTCCGGACATCCGCAGGCTCTTCGACTTTTTCCTGCTCAACCGCACCACCCGGCTTACCCCGCCGGTGCCGGTCTTCAAAGACTGGAAGATGAACCTTGGCCTGCTGGCCTTGCAAATCGCAATCGGCGCAGGCGCCATCATCACCGGTTCGTATACGGCCCATCAGGACGCCGTTAAGAACACCACCTACGTCGAAGCCCCCTTGCGCGGGATCTGGTCGGTCGAAGAATTCGATCTCGACGGCGTCCCGCATCCGCCGCTGCTCACCGATCCGGAGCGCTGGCGTTACGTCATCTTCGACGCCCCCAAGATCGCGACCGTGCAAACCGTGGACGATGTGCAGCGGACGTATTACCTCCAGATGGACTACCCCAATAACAAATTCACGTTTTGGGATACGAGCCACCCTGACTGGGCTGCTCCCTTGAGCTTCGACCTTTCGCAGCCGGATCGGATGGTCTTGAAGGGAAAGTTAGGCAAGCACGACTTCCACGCGATTCTGAAGCGTGTCGATATGTCCGATCCGGATAAGTTCTGGCTGCTGAATCGGGGAATGCATTGGGTGAACCAGTACCCGCACATCCGTTGATGGCGGCGCAACCGCCGCCGCGCAATGTCACACCGCAACTTCCGGTGTTTGGCTGCGCCTCAACCCTGCTTCGCCGTCACTTTCCGCTGCGCGATGCGGTTTTCTGCTTAAGAGCCAGACGGCATTCAGCAGCAGCAGCGGCTCAACCGGCTTACGATAACGGCCCTCCATGAGCATCGCATTTTGCAGCCCCAAGACCAGCGTAAGCACGGTGGTTGCGACCGGAATCAGATCGAACCTGCGGCGCGCGAATTCGCGGGCATTACACACGAACACGAAGAGAATCAGTGGCGCCCACATCCAGCGGGCACGATATTCCAGGTGTCCGTCCCACTCGCCCGGACCGCTCTCCGGCCACGAGGGAGCGAAAAGGAAAAGGATGATATTCTCGCGCCATTGTGCCAGCCACTCGTCGCGGTCGTGATTAAACCGCTCATAGCCGGCCTTCCAGTCTCGTTCGCCGTAGGAGCCATCGATCGTAACGTGAGCTTTGGAATCGCCGAAGGCCCGCCGCAGGGCCCATCCACTCACCGGCTCCAGCGGCCTGATGAAACAGCTTGGCGAGCCGTATACCATATCAATCTCGGAGCCACCCAGCTTCACGTGCGCGAGCTCATGAGACGGTGAGGAATAATCAATATAGGTCATTCGCGCCCCATCGCGAAGGATGATTCGCGTGAGCCACGGATTCCCAAACGGCGCAAAAAATCCTAGTTCTATTTTGCTGCGCACCGCCTGCGGTACCAGCATAAGGACCGCTAGCACAGCTCCAACCGCAATCACCCGCAGC
This sequence comes from uncultured Acidobacteriaceae bacterium, assembly GCA_963763145.1. Classification (GTDB taxonomy): domain Bacteria; phylum Acidobacteriota; class Terriglobia; order Terriglobales; family Acidobacteriaceae; genus Bog-257. Next base: position 172,508 of record CAVXMZ010000002.1, on the reverse strand, counting down.
GGGGTGGACTTCTTCCACCACGCCCACAACACACAAACTACTGCTAGTGGAACAACGCTTGGCTTGGTCAGCGCAGCCAGCGTCCAGAAAAATATCATCGTCAGGAAAGCTTCCGTTCCCCCTTTGCGCAAGTATCGCGCGGTCATCCACAGGGCGGCGCCTTCCAGCAGCAGCAGCATCGTCTCCATCATGATGAAGTGGTAGATCACGAACAGCGACGGGGTCCACGCTATCAGGGCCCAAACCCATAGCGCCGATGTCTTCTGTAGTCCAAAATTCCGCGCGGCGCGGTAGTACGTCCACGGCATAAGCACGGAAAGAACTGACGATGCAAAGGCGATCAGGAACCTGTTGTCCCTGGTGAGATGGTGCAGCAGCGATACATACACTTGATAAACAATCGGGTCCGCAGCGCCGGCATAGTTGCCCCTCGGAAAAAGCAATCCGTTGTTCCAATGGCGCAGCATGTCCGAAAAGATGTAGTCCGTCGGGTTGTGCACAAAGCAGATAAACACGCGAAAACAGGACGCGGCCACAATGAGAAGGATGAGCAATTTGTGCTGAAGGCTCTGTTTGGCGAGGCCGGTCATTGTCAGATTTCCTTTTTCCTTCCGATCAAGCTAGTGTCTCTCAAAGCTGGTCGATTGCCGAAAGCATTCCCGAGAGTTTGCAGAATCGCCCAGATCGCGATAAGCCACTCCCATATTCCGCCAGAGCAGTACCTTGGTGTCGTCCGGCAACGACGGGTCTGTCAGAGCATGTTGATAACGAGCTATGGCCCCTTGCAGGTTACCAGTCGCTTGTTCATAGTAACCAATCCGCATATTGCTGAAACTGTCGTCGGGGTTAATGGCTGCGGCCTGGTAGAAATACTGCAAGGCCTCAAGCGGCTTTCCCTGTTCCTGCAAAAGAACGGCGACGTTGTCGCGGGCAAGCCAATGATACTTATTGACTTCAGCAGCATGGGTCCAGACCGTAAACTCGTCCTTCCAGTAACCCACTTGGCGGTAGCTGAGGATGGCCAGTGCCAGCAGCCCGGCGGCGCTGGCGCCGGCTAGCCACGCCCGGGAAATATGCCGCTCTCTCGCCAGGTCCGCGATGCCCCAGCAGCCGATGATGAAGACGCCTAGATACGCCTGATACACGAAGCGGTCAGCACTTCCCTGCTGCGACGGTTGCAGGATTCCCACCATGGGTACCAGCGTGCCCAGAAACCAGAACCAGCCCACCGGAAGATAGCGATAGCGCCGGAATTTGACGACCGCTGCGCTGATTGCCACCAGTAAAGCAAGGATTGCCACGATCTGCCATCCGGAGACGAACCGGCCCATCTGCGGTAATTCCAGCGCCATCCCCGACGGCCAAAATACTTTGCGGAGGTACAGCCAGTAGGAAAAGACCGCGTTCTTCAGCCGCAGGCTTAGCGGCGGCATCAGGCCAATCCTGACCGACTTCTGGGTATAGATTGTCAGCACCGCATCGCAGAGACAGAGAACCAGCAGCGGTATCTTCTCCTTTACCAGCCAGAGAAAACTCTTTTGTGGAAATGCCGTTGCGGGCGGGTCGGCGGCCGATGGTTCACGCCACGGAGTCCGCATCCGTTGCAGCGGCCAGTAGTCCCATAGGAGCAATACACAGGGAAGCGTAATCACCTGCGATTTCGCCGCCAACCCAAGTCCAAAAAGCAGGAAGACGACAACGAAGCGGCTGTCTCTCGGCTCCCTGGCGTACCAGCGATAGGCTGCCAGAGTGAGCAGGAAGAACAGCATGCTGAGCAACGCCTTGCGTTCTGCAATCCACACCACGCTTTCTACATTCATGGGCTCGACGGCGAACAGTGCGGCCACCATGAAGCTGCGCGCGGTTGCTCCCGTGGCACGCTTCAGCACCCAGAAAACCAGAACGCTGTTCAGCGCTTGCAAAAACACGCTGACCAGGTGGTGTCCTGCAGGGTTGGCGCCGAAGAAATGGTAATCGACCGCGTGCGAAAGCCAGCTCACGGGGATCCAGTTGGCATAGTCCATTGCCCCGACCGACCACCAGACAGTCGCCCAGTCCAGCTTATGGATATGCACGTTATCGACGACGTAGACGCGATCGTCCACCCTACTCCACGGATGGGTGCGCACCTGGTAGTACAACGCAAAGGTTGCGACTGTCAGAAGAGAAACCAGCAGGAGCGTTCGCGCGGTCGAATCCGTATACCAAAACCCGCGTATCCCCTGAAACTCTCTCCTGGGCTGGGCGCCAACGGAAGCCATGACTCCCTCTGAATCGTGAGAAGTATATCCGAAAACTCCGTCACCTCTTGAAGCGTTGCAAGATGACCGCCAGCCGGTGCGTCGGCCGGTGGCAATGGCCCAGGCTCAAACAATTAGTCATTGCGGGCAAAAGAAAAGCCGGAGCACTGGGCTCCGGCTCGAAAAGACCTGGGGGAAGGGTCGGGTTGAATTAGAACAGCTTGCGGCGCAGCATGCCAGCCAGGCCAAGGATGCCAGAACCGAACAGCATGATGCTGCTGGGCTCAGGAACCGTGCCGGTGGTGCTGCTGCTGGAGCTGGAGCTGCTGCTGGTGCTGCCGCTGCCCAGAACGGTGAAAGCTTCCGAAGGAATCGTTCCGACGGAGTTCTCAGAAGCCGAAGACGAACCAGAGTTCTCGTCCCAGTAGATTGGGTCGCCGCTCGGTACGCTGGCGTTCTGCAGGTTCAGCCAATAGGAGCCGCTGTTAAGAGTCGGGCCGCTGAAGGCAGTGTTTTCCTGGCAAACGTTGTAGCCAAACTGATTGCCCGTGCATCCACCCTGGGTGAAGTTGACGGTCTGATCAAAGTAGCTGGTGCCGCCGTTTTCGCTCGAGGTGATGGACAGTTCAGCGGACGTCAGTGTGTCGCCCGGGAATTCCCACATACCAAAGCTGCCGCCGGTGATGGTGGTGCCGTTGTTGGCGACGGTGAACGTGTCGCTAACGACGAAACCAAAGTTTACGGTCCAGGCATCGGTGTTGCCGTTGATGGGACCATTGCTATAGACAGTCTGTGCCATTACTGGAACAGCAGCCAATGTCAGGCATAGTGCGAGCAGTGACAGCGAAGCGATACGCATTTTCAAGGATCGAACCCTCCTTAGGTTCAATTCACGTACAGACCCAATTTGCCCCATAGCGAGAGAGGCTGTCCTAACAAGGAGCAATCCGCGTGCCACGATAAGTTCAATGATTTCCGTCGCTTCGGAGAAACAACTGTGCAGGTGTTTGCGACATTGTTCTACCCAATTTCCCTCGGACCTGAGGATGTTTTTACCACTATGGTGGCTTATGCCACCACTAAGATGACTTACAACTGCCACCATAGAACCCGTCAAACACCCATTCCCTTCAGTAGATTGAAGGCCAACCAACTGCCGTAACCCGCAGATTCTGAAGATTGTCCTTGCCTTCAATGCCCGTACGGCGGAATACTAAGCCGTCTTGGGCCCTTCCCAATCCTGCGGACGCTGCCCGTGAACAGCCCCTTCCTGAATCGGCTCTCCGCACGGTTGTCTGGCGCCTGACCCTCCAGCCTGTTGAGGAGCGACGAAATGACATCTCGAAAGCGAATCTGGATTGCTGCATTGTGTCTGTTGTCCGTCGCGGTGATCGTCATCAGCCTCAAAGCGTGGCCCAATCGCGTTCTGGCCGCTCAGCATTCCGTAAGCCCGGCATCAATCGCCCAGCCCGCTGCCTATATTTCGAACTCCTCGATCCGCGCCGCAGCGATTTCTGACGCCATGTTGCCGGCTGACAATAACAGCTCAGCGCAACGCGTCTCTGCGACTCTAATGCCAGACGCGAATCCCTACCTGCCTACCGTCGAGGAGTTCGCTCTGACCCCGCCGAATCCGGCGCTCAATAGTAACCAGTCCACGCTCGCGGTACGCTTTCAGAAATCAGTCGTCGCCAGGCTTGGATCGCAGCTCCCGATGACACTGGGTGGTCAGCCTGTGGTTCTCCAGCAATCGGTGGACGACAAGAACGTCTTCTCCACCGAGCTTGACTTCGATTGGGCGGCGTTCGCAAGCCAACAGCAGCATCGCAAGGAGTTGGCAAGCCTAGGTACGGTCGTCCCGGTTTACAAAGGACGCATTTTACTCCGCAAGGAGAAGATGCAATTCCTCGATCCGGCAAAGATACGGGCCGCGCTGCAATCGCACCAGCCAGTTCAGTTTTCGCCCCAGATTCTCACCGGGGGAGACGGCGTCACAGTCGTGCCCAGCCATGAACTGATGATCATTGACCCCCACGTGGTGGAGGACGGAAGCCGCGAGAGCCACGGGGGCGGCCAATTAGGGCGCACCTACGACGCCTGTCTCAGCGTTCCCGGCAATCCCGTGGGAGCATGGACATTCAGGAAGTTGTGGATGTCGGTTGTAAACACCACCAGTGTTCCCATAGCGGAGCAGGCGTTGCAGTCATTCCTCAATAACTGGCAAAACAATCAGACCATAAACACTAACTTTGTCGTCATTCCCAGGAATAGCTCGTCGGACCCGTCATTAGGCATGTCTGGCCTCTTGCAAAACTGGCCCAAGGACCCTGTGCCCAATAGCAACTGTGCCGGCGGGCACTGCCCCTCGCTTGAGGCGCCGGTGCGCTTGAACGCAATCGTGAATCGCATCGACTTGTCGGGTCAACCCAACCAAACCGCGGGCGGCGAGCTCAGGTTCGTCTTCGGCGTCACTGCCGGTGTGGGCTCTCAGGGACAGTGCTTCGTGGACCAAGGGAACGGACAAGGGCCTCCCAATGTCTTCTTCAACATCATCTTCGAGTTTCGCGTCCCGCCTTCGTTCACTTTGCCCCAATGGGCGGCCGCGTGGGACAGCCTCCCAAAGGACAATTTCGACTATGAGAATTGCCCCGCCGACGGCTGCTACGTCCCGCTGCTCGAATCGACCATTACTGACAACGTCGTGCAGGCAACCTCCTGCACCGATCCCCATGGCAACCCAAATACTTGCCTGTTTCACATCAGGACCAACGAATTCGAACTTCGCGACGAGAACCTGCAGAACGGCAACTTCTGGGAACAGCGGGAGTTTTACATTCAGAGGTATGGTCCGCCCAATGTCATCGCCGAGAAAGACGTAGCCCAGACGCCCGACGGCAGCTTTAACACTGCCGGCCAACTCAGCTCCGGAAATCAACCTCAGTGCCAGGGCAACTTTACTGTGGTTGACGGGAACCTGGTGCCTCCAAGCTGCAGTTCGCTGAGTCCCGCGACCCTCGCAACCTACATCTCCGCCTTCCAATCCGAAATCGTTGAGACCCAGGGAACTCTCCAGGTGCCCGACGACTTTCCGTCAGGGCAGCCCTTCCTTGGCGGTTCGGCTTTCAATGGCTTCAACAATGTTGGCCTTTCCAATGGGTTTTGGAATGCCACCGGAATCGGCGGGAATGAGGCTAACGCCAGAAGGTTCTTCTCCGTCAACACCTGCCAGGGCTGCCATGGGGCCGAGACCCATACTCAAGAGTTCCAGCAGGTGATGAACCGCAGGGCGGGAACTTCATCTTCTCTCTCCGCCTTCCTTCTGGGCTGTGTCCCTCCCAGCGGCGGCGGGATCTGCACCACCTCGGGAAACCCAGGCGCTGATAGCTGCGTGCCGGGAAGCATTGCTGAATGCCAGCTCGACACGCCCGGTCAGGAGTTGGTTCCAGACCCGTCGGGACTGAGCCACACCGGTTTTGCCTTCGGCGACATCGCCCGTCGCATAGTGAACCTACAGACTATTCTGAGCCCACCAAACCAGCTTTTCCTGCCCTTTATTCGTCCCAACATCGGGGTTCACTAACGCCCCGTTGACAACCGGCGAACCGGGATAGGCTTCACACCCCAATCGCCTGCTGGATCGCCGTCGCTATAGCATCGGTATGGCGGCGCATCTGGTGCTCCGACTCGGCTTCGATCATCACTCGCGCCAGCTTCTCCGTCCCCGAGTAGCGCACTACCACCCGGCCGTTGCCTTCCAGTTCGCTTTCCGCTTTGCGGATCGATTCCATCACCTGCGGCAACTGCTCGAAAGGCCGCTTCTCACGCACATGAATGTTCTTGATCTCCTGGGGAAAGACCTTCATGTCGGCGACCAGCTCGGCCAATGGCTTACTCGTGCGCGCCATCACTTCCAATACCCGCAGCCCGGTCAGGATGCCATCGCCGGTGGTCGTATCGATATCGCGGAACAGGATGTGGCCTGACTGCTCGCCGCCCAGCGTCGCCCCCGTCTTCAGCATCTGCTCCAGCACATACTTGTCTCCCACCGGAGCCCGCAGCATGGCAATGCCGCTGCGCTTCAGCGCCGCTTCCAGCCCCATGTTCGACATCGTGGTCGCCACAACCGCGTCATTATGCAACCGGACATGCGTCTGCATGTCGCGGGCGGCCAGCAGCAGCACCCCGTCGCCGTTGACCACGTTGCCGCCGGCATCGGAGAACAACGCCCGGTCGGCATCGCCATCGAAAGTTATGCCGAGATTGTATTTGCCCTTCGCAGCGGCAACCGCTTGCGCGATATGTTCGGGATGAAGCGCTCCGCAGCCGGCGTTGATGTTGCGGCCGTTGGGTGCAATATGAAGGAAGTCAGCGGCAATTCCGCAGTCGCGAAAGACCAGCGGAGCGATGGTGCTGGCCGCACCGTTGGCGCAATCCACCAGCACTCGCAACCCGCTGAAATCGGTTTCCTTGACGAAATCCGCCAGCCACTCCGCATATTGCTCCCGCAGCCGGCCATCTCCCGGAAGCATCTCGGCGCTAGATACCACATTGTGGGAGGCAGCTTCGGCCACTTGCTCGATGTGGGCAAAGATGTCCGCCTCAATCGCATGCTCCAGTTCGTCAGAGAGCTTATAGCCGTCGGCCCCGAAAATCTTGATGCCATTGTCCTGCCAGGGATTGTGCGAAGCGGAAATCACGATCCCGGCGGCGAATTTATCGGCGCGGGTGAGATAGGCGACGCCCGGCGTAGTAATAACTCCGGCGCTGACCACCTGAACTTTGGCCGACTCCAACGCCGCCGCCATGACTGCGCTGATCCACGAACTCGACTCGCGCGTGTCCTGCCCGACCAGCACGCGAGCATCATGGTCGCGGGCCGCCAGCCGTTGCCCCAGGGCGCGCCCAATCGCGAACACCGTCTGCCGGTCGAGTGGATACTCGCCTGCTACTCCCCGAATTCCATCTGTCCCAAATAATTGCCGCATGAATTTCGTCACAGCCCGGCTCAAGGCCGGCCTGCTCCGCTGGAAACCTTTCCTGTGTTTACCGTCACATGAATCGGCTGGGGCAATCGCACCCGCACCAGTGGGTCGGATACGTATGCATGAGTGGTAAAGGTCGCCTCTCCCACCACGCCGGTAGCATCCACCGGATCGGTCATCGCCGTTTGTATGGCTTGCACTCTGCGCTCCGGCCCCACAATGGTAATCGTAGACGGAGATGCCGCCACGGTGGTGATTCCATATCCGCTCAACAATGTCCCAATCACCCGCGGCTGCACCGAAACCGTCCGGGCAACGCTACGGTCGAAGCTGATGTGAAACTGCCCCGGCACAATCTGCACCACGGTCACGTTGCGCGGAACACGAATGTCTTTGCGGGAAAGCTCGAAGGTGCTTTCGCCGGGTACTGCTCCTTGCAGGTCGAGGACGGCATGGACCTCGGAAGGACTCAAGCGCTGAAGCAAGCCCTGGGGGCCGCGCAAGGTCAGCCGCGCCTGGAACGGGTAGTCGGAATTGATCTCCAGATTGACCGGCGCGTTCTGGAACTCCACCGGAACGGTCAGCGGAATCTCGATGGGCTGATCGCGGCCCACCGACCACCACAGCAGGATGGCCATGGCCAGCGAGACCAGCTTGAACGCCATGTTCTTCAGAACGTATTTGCGAAAAAAATTGCCTGCTGATGGGCTCATGGCTGACGTTCCGCTCCGTCGGCAAGGTCTTTCTCATGGCTCATGCGTTCCAGCTTGCGATCTTCGCTGGCCAGCTCGCGGTCGGTAACCGTCGTGGGCAGCGCCGCCGTGGGAACGTAGCGGCGCAGCAACTCGCTCAACCGCTCGCGCAGGTATTCCACCGTGATATCGCGCTCGATCGCGCCGCCTACGGCAATGCTGATCGCGGCTGTTTCTTCCGAGACGACTACGGAAATTGCGTCCGTCTCTTCGGTGATGCCGATGGCCGCCCGGTGCCTGGTGCCGAACTGCGTCGACAGAACCGGATTCATCGACAGCGGCAGGAAGCAGGCAGCAGCCGCGATGCGCCCTTTCTGCACAATGACCGCTCCGTCATGCAAAGGCGCGCTGGGCCGGAAGATCGTAATCAGCAAATCGTAGGAGAGGTTCGCGTCCAGCGGCACACCGCTTTCGATGAAGGTCCGCAACCCGATCTCGCGCTCGATCACAATCAGCGCGCCCGTCCCGGCCTGGGTGAAATGATCGGCCGCCAGCACAATGTCTTCGTAACTATCTGTACCGTCGAACACGCCACCCCGGGCTGCCGACAGCCGGCGGCCAAGACGAGCCAGGGCATGGCGAATTTCAGCCCCGAAAACTACGATAAGCGCGAAGATAGCGTAGGGGAAAAGCGTCGTGATCAGCCAGTCGACGGTGCGCAGCTGTTCGATGTGCGCCAGCCAGAATGCTCCCACCAGCAACACCACCGCAGCCAGCATCGGAATTGCGCGTGTGCCCTTAATGAGCTTAAGAAACTCGTAGATAAGAAATGCTACAACCAGGATGTCGATGACGGAGATCATCGAGAATTGCGGAATGTGGACAAAACGTTGCAGCATCCTGGTACCTTGGGCGGAAAGTGTGGCGCGCCATCAATCGAACAACCAATTCATGAGTAGTTTCTTGCCGAATACAACTAACTAACGAAAGTCTGATTTAACCATCGCTTTGACAGGGACCGTTTTCAGCCGGTCAGGAAAAGCCGAGCAAACGAAGCCGGCTTCAGCCGCCGAGGATCTCGGCATCGACTTAGTCACAGTCTCCCTGACGGTCCTCTCCAATTCTAATGCAGCCGATAGTGATTCGTGGATGGTGATCGCGCTTACTGTCAGTAATAAATAATGGATGGCCCGCGGCTCACTGGATGGCCACTTCGAATCGGTGCTGCTGCATGGAACCCCTGGCCCCCAGCCACTGAACCACTGACCCACTAGCCATCCCCTCCCTCAACCTTCTCCACCCGCGCCGTAAACTCGCCGCGACCGAGCTGGGTGCGAACTTGTTCGCCCGGCGCGAGCTGCGAAGCTTGCTTTACCAGCCGTCCGCTGGCATCGAAGACCAGCGCGTAACCGCGGGCCAGAATCGCCTTCGGAGAGAGCGCTTCCAGGTTGCCATTCGCTCGCTCCCAACGGGAGCGCCGCCGCAGCAGAATCATCTCCGGTGCGCCGCGCAGGGCAGCGGCCACGCGATCAAGCTCATTGCGGCGCGCCACCAGCAATCGCAACATGGCTGCATTCAGCTCGCCTGCGCGCGACTCGAGTTGCCGTCGCATCACGCCGGTTCGCACCCGCAAGTCGTGGCGGCGCAGTTGGGCTTCGAGGGCATCGACGCGGCGTGTCTGTGTCTTCAACAAACGCGCCTGCGACTGCGCCAGCCGGTACACCAGTTCGTCAACCCGCTGCTGGCGGCGGGCAATGCTGTCCTGCATGCGCGCGAAAACGGCATGCTGCGCCATTGCGGACAAAGCGTTGTTGGCCCGCAGCAGCTTGTAGTTGATCGCCTGCGTCATGCGCTTGTGAAAGCCTTGCAGCTTCTCGGCGAGCTCGTGCTTGGAGCGGATCACCAGCTCTGCCGCAGCCGACGGAGTCGGCGCGCGCAGGTCGGCAACAAAGTCGCAAATGGTGAAATCGGTCTCGTGTCCAATCGCAGAGATCACCGGAATGTCGGACGCGGCAATCGTGCGTGCCAGGCCTTCATCGTTGAAGGCGAACAGGTCTTCGAACGAGCCGCCGCCGCGCGCCACGACGATGACGTCGACCTGGCCGTGCCGGTTGAAGTAGCGCACGCCGGCACTGACCTCGGAGGCCGCCACCTCGCCTTGCACCTGCGCGGGATAGATCAGCACGCTCACCGACTCGTGCCGGCGGCGAAGAATATTCAGGATGTCTTGCAGCGCAGCCCCGCGCGGCGAAGTAACCAGTCCGATGCGCCGCGGCAGCACGGGAACAGGCTTCTTGCGCGCCTGCTCGAACAGCCCCTCGGCAGCCAGCTTAGCCTTTAGCTGCTCAAAGGCGACCTGCAGCGCGCCGGCGCCTTTGGGTTCGAGATGCTCGGCCTGAAACTGCAAGTCACCGCGCTCGTCATAGACGGTGACGCGGCCGCGCGCGATGACTTGCATGCCATTGTCGGGACGAAAGCGCAGCAGCCGCGCCTGGGTCCGCCACATCACCGTGCGAAGCTGGGCGGTGCCGTCCTTCAGCGTGAAATAGAGGTGGCCCGATTCCGCGGGGCGGTAGTTGGAGATTTCGCCTTCCACATAAACATCGGTGAAGGCGCGTTCCACCTGCGTGCGCACAGCAGCAACCAACTCGCGCACGGGATAAATCTTGCGCGCTGGCGCCTGAAACATCAGCCCGAGTTGCTCCGTGCCGGACATGGAGGAAGTGTATCAAGGGAGAAGACCGCTTTTCGCTTGCTCGCTTTTCGCTGGCCAAACAGCAGCGATCGGTGGGCTGCTAATCGGTGGGTTGCTAAAAGCTAACAGCTAAAGGCCAACGGCTCTGGCGAAAAGCGAATGGCGATTAGCGAAGAGCGATCCTCCTACCTCATCCGATTCACGAAATACAGCACCAGCGAAAGAATGATGCTGAGCAGAATCGATGTCATCAGCGGGAAATAGAAGGTGGTGTTCTTACCGCGATAGACAATGTCACCCGGAAGACGTCCGATAGGCAGGTTGACCTTGCCCGCCAGAATCAGCACTACTCCGATGACGAGCAGCAGTCCGCCGACAAACACCAGCATGCGGCCAAGGTCGCCCATATCTCCAGTTTAGAGCACAAGCTACGACTACGGCGTAATCGGCCCGCAGGCGATGCGGTCGCCGGAGTTGCCCGAGGGATCGGTCTTGTAGTCGTCGGCTTTGGCGTGGACCATGATCGAACTGCCTCCATTGGCCAGCAACGAGTTCGCCTCGCTGCCGGTGCCCAGCACCACATCGTCATCCTTCACCGTCGCCTTCGCGGTACCGTTCTCCTTGACCGTGAAGTTCATCATGTCGCCGGCGTGATGGCCCTGCGGATTGTCGAAGCCGTGCTGCTTGCCGGCCGGATTGAAGTGCCCACCGGCAGTTTTGAAGTCCGGGGGATCGCACATGGCCTTCTGATGAAAGTGCACCGCGTGGACACCCGGCGGCAGATTCTTCAGCTCAAGCTTCACCTCGACACCCGACCCCTTCGAGACAATTGTCGCCGTACCGACGTCGCTGCCTTTGGCATCTTTCAATTCGACGGTTTTCTTCTTCGCCGCCTTGGTTTGCGCGGACCCGGGAACGACGCAAAGCCCAAGGGCGGCACTAACAATCAGAGCGCGAATCGCACGTGAGTAGTTCATAGCTTGGGAGTTTTATCATGAATCGGGCGGCGCGCGCTCGTCGTTTTATGGTGTTGCAACAAATAATGGTGTCACACTTCGGACGGTGCCCCGTTCTGTCATCGTGGGCGACGCCGAACGTAGTGAGGGCGAGTCGAGGGACCTGCTGTTTTCCGCTTCCTTTGGCTAGGGCGGGTTAGCCTCCGCGTATCTGGTATGCTTTCCGGTTTGCCTCTCAACACAGAGGCCACTCCTTCTCACGAAAGGTGAGCACTTGGCGGTCGATCCTGTGATTCTGGTCCACGGTGGGGCGTGGGCCATTCCTGAAGATATGCTTGAGCCGCATCTGCGCGGCGTGAAGGCCGCCGCCGACGAGGGCTGGCAAGTGCTGCGGCGCGGCGGCAGCTCCCTGGATGCGGCCGAGGCAGCGGTGATGGCCATGGAAGAAGATGAGACCTTCGACGCCGGCCGCGGCTCGTTCCTCAACATGGATGGCCGGGTGCAACTCGACGCGCTCATCATGGATGGAGCGACGTTGCGCGCCGGCGGCGTCGGCTGCGTCGAGCACATCCGCAATCCCATCCGCGCGGCCAAGAAGATCCTCACCGAAAGCCCGCATGTCTACTTCGTCGGCACTGGCGCAGAGCGCTTCGCGCAGGAGCACGGCATCGAACTGTGCTCGAATGACGAACTGGTGATCCCGCGCGAGGTCGAGCGCTTGCGCGAAGCCAAGAAGCAAGCCTATCTGCAAATGCCTGACGAGTTCGGGCCCACGCGCTCTCACGACACCGTGGGCGCGGTAGCTCTGGATGCCGAGGGCAACATTGCCGCTGCCACCTCCACTGGCGGCACGCTAAACAAAGCGCCGGGACGAGTCGGCGACTCGTCGTTGATCGGCTGCGGCTGCTACGCCGACAATCGCAGCGCTGCGGTCTCCACCACCGGCTGGGGCGAGCCCATGATGAAGCTGGTGCTCGCCAAGTGGACGGCCGATCGCGTGGAGCACGGTCAGGCTCCGCAGGAGGCCGCGCAGCAGGCGCTCTTCTACCTGAAGAAGCGTCTCAACGGCCATGGGGGCATAATCATCGTGGACTCGGCAGGCCGGATTGGCATCGCCCACAACACACCGCGCATGGCATGGGCGCTTTGCACGAAGCAGGGGACAAAGGCAGGGATTGTGATCGAGGGCTAAAGGGCTTCTCGAATTTCGATTCGGGGCCAATCGTTTGGATCAAGGCAGTTCGGCGCCTTGTGTCAGAGCACGTCTTCAGACGTGCCGCAACGAATCATTAATGACTGGGCTTCAGCCCCTACGTATCATGACAGGGTCGTGCCCTGACATAAATCTCAACATGAGCAAGCCCAAGAGATCCCGCCAAACCGCCGACGCCACGCGCTGCGTTCATTCCGGCGAAGAGCGCCATGGCCAATCCACGCCGCTGACCACGCCTATCGCGCAAACCTCTGTGTTCGTGGTGCCGCGCGTCGAAGATCTGCGCCGCTACGCCGCGGGCGACAGCAACCTGTATCTGTACTCGCGCTACGCCAATCCGACCATCGCCGCGGCGGAGGAAAAGATTGCTGCCTTGGAAGGCGCAGAGACAGCCATCGCAACTTCCAGCGGCATGGCGGCGGAGATGATCGCGGTGCTGGCTACGTGTCAGGCGGGCGATGAGATCGTCGCCATGCTCGATATCTACGGCGGGACGATGAAGCTGTTCGAGCAGATACTCCCACGCTGTGGGATTAAGGTGCGGTTCGTTCCCTATCACGACATCGACAACGCAGCACGCTACTTCAGCCGCAAGACGCGGATGCTGTTTCTGGAGTCGCCCACCAATCCAACCCTGCGCTGTGTCGATCTTGCGGCGCTGTGCGAGCTAGGCCGCAAGCGCAACGCCTGTGTCGTGGTGGACAATACTTTCGCCACTCCGGTGCTGCAAAAGCCGTTGGAGTTGGGCGCGGATATCGTGATTCATTCGGCGACCAAGTATCTCGGCGGCCACAGCGACCTGACCGCCGGCGTGCTGGCCGGCTCCAGGAAGTGGATGGACCTGGCGCGGCCGATCATGATTCTGACAGGCGGATGTCTCGATCCCGGCTGCGCCTATCTGTTGCTGCGTGGCCTCAAGACGCTGGATGTGCGCGTCGAACGCGCTTGCCGCAATGCGGCGCGCATTGCCGACATGTTGCAGCAGCATCCCAAGATCGCGCGTGTGTATTATCCCGGCTTGCCGGACAACGACTCCCATGAGATCGCGCGCCGGCAGATGAAGGATTTTGGCATGATGGTCTCCTTCGATCTGCGCGGCGGAGGGCGATCGGCGGAGCGGTTTATCGACAGTCTGACATTGTGGTACCTCGCGGCCAGCCTCGGCGGAGTGGAATCGACGGTGTCGTATCCGGTGCTCGCCTCGCACACTGGATTGAGCGCGAAGCAACTCAAGCTGCTGGGAGTGTCAGCTGCGACGGTGCGGTTGTCGGTAGGGATCGAAGATAGCGCCGACTTGATTCGCGATCTGGAGCAGGCGCTGGCGAAGGCCTAGCTCCCACCCCCTGGCCAAAAGATGGCGAGGAGGATGGGTCACCCGCACAAATCAACAGATGATGAGGGCCATCAACCCTTCTTCGAATCCCTGCGCGACTGCGGCATCAGCCTCGCATTGACTGCCAACCATCAGCGCCCTATCATCAGGCATTCCTTTCGCGCCATCAGGACATGATTGACACCACCATCTCGCACTACCGCATTGTCGAGAAGCTTGGCGGCGGCGGCATGGGTGTCGTCTACAAGGCCGAGGACTCGCGCCTGGGACGCTTTGTCGCGCTCAAGTTCCTGCCCGACGACGTAGCGCGCGATCCGGCTGCACTGGAGCGCTTCCGCCGCGAGGCGCGTGCGGCATCGGCGCTGAATCATCCCAATATCTGCACTATTCACGACATCGGCGAAGAAGACGGCCGCGTCTTCATGGTGATGGAATTCCTCGACGGCGTAACGCTGAAGCATCGCATCGCCGGGCGTCCGATGGAGCACGAGCTGCTGCTCGATCTCGCTACCGAAGTGGCCGACGCGCTGGATGCAGCGCACGGCCAGGGCATTATTCATCGCGACATCAAGCCGGCGAACATTTTCGTCACGCGGCGCGGGCACGCCAAGGTTCTCGACTTCGGATTGGCGAAGGTGCGGGCGGAGGAAAACAGTTCCGATTCCGAGACCAAGGTTGCCGACTCCGGCGCGCAGCATCTCACCAGTCCCGGTACCATGCTGGGCACCGTGGCGTACATGTCGCCCGAGCAGGTGCGCGGCAAGGATGTTGACGCGCGCAGCGATCTGTTTTCGTTCGGGGCGGTGATTTACGAGATGGCGACCGGCAAGATGCCGTTCGACGGCGCGACCTCGGGCGAAATCTGTAGCGCGATCTTGCGCGACGAGCCGCTGCCACCGTCGCAGCTCACGCCCGATGTCTCACCTGACTTGCAGAGCATCATTCGCAAGGCGCTGGAGAAGGATCGCAACCTGCGCTACCAGAGCGCGGCCGATCTGCGCACGGACCTGCAGCGGCTGAAGCGCGACACCGAGTCGACGCGCCTGGCGGCGCAGTCGTCTTCATCTTCGTCCAGCGGCAGGATGCCCGCGGTCGCTACGGGCAGACGGCGGCAGATGCCGCTTATCGCGGCGATTTGCGTGGTCCTGGCTCTTGTGTTGGCTGCGGGCGGCGCGGCGTGGTATGTGCGGTCGCACAAGGCGACGCAGATCGATTCGCTCGCCGTGCTGCCGTTCACCAACGTCGGTGGCGATGCCAAGACCGATTACCTGAGCGACGGCATCACCGAATCGCTGATCGATAATCTGGCGCACGTGCCGGATCTCAAAGTTAAATCGCGGCACTCGGTGTTTCGCTACAAGGGCAAAGATGTCGATGTGCAGCAGGTGGGCAAGGACCTGGGCGTGGCGGCGCTGGTCAGCGGGCGCGTGACGCCGCATGGTGATCAGATCGATGTGAGCGCCGAGTTACTAACACCAGCGACAACACCGTGATCTGGGGACAGCATTACAGCGGCCCCGCGACCAACATCATCGCGATGCAGCAGCAGATCGCCGGCGACATCGCGAGCAAGCTGCGCTCCGATATGAGCAGCACGGAGAAGCAACAGGTCACCAAGCAGGGCACGAAGGATCCCGAAGCCTACGAGCTGTACCTGAAGGGACGTTACGAGTGGAACAAGCGCACGCCCGCGAGCCTGGCGGCGGCGATCTCGTACTTCAATCAGGCCCTCGAGAAAGATCCCAGCTACGCGCTGGCGTATCTCGGCTTGGCTGACACGTACGGAGTGCTGCCGAGCCACGGTGGCTCGCCGGACGAGGACTATCCCAAGTCGAATGCCGCTGCCCGCCGAGCGCTGGAGTTGGATCCGACGTTGGCGCAGGCCCACGCGAACCTCGGTTCGAACGGACTCGAGTTCGACTACGATTTTGCGGGCGCCGTAGCGGAATACAAGAAGGCGTTTGCACTCGATCCCAACGATGCGACCGCGCACCAGTGGTATGCGGAAGACCTGGGTAATCTGGGCAGGATTCAGGAAGCCCTCGCCGAGGCCGCGCGCGCCCACGAACTGGATCCGCTGTCGCCGATCATCGCCGCAGCTCCTGCGCGGGTTTATACCTCAGCCCGGCAGTACGATGACGCGATCGCGGTGGCCAAGCGGGTTGCCGCCGACAACCCGACCTTCCCGGTCGCGCACTTCTATCTGGCCGTGGCCTACTGGGGAAAAGGTATGTACCCGCAGGTCATTGAAGAATGGAAAACCTCCGCTCAACTCGAGGGCGATCCGAACGAGCTGGAATTTGCCGCTGCGCTGGACGAGGGTTACAAATCGGGAGGCTGGAAAGAAGCGCTCAAGCGGGGCATCGCGGTGCGGCTGGCGCAGCGCAAGAAGAGCTACGCCTCGCCGTATTTACTCGCCGAGCTGTATGCCCAGGCGGGCGACAAGGAGCAGGCTTTCTACTGGCTCGATATCGCCTACCGCGAGCGCGATCTGGTGTACCAGCTGAATACCGACTTCCTGCTCGATCCCCTCCGCTCCGATCCGCGCTTCGCCGAACTCGTGAAGAAGGTGGGGTTGCCGCAGTAGCGAACTATCTCCGCGGCAGAAAGAGCGCGACGGCGAGGCGCAACGGCGGGACACTCGCGTCGTCAAATTATTCGTACAATGGCAGTTACCTCCACTCTTCCTGGTTTCATTGACCCTGAATTTCGCAACGTAGTAACATCAAAGCAACCGGTGGAACGCAGGAGAAGGTTGTTTCGGAATTGTCGCCACGATGACACTGCTTCGCCTTAAGGCTCCGGTCGCAACCCTGCTGTTCCTCAGCTTCCTCTTGGTCCTCACAGGTTGCGAAACTACCGAGCCCAAGAAATCCGCTGCTCTTCCCGCCCACGCCACCGCACCTGAAGTCACCGCGCCAGTCGCTCCGAAGCCCGCGCCCGAAGCTAAAATCCAGGAAGCTCCCAAGACCCAGGTTGATCCCGTTGACGCCTTGATCGCGCAGGCAGAAAAGCAGTATGCCGCCGGCCAGGCCAACTATCAGGCGGGACATCTGGAAGCGGCGAAGACCAACTTCGATCAGGCCTTCAATACCCTGCTGGGCAGCAATCTGGATGTGCGCAGCAATGAGCAACTGGAGCGCGAATTCGACAAGATCGTCGAGGCCGTCCACGAGTTGGAGATGGCGGCGTTGCAGCAGGGCGACGGCTTCAGTGAGCCGCGCTCTGAACCCGCACCCATCGACGAAGCCAACGACATCACCTTCCCGGTCGATCCCAACGTCCGGGCCGTGGCCGAAGCCGAGATCAAGAACACCAAGTCCGATTTGCCGCTGGTGATGAATGACCAGGTGGCCATGTTTATAAACTATTACTCCAGCCCGCGCGGGAAGGCCACGCTGGAGCACGCCTGGACACGCGCGGGACGCTATCGCGAGATGATTGCGAGCATCCTGAAGGAAGAAGGCGTCCCGCAGGATTTGATCTATCTGGCGCAAGCGGAGTCGGGGTTTCAGCCGCTGGCGTTGTCCCGGGCCGGAGCTCGCGGCATGTGGCAGTTCATGGCCAGCGCGGCGGAGATTTACGGACTACAGCGGAGCTGGTGGGTCGATGATCGTCAGGATCCAGAGAAGGCGACGCGCGCTGCCGCCCATCATCTGAAGGACCTGTACAACCAGTTTGGCGACTGGTACCTGGCGATGGCTGCCTACAACTCCGGCGCAAGCACGGTGCAGCATGCCGTGGAGCGCACCGGCTACGCCGATTTCTGGGAGCTTTACCGGCGCGGCGTGCTGCCCCAGGAGACACGCAATTACGTTCCCATCATCCTGGCCGAAACCATTATCGCGAAGAACCCTGAGCAGTACGGCTTGCAGCGGGTGGCGCCCGAACCGCCTCAGCAGACGGACCAGGTGACAATTAACTATCCCGTCGACCTGCGCCTGGTGGCTGAATGCGTTGACACCTCAGTGGACCGCCTGCAAGAGCTGAACCCCAGCCTGTTGCGCATGAGCACCCCGAAGGACCAGTCGTTCATCCTGAAGCTGCCGGCGGGATCGCAGGAGAAATACGAGGCGGCGATGGCGACAATCCCGCAGGATATGCGCACCTACTGGCGCTATCATCGGGTGGAATACGGGGACACGTTGCCCTCCATCGCGCGCAAGTATCACACGTCGGCTTCGTCGATCGCGGAGGCCAACAACCTCTCCGACGACGAGGTGAAGGCGGGGACGAAACTCATCATTCCGATCGCACCGGGACGGCACGAAACGCAGACCGCTACTTACTCGCATAAAGCAACTCACTACAAAGTGCGCAAGGGCGATACCGTGGCCTCGGTGGCCGACGATTTCGAGGTGCCCGTCGATAAAGTCAGGAAATGGAACCACTTACGCGGCGGCGAACTGGTGCCGGGACGTATGCTGGTGATCTACAAGCCCAACAGTTCAGAGAACGCCGAAGCCGATCCGTCAGAAGCTAAAACCGAGACTCAGGCGGAGACTAAGAACCCGTCGGCCAACGCTGGCCACACCAACGGCAAGTCCAGTAAAACCCAAAGCTCCGAAGCCTCGAAGTATCACAAAGTCAAGAAAGGCGAGACCCTCAGCAGCATCGCGGAGTCGAATCACACCTCCGTCGCCGCCCTGAAACGCGACAACCCCAAGCTGACCGCTAACCTGCGCGCCGGCGAGGTACTGCTGATCAAGAAGCAGTAGGCAGTAACCAGTAGCCAGTTGCCGGTCCGGCGTTCGATATTCGGCGCCTTTGGCGAAAAACCGCATTTTCCCACTTACGGCTGACTGCTGGCCACTGACAACTGGCACTTGATTTTTGCCCCTTCCCTTCCCGCGGATGTTCTGTTACAACAGGCGCGTTGCACTAAT
This sequence comes from uncultured Acidobacteriaceae bacterium, assembly GCA_963763145.1. Lineage (GTDB taxonomy): Bacteria > Acidobacteriota > Terriglobia > Terriglobales > Acidobacteriaceae > Bog-257. The sequence goes on along the minus strand of CAVXMZ010000002.1, from coordinate 153,511 downwards.
TTCCTGGGTCCGCGATGCTGCGAAACATTGCGATGTTGGGTTGCAATCGCGCGCCTCTTGTGTGAAGTTTGTCGTTGGTATAAAACCAAGTTTTGCTTAACGAGCTGCCTCCGTTAAGTCATGCGGAGTCCGGCACCATCAGGAGGACAAGCATATGACATTCGATGAAACGCTCTATGGCCGCAGAGACGACGAAATGGATGACTACGGAGACGGTTCCTACGGCGATTCTGCCGAAGATGAGGAATACGAAGAAGAAGAGGAAGAAGAAGAAGAACCCGAATCCATAACCGTAGTGGAAGAAGACATTGAGATAGAACCAATCGAAGCTCCCGCCCCGGCTTCGCGCAAACCCGCACCAAAGAAACCAGCGAAACCGGCTGCTAAGAAAGCTCCGGCAAAGAAAGTCCATAAGGCGCCGCCCAAGAAAGCCGCTAAGAAGGGTCCGGCAAAGAAGGCCGCGAAGAAAGCACCCGTGAAAAAGGCAGCCAAGAAAGCGCCGGCCAAAAAAGCCGCCAAGAAAGGCGCAAAGAAGAAAGCTGCCAAGAAGGGTCGTCGTTAGCGAATTTTATTGGACATTGGAACGATGTAGCCGCGGTTTACGCCGCGGCTTTTTTCATCTCGCCGGGGCCCATCCAGCGCCAGACACCGCACATGCGGCTGCGACCTGGCTCACATCGCCGTGGTGAGTGTCGCACGTTGACGCGTGATGCCTGTTGCTGCGCCCTAGATTGCTTGCGATTAAGATTCTCGCGTAATACCTATAGTCGTGCCGGTTTGTTGGCGGCGATTCCGACCCCCGGTAGCCGCCGCCGGCACGGCTTTTTTCGCGCGCAACGGGGCCGAGCGGCCCACGCGAACGTGCACGAGCGCCTCAGATAAAGCGGGCCTTCACATTCTTACATCTTGTGATCCTGAGCGCAGTGAAGTCCGCCATTGGTGGACTAACCTACCCAGGGCCCATCACACCACGGGTATGCGTGCGATGGGTGATGAGCATGCTTTCCGGCTCGCGACCCCCTACAGCGACCTCAGAAAATCCAGCAAATCCTGCTTCTGCGGCTCGCTGAGCCGGCGGTAGCGGTTGACGACGGCACTCGCTTCCGATCCCGGACTGGCATGTTGCTCGATCGCCTGCACCAGGTCTTGCGTGCGCCCATCGTGCAGGAAAAATAAGCGCTGCCCTAATCCCCACAGCGGAGCGGTGCGAAACTCGTCTGGCCCGGCGGTGCCCTGAATGATGTTGTCGGCCAATCCCGACCCCATGTGATGCACGGCGAGGTCGGAAAAGAGATTCGCCTCCGCATTGCTCAATTGCGGGCTGAAGTAGGAGACGGTGGTCTTCATGCTGGGCGTGTGGCAGAGCGCGCACCCGGTGCTGTTAAACAGGCTGCGCCCGTTCTGCACGTTTTGCGGACACCCCGCGCCGGAGCAGGAGGGCCTGGGCTGGGCGAGAAAGCGCATGAAGTTGGCAAACTCCACTGCGTTGCTCACCACTGCCGGCCCGGCATTGCCCGCTTCCATTTCGGTATGGTCCTCGGGCGTCGGATTGAACAGGCAACTGGCGGGTGGCTGTACCGGAGCATAGCCGTGTTCGTTGGGGAACACCTCATTGCTGACCCCCATTTCCACGCTCTCGGCTTCGGCGGAAAACAATTGCAGCGACTTGTTCTGCGCCTTCCAGCCAAAGCGCGAGATCGTGCCGTCATTGGGATTGCGATTGAAATGCCCGCGGATGCCCAGTGCGGTCTTCAACGCCGCATCGGACTCCAGGTTGGCGGTGAGTGTGGCCTCGGAAATGTTCTCGATGAATCCATCGCCGAACAGCGGCGTGGGAATGCGCAGGCTCAGATTGTTCAGGGTCTGCATCTGCTCGAAATCAGGCTGCGCCATTTCACAGCTCTGCCGGGTGCCGGTTAGGCCCGGGACGTTGGTCGCGTCGGTGCGGCCTTGGATGGTGAACACATTGTGCACGCCGCCGTCGCGCTCACTGCTGAGCGATCCCGTGGACGCGAGAAAATACTTAAAGCGCGCCTCGCGCACCGGACCGTCCCCGGTGATAAAGAACGGCACCGTGTTGCTGGCTCCGTCGAGCGTCGCCACCGCAACCTGCGGATTCGGTCCGACGTAAGGATAGGCATGAGTGCTGGGGCTGGATCCGCCGGTCGCCGGTTGCGAGTGACAACTGCCGCACGAATTGCTGTTGAAGCCTGGGCCGAGGCCGACGCCAACCTCACCTAACAGATTTCCGCTGACGGAATTGATCTCCCCGAAACGCAACAGGCCATCTTCAAAGAAGTCGGCCTGGCTGTCCGTTAGTCCGGCAATGGGATTTCCGGCGCCCACGGGCGCGCCGCGCGGCCCAGGATCACGCGCCATAAAGTCGGCATGCAGATTACTCCAGAGCCCGGGGCCGAAGAGACACACTATTGCGAGCAGGATGAGTGCTGGTAGAAACCTTGGATATCTCATGAGTACAATATTCTGCATGAACGGTCTAAACTCGGCAACAGAAAATTCCGGCGTTAAGGAAGATCGCTCATGATCAAGAGTGAAAGGGATTCTTTGAACAGCGCCCATAGCCTTCTTCGGGTAGAGCGCGCCGAGCCACATGCCTTTCGCGTCCCGAAGCCCAGAGGCTCGGCTAGGAAAGCCCACCACTTCAGGTAGCTGGCCAGCATCCGGCCACGACGTTCTTCAATGCTGCGGAAGCATCACAACGACAGAACTCTCCCAGACATCAGTCCATGCCGGCAGCGATTCCTGAACGGGCTGGCACTGGCTCTCCCGCTATCGTCCATCTCGCATCAGTGCATAAACTTAGACCGTAATGTGAAATTAAGTTGACGACGGGATGGTTTGAACCTAAATTCGCCGCGATGGGCCAAGCAAGACTTGGTGCCGGGGGAATACCGCAATGGCAAACTCAGAACAATGTCGGAACGTGCTTTCCAAAATCGCCCGGGTTCGTGCGACTATGACGCTCGCTTTGGGCATCGGCCTAGCATTGAGCCTCGCCTTGATGTCAACAGCGCAAGCCCAGACTTTTAATGTTCTCTTTAACTTCGCCGGAAACGGATCGAACGGCGCTGCCTTTTGGCCCTACAACGGCCTTACCATGACCGCAGGCGGAAATTTCTACGGAACGACCTTGAAAGGCGGCACTTTCGAGAAGGGAACTGTATTCGAGCTAAGGCATGTAGGCTCGGGTTGGGTACTGAATCTGCTGTACGAATTCCAGGGAGGCACTGACGGGGCGGATCCCGTTTCCGGCGTCACGATCGGGCCGAGCGGGGTACTTTATGGCACCACAGAAGTTGGAGGCGACCAATCCTGCGGCGTTGCCGGCGGATGCGGCACGATTTACAGCTTGAGACCACCAAGCCACGCCTCCGGATCAGCGTCGGCGCCGTGGACCGAGACCGTACTGTACCGCTTCCAGGGCGTCCCCGATGGAGCAAGGCCGCAATACGGAAACCTGGTTTTCGACGCTAACTCCAACTTTTATGGAACCACGCAGTATGGTGGCGAACTTCAGGATTGTGGGAGCTCAGGCTGTGGCACAGTTTATGAACTCTCCCCGTCAGGGGGCGGTTGGACAGAGAGTATTCTGCACAGCTTCAATGCCCAGGCTGATGGATCCCAGCCGCTCGGCGGAATAATCCGTGATGAGTACAACGATCTCTACGGCGTAACTTCGGTCGGCAACGCGAATTTTTTCACTCTTCAGCCCTCCGAAAATGACTTTGAATATTATGACGTTCAGCAGTTCACCACCAGTGTTGGATGTGCTATCGATTCGAGTCTCCTGCTGGACCCGAATACTTTCAACTTTTACGGTGTAGCCCAGGGATGTGGGCCAAGCGGATCAGGTGCCGGGGGCACGATCTTCGACTGGTTCTATGGTTTTTCCCAAGTCTACAATTTCGGCACGTCACGAGAGGGTGCTAGTGCACCCGAGGGCCCGCTCATTGAGGATTTGGCCACCGACCTCTACGGCGTCTCATACGATGGCGGCACTTATCAACAAGGTAATGTCTACAAGATGGCCTATGTACACGGCAACTACGTCTACACCGATCTTTATGACTTTACAGGCGGCTCCGACGGTGCTGGGCCGGTTGGCAACCTGGTGATGGACGCCAGCGGCAACCTTTACGGAGTGACGTCAGGCGGAGGTTCGCATTCGGGCGGGGTGGTGTTCGAGATTACGCCGAACTAAATGCCTCGAGAGTTTTTATGGATTAGCGGCTGGTGGGTTAGCAGTCGTCACAGAGAATGGCAGTGCGGACGCGACAACCAACAACCGTCCGTTGACTCACCGCCGCCCATCTATTTTCCGGCTGGTAGCGACGCCCGCAACTCGATCGCCGGCGAGCCATCGAAAAGGATGTCGCTGATGGGTATCTCGGCCAGCGCCGCCGCATCGGGCGCAATCACTGACCACATCAGCAATAACTTGTTGTAGCGCGTGGCGAAGATCGTCTGCGACATCCGTTGACCCAGATCTTCCCCTCTCTGCGTGGTTGCCAGGGTGCCGTGAAAGATCATGAACAGGTGACCATGCGTCGACCTCAGCTCATCGGAATAGATCTCCCCAAACTCTCCCATCTGCTCCAGGCTGGCAGCAACCTCATCGGCGGTGCGCTTGTCCGTTAGGGAGGTTGCGGTACGCATCGACAGGCAAGCAGGATCGAGAGCACGCAAGACGATGGCCGGTGTAGGCTGTTGCTCCTTCACGCCCACCGGAAGCCGTGGAGCAATCTGGAGCAGGGTTTGCGAGCAGGCATGAAGAAACTTGTATTCCCGCAAGGTTGATTCGTCTTGCGGAGGCGGAGGATCGCTCTTGTCGGTGGCAACCACGTCCCAACCACGCGGGACCCGGTATTGCAAACCTGCCTCAGGGTTGCGATAAACTCCTGCAACGATTTCTCCGTGAGGGATGTTCTTGCCCGGCTCGTCGCGCAGCGCAGCATTAACCCGGAAGGTCGGCACGGTCGGTCCGGTGTAAGGAACACCCTCAACTTTCACCGGCTTGCCATCTTCGTTAATCAGCGTGCCATCATCTTGCGGACAATAAAACTGGGCTTCCGCCATCAGGTTCTTGGCCTTGCGCAGGAAGTCTTTATCGTTGGTGCGGACCATCACCTTGACCATGTAGTTGTTGATGCCCACCCAGTATTGGGCCGCATAATTCCTCCCCACGCGCCGCGTGGAAGAATAGAAATGCCCGGAACGCAGCAGAAAGCCGGGCACCGGAAATTGCAATTGCCCTCCGAAGGCGGTCTGGTTTTGTGCCCATCGCTCCAGTTCTTCCTGCTCCTTCTCGGGGGTGCTGACCTCATAGCCCGGACGCGGGTCGGTGGCCGTCACCTGGATGTAGCCGTTGCGCTCTCCGTTTTCGTACTGAAGCATCAGCAGAGCATGCTGCTTCTCAGGCATCACCGGCACCATAATTTCGTGACCTTGCACGGTCATGGGTAGATCGAAGGCCAAACCAAAAAACTGGCTGGTGTAATGGGTGTTCGACAGGAATCCCGCCTCCGGGAGTAAGGGCTCCTGCCCCGGAGCTCTCTTAGGCGGAGCCGGCCGCTTGAAGATGAGATTGGGATCGGCCGAATTCGCGTAGGGCGGCGAGGGACACTGCGCGTGCAGCATGGTGACGGTACAGCCCAACATCAGAAGCAGCGCACAGGTGTGCAGCTCACGTGAGACACGACGCGCGGTTGCACTAAGAGTGAACATCTGAGCGTTATCCCTGGGGTGGCTGCGGGAGTTAGCTCATCATGCCAGTATCAAGCGCGTCGGCGCAAGTGCGCAGGCAGCGATTTCGCAAGCGATTTCAGATTGGGCGATGCAGCATTGTGCCGGTGGCTGAAGCCGGTTCGGGCAGAAATATAGAGGGCTTATCAGCACGACTGAAAAGGGCTGTGAAAACTCGGGCATGGAAGGCCTCGTGTCAGGGCACGACAGTCGTGCAGATAAGGCCTTTATTTTGTCATCCCGAGGAGGCCCTTGGGCCGACGAGGAACGTGCGTTGCGACCATTTGAGCGGCTACTGAAGACGCGCCCAGTTACAAAGCTCTCGGGAGCGAGTCTTTTCGCGGTCTGTTAACGCGTGCAACTGTTGCTCAACATTTTCAAAGTCAGCACGCGCAGGCCATGGGACGGATTGCCGGCCTCGTTCTCGCTGTTTGCTCCCTGCTGCGGCGGTAGCGGCGCCAGCTTGCCGGTGACGGTGACTACGTGATTCAGCTGTCCGGCCAGGTCCACATCTTTGGCGATCAGCCGCCAGGTCGTGCCGTTCTGGGTAATCCGGAAGCCACCCTCATTGCCCCGTTTGAGACAACCAGTAACTGCTACCTGGATCGGCGGACTCATGGTGCTGGGCGGAGTTGTCTCGGACTGGCCTCCCGGCGTTGCACTGGACTGCGCGCGAACCGCCAGCCCCAGGCTGAGAATTGCCAGGATAACAAGCACGGGCATCAATGCTGGACGACGTATCATGATTTTGCTCCTGTCGTTGTTATTAGATGAGGTGCGACGGCGGAAAGAGCCACCATGATGCCGCCGCCGCGCAGGCCGTGCCTTGCAGTCACTTCGCTCGGATTTGCAACTGCCGCGCATCACTTGCACTCTGTATTCGGCTCCCATATTCTCTGCGTGTGCCTCGCGGAGTAAAGCGATACCAGCCCAACAGAGGTCGACGCTTGCCCACGTCTGCTGCCGGCGACCTGGACCTGTGCCGGTTCACAGCGACTCCAACGCTTTCGGCCTGTGCCTGGGCCCTTGCCACTCGCAGAATCGCAGACCGAGGTAAGGCCTGTTCATGAGTGCGCCGCGGGTTTCGGGATTCTTTCGGGGAGCAATCCAAGATCTGCGCACACGGCCCCGCGGCAATGTGCCTGCCCTCGACGTTTTGCGCAGCCTTGCCATCCTGCTGGTTTTCACCGCCCACTACGGAGCTGCGTTCCAGGCTTTGCCACGGGTGCAGGCGCTGCCCGTTTTCAACTGGGGCTGGACCGGCGTCGACCTGTTTTTCGTACTCAGCGGCTTTCTGATTGGCGGCCAGCTGTGGAAGGAGGTCAGCCGCACTAACCGCATCCAGATTGGGCGCTTCCTGCTGCGTCGCGGTCTGCGCATCTGGCCGCTCTACTATGCCTTTGTTGCGCTGGTGGCTTTCGAGGGTCTGTTTGGGCGCAGCCTCAGCGGCCTGTGGTCTGACGTCTTTTTCCTCTCCAATAACTTCCACAACCAGATTGGCGGAGGCTGGTCGTTATCGACGGAAGAGCAGTTTTACGTTCTCGCTCCCATCTCGATTGCGCTGTTCTCGCGCATCATCAATCCCAGGCGTCTCTGGATTCTGCCGGTGGTCGGCATGTTACTTGTCGTGATCAGCCGTGCCATTGCCATCAAATATATAGGCCCTCGTCTGGCTACCCTTCCCTTTGACCTGTACAAGATAACGTATGCGCATTCGGACGGACTGGCGGTCGGAGGACTCCTGGCCTGGTGCAGTGTTTATCGCCCTGCGGTTATCCGTTCTACATGGCTGCGCTTGTCGGTTAGTGCCGCTGCGGTTGTGGCAGCCATAGGCTTGCATTTCGTCGATCATGAGGTATTCGCTTTTACTGCCCTGGCGTTGATTTTCGGCGTCGCCACTCTCTTGGGTCTGGGCCTGAAGCGGACTCCAAAGTTGCTGGACTGGCACGGATTCTACATCGTCAGCCGGCTTTCCTATGGAATGTACCTGAATCACTTTGGTCTGCTGGAACGCTCGAGTGCCCTCATGTTGGGATGGCGGGTGGGAGGCGGCGAACCTGCCTTCTGGCTCCTCTACCTGGTGAACCTGATAGCGTCGATGGCAATCGCCTTTGTGACCTTTCAACTGATCGAGTGGCCATTCCTCCAGATACGGGCGCGCTGGCTGGCGTCGAAAAAGCAGCCGCAGCCGGAAGCTTCGCCAGCGACTGCTACTGCCTGAGTCCCATCCTTCAATCAACGCGGCCCGCTCCGCAATCGCATGATAGAGTGGGCCATCCCGCCTGCAATTGGAGGAGTGTTCATGTCAGTGGGAATCAAGATCGAGTGTCCCAAGTGTCACGCCGACAGAACCATGCTGGATACCAGCTTTGGGGTCCCCGGATATGTAGAACCGCGTTTCCAGAAAGACAGCGGCGCGAGCGTCAACACCAACTGCGCCGTGCCCGTCCGGTTGATTATGTGCCCCCGCTGTCATTATGTGGAGCTATACCACGACGTGGGATTGGGTAACCTCGTGTGAAAGGGCCCAGCCTGGATGCTCAGCTCTGTCATCCCGAGCCAAGCGAAGCGCAGTCGAGGGACCTGCGTTTCTCCATGTTTTTGGCCAGGGCGAGGAATTTCCAGTTCAACGAAAAAACCCACTCAGCGAAAGACGCTTGAGTGGGCCGCCCGTCTGTGGGACGCGTGCGTAAAACTACACAGCTACGGGGACGTTATGTGAGGTCGACATAACCGTCTCAAACGTCTGGACTCGCGGCGTTCCGTCGATTACCTTCGCCAAGGTCTTCAGAACTTCCGGGTAGGTATGGGTGTTGTAATCGTCTGCGTTGTTCTTGTTGTCCCACAGGCTGATTGAAACCGCATCCTGGCTTCCGGAGTTTGACAACGTGACTTCGTCCTTGAAGCCCTTTTGCTTGCGCAGTAAAGGAAGAATCTGGTTCTCGAATGTGCGCGTGTAATCGGACTGCATGTTGGACTTCAGGCGAAAAGAGACATTGCGTGCATACATAGTTCAACTCCTATAGGTTGCAACGTATATAAGAGAAAGAAAGCTTCAGATGGGCTGACTTATATTCAGGAAACCTGAAAGAGGTGAGGGTGGAAATTACCTCAATTCAAACTATACCTGACAGCCGGAGTCTCTGTCAACTCAAGCTTGGAATTATAGTATGTTGGCTATTCGCAATGAACTATGTAACTGTTGTGGAAGGCAATCCTTAGACTTGGAGCGAATAGGTAAAAAATATAGCTTGGACAGTTCCGGTCACTAACGTATCATCCAGGTTGAGAGAGATTTTCTACCTCTTATTCAGATCCCTGAACTAGGTCAGCCGTTCTGGAGTTTTCTCCCCTTAGTTGTGGCAGTCATAGGAGTAATAATGTCTAATCCCAAAGTTCAAGCTGGCAATAAATCTGGCCCTTCCAAGCAGCAAGAAACCTTCAAGAAAGATCCGGCGAGCACCTTCTCGCAAGACGAAATACGAGCCCGCGCCTACCAAATCTACGAGTCCCGTGACAAAAACGGCAACCATGCCGACGAGGACTGGAGCCAGGCAGAGACCGAACTCATAGAGCTCGTCCACGCCAAATAGTCCGTGCCGATTCGCTCAAGTGCCTGCCCTGAGAGCAGTCAAGGGCGGGCCCTGAATCATCGCTCGGGCCATTCGCCCGCTCGCTTCTGGACGACAAAGATGGCGGTCACGTCGCGAACATCATGGTAGTCCGACGCTGCCCCGGTCAAGTCGATGGCGCCGACATACGGCCGCTGAATCTTCACCCAGCTCTTGGAGAAGTTAAGAGTCGGGGAGCCATCGAAGATGTAGAACGTCTCCTGCAACGGCTGGCCGCTGGGGAGTTTCGCGCCCTTCTTCAGCCACGGCGGCGTGTGCACCTTGCCCAGATTCTGGTAGAACGCGACCACTTTCGCAAACGAATCGTTGGTGAAATAGATTGTCTCGGTCGCGCCCGGAGGCATGTCCTGCATCGCCTTTTCGGTGGCCGGAGGAGTGAAACGCTTTGCGCCTGGATAGATTTTCACATCCTGTGCGTAGACTGCGGTCGCCATCGCCAATGCAAGCGCGGACACAGCAACAAGCTTCCATGGGTTCATGTTTCCTCTCCAGGACGAAAGTCAGTAAGGTCGGACACGGGAGTCGCCGTCCACCGGGCACGGCCGCGGTTCGCGTCCCCCGCTTTGGATGCCGGAGCGGGCGGCGAAAGATTCGGAATCATCGCCGCAGCTATCGAGAAGTGATACTGAAGCGCACCACCAGCCTGTCCACGTAAGTGATCTCGACGCGCCGATCGCCCGGCAGATACTCGAACACCTGAGTCTTCAGGTTGTCGCCCGAGGTTGACTCCGACAGTTGCCTGCCCTGTCCGAGCAACTTGGTAACGTCCTCCATGCTCATGCCGCGCTTCAGTCGCGCGGTAGGCGAACTGTCCGCCGCAGGCGCTGAAGCGGCCGCAGGAGCCACGGCAGCGTTCGCCGCCGCTGTGGGAGCCGGCGCGCTTGCTTGTTGCAGGCTGCCGAAGTCCACGTAGTCGGCCAGCAGCTTCATGATGTTATCGGGATTAAGCTGGTCCTGCGGAATCGATCCCTTCCAGCGTAGATTGAAGCGCGAGCCGCCCTGGGCGCGGCTATTGGCTACCTGCTCGGCCTTCAACTGGCTGGCAATCTGCGCCGCGCGGTCGTTGGCCTGCTGTTGCCGCCTTCGTCTCGCCCGTTCGCGATCCAGATCGCGCTGGAGTTGTGCCTTCTTATCAGCATCGTCGGTCTGCGAGATCTGCTGTTCCAACTGCTTCTCGTAATCGCTCTTCTCCACCTGCTTGGGAGCGACCGTGGTCTGGGTATCGTCGCCGAAGGTGCCGAAGCCGCCACCATCGAGTTGAAACTCGATCATGTCGCCCTTGACTACGATGGTGGTAATCCGCGCGGTGTCGCCCTTGCGGAGCGCCGCGCCAAACTGCTTGACCCGCGAGGAGTAATCCTTCCAGTTCATCGGAGGCGACTGGTTGAACCTAAGGTCGACACCCTTCTGCGTGCCCGGCATATCGATCTTCAACACTACTTGCTTGCCGGTGAAGTAGGTCTTCACCGAGTCAGCGCCGCTCTGCGCCTGCATCGGCGATGCCGCGAGAAACAGCGCCACCACTCCCAGTCCCACTATTACCCGAACCATAGAAACCATCTCCTACGCTGCTCGTCCCCGCGGCCGGACACTTTGCCATCCTACGGAAATGAATTGTCAAACATTATCCGGGATACGCCGCGAGTTGGGAATACCAATGGTAGCCCGGCAATAGTGGAGGGCAAAGACGAACGCGAACGCAGAAAAGCGGCAGTCATGGCCACCGCTCTCCGGGAAAGCATATGCCCGGCTGTTTAACGCGCGTTCGTTGTCGCAACCGCTGTGGAAGTAGGAACCGTGCCCTGCGCCACAGCAGGTGCTGAGGCATCCGTGTCGTCCGCACCTGGCGCAGCGGGCGAGTTGGAAGCCTGCGTTCCCACAGGGCTCGCCGCTGGAGTTATGCGCGTTGCAGCCGAAGCTGAAGCCGCGGTCACCCCGGCCGTCGCAACTGGAGCCGGTGTTGGCTGGGTAATTTGCGCGCTCGGAGCGGCTGTAGCCGGAGCCACAATCGGCTTCGGTGTCGGAGCGTATTTCTCTACCGTCTTCAACAGGAGCTCGGCATCCTGCGGAACCGGGACCTGCCCATTCAGCAGCCCATAGTAGCTCCAGTCCTTGCCATAGAAAGCCTGGGTATCGGCCTGGTCCTGCTTGATCACACCCCCGCTGAGCGAAACGCCCAGGAAAAGGCCGCGCGAGCGCGAGTACGTCAGCACCTGCGCGCGCAAGGTGAGATCGGTCATCGCCTGCGCGTCACGGCCTACCGGCCCCGCAGCCGCGGAAGCATCAGCACCGAGTTTGAACTTGCTGTGCAGAAGGTGCTGCATGCCATCGACGGTGCGCACAATCAAGACCAGGTCAGAAGCCTGCCCACCCGCCTGAAATCCAAAGCTCCCACCCGTCAGCTTGAAAAATGCGGGAGCGCTCCAGCCGTTTTCGGTACGGCACATCGCCACCCCTTTGCCGTAGTTAGCGCCGAAGACAAAGCTCGCCTTCAATGCCGACGGCATAATGGCGATACACTTTGCTCCCGACATGATGCTGTCGGGAATGGCCCGATCCGGTGCAGACATGATCTGGCTCAGGATGGTACTGGCTGACTGGATGCGGTCCAGATCGGCATCACGCCGCTCCGACGCCACGGCCAGACTGACCATCGCAAACAGTGCTACCAACGCTACGGCAATCTTTTTCATCGCGGGACTCCCAGGAAAGACATTTCCTCAAGCTGGTCTGGGCCAGCTGAGTTTATCTTAGAGCGTTGGATGGGAAGTTCGTGCCGGAAGAAAGCGATTGGCCGGTTACTCTTTAGTGTCCCTGCTAAGTGGTCGGGCGCCAGGAGCAACCAGCCATTGGGTCTGTAACTGGCTTGTCACCGCCAAAAAACGAAGGGCCGGAAGAGGAGACCCTCGTAACCTCTTCCAACCCTTTCTCCCAGGTTCTGTGGTAGGTGAATGCAGTATGGAATGCGAAGGTAATCCGGTCAAGTTACGAAAGTACAATACGAGTAATTGTACTTTAGTAACCGAACGCTCGTTCGGTAACCACGGGCCTCCGGGCGATTACTGCCTCATTCGAGGGATTCCGGCGGTTTTGAAGGGGCGCACTTTTGGGTGCGCCGTCACAAGTTTCTTGAATTTCTCATCCCCGAGTAGGCCCCAGGCCGACGAGGGATCTGCTTTCCCCAATGTTTCCGCAAACTGTGTGACCCGAGAATCCGGATCATTGCGCCCCGCTCGCTCTTCCCTTTACTATCGCCCTGCGTGCCTTTGCCCAAAGAAAATCCTGATCGCATCGTCTCGGCCGTTCCGCTCGACGACGACTCGTCGTTCGAACTCAAGCTGCGCCCGCAACGGCTGCGCGAGTTCATCGGCCAGAACAAGGTCAAGGACAACCTCGAGATCGCCATCCAGGCCGCCAAGTCACGCGGCGAAGCGCTCGACCATGTTCTGCTCTACGGCCCGCCCGGACTGGGCAAAACGACCCTGGCCAACATCATCGCCAACGAACTGGGCGTTCCTTTCCAGCAAACCTCTGGGCCAACGCTCCAGATCAAGGGCGACCTGACTGCTATCCTCACCAACCTGCGCGATAAGCAAGTGCTGTTCATCGACGAAGTCCACCGCCTTCAGCCCGCGCTGGAGGAGCTACTCTACTCAGCGCTGGAGGACTACAAGCTCGACATCATCATCGGTCAGGGCCCGTCGGCGCGGACCCACACCATCGAGGTGCGGCCCTTCACCTTCATCGGCGCGACCACGCGCGCGGGGCTGCTGTCGGCGCCGCTGCGTTCGCGCTTCGGCATCGTCCTGCGGCTGGAGTTCTACACCCACGAAGACCTGAAGATCATCTTGCAACGCTCCGCTGAGATTCTCGGCGTAGAGATTGACGAAGCTGGAGCAGTCGAGATTGCAACGCGCTGTCGAGGCACACCACGCATTGCCAATCGCCTGCTGCGGCGCGTCCGCGACTACGCGCAGGTGAAGGGCAAGGGCAACATCGACAAGGAAATCGCGCAGAAAGCGCTGGAGATGCTGGAGGTCGACCGCTACGGCTTCGACGAGATCGACCGCAAGTTATTGCTGACCATCATCGACAAGTATCAGGGAGGCCCGGTCGGCCTCAACACACTGGCGGCGTCGCTCGCCGAGGAAGCTGATGCCATCGAGGAAATCTACGAACCATTCTTGATGCAGATCGGCTTCCTCGACCGCACCCCGCGCGGCCGCGTGGCCACGCATCTGGCCTACGAGCACTTCGGAATTAAGCGTCCGCGCATGAACGCCACCGGGCAGGAGAACTTGTTTTAGCTGCCGCTTTTCGCCGTTCGCTCTTCGCCAGATGGTGGAAGAGCGGCGCTTTAGCGCCGCGTGGACCGCGCTCCTCTTTCTGGTGAAGCAATCCACGGCCTCGCAGTGGATTGCTTCACCGCTCCTCAATGCTGTCTTGACGCGGGCCTCAAGGCCCGCTCTTCCACCGATCTCGCTCGGGAGAACTTTTTCTGGCGAAAAGCGAAGGGCGAAAGACCAACAGAGACTCCATATCCCTACTGGCGTTCCAGCGGGTCTAATCTGTAAGCTATCCCCAGCAAGGAGAATTCCTGAATGGCTGACCTGATGAGAACCTCGAACCCGGCCCTGCGTGGCGCTTTCGGTACAGGCGATGTCGCCTACGGCGCCGAGACCATGACCATATCGGGCGCGGTCAACAAGACCGGAATACTGATTATCCTGTGTGTGGCCACGGCCGCGTGGACCTGGAACCGATTCTTTGGCGCGCTGGAGATCTCTCCCCAGGATGCGATGGCCTCGGTCGCGCTTCCGGCAATGGTAGGCGGCATCGGTGGATTCATCGTCGCCATGGTCACCATCTTCAAGAAGGAATGGGCCGGCGTAACCGCGCCCATCTACGCGCTGCTGGAAGGCCTGGTGCTGGGCGGAGTCTCGGCGCTGATGGAAATGCGCTTCCACGGCATCGCCATTCAGGCGGTCGCTCTCACCTTCGGTACGCTGGTCGCGATGTTGATCGCCTACCGCACCGGCCTCATCAAGGTCACCGATAAGTTGAGGCTCGGCATCGTCGCCGCCACCGGCGGCATCGCCGTCTTCTACTTCCTGCAATTCATCCTGGGATTCTTCGGCGTACATTTCACCGCCATCAACGGCTCCGGTGCGATCGGCATCGGTTTCAGCCTGCTGGTCGTGGGCATCGCCGCGCTGAATCTCGTGCTCGACTTCGACTTGATCGAAAGCGGCGCGAATATGGGTGCTCCCAAGTACATGGAGTGGTACAGCGCCTTCGCCCTGATGATTACGTTGATCTGGCTCTATTTCGAGATCCTGCGATTGCTGTCGAAGATGCGCAGCAGGTAGCGGGAAGCTGTCAGCTGTCAGCAAAGTCGCGGTTCGCTCTTCGCTTCTCGCTTTCGCCAGATGTAATGATTCGCGCTCTGTCGTGACGAGTTCGAGACCTGGAGCTTTCGACTTCGTCGCGCAAAAGCGGTGTGTCTCTGCACTCAGAATGACAGAGAACTCCGATACTCTGGCGAAAAGCGGGGAGCGAAAAGCGACTAGCGAAAGGCGACTCAGCTGACGGCTTCTTCACGGCCCTTTCAACTCCGCCGCACGCTCCCGCGCACGAGCCGCATCCGCATTCCTTCCCGTCTGTTCGTATAGCCTGGCCAGTCGCCGCCATGGCTGCGGAACATTCGGCTGAAGCTGAGCTGCCTTCTCCTGATACGCGGTTGCCTTCTCCAGATTGCCTAGCGCACTCCACGCCGCCGATTGCCCCTGCGCTACTTTGAATTCGAAGAAGCCCTTGTCCGCGGCCCTAAGGGCGCCGGGCGTGCTGCGGGCCGCTCCATCGAACGCTCGCAGCGCGTTCTCCGGCTGGTTAAGGCTGAGATACAAGTATCCCAAATCGTCCAGCGTCAGGTACGGCCGGGGCGAGAATTGTGCTTCGTGTTCCATGGCTTCCACGCCAGCGAGCATTCGGCCGCGCTGTAGATAGGAATGCGCCAACGCTCCCCAGGTGTCGGCGCTCGGCTCCAGTTTGATCGCCAGCAGATATTCCTGTTCCGACTCGTCCATCCGTCCCATGGCAAACAGCAGATCGGCATAGTTGCGATGCAGGAAAGCCGAGTCCGGAAAGATAGCCAGCGCCTTCTGGTAGGCATTCAGCGCCTCCGGATTGCGGCCCAACGCAGCCAGCGTGATGGCAGCGTTCGTCCAGGCGTTGAAGGCTTCGGCACTCTTCTCACCCAATGGCGGCAACGCAGGCAGAGGCGCGGTGGCGCAATCCACGGGAAAACGCTGGATCACTTCTGCGTTCTCCGGCGACTGGCGCACGAATACGGCGGACTTTTCGTCCAGATAAACCGGACGCCAGACGGTGCTGTTGCACAGGCCGCGCAGCAGGTCCGGTTTCAGTCCGTCATAGCGTGCCAGCGCGATGACGACGGTGTTGATGTTGTAACGATTGGCCTCGTCCTGCCAAATCACAGAATCCGGTGACCCGAACATCAATTCGCTCTGACGCGCCAGCCGTGGAGGCCCATACAACGTGTCGCGGCCATCGATGTAGACGCCGCGCTCCGGGCCCAGCCTCCAGGCTAGAAATCCGCCGGCAGCATAGGTGTTGAGAATCTCGCCCGGCAACTTCTGTTGCACGATGAACTCTGCCGCGCGTTCCGGAAACCACGAGCACAATCCAGCACCGAAGACGGCTTCGTCGGCAGACGAATCGTAGTGGCGATTGGTTATCAGATCGAACGAACGCACCCCCGCCAGCAATGCGAGACATGCGACTGCCGCGCCGGCCACCAGCCAACGTGTCCGCGGCGTGCGAATCCTCCGGCCCAGACCGGTCAGCACCCACGCTAATTCCGGCCCGCCTGCGATAACCAGCACACAGGCGAACAAGGCTCCCATGCGGACGGCATGAACCGCCGGATACATTGCTCCCAACAGCAGGACGGCCGCCGCCCAGTGTCCTCGTAGCGATGCCGCCGCGGCTGCCACCAGGGCAATCGCCAGCAACAGATAAATTGTGCTGGTGGTTTGGCGGAGCAAGAGCGATCGGCTGATGTTGGCCCAGTTGATCCGCACGGGCGCCCATTCGTTGATCCATAGCTGCCCCTGTGCGTAGGCGCGCTGCTCCACCAGCAGGCCGTGGTAGATACTCCAGCCCCACGGATTCACTAGTGTGGCCAGCCCGGTCGCCAGCAGCCATGGCGAGGCACGACGCAATTTCTGTAAAGCCGTACGGCGCCGCTCGGAACCAAGCACGGTTTCCAGCAACTCTGCGCTAATGTATGCCACAACCAGCGCCAGTCCCGAAGCAAAGCCAAAGTGAAGATTCACCCACGCCATCATCAGCAACGGCAGCAGCCAGAGGCGCGCTTTGCCGGTCTGATAGTTCTCCCATAGCAGCGAGAGAAACGCCGCAAACAGCACAATGGTGAACATATCGGCGCGCGGCGTTGTGCGGGCCGCAATCAGCGGCACCGCCAGAATCGCAATGGCTGCGCCAGCAGCCGAGCCTCGCCGCAGTAGCAACGCAACCGCGGCGACGCAAGCGGCCGCGCCAATCCACGAAATCAGCGCGTAGCCTCCCAGCAGATACGCCAGGTAAAAAACGATCCCGCAGCCCACGGGGTACATCCACGGCTGCCCTTGCATGGTGTATGACAACACATCCACCGACGGAACGTGATGATGCTGGACCACCCAGCGGCCAGTCGCCATCTGCCAGCCCAGATCGAAATCTTGCACGGTTCGCAGGCCGGCGAAGAAAGCGTATATCAATGCGATAGCGGCAAGGATGAGATACAGCCGTCGCTCAAAAGAGGCTTCGGCGGCGGACAACTGTTGTTGATCAGGATTTGCAGCTGCAAGTGAGGGAGTCATGCCCCGGCCCGGCTTGAATCGTAGCATAGACGTTAGGTGAGGATTCTGCTCATCGATCCTTCTGTCGGCGGGATCTTGACGCGCCGTACCTCCGATCAGAGAACTGGCGTTCCGCTTGCTTTGCAGGAATGTCCATCTAGTCAAGAAAGCTCATTGGGGCTGGAGTTGCTGGGCTGCCAGAGCGAGGTACTTTTCCTGATTGGCGTAATCGCCGAGCTGGGCGTAGGCAAAGCTCATGTGGACGAAGGCCTCATTCCTGATGGCCGGCATGTGGTCGGCAGCCGTCTGTGTCAGCTCAATTACCTTCTGGAGCTGCTCAATCGCCTCGCGCGGGTGGCGATGCTCTTCTTCATAGATACCGATGTGGAGGTGGGGAAAAGGAAAAAGCGGGTCCATCGCCGCCGCAGCCCGGAAATGCGGCATGGCGGCTTCCCGATCTCCGCTTTGCGCCAGGGTCTCGCCGATCATGTTTTCGGCCATGGCGTTATTGCTTACCACTTCGGCGGCATGCGTCCATAAGGTCAGGTCATCCGTCCAATAACTAAGCTGGCGGCGCGTCGCGGATGCCGTCAACAGCAAGATGGCAACGGCGCCGGCAGGCAACCAGATTTCGGAAAAACGCCAACGTTCTGCCCCATCGGCCACGCCCCAGCAGACAGCGATAAACAACCCGATGAAGGGCACGTAGCCAAAACGATCAGTCATGGCCTCTCCGTTGCCCAGTTGAATCAGCCCAATCATCGGAACCAGCGTGCCCAGAAACCACAGCCATCCCACGGCCAGGTAACGACGATTGCGGCTCACCAGCGCCAGACCGGTGATCAGCAGCAGCAGGAACAAGCAGGCGGCAAGCTGCCCGGCGGCCGCCACCGTTCGCGCGTGCGGATAGAAGAATGACAAATGCGCCGGCCAGAAGGCGTGGCTGAGGTATCGTACATACGTCACGATAACGCTGCTCAAGCGAACCGGAAGAGAATACGTGTTCAATCCGTCCAGGGTGCGATTTACCCACTGCGCTTTCATCGTCAGAAAGGCGCTCCCGGCGGACAGCGCCAGCAGCGGCAGTTTCTCCAGCAACAGCCAGGAAAAACTCTTGCCGGGAACACCGTGGCCCGGCGTCTCCCCCGCCAAAGGCACGCTGCTGGAAGCAAACATTCGCCCCAGCGGCCAATAGTCCCACAGCAGCAGCACAAACGGCAGCGTGATGATCTGAGGCTTGGACATCAGCCCCAGCGCAAACAACATCGCGACCACAAGATAGCGTCCCACCGCCGGCCGGCGCGCATACCACCGGTACGCCATCAACGTCAGCAGGAAGAACAGCATGCTCAGCACGGTCTTGCGTTCGGCAACCCAGGCGACCGCCTCAACATTGCAGGGATGCAGCGCGAACAGCGCCGCTGCCACGAAGCTGCGGCCTGCGTAGCCGGTCGCCTGTAACAGCAACCAGAAAAGCAGCACCGCGTTCATCGCGTGCAGCAGCAAGCTGACTTCATGATGCCGGCCGGGGTCGAGGCCAAAGAACTGGATGTCCAGCGCGTGCGACAGCCAGCTCAGTGGGTCCCAGTTAGCGTAATGGAACGAGGTGAAGGACCATTTGACTGTGTTCCAGTCCAGGTGCTGGATGTGGGAATTGTTGACGACATAGCCGTAGTCGTCGATGTGAATGAAGGGATGCCGCGTCACCGGCGCATACACCGCCAGCGTCAAAGCCACGATGACGAAAGCTAGAAGGGCGCGACCCATTTCCGACGAGAGGACACGCCCGAGTTGGTTGCTGGCTGGGGGACGGACCATAGTCGTTTTTTCGAAGGTAACACCGCGCGCCGTATCAGTTCCTACCAGCACAGTCCGCGATGGCGCCGACGGCTGATAGCTGCTGGTTTCAGTGCCGGAAGTGCCGCACTCCAGTCAACACCATCGCCAGGCCAAGTCGATTGGCCGCATCAATCACTTCCTGATCGCGTACCGAACCGCCTGGCTGAATGATCGCGGTCGCGCCGGCCTTTGCGATTTCTTCAACGCCGTCGGGAAATGGGAAGAACGCATCTGACGCAGCAACCGATCCTTCGATCCCCAGCACAGATTTCATCGCACCGATCTTCGCTGAATCCACGCGGCTCATCTGGCCTGCGCCTACGCCCGTGCTCTGGCCGTTGCGCGCATACAGAATCGCGTTGGACTTCACGTGCTTGCAGACCTTCCACGCGAACAGCAGGTCGCGCATCTCCTGCTCCGTGGGCTTGCGCTCACTAACGATCTTAAGGTCGGACTCGCTGAGCGGCCGCATGTCGTTGTCTTGCAGCAGCACGCCGCCGGAAACATTCTTCAGTACCCATTTCTGCTGCATGGGAACAACTTCCACCAGCCGCAGGTTCTTCTTGGTCGCAAAGATCTCGCGCGCTGCATCGTCGAACCCCGGCGCCGCAATTGCCTCGACGAAGAGTTTTGCCATTTCTGTCGCCGTCTCGCGATCAATGGTGCGATTGACTCCGATCACGCCGCCAAAAGCCGACACCGGATCGCACTCCAGCGCGCGCTTGTAAGCTTCGGCCAGCGTCGTCGCAACCGCGGTTCCACAGGGATTGGTGTGCTTGATGATCGCGCAGACTGGCTCCTCAAACTCTTGCGCCAGGTCCCACGCCGCTTGCAGGTCGACGATATTGTTGTAGCTCAGCTCCTTGCCTTGAAGCTGTTTGCCGTTCGCTACGCCTTTGCCCGAGCCGTCCGAGTACAGTGCGGCCCTCTGGTGCGGATTCTCGCCGTAGCGCAGATCGAATGCCTTGCTGAAGCTGAGACGCAGTGTCTCGGGAAAACCGTCTGCGTTGCCGAGGGCAAATTTCCCGGCATCGCTCTCCGGCGCGCCAATGCGTTCCAGCGTGGACGCAATCGCCGAATCGTACGCTGCCGTAGTCGCAAACGCCTTTTGCGCCAGGCGCCACTTCGTCTTGAGCGACAGCGATCCGCCGCCGCTCTCCATTTCGCCGGCGATGGCTTCGTAGTCTGACGGCGAAGTCACGATAGCAACGTCCTGGAAATTTTTCGCCGCCGAGCGCACCATCGAAGGCCCGCCGATATCGATGTTCTCGATGATGTCTTCGAACTCCACGCCGGGCTTGCCTGCGGTCTTCTCGAAGGCGTAGAGGTTCACCACTACCATGTCGATAGGCTCAATGCCATGCTGGCTGATGGCAGCGCGATGTTCAGCTTTGCCGCGCATGTGCAGGATGCCGCCGTGCACCTTGGGGTGAAGCGTCTTCACCCGGCCATCCAGCATCTCCGGAAAGCCGGTGAGATCGGAAATGTCCTTCACCGCGATGCCGGAATCGCGCAGTAGCTTGGCCGTGCCTCCGGTGGACACCAGTTCCACGCCCATCTTCGTCAGCCTGCGTCCAAATTCCACCAATCCTGTCTTGTCGGTAACGCTTAAAATTGCCCGCTGAATTTTTCCCACGAACGCCCCTTCCCTGACTCCTGGCCGTCTGCGATTAGCAAACCCTTACATTGCAATGGATACGGCCGCTTATTCCAGAATAACGCATCCCCATACGCCCTGATCTTGCATCTAATTTCTAGGCATGACAGGAAACCGTATTGCCATCGTGATCGCGGACGATCACGCCATTTTGCGCGAGTCGCTGACCGCGCTGCTGCAATCGCAGCCCGACTTCGAGGTGGTCGGCGCTGCCGCCGACGGCGAAGAAGCCGTGCGTCTGGTGCAGCAACACAACCCACAGGTCCTGGTGCTGGACCTGTTCATGCCGGAGGGTGACGGCTTTGAGGCATTACGCACTCTCGAGCAAGCTGACAACCGGATTGCGGCGGTTGTGCTCACTGGCTCCGCGAGTCAGAACGATTACGTCCAGGTGGTGCGGCTCGGCGCGCGCGGTCTGGTTTTGAAGGCTGACGATCCTGAGAAACTGTTTGCCGCTATCCGGGCGGTCGCCGAAGGTGAGCTTGCGTTTTCCGACGAGGTTGCCGGCAGCGTGCTCGACGCCATGGTGTCCAATCCGCCGCCGGCGGCAAGTTCAATGGTGCGTCTCTCGGAACGCGAACGCCAGATCTCACATATGGTGGCGCGAGGAATGAAGAACCGGGACATCGCCGGCGAACTCAACATCAGCGAGAACACCGTGAAGCGGCATCTCCAAGGCATCTTCTCGAAGACCGGCTCTCGCGATCGCCTGGAATTGGCAGTGCTGGCGCTGGGCGAAACTGGCCATGCCGCGTGAACGTCGTTTTGTTTCGTGATTGGCCTTGTGATCGGGGCACGA
Source organism: uncultured Acidobacteriaceae bacterium (assembly GCA_963763145.1). Taxonomy (GTDB): domain Bacteria; phylum Acidobacteriota; class Terriglobia; order Terriglobales; family Acidobacteriaceae; genus Bog-257. The sequence continues at coordinate 131,938 of CAVXMZ010000002.1, read as the reverse complement.
GTTTACTCGTGCCGAATAACCCCAACACAAAGACTAGTGGCTTTAGCCACCGAGGTTGGAGAAGGCTACTTGCGCGCTCTTACTTGCCGGCAGTCGCGGCCATCTTCTTGACCATCGCAATCACCAGCTTGCGATCGCTGTCATTCAGGTTGGGCGAGTAGCGGCGAATCTGCGTCAGGAAGCGCACCTCATCCTCCGCCAGTTGGGGCGTCTTGCTCCCATTGTCGCTGGCGCCCTCGGTAAAGAATCTGGACAAGGGAAGGTCCATCGCCGTCGCAATTCTCGCCAGCGTATCCAGCGAAGGAATGGTGTGCCCGTTCTCCACCCGCGACAGATAACAGCGCAGCAGTCCGGTGCGCTTTTCGATGTCACCTTGCGACATACTTTTTTGCAAGCGGAAATTGCGGATGGTTTCGCCGATGTTCATGAGGGGTTTGCGTCCTGTGAGGGAGTGGCCATGGGGTTGACTGCATAGTAACCATTGCCGGGAAGGCTGGCAAGTTAATTCTCGAAAAATGGGGATTGAGTGCTAAGTCGCTTTGCTTCCAGAGCGCAGCTTGCGGGCCTCCCCGGGACAACGGGGGTACCGGCTACTGACCAGTGAGTTGCAGCTCCATATAGATCAACTCCTCTATTGGCTCCAGCGGCGCAGGACTGACTTCGCGAAAACCCAGCTTCCGGTACATTTCCACCGCAGCCTGCATCGTGGGCGGATGCGAGTCCAGCCGCATGTACGAATAGCCCATACGACGGGCCTCGCGCAGCACCCGCTCCACCAGTTTTTTCCCCAGCTTGTCACCGCGAAATGCTGGACGCACGTAGAGCCGCTTCATCTCGCAGCGTCCTTCCAGCGGGAACGAACGCAGACCGACGCATCCCACCGGCTGCCCTATGACCATCGCGAGCAACAGCATCCCCTGCGGCGGAGAATACACGCCCGGCAGGCCGGCAATTTCCACATCGAAGGCGCGAAAGCAATATTCCACCGGCAACTGCGCGCGGTATTCGCCAAACAGGTTTCGTACCTGCTCAATCTGTTCGCGAGTTGTGGCTTCAACAATTTCAGACATGTTGCATCAATCGCCAGGAAAACTGAGATGGCCTTAAAGGGGACGGCCTTCAGGGTGTGCGTGAACGCTTGAATGGAGAGCACGGGGCTTCAGCCCGAAAACTCAAATGCATCAGGAGATCACTGCTACCCCATCAGAATCCCGCCGTTCACGTTCAACACATGTCCCGTGACATAGCCCGCTTCTTCTGACGCCAGAAACCTCACGGCATGGGCGATATCCACATCGCTGCCCGCCCGTCCCAGCGGGATGTTCTTCAGGATGTTCTCTTTCAACTCAGCCGGAAGGACCTCAGTCATCGCCGTCTCGATGAAACCCGGCGCAACCGCGTTGACGGTGATACTGCGCGATCCCACTTCGCGCGCGACGGACATAGTGAGACCGATCAGTCCGGCCTTCGACGACGAGTAATTCCCCTGCCCTGCCTGTCCGATCTGCCCGAAGATGCTGGTGATGTTGATGATTCGCCCCCAGCGCTGCTTCAGCATGGAGCCGATCACGGCCTGTGTCAGCAGGTATGGCGCGGTCAGGTTGGTGGCGAGGACGTCGTCCCAATCTGCGCGCTTCATGCGCATGACGAGTTGATCGCGGGTGATGCCGGCATTGTTGACCAGGATGTCAATTTTGCCGAAGCGCGCGATCACCGCCTTCACGACGGTCTTGATTTCCTCTTCGTTGGCCACATCGAGCTTGAACGCGGCAGCCTCGCCGCCCTTGCTGTTGATCTCGCCGGCCAGTTGCTCCAGCTTCTCCTGATTGCGTGCGCACAACGCCAGCTTCGCGCCCGACTCAGCCAGAACCAAAGCGCAAGCCCGGCCAATACCCTGCGACGCTCCTGTAACCAGCGCGACCCGGCCTTCCACTCCTGCCATGAATCCCTCCCGCGTAAAGTAAAGGTGGATTATAACCAGCGCGCGGGAAAGCAAGTGAAGCAGCCCGTTAGTCTGCCATCTGAAAAGTCATTGCCTTGTATCAGGGCACGACCTTGGTCTTGCCGAATGGCATAACTAAAGGGCTTGGGCTTCAGCCCCTGTGAACCGAATCCCTCAGGGGCTAAAGCCCAAAATCTTTCGCCACCAAACGGCACGGCTGAAGCCGTGCCCTGATACAAAGCAAGCATGGGCGGCCCATGGTTTTACGCATCGCGCCAGCAGCCCGGCGTTGCCTGTGCGTTTCCTACCGCAACCGCTCCGGCGCCCAGAACAGCACCTTCAGCTCGCTCGAAAAATACGCCAGATCAGGCTTATCCGGAAGTTGCAGACCCGCAGGTTGCGCCATCGTGTTCACTTCGAGATCAACCTCCGCCTCCTGCAAGTCCCACGGCAGATGGTGAATCTCGCCGCGATACAGGTGCTTTCTGCTGACCGCATAAAGGCAGTAACGCTCGGTGAGGAAGTGCTGAAGCGATCCCGGTCGCGCGTGAAACGTCTGCCGGCTGGCTGGCCCGAACGAGCATTTCAACTCAGCCGGCTTAGGCCCATGCTGCCGTTTTGAGAGGTAGTCGATCTTCGCTCCGCCTTTGCCCTTCACCTTCATCGACGCTTGCCAGTACGGCAGCCGATAGAAGACGCGCGCGCCCCATACGGCTGACAAATTGCTGGCATCTAGGCTAAAGAAGTAAATGCCGGGCTTGCCGTTATAGCTGACATAGGTCCGCACGTTGATCTCGGAAAAATGCGAAAACCAAGGCAGCGAAGGCACTCCCGGCGGCCGCAGATGGTTGATCCAGAATGGCGTCACCGAGACCCACGCGCGTTGCTGATAAGTGTCAAGCGTCAAAGATTCGGGCACCAGCGCCCGCACCGCTTCCGGCGCAAGCGAATAGTGCAGAAACAGAAGATCGTTCCAGCGCTGGGTCATGATCCAGGGCGCCATGGGCGCGGGCCATGGCCGATGCGCCGTGGCAAACAGAATGGAGTCTGCGCCCACCCACCGGGTGCGGCTATCGGAAGCGAGATCGGTTTCAGGCGGAGGTTTACGCAAGAAATTTATGGGATGTCACCAGTTTTACACGATTCCCACAGCTTCGACGGTTGCCCGCCTGTTCCGTACCGCATATGATTCACCGCAATGTCTCTCGGTTACAAACCAGACGCGGATAACAGCGAAATTTCCTCCAACCACGAGCCCAGCACCCAGGTCTATGCCGTTCACGGTGCCGATCCCGAGGTGCAGGCCTACGGCATGGCCAAGTATTCGCGCTCGGCGCTCTCTATGCGCGAATCGCTGGCCGAGATCAACGACCAGAAAGCCGAAAAGTTCCTCAACACCTTCTACTTTCAGTACGGCCACCGCAGCATTGCGGATTTGGCGCACATCGCCTTCGCCATCGAGCGGCTGTCGATCCTGGCGGCGACCGTCGCCGTCGATGAGCCGCGCTGGGACGGCCAGGAGCGTTCCACCCGCTATCAAGACTTCCAGAAGAGCGGCTACTACGTTCCCGATTTTGGCGATGACGCAGCGGCGAGCGTCCTCTATCGGGACACTGTCGATCACCTCTTCGCCGAGTATCGCCACTTCTCCGAGGAAATGTTTGGCTACCTTCGGGAGCGCACGCCCAAGCCAGCGGAGATGAAGCAGGAGGCATACGAGCGCACGCTGGGGGCCCGCGCCTTCGACCTGTCGCGCTACCTGCTTCCGCTGGCGACCAACACTTCGCTGGGCCAGATCGTCAGCGCGCGAACGCTGGAAAATCAGGTCTCGCGGTTGTTGTCGCACACCCACGCCGAGGTCCGCCATCTGGGCGAGTTGTTGCGGCGCGCCGCTCAGGAACCCGCTTACGACGTCAGTCATGCCAAGGCATGGGCATTGCTGGATGAGATTGCGCGCGAGTCTCCTGCGATGGCGGGACGCGCCGGCGACTTCCTGATGCGGCCAATCCGCGTCGCGCCCACGCTGATGAAGTATGCCGAGCCCAACGCCTACGAGATGGAAACCCGGCACGAACTCGAAGCCGCGGCGAAGGAATTGTTGGCCGGTGTTGCGATTAAGTCAGTCCCAACGGTCGATCTGCTCGAGGGCGATCCGTTGGAGGTCGAACTCGCAGCCACGCTGTTGTATCAGTATTCGCATCACCCGTATCGGCAAATTCGAGAGGTCGTCAGCGCGCTGCCCGAGGCGCAGCGCCGCGAGATCGTCGAAATGGGCCTACGGCATCGCGGCCGGCACGATGAAGTCTCGCGCGCTTTCTGCGCTGGGCAGCAATTCCGCTTCGACATCCTGATGGATATTGGCGGCTTTCGCGATATGCATCGCCATCGCCGCTGCGTGCAGATTGTGCAGGACTACACCACGGCGCACAGCTACGACGAACCGGTAGAGATCGCTTCGGCAGGATTGGCCTCGCGCTATCAGGCTGCAATGGAGCGCGCGCGTGGGACCGCCGAACAGCTTGCCGCTGGCGAGTCACCTGAAGCGGAACAGCAGTCGCACTATGTAATCCCGCTGGCCTTCCGCAAGCGCACGTTGTTCAAGATGGACCTGGCCGAAGCGATCTACATCAGCGAGCTGCGGACGGGCGCGGCCGGACACTTTTCCTATCGCAATGTGGCCTATGCGATGTACGAGGCCGTGGCGCAGCGCTATCCGTCGCTGGCGAAATACTTCCGCGTTACCGATGTGCGCGAGCCTGTGGATTTGCTGAAGCGTTAATCAGCTTGTGGAACGAATATGACAACGCGATCTCGAACCGCAACCTGCATCATCGCGACCCTGGGCCTGCTCTTCTGCTTGGCCAGCTCGGTAGCCGCTCAGGACTCGTCGAAGACTCCAATGCCGAATAACAAGGACGTGTTGATGACAGGACATGCAACCGGAACATTCGAGGTGAAGGTGGTTCCTCAGCCGGCGGCCGATCCATCCAAGCCGGCGGTCGTCAGTCGAATGACTATCGACAAGCAATTCCACGGAGGACTCGACGGCACCAGCAGGGTCGAGATGCTGACCGCCGGCACCGACGTGAAAGGCTCGGCTGTGTACGTTGCAATCGAACAGTTCACCGGAACCTTGGCCGGGCGCAAGGGTAGTTTCCTGCTGCATCACACCGGCATCATGACGCGCGGAGCACCGCAACTGACCGTGTCCGTGGTGCCCGACTCGGGGACAGGCCAGCTCGTCGGCCTCACCGGCGAGATGAACATCATAATTGCCGATGGGAGACATTCTTACGACTTTGCGTACACGCTGCCCGAGACCCATTGAGTCCGGCTCCAACCCGTATGGGCCGGCCGTGCGTCCGCGAGATGTTACTTAAGCGTTAATATCCTTGGATCTACCGTCGGCCTGCGCTCTGATGGAAATCCGCGTGGAAGGCCTGTCGCCGTAGTCGCCGTCACAAACCCATGTGAGACACGAACGTACTAGTACTTTCGTTCCTTCTATTTCGCTATTTGTTCGCTTTTTTCATGTAACTCAATGTATAATTGCAAACGTCAGGTATCCATGCGCTCTTCACCGCGAATCGCCCATTCCACGGCGCCTGCCTCACTGACCCATTGCATTCATTTTCAATCTGTCCTCCCGCGCCAATGCTGTGCCGGGACGGAGCAGCCAAGGAGCGGCACTCATGGCGGACGAGAAAACTGAAAAAGGCCGGGCCATTGACCTGGCGCTATCGCAAATCGAAAAGCAGTTCGGCAAGGGCTCCATCATGAAGTTGGGGAGCAAGGGTGCGGTGGTGCCCATTTCCGTGATCTCTACCGGCGCTATTTCCTTCGACGCGGCGCTGGGGGTCGGCGGATTCCCGCGCGGCCGTGTGGTCGAGGTCTTCGGGCCCGAGTCTTCCGGCAAGACAACCATCGCTCTGCAAGTAATTGCCGAGGCGCAAAAACAAGGTGGCATGGCGGCCTTTGTCGATGCTGAGCACGCACTCGATCCCATTTATGCCACCAAGCTGGGCGTTGACGTCGACAACCTGTTGGTCTCGCAGCCTGACTATGGCGAGCAGGCGCTGGAAATCGCTGAAGCCCTGGTACGCTCCGGCGCCATCGACGTGCTGGTAGTCGATTCTGTCGCGGCTCTGGTGCCCAAGGCCGAACTCGACGGCGAGATGGGCGACAGCCATGTCGGCCTGCAAGCGCGCCTGATGTCGCAGGCCCTGCGCAAGCTCACCGGCATTGTGGCCAAGTCCCACACCTGTCTCATCTTTATCAACCAGATTCGCGAGAAGATTGGCGTCATGTTCGGCAATCCGGAAACAACCAGCGGGGGCCGCGCGCTGAAGTTTTACTCGTCCGTCCGCATCGACATTCGCCGCATTGGGGCCATCAAAGACGGCGACCAGGTCGTCGGCTCGCGCACCCGCGTGAAGATTGTGAAGAACAAAACTGCCGCACCGTTCCGCGAGGCCGAGTTCGACATGATGTATGGCGAAGGCATCTCGCGCGAGGGAGACCTGATCGATCTGGCGGTGACTCAGAACCTGGTCGAGAAGTCTGGCTCGTGGTTCAGCTACAAGGGTGAGCGCGTGGGCCAGGGCCGCGAAAACGCCAAAACGTTCCTGAAGGAGAACAAGGACATCGCGGCGAAGCTCGAAGCCGAAGTGCGCAAGGCGCTGGGGCTGATTTCGAGTGCCGACAAGGCGCAAGCTGCAGCCGCCAATGCCGAGGCCGCGCCGTCTCCGCAGCCCAAGCCGCCGGCTGGACGGAAGTAGCGTGGAATACTGGGAGAACTGAAATGTCAACTGCCCCACTAACGATTCCAGCGGACAATCCCAAACGAGATCTCACACTAGCGCAGCCCGAGAACCTTCCTCACATCGGTCTGGTCGGCGACACCTACACCATCACCGTGGCGGGCGAGCAGACCGCAGGACGTTTCTGCGTAATTGATATGCATATCCCGCCAGGTGGCGGACCGCCACCGCATCGCCATGACTTCGAAGAGACCTTTATCCTGCTCGAAGGCGAAATGGAAGCCACTTTCCGCGGCACAAAGTCGATCGTGCGCGCCGGCGACACACTGAACATCCCAGCGAATGCTGCGCATCAGTTTCACAACGCTTCCACCCTGCCGGTACGCATGCTGTGTGTCTGCTCTCCTGCGGGACAGGACAAATTCTTCTTGGAAGTGGGCGTACCAGTGGCCACCCGCACGACGCCCCCTCCGAAGCTGAACGAAAAGGAGCAGACCGCGTTTATCGAGAAAGTGAAGGCGCTCGCACCGAAGTACCGCACCGAACTGCTTCGGGAGGCGTAAGTCATCGCCCAGCCCGCGCGTCGCCCGCCCCTTTTTCACACGCCAGCAGGCTGCCCGTAATAGCAGGAAATTGAAGGCTGCTGTACGCCATTCGCGGCGCGGCCCACATTCTTCGTTGCTTGCTGAGGCCCGCCAGAATAAAATCATGCAGCCGTAAATCCCAGCCTCCGAGGACCCTTGAAGGACATCGTTGCTATCTATCCCGGATCGTTTGATCCCGTTACCAACGGCCACCTGGACCTGATTCACCGGGGCAGCAAACTGTTCGATAAACTGATCGTGGCCATCGCGCGCAACCTCGACAAGGGCGAGACGCTTTTCTCCATGGAAGAGCGCAAAGAGATGCTGGTGGCCATGACCTCGCAACTCGACAACGTCAGCATCGATATTTTCGAGGGCCTGCTGGTGAGCTACTGCATCCAGAAGAACGCGAACGCCGTGCTGCGCGGTATCCGTGCCATCAGCGATTACGAATTTGAGCTGCAAATGGCGCTGATGAATCGCAAGATGGAGCCGCGCGTGGAGACCGTGTTCATGATGCCCGCGGAACAGTATTCTTACCTCAGTTCGCGGATTGTTCGCGAGATTGGCAAGCTCGGCGGCCCCTTGAACGGCTTGGTACCGGAACTGGTAGAGCAGCGAGTTCGCCAGAGAATCACGCAAGGCAGACATATTTCAGCCACTGGGAAGCATCTCTTATGAACCGTCCTTCCATGACGGCTGGCGGCACTCAGCTTGCTTCGTTTCTCACCGACCGGATCCAGCGCATCGAAGTTTCCGCGACTCTGGCGGTAGCCGGGGAGGCCGACAAACTTCGTGCTGCCGGCGCGGACCTGGTCGATTTGGGCCCGGGAGAGCCGCATTTCCCCACACCTGAACACATCAAAGAAGCGGCCATCGCTGCGATCCGCAATGACTTTACCAGGTACACGGCGGTAGGCGGCACGGCGGAATTGCGCGACGCCATCATTCAGCGGCACGCTGCCGACTTCGGCTCCGATTACAAGCGCGAGGACTGCGTCGCCTCGGTGGGCGGCAAACATGCCCTGTTCAATGCCATCCAGGTGTTGGTCGCCGACGGAGACGAAGTCATTGTGCCGGTACCCTACTGGGTTTCCTTCAAGGACATCGTCCGCTACGCCGGCGGCGAGCCGGTCTACATCGTCACCGACGAACGGCGCGATTTCGCGTTGACCGTTGACATGGTGGAGCGCGCCATCACGCCGCGCACGAAAGTCATTCTGCTGAACTCTCCCAACAATCCTTCCGGCGCGGTGATGAAGCCTGAGGACATGACCGCCGTGCTGAGGCTGGCCCATGATCGTGGAATCTATGTTGTCTCCGACGAGTGTTATGTCTACCTGAACCACGCCGGCCAGCGCTTGTCTGCGGGCTCTACGCACGAGGCCAAGGAGCACGTCATCATCATTGGTTCCTTGTCGAAGACCTACGCGATGACCGGCTGGCGTCTGGGTTACGCGCTTGGCCCCGCACCCATCATGAGCGCAATGCAGAAGCTGCAAAGCCAGAGCACATCCAACCCGACGTCAATTGTGCAGAAGGCCGCGGTGGCCGCGCTGAGTGGCTCGCAGGATTGCGTAAAGCAGATGCTGGCTGGCTATATCCGTCTTCGCGATCAGATCGTTTCCGGCTTGCGCTCGATTCCCGGAATCACCTGCGCCGCGCCCAATGGCGCGTTCTATGTCTATCCGAATGTCAGTCATTATTTCGGACGTAACGGCATGAAGTCAGCATCCGACGTCGCTCACGGTTTGCTGCATGAGGCGCACGTTGTGGTCGTTCCCGGAGAAGGCTTCGGCACGCAGGACCACGTCCGCATCTCGTATGCGACCTCGCCTGAGAACCTGGCGCGCGGACTGGACCGTATGCGCAACTTTTTCGCGAGCGTGTAGCCCATGCCGCAACTCTATCCATTTCTGGTGGTTCCCATCTTCGACGAGCGGCCCTGGGGTAGCCTCGACCTGCGCCCTATCTATACCAGGATCGTGAAGGAGCCAATCGGCGAAAGCTGGCTGACCTGGGAAGACAATCGCGTCGCCAACGGGCCGCTCGCCGGACAAAGCCTTGGCGATCTAGCGAAGAAGTTCGGGCGCGATCTCGTGGGGCAGGCCGCCGTTTACGACAACCGCTTCCCGCTGCTGGTGAAGTTTCTATTTCCTGGCGACAAGCTCTCGGTGCAGGTTCATCCCGATGACGAACAAGCGCGCAAGAACGGCCAGCCCTGTGGCAAGACTGAATGTTGGTACGTTCTGCGGGCGAATCCCGGCGCGCAAGTTGCTCTGGGCTTGAAAGCAGGAGTAACGCTCGCCGAATTCGAGCAGGCGATCGAGGACACTCGCGCGGAGAAGTTGCTGAACTGGGTCGATGTCTTCGCCGGCGACATGCTCTACGTGGCTGCCGGAACGGTGCACACCATCGGCGGCGGCATGGTGCTGGTAGAGACGCAGCAGACCTCGGACATTACTTATCGTCTTTACGATTATGGCCGGCCGCGCGAACTGCACATCGCCGAAGGATTGGCGGCGACCAAGCTGCACACCAATGCCGGCAAGGTTGTGGGTAGCGCGGACCTTCAGGTCCGCGTCAACGCCGGGAAATGTTCTGTCAAGCCGGCTTTAGCCGGCGCCGATTCAAACGTTCTGGTACGCTCGCCGTTCTTTCAGGTCGAAAAGATGCAGTTGCGTGAGGCCTTGCACTCGAAGGTGTCGCGCGATTCGCCTCACATTGTGGTCGCGGTGAGTGGCGCCGGAATCGTAGAATCGCAAGGCATGGAACCGATCAGCTTCGCCACCGGCGATGCCGTCGTGGTTCCGGCGAGCGTTGGCGAATACACGGTGCGGCCGCAATGGGAACTGGATGTGATGCGAATGTCGCTGCCCAGCGGAGCAGTCGCGGAGCCGGAGACCGAGTTGCCACAATCGGTCAGCGCGCCGTGATACTTTTGATATGTCATCCTGCCCGGGGAAACCGCAGATCCCTCGACTCCGCTTCGCTCCGCTCGGGATGACAAAATGAAAGTGTGTAGACGGCGCAGATGAAGCTGCGCCCCTTCAAAACCTTGGCCAACTCAAAGAGCTTCAACTTCTATCCAGTCATCCTCGCGGGCGGTCGCGGCACGCGCTTTTGGCCTTTGAGCCGCAAGCGCATGGCCAAGCAACTGCTCCCGCTGAACAGCAAGAAAAGCATGATCCAGGAGACGGTTGAGCGCCTACTGCCGCTGGCCAAGGCAAAGCGCTTCTGGGTCATCACCAATGACGACCTGCGCGTTCCGATTGTGCGCCAGCTCAAGAAGCTGAACAAGCAGCAGATCATCGCCGAACCTGTGGGGCGAAACACCGCGCCCGCAATCGGACTGGCGGCCTTCCTGCTGGAGAAGCGCGATCCCGGCGCGGTGATCGGCATGTTCCCGTCCGATCACGTGATCGGCGATGAAAAGCGTTTCCGCGACGACATCCGGCGTGCAGCCGAGATCGCCGCGAAAGGGGCGAACATCGTCGTCATCGGCATTAAGCCGACCCGCGCCGAAACCGGCTACGGCTACATCGAAGTTGGCAGCGAGTCGCAGAAAGGCGTGTTGCAAGTACGGCGCTTCACCGAAAAGCCGACGGCCAAGGTGGCTGAGGAGTTCGTGAAGGCCGGCAACTTCTTCTGGAACAGCGGCATGTTTGTCTGGGGAGCGCGGACGCTGGCCGACGCTTTGCGCGAACATCTGCCGAAAACAGCCCCGCTGCTTGAAGAGATTGCGGCAGCCTATGGCACACGCAAGTTCGACAAGACCTTCGCCAAGCTGTATCCGAAGTGCGAAAACATCAGCGTGGACTTCGCGGTACTCGAACCGCGCTCGGCAAAGGGTGAAAGCAAGTCGGGCATCTACTGCATCCCAGCCGGCTTTGGATGGAACGATCTGGGCTCGTGGACGGCGCTGTACGAGCATCGCAATGCCGGTGGCAAAGACAGCACCAATGTCATCGCAGCCGAGCAGTCCTTCACCCTGAATGCAGAAGGAAACTTCATCCACTGTCGGGCGGACAAGTTCGTTGCTGTGGTTGGTGTGAAGGGCCTGGTGGTGGTGGAGACCGACGACGCTCTGCTGATTACCACCCGCGAGCACGCGCAGGACGTCGGCAAAGTGGTGAAGTACCTGGACGAGAAGAAACTGAAGCGGCTGGTGTAAAGACAGCAACTAGCAACTAGCAACCAGCCAAATCATGTTGGTTCGTGCTCTGACGCGAAGTTGGAAAGGACTGCGGTGGCGCGACTGACCGCGCCCCTTCAAAGACATCGATGGCAACCCAGATCAAATTTGGCACCGATGGATGGCGTGGCGTCATTGCCGACGACTTTACCTTCGACAACGTGCGCCGCGTCGGCAACGCGATGGCGCATTACGTCCACCAACATGAGGATGCGAGCAAGGGTCTGGTCGTCGGCTACGACACACGCTTCGCTTCCCCGCGGGCGGCGGAGATCATCTCCGAGGTTCTCGCGGCGGCGGGCATCGCGGTGCGACTTTCCAACGACTACACGCCCACTCCGGCGCTCTCCTACGCGGTGAAGAACCTGGGCGCGGCGGGCGGCGTCATGATTACCTCCAGCCATAACCCGTTTAACTGGAACGGCGTGAAGTACAAGGCCGGCTACGGCGGCTCAGGCACGCCGGCCATCATGAAGGCAATTGAGGGCGAACTTGACTCGACTCGTCTTGAGCGTCCCGGCGGCAGCGTTACCGTCACCGATTTCAAGACGCCGTACATTGCGGCCATCAAGAACTTTGTCGATCTGAAGCTGATTGAGAAAGCCGGCTTCAAGTTCGCCATCGACGTGATGTACGGCGCCGGACGCGGCGTGCTGAAAGGCATCTTTACCGAAAGCGGCATCCATCACTTCGAGATTCGTGGCGAACTCAACCCGCTGTTCCCAGGCATCAACCCTGAGCCCATCGAGCCGCACATCGCGATGCTCCAGCAGACAGTAGTTCATGCGCATTGCCAGGCTGGGATGGCGACGGACGGCGACGCGGACCGTTTGGGCGCGGTCGCGGAAGATGGCAGCTTCGTGGATGCGCACAAGATTTTTTGCGTGATCCTGGAATGGCTGTTGAAACGCAAGAAATGGCCGGGCGAGATTGTGCGGGCGTTCAACACCACACGCATGCTGGACCGCATCGCCAAGAAGTACGGGCGCAGGCTGCACGAGTGTGGCATCGGCTTCAAGTACATCTGCGATCTCATGCTGGAACGCGACATCCTGATCGGAGGCGAGGAGTCGGGCGGCATCGGCATTCGCCGTCATCTGCCGGAGCGCGATGGGCTTTTGAATTCGCTGTTGCTGGCCAACATCATGGCGGAAGAAGAGAAGCCGCTGGGACAACTGGTGCGCGATCTCCAGAAGGAGTACGGCGAGCATCATTACGGCCGCATTGACCTTCACCTCAGCAACGACGTTAAGGATGAAGCCATGCGGCGCGTCCAAGCCCGACCAAGCACGATAGGTAGTTACGGCGTACAGAAGGTTGAAACGTTGGATGGAGTGAAGTTCTTTCTGGATGCGCCTACCTACGGTAATGGCGCCGAGGCCTGGGTTCTGGTTCGTGCTTCCGGAACCGAGCCGCTGCTGCGAATCTATTGCGAGGCGGCGTCACCGGACCTGGTGTCGCAGATTCTGAAGGAAACCGCAGCCTTTGTTCACACTGAAAGCGCGACCCACATGCCAGATCAGGCAAGAGCGAAGTAGAATGCCTGCTTCAGAGTTAGCGCCAACAGCGCTTTTCCAGCGGGCGATCCTGCGCGCTGTTAGTAGGATTCAACCTGGCAGTTTGTAGGTTGGGCCTATGGGTTTCGATCGGACTGTCTGGCGTCAGACCATGCCTCGAATTGCTTTCTATCTACCGATCCAAGCAATTTGTTGTATACTAGGGCTGCGTGTGTTCGAACGGCGCGTTTAGCAGCCATCCCTCCCTGTCTCGAGCGATTCCTGCCTGGAACCTTCCGATTCACCAACGCAACATCAACACTAAGGAAAATCAAGAAACAAATGGAACAAGGAACAGTAAAGTGGTTTAACGATGCCAAAGGCTTTGGGTTTATTTCACGTCAGAACGGCGAAGATGTTTTCGTCCATTTCTCGGCCATTCAGTCGAACGGCTTCCGTTCGCTACAGGAAGGTCAGGCTGTGAGCTTCGACGTGAAGCGTGGCGCCAAGGGTTGGCAGGCTGAGAACGTACAGGTTCTGTAAACACGAAGCACGAAGCGAGGGTGGCGGAATGCTGCCCTCTGCTATTTGCGACGATGAGAAGGCGAACGAGTCTTTGGTCGTAAACCCCCAATTCATGCCGCGTAGGGCTGCCAAAGGATCGGCCGGCAAGCGGCCTACTCTGAAAGCGAGGAACCAATGAAGAACATCTACGTGGGGAACCTAAGCTTTGATGCGACCGAGGACCAGGTTCGCGCGATGTTTGAGGCGTATGGCCCGGTCGATAGGGTCAGCATTGTGACTGATCGCGACACCGGACAGTCGCGCGGCTTCGCGTTTGTCGAAATGTCGGACGACGACTCGGCCGGCAAAGCTATGGAAGCCCTCAATGGCACCAACCTCAGCGGGCGCAACCTGACCGTGAATGAAGCGCGGCCCAAAACGGACCGGCCGCGGCGCGATGGCGGCGGCGGTGGTGGGCGCGGCGGCGGACGCGGTGGACGCGGCGGCGGTGGCGGCGGCGGTGGTGGTTGGGGACGCTACTAATCTCTAGTCTAGAGCAGTAGCACACATTCAAAGATGAGCGCAGGTGCCGGGGCAGGAAGATGCCTCGGCATTTGTGTTTATGCACTCCCATTCGCGGTCTCGCCTTGCGATTCCACAAAGAACAAACAACTCTGATAGGCTGGAGCGGCATTTTCGCGGTCCCTGCCGATGCCCAACGACTCCAGCCATGCCATCCAATTTGCCGGTGTCGGTTTTCGCCTGCCTCAGGGAAAGAGCCTGCTGTCGAGCCTGGACCTCGCTGTGCATACAGGCGAGACGTTTATGCTGGTGGGCCGCAGCGGATCAGGGAAGACAACTTCGCTGAAATTGATCAATCGTCTGCTTACCGCAACCTCGGGCGAGGTTCGGGTTGAGGGAACCGCTGTCGACCAGTGGGACACAGTGCAGTTGCGGCGTCGCATCGGCTATGCCATCCAGGATGTCGGCCTCTTTCCCCACTACACCGTCTTCGAAAACGTAGCCCTGGTCCCCAAGCTTGAGAAGTGGGAACAGCGCCGGATCGCTTCCCGCGTGGAAGAGGTACTGGCCTTGGTGGGACTGCCGCTGGGCGAGTTCGCCGGCCGATATCCCGACGAACTTTCCGGCGGACAGCGGCAACGCGTTGGACTGGCACGAGCGCTGGCAGCCGAGCCGCCCATTTTGCTGATGGACGAGCCCTTCGGCGCACTCGATCCCATCACCCGGGCGGAGATCCAAATCGAGTTCCAGAAGCTGCAAAAGAAGTTGGGCAAGACGATTGTCTTTGTGACTCACGATGTGGGCGAAGCCCTGCTGCTCGGCAACCGGATTGGGCTGATGGAAGAGGGCAGGTTACGCGGAGTGTATAGCCCGAAAGAATTTCTGGAGACGGTGGATCCCTCGGTGAAGGCGTATGTGGACGTGTTTCGTGCGCGCCAGCAGATGTTTCAGAGTTGACCTGAGGAAAATCCTGGCAGGGGCTGAAGCCCAGTTCTTGCTATGCCCCGTTCGGCACGACTGAAAGTCGTGCCCTGACACAACCCAGAGGGGCTTGTGAGATGAGTCTAATATCCAGCGAAAGAGCCGGACGCGATCTGTGAACTTCATCTTCACCCATAAACGCGAAGTCGCCACGCTGACCGCGGAACACTTGTGGCTGGTCGGCATCTCGATGTTGCTGGCGATTGCGATCGGCGTGCCGCTTGGAATTCTTCTAACTCGCCGGCCAAAGTGGAAGACAGTAGTGCTGGGCAGCACAAACGTCATTCAAACCATACCCAGCCTGGCTCTATTCGGACTGCTGCTGCCTCTGCCGTGGCTGGGCGCGCGGGCTGACCGCCTGGCGATCGTGGCCCTCGCGCTTTACGCGCTGCTGCCCATCGTGCGTAACACGTACGTCGGCATCGCCGGCATCAGTCCGCCGGTGCGGGAGGCGGCGATCGCCATGGGACTCACATCCGGGCAACTTCTGTGGCATGTCGAATTGCCGCTGGCGCTGCCGGTCATGCTTGCCGGAATTCGGGTTGCCGCGGTGATTACGATTGGCGTCGCTACGATCGCTGCCGCCATCGGCGCAGGCGGACTCGGCGAGTTTATCTTTCGCGGTATCGCCATGGTTGATAACGGCGTCATCCTGGCGGGCGCGATTCCCGCGGCCCTGATCGCACTGGCCGCAGACGGGCTGCTCAGCGGCGTCGAGAGGCTGCTGGTAAGGCACCGAAGCTGACGATGAACCGGCGCACGTTCCTTTCCGCATTGGCCCTGACGGCTTGCAGCGGGTGTTTGTCCCATGCGGCCGAGCTGACCGTCGGCTCCAAGAACTTCACCGAACAGCTCATCCTCGGCGAGTTGCTGACGCAGTATCTCCACAGTGTTTGCCATATGCCGGTCGACGGCCGCTTCTATCTGGCCGGAACCTACATCTGCCAGCAGGCAATACTCTCGGGACGAATCGACGCCTACGTCGAGTACACGGGCACGGCGCTGGCCGCGATCCTGAAGGAACGGTTTGCCGGCGACCCGGCCGGTGTCTACCAGCGCGTGAAGCGGGAATACCAGCGCCGCTTCAACCTGGATGTAATGCCGCCGCTGGGATTCAACAACAGCTTCGCGATGGTGATGCGCGGCGAGGACGCGCGGCGATTGGGAGTGAAGACGCTGTCGCAACTAGCGGGCGTGGCTCGGCATATGAGGCTGGGAGTGGGTTACGAATTTCTCGAACGGCAGGATGGCTATCAAGGCCTGGTTAGAACATATGACTTACACTTTGCCGAAGCTCCACGTGTGATGGATCTAGGGCTTCTCTATCGCGCGCTCCAGAACCGGTCAGTCGACGTGGTTGCCGGCAACAATACGGATGGCCTCATTGCTGCGCTCGCCTTGGTCGTGCTCGAGGACGACAAGCACTACTTTCCTCCTTACGACGCAGTACCGATCGTGCTGCCCGCCCTTTTCCGGAAGTGTCCACAGGCGCAGGATGCATTCGCCCGCCTCGCCGGCCGTATCACCGCCGATGACATGCGAGCGATGAATTACGCTGTCGACGGAGAGAAGCAAGACGCTGCCGCGGTGGCCAGCGAGTTCCTTGCCGGACAACATCTCCTGGAATGACGACGAATTGCAGCCGCATTCCCACACGAGTAGTCTAAAACCTAGGCATGGCAGCCAAGGGCAACAACGGGCGACGGTATCCCCAGTTCGTCTTCGGCGACACCTTAAGCGTCGCGTTCCAAACCTTTCGTATCGGTAAGATGCGGTTCATCCTGACTTCACTGGGGATGGTGATTGGAACGGCGTCTCTTATTCTGGTGGTCACCATCGGCCTTACCGGCAAGCAATATCTGTTGCAGCAAATTCAAAACATCGGCTCCAACATGATGATCGCCGAATACGCGGGCGGCGGCATCTATGGCCGCGACGCCTCCAGCGACTTCCTCACTCTCGACGATTTGAATGCAGTACGCCAGCAGGTCCCCGGCATCAGTAATGCTTCGCCTATGATCGAGTTTCATGACCGTATCGCCGTGCCCGGTGGTAAAGAGCGCGAGGTCATCGCGCTCGGGGTCTCGCGCCAGTATCTAAATGTGCGCAATTTGCAGGTCCTTTCGGGGCGGTTCTTCGACGACGGTGACACATCGGCACGCAACAAAGTCGCGGTCATAACTCAGAAGCTGGCCGATGCACTTGGTCCGGCAGACTCAGCGGTAGGACAGGAGATCAAGCTCAACGGACTGCCTTTCACCGTGATTGGGACCTTTCGTGAGCGCGTGGATACCTTCGGCCAGTCAGAAATCTCCGACGACACGATCTTGATCCCCTACACCGTGGCGCGCTACTTCACCAACAGCGACGAGGTGAAGCAGCTTTTCTTTTCGGTGTCTGACTCCGCCGAGGTACCTCGCGCCACGCAGGAGATCCATGACGTGTTGCAGTCACGGCATCGTGCCGAGTCGGGTTACCGGGTCGACAATTTGACCCAACTGCTGCAAGTAGCCGCCAAGACTGCGGATACGCTGACCGAAGTGCTGCTGTTGATCTCAGTGCTCACTTTGATTGTGAGCGGCGTCGGCATCATGAACATCATGCTGGCCACGGTGAATGCCCGTATCCGCGAGATCGGCGTGCGCAAGGCGGTAGGCGCGACTAATTCCGAGATACGTGCGCAGTTTATGGTGGAAGCGATCTTGATCTCGCTGGCCGGAGGCATCGTTGGAATAGTTCTGGGCCTGGCGTTGCCGCTGTCCGTCCGCTTCATCACCAACTATCGCGTTCCCATCTCGGGGTGGTCGGTGATCATTGCGGTGCTGGTCTCCAGCCTGGTTGGAGTCTTGTTCGGAACGGCCCCGGCTGCGCGCGCTGCGCACTTCGACCCTATCGAGAGTCTGCGTTACCAATAAGAACCGGGCCGCGATGCTGGAGCGGGCTCCGCTGCGCTCTGGGCAGAAGGGCGTTTCCCGTTTTCAACACTGTTCCGCAGCCAGTCATTTACTGGTTCGGCTGGTTATCCAACGTCGGAACGTAGGAGGCTGACGGCACCAGATCGCCGCCCAGGGAGCACTGCTGGTTCTGTCCTGCCAGCTGGAAGGTGCCATAGAACACGGGACACTTGCAGGTGGCGGTGGAACCGTCTGCGCTAAGCGTGCAGGGCGCGGTCATACAGGCAGCGTAAGGCGCCTTCTGACACACGGTCGCGAACGGCTTGCCTTGCGCGAGGATCTTCAGGATGTCCAGGCGGGACCCGGTATCGAACGTGGAGATTACGTCTGCACCGGGAATGAGCGTTCCGCCGTTGAGATATCCGCAAACCGGCGCCTTGCCGACTTGCGTGCATCCGGCACCGTCAGGGGCGCAGGCACTGGCGGTCGCGTTGTAGACCGAGCGGTTCAGAATCGCAGTGAGCAGCGTGTAGTTGGTGCTGGTAGCAACCGTGCACAGGCAGTTGGCGGATTGGCCGTCGGGAGAAAGTGTGCAGGGATAGGGCTCAGCGCCCGAATGAAAACAGAGCGCGAACTGCGTCGAGCATGCCAACATTTCCGAAGGCGACTGGATCGTATCGCGATAGGCCGGCCCGTAGGTCGTCGTCCAATTCTTTGAATTATCCCAGAAGGGCCGCGAGTCCGGTACAAACTGCTGCTTCCAGTTCAGTGGATCATCCCAGTAGCCGGGAGCCTTCTGACCTAACGGTTGAGGATTGAGCGATTGCGCCCCCAGCGTGCTTGCCAGCCCAAAGGCCAGCAGCAACAGAAGAACGCAGGCCAGTGTCGCTCTCAGTCGTCGCATAAACATTCTCCTCTGCCATCTGGCCGGACTATACACGTTGGCCAGAATTTTGGTTCTTAGTCCCAAACAGCCCAACACTATATACGCATCGAGCGATTACTGGACATAATTATTTTGGTTGGCAGGGCCCCGTTCTCGAAGACTGAGATTTTAGTGCTGGGCGATTCAGCGCCACTCGTCTAATACAACAGGGCCGGCGAGCTCCCCCTTTTAAGCCCGCCAGCCCTACGTCAGCTACCAGAAAACTGGTAACTGAACTTTACTCTCGCAGCGCCACCCACCGGCGGTGCTCCGAGTTAGCTTACCCATGGCTGTGAATTCCACAGTAGAACGTCGCTCTACTTACGGCTACTGGCCTGTGGCCGCAATTCAGGACAGGGGGCAAAGGCTGTTCTGCCCTGTTCGAAAGTGCAGGCGCGCAATACCGCATGGCTTTGCTGAAAACGTAACTTAAGAGGTGGCGTATGGTCTTCGCGCCTCATGAGCATCCAGCGGCAGGTGGCACGATGCTGGCAGCCAGCGCCTTCGAGTTCAAATCTCGTTTGTGGATTTTCGGCGCGATTTTCGGCGTCGTGTTCTTCAGCTACTCCCTCGATCACCAGAACGCGGGTGCGGCCGTGGTGGATTGGATTGCCCGGACTGACGCGGCATGCCCGCACGCGGCTCAAAGTTGTTTCACCGTTTGTGAACTGGGCGCACGAGCGTACAATTCGGCCTACTCAACTACAAGGAGGTTTTGCGAATGAACTGTAGACCCATGTGTATCTGCGTAATGATTACCTTGGCGGCTGCGATGGCCTCCGCGCAAACCAAAGCTACGATGTCCGGCAAGTGCGGCAAGCCTGACGTCCAGCAAAGCATCCCGGCTGGCGACCAGCAAGGCCATGTCTTCGCGCTGGCCCAGGGCAAGTGCACCGTTACAGGATCTGTCGGCGGGGCCGCGGCCAAAGAGGGCGCCTACTCCGAGCACATCGACATGACGGCTAACCACATGAAGAACTGGGGAGTCTATACCGTCACCTTCGATAGCGGCGACAAGATTTACTACAACTATCAAAGCACGGGGACCATGAAGGGCGGCGCGCTCCTGACCGAGACGAACAAGTACCAGGCCACGGGCGGCACGGGGAAGATGAAGGGTATTAAGAGCACGGGCGGCTGCACTCTAACCCCGACAAGCGATGAAGGTGTGGACTACAAGTGCACCGGGGACTATACCCTCGCTGGCGCGGCTGCGGCCAAGTAGCAAAGCAAGCAGCGCAATTTCCAACAATCCCCGCCCTGTCCGCAGTAGTCGCGGATAAGGGTGGGCACTCTCTGCGTCGCACCAACAATCCCAAAGGAGCAAGAGGCAATGCGCAAGATTTTGATCGCACTCGCTGTGGTCGTTCTGGCAACGTCAGCGGCTTCGGCATCGGAAAAGACAGATGTGATGGCGCCCGTCAATCAATTCGTTGACGGCTTTAATAAGGGCGACATGGCGTCGGCGCTGGCGGCATGCGCTGATCAAACCTCCATCGTCGACGACTTCGCGCCCCACCAGTGGCAAGGCACTGGAGCCTGCGCGGCGTGGGCCAAAGACTTCGATGCTGAAGTGAAAAAAGATGGCATGAGCAACGGCGTCGTCACCCTGGGCAAGCCCCGGCACGTGGATATCACCGGGGACGTTGCTTATGTGGTCGTACCCGCGAGCTATACCTACAAGGAACACGGCAAGATGGTGAACGAGTCCGGCTCAACCTTCACAGTCGTCCTGCGAAAAGGTGGCGCCGGCTGGCGCATCATCGCGTGGACGTGGTCGAAGGGATAGACGCGACGTACCTGTCCATCCTTGCAAAGATAGTCCAGCAATTCAGCGCGGCGATAGGCTCAAAACGGAAAAGGCTCCACGTTATTCACATGGAGCCTTTGTTTATGTCGGCGACGACCTACTCTCCCACACACTCAGCGTGCGGTACAAATCGACGACGGGTTCAGTCCTTGGCCTTCGCCGCCTGGCGGAGGGCCGCCAGTCGGCCAGGTCTTGCGGCCGGCCGGCGGCCAGCTTGTTGACAATCAAATCTTCGCTTGAAATGAAAAGCGCCTTGAGCCCGCTGTGCGGGTCAATCAAGATTTCGATCCGATTCGGCCATGCATCCTCGAAATTAATGCCGTCGATCTCCGGCAGTATGTCCACGGCGGCAGGTGCCCGTCCCATGCGAAAGAACTTATTTCGTTCGGCGAAATCGGCAGGGGCGAGTCCTTCCAACGGCACACCGAACTCCTGCAACGCCTCATAAACCGCGCGCGCGTTTTCCACGTCGGATGCAATCAGGATAATCGACGTCCTGCGTCGACCTGGGTTGGGCGTGCAGCGAGACAGCGTAGCCGCCGACCACCAGATATCTAACTTTTCGGGCGTTGAAGATGGACAAGAGTTCTTTGAATTCGTCGAACATCTTGCGTGGGTTCCTTCATGCGGTAGGCTGCAAGGGTAATCTCCGCGACCGCGCGCAGACGCTCATGCGGAGCCAGGGCGCGCCATTCGCGCAATTCCGCGGTCTTCATTTCTTCGCGGCTGGCGTACGTCACGATCGCTTTGTTCATCGCTTCGTTTGTAGCACCCTCAAGGACATCTTTGCAATCCATCCGCGGAAAAGGAAACGGCTCCATGTTGTTCACATGGAGCCGTTATTTATGTCGGCGACGACCTACTCTCCCACACACTTTCGCGTGCAGTACAATCGGCCCTGCGGGGCTTAACTTCCGTGTTCGGGATGGGAACGGGTGTTTCCCCCGCGGTAAGATCACCGGCTTCGCAGGCGCGTGCGGGATGATTTCCGCAGCTCGGTCCCAGGCGTGGGTTGCACGCAGGACCTCGAGCGCCAATCTTGTAAAGAACTCTCCGCTTTCGCCGGGGCTAAAGCCCCGATAGTGGGTTGCGGTTGACGCAGGCCTAAAGGCCTGCTCTTCCACCTGGCTGCTGGAGCGGCGACCCGAAGGTCTGCTCCACCAACCACCCACGCGCGGGCGATCTCTCACAACTGAATAGCATCAGGATTTACAAAGCGAGTACTGAAAATTTAAGGCTGGAGCTCCGTCGAGCTCCGCACTCTGGCTAGTTCTCCGGAGTGCACGGGGTTTCCCATAGCGCACCAGTTTCTGCGCGAGATGGGGTAACACGTGTAGCCAAGTAAATTTTATGGTCAAGCCGAACGGGCGATTAGTACTGGTAAGCTTCATGCATTACTGCACTTTCACATCCAGCCTATCAAACACGTGGTCTTCATGTGCCCTTCTTTACCCTTTTGGGTTGGGAGATCTCATCTTGAGGAGTGCTTCACGCTTATATGCATTCAGCGTTTATCACAACCGAACTTCGCTACCCAGCCGTGCCATTGGCATGACAGCTGGAACACAAGAGGTTCGTCCATCCCGGTCCTCTCGTACTAAGGACAGGTCCTCGCAAATCTCCTACGCCCACATCAGATAGGGACCGAACTGTCTCGCGACGTTCTGAACCCAGCTCACGTACCGCTTTAATAGGCGAACAGCCTAACCCTTGGAACCTTCTACAGCTCCAGGATGCGATGAGCCGACATCGAGGTGCCAAACCGGAGCGTCGATATGAACTCTTGGCTCCGATCAGCCTGTTATCCCCGGCGTACCTTTTATCCGTTGAGCGATGGCCCTTCCATACAGAACCACCGGATCACTAAGGCCTGCTTTCGCACCTGCTCGTCTTGTAGGACTCGCAGTCAACCACACTTATGCCTTTGCACTCGACGGCTGATTTCCAAACAGCCTGAGTGTAGCTTCGCGCGCCTCCGTTACAATTTAGGAGGCGACCGCCCCAGTCAAACTACCCGCCTCACTATGTCCCTCTCCCGGATTACGGGAGTAGGTTAGAACCACAGAACTCGCAGGGTGGTATCTCACCGTTGGCTCCTCCAAGCCCGAGAGCCTGAAATCAAAGCCTCCCACCTATCCTGCGCAGCAAGTGCCATAGTTCATAGTGAAGGTATAGTAAAGGTGCACGGGGTCTTTCCGTCTAGATGCGGGTAACCGGCATCTTCACCGGTACTACAAGTTCGCCGAGTCGCTCGTTAAGACAGTCGCACGATCGTTACGCCATTCGTGCAGGTCGGAACTTACCCGACAAGGAATTTCGCTACCTTAGGACCGTTATAGTTACGGCCGCCGTTCACCGGGGCTTCAGTTCGCAGCTTCACCTTGCGGTTGACCGCTCCCTTTAACCTTCCGGCACCGGGCAGGCGTCAGCCCCTATACGTCGTTTTCGACTTTGCAGAGACCTGTGTTTTTGTTAAACAGTCGCCGTGCGCGCTTCACTGCGGCCCCCTCGCGCTTGCACGCTACCGGGGCACCCCTTCTCCCGAAGTTACGGGGTCAATTTGCCGAGTTCCTGAACGAGCGTTCTCTCGAGCGCCTTTGGATATTCTCCTCGTCTACCTGTGTCGGTTTGAGGTACGGTTCCCTTCATTTCTCCTTAGAGGTTTTTCTTGGCAGTGTGGAATCGGTGCGTTTCGTCCATACGGACTACTCCTTTGCGTCTCACCGTTAATGTCTCTCCGGATTTGCCTGGAGAAACCGGCTTACACGCATCGAACCTGATAGCCATAACAGGCTGCACGTATCCTTCTGCGTCACCCCATCGTAATAACGAATCAAAGGGAGTTCCGGAATATTAACCGGATGTCCATCGACTACGCCTTTCGGCCTCGCCTTAGGGACCGACTAACCCTGAGCGGATTAACCTTCCTCAGGAAACCTTAGACTTTCGGCGCGGAGGGTTCTCACCTCCGTTATCGCTACTTATGCCGGCAGGGTCTCTTCTCGACTGTCGACGGGTCCTTACGATCCCGCTTCAATCCGTTGAGAATGCTCTCCTACCACGCATGGCTTGACGCCATGCATCCGCTGCTTCGGTGCTCAGTTTAAGCCCCGTTGAATTGTCGGCACCGGACCGCTTGACCAGTGAGCTATTACGCTTTCTTTAAAGGATGGCTGCTTCTAAGCCAACCTCCTGGCTGTCTGGGCGTTCCGACATCCTTTCCCACTTAACTGAGACTTGGGGACCTTAGCAGGCGATCTGGGCTGTTTCCCTCTCGACAACGAAGCTTAGCCCCCGCTGTCTGACTCCCGTGCTGGTTGTCCACGGCATTCGTAGTTTGGTTGGATTCTGTAAGCTGGAAAGCCCCATAGTCCATCCAGATCTCTACCACCGCTGCAAATCACACGAGGCTAGCCCTAAAGCTATTTCGGAGAGAACGAGCTATCACGGAATTTGATTAGCCTTTCACCCCTACCCTCAGCTCATCCGAGCTTTTTTCAACAAACACCGGTTCGGTCCTCCAGTGGGTGTTACCCCACGTTCAACCTGGCCAAGGGTAGATCATCCCGCTTCGCGTCTATTCCTGCCAACTGAACGCCCTATTAGGACTCGCTTTCGCTACGGCTCGCTTTCGCTTAACCTTGCTGACAAGAATAACTAGCCGGCTCATTATGCAATAGGCACGCGGTCAGGCATTCCCTTGCGGGCATAGCCCTCCCACTGCTTGTAGGCACACGGTTTCAGGTACTATTTCACTCCCCTCGCTGGGGTTCTTTTCACCTTTCCCTCACGGTACTGGTTCACTATCGGTCAGAAGCTAGTATT
>CAVXMZ010000002.1:0-102500 GCA_963763145.1 uncultured Acidobacteriaceae bacterium | reverse complement strand
AACGCCCAGGCAGATGACCGCAATGCCGGCCCAGTGCAGCGGCGACACCGTTTCGCCCAACACGAAGACACCGAGCAGCGCGATCATGACATAGCTGAACGCGGCAGCGGGCTGGACATAGCTGTAGTCGGCGAGCGACAGCGCCAGCATGAAGGAAACGATAAACGCGATCAGGCAGGCAATGCCGGCCCAGATGGTGAGTCCGCCAAACACCTTCAGAAAGACATGCAGCAAGTCAGACGGTGGCCAGTATTTTATGGGGCCAGTCTGCTTCATGGCCTTGGCAATCAACAGGTTACCGATGGGGCCGGCGATGACCATGATCCCAATGAGCAGGTAAGTTTTGAGATGGAGACGAGTGTGCATTCGCGCGATCGATCAGCCCGAGGGAGCAGGGCGCATCGTAGTCATGGTACACGAAGTGGCGGGCCAGCTGATGCTTCCCGTAGTGTCCTAAACTGGATGGGCCGACTTCGCCCAGATGATAAAAACTATAGTCAAGATACCCCATGAACGCCCGCGCCACATCTCCACCAGCCACGTTGCTACTTTCCTGAAGCGGGACGCAGTAACCGTTCGGTAACGACAAATGCCGTACAACGTCAAAATAAAGCAGCATAATCATATTGACTGTGGCACAATACCGAACCGCAGTAAGATTGCTAAGGGGGAGCCACTCAAATGTCTGAGGAACTGAATCGCCTAATCGAGATGGCTCGGGGACACCGCATGACGGAGGATGAAAGGGAGCAGCAAAAGCTCAGCTTCGCTTACGGAAATACACGAACCGAGAACGATGACATTACCTGGGATACCGTGAGGAAGGCTGCGGAGGAACTTAAGAAACGATAACGCACGATGCCGCGTCAGCCTTACGAGCTATTTGATAATCGCCAACAAAAGGCCGCCCTCGAAGCGAGGAACGGCCTTTTGCAGTTTAGCGCCATCGAAAAGATGGTCGATTCTTCGAAAAATCAAGGTTTCGTTTTTACGCCTGAAATTTTGCGCGACCTGCATCGGCTCGTCATTCAAGATATTTATACGTGCGCGGGTCAGTTCCGAACGTATGATGTTTACATAGAAAATGCCCTGCACCAACCGCCTCCATTTGCCGACGTTCCCCAACTTGTTGACGATATGTGCAAGTACATCAATGACAACTTTGGCCGATTATCGGGGCTGCAGCTCGCTGCATACGCGATGTGGAGGGTCAACTGGATACATCCGTTCGCCGGTGGAAACGGCAGAACATCCCGAGGGGCGTCCTATCTGTTACTGAACGTGCGAATGGGATTCAATCTTCCCGGCGTCAACACGATTGCTCAACAGATCGAAAACGACCGTGCGCCCTATTACGATGCGCTTGCGGCCGCTGACGAGGCCCTAAGGCAAGGAAATACGGATGTATCCGCGATGGAAGCCCTGATGTCTCAACTGCTTGCCGCTCAGTTGTTGTCTGTTCACCAAAAAGCCTCTAACGCTTAGCATGCAAGTTTAGGAACACTACCGATCCACCACCCGCTCGTCGTCTGTTCCGACCAGCCCACTATGTTAGTTTAGTTACCAGGCACTTCGGAGGTCCCAGGCCAAAACATCGTGTGCGGGATAGTTGGTTTCACCCATAAAGACGGATTGCCGCGGCCGGAGCGGATTGCAGCGGCTACGGCGACACTGGTCCATCGCGGACCGGACCAGCAAGGTGTCTACGAATCCGCTACCTGCTCTCTCGGCGCAACCCGCCTGAAGATCCTCGACCTGGAGTCCGGCGACCAGCCCATTCGCTCCGACGACGGCGACACCACCATCGTCTTCAACGGCGAGATCTATAACCACCTTGAAATCCGCGCTGAACTGGAGAAGCTGGGCCACAGCTTTCACAGCCACTGCGACACGGAAACCGTTCTCCACGCCTTCCTTCAGTGGGATACCGCCTGCTTTCAGAAGCTGCGTGGCATGTTCGCCATCGCGCTGTGGACCAACTCCGCCAAGCGGCTGGTGCTGGCCCGCGATCGCGTCGGCATCAAGCCGCTCTACATTGCCCGCGAAGGCGAAGAGCTTTACTTCGGCTCCGAGCTGAAGGCGATCCTGATTCATCCCGAGATTGAGCGCAACCTCAGCCTTCAGGCTTTGGACTGCTACCTGGCGCTGAACTACATTCCCGCGCCGTGGACGATGATTGAGGGAATCTTCAAGGTGATGCCCGGCACCTGGGTAGAGTGGCGCAACGGGGCGACGCGCTCGGAGACCTACTGGGCTTTGCCTTCGCCCCACGCCGAGAAGTACACGCTCGATTCGGCTTGCGAGGAACTGGATTCGCTGCTGCAACAGTCGGTGCGGGAGCACTTGATTTCTGACGTACCGCTCAGCGTCTGGCTCAGCGGTGGCCTGGATTCCTCGACCATCCTGCATTACGCTTCTCGGGCGTCTTCGTCGCAGGTGAAAACATTCTCCATCTCATTCCGCGGACGCAGTTTTGACGAGAGCAGTTACATCCGGAAGATGGTGGAGAAGTACGATACTCAGCACGAAGAGTTGGATTTAAGTCCGGAGCAAGACCTGGAAGGCGCGATCCGGGAGTTCGCCTATTACTCCGATGAGCCAAGCGCGGACGCGGGCGCACTGCCACTGTGGTTCCTGGCCAAGTTGAGCCGGACGCGCACCGAGGTCGCGCTCAGCGGTGAAGGCGCCGACGAATTGTTTGGCGGATACCTGACCTACCGCGCCAGCCGCATTGCTGCGAACCTGCGCCGGTTGCCGTCAAGCACGCTGCGCTTCGGTCAGCGCCTGATGCAGGCATGGCCCGTCTCCGACGAGAAGATCGGCCTGGAATATAAAGTCAACCGACTGCTGGCGGGGAGCTTGATGTCGGCTGACCGCGGCCATGTCTTCTGGAATGGCACATTTTCCGATCGCGAGAAGCAGCGCTTGGCGGCCGACGAGCTTCCTCCGGCGCTCGACGGCGTTCTGGCGCAGTTGCGCGGGCAACTGGGCAGAAACGGCAGCGACCTGAATGCCTACCTATGGTTCGATCAGAAGTACTATCTGCCGGATGATATTCTGGTGAAGTCGGACCGCATCAGCATGGCCCACTCGCTGGAGGTGCGGCCGCCATTTCTCGACCACCGCATCGTCGAGTTTGCCAACCGGCTTCCGGCATCGTTGAAGATTTCAGGCTCGCGGCAAAAAGTGGTACTCCAGCAGTTGATGAAAGACAAGCTGCCGCATTCGATCTTGCACAGGCCCAAGCTTGGTTTCGATATCCCGGCGCATGACTGGATGCGAGGGCCGCTGCGGACGCTGCTGGTAGAAACCTTGCGCGCGGGCGGCGCGGAGTATCCGGAAATCTTTTGTCCTGAAGTGCTGGAGGCCCATCTACATGATCATCTGGAAAGGCGAGTAAATATTGGCTATCACTTATGGGGATTGATGATTCTGTTCTTGTGGATGAAAAAGTGGAACGTCCGGCCGCCGCGTCCCGCCATTGCGAGCCAGTTGGTCTCCACTACCGGAGTTGGAGCGTATACCTAGCGCTGCTGTTGATCGCGGGGTCGGTATACTTCACCGGGGTCATCTCTCCTCCATCGCTGCAAGACGATGTGGATTCAGTACAGGCGCAGATCGCCCGCACCATGCTGACGACGGGCGACTGGGTCACGGCGCGGCTCGACGGCGTTGCCTACCTCGAGAAGCCGCCGCTGGTGTACTGGATGATGGCTTGCTCCTATAAGGTCTTTGGCGTCCGCGATTGGGCGGCGCGATTGCCTATCGCGCTGTTCTGCGTGGGGCTCTCCCTGCTGACTGCGGCGTTTGGGATGTGGGCCTTCGGCAGGAAGGCCGGCTTCTATGCCGGCTTGTGTGTGGCGACCTGCGTCGGTCTCTACATCTTCACCCGAGTTCTCATTCCTGACGTCATTCTCACCTTCACAATCACGCTGGCGATGTGGGCTCTGCTTCGCGTGACCGACGAGGCTGAAACTCATCCGCGATTGTGGGCTTTCCTGATGGCGGCAAGCCTGGGAACGGGGTTGCTGCTCAAGAGCCTGATCGGAGTTTTGTTCCCGGTTGCGGCCGGCGCGATCTACCTTTTCTTAACTAACCAGTTAGTTAAGAAAACCACCTGGAAACGGCTGCGTCCCTTCAGCGGACTGCTCGTCATTTTGCTGATTGCCGTCCCTTGGCATGTTCTGGCGACGCTGCGCAACCCGCCGTATTTCTCGCTCTCGATGCACAGCGGCCGCGGAGAGTATCACGGCTTCCTCTGGTTCTTCTTCATCAACGAGCAACTGCTGCGATTCCTGAATCTCCGCTATCCCCGCGACTACAACACCGTTCCCCGGCTCTGGTTCTGGCTCTTCCATCTGGCATGGCTGTTTCCGTGGAGCGTCTATCTTCCGGCGGTCGCTAAATTGTCGTTCCGGCCGCTGGATCGCGCCGGCCGCACTCGATTGTTGGCGCTCTGCTGGATCGGCTTCATCCTGGTTTTCTTCACCTTCTCGACCACGCAAGAGTACTATTCCATGCCCTGCTATCCGGCGCTGGCTTTGTTGCTGGGTTCGGCCATGGCGATGGACGGCGCCTGGATCCGGCGAGGTACTGCGCTCCTGACGGCAATCGCCTCCTGCGCGGCGGCCGCGGCTATCGCCATCCTGGTTCTGGTGCGCAATGTCGCTACCCCCGGAGACATCTTCAGCGCTCTGGTTTTGCATCCCTCGGCCTACACGCTGTCGCTCGGCCACATGGAAGACCTGACGATGCAGTCGTTTGCCTACTTGCGGACACCGCTTCTGCTGGCCGCCATCGCTTTCGTGATTGGCGCGGTCGGGACATTTCGCGCTCCAGCGAAGCGTGCCTTTGTCTGCATTACCCTGATGATGCTGCTGTTCTTTCAGGCTGCGCGACTGGCGCTGGTCGCCTTCGATCCCGACCTGTCCTCGCGCCCGTTGGCGGAGGCGATCCTGCGTTCGCCTGAGGGCAAGATCATCGCTGATCGCCATTATTATGCGTTCTCGTCGATCTTCTTCTACACTAACCGTACGGGCTTGCTGTTGAACGGCCGGGTGCTCAATCTGTCTTATGGTTCCTATGCCCCGGGCGCGCCCAACGTTTTCATCGACGACCCGCAACTTAAGGAACTTTGGTCCACGCCGGAGAGATATTATCTGGTGGCGAGCAACGCAGCCCTTCCTCGTCTGGAACGACTGGTTGGGCGGGAAAAGCTTAATATCGTGGCGGAAAGCGGCGGGAAGTTCGTCTTCACCAACGCCCCGCTGCCCAACTCAACGCTGCTGCCGGCCATGGCGGACGCACAGCCTTTTGGGCCGCCCGCTCCCCGTCAGATGTCAGCCCTGGGCGGTTTTTCGCGGTCCTCCCAAGGGCTGGCGATTGACCGCCGTCAATTAACTTCACAAGTTCCGGGCCTCATAAATTCTGCAAGTATGCCGCAAACCCGGTATATTTCAAGTAGGGCATTATTATTGTCACTAAACCAAGCCGGTCCTAACGGCTTTCCGAATGACCGAGTTATGACTGCCACGCAGCAAGCTCGAAGCGATGGCAGTAGCGTTCCAGGAGCCTCGCTACACTGTATGAGCCCTGAGGAGGATGCATGAGAATTGCAGTGCTAGGGGGAGATGGTTATTGCGGGTGGGCAACCGCATTGTATTTGTCCAAGCAGGGGCATCAGGTCGCCATTGTGGACAGCTTTGTCCGCCGCCAATGGGACCGTGATCTCGGCGTTGAGACCCTCACCCCGATTCGCTCTTTGCGCGATCGTTTGCAGGTCTGGAAAGACCTCACCGGCAACGTCATCGACCTTTTCGTCGGCGACATGACCGACTACGCCTTCCTGTCGGCCCATATCCGCGACTTCGAGCCCGATACCGTGATCCATTTCGCCGAGCAGCGGTCGGCGCCTTATTCAATGATCGACCGCGAGCACGCCTCCTTCACCCAGGTCAACAACCTGGTGGGGACGCTGAACCTGCTCTTCGCGCTGCGCGAGTTCAAGTCCGATTGCCATCTGGTCAAGCTCGGCACCATGGGCGAATACGGCACGCCCAACATCGACATCGAAGAGGGCTACATTCGCATTGAGCACAACGGCCGCACCGACTCGCTCCCGTTTCCCAAGCAGCCCGGCTCGTTCTATCACCTCTCTAAGGTCCACGATAGCCACAACATCATGTTCTGCTGCAAGGCATGGGGACTTCGGGCCACCGACCTGAATCAAGGCGTCGTCTACGGCACTACCACCGACGAGACCGCGATGGATGAAGCCCTGATCAATCGCTTCGACTATGACGAGATCTTCGGCACCGCCCTGAATCGTTTCTGTATCGAAGCGGCAGCCGGCCATCCCATCACCGTCTATGGCAAGGGCGGACAGACGCGCGGCTTCCTGGACATTCGCGACACCATCCGCTGCGTCGAGATTGCCTGTCAAAATCCCGCCGAGCCGGGAGAGTTCCGCGTATTTAATCAGTTCACCGAGCAGTTCTCGGTGCTGGAACTGGCGCAAATGGTGCAGGCGGCGGCCAATAAGCTTGGCCTCAAGGCCGAGATTGACCACCTCCCCGATCCGCGTGTCGAGGCCGAAACCCATTACTACAATGCCAAGCACTCGAAGCTGATCGACCTTGGACTGCAACCGCATCTGCTGTCAGATTCGCTGCTGGACTCGATGATCGGGATTGCGCTGAAGTACAGCGCTCGCATCGATAAGTCGGTCTTCTTGCCGCACGTCAACTGGAGAAACACGACCAACAATCGCAATGGCAACGGCCGCGTGCGCACTCCGGCAGGCGCCTCGCTAATCACCTCCGGCGTCTAGATTCGGGTGCCCCGTCCTAGCCTTCTTTTGGCTAGGGCGGGGATGTTCCGACGGGATGCCCCGTTCTGTCATCCTGACCTTGAGTCGAAGGATCTGCGGTTCGCCTGTAGAGCGAAGGTTATCCGGGAGTGCCGGGTGCCCCGTTCTAGCCTTCCTTTGGCTTGGGCGGGGATGTTCCGACCAAGTGTTGGTTGCCCCCGTTATAGGGCGGGAATGTTCCGACCGGGGTGCCCGTTCTGTCATCCTGAGCCGGTGCCCCGTTCTAGCCTTCCTTTGGCTAGGGCGGGGATGTTCCGACCGGGTGCCCCGTTCTGTCATCCTGACCTTGAGTCGAAGGATCTGCGGTTCGCCTGTAGAGCGAAGGTTATCCGGGAGTGCCGGGTGCCCCGTTCTAGCCTTCCTTTGGCTAGGGCGGGAATGTTCCGACCAAGTGTTGGTTGCCCCCATTCTAGGGCGGGAATGTTCCGACCGGGGTGCCGTTCTGTCATCCTGAGCGGAAGTCGAAGGCTCCGCGGCTCCCCTGTAGCGAAGGTTCTCGGGAAGCGCGTCGGCAACGTTGCCCCAGAAATATCGGCGCCCGCGACGCTGCGTCGGCAACCATGCTCTCGTCCCGCTCTGCGGGACGACTCAGCTTAGCCCAGGGACGAAGTCCTGGGTGAGCGCTGGAAACAGGATTTTCGTGCTGGCACAACACCGACGGGTCAACTGAAACAGCCGCGCAGCGGCGGAAGCGCAGTGAGCCCGGGGCGTAAGCCCCGGGTAAAGTGAAAGAAAAATACGAGCCACGTAGCGGCGGCAGGGTTCTCGCCCAGCGCTGGGTGAATCCACGCAAAGAAATCCGAGTCCCATAGGGACGGCACGGTTCTCACGTCGCGCAACGGTCTCCGGCGGATATGAAGAGGCTCGCAACCATCCGATCGGCAACGAACTGGAAATAGGATTTTCGTGCTGGCACAACACTGACGAGTCGACTGAAACAGCCGCGCAGCGGCGGGAGCGCAGTGAGCCCGGGGCGTAAGCCCCGGGTAACGTGAAAGAAAAATGCGAGCCGCGTAGCGGCGGCAGAGACTCTCGCCCAGCGCTGCGTGAATCCGCACAAAGAAATCCGAGTCCCGTAGGGACGGCACATCCCCGGCCACCCTATTCATTCGAAGGACCTGCGGTTGTCGAGTCAAGTCAATCGGGAACCGCCAGAGGCGCCACACAGGTTAGCCCGCGCTTCAGAGCCTGTGTGCGTAATGGAAAGGGAATTTTCGTGCTGGCACAACACTGACGGTCGACTGAAACAGCCGCGCAGCGGCGGGAGCGCAGTGAGCCCGGGGCGTAAGCCCCGGGTAAAGTGAAAGAAAAATACGAGCCGCGTAGCGGCGGCAGAGACTCTCGCCCAGCGCTGCGTGAATCCGCACAAAGAAATCCGGGTCCCGTAGGGACGGCACCTCCCCAGCTGCGATACTCTGGTGCCGGAGCTAATTCCACTACCACATGATTGCTCACCTCATCGAAATCGTCGGAGCCTGGATCATCGGCGTCATCTCGGCGGCGGGCTATCCCGGCGTCATGCTGCTGATGGCCATCGAGTCAGCCTGCATTCCCCTGCCGTCGGAAATCATCATGCCGTTCTCCGGCTACCTGGTTTACACCGGACGCTTCTCGTTGCTTGCCGTCGCCACCTGGGGCGCGCTGGGCTGCAATCTTGGTTCCGTGCTGGCCTACGAGATCGGCTACTTCGGCGGACGCCCGCTGGTGGAACGCTATGGCCGCTACATTTTCTTGAGCCACCGCGAACTGGCCATCGCCGACCGCTTCTTCGAGCGCCGAGGCTCCATCGCCGTGCTCATCGCCCGCCTCCTGCCGGTGATCCGAACCTTCATCGCGCTGCCCGCCGGCATTGCGCGCATGAATCGGCTCAAGTTTCACATTTACACCTTCGTAGGCTCCTGGCCGTGGTGCTTCGCGCTGGCCTACATCGGCATGAGGCTGGGCAGGCAATGGGAGACCGATCCTCGCCTGAAGATGTGGTTCCATCGCCTGGATGCCTTGATCCTGGCCGTGATCCTGTTGGCCGTGGGGTACTTCATCTGGTCGCACGTGCAGCATCGCATGGGACCCAACGGTGGGACGGAAGAAGCCGCCGACTGAAGAACTTACTGAAGGGGCGCAGCTTTAGCTGCGCCGTTACGAGTCCTCTAAATTTGTCATCACGAGGAGGCCTTTTAGGCCGACGAGGGATCTGCTTTTCGAATCTCCGCGAAGGACCCTGCTACCGCTCCCTCACCGGCGAAACGCGGCTACCCGCTCTCTAACGCTCATCACATGCCGCGGCAAGTCGAGCTGCGATCCTTCCTCCAGAATCGGAATCAGCTTGTCAAACTCCGGCCCCGAATGCGATCCCGTCAGCGCCACTCGCACCGGATGAAACAGTTCCTTGCCCTTGGCCCCCGTCTTCGCCTTCACCTCATTCATGATGGCCTTGAATCGCTCCGGCGTCATCGCCTCGGAGTTGCTGGGTGCCCCGCCCTTATCGCCATCGGTTGGCGATAGGGTGGGAGCCGAACCGTCCTCCGCCAGTCGCGCAAACGCCGCCAACACTTCGGCAGTCTTCGGCGCGGCCAGCACCTCGGCATTGTCAGGCGCGCTCGCCGCAACCGCGGCGTCATATCGAAATATCAACGCCGCCCGCTCCGGCAACTGTTCCAGCTTATCCACCGACGGCGCCAGCAACGCCACTACTTTCCCGAACCACGCCCGTGTCCTCTCGTCGGGACTCCCCGGCAGCAATCCCGCAGAAATGAAATACGGCTCGGCCAGCTTCTCAATCCGCTCCGGCTCGCTTTCCTTGATGTAATGTCGGTTCAGCCAGTAGAGCTTCTCCATATCAAAGACCGCAGGCGACGGCGTCACCCGCTCCAGCGAAAATTCCTTCTTCAGCTCCTCCGGCGAAAAGATCTCGCGCGTGCCTCCGCTCGGCGCCCACCCCAGCAGCGCCAGATAATTCATCAGCGCCTCTGGCAGCACGCCCATCTCGCGGAAGTTTGCAATCGACGTCGCGCCATGCCGCTTCGACAGCCGCTCACGATCGCTGCCCAAAATCGTCGACAGATGTGCAAACTGCGGTACCGGCCAGCCCAGCGCCTCATACAGCGCCACCTGTTTGGGCGTGTTGGAGAGATGGTCGTCACCGCGAATTACGTGCGTAATCTTCATCAGCCCGTCATCGACTACCACCACGTAGTTGTAGACAGGCATTCCGCTGGAGCGCACGATGATGGGATCGCTGACCACCTCGCTGGAAAACTCCACTGCACCATGGACAATGTCGTGGAAGCGAATGGGATGCTCGGGAATACGCAGCCGTATTGCCGCCGCCTCACCACTAGCGCGACGGCCTTGCGCCTCGGCGGGGTCGAGCGCGCGGCACTTGCCCGAATACACCGGCGGCTGCTGGCTCGCCAACTTCTCTGCACGGTCGCTCTCCAACTCCTCCTGCGAGCAGAAACACAGATATGCCTTGCCCTCGCTCACTAATCGCTCCGCATGCTCGCGGTAAGTCGCCAGCCGATCGCTCTGCCGATATGGCCCGTACGGGCCGCCAAGGTCGGGTCCCTCGTCCCAATCAAGCCCCATCCACTTCAGGTCGTCCAGCAGTTGGCTCTCGAAGCGCGCCTCGCTGCGCGCCACGTCGGTGTCTTCAATGCGCAGCACCATCACGCCGCCCGCCTGCCGCGCGAACAGCCAGTTGAACAGCGCGGTACGGGCATTGCCAACATGCAACTGGCCGGTAGGAGAAGGAGCAAAGCGAACGCGGACTGGAGTGGTCACTCCCTGATGTTAGCAAGAAGCGTCAAAACTCCGCCGCTTTCTGACATACCCGCGCTCCGGTAACATCATCTAAGGAAGCTCTGACTACGTGAAACCGCAATCCAATTCCACTAGAGCATCGTTCAAGTATCCAGAGGCATCGATGAAGAAACCACGCCGTTTACTCGCGCCGCTCGCTGTTCTGCTGCTCCTGGCCTGTTCCACTTGCGCCGAAAATCCAGCTTCCAAGCCGCCGCCAACTGGCCCGTTCACGGATTTCCGTTACGAGAAGCCGGGCACGGTTCACAAAATTACCCCACAGGACCTGCCCGCGCCGTATGCCACCAAGTCGGCGACGAACGGGCCTGACATCGTCGAACGTCCGAAGAACGTCTGGCCGCAGGCGCCCGCCGGCTTCAAGGTAGAGCTGTACACCACCGACGTTCAGAATCCACGCAACATCGTTACCGCTCCCAACGGCGACTTCTTCGTGGCCGAAATGCACGCCGGCAACATCAAGATTTTCCGTGGCATCACACCCGACGGCAAACCGCAACTGAGGCAGGTCTTCGCCTCTGGACTTACCCAGCCTTACGGAATCGCGTTCTATCCGCCGGGGCCGAACCCGCAGTTCGTCTACATTGGCGATACGGACGCCGTGCTGCGCTTCCCCTATCACAATGGCGACCTGAAGGCCTCCGGAAAACCGGAGCATCTCATCAATTTGCCGAGCGGGGGCAACCACTCCACCCGCGATCTCGTCTTCTCGCCCGACGGCAAGCGCCTGTTTGTCGGCGTAGGATCGGCCTCCAATGTGGACGACCCCGATACCCATCCCGACGAGAAGTTTCGCGCTGACATTCTGGTGATGAATCCGGATGCTTCCGGCGTCCGCATCTACGCCTACGGAATCCGCAACGCCGGCGGCGGCCTCGCCATCAATCCCAAGACCGGCGAGCTCTGGTGTTCGACCAACGAACGCGATCAACTGGGCGACAACCTGGTCCCTGACTACATCACCCATGTGCAGGAGGGAGGCTTCTACGGTTGGCCCTACTACTACATCGGCGGAAATCTCGATCCCCGCCTTAAGGGCAGACATCCCGAGTTAATGAGCAAGGTGATTGTCCCGGACGTTCTGCTTCAGCCGCACAACGCCTCGCTGGAGCTGACGTTTTACGAAGGCAACCAGTTTCCTGCGGAATATGCAGGCGACATCTTTTCTTCGCAGCACGGCTCGTGGAATAGAAACCCACGCACCGGTTACGAAGTCATTCGGGTGCCCCTGCATCAGACCGGCCACGCCAGCGGCGAGTACGAAGACTTCCTCACCGGCTTCGTGCTGCCTAACGGCGATGTCTGGGGGCGTCCCGTGGGCGTGACCGTCGCGCCCGACGGATCGTTGCTGGTCACCGATGACGGATCGAATTCCATTTGGCGCGTGAGCTACACGGGAAAATAGGCAGGAGTCGTTTGGACAGAAACCGGAGACGGACGCAGGGACGTCCCTTACTAGAGCTGGCGCAGCCGTGTGAGATTTTTCTTCCCGCCCTGGATCACCGTAAGCGAGCCGGCAACTCTTCGTCTGCGCTGCTCCTCATTAAACAGCTTGTCGTGAAAGCTGAGCCCGAAAAGGAAGATCGCGGCGACCAGGCAGTAGATGACATTCAGAATGACAGTCATCGTCACCTCCGAAACCTGTCAGTCAAGGCAGGTGGCTATTCTTAGCCTCTTCTTTAGTGACTATCGGCCAGTGCCGGGGAAACTTCAGCGACCGAACTTTCCCGACGTGCATCGGTAGTTCAAATTCGAACTTCGATGTCCGGGCGGACTTTGTCAAGAATTGTCTTTTCGATCTTGCCTAGCTTGACGGGATCGACTCGAAAGCGCTCAGGCGCGATGGCGAGCTCGGCCACTGGAGACTCCTCCCCGCGATCGATAATTCTGATGACGCCGAGCCGTCCAATGCCGTCGGCAGAATACAACACGGGCGCAAGCTCGCCCATGACCAGTTCGAAGTTGATCTGCGGGACGGGTATGGCCAAGTATCTATAGTGGGCCGGCAGGGACATGAGTTGGCGATGTACTTCATGCATTTGCTTCCGGAAATGCGGGTACCATCCGAAAGACATCTTGTTCAGGTTTCGCGCATCGCTTACCTTCGGTAGCGGTGCCTTAAAGCCGAAGTCCTTCGGCAGTTTAATCTCCACCGCATGCAAATCTCCCGATCCAGCCCGATCTACTGCGAGCACCTTGGCCCGAAGTAAAGATGACCGCGGCTCGATGTAAATGTGGGGCACCGAAAGCCTTTGCCGAAGCAACTCGGCAACAGCATTCGCGGCGCGTCCTTCTCTTTGCCGAAGGGTAAGTTGTTGAGCTTGATTTCTTATTAGCGCTGACATGTTCGTTCCTATGACATTCTAAGCAGGCCTTCAGCCCACGATTGGAAACGCTCGGCGAATACCCTCAACGTCTCTGCTTGCTCTTTAGTAACTTGCCTTTCGCCGTATGAGATGTCGGTCTTCGCGGTAACCAACCTCTGCAAATGCTTGACTCCTGCCCTATCAACTCCCTTGATCGTACAAGCCTTCGTGATGTCACGCACCGCTTGCATGTGGTCCCGAGTTTGCGAGCGCTGACCTGTCAGCTTGATCTGAACAGCATCTTGAAATGCGATTGCACTGTGCACAGCAAGTAACGCAACTGCAGAGGGATAGCTTGAGTCTGCAACACTACAGAGCTTCATTGCACTCGCAAGCTCGACGGCACGGGACTGATAGACTCCGATGCTGATCTGATCCATTTGACAGTCGCCGCCTACGAGTCAAGGCGATGTTTTTCCGAGAACCTCGTACGCCAAATTTTACCCCCGCGCGGGTTGCGACTCAGGCGTGAGCTGCGCCACCGCATTCGCGGCTTCCATCCCCGAGCGGATGCAGTCTGGCACTCCGATGCCATGATAAGCATTGCCGGCGATCGCGAGTCCGGGCATCTCCGCCACACGCTTCTCGATTTCCGCCACCCGCGCAATGTGTCCGGGCTCATACTGCGCCATCGCTTCCCGCCAGCGGTACACGCGTGCGAAGATGGGACGCGCGTCCAGCTTGACGATGTCGCGAAGCTCGCGGTGCACCGTTTCCAGCATCTCTTCGTCACTAAGTCCAAGCACCGCTTCATCCCGCGCTCCGCCCAGAAAGCAGCGCAGAATACCCTTGTCCGGCGGCGCCCGGTGGGGGAATTTGTTGTGCACAAAGGTGCACGCCAACATGCGCGTGCCTTCGCTTCTTGGCACCAGAAATCCGAAACCGCGCGGCAACCTGGCCAGCTGCTGTTTGTAGTAGCCGAGCGTGACCGTCACCGAGGAACTATAGGTAATGTCCAGCAGATTGCGAGCCAGAATCGGATCCACGCCATCGAGCAACTCACCCGCAACATTGGCAGGAGTAGCGACGATAACAGCATCATAACGCTCGTCACCATTCATCTCGATCGCAAGGCGCCACCCGCCGTTTTCGGGATAGATGCGCCGAACGTGACGGCGCAATCGAATGGCCTCGGGATCGACCCTGGCCAGGATCGCGTCCACCATCTGCTGCATTCCCTCTTTCAACGAAGTGAACAGCGGGCGTGCCGGCTGCTTCCTTGCAGCTTGCGCCATTTTCTTGTGCGCCACCAGCATGGCGCGGCTGAGGCTGCCGTACTTCTCCTCCATCTCCACAAAGCGCGGCAATACTGCACGCGCGCTCAGCCTGCCCGCCTCGCCTCCGTATACGCCTGACAGCAGCGGATCGGCCAGCCGATCGACAACCTCCGCGCCGAAGTGACGCTCCACCAACTGCGCCACCGTCTCGTCGTCCTCCATAGGCCGTGGCGGATGCAACAACTCGCGCGCCATGCGGACCTTCGTGTTCCACGAGAACAGCGGCGACAGCGCTGTAGGCAGAAGCCGGGTGGGCACCATGAACATCAGTCCGTCCGGCATAGCGATCAGCCGGTTATGTACCACAATGTAGGTCTTGCGTTGAGCATCATTGGAGCCGATGAGCTGATCGGCGATGCCGAGCTCCTGGCAGAGCGCCGCCGCCCAGGGTTTTTCCGTGAGGAAGGAATCGGGACCCGCTTCGACCAGGCAGCCCTCAATGCGATCGGAGGACAGGCAGCCACCGAGCCGCTGTCCACTTTCGAAGAGCGTGTACTCCAGTTCCGCGCCCGCCGTTCGCGCCTTCTCCAGGTAGAAGGCAGAGCTCAGTCCGGAAATGCCGCCGCCGATGATTGCGATCCGCTTCATGCCGCCAGGTTCAAGAAAGTTTCTCAGGTTCGCTCCCGCTGCCGCAAGCGCCTTCCAGCGCCGCCAGACGGCCCCGGGCCAGATCGGCGACCGCCCGCACAAACAGCGGCGAGTCGTTCAGTGACTCTGCCCGGTAGAGCTTCATCCCTCGCGCCTCGGCAAATTCGCGGAACAGAATGTCGACATCGAAAAGAATCTCAACATGGTCGCAGACAAAGCCGACGGGCTGCACGAAGACCCCTCCGTGACCTGCGTCTCTTAAGCTGTTGATCGTGTCCTCGACTGTGGGACCTAGCCATTCGCCGCCCGACATTCCCTGACTCTGAAATGCGAAGCGCCACGGACCGATCTCTGGCACTTGCGCCGCAACCAGCGCAGCGGTCTCGCGCGTCTGGGCTTCGTAGGGATCGCCCTCCGCGATGGTGCGCTGCGGCACGCTGTGCGCAGTAAACAAGACGGGTAACAGCGAGCCATGCTGTTCGCAGGCAAGCTTCCAGCCCGTCCGCAGCCTGTCCGCGAAGGCTTCGATCAGCAAGGGATGATCGTGCCACTCTTCCACGAAGTCGATGGCGAACGGCGCGCCCGCTCCAAGCAACACTTGCTTGTAAAGGCCCACACTGGTGCGCGAGTTGTGCGGCGCAAGGCAGATAGCAATCGCTTGCTCCACGCCATCCGCCTTCATCTGCTTTAACGTGTCGGCGATGAAAGGATGCCAGTTGCGCATTCCGACATAGGCTGGGAGGCCAAGCTCGCGTGAGACACCGTTCGCCTGCCCTACGGTCATACAAGTCAGCGGGGAAACGCCGATCAGCGAGTAGCGGTGCTGCACTTCGCGTACCACAGCGTCAGACATCGGCCTGCCGCGCGAGATATTCTGCAAGAACTCCGGAATGTCTTCCACCTGCTCCGGACTGCCATGGGCGATGAGCAACACCGCTTGCTTGCTCATGGCTTTCTCCCGGCGGCGGTTGCTGAGAACTCGTGCACAAACTGCGCCAGGTTCCGCACATTCTCCACTGGCGTATGCGGCAGGATGCCGTGCCCGAGATTAAAGATGTGCCCAGGACGAGCGTCGGCCAGGCGCAGGATATGTTCCGCCCGCTGCTGCAACTCCCGCCAGGAAGCGAACAGTAGCACCGGATCGAGATTCCCTTGCACCGCATGGTTATGTCCCACAGTGTGCCAGCCTTCGTCGAGCGGGATGCGCCAGTCGAGGCCGATCACCTCCGCTCCCGTTTCCGCCATGGACGGCAATAGCGTGGCGCTGTCGGTGCCAAAGTAAATGATCGGAACCTTCGTCTCTTTTTGCAACCGCTGAATGAGCTGCGTGGTCGGAACCAGAACGTAGCGGCGATAGTCTTCCACACTTAGGCAGCCGACCCAGCTATCGAAGATTTGCAGCGCATCGGCGCCGGAGCGCACCTGCTCCGCCGCGTACTCAGCCAGGACATCCACCAGCTTGCCGACCAGTTCGTCCCATACCTCGGGCGAGTTGTACATCAATTTCTTGACTTCCAGATAATGCCGCGAGCCGCCGCCCTCAACCATGTAGCTGGCCAGCGTGAAGGGAGCGCCGCAGAATCCGATGACCGGCAGCTTCGCTCCGAAGTGTTTCGTCACCAGCGCCACCGCTTCGGCAACATAACCCAGGTCGGCGGCGCGGTCAGTCCGCAAAACCTTAACATCTTCGGCAGTGCGGATCGGCCGCTCGATCACCGGACCTTCACCCGGCGCAAAGTGAAACGGCAGCCCCATGACCTCCAGCGGCAGCAGCAGGTCGGCGAAGATAATGGCCGCGTCAACTTTCAGGAACTCGGCGGCGGTGATGGTGACTTCGGCTGCCACTTCAGGCTTTTTGCAGATTTCCACCAGCGAGTAATGCTTGCGGACGTCGCGGTATTGCTGCATGTAGCGGCCAGCCTGACGCATGAACCAGACTGGGGTGGTCTCAACTGGAAGCCGCCGGCAGGCGCGTATGAAGAGGGACTCGGGCGCGGACATAAGCAATTATCGTAGCACTGGAGGTCACTAGACCGTGTGATACAGATCACAGGCGCCAATACGAGCACGGATTTGCCTGGCTAAGACAAGTCTGACTGGCTGCCGGTTCCGACCAGGTAGACATCATCCCCCGAGACTTTCCGATTCGTTCATGATATCTTCCCACCTCTACAATCGCTACATGGACGCAGTGTCCACCACGCAGCACTTGCCCTATCGCGGACGGCTTGCGCCCTCGCCGACCGGGCTGCTGCACATCGGCCACGCCTGCACCTTCTGGACAGCCTACCAGCGCGCGCTCGCACGCAATGGCACGCTGGTGTTTCGCGACGAAGATCTCGACCCGCAACGCTCGAAGTCGGCGTTTGCGGAGGCCATGATCGAAGACCTGCACTGGCTCGGCATCCGCTGGCAGGAAGGACCTGACATCGGTGGTCCGTTTGTCCCCTATCGCCAGAGCCGGCGGCGCGACAGCTATCTGGCAACCTGGCGCAGGCTGCGCGATGGTGGCTTCATCTATCCCTGTACGTGCTCACGCAAAGACCTGGCGACCTCGGCCGCCGCACCCAATGAAGCTGACGATGAGCCGCTCTACCCCGGACGCTGCCGCGCAAACCTCAGCGAGGCCAATCGCTACGATTCGCCGCATGGCGCGAACTGGCGACTTCTGGTTCCTGACGGCGAGACCATCGCCTTCGATGATCTTCGCCAGGGGAGCCAACGATTCCTTGCCGGCCAGGACTTCGGTGACTTCGTAGTCT
Organism: uncultured Acidobacteriaceae bacterium; assembly: GCA_963763145.1. Lineage (GTDB taxonomy): Bacteria > Acidobacteriota > Terriglobia > Terriglobales > Acidobacteriaceae > Bog-257. The sequence continues at coordinate 84,823 of CAVXMZ010000002.1, read as the reverse complement.
GGAGGCGCGACGATGTGCCTGCCTACCAGCTTGCGGTGGTTGCCGACGACGCTGCGATGCAGACTACGGAGGTGGTTCGTGGTGCCGATCTGCTCAAATCGACCGCGCGGCAACTGCTGCTGATTCGCGCTCTCGGGCTGTCAGTTCCCGCCTATTATCATTGCGATCTGGTGCGCGATGACGCGGGAGCGCGCCTGGCCAAGCGTCACGACGCCCTCAGCTTGCGCGCCCTGCGCGAACAGGGCCATACCCCTCAGGATGTACTGAAGATGTGCCCTTCGTAGCAATCCAATTGCGCAATGCGCCGGTGGAAGCGTATCGTCTGCCATGATGACGAGGAGGGTACCTCTGTGCGCTTGAACTGGCCTGCGGTTTTGCTGGCGGGAGTTGCGGATTGGCTGTTCGGAGCGGTCTGGTTCAAGGCGCTATCCAAGGAGTGGGTGGCCGGTTTGAGTATGTCTCCCGACGACAAACGGGTGTACATGTCTACCCCGAACTTCTGGCCTTACATCGTCGCCTTGCTATGCAGCATCCTGATGGCCTATGCCATCGCTCAGGTGATCGCAGGATCCGCGACGCATAGTTTGCTCCGGGGAGTCGTTGTCGGCATATTAGTAGGTTTAGCGGCAGCGCTGGCGATGATCACGAACATGGTGTTTGAAGCACGTATTGCTTCGTTCATCCTGATCTCCGCAGCTTATCCGCTGCTAGGTTGCATTCTGATGGGCATTATTGTGGGTGTATGGAAGCCGAAAGGGAGCGCCTCGATATGACAATGAAAATCGAAGGCCAGATTGTGAGCGGCTACCTCAAGGCCCTCAGCGGACTGGAGCAGCTTCCCGGTCCTGAGGGCGAGCGCTCGATCGAGCTTTTCCGGCACGGTACGCTCACGGTGAAGTTGTACGCGCCTCGCGGCAACGATCACCAGACTCCGCACACCCGTGACGAGATTTATGTCATCGCCAGCGGAAGCGGCCGCTTCCTTCGTGGCACCAGGGAAGTATCGTTCGGAGTGGGCGATGTCCTCTTCGTTGCGGCCGGCGAAGAACACCGCTTTGTCGAATTCACTGACGATTTCGCCACCTGGGTCTTCTTCTACGGACCGGAGGGCGGCGAGGCTCAAGTCGTAAAGACCTAACAGTGCGAAACAGCCTTCCTCACCGCACCTTCATTTTCCGGTGGTAGCTTCACATTCTTGACAGTGGCGTCCCCGCCATCACAAGGTGAATAATCGGCATATTTTATGAAAGCGATTCGGAGTCACCGCGATGGCTAAGGATGACAAGAAGGACAACAAGAAAGCCAACAAAGGTAACACTGGAGAGGCCGCGACCGGGGATTCCTGGCTGGCCCCGGAAGCTCGGCAGCCCGGAACATATAGCGACGGCCATCCGCTCGACAGTGTGCAGTACCTGGAAGCCAAGCTCATCCTCAAGCCGGATCGCTTCGTGTCTGTAGAGAGCTTCCGCGACTTTGGCAAACTGGTGCAGCGCACGGCCAGGAACCTCGCGGTGGGATTCGTCACCGATCCCAAGGTCGGGCGCCGGCCTGACATCCGGGAAATTGTGTTCATGGACACTCCGGACTTTCGCCTCTACAACAACGCTTTTATCCTGCGGCGGCGGGTCACGTATCTCGACGGCTTCCCCATCGGCGATCCCGAGATCGTCTTCAAGTTCCGTCACGCGGATGAAAAAAAAGCCGCGGAACTGGACGTGCGCCCGAATATCTCGGGAAAGTATCAAATCAAGTTCAAGGCCGAGGCGCTTCCCCTCAAAGACCAGTATGGCGGATTTCGCCTGCTGTATTCCCACAACTGTCAGTTCGGTCTTAGCCAGATGCACGAAGGCGATCGCCTGGGAATGTGGGGACTCGCCCACGTTTTTCCCGCGCTCTCCGTTCTCAAGAAGTCAGAGGATGAAGAAGTGACGCTGGTGAACGAAGCTATCGTTGAGGAAGTCCTGCTGGAATTGGGCGACCTCGACTTTGGCAAAGGGATCGAGGGGCACTGCAATGTGGCGCTCTGGCGCACGCGTGGCGAACACACGCCCTTAGTCGGCGAGTTCGCCTACCAACTCAAGTTCGCTCGCCTGGACGATGTCCACGAAAAGCCCAGGAAGCTGTCGGAGCAGTTCTTCATCACCCTGCAGCGAGACGTCCAGGACTGGATTTCCCTGGGCACGACGAAGACAGGGATGGTCTATCGTCTGCACGGCAACCCACCTCAGAGCCATGAATGATCGGGAGCCTCCGCAGACCCATGCGGCGCTGTTTGCTTATTTAGTAACGCCTTAGCGTTGACTATTCGCATTTCCTGATTCTCGTTCGTTTTGTGCTAGCATCCGTGGCACGTCTGAAAGGAGAATCCAAATGAGTGGCCCCCAAAGGTTGGTGTCATTTGTGTTGGCCTGCGCTTCGAGCGTAATCGTGGCTGGCGCTCAGTCTCAGACAACGCCTAGCCCGGAAGTGAAGAAGCTGGCAGTAATGGTCGGCAGGTTCACAGTGGAAGACGAAGTGAAAGCCGGAGCGATGGGGCCGAACTCGCCAGCGATGAAATTCAGTGGCACTGACGATTGCAGCTGGACGGCAGGCGGCTTCGCCGTGATCTGCGAGACGGCACTCGATAGACCTGGAAAGAAATACTCGGAGGCTTCCTTCGTGTACTACGATCCGGCTTCCAAGACATACCAATACCACGCAGTGGACAGTTCAGGAGGAATAGAAAACAAGACTGGTACGGTGAACGGCGACGTATGGACCTGGCTTGGGGAGAGCATGTTTGGCGGGAAGCTCTATCACACGCGGTACATCATGAAGTTTGTTTCAGCGGACTCCTACGAATACACCGACGAGTCGGGGGAAAGCGAGAGCTCCATGAAGGTGTTCGTGAGCGGAAAAGAGACTCGCGTCGCGGCCACCAAGCCCGCAACATCGCAATCAACGCAATGACGGGCGTTTAGTCATTAGTTCCAAGCTAACGGGCAACTGGACCATGATGTCAAGTGACGCTAACAGGCCATTTCGCAAGCGTCCCTTGGAACCGATCGCCTACACACTTCCCACAGGCTGCGCGACCGCAGCCTCGATCGGCTCCAGATACGCAGTAAAGTGTCGCAGAAAAGGCGCTTGCCGGGTCAGCTTCATACCGCGGATTTCCGCGCGGCGATTCCACACCGCCAACACAACCTCGATCACATAATCCACGTGACTCTGGGTATAAACCCGGCGTGGAATTGCCAGCCGTACCAGATCCATCTTGGCCGCTGCTCCAAACATCAGCGTACCGATTTCGACTGAGCGGATTCCGCCTTCGAGATACAACTCCGCCGCCAGCGCCACTCCGGGAAACTCATCCAGCGGAATGTGCGGCAGAAACGCACGAGCATCGAGGTAGATCGCGTGCCCGCCCGGCGGCTGCACAATCGGTACTCCCTGCTCGCTAAGGTGATCGCCGAGATAAGCGGTCGAGGCTATGCGATAGCGCAGATAGTCCTCGTCCAGCGCCTCTTGCAGGCCGATGGCAACGGCCTCCAGATCGCGTCCGGCAAGGCCCCCGTAAGTGGGATAGCCTTCGGTCAGGATGAGCAGGTCCTTCTCCTGCGCGGCGAGAATGCCGTCGTTGGTGCAAAGAAAGCCGCCGATATTCGCCATGCCGTCTTTCTTCGCCGACATGGTGCAGCCGTCGCCCAGGGCGAACATCTCCTGCGCGATCTGCTTAGGCGTCTTGTCGGCGTAGCCATCTTCCCGCAGTTTAATGAAGTAAGCATTTTCGGCGAAGCGGCAGGCGTCGAAATACAGCGGGATGCGGTTCTTCCGGCACGCTGCGCTGACGGCCCGCGCGTTTTCCATGGAGACGGGCTGGCCTCCGCCGGAGTTGTTGGTGATGGTGAGCATTACCATCGGAATACGCTCGCGGCCCACGCGCGCAATCAACTCCTCCAGCGCGGCGACGTCCATGTTGCCCTTGAAGGGATGCCACTTCGCGGGCTCGCGGGCTTCGGCGATCGGCAGGTCTAACGCCTCCGCGCCGACGAATTCGATGTTGGCACGGGTGGTGTCGAAGTGCGCGTTGTTGGGGACAACGTCGCCCTTCTTGCAGGCCACGCTAAACAAAATACGCTCTGCGGCGCGCCCCTGGTGCGTCGGGATCACGTGCTGATAGCCGAAGATGTCCTGGATGGAGTCGCGAAAACGATCGAAGCTGCGACTGCCGGCGTAGCTCTCGTCACCCTGCATGATCGCCGCCCATTGCCGCGTGGACATCGCTCCGGTGCCTGAGTCGGTCAGCAGGTCGATGAGCACATCGTCGGCGGGAAGCAGAAACAGGTTGTAGTGGGCAGCCCGTAACAGCTCTTCGCGCTGTTCCCGGGTAGTCCAGCGGATGGGTTCCACACTCTTGATGCGAAATGGTTCGATGATGGTCTTACGTGGCATGGAGGTTCTCCTTGCGGAACCTCCATGCTGGCGCGTTCAGGCAAAACTTGCAGTGATACTGGTCACAGGCGGGTGTCGGGGAGTTTGATGCGCTCTGGCGGCGTCGCTTAGAGCTGCCAGGAGCCTTTGTCCTTAAAAGATTGTCATCACGACGACGGCTTCAGCCGGAGGAGGGATCTGCTGTTGGACGGCAGGGGAAGGGCCTTCCCATTCGGGCCAACAGCAGATCCATCGCTTCGCCCGTGATGACAATTTCGTTATTCGGGACGATGCCGGCGGGGTCGCACGGGAAAAGCTTACGCCACGTTGCGCGACTTCGCCGCCTGGTTAGCCAGTTGATTGGCTTGGCGGTTCTGCTCGCGCGGGATGTAGGCGATGGAGAACTCGACGGCGCGCGCCAGCTTGCGGCAGGTCCAGTTCAAGGAGTGCAAGCGCGAGCTCCGGCAGGTGTACTCGCCGGTCATCTGCTTGACCATGACTTCCGAGTCCGAATAGACGTGCAGCGTTTTGGCTTTGGCCTCAACCGCGTGCTGCAAGGCTTCCAGCAGGGCAACATATTCGGCGACGTTGTTGTCCTGATGTCCAATCCACCTGGCGATACAGGTAGTTTCGCCGTCCGGGCCCTCTATGACTACCCCAATACCCGACGGTCCCGGATTTCCATGGGACCCACCATCCACGTACGCTACCAGGTCAGACATTCATCTCCCGACTTAACCAAGATGCTTCAGAATGAGGGATTCGTCAAGAAACAGATTCGGTTCCCCCTGAATGCTGCCATACCGGCGCAACATTTCTGTGAAAAAAGTGTGAATTGACCTTGAATATCTGCTGTCGAGAAATAAAACTCGCTTGCATTCTGTCGTTTGCCGAAAAAAATTCCCACACGAAAATAACTTGTGTTTGCACCAACCTTGGGCGTTGACAATTTTCAATCATGGGATAGGATCACTCTCGTCGACGGCAGAAAAGGGCGGGCAACAAATCGTAGCCAACCCGAAGTAAGCTGAGCGGTGGGTTCTGCGGGGCGACCCGAGGGAACCGCCAGACCCGAAAAAACCGACTGCACTGCGAGGTGTCAGCCGGGGTCTGGGACCGCGAAAGCGGTGATCGCGTCAAAGGCTGTGACGGTGCATGCATCCACGCTGGCGACTCCCTCGCAGGAGTTGGCAGCTAGAGCATAACCAAAGTCACAGCCTTTTAATTTTTCCCGCAAGCAAGTTCCCTTCTTTCTGAGCACGAGACATCTCAGGTCCACATCTCGAATCGGCTGTCCTCCCCCAACTCCGCCTGAACAAACTGAATATGCCGGCATTGTCGGAGCAGTGATAGATTGGCGGACGACTATGGATGTCGCCCTGTGGAAACTGGCCGCCTCCTCGGAGATTAGCTATACTTAAGTTAGCTAATGGATATTCTTATGCCTACTGCGACCGTTCATCAAGCCAAGACCACTCTCTCCAAGCTGCTGGAGCAAGCGGAACGCGGCGAAGAAATTTTCATCGCCCGCGGCAACAAAGTCGTGGCCAAACTGGTCCCTGTCGCAGGCGCACCGCGACAACGGCGGCTGAATATTTTGCAAGGCAAGCTAAAGGTCGGGCCGAAATTCTTCGAACCGTTGCCGGACAAAGAGCTTGACGCGTGGGGCCGCTGATGCGCGTGCTGATCGATACGCACGTTCTCCTGTGGGCACTCAGTGGAGACAAACGGCTCTCACGCAAAGCTCATTCCGTTATGTCATCGTTCGATAACGAGATATTCGTGTCGGCGGCGTCGGCCTGGGAGATTGCGACGAAGCATCGCTTGGGCAAGCTGCCTGATGCTGACGCGGTAGCGGGAAACATTTCGGCGATTATCGAGCAGCTCGGCTTTCGCGCGCTGCCGATTTCACTGGGACACGCGGAACGCGCAGGCGCGTTGCCAGGCGAGCATCGCGATCCGTTTGATCGCATGCTGATTGCCCAGTCGCAGGCGGAGAATCTGCCTCTGGTCAGCAACGAACGGGTGTTCGACGCCTACGCTGTCCGTCGCATCTGGTAGGCGCGTACCAGAGTCTAGGTGCGAACCCAGCGCCACACGGTGCATTGATTTTCCGATGCTTGCGGCACGGATTCGCGGGCTGCGGAAAAAGTCCTGTTGGACGAGAACTCGGTTGTGTCTGAAATTCAGGACACTGCCGAGAACTCAGGTAGAGCTGGCCTTCAAGCCAGCGTCCAAGCCTTTTGTTTTTAGACCTGAGCCGGCTTCAGCCGGCGGCACAATGCTCTGTTTCCGACCCTGTGAAGCAGTGCCCTTTCAAACCCGGACTTAATCAGAGCTTCCCTACCGGTTGTACACCGGCAGCGGCCCGCGTAGGTTGCGCCACACTTCGTCGCAGGCTTTCAGCACGTCATCGGGCAACGGCCCGTCCTCAAGCGCTGCCAGATTTTCATTCAGCTGCTCCAGCCGCGACGCCCCCAGGATGATGCAGTCGCTGGCGGTGTGATGCTGCAACCAGTTCAGCGCCAGGCTCACCAACGAGCGCCCGGCCGATTGCGCGATCTTCCTCAGCTGCTCAACGGACTGGAAATATTGCTCGTGCCAGTATCGGTCCTGGTAGAGCTTGTTGTTATCGAAGCGCGTGCCGGGGGTGATCTGCTCCTGCTTGTGTTTGCCGGTAAGCAGCCCGCCCGCCAGCGGGTTATACACCACCGTCGAGACGCCGAACTCTTTGCACATGGGCAGATATTCCTGCTCGATGCCGCGGGCCAGCAGGTTATACATCGGCTGCGAAACGTAGGGCGCCGGCCAGCTGCGCTCCTTCGCAAGCCACAACATCTGCACCACCTGCCATCCGGCGTAGTTTGACGATGCCAGGTAGCGTACCTTCCCCTGCTTCACCAGCGAGGCCATGGCCTCCAACGCCTCTTCTACGGGAACATTGTGATCGGGCGCATGGAAGTAATAGATATCAAGGTAGTCCGTACCCAGACGCTGCAAGCTTTCGTCGATGGCACGCAGAATGGCCTTGCGCGAAAGCCCCTGCTGATCGGCGCCGTCGCCCACCTTGAAGAAAACTTTGCTGGCGAGGACGAGTCGTTCGCGCTTGCCCTTGATGGCATGGCCCAGCATGGTTTCGGAGACCCCGCGCTGGTAAACGTTCGCAGTGTCGAAGAAGTTGATGCCCGCCTCGACGCAGCGATTCACCAGTTGGGTAGCTCCGGCCTGATCCAGAGGCTTGCCGAAGGTCATGGTTCCGAAACAGAATCGCGAGACTTCAAGCTCAGTGTGCTTCAGCTTGACGAGAGGGATACTCATGATTTCTCCGTCTTTCTTACTGATAAGACCGTTTCACTAGAAGCCATCCCATAAACGCCTTGTATCAGGGCACGGCTTCAGCCGCGCCGAAAGCTGCGCCAAATCGTGGGCTTTAGCCCGTGCGGTACCTCGGTCTTTCGTCGCCGGGAGATTTGCGAAACGAGTTCTACCAGGATTGCCGGTCACTTTCTTCCCAGTAACAAAATCCAGCGCCGGCACACAAGAACCTCCATTACAGCGCCTTCGACATGGTGATGAAGTGGACCGGACGGGTTGCGCTCGTGATCACCTCGGCCGACTGCGTGCCAGTTTCTACAAAGCCAAGTTTCCGGTAGATCGCCGATAACTCAGGTCGAATATTGACAATACAGATATCCAGCGCCTTGCACCCGGCGACACGGCAATAGTCTTCCGCCGCCTGCATCATCCGTCTGCCGAGTCCGGCCCCCTGCCGCTCGGGATCGACAGAGAGCGTGCCGACGTAGCCACGGTCGCCCGTCATTTTCACGAAAACGCACGCCACCATCTCATCCCCTTCCATGAGCAGGAGAAACTCTCCATCCTCCATCATCTGCTTAACCTGTTCAGGATTGGTACGGTCTCCGCTCTTGAAGAAGCGTTCGACCGCGAAAGCGCGGTTGATAAGAGAAACAATCTGCGGAAGGTCAGACTGCGATGCCTGGCGCACCCCACTTGTCACGTTTCTCATTGCGGCGAAAACCTATTCCTCGGGCGCAAGCTCTGCCTGGAAGACCATTTGATCGCTGGCCCAGAAGTTCAGCAACGAGCAGGCGCCGATGCTCAGGATGTTGGCGAGCATATATTGCAGATGCAGCGACCCCACCAGCAGACGCATCAGCACCAGGTTTCCGACAATCGAGATCAGTCCGGTAGATAAGTTGAAGCGCAGCAACCGGCGCAACGATCCCGAGCTGCCACCGCTGCGGTCAGACCAGGTAAAGTGTTCGTGCCACAGAAAGTTGTGCAGCACCGCGCACTCCACTGCCAGCGCGGTCGCCAGCAGATAGTTCAAGTGCAGCACCGTCCTGAACACAAATAGAAAGCACAGCTGAACCCCAATGCCAATAACGCCCACCATGTGGAACTTCAGCAGGCGGCGCAGCAGACGTGCCCAGGCCTCGGTGGAGCTGAGTAAGCTCATGAAAACCGCTCTTCGCGGCGCAACTGCAAACCATGTGGAATTATGGCGACGAACATGTTCCCCATCCTGATTGATTGCTGCGCCCGCCCCCAGGTCGAAGACTAAGGACGCACGACCCACAACCGTGCCGTCAAGGCTGTCTCCGAAACCAAAGTTGCAGCGACAAACAGGATACCCCATAACACCCGCTGGCGGTTGTAGCATCCCGGCGCCTGGCTCGCGCCAGGCCATACTTGTGGAATTGCCGTCCCGAAATGAGACGTTATAGCACCGCGGTTTCGTGCAGCAGTTCGCCCCTGGCAAAACGCGTCGGGCTCAGCACGTCGACATTATCGACCACATCGGTCTTGCCATGAAGGATTAGATCGGCCACAATCCTGCCGGTCGCGGGCGAGTGCATCACACCGTGGCCGCTGAATCCATTGGCGCAGAAAAAGCCCGCCAGCTCCGGTACCGGCCCAAGGATCGCGTGGTGGTCGGGCGACATCTCGTATAGCCCCGCCCAGGCGCGCTTGGGGTTGACTGCGAGGTTCTCGAAGCAGGGAACGCGGTCCGCCGCGAGCGTCAGTACCTTCTCGATGAATGAGGGCTCGAAGTCCATCTTGTAGCCCGTCGTCTCCTCGGGGTCGTTCCACGCCAGCAGAAATCCCAGGCTCTCCGGCCGGAAATGAAAGCCGGTGGTCATGTCGACCACCATAGGCACTTCGTGCGAAACGCCATCGAAGGGTTCGGTTGGGATGAGCATGCGGCGCATCGGTTCTACGGGAAGCCTGATGCCAGCCAGGGCCGCCACTTCGGCTGCCCAGGGGCCGGCGGCGTTTACTACGGTACGAGTGCTGATCTCGCCTCTGGTGGTTTCTACTCCGGTGATTCCGGCGCCGTCGTGGCTGATGGCCGTGACCTGTGCCGAACGCCACAGGGTCACGCCCCGCTCACACGCCTGGGTTGTGAAGCCGACCATCACGCTATACGGATCGACGAAGCCATCCGTCGGGCAGAAACTTCCGCCCAGCACATCGTCGGCGCGCAACTGCGGAACGGTCCCGACAATTTCATGCAGCGTCATCATGCGAGCTTGCGTCAGTCCCAGCGATGTTTGTAATGCCTGGTTGGTCTGTAGATATTCAAGATGTGACGCCTTGGTAGCGACGAACAAATAACCCTGATCGCGATATCCGGAGGGATGCCCCAGCCGCTCCTCGAACGCCGCAAAAAACGGGATGGAGTAGAGCGACATCTGAATGTTGGGCTTGGTGGCGAACTGGGCGCGCACTCCGCCCATGCTCTTGCCAGTGGAACCTTTGCCCTGGTGCGCTTCGCGCTCCACCATCAGGATGTTGGTACAACCGGCTTCCGCCAGGTGCCACGCGATGCTGGACCCGACGATCCCACCGCCCAGGATGACCACTTCGGCTGTTCGCATTTTCAAGGCCTTGACCTGTGAAACATTGTATTCCGCTGCTTGAGCCATCCGGCGGGACTGCCGAGGCCTGGCCGCGCCGCTTCTGCACGTCACACCTTCCGGTGACATGCCTCACAGACCCCTGTTCTTCAACCGCCTAGCCTTGTTTATCGGGGTCCCCAACCGGCCGTTGGCAATCAGCAGTTGGCGATTGGCCAAAACGCTATCTAACGCTCCACCCAAGTGCTAAATGCCAGGGAAACTCTGATCAAGTTATGGCGAGTCCCTCGCCGGCTAAAGCCGGGATTACTTGCTGGACTTTGCGGGCCGCCTGAAGGCGACCCCTTTCAAAGCAATACTTAATCAGAGCTTCCCTTACGGCTAAGTGCCGTCACAAAGGATTCGTAATGCCTGTCGTAAATGCCTTCTCGAAAGCCGTTGTGCGGGATTTCTCCATCGAAGAACTGGAGCAAGCCGCTCGACTGATGCGGGGTTACGACTTAGTCGCCCTTTGCGCCGCCGGCTCCGGCCACTGCGGAGGCACGCTCTCCGTGATGGAGATTGTCGCCGCTCTCTATCTGAAGATCGCCACCCACGACCCCAATAATCCCGAGTGGCAACATCGCGACCGGGTTATCTGGTCGGCTGGACACAAGGCCCCGGCGCTCTACCTCGGTTTGGCATTCTCCGGCTACTTCCCTATCGAAGATGTGGTGACGCTGCGCAAGCTCTACTCGCCGTTCCAGGGGCATCCCCACCGGCTCAAACTACCGGGTGTCGAGGTCTCGAGCGGCTCGCTGGGACAGGGTCTCAGCATCTCGGTTGGCATGGCGATCGCCGGCAAGCTCGATCAGGACCGACACACCGTGTTCTGCATCATGGGCGATGGCGAGCAGCAGGAAGGCAACATCTGGGAAGCGGCAATGGAAGCCTCGCACTACAAGCTCGACAACCTGGTCGGCATTATCGATCGCAACCGCTTGCAAATCGACGGCTGGGTCAAGGACGTGATGGACGTGGAGCCCTTACCCGAGCGCTATCGCAGCTTCGGCTGGGAGGTCATCGAGATCGACGGCCACGACATGCAGGAGGTCGTAAGCGCCTTACAGCAAGCCAAGAGCGTTCCGGTTCCCGGCAAGCCGACCGTGATCATCGCCAACACGGTGAAGGGCAAAGGCGTCAGCTTCATGGAGAACGTTGCCGGCTGGCACGGCAAGGCCCCCAGCTATGACGAGATGGTGAAGGCGCTTGACGACCTTGGACTCAAGGACGTCATCGCCTATGACGCCCTGCTGGAGAAGGCGAACCAGTATCAGGCGGAGGTCGAAGCTACCCTCGCGGCCAAGATGCCCCGCTTCTCTTGCGATTACTGGTGGAACAAGCGCAGCGAAATGAAAGTGAAGATGGAGCCTACACGCAAAGGCTTCGGTCAATCCCTGAAGAACAATGGGGACGACGAACGGGTGGTTTGTCTAGGGCTCGATATCTCTGCTTCCATCACCATCAGCGACTTCTACCTCAGCAATCCGGAGCGCAAGGGCCGCTGGATCAGCATGGGGATTGCCGAGCAGTCGGCCACCGCCGCAGCCGTCGGGCTGGCGCGCGACGGCAGGCTGCCCGTCTTCGGCAGCTATGGAACCTTTGCCGCAGCCCGCAACCTGGACCAGATTCGTGTCTCCATCTGCTATGGCAATTTCAATGTGCTGATCGCCGGCGCTCATGGGGGAGTTTCCGTCGGCCCTGACGGCGCGACCCACCAGGCGTTGGAAGACCTCTTCGCCATGTGCGGTTTGCCCAACATGTCAGTGGTCGTCCCTTGCGACGCTATCGAGACGCGTAAGGCCACTGACTACCTGCTGCTGGAGCACGTCGGTCCCAAGTACATCCGTTTCGCGCGCGAAGCCACGCCTATCGTCACTCGCGAAGACACGCCGTTCGTATTTGGAGTAGCGAATATCAGCCGCCTGCGCGGGCAGGCGCCACAGATGATTGATGCATTCGAAATTGTGCTCGCGTCTGATTACGAAGATGAACACGAAGACCTCAGCATCATTGCCTGTGGTCCGATGGTGCCGGAAGCCATGCGCGCGGCGTGGATCCTGAAGGAGGAATTCGGATACGAAACGCGCGTCATTAACATTCACACCATGAAGCCGATCGATCAGGAAGCCATCCTTCGCGCCGCCCGGGAGACCGGCGTGATCGTGACCGCCGAAGAGCATCAGATCGGCGCGCTGGCCTGGCGCGTGAGCGGCATTCTCACCGAGAGTCCCCAACTGTTCGGCATCCCGTACATCACCGGCGCTATTGGGGTAAAAGATCGCTTCGGCGATTCAGGTGCGCCCTGGGAGCTGATCAAGGAATTCGAGGTCAGCGCTGAGCATATCGCGCAGAAGGCAGTCGAGCTGCTCGGCATCGCGAAGGCCAAGCAGGAAGCAGGCCGCCTGGAGCTGGTCCACTAAATAGGGTCGAGAGCCGACCTATGCCAGCCCAACCAGGGGTTGAATGTCTGGCGGCTGGTTGGCTGCCGGTGGCATTGCCGGTTCGGTCGTTGGAGCAGGCCGCGAATCGTCTTCCGCCAGCGAAACATAACCTGCCAGTCGCGCCAAATATAACAAGTCGGCCCCGGCAAAATAGACCAGCGCTACGCCTGCCATCAGCAGCAAGGTCCAGCGGCCGCCGATCTCGCTAATCCAGCTGAGCGGCGACAGAAATGCCAGCCACATCGTCCCGACCCAGACCAGCCGCAGAGCAAGGAATCCTACCGCCAACAGTAACAATCGTCCGGCATGTCGGCCGGCAAAATCGACAGCCTGCTCTAGAGCCTCTCTCGCGTCCGCACCATTTCGAATACAAAACAGCGGCGCGACGGCGAAAAACCAATTCAAGACAATGCCAAGAAACGGCACTGCAAGTCCGGATGCCAGAGCTAACGCCGCTCTTATCGGACGCCCGTCCTGCGACATCACCAAGCCGTAGCACAACAAGCCGAAACCCGTGGCAAGTGCGATCACAGACCACACGACCCGCAGCAACTGTAAAAGGAAAATGGGAGCAAACTGCCATTCCATGGACAACGGCTCTTCCTCAGTGCTGAACATCGCCACCAGGCGACGCAACGTCGCGGCGCGTCCGGCCGTCGCCGCCAGCGACCACAGAATGGTTACACCCAGCAGCAGGATCGTCTGCTCCAAAACAAATCGCAAAAGGCTCCCGCGAAAGATATGTTGCAGCGCATTTTGCAGCAATTGGGGTTGGAGGGTTCGAAGCAGAAACTGATCAACTGGCGCGACCTTCACGCCGTCGAGGAAAAGCGCGAGCGAGATGATGCCCAGCCCCCATGCCGACAGCCCGAAACACCAACGCCAGGTCAGTTCCGCAGCCAGCAGCGCCGGCTCGTGACGGAGCGCGGCGAAGCCGTCACGAAAGGGCGAAGGCGAGTTGTCCGTAGGCGACATGAGGTTAGGCAATAACGCCTGGGCGTAAACAGCCCTGCGCTAACTAATGTTCCAGCGCGAGCGATCCAGGGTGCAGCGCCAAAATATTCCCAAACCGGCCAAAGTCTGCGATGTTGAGAGTCAGAATACAACTGACGCCATGGACGTGCATCGCTGCCGCCAGCCGTGCGTCATGTACTTGCACACCCGACACGCACTTCTCGACGATGATCCTCCGCCACTCCCTGTAAACAGCCTCCCCGTCGGGCGGGAGGGACATGCCCGCCTCGATTGCACACACCTCGCGCTCCGCCTCGATCACCGTTAGCCCAAGGTCGTTACGCGAAATCGGGCGCGTCATCACATTCCACATCTCGGCGATGTTTTGGTGCGTGTAATACAGGAGGGTGCCTTGGGACGCCAGGGTCGCCAATGCTGCCTCTACTAGTTCATGCTGAGTATCTGACCGTCTTGTAATACGAAGTAAGACATTGGTGTCGACCAGGCAGGAAGCAATCGCCATCTAATCGTGGTCCTGATAAATCCACTCGCGGGAAATGCTTTCCGGCAACGGTGGAATCTTGTCCGAGAATTGCGCAAGCGCGTCAAGCCAGGCGCGAATCTCATCCGCGGTACGGAATTTGCTGGCTGGCCGCGAAGGAACCTGCCGGGCTAGAAGTTGTTCAACATACACTTCGGGCCGCAGACCGCGCGCTTCGGCTTCGGCAGCCAGCTCATCGGAAATGTGGACCGTAATCTCCATTCTCAAAATGTAGCACGAAGTGAGACGTAAATCGTCGCCCTCAGAGTCTGTCTGAGCCGTCAGGGGTTCGTCAGCGCGGCTGCCAATTCCGCCGGGCTGTCCACCAGCACGTCGGGTGGGACTTCGACCAGCGTTCGCGGCGCAAATCCGTAGGTCACGCCGACGCTCCACAATCCGGCATTCCGTGCTGTAAGGATATCGACCTGCGAATCGCCCACCATCACCGTCTCTTCCGGAGCAGCCCCTGCTTCCTTCATCAGAATGTTGGCGCCCAGCGGGTCGGGTTTCTTGGTTTCGAAGCTGTTGCCGCCATAAACCTGAAAAAAGCTGCCGGCCAGGCCGAGTCCTGCCAGGATGTCGCGCGATACCCTGACCGGTTTGTTGGTGAGTACGGCCAGTTTGCGGGAAAATCCATCGCGGCCGCCAATCTGCTCCAGAGCACTCTGTGTCCCCGTGTACGGTCTCGTGCTATCGAGTTTATGCTCGCGATAGTGGAGCAGAAAGTAGTTCAGGGCCTCCTGAAGGTAGTCGCGATCGACGGGATCGCCAAGCGCCCGCCTAATGAGCATGGGCGCCCCATCGCCGATGTAGGTGCCGATGACCTCCATCGGCAGCTCCCTGCGGCCATACCTGACCAGCATGGCGTTCACTGAGGCCGCCAAGTCGCGCTCTGAATCGATCAGCGTTCCATCCAAATCGAATAGGACCAGCTTGATTCTTTCGAGCGGAATGGGACGTGAAATCTGTATCATCGCTTTCCAGTATAGCGATCGCGCTGGCCGGGCCGCTGCGCCGGATCGGGGCTCCGAACCGTCCGCGGCAAAAGGCGAGAGGCTGCCGCACAAGGAACCGCGCCCGAGCGTTTACAATGGGGAAACCTTTAAGGGCCCTGGATTGGGCTCAGTATTTCACTCCCGAGGTAATGGATGGCTACCACCAAAGCACAGCCTAAAGCTGCTGTCATTCCGGCTGAAAAATACGAAGGCCTCACTTCCCGGCAGTTGATCGACATTTACCGGCTGATGTATCTGTCGCGTAAACTCGACGATCGCGAGATCCTGCTGAAACGGCAACAGAAGATATTTTTCCAGATTTCCGGCGCCGGCCATGAAGCCCTGCTGGTGGCCGCTGGGATGGTCCTGCGACCCAGTTACGACTGGTTCTATCCCTACTATCGCGACCGCGCACTTTGCCTGACCGTGGGAATGACTCCCTATGAGCAGTTGTTGGAAGCGGTGGGTGCAGCTGACGATCCCAACTCGGGCGGCCGCCAAATGCCTTCGCACTGGGGACATAAGAAGCTCAACATCGTGACCCAATCTTCGCCGACGGGGACGCAGTTCCTTCAGGCAGTGGGCTGCGCTGAAGCCGGCCGGTATTTCTCTCGCCATCCCGATGCAGCCGCGAAAGTCGCCGGCGACTACCGCCAATTCAAGGACGTAGAGTTCCACGGCGATGAAGTAGTTTATGTCTCCTGCGGCGATGGAACCACCAGCGAAGGCGAGTTCTGGGAGTCGCTGAACTCGGCCTCCAACCTGAAGCTGCCGGTCCTCTTCCTCATTGAGGACAACGAATACGCCATCTCCGTCCCGGTCGAAGTCGGCACCGCCGGCGGCAACATCAGCAAGCTGGTGCGAGGCTTCCCTAATTTCCACTTTGCCGAGATCGACGGCACCGATCCACTGGCCAGCTACGCAGCTCTCAAGACCGCGGTTGAGTACATCCGCGCCGGAAACGGTCCGGCATTTGTCCACGGACACGTAATCCGGCCTTATTCGCATTCGCTTTCGGATGACGAAAAGCTCTATCGTCCGGAGTCGGAGCGCCAGGCGGAAGTCGAGCGCGATCCCATTACACGCTTCCAGCTGTTTCTTGTGCGCGAGGGCATTCTCGACGAAAAGGGTATCGACGAGCTGGAGAAGGACGTCGCGGCCGAAGTTCAGGAGGCCAGCGACCGCGCAGTTGAAGCGGCTTTACCTGCGCCCGGATCGTACAAGCAGTTCGTATATTCGCCCGATCTGGATCCCACATCGTCAGACTTCCGGACCGAAGCCGTGCATCCCACTCCGTCAGACAAGGGCGCTGCCAGTCCCGAGCGGACTATGGCCGATCTGATCAACGCCTGTTTGAAAGATGAGATGAAGCGCGACCCTCGCGTTGTCCTGTTCGGAGAAGATGTTGCCGACTGTAGCCGCGACGAGTATCTGAAAGACAAGCAAGTGAAAGGCAAGGGCGGGGTCTTCAAGCTGACCGCCGGGCTGCAATCCGAGTTCGGTTCCGATCGCGTCTTCAATTCTCCGCTGGCGGAGGCCAACATTGTGGGACGTGCGGTGGGCATGGCCACGCGCGGGCTCAAGCCAGTCGCCGAGATTCAGTTCTTCGACTACATCTGGCCTGCCATGCAGCAGCTTCGCAACGAATTGCCGCTCATCCGCTGGCGCTCGAATAACAACTTCTCATCGCCTGCGGTCGTGCGGGTCGCTATCGGCGGCTATCTAACCGGCGGCTCCATCTATCACTCGCAGTGCGGCGAGAGCATCTTCACGCACACGCCGGGCATGATGGTGGTTTTTCCATCGAACGCGCTCGACGCCAATGGATTGCTGCGCACCGCAATTCGTTGCGACGATCCGGTGCTGTTCCTGGAGCACAAACGCTTGTATCGCGAAACCTTTGGCCGCGCGCCTTATCCGGGGCCGGATTACATGATCCCCTTCGGCAAAGCGAAGATCGTGCGACCCGGTCACGACCTCACGGTTGTGACCTATGGAGCTGTGGTCCCGCGCGCGCTACAAGCAGCGCAGCGCATGGAGCGCGAGAATGGCGTCAGCGTGGAGTTGATCGACCTGCGAACCCTCAATCCCTACGACTGGGAGGCGATTGCAGCGTCGGTGTCGAAGACGAATCGCGTTTTGGTGGCCCATGAGGACATGCTGAGTTGGGGCTACGGCGCCGAGATCGCGGCTCGTGTTGCAGACGAGCTGTTCGACGAGCTCGATGCTCCGGTGAAGCGAGTGGCGGCCAAAGACACGTTTGTCGCCTATCAGCCCATTCTGGAGGATGAAATTCTGCCGCAAGCGGAAGACTTGTATCAGGCGATGCTGCAATTGTCGAGTTACTAGAACTCACGTGCGCGCGAGACTACCGTGCCCGGCGTTATCTCGCGCGTCTCGGTCCTCGCTGCCCATCGATGCCGATTGGCCCGGAGCCAAAGAAGATCAGCGCGAACGCGATTGCGGCGCAAGCCATGGGAAACTCGAAGCCTCCTTGGCCCGTCATGCCGTTCTTGAGGTGCACCTTGGTAATTGCCACCAGCATGTCTATCAGGATCGCCATGGCGGCGAAGCGGGTGAGAAAGCCCAGCACCATGAGGATGCCGCCGCCAAATTCGGCTGCGACCACCAGGTAGGCCATCCAGGCCGGTATTCCCAAGTGGGGCAGCGTTCCCATGATGCCGTGCATGTGGTCGGCAATCTTCTGCCAGCCATGGGCGATCATGATCGCGCCCAACACCAGTCGTGAGATGAGCAACCCTAGCGGTTGCAGACGATCCAGAGAGTTCAATCAGTTGCTCCTCGGTCGCGACGGCGATGCAGACAGCCGCGAACGCCGCGGCCAATTGCGACGATAGGATAAATCAACAAGACCAGGTGAAAATACCGTTCCCCGCGCGAGGCATATCGCTTGCCAATAGCTTGAAATCACTTCGCTTCGTCCTGACGCGAACAAGTCCATCGGAAGACGGATTGGAAACGCGCCGTCGTATAATGGAGGGATGCCCACTCGATGAAATTCCTTTCTGTGAGCGGTCGCGAGCATTTCGCGACCCCCTTCGAGGCGGGCACAATTGCCATGGAATTCCGGCTGGTTAGTTCTTACAAACCGCAAGGCGATCAGGCGACCGCCATACCTTCGATGACGCGCGGCGTCTTTGACGGCGAGAAGCACCAGGTGCTGCTCGGCGTCACCGGATCGGGCAAGACGTTCTCAATGGCCAAGGTCATTGAGGAGGTCAACCGTCCGGCGCTGATTCTGGCGCACAACAAGACGCTGGCGGCCCAGCTCTATCACGAGTTCAAGTCATTCTTTCCCCATAATGCCGTCGAGTATTTCGTCTCGTACTACGACTACTACCAGCCTGAGGCTTATATCCCGGCCGGCGATGTTTATATCGAGAAGGAAGCGACCGTCAACGACGAGCTCGACAAGCTCCGCCTGTCGGCGACCAAGTCGTTGTTCGAGCGCCGCGACTGCATCATCGTCGCTTCGGTGAGCTGCATTTACGGCCTCGGCTCGCCGGAAGCTTATTACGGCATGTTGCTGTTCCTGGAGAAGGGACAGAAGATCAAGCGCGAAGAAATCGTTCGCAAGCTTGTGGAAATTCTCTACGAGCGCACCGACGGCGAGTTCCGCCGCGGAACGTTTCGCGTGCGCGGCGACATCATCGAGGTTTTTCCCACGTACGACGACGCCGCTTACCGCATCGAGTTATGGGGCGATGAAGTTGAGTCGCTCGCGCAAATCGATCCGCTGTTCGGAACCGTGAAGCAGAAGCACGCGCGGCTTCCTATCTATCCCAAAACGCACTACGTGATGAAGCCGGAGCGCAAGAATGCTGCCGTCACTTCAATTCTGGAGGAGCTGGGGTGGTGGGAAGCGGAACTGGAGAAGCAGGGACGAATCGTCGAGGCGCAGCGCGTGCACCAGCGCACACGTTTCGATCTCGAAATGATCAAGGAAATGGGCTACTGCCACGGCATCGAGAACTATTCCCGCCACTTCACTGGCCGCCTGCCGGGCGAACCTCCGCCCACGCTGCTGGATTACGTGCCTCGCGACTATCTCCTGTTTATCGATGAGTCGCATCAGACGATTCCGCAGCTGCATGGAATGTGGCATGGCGACCGCTCGCGCAAACAGAACCTCATCGAATACGGCTTCCGATTGCCGAGTGCCCTGGATAATCGCCCTCTGACCTTCGAGGAGTTCGAGCACCGCGTTAATCAGGTGGTTTACGTCTCTGCAACTCCCGGTCCTTACGAACTCACCAAGTCCGCCGGCGTCGTCATCGAGCAGATCATCCGCCCCACCGGCCTCATTGATCCCGAGGTGGAAGTGCGGCCCGTCAAAGGCCAGATCGATGACCTGCTGCATGAGATCCGCAGCCGCGCCGAGAAGAATGAGCGCGTGCTGGTTACAACCCTGACCAAGCGCATGTCCGAAGATCTGGCCGAGTACTATAGCGAGGTTGGCGTGCGCTGCCGCTACATGCACTCGGAGATCGAGACATTGGAGCGCATCAAGATCCTGCGCGACTTGCGCAAAGGCGAGTTCGATGTGCTGATCGGCATCAACCTGCTACGGGAGGGTCTCGACCTGCCGGAGGTCTCGCTGGTGGCGATCCTCGACGCCGACAAGGAAGGCTTTCTGCGGTCGGCGGGATCACTGATTCAGACCATGGGCCGATGTGCCCGCAACTTAAACGGCCGCGCCATTCTATACGCGGACAACATGACCGACTCGATGAAGAAGGCGATCGACGAAACCTACCGGCGGCGCGCCATTCAAAGCGCCTACAACGAAGAACATGGCATCACGCCGGAAAGCATCATACGTCCGCTCGACATGACGCTGGTCGCCGTGGCCAATGCCGACTATGCCGACCTTACCAACGAAGCCGAGGGCATGCCGGAGTTTCGCTCGCAAGAAGAGCTGGATTCCTACATCGCGAAGCTGGAGAGCGACATGCGGGAGGCGGCCAAGCGTTTCGAATTCGAGCAAGCCGCCAAGCTGCGCGACACCATTCGCGAGCTGCGCACCAAGGAATTCATGTTTACGTGACCATGAACTCGCCCCGGGGCCGGGCAATCGCCGCCGGCACCTAACCGCCGCCCGAAAGACGTTTCTTGATGAGCGTCTCGACATCGGGAGGAACATCCAATTGCATAGCAGTACTCCATATCCGGATTGCCGAGTGGCGAAACCTCGCTCTGGGGCAAGTGCTAACCCTTCTGATAACTGACAGCTAGCCCGGCTTCGCCGCATCCATCACATAAACCCGATTCGGATCTCCCGGCTCAATCTGGTTCTTCGCGAAGCAAGCCTTGATGCGGAGGCGCAATTCGCGGCGGACGTTGTCCTGCACTCCCGGCTTCGTCTTCACCAGCATGAGATAGTCCACGGTATCGCCGCTTACCTTCTCGATGCCCGGCACCTCCGGCTTGGCCAGGACCATTGCCGAATAAGCGGGATCGCTCGCCAGCCCATCTCCAACTTCCTGGAGCAGTTTGATCACCCGCTCGCTGTCGGCGCTGTAGGCGACAGAAATGTTCATCGCCAGCTGGCTCCAGTCGCGCGTCAGGTTGCTGACCACCT
Organism: uncultured Acidobacteriaceae bacterium; assembly: GCA_963763145.1. Classification (GTDB taxonomy): domain Bacteria; phylum Acidobacteriota; class Terriglobia; order Terriglobales; family Acidobacteriaceae; genus Bog-257. The sequence goes on along the minus strand of CAVXMZ010000002.1, from coordinate 63,953 downwards.
TGATCTCACCACTGGGAACGTTGTGGATGGTGCCGTCGCCGTCGCGCAGCACGGTGCGGCGAACGGTCATGGCTTCAACCGTTCCCTGAACCCCGGCGATCTTGATGGTGTCGCCGATGTCGTACTGGTTCTCCACCAGGATGAAGAAGCCGTTGATGAAGTCCTTAACCAGCGTCTGCGCGCCGAAGCCGATGGCCACGCCCGCGATGCCGGCACTGGCCAGCAGCGGGCCCATGTTGATGCCGAGCAGCGGCAGGATCTGTAGCGCCGCCACGAACATGATGACGAACAGGCCTACACTCCGGATGACGCTGGACAGGGTGCGAAGTTGTTGCGAGCGGACCGCCGACGGCAGTCCCTGGCTGCTGCCGAGATTGCCGAGGTGCCGCGCCATCACCTTCAGCAGCCGCGTCAGGATAAACGCAATGATGAGAACGCCGACGATGCGCGGCACCTGGTGGCGCACGAAGTCGAAGGCATCGTCGCCCCAACTGTTGAGCATCTCCAGAGCGTTGTGCCCGGCGTGATCCGGGCCCATCATCACGGCCTGGAAGCGATGTAGAAGTGGAAGCAACATTGGGGCGGATTATAGCAATCGATGCCGGAGTAGCGGATGAGGTTGCTACCTCGCCGTTGTCTTGCCCGCGGCCGACACCGGCACCTGCTCGACAATCTCGATGCCGAAGCCTTCCAGTCCGGCAACCTTGCGCGGGTGATTCGTGAGGATGCGGATGCGCTTCAGGTTCAAGTCCGAAAGGATCTGCGCGCCGATACCGATCTCGCGCTGTGTCTTGCGCTGGCTTTCGGGCAGGGTTGGCAGGCGCTGCTCGTGGTGGAACTGGATGGTCATGCGCTCGCCCAGGCGTTCGATGGAATAGCCCTTTGAAGCCGAGTGCAGATAGATCAGCGCGCCGCGGCCTTCTTCCGCGATGCGTTGCATCGAGGCGTCGATTATGTTGTGACACTCGCACCAAGTCGCACCGAAGACGTCGCCCACCAGGCAGTGCGAGTGCATGCGCACCAGTACCGGCCCCGCGCTGGCGTTCTCCACGTCTCCCCTTACCAGCGCAATGTGCGAGTCGCCGGTAATCTCCGATTCGTACACGATCATGCGGAATTCGCCGTAAGCAGTGGGCACCATGGCCTCGGCCAGCCGCCGGACGTAGCGCTCGTGCGCCATGCGATAGCGAATGACTTCGGCGACCGTGAGCATCTTCATGTTGTGCTCGCGGCAAAATTCCGTCAGCTCGGGCACGCGCGCCATAGTTCCGTCATCGCTCATGATCTCGCAGATGACGCCTGCCGGAACCATGCCTGCCATGCGCGCCAGATCGACGGAAGCCTCGGTCTGGCCGGCGCGGACCAGCACTCCGCCTTTGCGCGCGCGCAGCGGAAAGATGTGTCCGGGACGCGCCAGATCGTTGGGACGAGTTGCGGGATCGATTGCGACCCGGATAGTTTGCGCTCTATCGTAAGCTGAGATGCCGGTCGAGACGCCGTCCTTGGCGTCAATCGATTCGGTGAAAGCGGTGCCGAAGTTCGAGGTGTTCTCCGCGGACATCTGGCCGAGCCGAAGATATTCCAGCCGCTCCTCGGTCATTGCGAGGCAGACCAGGCCGCGGCCGTACTTAGCCATAAAGTTGATGGCTTCGGGCGTGATCTTTTCGGCGGCCATGGTCAGGTCGCCTTCGTTCTCGCGGTCCTCGTCGTCGACAACCACAATCATGCGGCCAGCGCGGATTTCCTCCAGCGCGGTCTCAACATCGCAAAAGGGAGCTTGCGGGGACATGGGGTGCAAGTAGGATTTTAGCAGGAAGCAGGAAGCCGCTCTTCGCTTCTCGCTTCTGCTTCTCGCCTTTAGCTTTACGCTCTTCGGCCTTCGCTCATTCCCTCCCGAATTGTTATCCCGAGCGGTGTGAGAGCGCGAAGCGCTCGCACGTAGTCGAGGGATCTGCCGTTCGCGTCGGGGGCAGCGGGTAATCTCCGCCCAGAATGGCACATCGAAGCGGGATGGCGGAGAAGCTAACAGCGAAGAGCGCAGGGCGAAGGCCGCTCCAATACAAAAGGGCCGCGCGCGGCGGCCCTGATCGGAGAGTTGCGGGGTTTAGAGCGTGGACTCGATCTCGAATCCCCAGGCTTCCAGAAGGGGCTCGGGGATGTACTTCGAGTTTTTGTTCTTCCGCGCCCATTCGCGCAGCCGGGTGGAGCGGATGTACTGGTCCGGCTGCAGTTTGAATTCCTTCACCACCTGCTCAAATTCGGTGATGGTGGGGACGACCGGGCCAATAGGCTCGGGTTTGCCCCAATTAGGATTGCCACGTCGTTTTGCCATTGCTTTGCGTTTGCTTCCTGTTCGTAGAGATGTATTTCTGGATGACCAATGTGTCCCCAGCCATGCCTGGCCCTGCCTAACTAATTGGATTCACGAAACTTTACCAGCGATTCAGGCGCGTACCGCCGGGGCCTGTTCCAAGAGCCGACCATCAGGGAAGGAAGTCTAACTGAGCCGAAGGAACGTAGTATTTTAGCCCGGTTTTTGCCTTAATTCAAGCAAAATCCGGCCATTCGAGCCTAAGACGACCCAAAGTTGCACCTCTGGCTACAAGCCTAATATCTTCCATAGAATCAGACGGTTGGATCGGCCTAAAGTAAGCAAGAGGAGTCCGCTTCGGCACTCTCTAACTGCTCCTGGCCGCTGAAGATCTGTGGAAAACCATAGGTTTATCTCGACAGTAGTCCGTAAATGTCGAGTTCTCCCCGTGCCCCCACCAAAACCCATCCGTCAGCGACGGTGGGAATTCCGAATATCACCGACGGCCCAGACCTGTCTCGCTGAGGAGACATTTCGGAGCTGTAGAGTTCGTGGCTCAGGTTGGCTGCATCGTAAGCGCGCAGGTCCGAGTAGTTGCCGTCATTGCGAAGTAACCACACAATGCCGTTCCGGTCCCCGTTAGCTGAAACCGTCGCCGTCGCTCCCGGATAGCCCATGTCGAACGAACCCGTGGTCGATGTGGGAGTGGGATCAATCTGTTGACGTTCCAGATCGTATCGAAAGGCCTCGAGTGGGCCGCCCAACCATCCAAAATAAAGATTATTGTTCCAAAACGCCGGCGTGCAGAGAGACGCTTGCGCGTCGCTTTGGAAGTTCTGCACAATCTGGCTATCGTTGTCCGGCTGGGATCGTCCCAGGTTATCTCTATCCAGTAGATAGACCTTGCCATCCTTGCCGGCCAGGGTCAGTAGATGCGGATGCCCACTTCCGCTCCGGTCGGGCAACAAGATCGCGCCGCCCGAACCCAGGTCGTGATCTTCTGTGTACAGTGTCTGCCAGTTGTAGGGAATGAAATAGTCGACGATCGAGATCAGATTACTGGAGGTGCGCAATCGGACTACGGAATCTCCATAGTCCGAGTCCCCCAACATGGCGTCGCTGGCGCCGTTGCCGACGGCCAGGTAGACGTCACCGCTGCCGTCGCTGGCTGGGCCGCCGCCAGCCATCCATATTCCGCCAAGGTTGCCGGAGGGCTCCGGAGTCCAGCCGGCGGTCAGTTGCAGCGTGCTTCCATCGAATGCCATCAGCCAGCCTTGATAGCTGCCCAGGTCGCAATGGGACGCCCACGCAACATACACTTGCCCGTTGACCAGCAACAACGCGGCTCGCTGATTGTTGAGCAGGGGGTCGAACCGGGCCACGCCGAAGTGCCCGGTCGGATCCGGCGGGGTGGTGATCGTGGTTGGGGTTACTTTGTCCTGGCCCGTTTTGAGGTCGAGCGCATGGAGGCGCTGATAGAACACCGGCTCGCCGCTCTGCGCCTCTTTTGTACGCGCCACCAAATAGATCGTGGAACCGGAAGTATCGATCACCGGAGTTCCAGTTATGCCGATTTCCGGCGCGATCGCACCGCAATTGACATCCGTGGACTGGAGCGTGGTTACGCCTGCGGCGGCATCCATAAAATCGGTGTGCCAGACCACGTTGCGCGAGTCCGCATCGATGGCATAGACCTGGTCATGCTCGGTTGCAACAATGACCAGGTTGTGCGAACTCCCGTCCGCGGTCAGGACGGCCGGAATGTACAGGGGCTGGGCAAAGATGTCGCCCTCAACGGCGATCGCCGCGCGCTTCCCGAACGAGACGGGATTCACGTTCGCGGGCGTAAGCATTGTCTCAGTGAGGTTCGCGCCGGTCCGGGCGTTGTCATTGTGATAAGTACTCACCTCGGTGTGATTTGTGGTTGCGGGCGGTAACGACTCAGTCGGGTTGGTCGCTTGCGCCGGAGACGCGCCGCCGCCACCGCATCCGGTCGCAGCCATCAGACACAAGGTAACTACCAGGAGTTGACTCCTAAGCTGCCCGGCAGTTTGAAATGAAAAAGAAATCACCCGGAAAAGGCGATACGAAAATCGAACAAGGCGCACACTACCGCACCGCAGCAAAGAAAGGGCCACAGTTTGTATACCCCTGAGAGAGAGATAGATACTGCTTGTTCCAGCACCCTAAGCGAAACCCGTCCGTGAGGTCAAGACAGTTCCATGCCTGTTGGATGCCGGCTCTCTGCGGGGAACGTTTCCTACTTTTGCTGCGCGAAGATTCCGTCCACGCTCCTCTGGGCTGCGGCAAGATCGCGCGACAGCCGCTGCGCTTCAGCCTCAGCCGATTGCGCCTGGCTCTTCTGGCCGGTTTGCTGCAAGGCGCGCGCCAACAGCAGGTATCCAACGTCGGAAGGTTGGAGCTTCACGCCCTGGGAATATGCCGGAATCGCCCCGCTGGGATCGCCGGAAAGCTGGGTTACGATTCCCAAGGCGAGCCAAAGCTGTCCATCGCCGGGATTGATCTCCAGCGCCTCGCGAAAAGATTGCCGCGCCTGTGCAAAGTCTCCCAGCTGTCGATACGCCGACCCCATGCGGGCAAATGTCGTCGAACGCAGCCACAGGTTCCGCTGAACTGCGCCGTCGGTGAGCGCAATGGTCTTCTGATACTGCTCAATCGCCTGTTGCGGCTTGCCATGTTGCTGGTCATACGCGCCAATCGACATGTAGGCCGAAGGATCCGACGGGTTCATTTCCGTTGCCGCCTCCAAATGAGGCAGGGCGGCGTCAGCCTGTCCTCGGTCCATCAACATGGAGCCAACAATGTTCTCCGCGAAGTAGTTGCCGTGTGTGACTTCCAGCGCGTGTGACCAAAGCGTCAGATTATCGCTCCAGAATCCGACTTGGCGGTAGGTCAACGCCCCCAGCAGGAGCAGCACTGCAACACTGCCGCTACGCAGCCACACGGGCGAAAGATGACGCTGCTCAGCCAGATCGGCTGCGCCCCAGCAAACCAAAATGAATAATCCGATAAACGAGATGTAGGCGTAGCGATCGGCCATGGCCTGGCGGTTCACTTGCACCAGCCCGATCATGGGTACCAGCGTCCCCAGAAACCAAAGCCAGCCCACCAAGGGATAGCGCAGACGGCGAAGCACTATTACCAAGCCCGAAATAGCCAGCAAAACGGCGAGCGCCGCCAAGACCTGCCACCCCTGAAGAGACGTCCCAGGATGAGGATAGAAAAGCGCAAGATCCGCCGGCCAAACGGCTTTTCCCAGATAACGGACGTAGGCAACAATGGCATTGCCCAAACGGATGGAGAACGACATGCTCTTGTCGACGTCAATGCCGCCAATCGCCAGTTGGGACTTCACGGTGATAACAGCGCTGGCGGCGGCGATAGCGAAGAGTGGAACCTTCTCCAGCACCAGCCAGAGGAATGGCTCTTCGCCGTTCGCTGTTTGCTTTTCGCCAGAGATTTCACCCGAGGTATTCTTACGAGAAGCGAATAGCGAATGGCGAAAGGCCAGCCTTCGCAGCGGCCAATAGTCCCACAGGAGCAGAACAAACGGCAGCGTGATCACTTGCGGCTTGGCCATCAGGCCCAGCGCGAAGAGCACCGCCACCACAATGTAGCGTCCTACCCGCGGTCTACCTGCATACCAACGATACGATGCCAGCGCCAGCAGGAAGAACAACATGCTGAGAAGGTTCTTGCGTTCGGAAATCCAGGCAACAGACTCGACATTGATGGGATGCAATGCGAAGAGCGCCGCCACCATCGCGCTGCGTTCCGTAAGCCCCGTCGCTCGCTGCAACAGCCAGAACAGCAACACCACATTGACAATGTGGAGGAGCAGGTTTTCGTCGTGAGGGCCGGCCGGATCGAAACCAAAAACCGTTGTGTCAAAGGCGTGCGACAGCCACGCCAGGGGATGCCAGTCAGGCACGTCGGGAGTGACGGAACCAAAGGAGGTGAAAGCCCACTTCACGGTTTCCCAACTCAATCCGGCATGCACGTGCGGGTTCGAAAAAACATAAGGACCGTCATCAAAGTTCGCAAAGGGATGGGTATGGACCGGAAAGTACACAGCCACCGTCGCAACCACCAGGAGAAGTCCTAGCCAGAATGTCCAGTTCGTACGTTGCTTGCCCTTAACCGGCGGTTTGCGGCCATGACGCGCTCCGGGGTGAGGGCGCGGCTTTGCGGTGGGAGAAGATTTCACAAGATAGGCTGGTCCACAGGAATCTGCTTCTTAATGGCCGGAGCAGAAGGTATTTTACACGCTAGCAAGAAAAACGGCGCCAAGTCCCTTGAGACGTGGCGCCGTCCAGTTAATCAGGCGACTGCAATGCCCTAGTTGATTCCGATCTGATAGTTCTGCGAAGCGATACCGTTCACGATCACCTGAAGCTTGGTCGTGCCGGTTTCGATGTTCGACGGAATGTCCACATACGTGTACGTAGGACCGTGGTAGCCCACAGCCATCGTGCTGTGGCCATGGGTCTTGCCGTAGAAGACGTGTCCCGTGGCAACGTTGGTGAACCGTACGATTGGGTAGTTGGTGGCATCCTGGAAGTCGTCACCATAAGCATTGTTCTGCGTGGCGCCGTTGAAGTTGGTACCGTTCAACTTAACGGTCGTTCCATGTTGGAACACCAGGCTGCTCAACAGAAGAGTGGGATTCCAGCCGGTGTACGGGCTGCCCGCGGAGTTAAACAGTTCGACGTCGTTGCTGAAGTCGGTGAACATGATCTGGCCGGTGGGGAGCATCAGCAAGTGACCGTAGTAAGAGGAGTCGCCGCTGCCGTTGGGTGGGTTGGGAGCGTCGGTTAGCGAGCTGCCGTTCCACTCAAACATCTGGCCGCCGGTATCGCCAAATCCAGGGCTGGCAAACATGAGCACGTTGCCGTTGATCTCCAGGGCCGCCGGACCGTCGGCGATGTCAAAGCTGCCGGGGAAGTCCGGACCTTCGGTCCAGGAGTTTGAGCTTACGTTGTAGATTCCGGTGTGGCCTGCACCGCAGCTGTTGGCGCCGGTCTGGTAGACATTGCCAGTGGGCATCAAAACCGCAGGGCCAAGCTCGTAGGTCGCAGCACCTGAGCCGCCGCAATTGGCTGCCGAATCCCAATACTGCTCGGGGGTGCTGCCTTGGCTGGTCCACGCGCCGCTGGTCGGATTGTAGGTTTCCCAGTTCTTGCCCGCAGAATTGTACTGGAAGACGTACGCATCTACGTCCAGCACACTGCCACCGGGCAGCAAGGTCATACCTTCTTCGTCATAGATGTCGAATTTGCCGGAACCAGTTGAGGTCCAGGTCAAGGTCGACGGATTCAACAGGGCAGCTTGCTTCTGGGTGTCGCAGCAGCTGCTCTGCATGTAGGTTCCGTTGGTCAGAATGACGCTGGGGGAGTCGCCAATGGAGTTCCATCCGCTGGGCGGCGTTACCGAAGTCCAGCTGTTGGCAACTGGGTCGTAAATAGCGCCCTTGGTGGTCCAGGCGTCGCGACCTTCGTTGTACTCTCCACCTTCCGCGATATAGCGGCCGTCAGGCAGCACCGCAGACCCGAAATACAGCGGCCCGTAGCCGGAAGGCATCGTGGCTACCTGCGTCCATGTACCGGTCGCATAGTTGCCGTTGATGTCCGGGGTTAACGTCCACCAGTTTCCCCAAGTTCCACTATTACCGCTCTCGTCGTGAACCAAGACCCGTCCGTCGGTCAGCAGCGCCATCGCGCCAGCGGCCCCGAAGGAACCAGGCAATGCAGTTACAGGTTGCCATGATTGCGCGCTGGCTACACCCACAGCAGCCACCGCGATCAGTGCGATTCCGAGCATTCGCAAAAGCTTCATGTTTCTCCTCAATATGTCTCAGTTTTGTCTGAAGGAAGGGTGTCGATGCAGACCGTCGGCCGTTCGAGGGGAGCGCCGCAGTTATACATCTCGACTCAGCAACAGCTTGGGAAACTTACTCCGAATCGCTATGAAAAGTCAATATGTTAGCTCTAAATACTAGCCATCCTAGTTTGTCCAAATCATGGCAATCGTTTTGACGATGAAGGCTGAGCGCCCTCCTAGCGCCCAGCAAACACAGAGCTTGCATCGCGCGCATCTTAACTCGCGACCCATTACGCTGACTCGCCGCCGTCTTTTTCGCTGGAATGGTTAACAAAACTTTTACAAACGCGGCCAGGCGTGAAGCAGAATCGGGCCGCGCTCTGAACTCCCCTCCACAAATATAGTACCTTTGCGGTACTATATATAATCTAAGCAAATGGAAACGAGTAAAGCATGATTCGGCTCGCCAAACTCACCGATTACGGCCTGGTGCTGATGACTATCATCGCCCGCGGCCACGGCGCCCCCGTGCATACGGCGCGAGATCTGGCGGCGGAGTCGCGCCTGCCTTTGCCAACGGTGAGCAAGGTTTTGAAGCAGCTTCTGCAAAGCGAATTGCTAGTGTCGCATCGCGGCATCAAGGGCGGTTACAGCCTGGCCAAGGAGCCGGCGGAGATTTCTGTGGCGGAGATCGTCACTGCGATAGAAGGCCCGATCGCCCTGACCGAGTGCAGCACCGACGTCACGGGTCTATGCGATCTGGAGCGCTCCTGCCCCATCAAGCGCAATCAGCAAGTCATCAGCCAGGTGGTACGCGGCGCCCTCGAGAAAGTGACGCTTTCCGATTTGATTCATCCCTTGCATCTGACCGCGATCAAGGGCGCGCACGACAAGCTGGTGACAACTATCGGTTATTCATCCGGGAGAGTTCAATGAGTTCGAACACGAACGTAATTCGAGATCTGGCGGAGCGCGAGTATAAGTGGGGCTTCGTCACCGATATTGGAGAGGAGCGGATCCCCAAAGGTCTGACTGAAGACACCGTCCGCCTGATCTCGGCCAAGAAAAACGAGCCTGAATTCATGTTGCAGTGGCGCCTGAAAGCCTATCGCTATTGGGCGTCGCAGGAGGCTAGGCAGGCCGAGCCCACCTGGGCCAACATCAAGTATCCCCCTATTGACTATCAGGGAATTACGTATTACTCCGCCCCGAAGCAGAAGCCGCAACTGGAGAGCCTGGATCAGCTCGATCCCGAGATCCTGCGGACCTACGAGAAGCTGGGCATTCCTCTGGCTGAGCAGAAGATGCTGGCCGGCGTCGCCGTTGATGCGGTCTTCGACAGCGTCTCGGTGGCCACAACTTTCAAGGCCAAGCTCTCCGAATACGGTGTGATCTTCTGCTCGTTTTCTGACGCAGTGAAAAATCATCCCGAGCTGGTGCAGAAATACCTGGGCTCCGTAGTGCCCTACACCGACAACTTCTTCGCCGCGCTGAATGCCGCGGTCTTCAGCGACGGGTCCTTTGTTTATGTGCCCAAGGGCGTGCGCTGCCCCATGGAGCTCTCGACTTACTTCCGCATCAACGCCGCCGAGACGGGTCAGTTCGAACGCACCCTGATTGTCGCCGACGAAGGCGCCTATGTCAGCTATCTGGAGGGCTGCACCGCGCCCATCCGCGATGAGAACCAGCTTCACGCTGCTGTGGTTGAGCTGGTCGCCCTCGACAACGCGACCATCAAGTACTCAACCGTGCAGAACTGGTATCCCGGCGACAAGAATGGCAAGGGCGGGATCTACAACTTCGTCACCAAGCGCGGCAAGTGCCAGGGCGTGAACTCCAAGATTTCCTGGACGCAGGTTGAAACTGGCTCGGCCATCACCTGGAAGTATCCCAGCTGCATTTTGCAGGGCGACAACTCCGTGGGCGAGTTCTACTCGGTTGCGCTGACCAACAATTATCAGCAGGCCGACACCGGGACGAAGATGATCCACATCGGCAAGAACACGCGCAGCACCGTGGTGTCCAAGGGCATCTCCGCCGGACACGGGCAGAACACCTATCGTGGGCTGATCAAGATTCTGAAAGGCGCGGCCGGCGCGCGGAATTACACGCAGTGCGATTCACTGCTCATCGGCGACAAATGTGGTGCGCACACCTTCCCGTACATTGAGGTGCGGAACTCGACGGCGCAGATGGAACATGAAGCCTCGACGTCGAAGATCGGCGAAGACCAGCTTTTCTACCTGCGGCAGCGCGGGCTGAAGGCCGAAGACGCGGTCTCCATGATCGTGAACGGCTTCTGCAAGAGGGTCTTCCGCGAGTTGCCGATGGAATTCGCCGTGGAGGCCCAGAAGCTGCTGAGTGTGAGCCTGGAAGGCAGCGTCGGGTGAGTGGCAGTGTTTGGTCTTTAGCGTCCCGCGGATGGTTCGGTAGAGCCCGCAGGGCGAAACAATCGTAGCCCAGGACGTCAGTCCTGGGTGACCGGCATTAATCAATTCTGGGTCCCTTTAGGGACGGCACAACATTTATAGGACGAACTAAACGAATGAGCTTACTGGAAATCAAAAACCTGCACGTTAAGGTCGACAACAACGAAATCCTCAAGGGCATCAACCTGACGGTCAATCCCGGCGAGGTCCATTCCATCATGGGCCCTAACGGCTCGGGCAAGAGCACGCTGGCCCAGGTCCTGGCTCGCCGCGAGAACTACCACATCACCGACGGCTCCGTCACTTTCGACGGCAAAGATCTCCTCGAGATGAAGGTCGAGGATGCCGCCTGCGAAGGCGTCTTCCTGGCATTTCAATATCCCGTTGAGATTCCCGGCATCAGCAACGCGTATTTTCTTCGTTCGGCGTTGAACGCTGTCCGCAAGTATCACGGCCAGGACGAAATGGATGCCATGGACTTCCTGCCCATGTTCCGCGAGAAACTGAAGCTGCTGGAAATGGACGAGAAGATGATGAACCGTTCGGTGAACGAAGGCTTTTCCGGCGGCGAAAAAAAACGCAACGAGATTTTGCAGCTGGCGATTTTGGAGCCGAAGCTGGCGATCCTGGACGAAACCGATTCCGGCCTCGACATTGATGCGCTGAAGATCGTCGCCAAAGGGGTGAACTCTATGCGCAGCCCCGAGCGCTCGTTCGTTGTGGTGACGCACTACCAACGGCTGTTGGACTACATTGTGCCCGACTTCGTACACGTGCTGATGAACGGCCGCATCGTTCGCTCCGGAGGCCCCGAGTTGGCGCTGGAGTTGGAAGAGACGGGCTACAGCTCGATGGAAGCCGAATCCCGCGAGACCGCGCCAGCATAACGCCAGCCCGAAGGGCGAAACTAAATTAGCCCAGCGCGGAAGCGCTGGGTACGCGCAGAAAAGAACTCAGAGTCCCTTCAGGGACGGCACAATTTTAGAGGAACTCATAAATCTTGATTACCGCGATCCCACAATTAGAGACTTACCTGGAAAGCTTCAGCGACTTCCAGAAGACCGCTCCCGGCCGCGACCTGGCGTGGCTCAGGAAACTGCGCGAAGACGCCTTCGCGCGCTTCTGCGACGTCGGCTTCCCGACAACGCATGACGAAGACTGGCGCTTCACCAACGTCTCCGCCATTGCCAAGGCGCCGTTTCAGCTCGCGTCAAGCGCGGGACAGCTCGAGAAGAAGCTGCTCGAGGCATGGCTTCTTCCCGGCGCAGCCTGTCAGCTCGTCTTCGTTGACGGACACTTCAGCCGCGTACTGTCCTCGCTCGGCAATCTCGTGGAAGGACTCCACGTCAATAGTCTCGCCGACGAAATCAGCGCCAATCCGTCAGCGCTGGAAGCACACCTCGGCCGTTATCTCAGCACCGAGCGCGATGCCTTTGCCGCGCTCAATACCGCGTTTCTCGGCGATGGCGCCTTCATTCACGTCAAGAAAGGCGTAGTTGCCCTTCACCCGATCCACCTGCTCTTCGTCTCCACTGCCGCCGACGCTCCGATCATGGCCCATCCGCGCAATCTGATCGTAGCCGCAGAGCAATCGCAGGTCGCCATCGTCGAAGACTACGTCTCGCTCGGCAACTCCGTCGCCTTCTGCAACACCGCGACTGAGGTGGTCGCGGCGGAGAGCGCAGTGGTGTCTCACTACATGATCGAGCGCGAGGATCGCGAGGCGTTCAACATCTCCACGCTGCGCATCCAACAGGGGCGAAGCTCCAATGTCTCCACCCATTCCGTGCTTCTGGGCGGCGGCCTGGTGCGCAACAACGTCCATCCCGTCCTCGCCGGCGAAGGTGCGGAGTGCCTCATTAACGGCCTGTTCCTCGGCGCTGGGCGGCAGCATCTCGACAACTACATGCTGGTGGAGCATGCCAGTCCGCACTGCGATAGCCGCCAGTTCTACAACGGCATTCTCGATGGCCGGTCGCACGGCGTCTTTCATGGCCGCATCATCGTGCACAAAGATGCGCAGAAGACCGACGCCAAGCAGACCAACCGTAACTTGCTGCTCTCCGACGACGCGCAAATTGACACCAAGCCGCAGCTGGAGATTTATGCTGACGACGTGAAATGCACGCACGGCGCCACCATCGGACAAATGGACGACAGCGCGCTCTTTTACCTGCGCTCCCGCGGCATCGATGAGGCATCGGCGCGCAAACTCTTACTGCTGGCCTTCGCCAACGAATGCCTCGACCGCATGAAAGAAGAAGGCGTCCGTACCTACTTGCAGGAACTCATTAATCGCCATCTGTTTGGGATGGCTAACGCCGCCGCTGTGGCCGCCGCCGGCGATGAGGACAAGGCAGGAAACTGGGAGGAACTAGGATGACAGCCGCTGCGAACGGTGTGCCCTGGGAGGTTCAACCCCCGATGGTTGGTGCAACAACATTCTCGGTAGAAGAAGTGCGCCGCGACTTTCCCATCCTGCATCAGCAGGTTTACGGCCACCCTTTGGTTTATCTGGACAATGCCGCGACTTCGCAGAAGCCGCAGGCGGTAATCGATGCCATCTCGCACTATTACGAGCGCGGCAACGCCAACATTCATCGTGGTGTGCATTTCCTCTCCGAGCACGCGACGGAAGAACACGAAGCCGCCCGCCGAACAGTGCAGGCGTTCCTGAATGCCGCGGATAAACGCGAGATTATTTTTGTGCGCAGCGCCACTGAGGGCATCAACCTGGTCGCGCAGACGTATGGCCGCAAACACGTGGGCGCCGGCGACGAAGTGCTCATCACGGCCATGGAGCATCACTCCAACATCGTTCCCTGGCAGATGCTTTGCGAGGAAAAGGGCGCCAAGCTTCGGGTTGTTCCCATCAACGACCGCGGCGAGCTGATGATGGACGAGTTGCCCAAGCTGCTGGGACCGCGCACGAAACTGCTTGCCGTCACGCATGTCTCCAATGCTCTGGGCACGATCAACCCTTTGCGAAAGATTGTTGAGATCGCGCACGCCCACGGTGTCCCCGTAGTAGTCGACGGGGCGCAAGCCGTGCCGCACCTCAAGGTCGACGTGCAGGAACTCGATTGCGATTTCTATGTTTTCTCGGGACACAAAGTCTATGGCCCGACCGGCATCGGCGTCCTCTACGGTAAGCGGGCCCTGCTGGGGGCCATGCCTCCGTATCAGGGCGGCGGCGACATGATCCGCTCCGTGACTTTCGAGAAGACTCTGTACAACGACCTGCCGTACAAGTTCGAGGCCGGCACGCCGAACATCGGCGGCGCCATTGGCTTAGGCGCAGCCATCGACTACATCAACCATCTGGGCATCGAGAACATCGCCGCTCACGAACATGACCTGCTGGTTTATGCGACGGAAGCACTTTCTGCAATACCGGACGTTCGCCTGATCGGCACGGCCGCGGAGAAGGCTGCGGTGATTTCCTTCATCATCGAAGGTATTCATCCTCACGACATCGGGACCATACTCGATCGCGAAGGCATTGCGATTCGCACCGGACACCACTGTGCACAGCCGGTGATGCAGCGTTTCCGCATTCCGGCCACTGCGCGGGCATCGTTCGCCATGTACAACACGCGCGGCGAAGTCGATGCTCTGGTCGAGGGCATCCAAAAGGTGAAGGAGGTCTTCGCCTGATGTCCGATCTGCGCGAGCTCTATCAGGACGTGATCCTGGAGCACAGCAAGGCCCCTCGCAACTATCGTGAGTTGAAAACAGCGAATCACAAAGCGGAGGGATACAATCCGCTCTGCGGCGATCACTTCACGGTGTACGTGGATGTTGAGGGCGGTTCGATCCGCGACGTTACCTTTCAAGGCTCGGGCTGCGCCATCTCCAAGGCTTCTGCCTCCATGATGACGCAGGTCGTGAAAGGCAAGAGCAAGGAAGACGCAGCGAAGCTGTTCGAGCGCTTCCACAAGCTGGTCACCGGAGAAGCGAACGGCGACCGCGAATCGCTGGGCAAGCTGGATGTGTTTGCCGGAGTTTCGGAATTTCCCGTGCGCGTGAAGTGTGCGACCCTGGCGTGGCACACGTTGCAGGCCGCGATCGAAGGCAAGCAGGATCCAATCTCCACCGAGTAGCAGGCAGGCGGATGATCCGTTTACTGAAAGCCAGGGCAAGCCCCCCTGGCTTCGCTCGTTAGAATGGTTTCGGCTGTTGTATCCTGCAAGGACGTTGTGAAACCCGACTACGCCAAGGAGATCCCGTGAGCACAGCACCACAGACTTTATTCAGCTACGAAATCGAGAAATCTACCGATGACAGTAACAATGCCGTGACGACCATCAAGTGTCATGGGAGGGTGGTAAGCGACACTGCCGGTCAGGTGAAAGAAGCGATTAAGCCCTTTATTCCGCAGGGCGGGCGCATCCTGATCGACCTCACCGACGTGCAGCATCTGGACAGCTCCGGCTTAGGAACGCTGGTTGGACTGAAGGCCTCTGCGGTAAATAACGGATACTGCACGCTGGAACTGGTCAATCTAACGCCCCGCATTGCGGAACTACTGCGCATCACCAAACTGACACAGTTATTTTCGTAAGCCAGACTCCGGGCTTCGGCGAATCACGGATTTTCAGGGATTCCAAACATGCATCTGGGCGTTGCCATCAAGTTGAGCCGGGACTGCGAGGTCATCGAAATCCCCAGCGGCACCCGTAGCACGCTGCCGGAGGGTTCGGTGGTCAGGATCATGCAAACTTTGGGCGGCAGCTATAGCGTCAGCGGCGGCCAGTACGGCTACATGTATCGCATCGACGCGCACGACGCCGACGCCCTGGGCCTGCCCGTTCCTGAGGCACCGCCGTCAGCCGAACAGCGCCCCTTCAGTGAGCAACTTGTCTGGGACGAACTGAAGACGGTCTTCGATCCTGAGATCCCGGTCAACATCGTCGATCTCGGGTTGGTTTACGGATGCACTATTTCTCCGGCCGAGCAAGGTGGAAACAAGCTCGACATCAAGATGTCGATGACTGCGCCGGGTTGCGGTATGGGGAACGTCCTGAAGTCCGACGTGGAAAACAAACTCGCGCGCCTGCCCGACGTGAAGGAAGTTAACGTTGAAATCGTCTTCGATCCGCCGTGGAGTCCAGCCCGTATGTCAGAGGCAGCCAAGCTCCAGCTTGGCTTTGATCTCGACTTCGGCGAAGAGCCATCAGGGCTGCCGATGATTCGGTAAGCGCAACCCGCGCTGGAGTTGTTTCGGTTTGCCCATCACAACCTTCGATGCCTGATCAAAGCACATTTCGCTCCGTCATCGACCTGACACACAATCTGAACGACCATTCGCCCAACTGGGAAGGAACGCCGGCGTCTCCGTATGAGGCGCGGGAACTGGGCAACCTGGAGCGCGATGGCTACTACTCGCGCGTCTTTACCACTCAGGAGCACTACGGCACTCATTTGGACGCGCCCGCGCACTTTGCGGCGGGAGCGTGGACGGTGGACCAGATTCCGGCCGAGCGACTGGTACGGCCGCTGGCGGTCGTTGATGTTCGCAAGGAAGTGAAGAGCAATCCTGACTATGAAGTGATGGTGCAGGACATCGTCGCATGGGAGCAGGCGCACGGAATGATTCCCGCGGGCGCAGTCGTGATGGCCTACACCGGCTGGGACGAGCGGTGGAACTCGCCCGAGGAATTTCGCAATGAGCAGAGCGGCCAGCTGACGCACTACCCGGGCTTCTCGCTGGAGGCCGCTCAATTCCTGGTAAGGTCTCGTGGGGCTGTGGGACTTGGCATCGACACCATGAGCGTAGACACAGGCGCAACCTCAACCTACCCCGTCCATCTTTTCACGTCGAAAGAAAACGTTTATCACGTAGAAAATGTTGCCAATCTTTCGCTGGTGCCGCCGGCGGGAGCAACTGTGGTGGTTGCTCCTATCAAGTTGGAGAACGGCTCCGGCGGCCCGGCGCGGGTGCTGGCACTGGTGAAGTAGCCGTCAGCTTTCAGCCATCAGCACCAACCCGTACTCGCCCGCACGGCGACGCTCAGGATAACCGTCGGACAGATATCGATAGTACGGGGGAAGAATAAAGCTGACGGCTGGTAGCTGAAGCTGACAGCTTCTACCGCACATGCGCCTTATACAGCAGATAGCTGAAGCTTTCGCGCAGGGCGGCGAGATAACGTCCTACGACAGTTTTGGGAATCGAGCCGGGACGCGGTGAGATGTAAACCGTAATGCCTTGCGCCATCATCATCTGCTTGGCGCGGAACATGTGGTAGGCATCGCTCACCAGCAGACAACTGCGCATATCGTTCGCATGCAGGATTACGGCCACGCGCTGGGCCGATTCGTCGGTGTCGCCGCCCTGGGTCTCGGCGATAAGATTGGCGTCGGGCACGCCGCGCGATTCCAAATAGTCGCGTCCCACCTGGCCTTCGCTGAAATGAGGATCGTTGCCCGCGCCGCCGGTGGTGATGATGACCGGCGCCAATCCACGCTGAAATAGGCTGTAGGCATGGTCCAGGCGCGCCCGGTAGACGGGCGAAGGATGACCGACGTACTCAGCGGCGCCGAAGACAACTATCGCATCGGCCGGATGCTCTTCATCCAGTCCCGCTTCGCGCATGATCTGACGGCTGATGAAAAACAGAACCGCCATGGCGCCGACAGCAACCAGCGCGACAATCCAGCGGACGGGATGAGGTTTGGATTTCCCTGCGGCCGTGGCGAC
Source organism: uncultured Acidobacteriaceae bacterium (assembly GCA_963763145.1). GTDB lineage: Bacteria > Acidobacteriota > Terriglobia > Terriglobales > Acidobacteriaceae > Bog-257. Next base: position 46,669 of record CAVXMZ010000002.1, on the reverse strand, counting down.
TTACTCCTGCCCTAACAGCTCGATAATCTGTTCCTCGGGAATCGCTCCGTGGCGCAGCAGGCGCCAGCTGCCTTCGGTGGTCAAATCGACGATGGTCGACGGCATCACGCCAGGAGACGGACCACCGTCGACGATGATCGACAGACAATCCCCGAGTTGGTCGCGTACTTCCATTGCGGTGCTGCATTCGCGTTCGCCATGCAGGTTGGCGGAAGTGGCTGTGATGGGCAACCCAGCCGAGCGGATGATAGCCAGCGGGACATCGGCTGCCGGCACCCGCAATGCCACATTGCCGGTGTTGGCCGTAACCTTCAGCGGCAGCTTGGGATCGGCCTTCACGATGATGGTGAGCGGTCCGGGCCAGAAGCGGCGCGCCAGCAGGTAGAAGATTTCGGGCACCGGCCAAGCGACGTCGGCAGCCTGGTCAACCGACTCAATCAGCAGCGACAGCGGCTTGTGCCGCGAGCGCGTCTTGATCTCATAAACCCGATCGACAGCGTGTAGGTTGAAGGGGTCGACCGCGAGACCGTAGAACGTGTCGGTGGGCATACCCAACACTTCACCCGCGCGGATCTTTTCCGCGGCGTAGGTGACCAGGGAGGCTTCCGGTGCTTTACTGTTGATCTTTACGATTTCGGGGCGCAACCGTACCTCTTCTTCGTGCGTGAGGTGTTTTTTGAGCGAAACCCTAACACATCGCTCCCTGCAACGGCAACTGAGAAGATTACCACGCCCGCGCCCGCAGCGCAGTGATGCTGCCGGCAGTGTAGGATGTTCTGCCAGAGCGATGCCCAATACGGTACGGTTTGAAGATCGAGTGCGACGCGTCGATAGCGGCCAGAACGCGCGCGTGAAGGAGCTGCGAAGCAGCTTCGCTGAGGCCACGCCAAACCAGCAGGGCGAGGTAGCCCTCGAAGGCATGCATCTGGTAGAAGAGGCGATCCGCAGCGGATTGCGGATCGGTACAGTCTTTTTCAGCGAGTCCGCGCGGGAGCGGATGCATAAGCTGCTGCCGCAGCTATCGGCGCATACTGAAGCCTTGCTGTTGCCCGACAAGGTATTCGCCAGCGCTGTGCCGAGCGAGACTCCGCAGGGTGTGGCGGCACTGGTGCGAGTGAAGACCTTCACTCTTGAGAATATGCTGGCGACGCAACCCGCCTTGCTGGTGATTGCCGCTGGCCTGCAAGACGCGGGAAACCTGGGGACGATTGCGCGCTCCGGAGAGGCGTTCAGCGCGACGGGCCTGCTTCTGGGCGAGCGCACGGTCAGTGCCTGGAACTGGAAGGCAGTGCGAGCGTCGGCGGGATCGCTGCTCCGCCTGCCGACGGCGAAGGTTGGACTGACGCAAGCGCTGCCGGATATTAAAGCACGGGGCGTGCGCGTGCTGGCGACTTCATCACACAAGGGCACCGCAATTTCCGACGTGGACCTGCGCGCGCCAGTAGCACTCGTCGTCGGCAGCGAAGGCGCAGGCATCCGAAAGGACGTGCTGGCGCAGGCCGACGAAGTCGTCGTTATTCCCCAATCGCCCCGGGTGGAATCGCTAAACGCCGGGATCGCCGCGTCGATTGTGCTATATGAAGCGGCGAGACAAAGATCACAGTGATTTCACCACGGACGGCGCGGAGGACACGGAGGCCGAAGGAATAAAATCAGATTTGTCACTGTGGGTCCGGAGACCGGCGAGGAGAAGTTCCGAGAAGTCATCTAAGTTCTCCGGGCTGTCCGTGTCTTCGTGGTGAATGACTCTTGAGCCTCTTCCAGAACAATTCGCCGTCTGACGAAGCGGTTGACAAGTCACGGCCGCTGGCCGACCGCATGCGCCCGCGCACGCTCGACGAGTTTGTCGGCCAGGAGCACATCCTGGGACCGGGCAAATCGCTGCGGGTGCAGATCGAGCGCGACGACACTGGCTCGCTGATCTTCTGGGGACCGCCGGGCGTGGGCAAAACTACGCTGGCCAAGATCATCGCGCGCATGACGCAGGCCGACTTCATTGAATTTTCGGCCGTGCTGAGCGGGATCAAAGAAATCAAGCAGGTGATGGCCGATGCCGAGCGGGCGCGGCAATACGGCACGCGCACGATCGTCTTTGTCGATGAAGTGCATCGCTTCAACAAAGCCCAGCAGGACGCATTCCTGCCTTACGTCGAGAAGGGCAGCATCCGGCTGATCGGCGCGACCACCGAAAATCCTTCCTTCGAGATCATCTCCGCGCTGCTCTCGCGCTGCCGGGTTTACATCCTCAAGCCGCTTAGCGAAGAGCAGATTGTGGAATTGCTGCAACGCGCGCTGAAGGATGAAGAACGCGGGCTGGGCGACTTGCATCTCGAAGCAGACGAAACCGCGCTGCGAAAAATCGCGGCCTACTCCAGCGGCGACGCCCGTAGCGCCTACAACGTTCTGGACGTAGCGGCGACGCTGGCGACAGAGCAAACGAAGGAATCCACGCGGCGCATTACGGATGCGATCGTCACCGACGCGCTGCAAAAGCGCGTGCTGAGGTATGACAAAGCCGGGGAAGAGCATTACAACCTGATCTCGGCGTTGCACAAGAGCGTGCGCAACAGCGACCCAGACGCCGCTCTTTATTGGCTGGCACGGATGTTGGAGGCAGGCGAGGACCGTTTGTATGTCGCTCGGCGGGTGGTGCGAATGGCCGTCGAGGACATTGGATTGGCCGATCCGAATGCGCTCGGCATCACGTTGGCCGCTCGCGATGCTTTCGATTTTCTCGGCATCCCGGAAGGCGATCTGGCATTGGCGCAGGCAGTCGTCTACCTGTGCGCGGCACCGAAGTCAAATGCGGTTTACACCGCCTATGGTGCGGTGCTGCAAGATGTGGAGCGCACCGCGCAGGACCCTGTGCCGCTGCACCTCCGTAATGCGGTCACCGGACTGATGAAGGCCTTCGGTTACGGCGAGGGGTATCAGTACGCACACGATCAGGAGTCGAAAGTCGCCGACATGCAGTGTCTGCCGGACAATCTTAAGGGCCGGGTGTACTACCATCCCACCGAAGAAGGAATCGAGAAACGCATCAAGGCGCGGCTGGAAGAGATCCGGAAGATTAGGAGAGCGACAACCGACTAGCAACTGCTGCGAGCTTCGAGCCGCTAGCCACTAGCTCTTGTCCCGGGAGAAGCCTTAGTCCCTCGTATCACGGCGCCGGGGGCGGATGGTTCAGATACATGCGCCGCAGTAAACTCTCCGGCCACAGCGCCAGGGCTGCGCCATTCCCGTTGGCCTCGGTAGCGACTTGGTTGTAGCGCACCAGCAAAAGCCGAGGATCCAGCAGACAATCAGTGAAGACTTTTCGTCCGAAACGTTTCTCCACCAGCGCGGCCATCTCGTAGCCCACCGTGTACCACGGTCCCTGATACCCGTAGAAAGTGGAGGCTTTCTCCTGGATTGCATCGCCCTTTAGCTTTCCACCGAGCACATCGTCGAAAAACTGGGTCAACGTGGCCACGTCCTGATTGAAGTGCATCATGTCGCTGTCCCAGCGGGCACGCGCGAGGGCATCCCCCTCCCAACGCGGACGCTGTTCTGTCGAACCGGCCGCCGCCAACACCGCTTCCCCTTCACCGAAAGCACCCATCCACTGGGCGGCTTGTTTTACGTTTTCTGGCATCCCGGCAAGGATCTTCTGCTGTTGCGCATCCAGGCCGAACAAACCTATATGGTGGCACTCATGCGCGACTATCGTCTCGAACTGCGCCTGCGTTTGCTTTTCCAGATAGACAAAAATCGCAGGCTCGCCTTGCTTGTCGCGCCAGACAAAGCTGTTCGTCTTTGGCTTGATCAGCGGAAACACCCGAGCCTGGATAATGGCACCCGGAGGCAGCCAGGCAAGTACGTGTGTGCCGATACCGGCCATGTCCGCGCGCTGCATCCCGGCCAGCGTCTGCTCCCACTCCGCAGTCCGGGCCAGCGTCTCGGGCGCCTGGAGAAACTTTCTGAAGTCTTCGTCGGTAAAGTCGCGGTGCATTGCCGCCTCGCGCGCCTTCAGCCACTGATAAGGTACGGTCGCAAACAGCTTCTGCCAGTCGGCGTCGGTCACCGCCTGGTGCCCCTGCTCCTTTTGGAGAATCAACAGTGACTGCGCAGCCTCGGAGGCGTCGAGGACCAATTCCACGCGAGTATCGGCGGCTGGATTCTGCGCGGAAACACAAGTTCCGGCAGCTAGCGCCATGGCCAGGACCGAAAAGCGGACAAGGATATGCATCGGCTGCTCAATGCAGATACGTCGCCGATGGCGTGATTGTTCCGCCGAGTCCCGCAGGAAGGACAACCCAGCCCGGTGGCCCGCCCTTCCGCCGGCATTCGGCGAAAGGGTGACAGCCGCGCAACACGCTTATTAACCGAGCTGAGGGAACGCGAGAATCGTGATCAGTGCGTCGCCTACAATCACATCCAGCCCAACAGGCAATCCATAGATATTGGTCTGGTTTATTACCAGCTCCAGACTTCGCACCTCCACGCTGGGCACCGGAAAGTATCCGTAGATAACCCGCTTCAGATACAAGGTTCCCAGGCCGGCAAGATTAACGCTAGTGTTGAGAGGTATATTGTCGGTAATCTCCGGATGCCCGGCTACCGAGATGTCGACATAGGTATCGGTTCCATTGAGAGTGATATCCAGGTTCTGGTCGACCGAGCCATCGACTACCGCTTGCAGCAGGCTGGCTGTTACCAGACCGTTCAGCAGATTCAGGCCCTCGATTGTCGAGGTGTTCTCTCCACTGGAAAACGTCGGCGTCAGGTTCGACTCGACAGTATCCGTCAGCGTGCCACTGGTTAGAATGCTGGGCAGATTGAGTCCAACCTGAGTGTTGGTCTCCACTACGCCGCCCGTACCTAGGCAAGGCAGCACCTCAGACGCGCTGGGCGACGAAGCCAGTAACCCTCCGCTCACCTGCGTCCCATACGAATCGCCACTGATGATGCCGGGCGCGAACACGTTGTACATGCCGCTGGTGGCGCTGGAGACGATGATCTGCGTGCCCACCTGCAAGCCCAGCAGATTGCCTACGGTCACGTAGACGTGCACCATGTTCACCGTCATGCTGGCATTTAAGCTGCCGATGCTTGAGCTTTGCTCATTGAGCACTACATATCCCAGCAGGGGAAGGTTGATGCGCGTGTTGGGCGGCTCCGTGCTGCTGTAGGGTCGTCCCAGGATCGTCAGGTTGTTGAAATTGGAGCCCGCGGCACTGACTTGAAAATTCCCGCTGTTATCCAGGGTGGTGGTGCTGAACGCGGTAATCTCCTGTGCGGTGATCAGCCCACCGAGCAAACTGATGGCAGCACTGTTCGCCTCAGCTTGGGCTTGCTGAGTGGCGTCGGAGACGGCGGTATTGACTGCGCCCCCGCTTACCAGCGGCGGCAGACTAACTCCCGCGACAGTGCCGGTTGTGTTCAGGGGTTCCTGTGTCGTGCCGCACAGTCCAGCCAGCGATGCGGGTGCCGTTTGACCAACTAGAATCGTGTTTCCTACAAAAGCATAGGTGCCGTAGGCCGACGGTAGATACGACTGTGTATAGGTGCCCTGGGCGAAGCTGTTAAGGGGCGCAAATGCAATCATCAATACCAACATCGTGCTGGTGGCTACTAACCAGCGAAAGGCCGACGATTGCGCAGAAGTGGCGTTTCTTGTGTGCAACATTTCATCGTCTCCTGATTCAGGATTTCAGTGGGGCCTGCCGCGCCTTAGCTCGCTTGTGCAAATACCGGACGACGATGGATCTCCACAAGTCGTGATACGGAGTGGCTGAGGACTGGCGATTGTTGCCAGGGTCGGGACCTGGGCGTTGGAAGGCGGCTTGCCATGGGCCGAGGGAATCGCCGCTTGGCGCTCAAGTTCGAACGTCCCCTGCTGTGGAGCTCCAGTCAACAATGTCCGCATGAAGCTTGACCATTGCTGGACAAGAGCGGCCCGCTCGCTATGTTCCGCGACCCAATATCCTGGCGAGTGCAGCGGCATCGGGCCACCCTCCTGGGCATTCCCTGCGATGACCCCGGTAAAACACAGCACCAATGTGGCCGCGGCAAGCGAGAGCCTGCACTTGTTGTCATTCGTGGAAATAGCGCCTGTTAGTGGCAGTTCGGGGTGCGGCTCGATAACTCGGCTCGCCCAAGTCCGTCCCAGCATCATGGGCGGAACATTGGATGAAGACATCTCGGGGCCAACATGCATCGTCTCCATGTCACCCTCCTACGGTGGCCCAACGGTTGTGTCGGGCTTACGAGCCTTCCGAGTGAATTGCAGCGGGCGGAAAGGAGAGCCTATCCGCCCGTCTCACGTCAGCTACGGGACCGCCGCAGTCCCCAGCTACGGCAGGGAGGACGGAATCATCGTGATCTGGGCATCGCTGATGATGATGTCGGCTCCAATTGGCAGGTTGTAGGAGTTGTTCTGGTTGATAACCAGCTCAATCATCCGCATCTCGGTGGTGTTCGGGTAGGGGTAATTGCGGATCAGGCGCTTGAGGTAAAGGGTCCCCAGGCCCGCAATCGAAACCTGAGTGTTATAAGGCACGCTATCGTTGATCGACGGATAGCCGGCGACGGCCAGGCCAGCGAATGTTCCCACTCCTGTTTCGAACGTCCCACCGAAACCAGCGACAACTGCGTTCACCTGGCTATAGATCACGTTGGCGGTGATCAGGCCGCTCAGCAGATTCAGCCCTTCAACCTGAGACGTCATCTCGCCCTTGGAGAGCGGATTGGTGAGATCCGACTCGCCGGTATCGGTGACCGTGCCGCTGCTAAGGACACCGGCTATATTCACGCCGGCGACCGAGTTGGTGAGCACTTGACCGGCTGTGCCAAAGCACGGCAGGTTTACCGGCGCGGTGGGACTGGAGCTAATCAGGGTGCTGCTGACCGAAGTCCCGAACGAAGCGCCCGTAACGATGGCGGGAGCGAAGGCCTTAATCATGCCGCTGGTGGCATTGGAGACGATGATCTCAGTGCCCACTTGCAGCCCGAGCAGGTTGCCAGCCACCGTGATGTGGATGTCAATCATGTTCACGGTCAGCTGCCCCTGGGTGCCGGTAATGCTGCTGGTCTGCTCATTCAGCACCACGTTTCCCAACCCAAGCAGGTTGATATTGGTGTTAGGCGCCGGATTGTTGTATGGAATTCCGGCAATCAGCAGATTGGTAAAGGTGGAACCAGCTGCACTGACTTGAAAGCCACTGCCGGTCAGCGATGTGGTACTGACCGCATTGAGCGCCTGGGCGGTAATTAGTCCGCCGAGCAAGCTGATATTGGCTGTGCTGGCGGTCGCCTGAGCGGTCATGGTTGGGGAGCTGGTTGCTGTGGTAGTTACCGCTCCTCCTGTCACGATGGGATAGAGGTTGAGACCGACACCGCTTCCATCGACGATTTCGTTATCGTTGTTGGTGCCGCAAGGCACTTGCAGGCTGGCCACACCGGTCTGCCCAACAATAATGGTACTTCCCACGAATGCACTCGTCCCGTAGGCTGAAGCTTGATACAGCACAGTCTGAACGGGGCCGGCAAAGGCGGCGGTGGTAGTCAGGGTAACCAGGAGCGCCAGACCCAGGGTAGCAATAAATCCTCTGCGCGCTGACGAGGATTTGTGATTGCAAATGCAGTGTAGTTTGAACATTCATTCCCTCCTTATAGGGATGCCAAAAAAACCAGCCATCCGGTGGTCATTTGTGTCGAAGTGACGAACCGCGACAGTTACGCACTTCGCAATGGCAGAATTGGTTGGGCACGACCGGGGCAGCGGCTCAAAACTATTTATCTGGCCGGGAAGTGCCAATAGGCCCTATCGAAGGATCATGGTAGGATCGTCATTAAACTACCCCCTCACTACGGTACGAGGCCCAATGATCGATCGGTTGCCATATATATTTGCAATCGTTTCGCCAAACCGTAACTAAGTGAAATTCCTGCCACTCTTCCAAACCTAAGCTACTATTTCGGGTAAATTGTAGTCACGAAGTGGGAAATAAAGTACTCAATGCCACTTAACTGGCGTAATGCAAAGGTTTTTCGACCTATCAGGGATTCCCCTACCACCGAAGTGCGGCGGTATGATGCATTTTGTAAAGCGCAGGCGACAATAGCGACCAATTACTATGGTTCACATATAGTCTTACAGTGTGGTAGATAAACAAGTGCACTCATCATCCGGTGCCGTGCGATAAGTGAAGATCATTTGATCCTCTGGATTTGCGGTAGTTGTGGTAGGTTTGGGCGGTTACGAAAGCTGACGTTAACAAACGGAGGCCTCCAGTTTCAAACTATCGGCAGGATATCTTTGGGTCGAGTCGTTTGCCCGGAGGGGTGGTAGCAGCGCCGTCCGTGACGAGAGCCAGATTGTTCTGGCGAAACACTTATCGCGCCTTGAGGGCATGGGCTATTATCTTCCGCGCCGGCGACGCGAAACCAGATCTAATCAAGGCTTTTCAAGAACCCTTGCTCAGTGCATTTCGCGACGGAGCCTGCCGCTCAGAGATGCCGATGGATGGCGGGCGCCGGGCCGGCCTCAGTCCATCGCCATTTCAATGTCGGCGAGAATGTCGGCAACGGCTTTGGGTGGATAGGCAGATTCGAGGATGGGGCGGCCGACAACGAGATGGGTAGCGCCAGCGGCGATGGCAGCGCGCGGGGTGACCACGCGGGCCTGGTCTCCATCGGCTGACCCCGCCGGACGGACGCCAGGGGTGACGATGGCGAAGTCTTGGCCAAGCTCGCGGCGCAGCTCGCGCGCCTCTCTTGCCGAGGCGACGAGGCCTCCGCACCCGGCTTTGCGCGCGAGCGTTCCCAGGCGCAGGACTTGCGCGAGCACGGTGCCGGAGACTCCAATCTCCGGAAGATCGTCATCCGACAAGCTCGTCAGCACAGTGACGGCCAGGACCATTGGCTGGGCCGGAGATTGGGCCGCGGCCTCGGCAGCGGACTTCAGCATCTTGCTGCCACCTGAGGCATGGACCGTCAGCATGGCAACCCCCAGCTCGCCTGCCGAGCGGACGGCTGCCCCGACGGTGTTAGGAATATCGTGGTATTTGAGGTCGAGAAAGACCTTGCGGCCCGAGGCGATGAGTTCGCGCACCAGCTGCGGACCCTCGGCCGTAAACAGCTGTTTCCCGATCTTATATGTAGTTGCGCCGTCGCCGATGGATTGGACGATCTGGCGAGCGTGGGCGGCGCTGGAGACGTCCAGCGCCACAATGAGCCGATCCTTTTCCAGCATCGGCTCCCAGTTTACCGCAAACCCGACTCCGGGGAGTAACGGGTAATGCCCTGATTATTCCGGATTAAGGTTCTCCGCAATCTCCGGAGTCTGGAGAACATCGAGGCGTACACGATCGACGCCACGCATGGACAGCATTTTAGCTGCACCGTAGGACAGGTCGATGATCCGGCTGGGGGCAACGGGTCCGCGATCGTTGATGCGGACGACGACCGACCGATCAGTCTTTAGATCTGTGACCTTGACCCAGGAACCAAGCGGCAACGTACGGTGGGCGGCCGTGAATTGATACATATCGTAGGGCTCGCCACTAGCAGTCTTTTTGGACTGAAAGACGCGTCCGTACCATGAAGCCTTCCCGAGCTGAGCTTTCCTGGATCGGGTTGGCTTAGATTCCTGAGTCTGTCCTGGGGCCCCTTTTTTCGATTCCGGTGTGCTATTACCGGGTGCTGCGCTCAGCGCGGTGGCGAAAACCAACGTCGCCGCAACTGGGCTGAGTACTCGTAACATTAAACACCTCTCATCGTTTAAGTTGGTCCTCCTGACAGGATGTGTATAAGTCTATTGACCCCCAGAAGCAGGAGTCAATCCCCCCAAGTGGGAATCCGACATTTCGGGTTGCCATTTTGGGAGTAATGTGCTAGCTCCTGACAGGCACCAATGATCCCTCTGTGGCGCTCCCGAGCTAGTTTCCTGTCTGAAATAACCGGACGAATGATTGGCGTTACGGGTAAGATGACAGCCTTGGCCTGACGGGTTGGCAAGGCTAAGGCAATTAGAAACAGCAGGTTGCCAGCTAATCGCGGATCCTGACCGCGGTGGGTGCCAAGTCCGAAAGAGCAGATCCATGGCCGGAGCAACACCAGCCGCTGATGACAATGATTTGTAGCGATAGCGGACTTTACTTTGTAACAATGGCGGACTTTGAGCCGACTTGTGAGGCGCATCGGCAAGCTTGAGGCAAGAAGTACCTGCCCCCCGGCCGGAACCTAGGAAGCCCGGACGACTGGCGAATGTTATCCTGATTGCACCTTCCTTTGACGAGGCTGTAATCCTTTCATGCCTGACCAAAATCCTGTCGATCCGCAATCCGAAAACGAACCGAACGAATCCTTTGGCGATCTCCTTTCCCAGTACGAGCGCAGCCATTCCAGACACGCCGAGGACGGCAGCAAGCAGCTTGAGGGCACCGTTGTTGCCGTCACCGACGATTTGGTGCTGCTGGATATCGGCTACAAGAGCGAAGGAATCCTGCCCTTGTCGGGGTTTCAAAGTACGGGCCAGACCGTAAAGCCGGGCGACAAGTTCCCGGTAACGGTGAAGGGCCGCGATTCCGAGGGCTACTACGAACTTACCCGTGCGCGGGTTGCCCGTCCGAAGGACTGGAGCGGGCTAGAACGGGCATTTGCCGAGAAGGAGACCATAATCGGGACTGTGACCGACATGGTAAAAGGCGGTTTCAGCGTCGATGTGGGGGTGCGCGCCTTCATGCCCGCCTCGCGCAGTGGAGTGCGCGACGCCGCGGAGATGCCGAAGCTGGTCGGGCAGGAGATCCGCTGCCGCATCACCAAACTGGATGTCACCGAGGAGGATCTGGTCGTCGACCGGCGCGTCATCTCAGAAGATGAGGAACGTTCGGCAAAGGAACTGCGCTATTCCGAGGTCAAGGAAGGCGATATCGTCACCGGGACGGTACGCAACCTGATGGAGTACGGCGCGTTCGTCGACATTGGCGGGGTCGATGGCCTGCTGCACGTGGCAGACATTGCCTGGAGTCGCGTCAACACGCCGGCCGATGTGCTCTCTGTCGGGCAGGAGATCGAAGCCAAGGTATTGAAGATCGACTCCGGGAAACAGCGCATTTCCCTTGGGCTCAAGCAGCTTCAGCCGCACCCCTGGGATGCTGTAGCCGGGAAGTACAAGACCGGTGAGCGGGTCCGCGGGACAGTCAGCCGGCTGGCGGACTTCGGGGCGTTCGTCGAACTTGAGCCAGGTGTCGAGGGGCTGGTCCACATCTCCGAGATGTCATGGGTCAAGAGGGTCCGCAAGCCCAGTGATCTGGTCAAGGTAGGCGAGACGGTGGAAGTTGTCATCCTTGCGGTGAACGTCGGCGAACAGCGGCTGTCACTGGGGTTAAAGCAGGCCTTGGGTGATCCCTGGGCTGAAGTAGCGCAAAAATTTCCTATCGGCTCGGCCATCGAAGGGCCGGTGACCAGCATAACCAAGTTTGGCGCCTTCGTTCAGGTGGCTGAAGGCGTCGAAGGTATGGTGCACGTCAGTGAGATCAGCGCCGAGAAGCGGATCAATCATCCTCAGGACGTCTTGAAGGTGGGCCAGGTGATCAAGGCGCAGGTGCTGGCCATCGATAGCGAGCGCCGCTTGATGCGGCTGAGCATGAAGCAACTGGTGCCGACTAGCGTGGACGAGTACATCGCGGAACACAAGGCGGGCGACGTGGTGACCGGGCGGGTAGTGGAAGTGTCCGGCGGAAGCGCTCGCGTGGAGTTGGGCGAGGGATTGCAAGCGCCCTGCCGGCTTGGGTCAACGGCTCCAGCAGAGGAAGAGAGCAAGAGTGAAAGCAAGGCGGATCTGTCGTCGCTGACGTCCATGTTGCAGGCGCGCTGGAAAGGCGGCGCAGGTAGCACTACTGCTGCCCAACCGGAAGCGATTCGCGCGGGACAGGTTCGCAGCTTCCGCATCGCCAAGCTCGACGCGGACAGCAAGACTATCGCGCTAGAGTTGGCCTGATTAGCCACTTCAATCAAGGCCCATGTTGAGCTCAAACTACCTCAGAATTCGTGTGCAGACGTAACGATTAGTCCTATGAATCGCACATTCGCCCTCTCCGTATTTATGCTCGTGGCCTTTGGTAGTGCGCAGGGGCAATGGGAGATGCAAGCATCGAACTCCACAGCCAGCTTCCGTGGCATCCACTCGGTTGACGGTTCCGTGGCATGGGCCAGCGGCACGGACGGCACCATTCTTCGCACGGAGGATGGCGGTTCGCATTGGCTGAAATGCGCGACTCCGCCGGGAGCCGGGGATCTCGACTTCCGTGGCGTTTGGGCGTGGGATGCGAATACTGCCATCGCTATGTCGGCTGGGCCAGGAGGCCAGTCCCGCCTGTATAAGACCACCGACGGCTGCGTGCATTGGACTCAGGAGAGACAGAACTCGGAGAAGGATGGGTTCTGGGATGCCGTCGGTTTTCAGAAGCAGGTTTCCGGCACGGCCGGAGATCAGAAGATAGGAGTTCTGGTTGGCGACCCTGTCCGCGGACGTTTTTATACCGAGGTCTTGATTCCGGGACACGGCTGGGCGGTTGACGTTGACTCCTGCACGGCTGCCCAAGGTGAGGGCGCTTTTGCCGCAAGTAATTCGTCAGTGTTTGTTTTCGGCTCGGGCCGGTTCATCCTGGTGACGGGCGGCAAGCTCGGCGCTCGCGCAGTACTCTCGCCTCTCCTGGCTTACAACGACGGCACTCGAGATTGTCTGGCAGTTTGGCTTCCACTGGCGGCCGGAGCTGATTCGACGGGAGCCTTCTCGGTTGACTTCCGCGACGCGAAGCACGGCGTAGTGGTGGGCGGCGACTATAAGAAGCCTGACAATCCTTCAAGCACCGCAGCATGGACAGCCGACGGTGGTCGGCACTGGAGGGCTGCGTCCAAGCCTCCACATGGATACCGCTCGGCCGTGGCCTGGGATGCAGAAGCAAAAGTGTGGATAGCGGCTGGATCCAACGGCTCCGACATTTCCCGCGATGATGGAAAGACCTGGCAGCACCTGGACGATGGCAACTGGAACGCGCTCTCGCCGCCGTACGTTGTCGGGCCTAAAGGACGCATCGCGAAATTGCGGGCAGGGGATTTCAAACCATAAGGTATGTCCAGGCGGCTTGACTCCTCTCGGTGCCGCCGCTCAGGGCAAACGTTCCACTGGACCGGGGGACTAACGCCCCCGCCTAACTTCAATTCGCCGCGTTGCGGCTAGGTTATTTCCCTAGCGGCATTCCATGCTGGACTCGCCAGCGACAATTCCGTTGGCAGCGTTAATGAATCGCAGCGTGCAAGCAGTCACTTTCGATGGCAGCTCCTGAAGCAAAACCACCGAAGTATCGCTGTAGCGGCAGCGCATAAAGACCTTCAAAGAGCGGTAGTCTTTCACATTCCAGTTCTGCGTAATCTTCTTGCCCTTCTCTTTCTGATCGTCGGGAGCAAGATCGAACTCCTGGCCGTCGGCTCCCACGTTGTAAACCGAGATTCGTTCAAAGCTGTGCTGAGACTTAGCCGGGACAACGGTCCAGGTTGGCGCTGGCGCAGTTGTTTCTTCTACTGTGATACTGGCCGGGCAAACGACCGCAGTCGAAGGCTGCTTTTGTTGCGCATACCCAGCCGCAGAAGCAAAGAATGCCAACGAGCACCCGAGACATCCAAGCCACATGGAGCGCTCAATCGATGACATAGAACGCGTCTCCATCGTTGACCGGGTGCACTCCCGGAGCGCCTCCCTGAAAGCGAATGATACGTTGATGGACTGGCTGTCCCTTCCATTGATCCCACACTTGCAGTCCAGCTTCGTTCTGGCCCATATAGATTGCCGCGTGGGAAGTTCCATCGGTGCTATTGGTGTAAGTACCGTCAGGGCCGAAGGTAGCAATCGCAGTGCCCGGCTGGATAGTCGAGTTCCCGCCTGCAAGGCCCCCTTGCGACCATTGAGCGGTCAACGGAGCGCCGCTGGCCTGCTGCACATAGGCTACACATTGTCCGCTGCCGACAACCTGGCCCTGGTAGCTGTCAGGGGCCGTCGCAATATAAGGCATAGTTCCCAATCTCCTTTGGCGTGACGATGGTCAAGCCGGTCGTTTGCCATCCTTATGGCGGAGTGAAATTATTGTGCTCCATCCGGAGACGGAACAGTGGGCATAGTCGCTTGTGTAGGTTTCACTGCGCCCATGAGCGACTCCAAGCGCGACAATCGTTGCTCCAATTCCTCGATCTTTTGTTGTTGCGTCTGGACAACTTTGGCTGCCGCCTCCGCCCGGTGGTACTGCTTCTGTACTTCGTTCAGCAGCATAGTGGCGATGTATTGATAGCGAACTGTGTAGGGCTGGCCGTCGTTATCGTACGCTACGAGTTCGGGATAGACCTGGGCGACTTCTTCCGCGATGAGGCCGTACTGAAGCGTGCGGTCGCCTTCGTTGTACTCGGGTTTGTAGAGGAAGGTGACGGGGCGCAGCTTCATCAACGCGCTGGTGCTGTCGCCCATGTCACGGACTTGCTCTTTGAAGCGAAGAGAGGAGGTCTGCGTTCCAAGGTGGCCGGTGGAATTGATAACGACCGGAATGCCGGAAGACGAGGTTGAACCGTAAATTCCCGCGATATACGCAGCGCTCTGCTGATTGAGCGTGCCGATGCGGATGGTGTTGGATTCGCTGCCCGGAGCTACTCCCGCGTAGCCAATGTATACGTCGGCGGTACCCGTGGTGTTAAAAAAACCGGCCTGATAGCCAAAAAACGTATTGCTGGTTCCGGTGTTGTTGTAGCCAGCCTGAAAACCGGAGAAGGTGTTTTGAGATGCCAGGGCGCTGCTGTAGCCAGACTGGTAACCGGAAAAGGAGTTGCCGTGACCAAAGGTGTTGCTGTAGCCAGCCTGGTAGCCGGAGAAAGTGTTGCTATAGCCGCCGGTATTGCTGTAACCCGCCTGGTAACCGGAGAAGGCATTCGATGTCCCTTGACCGCTGACGTTATTCGCTCCGGCACCAACGCCGGCAAACAGGTTGCCGTCGGCAGAACTTCCAATGCTTAAAACGCTGCTGCCGCCAATCTGATAGGTGCCTGCGGAAGAGTTCACATTGCCGCTGCCGTCTACAAGAAACTGCTGGGCGCCGTTGTTCTGCCCACTTATGATGGCGCCGCCTCCGGCGTTGTTAAACACGGCTGCGATACCGCTGGGGCTGGCGACGTAGGAACTGATTCCGATGGTGGCGCCGGAGCCGGCGGTTTCGATGGCGCGCATTCCTGTGCCCGAGGTGCTGGTGGAAGCGCCTTTGACGCCGATGCTTCCCAGGCCGGTGGCAACCCCGTAGAGCCCATAACCATAGCTCCCGGTCGCCGTCCCGACAAGGGCGTCGCCGTAGTTTGCGGTAGCCGTGCCGACGACGGCGTTGTTAGGAGCGGTCGCGCTCACTCCCGCGCCGGTGCTGGTCTGAGTCACACCCACAATCTGGTCCGTGGTCGAACCGCTGAAGTTCGTTGGGCCGTCGCTGGCTGCGCCTCTCCTGATTGGTAGTCGGTCTATGCCGGAAGGCGACGATGGGCCGGGATTGCCGCCTGTGGGTGTCGAACTCGCACCGTCGGCAAGTACGAAATCAGAAATACTCCTGCCGGCCAGTGTCTCGGCCTCGTGCGCCTTGAAGGCATACGGCACGCTGACCAGCAAGACGCGCGGCTCCTCCGCCTGTCCCTGGACCTGGATGCCCAACCAGCGCTGCTCCTGTTGCAAGAACAGATCAGCAGGCAGTCCCGTGGCCGTTGTGCTGCCCAACAGCACACTGTAGTTGCCGCCGGCATCGGGCGTGACGGTCTGGGTCTCCATCCAGATGGGCGACCCGCCCTCCTGCTGTTGGTAGATAGCGAAGGTGACGCCGGTTGTTGCTGAAGAGAAGGGCGTCATGCCTGGCGCTGACTTCAGACTTCCGCTATAGCGAACAAGGTTGGGAACCGTTGTGGAGGCAGTTTGCTGGGCTGAAGCCAACGAGGTGCACAAGAGTGCAGACAGAGCAAGGGCGAAGCTGGAACAGCGCATGGGGCGCTCCTTTTCAGCAATGGAAGCGGTTGACGGTCGTGGGACGGTCCGATGGCTCTGGATTGTTATCGGGGAGCGAAGGACTGTCAAGCTGAATCGGGCCGGGTAGCAGCGGTGCCATGCTGGCTAGCAGAGGGGTGGCCTCCGACCAGCCAATCCACTAGGGTTGCACGCCAATTATTGCTTTGCCTTTGCAACGGGAGTCTGGTATTGTCCGCGGCAACACGGAGCTGGGGTACTCCTTTGACGGAGCACGCCTGAGCCAAAAGTACCCACTCGCGTCTCTCACGGAGGGCTTGCATGGCTTTTTGTCCGAATTGCGGTACGCAAACAGCAGACAACGCAGCATTCTGTCCCAGTTGCGGGAAACCCGTGGGGCAGGCCGGGGCAGCAGCGGCTTCGCCGCCGCCAACCCCACCGCCCGCGCCTGAAGCTGGCTATACCGCGCCGGCGGCTCCCGTGGTCATGGCTGCGCCGCTGGCGGAAAACGTTGCGGGCATGCTGGCATATTTCACCATCATTCCCGCCATCATTTTTCTGCTGATCGAGCCCTACAACCGCAGTCGCTTTGTGCGCTTCCATTCCTTCCAGTCCATCTTCTTTTTCGTGGGAGTGGTGGTGATCGACGTTGCATTGACAATTGTTTCCTCAATTTTCCATCTGGTTCCGGTCGTTGGCTGGCTCATTGTCGCGCTGATGTGGCCTTTATGGGGGCTTGCCACCCTCGCGCTCTGGTTGTTGTTGGTCATCAAGGCCTATCAGCACGAGATCTACAAACTGCCCATTGTGGGCGATCTGGCGGAGAAGCAGGCCGGAGCGTAGAGCGTTCTTCAGCAACGAGTGGGCCGACGTAGTGGTTTCGGTCTGCCCGTTCGCCGGGGCTTCCCGGCTTGGCCGATATACTGTTCGGCGAGAATTCCGTCCGATGCACGACACCCCTGCTGCGACGCTGGTGCAACATCTGCTCTTCGGGTTTTTGCTGCTCGCGGCTCCGGTCTGGGATTTCTACGATACGAGCCGGCTCAAGAAGAATCCTGGCTCGCCGCAGAAAATCCGCTACTACAAAACGCTGATGGTGTGGCTGTGGATTTCCACCCTGGTGGCTTTAGTGGCCGTGGGCTGGCGTCCGTTGTTTACGACCAACCCCGCGCCCGGCGAGATACCCTGGCTGCTGAAGCATGCCTGGGTTTTCTATCTGGTGGAAGTGGTGATTGCGCTCTTCACAGCGCTCATGCTGCTGCCGGTGGTGATCGTCGCTCGGAAAAAACTGAAAAAGGAGGCGCGCACCTACTCCTCGGCTGACGCGTTGCAATCGATGAGCTACTTCCTGCCGGCAACGCGCACCGAGCGCCGCTGGTGGGTTTTTCTCTGCTTCACGGCAGGGGTCTGCGAAGAAATACTTTTTCGCGGATTCCTGATCCAGTACTTGCACATCTTCCCCTGGACGCTGAACCTCACGCTGGTGCTGATGATTGCAGCGGTGATCTTTGGATTGCAGCATCTCTACCAAGGCGCCGCCGGAGCCGCGTCGACGGTCGTGGTCGGACTGCTTTTCAGCCTGCTGTTTCTGCTGAGCGGAAGTCTATTGCTGCCGATAGTGTTGCATTCGGTGATGGATTTGCGCATGCTGGCAGTGCTGCGACCCCCGGCCGGCGCTGGGCCGCCTTAAGCATCGATGCTGCTAACAGCAGGACCGGCACGGAGACACGGGGGACACGGCGAAAAGCCTTAGGCGACAAAGCTTGAGAGCAAGACTCCGAGTGGTTCGTAGCTTCGATAGAGCACAAGAGAATGAAGAGAACTCCGTGCTCTCTGTGCCTCCATGGTGAAATGTTCCCAGCTGATCGCGCGCTGCGCTTGACATCCACCGCTGGAAAATGTCATTTCTATTTACTTTTCAATTCCTGTCACCGATGGGGCAGGCAATATTCCTCTATACTAAACAGCTTTACTGCGGCGGAAAGGGTCTGTGAGGATCAAGGTCTTCTATCACGACAAGTGTTTTGACGGGGCCTGCTCGGCGGCGCTGTTTACGCGGTTTTACCGCGAGCGCATACGGGAGCAGGCCGAGTTCGAGTACCAGGGACTGGTGCACCGGGCGGGCGCGCTGTTCGACGAAGCGGATTTCACCGGCGACGAGAATGCCATCGTCGATTTCAAGTATTCTTCATCGCCGCGGGTGACCTGGTGGTTCGATCATCATCAGAGCGCTTTCCTGACGCCGGAGGATGCATCGCACTTTGAGCACGAGCAGAGCACGACCAAGTTCTACGATCCCAGCTTTCGCTCCTGCACGAAGTTCATTGCCGTGGTAACGGAACAGCGCTTCGGCTTCAATCCCGCGCCGGCAGCCGAACTGATCGAGTGGGCTGACATCATCGACGGGGCGTTGTACGACAGTCCGGAGGCGGCGGTGGAGATGAAAACCCCGGCCACGAGGCTGACCATGTTGATCGAGTCGAACCAGGACCCGCAATTCATCCCCAGCCTGATATCGCAGTTGGCCTACAAGCCGCTGGAAGAAATTGTTGCGCAACCGGCGATTGCCGAGCGCCTTCCGCAATTGATGGAACGGCATCGCCGGTCCATCGAGATCCTGCGCGAGCGCGCGCAATGCAGCGATGGCACTGTCTACTTCGATATTACCGATTACGAGCTTGAGGGCTACAACAAATTCATCCCGTACTACCTGCACCCCGACTGCGTGTACAGCGTGGGGTTGAGCAAGAGCAGTTTTCGCACCAAGGTCTCGGTGGGATCCAATCCCTGGACAACCGCAACTCACATGGAGAACCTGGCGAAGATTTGCGAGCGCTACGGCGGAGGCGGGCATGCGCGCGTGGGGGCCATCTCATTTCCGCCAAACATGTTCGAGCAGGGACGGCAGGCGGCGGAGGAGATCGTCAAGGAGTTGCGCGCCAGCTATAGGGCACATGGAGGGAAGTAACGGCCGGCTCTCCCGGACCAGACCCAATGACGCCCCCCACGCAAGCGAAACCAGCTCGGGCGACGTACCGCAGGAATTCCATCTGAAACAGGTAGGTCATACAATGCCCTATCTGTGATACCTTAGGGAAATCGGTGGAGCAAACCGGGAAGCCACGCAAGGTTGTGGACTCGACAACCCAGGTCCGTTGTGCTCTCGGGAAAGGGATCATACGCGAAGAGGTTTGGCAGGACGCCGCAGGGATGATCGTCAGGTACAACCTGGCTTTCGTCAACCACTCTCTTTGCGCCCGTGATAAAGGCAGGGTGCTTGGCTACGATAACAGCCACGGCAAACATCATCGACACTATGCAGGTCTGGAAGAGAAATTCCTTTTCGTCAGCTACGAGAATCTGATGGAGCAGTTTCTGGCTGAAGTGCGGAGACTCCGCCAGAAGAAGGAGCCGATATGAGGTTGAAGGTCAACACCGACGGATTTGAAGGATACGCGAAGCGGGCAGCGGCGCGAGCCCGTAAGCTCGATCGACGGGAAGCCGTCCGGGCGGAGATCACGATCACCTTCGACAACCCGCTCGCCATGGTCGAAGTACTCACCGCGGAGCGGGTTCGGCTTGTCCAGAAGGTGAAGACCAAGTCTGCATCCATCACGGCCCTGGCGGCTTCGCTGGGACGCGATCCCAAGTCTGTGCGCAGAGACGTGCAGAAGTTAGAGCGCCCGGGGGTTGTACGAACACGGGAAGAGATCAATCCGGGGCACGGGCGGGCCAAAGTCGTCGAACCGGTGGCCCGGGAGTACCGGCTCACCGCGGTTCTTTAGGGCGATACTGAAACGCCAACTGGCGATGGCGGGAAAATAAGGGGCCGCAACGGCCGCATGAGCCCACACATTCGAAAGGCGCGAATGTGTGCGGCACCCGGCGCCTGGCTGTCACGCAGCCAGTAACGAAAAGACCGACCCAGGTAAAACCGGCTTGGGCGGAGCACCTGCTGGTGATGACAAATGCAAGAACAGCTATCGGTGTCCGGCGCGGCTGGCGATGACCGAGTCCGTACCGGCCGCCGGCATCGCGTCCTCTGCCCGCTGCAACAGATCCCAATCGGACTGGAACTCCGGCGACAGCTCGCGGTGATTGGACCTGACGGAGAGCAGGACCTCTGTGCGGGCCAACAGCAGTTGCAGCGCCAGGCGGGAATCTGATTGCGGACTGACAATGTTGGTGTTGGCCAGGCCCACGCGCAACAAGCGGCCGCTGTTATTAGCTTCTAGCCAGGGTTGGCCCGCCGCGTCCAGATAGACCCGTCCCTGCGCCTGAAGATTACGAAACATATTGTGCAGTTCGCGGCGGCTGGAGACGATGCCGTCGTCGATGGCGCCTTTGAGCACTTCCTCGAAGCGATCATGGTACGTCTTCCATTGCTGCACATCGCCAACCTGTTGGGCGCGCTCGGCGCGTAAGTCGTGCTGGAGTTCCTGCGCCTGGGCCGGGTCGCCCGCCTGTTTCGCATCGGCCAGTTCTTCCAGCAGAACGGCCGAATTCTCGGAAGGACGATTCCGCAGCTCGTGGTCAGGATTGAAGTGTCCGGTGAAGAAATAGGAGGCAGCCAGTACGGGAACGGCCTGCGCCTCCACGAGCATAATCGGCACCAGCCATTTGAGGGAGCGCACCGTCTGCTCGGTGCCTTCATGGCAGTCGGAGCTGCGCTTGTAAGTGCCGGGAACCTGCTCCACGCGGAGCACGTGCAGGTCGAGCTCGGGATGATGCTCGGCGTAGTGGGTGAAGCTGCGGGCGATGGCTTTCGGCCCGGTCATGGCGAAGTCATTCACGAAGTCGCGGTGGGCGGAGTGGGGGAAATAAGTATTCACCACCAGCTTGGCGAAGTCCGCGCAGTTGCGCGAAAAACCGTTGTAGTGATTTACGTTGGCGCGGGCGTTGAATTCGCGGACGAACTGCTCGTCCTGCTCGACCGTAGTGTGGACCTGGAAGATGTAGATTTCGCGCACGAAGGCGGCAGCCACCGAGTCGCGCCAGTTGGCTTCAGGATTATTGATGCAGCGCCGCGTAGTACACAACTGCTGAAGATGCTTCTGGCGATACTGGTCCTGCAAGACCGCGCGCAGCTGCGGAGATCCAAACAGGGGCCGGTCGCGCAGATCGTCGACGCCATAGAGGTAGAGGCTCAGCGGAACGATGTTCCATTCGTAAGGCTGGTCCTCCATGTAATCCTCGTAGTTCTGAATGACCGCTCCGGGCTCGCCGGGTTCGCACATCCTGAGGGTGACGGGCGTGGCGGGACAAATTCGCGACAGGTAAACCGCCGAATGTCCTTCGCCGGTGATTTCCGCAGTCAGGGGCAAGGGACGTGCGTTGGCTTTGGCATTCAGGAGCAAGCCGATGTCGGCCCGCGCTGCCGGGTGGACGGCCGCGAGAGCGAAAAGTACAAGGAGGACTTTCAGCCAAAGCCGCATGTGCTCATCAGGCCCGCCCCGGTTACGCACCTGCGGACTCCCTATTGGTCTTAGACGAGGCTGTGCGGATATGGGTTCACCTGGAGAATCGCCCAGCTTTTGTCGTAGTTACATCATACCGTCAGAACTGCCGTCCCTGCGTTAACTGACTATGAACCCAATTTCTGCGCCTTTTTTCGGTGAAGTATTGGTAAAGGAATAAAATTGTTGCGACGGCAAGTATTACGGGCAGGAACAGGAGGCCCTATATGTTTCGCGCTACCCGCAAAAGCTTGGCTGTGCTCGCGATCCTGGTTGTGTTGATTGCTGTGGCAAGCAATATAGCTGGTGCGCAGACTGACGAACTGTCTCCCGTCTCGGCACGGCGCAAGGTGATCATGTCCATGGTGTTGGACCGCTCAGCTTCCATGACCACGGACGGTGGAGAAGCGGCAATAGAATCGGCGGTGCCGGCCTTCATCAGCCTATTCAATAATTCGTTTGACGAAGTTGCGCTGCTTAGCTTCTCTTCCAACGCGCGGGTCGACGTTCCGATTGGCCACAACTTCATAGTGCCAATTGAATCCGCGGTCGCCTCCATGGAGTTCTCTGGCGGGACATTCGGCACGGGGGCGGGTAACAAGCCCATTCTGAGCCCTGCCATTGGTGCGCCAATGTCGCTCGCGGATTTGCAAAACAACAACGTTGTCGTACCCCCCGGGCAGAAGGTATCGAAGGTCCTGGTGTACTTCACGGACGGCTTGATGAACGCCGTGCAGGACAACTTTTACTGCGGGACTTCAGCCCCGAACGTGCTTATCAATTACGGGGGGTATGACACAGGGACTACGGTCGGGTTCCTCGATCCGACTTGCAGCCCGTCTCCATCGGGAAACGGTTGCACCAATGAGTCGGGCCATTTGAGTGAGTGGGGCGAGTGCAATAACGGCTGCCCAAATGGTTTCCCGTATGACGCCAACGGCGACATCTGCAAGAATGCTCAGGGACAGTTTGTGACCACATTTCTCTCGCAGCAAACGGGAGAGCAAACGGCGTTCACCAGGGCAAATGTCACCGCCGAGAGCATGTACCGCGCCATTTATACGGCCAATGACATGCGGATCGAGAGCCCTGTCCCCACGTATATCTACACAATTGGGCTGGGTGAGAGCGTATCTCCGCAGACGCAAGCTTTCCTTGCGCAACTGGCAAACGACCCTCGGTATCCAACTTACATTCCAAGCCAACCAGCAGGAGAGTTTTTTGATATACCGAATTGTCCCTCGCCCACCTGCACAGCTGAACTAACTGCCGCTTTCGAGGCTATCGCCTCCAAGCTTCTTCCCAGATAAGACCGTAGCGTGGGCACGTGCGGTCCCGCGTCGCGCGATGACGCGAAATCCTACGGAGTGATTTCCCACACCGCGCCGCAACCGAAGCCGCCGCACTCGCCGTGGCCGCCGTCCGAACTGACGCCAAAGATGTTGCCGTCACCGTCCAGGACGAGCCCTCCCGGATTTGCGCCATCGGCTCCGCCGGTGAAGTCGTGCAGCGAACTGTAGCTCCAGGCTCCGCCGGAATAGGTCAGCTTGAAAACCACACCCCGGTTATCGGCACCGGTACGGTTGGTGGTTCCGTAAAGGTTGCCGGCCGCGTCCATCACTACTCCCGCACTCGGTCCGCTACCGCTTGTGCCGGGGAAACTATACAGGACCGAAAAAATCCAGGTTCCGTTGGAAGGCGACAGCTCGAAGACGGTGCCGGCTCCGCCACTGCCACCGGTGAAGGTAGTGCCGTATAAATTGCCCGCCGCATCGGAGATCAGACCCGTCGGGCCCTGTCCGCTATCGCCAGTATTGAATTGATAGATCATCTGCTCGCTGTATCCCGAACCGTTGGGCGTCAACTGATACACGGTGCCTTCGTAGGTGTAACCGCCCATGACGGTTGTGCCGTAAATGTTTCCGGCCTGATCGAAGACCAGGCTGCTGTCGGGCCAATAGCCGTCACCCGATCCTCCCTGGAACGCGTACAAAACACTTTCTGCCCATCCACCGCCTGGGTGGCTCAGTTTGAAAACGGTTCCGCAAAAATAGCCGCTGCACCCATCGTTCTCCAGACCGCCAAGTTCGGTGGGGCCAACAATGTTGCCCGTCCCGTCAAAAGAAATCTGCCCCGGAACGCCTCCGTCGCTGAGGCCGGTGAACCGGTAGAGAACGGTCTGGTTCCAGCTGCACATCACGTTGCGACAAAAGCTGGCGGGAGGCGCCAAGCGGTAGATCATGCCGCAGGTGAGGCTGCCGGAATCGCCGCAGCGGCCAATGCCTCCCTGGGCCAACGATCCGTAAAGCGCCCCGTCGGGCCCGAAAACCAGCGAGGAGTCGGGCCGCAATCCGTCATATCCGCCCAGAAAGGTATACAGCAGATTGAAAATCCAGCCTGATTGCGCGCGTTTCAACTCGAAGGCCGTACCGCATCCATAGGGTTGACAATCGCTGCCGTAGTTTCCTGCGTCGCCGGCCACTCCGTAAAGGTTTCCCGAAGCATCGAGCAGCAGCGCCCGGCCGGGATTGCCCCCGTCGGATCCGGTGAAGTCGTGCAGGACGGTGAAGGTCTGCGCTTGCGCCGCGATGGAGGTTCCCAGCAGGACAACGAGGCAGGCCATTCCCACCAGTCGAGCGAACCCTGGATTCCGACGTTGCTTCGAGCGCGTCATAACCATTCTCCTTTGGATTAGGCTACGGTCTGGATGGTGATGTTGTGCGCTCGCGGAGAAGAAATCAACTTAATTTCACATTACGGCGCAAGAGCCTGAGGGCAGAGGTTTTATGAGGGCGCCAAGCCGAGTGCCAGCCGGGGCTGACTCCCTGAGTTCGTTAGGCTTCCGCCGGGCCGTGGCTAGTGCGAGCGCATTGAGGACCGCTGTTCCACGGCAAAATCCGTTTGCTGCGCCACAGGGGCCAAAGCCCCAAATCTGTTTAAACCTTCAGGTGACTCTGACCTAAAGTCTGGCTCTACCGGTCGGAAGGTTACTCCACCTCGTGCTTGGCGGTGTAGCCGTCGCGGGCGACGATGGTGTACTTGATCTCTTTGTTCTTCTCGTCTTTGATGAGCAGGGGCCTGTCGTCGGGACCGACCAGTTCGACCTTGAGTTTGCGATACGTGCCGTCCTGCTTCACGTTGGTGGGCTTGTAGGTGATGGTGTACTGGTCGCGAATGGCTTGCGCGACTTCGCGGAAGATGTCGGGCAATTCGCCCATGAGGCGCGGCGAGTAGCTGCGACCACCCGTCATGCGGGCAAACGCCCCCATCTGGTTCTTGGCCTGGAGATAATCCATGATGGGAGAGTTTCGTTCGGTATTGGGGCCCATCGCCTGTACGCGCTCCAGGAAGGCTTCCCCTGTGCAGATGGTATAGATGGTCACGTTGGGCGTGGTCTTGATCTTCTTTAGAATCTGGTCGAGGGTGAGTTTGCTGAAAGTATCGCGACCGCTGGCGACCACAACCAGTTCCTTGTGGCCCGGCACGCGGTCGAGCCGGTCGAGCGTGTCATACATGGCGTCGAAGATGTTGGTCTCGGAGAATCCCGGGATGCGCAACGTGTTCAGCGCGCCGAAGATGGCCTGCTTGTCCTGGGTGAAGTCCATCAGAACGTGGGTCTTCATGTCGAACTCGACCACAGCCACCCAATCCTGCGGCTGGAGGGTGGTAGCGAACGCGTAGGAGGAATTGAGCGCGTCCATCATGAAGTTATAGTTGGTGGCGGCAAACTCCACCAGCAGTACCGCCGTAATGGGCGCCTTGCTCTTGGTAACGGAGATAATCTTCTGCGGCACACCGTCTTCGAAAACCTTGAAGTGCTGTTCGGCGACGTCGAGAGGCAGTGCCAGCGGACGACCCTCCTTTGAGATGACGTGCGCGTCGACGGTCACCACCGGCACGTCGACGTGGAGTGAGTATTCAGGATTGTCGGCAGGCTTGGGCCTGGGCGGTGGAGGCGGCTCGTCGGAAGTGCTCTTCTTGGGCACTGCGATGGAGCCGGATTCGCCTCCGGGACCGCCGGCCGCGGCCGGCATCTGGTCCTGCTGCTTTTGGCTGGGCTGGGCCTGGCCTGATGAGGAGCTTTGGTCACTGCTGCCAGATTGAGCCTGGCTCGGAAGACCGCCCAACAGAATGATCGCCACCAAGGCGACAAGCGCTGCACGGACGGAACGACAAAGCTCAGGTAAATTGCCCTGAATCTTAAGGTGTTTCTCGGAAGACATCGGAGTGCCTCACGGGCCTGTCTGTCTGCTAGTATAAATGCACTTTCAGAGCATCTGTTTCGTGGGGACAGCAGAAGTGCTTCCGGGTTTAGACGGATGTGTCTGCCCATGGTTATTGGCAAATGCCGCGATTCCTGCTTCGGGGCCGGATTCAAAGCAAGAAAAGAAGGGACCAAGAAGTATGCTGCGCCGCTGGTTCGCCGCCCTCCTGTTAAGCCTGATTCCGCTTGCCACCTTTGGCGTTCAACCCAAAGTGCAGACCATGCCTGAGGAGCAGGTGAAGGCCGGCATGCACGGCGTAGCCTACACCGTCTTCGAGGGGGTAACGCCGGAGCCGATGGACGTGGAGATTCTGGGGGTGCTGCGCGATATGGCGGGGCCGCAGGCCGACGTGATCCTGGCGCGGCTGCACGGCAAGAAAGTGGAATACACCGGCATTGTGGCCGGCATGAGCGGCAGCCCGGTGTATATCGACGGCAAGCTGGTGGGCGCAATCGCGTATCGCATCGGGGAATTCTCCAAAGAGCCGATCTGCGGCATCACGCCGGCCGCGTCGATGCTGGAGATCGACGCGATGGACAGGACGCCGCTGACCGACGTATCCCACAATGTGGGACATCCAGCGCATGGACTCGATCGGACTTCGGGGCCGGCCCTGGCGAGCACGGACGAGGGACAGTCGGGATATGCCAATCTACTGAAGCCCATCGACACGCCGCTGGTGTTCAGCGGCTTCAGCCCGGACACACTGCGCCTGTTCGCCAAGGACTTTGCGTCGGCAGGAGTGGTGCCGGTGATGGGCGCGGGATCGGTGAGCAACGACAAGCAGCCGGAGCCGCTGGAGCCGGGATCGGCGGTGAGCGCAATTCTGGTGCGCGGCGATATGAACATCGCCGGGACCTGCACGGTCACCTATCTGGACAGCACCCACCTGCTGGCCTGCGGACATCCGTTTCTACAGTCGGGCAACGTCGACATGGCGATGACGAAAGCGACGGTGCTGGCGACCCTGCCGTCGCCGCAGAACTCCTTCAAGATCGTAAACACGACAGAAACCGTTGGAACGTTCGTTCAGGACCGTCGCGCAGGAATTCTGGGACGCTTCGATCGGAAGCCGGAGATGATCCCGGTGACCCTGACCTTCCAGGGCGTTTCGCATCCCAAGCAGTTTCACTATGAAGTTCTAAACAACGCGAAGATCACTCCCGCGGCGATGATGGCGACGGTGTTCAACGCGATTCAGGGGATGAACGAATACGGCGAGGACACGACCTATCGGCTGAAGGGCGATATCACGGTGCTGGGCTATCCCGAACTCAGCGTGAAGAATATGTTCGCTCCAGCGGACGGTTCCACACCGACGG
This sequence comes from uncultured Acidobacteriaceae bacterium, assembly GCA_963763145.1. Taxonomy (GTDB): domain Bacteria; phylum Acidobacteriota; class Terriglobia; order Terriglobales; family Acidobacteriaceae; genus Bog-257. The sequence goes on along the minus strand of CAVXMZ010000002.1, from coordinate 19,608 downwards.
CCTACGGGATTGCGCTGTCGATCGGCGAGCACTTCAGCCGCATCTTCGAGAACCCTTACGAGACGCCGAAGATCGAAGGGGTAGAGTTGAACTTCGAGTTGGTGCCTGACCGGCGCTCGGCGCGGCTGGAGACGGCGCGCACCGACGTCACGGAAGCTCGACCTGGCGATGAGATCACCATCGAAGCTCTGCTGAAGCCCTATCGCGGCGAGAGCCTGGTGCGCAATATTCCGGTGAAGATTCCCACCTCGACGCCGCGCGGCACTTTGCACATTCTGGTCAGCGACGGCGACACCCTCGACAAGATGCATCGCGTCTCCGGCCCAATGAGCCATCACCTCGACCTCGGCTCCACCATCGCGCTGCTCAACAAAGAACACACCAACTCTGAGGTCTACGTCTCGCTGCTGGAAGCCAACCCCCAAGCCATGGTCGAAGATAAGGTGATGCCCACGCTGCCGCTCTCCGTGATGAACGTGATGGACGGCCTCCGCGGCTCCCAGGACATGATCGTCGTTGGAGAGTCCGCCGTAGACGAAGCCGCAACTCCAGTCGACTACGTCGTCTCCGGCTCCCAGATCATCACCTTGAGGATCAAGTAAACCCTGGGAGTCAGCTGGTTTGTTGGACGCCCTGGTTGGTTTCAGCCTGCGGTACATTCGGTATTGATGACGAGATCAGCAATGCCCCCGCTGCTCCCAACATCAGCCCCAGCCCGAAACGAACTCCCATCCAATTGCCGTGTAGCCCGGCGAGTTCGGTCACCGCATCGAGCCCGTTGATCGCCGTCGCCACCATCAACAATCGCATCGCGAGGGAACGCGACGTCCGCGTCAGCAGCCCAATTGCTGCTCCCACATAAATCCCCAGGCATCTCGCGCAAACCGCGACCGGCGCACCGAAGATCCAGAAGCATCGTTCCGGCCGCTGATGGCAGACCAGCGCGAAGCCGCGCTGAAGGACGACTCCAACCGGTCCTAAATTATGTGTCAGAAAATATGGAACAGCCAGCACTGCGCCAACCAGAGCGATCGGAACCAACACCCACCAGTTCCAGAGGAGAAGGAGATTGCCCCTACTCTCGCTTTGAAGGAGCACAGCTCTAGCTGTGCCGTATGAGTCCTCCCCGCGGTCGGGCTTCAGCCCCTGAGGGGACTCAATTCCAAGAACGACCGGCGAGTCGGCGACGTGTGACACAAGATATCCCCCCAAGCGACTATAAAGCCGAATGCGGCGAACCTCTACGCCGCACCTGAAGGCGCCCCTTCATGCGTTGCCTGGCGCCTCTTCACGCCAGAATCCCCATCCTCTTCCCCACCCGCTTCAGCGTCTCCAGCGCCTGGTCAAGCTCCCGTTTGGTGTGCGTTGCGGTCACGATCGTGCGGATACGCGCTTTGCCCTCGGGAACGGTCGGAAACGCGATGCCTGTTCCCATCACGCCTTCCTTGAACAGCTCGCGAGAGAAGTCCATGGTCAAACGGCCATCGCCGACGATGATCGGCGTGATCGGCGTCTCGCTGGCCGGCGTGTTCACTCCGCCAATATTGAACCCGAGCGCTCCCAACTCCTGCTTCCAGTAGCGCGTGTTCTCCCACAGCTTCTCGATGCGCTCCGGCTCCTGCTCCAGCACATCGAACGCCGCAATGCAGGTGGCCGCGACTGACGGCGGATGCGAAGTGGAAAACAGAAACGGCCGGCCGCGATGGTAGAGGAACTCTATGAGATCGCGGGTGCCGCAGACGTACCCACCGAGCGCGCCAATCGCCTTGGACAGTGTTCCCACCTGGATATCCACCCGTCCGTGCAGCTTGAAATGATCGACCGTGCCCCGGCCGTTGCGCCCCAGGACGCCCGACGCGTGCGCGTCGTCGACCATCATGATGGCGCCGTATTTTTCCGCCAGCGCGGTTAGTTGCGGCAGCGCGCCAATGTCGCCGTCCATGGAAAAGACGCCGTCGGTGATCAGCAGCTTGTGGCCGGGCTGGTCCTTGATCTCGTTTAGCAGCTCTTCGGCGTGGGCGGCGTCTTTGTGGCGGAAAACCTTGATTTTCGCGCGAGAAAGACGAGCGCCGTCGATGATGCTGGCATGGTTCAGTTCGTCGGAGACGATGAAATCTTCCTTGCCGAGAATCGCCGAAACCGTTCCCGCATTCGCAGTGAAGCCCGACTGAAAGACCACGCAGGCCTCGACATTTTTGAAGCGCGCGATCTTTTCCTCCAGCTCCATGTGGATCTTCATGGTGCCGGCAATGGTCCGTACCGCGCCCGATCCCACGCCATACTTTTTCGTAGCTTCGAGCGCGGCTTCGCGCAGCTTGGGATGCGTGGTCAGCCCGAGATAGTTGTTGGACGCGAGGTTGATGACCTTCTTGCCGTCGAAGGTGCACACCGGTGCCTGCTCATCGTCGAGCACGCGCAGCTTGAAGTACGTGCCCTTCTGTTTCAGTTCGTTCAGTTGATCGGTAAGGAATGACAGCGGATCGGTGCGGGTGATAGTAGTTGCCATGAATGAATATCTCCGAGTGCGACTGAACATTTTATCGCGGAGCAGCGGCACGAGAACCTATAGGGGTCCTTCGACTCCGGCGGCGCAACTGCGGCGCCGCCTCCGCTCAGGATGACACATCGAGAACGGCATCGTGGCCTATCGCACCCCGTTCGGATACACCAGAATTTTGCTCGCCTCACCGGTCTTCAGGAGTTCCATGCCGGAGGCGAAGTCTTTCATCGCGATGCGATTGGTGATCACCGGATGCAGATCCAGCTTGCCCGCCTTGAGCAGCGCGGTCATCTGGTACCACGTTTGATACATGCGGCGGCCGTTGATGCCCTGCACCGTAGCTCCCTTGAAGATGACCTCTTCGGCGAGATTGAGTTCGACCGGCCTGGAAGGAATTCCGAGCAGCGACATGCGGCCGCCGAGGCGCAGGATCTTGAACCCTGTTCGGATGGCCTCTGTCCGTCCGGCCATCTCCAGGACGACATCGACGCCGGTGCCGCCGGTGTTGTCCATCACGATCTGGTACACATCGTCCCTGGTCGGGTCGAGCACGAAGTCCGGGCCCATCTGCTTGGCGATTTTGCGGCGGTGTTCGTTCACTTCCAGCGCGAAGATCTGCGTCGCGCCGCAGGCTCGAGCCACGGCAATGGAGAACAGGCCAATTGGCCCGCAACCGGTAATCGCGACGCTCTTGGCGGCGATGTCACCGGCCAGCACGGTGTGCACCGCGTTGCCCAGCGGGTCGAGGATGGACGCGTACTCCCGCGGGATGGAGGCATCGAGTCTCCAGATGTTCGACTCGGGAATGACAACGTATTCGGCGAAGGCGCCATTGGCGTCAACTCCGATGATCTTTACGTGCTGGCAGATGTGCGCCTCGCCGATGCGGCATTGCAGGCACTTTCCGCAGGCCACGTGCATCTCGGCGGAGACGAAGTCGCCTTCCTTCACGCTGGTAACTTCGTCGCCCACGGCTTCCACCGTGCCGCAGAACTCGTGGCCGGGAATCAGCGGTGGATGAATGCGGCGCTGCGCCCACTGGTCCCACTGGTAAATGTGCAGGTCGGTGCCGCAGATTGAAGCCACTTCGACCTTGACCAAAACATCGGTTGGGCCAAATTGCGGTTTGGGAACCTCGCGGATTTCGGTGCCCGGCGCGGGCTCCGCCTTTACGACGGCAAGCATGGTATTCGGCATGAGGATGGCTCTTTATCTCCCGCCCTGCCAAGAAGTGGAAGGAAGCAGGTTCTCGACTCCGCTTCGCTCCGCTCGGGATGACAGACGGGCGCCCGCCGTTTCGTTGGGGCGAGCGTCGCCCAGTGCGATCAAGGAACGATGGGCAAACGGACAAGTTTAACACGCCTAAATCAACAGCCGGCGATGAGTCACGCCACCGCAATCACGTCAATCTCCACCAGTACATCCTTGGGTAATCGCGCCACTTCCACAGTTGCACGGGCGGGTGGGTTTTGCGTGAAGTGGCGGCCATACACCTCGTTCATCGCGGCAAAATCTGACATGTTCTTGAGGAAGACTCCGGCCTTCACCACCTGTTCCAGAGAACTGCCTGCGGCCTTCAGAATGCCGCTCAGGTTCTGGAGCACGCGTTCGGTTTGCGAGGCCACGTCGCCTTCCACGAGTTGCTGCGTTGCTGGGTCCAAGGGGATTTGGCCAGAAACAAAGACGAATCCATTGGCCTTGACGGCCTGCGAATACGGCCCAATGGCCTTTGGGGCCTGGTCGGTTGCGATCACTTCGCGCATGTGGATCCTCCCGGATGAAAACTGAATGCCGATTGTCGCACAGGAACGCAGCCAAGCGCGCTCCTGCCAGAGATCCGACATCCGACGACTCGTTCGGCAGTCGCGTGCATAGTGGCCGCTGTTTTATACTGTAGGTACGCAGCGAACGGTGTTAAGCCGTTCGCTCCTTCAATTAATGACCACAACTGCAAATTCGCAACCGGCGGACTCGCCGGAGGTACGTCGTTATAACCGCGTCCAGCGATGGCTGAGCATGGCCGATACGGTGATTGGCCTCGCCCTGCTGATCGTGTTGCTGGTGACCGGCTGGACCGGCAAGCTGCGCGATTGGTCCCTGATGGGCTCGAAGCAGCACTATTTTCTCGCCGTTTTTCTTTACGTGCTGATGTTCTCGGTGATCGCCAAGGTGCTGAACGCGCCATTTGACTTCGTTGGCTTCCGACTGGAGCACCAATATCACCTCTCCAACCAGAAGCTTCGCGGCTGGCTTTGGGACGAGTGCAAGGGCTGGCTGGTCTCGCTGGTTCTGGGCACCATCATGGTCGAACTGGTGTATGGCATCATTCGCCTCGCCCCCCAGCGCTGGTGGATCATCGCGTGGGCCGTCTTTGTGGGATTGTTCCTGCTGATGGCGCAGCTTGCGCCGGTCATACTGATGCCCATCTTCTACAAGTTTGAGCCGCTGGCCAATGACGGCCTGCGCGACCGGCTGACGCAGCTGGGCGAGCGCGCCGGCACTCGCGTCCGCGGCGTCTACGAGTGGAAGCTGTCGGAAAAGTCGAACAAGGCGAACGCTGCGCTCACCGGCATGGGATCGACCCGACGCATCATCCTCTCCGACACCTTGCTGCAAAATTACAGCGATGACGAAATCGAGGCCATCCTGGCGCATGAACTCGGCCACCATGTACACAAGCACATCCTGAAGGCCATCTTCACCCAGGTCGCTATTACCTTCTTCGGCTTCTGGCTAATCAACCTGGTGCTGCGCTTTGTCATTGCGAAGAATTGGTTCCCGGTGCTTGATCCGCGGCTCTACGACTTTGCCAACCTGCCGCTGATCGTCCTGGTCGCAACCATCCTGGGCTTCGTTCTGATGCCTGCGCTAAACGCGATCTCGCGCCACCACGAGCGCCAGGCGGACCGATACGCGTGGGAAAATACGCCCGCTATCGCACCGTTCATCAGTTCCATGCAGAAACTGGCCGATCAGAATCTTGCCGAGCGCGAGCCGAATAAGTTCATCGAGTGGCTCTTCCACTCGCATCCGTCGATTGGGAAGCGGGTTGCGGCGGCAGAGGCGTGGGCAAGCAAACAGCCGCAAGCGGAGGTTCAGCCCTTGGCCTGAGGCTGACTCTGGCGCAGGATTGCCTTTACTCTCCGCAGATCTTCCTCAGTATCGACTCCGACCGTATCGAAAGGCGTTTCCGCCACATGGATCGCAACGCCATTGTCGAGAAAGCGCAGCTGTTCCAGCCGTTCAGTACGCTCCAATTCTGATTCTGGCCAGGTACAGAAGGAATCCAGCGCCGCCTTGCGGTAAGCATAAAAACCCAGGTGCTTGTAGTAGCGCGCTGTTCCAGCGCCGTCCCGGTCGAAGGGAACGGTCGCCCGGGAGAAGTAGAGCGCCTTCCCATCGAGGGCAGTAACAACTTTCACGGCATTGGGATTGTTTACGTCCTCGGGCGAGCACGGTGTCTTGAGAGTGCCGACCTCCACTGCGTCACACTGCATCAGTTCAAGCAGCACATCCAGATGTTCACGTCGCGCCAGCGGCTCGTCCCCTTGAACATTGACGTACACATCAGCTTCGACCGTCTGAGCGATCTCGTGCACCCGATCGGTTCCGCTGCGATGTTCCGGGGAAGTCATGCGGTAGGCCCAGTTATTCTGCCGGCAGAGCGTGGCGATCTCGTCGGAGTCCGTAGCGACGATGATGTCTTGCAACTGTGAGCAGTCGCGCGCCGCTTCGTACACATAGGCCAACATGGGACGCCCGGCAATCTCGCGCAGTATTTTGCGCGGCAACCGAGTCGATCCGAGCCGAGCCGGAATAATCGCGATAGCTCTCACAGAAGTAGTGTCAACGGAAAGAGCGCGGCTGGCAAGAACTCGAACAGCAGGTACCTCCGTTCCGCTTCGCTCCAGTCGGGATAACACCTTGAAACAAGGCCGAAGGCCGGTTGGCGAACAGCAAACGGCTACCAGCGAATATCGGCCCAACATTGACCGCACCCGATCGCGGAAAATAGAATCAATAACTTAGAACGATTGTGGGGTGCCCGCTTTGCCTCTTTACGAGTATCAGTGCCGGAAGTGCCATAGCCTCATGGAGCGCATCCAGAAGTTTTCCGATCCGCCTCTGACCGTCTGTCCCCACTGTGGCGGCGAATTGGAGCAACTGATCTCGGCGCCTGCCGTGCAGTTCAAGGGTTCGGGATGGTACGTCACCGACTACGCCAAGGGCTCGTCAAAGGACAGCGGCAAGAGCGGCAATGGCTCCCCTGCGGCTTCTTCGTCATCCGAGAGCAAATCGAGTGATTCCAAGGGATCGGACGATTCCAAGAGCAACTCCTCCTCCGGCGCCGAGAAAGGCAGCGCTGCTTCCGATCAGCCCGCCGGCAATAAATAGCCAGGGCACCCACCGGGAAGCTTCGCGTCCCCATGTTCGGCCATCACAGATGCATGTGATCCACGCCGCTTCTCCGGTGTTAATGCTAGGTTGGCGGACAGCGAAGGGTTAAAATTGATCTCGTTCGAACACTCGTTCGGACATCGGCTCTGTCGAATTCATACGATCATTTTTCCAAGGAGGTACCGGTCATGTCGAAGGATACTTTGACCATCACCGACCAACGCACAGCAAAGACTTATGAGACGCCGGTCGAGCTCGGCACCATCCGGGCCATGGATCTGCGAAAGATCAAGACGGGTCCTGAAGACTTCGGTCTGATGACCTATGATCCCGCATTCACCAATACGGTTTCTTGCAAGAGCAGTATCACCTTCATTGACGGCGACAAGGGTATCCTTCGTTACCGCGGCTACGATATCGAGACGTTGGCCGAGCACTGCACCTACCTCCAGGTTGCCTACCTGCTGCTCTTCGGCGAGTTGCCGACCCCGCAACAGGACAAAGACTGGACCTGGGAGATCACGCATCACACCATGCTGCACGAGAGCACCAAGCACTTCATCGACGGCTTCCGGTACGATGCTCATCCCATGGGCATTCTAGTGAGCACCCTGGCAGCTCTCTCCACCGTCTACCCCGAGGCCAAGAACATTCACGATCCGGTGAACCGGGAGAAGCAGATCATTCGCCTGGTCGCCAAGATGGCGACGCTGGCGGCATATTCCTACCGTCACCGCCGCGGGCATCCCTACGTATATCCCGACAACGACCTCAGCTATACCGAAAACTTCATGAATATGCTGTGGAGGATGACTGAGCCCAAGTATGTTGCGAGCCCGGTGATTGCACGCGCGCTGGATGTGCTCTTCATCCTGCACGCCGATCACGAGCAGAATTGCAGCTCAACTACCATGCGCGTCATCGGCAGCGCGCAAACCGATCCTTATCTGTCCATGGCTGGCGCCGCCGCCGCCCTGGCCGGACCACTGCATGGAGGCGCGAACGAGGAAGTGCTGCGCATGCTGGACGAGATCGGTTCCGTGAAGAACATTCCCGCCTACATCAAGCGCGTCAAAGAAGGCGAGATCAAGCTGATGGGCTTCGGCCACCGGGTCTACAAGAATTACGACCCCCGCGCCCGCATCATCAAGCAGGTCGCTGAAGAAGTGTTTGAGGTGACGGGGCGCAACGACCGCCTCGACACTGCCCTGGAGCTGGAACGCATCGCCCTGCAGGACGATTACTTCGTTACCCGCAAGCTTTATCCCAACGTAGATTTCTACTCGGGAATCATTTACCAGGCCATGGGCTTCCAGCCGGAGATGTTTACCGTGCTGTTTGCCATTCCGCGCGCGGCTGGCTGGCTGGCGCAGTGGAACGAAATGGTCCAGGATCCCGAGCAAAAAATCGCGCGGCCACGGCAGGTCTATACCGGAATCGATCATCGCAAGTTTCCGGTAGCGGTGGATGAGAAGTCCGCGGTTAAGGTCGGGTAAACCTCAGAGCCTAAGCCTTTCCTTCGACATCGGGCTGAAGAAAGCGGACCTCCGGGTCCGCTTTTCTTTGCCGATAGTTGAGCCGGGGGGTTACCACGCTCGGCGCGGGCCGCGCAGAATTCGCGCGGGGAGAAAGATGATGGCCTTCAGCAGTTCCAACACCCCCTCCACGGCAATGCCCAGGATCCGGAACGGCAACAGGATCAGCCAAACGATGGGGTAGAGCACCAGGAAAACCAGCGCCAAGGGCCAGCAGAAGATCAGCACGATGCACCAAAGCAGAAAAGTGAGCATGACAGCCACCTGAATGGTAAATACGGCAATCGGGCCGGCGAAGTTCCAGTCTCTGCGGCGCGTTGGCGATCGGCCGCTATAGGTCCGCCGCCATACCAGGCACCGATCTTCAGATAATTTGTTTTATTGCTTGACACGGCACCGGGTTGACCAGTAGAAACTCGGTTCATATCTCACAGCTCGTGGCGAGGAGTGACTATGAACAAAGCGGACCTGGTAGAGAAAATCGCAGTCGCTCACGGTATAAGCAAGACCGCCGCCGGTGGCGCAATCGACACCATCATCGATTCGGTGACTGGTGTCTTGAAAAAGGGCGGTCGCGTAACCCTGGTCGGATTTGGGACTTTTTCGGTTTCCCAGCGAAAGGCGCGTAACGGGCGCAATCCGCAGACGGGAGGCGTCATCAAGATTCCAGCTCGCCGCGTGGCGAAGTTCACTCCCGGCATCGACCTGAAGAAGGCTGTCAACCGGAAATAGACGGCCATCCCAGGTTCTGCATCTTGTAGGCGACGGCACCAACCGCTATCGCAAAACGTTGCTTGCTGGTTAGGCCGCTCGCCAGTTGAACAAGACTACGCTCCTGTGCCCTCGCAACGTACCGCCGCGAATTGTCGCCCGGCGATGCCGTGGTGAATCTTTCGCGCGGTTCGCGTCGTCTAACATCAGGTTCCTGCAAGCACGCTAGGTTGCCGCGAGACCGTGGCATCCGGTAAAATCGACATTAGCGATCAAGAGCTTAGGAGTTGTAATGAAGGCAGCCATCCATCCCGTTTACGACGAAGTGCGCGTCCATTGCGCCTGCGGCAATACGTTTCTCACACGTTCCACCCACAAGGGCGACATCAACGTGGAAATTTGCTCCGCTTGTCATCCGTTCTTTACCGGCAAACAGAAGCTGGTCGACACGGCCGGCCGCGTGGAGCGTTTCCGCCGCAAGTATGCCAAAAGCGACGCCGCAAAGAGCGAAGCCGCGAAGACCGAAGCTGCAAAGAACTAACTTCGTGTTCGTAAGATCCCAAAGCCTCCGCCGCAGCGGAGGCTTCTTACTATTCGCCGCCGCCTAGCACACGATCCACTGACAGTGCTCCCGCGCCTTTGATCAGAATCACCAGGCCGAGCGCAATCGCCAGCAGATGATATTCGAAGCCCTCGCCCTTTTGCTTGCCGTACCAGTTCATAAAGAACCCGTTCTGGAAGTGCACCGTCGCGATGGCGACCAACATGTTGACGATAATGCCGAAGGCCGCGATGCGGCTCAGCAGGCCGACGATGAGGCCCAAGCCGCCGAAGAATTCGGCGCAAATAGCGAGAAACGCCAACGGCGCGGGGATGCCCATTTGCTGTGTAAAGAAACCCATGGTGCCGTGGAAACCGAAGCCGCCGAACCAGCCCAGCATCTTCTGTGCGCCGTGAGCAAAGAACACGATGCCCAGGACCAGGCGAACCAAAGTGAGCGTGAAATCGTTTGGGGTAGAAAGCAGTTTACGCAACGTAGTCCTCCCGGCCGGGCAATCGACGGTAAAGCGGTCCGGCCTTGTTACCATTCTGCTTAGCCAGATGCTTGTTGCAACACGCAAGTTGCGGAAATATTTTCCCAAGGCCCGGGAAGCGATGGCTACTGCTTATCGCTTGCCTTAAACTCGGCCCAGGGATTGCCCTTCATATCGATCAGGATCGGCTGCTGCCAATCGAACTCCGGGTGCTCCTTCAAGAACTTGTCGGCAATGAAATCTTCTCCACAAGGATGTCCGGCGCGTGCTTGCAGGGTCATGTTCTTCGCCATGGTGCTGTCCGCAGCCTGAGCTGTGACGGCGCCCATCGGGCTGTAAGCCGGCTCCGCCCAAGCCGGCTCGCTGGCTGGGGCCGTGTCGCCGTGGCCGCACAGCCCGCGGAAATTTCGGCCTTCCTTGCCTTCGTAAGTGTCCCAATGATCGGCAAGGAACTTTTCGCCCAGCGCGACGTCGATTTGCCCCTTGCTGGCAGGCAGCACCTGCTGCCAGCGCACACGGCGCGCATTGGGTGAACTTGCCATGTTGTTGGGATCGAAGTTCGTCTCGGCCCTGGTCAGTTGCGGATCGCTGGGGAAGTTTGCGCCTTCGAAATAGCCGTTCTTAGTGCGCCAGACGCGATGCAGCTTCAGCCCAATCTCGAAGCGCGCAATCTCGCCCGTCTTGTTGTCTGCCAGCAGCCAGTCGTTGGCATAGCCGCCGTTGTTGCCGTCGAGTATGATCGCGACGTACTCATCAATTGAGCTCCCATACTGCAAAGCCTTGCGGGCCCGCATAAACTCCGGCTTGCCGTTGGGATCGAATAGGGTAAACCCCGCGATGGTCGTCTCCGTCACCATCAGACCCGAGGAGTTGATGCCGAAATCGTCGTCGCTGACGATGATGCCGGGAAAGCCATCAGTCAGCATGTGATAGCCATGCGTCGGCACAATGTCGAAGATTATGGTCCAGCGCTTACCTGTCGCAATGTCGGTCCAGTTGCTGTGAGCGATGACAGGCTTATGGTCTTTGGTCCAGGAACCAGTGGCGACGAAAGCACTGCAATTGCCTGGCGCCCTCAGGTCGGGAGCATTAGCGATCTTCTGCTGCCGGTCAAGCGTAGGGACGTAATAGTCCGGGACCTCTTCCATCGCGTTCAGCGCAACTACATCCCAAACATCCATGCTCGAGCCGCGCGCCTTAAGTCCGTCGGCGATCCCTTGTAGCTCCTGGCGGTATTCCTCGTCTATGTGCGGCCACAAGATGTTCTGAGCGGTGGCACGATAGAAATTCCAATCGCGCTTGGTACGGTGGACGTCCTTGAACTGCACAACTCTGAAACCTTCTTCGATTTCCGGCGCCAGAAGATAGCCATGCTGGTAGCCAATGTTGGCCGGCGTGCCCTCCAGATGGACATAGACCCAGCCACTGCGCTCAAAGCGATAAGCGCCATTCAGCCGCGCCTCGTCACCTTTGGTGGTGTCTTGTTTGGCAACCGCCGCGCCAGTCAGACCACAGAGCAAAACGAAGGTAATCAGGCACCGGGAAACAGTCCGAGCAGATGCAAACATCTTTCCTCCGCTTTCCGTATGAACGCGTGTGACCGCAGCAGCTTATCCATTTCTCCCGGGAATAGCAATTGTCTGTGTCTCTCCATTATGATCATGCGCTTGGGGAACACATGAAAAGGAACTACAGGCCGGCGGCACAGTTGCTCCGCATCGCTGTTTATGCCAGCTTGGCGATCTTCCTGGCGGCAACCCTGACCGCGCAGGGGAGTCGAAGCTCCAAAGGCACTTGGAAGTTCGCCGTCTCGGGTGACTCCCGCAACTGCGGCGACATCGTAATGCCGGCCATTGCCGCGGGCGTTCGCTCCGACAGCGCCGCCTTCTACTGGCACCTGGGCGACTTCCGGGCGATGTCCAAGATCGACGAGGACTACAGTCGAATTCATCCTCAGGCCTCCATGCCGCAATATCTCGCCGATGCCTGGCCCGACTTCATCCAGCACCAGCTTGCGCCTTTCGGCAAGCTGCCCCTGTTTTTGTCCATAGGCAATCACGAACTGGTGGCACCCATGACGCGGACGCAATACATCGCTCAATTCGCCGACTGGCTCGATCAACCCGTGCTGCGGCAACAGCGGTTGGAGGACAGCCCGAATGACCACGAGGTGACGACGTACTACCACTGGATCGATCGCGGGATTGACTTCATCACTATGGACAACGCTTCCCCCGAGATGTTCGATCCGGCAGAGATGACATGGTTCAAGGTGGTGTTGGCGAACGCCGCGAAGAACAGCGCCATTCGCACAGTGGTGCTTGGCATGCACGCTGCGTTACCCGATAGTTCTTCGGCCGGACACAGTATGAATAGCTCGGTGCGAGGACAATCGAGTGGCCGGGAAGTCTATGCCGAGCTGTCCGCATTCCGAAAGACGACCGGGAAGAATGTATACGTGCTGGCCAGTCACTCGCACTTTGTCATGAACGATGCTTACAACACCGCCTGCCACAAAGGCGATGTATTGCCGGGATGGATCATGGGAAGCGCGGGTGCGGTGCGTTACCGTCTGCCGGCGGACCGTGCGCTTTCGACCATCGATAAGACCGATGTCTATGGCTATCTGCTGGCCACGGTTACGCCGGATGGGGCAATTACCTTCCAGTTCAGGGAGGTCAAGCAATCCGACATCCCGGCCAGCGTGGTCAAAGAATTTTCGCGCGAGCAGGTGAGCTGGTGCTTCGAGCAAAACAAGTCCAACTACACACCTGATGGTCCAACCTGTGACACTGGCTCTCCCAATGTCCGGTAGCCGTGCCGTCCGGAGCTTCTCAAGTGCTGAACCTCCAAGCTTCCGACTACGACAAAATCCGCCGCCATGGTGAAGAGACCTACCCCAACGAGTGTTGCGGCATTCTGGTGGGAACGTCGGAAGGCGGTATTCGCAGCGTGCGATCCGTAGTTCGCTGCAACAACGTACGCACCGATTCCTCGCAGACGCATTACCACATTGATCCGCGGGAACTGGTGCGCGCTCAGCGCGAGGCCCGCGAGAGCGGCCTCGACATCATCGGCTTCTACCACTCCCATCCCGATCATCCCGCGCAATGGTCGCCAACTGACTTGGAACAAGCTCACTGGATAGGGTGCTCTTACGTGATCACTAGCGTTGAAAGCGGCAAGGCGGCGCAGACCAACTCATTCGCGCTTAGCGGCAGCCGCGCGGAAGATAAAGTGCTGGCGGAAGAAGAGGTCACGCTCGCCGCCAGTCTCTAGAACTCATCAATCCCACAACGACGGAGACCGAGGTACCGCAAGGGCTGAAACCCACGATTTGGCGGCAGCCTTCGCACAGCTGAAGCCGTGCCCTGACACAAAGCGTTATGAGATGGCTTGTAGTTGCCAGTTGCTAATTGCTGCTTCAATTCATTCCCAACTGCCAAAACAAGAACGAATAGATGTCCGTCCAATCCTCCACAACCTTGGAAATCGGCTTCCCTGCCCCGTGCCCGGCCTTGCTCTCGATGCGCAGCAGAATGGGATTGGGGCCGCCGTTGTCGGCTTGCAACTCAGCGGTCATCTTTTTTGCGTGCATAGGATCCACGCGGGTATCGCTCTCGGCGGTCATGAACAGCACTGCGGGGTAGACGGTTCCTTCTTTTACATGTTGGTAGGGCGAGTAGGCGTAGAGCCACTGGAACTGCTTCGCATCTTCGGACGAGCCGTACTCGGGAATCCACAGCTTGGCGATTTGGAAGTTCTGATAGCGCAGCATGTCGAGCAGCGGAACCTGACAGATGACGGCGCGAAAGAGATCGGGCCGCTGGGTGATAGCAACTCCCATCAGCAGGCCCCCGTTGCTGCCGCCGCGGATGGCGAGGTGCTCCTTGTCGGTGTAACCCTCTTTCTGCAAATGCTCAGCCGCGGCAATGAAATCGTCGAAGACATTTTGCTTTTTGTCGAGCATGCCGGCGCGATGCCAGTCTTCCCCGAATTCGCTGCCGCCCCGCAGGTTCGCCACGGCGAAGATGCCGTCGTGATCGAGCCAGGGAAACAGCGCCTTGTTGAACTCGGGTGTCAGGCTGATGTTGAAGCCGCCGTAGCCGGTGAGCAGCACCCGGTTGTGGCCCGTCAGCTTCAACCCTTTGCGCATGACCAGAAACATTGGGATGCGCGTGCCGTCCTTCGACGTGTACCAGACTTGCTTCGTCTCATACTGTTGGGCGTCGATACTGCTCTTGACTGAGTCCCACAGCGTGCTCTTGCCGTTCGGAATGTCGAAGCGATAGATGGTTGTCGGCGTGGTAAATGACGAGAAAAGATAGAACGCGCTCGCGCTGTCGTACTCGCCGCCAATAGCGGAGATCGTGCCCAGCATCGGCAGTTGGATCTCGCCCAGCGGTTTGCCCTCCATAGTGAAACGCCGCAGCAATGAGTGCGCGTTGAATTCGTAACGCGCGAAGAGCTGGCCCCCGATGACATACAACGAAGTGAGCACCGCGTCCGACTGCGGAATGATCTCGCGCCAGTGTTCGCGCGTTGGCGTGGCGAGCGGCGTCTTGAAAACGTGATAACGCGGGCCATCTTCGTTGGTCAGGATGTAGAGATCGCCGTTGAAGGGTTGCGCGATGTAGAGAAATTCCTTGCCACTTGTGATCCGCAGCGGAGCGGAGCCGGTGTGCAAATCTAGCAGGTAGAGTTCGTTCTTCGACCAGCCCTGCTCGACCATGATGCTGAGCCAGCGGCCGTCGTTTGAGAGCGATACATTCGGCCAGTCTTGCGGATCGCGACCCTCGCCGAAGATGAGTGGATCTCTCGCAGGATCGCCGCCCAGCGGGTGGTAGAAGACGTGCCGGTTGTACATCTCCTGTCCAGCAGCAACATCGCCTGCCTTGGGGTACCGCGTGTAATAGAAGCCGCTGTCGTCGGGCTTCCACTCCAGGCTGCAGGCCCGCGTCCGCGCAATCGTGTCAGGCAGCAGCTTGCGGGTCGCGGTCTCGATCACATGCAACGTGCTCATCTCGGTGCCGCTCTCGGAGGTGCCATACGCGACATACCTGCCATCGTGCGACGCGTTCCACCAGTCGAGCGCGACGGTGCCGTCGTTGGAAAGCAGGTTCACGTCGAGCAGCACCTCATCATGTCCGTCGACGGCCTTGCGCACATAGAGCACGGGCTGGTTCTGTGTGCCCTCGCGACGAGTGTGGAAGTAGTATTCGCCGCCGACCTGTGTGTCGCCGAGATTGCCGATCTGGAGCAACTTCTCCAACCGCTGATGTAATTGCTCGCGGCCGGGCAGTTTATCGAGAACACTACGCGTGTACGCCAACTGCTCGGCGACCCATTGCTGCGTTTCAGGACTACTGCCGTCTTCGAGCCAGCGATAAGGATCGACTACCTTCTGACCGAAGTAGTCATCGGTAACGGGCTGCTGCTTAGTTGCGGGCGGCTTGGGGATGTTCATCTTGAATGGAGTGTCGGAATTGCGATTCTGGGCCATCGCGCAGACGAGCGGCAACATGAGCAATACCACTACACGTGTGCCGGGCAGTAGGCCCAATCGACTCATAGCGTGACGACCATCCATCATACAACCGCACTCGATCGCCTTCTTATCTCTGAGGCGTGCGGTCGGCGGCAACACTGTCAACGCGAAAAAGACTCGCTACGAAATTTTGCCGCGTGCGCGCAACATACTTGCCTCACTTCGTGTCTGTAGGATCGGCGCCACAAGAAACAAGAAAACGAATGAACGGAGTGGAACTATGAAGACCTACCGCTTACTGCTTGCAGTTGCTGTTGTTGGCTTCGCGATCGGAGCCTTGGGACAAGCACCTTCCGCGCCAACCGCAGTTGCCGGCCCAACTGCTCAGCCCGGCGTGGGGCCTACGGCACCCAAGCCACCCGACATTAGCCAACGCAAGACCGATCAGCAGGACCGCATCGTCAACGGACTCGACTCAAGACAACTGACAGCCGGCGAAACTCGCAATCTGGAAACCAAGGAAGCCGGCCTCAACAAAGAAGAGAACACTATGCGCAAGGCAGACGATGGTCATCTGACTTCTGCCGATCGACAAACGCTCGACCAGCAGCAAAACAAGATGTCGGGGCAAATTTATCAGGACAAGCACAATGCGGCGAAAGCGGCGCAGCCCGGTACGGAACTGAACGACCGGCGTGTGGCTCAGCGTGACCGCATAGCGCAGGGAATTAAGAGCGGCCAACTCACCGCAGGCGAGACTGCCCACATCGAGAACCGCGAGGTCAACACCAATCACACCGAGGCCGCCATGAAGGCTGCCAATGGCGGCAAGCTAACCGGCGGCGACAAGGCCGTTCTCAATCATCAATACAATCACACTTCGCAAACCATCGCCCGCGACAAGCACAACAATCGGGTTCGCTGAATGCCTCTTGATCCGAACGACGCTGTGGGCCTGGCCAAGGCCGCAGCGTCCGTGCTGTGAACGTCAAGCTGGCCAGGTGCTGTCTGTACATTCATTACAAACCCGGAAGCCGGTCCGAAGCCGAGGCCTCTTTTGGGAACAAGACTGCCAAAGACGCAGCATTGCCTTTGACGCAATGCGCGCGCCCCCGCTACAATACGACTACGATTTGACGCGCCGCTTGGCGCACAACACTCCTCAGTAGCTCAATGGCAGAGCATCCGGCTGTTAACCGGAGGGTTGTAGGTTCGAGTCCTACCTGAGGAGCCATTCTTTTCTTGCACTTGTCGCACTCCTCAATAGCCTCCGAGGGACAACTAGGGACAGTTTCCTACTGCACGGCGGCACTCGTCGCCGGCAGCGAAGCGAATTTTGTGCGCTCACGCGCGGCCTCGCTTTTCACATGTTCGACGACGCACTGCTGTGCGGCTCGCTTCGCATCCAGCGACATGCCTCCATAGAGTTGGTCGGCCGTCTTGGGGTCTTGGTGACGCATCAGTTCCTTCGTCTGCTCACGACGCAGAACGTCCTTGCTCCACGATGAGAAGCTATGACGAAAGGTATGCCAACCGATTTTGCCGAAACCGGCCTTCAGCGCCAGCGGCTTGATGTGCTTCTTCATGAGCTGCCCCGGCCAGTACGGTAAGTTACCCTTACTGGCGGGGCTGGCAAACACCCAGTCGTTGGGTCTCGTATACAGGGCAGCCGCTTGCCAAGCGAGCAGCGCCGTAACCACCTCTTCGGGCAGCGTGAGATCGCTTCGTGAGGCCTCCGTCTTTAGCGGGGTGATGCGCCCGTTGACGAAGCCGCGCTGAAACGATATCGTCCGCTGCTCAAAGTCGAGGTCGTGCCACTGCAGTCCGAACCCTTCACTGCGTCGTGTGCCCAGCCAGCCAGCAACCTCGATGGCAGCACGCTCCATGGGGCCGTACAGCTTCACCAGTTCCACGTACTCCAACGGCGAGAGCGATCGCGGTTTTGCCCGGCGTTTGGTGGAGCCGGCCGGCAGATCGACATTATCCATGGGGTTAGTGGCAAGGTAACCCCACTTCACTGCCCGACGAAATATCAGCTTCATCAATGACCAGATCCCCCGTACCGATTTCGGGGCGAGTCCGGCGGAATTACGCTCCGACCTTACAAGGGAATGCAGCCACTCTTCCACGGCGGAGCGTACGTGGGGCTCATTAAAGTCCGTAAGCGAATGCGCGCCCCACTTAGGGCGCACCCACTTGCGGATGACGCTGCGATAGCCTCGCGCACACTGGACACTGGGCGTGCGATGGT
Organism: uncultured Acidobacteriaceae bacterium; assembly: GCA_963763145.1. Lineage (GTDB taxonomy): Bacteria > Acidobacteriota > Terriglobia > Terriglobales > Acidobacteriaceae > Bog-257. Next base: position 1,691 of record CAVXMZ010000002.1, on the reverse strand, counting down.
CGAGGCCGCCAATTGGCACTTCGACAAAAGGCGTGACGCACTCACGTTCGTAGCGATCAAGGAACCCCGCCATGGTCACCCCCGCCACTTTGTTGGTTTCGCGGTTGGCACTTAGACGATATCCATCTGCTGCGAGCTGTACGGCCTGCATCGTTCGGAGGTCCCTCACCGTGCCGAGCCTCACCCGACGACGCGCGCCTGTGGTGCGATCCACCCAGCGATATGTCCAGACATCAGGACCCTTCTTGCGGGATTTGCGCTCCAGGGTCCCGTTCTGGTAGCGCACCCTTTGCTGCTTCTGTGATTCCATCATGCCTCCACAGGAGCAGCACCGATGGCACGGCGTGACTCTACCGCGTGCGAGATCAGGTCGTCAATATCAGCGGGCCGGAAGTACCAAAACTTGCCGAATTTAAAGGCGGGGAGTATTCCGCTGCGGGCCTGACGCTTAATTGTTTCGCCGTTGCAATGGAAGAGCTGGGCCACGTCGGCAACAGTGAGCAGGGTGACGGAGTCAGCGGGGGCGGATTGGGGCACAGGAGTTGTGCTCATTGTTGGTCACATCCTCACGTAGGAAAATGAGTGAATTCGCCGGCCCTTCGCGCCTTATCGGGGATGGGTTACTTCGGGGGAACCTGGGGTTCCTTCCGGCTCTGCTGGCCCGCGCGGAACGACAACGGCGGGCGGGATCGATCTCTTACGTTCTCGCGGGTGTGTGGGAAACGCGGCTTAGATATCGTGGTAACCTAGCATCTGCTACCGGTATGCTAGGTGCGAGGCATATTTCGCCTCTCACATTGACTCTATTCGCAAACCATCGTCGAAACGAAATGCTCCTTTCGCAGATTCTTAACGAAACGAAAGTACTTACTGCCGCATTTCGAGGAACCCCGGGCCCAAAATCTGGCCGAGTTTCGCCGACAGTTGGTAATCATTGGCGTTCTCGGTGGCGCTCAATAGGTGCCGGCGATCGCTTCGTGCTTGCTGCAACGAGACACCCCTTGCTTGTGCAATGGCGTTCACCGTAGCACCTTTCCGCGCTCGCTTGGTTTCGCCAAATGGATAGGACAGCGCGAGGATGAGCAGAGTATCGAAATTCCGGTCGCCAAGGCGTTTTACTAATCGAAACCTGTCCCGCTCGAACCCTGTGGCCAACTTTTTTGCGGCGGCTGGTGTTATAGGTGGTTCGCCCAATGCCTTCTTGCGCCGCTGCCTCCCCCTCTCTGCGGTCCATCTACGAATGGCATCAATAAGCTTATTGTGTACTTGCCGGGCCACCCATCGCAGTCCATTGTTCAGTGCTAGCTGGTCGATTTCTTTCGCAGCGAGTTCCTCGTAAGCGGCGAGAATAGTGTGCAGTTCTCTCTCGATAAAAGTGTTAGTACGGTCGGTTCTCGATGTCTTTTTATCGTCCACCGGCGGGTAGAGCGGACGGCAGGCCACCCAACAACAGCCCACTAGGTCATAATAGGCGTGATCCCTGTCCTCAAGTTTCCGGGCCCGAAGATAACTGTAGGTTGCAAGATTGACCTTGTTGCCGATCTCCTCAACCTTCTGAAAGGTTCTTGACATCAAGCGCTCGACCGTCCACACAATCCGCACAGATGGTCATTGTACGGCGGCCCGACCGTGAGCGGTAGGCACACCCGGCCCGCGTCAGAGCCAACGGAAATTGTCGAGACCCAACAGAT
>CAVXMZ010000001.1:0-1369589 GCA_963763145.1 uncultured Acidobacteriaceae bacterium | reverse complement strand
CGCTCCTGCCGCCCGGGTCAGGCACATGGAAGCATTCTTTGGCCGTGCCGACTCCTCCAGCTTGATTCGTCATACCCTGCCTCTCTCCGTCCGGAACAAGACGGCATTAGACCAGACCGCAGACCTCTATCAAAGAGGCGCCGCCAATTTGATCCGGAGTCAATCGCTGACAAAGAACCCTAGGACCATGTCCGGTAGTTAGCTGAGAATGATGTAGCAGTCTCAGATGAGCAGAGGAAATTGTCAAGCAGGATGGGCTGTGCTTCGCGAAAATATGATCTGCATCAGCACCGGTGCAAACCCATTTGCCAGCGATGACGTGTCTATTTTCGACTCGGTGCTGGAGCCGAATCAGCTGTACTGTTGAGACTCCCACAGGAATTACCGGTGTAACTGATGAATAGGCTTTGGCTGCACCGTGGGGAATGATGCGCACATCGCGTCCCGCCGGCCGAGGGAGCGATCGGCGCCGTTGTGTAAAACAAACCTGCGCTCGATTCCACAAAATTACATCAGAAAGCAGGTACGGAGATTTGGTGTATGAACGAAGGCACTTGGAACCGTGAGGAGTTGTATGAGCAGGTCTGGAGTCGACCCGTCATCCATGTTGCGAAAGAATATGGACTCTCCGATGGCGGGATCGCCAAGGTGTGCCGAAAGTTGAATGTCCCTTTACCCGGACGTGGTTACTGGGCAAAAAAGCAATATGGCCACGCAGTCACTCGCAAACCGCTGCCGAAGCTGAAGGAACCAATCGTGGTCACCCGTAATATGCCCCCACCAATGCCATACAACGCACCTCCGCCTCCGCCCCTTTTGTACCCAGAAGACCAGGCCGAATTCGACCGGATCGACAAGTCGGCCGCAGACGGTGCATTTACGTTCACTGTCAGCACCAAAGCTGTTCGTCATCCGCTGATAGTGAAGACTCGGAAAGCTCTTCGGGAGGGTGGTTTGGATGATCGCAGGATACTGCGACCGAAGTTCCAATCGGGTGCCCTGAATGTCCGCGTCGGCAAAGACACGGTTAAGCGAGCATTGGAGGTGCTGGCCAGCATCATCTCGTTAGCCGAACGCAACGACGCCAAGGTCGTTATTGCAGAACGGGATCGAGACACAGAGACGTCGTTTGTTGCCTTAGGCCAGAGCATCCGGTTCTCCATCTTTGAGACGGCAGATCGGCGGGTTTTGGAATCGCCTGCGCCACAACGTCGAGGACTATACTCCCGAGTAATTACGTTCCGAGGCAAACCTGTTGAATATGTGCCAACTGGCAAGATGACGCTCACGCTTGAGTTCTACGGAGGATCGCTGCGAACGACGTGGCACGAGGGCAAAAACAATCTCCACGAACTCGTGCCCGAGATCATGGCGACATTCTTCAAAGCTGCTGTTCTGCGCCGGCGCGACCGCTTGCAGCAGATCGCTGAAGCTGAGGCACGCCAGCGGAAAGCGATCGCCCTGGAGAAACTGAGGCGCAGAATCGACGAAGAAGAGCGGCGGGTCAAGGAATTGGAGCAGGCAGCTGAGAATTGGACCAAGGCCAAGAAGGTTCGCGAGTATATCCTGGCGGTTATTGAGTTGAGGAAGGCGTCCGGTGAGGAGCTGGGACCCGACACTCCGATCGGCATTTGGACCATGTGGGCGCTACTGCAAGCTGATCGACTTGACCCTCTGGTGAAGAGTCCGCCGTCGGTCCTCGATCGCAAGAAAGAACTGCCTCGCGACGACAGACCCTTATTGGGCTTGGGGTAGTCAACCGTTTTCAATCTAGGCGTTGGTCTGACGAGTAGCGCGATCACCGAACCTTCGCGCGCCGCTGCAGCCACCGTTTTCCTTTGCATCGCCGCTTCATTTGGGGAAGCACCGTTAGCCTACTACCGGCAGGTGCCCCCCGCCCCATGCAGATATTCGTGTTGCGAAAGGGAAAAGCTGTGCGAAACTTGTCTCACTAGAGGTCCGGCGGAACGACGCTCCCAAACAAGCTGCCTGCCGCTAGCGCTCCCAAATATTCCATTTACGGCAGAGGCCCTGATATCCCGCTCACGGCTACCGTGAGCGCCGCCGCGCCGGGGGAGCGCTTTCGATGAACAGCAAGGGTGGGATTGGCGGGACGATGGCGTTGGTTGCCGCGGTCCTAGTCGGCGTCAGCTACCTGCCGCGCGGCGGCGGAGACAGAGGCACCGCTGGACAGCCACAAACCGAGATTGCCGCGCCCGGCACAGTGCAGAATAAGCAGTCTCCCAACGGCCCCAACCAGACCAACGAGGCCTGCGATGCGATCTCCAAGAGGCTGGCACGATTCGTTAAGGTGATCGCTCCTATCAAGGTGATCGCTCCTGACGGCAAGGTGATTGCTCCTGTCAAGGTTACCCCTCCCGACGGCAGGGTGACCGCTCCTGACGGCTGTCAGGAGACCGTCGTCCAGCCTGTGCAATCCCAGACGCAGGGTGGGACAGAGGGCAGCGACGAACCAAGCGGAAAGCTGGAGGCGGTCATCGCGCTGCTGCCGCATCCGTTGCAGACCCATCTGCCGCTGTTCTTCGACCGGGCGGTGGAGTCGATTCAGGACGCCGCCCAAGATGAGGGCTACGCGTACGACAGCTCCTGGTTTCCCTGGGATGAAGACCAGCGCCAGTACTTGCACCTGCTGGACGAGGAAGGCAGTCACGACCTGGCCACCATTCGCCAGAAGCAGCCGGGCGTGCTGGTCTTTCGCAAATCGGTAGACCGAAGGCCGAACAATTCCTATCAGCATGGCCTGGTCGTATTTCTGGTCGGCGAGCAGCCCACGGGCGGCATCGACGACACAGAGTTCGCCAACGCACTGGCCTGGGTCAAGGCGTTGGACCCGGGGAACAGCCAACCACTTCGCATCCTCGGTCCCACAACGTCAGGTGCGCTGCCTTCGCTGGCGCGCGCGTTGCACGCACAAAGCAATCTGCCTGCGTGGAAGAATAGAAAAGACGGTCTGATCCTCTACAGCGGCACCGTTTCCTCCCAAGGCAGCATTTCGGGGTTTTGCCGCGACATGGCGGACCTCGCCAATCCGGTGGCCGGCACTCCACCGTGTTACACCGGATTCAAGGCTCCTGCCGCTGTCCCTCTCGATTTTCGGACCTACGAGGAGAGCGACGCGGTGAAGACCGATCGTCTGTGCCGGTACCTGAAGCTGGAAAACTACAAGGTCAGCCGGGTAGCGTTTATCTCCGAGGACGAGACAGCCTACGGCGAGCAGGACTTGCCGACGGGGTGCAAGCCCGATAAGGCGACCGACCCGGTCCCGCTGCACCTCTATTACCCCCGCGACATCTCCGCCTTGCGCTCGGCCTATGAGAAGGAGTCGATCTTTTCCAGTACCAGGCCGACAGGCAATAACGTGCCCAGCTCAACTTTGCGCGGCGACCTCACAGAGCCGGCCAGCAGCAAGCACGACACCGTAAAGACCTATGGAGGCGAGCTGGATTCCCTGGCACAGGAGTCGATCCTGCTGGACATTGCCGGCCAGCTGCGCATGAACCAGATCCAGTACGTGGTGCTGAGCAGCAGCAACACGATGGACCAGGTCTTTCTCGCCCAGTTCCTGCGCCGCAGTTACCCGGAAGGCCGCGTCATCATCCTCGGCTCAGACCTGCTCTCGCTGCGCAGTGCGCAAAGTGTTTCGCTGCGCGGCGTGATGGTGCTCTCCACCTACCCGCTGATTCCCCAGCAACAACAATGGACGGCAACGCTGGAGAACAAGGCGACGAATTCCTTTCACTTGTTCGGACAGGACTCGGCTGAGGCGTTGTACATAGCCGCTCGAGAGCTGATCGAGCAGGGCGGAGGCGCCGGAGACTCAGTCGCTCCGATCTACGACTACGCTCCTCCCCGCTGGACGCCGGTCCCTGCGTATATGGACTGTCTAGGGAACCAGGACCCAAATCGCCCGGCGACATGGCTGACCGTGATCGGCCATCAACGCTTCTGGCCAGTAGCAGTGCTGAATGATTCGACGATGGAGACTAGGGCGCCATGCGACACCATGAAGAAGCCGCCGCCATGTCCCACCAAGAAGGCGCAGCCAGAGCCGTGCCTCAGCCAGAAGACGCCGCCGGAAGGCCGCTCCATGAAGCTGATGCGGACAGCCTGGGCTTGTCTGGGCAATCTGTGGCAGAAGCAAGAAAAAACAGTCCAGGCTTTCCTGGGCAATCTGCGGCCAGGAAAAGAGACCACCGTCAAGAATCGGTGCCCGCAGCAGCCAATCTCCGCGTTGACCGGCTCGACTCGCGAGCAGCAGTGCCAGGGTTCCGAGGAGCCAGCTGGGCAACATCTCGAGTTCCCGCTGCCAATGAAGATCCTGCTGGGGGCAGCGGCGATCGCCGCACTCTGCCACCTGGCCTTGTGCTGGTGCGGCTCACTGAACGGGCCGCTGGCGTCATTTTCCTACTTCGCGCCGGTGGAGCGGCCGCAGCAGTGGTGCCTCATTTTTCTGAGTTCGGCCGCAGTCGGGTTGGGCGGTGTCGTGCTGGCGATCATGGCCGGCATGACCCGATGGACAGAGCTTGCAGGCAAGCATCGCTTGTTCCTGTTTGCGGTCTGCACCATCGCCCTTGGTGCGCCATGCGGGGCGGTGTTCCTGAGTTGGGGCAAGCCGCGTATTCAACCGCCGCCGCCGACCGCAAGGAAGAATCTCCATCCGGAGCGGAGAGTACACCCTGGACTATACCCACTCCTGGGGCTGGTTCTTTTGCTGCTCGCCTATGCTGGGCTGTTACACGTCGGGCTGATCTCGCACTTGTTGGAAGCCAACCGCTACCCAACGTTTTGGCGCAGCGTAAACCTGTTCAGCGGCGTCTCGCCGCTCATGCCGCAAGTCCTCTTCCTGGTCGGGCTTTACTTCTGGTGCTGGTTCAATCTGAAGGGGCTGACGCTCATGGGAGAAGACCGCCCCTACCTGCCACCGCCAGGCAGCATGCTGCCGATAATGCGGCTGTTCAGCCGCCAATTGCGCCAGACGCTGTTGGAGAAGTTGGAACTACCGTTGGGCGGGGAGTGGATCCGGCGCTTCGGCTTGTGTCTGGTGGTGGTCGTCCTGTCGCTGCGGATCAGCCTGCGCTACCCGGCCCTGGGTAGCCTGGGCGAGTTGACCTTCGGACGCATCATCTTTGGCTGGCTGGCGTTGCTGAGCGCCATGGTACTTGCCGATGCCTGGCAAGTGCTGGCGACGTGGAAAGCGCTACACGAGCTGCTGAGTTACCTGGACCGCCTGCGGCTGCGCCGTACCTTTGCCGCCCTGCGCGGCCTGTGTTGGGGCTCGGTGTGGAAGATGAGCGGCAGCCCGCTGGAAGAGAGATATCACGTCCTCTCGCGGCAGTTCGAGAGCCTGAGTAATCTTCAGAACGAATTGAAGAACGTTCGTGCGAAACGAGGAATGAGCTTCTTCCCGACTGTACCGGCAGAGGACGAGCCACTGGCGGCCGCGCTCGCCGCGGTCACCAAGTGTCTGCATACGGGAGAGGTGTTCGCCGATTGGTATGTGGGCGTGTACGACACGGAGGAATCGCGGGGGGTTGGATTCTGCGACAGGCTGCGGAATCAGGCCGCACACGGCGCCTCGCCGCGGCCGGGAGTCTTCAAACGCCTCTTGAATCAAATGTGCGGCAACTGTGTCCCCGATATCATCCCCATGGTCCGCTTCCAGAAACAAGTGGCCTACACCACCGGGAAAGTAATGACGCTCATCCTGCTGCCGTGGTGGCATACCGAGTCCGATTCCCTGATCTTCGACAAGAGTCTGGTGCAGGCGGACAAAGCCGACAAGAACAAGAAGAAGGACGAGGGCGACGTCTTCTCACCGAGCGTGCAGGTGCCCGACTACGTGCGTGCGGCGGAGGAGTTGGTAGCCGTCACCTACCTGGCCTTCATCCAGAACACCCTGGGCCGCATCCGCACCATCGTCTTTGGGATGCTGGCGGTCTTCGTGGCCATGACGCTGGGCATCGCTAGCTATCCCTTTGAGCCGCTGCCGATGCTGGGAGGATTTTTCCTCGCGCTGTTCGTGGTAGCCGGCGGCATCCTGGTGATCGTCTATGGCGCAATGTATCGCGATACCATCCTCAGCTACGTCACCAACACGAATCCCGGCGAACTTGGGTGGTCGTTCTGGGGGCAGTTGATCGCCTTTGCGGCGACGCCGCTGTTCGCGCTGCTGACCACGCTGTTTCCTTCATTCGCCGACTTCTTGTTGTCGTGGGTGCAGCCGAGCGCCGGCGTACTCAAATAAGCTGGCATGACTCGCATAGCTGCGACTCGGCTTGCGTAGCTGCGTATAGGGGCGTGATCATGCGACGCCTTCTCGTCCAGCGACACCGGATGGGCAAAGCCCGGAGGACGTGTGGATCGAATGGGCGACGTAGCGAGTGGATGATCCATTCGTCATGGAAAAGCCTTCGTCTGTATTGGGCCGGAAGCGCGACCTGAGTTGTTAGTAGACTCCTGAGCGGCTTACAGGTTGTTCTCGATTGTCTCGTTGGTAAAATTCGCTAACAGGGAATTCGATTCCCTGATACGCCCTTGATGATTCCCTGTTCCATTTGGTGCATTAACTGTGCATTAAAAGCGGAAAGCCAAACGGAACCGAGGGTTACGGCCGCAGAGAGCCGTTATTACGCCGGCAAGATCGCAAAATTCCCTGTAATTTTCCCTGTTAGCAGGGAATTTCCGCGGAGAAGGGTTCGCACCTGACTGCGTCCTCCGCCAGATTTCTTGCAATCCCAATCACTTAGTGGCATAAAGCAGCTTATTGAAGAGCGCGCGGCCGAGGCGGCGCTCGCTCGGTTAGTGTCCCGAAGGTGTCCCTTAAGGGTTTCGGGGCAGGGATATTGCTTTCCAGCTTCGCCATCGCATCGCGCACGTCATCGGCAGCCGTCTTTATGTAGTAGGTTGCCGTAGTGCTCACGTTCGCGTGACGGAGGATGCGCTGAATCACCATCTACGGCACGCCTAGCCGGTACAGATTGCTTCCGAGTCCCCGCCGTGCAGCGTGCCAACCGTGCCATTCGGGATAGCGCGCATCCCGCTTGTATTGGTGATCTGCCGTTGCGCCGTGCGCTGCTTCGTCTTTTCGGCAGACCTCGCAGCGATTCAACGCGGGTAGAATGACCCGATTCACCACACTAGTAAGCGAGAGAGGCTTGCCCGCTGCGTTCGCGAAAATCGGGCCGCTCTGCGGGTGCCGCGGCGAAGCCGATGCAGCTCCAACCGCCCTGCGAGTTGGCGAATCGGAAAAAAAGCAAAGACGTACGAATCCTGATTAACTCTCGCGGCGAACTTTCTCCGGTCGCCGGGCTCACCGATATTCCCGAGCAAGACATCTGGCTGGCCGAGCAGAAAAGCAAACGCACCTGCCGTGCTTACAAGCTCGATGTCGAGCATTTCATGCGGACGCTGAGGATTCGGTCCTATACCGAGCTACGCACGCTAGACCATAAGGGTTTGAGCAACACACCCCCCCTCGACGAGAAGCGTCTCTGGTGAACTGGCTGGAGTGTTTAACCGGCCGGCGGTGGGTTCAGTGCTGATCGCGGATCGGTGCCATGGTTTCATATATTGCCAATTTGTTACGAAAATGTTACTAACGTGCGAGACTCGTTGTTACGACGACGATACAACTTCCGATGCTGACGCACACAAAGAAGGCGGAACGCCATCCTGAAGCCGAATATAAAGCTTCAGCGGGACGCGTCTTCTGGATTACCGGTTTATCCGGCACCGGCAAGACAACCTTAGGGCGAGAATTGTGGGGCCGGCTGCGTGCCGCTGGTCGGCCGGCCACCTTCCTCGATGGCGACGCCCTCCGTTCTGTGATTGCCGAAGATCTTGGCCACAGCGCAGATGATCGGCGGCGATCGGCGATGCGTAATGCACGGCTGTCCCGCTTGCTGGCTGAGCAGGGCGCCGATGTCGTCTGCGCCACCATCTCGCTGTTTCACGAGGTGCACCGTTGGAATCGAGAAAACATCCCCGGTTATCGCGAGATATACCTTCGAGTGCCGATTGACGAGCTACGGCGCCGGGATAGCAAGGGCATCTACTCGGGGGCTCAGCGCGGCGATGTGCGCCACGTCGTTGGCCTTGACGTTCCGGCGGAGGTACCCGAGGCGCCGGATCTGGTCCTCGACAATTATGGAGCGCTGGACATTGCAACCGCGGTCGACCGCATCTTGACAGAATGCGACAAGCGCGACGAAAACCCTGCGGCGGCGAACCCAGCGGGTCCCCTCAGCTTCAAGACCAAGGCGGAAACACTCGAAGCACTGGCGCCGCTGCTGCGCAATGGACGCGTCCTGCCCCAAGTCGGATTCTCGGTCGGCGATTGGCGCTCGGACCCGGTTGGCGTGCTCGCTGCCGTCGCCGCTGCGCCCTGGAGTTCAAATCGCGTCGTTGTGCGTAGCAGTGCACGGGGCGAGGACGGTGCCGCAAAGTCCCAGGCCGGGAGGTACCATTCCGTTCTCGGTGTCGTCGGAGTCGCAGCAGTGGCACAGTCAATCGGCAGGGTGATTGATTCGTTTGCCGATGATGGAAGCGACGCCGACCAGATCTTTGTGCAGCCCATGCTTGACCGCGTGGCGATGGCCGGGGTGGTCTTCTCGCGCAATCCCAGCGGTGGCCCCTACTTCGTTGTCAATTACGACGACCGTTCCGGCCTGACCGATCGCGTGACCGCCGGCGTGGGTGAGAATCTCGAGACTTTTTTCTGCCTCAAGTCGCGGCCTGATGCATGCCCAGCGTCGCTGGCGCCGGTGATCGCCCTGGTCAGTGAACTGGAAACCCTTCTCGCGTGCGATGCCATCGATGTGGAGTTCGCCGTCGGCGAGGACGGCCAACTCTATCTTCTACAAGTCCGCCCGCTCGCCGTTGGGCGCCAGGAGCGAGGAACGGACTCAAAGGTCGACAGCGCGCTCGCCGATGTGGCGCGCAAGGTCGAACTGCTCAGCCGCCCGCATCCGTACTTGCACGGCAGCCGTGCAATATTCGGCGTCATGCCGGACTGGAACCCCGCCGAGATTATCGGCGTGCGGCCCTGGCCGCTTTCACTGTCGCTTTATCGCGAACTCATCACAGACGCTATCTGGGCCTATCAGCGCGACAATTACGGATACCAGAATCTGCGCAGTTTTCCGCTCATGGTCAGCTTTCACGGACTGCCCTACATCGACGTGCGTGTCAGCTTCAATTCCTTCATACCACGCGACGTCTCTGACGATCTTGCCAACCGTCTGGTGAACTACTACATCGATCGCCTGCTCTCTGAGCCCCACCTGCACGACAAGGTCGAATTCGAGATTATCTTCTCCTGCTACACCCTCGATTTGCCGAAGCGGATCGCTGGGCTTACCCAACGCGGGTTTTCTGCGGAAGACCTGGTCGAATTTTCAGGGGCTTTGCGGCGCCTCACCAACCGCATCATGCACGGCGAGACCGCGCTGTGGCGTCGCGACGGCGCCAAGATCGACCTGCTGGCACAGCGGCTCCCGATAATCTGTAACGCTGAGATCGACAAGATCAGCCGCATTTACTGGTTAATTGAGGATTGCAAGCGATATGGTACGCTGCCTTTCGCCGGCCTGGCGCGTGCAGGTTTCATAGCGGTTCAGATGCTCCAGTCTTTCGTCGAGGTAGGTGTATTCGATACCCGGGAGGTGGCGACGTTCATGGCGAGCGTCGATACCGTCGGGTCGCGAATCGGGCAGGATTTTGCACAACTTCCGAAGGCAGACTTCCTGGCGCGCTACGGCCATCTCCGCCCGGGAACATACGACATCCTCTCGCCGCGTTACGACGAGGCGCCGGATCTATATTTCGACTGGTCGAATGCTCGGCCTGCGGCCACCGAACTGCCGCGCTTTACGCTCTCTATCGAGCAGTTGCGCGTGATCGAGCAACTACTCAAGGAACACGAGCTCGAAATTGACGCATTAAGTTTGATCGAGTTCATCAAGGCCGGCATTGAGGGCCGTGAATATGCGAAGTTCGTCTTCACCCGAAGCCTGAGCGACGCCCTGTCGCTGATCAAACAGCTGGGCGAAGAGCACGGTCTTTCGCAGGAGGATTGTGCATTTCTGGACTACGACGTCATCCGGACGCTCTATAGCGAAAGCGGGTCGGTGCGCGAGACCTTACTGCAAAGCGTGGCGCGCGGCCGAGAGCGTCACGCGCTCACGCGCAATCTTGTGCTTCCGCCAATCATCGCGTCGCGCGACGAAGTGTTCGCGTTTCACCTTCCGCCCAGCCAGCCTAACTTCATTACGCAAAAAAAGGTCACTGCGCCGGTCGCCTCTGTCAGCGACCCGCCGGAAAGCTTCGCGGGACGCATTCTCTTCGTGCCCAGTGCCGACCCCGGTTTCGACTGGATATTCACTCGCGATATCAGCGGGTTCGTCACCCAATACGGCGGCGCCAATTCGCACATGGCGATTCGCGCCGGCGAGCTGGGTATACCCGCGGTTATCGGCGCCGGGGAAGCCCTGTTCCGGCAATGGCAGACGGCGCGCCAGCTGTGCCTCGATTGCTCCAACCAGAAGGTAATGCTCATCGCATGAAAGTGGTCGCCATCACCCAGCGGGTATCGATCGTTCCGGACTATGGCGAGCGCCGCGATTGCCTGGATCAGGAGTGGACTAAGTTTTTGTTGGCCTGTGGACTGCTGCCTATGCCGTTACCCAATGTCACCGAAGCTGCGGTTGCTTTGTGCGAGACGACAGGCATCGCTGGGTTGATATTGACTGGCGGCAACGATCTCGCGGCCTTGGGCGGCGATGCTCCGGAACGCGACGCCGTGGAAGATGCGCTGCTCGATTTGGCCGAGCAGCGCGGGTTGCCAGTCTTAGGCGTTTGTCGCGGCATGCAGGTGATTCAGCAGCGTTTCGGTGTTCCCTTACGCCGCGTCGAAGGCCACGTGACGCAATCCCAGCTTATCCGCGTCAACGGCGAAGCCCGAGAGGCGAACAGCTATCATTGCTTCGCCGCCTTCGACTCACCACCGCCGCTCGAGGTTTGGGCAAAGGCCGAGGACGGCGTCGTCAAAGCAGTCCGCCATTCGGCCCAGCCCATAACCGGGATTATGTGGCACCCTGAGCGCTGCGCCCGATTCTCACCTGCCGACGTGGCGTTGTTCCGCCAAGTCTTCCGAGTCGAATGATGCGCGCAATCATTCTGGCAGCCGGGAGGGGCAGCCGCCTGGGGCATCTCGGTGACGACCGCCCAAAATGCTTTGTCGAACTCGAAGGCAGGCCTTTGATCGAACGCCAGATCGCGGCGCTCCGGCGTGGAGGGGTGAGCGAGATCGGGGTCGTCCGCGGCTATCGCGCCGAGATGATCGATTTTCCCGGCCTCACCTATTTCTCCAACCCGCGATGGGCCGAAAGCAACATGGTCATGTCGCTGGCCGCAGCTGCACCTTGGCTGCGAGTAGGGCCGGTCATTGTCAGCTACGCCGACATCTTTTACCGCAGTGAGTTGGTGCGCGGTCTAGCCGGGGCGCCGGGCAGGTTGGTCATCACTTACGACAGGGCCTGGCGCCGGCTGTGGACGCGACGTTTTGCCGATCCTTTGGCCGACGCCGAAACTTTTCGCATCGATGCTGGAGGCCAATTGCTGGAAATTGGCGGTAAGACCACGAGGATCGAGGATATCGAGGGGCAATATATGGGTTTGCTGAAGTTCACGCCAGCGGCATGGTGTGCCGTCGAGACGCTACTCAGCACACTCGAAGCACCAGTTCGCGATCGCCTTGATATGACCGGCTTGCTGCGACGATTGTTGGCCGAAAGCAAACTCCAGATCGACACTTTTGCCACCGAGGGCCAATGGGGCGAGATCGATAATCCGGAAGACGTGGCTCTGTATGAAAAGATGGTGAGCGAGGGCGAACTGCTGCTGGAAGATGCGCCGCCCCGCACGGAGCCGATGGTATGAAGCACGGAGATTTTACGGGGTTAGCTGGTGACTACGCCAGGTTCCGGCCGGGGTACGCGCCGCAGGTCGCGACCGCGATCCTGAGCTATGTGGGACGCGAGGTAGCCACTATTGATGCGGCTGACATTGGCGCAGGCACTGGCATTTGGACACGTACGCTCGCGGCTCGAGGCCTGCAATCGGTCGTCGCCGTGGAACCCAATGACGACATGCGCGGGCAAGGAATCGAGAGTTCGCGCGGCATGGAGATTGTCTGGCGCAAAGGCTCGGCCGAAGCCACAGGTTTGCCGGATAGCTCAGCCGATCTTGTCAGCATGGCTTCGTCACTCCACTGGGCTGATTTTGACAAGGCATGCGACGAGTTCCATCGCGTCCTGCGGCCAGGTGGCATCTTTGTTGCTTTGTGGAATCCGCGCTTCATCGAAGCCAACCCGCTGCTGGTCGAAATCGAGGCGCGAATTACCCAGCTCAAACCAGACATTACGCGAGTTTCTTCAGGCCGCTCGGGTATCACGGAGAGGTTGACCGACATGTTAAGCGCCAAGCCGCAATTCGCCGAGGTGCTATACCTGGAAGGCAGGCATTCCGTGTGTCAAACGCCAGAGCAGTATATGGGCACATGGCGTTCGGTTAACGATCTTCAGGTGCAACTAGGTCCCGAGCTTTTCCGGGAGTTCCTGGATTTCACCGCGAAGCGCATTGCAGGCTTGCCGTCGATCGAGACAACCTATGTGACTCGTGCCTGGGCAGCCCGCCACGCATAAGGGCAACGCTGACCAGACCGTCGCATAAAGTCAACCATAGCTATCCCAAGTTGTATCCAAATTTCTCAATCCGTTTTCTTATGTCGTCATTCAGCCCATCGACAAAGCTTCTGAATAAGGGGACTTTGTCCTTGACATCCAAGTAACGATAACGTTGGGTCCGGGGAGGGGCGATATGCAAGCGGTCCAAATCAAGATCAACGGACATGACCTCAGCGATCTTAGAAAACTCTCGAACCGGATCGACCATGAAGTCTTCCAGCCGCAAGCTGAGCGTGGCGGACTGGAGATGAAGCTCGGTTTCCTCAACAAATTCCTGGAAGGACAAGAATCGCGGGCCTAGTTCGGCCGCAAAGAAATTCGGGTCGCCCTGGGCAAAGGACATGAATTCAGGAAAATTCCGCTCGACGTCGGCGCACAGATCGTCGGTCTGCTTATAAGCCGCGGAGATGCCCCAGGACCCCCTGTTGTGGCGAGCATAGGTCCGCCAGTAAACCCAGTTGGTCAGCAAGGAATCCAGGGGATGACGATAGATAAAAATCACGTCGGCAAATCCCAATCTTACTGCTTCCAATATGTGGTCCATGATTGCCGGTACAGACTGACCGCGGGAAGTGTACCGCCTGGTGGCGTGACCGCTATATATCATTGACGTTGGGCCTCGATGCAGGCGCATCCCGTCCCTGAAATACTGCGCTCGTTCTCCAATGTGCAGCATCAGCGTATTGATATACCAACGTCCACTCCCGAACAGTCCAATGACATAAGCTGTTCTGGCATTCCCCAACCCCGTGTCGGTATAGAACTGAGAGATCTCGCGAGCTTGTTCGTCCCGGTCTCTGCCGAAAGGCGCTTCCGGGCTGGAGATATGCTCTAGATCGACTGTCATCTTTACCCGCTCGTGCAAGCGCCCAAGCTGCTCCTGTATTGATTCCGCCAGGATGGTGTTCCGGTTCTCGGCCTGCACCAATCGCTCGTCAAGGGAAATCATAACCGTGCAAATATTCTCGACGGCGAAGGCAATCTCGTCGACCGATCGATCCACAAAGTCGTTGAAGTCAGGCAAAGGCCACCCACCCTGGTCCAGCAGGCGACTCACCAGCTTCTCGAGACGTTGGTTTGGGCTGTTGTATTGTCCGGCCGGCAGCGCCTTGGCGGTCCCGATAGCATTCCTCGGCCTCTCCATCGCGGCCACTGCGATGCGCAGTTCCTCGAAGGGGAAGCACCAGGCGTCAGGCACCGGCCGCGGCTTGGATACCTCTCCCCCCATGCTGGTGAGAGCAGTCTCAAGATCGACCTGCTTCGCCGGGTTGGCCGGCGATTCCAATGTGGCCAAAATCTCCATGCACTTCTGCAGGGAAAACGCCAGTGCCACGTTGCTTCGCTCTAGCTGGGGCAAACGTTCGTCGGTCGCGCGCAAGGCTGTTTGAAGCTCTTCAATAACGTTGGCGATGCTGTCCAGGCATCGGACAGCCGATACATTGAACTCACGTTGGGGCTGCGTATACCAAGCCAGCGAGCGACCGAGTAACTTGTTAGCGGGTTGTACAAAGTCGTTGTACGAACTGGAAGACTGCGGAGTAATTTCGATGGAACTCCCGTGCCTGCCGAGAGCGGCCGCCGCGCGGCGCAGTTCATCGAAGTCAAAGAGCCAGATGCTCGGGTGGGACACCTGTCCTTCGATGCTGGCGAGCGTGGTCTGCGGACTGCCATTCTTGTGCGAGTTGGCCAGTGCCTCCAGTTTAGCTAATACCTGCGCGCCCTTTTGCAGGGAGGAAGCAAGCGCGGTGCTGTCCCGCTTCAATTGGGTCAAACGCTCGTCCATCGCCCTGAGCCTCAGGTTCACCTGAACCTTTACGATCAAAGGAGCGAGGATGTCGAGCGATCGAACCACCGACCGGTTGAACTCGCGCTGGGGCCGCGCATGCCAACCCAGCCAGTGAGCAAGCAACTTCTTGCCATGTTGGATCAGGTCATTGTGCCAGCCTGCAGGCCGCGGGTTGATGGTCCCGATAGCTCTCGAGAGCCTCTTACATCTGGCAAGACTGGGGCGGATCTCACCAAAATCTACGCGAATCTTCATTTTGACGTGAAAATAATACTAGATCAGGCGCTGAAGGGCCTGTCGACGACGCCACCGCCGGCCATCCTCCGGCAGATCTCGACTGAACGAGTACGGACAACCTGCGTGCGGCTCAAGGTTGTGCCCTCGGCATCGGAGTTTGTACTGGTTGGAGCCCAGTGAATGGGACCGAGAACAGAAGGGTCTCGAAAATGCTCCAGCTTGCTCCCTCAGGAAAGGATGCCGATCGTGATTTGAACCAGTTGCCCGATTGCGTGGAGATCATGCGGCCTTCGAGTAATCCCAGTGCGGGCCGGCGACTAAGCAGGAAGACGCTGGCAGTTTCGCCCGCTCCGGTTGCTGGATTGGCAGACGCACCGCATGCCTGGTCCAGTTGCTGGGAGTTGGCGAACAGTTGCTGTACGGTCTGTTGGCGCGAACTGGCGCTCTTGACGGCAACTTGCTGCCAATACCATTGCGGCGACGCCGTGCCTGCCGGATCTGTATTCTGGCTGCCGAGAATATCGTGGCCGCCGAAAATCCCGAGCAGGTTTGACCAGGTATTTACTCCTACCGTGCTCCACGCTTCCGCGGCGGAATTAGAGTAGGGCGCCGCCGCCATTGCGTACGCGTCTGGCCCGTAAGTATCCTTTCGCTGGAACTGCGTTCCGTTCGTGGTCAGCCAGGCATGAGTTGTGATGTAGCATTCGCAATCAGAGTTTGCCGTCATCATGTCGTAGGCCCAGGACCACGCCGCGTTGCCTGCAAAGAAGTCCATCGCCAGGATAAGCATTCTTGTCCCGGAAATGACGAACTTTACCGCTGTGTTGGCCCCAGTCGCGTCGTAGGACCCAACCCAATAGGCCATGTCTCCGCCGCCAAGATCGATACCGGAACCGTAAACCGAGGAGCGGTGCTTGGCGGAGAAATAGCCGGTCGCAAATTGCGCTCCGAGGTTACTTCTGGAAGAGGGTTTAATGGCATCGTAGTCGTGATTGCCCGGCGGCGTAGTGAAGGCAATGCGATTCTTGTCAAGAATCGTCCAGGCGTTCTGCGCGTTCCGGTCCTCATTGGGTGCTGTCGCGTTCACGCAGTCGCCAACGCCGACGACAGCTTTGATGTTGGCGTCAAACGAAGGTGAACCGGAAGTGAAAACCATCTTTCTGTTGTCGACGATCCACTTCATCATGGCCGCGTAATATCCACCTGTTTTGTCGGGGCACGATTCAGCCAGAAACTGTGGGTCGGGAATGATGGCAATGGTGAAATCGGGGGCCACTGCCGAGGGCGGACCTATGAGGCGCGATGCCAGCGCTGCCGGCGGACCTAAGACGCGTGACGCTGCCACTCCAACCAGACCGCCCAGCACAGTGGTCCCGAATCCCCGCCTAGTAATCTTTGTCAAAAGTCGTTTTGGCGTCAACCCACCGTGTTTGAGCACGTACTCCAGTTCCGTCATTATCACGCCGCCTCATGCGGTCAATTTCCGTCCCCGCCTCTTCCGTTCCGGAGCCACGGATACAGCAATTTAGACGCGACAATTATTTTATCGTTGACTATCCCGACGGAGAGAATTGGGATCAATCGAATTCCACGATCTCGGCGATGGCGTCTCGGTTAATCTTTACGGAGTACTGGAACGTTGACCGTGCGCTGAAGCTCCTTGGTCATCCGGAGAACGACAGACTGACTACTCAACTCCGCGCCAGGCATGCGACCGCACGAACAGCAAGGCGACGATAGAAGGTTCGATTTCCGATGAGGGGAACCGGTATCGAATCGAAGTCCAACCTGCTAGGGCCGAGCTTGCTTTTTCCCAAGGTCGATGAGCAGGATCTCTGAATTTTCGCGTAGGCGGTCGAATACGATCCTGCTGCCATCCGGAGTGATGTCGAAGGCCCGCATTACGGCGGGATTGTTCAACCGAGTCAAGCGCCGCGAGTGCATCGTGTCCAGGTCAAGCAGCCAGAAATCCTGACCGGCCAAGGTATTTCCCTGCATGTAAATCAGGCCTGAGCCGTTCGGCAGGAACCGCGCACGCTCACCTTCGCGCTGCACATTGATTTTTGGCAGCCCCGCTGGCGTGCCATCCGGATGCACGGCGAGCAGCGGCGTAACCGTAAACACCTGAGTGCCGCAATACACGATCGGGTCTCCGCGGGGAGACCACACCGGATCCAAGAATGGTCCTGTCGCTATCCGAACCGGCGCGCCGCCGTTGACAGGCAGCTTGAACAAGCCCTCTCCCTGACGGTCGCTGCCGGCGGTGACAATCCACTGGCCATCGGGAGACCACGAAGCTGTGCCCCGAATATCGACGTCCTGCGAAAGAGGATGGAGTTGGGTTCCATCCTCTGCCATGATGTGCATCTGTTGCTTGCCGTTTCGTCGCAGCGCAAACGCAATCCTCTTCCCATCCGCCGAGACGGCCGGTGGCGAGTGGAATGCGCCTTCCGCACCCTTCCAGACTTCCAGCGCTTGCCCTTCGCGATAGCTCCAGAGCCCGTCAGCCCCATCGCGCGAAGATAAGTAGAACAGCGAACCGCCCCCGAATCGTGGCGCCTGGGCCCGAACCGTGGGTAAGGGGAAGGCCTCGACCTGCCCCTCTTCGACAACGCTATCGGTAATCGGAACGCTCCATAGACTGACCGTCGGGTTCACTACATTCGCGGCAAGGCGCTGGCCATCCGCCGTAGCTGCCAAAGCAGCGTATTGTTCCAGACCTGAGCTCACGCGGCGTGAAGTTCGGGTTTCCGCATCGAACGCCCACAGCCAGGGGCCCGCCCCGTCTTCGTTGTGGGCGACGAATAGAATAGTTCTCTCGCTGATCGGAGTTGGGTACGCAATATCAGTGTTGAGATGCGTGAGTTGTTCCGGTTTCCCCCCGCGCGGCGGAATGCGCCACAGGTCCATCTCACGTGTGGCTGGTCTGCCGCGCACAAGGTAGATCCAGTGGCCATCCTTCGACCAAACTGGATAGTGGTTGTGCAATCCGGGCTCATTCTGCACGATCTGGCGTTGATTGGCGCCGTTGTAGTCCGCCACAAATGTTGGGTCACCAGCTTCCCACGCGTGATAGACCAGCCGCGTGCCGTCAGGCGACCAGGCAACCTCGGCAGCGCGTTCATCCAGGAAATTATGTGGCGCACCGCCTATCAGCGGCCACAGCATAAGCCTCCGCTCCGGCGTTCCGGCGCTCCATATCTCCGTTCCATCGCCTGAGAATCCGATGGCACGCAGGGGCGCGCGCGCATCCCCGATACGACCCTGGGTAAGGTTGGCCAGGCTGCCACCGTTGGCTTGAATCAGCCAGATGTCGAATGTGCCGCTACGATCGGAGATGAAGGCCACGAATTTTCCGTCCGGGGAGATGGCCGGATCTGTTTCGGCTCCCTGAAGATTCGTGAGTGGTGTGAACTGCGCATCGGAAAGCGGATTTTGCATTGCCGTCCGGGCGCGATTGAAGCCAGCCCAAGTGGCGAATCCCACCACCAACAGCACGAGCGCCGCAATCAGCCCTCCTGCAATCAGCCAGGTTTTGCGACGTCCGGCAGTGGTGACTACTGATACTGACGAAGAAGATATTGTCGACAACGACTCCAGAGCGAACTCCACGTCGCGAGCGGACTGGAAGCGAGCCGGCGGCTCTTTCTCCAGGCAATGCCGAACGATGCGCTCCAACATCGGCGGCACTTCACGGCCAATGGTCACCAGGTCCGGAGGATCCTCTTTCAGGATCGCGCTGATCGTGTCCGCATTGGTTTTGCCATGAAAGGCTCTCCTGCCGCTCAGCATCTCGTAGAGCACTACGCCAAAACTGAACAAGTCACTGCGGGCGTCGCCGGGCTGTCCCCGCAACTGTTCCGGCGACATGTAGCCCATGGTTCCCAGAAGTACACCACCGGCGGTAACGCCCTCCAACGTGGGCTTGGCGGAAAGACCGCCGGCGCTTTCGGATTCAGGCACCGCAAGTTTCGCCAAGCCGAAGTCCAGGATTTTGACCAGGCCTGCGCGGGTGACGAAAATGTTTTCGGGCTTGAGGTCGCGATGGAAGATGCCGCGTTCGTGAGCCGCAGCCAACCCACGCATGATCTGCAATGCGTAGTCGATGGTTTTTTTCAAGGCCAATTCGCCGCCGCTTAACTTGTCACGCAGCGTCTCGCCTTCCAAGAGCTCGGAGACGATGTACGGGGATTCGTCGTACCGGGCTATATCGAACACGGTCAGGATGTTGGGATGGTTCAGCGCGGCCGTCGCGCGTGCTTCCTGCTCGAAACGCCGGAGACGCTCAGGATCAGTGCAGCAACCCGCAGGCAAGACCTTGATAGCGACTTCGCGGCCGAGTCGCGGGTCGCGCGCGCGATAAACTTCGCCCATGCCGCCAGCGCCAAGCGGACCCAGTATCTCGTACGGTCCCAGTTTCGTGCCAGCTGCCACCGCCATGGCACGGGATTATCTCATTTATTCGGGCCGATGTTGGCCAGAAAACGGGCTTCCGGGAAGTCACTGGGCGGTTGGTCGGCCGCCCTAAACGCACAATCGCGACAGGGTGAGGTGCGATACTTGCAGCAGTCGGACAATGTTCAGCATACTTGGATAGGTAAACCAGGTGCGGCTGCAAATCGTTCAAATCGGAGAAGAAGTCTTACGGGAGCAGGCGGGCGAATTATCCCGCGAAGAAATTCTAAGCCCGAAAATACAGTCGTTGATTGAGCACATGCGCGACACGATGCGCAATGCGCCAGGGGTTGGACTTGCGGCGCCGCAAGTCGGGTTTCCCCTTCAGTTAGCGGTCATCGAGGACCGTGAAGAATACCATCGGAAGCTCAGCGCAGCGCAATTGCATGAGAGGCAAAGGCGCCCGATTCCGTTTCACGTCATTGTTAATCCTCGGATTGTTTCGGCGGACAAAACATGTCTCGAATTCTTTGAGGGCTGCTTGAGTGTGGCCGGATATGCGGCGATTGTGCCGCGGGCGTCGGCGGTCACCGTGGAATACATGAATGAACAAGCGGAAAACCAGAGGGTTGAGGCCGTTGGCTGGTATGCAAGGATCTTGCAGCATGAGATCGATCACCTTGCTGGAATGCTCTACGTGGATCGTATGCGTACATGCACGCTGACCACCCTCGAGAATCTCGAACGTTTCTGGAAGGACCTACCAACGTCCAAGGTCCTGGCAAAACTTGAATCCCGACTTGAAAACCGCGGGCATTCAGGCCAGGTCTGAGTGGGAGAACGCCTACATGCAACCTGCAAGGTATTTCCGATTGCGATCAACGCACACCATCACAATTCTGGATTGCAAGGTCGCTCGCGCAGGCTCGATTTCACGCGCTCATGATATCCTTATATAGATAGCGGCGACCCTCCTTGCAGGCAATTTTCCCCGCAGTCTCTGAAGAAAATCATGATCTCAGTTAGTAATGTGTCTATGCGCTACGGCGCTAAAGTTCTGTTCGACGAAGTGTCCACTGCCTTTACTCCCGGCAAGCGCTACGGACTTACCGGCCCCAACGGAGCGGGAAAGTCCACCTTCATGAATCTGCTGACCGGTGAGTTAGCGCCGCAGAAGGGCACCGTGGTACGCCCGCGGAAGCTGGGTGTATTACGCCAGGACCAGTTCGCTTTCGACGCCTATCGCGTGCTCGATACCGTCATCATGGGCAACAAGCGGCTTTGGGCGGCAATGGAAGAGCGTGACCGCATCTATGAGAAGCCTGAGATCACGAATGAAGATGGCATGAGGCTGGGCGAACTGGAGGGCATCGTCGGCGAAGAGGATGGCTACTCCGCCGAGACCGATGCCGCGCTCCTGCTGCAAGGCCTGGACATCGCTGACGGAGTGCACCAGCGTCCGATGAGTGAGTTACAGGGCGGGCAGAAGGTCCGCGTGCTGTTGGCGCAGGCGCTCTTTGGGCATCCGCAGGCGCTGCTGCTGGATGAGCCGACCAACCACCTCGATCTGGAGTCGATCCATTGGTTACAAGGTTTTTTGCAAAACTATGACGGAGTTGTGATCGTCATCTCGCACGACCGCCATTTCCTGAACAGCGTGTGCACCCACATTGCCGATATAGATTACGAAACCATCATCACCTACACCGGCAGCTACGATGAGATGGTAATGGCCAAGACGCAGATTCGCTCGCAGATCGAAGGCCAGAATGCCCAGCGGGAAAAGAAGATCGCTCAACTCAATGACTTCATCGCGCGCTTCTCGGCCGGCACGCGCTCCAGCCAGGTGCAGTCGCGGCGCAAAGAAGTGGAACGTCTACAGGTCGCCGAACTTGCGAAGTCGAACATACAGCGCCCTTATCTGAAGTTCGAACAGAAGCGTCCGTCGGGCAAACACATTTTAGAAGTCGCTGGCGTAAACAAATCGTATGGCGACAGCGAGGTCATTCGCAGCTTCACCGCCAGTGTTACTCGCGGCGAGAAGATTGCATTGATAGGGCGCAACGGTGCAGGTAAAACGACGCTCCTGAATGCCTTGCTGGCCAACTCGCCGACCGTTCCGGAAGCTGAGCTGCGCCAGACCAGCGGATATGATGGCCCGTTCTTGACCGACGGCGAGGTCATCTGGGGACACGAGGCGTCCGTCGGATACTTCGCCCAGGACCACCGGGCGCTCATCGAGAAGGGAATGACGGCGTTCGAATGGCTGCATCGCTGGGATCCAGGCGCGGCGAACGAAGAAATCCGCGGACTGCTGGGACAGATGCTGTTCGCGCGCGACGACGGCAACAAGCGCACTGAGGTACTTTCCGGTGGCGAAGCCGCGCGGCTGCTGTTCTGCAAACTTATGTTGCAAAAGCCGAATGTGCTGGTTCTGGATGAGCCCACCAACCACCTGGACCTGGAAGCTATCAATGCGCTGAATATCGCGCTGCAAAAGTATCCTGGGACCGTGTTGCTGGTGACTCATGACCACGACCTCATAGACGAAGTCGCGACCCGGATCTGGCACTTCGAGGACGATCACCGCGTCACCGACTTCAAAGGCGCCTACGAGGAATACCAGTCAGCTCTGGCTGCGTAAATCTTCATGGCAGGTTGACGCGCGGCCTGGCAACAGCTGGGCGCACGTTACCCAGTATCGGTCGGGCACGTGTTCCGCCCAAGACGGCGATGAACTTCGCCAACCGCCTGCAAGCTATGCCGGCCCGCTGGATTTCAGGCGAACTGGATAAACCTGCGATGTAGTTTCTGCAATTCCAACACTCGACAGTGCACGTTCATACATCGTTATTTGCTGCGCGTACGAGCCACTGGCTTCAGTCAAGTCGAGGTCTGTCTTGTAGTCAATTATGTGCCAGGCGGCCCGGTCTCTATACATGAGGTCCACAACGCCGGAAACGATCTGGCCATCGCCGGCAGCGTAGGTAAAAGGCGCTTCCTCGGAATGCTCGCCATGTACTGCGTGCTCCCAGAACCCTGCCTTCGCCACCTCCAGAACCGTGCTCACTGCTTCATCCAGAACAGCGCGCAACTGCGGTTCCTCCACGGTCAACCACATTGCCAGGCGATGGAGGTCCGAAGGGGTTGCGTTCTTGTGACGCATCGCGTGTTCCAGCAGTCCATGAATGAGCGTGCCCCATGCCTGTCCGGCGTCGGCTCGATGCGCCGGGGTATCCGCCGTTACCACTTTCGACGGATCATCTGAGGCAACCTCGACGGACCGTGCTATGCGAGCGATCTGCCGCGCCTCGGCGGTGACCGAAGTTATGGTCCAGGACGGTTGAACCACAGTCTGCTGAAGCTTGCCCCGCGCACTGTCGGCAGCCGCTTCCGTGGTTTTTCTACAATCCATCGGCTCGCGCGCAGAGATACAAACCGAAGATGGAACACTCAGCTCGTCCGCCGACTCCAGAAAGCCGTTGAGAACACCCCAAGCCGGTTGGGGAATTTTTCCCATCGATCTGCTGACCACAAGGGTTCTTCGGGCGCGGGTCGCCGCCACATACAAAAGCCGGTCCTCCTCGGCTTGCAGATAAGGCAGTTCCTGCGCTTCGTGTGCAGGCCAGTCCACGTGTTCAGCAATTACCTTCGCGGCGAACGAACCCTCGCTCTTGCGAACGATCTTTAGCCAGCCAGTTGCCTTTAGCCCAGTTCGCTCAATGTGCACATCGGCCCACAACTTTGCTCCGCCTCCCGGATCGGCCAGGAAGACCACATCAGCTTCCAGACCCTTGGCTTTGTGCAGGTTCATCACGCGGACAACATCAGTGCGCCCCGGTTCCAACGGCAGAGATTCAAGTTCGCTTGCCGGTTCGCTATCCGCCTCCAGGGCGTCAGCAGCGTCAGCCAGGCTGCCCCCTCCCTGCACCACTTGGCGGACTCGGTCCAACGCATGCAGAAGATCGCCCGCCTCGACGCCAGCGGGCGGCGTCGCCGCCATTGCCAAATACCCCGTGGCCTCAAGGATGCGGTCCAATGCGGCCGCTGCCGGCAGCACTCGGGTCCAGCGGTAGTATTGCCGCAAGGCGGCGAGTGCGGATTGCACCGCGGAAAACGGCGTGGTTCCCGCATCGGCAGGCTCGTGGAAAAGACTGAACCAGCCGCCGGCCTGCTTAAACGCGAATAGTTCGGGGTCGCTGATACCGAACAGCGGGCCGCGAAGGACGGCGATGAGCACTACCTGATTCTGGGGATCGGCCAGGGCGCGCAGCAGAACGGTCATCGTCCTGATCGCGCCTGATTTGCCAAAGGCGCCGGCCCCGCTCACCTCCATTGGGATGTTCAGCGATTCCAGCGCCTGGGCGTACGGGGCTATGCGATCGCGCTTCTTCCTCGTGAGAATCAGGAAGTCGCTGAACTGGCTTCGTCCAGCGTCCACTTCGGTTCGAATATAGGCTGCGATCTTCCCCGCATCCTGGGTCTGGAGCTCTGAGGAATCGCAGCTGTGGGTCAGCGTGAATACGCCGCCGGACGCATCCGCACGCTCGGCATCCAGTGCCGTGAAGCGGGGAGCATAGGCCGTAGGTTTGGCCGGGAAGCGGGTCTCAAAGACCTCATTTGCCCACGCGCAAATTGCCGGCGTGGAGCGGAAGTTAAGGGTCAGCGGTAAGACCCTTCCGACTTCGCGATCGCAGAACCGCTGTCGGACCAGGTTGTAGATGTCAATGTCTGCCCTGCGGAAGCGGTAGATGGATTGCTTCGGATCTCCCACCACAAACAGTGCGCCTGGCCGCAGCGAAACTTTTCTCCAGTCGGCAGGCTTGTCAGGCTTCACCGCGGGCGTAGCTTTGCCATCCTCCGCCAGCCAGAACATGATCTCTGCCTGGACTGGATCGGTGTCCTGAAACTCATCGACCAGCAGATACTTGAACTTCTGCTGCAAGGCCCGTCGTACCGGCGCATTTTCCCGCAGCACGCGCGCGGCCAGGTTCAGCAGGTCGCCATAATTCAAAGAGTTCAGCCGGCGCCGCTCGGTTGCGCCTGATTCTCGCGCCCGGGTCAGTAGCGTCACCGATAGCCTGTAAACATATTGCCGCCACTGCGACAGATAGGGTGTGACGACGCTCGTGCGGAACCTCTCATGGAGGCCCTGGATCAAGTCCTTCAGACGCTTTTTTTCCGGCGCAGAGTCCGCCCACCACTTCTGAATGATTTTCGACTCGAAGTTCCAGGTATCGAGCAGCGATGCCACCACAGAGGGACGGTTGAGACGATAACGGGCTACGCGCATCTGTCCGGAAAACTGACGCGCAGCCTTCTGAATGGAGCAGGTGGTATCGGGCGGAATCTTGGCCGGCAGATGTTTCTGCAATTCCTTCCAGAAATCGTCCAGCGCCTTCAGTGCGGGCCCCGGGTCCGGACACACCGCCGTGCCGGCTGGAAAGTCAACGTCGTCATTGACGCAAATCGTCGCGAACGCCGCATCCAGGTCCCTGGGACGAACATCGGCCCCCATCAAAGCCATCATGTCCGGGTCTCCGATGGCGCGAGCGCCGGTTATGAAGTCCCGCCATGCTCGCTGCCGCAGTTCAAGGTCCTGAGTTTCGTCAAGCTCGGTGAACCCTGGCGCCACGCCCGATTCCACGGGACGCTCTCGCAACAGGCGCGCGCAGAACGAATGGATTGTGCCGGCGAAGAAGCTCTCAAGGTTGGAGAGCGCCAATTCAATGCGGGTCTTACGGTCCGAAGGCCCTGCGCCGTCGGCACCGCTTTCAGTTCGCGCCCGGGATAGCTCGGCCTCCAGCGCCAGGTGAAAGCGTCCACGAAGCTCCGACGCGGCTTTGCGGGTGAAGGTAACCGCAGCCATGTTTTCCAGCGGGTAAACTCCGGCAGCAACGCCGGCAGCCATGCGCTCGGCGAGCATCTGAGTTTTGCCGGAGCCGGCGCCGGCTTCAACCAGGATGTTGGTTTGCAGTTCTTCGCGGATGAGCCGCCGCGACCGCTCGTCGATGACACGCGAATCAGACATGCGCTGTCAGCCTCCGGTATGCCCCAAGCCTGGGATCTTCCCGCTTCGCTTGCGCCTGCCGGTTCACTTCGCCTCCGCAAGCTCCGGCGTAATCGCAAAATCTGCAATTGCCATCGTCGGCTGTCCGGATGAACTCTCCTTTGATAATCAGATCGCGCAGGTCTCCCAGCACCGCCTCGATGGCTGGTCGCGCCGGAGTCGGGATCCTGACCCGTTCCAGACGCCCTTTGTGGCTGGAGAAGTAATACACGCCGGCAATGATCTTCGGATTCGTGAACCGGGTCTTCAGCAACTCAGCGGCGGCGAGGCCGTACAGAGCATGTTGCAGACGACTGCCTCCACGGAATACTCCCCGCCAGCTGTCCGGCCAATATCCCCCGGTTTTGTAATCCAGCACCTCGAATTCCCCGTTGCCGACCTGATCGATACGATCGATGCGGCCGGCGATCCGGAACGTGATGCCGTCGCCCAGATCAACCTCGATAGGCTCCGATCGCGCCAGCGGCTCATTGTCGTCGTCCCCCAGCGGACGTCCGAATGCAACTTCAAAGCCGATCGGGGTCGAACCTGAACCGCGCGACTCTTCCTCGAGAAACAACTCCACGTCTGCCAGGAAGTCTCTCGACTCGCGCTCCAGAATTTCCGCTGTTGCGGCAGGCATCTCCTGGTTCAATTTCCTCAGGCGTTCCTGCGCCAGTGAAATCAGCCACGCCCGGTCTTGTGGAGTGACGCCTCGGTTTTCGTCGCGGGCACGCCGCAACAGCGCCGCATACAGGTCATGCAACTCCGCTCCGCGCGTCAGAGGATCCAGCCAAATGTCCTTATCGCGTTCGCCCTCGTCGATAGCTCGTACGCCCAGCCCGCGCTTAAGGAAGAAACGAAAAGGACATTCTGCCGCTTTCTCCAACTCGGTTACCGATAGCGCAGTTTCGGGCGCAGACGGGTCCAGAATCGGCCCCGCCTCGCGTACATATCCATCGAACTCGGTGAACTCGGAAGACCGCCGGCGCTCCTCCGCTATCCGCCCATTGGCGATGCCGGGGAACACCGGATCCAGGACCGTAGCTCCTTCAATTCCCGTGCCGGCCACGCTGCGCAGCCACCAGCCGCCTTTGGAGAGAGCGGCGTCCCGCTCCCTGGGCACCGCCGACTTGGGTTCACCCAGCGCCGCTTTCATCTGCCGATAAGACAGGGTTGAGTCCCCCTGCTGTAGCCGGTGGGCTTGCAGCATCAGCCAGGAAGCATAGGTTTCCCGGAACTCTCGCGTGTCCCGGCAAGAGTAGCTAAAGGTGGCCGATGCGGCGGAGCCGGCCAGCCTGGTCAAGAACGCGTAGACCGCCTCGTCAACGCGGTCTTTCGACAGCTTCAGTTCCGGCGAAAGATTCTTGCGTTCGGCGTCCAGCAGAACAGCATCTTCCGTGGCCGAGGGAAACACGCGCGCTTCCTCCAGGCCAACGACGTACAGATGCAGCCGGCCTGCATAGCCACATTGTGAAAGGCTGCACGCGTAGAGATGACCCGGACGAGGCCGTTCCGGCGCAACCTGAAGTGATTGGACGCGCTCACGGATAAAGCGCAGTGCCTCCGACAAGCCGCAGCCAAACGGGCCGAGGGCGCGCAACTCGGCAATATAATCCTGCAACGCAGCAGCCGCCCGATGATCCAGAGCGCTGCTACAGGCTGCTGCGCGCTTCAGGAAATCGAGCGCACAGCTCACCACGTTCTGGAGTGGGACCTTGCCATCCGCCGCCGGCTCTGGCACAGACGCTATCAGGGCGGAGATCCAGTCGCGAAGGCTCGCTGTTAATTGTGCCTTCGTCCCGGCGTCAGCGCGATCATGCTCGGAAGCGTCATGGTCGGCCGCACGGGAGCGATAGCTGCTCTCCAGGCGTTCGAGGGCCAACCCGTACGTCGCGCGTCCCCAGCCGGCTTCCGCACGCGCTAGTAATCGAGCCGCCTGTCCGGAAGTAAGCCCATCCTGTGCATCCACTCTCAAGTCGCCCGATTGCAGGAGCCTCCGGAAGTGGCCAGCCGAAAAATCAGTTTCGATCCAGTCGCAAAGTCCAAGCAGCGCCCGTCCGGGGCGTGTGTAGGAGGCAAGGATGCCTGGACCCAGCGTTACCGGCCAATTCTGGCGAAGTGCCTTTTCCCAGACCAACTCCAGGTGCAAGTCCGATGCGCAGGCGATTTCGACTTGATCCAGAGATACGCCGGCAGCAAGAATCCGCCGGAAGACTTCCTCGATCTCAGCTTCACGGCCGCCAGCATGAAACAGCTCAAGCTTCCTGTCCGGTGCCGTCTTCGCCGCTGATTCCGGTGTCATCAGGAACGCAAGCAGGTTCGTCTCAACCTCCGGCCTGGTCCGCTTCACGGTGCCTGTTGGCAGCCTCCGGGGTACGGAAACCTCGGAAAGCTCAAAGGCACGAGGATGCAACCGTTCGCCAACCATCGAGCCAAGCAGTAATAGTTGCACTCGGCTCCAAACAGTGTCCGGGAGCTCCGTCCAGCAATCTTCCGGTTGAATCGGGCACCACTCCGGGTGTCGGAGCGCCTCTTCATAGACTGTGGCCATGTCGCCACGCTTCTGTTCCTGGAGGAAGCGTTCGTATGCGGAGAGCAGCGCAACGAGTTCGGTGTGCTTGACGGCCGACAAAAACATCTCTGCCTTCAAGCGCTCAGGGCGAATTCCTGCCATGCGCAGCTCGCGCACTGTCGCCCACAGGGCCTGCGCCATCGTGGGATGGTCGGCAAGCGGACGGAAGTAGCCGCCCTCAAGCGGAAGTTCGAGGAGGAGGCGCATCATCAGTGCAGGGCCAAGACCCTCCTCGGAAGGATCGATGCCGCGTTCTACCAGAAATGGCCCGGCCATGGGCAGAGCAATGTCGAGTGGCGTGACGAACCGCAGGTTCAGCCAGTTCGTACCCTCAAGGGCAAGCCGCTCACCGAGCGTGCGTCCGATCGCGTGCGACGGAACAAACACCCACTTCGAACGCGCCGGATAAGCAACACACAGTTGCTTCAGTTGTTCAACAAATGGATCCACGCGAAGACCTTACATTGGGAACGAGCTTGCCCAACTGTAACTCAAGTAAATTGCTGGGAGGGCACAGGCTTCCGTTGGCGTGGCCCACAACCACCATCCTACGCCGAGCCGCTAGAACTCTTGGCGCGCGGCTTCTTGCGGCGGGCAGACTGCAATTGCATTTTGGAAGTCTTGATCGCAACCGCGGAGGAATCTTATTGCCGGTAGAGGATGCTCGTAGCGCCCAGCACCCTGCCGTTGGCAGAATCCTGCACCAGCACAACAACCTTCAGTTGGGCAACATTCCAGTCTGGGCGTGCCGCTACATCAACAACGGCGTCGAAGTTGCTCTTGCCGACGCTGCCCAACTGCCGCAACTGACGCACAACCGCCGCGTGGTGCAACGTTCGTCCACCATTCTCGCCAGCATTGACCTCAGTGCTCAGGCCGTCTTCGGTCAAGGCCAACAGCACCTTGCCTTGCAAGGTCGCAGGCGCCTGCACGTTCACGTGCAAGCGGCCAGGTTTTTCCCATTGCAGCAGAACCTGCGCCGGCTTGGGTTCCTTAGCTGCCTCGTCAATCCTGCGATGGATCTCAGAGGTGTCATTGCCTACGAATTGAAAGCGCCCATCGATCACCATCTGCGGCGTGTAGACGGAGCCCAGGTGAAAGCTTCCTGCGTAATCGTTTTGCCGCTGGCTGAATTGGGCGGAAGAAAAGCGGTCCGTCCATCCTATGTAATTCCAATAGTCGACATGTTCTCCCAGCAGGATCAGGTCTTTGCCGTCTTCCGCGTTCTTGCGGCTCAGGTCGACCAATATCGCATCCGCCGGAGGACAACTCGAACAACCTTCTGAGGTAAAAAGTTCCACGACCACCGGGTTTTGGGCCTGGGCAGCCAGAGCGCCGCACAAACTAAGGACGGCAATCGCAGCCAGCCTATTCAGGGTTTTGCTCATGATGAATAAGACTCGCAACTGTACGATTTGTTTCACGGTGAAGCTGTAACTTCCGTCGCCCTGGCGAATCAACAATTTAATGCATTTGGCAGTTTGTTCCTGAGTGCAGTGAGACTTACGTGCCAGCGGAAGCATCCAGCTCCAGTCCAGCGGTAGGGGTGTCGGCGGCGGTCCGGGATGCCGGCCTAATCGCACGCATTCTCGCGGGCGAGCGCGAGCTCTTCCACGAACTGGTGCAGCCCTATGAAAAGAGCGTGTACTTCGCGACGTTTTCCATCCTTCAGAACCAGCAGGACGCTGAAGACGCCGCGCAGGAGACCGTTCTCAAGGCGCTGAAGAACCTGGGCAATTTCCGGGCGGAGTCGAAATTCAGCACGTGGCTCATCTCCATCGCCGTCAATGAGGCCCGGGCGCGGCTGCGTCACGCGCGAGTGCTCAAGTTCGAATCGGTTGATGAGTCTCCTCCCGATGAGGAAGGCGGCTTTACGCCGAGCGTCATCAGCGATTGGCGTGAGGTTCCGCTACAGGCGCTGGAGCGAAAGGAATTACGCGAGCTCCTGCGGAAGGCAATCGCCGGCTTGCCGGAGATTTATCGCGAAGTGTTACTGCTGCGTGACGTGGAGGAATTCAGTATTGCCGAAGCTGCGGCCACACTGGGCGTCAGCGAAGGCGTCGTGAAAACGCGGCTGCTGCGGGCGCGATTGATGATGCAGAAGGTCCTTGCGCCCCAATTGGCATCGAAAAGAAGCGGGCTGTTCGGGTTGTTCCGGAGCAGGGCAGGTGGATCATGGTTCTAAACTGCAAGCATGTGTGGGATCAAATCTCCAACTACATCGATGGCGACGTGGACCCCGAGTTGCGCGAAGCCATCGAGACTCACCTGGCGCATTGCCGCCACTGCGCCGCCGTGCTGGATTCAACCCGCAATATCCTCATCCTTATTGGCGACGATCGCACGTTCGAGCTGCCTCTGGGCTATAGCGACCGTTTACATGCTCGCTTGCAGCAGGAGATCATGAGCAGCGGATAGCTCTTTAGAACTCCCGGTGAAACCAGGGATGTGTTATCAGCTCCGCAGCAACCAGCAGCAAGGTCAGAATGGCCAATCCCAGTTGAAGCCAGCGCAATCGGCGCTGCTTGGGCGTAAGCGGCTGCATCCGCCAGGCCGCCGCAGGATTGCGCCGCAAGCGCTCTTCGTTCCACAGCAACAGCAGGCTGATCAGCGCACCAATCGCTCCCACGGTCAACAGCGGTATGCGGATGGCTTCCCGGTGAAGCCCTTGCGCCGGACCGCTGGCGCCGGCAGCCAGCAGAGACGTCAAGCCGAGCGCAACCCTCACCCCGCTGAGTCCGACAGCAGCCACACAGATGCTCTCTGCGGCAGCCAAAACCAACGAACCCCAGGCCAATAGCCAACGGGTCGGCTTGGAAGACGGGTTGTCGAAATCCGGAGAATTCACGTTTGGATGGGTCCCCTGCCCGCGCTGCGCTCTTGCATCGCTCAAGATACTATAACGGCCGCCGCGCCATTTCGGATTGGCTTCCAGGCCGGTTTCGGCTCGTTGCGGTGCCGCTCGTGTACACTGCCTGCTGTCACTAGATGCAAGAAGGAGAACCATGGCGTCAGTACTTATTACTGGAACAAGCAAAGGCATCGGATTAGAGACGGCGCTGGCCTTCGGCCGGGCAGGCCACAAAGTTCACGCCACGATGCGCAACCCGTTCCAGTATCCGGAGCTCGCGGAAAAAGCGGCGAGCGAGAAGCTGCCGATTACGGTCTCGAAAATGGATGTAGATTCCGACGAGTCGGTGAGCCATGCCATCGCAACCATTCAAAAAGACCACGGGCCAATTGACGTCCTCGTCAACAATGCCGGAGTGGAGCGTGCGGGCTCGGTGGAAGAGCTTCCGCTGGCCGACTTCCGGGCGGTCATGGAGACCAACTATTTCGGTGTGGTCCGATGTGTTCAAGCGGTCATCCCGCAGATGCGGCAACGGCGGACCGGCTGCATCATCAACGTGAGTTCGGTAGGCGGACGCATCAGCAGTGCGCCGTTGACCTCCTACAATGCTTCCAAGTGGGCATTGGAAGCCTTAAGCGAAGGGTTGGCGGGCGAGATGAAGACCTTTAACGTTCGCGTCGCCATCGTAGAGCCCGGCATCATTGATACCGCGATGGCGCGACGCATCGAGGCCCGGCCGGCCCGTTCGCCCTACCGGCAGCGCGAGCGCTTTGCTTCCCTTTTTCAGGCCGCGCTGAAAAATCCCGCGCCACCCTCCCTGGTGGCGCAAAAGATATTGGAAGTCTTTGAGAGCGGAACATGGCAACTCCGTCATCCCGTGGGGCCCGACGCCGCTCCTTTTCTCCAGTGGCGCAGCGGCATGACAGATGAGGAATGGGTCAGCCTGCACGCTAGCGACGACGATGCCTGGTACCGCCTCATGGAGCGCGACTTCGGCCTCGACACCCGACCCAAGGACTAGCTGCATAAACGAATCCCGGAGACTCGATGGCCAAATTCCTGTTTACCATGCTGGCAGTTAACGACCTCGGCTTGCCGACGCGCCTGGTGCCCATTGCGCGCATACTGGCTGATCGCGGCCACGAAGTCGCCGTCTTCAACCCAGCGCCTGCACCCGCGAAACTGATCGAAGATGCGGGATTGCTCAACCTCCCTATGCCTGCCCGTCCCATGCCGGCGGTCGCGGGCGACCTGGCGCAAGCCAGCACCGCGTGGGACGTCGAAGAGATGTTCGCGCACTTCTTTTCCGACGAGGACGGCGTGCGCGCCGCCACGGCGGTCTACGTCGATCTGGTGCGCGACTACGCCCCCGACGTGGTCGTCGACTCCTTTGGACTATTTCCCTGCATGGCCGCACGAATTCTGGGCATTCCCCTCGTCAGCGTGCTGCAAGGCAATTTTCATCCAGCAAGCGCCGGGTTTCTGTGGTGGAAAGGGGAGCGTCCAGCCGGATTGCCCAGTCCGGCGTCGGCCGTCAACAAGGTGCTCGCGGAGTACGGCGTAGCCCCGGTAGAGCGTTCCGTCGATCTGCTGGCCGGCGATCTTTCGCTGATTACCGGCACTCCGGAGACTGACCCGGTATCTACTGGCGAAAACATCGCGCACATCGGTCAAATCATCTGGCAGCGAGGCAATGCAGTCTTGCCGGACTGGATCACTGCGCTGAGCAAGGATCGGCCACTGGTCTGGGTCTACTGCGGCAATCCTCGCTACGCCGGTGCTGGAGTTTCCAGTCCCTTTGATTCGATCGTCGTCATGCGTGCGGCCATCGCGGCCCTGGGCGGTGCGCCAATGCACGTAGTGCTGACAACCGGCTACCAGGATGTGCCCGAGGAAGTTGGGGCCGTTCCCTCGAACTTCCACCTGACCGATTATCTGCCCGGCATTGCCATGGCCCAGCGTTGTGATCTCATGGTGCATCATGGCGGTCACAGCTCGGTCATGACGGGCTTGTCTGCCGGGACGCCGGCCGTGATCATCCCCACCAGCACCGAACGCGAGAGCAATGCTCGCCGCCTGGCGGCGTTGGGCGCTGGCGAGATTGTGTTGCCCAGGGATGGCGCGGACGGCGAAAAGCACATCGATGTTGATGAATTCAGCGCAAAAGTACGACGTGTTCTGAACGAGCCCGGCTATCGCCAGTCGGCCCGCCGCGTCGCCGAATCGATGCGCCACTTTGGCGGAGCCCAGGAAGGCGCCGACCGGATCGAAAATTTCGCGGCTGGCAGAACCTGAACGATCTTTTCAGACAGGTCCGGCGCATAAGCCAAAAGCAGGGGTGCCAAAGAATCCCTCGACAAGTACCCCCCCCCCGCATTTTAAAATCTTTGTTTTGAATATTTTGCCCGTAAAGTATTAGAAACATTGGAGTTGCATGATAATCTAAGTCTTTATTTTCCAATACTTTACGCGACTCCCGGCAAAGTATTCATTCTTTTGAAGATAATGCAAATGATTGCTGGAAAAGGACTTAATCCTCATCCGCAGCCGGATCGCGACCTTCTAGCGGATTTTCAAAGATCCCTGCCGCAGCCCATCCAGGCGGTCTGACGGCACTCGGAGCCTTGGCTCCGGCTATCCAAGTCTAGCCACAGCTACGCAACGAAACGCAGAACAAAATGCAGTCCGCAAAACGAAGGTAACTATAATTCCCGAAATGGACACCACGAATAGGCCCGGAACGTCCGGAGGAATTTGTACAACCCATAACCGCGAAATGCGGTAGTGTCTCAGTTTGAAATTCGGAAGACCGTGCTCTTGCCCCTTGATTCCGGGTTCCATCCCGCCGCAATCGCCTGCCGAACTGCATCCTCAATTGTTTTGACGGAGAATTTTGGACGTTGGGGAAGCTGTGGTGCCCCGTTTCCAGTATGTTTGTTTGGCATTGGATATTCGAGAATAAGCTCCCGGTTGCGCCCCCCTCAGGGGTAACAGAAATACGAAGGCCTTTATATCCATGCTCTCTAGTCTGCTGCGGCTCGCTGAGCAGTCGCCATAAAAGGCGAACTCCGTTGACCGCAATTAGGCCCTCCAGCGAACGCTTGCGCCATCTCTTTTGGCCGCCAGCCACTTTCGTTATGCCTCCGTTCTCTTCTTGTAAGGGCCGCGCTTGGCTGTCTGGAAAGCCCCGTCCGCCAGCATTGCAATCGCTTCCAAACTCAGACGCAATCGGGGACGCCCGCCAGCCATTGCAGGCGTAGTTCTTAGGGTCTTATGGACTCTAGCGAAATTGTAGTGCATGAAGTGAAGCGCGACCATCACGCACATCTGGACACCGGAAGTAGTTTTGTAGTACGCTTCGCCGACAATTCTCTGATCGCATTATTCGGCCTGAAGTCTTGTTTTTGGAATCTTGCTTCTGTTGCTGGATTGTTGCATGGCGCCCGAACCTTCGTCCTTCTGCCCATTAAACCAACAGCTTTTTGCTGCCGAAGCTCGTTCTGCGCCTCGCCTTCATCACTATTGCAATGGAAAGCAAGCTAAGCGCCTGACTGGTAGACCCGTTGGGTACAGATCTCCTGTGAAGCTATGCGGTGTCCCAGCAGCAATGACATTTGCAGCCGCATCAGCCAGGCCCGCATAAGGAAGGAATGGCACAATGCAACTTCGTCGATTCACCCATGTAGCTATGTTTTTGGCTTTCGCCTTCCCCTGGTTGTTGAGCATGTCGGTTCAAACGGCGCAAGCTCAGGACGGGGAAGACCCTGCGTTGGTGTGTGGTACTGACGCGTATCTGGCCAATGTGCCGGTTCCGGCACCGCAGGGCTCCGGCATCAAACGACAGGTCCAGTTGATTAACTGCTCCGATCAGGTACTGCTGGGAGCGGCCACCGCAGCGCATGACGCGGGTAAGCCACCTTATCCAGTTTTTCCCCAGGCAGTTCCGCCGGCGAAGGTCGGAACCTGGGTGATGCAGGCCTTCAACCCGAACAACCCTACGAACTATGCCAACGTGCTCACCGTTGACATCCCTCCGGAGTGGTACGGCCAGTTCAAAAAAGGCGGTGTCGGGGCGGTCTTCTGGGCGCGGACCGGCTGCCATTACGATCCCGTAACCAACCGGGCCCAGTGTGAAACCGGCAGTTGTGCCGATCAATATGATTGCAGCTCCGCCGAGATATCGCCGCCCAACGCCACCACGATCATAGAATGGACTTTCTATCAGCAGTTCGGGAGCTACTTCATCGATTCTCCCGATATTAGTGCGGTCAACGGCGCCAACCTTACCGTCGACGTCTCACCGAAGGGTGGCTCCGACTTTGATCCCCGTAGTCAGGTAAATTGGCACTGGTTGAACTGGAACTACCCGCTCACCGTCCATGGAGCCGATCTGCGTGAGCCCGCGTACTGTACCAGCACCAGCAGCGGCTCCTTCAAAGTTTTCCGTGCCGACATCGACAAAACTAAAGGCAGCTTGCAGGGCTATCCCAAACTCGGGTACATCGTGGTCGACAGCACCGGCAAGCCTACATCGCCGTCCTACAACTTCGCCCTCGCCTGTCTCAGCAATTGCGGAAAGTATAAGTTTCCTGAGGAACTTGGATACCCTGACTGCAACCCCAAAACAGACGCCAACTGCTACTTTTGGGACACATTTTGTGCTGGCGACATCGGGATCAAATACGGTGACGAATGCGACAAGGACTCAGACTGCCTGAAGTACAACAATGGGATTGACTACCACATTGCCTGCTTCCACAACTCGGGTCCTAAAGGGAAAGGCAGATGCGATCTGCGGGGCTTCCTTAACGGGACGGTCAGCCAATGTAACGGGGTCCAGGACCCCCAACCCGCCGCCCCAACTTCTACCGTGGTTTGCACCAACACCTATGGCTCCATCAACCCGCTGGCCAAAAACGACGCTGACAAATACGACTGGAACGACCAGCCTATCCTCGGTAAGTGCACTGATGTAGTTTTCATCGGAACCGGACAGAAAGCTTCCTGCATCGGCGAGGACACCCTGCATAAGGTGCTTCATGGCGCTTACACGTGGCCGAACGATCCGCAAGTGTACGCCAGCGATGCCCCGGTATATCGCATCGTCTTTTCCCCGGAAGGAAGAGGCAAAGCTAACATTACATCTGCCCAGCCCAGCGTTCCTCTTTGTTCACCACCAACGTTCCCCGACAATTACAGGTACTCTGAAAATCGCGGGAGCTGCGACATCGATGTAACTTACCACTACGCCGTTTTTGGCATTGGTGTGGTTCGAAACCAGCCTCCTAACCAATGGTATTCGAACGGCCACGACTGGCCTTGTAACCCCGACCAGCGGAGCGATGGCAGCCAAGGGGTTCTCTGCCGCTGGAACGCTCCGCCTGCGGATCATTGCTCCCTTGGGGACAACGGCAAATGTAATTGCACTCCTCCCGTTACGGACAGCCAGTATGTGACGGATAGCGCCTGCGGCCGCATCGACTCCGGTACCTCATTGGTGTCCGGTTCCATAACCCCGAATAGCGGCGATCCGTTGTTTGTTGAGGTATCCATTCCGAAGGTGCTGAACCCGGTCAGTGGCTCCCCTGCCCTCAGCGGCTGCGTCCCGGCGCAAGGCATGGGAGCATGGACGCTGGTGGCATCGAAAGCCGTTCCCAGCAGCCTGGGTATGGTCGCCTGGTACAAAGGAACTGCCAATACCAGTCTGGCATGCAACGTCACCGTAACCATGAGCAATGGGAATCCCGCCGAACTCAAGATCTATGATGTGCCCAAATTCAACGGGACCATCGAGACCATGACCAGCGACGCTGGCATTGGCATGCTCAGAGCACCTGCCTTCACCCAGGCGAGTGCCGGCGTGGCTATGACCAGGTTTTCCAGGGACCTGCAAATGGGCGCTCTGCTTCAGGTGAACCAGGTTCCCGCACCGATTACCTACTGGACCCAATGGCTGACCAACGCCCCACTGGGTGGGCAGAACGAGGTGACCTGCCTGGGCCAAGACAAGAATTGTCCCAAAGATGACGGGCCGGATTATCTGCCGGGACATGGCCCCTTATCCAGCAATTCCGACGTCGGCCACAACTTTGTCCCACCCGGGACGCAATACTTTCATCGCAGCGCATTCTTCATCGAAAAACAGTCCATGTACTCGTGGGCAGGTTTGGCGATTTACCCCGAACTCAACCCATAGCGGCGCGATCGAAAGTGAAGGATCTATCGGGATAACGCTGGCAGCGTTCACCAACTATGCGGGCACCGCGGGCGCTGCCAGTTCCTTTTGCCGAAAGAGCTTTGGCGACAGGAGCAGCATCAGTGCAACGATAATGGCATAGGCGGCAACCGTGGGCAGCGCGTCGCGGTTGTGAATATATTGTCCCGACAAGAGTAGCGCGAGGCCCACATGGCGATTGGCATTGCTGACCGCCAGCGTGCGCACTCCGATTGGGTCCGTGGTCATCAGGAGACGCATCGCCACCACCGACGCCACCATAAGTAATACCGCCGCCAGCACCACCCACGGCGTCACTCGTCTTAGCTCCGGTCCCATTTTCCAAAGCAAAACCACGAACACTAAAGTAAGGGTGCAATTGCCGGTAAGGTTCATAGCAGGCTGCGTCTTTTTCGAGAACGCCGGAGCGAAGTGCGCCACCGCCATGCCCACCAGCAACGGCACAAATTCCTTTTCCACGATCTGAACGAGCACGGCCAGAGGCGGAATCCAGATGTTGCGCGCGTACAGCTTGGCAGCTCCGGCAACCAGAAGAGGAATCATGATCGGCGTCATGACCGCGCCCCACACCTGATAGCTCGCCGCCAGGTGCATATCGAATCCGCGGCGGGCAAGGTTGCGCGTCAGAAGCGGAGCCCCAGGGGCAGCGGCCACCATGAACAACCCGGCGGTCTCCGATAGATTGAGGGGCAGGATTCGTGCCAGCAGCAGGGCAACGGCCGGGGGCACGATGAAGGTGGCCAGCAGCAGGCGCAGCCAAGCGCTCCACGTCAGCCGTCGCCAGTTGGCTACCAGTTCCTGCCATCGCAGACTCATGCCGACGGACACCATCAGCACGAAAACGGAGGCGGGCAAAAGCATTCTCATTGCGGAGTTGCCCAACCTTTTGGCCTTCACCCTGGCCGGTCGCTAAGTTTTGGAATCACCCTTCGCAAAGCCACCTGCTTTGCCGGCATCCAGTAGCACCTGCGGGTCCAGGCGACCGAACAGCTCGATCAGCTTCGCCACTATTCCGGTCCATCCCGTCTGATGGCTGGCCCCCAGCCCTGCGCCGTTATCGCCTTGGAAGTATTCATAGAACAGGATGTAATCCTTCCATTCGGGATCGGTCTGGAACTTCTCGGTTCCCCCGTACACTGGCCGCCGGCCGGATTTGTCCCGCAGGAAAATCCGTTCCAGCCGATTAGCTATCTCGTGGGCTACCTCGAACAGGTTCATCAATTTGCCTGAGCCCGTGGGACACTCGATTTTGAAGTTATCGCCGTAATAGAGATAGAAGGACATCAGAGCGCGGATCAGCAAGGCGTTTACCGGCATCCAGATCGGCCCACGCCAGTTGGAGTTACCGCCGAACATGCCAGTGTCGGATTCAGCCGGCAGATAGGTCACCCGATATTCCTGGCCTTCCACATTGACGACGTAGGGATGGTCGGCATGATAGCGCGAGAGCGCGCGGATACCGTAGGGACTGAGGAATTCGTTTTCGTCGAGCATGCGAGTGAGAATCCGCCGCAACCTGTCCTCGTTCACCAGCGCGGCAATACCGCGTTCCGCGTACCCGTAATGTCCCTTGCCGGTCGCATGAATGCTCTTGCGCAGTTCGGGCATGCGTTCCAGGCGCTCTCGCAGGATCTTCAGGGTACGGGGCGCCCGTTCGCGCTGCCACGGCTCGATCACGGTAGTGGCACACAGTGGCAGCAGTCCGACCATGGAGCGCACTTTGAGCCGCCTGGCGCTGCCGTCGGGAAGACGCAGGACATCGTAGTAGAAGCCATCTTCTTCGTCCCACATCCCTTCCGGTCCGGTTTGGTTCATAGCGTGGGCAATCCACAGGAAATGGTCGGCAAACTTCATAGCCATGTCCTGGTAAAACGGATCGTTGGCCGCCAATTCGATGGCGATCTCCAACATGTTCTGGGCGAACAGGCAAACCCACGCAGTGCCGTCCGCTTGTTCCAGGCTTCCACCCGTCGGCAGCGCCGCGCTGCGATCGAAGACGCCGATGTTGTCGAGTCCGAGGAATCCTCCCTCAAAGAGGTTATTGCCAAAGCGATCTTTGCGGTTGATCCACCAACTGAAGTTCAGCATCAGCTTGGCGAACGAGCGCTTGAGGAATTCGACGTCGCCGTGACCGTGCAGCGCCTGTTCCGTCCGATACAGAAAAATCGTTGCCCAGGCATGCACGGGGGGATTAACGTCGCTGAAGTTCCACTCGTAGGCCGGGATCTGACCGGTCGGATGGATGAAAAACTCTTGTAGCATCAGGTCGAGCTGTTCCTTGGCGAAATCGGGATCGACGGTGGAGAGCGCGATGGTATGAAAAGCCAGGTCCCAGGCTGCGTACCACGGATATTCCCATTTGTCGGGCATCGAGATGATGTGCTGGTTCACCATGTGGAACCAATCGCGGTTTCGCAGAAAGCGTCCACCCGGCTTCAGCGGATCCTGACCATGTTCCGTGAGCCACAGGTCCACATCGAAGAAGAAATACTGCTTGGACCACAGCATCCCGGCCAGCGCCTGGCGCATGACCAGGGCCGCATCTTCGGTCACACGGGGTGGGGTTATGCATTTGTAGAATTCATCAGCCTCGCTGTGACGGGTTTGCAGGGTCGCATCGAATGTTTTGAATGGATCTCCGATGGCCGCAGGCGCCAGATCGCTGAGCCGCAGACGGATAGTGGCCGTTTGCCCCGCACCCACCTTCAACTGATAGTGGGCCGCCGCCTTCGTTCCTGTTTTCTCTGGATTGACCGCGTTGAGATCTCCGTGAACCACGTAGTTGTTGACTCCGTCCTTCACGTACGGACCGGCATTGGGGGTGCCGAAGATGCGCTGGTTGTTGGTCTCGTTCTCGGTGAACAGCAGCGGGACGTCTCCCGCGCAATACAGGTAGCGCTCGCCCAGATCGGCCTGCGCGGCCGCAACCGCCTGCGTGCCTTTCCGGCTGGAGATCTGTTTCAGGGTAGGCTTGGGCGTACCGAGCCACCACGTCCAGTTGTTACGAAACCACAGGGTCGGGAGGACGTGCAACGCTGCCGCCTCAGGGCCCCGATTACTCACGCTAATCTGAATGAGCAGGTCTTCCGGCGACTGCTTGGCATACTCCACAAAGACATCAAAGTAACGATTCTCATTGAACACGCCGGTATCCAACAGTTCGTACTCCATATCGTTACGAGTGCGCCGCTTGTTGGTCTCGATCAGATTGCTGTAGGGATACGCCGCTTGCGGATACTTGTACAGGTACTTCATGTAAGAGTGCGTCGGCGTGCTGTCAAGGTAGAAGTAGTATTCCTTGACGTCTTCGCCGTGGTTGGCCTCGCTGTTCGTCAGGCCGAACAGGCGCTCTTTGAGGATGGGGTCGTTTTCATTCCAGAGAGCAACGCTGAAGCACAGCAACTGCTTGTCATCGCTGATACCGGCAAGTCCGTCCTCTCCCCAGTGGTAAGCACGGGACCGGGCCTGGTCGTGCGTAAAGTAATCCCAGGCATTGCCATCCTGGCTGTAATCTTCGCGAACCGTGCCCCACTGCCGCTCACTAAGGTACGGTCCCCATTTTCTCCAGGGGAGCTTGCTGGTCCGGGTTGCGTCTAGTCTGGCGGTTTCTGGATTTTGTTGCATGGCTCTCTTTTCCTGCTCAGGAGGACTTGGTCTCAGATGTCATGACCGGCAGCCAGGATGAAAGCATCTCAACTTTTCACCACGGCTTCTCCGGAAAAAGTGTACAGTCCTGACCTCAGGCGCGTCCAACCGGAACAGCGCCTTTAAGCGACAATTGCGGTCGATCCCGGTGAATCCAGGGGGGCTGATCGTTCTCCAGGCCGGAGTGTAGTCCGTGCGGCTGTGGCAAGCGGAAGAATCAGAGCGCGAAGTGGTTCGGCGAGAATGTACACGAGCTTTTGAGGGTCGCGGGGAGACTGACAGGCTGGAAGCTCGCGCTCGAAACGAGAGCTGTCGGTTGACCGTTCGCATCCGGGGAAGGCGCCTGCCTGTCAGCAACAAACAGCCGCACTTCCCCGACGCCGGGCTTGCATTTACTGCGTGGTATCGGTGGTGACGATGCCGGTAGGACCAGCCTTTTCCGCCTTCGCTTTTTTGGTAGCCATGGTCTTGTCGACCCAGTCGTCAGCCGTCTTGAGATCGGACTTGCGAGCGTCCGCGTTGTCGCACTCGTATTCGGCGCGCTGGCGATAGAGCAGGTTCAGGTACGCCATGGCATCGTCATAATCCGGACGAAGCTGGATCGCCTTTTGCAGGTTCGTAATGCCGTCTTCCACCCGTTGCGCATTCTGCTGCTGGAGTTCCGTACAAGCCTTCTTGTCCTTCAGTTCATCCGTCGGCTTCAAACCCAGCTCGGCACGGGCCTTCTGGTCGGGTTGGTAGGCCTCCATCCAGTCAATCACAGCCAGCGAGTAGTAGGTTTCAGGATCGTTAGGATCGAGAGCGGCAATCTTCTGGTAATACTCCTTGGCCTGCTGGAATTTCTTCTGCTGGAAGTACATTGATGCAATGCCCTTGAGGCT
Source organism: uncultured Acidobacteriaceae bacterium (assembly GCA_963763145.1). Taxonomy (GTDB): domain Bacteria; phylum Acidobacteriota; class Terriglobia; order Terriglobales; family Acidobacteriaceae; genus Bog-257. The sequence goes on along the minus strand of CAVXMZ010000001.1, from coordinate 1,328,171 downwards.
GTGAATCTGCTGCTCCATGGGCGGATTCAGGGCCAGTACCTGCTTGAAGACGTCGATGGCCTCGTCGGCGTAGCGGTTGTTGTCAGGTGAGTCGGCGCCGGGAATGTACTGCCCCATATACGCAGTTGCCAAATAAAGGCGGGCATTAATCAAGCTGGGATCGAGTGCAACTGCGTCCTTAAAATGTTCAATGGCGTCTTCGTATTTTGCGTTCTTATAAGCCTGCACACCCTTGTTGAGTTGGTCGCGCGCTCTCAGTTTGTTACAGCCGACCGCCGAGAACAGCACGAGCAGAACAGCAAGTACCGTCAGTACCCGTCCGCTCTTGTTCATGTTTGATGTCACTCTCCGTTGCGTTATTAAGGTCCCGAGCAATGGCGGGACGGGCGCCAGCCAACGTCCCGCTCATCCAGAAGGAGGTGCTACGCGAAATCATGTTCGGCTCGGCCCTGCGACATGCATAGAACCGCGCCGCAGGCCAATCTTCCCCGCGCTAGCCGCCCGCTTCGATTTTGGCGGTTATCAGCCCAACCTTGTCGACACCTGCGGAATGTGCGATATCGATGACCTGGGCCACATCGTTGAAGGGCAGGTCGGTGTCAGCCTTGACGAACATTACCTTCTCGGCGCGGGTCTTAAAGATGTCGTTCAGGCGGCCTTCCAGGTTCTCCCACGTGACGTCATCCTGGTTGATCTTGAGTTCGGGTTTATCGCCCGGCCCTCGGATCACCTGTACCACGATGGTGCGATCGTTGCTCGGAGGGACTTGAGTCTTGTCCTTGGGCGGCTGGGGAACCAGCGCGTCCAGGCCTTTCGGCGTGAGCGGCGTGATCACCATGAAAATGATAAGCAGCACCAGCAACACGTCAATCATTGGGGTCATGTTGATGTCGGCCGTATAACCGCCGCCGGACCCTCCCGCTGTCATTGCCATAAGGAACTCCCTACTCGGCGCCCGGGGGGCCGTTTGTCGGCGGCTTACTGCTGGCCGCTCCTGCGTGTTTCTGCTCGGTCAACAATCCCACATCGTCGACCCCGGCGGCGCGGACGTTGTCCACCACGTCCACCACCGCGCCGTACTTGGCCCGCATGTCCGCCCGGATGAAGATGCGTTTGTCCGGCCTATCGGCCAGGCGGTCCTTCACTTTGTTGGTCAGCTCGTCCGCCTTGATACGGTCCGTGCCAAAGAAAACCTGCCCGTCGCGCATGACCACCACCAGCAAAGCGTCGTCCTTGTCGGCATCGGGCATGGGAACGGGATTGTTTACCGAAGCCATATCGACGCTCTGCCCCTTCTGAAGCATAGGCGTGATGACCATGAAGATGATGAGCAGCACCAGCATCACGTCCACCATGGGGGTGACGTTGATATTGGAATTGACCTTGCTGCCTTCGTTGCGTAGTGCCAGTGCCATACGTTCAACCTCCCTCGGCTGGGTCCGACCTCAGCTACAGATGCCGGGTCTCCCCGTTAGCGGCGCACGCTGCGACGCTTCAGGAAATAGTCGATCAGCTCGCTGGAGCTGTTGTCCATTTCCACGTCGAAGGCTTCCACTTTGCCGGTAAAGTAGTTGAACATCATGACGGCCGGAATGGCGACGAACAGTCCGATAGCCGTGGTCACCAGGGCTTCGGAAATACCGCCCGCGACAGCGCCCAGACCGGTCGCCTTCTGGGAGGCAATTTCCTTGAAAGCGTTCAGAATGCCGACCACGGTGCCGAACAGCCCCACGAAGGGAGCCGTGGAACCGATGGTGGCCAGACCGCCCAGGCCGCGCTTCAATTCAGCGTGCACGATGGCTTCGGCGCGCTCCAGGGCGCGTTTGGAAGCTTCAATCTGCTCGCCCGGAATGTCGGCAGAGTCGCCGTGGGCCTTGAACTCCTGCAGGCCGGCGGTAACAACTTTGGCCAGGTGGCTCTTCTTGTTGCGCTCGGCGACCTTGATGGCTTCATCAATCTTGCCTTCGCGCAGAGCGCCGGCCACCGCGGGAGCAAACGCCCGCGACTGTTTACGGGCAGCGCTGAACGCCATGGCACGATCGATCATCACGCCAATCGACCAGCCGGACATGATGAACAGGATGACGACGACGATCTTCGCCAGAATGCCCATCTGCCGCCACAGCGAGACGGGATCCCAACCAACGGTCGCCTCCTGGAATATCCAGGTGGCCGCCGAGGGTACATGGCTGAGGGCGTAGGTTGCAAGGTTAGCTACGAACATGAGTTACTTTTCCTCCTCGGATCTTTCGGTTACAGCAGAACAGCTAGCGTTACTGGGTGATTTATTCTGGCCCCAACATCTGTTTCCAGGGCAGCAGCCCTATTCATTCAGCTTACAAACCATCCTGACCACGACCATGCAGGTCTGGCCGCGGGTCGACTTGAAACTTAGATGCAACCCGCCGTCAATCGCGAAAGGCCTATTCCGACAATGTGAAGTTCACATTGATCGTGGTTTCCACTTCCACCGGCTCGCCGTTCAGGAAGTAGGGTTTGTACTTCCACTCCTTGACCGCTTCCAAGGCCGCATTGGTCAGCATCGGATGCCCGCTGACAACGTGCAAGTTGGTGATGGTGCCATCCTTGCCTATCAGCGCCTGCAATACGACCACGCCTTGAATACGCGCCTGACGGGCCAGGGGCGGATACTGCGGCTGAACCTTGTGGACCAGCAGTCCCTGAGATACACCTTGCGATACGCGCACCCGCTGCGGTGTGGCCGCCTTAGGTACGGCGGTTGGAACGCTGCTCATAACGCTGCCCAGTACGCCGCCCATGGCGCCACCGGGAACCCCACCTGGGACACCGCCGACTACGCCGGCCGGTCCCGTGCTCGGGGGCGGCTCATCCTCTTTGATCATCTGGATCTTCTTAGGAATGGCCGTCGGAGTGCGAAGCTGCCCGTTGTCCAACTCGCTCTGGATCTTCTTCACGATCACCGGGGCAGCCGCAGGAGGTGGCGGCGGCGGCGGCGGTGGCGGCGGGGCCGTAAGCATCGTCATCAGTTGCTTGGTCGGCAGCGCCTCGGTAAAAATCAACGGCAGCAAAACCAATACGAAGAGAAACAAAACCTCCAGGATGAAAGCAATGATGGTGGTCGCCCCGCGCTTAGTCTTGAGCTTGCCACCCGATTCTACGAGGCTGTCTTCAAACATACCTGTTCTCTCCGAAAGAACTCCCTGGTAACGTTAGACACCAGAATCCCCGCATTTGTGCCCTGAAAATCAGGGAAGCCGTGGGAATATATTTTGGACCCGTGGCTACAACCATAAGACGAAGACGGCGGTCCAGAACAATAGCGTCCCGAAGTATACACCCCGGCGAGTTCGACAGGTCGCCAGCAACTGGGGCCGGGTCGCGTCAACCGAAAAAAGCCGCCTGCCGGCCGCTCGGTTTCGCCGGGCTTACGCCTTGACCTTCACTTTGCTCTGCGCCTTGCTGCGCGATGACGCCATGCGCTCCGCGGCCGCCTGGCCGGCCCTGCGGGCGCGCCAGTCCTGGTAGGCAACCAGCATCGGCGCCGCCACCGCGATGGAAGAATATGTGCCGATCAGAATTCCGATCACCAGGGCCAGGGAAAATCCCCGCAGCACTTCCCCGCCGAACACATACAACGAGAGCACCGTCAGGAAGGTCAATCCCGAGGTCAGGATGGTCCGGCTCAGGGTCTGGTTGATGCTCTTGTTGACAATGTCGGCGAGCGGCTCGCGGCGCATCAGCTTCAGGTTCTCGCGAATGCGGTCGAAGACCACGATGGTATCGTTCATCGAGTAGCCGATGAGCGTCAGGATGGCGGCGATGACGGTCAGGCTGATTTCCTTGTCCAGCATGGAGAAGAAGCCGATGGTGATGATGCTGTCGTGCAGGCAGGCCACAACCGCGCCGACACCGTAGATCATCTCGAAGCGGAACCACAGGTAGACCAGCATTCCGCCCAGCGAATAAAGGCTGGCCATGACTGCCTGGTGACGCAGCTGCGAACCAACCTGGGGACCGACGATTTCCACGTTCCGCACCACGAAGTCGGAGGTGAAGAAATCCTGCTGGAGCGCGCTAATCACCTCTGCGGGGGCCACGCCCCGCAGGTCGTCAATCGAAGTCAGGATGCCGCCGCGTTGCTTGTTGCGAAAATCTTCAATCTGCTGCGCCATCGCGGTGTAGCGCTGCTCGGCGTCGGTGCCCAGATGCATGGGATCCTTCTGCATCAGATACGCCTTCAGGCTGGCCCCGCCCGTGTTGTTGAGGTCCTGCTTGCCGGAAACACCCTGAGGCTCGAGCGCACGGACGATGGTGTTCTTACCCTGATCGAGGGCAGACTCACTGGTCTCCTGCATGCCGAGATCGACCAGCACTTCGTTGTCCGTAGTTGGACCGAAGCGCTGAATTTTCGGGTCATGCAGTCCCGCCCGGTTCAACTCGTCGCGGATCTGATTGGGGTCCGGGGTCTGCGCGAACTTCACATAGACCAGCGTGCCGCCGCGGAACTCTACCCCCAGCGGAATGCCGTGGATGAAGAAGATGGACACAAGTCCGGCGACGCTGAAGATCAGCGAGAAGGCGAGAAAATACCACTTCTTGCCCAGAAAATCGATATTGGTATTGCGAAATAACTCCACCGCTTACCCCTTGCGAGATTTCTTCACCACGGAGGCACCGAGGGCACGGAGTTTCTTATAAAACTCTTCTTAGAATGCCCTTTCGTAGGACGGGAACATTGAAATTAATGAGCAACCCAACCCGAATCCTACTGAGCCTCAGATAAGTGAGCAACTGCGATTGATGAATGGTCGACAACCCCTCGACCGACTTGAGTTCGACAATCACGCGGTTATCTACGACTATGTCGACACGGTATCCGCAATCAAGCCGAACTCCTTTGTATTCGACCGGCAATTCCACCTGGGAACGAAATGGAATCCTTCTCAAGGCCAGCTCGTGACACATGCTGACCTGGTACGCTGACTCCAACAAACCGGGCCCGAGCTCCCGATGCACACAGATCGCTGCTCCGATAATTTCCCGTGTCAGCTCCGCTTCAACCAGCTCAATCCTGGTTGCCGGGGTTTCCATTTCGCCGATCATGACCAACCTTCTTTATTTCTCCTGACTCCGTGTTCTCCGTGCCTCCGTGGTGAATACACCTTAAATGCTCAATGCTTCGCCACGCTGATGGCGGTTGAGGACGGCCTCGAAAATCACTCGCGAAACAAAGACCGCAGTGAACAGGTTCGCCGCCAAACCGAAGCTCAGGGTCACGGCGAAGCCCTTCACCGGTCCGGTTCCGAACAGGAACAGGATGATAGCGGAGACGATCGTCGTAACGTGAGTGTCAAGAATGGTAGTCCAGGCATGCGCAAAGCCCTGGTCCACGGCGGACGAGGGTGTCTTGCCGTGGCGCAGCTCCTCGCGTATTCGCTCGAAGATCAGGACGTTGGAATCCACGCCCATACCGACGGTGAGGATCACGCCTGCGATTCCCGGCAAGGTAAGCGTCGCACCCGTGAATCCCAAAAAGCCCAGCAGGATGATGAGGTTCAGAAACAGCGCGAGATCGGCGTTGATGCCGGCAGCGCGATAGTAGAGCAGCATGAAGATCATCACGACGGAAATGCCGATGATCGCCGCGCGCACACCCTGACGAATAGAATCGGCCCCTAGCGAGGGCCCGACGGTTACTTCCTGAAGATACTTGATGCCCGCCGGCAAGGCGCCGGAGCGCAGGGTCAATGCCAGGTTGCGCGTCTCCTCCTCGGAGAAACTGCCGGTGATGCGGCCCTGGTCGTGGATCTGCTCCTGAATGGTGGCCACAGACTGGACGCGATTATCGAGTACCACCGCCAGTTTTTCGCCGACGTGGGCCCCGGTGAAGGCCGCGAAACGACGGCCTCCTTCGCCGGTGAGGATGAAATTCACATCGGCCCGGCCGTTCTCATCGTGTCCGGCGTCAGCGGAGCGGAGATCGCCGCCGCTCACCGCCGAGGTGCGGCTGATGAGCCAGTAGGCGTCGCCCTGGTTCGGGTCATCCTGCCCGTGTGCGCCGTTGGTGCCCTTCATCAGAACGGCATCCGGCGGCAGCACGCCGTTGTTGCCCTGCATGGCGGCCTGTTCGCTGGCATAAGGACCGCCTACAGCCTGCCGGATCTCCAGCATGGCTGTGGACTGCATGATTTCCTTGACCCGGGCAGGATCGTCAACTCCAGGCAGTTGCACCAGGATCTGATAATCGCCCAGCCCGTGCTCCTGGATCACCGGCTCGGAGACGCCAAGCTGGTCAATCCGGTTACGGATGGTCTCGATCGCCTGCTGGACAGCTTTCTTCCTGGTATCCGTGGCCACCGAAGACTTCATCGCCACGGTCCAGGTATTTTCCGCACCCGAGGTCAGGTCGTATTCCGGGAACTTGTCGCTGATGATGTGGCGCAGCTCTGAAGACGACTCCGGCGGCACGCCCTTGATGGCGATAAGCTCGGGATGCTGCTGCGGGTCGGGCTTGGAGATCTCGCCGAAGGCAACGTTGGCCTTCTTGAGCTCGTCCTTCAGGCGCTCGACGGTACGGTCGGTGTCAGCGTTAATGGCATCGTTGACCTGGACTTGCAGGATGAGGTGGGTTCCACCCTTCAGGTCGAGTCCCAGATGAATACGCTGTTGCAGCGAAGCCAGCAGACCCTGAGCGCTTATGCTGCTGGGAATGCCGATGATGCCGAACAGGAAGATGACCAGTACGGCGATAATCAAAATTGTTTTGGCGAGAAGATTCTTATTCATGAGAAAACAGGACCCTGCTAAGACTAGGGGCGGTCCTCCGCGGTGGTAAGAGTGACAATCGAGGAACGCACGACTTCAATTTTGATGTTGTCGGGAGGGACGCGCAGGACAACCGCGTCGTCCTTCACCGACATGATGGCGCCGGTAAGGCCGCCGCTGGTAACCACTTTGTCGCCGGGCTTGATCTGGGCGAGGGTTGCCTGCCACTTTTTCTGGCGCCGCTGCTGCGGCATGATAACCAGAAAATAAAAGATTGCGAACATCCCCACTATCGGGAGCAGCATGGGAGCTGATCCCATAATCCCCTGGGCGAACAACGCTGCCGATTTAACCATGACCATTTGGCTTACTTTCGCGAAGGCGCGCCTGGATGGCGCCAAACCCCGCTTCTAGAATTCGGAAAACGCTTTACTGCTGCCGCCTTGACTCGCAAGATTACGCAAAGCCTTACAGCGGGCACAACTTCATCCCCGCGACCAGAGCACTTTGGGATGTTCGGGACTTCCAACTGAACACCGGGATTTTCAACCCGATCCGCTTCCATCGAGCGGAACGGGCCGTCATCGGCCAGCTTACCAGCGCGACACAGTGGGTTTTTCCCTGACGCGCTATTTTATCGCGTTTTTCGGAAAAGCGGCAGTGCCCACGAGCGAATCGTCCCGCCGGGGCCCGATTCGCCGGTTTCTCCCAGTAAATTCAGGCACTGCCGAATTGTTCACTCAGGGTGCCAAAACGGAGATTCGGGTATATTCTGAGTCCCTCCCCCAAGGAGCGCGACGTGACCATACGAACATCTTTGTTGACCGTCGTAGTAATCGCAGCAATCGCAGCCTCGGCGCAGGACGCCCAGAGGTTCGAGACCTTCGGCGGATACTCGCTGACGCATGACGCCTCATTCAATGCCGCCAGTACCAACGGCTGGGATACTTCCACTACGATCTTCCTGAAGCAGTGGCTGGGTTTTACCACTGACCTCTCCGGACACTACGGCTCGGGTGACTTCCCATTCGCTATAGTGAACGGATATCCGCTCGGAAAGTATAAGGAGAATACAAGTTCCTATACCTACATGGCGGGTCCCCACTTCACCTACCGCCGGTCGCGTTACGCGCCATTCGTGGAATCGCTCTTCGGCGTGTACAACGCCCGATACAATTTAACCGTGCTCGAGGGGTGCCCTCCGGGAGTCTGTATCGGTCCAGCCCCCGGCTCGACGCGCAGCGATTCCTATACGAAGTTCGCCCTTGCCGCGGGCGGAGGCCTGGATATCGCGGTTGGGCACGGCATCTCGGTACGCCCATTTCAGATGGAGTATCTGCTCCTGCGTGAACCGAGCGCGACGGTCAGCGACGGGAACATTGTCCCCATCACCACTGACTACAATACCTACCGTTTCTCAACCGGTATAAGTTTTCAGTTCGGGCCGCACGTGGGCCCGTCCAGATAAGAACCGTCTGTCACCGCTCTGCGGCTCGGGTTTGTTCCATGTTGAGCGTGGGCTGACGCCCACGCCTAACATCATCCCGCCGCTTCGCGGCTGGTTTGATCAGCTTTCAGTGTCTGCGTGAGCACTCGACATGAATGTTTAGGGTGGGAGAAGACCGCTGGATCGGCGTTAATTAAGCCGCGTAGCGGCGGCATGAAGTTAGCCCGGCGCGTAAGCGCCGGGTAGAGCGGGAAATTGAGTTGAGCCGCAGAGCGGCGACACGGTTCTGACGCAGACACTTCAGCCCGTGTTATCTTGCCGCAACATTCTTCGGCCAGTTGCGACTCAGTCTCTTCAGCTTCGCGTCGCGAACGCGCCGGCGCGAATCTCTTCCCGCACCCGTTTCATCGTCCCAAGGTAATACGCCAAATTGTGGATGGTGTTGAGCACCTGCGCCAGCAGCTCATTCGAAGCATACAAATGCCGCAGGTAGGCGCGGGAGTAGCGGGCGCAAACCTTGCAGCCGCAGTTCGGGTCGAGCGGGCCGTCGTCGCCGGCGTAACGCGCGTTCTTGATGGTGATGCGCCCTTCTGAGGTGAACAGCAGTCCGTGGCGCGCCGCCCGTGTGGGCAGCACGCAATCCATCATGTCAACTCCTTGCGCCACGTACTGCACAATCTCTTCCGGTGTGCCGACGCCCATCAGGTATCGCGGCTTGTCTTCCGGCAGGAAACGAATCGCGGCATTGACCATCTCGTATGTCATGGGGCGTGGCTCGCCCACACTCAACCCACCAACGGCATACCCCGGAAAATCCAGCTCGACCGTGCGCTGTGCCGACTCGCGCCGCAGGTCGGGAAACATTCCACCCTGCACGATGCCGAACAGTGTCTGGGTTTGGCCCTCGCTTTGAAGGGGCCGAGCTTTAGAGGCTGCGGAAAAAATCGAAGCCGGGCCGGTGCCCCCGGCTAAAGCCGGCTCGGGAAGAAAAATAAACGGCCTATCGGCACGACTGAAGTCGTGCCCTGTTACAAGGCGCACTTCTTCAGCATCCTGCTTAGCCGTGCCGTTTATCCCCGCATTAAAATCTCCCGCTGACTTCAGTCCCCGCGAAAACCACGGCACTTCCTGTTTGTGCTCTTCAAAGTATTTCTTGCTGCGCGCCGCCCAGCGCAGCGTCATCTCCATTGAGGCCTGAGTGCGGGCATACTCGGCTGGATGCTCCGTGCATTCGTCGAACGCCATGATAATGTCAGCGCCCAATCCGATTTGCGCCGCAGTGGCGCTCTCCGGACTGAAGAAATGCGACGAGCCGTCCAGATGCGAGCGGAAGGTGACGCCCTCTTCCGTCACTTTGCGCAGAGCACTGAGGCTGAACACCTGGAAGCCGCCGGAGTCGGTGAGAATCGGCCGGTCCCATGACATGAACTTCTGCACTCCGCCGAACTGCCGAATCATTTCGACGCCAGGCCGGAGATAAAGATGGTAGGTGTTGTTCAGCAGAATCTGGACGCCGAGCTCTTCCAGCGTGTCCTGGGGGACGCCTTTCACTGTGCCGACGGTCCCGACGGGCATGAAGACCGGCGTCTCCACCTCGCCATGCGGCGTGAACAAGCGTCCGGCGCGCGCCAGGCCGTCGCGGGCCTCAATCTGGAAGCGGAAAGACATCACCTGCGATTGTAAATTCCCGGGGACCTTTCACGGATTCCCGCACTTCCCAGCACCCTCCAGACGGCGGACTGCGTGGACCGCCCGCCCGGTCGGCGCGAGGTTGTGCTGGAAAACGCCTGCTCTTCAGACACAACCTTTAACAACTACTACCTTATGGTAGTAGTTGTTCGCAAAGGATAAGTTGTCACGGCGTGGCGTTGACCGCCGATTACTTAAGTGGCATCATGCCGAGAGAGGTCTTCCTGACATGCTTGGCCCGGAAATTCGTCTCGGGTCGAGATTTGCCAGTGCCCCTTGCCCGGTTTGCGGTGAAATGTTCTCGAAGTGCGGCTTGCCCAACCATATCCGCCGGCATAAGAGACTGGATATGGAAAAGTCAGCCAAGGGCAGCATCAACCGGAGATCGCGGGCATGGTGGGACGGTTGGAGGGAAGGCTACAAGTTGGGCGTGCGCGATGGCGGCAACGGCGCACGCCGGAAAATCTCCGCTCGTGGGGAACGGAGACGGTAAGACGGGCCACCGGGTTCGATCCCGCTTGTGTCTGCCGGCAGATGCCAGCAAAGGATTGTTCTGTACTTGGGTGTCTCTGCTAGGGATGTTCTTCTGAAAATGCAATCGGCCCAAGCAAGTCAAATCAAAATAATTCGAGGAGAATCAAAGTTGACGAAGACTCGTAAAACGCTCCTGTGTCAGCTGATGGCGCTGACCCTTTTGGCATGTTGCTGTTTGTCGGTGCTGGCCATGGCCCAAGACAGCTCAGTAAATGACGAACACGCGGTTGGCCGCTTCGTCGTAATTCCGCCGAAGCCTGCGCTTCCCGGAGCTCCGGTGCCTTCGAGCACGTTGGAAGAATGGAACGGTTCGTTCACCTATAACAACACTAACTATCCCTATGTGATGGTGGGCGCAGATCCTTCCACCAACAATGGAGCCGACATCACCACGTGGATCGTTCCCGTGAAGCTCGTGCTGTCCGACGGCTCGGTTTGGGATCCGCTAGCCGGTGGTCCTAATAGCGCATTGGCGCGGACCATTCTCTCCCCAATGTTTGACAACACCACCACCTACACCCAGGGCGGCATCGATGTAGGCACCACCCAATACAATGACGCCTTTCAGCGCGGTAACTTCTGGAGCATTGTGCAAAACAATCCGAACTCGCACATACTCCTGGGAGGCCCCACGGCGCGTGTCACCGTCCTGCCGGAACTGACGTTGAACGTTCCTGCGGGATCCGGACACCAGGGAACGGAATTTGGCGTCCACGTCGCGCTGGTTGACATTAACTATTACGACGAACAGATCAGCGCTTACATGGCGCAGAGCCAAACCATCAACCCGGCTGGCTTCCCTATCTTCGAAAACGCCAACACGTATCTGACTGAAGGCGGATGCTGCATCGGCGGCTACCACAGCGCCAACGGTGCCCAGACCTATGCGAACTTCGAATACATCACGACCTCGGGCGTGTTCTCGCAGGATGTCTCGGCTCTGTCGCATGAAGTAGGTGAGTGGACGGACGATCCGTTGTATCCGAACCAGAACAACACCCCTTGCGGCATCCTGGAAGTCGGCGATCCGCTGGAGGGTGGCCAACCGGGCCATCCTTATGGCACGTGGACCTACCCGCTGCACAACTTCACCTATCACCTCCAGGACCTGGTTCTCCTGCGGTACTTCGGTGGTCCTACCAACCTGTCGGTCAATGATTATTGGACCTTCCAGGGTTACACCGGTATCAGCACCATTTGCGAAGACGGCTCCTAGTTTCGGGTTCGCCCGAGTGCAAGCCCGCCCCCAAAAGGGCGGGCTTTTTGTTGCTCATTGATGGAAGCGCGGGAAGGGAGTGCTGGGATGGATCAATGTCCTACCGACTGCGCGCCCTTGCGCCCAACCGTCTTCCTCAAGAAGAAGACAATCGGGATGCAGGCAAAGCAGGCCAGCGCCATATAGCGGAAATCATCGACGTAAGACCACAGCAGGGCCTGCGCCGACAGTTCGCCGCCGATCAGGGCATAGGCCTTGCGCATCGCTTCCACCGGTCCGTATCCCTGCGTATACAAATATTGTTGCAGCTGATGCAATTGGTTCTGGAACGCGGGATCGGTGGCCGCCAGGGAGTGCACCATTTCATTCTGATGCAACTGGGCGTGGCGGGCCACGATGGTATTCACAAGCGATATGCCGATGCTGCCGCCGACGTTGCGGAAGAGATTGTAGAGGCCACTGGCGTTGCCAATCTCCTCGTTGGGAAGACCGGCCACGGCCGTCGTCGACAGGGGAACAAAGATCGACCCGGTGCCGAAGCCGCTCAGCACAATGGCCCAAAGAAACGACCACTGGGAGATCTCCAGAGTGACCTGGCCAAACCCCAGGCTACTGATGGCGAACATGCAGAAGCCGGCGGCGATGAGCCAGCGGTTGTCCACCTTGGCGGTCAGGATACCGATGATGGGCAGCGCCATGATCGCACCAATTCCGCGCGGGCTTACCGCCCAGCCGGCCGCGTAGGCCGTGTAACCCAGCAGCTCCTGATAGAACAGCGGCAACAAGGTGATCAGCCCATAAAGGGCGCCTCCAAAGATTGCGATTAGAATGCAGCCTATCAGGAAGTTTCGGTGTCGGAAGACGCGGAGATCGACCAGCGGCTGGTCGTGGGTAAACTCCCGGACGAGGAAGGCAACGAACGTAATGACCAGAAGGGCCGTTGTCCAGCGGATCCAGTTGGCCCCGAACCAATCGTCCTCCTGGCCCTTGTCGAGAATGATTTGCAGCGCGCCCAGCCACACTGCCAGCAAGCCCAACCCGATGCCGTCGATCTTTCCCGGCTTGGCGTTCTTAATATAGGGCGGGTCTTCGACGAAGCGCAGGATCATCAGAATTGCGAAGATCCCAATCGGAATGTTGATGTAGAAGGCCCAGCGCCAGGAGTAGGTGTCGGTGAGATAGCCGCCCAGCGTGGGTCCCAGTACCGGCGCCACGACCACCCCCAGAGCGAAAACCGCCAGGGCCATGCCACGCTTGTCGGGTGGAAAGCTCTCCAGCAGTATCGATTGGGACAACGGCTGCAACGCGCCACCACCGGCGCCCTGAACCGCGCGCGCCAGCAGGATCATCCACAGACTGGTGGCCGCGCCGCAGAGAAACGACGATACCGTAAAGATGGCAATGCAGGTGATCAGGAAACGCTTGCGGCCAAACTTCCGCGAAAACCACGTGCTGGCCGGCAAGATGACCGCGTTCGCCACCAGGTAGCTGGTCAGCACCCAGGTGGCTTCGTCGTTGGTGGCCGACAGGCTGCCCGCAATGTAGGGCAAGGCCACCGACGCGATGGAAGTATCCAGCACCTCCATGAACGTCGCCAGCATCACCGAGACCGCAATCAGCCACGGACTAGGCGCGGGACGGCTGACACTAAAACCCTGCGAGCCGGCCACTGTCGTGCTTGCCATCGGTCGTTCCTCGACTGCTCCCCGTGGTCGGCCTTTTCCTTGCCGGGACGCAATTGTTCCACGTGGAACATTTGCGAATTATCACAAAGTAACCTGCCAAGCGATTGTAAACAAACAGACTGCTGCACCTAGGTGCTATCGAACGAACGACCGTTCGAGGCGCACAGCTTCGCTCTTACCGCCTTCCATTCACCACTTGCGAGAAACTGCGAAAGTTCTCAGATGCACCCGACGCGGCGAACGATTCCCGCAAAACCCACTTCAGGCAAACCGTCATTTTTCCACCTGGCAGTCTGCCCTTCGGCATCCCACCCGCCGCAACCGTCGTCCCGGCCGCATCCTGAGTTGTCAAAGGCCGTCTCGAAGAACTAACTTAGACAGGCGCAGAAAAGCTCTGGGAATTCTGCCCGATGTTAGTGACGTTCTGCTGACTCCGATCCGCTGCTTTCATGGGAACCCTGAAACAGGACTTTCGCTACGGACTGCGCATGCTGCGGAAGAATCCCAGCTACACCGCGGTGGCGATCCTCACTCTGGCCTTGGCCATCGGCGCCAACACCGCAATCTTCTCCGTCGTTTACCCCGTACTCTTGCGTCCTTTGCCGTTTCACGATGCCGACCGGCTGGTCACCATCGGCGAACGCCGGCACCAGACCGCCTGCTGTGCCTACCTCGCTTCCTATCCGGATTTTCTCGACTGGCGGCGTACCGCGAAGAGTTTTCAGTCCTTTGCCGGATACGCCCCTGACGCTTTCACCATCACCGGCCATGGCGATCCCAAGACCATGTTCTGCGCCATGGTCACCACCAATTTCTTTTCCACCCTGGGAGTGGCCCCAGTGCTCGGCCGCGACTTTGCCGCAGGCGAGGACCTGCCCGAAGGCTCCGGTCCCACGGTGGCCCTGCTCAGCTACAGTTACTGGCACAGCGATTTCTCCGGCGATCCCAACATTGTCGGGCGTGTCATTCGTCTCGACGGCAAACCAGTCACCGTTATCGGCGTGTTGCCGCAAGCCTTCGAGCTAGGCCCTGCCGGGGTTGTGCCCATCTGGGTCCCTCTGCACTTGAATCTTTATGAAACCACCGCGCGCAGCGGCCGCTGGCTGAATGTGATTGCCAGGCTTGCTCCCGGCGTCACTCTCGACCAGGCGCGAGCCGAAATGTCGGCCATCAACGCCCAACTGGCGCACGAGTATCCAGAACAAAATGCCGCGGTGAGCGTCAACGTTGGGCTGCTGCGCTCGGAAATTGTCGGCGACATTCGGCCGCTGTTGCTGGTGCTTTTCGCAGCCGTGGTCCTGGTCCTGCTCATCGCTTGCGCCAACGTCGCCAGCCTGCTGATGAGCCGCTCCATCGATCGCCGCCGCGAGTTCGCCATTCGCACCGCCTTGGGAGCTAAACAATTTCACCTGGTGTTGCAGTTGCTCATCGAGAGTTTATTGCTCTCCGTCAGCGGCGCGCTGATTGGCTTTCTCGGAGCTGCGCTGGGGGTTTGGCTTCTGGCGCGATCCATTCCCGAGGCGCAGCTTACGGCCATGCCCTACCTCGCCGATGTCGGCATCAGTTTTCCAGTGTTGGCCTTCGCGGCGGCTATTACCGTGCTTGCCGCCATTCTGTTCGGGTTAGGGCCGGGATTCTCCGTCCCTCAAACGCCCATCATGGACATTCTGAAGGATGAGTCGCGCGGCGGCACCAGCACTTCGCGCGCAGCCATGCGCGACGTTCTGGTCGTCGGCGAGATTGCCGTCTGCCTCGTGTTGCTGGTCGCCGGTGGATTGATGCTGCAAAGTCTCCGCTCCGTGCTCAGCCAAAATCCCGGTTTCGAACCCGATCACGTCCTCACGTTTCTGGTGAACCTTTCGGGACCGTCGTACACAGTCTCGAAGACATGGCCCTTCAGCAATCCCCAGGGACTGCGCTTTACCCACGATTTCCTGGACCGCTTGCGCGGTTTGCCCGGAGTGCAGGGCGCCTCGGCCACCAGCGGCCTGCCCGTCGCCGGTAATCGCAGCACCAACCGCTTTCTGATTGAAGGACGGGCCGTCGCGCCGGGCGAGGAGGAATCTGCTATTTCCCGCCGCGTGGAGCGCGATTATTTTGCCTTAATGAAAATCCCCTTGCTGCGCGGACGTTCCTTCGCCGCCTCGGATACTCCGGACAGTCCGTGGGTTGCGATGGTGAATCAAGCCTGGGTGAAGCGCTATTTGCCCGGAGGCGAAGATCCTACCGGCAAGCGCCTGCGCATGACCCGCTCACCGGAAGAGCCCTTCCGACAGATCGTCGGCGTTGTGGGCGACGTTGCGGAAGACAACCTTGCCGTGCCTCCTCCGCCGGTCATCTACTTTCCGGTGGACCAGGACTCCGGGTATACGACTTATCTGAATTACGTGATCCGGACCAGTGGCGATCCCACGGCCATGTTGAGCGCGGTGCGTTCCACTATGCGCTCCACCGATCCGGAGCTGGCATTCATTCAGCCCCAGTCGCTGGAGGAATTCGTAGACCGCTCGCCGGCTGTGTTCCTGCGGCGCTATCCGTTCTATCTGATCGGCAGTTTCGCCAGCCTCGCGCTCATTCTGGCGACCATCGGACTGTATGGTCTCATTTCCTATTCCGTGCTTCAGCGCACGCGTGAGATTGGCATTCGTATGGCCTTGGGCGCGCAGCGTCCGGATATCCTCAAGCTGGTGATCCGCCAGGGTGTAATCGCGGCTGTTACCGGCGTTGCGATTGGCCTGGTTGCCGGTGTGGTGCTTACCCGCGTGATGGCCAGCCTGCTCTACGGCGTAAGTTCGTCGGGTTGGCTAATCCTTGTATGCGTTTCGTTATTGCTGCTGCTGGTTGCCCTGGCCGCGTCCTACGTTCCAGCACGCCGAGCCACCGTCGTCGATCCCATGATCGCCCTGCGAAACGAGTAACCAGTAATGGGATCTTGCATTGTGTCAGGGCACGATAACCAGTAACGCGATCTTGCATTGTGTCAGGGCACGATAACCAGTAACGCGGTCTTGTATTGTGTCAGGGCACGATAACCAGTAACGCGATCTTGTATTGTGTCAGGGCACGACTTTTAGTCGTGCCGATAAGCCGTTTGTTGTTCTTCCCGAGCCGCTTTAGCCGGCGGCACATACCCCTGTCTCCCGCAGCCTGTCGCTCCGACGTTTGACCTTCCGAAAAAGTCGGTTCTGGTGCGTTCGGGTAGAGCCAGCCTTCAGGCTGGCGTCTACGTGCTTTTTTTCGACTGCGAGCCGGCTTTAGCCGGCGCCACATACCCTGCCCCCCAGCCTGTCGCTCCGACAGGCCGCGTCCTACGTTCCAGCACGCCGAGCTACCGTCGTCGATCCCATGATCGCCCTGCGAAACGAATAACCAGTAATGCGATCTTGCATTGTGTCAGGGCACGACTTTTAGTCGTGCCGATAAGCCGTTTGTTGTTCTTCCCGAGCCGGCTTCAGCCGGCGGCACATACCCTGTCTCCCCCAGCCTGTCGCTCCGACGTTTGACCTTCCAGAGCCGCTCCCTTACGCTAGCCCAATGACACTCTCCGCACGCAATCAACTCGCCGGAACAATCGAATCCATCACTCTGGGTGACATCATGGCGCATGTCGTCATCAATATCGGCGGCCAGCAGGTGGAAAGCATCATCACCCGTTCCAGCGCCGAGTCGATGGGCCTGAAGAAAGGCGACTCCGTCCGCGCTGTCATCAAATCAACCGAAGTGATGGTCCAGAAAGACTAGCAGGCTGCGGAAAAACTCTGCCTTGAACGCTTTGTAACAGCGCACGACTTCAGAGGCCGCTGAAAAAGTCGGATTCTGGAGCTTTCGGGTAGAGCGTTCGGGTAGACCCAGCCTTAAGGCTGGCGTCTAAGTGCTTTTTTTGACTGCGAGCCGGCTTTAGCCGGCGGCACGCTTTTTCGGTCGACTAAGGCGCTTGCCGCAGGCTAATCGTCGTCACCTGCCGTACGCTTCGCGCCTGACGCTTGTCCTGCGGCACTATCACGCGTACCGGCCCCAATATATCGTCCAAGGGCTTACCCTGGTTGCTGATGGCGACCAGCACCTTATTGTCCTGAAGACTCGGCTCCAGTTCTGCCAGCGCGAAGACGACGCGATAGCCGTCGCGCCCAGCGACCTCTACATAGTCCCGCAAATCTTCGGCGTGGAGCTTCTTGCTGATCGTCGTATCCACTCTTGCCAGCAGCGTCCTCAGCAGCACTCCTTCATATTGTTCGGACGTAGCCGGATTAGGATTTGCCAGCGAGACTGAATCCTGCGGCATTTGCCGCAATTGCTCCAGGGTAAACGTCACTTTGGCGCCATCGAGACCCTCGACCGTAATCGAAGGCTGGTTCTTTTGCTGCGCGCTTCCCGGCACAGCGCACAACCAACACAATAGCCCGATGATTAGAAACGTGAACGCCCTTTTTCTCATGCCGTGACTCCCCAAAAAATAATGCAATGGCGGTCGGGAAAACACAACCATCTGGTCGAAAAGGCCGCCTGAATGTGAGGTCTCAAACAGCCAGCGCCCTTATGGTTTCAGGCGGTAGCCGTCGCCCAGTTTTCCGGCTGCTTGCAGGTGTTTTCGCGCTCTCACCAACTCAGCGATCTGCCGGATATGTCCCAGATCGTGCATGGTCCACTCGTGGAGCATTTGTTGCAGGGTGATTTCGCCGGCCTCCGGGTGTCTGGCGCGGCGTTCACCGGTGCCCGGCGGCAAGGTCCGCAAATACTCCACGTTGCTGCCGCGCTGCTCTTCAAAATGGTGGAAGGCGTCTTTCGCATTGGCATTACGGTACAACTCCAGGTACATCTGCGCCTCATCCGCCTCGAACTCCGGCAGTTCATCGGTCACAAACCGATCCACGCGGGTTCGATAGCAGTGGCCCTCGGAATGGGAAAGATGCGCGAGCACTTCCGCCACCGAAAATCGGTCGGGCGCGGGCTTCCATTCGGTATCTTCCACTGACAAGCCGCACATCAATCCGCGCAGGATCGCGGGGGTTGCTTCCAACTGGTCCAGGCAGTCTAATTCCAATTCTTGCGTCATGCGATTGATCCTACGATGTTCCATCGTCTACATGCTCGGTTACCGAAATAGGATGGGTTACACTGCTGTCACTTCATCATGGCCCACGACGACCTCGGCTTCACTCCGGCAGAGCTGCGCAAGCTGCGCAGCCTGAAAGATCCGTACGGCATTCAGCGCTTCCTCGATGACATGCCCTATCACCTGGGCGACACCGCGTGGTCGCCGCGGCGGGTGCTGCGCGAAAACACCGCCCATTGCTTTGAGGGAGCGATCTTCGCGGCCGCCGCGCTGCGCGCCAACGGCTTTCCGCCGCTGATCCTCGATTTCGAGGCTGAGCACGACACCGACCACGTTATCGCGGTCTATCGCGTGAAGGGACACTGGGGCGCGCTTGCCAAGTCCAACTACACCAGTTGCCGCTATCGCGAACCGGTCTACCGCTCACTCCGCGAGCTGGCCATGAGCTACTTCGATACCTATTTCAATCTGCGGCGGAAGCGGACGATGAGGACGTTTTCCCGTCCGGTGAACCTGAAGCGCTTCGACGATCAGCAATGGATGACCACCGAGAAGCCAATCTGGTTCGTCATTTACTACCTGCTGGAGATCCACCATTACAAGCTGCTGTCGCGGGCCATGATCAACCGCCTTCATCGCGTGGACGAGCGGACCTTCCAGGCCGAGACACTAGGGAAAAAATACAAACCTCCCAACCCTTGACCTTGGCGGATAGCGGTGCAGTGCGAACCCCGGCAGCGTCCTGATTTCATCCTGCCTTGAAAGGGCACGGATTCATCCGTGCCGTAAGCGCCCTCAACACCAAAGCGGCTTCAGCCGCGGGAGGAGCGTCTGTATCGAAATTAAGACACTGCCCGGACCTCTGCCTCCTTCAGACCCCTATACTATCTCGATGGAAATCAAACGCATTGGTTCGCAGCCCTCGGGCATAGGCCCGGCTGAGTGGTTTACCGGCACCGTTCGCATCGACCCGCTTTTTCAAGCTCCGGACCCGGCGCTGGTTGCCGGCGCCAGCGTCACATTCGAGCCTGGAGCGCGTACCGCGTGGCATACCCATCCCCTCGGACAGACCTTGATCGTCACCGCAGGCTGCGGATGGGCACAGCGGGAAGGCGGCGCGATCGAGGTAATTCACCCCGGCGATGTGGTCTGGTTCGCCCCAGGAGAGAAGCATTGGCACGGGGCTACGCCGGCCACGGCCATGACACACATTGCTATTCAGGAACGGCTCGACGGCAAGGTCGTCGATTGGATGGAGCATGTCAGCGACGAACAATACCGCCTTTGATTGCGCGGAGGGAATGGCAACTACGTTTGCTCAAGAATCGGCGTATGATAGTTAAGCAGTCCGAGATGTGGGCCCGGTATTTTCACTCCAAACAGGAGCCACGCCTATCAAAACCGGCAGAAGCGCGAAGTACGCAATGAAAGAAGTACCCGATCCATATGTGATTTCGTTTCAGGCGGAGCCCTACCACAAAGGCACGCGCCATCACTGGATGATTTGCCGGCAGCAGAAGCCTGATGAACTGGTCTCCTGGGGCCACGCACCCACGCGCGAACTGGCGGAGACGGCGGCGGAGAAGGAACTCCAGGACCTCAACTCTGGATTGACTCAAGGCGGTCAGGTGATGAACAACATCAAACCTTTCACCCATCGCATCGCCGACGGCCACTACTGAGCGCGACGATAATTAAGACGCGCTCTCACTCCGAGTAGCCCTCGTCCTCATCGTCGTCTTCGTCCTCTTCTTCTTCGTCCTCTTCTTCTTCGTCCTCTTCGTCGTCTGGCTCTTGTCGAAACAGGAGATCGGCGGCTACGCACCGGTTAGAAGCGTCTGCGTCGGGGCATTCTGGAAATATTCTTCTCATGTCTAATGGTACCGCTGGAGTGCCGCGGCCCGGTCATCAAACGACGCCTCAATCAACCCAATTCGGCAATGCTGGCAAGACTGAGTTAACCGCAGCGATCCAATCCGGCACAGTGGTCCCGAAGCTGATGCGTTCGCGGCTCCCGGATTTCCTGGATAGGTGAAGTGATAATTGGGGTGGGGTACTGCGGATGCGAAAACTCCAGGTGCATGCCTCGCCCGACATATCGCCTTTTCAGCATAGACCCTCCCCACGTCGAACCCGCGATGGCCACCTGGGTTGGCTCCGGGCAGTACTGGGGATGTCCTGAGATGAGCGCCTTGTTGTCGGTTAGAAGGACGACCAGGTAACAGTGGTGTTGGGTTTGAATCTCCAGCACAGTCGCGGGTGGCAGGTCGTTAAGAGACACGCCGCCTTCAATCTCCGACTGCGCGATGTTGCGATTCACTTCATCGCTGAGGTTGGGATGAGAGCGGAATAAGTGTGGACACGTGGACAAGACAATCCTCATCCCTTAATTGCGCTTAGTTTAACACCATTGCCGGACAGAGTTACAAACCCGACCAATTTCGATGCACGGCGCAACGACTGCATTGCTTGAGATCTGACGGCTGGCGGTTGCTAATCCCGAAGCGGCCAATGCCCCCGCCGGTTCTGGTAAGGGCGGAAAAAATGAAGAGAGAACAGCAGCCTTACTTCGACAGGGCCCCCAGCGCCGCGCGGAAGATGGCGTCAAAGTTCTCCCGGCCGGCAGACTGAACAGCGCGCTCCACGGCCTTCTCGGCAAGCGCTCGCTGGTAGCCCAGGTTGGTCAGCGCGGAGATCACGTCCTCTTCGATGGCCGAATGCGAGACTACCGCTTGCGGAGCGCCAAATCCTTCCAGCTTGTCGCGCAGCTCCACGCACATGCGCTCGGCAGTCTTGCGGCCAATGCCGGGAATCTTCGTCAGGCGGGCGAAATCGTTGCCGCGGATCGCGCCCACCATGTCGGCCGTCGCCATGCCGCTGAGAATGGTGATGGCCAGCTTCGGTCCGATACCGCTGACGGTGATCAGCTTTTCGAACAGCTGCTTTTCTTCGGGCCGCAGAAATCCGTAGAGCGCCAGCGCGTCCTCGCGCACGTGAGTGTGAATGTGCAGCGCGACCTCGGCGCCGGTGGCAGGCAGATCGGAGAACGTCGGGACTGTGATAAGGACGTCGTAGCCGACGCCGCCAGCCTCAACAATGGCCTGGTTGGGATGCTTCGAGATGAGCCGTCCGCGTAAATGGGCAATCATAAAGGCAGTGGTCAGTGGCCAGCGGCCAGTTGTCAGTAAAACCAAGAGGGTCGAGCGAATAGCAGATTGTCATTCCGACAACTGGCCACTGACCACTGGCCACTGGCAACTGGTTCTTACTGCCTTCTCCTGCGGTGCACCAGGAACTCGAAGCCCGGATTCGCCGGAAACAGTTCGTTGATCTTGCGCAGGCGTTCGGCCAGCGCGTCCGGCGCCAGCAAAGGATAGTCACGCTCGCGCAGGTCTTGGTAATCCACGTCCAGATACACCGACAGCATGTACACCGCGATGGAGTCAGAAAATGTCGCCAGCAGGTACTCGTGGCGCGCCTTCTCCGCTTCGGGGCCGTCGGTGGTTGCGACCTTGCGCAACTCATAGGCGTCGAGCGAGGTTTCGCCCCGCACTCTGCCCTCAACCTGTTTCCACACCAGGTCGGCGAACTCCTGCGAGACGCCGATGCGATCCACGAAGTTGTGCCCCACGTTGATGAAGAATTCGAAGGCGATGGCGAAGCTGTCTTCCATCAGCCGGGTAGAGATGAAGACACACTGCGAATCACCCAGCGTCTGGTTGCGATGGCAGACCGCGCTGTCGGAAAGCTGCACGTCATAGCGGTCGGCAATCATCGTCTCGTCGCCCAGGTTCAGGGTGAGCGGGACGAAGTAGTACGCCTTGCGGTCGAGCGCGGCGGCGATGGTGCGCGGCACCGCGTTCACCATGCGCTCCAGATCCGCGACGCCGGCCGTCACTTCCCCCATCACCGAGTAGCAGATGCCGTTTGCGGCCTGGGAGACCGGCGCCATCCGCACTACCTCAGCGGGGGTTCGGGTTACAGCTTGCGACGTGGAAGACATGAAACTCTGATTGTAACGCAACCCTAACGAGCGGAAGGTCGTTTGACTGTTGTAACCTATGAGAGTGTCGTACACCGCCATGGCGCCGACCCACCGCCGCTCCAGACTTTCCATGGCTCTTACCTCTGCCGCGCGCGTGCTGTTCACGACGCTGCTGTTCGCCGCCGGAGGCATGGGCGCGGGACTTTTTTTGGGTATCGTCGGGTCAGTGCTTTATGGCATGATAAGTGGTAACAAGATCGACATGACCAACGCTTACAAGCACGTCGCCATCCCCGTCGCCATCCTGCTCGCCTCGGTCGCGCTCATCGGATCGGCGGTGCTGGAAGTGCGCGCCCGCCGAACACGAACATCCGTCTAGTCGCGGTGATTGCCCCGTCGTTTTCGCTCCGATACACTCAAGCTTCATGATCCGCAGTGAAAGCTGCACACAGGTCCGACATTATGGCTGATACCATTCATGTGAAATTGCCCGACGGCAGCGTCCGAGACGTGCCGCGCGGGACCTCCGCCCTCGATATCGCTCGCAGCATCAGCCCGCGCCTCTCTGACGCCGCACTGGCCGCACAGATCAAGCCATTTTCGCCGAACGGCGGCGACAACGGCCATCATGCAGTTGCGAACGAAGCTTCGGTCGCCGCACCCGCTTCCGCCCATGCGCCCGCCGCGAAAGATGGTTCGCAACTAATCGATCTCGCGCGTCCGCTGGAGCAGGACACCGAGCTGCGCATCCTCACCGATCGCGATCCCGAGGCGCTGGAAGTCTATCGCCACTCTTCCGCGCACCTTATGGCGGCGGCTGTGCTCGAACTCTTTCCGGAGACCAAGCTCGGCCACGGCCCGGCCACCGAGTCCGGCTTCTTCTACGACTTCTATCGCGATAAGCCGTTCACGCCGGAAGACCTGGAAGCCATCGAGAAGAAGATGCAGGAGCTGGTGAAGCAGGACCTGCCCTACGCGCGCGAATTTCTGCCGCGCACCGAAGGCCTGGAGCGCTTCAAGTCGGAAGGCGACTTCATGAAGTGCCACTTCATCGAGCAGTTCACCGCGCCCGACGAGAAAATTTCCATCTACAAGACCGGCAAGTTCACCGACTTCTGCCGCGGGCCGCACATTCCGTCCACCGGACGCATCAAGGCGTTCAAGGTGCTCAGCATCGCCGGCGCCTACTGGCTGGGCGACGAGAAAAATCCGCAGCTCCAACGCATCTACGGCACGTCGTTCTTCTCGAAGAAGGATCTCGACGACTACTTGCACAAGCTCGAAGAAGCCAAGAAGCGCGATCATCGCGTGCTGGGCAAGCAGCTCGACCTGTTTTCCATTCAGGAGCTCGCCGGTCCCGGCCTCATCTTCTGGCATCCCAAGGGCGGCCTCATCCGCAAGGAGATGGAAGACTGGATGCGCAACGAGTACTTGAAGCGCGGCTACTCGCTGGTGTACACGCCGCACGTGGCGCGCGTCGATCTCTGGAAGACCAGCGGCCACGAAGGCTATTACGCGCAGAACATGTTTACCCCGATGGAACTTGACGACGCGGTCTATCGCATGAAGCCGATGAACTGTCCGTTCCACATTTTGATTTATCGCGACTCGCTGAAGTCATATCGCGACCTGCCGGTGCGGCTGGGCGAGCTGGGCACGGTGTATCGCTACGAGCGCTCGGGCGTGATGCATGGCCTGCTGCGCGTGCGCGGCTTCACCCAGGACGACGCTCACATCTTCTGCACTCCGGAGCAGATCGAGGACGAAGTGGTCGGCTGCATCGACTTCGCCCTCGCAACGCTGCACACCTACGGCTTCGAGCAGTTTCAGGTCGAGCTTTCGACGTGGGACCCGAATGACCGCAAGACTTATGCCGGCAACGACGATCAGTGGGAGCTGGCGCAGCGCTCCCTGGAGCAGGCGCTGAAGCGGCGCAACATCGACTACAAAACCATTCCCGGCGAAGCCGCATTCTATGGGCCGAAGATCGACATTAAGCTGGTGGACGCCATCGGCCGTCTGTGGCAGCTCTCGACCGTGCAGTTCGACTTCACGCTGCCTGAACGCTTTGGCTTGGAGTACGTCGGCGAAGACGGCAAGCGCCACCAACCGCTGATGGTGCATCGCGCGCTCTATGGCTCGGAGGAGCGCTTCTTTGGCGTGCTCCTCGAGCACTACGCGGGAGCGTTTCCGGTGTGGCTGTCGCCGGTGCAGGTCGTCGTCATTCCCATCGGCGAGAAACATCACGCCTACGCGAATGAAGTCGGCGAGAAACTGAAAGCCGCCGGTGTGCGCGTACACGTCGACGTACGTAACGAGAAGATGAACGCCAAGATCCGCGAACATGCGATGCAGAAAGTTCCGTTCCAGCTCGTCGTCGGCGACAAGGAGATGGAAGCTGGCGAGGTCAACGTCCGCGTCCGCGGCCAGGAAAAAGCCGAGGGCTCAGTGAAGGTGGAGGCATTCGTGGAGCGGGTGAAAGGGCTGATTGAGAGCAAAGCCGCGACGCTGTGACTCGTGGCGACGATCGTCTCCGAACGCCGCCCCGCGCGATTAGGGAGGAACGTGAGGGCACACGCGACAATTCGTTCGATAAGGCGAACTTTACTTCTGGCAACTACTCTTGTTACGGCGTTCGCATGGGCCCAAGAACTCGCTAAAGCGCCTATCGATATCTCAAAGGAGCCTCACCATACCCTCCTTTTCGAGAACCCGTCAGTGCGGGTGTTCCGTTTGAAGCTCCACCCGAATGAAGCCACCGTTACGCACCGGCACAGCAATTTCTACGCTTTCGTGAGTCTCCAGCCAGTGAACATCTCCAATGAGGTTCGTGGGCGCCAGCCGATTTCCACCCACTTGGACGCAGGCGAGGTTCGCACATCGAAGGGCGGTTTCAGCCTGGCGGAGCGCAACATTTCTTCAGTCCCTGCAGAACTTATCGTAGTGGAATCACTGAAATCTGACTCATCAGGGTTTAGCGAACCTATGGCTTTTCGTTTCCACGATAGTGCTCAAGGCGAGCTATTTGAATCAGGGGCCGTGCGAGCTTACGACATGATAATGGCGGTCGGCGGCCGCACAGAAAAGCACAAGGAAAGTTACGATAGACTACTAATCGCGCTGTCCGACGTTGATCTTCATGAAGAAACCGAAGGGCAACCGCCGTCTGAGACTAAGATGCGGGCGGGCGAAGTTCTCTGGATTGCTCGCGGCTTAACGCACGCAACAACAAACGTAGGGTTGACAGCGGCTCACTTCATTGTCCTCGAATTCAACTGAGTTGCCGGGTGCCCCGGGTCTCGCGGTGTTCGAGACCCGGGAGTTCTCTAAAGGTGACTCTGTCGAAGTTTTTTCATCAGCACAAAAACCGGCTAATCCGGGACGATGAACCGCAGGCTGTCGCTCATCCCAGGTCTCGAAAGCGCGAGACCTGGGGCACCCTCCGCGATTTCTAGGCTGGTGGCCCAGGTTCGCGCCCCTCCTTCGGGCGCTACCCGGGTTAGTCCCCCACGCCGAGCGGCCCGGTGCGTCGACGTTGACCATCTACCCATATCAGTGATACGGTTTCCCATATGAAGACCACCCTCAACGTCGACGACACGGTCATGGCCCAGCTCAAGCGCGAGGCCGCCCGGCAAGGGCGTACCATGTCGGAGCTGGTCGAGACGGCGTTGCGAAACCTGTTTCGCGCCCAGAAGAAGAAGAACGCCGACCTACCCCCCTTGCCGGTTCTCCACAGCGGCGGTGCCCTCGTCGATATTGCGGATCGGGAGGCGCTGTACCACGCAATGGAAGGAAGGTAGGCGGTGGTTGTCGTCGACACCAATGTCCTGGTCTATGCTGCGGACGCTGATTCTCCCTTCCATACCGTGACTCGCGCATGGCTCGAGCGCCAACGCCGCAGGTCGGAGGCTTGGTACACGACTTGGCCGATTTTGTACGAGTTCTTGCGAGTGACCACTCATCCACGCGTAATGAGGCAGCCTTGGAGCGTGCAGAAGGCGTGGGAGTTTGTGTCGGCCTTGCTCGACTCGCCGGGGTTGGATGTGCTGGTCTCGACCTCGCGGCACCGTGAGGTGGCTGGACAAGTTCTTGCCGAGCTGCCTCAACTGGCGGGCAACATCCTCCATGACTCCCATACCGCAATACTCATGCGCGAACATGGCATTCGCCAGATCTGTACCCGGGATACCGACTTCCATCGTTTTCCCTTCCTTGAGGTGATCGATCCGCTGACCGCATGAGGAGCCGCGCCGGCTGAAGAAAAGCTCGACCAACCGATGCTCCTCTGTTTCGGTTGTTGATTGAGCCAAGCGCAGGCAATGGGCTTCGCGCCGCCTGTCGGCTGATGGTGGACAAGATCGCGACGGTTGCAAAATCAAAGATCGGCGCCCGTGTCGGCCGTCTTGCTGATGAAGACACGGTGCGGCTGAATCGTGCTGTCCTCGTATTTCTTGGCATCGCCGCTCCCAGCGATGGCGAACATCTGAAATCCTAAGACGGCCCATCGTGCGTTGTGGCACTGCTGAAGGGCTACACCCGATTGCCTATGCTGACGCTTTCGCCGCGGCGCTGGGGCTCAAGCATCGCTGCCCATTGGTAACGGGAGATCCTGAGTTTCGATCGATTCCAGAACTGGAACTGGACTGGATCGGCCGCACGGAAACCTAGGTCACTCCGGCTCCGCAAATCTGCGGCGCCTGGCGAAATGGCGTGAGCCGACGCTCTATCCCAGGTATTTCGCCAGCGGCTCCCAATAGTTAATCTTCCATCCCGTCGCCAAATGTTCAGCCTGGCTTTCCGGAAATCCGGTGTGGTCGAAGACGAGCTTCGTGTCGGAGCCTTGTTCTGTGAGCTCGAACCTGGCAATCGAATAAATACCCGCGTCCCAGCTCGCCGTGCGCCAAGCCTGGACGATTCGCTGGTTGGGCACGAGTTCAATCTGGCGTCCCGTGATGTAGCCACCATAGAGCGTGAAGGCGCCGCCCGACTCCCGGCTGATTTGGGTGGGCTTGTCGCCCAGCTTCGTGCCGGACTTCACGGCTGCGCTAAGGGCGATCACTTTACTGAACTGTTTGGCGTCGAGCAGGGCTTCATAAACGCGCTTGGGGCCAGTCTTGAAGACGACCTCCTGGTGGATTGCCGCACAGGTGTGAGAGATGCCTGGATCGTCGCTGGCCCAGGCAGGAACCGAACCCAGGGCAGTTCCACCCAATGCGGCGGCGGCGCCGATGATAAGTTGTCGCCGCGTGGGCGCGGCAGCCAACAACCCCTGGTATTTTCTTTCGCTCATCGTTGTCTCCTCCGTGCAGGTTCTTACCCGACCTTGCGGGTCACCCACAAGCTCACATGAGAGCACGAAACCAGTTATGTTCAAAATGATATTTCGCCGGGTGCCATCCTTTGCCCTTTGACGAAAGATCGTAAATGAAACTCGCGCTTCTCGCGATAGGATGAATCCTCAGTCGAGCCTGTAGCGCCATGCACCGCGACTCATCTCAATCCGCCGCTATCTCTCACCCTACTGCGGTCCTGTTGATCGCATCCACGGCCGTGATTTGGGGGTTCGGCTTTCCCATGACGCGCTTTGCTCTGGACGGCGGCATCTCGGTCGGCGGGTTGATGAGCGTGCGCTTTGTGCTGGCCGGCGTCCTGATGGCCGGCATTATTCGCGTCAGGCGCATCCCGATTGTGCGGCGCGGCCTGCTGGACGGATTCTGGCTGGGCCTGGTGCTGGCCGGCATCTTCTGGTCGCAGACCGACGGAATGCGCTTCACCACTACGGGAAAGTCCGGCTTCATCACCGGGCTTTACGTGCTGTTCACGCCATTCATCGCCATCGCCGTAGGCCAGCACGTGAAGATCGCTTCCACAGTGGGAGCGATCATCGCCAGCTACGGCCTCTACTTGCTGGTGCACCCGGCGGGCGGATGGGGCGGCGGCCACGGGACTTGGAGCTTGGTGACGCAGATGAATCGCGGAGACCTGGAAACGCTGCTGTGCGCATTTCTGTGCGCGATCCACCTTGTGATGATGGGAGTATTCACCCGGCGTTCCAATGCCTGGCTGCTGGCGGAATCGCAGGTCGCGGTTTGCGGTGTGGTCTCAGTGGTGTTGTGCGCGTGCTTGCCCCCGCCCTACGGCTTTCAAGACCTGACGCACACGCTCCGGCAGCCGACGGTGTTCGGCCCGGCGATTTATCTCGCGCTGTTCTCCACCGTGTTTGCCTTCTGGGGACAGGCGCTGGCCCAGACGCGGCTTGGGCCGGCCGAGGCGGCAGTGCTCTTCTGCATTGAGCCGGTGACGGCCGCGATCCTTAGCGTCTTCTGGCTGAAGGAGCCGATGACGGGACAGCAAGTCCTCGGCGGTGGACTCATCGTCGTCGCCATGATCGTCGCCTCGGCGCTGCCCTACATGTTCGACTTGTGAGATCCAGACTTGGCGGCGCGAGCCCTTTGTCCGACGCCTGACATTGTTTCTTGTTGACTTCGGACCCACTAGCGGTAGACTGATCGCATACGGCCATGCGGTTAACTGATAGGTACTTACGTTAACCCGTATTTCCTCTGGCCGCAGGCACCTTTTTCGGACCCGATAAGAGTTGAGTGCATTGCGATAAGAAGCCTCAATCTAACTTGGGTATCGCTCCTCGAAAAAGAACAGATTCGTTGTTCATGTCGGCGGCTAAGCCGAATTGTCAACAGCAAGCCTTGTTGACCCTCGAGTCAGACATTCATTACGGGCTGCTGACAGTCGGCGACTTTCTGTTTAACGATGAAGCCTGGGGGCCTTTCCTGGGTGTCTGTTGGTTCGAAAGGGGGCTGACATGCCGGGCACGTTGCCAGGAATGGTTTTGGGAAGGCTGGAACGTCATACCTTGGACGTTATCTGGGAGTCGGAGGAATGCAGTGTGCGGGACGTGGTGAGGAGGATGCCTCGCAAGCGGGCCTACACAACCGTAATGACAACTCTCGACCGCCTGTACCAGAAGGGAGTCTTGAACCGCCGGAAGGTCGGCGGCAGGTTCCTGTATTCCGCCCGGCTGAGCCGTCAGGAACTGGAGAAGAGCATGGCCTCGGACCTTGTCGCGAGAGTGCTGGCGAGTTCGACGACCTCGCGCGAATTGATTGTCGCATCCCTGCTGGAAGCCATCCGGCGGCAGGATGCCAGACTCTTCCACGAAAAAATTGCGACCATGCCGCGAGGCAAGCGGCGTCGATCTGGGTGAACTCAATCCCGATCGCAAGCGGAGGCTTCGCTCGAGATGCCTGGCAACCGTAACTGAAAGCTAAACGCTGAAGACTAATTGGTCGGGACGGCCAGATTTGAACTGGCGACCCCTCGCACCCCAAGCGAGTGCTCTACCAGGCTGAGCCACGTCCCGACTGAGTAAGCAACCCGATCCGTGTGGATCGGCGAGGTTTCGAGGTCAGGAATAGTTTAGCACTCGACAGCCGGGCATGGACACCACAGCGCGGCACAGACCACCGCCAGCTAAAGTGTCTGCTGAAAGGGCAGAAAAAGCAGCTCCCTCGTCGGGCTAAAGCCCTCCTCGTGATGACAAATTGAAGGCATGCAACGGCGCAGCTGAAGCTGCGCCCCTCAAAACTGCTCGACACCGAAGTTTTCGGCAAACTCTTCTACCGGTTGACGGCTTTGAGCGGCTGAGCAGCTTCGCTGCTGAGCGCGGGTAGCATGATCTCCAGCACTTTGCGGACGTCGTCGAAGCTATAGTCGGCGCGGCAGTCCGAGCGCTTCGCCACCACCTGGTCACGCAGGAGTCCCTCGGTCATGCCCAGGATGGCCGAGCGGACTGCGTCCAGATTGACGTCCGCACGAATGCGGCCCTGGTCGCGCATTTCGTTGAGCAGGCCCTGGACTATTTCGGCGAATTGCTGCGAGCCCCGGCTCATCAGCACATCACGATTGTCTTTGCGGACGCGGCGGGACTCCAGGGCCATCAGTTCCTTCAGGTCGGAGTCGTTATCGACCTCGATGACCATCGCCTGTAGCGTACCCATAAGGCGGTCGGCGGGCGAGGCGGTGTGAGGCAAAGCCTGCACGCGTTCTATGATGCCGGCCCAGCCGCGATCGAAGATGGCCAGCAGCAGCCCTTGCTTGCTGCCGAAGTGCTTCATCAGTTGCGATTCGCTGGTGCCCGCCTCGCGGGCAATAGCTACGGTACTGGTATTTTCGTATCCGTTGCGGGCGAACAAACGCTTTGCCGACCGCAGGATGCGATCGTGCGAGGACACGGAAGGCATGGTCTCGATGGCGGCGGTATTAGGTGTGGTATCCGGCATAAGCTATCCCGCTGATAGCAACCCAACGACTAGCGGGAAGTTGCGTCACATCCCGGAACGGCTCCCGGAAGTAGCCAAGCTGGGGCGCGATGGGCGTCAGGGAAGCTCTGATTAAGTCCCAGTTTTGAAAGGGCACGGCTTCAGCCGTGCCGCAAGCATCGGAAATCAATAGGGCTCTAGCCCTTGGGGCAAGTTCAGCAAGTTATTCTGAGCTTCCTTAGTGCGAGCTCCCGGTCTTATGCGCCTGCGTGGCGGTGCCGGCTTCCTTCATCACCTCATCGAGCTTTGTATAGAGCTGGGTGAGGTCGGGGACCTCCGTAACTGCGGCGCCATGCCCTGAGTCGTTGACAATATAGATGGTCGGGGTGTGGTCGAGAGGAATACGAGTTCCCATATCCCGGTCAGCATCGATCTTGGCCGTCAACTGGCCGGACGGATCGACCACAAAAGGCAGGGTAACCTTATGGTCCTCCGCCCATTTCTCCGTTACGCCGCGCAGATTCTGCTTGGTAATCATGATCTGGTTCTGGAAGATGAACAGGCGATAGTCGTCACCCAGCTTCAGGGAAATCGTGTCAAAGTAGCGGGCGTTCACCGCCGCATCGAGCGACCAGGGATGCTGGCGCAGCGGAAAATCGTGCTGCACCAATGGGATGTTGTACTTCTTAGCGGCGTCGTGCAACAGGGGCGCAGCCTTGGCACACTGCGGACACTCAAGGTCCTCAAAGACAACAATGGCAACCTTTGATCCCTTGGGAGGCCGCAGCATCGAGGTATCGGCAGACCAGCCCAGAGTTCCGAGCAGCAGCAATAACGCGGCCGAGGCGAAATACATTAGAGAAGAACGTTTCATTCAGAACTTTTCCTTTTGCGCCGGAGCGGGCCGGCCGGGATCAGCAGGGAAATAGCCATAAATATAGTAACGGATTCGGGGCGCGGGAGTCTCGCCGGATGCCGGCCGCGCCTATCGCCAGACGTGGAGGACCTCCTCCCAGCTTAGCCGCCGATGGAGTACGCTGGTCAAGCTATGCTGTCTACGCTTCTACCGGCCGGCCGAAGACTATCGGCTGTTCTCATTTGCTGTTCTTGCCTGGCGCTACAGCTGGGCGCGCAGATGGCGCCGACGCGGCTGGCGACTCCGAACGAGATTCGCGACATGCTGGTGCAGTTCGTCGACGTGCAGCACAAGGCCGGCGGCATTGTCGTCGGCGTCATCACCAAGCACGGCCAGGAGGTCGTCAGCTACGGCAAGTTCGACAGCCCCGCTGATCGCGTACCGGACGGCGAAACTGTCTTCGAGATCGGCTCGGTCACCAAAGTATTTACCGCGTTGCTGCTGAGCGACATGGCACTGCGTGGAGAAGTAAATCTCAACGACCCCATTTCCAGGTACTTGCCCGCGACGGTGCACGTGCCGGAGCGCAATGGTAAACAGATCACGCTGCTGGACCTGGCCACGCATTATTCGGGGCTGCCGCGGATGCCGGACGGTTACAACCCGGACTACAGCGTCGAACAGATGTATAACTTCCTCTCGAATTACACCCTGACCCGCGACCCCGGAGCGAAGTACGAATACTCGAATTACGGTGCAGGCCTGCTGGGCCAGTTGCTGGCCGCGCGCGCGGGCACCGACTACGAAACGCTATTGCGCGACCGGATTACGGAGCCGCTGGGGATGAAGCATACGGCTATGCAATTGACCCCGGAGATGCAAGCCAATCTCATAGCGGGCTATGGCAAGGGACTTAAAGCCCCCACCATCGAGGTTTCGGCGATGAAGGGCGCGGGCGCGATTCGCTCGAATGTGGACGACATGCTGATCTTTGTGGCCGCAAACATGGGCCTGATCCAGAGCCCGCTGCGGCCGGCGATGAAGAAGATGCTGAGCGTCCGCAGGGCGGTGTCGCCCGGCGTCCAGATTGCCATGGGCTGGCACATTGCCAACGGCGTTGTATGTCACAACGGCGGCACCTATGGCTACCACGCTTATGTTGGCTTCGAGCCGCACCGGAAAGCCGGGGTGGTGGTGCTCTCCAACTCAAGCGAGTCCACCGACGACCTGGGCGTGCGCGTGCTGGACTATCCGATGGCGATGCCGGGAGAGCCGCAGGTGCGTCCGCCGGAAATTGTTCATTGATGTCCGGCTGCAAGCTGGCTTGTATACTGCGTGAAGTTTGGAGCGTTGTATGGCCCTGTTGTCGCGCAAGTCCTCCGTCGCCGCTGGTGAGTCGTGCTCCGCATAGGGCTGACCGGCGGGATCGCGTGCGGCAAGTCGACGGTCGGCGAGATGCTTGCCAGACGCGGCTCCCATCTGCTGCAAGCCGATCTGCTGGCACACCAGTTGTATGCGCCGGGAGCCGCTGTGTATGACGAAGTGGTGCATCATTTTGGCCGGGAAATTCTCAACGAGGATGGGACCATCAATCGCGCCAGCCTGGCCAAAGTCGCGTTTCCAGGCCGCATTGGGGAACTGAATGCCATCGTGCATCCCGCCGTGATCGCGGCGCAGAACGAGTGGATGGCCGAGGTCGAGCGCAAGCATCCGCTTGGGACTGCCGTGGTGGAAGCGGCTCTGATCATTGAGGCGGGAGCGGCCAAAGATTTCGACACGATCATCGTCGTGACGTGCGATTTCGAGCACCGCGTCGAACGCTACGCGCAGCGCACCGGAATCTCGCTGGCCGCCGCACTCTCCGAGGTGGAACGGCGGAGCGCGGCGCAGTTGCCGGATGAGGAAAAAGTGCGGCACGCCGACTGCGTGGTCGACAATTCCGGCCCGGTGGAGGATACCGAGCGCCAGGTGGAAGAGATCTGGAACCGACTGCAAGCTCTGCCCGGCAGGCAAGCCTCAACTCCCGCGGCGCCGTGAGATGCGCGAAGCTCTTCTATTTCGTTACACTTGAATCGGGGGACGTCTATTCCCCATCCGGCGACTCTTAATTGATTGGACCATCATAAAGGCATGAGATTTGTACGACCGTTCATCCTGGGTGTGATTCTGGCCAGCGCGTTTTACTGGTTAACCACGCACCACCACGGCACGAACCCCGTTGCCGACGTGATTTCGCGGCCAACGCACATCGAGATTAGCGAAGCCGCCGGGCCGGAGAAGCTTGATCCGGAAGAGCAAAACAACATCGAAGTCTATCGCCGGGTGATTCCTTCGGTGGTCAACATCACCACCCGGACGGTGGCTTACGACCTGTTCTTTGGACCGGTGCCGGAGGAGGGTCAAGGCTCCGGGTTCATCATCGATAAGGATGGTCACATCCTCACCAACTACCACGTTGTGGGAGATGCCAGCCAGGTCGATGTCACGCTGCACAACAAGAAGAGCTATAAGGCGACGGTGATTGGGCGCGATCGCGGGCACGATCTTGCCGTGGTACAGATCAAAGCGCCGGAGCTTGTGCCCGTGGTGCTGGGTGAGTCCAAGAACTTACAGGTTGGGCAGAAGGTGTTCGCTATCGGCAACCCGTTTGGACTTTCGGGGACGATGACGCGCGGGATCATCAGCTCACTGCGGCCGATCCGCACTCCGCAGGGCGCGCTGATCGACGAAGCTATCCAGACGGACGCGGCGATCAATCCCGGCAATTCCGGCGGCCCGCTGCTGAATGGGCACGGCGAGGTAATCGGGATCAACAGCATGATCGCGACTGGTGGCTCGAATCAGAGTGCAGGCATCGGATTCGCGATCCCGATTAACACGGCGAAAGCGGTGCTGAGCGATCTGATCACGCTGGGCACGGTGCGGCGTCCTTCGCTCGGCATCGTTTCCCTGCCCATTGGGCCGGAGATGGCGCAGGAGATGGGCCTGCCGGCAGACTACGGCGTGCTGATTGTGCGCGTGGTTCCGGGCGGCGCTGCCGAGCGCG
The DNA here is from genome assembly GCA_963763145.1 of uncultured Acidobacteriaceae bacterium. GTDB lineage: Bacteria > Acidobacteriota > Terriglobia > Terriglobales > Acidobacteriaceae > Bog-257. The sequence continues at coordinate 1,293,631 of CAVXMZ010000001.1, read as the reverse complement.
CCGGACTGAAGGGCGGCAACGAGCGCGCCTACCTGGGCGCAACCGCAATCATGATCGGCGGCGATCTCATTGTGGCCATCGACGGCGATTCGATTGGCGATCAGCAGGACTTGGCGAACGTGATGAACAAGCATCGCTCCGGCGACACGGTTACTGTCACCATCTACCGAGGCCGAAGGAAAATGAATTTGCGGGTGGAATTGGGCGAGGCCCACGAACGGGCGTAAGGGTCTGCGGAAAAAGTAGGACTGATTGCAGCCGTAGGTATCCGGTGCTGCCTACCCCTTGGCGGCCGGTGCCGGAGGCACTGGTAGGATGATCTCGGAGGCGATCTTCCAGTCCTTCCCGACTTTTATCCAGTTTATGATCATCAGAAATGGCTTGGGCGTTCCGTCCTGCCCCGCATAGGAGACCGTGATGTTCAGGGGGACATAGGACTCCGCAATATCTTGCGTTAGGCCGACGACCTTGAGCTTCGAATAGTCCGGCTCGAGGAGGACTGGGCCAGAAGTGCCGATGTCGTGTAGCTTCTGATCGATAGCCTCGTTGCCCCAGAAGCCAGCCCAGTTGCCCTCGGAGGGGATTGCGTTTTTCGCCACAAGAAGGGTCGACGGGGATTGCCAGAACATCTCGTGCAAAGCCTTGAAATCGTGCCGGTTAGCTAGTTCCATGAGCTTGCTGAACTGTAATCTGATCGTGTCCAAGCTCTGAGCGTCCAGCGGCTCTTTATAGGTGGCAGGAGCAGCTGCCAGAGATCCGGCGGAAACGGTCAGAGCGATGACCGCGGCTAACAACATCTTGTGCATCTCGGCGTTCCTTTGTGGGTTCGATAAATGGTGTGGTCAGGCTGATCTCGCACAGTACCTTAAGTAGGATGAGACGAGGTGAGCCCCGGATGTATTTAAGGGATTGCCGCCCCTATGAAGACAACGGCCGGGACCGGATAGACGGTTCCTCAAAACGCCCGCTCCGTATCCTTGCTACCAACAATCTCTCGATTGCCGGTGGGCTCGGCTGTCGGATATCATTCTTGGTTATGTATGACGAATTCGAGGCCGTGGACCGATGGACGGGCAAGCGAGTACATTGCCGCTATCAGGCGCTGATTGTCGCCATTGCGACGCGCCACGCCGACGCGGTGGACATCAAGTTCCTGGTGGACGAACGTCCGGTATGGATTGCGCTGCCGCATGTCGCATGGGTGGAATACAACCGGCAAACGGGAAAAGTCATTTCCGACCCCATGGCCGTGCAGATTGCCGGTCACTATTTGAAGTGGGCGATTGAATCGGGCGAGGACAACGGCCGCGAGATGTACGCGCTGACGGTGGAAGAAACACTCGATCAGGTGAAAGCCGTGATGGACGAGGCTTTTCACGCGGTTGCCCGCTGACATGCCGCGTCACCAGCGGATCGCAATAGCTTAGGAGATTTGAAATGGTGAAACTAGCCCTTCTGGTGCGATTAGAAGCGAAGCCGGGAAAAGAAGAGGAAGTGGCTGAGTTCCTGCGCAGCGCTCTCCCCCTGGCGCAAGGCGAGCCGGGAACGATTTCCTGGTTTGCCTTCAGGATCGGCTCCTCGACGTTTGGAATCTTCGACACCTTCAATGACGAGGCCGGACGGCAGGCGCATCTGTCGGGACCGATTGCCGCGGCCCTGATGGCAAAGGCCCCAGAGCTGCTGGCCAAACCACCTGTCATCGAACAACTGGATCTGCTCGCGGGAAAATAGAAGACTTACGCTCCGCAGTAGCCAAGACTAAAACGACGACCGCACGTGCTGCTCGCCCAGGGCGTTTCCGGACTTGTCGAACCAGACCACCAGATAGTGCGGCTGAAAGATGGAATACCAGTAGCGATAGACGTACTCGCTGCTGCAGCCGGTAGGAACCGGGGTCAACGAGCCGCATGGCCCATCGATGGTGGGCTCGCCGAGCAACTGGCGTACCACCTGCTGGGAATCCCCGAGATTCACCTGAGCAGAATTCTTGCGCAGGTTGTCATCATGCAGGTAGGCCCAGATGCCGGCGAGGACCAGGCCAAGCGCGATGGCGATAAAGGAAAGGCGAGTCCGCATGGTTTCAGTTGTCAGTTGCCAGTAGTCAGTTGTCAGTTTCCAAAAATACAACACTCAATGGGATTGGAGCCAGGCCGCGTGAAAGAGATTCACAAAGCACGCTCGAAACGGAACCTTGGAACTCGAAACTGGCTGGCAACTGGGTACTGACTCCTGGCTACTTGTTACCAACCTCCTATAATCAAACCTTATGCCCTCATTCCCCGAGGTTGAAGAGCAACTGGCCTACCTGCGCAAGGGCGCGGCGGAGATCATTCGCGAGAGCGACCTCCGCGAGCGGCTGGAGAAGTCGCGTGCGACGGGCAAGCCCATGCGGGTGAAGGCCGGTTTCGATCCGACTGCGCCCGACCTGCACCTGGGCCACACCGTCCTCATGCGCAAGCTGAAACACTTTCAGGACATGGGACACACGGTCATCTTTCTGATCGGCGATTTCACCGGGCTGATCGGCGATCCTTCTGGGCGCTCAGTCACGCGGCCGCCGCTCTCGCGCCAGCAGATTGACGAGAACGCCGAGACCTACAAGGCGCAGGTGTTCAAGATTCTCGATCGCGACAAGACGGAAGTGCGCTTCAACAGCGAGTGGCTGGACAAGCTGGGCTACGAAGGATTCATCCGCCTGGCGGCGAAGTTCACCGTCTCGCAGATGCTGGAGCGCGAGGACTTCCACAAACGATTCATGGAAGAAAAACCCATCGCAATGCACGAGCTGCTGTATCCCATCGCGCAGGGATACGATTCGGTTGCCCTCGAAGCCGACGTCGAGCTGGGCGGCACCGACCAGAAGTTCAACCTCCTGATGGGGCGCGAACTGCAACGCCACTACGGACAGCCGCCGCAGATTGTGCTGACCACGCCGCTGCTGGAAGGCACCGACGGCGTGCAGAAGATGTCGAAGTCGTACGGCAATTACATTGGGATCACCGAAGCGCCGCAGGAGATGTTCGGCAAAGTCATGTCGATCTCCGACGAGCTGATGTGGCGCTATTACGAGCTGGTGACCGATGTCAGCATGTCCGACATTGAGCGCATGAAGCGCGAAGTCGCCGGCGGCGCGGCGCATCCCATGAAGCTGAAACAGGAGCTGGGCAAGCGCATCGTCGCCGACTTCCACTCGCGCGAAGCGGCGGAGCAGGCGGCGCAGGATTGGTCGCGAATGTTCCAGAAAGATGAGGTCCCGGAAGATTTGCCGGTGATCGCGGTGCCATTTGCCGAAGTCGCCGCGCCCAATGCTGCCAGTGTCGACGGCAATGTTCAGGTGAAGCTGGACAAGTTGCTGGCACGGACGGGACTGGCGACTTCCGTTACCGACGGCCTGCGCAAGGTGAAGCAGAACGCGGTGAAGGTGGATGGCGAACTGAAGAGCGAAGTCGTGGTCGCGGTGACGCTGGGCGCGGAGTTCACGCTGCGCGCGGGGAAGAAGATGGTGAGAGTAGCAATTAGCAATTAGCAACTCGCGACTAGTACTTAGTGTCCGAGGTCGAGCTTGTGTCGTCCCTATCGGGACTCGGATTGTTTTCTACGTTCAGCCCGCCCTGAAGGGCGGGGCTATCATCTTCCGTCCCGCCGGGCGGGACTCATGCCTAGCTGCGCGCGCACCCTGCGTTGCGATTGCACATTCTGCCTCGCGACTGCGCATCCTGCGTTGCGAACGAAGTCTCTGGCTACGGGGTGAGCTCGAAGGCGACACCGCAGCCGCCCACGCTGCAATTTCCCTGCTCGTAGCCGCCGGCGATGCCGCTGCCGTACAGATTCCCGCTGCTGTCGCGCGCCACTCCGGCCCAAGGCCAGCCGCCGTCGGGGCATCCGTGTTCCGTGCAGAAGTCGTAGAGATCTGTGTAAGTAAATCCGCCATTACCCGGCGCCAGCATGAATATCGTACCGAGGTTCTCGGTTCCGTTCTCAATCGTGGTGCCGTAAAGGTTTCCGGCAGGATCGACAATCAGCGTGCCGCGAGGTCCAGGGTTGGCGAAGTCGCTCATGGTGACGCCGGGCAGCCCATAAGCGATGCTGTAGGACCAGCCGCCATTCGCGGGAGTAAGTTCAAAGACCGTGCCGCCTCCAATCGGGCCGTCCGAAGAGGTCACACCGAAGAGGTTGCCGGAATTGTCCCAAGTGAGTCCCGCGTAGGGTTGATCGCCGTCGGCTCCGCCTAAAAACCTATGCAGCGTCGTCTCCGTCCAGTAGCCGCCATGTGGCGAGACTTCAAAGACGGTTCCGCAGGTGTTGTAATGCGGACATCCGGAATAACCACCTTCAAAGGCGGTCCCGTAGATGTTGCCCGAGGCATCCAGTACGAGATTGCCGTAAGGATCGGCGCCATCCGGCCCGCTAAACCCCCACAGGATTGATTCCGTCCAGCTATTGCCGGATTTCGTCAGCCTATAGACCGCACCCGGTCCGGATGGGCCGCCGACGGTCGTGCCATAGAGATTTCCCGCTGCGTCGAAGGTCACCGGGCCATAGGGATAAGCTCCGTCATTAGGTCCGCCAAAGTTCCACAGGGTTGTCTTTGTCCATTCGCAGTTAATGTTGCGGCAGAACGACGCCGGCGGTGTAATCCGATATGCCGTGCCGTAGTTGTAGGTTCCTCCATTGACCGTCGTTCCATAGAGAGCACCGTCGGGACCGATGGTCACACCGGCGAACGGCCCAGCCCCGTCAACTCCTCCGCGGAAGGAGTACAGCGGCGTAAACGTCCAGCCACCGCCCCGGTCCGACAGCTTGTAAACCAGGCCGGAGCAGGTCCCATTGCCGCAGCCCCAGAATGCAGTTCCGTACAGATTGCCGGCACGGTCGAGCGTCAGGCCGCCGTAGGGCAGCCCCGAGTCCGAGCCGTCGTAGAACGTGTGCAGCACGGTGTAGGTCTGCGCCTGCGCCGCCGCGGAGAGAAAGAGAAGTGCGGCGACAACAAACGCTGCGTGCGTCGATCTGAAGACTGTCCGAGTGCAAGTCATGATTCTCCTGCGCGAGGCGATAGCGCCTCGCCGTCAACTCGTGCTATGGGCTCCGGACACTGGCGCACCGGATCTCTGACAACTGACCACCAGCCAATAGCCACCACTTACGGCGTAATCTCCCAGATCACCCCGTTTTGGTTTTCTCCGCCAAGAATCGTGCTGCCAAAGAGATTCCCATTGGCGTCCATGGTGACTCTGCTGTTAGGCCATGAGCCGTCACTGCCGCCAGTGAAGTCATACAGCGAGGTATAGACCCAGCCGCCGTTGCTGGGAGTAAGCTTGAAGACATTTCCGTAGTGATACGCGCCTTCACTTATGGTGGCGCCATAGAGGCTTCCCGCTGTGTCCATAAACAATCCGCCGTCCGGTCCGTCTTCACCGGAAAAGGCATAGAGCACGCTAAAGGTCCAATTTCCGTTGGATAGGCTGAGTTCCCAGACCGTACCACCGTTATTGGGACCGCCAAAGGCCGTTACGCCATACAGATTTCCGGCCGTGTCCATGACAACCGCGCCGTTCGGACTACTGCCGTCGGTAGAATTCTGAAAGCTGTGCAGGACGGTCTCACTCCATCCCGATTCCGTCGGGGTTAGCTTGAAAATCTCGCCGGCGCCGTAGGTGCCACCCCCTCTTGTGGAACCGTACAGATTGCCGGCATTGTCAAAAACCACACCGCTCAACGGGCCATTGCCGCCGTAACCTCCCGGAAAGTTGAACAACACCGATTCCGTCCAGCCTGCGCCGGGCGTCAGCTTGTAAACATTGCCGGTATCCCCGCCGGATCCGCCCCACGAAGTGGTGCCATACAGATTGCCAGCTGCATCGAAGGTCAGATGCCCGTCCGCCGGCTGCGCACCATCATTGGGTGGTCCCAGAAACGTGTGAAGGGTAGTTTCAGTCCAGGGACAAGAGAAAGAGGTGCAATGGAAGTTTGCCGGAGGTCTGAGTTTGAAGACCGTTCCGCAGTAGATGCCCTGGCAAGAGTACCCGTCCTCCCCCCAAGTCGTCCCGTAAATGTTGCCTTCGGCGTCAAAGGCTGGGATCTCGTCGGGAGCGTAGCCGTCCGTCGATCCGGTAAAGCTATAGAGCACGCTGAAGATCCAGCCTCCGGATTTAGGGCTCAACTTGTAAACGGTGCCGCAACCGAACTGCTCACCAGAAGTGATGCAGTTTGAGTTGTATATGCCGCCGTTGACTGCCGTGCCGTACAGATTTCCTTGACTGTCGCTGGTGATTCCGCCGCCGCCTGGTTCCGAACCATCCGCCCCACCGGTGAAAGTGTGAAGGACCTGAAACGCCTGGGCGTGCGCCGCCGGGACGGCTGCGATCACGATCAGAACCAGCAAAGCGAGCGCGGCCGATCCGGCTGTCAAATTAACGTCGAGAAGCGAAACTGCACTTTGCCTGTGGCTTGCCATCACGGTCTTCCTTGCGTGGGCCCACTGTTGCACTGCCTCTCCCGGAAGGTCAACTTAATTTCACATTACGGCGCAACAGTTTGACCGCGTGGGGTTTATGAACGGGAGTTGCCACACTTGGCACTCAGCACTTAGCATTTAGCCACTTGGCGTGAACGACGGCTGTGGGTCGTCGAGCCGGTTTAGCTAACTGCCGGTTGCTAATTGCTTGTTATTGCTATGGACAAACTCTTCACTGGCGTTACGCTGCACGGAATGCCCGTGCGCATTGAGCTGCAATGGCCGTTTCATCCCTCCGCGGGCGGCAGCGATTGGTATGTGCTGCACGGCACGTTGCGGCTGGATGATGGCGGGCCACTGCATGCCGATCTTGCGCTCAACCTGGCGCAGACCGTCAGGGAGGCGCTGCCGTCGCTGGACGGGGAACTGGCGTTCTGGGTCGCGGTCAACACCGCGCGCAAGGCGCTTGACGACAAACAGCTGGAGTTGCTGAAAACAGGTAAACGGCAGCCGGTGACAATGTCGAGCCGCTGCTACAGCATTCGCCACCAGCACTTCACGTTTGCGACCGCGACGCCAGCGCAGGTTAGAGAGTTTGTGGAGCGAAAGGTGTTTTGGGGAAGCGGCGCGGGATCCCCGGGTGAGGACAGTGAGCGCCAGCCGGTGCTGATTGCCGATCCTTGCGATGCGCAGTATCTAGGGGCGGCCGATACGAAGATGGCGGACACGCTGCTGGCTGCCGCCAGGGAGTTGGCGGAGCGCGGAATGATGGAGTTGGAGGGCGACTGCGCCCGCGCCAGCGACGGGCTGCTGGCTCGGCGGGAAGAGTTTGTCGCAACCAAGGACCGCGCGCTGGAAGAGTTGCACCTGAAGCACGCCTACGAGCGGGCGTAGCTGGCAGAGCGGCCTTCAGGACCGCGCCTGGCAAATACAAAAGAAAATATCCGTCACGATCATCGTCCGATGAGTGTGGCGGATATCGAGTATCGAAAGTGGCGCAGGTCGGCCGGCGTTACGGGCGTCCCTACGCGACCATGGCCGTTCGCCGCGCTTCCATGCCGTCGAGCGCGTGCCACAGCGACCGCGCCGCACACTCGGCGGCATCCAGCGCAGCCTCGGACTGGTCAGGATGCGACGCGATCTCGGCGCTCAGCCTCTGGCGCCAGACGTCAGAGTGCTCGACGTCGGCAAACTGATGCAGCTTGAAGTAGCCGCAGGTCTTGGCGTCGGCGCCATAGCGCTCGGCCAAGCCGTCGGCCTTGGCTTTGGCGACGCGCGGCACCTGCGACTCATAGGCGTAGAAAGCGGCCAGGGCCTCGGCGGTTGAGCCTTCGCGCGCGACGCGACGGAACTCGGCGATCAGCTGGCGCACCTCAGGCAACGGCTCGCGTCCGCGAACTTCATCGCGATCGGCGCCCATGCCTTCGGCAAAATCCAGCCACAGCTCGCTGTGCGGACGGCCTTCAATCTCTTCGCCGCAAAGGTTGCGCAGCACGGCGCGACGCAGCTCGCCATCGTCGAGGCGCGAATGCAGCGCGCTCAAGTACGCCGGAAACGCCGCGACATGGTGATAGTAATCGCCGGCATATTCGCGCAGATCGTCACGCGTCAGTTCGCCGGCAGTCCACGCCTTGTAATAGGGATGGCACAGCAGATCGTAGCGGGCAATGCGCTGCTCCAGCGCGGTCAAGAAAGCTTGCTTTTCCATCATTCACCCCACGTAAGAATTCGGTAAGTGAGAACACTATACGGGAGTAGGGCGCAGGGCGACAACCTGCGAGGCCGAGGGTGCAAATCAGCTACTTCGGTACAAGGACCAGCGGCCGCTTGCTACTGACCTCGAACCTGTGAGCGTCCTCCTTTGCCGCCGAAACTTGTCTTGGCGACAACTGGGTGGCAAGTTCCCCGGCGAGGCGTTTTCCGTCTGGATTGCCGTAGTTCGCTGCCACGATGTAATACGTGAGCGCCTTCTCCCGATCCAACTTGGCTCCATGCCCCTCCGCATACATCGTTCCCAACGCAATCAACGCCTCGGGTTGACCGTACGCCGCCGCCTGTTCATACAATTTCTTCGCCTTTGCAACGTCCTGCGGCACGCCATCCCCAATTTCATACGCTCTTCCCAGTTCAAAGACTGCAACCCCGTACCCGAGATCAGCCGAACGTTTCAACCAACTAAAGCTCTGCTGTTTGTCTTGCGGAACTCCAAGCCCCCGATCATAGAGGTACGCAATTTTCTCGCACGCGATGCCATCTCCTTCGTTGGCTGCCTTCAAGTACCACTTCATTGCCTTGTCATAATCCGCCTTTATCACGTCGCCAGTAACGTAGGCGGTCCCTGCTGTCACCTCACATTCCATCCATCGACGGGGAGACTCTTCCCTACGCGTGCGTTCAACCGCTTCCTGTCCTCTTGCATCTCCCGCGTCGGCCGACAGTATGAACCAAACGCAGGAATCCTGATCGTTCCTGGGAACACCATCGCCGTTGTAGTATGCCGCGCCGAGATTGAAATACGCCTTTGCGTAACCTTGCCGAGCAGCCTTCAGGAACCAGGGAATCGCTTTTGCCGGATTCTTTTCAACATCGGAACCCAGCCTATATCGCAAGCCAAGCTCGTTCTGTGCGGCAGGATCGCCGCTCTCAGCGAGTTTCTGCAACTCGGGAAGAGGCAGGTTTCCGACCGGGGTTGCGTCCTGCGACCATGCCGCGGCCACCGCGAGACTAAGAACTACCAATAGGGCAACAAAATGATGAAAGCGACGGGGCATAGTGAGAATGGTTTCGGGAACGACAGAGAATAACGCAAACGTTCGGGAAATGCACGCATCTCGTTTGCAACTCGCCGCTGACGGCTGGCCACTGACAACTGGTTTATAGTGTTCTGTGGCGCAGTGAAATCTTCTCGTTCCCATCCCAACCGAACTCTGCTGGCGCTCGTGTTGCTGTTGCTCGCACTCAGTGCGGCCTGCAAGCGGCAGAGCATGGCCCATCACGACTACATGTACGTTTCCGCGGCTGAGACTAGCCTGCGCGATCGCGTGGCCACCATGTACAACAAGATGGGCACGGTGCACAACGGCGATCGTGTCGAAGTGCTGGAGAAGGAGCGGCGCTTCGTCCGCGTCCGCACCGACAGCGGCCAGGAAGGCTGGATCGAGGAGCGCAGCCTCATTCCACAGGATGTCTACGACGGTTTCCAGAAGCTCGCGCAGGACAACGCCGACACGCCCGTGCAGGCCCACGGCACCACGCGCGCCGAGCTCAACATGCACGTTACTCCCGCGCGCGACGCGGAGCACCTCTACCAGCTCAAGGATGGCGAGAAGGTCGAGGTCCTGAGGCGCGCCACGGCTGAGAAGAATCCGCCGAAACCTTCAAAGCCGGCGCAATCCACGGCATCGCCCAAGAAGAAGGGCGCGGCAACACAGTCGAAAGCCGCAGCCACTGCCACTCCGAAGGCAAGCGCGCCGCAATCAACAGCTCCCGCAACAACCACCGCTGCCACTCCCGCTGCGACGCCTGCAACCACGACCGCCGCGCAACCTTCGAAGCCGGGCGAACCACCGCCTCCGCCACCCAAGCCCATCATGGAAGACTGGTACTTGGTGCGGAGTTCGTCAGGGCATGTCGGCTGGGTACTGCTACGCATGGTCGATCTCGACGTTCCACTCGACATTGCGCAGTACGCCGAGGGCCAGCGCATCATCGGATATTTTGTGCTCAACAACGTCGAGGAAGATGGCAAGCAGCAGCCCCAATATCTCGTGCTGCTGAACGAACCCAAAGACGGGCTGGCATGGGACTACAACCAGATCCGAGTCTTCACCCGCAATCGCGCCAAGCATCGTTATGAGACGGCGTATCGCGAGCACAACCTGGAAGGCTACTTGCCGGTGAGGGTTGGGCATCAGGATTTCGGCAAGGAAGGCGATCTGCCCACCTTCACCATTCGCAAGAAAAATGACGCCGGGCAAATCGTGGAAGCTACCTACAAGATGAACGGCCCCATCGTCCGCCGTGTGCTCACGCCTGAAGAGGCGGCAGCCGAAAAGGCGCAGCACCAGGCCGCTCTCGCCAACCGCATGAAAGAGATCTCTGCCAACCGCGCCCAGCACCCTAATCAGCCGCCTGCCCACAAGCACAAGAAGAAGCAGTAGTAGGCTGGACGGACACGGCTCTTCGTTCGTATCCTACGATGTGGTATATAACCGGTCGTGGGATATCCCTGGGATATTGGTTTCTTGCGTGTCGTCCTGAGCGGAGGGGTCGCCGGTTTCGCGACGCCGGAGTCGAAGGACCCCTATCTTGGCCGGTCTCAGGGCGCGCTGGAAGTTTGCAGGGGCTGAAACCCGACAGGTCATCGGGTCGTCTAACGGCACGACTAAAGGTCATGCCCTGACACAAACGCCGGAGTACAACCGTCTAGCTGCTGTAGAACTCCGTGATCGCGGCAACCACCTGCTGCTGCTCGTCCTCACGCAGCTCCGGGAAGATGGGCAGCGCCAGCACTTCTTTTGCCGCGCGCTCCGATTCCGGAAGATCGCCGGCCCGGTATCCAAGGTAGGCAAAACACTCTTGCAGATGCAGCGGCACCGGATAGTAGATCTCGCTGCCGATGCCTCTCTCGCTCAAGAAACTGCGCAGCTCGTCCCGTCGCCACGCCCGGACCACGAACTGGTGATAGATGTGGTGCGCCTCCGGCAGCGACGACAGCAGTGCGATTGGGGCCTGCTGATTGACGCTGCGCGCCTCCGCCTGCACCAGCCCCGCAGCGGCAAACAGGCCGTGATAGCGGCACGCGACAATTCTCCGCCGCTGGTTCCAATCGTCGATATGCTTCAGCTTGACGCGCAGCACCGCTGCCTGCATCGCATCCAGCCGGCTGTTCCAGCCAATCTCCTCGTGGAAATAGCGCCGGCGGCTGCCGTGATTCGCTAGCCGCCGCACATGCGCTGCCAACTCCTCATCGTCGGTGGTGACGCAGCCGCCGTCGCCATACGCGCTCAGATTTTTCGTGGGATAAAAGCTGAAACCCGCGGCCTTGCCCAGCGTCCCAGCCTTCTTGCCTTTCCACGCCGCGCCAAAAGCCTGGGCCGCATCTTCCACCATCGCAACCCCATAGGCGTGCGCGAGATGGCTGAAGCGCTCCATATCGGCGCACTGGCCATACAAGTGCACCGGCATCACCGCGCGGACATTCTGCCCGCGTCCGCGTTTCAGGGCGTTCTCCACCTTGGCTGGATCAAGGTTGAGCGTTCCTGAATCGATGTCCGCCAAAATTGGAGTCGCGCCGCATCGGACAATCGCGCTCACCGACGCGAAAAAGCTGAATGGAGTAGTGATGACGCTGGTGTTTTCTTCGACTCCGCAGGCGCGCAACGCGAGCCACAATGCGTCGGTGCCGGAAGCGCAACCGACGCTGGCCCGAGCGCCAAGATATTCCGCCGACTCCCGCTCAAATCCCTCTAACTCCGGCCCGCCGATGAAGTGCTGCGACGACAGCACACGCTCGATGGCCGCGGCAATCTCGTCCTTGATGCTCTCGTACTGCCGCTTCAGGTCAAGCGTGGGGACAGGTTCATCAGGAGAAACAGCGGGGTTCTTAGCAGTGTCCAGAGGCATGGTCGAACTTCAATTCTAGCAGCCACTCATTCTAGCTTTGTGTCAGGGCATGATTTCAGTCGTGCCGACATGTGCCCTTATTTTTTGTCATCACGAGGAGGCCGACCGGGGTCCCGGCCAAGCGCCGGTTTTGCGCTTGGTGGGGTGGGTTCAGGCCGACGAGGGATCTGCTTTCTGCGTTTTCGGCGGACTACCTACCGCCCCACAAACATCATGTAATGGCTGGCCGCTCCCATGAAGAACAGCATGGGAAACGACAGCCAAAAATTGACCCGCGAGCAAAGAAAGCTCAACCGCGCGACCTTCGCTGCTTCGGCCGGCATCGCCGTGCCCTTGGCAACGCTCTCCTCGGTCCAGCGAATGATCTTCTTCTGCATTCGCCAGATGATGCCCCAGACGTTCAGCATCATGAACCACCCCAGCCCGCCGCCGATGCCGATCGCCAGCACGCTATTGCTCTCCCATCCATGCTCGTTCAGGTTGAGAAAGATGTAGGAGGCAGCGACGATCACCACGGCCATGATGATGCCCAGCACCGGGCCTTTGCGCAGCACCGCGGCCGGAGACATCAGCACTCCCATCTCCACCGCGAAAGCCAACGTCCAGATCAGAACGAAGCTGCCGATCACGCGGCCCGCCGATGCAGTTTCCCCGGCGGCAATTGCGGCACGGGCGTTCTCGGCAACCGCGTGGTTCCAATAACCAAAACCCACCAGCACGGTCACCACCGAGCTCCAACGGAACCACCACAGCGCCTTCGGCATCAGCTTTGGGACCACGACGCCGCGCTGCTGAGCGTCCAACTCCTTCAGAAACGGTGTGTTGACCAGGTTAAAGAAGTAGAGCAGCCCCACCCAGGTGATCCCGGCCACCAGATGGAGCCAGCGCAGCACTATCAGGACGGCCTGTTCGCCCCCGGGAAAATCGATTTGCGATGCCATCAGTGCTACCCACGGAGCGGTCATTGCGGTCTCCAAACGGCGCGCGCCGGATTGCTCCCGGCGCAAAGTTCCTGTTTCAGCAGGTGGGCGAATTCTACATCACGCGGGTGTGTGTCAGTTGTAGTTGAAATCGTCCCTTGGGCGGCTTATCGTAGAGTGGCACTCAAGTGCCCGTCGTTGTCACTCTCATTCCGAATGTGCAACGAATGGCGGTCGTCTAACAAACCCTTGGCTCGTGTGGGGCCGCGAACTCTGGGGTGGTGCTGTTTGTTGGCAAGAGGGAGCTATGGAAACCAAGCCAGCACAGAACATTCAGGACTCGTTTCTGAATACTGCCCGCAAAGATAAGTCGGTCATTACCATCTATCTGCTCAGTGGGGTAAAGCTGACGGGCAGAATTCGGTCATTCGACAAGTATTCGGTGGTCCTGGAGACCAATAACCAGGAGCAGTTGATCTTCAAACACGCTATTTCCACGGTGGTGATGGCTCGAATGGTGCATGCCGAGCGTCACCTCGACTCGCGGCCGATGGTGGAGACCGCCGCTCCAACGCAGGCCATAACCGCGGCGTCCGTGTCCGAGGAATAGCTTATTTCGCGCGCGCAGGCAACCAACTCCGGAGCCAATCGCCGCTCCCGGCAAACCGGCCGAGACCATCCGGAACGGGCTTTTCTGGTGGGAGTGGAGTTCACCTCGCGCGCCGCGCCCAAGCCTCGGACGCAACGATTGCCAGGGGCCGGCGATGCCGGCCCAGCCAATGCCGCGTCGCATCCTCGACCTTCCGGCAGTGTCCCACCCAGCGCCCGCGTGGCGCGCGATGCGGCCTCGGCCTTCCTGCATGTTGACGATCATGAGGATCGCGGCTTCTCCACCGAAGAGTCGATGGCGGAGTTGCGCGAACTCGCTACCAGCGCCGGCGCCACCATTGCCGGCGAGATGCTGCAACGCCGTCCCAGGCCCGACCCGGCAACTCTTATCGGCAGCGGCAAGCTTGAAGAACTGAAGGGCGCGGTCGCCTCGACTGCGCCTGACCTGGTCATCTTCGACCACGAACTAACGCCCTCGCAGCAGCGCAACCTGGAGCGCGACCTGGATGCCCGCGTCCTCGACCGCACCCAGCTTATCCTCGATATCTTCGCCCGCCACGCCCGCACCCGCGAAGGCCAACTCCAGGTGGAACTGGCGCAACTGCAATACCTGCTCCCGCGGCTGGCAGGGCGCGGGGTAGAGATGTCGCAACTGGGCGGCGGCATCGGCACCCGCGGCCCTGGCGAAACTCAGTTGGAAACCGATCGCCGCAAGATCAATCGCCGTATTCGCCATGTCCAGGAGCAACTGGAAAATGTCCGCCGCATCCGTGGGCAGCAGCGCCGGCGCCGCGAATCCGCGCCTATCGCTACCGTCGCCCTCGTCGGCTATACCAATGCCGGAAAGTCGACGCTGTTCAATGCACTAACCAACGCCGGTGTGCTGGAAAGCAAGCGCATGTTCGCCACCCTCGACCCCACGTTGCGGCACGCCGTGTTGCCCTCCAAACGCGAAGTCCTGTTGTCTGACACTGTGGGATTCATCCGTAATCTTCCCCACACGCTGGTTTCGGCTTTCCGGGCGACGCTTGAGGAAGTGCAGCGCGCGTCGCTGCTGTTACACGTCTCCGACGTCACCAGCCCGACCGCCAGCGAGCAGCAGGCGCAGGTGGAAGAAGTGCTGCGCGAGCTGGAGTCACAGGACAAGCCTCGCCTCTACGTCATGAACAAGGTTGACCTGCTGCCCGAGAAGAAACGCGACAGCCTGCGCGACTCTGACACTGTGGTACATGTTTCGGCGGCCAAGGGAATCGGATTGGACAAGCTGCTGGAGTTGATCGACGCCAAGATCTCCGAAGACCCGGTGCAGCGCGTTCGGCTGCACGTGCCGCAGTCTGAGGGAAAAGCGCTGGCAACGCTCGATGCCAAGTCGGTTGTCTTATCGCGCGAGTATCGCGACGGCTATGTTGAGCTGGACGTTCAGGCGCCAGAATCTGTGCTGCGCAGGATGAAGAGTTTCGTGCAGAAGTGAGTAGAAGCCACGTGGCTGCCAGAGGAATAGCCGCAGTTTTGTGTCAGGGCACGACCTTTAGTCGTGCCGAAACGAGCACGCCGTGGGTCGGGCTTTAGCCCCTGCAAAATCAGGGCTCTCAGGCGCTAAAGCTGAAGTCAATCAGTATCCGCACGGGGGCACGGCTGAAGGGTCTGCGTAAGAGCCCTGTTGTCCCCGGGGGACTCAGGTATTTTTCGCACTAAACCCAGCACTCCGCTTCGCTGCGTGCTGGGCTATCATGACTCCGCGCCTTCGGCGCTCCGGATTTCGAGCTTCTTACTCCACTACCCGGCGGGAACAACTACCTGTCACGCACACTCCGAAGGCGTGCCCTGATACAAGACATTCATGAGATGACAGCCATGAGTTTATCCAACTCGCGGTCCGCGTCACGTTCCAATTTTGCTGGCACGCCGGATTTGGCCAAACTTCCGCGCATCCTTCGGATGAATTCATCCGTGACGACATCTTTCCGCGCGGGCCGTTCCGCATAGATTCGCCGGACATTCAACGTCTCGGGGACATACTTACTACCTTTGGGCGATTTGCTCATGACGGTCTAAACCACCCGCGTGCCCGCATCCGCCTGCTCGTGGGCGTGGTAGCTCGAGCGCACCAGCGGACCCGACTCCACGTGCCGAAATCCCATCTTCAGAGATTCCTCCTTCAGCAAACGGAATTCATCGGGCGGGTACAACCGCGCTACGGGTAGGTGGTCTTTCGAGGGCCGCAGATACTGGCCGATAGTGAGGATATCGACCTTGCGTTCCGCCAGGTCGCGAAACACTTCCAGCAACTCATCCGTGCTCTCGCCCAGGCCAACCATCACGCCCGTCTTGGTCGGTTTGGAGGGATTCATTTCCTTGGCGCGCTCCAGCAGTCGCAGTGTGCGCTCATAGCGTGCGCCCGAGCGGGCAACACGATACAACCGCGGCACGGTCTCCGTGTTGTGATTGAGGATGTCGGGCTCGGCGTCCATCACGATGCGCAGCGGCTCTTCCAGTCCCTGGAAGTCCGGGATCAGTACTTCCACGCGGCATTCGGGAACGCGCCGCCGGATCTCGCGAATGGTCTCGGCGAAAACGCGCGCCCCGCCAACGTTGTCGTCATCGCGATTCACGCTGGTGACGACGGCAAACTTCAGGCCCAGCTTCTCCACCGCTTCGGCGACGCGGCCAGGCTCTTCGAAATCAATCGGCTGCGGCCTGCCCTTTGGCACCGCGCAAAATCCGCAGCGCCGCGTGCACAAGTTGCCCAGCAACATGAAGGTCGCAGTGCGATGGTTCCAGCACTCGCCAATGTTAGGGCAATGTGCCGACTCGCAAACCGTGTGCAAATCCAGCTTGCGCGCCAGCGTCTTCAGGTCGTGATAATTGTCGCCCATGGGCGCGCGCGCCTTCAGCCACTCCGGCTTGGGAGCGGGCTGGCGGGGGCCAATATCGATCTGGATCAGTTCCGGAGCCGTAGCCATGGGACGTATCTATTGTAACGCGACACTCAGGCTTTACCGTCCGCGAACCTATTCTCGCAGGATGCCTTCATTTCGCTTGATTATTTCCGCGTGTGGATGGCCTAAGGGGCTTCTGCCAGAAGCCATCTCAGGGGCTAAAGCCCAGTTCATTCAGGGCCCCATACGGCACGGCTAAAAGCCGTGCCCTGATACAAGGCGTTTCTTGAGAACGCTGTTTTTGCAGGGGCTGAAGCCCCGATCCCTGGTGCGATCGTATCGGCACGACTAAAAGTCGTGCCCTGATACAACCCAAGAACGATTTATGGGATGACCTCAGGTTATTGTGCTGCGCCTTCATCCGCGCGCTCCGCTTCTTCTTCCTGCGAAGCCGCCGCGGCGGGCGCCTTGCCATCCTTGGCTTCTTCTTCCTTGGGTG
The DNA here is from genome assembly GCA_963763145.1 of uncultured Acidobacteriaceae bacterium. GTDB lineage: Bacteria > Acidobacteriota > Terriglobia > Terriglobales > Acidobacteriaceae > Bog-257. The sequence goes on along the minus strand of CAVXMZ010000001.1, from coordinate 1,276,645 downwards.
GAGGCGGAACGTAGTAGAGGATCCGGTTGCAGTAAAAGCAGGTGACAAACTGCTGGTTGGTCGTCACGTCTTGAAACACCTGGGGACGCAAGCGCACCCGGCATGCCGAGCAACTCTCGTCCTCATACACCGCAGCCATAACTGAGCCGCGCAGCTTCAGCACCCGGTCGTAATGGGTCAAGGCCTCTTCTTCAACACCGGTGCGCATCTGCTGGCGCTGATCGCTGAGTTCGGCAAGCTGCTTCTGGTCTGCGGCGGTCTGCTGGCGAGCGTGTTCTTTTTCCCGCTCGTTCTCCGCCGTGTCGGCCTTCAGGGTCACTTCCGCCTGCTTCAGGGCGTCCTTGCGGGTGTCGGCAGCAACCATGATTTCCAAGACCTTGTCTTCCAGCCTGGCGATCTCAGCTTCGGCCTGATTAATCTCGCTGAGCAGAGCCTTATATTCCTGATTGGTCTTGACCTTCAGCGATTGGTCGCGATATTTGCTGATCCTCTCCTGCTGGTCCTTGATGTCAGATTCATGTTTGCGGCGGGCAGTCTCGTCGGCCTTGATGGCCGCTTGGGCCGCTTCTACTTTGGCCTTGGAGCTGGCCAGTTTGGCCTCAATCTGGGCTACTTCCTTGGGCAGGGCGGCAATCTCCGCCCGTAGCGCAGCCACGCGCAAATCGATCTTTTCCAGCTCCAGCAGCGTTTGCAGGTTTGAATTCATCGTAGTTTTTCGATTCTAGCATTCAACCAGCGACCGCTCGCGCGGAACCCCCATCCCAGGAGTGGGGGCCATCCGCCCAGTCATCCCACCTCAACCTCGGGAGGGTCGCCCATGTAACGGGTTATCCCCCTAGCCACTAGCCACCAGCCACTCGTCACTGGTATTAAGGTTTTCGGCCTATTGAGCCAGCTTTGGCCACCAGCTTAGGATTGCCCTATGCCACTCGAACTTGCGCGACTTCTTCTGGGCCTGCTGATCGCCGCCTGCCACCGGCGAGTTGCAGACTTCATGCTGGAGCGCGAACGCTCCCTGGTGCTCAGCTTCCGCCAGCGCGGCGTGCCGCTGCCGGCGGCCCTGGACACGGAAACCGCCCGCAACCTCTATTTCGGTATCGGCATCTTCATCGTGCTGATCGAGCTGCTCCGGATCTACCAGATGGCGCACTAGTCTCGCACTTGATCGGTCATCCCCACGATGTGCCATCCTCACCATGAACGTAGCCCCTATGGTCGCGACGATCCGTCTCCTCACATCTGTCGTCCGGGGCGCCCGTCCTTGATATAAACTTTCACCGCAATCAATTCCCTCTCTCCGGAGTTGCCGTGAAAGCTCGTTCCGCTCTCTTCGTCCTCTTTGCGTTTTGCTCTTCCCTTCTCATCGCACAAACCGCCGCGCCTGCTGCTCAAGGCGAGAAGCAACTGACCATTGAAGAAATGTTCAAGCCGGGCGGCATTCTTGGCCGCGGCCCGGAGAATGTGCAGTGGAGTCCCGACGCCGCGAAAGTCTCGTTCGTGCAGCGCGACGACAGCGGCGATCATGGCGAGCTTTACTACATTGATGTTGCCACCGGCAAGTCCGCAGTGCTGGTAGCCAGCGGCAAACTGGCGTCGCTGGCTCCGCCCGCCAGCGCCATCAAGGACGAGCGCAAGAAAGAAGCGGCGCAACGCTACTCCATCGCCGCCTATCAGTGGGCACCCGACTCCAAACATCTGCTCTTCGACTCCATGGGGCAGCTTTGGCTTTATAGCCTGGACAACGGCACCGCCGTGCAGCTCACCTCCAGCAACGATGAGAGCGCCGACCCCAAGTTCTCGCCCAACGGAGACCGAATTTCTTACATCCGCAAACACAACCTCTACGTGCGCGCGACAACCGGCAACGACGAACGCCAGCTCACTAAGGATGGCAACGAGAACCTGCTGAACGGCGAAGTCGACTGGGTATACGAGGAAGAGCTGTACTCGCGCAGCAATTATTTCTGGTCGCCGAATGGCAAGCAGTTCGTGTTTCTCCAAATGGATGAGAAGGACGTACCTACCTATCCCATCACCGACTGGATGCCCACGCACGCCACGGTCGACCAGGAGAAATACCCCCAGCCCGGCGATCCCAATCCCGGCGTGCGCCTGGCGGTGGTTGGCAGCAACGGCGGCAAGATCAAGTGGATCACTGCGACCAGCAACGGCGCCCTCCCACTGAACAACGATCCCAACGTGCTCATCCCGCGCTTCGGATGGGTGCGCAACGGGCTGTTATGGGCGATGGCGCTCAACCGCGTGCAGGACCGGCTCGATCTGTATTTCGTCGATGTCGACAGCGGCAAGTCGCAGCTCATGATGACCGAGAGCACCGATGCCTGGATCGACATGCATCCCGAAGTTGACTTCAAGCTGCTGGATTCCGGCGACGGGTATCTCTGGACCAGCTGGCGTGACGGCCACAATCATATTTATCTCTATCGCTTCGACAAGCAGAATCCGCTGAGCGGCCCCGCCAAAATGGAGGCGCAACTCACCCATGGCGACTGGGAGGTCGAGAGCGTCGATGGCGTGGACGCACAGCAGGGTGTGGTGTATTTTTCGGCCAATAAAGACGACTGGCGGCAGCGCAACGAATTCGCTGTCGGCCTCAACGGGCAGAACTTCCATCCCATCTCGAAGCAGTATGGAAGCCACTTCGCCGATTTCGATCCCAAGAACGCGAAATACTACGTCGACAACTTCTCCGCGCTGAACATTCCGCCGAGCACGTCCCTGTGCAGTGTCGACGGCTCCTGCACTGCATTCTGGCAACCCCGCAGCGTTGAGGCTTACAACCTGCTGACGCCGAAGGCGGTCGACTTCAAGGCGGCAGACGGCACAACTACGCTGGAAGGCGAGCTTCTTCTGCCGCCACCGGGTGGCCCCATGATCGCCAACGGCAAAGCACCGCTCATCGTGAATCCCTACGGCGGTCCGGGAGCGCAGACGGTCCGCGATTTCTGGATTGGCTACGACCTCTTCGACCAGATTCTGGCGCGTCAGGGCTTCGCCGTCCTGCACGTGGACAATCGCGGCATGGCCAATCGTGGCAAGGCTTTCGCGCTGCCGATCAAGCACAACCTTGGCCCAGTGGAGTTGAGCGACCAACTGGCTGCCATCAAGCAAGCGCTGGAGGAGTTCCCGCAACTTGACAGCAGTCGCGTCGCCTTCTGGGGATGGAGCTACGGCGGGACCTTCACGCTCTACGCCATGGAGCACAGCGACATATTCAAGAGCGGAGTCTCGGTTGCGCCAGTTAGTAATTGGCTGCTTTACGACTCCATCTACACCGAGCGCTACATGGGGCTGCCGAAGGACAATGAGAAGGGGTACAAGGACAGCTCGCCAGTGAACTTTGCCGCCGATCTGCGCGGTAAGCTGCTGGAGGTGCACGGAACCAGCGACGACAATGTTCACATGCAGAACACGATTCAGATGGTGAACAACCTGATCGACGCGGGCAAACAGTTCCGTCTGATGATGTATCCGGGCAAGACCCACGGCATCGCGGGGTTTGCCGCCCGCACCCATATATTCCACATGATCGACGACTACTTCCTGGAGACCCTGGCGCCGGGAAAATAAGGGATTTGTTCGGTGGACGGCGGGCGTCAAAACCTAAACGCTTAGGTTATAATCGAACATGCCGACAATTTTGCGCTTTGCTGGATTGCGAGTCGTGATTTACCCGAACGATCATCGGCCAGCTCATGTGCACGTTATCGGCAATGACTGCGAAGCTGTGTTCGAACTGAACTGCCCACGAGGGCGCATCTCGCTTCGTGAGAACTACGGTTTCGGACGCATGGAACTGGGGCGGATTGGACAGAAGTTGGCCCTACACCAAGGTAAGGTTTGTCGGGAGTGGGAGAGAATCCATGGTATCGAGTGATGTCTTCCGGGCAGCTATCGAGCGCGGTCGCAGACAGCGCAAGAAAACACCTCCGGCGGTTGCGGCGCGCTTCGATCGCAGCAGCGGCAGAGTCGTCGTTAGCTTGAGCTCTGGCGTGGACATCAGTTTCTCGCCGAGCGACGCCGAGGGACTCGAGAACGCCACTGCTTCTCAGCTAGGGCAGATTGAAATTACTCCCTCCGGATTGGGAATACACTTTCCCAAGCTCGATGCCGACTTGTACCTGCCAGCTCTGCTGGAGGGAGTGCTCGGCTCCAGAAAATGGATGGCGGCGAAGCTAGGTGCGATGGGTGGCAGGAGCACCAGCGTAGCCAAACGTCAGGCTTCCCAGGCCAACGGACGCCTCGGCGGCCGTCCGAGAAAAGCGGCAGCAAGCTAGCCAGAGGTCAAGCGCGAAGACACCGGGAAAATGCAGTCATTCTAAATCCCTGTGCCTCTATGTCGGAGCCTGCTGAGCGAAGCTGCAGGGTGGTGAACTCGCCTCTGACTTGCCCTCGCCCCGCCGTTTCTGTTTGAATCCATGAATCCGATTCCACCGGGAGCATCGACCTGCCGAACCAACTCTTCGCGTGCAAGTCCATTGACAAGCTGATCTCCGAATCGGAGGAGCCGGAACATCGGCTGAAGAAGACGCTGGGCCCGTGGTCGCTGACCGGACTCGGCATCGGCGCGGTCATCGGTTCGGGCATCTTCACGGTCGTGGGGACGGCCATCGCCGGCCAGAAATTCGACACCGCTTCCATCCTCAACTGCCCACTGGCGGACTACATCGTGCATCACACGGCTACTTTGGGCCGCCCCGGTGCAGGCCCGGCGCTGGCACTATCGCTGATCCTGGTGGCTATCGTTTGCGCCTTCACTGGACTTTGCTACGCCGAGCTGGCGTCGATGATTCCCATCGCGGGCAGCGCCTACACCTACACGTATGCCACCATGGGCGAGCTCATCGCGTGGATCATCGGCTGGGACCTCATCCTGGAATACGCGGTCAGCAACATGGCCGTCAGCGTCGGCTTTGCGGCGCACATGGCGGCAACGTTCAACTGGTTTGGCTGGCATCCCGCGCTGCGCTGGATCACGCCGGCTTATCTGCCCGGCGGCCTTACCGATCTGCAAAACAACACGCTGTACGCGCCCGGCTGGCACTTCGGCTTCAACATTCCCGCGTTTCTCATCGTGCTGCTGCTGACCGTAGTTCTGGTGCGCGGCATTCGCGAATCGGCCGAGACCAACAACATCATGGTGTTGCTGAAGATCGCGGCCATCCTGGCCTTCGTCTTCGTCGGCATGCGCTTCATTCATCCCGCGAATTATCATCCCTTCGTACCGGAAGGCTGGTCGGGCGTACTCACGGGCGGCTCCATCATTTTCTTCACCTACATCGGATTCGACTCGGTTTCCACCGCGGCGGAAGAGGCCAAGAATCCGCAGCGCGACATTCCCATCGGCATCATTGCCACGCTCATCGTCTGTACGGTGCTTTACATCGCAGTCGCGGTGGTGCTCACTGGAATCGTGCCGTGGCATTCGCTAATCGACGACGCGGCTCCCGTCGTGAACAGCATGAGCATGCTGGCCGGAACCACCAAGTCCGCGCTGCTGCACTGGACGGAACTGGTGGTGCTGTTCGGCGCCATGATGGGCATGATCTCGTCGTTGCTGGTGTTTCAGCTGGGGCAGGCCCGGGTGTGGTTCTCCATGTCGCGCGACGGCCTGCTGCCTAAAATGTTCGGCCGCGTGCATCCGCGCTTCCGCACGCCGGCGACCGCGACATGGATTGCGGGATTCCTGGTGGGCATTCCCGCGGGCATTCTCGATATCGGCACACTCTCGGACCTGTCGAATATCGGCACGCTGTTTGCGTTTGTGCTGGTTTCGCTCGGCGTGATTATTCTGCGTTACAAGCAGCCCGATCGCCGTCGCGGATTCCGCGCGCCCGGCGGGCTGACTGCGCCGATCCTCAGCGTGATTTTCTGCATACTGCTGATGGCAGGCCTGCCCATCCTGACGTGGTTGCGGTTCTTCGCGTGGCTGGTTATCGGGATGGCCGTGTATTGGCTCTACAGCCGCCATCGCAGCGAATTCAGCCCGCGGAATTCCGCGCCGCAGACGGCCACCAAGCCGTGAACAACGATTTCATTGCATCCCTGCCCAAGGCTGAGCTTCACTTGCATCTCGAAGGCACGGTCGACCCTCCCACATTGTCAGAGTTGAGCCGCCGCCATCCTACGCCGCTGGAGACTACGAACAATCGCTACCGCAACATCGAAGACAGCGGCCGCGTCTTCAGCGAGGATGAGGCGCGCGAACTCTATCAGTACAAGCATTTCACTGGGTTCATGTGGGCGTTCAAGGCAGTCACTGAACGGCTGCGCACCGGCGACGATTACGAGCTCGTCACCTACCGCATGATGCAGAAGCTGCACGAGCAGAACGTGCTTCATGCCGAGGTGTACATCTCCGCCGGCGTGGTCCATTGGCGAGGGCAGGAATTTGCGCCGCTGTTCGAGGGCGCCGAGTGCGGACGACAACGCGGCGAACGCGACTTCGGCATCTCGCTTTACTGGATTCTCGACGCCGTCCGCCACTTCGGTGTTGATGAGGCGCAGCGTGTTGTGGACGAGGCCATCGGGCTGAAATCCCACAATGTGGTAGGCATTGGGATTGGCGGTGACGAACGCCACGCTGGCCCGGAGCAGTTCCGCGAAGTGTACGAATACGCCGCGAAACATGGCTTGCGCTTAACGGTCCATGCCGGCGAAACCGTTGGGCCGGAGTCGATATGGGGCGCGCTGCGCGAATTGAAGGCTGACCGCATCGGCCACGGCCTGCATGCGATCGACGATCCGGAGTTGGTGCGCTACCTGGCCGGCAAGCAAATCCCGGTTGAAATCTGCATTACCAGCAATGTGATGACCGGCTGTTGCGCGAAGATCGAAGACCATCCGGTGCGAAAGCTGTTCGATGCAGGCGTGGCCATCGTGCTTAATACCGACGATCCGGATATGTTCCGCACAACACTCTCGCACGAATATGAACTGGCGCACGAGGTGTTCGGCTTCAGCGAGGGAGAATTGCGCGAGCTAGCGAGGAATTCTTTTCGGGCGTCGTTCCTGCCAGAAGACAAGAAGCGCGAACTGCTGAGTAGAGCGGGCCTTTAGGCTCTGTGCGTGCTTTCTGTTTGTCAGCCCGAGCGACGAGGTCGCTGCGACCGAGGAATCGAGGGACCTGCTTTCCGCCGGCAGTAGAATGATGCGGACTGACAGCAGGTCCCTCCACTCCGCTTCGCTCCGGTCGGGATGACACTGTGGAGAGGCGGAGAGAACGGCGATGGAAAGTTATTCCCCGGCGACGGTCATGCCATCGATGCGCAGCGTGGGCGACGCAATCGAGCTGCGGAATTCCAGGTCGTTGCCAATCTCAGAAATGTTGAAGAACATATCTTTCAGATTGCCCGCGACGGTGATCTCTTCCACGGGAAAAGCGAACTCGCCGTTCTGGATCCACAGGCCGCTGGCGCCGCGCGAGAAGTCGCCCGTCACCAGGTTCACGCCAAAGCCCAGAAACTCGGTAACGAACAGGCCTTCCTTGATGTCGCCAATGATTTCCTGCGCACTCTTTGTTCCCGGCCGCAGGAAGAAATTGCCCGGACCGATCCCGGGAGTTCCCGCGAGTCCGCGCGAGGCGTTGCCGGTGGTCTGAAGGCTGAGTTTCTTTGCGGTGTAGGTATTCAGCAGATAGGACTTGAGGACGCCGTTCTCGACTACGACGGTCTTGCGGCTGGGTACGCCTTCAGAATCGAATGGGCTGGTACCGAAGCCGCCAAGCATGGTGCCGTCGTCGACCACGTTAATGTTGTCGCCGGCAATCTTCTCGTTCAGCTTTCCGGTAAGGAACGATGCGCCGCGATAAACGGAGTCGCCATTGACGGCTTCGAAGATGTGCCCCACCAGAGCGCCTGCGACGGTGTGCTCGAAGACGATGGGGACCTTGGCGGTCTTGACCTTGCGCGCGCCCAGGCGGCGCAGGGTACGCTTCGCGGCGATACGGCCAACCTCTTCGGCAGGCTCCAGCTTCTTCAGGGAGTTCGCCACCGAGTACCAGTAGTCGCGCTGCATCGCCGAGCCGTCAATCTGCGCGATGGGCACCGCCGACACCGAGCAGTAGGAGCGTTGATAATCACCGATGAAACCGTGCGAATTCGCCAGCACTTTGTAGCCGACGGCGGCGTCGAAGGTCCCACCTTCGGAGTTGGTGATACGCGGATCGGCGTCGAGCGCGGCTTTTTCGGCCCGGCGAGCGTAGTCGATGCGATCGGCGGTGGAGAGCGAGTAGACGTCGTCGTAATAGAGATTGAGATCGCCTTCCAGCTTGCCCAGTTGCGAGGTCTCGGGAATTCCCGCGAAGGGATCTTCGCTGGTGACTTTTGCCAGGACGAGCGCTGAATCCACCAATTGCTTGAGGCCGGCAGGGCTGAGATCGCTGGAGTGGGTGCTGGCGGCGCGCTGTCCGAAGAAGACGCGGACTCCAATGCCCTTCGAACCGGATTCCTTGAGGGTTTCGACTTCGCCGAGGCGAACGACGGTAGAGAACTCGCTGCCATCCATGGCAACGGCTTCCGCGGCGGTGGCGCCGCCGGCCATGGCGCGGCGGACAACGTCGGCCGCGATGTCCTTCAAGTCAGATGCGGTGGTTGGTGCGGGTCGTTCTGCGGTCGAGGCATTCATTTGTATATGAGTCCTAGTATGTCGGAGTCCTACAGTGTAGGAGTTTTGTGCCGCCCCTGAAGGGGCTCGGGTTGATATTTGCAGCTCACCCAGGGCTTACGCCCTGGGCTATGATTGTTCCGCCCTTCGGGCTTGCATTCGCGCGGGTCTTTGTTCCTACCACAATCAAGTACTCAAGAAACATTGGAAGGTAAGCTCAGCCAGGGCTTACGCCCTGGGCTATGATTGTTCCGCCCTTCGGGCTCGCATTCATGCACGTCTTTGTTCCTACCACAATCAAGTACTCAAGAAACATTGGAAGGTAAGATCAGCCAGGGCTTACGCCCTGGGCTATGATTGTTCCGCCCTTCGGGCTCGCATTCATGCACGTCTTTGTTCCTACCACAATCAAGTACTCAAGAAACATTGGAAGGTAAGATCAGCCGGGGCTGACGCCCTGGGCTATGATTGTTCCGCCCTTTGGGCTTGCATTCATGCGGGTTCGGCCCTGCCGCCGGGTGTCCCGTTCTAAACTTGTTTTGGCCAGGGCGACGCCGTTCCAGATGGCGCCGCTGAATCCGGCTATGCAAATTACCCGCCGGTGCCGCCGACCGTGAGCCGATCAACCTTCAGCGTGGGAATACCAACGCCCACAGGGACCGACTGTCCGTCTTTGCCGCAGGTCCCAACGCCTTCGTCGAGTTGCAGGTCGTTGCCCACCATTGAGACCCTGGTCAGAACATCGGGCCCGTTGCCGATCAGCGTCGCGTTCTTCAGCGGCGAGGTGACCTTGCCGTCTTCGATCAAGTACGCTTCCGAGGCGGAGAAAACAAACTTGCCGTTGGTGATGTCCACCTGCCCGCCGCCGAAGTTCACCGCATACACGCCATACTTGACGGAGCGAATGATGTCTTCCGGCGAATCCTGGCCCGCGAGCATGTAAGTGTTCGTCATGCGCGGCATGGGAATGTGCTGATAACTCTCGCGGCGGCCATTGCCGGTGTTGGGAATACCCATCAAGCGCGACGACAGCTTGTCCGAAAGATATCCCTTGAGAATGCCTTTCTCGATCAGCACGGTGTTTTCGGTGGGATTGCCTTCGTCATCGACATTGAGCGAGCCGCGACGTCCGGGCATGGTGCCGTTGTCGACAACGGTGCACTTGTCGCTGGCCACGCGCCGTCCCAGCATCCCGGAAAAAGCCGATGTCTTCTTGCGATTGAAGTCGGCTTCCAGACCGTGACCGATGGCCTCATGCAGCAGGATTCCCGGCCATCCGGGACCGAGCACGACTTCCATCTCGCCCGCCGGCGCGTCGCGCGCATCGAGCTGGATGATGGCCTGCCGCGCCGCTTCCTTGGCGAAATGCTCCGGCGAAGCTTCGCCGTGGAAATAATCCAGGGACACACGGCCGCCGCCGCCGGCGCTGCCGCGCGCCGAACCGGCGCTCTCTGACTTCGCAATGCAGAAGACGCTCATGCGGGCCAGCGGCTGCGCGTCTTCGGCGAAGCTGCCGTCGGAGCCGATCACCAGGATGGTGCGCATCTCGTCGGCATAGCTGACGCGGACTTCATGGATGCGCGGATCGTAGTCGCGCGCGGCCTTGTCGGCACGCTGCACCAAGTCGACCTTGGCCAGCACATCCGCTTCCTCCGACGGCAATCGCACCGGATAAAGATTGTGGGCAGGTTTGTCGGTCAAGCCGACGACCGGCTGCTTGGCCGGGCCGCTGGCAATGAGCGCCGCGGTACGGGCGGCGTGCAGAATGCGCTCGGACGACAGATCGTCGGTGTAGGCATAACCAGTGCGTTCACCCGACAGCACACGAACGCCGCAGCCGACCGAAATGCCCTGGGTGGCCGACTTCACCATGCTCTCGTCGAGCGAAACCGAGGTGGAAGTCTGATATTCAAAGTAGAGGTCGGCGAAATCGCCGCCAGCCGAAAGCGCCGCAGACAGGTACCGCTCAACATCAGCTTGCACCAGCCCATAGCGAACGAAGAAAAACTTCTTATCCATAGTCACACTTATTGGATGCCTAACGACGCGCAAAGACGCCGCGACTGCTACCGTTTACCGTTTTCGCAAGGAATAGAAAATGCTGGAATCCGCAGCCATATTCCGGACGGTTCAATTATCACACAGTGCTGTGCTTCCTGAGGCTGCGGCGGGCACCGGAAGGGCGCTAGTGTAGTGAGTCAGAGATTCATTTACGAACTGAATACGGCCTTCGACTTTCACTTCAGGGCCTAAAGGCCAAGTTTTCCTGGGCTGCGGTTCGGCACGGCTGAAGGCGTGCCCTGACACAAACGCAGGAGTCATTTAATGAACCTCCGATTCAAGACACTAGACTCAGTTTGGATATATTCGTGCCAACGATAGCCATTTCTACGGAATCGCTCACTCGAATGCTAGAGCAGTTTCTGGCGGGCGCGCCGCAAGCTGTCGCTCGCGAGGACGGCCAGGTGCTGTTTGACTTCAGCAGCGCGCGATACTCAGTTTCCGGCGAAGGCAAGTGTGTTCTGCACATGTGGTCCGAGGAGCGCAACGCGGTGCGGCGCGTAGTGGATGCGGAAATCCGGGACCGCACTTTGCGCTTGCAGGTTTTGCGCTTCGGACAATCGCAACCAACCCTGCTGGAGATTTGTGCCAATCGCGATTGGCGTACGGGAAGCTCCAAGCGCGCGGCGAGGGAGCGCTACCAATCGCTTCTGGAGCGAGTGCTGCGGCGCGAGTATCCGGGATTCCATCTGGAACAATTCAGCAGTAACCCCGATCTGGAGCATTCGCTGAGCCCGCTTTACACGCGGGGAGTGCTGCGCGCCGGACAAACGGCTTTCGCTGTTCTTGGGGTCAATGCGGAGGAGACGCAGTCGTCAGTGGATGCGGCGCTGACGTTTGGCATTCTCTGGATGGACTACCAACGGCGGCAACGGGCCGGGCGAGCGCAGGTGGAAGGGCTGAAGCTGTTCCTGCCGCCGGGCGGATCGGAAGTTGTGCGGCAACGCGCGGCCAACCTCAATTGCGAGGCCGCGAAGTGGCAACTCTACGAAGTCGACGAGCGCTCCGAGATGTGCGATGCCATCGATGTTGCCGACAGCGGCAACATCATCTCCCGGCTGACGCGTGCGGTTGACGTGGCGGCGGCCCGGGAACGCTTCGCAGCTTCCCTTGACCGCATTCACGCGCAGGCGCCGACTGCCGAGATCACGGTTGAGTCCGGGTCAGAAATCGTTTTCCGGCTTTATGGACTGGAGTTTGCGCGCGCCTGCCTTACGCCGGTTTCGGGCTCGTTCCGCAATCGCGAATCGATCGTCTTTGGCATTGGTCCGGCCGAGCAGGTGCTGGACGAGGGCAGCGAAGCTTTATTCCGCGAGCTGGTGCAGCGCATTTGCGACGAGCGCCACCCGGGCGGCTCCCATACCAATCTGTTCTATCGCGTAGCGCCCGAGCGCTGGCTGGAAAGCCTCATTGTGCGGGATGTTCGGCGGCTCGACGAGCGGCTCGACGGCCGCTTTGTCTATTCGCAGGTGCCGGCCTTTGCGGCCGTCGATCGCGCCATGCTGGATGTGCTGACGTGCACGCTGGATGGCCGGCTGGCCATCCTGGAACTGAAGGCGAACGAGGACATCCATTTGCCGCTGCAAGGGCTGGACTATTGGGCGCGAGTGCGCTGGCACCAGCAGCACGGCGAGTTCACGCGCAACGGCTATTTTGCCGGACGCGATCTTTCCAGCGCCCCGCCATTGCTGTACCTGGTAGCTCCCGCCCTGCACGTGCACCCCACCACCGATGTCCTGCTGCGCTATCTTTCGCCGCGAGTGGAATGGACGCTGGTGCAGTTGGACGAACACTGGCGCGAGCAAGTCCGCGTGGTGAATCGCAAGCATTCCCCCAACGCTTGCTGACCTTGGCGTCGTGATCATCCTGCCTTCCCTGGGGCGGGCATCTTATACAATCGAGCTTCTCATGATGAATCGGATGATTTTCGCCAATCTTGTGCACCGGCCGTTTCGCACCCTCATCAGCGTGGTTGCGGTAGCGGTCGAGGTCACACTTATTCTGCTGATTGTCGGCATCATGCTGGGCATACTGAACGACAGCAGCAGCCGGCAGGCGGGAATTGGCGCCGACATTATGGTGCAGCCCCCGGGCTCGTCCCTGATTATGGGCGTGACCGGCGCACCGGTCTCAGTGAAGATCGCCGGCAAGATAGGACGGTTGCCGCACGTCACCGCCGTGACTCCGGTGGTAATGCAGGTGACGACTGCGGGAGCGGTCGAAGTCCTTTACGGCATCGATCTGCCATCGTTTGACGCCGTGAGCAGCGGGTTCCGCTACGTGTCCGGCGGACCGTTTCAGGGTCCGTACGACATGATCATTGACGACCTGAAGGCCGGGGCCAAGCATCTCAAAGTCGGCGACACTCTGGAAACGCTCAATCATCCGTTTCGCATCTGCGGCATCGTGGAGCACGGCAAAGGCGCGCGCGAGTTCGTTCCCATCGCCACGCTGCAAGACCTGATCGGCGCGCTCGGCAAGGCATCGATTTTCTACGTAAAGCTCGACGATCCCAACAATGCCGACCAGGTGGTGAAAGCCATCAAAAGCATCCCGGGCATGCAGGAATACGGCGTGCACTCGCTGAAGGAATATCTGAGCCTGATGACCTCAGCCAGCATTCCCGGACTCAACACGGTAATCGATGTCGTGATTGGGATTGCCATGGTCATCGGTTTCATCGTGATTTTCCAGGCAATGTACGCGGCGGTGATGGAGCGCACGCGGGAGATCGGCATCCTGAAATCGCTGGGGGCGAGCAAGCTCTACATTGTGAACGCGGTGTTGCGGGAGACGCTGCTGATCGCGATTGGCGGCGTCATTCTGGGGATCGCGTTCAGCTACGGCGCACGCGCGGGCCTGAAGGCGAAGTTCCAGACGCTGCCGGTACTGATTACCTACGCCTGGCTGGTGAAGGCGGCGATTATTGCGCTGGTCGGCTCGCTTCTGGGAGCATCGTATCCGGCGATCAAGGCCGCGCAGAAGGACCCGATTGATGCGCTGGCGTACGAGTAAACGGCTCGCCCGCGGACAGTGGCGAGTGTCGCAGACCCATCGGTACATGTACTTTCGTAATTTGACAAGATGCTGCAAAGCTTTACGGTGATAGGTTGGGCATGGTGTGCTCGACCGTCTGGAGTGGACAGTTGGGGGTAGTCAGATGAACGGGTTCTTTGACAACTGAACGAATGGAATTTACGGGAATCTTGATCGGGCGAGGGCTCGCCCTCACCGGCTGTATTGGTTCTGCTTTTTCTCCGCGTGACGCTCCAGGCCAAGTTGAATCAGCCGATCCATAAGCTCGGGATAGGAGATGCCGGTAGCCGCCCACATCTTGGGATACATGCTGATCGAAGTGAAGCCGGGAATGGTGTTGATCTCGTTGACGTACATTTTCTTCGAGCGCGGATCCATCAGGAAGTCGACGCGCGCCATGCCGGCGCAGTCCACTGCCTGGAAGGCAGCTACCGCGAGCCGCTGCACTTCCTTCTGCTTGGCCTGGCCGATTTTCCCCGGGATGATCGACTCCGAGCCTTCTACCAGGTACTTAGCGCTGTAATCGTAGAACTCTTTGATGGGCACGATCTCGCCGGCGACCGAGGCGATGGGCGTATCGTTGCCCAGCACTGAGCACTCGATCTCGCGCGCCTTACCCTTCTTGCCGCCGACACCTTCTTCAATCACCAGCTTGCGATCGAAGCGCGCGGCCTCGTCCATGGCGGCGGCGAGCTCGCTGGAATCGTGAACTTTGCTAATCCCGACCGATGATCCCAGGTTTGCCGGCTTCACGAACACCGGATACTTGAGCGCGCTTTCAATCTGTTTGCGGACTTTCTTTGGCTGCTGGCGCCAGGCGCTGCGCAGAACGGTGACGTGCTTCACGATGGGCAATCCGGCATCGCGGAAGAGACGCTTCATGACATCTTTGTCCATGCCGGCGGCGGAGCCCAACACGCCCGCGCCCACGTACGCAATGTCAGCCAATTCCAGCAAGCCCTGAATAGTGCCATCCTCGCCGAAGGTGCCATGCAGTACCGGAAAGATGACGTCCACGTCCACAGGATTGAAGCCGGCACGAAGCTGATGAGCGTCGGTTTCGAAAGGCACCAGCGCAGAATGATTTTCTCCCGGCATGGGCGGTACCACGACGCCTTCGCCCCGCGCCAGCACGGCTGCGGATTCGGTAGCGTCGGGATCGCCGGCGCGCAGGTGCTTCGGCTCAGGAGCATCGGCAGGCTTGCCTTGCAGCAGGCGTTCGGCATGTGCGGCAGTTACCCAGCGGCCTTGCTTGGTGATGCCGATGGGCACCACTTCGTATTTGCTCTTATCGATTGCGTTCAGGACCGAGGCTGCCGACAGCAGTGAGACTTCATGCTCGCCGCTGCGCCCGCCAAACAGGACGCCTACCCGGAGTTTCTTCATGAATCGATCTTAACGCCACAAATTTAGGTGAGTAGTGACGACTGAGAGACATCCCAGCGGCTTTTCTGCGGAGCGATCATTGCGAGCGCAGGCCGCGCTTGGCAGCGTACATGGCCTTATCGGCGGCGGCACAGAGCTCCGTGGGGTCGGCGCCGTCCTCCGGATAGAGGGCGTAGCCAACACTTACCCCTGTCCGGATCAGTTCGCCTTCGACGCTAAGAGGCAGAACCAAGGCCGACTCCATGGCCGAGGCCAGCGATTGTGCCCCCTCAGCGGTGGCAATTTCGCTGACGATGGTGAACTCGTCGCCTCCGCTACGTGCCAGGGTATCGGAGGCGCGCATGCGGCTGGAGAGCCGGGCCACTACCGCTTGTAACACGGCATCGCCGATACGGTGTCCGAAGGTGTCGTTGATTTCCTTGAAGTCGTCAAGATCGAGCAGGAGGACGGCCACGTGGCAGCCAGTGCGGTCAGCACGGGTAAGCGCCTGGAGCAGCCGATCCTGCAGCAATCGCCGATTGGGCAATCCCGTGAGCTCGTCGTGGTAGGCGAGATGCTCGCTGGCCTGGATTTGATCTTCCAGCAGGGTGACAATCATGCCCACGGCCACCAGATATTTCGGAATGTTCCAGGTCTCGGATTCAATGCGGACCGAGGGAGCGAATGTTGCCAGCAGGATGAGAGCGGGAAAAGTAAATCCCCAGGCGACGAATCCGAAGACCGTCGACAGAACTCCGGCGGAGGGCCGGCGGAAGCGGTACCAGTAGAGGCCGCCGGCAAAAAAATTGAGGCTGGCAAGCATAAGGAGAATTCCGTAATCTGGATGACCGGCAGCAATGCTCCACCACACCAGCGCGGCCAGCGCGAGCAGCGACAAGCCGATACACATAACGTACGGCGTGATCTCCTGATACCAGCTCCACAGCATCCGCAATACCGCAAGCAGTCCCAGCACCACCACTGCGTAGTAGAACTGGTTGGCGTTCATGCCCCACAGGATGGCATTGCTGTAGGCGAGTGCCGGAAGGCCGAGCACCAGGGAAATCACCAACTGGCGCCGCCACGTGGTTGCCTGCGGCGCGACGGAGACCACGAAAGCAACGCTGGCCATCAACATAGCGCAGAGCCCAATCGCATGCTCCACCTGGACTATCCGGACACCGCTGGAATGGGCGAATTCCACCACCGCGTCCAGCAAGATAAAGGCCCATCCCGTCAGCCAAAGATTAACGCGCTCCTTGGTTGGCTGGCGGCGTATCGCGGCAAAGACCGTTACCAGGACGGTGAGAGCGATTACCGCGGGCAGGGCATTGAAATTCCATTGCATGAAATGAGACCGTTCACGCGAAGACCTCGGCACAAGGCCGACGGCCAAAGGTCTTCGATAGCCTAACACTCAGATTCGGAAGTGCAATGGCGAGTTGGTCACTGACGGTACGTTACCGGATCGAGAGGTGGATTGGTCGTGCGGCTGCGGGTTGTGAGGACCATCGGCGTTGCTTCCTAGGCATTTTGACTAGAACTCATCTCAGAAATTGTTCTTGTCGCGGGATGAACGCTGTCCTTAATGAGCGCGCCGACTTCCGCTGGGGCAACGTCTTTCGGCGGCTCATACATGGGAGCGACAGAAGTCTCGGGCTTGGGCGCAAATCCATGTCTGCGCGGAAAACAGCGGACGAGCGGAACGTCTCACACCGCGGAAGCGCGAGGCGAACGGGGAGACGTTGGTAGTGTCCTAATAGTGTTAGGACACTACCGAGACGTTCGAGACGGGCGCAGGAAGTCGCGGAAGGCGTAAAATAAGGGGTCTGGCTGGCTACCGCATCTCCCTGCAATGGCCGGCATCTATTAGAAGTCATCCCATTTTGACCTACCTGAGAGGACGCACTTATGGCCAGCACTATGACTCCCGCGCGCGAAGGAACCCGCATCGCCGCCAGCATCAATAACGCCCGCATTCCAACCGGATTCACGAACGAGCCCTCCATTGACTGGCGCAATCCCGAGAACACGCGCCGCATGAGCGTTGCCATCGAGAAGGTCCGCAACGAACTTGGACGGGAATACGACCTGGTGATCGGCGGCCGCCGCGTGAAGACCGCCGAAAAGACCCAGTCGCTGAATCCGGCGAAACCGACGGAAGTGGTTGGAAGGTTTTCGGCGGCCGGCGCCGCGGAAGTTGAGCCCGCAATGCAGGCGGCGCTGAAGGCTTTCGAAACCTGGAAATACTCGACCGTGAAGGAGCGCACCGGCTTGCTGTTCCGCGTGAGCCATCTGCTGCGCGAGCGCAAGTTCGAGCTGATGGCATGGATGGTCTTCGAGGTTGGCAAGAACTGGCCCGAGGCCGATGGCGACATCGCGGAACTGATCGACTTCTGCGACTTCTACGCGCTGGAAGCGCTGCGGCTGGCGGAAGCCAAGACTCCGGTGCAGTTGCCGGGCGAGCGCGACTGGCTGCGCTATATCCCGCTGGGTGTGGGCGCGGTGATTCCGCCGTGGAATTTCCCGGGCGCGATTATGGGCGGCATGACGCTGGCGTCCATCGTGTGCGGCAACACGGTTGTGCTGAAGCCGTCGGGCGACTCGCCGACCATCGCCGCAAAGTTTTTCGAGATTCTGGAAGAAGCCGGTCTGCCGGACGGCGTTGTCAACTTCTGTCCCGGCCACGGCAGCAGCTTCGGCAATGCCATCGTCGAGCATCCCAAGACGCGCTACATCGCGTTCACCGGATCGAAGGAAGTGGGCCTCCACATCAACCAGCGCGCGGCGGTGCAGCAGCCGGGACAAATCTGGATCAAGCGCACTGTGCTGGAGATGGGCGGCAAGGACTCGATCGTGGTGGATGCCGATGCCGATCTGGATGCAGCGGTTGAGGGCGTCGCGCGTGCGGCTTTCGGCTTCAGCGGACAGAAGTGCTCCGCGTGCTCGCGCGCCATCGTCGACGAGCGCATCTACGATGAGTTCCTGCAACAAGCTGAAGCAGCGCGTGGAAAAGATCACCGTCGGCGACCCCGCGCTGAATCCGAACATGGGCCCCGTGGTCAACGAGAAGTCGATGAAGTCGATCCTGGGCTACATCGAGAAAGGCGTCGCGGAAGGTGGCCGGCTGATTACCGGCGGCGAGCGCGATTGGAACTGAGGGCTACTTCATTCAGCCCACGGTGATTGCCGATGTCGATCCGATGGCGACGCATCTCGCAGGAGGAGATTTTCGGGCCGGTGCTGGCGGTGATCAAGTCGCGCAGCTTCGAGGACGCGCTTGCAGATCGCCAACAACACCGAGTTCGGCCTGACCGGCGCGGTCTATACCAACATCGCACGACAAGATCGAGCGCGGCCAAGCAGCAGTTCCACGTGGGCAACCTGTACATCAATCGCAAATGCACCGGCGCGATGGTGGGCGCGCATCCCTTCGGCGGCTTCAATATGTCGGGCACCGACTCGAAGGCGGGCGGCCCGGATTATTTGTTGCTGTTTACCCAAGCGAAGTCGATTGGCGAGAAGATCACCAAGTAAGTGGTTGGATCGTCGTTCGTGAATCGTGGATCGAGGGGGCCGGAGCAAAATGCTTCGGCCCTTTTTGTTTGGATTGGGGGTCTCTGAATGCGTGGTGACGCGGCTAAGTTCGATATACCGCAAATCGAGTCCCGCAACGCGGGACGGCGACATGATAGCCCAGGACGGAGCGCAGCGGAGTCCTGGGTAGGCCTCATTATTACTATTGAGCCCCTTCAGGGGCGGCACATCGGGGATGTTAGTCCCCAGGACGAAGCCAGCACAAGGTTGTCGATCAGGCGCGTCGCGCCAAAGTACGCGGCGACAGCCACCAGCGCGCCTCGCGTGACATCGACGACCGGATCGAGAGTGTTTGGATCGACAACGGCGAAGTAGTCCAGCCGCGCTGCCGGCTCTTCCGCGACGATCTTTTTTCCAGCTTCAATCAGCTTTCCGGCGTTACGTTCGCCTTGATCGGACAGCATCTGCACGCGCATCAGCGCACGATGCAGCACCAACGACTGTTGACGCTGTTCCGGCGTGAGGTAGATGTTGCGCGAGCTCATCGCCAGTCCATCGTTCTCGCGCACGATGGGACAAACGATGATCTCCACATCCATATCGAGATCGTCGACCAGCTTGCGGAGCACGGCCACCTGCGCCGCGTCCTTTTGCCCAAAGAACGCGCAGTCGGGTCGGACAATCTCAAACAACTTGGTAACGACAGTCGCGACGCCGCGGAAATGTCCGGGACGCGATGCGCCGTCCAGCTTGTTACTCAACTCGTTGACCAGCACGTGAGTTTGCGCGCCGGGTGGGTACATCTCGTCGGGAGTAGGCAGGAAAAGCAGGTCGACGCCAAGCTGCTCCAGCATGGCTGCATCGCGTTCCAGAGGGCGTGGATATTTGGCAAGATCTTCCGTAGGAGCGAATTGCAGCGGATTGACGAAGATGGAAACTGCGGTGACGTTGCAGCGCACCTTGGCCGCGCGCACGAGCGACAGATGCCCTTCGTGCAGAGCCCCCATGGTGGGAACGAAGCCCAGCGTCTTGCCGCTGCGGGTGGCCTGGCGGCAGGCTGCTTTCATTTCGGCGATGGTGGGAATGCGCTTCAAGGTTTGGTTGCCTTCGGTAAGAACTGTACCGTCCCTACGGGACTCAGGTATTTTCCCGCCCTACCCAGGACTGCGCTTCGCTCCGTCCTGGGCTAACTGCGACACCACCCCTGCGGGGTTCTATTTTCGTAGGTCACGCACTCCACCGCTGACGACAAAAGTTGGTTCTCAGACAAACTCTTGCGCTACGGAACCAAAATCTAGTGCAGTGGCGGCTTTACCGGAGGCGCAGTTGGAGCTGGAGCGTCGTCCGCTGCCGGCGGCTCGGGTTGCGGCAGCGTCCAGCTGTCCAGCACACCCTTCAACACCGGCTCCAGCCGCGCCGAATCCTCCGGCGCGCACTTGAGCGCTACGGAGTAGATCTCGTTCTCCGCGCCCTGAATGAAGACCATCTCTTCAACCCAGTCGCGCCCGGTCGCCTTCTCGCGATAGCGCGTCTTCAGCATCTGTGCGGGATCGTGATCGACGGTCAGTTCCTGGCGTTGCAGGGTCTCGAATTCTGCCCGGCTTCGCGCATTGCGGTCGTTGTCTGCTCGATGAGCCGTTACCCAGGGCCTTCTTCATCGCTTGCGGGAGCGGCGCGACCATAGCCAAGGTGATCGCGTCCCATAGCGCGCGATCGCCCTTTTGCTAGGCGCGATCACGACGCCGTTGCCGTTGAAGACGTCGCCAACTTCGTCCACGCGGCGGGTATCGGAAGCAAAATCCCCCGTTCGGCTGGCAGTATTGTTTCCAGGGAACGGCCGCTTTATGAGCAGGAGCAGAGCCTGACCCGAAAGCGACGCCAGTCCCAACGACAATCAAGATATCAGTCGCCGCGCGAGCCGCATGTCTCTACACTGGCACGGCGCGCTTGTGTTCGGCAATCGGGGCCCCCAGCAACCCACGATTTTGCGGCCGTTGGGTCGATGGTCTCGAGCGCGGACAGCGTCTCCTTGGGCAGATGATACGACTCGGCTTCGGAGGGATAGCCGCCCGACTTCACATCATCTTTGAACGCCAGCACCGCGTTGGTGATTACCGAGCCCACGTCGGCGTAGCGGCGAACGAATTTCGCCGGCGGCGCGAAGGTCAAACCGAGCAGATCGTGAAAGACCAGCACCTGGCCATCGCACTCCGGACCGGCGCCGATGCCGATGGTGGGAACCTCCAGCTCGCGCGTGATCATGGCCGCCACTTCGCGCGGAATGCCTTCCAGCACGATGCAGCAGGCCCCGGCGCGCTCCAGCGCCAGCGCGTCGTGCATCAGTTGCTCGACCGCTTGCAGCGTCTTGCCCTGCACCTTGTAGCCGCCCATGGCGTGCACCGATTGCGGCGTCAGCCCGATGTGGCCGACGACGGGGATTTCCGCGTCGACCATGCGCTCGACCAGGCGCGCGCGCTTCTCGCCGCCTTCGATCTTCACCGCCTCGGCGCCCGCTTCCTTAATGAAGCGCGCGGCGTTGTGCAGCGACTCGCGCTGGCTGATGTGAAACGAAGCGAACGGCATGTCGGCGACCAGGAAGGCGCGCTTCACGCCGCGGCGTACGGCGCGCGTGTGATGCAGCATCTCCTGCATGGTGACCGGCAGCGTGTTCTCGTAGCCCAGCATCACCATGCCCAGCGAGTCGCCGACCAGGACCATGTCAATGCCGGCCTCGTCGACCAGGCGCGCGCTGGCATAGTCGTAGGCGGTCAGGCAGGTGATGATTTCCTGCCGTTGTTTCTTTTCGAGGAGAGTGGAAGCAGTGATTTTGGCGCGGAAGTCGCCGGTGGTGATGCTCACGATGTCCTCCAGTGCAGTTCCGCCTGCGGATACCGCCTGTTGTCTCGTCACAAGGATTGTGATCCCGTGAGGAGACGATTGAATTCTACACCCGGACGAACAAGGCAATGGCGATCTCGATGTAGGCGGCGGGGGCGGCGCCGGTCTAGCCGTTCGATTCTCGCCGCTATGGTCATGGACGATGCGCCAGCCCTCGGGAAACTTGCGGAAGATCAGAGTGAACAACCCGTGGGGCTGCTTGCCGTCGGGCATCACCAGTGGAACTGGCCGCGCACGAAAGCGGCATCGGAGCTGAGCGGCTCGACGCGCAGGTCGCTGAACGACAGCTTGCCCATGGGGGTCCCGCCCTGATAGTTGCGCTGGTATCGCTCCAGCGTCGGCTGCCAACCCTGGGTCTCGGTGGCTCCGGAAAAGAACGTCAGATCCGGCGACTTCCAATAGCCGGCCATGAAGCTTCCAGGTCGTGATGGTTCCACGCTTCCACCTGAGCTTGAACACGGCGCGGATTGCTGCGTCAGCGCCCGAAGAATTTTGATTCTGAGCCGAAGCGAACGTAGCAGCAAGCAGAACAATCAGCGATGCCAATTTCATGCCAACCTCCGGGCGCAAGTGAACCGGAGTCGGCGCGAAAGAAAAAGCGGCGAGCCGGAGCCCACCGCTGGTTCCGGATTTAGTTGTTTTTTCCTCGGTCGCCTCCGCCTGCGCTTGCGAACGGCTGCGCTAAAGCGCCAAGGAATCCTTGTTACCCATAGGTCCTTCGCCTGTCCCGTCAGCGCCGGACGAAATTCGTCGGACCGCCTAGTAGGCACGCATGGCATCCTGATCCGCCTTGACTACGACGCCGTTCAGAGTGCGCCGGCGAATAGTCCGCGCGAGCGGGAATAGGTCAGGATCTCCGCGTTCATCTTCCAGTTGGTGGCGCGCCGGCGTCCTACAGGGCCGGCAGCGGCGCTGGCCTCCCGCCAATCTTGAACTTGGAACTGAGCAACTGATTCATGCCGTTCTCGTTCATGATCAGCATGACCAGGTCAGTGGCTTGGCGCCGATCTGCGCTCCCCAATTGCCGCCGGTGGCGACGAAGAACGCAGGCGCGCTCCAGCCGTTGGCGGTCCGGCAAGTGGCAACGCCACGGCCGTGTTCTGCGCCGAAGATGAATCCACCCTTAATCATCGAAGGAATTACCGCAACGCACTTCGCCTTGGTCAAGTACGTCCGCGGATTCCGTTGTCAGGGGCGGTGATTAGCTGATTCAGGATCTTGCCGGCGTCATCAAGCCGTGCGAGCGCCTTATCGTGCTCTTCGGCTGCTTTAGTGCCGGCGTTCTTTCCGTTTTCCTTTGCCTGCTGGGCTGCGTTTTCGTCGCTCACGGCAGCGTTACGTTGCTGTTGCTGAGTGGTGGTGGCATCTGTTCCGCTGGTGCTGGTTGACGCACTTGAACTGCTCTGCGCAAAAGCCGTGAATCCGCTGAACAGCAGCGCAACCAACAAAATTCCAATTCGCTTCATAAACTTTATTTGTTCCTCCCTGGATACCCGGCGGACGGACTCAAATCCGTCCTAGTTAGTTGGATAGAGAATCCTCAATGCGGGTTTGCAGGCGAGGAGAAAGTATTTGTCGGAGGCAGCTTACAACCCGGCAACGCCGGAAGACATCGCGGCTTTTCGCAGCAGGTCTAAGATCTACGCGGGGCGCTTGACGGTGGGCGGCTGCTTCCAGGGACGCTGGGGACGTTCGGCTTGCGGCAGGTCGCGATCGCGCACGCGATCGTACACATAGGTTGCGCTGACGGTGCCCAGACTCTCATTGTAGAGACTGATACTGCCGATGCCTTCCTTCAGCTCTTCGGAGAAATCGTGCAACGCCTTCAGGTGGTCGGCGGTTGCGGGATAGACGGCCTTGCTGGTCTGCAAGACTTTCTGGTAACCGTGGTCCACCAGCTTGGAGATTTCGCCGTTCATGAGATAACCCGGGTAGGCAAATATCTTTACGTTGCCGTCGTCGGCACGCTCGATCGCCGCGGAACAATGATATTTCTTGAGAAACACACGACCGCTGGCGCCGGGGGCTTCCAGCACGTCGAAGCCGTGGTCGCGAAACCAGGCGACAGCTTGTTCAAACGATTTCGTTTTAACCTTCTTGGCCATTCCAGTTACAAGTCCTCAAGTGCAATACCTACGTTGCACAAACGTGCTGCTCTGACGGGATGACTACCTTCCGCGGACGCCGCCGCGAATCCACACTGTCGCACATTGCGAGCGCCCGCCGCAACTCGCGGAGCCATGAAAATCCGGTGAAATGATCCCGATCGCGCGCCCGCGGCTCACTTGGGCCAACGCGCCGAGGTGTAATCGACGGCCTCCTGCACGTTGAGTTCGCGGGTGAGCACGCCGGCGCGGACGTACAGCTTGGGAGCGTCACCTTCCTTGAGGTAAACCGGCCGCGGCGTAGGAGCGACCATGACGCGGCACACTTCCTCGTTGTCGACGGTAGGGAAGACGATCTGCACCTGATGGCACGCGTCGGCGCCAAGCTTGGTTGCGATCGCGGTCATCAATGCCTGCTCGAAGCCGTCGCGGTCTTGTTTCTTCAGGGTCTTGTAGTCGTGATCGAGGCCGACGATGGCGCCGTCATCAGCCACGCCGATGAGCAGGGTCCCACCGTCGCCGTTCATGTAGCCGGCGAGAGTCTTCAGCACAACCGCTTCCAACGCGCGATTGACTTTGCTCTCGCGCAGGTCCCACCGAAACGACGACTTGAATTCCAACTGCGCGCTCTCGCCTTGCGCGATGAAAGTTTGCAGGTCACTCTCGAGGGCGGCGCTTAGCTGCTCGATCCGCTGCGAACGGCGCTGCATGCTGGAGTACAATCCTGCTCCGCACACGCTGAGGACCATGCCGACGATGGCATAGAACGTGGTCTTCTCCGGCGTCTGGCCTTTCATAGAGCGCTGGAGTCTGGGTCACAGTAAAGTCGGCAGCAGTCGAGTTTCCCGGACGATACTCGTAGTAATAGACGAACTCGTTGGTGGGATAGAGGACGAAGATGCCGACGGCTGCGCCTAGCAGCAGAGCAACGGCGAAGATGCGGAGGCGGGAACGGAGTTTCCAGGAAAGGTGAATCGGGTTCGGCATCGAATTCTTTCTTGCTTCCCATCGGCACGACTGAACAGGCTGCTGAAAAGCAGGAACAGCAGGTCCCTCGCGGCCTGAAGGCCACTCGGGATGACAGAATAAACGGCTTACCGGCACGACTAAAGTCTTGCCCTGTTACAAACCTGATTCACGTCCACAACTCCACCTACGCTGAGCGCAGTCGAAAGCGCCGCTTTACCCTCAGCTTCTCCAATGCAGCGTGACTGGGCCGTCCATGGGATGGCGCATGGGCTCGCCGGAGGCCTGCGATTCCAGCCGCGCCTGCTTCAGCGCGAAATACCACTTGGCGGGACGGTCGGCATCGTCGATCAGCATCAGGCTGGGGTTGTACTTCAGGCCTTCGGCCTGCTGGACCATCGTGAGCTGGTCCTGACCAACGAAGCGGCGCCCGAAAAATTTCGCAATGCTGGTAAGAAACGGCACGTTGAGGAAAACATTCCACGCTGCACAGACGTCGATACGGCAGTGGTTCTCGATGGTGGGCGTCACCGTGGTGAGGCTGGCAAACCACTTTTCGCCGGAGCGGATGATCTCATATCGCCGGTTGGGTAGGACGAAATCGATTGTCGTGGTAATCGGCTGACCATAGACGCCGAGCAGCTTGTAAGGCGCGCTGTTGGCGGAGGGCTGATGGGCGGTCATGCGAAAGCCGTCCTCGATCGGTTCGAAATGTTTTTCCTTTTCGTGGATGCTGGCCTGCGACCGCCACCACCAAGCCTGATGTACGAACGGCCCATGCGCTGGATCCATCAACCCGATGATGCCGTGATCGATATTGCAGGGCAGATCCGCCGTGAGATATGCCGAGCGAAAGCGCTGGCTGAATTTCGGTACTTCGGGAACGGACGGAAATGCGAGACGTCTCGGGTGCCCCGTTCCAGCCCTTCTGTTGGGCTAGGGCGGGTTAATTTCCTCTCCCACTCTGTGGGACATAGACCCAGACGTGTCCATCGCGCTCTTCGCAGGGAAACGCGTTCGCGTAGATTTGGCAGGGATCGAGCTTATCGCGCGAGTGAGCGAGGGTATCTGCTGGCACTGTCCGGAAACCGGCTCGAATGCCCAGCCGTGATATTTGCAGGTCACCCGCTTGCCGTCGAACCATCCATAGGAAAGCGGAATGCCGCGATGTGGGCAGGAGTCGCGCATGGCGAAGTAGCTGCCGCCGGCGGTGCGGCCCAAGACCAGCGGAATTCCCAGCAGCATGGCTTTCGCCATTTGCTTGCCGGAAATCTGCGAGGCGCGTATCGCCGGATACCAGTCGTCGTAGATCAACGCGGTGGTTGGACCGGATGCCGCGCGAGTGACTTCGCTAGTCATGGTTCCGAAAGCCATACTAACACAGAGCCTCGGGTCAGGCTTACTTCACAAGAGCCACCCCAGATCCAGGCCCCGCCCAGCAACAGCACCACGGGATAACACTCCAGCGTGTAGCGCGGCTCGGGATTGGGAAGGGTGGCGAGAAAGGCCGAGCGCAGCAGCACGAACAGCAACATCATCCCGAGATATCGCGGGCGCGGGCGCGCACTGCGCCCATAACGGCTGCGAAGACAAACAGCAAGTTCAGCACCCCCCACAGCGTGGCGATCACTGAGGATTGGGTGTCGCCGGCGTAGTCCCACCAGCGCGAATCTAGCGGAAGCATCTCAGTTCGGGGACGCAACCACATGTCGGCAACGCGCAACGCCGGCAGCCAAACGTAATAGCGCAGTGGGTCGCGGCGGATGCGCTCGTTGGCCAACGCGGTTAGCTGGGAGTTCAGCTCTGGATTGATCACCAGCGTTCTGGCATAGACGTCGAAGATTGCCTGCGTCTTCTCGCGTTCCGCAGGGCTGTCAAAGGCGCGCAACGGCAGCACGCCGAGGTCAACCTTGTCGTCTGGAACCTGCCAGTAGACCTCTTCGGTGGAGACATAGTCGGCCGCCCAGCGCGCACCCACTTGTCAAAGCCGTCAGGAGAAAACTCATCGGGATCGCTGGCCGACTGCGCTCAGCGGCTGGAAGCGATGGAAGTCGCGCCAATTGCGAACCGCCCAGGGAACAAGCGGCGCCAGCGAGATCGCCAATACCAGCACTCCTACCCAGAAGAGGCGAGCGCGCTCCAGTGGCCGTCGCGCCAAGCGGAAAAGCAGATAGAGCCCGAGGGCGATCAGCAGAATGCCGCCATCGGGGCGCAGCAAGATGCTGGTTGCGATCGCGACGCCGCACCAGATCCAAGCCGGCCACGCATCGCGACCCTGCTCCGACGCGTTGAAGCCTGCGGCTGCGGCGTCCAGCACGGCCGCGACGAAGAAGATGCTCAGCGTCTCAGTCAGAGGCGCGACCGTATAATTGGCGGTGAAGGGGCACAGCGCGGCCAACAGGAACGCGAAGCGTGCCGCTGCTTCGGATACGGTTCGCCGCGCCAGGTCGGCGATGAAGAAGCAGGTCGCGACGTCGATGACGATCTGAACCAAAATCACGGCATTGTAATGTTCGCGGCCAAAGAGCGCGAAACATGCGGCGAGGAACGCCGGATATCCCGGCAGGCGGATCAAGGTAGGCCGTACTCCATCGGAGTGAGAGAGGCCGAAGATGCCGCGGTTGAGCCAGTTCTTGGCGATGTCGCCGTAGATCAGCGAATCGCCGGTGACGTGCGGGAACTTGAAGTAGAAGACCAGCCGCAAGGCAAAGGCGGCGAGGGTAAGCAGGAGGAAAAATCGTCGGGCCTCGCGGTCCAATTTCCAGAACGGAGGCCCAGTCTTCAGCGAGTTGCCGGCCGGCGAGCCCACGTGGCGAATATAGCACTCGGGGGGCGCAGGATTGTTCTTACAATCACTTCCGCCGGAGTAATATCGTGCGCATCGTTCCCAACTTCAAGGTTAGGTGGGCGTCGGGCCGGGAAGGCTCGACGCCCGAGTTTCGTCCATGCCCAAGCGCCAGCGGAGATACAGCGTGGGCGATCGGGTTAATCGGCAAGAACATTTCTTCCCGACGATAGCGATTTCTCCCGCACCTAGCCAGCCAGAAGAGGCACCGACATGGGCAATGGACTGCTTGGATCCAGCACTCTGGAGGTCTTGATTGGCCTCATCTTTGTCTACCTGCTGCTGGCCATCATCTGCACCACGCTGAATGAGTGGATCGCGGGTATCTTCAAAACACGGTGCACCACTTTGAAGCGCGCTATCGTGCAGTTGCTGGACCAGCAGGGAGGGACGGAGGACTCGCCGGACCGAAATTGGTTCCTGCAACAGTTCTATGCCCATCCGCTGATTGCCGGCATGTCCGGGCCGCGCAAGACGGAGCTTCCGGCGTACCTTTCCGCGCGCACCTTTGCCACTGCGGTGATGGACATTGCGACGCCGCAGAAGCCCGGGGTGATCACCTTCGCCGATCTCGAGAACGGCATCAACAATCTTCCGGCGGGTGACGTAAAGACCACGCTGCTGGCGGTGATTCAAACCTCCAAGAACGATCTCAGCCAAGCGCAGAAAGACATCGAAGCCTGGTTCAACGACACCATCGATCGCGTTTCCGGTTGGTACAAACGCACCACACAGATATGGACGGTCGTCATCGCTGCCGTCCTGGTGCTTGGCGCCAATGCCGATACGCTGCAAATCGCAAGAACGCTGTGAACAGATTCCACGCTGCGGGCCGAACTGGTGGAGCAGGCCAAGAGTCGCGCGCAGGCTGCGACCCCGCCGGAACAGTGGAAATGCCGCTTCCGCCCCGAACCAGCCGGCAACACAAGGTGAGTTGGACGAGCCCGGACAAGTCGTGGGATGGAGCCCCAGTCTGTGCCTGCCACCAGGGGCCAGTGGGCCGACCACATTCTGGGCTGGCTCTTGAGCATCGTGGCGGTTTCGCTGGGCGCGCCGTTCTGGTTCGACCTCCTGAACAAGTTCATGACGCCCGAAACGGCGGGGATGCACCTGAACAAACAACACCTTCCGCGCCTCCGCCAGCAGCAGGGTAGACGGGCGGGTGAGGCCGCACACGCCATGATTGTGGCGAAAATACAACAACGGGGCCTGTCTCCATCCTGTAATCTGTTACATACGCTGCTGTTCGTTTCCTTATTGATCTACCAACGTACAATTCGCACCCACAAATGCAACGGCATCGGTCTCCATAGCGGGGCCCCGGTTCGCCTGCGGTTATTACCCGCGCCAGCCGGCACCGGCATCGTCTTCCGTCGCGTCGATCTCGACGGCTACGAGGTCGAGCCTCAGCCGCAATGTTGCCAAAGTCAGCTACGCCACCAGCTTGATGAAGAAGGGCGTCTTCATCTCCACCACCGAACACCTGCTGTCGGCTTTCATCGGCATGGGCGTGGACAACGCCATCGTCGAGCTCGACAACCTCGAAGTCCCCATCCTGGACGGCAGCGCGCAGCCGTTCATCGAGATGATCACCAAGCCGGCCTGCGGCAGCAACGCCGAAAGCGCGTACCTCAAGATCCTGCGGCCCTACGAACTGCACGAGGGCGAGAAATTCATCGGCGTCTATCCGGCTGAGCGTTACTGGGTCAGCTACGCCATCGATTTTCCCATCCCCTGATCGGCAGCGAGGCTTCCAGGTCGAGCTGTCCAACGGCAGCTACGTGGAACATATCGCGGCCGCGCGCACCTTCGGCTTCCTCGAGCAGCAGCGCGCCATGCTGAACATGGGCCTCATCCGCGGCGCCTCGCGCGACAACTGCGTTGTGCTGACGCGCGACGGCATCGACAACCCGCCGCTGCGCTTCCCCGACGAGTTCGTCCGCCACAAAGTCCTCGACCTCATCGGGGACCTCGCACTCTTCGGCAAGCGCATTCTGGGCTACGTCAAGGCTGACCGCGCCGGACACGCGCTGCACACCGCCATCGTCTCCCGCATCCTGCGCGACCAAAGCTACGCCGAGGAGATCACCCTCAGCGAAGCCGCAGTTGCGGATTGGCCCGAAGAGCATCTCGCCGTCGCCGACTGACAAACCATTCCGTAAATCGCTTTGTGTGAGGGCACGACCTTCAGTCGTGCCGGTGCCCCCAGCTGCGACTCCGAGAAAGTCCCGGGTCTGGAAAGCGCCAAATTCGGGGCCCCCGGCTTTAAGCGATGCAGTATGGGCCCGCCGTGCTCGTCACTTAGAAGATCCCCTCTTTCTGCAGATCCTGAACCACCACCTTGACCACCGCATTGATGGCCTTGTCCACTTTCTCGGGATTGGGATTGAAGGTCTCGCTGATGCCCGTCCACACAAATTCCCCTTCCGGCGTCGAGGTGCCGTATAGATTCGTTTCGACGCGAACGGTCTTGTCCTCGCGAAGATAATCGGGAGCATAGACTCGCGGGTAGACTGCGCCGTAGTAGCCATAGAATGAGTTGTAGTAGGGATAAGGAAGGGTATAAGCCTGTCCGGGGATATAGGTGACTTCGCTCTTTACGCCCACCAGCCGCGAGGTGATGACGGCGTCGATGTTGTGCTCCTTGATCTGCTCCCTCAAGTAGTCGGGAATCATCTGCGCCGACTTGGGCCGCAGCAGGATGTTATGGCCCGGGATGGCGTGAACGCCCTTGAGCCTGAGCGCGTTGGCCATGGCGTCTTCGAAGTCGGAACGAATGGCCGGGTTGTCGCTCATGCCGATGACCAGCACTCGCTGGAAGCGCTGCCCGGCATAGGTGGGACTCTTCACGCTGGCCACCAGCTTGGTGCTCTTGCAATTTCCCAGCGCCGAGGCGGCCAGCAAGACCGCGATGATCGTGGCGAATCGTCTCAAATGGTTTCTCCTGCTCCCGAACGGAGTCTCGCCAGGATTGGTTTTCAGGAGCGGGGGGCCTGCGAGATTTGGGTTGGGTGGGAGTAGATCGGTACGATCGCCTCTGCCGTCGTCCATACCGTGCCGGCTGCAAACGCATTTTTGGTACGCGATGCCGTGGACGAGCTCGCGTCACAGCCATCTCATCATCTCATTACCTGCCCTTGCCGGGGAATCCGCCGTGCCACTTCCGCGCAGCTCTTCTCCGGCTAAGATAAATCCGTGGAGAAGACCGTCTATCTCTCCCTGGGCTCCAACCTCGGCGACCGTGAGAGCAATCTCCGCGCCGCCATCGAGAAGCTCGGCCAACTGGGCACGGTGCTCGCCGTCTCGTCTTTCTATGAGACTGAGCCTGTGGACTTCGCCGCGCAGCCCTGGTTCCTGAACTGTGCCGTGGCCCTGCGCACCGAGCTGATGCCCAAACTCTTTCTCTCCAAAATGCTCGCCATCGAGCAGCAAATGGGACGCCGCCGCAATCTGCCCAAAGGCCCGCGCACCATCGACATCGACATTCTGCTCTTCGGCAACTCCGTCATCCGCGCGCCGCAGCTCGACGTGCCGCATCCCGCCATGCATCAGCGGCGCTTCGTCCTGGAGCCGCTCGCCGAGATCGCCGCCGACGTCCGCCATCCCATCCTCAAGCGCAGCGTGCGTGAGCTGTTGCACGCTCTGCCGCACAACGGCGGTCAAGTAAAAAGCGGCGCAGACCTAATAGCAGCCCATCGCCGCAGCAACGTTATCTAGTCGATATTGTCTTCACGAGTCCGGCGTAGGCGCGAGGGAATCTGCTTTCCACATCGCACAACACCCCCCCGGCTGCTCTTCGCGTCTTCTCGCCATGTCACAACCCTGCTCCGCAAATTGGCATCTACCCATACATGCTTAAATGGACACTGATTTGCGCACTGCTGGCTGTGGTCTTCGGGGTCCTCGGTTTCACCGGGATTGCCGCAGGCTTCGCCGTAATTGCCAAGATTCTTTTCGGCATCTTTCTTCTTGGCGTCCTGGTGACGTTCCTTTTGGGCGTTACCGTATTCAAGGCCGTGACCTAACCTCGGTGCTTGCGGAAAGGGCTACAGCACGAAAGCCAGCCCGCGCACTGCAATTCCGTTTCAGTCCGCTTGTAGCCCGCGCCCATCCAATCCAGTAATCTGGTAATCAGCGGTGCTGTTCACCGGAGGGAATCCTCTCATGCCGAACCGAACCCTCGAAACCACTTGTTGCGTTGTTGGCGGCGGACCTGCCGGCATCATGTTGGGCTACCTGCTGGCGCGCGCCGGCGTTGCCGTCACGGTGCTGGAGAAACATAACGACTTCTTCCGCGACTTCCGCGGCGACACGGTCCATCCTTCCACCCTCGAAGTGATGTACGAACTTGGCATCTTGGACGATTTCCTCAAAGTGCCGCACCAGGAGCTGACATCGGCGGGTGGAATTTACGGAGACTATCCTTTCACCGCGGCCGTAACCAGTTCGTTGCCGACGCACTGCAAGTTCATCGCTCTGATGCCGCAGTGGGACTTCCTCGACTTCCTCACCGGAAAGGCAAAGGAGTTTCCCAGCTTCCGTCTGCGCATGAACCATGAAGCCGTCGGCCTCATCGAGGAAGGCGGGCGCATCCGCGGCGTGACAGCGAAAACTCCCGATGGAACGGCGGAGATTCGCGCCGATCTGGTCGTGGGTTGCGATGGCCGCCAGTCCCGCACGCGCCAGGCGGCGAAGTTTGCGGTGCAGGAGTTCGGTGTTCCCATCGATGTCCTCTGGTTTCGCATCAGCCGCACGGGCAACGACCCCGAACAGCTTCTCGGCAACATCAATTACGCCAGCGTGCTGATCCTTATCCCTCGTGGCGATTACTTTCAGGCGGGCTTCGTCATTCGCAAGGGTTCATTCGACGAGATCAAGCAGCATGGACTCGATCAGTTCCAGCAGAGATTGCGCCGCATCGCGCCGTATCTCGGCGATCGAGTTGAGGAGCTGCGCGATTGGGAGCAGGTCAAGCTGCTGTCGGTGCAGATCAACCGCCTGCGGCAGTGGCACCGGCCGGGCCTGCTGTGCATTGGCGACGCCGCCCACGCCATGTCACCCGTCTTCGGTGTTGGGATCAACCTCGCCATCCAGGATGCGGTCGCCACCGCGAACCTGCTGGCCGATGCGCTGCGCCAGGGCCGTGTCACCGAAGCGCTGCTGGCCTCAGTGCAGCAGCGCCGCGAATTTCCCGCTCGCGTAACTCAGTTTCTCCAGGTGAATGCGCACAAGGGATTGCAAACCGTCTTCCGCAATCCGGGTCCGGCGAAGGCGCCATGGCAGCTGAAAGTCGCGGTAAACATTCCCGGCGTCCAGCACGTGATGGCGCGCGTTGTCGGCCTGGGCGTTCGTCCCGAGCATATTCGCGGCGCCAGAAAGCAAGCCGCTTGCAATGGGCAACTCCTCAAGAAGATTGCTATCGGCGCAGGCCTGCTGGCCGGAGGTATCGTGCTCACCGCGCGCCTGGCCCGAGGCTTCCGCCGGGGTAACGCGTGGATATAGCTCTAATTGCCACCCCCCCCTGCGCTCCGCCGGCGATCTGTCCATCCACTTTTGTGGTTCGCACCAGGCTCGGAGGCTTGGCACATTGGCACAGCCGTTCACGGCTGGTCAGCGCATAATAAGAACACCCGAGTGCCGTAGGCACGACACCTGCTTCATCCCAACACGAATCGGCTATCGCATTCGATTACGCATAACTGCAAACGGATGATTCCTGCTCGAATGCCGTTTCCGCGGCCCCGCGAGCAAACCCCACCGGCGAAATTGGCGTCCCATCATTATGCAGACACGTGAAGAGACAAACCGCGTCAGTCTTTTTAGGAGGGGGACATGAACAAAATTACGATGGCTATCCTCGCCCTGGCTTTGTCCGTTCCGGCGATGGCCTTTGCCCAGGACAGCGGGCAGCAGGACAACCAGAAGCTAAAGCAGCAGGAAATGAACCAGTCATCCCAGGACGACGTGGTGGGAGCAGACACTGCGCCGCATCACATGATGTCAGGCACAGTCACCAATGCGGGGCAGAATTTCACCAGCGGCGATACGACCTATCTCGTCGAAAACCCCGGTAAGCTCAAGAGCTACGACAACCAGTCGGTATCGATCAAGTTCCAGTTCGATCCGGAAAAGAACAAGATTCACGTTGACTCCGTGACCGCTGGTCCGTCGCAATAACCACCGTTACCGGCAAGGCACATTCATCAACTCTCAATTTGACGGCAACCAGGAGCGGTGTTATTTTCTAGGGACACTGGAAAGGAGGGTGATCCAAAATATGATATCTGACAGTCATTGTAGTATCCCAAGTGAGGTGGCTGAGGCTTAGGGCTTCCGCTCTAAATCCTCGCAAGACAGCTGGTTTGGTGTCTGCCGCTGGGGCCACGTGGAGTGGACAGCCTCAGGCCAATTCCAACAGCTAACCGGAAAAGACCCGTCGGCGCCGAGCGCTGCGGGTCTTTTTCTTTTCGGAGCTTTGAAAGCTCCGATTGAATGACAATAACTCCATGACCGAGTTCAGTTTGTTACCACCAAAGTCCGTAAGTGCTTCGAGCTCGAATGCAGGACACGGGCATACATTTCTAACTGCCTTCGGCTCGCGGCCAGGAACGGGCATACCGCTGAACCGTCAGGCCGCCTCGTAAGCTCGTAGCCTCGTGGCTGATATCTCGTCGAGGTCAACCTTCAGCACATAAGAACTTAATCTCTGCCCGACAACTGCTGGGCCGTATCGTTCGCAAGATGCAGTTGCTGCGCCACGATCCCAAGCCCGCCGGATGTAAGAAACTGAAGGGCTAGAAAGACCAGTGGCGTATCCGAGTAGGGGACTGGCGCGTCGTGTACATCATTGACGATGCCGCCAGGTTGGTCAGCGTCACGCGGGTTGCGCACCGGCGAGACGTATACCGGTCATCCATGCAACAAACCATTATCCCGCCGTGAAGTTCCCATCCTCGAAACTGAGCGCCTCCGTCTGCGCGCGCATCGCCTCGACGATTTCGCCGCCTCTGCCGAGATGTGGTCCGATCCTATCGTCATCCGCCACACCACCGGCAAGCCGCAAACCCCCGAAGAAGTTTGGGCGCGGCTGCTGCGCTATATCGGGCACTGGGCGATGCTGGGCTTCGGCTTTTGGGCGCTGGAAGAGAAAGCCTCAGGCGAGTTTGTGGGCGAAATCGGATTCGCCGACTTCAAGCGCATCATCGAGCCTTCGCTTGATGGCATGCCGGAGATCGGCTGGGTGCTGGTTTCGCGCTTTCACGGCAAGGGTTACGCGACGGAAGGAGTTCGCGCGGTAATCGCCTGGGGAGACGAACACTTCGGTGCGACCAAGACAGTCTGCCTCATCCAGCCGGAAAATCTCGCCTCCATTCGCGTGGCCGAAAAGTTCGGCTATCGCGAATACGCGCGCTCCACCTACAAAGAACACGCAGTAATCATGCTGTCGCGAGAGGGGCAGTAAGCTTGCCTTAATGCGACGCCGGTGGCTGCGGCGATTGCGACGCTGGCTGCGAACCGGTTGGCGCGACCTGTTGCGCCGGGACTCCGTGTCTGCCCACCGGCGCTTCGCCCGGCTTCAACTTGCGGCAGCATCCGCTCACGATCGTCCCCTGCGGCAAGTTGACCTCGGCCGAGTAAGGGAAGGTCGTCTTCAGCACGCTATCGTGGCAGACAGTCTTATCGATCGACGCCGAAAGGGCATAGCCTCCATTGGCGGGCGCCAAGCCGTTGGCCCGGTGCCAGTCCCACGCGTTGTCTTCCGGCACCCAATAGAATTCTCCGAGAAAGGTCCGATTCGGCTCATTGTCGCCCAGATAGCGTGCCTCGCCATTCACAAACTGCACACTCCAGTTCGGGTAATAGCCAAAGCAGACCATGTCCGGGGCCACTTGCTGATTGGGAGCGCGCGGACTCTGTACCCTGGGCGACGAGCCAACGGGAGCTTGCGGCGCTTGCGTCTGCGCGGAATTCTGCGCTTCGCCTGCAACTGCAACCAAACCCAGGAACAAGATTGGCCCTACCCATAAGCTCGTACGTCGCATTGCGTTCTCCTCTTATAGAAAATACTCTCCGCTCCGGGTGCTGTAAGTCAACCCCTATTTGGCACCATGGGGGGGGCTGCGATTACTCTTTTTTGCCATCCCGGGCCGACTTGCCATTCGACGCCTGCACCCCCTGCCGGCCCCGACCGTCATTTGCATCCAGACCGAAGCAGTCCCTGGCGCACAACTTGCTCCACCGACTCCCGCAGCCCCATCGCAGGCAGCGCCTCCAGGCTGATCCAGCGAACATCGCTGACGTCGCTGCCTGCCTGCGCCACGCCGGAAATCGGGCGGCAAAGGTAATCGATCAGCACGTAGTGATACTGCGTTTTACCCAGCTCGTCGGTGAAGATGCTGTCGAAGACTTCAAGCACCTCGCCCGGCTCGACCGTCGACGCCAGTCTCCTCCAACGCCTCGCGGCGCACGCCATCGCGCAGCTTCTCGCCCAGCTCCAGCATGCCGCCGGGGACGGACCATTCTCCCCGCAGCGGCTCGGTATCGCGCCGCACCAGCAACACTCGGCCGCCTTCGACGATCACGGCGCCCACGCCGATGATGGGATGTTCAGGATAGTCGCGTTTCATGAGCAATTAGCGCTTGCCAACTAGCGATTCGCAAACCCTGACTAAGCCGGCTTCGCTGAAGCGACCGGCTTTAGAGTCTGAATAACAACCGTGTCGCCGCTCCGCGGCTCAGGTTCGAGCTCCCATTTGACCCGGCGCTCACGCGCCGGGCTAACGTCATTGCGCCCCTGCGCGGTTGGATTACTGCCAGTTTCGATGCTTCGCGTTCCAAAGCAATCTGATATGTCGAGTTCTCACGCCGACACTTCAGGCTACTCATCAGAGCCGCAGAGTTTCTTAGTCGCTGGCAGTTTGCTAATTGCTAGTTGCTGAGTGCGCCTTCACTTCGCCGCCTGGTCGAACTCCGCGCCGAAGAAACCAGCCGGGCTGAATCCTGTCACCTTCCAGCCCCTAGGCCCCAGCTTCAACTGGAAGCGCATCTGCACGCTGCGCCGC
The DNA here is from genome assembly GCA_963763145.1 of uncultured Acidobacteriaceae bacterium. Taxonomy (GTDB): domain Bacteria; phylum Acidobacteriota; class Terriglobia; order Terriglobales; family Acidobacteriaceae; genus Bog-257. The sequence continues at coordinate 1,240,145 of CAVXMZ010000001.1, read as the reverse complement.
ACCGGCACCTGCATCTCCTGATAGGGCAGGGCATCCATCGCGACGTCCGCGGTTGCGGAGCCGCGATCTTTGTCCGCCTCCACCTGTAGCAGTTGGTAGCGGAAGCGCATCTCGGCGTACAGGTGGAAGAACGCGTTAAGCTGCCCCTGCAAATCGGCGTAGCTGTTCAACTCTTTCTGGTCAAAGACCGACAACGCTTCCTGCATGTTCTGCGCCTCGATGCCTATGCGCAGCGGCTCCAGCAGGTCGTGGGAGACCTGCTCGCCCAAAGTGGGGCCTTCGGCGTTAGTGGAGCTCTGAGCAGCCGAGGCGGGAGAGCTTGGCTGGCTAGTGGATTGTTGTTGTGCTACCGGCAGGAGCGCGGCAGCCGGCGGGCTTGCTCCGGAGGCCCCGACGGCGCCCGATGTCGCCGCGAGAAGGACAAGGCAACAAAGCAAAAGATTTCGCTTCAAAGTCATAAGTATCCGCGGTGCGGCCTATCGTGCATAATACTGGTTTTAGGGTTGCGATGCCGGTCTGGAACTGCGGAAAAGTGCCCGAGAACTCGAGTCCGGGCGGGGCAACTTTCTGGCACGCCGAGGGTTACAAGGAATGTGGGCAGCATCGCATTAGATCGGGCCGTGCTGGCTGGGGGCGTCGCTCAGGGAACTGCGCCACCAGCGGCCATGCGGGGCGAATTGGCTGAACCTGTCGTTTTAGAGATGCTGAGCGATGCCGAGGTCATGCTGCGCGTGACCGCTGGCGACGATTCCGCCTTCGATTATCTGGTGGAGAAATACCGCCGGCCCATGGTCAGCTTCATGTACCGCATGACCCACAACCAGGCGGTGGCCGAGGAACTTGCTCAGGAGGTATTTCTTCGGGTCTATCGTTCGCGCAAAGGCTATGCGGCCAGCGCCAAGTTCACGACCTGGCTATATCGTATTGCGACGAACCTGGCGGTGAATCACGCGCGCGACACCAAGCACGAGCGCCCCGAGAACACGGTCAACATCGACGAGCCCGATGCCGATACTGGTATGACGGTGGATGTTGCCGACAGCGGCTTGAATGCCGAGCAAATCATTCTTCGCCGCGAGCGACTGGCTGCAATCCGCTCCCAGGTGGAGGCGCTGCCCGAGCGGCAGCGCATGGCCGTGCTGATGCACAAGTATCAGAACATGGACTACCGCGAGATTGCGGGGGTGCTGAAGTTGAGCGAGTCGGCCACCAAGTCGCTGCTGTTTCGCGCCTATGAAACCCTGCGCGAGACGTTGAAAGGTTTCCTGTAGCAGTTGCTTGGTAACAGGGCATGACTTTAGAGGCTGTCGGAAAAGTCGAAGCAGGGCCGGTGCCGCCGGCTGAAGCCAGCTCGGAAAGAAAAATAGGCGGCTTATCGGCACGACTGAAGTCGTGCCCTGTTACAAAGCGTTCAAAGCGAACTTTTTCCGCAGCCTGTTTAGCCGTGCCGTTGCAAGCTGTTTGTTTTGTCATCACGAGCGGGCTTCAGCCACGAAGGATCTGCTTTTCGGGTTTTCGGCAGTGGAGTACGAGGCGCGAAAAACCAGCGCCGCAGGCGCGGAATAGTTTAGCCCAGCACATAGCGAAGCGGAGTGTTGGGTAGAGCGGGAAAATTCGCCGAGTCCCGTAGGGACGGCAGAGTTTTCGTAGCATGATTTAAAGCAGGAAATGGGTGTAGTTATGAAGTGCGAAAAGCTTCGTCAGGAATTCATGGATGCGGTGCTGAGCGGACCGGAAACGGTTTCCGCCGAGATGCAGGAACATCTGCAAAGCTGTGCGGCTTGCGCGGAAGAACTGGTTGCGTTGCAACAGACCTTGATGCTGTTGGAGGAGTGGCCGACGCCCGAGCCGTCGCCCTACTTCAACACGCGTTTGCGGGCGCGTATGCGCGACGAAGTGGCGGAGCCTCCGCGGAACTGGCTTGCCTGGTTCCGTCGTCCCGTTGTGGCGGCGGCAGCTGCGCTGCTCATCGCTCTGGGTGCAGGGTTGCTGGAGATTGGTCACTTTCGCGGTGACAGCAACACGCTTGCCACCAATGACAACATCATCCGCGTGAACGCCGCGGGGAACGCCGTGGGCGATTTGCAGTATCTCGACAAGAATGCCGATCTGTTTTCCGATTTCGATGCTCTTGATGGGCAATCGTCAACCACGGAGTAAGTAGAAAAGCTGTGCGTCTGGCCAACTCCATGCCGCTGATCGCGATGCTGATCGTCAGCGCGATGCCGGGGTTTGCCCGCTCGCCGTGGCAGCATCATGCGGCACCCCCGCCGCCTCCGCAGCGGCAAAGCGCGCCTCCGCCCAGTTCGCACCCTCAGAGTGCTTCGCCAAACGCGCCTGGCTCGAACGGAGGGTACACTTTCCATCCCCAGGGTCCGGGACCGCACAACGGCACCTGGTTGCGCCAGCATATGACGGCTTCTCCCACTCAGCAGGAGCAACAGTTGCGGAAGGATCCCAACTTCCAGCGCCTGTCTCCCGAGAAGCAGACTCAGTTGCTGAACCGGCTGCGCAATTTCAATAACCAGCCTCCCGAGCAGAAGGCCAAGATCCTGAACCGGATGGAAACCTTCGAGCACATGACGCCGCAGCAGCAACAGCAGGCCCGCAGCCTGTTTAACCAGTATCACAACCTGCCCGAGGACCAGCGGGACAAGGTCTCGCAAGCCTATCGCAGACTCCGCGGCATGCCTCCGTCGGCGCGCAATGAGCTGATGAACTCCGATGAGTTCCGCAACAACTACACCGAACAACAACGCGACCTGTTGCGCGGCATGACCGATCTCAATATGGGTCCGGGGCGATAGCCCATCGGCTCGGGTCTCAGCGCCTCCTGCCAAAATCATTTAACATTTACTATTCGCCAGACTTGCGGGTGCCCCACTCATTCGCGGTTTTCGAATGATTGGGACCTGGCTTCAAGCCGCTTATGATGCAATTAATCCACGACAGTTATCGCTACCGGGAGCTGATCTGGGCGCTCGCCATTAAAGAACTTAAGATTCGCTACAAGCGCTCCGTGCTCGGCTTCATGTGGGCGCTGCTGAATCCGGCTTTCATGATGCTGGTGTTGACCCTGGTGTTTTCCACCATCATGCGTTTCAACATTCCGCACTACGCTATTTTCCTCCTCAGCGTGCTGCTGCCCTGGACGTTTTTTTCGCAGTCGCTTTCCTATGCGGTTGAGTCAATTGTTACCAATGGCGATCTGATCAAGAAGGTGGCGATCCCCAAGATGGTGTTTCCCATGGCGGCCGTGGTCTCTAACATCATCAACCTGCTGCTTTCGCTGATTCCTCTGGCCTTGCTGGTTCCGCTCCTGCGCCATCCTTTTTACTGGACGTGGCTGTACCTGCCGGTTCCTTTGCTGGCGCTGGCCATCTTTACCCTGGGAATGACGTTCTTTTTTGCCGCGGCCAATGTCTACTATCGCGACGTTTCGCACATCTTGCAGGTGGTGCTGTCGGCCTGGTTCTACCTGACGCCGATCATCTATCCGCTGGACGCGATACCTGCGCGCTATCAGTGGCTACTGAAGCTGAATCCCATCATCTACGTCATCAACGGATTCCGCCTGTCGGTCTATTACGGTCAACTGCCCAAAGCGCCATCGATCATAGCGTCTTTTGTTTGCGCATTTATTAGCCTGTTCATCGGCTTTTCTATATTCCGGAGATATCAGAACAACTTTGTCTTTTACGTCTGAGTTGCGATGCCCTCATCCGAACCTGTAATCCGCCTCGAGAACGTCACCCAACGCTTCCGTGTGATCCATGAGCGTCCGGATACGGTGCGCGAGTTATTCTCCAAGCTCTTCCGCAATCGCTCCAGCTACCACGATTTCGAGGCGGTAAAGAACGTATCGTTTGACATTCCTCATGGGCAGGCGGTCGGCATCATTGGCCGCAACGGATCGGGCAAGAGCACGCTGCTGAAGATCATCGCCGGCGTATACCGGCCCAGCAAGGGCACGGTCACGGTCAACGGCACGCTGGCGCCGTTGATCGAACTGGGCGCGGGATTCCATCACGAACTGACGGGACGCGAGAACATCCTGCTCAACGGTCTGCTGATGGGCTACTCCAAACGCGACATGCTGGAGCGCCAGCAGGCCATCATCGACTTTGCCGATGTCGGTGAATTCATCGACGCTCCCGTCAAGCAATACTCCTCCGGAATGTATATGCGTCTGGCCTTTGCCGTGGCCATCGAAGTCGATCCGCAGGTCCTGGTCCTCGACGAAATTCTGGCCGTCGGCGACCTGGGTTTCCAGCTAAAGTGCTTCGAGCGAATTCGCAGGTTCCGGGATTCAGGGAAGACCATTCTCCTGGTGACCCACGACATGAACAATGTCCACGAACACTGCGAACGCGCCATCCTGATCGACCACGGAAGCATTGTCGTAGACGGAAGCCCGGACGAGGCCATCGCCATGTACAAGACGCTGCTGACTCCGGAGGTTGTCGCCGCCCACTAGCGGCGCTTCCCGATGCATGTAGCCCTGGTGCTTCCGCGCTTTTTTCCTTATCGCGGCGGATACGAGAATTCGCTGCTGGCCCTTGCGAAGTACCTGGTGGCTCATGGCGATCGCGTCACCGTCTTCACCACCGTCGCCGACGACCTCGAAGCCTTCTGGCTGCCCGGCTTCAAGACCTTTCCCGAAGAGCAGATTTCCGTCGACGGTGTCGTCGTGCGCCGCTTCCCTATCGACTACAACGCGCTGCGGCGGCGCGCCACGCGCCTGCTGGGCCTCGCGCCCTATTGGCGTTGGAAGGCGCAATACTGGCGGCCTTCGTTCCTTGTCCCAGGATTGTCGGAGGCGCTGCTCGCCAGCGATGCCGACCTCATACACATTGGCCCGCTCCCGTACAACAGTCTGATGTATGCCGGGCTGCACGCCGGTGAGCTCCGCGGAGTGCCGGTGGTGGCCACGCCGTGTTCTCATCTCGGCGAGCCCGGCAACAACGCCGTCGTGCAACACTATCTTCAGCCGCATCAGGTCGCCGTGTTGCAACATTGCGCGAAGGTCTTCTGCATGACCCAGACCGAGCGCGATCGTTTGCAGGAGTTAGGCTTGTCGCCCGACAAATTGGCGATCACTCCTTTCGGCATTGACTGGCAATCTACGGTTGGCGGCAATCCGGAATTTCTGCGGCAGAAGTACAAAGTCGATGGGCCGGTCGTCCTGCATCTCGGGATGAAAGCCTTCGAGAAGGGATCGGAGACGTTGGTCGAAGCCATGAAGGTCCTTTGGGCGCGAGGATCGAATGCCTGGCTGGTGATGGCTGGCCCCAGCCTTTCCACCTTCGATAGCTATATTGCGCAGGCTGGAAACAATTGTCTCAGGCTCCTCAATCTTCCTCCGTTCGCCGACAGCGAGAAGCGCGACTTCCTTGCGTCAGCCACCGTCCTCGCCCAGCCGTCGCGCGTGGAGTCTCTGGGCCTGGTCTTGATCGAAGCCTGGGCGAACCGCAAGCCGGTCATCGCGGCCGATATCGCTGTCTCACGTGAGCTCGTCACGAGCAGCAGCGGCGGAGTAAACGTGCCCTTCGGCAATGCGGAACAGCTTGCGGCGGCAATCGAAACGATGCTGAGCGATCCGGAGTTGCGGCAGCGCATGGGCGCGGGTGGTTATCAGAAGGCGACGGAATATGAGGGAGGCGCAGCCTGGCGACGTATCGCCGAAGCGTTTGAGAAAACTGCGCCGGGCAGGCGGCCCCCCACAAAGTGAAAATGACTTGATCCTAAAGGGGAACCTGCACGAGGCACCTCTTCCCCCCTAGCGGCAGGTACAGACCATGTTGATCAGCAGGTCCCAGTTGAGCAAAGATTGTTAGTCACAACCTGCCGCGCAACTGACGTGTTACTGAGGGATCCCACCGAATTCCCGATCAAGTCGTTACCAATGACTATGACAGCGCCCCCCGATCCGCCCGAGAGGTAGATCCCGTAATTTTGGTGCAATCCAGCAGTGCCGTTTCCTTGATCCCAGGAGCGGTTACCTTCGAGGCGTCCGCTCTTCCACGCAACCGTAGAATTTATGACCGCAATGCCGTTGCTACCAGTCGCTCCCCCCTGTCCATTGCTGAAGATTTGGTTGTCGGAAGCCTCGAACGTTTGCGCTCCATAGAACAAAAGTCCCTCGCCGGAGTTGTTCGTGACCTGATTGTTGTTGAAACGGCACCGCGTCGTGCTCTGGTCGCAGAATGCGCCAGCTAGGTTCGACTTAAAGCTCGAGTAGTTCGGATTCCGACCATTAAAGTTAACACCGCTGGACGCTATCCACCCGTCGGTGAAAGAAAAATCTGCCATATTCTGCACGCCAATGCCGTTGCTACCGCTGGAATCGATGATATCGCCCGTATGAAATGCCTGAGCCGTACCGTTGCCGTAGTACTGGATACCCATATTCTGATTTGCGAAGTATTCGTTGTCAGACGAAATCATCCCAGCGGCAGCCGTGACCAGCATACCGTGATCAATGTTGTAATAGATCCGGTTCTTTGTAAACCGCGTCCCATTACCAGCAATATCGATGCCATCGTTGGCGTTCGTGTCTATAACTGAGCTGTCTACGAAAAGGTACCACGTGCTGGAGTCCGTCACCACCCCGTTATACTGATTATAAATTCGCATTCTTAGTAGCTCTAGTTCATTGCAGCTACAGCTGAAATGAACTCCGCTTCCGCTCGAGGGCGTTGTGACTCTGTTAATAAAGAAATCCTGCAGAATTGCACCGCCCACCGTCACTAGAAATTCATCACCGCTAGTCTGGGTTGAGGTCACTGTGGTATTTGGCCACCCATAGCCCACGATTTTGACAGGCTTGTTGACGGCGACAGTCGTTGAAATGGTTGTCGTTCCCGGCGGGATTATGACCGTTCCTCCACTCGGAAGGTCACAAATCGCCTCTTGTATACCACCTGTGGCCGACGCGCCTCCCCCACACGCACAAGCCGAATTACAAAGCGGTGCATTAGCAAATTGCTCGGCGTACCTAATGTTCTCCATGCGGTTGACAGAGAGGGTAGTACCGGATGGCTGAACTATGGTTTGCGAGCTAGTCGGGTTTTGTAGCACCGGGATTACAGCCTGGCTGTAGGCTAAGCTAGAGAGCATCAAGGGAATTAACAAGCTAATGATTCTCATTTCCTCACCTCAAGGTCGGGCTTGCGCCTGTTAGGGGGTAGCGCGCACTAATATCTGTTTAGGGGTTGTTTCAGTTGGAGAGTTTGAGCGTGAGCACCCTGCGCGCTTCTGCCGGTTGGATAAAATACCTGGCGAGTCGAGCATTCGCCCGGACGCAAAATTACACCCAGACCGGAGTCTTGACAAGCACACAAAGGTGCTGTAGCAACGCCCAAATACCGGAAGCCGTGACACAGTCTGAGGGTTAGTCCGCCTTAACGAATTGCAGGAAGCGACAATGGTTGATAACCTTTGAAGGGCTAGTCTCCGTCGTTTGGTTTCCAGATGTCCGGGGAACGGGCCGTGACGTAGGCCACGATGGCACTGGACCCGCGTCTAGGTTTCCACTGTATGCGCAACATTTTCAGTCGCTCTAAGCCTTTTTCGGAGACGCGCCAGCCTTCGGAACTGCATTTTCCGGCGACCGCTACCGAAACGGACATCCTATATTGCTTCCGTCTTCTCTTAGGCAGGAGACCCGGCAAACACGAATGGCCGGGGCATTCGTGGCGGGTTGGAGAGGACTTGGCCGACGTCGTGAGTTCCTACCTGAATTCACAAGAGTTTGCTGGTCGCCATCTCTTGGACCGCCAACTCGGGCAATGGGAGCTGGTGGAATTACCGCTTTTCAGGATGTATGCATCGCGCGAAGACACTTTCCTCGGGAGCGTAATCACACAAACCCATGACTACGAGCCGCACGTGAGCAAAGTGTTCCGCGAATACCTGCGGCCCGGCATGCAGGTTCTCGACATAGGCGCGAGTATAGGCTACTTCAGCTTGCTTGCCGCATCCCTGGTAGGCTCGGATGGGCTCGTTTATAGCTGGGAACCGTCTCCCGCTAACGTCAAGATGCTATATGCCAGTCAACTTGCGAATGAGTTCAGCAACATCAACATCATGCAGGCTGCGGCTGCGGAAAAGACGTCATTGCTCAGGTATTTTCGTGCTTTGTCGAATGGCAACGTTGCAGACGTTGCTGACGCTACATCCCAAGATATTCTCTCTGCGGAAACCGTTATGGGCCTACGGATCGACGACTTTGTTCCGCTTGACAGTCACATCGGATTTGTGAAGATCGACGTAGAGGGCTACGAGTTCAAGGCTCTAAGCGGTGCGCAGCAAACCATCCAGCGTAGCAGGCCCATCATAGTCAGCGAGTTCTCTCCTGAGAGCCTGCAGCGCGCCTCCGGCGTGAGTGGTAAGCAGTACCTGGAGTTTCTTGCGCAACTCGGATATGACATCCTTGTACTAACCGACGCCGGCCCGGCAGCGGCGAGCATCGGCGAAGCGCTCTTGCGATTCGAGCAGAGCGGCACGGACCACATCGACATATTGCTCCAGCCCAGGTCATCCCGAAGCTAGTGAACTTGTCGCTCGCTTGAAGTGCAGGCTGCGATATTGTGTTTGTCGATAAATGGAAACCGGCGCTACCAAACAACACGAATGAAGACAGCCATCGTCACTCCCGCCATTAACGATCCCGAGCGTCTCTTCGGCGCGGAGCGGCACTTCCTCGGCATGGTGCAAGCGTTCAAGCGACAAGTCGAAACCGATTGGATACAGGTCCCTGTCAGCGAATCACGTTGGGAAACGCTCCTGCAAGGCTACCTTGATTGCTACGATCTTGACCTGTCGGGCTATGACCTTGTTGTCTCCACCAAGAGTCCGACCTACATGGCGCAGCACCCCAACCAAATTTGCTGGCTGCTCCACCAGATCAGGGTCTTTTATGATCGCTTCGATGACGAGTATGGGAAGCTGCCTGGTCCCGCATTGGCGGAGCGTCAGCGTCAGCGTCAAACCATTCAGCGTCTCGACGGCCTTGGACTAACGTCGAGTCCGCAAAATCTTTACCAACGGCCAGGAAACCGCCCGCCGCCTGAAGCTCTACAACGGATTCGACGCCGAGGTGCTGTATCCGCCCGTCTTTACCCAAGGCCAGTATTGCGCCGGACAAGAACATTTCCTGCTGCCTGGCCGTTTGCATCGCTGGAAGCGAGTCGACCTCGCCATCCGCGCCATGCAGAATTTTCCCGGCGATGTTCCGCTGTTGATCGCCGGCTCGGGAGAGGACGAAGCTGATTTTCGCAAGCTGGCCGGCAACGATCCACGCATTCGTTTTCTGGGCTTTGTCAGCGACGCAGAAATGTTGCGGCTCTATGCTGACGCGCTGGCCGTGCTGTTCGTTCCCAAGGATGAAGACTTCGGCTACATCGCCGTCGAGGCCATGCTCAGCCACAAGCCGGTCATCGTCTGCGCGGACTCAGGCGAGCCCGCGCGGCTGGTGCAGAATGGCCGCTCCGGATTTGTCGTCAACCCCGATCCCGTCGAGATTGCCGGAGCCATGGGAATTCTGGCCGCCAATCCCGAACTGGCGCGCGAGATGGGCGAGCACGCGTTCCAGAGCGCGCCGTCGCAGTCCTGGGACAGCGCTGTGCAGCGGTTGATCGAGGCCGCATCTCCTCCGCGAACGCACTGGGCGTCAGCGCCGATTCCGCCAGCGGAGCGCAACTTTACTTCGCTGCTGGTGGCCGACAATCAGGTGCTCGATCCGCCTGTCGGCGGCGGCCGCGTCCGCATTTATGAACTCTACCGCCATCTCGCCATGCTGGACTTCGACATCACCTATGTCGGCGCCTACGACTGGCCGGGACCGGCGTATCGCGATCAGATGCTGGCGCCGCACTTCCGCGAGTGTGTCACGCCGCTGACCCAGCCGCACTTCGCGCGCGATCGCCGCTACCAGCGCGCGACTGGCGGAAAGACCACCATCGACGTCACCATTCCGAAGCTGCTGAAGTATTCGCCGCGCTTTCAGCGCATGGCGCAAGAGCATGGCAGCGACGCCGAAGCGCTCGTCATCTCGCATCCCTGGGTTTATCCCTATGTGCCTCGCCGTCCCGATCAGAAGCTGATTTACGATGCTCACAACTGCGAATATGTCGTCAAGAAACAGATCCTGAACGACACCGCCGCCGGCCGGAAGCTGGTGGAGGAAGTTCGCACGCTGGAAGGAAATCTGTGTCGCGAAGCCGATCTCATCTTCGCCTGCTCGAACGACGATGCCGAACAATTCGTTGCTCTCTACGGAATCGCGCGCGACAAGATCGTCCTCGTTCCCAATGGCGTCGATGTCGAGGACATCCAGCCCGCCAGCCCTGAGCAGCGAGCCTGGGCACGGCAAGAGTTGGGCTTGCCGCCTGACAATCCGGTGCTGATCTTCATCGGCAGCGGCTATGAGCCTAACACCGAAGCCGCGGCATTCCTGGTGCAAGAGATTGCACCCAGGCTGCCCAACTGCACCCTTGCGATTGCCGGCGGCGTCAAGGATTCTTACCAAGCCTCACGTGGCCAGCGTGCGCCCGAGAATGTCACTTGGCTGGGAACCGTCGCGGCTGAGCAGCGGCTCTCCTTTTACCGTGCCGCCGACATCGCGCTGAATCCCATGTTCTCCGGCTCAGGCACTAATCTCAAAATGCTCGACTACTTTGCCGCCGGGCTGCCTGTAGTTTCCACTCCGGCGGGAGCTCGCGGACTGGAGCTTGCGCCCGACGGCTGCATAGTTTGTCCAGCCGGAAAATTTGTATCTCGGATAGAAGCGCTGCTCAACGATTCCGCAACCCGCTCGCAGCTGGGGACAAACGCACGAAAACTGGCAGTCGAGCGCTACGCCTGGTCGCTGATTGCGGCCGATGCCGCGCAGGCCGTCCGTAATCTCCTGTCAGGAGCGCTGACTCATGCTTCGCGAAGGGCTGCTTCCGTCACTGGCATTTGAGAGGCAGTAGTATGCTGGAGTTGTCTTGCGCTATCTGATGGTTTCCACCTACGCGCCCACGCATTGCGGCATTGCCGCCTATGCCGAGCAGGCCGTCGCCCAGCTTCGCGCCCAGGGGCACATCGTGGACATAGTTTCTCCCGACGCGCACGGTAACGTGGATTTTGCGTGGGACCTCCGCGGGGGCGCCAAAATCCTGAAGCTGTTTGACCTAATCCCGTATTACGACAAAGTCAGCATCCAATACCAGTGGACGTTTTTCTATGCTCATCCCTTCGAGCGCGAACGCCGCTGGGAGACGCTGAAGACCACGCTTAGCTTCATGCTGCTGTTCTTGCGGACGCGCAAGATTGAGCTCGTCGCCCACGAAATTCCGTACATCCCCGGCAAGCAGGGCTGGCTGTACAAGTGGCAATGGAAGCTGGCGCCGAAAATCATTTTTCACACTGCAACGGAATTGGCGCACTTCCAACAGCACTACCACATGCGACTGCCGGCGTCGCAGGTTGAGATACGCAGTCACCACGATGCTTTCCAGAAGTTCTGTAGTCATACGCGTGCGACCGCGCGCCGGCAACTCGGAATTCCGCAGGACAAGCTGATTTTTCTCAGCATCGGTTTCATTCAGCGCCACAAAGGATTTCATCGAGCGATGCAGGCATTCACTCGCTCTGGTTTGCAGGGTGCTGAGCTTTACGTCGTCGGCTCAGTGCGAGTATCCAATAGCGAGAACCAACGATATCTTGCGGAGCTGCAACAGCTTTGTGCCGGAGATCCCAACTTGCACCTGAAGGAATCGTTCGTGAGCGACGAAGACTTCGACACCTGGATTACGGCGGCTGAGTGGGTGGTTCTTCCTTACTCCGAAATATGGTCCTCGAGTGTGCTGGCCCGCACTAGACTTCTCGAACGGCCGGCCATCGTGTCGGCGGTGGGTGGGCTGTCAGACCAGATGAACGATGGCGATCTGCTTTTTCACACCGATGAGGAGTTGCTTTCCGCCTTTCAGACGGCAGCGTCCCGCAGGCTGGATGGGGGCGTTTCCAGCTCGGGCACTGGCGTACTATCACGCAGCGAAAGCTAAAGGGCATGTGTACAATCGCCAGCAGGGCCGCGTGAAGACCGTCGCCATCGCCATTCCTTCGCTGCATCGTCCTGATCTCACCGCTCGCTGCATTGCTTTCATCCAAACCCAGACCCTTCCGCCGGACGATTGGGAGATCGTTGTCATCGAGAACGAAGCGCGGGCAGGAAAAATTCTTCCCGATCCTCTGCCCCTGAATACCCGCCGCATTGAGCTCCCGAGCAACGAAGGTACCACCGGCTCCATCAACCGCGCCGTTTCAGCTACAGAATCGCGCTATGTTCTCCTACTGAATAATGACATCGAGCTTGCGCCCGATTACATGGCGAAGTTGGTCGAAGTTCTTGACGCTGACTCCAAGCTCGGCTTCGCCACTGGTAAGTTGCTGCGGGCTACGCAGCGCACTCATCTCGACGGAGCCGGAGATGCGATGCTGATGGCGGGCGGCGCGTATCGGCTGGGCAATCATGATCCCGACGTAGGCCAGTTCGATCGCGCCATGCCGGTACTGGCAGGTTGTGGCGCAGCAGTACTGTACCGGCGCGAGGCTTTTGCAGCCAGCGGCGGGCTGGATTCCGACTTCTTCGCTTATCTCGACGACCTCGATCTTGCCTTGCGGGTGCAGTTGCTGGGATATGGCGGACTATACCTGCCGAGCGCAGTGGCTTATCACATCGGCAGCGCGACCTTGGGCGATACTCTGCATCCGCGCGTCATCGAGTACATCACGCGCAACCAGATTTATCTGCTGACCAAGGACTATCCGCAGCGGGTGTTCGTGCGCTTGCTGCCTCGGATCGTAATGTATCAGTGCCTGTGGCTGGCGTTTGCGCTGCGCAACAGCTCGCCGGGCGCCTATTTCCGGGGATTGATGGCGGGACTTCGCGGCCGTCGCGCGATGCGACAGAAACATCGCGAACTGATTGCCCGGCAGCGAATAAGTGACGATCAATTTCTCGAACGGCTGCGGGACTCGGAGCGGCAGGTCTATGGGTGGCATCAGGCGCGGCCTCCACAGGAAAGATCGGCGTTGCTGAAGATTTATTTTCGTCTCTTCGGCAGGCCGTAACTGGATCTGCTGTCCGCCCGGCGTCAGAAATTGGTGGTGAGACGCATGGAAAAACTGCGCGAAGGTCCGATGGCGTTGCCCGAGAAAAGGCCGCCGAAGTCGATGACATTCAGCACATTCGTCAGGTTTTGCCCATCGATCTGAAAGCGCACGTTCATCTTGTCGGACTTGTAAACGTCGGCGCCCGCTGATGCGCTGAGCAGTAGCGAAGGGTAGATGCGACCACGGGCAAAATTGATCCTGCTGATCACCTGCGGGCCGTATTCCGCCAGTGCTTCCTGCTCGGTGCCCTGGAAATCAAACGGCAACCCCGTGCCATATTGAACCCCGCCGGCAAACCAGAAGCGCGGCTTAACCTGATAGACCCAGCGCGTGAACAGCGTGTTGCGCTGGTCCTGGGAATCAGGGAAATGGCCGCTGGTTTGGCTTATTGCCGCCTGCGCGTCTTCGCCAATAAACAGGCCGCCCGACACCGGTAACCACGCGTTGCCGACCATATAGGAATAACTGGCGAAGCCGGAGAGCTTGTGCCAGTTGGGTACGGTGATTTTTCCTTCCGCGCCATAGATGATGGCTTTCTGGAACGCAATTGGAAAGCTGATGGTCGTGTTGTCGATCTGGTCGTCGTCGGCGTAGTTGGCGACCTTGCGCAAATAATAATTGGCGTCTATCCGAAGATTGTTGCCGAACGTCTTGGACACCCCAGCTTCGTAGTAGTTGCCTTGAGAAGGCACAACCGGCAAGCGCAGCACATCGGGGTTGATGAATTCAACTTCAAACGAGCTGGCCAGCAGCAGGTTCTCAAACGACGGCGTCTGGAAAACGCGGTCGTAGGAGAAGTGCGCAAGCAAGCCAATCGCCGGGAAGTAACGTGAGATGGCCAGGCGAGGGTCCACGGCCCACTTGTTGAGGACCAGTTGATAGTGGTCATAACGTAGTCCCACATTCGCCGTCCAGTTCCCCATACGAATCTGGTCCTGGACGAAGGCCGACTGCTCCAGATCGGGCCGCTGGCCTTGGCTGGGATAAGCGCCTGGGAAGGTGAAGTTCAGCGCCGTGCCGGGGTCGAACTGCGAAGGGTCGGTGATGGTGTAATTGAAATTCTCGTGCAGGAAGGTGTTGTCCGACTCAACCCCCATCTTCCATTCATTGCGTCCATGGTCGATGGTGACGGTTCCCGCGAAATAACCTTCGTTGAACCAGTTGTGCTGAAACAAAATAATCGGAGTGGACAGAGCATTGGAGTAGAAGTCATTGCCGTTATTGCGCAACATGCCGCGAAAGTCGCCGACCACATTGGTAGAGAAAATGTGCCGGTAGGAGAGCGCACCCATGGTTTCGAAATTGTTGGCATTCTGCTGCTGGCAAGGCGGGCCTGTGGTAACGCCCGGGGGATAGCACCCGGTCTGTTGCACGATCTCGTTGGGAAGCAGATAGCGCGACAGCTCATACCGGGCGATGAAGTTGATCCGGTCATTGGGAGTGAAGTCGCGCTGATAATTGACGGAAAAATCGCCGATGGTTCCGGTGTTCGTGTAATTCTCTGGAACTACAGGATTCAGATAGTGGGCCGTTTCGGCGCCGGAAGCGCTAAACCCGAAAACATTCTTGCCCCACGCATACTGCATCTGCGCGAACGCTCCAGCCGAGTCGAAGCTGCCACCGGACAATACAAACTGCCCGTGCCAGCCCGGCTGTGGGTCCCGCAGCGTGTTGACTTCAACCACGCCGCCCATTTTCCGGCCATACTCGGCGGGAAATCCGGCGGTGTAAATGGTCATGGAATCCACATCGTTAGCGCCAATCTCCGGCCCAAAACTGGGAGAGCGATTGTCAGTGAGGGGAATGCCGTCCACCACAAACTGCGTCTGATATTCCGAGCCGCGCGGGTGCAGAACGGCATTACCCTCGTACAGCCAGCCCGGCTGCGTGTTTACCAGGTCCTGGATGGAGCGGCCCGGCAGGGATGTGAGGCGGTCCTGAATCGCCGCCGTTCCAATCTCGTTCACCGATCCGGCCTGATCGGGATCCAGCAAAGTTCCTTGCCCCTTCACCGTCACCGATTCCGGTACGGCGGCCACTTTCAGTTTGATCGCGTAATCGATAGGTACGGTCGAATGAACGTTGACTGACTCCGAAACCGGAGCGAACCCGGGCTGCTCGACGGTGAGTTGGTAGACTCCGTAAGCCAGGCGCTGCACGTTGAGCGTTCCCTGATCGCTGGTGATCAAGCTGTTGTGATACTGATTGGCCTCGCTGGTGATCTGAATGGTGGCTTTCACGCCGAGGCCGGCTGGATCAGTTACCGCAAGATGCAGCTCGCCCCGGTTGCTCTGCGCGAAGGCGGCGGGCCCAACAGCCAGGACTACACAAAGCAATACCCCACACCGAATCTTACCCATAGACATTGACCCTGAAACCCCAGACCGCAGACCGCAGCTCAATACAGAAGCGCCATGCAGCTACGTTAGAATATTCCCCGGACGGCTGATTTGTTCAGGGTTAATCGTATCGGGCGGCTCTTGGGATGCAATGAGTGGTTCCTTTCGGGGAAAAAAGGCTGAACAAAGCGCCCGCAGCAGGAATTTACTAACGTGGGGTCCAGCCAGCGTGACATCTGATTTTTCCAACCCGGTGATAGAGCTCACGCTCTCCCCAGCGGAATGCCGGGAGAACAGAGTCGCTTGCTCTGAGCACGAAGAACAAGTCATTGCCTTGTTCGATCAGCTTCGGGCCCCCCTCCTTCGCTACGCGCACTCCATCGGTCTGGCCCGCGCCGACGGCGAGGAGATTATCCAGGAGGCATTCCTTTCTCTCTTTCAGCATTTGCAGCAGGGGCGCTCTCGGCACAACCTGCGCGGCTGGCTTTTTCGGGTGGTCCACAATCTTTCCCTGAAGCGACTGTCGAGAAATAAACGATGCGGAGATGCAGTCGGGTTGGACCGCAGCCTGGCGGAATTCCATCTGGATTCCCGTCCCAATCCAGAAGAGCAGGCCAGCTTTAGCCAGCGACAGACCAGGCTGCTGGCAGTGCTGCGCGCCCTGCCTGCCCAGGACCAGCATTGCCTTCGACTGCGCGCCGAAGGGCTGCGATATCGCGAGATCGCCGAAGCGCTTGGGATGTCGCTAGGCAGCATATCGGCGTCGCTGGCACGGTCGCTGGCGCGCCTGGGACGGGCCGACGGAAGGTGAATCATGGGAAACGCTTACACCCACCTCACCGATGAAGAGCTGCTGCGGTTCGCCGACGGCGAACTGTCGCCGCGGCAACTTGCAGGAGTCAACACCCATCTGACCTCATGCTGGGACTGTCGAACGCGCCTGCGGCAGCTCGAAGACACCATCGTCGATTTTGTTCGCGTTCATCACGACACCCTCGATCCTCAGTTGCCGCCCAGTGCGGGACCACGGGCGCTACTCAAGGCGCGACTGACGGAGTCCGCGGTCTCCGCTCGCCAGGAAAGTTGGCTCCCGTCGTTCCAGCGGGCCTTCCCTTTGCGAAAACTTGCTTACCTGGGAGCGTTGCTTCTGGTTGCGGCTTTGGTGACGGCCATCGTATCTCTTTCGTCCCCCACCACCGGAGGCAGGACGGTCCGCGCTATTCCTGACCCTCGGCTGACGCCAGGCGCTACTCGCCCGGTTAGCGCCAACGATGTATGCACCGTCAGCTACAGCGACGATGCCCGGCTGCTTCCAGCTTCAATTCAACATCGAGTGTTGCAGGAGTACGGAGTGGCTGGCGCTCAAACCCAGGGCTACGAACTGGACTACCTCATCAGTCCGCAGTTGGGAGGCACTGACGACATCAGCAACCTTTGGCCGGAGCCGGACTCCGCTACAGGATGGAATGCGGATGCGAAGGACGCCCTGGAGGGCCGGCTCCATCAACTGGTCTGCCAAGGCAAGATCAACCTGGCTACCGCGCAACGCGATCTCGCCACCGACTGGATCTCGGCCTACAAGCAATACTTCCACACCGACAGGCCAATTGAACCGCTGTGATTTTTGACGGCGGCTTTCGGCACCGCTGAAAGAGCTGAAAAGCAGATCCCTCGTCGGCCTAAAGGCCTCCTCGGGATGACAAAAATAAGGGGCTTGTGATGGCGCAGCTAAAGCTGCGCCCCTTCAAAACCGGTCGATCGACTCTTTCAGCGGCCGGTGAAGCCGTTCCCTGACGCAAAGCCTTTATGAGATAGCTTCCAGCTCCGCCAGCCGGGTGTCGTAGGTCTCGGCCGCCAGCCAGCGCACAAACTCATTGTGCGGTCCCAGGACAATCTGCTTCGACGCAACCGGCTTATCGGCCAGCTCGAAGCCCATGATGATGATTTCGTCGCCCTGCTTGATGAGGTGGGCCGCTGCGCCATTCATGCAGATCGCGCCGGAGCGGCGCGGGCCGGGAATTGTGTATGTCTCCAGCCGGGCGCCGCTGGTGTTGCTGACCACCAGCACCCGCTCGCCGGGTAGAAGTCCAACCATCTCCATCAGTTCTTCGTCGATCGTGATGCTGCCAACGTATTCGAGATCGGCTTGGGTAACTGTGGCCTGATGAATTTTGGAACGTAACATCCATCGCATGACTCTCGTGTTCCTCTCCGTGTCCCGCTCTCGCATGGCGGATGCGGGCACTTGCCCATATTTTAGCAGGCGGCGCTGGGAACTGTACCTGTCACTTTGCTGGATACTGTCCTAAAGTTGTAGCGGCCAACAGTTCCTTCGGCAGGCGGCAAGGTGAGGCCACCGCGGCCGGTCCGGCTTAGTGTGTGACACCCGGTGGCGGCGGGACGTTGCGGTTTTTCATCCACTCCACGTTGATGCGGCGATTGGCCTCGGTGGGCGGCACCTTCTCAATGTCAGGCATGAAAATGCGCAGGCCTGCCTGCGGCGTCATCTGAATCCGGCCGTTGACCAGTTGCTCCTGGTAGTTCGTCAGATCGAAGCTGAACCACGCGTCGCTGGAGGCATCGATCAGGAAGATGTCGGCCTGACTCATGGTGAGTTTTCCAAGATTGACGGTGCCGCCTAGCAGCCGGATGAAGTTCCGCCATTGCTTCACCTCGTTTTCGTCAGGCCGGGGATTCCCAAAAACCGTGACCAGATCGCCCGTCTTGCTGCCGATGTGCACGTCGGTCAGCTTGCCACGAATCGCGGGCGCCGGCAGGATCTGTTCCGGGTCGAGATAGATATCGTCGCCCGAGACCCGAACGTTGGCAGATCCCTGGGCGCCGATCAGGTCGCTGAGGTTCACATGAAACGCTTTCACCAGGCCTATGACGGGAAGCTTGAGCACACGCATTTTCACCATGTGCAACCGAACCTGTCCGTCGGGTGAGGCAGACACGTCACTGACCATCTCGATAGGAAGCGGCACTACTTTGTGCAGCGTTCCCTTCAACTTCAGCTGCTGGCCTTGCGCGGATAGCGAAACCTTTTCCAGCGGCGATCCTTTCAGCAGGGTCCCGTTCAGGATGCCGGCGATGTCGGAGAGGCTGGTGGCGATCACTCCCGCCTCAATATTCAGGACAAAGGAATTGGGCTCGTCAAACGAAGGAATGCCACCGGGCTTGGTGGGATGCATCTCGCCGCGCAGCCAGCGTACACGTAATTGCAGCCCGGGACGCTCATTCAAGATGACATTGTGCATCAACACTTTGGTTTCGACACCGGTGGGAGCAGACGCCTGCGAAACAGCGTGCACTGGCCCTAAAGCCTTAGCGGCTGCGTTGGTGGCGCCGGAGGTGTTACCCGGCGACGGAGTTCTGGCGCCGTCCTGTTGCGGTTTCGAGCAAGCGGCGAGCAACGCGAAGGCCAGCAGAATCAGAGGAAGGATACGTCGGGTCAACACGATGGCTATTTCTGTCCATCCGGCAGGCATCGCGACAGGTCGACGCATAACGCCGACCAATATATCGCAAGCCGCGGGAAAGAAAATTCCGTCAGATGGTGAGATGCAGACTTGCTCAGCCGTGCTGGACGGGGAGCAGAAAATTAGCGCTGGACGATCTTTATTCGCTGCGCAAGCGGTCGAGCAAAGCGCCCTTCGCGTCCACCAGCGAGATGTCCAATGCGGGCACTCCTATCGCGTGGGTGGAGCAACTGAGGCAGGGATCGTAGGCCCGCACCAGCGCCGAAACGCGGTTCAGCATCCCTTCTTCGAGTTTGTCGCCGTGGATGAAATGCTCCGCGACCTGGCGCACGCCGTCGCCGATGGCGCGGTTGTTGTGACCGGTGGCGACGATGAGGTTCGCCCAGGTAATCGCGCCGTCTTCGTCAACCTTGTAATGGTGAATCAAGGTGCCACGCGGCGCCTCGATCATGCCGACGCCCTCCAGCGAGTTGACCCCAGCTTCGGCGCGGACATGGGTGTTGAGAGCGTCTGGCTGCTGCAACAGAAGCTGCATGGCCTCGAGGGCATACACGATCTCGATGAGCCGCGCATAGTGATAGAGGAAGGAGCTGTGCGCCACGCGGCCGACACGCTGGCGAAATTCCTTCAACTCGGCGTCGGCGCGCGGCGTACCCATGGCCTCGGCCACGTTGATGCGGCCCAGCGGGCCCACGCGGTAGATTCCCACCGGCCAGCCCTGCGGGCGGTAGAACGGCGCCTTCAGGTAAGAGTCGCTGATCGCGGCTTCGCCGATGAACTTCGCGTAGTCTGCGGCAGCAACGCCTTCCTGGACGATGCTCCCATCGGCCGCGCGGAAGCGCAGCAAGCCATCGTAGAGCTGTATATTGCCAGCGCTGTCGACCAGGCCGGCGTACATAGTGGGCGCGGAACCGAAGTTGGCGATCTCCTCGGTAAACGAGTCGAGCAGGCCTTTGAAGATGCCGAGCGTCTTCTCCGTGGTCGCCATCGCCTGAGGAATTGCGGCCAGGAAGCGGTCGCGGGCCTGCGCCGTCATCGGCGACCTCACGCCGCCGGGCACGATCCACGAAGGATGGACACGCTCCTCGGCCAGGCCTTCGATCACCAGCAGGCCGAACTTGCGCAGCTCGATGCCGGCGCGCGCCAGCTCGGGATTGGCTTCGATGAGACCGGCCACATTGCGAGTGGCAGGATCGTGGTCCATGCCGAGAAGCAGGTCAGGCGCCGAGAGATAGAAGAAGCTGAGCGCGTGCGATTGCACAATTTGCGCGCAGTGGATGATTTCGCGCAGCCGGTGCGCAGCGGGCGGAATACGCACCGCCATGATGGCCTCGCAGGCTTTCGATGCGGCCAGCTGATGGCTGATGGGGCAGATACCGCAGATGCGCGAGGTAATGCCCGGCATCTCGTAGAACGGGCGGCCTTCGGTGAACTTCTCGAAGCCGCGGACCTGGGTCACCTGAAACTGGGTATCCGCGACCTTGCCGGCGTCGTCGAGCTGAATCGTGATCTTGGCATGGCCTTCGATGCGGCTTACCGGCTCAATTGTGATGCGCTTCATAGGAAATTCCTTGTTCACCACGGAGACACGGAGCACACGGAGTTGGTTTTTGATTCTGGTCTTTTCTTTCTTTTCATTTCTTCTTTTCTTATCTCTTCTTCTCCGTGATCTCCGTGCCTCCGTGGTGATAACTCTCCCTCGTTTACCCGAACCTGATCTTCTGGTTCGCCTCGGGCTTGCGGCCTTCCAGCAGGTTGTTCAGGAACCCGGCAATCACCTTGTTCTGTGGCGGACAGCCAGGCAGGCAAACATCGACCTTCACAAAATCCTGGGCGGGGCGCGCCTGCTTCGACAATTGCGGCAGCCCGTCGTGGGGAACACCCGGACAAGCGTGGGCGCCCTCCACATAAATCCGCTGCAACAGTTTGTTCACCGGAAACACGTTGCGCATGGCGGACACATTGCCGGTGACGGCGCAGTCCCCCAGCGAGACCAGCATCTTGCTGCGCGCCCTGATCTGCTGCAACCGCTCTACGTCTTCCTGGGTGCTGATGGCGCCCTCCACCAGGGTGACGTCCACTTCTTCGGGAAACTCCTGCGCGTCCACCAGCGGGCCATACACGATGTCGACCTTGCGCACGATGGGAATGAGTCCGGCATCCAGATCGAGCAGCGACATGTGGCAGCCCGAGCAGCCATCCAGCCAGACCGTAGCCAGCTTCAGCTTCTTCATACGTGAGCTCCTCTTCTTCTGGCTAAGGCCGTAATAGGCATCGTGGACCGCGTCATCTCTTCCACCGCCTTGCCCTTCGAGGCCAAAGCGCCGGTCGGGCACGCCTGCACGCATTTGCCGCAGTCGGTGCAGGTGGTCGCGTTGCCCCACTTCTGATTCAGATCGGAGACGATGCGGGCGTGGATGCCGCGGGCCACCATCTCCCACACGTGCGCTCCTTCGATTTCGGCGCAAGTGCGAACGCAGCGCGTGCACAGGATGCAGCGATTGTGGTCAAGCACGAAACGGGGATGCGAGGCATCGACCTCCAGGCGCGGAAAGTTGTAGGCGAAGCGCACGCTGGTGACGCCCATGGAGTACGCCATCTCTTGCAGCTCGCAGTGCCCGTTGGCCACGCAAACCGCGCAGATGTGATTGCGTTCCACCAGCAGCAACTCGATGGTCATGCGGCGATAGCGCCACAACCGCTGGGAGGTGGTGCTTACCGACATTCCGTCCTGTGCGGGAGTAGTGCAAGCGGGAAAAAGCCGGTCGACGCCGGAGAGCTCCACCATGCACAGACGGCAGGCCCCAACCGGGCTAAGGCCCTCCAGGAAGCACAGCGTGGGAATCGACTTCCCGCTGGCGCGCGCCGCGTCGAGGATGGTCTGACCCTCGAGGGCATCCACGAGTTCACCATCGATGCGTAGCGAGATTTTCTTTTGCGGCAAGGCTTAGCTCCTTCTCTACCGGGTAACTTCCACGACCGCGTCGCAGCGCAGGCAGCGGCAGCATTCTTCATGAGTCTCTTCCGGCGACAGGTCGGTGGTGACCTCGTCGAATGAGTTGGCACGCTCGCGTGCTGGCACCACATGGGAATGATGGCGGCCGCTTTCGCTGGGCTCCTTGGGTGGCCGCTGCCCGTATTCGATGTGACGGAACAGCGAATCCCAGCGTTCGGCGTCCATCAGTTGCTGATCGATGGCCCGCGCCGCCTGTTTGCCGTATCCCATGGCGTTGGACACGTTGGAAGCGCCCGTCACCAGGTCTCCGCCGGCAAAAAAGTGCGGCCGGCTGGTTTCCAGAGTGAAGTGGTTGACCTCGATGGTGCCGCCTTCCTTGATTTGCAAGCCGGAAGCCTTGGCGAAGTCGAGATCGACGGTCTCGCCGACGGCCACGACGACCGAATCGCAGTCCAGCAACTGCACCTGATCGGTGAGGATTGGCTTGCGGCGGCCGGAGCGGTCGTACTCGCCGAGGCGCGTGTGCACCACCTCCAGCGCTTTCACGTGACCTTTGGCATCGCCGATGATGCGGTGGGGCGCCGAGAGGAAAACGATTTTCGCGCCTTCTTCTTCGGCTGCCAAAGTCTCCTCTTCAATGGCCGGCATGTCTTTGCGTTCGCGCCGGTAGGCAATGGTGACGCTGGCTCCCAGACGCAGTGCCGTGCGCGCCGAATCGATGGCCGCGTTGCCGCCGCCGATGACCACCACTTTGCGTCCCAGGTTCACGGGCTCGTTCTTGGAAACGTCCTCCAGGAAGGTCAAGGCGGGAAGCACGCCTTTCAGCTCGGTTCCCGGCAGGTAGACCCAGGATTCCTTCCACGTCCCAATCGCCAGGCAAACGGCATCGAACTGCTCGTCCAGGTCGTTGAGCGAGATATCGAAACCGATCCGGGTGTTCAGGACGAACTTCACTCCCAGGCGTTCGATGAGCTCGATTTCACGGCGCAACACTGGCTTGGGCAGGCGATACTCCGGCAGCGCGAAGCGCAACATTCCTCCCGCTTCGGCCATGGAATCGAAGACCGTGACGTCGTGCCCCAGCAGCGCCAGGTAAAAAGCCGCCGTTAAGCCCGCCGGGCCCGCTCCGGCCACGGCGACCTTGCGGCCGGTGGGATCCAGTTTGCGCGCAGCTACGCGGCGGACCGCGTCTTCGAAGCGGTCGGTCAGCAGAATGTGATCGGCGATGAAGCGATGCACCTCGCGCATGTTGACGGGGTCGTCGATGTTCTGCCGCCGGCAGCGCTTGCCGCAGGGATGTTGACACACGCGCCCGGTGGAACAGGGCAGCGGATTGTCCATGATCACGGACTCGAAAGCATCTTCCATCCGGCCTTCCTTGTAGAGCTCAAGGAAGCGCGGAATGTTCATGTGCAGCGGGCAGCTGTTCTCGCACGGCGACAGCGCCAGCTCCGAGCAGATGCCGGCGACACAGCGGTGGGAGACGATGTGGTCTTCGAACTCCTGGCGGAAGTGCCGCATGGTGGTCAGCACCGGGTTGGGTGCGGTCTGGCCCAGCCCGCAAAGCGAACAGTCGCGGATGTAGCGGCTCAACTCATCCAGCCGCTCCAGTTGGTCCATCCGGCCCGAGCCGACTGTGATGCGGTTCAGGATGCGCAGAAACTTGTTCAGTCCTACGCGGCAGGGGATGCATTTGCCGCATGATTCCGAATTGGTGAACTCGACGAAGTAGCGGGCGACGTCGACCATGCAGTTGTCTTCGTCCATCACCACCATGCCGCCCGAGCCCATAATGGCGCCGAGCTGAGCCAGGCTTTCGTAGTCAACCGGGGTGTCGAACATTTCGCCGGGAATGCATCCGCCGGAGGGGCCGCCGGTCTGCACCGCTTTAATGCTGCGGCCATCCAGGCCGCCTCCGCCAATGTCGTAGATGAAGGTCTTGATCGGCGTTCCCATGGGCATCTCGACCAGCCCGCTGTTATGTACCTTGCCGACCAGGGAGAACACCTTGGTCCCCGAACTCTTGGCGCTGCCCGTCTCCGTGAACCACGCTGGTCCCTTGGTGATGATGGGCGCGACGTTGTACCAGGTCTCAACGTTATTGATGTTGCTGGGCTTGCCCCACAGGCCTTTTTGCGCGGGAAATGGCGGCCGCGGCCGGGGACGTCCGGCCTCGCCTTCGAGCGACGCGATCAGGGCGGTTTCTTCGCCGCACACAAACGCTCCCGCGCCTTCCACTAACTTAATGTCGAAGTTGAATCCGCGGCTCAGGATGTTGTTGCCCAGCAGGCCGTACTCGCGGGCCTGCTCAATGGCGCGATTCAAGCGGTGCACGGCAAGGGGATATTCCGCGCGCACATAAACGATGCCCTGGCTGGCGCCCATCACGTAGCCACCGATAATCATCCCCTCCAGCAAAGAATGGGGATCGCTCTCAATCTCATTGCGGTTCATGTATGCGCCGGGGTCGCCTTCATCGGCATTGCAGATGATGAACTTCTGGTCGGCGACAGCCTTGCGCAGGAACTCCCATTTATTGCCGGCGAGGAAACCAGCGCCGCCGCGGCCCCGCAGCTTGGAAGCCTTGATCTGCTCGATCACGGTTTCCGGCTTGTCGTCGATCAGAGTTTTGTACAGCGCCTGATACCCGCCGACGGCAATGTACTCTTCGATGTCATCGGGATTAATGAGACCGCAGTTGCGCAGTACGATCTTCTTTTGGCCTTTGAAGAACGGCACTTCGCTCCACAAAGGCACTTCGGGATAGCCGTGTCCATAGCGGATGGAGCCGGTGATGTGGTCCCACTCTTCGATCTTGCAGTACACCAGCTCGGGATTGATGGCGCCGGTGGCGATGTCATGCACAATGCGACCGGCATCGTTGGCCTGGACGCGGCGCAGGATGAGCAAGGGGCTGCCGGGCACGCGAATATTGACCAGCGGCTCCTGATAGCAGGCCCCAAAACAGCCCACGCTGGTGAGATAAAAGTCGGTGCCGCTGCGCTCAATGACCTCTGAGAAGGCGTGGTACAGACCTTCAGCCCCGTTACCCCGGCCGCAGGTGCCCATGCCAATGGCGATGCGCGGGACCGCCGGCATCAGCTTCGCCAGCCCGGTCTCGCGTACCGCATTGAATACGCCAATGTCCTCAATGCGCGGCATCACTCAGTCTCCCGTTCCAGCGAGCGGACTTCGCGTTGCAGTGTGCGTTCGTTAACATGTCCGCAGATGCGATGGTTGATCTCGACCACCGGGGCCAGGGCGCACTGCCCGAAGCAGGCCACGGTGCGCACCGTGAACTTCTTGTCGCCGGTGGTGAGGGTCAGCTTGTCGGAATCTCCGGCCTCGTCCCCTTCATCGATTCCCAGACCAAGTTCCAGGCGAATGGTCTCCAGCAGGGCCCGCGAATTGCGGGTGTGGCAGGCGGTGCCGCGGCAGATGCAGATGGTGTTGTCGCCCTGCGGCTCCAGGTTGAACAAGGCATAGAACGTGGCGACGCTGTATACCCGCGACAGCGGGATGTCGAGCTTGTTGGCGATGTAACGCAGCGTCTCCAAGGGAAGATACTTGTGGGTATGGCGCTCCTGCACCGCTTCGAAGATGCCGAGCAGTTCGCCTGGTTGTCCGCTGTGTTTGGCTATTACCTGGTCGATGAACGCCTGTTCGGCGTTCTCAGGAGAAACCTGCAAGGTTACCATGTGCCTGGCGCTCCTTTCCGGAATGAGAGACCAGCACGTCGTGGAAACTTCGGCGGGCATTCCGGGGGACGGAATCGGAAGCTGAGCACTTCCTCGCACTGTCGGTTCCGTTCAGCTCAAGATTTCACGAGTGCAGACTGGAACTCAGTGCTGTGGGTCACGTCTCGCGGTGATAGGAGGCAAGAAAACAGGCATTGCAGTTGGCGGTAAAGACTTCGGGTTGCGCGGCAAAAAAAACGGAGGCCGATGCCCGGCCTCCGCTGTCGAGAGGAGAGACTTCAGAATCAGGGTTTCGCTGTCATATACATCATGTCGCCCGCCTTGCCGTTTTCGATCTTGTAATCGGACGGGACCTGAAATAGCGAGGCATCCGGTTCGCCGCGAGTCACGCTGGTAACCGTGCTGGTCATCGTCCCCATCATGGGATCGCTGTGGGTCATGCTGAGCGGAACCTGAAGATCGGTCGAGACCCAGCGCTCGGTCACTACCGAAATCGGCTTGGTATTGCCAACCTGGCCCGCCGGAATGGTGCGAGTCACGCGCGTGCCGGTGGCCGTCAGCCCAAGGATAGTTTTGCTGCCCAGAGACTCCGTGGTCACGTTTTCGTCGCCAGGCCTCGCGGGCGGTTCTCCGTTGGCATTCCCTTTTGGTGGCTTAGGCGGATGCAGCGGCATCTCATGCGCGGTCTTCTTCTGGGGATTAAGCACGTAACGCTTGCCGGCAACCGGATCCATGATCACAACCATGGTGCCCTCGGTGGCCCCAGTAGCCGGGGTAACCAGCTTGAACGGCACTTCGCGGCGGACCCGTCCCTGGGAATCACGGTACTCGGTGCTCTGATTGTCGGTGTGGATGGTGTTGCCATCCGACAGGGTTTGATCGTGGGTGACGCTTACGGTCGCCGTCATGGGCGCGCCGGTGACCACCTTGTGGCTGTCGAGGCCGACTTCCTCATGGAAGAATGCACCTCCCATGCCTCCGCCCGGGCCCTGCATGGTGAATTCCATCATCCCACCCGGTCCACCCGGCGGGGGTGGCGGAGGCGGTGCGGGCTCCTGCGCCGATACCAACAGCGATAGCCCGGCAATCAGCATCATCGCAAACAACGCCTTGCAAGCAGCAGTTACCGCTACAGACTTCATTGCCCTCATGGTCTCATCCTCACTGGAAATTCGGTTGTAGAGCCCGGAACGATCTTCTACATCAATTCACGATACGGACGGCCCGCACAGCGCCGTCATAACCAACGACTACATCCGCGATTTGCGGCTGACCCTGGCCCGTCCGGGCCGGAAGCTCCATACGCACCACCTGCGAATCGCTGGAGCAGCTCAACGGATCGCAAAACATCAAGGCAACGTAACCGGCGTCAGCATCAGATTGCGACTCCTCTGCCGCAACCGTCTGCACCGCGGCGTTTGCCACTCTGGCCGAATCGCTGTGCTGAGACCGGCTTCGAACCGCGCTGCTGACGCGCTCATGGGTGATGCTGGAAGCCGATTTCGCCGATCCCTCCTGAGCCGTAACAACCGGCTTCTGCATAAGCGGCCTGGCGCTGGCGGGGGTGACCCCACTTTGCACCGGGACCGTCCTGGAGCTGTGCTGCAGAAGCCGGACTCCCAGAAACACACTTACGATAATCGCCGCCGCGACGGCAACGTAGGCGCCAATTTCAAAGAAGTGGCTTAGCCGGAACGCAGTGGGAGCGGAGACGCGCCCTGCCATTGGTTGCTGAGCGTTTCCAGCAGCGGTCTGGCGGAAGGCCCGCAACAAGGCCCGCTCTACACCGGGGCTGGCCTGCATCCCGGCGGTCTGCGCCTGGAGCGCGTGCAGCGACGCCGCCACACTACGCTGGTTCTGGAGCCATCCCCCACAGCCTTCGCACTCCTGGGCGTGGGTCAGAATCCGTTCGTCTTCGGCCTGCGACAACTCCCACAAGGTGAGAGCCGCCGCACTATGTTTGAACTCACGGCATGTCATGATACGCACCTCGCCGCCACCTTCGAGATCCCTGGCGCCACCGCCGCCGCGTGCCGCAGTTTCTTGCTAAGCATGTCGTGGGCACGATGCAACCTGGAGCGGATGGTGCCGATGGCACAGCCGGCAGCTTGCGCCGCATCCGCATAACTCAGCTCCTGTAAGTCGCACAACACAACTACCTCGCGATAATGCTCCGGCAAAGACAGCACCGCTTTCCAAACTGCATTCGAGGTCTGCCGGCGGGCAATGCCTTCGGTGGGATCGCACTCCACCGTCAGCGCCGCCGCCTCGTCTTCCACCGGACTGCCCAGCACGTGCTCGGGATAGTTCCGCTCCAGCGCGCGCCGAACGTAGTTTCTAGCTACGCCGAACAGGTAAGCCGCCAACACGCCGCGCTCCGGGTCGAAATCGCGACCGCGCTGCACCAGGAACAGGAAAACTTCCTGCGTCACCTCTTCGGCAATATGCGAGGACCCGCTCATGTGCAGGGCGAAGCGATAGATCGGCCCCTGCCGTCGGCGATACAACACAGTAAAAGCGTCTTCATCTCCGGCCA
This sequence comes from uncultured Acidobacteriaceae bacterium, assembly GCA_963763145.1. Classification (GTDB taxonomy): domain Bacteria; phylum Acidobacteriota; class Terriglobia; order Terriglobales; family Acidobacteriaceae; genus Bog-257. The sequence continues at coordinate 1,211,973 of CAVXMZ010000001.1, read as the reverse complement.
GCGCCTGCGTCAGCAGTTGCTCGTCGGTCAAGTCAGTCAGCAACGCCACCTCGGGGGGTGAACCTGATCTCGTTTCTGCCTCTATTTCACCTGACAGAAACGTAAAGTTCCGTAAAGTTGGACTGATTACGCACGAGTACGCGCCACAGTCCGCCTACTTATCGTAGTCGTTTCAGCAATTTTCCGACAGGATGGGGCTTAAACTCTCTTGACACTGGTTTGCAAGAAGGACAGAATCCGAGCACACTTCCGACCGCTTTGTCCTGGCGTGCTTAATGGATAGCAGTAACCAACTCGCAGCCGGCACATCTCTTGAAACCCTAGAGATTCTAGAGATTGAGGAGAGTCTCCCATGACGTCCTTTCTAACGCCAAAACAAACTATTTCCAGCACGAGCTTGTGCATAGCGCTCATCGCAACCATGCTCGCCTTGGCAATGCCGGCGCAGGCGCAAAGCTACGCCGTGCTGCACAACTTCACTGGCGGCGGTGACGGTGCAAATCCTTACGCCGGACTGACAGCGGATCGTGCGGGCAATTTCTATGGAACTGCGGTGTCTGGCGGGAACATGGGACCGTACTGTGGCATCGGCTGCGGGACAGTATTCAAGCTGACGCATGCGGGAGCAAGTTGGGTCCTCAACCCCCTCTACGCCTTCCAGGCATCGGAGAACGGCGATGGCTCAGGGCCTCTAGCGAGGGTGATCTTCGGTCCTGACGGCGCGCTTTACGGCACGACCGCGGCTGGTGGGCAAGGAGCCGGGGATGGCACGGTGTTTCGGCTGACTCCGCCGGCAACCGCGTGCAAAACGGCGCTGTGTCCCTGGACGGAGACCATCCTGCATAGCTTTCAGGGAGGCGATAACGACGGGGCGGGGCCGCGCTATGGTGACCTGGCCTTCGACAGCGCGGGCGACCTCTACGGCACCACCATCTACGGCGGCCCTGGTTCGGATGGGTGCAACTATTTCGGAAACTGCGGCACGGTCTACGAGGTTGCACACCAGAATGGCGACTGGAACGAGTCGGTGATCTGGTACTTCGCCGAAGGCATCATACTGGGTTTCTGGCCCTACAACGGCGTCACCCTGGACAGCGCAGGCAATGTTTACGGAGCTGTCACTTGGGGCGGAGATATCTACGAGCTGACTCCGGGTCAGGGGGGCTCCGGCTGGTCGGCGACGATTCTTTACAACTTCGCAAATCAAGAGACAGGCGGGCCTGAGGGTGGCTTGATCTTCGATCATGCGGGAAACCTCTACAGCACTACGAGTATTGGCGGCTCGGGCGGCGGCGGCAGTGTCTTCGAGCTAAGCCCGTCCGGCGACGGGTGGACGTTAACTACGCTCTACAGCTTCAATTACTCCGGATCCAACGAAATGCCGGGGCCGAGCAGCACCCTCACCATGGATGCGTCAGGCGCGCTCTATGGCAACACCTACGCCGAGGGGGCTTATGGCTACGGCTCGATATTCAAGCTGACACCTTCGCAAGGGAGCTGGACCTACACTTCGCTGCATGATTTCACCGGTGGCAGCGACGGAGGCTATCCCTGGGGACAGGTCATCCTTGACGCGAACGGAAACGTTTACGGTACGACCACCGTTGGCGGGTCAACGGTTGGAGGTTGTTATCAGAACCAGGGCTGCGGCGTCGTCTTCGAGATCACGCCGTAACAAAATGGAGAAATGTAATGCTCAAAACGAATCCGCAAACTGCAATTGCGAAGGTTGCATCGGTCGTACTGCTTGCTTTGGGGTTCATCGTGACCCATTCGGCGCAGGCGCAGACCTTCACCCATCTGCATGACTTCACTAACGCGGCTGACGGGGGTTCGCCTACTGCCGGCGTGACCCTCGACGGCCAGGGCAACATCTTTGGGACGGCATCGACCGGCGGCGACGGTAACGGTGGAACCGTCTGGCAGCTTAAGCGTTCGGGCCAGGGGTGGACGCTGAATACAATTCACGCCTTCGAGCCCAGCAATGGCGACGGCAAGACGCCTCTTGGCGGCGTAGTGATTGGCCCCGACGGCACGCTGTTTGGCACGACGTACAGCGGTGGAACAGGCTGCTACGGCATGGTTTGCGGCACGGTTTATAACCTGAAGCCGCCGCAATCGTTTTGCCGCACGGGGGTGTGCCCGTGGACAGAAACCGTTCTACATAACTTTGCTGGCTACCCCTATGACGGAGGTGAGCCTCAGTATATGGATCCGATTTTCGATGCCTCGGGGAACATGTATGGAACCACCTGTGGCGGAGGCGGTGTCAATTATGGGACCGTATTCGAAATGCAACCCTCCAACGGCGCATGGACTGAAAGCGAAATTTATGTCTTCGATGGCGGGGACGGGGAATGTCCCGAGAGTGGACCGATCATGGACCACGCCGGCAATTTATATGGAACGACAATTCAGGGTTTCGGGAATCAGGGCGAGGTATGGGAAATTTCCCCTGCTGAACCGTACTGGACGCAGAACGTCCTGGTTCGTTTTGAAGAGGGCGAGAACGGAAACGCGCCGGCCGCCGGTCTGGTCGCCGATAGCGCCGGCAATTTCTATGGCATGACGCTGAGCGGCGCGGTGTTTGAACTCTCCTACTCAGGTGGAAGTTGGAACTATAACCAGATTTATAGTCTCCCCGGAGGCGGAGGTTACGGCGCGATGACGATGGATGCGGCTGGAAACCTCTATGGGGTGCAATACGCGGGTGGGATGTTTGACGAGGGCGCGGTATTCGAGTTGGTACGTAATAACGGCAATTGGACCTATGTCAGTCTCCACAATTTCAGTCTCGTCAACGGCGGCGGCTGGCCTTATGGCGGCGTGACCATGGATGCGGCCGGCAACCTGTACGGGACGACGAGCCAAGGCGGCTTCCGGGCCAGCGGCTGCGGGTATTGGGGCTGCGGGTATGTGTGGGAGATCACGCCGTAACCACGGAGGGTGAGCAATGCTCAAAGCGAATCGGCAAAGTACAAGCGGGAAACTAGCGTCAACATTGTTGGTGGCCTTGGCGGTCATGTTTTCCCCATCGGCCCATGCCCAAAGCTATGCCGTTCTGCACAACTTCACCGGCGGAGCCGACGGCGGAAATCCTTATTCCGGCTTGACGATGGATGGCGGAGGCAACCTCTACGGAACGACTTTTGGAGGCGGCAACGGCAACGGTACGGTTTACAAGGTGACGCATAGGAATGGTAGCTGGACCCTCGCAACGCTCTACGAGTTCTCTGGCGGCAATGACGGGGGCGGTCCGTTTGGCGCGGTAGTCTTCGGTCCGAATGGGAGCCTCTACGGCACTACCAGCGTAGGCGGCGCTCACGGCCAGGGCACGGTTTTCAATCTGACACCGCCGCCCCATTTTTGTTCCCACGTTTCGTGCGACTGGACCGAAACCGTCCTGTATTCCTTCCAGGGCGGCAGTGATGGAGCGAATCCTTATGGCAGCGTGATGTTCGATCAGGCGGGTAATATCTATGGCACAACGCAGTATGGCGGAACAAACAGAGACGGCACAGTTTTCGAATTGACGCCGTCGCAAGTGGCTGGACGGAGAGCGTTATTTACGCCTTCTCGGGCGGTGACGGAGCATCGCCCCTTAGTGGCTTGGCCCTCGATGACGCAGGCAACCTCTACGGCACGACTAACGGGGGCGGCGATTCTGGTGATGGCACGGTCTACGAGTTGACGTACTCGTTAGGCTCGGGTTGGGCGGAGAGTTTTCTCTACAGCTTATCCGGAGGTGACATAATCCTTATGCTGGGCTGATCTTTGACCCATTGGGCAATCTTTACGGTGCCTACCGCTAAGAGGCGGGTGGTGTTTTTAAGCTGATTCCCTCGTGGCGCCTGGACGTATTCCATGCTTTACGAGATCTTAGCGATGGCGCCGGAACCGTTGTGGGCCGCGGGCCAATCTCGTCATGGATGGCGCGGGTGATCTCTACGGCACAACCTATTGCGACGGCGCTTATGGTCAGGGATCGGTCTTTAAGCTGACACACATCAACGGCGCTTGGACCTCCGCCACGCTGTACAGCTTTACGTGGCGACTGGACGGGGGATATCCAATGAGTAACGTGGTCATTGACGCGAATGGTAATCTCTACGGCACTACGGCATACGGCGGTCCCTACGGCGGATTCACCGGGTGTGGTCTGGGAGATCACGCCGTAGCGAAGGGAAAAAATCCAATGTGTCCGGAAAACCTGCAACATGCATTCGCGAAGCTCGCTTCAATTTTGTTGTTTGCGCTGGCGATGGTCACAATGCCATCGGCCCATGCGCAGACCTACCACATACTTCACTCCTTCACTGGCGCCGGGGACGGCGGATACCCGCAAGCTGGCGTGACCATCGATCGAGCAGGAAATCTTTATGGGACGACCGCTTCCGGCGGACCCTACCAATACAACGGAACGGTTTACGAGCTGAAGCCGCGCGACGGTAACTGGACCCTTGACACGCTTTACGACTTTGGCAGTGGGGGGCGTGACGACGGAGCAGCCCCTTATGCCGGAGTCGTCTTCGGGCCGGACGGAACCCTCTACGGGACGACATCTGGCGGGGGCAACAGTGGTGACGGCACGGTATTCAAGCTGAGCCCCCCAGCCCGCGCGTGTCAAAACGTGTCGTGCAGCTGGACGGAGACGATACTGCATTCGTTCATGGGAGGTGGCGATGGAGCGACGCCTTACTATGGCAGCCTCACCTTCGATCCCGCCGGCAACATTTACGGTGCGACCTCAGCCGGTGGTGCCAATAACCTCGGACCTTGTCACCGCGGGGGGTGCGGAACCGTCTTCGAGCTAACTCCGTCGAATGGTGGCTGGAATGAAACGATTATTCACGCCTTTGGGGGCACTGACGGAGATTTTCCGCTTAGTGGCGTAATCCTTGACCAAGCCGGTAATGTCTACGGCACGACTTCTCTGGGGGGACAAAACTTGTGCGACAACACCCCGTGCGGCACAGTTTATGAGCTGTCCAACTCCGCGGGATCCGGCTGGGCGGAGAGTTTTCTCCTTTCAGCTTCAGCCCAGCGACGGGAGAGACTCCCGATGGCGGGCTGACCTTTGACTCGTCGGGCAACCTCTATGGCACCACGTCCAACGACGCCACAGTTTTCAAGCTGACGCCATCGGGTGGAAGCTGGACTTATTCTTTGGCTTACAACTTGGGCGGCACTGACGACCAGTATGGCCCGCGAGACACTCTCGTGATGGACGCAGCGGGTAACCTTTACGGCACAACCGTTGAGCAGTACGCCGACGGTACCGTCTTTAAGTTGTCACCCTCGGGCGACGGCGCTTGGACGTACACCCTGCTCCACGCCTTCGAAGGGTCCGACGGGGAGTTTCCGATTGGCGGCGTGGCGATCGACGCGAATGGAAACCTCTACGGTACTACTTCTGCCGGAGGGTTATATGGCAACGGCGTCGTCTGGGAGATCACGCCGTAATTGGGGTTCCAAACGGACGTTCGCTAGTTAGCACCAAGGTGCAAAAGCTCCTTTGTTGTCAGTCGCTTAGCAGGTTACTTTGTGATAATTAGCGATTGTTCCACGTGGAACAATTTGTAAAGTTGGCCGTCGACCCGTTTTTTTCGCTGCTTCGACGGCTGGGATGGGGGTCCTTCGACTCCGCTCAGGATGGCACGTGGGCTGCCGGGTTCGGCAAATCAAAAGGCCTCCGAGCGACGGAGGCCTTGTTTATCTCAGAGCAACTCGCAATCAGTTGAATGACGAGCCCGATCCGGAGCCCGACCCGGAGCCGTCGCTGCGCTTGAGCGTGGGACGGTCGTCGTCGTTCTGGGTACCGGAGCCATTCCCATTGGTTGAAGGATTGTCGGCGGTAGCGCGCCGCAAGGTGGGGCGGTTTCCATTGTCTTTGTCGTTTTGCACCTTGTGCCGGTTCTCAAGTGATGCCAGGCGACCCTTGACCTGCTCGAACTCCGAAGTATCCACGATGTATTCGGGGCGCGCCGGCAGCACCGTCCTCATTTCTTGTTGCGCAGCCGCGACGCGATCGGGCGTCATGGGATGGGACGCGAATGCTTTCGCCAGCGTGCCCGGCTTCTTCTTCTCCTGGGCCTCGATCTTCTCGAAGAACGAGATGAACGACTGCGGATCGTATCCCGCCTTGTACATGTACTCCATGCCGAGGAAGTCGGCTTCGGCCTCGAAGTTGCGCGAGAACTTCATGAAGGTCAGCGGCACGCCGATGCCCAGCGCCACCTGTGCTCCCTCGTAAACCGCCCAGCCGCCGGGCACGAAGATCAGCGGAATGCTGGCGAGGTTGACAATGTTGCCGCGGGTCTGCTCGCGAGCTACGTGACAGGCGGCGACGTGTCCAATCTCGTGCGCCATTACGCCCGCCAGCTCGGCCTCGTTGTCGGCCGCCAGAATCAAGCCGGAATTGACGTAGAAGAAGCCGCCGGGAAGAGCGAAGGCATTGATGTCGTCGGTGTCAATCACCTTGATGGTGAAGGGGACTTTGGCGTCGGAGTTGCGCACCAGGTTCTGGCCCAGACGATTGATGTATTCCGTGACCTCGGGATCGCTGACCATCTTGGCGCCGTGCTCTACCTGCTGCGAATACTGGCGGCCCATGGCGACTTGCTTGTCGAGCGAGTACCAGTTGCCCAATCCCTTGTTGCAACCAACGTTGCGGTTGCCAATGGCGTCAAGGTTGTTCAGGCTGCCGGGAGGGGGAGCGTTCTTGTCTGGCTTCTCCGGAGGAGCGGGGGGCGCAGTTGTGTCCTGGGCAGGAGGGTTCGACGTAGCGTTCGCGGGCGCATTCGACGTCGTAGCGTTCGGGTCCGGCGGAGCTGAGGTCTGGCTCTGAGCAAAGCCCAGCGAAACCAGCATCAGCGCCAGCGCGGCGACAGTTATAGAACGGAATGCGGAACGCATGATGTACACCTTTTCACTTCTGGCGGAAGACGGACTCCAGCCTGTGGAAGCCTGGGCTTTGTTCATAAGCCCGAGACGCCCCCACTTGTTGCCAGTAACCAGTTTATTCTCTTCCGCGGATGGGGCAAAGTCCACCCCTATGTGGACGCTCTGACTAATCAGATGTGAGCATCCCAATAGAGTTTCCGAATTACGGGGACTAAGGTTTCATTTTTCTTCACCAAGAGTGGCTAGTTTGCACGGTCGCCGCTCGCGGAACAGAGCCCTTGTGGGTTGCAAGCGCATGATAGGACGGTCTTTGAACGAGGTTGTGGAGGCTGCCGGGATCGTTGGCAGCTCTAATGCGATTAGGCGTTACAGGCTTGAGACCGGATCCTTTGGCAGTGTCCTGTATAGACAGCAACGCACTATCAGGACGCTGCCGATCCCTTTTGAACTGGGATCGACTCGACGTATGATGCTAAAGAGACCGATTAACTGCATTTGCGGGAAGTTGAGCGACAGAGTACTCGATGGTGACTGGCAACTTGAAAAGCGATCTGAATCCTGCGAGCGAGTCCCGTAGCGACAGCTCTGGCCGCATGCCGGCGATGCCGGTGACCAAGCCGGGCAAGATATTGCTGGTGCGATTCAGCGCGCTGGGCGACGTCATTCAGACTTTGCCGATCCTGACCATGCTGCGCGATGGCTTCCCTGACGCCAAGATCGGCTGGGCCATCGACACCGAGCTTGCCCCGGCGATCGAAGGTCATCCCGCGCTCGACTACATCCATCGCTGCTCGCGCCGAAGCTGGTCGCAGGCGCTTTCCAGTCCCGGCAAATGGCCGCAAACGGCGCGCGAGTTTCGCGGCTTTGTCGATGAAGTGCGAAGCGTCGGCTACGACGTTTCCATCGATGCCCAGGGATTGTTCAAGACTGCACTGCTACCGTATCTGGCGGGTGTGAAACACCGCATCGGCTTCAGACACGGGCGCGAATTCAGCAGTGTTTTCTATACCGAACGGCATCTGCACCTGGGTGAATATTTCGATCCGGCGGTCTGTCATCTGGAACACATGGCGCACCTGGCCCACAGCATTGGAGCCGGCGATGTGCGTTATACGATTGAGCCGCCGCGTGTGACCGAGAGCGCCAGGCAGCGCGTTGCCGAGCTGCTGGACGGAGTGTTCGCGAACAATGCGCCGCTGGTCGCAATGGCCCCGGCCACGCAATGGGTGAGCAAGCATTGGCCCGACGAGTATTGGACGGCGCTCATCTCGCAATTGCTTTGTGAGACGGACCTGAACTTGATTGTGCAGGGGTCGGCAGCCGACGCGCCGGCCGGCGAGCGGATCCTGCGTGGCTTTCCGGCTTCGCAGCTTCAGGGGCGCGTATGCAATCTGTTTGGTAAGCTGCCGATTGCGGAGATGTATGCGCTGTACGAGCGTGTGCACGCCGCGGTTGGATCGGACAGCGCGCCGCTGCACATTGCCGGCGCGATGGGTGTGCCGGTGCTGGTGGGGATTTACGGGCCGACCGGCTATCGCCGCACGCCGCCGATCGGCAGCCCGGTTATCAAGTTGTTCTCGACCGAGGGCGAGCTGGCATGCCAGCCTTGTCACAAGCGGACGTGTCCACTGGGCACAGATGAATGTATGAAGCGGGTCCGGCCGGAGGAAGTGTTTCAGGCGCTGGTCGATGGGCTGACCGAGGCCGGCATCAGCTTTCAGACGAAGGTCGCGGCGGTGGTGCGATGAATCGGCGCGGAAGACGGACCGCGGCCAGCGTGGCAATCGGTCTGGCCTATTGAGAGCGACGTTTTACGGTCTGTGTCAGGGCACGACTTCAGTCGTGCCGCAAGAAGTACAGCAAATATCGGGGCTTAAATTTTCGACTCGTTACGGCAGGTCTGAAGACGTGCCCTGACACAAAGCAAGACTCATCCGGGCGCCGTCAAGTGTTCTGTTGAACTTTGATCATGTTGAATCTCAACAAACTCGCCGCCGCTGAATTCCATGCGGAGCCGTTTGAGTATCTGCTGGTCGACGATTTCCTGGAGCCGGACTGTAAGCAGGCGATAGTGGAAGATTTTCCGCACATCGAAAAGAGCGGCAGCTTTCCGCTGTCGCGGGTCAGCTACGGACCGGCGTTCAGGCAACTGACCGACGAGCTGTTGGGCCCGGATTTTGCCGCGGCCGTGGGCGCAAAGTTTTCCCTCGACCTGGGCCAGTATCCAACGATGCTGACCGTGCGCGGCCAGTGCGATGGATCGGACGGGCAGATCCATACCGACTCGAAAGACAAAGTCATTACCGTGCTGCTCTATCTCAATCTCGATTGGGAGAACAGCGGAGGCCGGCTGCGCCTGTTGCGCTCGAAGAATCTGGAAGACTACGTCGCCGAAGTGCCGCCGACGATGGGCAGCCTGATCATCTTCAAGCGCAGCGACCGCTCCTGGCACGCGCACAAGCCGTTCGACGGCAAGCGCATGAGCCTGCAAATGAACTGGGTGAAGAGCGCCCGGTACCTGCGCAAAGAGCGCTTCCGTCACGAGGTCAGCTCGTTCGTCAAGGGCCTGGTGGGACGCAAAGCGAACGAAAGCTGAGTATTGCCTTTCAGCGGCGAACGGCCCTGCTCCTTCGACTCGGTCCAGGGCAGGCCCTGATTTCATGAGATGGTTTCAGGCAAGTCTCACGCTTTGCTAGACCAACTCGCTGCCGTCGCCGTGCAGTTGGCGCAGCGCTTTCGGCGGGCGGGCGGGCGTGTCCTGGTTCGCCGGCGCCTGCGCCGGTTCGGCGTTCGGCTCGGCGACAGAAGCTTGTGCCAGCAAGTCGTCCAGCGATTCCAGCCACAACATCTGCGATTGAAAGACGCGCCCGAAGTTGCGCGAGGCGGCGACGGCAACTTCGTCCATGGTCAGCGATTTCCGTAGTTCCCGCTCCATCGAAGTGACTGGCTTCCCGGTCAGTCCACAAGGAACGATAAGGTCGAAGTAATCCAGGTCGGTGCTGACGTTCAGCGCAAATCCGTGCGTGGTAACGCCGCGCGAGATGTGTACGCCGAGAGCTGCGATCTTGGCTTCGGGCTTGTTGCGCAAAGCGTACGTCCAGACACCGGTCATGCCACCGATACGCTGCGTTCCGATGGCGAAGTCGCCGCAGGTGCGGATCAGGACTTCTTCCAGGCGGCGGGCAAACTCGACCGCGCCAACTTTCGGCTGGAAGCTGCGCAGATCGAAGATGGGATAGGCGACCAACTGTCCCGGCCCGTGGAAGGTGACATCGCCGCCGCGGTCGATTTCGAACAGCTCGACGCCGCGCTTCGCCAGAAACTCCGGCGAGGCCAGGACGTTGTCGAGTTTCGCATTCCGACCCAAGGTGATGACCGGAGGGTGCTCCAGCAGCAGCAGGGTGTTATCGATGCGACCCGCCTTGCGAAGTTGCGCCAGCGTCCGCTGGAGGTGCAGCGCGGTGTGGTAGGGAACCAGGCCGAGATGAAGGACGTGGATGATCATAGCTGCCAGCGACCGGCCGCGAGCGATTCGAGGCCCCGGGGCGAAGGCCCTCGGACCTCACATGGTGAGGACGACGCGGAATTCCGCCTTTCCACTCATCATGCGAGCGTAGGCTTCCGCGGCTTTCGCGAGTGGATACTTCTCGATCATGGGACGAACACCGGTCATTTCCGCGAAGCGCAGGGTGTCCTCGGAGTCGGTTGCGATCCCGGCTGACCAGCCCTGAATGCGTTTTCTGCCAAACAGCAACTGGAAGGGAGCCACTTCGATTGGATCGGCCGCCGCTCCGACGACCACCAGCGTGCCGTTGTCTCCCAAACCTCCGACCAAGGCCGACATCGCTTTTCCGCTGGGAGCGGTGGCGAGAATTACCCGTGCGCCGCCGAGCTTCTGCAACTCAGCCGCGGCATCGGTTGCGCTGCTGTCGATATAAACCTCCGCTCCCAGCTTCCTGGCGAGCACGCTGTTGTCCGGCCCGCGCCCTATGGCCGCGACGCGATAGCCGAACTTCCTGGCGAATTGAACTCCCAAGTGTCCAAGTCCGCCGATCCCCTGGATAGCAACCAGATCGCTGGGGACCGCGCCACTATGGCGGAGAGCGTTGAAGGTGGTAATACCGGCGCACATAAGAGGCGCGGCTTCAGCCGGGTCAAGCGATTCCGGCATATGGGCCAGGGCTTCCACCGGCGCGACCATGTATTCCTGGTAACCGCCGTCATAGCTGACCCCGCAAATTATCATGCTCGCGCAATTGGCGAAGTCTCCCCTGCGGCAGGCGAGACAGGTGCCATCCTGGCCGCCAAACCAGCCGACGCCGACCCGTTCACCTTTCTTCCAATTCTTCACGCCGGACCCGACGTCGTCGATCACGCCCGCGACCTCGTGTCCGGGAACACGAGGATACGAAATACCTGGAAGCGCCCCGTCTTTGGTCACTACATCGCTGTGACAAACGCCACAAGCTTGAACGCGAATTCTCACCTGACCCGGGCCAGGCGCTGGAATTTCGCGCTCCACGATTTCGAAGTCAGCTCCGGGCTTGGGTACTTGCACTGCTTTCATCTTTGCCATTTAGCTCTCCTCACTCCTGGCTGGAAAACCGCGGTTAACGCCAGCAAAGCTGGGGCCCCGGCAGCGCTGCCAATCCACAGTCGTTTTTTCAGGGGCCATGGCTGCGCCCTCCGAATAGAGGTCGCGCCAACTTGCCCTGATCTTGATGACTCAGGATAGGCCCAGGAAGCAGCCTTTCAGGAAATTAACGCGCTGAGTCTTTTTCTAGCTCCGACACGTATATGCCGTTAGTATGATCGCCACAGCCTTCAGTTTGCTGGCACCGATGGAGACCGAGGAAGCGCAAATCGCACGCGGGCTTCGGGGTCGTGATCCCGATGTGCTGGACGCGCTCATCGAGCAGTATCAGCACCGTCTGTTGCGTTACCTGCTGCATCTTACCGGCAATCGCGCTGTCGCCGAGGACCTGTTCCAGGAAACGTGGCTGCGGGTGCTGGAAAAAGGTCATCTCTACGACGGACGCAATCGCTTCGTTACGTGGTTGATGTCGATAGGGCACAACGTCGCGATTGACTATCTGCGCAAACGCAATCCCAGCAGCCTGGACGAGATGATGGATCCGGAGGACGGCGCGCCCTTTGAGCCGCCGGCGCATGATCCGTCGCCTTTCGACGCGGCAGTGGAGCAGCAGCAGCACGAGCGGTTCAATGCGGCATTGGAGAAAGTCTCGCCGCTGTTTCGCGAGGTCCTGGTGCTGCGTTTTCAGGAGCAAATGAAATTGGAAGAAATTGCAACTTTGATACGGATTCCCGTGGCTACGGTTAAGACGCGGATTTATCGCGGGGTAGCGGCGTTACGTCCGTTGTTACAGGGAGGGCCACAATGACGGCTCGTGAACACGAGCGCGCGCTGGATTTGATTATGCGGCGCGGAACGGAAGAGATTGCAGCGGTCGAGTCGGCCTGGCTCAATTCGCATCTGGCGACTTGCGCCGAGTGCGCTCAGCATGCCGACGATTTCGATAATACGGGCCGGTTCTTACGAGCAGTTGCGGTTACGGCCAGTCCATCGCTGGTGCGGGCCACGCAGACGAGAGTGCGGGAACGCGCGCTACAGATGCAGGAGCAGCGGTCGCGCACCGTGTTGATCGCAATTTCCTTCTGCATCGGAGCGATGTCTTCGACGGTTACCGCATGGCTGTGGTGGGAGGTTGGCGGCTGGGTCGCGCGGAAGCTGGCGCTGCCGGCTTCCATTGTCGAGCCGGGAGTTTTTGTAGCCTGGATGTTTACCGCTCTCGTGATTGCAGTTGTCATGCTGTTTTCGTCGCGTCCTGTCTTTGACCGCTCGCTGATCATGAACGCTCTCGGACACAGCAGGAAGGAGGCCGCCAATGACCGAGCGTAAGTCACGACTACAGCAGGAACTGCGGATTATCCCGCTCGGCTGGACGGTGGCCGCGGGCATCAGCATCGTAGTGGTGGAATCCGTCTGGTCGTTTGTGGTACCGCATTTCGCGCATGGCGATCTGCCGCCCAGACCCTGGTACGACATGTTAGGAGCGGTGGGCGCACTGCTGATGGCGGCGACCATCCTGTTGACCGGCTACATCTATGCGGACGCGAAACGGCGCGGCATGAACGCTGTGCTGTGGACGGTGCTGGTGCTGCTGATTCCCAAGCCCATCGGCTTCATAGCGTACTTCCTGCTGCGCACGCCAATGCTGGCGCCGTGCCCGAAATGCAGCGCGCCGGTTGGTACGGATTTTACCTATTGTCCAAAGTGCGGCTACGCGCTCATGCCGGCCTGTGCGGGCTGCGGCCACGCGCTCCGGCGCGATTACGTTTGCTGCCCCTACTGTGGAAAGGCGGTGGCGACAGCGGCGGCGCCCCCAGCGTTGCCAGATCCGTCCACCGGGGCTTCCGGGACGGCGCAGGTGTGACGACATCCTGGATGAAAGAAAAGAACAGGGGCGATAAAAGTGTCGCCCCTGTGATCCCATGCCGGCCAGTGGCCAGCGGATGCCGGCGGTGGCCCTCAACGTAAGTTACTTCCGCGGACCAATCAGGCCCGCCCCGTCGATCCGCTCAAACTTTCAAATGGTGATCCGCGTTGAAAAGCTCCTCGACCTCTAGGGCCTCGTAGGCATGTTCGCCGTGGATCGACTCATCCAATCCGATTTCTTCGCTCATCATCTCGACCTTCACCGGAGTGAAGATATCGATGATTCTCAGCATGCCGTAGGTGAAGGCGAACGCCCACACGGACGAGAACAGCACCGCGACGACCTGTTTGAAGAAGAAACCAGGATTGCCGTAGAACAGGCCGTTGGTCCCGGCGGGATTGAAGGCGCTATTGGCGAACAGACCCAGAAGCAGGATGCCGAGGAAGCCACCAACGCCGTGTACGCCCCAGACATCGAGGGCGTCGTCCCAATGGAGTTTGTTCTTCATCTCGACCGCGAAGTAGCAGACCACGCCTGCGGTGATGCCAATAATCACAGCGGTGGTGGGCGAAACATAGCCCGCGGCAGGAGTGATGGTGGCCAGTCCGGCGACCGCTCCGGTCAGCAGGCCGAGGAACTTGGGCTTGCTCTCGCGGAACCAGGCCACGATGAGCCAGGTCATGGCGGCGAATGAAGCTGCGATGTCGGTGTTGAGGAAAGCGGTGCCGGTCACGGAATCCACTCGCATCTCGCTGCCCGCGTTAAAGCCGTACCATCCGAACCAGAGCAGGCCGGTACCCAGCGCGACCAGCGGAATGCTGTGCGGACCGCGGTCCAGGACGCGCCGCTTGCCGACATAAAGGACGGAAGCCAACGCAGCTAGTCCAGCAATGTTGTGCACGACGATGCCGCCGGCGAAGTCTTCCACGCCCCAGCGTTGCAACATGCCTCCGCCCCAAATCATGTGCACGAAGGGGAAGTAGACCAGGGTGAGCCATCCGGTGAGGAAGAGGCAGTAGGCTTTGAAGGTGACGCGGTTGGTGAAGGCGCCGGAGATAAGCGCGGGAGTGATGATGGCAAACATCATCTGATAGGCGATGAAGACCATCGCCGGGATAGTGTCATTGGGGCCGGAGGGCGTGGAGAGGTTGACACCATGCAGGCAAACTTTGTCGAGATTGCCGATGATGCCGTGCCAGTCGCCGCTGAAGCACAGCGAGTAGCCATACAGGTACCAGATGACGGTGGTCCAGCCCATGGAGACAAAGCTCTGGATCATGATGGCGAGAACGTTCTTGCGGCCCACCAGGCCGCCGTAGAAGAAGGCCAGGCCCGGCGTCATCAGCATGACCAGGCTGGTGCATAAGATCATGAAACCGGTGTTACCGGTATCGAGGTGAAGCATAAAAACCTCCAGGAGAAATACGGCAAGAATCTGGACGCCCGTTTCCAGGTAGATGGAAATCAAAAGACAGTGCGGAAAAACTTCGGCAGGAGGTCGTGGGTGCAGGCTGGAAGATCGTAGATTGCCTCGCGCCAGCGCCCACGGAGCGGACGTCTGGCTACCGCAAGACAAGGCTGCTCTGCCGGCTCAGGAATTGTCAAGTGAAGCCAGTCACAGGCCGGCGTGACCTTCAGCCGTCAGGAAGTGTCCCAGCTTGAGTTTCGCGCCTAATTCATTCCGGAATTCGGTTGGATGGTAGGAGCGCCCTGTTTCTCGGGAGGGCGCATCAGGCCGAAGTTTTGCAGATAGGCGACGGTGCGTTGCGCCGCGCCGTCGAAGGTGAGTTGGCAGTTTACAAACTGGGTGTTCTCCCAGGTGACGTCGCCTCCGCCGTACACCAGCTTGCACTCCGTGAGGATGCAATTGATAAAGCGTTTGTCATCCATGTAGACGGTAACGCCCTGAGGATGCCAGTTCTCCAGTACCTGCATATGAGTTCCTTCCCGCGAGTGGCGAGCAACTAGGATAAATGCTGAGGGCCTTGTCGAGGAAACAGGTGTTCGTCCGATTAGAAGAAGGCAGGGCAGGCGAGTTTGCCTGCCCCCGTCAAGAGTGCGGTTGACGACGAATCAGATGGCCTGAGTATCGGGCATTCTGTGCTCCGTGCCGGTCGCCTTGGCGGCTTCTTTGGCCGTGGAGCGAACCTGGCCCATGGCCCGTTCCGCGGTGCCACGAATGCTTTCCACGCCGCGCTGCACGCGATCGCGACCCTGCTGGTAGGTTTCACGCGCGGAATTACCCAGATCGCTGGCCCGGTCGGCAAGGTTAGTGCGGGTTTCTTCGCCGCTCATGGGAGCGAACAGCAGACCGAGGCCAACACCCACCCCAAGCCCAATCAGAAAACTCTTCATACGTCCTCCTAAAGATGATCGAAGCATAGTTATTCCAGACGGCCTCGAGAAAGAAGCCATCAACCGTGAGATGCAGCGGAACGGAGCGGGAGTTGGGTGCGCCTGTCCCGCCGTGGCCAAAAGATGGCTAGAACGGGGCACCCGACGGGAAAAAGCAGGTCCCTCCGCTCCGGCTGAAGCCGTCGGTCGGGATGACACTTCTCCACCCATTTCAGATGACCTTTTTCCACCCATCGCAGAAAACCTTACAACGTTCGCTTGAACAATGCGGTGGCAATCGTGATCATCACGGCCGCAGACACGATGAGGTAAGTCAGGTCGCCGCGGATGGCCACGAAGCCGGCGTCCTTCAATAGCAGCGCCTTGAAGCCGTGCACGGCGTAGGTGAAGGGATCGATGTAGGCGATCCAGCGCAACCAGGTGGGAAACGCTTTGATGGGATAGATGGAGCCGGCGGGGAAAAACAGGAGCGTATTCAGGATGCCGAAGGTGGCGCGCGGCACCAGCGGGTCCTCGACGCGCACCATCATCAGGAACATCATGGTATTGAAGGTGAGGGCGGTGGCCACAATCATCAGCAGCACCAAGAGTATGTTTTCCAGGGTGAAAATCGATCCCAACCCCGACAGCAGCGAGCCCAGTATGGTAATGACGACACCGGCCATGATGGCCTTCACCGCGCCGGCAATGTTGAGGCCGGCAACCAACTCGAACTTCGTAATCGGCGTAACCAGATAGCCCTCGTGCACGCCGCGGGCTTTGTCGTCGATGTACAACATGCCGCCGCCGATCATCACCGAGACGAACATCGCCAACGCGATCGAGCCGGGCAGCAGATACTTCATGTACTCGGTGTAGGGATAAAGCTCCACGGTATCGAGCGAGATCTGCTGCAATATGCGCGAGGGCTCGACATCAGGATTATTCAGCGCCTGGACAAGGCTGGCGAACTCGTCTTCCAGCGTCGAGCTCATGATGTTGTCGGTGTTGTCGACGATGAGCGCGATGCGGGGATGGTTCTGCTCGTAGACGCGGCGGGAATATTCCGGCGGGATGATGATGGCGCCGTCGAGACGGCCGGTGCGGACATCCTCCATGGCCTGCTTGTCGCTGTCATAGGGGATGGGGGTAAAGGTGCGGGCGTTGGATTGGACCGCGGCCAGGGCTTCGCGAACCTTCACCGCCTGGGTGCCATGGTCCTGATCGACCACGCCGAGGCTCGCGTTCTTGATCTTGCCGCCGAAAGCGTTGCCCAAAACAATGAGCTGAACCAGCGGGAAGACCATCGCTACCAGCATCAGAGCCGGGGAGCGGAAGAACTTGCGCATCTCGCGCTCGACAATGGCCCACATACGATTCATAAATGAGACCTCAGAGTGCCGCCGGCTAAAGCCGGCTCAGGTAAAAAGGAACGGCTTAACGGCACGACTGAAGTCGTGCCCTGACACAATGCGTTCGGTTTGCGGCACAGCTCGTGTCGTGCCCTGACACAACGCGTTCGGTTTTGCGGCACAGCTCGTGTCGTGCCTTGCCACAACGCGTTCGGTTTATCGGCACGACAGCGACTAGCCCCGCAGTGCCGCCGGCTAAAGCCGGCTCAGGTAAAAAGGAACGGCTTAACGGCACGACTGAAGTCGTGCCCTGACACAATGCGTCCGGTTCTGCGGCACGGCTCGTGTCGTGCCCTGACACAATGCGTTCGGTTTTGCGGCACGGCTCGTGTCGTGCCCTGACACAATGCGTTCGAGTTTGCGGCACGACAGCGACTAGCCCCCACAGTGCCGCCGGCTAAAGCCGGCTCGACAAAATCAAGAAGCAACATTTCGGCACGACTGAACCGGCCGCTGAAAAAGTCCGCAAACAACCAGTTGTGCCGTCGGCTGAAGCCGACTCGCAGTCGAAAAAAAGGGCTTAGACGCCAGCCTGAAGGCTGGCTCTACCCCAAGTCGCGAAATCTCGACTTCTTCAGCGGCCTGTGAAGTCGTGCCCTGACACACGGCTTCCGAAGACGGAAATTCTCGAGCTTCCGGCTGGAAAGCAGATCCCTCGTCGGGCTGAAGCCCTCCTCGTGATGACAAATAATAAAAGTGGGCTTGTCCCCACCCTGGCCAAAAGAAGACCAGAATGGGGCACCCGCTGATACAAACCGCAGCCGGTGAAGCCGTGCCCTCGCAGTCGAAAAAAAGGACTTAGACGCCAGCCTGAAGGCTGGCTCTACCCCAAAGTCGCGAAATCTCGACTTCTTCAGCAGCCGGTGAAGCCGTGCCCTGACACACGGCTTCCGAAGACGGAAATTCTCGAGCTTCCGGCTGGAAAGCAGATCCCTCGTCGGGCTGAAGCCCTCCTCGTGATGACAAATAATAAAAGTGGGCTTGTCCCCACCCTGGCCAAAAGAAGACCAGAATGGGGCACCCGCTGATACACAAACCGTGCTCATGATTCACCCGTCATGGCCGCATCCCTGGACGGTCGGGCATGACGAAGCTGTAGGCCTTCACCTGTTCGTCACGCAATTGCCGTCCTGTGAAGTGGACAAAGACATCGTCCAAAGTGGTGTTCTGAACGGAGAGAGATTTCACCTGCACATTGCCGCGCACGGCCAGTTCCACCAGCTCCGTCGTTGTCTTGGAGCCATTGCTGGTGAGGATGCGGTACATGTGGGCGGCCTCGGGCTGGACGGAGGTTACGTCGTCCAGCTTCTCCAGCTCTTGCTGCCAGTCTGCCGGCGCGTTGAGGAACTGGGCTTCGATGACATTGGTTCCGGGCACGCTGGCCTTCAAAGCCTGCGGCGAATCCAGCGCGACCAGCTTGCCGTGGTCCACGATAGCGATGCGATCGCAGAGCCGATCAGCCTCGTCCATGTAGTGCGTGGTGATGAGGATGGTGAGGTCGCGGTTGTTCTTGATCTTGGTCAGCATCTCCCAGACGGCAACGCGGGAGACGGGATCGAGGCCGGTTGTCGGCTCGTCGAGGAAAAAGATTTTGGGGCTGTGTACCAGGCCGCGGGCGATTTCCAGACGCCTTCTCATGCCGCCGGAGAGCGTTTTAGTTTGCGCGTGGCGCCACTTCTGGAGATCGACGGTGGTGAGCAGGTCGTCGATATTGCGCTTGCGATCTTCGGCGGAGACGCCATAGAGCTTGGCATAGATGTTGAGGTTTTCTTCGACGGTGAGGTCGATGTCGCTGGTGAGGGCCTGGGGAATAACACCCATGCAGCGGCGCGCGTTGTCAGGTTGTTTGGAGACATCGAAGCCGTTGATGAGGGCACGGCCGCCGGTGATGGGCAGCAGCGTGGTCATCATGCGAATGAGGGTGGACTTGCCCGCGCCGTTAGGTCCAAGCAGGCCGAAGATTTCGCCTTGACGGACATTGAAAGAGACATCATCGACGGCGGTGAAGTCGCCGTATTTTTTGGTGATGTGATCGACGACGATGGCGTCGCCGTTGGGAGGCTCGGGGCAACCAGTGTCGAGGGTTGGAGTGGGTTTAAACCAAGTCATGTCACAGCCTTTGGCACGAGTCGTGCCGTATCAAATCATGATGTGAACAGCCCTACCCAGGACTACGCTTCGCTCCGTCCTCGGCTAAGCTGAGTCGTCCCGCGCAGCGGGACGGGAGTGTCGTTGCCTACGCTGCGTCGCGAGCTTCTGCATTTCAGGCGGCTCGGGATGAACAGCAGGTCGCGGTGCCTCGCCATAGTTCGGGGCTAAAGCCCCGCTTATGGCACGACTGAAGTCGTGCCCTGACACAAACCCTCAAATCCGAGGTCAACGCCGTAAGGTCGTGCCCTGTTACAAGGCGTCCGCACCCTGACATCGACGTTAAAACCCTGTCGTCCCTACGGGACTCGTTGACTTTTTCCCACTTGACCCAGCACTGCGCCTCCGGCTCCGTGCTGGGCTAGATTATTTCGCGCCCACGGCGCTCGTTTTTCGAGCTTCTTACTCCTCTCGCCGTTCGAGCTTCTTACTGCTCTGGCCGTTCGAGCTTCTTACTCCTCTCGCCGTTCGAGGTCCTTACTGCTCTCGCCGTTCGAGCTTCTTACTGCTCTCGCCGTTCGAGGTCCTTACTGCTCTGGCCGTTCGAGCTTCTTACTCCTCTGGCCGAAGGAAAAGTTGTTTCTCACGCCCACTCCAAGGCCGTGTCTTAATTACAAGGCACCGCTCTTCCGAGGGTTCATTGCGCGCCTTTTGCCAGGTCTTTGGTCAGGTCTTTCGGCAGCAGGACTTCGGCGGTCATGCCGGGAACCAGGGCACCGTCAGGGTTGTCGACCTTGAGCTTGAGGCCGATGGTCTTGATGTCGCGCTTGCGGCGACTGACATCGCGCTGGGTAGCGTAATCGCTCTCGACGGCCTTGAAGATCACGGTGCCTTCGATGGGCGTTCCCTGCGGCAATCGCACTTTCAGCTTGTCGCCTTGCGAGACAAAGCGGCCCTCAGTCTCAGGCGCTTCGGCACGGACCCAGGTGTCGCCGAAGTCAACGATGGTCACGATGGGCGTGCCGGGATTCACGACTTCGCCCTGTCGGGTGGCGCGGACGGAAACGGTTCCGCTCACCGGCGCATAGATTTTGGTGTAGCCCAGCCGGGTGTCGGCTTCGGCCAGTTGAGCGCGGGCATTGGCGACCTGGGCTTCGTCCATGGCAACGTTGCCGGCAGCGGCGCCTTGCTGGTGCAGGCGAGCGTTAGCGGTGTTCAGGTCAGCCTGGGCAGCGTCAACATTTTTCTGCGCGCTGAGGACGGCGGCCCGTTGGGCGTCGAGTTGGGCCTCGGCACGGACGCGGTCCTGGTCGGATTCGACGCCAGCCTTGGCCAGCTCGATCATGCGCTGCGAGTCGCTCTGGATACGGACGAGATCAGCTTTGGCCTGCGCCAGAGTAGCCTTGCTGGAGGCCAACCTCGCCTGGGCATTGACGACGCCGCTGTTGGTCTCGCCCAATGTCTGCGCCTGGGTGGCGCGCATGGATGAGACCTGGGAGTCGTAGGCGTTGATGGTGGCCTGGGCGGCATTCTTTTCGGCCTCGAGTTCGGCGGAATCGACTTCCGCGATGAGGTCGCCGGCCTTCACCTTGGAGCCTTCATCGACGTACAGCTTCTCGACACGACCCATGATTTTGGAGCTGACGATGACCTGGTTGGCGTCGACAATGCCGATGAGGACGGTGTCGGTGGTGCGGTCGGTGGAATAAAAGTAATAGCCGGCCGCGATGCCTAAGAGGACGATTAAGAAGACGAAAAATTTATGCGGTTTCACTTGGGCCCTCTCTCGTTGCCGGGTGTGATGGGCGGCTTTCGTTGCTTCGACCTTGAGCGGAGCTTTTCTGCTTCCAGGACCTTGCGGGCGGTTTCAAAGTCGGGGAACCAGCGGTTGATCCAGGTGTAGCCAGTTGGCCGACGGGATTCAGATTGCGGATCGGGCGAATCGGCAGCCGGATCGATAGCTTGAATTGGCGTTTGCTCTTGCTGGGGCGCGGGTTGTGACGGCGGCGCGGCAGCGCGACGCTGGTCGCCGATCTTTCTTCGTGTTGCGGCGAAAGCGCGGCGGGGGCGCGCGGTTGGCTGCGCCGCGACGCTGGCGGCCAGGGCGATGCCCGCGTCACGGTCCGTGAACAGGCCGGCGGCGATGAAGTCGAGCACCGCGGCGCGACGTTGCTGGATGGCCTGCCTGGTGGAGGCGTGGTGCTGGGGCATGAATTTCTCGCGCAGAGGCGCGGTCAGAAAATAATGGACAATGGAACCGATGGCCGAGGGCAGAAACTGGTTGGGGTCGACGGGGCGGAACTCGCCGCTGGTTACGCCTTCCTCCACCAGAGCCAGCACGCGCAAGCCGATAGGCTGGAGATAGTTCGCAAACAGGCGATCGAAATGCGGCGATCCGCCGGGCGTGGTGCTCATCAGCTCGCTCATGAAGATGCGGGCGTAATAGGGCGATTCGGCGATGGCGTCGAAATGGGTCTTGGCGTAGGAGAGAAAGCGCTCGCCGGCGGTTCCCGGCTGATCGCAGACCGCCATAACGCGGTTCAGAAGCTGAGCGAAGAAGGCATCGAGAATTGCGGCGTACAGGCTTTCTTTATCGCGAAAATAGTAGTAAAGCAGCGCCTTGTTGACACCCGCTGTCTGGGCGATGGCATCCATCCGGGCGCCCGACAGCCCCTGCTGCGCGAACTCCACCAGGGCCGCGCGAAGGATGGACTTTCGGCTGACCTCGGGCTGCCGACGGCTGCCGCCACGGACGGAGCTGGGGAGCCGGCTGGGTTGTTTCCGGGGTTTCATTTTAACTAACTAGTTAGTTAGTATAGCGGCCCGGAATCGCCCCGGTCAAGCCCGCTCTCACCCCCCGCTACGCCGCTCCCGGGACCGCGGTCCTTCGCCCGAAAACTTCAGGCATCGCCGGAAATCTTTATAAATTCCTTATATCTCGCCTGCTAGAATTCGCGCCCATGAAAGCCTCGCCAGTTTCCCTCTTGCTTGCACTCTTCGTGCTGACCGTTGCCTCCCAGGGACAGCAACCACAGTCAAAGCCGAACTTCTCCGGCACCTGGGTCTTCAACGCTCAGAAGAGCGCCCTCAAGTGGACGCCTCCCTCCAGCATGACGCTGCACATCGACCAGAACGATCCCCAGGTCCGCTTGAAGCGCACCCAGGTTTACGACGACAAGAGCTACGGCTGGGACCTCGACATTCTGGCTGACGGCCAGAAGGAAGTCGTGCAGAATTCCTCTCTCTACACCACCAACATCAGAATGTATTGGCAGGGCAACTCGCTGGTGCTCGATCAGAAGATCACGACCAGCGACGGCAGCAAGGCAACCGACGTGGTGACCTACAGCCTCTCCAGCGACGGCAACACGCTACAGGCCGTCGAGCACCAGGCAACCGCGGGAGCCAAGCCCACTACCAGCAAGTGGGTGTACGAGAAGCAAGGGCAGCAACCTCAAGCGCAATAGCCCGACTGGCGCTGCAGTCCGATTCGATTTCCGCCCGCGCTCAGGACGCTTTGTAACGGGGCACGACTTCGGGTGTGCGTGACAACTAACAACTAGCCGGGTGCCCCATCCTTCTCGCCGTCTTTTGGCGAGAGGTGGGCAGTACCTTCACGTATGATCCGTTCGGCAAGGTTAACAGATCGAATTGCCGGGTGCCCCATCCTTCTCGCCGTCTTTTGGCGAGAGGGTGGGCCTCGGGTGGAGCAGGAACCTGGGTGACTCAAAACACACGCTAGTCACAAAAACGGCCTGACGAAAAGATCGTCAGGCCGAAGAATTGTGCCAAACAGCTTATTGGAACGCGAGTAGCTTCGTGAAAGTATGTTCCCTACTGCAGCGACGCCAGCGTCTTATGCGCGTCCTCTGCGTCCTGGCCTTTCAGGTTCAACTGCAAAGCCTTCTGCAGCTCGGCCTTGGCCCGGTCTTTTTCTCCCGCGCCGCTCAGGGCCATTCCCAGGTGATAGCGGAAGCCCGGATTTTCCGGCGAGCTCTTCACGGCATCTTCTGCCAGCGAAACGGAAACCCGGTAATTGCCTTTCTTGTACTGGATCCAGGCCAGGGTATCGTTCACCGACTGCATATCCGGCGCCACCTGCTTCGCCTGGGTAGCCAGACTGAGGGCCATATCGAGGTTCTCGCCTTGTTCGGCATAGACCCACGCCAGATTGTTGGCTGCCACCGCGTCGTGAGCGTTCTCCGAGAGGGTAGTCTGGAAATACTTGCCTGCCGATTTCAGGTCGCCCTTCTGTAGATAAACGTTTCCAATGGCATTGTTGATGGACGTGGAAACGGGTTGAATTGCCAGCGCTTTCTGGAAGGCATCCAGCGCCGCATCATACTTTCCCGTGGCCATATAGACCTGGCCAATGTGCATGTAGGCAGTGGCAGACTTGGGATCGATTACCAGCGCCTTTTGGTATTCGGTCAGGGCCTGATCGAACTTCTTGCTGGTTGCCAAAGCGGAGGCATACATAAAGATGGCCGACGTCTTCTTCGGGTTGGCGGCCGCATACTGCTGGGCCAAAGCAACCCCCTTCGCCGGCTCATTGGTTGCGAACATCATGGCAATATAGTTTGCCATGGCCCCGTCGTAGCCCGGATTCAAATGCAGCGCGGCCTGGAACATTTTCTCCGCGTCGGCATACTTCTTCTCTCCGGCGTAGGCAAAGGCCATATTGACGTACAGAATCGGATCGTTAGGTACGCTCTTTTGTGCCTCTTTCAACTCATCCAGGGCCTTATCGTAATTCTTCTCTCCCAGGTAGATGGTGGCGTTCAGGTAATGCGCCATGGGATTGTTCTCGTTGAGCTTCTGTAGCCTGGCCGCGTACTCCGTCGCGGTATCGAAGTCGCGACTATCGCGATACACTTCGGCCAGGGCTTGCAGGATCATGGGGCTATTAGGCGAAATCCGGTTGGCCTCCTGCAATTCGCTCTTCGCTCCCGCCATGTCTCCGGTCTGGCGCAGCACTTGTCCTAAAGCAAAATGCGCCTGCGGACTCTCCGGAGCGTCTTTGACCACTTGCCGGAGAACCGTGGTGGCTTCGGCGGTGTTGCCCTTGATGGCCAGCAAACGGCCATTCGTCAGGCGGGCGGTAACGTCTCCCGGATCGTCCTTCAGCAGCCGATCAACCATCTTCTGGGCGTCTTCGGTCTTGCCCATGTTGATCATGGTCTCCAGCACCCGCACCTGGAGTTGCTGGCTCTTGGGATCGAAGGTCAGACCGCGCTCGTATTCCTTCAAGGCGCCGTCAGCATTGCGCGCAGCCAGGTAGTAGTCGCCAATGGCCGACGCCACATCGGTGGAGCTTGGTTTAGCTTGACGCAACTGCTGCACCACCGCTTCGCCGTCGTCCTTACGACCCTCCTGGAGCAGCAGTCCTGCCAGGCGAAGATAAGGGATGGGAGAGTCGGGGTTATTGCGGATCGCCTCGCGGTAAACTTCCTCCGCCTGCTTGGGGTCTTTCTTGTACAGGTAGAAGCCGGCGAGATTGGTGTAGGCCGGAAGCATGTGGGGATCGATAACGATGACCTTACGGAAGTCCTTCTCCGCCGCCTCGTCCTGCTTCATGAAGACATAGGCCGCTCCGCGGTTGAGGTAGGCGTTGGGGTCCGTGGGTTTCAGGGCAATCGCCTTGCTGAAGTTCGCCAGCGCATCGTCCAGATGTTTCTCCGCCAGCAGCACATTGCCCAGCAGGAGATAGCCATCGGCGTTGTTAGGATCATGGTCGATGATGTAACGGCCCTGCTCCTCAGCGTTGCCGTAAAAGTTCTTGCCTGAGGACAGGTACATTCCGCCCAAAGCTACCCGCGCCTTCAGGTGGCTGGGATCCAGCTCCACCACCTGGCTCATTTCCTTGTAAGCCTCCTGGTTCTTTTCCAGTTTCAGATCGGCCTGGGCGAGCTGGTAGTGGGCTTCGGCAAACTTGGGATCGATCTGGATGGCTTTCTTGAATTGAATCGCCGCGGCATCGTACTTTTGCTGGTCCATGTACTTCATTCCGCTTTCCAGATACTTCTTCTTGGCGACGTCGGGATTACGGCTGCAACCGGCAACGACGACGGTTAGCACAGCCAGCAGGACTGAGACGATGTAGCGCTTCCGCATTGCTTCTCCTGGGTTCACCGAGGGATGATCTGTTCAACATCAGTTGCAACTTGTTTTGCGAACGCCATGGCCTCTTTTTGAGTCCCCGCCTCATCCCCTTGCTCAACCGGAATCGTGATGCGGACGAGCGCGGCGTCAGTGCGGTTCAAGCGTAACGCGTCATATACCAGATAGAACTTGCCCCAGTACTCGCTGGCCACAATGCGGCCATGCGACTGGTACCAATACAGCACGAGTTGTGTGTCCATGCCCTTACGCAGAAGGTACAGATTGATGGGCACCTTACGCCCATCGTCCAGCGGCAACTCGTAGATCGATGCCTGCACCGGATTCCAGCCCGCTCCCGGTAGACAATTCTTGGGCGAATGGATCGAAGCGCCCGTCCGCTGACTCCTCAGATAGGCGACATAGAGCCCCATCAGGTCCTGGTTCATGCCGGGTTTCCAGTAGCCGCGATCCAGATAGTCGGTCACATGCAGGAAGTCCAGGATCGACTGGTCGATTTTCCAGTCAACTACCTTTGTGTAGGAGCCCACCTGGACGGGAAAATCGGAAAGCGGCCTGGCCTGCGGCACCGACTCACCATGCGAAAGGTAAGCCATACCGGTTGTGGCCGCCAGAAGTACCGCGATCATGACCCAATAGCGCGCCCCGGCCTTCATTGCGCCACCTTGGGAGCGAGCGGCGCGCCCTCTTTGTCTATCCATCCAAGCTTCCTGCGAACCAAGTTGATCGCGCCGTGTAATAGCAGGAACAAAATGGTGGCGACCACGAAAATCACCCATCCGGAAAACTCGTGCATAAATCCTTCCGCCGCTTTCGGCCCAAGGTAATTTGCCATGAGGGCTGTAATCATGACGCGGGTGCCATTACTGATGATGGCCAGCGGAACCATCGCCACTATCAGGAAGACCCGTACAGGTATGCTGCGTTCAACAAGATATCCATAACCGGCCGCTAACGCAAGCAACGACATGAGGGAGCGGATGCCGCTACAGGCCTCCACCACCTCTAAATGCATGTGCGGCAAGACCAGCACATTGCCTTCGCGCATCACTGGAAACAGATTGATTATCTCCAGGAACCTTACCGCGAAGCGCGAAGCGATGAACTGAAGCGGGAAGACAATGGAGTTGTACACCACCGTCGGTATGGGAATGGCAAACAGCAGAAACGCCAAGGGAAACGCCATCGCCCGCAGAAACTTTGATCCGGCAAAATAAACAATCAGCCCGCAAATCGTCCCCAGCATTGACAGTCGGGCCATCGACAATTCAGCCCCCAGGCTGCCCAGGAACAACAGCCCCAAGGATCCCGCCACGATGACCATTCCCCATGGCGACGGCTGAAAGGGAATTTCACGCAATTTGTCCCGCCGTTGCCAGATCAGGAAGGCGGAAAGCACCGGTACCAGAAATCCATGCGAGTAATCGGGATCGATATACCACTGATACACCAGCAACTTCAGTACTGAAGCGTACAGCAGAATCAGAACGCCTACCAGAAGCAGGCCCTGCCAGCCAAACGGCTTTATCGTCTGCCAAAAGTTCTGCCCAAAGGATGCCAGTTTCGAGGAGGGTTTTCCGCCCGGCAAGACTTCTTGTGCCGGTTCGGTCAGGGCCGTATGCGTCGTCGTCTTGGTGCCAGCAAGCGCCACAGGCGAATCACTCCTTTGATTGCATTGTTAAACTTTTATGTGTGTGCAATTATTTAGCCGATTCGCTAAAGAATACAATTTCCATCAAATTGATAATACACGACTTATGAGATCTCTTTTCGGGAAGCGCAACACCTTGTCCACTTGATGTGCAATTCTTTGCACATCGGTTCTAGTGAAATTCACTTGCTGCCCAGCCTCCGGCGGCGCCTTAACAGAATCCTGTAGCTGGAAAAGTAATCGCGAATTGGCTACCTCGGTGCAAACTTTTGTTTGGGCAATCAACAGGGCGCGACTTCACAGGTCCCTGAAAAAATCCTGGCGAAGGAGAATTCAGGTAGAGCGGGCCTTCAGGCCAGCGTCCAAGCCCTTTCTTTCTCATCCTGAGCCGGCTTTAGCCGGCGCCACCAGGCCCTACTTCGACTTTTTCAGCAGCCTGCTCCTACGGCGTGATCTCCCACACCGTGCCGCATCCCGCCCCGCCGCAGCCGCCCTGCAATCCGCCGGTGCTTGCTGCCCCAAACAGGTTGCCATTCGCGCCGAGAGTTACACCCGCTCTGGGACAAGACCCATCCGTACCGCCGGTAAAGCTGTAGAGAATGGTCGTCGTCCACTCGTTCCCGGAAGGCGTCAGCTTGAACACCGAACCATTTCCGTGGGCGCCGTCGTCACAGCTTGTGCCATACAAGTTACCGCTCGCATCCTGACTCAAGCCGGCCCAGGGTCCGTAGGTTCCGCTGAAGACATAAAGAATGTCGTAATTCCACTGGCCGCCGGACAGCGACAGCTCGTAAACCGTATCCAGGGTTGTGCCATAGAGAACTCCCGGCGGCCCCAGAATGACGCCTCCGAAGGGAAATACTCCGAACAGAAACTGATACAGCGAAGTCTCGGCCCATCCCTGTTGCGTGGGGCTTAGCTCGTATGCCACTCCGTTGAAGGCGGCGAAGGGCGTCGTCCCGTAGAGATTGCCGGAGGAATCAAGAACTACGCCGCTCACTGGATTGGAGCCGTCGCTGTTTCCCGGGAACGCGTAGGCCGAGGACTTAGTCCAGCCACTTCCCGCGGGCGACAGCTCGAACATCGTCCCGCAGTAGTTGGAGCCCGAGCACTGCACTCCTCCCTCTTCCGTCGTGCCATACATGTTTCCCGCCGGATCAAAAACCAGACTGCCGTACTGCGGGTTCGCTCCATCGGCAGCGCCGGCAAAGCTATAGAGCACGGTATCGTTCCACCCTCCAAGAAAACTGCCGGTAGCGTGCGACGGCGGCCTCAGGTTGTAAACCGCGCCATCATTGCTGCTGCCGCCGTATTGAGTCGTCCCGTACAGGCTGCCGTTAGGACCAATGGTGACTCCAGCCAGCGGGCCACTCGCGTCCGCGTTTCCCTGAAAAGCGTAGAGTGGCGTGAACGTCCAGCCCGACCCTCGATGCGTTAGCTTGAAAACGGTGCCGCAGCCTGTTGTCGTGCAATTGTTGCCGGTGAAGCCGCCAGCCGAGGCCGTTCCGTAAAGATTTCCCGCCGCGTCCACAGTCAGCGTGCCATCGGGCGTCGCGCCATCGCTTCCGCTGGTAAAGGTATGAAGCACCGCAAACGTCTGTGCTTGCATCGGCAGCGAGAGGAAAATTACTGCGGCGAGTATAAGGACGAAAGCGGACCTCATGCTGGTATTACCCATAAACGCCCCCTTGCATATGTAACAGGGCCCGACTCCTCCCCAATGTGTCATCCCGACCGAGGGCTTCAGCCCGAGTGGAAGGACCTGCTGTTCGTGCGAGCCAGTGGAACTCTCCGCGTTCGCAGAGAACGCAACAGGGGCCCGACTTCACAGGCTGCTGAAAAACTTCCCTTTGAAGACTTGTGTCAGGGCACGACTTCAGTCGTGCCGCAAGTGCACGCCTCAAGATTCTGAGCCGGCTTCAGCCGGCGGGGCACCACTCTGCGCTGCCGGGACTTCTTCAGCCAGAAAAACCATCCGAGCGCGAACCTACAGCCGGACTATCTTCTCCGACTGAAATGCCTTCATCGCATTGCGCGTGTCCACGATCAGCTTCGCCGACGACAACAATCCCTTGTAATCAAAATCGGTGTGGTCGGTGACAATCACCACGCAGTCAGCCTCGGCCGCCGATTCCAATAACGGCCTTGACTCCAGGCTGATACCGTCCAGCTTCAACCTGGGTACAAACGGATCGCTGTACGAAACCACCGCGCCCCGCTTCTTCAACAGCAGAATTACGTCCAGCGCTGGAGATTCGCGCATGTCGTCGATATTGCGTTTGTAAGCCACGCCGGCCACGTGGATGCGCGATCCATTTACCGGCTTGCGGTGATGGTTGAGCGCCGTCTGGATCTTATCGACTACGAAGTGCGGCATGTTGCCATTGATGTATCCAGCCAGCTCGATGAAGCGCGCTTCGATGCCCGACTGCTTCGTCTTCCACGAAAGATAAAACGGGTCGATAGGGATACAGTGTCCGCCCAGTCCTGGACCGGGATAGAACGGCATAAAACCGAATGGCTTGGTCGCGGCCGCGTCGATCACTTCCCACACATTGATTCCCATCCCATCGCACATCAAGGCCATCTCGTTGACCAACCCGATGTTGATCATGCGGAAGGTGTTCTCCAGCAGCTTCACCATCTCCGCCACTCGCGTGCTGGCCACCGGCACAACCGTTTCCAGCGCCTGCGAGAAGAATAGCTTGCCCATCTCCGTGCACGCGGGCGTGACGCCCCCAACAACCTTGGGAGTGTTATAAGTCTGATAAACCGGGTTGCCGGGATCGACGCGTTCAGGCGAGAAGCACAGAAAAAAGTCTTCACCGGCCTTGAAGCCCAGCTTTTCGAAGGTTGGCAGCAGCAGCTCGTCAGTCGTGCCCGGATAGGTCGTCGATTCCAGAATCACCAGCAGGCCAGGATGGAAGTGTTTGGCGATCGCTTCCACCGCGGACACAATGAAACTCATGTCCGGATCTTTGGTCTTGCGCAGCGGGGTGGGGACACAGATGTTAATGGTGTCCAGCTCGCGGATCACGGAAAAGTCGGTGGTGGCGCTGAATCGCTTCTCGCCCACCAGCTTCGCGATTTCGGCCGAAGGAACATCCTGGACATGCGACTCGCCGCGGTTCAGCCCCTCAACCTTCGCTTGCAGCACGTCGATTCCGGTGACGTTGAAGCCGACCTTGGCAAACTCCACTGCCAGCGGCAGCCCAACATAACCCAGCCCAACGATCCCGACCTTCGCGGTCCTGGCTTCGATTTTTTCCTGTAGCGCCTGGAATATCCCCGCGACTTTTGGTGCAGTCTGCATCCCTCACAGCCCCCAAACGAATACTTCCAAAATTGCTGTTGTCGTGCTTTGAAGGGGCACGCCTTCAGGCGCGCCGCAAGCACCCGCTTCCTAACCCGGTCTTGGCGAAGGAGAACTGAGGTAGAGCTGGCCTTCAGGCCAGCGTCCAAGCCCCTTGTTTCTCATCCTGAGCCGGCTTCAGCCGGCGGCACGATGCTGTTTCTGATTCTTTCAGCAGCCTGCAAAGCCCTGCCCTGCAAGTCGCCGGCACGTTTTCAAGAGTAGCACGGCAATCTTGATTAGCTCATGTCCATCGAGGCCGTTTCGGCTGAATGTCTTCGTTCGGCTCCACCCACCACTAAGCCCGAAGGGCGGCATTTGTGTGAGCCGTGGGCGTAAGCCCGCGGTGGGCGAATAAATTACACCCTCGAGCCGCGGAGCGGCGGCACTCTCCGCGATTGGGCAGGGGCGCGAACCGCCTTCTGTGCTCTCATCAAACGACAGGGGCTTCTACGTAAACTCACGCGCCCGCCAACCGCCGGTTCAGCGCCTCCACCAGCACCGGATGCATGGCGAAATACTGCAATCCCTCGCTCGCTGTTTGCGAACGCCGCGGCGGCAGCTTGCCATTCTTCAGGACGTACCGAACCACTTCGCCGAGCAGTTCGATCTGGCTTTCATCCACCAATTTGCGCAATTCGCCGACATTCCCACCGCCGGCAATGTCCACCTCGCGAACCACCAGTATGTCTCCAGTGTCGATTCCACTGTCAATCAGGTGGACCGAGCAACCCACCGGATCGCCATTCCAGGCCGCCCACTCGGCCACGTTCATCCCGCGATAGCACGGCAGCAACCCCATGTGCGCATTCAGCACGCCCAGCGGAGCGGCGTCAATCAGCGGCTTCTTCAGAATCCCAGCGCCCGCATACACCAGCAGGTCAATTTTGTGTTCCTGCAAGAGCCGCACGGATTCGGCTGAGTTAATCGAATCGACTTCCATTGCCGGAATGCCCGCCTGCTTGCAGAACTCCAGCACCGAGACAGCGCCGTGCGCTCCATTGTTCTCGATGGGCAACGGAGAACCAGCGCGTGGCGTAAAGTTCGGCATTTGCGCCATCCGGCCCTCTGAGACGCGACTCCGCACCCGACTCCAGAACGGCGGAATCTTCCTCCGCTCGATGAGAACAAAGTCGGGCCGGAAACCCCATTCCGACCATGCACTACAAAACTCCATCACCTTGGTCGAAAGCTGGCTGGTCAACAAGCCGACCTTCGGAGCAGCCTGCCCGTTCGAGCTCGTGATCGCCGGCAAAGCTGTCGCCGCAGGCTCACCCGTTGCGACTGGCTTCATGCGAAACGGAATTTCCATCTCCAGCGCCTTCTGCTTTGCCAGCAGCGCGTCGATGAAATATTTCGCCGCCCAGTTGGGAAAGGCGTGCGGAATGTACTCGCCCCAGACGGGCTGCGAGCCGGCAATCCCGCCCTTCACTCCGAGGTCGTCGGCGTCCATCGCCTGCGCAGCTTTCACAATGTCGATGGCCTTCAGCGCAGCGTTCAACAACCGCGGGTCGCCGTGTTCTTCGTACATGTGCAGCCAGATCAGGGCGTGCTGAGCGTTCCCTGTGAGACAGGCATAGGACGACATTGGCCGCCAGCGATAATCCAACACGCCGGGCAGACGGCGCGACAATTCCAGACGCCGCAGTGCCGCATAGGCAGCCGTTTCCGCGGCGGCCTTGCCCTCAGCTGAGCCCAACACCTCCGCTGTCCGAAGTGTGCCCCACACCGTGTAGGCAATGGTGTGCGTCACCGCGCTGCGTGCCGCGTGATCCTCTTCCGAGAAGCCGCACAGGTCGAACCACCCGTGCTCGGCATCGTAGTGTTGCAACACCCACGCCAGATGCCGCGATGAAGCCGCCAGCATGCGGTCATCGTTGAGAAAGGCTCCGGCTTCCGCCAGCCAGCATGTCAGATGAGCGCTGTACGTCGTCACCAGGTCCTGGTAAAAGAACTTGCGCCACGCGCCCGAGGGATCCTGGATTTCGCAGAGCCAGTTGCCGGCACGCTGGAGCGCAGCCCGGCAGCGCTCGTCCCCTGTCCTCTCAGCCCAGCATTGCAGGCCGTGCATAATCTGCGCCGTATTGAACGGCGATGGGTTGGTCGAATTCTCGGCAATCTCGGCGCCGGGAAACGCGCCGCTGGGAAGTTGCACCGACAGCAGAAAGTCGATGGCGCGCTGCGCCCGCGCCAGAAATTCTTCATCGTGTAATTCGTCGGCCAGCTTCAGCAGCGTGGGAATAATGTAGCCCGTGGTCTCGGGATAGGACGACGACCATCCGCTCCTGAGGTAGTACCGCCCGACAAATCCGCCATCGCTGGTGGCGTCCTGAGCGCGCTTGAGCCAGTTGGCTGCGGCCAGCAGGTGCTCGCGGTCGGAGTGCACGCGGAGATTCCGCTCCACGTCCACGACTTGCCCCAACGCCACCCGAAAGTTCGATGGCCGGAAATAGGCCCCATTCTGGCATTGCCGGGCAAATCTCTTGAGCGTCCTAACGTTCATGCGGACAGGTCCCTGAAGATTTCTGAGTGTCTAATGAAACCCTGATCAATCCGGCTTGCTTGAAGAGGACGGCCTTCACAGTCTGCGTGCTAACTAAAATTGCGTTTCGGCGGTGGAGCAGGAAGCCCGAATATCCAGCGCCGTAGGCGCGAAATAATCTAGCCCAGCACGGAGCCGCAGGCGGAGTGCTGGGTAGAGTGGAAAAATTCGCCGAGTCCCGTAGGGACGACACAGTTCTCACGCACCCACTTCAGGCCGTCCATAAATGCCAAAAATCACTGTGGCTTTACGGACCGCCGAAAAGTCCCCTTCCGAAAGCTTTATAACAAGGCCCGAGGTCATAAACCACTCTGCTTTCGAAAGTCTTGTGTCAGGGCACGACTTCAGTCGTGCCGATACGCCCTGTTGTTTCTTCTCGAGCCGGCTTTAGCCGGCGGCACATGACCAAACAGCATCAACTTCAATCCTTCGTGTACACCATGTGGATCCAGTTGCCGTGCGGCGAGGCGAACGACATCTGGACCTTGTCCAGGCGCGCCGCCACTCCGGAACACACCTTCGACAGCAACGATCTTCGCTGCGGCTCAACCAGCACCGCTCCGCAGAAAATGCACGGCTCATCCTGAATGTATGTCCCCCACGGATTGCCCGCGAATTCCATCAGCATTGCGGAAACCGCGTTGGTTCCTTCGCGGGTCGTGCCTACGAAAGTTTTGCTCTTGATCGCGAGGCCGGGAAACAGTTCCGCGAGCCGCTGCTCGTCAAACGTATTCACATGCCCCCACGGCGGATTAGTCCTTCCGCAACTTGGGCAAGTGGTGCGGTCCGCGCGAATGTCCTGACGATACGGCACGCCGATGATCAGCTCGTGGCGCGCAACCCGGGTGAGTTCGCGGCAAGCCTGTTCCACCCGCGGTATGTGCTCCAGAACTTCTGCGCACAAGATGCAGTCAAAGGATTCGTCGGGAAACTCCAGATTGGTCGCGTCGCCGGCGACGGTAGTCACTCGCGGAAGCTCGAAGGCCGGCTTCTCCAAATCGAGGGCCGTCACTTCCTGAAAGCGCTCCGCCAATGGCCGCGACAGGTAGCCATCGCGTGCGCCGATCTCCAGAATCGAAGTGCGGCCGCTCGGCATGATCCGAAACAGGTCGGCGATGCGGGCCTTCTCCGATTCGCTATTCCGGTATTTTTCGAGGTCAATCACCAAACATTTTGCCCTTATAGAATTTGCGCAGGACCTCGCGGCTGCGCTCGCCGGCCTGCCCATCCCACAGCGGTGGAATCTGCTTCTTGCGTGGTGCGCGCTTCATCTCTTCCCACGCAGCCAGAATAGTGGCTTTCTTTGTCCCCGCCAAGCGGTTGGTGCCGAGCTCGAGGGTAACGGGCCGCTCCGTGTTGTCGCGCAGCGTCAGGCAATCGACTCCCAGAACGGTAGTCTCTTCCTGGATGCCGCCCGAGTCGGTCAGCACCAGCGCGCTGGCAGCTTCGAGACTGAGGAAATCCAGATAGCCCAGCGGCTCCAGCAGTCGAATGCCCGGCGGCAACGCGATGCTGCCGCCTGCCAGTCGCGCCCGGGTGCGAGGATGCACCGGCCACAACAGCGGCAGCGTCTCCGCAATTACGCCCAGCGCTCCAAGAATTTCCGCAAGCGCCACAGGGTCGTCAACATTCGCCGGGCGGTGCAAGGTCACGACACCATAAGGTTTGTCGCGAACCCCAAGCTTGTCCCCGATATCAGAGCTTCGCGCCCGCTCCAGATGCTGCCGCAGCGAGTCGATCATCAGATTGCCGACCAGGTGAATCCGCTCCGCAGCCACGCCCTCGCGCAGAAGATTCCCGCGCCCGCTCTCCTCAGTCACAAGAAAAAGATCAGCGATGGAGTCGGTGAGGATGCGGTTGATCTCCTCCGGCATGGAGCGATCAAAGCTGCGCAGGCCGGCTTCCACGTGCACCACATCAATGCCGAGTTTCTTCGCCACCATCGCCGCCGCAGCGGTGGAATTCACATCGCCGACCACGACGACTGCAGTCGGCCGGAGTTCCTCGAGCACGGGCTCAATCCGCCGCATGATCTCAGCCGTCTGCTGAGCGTGACTGCCCGAGCCAACCTCCAGGTGATATTGCGGTGTGGGGATGCCGAGGTCGCGGAAGAACTGTCCTGACATGTTGTCGTCGTAATGCTGGCCGGTGTGGATCAGGACCGCTTCAAAGCCGGGATCGCCCCCGAGCGCCTTCATCAGCGGCGCAATCTTCATGAAGTTCGGGCGCGCGCCGGCCACCATCGCCAGCCGGATTGGGGTTCCTGGATTCGTCACGAGTCGCTGCGCCGGATGTCTTTCGCTTGGTTCTGCGTCATTGTAAATGACCGGCGGCAAATGAATTCTGCTAGTCTGTTGCCTCGCGAGAGCTCGCGACGGAAGTTGAGGCAATCCAAGCGATGCCTGACGCTAAGCCGCAACTGATCATGATTGCCTATCACTTCCCGCCTGCCCCGGAGATCGGCGGGCTACGGCCCTTCCGCTTTCGCAAATATCTTCAGCGCCTGGGCTATCGCTGCCACGTGATCACCGCATCGCCGCAAGCGCAGGATTGCCCTGCCGATACCATCTTCGTTCCCGACGAATTGCGCGCGGTCTGGGATGAAGGGCAGGTCGGCCGGCTGTCGTTCGAGGCCTGGCAGGAGCTGCTGGTTCGCAGATTGATGTTTCCCGGTCACTACGGATTTATCTGGGCACGGAAGGTTGCGGACCAGTGCCGGCGGCTGGTTCGCGCTCATCCGCAGGAGCGATTTGTTCTGTACTCGACGTATCCGCCGCTGGGAACAATCGCCGCCGGCCTTCTCGTGCGATCGCGCGAGAAGGTTCCGTGGATCGCTGATTTTCGCGATCCTATCGGGGGACAGTTGCCCGAGCTGTTGTCGCCTCAGACGCGGTTCTGCATTCCGTGGCTGGAGCGGGTGACGTTTCGTCGGGCGAGCGCCGTCGTCGCCAATGTGCAAGCTGCCGCCGATATGTGGCGCAGGCAATTTCCCTGGGTGCAGCAGAAGCTGCATGTGATCTACAACGGCTTCGATCCCGAGGACGTGCCTCGGCCGTGTCCCATCCCGGCGCGGGACTACAAGCTGATCGTTCATGCAGGCGCTTTGTATCATGGCAGAAATCCGAATGTGATCGTCGAGTCGCTGGCTCGACTGCGCGCGGCCGGGACGCCGGAGGCGGCGGCGGTGCGCGTTCTTTTGTTGGGTGCAACCGACTCCAAGGCCGGGTTCGACCAGGAGCTGTTCGCTCGCGCGCAGCGCGACGGCTGGCTGGAGTTGCGGCCCCAGGTTCCACGCGCGGAGGCGCAACGCCTGCTGGAAGAAGCGGACGGATTGCTGCTGGTGCAGCCCCAGAGCAATGTTCAAGTGCCGGGAAAGCTGTTCGAGTACATGTGCATCGGCAGGCCGATTGTGGCGCTGGTGCAGCGGGCTTCGGCCGTGGAGGACGTTCTGGTGAAGGCAGAAGCGCGCCACGTGTGTATCTACACGGACGATTCGGCCGAGGCGGCGGACGGGAAGCTGCTGGAGTTCCTGCGCCTGCCCAACGCGGCGACCGCGCCGAGTGAGTGGTTTCAGTCCAGCTTTGACGTGAGGCAGCAGACCGCGACACTGGCGAAGATCATCGATGGGATTGGATGAAGAGTGGCTTCTGGATCATTTAGCCGAGCGAACATCGCAACAGGCTGCTCGAAGAGTCCGCCTTAATCGCTTTGTGTCAGGGCACAATTCGTGTCAGTATTCGGGCAGACGCTTTGTGTCAGGGCACGACTTCAGTCGTGCCGCAAACGCACGCCTGAAGATCCGGAGCCGGCTTCAGCCGGCGGCAGCACAACCCGATCCACGATTGCCGCGAGTCAGGATGCGAACACTTTGCCCCACTCGTCTTATTTGACTACGCCTTGTTCGCGCGGCGCCCGACTCTTTTGCCGCACCGGTCGAAAAGCATAAAAATACCACTTCAAATAATGTGGCAGCCAGTGCAGAATGCGGAAGCGCGAGCTGCCGGCAGTGCGATCACGCCAGGTGCTGGGAATCTCAGCGATGCGATAACCGCCAAGAAAGCCTTTGACCGTCAGCTCAAGTCCCAGCTCAAATCCGGCAACGCTCTCCACCTTGACATCGCGAACCATGGCCGCGTCGTAGAGCTTGAAGCTGTTGGTGGCGTCGTGCGTCGGCACTCCGCGGAAGTAGTGCAGAGTCAGCCCGCTGACCCGCGACATCAACTGCTTCAGAAATGGCCCGCCGATCAGCTGACCGCCCTTCATGTAGCGGCTGCCGCACACCACATCGAAGCCCTGCTGGTACAGCTGGTACATCTGGTCCACTTGCGTCAGATCGTCCGACAGGTCGGCCATGGTGACCAGCACAGGCCCCGACTCCACTGCTTCCAGTCCGGTCTTGATGGCGCCGGTCACCCCGCGGCCGTAAGCATTCCTACGCAGCGTGAGCCGCGTCTCACCCGATGCAATGATCTCCCGCGCGACGGGCAGCGTGTTGTCTTTGTCGAAGTCGTAAACAACAATCGCGGTGAAGGGAGTCCCGATGCTGGAAGCAATCTCGCGCCACAGCGCGGGAAAGTTCGCGCCCTCGTTGTAAACCGGAATCACGACGGTGAGTGGCAGGTTAGACTGCATGGTCTGATAACTGTCTGTGGAAGTTCGTACCCCGGCATCCAAGTGAATCGCCTTGTGTCAGGGCACGGCTTCAGTCGTGCCGCAAACGCACGCCTAAAGATTCTGAGCCGGCTTCAGCCGGCGGCACAAGCTAATTGCTAGTCGCTTTCTTCACATTTGTCCCACGGAGATCTGTTCCTCGATCCACGGAATGATCTCGTCGAGGATCGCATCCAGCGTGGTCAAAGCTTCGAAACCGAGGACTTCCTTGGCCTTCGTAACGTTGGGCGAGCGCTCCTGCACGTCGTATTCATACGGCGGATCCGAAACGTAGCGGAAAGGCTTCTCGCCCTTGTGGATCTTGTTCCAGATCACCTCGGCCAGTTCAAGCACATTGGTTCGCGCCGGCGTGGAGAGATTGAAGTCGTTGTTCTTCGCGGCGGGATGTTCGATACAAACCCGAATGCCCTTGGCCAGATCGCCGCCGTAGGTGTAGTGACGCACCTGGTTGCCCTTGCCCAGGATGTGCAGCGGGTCCTGGCCCTTGAGAATTTTTTGCACCAAGTCTGGCACGACGTGCGACATGGCGAGCTTGACGTTGCCGCTCATGATGTCGTGGTCGGCCAGCGCTCGCCGTTCGCCGACGCCCACGCAGTTGAATGGCCGCGCAATCGTGTAGGGCAGTTGGTATTGCTCCCATGCGCCCTGCGCGAAATACTCAGTCGCCAATTTCTGGAAGCCGTAGGTTGAGCTGGGAGGCGGACAACGCCGCTGCGCGCCCTCGGGCGTGGGATATTCCTTAGTGTTCTCGAACACCATGCTGGAGGAAATCACGGTGATCTTCTGCAGGCGAGCGTGTTTGTGCGCGTGCAGCGCGGCATCGAATGCCGCAGCGGTGATGCGTTCGTTCTCGGCGATCAGATCGTAGGCGAACTCGTGGAAGTAGCTGATGCCGCCGATCATGGCCGCTGCGGCGACGAAATGATCGCAGTCTTCCAGCAGTTCATTCAGCAGTGCGCCGTCTTTCGCGTTGCCCTCGACGAAGCGATAGCGGGGATGCGAATCGTAACTCTTCTCGACGCGTCCATACTTGCTGTAGTTGTCCAGGCCGACGACATCGTAGCCGGCATCCAGGAGTTCCTGTACGAGATAACCATTGATGAATCCGGCCGAGCCGGTGACGAGTATTTTCATGGATTAGTGTGTGCCCTTTTGATCTCGAATCATGATCACTTAAGATTGCGCGATTGTATTCCGCTTCCTATTGAATGGTCACATTGAGCAGCATTCGCGTGCCGCTGTCGAGCTTGACTTCCTTCCCGGTTGAGGTCAGCACTGCGTTTGCGAGCTGCAAGTTCTTGATTCCTAGCACGCCCACCGAGGCTTCATTGAGCAACGGCATCGCTCCCCGGCGAGTGTCCGGGCCAGGAAGGGTTGCCGACCCTTTTTCCAAATCTGCGCCGTAGTCAATATAGCCCCCAGTACTAATCTCGTCGTTGGGATTCGGTGCCACAGCCTGAATGAGCCCGTGGATTGGAGCATCTTCGCCTCCAGGCCGGGCGATCTTGTCGAAGGTAATTCCCAATGACGATTCCGCGTCGCTCTTCGAACGGGCCTTCGCTTCGGTGACGTGGCCGATGACCTTCGCACCACGAGGAACTGTGGCGCCGCTGGGGAGGGTAATACTGCCGGTTAGCTTGGCCTC
The DNA here is from genome assembly GCA_963763145.1 of uncultured Acidobacteriaceae bacterium. Classification (GTDB taxonomy): domain Bacteria; phylum Acidobacteriota; class Terriglobia; order Terriglobales; family Acidobacteriaceae; genus Bog-257. Next base: position 1,172,797 of record CAVXMZ010000001.1, on the reverse strand, counting down.
CACCACGTCCCCTTCTTTTAGCTTCTTGGAATCAAGCGCCTTTACCAACTCCACGGTAAAAGTACCGTGCTTCGGGTTGGCCTTACTCGCGCTGGGTGTTGTTGAAGACTGTGCGGCGCCTTGTCCGGCAGGATTAGCAGAATTTGTTGCCAGACCCATAGAAACCGAAACTGCCAATGAGGCAAAAAGCATCCCGAGAAACCATCTCATAAACTCCCTTTCCGAAAGCAATGATTTATACGACACCATCACTCCGGAAATGGCCTCCCGGATCCCCACAAACTCTAGTGCAACAAGATCCTAGTCCTTCACACCGTTGCCGATGCAAGCTGTCTCGCCGGGAAGAAATTCCAGGGATCGATCAGGATCTTCTCTGCCGGAATCTCCAGGTCGCGGTAAACCGCATGCGGCGCCCCGACGATTACGATGTCTGCCTTGCGAATGGCCGTCTCCAGCGGAACGAAGCTGCTCTCGGAAATGTACGGATCGGTGCACAGCACCTCAAGCGCTTCGACTTCGAGCAGCTTCTTCAGCTTGTAGGAAAGGCTGTCGCGCTTGTCGTCGGATTCCGCCTTGAACGCCATGCCCAGGATCGCCACGCGCTTGTTCGTCAAGTCATAGGGGCGAAGCTGTTCCACCAGAAACATCGGCAGGCCTTCATTGATCAGCATGGCCGCATGGCCAAGAAAGAAATTGTTCTGGGAGAACGCGGCCAATTGCAGCGTGTCTTTCAGCAGGCAAGGCCCCGCGGCGAATCCCGCCTTAGCGAAGCTGCGCATGCGAGGATAGTCGCGCGTGACCGCGTCATGAATGCGGTAGAAATCCAAGCCGCGGCTTTGCGCCAGAATGTAAAACTGATTGGAGATGGCAAAGTTTGCATATCGCCAGGCGTTGGTGAAGAGCTTGGCGAGCTCAGCTTCGGCCGGAGCAAGCTCGATGAGCGACGGCGCAATCAATCCGAACAGCCGGCTCGCGGCGGCAGTAGCTTCGGGCTCAAATCCGGAGACAATCTGCGGCAGCTTGATCAGCTCCTCCACTGCGTTGCCTTCGGCGATGCGCTCCGGACAGAAGGAAAGCAGGATCTTGCGGTTGAGTTTGCGCAGCCGCTCATGGACCAGCTTGGTGACGCCGGGATAGACCGTGCTGCGCAGGACCAGCAGCGCGCCGTCCTGCATGTGATCGAGCAGCGCGTCGATGCTCCGGTAAACGTCGCCCACCGTGGGATTGAGATGCCGGTCCACCGGCGTGCCCACCACCGTAATCACAGCGTCCGCGAACTTCATGCAGTCAGGATCGAGGGTCGCGCGCAGCGACTTTCCCGCAACCTCGCGCAGCAACTCGTCGGCGCCGCGCTCCATAAACGGCATCACGCCGGAGTTGACGAGATCGACCTTGGCTGGATCGATGTCGAGCAGGTCAACCTGCAGCCCGGCCTTGCTGGCCAGCACAATACCCAACGGCAATCCGACATGCCCGCATCCGCCCACGATGGTTATTCTTTGCAGGGTTTTCATTGCGTCCATTCTAACTGGGGTTGTTGTGATTTGCGACGTAACCAGTCTTGCTTCAGCTTTTGCGATTGCATATAGTGAGTTGTCTGTTTGGTCCAGCGGCGCTCTAGCCTCGCGCTAGCCGTGGTCAAGAAAACGCTCTACCTGGACCGCAGCGGATCTGAGACTTTGATCCACTCACGCCCTAAGGTACCCGCAACGTGACCATTACCGAAGCCCTCAGGATCACGCAAAGTGTGTCCCGTGATGCGCGGCCCTTCGCCGTCACTCTGGCGTGCGGCTTCACCCCCCTGCACCTGCAAACCTTTCTCGCGGCACACTTGCAGCAGGCGCTGACCGATCGCAAAGTGATCATCACGCCCGGCCTGTACGGAAACCTGGTGGGAACGCTGGAGAGCATTTCCGGCGCGGCGCTTCCGGATGGCCTGGTGATCGCGCTGGAGTGGCCTGACCTCGATCCCCGCCTGGATTATCGCGGGGCCGGCAGCTGGGGCGCGACGGCAGCGAACGACATCGTCGCCGGCGCGCAAACCATGCTGGATCGTATCGCGGCGGCGTTGCTCCAGGTCCCGCCCGGGCCGCGCATCGCGCTCTCACTGCCTACGCTTGCTCTGCCGCCGCTGTTTCACACGCCGGGATGGCAGGTTTCGCAACATGAGCTGGCGCTCGAGGCCGATGTCCTGCGCTTCGCCGCCGACATCGCAAAAGAAGGACGCACCGCCGTCATCAATCCGCAGCGGCTCGCCGAACACTCGCCTGCGGCCGGGCGACTTGATCTGAAGAGCGATCTTTATACGGGCCTGCCATACACCGTCGAGCATTCTGACCGATTGGCGTCGCAGCTGGCGGTGGCTTTGATTCCACCTGCTCCGAAGAAGGGGATCATCTCCGACCTGGACGACACGTTGTGGAGCGGTATCGTCGGCGAGACCGGGCCGGATGCTGTTTCCTGGGACCTCGCCAGCCACGCTCAACTGCACGGCCTCTATCAGAAGCTTCTGGCCTCGCTTGCCGATTCCGGCACGCTGATCGGCATCGCCAGCAAGAACGACGCCGCAGTCGTCAACAAAGCCTTTGAGCGAAAAGATCTGCTGCTGCGCCCCCAGCAAGTGTTTCCCATCGAAGTGCACTGGAACGCCAAGTCGGGCAGCGTGGCGCGCATTCTGGAGGCCTGGAACATCGCCGCCGATAGCGTGATCTTTGTCGATGACAGTCCCATGGAACTGGCCGAGGTTGCCGCCGCCCATCCTGGCATCGAGTGCGTGCTGTTTCCTAAGAACGACTACCGGGCGGGCTTGGCGATGCTGCGCCACCTTCGCGATCGCTGCGGCAAAGAGCGCGTTTCGAAGGACGACGCCTTGCGTCTGGATAGCCTTCGGCAAGGCGCAGCGTTTCGCGAGCAAGCTTCGGGCGGAGCGGCGCCGGAAACTTTTCTGGAACAGATCAGCGCGGCGGTGACGTTCGACTTCGGCGCAAATGCCGAGCCGCGCGTGCTGGAGCTGGTCAACAAGACTAACCAATTCAACCTAAACGGCACGCGCTACACGCAACCTGATTGGCAGAAGCTGCTGTCAGCTCCGGGCGCGGTATTGGTTGCCGTCAGCTATGAAGACAAGTTCGGCCCGTTAGGCACGATCGCTGCCATTGCCGGCCAGACAGACGGCAAGTGCGTGACCATCGACACCTGGGTGATGAGTTGTCGCGCGTTTGCCCGCCGCATCGAGCACCAGACGCTGAAGGTGCTCTTCCAGACCACCGGCGCAAGCGAGGTCCAGTTCCGCTTCACGCCGACCGCGAAGAATGGACCGCTGCGGGATTTTTTCGCGTCGTTGCTGGGCGAGCAGCCGCAGTCAGACTTCCGCCTGACGCGTTCCCAGTTCGAGGCGAGATGCCCTGCGCTGTATCATGAGGTACACGAGATGAGGAGAGCAGAAGCGCATGGATGAGACCAGACAACGGCTGACCAACTGTTTCCAGGTAGTTTTCCCCGATCTGTCGCCGGAAGGGATCGCGACTGCGTCGACCGACACCGTCGCATCCTGGGATTCAGTCGCTGCCATCACGCTTATGAACGTCATCGAAGATGAGTTCGGCTTCGAGATGGACCTGGATGATCTGGCCGACCTCGATTCGTTCGAGAAGCTTTACTCCTATCTTCAAAAGCGCCATCAGGTGGCTTGATGGCCCCGGCGCTGCGTTTGCATCACGTGGGTTTCGTGGTCGCCAACATCGAGACGGCGATGCCCGGGTTCCTGCGCTCGCTGGCAGCGGAGTGGGATGGGCAAGTCTTCCTCGATCCGCTGCAAAAAGTTCGAGTCGCATTTCTCGCCACCCGCGCGCAAGATCCTGCCATCGAACTGGTGGAACCGGCGGCCGACGACTCGCCCGTATCCCGCTTTCTTCAGGAACGCGGAGGCGGCCTGCATCATGTGTGTTATGAAGTCGCTGACCTGGAGCAACAGCTGATTGAACTTCGTTCGCGGGGAGCATTAATCGTTAAACGGCCGCTGCCTGCCGTGGCTTTCGGAGGGCGTCGAATCGCCTGGGTGATAACCTCTGAGAAGCTGCTGGTCGAATTGCTGGAAGAAACAACAAGAAAATAGCGGTAAACTGCATAAAGGCAGTCCCTTCGGCAAGCTCAAAGCAGGCTTGGCCTCGCGCGGCCAGGTGGTGGCCGGCCCAGCAGGGGTGGCAATTCATCATCTTCCTCGGGTCAATACAGGACGTGGTATTCATAACTTGAAACTTGAAACTCACAACCCGAAACTCCGCATCGCCCAGATTGTCCTGGTCGCGCTGCTGGCCATGGTCTTCGTGGGCGCGGACACCGACGCACGCTTCAACAAACTCGGTCACCAGCTGATGTGCATGTGCGGCTGTAATCAGGTCCTGCTGGAATGCAATCACGTCGGCTGTACTTACTCCGATCGCATGCGCAACGAGCTTTCCGCCGGCCTCACGCGCGGCGACAGCGATTCGCTCGTCTTGCAAAGCTTCGTGCAGAAGTACGGCAACACCGTTCTGGCCGCGCCTACCACGACGGGCTTCAACCGCATTGCGTGGATCATGCCCTTCGCGGTCTTTGCCCTCGCCATACTTTCGACGGTGTGGCTGGTGCGCTTGTGGAGGGCGCGTGCCGTCGCTCAGCCCGTGCCCAGTCCCAAACTCGACGCGAAACAACTCGACGGCCTTCGCAAGAGGGCACGTCAGGAGACGGAGTTCTGATGTACGCCTTTGGCGCTCTCCCAGTACTTGCAATGCCAGTGACGCCGGCCCGTTTGGCGGTTGGGGTGATAGGGCAGGAAACGGTGTTGGTGCTCTTCGGCTGTGCGCTTTTTGCGGCGGCCCTCTTCGTTTATGTGTTCTATCAACCGGACCAGCTTAACGCCGGCGAGGAGAAGACGCGCCACATGTATCTGCTGGAGCGCAAGGAAGCCACCTACGAAAATCTCCGCGACCTGAGCTTCGAGTACAAAGCCGGCAAATTGAGCGAGAAGGACTACGGAGTGCAACGTGCTGCGCTGGAAGACGAGGCCGCCGCCATTCTCGCCGAGTTGGAATCGATCGAGAAGGCGCGGGTGGTCGTCCGTCACGGTACACGACGCGCGGGCATGCCTCCCAGTGGAGGCCGCGCGTGAACCGGGCCGCACTCCGCCTGGTGTTTAGTTTGTTGTGGCTCGCCTCCTTCGCGGCCGCCCAGAACATAACCGGCACCGTGACGAACGGAACTACCGGCAAGCCGTCCGCCGGGGACGACGTCACCCTCCTCTCGCTATCACAAGGCATGCAAGAAATCGCCAATACCAAGAGCGATGCCCAGGGGCGCTTCTCGTTTCCCGCTCCCACCGACAGCCAGGCGCCGCACATGGTTCGGGTTAATCACCAGGGCGTGGGCTACTTCCCGCAAGGCGGGCCGCTGATGCCCGGCGCCACCGCTGCGGAGCTTACGGTGTATGACTCCGCGAAGAAGATCGACGGCCTCAGCCAGACGGTCGAGGTCGACCGCCTCCAAAGCGATGGCAAACAACTCGACGGAATCTCGCTATACGCGGTGACCAACAAGTCGCAGCCGCCGCGCACCGTCGCCAATGAAAAGGGGACCTTCGAAATCGTTCTGCCCACTGGCGCGGAGATCGAATCGGCGCAGGCGAAGGGTCCTGGCGGACAGCCGATCGCGACGGAAACCGCTCCCGGCGCGCAGAAAAATCATTACCTGCTGAGCTACCCTCTCCGTCCCGGCGAGACGCAGTTTCAAATCTCCTATCACATGCCTTACAGCGGCCAAGCCAGCATCTCGCCCAAGCCGCTTCAGGACGTGCAGCACTTTGTCGTGATGGTCCCGAAGAGCATGACCTTCACGGCCGCGAAGCCGCAGCAATTCCAGGCAATGTCGGATCCGCAATCGACCGTGATGGTGGCCACTGATGTTAAGCCGGGCGCAGATCTCGATTTTCGCGTCGCGGGCACGGGAATTTTTCAACCTGACAACCAGCAAGGCGCACAGGGTGCGGGCGATTCCGGCGGCGCAGCCATGGGCGGATCGCAGGCTGCCGCCAACGATAGCCGCCCGGGCGGCGGCTTAGGCGCTCCCATCGACGCGCCCGATCCTCTGCATGACTATCGTGCGTTTATTCTCGGCGCCTTCGCCCTGGTGCTGGTGATGGGCGGCGCTTATATCGTGTCGCGATCCAATCGCCCGCGTCCGGCCACTGTCGCCGCCGGCATGCCCGATAATGTCGCGGCCGACTCTCCCGACGCAGCCGCTGCCTTCGCCGACTATGTTGAACCGGCAGCTCCCGCGCGCGATCGCAATGCATTGCTGCTGGAAGCCATGAAGGAAGAGCTGTTTCAACTGGAGATCGATCGCCAGCAGGGCAAAGTCACGCCGGACGAGTACACCAAGGCCAAGGCCGCTCTGGACGAGACCATCAAGCGCGCCCTGGCCAGAAGCCGGAACAGCTAAGGATGCTCTGATTAAGTGTGGGCTTTGAAAGGGCACGGCTTCAGCCGTGCCGCAAGCATCGGAAAATCAATAGGGCTTTTAGCCCCTGCGGCAAGTCCGGCGAGTTATTCAGAGCTTCCCTGATCGGCCGCCTGCCTTGAGCCTGCCGAAGGGGCCTCCTTTTCCCAACCCTTTTGGCGCGGAGTTCGCCAACTCCCTCTCACTTCTCGGCATCTCCTACCCTGACTTGCTCGTTTGTCGGCGTACAATCGACCGCGCCGTCGGATTGCGCAGTACATTTCATTCCATCGAGGTTGCACATGGTTCTCTGGCAGCAAGGAGTACGCTATGCGTCGCACAGAATGCCCAAGGTTCTAGGTCCGGCAACGCACGCTGCATTCGATTACGCCTTCGCCGGCTCATTGTTCATGATGGCTGCGTGGTTATGGAAGCGCAATCGACGCGCCGCCGTCGGTTCCCTGCTTTGCGGAGGGGCTACCGCAGCCAACGCTATCCTTACGGACCACCCAGTCGGTGCGCTCGACCTCATTGACTACAACACCCATGCGCGAATCGACGCTGGATTGGCGGCACTCACAGCCGCTACCCCGCGCCTGATGGGTTTCGCCAACGACGATGAGGCGCGCCTCTTCAGTGTCCATGCATTGGCGAGAACCGTGGTCGGCAGCCTGACCGACTTCGATGACAACCCAGGCAAATAGAATATTCACCACGGAGACACGGAGATCGCGGGATAACTTAAAAGAAAACCCTCCGTGCTCTCGGTGCCTCCATGGTGAGGTTTCTTCTTATCCTGCGAAGGCCTTTGCCAGAAACCGCGAGATGTGCCAGGCATCCATGTATTTGTAGGGTGTCTCGCCCAAAGAGTAATGGCCGCAAGGCAGCGCCTTGATGGTTGTGTCCAGGCCGCGCCGCAGGAATTCGCCCGCCGTTTGCACGGAGAACTCCGGCAGAAACGTCAGGTCGTAACGGCCATAGATCATCAGCGACTTCTTGGGCCAGCGCTCGAACTTGTTGAAGTACACAATCGGGCTGATGCACAACCAAACTCGCCGCAGTTCTTCCTGCGTCAGCACCGCTTCCACGCCCTGGCGGATGTGCTGCGTCGATTGCCCCGTCCAGGTCACGTCGCCGAAAGACGTAGACGCGTGATTGAACACGTTGACCCGTATGCGCGGATCGTGCGCGCTGGCCAGAAAGGCATAGCACGATCCCAGGCTGGTGCCAACGATACCCAGCCGCGAGTATCCGCGCTGTTCCAGCCAATCCATGCACGAGCGGATATCGGCTATACCCTGCCGCGTGGCATCGATGGTACGTCCCACATTGGCAGACACCGCGTAGTCGGCACGCGTGAGGCCCGCGGGCCGGCGAATGTCGTGATAGGGCATGCTCAGCCGCAGGGCGGCGATGCCCAGCAGGTTGAAGATGCGGCACAGCGCATTTTGGCTGACTCCATCGGCATTCCACTGCGGCAACAGTACTACTGCACGATGTCCCTTAGCCGGAAACCAGCGCGCGTTGGCACAATTGTTTTCGGGATAGGGCGATTCAACCGGCGAGGTAAATCGCAGAAACTTGCCCCACTCGTTCTTGGGCTGCTTCTTGGGAGGTTCGCTGCCGGTGTGGAAGAGTTCCACCTTGCGATGTTCGATGCGAAAGTCCTTCGGCGTCTGGTAGCGGAAAAACTCGTCGCTGTTCTCCGCCATCAAATCGTTGGCCGCTGTCATGTAGCTGAGCATGGCATCGCGGTCGCTCTGGTCAGGCGGCACGCTAAGGCGCTCGATCCCGGGCCAGCGCGTTGTCCAGTCCAGACCCCACTCGAATGGCCGCACGATGCGGTTGTTGTCGCGCGACGTCATGCGCGATTCCCAGTCATGGATCCAGCGGCGGTAGTGTTCTCGCATCACTCGTGATGTTATCCCACGGAAGCGGTAAGCATCGATCAAACCCCAATCAATACCAGTATTTGCGCGCTGAACGGCGGCTGGCGATGGGCGAGTGGGGAACACGTCCCGGCATTTCCCGGCGGAGAGCGAGCCGGCCAGGCGTCTAACCCAGAGGTTGTAGTGCGCCTGCGACCGTTAGGGGATGATTGAAATTCGGGCCTCGGCTAATCTCGCACCATGCAACTCATACAGATTGGCGCAACCCGGCAGAAGACAGTTCTAGATATGATCCAGGAAATGGCAGCCCGTCAGCTTTCAGAGATTGAACAGCTGAAGGCGGCCGCCCAGAACCAGTCGCGAGCCAAACAGCCTCGCCGCAGTCTGCGGCGTTGCACCTCTCCCAGCGTCGCTGCCTAAGCTGCACGCCAAAGTTGCGGTAAACAACCTCAGATCTGGTAGTCCATTTCGATCACTTGTTGCAGCTTGTCCTCGTCGCCGCCGTAGACCAACTCTCGCCCTTTTAGCTCGCGGACTTCCTTCTTCAGCTCCTTGACTTCGTTGGCGACCGCAGCCAGCGCTTCCGAGAGCGGATCGTTGATCTGCTTGGGATCGGTGATCACCACCCGCTTGCCCTGACGAAAGACAATGTGGCCGGGCACGCCTACCACTGTCGAGTTGTCCGGCACATCGCGCAACACCACCGAGCCGGCGCCGATGCGGCTATTTTCCCCGATGACAATGTTCCCCAACACTCGGGCACCCGCGCCAATGACCACGTTGTTGCGCAGGGTAGGATGCCGCTTGCCGGTTTCTTTCCCCGTGCCACCCAGGGTCACGCCCTGGTAGAGCGTCACATCGTCGCCAATGATTGTGGTCTCGCCAATCACCACGCCCATGCCATGATCGACGAAGAAGCGGTGCCCGATTTCCGCACCGGGATGGATTTCGATTCCCGTGATCAGGCGCGCCCACTGCGAAAGCGCGCGGGCCGAGAAACGCCAGCCGTGGATCCACAACCAATGGTGTACGCGATAGCCCCACAGCGCATGCAGCCCGGAGTAGAGCAGCACGACCTCCAGTCCGGACTTCGCCGCGGGATCGCTCTCCAGGACCGCGGCGATATCTTCGCGCATGCAGGAAAACATGCTCACACAGTAACCTCGGAGGTAGGCAGAGCGAGAGCCTCGTTGCGTAGTTTCTCGAACAGCACGCTGCTCAAGTACCGCTCTCCGTAGTCAGGCAGGACCACGACAATCAGCTTGCCGGCATTCTCTTCGCGCTGGGCAACACGCAATGCAGCCACCACAGCCGCGCCCGACGAGATGCCGACCAGCAGACCCTCTTCATTCGCCAGACGGCGCGCCATCGCGATGGAATCTTCTCCGGACACCTGGATGATCTCATCGATGAGGTCGGTGCGCAGGATGCTGGGAACAAAACCGGCGCCGATTCCCTGAATCTTGTGCGGACTGGGCTGTCCGCCGGAGAGCACCGGACTCTCGGTGGGCTCAACCGCAATCGCCTTGAACGAAGGCTTCTTCGGCTTGATGAACTCCGATACGCCAGTCAGCGTGCCTCCTGTGCCGATGCCCGATATCAGAATGTCGACCTTGCCGTCGGTGTCGTCCCAGATTTCCGGGCCGGTAGTTTCGCGGTGGATCTTGGGATTGGCCGGGTTGTCGAACTGCTGCGGCATGAAGCCGTTTGGAGTCTGCGCCAGGATCTCGTTGGCCTTCGCGATTGCGCCCTTCATACCCTTCACTCCGGGCGTCAGGACAATTTCCGCACCGAAGGCGCGCAGCAGAACGCGGCGCTCTGTGCTCATGGTGTCCGGCATGGTGAGAATGAGCTTATAGCCTTTGACGGCCGCGACAAAGGCCAGCCCGATGCCGGTATTACCGCTGGTGGGCTCGACCAGCACGGTTTTGCCGGGCTGGATCTTTCCCGCGCGCTCGGCTTCGTTGATCATGCTGACCCCGATGCGGTCTTTCACGCTGCTGCACGGATTAAAGCTCTCCAGCTTGGCGGCGACAGTAGCGCGGGCGCCATTGGTCACCTTGTTCAGACGAACCAGCGGGGTGTGTCCGATCAATTCCGTTACGTCATTGGCTATCTTCATTGGCTATCTCCAAACGATGGTGGCACGTTGGCCGGCAATATTGGGGTTGAATTTAGTGCAGGGCGCGAAGGAAAAGCTAGCAACAACAACAACAGGGGCAGGGATGCGGGAAGCGGCTGGCGCCAATCTCAGCGTGGACATGCTGATATGTATCGATGCGCATCATGGGTCGTCCGATTCCGCGGGACCAGGTTAGCTTAGCACGGACAAGGGCAAGAATCGCGCTTCTTTTAAGCACACCGTCGCGAGGCGCCGGGCCTCCGAGCACGGGTGTTGCGGTTGGTTGACACCGCACGTCGAGGCCCCCAAGTTGTGCCGTGGGATAAAATCAACCGAGGAACTATGGAAGACACTCGCATCACTATTGAACCCGGTAAGCGATCTGGCCAGCCATGCATCCGGGGTCTCAGGATCACGGTCTGGGACGTGCTCGCTTGGCTCGGGGCAGGCATGAGCGAAGAGCAGATCATAGCCGACTACCCTGAGCTGGAGAAGAAAGACTTTCGGGCGGCGTTCGACTATGCCGCACGGGTTGGCCGGCGAGTCGCCCTGTGAAACTGCTGCTCGACGAGAATCTGTCCCGTCGGCTCGTTGACCGCTTGGCCGACCTGTTCCCCGGCTCCACTCACGTAGCTTTCGAGGAACTGCTCCAGGTTTCGGACGCCCGGATATGGGAATACGCGAAGGCTGGCGATTTCGCAATCGTCAATGCGGATGCGGACTTCTACGAGCTGGCAACAGCATTCGGACCACCGCCGAAAGTTATTTAGCTACGCGGGTGTAACTATCCCACGGCGACTGTGGAACGCCTGATACGCCGTCAAGCTATTCGCATTACAGAATTCCTTGAAGACGTCGATCAGGCGGTATTGGTCCTCACGCCATAGTTGCCGGTTTTACCGCTCCACCGCCAATCCCACGGCATTTCCACCGCCGAGGCACAGCGCCGCAATCCCTTTGTGCACGTCGCGGCGAATCATCTCATAGAGCAAGGTGGTCAAAATGCGCGCTCCGCTGGCGCCGATCGGATGTCCCAGGGCGACCGCCCCACCGTTCACATTGACCTTGCTGAGATCGATTCCCAACTCGCGCGTAACTGCGATCGCTTGCACCGAGAACGCCTCGTTCAGTTCGTAGAGATCAACGTCGTCGTTCTTCCATCCTGTCTTCTTCCAGAGCTGGCGGACCGTTTCCACCGGCGCCATCATGACCCATTCAGGAGCGAGGCCGCTGGCGGCTTGGGCCACGATGCGGGCCATTGGCTTCAGCCCAAGCTCCTTCGCCTTCGCCGCCGACATCACCACCAGCGCCGAGGCCCCGTCGTTCACGCCGGGCGCATTACCGGCAGTCACGGTGCCGTCTTTCTTGAAGGCCGGTTTGAGACTGCGCAGCACTTCGAGCGTTGTGTCTTCGCGCGGCGATTCATCCTTGCTGAACAGCACTGGCGGCGCGCCCTTCTTCTTCGACGGCAGCTCAATGGGAATGATCTGGTCTTTGAAGCGGCACTCCTTGATGGCGCTCAGCGCCTTGCGATGCGAATTCAGCGCGTACTCGTCCTGTTCCTCGCGCGTGATCTTGTATTTGTCGGCGACGTTCTCGCCGGTATTTCCCATGTGATAGTCGTTGTAAGCGTCCCACAGACCATCGTGGACCATGGCGTCGAGGACTTTCTGATCGCCCAGGCGAAAACCTTTGCGCGCGGTCTGCAAAAGATATGGCGTGTTGGTCATGCTCTCCATGCCGCCGGCAACGACGATGTGCGAGTTGCCGGTCTGGATCCCCTGCTGCGCGAGGGCCACGGCTTTCAGTCCCGAGCCGCACACTTTGTTGATGGTCATGGCAGCGACGGTGTCAGGGAGTCCACCGCCGAGGGCCGCCTGGCGCGCCGGATTCTGGCCGAGACCCGCGGAGACAACGTTGCCCATGATGCATTCATCGACGGTGTTGGGATCGATGCCCGCGCGCCTCACGGCCTCGCGAACCACGATGGAACCCAGTTGCGGCGCGGTGAAATCCGACAGCGAACCCTGAAATTTTCCAACGGGAGTACGTACCGCCGATACAATTACGACATCTTCGATGAAGGCCATGGCGTGAAGCTCCTGAGGTAAGAGTGAGTACCGAACATTATAAGATGGTGGGCTTTGTTCGAGGACGCACAAATACCGTCTGAAATGCAAACCTCCGCCACGCCGCAGAGCCGGCTGCTGGCTCCCTGGTGGCACACGGCAATCCTGATCGCGGTGCTGCTGATCGCGTCGCTTAACGGCAACCGCAGCACGCATCCGCTGGCCGCGGGCAGCAAGATTCCGCAGTATCTCTGGACGATGATGTGGGAATGGATCCTGGCCGGCTTCGTCTGGCTTGGTGTCCGCAAGCGCATCAAGCTGCGCGAGCTGATCGGCGGACGCTGGGCAACGTGGGAGGATTTCTTTCTCGATGTCGTGTATGCCGGAGTTTTCTGGGGTGCCGCGATGTTGGTGCTGGGAATGACCGCCAAGCTGATGCATCTGGACCAGGCGGTAAAGATCGAGATCATGCGCAAGCAGCTGGGGTTTCTGACTCCGGGAACGAACCTGGAGTTGGCGGTGTGGTTCTGCGTGAGCGTCAGCGCCGGCTTCTGCGAAGAGATTATTTTCCGCGGATATCTGCAGCGGCAGTTCGCCGCAATCGCCAATTCGATGCTGCTTGGAGTGCTGCTCTCAGCGGTCGTGTTTGGAGCGTCGCACGGCTACGAAGGCGCCGCGCGGATGATTTTGATCGCAATTTACGGATTAATGTTTGGGGTACTCGCATGGTGGCGAAAGAGCCTGCGTCCGGGGATGATGGCGCACGCGTGGCACGACGCGTTGAGCGGAACAATTTTGCGAATGCTGAAATAGCCAGTGTTTATGCGGCTTCTACGCATGTGCGAAGCTGACGGCGCAAGCGCTCCGAGACACGGCGCAAGAATTGCCGCGACCGGAGGCGACGATGCGGCGACGCACCTTGCCGGTTTCGCAGTTGCGAGGCGCTTTTTTTGCTTGACTATTTTTTTCATTAACTCTATACAACTAACAAATTGCGATGAAAGTTAATGTCGCAATATTCCATGACAAATGGAAAGGGAGAATAGAAACCATGGCAACTAAGAAGGCTGCAAAAAAGGCTAAGAAGGCTGCAAAGAAAAAGAAGCACTAACTTGGTCTTTACGTCAACCGAAGGGGGCGCGCAAGCGCCCCTTTCGCTTTTGTGCGGGAAACCGCAGATCCCTCCGCTCCGGTCGGGATGGCAAGGAATCAGCAAGGCGCCAGACTAATCCACGTTCGCGGCGCTTCCGGCGGCAGGACGCGGTAGCGGCTCTTCGTGGACCGGACAGATGCTGTGATAGGAACACCGCGCACAGCCAGAGCCGGGCTTCGGTTCGAACTCTCCAGCGGCAATCCTGGCCGCAATCGACGAGACACAAGTCTCAGCCTCGCGAAGTTGTTCGGGCGTGCGCCGCGATTCGATGGTGGCCCCATTCTTCAGATTGATGAAGACGAGCGACGAGGGCATGTGTCCCATCGCTCTGGCAGCCAGCGCGTAAATCGAAAGCTGGAGGCTTTTGTCGGCGTCCTCCTGAGTTTTTGCCTTGCCCGTCTTGTAGTCCACCACGGCGACTTTGCCGTCGCCAAGGCAGTCGAGCCGGTCCAGTCTGCCGCGCACCCGCGCCCCGCCAATTTCGATCTTGAAGCGGTGCTCGGTCTCGAGGACCTGCACTGCGGGATGAGCCGACTGGGAGCGGACAAACGCAATGAGCTGTTCGCGACCATCTTTCTGGTAGAGCTCGCGCTGGAGCGGCTCGTCGATCTTGGCCTTGGCAAACTCATCGAGGAAGCAGGCCACCACGGTCTCCTCGCCGGGCGGACGTCCGGCGCGAACGCCGTCGAAGTAGGCCTTCAGGGCCAGGTGCATGGCGCTGCCAAATTGCAGGGCCGCAGTCGCGTCCTCGGGCAGCCGCCAGTCATAACGCAGCTTGTAGGCTAGCGGGCAATATTCGTAACCCTGTATGGCGCTGGCGCTCAGGTCCAGCAGACGAGCATCCGCGCGCGGCGGAAGCTGCGTCCACTGCGAGACCAGCGGCAAGGGATCGGCAGCAGCATCGATGCGCGCGATGAGATCGGGTTCCAGGACTCGCGAGGCGATCGCCCCCTTCAGTGCCGCCTTGGCCTCGTCGACAAGTTCGCGAAGGTATTTAGTTGGAATCGGATTCTTGCCCCGTGCCGCTCTGCCGCACAGGTACAGCTCGTCCATGGCGCGTGTCATGGCAACGTAGAACAGGCGACGCTCTTCCTCACCGCAGAGGGTCTTGGGATCGGTCTCGCCGGAGGTGGCCTTGTGGCGCAATTGCCGCGGAAATTCCACGAGTGACTCTTTATACGGGCTGGGAAACGACGGCGAGAAGACGCGCAGCACAAAGACGCTGGGAAATTCCAGCCCCTTGGCGGCGTGGACGGTCATCACCTGCACCGCGTCTTCCGCGGGCGCGCCGCTCAGCTCGCCGGGCGCCAGGGCGGCAACAGGATCGTCTTCCTCCGTCTCTTCAACGAGAGTGCCTTTTGCCTCCTGCTGAAATACCGAAATGTAGTCAAGAAAATCATGCAGCGTACCCGGGCCGACAATTTGCTTTGGCTTCTGGCGCCAGCGCCCGGCAAAGTCGCAAAAGCGACGCAGCGGCATCGAGTCCGGCAGTCCGAAGTCACGCTGGGCAATGTCTACGGCTGCGGACAGCAAATTGTCGGCGGCAGCCAGCTCCCGGCGCGCGGCGCGGATGGTCTCAACGATCTGCAAGCCGCCGGGAACGTTTTCCAGCACGGCTTCGGGAGAGAAGTTTTCGCCCGCCAGTGCAAGCTCTCCGCGGAAGCGTTGGGGATCGATCTGAAACTGCGGCAGGGCAGCCACGCGGAATAATGCGACCGGATGTGAAACATCCAAAATGCGCAGCACCGCCATGGCGTCGCGCAGCTCGGGCGTGTGAAACAGATCGGCGCCTCTAACGTGGACAGGTATGCCGCGGCGAGTCAGCTCCCTCACAATCTCTTCGCGATGGTGATGACTGCGATACAAGACAGCGATGTCGCTGAACTTGGTCGCTGGCTGCTTCGCGCGCCTAGCCTTGATGGTGTCGGCGACGAACGCAGCCTCCTGCTCGCCACCGTTGGGAACGATCGCCTGGACCGCAGGCGCGGCAGCGAGGCTGGCATCGTGCGCCAGCCGGGCGCAGGTGAGCGGCTCGCGCGGCCAGCCCCCGTCCGTGGTGACGATCGCTGGGTTGCCCTTGATGGCCTGGTAGGCGCAGCGCAGGATGGGCGGCGTGGAACGCCGGTTGGCCGACATGGTAACGCGCCGCACGCGGTCTTTGCCGAAGGTCTGCAAGAATTGCTCGAAAGCATCGCTGGTGGCGCCGCGAAACTGGTAGATCGCCTGGTCGGGATCGCCCACGGCGAAGACATTGGCCTGTTCTCCGGTGAGCAGACTGGCCAGCTTGATCTGCGCGACGTTGGAGTCCTGAAACTCGTCGATCAGAATGAACCGCGCCCGCCGCTG
The DNA here is from genome assembly GCA_963763145.1 of uncultured Acidobacteriaceae bacterium. Taxonomy (GTDB): domain Bacteria; phylum Acidobacteriota; class Terriglobia; order Terriglobales; family Acidobacteriaceae; genus Bog-257. The sequence continues at coordinate 1,156,747 of CAVXMZ010000001.1, read as the reverse complement.
CTGGCGCTCCAACACCGACTTGCGACGGGTCAGCACATCAACCGCGCGCGTCATGATGTGACCGAAGGTGCCGAGGCCTTCTTCCTGGAGGAGGTCTTCGGCAAAACGGAAGGCACGCGCGACCTCGTGGCAGCGGCCAAGGGCCTCCTCATCGGACATGGCAGCTGCATCCTTCGTCTTCGCCATGCGCGGCAGCGGAATCTCGCCGCGCTCCAGCTTGGCGACGTAGGCGTCGTAATCGGTGGGAGTGCGAAGCTCATCGTGACAACTGCTGAAGAACTTCAGCAAGTCTTCCAGAAACTTTCCCGGAGTGGCAGCCTTGATGTAGTGCTGAAGCTTCAGGGCGCCGATCCGCCGCCGCAGCAGGATGAAGAAATCCTTGTCGTCGAGGAGCTGAAACCTGGTGCCCGCATCCTGCAAAAGCCGGTAGCAATAGGAATGAAAAGTGTGCGCCTGGAGACCGCTCTGGAGCAGCTTCCTGGCCGCTTTGGGACGCTCGAGCTCGGGATAAAGCGAGGGCTGCTGGTCGAGGTTTGGATAGAGGATGGCTGCTACGCGATGAATCAGTTCAGCGGCGGAATTGCGAGTGTAGGTGACGGCGAGGATCTCGTCGGGCCGCGCGGCCTCGCTCCTGATGAGGTGCGCGATGCGGCGCGCCAGGACCGTGGTCTTGCCGGTTCCAGCGCCCGCCACAACCAGCATAGGGCCGTGGACATGCTCGATGGCTTGGCGCTGCTCGGGGGTGGGAGTGAAATTGTCCTGCACGGGGTGGCTTAGGTCGCGAATAAAAAGCGAAGGCTTATGATATTTTGCATCGAACCCGGAGAGAAAGCAAGGCAACACGCCGGAAAGGACGCTTAAGGGAAACATCCTACTAGGTGCGGGCCTCCTCCAGACAAAGAAACGCCGCCGGGACCTGTATATCCCGGCGGCAAAGAATGTTTCCCACGCCCAATGGGCCGTTACTCCGAGAAGGCCGGCGATTACCAGATCGTCAGTTTCACCTCATCCGCCCACTCGTGATAGCCCTCGCCACTGGCATTATTGTCGAGCTGGAACTGTACTCCCAGATTATCGGACCAGTTCAGATTCCTGGCGTTGCGCGTCAGGTTGACCGGATGGCTGTTGCCGTCGACCACCAGCGTGACGTAAGTGTAGGTGTGATTGCTGCTGTTGGTGGTGATGTACCACTGGATGTGATGCCAGGTGTTGGAACTGAATTTCGGGCAGGCGATGTTGGTGTGAATCCAGTGCCCAGATGCTTCGTCCCAGGTGTCCCAAACCGCGCCACCGAGGTAATTACATTCGCTGCCCATCATGTAGTTGTAGCCGCCGATAAACTGAAAGGCATCGAACTCCAGGGCCTGGGCCGCATTCTGGGAGTTGTCGTCCAGCTCGATATAGAAGTCCCACAGGAAGTTGTGCACACCGTCGTTGGCCCCAAGCTTCTCCAGCCACAAAGCGTTACCCCAGACGCCGGAGTTGTAGAACTCGGTGCTGGCGCCGTCCTCGGATGGATTGCTCTGGTTCTGCGCCATCCAGTAGCTCCCCTGGCCGCTGCCGCCTGAGCAGCTGGGGCTGTTGCACCATGCCCAGCCGCCGCGGTCGTCGATGTTGTTGAATACGATCGCGTTCGATGGAGGCGTGGGCAGGCCGTTGTTGCCACCACTGGTTACGGTGATCTCTTCGGTGACGGAGCCGTAAGCGCCAGTGCTGTCCCAGGCGCGAGTGACGACCTGGTGACTTCCCACCGCCGCATTGACGCTGGCATTGATGGAGTTAGTTTGGCCAGCGCTATAGACATCGTTGCCGTCCACATAAATGTGCCAGCCGGTGATCGTATTGTGGCTGGTGGCGTTGGCCGTTAACGTAAAAGGGCTGCCGACCTGGGAGCCATTACCGGGCGAGGTAACGGTGACGCTTACCGAGGCGAGGGCAGACAATGAGACCGATAAGCAAGCAGCTACCAATAAGAATGTACGCTGGATCAAGACTTTTCTCCTTCGCGGGTATTTACTTTGGCCGGGACGAAGTAGGCACTGGGGGTGGACGCGATCGCCTCAGTGTTCAGGGAGTATCTCGTCATCGTCGGGAAAAGCGAATCGGGCGTTCGTCCTAGAACAAGCAGCTACTTGTACCGCGTATTTCCGGGTGGGACTAAGTAACCCACCCTAGGCCTCAGGCGAGTGGAGGCCAGGTGCGGGAGGGCGAGGCGGCAGTTGCCGGCGCGAGCGGGCGGGGTCGCGATGTTAAGATTTCTCATTCATGGTTACCTTCGTGGTGCTGCGGATCGTAGCCGTGGTCTTGCTGATCGCGGCCAACGCGTTCTTTGTGGCCGCTGAATTCGCGCTGGTGAGCGTGCGCGAGACGCGACTGCAACAGATGATTGCGGCGCATCGCATCGGCGCGCGCACTGTCCAGAAGCTCCATCAGAAGCTCGACCTTGTCCTGAATGCCGTCCAATTTGGGGTGACGGTTTGCAGCCTGGCCCTGGGCTGGATTGGAGAAGCGTCGATCGCTCACATTCTGGAGCCGCTGTTCCAGCCGCTGCCGCACTCGCGGCTGTACGCGCATGGCTGCGCGGTGGTCCTGGCCTTCGCCCTGATGACCTATCTGGTAGTCATCATGGGAGAGGTGGTCCCCAAGTCAATCGCGTTGCAGCGGACGGAGCGGGTGGCCCTCGCGGTAGCCGGGCCGATGGACTTCTTCATCACCGTGGCTGGACCCTTCCTGAGGTTTATGACGGCTTCCACCGGCGCGGTGCTAAAGACGTTCGGGATGCGGCAGGTGCGCGAAGGCGGCGTGCATTCGCCGGAGGAGCTGAAGCTGATTGTCTCCGCCAGCGGGCGGTTGGGAATACTGGCGGCCCCGCAGGAAGACCTTATTCTGCGGGCCCTCGACCTGGAAAACATCACGGTGCGGGAGATCATGGTGCCGCGGCCCGACATTTTTTCACTGCCGGGTAATCTCTCGCTGGAGGAAGCGCTGCAACAGGCAGTTGACGAGCAGCATTCTCGCATTCCGGTTTATGATCCGCAGCGCGGCCCGGAGCATATCATTGGCGTGCTCTATGCCAAAGACCTGATGCGCTGGCTGCGCTATCGTGTGAACCGCACCGCTGCGGGACGCGCCATATCCCGTCCGAGCGGACTTGAGGTGCGGCATATCATGCGGGAGGTGCTGGTGGTTCCCGAAACCAAGCCGCTGCCGGACCTCCTGCTGGAGTTCAAGGCGCGCATGCGGCACCTGGCGGTGGTGGTGGATGAGTTCGGCTCGACGGCGGGACTGGTGACGGTGGAGGACGTGCTGGAACAATTGGTGGGCGAGATTGAGGACGAGTTCGATGTCAGTGGACAGTCGTTTCTGCCCGGCGATCCTTCCATGACCCTGGACGGGTCGGTCAACATTCGCGACCTGGAGTCGCAATACCATATTGTTTTGCCGCGTGACGACGGCTTTGAAACTCTCGGCGGATTTGCACTCTCGCGGCTGCAACGCATCCCCAAGTCCGGCGACAACTTTGAGTATGAAGGCCGCCGCTATACGGTCGCCCGCATGGACGGGCTGCGGGTAGAGAGCGTCAAGATCGAAACCACGCCGGCTCCGGCGCCGCAAACACCTTCCGCAGGTCTACCCACCCCAGGAGCGCGAGGGTAAGACGATGAAGGCCGATCGGATTTTTGGGTTGCACCGTTATTCCGACCGTACACGGTGTCCGGCATGCAAAACAAGGGTTGACCTTGAGCGGGTCAGAATAATGCGGTCGTTCTCATGTCCAGGCTGCGGAGCCGAACTGTGCGTGTCTGCTGGCTATCTGAGGATGACGCGCATTGGCAGTTTCATTCTTGCCTGGCTATTGCCGGTCGCCTCGGGTGCGAGGAATATCCTGGTGATTTTTATCTTGTCGGTTCCACTATACGGCGTGATACTTGCACTGCTTGTCTACGTCGGCAAGCACATCATCCCCCCGAATGTCGTGTATCAGAGTCGCTCCAGCGGCAGTACTCTCGGTCTGCAGGACCCCGGAGAGGCGAAACCAAAATAGTGACCTGTAATGAACTTCCTCATAACGGCGCCTCGACCGCCCCAAGCGTGACTAACTGATGCTGCGCTACCTGCTCTCGCGCCTGCTCTACACCTTGCCGGTGGTGTGGCTGGTGGTGTCGGTCGTGTTTCTGCTGATCCATCTGGTGCCCGGCGATCCCATACAGCAAATGTTGGGCGAAGGCGCGGCGGCAACGGACGTCGCGGCGGCGCGCCATGCCTACGGTCTGGATGTTCCGCTGGGGCAGCAGTATGTGAATTACTGGCGCGGCATTGTGCACGGCGACATGGGACGCTCGCTGCGCCTGAATCAGAATGTTGGGCACATCATCGCGCAAGCGTATCCCTTCACGATGGAGCTGACGCTGGCCGCGCTGGTGGTCGCGTTGGGACTGTCGATTCCAGCGGGAGTGCGTTCGGCGCTGCATCGCAACCGGTGGGACGACCGGGTGCTCAGCTTCGTCTCGCTGCTGGGGCTGTCGTTCCCCAACTTCGCGCTGGGGCCTATCCTCATCTTGATTTTCGCCATTGAGCTGGGATGGCTGCCGGTCTCAGGCTCAGGGTCGCCAGCGCATCTGGTACTTCCTGCTTTCACCATGGGCGCGGCCCTGGCCGCTATTCTTACGCGCATGGTCCGGACCTCGATGCTGGAAGAGCTGGGACAGGATTACATTCGCACCGCGCGCGCCAAAGGGCTGCCGGAGCGGACCGTGGTTTATCGTCATGCTCTGCGTAATGCCATGATTCCGATTGTCACGGTAATCGGGCTGCAATTCGGTGCGCTGCTGGCGGGCGCGATTGTCACGGAAACAATCTTCTCGTGGCCTGGGATCGGGCGGCTGACGATTACGGCGATCTCCAACCGCGATTATTACCTGGTGCAGGGCTGCATCCTGATGATCGGACTGACCTACGTGCTGGTAAATTTCCTGACCGATTTGCTGTACTCGGCGTTCAATCCGCGGATACGGCAGTAGGATAGAGCCAGCTTTCGCGGCCGGCGTCGTGCGACGCCGGGGAATTCTCGATGCTGGCCTAAAGGGAATGTGTCGCAATCGGTGTCGCCGCTCCGCGGCTCAGTTCAATTTCCCACTTTACCCGGCGCTCACGCGCCGGGCTCACTGCGCTGCCGCCGCTGCGCGACTCCTTCATCAGTTGGGGCAGGTTCATCCCGCCGCAAGGTTCTTTTGCCGATCGCGACACGGAAGGCCAGCTTTACGTTGCTTTGCCTGCCTTGAAAAGTGACGCTCTTACTTGATTTTTTTCAGCTGCGGGTTTCCAATTTCGTAACGGCAGCATCTTCCCAGTAGTGTGGAGGTCGATATGGGCTGGAACAGGTCCCTTGGCCATGCAGAGCAGACGGGCAAGAAAGCAGCCCATCTCCAAAACGAACGTGGGACAAAAGCGAGCGGGACTCATCGCAAGTCGACAGCCCACCCGGCGCTGCCCAATTCGGGCTACCCCGATCCTGAACACGAGGCAGAGAACTCTCATTCAAGCGAAGTTCGTACCGGAATCGTGTCCGTGAACGGCTGCGACGTCGGCGTGATGCACTGCCGGCGCCCGTAGCGTGGCGGAGATGTTGGCTAAGGTTGGAACGGTCCGGCAGGAAAAGCCGGAAAAGCAGATCCCTCGTCGGCCTGAAGGCCTCCTCGTGATGACAAATCCAAAGGACTTGTGACAGCGCAGCTGAAGCTACGCCCCTTCAAAACCGTCCGTCCTCACATTTCACCAGACTTTGCAGACTTTGTCGGCGGGTTTCACCATGGGCGAGCCGGCTTTGCAACTAAAGGCTGGCCCGAACTCCGGCACGTTCACTACCACGCCATTGATACGGTACTTGGCCGGCGAATGAGGGTCGACGATGGCCCGGGCCCGCAAGTCTTCAGGACGATCGTTCTCGCAGGCCCACTGCGCGAAGCCAACGAAGAAGCGCTGGTCCGGAGTCAGTCCATCGCGATTGTTGAGCTGCTGGCTCTTGTCGGCATTTTTCCATGCGATGTAGGCGAGAATGGTGCCTCCCAGGTCAGCCACATCTTCGCCTTCGGTCAGCTTGGAGTTGATGTGGATGTCGTCCACGATAACGTACTTGGCGTACTGATCGACAACGCAGCTGGCATGCTTGTCGAACTGCGCTGCATCTTCGGTGGTCCACCAATCCCTCAGATTGCCTTTAGCGTCGTACTGGCGGCCTTCGTCGTCGAAGCCGTGGGTCAACTCGTGGCCGATGGTCGAGCCGGTGTTGCCGTAGTTGGGGGCGTCGTCCAGCTTGGCATCGTAGAGCGGCGGCTGGAGAACTCCGGCCGGGAAGTTGATGTCGTTCATCTGGCCGTTGTAGTAGGCGTCGACGGTAGGCGGCGTCATGCCCCACTCGCTGCGGTCGGTGGGCTTGCCCACCTTGTTGAACTCGCGGTGGTTCTCGAACTCCTCAGCCCGCTCGGCATTGCCATAGAAATCGTCAGGAGAAATCGTGACGGAGCTGTAGTCGCGCCATTTATCCGGATACCCGATCTTGTTGCGAACGGCGTGCAGCTTGGTGAGCGCCTGTTGCTTGGTCGCGGGACTCATCCAGTCGAGCTGCTGGATACGGGCGGCCATCGCATCTTCGATCTGTAACGTCATCTGGAGGGTCGCAGCCTTCAGCTCCGGCGGAAAGGTCTTGCGGACATACTCCTGGCCCAGGGCTTCGCCCAGTTGGTCGTCGACGTACTCGACGCAACGCTTCCAGCGCGGCTGCAACTCTTTGGCGCCGTGCAGATACTTGCGATAGAAGTCGAAGTTCTCATTCACGAAAGCAGACGAGAGATAGGGCGCGTTGGAATTGGCTACATGGAAGCGCAGATAGATCTTCCAGTCATTGAGGGACACCGAACCCAATTGGGCGTTCAAGTCCTTGAAGAAGTCCGGCGACTCCACGTTGAGGACTTCGAAAGGTGGGACCTGGCTGGTGGAGAAATACGCGGTCCAGTCAAAGTTGGGCGCCAGGTGGTTGAGCTCGGCGATCTTCATCTTGTGAGTGACCTTGTACGGATCACGGAGGTCGACTTGGGTGAGTGAGGCCTTCGCGATCGCGGTCTCGATCCGCATTACGGTCGCGGCTTCTTTCCTGGCCGTCTCAGGTGAGTCGCCGATGAGCTGCAACATATTCCGCACGTGCTGAAGGTAACGCTGCCGAATCTCCTTCGATTTGGCGTCGTCCTTGGTGTAGTAATCGCGATCGGGAAGACCGAGGCCATCCTGGTCCAGGCCGACAATCATGGCATCGGAGTTGTTCGGGTCCTGTTGGGAGCCACTGCTGAAAAGCATGGTTTCGCCTTCCAGATGCAGACGCGCGATCAACGGCGCCATTTCGTGCAAGTTCTGCAGTCCCTGGATCTCCACCAGCGCCGGCCATATCGGCTTGGCGCCGCGCTTCTCGATACGAGCTTCGTCCATGCAAGCGGCATAGTAGTCGCCGATCTTCTGGGTTACAGCGTCACGGTCCTTGGCCACGGCAGCCTGCTCCAGAATGCCGCGCAAGTAGGCCAGGTTGTCCTGGTAGAGCTTGCCGTAAACGCTCCACGATGTCTGGTCAGGAGGAATTGGATTGTTCTTCTGCCAACCGCCGCAGGAATAGGTGTAAAAATCGACGCAGGGATCGATGGAGCGGTCCATGGCGGTAACGTCCAGGCTGGGCGTGTAGGGCATGCTGGGCTCAACATACATCTGCGTTTGCGGTGGCGCCGCAGCAGAAGTCTTGGCCTGGGTGTCGGATTGTTGAGCAACAGCGCCGGCAGCAATCAGCACGGACAACGAGAGCAGCAATGGTTGGATGCGCACGATCCGGTCTCCAAACAACGGAGAATAGCAGAGGCTGGCGTTGCGGTGCGAGCTACGCGGCAGCAGCTCAGCCACTAAACTGCTGATTTGCAACGGGGAAATGTAGCACTACTTTGAAATGGGAGCGGTTCCCTAATCCGGTCGCAGCGCTGCCTCAGCGCAAAAAAAGGAGTTTGCAATTGGTTATGATTCGGTTACTCTGCTAGCCTATATACACTTTGCGGTCGCCCAGAGTCCGTGGACTGGCGAGCGGTTTTGATTAGAAGCTACGCTCAGCTGGCCGGCCGATCCCCCAAGTGCTCTAAAACCAGCTTCTGCCGATTTGACGAGGAGATCCATGAAAGGGCCGAAACCTTTTCTATCCCTGATATTTGGATGTTTGGTGTGCGCAGTACTAAGCGGTTGTGCGGGCAGCGTTCCCCAGAACGGGCCTGGCGCCCTGACTATCGCGCAGTTTTCCTTATCCCAAGGTGTTCCCGGCGTGGCTTACCGGCAGTTGTTAATCGCCAGCGGAGGCACACAGCCGTACACATGGAGCGTCAGCGCAGGGAATCTCCCTCCCGGATTGAGCTTAACCAGCGACGGAATCATTAGCGGCACACCCACGACGACGGGAAGTTCTGACTTTACGGTCATGGTCACCGATTCCCAAACGCCGACGAAAGCCGTAGACACGGCGCCCTTGAGCATCACGATTAATCCGCCACTCTCGTTGGCAACCACTCCGCTAACCAGTGGAATTGTCGGCGCCAATTACTCGGCAACCCTTTCCGCAAGCAATGGCGTCGCGCCTTACACCTACACCGTCGCTGCCGGCAGTTTGCCCCCCTGTGCCCCGACTCCGCCCTGTAGCCCGAACCTGACCCTGACCACGGGCGTTCAACCGGTAGGAGGGGGAGCAAATCCGGCCACCATCGGCGGGCTGGTGTCTACAGGCAATAATAACAATTCGGCTGAGTCGCCGAGCCAGGCTGGAGTCTTCAACTTCATCATCCAGGCGACCGACTCCCTGGGAGAAGTTGCCACTGCCAGCTACTCGATTACGGTGACTGGTCCGCTGCAAGGAAATTACGCCATCACCTTCAACGGCTTCTCTCACGGGCTGCCGTTCTACCTGGTTGGCGAGATCAACGCGGCCAGCGGGCAAAACATGAATGGGACCATCGTCGGCAACATCACGGGCATTATCGATCAGAATGGTCCAAACGGATTGTCTACAGCCCTGCCAATCACGGGAAGCTACAGCCTTCCTATCGGCACCAACCTGGGTACGATAACTTTAGAGTCATCGACGCTGGGCCGGTACGTGTACAGTATCGCGCTCTCAACCATAAGCGATTCACCTCTGATCCTGGTGAACGCCAATATGTACGGTTCGGGCCTGTTGAAGAAGCAGCCTACGGTACTGGCTCTTCCCGACAATGGAGCCAACTACACCTTTGGGGTCTTCGGCGACGACCCCGGCGGCAATCGCTACGCGGGAGCCGGCACGTTCTCCATTAGCCCGTCGTTCACAGTGACGGGCGGAGAAGAGGACACGAACGACAACGGCACGATCTCGAGCGGGCCAATTGCAATCACAGGCGGAAATCTGGTGCCGGATGCAAGTAACCCGGGCCGGGGTATTGCCACTTTAACGACGGCCTCCGGGACCGCCACGTACACCTACTACATCGCCTCTCTTACCGAGTTGGTCGCGCTACGGACCGACGCCGGCGCGATGACGATCGCCGATATCCAGCAACAGAGCTCGACCGGCATAACGGGACAGCTGACCCTGTGCAAGGCGGGTTCAACCTGCCAGAGCGTGGTGGAATTGGATGGCGTTGCGACATCCGGTAGCGGTTCGGTACCCATCGCCGCCCTGGGGGTCGTAGCGTATGACGGTAGCGGAAATATAGCCGGCCCCAGTGGGAGTGGGGTGCCGGGCTACTATACCGACCAGAGCATAGGCGGAGCCTGGAGTCCGGCCAGCTACACGAGCGGAACCTACACCACCGATTCACTGGGAAGGGTGACGGTTAATCTTCAGGGTGCAACCAGCCAGCCGGTATGGTACCTGGTGGGGTCAGGACAGGCGTTCGTTATGGGCACGGATGCCACCGTGATGCAGGGCACGCTGCAAGTGCAGACGATTCCCACCGCCGGCTCGTTTACCGGAGGGAGCTTCATCGGTTACTACTTAGGCGGCACGGCCACGCCGACGCTGGCCTCCGTAACTAATGAAATTGACGTCGCATTCACTCCGCCGCCGGGAGGAATCTTCGTTCAAATGTACGAGACCAACGGTCCAGGTTCGGGCGAACCGCTAACCACAGCGGCAACCTTCACCGGAGGGTATGTCCTCGATCCTACGTACGGGCCTCCGTATGGGAGGTTCGCGATTTGCGCGGTGAACGCCTCCGAGTACTGCACGGGCAGCACGGAGTTCACCTACGATCCCAACAACCCGCCAGTCGATATTTTCTATATCGTCGGAGCGGGTTCGGCCGGAGTAACAGGGGGCAAGATAGGAGTAGCGTCGTTGAACTTCGGATTAGTGCAGCAGGACCAAAGCACGATCGTCGATCCGAACCCCAGAGTGAGCGCTTACGGGCGTTAATACGATGAGGAGTCACGAAATCTTACTGGTAAGAGCGTCTTACCAGTAAGATTATTGCCGCAGCGAGGCCTTTTCGAACTTTTCCCGCGCTGCCGGGGCATGTTTATGGACGATTGCCTTTTCTGCAAGATCATCGCCGGCAAAATTCCCTCGAAGAAGGTCTACGAGGACGACAAGGTCTTCGTCTTCGAAGACATCAATCCCAAAGCCCCAACCCATGTGCTGATCATTCCCAAGCGCCACCTTGTTGACTTGAAGGAGGCCACGGCGGAGGACGCCGAGATCATCGGCTACAGCCAGCTGATTGCGGCGAAGATCGCGCGCGAGCGCGGCATCGAAGACGGGTACCGCACCGTGTATAACGTGGGGCCGCGGTCAGGGCAGTCGGTGTTTCACCTGCACTTGCACATGCTCGGCGGGCGCGATTTGACGTGGCCTCCGGGGTAGGACCGTGGCGAGTGGGCAGTGACTGGTAATGGAGTGTGGGATTAGGTTGCGCTTCCGAAACGCCGGGAATCTGCTACGATGAGCGGGTTCGCTGAGGTGGCCATGGCCCAATATGTCATAGAGCGGGAGATCCCGGGCGCGGGGAACTTGTCGGATGCGGAGTTGCAGGAAGTCGCGCGCAAATCGGTGGACGTGCTGAAGGGGATGGGCCCTGAAATCAAGTGGCTGCACAGCTACGTCACCGGCGATAAAGTCTATTGCGTCTACCTGGCGCCGGACGAAGAAACGATTCGCGAACATGCGCGCCGCGTGGGTTTACCGGCCAATCGCATCTCGGCGGTGCGGCGGTTGATGGATACCAGCACCGCAGGCTGAATTATCCGTCGCTTCCAGTTCGAAGAGTGGGCTCTGCGCCGGGACCAAGCGCCTCCTGGATGGCCTGCTCTACCGGCAATGCCCAGCCTTCCATCCACGCCGACAGACCTACAGCAATGTCGAGGGTTCGACGCGCGAATTCCAGCACCTTCTCCAGTTTATGTTGCTCGGCGGGCGTGAGCGGCGCGCCCAATCGCTCGCGCAGCGCAGCCGCGGACCCGGCGAAGCGCAGCGCTTGCACCGCGTTGGATTGTGCGGCGGCGTTTGCGGCGAGACACTCCAGCACCCGGGCTATGCCGCGCTTGTGACCCAGATTCTGAAACATCTGGATGCTTTCACCGTACAGCCGGCGGGCCTCGTCATTGTCACCCTGGTCCCAGCTAAGGCCGGCTAAATCGGACAAGGCGCTGGCAATTCCCCAGCCGTCCCGGGACAGGCTGAACGCTGCCAGGCTTTGCTCATAGAAGGAACGAGCTGCCGGCAAGTCGTTGCTTTCCCGGGCCACATCCCCCTGATAGTTCAACGTCCAGGCGACCCCGGCGACGTCACCGACCTGGCGGAACAGGGCCAGGCATTCATCGTAGAGCGAGGAGGCATGTGCAGCTTCGCCTTGCATCCTGGTCACGTTCGCCAGATTGCTGAGAGCACGAGCAACGTCGGCTGGATCTCCCTCGTCTCTCCAGATTGCCACGCACCGGTCAAACAGCAGGGAAGCAGTGGAGAGGTCACCGCGATCGCGAGCATTGACGGCCAACGCGTTCAGTGCAACTGCAACTCCGCGATTATCGTGCAGATCCAGACAGGTCTCGAGACTCTCGTCGAACAAACGCTGCGCGGAAGCGTAATCGCCCTGCTCGCCGGCCAGTACCGCGGCCGAGAACAGCAGGCGCGCGCGCAGTTTTGGACGCGCAGCAGCTCCTTCCATCGCGAGCAGCCTGGCGATGCGGTCGCGGCCCTCGGTGAGATATTCGCGAGTCTCCCAAAAGTGAAAGAGCGCTGTACCCAGGCGGAGTCCCCAGTCAGCGTCGCCGGTTTTGATGAGGTAATCGAGGGCAGCGCGGAAGTTATCGTGCTCAACCTCGAAACGATCGAGCCATTCGGAATGAGCGGCCGCCTCCAAAGCGCCCTCCTCGGCGAGCACCAGGTAATAGGCGGCGTGGGAGCGGCGAGTTGCGGCCACATCGTCGCTGGCGGCCAGGCGTTCGAGTGCGTACTCCCGGATGGTAGAGAGCATGACAAAGCGAGTTTCGCCCACCGCCTCTTCCACCTGCTGCGCCAGGCTCTTGTCTACCATGGAAGCCATGCCATCGAGTACATCGAGACCCAGATCGCCTGCGGTGTCGCAGACCGCCTCCACCGCTTCCAGCGTGCAACCCCCGGTGAAGACCGAGAGCCTGCGGAACAGAGTCTGCTCCGCTGGATTGAGTAGGCCATAACTCCAGTCGACGGTGCCGCGAAGAGTCTGCTGCCGGGTTGGGAGGTCACGGGCGCCGCCCGTCAGCAGATTGAGGCAGCTTTCCAGACGGGCCAGCATGGCGGAGGGCGAGAGCAGCTTGATGCGCGCCGCCGCAAGCTCGATGGCGAGAGGCAGACCGTCGAGGCGAGCGCAGACGGCGGCGACAGCGGGTGCGTTCTCCCTGGTCAAGGCGAAGTCGCGCTTCACGGCGCGCGCGCGTTCCAGGAAAAGCGCAATCGCGGGAAGATGCGAGAGGTCATCCAGGGGCAACAACGATTTGGGATCGGGCAGCGCCAGCGGTGGCACGGGAAATTCGTGCTCGCCGTAAACGTGCAGCGGCGACTGGCTGGTTACCACGACCTTGAGCCCTGCTCCCGCTGAGAGCAGCTCCGAGATGAGCGGGGCAGCCGAAACCAGATGCTCAAAGTTGTCGAGCAGGAGAAGCATGGGCTGGTCGAGTCCGCCGAGATAGTCCTTCACGCTTTCCTGGGCCGACTGATTGCCGGTCTCGCGCACTCCCATGGCTTGGGCGATAGCGGAGGCGATCAAGCCGGACTCGCTGACTACGGATAGCGAAACGAAGCACACGCCGGAGGAGAATTGGTCCCCAATTTCGCTTGCCACCTGCAAAGCCAGTCGCGTCTTGCCGATACCGCCAGGACCAGTGAGCGTCACAAGCCGTACATCTTCCCGGCCCAGGAGTTGGCGGAGCGCGGACGCCTCCCGCTCGCGTCCGATAAAAGCAGTGCGCGGCACCGGGAGGTTACTGGGGCACGGTGCCGAATGGCTGACTGGCGCATCCACCAGCCGGTCGCGCACGGCCGCCAGGTCGCGCGCCAAATCGCGGGTGGAAGCGTAACGGTGCTTCGGGTCCTTGGCAAGACAACGCTCCACAATCCAAATGAATGGAGCGGGCGCCTGAAGCATTCGGGAAACAATGCGGTCGGGCTCGTCGCGGAGGATAGCAGCGGCGGTTTCCGCAGCGGTGCTCTTCTGAAACGCAGGAACTCCCGTGACCATTTCATAGAGCACCGATCCGAAGGAAAACTGGTCGGAACGAAAATCGAGCTTCGCGCCGTTCGCCTGCTCCGGCGACATGTAGCCAAGCGTGCCCATCACGGCCCCGTCCTTGCTGATGGAGGTGGAAGCATCGGCGTCAGGCGCGGGCGTGACCGCCAGCAGTTTGGCCAAGCCGAAATCCAGGACCTTGGCGGCGCCGTCCACGGAAACCATGAGATTGTCGGGCTTCAAATCGCGATGAACGATGCCAATTTCGTGGGCGCGCGCGAGAGCGTCGGCAACCTGCGCCGCGATGGTCATGGCCTTGCGAAACGGAATGGGGCCAGACGCGAGCAAGGCCCGCACCGTCTCACCGCGCACCAACTCCATGGCGATGAAGTGGGTGTTGTCCACACAGCCGAGTTCATAAATGGTGACGATGTTGGGATGATTAAGCGCCGACGCGGAACGGGCTTCCGTCTCAAAGCGGGTGAGGGCTTCGGCTTGCGAATGATGGCGCAGCGAAACCGTTTTGATGGCGACTTCGCGGCCGAGGCGCGTGTCGCGGGCACGATACACCTCGCCCATGCCGCCGGCGCCAAGTTGCTCAAGGATTTCGTATGCGCCGAAGCGGACGCCTGGCGACAACGTGGACGGAGCTGGATCTGGCGTGTGCGGCGGGCCCATGAACCTCATTGGCGCAGCGGCGGAACAGCCAGACTGACCGCTTCGCGCTGCGTGATCGCGTGGAATTAGTACGTAAATCGATGCCGCGACGCCGGCACCACCCCGGGGTGGGCTTATAATACTGAAAATCCTGGGGGAATTCATGGATATTCGCAGCCTGCAGCGCCCACTGAAGGAGCAGTATCGCCAAAATCCGTCCAGTTCGCGAATTACCCTGAAGGCGCGCGGCAGCCAGACCGACGCTCCCGTCACCTGCTCGGTGGACTTGGGCCGTGAGATTTACAAGGCGCAAGCCCATCAAGGCGTTGGCGGAGAGGGTACCGGGGCCTGCTCCGGAGATTTACTGCTGGGCGCAATCGCCGCATGTGCGCAGATCACTTGCCAGATGGTGGCCGCGGCGATGGGCATACCGACCGAGGGCATTGACGTTACCGTCGAGGGTGATTTGGATCTTCAGGGAACGCTGGGGATTTCCAGAGAAGCGGCTGTCGGATTTGAGAACATCAGGGTCACGTTCGACGTCCGCGCGCCCCAGGCAACCAAGGAACAGCTAAGCGCGTTGCGGGAAAAAACGGAACAGTATTGTGTGGTAATGCAAACCTTGCAGCACCCGCCGAAAATAGAAAACCGCTGGGGCGAACAGTACCTGGCTCGTTCCTCCTAGTCTTCGGATAGTGGTTGAAACATCGCCTGATCCAATCCAGGTCTCGCTCTCTTCGAGACCTGGGGCACACATCTCTTGTCGTCGCGCCAGCTTCTATTGCGCCAGATAGCGCGCCACCGCGGTCAGGACAATCGGTGTTTCACCTGCACCTCCACATGCTTGGCGGGCGGGATTTGACGTGGCCTCCGGGGTAGGAAGTGGTCAGTGGCTCGGTTGTCGTTGGCCGGTCATGGCGCTGGGGGATTGGTTGCGATATGGCCTGTTACCCCCAGCTATTGTGCAATGACGCAAAACGTTATGGCGCGATCTCCCACACCACGCCGCAGCCGCCGGGGCAATCGACAGTATCGCCGCCCCGCGAGGCGGTGCCGTAGAGATTGCCCTGCGCATCCATCACCACGTTGCTATAGGGAATACCGCCATCGGCGCCACGCGTAAAGTCGTGCAAAGTGGTCTGGATCCAGTATCCGTTGTAGGGCGTGAGCTTGAACACGGTGCCGAACAGGTCGCTGCCAACGGTGGTGCCATAGAGATTCCCGGCACTGTCCATCATGAGCGGCGCTGCCGGACCGCTGGAATAATACTGGAGCCACGAATACAAGATGCTGTAGGAACTGCTGAGATAAGGCGGGGACATCTCGTAAGCCACCGGCGTATTGGTCTGCTCGCCCGCGGTTGTGCCGCCATACAGATTGCCCGCGCTGTCGAAGATGGGCGCGGAATACGGTTGCGTCCCGTTGGCGATGAACTTGTACAGGACGTTCTCCGTCCAGCCGGAGCCGGATGGGGTCAGCTGAAACAGCGTGCCGGCATTGTCGGTGCCGCCGGCGAAGGTAGTACCGTAGAGATTGCCATCTGGGCCCATGACCAGGCCGCCGAAGGGATCGGCTCCATCGTTGGGATCGCCCTGAAAATTATAGATTATTCGCTCACTCCAGTTTCCGGCCTCAGGCGACAATTCAAATAGCGTTCCCCAGTAGTAATAGACATTGTTCCCGTAGACGGTGCCACCGTAGAGATTCCCTGCGGAATCAAATGCCAGTTGACCCTCGGGAAAGTTGCCGTCGGGCGATTGCTGGAAGCGGTAAAGAACTTTCTCGTCCCACGGGGTGAGGGCCGAGGCCGGACGGGTCGGCGTCGGCTTCAGG
The DNA here is from genome assembly GCA_963763145.1 of uncultured Acidobacteriaceae bacterium. Taxonomy (GTDB): domain Bacteria; phylum Acidobacteriota; class Terriglobia; order Terriglobales; family Acidobacteriaceae; genus Bog-257. The sequence continues at coordinate 1,140,506 of CAVXMZ010000001.1, read as the reverse complement.
TTGAAGACAGTGCCGCAGCCGGGATTGCCATTACAATCCATCGCTGCGCCGCCAACCAGCGTAGTTCCATAGAAGCTGCCGTCCGGACCGATGGTCAGGCCGCCGAAAAAAGGATATGCGCCGTCGTTGTTGGCCGATCCCTTAAAGCTGTAGAGCGGGCTGTAATACCATCCTCCGCTGGAATGTTTCATTCTGAACACAGTGCCGCAGCCGCGGGTGTCCTGCGAAGAGCACCCGCCGGAACCGCCGTACTCGGTGACGCCGTAGAGATTTCCCTCCCCGTCCAGGACCAGTCCGGCGAAAGGGTTGGCGCCATCTTCACCCTGACCGGTGAAGGTGTGAATCACGGTAAAGGTCTGCGCCTGCGCCGCCGGGGCGGCGATGATAATTGCCGCAAGCATGACAACCAACGCGAGCGCAACTGTTCCCGCCTGCCACTTAATGTCGAAAATCACAGCTGCACTTTGCTCTTCCCCTGCCATTGCGATCCTCCTCGGCACCATGTCCGGCTCGCTGCGAGCCGGAAGGCTGGTTTTTTGGCCTGCGAGCCGCACTTTTGCCGCCGCGCGGAGTAACTATTGCGCTCCCGTCTGGGCGAGTCAACTTAATTTCGCATTACGGCGCAAGACCTTCATTGCAGATGGTTTATCCGAGCAGGTTCACACTTGTCCGCTTGAGGTGCGCCGCGGGGCGTAACAGATAATGAGGTGGGAAATCGCCACATCAGAGATAAGGCACTGTGGACGCCTTGGACGCGGGCGCCCCAGATCTCGCGCTCCGTCGAGACCTGGGGCACATATCCCTGAACTTCGCGCCGGCTTCTATTGCGCCAGATAGCGCGCGACCGCGAAGTTATTTATGACGTCATCTCGTTGCGGGACAGCGGAATTTCCGGCCGCAACGATCTTGCCGTCACTCTGTATCGCCAGCGCACTGACGGATGAGATGTTGCTCTGGCCGACAGCCGTGATTACGGTTCCGTTGTTGCCGAAGCTGGTGTCCAATTGTCCCGTTGTCGTATAGCGGGCCAACGCCAAGGATGCGGAAACCAATTGGGTCGGCGGCACGTAAGCGTTGAACGATGCATCGCCTGCCACTCCCGCCACTACAATCTCGCCATTGGATTGAACGGCCAGCGCGAAGGCCCCGCTATAGGGGAATGAGCTGCCAAATCCGGTGATGACGCCGCCACCGCTTCCCAGACCGACCCCAGGATGAAAGGTCGTATCAAGGCTTCCATTTGCGTTATAGCGGACCACGCCGAAACCTGTCAGGTTATTAATGTACATTCGGCCGTCGTAGAGAATGTTTGCCAGTCCGCTGGTGATGGTCCCGGCTACAACGATTTTGCCGTTGCTTTGAAGCGCAATGCCCGCGGCCGAGGCCACGCACGCTGCTTGTCCGGAAACGCCGAAGGTCGTATCCAAAGTGCCATTGGTGTTGTAGCGGGAAATCGAGCCGGCGATTCCACTCGGCAGTGCGGGCGCCGTCTCGATTACGGTTTCAGTCCCTGCGCCCGTCGTGACCAAAATCTTGCCATCCGACTGCAAGGCCATACCGGTAACAATCAGGGAGTTCAGAATGGCAACCCCATTCGTACCAAAGGTCGTATCCACCTGGCCCGTGCTGGTATAGCGGCCCATGAAGCCCCCGCCGGTCACCACAATACTGCCATCGGCTTGCAGGACCATGGCATTGGTTGCTCCCGCCGCAGAATTAATCGAATCGGAGACAGCAAAACCGTTGGTACCAAACGTCGTGTCAACGCTGCCGTCGGTGTTGAAACGGCCAACCGATCCCGCATCGAAAAAACTTCCTTCCGCCGCAGCCAAGATTTGTCCGTTGGGCTGGATGGCAATGCTGAACACGATGGCGCCGCCAGCATTGCCGAAGTTGCTGGTGACGATGCCGCCCGTGCCGAAGCTGGTGTCGAGCGTGCCATTGGTATTCAGCCGGATCAGTGCGGCCTCACCTCCGCCAGTACTGAGCGCAACCGTGCCGCCGACGATGATCTTGCCGTCACTTTGAATTGCGATGGCGTTGTCGGCCGCGGCAGGTTGGGTGAAGCTGGTGCTGAAGATGCCGCCGGTGCCAAATGTTGTATCCAGTGTGCCCGCCTGTGCGAACGCCAAGGTTGAAGCGGTGATTACGATCAGCATCGCCAGGATGCCGAACGTGCAACGAATGGGCGCATTGGCTGGTGCGAACCCGGAGATTGGCGTCCGGGAGCCGTGGCTGTCAGCGATTACCCTCATCATCTTTGTCTCCTCACTCTTGTCGGCGGTTGGGGTTGATCGTAGCCGGGCGAGCCATATTTTCTGCAAGCCGGCAGGATGTTGCGAAGTAAACAACGCGACGGCCTCGCCGTTGTCAACACTGTGTCACATTTTTGTCAAATCTGGCATCAGTCCCGCAGCCCTGCGGTTCAGAAACAGCCCCCACGCGGCTCGCCAGATAGTCATTCTTGCATGTGCGAGGATTGGGCAAGCATCCACTATCCACTAACCACGGACCATCGCCCTCATGTAACGTAGTACTCGATGGGCCGCATCCACGTTCTGTCGGAAAACGTAGCTAACAAGATCGCCGCGGGCGAGGTGGTGGAGCGCCCGGCCTCGGTGGTGAAGGAGCTGCTGGAGAACGCGCTGGATGCAGGCGCGCGGCGCATTCGCGTCAACGTCGAGGCCGGCGGCAAGAAGCTGATCCAGGTGACCGACGACGGCTGCGGCATGGTGCGCGACGATGCCATGCTGGCTTTCGAGCGCCACGCCACATCGAAGATCCGTAATGCCGATGATTTGCTGACCATCGCGACGCTGGGATTTCGCGGAGAAGCTCTGCCGTCGATTGCATCCGTCAGCCGTCTGCGGTTGGAGACACGTGCCCCAGAAGATCCCGCCGGAACGATTGTCGAGATTGCCGGGGGAAAAATTCTTGCAGTTGAAGAAGCCGGGCTGCCGCTGGGAACCTGCATCACGGTGCGCGATTTGTTCTACAACATTCCGGCGCGACGTAAGTTTTTGAAGGCTGAATCGACGGAGTTGTCGCACATTGCGTCGCTGGTGACGCACTATGCGCTGGCCCATCCTGAAATGCATTGGGAGCTGCACTCAGCGACGAATGCCATGCTGGTTGCGCCGCCGGTTGCAGACCATTCGCAGCGGATCTATCAGGTCTTCGGCAAGGAGACGCTCGATCAACTGATCGCGGTGAGCGCACTGCTGCCGCTGGAGCGCGTCGGGCTGCCGCAACCTCCGCCGTGGCGCCGCAGCGAAGTGGAGGAACCGGAAGAGCCGGTGAAGGGCGAGATGAAGCTGCACGGATTTGTTTCGCGGCCGGAGATCCAGAAGCTGAATCGCAACTCGATCTTCATCTTCGTGAATGGGCGGCTGATTCGCGACCGCCTGGTGCAGCACGCGCTCACCGAAGCCTACCGCAACGTCAATCCGCCATCGGTCTTTCCCGTGGTGCTGCTGTTTCTGGAGATGCCGGCGACCGAGGTCGATGTGAACGTGCATCCGTCGAAGACCGAGGTGCGCTTCCGGCAGTCGTCGATACTGCACGATTTCATTCGCGACTCGGTGCGGGCGGTGCTGATGAAGTCGCGGCCGGTGCCGTCGTTCATGACCGAGATGCATGCCAGTCCGAGCGCATCGGCTTCGTTGACTTCGGGCGCGCATGACTTTGCCGGCAGCGAACTGCACCTGACCGAGGCGGACGCAGCTTTTGCGCTGCGCGCGCAGGAGCTTCCGCCGTTCACTGCGCCGTTGCAATTTGAGGGCAGCGGATTCGCCGTCGAAGCCAATGCTGCGATTCCGGTGGCGCGTTTTGGGCCGCAGACATTTGGAGGACCAGCGGCTGCGCTTGCTCCGGGCGGAAATGGCTGCTCGCCCGAAGTAGCGGATGAAGATGTTCCCGCAGGACTGGAATCACTGGCCACGCTGAAGCCGGTGGGACAGATTCGCGATTCGTTCATCCTGGCAATCAATCCGCAGGGACTGTGGATTATCGATCAGCACGTGGCGCACGAGCGCATTCTGTTTGAGAAGATTTTGAAGCAGCGGCTGGCGGAAGCGCCGGAGCGGCAGCAGATGCTGATGCCGCTGATCGTGGAGCTGACGCCGGGACAGATGGCGGTGTTCGCGGAGATTTCCGATGAACTGAATCGCAACGGCTTTGAGGTGGAACCGTTTGGGTCGCGGACCATCGCCGTGAAGACGACCGCGGCAGGCGTGGTGGCCGGGCAAGTGGAGCATCTGCTGCACGAAATTCTTGAGCAGTTTGAGCGCGAGGAGCAGTCGCTGAACCTGGAGAAGATTCGCACTAACATTGCGGCCAGCATCGCATGCCACGCCGCCATCAAGGTAAACATGCCGCTGGAGCAGAACAAAATGGAGTGGCTGTTGCAGGAACTGGCCAAGACGGATTGCCCCATGAGCTGTCCGCACGGGCGGCCGGTGGTTTTGCGGTACTCTGTAAAGGACATTCAGAGGGCGTTTAAGCGGATCTAGCTGCGGGCCGCGAGCCCCGAGCTTCGGGCGATTCGGCGACGAGAGCAGCCGCGGACCTGGCTCGAAGCTAGTAGCTTGCGGCTCGTAGCTTCTTTATGCACGAACAGCAACTCCAGGAACTGCGCCGCGAGAAGTGGCGGCTGAACGGGCGGGGAGTCCGCACGCTGGAAGAGGCGCGCGAGTTCATCGACACGGTGGGATTTTGTCTGCTCTATCCGCAGCGGCCGGCGGTGCTGGCGCCGACGTTTGTTGGAGCTTACAAGGGCAGCGACGAGAAGCTGCCCATAGCACACATGGCTTTTGCCGACCAGGAAGCGCAGGAAGCAAAGGATCTGATGGTGCGGTTGCTGCGCGAGAAGTCAGCCTATGAGGCCAACGTTTTTTCGGAAAACAACTTCATCGTTGCGGCCTCGGTTTTCCCGTACTTCTATGGACTCTGCGGAGACCGCAATCCGAGGCAGGCGCCAACGACCGGCGCGCGCTCGGAATACTCGCCGCTGGCGCTGCATGCATTTCAGGTGATCCAAAAGGAAGGCCCGATTTCGAAGGAGCGTTTGCGCGAGTTAGTTGGCGGAGCGATCTCGGAAGCGGCGCTGGACCGCGCACTCGACGAGTTGTGGGCCAAGCTGCGCATCACCCGGGTCGATTACAAACCTGACGAGGGCGTGTTCTGGGATGTGCTGTTCCGCTGGGCGCCGGATGCGGTCAAGAAGGGCACGCAAATCTCGGTGGCCGAGGCGCTGACGGCCCTGGTTTCGAAGTATCTGGACTGTGTGCTGGCGGCCCAGCAGCAGGAAGTGGAGCAGTTCTTTTCCACGCTGACCAGCCGTGCCCGGGTGCGTGAGGCCATCAACGCTCTGCAAGCCGCGCGCGAACTCAACTTCGTCCACGTCGATGGGCGCGTGATGCTCCAGGTTTCAGAGCTACAGGAGCAGATTGCACACGAGTTCACGCCGCGCGCGAAATTCGAAGCGTTTCCTCCGCGACCCGGAATGCCGCTGGTGCAGCGGCGGCCACGAAGGTCCTCGGCGACATCCAGCCCAAAACCACCGAGCAAGGGAACTGCCAGCGAATGAGCGAGGGGCGGAAGTTGGTCATCGCGATTGATGGACCTGCGGGATCGGGCAAGAGCACCATTGCCGCGCGGCTGGCGAGGAAGCTGGGCTATATCAATCTGGAGAGTGGCGCGATGTACCGCGCGCTGGCGCTGAAGGCGATGGAGCAGCAGACGGCGCTGGATGACGCGGAGGCATTGCGGCAGTTGGCGGAAAAATCGGTAATCCAACTCGAGCCGAGCGGCGACGGCAATCGCGTACTGCTCGATGGGGAGGATGTCTCGCAGCGCGTTCGCGAGCCTGATGTGACCGCAGCTGCGTCACGAGTGTCGGTCCATCCGGCGGTACGGCGCGTGATGGTAGCGCGCCAGCGGGAACTGGGAGCTAAGGGCGGGGTAGTGATGGAAGGCCGGGATATCGGCACCGCAGTGTTTCCGAATGCCGAAGTGAAGATATTTCTCGACGCCGACCAGAAGGTCCGGGCCGAACGCCGACTGCTACAGAACAGATCGCAATCGCCCGAGGAAGCCGCGCGCGTGCACGCCGAGATCGCGGCGCGCGACGAGCGCGATCGCACACGAGTCGCATCACCCCTCGTTCCCGCCGCGGACGCGGTGGTCCTCGATACCACGCGGAAGAGCGCCGATGAGGTGGTGGAGGAAGTGGAAAGGATTGTGAAGAGAGTGGCTAGTGGCTAGTCCAAAGCCCACGAGTCACGGCGGCAGCTTCGGCGCGGCTGAAGCCGTGCCCTGACGCAAAGCATTTCATGAGATGGCTTCTAATTGCTTCTTCTCCAAGGGCGTCGAGAACTGGCGCTCGATTTTCTCGCGGTAGCAGGGGCCAGAGTTGTAGGTACAGAAGGGATACAGTTTGCCGTCGGGCGTGGCGTAGTGGATGACGCAGCGCTTCACGCGCTCGATGTCATAGTTATAAGCATCCTGAAAGTGCATGCCCGCGACCAGCAGCGTGCGATAGGTGAAGGTGCCGTCCTTGCCATCGCGGCCCAGCTTTTTGTTGGTCATGCCTTGCAGCGTCTGTAGGAATTTCGTGAACGTCAATCCCGGCGGCGCAAACTGCGGTTTGAAGTGCTTCTTCAGCGCGTTCCACGTCTTCACTTTGCTATAGAGCTTGAAGCGCGCTTTGCCCACGGAGCGCGACAACTCTTCCATGTCCTGAAGCATGTTGGGCACGTCGACGAAGCGGGTGATGGGCACGGCCTGCTTCGACGTTTCGTCTACAAAGAAGTAGGTGCCGAGCGAACAATGCGGATGCGACGAGATGGTGGGCACGCCAGTGCCGCGCAGCGCCGCCGTCAGCTTGGAAAACGGAGTGACGCAAGCCAGCGGGAACCAGTCGGCGCGCGGGTCGGTGATGCCCGTCTGCTCGCTGACGCAGCGCGCCAGGTCAGACAGCGTAAAGCGCTTGGCCAGCAGCTCGTGCTTCGCGATGCGTCCGGTGAAGGCAACAGGCTGGAAGCTGATGCCGGAGACGGTATCGACATTTTCGATGGCGACGCGGACGATGTCGCCGACCTGATCGTCGTTCAGGCCTTTCACAATCGTCGGGACAAAGACGATCTTCATGCCGGTGGCGCGGCAGTTCTCGATGACCTGCATCTTGATGCTGAGCAATGACTGCCCGCGCACGCGACGATAAATGTCGTCGGTAACGCCGTCGAATTGCAGGTAGAGCGTCGCCAGCCCGGCAGCTTTCGCTTTGCGAGCGAACTCGATGTCCGCCAGTTCGATGCCGTTGGTTGCGGCTTGAATGTGGGTGAAGCCCATATCGCGGGCCATCGACAGAATCTCGAAAAACTGCGGATGGATGGTAGGTTCGCCGCCGGAGAATTGCACCACGCGGCCGTCAACGGGACGCTCGCCGCGCAGCGTGTTCAGCATGGTGCGGACCTGCTCGAGGTCGGGCTCGTAAATGTAGCCGGCGACGTTGGCGTTCGCGAAGCACACCGGGCAGGTGAGATTGCAGCGGTTGGTCAGGTCAACATTGGCCAGCGCGGTATGCGAGGTGTGCATGCCGCACAGCCCGCAGTCGTCAGGACATGACTTGCCACCCTCGACCTGCGGATTCGACAATCCCAGGTTATCGCCAAAGTTCCACTCCTCCATCTTGAGATAGAGCTCAACGTCGCTGAAGACGATGTCGCGAAACTGGCCGTGCTCGGGACAGCTTTTCTCCATCACCACTTTGCCGCCATCGGCGAAGATATCGGCCGCGATCACCTTGGTGCATTCGGGGCAGAGCGACTCGGTTTGCTTGGGAAGTCCCTTCTGCAAGGGCTTGATAGGCGCGCCGGTGTAGGTGACTTCCGGTTGCAGGATGCGCAGCCCGGGCCGCTTCTGGAGCGACGCAGCCGGTCGTGGCGTGTCGTTGGGCAATGCCGGCAGATTGACTTCCGGAGAAACAGTCTGAGTGCTCACGTTTCTGCTCACCTCTGGGAGTGGAGTAGGCGCGACGGTGGATGAATGGTGTTATAGGAAACAGGTTATGAAGGGCGCACCGCCGCGTCCTCGCTAGAGAAATTGTCGCGTGGATGAGCTCCGGCGCGCAGTGCGGTAACTCACTCCATCGAGTGAAGCGGGTATGCAGTGAATGGCGTTGACAGGAGTTCGATGGGCAGAATCGCCGGCTGAATGGAGGCGGTATTTCGGCGCAGGTGGTACGACTCGCGGGGATTAGCTGAGGAGATGCCGATCCAAGTCGGGGCGAAGTCCCTCAGCGGCCAAAGCCGTAATGATATTTCGTCGCTTACGGACGGCGTGAAGGCCGTCCCCTGTACCGGCTCGCTAAAAAGAGCGCTCCTAATGGCAGGTGTCGAACACGATTTCCACGCGCTGGTCTTTCAATGCGCCGCCAGGCTTATTGGAAGTGGCGGACGTGTGCGTGGAGTCTCCCGTGTCGGCAGTTTTCGCAGTGGCTGGAGCGGAAGGATTCTCGATGTGTTTGCCGAAGCCTTCGACGGGGGCGTCCACGGGAACGTAACCATTGTTTCTGAGCCAGCCGCGCACGGTGATGGCACGCCGCTGGGCCACAACTTGATTCTGGTGCTCCGGGGCGGCAGAGACGACGAAGGCCTCGATCCGCACCGGATGCTTGCCGGCCTTTACGACCAGCGGAGCTAGCGCGCCCATGGTTTCCGCGCCATCGGGATTCAACGTCCAGCGTCCCGGCTTAAACAAGGCATCGGCATTGACGATGATTCGCGTGGAACACTTTGCGTCCTGCTGCGTGATGGCAGCCGCACCCTTGGCGACGGGAGGGCCGGGCGGCTCTTGCAGGGCGCGCAACTCGTCGATGGGCTCCGTCTGGGTTTGACCGGCCGTGGCCTGGGCGAACGCAGGGAGCGCTGGCAGGCAGATGCAGCTGAGAATCAAAACAAGTCGCAATCCAGCACCGCGAGAAAAAATGGCTAGCATTGAAACTCCTGCCTGGTTTGGACCAATCCTACTTTCTATTCGCGGCCTCGAAAAGGGCCGGGTTCGTATCGAGCTTGTGCGTGCCAATCGCCATCTTTATACCACTTTGCTGCTATGAATATACCGAGAAACGTGCTATAGACTGGTTGCGACCCACCGATCCATGAAGCCAGTATCGCGCAATAACATTCGTGTCGCGGTTGTGGAAAGCGATCCCGTACGCTACCTGGGACTGCGCGCGATTTTCTCCTCCGAGCCCGATATCCAGTTGCGCGAGGCGACGGTCAGCGCACTGCTGCGCAGTCCCAAGGACGATATTGTGCTGATGGCGGTAGACCGCGGCGCGGAGTTCTATGCAGGCATGTCGGCGCTGAAGGCGGTGCGTCCCAACATTCGGATCATCGTGACCGGGCCGGGAAATCGCGACGAAGATATCCTGCGGGCGGTCTGCGCCGGCGCCAAAGGCTTTGTTTCCGAGGAAGCTCCGGCCCATGAGTTCAAGAAAGCGCTGCGCGAAGTCCATCTGGGATCGGTGTGGTTGCCGAGACGAATCCTGGCATCATTCATTGAGCGCAGCACCGTTTCCCCGCGTCGCGTTCAGCCGCGGATCGAGAGCAAGATCAGCGGCCGCGAGCGGGAAGTGCTGCAACTGCTGGTCGCGGGCCGCTCTAATCGCGAAATCGCCGCCGCGTTGGGAATCCTGGAGCGCACCGTTAAGGCGCACGTGGCCCAGCTTCTACGCAAGGTTGGAGTGGCGAATCGAATCGCTCTATCCGTACATGCCGTGACCCATGCGCTGGTGCAGGGATAGAGGCGGGCGATCGTGCGGCGCCGTTGCGGGCGCGATTCGAAGAACCTATACCTGCAAGTTTCTGGCTGCCACAGGGGTCCTTCGACTCCGGCGACGCCAAAGTCAGCGTCGCCTACGCTCAGGATGAAACGGCAAGAAAAACGCGATCGCGAAATCACCTCAGGATGACACTGTGAAGGGAATGGCAGTCCTGGTCGCGCTGACAAAGGTGTCGCTTCGCTTTATCATTCGCATGTCACCATGAAGAACCTGGGCATCCTTCTCTCCGGGCGGGGGTCGAACTTTGAGGCCATCGCCGACAATGTCGCTTCGGGCAAGCTCGAGGCGAAGATCGCGATCGTCATTTCCAACCGGGCGGACGCAGTGGGTATCGAGTCGGCGCGGCGGCGCGGACTGAACGCGCTCGTCATCCCGTCGAAAGGCGTAGCGCGCGAGGAGCATGACCGCCAGGTTGTTGCCGCACTGCGCGAACACGCAGTCGATCTGGTCTGCCTTGCCGGATACATGCGGCTGCTGTCGCCGTGGTTCGTGCAGCAGTTTCCCAACCGCATCCTCAACATTCATCCTGGGCTGTTGCCGTCGTTTCCCGGACTCGACGCGCAGAAGCAGGCCTTCGACTATGGCGTAAAGGTCTCTGGGTGCACGGTACACTTTGTCGACGAGAACCTCGATCACGGCGCGATCCTGGTGCAGAAAGTTGTACCCGTCCTCGATAGCGACGACGAACACACGCTGGCCGAGCGCATTCTGGAGCAGGAGCACATGGCGTATTCCGAGGCGATCAGGATTGTGCTCGAGGGGAAGTACAGGATTGAAGGGCGGCGGGTGGTAATGAAGTAGCTGCGAGATGACCATGTTAACATGACCATGGTCATCTGGAGGTGACCATATGCCGACGAGCATCGCCGCAAGAAAGCGCAACGCCAGAACCGCCGCGAGGAACGGGTCGCGCGAAATCGCTGCGGGCGAGTTTAAGGCCAAATGTCTGGCCATCATCGACGAGGTAAATGAAACCGGGCAGGAAGTGATCATCACCAAGCGGGGCAGACCAACGGCGAAGCTCATTCCGTTCCGGGTGTCTCAAGCAGAACCCTTCATTGGGAGGCTTGAAGGTGTGATGAAGATCAACGGCGATCCCGATGATCTGGTCAACCCGATATTCCCGTTGGAGGATTGGGACATGCTCAAATGATCCTGCTGGACACGCATGTCGTGGTTTGGATGAATGGTGCTTCGCGAAAGTTATCGCGCGCGGCGGCTGCTGCCATTCGCCGTTCGCGCCATCATGACGGCTTAGCCATTTCGGCGATAACCCTGGTGGAGTTGGCGCGACTCATTGCGGCAAACCGGATCGACCCCATGGGTACCGTGGAACAAACCATCGCGAAGCTAGTCGAAGGCATTTTCATCAGGCCCGTAACCACAGAGATCGCCGCCTTCACTACGTTTTTTCCGTCCGACTTTTCCTCCGATCCGGCAGACCGGACGATCGCCGCGACAGCGCGTGCGGAGAATTTGCCGCTGGTTACTGCGGATCGGCGGATGCTGGATTGTCCGTTGCTGAAAACGATCTGGTGAGGACCCATCGAGAAACGCAGTGTTTATCCCACAGAGTGGTATATAACACAGCATGGGATATCCTGGCTGACGGAGCTGAAGAAACTGTTGGCGCAACCTTTGTCGCCGCTACGCGACTCGCCTCTATTTCCCACTCCCAGGCGGCTTTCACGAGTGGATGAGGCCTGTGCCGCCCCTACGGGACTCGACGACTTTTCCGACCCTACCCAGCACTGCGCCTACGGCCCCGTGCTGGGCTAGACTGTTTCGCGCCTACGGCGCTCTTTTGTTGCTGCTTGTTCCACGCGAACGGCGTTTCCTAACAGGCTCTCAATCGGCGGGGCTAATCGCCGTCCCGCTTTGCGGGACTCGGCTCTATCGAACTTGCCCGCGCGCCACCGCATTCAAGCGTGACGCCTACATCTCGTAGTGCAGCAGTGAGAAGACGTCGTAGTCCTTCAGCTTGTCGCGGCCTTTGAGGCCGTCGAGCTCCACTACGAAGCCCATGCCGCAAATGTTGCCGCCGAGCTGCGTGGCCATGTCGGCGGTCGCCTTCGCCGTTCCGCCGGTAGCCAGCAGATCGTCGCAGATGATGATGCGCTGGCCGGGCTGGATTGCGTCCTTGTGGATCTCGAGCGTGTCCTGACCGTACTCCAGATCGTACTTCCATTGCAGAACTTCGGCGGGAAGTTTCTTCGGTTTGCGCACCGGCACGAAGCCGGCATTCAGGCGGTAAGCCAAAGCTGGTCCGAAGATGAAGCCGCGGGCTTCAATGCCCAGCACCAGTTCGATGTTGTCGTTGATGTAGTGCTCGGTGAGGGCATCGATGAGGCGCGAGAAGCCGCGGCGATCTTTCAACAGGGTGGTGATGTCGTAGAAAAGGATGCCGGGCTTGGGGAAGTCGGGGACCTCGCGGATCAGCTTCTTGAGATCGTCGCAGTTGTGCGCGGGTTGCGTCTGCATGAATTACCAAACTCCTTCAATGCGAAATGATGGCGCCTCCAGAAACGGCGCTTTGGATTCGCCCACGAGATCGACGCGTGCGGCGCGCGGGCCTTGCTGCAATTTCTGGCGCAGGGCGTTGTGCTGCTCGGCGGAGGCGGTGGCCATGACTTCAACATCGCCGTTCTCGCAGTTGCGCACCCATCCGGTGATGCCGAGTTGCGCCGCCTCGCGCTCCACGAACCAGCGGAAGCCGACACCTTGCACGCGTCCGGATACAACGTAACGGCGGGTTTCGAGAGCAGACATGAGAAGAGGCAACTAGCAACTAGAGCATAGCAATCATACCGCAGCATAGTCGGCAGCGTTGCTTGCCAGAGGAACGAGACTTATCTTTCGCCAAGAAAAAACGCGGAGCTGGATAGACCAGTTCCGCGTTCTATTGACTGACGGTCGGCGTACCGAACATCGTCTTACATCGTGTGCTTTGCGGCCTTGCTATTGAGCAAGCTAGTCAAGCTCATACCGGCAGACGTAGCCTTGACGTCGGTGCCGGCCATGATCTGCTGCGCGCTGACCCCTTCGCCATAAAGACGCTTATTAGCGTCGCCGTCAGGATCGAGCGAAGCGCCATTGAGGGACACGCCGGCGAAAAGTCCCTTGGTGCGGGAATAGGTCAAAATGTCAGCACTGCCCGACATGCCGGCCGAGGCTCCGGGACCGGCCGCTGCCGTCGCATCGCTGCCAACCTTGACTTTGCCGGTCTGGATCTTGTCGGCTGCCGACGAGCTCATCACGAGGAGGATGATATCGGTTGCTGTGCCGCCGATCTGAAGACCAGCACTGGCGCCGCCGATGGTATACATGGCAGGCGGGGACCACTTGCCGCTAAAGTTCTTGCCGGTGCGGCAACTCATGGGACCGCGTCCACCGGTTCCACCGATGCCGACGGCGAACTTCTTCACGCTCGGCAGAATGATGATGCAGTCAGCCTTGGCCACGACGCTGGATGGAACGTCCTTGCTGTCGAGCATGGCCTGTAATACCGTGGCGGCGTTGCGCAGGGTTTGTTCGTCGCTCGACTTGTCGGCAGCCCACATCGGCAGGGACAATAGTACGAGTGTGGATATGAGCAAATACGGCACGGCTCTCTTAGTCAGGGTTTGCATTTTCGTGTCCTTCTCCTTTTCGCATCATGGAACTTAATATTATTTTCTTCCGCTCTCAGTTTTGCGAGCGGGTCAAGCAGCCATTGCGGCCCGTACAGTGGTCTGTGAACACACGTGCCGAGAACCGTTAATTTTCGTCGCTGCGGGTACAGCGTACAACTATCGGCGACACGGCCAGATTTGTCAATGGGCGAGGCTCCCGGTAGAACGGAGCGTCGCCCGCCTTATCGGTTCAGGCGCGCGATAAGTACGCGCCTTCGGAGGTGTCCACCCGAATCTTTTCGCCCTCGTTGATGAACGGCGGCACTTGCACCACAAGCCCAGTTTCGGTCTTGGCCGGCTTGGTGACGCTGCTGGCCGTCGCCGACTTCAGTCCGGGCTCGGTCTCCACCACCGTGAGCTCCACCGTCTGCGGCAACTCAATGCCCACGGCCTTGCCGTCGAAGAACTCTACCTTGATGGCCAAATTGCCGATGAGATAATCCACGGCATCGCCCAGGATGTCCTTGCCCAGGTGCAGTTGCTCGTAGTTCTCGGTGTTCATAAAGTGATAATCGTCGCCATCGGAGTAGAGGAACTCCATCTGCACCTGGTCCACAATAATCTTCTCGATGGGATCGCCGGAGCGGAAACGGTGCTCGAACATCGCCCCAGTGCGCAGATTGCGCAACTTGGCCTGGATGAAAGCGCGCAGATTGCCCGGGGTGCGGTGCTCCACGCTGAACACCGAATGCAGGTCATTGTTGTGCTTGATGACCATGCCCGGACGCAATTGGGTGGCTGGAATCGCCATGCTGTCTAAAACTCCTTCGTGGCTGCTTTTCGTGGGAGAGTTGCCGTTCCCGTCAAGCGCACCGGGCAACGCATTTGGGACTGCGTTCAGCGGAAGCGCAACTGCTCCTCTTGCTGGATTCCGGCAAAATGTTCTACGTGGAACATTCTAGCTTGCGAGGAGTAGATCAATTTTACACTTTGCGCTGCGGAATTGGGAAATGGCATTCCGCGCCTCTCGCCGCAACTCAAAGCATCGGTTGGACTTGATCTTCCCCCTGCTTACGGTGCCCATTTCCGGACAACACATTCCCGATTGTGGGCGAGTCTCGAAGCCCGAGTCCGCCGCCCATCCCTGTTTCCTGCACCATAGCACTATCTTCGGTCTGGCAATCCGTCTGCTACGTAAATACCAGGAACATGATGACCACTGCCGACCCTTCGACCATCCTCATCGCGGAAGACCAGGAACACGTTCGCGAGGCCCTCGCCATGCTGCTGCGCGGTCATGGCTACGTGGTCGTGCTGTGTGCCTCGCCCAACGAGGCGCTGGCGGCGGCGCGGCAGAACCCGCCCGACCTCGCTCTGCTGGATATGAACTACCACCGCGACAGTACGTCGGGCATTGAGGGTCTGGAACTGATCCAGCACCTGCGCGAACTCGACGCCACCGTCCCCATCGTCGCGCTCACCGCCTGGGGCAATGTCGATCTGGCAGTCAGTGCCATGAAGCATGGCGCTTCCGACTTCATCGAAAAGCCGTGGCGCAATGTTGCCCTGCTGGAGAAAGTGCAATCTCTCATTCGGCAGGCCGAGGAGGTCCGCTCATCGCAGCGTGTCTCCGACTACGAGCGCAATGACGCGCAGCAGTTGCAGACGCGCATCGTACCGCAGCGCCATCTGGTGACCCAGGGAGTCGAGCTGTTCGGCAACAGCATTCCTGCAGGCGTGGTCGGCGGTGACTACTTCGGAGTGTGGCAGCCGGTTCCCGACATGCTGCACTTTTGTCTGGCCGACGTCTCCGGCAAAGGCACGCCGGGTGCGCTGATCGCCGCCATGCTCTACGCCTCGGTCAGCACGCTGTCGTCCTCCAGCAACAGTCCGGAAGCCGTTCTGGCCCAGGTTGAGACGACGCTGCGCAATCAGCTTGGCGAGGGCCATTACGTCACCATCTTTTATGGCGTACTCGATCTTCCCGCTCGCGTCTTGCAGTTTGTGAATGCCGGACATTGTCCTCCCATCCTGCGGCGCAACAATGGCGCCATCGAATCACTCGACCCCACGCGTCCCGTGCTTGGCTTCATGCTGGATGCCGGCTTCCACGCCGAGCGGCTTGTGCTGGCGACCGGCGATCGCCTCTTGCTCTATACCGACGGCGTCAGCGAAGCTGCTAACGGTTCCGACGAAGAGTTCGGTCCCGACCGCCTGGCGGCGCTGCTGGCCGGGCCGCCGGGAGAATCGTTGCCGCAGCGTTACACGCAAATCATGAACGATGTCGAAGCCCACGCTGCGGGCAAATTTGCTGACGATGCCACTCTTCTATTGATCGCGGTAAACGATCGGCCCGAGACGGTGATAACGCAGGCCGCCACGCCGATGCAAAGCAACGCGTAACTACTGCGGGAAAAGTCCGCTTTGAGCGCTTTGTGGCAGGGCACGACTTTACAGGGCGCTGAAAAAGTCCGCTTCCGAAAGCTGTGTGTCAGGGCACGACTTCAGTCGTGCCGATAAGCCCACTGTTTTTTCAGAGCCAGCTTTAGCCGGCGACACTGAACCGGTCGTGAAGTAATTCGGCTTGCTTTGAAGGGGGCACGGCTTTAGCGGGGCCGGAAGTCCGCGCAAAGGGGTTGGCCTTCAGGCCCTGAGGGCAGGTCCGTCAGCGGCTAAAGCCGAGTCCTGCGGTCGGTTGTGACGGCACGCCTGAAGGCGTGCCCCTTCAAAGCTGCGTTCCCGTGGGCCGGATCGCCAACGCAAAGCGAGACCTGAGCACTCCGCCCATCTTTGACAACCGGCCACGCGACGCCGGAAACTCGTGACTTGCACACCGAAACGTTTGACGTAATCGTGCTGGGCGGCGGCGCAGCGGGGCTGATGTGCGCCATCGAGGCGGGAAAGCGCGGCCGCCGTGTAGCCGTACTGGAACGCGCCAATCGCATCGGCAAGAAAATCCTTGTTTCCGGCGGAGGCCGTTGTAATTTCACCAACCTGCATTGCCGCCCGGATAACTTCCTGTCGGCCAATCCGCACTTCTGCAAATCGGCGCTGGCGCGTTACACACCCGCTGACTTTATTGCGCTCGTCGAAAAGCACCGCATCCCCTATCACGAGAAAACCTTGGGGCAACTATTCTGCGATCGAGCGGCGCAGGATGTTGTCGCGATGCTCACCGAGGAGTGCGACGCCGCTGGCGTCCGGATCATCACGAACGTCTGCGTGCAGGAAGTGCAGCGGGCTTCTGACTTTGTCGTGAGGAGTGACATTGCCGAATTCCACGCCCCCGCGCTGGTGGTTGCAACCGGAGGCCTGTCTATCCCGAAGATTGGCGCGACGTCTTTCGGTTACGACTTGGCAAGGCAGTTTGGGATTGGCATTCGCGAATGCCGTCCTGCGCTGGTGCCGCTCACGTTCACTGCGGACGACCGCCAGCGATACTGCGATCTGGCCGGCGTTTCCACGGAGGTCGTCGCGTCATTTGGCCGGCAGCAGTTTCGCGAGAAGATGCTGATCACGCATCGCGGGTTGAGCGGGCCGGCAATCCTGCAAGTCTCGTCCTATTGGGACGGTCGCCAGCCGATCGTCATGGATCTTGCGCCCGGACGGCAAATCACCGCCGCGCTGCGCGACAGTCCGCGCCGCGACCTTGCCGCCGCCAGGTTTGCGCTACACGCCGCCATGCCGATTCGCCTCGCCGAACGCTGGCTGGAACTGAATCCGCCGCCAGGATGGACCAATGCGGATCTGGCTCAGATGGAGCGCCACCTCCATCGCTGGGAAGTGCGCCCCGGCGCAACCGAAGGCTACGAGAAAGCCGAAGTCACTGCCGGCGGCGTTGACACGGATGAGTTGTCAGCCAAGACCATGGAGTCGCGCAAAGTTCCCGGCCTGTATTTCATTGGAGAAGTGGTGGACGTGACCGGCCATCTCGGCGGCTTCAACTTCCAGTGGGCCTGGGCCTCGGGATATTGCGCGGGACAGGCGGTGTGAACTGCGGCAGGGGTATTCTATCGAAAGGATCGAGTCGTCATGTCTTAGATTGCAGCGGCAGCAGATAGAACAATGAAGACAACCCGCTATTTCCGCGAACAAGTCCTGCGTAAGCGTCCGTACATAAAGGTCGAATGGTGCGAGCGGGTTGTGAAAGAGTCGTTGGCGCGCGAAACACAGACGGATGGGCGTATCCGGCATTGGGGCGTTGTGCGAGAATTGGGAGACCGCATCCTTCGTGTGGTGACGCTGGAGGATGGTGAGACCATCCACAACGCTTTTCCTGATCGCAACTTTCAGGCAGCGGGGGAGGAGCAGCCATGAAACTGCACTACTATCCAGAGACGGATTCGCTCTATATCGACTTGAACGCCAAGCCGAGTGCAGACTCCCGTGAAGTCGCGGAAGGTCTCGTTATCGATCTCGATTCGGCAGGTCAGGTAGTGGGAATCGACATCCAGCACGCCTCGCAACTCCTGGACCTGAACACGCTGGAAACCGAGGCGCTGCCCGCCGGCAAAACAAGGATCGCCTGACTTCAGCCGATCACTCAGGTCTGTTTTCCGCCTTCTGTGCTACCGCGCTTTGCGTCCGCTCATACATCTCTCGGTTATTTTCGTCACGGGGTAACCGTGATCGTGATTGTGTTCGACTTCACGACCGCAGCGGAAGCGCCCGCCTGCACCGATCTCTCTATCATCACCGTGTAATCGCCCGGTCGAGATAGGTCATAAATATCACTCAACAGCATGAGATTGTTTGCCGTTTCGCCGGCCGGCAACGGCACTGGAATTGTAGAGCCGTTGGTCGATAGATCCTCTCCCTCGCGTAGGAGACCCTTCAAGCTTCTCTCCTCCAGCTTTGTCAAGGCCAGATTGCCCTGTGGATCATGAACAACGGGTTGAAATAGGAACTCCGCATGACCGGGACCGGGCGACATCACAACCTCCCACATCATCGCGTGCTGCGTCAGGTTCCTGGTTTGGATGTCGAGTCTGATTTGGGAGCCCGCTTTTACCACTTGCTGGGGCGTGCTGATATTCACTGAGAACGGCGCGGTTGACGCCACAGATGGTTGGTTGGACTGGCACATTCCAACACGCATCCCTAGCAGGATGATCAAGATAACCGCACGCATTGTTATTATTGTCTGCATTCAACGTTACCTCGAGGCCTCCGTGTTCTCCGTGTCTCCGTGGTGAATCTTTTACGCCTTCGCCCGCAGCACCTCGTCCACTGTATTGATGTCCACCATTCCGAAGCAGCCGTAGATGGCCGGAAGCACGCGTTCTGGCGGGAATGTCCGTCGCAATGCCGCGACTTTCTCTGTCCCCGCGCGATATGCCGGCAAGTACATTCTTCCCAGCAACGGATGCCGTCCCCAGGCGCCCGAGAGTTTGTCGGCGCGCTCTTCACTGACCAGGAAATCGCGCCGCAAGGTGGTGGCAATCTCTGCCTGCGGCTTGCCCTCGCCCCACGTCAGATACGACGACTGGTTCTTGGCATCGTCCTGCAACAGCGCCAGGAGCACGCCAATCTGCATGTCCTCGTCGGGCAGCTGATCGATCTCGGTGACGCCGTGTGCAATCAGGATTGCATTGTTAGCCAGGCCTTCAAACAGCGTTGCCGCGCGCGTGTTCATCGTCAGCACCGTGGCCTCGAATCCGGCCAGCCCGCGCACATAAAGATTCTGCAGATAGGCGAACGTCGTCACGTGGCCGGGAACAACCTCGTGGCTGACGAGCTGTTGAAATTCCGGAAAGCTGATTTGCAACGACGCATTGATCTCGTAGCTGGCTTCGTATTTCGGAGTGCCGTCAGGGTTGCGCTCGCGGCCCAGATAATTCATCGAGCCGGAAAACCACGCGTCCTTGATCGGCATAAAGTTGATGTTGGCGCGCGGCACTGGCGCCAGCTCGCGCGGCAGATGCGGCAGCAGATTCGCGGCGCTCAGATTATCGAAATACGCGATCACCGCACCTCCCAACGCTTTCACCGAACCCATGGGACTGATACGCTCGCGCCGCCACGCGTCCACGGCTCCCAGCAGACCGCCATCGCCGGTGGTCGGATAACCTGCGCGGCCCAGCAACTCGGCAACGCGATCGCGCTTGGCTTCGGGCTTCGATGGCTCCGGCGGACGGCCGGTCGATGACTCGACACTGCGCGCGTATGGAACCGCTGGGCCCATGTCGAGGATCTCCATCGCGAGGTCCCACATGGTTTCCAGGCAATTCGCCATGCTGAGAAGATACTGACCGCGGAGGCCGCCGAGCGTGTCGGCCTCTTTGCGAACTCCAGTGATCGCCGCCGGCAGGTTCACCTCGCGCAGATATTTTTCCACGGCAACGCGGTCGACGCTCTTGCCGCCAACTCCGCCGGTCTCGCGCACCTGCGCCGCCGACGCCGCGGTGTATGCCATGGGCAGCGGCTCATCGGAAAACCACGAGTCGGCAATGAAGCGCCCAGTGCCTGACGGACACATCACGTCTCCGCCCCAAAGTGTGTCGATGCCTAAAACTGCGTCAGCAACATAGCGTGATAATGCGTCCATTTGAAATCCCCTTTACGAAAAGTTGTTCACTACGGAAGCACGGAAGACACGGAACTTTTGGGTAAGATATCTACGCCGCCTCTTTTCCTTTCACGGAACTAAACCAAACATACAGGCACAAGCCGATAAACATCACTGCTGAGACCATTTGCGAAACCGGCTCGTTGCCGTAGAACGGCGTCTGAATCAATTCTTCCTTGAAGCTGGGGAACAGGCGCAGCCCAGCGCCAAAGACGCCGCCCAGGGCTCCGCCTGCCATCAGCCCCCCGGCCACGATGACTCCGCGCTCGCGAATGCTGCGGCCACGCTCCTCGCCCGTCTTGTCGGCGCGCTTGTTCACCAGGTGCGAGAGGAATCCGCCAGCCAAGATCGGCGTAGTCAGTTGCAGGGGCAGGTAAATTCCCAGCGCGAAGACCATCGATGACAGGCCCAGCATCTCCAGGACGACGGTGATCATCGCGCCGATGCCGAACAGCACATAGGCCACCGGCTGGCCGCTCATGAATCCCTCAACGATAGCTTTCAGCGCGGAAGCTTGCGGCGCAACCAGCACCTGGCGCAGATCGCCGGGCGCGGCCTCGCCGAACTGGAAGGCTTTGGCCAGCAGCACGATGGTCAAGCCCGCGGTGACGGCCGACGCAGCCACGCCGATGAACTTCACCTTCTCCTGCGCCGAAGGCGTGGAGCCGATCCAGTAGCCGGCCTTCAGGTCGGTAATGAATTGTCCCGAGACGCACAGAGCCACGCATACCATTCCGGCCAGCGCCATCACGAAGAACATGCCGGTGGTCCCGGAGAGGCCGAACTTTAGCAGCACTACTGCCGAGACAATCACCGTCAGCAGGGTCATGCCGGAGGCGGGATTATTGGCCGTGGCGGCAATGGCGTTGGCGGCCACGGTGGTGAAGAAGAAAGAGAACAGCAGCGTCAGCGCCAGGCCCACAGCGACCACGGTCCAGGAGACATGCAGTTGTCCAAAGAAGACGGCAACGGCGATGGCGCCCACCACCACCCCGAGGAGTATGCCGATGATTGGAATATCGCGGTCGGTCCGCTCCATGTGCGGAGCTTCGCCGTGGCGGAAGGCATGCAGCGCGATGCCGAACGATCCCGCCACCACGCGCAGCGACTTCAGGATGCCAACCAGCCCGGCTGCGGCAATGGCGCCCACGCCGATATAGCGCACATAGAAACGATAGATCTCCGCAGCCGTCATGTGCGAGATGGGAATGGTTGCCGGATAGACGGCGACGTCGCCCATATGGTTGCCGATGAACCAGATCACCGGGACCAGCACGAAGTTGACGAGCACACCGCCGGCGCAAAAGATCATCGCAATGCGCAGGCCCATGATGTAGCCGAGTCCAAGAATGAAGCCGATGGCATCGAAGTTGAAGACCATGCGCTGGCGATCGACCAGCGACTTCATGAGCGGCACGAATTGGAAATTCAGGTACTCCTTCCAGACGTGGAAGGTGGTGACTACGAAATCGTAAATTGCCGCGATGATGGTTGCCTGGATCAGCAGCTTGGCCTGCGAACCGCCTTTCTCGCCGGTGACCAACACCTCGGTAATGGCCGTGGCTTCGGGAAACGGCAGCTTGCCATGCTGCTCGGCCACGAAGTAGCGGCGCAGCGGAATGAGAAACAGCAGGCCCAGGCAGCCGCCAGCCAGGCAGATGAAGATGGTCTGCACCGGATGCGGGTCGAGATGCAGGATGTAGAGCGCCGGAATGGTGAAGACTGCGCCGGCCACCACGCTGCCGGAAGCGCCGCCGATGCCGGTGATGATCATGTTCTCCAGCACGGTGGAGCGCCGCTTGTACGCGCGCGCCAGGCCGATAGCGAGGATGGAGATGGGAATCGCCGCCTCCATTCCCTGGCCAACCTTCAAAGCGGAGTAGGCAGAAGCCACGCTGAAGATGATGCAGAGCAGCGTTCCCCAGAGCACCGCGCGTAGGGTAACTTCAGGCACGCTCACGGTGGTGGGTACCAACGGCACATAGGCTTCGCCGTCTTTCAGCGGCAGATAGGCGTTCGCGGGAAGCGACTTGGTTTCGTTTTCGGTGGCAGGTGCGGTTGCGGCCATAGAGGCAATCTCCGGGCAGTCTGGCAGCCGCAGGAATTGTATCCTGCCGGGTCAAGCGGGGGTGTGATGGGTGCAAGGCGGAGCGGTGACTTGTCAGGGTGGTAGGCAACGTGATTGCCGTTAGGTCGGCGTCCGTCCAGCCTGCACCATATTGAATGCTGGTATTAAGTATGGTATTTTAGACTCGTTATGCTACCCGCGCGAAAAATCACTGTCGAAATCCCTGCCGATCTCCTGGAAAAGGCGCAAGAGGCGAGCGGAACCGGAATTACGCAGACCGTGCGCGCCGGACTGCAACTTGTCGCCGCATCGCGAGCGTACGCTCGATTGCGCCAGATGCGCGGCAAGGTTCGTTTCAGCCGTACGCTGGCAGAGTTGAAAGCTGACCGATGATTGCCGCCGACACCAGCACTTGGATCGCGTTTCTATCGGGCGGTGGCGGCGCCGACACGCTCTTGTTGGACCAGGCCCTGCGCGACCGCCAGGTACTCATGGTGCCCGTCGTGCTAACGGAACTCCTCAGCGATCCGAAACTTCCCGCGGAAGTCTCCGAAACGCTCTCTGAATTGCCGATGCTGGAGGTCGAGCCCAGGTATTGGCAACGGGTGGGAGCACTGCGCGCAAAGGTGCTCGCCAAGCGGCGAAAGGCGCGTCTCGGAGACGCCTTGATTGCCCAAAGCTGTATTGATAGCGGATATGGGCTTCTCACGCGCGACCGGGACTTTCGCGCCTTTGCGGAAACCGCGGATTTGGACCTGGTGCTGAAGTTTTGAAGAGTTTCCGCCGGACACTTGAGGCCAAAGAACCAAGTTGGAGAAATAGCGCGCCCAGGGAGTGGGGCGAGAGATATTCTCTAGCTTAGGGTCGTTCTTTCAGGCGGTTCTACCCTGCGGTCCTTCCAGATTAATGATCCTGGTTTCCAGGTCGAGGAGCTTCGATTGCACGGCATCAAGCTGCTGGGTGGTGGATGAGTTGATGTTGGAGACGTCGGCTTCAATCTTGCAGCATACGCACCCCGGCCGATTCCTGATAAGCGCCAAACGCCCGAACGATGCGGGTTTCCGAGTCATGCGTGCGCTCGTCGATGTATTCGCGCTGAGCCAGCATGCGTTCGTCGATGTACTCGCAGAGGCGGTTTTCCAGGCCATGCGAGCGTTCGTCGATGTGCTCGCTCAGGCGCTTCTCCATCCCTTCGAGGTAGCGCAAGAGATCGGCATCCATGCTCCAAATCGTACCACACATGGAATCAGCGGCATGGCTTTTACAACTGGCGTCCGGCAATGCTGTCTTCCTTACTTCTTGTCGGTGCCTGTTCCCAGCTCGCGCGTGCGGTTGGAAACTGTGCTCCGGCCAGACTTGCTGGCAGCCGCGGCCTGGGCGTTGGCTTCGGGCCCGTAACGCTCCAGCAGCACCGGCACCAGCGCGCCCTCGGCCTCTTTCACGAACATCAACCCACCCTTTGCATCGACGTCAATGCGGATGAAGTCGCCGAGCTTCACCTGTCCGGTAGCCACCAGATTGGCCAGCGGAAAGACGATGTTGCGCTCGATGGCCCGCTTCAGATGGCGCGCGCCGTAACGCAGGTCAGTGCCTTCCTGTAGCAGAAACTGCTTTACCGGCAGGGTACAGCTGAAGACGAACTGATTGTTGCCGGTCGCTTGCAGGATGCGCTGCTGCACCAGCCCAAGCTCGATTTCCAGGATCTGCTCCAGGTGCTCGCGGCGCAACATGCGAAACACCACTACCTTATCGATGCGGTTCATGAACTCAGGCGAGAACTTGCGGCGCGCCGCTTCCACCGCCGTGCGATCGATCTTCTCGTCGAGCCTGGCATCCATGTTGCACGGGGTCTGCGCGAAACCCAGCGAGCCGTTGATCATCTCGTTCATTTCGGCCGCGCCCAGGTTCGAGGTCATCACGATGATGCACTGCGAAAGATCGACGCGGCGGTTATCGCCGAGCGTCAGAGTGGCCTTGTCCAGAATGCCCAGCAGCAACTGCCACAGCGAGTCCGATGCTTTCTCGATCTCGTCGAATAGAAGGATGGAAAGCTTGAGCGTCTCGGTCTGCCATTGGTTCAGCGCTTCCTGGGTCAGCAGTGGATGGGTCTCGCGGTGCCCCAGATATCCCGGAGGCGAGCCGATCAGCTTGGCAATCTCGTGCGAGTGTTGAAACTCGGCGCAGTCGATCTTGATGCAGGCGTGCGCGTCGCCGAACAACGACTCTGCCATCGCCTCCACCACACGCGTCTTACCGGAACCCGTCGGCCCCAGGAACAGGAGATTGCCCACCGGACGTCCGGGCGGGTTCAGTCCCGCCAGAAACATCTGGTAGATCTCGGCAACCTTTTCAACCGCGGGGTCCTGCCCGACAATTTTCCGCCTCAGCGCGGTCTCGAATTCCAGTGCTTCGTTGCTATGGAGTGTGGGGTCTAAAACAGAGTTCAATCCAGTCTTCATAATGGCTGCCAACTTACCTGTCCGGCCGTATGCTTGCTGCGGCCAAGCCGTCTAGTGAGATGGAAGTGGCGCTCGCCGAGTTGTTTCGACATCATTGTTGACAGATGTTCCGTCCGTGGATGAGAGCGCCTGCTCACTCTCAAAGTTGGATGAGCAGCAGCACCGGCGCGGCGACTTACTGAGTAGTCAACATTAGCGAAAACATCTGTGGCCCGGTACTCACAGACCTCCGTAAAAGCGGCCGAAGGTGCGGGCCAGCATGATCGACATGACCAGGATGCCGGTCGCAAGAGGGAGTACGTGCCGGGTCTTGCGCAGTTCGAAGTTCCCCACCCGGCACACCAGCAGATAACCAATGGCGAGATTGAAGAAGCCCCACAGCACGTTCACCATCGCGGACGACAATCCTACTCCGGGCGGAGTGGCGAATGGACTCTGGAAAGGATGGCCGGAAACACCATTTGCGAGATGGGGAAGCGAGTTGGCCAGGAATGCGCCTCCGAAAAAGTACGCCAAATCGTGATACCAGCGCATGATGTTTCCCTTCTGGAGCTAAGGAAATAGTGTAATGGAAATGAAAAAGGGCGCCGCGACATCGGCACCCCGTTATCCCGCGCTGAGTCTTGCTTACGGAACTTCGATCAGCTCGATTTTGCCGTCTTTGCGCCGGTGCAGCACGTTGATTTTGCCTTTGCCGTCGCGGAAGATGAAGACTTCGCGGTCCCGGAACTCGCATTCCTTCACCGCTTCCTCCACCGTCATGGGCCGCATGGCCACGGCATCGTTGGTGCGCACCAGGTGGGCCTCGGTGGTGCGCGCCACAGAGGGAAACTTGTGTACGACCACTGGAACTGCGGTCGCGACGGTCCCGCCCACGGCCATCTGCATCTCGGCTTGCGCCTCCACCGGGGCCGTCCAGCCTTTGTCTTTGGGCTTGCGATGGGTGGCGCGACGGCGGCCGTTGTACTTGAGCACCTGGGTCTCAATGTGCTCCAGCGCCTGGTTGACGGCGATGGTCATATCGGCGGCTTCGGCCAGTCCGACCAGGTGTCCGCGGCGGCGCTTGACGGTAATTTCAGCGATGTTGCGGTGCTTTTCGACGGTCAGAATGACCTTGCTGGTTATGTTGTCGCCCAGGATTTTAACGAGTTTGCCGAGGCCGGATTCCACCTCGTCACGAATGGCGGGAGTGATTTCATACTGTCTGCCAAAATATTCTAC
The DNA here is from genome assembly GCA_963763145.1 of uncultured Acidobacteriaceae bacterium. Lineage (GTDB taxonomy): Bacteria > Acidobacteriota > Terriglobia > Terriglobales > Acidobacteriaceae > Bog-257. The sequence continues at coordinate 1,114,732 of CAVXMZ010000001.1, read as the reverse complement.
GGTCATTGAGCTCCCTTCGCCCCGGCCTGGTTCTCAGATTCGTGTTCCTGGCCGCGGCGGTTTTTCACCACAACGGCGTCCGGTCAGCATGGGCGCCTGTCAGGTTAGACGGACAGGTACCGATCGGGGCGCCGGGTACAGCAGCTAATTCTTGATCCTGCGCTGGTGGGTGCTCGGGATGCGCATGTCCTCCCTGTACTTCGCAACCGTGCGGCGAGTGACCTGGATACCCTGCGACTGGAGGATGCGGGTGATCTGCTCGTCGGTCAGCGGCCTGGCGGGATCTTCCTCCTCGATGAGCTTCTTGACGCGGCGTTTCAGGATCAGCAGCGAGGTGCTGCTGCCTTCCGGCCCGTTGACGCTCTCGCTGAAGAAGTATCGGAGTTCGAAGACGCCCTGCGGGGTGTGAGCATACTTGTTGGCTACGGCGCGGCTGACGGTGGAGGGATGGACGCCGATCTCCTCCGCCACTTCCTTGATCATCATCGGCTTCAAGCGATCGATACCGTGGTCCAGAAAGTCGCGTTGCCGGTCCAGAATGGAGTAGCAGACGCGCAAAATGGTTTGCTTGCGCTGCTCGATGTTCTTGATGAGCTGGATGGCCGACTTGTAGCGCTCCTTGACGTAGTTGCGGACGTCCTTCTCGGCTACGTCGCGGCTCAAAAGCCGGCGATAGGAGGAATTCAAGCGCAACTGCGGCACTTCCTCGTCGTTCATCAGCACCAGGTATTCGTCGCCCTGCTTGATGAAAGCCACGTCCGGCTCGATCAGCCGGGTCTCGACTTTGTTGTAGCGCAGGCCGGGGCGGGGATCGAGGGTGCGGATGAAGTCCATGGCCACCATCACGGCTTCCACCGGCCGGCCCATCACCTTGGCCACTTCCTTGTAGTGCTTGTTCTGGAGGGCGTGAAGGTGCTGATCGACCAGGACGAGGGCATCGTCTACCGCCTCCAGTTCCGCGACATGGGTTCCATTGCCATTCTTGCGAACGCGCTTCAGGTCATGCAGCTGCGCCAGCAGGCATTCGCGCAAATCGCGTGCACCTACGCCGATGGGGTCCATCTGCTTTACCAGGTCGATGGCTTCGCGCAAGGCATCACGACTGAACGGCACCCTCGCCGGCGCGCTGCGCGGCGGCACCAGGGTAGGACGCGGAATCTCCGGGCCGGCACTCTGCGCAGGCGCTTCGGCGTTCAGCTCAGGTTGCAGGTCAGCACTCAATTCGGCCGCCGCCGGCGAAAGCTCTTCTTCGGCAACCGCAACGCTGGCGTTCGCCGTTTCCAGCTGTGCGTCCTCCGGCGATGGCTGAGAAACTGGCAAGGCGGCCAGCGATTCTGTTGTTTCAGGCGCAGTCGCGGGGACCGCCATGACCTCGGCCACAGGGCGCGCCGGGCCTGTCATTTCGTCTTCCGCCAGACCGAGCAATTCGTCATCGGTAGCGATCAGGTAGCCTTCCTCATTCAAGTTGCCAATCACCAGCTCAGCCGCCCGATATACGTCTTCGTTGACATGCAACGAACCCAACTGCCACATCAGGTGGTCGGTGAGGGTACTGGGCTTGGAGAGGAAATTCTCGAAGGAGGGCTTCTCGCTGTCTTCCATCTCGATGGGCGTGCGCATGCCGGGATCGAGATACTCGGAGAAGAACGAACCAAAATCAATTTCTTCGAATGGGTCTTTTTCCTGCGTGGTGGCAGCGGTCTGCTCTTGCGCCGCTATCGAGCTGTCGCGTTCCTTCTGCTCTTCGCGGGCGGAAACCTCGTCCAGCAAGGGGACCGAATTATCCAGTTCCTCGAGGACGGGATTTTCGGTCAGCTCAGCGTTGATCATATCGGCGAGCTCGAGTTTGTTGAGCGCCAGAACGCTGACCATCTGCACGAGCCCAGGCGTCAGAATCTGCTTCTGAGAAACCTTGAGGCTTAACTTGTGCTGCAATAAGACCATGGAGAGGGAACCCTGAGGAGCATCGCTCCTCGCCTGAATTCTAAACCAACGAGAAGCTCTCGCCTAAGTAAACTCGCTTCACTTCGGCATCGTTGCCGAGCTGGTCCGGAGTGCCAGTCCGGAAAATTCGTCCTTCGTTAATAATGTAGGCCCGGTCGGTCACCGATAACGTCTCCCGAACATTATGATCGGTTACGAGCACGCCGATGCCACTGGCCTTGAGATCGAAGATAATTCTTTGCAGGTCGAGTACCGCGATGGGATCGATCCCGGAAAAGGGCTCGTCGAGCAAAATAAACGAAGGCGAGATGCAAAGGCAGCGCGCGATCTCGACCCTGCGCCGCTCGCCCCCGGAAAGAGCGTAGCCCCGGTTCTTGCGGATGACCTGAAGTCCCAGCTGATCGATCAAGCGTTCCATGCGTTCGCGGCGTTCGTGCCACGACATGGACTGAGCTTCCAGCACCGCCAGAATATTGTCTTCCACCGAAAGCTTGCGGAAGATGGACGGCTCCTGCGGCAGGTAACTGATGCCATGATTGCGCGCCCGGAGATACATAGGCACGGTGGTGATGTCCTGCCCGTCGATCAACACGCGTCCGCTATCGGCGGGAATGAGCCCCACGACGATGTAAAAGCTGGTGGTTTTCCCGGCGCCGTTCGGCCCCAGCAAGCCCACAACCTCACCTTGTTTTACATGGAAGTTGACATCGCAGACGACCCTACGACCGCGGTAACTTTTGCCGATCTCATCAGCCGATAACGTCTGCATTTACTTCGTGGTACGAGCGCGTGTGATGGTGGGGGAGGAGCGCTTACTCTCAACCAGAACCCTATCATCGCGGCTATAGAAAGTCAACGAATCGCCCCATACCGTGCCGTGTTCGGCATCAAAAATGCTAGGAGTTTTGCCGGTCAAGACATACCGGGCATCATCTGCCGTGTAAACCAGCTTGTCCCCGACGGCGCGGCGGGTTGGCTCGGTGACGACAACCCGGCCAAGCGCGACCATGTGGTCAATTTTGCTGGGAGCGTCCGAGCCCGGCAGCGTCGGTCCTTTTGGCTGCGCGGGCTTCTGTGCCTGCGCCTGGTCCTTGCTATCCGTGCTGGCCGGATCGGCTTGCTTCAAGAAAACATTGAGCAGCTGCGAGCTGACGGTCCCGCTGGTGCTCTTGACCAGCACGTTGCCGGTATAGCGGGCGCGCCGTTCTTCATCCACGTAGGTCAGCTTGTCGGCGGTCACGTCCACAGGCGTGAGCTTGCCGTCCGCCGACTGCTGCATAAACAGGCTGGAAACGATCTGCGATTTGTCCGAGTAGGCGAAGATGGCGCGCTTCTCGTTATCGAAGTCGATCTTGGGCGCCCGCACCACATTGCCGCCCTGCCACAGCCGCACATTACCGGTGTAATGGGCGATGCCCGGCTGTTTCACGCCAACCATGTGCTGGGCGGTGACGTGGATGGGATCTGAAGTCGCCAGCAAGGCGCCGTTGGGCTGCGGCTTCAGTTCGCTGTAGGTGGTCTTGACGTCGTCGTCGGCAAAGCCTTCGCCGGTCTGGCGATTCATCCGCATATGGATAGCGGTTGTGGTCATGCCGCCGTCAATCACGCGCGGCGAACCCACCAGCAGCAGTATGTAATCGTCCGGCGTATAGGTTGCCATGTCGGCGAAGGCGGACCTGCCGCCGGCGTTGGGATTGGCGGAAGGTTCGTGATACGCGAAGTTGCCGGTCTGGATGATCTTGTGCACCCCGCCCTCGGCATTGAAAGCTACGTCGAGCTTGTCGGCGGTGCTGACCTTGTCGGGATCGCCCGGCGTGCTGGAAACGATTTTCGAGTCAGGCGACCCGTGCAGGGTCTGGAGGTGATTGCTGTCGTCGAAGGTTGCGTGGAACTTGCCCGCAGTGATCACTGTAGTGGAATTGCTTCCACCCATGTCCTCGCCCTTTTTGGCATCGCTCGGCGACGGCTTCGAGGCCGCGGGCTTGGGCAGGATGGTGATCCAGGCCTTGCCTACGGTGTCGCCGCTCTGGAGCTGGTTGCCGTTCACCAGCAGGAAATCAAGCTGGTCGGCCGCGATCTCGATGGGCTGTCCGCTGGTTCCGGACTTGTCCGGCTGTGGCTCCTGCTTCATGCGGGCGTTCTTGACCATGTGAAAGCGCGAGGGCTGGTTCTGGTCTTCGAAATCGAGAATGAAGGTGTCGGCCGAGCCATGGGCGACGCCGCTGCCGTGGCTGTCGAACTTCGCTCCCCCGGAGATGATCGCCTGCCGCATGGAATTCTTGGGTCCCATGTTGATATCGCCGCGCGGCCCCATCACGTCAACCACCGCGGAGCCGCGGGCCTGGATGTGGACATTGCCTTCCGCAACCGCGTGCTTCACGCTGTTGTCCGTCTCGAACAGTAAGGTCGCTTTGTCGGCGGTCAGCGTCCGCTCCGGCTGATCGATCCTGGCATTCAACAGCACTGCCTGCCGCGGCATTTTCTGGATGACTCCGCTGCTGCCGGTGATGGTTGCCGGATGCGCGCCGGTGGTGACTGCCTTTACATCCGACTTCAGCTCCAGCTCGTTCTCTTTGGAGTCGTAATAGGCGCCCCTGGCTGAACCGGAAGCTTGCTCCGTCCGGAACTCCACCAGTTCATCGGTCTGCGCTATGCCGGTCTTCTGGTTGAAGGTGAGGGAGTGCGTGACCAGGTGCAGCGGGTTCTTGAGCTCCTGTGGGGGAGCCTGGTCGGGCTTGCTGGGACCTTCGGAGTTTTCCTGAAGATCGATGTGTACTTCACCCACGGCCTTGATGTCGCCGCTGTTGGGGTTGTAGGTGAACTGGTCGCCGTAGATCTGGTCATAGCGATCGTGGTTGCGGCCATAGACCACGATGTGAACATTGCGCAGGTCGGCGTTGCCTCCGGCTTTGAACTGCACCGCCCGGGAAGCTCGAATGGTGTAAAGAGTGCGGCCGGCAACCGATTTGGAGAGGGCAAAGCCATCGCTGGTCTGCTGAATGTCGAGACCCAACGATTTGGGAATGTTGTGCAGCAGAGGCTGCACCCGGGAGCGGGCTACCCAGTACGACACGGTGACGGCGGCCACCAGCACGCAGACGCTCACCACCAGCCACTTGCGTACCTGAGCTAACGATTGGAACATCTGCTTCGATATTACGCCATCGTTGGAGAGCGGCCCAAGCCTGCTGAACGCGTTTGCCGGGACAAGAGTCCCGTCAACGCCGGCGCAGGATGAAGGCCTTCACGGGCACGCGGATGACAAGGCAATCGCAGGGCATGTCGTGCAGCGCCTGACGGCGTTTGGTCCAACCCGACATCATGAAGCCTATGGTCAGGCAGAACAGCGACAGAAACTTCATGAGGTGCCGCTCCGTGGCCTTGCCGAAGGAAACGCGGCCGCCGTCAGCGGTAATGACTTGCAGGCCAAGCAGACGCTTGCCCGGGGTCGCGCGCCACGCCGAGCTTTCGAAGAATGCGCAATACAGCCACGAGCCTACCGCCAGAATGAGGATGAAGCAGACGCCGGTGAAGACCTTCGAGTCCCAGGGATCGATGCCGAACCCGCGTCCGAAGCGACGCAGCAAAACGTCAATGGCGAGGGTCAGCAGCAAGGCTCCCAGCGCCTCGATGCTGATATCGACGGCCCCGGCCCACACGCGGAGCCAAAACCCGGCGTATTCGGTGCTGTCAGTGAGGTCAGGCACGACTTTGAAACGGGGCTTGGCGACGGCGGACGGCGAGGCGGGCTCAGCCAGCAAGTCCCCGCAGAAGAGACAGAACTTTCCGTCGGGCAAGCGGCGATTGCCGCAGCTCGCGCATAGTTCTTCGAGCACCGTCTCCATTGGTTGCGAATACTACGCCCGCGCCGCATCCCTGTAAAGTGGGGGGTGGTGAGATCATCGCCTCGGACGAGGCTGCGCGGCAGTCACGGAGAAATCTTTGCAGCTTAAAGTGCAAAACTTTGCACTCTTGCTGGCGCGTCAGATTACATTTCGTAACATTTATAATGGCTTACAGTAGGCGTATATGGCGACCAACGTGCAGTGGATAGTAGTAGTTGGGAGCGCTCTTATGGGTTCCCAGTGGCGTGTTTTTAATTTGCAATTCTTCGTCGCAAGCTGTAAACGGTAGGGCCCTCCTTTCGGGGAAAAAAGCCGGAGTCATTTGACTCCGGCTTTTGTGTTTACCAACGTTACCTATAGCGTCGGGTCAGCCATGAAGCCTCTGGATTTTCCCAGCCTTATACTTGATAGAGGCGCTCAAGCTCGCATTGAAGCGCTATTGGGTCGAAAGAAATCTTATAGTTTTCAAAAAATCCAGCCATCCCAAGCAGGCCGGCTATTGGCAAGTCGTCCGAAAATCCCGCACGAGTGGCAATGATTCCCCCCGGTGCGTACAGCGAAATGTCGTGAAGGTAGATTCTTGTGGCACCGGCAACGCCGAGAGTCTCAGTCAACTGGCCATTTTCAATGTCGAGCCCAATGGCTCTACCGATGCTGGCGTGGAAGATACAGCTCGAGGCACCGGAATCAATGATCGCATCAAATCGTTTGGAGCGCGGAGAGCTTTTCGCTGGCAGAGCAATGCTTACTGGAACCGAAGCTGAATAATAGTATCCACTCTCAGCGTAGGTAGTCGGATACTTCTTGTATGGGACTTTCAGGCTCACACTGAAATGGGCATCCAGATCTTTGGGGTCTTAACCAGGATTGGGTCCGACACGCCCGCCTTTTCGCTGTTTAGAACAACTTCATCGTAGGTGGCTCCGACGGCGACAACCGTGCTTTCATCATCAGACAGCGCGACCCAACTGTCGAGCGGGGCGGACCGCAGAGCTTCCAAGCGCAGGTCCTCTCTTTTGGCAGCAGGCATATCTACTTGTTCCTTTGCATGTTAGACGTTGCAGACTAGTCGAAGGTTTCCGCGATGTCAATACAACTTCAAGTCGCGTTCTTAAACGCCTTTGTTTACCTCAGCCTAACGAATTCCCCACCAGTCAAACGTGGCCTTGCCGGGTGTGTACGCTAGCTGCCTGCTTCGCCCGACGATCTCTCCGCCGCGCTTGCGGCCACGGCGACCGGCGCGACCCGCGCAAAATCCACCAGGTTAAGCTGCACTCCGCCGAACTCCGGATGCTCGTTGTAGTCCACGGTAAACGCCAGGTCGAGCACATCGCCCGCCAGGAGCGGGTCCTGCGCAGCACGCTCTGCCATGCGCCAACCCAAGACATCGTGTGCCGCTTGAAAGCGGCGTTCTTTAGTCGGAGCCGGCGGATCGCCCGGAACCGCCCGCAGCTTCAGGTGTTTTTCCTTCAGCACCCGAGCAGGCTGCACCAGCTTCGCATCGCGAGCCACGAACACCGGCACGGGGTTGCCGGAGCCAAACGGCTCCAGCCTTTGCAGCGCCAGCCAGAAGTCGTGGCGGATGTCCTCCAGAGAAATCTCGGCGTCGTATTCCAGCACCGGAATGAAGTCTGCCGGCGTCAGCCGTTGCCGGGCATAGCCGTCCAGGTGCGCTCGCAGCTGCGGAAGACGCTCCACGGGAAGCGCGCATCCCACAGCGTGGGAGTGGCCGCCGAAGCGCGTAAACAGCTCGGGACACGACTCCAGCGCCTCCAGCAGATGAAACGGGCCAATCGAGCGACCCGAGCCGTGCGCCTCGCCGTCCGCGCAGGAGAAGACCAGCGCCGGCCGATGGTAGCGCTCGACCACCCGCGTGGCGCAGATGCCAATCACCCCGCGATGCCAGCCGTCGCCATCGACCACCAGGCAGTAAGCCTCCTTCATTCCGGGCGACGACTCGATCTTCTGCTGGATCTCGTCCAGCGTGCGCTGCTCTTCCTGCTGGCGGTCGCCGTTCAACTGGTTAAGCTCCATCGCCATCTCTGCCGCTTTGGCTGCGTCCTTCTCGGTAAACAGCTCGATGACGCGCTCGGCAATGTCCATACGGCCGGCGGCGTTCAGCCGGGGCGCGACGCGAAAGGCAATGTCGCCGGCGCTCAGTGGACGCGAGCCATTCAGATCGCAATTGGCCAGCAGAGCACGCAGCCCGGCGTTGACCGGCTTGCGCAGTCCTTCCAGTCCGAGCTTGGCAAAGACGCGGCTCTCGCCGATCAGCGGCACGGCGTCGGCAATGGTCGCGATGGCGACCATCTTCAGGAACGACGGCAGCAGCCGTTCCCGTCCGCTCTCCACCAGCAGCGCTTGCGCAATTTTGAACGCGACCCCCGCGCCGCACAGCGACTTGCTGGGATATTCGCAGCCCTGCTGGTTGGGATTGACGACCGCCAGCGCCTTGGGCACGCCTTCCGCTTGCGGCAGGTGGTGATCGGTGACGATGAGGTCGAGCCCGCATCGCGCCGCGGTCTCGGCCGCGGCAAAGGCGCGGATGCCGGTGTCAACGCTGATGATGAGGCGGATGCCGCGCTCGGCGGCCTGCTCGATCGCCTCATCGCGCATGCCGTAGCCTTCGCGAATGCGGTGCGGAACCTTGTATTCCACCTTGCCGCCACACAGCTCCAACGCGGTCTTCAGGATGACGATGGCCGTTGTGCCGTCGACGTCGTAGTCTCCGTAGATGAGCACAGTCTCGGCGCGCTCGATGGCGGCGCGCAGGCGCTCGACGGCGGCGCGAAGTCCGGTCATCAGGTATGGAGAGTGCAGGTCTTGCAGCGACGGTGAGAGGAATTTATGCGCCTGCTCGGCAGTCTGGATGCCACGCGCTACCAGCAGACGGGCTTGCCAGAGCGGGAGGTTCATCTCCAGTGCCAGTTGTTGCACGAGTTGCGGATCGGCGTTGCGAAGCGACCATCGCACGTCAGCGTTCGTCCCAGGAATGTCTTGGCTTGATTTGTGGCATCACGATAATGAATTTATCTGAGGAATTTTCCGGGTTGTGTCAGGGCACGACTTCAAACGTGGCCCCTTCCAAACATGAAGACCAACTTCTTTCGCAAAGTGTCGTAGCACCGCTTTGAAGGGGCACGCCTTCAGGCGTGCCGATAAACGCACCCAGGAAATCCGGCTTTAGCCGCTGAGGAGAAGCCCTCAGGGCCTAAAGGCCAATTTATTGGCCCACGTCACGGCACGGCTAAAGCCGTGCCCTTTCAAACATGACTACCATGAGTTTTTCCCCCAGCCTATAGACAACGAGTTTTTCCGCGGGCTGTAGAAGTCGTGCCCTAACAATGCGCCGATGCGCGAAGGACATACGTCTCTATTCAACTGCAACCCTAGTGCTCGTCGTCCTGGTCGGTGTCGTCGATGGCCATAGTCCCGAAGTCCTCCACCATGTCGAGCAGGTGCTGATAGCGTTCGTACCACTCGGTAGTCGCTTCGAACAGGAACATGATGCCCTGGTGCGGCCAGCCCAACTGGATGAAGCCGGTCTTGCCCAGATAATTGCGCAGCCAGCGCGCCTCTTCCATGTCGTCGTCGCTGGGAAAGGCCGTGTGTTGCAGGCGCTGGATGAGGTAGTCCAGTTCATCGCGCTGGAGCACTTCCTCGTCCATGGAGAGGAACTGCGCACCCGCCTTCTTGGCCAGTTCGACGAAATCCTTCCAGCTCTCAGGATTGTCACGCGGGTCCCACATGACGCTGTGGACTTCTTCGGTGACGTAGCCCTGGAAGCGGCTGAGGCCGTGGCCCAGAATGAAGGCGTTCATGTCGTCTTTCAGGCCGGATAGATCGTCGGGCATAGGAGTCTCTGGTGCGCCGGGGAGCGTTCGAGCGCAGCGAAAATCATCATACTCCGAAGTGCGGCGGCTGACATCGCGCCGGGTGGCAAAGCTGGGGATGAGTTTCAGGCAAGCCCCGAGCGTTCGAGGCAGTATGCCAATTTCGATACGTCTTGTTCCCTCAGCGGCTAAAGCCGCATTGGTGGGAAGGCGCTTACGGCACGGATGAATCCGTGCCCCTTCAAATCCAGATGAAAATCGGGACGCCAGCCTGCTCGGCAGCAACATCAAATCGCTGTGTTAAACTCATTGTTTCCCTGTTCGATTCGCAGACAAGCAATGCATTTCTCCAAAGAATATGTGGGCTATCTGGCCCGCGAAGTCACCAATAAGCTGGTTGAGGGCGAGTTCATCGAGACGCCGGATAAGGCGGCGGTGACCCAGCGCATCAACGCGGCGCTGCTGGAAGAGCTGACCCTGGAAGACCGCATCAACGACGAAGTCCGCATCATCCTGGACACCTACGCCGACGAGATGCAGCGCAGCGGCGCCAACTACCAGGAGATGTTCAAGAAGATCAAGAACGAACTGGTGCGCAAGTACAAGGCGGTGCTGTGAGAATCAGCCGCGAAAAGGTCAACAAGCTGGCGCACGCCGTGGCCGACACTCTGGCCGAGATCGAGAATGTCGACTTCCTGGAAGACCGCAACAGCATCCGCACGGAAGCGCGCCGCGTACTGGAAAACCTGATGGCGCAGGAAGCCAAAATCGACGCTACCGCCCGGCAGAAGATCGAAAGCCAGCGCCGCACCATCCTGGAAGGCTCGCAGGAGTGGGACATCCTCTACCGCAAGTATTACAACGAGGAAGTGAAGAAGCTGGGGATTTGAAGAAGCAGCTAGCTGCTAGCTGCTGGAGCTTAGGTCGTGACTGTTTTCGGTGTGTGTCAGGGCACGACTTCAGTCGTGCCGAATGCCGATCGCTAAAGACCTGGGCTTTAGCCCCTGACGTACCGTCCTTGGGGGACTCGCGTTCTCATGGTCAGCTTACCCCGCCGGGCGGGGCTATCATCTTGCGTCTCGCTTCGCGAGACTCGCGCGTGGTGAGCTATACAATTCCCGCTGGAAGCCGACCTCCAATCAGAATGTCGACAAAGCCCGGCAGGGGCTAAAGCCCAGATTCCATTCTCGATCTAGCGGCACGACTGAAGTCGTGCCCTGACACAAAGCAAAACAATTTGCCAGATGAGCTCTGGCAGCCGGCCGCGTCCTCAGTTCCAGTGCTGCGGAGAAGGAGCTAGTTGCTAATTGCTGGTTGCTTCCTCAATTCCAGTGGTGGGAATGCCACCAGATCTTCTGGATATCGAACTTCACGCCACGGCATAAGTAAATTGGGCTGTTCTCCTCACCCATGGCGAAACGGTTGTAACGATCGAACTCCTGATACGAGGTGCAGCTGTCCTGCACATCGTCCAGACCCCATTCGATGACGATGAGGTTTTTGTAGACCTGTGGCGGCGGTCCCCAATACCAATGGTTCTGATGCCGGGAGTAGGCCGTCGGCAATCCGTACTGTGGACCGAACAGGTTCACCGCTCCCGCTTCTCCATAGTTACCGGCCCAGATGCCGGTCTCGGAACGCTCGCTCGGCGGTAGCGAGTTGTAGATGTCCGCGACTTGCCGCACTAATTCCGGCCAGCTGAACTGGTCCGCGATGGGCTGCATCAGCAGGGATTCCATGTGGACCTCCTGCTTGGCCGGCTTGAAGCCGATGGCAGTCTGATAAGCGAGCAGCCGTTCCGGCGGCAGCATCCAGGTAGCCATTGGGATGAGCGGAGCGGTCGCAAGAACCATGACGGCCACTACGGCGACCCGCGTCCAAGCGGCACGATTTGCCAGCCACTGCTCGATGGCAACCGCGCCAGCGGCGAACAACAGGGGATAGATGGGGAAGACGTAGTAGTCCTTGCTGTGAGAGAGCTCCATCGCGATAAAGAACACGCCGAAGATGAGGCCGAAGACGCGCCATTTGCGGTTGCGCAGAAGCCAGATCAGGCCGGGAAACCAGACCAGGAGCAGGATCGGGTCCATGGCGATGACCTGCTGCTTGACGAATCCCAGCGGCCCGACCACCACGTTCTTTCCCTCACGGCGCACGTTTTCCAGGTCTTCAATGGTTGGGAAATGATGGCGCACCTGCCAGATGAGGTTGGGCAGAAAGAGCGCTATCGCGATGGCGCCTGCAATCCATATCCACAGCTTGGCAAACTCGCGGCGGTTGGGGGTCAGCAGCAGAGCAACCGTCACCGCGAAGCCGAAGAAGAGCGTGGAATGCTTGTTCTCGAGGCCGAGGCCGGCCAGGACTCCGAACCACAGCCACAGACGCGAATCTCCGGTGCGCAGGATTCGCGCGATCACCAGAATGCAGCCCATCCAGAACAGCGGCTCGAACGCGTTCATCGTCAGCAGACTGTCGTTAACCAGGATGGAAGGACATAACAGGATGCAGAGTCCGGCGAGGAACTGGGCATAGCGATTGCCGCCCAGCTCGCGGGCGATGAGTATGGTGAGCGCGATAAGACCGGCGCCGGCCAGCGCAGGAAGAATTCGCAAGGCCGCCAGTGAACCGCCCATCAGCAGCGCAATCTTGGCGTAGACGGCGATCAGCGGCGCGGCATCGACGTAGCCCCAGTCCAGATGCCGGGCCATGTCGAGATAATAGAGCTCGTCGCGAAAATATCCGTAGTGGCGGACGCTGGTGAACAGGTGCAGGAGAAGCTTGGCGGCGCAGAGCGCGACCAGAAAGCCGATGGCAAGCGGCGGTAGCCGATCCGGCAGCGGCCTTGGGTTGTCGGGCTTTTCTTGCGCGAGGGTCGGCGGCATTCAAGCTCCTGGCGCTAGCAATGCTATACCACCGGTGTTGCCTTTTCGGCGGCTGCGGAAAGTTCAACGGTCCAGTTCATGTCTAACCGTGCGCCACGGCTTGGAACGGCCAGACTTCAACTGCGCTTCGCCTTCGCGCACCGTTGCTGCCTCGCTCTCCGTGAGAATATCGCTCACATCCACCAACCGCTTGGGTTGCAGCGCGAGACGGCCATGCTCAACCGTCACCTCGACAAAATCTCCTTCCCGGAGCTGTAGGGCTTCGAAGGCCCGCTTAGGAATTACAACTTGGCGGCGCTGTCCGATCCGGCTTATTGTCATCAGCTTTGCTGAATTTCGGCTAGGCATACTTTCAGCTTAGCTGATACGCGGACATTGTCAAGTGCGACCGATGCCGGTTGGGCGGACTGTAAGCTTCTTATAATCAAGGAGTGCCTCATGCATCTCATCTCGGGCAGGAACTGAAGCGCCTTGCCCTGGAGGCCGGCTTCGATCTTGCCGGCGTTGCCGGTGTGGCCGACACTCCCGAGCACCGCTTCTTTCCTGAATGGATCGCCGAAGGTCGCAGCGGCGAGATGAAGTACCTGGCGGCGCGCAATGAAGCTGACGAGCTAAAGCGCGCCTCGCTGGCTCACGCTGCTCCCTGGGCGCGCTCCGTCGTGGTTTGCGCCCTGAACTACAACACCGATCAACCCTACTCGACCCACAGCGGCGCTCCTACGCAGGGCTGGATCTCGCGTTACGCCTGGTCGCAACGCGATTACCACAGCCTGCTGCTGGAGAAACTGCGCTCGTTGGAAGCCAGGCTGTTCGAATTATGCCAGCAGCGCGAAATCCCTACGCCGCGCACCTGGTGCTACGTCGATACGGGACCGGTCATCGAGCGCGTCTTCGCCAAGTACGCCGGCATTGGCTGGATCGGCAAGAACACTTGCGTGCTGAATGAGCAGCTTGGTTCCTGTCTCTTCCTTGGGGTGATGCTCACGTCGCTGGAGCTTCCGCCTGATCTGCCGGCCCAGGACCGCTGCGGCACCTGCACGGCCTGTCTCGATGCCTGCCCCACCCATGCCTTTCCTGCGCCGTATCAGATCGACGCCACCAAGTGCATTGCGTATCTCACCATCGAGCTGCGCGGGTCCATTCCGGAAGAACTGCGACCGGGGATCGGCCGGCAAGTCTTCGGCTGCGACATCTGCCAGGATGTTTGTCCATGGAACCGTGAAGCTCCGGTCACCAGCGCTCCCGAACTACAAGCCCGCGCGAGGCTGGTCAATCCCGATCTCGAATGGCTGGCGCAGCTCAGTCTGGAAGAGTTTCGCGAGATCTTCCGCGGCTCGCCGGTGAAGCGCGCTCACCTCAACGGGTTCCGGCGGAATGTCGCGATCGCTATGGCAAACAGCGGTGACGAGCGCTTTCTTCCTACGCTGGAGCAGCTCAGCCATGACGAGGACGCTATTGTGGCGGAACACGCGCGCTGGGGCGTCGCGCAACTGCGTACTTTTGGCAGGAAGGGTACTACGTCAGGCGTACATCCCGGGAAAGGAAGCAGTCGCTAAGGAAGTCCTGATCAGGTGAAGACGAACTCGCTCAGCGGCTAAAGCCACACGATTCTGCTGCCCTTACGTGCGGCCTGAAGAGTCGGTGTGAGAACCGTGTCGCCGCTTCCGCGGCTCGGCTCAATTTCCCACTCCACCCGGCGCTTACGCGCCGGGCTAACTTCATGCCGCCGCTGCGCGACTGGATTGCGGCCAGTTTCGATGCTTCGCGTTCCACCGCAATCTGGCAAGTCGAGTTCTCACACGGCCTCTGAAGGCCGTTCCCTTCAAAACTCTGACTTGATCACAGTGCCCTACCTCCGCTAGCAACTATTCCACGCGTTCAGCCACGTAATTCATGTCGGTGTTATGAATATGGTTTTGATCGAGGACTCTGAACTTTCCCGTCCAAACCGTCCCGTCGTCATTTCGCAGGGTCAGGCGGAATGTCTGGTCCGAAAGCTTTTCGAACTCCCACTTGCCTGAATGGTGAATTTTGCGGCCCTGGTTCCCCTGGAGGACGTCCAGTTCGACCCCTTCAAACCGGCCATTGTCGAAGTAGTCGACCTCGTTGGTTCCACTGGCCCAATCAAAGGACTGTTCGACCCGCCAGCGGCCGAGAAAGTAATCACGCGAAGCCACAGGAGCAACATTCTGGCTTTTGACCGGCACCTCTGGATGGTTGGGAGCAGCTTCCGGAGGTTTTGTCGTGCTCTCTTGAGTGAGGGTCGCGGCTGGAGGAGCGGGCTTCGGGGTCGACTTGCCAAAGAATGCATTGAACCACCATGGGGAGGTTCCACCCACGAGCATTGCGACGACCACTGACGTCAGGATCTGGCCTAGAACGCCGCTCTTCTTTCCCTCGGCTTTGTTTTCGTCGGCCACTTCCGATTGCTCTCCTGCCGTCACGTGCCCGTGGTTAGGCAACGCTTTTCTACGGCGCATCCTATCATGCTGAGATCGTGGGCGGAAGGTACTTCAGGTCTAACCTCCGCTCTGGCTCCAGGCGGTGCGTTGGGGGGCAGGAGGGGGCGCTCATCGACGTGGCCTCTTGTCACGGGCGCCGGTTTGCGCTAAGCGGGATGACATGCCCAGAAATTCTGGCTATAGAATGAAGGTATGACCGAGGCCCTCAGCCGCCGCCTGAAGCAGGAGCAGTTTGAATCGCCCGCGCAGGAAGCGTTGCTCAGCGTGATTGTGGCGGCCAACGCGCTGAACGACCTGATGGATCGGCTATGCGAGCAGCACAGGATCACGCGGGCGCAGTACAACGTGCTGCGGATTTTGCGCGGGGTCCATCCCCAGGGTCACGCGCGCTGCGAAATCGCCCGCCGCATGGTGGATCGGGCTTCGGACATCACGCGACTGGTGGACCGGCTACAGGCCCGGCGGCTGGTGAAGCGCTCCCGCGGCAGAGACGACCAGCGCGAGGCGGTAACCAGCATCACCGCGAAAGGGCTGAAGCTGCTGGAGACGATGCAGCCCCGGATTGACGCCGAGACCAGCAGCATTCTGGGCCGGCTGAGCGATGACGATTGCCGCGAGCTGAGCCGGTTGTGCGCGCTGATCTTTGGAGCGGAGGCGGTTCCGGCGTCGTCTGCGTGAGGGGGTGCCGTCCCTACGGGACTCGGATCTTTTTCATACGCTCACCCAGGACTTCGTCCTGGGCTATCGTCCCGCAGAGCGGGACGGGAGCAGCGCTGCCGACGCAGCGTCGCGAATACAGGCATTTCGAGTAGCGTGTCGCCGCTGACGCGGCTCGGGTCAATTTCCCGCCAGACCCGGGGCTTACGCCCCGGGCTAACTGCGCTCCCGCCGCTGCGCGGCTGGTTTAGGCGAAACCTCGAGTGATCGTGCCACCGCATTTCTTTTTTCGTGAGCCATATTCCACGGCAGAGAGCAAACGCCGGTTTTTACGCGCGCCCCCGACGTGGCTGCCACCCTTGCAGACCATCGACAACATCGGCTATCGCGCCTTGCTCTTCGGCTTTCCGTTTATGACCTTCGGCATCGTCGCCGGCTCAGTGCCGGGCTCTGCCGCCCTGTTTGTAATCGGTTGCCACTCTCTGAATCCTTCTCCGCCCGGCCACATCACATATACGTGTTACAACACATTTAATGTGCGTTGCAACATACATTGGTGGTTTGGGAGGACAATATGGAGACTCTGCTGATCGTCAATTCCAGCCCGCGCAGCAACTCGGTTTCGCGGCGGCTGACGCGCCACGTGGCCGAGGAGTGGAAGGGAAAGAATCCCGGGGGGCGCATCATCGAGCGCGACCTTGTCGCCGAGCCGCTTCCCTTTGTGAGCGAAGCCTGGATCCAGGCAGTCTATACGCCGGCGGAGCAACGGACCGCCGAGCAGCAACGAATTCTGGCGCTGTCGGACACTCTGATTGACGAGCTGCTGGCCACCGACCTGATCGTGCTGGGCGTTCCCATGCACAACTTCTCGATTCCCGCGTCGCTGAAGGCGTGGATCGACCTGATCACGCGAGCGGGCAAGACCTTCAGCTACGGCAGCACGGGCCCGGTGGGATTGATTCCTTCTGACAAGAAGGTGCTGGCGATTGTTTCGCGCGGAGGCAGTTATGGAGAGGGATCACCGATGGACTTCCAGGTTCCCTATCTGCGCCACATGCTGGGCTTCATTGGCTTGAAGGATGTGACCGTGGTTGACGCCGACCGGCAGGCGTCGGGGGGAGATGCGGCACAACAGTCGATCGAGAATGCGATCGCGAAGCTGTCGGCGATGGCGGAAGGCTGCCCGACGCATCTTGCAGCGACAGCATGACGTGGCCAAAAACTCAAAAGCAGATCCCTCGTCGGCCTGAAGGCCTCCTCGGGATGACAAATTTAAATGACTGTGATGGCGCACCCTTCGGCGAGCTCAGGGCAGCCTCTAAAGGCGCGCCCCCTCAAGCTCGGTGAAGTCGACTTGGGCCGCTGGTCACCGTGAAATGAGAGAACCCTCCCTTGCGGGAGGGTTCAGTGGTCTGGGCCGGTAACTCGGAAGCAGAATCCCAAGTCGCGCCGGGAGATTCCGCTTCCGCTGTGGCGGAGACATCTCAGACGCGCTGGACGTTGGCGGCCTGGAAGCCTTTCGGTCCCTTAGTAAGGTCGAACTCCACCGTCTCGCCTTCGTTCAGGCTCCGGTATCCGTTCTCCTGGATAGCCGAGAAATGAACGAAGACGTCTTCGCCCGTGGACCGTTGAATAAAGCCATACCCTTTGGCTCCGTTAAACCACTTGACTGTACCTTTCTCTCTCACAACCCGCTCCTTTCGAACCTGGACGTGCAATGACCCCGGCTTCGACGGACGTTCTGAGCAAGATCCTTTAGCAGGGAGCGTGCTGTAGGAGACGTCGCAACGTCGCTGGGAAAACAAGGGTTGCGGCCCGGCAGGCAGCTTTTCTGCAATGAAAAAGGCCGGCAGACTTGCGCTGGCGGAGCACTACTGCTGCGTCAGAGCAGATCCCCGGAACCCGTGCACTGCGTCAATTGAACTGCTGACAGAAACATCAACCCAAATCCGCGCTTCGGAAAACCGAAAGCTCCCCCTCCGACCCTATCGAAGGGGGAGCAAAAGATAATTACAGGAACTCTGGATTTTGGCAAGTATTTATTGCACAGCGACTTCCAAGGTTCCCGTATTGAGCCGCGGAGCGGCGCGGCGGCGGCGCGGCCAATGCGGTGCTTTACTCTGCTACGATTAAACGATATGCCAGCTGCCAGCGTTGACGAGTCGGGAAGCGGTGCGGCCACGCAGCGCGAGGTAAGCCCGGGAAGCTCGCCGGCTGTGGCGGCGCAGCCTTCGCTTATGTCACAGGTCCCCGCGAAGCCGGACGATAACCCTTTAAGCCCGGGCACGGCTGCAAAACGGCTACAGACCGAAGACGACAAGCACGAGCTATTTCGTTACCTGCCAGAGACTTACAGCCTGTCGCATCGGCTGCGGCGGCACGGCTGGTCTACCCTGCGCTACCTGATGCAGACCGAGGTCCACACTTACGCCTTCTCGGTTGCGGCCAATTGCATCCTTTCATTTTTCCCGTTCATTGTGTTGCTGCTGACGGTGGTCCAGCGCGTCTTCCATTCACAGGCAATGTACAACGTTGTCCTGCAACTGCTGCGCGATTACCTGCCGAGTAACAAAGATTTCGTCATTCGCAACCTTCAATTCTTGGCCAGCGTGAAGGGACGCGGACAGGTCCTTTCGATCGTGATGCTGCTGATCACCTGTACCGGGATTTTTCTGCCGCTGGAAGTTGCCCTCAACAGCATCTGGGGCTTCAAGAAAAACCGTTCGTACCTGATGAACCTTGTGGTCTCGCTGGGACTGGCGCTGGCCTGCGGATGTCTGGCCATGCTCTCCATTGCGCTGACGGCTGAAAACCTGCGTGTGCTCGGGCTGGTCATCGGGGACCAGAACCTTGTCTTTCGAGGCCTGGCATTTGTGGTGATGAAGGCGTCGGCAATCGTTGCGACCATCTGCATTTATTTCCTGATTTACTGGGTGCTGCCGCACGGAAAAGTCCCGGCGCGCGCGGTGTTGCCGGCGGCCATCATTACCGGCGTAGTGTCGGAAGCGGCCAAGTACCTGTACATTCTGGTCTTGCCGTGGCTGAATTTTCAGCAAGTGTATGGGCCGTTCTCGGTGTCGGTAACGCTGATCTTCTGGTCTTACTGGAGCGGCCTGCTGCTGCTGGGCGGAGCCTATCTCTCCGCCGCCGAACATAGTAGCCGGGTGCAGGCGCGACGGGACACGGCAGCGGCAGCGGCGGCAAAGTAGAGCGTCAGCAGCAAGCCAGAGAGTCGTCAACCACGACATCAGGTTGTGAGCGGCAATGACAAACTACTTGCGACATGGCGATTTTGCCATCGTTTATTCGTCGCGAATGAGAGTCAAACACTCCCCATTCATTGACTTGCCCTACCTCTAGTCCTAAGATTCAGCCCTATGATCGGCCAAACCATCTCCCATTACCGCATCATCGAGAAGCTGGGCGGGGGCGGGATGGGAGTGGTGTATAAGGCCGAGGACATACGGCTGGATCGCTTCGTTGCTCTTAAATTCCTGCCCGAAGATCTGGCCCAGGATCACCAGGCGCTGGAACGATTTCGCCGCGAAGCCAAAGCGGCGTCGGCGCTGAACCATCCCAATATCTGCACCATCTACGACATCGGCGAAGAGAACGGGCGGGCTTTCATCGCCATGGAGTTCCTCGACGGCGCAACTCTGAAGCACTGCATCCAGGGCAAGCCACTGGAAATTGAGCTGCTGTTGGAGCTGGGTACCGAGATTGCCGACGCGCTCGACGCCGCGCACAGCGAAGGCATCATCCATCGCGACATCAAGCCAGCGAACATCCTCGTGACCCGGAGGGGCCACGCCAAGATTCTCGACTTTGGGTTGGCAAAGGTTACCGCAAAGGTTGGGGCCAGCGGACAAACCGCGACGGGGCTGGCCTCCGATGTCGACCACCTGACCAGTCCGGGCACCATGCTGGGCACCGTTGCCTACATGTCCCCGGAGCAGGCCAGGGGCAAGGAGCTGGACGTACGGACGGACCTGTTTTCCTTTGGGGCGGTCCTGTACGAGATGGCGACGGGGACGTTGCCCTTCCGCGGGGAAAGCACGGCGGTGATTTTCGAAGCTATTCTGAACCGCGCTCCCGCGCCGGCGGTCCGCCTGAACCCCGACTTACCGGCCGGGCTGGAACGGATCATCGACCGGGCCTTGGAGAAAGATCGCGAGCTCCGATATCAGCATGCCGCCGACATGCGTTCAGAGCTGTTGCGCCTGAAACGGGACACGGAATCGGGCCGCTGGATAGCCGGCAGTTCGGGAACGCCGCCGGCGGTGCCAGCGGCGAGTGGATCTCAGCCGGCCTCAGTGTCGTCGGTCAGTGATAAGTCAGCGACCGCAGCACCGGCCCAGTTCAGCCAGAGCAGTGGCAGTTCGGCAGTGGTCACAGTGGCGAAGCAGCACAAGTTGGGATTTGCGGCCGGGGTAGTGGTTTTCCTGATCGTGCTTGGCGCAGCGGCGTTCGGGATCTATTCCCTGTTGCATCGTCCCGTTCCGGCGCCTTTCCAGAAATTCACGGTCACGCGAGTCACCGACTCGGGCAAGGTGGCAGGGGCCGCGATTTCGCCCGACGGAAAATACGTGCTGAGCGTGACCGATGACAGCGGGCAGCAAAGTCTGTGGCTTTGCAATGTACCCACGGGAAGCGTTACGCAAGTCATCCCGCCCTCGGCCACAGATTACCTGGGCCTCGCCTTTTCGCCGGATGGAAACTACATCTATTTCAGCAAAGCCGAGAATGCTAGCCACACTCATTACGACCTCTACCGCTCGCCGGTATTGGGAGGTGAGTCGCAGATGGTAGTGCGGAACATTGCCGGCCAAAGCCTCACGTTTTCTCCCGATGGACAGCGCATTGCGTACTTGCGCGAGGCCGATCCGGAGATCGGCAAGTACCGCATCCTCTCGGCATCTCTAGAGGGCGGCAACGAAACGGTCCTGCTGACTGCGCCCGCGGTCAACGTGCCGGACTTCCTGGCATGGTCTCCGAAGGGAGATGAGATTTACAGCTCCGGGGCGGGCGGAAACGGCGACCGGGCCGCGATTGACGTTTTCGATGTGCATAGCGGCAAGTCGCGCCGCTTCGCGGCTTTCCCAGATGAGTTTGTCGCCGAAATCAAGTGGTCGCCGGTGGATCGCGTGCTATTTGTCATGCATGGGCAAACCGGAGCCAATGGCATAAAAGCCCAAATCGGCTTCCTGCGCGACACCGGAGGAGAGATTGAGCCGATTACTCGCGACTCCAACCGATATGCGACGGTCACGGTCTCGGCTGACGGAAAAACCCTGGCCACCGTTCTGGTGCGAAGCGAGGCAACGGTTTTCGTCCTCTCCGATACCGGCCACGACTTTGCCCAGCCGCGCCCGGTCCTCTCGCAAGCCAATGACTTCGACGACTGGAGCAGCCTGCACTGGAGTGCCGATGGCAATCTTCTGCTGAACAACTTTGGACGCCTGCTCAAGGTGCAGCTTGACGGCAAGAGTCAAACCCAGCTGCTGGCGGATTCCAGTGCGCGCATGTTCACTCCCTTCTCCTGCGGCGCAAACTACCTTGTGCTGACGTGGCAGGATCGCGGCGGCGCACATTCGAGAAGTGTCTGGCGCACCAACGCCGACGGTACCAGTCCCCTGCAATTGACGCACGGAGATGACGACCGATCGCCAGCTTGCTCACCCGATCAGAAATGGGTCTACTACTTCGATCATCGCGAAGCGAAAATCCATCGGGTTCCGGTGGACGGCTCCGGCAAGCCGGAAGCAGTTCTGGATTTGCCCCAGGGTTATTCGGGAGCTTCAGCGCTCAGTTTTTCCCCTGACGGCAAGACCCTGGCGGCCGCCCTGGTGGACGCGCGGCGACCCACGACGATAGCGCTGTACGACCTTGCATCATCGGCTCCGCCGCGCCTGCTCGATGCCAGCCGCCGTACGCGTGGCTTGCAGTTCACCCATGACGGGAAGGCCGTGGTTTATGCCTTGCGGGAGAACGGCGTCGACAACATCTGGATGCAGCCCCTGGACGGCTCTGCGGGACATCAGGTGACAGATTTCAAGGCGGAGCAAATCTGGTCTGTCGACTTGTCGCCGGACGGAAAGAATCTCGCCGTATTGCGCGGCCGCTATGTATCGGATGTGGTCCTGCTGAAAGAGACTAAGCCGTGAGCTGCATAGCTTAGGCGTTCCGATGTAGGGATCTAGCGGTAATTATCCCTCAGCCAGCTAGCGCCTATTCACGGCAAGCCACGGCACGCCGCGGTAGGAGTCTGCCACCACCCAGGCGCCGGCCGTCAGCGCCGCAGAGACGACGGTCTCGCTCCATTGGAAGGCGTCCTTGGTGCCTGCGGCCACGATGGGTACCCATACCAGCAGCGTAAACATGCCGATCTCGAACGCCGAGAGCGTGGCTGCCAGCCGTGCACACACACCGATGAGCACTGCAACTCCCGCCACAACGAAGGCGCAGCCCGTGAAGTACACCCAGAACCCGTGCCAGGGCAGCCAGCCGGGCACCAGCTCGGCGGTGTGTTGGAGATAGAGGAAATGGGCCAAGCCAAAGGGGATCAAGGCCACGCCGTAAAGCACTTTCGCGAGGCGCAGACCGCTGCCGCCGGTGGCGAAAGCGAGCCGCTGTCTATCCCAGTCAGTGGCGAACCAGACATACAGCACCCAGGCGGCCGCCGCCATCACCGCAATCATGCAGGCTGCCCACCAATAATCCACAGTGGGTGAGAAGAAGATGCCCGGCACTCTCACCAGCAGCAACCACAACAGAAGATAGGCGAGCAGCAAGCGGGCAGCGGCTGCGGCTGTGCGCCGCCAGAGCAGGCCCACGCCGCATGCCAGAGAGATGAAAGCGCAAAGGTAGTTCAGCGCGGGCGCACTCTGGGGTACCGGCTGCCATAGGGAGACGTAATCGCCTTTGATCAGGCCGAGGATTCCGAGGGCGATCATGGTCGCCGCAAAGACCGCATGACCCACGCTCGCGATGCGCATTGCCCTATCCCCCGGTACGGCATAGACGGCTGCCGGGCGGTCCCGTGAGCGCCGTTGGGTGGGTCGTCATGGCATCGGCGGCTATACTGGACTCTCTTATGGACCGCTTTAAAGCCTACGTGATCGACAAAGATGCCGACGGGAAGGTTTCCGGGCAACTCACCACCATGTCGCCGGAGCAACTGGACGCCGGTGAAGTCACCATCCGGGTCTGCTATTCCAGCGTGAACTATAAGGACGCGCTGGCGGCGACGGGCGCGGGGAAAATCATCCGCCGTTTTCCGTGTGTCGGCGGCATCGACATGGCGGGCGAAGTGGTGAACAGCTCCGATGCGCGCTTCCGGCCGGGCGACAAGGTGATTGCGACCAGCTTCGATCTTGGGGTTGCGCACCACGGCGGCTATGCCGAACTCGCGCGCGTGCCTGCCGATTGGGTCGTCCCGCTGCCCCACGGCCTCGACCTGAAGGAAGCAATGGCGCTGGGCACCGCTGGTTTTACCGCCGCGCTGGCCATCCTGCGCATGGAACACGAAGGGCTTGCGCCCCAGAACGGGCCGGTCGTGGTTACGGGCGCAACCGGTGGCGTGGGAGGCCTTGCCATCGATATGCTGGCGCGGCTGGGGTACCACGTTGTGGGACTCACGGGAAAAGAAGCGGCAGCCGACTACCTGCAACGGCTCGGCGCGTCCGAGGTGAAGCTGACCAGCACGATTGACTTTGCCAAAGTGCGCCCACTGGACGCCGCACAATGGGCGGGCGCAGTCGACAACGTCGGCGGCAAAATCCTCCACTGGCTGCTGGCCACAATGAAGCAGGCCGGCACCGTCGCCAGCATCGGCAACGCCGCGGATTTCAAGCTGGAGACAACCGTGTTTCCGTTTATCCTGCGCGGCGTGAGCCTGCTGGGCATCGATTCCGGCTACGCCCCAATGCCAATTCGCCAGCGCGCGTGGCTACGGCTGGCATCCGATCTGAAACCGCTTCACCTTGCCGAGATGACGCGCGTGATCGACTTCGACGCTTTGCCAAACTGCTTCGACGACTTCATCGCCGGCCGCGCGACTGGGCGGACGGTCGTGAAGATCGCAGGTTGAAGAGCTGCGGGACAGGATTGCTTGCGACGTGGGATTTGTCGCCAATTCCAGCAAAGGTTGAGCGCTAGAAGATCCCAGCTAAGGCGTGATCTCGAAGATCACTCCGCAGCCTACGCCGCCGGGGCCAGTACAGTTTCCTCCATTCGCGCCGCCATAGGCGGCGGTGCCATAGATATTTCCGCTGGAATCAAGAACCACGCCTCCGTAGGGTCCAGCTCCGTCGCTGCGATCGAAATCGTGAAGGCTGGTGTACGTCCAGCCACTCTGGTTATGCGTCAACTTGAAAACGGAGCCATAACCATTAGCTCCGGCGGCGACGGCGGTGCCGTAGAGGTTGCCGCTCGCGTCCATGGTCAGCGGCCCTGCCGGTCCGCCATTAGCAGGTCCGGTAAAGCTGTAAAGCGTCGCAAACGTCCAGCCATTCACCACAGGAGACAGCTCAAAGACAGTCCCGCCGCAGCTACTAGCACAACTCGATGTCGTGCCGTAAAGATTGCCGGCGGCGTCGACAATGAGGGAGCCTATAGGAGCCGCGCCACCACCGCGTTCCGTGAAGTTGTACAGGATCGACAGTGTCCACCCGGTAGAGGCATTCAATTCGAATACAGCGCCAGATCCTGTCGGACTGTTTTCGACAACTCCATAAAGATTGCCTGCCCGGTCGGCAACGACGCTCGATGGAGGATAAGCGCCTTCCGTGAAGTCATCCATGCTGTGAATTACGCTCTCCGTCCAGGTGCCGCCGGAACGAACTGCCTGAAAGATCGCTCCCTCGCCGTTCGCTCCGCCCAAGCCGGTGGTTCCATACAGATTGCCTGCTGCATCGAAGACTGGAGCGACCAGGTAAGGCAAGCGCCCGTCGAGGCCGGCAAAACTGTGCAAGGTGGTCAGGTTCCACGGACAGGAAAACGACTTGCACAAAGAAGCCTGCGGCGTCAGACGGTATAACGTTCCTTCGTTGTCGCTTCCGCCTTGCGCGGTGATGCCGTAGAGAGCGCCGTCAGGGCCAAAAACCACGCCGCCATACGGTATCGCTCCATCCGGACCCGAAAAGCTGTAGAGCGTCTTCAGGATCCAGTTGCTGCCGGCGCGCTTGAATTGAAAGACGGTTCCGGCGCCGTGACCCACTTCACTGGTCGTTCCGTAAAGATTGCCTGCGTTGTCCATGGCGAGGGTGCTGTAGGGCTGATAGCCGTCGCCTTGGCCAGTGAAGGTGTGCAGTACGGTGAAGCTCTGCGCCTGAGCAGTCGGGGCGGCCAGGACACCGATTGTAATGACCAGTCCAGCGACGACCAGGACGCCAACGCGGACCGTGGAAGGTGAGGATAGGCGCATGAGAGAACTCCTTTCGCGCAGTCACGCGGGATCGAGCGAAGCCGGGCAGAGGCCCGGAGTATGTCTTACATGCGGCACAGTGTCAAGTGCCCGGTACGTAAGGCTACGCCGCTGTTGCAGCGGGAAAATTCCCGCACGAATTGCGTGGCCGACATCTGCGGCGCAAAAGTTTACCGGAACAGTGTGCTGGTGTGCGAAAGGTGATTTCGAAGCAGGTAGTAGACCGGGACGGCCCATGCCGTCCCGGGTTTGAAGCGTCTCAGCCTTTCACTTCGGTTATTGCCGGGGGCTTCCAGGTTCCGTCAATGATGGAAGGTGGAGTCTCCTGCGGCCAGTAAAGTCTAAGCATGGGAATGAACTTAGCTTTCGGTGCAGGCAGCCAGTTGGCTTCTTTTGCCTTTCCCGGCGACTCGGCCTGGAGATACAAGTCAATTGAGCCGTCGGGGTTGGTCACGAGCTTGTTACGCTGGCTGAGCGTGTAGCGATTCAGCGGGTTAGGCACGAAGAAGTAGTCTTTGTCGTACATCGTCAGCGACCAGAAACCCTTCACCGGGGGCAGATCGCCCTTGTTGAAGTGCATGACGTATTTTTTGGAAGCGCCGTCGTATTCGCTGCCGGCTGCATCTTTCTGCGATGTGGGGTAAATGGCATCCTGGGGACGATTGGCTCCGAGTCCAAAGGCAGTCACCAGCGCCCGCTGGATGTAGTCGGTGCCGTATATGCCGATGTTCTTGATCATATACGTCCAACCGTTGACGGGTTCGGCTACCTGTTTGAAGTACTCCGCGACCTTGACCTGGGCAACTTTGGGCACGGTCTTGATCACTTCCTTGTCGAACGCGCCCAACTTACTGGGATCGAAATCCTTGCCGGGCTCCAGACCGATGCTCTTCATCTTCTCAACCATCGCCGCATCCGCAGCCGCAGGCGGATTGGTCTTCATCAGCCTTGCCAGATAATTGAAATAGTCATTCACGCTGAGCGCATCGACCTGATCGCGTATCCCCTTCTTCATGTCGAAGCTGGAATCCACTGGCCCGGGCGCCGGCGTGTAGGGTTTGCCGTAAGAACTAAGCGGCACCAGCGAGAACTTGTCCTGGAGAGCGTGGACTTTGGCGTAGTCATCCGGCGTCCCGGTGCAGTAAATGCGTCCGAGAATCCAGACCATGTCCGTAGGAGACTTGTATTCGGTTACGCCCGCAGGCAGCGTGCCCGACCAGCCGGGCCCGGTAATGGCGTACTTTTGCGCCTTGCCGCCGGTGGTGCGCTTGCCGGGAACCTGGAAGACGTCGGTCCAACCGTCCAGCATGGGCAGGAGGTAATAGCGATCGCCCATATCGGGGACGCTGAAGACCCAGGGCTCCTGGGAAAGATCGATCCACGCGGCGGTGTAGAGGGTGTCCGCGTTGGGAGCTGTGACCGCGTGGTTATCAACGGCCGGGTAGGTCCTCAACTTCAGAATCTGTCCCATAGGCGCATGGGCCGCGTCAGCAGTAGCGACGTTAGTGAATTGCCGCCGTGTCATGTCCATAGTGACCAGCGGATAGCCGTAAACGTAAACGTCAACTGCGTCCTTTACGGCCTGTTCCACTCCGGGAGAAGGCTGAGCTTTTTCGGCAGTGTCCGACCCCGACTTACAGCCCAAGAGTCCAGCGGCGACCGCGAATGCGATGAGAGCAACCAATAACTTACGATTCATGATTTTCTCCAAGGTTGTGTTTGCATACGGTTAACACGGCTTCCCGACCGCGCAAGACAATACGAACGCGCAACGAAGGCGCGCAGCACTTAACAAAACTGAGGATTAATTGCACTCAAAAGAATACCCGAGCTACCACACGGCAGCAAAGTGAAACGCCGGGGGCCGGGCTTATGGCGTGATCTCCCAGACGACGCCGTACCCGGATCCGCATCCTTGGGTGGTACCGTAAAGATGACCATCCGGCGCGACCGTCACGCCCCCACTCGGATTGCAGCCATCGTTACCACCTGCGAAGTCGTATAGCGTCGTCTGCACCCAGGAGCCATTTTGTGGTGCTAGTTCGAAGACGGACCCGAATCCGTGCGCGCCGTCAGTTCCCGTGGTTCCATAAAGGTTGCCGGCCGCGTCCATCGTCAGACTGCTGAACGCGCCCAAACCTTCGCCGCCTAAGGGTGTAAAGCTTCCGATGATGGTGGAGTTCCACTGGCCTCCCGAGGTGGCGAGCTGAAATATACTGCCGCCGTTGCCCGGGCCGCCGAACAATGTCGCCCCGTACACGTTTCCAAGCTGATCGAGGGTTACGCCAGCGTAAGGAGAGCTGCCTTCGTTCGCGATATCGTATTGCTTCGAGATTCCCCATCCCGATTCGGATGGCGACAGTTCGTATACCGTTCCGTTGCCTGGTGCGCCGCCTCGGACGGTCGTGCCATAGAGGTTCCCCTGAGAATCGAAGACCACGCCGGATTGCGGCTCAAGTCCATCGCCCATTCCGTCGAAGCTGTGAAGAACGCTTTCTTGCCATCCTCCACTCGAGTGGGTCAGCTGGTAAACCACACCTGAGCCGTTATTGCCACCGCCGCCGGTGGTACCGTAGATGTTTCCAGAATGGTCGAATGCCAGCTGCCCATAGGCTGGGTTTGCGCCGTCCTGTTCTCCGGTGAAGCGGTAGAGGACCGTTTTTGTCCAAGGGCACAGAACCGAATGGCAGGCCCGGGACTGTGGCTGTAACTGGTAGACTGTCCCGCACCCCATTCCTGCCGCGCACCCCGGATTACCGCCGAGTGAAGTTGTTCCATACAAAATGCCACTGGTGCCGATCACCACGCTCGCACCGGGATAGGCTCCATCACTGCCGCCCTGAAACGTATACAAGGGGGTGAGGATCCAGGCTGAGTTCCTCTGTACCAGTTTGAAGACAATGCCGGAGCCGGCAGAGCCGGGCTGTGCTCCACCGTAAGAGGTGGTGCCGTATAGGTTCCCTGCTTGATCCATGACCATCGTCGAATTGGGAGTGGAACCGTCCGCCGAACCGGTGAAACTGTGGATGACACGAAAGGCCTGCCCTGGCGCCGACGGCGCGCTACCCAGCACCGACGCCAGCGCAAGGCTCAACACGAACATCCGGCACACACTTCCCCTTACCAGGTGCACGCCTGACAATCTCATGGAATCCTCCTGTTCGGTTCATGCCAGACTAGATAATTTCGAGGAGTTGTCAAGAAATCCCCGCCGGTCCCGCGCCTTTTAGACGATGGTGTGTTACGAGGTTGCATATCAACTTCTTCCCGCCCTGGCCGTCGCATAAATCCCCAGCACCCTACTGATCGTCCTGCCACTCTCCGTCCTCATCGCGAACGTAGTTGCGCGTGCCGAGTCTCAGTTTCATGCCGGGAGTGTGGTGAACAAACTCAATAAGGTCTTCGGCAAACCATAGCGGGTCAGTCCCGAGCTCGAAGGTAACCGCGACGGCCCAGTCGCGGGTTGAGCTTCCGATCACATCGACTCCGGTAATTGACGGCGTGGTGAAGCCCTGAATCAAGCCCGTCTTGCCAGCCAGTCCGAAAGTTTCGGTAAACTCCGATAGCCGGATACGAACAGTGTCTGCAAAGCTGAGGTTGCCGTGGACCATGAAGCGCATAGACCCTCTCTGACAATCGTACAAATTCCGACCGGAGACGAGGCCTGGATTTTTTCCGGGAACCGTCAGCTTCTTCGCGCCTTGGCTGCGGGATAAATCCCCAGCACCTTCACGAATTCCGCAATCTCTCCCAGATGGCGCAGGGCGTCCCGTGCGGCCTCGTCGTCGCCGCGCAGAAGGTCGACGAAGAAGACGTACTCCCACGGATGTCCTCGCATAGGGCGTGATTCGATCTTGCTCAAGCTGATGTCGCGCAGCGCGAACACGCTGAGAGCTTTGAACAGAGCACCGGCTTGGTTTTTCAGCGCGAAGGCGATCGACGTCTTGTTGGCGCCCCGGCCGGCCTTGCCGGACTTGCTGATCAGCAGAAAGCGCGTGTAATTTTGCCGGTCGTCTTCGATTCCCGCCAGCACCACCCTTCCGCCATATTGCTGTGCCGCCTGCCTGGGAGCGATAGCAGCGGCGTCTTTCAATCCCTCGGAGACGACATGACGAACACTGCCCGCCGTGTCGTAGAAAGGGACGGCCTGAACGCCGGGATGGGCGCGAAAGAAATCGCGACACTGATCGAGAGCGACCGGATGCGAGAACACGCGCCGGATGTGTTGCAACTTAACCCCGGGTGCAGCGATCAGGTTGTGGCGAATGCGGAGATGAAACTCGGCGTGGACAAACACCTGGCGCGCGAGCAGCAGGTCGAAGTGTTCGGCCACCGAGCCGGCCAGCGAGTTCTCGATAGGGATTACTGCTGCTTGTACCGAGCCCTTCTCTAACCGGTCGAAGACTTCGGAGGACCGCGCGCACGGCACAACCACGGCGCGCGGCAGCATCCTTCCCGCAGCTTCATGGCTGAAGCAGCCAAGCTCTCCCTGGATCGCGACTTTCATTCGGATGGGCAGAGCATACCAGAAGCGACGAAGGCCTAAGGCGGGTTGCCCAGCGGCAATGAAATATAGGCAGGCTTGCGATCGACTCTACGAACAACCATCAGACCCGTAATCAGCCTCCAAGTAAGTGTCCGTGCAGCGAGCGGGAAGCACGCAGGGAGGGTACAGGATGCTTTGGACCATTTTCGTGATTCTGCTGGTGTTGTGGTTGCTGGGTGTAGTCACCAGCTATACCTTGGGCGGATTCATTCATATTCTGCTGGTGCTGGCGGTAGTGGCGTTGGTTTTCCAGCTTATTTCCGGGCGCAGGCCAGTAGTGTAGCGCCGTAGTCTCAGTAAGACTTTTGGTTGCGGTGACAGCAACAAGCAAGTAACTGGTGTATGGCAAGCAATGGATTGAAGATCAAGGACGGAACAGACCCAGGGAGGCCAAACAATATGGACAAGGACCGAGTAAAAGGCAAGATGGACGACGTAGCCGGACGCGCCAAGCGTCAGGTTGGCGAGTGGACCGGTGACAGCGAACTCCAGACCGAGGGCGCGGCCCAGCAAGTGAAAGGCAAAGTTGAGAATGCGTGGGGCAAGGCGAAAGACGCCGTCCGCGACGCCGCTGACGATACCCAGCGCAAACCCCAGGACAACAAAACCGAACAGGAGATCAGGGACGACCAGCGGCGAAAAGATGTCGCTTAATCCTTAATCTCTGGTGCGAACGCGAAGCCAATGGGCGCCCGAACCTGGGCGCCTTTTGTTCATGGCGGCCGCTCGTGGTGCCGTAAATTGTTCTCGGCGTGTCAGGGCACGGCGAGCTATTGCCTGCCGGATGGCTGCTCTGCGCTGGCTCCCGACGGCGAATTGCTGGAGTTCATTCCCTGCTGAAGGACGCGGAGATCTGGGCTGAGCACGACGAAGCCGCCGAGCGGCGCCCGGCGCGTGATGGTCATGGAAGGATAGGTGTAGCGCAGGTCCTGGAATTCCACCAGATATCCGCTGGGGTCTTCAAGTTTTTCCTGCCGCACATAAGGGAATGCTGCCCAGTCGAGATAGACGCGGCCGAGGTGCGATGACTTGGCTGCCAGGGTGACCTTCGTCTCTTCCGGCTTGTAAAACACGATTCCCGCGTCCGCATCGACTTCTGGCGTCAGCGAATTTACCGGCACCGTTTCGAAAAAATCCGTGGTCTCCACCACACCGTGCCAGCGAAACGGATTGATCATGTAGGGATACGCGGCCAGGCGCTGGGGTTCGGCCCCACGGTAGAGGAAGGAGTTCATCGTAGTGAGCGCACGGCGATGCTGGTAATCGCGAACGCCCCAGATCAGCACCACGCAGACCAGGGCGGCAATCGCTCCCGCGCGGCCGCGCGGACCTTTGCTGCGGGCTCCAATCTCCTGATTGATGAGGCCGAAGAGTGCCGGCAACGCCAGTCCTGCAACCAGAGCCAGCAGCATCAGCGGC
Source organism: uncultured Acidobacteriaceae bacterium (assembly GCA_963763145.1). Classification (GTDB taxonomy): domain Bacteria; phylum Acidobacteriota; class Terriglobia; order Terriglobales; family Acidobacteriaceae; genus Bog-257. The sequence continues at coordinate 1,083,720 of CAVXMZ010000001.1, read as the reverse complement.
TCGACGATGTAAACGATGTCCCAGGAATACCAGCGGAAGTTGAAGGGCTCGAAGAGCCGGATGCCGTAGGCCGTGGTGTAGTCGAGCAGCAGATGGCTGAGCGCGGCCAGCACGGCGCAGAAATAGAGATAACCCCACCGCAGAGGCGGCCTTGATCCCAGGCCGGATGGGTTCTCGTCAGGCGGCGGCTTGCGATTCCTGATGCGGTGCCCCACATACACCAGGCTGACGACCGCGGCCGCCACGAAAGGCACGCCAACGAAGCTGTGGGTGATGCCGCGATGGTGCTGTAGTCCGGCAATGGAGCCTTTGATCTCCCAGAGCACATCAATGTCGGCGGCCTCGGCGGCCAGGACCATGGTGACGGTGGCCAGCGCCGTTTTGCGGTTGAAGCCCGAGCGCCCCATGCATGCGCCGGTCAGAAAGTGAGTAACGGGATCCAAGCGGTTCCTCGGCTAGAATTCGAACGCAAGACAGCTATTGTACGAGGAGTGAGGGTGTCGCTCCGGAGGAGGTTGAGGCGTTCCGGGGCTGTCACGAGAAAACGGTGGAAGGGCACCGCTTCAGCCGTGCCGCTAGCTCGCAATTAAAATCGGGCTTTAGCCCTGGCCGCCGTGGCTGAAGCCATTTCTCATATCGCCCCGAGTTCGCCGGGCTTAAGCCCGCCGCTTCCACCTATTCGTGCGCGGTGTTGCCGGCCAGCAACTCTAGAGCGTGCGGCAAGATTTCGATGACCGCCTCCAGCGACTGCGCCGCGGCGGCAGGACTGCCGGGCAGGTTGAGGATCAGCGTGCGTCCACGCACTCCGCAGACGCCGCGGCTGAGAACGGCGAATGGAGTTTGCGCCAGTCCCGCGGCGCGCATCTTTTCCGGGATGCCGTCGACCAGTTTGGAGCACACCGCGCGCGTTGCCTCGGGCGTGACATCGCGCACGGCAATACCGGTTCCACCAACAGTGACGACCAGTTGCACCTGCTCGCACCAGTGCAACAGGGCTGCTTCGATTTTGGGTTGATCGTCGGAAACAATCTCGTGGTGGGCGACCTGGAAGCCGTGCTGGCGCAGCAGGTCGGCTGTGGCCGGGCCGGAGAGATCGGCGCGTTCGCCTCGGGAACAGGAATCGCTGACGGTGAGAACGGCGGCGGTTGGCATAAGGTGAAGGCGGTCTTATCGACAGCGGACTTGCTGTGGATCACGGTCATCTTACGACAAACAAGCTAGAATAGTAACTTCGCCAGTCATCGGCGATTGCGCCCGTGACGGCTGGTGACGTGGATCCCATAGAACGCCGGATGGCGGTTCGACGAAAAGAAACTCATGTTTGAAGTTACCGTAGAAGACACATTTTCCGCTGGGCACTACTTGCGCAATTATCGCGGCAAGTGCGAGAAGCCGCACGGGCACAACTATCGCGTCCGCGTGACCCTGAGCGGCGCGGAGCTGGACCAGGCTGGCCTGTTGCTGGACTTTAAGGACCTGAAGGACGTGCTGCGCCCGGTGATGAACTATCTCGACCACGAGATGATCAACGAGCTGGAGCCGTTTACCACGGTGAATCCGTCGGCCGAGAACCTGGCCAAGTACTTCTACGACGAGACAAACGCGCGGCTGAAGCAGCACACCAATGGCCGGGTGCGGGTGAAGGACGTCACCATCTGGGAGACCGACACCACGACCGCGCGATACAGCGAGTAGCGGGTGTGCCCCCCTGAAGGGGCTCGGTTGTTTTGTCATCGTGTACCCAGCGCTTCCGCGCTGGGCTAATTAGTTTCGCCTCTGCGAGGCTGGATCTCGGCCCGGTTGAGATCGCGGCCGGTATCGGCAGAACGAATCCGTCCTGCCGGCGCGGTTGTCCTCAAGCCAAGAGCCCGCAGGGCGAAAGTAATTAGCCCCGGGCGGTAGCCCGGGGTAATCGCGCCCATCAGATTACGGAGTCCCGTAGGGACGGCACGTTCTTTGCTCATTCGCGCTTCGCCAGAATGATGGGAGATGTTCTCCGGCGAAAGGCGAATAGCGAAAAGCGAATCGCGGCACTTCATGCAGATCATTGAGATTTACAAGTCGTTGCAAGGTGAGTCGTCCTACGCCGGGCTGCCGTGTATTTTCGTGCGGCTGGCGGGATGCAACCTGCGCTGCGTCTGGTGCGACAGCGAGTACACCTTCATCGGCGGAAAGCGCATGACGCTGGACGACATCGAACTGGAAGTGCATCGCCTGTCGCCCGGCGGAGGGCTGGTCGAGATTACGGGCGGCGAGCCGTTGCTTCAGGAGCGCGAAGCAGTTCCGCTGATGGATCGCCTGCTTGGCGCCGGTTACACGGTCCTGTTGGAGACCAGCGGCGAGCGGCCATTGGAGTGCGTTCCGCCGCAGGTAGTTAAGATTGTGGATGTGAAATGTCCGGACTCCGGCGAGGGCGGCACATTTCATCTCGAGAACCTGAAGTGGCTTGCCCCGCGCGACGAAGTGAAGTTCGTGATCGCCAGCCGGCGGGATTACGAATTTGCGCGCGCGTTTGCCGCCGAGCACGGTCTGGACTCGCGCGTCGGCTCGGTGATTTTTTCGCCGGCCTTCCGCAAGGACGCCACCGGAAGCCGCGATGTATCGCATTGTCTGGTTGACCCGCGAGAGCTTGCGGAATGGATGCTGGCCGACGGGCTGAATGCGCGCCTGGGATTGCAGATCCACAAGTTCATTTGGGAGCCGTCGTTGAAGGGGGTGTGAGGATCGCTATTCGCTTTTCGCTATTCGCTATTCGCTTTTCGCTATTCGCTTTTCGCTATTCGCTATTCGCTATTCGCTCTTCGCTCTTCGCCAGAAATGCAAGGCTGACACTCTGGCGAAAAGCGAAAAGCGAGGAGCGAAAAGCGCTTCTGCGAAACCCGCCAACCCATGAATAACACCAGCGCCAAAATCGTCGTCTCGCTCAGCGGAGGAATGGACTCGTCCGTCTGCGCTGCGCTGGCGATACACAACTACGGGGCAGAAAACGTTGCCGCGCTGCACATCAGCTACGGCCAACGTACGGAGGCCCGCGAACAGACATCTTTTCTCGGCATCTGCGAGCGGCTGGGAATTTACCGGCGTCTCATCGTGCGCACGCCCTTCTTTCGCTTGATTGGCGGCTCAGCCCTGACCGACCAGCAGATTGCCGTTCCCCAGGCTGGCCCGGACATTGGAGCGCAGATCCCGGTAACCTACGTGCCGTTTCGCAATGCGCATTTTCTTTCTGCGGCGGTCAGCTGGGCGGAAGTGCTGGGCGCTGAAGTCATCTACATGGGCGCGGTCCAGCAGGACAGTTCCGGCTATCCTGATTGCCGTCCGGAGTTCTACCAGGCCTTCAACCAGGCTGTCCGGGCCGGGACGAAAGAAGGCCGCATCCAGATCGAAACGCCGCTTATCGCGCTGCGAAAATCGGAGATTGTGACGCGCGGCCTTGAATTGGGCGCTCCCTTCGATTTAACGTGGTCATGCTACAGCCGGGACGATCAGGCTTGTGGCAGCTGCGACAGTTGCATCTTACGATTGCGGGCCTTTGCGGCCGCGGGCGCGGTTGATCCCATTCCTTATCTGTCGCAGGACGCAGTTCAGGACTTTTCATGAAGCTGAATCTCAATCTCAATCTCAATCTGAAGATCGACGCTGGAGACCGTGGCAGCAGTGGCCGCAATCATCATCCGGTTTCACGCGCTGGAGGAACCATGAAGAAATGCATCAATCTTGCCGGAATCGTAATGGCAATCGGAATGAGTGCAGTTTCACTGTGGGCACAAATCACCGGGACCGTTACCGGCACGGCCACCGATCAAAGCGGCAAGCCCATCGTTGGCGCCACGGTAGAGCTGGTCAACCCGCGCACCGGCACAAAGTACTCGCTAAAGACGAATTCCAAGGGTCAGTTCTACTCGGTCGGCATCTCCCTGGGAACCTACACTGTCACCTTGCTGCAAAACGGCAATGTGGTCGACGAGCATGGCAACGCGGTGGTCGAGGCCAGCGGTGAGCGCGTCATCGACTTTGACCTGGCGAAGGATAATACGGGCGAACAGCGCCAGAAAGCCGAGTCGACCCAGAAGAGCGCTGAGAAAATTAAAGGCCTGAACGCGTCGCTGAAACAGGCAAAGGACCTGGAAGGCGCCGGCAACTACGACCAGGCCATTAGCGTGCTCCAGCAGGCCACGCAAGTCGATCCCAACCAGGACCTGGTGTGGGGCTACCTTGGAGATGCGCAGCGGGGCGCGGCGGCGCATAGCACCGACCCTCAAGCCAAGACCAAGGGATATCAGGACGCGATCGAGTCGTATCAGAAGGCTTTGGCAATCAAGCCGAACAACGGTCCTTACATGGCGCAGCTGGCCGACGCCTATGCCCACACCGGACAGACCGACAAGGCCGTCGAGCAATACGCCGCGGCAGCGCAGGCTGATCCCGCGAACGCAGGCACGTATTACTACAACGAGGGCGTGGTATTTACCAACACGGGCAAGTCGGACGAAGCGGTCGTCGCCTTGGATAAGGCCATCGCAGCCGATCCAAACCGGGCCGATGCCTACTATCTGAAGGGACAGGCCCTGATCGCGAAGGCCACGACCAAGGGCGACAAAGTGGTGGCTCCCCCGGGCACGGCAGAATGTTTCAATAAGTATTTAGAGCTGCAACCAACGGGCAAGTTTGCGGACGTCGCCAAACAGATGCTGGCGATGCTTGGCGCTTCGGTTGAGACCAGCTACGGCAAGCAGAAGCCCAGCAAGAAATAGGGTAGAGCGGCGCTTCAGCGCCGCGTCGATGGCGATCAATAATCTGGGGGCTGCGGTGGTCGTTGAAAATGACCACCGCAGCCCCCAGCTTTTTAGGAACCGGGCTTGACGCCGGCCTAAAGGCCGGCTCTACCTAAATAACTGTAGCTGGACGCCGCGGTTTCGCCGGTTCATCGACTCCGGTAGAATCCGCCATGGTAGCCTCCGCTATGGGAAAGACAGTCGCATCGAAGCTCCTATCATTTAGGGACGCCCGGCGTCTGGTGGAAGAGTATGCCTCCGCTCTTTCCCCGACGCAGCCGGAGATGCTACCGCTTCTGGACGCTGCTGGTCTGGTGCTGGCTGAAGACTTGCGTGCCGACCGCGACTTCCCGCCGTTTCCCCGCTCCACGCGTGACGGCTTCGCGGTGCGCGCCGCCGATGTGAAGGCTGTGCCAATCCGGCTGCGATGCGTTGGCGAGATCAAGGCCGGTGCTCCCGTAGAAGAGAGCGCGATGGCCGTCCGAGCGGGCGAATCTGTCGAGATCATGACGGGCGCGCCGGTTCCCGCGGGAGCCGACGCTGTCGTGATGGTGGAACACACGGAGCGGAGCGGCGACGCCATCGTGGTTCAGCGGACGGTGGCCGCTGGAGAAAATGTAGTTGCCATGGGAGCCGAAGCCCACAGCGGGGCGACCATGGTCGAGCGCGGCACGCGCGTGGACCACACCATTGTCGCGATAGCTGCGGCTATTGGCCGGCCGGAGGTTGCAACCTATCGCCGGCCGCGCGTCGCGATTCTGGCAACCGGCGACGAACTCGTCGACATCAATCTGCGGCCTTCGCCTAACGAGATTCGCAATTCCAACAGCTACTCGCTGGCGGCCCAGGTGCAAGCGGCTGGCGGCGATCCCATGATTCTGCCGGTGGCGCGCGACGAGCCTGACGACCTGGCGCTGCTGTTGCGCAAAGGCCTGGAAGCGGACATGCTCCTCATCACCGGCGGCGTCTCCATGGGCAAGTACGATCTGGTGGAGCAGGTGCTGGCATCTTTTCAGGCCGGCATCTTCTTCACCGGCGCGCAAATCCAGCCAGGAAGGCCTGTGGTCTTCGGCGAGGTCAAGCTGGGGGAACGACGCACGCCGTTCTTCGGCTTGCCTGGGAACCCGGTGTCGACCATGGTCACGTTCCAACTGTTCGCCCGGCCGGTGCTCGACTCGCTCTCCGGAGCGAAGCCGCTGCCGCTGCCGTTCGCGCAAGCCACGTTGAAGTCCGATCTCACCAGCCGGACAGGGCTCACGCGATTCCTCCCGGCCAGGTTGGAAGGCAGCAGCGAAAAACCGGAGGTCGAGCTGATACATTGGCAGGGTTCGGGCGATCTGATGGCGGCTTCGCGCGCGAACTGCTACATCGTGGTCCCGCCAGACCGGGAGCGCTTTGCGGCGGGCGAGGCGATTACTGTTCTGCTGATGTGATTTGAAAGGGCACGGCTGACCCGTGCCGTCGCGGCCCGAAGAAACGTCCGCCTTCAGGCACTGAGGGCATTGTTCCCGCAGCGGCTTAAAGCCGGATCCTAACGCGAGATCCTGAGGGCGCGCCCTAATCAGGCTGCTGACAGGGCCTGTTTCGGAACTTTCTGGTAGAGCCAGCCTTTAGGCTGGCGTCTAAGTCTTTTCTCGGACTGCGAGTCGGCTTCAGCCGACGGCACAACTGGTTGTTGGGATAACGCGGCTGATGTGGAGGCCTCTTCGAATCGGACAAATATGGCATTTAAGTGCCTAAACAGTGGCGCAATTATGAAGACTTAAGAGCTATATTGAATCACCACTTTGCTGGCTAATCCTAGGATGCCAATTGCGGAGGCGGAAACAGCCCTAGGGCGACGACTGGACGCTCGGACGACCAAAACATCGTCCGGGGAAATTCACGGGCCCAGATCGCCTATAATCGCCGATTCCTATTTTGGAACCAACGACCTACGGCGAGGTGGGATTCCCGATTCGGCACTGGTACAGTTGCCCTTACATGAAAGATTCGAAGCCTAAGCCGAAGAAGCTCTCTCACTACGACGCCGCCGGACGCGCCGCGATGGTCGATGTCTCGGCGAAACTGCCGACGGTCCGCGAGGCAACGGCGAGCGCTTTCGTCGCGATGAGCCGGGAGGTCATTCGGGCGCTGCCGCAAAACCCCAAGGGCGATCCGCTGGAAGTGGCGCGGGTCGCGGGAATTCTGGCGGCCAAGCGCACAGCGGAACTCATTCCCATGTGCCATCCCCTTCCGCTGAGCAAGATTGAGGTCGAAGCCGAAGTGCGGCGCGATGGAGTGGCGATTCGCACCTTTGTCCGCACCACGGCCGCAACCGGAGTGGAGATGGAAGCCTTGGTCGCAGCGTCGGTCGCCGCTCTCACCGTGTATGACATGTGCAAAGCGCTCGACAAGGGCATCGAGATCCGCGAAGTCGTTCTCGAGAGCAAGTCAGGCGGCAAGAGCGGCGACTACCGGCGGAATCAGTAGTCAGTAGTCAGTTGTCAGTTGTCAGCTTGTCAGCTTGTCAGTTGTTGGTTGCCGGTAACCAGTTGTCAGTTGCCGGGTCTTGTGATGAATTGTCATCACGAGCGCAGCGAGGGATCTGCTTTCCTTTCCCCGCTCAAAACCCTCAGCCTTGCGATTGGCTTTCCCCATTCATCTGACAAGTCATCCCAAGTCGGGTTCGTGCTCTCTATCAACGCCACCCGCTTCGCGCGATCGAAACTCTTGATTTGTTTCTCTCGTTCAATAGCGTTGCCGATATACCGGAATCTCTCGCAGTACACGAGACGGTTGATTCGGTAGCGCTGTGTGAAACCTTCTATCTGCCCCGCCTTATGCTCTCGCACTCGCCGCTCAATGTCATTCGTCACCCCTGTGTAAATGCGGCGTGACTTGCTAGCCACGATGTATGCCCAGAACTGCCAATCGCGGGTCATGCCCGTTCCTCGTGCTGCAAGGGGGTGCGGACGAAAGCAGATCCCTCGCTGCGCTCGTGATGACAATTCATAACAAGACCCGACAACCGACAACTGGGTACTGGCTACCGACAACTGACTACTGGCTACCGAATCTCTCCTCAAACTTGCTCTTGCTCACAATCGCTCGCCCTATCGTTCCATAGCTGATCACTTCGTTGCCATTGTGGGCGCTGACGCGGAAGGTCAGGAATCGGCCCTCAATCGAATTCAGCACGGCTTCGCACTTCACCGTTGCGCCAATGCCGGTGGGGGCACGATGCACGATGTTAATCGCCGTTCCCACGCTGACCTCGTCGCCTTCGCAGAAGGGCAACAGGGCTTCGAAGCCGGCCGCTTCCATCCAGCCGATCATGTGCGGGGTGGACAGCACCGCAGGCAGCTCGGGCTTCCACGCGCTCAAGGTGTGCTGGAAGTCGACGCGCCTCTGCACTTCGCCGCGCGTGCCGATGGGAACCGGTTTGGCCATGCTCTGAGAGTAATGCGGCGGCTGCGGCCTTGTCATCCCCGGAGCGCCGGCCGCGAGCAGACCCGATTAGGAACAGCGCCCCATGCGGAGGATGTTGTCCCTCCACAAAAACTTGCTGCTTTTGGACCAAGTCGGTGTACCATACCGCTGTTCCAATTACAGGCCAAATCTGGACATGCCTTGGGCGCGCAAGCGCGGCTCCAACTCAAATTGAGGGAGACAATCGTATGCATCGGGTCTTGTCTTTCATTCTCGTCGTAGGATCTTTGGTCATGGCCTTGCCCGTGGGCGCGCAAACTACGCCCGCGCCGGCCGGCCGCAAGAAGCGCATCGCGATCTTCGATTTCGACTATGCCACCGTGCAGACGGCGTCCGCGGCCTACTTCGGCAGCAATGTCGATATCGGCAAGGGCATCTCCGATCTGCTGGTACGCGACCTGGTGAAGGACGGCACCTATTCGGTGATCGAGCGCCAGGCCATGGCCAAGATCCTCGCCGAGCAGAACTTCTCCAACAGCGACCGCGCCGATCCCAACTCGGCCGCCAAGATTGGCAAGCTGCTGGGAGTTGACGCCATCGTGGTGGGCAGCGTCACGCAGTTCGGCAACGACAACAAGCACACTGGCGTGGGCGGAGCCGGCGGCGGCTGGGGTGGCCTGGGCGGCATGCACATCGGCAAAAACACGAGCAAGGCCGTAGTGGTGCTCGATGCCCGGCTGGTGAACATTGACACGGCTGAGATCATGGGGGTTGCCACCGGCAAGGGCGAGTCCCAGCGTGACAGCACCTCGGTAGGCGGCGGCGGCGGTAATTGGCATGGATTTGGTGCTGGCGGCGTAGATTTTGGCAGCAGCGACTTCCAGCAGACGATCGTCGGTGAGGCCATCAACTCGGCCGTGACCCAGATGACCGCAGAACTGGTTGCCGACAACACCAAGCTGGTAGCCCGTACCATCAGCGTCGAGGGTGTGGTGGCGTCGGTGGACGGCGGCCAGATCGTGCTGAACATCGGCGCCAAGGCCGGCCTGAAGGTTGGCGACCAGCTGACCGTGAAGCGCGTCACCAAGGAGATCAAAGATCCTTCCACCGGCCAGGTGATCCGCAAGATGACCACCGATGTTGGCGTGATTCGCCTGACGGACGTGGATGACATCTCCGCCGTGGGAGCGCCGGTCTCCGGCACCGGTTTCAAGGTCGGTGACAACGTCAAGACGATTACCCAGTAAAGGACGCTACTTTTCGCCTTCGGCCAGCCCGCTTATGATGGTGGCAGAGCTTTCGCTTTGGGATTGAACACCACCAATACAGCAGGGCTGGCCTTCGGCATCCGCGACTATCGTTCCGCGGACTTCGATCGCCTGTGGGAGATCGACCAGCGCTGCTTTCCTCCCGGCATCTCCTACACGCAGATGGAGCTGAGCGGCTTCATCACAAAGCGCAATGCCATCACGCTGGTTGGGGAACTTCAGCCGGACGAGGCTGGGCTGGACGGAACGGCTGGTTCCGCAAACGGAAACCTTGCGGATCGCGTCGCCGGATTTGTCGTAGCTCATCCCATCCGGCGCAAATACGGACGCATTCTTACCCTGGACATTCTTCCGGAAGCTCGTCGCTACGGGTTGGGAATTAAGTTGATGACCGCGTGCGAAGCGCGCCTGCGCTCCCTGGGATGCGCCGACGTCTATCTGGAAACTGCCGTAGATAACGAGGCTGCTATACGCTTGTATAGCAAGCTTGGCTACCGGATCCTGCGCACGATACCCGACTATTACGCCAGCCACTCGCTGGACGCCTATCAGATGCGAAAGCAGCTGGAATAAATCAGCCGCAAAGCGGCGGCAGCGCAGTGAGCCCGGGGGCGCAAGTCCCGGATAGGTAATGTGAAGTCAATCCGGGCCGCGTAGCGGCGACAGGGTTGCTCTACCTGAATTCTCCCCTCGCCGCGGACTCACTCGGAGTTGGCCGCCATTGTCCGCCGCGAGCGCTGCCGGCGCAGCCGCCACACCCACCATCCAATCAGCGCTCCCACTGCCAGCGCAGCAATTACGTATCGCAAATGGTTGTGCACTGCGCTGCCCACAAAGCCCAGGATCTGCGGACCATAGCGGATCACGATCAGCGAAATCAGCGAGAAGCGCAGCAGCCTGCCAAAGAAAATTGCCGCCAGGAAATGCGTAAACCTCATCTCGGCGACGCCCGCCGACAGGACAAACAACTTAAACGGCGTAGGCGGGGGCAGCATGGCCGGGAACATGACCGCCCAAAACTCGTGGCGCTCGAACGAAGCTTTGATCTTGTTGAAGCGCTTTTCGCCGATGCGCTTCACCAGCAGCACCTCGCCGCCTTTATAGCCGATCAGGTAGATCACGATGCTGCCCAGCGCCGACCCGGCGGCCGCCATCGCCGCATAGAGCAGGAAGCGCTTGGGATCGGCGTAGGCGTAGCCGGCAACGATCGCGTCCAGCGGCATACCCAGGAACGCCGCATCCACGGCAGCAAACCCGGCGACACCCCAAATGCCCAGCGGCTTCAGCAGCGCCAGAATCAGCAAGGTCCATTTGTTGAGGAGATGTTTCAAGGCAGTGGTCAGTGGCTAGTGGTCAGTGGTCAGTTTCAGATATCGGCTCTTCGCTCTCAGCTGTCAGCCGTCAGCCGTCAGCCGTCAGCTTAAGGCTCCATTCGAGGCAACTCTACAATTCTACGCGAGTCCGTTGTGCTCGCCTTGTTCAGCCCGCAGGGCGGAACAATCGTAGCCCAGCACGTGAGTGCTGGGAAAACTAGAAAGGGAATGTCGGAGTCCCTTCAGGGACGACACGATTTCTTGCGGCTATAGCGGTCCTTCGACTCCCCCGTCGCTAACCCACGCCTCCCGATTTTACTGGCCACTGGCCACTGACCACTGGCCACTGCATAATGTCTTCATGCCCGCCGCCAAAGACCTCCAGCGCAAGCTCGACGCCCTGCGCGACAAGATTCGCTACCACGAGCATCGCTATTACGTGCTCGACTCGCCCGAGATCACGGACGCCGAATTCGATCGCCTGATGGACGAGCTGATCGAGCTGGAATCCAAGCACCCCGAGCTGATTACGCCCGACTCTCCCACCCAGCGCGTCGGCGGCCAGGTCAGCGGCCAGTTCGCCAGCGTGCGCCATTCCACTCCCATGCTCTCGCTCGCCAAAACCACCAGCGAGGCCGAGCTGCGCGACTGGGAGCGCCGCATCCACGACCTCACCGGAGTGACCAAGGTGGATTACGTTTGCGAGTTGAAGCTTGACGGCATGTCGATGGCCTTGCGCTTCGCCGCCGGACAACTGGCGCTGGGCATCACCCGCGGCAACGGCACGGAAGGCGAGGACGTCACCGCCAACGTCCGCACCATCCGCAGCATTCCGCTCAACATCTCGCCCAAACATCTGAAGGAAGCAGGCCTGCCGCCCGCGTTCGAAGTGCGTGGCGAACTGCTGATTCCCACCGCGTCTTTCACCCGCATGAACGACGAGCAGGAGCAGAAGGGCCTTCCCAAATTCGCCAATCCGCGCAACGCCACCGGCGGCACCGTCCGCCAACTTGATCCGCGGATCACCGCCTCGCGTCGCCTCGATTTCTTCGCCTATGGTCTGCTGGTCGACGGCCACACCATCTTCGATCGCCATTCCGCAGCGCTCAAGGCGCTCGAAACCGCCGGCTTCAAGGTGAATCCCAATCACCGGCTCGTACACAGCATCGAGGAGGTGTGGAAGTTCATCTCCGAATGGGAAGCCGAGCGCGACTCGCTCCCCTACGAAACCGACGGCATCGTGGTAAAAGTTGATCGCATCGCGCTCCAGCAGGAGCTGGGCTTCACCGGCAAAGCGCCGCGCTGGGCCATCGCCTTCAAATACGCCGCGCACTCGGCTGAGACGCAGATCGAAGACATCGTTCCCCAAGTGGGTCGGACGGGAAAACTGACGCCGGTCGCCTGGTTGAAGCCCGTCCCCATCGGCGGTACCACCGTCACCCGCGCCACCCTGCACAACATGGATGAGATCGACCGCCTGGGCGTCCGCATTGGCGATTGGGTGCTGGTCGAGCGCGGCGGCGATGTGATTCCCAAAGTCGTCAAAGTGCTGGAGGACAAGCCGCGCGGCCACAAGAAGTTTCACATGCCGGAGCGTTGCCCGGTGTGCGGTGGACACGTCGTCCGCGCCGAAGGCGAGGCCGACCATCGCTGCGTGAACGCGAACTGCCCGGCCAAACTGCGCGAGACAATCCGCCACTTCGCCTCGCGCGGAGTGATGAACATCGAGGGCATGGGCGACGCGCTGGTCAATCAGCTGGTCGAGACCGGCATGGTCAAAGACGTCGCTGACATCTACAACCTGACCGAAGAAAACCTGCTCACGCTCGAACGCATGGGCAAGAAGTCGGCAGAGAACATTCTGAGCGAAATTAAGAAGTCAAAAGAAGCACCGCTGGAGCGCGTGATCTATGGGCTGGGAATTCGCTTTGTCGGGGAGCGTACGGCGCAATTTCTTGCTGAGGCCTTTGGCTCGATGGATGCGCTGATGAACGCCAGCGAAGAAGAGTTGCAAGAGGTAAACGAGATCGGGCCGCGCGTGTCGGCGGCGATCCGCGAATTCTTCGATGAGCCGAAAAACGTGGCGCTGGTCGAACGGCTGCGCAAAGCCGGCCTCAAGTTCACCGGCCAGAAGAAAGAGCGCGGAACGGCCCTTGCTGGCAAGACATTCGTGTTGACGGGAACGCTGCCGCGTTACAGCCGCGACGAAGCCAGGAAGCTGATCGAAGATGCGGGCGGAAAAGTTGTGGGCTCGGTCAGCAAGAAAACAGATTACGTTGTCGCCGGCGACGAGGCCGGCTCCAAGCTCGACAAGGCCCGCGAGCTGGGCGTCGCGGTGATTGGGGAAAAAGAGATGGAAGAGCTGGTGCAGGGGTAGGGCACCTGGTGTCAGGAGACGACTTCACAGGCTGCTGAAAAGTTGCCTTTGGAGTGTTTGTGTCAGGGCACGACTTCAGTCGTGCCGTATGCGGGATGTAATCGTTGTGCGCTCTTCGTCCATCTGTCATCCCGACCAAGGACTTCAGAGACTGTGTCGCGGGTGGTGTCGCCGCTCCGCGGCTCAGTTCGATTTTCCGCTTGACCCGGCGCTCACGCGCCGGGCTGACTGCGCTGTCGCCGCTTCGCGGCTGGTTCGATCAGCTTTCGGGTGGTTTATCTCGCTCCAATTTCTTCTGCTGGTTACGACACAGTGCCTTCAGCCCGCGTGGAGACTTTGTCACCGTCGGTACAAAGCCCAGAAGCTGAGTTCAAGAAACAGCGCCGGAGGTAGGGCGCCTTGTGTCAGGAGACGACTTCACAGGCTGCTGAAAAGTTGCCTTTGGAGTGTTTGTGTCAGGGCACGACTTCAGTCGTGCCGTATGCGGGCCCTGAACCAACGGGGCTTTAGCCCCTGAGAGACCGTCACCGCGGGGGCTAAAGCCCAGATCATTTCGATTGCGCTTTCGGCACGGCTGAAGCCGTGCCCTGACACAAAGCGGCGAGTTCCAGCGCAAATCCTTATGCCGATTGTGCCTACGTCACTCGTGTCTTTCTTTTCGGGCTGACCCAGCCGTGAACGGCTGGGCTAACCTGTGTCGCGCCTCCGGCGCTCTGCTCGGCCATGCGGGCGCAAGGCCTCGCGCGGCAATCGGGCACTTCACCAGTCGCGCAATACTGCCCGGAAAAAACGATGCCGTATCACACTGCTGGCGCGGCCGGTGGCGGCAAATCTCGGACGACGTCTTCTTGCCCTACTTTGCCTTGTGCCCTCGGGCGCAGCTTCCGCCCTGCACCGAGGTCACATCTCCCGCCGCTGCGGTGATGGTCTCGTTCCAGCAGGCTCCGTTGGAGTTCGAGTACTGATAGGTCTCCGCGTTGTTCTGGTTGCTGGTGGAGTAATTGCCGTTAGCCTGTACCGACAGCGTATCGGTAGGGGAGACTTTGTCCAGCAAGCTGCTGGAATAGGTCGGGTTGCCATTCAACTCCACCATCACGTCTTTGCTGAAACTCTGGTTGATCTGGGTGGCCTGCACATAGGAGCCATTGGAATTGGCAGTGTAGGCGTAGTTGAGTCCCAGCAGCCATCCATACTGCGTGGCGTTCGTAGTGATGTCGCTGCCCGCCGTAGTGGTTGTGGCGGAAGAGATATTCGTGATCAGTCCTACGAATTGGTTGTCGACCAGGCCACTCGTTGGGACGTAATAACTCTGCCCATTGTTGAAATCGATGCTCTGCACGACTTTGGTATCCACCATGCCATGCGAGGTCTGGACGTAGCCTTCCACGGTGAAGCCGCGGGTGGAGTTGATGGCCAGTGGCCCGGCGGCGTAATTGCCATTACTGATGATGTTCTCGTTCACCACCGGATCGGGCTGGCCGATGGTGTTGGTGGTAACCATGCCCGTCACCTGGTTGGAATTCAGGTCCTGATACAGCAGCAGATTTGCGGTCGCCGAGAAATATTGATCGGCGTTGTAGACGCTGACCGCAACCGTGTGCTGCTGGCCATTGCTCAACACGCTGGCAAAGGGAGTGAGGTCGACACGATAGGGCTCGAAGTTGAGGGTATGAACGCCGGGAATCGGCTGCCACAGGAAGGGGTCGATGCCGCCGGTAAATATCCAGGGATAAACCGGTGAAACACCGGCCGGTGTCCCGTCGATGCTGACTTCGGCTTCGCGGAAACCAGTATTGCCGCAGGTGTCTAACTCGCCGGCCAGATTGTTGGGAGCGCAAACGTACCAGAACTCATCGTCCGACTGGCTCTGGGCGAAGACTTCAAGATAGGCGGCCTCGACATTGGTCGGCAGGGTGAAGGTCCCGGTGAGCTGGTCGGTGGACGAATTCAACGCGACCGTTCCGCCGGTGGGGCCAGCCGACAGCGGCAGCACAACATTCGCCTCCGGCGGCGGATTCTGACCCTGCGCCAGGGGATAGAACTGTAGATAGGCGCTGCCATGGTAGTGGCTGGTGTACTCGTTGTTGACCAGGTTAAAGAGAATGGCGGTGCCCTGCTGCGGAACGGCGAACAACGGGCCAAGTTCGGTCAGATTGCTTTCCGTATGCCAGGTGCGCGTGAAGTTCGACGAGGGCTCGGCCGTGGTGCCGAAAAAGATCACATTGCCGCCCAGCCAGATGTTGGTGGTGCGATCGTATTGCACGCCGGGATCGACCGACCAGTCCGCTTCAAACACCACTGCGGCCCATGGTCCCGGACATTGCGAGGGCGGCGTGTAGCTGAAAGAGCGGGGACTAAAATCGTCGAAATCGAAGTTCTGGAACAGGGTCACGGTACACGGCGTAGTCGAGGGCCGCGGTACCGGCGCGTTCGCGGTAACTGTGTTTGGCGAGCCGACCACGGGCATGCTGGGAGCAACATAATTCTGCGCAACGGCAGCGCACGTCAGGAGCAATGTGAGAACGATGAAGCCGGCGATCTGAATTGGCAGGACCCAGGAAGACCGTGACATAAGAACTCTCCTTGGCGGGAACACGCGGCGCGGGACGCACCACGGATTCAAACAGCATAGTGCGTATCGGGCGATTTCTACAAGCGCAAGGTGCAACCTACAGGAGTCGGAAAGCGAAGCAGGTTTTGGCAATTCCGCTGTGCCACTTGACCCGGCGCGTGATACGGTGGATGGCACTCTATCCCCAGGAAGCAGATTGTCATGATGCTGGAGACTGAAGTCTTCCAATTCGAGCCGGACATAACCGGAATCTCGTGTGCGGGCCGCTTTACGATGGGAACGCGGCTGGGCGAGACCGAGGCGCTGATTCAGTCGCTGATCCAGCAGGGTTCGCGCAAACTGATATTAGACCTGACCCATGTGGAGTTTGTGGACAGCGCGGGGCTGGGCATCATTATGCGTAGCTTCGGAGAGATGGGAGAGCGCGGAGGCCACTTCCGCATCGCCGGGGCCAATCCGCAGGCACAACGACTCTTCACCATCACCCACACGGCGGCCATACTGCCGGTGGATTCCGACCTGGTGACCAGCGTCAAGAAGCTGCAAGAAGGGAATGCCGCGAGCACGGCTTGAGTGGGCTGCCTAAGAAAGTCGAGGAAGGCCTCGTGCCGCCGGCTCAGGATGAGAGAACAGCTTGGACGCTGGCCTGAAGGCCAACTCTACCAGGAACCTGCCGCTCGAACTCCTAAACCTCCAGTGCTCCCGTCAAGTCGCTGATCTTCTCCACGCGATGTTCCAGGCACCATTTCTCCAGCGAATCGACCAGGGTCTCGCACGCACAGGGGTCCCAGAAATTTACCGTCCCGACTTCAATGGCGCTGGCGCCGGCGAGCAGGAACTCGATCACATCTTCCGCGGTGCTGATGCCGCCCAGTCCAATGACGGGAATCTTCACCGCCTTTGCCGCTTCCCATACCATGCGCACGGCAATCGGTTTGATGGCGGGGCCAGACAACCCTGCGGTGATATTCGAGATGCGCGGCTTGCGCGTCTCCGCATCGATGGCCATCGCAACAAAGGTGTTCACCAGGGAAATCGCGTCGGCGCCCGCTTCTTCGGCGGCGCGCGCCATCTGGGGAATGCTGGTGACGTTGGGCGAGAGCTTCACAATGAGCGGACGCGTGGCAATTTTCTTCACCGCACTGACCACTTCCGACAACATCAGCGGATCGCTGCCAAACGCGATGCCGCCGCACTTGGTGTTTGGGCAGGAGACGTTCAGTTCATAGCCGGCGATGCCTTCGCCGTCGTTCAGAATGCGGACGACGTCTTCATATTCATCCTGTGAGTGGCCAAAAACGTTGCACAGAAAAGTAATGTTATCGATCTTGCGCAGCAGCGGCAGCTTCTCCTCCAGGAAGGCGCGCGCGCCGATGTTCTGCAACCCGATGGCATTCAGCATTCCCGCGGCGGTCTCAAACAGGCGCGGCGGAGGATTACCCGCCATCGGTTCGCGCGACAGACCCTTGGTGACGAAGCCTCCCAGGCGGCTGAGGGTGACAACGTCCTCGAATTCCACGCCGTATCCAAAACTGCCGCTGGCGGCGAGGATGGGATTCTTGAACGCAATGCCGGCGATGCTGACGCTCATATCGAGCGCGGGCTTGGGAGCGGGGCCGGGGCCCCCGGCGCGCCCGCCGTTGGCGCGATGGGGTAAGGGACTCATTGCGCCCGCCTTTCGCGCGGAATCACCACCGGCTGCCGCACGCTGGCCGTGCGCTCCAGCTTGTCCCAGGCAAAGCCGCGGCCTTCCATGGCGCGCTTCAGCGTCTTGATGAGCACCAGCGAGAACAACTGGCGATAGGCGAAGCGCTGCAACCAGACGTGGGCCAGCAAAAGGAAGTCGCGCTTGCCGCCGGGCTGCTGCCGCTCCAGAGTGAAGGCGATGCTGGAAGCGATGAAGTCGATCACCATGAAGAGCGCGAAGTACAGCACCAGCTTGTGGAAGTCGGCTGGGCTCGCCGACTCGGGATGGCGGTACTTGTCCACGAAGTAGGTGGCGGTGCCTACGACGAACATAATGTCGATGAAGGGCGAGACCAACGGGAGCAGGATTTGGAAGATCACCATGTTCGGAATGGCAACCCAGCCCAGAGCGCCTTTCTGCTTTACCGCGCCGCGATGCTTCCACACCGCCTGCATGATGCCGAAAGACCAGCGGAAGCGTTGCCGCATCAGGCCATTGGCCGTCGTGGGAGCTTCTGTGTAAGCTAGCGCGCGGTCCTCATAGTTCACCCAATAACCATCTTGCAGGAGGGCCATCGTCAGATCGGCGTCTTCGGCGACGGTGTCGCGCTGATAGCCTCCAGCGGCGCGGACGGCAGACGTGCGCCACGCGCCGATTGCGCCCGGAACCACGCTGACGGCATTCAACGTGTTCAGCGCGCGGCGCTCGAAGTTCTGGCTGGTGATGTATTCCAGCGCCTGCCAGCGCGTCCACAGGTTGACGCGGTTGCCGACTTTGGCATTGCCGGCCATGGCTCCCACTTTAGGATTGCTGAAGTGCGGGACGAGTTTCGAAATCGCGTCGGGAGCGATGATGGTATCGGCGTCGATGCCGATGAACACTTCTTCCGTGACTTGCTCCAGGCCGAAGTCGAGTGCATCGGCTTTGCCCGAATTAGCCTTGGTCAACACGGTGACGCGCCCGGCAGCAATCTCCTTTGCGAATGCGGTACGTGTGACTTCCAGCGTCGCGTCCTGCGATCCATCGTCAATAACGATGACGTGCAGCTTGGGGTAATCGGATTCCAGCACCGAGCGCACCGTGCGTTCGATGACCTTCTCTTCGTTGTAAGCCGGGACGAGCACGGCGACAGCGGGACGGTAATTCGGATCGTCCGTACGGTGCCGGCAGCGATCGTAAATCGCGAGCACGCCGACCAAAATCAAGCGCCCGCTCATCAGCACGTCGCCTACGAAGAAGACGAAGATGATGAACGATTGCACCAGGCCGAAGAGTGAGAAGTTCAGACTATCGACCCAGGCTGCCCAGCGTTCATTAGTGGAAATGGGAGGCATGACGTCGGCGCGGGTCTTGCCCATCAACTCCGAGACGGGCACAACCTGATAGCCGCGCTCTTTCAGCCGATCGAGGATCATGCCCAACGCGAGCACGGTCTGGCTGCGGTCGCCCCCGCCGTCGTGCAGCAGGATGACGTTGCCGCAGCGCACCATGTTATTGGGTGCGCACGGCGGCAGATTTTTCATCACCTCGTCCGCAATTTCCTGTGCCGTGGGCCGCGGATTGTCGCGCCAGTCGTTGGGATCGATCTTCTCGCCTACCGTGATGTAGCCGAGGTCCTGCGCCAGCTCCAGCGGGCGGACCTGGTCGGCGGTGTCCGGCGCTTCATCGATGGCATAGGGTGGCCGGAACAATATCGGCTTTACGCCCAGCTTGCCTTCGAAGAGACGCTCGGTAAGGTTCAGCTCAACCTCGAAATAACGCTTGGAGATGTTGCTGATGTCGGGATGGGTGAAGGTGTGATTGCCGATCTCGTGGCCTTCGTTGAAAATGCGCTTGGCGATGCCGGGATATTTTTCCGCCTGCGCCCCGATCAGGAAGAATGTGGCTTTGGCGTTCTTTTCTTTCAGTACATCCAGGACCTTCGGCGTCCATTCGGGATCGGGGCCGTCGTCGAAGGTGATCGCTACTTTCTTCTCCTGCGTTCCGCCGTACATATCGACCACATAGGGCGAAGGCAGAGTCTTGAAGATTTCGTCGCTCACCAGATTGCTGTTGGGATCGACGGTTATGCGGCGCTCACCGGCCGCGGGCCGCGATTGAATACGAAGGATCTCGCCCGAGCCTTCGATGTCCACGTCCTGGCCGGGCGGAACGATGTCCAGCTTGGTGGTCGCGGCGGCCTCGAACGGTTTGTCCCACACTGCCCACAGCGAGCGGTCTTCCGATCCCAGACGCCAGAGCGCGAAAGAATCAATACCCAGCGCATGCGCGGCGCGCATCTGGTTCAGCGCGGTGACACCATCCAGAAACCAGACATCATGACGAATGTTGTTGTCGTCAAGATAGGCGAAATGTGGATTCATGGCGTCGTCGTCGAAGTTGATATCGGTTTCAGACTCCGCAGCCTCCAGCCAGGCCTCCTGCGCCGACACATTGTGGATACTCTCGGGCGGCGTTCCTTTCTTCTGGTCCTTCTTCATGGCCCAGTCGTAGCCATAGTTGGCAACCGCGCAGATGATCTTCTGTTTGGGAATGACCTTCAACGCGTCCTGCATGTTCTTGACGAACCAGTCCTGACCGGCAACCGCCCCGGGATCGCCTCCGGGATAATGCTGGTCGTAGTTCATCAGGATGAGGCCGTCGGACAGCTGCGCGATGTTGGAATAGTCGAAGTCGCGGTCATTCACCGGCACCGCGATATACAGCTTCATTCCCTGATCGTGAAGATCGGAAGATAGCTCCTGCACAAGCTGGCGGTAATCGTCGCGCGAGCTTTCCGGATACGCCTCGATATCGAGCGTGATGCCCTTGTATTGATCGGTGGCGAGAAACGTCATCAGCTCGTGCCGGAAGCGCTGCCGCGCCGCTGGATCGGCCATGAACTTCGCGGTCAGATCGGGATTCCACTTATTCACGACGGGATCGAAGTTGTTGACCAGCGGAAAAACTTCAGTCTGCGCCTTCTCACTCTTGAGGTATGCCATCACCTTTTCGTCGACGAGGTGCGCCTTCCCGGTTTCGTCCATCACGTCGTACAAGGTGTTCATTTCGGTGACGGCCTGGAGACGGCCATCGTCGGTGAGCACGTGCAACCACTCGGGAAAGAGTAAGTCAATTTGTGGATAGTACTCTTTCAGCGAGGCGAAGCTGGCGGCGTCCCACTGCACATAAAACGCGCCGCGAATTCCTTCGTCGGAATTCAGGACCACTTGTGAGGCAGGCTGCTTGGTTTTGCGATGCGTGTTCACGCGGCGGGGCGGCTTGCGCTTCTGGTCGGGCTTCAGCGCGTGATATGGCTTTTTGACTTCGGGCAGCGCGACGCCGGGAACTGACGATCCCCGCAGGACCGAGAGAACAAATAGAACCAGCAGGAGAGTAACAAGGATAACGCTGCCATCGATGATGAGCCGTAAACGGCGCCAGCGTTTACGGTCGGGATCAAAAAAGACCTGCTTGGACTGAGGCATCGCCGAGGCTATCGTAAATGGGGGCAGCAAACCGAGCAACTTGGCCGGCAGGGGAATCTCACGTGCGGTTCAGCCGCCAGATGCCGAAGTTCAAATAGGCCGCGTAACTCACCCACAAGAGATACGGGACAAGCAGCAGCGCCGCCACCGGAAGCAACCCATAAAAGACGAGAATATTGAAGGCGATGGCGAACCACAGGAGCAGGATTTCGGCAAAGGCGATGCCAGGCATTCGTGAGCCGAAGAATATCCCCGACCAGGCGACATTCAACGCCAGTTGGGCGAAAAAAATCAGCAATGCCGGGAGCGCGCCGCGTCCGTATTGCCGCCAGACCAGCCATGCCGAAATGGCCATCAGCACGTAGAGCGTGGTCCAGACCGGCCCGAAGACCCAGCTCGGCGGAGTGCCCGCCGGCTTGCGCAGCCGTGGGTACCAATCGCGCACGCTGCCGGCGGTGTAGAACGAGCCCAGTCCGCCTGCGCCGAGGCAGATGGCAAAGAACACAATCAGCGCCAGCCAGGGTTTCGCATCCACGGAAGTAATTGTAGCGGGAAGCGGGAAGCGGGAAGCAGTCAGCCGTCAGCCATCAGCCGTTAGTCGTCAGCCGTCAGCCGTCAGCCATCAGCAATCAGCAATCAGCAATCAGCAATCAGTCGTCAGCGATCAGCTGTCAGTCGTCAACCGTCAGTCGTCAGCAGTCAGGCCGGACGTATCCAGCCGCGGAGCGGCGACACGCCGCAGCGTTGGTGCCGTCCCTGAAGGGACTCGAGTGCTCCCAACGCGCGCCGCCTGCGGGCTAACGCCCACGGCTAACACAACTACCGCCCTGCGGGCTCAAACCCCGATGGCAATTGCTGAGAGCTGACAGCTGACACCTACCCGATCAGCAGCACGATCTTGCCGTAGTTGGCGCGCTGCAACAGCAATCGATGCGCCTCGCCGGCCTGATCCATGGGCAACGTGTGCCCAATCTCAGGATGCAGTTTCCCTTGCTCGATCCAGGGTTGCATGGCCTGAAGAGTTCGGTCGATAAGCTCACGATCTTTGGCCAGCACGCTGAGCCACAGGCCGTGCGCGCTCAGACTCCGCGCCATCATCACTCCGGCATCAAGCTGGTGCGGCTGGCCGGTCGCGGTGCCGTAAATGATTACGCGGCCAAAAGCCCGGCAGCAGCGCAGGCTCTTCGTAGCGTGCTCGCCGCCCAGCATCTCGAAGACCGCATCCACTCCCTGGCCGTTGGTCAGCTCCTTCACGCGCTGCTCGTAATCCACTTCGCGATAGTTGATCCCGTGGTCCAGTCCGAGCTGCTTCACTCGCGCAAGCTTCTCGTCGGACGACGAGGTGCCGTAGGTCTCGATCCCGAGCAACTTGCCGATCTCGATGGCAGCCGTTCCAACACCTCCGGCGGCGGCATGAATGAGCACGCGGCGCTGATGGCCGTCAGCCCAGCGATTCGGTTCCATCGCATCACTGGTGAGACCGGCCTTCCAGTACGCGAGATATGCAGTAAGAAAATTCACCGGAAACGCCGCCGACTGCGCCGAAGTCCAACCCTTGGGCTGCGGCCACAGCAGGTGCGGCTTCATGGCGATCTTCTGGGCAGCGGCACCCCATTGCATGTAGCCCATGACGCGCTCGCCCGTGCCTTCGACCACCCCGGCAAATTCGCGTCCCGAGATAAACGGAGGAGGCGGCATGCCGCCGTAGCTGCCGCGCGTCGTCATGGTATCGGCGAAGTTGATGCCGACGGCTTCGACGCGAACGATGACTTCGCCGGGAGCGGGCTGCGGGTCGGGAACGTCACGGACTTCCAGTACTTCCGGACCACCAGCGCGAGTGACGAGAACGGCTTTCATGTTTGCGTGAACCTCATAGAGCAGTCTGGAGCGGTTTCAGAATTGGGTGGGGCAAACCGACTACGTTGGCGGCGTCGTTAATGTATCGTCGTCGATAATCGGCTCGCCGCTCTGGCGGCCCATCTCGTCGGAGATGTCCTTCAACACTTCTTCCCGCCGTCCCTCGTCGTGCATGCGCGACGCCATCTCCTGCAAAGCCACATTCAGAACGTGGAAATGATGGAGGTTGCGATAGTGCGGATCGGTGGTCAGCTCTTTCCATAAGCCGTGCAACAGGTCTACGTCCTCCTGGCGCATGCGCGGGGTGTGCGGCCCCAGCATGTATTCATGCTTGGCCCCGGCGGGATCGAAGACCACCAGGCGCAATCGCGGACGCGGTTCCGGCAAGCGCTCCCAGGCGTCGCCGGTAAGCTTACCCTGCTCATCGGCGGTGAGCTTGTTCGATTGTCCGCAAACAATCACCGACGAATACAGGCGCTGCGCCGTGGCCACAATGCTTTCGAAGATGTCGTTGGTGGGCACCACCAGAAGAGAAACGTGCTTGCCTTCTTTTTCGGCAACCGAGACTACGGCGGAGAACAGTTCCTGCTCGTACTTCCTGAAGACCTCCGAACTGTCCACCATCTCGCCGCCGCCGAACGAATCTTCCCGCAGATAGACGCGCGAGGTCATGACCACCACGTCGGTCTTGGTGGTGTCGGTCTTGGCCAGCACTTTTCGCAGGTAGTACAAGTTGTGGGGGTCGCGCACCGCGACCAGAATGTTGCCCGGGCGCACTTCCATGGCGGCGGCACTGAGCTCGGCATTCTGGGCGATGTTGAACTGGTCGAAACCTGATTCCGAGTGCGCGTGCTGTTTGGCGGTGATGCGCTCGGAGATGGTGAAGATCGCAAAGAAGGCAAGACTAAAGGCCACGCCGGAGATGGTTGCCAACTCCTTGGTGAAGAGGTTGACGACGGCGGTGGAGAAGAGCACCAGCGAGATGAGTGCCAACCCAAGCGGAATCTCTACCCCGCCGATATGGAAATTTCCCGGGACCTTCCATACCCGGTTTTCCGGCTCGGTGTAGCGCAGCACCACCACGGCCAGCGACTTGAAGGCGAAGCTCCAGATGACGCCGAAGGCATACAGCGAAGCCAGCAGATAGACGTTACCGCGGCTGGCTACGATGGTCAGGATCTGCAAGCCGACAATCAGGTTGATGATGCGGTAGCTGGTGCCAAACTTGGGATGCGGTTTGCGGAAGCCGGGGGTCAACACGCCGTCTTCGCTCATGCGGTTGAGCACGCCATTGGCGCCCACGATGGCAGTGTTCACCGCGCCCGACAGAATCAGTACGCCGACGATGACGACGAATGCCTGAAACACCAGCTTCAGGCTGTAAGGACCGACCACATTCATGGCCAGCCCGCTGATCAGGTTGGCAAAATAATCGTGCCGTACCCCGTCAGGAATGATCATCACCGCGAAAAACGAAACCAGCGAGGTGAAAAGCAGGCTGTAGAGAAAGATGACCAGCCCGGTTTTTTCCAGGTTCTTCAGCTTGGGATGCTCGATCTCGCGATTGATCTGGGCCAGCGATTCCTCGCCGCTCATGGCTAGCACGGAATGGCCAAAGCCGACCAGCAACATGATCAAGGGGATGCGCGCCGCCCAGGTGTGGAACAGCCAGCCCAGCGATTCTTTGTCGTGATGCATGGTGCCGGCAGACGGCAACGGCGGCAATGGCGAAGGATGCTTCAACAGCGTAATCAGGCACCAGATGATCAGAACGACCACCATGACGGTGGTGATCTTCATGATCTGCAACGCCCGCTCGCTGGATTCGTGAATGCCCTGGGTGTTCTTCCACCAGAAGTAGAGGGTGACGATGATTGCGAACACAGCCGCAAAGAGGTTGTCGGGAACGGTAACGTTGTAACCGAGGTGATGGAAGGTGTCGGTCAGAAATCCGGACAGGTACAAGCCGGCCGACACCGCGCTGATGGGGCCCGTGAGCACGTAATCGAACAGCAGCGCGGAGACCGAGAGCTTGGCCAGGTTGCCGCCCATCGCCTCTTTGACCACACGATAGACGCCGCCGCGCACGAACATCGAGCTCGACTCGATGTAGACGGAGCGCACGGCATAGCTGAACAGCATGACCGCCAGCACGAACCAGGGAGCGCTTTTGCCGATGACCTTCTCGGCATCGCCGCCCACGTAATACGCGGACGACGCCAGATCGGAGAGCACGATGGCCGACGCCCGCCAGAAGGAGATGAAGGTCAGCATCACCGAGGTGGCGACGAAGACTTTGATTGCGGGCCGCTGGAGGCTGTCAGACGGCGACGACATTGAAGGCATAAGTGTTCCCGAGTCTTCGGGCAGGTCCTCCAACCCACGACTTGCAGAAGGAGAACACTAGTGTATCGCTATTACCGATGCGTCGTGGCGTCGTCCGTGCCACGTTGGTGGGACGCGCTTGAATGTAGTCGCTGGGCCGGGAGTTGTCAGTAGAGGACCTTCTTGGCTTCCGGTCTGCGGCCCGTCCGAAGCCGGTTTACTCTCGTTTGGTGAGATAGGTGCGGCTGATGCGGTCGTGCCAGCACAGGGAGTCCACGTCCACCAGCGCCCACAACAGGCCCATCATGAGCGATGCGGTCGAAAAATACAGCCCGATGGCGCGGCTGCGACGATGGCGCCAGCTCAGGCGCCCTCCCTTGAAGGTGCGCAGGCGCATACCCAACATCCGCATTCCCGGAGTGCCGCAGCCATACATCGTGAAGACATACTGATAGGCCACCCACAGGAGTATGGGTATCGCGGCTGCGGCCATCAGGACAGGTTTGCTCAGGGCGAGCTTAGGAAGCATCTTGTAACTGACAGCGGCGAAAACTCCCGCGGCTGCGGCAACCGCCGCGCAGTCGATGAGGCCGGCGTAGACACGCCGCGACAGACCCACCGCTCGAAACGGCAGCTCGATGTGATCGGTCGGCGCAACCGCAGCCTGCTGGGCGCTTAGTGGCAACTCCAGTCCGTCCAGCAACCGCGCAGTGGGAAACGCCTCCAATTCCTCCGGCACGTCCAGAATGCGCAGTTGCTCCGGAACGACGGGATCGGCCAAACGGTGACGGGTCTCCGGCGGGGCGGAAGCGGGTCGCGGAAACGCGATGACTTTTCGCCTGCCGTGCGGCCGGGCATCCGGAACTGGAGACGGCACTGGGTCCGGTTCCGCTGCAATGTCAGCGAGGCAGGAATCTGCGTCAGGCAATTCAACGGCACCAGCCGTTACAGTTTCAGGCTGTTCGTTGGCGACCGCCGTAGCGAGGGCCGACACGGGAACCGGCTCCAGCGTCTCCGCAAGTCCAGCCACGGAAACAGAGACAGCGCACCCGTCTTCGGCTTCCGAATTCACCGCACCAGCTTCGACTACCTCACTCTCCGGCATCGGCTGAGTTTCCTCCGCTTCGCCGGGAGGAAAAGGGAAGCGCATGCTGAAAGCTCCCATGACGCGCCGCCCACTGCGGTGGCGATAGCCCGCGACGCGCGCATGGATCTCGGTGCGCCAGAGATCATCAGGCGGCTGCCCGGTATCGGCGGCGGGATCGGAGGGCAAGGCTTGCTGTTCAGTCATGTCGTGGTGTAACTATTCCGGTTTTCTGTCGAAACATAAGGGAACGCGTCGCAGTATCGAGTTGAATGAGAAAACAGTTGCATCGCGAGGCGATTCAGCTCGCGCCCGCGGAACGCAACCCTCAAGCGCCAGGCGGGTTTAGAACAACATCGGTCCTGCGCGTCATCAACCGGCATCGCCACAGGTTTTGCCTGTGTTCATCCGACGTGCTAAGTTGCAAGGTTCCGCTTCCTCAGAACAAACTGGCAAAGGGACGCCCGCCTATCGATGACTTCTCGCACTCGATTGATTATCACGGCGCTGTTGTGGTGTCACCTGTTTCTGCGGCCCGGCGTAGTAACCAGCCAGTTGCCTGCTGCGGGACAGCAGCAAAATTCAGGCCAACCTGCGAACCCGCCGGCGGTTTCCAACTCCGGGCCGCCGGCCGCGCCGGCGCAGCCGCAGCCGGCCGCAAAGCCGCAAGTCACGGTAAGGACCGATACCGGCCAGGAAGACACCGAGACCGAGCAGATTATTGAGCAGGAACTTCAGGAAACCAGCCCCCAGGAACAGGGGCCGCCGCGACCGGCGATCAACGCTGGCCCCGCACGCAACGAAGTGCTGATTCGCGCCGACGAACAAGAGAAGAACCAGGACATTTACTCAGTCCGCGGGCACGTGGAGATTCGTTTCAGCATCAACACCCTGCATTGCGACCAGGCGACGTACGACTCCACCAGCGGTCAGGTGACGGCCATCGGGCATGTGGTATTCGATGGCGGTCCGCACAATGAGCATATCGTCGGCAGCCGGGCCAGCTACAACATCAGCCGTGATAGCGGTACGTTTTACGACGCTACCGGCTCCACCGGCGCCAAGGTCAAGAACCACATGATGTTTCTGACCTCGTCCACTCCGTTTTTCTTCACCGGAAAGGTTGTGGAGCGGCTGGAACCAGACCACTATCGCGTGTACTACGGATTCATCACCTCATGCCAGTTGCCCAATCCCAAGTGGCAACTCGACTCCAAGGTTGCGGATGTTGAAATTGGCGCCGAGGCGAAGATGCACCACGCGACCATGAAACTTCATGGAATTCCGGTCTTTTATTTTCCTTTTGTCGAACATCCGGCCGAGAATCTTGGGCGAAAGAGCGGTTTCCTGATCCCGGTTGCGGGAGAGTCCAACACCCGTGGCACCGTCCTGGGAGATGCTTTCTATTGGGTGATCAGCCGCAACGCCGACGCAACCATTGGCGCTTCTATCTACAGCGCACGTGGCCCGGCGGAATACGGAAATTTTCGCTGGATCGGCTTTGGCTCCGCCTTCCAGGCCCAATTTACCGGTGTACAGGACAACAAGGGTAATCCGCAAACCGGGCAGAACCAGGGCGGCGAAGAGTTCAAGGCTTACGGATTCAGGCCTCTGCCCAACGGCTTTCTGGGTGTGCTCAACATCGACCTTCTCTCGTCTTATTTATTTCGTCTGGCCTTCGCCGAAGGCTTTACCGAGGCCATCAATTCCGAGGTCCGCTCCAATGGGTTTGTAGTGAAGAACTGGGACGGCTACTCTTTCGGTGTGATAGCTTCGCGTTACCAAAACTATGAGAGCACAGCACCTAACGATTACATAAGCATTGTGCATGCGCCTAGCGTGGACTTTTCCACGGCCGAACGTCCCTTCAGCAGGTCGGGCTTCGTGTATTCCTATAATGCGGAGATCGGGGGAGTGAATCGCAGCGAAATCGGGTTCTCAACCGCCCCCATCGTAGGACGGGCTGACGCCGCGCCCTATATTGCCTGGCCCAAGCTGTTTCGCGGCTGGACCATCCGCCCTCAGGTAGGGGCGCGCGAAACCTACTACTCGGAGCGGCTGGAACCGAGTTCCAACCCAGCCCTCATCGGCACGGCCGTCCACGATCCCATTAATCGCAATGTTGCCAATGCTTCTCTGGAGGTCCGTCCGCCAACTCTCTCCAGAATTTTCGACCGTAAGCCCTTCGGCCGCGTGCTCAAGCACACGGTTGAACCCTTCATGATCTACCGTTACCAGACGGGCATCGACGACTTCAGCCAGATTCTTCGCTTCGACTACCGCGACATTCTGGTGGACACCAACGAAGTGGAGTACGGGGTCATCAACCGGCTTTATGCCAAGAAAACAACCCTGAAGTCCAAGTGCTATCAACCGCGCGAGCCTTCATCGCCATCGGAGAATCCCGCCCGCAAGGACTACGAGGCGGCGCAGGCGGCGGCCTGCAAAGACGAGTCGGGCCCGGCCGGCAACGTCCTGAGCTGGGAGCTCGCGCAGAAATACTTCATGAACACCAACTTCGGCGGGGCACTGGTGCCGGGGCAGCGCAATGTGTTCGATACCACCGTGGATTTCACCGGCATCGCCTTCCTTACCGAGCCACGATTGTTCTCCCCAATCATCTCCCGGCTCCGAGCTCAATCCGGCAACGCCGACTTTCAGTGGTCGGTGGACTATGACCCCGTCTTGCACCAGCTGAACTCGAGCACCGCTTTTGTCGGCTATCGTTGGAAGTGGTGGTATCTGAATGCGGGACAGACCTACTTGGACGCCCCGGGTGAAGTTGCCCTGGTCAACGGAGTAGAGACGCAGCAATTCTTTAACCAATGGCGTTTAGGGGTGATCTATGGCGGCATGACCAAGCCTGGATTTAGCGGTGCCGCCAGTGTGGGTGTAGATTCCCGGCTGGAATATATTCAAGCTGCCACCATTCAGACCAACTACAACTGGGACTGTTGCGGCGTCGCCTTCCAATTTCAACGCTGGGCCCTCGGAGCCGTCCGCAATGAAAACGCCTATCGATTCTCGTTCAGCCTCACCAATGTGGGCACCTTCGGCAGTATCAAGCGCTTGCAAAGATTATATTAGTGCCTGACCACGGCAGGGGTCCTGCATTCAACCTCTTGCACTTTCGCAAGGCAGATCGGACCCCGTACCTTAGGTCATAGTCGAACCGGAATAGTGCTGTTGAGTTCCTGACAGGGCAGCCACAATCGAGCTAGTGGTTTCACGTGAATATGTGTTCCACAAACCGGCGTCCGTCTTTGCGATCACTCGGCAGTTCGTTGACGGTCGAAAAGAAAGGCTTTCTGTGTCGATAGCGCAGCGTGTCTCAAAGCTTAGTAAGTTTCGTCGCCGAGCCTTTCAGGAGCCTACAGTTCGATATCTGCTTCTCGTCGCGTTGTTTTTTTCCCTTTTGTATATGCGGCGATCGGTCCAGTTGCTTCACCCGCAGGTTTGGGACGAGGATGGCACTCAGGTACTACCGGCATTACTCGATCATGGTCTCAAATCTTTGTTTTATCCAGTTAACGGTTATTTAATCCTCGTACCAAAACTAATCTCAGCGATCTCACTTGGAATTAGTGGGATCTACTATCCGGCTGTTAGTACAATTATCACCTGGGGTTTCATTGTGGGTGTTTGCCTTGCCATAGCAGTCTGCCCGACCTGGCTCAAATGGGGGACATTGCTTGGCGTCGCCACATTGCTCGTCCCCACGGATCCAGAGGTATTCGGAATTCCTCTCTACTCGTTCTGGTGGGCAAGCCTGCTGCTATTCCTAACCGTGCTGTGGGATGAAAAGTCAACAGACCTCAAGCTGAGAATGTGCTTTGTTCTGCTGGGCGGCCTATCCTCTCCGATAATCTTTCTTGTTGCACCATTCTTGGTCGGTAGGGCGGCGATTTTTCGGACCAAACGACAAGAGACGATCATAGCTGCGCTCGCACTATTCTGCTGTTCACTCCAGGCGTTCGCGCTGTTACATTCCGCTGGTAATTTGTCTTCAGGAAAGATCGATGAGCGCAGCTTGCGCTATGTCATGCCCAAATTCCTTGGCGGATACCTAGCAGGAAACTTCGACCGAACAACGAACAATCTTGTCTGGTTCGCGACCGGAGCTTTTATTGTTTTCCTGTTTATGACGGTTCCATTTCTCTCAAGACGGCCGCGATATGTTAGCCTGCTTGGCTTGTGGGGCGGTGCCATTTACCTAATTGCAAGGCGGGTAGACCTGTCGCTTTTGCAGACGCGGTTTGGCGCACCTCGCTATTTTTTCCTCCCGTTTGTTCTTGTCTCTTGGTTTCTTGTCTCGGTGCTGGCAGAGAGCGAGCGACGCGACATCAAAGTGCTCGCAAGTTTGTTACTCCTAATCTCTGTTCTCAACATGCTGCCCGTGAGGTCGAGGCCCCAGAGGGACTTCCGTTGGCAGGAAGAGATATGCCTATGCGGCGGCTTCGCCGAGTATTCGATTCCGATTTCATACGATGGCCAAACCTCGTGGTCCCTAAAGGTGAATCAACGCCAGTGTGCTGCGCTTCAACACGCTGGACTGATAAATGTTGGCTCGCATCTTCCCTGCGGCTTTTCGGCGTGCCGCGATTCGCAGCCGTAGGCCTGACACGTCGCCTAAATGGGAATATTCGAAATGAGTCGAAACGGAATAGCGCTGTTGAGTCCCTCAGAGGGAATCTAGTGGAGCTGTCGACATCCGGAACGAAATCCCGGATTCAGATTGCTGTAGCGCTGGCTACCCTTCTGGTCTACCTGGCGCTCCCAACCCGCAACTATTATTGGGACGGAATAACCTTTGCCTTCGATATTGAAAGTGCCGCTAACGTAAAGTCTCTACTGCATCCTAACCATCTTCTCTATTCTCCTATAGGTTGGTATGTTTACCAGGCGCTGGGACGGACGATTCGCGCGCTCTACGTGCTGCAAGTCCTGAATGCGTTTTTTGCGGCGTTGGCGGCGTATTTTCTGTTCGGCCTGGTTGCGAAGATATCGCAATCCATCCGTGCAGCCATTACCCTGACCGCCTTGTTCGCCTTTGCCGGAATATGGTGGCGCTTCAGCACGGATGCCGATGCTTATATCCCCAGCATCCTTCTTCTTATCCTTTGCGCAGACCTGCTGATCGCCTTCCGGCCATCCCGGCCAGTGCTGGTAGCGCTTTTGCACATCCTGGCGATGCTGGTGCATGAACTGGCCTTCTTGTTTGTTGTGCCCGCTTCCTATTGGATATGGCATCACGGCGCTGAAGGCGAGTCACAGCTGGCACGACTTCGCCGTACCCTGGTTTACGCGGGTACTGCGGGATTCTCTACCCTCGGTATCTATATCGCTGTTTTTCGTTGGCGATTCGGCGACTTCACTGTCCCCGGCTTCTTTGCCTTCCTGACAAGTCACGCTGCGGGCTCCGGCTTCTCCTTCAGCGCGGGCCGGAATAGCTGGCTGACGCTTCGAAGCTGGACGCAAGTCTTTCTGGCCGGAAAAGCGTCGCTGGTCCGCTACTCCGATTGGCTGACATATTTTCTGATTGCCCTGCTGTTAGTGTCGTTTTTCTTCCTCTTGAAGACCGCGTGGTCGTGTTGCAGGGAGAAAGTCTCACTCCGGATTTACGACCGTGGGGTATTTCGCTTTGCCGTGTGCTGGCTGGCCGTGTATGCAGTCTTCCTGTTCTTCTGGATGCCGGAAAATTCCTTCTACAAACTTTTCGCATGGCCGGCGTTCATCCTTCTGCTCGCCAGTTGCTGGAAGCCTGATCGGGACCATATTTCATCCCGGAAGCCGGACTTCGGATCTCTATTGATTGCAGCCACGGTCTTCTGCGCGCTCTTCAACTTGAGCTTCGCAATCGTTCCTTACTCCCGCGCTTCCTCGAATCCGGCGCTGTCGTTTGCCTTGCGGATGAGTCAGGCGTTCAAACCCGGCACCGTCATTTACTACGAGAATTTCATCGTAGAGGATTCCTTTGTGCGCTACTTCAATCCCCAGACCCAGTGGAAACGCCTTGACACGACATCCGCAATCGATCGCGATCTTCAATCGGCCGCAGCAGTCTGGCTGGATCCAACCGCCATTCGTGCGCTCTCAACCAGAGATCCGGATTGGTACCAGCGGTGGGCTGCTGGGGGAAGGACTGAGGAGTTTGCAGGTTCGAAGGGTCCGCTCCGATTCGTACGGCTTGCAGGCCCCCACGAAACCAGCCGGGAGTGACTTGCACCTGCTTTCCCTGGCTATGCACTAAGATAATGCGATGCCTGTTTTGCCCTCGAACTTGACCTCGGCAGCGGACGGCCTCCCGGCCAAGGCCGCTTCCCTGCAAGCTCAACTGCACTCATTCGGACGCCTGCTGGTTGCCTATTCGGGCGGAGTCGATTCCGGTTTTCTGGCGTGGGCCGCCCACCGCGAACTGGGCGCCGGCATGATGGCTGTGCTGGCGGATTCTCCCAGCCTGGCGCGTTTCCAATTGCGCGACGCCGTGGCTTTTGCCGATGAACACGGCATTCCCTTGCAGATCGTTGAGACCACCGAGTTGGAGCGCGCCGAATACCGCCGCAACGATGCCGCCCGCTGTTTCCACTGTAAAGACGAACTCTTCACCAGAATGCAGGAATACCGCCAGCGCTCCGGATTCGATGTCATCGCTTATGGCGTCAATGTCGACGATCAGGGAGATTTTCGTCCCGGACAAAACGCTGCCCGGCAGCACGGGATTGCCGCGCCGCTGCTCGACGCCGGCCTGACCAAGCAAGACATTCGCCAGCTTGCTCGTGAAGCCGGATTGCGCCTCTGGGACAAGCCCGCCTCGGCCTGTCTGGCTTCCCGCATCGAGTATGGCCGTCCGGTAACGCGGGAAAACCTTTCAGCGGTGGAGCAAGGCGAAGAGGCGCTGCGGCAACTGGGATTTCGCCAGTTCCGCGTGCGCCATCACGGCCAGATAGCGCGCCTCGAAATCGCTCGTGAGGAATTGCCTCGTGCCATGACCCTAGAAATGGCTTCGGAACTCACCGCGATCTTCAAGGCGCTGGGCTTTTTGTACGTCACCCTGGATCTCGAGGGCTTTCGCTCCGGCTCCATGAACGCATTGCTTCGCGCCGATTCCCTGCGATAGGCGGCGCCTTCAACATTTCCCGCAGATTTGGCCACAGCCGGCCCCTTGAATGGCAGCGCCTACGGCGTACACTTGGGGCATGAAACAGAGAGGCTGGCCAGACCGCCGAGGGATGGGAGCGCCAAGCGACTTTATCTCCGAGCGGTTCGTGCCAAATGAGCGCCACAAGGCGCAACAGCAAGCTATGGAGGAGACTGTCCGCCGGGCAACAAGCAAGCTCCCGCCCTGCCTGATCGACTACCAAGGCGTGCAACGCTGCTCTGTTTGCAAGATGCCGTTCCCGCCAGAAGCACCGCCTTCGCAGGATGAAGCCTTCGCCGAGCACGTCCGCAGGGCGCATCGTCCCGGGCGAACGACCGACACCACCAACCGATCCGCTTGTGCCGATCAGGGAAACTCCATGAGATAATTGAATCTTCATGTGTCCATCTGAAAGGCGGTCTTCCATCTTGTTCTTGAGACGGTTAGCGATTGTATCGCTTGTGTTGTGCCTGGGGTGTTCGGCGCAGCCGAATAAATCGGCTGTCCCGCCCGATGTAAGCGAGCGCATTCAGCGCCAAGTCCAGTCCTATTTCAACATTCCGCCAGATGTTGTCATTACAGTCGGTGGCTTAAAGCCCAGCGAGTTCCCCAACTACGATCTGGTAACGGTTACCATGACGCGCCAGGACAAGTCGCAAACTGCCGAATTCCTGCTTTCCCATGATGGCAAGACGCTCATTCGGTTTACCAAGCTTGACCTGACCAAGGATCCTTACACGGAAACGATGAACAAGATTACTTTGGCGGACCGGCCGGTGCGAGGTAATCCCGACGCCAAGGTGACCATCGTTAACTTCGATGACTTCGAGTGCCCGTTCTGCGCGCGCATGCACAGCACCCTGATGGCCGAGATATACCCGCAATACAAAGACAAGATCAAGATTGTCTACAAAGATTATCCCCTGCCGATGCATCCGTGGGCCGAGCACGCCGCCAATGACGCCAACTGCCTGGCCAAGGAGAGCGGTACAGCCTATTGGCAACTGGCCGACTACTTGCACGCCAATCAGCATGCCATCAATGGCTCGCAACAGAATCTGCCGGCGTCGTTTGCCGAGATCGACCGCCAGACCATGGACTTCGGCAAGCGGAACGGGGTCGATCTGCCACGCTTGCAGGCATGTCTCAAGGCGCAATCCGATGTGGCCGTCAAGGCGTCGATGGCAGAGGGCGACAAGCTGGGCGTCAGCGCTACGCCTACAGTTTTCATTAATGGAGAGCGTTTGGAAGGGGCCCTCGGCGCTGAGGATGTGAAGATGGCTTTGAACCGCCAGCTTCTGGCCGCCGGTGTGCAGCCTCCGGCAGCGCCGGCCGCACCAGCTACGCCGCCGCATCCGGAACCGTCCAACAAGTAGCTGGCACGATTCTGCTCGCGATCGCCTTTTGCTCAGTCGCCACCGCTGCGCCCGACGGCTTCGACTAGCCCGTGTTCTGCCTCTCAGGAGGGGCGTTAGTTTGGAACTGAAAGAAAAAAGGGTTACCCGTTTTGCGCTGCTGACCACCCTATTCCTCCTCGCTGTGCTGTGCCTCCAACTCGGCTGTGCCGGCAAGCAAGAGGGAGAGGACGTGATGGCCACCGTCAATGGCCGCAAAATTACTCGCACCGAGGTCCAGAAGTATTACGACAACCAGGTCGCCGCCGCGCCTCAGAAACCCAGCGAGGAGCAGGCCGACACCCTCCGCCTGAATATTCTGCGGGAACTTATCGACAATGAAATCCTCATGCAGCGCGCCGAAACCCTCGGCCTGCTGGCTACCGACGAGGAAGTGAACGCCAAGCTTGCCGAGATCAAGGCGCCCTACACCCAGGAGGAGTTCGACAAGCGGCTGAAGGAGCGCCAGGTTTCGCTCGACGACTTCAAACGCGACTTGCGCCGCTCCCTCACCATTGACAAGGTGCTGAACAAGGAAGTCACCTCCAAGATCAACATCTCCGATGACGACATCACCAACTACTACAACCAGCACAAAGCCGAGTTCAACCTGATTGAGCCGCAATACCACCTGGCCCAGATCATGGTTACCACCCAGCCCAATCCGCAGGTGAAGAACATGAAGGCGCAGAATGAGGCTGAGGCCCGCAAGAAGATACAGATGGTCAATAACCGGCTCGACAGCGGGGAGGATTTTGCCACAGTCGCGATGACGTACTCGGAACAACCGGGAAACGCGCAGAGCGGCGGGGACCTGGGCTTCATTCCTGAGTCGCAGCTCAAGCAGGACAAAGCCGCGTTTGACGCCATCGGTAAGCTCAAGCCGGGACAGTACACCGCGCCCCTGCCGATTTACGATCCCGGCAGCCATCAGCTTTACGGCTTCCAGATTGTCAGGCTCATCAGCCGCGAAGCTGCGGGACAACGGGAGCTGAAAGACCCGCGCGTGCAGCAGGCCATTCGCGAGCAACTCCGCGATCGCCGCGAACAATTACTGAAGGCCGCCTACTATGAGACGGTTCGCGACAAGGCTTCCGTGGAAAACTACTTCGCCGAAGACATCCTGAAAAAGGCCGGCACCATGAAGTAGGTTGGGGCCTGGAGTTTCGTGGTCCCAGGAAATCTCTGGTTAATTGCTTTGAAAAGGACCGCACTCACGCGGTTTCGAAGCGTCCATCCTGCCATGGATGGGGCGGCGTCTGACGCCTATTCGATGATAGCCAGGGCGTCGCCGGCATTCACCGTCGAACCTTCCGCCGTAAGGATCTTCTGCACCACGCCGTCTTTGGGCGACTTCATCTCGTTCTGCATTTTCATGGCTTCCATCACGATCACGCCTTGCCCAGCCTTGACTTCGTCTTTTTCGTTGACCAGAATGCGGACGATCTTGCCCGGCATGGGAGCTTTGATCCGTTGCGGGCCTGCCTCGGACCCGGCCACCGCACGCCGGCTGCGCAGCGAGCGCGGGTCCTGCACGTCCACTGCATAGCGCGCGCTGCCGATCACCATGTGCAGTTCGCCTTGCAGCGATCGTTCGCGCTTGATCTCGTAAGCCTTGCCGTCAAGCAGGACGGAGAGCACGTCGCGCGCGGTCAGCGCTGCGTCCACATCCATCTCCTGGCCGTCAACCTTGCACAGCCACGTAGTCTCGCCGCGTTCGAGTTCTACGTGATGGGTCTTGCCGTCAACAACAACGTCGTAGGTCATAGATAGCAACTAGCAATTAGCAACTAGCAATTAGCTGGGCCCGTTTTATCATCTTCCCGGCTGGGGTGGGACGCGTTGTTATGGCCTCGCCACGCCGAGATCTTTGCAGATACGCGCCGCTGTAGGATTCTTGATCTCCCTATGCCGAGGTACGGTGGCAGTCCGCTGCATCTTCGGATTGCAATACACCGTATGTTTGGCCCCTTCGCGGAAAAGAATGCAGCCGTTCGCCTCGAGATGGCGCAAGAGATCAAGGCGCTTCATCGGTCAAGCGACGACTTTGATGGGCTCGCGAGTAATGCGTTTACCGCCCTCGGACTTAGTCAGTTCGCGGTTTGCTTCGAGCAGCAATGAGATGGCGTCCCGCAGGTTCTCGCGCGCTTTGTCCAGAGTTTCACCTTCCGAAATCGCGCCCGGCAACTCTTCCACATAGGCGACGTACCCGCCGCCTTCAGTCTCCGGTACTTCCTCAAAAACGGCGGTTAGTACCATCTCCATAACGTTCTCCTGGTTAATTATAGGCGACAGACCTTTCCAGTTAGAATCCGCCCTGCTCTGTTGCCTGCATCAGGCACAACCCTTGCTCATCCGAAGCTTCGGCCGATTTATCCCTCTCGCGTGGCTTCCACCCGTGCCGTGCGCCGCCAATTCGATACTGGCGCCAGCCCAACGCCATTGCCGTTCACAGATGCGCCGGACCCTGGCCCTCCGGCCAACGTCGCCTTCGGGTCTGTGCTCGCAAAGATTGCGGCGGCCACAGCCGCGATGATCGGGCGACGCACATCGGTCTCATTGCTCGGTTTGGTCAACAGCCGGTCGAGAAAGCCAGTGTCGATGTTCCCCGCGCGGAAATCCGGGTCCTTCAGAATGCGGCGGAACAACGACGTGTTGGTCTTGATTCCGCCGACAAAATACTCGTACAGCGCCCGCAGCAGCCGATTAATGGCTTGCTCGCGATTCTCTCCGTAGCCCACCAGCTTGGCCAGCAGCGGATCGTATTCGATAGGGACCGTCCATCCTTCATACATTCCGCTATCGCGGCGAATGCCAGGCCCGGAAGGAGAAATAAGCCGCGTGATCAGCCCCGGCGAAGGGAAATAATTATTGTCCGGATCTTCGGCATAAATGCGGCATTCGATGGCATGCCCGCGCAGCTTGATGTCATCCTGCGTAAACGGGAGCTTTTCGCCCGCCGCAACGTGCATTTGCAGATGCACCAGGTCGAGTCCAGTAACAAATTCCGTCACCGGGTGCTCAACCTGCAATCGGGTGTTCATTTCCAGGAAGTAAAAATTGCGCTGCTGATCGAGCAGAAACTCTACAGTGCCGGCATTGTGATAGTTCGCCGCTTTGCCGACCCGGACGGCGATTTCGCCCATGCGGCGACGCATCTCGTCGTCCACAACCGGCGACGGCGACTCCTCCAAAACCTTCTGGTGGCGGCGCTGCACGGAACACTCACGCTCGCCGAGATAAACCACGTTGCCATGCTCGTCGCCGAAGATCTGCATCTCGACGTGCCGCGGATTGACGATGAACTTCTCGATGTAGACTTCGTTGTCGCCGAACGAGCGCTGGGCTTCGCTGCGTGCGGCCTCGTAGGCGGAATGCAGCTCCGACGGCGACGAGACCATGCGCATCCCCTTGCCGCCTCCGCCTGCTGCCGCCTTCAGCATCACCGGATAACCAATCTGCTCCGCCATGCGCTCGGCAGCGTCCAGGTCCAGCCCGCGTTCGGAGCCTGGCACAAACGGCACTCCCGCGCGTTTCATATGCTGACGGGCTCGCGTCTTGGATCCCATCATCTCCATCGACTCCGGCGACGGCCCGATGAACTTGACGCCCGCCTCCGCGCAGGCGCGCGCAAAACCTGCGTTCTCGGAGAGAAAACCGTAGCCAGGATGGATCGCCTCTGCCTGGCTGCGGCGGGCCACATCGAGGATCTTTTCGATGTTGAGGTAGGACTCGCTCGCCGTCGGCTTGCCGATGTGGTAGGCGTAGTCGGCCTTGCGGACATGCAGCGCTTTGCGGTCCACGTCGGAGAAGACGGCCACCGACTCTATGCCCATCTCGCGGCAGGCGCGGATAATGCGCACGGCAATCTCACCGCGGTTGGCGATCAGCACTCGTTTAAACATGACGAAGTCTCAAAAGCCTCTGCCCGAAGCGGGCCGACGACGCGGCCTGAAAACGCTCTGCGGAAGCGAAGGGCGGAAAGTGGGCAGCTGACGCTCCCGTCCACAGAAGAATGGATTGTACTGCATTGGTCACCACCCGGGAGTGCAGGCGTCACAACCCAGTGTGACCACCTTTGGCCGCGACCGACCAGAGGTCATCTCATAAATCGCTCTCGGGTTGTGTCAGGGTACGACCCTTCGGCAAGCTCAGGGCAGGCTTTTTAGTCGTGCCGAGCCCGACCACAACAAAAATCGGGGCTTTAGCCCCTGCTGCACCAGAGTTCTCAGGGGCTGAAGCCCACATCAATCACGCTCCGCCTTCGGCACGTCTGAAGCCGTGCCCTGACACATTCATTTATGGGATGGCCTCTAGCCAGGACCTCGTCAGCGCTCAGCTTTTTGTTAAACTTCCACTTCGCAATCCTGAGAGGTGATTCGGGTGATCAAACAGGCAAAGGCAATGGCCAGCCATGGCCGTAGGTTCGGTTGGCTGACTGCGGGTATCGTAACTTTCCTTTTCGGTGGAATCCTCGCGGTCCAGGCTCGTCCTGCCCAGTCGCCTTCACCAACAACCGCCGCTGCACCGCAGACCGCAGCTCAGAAATATAAGAACATCCAGGTCCTCAAGAACATTCCCGCAGACGAGCTGATCCCGTCGATGCAGTTCATCACCGCCGCGCTGGGCGTGGACTGCAACTTCTGCCACGTGGAAAACCAGGGCAAGCTTGAGTTCGACAAGGACGACAAGAAGGAAAAGAAGACCGCTCGCGGGATGATGCAGATGATGTTCGCCATCAACAAAAACAACTTTGACGGCGAGCGTGAGGTCACCTGCAACACTTGCCACCGCGGCTCGGCGCACCCGCAATCTATTCCGGCAATCCTCGCCGATGGGCCCAAGCCGGAAGCCATGCACCAGCACGATGCCGATCCCGCTTCCCTGCCTTCCGGTGCCCCGGTCTTCGACAAGTACATTCAAGCCATCGGAGGAGCGACTACGCTCGACAAAGTTTCCAGCCGCGTCGAGAAAGGCAACGCTGTGATGCCGCAAGGGCCGCCAATTCCCATCGATATCTACACCAAGGCCCCCGATCAGCGCGTTTCCGTCATGCATATGCAGAAGGGCGACAGCACCACGGCTTACAACGGCCACGCTGGCTGGATCTACTTTCCCGGCCGCCCCCTGCGTGAAATGTCGCCGGCGGATCAGCAGGCCGCCAAGCTGGATGCCGAGGCCTTCTATCCGGTGCAACTGGAGCATGAATTTACGGAGCTGAAGCTGGACGAGAATTCTGCGAAGGTGGGCGATCGCGAGACCAATGTTGTTCTTGGTCTTGCCAAGGGACAGCCGCCGGTAAAGCTCTACTTCGAGAAGGATTCCGGGCTGCTGGTGCGAATGGTCCATTACGCCGATACGCCGCTCGGTCTAAACCCAACTCAAGTCGACTTCGCCGACTACCGTGAAGTGGCTGGCGTGAAGACGCCATATCGCTGGACGATCGCTCGCCCCAGCGGCAGCTTCACTATCCAGATTGAGGACGTAAAAGAGAACGTGTCCATCGATGACGCACAGTTTACCGAACCCGCGGCCCAGCCCGCGCCGAAGTAAGCGGTGCCGCTTCACCGGCTGCTGAAAATTCCTGGCAGAGGAGAATTCAGGTAGAGCTGGCCTTCAGGCCAGCGTCTTGGATTTTTGTTTCTCATCCTGGGCCGGCGGCACCTCTCTACATCACCGGGGCCGGCGTGCCGTCCGACCACTTGCCAACCGAAATCACCCACACATCGATCGGCTCGGCGTCTTTGAACTGCGGGTTCAGCATAAGCGGCGAGTTGGGCACACCGTCTCCCCAAGCTGCGGGATCCATGTGGGGCGTGTAAATCATCACATGCGCGAGGTTGCCTCCGGTCGCAGTCAGGTATCCCTGCTTCGACATCATGTAGCTCATCGAGCCCGGCTCCAGCGCGGGCAACTCCTTGCTGTCGTAAGCGGCTTTATTGGCTGCGACGATCTCGGCTCTCGACTTACCCGCCAGAGCCATCTTTGTCCTCTCGAAAGTAGCCGGCAAGATCGATCGCGCCGCCGGAGGATTAAAGCAAAGCGGTCCGCGGAGCTTGGGATCCCAGAAGGTCGGAGAGTCGACGGGCGACATCCATCCTCGTTCCACGATGCACACGAAACCGTTCTTGCCCTCCGCCGCGGTCACGTAGCCGTGCTCGGTCAGCACCATGACGGTCGCGTCGCGCGATATAGCATCAGGGGCCGCGCTGCGCGCCATCGCAATCTCCACGCTGCGATCGGCTATGAGGTACTGACTAAGCGGAGCCATGCTGGTGTACTGTGCCTTGGCATCCGGCGCCGCAGCTCCGTGCGCCGAACTCAGCGCGACCACCAGCACCAGCATTGCCGATGCACTTATCGATGCGATGTTTGCTTTAACTGATTTCATATTCATAACCACCTCAGGGCGACGCTCGCCTGTTAGCCGATCCGGCAGCTTATGCTGCCCCTTCACAATTGATCATCCACGGAACCCCGAAGCGATCGGTGACCATGCCAAAGCCGGCCGCCCAGAAGGTTTTCTGGAATGGCATGCAAACTTTTCCGCCTTCAGCCAGTGCGTTGAATATTCCCTCGCCCTTCTTCACGTCGCTCAGCGCGAGCGAAACCGAGAAGCCTTGCGGCTGGCTATAGTGCCCCGGTGGTGCATCGGAAGCCATCAGCCACTGCTCGCCAATCTTCATGCGAGCATGCAGAATCTTGTTACGCCATTCCGGCGGCACTTGCGCGGCTGCCGGCGTTCCTTCGTGCGTCATCATGGTTTCAATCTTGCCGTCCATGCACTCTGCGTAAAATTTGCAGGCGGCTTCGCAATCGCCGTTGAAGTGAAGATAAGTGCTTAGTTCCATCATGTGCTCCTGGTTTGCGAATCAATGTTTTGCGAATCAACGTTGTGTGAATAAATCGTCTGCAATAAGCCGTCAGGCTTTTCCGTACGACAGAATGACCATCCCTGATGCCAAAGACCTGGTCGCCAGAAGTTTGACCTTGATTCGTTCCGTAATGCCGCGGAACAATGGCTTTCCGTTACCCAGCAGAACGGGATTAATCAGGACGCGGTACTCATCGATCAGCCCCGCTTGCATCAGCTGTGACGCCAACGTCGCGCTGCCCAGCACAACGATGTCACTGCCCGGCTCCTGCTTCAGCCTGGTGACTGCCTCAATCAGCTCGCCCTTCGCCAGCCGAGAGTTGTTCCAGTCGACCTTCTCAAGCGTCTTCGAGAAAACAATCTTGGGAAGGCCGTTCATCTTGTCCGCGATTGCGTCCGGCGCCGCTGTCGGCCAATGAGCTGCCATCATCTCGTAGGTCTTGCGACCGAACAGAATCGTGTCCACCGAATTCAACATCGCCGCCGCATAGTCGAAGAACTCCTGGTCGACGACGAAGAAGTCGATTTCGTCGTTCGGCCCCTCGTAAAATCCGTCCAGCGATACCAGATTCGAAACCAGGATTCTCCTCATTCGCTCCCTTTCACGGCCACAGCCACTCCCCGGATTTCGCCTGCAAAGGCGTTGCGTCGCGCTTTTGCCAGCGCCGCCGCACTTCGGCCAGCAGTTCCATGCGATGCCTCTCCAGCTTGCTGATCATGGCGCAAGGCTCTCCGGCTTCCTCCTGCTTTGCGCCCCAAATGAGCAGTTCCAAAACCACCGGCGCCAGATCAATCCCTCGCTTGGTCAGCCGGTAGTTCACCCTTCGTCCGTCGGCGGCCTCAACCTCCGCAGTGATGATGCCTGCGGCTTGCAGTTTGCGGAGCCGACCGGCAAGGATGTTGGTGGCGATACCTTCGCCCGAACTGTGGAATTCTTTGTAGGTCCTGAAGCCGCGCACCATCAGGTCGCGAACGATCAGCAGCGACCACCGGTCCCCCACCATCTCCAGCGAGATATTGACGGGGCAGCCCGAGCGACGCTTCGACTTAGGCTTGCCGCTCATGTTGGAGGGGAAAATATCAAATGTCACTGGTGAAATGCAAGTGATTCACGAGCGGGACACCACGAAAAACTGCGGCTGGTCACGGGTGGGAAGGCCGGTGTCGCCGGCTGGAAGCCAGCCCAAGACAAGAAACCAACAGCTTAGACGCTGGCCTGAAGGCCCGCTCTACCTGCCGGCCCACATCCGGTTCATCAGGATCAACTTGCCTCCACTGCGAGCCAGCTGATAGCTGCCACTCTGTTGGATGTAAGGCGGCACTTTGCCCTCCTCGACCCATAGAAAGATGCGCCGCGGTCCCCGCCACAACGCGTCAAGCGAGGCATCGTTCTCGAAGATGGCCGGCGCATCGGGGAACAGCGATCCATACTCCAGGTCACCCTCGGTCCGCGTGTTCACCACGTGCACAGGCTGCTGCACGTAGA
Organism: uncultured Acidobacteriaceae bacterium; assembly: GCA_963763145.1. Classification (GTDB taxonomy): domain Bacteria; phylum Acidobacteriota; class Terriglobia; order Terriglobales; family Acidobacteriaceae; genus Bog-257. The sequence continues at coordinate 1,040,692 of CAVXMZ010000001.1, read as the reverse complement.
AGTTCAATGTCGAGGCGTCCTCATACGTCCCATAGGAGACAATGATGTCGCCGGGGCGAAGCTCCTGCTCCACCGCATCGGCCAGCTTCTTCGAAGACAGAATCGGCGAGAACATCACCAGCCCCTGATGCACGGCGAAGAGCACCAGGACCATCATGATGGCGAGCACCCAGTTGCCGGCGGTGGCCAGGTTGCGGCGCCGATACAGCAGGTTGACAATGCTGCCCACAAACAGCGCGGTGGCGAAGGTCGCCAGCGGAACCCGGAACAGTCCCAGGGCGCGCGGCGTCAGATCGAAGATGTGACCGAAGGCCAGCGCATATTCGGTCGGGTTCTTCTTCAGCAGATCGGCAAGATCGCTGCCCGCAACCGCGCTCTGGCTTTGCGCCAGGAGGAACATCGCCGCGGCAAACACGACGGTGGCGATCCCGACCAAAGCGATGGATCCAATCCGGCCGGCTCTCCGCAGTGAAGAAGCATTTGCCGAGGCATCTTCCTGTTGCAACCAGCCGCCAATCAGCAGCGCCAGCGCCGGCAGCGCGGGAACGGCGTAATACTCCTGGCGTGTGGAGAAGCTGAAGAACAACAGAATAAACGCGGCCCAGATGGCGTAGAGCAGCATCGCGCGTTGTGACTTGTCCATGCCGCCGCGCCATTGCCTCCAGCGATGCGGCACCTTGGCCAGCGCCTGAAGAAGGAATGCCGACCAGGGGAACAGCCACAGCAGCATCAGCGCCCAGAAAACCAGCAGCGGGACGGTATCGTAGTCGCGCGGTATGCGCTTGCCCAGATAGCGCAGGAAATGTTCGTTGACGAAATAGAACCACAGAAAGCCGCGCGCCTGGCCGGCAGCAGGATTCTTGATAGCAGCGGCAATGTGCCACGGCACAGCAAGGATCAACAACACCAGCGTGCTGGAGAGCAGACGCATGCGCAGCAGGTGTTTCAGATTTCCGGTGAGGAGCAAGTAGAGCCCGATGATGGCCGCGGGAAATACCAGGCCGATGAGGCCCTTGGTCAGCACGTTCAAAGCGGCGGTCGCCGCCAGTCCCCAGCACGCCGCCCTCGACGGCGGCTGTTCCTCCAGCGTCCGCAGAAAGAAATCGAATCCCAACGTGAGCCAGAGCGGAATCAGCATGTCGGGAATCAGGATGCGGGTGAAGAGGTATGGCCCAATCGACAGGGTCAGCGCAATGGCAGCCCAGAACCCCGCGCGCTCGCCCAAGGTCCGCTTGCCCAGCGAGTAGGTGGCCAGCAGCAGCCACAACTCGGCCAGAATCAGCGGCAATCGCGCCGCCCAGTCCTTCACCCCGAAGAGTTCATAGCTGGTTGCCATTCCCCAATACAGCAGCGGAGCTTTTTCCAGATAGCGCACGCCGTCGATATAGAGCGTGGTCCAGTCATGGCGAACCAGCATTTCGCGGGCGGCTTCGGCGTGGACGGAATCGGCATCGTCCAGCAGCGGCGGCGAGAACAGGCCGGGAACATAAACGATCGCCCAGAGCAACACAATCCAAATCCAACCGTGCCGCGGCGCGTGGGAGTTAGCGGGGAGTTCGTTATGGACGAGGCCTGCCGGTGAAGCGCTGGGGGTGCTCATTACGAGTCAGCGGTTTTGATTATAAGTGAGCGCGAAGGGCCGCATAGCAGCCCGCAATGGGGAAGACATTCGGAGTCGAAGTGGCCCCGGACAGACTCCTGGCATTGGAGCCTACAACCGTCGCGGCTCGCGCGGCCCCGGCTCACGCACCGGCCCGTCTGGTCCGATTATCGGTTTATCCGGAGGCTCCTGAATTGGGGGCGGCGGTTCTTCGCCCGGCGGCATGGGGATTGGCGGATCTTCATCGCTGCGCATATTCAGCGTGTTCGTCATTTCGTTTGTCACCCTCCAGAACCAGGACTTCTTTGTTTGCCCCACACGACTTCTCCATCGCGGCTCTACGAATCTTCTCCGGCCTTGACCTGTCCGAAGTTGAGCACGGTTACGATGGTGACTCCGCCGAAGATGTTGCCGGTTGTCGCCAGCGCTAACCATAGCAAATAGTGGCTGAAGGGAACGGCCCCGGCAAAGACCGCCGACATGATTTCTCCCGTACTGGCGATGCAGTGCGAGAAATGACCGATGCCCACAACAAACGTCAGCAGCCAGATGACCGCGATCTGGCCGATGGTCCAATGGCTCGCCGTCACCAGCCATGCGACCAGGGCGATAATCCAGCCGCCAATCACGGCGCTCCAGAAGATGTGCGAGTGCGTGCCCTGGGCTGCCGTCGTCCCCAGTTGCACCAGGGTCGCATGAATGCCCTGGCCCAGCGCATCGGTTTTGATAACTAACGCCGCGAATGCGATTGCTCCCAGCACATTGCCGGCAAATACCACGCTCCACAATCGCGCCGTGTCGGCCACGTGGCGGCGCTCGCTCAGGATCAGGGCAATCGGATACAGCGTGTTCTCGGTGAACAGTTGCGCGCGGCCAATGATGACGGCAATGAACCCCACCGGATACAACATATACGCTATGAAATCCTTTGCCGGCAGACCATCGAGCGCAACCATCGCGGCTGCGACCGCGATGCCGGTCAGCCCCATGGTGAGGCCGCCAGCCAATCCCGAGAATGCCAGCGCATTCGACGACCGGCGCAGCTCGTCGCGCGCATTCTTCTCGACGCCGCGAAAGATCTCCCGCGCCGTGCGCCGCACGGTTTGTTGGTTTGCAACCGGCATCTGCTCGTTCCCGTTACTCCGGAACTTAGATGCCGTCAAAGCTGCCATCAGCCGTCCGAGCTTGCCCTGCGAAATGTTGCGGAATTCGCAAAGAGCTCAACTCATAACTCAAGCAGCGCGGAACGCAAGGTACCGCAGGGGCCAAAGCCCACGATTTGGCGACAGCTTTCGGCCCGGCTGAAGCCAGTGCCCTGACACAAAGCATTTATGAGAGAGCAACTAACCTTCAGCCGCCTCGCCGGCGGGAAGTAGTTCCTTGGCGCGCTCCGGCGCCTTCTTTCTTGCCGGCATTGTGGTAATGACGATCACACTGACCAGCACCAGCAGAGTCCCCAACAAAGTTCGCGCGCCCACTGCTTCTCCAGCAAAGAAATATCCGAGCGCCACGGCGATGACAGGATTGACATACGCGTAGGTGCCGACCCTCGTCGGAGATTCATGATGAATCAGCCACACATACGCCGTGAACGCGATGATCGATCCGGCGACAATGAGATACGCCAGCGCGATCCATGCCGTGCGCGAAACCGCCAGGGGGTGAAACCCGCGATACTCCCCGAGGGCCGTCGAGGTCAAGGCCAGCAACACCCCTCCGCAAGACATCTGGGCGGCGGAGCTCATAGGCTTGGAAGCGGGCAGCGGCAGCTTGCGGGTGAGCGCCGAGGCCACCGACCAACACATCGCTCCAATCAACAGCGCAATGGCGCCCGCCGGCTCGATGGCGCTCTTGCCCAGCCCCAGCGAGTGGCTAACCAGCACTACTACGCCGCCAATGCCCACCAGAAGCGCGCAGGCCAGTCGCAGCGTCAGACGTTGCGTTCCCAGGAAAACAATTTCCGATAACGCCATGAACACCGGAATGGTTGCCAACATGACGGCGGTCACTCCCGACGGCACGCGGGTTTCCGCCCAGAATACCAGTCCATAATCGCCCACGAATATCAGCGCCGCCAGCAGCGCCGCTGACAGCCACTCACGAGGGCGCGGTGAGGGCGAGCCCCGAAAACGCATCCATGCGTAGAGAGCGATTCCGGCAAGCGAGAAGCGCATGGCCGCCAGCAGAAACGGCGGGACCTCGCGCACCCCCACGCGGATGGCGAGAAAAGTCGAGCCCCAGACAAAGTACACAATGCCGAAGGCCAGAAGGACTTGCCAGGTGGGTGGGCGAGTCGCGCGATCCATCGAAGCTCCCCGCGGGCGGTTCGTATCGTCCCGCCCCGCTGCTTCAATAGATCAAGCCAACGCCGCTGGGGACGCAGCTTCGCCTATAAGAAGTCTTGATGGAGAGAAGAGTTTTTGTTTATGGGCTGCGCTTACAGGGTGCGGCCCGAAAGAATCTGCGTGAGGACCAAGATTGCGCTTCGGCGATAGAGCGGGAAGTCCGAAGTGGGGAAAATTTCCGAGTCCCGTAGGGGCGGGTGTCATAGCCGTGCCGCCGCTCCGCGGCTCAGTTATTTTTCCGCTTCACCGCGGGCTCACGCCCGCGGCTAACACAAATGTCGCCGCTGCGCGGCTGATTCGGTCGCAAGTGCAATAATTTGTTCCACCGTTTAGAGCGAATTGCAGCTATGACACCGACACCGTAGGTACGGTTCTCACGCACACACTGAAAGGGGCGTCGTCGTCAGTATTCCCAGGCCTTTCATGAAGCCTTGCACACGAATCAACGATGAAATCTTATTTCTTCCCTTGCACTGCGGCCAGGCATTCCCCATACAGTTCCAGCAGATGGCGGGCGTAATCCTCGGCCTTCGATTCTCCTCCTGCCTGAAATCCCGCTCCCGGCGAAGTAGACCTTCCGTATCCGGTAGTCACGGCCACGAACTTCATCAGGTCGAGCGCAATGTCTTCATCCCGGCGCACGCCCGGAGTTGCGGTGCTACGTTCCTCCACGTTCTCCTCCATAAGTCCTCGATGGTAGCGAAATCATAGCAGACAGCAATCGAGTTATACCTCGACTCCGACATGGCACACACGGCCAACAATGTATTGGGAGTAGCTTCTGCCGCGCTCGATCCTCAGCATCTCGATTTCCTGCTGGGGATCGCGCGGGCGGAGCATCAGATAATCGTCGAATAACGAAAGATATCCCATAACGCAGCGTCCACCGAAGCGGACGGCGTAGACGTTAGGGCGAAGGCGGCGATACGGTTGCAAGGAGCTGTAGTGGCGATCGACCAGCAGGGTCACAGATGTTCCCAGGGAAAATGGGCGCGCGCTCTTCCCCTCCAGCGTGATCATTACAAAACGCAGCCAGTCGCGACGGTCTTCGGCAGAATGCGGTTTCAGCCTGCGCAGGAAGGACTTATTAAAGCTGCGCGTCTCCAGTATCTGATCCGGGGTAAAGCTGGCTAAGGCGGCGTTTTCAGCCGACACCAACGCAATCTTTTCGACCGAGTCGCCGGCTTTCGGCAGCACGAACCGCCGTTGAACATCGCCGGCCGCGACCAGATCGAGCACTCCGATCTCCAGGGTCTCCAGCAGGCGGTCCATCGATTCCAGGCTCAGACCACGGCGGGCGTTCAGAAAATTGGAGAGGTGGCCCTGGGGAAAATCGGCGGCGCGAGCCAGGCTGACTCCGCTTAGCTCTCCTCGGCCGATGCGGGCACGGATGTGGGCGCGCAGCTGGTCCTGAAGGTCTTGAAGGTTCATCTTGAAAGAATTTGCCGCCAGAGATACATGTACTTTAGTAATATGCTTAAAGCAATAATTTTGTTGACCAGTCTGGTTCCCTGTGCCAAAGTTGAACTACTCCCGGGTTCGGTGGTCCTGGCCGAGGTAACCAGCAATGAAGGACACGGAACCGAACAGTAACAATGATGACAGAAGCTTCGCGGAATTCCGGCGCAAAATCAGGCAAGCCGAGGTCTTGTCCGCAGCCACCGAGAAGCTTCTCCGCAGCCTGCGCTTTTCCGGAAGGCTCTGCGTAGTTGTGCAGAACGGCAGCATTCTGAAGTCGGGATACGAAGAGGGTTATTTCACCCGGCGTTTAGACGAGCGGACGCTCTCATGAAGTCCGGCTAGCCGGAGCACAGCGAGAGTAAGGCTTCGCCATCATTCTCCGAAACTTCCTCCGCTGTGGCCTGGGCGCCTTTCTTACCTAACCAAATAATCAGCAGCAGGTCATCGTAACTGAAACGGGCCCTGCGCGTGCGTCTCTGATAGTTGAAGAGGCGCGCCGCAGGGCCCATATTTTTTCGCGCTTAACAGCACAGGGAGTTATGAAAATGCAACCAACTGAATACGAACTGAAATACTGCGAGCGGTGCGGGGCTTTAGGATTGCGCCGCGCCCAGTCGGGGGAAACCTATTGCGAGCCTTGTGGACGGATCCTGACTAACTATTCGTACCCGGGCGCTTCCTTGCGGCAATCGCTGCTGCGCCAATCCAAGAGCAGAACGCGGCAGCCGTTGCAAGTGGAAGCCGCGGCGCAATCGTGCTTATCGTTTGGGAGGCTGCCATGAGGTTATCGAAACTTGCAGCCCATAAAGCGCAGCTGATGCTGCTGCTGGAAGCCAACGATCCCGAGCCGATTGCGGCAGGGGATGAGATTGACCCGCGGCCGGAGATGCTGTGCTTTCGCGGCCAAACTCTGGCGCTGGTGCGGCACTTCTTCGAACTCTCCTGCCAGGTAGGCCGATTACCTTCCCTGCTGGGCCGGGAATTCTTTCGCGCCCGCGTCTCCCATCACAGCGTCCCCAGCTTCGAAGACCAGATCGTATTTGCGCGCGATATCGAGATCTGCCTCTCCCGGCTGAGCGACGACCATGCTGAGATCGTCACCCTGGTCGGGCTCTACGATTTCTCGCTTGACGAAGTCGGCGAGATGCTACGGTGCTCCAAGGCAGCGGTGCACAAGTGGTTTTCAGAGGCGCTGGATTACCTCAGCGAGATCTTCCTGCGAGCGGGGCTGCTTTCGGAAGAGCGTCCAGACCGGCGGCAACGGCAGGTGACCAGACGACCGCTGCCTACGGATGTTGCAGCGCTGGGAAACAAGCCGCCGCGCAGCGTCAAGGTGGCGCCGGAACCGGAGTCAGCTGCGCGGGACCGAGGCAACGTTATTCGTCGCTAGGCGATTCGGCGAAGCCCATTTCACCCAGGTGCATCTCGGGGATATCGACGTTGGCCTCGGTCGTGCGGCCTTGGGAGCGCAACTCGTCCAGCATGGCATCGACCTCGCTGACCGGCAGGGCGCTGCTGTGCCGCAAGAATTCCTCGAGCCCCACGGGATCGACGACTCGGACCCATGAGTTAGCGCCGAGGTTATAGTTCACCTGGTATTGCAGGGGTTCGGCTTTCAAACGGAAGATGTGCAGAGTTCCTGGCATAAAGGTTGCAAGCCCTGGGCCGAAGCTGACCCTCACAGGGCGGTTGCATTTTATGACTCGGATTGGCAGTTAGGCAAGCGGCAGATTATGGGCTGGTGTCCGGTGAGGGAGGGTGAATCGGGCCGATTCCGGTTGTCGTTTCGGCATGGTGAGTGTAATGGCCGGATAGCGCCAACTGACGCCACAGTCTTTTTGCTGCGTCTGAAACTTATTCTGCCACGGGACCGTAAGCATTCCGCGGGAGGTTCCCATGCATGACACAAAAGAGCGGTTGTCTCTATTCTGGATCTTCGCGTTATTGAATTACCTGTATGCGGACGTGCTTGCCCTGTTCGCTTTCGTAGGCTCGCCGAATTCAGCCCCACGCCTTCCACAATGGGCACTGCTGGGTTCAGCGGTCTTAATGGAAATACCCATCGCCATGATTGTGGCGTGTCGACTACTTCCGTTTAAAGCGAACCGGCAGACGAATATCATCGCGGGTGGCATTATGACCCTTGTAAACGGCTTCCTGACCTTCGTTCTGCCTCTGACTAACGGTGACTTTCGGGACCCGGTTTTTCCAGCGTACGTGTTTTTCGCGACGATCGAAACTGTGTGCACGTCGATCATCGTCTGGCAGGCTTGGACTTGGTCACGGGTTGAGACTGTCCGCACGTCGTAACTGGTCGCTCAAATAATGAGGTCAATGTGAAAAGAGAACGCCTGACACAGATCGTCCTGGTGATCGTGGGACTGATGAATTTGCCCCAAATTTATTTTCTATATAAGGATCTGTGGCATTCCAGCTGGCTTTTGGAGCGGAAGAACGAGTGCGGACCGATGTTTCTGAGCTTTTTTATTCCGGTCGGGATCTTTCTACTCATAGCCGCAAGGAGACCTTCTGAGCATCGCTCAATGATTGCTCTAGTAGCTTGGTGGAACATCTCCCATGGCGGGGTGATGGCTATTCAGACCGTGGAAGCCTGGATTCACGGCGTCCACAGGAACTTTGCTGATGTGATCGTGATGCTTGCGATCGGAGTTGTCCTGTTAGCGCTTCTGCCGGCGAAACCAGAGGCAGTGGCGCCGGGCGTTGCGTAATTCACCTGGAATCAGGATTCCATGCTTGAGGCTTCCGGGAAACGGAGTTTGCATTTCGACAAAGCTTTGTTCAGCAGGTCTTCTATTTCCGATTCTTCCCAATTCTTTGACATCGCCAGCTCGCTTACCAGAAGATAGCGGGCGCGCTCCAGCATTTTCTTTTCACGGAAGCTGAGCGGCTTGCCTTGGGCCAGCAGAAGAAGCCCCTTCAAAACCTCGGCAACATCCAGCAGGGAGCCGGTCCGCATCTTGTCGGAGTTTTCCTTGAAGCGGTACTTCCAGTCAGCATGGCTTTCGCATATGCCATCGGTGAGAAAATCCAGGATCTTCTGCACCTCGCCGTTGCGCACCACGCGCCGCAGCCCCACGCTGCCTACGTTGTGAGCGGGCACCATCACTTTCAGGCTGCTGGCTTTGATTTTCAGGAGGTAGAATCTTTCGACCTGTGAGCCGATCGTCCTGCTACTGATCTGCTCGATTACGCCCACTCCGTGGTTAGGGTAGACGACCTTGTCTCCGATGCTGAAGCTTAGGTTATTCATGAGGGCCGGAGCACTGTCCCCAGAGTGCGCTGGGATATGAAGGGGAACTACCGCATTATGACTTAATTATATTCTCGTTCTCCGGAGACGGTCAATGGACGCGGCTTTCAGGAAAGTAGGCCCTGGGGGAAAGGCCGGCGACGGCCGCTCCTGGCAACGGCACGATTGGGGCCGCGAAGTCGCGTATAATTGCTGGATGCCTTCGGGTAGCGGCCGGTGGCCCGACAACATTGATTCGGAAGTATGCCTGAACATATCAAGAAAAAACTGTCCGAGGAAATTGCGGTCCTCGAACACGAACTGAACCACGAACTGCCCAAAGAACTGAAAAAGGCCGTGGCCATGGGCGACCTCAGCGAGAACGCTGAATACCACATGGCCAAGCAGCGGCAGGAGTTTGTGCGGGCCCGGCTGGGTCAGCTCAAACAGCGTATGGCCGACCTGTCGATGGTCAACATGGCCAACATTCCTCGTGACCGGGCGGCTATCGGCTCAACGGTAGTGGTCTATGACTCCACCAAAGACGAGAAAATCGAATATAAGCTGGTAACCAGCGAAGAGTCGGATGTGACCAAGGGATTGATCTCCACCAGTTCGCCCATAGGACGCGCGTTAATGGGTAAGAAGGTAGGAGATGTGAGCGAAGTGGTAACGCCTACAGGCAAGCGCGAGCTTGAGGTACTGAAGCTGGTCACCATTCACGACGAAACCTAGACGAGACGGCATGACCTGGACAAGCGCAGTTGGGCGGTCCTGCAAATGGCTGCTGTACAAGATTGTGCACGGCCTGGCCCTCACCCGCATTTCGCCCAATGCACTCACTTTTATCGGACTGCTGATCAACGTCATTGCCGGCGTCCTGTTCGGCTTTGCCCATGCGGACAACCAGCGACGCATGTTCCTCTATGCCGGGCTGGTGATTATTGCGGCCGGCATCTTCGATATGGTCGATGGCCGGGTGGCGCGGGCCACCAACCAGGTCACACAGTTCGGCGGCTTCTTCGACTCCGTTATCGATCGCTATAGCGATGTGGCGCTGTTCTTCGGATTGCTGGTCTATTACGCCCGCGCCAATCGTTTCTTTTATGTCGTGATGGTGGCCTTCGTGATGGTCAGCTCGGTAATGGTGAGCTATGCGCGCGCCCGCGCGGAGTCGCTGATTCCGAGCTGCAAGGTCGGCTTCATGGAGCGGCCGGAGCGCATCGTGCTGGTGATCATCGGCGCGCTCTTCAATCGCATGGGCCCGGTGCTTTGGGTCATCGCTGTTCTCAGCACCATCACTGTCATCCACCGCATTCGGCACACCTACCAGGTGCTGCGCGAAATCGAACCTCCGCCGATTCCCGTCCGGCCCGATCCGATGAAGTTTGAAGAGATTGTGGGATGATCGATCCTTCTTGCCACGGATTTGTACAAGCTGTACAATTTGTACATGGCTAAGAAATTTACGACTAGCACTGCCCGAGCCCAGTTCGCGGACATCATCAGCCGGGCGGAATACGCCGGCGAGTCTACCGTTATCCATCGACGCGCCAAACCCGTAGCTGCCGTGATTCCCATCGAGGACCTCAAGTTGCTGGAGAGGCTGGAAGAGGAAATCGATATTGCCGACGCACGCAAGGCCATGAGGGAAAAAGGGAAAAGTATACCCTGGGAGCAGATTAAGAAAGAGCTGAATCTCTGAACCCGTCAGGCTACTCCATCGAGTTTCGCCCCTCTGCCCGCAAGGCATTACTTGAAATCCCCGACGCGGAGCGCGTTCGCATCTCCAGGGTCATCCGGAGACTTGCCGAAAACCCGTACGGTCTTGGATGTAAGAAACTACGGGGCACTGAATTTTGGCGCATTCGCGCAGGTAATTACCGGGTGATTTACGCGGTCATTCAGTCGACCCTCGTCGTGACAGTGATGAAGGTTGGACATCGCCGCGAAGTTTACCGCTAATGCCGCTTCTCTATTTCAAGTGCACCGCGGCTTCGTCTGCCTTTGAAGCTGCTGCTCCACTCTCGCGCGGCTTGGCGACGATGGGCCCGTACTTCGGCTTGATCTCGTGACACGATGGATCGCAGTAGACGCCCTGGTGGGTTTTGTCGGTTTTGGGATCGGGCATGGGTGAAGCGACGGCGGCTTCGCGATCGGCTTCCAGCTCGCGCTCGACCTCGGTAATCAGTTTCTGATCGTCCTCGGCGGTCAGCCAACCTTTTACGTTCCTCAGATAGTTCTCGAAGCGGGCAATGGGATCGCGGGCCCGCCAGTATTCAAGCAACTTCGCAGGAACGTATTGCGCGGCATCGTGGATGGCATGACCTTTCATGCGCATCATCTTGGCTTCGATGAGGGTTGGGCCTTCGCCGCGTCGCGCGCGCTCGCAAGCTTCGTGGGTCGCATCGTAAACCTGGCAGGGGTCGGTGCCGTCAACGATCACGCCGGGAATACCATAGGCGATGGCGCGCTCGGCCAGATCTTTCACATTGAATTGCATGTCGGCGGGAGTGGAGTAGCCCCACAGATTGTTCTCGACGATCAGCACCAGCCCAAGCTTCTGCACGGCGGCGAAGTTGAGGCTCTCGTAGGTGACGCCGGTGGATTGGCCGCCGTCGCCAACGTAGGTCAGCCCGGCAATGTTCTTGCCTTGCAGCCGCGCGCCCAGACACACGCCGTTCATGACCCCGATCAACTCGCCCAGCATAGAGATGGGCGCGCAGACGTTGCGCCGCTGAAAGTCGCCAAAGTGCGATGAGGCATCGCGTCCCCACGTAGGCGAATCGCCTTTGGCCATGTACTGCCGCATGATGTCGCGAGCGCTGAAGCCGCGCACCAGCATCGCACCCTGGTTGCGAATCATCGGCCCCAGCCAGTCGTCCGGCCCGAGCGCATAGGCTGAGGCGCACGAGCAACCTTCCTGCCCAAGTCCAAAGTACACGCCGCCGACCACCTTGCCCTGTTTGTAGAGATTCTCCAGCGCGACTTCCATGCGACGGTTCAGCAGCATCCAGCGATAGATGGCGATCGACTGCTCGCGCGAGAGATATTTCGAATCGCGAATGGGAGGCGCGGTGGCGCTCAGGTCGCCTTCAACGCGATATTCCAGACTCGATCCCTCACCCGACATGAAGATGCGGAAGTCAGGACGCTCGAGACGGTAGTCGGGAATGTTGTAGCAGCGTAGCGAAGAGGAAGCGGAATCGTCTTTGGCCGTGGCTCTTGTCGGAGTGGTCGTGTTGGTTGGCTTGGGCGCGCCGTCGGCTTGTTCGGAAGCAGCAGGCGTTTTCGACGCTTTCACGGGCGCGAGAGGGACTTTGGTTGTCTTCTTTGCGGGAGCGTTGGAATTTCTGCGCTTCTTGTGAGGCATAGTCGCAGAAGTAACGATAAACGGGCGAGACGCGAGAGGCAAGAGACGATTCCACTTGTTTTCGCTTCTTGCAGACCTGATAATGCCGACTGTTTATCGGAAGGGACCTTTACAGGGGATAGCTTCCGGGCAATCCTACCTAAAGGAGGACGATCCATGCGAGGCAGGGGACTTTCTGTTGGACTAAGGGCCTCGGCGATCTTTGCTGTGACCCTGTGGGTGACAAGCAGCTGGGCCGCAACCACTTGGAACGCGACCGTGGTGCATGACTTCGGCAGCGGCGCGGACGGGCAGTCTCCCGCATCTGGCTTGATCAGTGATGCTGCTGGCAACCTGTACGGCACGACCACATATGGCGGCGATTACCAGGGTGGAACGGTGTTTGAGTTAACACCTACAGCGAACGGAGGCTGGACGGAAACCGTGCTGCATAGCTTCGGCAACGGCACCGACGGCTATTATCTCACTGCTGGCGTGATTCTCGATGCCGCCGGCAATCTGTACGGCACGACTGTCTATGGCGGCCCTAAGGGTCTCGGAACCGTTTTCGAGTTGACGCCCACAGCGGGCGGCGGCTGGACGGAGACCGTTCTGCATAGTTTTGGCAGCACGTTCGAAGGCGCGGCTTTTCCCTACTCCGGCCTGGTGCTCGATGCCGCAGGCAACCTCTACGGTACGACTTTCACGGGCGGCACTCACTACTGCGCCGTTCTCCATGCCGGTTGCGGAACGGTGTTCGAGTTGACACCGACCGCGGGCGGAGTCTGGAAAGAGACCGTTCTGCATAGCTTCGGTAGCGGCACCGACGGCTACTATCTCCAGGGGGCCGGCGTGATTCTCGATGCCGCCGGCAATCTGTACGGCACGACTACCTTTGGAGGCGGCAACGATTGCCAGGACGCCCAGAACTATGGATGCGGAATAGTATTTGAGTTATCTCCAAACGGAGTCGGGGGGTGGACGGAGACTGTGCTGCATGATTTCGAAAACAACGGGACGGATGGCTCGGAGCCCGGTACAGCGCTGACCATGGATGCAGCCGGCAACCTTTACGGTACGACGTCAGCAGGTGGCACATCCAACTACGGTACGGTGTTTGAGTTGACGCCCGCCGGAAATGGTAGCTGGCTGGAGACGGTGTTGCACAGTTTCGCCGGCCCGCCGGACGGGGTAGATCCTTTTTCTCCCTTGCTGTTTGATGCCGCCGGCAATCTTTACGGCACTACCCAATACGGCGGCGTCCCCGGCAATGACTCGGGCACGGCGTTTGAGTTAACCTCAGACGGGCGCGGAACGTGGACTGAGACACTGCTTTATAGCTTCTGCTCCGAGAACGATTGCACAGACGGATCTCTACCCGTGGGAAGCCTGGTCCTGGATGCTGCCGGGAGCCTTTACGGTACGACCTTGAGCGGTGGTGCTAACCAGTGCGAGGATTACCCGCAGTGCGGGATTGTATTCAAGCTGAGCCCAGCGAATCCGCGGGCTGCAGGCCGTAACGTATTTTAGTTTCGGGTCAGTGGCGGGTCATATGGGATTCCGCCGTCAAACTTCGGTATTGGCGTAATGTCCCCATCTCGCACGTAACCCCTGCGCAGCCAAAGCAGCCCCTTCAGGCGGGCCGGGGTTTCCTCAACGCGGTCATGCCCGGTTTGTTGACCGTCTCCCATAAATATGGGAGCATCATGGGGTGAAGACCACACTGGAAATTCCCGACGCGGTCTTTCGCCGCGCCAAGTCGGTAGCTGCCCGACGCGGCATCCCGCTGCGGGAGTTTGTTACCGAGGCGGTGAAGGACAAACTCGCTGACGCCGATAAGGCAGCGGACAAGCCCTGGATGGCAGCTTTCGGTAAACTGCGGCGCCTGCGCAAAGAGACAGCCAGAATCAATCGCCGTATCGAAGAAGAATTCGGGCAGGTTGAAGGCGAGGACCGGCTGTGATTTTGGACACGAACGGACTTTCCGCCTTCACAGAGGGAGATAGCGCGCTTGAACCCATCCTCCGCACAGCAGCGCAGGTCGCTATTCCCGTCATTGTCCTGGGCGAATACCGCTACGGCATTTCGCACTCTCGCCAGCGCGCGCATTACGAACGATGGCTGGACGAATACTTGCCCGACTTCCGCATCCTCGACGTTGACGAACGAACCACTATCTTCTATAGCGCCGTCCGCGCTGAACTGAAGAAGGCCGGAACGCCGATTCCTGCCAACGACATTTGGATTGCGGCGTTGTGCCGGCAGCACTCGTTGCCGCTAATCAGCCGCGACCGTCATTTTGACGCCATACCGGGAATTACAAGGCTGGCATGGTAATACCGCCAGAGGCTAAAATCCACGATCTGGGCCGCAGCTTTCGGCGACGCAACGCGCATAATGAATCTTCGACTGGTGACATGCCTTCGACTATAGTTCAACCGTAATCCATGACAACCAAGACTGGCGGAGGGCCGCTTTCCGTAACCATCGTCGCGCAAAATGAAGAGCGAACGGTTGCGGCGGTGCTCGCCGCGGTTACCGAGATCGCGGACGAGGTCGTGTTCCTCGACAGCGGCTCCACGGACCTTACCGTCGAGATTGCCAACAGCCTCGGAGTGCGCTTCTATCATCAGGACTGGCTCGGCTATGCCGAGCAGAAGAATAAGGCGATCGATCTGGCGTCGGGCGAGTGGATCCTGAGCCTTGATGCCGATGAAGTTCTGACCCCGGCGCTGGTGGCGGAAATTCGCGACCTGATGCAACGCGGCGTGCCTGACGATGTGGCCGGCTTCAAAATACCGCGCGTCCTTTACATCGGCGACTCGCCTGTCAGGGGCGGCGGATTCTATCCCGACGCGCAGTTGCGGCTGATCCGCAAGGGCAAAGGCCGTTTTCAGCCGCGGGTGGTGCATGAGTCGATCAAAGTCGAAGGCCAGGTTCAGCAACTGAAGAACGACATGTTGCATTACGCCTACAAAGATGTCGAGCAGTTCGCCCAGACCATGGATCAATACGCGCGTCTGAGCGCTCGCCAATACTTCGAGCACGAAAACACGGCATGGCGCAGAAGCTCCGTGAACGAAATTCTCAATCCGCTCTGGACCTTCTTTTACCGGCAAATTATTCGCGGGGGAATTCTCCACGGCCCGCTGTGCTGGCGGCTGAACGTGATTTACGCCGGCTATGTGCGCAAGAAAGTCACATACCTGCGGCAACTGGTAAATGAACAGAAGATCTGACCAGAGTTTTGCGGCGTTGCTGTTCCGGGTTAAGGCGTGAACTCGAAGGCTACTCCTCCGGTTCCTCCGTTGCCGTACGCGCCGCCGTAGTTGGTGGTTCCGTAGAGATTGCCGGCACGGTCCTGAATCAGCCCCCCAGAGGGTTGCCAACCATCGTTGCCGCCGGTGAATTGGTAGACAATGGTTTCCGTCCATTGACCGTTGGAGGAAGGCGTCAACTTAAAGATGATGCCGCAGCCGTAACCATTGCAGCCGCTGCCGCCCTGGGCGGTAGTTCCATAGATGTTGCCGGCGGCATCCATGGCCAGGGCGGAGCCGACCAATTCGCCGTCGCCGTGATTGGTTCCCTGGAAGTTGTACAGCACGGTTTGGCTCCAAGTGCCGTCCTGGTTCTGGGAAAGCTTATAGACCGTTCCATCAAAATAGAGCCCGCCCTCAAAGGTCGCCCCGTAGATATTGCCCGAGGCATCAAAAATGAGATGGGGCTCCGCGGTTTCGGAGAGATCGCCTAAGCTATACAGCACGCTCTTGGTCCAGCCGAAGCTGTTGTGGTTTGGCGTCAACTTGTAAACAGTTCCGTCGCCATTAGTTCCGCCGGTACTGGTTATCCCGTAGAGATTGCCGGCGGCGTCCAGGGTCAACGGCGCACCGGGATTGGTACCGTCCTCACCACCGGTAAAGGTGTGCAGGAAGAGCTCGGTCCAGCCCGTGACCGAAAGGCGGCTGAAGCTGAACACAAAGCCATCGTGCCGGGTTTCGCCATTGCTGGCTGCGCCATAGATTTGGGCGCCATTGCCCACGATTACCGGCCCCGGATTCGCTCCATCCGTGCCACCGGTGAAAGAGTGAATCGTGTTCAGGATCCACGTGCCGCCGCCCGGCGACAGTTCGTAAATCGTCCCATACGATCCACCGCCGCCCGCGCCCGGCGTCGCTCCGTAAAGATTGCCCTCCGCATCGAGCGCGAGAGCCTCTTCAGGATTGTCTCCGACGGTATCAAAACTGTGCAATATGGACTCGCTCCACGTGCCATCGCCGTTGGGAGAAAGCTCGAACACGATTCCGTCTCCGCCGGGTCCACCGGTTAACGCCGTGCCATAGACGTTGCCCCGCTGATCAAGAACCATGGGAGAGCCAGGATTCGAGGCATCGCCGGCTGCCCCGAAGCTGTGCAGCACTTTGTAAGTTTGCGCGTGGAGGCCGATCGCGCCGATTAAGCTGAAGATCACGATTAGCAGAGTCAGAGGGCGGACGAGCGCTGTGCTTCGATTCACGGTCGGTACCTCACGTGTTTCGCGGCAATAGCATACACCGCTTTTTCGTCGGAAAACCGGAGGAAATGGCAGCAAGAGCGCAGGCTGGAATTCTGAAGATCTCTAAAGCGGAACCTTATCCGGTTTCGCGAACGGCTTCCGGCGTGGGCGGGCATTTTGTAGGGCAGCGAGCGGCTTGCTACCAGGGACAATGTCCCCGCGGTATGCCTCTCGCTGGCCCCACTCCGAGCAAGAACCTGCACGGAACAAACTCGGAGCCGCGAATTCTATTGACCGCGAAGTGCGCTGTCCAGACCACTGATGATCACCCCCATCGCGCCACTTTTTGGCTTGCGCATTAGCATGACAGTTTTTCAACATCGCCTCAGAACACGCCCGAAACTGCTTTGCCATCTGCCGTCATTCTCTAGCGTGATAAACTTTCTATAGACCTCTGTATGGCTCAAATTCAGCGCAGGAAAACTTACACGGCGACGGTTGGCGGCGTGCGCGTCGGCAGCAATGCACCTATCGTGGTGCAGTCCATGACCAACACCGATACCGCCGACATCGACGGCACCATCCGCCAGTGCATGGCGCTGGCTCGCGCCGGCTCCGAACTGGTTCGCGTCACCGTCAACAATGACGCCGCTGCCGAAGCTGTGCCGCACATCGTCGACGGCCTCGACCGCCTTGGCGTTCCCGTTCCCATCATCGGCGACTTCCATTACAACGGGCACATCCTGCTGAAGAAGTATCCCGCGTGCGCGCGGACGCTGGCCAAGTACCGCATCAATCCCGGCAACGTCTCCATCGGCAAGAAGGACGACAACAACTTCCGCGCCATGATCGACGTCGCCATCGAGAACGACAAGCCGGTGCGCATCGGCGTCAACTGGGGCTCGCTCGATCAGTCGCTGCTGACGCGGCTGATGGACGCGAACTCCAAGCTCGACGAGCCCAAGGACGCGCGCGAAGTCACCATGGAAGCGATGGTGCAAAGCGCGCTGCGCTCCGCCGAACTCGCCGTCAGCTACGGCATGAAGCCGGAGCAGATCATCCTCAGCGCCAAAGTCAGCGGCGTGCAGGACCTCATCGACGTTTACCGCGAACTATCGCGCCGCTGCGAATATCCGCTGCATCTCGGCTTGACCGAAGCGGGCATGGGCGCGAAGGGCATTGTCGGCTCGACCGCGGCGCTCGGCGTCCTGATGCAGGAAGGCATCGGCGACACGATTCGCGTCTCGCTCACGCCTGCGCCCAACGGTGATCGCACCGAAGAAGTCACGGTCGCGCAGCAGATTTTGCAATCGATGGGCATTCGCAGCTTCACGCCGCAAGTCACCGCCTGTCCCGGCTGCGGCCGCACCACCAGCACCTTCTTTCAGGAAATGGCCGAGCAGATCGAGAGCTACCTGCGCGAGCAGATGCCGGTCTGGAAGACGCGCTACTCCGGCGTGGAAGAGATGAAGGTCGCGGTCATGGGCTGCATCGTCAACGGGCCGGGCGAATCGAAGCACTCCAACATCGGCATCTCGCTGCCGGGAACGTTTGAGGAGCCGAAGGCGCCAGTCTACGTCGACGGCCGCCTGATGCTGACCCTCAAGGGCGACCACATCGTCGCCGAATTCATCGACATCCTCAACAACTACGTCGACTCCCACTACACCGCCAAGAATAAAGAGCAGAAGCTGGTTGGGATCAGCAACTAGCTACTAGCGACTAGCTGCGAGCCATCTCACAAGTACTTTGTGTCAGGGCGCGGCTTCACAAGCCGCTAAAAAGGTCCGCTTCCGAAAGCTTCTTAACAGGGCACAGGCTTCCCGAACGTTTTGTTCCAGATCCAGAGTTCTTGAGATATCACAATGAGCCCCGCGTCAGGCGAGCTCAGAGGAGAACCCAAAATAACAGGCGTTCCTGCATCGGGCGCGCCACAACTAAGTTGCCAGCCCGAAGGGCGAAACTGATTAGCCCACAGCGGAAGCTGTGGGTAAACGATTCTATTCATACCGGAGCCCCTTCAGGGGCGGCACAATCGTGCAAAAACGTGACCCGGCTCGAGACGGATGTTTGCGGCCTGCAACATCGCCAGGAACTTCTGCTCAAACGAGTGCGTCCGATGATGGTGTGCTTGATTCGCGATGTACCGCTTCACACGCTCCAACTGGGATGGGCTGACGCTGAAAGCTCCGTAACCTTGTTGCCACGCAAAGACGCGATCAGTTTCTCGCACCCATCGGCTGGAGTTAGTCTTGAAGGTTCGTACGGCATCCGACAACGCCATATCCGAAGGGAGAACTACGAGCATGTGAACGTGGTTTTCCATGCCGCCCACGGCAAGCACTTGTATGCCGTGATTGCGGCCGATCCCCGCGAGGTAGTTCCACAGCCGAGGTTGATGTTCGGGGCGAATGCGCTGCATGCGCTGTTTCGTGCTGAAGACGATGTGGAAGACGGAACTGACGTAGCTGTGGGCCATATATGTCGCCCCTGAAGGGGCTCAGAAGATAAAACAACCGTGTACCCACAGCTTCCGCTGTGGGCTTAGTAGTTTCGTCCCGCGGCGGGACTCGCGGTTTGCATCTTAGCGCAGAAAAGAGGCTGTTTCCGTGACGAACGTCACCTGTCCTCAGCCGGCAACACTCCCAACGCCGTTCGCCCCGGGTGCTCCGTGTTCCTTTCTCGCGGCCTCCCTCCGCTGAAACTATGGCCTATCATCTCTCGCGGCGACTCAAGTTCGGCTCCTTAAAACCACCCTGGTGATACTCTCATTCGGGAGCAGGAGAAACCATTTGAGACGATTCGTGACCATCCTCGCGGTCTTGCTGGCCGCCTCGGCAGTTGGCAATTGCAAGAGCACCAAGCTGGTAGCCAGCGTGAAGAGTCCCACGTATAACGGGCAGCACTTCGCGCGCGTGCTGGTCATCGGCATGAGCAACGACCCGGCCATTCGCGACGACTTTGAAGACGCCATGGCCAACGCGCTCAAGCTCAAGGGTGTCCACGCCATTCCGGGCCATAACATCCTGCTGCGGCCCAAGTCGGCGAAGATGATTCCCGACTACTTGAAGGAGCAGATCAAGGAGCACAACATCGACGCCGTCATAACCTCGCGCCTGGTGGGAGTCAAGAGCGAAGTCACCTACGTCCCCGGACAGGCCTACACGGTTCCTTATCCCTACTACAACTCGTTTTACGGCTACTACGGAGCACTCTATCCGCAAGTCTATTCGCCAGGCTACCTTCGCGAGGACAAGACCGTCCGCGTCGAAACGAACCTATACGGCACTTCGACGCCAGAAGGTGAATTTGTGTGGACGGGCATCAGCGAGACCTTCAATCCCAATCCCGACAAAGTGGACAAGGCCATCAACGCGGTGGTGCAGGTAGTGGTTCAGGAGTTGCAGAAAGAGGGAATCTTCTAAGCTTTTCGAGACCTGGGAGGCTTATTCGACGAGCGAATATCCCTGCTAGTCACTTCTTGGCGATGCTTGCGAGCCGCCGGCTGATCTTGTCCGGGTCGCCGAGTTGTACGTGCTTTTCACTCGCGTTCGACCACAGCTTCCGCACAAACAATACCAGGGCAATCACGGTGAAGATGGCGACCATTACAACGATGCACAGTAGCGCAAACGCACCATCGGCCCTGGTAAACGAGTTCACGGCAGCCCCCGTTCCGATCGCCTGAAGCGCCGGAAAGTAGAACGCTAGCCGCCCGGAAGTGCAATGTCCAGACCATAGAAGTGGTATATGGCCGTGAACCGCCCTCCACTCACCGTCCTAATCCAAGCCATCGTGGAAAGATTGCGGCCCCAAATCCTGCGAGCATTGACGCTGCCTGCGCGCCGGGGTCGCCGTAAACTTCAAAGCGATCGACTTTGACCAGCTCGACGAGCTTCGGGACAAGTTGCTGCACCACAGGTCCGGTGAAGTGCGCCAGCAGAGCATTGGCATCGGCGTAGATTTCCAGCAGCCGGCAGCTCCGGCGGTCCTCGCTCAAGTGCCATTCATATCCCAGCGTGCCCGCTTCTTTCTGGCTGCCCGCAATCATCTGCTGCGCGAGCGCCTCAAACGCGTCCTGCTTGCCGTCGTGAACGGTGAGTTCCACCAGAATGTACACGGTTTGTGCTGCCATCGTGGTCTCCTTTGGCTTGTTAGTGTATCTGTCGGTCGCTGCCCCGCGCCTTCGCGAGTTGCGGAATGCGTGGGAATACCTAAGATCGGGCGCAGTTCGAAATTCTACTCCCCGCCGATGCGCGGGCCCGGCCATAACTGGACACGCCAACGGCGGACGTCTCGGAGGACGCCGCTTGCGGGGTCTCTGGACCCCGATCATTTACCATGGTTCGTTCGCCTTTAACTATTGTGCGCTCAAGCGAGGTTGGCATGAAATTGTTCAGCGTCTTATATGTCCTTATGTTTGCTTTCTTTCTCACTCCTGCGATGGCCCAGTCCCAGAACCCGCCTGCCCCAAACACCTCTCCTGGCGAACTTGTAGACCGCGTCGGCAACACCGGTTTCGTGCAGATTCACGCCGAAAGCTTTCGCGCGCTGACTCCGCAGGAGCAGCAACTGGCCTACTGGCTTACGCAGGCGGCCATTGCCATCGATCCCATCATCTACGACCAGCTTTCCTGGTTCGGCCTCCGCCAGAAGCGCTTGCTGGAAGAGATCGTCTCGCATCCGCAAGGTGTCGATCCGGCAACGATGAAGAAGATCACCGACTATGCCAAGCTGTTCTGGGGCAATCGCGGCAATCATAATGATCTGACCGCGCAGAAATTTCTTCCCGAGTTTACGTCTGAACAACTGAAGACAGCGGCACTACAGGCACAGAAGAACGGCGCATTCCGAGCGCCCTACGCCGATCTTCCGGCGCTCGCGACTCCCGACGCCGTCAACAAGGAACTCGGTGACTTGCAGGCATCTCTCTTCGATCCAAACTTCGAGCCGATGACGACCGCCAAGAGCCCGCAGGGCGGCAAAGACATCGTGCAGTCGAGCGCCAACACCTTTTATGGACCGGGCGTCACGCTGGCCGACCTGAAGGACTTCAAGGCGAAGTACCCGCTGAATTCACGGGTTGTGAAGGGTCCCGATGGCACCTTGAAGGAAGAAGTCTATCGCGCCGGCACGCCGGACGGTTCGGTGCCACCGGGACTCTATGCGAATTTCCTGGGACGCGCGAACGAGTACCTGGCAAAGGCGCAGGCGGTTGCCGATCCGCAGCAGGCTGCGGTAATCGCGGCGCTGATTCGCTTTTACCAGACTGGCGACTACGACGACTTAATCAAGTTCGATACGCTTTGGGTGCAGAACAACGCCAAGGTTGACTTCGCCAACAGCTTCATCGAGATCTATCGTGACGCGAACGGCATGAAGGCCAGCTCGCAGGCCTTCGTCAGCGTCACCGACAAGTCGCTCACCACCAAGATGGAGAAGCTGGCGCAGAACGCCGAATACTTCGAACAGCAGGCCCCATGGGATCCAAAGTACAAGAAGACCGCATTCACGCCTCCGACCGTGAAGGCGATTGAAACCATCGTTGAGACCGGCGACTTCGGCGTGAGCACCATCGGCGACAACCTGCCCAACGAGAACGAAATTCACGAAAAGTACGGCACCAAGAACTTTCTGTTCACGGGAAGCAGCCGCGCTTTGACGGGCGCAGCCGGCCACAAATCGATCAAGGAATTCGGCGCCAGCCAGGCCGTGATTGATCGCGACATCAAGTACGGCCAGCAGGCCAACGAGCTCATGACCGCGTTGCACGAAGTCATTGGTCATGGTTCGGGCAAGCTGAGCGAGAAGATGAAGGGCGGCTCCGAACCGTATTTGAAAGAGTATTACTCCACTATGGAAGAGGCGCGCGCCGATCTCTCGGCGCTATGGAACGTCTGGGACCCGAAGCTGAAGCAGCTTGGACTGATCGAAGGCGACCAGGACGAAGTTGCCAAGGCGATGTACGATTCCGCCGCGCTGGTAGTGCTGTTGCAGTTGCGCCGGATTCCGCACGGCGACACCATCGAAGAAGACCATCAGCGTGACCGCGCGCTCATCGCCAACTACATCATGGACAAGACCGGCGGCATCCGCATGTTCGCGCGCGATGGCAAAGAGTACGTCGAGGTTACCGACTACCAGAAGATGAAACAAGGCGTCGGGATGCTTCTGACCGAGCTAATGCGCATCAAGGCCGAAGGCGACTACGAAGCCATCAAGGCCCTGGTCGATAAGTACGGTGTGCACTTCGATCCCAAGCTGCGCGATCAGGTCATCGAACGCTACAAGGCCCTGGATATCCCCACCTACTGGGTCGGAGTAAACGCGCAGCTCAATGCTAAGACGGCCAACGGGAAGTTGCAGAGCGTGGACATGATCTATCCACGAAGCGCCGTGCATCAGTTCCTTTACTACGGCTCAATGTACGGGAAGGACCTGAAGGTCCCTGCACCGTGATCACGAGGGCCACTAGCGAAGTCCATTCACCACGAACAGGTCGCTCAGCAGGCGATGGGCGGAGCAGACGTGGGCCTTGCCATCCGCGCTGGCGCGGCAGTAGGTAAAGCTGACTATGCCGCTGCTGTCGGGCGGGATGGTGGAGTACATCGGGGCTCGCTTGCCGGTGGCGATTTCCAGGCGATCGAGCCGGGGCACACTCGAATAATTCCATATGAAGAGCGCTTTGCCGTCTGCCGACCAGCGATCAATGGCCTCTCGTGCGTCCAGTTGCGGGAGTCTAGCGCTGCTTTCGCCCACCTGAGCTACCGTCGCGACCTCCTCGCCCTTCAGGTTATAGAGCTTCCTTATATCGCCGTCAGCGCCCAGCAGCAGCTTGCCATCAGGTGAAGGCAATCCGCCGCGAATGCCTTCCGGCAGCACAGGCTGCATCTGCTTGCTCTTGACGTCGATCAGGTAGACGCGCGGCTTGTGTCCGGGCTGCACAGCATTCACCACCAGCGCGCTGCTGTCCGGCATCCAATGCATGCCTCGCGTGTACTCCCAGCCATTCGACGTAAGCTGCACCGGCTTGCCCACGCCAGTCGGCAGGAGGACAACATTCGGTGGGACCTTAAGGTCCAGCGTCGCCACCCAGTTGCCATCGGGCGAAATCGCCGTCGCCAATCCGGGCCCCAAAGCCAGGGCGGGGCTGTTGCGGTCGAGCTTGCGAACAAATACAACTCCCTTGCCGCCAACCGCCGGCCCGCTTTCGCCGAACAGGACAGTTGACCCGTCATCGGAGATGCCGGCCGCCAGCGACCAACCCAGCCACGTAAGATCTTTATCCGGCGAACCAGTCCTTCCGCCCATCAGCAAGAGATGGCTGTTGTCCCCGGTGAGCAGCACGCGGCCATCGCCGGCGATGTCGTAGAGGGTCAAATCTTCCGGCGCGCGGTAAACGTCGCGGACTTGGCCGCGCAGATTCATGGCGCGCACGCTGCGACTATCGTCGCCCGGAGTGGCCGTGAACCACACCTCCTCATTCGACGACCAGGCAAGACTATTGATGGAGTCGTAGTGCGGCGATTCGGCAATCTTCTTTCCCGTGCGGTCGAGGACGATCAGCTTGCCATCATCCCCGCTGGGAATATGCTCCTGAATGGCAAGGTACTTTCCGTCGGGCGAGAAACGCACGTGACTGATCCAACCGCGCGCCGGCGTGTAGATGGTGGTGTCGATCGGGAACTGCAACAGGTTCCTGCTTATCGAGACATTCGGCGTAGCCCGAATCACCGCGAGTTCGGAGCCATCGGGCGTCCAATCGGCGTAATTCACATGCTGAAGCACCGGCCGCGCAGCGCCGCCTTCAAGTGGAAGCACCGCCAGCGTGCCGTCCGGCAGCGAGACACTACCCGCAGCGGACAATTGCGGCTCGAGCAAAACCGCCAGTTGGTTCTTGGAAGAGACGGCCGCGAGCAAAGTCTTCGGCGCCACCGTGCGGGACTCTACGCTGTCGGCCCGGGAAGTGAACAGCTCGACCGGGATGTCCTCCCACGCTGCCGAGTAAAGCACCGAGTTCCCGTCAGTCGTAAATCGTGCCCCGTAAACCGTTCCGGTGCGGTGTGTCAGTTGATGAAATACCGGCATCGTCGCAGCGCTGCGCGAGTGTCCCAGAAGGAATGCCGCGCCAGCGAGGGCCAGCAGCAGAACGGCGACCACCGGCCAAATCCAGACGCGGGTTTTCGGCGCCGGCGGCAGCGCCAGCTCCTTCGAACTTCTGCTGATGCTGCTGAGGCTCTCGATATCGAAGGCCAGATCGTGTGCTGACTGGAAGCGCTCGGCAGGATTCTTCTCCAGGCAGTGCCGCACGATGCGATCCAGCGCCGGCCAGACGCTGGCGTTGGTTTCGATCAGGTCCGGCGGCTCCTCTTTGAGAATCGCGCTGAGAACGTCAGCCGACGAGTCGCCTTTGAAAGCGCGCAGGCCGGAAACCATCTCATACAGCACCGCCCCGAAGCTGAATAAGTCAGAGCGCGCGTCGGCGTCTTTGCCGCGCACCTGCTCGGGCGACATGTAGCCGACCGTGCCCAGTATCATGCCGGGCTCGCTCTGGATAGTGCGCGTCAGGTCCTCGACGCCGCTGTTCTGTGGCGTCAACTTCGCCAGGCCGAAGTCCAGGATCTTTGCCCGACCGTCGTTGGTGATGAAGACATTGTCGGGCTTCAGGTCGCGATGCACGATGCCGCGGTCGTGCGCCGCCGCCAGTCCGCGCGCGATCTGGAGCGCGTAGTCAACCACCTTGCGCATCGCCAGCGGACCTTCGCGCAGGCGGTCGCGAAGCGTCGAGCCCTCCAGCAATTCGCTGACGATATACGGGCTGCCCTCATGCGTTCCAATGTCGTATACGGCGAGGATGTTGGGATGATTCAACGCGGCCGCAGCCCGGGCCTCCTGCTCGAAGCGGTGCACCCGCCCGGCGTCCTGGGCAAATGACGCCGAAACGATTTTGATCGCTACATCGCGGCCCAGCCTCGCATCGTGCGCGCGATACACTTCGCCCATGCCGCCCGCCCCAATGGAGGCGGCAAGTTCGTAGGGGCCAAGTTTGAGTCCCGGAGCAAGAGCCACTAGTGACCTCGTGAAAAATGATCTTCATTGTACCTACCAGAGAACCAAAGAGACACGGGGTAGTTGGACGCTGCGCCCGCCGCATCAATCCTGAAAGGGGTAGAAATCCGCTCGATACAAGGAAAAAGTCTGGAGGCGCCGTGGGAATCGACCTTGAGCCGGTTTGCGGGCGTCCGAGCCCGCAGGCGAAATACCGAGCGTCAGTGAGGGACCCTCGAAAGCCCGGAGTAAGACTGAGATCTTAGCTGACAACTGGCCACTGGCAACCGGCAACTGATCTTGGAGGCGCGGGTGGGAATCGAACCCACGCATAAAGGTTTTGCAGACCTCTCCCTTACCACTTGGGTACCGCGCCTGATTGTTTCTACCGTATCGTGTTTCGTGGGCAAAATCCAGAGATGCCCGTCCTCCCTGTACAATCCTTGCGGTTTCTCGCGCACGACGCGTGACGAGGTTGAGCAACAAATTGTGAAGCGGCATGAACACTCTTGAGTTCACTGGAGTTGTCGGTCTGGGCTCTTTGCTCGCCGGATTTCTGGGCGCACTCACCGGCCTGGGCGGCGGCGTGGTGGTTGTCCCCATGCTGACCTTGCTGTTTCATGTCGACATCCGCTACGCCATCGGCGCATCGCTGGTCTCGGTGATTGCGACCTCTTCCGGAGCCGCGGCCGCCTATGTGCGCGAAGGCTACTCCAACATCCGCATCGGCATGTTTCTGGAAACAGCCACGACGGCAGGAGCAATTGCCGGCGCTGCCATCGCGCTGCATGTTTCCGGCGACTCCATCGCCGTGGTCTTCGGATTGGTGCTGCTGTATTCCGCGTATCTGTCCAGCCGGCATCGCGAGGAACACGGCCCCCATCTGCAATCGTCAAAGCTGGCCGATAAGCTGAAGCTGAACGGCACCTATCCCACGCCCGATGGAAGGCAGCCTTACAACGTGACCGGCGTGCCTGCCGGATACAGCCTGATGTTCGGCGCGGGCGTGCTGTCGGGCTTGCTGGGCATTGGCTCGGGAGCGGTCAAGGTGCTGGCCATGGACCAGGCGATGAAGATCCCGTTCAAGGTCTCGACCACGACCAGCAACTTCATGATCGGCGTTACCGCCGCGGCCAGCGCCGGACTCTACCTGCACCGGGGTTATATAGCACCGGCCATCGCCATGCCGGTGATGCTGGGCGTGCTTGCCGGTTCGATGATCGGCGCCAAGGTACTGGTGAAGGCGAACGTCAAAGCTCTGCGATATCTGTTCGCGGCAGTGATCCTCATATTGGGAGTTGAAATGATCGTCAGCGGAGCGACCGGCAAGTTATGAGCGACGAAATCGTAGCGCCGGCGAAGTCCGGAACATGGAATGATCTGCGGATCGAGATCATCATTGGGACGCTGCTGCGCACCGGAGTCATCCTGGCCGCAGCGGTTGTTCTTGCCGGCGCCGTGTTGTACCTGGTGCGCCATGGACATGAAGTTGCCAACTACAGCACTTTTCACGGCGAACCGGAGGGCCTGAAGAGCCCGAAGGACATCGTTCACGGAGTGTTTGGGATGAGCGCTCGGGCCATCATTCAGCTGGGTCTGCTGCTGCTGATTGCGACGCCGGTGGCGCGCGTGGCCTTCTCCGCCGTGGCATTCGCGATTGAACATGATTACATGTACGTCGTCATTACGTTGATCGTGCTGGCAATTCTGTCGTACAGCCTGTTCTCGAGTTGACGCGCGTTACAAACCGGCGTTGTGCCGGCTGGACAGTTTGCCGAGAAACTGCCCGCGTAGGAGAATTCGGGTAGAGCTGGCCTTAAGGCCAGCGTCGAGGCGTTTTGTTTCTCGTCCGGAGCCGGCTTCAGCCGGCGGCACCGGGGCCTTCCGCGACTTGTCCCGCAGCCTGTTCAAGAAGGACGGAAAGCGTTGGTGTCATGACCGTGTCGCCGCTACGCGGCTCGCGAATCATGAAGAGCTTGGACGCTGGCCTGAAGGCCAGCTCTACCCGATCCAGCCAGCGGTATCTGATCTAGAATTAGGTGACTCTGGAGGTAACAAATGGCAGGAGTGAACTTGGCAGATGCGCGCCGCGTGATTGCGGCAGCGGAAAAGAAAGCCCAGGAAATCGGCCAGCCGATGAACATCGCCGTCGCTGATGAGGGCGGCAACCTGGTGGCCCACGTCCGCATGGACGGCGCATGGATCGGCAGCATCGACGTTTCCATCAAGAAGGCCTACACCTCGCGCGCCTTCGACATCGCGACCAAAGACCTGGCCACGCATTCGCAGTCGGGCGGCCAGTTCTTCGGCATCCATGTTTCCAACGATTGCAAGATCATGATCTTCGCCGGCGGCATTCCGCTGAAGCGCGACGGCAAGGTTGTTGGTTCCATCGGCGTAAGCGGCGGCTCAGGCGAGCAGGACCACGCCGTCGCGGAAGCGGGCGCTGCCGCGTTCTAGGTCGTCTGATCAAGCATTGTTTGGAAACGGACCTCCTTCAGTGTCTGCGCGAGAACTCGACTTGTCAGATTGCGGTGGAACGTGAAACATCGAAACTGGCCGCAATCCAGCCGCGCAGCGGCGGCATGACGTTAGCCCGGCGCGTAAGCGCCGGGTGCAGTGGAAAATTGAGCCGAGCCGCGGAGCCGGGGTCCCCATCGAGCGCCGTCCTTGCGCCTGATGGGGTCGAGGAGCGGCGACACGGTTCTAACCGACACTTCAGGCGGTCCGTAAAGTCGAGCAACTGAACCCGCCTTTAGCCGCTGAGGCCGTCGATATCGACCTAATCAGCACCCCTGGGGTTGGCGACGGCTGCTGCTATTGCTCTTCTACCCGCTCGGCGGCGGGAGTGGCGTGGCTGCGAAGAATCCCCGTCCCGATGATTACTGCGCAGAACAGCAGCAGCACGCGCAGCACGTTGGCGTGCAGGACTGGATCGCCCAGCAGAATCCTGACCAGGCCGAAGCCGGCGCTGGCAGCACAAAAAGCGAAGTAAAGCCGTTCCCTGGTGCACCGCGAGAAGCGCAGCAAGATCAATAGCACGGTGGTAACGATCACGTAGATCGTCAGCAGGATAATTCCGCCGGCAGGTTTCACGCCGCGAATGGGAAAAGGTTCAGCGCGCGAGATGGCCAGTTGCACCCCCGCGACGCCGAGGAAGAACACCGAGTGTATCAACGCAATGACGGCGCGCTTGCGGTTATTGATGATGGCAAAGCGGTCCATGTTGAGGCGCCTTGCGGGCGTTTGAGCCCGCAGCCGAAATCCCGAGCGAGAGCGAGGGAACTGCTGTTAGTTTGCCGTATTGAGCGCACATCTGGCTGTGATTTCGATCACACGGGTCCCGGTTTGTCTGCGCTGAAAGCTCCGACTGGGCCCAGCTTGACCTGCCTCCTTATGACTCTATAGAGTTAGTAAGGAGACGCAGGAGACCTCTATCTATGGCCAAACAGCAATCAAGCGCGGCTAAACAGCGAAGTCAGGAGACGGACGACCCCGTTTTGTTGATGCTGGGAGTCGGAAAACACTTGTGGAAGCTCGAATCGGGCGACCATTTCATCGAACGTCTTCGTTCGGAAGATCTGCCACCATTGCCTTTCGACGGTCAACAGGACGTTTTGGCTGAGAACATGGCTGAATCCATTTGGCAGCGAATCAAGAGTCATCAGGGAGAGGAATTTCGAACGGCAAGGCATTTGCCGTTTACGTATGAAGTAGAGGGGGCCGGAATTTGGTTTTTTCGCGATGGCCGGACCATCAATCGAAAGCTGTCGCGAACTCAGGTTGACAAGGCCGTCGCCCGTTGTCCTCTCCGTAGCACAACGGAGATCAAGGACCTAATGGATTACGCATATTTGTATGCACTCTTGATGGACCCGCGCATTCGCCGCGAGGCCTGGTAACGACGTGGCCCGCGTCTTTTGGGATACCAATGTCTTCATATATCTGTTTGAGCACAACCCGCAATGGTCAGCCCGGGTCATCGAGCTCCGCCAGCGAATGGTGGCGCGCAGGGACGAGTTGCTGACCAGTTACCTTACCGTCGGAGAGGCACTGACAAAGCCAAGGGAGGTGGGCAATTCTGTCCTCGAGAAGAGTTACCTCAACTTTTTCACCCACGGTCCCGTCCAACTGATTGCCTTTGAAGTGGAAGCAGCCAAACAGTATGCGGAGATTCGGTCTCGTGAGCGGATTCGCCCCGCGGATGCTATCCAGCTAGCCTGTGCGGCTGCCGCCAGAACTGATCTTTTTGTCACGAACGACAGCCGACTCTCCGGAATGGCTATTCCGGGCATCACGTTTATCACTGGGATCGAACGAATACCATACTGATCGAGTTTCCGGAGACGCGGGGCGGAGCCGAGCTGAACCGCTTTGCGGGCCCGACCCGAGCCCGCTGGCTATTAATCGGGAGTATAGCCAAGGAAGTCTTCATGGCCCTCAAACACCTTAGCCAGCTTGGTTATGCGGAACAGCTCCTGCAAACGCTGGCTCAGGTTGATGAGCTTCAGCCCGCATTTCTGCCGCTTCGCCGAGACGTAGAGCCCAACAATCGCGCCCAGCCCGGAACTATCCATGTAGGTGACGTTGGTCAAGTCCAGCACGACCAACTTGGTCTCAGACATGAGCGGCCGGACGGTCGTCTGCAACCGCGCTGAGCTGGCCGAGGTAATTCTGCCAGTGCAGTGAACGGTGATTTCTTCGGGAGTTCTTACCGCTTCCAGATTCAATTCCAGATTCGGATCAAGGTCCGCCATGACAGGATCTCCTTAGCACAATGGAATCTGCCGGCCCTGGTTTTTGGAGGCGGGTCGGAGTCGAACTTGAGCCGCTTTGCGGGCGTCTGAGCCCGCAGGCGAAATCCCGAGCGCAACGAGGGACCCCATTTACCCACCCCGTGGGACAAAACCTGGAGGTGCGGGTCGGAGTCGAACCGACGAATAAAGGTTTTGCAGACCTTCCCCTTAACCACTTGGGTACCGCACCCCTTGCGAAGCGCTATGCGAAAAACCCTCGCCACAAAGCGAGGGCAGCATATCTGGAGCGGGAGACGGGATTTGAACCCGCGACTTCGACCTTGGCAAGGTCGCACTCTACCACTGAGTTACTCCCGCCCGTGGAACATAGATTATAGCGAATGCATTAAGAAGCGGGCAAATGGGCGAGCTCTTAGCCTTCAGCAAACCGCTCCCCGCGAATGCGTGGGAACCGTGCCGTCCCTACGGGACTCGGTTACTTTTCCCACCCAACCCAGGACTCCGCTTGCGCTCCGTCCTGGGCTAACTGCAATTCCACCCCTTCGGGGTTCTATTTTCGGGAGTCATGCTCCAACGCCGAAAATCAATCTTAGTTCTCACGCAGAGCTTCAAGAGCAGGCACTATTCCGTGCGCTAAGAGCTAACAGCGAAAAGCGAAGAGCAAAAGGCGGCCCCTA
Source organism: uncultured Acidobacteriaceae bacterium (assembly GCA_963763145.1). Classification (GTDB taxonomy): domain Bacteria; phylum Acidobacteriota; class Terriglobia; order Terriglobales; family Acidobacteriaceae; genus Bog-257. The sequence continues at coordinate 1,009,710 of CAVXMZ010000001.1, read as the reverse complement.
ATACGCCCCGCCGTGCCCCGTCGCGTTCTCGGCGTTAACGTGTGACGTGATCTCGTTGCGCACATCCCACAGCGCTCGATACAGCGGGAATTCCATCCTCTGCTTCAGCACTTCCACCGGCGTTCCCATCGTCCCAACCACACCGCCGCCAATGATGCGCTGCGCCAGCTTGAGGTGAGCATAGCGGAAGAGCTGGATCTGTTCGTCGTAGTCAAGCAACTCCTCGGCAACTTCGTGCAGCTCGAAAAACTCCTGGTGCTTTCGGTACAACTCATCCAATGTCAGGCCAGCCTTCTTCACCTGCTCGAAGAACGCCTCGCCCAGGCGCGGCGCAATGTGCAGCAGCGCGAGAAATCCCGGCGAATCCAATCCGCTGCCATGTCCCAGCCCTGCGCGAATAATGTGGTACTCGTACGGCGTGATGGTTTCCAGCAGCGCCAGCATGCGCAGCGGATGGACCAGCATCTTATTGGCGCGCCGCAGCAGCCGCGCGGCGTTCTTGTAATCGCCTTCCAGAATGCAGTGCCGCGCCCGATCCAACTCCCACGCCGCGCCCTTCATCAGCAGCTCCGAAGCCTGATGCGTTACCTGGAACGTCAGCTCGTCGGGATGAAGCATCTCCTCCGCCGGCTTCTGCAACGCCAGCAGCTCGTCGGTGCGCAGGTAGCGCTCGTAATCGGACGCGCCTTTGCCCGGCAGGATCGGCGTGCGCATGTCTTCAGTCATGAGCGTGGCTCCATTGCGGATCTTTTTCCGGCGGCACAATCGAGCCGTCGCGCATGTGGATGATGCGATCGCCGTAAGTGGCGGCCTCGGGATTGTGGGTGATCATCAACACCGTCTGTCCCAACTCCTGGTTCGACCGGCGGAGCATGTTCAACACGATCTCGGAATTCTCGGAATCCAGGTTGCCGGTGGGCTCGTCGGCCAGCACGATCGCCGGCTGGTTCACCAGCGCGCGAGCCAGAGCCACGCGCTGCTGCTCGCCGCCGCTCATCTCCGAGGGCCGATGCTCCAGCCGCTGATCGATCCCCAACAGCCCGGTTATGCGCTCGATGCGCCCACGGTCAGCCTCGCTGTCGTGGTGACCCGAGATATCGCGCGCGATTTCGATATTGCCTTCCGCTGTCAGCGTGGGTAGCAGATTGAACTTCTGGAAGACGAAGCCGATCTTCGAGCGGCGCAGGCGAGTGCGGCCCGAATCCGACATGGCGGTGAAATCGACACCGTCGATCAGCACCCGGCCGGAGTCCGCATGGGTCAGCCCGCCCAGAATGTAAAACAGGGTCGACTTGCCGCTACCCGAGGGGCCGACAATGGTAACGAACTCGCCCTTTTCGATTTGCAACGAAATGCCGCGCAAAGCCAGCACGTCTACTTTGCCAATGCGGTAGGTCTTGCGAACGTTCTCAGCTTCAATCATCCATGCCATGCGAATCTTCGATTATTACACGAAATGGCGCGGTGCCTGGCGGGCGAGGCATGCCTTTACGCGGCCGCCCCTGGATGGAGCACGCCTGAGAGCGATGGGGCGTGCCTGCCGTCCCTACGGGACTCATTTGATTTTTCCACTTGCCCCAGCACTGCGCCTCCGGCTCCGTGCTGGGCTAGATTATTTCGTGCCTCCGGCACTCGGTGTTCTCTTTGTCCGCTGTCCCAGCCGTGAACGGCTGGGCTAACCTGTGTCGCGCCTTCAGCGCTGCCCGTGCGTTTCGCAGGAGCGAACGCCGGATACATCTACTCGATTCTAAGAATCTTCCACGCCACTGGCTAAGCACTCCTCAACCTGCGCATTTCGCGCTACAACTGACTCGTGCCGAAAACATCCTCTGCGACGAAGCACGCGCACCTGGTCGCCCGCGCCGCCGACTGGCTGCGCCACCGCTATGGATGCGGCATCGTCCTCTCCGAGCAGTATTGCGTCACCGGCGAAGTTCCCGACGTTATCGGATGGAAGGCGTCGTGCCAATCCGTGCTCGTCGAGTGCAAGGTCTCGCGCAGTGATTTCCTCGCCGACGCCAGCAAGCCGTTTCGATTGCATCCGGAAGACGCTCTGGGCAGCAGGCGTTTGTACTGCGCGCCCGCGGGTATGATCGCGCGCGAAGAGCTGCCCAGGCACTGGGGGCTGCTGGAGTACAAAGCTCGCGAGGTGGAACTTGTGGTGAAGCCTGGGAAGCTCGATCTGCGAAGCCCCGTCGGACTGATGAAAGAGATGAACCTGCTGCTGGCCAGCCTGCGTCGGGTGGAAGTGCGCATCGAGCCGCAAACCATCACCGACTTCCTGAAGTGGAAGAACCGCATGGCCGACTACAACGGGGGAAGGCTGCCGGAAGGCGTTGCCGCGCGGGAAGAAGAGCGAAATACCTACTTGGTTTTATAGATAGCAACGTACCTTCGCTCAAGCTGCTCCTGCGAAACGAGAACGCGGCCCCGACGACGCCACCCCGGTCAACCTCGCCTTCCAGCAAATGCTTCCCTAAGCCCATCCTGCGTGCGACAATAGAAGTTCCTTCCCAGGCCATGAACTCATTGGAAAGCGCTCCCAGCCTCGCCAAAGAACCCACGATCACCCCCCAATTGCTGCGCGACCACGGTATCTCGGCGGAGGAGTATGGCCGCCTGCTGAAAGCGCTGGGCCGCGAACCAACTTTTACCGAGCTCGGTATTTTCAGCGTGATGTGGAGCGAGCACTGCTCCTATAAGTCGTCGCGCGTGCACTTGAAGCGGCTGCCCACCCACAGCCGCCGCGTGGTGCAAGGCCCCGGCGAGAACGCCGGCATCATCGACATCGGCGACGGCTGGGCCTGCGCCTTCAAGATCGAATCGCACAATCACCCGTCCTTCATCGAGCCCTTCCAGGGCGCGGCAACCGGCGTCGGCGGAATTCTGCGCGACATCTTCACTATGGGCGCGCGTCCCGTCGCTATCATGGATTCGTTGCGCTTCGGGCCAATCACCATGCCCACCCTGTCCCCAAAAGATGCGGACAAGGGTGGGGCGCCCACGGTCGATCAGGCGACCCTGCACAAGAACCACTCGGTGCTGGAAGGCGTGGTCAGCGGCGTCGCATCCTACGGCAACTGTTTCGGCGTGCCCAACGTCGGCGGCGAGGTGAAATTCGAAAGCTGCTACTCCGGCAATCCGCTGGTCAACGCCTTTGCGCTGGGGCTGGTGCGGCGCGATCAGATCTTTTACGCCAAGGCCGCGGGCGAAGGCAACCCGGTCATCTACGTCGGCTCCAAAACCGGGCGTGATGGCATTCACGGCGCCACCATGGCCAGTGAGGAGTTCAGCGAAGGATCGGAAGCCAAGCGGCCCAACGTACAGGTCGGCGATCCCTTCCTGGAGAAGCTGCTGCTGGAAGCTTGCCTGGAGGCGATGCAGACCGGCGCGGTCATCGGCATTCAGGACATGGGCGCTGCGGGTCTCACCTGCTCAACCTGCGAGATGGGCGGTCGCGGCGGCGTTGGCTTGGAGATCGAACTCGACCTGGTGCCCCAGCGCGAGACCGGCATGACCCCCTACGAGATCATGCTGAGCGAGTCGCAGGAGCGCATGCTGCTGGTCGCGGAAAAAGGCCGTGAGGACGAAGTCTTCCGCGTCTTCCAGAAGTGGGGACTCGACGCGGTTACGATTGGCCGCGTTACCGGCCAGCCCACAATGCGGGTGCTGGAACACGGCAAGGTCGTCGCGGAAATTCCCAATGCCGCGCTGACCGACGATGCGCCTCTCTATCGCAGGCCGTTGGAACGCTGGGAGCCACCGGTGCTGCGCGAGGTTCCAGAAGACGTTGCTCTGGGCGAGAAAACCGATTTCACCGATGAGCTGAAGCGTCTGCTGGCCAGCCCGAACATCTGCTCCAAGCGCTGGGTCTTCGAGCAATACGATTCCATGGTGCAGACCAACACGGTCGAAGGTCCAGGCGGCGAAGGTGCGGTAATTCGCGTGAAGGGCACCAATCGCGGGTTGGCAATGGCGCTCGATGGCAATAGCCGCTGGTGCTATCTCGATCCCAAGCTTGGCGCAATGCACGCCGTGGCGGAGTCGGCGCGCAACGTCGCCTGCACAGGTGCAACCCCCATCGCGGCCACCAACTGCCTGAACTTCGGCAATCCCGAAAAGCCGCACATCATGTGGCAGTTCTCCCAAACCATCGACGGGGTGACCAAAGCCTGCGAAGAGCTGGAGACGCCTATTACCGGCGGCAATGTCAGCTTCTACAACGAGACCCTGGGCGAAGGCATCTATCCAACTCCCGTGATCGGCGTCGTCGGCATCCTGGAAGACGTCCATAAGGCCGTCGGCCCGCACTTCCGTGAGCCTGGCCGCGCTCTGGTTGTGCTTTGCGGCTGCGAGCCAGGCGACGCGTCAGATGTCGAGGCCGAGTTTGGTTCGTCGGAGTATGCCAAGGAGGTCCTCGGCCGGATTTGGGGCTTCCCGCCGTCGCTGGAACTGGAGAAGGAAGCTGCTCTGCAAAAGGCGATTGTGGAGATGATCAATCAAGGATTGATCGATTCGGCGAAGGATTGCTCGGAGGGCGGACTGGCGGTAACCTTGGCCGAATGCGGCTTCGCGCGCGGCATTGGGGCCCAGGCGGCCCTGAGCTCCTCCGGCTTAGTACCCGAGTTTGTCCTGTTTGGCGAAGATGCCAGCCGAATCCTGATTTCCTGCGACCCGCAAAAGGTGGGGAGAATCCAACAAGTAGCGGTACAATTTGGCCTCTCGGCGGAGTCGATCGGGGAAACGGTCCAGGACAAGTTGGAAGTCTGCGTGGCGGCCGTAGTTGCCGTTGCTGCGAACGTGTCGGAATTGCGCGATGTATGGGCCGGCGCCCTGGAGCGCGCTCTGCACGTGGACACCGAAGAGCGGCTGGTTCCGGGGACATTGCAGAAGAGCTAGCGTCGCTAACTTCGGGGGCCTCAGCGGTCTTAGCAGGGATCTAGACGATGGCAGCCTTGCAGAGATCGGACAGACCCTTTTGGACGTTCAGCCTGGTCGGCGCTGCAGTAGCTGCAGTTATCCTTGCGCTTGCAGTTTGGTTGAATCATTTACCTGTTGACGATATTCGTCTGACGGTCGGCACTTTTCAGGTAATCGCGCTTGTATTATGTCCCCCGTCGCTTGGCACGATGGCCGTGAACAGCAATACGCCGATGGGAATGCAAGTCTTGGTGGCTGCAGAAGTGGTTCTGATGAACGCGGTATTGTATGGGGTTATTGGTCTTGTGCTGTGCCGGATTAAACGCGAAATCGCTGGCGGATAGGGCGAATCATGCAACTGACAACTGACCACTGGCCACTGGCCACTGATTCCGACAAGCTGCACGAAGAATGCGGCGTGGTGGCCATCTACGGCCATCCCGAAGCCTCGAAGCTCGCCTACCTCAGCCTCTACGCGCTGCAACACCGAGGACAGGAATCGGCGGGAATCGCCGCCTCCGACGGCGAGCAGCTTCGGCTTCACAAATCGATGGGCCTGGTCTCCGACATTTTCACTGCCGACGTGCTGGCCCGCGTTCCTGGCTCGCTCGCCATCGGGCACACGCGCTATTCCACTACCGGCGATTCAGCGCTGCTTAACGCCCAGCCCATCATGGTGGAATGCAACAAAGGCAAGATCGCGCTGGCCCACAATGGAAACATCACCAACGCCCTCGAGGTCCGCGCGCAACTGGACCAGCAGGGTTCCATCTTCCAGACCACCAGCGACACTGAAGTCATCGTCCACCTCATCGCGCGCTCGCGCGAAGAGACGCTGGCCGACGCCATGGCCGACTCGCTGCGCCGCCTGGAAGGCGCGTTTTCGCTGGTCATGCTCACGCGCGACCGTGTCTTCGCAGCGCGCGATCCCCGCGGATTCCGGCCCTTGGTCATGGGCCGCATCTCCGGCCAGGCCGCGCACCGCGCCGATACCATTGTCTTCGCCTCCGAGACCTGTGCTTTCGATCTGGTCGGCGCAACGTATGAACGCGAAATCAAGCAAGGGGAATTGGTCATCGTCGGCCCGGAGGGAGTGCATTCGCGCTTCTACTCGCCGCAGCAGCCGCAATCCAGCTGCATCTTCGAGCATGTGTATTTCTCGCGGCCTGACAGCATGGTCTTCGGACGCGCCGTGCAGCAGTCGCGTGACGCCATGGGCCGGCAGCTTGCTCTCGAGTCTCCGGTGACCGCCGACATCGTGGTTCCCGTGCCTGACTCCGGCGTGACCGCCGCGATGGGCTTCTCGCACGAAAGCGGCATCCCGGTACAGTTTGGATTGATCCGCAACCACTACGTTGGCCGTACCTTCATCGAGCCCGAACAGCGGGTGCGCGACTTCGGCGTGAAGCTGAAACTGAATCCCGTGCGCCATGTCTTGGCCGGTAAGCGCGTCGTGCTCATTGACGACTCCATCGTGCGCGGCACCACCAGCAAGAAGATTGTCCGCATGGTGCGCGACGCGGGCGCGAAAGAAGTGCACATGCGCATTTCTTGCCCGCCCACCATCTCGCCGTGCTACTACGGAGTCGATACACCGTCCAAGAACCAACTCATCGGCGCCAACAAATCGGTGGAGGAGATTCGCGAGTACATAGGCGCGGATTCGCTGGCCTATCTCTCGCTGGAGGGTCTGCGCAAGGCGGCCGGCGAGGGCGACGACAAGATCTATTGCACCGCCTGCTATACCGGCAAGTATCCCACCAAGCTTGTCGACGTGGAAGACATCGCGCCGGCGATAGCAGCGGGCGATTAGGCAACTGCTACACTGCCCGTATGCTCGCCCCTTACGCCGTTCGCGTCGAGAATTCGCGCGGGCGCCGCTATCCCGAGCCGTCTCATCCTTACCGTAACCCGTTCCAGCGTGATCGCGACCGCGTCATCCATGCCCGCGCCTTTCGCCGCCTGGAGAACAAGACGCAGGTCTTCACTCGCCGCTATTCCGACCACTTCCGCACTCGCCTGACGCACACCATGGAAGTCGCGCAGATCTCGCGTACCATTGCCGCCGCGCTCGATCTCAATGTCGACCTGGTTGAGGCGCTGGCCCTGGTGCATGACATTGGCCATCCGCCCTTCGGACATGCAGGCGAGCGCACGCTGGACCTGCTGATGCGCCAGCACGGCGCGTTTTTCGATCACAACCTCCAAGCGCTGCGCACCGTGGAAGAGATGGAGCTCCGCTACGTCGAGTTTCACGGCCTGAACCTGACGTTCGAGGTCCGCGAAGGCATCATCAAGCACTCGCGTGATTACAGCGCGGCACAGCACCCGGAGCTGGCGGAATATCTTCTCGATTTGCGGCCGCCGCTGGAGGGGCAACTGATCGATCTCACCGATGAGATCGCCTACAGCACTGCCGACCTCGATGACGGTTTCGAGGCCAGACTGCTGAAGCTGCCGCAAATTCGCCAACGGCTTCCTGTCTTCGAACGATATTACGTTGAGGCCGAGGCAAAATATCCTGACGCTCCCGAGAAGCTGAAGTTCAACGAAGCGCTGAAACGCGTGCTGGACCGCTTCGTCACCGACCTCATTGAGAATACGCAGCGGCGCGTTCTGGATGCCGGGATTGGAAGCCTGGACGAATTGCGGGGCTACCCCGAGCGGTTGGCTGGTTTCAGCCCCGAGGTAGAAGCAGAGCGACGAGAAGCCAAGAGCTTTCTTTACGAGGCCCTGTACAACAGCAAGTCGCTGGACCCCGAGAAGCGGCAGGCGGAAAAAGTCACTACCGACGTCTTCAATCACTTGATTGCGCAGCCGGAAGCCTTGCCCCAGGCCTATCGCCAGCGCGCGGAGAACGAGAAGCTGGCCCGCGTGGTCTGCGACTACATCGCCGGTATGACCGATAACTACATCGAAGACCTGCGCAAGAAGCTGCTCGCCGGAAAAAAGACGCAATCCTGACCCTCCAACAGGCTGCTGACCACCTAGGCTGCTGACAAGCCAGGCTGCTGACAACCCGTACCTCTGAACGCTTTGTGTCAGGGCACGACTTCAGTCGTGCCGACAAGCCGCTTATTTTTCCTCCCGAGCCGGCTTTAGCCGGCGGCACATGACTCACAAACTGAACTTTTCCGGCAACCTCCTAAAAGCCCACTTAAGGTCTGGAGTTTGGATGGCATAGTGAGCTAACATGTCAGCCCGTTGTCGAAAGGGGTGTGACTATGGCAATCGACATGGACAAGCTCAATGCGTTTATCGGGCAGTTTGTCGGGGATCTTGGCGCCGCTGTTAGTACCGGGATGGTAGTAATCGGGGAGAGGCTTGGGCTATACAAGGCACTCGCCGAGCATCCGATGACTTCGGCCGAACTTGCGGCCAAAACCAAAACCGATGAACGCTACGTGCGGGAATGGCTGGCCTCGCAGGCGGCGGGCGGCTATATCACCTACGACGAGAAAGCCAACAAGTTTAGTCTCACCGAGGAGCAGGCCTTTACGCTGGCCAATGAAGACAGCCCGGCATATCTGCCTGGGGCATTCCAGCTGGCGCTCGGATCGCTAGCAGCCGTTCCACGAATCGCCGATTCGTTTCGCACGGGAGCGGGGATGGGCTGGCACGAGCACGACGACGGCGTGTTTCACGGGTGCGAGAAGTTCTTTCGCCCCGGTTACGCCGCCAACCTGGTGAGCTCCTGGATTCCCGCTCTCCATGATGTAAAGCAAAAGCTCGAGTCCGGTGCGCGCGTGGCGGACGTAGGCTGCGGCAAGGGCGCTTCGACGGTCCTGATGGCAAAAGCGTTCCCGAAGTCTCACTTCTTTGGATTTGATTACCACGATAAGTCGATTGAAGCAGCACGCGATTCTGCCAAACGGGAAGGCGTGGCTGATCGGGTCACCTTCGAGCAGGCCACGGCCAAGGCGTATCCAGGAAAGGATTACGACTTTGTCGCGGTGTTCGATTGCCTGCATGACATGGGAGATCCGGTGGGCGCTGCCGCCCACGTTCGACGCTCTCTAGCAGACGACGGTACGTGGATGATCGTGGAACCGTTCGCAAATAACGAGCTGAAAGACAATCTGAATCCGGTGGGCCGCGTCTACTACTCATTCTCCACATTGCTCTGCACCCCCTGCTCACGATCGCAGGAAGTTGGGTTGTGTTTGGGCGCGCAGTCCGGAGAAGCTCGCATTCATGAAGTGGTGACGTCGGCCGGTTTCAATCGCTTCCGGCGGGCGACCGAGACCCCGTTCAACATTGTTTACGAAGCCCGGCCCTGAACCAGCGGTTCGCGCGTGAAGCGAGCTCGACCGTTACGAGTGAGTTTGCCCTAATGCCCGAACCGCACCGTGATGTGTTCTCCCGAAGTCAGGTGGCTGCCGGGAGCGGGCCATTGTTCGCGCGCGATGCCGCTGCCAATGGCATTGATCTCCAGCCCAGACTGCTGCGCGATTTCCACGGCCGAGCGTAGCGGCTTGCCTAGAAACGACGGAACCACCATGCCAGTGTCCACGGCCAGGATCACAGTCCCATTCGGAGCAGCCACTGTTGGCTGACTAGCCGGCACAACCGTTGCAGTTTGGGTTTGCGGTGTCTCGCTTGCAGGTTGCGAAGGTGCTGTTGCCGCAGCCTTCGCCTCAGCTGCGGCGGGCGGATTTGCATTTGCGGGCTGAGTTGCATTCGCGGTCGTACTCGCTGCGCCGGTCTCGTTCTCCGGCAGCGGCGCTCCCAAATGATCCGGAGACTCGTCCGTCAGGTCGTTGTCTTTAGCTGATGCCAGCAGCGTCTGCCGCTGCGCGCCCTTCACGTCGAGGTCGTGCGGCACATGGAGGTACTCCAGCACCTGCTCCGCAATTCGCTTAAACACGGGAGCGCAAACTTGTCCGCCCTGGTGCAGCCCAACCGGTGAATCCAGAATCACGGCAATAGTAATTGCCGGAGTATTGACGGGCGTGAAGCCGATGAACGAGGCCACATACTTCGTCTTGGAATAGACCCCGGTTCCGGGTTCCACTTTCTGCGCCGTGCCCGTCTTGCCGGCAATCGTGTATCCCTCCAGAATCGCCCGCCGGGCTGTGCCAAACAGCACCACGCCTTCCATCATCTTCTTCATCTGCGCTGCGGTCATGGTGGAGACTACGCGGTGCTGCTGCGCTGGATGGAAGACAACGGGCAGCGCTTTGCTGTCAGGCGGCAACTCGCCGGCTACGATGCGCGGTGGCGTATATACGCCGTCATTGGCGATGGTCGAAATCAGCGAGATGGTTTGCAGCGGCGTCACGCCAATCTCCTGCCCCATGGAGATGGCGCCGATTGACACCTTCGACCAGTGGTTCACCGGCTTGGCCATGCCCCGCGTCTCGCCGGGCAGCTCGATGCCGGTTTGCTGTCCGAAACCGTAATCGTGAATGTAGTGGTACAGCCGCTGGTCGCCCAGCTTCATTCCAACTTTGATCGCCGCAACGTCACTGGAGTGCGCCAGCGCTTCGGCGATGGTGATCACACCCAGGCTCTCATGGTCGTGGATCTGCATGCCAAACACGTTAATCGAGCCATGCTGGCAATCCACCTTATCGTCCGGCGTCACCACGTGCTGGTCGATGGCCGCGGAATAGGTGACGATCTTGAACACCGAGCCAGGTTCGTAAATGTCGCTGACCGCGCGGTTCTTCAGGGCCTCCTTCGGAACGCTGCCGAAGACATTCGGATTGAAGGTGGGCCGGTTCACCAGCGCCAGAATTTCGCCGGTGCGGGGATTTTCCACGACAACCGTTCCTGCAATCGCCTTGGTGTCCTCCATCCCCTGGTCCAGCTCTTTTTCAGCGATGTACTGGATGGTCTGGTCGATGGTCAACACCAGGTTCTGACCGGGATCAGGCGGCTTCTCGACGCGGCTGAACCACTTGCGCCGGGCGTCAATCGAGATCAGTTCCTGGCCGGGTATGCCGCGCAGATCGTCATCGAATTGGCGCTCCAGGCCGCCCAGCCCCTCGTCATCCATGCCGACGTAGCCAAGCACCTGGGCCGCGAGTTCGCGCTTGGGATAGAAGCGCTTCGGTTCTTTGCGGAAGTAGATGCCGCGCAGATTCAGCTCGCGCACGCGGTTGGCGGTTTCCGCATCAATCTTGCGCTTGATGAATGCAAAGTTGCGATTGGACTGGAGCCGGGCCACGATGTCTTGCGGGGCCATGTCCAGCACTCGGCCCAGAATTACGGCTGTGGTTTCCTGATCGTGGACTTCGCTGGGCACGGCAAAAACGGAATCGACATCGATCGACATGGCCAGCTCATAGCCATTGCGATCGTAAATATTTCCCCGGCGCGGCTGGACGGGAATGGTGCGGTTCTGCTGGCGTTGGGCCCGAAGCGTGAAGTCGCCGTATTTGACGACTTGCAGGCGCACCAGACGGAAACAGATAGCGCAGATCCAAAGGACGAGCAGCGCGGCGAAGATGTAGAGCCGCCGACTAGGCGTCTTGGTTGGGCTCGCCTTCATTCCCCGGTTACTCCGTCCTGCTGCGTTTAGGTGAAGAAGGCGGTCCGCTGTAGCCGGACCGCCGGATGAAACCTGCGATGTTGTGTCGCGGCGGATTCATGGCCCGCAGGCATTACGCCGCCATGCGGGACTCTGTCTACGGCAGGGCTGACACTACCGTGATTCCGCTTGCCTTGGCCATTACCGGCGCGGCTGAATCCGAGGCCGCCGTCTCCATCGGTTGCCATTGCCCGTCCACCGGACGCCGCATGCCCAGGGCGCGCGCCAGACGGTCGATGCGCGAAGGGTCCTTCAGCGAGGCCTCTTCCAGACTTAAGGCGCGGTTCGACTCCGCTATCGTGTCCCGCTCGACCTTCAGCTGCTCAATCTTGTAGCCGTACTCGATGGCGCTGAAATGCTGGCAGACATACACCATCGCCATCAGGAACAGGACCCCTAGCATGATGCCGAAAGTGATCATCTCGCGGCGGCGCTTGGGATCGGTGATTTGGACCACGCGCGAGTTGTCGATGCGCTTGGTGAAGTAGATCTCCGGCGTGCCCAGGAACATACCGCGCGGCTGCGCTGCCGGCTCGTTCCATTGGCCGGCTTGTGCCATGGTTGGGTAAAGAACTCCAGCTGCCATCGCTCTCTCCTGCCGGACGGCGTTAAATTCTTACTGTCGTCCGGAGTACCACATTGTCAGATACCACATTGTCAGATACTGCGCGAATTCCACAGGCGCATTGTAGTTATCCACATTTCCCACAGCTTTTCCGCAGGCCCAGTGTGGGGCTTGCGGATATTCACACACTATTAACCAGCGCGCTCCGCCGCTCGCAGCTTCGCACTGCGCGAGCGCGGATTGCCATCGATCTCTTCCTCGCCGGCAGTCACCGGCTTTTTGGTCAGCACGCGGTATAAACCGTCGCGCGCCCCATCGCGGAACGCATCTTTCACAATGCGATCTTCCAGCGAGTGAAAGCTGATGACGACCAGCCTGCCGCCGGGCTTGAGCACCTTGGACGCCGCGTCTTGACTCAGCAGCATCTTCAGATCGTCGAGTTCACGGTTCACCAGAATCCGGAGTGCCTGGAAAGTTCGTGTCGCCGGATGAATCCGCCGCTCAGCCTGGTTCATTGGCCGGGCCGCGGCCGAAATCACCTCCGCCAATTTTGCGGTGGTGTGAATCGGCCGCGCCCGAACAATGGCTCTGGCGATTCTCCGCGACCTCCTTTCCTCACCGAATTCGTAAATCGCGTCGGCAAGCTCGCGCTCGTCGAAGCGGTTTACCACTTGTTCGGCGGTCAGCCCGGAGTGCGTATTCATCCGCATATCCAAGGGGCCTTCCGCCTGAAAACTAAATCCGCGCGCGGCGTTCTCCAGTTGCATGGAGCTGACGCCCAGGTCGGCGAGCAATCCGTCGGCGGGTTTTGCCGCCACATGCTGCGCCACTTCGGCAAACGACGCGTGGACCAACTCGATCTTCGGCCAGTCCCCCACCATCTCCGCCGGCGGCTTCATCAGCCGCTCGCGCGCGCGTTCCAACGCTGCCGGGTCCTTATCGAAGCCAATCAAATGACCCTCTGCGCCCAGGCGTCCCGCGATTTCCCAAGCATGTCCACCTAAACCCAGAGTTGCATCGATATAGGTCCCGCCGCGCCGCACGGCCAGGAATTCGATCGCTGGTTGTAAAAGAACCGGTACATGGCTGAACTTCGTTTCGCCATGTCCGCGCCCGGGGGCGCTATTCGCATCTGCGTTGCCCTCAGCCATCAGCTGTCAGCCATCAGTCAAACTGCGAATCGAAACTTGGCTGATAGCTGAAAGCTGACGGCTGATAGCTCATCTTCCTTAAATCCCCAGTCCGCTGAGAATGGTCTCGTCTTCCTCAGTGAAAGGCTCGGCGACCGACTTGCGAAGATCTTCGGCATTGCGCACCACCAGGTGCTTCAAATTGCCCATCACCGCGACCTCGCCTTTCAGGTTTGCGGTCTCGCGCAGGATCTGCGGCATCAGCAGCCGGCCCTGTCCGTCGAACTCCACTGCCTGGCCGTAATAACTGGTGCGCTCCAGCAGTTTCTGCTTGGTCTTGTGCATTTCCGGCAGCGCCGCCAGCTTGCGCTCGATCTCTTCCCACGCCTGAAGGGGATATACTTTGGCACTCTTGCCGTCCCAGCTGGTGATATAGAATTGCGCGCTGTAGTTCTCGTCGATTTCGCGCTTGAATTCCGCGGGCATCTTGAGACGCCCTTTGTCGTCCAACCGGGTTAAATGTGTGCCGCGAAACATAGCGCTCGGCCTTTACGTCAAGTGTTTTTTGGGAGGGGAACATCACAGAACTCAAGGGGCGATAGCGAACTGGTTGCATTACAGCTTGGGCGCTGAAACCGTTTCGTATCAATCGCATCCCCAAAATCAAGAGTGTTGTTCCACTGCATCCCACTTTGTACCACTTAGGACGTATCCTACTCCTAAACCATTGTCTGTCAAGAGGAATTTGAAGAATTTTGTGGTAAATCCGCGACGGCCGGGAGCGCCACAAGGCGTGGTGGATTTCTAATCCCGCCGACCCAACAAAAAGCGTTTACTAAGAAGGTTCCTGAATCGTCATACAGGGCAGAAATCCACGAGCTCGGACGAGATCGCGGAATGCTCGCCCCGACTGGGCTGTGAAGGTGAAATTAACCGCGAAACATGACGCGGTTTTCCGAAAGATGTGACGGCGTGGTTGCACTTCCTACTGCTGGATCGCCTGAATCGCTTTGGGATGTACCTGCTCATTCTGGATCTGGCTGGCGTCCCAAGCTCCGCCCAGCGCCTTGACCAGATAAACTTCCGTGACCATTTGCTGGCCCGCCAGCTGAGTTGCCAATCGTTGATTGGTAAGTAGCGCCGATTGCGCGGTGATCACGTCGAGGTACGAGGTCACGCCACCGACGTAGCGATTGTTGGCAATCTCCAGCGCGCGCCGGGCGTCGGAAACAGCGGCATCCTGGGTTGAAGTTGCGCGCGAGAGCTCGTTCAGGCCGGAGAGCCCATCTTCCACTTGCTGGAAGGCCTCCAGCACCGCCTCGCGATAGTTGGCTACCGACTCATTATAGCTTTGCCGGGCATAAGCCAGGTTCGCGCGATTGCGGCCGCCGTTGAATACGGGCTGCAACAGATCGCCGCCCAGCGACCAGATTGCGTTGGGCGCGCTGATCAGGTTGGTGATGTCGGTGCTCTGAAATCCGGCCCCGCCGGAAAGCGTAAGCTGGGGATAAAACGCGGCCTTGGCAACGCCCACCTGCGCGTTCTGGTAGGCCATGTGCCGCTCCGCGGTGGCGACATCCGGACGCCGCTCCAGCAAATCGGATGGCACTCCCAAAGGCACCGGAATCGGCGTCGAGGTCAGCGGCTGCACCGGCACGCTAAAGGTCGAGGCGGAATGTCCCGTCAGGACGGCAATGGCATGTTCGTACTGCTCACGCTGCTGCTTCACCAGGTAGAGCTGTGAGACCGTGGCCTCGAGCAGGGTCTGCTGCTGCGCCAGATCGAGGCCAGAGGCGACGCCGCCGGAGTGCCGGCTTTCCACCAATTGCAGGCCTTTCCGTTGAATGTCGACCGACTCCTGTACGACCTGCGTTTCTGCGTCCAGTTCGCGCAGGCTGAAATAATCCGCGGCCAACTCGGCCGTGAGCACCAGCTGCACGTTGTACATATCGGCTGCAGAGCCTTGCAGGTTCGCATTCGACGCTTCCATGCTCCGCCGCACCTTGCCAAAGAGGTCGGGCTCGTAGTTCACGAAAAATGGGATCTCGTAGGTACTCTGCGTTAAGGGGCGGCCCAGGGTTACCACTTCCGGCCTATGTCCGGCATAACGCTGGCGCGAAGCGCTGGGATCCACGTTGCCTTGCGGGAAGAATCCCGCCGATGTCACGCGCGCCAGCGCGCGCGCTTCTTCCAGCCGGTCCTCCGCCGCCAGCAAATTTTGATTGGCGGCCAACAACTGCTGCTCGTAACCATTGAGCTCGGCATCGCTGAAAACTTCCCACCATGCTCCCTTGGGCAGCGCATCCTTCGGCGCCGCCACGCGCCATGGCGGCTCAGTCTTGTAAGCGTCCGGAGCGGGGACGGGTGCAGCAGGGCGGTTATAGTTTGGCCCCACGACACATCCCGCCAACAGGCCAATGGCCACCACGCCCGTCAGCAGCCCCAGCCGTCTCACGACTGACCCTTGGTCGCAGCCGCGATATTGACCTGCTGGCCGTCTTCGATGGAATCCGAGGGATTGATGACGATCCGATCATTTACCCCAACGCCGCCGACCACTTCCAGCGTGGTGCCGTAATCGCGGCCAATCGTGATGCGCCGCAGCTGGACTTTGCCGTCGCTGCCCACAACTGCAACCTGCGGGCCTTCGCGGCGGAACAACATGGCGTTGACCGGGACGGTTACCTTTTCCGCATTGATGTTGGGCGTGAAATGCACTTCACCAAACGAGCCAGGGAGAAGCTTGCCATCCTTGTTCGGAACGTCGACCTCGGTCAGCAAGGTCCGCGTCGTGACATCGATGGATTCGGCGGTGCGGGCCACCGCAGCATGAAACTTCTCGCCGGGAAATTCTTGCAGCGTGACCGCGGCCTGCACTCCAACCCGAATCGCCGGCGCGTAAGCCTGAGGGACCGAAACGTAAACCCGCAAGGGATCGGCGCGCGCGATGTTGAACAACTGGAGCGGGCCTGAACCTCCGCCATTGCCGGCATTGATCAGGGCCCCGGGGTCGACGGTGCGGCGGGTGATCACGCCGGTAAAGGGCGCGTAGACGTGCTTGAATCCTTCCAGCTCCTCCAGACGCTTGACGTTGGCGTCGGCCGCCGCCAGGTTCGCCATTGCCTGCTGGTATCCGCTAGTCTGGGTATCGGCTTCTTCCTGCGAAACCGAGTCGGTCTTGCGCAGCGCTTCATACCGAGTGGCGTTGATCTTGGCCAGATTCATCGCCGCCAGCACCTGCTCCCGCGCCGCTTTCGCCTGCCTCAGTTCCTGGTCAACTTCCGGCGTGTCGATGTCCGCCAGCAGCTCGCCTTCATGTACATAGCTGCCGATGTCCTTGTACCAGCGCAGAAGATAGCCGCTGGTGCGCGCATAAATCGGCGACTCGACATAAGCCTGCAACGTGCCGGGCAGCACCAGTTCCACGTCGGGCTTCTCGGCGATGGGGTGTACAACTGCAACCGTCGGAACGGCGCTTTGGGCCGTCTCATCCGCCAGCACACGGCTGTCGTGCATGCGGCTGAGCATGGCGGCGGCGCCGGCCACGATCAACACCAGCAGGATCAGTCCCAGGATGACCAGGCCTTTGCGCGGGGACGCCGCTGCCAATTTCGGCGGAGGCGTGATCTCCGCCGGGGCGTGACCGTCGCCGCTCCCGGCGTGATTCTCCTCCGGATCTTGCGGATCCCGTACGTCAGCGTGGCCCGGCTTCCGAACTGCGTCCGTCTCACCGGCTGGATTGTATTGCGCTTCCATTTTCGTCGTATGAATCTCCAATATTTTACGACTGCCGCTCCGCCTGCCTGGCTTCCCGGCGCCCGTGAATGATTCCGAATACGGTGGGCACAAAGAATAGCGTCGCCACCGTGGCAAACAGCAGGCCGCCAATCACCGCGCGGCCCAGCGGCGCGTTCTGCTCACCGCCCTCGCCCAGTCCTAGCGACATGGGCAGCATGCCGATGATCATGGCCAGTGCCGTCATCAGTACCGGACGAATACGCGTGTAGCCGGCCTCCAGCGCCGACTGCACCGCCGGAATTCCCGCTCGCATCCGATCGCGGGCGAACGAGATCATCAGGATCGAGTTCGCGGTTGCCACTCCCATGCACATCACCGCGCCGGTAAGCGATGGAACGTTCAGCGTGGTGTGCGTCAGCAACAGCACCCAGCAGATGCCGGCCAAAGCGCCCGGCAGCGCCGTGATGATGATGAACGGATCGAGCCAGGACTGGAAGTTCACCACGATGAGGAAGTACACCAGAACGATGGCCGCGATCAGGCCAATGCCCAGTCCGATGAACGAACTCGTCATAGTAACGACCTGGCCGCGAACGATGAGCTGCGTCCCCCGCGGCAGATGCGGCCGGAACGATCCCAGCGTCTTGTTCACGTCCCGCATCACGCCGCCCAGATCGCGGTCCTGCGTGCTGGCATAGACGTCAATCACCGGCTGCACGTTGTAGTGCGAAACCACCGCAGGCCGGACCACCGGCGTCAACTGCACCAGGTTGCCGAGCACCTGCGAACTGGTCACGTTGGGATTGTTGACCGGCGTGTTCAGCAGGTCCTGCAACGAAGTCATCCGGTATTGCGGCGACTGCACAGCTACCTGATAGCTGACTCCGTTGCTGGGATTCAGCCAAAAATTCGGTGCCGTCTGAAAGCTGCCGCTAAGTGAAACCAGCACGCTTTGCGCGACGTTTTGCGCGGTCATGCCCACCTGCGTGACCCGGTCGCGGTCGATGTTCAGATGCAGAGTTGGCAAGTCCAGCAGCTGCTGCACGTGTACATCGGCGGTGCCGGGAACGCGTCGCATCTGGTTCGCGATCTGCTGTGCGATGAAGTAGTTGGAGACTACATCGGGACCAATCAGCTGGATATCGATGGGCGCGGGCAAGCCGAAATTTAAGATCTGGCTGACGATATCGGCGGGCTGAAAGAAGAATTCCACCCCCGGGAACTGCCGCGGCAGCCCCGCCCGCAGCTTGCGAATGTAATCCGCCGTGGGGTGATGGTGCTCTTGATTCAAAGCGATCAAAATTTCCGCATCGCTGGTGCCGATGACGCCGGAGTTGCTGTAAGAAAGATTGATGCCGGAGTTAGGCAGTCCGATGTTGTCCAGCACGGTGACCAGTTCGTCTTTCGGAATCTGCTGCCGCAGATAATCCTCGACTTCATCGCACAGCCGCGCTGTCTCTTCCACACGCAATCCGGCGCGGCCGCGAACGTGCAACCGCATCTGCCCGGCATCGACGCTGGGAAAGAAATCCTCGCCCAGGAAGAAGACCAGGGTCATGGAAAGCACGCAAAAAGCGAGGAAGCAGATTGCAAATACCTTGCTATGCTCCAGCGTGGTCTCCAGCAGTTGGTAATAGCCGTCGCGGAAACGGTCAAAGCTGCGCTCGAAACCGCGCTGGAAGCGCCCGAAAATCGTCTTCGGGCCGGCGGCACGATGTTCATGGCCGCGCATGATGTACATGACCAGGGTTGGAATCAACGTGCGCGAGAGGAAGTAGGAGGCCAGCATGGCGAAGCACACCGCTTCCGCCAAAGGCACGAACAGATACCGCGCCACGCCGCTCAGGAAGAACATCGGCACGAACACAATGCAGATCGACAGCGTGGAGACGAACGCCGGCACCGCAATTTGCGAAGCACCGTCAAGAATCGCCTGCTTCATCTCCTTGCCCTGGGCAAGATTGCGTTCGATGTTTTCGATTTCCACCGTCGCGTCGTCAACCAATATGCCGACCGCCAGCGCCAGCCCTCCCAGCGTCATGATGTTGATGGTCTCGCCCAGCGCGCTGAGCAGCAGCACCGAAACGAAGATCGACAGCGGAATGGAAATCGAGATGACGATGGTGGGACGCCAGTCCCCCAGGAAGATCAGGATCATGACCGCGGTCAGTGCGGCAGCTATCAAACCTTCGCGTAGCACTCCATTGATGGAAGCCCGCACAAACAGTGACTGATCGAAGAGCGCCTTGATCTTGATGCCTGGCGGCAGTGACTGCAACGCCAGCGGCACCACGCCTTCCACGGCCTTGACGATGCTGATGGTCGAACCTGAGCCGATCTTGTACATCGACATCAGCACGCCGTGGACGCCGTCCTGGCGCACGATATTGGTCTGCGGCGAGAAGCCGTCGCGAATGTGGGCGACGTCGCGCATGTAGATGGTCGCCCCATTTACCGTCTTGATCGGAATGTCGTTTAATTCCGCGATGGTGCGCGGCGCGCTGTTCATCTCCACCTGGTACTCGAGCAGGCCGATCTTGGTTGTGCCCGACGGCGTGATGACGTTCTGCGTGTTGACGGCGTTGACGATGTCGCTGGGAGACAGGCCGTGCTGCTGGAGCTGCGGCATGTCGAGATCGACCTGGACCTGGCGGATCTTGCCGCCATAAGGATAGGGCGTGGCCGCGCCTTGCACCGTCGCCAATTGGTTGCGCAGGAAGTTTTGCCCAAGGTCGAACAGCATCTGGTCCGGCAGCGTTTTGCTGCTGAGACCCAGCTGCACGATGGGCGTAGTGGACGCGGTGTACTGGATGACCAGCGGCGGGGTGGTTCCCGGCGGCAGCGCGCGCACCGTGGTCTGCACGATGGCCGTCACTTGCGCCAGGGCCGTCTGAATGTTGGCGTTGGGCTGAAAGAAGATCTTAATAACTCCGACGCCGTTCACCGACTGCGACTCAATGTGCTCGATGTTGTTGACGGTCACGGTCATGCCGCGCTCGGAGTTGGTGATGATGCGGTCGGCCATGTCCTGCGGGGCGAAGCCGGCGTAGTTCCACACCACGCTGACCACAGGGATATTAATATCGGGGAAAATATCGACCGGAGTGCGGAAGACGGCCACCGGCATCAGCAAAATGATGACCAGGGCCATCACTACAAACGTGTAGGGACGCCGCAGCGCTAAAGCAACAATCCACATTGGCCGGAGGCTACTCCAATCGGGGACTTAGCCGGGCGTCACCAAACCACCAGCTGGCAACTCCCTCTCTCAGAAACGCAGTACTTATGATACGATACGATACGTATTGGATTCAATATAACGGCATAGGCGCCGGGCAAGAATGGCAGTTTCCCGACAGAAGCAACCACCTGACCAAAATGGTCGGCAACGTCCCCCCGGCCGTCCGCGCAGCGAAGACGCCCGCCAGGCCATTCTGCGCAGTACCCTGAAACTGCTTCGCCGCGTTGGCTTCCCCGAGCTTTCCATCGAGGCCATTGCCGCCGATGCGAGGGTCGGCAAAACCACGGTCTACCGCTGGTGGCCCAATAAGGGCGCTTTAGTAGTAGATGCGTTTGTGTCCAGCACCGAAGAGGAACTGCGTTTTCCTGACAGCGGCTCGGTGTACCGCGACATGGCCCACCAGATGAACCAATTTCTGGCGGTGCTGCACTCCTCGCGCGGTCGCATTGTGAAGGCGGTGATTGCCGCTGGGCAATCCGATCCGAAGCTGCTGGAAGAATTTCGTAATCGTCTGCTGCGGCCCCGGCGCCAGGGAGCCTATCGCACGCTGCGTCGTGGAATCGAACGCGGCGAACTGCCCGCGGACCTCGACCTCGACCTGGTGCTCGACATCCTCTATGGCGCGATGTATATGCGCTTCCTCATCCGTCATGATGAACTCAGCGAGGACTACGTCAATGACGTGTGCCGCCTGGTGCTGGACGGGGCCGCGCACGACGCCTCCTTCAGTCATCACAATGGCGCGAGGAACAACCGCGGCGTGAGGGCACGCGCTCAGAGCTGACATCTTGCCCGTCTCACACGCTCGCAACCGAGCCGCCGTCGACCCGTAAATTCGTTCCTGTAATGAACGATGCCTGCTCCGAGGCAAGAAAGACCACCGCGGAGGCGACTTCTTTGGGCTCGCCGGGGCGTTTCACCTCGATATGCGGCCGATTGTTCGCCAGAAAATGGGCGATGGCCTCTTCCAGGCTGGTGCCCTGCTCGTTCGCCATCTTCTGCAACACGTTCGAAAGCAGCGGCGTCATAATGAACGCAGGCGAAACAGTGTTCACCAGAATCCCATCGGTCGCATAGGCCTTGGAAAGACTTTTGGTCAGGTTGTTCATGGCTGCTTTCGAGGCGTTGTAGTGCGGCATAAAGCCATCCGGTTGCGTCGCCGATTCGCTCGAAATATTGATGATTCGTCCCCACTTCTGCTTTTGCATATAAGGCAGGACGGCGCGCGAGGCGCGTACCGCCGACATCACGTTCAGATTAAGAATGTCGAGCCAGTTCTCGTCAGTGAGATCGTGGAATGCGGCGAACGCTCCAACGCCTCCGGCATTGTTGACCAGTACATGGACCGTCCCAAAGCGCTTCACAGCTTCGTCGACCATGCGGATGTTGTCGGCTGCCTTGGAGGCGTCGGCGGCTATGCCGATGACCTCCGTCCCGCTTCGCTCGCTGATTTCGCGCACCGCCTTCTGCAACTCATCCGCGCCACGCGCGGTTATAGCAACCCTCGATCCTTCTGCGGCGAACGCCTCCGCGATGGCCCTGCCGATTCCCTGGCTTGCGCCGGTCACCAGCACAACTTTGCCTTTGAGTCCTAGCTCCATTTGAGTCGATCCTCCTGCACATACAGATTCAGCACGCGGGAGAACGGTGCTGCGGGCGTTCGCGAGGCGAAATTGTAAAATCGATTCTGCCCGTCGTGCCGGGGCGCAAGCCCTACTAGCCGCCGCCTTGTTCTGTCTTATACAATCGAGGGTTTCCTACTGTTACGCCATCCTTGTAAGGAGTAGACAACTCCGGCCAGACTAGCCGGTAACGCGGGTGCGGATTGCTCCCGTATTGTCGTCACATCAAAATGAAAATCCATGAGTACCAGGGAAAGGCCATTCTTTCGAAGTATGGAGTGGCTGTGCCGCGCGGCCGGATGGTCGAAAGCCGCGAGGAAGCGCTCGATGCAGCACGAGCGCTGTTTGCTGACGGCGCAACCGGCGTCGTCGTGAAAGCGCAAATCCATGCCGGAGGCCGCGGCAAGGGCGGCGGCGTTAAGCTGGCAAAATCGCCTGACGAAGCCGGCGAGATTGCTACCAGGATGCTGGGCATGCAGCTGATCACCCACCAGACCGGACCCGAAGGCAAGAAGGTGCAGCGTCTGCTGATTGAAGAAACGCTGCCTATCGCGCGCGAGCTTTATCTCGGCATCGTGCTGGACCGCGTTGTGGGGCGCAATGTCTTTATGGCGTCGGCCGCCGGCGGCATGGAAATCGAAGAAGTTGCCGCGAAAGATCCCAACGCCATTATTAAAGAGCACATTATGCCTGGCTTCGGGCTGCGCAGTTTTCAGGCGCGCGAGATCGCTTTCCGGCTTGGTCTTGAGGCCCGCTACATCAGCGGGGCCGTGAAGTTCATGATGGCGCTGGCGCGCGCCGCCGAAGATACCGATGCCTCGCTGGTCGAGATCAATCCCTTCATCACCACCACCGATGGCCGCCTGTTTGCGCTCGACGCCAAGATGAACTTCGACGACA
Source organism: uncultured Acidobacteriaceae bacterium (assembly GCA_963763145.1). Taxonomy (GTDB): domain Bacteria; phylum Acidobacteriota; class Terriglobia; order Terriglobales; family Acidobacteriaceae; genus Bog-257. The sequence goes on along the minus strand of CAVXMZ010000001.1, from coordinate 987,059 downwards.
ACGCGCTCTCGCGCCATCCCGGCATTCTGGAGCTGCGCGACATCAGCGAGGAAGATCCGCTGGAGGTTGAGGCCAGCAAGTACAACCTGAACTACATCAAGCTCGACGGCAGCGTGGGCTGCATGGTGAACGGCGCCGGCCTGGCAATGGCCACCATGGACATCATTCAGTACGCCGGCGGCATGCCGGCCAACTTCCTCGACGTGGGCGGCGGCGCCAACGAAGAGCAGGTGACGCACGCCTTCGAAATTCTGCTCAGCGACAAGAACGTGAAGGCGGTGCTCATCAACATCTTCGGCGGCATTCTGCGCGTGGACACGCTGGCCAACGGCATTGTCAGCGCCGCGCGCAAAACCAAATTCCAGTTGCCGATTGTGCTGCGGCTGGAGGGTACCAACGTCGAGCAGGGCCGCAAGACGTTGCAAGAGAGCGGACTGAAATTCATTGTGGCCGAAACTATGAAGGACGCGGCCGAAAAAGTCGTCGCCGCCGCCAAGGGGGTCCAATGAGCACAACGAAGATTCCTTTCGATAAACCTGCCCACAAGCCGACGGCGATGACGTCGACACTGGACGAGAGCTGGGTCCTCACCTGTCTGGAACTCAGTTGTGAGAACAGCCTCCAAACGACGGACTTCCAGCAGGACTGCCAAGGCGTTTGCCACGGTAATTTCGTTGAACTCACATGTTCCGGAGACTCAAAAGGGGAGTGGCAAAAGCTATGAGCATACTGGTTGATAAATCGACGCGCCTGCTGGTGCAGGGATTGACGGGACGTGAAGGAACATTCCACTCCAAGAACGCCGCAGCCTATGGCACAACGGTTGTGGGAGGCGTGACTCCCGGCAAGGGCGGCACCACTCACGAGGGCTGGCCCATCTTCAACACGGTGCGCGAAGGCGTGGAGAAAACGGGCGCCAACGCGACTGTGATCTTCGTTCCGCCGCCGGCTGCGGCCGACGCCATCATGGAAGCCGCCGACGCCGGGATTGCTTTGATCGTCTGCATCACCGAAGGCATTCCGGCGATGGACATGGTCAATACGTGGGAGTTCCTGAAGGGCAAGAACTCGCGGCTGATCGGGCCCAACTGTCCGGGCATTATCTCGCCGGGCAAGTGCAAGATCGGCATCATGCCGGCGCACATTCACAAGGAAGGCCACGTCGGCATCGTCTCGCGTTCGGGCACGCTGACCTACGAGGCGGTGTATCAGCTGACGACGCGCGGCATCGGGCAATCGACCGCGATCGGCATCGGCGGCGACCCGATTATTGGAACGAATTTCGTCGACGCGATCCGCCTGTTCAATGACGATCCGGAGACGGAAGCGATCGTGATGATCGGCGAGATCGGCGGTACCGCGGAGGAGACGGCGGCGGAGTTTATCAAGCAGAACGTGCGCAAGCCGGTGGTGGGCTTCATCGCCGGGCGGACTGCGCCTCCGGGACGCCGCATGGGCCACGCGGGCGCAATCATCTCCGGCGGCAAGGGAACCGCGGCGGAAAAGATCAAGGCGATGGAGGCAGCGGGAATTCACGTGGCACAGTCGCCCGCCGACATCGGCGAGACGCTGGTTAAGGCGCAAGCGGCGATGATGAAGTAGAGAAGACCGCGATTCGCTATTCGCCGTTCGCTATTCGCTTTTCGCCAGAGGGCGTTGGGTAGAGCCGGCCTTTAGGCCGGCGTTGCTAACAGCAAACCGCTAAGAGCTTCTGGCGAAGAGCGAATGGCGAGAAGCGGAGAGCGAACATCAAATCGCAAATCATAAAGGACCCAAGGACACATGAAAACCCTGCAACGCACTCTTTCCATCATCAAGCCTGACGCCGTGGAGCGCGGCGCGGCAGGCGACATTATTAACACTCTTCTGGAAAACAAATTCCGCATCATCGGCATGAAGATGCTGCACATCAACAAAGCCCAGGCCGAGGGCTTTTATGCGGTCCATGTGAACCGGCCATTCTTTGAATCGCTCACCAATTTCATGTCGAGTGGGCCGATCGTCGTCATGGCGCTGGAAAAAGAGACCGCCATCGCCGACTACCGTAAGCTGATGGGCGCCACCGATCCGGCCAAGGCCGACGAGGGCACCATCCGCAAGAAGTGGGCGGCCAACATCGAGAACAATGCGGTGCACGGCTCCGACGCCGAAGACACCGCCCGCTTCGAGATCAGCTATTTCTTCGCCGGATACGAGCTGGCGAAGTAAACTGGCAGTCGCAAAAGCTCTCACCACGGAAGCTCGATCGCATGGCGGTCAGGGCTTGCGCAACCGGCGCTGCTGCGCTGGACGATTTATGCGAAACCTTCTGGTCGTTCCGTGACCTGCGTGTTTCCGTGGTGAAAACGTCTTACTGGGAGTTCCTATGGCACATGTACAAATCACCATGTTGGCTGGGCGCACGATGGAACAGAAGCGGCGAGCGGTCAAACGCATAACGGACGCTATGCGGGAGGAGCTCAACGTCAAGGCAGAGAAGTTGACTGTCGCTTTCGTTGAGGTGCCCCGCGAGAGCTATGCTCGCAACGGCATTCTCCTCTCTGACCGAGCCGACCTGAAGTAGAGACTTACGCTGTCTCTTCATCGGCGGAACATCTTCCGGAAACAGGCGCCTGCCCGCATTTGCCGCCGCCAGTACAGAATCTAGAAGCCCGGCGGCCGCTCGCTCACTACCGCGAACGTTCTTTCCAACGCCATGCCTGCTTCGCCCAACGTTCCCTCCTCAAACAGCCGCCCTATGAGGGTGACCCCGTGCGGTACGCGGCGCGGCGGTGAGAACTTCGGCAGCGGATGGGCCGGATCCGGCGCCCAGTCGCTGCGCGCCTCGGAGACTTCCACGAATCCTGCGCGCAAGGTAAGGGACGGCTGTCCGGTGAAATTGGTGATGGTAAGCATCTCGTCGCGCAGCGAAGGGACCAGCAGCAGGTCCACCTGGGAGAAGATGCGAGCCATTTCCATGGCAACTTTGCGGCGCAGACGATCAGCCTGCACGTAGTCCACGGCGGAAAGAAAGCGCGCTTGGCGGAATGTGTTGGGCCACGCATCGGGCACCTGCATTTTGAGCTGATCGAGCCCGCCCGATAGTGTCAGCTCCTCGAAGGCGGCAGCGCCTTCGGCGAAAAGAATCAAGTCCAGGGAATCGTACGGCCAGTTTGGCAGCGACACTTCGACGGGAACCATGCCAACTTTCCTGACCGCTTCCAACGCGGCGCGATCCACGTCGGTCGCGGGCGCTTCTTTCATCCACGCTGGGAAATATCCAACGCGCAGCCCTCGCACACTTGAGTTCGCGTCGAAATCAAACTTGCTGGGAAGGCTCGACAGATCGCCCGGGTCAGGCCCAGTGATGGTGTTCAACACCAGCATCGTGTCTTCGACGTAACGAGCCATCGGGCCAAGCTTGTCCAGAGACCAGCACAGCGTCATGGCGCCGGTGCGCGCCACGCGGCCAAAGGTCGGACGCAGGCCGGTGATCCCGCAGCGCATTGACGGGCTGACGATGCTGCCGCCGGTCTCGCTGCCGATGGCGAAGGCCACAAGCCCAGCCGCAGTTGCCGCACCGGGACCGGCACTTGATCCCGACGAACCTTCCTCCAGCAGCCAGGGATTCATGGTTTGGCCGCCGAACCAGATGTCGTTGAGGGCCAGCGCGCCCAGGCTGAGCTTCGCCACCAGCACTCCGCCGGCATCCTGCAAGCGCTGAACGACGACGGCATTCTTCTGGGGCACGCGATCACGATAGGGCTCGGCGCCCCAGGTCGTTGGAATGTTCGCCGTGTCGAGCAGGTCCTTCACGCCGTAAGGAATTCCATGCAAGGGCCCGCGGTACTTTCCGGCGGCGATCTCGACGTCGGCCTGCTTTGCCTGTTGCATGGCTAGTTCGCTGGTCAGAGTGATGACGCAACGCAGCTTCGGATTGTATTCGCGCAGGCGCTTCAGATAGATGTTGGTGAGGCGTTCGGAAGTGAGCTTGCGCTGCTCGATCCAACCCGACAGCTGCGTCACCGATGCGAACGCGATATCGTCGTCCTTCGACGGCAGCGGGCCAGGATCGATTTTGCTGCGTACGAAACGGTTTTGTGCTGGGCCTGACTTTTGGCCCGGCAGCACCGGGTCCCAGACCGTGGCGGGAGCGAGGGTTGGCTCCAGCGTGGCTTTGCGGGGCCCGACCCGCATTTCGTAGATTGGCGCCATCGCCATTCGCCAGTTGCTGGCGGCTTCGGCAAGCTCAGCCGGCGTCATCTGCACCTGCACCAGCTTCTCGGCCTGGGCAAAGGTTTCAGGCGCGACCTCCGGTCCAACCGCCGGAGCCGTGCCGAAGGCCGGTGGCGCGCCCGGGGTTTGCTGCTGTGCAGGATTTTGTGTTTGGGCATACGATGCCACCGCCGCTCCCAGCAGCGCGAGTGGAGTGTGAGTCAAGAACTCTCTACGTGATTTCAACGTCTCTCTCCTGTATCGAGTCGTATGTACTCGGCTCGATCCGACCCGTTAGAGGGGCGCGAAGGTGCGCCGGCCGGCCTGCCCGGTCGCAGAATACACTACACGAAAGTCGCCGCGTTGCAGCAACCTCGCGGCCCCCAACTCGCGGCGTCCCAGGCTACCGATTCCCGAACAGCCATTTATCGGGTATGCTCTGCTATTTGGAATTAATCGAAGATTGACAATCGCTGTAACCAGGAGGTGGTCCTATGCCCCACGCCGCTTCGTCGAAGAAGAAGAAAAAGAAGAAACAGGTATCGTCCACAACACCGGTGGTTGCGACCGACGGCGCAACCGGCATTCGCACCATGGCGGTCGACATTGGAGGCAGCGGGGTGAAGGCCATGCTGCTGGACGAAGCCGGCAAGCCGCTGACCGAGCGGTTGCGCGCCAAAACGCCGCAACCGTCCACGCCCAAGGCGATCATTCAGATCATCGCCGATTTCGGCAAGCAGTTGGGCGACTTTGACCGCGTGTCCGTGGGATATCCCGGCGTGATCAAGAAAGGCGTGGTGTACACCGCGGCCAATCTCGATAAGAAGTGGATCGAGTTTCCGTTTGCCGAGAACCTCTCGAAGGAACTGGGCAAGCCGGTCCGCTTGGCCAACGACGCCGTCGTGCAGGGCCTCGGCGGAGTGAGCGGCGAGGGCGTTGAGCTGGTGCTCACGCTCGGCACCGGCATGGGCGCCGCGTTGTACCTTGAGGGCATTCCGATACCGTCCTTCGAAATGGGGCACCATCCATTTCGCAACGGCAAGACGTATGAGGACGAATTGGGGCGCCGCGCTCTGGCGAAGGAGGGCCGCAAGAAGTGGAACAAGCGATTGGCCGAGGCCATCGATCAGCTCTATAAGGTTTTCTACTACGACCGGCTGTACATCGGCGGTGGCAATGCGGCCAAGATCAGCATCGAGCTGCCGAAGGATGCCAAGATCATTTCCAACGAAGAGGGAATACTGGGCGGCATCAAACTGTGGCAGCGGAATCTGGATGAGCTGCAGCAGTAGGCGAACGATTTATGGATGCCTCGTCGATTGTGTTATAACCGCTAGTTTCCACTTTGCATCCCACGACTCGGAGGAATTGTTTGGATTTCCAGCTCTCGGATGAACAGCTACAGCTGAAGAAGATGGTGCGCGACTTCGCGGAGCGCGAGATTGCGCCCAACGTGATGAAGTGGGACGAGCCCGGCACGTTTCCGCTGGAAACCTATAAAGAACTCGGCAAGCTCGGCCTGATGGGCACGATATTTCCCACCGAGTACGGCGGCGCAGGCATGGGCTACGTCGAGTACGTGACCGCGATTGAGGAGCTCTCGCGCGTGGACGGTTCCATCGGTATCACTGTCGCGGCGCATACCTCGCTTGGCTCGAATCACATCTTCATCGCCGGCAACGAAGAGCAGAGGCGCAAATATATTCCGAAACTGGCGACGGGCGAGTTCCTGGGCGCGTGGGGACTGACCGAGCCGGGATCGGGTTCCGACGCAGGCGGCGCGCGCTGCAACGCAGTTCGCAAGGGCAATAAATGGGTGCTGAACGGCAACAAGACATTCATCACCAATGGCCATTATGCGGACGTTGCCGTCGTGATTGCGGTCACGGACAGAACGGCGCACACCCACGGATTATCGGCATTTGTGGTGGAAAAAGGGACGAAGGGATTTCGCGCGGGCAAGAAAGAGAACAAGCTGGGATTGCGCGCCAGTGATACGTCGGAGCTGATCTTCGAGGACTGCGAGATTCCCGCGGAAAACCTGCTGGGAAGTGAAGGCCAGGGTTTCATCGACGCGATGAAGGTGCTGGACGGCGGACGCATCTCGATTGCGGCGCTTGGACTGGGCATGGCGCAGGGCGCTTACGAAGCAGCGTTGAAGTATTCGAAAGAGCGCAAGCAGTTCGGCAAGGCCATCAGCGAGTTCCAGGCAATTGGTTTCAAGCTGGCTGACTTAGCGACGGAAATTGACGCCGCGCGCTTGCTGACGCATCGCGCCGCCGCGATGAAAGATGCCGGCATGAAGACGACGCTGGAGTCGTCGATGGCGAAGCTTTACACCAGCGAAGTGGCTGTGCGCGCCGCCAACGAGTGCGTGCAGATTCACGGCGGCTATGGCTTCATCAAGGATTACCCGGCAGAGAAGTTCTATCGCGATGTGAAGTTGTGCACCATCGGGGAAGGGACGAGCGAGATTCAGCGGTTGGTGATCGCGCGGCAGTTGTTGAAGGATTGAAAAGGACCGCAGGGACACAAAGACGCAGAGGAAGCCAAGCTCGGTCGCTAAAGACCGAGGAGCCGTTTGCTGGAGCGCAAGAGTCGTAAGATTCAAGCGCCGCAGGCGCGACAGTAATTAGCTCCAGTGCGGAAGCGCTGGGTGACCGGCGGGAATGAAATTCTCCGAGCCCCTTCAGGGGCGACACCGGTCGCTCCACGGAGTCATGTGTCGCCGCTGAAGCGGCTCGGAGTTCATAAGGGCAGCTGACCCAGCGCTTCCGCGCTGGGCTATTTAGTTTCGCCTCTTCGAGGCTCTGACTACACAAGCTGATCTGGTCTTCTCTGTATCAGGTCTTCATCTGTCGTTCGGTGTTTCCGTGGTTGAAAATTGACTTCGAATAGTCACATACCGGATTTCGTTCAGCGCATACGCGGGGGAGACATTCGCGCGCTGTCGCGGGCCATCTCTACCGTCGAAGACCACACGCCGGAATCGACTGAACTGCTGAAAGCGCTGTTTCCCTTCAGCGGGAACGCGATGCTGCTGGGACTCACGGGATCTCCCGGAGCCGGCAAGAGCACGCTGGTCGATCAAGTGGCGCGGGTCTATCGCAAGCAAGGCAAGACGGTCGGCATTGTCGCAGTCGACCCCACCAGCCCGTTCAGCGGCGGCGCGATTCTGGGCGACCGCATTCGCATGTCGTCGCATCATGCCGACGCCGGGATTTTTATTCGCAGCATGGCGACGCGAGGCTCGCTGGGCGGACTGGCCAGCACCACCGCCGATGTAGCTACGGTGCTGGACGCCAGCGGCCGCGACATCGTGATGATCGAGACGGTTGGTGTCGGGCAAGACGAAGTCGACATTGTGCGCCTGGCCGATGTCACCATCGTCGTGCTGGTCCCCGGTATGGGCGACGATGTGCAGAGCATCAAGGCCGGCATTATGGAAATTGCCGACATCTTTGTCATCAACAAGTCCGACCGCGACGGCGCCGAGCGAGTGGAGCGCGAGGTCCGCGCCATGCAGAGCCTGGCGATGCGCCATGACGACTGGACGCCGCCCATCGTGAAGACGGTCGCCAGCGATGGAGCGGGGATCGAGGAACTGGTGCAGGCCATCGGGAAGTATCACTTGTATCTCGAGCAGAGCGACCGGGCGCGCCGGCGGCGCATCGAAAACTGGCGCGTACGGATTGCGGAGATGCTGCGCGACGCGCTGTTTCAACGTGTGCTTTCGTATTACTTGAGCGAGGGCGAAGCGACCCGTTTCGCGGCGGAGGTTGCCGATCACAAGCGCGACCCGTACTCTCTAGTAGAGAGAATTGTCGAAGGACTAGGAAGGCCTGATGAGCGAAATTGATCATCTCGGAATTGCCGTAAAGTCGCTGGCGCAAGCCAAAAAGTTCTATGAGCAGCTTGGACTGAAGCCGATGCCGGAAGAAACGGTGGAGGCCGAGCAGGTGAGGCTGTCGATGGTTCCGGTGGGCGAGAGCCGCATTGAACTGCTGGAGCCGACGTCGCCGGACTCGCCGATTGGGAAGTTTCTGGCCAAGCGCGGCGAGGGGCTGCATCACGTCGCGCTGCATGTCGACGATCTTTCGGGAACGGTGGAGCGGCTGAAGGCGAGTGGGACGCGGCTGATCTCCGACGAGATCAAGGTGGGAGCGGGTGGGCATCTGTACGTGTTTGTGCATCCCTCGAGCGCCGGCGGAGTGCTGCTGGAGTTGGTGGAAGATCAGCCCGAAGGGGTTTGACGCAACGCGAAGATCGATCTGCGTCAGGGCACGGCTTTGATCCGTGCCGCCCAGGGCAACAAAATTTGGGCTTCAGCCCCTGCACGAAGCATCAGGGGCTGAGGCCCTGTCATTTGATGCGTTTCTTTCGGCACGACTAAAGTCGTACCCTGACACAAACCGACAACGATCTGTGATTTGAGCTGGAGTTATGCTGATCGTCGCCATCGATACCTCGGGCCGCAAGGGAAGCGTTGCGTTGTGCCGCGGCGATGCGGATAGTTTCGAGGTTCTGCAACTCACACCGCTTGAAGGCGGCACATACTCTGCGCGGTTGCTGCCGGCCATCTCGTTGCAGCTGGAGCAGAATAGCTTTGACAGGAAGGATGTGGGTGCCTTCGTTGTGGTTTCAGGGCCGGGCTCGTTCACTGGATTGCGCGTAGGACTGGCGACGGCGAAAGGCCTTTGCGAAGTATTGCAAAAGCCGCTAGCCACGGTCTCGATGCTGGAAGCGATTGCGGTGACGTACGGCTTAGCCGGAGAGACTGTCACTGCGGTCCTAGACGCCGGGCGTGGCGAGGTCTATGTCGGCGAATATCAGCTGGGTTCTAGAAGCGCCAGCCTGCAACGTGAATACATTGTGAAGATCGCGGAGCTTGCTGGCGAGGCGAGTCGCGTTGGTGGCGAGTTGCTCACACCGGATGCCTCTGTCGTCGAATTCCTGCGAGCCGAAAATGTCAGCGTCCGGCAGGTCGCGCCGGTACAGGCGGACGAAATTGGCCGAATCGGTCTTCGCAAATTGCAGGCAGACGACGTCGCCGATGCCGCCAGCGTTGATGTGAACTACATCCGCCGGTCGGATGCGGAGATATTTTCGACGCCGAAGGGTTGAGATCGGCAAGCGGCGAGGGAGGCCCGAAAAGCAGGTCCCTCGCCGACTGAAGCCGGCTCGTGATGACAAAAATGAGGGGCCTGCAACGGCGCAGCTGAAGCTGCGCCCCTTTCAAGACGCGGCCATAGGCTTACTAAGAATAGCCCTGCCGACCAAGAAGCTCGTTTCTCGTGCTCATTCGCAAGGCCACTCCCGAAGATATCGCGATCATCCGCAAGCTGGAGCAAGAGAGCGACACTGCCGCGCATTGGGGCGAGCGCGAATACGGCGCGCTGTTTGCCTCGGAAGCGCCGCGGCGGATCGTGTTGGTGGCTGCGGATGAAGCGGGTGGGCAGGTTCTGGGGTTTGTCATCGCTCGCTGTGCCGACGATGAGTGGGAGATCGAGAACGTGGTGGTGGCTTCGTCGGGGCGGCGCCGAGGCGTGGGCAGCGCGCTAGTCCGCTCGCTGCTGCAACAGGCACGTCGATTCGAGGCTGCTTCAGTGCTGCTGGAGGTCCGCGAGTCGAATGCAGCAGCCCGTGGACTCTATGAAAAGATTGGGTTTAACCAAGTTGGTAAGCGGCCGAGCTATTATCGGGAACCGCCCGAGGATGCCCTGTTGCTGAAAATTTCTATTTCAATTCCGTGACAAAACTGCTTGAAGCCGGGTAGGCCGTGTGCTAGCGTTTTAATCGCACGTTTTCCGGAGGTTTACTGAATGGCAACTCAGGTCCGCGATCAGCTTCTGGCGAGCAACGAGGAGTTCCGCCGTCTGGCCGATGAACACTCGCAATATGCTCAGCGCCTCAACTCTTTGATCGAGAAGAAGTATCTCTCGGAAGAGGAAAAGCTCGAGGAAGTGCGACTGAAGAAGCTGAAGCTCCACCTGAAGGACCAGATGGAAAGCCTGGAACAGCAGTTCCGAGCGGTCCACCAGGTCGTTTAGTAGCCATTGACCGCTGTAATGCGGCGGAAAAGACCCGCGTTTTTTCCGCCCTGTGATAAGTGTACGTCCCGCCCGACGCTGTGTACTTCCACCCATCTACTACAATAATCTCGCTGAACAGGAGTGAGCGCACCCGGCATGAGCACGTCTGACCCTGTGGAACGTGGCGGTGACCAGGACTGGCGCATTGCGGCTGCAGGCCGTCTTCGCGGCCTCACCTTGCATTTTCGACGCTACACCCGCTGGAGCGAAGAGTGGGACCACGATCACTGCGCGGCTTGTGCGGCGAAATTCGCAGAGTTTGATGAACCCGATATCCTGCACGAGGGCTACACCACCGGGCCGGACTATCCCAAGGGCGAGGAATACGAGTGGGTCTGCCCTGCATGTTTTAAGGAACTGGCGGAGGCCCTCGATTGGAAGACGGCTTAGTTATGATGGTGCTCGTTGCATTATGCCCGCATTCGTCCAGTTTCTTTACCTTCCCAGGAAGGTTGCCATTGACCGTCAAGCTCCGTCGAGTCGTGATTACCCTGGCGCTCTGTGCCTCACTGCTTCCGTGTTCCCTTGTGGCTCAAGCGAAGGCCCAATCACCAACTGGCCTATGGGACGGGACCATCCAGGGCAAAGCCGGCGAAGTGAACTTCGGCGTCGATTTGCAGGTGAAGGCTGACGGCACGCTGCAGGCGACACTGGTGAATGCGACCGACCGGCAGCCGTTCAGCAGCGCGGTCTGGAACGACGGAATGCTGACGCTTGGTATGGACTATTACGACGGGGTGCTGACCGCAGGCATGGTGTCGCCGCAGCGGATGCAGGGCGAATTCACCCGCCGGACCAGCAAGGGCATGGCACACATTCCTGTGGCACTGGTGCCGCACCAGGAAACCGCGCCTGGAAAAACGTGGACAGGGCCGAGCCTGTGGGGCGATTGGCTGTTTCATTGGGCCGATGGCGAAGGTGCGGAGAAGACCACGCTAGCCAAGTTCGATCAGGAAAAGATTGCGGCGGCCAACGGTCACGTTGCGGTGACGGGTGTGATTGAGCCGGTCAGCGGCGATAGTGGCCTGCTGCATGGCAGCGTCTTCAAGACGGCTGACGGGCAGACGCGCTTTCATCTCAGCCGCTTTGACGGCATTCATGTGATGGCCCTCGATGGCGAGTTTCTTGCCGATGGCAGCCTGAAAGGCATCGAGGGTGGAATTGTGGCTACATCTTCTTTCACGGCGGAATGCGGAAAACACGTGGCCAGCGCCGCCGATCCTAACGTCCTGAGCGAAACCCTCACCAAGGTCAAGGACCCCGCCGAGCCATTCCGTTTCAGCGGAGTGGACGCGTCGGGCAAAACCTTGAATCAGGACAGCCCGGAGTTCAAAGGCAAGCCGCTGATCATCGACATCTTCGGCACCTGGTGTCCCAACTGCCATGACGAAGCACCGGTGCTGGAGAAGCTCTATCGCAAGTATCAGGAGCAGGGTTTGGTGATTGTTGGGCTGGCATACGAGTACACCGACGACACCGAGCGGGACCTGCGGCAGATTGGAATCTATCGCGCGAAGTTCGGGGTGACGTTCCCGCTGCTTCTGGCAGGCACGACCGATCAGGGGCAGATTGCGAAGACGCTGCCGCAACTGGTGAACTTCGGCGCGTTCCCGACATCGATTTACGTCGACCGCAAGGGCCATGTGAAGGCCATTCTTGCCGGCTTTACCGGGCCGTCAACTGGAGAAAAGTTCCAGCAGGTGCAGGAGCGGATGGACGAGCTGGCGCGTGAGATCGTGGGACCTTCGCATTAGGGCAATGGCTCAGTTTGCGATTCGGATGCGCGCCTTTCGCGCGTCGGCGCGAATCGACGCGCCCAGATCCCTCGCTGCGCTCGGGATGACAACTAGGAGTATTGCCGCACGGGTCAGACAAGCAAACTGAGCCACTCCCCGATTAGGGCAGCTGTCGCCGTGGCTCTATAATCGAACTACTCATGGTTCGCGACGGCATCTATTACGGACTGGCGCTGGTTCTGGTGGCTGCCCTGGTAGGCTGGCTCACGATACCTGCACTGACCGTTATTCCGTTGCTGCTGGCCGCATTCTTCCTCTGGTTCTTTCGCGATCCGGAGCGGAGAATTCCTGCCATCCAGGGGGCGATTGTGTCGCCGGCGGATGGCAAAGTCACCGACATTTCGGTTGTCCAGGAGAGCGGAGAAGCGCGCACTCGCATCAGCATTTTCCTGAGCGTGTTCAATGTTCACGTGAATCGGTCGCCGGTAAGCGGTGTTATCGAGGACGTGCATTACCAGAAGGGCAAGTTCGTCAATGCCATGGCCGCTGCTTCCGCCGACCTGAACGAGCAAAACGTTGTGACCATACGCGGCGACGCGGGCAAGGTCGTGTTTAAGCAGATTGCCGGTTTGCTGGCGCGTCGCATCGTGTTCACCAAGAAGGTGGGGGATGAGGTAACGCGCGGCGAGCGGGTAGGGCTTATCAAGTTTGGCTCGCGCACTGATGTAATTTTTCCAGCCGGAGCGGAAATGAAGGTGCGCGTGGGTGACAATGTGAAGGGCGGCTCGAGCGTGCTGGCCGTGGTGGCCCAGCCGCTGCCCATGCCATCCCGTTTGCGTGACGTTGCGGAGGTGCGATGACCGGTCATTCTCAGCTCCCCGATGCCGAATTTCCGGCGCGCCGTCCGCGCAAGGGTTTGTATCTTCTGCCGTCGATGTTCACCGCCGCCAACATGGCTGCGGGATACTATGCGATCTCGCAGGCGATTCAGGGCACGGCCGGCGATCCGTGGCATTTCGATCAGGCCGCCAAGGCGATCGGATTCGCCATCGTCTTCGACTTCTTCGACGGCGGCATTGCGCGGTTGACGAACACGGCCAGCGCGTTTGGCGGAGAACTGGACTCGCTTGCCGATGTGATCGCTTTCGGCGTGGCGCCGGCGGTTCTGGCCTGGATGTGGGGCTTCCGCATGTTGCCGGTGGAAGGCAATCTGGTCTGGCGAACGCATGTGATCCAGATCGGCGCGATCGTCACATTTGCGTTTCTGCTGGCCGGCGCCTCGCGGCTGGCGCGTTTCAACATCCAGGTCAATCCTCAGCCGTCGAATCCCGGGCGTCCCGGACGCAAGTACTTTGTCGGAATGCCGATTCCCGCAGGAGCCGGTGCGCTGGTCGCGGTGGTGCACCTGGTGCAGGGCAACCCGCTACAGATCTGGTGGCTGTCCATCGGATGGGCCGTGTTTGTCGCAGCCATCGCCTTCCTGATGGTGAGCACCTGGCGGTTCTTCAGCTTTAAAGGCATTAACTTTCGCCAGCCGCAGAATTTTCGCTGGCTCATCGTTATCGGCGTGGTCATCGCGTTAATCTGGTTTTCTTCCGAATACGTGCTGTTTGCGATAGCTCTGATTTACATTCTTTCGGGAGTGTTCGCACGGTTATCTTTTGTTTTTCGGCGGCCCGTGGCGCCGCCACCACCGCACCAGGATGAGGCCTCGCACGCTTGATGAAAAGTGAAGCTAACAAGCTGTCGAAAGCACTTGGTGACTCAGGGCACTGGGGCGGCCTGTTTCGCGTCGCCATCGTGGGGGCCGCAACTCTGAAGGGCCGGGAGCTGAAGGAAGTGCTCACCGACCGCAACTTTCCCGCGCAAGACGTGCGTCTGCTGGACGACGATGAGTCGCTGGGCCAACTGGAAGCGGTGGGCGACGAGCCCACGTTCATCCAAAGCGTGCTGCCCGAGCATCTGGACAACGTGGATTTCACGTTCTTCGCGTCGGAAGAAAACTTCACGCGCGAGATCTGGCCGATGGCGCGCAAGGCGGGCAGCGACATTGTCGATCTGTCCTATGCACTTGAGGGGCAGCCGGGAGTTTTGCTGCGCGCGCCGTGGGTAGAACGGGAATTAGGCGCTACGCCCACCGTGCCCTTCGCGGAAGCGACGGTTGTAGTAGCGCATCCGGCAGCAGTGGTGTTGGCGCTGCTGATGCTGAGAGCGCAACGCGTGGGAAAGATCGTACGCGCCATAGCGACCGCCTTCGAGCCCGCGTCTGAGCACGGGCGCCGCGGCATGGACGAGTTGCATGAGCAGACCGTGAACCTGCTCTCGTTCCAGCAACTGCCCAAGGGAGTGTTCGACACACAAGTTGCCTTCAACCTGCTGGACCGGTACGGAGAAAATTCCTTGCCCTCGCTGGCCAGCGTGGAGAGCCGCATTGAGCGCCATTTCCGAAGCATCGTCCAGAACAAACTGATGGTGCCTTCGTTGATGCTGCTGCAAGCGCCCATCTTCCACGGACACGCCTTCTCGCTTTACCTTGAGCTGGACAATGCGGCACAAATCGAAGAGGTGACAGCCGCGGTTTCGGGCGAGCACGTTGACGTGCTGCAGGGCGAGGAGTCGCCCAGCAACGTGAACGCCGCCGGCCAGGAGCAGATCCAGGTGTTTCTGAGGAAGGATGCGCAAAGCTCCAACGGGTTCTGGTTGTGGGCGGCGTCCGATAATCTGCGGATTGCGGCCCTGATGGCAGTGGAGTGCGCCGAAAACATGATTGCTTCGCGCCCGCGAGGGACGGTCCAGTGAGGGGTTACGCAATGCAGCGCCGAGTGGCCCTTATGTGCGCCATAGCCGCGCTGCTCTTGACAATCTCTTGCGGCTATCACACCGAGGGCCACAGTGTGCGCCTTCCCTCCGACCTGCACACCATCTATGTCCCGGGACTGCTGAACGCCTCGCCTGCCTATCAAGTGGGCCAAGTCCTGACCGAGGCGGTGATTAAAGAGTTGCGCGAGCGCACCAATTACCGCATCGTTACCGTCAACGACGGCAATGTAGATGCCGTCCTCACGGGAACAATCACCACGGTTTATATCGCGCCCTTGACCTACGACTCGGTCACCGGTCGCATTTCGTCGTCGCTGGTGGTGATTTTTATGAACGCCAGCCTGACGGGAAAGGGCGGCAAGGTGCTCTGGAGCAATCCGTTGTTCCTGTTTCGCGAGCAATACCAGGAATCGATTGCGGTAGCCAGCTTTTTTGAGGAAGCCGCGCCAGCGGTGCAACGCGTAGCGAACGAATTTGCCAAGACGCTGGTGGCCAATATCCTGGAGGCCTTCTAGATGCGAAGTTTCGCGGCGTCCGATCGCTTCGTGGCCGACGTGAAAGCCGGCAAGGTGGCTCCCGGATATGTTTTCATTGGCGACGAGGCCTTCTTTCGCAAGCGTTGCCGCGATGCCATCCTCCAGCATCTGGTGCCCGCCGACGTTCGGGAACTAAGTCTGTATGACATGGACCTGGCCGACGTGGAGTTACAGCAGGTCCTGGACAAAGCGCGAACCCCGTCGCTGATGTCGCCTTTCCAGGTGTTCTTCGTCCGGGGTATCAAGAACCTCTACGGGCGCGGCAAGCATGACGAGGAGTTTGGCGCTATCGAGGACTACTTCAAAAATCCCAATCCGGATGCGTTGCTGATATTTGTCGCCGACCACATCAGCATTCCCGCAGACGTGCGCCGCATGGAGCTCACCGATAAGGACCGCTACGAGCGTATTCGCGAGACCCTGGGCGAGTACTGTCCGCTGCTGGAGTTCGCTCGCGTTGAGGAAGGCGAAGCGGTGAAATGGGCGATTGCGACTACGGGGGCCGAAGGCGTGACCCTGGATACCGAAGCCGCGCGCGAGCTGGTGGACTCGCTGGGCGGCGACATGATGATGGTGGCCAATGAGCTGGAAAAGCTGGTGCTCTTCGTCGGAGAAAAGAAGCGCATCACGCTGGGCGATGTGGAAACGCTGGTGCTGGCGGCCAGGCAACGATCGTTTTACGAGTTGACCGACGCGATTTCGTCTCGCGACCGCGGCCGGGCGCTGGCCGTGCTGGATGCCATTCTCAGCACCGGCGATGGCGAGGAAGCTGCCATTGGCCACTTGTACATGCTGTCGCGCACCTTTCGCCAGATGCTGGTGATTCTGGAGCGCAATGTGAGGGACTCGCGCGCGCTATGGCAGGCGCTGTGGCAGGGCTTTCGCATCCCACCCTTTGCCGCGGAAGACATCATCCGGCAGGCGCGCCGTTACAAATCGCGGCGCGAGCTGACCGCTGCCATCCGGCGAGTGGCGCGGGCCGATCTGGCGCTGCGCTCTAATCCTCCCAGCAAGCGCCTGATCCTGGAAAACCTGGTGCTGGATCTGACTGCCGAAGCGAAGCCGCAGGAAGCGGGTTGGCTCCAGGATGAGCTGCCGGTTTGAGATTTAGCCGTTAGGGATAATGTGATCAAGTCTGCCTGGCGGAAGGGATGGCCTTCAGGCCATCCGCAAATTACACAAAGTAGAAGACGGCTTTAGCCACGGAGAGCCTCGGCATCGCCTTAATCAGGACCTCCTTGGCTCTTAGATTAAGCTCTCCTTTTGCATAGCAACCGGCGCTACCTATATCACGTCAGTTGCCGAAGAGTCCCCTTAATCCCTGACCTTAGCCACTAATCTCCAGCAAACAAAAGGCCGGCACGCGGCCGGCCCTGAATGCGGAGAAGGCAAGACTATTTCTTGGGTGCGATCGCGTCTTTGGCGGCTTTGGCCACGCGGAACTTCACCACGGTCTTGGCGGGAATTTTGATTGCTTCGCCGGTCTGCGGGTTGCGGCCCATGCGCGCCTTGCGGGCAGACTTCACCAGACGGCCCAAACCCGGGATGATGAATACACCGTTCTTCTTGGTTTCTTTGATCGCGACTTCCGCGAGTCCGTCAAGAAACGCTGCCGCCTGCTTGTTGTTGAGCTCGTTTTTCTCAGCCATGTGGCGGACGAGCTGGGTCTTGGTCATGCCAGTTGCCATTCGTAATCCTCCTTGAAGCGTGAGCAGTAGGAATGCTCGACTGCCGTATCGTATACCAAGCTTCTTCGCATGCAAAGCATTTTCGCCATATTTTATGCGGGTTTTTCCACAGGAGCGCTCGAAAAGTCAACATCCATGCGGGTGCAGAAGCTCCCCGGCGCTGGGAAATGCCATAATGGGATGACTTGCGCGGTAACCGGCCAGCCACCGAGGTGCTCTTCTGAGCTGTTCCATCTGCAACCTTCGCAAAGAAAAACGCTTCTGTCCTGCCGTCCACGAGCGCATCTGCGCCCAGTGTTGCGGCGAGCAGCGCGAAGTGACGCTCGACTGTCCCTCGGAGTGCCCTTACCTTCAGCAGGCACGCCAGCATGAGAAGCCACGCGAGTTTGGCGAGACTCCACCGGCGGAAACCTTCCCTGCAATCGCGGTGCGGGAAGAATTTCTTTCCGAGCACGAGGTGCTGATCGCGGGGATTCTCCAGACGCTTGGCAAGGTTACGCGGGCCGATCGCAATCTCCACGACCGCGACCTGATTGGCTCGCTGGCGAACATGGCCCAAAGCTATCAGACGCTGATCGCCAGCGGCCTGGTGTATCAGGAGGCATTGCCGAACCCGGTGCAGCAGGCGGTCATCAGCGTGCTGCAACAGCTGTTCCAGGAATTTCGCGAGGTGGAACAGAAGCACCGGGGCTACACGACGCTGAAGGATGGTGACGTTCTGCAAGCCCTGGTCTTCACCCTGCGGCTAATACATATGCACAGCTCCGGGCGGCCACTGGCGCGGGGGTTCATCGACTTCCTGCATGAACGCTTCCCCGAGGCGCAGCCCGCGCTCGATGGCGAAGGCGAGCGCAGCCGCATCATCATGCCGTAGGCCCTGTTGATTTGTCTGTTCGACCTCAGAGAAACCGTCAATAATGGGGGGTTATGGATCCTTGTGAATTCCCGGTTGCACACCACTGGCAGCTTTGGAGTTCCGTGGCCGCCTACCTCGGAACAACAATCCTGGCGGCGTTCGCATTCCTTCAGTACAGAAGATCGAAACAAGTGGAACGCTCCAAGTGGATGTTGCAGCTTTACGAGAAGTTTTACGAAGAGCCCCGATTCAAGAGAATGCGCGATATTCTGGATTGTGACGAGGATGGAGAGGCTGCCATTGAGCGGGTGGTTGACCGGGACATCGATGCGCTCTTTGGCTATTATTTGGATTGCTTGAATGCTCGGACCCTGGTTCGGACATATGTGCACGATGCAAGCCGAGGATTCGAATATCTTTCGCTGGCACTCAAGAAGCGCAAGAATCCCAGGTCCTGAACAATTGGTCTAAAGGCAATGAGCAAGTACTTGTTCGTTTACGGAACGCTGCTGCCGGACGAGGCACCGGCTGAAATCGCGCGCGCCATTAGGAAGTTGCGCGTCGTGGGCCGAGGCCGCGCCCGCGGACGGCTCTACGATTTTGGCGATTTCCCGGGTGCGGTGGTCACGCCCTCGGCGCGATCGACGATTGCCGGCCTAGTGTACGAGATCCCCGCAGATCCGGAGCTTCTCCGCGAACTCGATAGCTATGAGGGCTTCGATCCCATCCGTCCAGCGAATAGCCTTTTTCTGCGCCGGAAGCACTGGATTACGCTTGAGGATGGCCGGAGGCTTTTGTCGTGGGTGTACGAATATAACCGCGACCCGGTTGACGGCGTGTACCTGCCCAGCGGCAACTATGGGGAGCGTGCCCGAATCAGAAAACCTGCTCGAATCGCAGGAGACTGATCTCACGGCGCGCCGCCGTCGCAAGGGCCCCGCTGTTGTTCAGGTTGGCGAATCGCAAACATCCTCTTCACCCACTTGGCGCACATGCCGCAGCCGGTTTCTCCATTCCGGATATAACGTCGTTGGCCCTCCTCAGAAATTGGACTTTCCCCGTACTCTGCGTAGAATGCTCATTTCCGGTTGCTTGCCGTCCGTTTCGCGCGATGAGGTGCGAAAATTGCGAACCCCGGTCCGCCGCGTTCGTTCGCGCACTGATCCGGCGAGCGAGCGAAGAATCGGTAAGGAGGTCCTATGATTGTCGGTGTTCCCCGCGAGAGTTATCCGGGGGAGCGGCGTGTCGCGCTGGTGCCGGGCGTGATTGCCAATCTCGCCAAGGCGGGCTTGGAAGTCGCAATTGAAGCGGGCGCAGGCGTCGAGGCCGGCTATCCTGACGCGCAGTACGCTGACAAGGGCGCCAAGGTCCTGGCCAGCCGCGGCGATGTCTTCAGCACTGCCGACATCATCGTGCAGGTGCTGTGTTATGGCTCCAACGACAGCACGGGACGGGCCGATTTGCCGCTGTTCCGGCGGGGTCAAACTCTGATCGGCTTCCTGCGGCCGCTGGGCGATGTTCATACCCTGGAAGAAATCGCCGCCACCGGGGTGAGTTCGTTTTCGGTAGAGCTGATGCCGCGCATTACCCGCGCCCAGAGCATGGACGCGCTCTCTTCAGTGGCTACCATCTGCGGTTACAAAGCCGTGCTTGTCGCCGCCGATAAACTGCCCCGCATATTTCCCATGCTTACCACTGCTGCCGGCACCATTACGCCCTCGCGCGTGTTGGTGATTGGCGCCGGCGTGGCCGGCTTGCAGGCCATCGCTACCGCCCGCAGGTTGGGCGCGGTCGTCTCGGCCTACGACTTGCGGCCTGTCGTGAAGGAGCAGGTGCAGAGCCTGGGCGGAAGGTTTGTCGAGTTGGCTATCGAAGCGGCCGACGCTCAGGACGCCGGCGGTTATGCCAAGGCGCAGGACGAATCGTTCTATCAGAAGCAGCGCGAGTTGCTGGGCCGGGTTGTAGGCGAGAGCGATGTGGTTATCACTACCGCCGTCGTTCCCGGCAAGAAATCGCCGGTCCTGGTGACCAAGGAGATGGTCGCCGGAATGGGGCCCGGATCGGTGATCGTTGACTTGGCCGCAGAGCGCGGCGGCAACTGCGAATTGACCCGTGCCCAGGAGACCATCGTCGTCAACGGAGTGACCATCGTGGGCGCAATCAATCTCGCCAGCACGGTGCCATATCATGCCAGCCAGATGTACGCCAAGAACCTTACTAACTTCCTGGTGCACCTGGTAAAAGATGGCAAGCTCCAACTGAATCTTCAGGACGAAATCACCAGCAGCACCCTGGTCACGCAAAATGGCGAGCTGGTAAATCCGCGGGTGCGCGAGTTCTACGGATTACCGGCACTGGTCTCGCAGTCTGCAAAGGAGACAAATTAGTGGTAACCACCGATCTGTACAACAGCCTCTACGTCTTCATCCTGGCGGCGTTCATCGGCTTCGAGGTGATTCGCAAGGTGTCACCCTTGCTGCACACCCCGCTGATGTCGCTGACCAACGCCCTGGATGCCATCGCCGTCGTCGGCGCCATCATCCTCGCCGGCGAACACAAATCCACACTGGCGGCGGTGCTGGGCACCATCGCCATCGTCGCCGCCACCAGCAACATCGTCGGCGGCTTCATCATCACCGACCGCATGCTCAAGATGTTCAAATCCAGCCGGACGCAGAAACCATGATCCCTGCCACGCACATCATTGAGTTGACCTACATCATTGCGGTCGTGCTCTTCATCCTTTCGCTGAAGTGGCTCAGCTCGCCGGCGACGGCGCGCCACGGCGTATGGGCGGGCGAAGCCGGAATGTTGCTGGCCATCATCGGCACGCTGATGTATCACGGCATTGTCGAGTACAAGTGGATTGCCATCGCGCTGGTGCTGGGCACCATTATCGGCGTGCCCCTGGGCAATGTGCAGATGACCGCCGTTCCGCAGCGGACCGCGCTCAGCCACGCTTTTGGCGCGTTGTGCGTCACGTTGGTGGGCACGGCAGAGTTCTATCTCCGCGCTCCTAACATTTCGCGCTTCATGATGTCCGTTCTTTCGCTGGAGGTCATCCTGGGCGGGTTGACGATCACGGGCAGCCTGATGGCCGCGGGCAAGCTTCAGGAGATCCTGCCGCAGCGGCCCATCACTTACAAAGGCCAGAACTTTGTCAACCTTGGCATGCTGGCGATCGCCGTTGCCATCGCCGTCTACCTGGTGCTTAATCCGGATGCCATGCACCTGTATCCCGTCATGGTCGGCATCGCGCTGGTCTTTGGCGTGATGATGATTATCCCCATCGGTGGCGCGGACATGCCGACGGTGATCTCGCTGCTGAATTCCTACGCGGGACTTTCCGCCGCGGCGATGGGCTTCGTGCTCAACAGCAAGCTGCTGATCGTGGCCGGCTCGCTGGACGGCGCTTCTGGTTTCATCCTCTCCGTCAATATGTCGAAGGCGATGAACCGCTCGTTCACGAACGTGCTCTTCGGCGCGTTCGGGCAGGTGGCGCCCGCGGTGGCCGGCGCGGTTGAGACGCGCAATGTCCGCAGTGCAACGCCGGAAGAAGCGGCCTCGATTCTCTCGGCCGCGAACAAAGTCGCCATCATTCCCGGCTACGGCATGGCGGTGGCGCAGGCGCAGCACAAAGTCCGCGAACTATATGACGCGCTCACCAAGCGTGGTGTCGATGTGAAGTTTGGCATTCATCCCGTTGCCGGCCGCATGCCCGGACACATGAACGTGCTCCTGGCCGAGGCCGACATCCCATACGACAAGCTGCTCGACATGGATGATATGAACGGCGACCTGCCGCAGACGGATGTGGCGCTGGTGATCGGCGCCAATGACGTCACCAACCCGGCGGCGCGCACCGACCCCAGCAGTCCCATCTACGGCATGCCGATCCTCGACGTGGACAAGGCGCGCACCGTGATGGTGATCAAGCGCAGCATGAGTCCCGGCTTCGCCGGCATCGACAACCCGCTGTATTACCTGGACAACACACTGATGTTGTTCGGCGACGCCAAGCAGTTTGTGAACTCGATTGTGCGCGAGCTGACAGGTGCGGGCGGTCATGGATAGGGCTGGTGGAAGGAGATTGCAGCGGGCGAAGCTTAAGCTGTGTCGGTCATCAGCTTTTTACTATTGTCATCACGAGCGGCCTTTGCCCGGCGAGGTATCTGCTGTCTCGAGCCCCAGCCGAAGGCTCAAACTTTTCTTGCTTGACTTGGTTGGGGAGCGGGCGCTCCGCGCAACAGGCCTTCGGTGCTGATGTCCTCGTCGATCTCCGGCCAGTGGATGCCATAGCCGCCGCCGGCAATCTTCCAGTCGCGGCGCTGCTCGGCGGTGGCATGGAACAGCCTCGGATACCAGGCTAGCGGAACCGAGATCGTACGTCCGTCCTTGAGGCGCACGCTTAGCGAATCCTGATCAAATGACACCTCGGCGACTCGTTCATCGGCCGTTATCGCCAAAATACCCATGCCATGCCTCCAACAGGAGTTGCTGATTCGCCTGCACGGTCGATTCTATCGTGTTTAACTCACGGGCAGTAAACCCAAAGTTTCTCGCCAATGCCACCGGATCGAGCCAGAACTTTGCCGACAAATCGTCGCGGTCAACGTGAACATGCGGCGGCTCGTTGGGCTCGTGGCTGTAAAAGTAGAACCGGTACGGTCCCAAGCGAAGGACGGTTGGCATAGACGTTCGTCATTCTAAATGCTCGGGCCGCGAGTTTTCCTTGATATGCACAGCCGCACACAGCTTTTCCTGCGATTGCTTGCGAGTTTAGCTGCCGCGGCCGTTGCGTATGACGTCACGGGACGATAGATTCAGTTTCAGGAGCGCCCCGTGACCACCCCAACTGAAATATGCCCCATCTGCGGCGGCACTGGATGGCAGACCGTCGAGAACGGCAAAGAGCGCGAGGCCGTGCGCTGCGAGTGCCGCGTCAAGGGCCGCGGCGAACGTCTGCTGGCGGCGGCGCACATTCCCGCGCGATACGAGCATTGCGACCTTAGCAACTTCCAGTACGATCCCGACGACAAGAACCAGACGAGCATCATCAAGGCGAGAACGTTTGCCGGCCGCTTCGTCGAGGATTATCCCGTCGAGAAGACTGGGTTGCTGTTCGTCGGCTCGGTGGGCGTGGGCAAGACCCATCTGGCGGTCGGCATCATCAAAGACCTGATTCGCGAAAAGGGAATTCACTGCCTCTTCTGTGATTATCGCGAGCTGCTTAAGTCGATCCAGAACTCCTACAATCCTTCGGTGCAGGCCACGGAGATGGAGATTTTACGCCCGGTATTCGAGGCTGAAGTGCTGGTGCTGGATGAGCTGGGCGCGGTGCGTAGCACCGAGTGGGTGTTCGACACCGTCAACTACCTGCTCAACAGCCGCTACAACAACAACAAGACCACGATCATCACCACGAACTTTCCTGACGGCGAAGAATCTAACGCGGAGGTCGACAATCTGCGCAGCCCTTCGGCGACGGAGCGCGCGGCGCGGCGCGAAACTCTCGGCGACCGCATCGGCGAACGCATGCGCTCGCGCCTGCACGAGATGTGCAAGAAGGTTGAAATCAACGGGCCGGACTACCGCCAGCATTCCAAGCAGGCGCACTTCCATCGCATCAGCGCACCCAGCCGCCTGTCGCTGCGCAATAATAGAGCCCGGGATTAGGGATAGGAAGCTAGAGGATGCGATCAAACTCGTTGCCTTCGACGGGTGCCCCGTTCTAGCCTTCTTTTGGCCAGGGCGGGGATTTTGCAGCCATACTTAATGAAAGGAGACCGATCATGAGAGCCGACATCGTCCCGGGTGCTGTATTTCCCGACTACGAGTTGACGGATCACACCGCGACTCGCCGCAAGCTTTCCGAGCTCCAAGGGCAGCATCCCATGGTTCTCGTGCTCAGCCGGGGAGGCTTCTGTCCGAAAGACCGCGCCAGGCCGAGCTATTGGTCCAGCTACATCGCGAACTGGAGGTGTCCTATTGCCGGCTCGTTACCATCAGCACCGACAGCGTGTCGGAGACCAACGAATATCGCACTGGCGTTGGCGCGCACTGGATGTTCCTCTCCGATGCAGGTCGCACCGTGCAGAAGGACCTGGACATCGCCGAGTACACGGATCCGGTGCACAATCCCATGATTCCCACACGATTATTCTGGAGCCGGGGCTGGTCGTGTTCAAGATCTACGACGGCTATTGGTTCCTGGGCCGGCCTACCAATGAGGAACTTCGCCAAGACCTGCGCGCCGTGACCATGAAGTGCCGCCCCGATTGGGACATCACTGCTGCCCACCACAAGGAAGCATGGGCGCGCGGGGAGAAACACCGCTTCTACCCTTACGGAAAGAGTTACGCGGCAGTGTTTGGCGAGCAGGACTGAAGCTATGCTTCCTCTCAGTGTCTCTGTCGTAGATAAAATGACTTCGTGACCTCGCAGCGCATTGAGTTCGTGCCCTCACGCGATTCCGAACTGTTCGCCGCCGCTCCGGCGAGTGCAGCGGTATTCCTGCTGCGCGGCGAGGAAGGCGCGGAGCCCTACGTCAGCAAGACCTCGAACCTGCGCCGCCGGCTGCAACGTCTGCTGGGCGCGGTCGATGGACAAAGCCGCAAGCTGAACCTGCGTGAGCGGGCCCGCTCGGTCGAGTGGTTCTCTGCCGGCTCCGATTTCGAGGCATCGTTTCTACTCTACAAAGTTCTGCGCCGCGAATTTCCCCAGACCTACGACAAGCGCTTGCGTCTGCGATTTGCGCCGCTGATCAAGCTGATTCTCGACAATCCCTACCCGCGCGCGATCGTCACCACGCGCATCAGCGGAATGAAATCGAATGCCCGTTACTACGGCCCGTTTCCCACGCGGGTTGCGGCGGAGAAGTTCTGCAACGACTCGCTCGACCTTTTCAAGATGCGGCGCTGTGTCGACGATCTCCATCCCGATCCTGCGTTCCCCGGCTGTATTTATTCCGAGATGAAGATGTGCCTGGCGCCCTGCTTCAAAGGCTGTAGCGATGAGGAGTATGCCGCTGAGGTCGAACGGGTGCAGCAGTTCTTCCAGAGCGGCGGAGAGTCGCTGGTACGCGAGATCGAGCGGCATCGTGACGACGCTTCCACCAACCTCGACTTCGAAGGCGCGGCCGTGCAACACGCGCGCCTGGAAAAGGTGAAGGCCGCAATCTCGCAGCTGCCGGAAATCGTGCGCCGCCTGGATGAATTGAATGGCGTAATAGTGCAGCCCTCGGCGGAGCGCGAATCGGTCACGCTCTTCAAGATTGTTGCCGGACAGGTCTGCGAGCCGGTCGCGCTCAATGTCGGCAGGTCGGAAGCCACGCGCCTTGCATCCAAGCCGCAATCGATGGAGTCGCGCATCAGCGATGCGCTGGCGGCGGTTGAGGGTCCGAAGCTGCGCGGTGCGCTAGAGTGGATGGAGCACCTGGCGCTGCTGAAGCGCTGGTACTATCGCACCGCGAAGGTGGGCGAGCTGTTCCTGACCGACAGCGGCGGCGAGTTGCCCATGCGGCGGGTGGTGCGCGGAGTGTCGCGCGTCTTCCGCGGCGAAAGACCGACCGGCGATTTGAGCGAGACCGCGGGCGACTACTGGAAGTTTCGTGCCAAAGAGGCCGGAATCACGGAAGACTAACCTCGCGCGTAGTTACAATTCCTGCATGAGCTCAAAACTCGACAACTGGAACTCCGAACTCTACCAGTCCAGCCATTCTTTCGTGTGGCAGTACGGGCGCGACCTGCTGGTGCTGCTGAACGCCAAACCGGGCGAGCGCATTCTGGACGTGGGCTGCGGCACCGGCCAGCTCACTGCCGAGGTCGCGCAATTCGGTGCTGAGGTGGTTGGGATCGATTCCTCTCCGGAGATGATTGCCAGCGCGCGCGCGAACTTCCCGCAAGTGCGGTTTGAAATTGCCGACGTAACCGCCCTGGCCTATGCGGACGAGTTTGATGTGGTGGTCTCCAACGCCACGCTGCACTGGGTGCGAGACCAAGCCTCGGCGATTGCCTCGATTACGCGAGCCCTGAAGCGCGGCGGCCGCCTGGTGATGGAAATGGGTGGCCGGGGAAACCTCCATCACCTGCTGGACGCGGTATACGAGGCGTTGCGCGCGCTGGGCATTTCGAATCCTGAAAAACTGTCACCGTGGTCGTTTCCCTCCATCGGCGAATATGCTCCGCTGCTGGAAGCGCATGGGCTGGAAGTGGGTTTCGCGGTGCTGTTCGACCGTGCAACTATCCTTGACGGCGGCGACCGCGGGCTCAAACTGTGGCTGGAAATGTTTGGGCGCTTCGCGATCGAAGCAGTCGCTCCGGAACAGCGCAAAGAGTTCTTCCGGTTGGCGGATCAGTTCGCCCGCCCGGCGCTGTTTCACAATGGCGTGTGGACGATCGACTACCGGCGGCTGCGGCTGGTGGCCGTGAAGCTGTGAGCAAGAACATCGGCCGTCCGGGCGCGCTCACGGCGTCTAAGTTGCGGGCTACGCCGCGGCTGTCGCGCGAATTCTTCAATCGCGATGCCGTGACGGTTGCCCGCGAGCTGCTGGGCAAACTGCTGATCCGGCGCGAAGGGCGCAGCCTGCTGGCTGGCCGCATCGTAGAAGATGAGGCGTACCTTGGTGATCAGGATCCCGCGGCGCACGCCTTTGCCGGAAAAACCGCTCGCAACGCCGTGCTCTTCGGGCCGCCGGGTCACGCGTATGTGTATTTCATCTACGGCAATCACTATTGCCTGAATGTTTCCTGCATGCGCGACGGCCGTGGCGAGGGCGTGCTCTTCCGCGCCATGGAGCCGGTCTTCGGATTGGCGGCGATGTCGCTGGCGCGCGACCTGGCTCTTCCAACACCGCCTCGTCCGGCGGATTTGCGAATGATCTCCAGCGGCCCGGGACGCATGTCGGAAGCGCTGGGCATCACGCGGCTGCGCGACAACGATAAAGACTTCGCTTCGCGGGTGTCGGACCTGTGGTTGGCGGACGATGGCTTTCATCCGGAACGCATCGTCGCGACGCCGCGAATCGGCATCACCAAAGCTGCTGAGCGTCCACTGCGCTTCGTTATCGCGGGCAATCCGTTCGTTTCAGGGAAGAGAATCCCCTGAGTTTAGCCGCACCTTGCACGGAAGGATGATCTAGGCCGTCGCCGCTTCTGCTTCCTGTTCCCTGATAAAAAACAGCAGATCGAAAGACACGGTCTCCGCGCCAGCCTGCCGCAGCAGCGTGGTCACCTGCCCACGATGATAGGTCCCGTGGTTCACCAGATGTTGCAGCAGGTAGACCAGCGGCATGGAAAACTCCTTGCCGCCCATATCGGTGTACTTTAGCCGCGCCTGGAGGATCTCGTCATTCAGACCGGACAGAAATTCCTGCCGCTCCTGCTCGATGGAATCGGCGAAGCTTCGCAATCCTGACAGCGTCGCCAGCATTTCCACAGCGACTCCGCCGTTGCTCAGCGCGCTACTCATCGCGGACGCGTTGCTGGTATCTGCAACCGTTGCCCGCGGCGAACTGCCTTTCCATCGCTTGAGCCAGATCCACTCAGCCGCCAGGATATGCAACACGGATTCTCGAATCGAGGGAAAGCTGCTGAGCCTGACAGCGGAGAATTGCTCCTCGCTTAATTTTTCGAGCACGGAGAATATGCGGCGGTTCGCCCAGCGGTTATAGGCATAGAGTGTGTGAATATCGGCAGTATTCATGCTGTCTCTCCCGACTCCGGTCGACCGGGCAATAGTGGTGCGGAAATCGAAATAGGCGTGCACATGGGCGTGGGAGTCCTCGACCCAGTGGGATTATTTTAGATGAGGAGCTCCCGGTCGAGGCGCCAGGATTAAGGCTGGCGCTCGACAGGAAAGCACGCCCGCGGCTTACTGCGGCGTCATGGTTACGGTGCCGGTGGAAGCGGTACAGGCCTCACTGGCAAGATTGCTATAGGTCCCCGACAGCGTGGTGGTTTGTGTAGCCAGCGAGCCATTCACCGAGATGACGGTGTTCGTGGTCCTATCGGTAACGGTCATGGTGAAATTGCTGCCGCTGGTGCTCGCAGTCGCGGCCAAGGTATTTCCGTTGATGCACATGTTGCTGGGTATACCGACCGAGCCGTTGTAGGCAATCGAGGAACCGCTATAGTTCGAGCCGCCTTCCTGCGACATCGCCAACGCGAATACATACACGGGGGTCGTGCCCCCATTCGCGTACATCACAACGTTCCAGTTGCCGAATAGCCCGACGTTGCTGGTGGTGTTATTGCCACTGCCACAACCGCTTACCGTGGCCAGCAGGAAGAGTGCGAGAAAGTAAGTGAGACGATGCATAGATTGGGGACGCGGAATTCGGATAGGGCCCGGAGGTAATACTGATGCTTCCGCTGCTCCTGGTAAATTTTTATGAACCCGATGCTGCTTGCGAAGTTTTGCCTGAACTGCAACTTTATCAAAAATAGCTTCCTTCTGTACAAATTCCCATCCCGGCGCGCTCTTCCCCTACAATATCCCTCATGTCCGAAGGACTTCTGCGCTATCGCTCCGAGTTTCCCATCCTCCAGAGCACCACTTACCTCATCAGCAACTCGCTAGGGGCGATGCCCCGCGGCGTCGAGGATTCGCTACACCAGTACACCGAGATGTGGAACACGCGCGGCGTTCGTGCCTGGGAAGAGGAATGGTGGATGCTTGCTGCCGAGGTCGGCGACCAGATTGGCGCGCTCTTCAATGCGCCGCCAGGCTCGGTTGCGTGCCTGCAGAACGTCACCACCTGCCAGGCGACGGTGGCCTCCTGCTTTGACTTCAGCGGCCGCCGCAACAAGGTCGTCTACAGCGACCTTAACTTCCCGTCGGTCATGTACTTTTGGGAGGCACAGCGCAAGCGCGGCGCCCGCGTCGAGATGGTGCCGAATGACGACACCATCCACGTCAACACCGAGCGCCTGCTGGACGCCATCGACGAAGAAACGCTGCTGGTGCCCATCTCGCATGTCATCTTCCGCAGCGCGTTTATTCAGGATGTCGAGGCCATCGTTGAGAAGGCGCACCGCGTCGGCGCTTATGTTCTGCTCGACTCCTTCCAGGCCACCGGCACG
This sequence comes from uncultured Acidobacteriaceae bacterium, assembly GCA_963763145.1. GTDB lineage: Bacteria > Acidobacteriota > Terriglobia > Terriglobales > Acidobacteriaceae > Bog-257. The sequence continues at coordinate 958,056 of CAVXMZ010000001.1, read as the reverse complement.
CTGCCTTTCGACGTGCAAAAGCTCAACGTAGATTTCTGCACCGGTGGCGTCCTGAAGTGGCTCTGCGGCGGCCCAGGCACAGCGTATCTCTACGTGCGCCCCGACCTGGCCAGGACGCTGGAGCCGTCCTTCACCGGCTGGTTCGGCCACGAAAATCCCTTTGGCTTCGAGATCGGCGCCACGCGCTACACGCCCAACATCTACCGCTTCACCCAGGGCACGTCCAATATCCCAGCGCTGAAAGTCGCGCAGCCGGGTCTGAAGATCATCCGCGAAGTGGGCGTGGAAAACATCCGCCAGAAATCCAAATGCCAGACCGCTCTGCTGATGGACCTGGCCGCGCAACACGGCTGGCGCACCAACACGCCAGGTAATCCTGAACGCCGCGCCGGCACCGTCTCCATCGACATGCCCAACGCGCCGCAGGTTTGCGCCGAGCTGCTCAAGCGCGACATCCTGGTGGACTATCGCCCCAAGTCCGGCGTCCGCTTCTCGCCACATTTCTACAACACCGATGCGGAAATCACCAGCGCGATTGCGGCGGTGGAAGAAATCCTGAGCGAGATGAAAGATACTAAGATAGGGGCATGGCACCAGATGAGCAGGAAGTAGTTCACATCTTTTCGATCCATGAACCAGGAACCCGATCCTCGTCATTCATGTGGGCTCCCGTCCAACCGGGGCACGAAACATTGACTGATGACGAGATTCTTGAGGCCGAGCAACAGCTGCAGAGATATGTGCACGCTTCGACGTCAAAGACTGCCGTGGTGAAGTATCTCGCCCTTGCTGTGAAGGCGGCTGCTCGCTAATGAGTGATTACGATCCTCACCCGGGAGGGGGCAGCCACTACGACCGTCGGGAAATCGTGACCCTGACCTGGCTAGGCTTGCGCATGGCCGTGTCGAGGGCGTTGTTCTCGCGAAGCAAGATTGACATACGTCGCTATGCCGGATTGTGAAACGCACAATCCTCCTATTTCCGGGCATTCGCGGATCGCCTGAGCCTCTAGCGACCACTGGTGTGTGATCCCGGTCACCGTGTGCCGTTTTCCCCACGGCAGATACTTAGTCCGAACGTTCAGGATAGACGCCTGTCAATAGTCGGGCTGCTCACCCATGAAGCTGCGTCACCTATGGGCGCCGGTGGGGCCGACCCCGGAAGGAAATTATGAAAGCCACCTTCGCCGCGCTTTGCCTTCTTTGCTGCACTTTAATCGCAGCGGCTCAGGACCGCGCCAAGTCACCGTACACTCGTACGTGCTCGTCGAGCGATCTCACAGTCGTACTGGATATTGGGCATCACGGATTCGATGACGACCCGAGAGTCTACATGGCTCGCTTCAAGACCTGTGACGAATTGGAGCGACTGGCCAAGACAGTTAACAGCTGCCAGGCCCTCGTGCTTGACCGCGCTCGGTCCGATGAAATGTACGAACCCCTCTTGGAGGAGGTCGTAGGTGCGCAAGACCTCGTTAAGTTTACGCGGGGGAATCGCGGCTGCATCGCCAAGAGTTGGTAGGGGCTCAACCCCGCGCAAAAGCGCAAAGTAAGCTCCAGGCTAGCGCCTTTCCCTTTCGGTACCTCCGTTCGCCATGGGAATCGCCCAAGTCCGGCCCATCCCGTCTTAGCCGCTTCTAACCTGCATTTGCCGATCAAATGCTCCTGAATATTGCCGATGCAATAGATATCGCTGCACGGCAGCTTCTCTGCCGCGCGCGTCATACCCGAACTATTCTGCGGGAGCAACGGCATGTCCCATGCAAGATTCTTTCTTGTCCGTGGAATCTTACCCCTCATCCTGAGCGGCTTTCTATCCGTTGCTTTGCTGGCCCAACCCGGTCGCGTCCCCACCATCGTCCGCCGCGATCTGCATCATGATGTCTCGCCGCCGCTGATCGACATGATCCGCAACGCCCACCCGATGGCGCGTGGCAAGCTGGAAGCCGAGCCCAGACGCAGCATTCCTCTCCCGCCGGGACTACGACAGTTGGACGAAGATCCGGTGCGTCAGTTCAGCACAACCGGTTTCTCGCCCCAGGTTGGCCTGAACTTTGAGGGCATCGGCGACGGACAGTATGGCTTCACTGTCGAGTACATTCCCTCCGACACCAACGGCGCAGTGGGAGCTACGCAGTATGTGCAATGGGTGAACACCTACTTCGCGATCTTCGACAAGACCATGGGCTCGTTGGTGGCCGGCCCCACGCCGGGAAATGCCCTGTGGCTGGGATTTGGCGGCGGCTGCGAAGCCGACAATGACGGCGATCCCATCGTGCTCTATGACAAGCTTGCCGCCCGCTGGGTCATGAGCCAGATGTCCGTGTCCACGCCACCGTACCTGCAATGCGTTGCCGTGTCGGTCAGCTCGGATGCGACCGGGTCATGGTATCGCTACTCCTTCGAGTACGACGATTTCGACGACTATCCCAAGATGGCTGTCTGGCCCGACGCTTACTACGAAACCTTCAACATGTTCCAGGGCAACACCTTCATGGGCGCCGATGCCTGTGCCTACAACCGCACAGCCATGCTGACTGGCCAGGCCGCAACCCAGGTCTGCTTTCAGCAGGAACCGTTTGTGGGCGGCTTGCTGCCGTCGGACGTCGATGGTGCTACTCCGCCGCCGTCAGGCTCACCCAACTACATGCTGGACTACGGCGACAATTCGCTGAACCTCTACCAGTTCCATGTGGACTTCGACCAGCCCTCCAACTCCACGTTTACTGGGCCTACGGTCATCGACGTCGCGCCCTTCACTCCGCTGTGCAATGGCGGATCGGAATGCGTCCCCCAACCGCTGACCACCAACACCCTCGACTCACTGGCCGACCGCCTGATGTACCGTCTGGCCTATCGCAACTTCGGCGATCATGAGTCGCTGGTCGTCAACCACTCGGTGGCCGTCAGCGGCGGCGGCGGAGTGCGTTGGTATGAGATTCAATCGCCCGGCGCTGCGCCGGTCGTGGCCCAGCAGGGAACCTACGCTCCCGATTCCAACTATCGCTGGATGGGCAGCATCGCCATGGACAAAATCGGGGACATCGCGCTGGGCTACAGTGTCTCCAGCGGCGCGGTCTATCCCTCGATTGCCTTTGCCGGCCGACTGCCCACCGATCCGCCCGGCGTTTTAGAAGCGGAGACCTCGGTCATCCTGGGCAGCGGGTCGCAGACACCTAACGTGAATCGCTGGGGCGATTACAGCTCCATGTCGGTCGATCCTACTGACGATTGCACCTTCTGGTACACCCAGCAGTACCAGCTGACCACCGGCGCCTACAACTGGAACACCCGCATCGTCAGCTTCGAGTTTCCCGGCTGCCCGACCGGCAGCTATATCGGCTTCTATCCCGGCAACCTCAGCTTCGGAATTCAAAACGTGGAAACGACCAGCCCCGCACAGCAGATCGTTCTCAGCAACCAGCAGTCCGTCAGCCTCACCATCAGCAACATTGCCGTCACCGGCGACTACCAGGAAAACAATACCTGCGGAACATCTCTGGCCCCGAACGCCAATTGCACTATCAACGTCAGCTTCACGCCTGCGGCCGCGGGAACCAGGACAGGCTTGCTGGCGGTCACCGACAACGGTTCCGGCAGTCCCCGGGTCGCCACTTTGACCGGACTAGGCACGGAGCCGGCGCCTCCCTGCATCGCCAACACTTTGTCGAATGGCGGATTTGAAAGCGGCACACTTGATTGCTGGAGCACGGGCGGCGTGCTGCTTCCGGTCACCTCGACCTTGCAAGCTCACAGCGGCAGCTTCGGCGCCCAGCTGGGAGCCACTGGCCTGCCCGAGCCCAATGGCGACTCATGGCTGTATCAAGCCATCACCGTTCCCAGCGACGCGGACGGCCCCACCTTGAGCTTCTGGTATTGGCCTTCCACTTCGACCACAATCCAGTACGACTGGCAGGAAGCCCAGATTCGCGACACCAACGGCAACCAGCTGGCGCAAGTCTTCAAAGTTGCCTCCAATGTGCAAGCCTGGACGCAAGTCACCTTTGACCTGACTCCCTACGGGGGCCAGACCATTCAGCTCTACTTCAACGTTCATGAAGACGGCTACGGCGACCCAACCTACATGTATCTGGACGACGTTGCGGTCACGGGACTTTCTTCCGGACTGCGATTCGTTCCGCTTACGCCCTGCCGCGTGGTCGACACCCGAAACGCACCTGGTACGTTTGGCGGTCCCGCTCTCACCGGCGGAACCGAGCGCGATTTCCCGCTTCCGCAAGGCAGCTGCAATCTTCCCACCAACGCTGCTGCTTATGCCTTGAACGTCACCGTTGTGCCCAACGGCGCACTGAACTACCTCACTATCTGGCCCACCGGGGCGAGCCAGCCTGTGGTCTCAACCCTGAACTCTTACGACGGACGTACCAAGGCCAACGCTGCCATTGTTCCGGCCGGTACCGGGCAGGGTGTCAGCGTCTATGCCACCGACAGCACCGAACTTATTCTCGATGTCACCGGATACTTCGCAAACGGCAACGGCTCAGCGCTGGCTTTCTTCCCACTGCCGCCCTGCCGCGTAGCCGATACGCGCAGCCCCGCCGGACAGCTGGGTGGGCCGCTGTTGCAGAACGGCGAGCAACGCAATTTCCCGGTGCTCCAGGCAAGCGCCTGCAACATTCCCAGCGCGGCGCAAGCCTACTCGCTGAACTTTACGGCGCTGCCGAAGAACGGCCAGCCTTTGGGTTTCCTTACCGTGTGGCCGACGGGCCAGCCGCAGCCGCAGGCTTCAACCCTCAATGCGCCTACTGGGACCATCACCGCCAACGCCGCCATTGTGCCGGCGGGAACCAGCGGCGCCATTCAGACCTACGCTTACGGCAACGGTACCGACCTGCTCATCGACATCAACGGGTACTTCGCGGCTGCGAATTCAGCGCCAAATCCCATGTCGCTGTACAACCTTGCTCCGTGCCGCGTGCTCGACACGCGCAGTCCCGCGCAAGGCCATCAGTTCCAGGGTGAGCTAACGGTGAATGTCGGGAACGGCCCATGTGCCGTACCGGCCAGCGCAACCGCCTACGTTCTGAATGCGACGGTGGTGCCGCCGGGCGCGCTCGAGTATCTGACGCTCTGGCCCGAGGGCCAGCAGCAGCCCGTAGTCTCAACCTTGAACGCGGCTGACGGTGCCGTGACCTCCAATATGGCCATTACTCCGACGATCAACGGATTGGTCGATGCCTTCGCGTTCAATCCCACCAACTTGCTCCTGGATATTGCGGGCTACTTCGCGCCCTAGGCATGTGGACCACCCCTCATTTTTCTCTTGACAGTCGCTCTATAATTCTGTAAATATAGAATTATGGAAGGGGGCGAACGTGCCCAGCAAACACGATCCCGAACAAATCATCCGCTGCGCTGACATGCTTTCGGCGATGGGGACCGAACCCCGGCTGCGCATCATGCAACTCCTTCTGTCCGCCCACCCCACTGGCATGGTCGTCGGCGACATCGGCGGCGAGTTGGATATCCCCAGCTCGACCCTCTCCCACCATCTCGACAAACTGAAGAACGAGGCCCTCGTGAAAGTGCGTCGCGATGGCACCTTCCTGTGGTACACCGCCAACACTGACGCCCTGAAAGAGTTGCTTGGATTTCTCTTCAACGAGTGCTGCTCCCGCAACAAAGCGGTCAAGCCCGAAGAAGTCTTCCGGGCCGCCAAGTAGGAGGATGGTATGACTACCCAGAACATCAAGGAAGCCGTGAAAGAGAAATACGGCCAAGCCGCGCTGCGGGCGCAAATTAGCGGCGTCAGATCATCCGCCCCGCCGGACGCGACAACCGAGATTGCTGGATGTTGCAGCGCAGCTTCTGCGTTTGAAAGCTGCTGCGACCCCATTACCGTCGGTCTTTATAACGCTGAGCAGGCGGGCCAAATTCCCGACGCCGCATTGCAGGCCTCACTGGGTTGCGGCAATCCCACCGCGCTCGCCCAGATCCACGCCGGCGAGACCGTCCTCGATCTCGGCTCGGGCGGCGGCATCGATGTATTGCTCTCGGCTCGCCGCGTCGGGCCGGCCGGCAAAGCCTACGGTCTCGATATGACCGACGAGATGCTCGCCCTGGCGCGCGAAAATCAGCGCAAAGCCGGAGTGCAGAACGTCGAGTTCCTGAAAGGCGAAATCGAGAGCATTCCCCTGCCCGACGATTCTGTTGATGTGATCATCTCCAACTGCGTTATCAACCTTTCAGCCGACAAAGAGCAGGTGCTGCGCGAGGCCTTTCGCGTGCTGAAGCCAGGGGGCCGTTTTGCCGTGTCTGACGTTGTGGTACATGGCGATGTCCCGCCAGAAGTGCGTCAGAGCGTATTGCTGTGGGTGGGCTGCATTGCCGGCGCATTGCAGGACACGGAATACCTGGCCAAGCTGGCGGCGGCCGGTTTTGAGGCCATCGAAATCGAACCTACACGCATGTACAAAGCCGAAGACGCGCGTGCTTTCCTGACTGCCAAGGGCCTTGACGTCGATGCCCTCGCCTCCCAAGTCGATGGCAAGTTCATGAGCGCCTTCATCCGCGCCAGGAAACCCCAAGCCAACGGATAGCCTTCATGCCAGCCCACTACAACGTTCTCTTTCTCTGCACCGGCAACTCGGCGCGCTCCATCATGGCGGAAGCCATTCTGAACTTCAAAGGACGTCCAACCTTCACCGCCTATAGCGCAGGCAGCCATTCGGCGGGCAGCGTTCGTCCTGAGGCGCTTCGCCAATTGGAGGTCGCCCGTCTTCCGTCGGCCGGGCTGCGCAGCAAAAGCTGGGACGAGTTTGCCCAACCCGGTGCGCCGGAGATGAACTTCGTGTTCACGGTGTGCGACAACGCCGCTAAAGAGGTGTGCCCGCTCTGGCCGGGCCAGCCCATGACCGCACACTGGGGAATCCCCGATCCGGCCGCCGTCACTGGAACGCCTGATGAAATCGTGCGCGCCTATCGCGAGGCCTTCTTGATGTTGGATCGCAGGATTGGCCTGTTCCTGTCGTTGCCGCTCGCCACTCTCGGCAGGCTCGCCATCCAAAAGGAAATCGAGCACATTGGCCAGCAGCAATAAATCGAGCCTCCTTTTGCCGGAGACTGTATGCAGAACAATGTGACATCCCGCCTGGGTTTTCTTGATCGCTACCTCACTCTGTGGATCTTTGCTGCCATGCTGCTGGGTGTGCTTGCGGGATGGGCGCTCCCCGGTGTCGTGCCCTTCCTCAATCGCTTCAGCGTCGGCACTACATCGCTTCCCATCGCCGTCGGCCTCATCCTGATGATGTATCCTCCGCTGGCGAAAGTTCGTTACGAAGAGCTGGGCGAAGTCTTCCGCAACAAGAAAATCCTGGCGCTTTCGCTGCTCCAGAACTGGCTGATCGGTCCGGTGCTGATGTTCGTGCTGGCCATTATTTTCCTGCGCGGTTATCCGGCGTACATGACCGGCTTGATCCTCATCGGGCTGGCGCGATGCATCGCCATGGTGATTGTTTGGAACGAATTAGCGAAGGGCGACACGCAATACGCCGCCGGCCTGGTGGCCTTCAATTCCGTCTTCCAGGTGCTCTTCTACTCGGTCTACGCGTGGATCTTCGTCACCAAGTTGCCGCTGTGGTTTGGCTTGCATGGCATGGTGGTCAGCGTCTCCATCCGAGACATCGCAGAGAGCGTTTTCATTTATCTCGGTATTCCATTTCTCGCCGGAATCATCACGCGGGTTTCCCTGGTGGCGGCCAAGGGACGCACCTGGTACGAGAATAGCTTCATCCCCTGCATCAGCCCCATCACGCTCATCGCTCTTTTGTTCACTATCGTTGTCATGTTTTCCCTGAAAGGCCAGTACATCCTGCGTCTTCCCTTCGACGTTGTCCGCATCGCCATTCCGCTGCTGATCTATTTCGTGCTGATGTTCCTGGTGTCTTTCTACATGGGCTACAAGCTCAAGGCCGACTACTCCAAATCGGCAACGCTCTCCTTCACCGCGGCCAGCAACAACTTCGAGCTGGCGATCGCAGTAGCCGTCGGTGTGTTCGGGATCAATTCAGGCGAGGCGTTCGCGGCGGTAATCGGCCCGCTGGTCGAAGTTCCAGCGATGATTGGCCTGGTCAATGTCGCGCTGTACTTTCAGCGTAGATACTACGGGCACATCGCGCCGGGCGACGGCGGCCTCAACTCCGGGCTTGCATCCGCTCCAACAGTTCCTGGCCGGCCCGCTCGGGATCGGCCAGCTTGAAACCGTATTCCAGCTGCACCGCGGCGGCATGGGGAGCCAGTAACTTAGAGGCCGGCTTTCTGGAAGCCGCCATCAATCGCGGAATAGTTGAATTCAGCCGGGTGGTGCTGCATACCGGCGCCCGGCTGCATTATGAAATGGAACGCTCCTGGATGGCTTCTTTAGGTGCGGGCGGAGTCGACGCTTCGAGCTGCGGCACAGGAGCGGCGGCCGCCTTTTCCTTTTCTTCCAGCTCGATTTTCAGCAACTCGCCCTCGAGCTGACGCTTCAGGTCGTCGCGCATCACGCGAAACTGGGCCATGAACCTGGCCACCTGCCGGGCGATCTCCGGCAGCTTCTTGGGGCCAAAGATTACCAAGGCGAGGATTAGGATGAAGAGGACGTCAGGCATGGCGAACAGGCACGGTCTGACCGGAGCTCAGTGAATCGCGGCGGAGAACTACACCTTCTTCTTGTCATCCTCAGGAGGCGTGGCCGGGTCTTTTGCGTTCATGGATTCTTTGAAGCTGCGTATCCCCTCGCCCAGGCCCTTCCCCAGTTCGGGTAGCTTCTTCGGCCCAAACACCAGCAGAGCGATAAACAGGATCACCAGCAGGTGCATCGGTTGAAACAGGTTGTCAAGCATATAAACTCCTACCCACTAAGCATAGCGCATCTGAGCGCGGTTTGAGCAGATTACTGCTGTTTCCCTCCCACAACCGTGGGACATGCCGCAACAGGGTATCAGATGACAGATTCGCGTCTGCGAACGGGCCATTCCTGAGGTATGATTTCTTCGAGCTGTCGAAGGAAGTTCTGATGAAAGCCGTCGCTCTGATCGCGTTTTGCCTGCTACTGGGCCCTGTCCCCGGTTTTTCGCAGCAGCAGGACATTCCCAAGAACATCGCTGAGAGCGTGGGCGACGTGCTGCAATTCGCGCAACAAGGCTTTCTCGCGGCGGCGGAAGCGATGCCCGCCGACAAATACTCGTTTATGCCCGCTACGGGTAACTTCAAGGACACCCGCTCCTTCGCCGAGCAGGTGAAGCATGTCGCCTGCGTCAATTTTGCGTTCTTCAATGAAATTGAAGGTAAGACTCCGCCCGAGCTGTGCGAGAAGGGCGGGCCTTCCAAGGCCAAGACCAAGGGTGAGCTGTTGCAGTATCTTCACCAGTCGTTCGACTATGGCAACGGCGTTCTTGCGACCATCAATGCTCAGAACGCGCTTGACCGCGTGACTGGCCATTACGCCGCGCCCAATACCAAGCTGGGCGTCGCCGTCGCGGCGGTATGGCATGTTTCCGATCACTATGGGCAAATAGTGGAATACCTGCGAATGAATGGAATCGTGCCGCCGGCTACCCAGCAGCATGGATTACAGGTGCGATGATGACCTTTAGTGTGCCGCCTCACTCAGTATTCGCGTGATAATGTGTTGGGCGGAGATACTGCAAGACAACCGATTGCATCTTAAAGATTTAACAATCGGGAACGCCCGGTTGATGATGGGAAGGAGGTGAAACCAGGAATCCGACATGCCGCAAGCCAAACGCTGTGCAATCTGTGAGTCCGAAGAAGTCACAGTGCACCGAGTGGACCTGCCGGACCAGATCGGGAGATGGCGACTTCTGCTGACTGACAAAGTAGTGTACTGCTGCAGGAATGGGCATCAGTTTTTGATCCTGCCGGACGAAAGCGCCAGAAGCGAAACGCTTCTGTAAGCTGTTTGCATTTAGCTGAGATGGAAGATCATCCGGGCCATCCGTAACGATACTGAACTTACCGTGTCAGCGCGCAGTCGTTAGTTGACAGGCTGAGATGTAGACTTGCTATGGCCGTCCTCGCGGGCGGCCATTTCTTATCAACAACCACCTACCACCGCCTGGTGAATTTCTCACTGAATGCGCAATGCCTGCACCGGCTCAATCGAGGCGGCGCGCCGGGCCGGAACCAGTCCCGCGATAAACGCACATAGCCCCAAGGCGGCAATCGCCCCACCCAGAATTCCAGGGTTGATGGCGCCCACGCCGTAGAGCTTGCTGGCCATCAACCGGCCGGCGATGATCGCCAGCGGCACACCGATGATCAGGCCGAGACCGATCTGCCAGAAAGCGCCGCGCAGGACCATGGCGACAATGTCTTTGCGGTCAGCGCCCACCGCCATGCGAATGCCGATCTCGCTGGTGCGGCGCGCGATGTTGTAAGCCGTCACGCCGTAGAGCCCAATCGACGCCAGCAGCAATGCCAGCAGGCTGAACAACTCGGTCAGTCGGGCGATCAGTCGCTCCTGATTGTAGACCTGGGCCACTTGCTCCCCGAAGGTGTGCATCCAGATGATGCTCAGGTTGGGATCGATGGCGGCGAGCACCCGGCGCACCTGCGGGCCAATCCCCTCGGCCGAACCGGCGAACTGGATCTCGATCCTGCGGGGATATTCCGAGTCCGCCATCATGCGCCGGTCGAGCGCCTCGGTAAAGTTGACATGTTGGGAATAGGGAAGGAAAAACATGGGATTCTGTTTGTCCTTCTCGGTCGCTTCACGATATTGCGTGTCTCTGACCACGCCGACAATTTCGTAGTCGCCGCTGTGGCCCGGCCGATCGAATCCGAAGTGCTGCCCAATAGGATCTTGCCCAGGGAAAAACTTGCGCACAAAGGTCTCGTCTACCACCGCCACCCGCTCCGAGGTAGCGGTATCCTCTTCTCCAATGGAACGGCCCCGCAGAACCGGTGTCCCAATAGTCATAAAGTAATCGGGGCTCGCCCTCAGCCATCCCACGCTTACGTCTTGCGTGGACTGCGGCGTGCGGCCCTGAATCGAGATTTCGTCGTTCCATGTGTCCCTGTCCTGCGGGCTATACATCGAATAACTTACTCTGAGCACGCCGGGAATCTGGCCCAGTTGATCGTGCAGTTGCCGCTCGAGGGCAGGAAGCCGCTCCGCAGTGTAGCCGGCGGTCAACGGATCGATCAGCACGATCATGCGTCCAGTTGTTTCGAAGCCGAGGTTCAGGTGCTCCAGGTAACGCAGGCTTTCGGTCACCAACCCGGCCATGGCCAGCAGGACCAACGACAGCGCAGCTTGTGCGACGACCAGCGATTTTTGCGGCATGGCGGAACGATCGCGAGTGGAGCGGTTGGCCCCGCGCAGAGCTTCGGCGGGATCAGAGTGCGACGAGATCCAGGCCGGCGCCACCCCGAAGACAACTCCGGTAACCAGCGAAAGCGCGAAGGCGAAGGCCAGAACTGGAAGCGAAGGCGAAGTGTCGATGGGCACGAAGTTTGCGCCGCGGAAGGCGATCAGCAGGATGGCCCGGGTAGCGAAATAAGCCAGCGCCAGGCCGGCCGCACCGCCAATACATGCCAGCACAATGCTCTCCGTCAGCAGGGTGCGAATGAGGCGGCCTCGCGTAGCTCCCAATGCCAGCCGTACCGCAGTTTGCTGGCGTCTGGCGGTGCCGCGGGCCATCAGCAGATTCGCCAGATTCGCGCAGGCAATCAACAGCACCAGCGCCGAAGCGGCAGTCAGCAGGTAGAGGCCGGCCCTGGCGTCGTCCCTCAGGGTAGTGATGCCGGCGCCGCCCGGCCCCAGCTTGATGAACTGCTTTCCGATTTTGTTGACCTGCGATTGATCGAAGGTCCCGGCTATGGTGGGGAGCCACTGCCGCAATTCCGTGGTCAGTTGCGACTCCACTCGTGAGGGCTGGATTCCCGGCTTCATGCGCCCGATCAGGTAGAGCCAATGTTGGGTATCGACATGGAGCAAAGAACTCTCATGCTGGAGCAGTGGTTCGTCGGCAAGAGGAACATAAAATTCCGGCGGATCCTCCCGCAGCCGGTCGCCGAAAAATCCCGGCGGCGCGATGCCGGCAACCGTAAACGGTTGGCCGTTAATTATGAAGCTGGCGCCTATCACTGACGGATCCAGACCGTAGTGCTCCTGCCAGACTCGGTAGCTCATCACCACGACGGGCGCAGCTCCGGCGGTGTCGTCCTGCGGGCTCAGCAGTCGTCCGGCGAAAGGTCGCAGACCAAACGTGGAGAAGTAGTTCCCAGAGACAAACTCGCCGGGGAAGAATTCCGCCGCGGATTGCGAACCGGGGCGACGCACGGTGAGTGGCTCCCCATTGCCCTCGAAGGCGGCAATCTCCTCGAACTGCGGGGTGTTGGCGCGAATGTATCGATACAGCCCGTAAGAGAAGAGACCCCAGCCGTCGTTTTGCAATCCGCCCCAGACGCAGCAATTATCGTTATCGCCGATGCGGTAGAGTTGCGCTGGATTAGCGACGGGCAGCGACTTCAGCATCACCGCGTGGACCAGGGTGAAGATGGCCGTATTCGCGCCAATCCCCAAGGCGAGCGTCAGTATGGCCGTGATGGTGAAGCCCGGCGCCTTGCGCAGCTGCCGCAACGCATAGCGAATGTCGTGCAGAATCGTCGGCATGCGCCCTCTGGAGTTACATTGATGCAAGCCGAGCACCACTGCCAGCCGAGCTAACTGTCTTAATATCGTTGAGATTAGGACTGCAATCCTGAATACCGGTGAGCGATTCTGTCCGCGTTTGCCGGCCATTGTCCGGAATCGAACGCCGCCGTCAGAACGCACGTCATAGGCCGGCTAAGCCTCGCCATTTCGATTTCGCTGCGGCCTCGAGTTGTCGCGACAAGTCTCCATTCGCCTGTTTCGTTTGCGACCAACTCGACGCCGAAATTTATTAACTGATTCGTTACAAGATACGTATTTACAAATCGCTCGCGCAGCGGGACAATTCTGATTGCAGTTTAGGCAGTTCCTGGGGGAGGGCTGCCTTCTAGGCGCTTTGCGGGAAACCGCGGGGCGCCTTCTGTTTTGGGCGGCGCATTCTCCCCTGCGGCCTGCCCCGGGCCTCGTCCAGACGCTGTCCAACGCCTCTGCCGATCGGCGGCTGCGTCCCACAGCATCCTGCTGCATCCAATCTCGTACCGGGATGTTACGATTAGGAATGGGCCCGCCGCTGCCTGGTGGGGCTGGTAAGACGTGTCCCGCAGGAGGAAGAATGGCAAGTAACGCAATCGTAGAAGTGACGGATGCAAATTTTGATCAGCTGGTGCTGAAGTCGGACCAGCCGGTGATCGTAGATTTCTGGGCAACTTGGTGCGGTCCCTGCCGTGCCTTGGCGCCTATCGTGGACGAGGTGGCGCAAAGCTACACGGGCCGAGTGAAGGTTGGCAAGATGGACGTCGACAAGAACGCGGCCACTCCACAGCGCTATAACGTACGCGGTATCCCCACGCTGTTGGTCTTCAAAGATGGACAGGTGAAGGAACAGATTGTGGGTTACGTTTCCCGCGATGTGATCGAGAAGGCGCTGGACAAGAACCTGTAAGTGAAAGATTTCATGTGGCGCGGCTGGAAGGTCGCGCCTTTTTTCTTCGCCGCGCAGCCCAGCGGTTTGTCGTTCGCAAGATCAATCACAAACGCATGACGCCGCAATGGGCTGACGTTGCCGCCAGCCCATCTCGGCGATCTCACGGCTACCCCCAGCCGCTCGATATTCAATCCGGATCATCGATCCGGGCCAGGCCCAGTCGGGGCATCCGGCGTAATGACTCTGCCGGGGACTGTGATTGCATGTGTCCCCGCAGTGTTGGCAGCGGGCCCTACGGTCTTGGCCGTGGGGTCAGTAGTCGCGTTGGGAGCAACCCGGGTGGGATTCTTCCCAGCGGTCGTTGCGTTGGGGAGCACCCCGTCGTGCCCCATGCCGGTGGCGTTAGGGTTAATTCTGGCGTTGGGGGACACTGAACCGATATTGGGCATGGTCGCTGCCGACGGCCCCACGCCTCCGACAGCATGACCACGTTGTGCATAGCTGACGCTGGTAAGCAATCCCAGCAACATCCCGCAGACAAGCACTTTTCTCATTTCATTCCTCCGCTGTTCCTAATGTGGTCGCGGCCAGTTCAAGGTTTCAACGATGAGACGTAGCGGGTGCCTGGCTGGGGCACTGTTAACTCAGATGCAAGGATCGTGCCAGAAGTATCTTGATTGAAAACAAGAGGGTTACGAGGAGGTTTTCACCCATGACCGTGAAAGTTTGGCAGGATACTAGAGAAGTTTTCCTGCCAGACCGAGATGGCCTCGACCGATTTGATAGTAGTGCAACTCCGGGAGCGAGCTCACGGCCCTTGACTTCAATACTTCCGCAGCACCCCAATCACCCTTCCCTGTACCTGCACCGACGCGGCGGAAACGATAATGGGCTGCATAGCGGCATTCGACGGTTGCAGCCGGACCTTGCTACCCTCGACGTAAATACGTTTCAGCGTGGCATCGCTGCCGCCCACCAGGGCCACAACAATCTCGCCATCGCGCGCCGAGTTGGCCTTCTCCACCAGAACATAGTCGCCGTCGAGGATGTGCTCGTCCTGCATGCTCTCGCCTTTCACCTGCAGCACGTAAACTTCTTTGGAGCGGGTGAAATCGGCCAGCGAAATCGATTCCGGGTTCTCCACCGCCTCCAGCGGGCGGCCGGCGGCGATGCGTCCCAGCAATGGCAGGCTCATGCTGCTTTCGGCCGCAGCGGCCGCGGCGACGGCCAGCGATTGCTTCATCAGCCCGCGGGGCTTCAGCAGATCAATTGAGCGGCTGCGATTGTAGTCGCGGCGCAGCAACCCCTTCTGCTCCAGATTGGTGATGTGCTTGTGGACCGTGGCCAGCGAGCTCAGGCCAAGACCTTCGCCGATCTCATCGTAGGACGGCGAATACCCGTGCGTGTCCACGAAGTTGGAGATGAAGTCATACACCTGTTTCTGGCGGCGAGTGAGAGCCATAACTGTGCGCTGAGCCTCCGCCCATATTCTTAGCGAATAAAAGGCGAATGTCAATAACAGCATCGCAGAAAACTCTCTCGTGCACCGTTTCCTACCTTGGTTCCGTGTCTATCGCCTTGTGGGAATCGTCAAGCTTAGGCAAACTATTGGCACTCAAATCTCGCAGTCTGCCAGGAGGAAAGAAGGCCGATGCGCCTCAAGAATCTACTAATGCTCGTTTGCACTTTCGCACCCGCGATGCTCGGCGCCGACGTCATGGATTCAGCTCCCAATGGCTTCACGGTCAGGGTCGCCACCGTGATTCACGCGTCATCCGCCGACGTGTACAACCGGCTGGTGCAGCACGTGGGCGATTGGTGGAGTTCCGACCACACCTACTCCCAGGATGCGCACAACCTGTCGATCGACGACAAGCCCATGGGATGCTTCTGCGAGAAGTTGCCCAACAACGGCGGGGTGCGGCATGCCGAGGTCATCATGGTAATGCCCGACAAGATGCTGGTCATGTCGGGCACGTTGGGACCGCTGCTACGCGCCGGGGCCACCGGCACGTTGACTTTCGTGTTGATGCCCCTGCACAACGATACGAGGCTGGAAGTCACCTATGCGGTCGGCGGATATCTTCCTGATGGACTCAACACCTGGGCCGCACCTGTGGACAAAGTACTCACCGAACAAGTGACACGGCTGAAGAGTTATGTGGAGACCGGAATTGCGGCCGCCGCAGTGGGCGCCAAGAAGCCGCAATAGGCCCGTTGAGCGCTAGATTTGCGGCATGAAGTGTGGAACCCTCAGAAACCAGCGCCATCGGCGCGGAAGAGTCTAGCCCAGCACGCAGCCGCAGGCGGAGTGCTGGGTGGAATGAAAATTTTGATCTGAGTCCCGTGGGGACGGCATAGTTTTCAGCGGCCTTCAACGAACGCATGTGCTTTTGACGCAACTGCCCGATGTTACTCAACCGAGGCGCCCTCAGCGCGACACAATGTCGCTCAGCGCCCACTCGATGCGGTCCACCTCGTCGCGTATCACTCGAATCGCTTGCTGATGGCCAGGATGCGGCACCGGCGCAATCGCTTCCACCGCGTGGCGGATCTTGTGGTTCCGGTCCCAAATCAGGTTGATTCTCGCAGAGGTCTCCATGCGATGCTGGTAGATTCGCTTGGCTACCTTCGTGGTCATCCAGGCGAATGCCAGGCCAAACAACATTTCGATGGGCAGGCGGTCGGTGGCGCCGTCGAAATCGAAGAACGCCAAGCGGTACACGGCCTCGCCCAGGCCAAGGGAAGCGAATATCACTCCCACCCCAATCAATGCGAGGGTCAAACGGTCAACCCGGCGGAGTTCCAAAGACGATTCGTCGTTGCTGCGATTTTGTTTGAGTGACATTGCTCCCCCAACGATACCCGCTGACTGGAATGTTCTATTGTGCTACGTAACCCGCCGTCGGCTCAACCTCAATTATTGTTATTGCTTCGTGACAAGAGCGGAGGGGCAACTCAAGGCGCCGGCAGGTTCGAGAACTCTGGATCCAAATCAGGCTACCAGCGGTGGAGAGCACGCGCGTGCGCTTACCTGTTCACGCAGCGAGGGCTGGCCTGCGCGGAGCAATGTACTGGAAGACTCCTCGCGGGCGCCTGTTTCAAATTAGTGAGGCGAACAAACCCTGCCAACGCACGGTTAATCGAACGCCCTGATGGCCGCAGTCTCGTCGTCTTTCACGTCGAAAACCGTGTAGAGCTTGGTGATCTGGAGCAGATCGTGCACTTTCCTGGTTAAGTTCAGCAGCTTCAACTCGCCGCCCTGGTTGCGCACCGAGGTAAATGCGCTCACCAGCTCCCCAATGCCTGAGCTGTCGATGTAGCTGATGTCGCCCAGGTTCAACAGGATTTTCTTGTGTCCCTTGGACAGCAGGTCCTTCACCGTCTCGCGCAAAACCGAACTGCCCTCGCCTAGCTTGATCCGTCCGCTCAGGTCTACCACGATAACGCCCTCTACCTGTCGAACACTTGCCTTCATGCTCACGTGGAAGCCTCCTGGCGGGCCATGCCTTCTGGGGTCCGCTTTGATTAAGGATTATCGGATCTACGCCATTCTAGTGCTAAACAGCGGCTTAAGGAAATGGAAAGCGGCTTTGGCGCGACAGCCACGAGAACTTCACCCCCTATCACACTCTTTCGGTGATCCTTGGGCATCAACAACGCGAGCTGTGTCTCTGAAGAATTGAGCAAATGTGAACAGACCCGACGATCCGACCAATTCATCATGGAGTGAGGCTCCAGAATGGACCCTGTGCGTACACCCTCGTCCACGCGGAGACCCACCATCGAAGTCGCCACGAACCCGGCGGCAGCCGAACGGACACTCGGCAAGAGGAGACATTATGCGTATTAGCGTCATTCTTTCGCTGTTGTTAGCGGTAGCAATGCCATTCGTGCCGGCGGCGTCTTTCGCGCAAGTCGGCGTAGCCATCACTGTCGCGCCTCCTGCACTGCCCGTCTACGACCAGCCTCTTTGCCCCGGCGACGGCTATATCTGGACGCCTGGGTACTGGGCTTGGGCTGATGGCGGCTATTACTGGGTACCGGGAACATGGGTGCTGGCTCCGCAAGTCGGCTTCCTATGGACTCCGAACTATTGGGGTTGGGGCGGCAGCGGGTTTCTTTTCTATCCAGGCTACTGGGGACCGTACGTAGGTTTCTACGGCGGGATCAACTATGGCTACGGTTATTTCGGTCGTGGCTACGAGGGCGGACGCTGGAACAACGGGCATTTTTACTACAACACGACGGTGAACAACGTGAACGTCAACTCCATCCACAACGTTTACAACACCAGGGTCAACGAGGGTGAGGTTAACCATGTCAGCTACAACGGCGGTAACGGCGGGATCAATGCCCACGCCACGTCTCAGGAAGAGGCTGCGGCTAACGAGAGACATATTCCGCCCGTAGCCGCTCAGACTCAACATGCGTGGGCCGCCCAAAATAACCCCCAGCAACGCTATTCTGCGAATCACGGAACCCCGCAAGTTGCCGCAACTTCTAACCCAAACATGGCGGT
Source organism: uncultured Acidobacteriaceae bacterium (assembly GCA_963763145.1). Lineage (GTDB taxonomy): Bacteria > Acidobacteriota > Terriglobia > Terriglobales > Acidobacteriaceae > Bog-257. The sequence continues at coordinate 939,991 of CAVXMZ010000001.1, read as the reverse complement.
CCATCCTAAGGACCTGCCGCCAGTCGATCGGCCCGCTGTACCGAACACGGGTAACGCCAAGCAGGACCAGAAGTACCAGCAGCAGCAGGACAAGCTGGTCGCGAAGCAGAACCAGGATCGGCAGAAACTCCAGCAGCAGCAGGACAAGGAACATCAGCAGCTGGCAAAACAGCAGTCCAACGAAGCGAAAACGCAGCAGGCGGAGCAGCGGCACCAGCAACAGACTCAGCAAATGCAGCAAGGCCACACGCAGCAAATGCAGCAAATGCAGCAGAGACAGCAGCCATCTGGCGGCGGTGGAGGATCTCACAGCAGCGGCGGTGGCGCGCATCACTAAGCCGGAGGTCAACCAGCGGCGGCCGACACTGCAATTTGTTCTTACTTTCCGATGCAGAAGGAGCTGAAGATCAGGTTGAGGATGTCGTCAGCCGTGGTGGCCCCGGTAATTTCATCCAACGCGCGCAGAGCGCTGTAGAGGTCGAGCAGAAGCATCTCGTGCGGGATTTTCTGTGGCACTGCTGCTGCGGCTTTCTCCAATGCATAAATCGCATCGGCGACCAACTGCTTGTGGCGGACATTGGTCAGGAATCCGCTCTCGCGCTGCGGCATTCGGTTGCCACCCACCAGTTCCAAAATCCTCCCGCGAAGCTCATCGATTCCTTCGCCCGTCAGCGCCGACGTTCGCACCGCGGGGGGCCACGAAGTGAGATTTGCCAAGGGCGATCCGGGCGCCGGCTCTCCGCGCGGCACGCCCCGCCCGTGCGCCACCATGTCGATCTTGTTCCACACGACAAGCGGCCTCCGATCCTCCAGCATGCTGAGCAGGTGCATTCCGAAGGACTGATCCATGGGAATCAGGCCGCCAAAGTCTGTTCGCGTCGATGCGTCAACCACAACCAGTACCACATCGGCGTCAGCCATTGCCTCCATCGTTTTGCGCACCCCGATGCTCTCAGCTTCGTCGCTGGTCGTGCGAATGCCCGCGGTATCGACCAGCCTCACCGGAATGCCTCCGATCGCGACCGTCTCGCTCACCAGGTCGCGCGTGGTGCCGGGCGTAGCTGTGACGATCGCGCGCTCGCTCTCGACCAGCCGGTTAAACAGGCTCGACTTGCCGACATTGGGCTGTCCGACGATGGCCAGCGTCAGCCCCTCATGCACTAACTTTCCGAAGGCAAAGCTGGCCAGCAATTCGTCAAGCGGCGTTCCCATCGCGGCGATGCGCCCAAGAATCTGCCCGTCGGCAATCACCGCAACATCGTCTTCGGCAAAGTCCACTCCCGCTTCCATCGTGGCAATCAGCTCCACCAGCATTTGCTTGATGGGTTGCAGGCGCTTGGACAACGCGCCGTCCAACTGCCGTGCCGCCACTTGCGCCTGATAGAGCGTCTGCGACTCGATCAAGTCGCGCACGGCTTCAGCCTGTGTCAGATCAATGCGGTCGTTCAGAAACGCTCGCATGGTGAACTCACCCGGCTCGGCGAGCCGCGCGCCGCTCGCGATCGCAATCTCAACCACATGCCGCAACACCACCGGCGAGCCGTGGCAGGAAATCTCGACCACATCGTCAGTCGTATAGGAGTGTGGCTTGGCGAAGAAGGTGACGACGACCTCGTCGATGCGTTCGCCGCTGGCCGGCTCGATCAACTCGCCGAAATGGGCGTGGCCGGCTTCAAGGTCGTGCCCGTGCGCCAGCCGCAACATGGGACGGGCAATAGCGCGCGCATCAGGCCCCGATACTCGCACCACGCCAATGCCGCCACGTCCTGCAGGCGTGGCGATGGCGACGATGGTGTCGTCAAGGTGCATGAAGTTAATTATGAGTTAAAGTCAGAAAAGCTTTTCCCCCGAGTCTTGACGCCTAATTCTGCCTACTGTGCAATCTTCCACACCACGCCTTCGGAATTGTCTCCGCCCTGAGCAGCAGTGCCGTATAGATTCCCCTGGGCATCGACGACCACGTTGCTGAAGGGAAGTGATCCGTCGCTGCCTCCGCTAAAGTCATGCAGGCTGGTGTAGATCCAGGATCCTCCAGTGTTGGTAAGCTTGAAGACATTACCCATATGGAAGGCACCGTTAAGAAGCGCGGTACCGTAGAGATTGCCGGCCGAGTCCATAGTCAGGGCGTCCTGCGGCCCGCCGCCCGGATGATCATAGTACCCAGGCAGCTCGGCCAGCGTGGTAGCAATCCATCCGCCGTGACCGTCCGGAGACATCTCAAAGACCGTGCCCCCGCCTCCGCTTCCGTCGGTGCTGGTGGTGCCGTACAGATTGCCCTGGGCGTCGGCGATCAGGTCACCAAAAGGGTATGCCCCATCCTCACCGTCACGAAAGGTGTAGAGGCTTGTCGCCACCCACTGCGAACCAGACAACGAGAGTTCGAAGACGTTCCCATAATCGCCGAGGTCGCCTCCTGTCGCAACGCCGTAAAGATTGCCCGCGTTGTCGAGAATGACCCCACTGGGCTGAGCCATATTTTGGAACGTGTAGAGCGTGGTTGCGACATAGCCGCCGTCCAAGGGCGACAATTCATAGACATACCCTCTGTCGGGAATCCCTCCCTGCCGCGTGCTGCCGAAGATGTTGCCCGCGGAGTCGAAGGCGAGCTTTCCGGAGGGGTCTGGCGCTACATAGCCGCTGAAATAGTACAGGATCGTCTCCGTCCATGGCGCTGTGGGCGTTGCCGGCAGATTGGGCGAAGGACGCAGCCGATACACGATACCGCACCCTGTTCCACCGCATAAAACGTTTCCACATAGCGGGGTCGTTCCGTACAGAGTTCCATCCGGTGCGATCGTCGGATCGGCATGCGTGGGATCGCAACCGTCGGTCCCTGCCAGAAAATCGTGTAGGATTGATAGAATCCAGCCCGAATTTTTCTCGGTCATCTTGAACACGGTACCGGGGCCATGACCCCCGTATGACGTCGTCCCGTATAGGTTCCCCGCGCGGTCCATGGTGAGGCCCGAAACCGGGGCGGCACCGTCGCCTCCACCGGTGAAGCTATGCAACACAGTGAAAGTCTGAGCCTGAGCGGCGAATGCGCAAGCGAGCAACAAAACCGGAAGGATAAGAGCTCCCCGGCTCTGCCGGACTGTGAGCTGCAAGGTTGAGTTTTGTAGGTGGGAACTTACTTGTGTACCGATCATTTCGTCGTTCCTCTGTTCAGCCGGAATTTCCGTTTTAAACCCCAACAGCCTCGCACTATGTACCCGTCGAGGGATCCCTTAAAAACGACTGGGATGGCCTCGTGCGCCATTCTCTCCGCTACTTCGCCACAAACATCGCCACGCTGCGCCCCTTCACCAGATAGCTGTCTTGCGATAGCAGCGGAAATTCCAGCCCGTCCTCTGCGATGTCGAGTGGCGAAGCGTGCGCGGTGTCCACGATGCGGAACCACTCGTGGTCGCCAATCTGCGGCAACTCAAACTCCAGATCGCCGGAATATGCATTGGCAATGAAGTGCAGGTCGTCGCGTGCGTCGCCTTCATGCAGTTGCGTCAGTTGCATGGCAACCGTGCGCGATTCGTGGCCCCAGTCCGGCTTCACGCGCTTCACACCGTGCCAGGTTATGTGAAAGCCGCTTTCGCCGTTGAGCTGAAAATCGGCGCGCCGCAGCAGCGGACAGCCTTTGCGGAAGGCAATCATCAGCTGGAAGAAACGCAGCAAGCCAGCGTTCGTCTCCGCCATTCGCCAATCCACCCAGCTGATCTCATTGTCCTGGCAGTAGGCGTTGTTGTTGCCTTGTTGCGTGCGGCCGAGCTCATCGCCCGCCAGGATCATGGGCACGCCGTGCGACACCAGCAGGATCGCCGCGAAATTCTTCTGCTGCCGCAGGCGGAGACCGTTGATCGCCGGGTCATCGCTGGGACCTTCCACACCACAATTCCAACTTAAATTGGCGTTGTTGCCGTCGGTGTTGTTGTCGCCATTCGCCAGGTTGTGCTTCTCGTTGTACGAGACTAGATCGTTCAGCGTGAAGCCATCGTGGCAGGTCACGAAATTGATGCTGTGATAAGGCTCGCGCGCGCTGGTTAGATAAAGATCGGGACTTCCCAGCAGGCGGGTCGCCAGCGGCGAGGTCATTCCGGCGTCACCCTTCACAAACTTGCGAACGTCGTCGCGAAACATCCCGTTCCACTCCGCCCAGCGTCCCCAGGACGGAAGCGTGCCCACCTGGTATAGGCCGGCTGCGTCCCAGGCCTCGGCAATCAACTTGGTATTGGCCAATACGGGATCGTAGGCCAGGCTCTCCAGCAGCGGCGGATTCTTCAGCACGCTTCCATCCTGCCCGCGCCCCAGCACCGACGCCAGGTCGAAGCGGAATCCGTCAACATGCATCTCCATCACCCAATACCGCAGGCAATCGACAATGAAGTCGCGCACCACCGGATTGTTGGCGTTCACCGTGTTGCCGCAGCCGGTATAGTCCACGTATTTGCCGGTAACGGGATCGAGAATGTAGTAGGTGGGATTATCGATGCCGCGAAATGACCACGTGGGACCCTGCTCGTCGCCCTCGGCCGTGTGGTTGAAGACCATGTCGAGGATGACTTCGATGCCGGCTTGATGGAAGGTGCGAACCATCTGCTTAAATTCCTGGATCTGCCCGCCGTCGGCAGGGTTGGACGAATACGCTGCGTTGGGCGCGAAGATCGCGGTCGGCTGATAACCCCACAGGTTTACCAGCGGCTCGCCGGTGAAAGGGTTCACCCTGTCGGTATCGGACTCCTCAAATTCGTTCACCGGAAGCAGTTCGACGGCAGTCACTCCCAGCTTCTTCAGATATGGGAGCTTCTCCAGCAGACCCGCAAATGTTCCCGGGAGCGGTACTCCGGAAGACGGATGCCGCGTGAAGCTGCGGACATGCGCCTCATAAATAATGCTGTCTACCAGCGGGATATTGAGCGGCTGATCGTCTCCCCAATCGAAGGCACGCTCCACCAGCAAACCGTTGCGGTAGGGCCGCGCTCCCGGCTTGTATTCCCCCCATGCGCCGCCATTGGAGAGCGCGTGCGCATAGGGATCGAGTAACACGTGAGCGGGATGGTAGCGATACACCTGCGGGTTGGGATTGGGCTGCATATCGAAGCGAAAACCGTACTGGCCGCCGACGTCCAGCCCCTCGACGAACACGTGCCACACTTGCCCCGTGCGGTTCGCCAGAGGATCGAGGGCGAACTCGACGTAGGGATCCTGGGCTCCCGGTTGGAAGAGCACCAGCGTGCACGCGGTGGCATGCTTGGAAAAAATCGCAAAGTTTACGCCGCGGCGGCGCACCGTGGCGCCTAATGGAAGCGCTACTCCGCGGCTGATGCTTTGCCCGGGCGCGGTAGTGAGCGGCGCCTTCTTCGGTGCGCGTTGGCTAAAGGACTTGAGTGGCATGGCCCGCGCCGACCATTGTGCGCTATCATGGCGCGATTGCAATAGGAAAATATGAGCCTGGGATCTGGATTTCCCGGTAGCCGAAACGCCAGTCAACCTCGCCAGGCCGGTCAGCAATCGACAAAAATCGTACGGGTTGCTGGCCCCTCCGCCCCCCCGGGAATGAGTTTGGCATAGATGCCTGTTGCGGCACCAGAGATGGTCAACTAGTTGGTCTATGAAAACGCCAAGAAGTCATTAATGAATCCAAGATATGTTTACCTGCTTCCAGTTCATCCTCTCTCCCCTCCCATCCGAGCGTGTATACGAATCGCAAATCGTGGCTTAGAGACACGGTGGAAATCGAGGAGTAATGGGTCGTGGACCCTTTGCACGTGTAACTGACGGTGATTCTGATTGCCGGTCGCCCGTCTAAGGTGGTCTTAACAATATCTGACGACAGGACCCTCCTGGCCTCTTCTGTAAAGAACTGGGAATACTCTTTAGCTGCAATACTGACATCTTTCCATTCCAAGCTATTGGTGTCTGCATAAACGCTGATGGATTCTTCCGGGTCGCTGAAAAGTATGGTGAACCCCCTTTGATATAAGGGGCTATCGACGTCACGTCCGATCAGATTGGGTGGTATGGTGACCGTGAACCCATACGCCGGGTTCGAATAGGTATCATGATAGGTTCGCGTTAAGGTGTCAGCTCGCGGTGTATTCGGGCAGGCAGAAAAAGCATGACCAGTGCATGGTATTAGCAGCAACAATGCACCAGTGAGCAAAACCGAAGCCCATTCAAACGTGCATGGTTTTACCCCGCACGCTGCCATGTGATCCGGCATTGATCTAGATATCTTCATTATTAATTCCCTCTTGTTTGTAGGGAACAGGGTTCGCGTTATACCCATGATTAAGCAGTGCATTCACAAAGCGGTTGGGATTTGTTATGCCCTGGACCCTCGCCCTAACAGCTCGCGCGTAATCCGTGCGTACAGATCAATCGCCTCCAGCAGCTGCTTTTTCTCGATGTACTCGCGGTCCGTGTGCGCCATGTGTATTGAGCCGGGACCGATCAGCAGCGGTTGTCCCCATCGTGTCAGCGCCGGAATGTCGGTGGTGAACGCGGCAACCATGGTCTCGATGCCAGGAACCGTACCCAGCTCCATGTAAGGGATTTCCAGCTTGAAGTTGGCTTCCGCTTTGTCACCCGCTGCCTGTGTGATTTGCTTCCGCAACTCCTCCGCCGGGCCCACCAGGCGGAACAGCAACTGCGCCACGGCATAATCGGGAATGACGTTGGGCGCGCGGCCGCCTTCGATCTGCCCGACATTCAACGTGCAGGGGCCGGCTTTGGGATTGCTGGGCAGCTTCAGCTTGCGAATCTCATGCAGCGCGTCCAGCAGCTTCTCGATGGCCGATTCACCCAGCTCGGGATAAGCCGAGTGCGCCATTTTGCCGCGCGCTGTCAGCTCTACTCGCAACGTGCCCTTCGTCGCGGTGGCCAGCCGGTTCTCGGTGGGTTCGCCGTTGATCAGGAACCTCACGCCTCGCGGCTGCTGGTTGGCCGTCTGCGCGCCCTGGCTGTCGCGCTCCTCGCCCACCAGAAACAGCAGACCGACATGAATGTCTTCGGCGCGCAATTTCTCGGCCGCTGCAATCTGCGCCACGATGATGCCCTTGGCGTCGCACGAACCGCGTCCGTTTATGCGCTCCGGTGTCTCCGACGAAGGGATGAACGGTGGCACCGTGTCCATGTGGGTGGAGAAGGCAAGGTCTGGCTTCGGGTGAGCCGGATCTGTTGCCCAGATGTCAAAGCGATCGGCTTCCACGGGAATACGCTCGACGTTGTATCCCAGCTGCGTCAGCTCGTCGGCAAGCGCCAGGCCAACGGCGGCTTCCATTCCGGTGGTGGATTCGATATCAATGAGTTTGCGAGTGAGAGCAAAGACGTCCATCTGGAAAGAATAGATGATTTCACCACTGTAAGGCTTCGCTCAGCACACCAGTCTTGTTTTGTAACAGGGCACGACTTCAGTCGTGCCGAACGTCGCGCAACAAAGGTCTGTGCTTCAGCCCCTGCACAACAGGGGCTGAAGCCCGACTCACATTAACGTTTTGCGGCACGGCTGAATAGGCTGCGGAAAAAGTCGCAACAGGGCTTTGCGCCGCCGGCTGAAGCCGGCTCGTGATGACAAATAAACAGCTTATCGGCACGACTAAAGTCGTGCCCCGATACAAAGCGCTCAAGGCGGACTTTTTCCGCGGCTTGTGAAGCCGCGCCCTGATACACAGCCATTCGTGAAATCGGCGCGCCCTATTTCGCCTTGCCGCTGAGCCCGGCCCACTTCTCCAGCAACCCCAGCGTCGCGGTGAAGACGCCTTGCGGAGACAGTCTTATCAGACGCAGAGCAACGAAACCTCGAGGCCTGTGTTGGAGGTAGTTTCTATCGTTACCCTTCGCCACAACGTACCTTGGCCGCGAATGCACGCAGCAACGAAGAGAAAAAAAGAAATCAACTCCGTGCTCTCCGTGTTTCCGTGGTGACTCGAATTTACCTATTTCGCCTTGCCGCTAAGCCCGGCCCACTTCTCCAGCAACCCCAGTGTCGCGGCAAAGTCCAGGTCGTCCCAGCCTTCTTCGCTCGAGAGCTCGTAGATCTCATCCACCGTTTCCAGCGCGGGCAGCTTGACCCGGTGCTCCTTTGCCATATCGAGCATGAGGTGAATGTCTTTATGCATCAGGCGCAGCGGGAAGTTGGGCGAGTAATCATGGCGCAACACAAACGGCGCTTTGTAGTCCACAACGCCGGAGCGCACCATGGAAGCCTGGATCAGTTCGATCAGCTTGGTCGGTTCAACCCCCTGCTTGCGCGCCAGAACCAAGGCCTCGGCGAAGCCCTCGTAGATCATGGCGATCATGAGGTTCATGCTAAGTTTTGCGGCCTGCCCTTTGCCGGTCTCGCCGATGTGGATCACCAGCTTTCCCATGGCTTTGAACAGCGGATCCAAGTATTGGACCGGTTCAGCCGCGCCGCCGACAATGAAGATGAGTTGGCCGTTTTCCGCGCCGACCTTCGAGCCAGTAACGGGCGCGTCCACCCAATGCACGCCGGCGGCATTCACTTTCTCCGCGAAGCGCAGCGTGGCCGTGGGAGAAATCGTGCTGGAATCCACCACAATCGCCCCCTCTTTCAGCGATTGCACCGCGCCGTCGTCGCCAAACATTACGCGCTCAACCGAGGCGGTATCGGCAACGCAGCTCCAGACCACTTCGGCCTCTTTGGCGGCGTCCGCCGGAGAAACAGCGGTGGTTGCGCCATCGACGTGCTGGCGCGCAGTGCGGTTCCAGACCGAAACTTCATGCCCGGCGGCTACCAGCCGCGTGGCCATGGGACGTCCCATGATGCCCAAACCGAGGAAGGCAATACGCATGTGTTGCTCCTTAGACTTTCGGAATTGGACACGCGCTGGCAGGGAGCCGCTGGCGCAGTCGGCCCGAAACTAGATTTAAGCTGACTGCAACAGTAAGGTCAAGGAAGAGATTGCCTTCGATCCGCGATTCAAGTCATCAGGAAGAGTGACGATGCCCTCCAGCCTGCCGCATCGCGCGAAGCCTGGAGCGCGTCTAATAAGTTGCAACCGTGATGCTGGGACCTTCAATTCGACGTAAAGCCGGCCGCTTTGGCACTCTGGTGCGCCACTCTGCGATGACCCCGCGCACTGGAGTTACGCGCAAGCCGGTGCTGGCTGATCGCAGTGAGCTGGGCGTCACCTTCATCGGACATTCCAGCTTCTTCCTCCAGATTGCGGGCAAGAATATTCTGGTTGACCCCAACTTTGCCCGCTGGATTTTCGTGTTGAAACGGCTGCGCCGGCCGGGACTAAGGCTGCGCGATCTGCCGCCCATCGATGCCGTGCTGGTTTCGCACGCGCATTTCGATCACCTGCATCGGCCGTCGCTGCGGGCGATTGCACGGCTGACGCGCTGGCACTCTGGCAAACGGCCGATGATCGTCGTGCCGCGACAGGTTCGCGACCTGGTCAGCGATCTGGGATATGGCCCCATTGTCGAGCTGGAGTGGTGGGAGCAACTGCGGCTCGGCCATCTCGAAATTACGCATGTTCCAGCGCGCCATTGGGGCGCGCGAATGGTGCGTGATATGCATCGAGGATATGGCGGTTACGTCCTGAAAGCGGGCGACCACTCGCTCTATCACGCCGGCGACACGGCCTACTTCGACGGTTTCCGGGAGATTGGCGAGCGCCTGGGGCCTGAAGTCGCGCTGCTGCCGATCGGCGCCTATCATCCGGCTTCTTACCGCTCCGTGCACACCAGCCCGGAGGATGCGGTGCAGGCTTTCGTCGATCTGGGCGCGCGCTGCATGGTGCCGATGCATTATGGGACGTTCCGTCTGTCGCATGAACCTGTGGAAGAGCCGCTGCAACGCCTGAAGCTTGAGGCCAAGCGCCGCCGCATCGAGAAGAGGATTTGCGTGCTGGAAGAGGGCGTGACCAAGCTCTTTTGAGTGATCGGTGGCCGGTGATCAGTGGCCAGTGTGTCTCGAGCCTTTGCCGGCAACTGGCATACTGACCACTAGCCACTGCTTTTGGAGGACGAATGAAAAAGACCGCTTTCGTACTGGTCATGTTGCTTTCGCTGTTTGCCTTCGCCGCCGACACCTACCAGCAAGGCAAAATCGTGAAATGGGATAACAGCACCTACGCCGACAAATCCAAGAAACATCCCACCAAGAACTGGATCGTCTATCAACTACAGACGGACACCACCACCTATTCCATCGCCCGCCAGAAAGAAACCAAGCCCCAGCTGCAGGCCGGCGAAGTGGTGCAATACGAGATCAAGAAGACCACCCAGATCAACGTGATCGACGCCAGCGGCAAGAAGCACGAATACCAGATTGTTGGTCAAACTGCGGGTCCCGGGCAGTAATCACGCGCGGTCATTTCCGCGGAGGCCGGCGAATGGGAGAAGCCAGAATTCCGGACAAATGCTCCACCTCGGTCACCACCCGGTCCAGATCGTCGATCAGCGGCTTCAGCCGGTGGGTGACGCCGCCCAGGCGATACTCCCTCACCAGCGCCCGGTAGTACCAAAGCGTCTTGGCTTTGGGCACGGAAAAGCGTGTGAAGGCCATCTCCCCTTCGTTACGCAAATCACGCAACACGGCGCGCGCGTTGTACAGCTTGTCAGCCGCGGACACGAAGCGCGTCTCGGCATCTTCATGCCGCACGCGGCGCAGGTAGCGGAATTTCCGCCGCTCCCAGTTCTCTTTCTTCTTGGGGTCTTCGGCGTAGGAGTCGGTGCAGCCGTCCACGATCTTGGCCACGCGCGCCCCGAAAATCTGGTCGATCACCTTCAGCATGGGCCGTCCGCCGTGGTCTTCGACAGCGTCGTGCAGCAGCGCCGCAATCGCCATCTCCTCATCGCCGCCGTAATCGAGCACGATGGAAGCCACGCCCAACAAGTGTGAGATGTATGGGATGCCGCTCTTCTTGCGGTCCTGCTCGCGGTGCACCTGCGAGGCGAAAAGCAGGGCGTGATCGAAGCGCGTGGACAGGGGGACGAACTTGCGATCGAACGAGCGAGGCAGTTTGGTCGGCATTATATGGGCCAGGAACTTTGCGAGAACAGGATAACGGAAAATCGCGGGGGCAACTAGCAATTAGCGACTAGCCACTAGCTGGTCGTGCGACTGGGACGGCTTACGAGGGTTCGCAAGTGCGATCATCACGGCGTTCTCGAGGTGCTAACAATTAGTTGCTAGTCGCTAGTCGCAGTCTTCTAATCCAGCCTCACCAGAAACACCCCGCCCTCTTTCACGTGCGTCTTGCTGGCAACTTCCTGGGCTTTGCTCTTGTCATCGCCCTCAGGACGGATGCGCACCCACTCTCCCGTCGGCCCGGAGAACTGGATGACGTTGGCGTTCTCGTAACGGCCCTGCAACTTTTCTTTCAGCTTGCGGGCTTCGCCTTCGCTGTGGAAGGCGCCAATCTGCACGCACCAGCGGCCGCCTTCTGCGATGGGCGCCGGCGCAGACAACACTTCCAGCTTTACTTCAGCCGTCCCGGGTCGCCAGATATCGACCGCCTTCGCCGCCGCCAGCGACAGATCGACAATGCGGTCTTCCACGAACGGACCGCGGTCGGTGATGCGCACCATGGCCACATGCCCGGTGCTGAGGTTGGTGACTCGCACCATGGAGTTCATGGGCAGGGTGCGATGCGCCGCAGTCATCGCGTTCTGGTCGTAGATTTCGCCATTGGCTCCGCGGTGGTGATTGTACGGCGGCCCGTACCAGCTCGCCAGCCCGGTCTCGACGTAAATAGGCTTGGACTTGTGTGGGACTGTAGGTGCGGGCTCGGCGGTGGCCGTTGCAGGCTGCGGCGCTGTTACGGTCGGCGGAGGCGGGACAGGCTGGCTGTGCGCGGTCTTGTGTCCGCCGCACGCCGAGAGGAACAGAAGACCCACGGCGACGAGACAGGCTAGCGCGGCGCGCGCGGTTAACCCTTGCGCTTGCTGGAGTCCATATGGTCGGCGGCCTTGGCCAGCTTCTCGCTGGCAATCCGCAACGCGTTGGTCGAGCCTTCGCGAATCGACGGCACCAGCTCGTCGTTGATGTACTTGATCAACAGCTGCGTCTCTTCCTCGAGGCGCTGCGAGGCGTCGCCCAGCAAATCGTCGAGCCGCTCCCCAGCCGTCTGAAAGGGACGGCGGGCGTTCTTGTTTGGTTCGTTCACAGCCAGCCACCTTGTGAGTAGCGAATAATCGTCAGGCACAAAGATTATGGGACGGATCGTGGCGGAGGTCAATTGGCGAGAAGGGTGCGTCGGAGCTGTCAGGTATCAGCCAATCTTGACACTGTCATCCCGACCGGAGCGAAGCGGAGCGGAGGGATCTGCGGTTCTCCGCAGTGGCTGGATCGGCTTTCCCCACTCTTCCGACAAATCCTGCCACGTAGGGTTTAACGATTCGATCAACCGAATCTTCTTCTCCCGTCGCCAGGGCTTGATCTGCTTCTCGCGCCCAATAGCTTTGTGAACGTCGCTCCAGACCTCATACCAGACAAGGTGATCAACGTTGTACCGCGAGGTGAAGCCTTCGTGAATGCGCTGTTTGTGTTCGCGGACACGTCGGGCGATGTTGTTGGTGACGCCCACGTGGAACACATGCGTGCGACTCGCCATGATATAGACGTAGTAACGATGCTCCTTCACGGTGTCATGATGATGGCAACGTCGCCGCAAAGCTGTGCCGAGCATCACATCGCGCTGTAACCGGACGTCCCTATTCCATCTCTTCTTTGTCATGCCGATCTTTGTCATGCCGAGCGGGGTCGAAGGATCTGCGGTTCGCTCCGCGCTGCGACGCCTGGCGGAACCGCAGATCCCTCCACTCCGCTTCGCTCCGGTCGGGATGACAATTCATAAAGGCTTTAGCTGACAGCCGAGAGCGCTTGAATGCTGGATGCTCCCTCACAGCGAACCAGCCCACTGCTGCGGTAATCTATTCTTATGCCTCGCAAGCTATCCGGCTCCGAAGTTCGCCGCATGTTTCTGGACTATTTCGTCTCCAAGGGACACAAGGAAGTCCACTCTTCCTCGCTCGTCCCGGCCAACGATCCTACCCTGCTGTTCACCAATGCCGGCATGAACCAGTTCAAGGACGTCTTCCTCGGCCTGGAGAAGCGTGATTACAACAAGGCCACGTCGTCGCAGAAGTGCGTGCGCGCCGGCGGCAAGCACAACGACCTGGAGAACGTGGGCTTCACCAATCGCCACCACACCTTCTTCGAGATGCTGGGCAATTTCAGCTTCGGCGACTACTTCAAGAAGGAGGCCATCGCCTACGCCTGGGAACTGGTCACCTCGCCCGAGTGGTACGGCATCGACAAAGACAAGCTCTACGTCACCATCTTCAAGGGTGAGCAGGGTATCGCCCGCGACGACGAGGCCTATGACCACTGGCGCGCGATTTTAGAAAAAGATGGCGTCCCGCCGGACCGCATTTACGAAATGGGCATGAAGGATAATTTCTGGCAGATGGGTGACACCGGCCCTTGCGGCCCGTGCAGCGAGATCCACTACGACATGGGCATCGCGGCCAGCGATGCCGGCCACACCGACTGCCAGTTCGGCTGCGAGTGCGGCCGCTATGTCGAAATCTGGAACCTGGTCTTCATGCAGTTCGACCGCCAGCCCGACGGGGATATGCGTCCGCTGCCCAAGCCGTCCATCGATACTGGCGCCGGCCTGGAGCGCGTGACCGCCGTGATGCAGGGCGTGATCTCGAACTACGACACCGACCTGTTCACGCCGCTGATCAAGCGCGCGGCCGAGCTGACCGGCACGTCGCTTGAAACTGAGACGAAAAAAGAAGATGTCGAGCAGTCGCATAAGCAGGCTGCGTCGCTGCGCGTCATTGCCGACCACGCGCGCGCGTCAACATTCCTCATCTCCGATGGCGTGTTGCCCGCGAACGACGGTCGCGGCTACGTGCTGCGCAAGATCATCCGCCGCGCGATTCGGCACGGAAGATTGCTCGGACAGGAGAAGCCGTTTTTCTTCAAGATGGTTCACGCCGTATCCGAACTAATGGGCAGTGCCTATCCCGAGTTAATTGAGAACGAGGATTCTGTTGCGGAGATCATTGAGGGCGAAGAGACGCGGTTTGCGCACACGCTGGACATCGGACTGCGACAACTCGAAACTTTATTGAAAGATACGCGGAGGAGTTACGATCACCACTTCTTCATCGCCGGGGAACAGAGCAACGTTGATGAGGACCTGGCGGAGCCGGCGGGGGAACCGTATACGGATGAGGAAGATCTGCCGACCATAGAGACGATCCGTCGGTCTCCCATCTTCCCTGGCGATGAGGCTTTCAAGCTCTACGACACGTTCGGCCTTCCTCGCGATTTCATCGAGGATGCTTGTCGGGATCAAGGGATTGACTTCGACGCCGCCGGCTTTGACCGCGCCATGGAAGAGCAACGTCGCCGTGCGCAGGCTTCCTGGAAAGGTGGCGGAAAGGCCATAGCATCCCCGCTTTATCAGTCGTTGCCTCGCACCGAGTTCGAGGGCTATCACAAAACTCTCTCCACCGGCGCTGAAGTTCTCGCGATTATCAAATCGAACAACGGCAGCGGTGTCGGCGCACAGGAGCTCAAGCCCGGCGAGCGCGGCGAGATCGTCCTCGACCACACGCCCTTCTACGCCGATGCCGGCGGACAGGTTGGCGATGTTGGCTGGCTCTACGCGGACGATCACAACACCCTCGTCGCCGAGGTCGAAGGCGCGACCTACCCGGTGCAGGGCGTGCGCGCGCATCGCGTCGTCGCCAAGCAGACCATCCACGTCGGCGACAAAGTCGACGCCATGGTCAACGACGAAGTCCGCCACTCGACCATGCGCAACCACACCGGCACGCACCTTCTGCATGCCGCGTTGCGCAATGTGCTGGGCACGCACGTCAAGCAGGCGGGCTCGCTGGTCGATCCCGGCCACCTGCGCTTCGACTTCTCGCACTTCGCCTCGCTCGACGACGAGGAGCTACAGGACATCGAAGACCTCGCCAACAAGGAAGTGCTGCGCAACGATCGCGTCGAGGTGATCGAGGACGTGCCCATCGATGTCGCCGTCAACGAGTACAAGGCGATGGCGCTCTTCGGCGAGAAGTATGGCGACCGCGTGCGCGTCATCCGCATCGGCGACTTCTCCACTGAATTGTGCGGCGGCACGCACACCGCGGCAACCGGCGAGATTGGGCTGATCAAGATTCTTAAAGAAGGCAGCGTCTCCAGCGGCGTGCGGCGGCTGGAAGCGGTGACCGGCGAGGGCTCGCTGCGCGAGTTCCAGAAAGATCACAAGCTGGAAAACGTTGTCGCCACACTCGTGCGCGGCGATGACGAGTCGCCCGCCGACGCGCTGAAGCGCGAGCTGGAGCGCCGCGAAGACGAGCTGAAGAAGCTGCGCAAGGAGCTGGAGCAGGCGCGCATGAAGTCGGCTGCGTCGTCGGTCTCGTCGGCGACGGAGAACGTGCGCGAGGTGAAGGGCGTGAAAGTCCTGGCCACGCGCGCCGACAACCTCGAGCGGACGCAGTTGCGGACGCTGGTCGACAACCTGCGCAATAAGCTGGGGTCGGGCGTAGTCGTCATGGGATCGGTGAGTGACGGCAAAGTCGCACTGATCGTCGGCGTCACGAAAGACCTGACCTCGCGCGTGCAGGCGGGCAAGATCATCTCCGAAGTCGCGAAGAAGGTCGGCGGCTCCGGCGGCGGCCGTCCCGACATGGCCGAGGCCGGCGGCAAGGATCCCGCCGCGCTGGATTCGGCGCTGGAGGCGAGTTATGGGGTGGTGGAAGGGATGTTGAAGTAGCTGCGAGCCGCGAGCCATGACGATCCCTCCCCTGCAGGCGAACCGCAGATCCCTCGACTGCGTTCGGTCGCTTGCGCGACCTTACTCCGCTCGGGATGACAATCAAAAGAGAAACGGCGAAAGGCGAACAGCGAAGAGCGAAAGGCGAACAGGAGATCCCTCGTCGGGCTAAAGCCCTCCTCGTGATGACAATTTACTAATGGAGTGCAACGGCCAAGAGCGAGCGGCTTCCTCTCAGCTGGCTTCGGCTGCGTCGCTGGCGCCCTGCGCGCCGTACTCCTTCAATTTGTTGTGCAGCGTCTTCAGGCTGATGCCGAGGGTTTCGGCGGCGCGCGTCTTATTGTTGTTGGTGGCTTCCAGCGTTTTCAGGATGAGCAGGCGTTCGGCTTCGGCGACGGTGGTGCCCACTCCAAGGCGAACCGCATTGGCTTCCTGCACGGGAGCCCGCGGAACCACCTGGCCAAATCCCGGCGCCAGATGCTTCATCTCGATCATCGCGCCATCGCACACGATGGCTGCACGCTCCAAAGTGTTGCGCAGTTCACGAACGTTGCCCGGCCAGGCATAAGACTGAAACAGACCGCTCACCTGCTCGCTGACGCCAGCTACTTTGCGGTTGTGCTTCTCATTCATATCGGCCAGCAGCGACTGCACCAGGTCGGGCAAATCGTCCTTGTGTTCGCGGAGCGGCGGAAGCTGAATGTTGAACACGTTCAGGCGATAGAAAAGATCGTTGCGCAGCTGTCCGCTGGCTACCGCGTCTTCTGGAACTTTATTAGTGGCCGTCAGGACGCGAACGTCAACCGCGGTCTCGCTCTTGCTGCCCAGCCGGCGCAGCTTGCGGTCTTCCAGCACGCGCAGCAGCTTGGCCTGGGTAGCAATTGGCATCTCGCCAATCTCGTCGAGCAACAGGGTGCCGTTCTCGGCCAGCTCGAAGCAGCCGATGCGGCGCTCGAACGCGCCGGTGAAGGCGCCTTTTTCGTGGCCGAAGATCTCGCTCTCGATCAAGGTTTCCGGGATGGCGGCGCAGTTGATGGCCACGAACGGCTTGGCTTTGCGGGGGCTGAGGGAGTGAATGGTGCGAGCGACCAGCTCTTTGCCGGTACCGCTTTCTCCAGTGATGAGCACGGACGCGGTACTGGGTGCGACCATCTCGATGAGGCGGAAGACCTCCTGCATACGTTTGGACGGGCCGATGAGCGAGCCCAGCACGCCGATGTCGCGCAGCTTGCGGCGGCTGGCCTCCAACTCGCGCTCGGTGCCGCGCAGGCGCGAGGCATTTTGCAGGATGTTGCGCAGCCGGGTGGGATTTACCGGCTTCTCGATGAAGTCGAAGGCCCCGGTTTTCATGGCGCTGACCGCGGCATCGATGCTGCCTTGAGCGGTCAGCAGGATGACGGCAACCGGCTGAGGCTGGGCGGCGATATGCTCCAGCAGCTGCATGCCGTCCATGCGAGGCATGCGCAAGTCGGTAACGACGATTGCGGGGTTGAAGCGCTCGACTGCTTCCAGCCCCTCCACGCCGTCGCAGGCGGTCTGCGTCTCGTACCCCCAGGCGCCAACCAGCTCGGCCAGGCCGGTGCGTTCATTTTCTTCGTCTTCTACGATCAGAACCTTTTCCAGGGTCATTAAGAACGACGCCTCTCCAGTTTGATGATGAAAGCCCAGCGTGCCGGCAGAACGGACCACGAGCGCTAAACGGCGGCCACGGCGGCGTGCGCAGGTCCGGGTGCGGCCAAGGTACCCACAAAGCTGCCAATAAGGTAACATTTCCTGATCACTTGCGCGGCGCAAGGCGAATCTCAACTCAAGCAAGGAGTTAGCCGGAAAATGCGATTCGCGGTGCAGCCGCTTCGTCGCCGGGATAGAATTCAGTCATGAGTCGTCGAACGTGCCCGCTCGTCTTCATCCTAGCGTTCCTCGTGGCGAGCGCCGGTTCTTCAGGCGCGGATGCCGCGCAACAGACGGCCCCGCCGGCAAAGCAGCAGGCCGCCGAAGCGCCCGTCATTATGGTGGAGTTGACCAAGTCACTTGACTCACGAAAGCTCACGGCGGGCGATGCGATCGAGGCAAAGGTGATCGGCGATGCGCGCTGGAACGGAAAGGTAGTTCCGCGGGGCTCCAAAGTGATGGGCCACATTACCGAGGCATCCTCACGGGCCAGGGGCGATGCTGCATCCGCCTTGGGCATCGTTTTTGACCGAATCGCGCTGAAGGACGGTACAGATCTGCCGCTAAAGGCTGATATCCAAGCGGTGGGTCCGCGTCCGGGCTTCGAGTCCGCGGCTATGGCAAATCCAGCCCCGGTGTCCGCCCCTGGTACGCCCGGATCGATGGGAGGGGCTTATCCTAACCCGGCCGGACTGGGAGCGCCGCAGACGAATTTTCCCAACCCTTCCGCAGGAATGCCAGCCCCGCCGGCACAGGGCGATCGCCTGGATTCTGGCGGGATCACCGCCCACTCTACCGGGGTTGTGGGATTGCCCGATCTGCAACTGGGAAACGGCTCAATCCTTGCTTCCAGCGGCAAAGAGGTGAAGGTGGCGGCGGGCAGCCAGTTGCTGCTCCGGGTGCAGAGTGAGTAAACAGCCGAGGTTAGATTGTAAGAGATCCAGAATGAATGTTTTGTTAATCTGAGCGGTTGCTGTACAATAGCGTGCTGTTGCGAGCAGGATCTATCCCTGCACTTGTATCAAGATATTTGAACCGAGCTGGGCCACTTTGTTTACGGTACTGTTGAGTTCCGGAGGATTCAAGAATGTCTTCTCGTATGGTAGTAGTTCCGACACGCCGCATCGCGACCACGGTTGCGCTTGCGGTTGTGCTGTGCCTGTTGGGCACGTTCGCCTCGGCGCAAGTCAGCATCCAGCCGAAGGATGAAGTGTACTTTGGCTATGCGTGGCTAAACCCTGGTGGACACTACGATCTTGGCATACAGACCAAGTCTGTTAATGACGGTATAGATATATCGAACGTTTTTTATCTGCCTCAGGCCCACAATCTGGGCGTATTGGTGGATGGCAGCATGCACTGGGGCAGCAACTACGGCGGCCCCGGAAGTGCCGGCGATTACTACGTGCTGGGTGGTTTGCAGTATAAGTACCACACCGACTCGTTCTCTCCGTTCTTCCGGATCTATGCCGGAGCGCTGCGTCAGGTTGCTCCCGGCTATCCTGCCACCACGGTCCATTCGATTGACCAGTGGAATGCAGCGTTGGGTGCAGGCGGCGGCTTCGATTACAACGTTTGGCACGGCGAGAACAAGACCCTTGCCCTTCGCGTTGCCCAGGTTGACTACATCTATAGCAACTACAATTCGGTTTTCCAAACCACCTCGAAGCAGTGGAACAGTGTTCGCCTGTCCGCTGGCTTAGTGGTGGGACTGGGCAATTACTACGAGCCAATCCCCACCGCAGCTTGCACGGCCCAGCCGACCGAGGTGACGCAAGGCGAGCCCGTGACGGTGACGGCGACAGGCACCAACTTCAATCCCAAGCACAGCGTTACCTACGGCTGGACGACCAACGGCGGCAAGCTTGACGCCGCCGACAAGCAGTCTGCCCGGGTAGATACCACGGGGGTGGATCCGGGAGCTCATACCGCTACCGCGACCATTACCGACCCCAAGATGAAGAGGGGCGGATCGGCAACCTGCACCGCGAACTTTACGGTGAAGGCGAAGCCGATGAACCCGCCGCAGGTAAGCTGCTCGGCCAATCCGAGCACGGTGCAGTCGGGTAGCCCGTCGACCATAACGGCTTCGGCGTCCAGCCCGGACAACGCCCAGATCACTGGCTATTCCTACACCGCGAGTGCAGGCCGCATCAGCGGTACCGGCACGACTGCGACACTGGATACGGCAGGAGCAGGCCCAGGCCCACTGAGCGTTACCGTCACCGCGACGGATGCGCGCAACCTGACCGGCAACGGCACGTGTTCGGTGAACGTGGAAGTTCCAGCACCGCCGCCGACGTGCAGCAAGATCAACTCTATCCAGTTCCCGGATTTGAAACGTCCGTGGCGCGTGGATAACACTGCGAAGGCCATTCTGGACGACGTGGCCAGCAAGCTGAAGAACGATCCGAACGCGAAGATTGTCATCATCGGCTACGCCGATGGCGAGAAGGCGCCGATGGAGGGGACGGGCAAGAACCGTCATCCGATGAATCTGGCGGCGCAGCGTGCGGTGAATGCCAAGGCGTATCTGGTGCAGCAGCAGGGCATCGACCCGAGCCGGGTTGAAGTCCGCCAGGGCACCGGACAGCAGAAGGTGGCCGATATCGTCTGGGTGCCGCAAGGCTCGGATGAGAACACGTGCGCCGATCTGCAGAACACGACGCCGGTGGATGAGTCGGTGGTGAAGCCGAGCGAGAACGCCTATCCGAAACCCAAGAAGGCGGCTCCGATGCCTCATCACAAGAAGGCTGCAGCGCCCGCCGCTGCACCACAGCAGTAACTCTTTCATCAGAAACACACGACCGGTGGGAGCGAACTCGCTCTCACCGGTCTTTTTACTGGGCGTAACATTTCCGGGCATAAAGCAGCCAATCCGGGCATGGAATGCGGCTGTAAGCGGCACCGTCCCCTGTTTCGTTTGCTGTAATGTCACGTCCAAGGCGTGCCGATAGCGATTTTGGCGGCGAGAACGGCGGTAACCTCAGATGGCACCCTTTTCTGTGAGGTGCTATCTTTGTGGCTATACGGCTAGTCGTTGGGAGTTTATGATTAGACGTGAGGGCGCAGATTTCCTGCATTATGTGGCATCGCCCTGGACTTCCGACTACGCTGAGCCACAGGGCGCTTGTAGCAACGAACTTTAGAAAAGGAAACCGAACCGGGCCACTTTGCTGTCGGTCCTGTTGAGTTTCGGAGGATCAAGATGACTTCCCGTATTGGAGTGGCTCCGAGACAGTTTATTGCGGCAGCGTTCGCGCTCTGCCTGTTCGCGACGTATGCCACGGCGCAGGTCGCAATTCAGCCGAAGGCTGAAGTCTTCGGCGGCTATTCCTGGCTGGGCATCAGTGGCACTGCCGACTTCGGTGTTAAGGTGCCTGACATCAGCGCTGGCTTTGACGCGTCGGTCACCTACTACCTTCCCCAAGCCCACAATCTTGGATTCATCGCGGACGGCAGTGGACACTTCGATCGCGATCACCAGTACGTCGGGGTAGGATTCGGTCTATTCGGATTGCAGTACAAGTACCACACCGACAGCTTTTCCCCGTTTGTTCGGGTCATGGCCGGCTTTGCCAATCTCTCGCCCGCCTACCCGCCAACCTCTCCGAATGGCGATAACGAGTGGCAGGCGGCGTTGTCTGCGGGCGGCGGTTTTGACTATGCCATCGGCCACAGGTTTTCGTTGCGTGTAGTGCAGGCGGATTACATCTATACGAACTACAAGATTTATTGTTCGGGAGTGGTGAATTTCGTCTGCGTGCCGAGCAACCAGACGTCGCAGTGGAACAACATCCGGTTAGCGACAGGCGTGGTCTTCAATCTGGGGAATTACTACACCGCGCCGCTGGCGGCAGCTTGTACGGCGCAGCCGACAGCGGTGACCGAGGGCGAGCCGGTAACGGTTACGGCCACGGGGAGCAACTTCAACCCCAAGCACAGCGTTACCTACGGCTGGACGACCAATGGCGGCAAATTGGATTCCGCCGATAAGCAGTCAGCGCGCATCGACACTACCGGTGTGGCGGCGGGCAGCTACAGCGCCAATGCCACCGTCAGCGACCCTAAGATGAGAGGCGGGTCGGCGACTTGCGCGGCGAGCTTCACGGTGAAGGCAAGACCGATGAATCCGCCGCAGGTAAGCTGCTCGGCCAATCCGAGCACGGTGCAGGCGGGCAGCGCGTCGACCATAACGGCTTCGGCGTCCAGCCCGGACAACGCCCAGATCACTGGCTATTCCTACACCGCGACCGCTGGCCGCATCAGCGGCACCGGCACGACTGCCACTCTGGATACGGCTGGCTTGGGTGCAGGTCCTGTGAGTGTGACCGTCACCGCGACGGATGGGCGCAACCTGACCGGCAACGGCACGTGTTCGGTGAACGTGGAAGTTCCGCCGCCGCCACCGACGTGCAGCAAGATCAACTCCATCCAGTTCCCGGATTTGAAACGTCCGTGGCGCGTGGATAACACTGCCAAGGCCATTCTGGACGACGTGGCCAGCAAACTGAAGAACGATCCGAACGCGAAGATCGTCATCGTCGGCTACGCCGATGGCGAGAAGGCGCCGATGGAGGGGACGGGCAAGAAGCGTCATCCGATGAATCTGGCGGCGCAGCGTGCGGTGAATGCCAAGGCGTATCTGGTGCAGCAGCAGGGCATCGACCCGAGCCGGGTTGAAGTCCGCCAGGGCACCGGACAGCAGAAGGTGGCCGATATCATCTGGGTCCCGCAAGGCGGGGATGAGAATGCGTGCGCCGATCTGCAGAACACGACGCCGGTGGATGAGTCGGTGGTGAAGCCGAGCGAGAACGCCTATCCGAAACCCAAGAAGGCGGCTCCGATGCCTCATCATAAGAAAGCTGCTCCAGGCGCGGCGGCTGCCGCTCCTCAGCAGTAACCACGTTCCTCGATTGGAACTCTGTTGCCGGTGGGAGCCAAGCGGCCCTCACCGGCTTTTTTCCGTCATCAAGGGCCGCATGGACGTATTGCAGCGGCAGCGTGCCGGAGCGGCAGCCGTAGTAACCGTGGCCGGGTCCGGGGTGGTCCAACGGTTCCAATTTGGATGGATTGGATAACGTTGCTGGTACTTCGGATTTTTCCTCAATGCACGATCCCGCGGGCTGGTTTATCCTTAGGAAAAACCGGCAACTCTGACTCTTAGAATTTGCGAAGGACCATGAACAAAACCATTTCTGCTTTGATAAAGATTGTTTCTTGCGGGGTCTTCCTTGCGTGCGTAATGGCAATCGCTTCGGACTGGCGGCTGATTGGTCCAGAGGGCGGAGACGTGCGCAGTCTGGCGTACGATCCAGCGAACCCAAGCCACATACTGTTGGGCACGAGTGCGGGACAAATGTTTCTTTCGCAGGATGGCGGCGCCTCCTGGGCGCTGTTCGCCCATCTGGGACAAGGAGACGATTATGTGTTGGATCACATCATCTTCGATCCCGCCCATCCGGCAACCATCTACGTCGCGGCCTGGAGCCTCTACCATAACGATGAAGGCGATGTATTCCGCTCCGATGACGGTGGCCGTACCTGGCGCGCTCTGCCGGGCGTCCACGGCAAGTCGATTCGCGCGCTCGCCATGGCGCCGAGCGATTCCAACCTCCTGATACTCGGAGCGCTGGACGGGGTCTTCCGTTCCCGCAACGGGGGCCAAACCTGGGAGCGGATTTCGCCAGAAAACCACGCGGAAATCAAGAACATCGAGTCGCTGGCCATCGATCCTCAGAATCCCGACATCATCTATGCCGGGACCTGGCACTTGCCATGGAAGACCGAGGATGGGGGCGCCAGCTGGCATAGCATCAGCAAGGGTATTGCGTTCGACTCGGACATGTTCAGCATCATCGTCGATCCGAGAAATCCCGAGACGGTTTATGCCAGCGCCTGCTCCGGAATGTACAAGAGCCTGAACAAGGCCGAGTATTTCCATCGTCTCTCTCTCGCGTTGCCGCATTGGGCAATGCGCACCCGGGTGTTGAAACAGGACCCGCAACGGTCCTCCATCGTTTATGCGGGAACTACCGGCGGCTTGTGGAAGACGGTGGACGGCGGCGACAAGTGGAAACTGGTTACGGATGACTCGGTGATCGTCAATGATGTTCTGATGGATCCGCAGAATCCCGACCACGTGCTGGTGGCGACCGATCGGGGCGGCGTGCTGGCCAGCAGCGACGGCTTTGCACACTATCAGACCTCCAACCGGGGATTTGCTCACCGCGTTGTAGGTGGGGTGGTGATCGATAATAAAGATCCCAACCGGATCTACGTGGGGGTGGTCAACGACAAGGACCTGGGCGGGTTCTTCATCTCCGACGACGGAGGCGCCAACTGGAGGCAGTCGAATCGCGGCCTCGACGAGCGGGATATTTTAAGTCTGCAGCAGAGTGAGGACGGCACGATCTTTGCTGGAACCAATCATGGAGTTTATTATTTAACTTCGCTGAAGGGCGAATGGCAGCCTGCGGCAATGATTCGCGGAGCACTGCCGGAGCAGCACGAGACCGCCAGCCCAGCCCCGACTCCGAAAACAACTAAGTCGGCTGGGGCGGCGCACTCCCAACGCACCGCGGTCTCGCGCAAAACGGCCCCGCCGGAACATGCAATCGCGTTGGACAGCACGCCTCGGATTCGGGCCTTCGACATGGCTGGCAACGCCTGGTATGCGGCGACCAATGATGGTCTCTTCGTGAGCGTCGATCATGGCCGCAAGTGGTACGGGGGCATCGTCGAGGGCGAAAGCGATTTCATCGCGGTGAGCCGTTTTGCCGACGGAACGCTGAGCCTGATCGCCCCCAAACGAGGGTTTTTCTCGCATGACGAAGGCAAGTCGTGGAGCGAGATCAGCCTGCCCCAGTATGTGACCGGACTTTACAATCTGACAGCGGTTTCGGACGGATCGTTGTGGTTGGCAACCCGCGAGGGCGCCTTGCACTCGACCGATGGCGGCAA
Source organism: uncultured Acidobacteriaceae bacterium (assembly GCA_963763145.1). Classification (GTDB taxonomy): domain Bacteria; phylum Acidobacteriota; class Terriglobia; order Terriglobales; family Acidobacteriaceae; genus Bog-257. The sequence continues at coordinate 915,590 of CAVXMZ010000001.1, read as the reverse complement.
AACATGGGAGCACGTCCTCGGGGGCCTGCCGGCGCGCAATGTTTTTGCGGTGCGCTATGACCCGGCCACGCAACGGCTGTTGGCTACAGCGTTGGGTACGCATGGAGTGTTTGAAAGCAAAGACGGCGGCCAGAACTGGCAGCGCACGCCGGAGGCTGGAGTTTCGATAAAGACGGCGTTGGACTATCAAGGCAGGTTGCTGGCCGCATCGTCGTATAACGGATTGTTGCTGCAACTCGGCGGAGAGAGCACACCTTCCCCGGAGACCGCGCACATAGGCTCGGCGAGTGCTACTACGAACCGTCAGTAGCCGACAACCCAAACAAATCAGCATGACGAGGGGGATCCTAAATCCCCCTCTTTTTTTTGCTGTTTGCGCAAGGCAATGGGAGCGAGAGCAGCCGGAGGTTGTCCCGATATGGGAGGGAGGGAGAGGAGCTTGCAGATGTGGGAATGATCGTAAGTCCCTATCGCGCTTGGGGTCACGGGCAATCGGCGGAGTGTGAGTTTCAAAATGGAATGAGAGAGAGATTTCGAGGTTGGGTTGGATTTGCATAACTCCTCTCGAATGAGTCCGGAGCGGTGCTGCACAGTTTGGTATGTGGGATGCTTCTTTGTAGGACGAGTTGGAAGAGAGTGCAGTTGCGACCATGAAGCCAAACGCCAGGAAATCGCAGCATCTTGTGCAGCCTGAACCCGGAGGTTCGTGGCTTGCCACCACTGTCGAGGCTCGCACGGTTGAAGGCGGCGTACTCCACTTTGACCATGAGCAGCGTGCGATCCGTAACGCAGCGGAAGCGGTTAAGAACCCATCTGGAAGTTGCACGCAACGCGAAGCGAACGGGCAATCCCGCGGTGACAGCACGGGGCGCGCTTCAGAGATGGCGCGCCCCGTGTTACTGCAATGCAGTGATTGTGAAGACCTGTTACATGAGCTCTCCAACGTGGTAACCGGAATACTGATGAATGCCCAGGTGCTGGGGTGGAAGCTGCCGCCTTACAGCCATTTGAAGCGCTCCGTTCACGAGGTCGAGCGCAACGCGCAGCGAGGTGGTGCACTGCTGAAACAGCTCATGCGGCGTGTCGTCTGTCCCGGGGGCGGGGACGTGCCCGGCGAGGAGCTCGGAACTGCACGAAGCTGGGGGTCGGGCAGACTGCCCGGCAACCGGATAGGGGACGCCGTGCCTGACCTCACAGGCGATTGTGACCCACGCACTAGGCGGCGTTTTCCCAAAAAGGGATGATGGACCAGCGCTGAAAATCAGGCGCCAGCGCCTGGGCAAGGCTGGACAGGAGGCGAGTCACGTGATCGCAGCAGAAGCAGTTCCCGTAAGCGAGCCAACGTCTGAGACAAACTTGTTGAACCTGCTGATTGTGGAAGATGATCGGTCGGTACGGGAGTGTTGCCGGGACGTAGCCCGTTCCTTGGGATTCAGCACCCAAGTGGCTGAATCTCGGGACGAGGCCTGCCATATTCTGGACGCCGCCCATCCTGATGTCGTCTTGCTCGACCTGCGACTGCCGGGCGGAAACGGTCTGGAGATTCTGCGCGAGATCAAGCAGCGGATGCCGGAAGCGGTCATCATCGTGATGACTGGTTTTGCCACCGTGCAGTCGGCCGTTCAGGCCATGAAGCTTGGCGCCTACGACTACATCACCAAGCCGTTTAATTTTGACGAGCTGCGCCTGGAACTGGAACGAGTAACCAACCACCTTAAGCTCGCCACCGAGAACCGCCTGCTGCGGGAGCAGTTGCGGTCGAAACAGGGCTTTGGTCCCCTGGTAGGACAGTCCCCGGAGATGGAGAAGCTGTATCGCATTATTGCCAAGGCGGCGCACAGCCGGCATCCGGTGCTGATTCTGGGGGAGAGCGGCACGGGGAAGGAGCTGGTGGCACGCTCGATACACTATGCCGGCCCTTACAAGGACAAGCCGTTCATTCCGGTGGATTGTGGCTCCCTGGTTCCGACCTTGATCGAAAGCGAGCTTTTTGGCTATGTGCGCGGGGCGTTTACCGGGGCAGTGCGGTCGAAGGAGGGTCTGCTGGCCACCGCCGAGGGCGGCACCGTCTTCCTGGACGAGGTTGGCGAACTGCCCGTGGACCTGCAAGCCAAGCTGTTGCGGGCCATTCAGGAAAAGGAAATCCGGCCGGTTGGCGGGACCCGGGCAATGCCGATTAACGTTCGGATCCTGGCCGCCACCAATCGCGATCTGGACGCGGCCGTAAGCCAGGGGACCTTCCGCCGCGATCTATACTTCAGGCTCAATGTGCTGACCCTGCGGATTCCTCCGCTGCGGGAGCGCAAGCAGGACATCCCGTTGCTGATTGGACATGCGCTGGAGCGGATCAACGGAACCGTAGCCGGCAGCAAGCATGTAGTGGGTGACGATGCCTTGCGGCTGATGCTCAATTACGACTGGCCGGGCAATGTCCGCGAGCTGGAGAATTGTGTTGAGCGGGCCTGTACCACCTGCTCCCTGCCCATCATTCACGTGGCCGATTTGCCGACGCAGATGCGTGATGCTGAGGCCCTCATGGCTGCGCCTGAGGGAGCGGCGGATGCGGCTGCCATTACCCCGCTGGAGGAATTGGAGAAACAAGCTATTCTGCACGCCATACAGGTGCTGGACGGCGACAAGCTGGAAGCGGCTCGCCGCCTGGGCATCGGTAAAACCACGCTGTATCGCAAACTGAAAGAATACGGGTCGGCCCTTTGACGTTCTTTGGGCATGCGCCGCAGGTTCAGGAAGATAAAAAGCAGTTTTCCTGGACCTGACGTTGGCGGCTGCCGGATGCCAAGGATCGCCGGGCTGGGGCAGTTGAAACTGACAAGCACCGCAGCGAGTCGGACAGCTGAAGTGTGCCCTCGCCAGCGGAGTAAGGGGAAAATTATGATTCTGTTGTTGACCACATCATCTCGGGCGAAGGAATGCGCCGCGGCGCTGGAACAGGGAACGGGTCACAAGACCCACCTGGCAAGCACGGTGCCGCAGGCGGTGACAAAAATGCAAGCAGCGGAATACGACGGCCTGGCGATCGATCAGTCGATGCTGGAATCCGACTTTCGCGCCCTCGACACTCTGTTGAACCGTTGCGGCATCGCCATACCGCTGCACGTCAATCTGGCGTTACACAGCAACGAACGCGTGGTGCGCGAGGTGCAGGTGGCTTTGCGGCGAGCCGAGAAGGAAAAGCTGCTGGCAACGCGCACTGCCGAGCAAGTGCTGCGCAACCAGCTGCGCAGCCAGGTGACGGGCATCCTGCTGAACTCCGAGCTGGCGCTGCGGCAGAAAACCATCTCTCCCGACGTCGAGGAGAAGCTCCGAGCGGTGCGTGAGTTAGCTGAAAAGATGCGTTCGCAGCTGCAAATTGCCTGACCCGGTGATGGCGCTTTCAATCCCGTGCCGTCTGCCATCCGGAAAACGGAAATCCCTCTCCGCCGCGGAGAGGGATGGCAAAATACGGTGTGCGGAGACTAAGCCTTGGTAACTTTACCGCTGCGCAGACAACTGGCGCAGACGCGCATACGCCGGCTGCCGCCCGGAACTTTGGCGCGCACGGGCCGCAGGTTGACATTCCAGCGCCGCCGCTGGACGTTGTGCGCGTGACTGATATTGTTTCCAAATTGCGGACCTTTGCCGCAGACTTCGCAAATTTGTGCCATGATTTCTCCAGATGATTGCCGGGCTGGCTGAAGCAACATAAATTATAGCGTTTTTACCGCTAATCCCGCAATGGTAGGAACGCGATCGCGCGTATCCGCCGGAGCGCAGCCGCCAGCTTTCCGATGGCTGTTTATCAGGACGGATTGACATCGTCAGCCCGCCTGCTTACCCTTACCTAGCGCGATTGTGCGTCGTACCCCTTCGAGGAACATCCAATCTCTATGAGTCGATTGCTTCGCCATCTGCGGTTCTTAGTGGCCGTCCAACTTCTCCCAGCTCTGGAGAGCGGGGAGGAAACCACCCTGGTCGGCGGCCAGGCCGTGCTGGAAGGCGTTATGATGCGCTCGCCGCACGCCTGGGGCATCTGCATTCGCCGTCCCGACGGCACCCTGGCGACGCACTCCGAGCCGCTGGAAAAGCTCTCCGACAAGCACAAGTGGATGGCGTGGCCGTTTCTGCGGGGCATCATGACGCTGGGGCAGGCGATGACGCTTGGCTTCCGCGCCCTGCGTTATTCGGCCGATATCGCTCTGGGTGAGCTGGCGCCGAAGGAAGAGAAGAAGGCCGAAATCAGCAGCTGGGTGATTGCCGTCAATCTCATCCTGTCGCTTGGGTTCTTCATCTTCATGTACAAGTTCGTGCCGCTGCTGGCGGCCACTAAGTTGAAGAACCACTATCCGGTGTTCGGCAACCAGATCCTGTTTAACGTGGTGGATGGCGTTATTCGCATTTCGCTCTTCCTTCTGTTCATCTGGGGCATTTCCCTGTGGGCTGACATCCGGCGGGTGTATCAGTATCACGGAGCCGAGCACAAGACGGTGTTCGCCTTCGAGGCCAACGATCCGCTGACGGTGAACAACGCGCAGCAGTACACTACGTTTCATCCGCGGTGCGGCACCAGTTTCCTGATGACGGTGATGCTGATCGCCATGTTCACCTATATGCTGGTCCCGGCAACGACTTTCTGGGCGCGCTTTGCTTCGCGCATCGCGCTGCTGCCGGTGATCGCGGCCGTTTCTTATGAGTTGATCCGCTTTGCCGCCACCCACGGATCGTCGCTGTTCGCCGTGCTGACCAAGCCCGGACTATGGCTACAGCGCATCACCACGCAGCCTCCCGCGGACGATCAGGTGGAAACCGCCATTGCCGCCCTCAATGAGGCGATGGAGCTGGAAAAACAGCGCGGCGGTGAGTTGGTGATTGCCTAGCGGCCCCCGCCGCGAAAAGTGCGATTCCCATTCGGTTTGGTTGAGCAGGGCGACGCTTTAGCGCCGCATTTACGGCTGACATCAGTCTCGGCCAGGTGCCCTTTCGTTTTTTGTCATCACGAGCGAGCTTAAGCTCGCGAGGGATCTGCTTTTTCTTCCCCGCCACGAAGAGCAGATCCCTCGTCGGCCTGAAGGCCTCCTCGTGATGACAAAAAGAACGCACGGTGCGCCGGGCTCAACCCGGCTCTCCCAACACTTCCGTACAATAGAGTTGATCCCATGTTTGAACGCATAGAGCACATCGAAAGCAAATACGAAGAGCTGAATGCCGCCCTGGCTTCGCCGGACATCGTCTCCGACTCGCAGCGCTACCAGAAGACCGCCAAGGCGCACAGCGAATTGCAACCCGTTGTCGAGAAGTATCGCGAGTACAAGGACCTGACGCGCGGCATCGAGGAGAGCAAAGTACTGGCCGCTGACGAAACCGATCCCGAGATGCTGGCCTATGCCAGCGAGGAGATGAAGAAGCTGGAGGAGCGGCTGGCGCAGGTGGAAGAAGAGCTGAAGGTCCTGCTTCTGCCTAAAGACCCCAACGACGAGAAGAACGTGATCCTGGAAATCCGCGCCGGCACGGGCGGCGACGAGGCTACACTCTTCGCCGCTGAGATCTTCCGCATGTACACGCGCTACGCCGAAGGCAATCGCTGGAAGGTGGAAGTGCTCTCCACTTCGGACTCGAGTGTGGGCGGGTTGAAGGAAGTGATCGCCATTATCGAAGGCCAGCGAGTTTACTCGCGGCTGAAGTACGAGAGCGGGGTGCACCGGGTGCAGCGCGTGCCGGAGACGGAGACCCAGGGGCGCGTACACACCTCGGCCGTGACCGTCGCGGTACTGCCCGAGGCCGAAGATGTGGACATCAAGATCGAGGCCAAGGACATTCGCATCGATACCTTCTGCTCGTCCGGGCCGGGCGGCCAGTCGGTGAACACCACGTACTCCGCGGTGCGCATCACGCACCTGCCAACCAACACTGTGGTCAGCTGCCAGGACGAGAAGTCGCAGATCAAGAACCGTGAGAAAGGAATGCGGGTGCTGCGCGCCCGCCTCTACGAGATGGAGCAGCAGAAGCAGCAGGCGGCGCTGGCCAAGGAGCGCAAGGCCATGGTGGGCAGCGGCGATCGCAGCGAGAAAATTCGCACTTACAACTTCCCGCAGAATCGCGTTACTGACCATCGCATCGGCTTCACCGCTCATCAACTGCCGGAGTTCATGGATGGGCGTATCCAGCCGATGATCGATGCGCTGATTACGCACTACCAGTCGGAGAAGCTAAAAGGGGACGAGGCGGGCGCGGCGTAAGACTCGGCCAGAGCGGTGGAAGCGCCAGACTTTAGCCCGGCAGAGTCGGTCGCTCCCGTGAATGGCTTTAGCCACGGTAGCGGGGGCTGAAGCGCATTTCGAGGTGCGAGCTTAACGGCACGGCTGAAGCCGCGCCCTTCCACCCTTTCGGATGTTCTACTGACGCGGCATCGTTGCGTTGAGCCCATGCAACTGAAGCAAGCCCTTTCGTCGGCAATCGAGCGTCTGGAAGCGGCCGACATAGGCTCGCCGCGAATGAATGCCGAGGTCCTGCTGATGTTTGTCCTCGGCGTCAATCGCGCCTATCTGTACGCGCATTCCGAGCGCGAACTCACTGCCAAAGACGAAGCCCGCTACGACGAAGTTCTTGCCCAGCGAGCGATGGGCATGCCATCACAGTACATCACCGGACATCAGGAGTTCTGGGGACTGGACTTCGTGGTCTCGCCGGCGGTCCTCATCCCGCGTCCGGAGACAGAGCATCTGGTCGAGACCGTGCTGGAGCTGGCGCGCGGCATCTCGCAACCCAAGCTGGTGGATGTTGGTACCGGCTCGGGGTGTGTTGCGCTGGCCCTTGCGCACGAGCTGACGGGCGCTGAAGTCTACGCCGTCGATGTCTCAGCAGAGGCGCTGGAGATCGCTCGCGCCAACGCCGCACGGCTGCGACTCGATGGACGGGTCCGCTTCATGCAGAGCGATGTTCTGCAAGCCCTGGCCAACGTTCATGACTTCGACTTCGTGGTCAGCAACCCGCCCTATGTCGGATTCGGTGAGGCGGACAAGGTGCAGAAGTCGGTGCGCGACTTCGAGCCGCGGGTCGCGGTCTTCGCGGGCAAGCAGGGATTGGATGTGATTGGACCGCTGGTCGAACAAGCGCACCGCGCCCTGAAATCCGGCGGCTGGCTGGCAATAGAGATTGGTTATTCGATGCGCGACGCCGTGGTCAATTTGCTTAGTCCCACAATGTGGGAGGATGTGCGCGCCGTACCGGATTTGCAAGGGATTCCGCGGGTAGTGGCGGCGCGAAAACTGTAAGATTATCTCGCCCAAGCCTCGCAGTGCAGCCCTTTCACCCTCTGAAACTCCGACAAGTTGGAGGTCACAACCGTAAGACTCCTATTTATGCACTGGCCGGCGATGAGCGTATCGTACGAGCCGATGGTCTTTCCCGTCCGCGCCAATTCCGCTCTGATGTCACCCGCAGAGCGAGCATCATCGTCAGCAAACGGCAAGACTTCGATTGGGCCGCGCAGGAATTTCAGCAAAGTGCTCGCATTTTCGTCCGGACGCGAGCTCCTGTACGCTCCGTACCAAAGCTCGAATAGCACTAATGACGAAATGTAAACAGAGTTGTCCCGCGCGATGGTCTGCGTAAATCGCTTGGCCACCGGTTCGGAGTTGTCGCGCAGCAAGGCGATGCAGGTGCTGGTATCGAGCAGACATTTCATTCGAACACCTTTCCCTCGGGAGCCGGGGGTTGCTCTCGTCCGTCGGCCATAAAGTCCTTCGATAAGGGCTGACGCCAAATATCGCTCAACCACTCCTTAACATCGGTGACGAGCGGCTCTAGAACGACCGCGTCACCCTCTTTGCGAATCCGGACTTGATCGCCTTTGAAGCGGAACTCTCGCGGCAGGCGAACGGCCTGGCTGTTGCCATTGCGAAACAACTTGGCCTTCTGCGTCATCGCGGCCTCCAGACGATAGTATATATGTTGAGTATAGACCGTACAAGACAATCCATCAGGTCAAGCTGCCCGGCAAGCGAGGTTGCTACACTGGGCGAGCGCCCGACAACATAGCACTGGTCACTGCCTCATGATCTCAATTCCTTCGTTCGCGAAGATCAATTTCGGACTGAAGATCGGCGCGGTGCGGCCCGATGGCTTTCACGAGCTGCGCACCATCTATCAGACGCTGGCGCTGCATGATGTAGTGCACGTCGAAGTGCAGCCTGGCTCCGGCATCGAGATTCGTTGCGGTGATCCGCGCGTGCCGCTGGATGAATCGAACACTTGCTACAAAGTCGCGGAGCGGGTGTTGCGGTTGGTCGAAAAGCAGATCCCTCGCGGGCTGAAGCCCGCTCGTGATGACAACAAAAAAAGAATGGTTTCCGGCACGGCTAAAGCCGTGCCCTTTCAAAACCTAAGTCAGACGATAAACCCAGGTCGAGAGATAAACCCAGGTCGAGAGATAAACCCAGGCTTGGAGGAAAATCCAAGTCTCGGGATATCGATACCCGTGAGGGTTGTCATCGAGATCGAAAAGCACCTTCCGGTGCAGGGAGGGATGGGGGCAGCTTCGTCGAATGCCGTCGCGGCGATGCTTGGCTTGGAGCGCGCTCTGGGAGTGCAGCTTGACATGGCGGACAAACTCCGCATCGCGGCTGAGGTGGGCAGCGACCTGCCGCTGTTTCTCATTGGAGGAACAGTCCTCGGAGTCGGTCGCGGCGAAGGGGTTTCACCTCTTCCTGATCTGCCGGTCGTTCACGTAGTTGTGGTCACGCCGCCGATTGGGGTCTCGACGCCCGAGGCTTTCGCGCAGTGGGACGCACTGATCGCCAGCGCAGACGCGCCACTTGCCCGCCCGACCGCCAAGTCCGCGGCTGCATTGACCCGCACTGGCGGCGCAGGTACAATAAACAAGTTCAGCGAGAGTGTGTTTGCCTGGCTGAATGAGAGTTTTCCGCAGGCGAGACCTGCATCCGGTGTTCCCGCATTTGGCGGGGACCGGGCCGAGACGCCGCTTCTCGACCTCGTCCGAACCGGGATCGAGAACGACTTCGAACGCGTCGTCTTTCCTGAGTATCCCGAGTTGCGTGAGGTAAAAGAGCTGTTGCAGCGCGCAGGCGCGCAGTATGCATCGTTGTCGGGCTCTGGCTCTACGTTGTATGGTTTGTTCGCGTCCGCGGACGAAGCAGGCGCTGCAGTGGCGCACATGAGAGCCGCGGGACATACGGCCATTGCGACGACGACGCTGACCCGGGATGAGTATTGGAAGGCGGCGGAAGCTGCGAACTTCGAGCCGCCAGCTTCGAGCGAGTGACGCAGCCGACTCGGGTTCATCGGGCAGGATGGGTTTAGGCACTCGGCTGTTTTAGCTAGTTGCTCGCGGCTCGTAGCTCGCAGCTAAACTGGGCGGTCGACTAATGGTAGGTCAAGTGCCTTTGGAGCACTTTGTCTAGGTTCGAATCCTAGCCGCCCAGCCAGAATTCAGTTGTCAGTGGCTAGTGGTCAGTTGTCAGAAAGTTTTAAGTGCCAGTTTCGAGTTTCAAGATGTAGCTGACAGCTGGCTTTTTCCGGACCCAGCATGTAACCAAACCAGGTCACGCGGGGTATAGATGCGATGGACGCAGCAACCAAGACGAGTGCAGTTCCTGCGGCGGTGGCGCCAGGTGATGGCGGCAAGGCACCGGTGGCACAACAAAGGCCATTGTCGGAGCGCAAGCCGGTGAGGGCGCGCCAGGACGACAAGTGGAAGATATTCTCCGGCACGGCAAACGATGCGCTGGCCAAGGACATTTGTAATTTCCTCGAGCTGCCCATCGGCAAGGCTTGCATCAGCAAGTTCTCCGACGGCGAGACCTATGTGCAGATCGAGGAGAACGTGCGCGGCGCCGATGTCTTCATGGTGCAGCCGACCTGCGATCCGGTAGACGTACACCTGATGCAGTTGCTGTTGCTGATCGATGCGCTGAAGCGCGCCTCGGCGCGCCGCATCACGGTAGTGATTCCGTACTTTGGTTATGCGCGGCAGGACCGCAAGGACAAGCCGCGGGTACCAATTTCGTCGAAGCTGGTGGCGGATTTGCTGACGACGGCAGGCGCCGATCGCGCGTTAGTCGTCGATCTGCACGCGCCGCAGATCCAGGGATTTTTCAACATTCCGGTGGACCATCTGTTCGCGTCGCCGGTGTTGGTAGACCATTTCCGGAAGAAGCAGTTTCCGGATTTGACCGTGGTTTCGCCGGACGCGGGCGGCGTGGAGCGGGCGAGGTTCTTCGCCAAGAAGATGGATTCGGCGCTGGCGATCGTGGACAAGCGCCGGGTGGAGATGGATGTGACCGAGGTGATGCACGTGATCGGTGATGTGAAGGGCCGCACCTGTCTCATCCTCGACGACATCATCGACACCGCGGGGACGCTGGTAAAGACCTGCCAGGCCTTGCTGGATGCGGGGGCGCGCGAGGTCTATGCCTGCGCCACTCACGCCGTGCTGTCGGGGCCGGCCATTGAACGGATTTCGCAATCGGGGTTGGCCGAAGTGGTTGTGACCAACACCATCCCGCTGACTGAGGCGGGGCGCAACGAGCCGAAGATCAAGGTGCTGTCGATTGCCGGGCTCATCGGACGCGCCATTCAGTCGATACACGAAGAGACTTCAGTCAGCAGACTGTTTTTGTAAAGGAAACGAGATTATGGCTACAGCAACAGCAGAGAAGAACGTAGAAGCCAAAGCGAGACAGGGCGGCGGCAAGAACGATGCGCGCCGTCTGCGCCAGAGCGGCCTGATTCCCGCCGTAGTCTACGGTGCGGGACAAGATTCGCAGCCCATTGCCGTCGATCCCAAACAGATGAGGCGCATCCTGAATTCGGAGCAGGGCCACAACTCGATTTTCGATCTCAGCCTCGACGGCAATACCGCCAAGGTGATGATCGTGGACTGGCAGTACGAGCCCATCAAGAGCGCGCTGCTGCATGTCGACCTGAAGCGCATCGCGATGGACAAGGTGTTGCAGGTTAGCGTGCCCATCCTGCTGAAGGGCGAAGCGCCCGGAGTGAAGGTTGGGGGCGGCATCCTTGAACTGCTGCTGCGCGAAGTCGAGATCGAATGTTTGCCGGCCGATATTCCCGGGCACATCGATGTGGACGTCAGCAAGCTGGAGTTTGGCGAGGTGATCCGCGTTTCTGATTTGCCGCGTGGAGACAAGCTCAAGTTCATGACGGAGGAGAACCAGCCAGTAGCGCACGTGGTGGCGGTGAAGGAAGTTGTGGAAGCGGTTCCCGCCGAGGGTGCCGTGGAAGGCGCCGCGGCTGCTGCCGAGCCCGAAGTCATCAAGAAGGGCAAGCAGGACGCAGAGGGCGAAGCTGCCGAAGGCGACAAGGCAGGCAAGCCGGAAAAGGCCGAGAAGGCCGAGAAGAAGAAGTAACGGCGGTGAAGCTGATCGTCGGGCTCGGCAATCCGGGCATCGAATACCAGTTCACGCCGCACAATATGGGTTTCCTGGCGGTGGACCGCATCGCCGAGCAGTGCGGCGTGCGAGTGAATAATCGCCACTGCCGCGCGCAAACGGCGCGGACGCGTATCGCCGGACACGAAGTCGTGCTGGCCAAGCCGGAAACCTATATGAACCTGAGCGGGCAGTCGGTGGGCGAGCTGGTACGTGAGTACCAGGCGCAGCCCGCGGAAGATGTTGTGCTGCTCTATGACGAGCTGGACCTGCCGTTTGGTTCGTTGCGAGTGCGGCCGCGGGGCCGATCAGCGGGGCACAATGGCGTGGAGTCGGTGATTGCCGCGCTAGGGACGCAGGAAATCACCCGTGTCCGGATGGGAATTGGACCGGATTATCCCGTCGGCGATGGCGCGAAGTATGTGCTGTCACAGTTCAAGAAAGCGCAGATGCCGGCGGTGGACGAGGTGCTGGACCAGGCGGCTGAAGCGGTACGAGTGATCCTTGCTGACGGCTTACAGGCAGCGATGAATCGGTTTAATCGCAAGGAAGAAGCAACTAGCGACTAGCAACTAGCGGCTAGCCATTAGTTCACAGGCAATATTCGATAAGAGTTTTGAGCTAGCTGCTAGTTGCTAGTTGCTTAGGAGAAACAATGCAACGTACTTACGAATTGATGTTCATCGTTCGCCCCGACATGCCGGAAGAGGAGCAGGACAAGCTGATCTCCGGCCTGGAGACGCAAGTGGGCAACGCGGGTGGGGCGGTGAAGAGTGTAGAGCGCATGGGCAAACGCCGGCTGGCTTACGTGGTGCGCAAGTTCCACGACGGCATTTACATGCTGATGGTGCTGGAAGGTGAAGGCGGCATGGTGAAAGAAGTGGAGCGCCGGCTGCGCGTGACCGAACCGGTGATCAAGTTCATCACGGTGCGGGTGGACGAGGAGCAGAAGCGGCTGGCCAAGATCAAGGCCATTCGCGACACCAAGGTCCGCGGCAGAGGCACACGTGCTGCAGCTGCTGCCGAGGCCGCCGCTGCCGCCGAAAGCGCCGTAGCCGTGCCGGAAGAGACGCCCGAGGCCGCTCCGGCGGAAGGTGGCGAAGCGGCGCCCGTCGGGGCGTAACCAGGGATTTGCCAAACATTGGAACAGTGGGAAGATGAGGCCTCGCACAGCGAGGCGTTGAAGGAGAATCATGGCAGACGAAGCAACGAAGACAGCGGGTCCGGCAACCAGCGACGCCCCGGCGCAGCGCAGTGACAGTGGCCCGCGCGAAGGTGGTCCGCGTGGACCGCGCAGCGGACCGCGTCCCGGCGGCGGTCCTGGGGGACCACGCGAAGGCGGGCGAAAGTTTTTCCGGCGCAAGAAAGTTTGCAAGTTCTGTGTCGAGAAGATCGACGGTATCAACTACAAGGACGTGCGTCTGCTGTCGCAGTTCGTAGCGGAGAGCGGCAAGATCGTTCCCCGCCGCCTGACCGGGGTATGCACGCCGCATCAGCGCCGCCTGAGCGAGGCTATCAAGCAGGCGCGCAATATCGCACTGCTGCCGTTTGGCGGACGGTAAGAGACAGTTGTCAGCTTGGAAGTGCGCGAGCATTTCCCGCTGATCGGTGGTGCGAGCCCGGAGGGCGAAATTAATCTGGCCCAGGGCGTAAGCCCTGGGTATGCAGGCCAGGAAGATCTGAGTCCCTTCAGGGACGACACCAGGGACGAGGGGCATCGCCCCGAGCCCGGACGGAGTTTCGAACAATGGAAGTTATTCTGAAGGAAGATGTATCCAAGCTGGGCTCACGCGGCGACGTGGTTAAAGTGGCCGAGGGGTATGGCCGCAACTATCTTCTGCCCAAGAAGCTGGCGATTGAAGCTACGCCGGCCAATCGCGCCGTCATCGAGCAGATGAAGGCTTCCGCGGTGCGGCGCCTGGCTCACGAGAAGGGCAATGCCGAAGCACTGGGCAAACAACTGGCCAGCGTCGAGCTGAGCTTCACCCGCAAGTCGGGTGACCATGACCAGCTATTCGGTTCCGTCACCTCGGCCGACATCGCGCGCGAGCTCGAGCACAAGGGCTTCGACATCGATCGCCGCAAGATCCTGCTGGAAGAGCCGCTGAAACACGTGGGTGATTTCAACGTGCTGATCAAGCTGCATCGCGACGTGATTGTGCCGGTGAAGGTGACGGTCCAGAAGGATGCGGTTGCGGAAGAGGCCGGTGCAGCTGCGGGCGAAGAGAGCGGCGCCGAAGCTTAAGACACTCGATTGAAGGGGCGCGCTATGGAGTGCGCCTTTCAACGTCTACTCACCAGATCCGTCGCACTCCATACATCTCAAAGACGGGATCGGCGCTGATAATCGGCCAGCCGGTCGCTTGCGCCTGCGCCGCCAACATGCGGTCGAAGGGATCGTTGTGATGTCGGGGCAACAGACCGGCCCGGATCGCGTGGCCGGAATCGATAGGCAATTCGGAAAACCCTTCTTCCGCAAGCTTTGCGTCCCAAATCGCAAGAAGGGTTTGGCCCTCGATCTTGGCGAGGTTCGTTTTGATGGCCAGTTCCCAAGGGACGACAGCCGACACCACTACCGCATTCGACCTGCTCGCTATGGCACCCTTCGCGTCAGCACTCAGTTTGCCAGGATCATTCAGCCACCAGTAGAGGGCATTTGTGTCGAGAAGCGAGATCATTCGAATCCCAGCTCACGCATCTCTTCATCGGTGAGCGGGTCGAATGCGTCAGGAGCGGACCAGATTAAGCCCTTCATGCTACCAGGCACGCGCTTCTTGGCCGCGCTTGTGATCGGCACGATCTTGGCAACGGGATCCTTGCCGCGCGTGATGACTACTTCCTTTCCGCTCTGGGCTTCCTTGATCAGCCGCGAGAGGTTGGTCTTGGCCTGATGGACTGTGTAGCTCATTAGCTAAGTTTACTTAGCTAAGAAATTCCCGTCAATTGCTGTAGGCAGCTCGCACTTAGCACGTGGCAGTTAGCACCCAGCACTTAGCCAAACCTCCTTGGGAGAGGGGTTTGGGCGTCACAAGAGTCTCTGAGGGTGCTTCTGAATGGCCGCCAAGAGCTAAGAGCCAAAGGCTAGAAGCTAAGTGCCAGCTGCCACCCGCAAGAAACCCGAGTAGTAACCCCGCATCCTGAACCGGCGAACGTCTTCTGACGTAAGGACTGGAAGAACGGTCTATAATTCGCTCACGGTTTCTCCCTGCGCCCGTCTATCTAGTTGCAGGCACGAGAATTGGCTTGCCAATTACAGAGCAGGTAGAAACCAAAGATGCCGGCCGAAGCGGTAGCAGTTCCTCTCACGGTTGGCCCGGGACTTGCACCTCAACGAGCGTCCAAAGGGCGCGAATTGAGAACCCCGGCGCTTCGTCCTCCTGAGGCGTGGCAGGAGACGGGCAAAGCGTCCGCAGTACGCGTGGGGCAGGCCCAGAGCCGCATGAACGACACGGAGTTGATCCGCGAAGCACAGCGTGGCAATCACGCCGCGTTCGAGGAACTGGTGCGCCAGTACGATGGGCCAGTGCTCCGTTTGGCATATCACCTCACGCGCTCCGAGCAGGACGCCCAGGATATTTACCAGGAAGCCTTCCTGAAGGCCTACCGGAACATCGGCAACTTCCGCTTCGAGTGCTCGTTCTACACCTGGATTTATCGCATCGTGACCAACTTGTGCCTCGACCTGCTGCGCAAGCGGCAGGTGCGCAAGGAAGATTCGGGCATCGCAACCGACTCCGAAGGCGGCACCTACAATCTGCTGGAGCAAGTGGCCGACCAGCGCTCGGGGGCCAGCCCCGAGCGTGACTTGATGCGGCGCGAACTGGGCGCGCGAATTGCCAAGGCGCTGAAAAAGCTGACGCCGCGCGAGCGCATGGTCTTCGAGATGAAGCATTATCAGGGATTGAAACTGCGCACGATTGGCGAGATTTTGAATACGACGGAAGAGACCGCGAAGAACACGCTGTTCCGCGGCACGCAGAAGCTGCGCGCGGCGTTGAAGGATGCGAGATGAGCTACGAGCCGCGGGCTACGAGCAACGGGTAGGTTGTATTGGCGTTCGATCCGGCCTTGGAGAGGACGTTAGAGCGAAGGCCGAAAATCAGCATCTCCAAGCTCGAGGCTAGTAGCTCGAAGCTCGTCGCTGCTAAGGAGTTCTTATGAATTGCGATTGGGTACAACAGAACATTAGCCTGTACCTCTATAACGAGCTGGCCGACGACGCGCGGCATGAGGTGGAGCAGCATATTCAGCGCTGCAAGGACTGCGCCGCGGAGTTGGCCGCGCAGCAGGAGTTTCAGGCGGAGATGAACGCATTGCCGGTGGAAGAGCCGTCGGCGAGCTTTCTGGCGGCGGCCCGGATGCGGCTTCAGGAAGCGCTGGAGACCACTCAGCAGAATCGCGCCTGGTATCACCGGTTGGCCTTCGATCCTACGGCGTGGTTACGGCAGGTCCGGTTCTCGCCGGCGCTGGCAGCGGTGTTGCTGATCGTCGGCTTTGGCGGCGGCCTGGGGACGATGTACAGCGTGTTGAGACCGGGCGTGGGGCGTGTCGATCAGCATCTGCCCGCACAGGAAGCTTCCATCGCCGGCATCACTTCGATCGACCGGCAGCCCAATTCCCCCCGGGTCAAGATCAACTACGAACGTATGGTGCCCGACTCGGTGGAAGGATCTCTGAGCGATCCCCAGATTCAAGAGCTGCTGACCTTCGCGGCCAAGAGCAATAGCAACAATTCGGGGGTGCGGCTGGATTCGGTGGATGCGCTGAACAGCAAGCCCGACGACCCGCGAGTGCGCGAAGCCCTTACGTATGTCTTGCGCTACGATAGTAACCCGGGAGTTCGCCTGAAGGCGCTGGATGGTTTGGGCTCTTATGTGAAGCAGGACATCAGGGTGCGGAACGCGGTTCTGGAGGCCTTGTTGGATGACAGCAACCTGGGCGTGCGCAGCGGAGCGCTGCATGCACTGGAGCCGGTCCGGGCCGACAGCAGCGTGCGGATGGCACTCCAGCAACTGGCCAAGGAAGATCCCAGCCCGTACATCCGCACCGAGTCGCAGCGCGAGTTGACCTCGATGCCGAACATTGATTAAACCCGAAGGAACTGAGTCACAGAGAAAAATGGCCGAGCGCAAACCTAAGGAAGAACCAAATCACCAGCGAGCTACACAGCGGGAGGGAAAAAACATCAAGAAATCCTCTCTGCGCCTGTGTGCCTCTGTGCTGGTGCTTGGGGTGGTGGTGCTTCCGGTTTGCGCGCAACAATCCAGAATCTATCGTGAGGGCAACTCCTGGGTAGAAGAGATTACCGGGACCATGCCTGCGGCCCGCGAGCTGCATGTCACCACAGACCTGGGCTCGGTGCAGGTGCAGGGCAATGCGGCGCGGGTTTCGTATGTCATCCGCAAGCGTTCTTATGCGGTCAGCGAGAAGGATGCGCGAAAGCAGTTCGCGCAATTGCGGGTTTCGGCGGTCAAGACTGGTGAGAGCGACTCCATCGAAGGCAGGGCCGGGAAGAAAACCCTGGCTCGATTCGGGGCCGAATTCATTGTGCAGGCGCCGCGCGACCTTAGCCTGGTGAGAGTGCAGACGCGGAGCGGCTCGCTGGCGTTTAGCTCGATTGCGGCTACCATCGTAGCGACGACGGGTGCGGGGCTGATCAAGCTGGACGATCTGGCGGGTCCGGTGAAGATTGCCAGCGGCGGTGGCAATGTCGAAGCCGGGAATCTGGGCAGCGATCTGACGCTCACCAGCGGTGCGGCGGATGTTCGCGTGGCCAATGTTGGCGGACTGACCCAGGTTAACCTGGGCGGTGGCCGCGTTTATATCGGCTCGTCGCGCGCGTCTACAATTCAAACCGGCGCCGGAAGTATTCAGGTGCAGAAATGCGAAGGTGATCTGCACGTGGTGAGCGGCGGGGGCAATTTGTATCTGGGAGATATCGACGGTGCGGTTACGGCTCATACCGAAGGGGGTAGCGTGCGGGTGAGCAGCGCTACGGGGCCGGTGCAGGTGAGCACTGGAGGCGGCAGCGTGGCCCTGTTCCGGTTGGGCCGTGGGGCGCAGGTAGAAACTGGAGCGGGGCCGATCACGGTGGAGTTCATCGGCAATCATGGTTTCACTGATTCGTTTCTCCACACCGCGGCGGGAGACGTGGCTGTATGTTTTGCCGGCAATTTGCCGGTGACGGTACATGCCACTTCAGATATGGCTGCGGGCGGCGGCATTTCTTCGGAGTTCCCGGGCTTGAACATCACGAAGCAGGGCGGGCAATGGAGCCCGCGGTCGATGTCGGCTGAAGGAACCATCAATGGCGGTGGTCCGGCGTTGCGAATTCGGACTACCATTGGGCAAATCGCGTTTCGGAAATGTCAGTAGGTTCAGGGTTGGACGTTATGCGCATACGCAATACAGGTTTTTTCGTGGCTTTGTTTGTGGCCGCGATGATGGTTCGGGCGATGGCTGAACCGGCCTCCGGCCAGCCTTGGCCGGAAGCGCATTCCGGCGCCTACCTCGGGGTCCAGATCACGGCGGTCACACCGCAGCGGGCGTCGGCGCTGAGGCTCCAGGAGCCGGTGGGCGCCATCATCACCTACGTCGATCAGGACGGTCCCGCCTGCCATGCCGGCCTGAAGGAGAATGACGTTGTGGTTGCCTTCGACGGCTCGAAGGTTGACGGTCCGGAGCAACTGCAAGGGCTGATCCACGCCACTCCGCCGCAAAAAACCGTGACCCTCACCATTGTCCGCAATGGTCAGCGCCAGGACATGAAGGTTACGCTCGGCAGTTGGAACGTGATGTCCCATGCCCGTGCAATGCCGGCGATCACGCTGGGCCATCCGCCGCCGCCTCACGCCTATTCGCCGGACCTCGAGATTCCATCCTTCACGGTGCTCTCGGCGCGTCACGGGCTGGTGGTGGAAAGCTTAAGTCCGCAACTGTCGGATTTCTTTGGAGTGCCCCGTGGGCAGGGCGTGCTGGTGCGCTCGGTTGAAGGAGGAAGTCCCGCAGCGGCTGCCGGCCTGAAAGCGGGAGACATCATCCTGAAGGTCAACAATGAGACCGTGCATGACATGGCAGACTGGCAGCGTGGGATGCACGTTCAAGCTACCAAGGTCTCGGTCAGCATCTGGCGGGACAAGCACGAGCAGACTATGGTCATCAATGTTCCCGGACCTGCCGACAGCTCGCGCCTGCAACCGGGTGAAGAGTTGAACCTGGAGACCGAGGCGCAGGAACTGAGCCACTAGATGGCACGGCTGTGGATGGAAATGGAGCGCAGCCAAAACGAAATGGTAGCGCAATTGGAGCCCAGCGAAAAAGGACTCTTTTCGCTGCTCACGCATCGGTCTTCGCCAGAGTAGGTGTCGAAAACTAGCCGGCCCTCTGCCGCCTTCGGTCCAGCAGCTCAATCATGCCGTAGATAACGACGCACAGCCAGAAGTCTACGATCAACCCCAGATCGAGCCGGCCGGGACGATGCCGTCCCGCTGCCGGCAGATGCGGCATCAGGACAAAGAAGTAAAGCAGGTTGCCAACCACCACGGCGACCGTCTGCTTGAGGATTCTTCGAAGCACCTAATAACTTGGACACCGGCGACGGGTGTTCTGATGCGGGAAAAGCAGGAAATCGCTATTCGCCGTTCGCTTTTCGCTCTTTGCCAGAGGAGCTGGCAAGTCACGAACAGTTCTGGCGAAAGGCGAACAGCGAATAGCGATCCGATAGTCTGAGAGTTGCTGATGTACCATTCTTTCTGTGCTCGATCTCTCGACCAGCGTGCAATACGTCAAAGGCATCGGCCCCAGGTTCGCTGAGATCCTGCTGGAAAAGGGCATCAGCACGGTCGAGGACCTGCTGTATTACCTGCCCTTTCGCTATGAAGACCGGCTGAACCCGCGCGGGATCGGCGAGTTACGGGTGGGCGAGATGGCCAGCGTCATAGCGGAAGTCCGCACCTTCGGCCTGTTCCGCACGCGCCGGATGCCACTGTTCGAAATGACGGTCGGTCAGGGCCGCGACACCTTGAAGTGCATCTGGTTCAACGCAACTTATTTGCAGGACAAGTTCCGCGCCGGAATGCTAGTCGCGTTGTATGGCAAGGTTGAGGCCGGCGACCGCGGCGGACATCGCTTCCAGATCCTTCAGCCGCAGTTCGAGGTGCTGCACGATCCCTCGGAATCTTCAGGCGGCGGAGAGGAGCAGAAGTGGCAGTCGCTGGAGGTGGGCCGCATCGTCCCTATCTACGAAGCTGCTGGGAATGGACGGCTCACGGCACGCTGGTTTCGCCGTGTTATCCACGGCATGTTGGAGAACCTCGATCAGGACATCTCCGACGCAATCCCCGCGACCGTTCGCGGCCGCATGGAGCTGATCGACCGGCGGCGCGCCTTTTGGCAGGCGCACTGGCCCGAGGTCGGCGAAAGCCTGACCAAACTACAAGCGGCGCGCACGCCGGCGCACATCCGGCTGATCTTTGAAGAGCTGTTCTTCCTGGAACTCGGGCTGGAACTCAAACGCCGCAAAATGCGCGCCCAGAGCGGCATTGCCTTCCCCATCAACGACCGTGTGCGCGCTGCCATCAAGCGGATCCTGCCGTTTCATCCGACAGCAGCGCAGAAGCGCGTGTTGAAGGAGATTGCCGGAGACATGGCCGCGCCCGCGCCAATGCGCCGCTTGCTGCAAGGCGACGTTGGGTCGGGCAAGACCATCGTTGCACTGGAAGCCGCAGTGATTGCCATCGAGAATGGCTACCAGGTCGCGCTGATGGCGCCGACGGAGATTCTGGCGACGCAACATTATCTTTCGGCGCGCCAGATACTGGAGGGCGCTGGTTACCGCATCGTGCTGCTCACCGGCTCGCAGGAATCGGGGCGCAAGAAGCAGGTGCGACATCACATTGCGCAAGGCAACGCGCAACTGGTGATCGGGACGCACGCGCTCATCCAGGAGACAGTGGAGTTCGACAAGCTTGGCCTGGTGATTGTCGACGAGCAGCATCGCTTCGGCGTGATGCAACGCTTCCGCCTGATGAAGAAGTCCGATGAAGCCGAGCCCGATGTGCTGGTGATGACGGCGACACCGATTCCGCGAACGCTGGCGCTGACGATCTACGGCGACCTGGACACCAGCGTTCTCGACGAGCTGCCGCCCGGACGCACACCCATTACGACTCGCCTGGTTGGCGATGAGCGCGCCGAGGAAGTCTGGCAGTTCGTGCGCAAACAGGTTGCCGCCGGACATCAGGCGTACATCGTCTATCCCGTGATCGAAGAAGGGGCGATGGAAGGCGAGCTGAAGGCCGCCATCAAGATGCACGACCGGCTGCGCTCGCATGAGTTCGCTAGCCTGCACGTTGGCCTGCTGCATGGCCGCATGAGCGCCGACGAAAAGGATGCGACCATGGCGAGTTTCAAGCGCGGCGAAATTGATGTGCTGGTGTCGACGACGGTGATCGAAGTCGGTGTGGACGTGCCCAACGCCAACGTCATGGTTGTGGAACACGCGGAGCGCTTCGGGCTGTCGCAGATGCATCAACTGCGCGGCCGCATTGGACGCGGCGCGGCCAAGTCGTATTGCGTGCTGATGACCGGCGGGAAGGTTTCCGTGGAGGCGCAGCAGCGGCTGGACGCGATGGTGCGCACCCAGAACGGATTCGAGATTGCCGAGCTCGACCTGGAGCAGCGCGGTCCGGGCGAGTTTTTCGGGACGCGCCAGGCCGGAATACCAAATTTTCGTGTGGCAAATCTGCTGCGCGATCGGGACTTGCTGGAAGCCGCTCGCAAGGAGGCGCGCTACGTTCTGGCGGGGCCGAATGCGGATGTGACGCAAGAGGAGATCGCCCGCGCGGTGAACCATCTGCGCAGCCATTGGAACCGGCGGTATGGATTAGTCGAAGTGGGGTGAAGGCCGCTCTTAGCCTTTCGCTCGCCACCGGCGTAAAGCAGGTCCCTCCGCTCCGGCTGAAGCCGTCGGTCGGGATGACACTTCAAGGTGAGATGACACTTCAAGACAGAAGACCGCCAGAGTGCCAAGCCCCGTCGCGAACCCATTCGCGTCAAACTACAACCTGACGCATCCAATAGTCGAGGGAGTCTTCCATGCTTGATCCTAAAGAGATTTTGACTTCGCTGGCTGATCGTTTCAGCACCACCGGAAAAGTGCAGAACGTGTTCGGCGAACCTATCGAAGCGCATGGCAAAACCATCATCCCGGTAGCCCGTGTGCAGTATGGCCTGGGCGCGGGCGGCGGCGGGGAGAACAAATCGGGCGCCGACGATGCAGTGGGCGGGTCGGGCGGAGGCGGAGGCGTCAAAGTCACGCCCATCGGTGTGTTGGAAGTCACCGAGGCGGGTGCGCGCTTCGTAAGGTTCTTCGATCCGCAGATGGCCACAGGGCTTATCGCCGGAGGAGTCATGATTGGGTTGCTGCTGCGGCGGCTGTTTCGGAGGACGTGAGTCTACATTCGGCGACAGTCCTGTCCGATCTTCGGTCACCAGCGCCGAAAGTTGGACATTGAGTTAGTTCCCATAATCTTGAGAAATGGGCCACAACCATGTGCCGCCCCCGGGGGGCTCGGGTACAAAGCTTTACCCAGCACTCCGCTGCGCTACGTGCTGGGCTATCCTGTCGCCGTCCCGCCTTGCGGGACTCGATTGCTGGATCTTTACATTTATCCGCCAACCCTGCGGTTGCTGGTTGCGGCGAGGAAGTCAACGGCGCCAAACAGACTCGCAAGCCCGGGGTGGACTGGAGAAACGCATTCCGAGCCGCGTGATGGCAACACAACTTGCGCTTCTCTGGCCCTACGGCGCAAACTGGAACACCGTGACCGAAACCATCAAGCCTGAGCTGTTCCGTCTGCTGCCCTCGGTTGACGAACTGCTTCGCATTGGAGGCGTGCAGTCTTTGGCTCAACGGTTCGGCCACGCGGCGACGGTCGAGGCTTCGCGTGCTTTTCTCGACGATCTACGCGGCGGGATCGCCAACGGTTCTCTCGGTGAGTCCCAACTCACAGCTGCCATCAGAAGCGCACCGCAGGAACTGGAACGGCGACTGCAACAATCGTTGTCCTACTCGCTCCGCCCAGTGATCAATGCGACCGGGGTCATCCTGCATACCAACCTTGGTCGCGCGCCGCTCAGCCAGGACGCGTTGCGGCACGTTGCGGAAAGCTCGCAAGGCTATTCCAATCTCGAATTCGATCTTTCCAGCGGCGAGCGCGGCAAGCGCGATGTTCATGTCAGCCACCTGTTTGCGAAGTTGTTGAATACCGCGGAGCGCGAAGTCTCAACCATCGTCGTCAACAACAATGCTGCGGCCGTGCTGCTGGCGCTGAATTCGCTGGCCGAGGGCGGCGAGGTCATCGTCTCACGCGGCGAACTGGTGGAGATCGGCGGCTCGTTTCGCATTCCCGACGTGATGGCGAAATCCGGAGCGATACTGCGCGAAGTCGGCACGACGAATCGCACTCGCCTCGCTGACTACGAGAGCGCCATCACCGACAGAACGAAACTTCTGCTGCGGGTCCATCGTTCCAACTTCCAGATTGTTGGCTTCACCGAGCAGCCTTCGCTGGAACAGTTGGCCGCTCTAGGCCGTAGGCACAACATCGCGGTGATGGAGGACCTGGGCAGCGGTGAGCTCTTCGATCTTCGCCAGGTTGGCCTGCACGGCGAGCCGATGATTGCCGACAGCCTGCGCGCCGGCATCGACGTGGTGACCTACAGCGGCGACAAGCTGCTGGGCGGGCCGCAAGCCGGACTGATCAGCGGTGATGGCGAATTGGTGGCGAAGATCCGATCCAATCCGTTGTTCCGCGCGCTGCGGGTGGACAAGATGTTCTACGCAGCGCTGGAGGCGACGCTGCTGGCTTATCTGCGCGAGGATTACGATTCGATTCCGGCACTTCGCATGTTGCGAATCTCCGAAGATGAATTGCAGCATCGCGCGGAGCATATCGGGCAACAATTGCGAATCAGTTCTCCCCAACTGGAGATTGAAGTTGTGGAATCGCGTTCGGTGCTTGGTGGCGGCGCAGCGCCGGGATCGACGCTGCCATCGCGAGCGCTGGCCGTTAGAGGTGGCGGGCTGTCGGCCGACGAGATGTTGAGGCGCCTGCGGCAAGGGGAGATGCCGATCATCGGGCGGGTGGAGGACGAGCGGGTGCTGCTTGATTTGCGCACGGTTGAGCCAGAGCAGGATGCGACCATCATGGCCGCCCTGGAAACCCTCTTGAATTAAATGGCGACGGTCTACACCATTGGTCATTCCACTCGCACGCTGGAAGAATTCATCGCGGCGCTACAGGCACATGGCATCACAACGCTGGTCGACATCCGCGCGTTTCCCATGTCGCGCCGCCTGCCGCACTTCAATCGCGAATCGCTCGAACTCGAACTGCCGAAACACGGCATCGCGTACGTGTGGATGAAGGAACTGGGCGGCCGCCGCAAGAAGATGCGCGACGACTCTCCCAACACCGGCCTCCGCAACGAATCGTTTCGCAATTACGCTGACTACATGCTGACGCCGGAGTTCGCGCAGGGGATCGTGCGACTGCTGCAACTGGCGGAGCAGAGCAATACCGCAATCATGTGCGCGGAGCGGGTGTACTTCCAATGCCATCGTATGCTGGTCAGCGACTACCTCACGGCGCACGGCCACACCGTGTGGCACATCGATGACGACAAGCGTCCGCTGCGCCCGCACAAGCTGATGGCCGAGGCGCATCTGGTAGATGGGCAATTGCTGTATAACGCGCAGGAGTTGTTCTAGCTGTCAGATATCAACCGTGGGCCCGAGGGAGTTTCTTGTGACTCTTAACAGGCAGATGTTGCGTATCATACCGGGTTAGAGAAATCCTGATGACGTCACGCGAAGTCCCTCAGTGGCTAAAGCCGCGCTAATTTCGGGTAATTTGCGGACGGCCTAAAGGCCGTCCCCTTCGAAGAGCCGGATTAATCAGAGTTTCCTTAGGAATTTCCGGAGACGGTGAGACGAGTGGCGGCGGTTCGCGAGAAAGCCAGGGCGAAAAGTCGAAGAGGAGCGCAAGCCGCGAGTCGTGCGGTGGTGACGCTGTCGCCGCGCGCGCGCGTCGTCTTGCTGGTTGCCGGCATCGTGATCGCCACGGTTGCGCTTTACTACCCAGTAAGCAGCCACCCATTTCTGAATTACGACGACGACATCTATGTAGTCACCAATCCTCAGGTGCAGGCTGGCTTGACCTGGGAGACCATAAAGTGGAGCTTCACGGCGTTGTATGCGTCGAATTGGCATCCGCTGACCTGGCTCTCTCACGCGCTGGACTTCCAGATGTTCAACCTGGATGCGGGCAGACATCACGAGACGAACTTGCTGCTGCATGTCATCAATGTGATGCTGCTGTTCTGGGTGCTGTGGCGGGCAACCGGCTATGCAGAACGCAGTGCAATGGTCGCCGCACTTTTCGCTCTGCACCCGATGAATGTCGAGACGGTGGCCTGGATTGCCGAGCGCAAAAACCTGCTGAGCATGATGTTCCTTCTGCTGGCGCTGGGCGCTTATGGCTGGTATACGCGTAAACCGCGTGCGCCGCGATATCTGGTTGTCGCCGGCTTGTTTGCCCTCGGATTGATGGCCAAGCCCCAAGTGATCACCCTGCCGTTTGTCCTGTTGTTGTGGGATTACTGGCCGCTCCATCGGATGTCTTACGCCGCGGCAGGTCCAGCGGCGATAGACGGCAAGCCGATTGTCCCGTTGAAGCCACTCTCATGGCTTGTGCTGGAAAAGCTTCCCTTGCTGGCGCTTTCCGCGGCCAGCGCTCTAATCACGATTCACGCGCAATATGAATCCGGCGCCATGAGCGGTCCGCAATGGCAGCCCTTCGGCCTGCGGATTCAGAACGCCTTCATTGCCTATGTACGCTATCTGGGCAAGGCCATCTGGCCTTCGCACTTGACTTTGATTTATCCGCATCCCGGCAACTCCATCCGGATCTGGCAGGTGGCGGCGGCGCTGCTTCTGCTGCTGGCGATTACGGGTCTGACCGTTGCCGCGCGGCATCGTCGTCCTTATCTCCTGATTGGCTGGCTGTGGTTTCTGGGAACCATGGTTCCCATGATCGGCGTTGTGCAAGTAGGAGTGCAGGCGATGGCCGATCGCTACGCTTATCTGCCATTTGTCGGGCTGTTCATCATGACTTGCTGGACGGCGGCGGACTGGGCAGAGCAGCGGCACATCGCTCCGGCGTGGCTGTGGGGAGTTAGCCTTGCTGTCTTGCTGGCGCTGGCGATTGCAGCCCGTCATCAGCTTGACTACTGGAGCGACGACACCAAGCTGTGGGCGCGGGTCATTGCGGTGCAGGCGCAACAGGCCAACCCGGACAACTGGGTGGCCGAAAACAATCTGGGCCACGCCTTGCTCAAGCTGGGAGAGGTGGAAGAAGCGATGCCGCACTTTCGCAAAGCCGTCGCCATCAATCCCGCTGACCCCGATAGCAACGTCAACATCGGCGCTTATGAGCAACAGCACAAGAACCTGGCGGCTGCGATTGACCAGTACAAGAAAGTCATCGCGATGACCCAAAACACAGCCAAGCTGACCGCTCACAGCCGGGAGCAGGCCTTCAGCAACATGGGCTTTGCCTACCGCGACCTCAAGGACTATCCGCAGGCCCGCGAAAGTTTTCAGCAAGCCGTCAACATCAATCCGGGCGACGCCCGTTCGTGGCTGGGAATTGCAGTCACGGCGCAGAAGTCCGGAGATCTCACCGCCGCGATTCAGGCTTATGCCAACGCGATAAAAATCACTCCTTCCGATTGGGAATATCTGCTGCTGGCCGGGGCGCTCGATCGCGCCGGACGACATGACGAGGCGCAGACTGCGAGGCAGCGAGCCATTGCCACTTCGAAGGACATCACCCGGGCGCAGAAAACCGCCGACAACGTGCTGGGGGAGTGAAGGCAGCTTCGAGCTACGAGCCCCGAGCTTCGAGCCGCGAGCTCCGAGCTTGTGACTCGTAGCTCTTGGCCTTTAGCTCGAAGCTCAAAGCCCGTAGCTGGAAGCGGCCCTTCTGCTACCATCTACTCTCGATGAAACAGGCCGTCTTCCGCGAACGCAACAAGCGTTACTACCGCGTTCTGCACACTCCAATCTGGATCTGGGTCTTCTGGGTGCTGCCCGGCTGGCCGCTCACCTACGACCTCTACACCCGGGGTCCCGACCGTCGCCATTGGATCTGGCTGGCGATCATCCTCGTCTTCGTGGCCTGGCGCGGCCTTGCGGGCCGGCTGCCGGGATGTGAGCCTCGCCCGTACATCACCCACTACGGCGTGCATCAGCCGAACCTGCCGTATCGTGTGGTCTGCTACACGGCGGCCTGGGTCGACATCATCGTTCCCTACGCGCTCAATCTCATCGGCCTCGTTGTCGCCTCCATCAACGGACGCTGGATGCTGAAGGACCTGTATCGCTACGGCTACTATCCGCTGGCGCTGGCCGTGGTGCTGGCGACCGCCCTCGACTGGACACCGCGCGCGCGCCGCGACACCCTCGGCGAAGGCGCCGAGCGCGCCTGGTTCTACGTTGCCATCTGGACGGTCGTTCCCACGCAGGTCATCAACTGGGGCGCATGGCGCTTCGGCAAGTTCATGGACCTTGCGCCGCTACCGCTGGCGCGAGTCCGGCTAGTAGTCTGCCTGCTCTCGACCGCGTTGTTCTTCCTGCTGGGCTACGCCGAGAAGCTTCCCCGCAGCCAGAGACATTATGAGGGAGTGGCGGCGGCAGGCGTTTAGCTTCGAGCTTCGGGCTTCGAGCTTCGAGGCGGAAGAGCTGGCCTTTAGGCCAGCGTTAACCCTGTCACATAAAATCGGGGCCGGCTTTAGCCGGCGGCACTTTGATTCATTGTCCCACTCATTCGAAAACCGCGAATGAGTGGGGCACCGGCTGGTCTGTCCTGGAAACGGGAAGAGCCCGTGGTTACTAAAGGACAATTACTCGGACATGTACTTTCGTAACTTGACAGAAAGGAGTGGCGCGGTAGGCTGGTAGGTTGGGCATAGTGTCCAATGCCTATCGGAGAGTTTTCCGGAGGCGGAAGATCTTTGACAAAGAACAGTTGTCGGTTGTCAGTTGCTTTACGGAAACTGGCTATTGCACCGACTTTCCGATTTGAAGGGCGGCGATGAAGGTCGCTAAGTCATTGTAAACAATAATCAAGCACAACCCTTTTGTCCTCAGGACTTTACGCGGTAAATTGACAAGTTGTTGAGCCGATTAGACTTAGTTACGTAGCGTAAGTCTAATGTCTGGAATACTTTGCGGGCAAAGTAGTCAAAGCAAGGACTTTACGGTATGGGGGGAGGGGTAGGCCAGTTGTCGGTTGCCTGTGGTGGGGGAAACCGCCGATCCCCGGGTTCTGGAATGAGTGGGTAAACGAACCATGAGTGCCGCCGGCTGAAGCCGGCTCGGGAAGAACAAAGCTGGCCTTATCGGCACGACTGAAGTCGTGCCCTGGTGCAAAGCCGCAAAGGGCTCGCCGAGAAATTGCTGTCGCAAAGCCATTGCTCGCGGCGCCAGAACGAACCGCAGATCCCTCCTCGGGCTGAAGCCCTCGTCGGGATGACAAGGAATGACGATAACAGCGTCGCTGAAGTGGCTCGCAGCTTGGGACTCGCGGCTCGAAGCCCGAAGCTAGCTTCTAATTACCCTGATACAAAGCTGCAGCCCGGTACAAAGCCACAAGTCGTGCCCTGAGACAAAGCTGCAAAGGGCTGCGGAGAAATAGCTGCGGCAAGGCCATTGCTCGCGCGGCGCCAGGAACGAACCGCCGATCCCTCCTCGGGCTGAAGCCCTCGTCGGGATGACAAGCAATCGCGGTACCTGCGTCGCTGAAGTGGCTCGCAGCTTGGGACTCGCGGCTCGAAGCCCGAAGCTAGCTTCTAATTACCAGCTACTAGCTACTCTTCGTGCCGGGTGCTCCACTCATCCCCGGCTTTGGAATGAATTGGGTAGACGAAACATGAGTGCCGCCGGCTGAAGCCGGTTCGAATTTTGGGGAGCCAGGCCCGACGCTGGCCTGAAGGCCGGCTCTACCTGAAACCGTTCGCGGCTCGGAGCCGTCTACCTCCCACTCATTCCGGGTTTTGGAATGAGTGGGAACGAACCATGAGGGCCGCCGGCCGAAGCCGGCTCGAATTTTGGGGAGCCAGGCGACGCTGGCCTGAAGGCCAGCTCTACCTGGAACTGCTCGAGGCTCGAGGCTCGTAGCTCGCGGCTAGTCGCTAGTTGCTAGTTGCTAGTTGCTAAAATTGCTGATTGCTTATTCCAGCAAAAAGAGCGGCCTCGTCGGCCGCCCTCTTCGAACTTTCAAGCTCGAGACCTTACAGGACCTGTACGTTCTCTGCCTGCCAGCCCTTGGGCCCTTTGACTACGTTGAACGAGACCGCCTGGCCTTCCTGCAAGCTGCGGAAGCCGTTCGACTGGATCGCAGAATAGTGTACAAATACGTCTTCTCCATTCTGACGGCTGATGAAGCCGTAGCCCTTCGCGTCATTGAACCACTTAACTGTTCCTTGTTCCATGGTGATACATGTTCCTTCTAAATTAGTGTTGCTGCAATTCGATCGGGGTGTGAAGCAGACAGGGAGCGCTAATAGGCAGGAACTGCTGCGTACAACGGCGATCAATCGAGCACCTTAATCATAGCAGCGGGTTTCAGAAAATCCCAAGCAATTTCTGGAGATCGGGCTGGTGCAGGTGCGGCAATAACCTGTATTATCAATGCGTTAGCCGCGAGCTACGGGCCTCGGGCCGCGAGCCTATACACACGGCGAATTTGCCGGGAAGGCGATGCTGGAGCGACAAGTCTGGCGTGGCCGGATCTGCTGCGACTCGGTTCAGTTATCGTTACACTCATTAGAGCTAAACGGCACGAAGCTCGTAGCTAGATACCCATGATTGTCGGCACTGGTATTGATATCGCAGAAGTCGACCGCATCGCCAACTCCATCGAGCGCTTTGGGCGGCGCTTCCTGGAGCGCATCTTCACGCCGGACGAAATCCGCTATTGCGAATCGAAGGCGAACAAGGCAGAGCGCTACGCCGGACGCTTTGCCGCCAAAGAAGCTGCCATGAAGGCCATCGGTACCGGCTGGAATCGCGGCGTCACCTGGCAGGATGTCGAGGTGCGGCGGGCTCCCGGCAGCCGCCCGACCATCGCCTTCCACAACAAGGCTGAAGAATTCTTCCACAGCCTGGGAGCCGTCCGCGCCCACCTGTCGATCACCCACACTGCGGACTTTGCCATGGCACAAGTGATACTGGAATCCGAGTAGCTCCGCGGGGCCGGCTGTTCTCCTGTGGAGCGGCGTCGTGTTACAACAAAAGCTCATGTCTTTCTCTTCCTTGTACTCGCGCATTGGTGCGCCGCAATTGATCGCGCTGGTCCTGCTTCTGATATTTGGGTTGCAATGTGTTTGGTTCATCGCCCACGAGCCGCTCTCGGCGCTGGAGGGCGTCTACATTGAAGCCGGGTTGCTTCAGCTTGAAGGTTACGGGAATGCCAACTCGACGCAGCACACCGCGCTGGTTCCGCTGATGGCCGGTGTCGCCGCCAAAGTGAGCGGCGCGGAACGGCATGTCGATGACTTCAACGGATATCGCATGCCCATCCGTTTGCCATTCCTGATTGTTGGCATGTTGCTGGGGGCCTCGCTGTGGTACGTCGCGCGCCGCCTCTATGGAAATATCGGCGGATACGTGGCGCTGGGGCTCTACTGTTTCTCGCCTCTGGCGATCGGCTGCGCCAGCGAAGTTGGGCCAGCCGTGGTCGGAGCCTGGGGAGGCTTCGGCCTGATCTTCACCAGCATTGCCGTAGCGCACACGCTCTATGCTCCGCGGGAAGTCGTGCTATGGAACTGGCGCCGCATTTTGCTCCTCGGGCTTTCCATAGCCATGTGTGTCGGGGCGCAGTTCTCCTTCTGGATACTGTTGCTGCCGGCGCTGCTCTTTATGCTTTGGGTGGCAAACATCAGGCGTGGCGCGGCGCTGGTGATTTTCGCCGCTGCCTGCGTCACAGGATTGGTCCTCATGCTGCCGCTCTACGGGTTTCGGCCAGTCGTCTTCGCCAAGGCGCTGGCCCGCGCGGACTGGCTTGAAGTCGCTTCCCGGGATTTCCTGCCCTCCGGCATGTCCTGGTTGCTGTCGCGGTACTTCCTGGAAAATGGTTTGGGTCTGTTGGTTCTGGCCGCGGTCACGCTGGTAACTTTTATTGTCTGGAAGCGGACCCGGTTTTTCGGAACAGCAGCACCTTTGATTGTCAGCGCCCTGCTGTTCAGTATGGGTCTGCGCATGCACTTCGCCGCCTTCACCTTTTTTCTGCTGGCGCTTCCCTTCCTCATTCTGTTTATGGCGGGAGTTTCCACCGACCTACTGGAGGGCCGTTACGCCGTGCTGGCCAATGCCGTGGTAGTTGGCGTTGTAATCGCGAACCTCATGATCGACGTTTATGGCCTGCTGAATCTGAATTTGCGAAGCCACTAAAAACTTCCTCGCATCCAATGGGTTGGATTACACTGAGGGAGCATGGGAACCGGAGGCCATTCTGTGAGGCCGGCGCTGAATAAAACAGCCATCCATCGGTTGATCGCAACATTTCTTCTTAGCATCAGTATGAGTATTGCAGTCGCTCTCCCTGCGGCCGCGCAGTATGGCGGTCCACCGACCAGCACTACCGTCGGCGGACATTTTCTCGCTCCTGCTCCTAGCGCTACCTCAACCGCCGCTCGACATACACCGAATGCCTTGCCCAGCGTCACCTCCATCCCCAACTACGGTTACCACTATGGCTACGGCCCGTATTACAACGGCTATCACGGTGGTCATGGCTATCGCAACGGAGGTTGGGCTTACGCTGTTCCCTACTATTACCCCGTCGATAATTCTGCTTACGGATACGACTACGTAGGTGGTGGCGCCGGTCCCGATCTCTACTCCGGTCCTCCTGTCGGGCCCAACGATCCCGGCCTCCACATGCTGGTGGAGCAGCCGCCGGCACGACCTTATAGCGGCGAGCAACCTGATCCGGAAGCTTACGCTCCAGCAGCGCCTCCGGAACCGCCGCCTCCTCCACCGGCTGACGTGAAGCCGGGCGATCCGATAGTGCTGGTCTTCCGCAACGGCCATCAGCAGGAAGTGACCAACTACGCCATCATGGGCGATTCGTTGTACGTCTTCGATCAGGCGCGGAAGAAGATCGCACTCGCCGATCTCGACATTCCCGCAACCGTGAAGGCCAATGATGACCGCGGCGTCGAGTTCAACTTGCCGCTGTCGCCGGCGAAGAAGAACAGTGCGACCGCTCCACCAAGCTCGTCGCCTAATTCATCGCCGAAGCCCGATTCCACTCCCGATACCAGCACGACCGCACCACCCAATGTTGCCGCGGTGATGCCGTAAGACTTCCGCTCGGGATTTAGCACCTTCTCTCAGGGCAGAGCGGCGCTTCCCGTCGCGTCAAAGCCTCAGCGATAACGCGGCCCTTAGTGATGAGCCTCCCGACCGGGCAAAACGAACATTGCGGTGGATCAGACCGCTCGAACTCCAATCAGACCAGCCGCGCATGCGGCGGAAGCGCAGTGAGCCCGGCGCGTGAGCGTCGGGTAAGGGCAGAAAATAAGTCTGAGCCGCGTAGCGGCGACAGGTGTTGCTCCATTTCTGGATCATCGCAATCCGCTCTGGTACTGTTCCCATTTACAATCATTCTGTGCACAAGTTCTTCGACAACCCGGCCGAGCGCGTTGCGCCCGCTGGCGCGCGTGTGCCGGCGTCCGTTTCCATCGGCAACGTCGAAATCCGCCCCGCGACCGTGCTCGCGCCGATGGCCGGCGTTACAGACACTGTCTTTCGCCGCTTCATTCGCAACCTCGGCGGATGCGGCCTGATGATGACGGAGTTCACCTCCGCCGACGGCATCGTCCGCCACAAGGACAAGAAGGCCAAGCAGTACCTCACGTTCTACGGCAACGAACATCCCATCTCGGCGCAACTGTTCGGCAGCGATCCCGCGACGCTGGCGGACGCGGCGCGCGTGGTCCAGGACCTGGGCTTCGACGTGGTCGATTTGAACCTGGGCTGTCCGGCAAAGAAGGTCGTGAAGTGCAATGGCGGCTCGGGACTGTTGCGCGACCTGCCGCTCATCCGCAACATCTTCGAGTCGGTGCGCTCCGCCGTGACCATCCCCTTCACGGTGAAGTTCCGCGCCGGCTGGAGCGACAAGGAAGTTGTCCACATCAACCTCGCGAAGATGGCCCAGGAATGCGGGCTGGCTGCGGTCGCCTTGCACGCTCGCACCCGCGAGCAGGGCTACAGCGGACAGGCGCACTGGGAGTGGATTGCCGCGGTGAAGGACGCGCTGACAATTCCCGTCATCGGCAACGGCGATGTGCGCTCGCCTGAAGACGCTGCCGCCATGGTTGCGCAGACCGGCTGCGACGCGGTGATGATTGGCCGCAGCGCTGCCTCCAATCCGTGGATCTTTCGCCAGATCGAGCAGTACACCGCGACCGGCGCGTACGATCTGCCCAGCGACGCCGATCGCTACGACATGATTCGCACCTACTTCGCCATGCTGGTCGAAGAGCGTGTAGGCGGCGCCGAAGGCAAAATGAAGCAGTTCGCCTCGTGGTTCACCCACGGCGTGCCGCGCGGCGCGCAGTTGCGTAAAGCGGTTTACGAAGCAAAGACGAGTACGGAAATCCTCAACGCGGTCGATCGTTTCTTCGGCGAGCTGTTGAGCGGCAATCACGCGAGTGCATTGCTCGCCTCGCGCGACCACAATTCCGCCGAAGCTCTTTCCGCATAAATAATTGCCAGGGCCTTTTGCCTCTTAACCGCTGATGGGCGACAATCGCAGAATGTCTCCTGGCAGCAATGCCCTGCGCGTCGGAGTTGTCGGCTGTGGCGCTTTCGGACGCAATCACGCACGCGTCTATCGCGACCTCGCAGCCGACCCTTCGCAGAACGTCCAATTCGCCGGCGTCGCGGACCTCGACATCGACCGTGCACAGGCTGTCGCCAAAGAATTCGGCAGCCAGGCCTTTCATTCGCTAGACGAACTCATCGCAGCCGGAATAAACGCTGCCTCGGTCGCGGTTCCTACAGTCAGCCATCTCAGCGTCGCCCGCAAGTTGATCGAGAGCGGCGTTGATGTCCTGATCGAGAAGCCGCTCGCCACCACGGTCGCCGAAGCCGACGAGCTTATCGAACTCGCCCGGCGGCATGGCCGCGTCGCTCAAGCCGGACACCTGGAGCGCTTCAATCCGGCGGTGCGGGCGACGGTCCCGCTGCTCACCCAGCCCATGTTCTTCGAAGTCCACCGGCTCAGCGTGTTCACGCCGCGCTCGCTCGACGTGGATGTCATTCTCGACCTGATGATCCACGACCTGGACGTGGTCCTGTCATTCGTGAAGTCGCCGGTGAAGGAAATTCGCGCCGTGGGATTGCCCATCCTGTCGCAAAAGGTTGACATCGCGAATGTGCGCATGGAATTCGAATCGGGCTGTGTGGCCAACTTTACCGCCAGCCGGGTCAGCACCGAGCGAGTTCGCAAGCTGCGCTTCTTCCAGCCGCATCAATACGTCTCGCTCGACTACTCGCGGCAGGACGTGCTTGTGCTTTCCGTGGAGGAGTCGCATTCCGATGCTGCCGATCTCGATCCCTTCAACCCGGCGAGTGTGGCGGCCAGCGCCTTTCCCGGCATCACACCTTTTAAGCCGAAGGTGGAGCAGCAGGAACCGTTGCGCGCAGAGCTGAGCAGCTTCCTGCGTGCGGTACGCGAGCGCTCAGCGCCCGAAGTCACGCTGGCGGATGGCAGACGTGCTTTGGAAGCGGCGACGCAGATCGTTGACGCTATCGCCGAGCACAGCCGCCGCGCCAAATTAATGGAATTGACTCGGGAGTGAGCGCTGTCCTACGCTTGCAGCCGGGGTCCCCAATCCGCGCCGGTTTCGCGCGAATTGGGGTGGGCAATCATGCTGGAAGAACTGGTGACCATCACAAAGTTCCTTAGCTTGGGCGAAGCCAAGCTGGCGCAAGGCAAGCTGGTTTCCGTCGGCATCTCCGCCTTCGTGTGCGACGAGAACATGCACGCCATGAACTGGCACATGGGCATGGCGCTGGGCGGCATCCGGTTGCAGGTGCCCGACAGCCAGGTCGTGCGCGCCCTGGAAGTACTGGAGGACTTCGACCCCGAAGACTCCGAGCCGCTGCGGGTGGAAGATGATGAGGATGACGGCGAGACGGAAGAGGTGGCGTGCTGCCCGGAGTGCGAGTCGCTGGAGATACGGGAAGTAGCCAGCACCAACCCGCGCCAGATCACGCTGTGGTCTTCGGCCATTCCACTTCCCGAACCGCCGACCCAGGTCAGCCGCCGCTGGAAATGCCTGATGTGCGGCTACCAATGGCGCGACGCAGAAGAATAGGCGGGTACTTCAGTTAGATCGTGTTTAGTTGGATCATCTTTTCGGGTAGCAATAGGTGGAGCACGCGTTGCAGAGTCTCTGTGAGAACTAGAATGGCGTTATCGGCGGTGGAACAGGAAGCCCAAAAATCAAGCGCCGCAGGCGCGAAATAATCTAGCCCAGCACGGAGCCGCAGGCGGAGTGCTGGGTAGGGTGGAGAGAATATCCGAGTCCCGTAGGGACGGCACGCTTCTGACGCAGACTCCGAAGCGGCTAGCTAATCGCGAAAGGTAGCTCCTTCTAGTCCTAAAAGAAATGCCTTTACCGGCAACCCGCCTCCGTAGCCGCCCAAATAACATCCAGCGGCCAACACGCGATGGCAGGGAACGATGATGGCGACGGGATTGTAATGATTCGCTTGCCCCACGGCGCGATAGCCATTGGGACAACTCACCGCGCGAGCAATCTCAGCGTAGGAGCGCGTCTCGCCGTAGGGAATCCTCAGCAATTCATGCCAGCAGCGCGTGCGAAACTCCGTGCCGCGAAGGTCGAGTTCGAGATCGAAGCTGCGGCGCTTGCCGGCAAAATATTCGTCGATCTGTTTGCTGACATGTCGGGTGCGCGCCTCCGACTCCTGCCACGCGACCCGCTGGCCGTGAACGAACTCCGGCAGCCCGCGATCAAATTCCAATATCACCAGCGCCGCCGCCGATGTTCCAATCAGCAGCGGCCCAACCGGTGACGACATTCGCGAGTAGTAAAGCGTTTCCATATACCTCTCCGCAAAATACGACGCTCGCCGCTAACTCTTGCCGCGTGCATTAGCCACACGCATAGGATAGATTGCGAACCGGTTCATCCCGGCGCGAACTGAAGGATCGTCCTCGGCGAACTGCCGGGCTTCGGCCTCGTCGGCAGCCTCGAGGATTCCCACACCGAAGGCTCCTTCCGGCGCCATCACCGGCCCATAGAGTAGAAGTTTGCCGGCCTCAAACTGCTGCTGACAATAAGCAGCGTGCTGCTTCATCAACCCACGCTCTTCGTCGGTGATGTCCTGAGAAAAAGTCGTCCGAGGCGGAATCAGCTTGAAGTAGTAATACTGTTTATCCATGGCCAGAACATGATACCTGCAACGCGAATATCAGACATCCCCAGCGTTCGCCGGTGGCAAAGACAGCCCGGCGCAATCCCGCCATCATTGTGGCTGCACGTACACCGGATTGTTCGGCGAAGGCGGCTCGTAGTCCTGGCCGTACTTGTTCTTGTGAGGAACCGAAGCCGCGCTGGTCACTTCCACCTGGATCGTTCCCAGGGAGTGCGCGCTGTCGCTGAGCTGCACTTCACGCGACAAAGCTTGCAACGTCGCGGGCAGGGCGCTCTCATTCCAGACGTGGAGCGTGTAGCGGCCGGCAGGAAGGCCGGTGATGGTGAAGTCGCCTTGCCTATTCGTGGTCGCGAAGTACGGACTGCCGAGCACGACCACCACCGCGCTCATCTCAGGATGAATGTTGCAGAAGATGAACGAAACTCCTTCGCGGTCGAAGTGCACCGTGCGTGAGGTGCCGGCCTCATAAAGTCCCAGGTCGAAGCGCTTGCCGTTGAACAGCGAAAACACGTTGTGGAACCAGGGATCATGATTGGGAAACTCGACCGTCGAGCCTCGCGTCACCACCAGCAGATGGGGCTCGAAGGTCTTGTTCTTCTGCGCCAGCACGGCGTGCATCGGTGCAACCGGCGTGGGGTCGGCGATAGGCGACAGCCACACGACCGTCGTCACGGCAGGCAAGGTATGCGGGCCGCCGCCTTGCAGAGCCACTTTGCCTGTGACCGTCAGCTCCTGCGCGCAGCAGATTCCCGCGGCAGCCAGACAGAATGCGGTCGCCAGCACTGGAGCCCATGGTCTTAGGATTCGCAGCCGAGTTCTCAGAATAATACCCCCACCGACATATTGACCTGGCCGGCCTGATAGCTGTCGTCATAGATGGTAAAGGTGCGCAGGCGGCGATACTCCATCGACAACAGCAAGTCCGAACGCGGCCAGAAGATTACATTGCCGAAGGCCCCTCGGTTCGCGGTGAGGTAGGGCGAAGCGTAGCTGTAGCTGTTGACCTGCTCGCCGAAATAGCGGACCTCGGATGCGAATGGGCTGTCCTGGCCGAAGGCGGCGTTGAACTCCAGCTTAGGATTGGCGCGAAACTTCAGTTGTCCCCAACCACCGATAACATTCAGCGGAACAACTTCAGTGCCCGGCGAGGAGAGCATCCCGTTGAAGAGAACGCTACGCCCCAGTGCTGCGCCGAAACCGCCGATGGCCGCCCCTCGATAGAACTCGCTGCTCAACATGAATCGCCGGCCCAGCGGAAGATTGACGTCCAGGGTGCCGGCCCATCCGTTCACAATACGGTCGTAGTCCCAGTTTTGGCGGCTGTAATACCCGCCTGCGCCAACGGTGAAGGTCTGTCCAAAGAATGGGTGAGAGTACGCAACGCGGGCCGCATACGCAGGCTGCCGCGATTGCTCGCCTGCGGTCGGAGTGCGATACCACGTGTAGTACCCGCCCCCAGGGATCTCTCCAGTCAAGGGATCGAGAAATCCTCCTTGAAGCTTGATCGTGGAATCGCCGCTCAGCGCGAAACGATGCTCGACGCGCAACTGCGGCGTCCACGCCCAAAGATTGCCCGCATAAGAGAGAGGCGGAACGATGACCGAAGCAAACGAAGTGGGGCTGTCGGGAGACAGGAACAGCTGGTCCTGCCCCGCGACAATCGACGTGGTCTTCCAGTCGAGCCGGACCGCGGCAGTGCGCAACTGGACCAGGCCGTCATTCACACCGTTGTCGGTGCCCGGAAATCCGCCGCCGAAATCGAAGTTGATGCTGGCGCTGGTGCGCGCGCCCCATATCTCCGGGCCAAAAGTCTCGAGGCCGATGATTGACTGCCGCAACGTCCCACCCACCGAGCCCGAGGCGCTGCCCGGAGCAGGTGGCTCGGCCCAGGTGGGTACGTCCTGATTGTCCACCGCACCGCTGTTGCCGAAGAGATTGAACAGAACCAGCCCCGACAGCCGGACCCGGTACTTGGAAGCGCTTTCCACTTTTGTTTGGTATTGGGTGTCGATCTTTCCCGAGAGCAGTTGCTGATCTTCCTCCATATGGCCCAACCGCTGCTCCAATTGGGCGGTGGTGGAAGCGCCATAGGCCGGCGACTGCTCATCCAGGGTTGCGTCCTCGGCGTTACCGTGCTGCGCTTCCAGCTCCTGGCGCAGACGCACGATCTCGGCATGGCTGGCAACCGTCTGCTGCTGCAACTGCAACACCATGTCCTTCAGCTCGTGGACCTCACTCTGCAACTCGTGCAGGGCGGCAGTGTCGTTGCCGGTCTGGGGTGGGGTCTGGGCGGAGCACGAACACGCCAGGAGCGCTCCCAGCCAAAGCACCCGTAACCCAGCGCTCAAAGAAGAAAGGTTGGGTTGGCTCTGATTGCGGCGGAAGAGTTGGGTACAGCAGAAATCATTCATGTCGCACCTCTCTGCAACCAAGCTGCCCAGGCCCTCAAAAGCAGCGAACTAAAAGCGTCAGGCGGTGAATGGTTGCGAAGCGTCGGCCAAGCGGCCATTTCGGGTCGCCGTCTTATTGCAAAGCCGCGGCAAGACGATTTCCATTACCGTGCGCCCTGGCGCTGAGCTTTCCAGGTACAGGCT
The DNA here is from genome assembly GCA_963763145.1 of uncultured Acidobacteriaceae bacterium. Taxonomy (GTDB): domain Bacteria; phylum Acidobacteriota; class Terriglobia; order Terriglobales; family Acidobacteriaceae; genus Bog-257. The sequence goes on along the minus strand of CAVXMZ010000001.1, from coordinate 877,056 downwards.
GCCATTGTGGTCCTGCACGATCTTCTGCGCAATCGTGAGGCCCAATCCCGTGCCATTCTCCTTGCCATGGCTGACGAAGGGGTCGAACAGTTTGTCGCGGATAGAGAATTCTACTCCGGGACCGTCATCGGTCACTTGAATTCTTAAGTCCCCATTCTGGTCGGCGACGGTCACGCCCACGTGACCACCGCAGGTCTGCGCGGCCTGGCAGCCGTTCAGCAGCAGGTTGTAGAAGACGCGCTCCATCTTCCGGGGATCGAACTGCGCGTTGTGCAGGCCGGGAGAGTCGATGGCGACCGTGATCCGCTGGAACTGCCGATGCGACCGCACCAGCTCGATGGCCCGGCTGATGGTCCTCTCCACCGGCGTTTCGATCACGCTGAGAGACTCGGCGGGGCGCGACAGCTCCAGCAGAGAGTCCACCAGATCGGTCAACCGGTTGACGGCGACGCGAATCTCCAGGTACAGCTCCTCGCGCTGCATGGGACTCAAGTCAGCGTCGGCCAGAAACTCGGCATTCGCCAGCACCGCCGTGAGTGGATGTCGCAGGTCATGCGAAATGGAGCTGGCCATTCTGCCGATGGTGGCCAGGCGTTCGGAATCGAGCAGGCGCTGTTGGGCCTGGCGAAGGCTGTCGCGCATCCGGGTGAAGGTCTCCGTAAGCTCGGCCACCTCACTGACCGCGGGCGCCTGTAAGGGATAAACAAAATCTCCGCCGCCCAGCGCTCTTACACCGGCCACCAGTTTCTCCAGGGGCCGGGTGAAGGTTCCGGCGATGAGGTATACCAACAGGCTGCCGCCGAGGACCGCTCCCAGTCCCACCGCCAGCAGCAGATGGCGAAGACGGTTCAGAAAGGCCGTGGCTTGATCGTAAGACTTCATCACGATGATGGTTACTTCCGGCGATTCGTCCGGATTCAAGGTCAAGGCCGAAACTACGAAACTTTCGCTTCCGAGTTTCCAATTCGCCTTCCCATCCAGCGCCGGCTTGGCCGCCAGTTGCGACTTTAATTCGCCGTTCTGTTCAGCATTCAGCGTACTTACAACCACCGTGTCGCCACTCAGGATTGCCACCTGACTTGCGGCTACCTGGCCCACCTGACGAGCCACGGCTGCGTTCATTTCATAACCCACGGCCACCACGCCCAGCAGAGCGTTGTCTGACTTCGGACCAAAGTAGATTGGCGCCAACACGACTTCATAAAGATGTCCGCCGGCAAACCACCACTGCAACGGTTCGTCCAGCGAGCCGCGACTGTCCAACAGCCGCTGTGCCTGCTCGCGCGAAATGCCTGGCGACTTGGTATGGAAACCGACAAACTGGTTGGTCGGGTCTATCAGCGCAAACAGATCGCCGCCCGAGAGATAAAACATTTCTCGCGACCCGTCCTGAATGGTGGGAGCGTGGCGCGAGGTCATGAGCGCCTTCAGGCTGGGAACATCGGCCATCAATTCGGCCAGGCGCGCCAGGTCGGCCTCGCGCTCGCGCTGGAGATTGCGAAAGCTCTCAACCGAATCGGCCAGATCGCTGCTCAATCCGCCCCGGACATGATTGGCGACGGTGTGCTGGACGATCAGCAGCGATACGGCAGTGAGACCCGCTGAGGTCAGCAACATGGCGATGAGGAATTTGGTACGCAGCCGTAATCTACCCATCGCCGTTTCCTTCCATGCCTCGATCAACGAACAAACTTATAGCCCGTCCCGTGGACGGTACGGAAATGCACCGGATCGGTTGGATCGTGTTCCAGCTTCTGCCGCAACCGCAGAATATGAGTGTCGACGGTGCGCGTGGTGGGATAGTTGTGGTAGCCCCACACCTCATTCAGCAATTCGGTGCGGGAGATGGCACGCTCCTGGTTGTTCAAAAAGAAGCGCAGCATTTTGAATTCCTGGGGCGTAAGCGGGATAAGTTGTCCGCTGCGGTGTAATTCCATGCGCGAGAAGTTCACCTCCACATCGTCAAAGCTGAATGCCTCCAGCTTGTCGGACGCCTGGTTCAGACGGCGCAGGGCCGCGCGCACGCGCGCCAGCAGCTCTCGTGGGCTAAAAGGCTTGGTGACGTAATCGTCGGCCCCTAGTTCCAGCAACAATACTTTGTCCAGGACATCGCTGGCCGCGCTCAGCACGAGAATTGGAACGTTGGAACTTTCGTGCTTGATTTCGCGACACAGGTCCTGGCCTGACTTGCCTGGCAACCGCAAGTCCAGAATCACCAGCCGGGGCATGGTAGCCCGGAAAGTCTCCATCGCCATCATGCCGTCGGAGGCGATAGACACATCGAATCCAGCAGATTCGAACGTACGCCGCAGGGCGCGCTGGACCGCCGCATCGTCCTCGATGACTAGTATTTTCTCCATATTCGCCTTCCGCAATGCCTGAACTACAGCTAATAACAGTTCAAAGTGCCAGTCAACGGCCTGTTAACAAATCTGTGACAAACCCACGCAGAAGTTACATTTCCCGGCCCGAATGACGCCTGGCGAGAAACCCCTACAATATTCCTACTCCCTCATTCGTCTACAGCTGTGAGATGAACGACGGATGAACGACGCGGCGAACCTGGAGCGGATGGCACTCGAACAGGACCAGCAGATCTCCGAGGTGGTCAAGCGGGAGCGGTCCCGGCTGGGCAACTTCATTCGCCGCCGTGTGCCTGACCCCCGCGACGCTGAAGACATCCTTCAGGAAGTGTTTTACGAGCTGGTGGAGGCGAACCGCCTGCTCATGCCGATCGACCACGTGACCGGCTGGCTGTTTCGCGTGGCCCGCAATCGCATCATCGATCTCTTCCGCAAAAAGAAGCCGGAGAGCTTCAGCGATGCGGGCGTGGAGGATGAAGACGGCGAATTGCTGCGGCTAGAGGACTTGCTGCCTGCGCCCGCTGCTGGGCCGGACGCGCTTTACGCTCGCGGCGTGCTGTTGGACGAACTGGAAGCCGCCCTGGACGAGCTGCCCGACGAACAACGCGAGGTGTTTGTGGCGCATGAATTGGAAGGACTTAGCTTCAAGGAGATCGCCGCCGACACCGGCGTCAATGTGAATACATTGCTCTCGCGGAAACGGTATGCAGTACTTCATCTGCGCGAGCGGTTGCAACAGATTTATGACGAGATCACAAAGGCATGAGGGACACGAACATGATAAGCAATGGAATCAGCAGAGCGCTCAAGGTGATACTTGGAATCTTCCTGATGGTGGTGATCATTGGCGCGGTTGGCGAGGCGGTGCTTCAGCTGTGGAACTGGCTAATGCCGTCAATCTTCGGCTGGCGGCAGATCACCTACTGGCAGGCGGTCGGCATATTAGTCTTGTGCCGCATTCTCTTCGGCAAATTCGGCGGACGTCCAATGTGGCGCTCCAACCATCGGCGCCGCATGGGCGAAGGCTGGGAGAAGATGACGCCCGAGGAACGGGAAAAGTTCCGCCAGGGCATGCGAGGACGATGCGGCTTCGGTGAGCCAGCCGCTGAGGCAAGCACTCCGAAGTGAGAATCTCATGCAGACGCGACCCAGGCGGATATATAGTGGGAATCCACTTCCAATCCATTGCACGAGGTCTTACGAATGGGCCGATGGCTAATCGCGGCGACGTTGCTGGTGGGCGTTGCCGCTGCGCAAACTCCAACTCCCACCGAAGTAACTCCCTTCATCAGCGTGCACGCCCCGATTTTGATCTTGAACCACGTGCGCGTGATCGATGGCACGGGTGCGGCGGCGAAAGAGAATCAGTCCGTCGTCATCTCCGATGGGAAGATTCAGGCGGTCGGGTCATCCGGGTCGGTGATGATTCCCGCCAACGCGCAGCAGCTTGACCGCACGGGGTACACGGTGATTCCCGGCTTGGTCGGGATGCACAACCATCTTTTCTACGCCGGCTCCATCTCCTTACAGCGCAGTCCTAAGGGTGACGTCGACGAGCCCGGCCTGATGGCGGTGGAACTGGCCTACACCGCGCCGCGGCTCTATCTGGCAGCGGGTGTTACTACCATGCGCACCACGGGAAGCGTGGAGCCGTACACTGATCTCAAAATCAAACAGCGCATCGATGCCGGCCAGATGCCGGGCCCCAAGATCGACGCGACCGCTCCTTATCTTGAAGGCGGCCCGAGCGCGTTTGCCCAGATGCATGAACTGACCGGAGCTGACGACGCTAAGCAACTGGTGGACTACTGGGCTGACAAGGGTACGACCTCGTACAAGGCATACATGCACATCAGCCGCGACGAGTTGGGTGCGGCGATCCAGGAGGCGCATGCCCGGCATTTCAAGCTGACCGGGCATTTGTGCTCGGTCACGTGGCCCGAGGCCATCGCGCTCGGCATTGACGATCTGGAGCATGGCCCGGTTTTCACCGATACGGAATTCGCTCCTGACAAAAAGCCGGATGTCTGCCCGCAAAACGGCAGGTCGGCCTGGACGACGCTGGAGATCGACGGGCCGCAAGTGCAGGCGCTCATTCAGGACCTCGTGTCGCATCACGTCGCGGTTACCTCGACCTTGCCCGTGTTCGAGGCGTTTCTGCCAGGTCGGCCAAAGCTGCAGCAGAGAGTTCTGGATGCGATGTGCGCTGAATCGGCGCAGAGCTACTTAACGATGCGTGGGCGCGTTCCGATGGATTCGCCCTATGCACCGTTGTACAAGAAGGAGCTGGAATTTGAGTTGGCGTTCGTGAAGGCCGGCGGATTGTTGCTGGGCGGACCCGATCCTACCGGCAACGGCGGCGTGCTGCCGGGATTCGGCGATCAGCGCGAGGTCGAGTTGCTGGTGGAAGCGGGATTCACGCCCGTCCAGGCGATCCAGATTGCGACCCTGAACGGAGCGACTTATCTCGGACAGCAGGACCACATCGGCTCCGTAGCTGTGGGCAAGCAGGCGGACCTGGTGCTGATCAAGGGCGATCCTTCGAAGAAGATCGAAGAGATTGAAAACGTGGAGACGGTTTTCAAGGACGGAGTCGGCTACGACTCGCAGAAACTCATCGAGAGCGTGCGGGGACAGGTGGGAATTCGGTAGGTTTTCCTGGCCTTCGAACGAGACAAAGAAAAGTCCCGCCCTAGCCAAAAACAAGGCTAGAACGGGGTAGCCCGGCACCCTCGCGAGTTTGCTCCCAATTCGGGAATCTGCTCCTGAAAAAGAATGTCGCCTCCCCTAATTCGTTGACCTTTCCAAACCTCGCGTTACAGTTCGAGATAGAGCGCACAACTTCTGATTAGCGTCGGCGCCCGCCTGTGCGCTCGGTGAGTGGGCGAAACCGGCAGGCGAGATCGGTCTGTCGTCGGCTCACCGTTCCCGATTGTTGAGCCCACACGGCTCCAGCTTTCCGCTTCTCGTGATCGTCGCGGAAAGCGGTCAGCACCACGGAGGATTTTCCAATGACGAAACTACGGACTCATAGATTGTTTTCTCTCGTATCGTCGCACAGCCGGGACGGAGGCAGCCTGGAGAAACTCAGCTTGCAGGCGACGATCTGTATCGTTGTCTTCTTCTGTGCCGCGGCAGCGATCGCCTCGCCCGCACAGACCACCTTCTTCACTTCTCTGCTGAGTTTCAACGGGACCAACGGCACCGCCCCGCTCGCCGGGCTGGTGCAAGCCAGAGACGGGAACTTCTACGGCACAACCCTCGTGGGCGGTGGTACTGCGTGTAATGGCGGTTACGGTTGCGGCACGGTGTTCCGAGTGAGCCCAGGCGGGACGCTCACCACGCTGTACAGCTTTCAAGGATATCCTTATGGCCCTGACGGCGCTTTCCCTTACGCCAGGCTGGTGCAAGGCAGCGATGGAAACTTATACGGCACAACTTACATGGGCGGGGCCACCAACTGGGGCACCGTCTTCAAAATCACCACCAGCGGAACGTTGACTACGCTGTACAGCTTTTGCACTCAACCCAACTGCTCCGACGGCATATACCCTCGTACTCCCTTGGTGCAAGCCACCGACGGGAACTTCTACGGAACTAACGACGCAGGCGGCGGCGGCAACTGTTACGGTGGCTGTGGCACCGTCTTCAAAATTACCCCAAGCGGAGCTCTGACTACGCTGTACAGCTTCTGCCCCCAGAACGGCTGCCTGGACGGATCCTCTCCTTTGACCGGATTGGTGCAAGCCGCCGACGGGAACTTCTACGGGGCAAACCAGGGAGGTGGAGCTTACCTTAAAGGCACGATTTTTCGAATCACCCCCCAAGGAAAGCTCACAACTCTGTACACCTTTTGTGCTCAATTCGGCTGCCCCGACGGCGACGAAGCAGGAGCGCTGATGCAAGGCAGCGACGGGGACTTCTACGGGTCAGCGTTGCAAGGAGGGAACACCGGCATCCCCTTTTGCCGATACGGCTGTGGCACGATCTTCAAAATCACCGCGGCGGGAACCCTAACCACGCTGTACAGGTTTCACCGAACGGACGGCTCTGCACCTTTCGGAGTGTTGGTTCAGGGCAGCGACGGCGATTTCTATGGTGGCACCCTGGGTGGCGGAGCCGACTGTTCACCAAACGGCTGTGGCACGGTCTTCAAGATCACTGCAAGAGGCACGCTGACCACGCTGTATAGCTTCGATGGCACGGACGGGTTCAGCTCTAATGGACTTGTGCTAGCAAGGGACGGGAACTTTTATGGGACAACGCAAGAGGGCGGAGAAAACCAGTGTACCGGCTGGGATGGCTGTGGCACGGTCTTCCGCCTGGGCGTAGTTCACGAGTGCCCAACCTGCCGGCCGTGAGCTGACACTGCGGTCGAGGAAAGAGGATTTTCATGACGAAACTACGGACTCATAGATTGTTTGCTTCAGTGCCGACGCGAAGGCCGACGGCGAAGTTCAACCTTAATTTCCGAAAAATGATTTTGTATGTGCTCCTGTTTTGCTTTGCGGCGGTGATTACGGCGCCGGCGCAGAGCGTCTACTTCACGACTCTGGTGAATTTTGCGGGCGCGGACGGCGCCGTGCCTCTAGCTGCTCTTATCGAAGGCACCGATGGCAACTTTTACGGAACAACCTCCGCGGGTGGGACCTATTCCTCCGGAACGGTCTTCAAAATGACATCTGCTGGCAGGTTGACGACACTGTACAGCTTTTGCTCCCTGCCGAACTGCACGGATGGATCTGGCCCCGCGGGAGGTTTGGTGCAAGCCAGCGACGGGAACTTCTACGGGACGACCCTCGGCACGGTTTTCAGAATCACCCCAGAGGGCGCGCTGACCACCATCTATACCTTTTGCTCTCAACCGGGCTGCGCTGACGGCTACGATCCCGAAGCCGCGCTGGTGCAGGCCACCGATGGGAACTTCTACGGAACAACGAATCAAGGCGGGACCACTGGTGGCGGAACTGCCTTCAAGATCACCCCAGAGGGTGCTCTGACCACGTTGTACAGCTTTTGTGCCTCGGGGCAATATCCTTGCCCTGATGGCTTAGATCCCTACGGGGGGCTGGTCCAAGGCACGGACGGGGACTTCTACGGGACCACCGAATGGGGCGGACTTAATTGGGTGGGTTCGGTATTCAAAATCACCCCCAGCGGCACGCTCACGACGCTGCACAACTTCGGGGAGGGCGGGGACGGTGCCCGTCCTTTCGCCGGGCTAATACAAGCCAGCGATGGAAACTTTTACGGGACAACAGTAGACGGTGGAGGCACGGTCTTTAAGATCACCTCCAGCGGTGCGCTGACTACCATATACACCTTTTGCTCGCTACCAAACTGTGCGGACGGCGGGGGTCCCTTCACTGCGCTGGTGCAAGCGACGGACGGGAACTTCTACGGAACCACTTACGGTGGTGGTCAATACCAAGACTGTTATGGCGATGACTGTGGCACGGTCTTCCGGGTCACACCGAGCGGCACGCTGACCACCCTGCACAGCTTCGATAACTCTGACGGCGCTGCCCCCTGGGCCGGACTGGCGCAAGGCCGCGATGGGAGCTTCTATGGGGCGACATCCGCGGCTGGGGCCAATGGCGACGGCACGATCTTTCATGTTGGCGTGGTTCGCACCTGCGCAACCTGCCGGCCGTGAGCTGACACTGCGGTCGAGGAAAGAGGATTTTCATGACGAAACTACGGACTCATAGATTGTTTACCTTCTCGTCGGCGCAAAGCCGGGACGGAGGCGGTTTGGAGAAACTTAGCTTGCCGGCGATGATCTGCATCGTCGTTTTGTTCTGTGCGGCGGCAGCGATTGCCGCACGGGCGCAGAACGTCTTCTTCACAACGCTGGCGAATTTCGACGGGGCGAACGGCGCTGGCTTATCGGGCCCACTGGTACTAGCCAGCGATGGGAATTTCTACGGCACGGCCAACGGTGGCGGGAGCTATAGCGAGGGAACGGTCTTCAAGATTACGCCCTCAGGCGTCCTGACCTCGGTCTACAGCTTTTGCGCTCAGACTGGCTGCCCTGACGGCAATGGCCCCTTGGGTGGGGTGGTACAAGGCACCGACGGCAACCTCTACGGAGTGACCCAGTATGGCGGAAGCTACGACAATGGCACGGTATTCAAGATCACCGCGACGGGCACGCTGACTACGCTCTACAGCTTCTGTGCTCAAACAGGCTGCACTGACGGCTCCGGCCCCTGGGCGGGGCTGCTACAAACCAGCGACGGGAACTTCTACGGGACAACCACCGGGGGCGGTTCGTATGGCGCGGGCACAGTCTTCAAAATGACCTCCGCGGGCACGCTGACCACGCTGCACAGCTTCGACAACGACGACGGCGGCGGCCCTGCCGCAGCGCTGGTGCAAGGCAGCGATGGGAACTTCTACGGCACAACTTACTATGGCGGAAACTACATCTGGGGCACGGTATTCAAAATCAGCCCCGGGGGCGACTTCACCTCGCTGTACAGCTTCAAGCAATATCCCTACGGTGCAAATCCTTACGGCAGTCTGGTGCAGGGCAGCGACGGGAACTTCTACGGAACAACCGAGGGAGGGGGGACCAATTACAACTGTGAGCCCGGCTGTGGCACGGTCTTCACCATCACTTCGAGCGGCGCATTCACCACGCTGTACGACTTCAGCGGCCCTGACGGCTTCAGTCCCTACGCCGGTCTGGTGCTGGGCAGCGATGGGAACTTCTACGGGGTAACCCAGTCGGGTGGAAGCTCTTCCTGGTGTAATAACTATGGGGTCTCTGGCTGCGGCACGGTTTTCACAATGACCCCCGGGGGTATGCTGACAACCTTGCACAGCTTTGACCTCACGGACGGGGCTGGCCCTTCCAGCGCGCTGGTACAAGTCCGGAACGGGGCCCTCTACGGGACAACCAACGGAGGTGGGGCCGATGGCGACGGCACGGTCTTCCGCATCGGCGTGGTTCAAGCCTGCGCAACCTGCCGTCCGTGACCGCGGGATCCTTCGCCGCTCACAACCTTGGAATTCGAAATACAAAAGGGTGCTCGCCGCACCCTTTCGTATTCCACAGTGGTCCGAGTTGCGTTTTGTAACTCTCGCGCCTTATTTCCCGCTGGCCTGGAAGCGCTTGTTGACTTCCGCCCAGTTGACCACGTTCCACCATTCTTTCAGGTAGTCGCCGCGGCGGTTCTGGTACTTGAGGTAATACGCGTGTTCCCAGACGTCGTTACCCATGATGGGGTAGAAGCCCTGGCTCATGGGGTTGTCCTGGTTGGGCGAGCTGACGACCTGTAGCTTCCCGGCGTTGTCGCGCACCAGCCAGCTCCAGCCGCTACCGAACTGCTTCAGCCCGGCGTCATTGAACTTCTCCTTGAATGAGTTGAAGTCGCCGAAGGTGCCCTTGATGGCGTCGGCGATGGCGCCGCTGGGCTCGCCGCCCGCGTTGGGCGCCATGATCTTCCAGAACATGGAGTGGTTCACGTGGCCACCGCCATTGTTGCGAACGGCGTTGCGGATGGCTTCGGGCACATTCTCCAAACCCTTCAGCAGCTCTTCGGCGCTGAGCTTTTGCAGATCGGGAGCCTTCTCCAACGCGGCGTTCAGGTTGGTGACGTAAGCCTGATGGTGCTTGTCGTGATGCAGGTGCATGGTTTGCGTATCGATGTAGGGTTCAAGAGCAGCGTAGTCGTAGGGTAGCGGCGGAACTTCGAATGCCATTCTGATCGTCCTCCAGTTGGCTGATGCTAGGGAATATTGCGAGGATTCATACCGGATACAACCTCGGCGAATCATTATAGTGCGTCGGAGTCGTGCTGTTTCGAGTCTCCCTGAATTTCGAGCGGTGTTTATCGGAATGGATTCTCAATCCGCAACTGGCCGAATTTCTGTCCGTCGTTAAGGTCCTCGGTGTAGAGGACCTCGCATTCAGCTTCGATCGCTCCGGCGACGATGAGAGAGTCGTACCAGTGAAGGCGATATCGGTTTCGCAGGTGGAGGGCCTCTGCATACAAAGCATGAGACGAGTGAATCGCCAGCAAAGGCCGGAAAACGGTCGCAAGGTACTGCTCGGCTTCGGCCGATGTCATGGCTGAGGTGAAGCGACGAAATGCGACATTAAAGAACTCTTGCACTACCTGGTAGCTCACGACTCCATTGCGGGTCACGATGGCTTGCCGGATGAGTTGGTTAGAGCGGCGCCTCTTGACCGACGCGCTATCGTCCAGCGAATAGACGAAGACGTTGGTATCAAGAAAAAATCTAGCGCTCATTCATCTCGTCCCGGCTGTAGGGACCGCCCGAACGAATGTGGCGAAGCCGTCTCATCAGGGCGTCAAACTCTTGCGCGTCGCCCGATTGCGCAGCGAAGGTCTGTAACCATTCTCGAAAGGCCGCATTCAGCGTCTTGTGTTGCGAGCGGGCGATGAGCCGCGCTCTCTCGATGAGCTCCTCATCGGCGCTGAGGGTTATGTTCTTCATACCGAAATAGTGTACACGAAAACCGTGCGCCCACGAGCGCCCGATTCCCAAGCCGGCATCCGCAAGTCCAACATTCCTTAGTGCGCGAGCTTCAACACCACGACTCCCCCAACGATCAGCGCTACACCGAGATAACGGCCGAGCGTGGTGGGATCGCCGAAAACCCAGATGCCGACGAAGAAGGTTCCGGCAGCGCCAATGCCGGTCCAGATGGCGTAAGCGGTGCCCAGCGGGATTTCGCGCTGCGCCAGCCATAGCAACACGCCGCTAATCGCCATCGCGACGATCGCCAGCAAAGTTCCTCCCAGCCGGCGCCCCGATTGTTGCGAGATCTTCAGGCCGAGAGGCCAGCCAATCTCAAAGATTCCCGCGGCAAAAAGATAAATCCAGCTCATGAGTTTCTCCTGGGGTGGACCGTCACCGTGCGGCCGCGACGTTAGGCTGCGGTTGACCGGTGTGCGCTATGTTGACCTGTGCTCCAACCAGCGACTCCAGCCGCGACAGGCGCTGCTGCAGTTCTTCGATCTGGGTTTGCTGAGAATCGATTTTCTGCTCCTGAGACTTGATGATCTCGGCTTGCGCTTCGGCGCGGCGATATTGCCTCTGTGCTTCATTCAGCAGCATGGGAGTGAGGTACTGATAGCGAACCGTGTAGGGCTGGCCATCGTTATCGTAGGCAACCAACTCGGGATAGACCTGGGCGACTTCTTCGGCGATCAGGCCGTATTGAAGGGTGCGGTCGCCCTTCGCGTATTCGGGCTTGTAGAGGAACGTCACCGGACGCAGCTTCATCAGGGCGCCGGTGCTGTCGCCCATGTCGCGGACTTGCTCCTTGAAACGCACCGAGGAAGGTGATGTTCCCAGTTGCCCGTTGGAGTTGACATACACGGGAATGCCTCCGGACGGCGTGGCGCCATAAATTCCAGCGATAAAGGCGGAGCTTTGAATCCCCTCAGCACCGATTCGGATGGCGAAGGATTCGTTTCCCCCTGTCGGACCGGTGTTATTGATGTAGATATCGTTACTGCCGTTTGTGTTCGCGCTCCCAGCCGATGCTCCCAGGAACGTGTTGGCGCTTCCGCCAGCGTTCTGCGCGCCCGCATTTTCCCCGAAGAATGCGTTGCTTGAGCCTTGTATGTTCTGGTAGCCGGCGTCATAGCCGAAAAAAGCATTGTCGGTGCCGACCGTAGTTGACTCACCTGTGTTCGTACCAAAAAAACTATTTTCAGAACCTGTGTTGTCGTAGCCGGCCATGTAGCCAAAGAATGTGTTCGCGCTACCGCTTACGTTGAACCAGCCGGCACGCCAGCCAAGCATGGTGTTGAAGTCTCCGCCGGTTGTATTGCCGCCGGCTTCAAAGCCGATAAAGGTATTGTCGTAACCGATGCTGTTGGCTCCCGCATCGATCCCGACAAAGGTGCTTCCCCCATTGCTTCCGCCACCGGCAGCTCCGGCGCCCAGCCCAACGAGGAGATTGCTGTTGGGCTCACTTAAGATTGTGCCGCCTTCCCACTCATAGCTCGTCGCATTGACATTTCCGAAGACATCCAACGTCGCGACAGGAGTCGTGGTACCAATACCGATCTTCGAGCCGTTCTGGTAGACCACGGAGCTCAGCAAGTAATTCGTCCTCGCCCAGATGGCCAGGTAGTTCGGCGTTCCGTCGCCACCAAGGACCGGGCCGGGCGGCGGGGCTGGAGAGCCGCTTTGTTGTGAGTTGGCCGGTGCGTTGGGGGTGGTCTGCTGGGCAGTCCCGAGAGAAACGAGCAGGAAGATTGTAAGAGCAAGAGCGATGCTGATGCGGCGCATGGTTCGCTCCTTTCGTGGGCTTGAATTGTGGTTGGGTTCGGCGGAGTTGTCAATTTCCATTTCAAAGCGAAAACCCGGCCCTCGACTCCGCTGCGCTCCGCTCTGGATGACAGGAACGGGGCATCGGCTCGGTTCCCACTCATCCGAAAACCGCGAATGAGTGGGGTACCCAAAGAGGGTTGGCTGGCTGCGACGCTCTACTGTGCTCCGCGGTCGCTGATCGCGTGATGCTCCGGATCGAGCTGTGCGGTGTTGACCCGCGCACCGATCAGAGACTCCAGCCGCGACAGGCGCTGCTGCATTTCTTCAATCTGGCGCTGCTGGGAATCGATCTTCTGCTCCTGCGTCTTGATGACCTCGGCTTGCGCTTCGGCGCGGCGATACTGCTTCTGCGCCTCGTTTAGCAGCATGGGAGTGAGGTACTGATAGCGGACGGTGTACGGTTGACCGTCTTTGTCGTAGGCGACGAGTTCGGGATAGACCTGGGCGACTTCTTCGGCGATCAGGCCGTATTGCAGGGTGCGGTCGCCCTTAGAGTATTCGGGCTTGTAGAGGAACGTCACCGGACGCAGCTTCATCAGGGCGCCGGTGCTGTCGCCCATGTCGGCGATCTGCTCTTTGAAGCGAAGCGAAGAGGTCTGGGTTCCCAGTTGGCCGTTGGAATTGACGTACACCGGAATTCCTGAGGATGAGGTTGAACCGTAGATGCCCCCGATATACGCAGCCGTTACACTCCTGTCGCTGGCAATGCGGATCGTGTTGGATTCGGAGCCGGAAAACGGGCCACCGTCTGCAATGTAGATATTGTTGTTCCCCACCGTGTTGTTTTGGCCCGCGCCCGAGCCTATGAAGGTGTTGCCTGATCCGTAGGTATTCATGTCGCCAGCGTCGCCGCCGAAAAAGGCGTTACCGCCGCCACCAGTGTTGCTAAAGCCGGCTTGATAGCCAGCGAAGGCGTTGCCAGTGCCAGAGTTGTTGGAGTAACCAGCCTGATAGCCGAAGAAGGCGTTGCTCTGACCGTGCCCCATATCGTCGCCAGTGTTATTGTAGCCAGCTTGATAGCCGACGAAGACATTGTTCTGGCCAAGGGCGTTACTGTAACCGGCCTGGTAGCCGTCGAAGACATTGTACTGGCCACCGGTGTTACTGTAACCGGCCTTCCAGCCGGAGAAGACATTAAAGCCTCCGGTGGTGTTGCTGTAACCCGATTTGTAGCCGGTGAAAACGTTGCAGCATGCGGTGGTGTTGTTAAAGCCGGCAAAAGCTCCGTAGAAGGCGTCGCTCCCGCCACTGGTGTTGTCCAGGCCAGCCGCGTAGCCGAAGAAGGCATTGTAGGTGCCGTTGTTGGCAAGGCCAGCGGAAAATCCGGAGAAGGTGTTGTAGGACGCAGTCGTGTTGTTGCCGCCGGCCGCGTAGCCGGAGAAGGTATTGTAAAGTCCGGTGGTGTTGTTGATGCCAGCCTCGTAGCCGTAGAAGGCGTTATCGTTCCCGGTGGTGTTGAAGAGGCCAGCCTGGAAGCCGGAGAAGGTGTTGGAGGAACCGGTGGTGTTGAAGAGGCCAGCCGCGTAGCCGGAGAAGGTGTTGAGTTGCCCCGACCCCGCAACATTGTGGGAGCCTGCTCGCGCGCCGAGGAATAAGTTGTAATCCGTAGGAGTGCCAATACTCACGACGCTGCCGCCGGCGATCTGGTAGATTCCGGCGACCGAGTTCACATTGCCCAGTCCATCCACGGAGAAAGTCTCTACTCCATTGTTCTGGCCACTGAGAATCTTGCCGCCCGCAGCGTTGTTGAAGGCTCCGGCAGTTCCCGCGGCGCTGGCGACGTAGCCGCTGACGCCGGTGGTAGCGCCGCTGGCTGCCGTGTTGGTGCCGCGCACGCCCGTGCCCGCAGTGCTGGTCGAGTTGCCCTTCACGCCGACGGTCGCTCCGGTGGAAGAGGAGACATTGCCGTAAACGCCGTATCCGCCTGAGCCGGCTGACCCGCCCTCAACCCCGATAACCGTGCCGCTGGTTGACGTGGCGGTTCCGACGACTCCCTTTGATGGAGCCGAAGCGTTCACTCCAACGCCCGATCCGCTCTGGGTCACGCCGACAATCTGGTCGGTGGTTGAGCCGCTGAAGTTCGTCGGCCCGTCGCTGGCTGCGCCTTTGTTGATTCCAGGCTTAATCGCAAGAGAATTATTCGCAGGGATTGACAAAGATTGTCCGGCGGTTGAGCCATTGGCTGTGGAGTTTGCGCCGCCGGCTAGCACGAAATCAGAAGCACTCCTGCCGCCCAGCGTCTCGGCCTCGTGCGCTTTGAAGGCATAAGGCACGCTCACCAGCAGCACGCGCGGCTCCTCTGACTGTCCCTGCACCTGCACGCCCAGCCAGCGCTGCTCCTGTTGCGAGAAGAGGTCGGCCGGAAGTCCTGCGGCTGTCGTACTACCCAGCAACACGCCGTAGTTGCCGCCGGCATCGAGCGTGACGCTCTGCGTCTCCATCCACACTGGCGCGCCGCCATCCTGCTGTCTGTAGATGGCGAAGGTGACGCCCACAGCAGAGGAAGAAAGCGGCGCACTCTGTGCATCCCTCAGTGTCCCTTCGTAGCGAACGAGATTGGGGACGGTTGTAACGGAAGCTTGCTGCGAGATGCCGGCAGAAACCAGCACAAGGGCGAAGACAACCAGGGCAAAAGACAATGTGACGCGGCGCATGAGCGATCCTTTTGTGTCCTTCAAACGCGGCAGTGAACTTGAGGAGCCTAAGGTAGGCTGGGATTGTTTCGTCCTTTCTGGTGGTTGTCAATCCTTATGTAAGGTAGTTTAAGGTGCTCCGTTCACACGACACCACACAGGGCTGCGACTCTGCGACGCATTAGGCACTCGCCGATTTCTCCGTCTTGTCCCTGCTACAATTCTGGCGGAATCGTGCGGGGTTTGCGGGCGAAGCGCAAGCGCTCGCCCTGGCCAAAAGAGTGGAGAACAGCAGGTCCCTCGACTCCGCTGCGCTTCGCTCGGGATGACAGGAACGGGGCACCCGCGTTTAGCATCCCGTCCGAATCCATCGAACTACTGACCCAGTTGAGTCGTATATCCCCTTAGCAGTGAGCGGGATTTGGGCCAGGAGTCGTGCCCTGTGGGAGAGTTGATTGGACGACAACCAGGCCGTAAATGCGCTTGTCCGTCGCTGTGTGTCCGGCGACGCTGCGGCGTGGCAGGAAATCGTCCAGCAATATCATCGCAGGATTTACAACATCTGCTATCGCTTTTCGGGATCGCCAGATGACGCATCGGACCTGGCCCAGGAAGTGTTCATCAAGATGTATCGCACGCTGAATACGTACGACACGACGCGAGCTTCGTTCATGACCTGGGTGACGACGGTCACGCGGAACTTGCTGGTCGACCACTTCCGCAAAGGCAAGTACGATCGGGTAACCGACTCGCTGGACGCGACGCCGGGCAATCAGGAAGACGGCCTGACGATTGCCGAGCAGTTGGAAGACGGAGGAGCAAGTCCGGAGGCCGCGATGCGCAGCCAGGAGACCAGGAAGCTGGTCCACGAGGCGCTGCGGCGCCTTTCGCCCGAGCTGCGGGAAGCGGTCATCTTGCGCGACTTGCAGGATATGGACTACAAGGATATTGCCAAAGTCCTCAGTGTGCCCGAGGGGACCGTGAAGAGCCGCATAAATCGTGGACGAACGGAACTGGCAAGGCTTTTGCAACGTACCTATAAGCAGGCGAACTAATGGCAGGTGAGAACCAATCCGGAATGCAAGCGGGGCCCCCTGATCGCGTGGAGTGCGTCGAGGTCGAAGCCCTTCTGGCCGAAGCCCTGGACGGCACGCTGCAAGGCGCAACGCTGGCGGCCTTCGAGGCGCACCGGAACAGTTGCGCTGCCTGCCGCGCCATGGTCGCCGACGCTCAGGCCGGAATGAACTTCCTGCAAGGGCTGGGCGATGCCGAGCCGCCTCGCAATCTGGTCCACAACATTCTGGCGCAGACCATCGGAGCGTTGCCCTCGGAGCACGCGGTGCCGAAGCCGCACGGCGAAGGTTGGCTGGAGAAGCTGAAGGGACGCCTGGCTCCGGTGTTCGCGCCCGTGGTTACGCCGCGCTTCGCCATGTCCTTCGGAATGGCGTTCTTCTCTATTACCATGCTACTGGGCATTGCCGGCTTCCACTTCGCTGATGTGCGTCACCTGGATCTGAGCTCCAAGGGAATCACCAAGACCTACTACGAAACTCAAGCCCGGGTTATGCGTTATTACGAGAATATGCGCCTGGTCTACGAGATCGAGTCGCGCGTACGCGACTTGCGCCGTGCCGCAACGCCCGACAACACCCAGGACAACACCAAGCAACAACAGCAGCAGGAGGCTCCCGCGCCCAATCCAGCTCCCAGTCCAAAGAATCCGTCGAAGAGCGACAGCCGGTTGCCCGATCGCAGCCAGCATACTTACAGCCGCGACAATGGTCCGCCTGAGCTGGCCACGTTTCCGGCTGTATTCTTAGCAGCAATTCCCCAGGCCCGGCGAGTCAGGAGAACCGCATGAACTGCGCGAATCATGTCGACGCACCCGCGGTTGCATACTGCCGCACCTGTGGCAAGCCACTGTGCAATGTGTGCACCAGGGATGTCCGTGGTGTCGTTTACTGCGAGGAGTGTTTGGCCTCGCACTTGAGCGGCGCTGTGCCGCCACCCGGCTCAACCGCCGTGCCTCCGCCGGTGGAACCTCCGCGGGGGACGCCGAGTCCTGCGCTGGCCGCCATCCTGGGATTTATTCCTGGCGTTGGCGCCATGTACAACGGTGAATTCGCCAAAGGCTTCGTGCACGTGCTGATCTTCGCCACCCTCATCTGGATGACCGATCACTTGAGCGGCATCTTCGGATTGGGCATCGCGGCCTTCGTGGTCTACATGCCCATCGAGGCCTACAAGACGGCGTGTGCGCGCCAACAGGGGCTGCCGGCGCCTGACCCGTTAGGCCTCAATCACCTTTTCACCTCGGACCTCCGCTCCGGTCCCGCGCCTGCTTCAGCGGCTAACCCCGTTACGCCAGGCACTCCTCCGGCTGGCGTCTCTGCCGATGTCGCGGGCATCAACGCCGCTCCGGGCACGGTTCCGCCGGGTGAACCTCTCATGGAAGACCGCTCCTCGCGCATTCCCGTGGGGGCCTTCATCCTGATCGGCCTCGGGGTAATTTTCCTGCTCGATGAACTCGGGGCGTTTCACTTCGACTGGATCTGGCGCTTCTGGCCTCTGATCCTGATCGCCATTGGCGTCCGCATTTTGATGCAGCGCCAGCGGAGAGGCTGGTGAGGAGGACATCATGAAATATCGTTACAACAAATATTGCTCCTGCGCTCGCTGTCGTGCCCATGGCTACACCGCGCCCGCTGTCCTCATTACCCTCGGCGTCCTGTTCCTGCTTGACCAGATGGGTCATGCGCATTGGATGGGCTTCGACTTTACCTGGCCGGCGCTGCTGATTGTGATTGGCCTGATCAAGTTGCTGGAACACAGTGCTTCCATCTACGGCCACGTTCCGCGGGAATACAATGCCACGCTGCCGCCCAATCCGGGACAGCCTATTCCTCCGGGAACTCCCGGATATCCGGGCTACCCAGGATATCCGCCGCCGCAGGCTCCCATCGTCACGCCCCAGCCCAATGCTCCGGCCGGCTTCATCACGCCGGACTCGCAGGTCGTGAGGCCTGACGATAAGGGGGGACAAAATGTCTAGCGTGAATCCATATTCGGTAACTGCGCCACCACCGCCAATGCCGCCGCCCTATCGCTACCGGCGTTCGTTCGCGGGACCAATCATTCTCATCCTGATTGGCTTGCTATTCCTGATGAAGAACCTGGGCTTCCGGTTTCCCCTCTGGCACTGGTTTGGACACTGGTGGCCGCTGCTGCTGATTCTCTGGGGCGTCATCATCCTGGTCGAGAACGTAACGTCCACCAGCATGGGTTATCGCACTCGCCGTCTCGGCGCGGGTGGCGTTCTTCTGATGGTGTTGCTGGTCATCCTCGGCGTCTCGGCGCATTACACTTCGGACTCCAACTACAACTGGGACGGCCTGCGCGACCAGTTGCAGATGGACGACGACCTCGGCGGCATGTTCGGCACCGCCTTTACCTTCGAGGACACGCTGGAGCAGTCTTTTCCGGCGAATGCCGCGCTGCGCATCGTGTGTGACCGCGGCGCGCTGAACATTACGCCCTCCGAGGACGGCATCATTCGCGTCGCCGTCCACAAAAAGCTTTACGCACAAAACCAGAGTGATGCCAACAAGTACAACCAGGGCAGCAAGCCGCAAATTGAGTCCACCGGCAGCACCGTGGTGCTGAATGCCAATACCGACGGCGCCGGCGACCACAGTGTACAGACCGACATGGATATTCAGGTGCCCCCCGGAACAGCGCTCGACATCGCCAGCAAGCGCGGCGATGTCACCGTCAACAACCGCAAGGCAGATGTCAAAGTCTCTTTGCAGCACGGCGACGTTGACCTGACGGAGATTACCGGCTCGGCCAAAATCAGTCTGGAGAAAGGCTCCATCCGTGCCGCGCAGATCACCGGCGACGTAGAGGTGACCGGCCACGTGGACAACGTGAGTATCGATGAAGTCGGGGGCGCGGCGCGCCTGAACGGCGACTTCTATGAAGACATTCGCCTCAGCAAGATCGCTAAAGGCGTCGTCTTCAAGACCTCGCGCTCCGACATGGAGATCGCCTCCGTGCCCGGCGACATCGAGATTGCCAGCGATCAGGTTCGCGGCACCGATCTTATGGGCCCAAGCCGCGTGTCAACCGGCTCCAAGGACATTCACCTGGAGGACGTCTCCGGCGACTTGCAAGTGCAGTCGACCAACGGCGATGTGGAAGTCACCACTGGCGGCAAAGAGGCGGGCAAGCTGAGTGTGGACACGCAGCACGGCGATGTGGCCCTCACCCTAGCTGCCAAGGCCCCGCCCGACAAAGTGAATGTTGTGACCCAACACGGTGACGTCACCTTGACCGTGCCATCGAACCAGGGATTCCAGATCACCGCCGGCACCGGCAAAGGTGACATCACCTCGGATTTTGGCACGATCAGGATCGACAAGAACAACGACGCTTCGCACGCCAACGGAACGGTTGGCAACGGTGTCAGCAAGCTCCAGGTCAACACCGACACCGGCGATATCAAGATCGTCAAGAGCTGAAAGCGGGGGCTGGGGATTAGGGTCTAGGGATTGGGGACCAGGCATTAGGGATCGGCGGGTGCCCCGTTCTAGCTTTCGTTTGGCTAGGGCGGGGCCCTTTGTACGTCGGCTTCCGTAATGCTTTGTAACAGGGCACGGCTTACTTCAGAATCTGCGTCAGAACTTGATTTCGCTTTCGGGCAGTGGAGTAAGAACGGCGAAGTACGAGCGCCATAGGCGCGGAACAATCTAGCCCAGCACGTAGCCGAAGGCGGAGTGCTGGGTGAAGTCGGAAAGAGGTAAGAGTCCCGTAGGCACGACACGGTTCTCACGCAGACCACTTCAGGCCGTCCGCAAATACCGCAATAATCTGGCCACTGGCCACTAATCACTAACCACTTCTTTCCACCATCGCCGCAAAAAATCCATCGCACGGCTGCACTCCCGGAATGGTGCGCAGAAATTTCCCGCTAAGCAGCGAGTCAACATCGCTCCACACCAGCTCCCCGGTTGACCGCAGCCGCTCCAGCTCCTCGCGGCAATCGCGCAACTCAAATTCGCTGGAGCCGTGCAACACTTCCTCGATCACCGCTTCATTCTCCTCGCGCTCCAGCGAGCAGGTGGAATACAGCGCGCGGCCGCCGGGAGCAAGCTGGCCTAACGCAGCGCGCAGAATGGCAACCTGCCTCTGGTGAAGATCGTCCAGATCGTCAGGCTTCAACCGCCACTTTATCTCCGGATTGCGCGCCAGGGTTCCTGTGCCTGAGCAGGGCACGTCCGCCAGAACGCGGTCAAATCCACCAGCGGTGGGAAGGTCCAGCGCGTCCGCCTGGATCACCTGAACATTGGCTGCATGCACGCGGCTGCGCAGCAGCTCGGCGCGATGCGGATGCAGTTCGGCGGCAATAATTTCCGCAGACGGATTGCGCGCGGCCAGCGCCTGCGTCTTGCCTCCGGGAGCGGCACAGCAATCCAGCAAGCGCGAACCGGTGCCGACCAACGCAGCGACCAGCTGAGAAGCTTCATCCAGAATGAACACCCGGCCTTCCTGAAACGCACGCGTTCGCGTGATCTCTCCGCCGGTGACGATGCGGGCGCCGGCTAGCAGCGCTCCCCGATCAAGCTTGACGCCTTCGGCCTCCAATTCCTTCTCAGCGGCCACATCTTCGACTCGGATTGCCACGTTTGGTATTTGCAAATCGTGGCGGCAGATCAGATGGGCGCGTTCGCTGCCGTACTCGGCTACCCAGCGTTCTACCAGCCATTGCGGATGAGCCAATTCGGCGGCCAACAAAGCCGCAGTCCAGTCCGGCAATTCCGGCGGCGGTTCGATCTTCGTTGCGGCAACCTTTCGCAGCACTGCATTGCCAAACGGCGCGGCCGATCGTTTGTGCGCGCGCTTCATCAGCTCCACGCTGTCGTTGATGGCGGCGTGCGCCGGAACGCGCGTGAGATGTTGCAACTGATAAGCCGCGAGCCGCAATGCGGTCAGCACTTCGGGATCAAGTTTGGCGAGCGGCCGTGCCGAAGCCGCCGCGATGGCTTCGTCCAGCCGCGAGCGCCAACGCAGTACGCCCATCACCAGCTCGGTGGTCAGTCCCCGATCGGCCTGGCTCAACGATTCTAGCCGCCCAGAATGGAGCAGTTCGCTGGCATAAGCGCCCTGCTGGTCCACCCGTAGCAGGATGTCGAAGGCGGCGGCGCGTGCGGGAGCGATGGGCATGGTTTTAGCTACGAGATTCGAGCCACGAGCTATGAGTTTGTAATGAGTCTCTGATACCTGGTATTGGCGCTTAGTGCTCGGCGGTTCTGATTCCAAGTTCGCTATGGTTGGTTGAGCTCGGAGCTATCCGCCCAGCCCTTCGTCGCTCTTCGGCCGATAGCCATTAACAAAATCGCGCGCGCTCATGCGTTTCTTGCCTTCCATTTGCAACTCCTGGATCTCCAGCGCCGTGCGGTGAGCAAAGCCCAGCAGCAGTCGCTCGTTCTCGATGGTGAAATGCGCGGCGGCAACCACGGTGACCTCAGGCGCAGGCGTCGCGGCGTGAAGCTGTAGCATCTTGCCGCGAAAATGAGTGTACGCGCCCGGCCACGGCTGAAACCCGCGCAGCCGGTTCCAGGTATCCACCGCAGTCCGCGAGAAATCGATGAGCCCGTCTTCGCGCTTCAGGATGGGCGCGAGCGTGGCCCTGGCGTTGTCCTGCGGTTGGGGTGTGATGGTGCCGTTCGTCAAGCCGGCCAGGGTACAGATCATTAGCTCGGCGCCGCCTTGCGCCAGGCGCGGCGCAAGAGTCATCGCAGTATCTTTCGGCGTGATGCGCTCTTCCGATTGCATGAGGATGTCGCCGGTATCGAGGCCGGCGTCGATGCGCATGATGGTGTTGCCTGTGATGGTCTCGCCCATTGCGATTGCCCACTGAATGGGCGCCGCACCGCGATACTTCGGCAGCAGCGACGCATGCAGGTTCAGATTGCCCAGCGGCGCCAGCTCGATCATCCATTGCGGAATAATGCGTCCATAGCCAACCACGATGATCGCCTGCGGCGCTATGCTTTCCAGTTGCCCGCGAAACTCGTCGTTGTTCTTGATCTTCTCAGGCTGCGTGACCGGAAGGTCGAGGGCGAGCGCCGTCCGCTTCACCGGCGATGCCGCCATGTCCATTCCGCGGCCGCGGGGACGGTCCGGCTGAGTGACAACCAGCCTCACCCGAAAGCCGGCTGACACCAGCTTCTCCAGCGTAGGAACCGCAAACAGCGGCGTGCCGCAGAAAACCAGGTCCATCATAGGTACCAGCTAGTAACTAGCGACTAGCAACTAGCTCAAGCAACGACGCACAATCTGTCGCGCGTGTTCAAAGCTAGCTGCTAGTTGCTAATTGCTAGTCGCTTCTTATCACCACTCCCCTTGCTTCATCAGCTTACGAATCTTGCGCTTGATCATGTCACGCTTCAGTGCGCTGATATGTTGCAGGTAGAGCCTGCCGTTCAAGTGATCGGTTTCGTGCACCAGGGCGCGGGCCAGCAACTCTTCGCCGGTCACCTCGATGGTCTTTCCGGTTACATCCTGAGCACGGGCTGTCACCTTGCGCGGCCGCGTAACCTTCTCGCGAAACTCCGGCAGGCTGAGGCAGCCTTCGCTGGCGCTCAGCTTTCCTTCGGTGTGGACGATCTCGGGGTTGACCAGCACGATCTTCGCGTCCGGATCTTCCTTGAAGGTGACGTCGATGACCGCGATGCGCTTGGGTATGCCGATCTGCGGCGCGGCCAGGCCTACACCGTGCGCCGCATACATGCTCTCGAACATGTCGTCCACCAGCTTGCGCAGGTCGTCGTCGAAGTCGGTGACGGGGGCTGACGGCTTGTCCAATACCGGGTCGCCAAATTTCACGATGGGATAGATCATTTAGAAGTTTCGCAGTTGTTGGCAGTAGCCTTCGAAATTTCGCTTTAACTCCAGCAGGGAATCTCCGCCGAACTTTTCCAGCGCGCACCGCGCCAGTGTCAGCGCGACCATAGCTTCCGCGGCCACTCCCGCCGCCGGCACTACGCACACATCGGAGCGCTCATAGGCGGCCTTCACCGGCTCGCGGGTGGTGAAGTCCACCGAAGCCAACGGACGCCGCAGCGTCGAAATCGGCTTCAGATAACCGCGTACCCGAATATCTTCGCCGTTGGAGACGCCGCCTTCCAGTCCACCCGCATGATTCGATCGCCGGGTAAATCCGGTGAACGAATTGGGGCTGCCCCGCTCGTATCCTATTTCATCATGCACCGTGGAGCCGAGTGAAGCGGCCGCCTCCACCGCGTCGCCAATCTCCACCGCCTTCACCGCTTGCAACGACATCACCGCCGCCGCCAGTTGCGCGTCCAGGCGCTCGTCCCAGTTGGCGTAGGTTCCAAGCCCGGGCGGCACGTTGTGCGCAATTACTTCGAAGATGCCGCCAACCGAGTCGCCGGTACGCAGGGCGAGATCGACTTGCTCCTTCATGCGGGCCTCACTGTCGGCGTCGGCGCAGCCCAGCAGCACTTCATCCTTTGCCGCCAGCGATGCGATCGCCTCCCACCCGACCGGCTTGTCCAGACGCGCGCAGCCAACTGCGATCACCTGGCTGAGAACTTCGATGCCCAACTCACGCAGCAGCAGCTTGGCGATGGATCCGGCGGCCACGCGCGCCGCCGACTCGCGTGCCGACGCGCGCTCCAGAACGTAACGGGCTTCGGCAAAGTTGTACTTCACCGCTCCGGCAAGGTCGGCATGACCAGGCCGCGGCGACGCGACGCGCTTGTGTTTCGCCGGATCGCCTTCTCCGACCGGCAGCGCCTCAGTCCAATTCTGCCAGTCGTTGTTGGCGAGCAGCAGCGCGATAGGCGAACCGATGGTCTTACCATGACGCACGCCGCTGAGAATGCGTGCCGTATCGCGCTCGATGCGCATGCGTCCGCCACGGCCATAGCCTTGCTGCCGCCGCCACAGTTCGCGATTGACGAAGGCGAGGTCCACCACGACGCCGGCTGGCATGCCCGAAAGCAGCGCCACCAGCGCCTCTCCGTGAGACTCACCCGCTGTAGAAAAGCGCAGCATAGGAAGGCTGATTGTAGAGACAGGAGCTAGCAATTAGCAATTAGCAGCTAGCAATTAGAGGTCATCTCATAAACCATTCTGGGGTTGTATCAGGGCACGACCTTTAGTCGTGCCGACATAAGCATACCCAGGATCAGGGCTTTAGCCCCTGCAAAATCAAAGTCTCAGGGCTAAAGCCCTTTCGTTCAGGATCCGCGTACGGCACGGCTAAAGCCGCGCCCTGATACAAAGCGTTGAGGAGATGGCTTCGAGTAACCAACATTGTGCCATGGCCATTACGACGTTGCCGATTGGCGAAGAGCGAAGAGCGAAAAGCGGAGAGCAGCTTATCTTCTTCGCGATATCGGCGGCGCGGGCGGCCCGCCCTTGTAGTCTTTGGGATAGACCACGACGTGGCGTCCCGCAGCCTCGCCGGCGCTTTCCGTGCGCAGGTCATCGAGATCGCGCATTGCCAGGTGCAGTATCCGGCGCTCGCGTGAAGACATGGGAGCGAAGGCATACGGCACGCCGGTCTCGCGCACTCGTTGGGCAGCTACCCCGGCGGCCATGCGCAACTCCTGCAAACGCGACGCGCGGAAGTTCTGGCAGTCGAAGCTGATCTTCTCGTGCTGGTCGGGCGCCAGACGAAGCATCTCCTGCGCAATGTGTTCGAAGGCGCGCAGCAGCTCGCCGCCATTCTCCAGCACCAACGGGCTGTCGCCGCCGGAAAGCTCCACCAGAATCTCCGGGCGCTCCCACTCGCGATCGGAGCCTACTACCGGGTCCACGGTGATCTTGTAGCGCAGGCGGAAATCGCCCGTGGAGAATAGGGTGTTCAGCAGTTCGCTGATCTTCTTGGCGGCGGCGATTTTGTCAGGTATAGGCATTTCAAAAAACCGTTATTACCACGGAAGCACGGAAGACACGGAAAACCCAGAATTAAGATGCCGGACTCGCTTCCCCAATTATCCAATTAATACTTCGAGACATTCAGCACTTCGGTCGTTGAGATGACAATCCAAGAAAGCTCCGTGTCCTCCGTGCTTCCGTGGTGAAACAACTCTTCCCTACTTGCTGGCCTTCTTGCGAGCGCGCTTTTCCATTTCCTCGCGCATCTCGCGGCCCAACCCGCTGCGATTCATGATGTATTGCTGACCGATACCGATGATATTGCCCACCGTCCAATACACGCTCAGGCCTGACGGCAGACTGAAGCTGAACCAGCCAATCATCAGCGGCATCATCAAGGTCATCATCTGCTGCTGCTTGGGGTCCATGCCCGAGCTCGGCGTCATCTTCTGCATGAGGTAAGTGCTCACCACGATGATCACCGGCATGATGAACAGCTTGTCAGGGGACGACAGATCGTGCAGCCACAGGAACGGCGCCTGGCGCAGGTCGATGGCATTCCCCAGCATTGAGTAGAACGCAAACAGGAACGGCATCTGGATGAGCAGGGGCAGGCAGCCGCCGGCGGGGTTCACGCCTTCTTTCTTGTACAGCTCGCTGATCTCGGCGTTCATCTCCTGGCGCTTAGGGTCGCGCATGGGATATTTCTTGTAGCGCTCCTGGATGGCCTTCATCTGCGGCTGGAGCTTCTGCATTTTCAACGCCGACTTCATGCTGACGATGCGCAGCGGCAGCAGCGCCGCGTTGATGACGATGGTCAGGATGATGATGGCCACGCCCCAATTGCTGGCCCAGTGTTCGTGCGTCCACTTCAGCCACAGGAACAGCGGGCGCGCGATCAGGCTGAAGAAGCCGAAGTCCACCACTTCGCGCAGATCGGGGCCGTTCATCTGGCCGGGAGCGCTGTTGGAGCGTACTGACTCCAGCACGTTCAGCGTCTTCGGTCCTACGAAGAGGCGCAGCTTGGTGATGCCGCTGGTGTCGCCCACCGCAGCGCCCAGCACTTCATACTTGACTACGTTGTTGGGATCGGGATGCTTAGGCTCTTTGGGAACGGAAATGGTGTTGTGCAGCGTGACCATCGCCGCCGTGTCCGGATTGTCCGGCAGAAATATCGCGGCAAAGAACTGGTCCTGCGGACCTGCCCAGTTAAATGGCCCGCGCAGCGTGTTGGCGCCGCTTACCTTCTTGGGCGCCAGCCGCTCCACTTTGCCATCGGCCATGTACTCGATTTTTTGCGACGCATAAGACGGCGCAGTGGATTCGTCACCCAGGCCGGCCGGCCACATAGGATACGCCGCCACTACTTTGCCGCCTTGCGTGACTTCTGTTTCTACCGAAACAACATAAGTGTCGCCGAACTGGAAGGTCTTGCTGACAGTGGTGTCGCCGTTGGCATACTCGTAGGTCAACTCGCCAGGAGCGGAGACGCTGCCGCTCGCGCTGGGCACATAGAGCGCGGAGTTGATCTGGTTGCGCAGATTCTCGTCGTAGGTATAAAGGCTGAGCGGCAGGCCAAGCTTGGCGGCATCCTTGTTGACCATGTCCAGCGGATTGCCGTCGTCGTCCTTGAACTTCTTCAGCACCCACGACTTCACCTGCGCCCCTTTGTTGGTGAAGACAATGCGATAGAAGTCGTTCTCGACCGTGGTCTCGACTTCTTTGCTGGCAGCCTTCGGGACTACAGCCGCTTTGGGAGCGCCGCTGGTGGGCTGGCTCGAGGCTTGGGCAGGTGTAGTGGACGCTGCGGATTGGGTAGCGACTGGAGCGCTTTGAGTGGTTTCTGCCGGCTTATGCGCCGGCTGGGTCGCGGGATTTTTCTTGAACAGGAAGACCTGGGCGAGGATGATGAGCGCAATCATGACGGCGAACACCATCATCATGTTCTTGTCGCCGCCACCGCCGCCGTCTTGTTGGGGATTGCGATATTCAGCCAAGTTCTAGACCCTACCCATCCACATCCTCGTGTCAGGGCACGGCTTCAGCCGTGCCAGAAAGGATCAACACCATAATTCGGGTTCAGCCCCGAGACTTCTTCTGCGACCGGCGCGACGGCGGTATCAACCGTCGAGGACTAAGTCTTCCGCGTCGCCTGCGGCACCAAATCCAATCCTGCCCGCGCAAACGGATGGCACCGCGACAATCTTCCCGCGGCCAACATCAAGCCTCGCAACACCCCGTGACGTTCCACCGCTTCCATGGCATACTCTGAGCACGTCGGCACAAAGCGGCAGGAATGCGGCAACATCGGCGATACGAACCGCCGGTACATCCGCAAGACGAATTGCACTGCCTGCTTCATTTTTCCTTCGCCGCGCGCGTCGCTTCCGCCACTCGCGCCCGCTGCGCCGCCAGACGCAGACCTCGCGCCACTTCGCTGACCACTTCCGCAAACGGCATCGTCAGCACGCTCTTGCGCGGATTGAACACTACGTCCACAGGGCCCTCACAGGCCAACGACGACAGCCGCACCGCTTCCCGCATACGTCGCTTGATGCGATTGCGGTCCACGGCTCCGCCCAACACCTTGCCGACCGTGAGTCCCACTCGGGGCGAACTCGACAGCGCCGCTTCCTGCTGACGACGCAGGAAAAACACCGTCATATTGCCCGTGAACTGGCGGCGTCCGTTCTGATAGACCTGCTGAAAATCCGCGTGCTTCAGCAGACGCTTCGACTTGGGAAACTTGCTGCTGGCGGCGGAGTTGTTACCGGGCATTCAGCGCTCGCCGCCCGGCGCCGAATACTTTTCTGCTGCGGCCCGCTCGGCGGCGACCCCTAGTAATTCTTCGGAAAAGCTGCGATAACGCAGGACTTAGTGACTTGTGGCTACTCGCGGAAGCCCGGCTTTACAGAGACGCGCTTGCGCCCCTTGGCACGACGGCGCGACAGCACCGCCCGGCCGCTCTTGGTCTTCATGCGAGAACGAAATCCGTGCGTCTTTGACCGGCGACGACGGTTGGGTTGGAATGTGCGCTTCGGCATTCGAAAACGGCGCTCCTCACTGACACAAAATTAGATAGGGCAAACAAAAAGTATAACGGGCCGTAGGGGGTGCTGGCAACCGCAGGCACTACGGTTTGTATCAGGGACGACTGAAAGTCGTGCCCTGATACAAACCAGAACCCGATGTGCCAAGAGTCGTTAGGCGCAACATGACTGCGTGCTGCTCTTTCAGTTGACCCGCGTCGAAACGCCCTGCTCTCGCTCCCGCGCTTGCCATGGAAACGCTGTTGCTCGCCGCATCCACATCACGATCAGGTCGGCGCGGCGATGCACCCCGAACTTGCTTAACAGATTGGAAACATGGAACTTCACCGTGCGCTCCGCCACGAACAGCTTGGCCGCAATCTCTTTGTTGGAGAGATTTTCCAGCAGCAGGTCCAACACCTCGCGTTCGCGGCGGCTGATCTCTACTTCGGGAGTCAGCGACTTGCTGCCGTAAAGCTCCGGGAGGATGGACTCGATGAAGCCGGCCAGCAGCTCGCGCGGGACCCAGTAACCTCCGGCCGCCACCTGGCAGGCAGCTCGCGCCAGCTCGCGAGGCGGCTTGCTGTAGGCCCACAGACCTTTCACGCCCAGCCGCAGCAGCGAATAGGTGTGCGGCCCTTCCAGTTTGGGCAGCAGCGCCAGCACGGCAAGATTGGGCTGCTTGATGCGGAGAACGCGAACGAATTCCACAGCTGCCTCGGCGTCACCGCAATCGAGAACGGCAAGGCTGGCTGGCGTCGCCGGGTGGATTGCGTTGTCTGGAGTTTGCAGGCGCAACTCGGGGCTGACCTCCACCTCGAATCCTGCTTTGCTCAGCAGGCGCGCGAACCGCTCCTGGGCAACGGGATGCCTGCAAAACAGAATCAGCTTGCGTCTGCTGCGATGGGCGGAGCTGCGGTAGCCAGCCGTTCGATAGCCGGCCGTTCGATGGTGGTTCAAGGGGTCCATGTGCCGATAGCCGCTTCTCTGGTTCTATCGGCGGAACGGGGACATCGCTTGACCAGCGGCGCTAATACTTGCCGATTCGGATGCTGCCGTCCCCGGTGCTGATTTCGAGCAGTGGACCACCGCCGTTCACCTTGCCGCGTACCCGCGAATGCTCAATGGAGCCGCTTACCGTTACCGGCAGGTCGAGCTGGATATGTCCGTCGCCGGTATGCGCGTAGAGCTCGCAAGCCAGGTCCTGGGGCAGCTTAGCTTCGACACGGCCGTCGCTGGTGTGAATCAGCCAGCCGCTGTTCAGCTTGGAACCGGGACGCACGGTGAGGTCTACATGGCCGTCGCCGCTGCGCAGGTCGAGGTCGGTGAACATGCCGTCAATGGTCATGTGCCCGTCGCCGGTATGGCCGTGCAGCGCGCCGCTGAAGTTCTGCACATCAATATGGCCGTCGCCCGTGTCCAGGCGCGCCTGCCCCGAAATGCCGTTCACCGAGATGTGGCCGTCGCCCGAGTGCAGGTCCAGCGCCGCTTGCGGCGGGACCTGGATCTCCACTCGCACCCCGCGATGCACGCCGATGTGAAATCCCCAGTCGTTGGGCGTGTGCACTTGCAGATCGACCTTGTCGGAATCCTGGTGCTCGGTTATGCGCACTCCACTGCCGCCAATGCTGACACCGTCCGTAATCACGCGAACGTTGATCGTATTGCTTACGCCGTGCGTGACTTCGATAGCGGCATCGTTGGTCTCGACGCGCAGACTGGGATTGTTGCTGACCTGGTAGCTTTTCGTCCATTCCTCGGCAAACGCGGAGACGCCCAGGCACGAAACGCAGAGCAGGAGAATCAGGGAAAATTTGCTCACAGTGCTCCTCCTCGTAGTGGTACGAGAAGGAGCGCCTGCAAGTTCCGTTGCGAATGAGGAGAGTAAGAAGGGCAAATGCGGTGCCCGGGGCATGCGAACTAGCGGAGTGGAACGTCCCGCATGCCCCGCATGAGCATCGCTCCCTGCTTGTTGAAATAGACGAGGACCGGAGAAAACGGTTAGCGGAGCAACAAATCTTTACAAGGGCGGATTGATAGAACAATCAACAACCGCATCGTGCACATTGGCAAGTAGTTCCTCGACCGTATCACCCTGCGTAGCACATCCGGGTATGGCAGGAACTTCCGCCCAATAGCCGCCTTCTTCGGCTTCGTGTACGACTGCTTTGATCATTATCATTTCCCTCTCTGTCTGAAGGTTCAGATCCGCATCGGCATCACGACGTAACGGTACTTGAACCCGTCGTCGCCGCTGTCCTCGGGACGCATCTGGCCGGCCGACTGGGCGTCCTTGAACTCCAGGCGCACGTCGCCGCCATCGGAGGCTTTGAGGAAATCGAGGAGGTATTCCGAGTTGAAGCCAATGGTCACTGGGTCGGAGGTATAGGCAGTTTCGATGGAGTCTTCTGACTCGCCAGCATCGGTCGACGAGGACGAAATCTTTAACTCGTTCTTGTCGAGCTTCATGCGGATGGCCCGCGAGCGTTCGTCGGCAAACTGCGCCACGCGCTGGATTGAGGTATTGAGGTCGGCGCCGTGCAGCACCACAAACTTGTTGGCCTCGCGCGGCAGTACGGCTTCGTAGTTGGGAAACTGTCCCGTCAACTGGCGCGAGGTCAGCAGCCGCTCGCCGATGCGGAAGAAGAGTGTCGATTCGTCTTTGGCAAACTCGATGGCTTCCACATCGCTGTTCTGGAGCAGCGAGTAAATCTCGCTCATGGCTTTCTTGGGGACAAGCGTCCGTTGCTCGCCGCTGACGTCGAACTTTTCGCCCTGCTTTTCAATATGCGCCAGCCGATGTCCGTCCGTCGCTACCATGGTGATCGATTCCGGCTTCAGCACCATCAGCCCGCCGTTCAGGGTGTAGCGCGACTCCTCGCTGGAGATCGCGAAAATCGTCCGCGCGATCATGCTGCGCAGGGTCTGAGCGGGAATCTTCACCGCGCCCGCCGCTGGAAACGTGGGCAGTCCTGGGAAGTTGGCGCGTGCCATACCGACCATCTTGGTGTTGGAGCGGCCGGCGCGAATGTTGACCCAGTGGTTCTCCAGCAGCTTGATGGAGATATCGGTGTCGGGCAGCAACTTTACGTAGTCGTACAGCTTGCGCGCGGGAATGGTGCAGGCACCCTCGCGCTTCACCTTGGCTGCACAGGAGGTGCGCAGGCTGAGGTCGAGATCGGTCGCGGTGATGGTCAGGCGGTCATTGGCCGCCTCGAACAAAAAGTTGGAGAGGATGGGAATCGTGGTCTTGCGTTCGACGACGCCCTGGGTGGCAGTCAGTTCCTTGAGCAACTCGAACTTGCTGACACTGATTTCCATCGCGGTACCCTGTATTGCTCCCGTTGCTTCGGCAACCATCAATCCCACCTCGGCTGGCGATTCGCCCGCCCCTTTATACTGCTACTCCTTATATCAAATCAAAAACATATAAAACCAGTAGTAATAGTAGGCACAGGGGAAAAGTGGAAATTTAGAGCAAAACTGCGAGCACCGCAGGCGGAAAGCGTTTGCGCCTGTACAAAATCCCCATTCCAGTCTGTGGCCGTCTGTGGCCATCTGGCCGGGCAGCAGAATTCCGACCCCGGCTTCCACGCAATCCACATCGCATCCACAGGATAGCGGGAAGAAAACTCGCATCCACAGTGAAAAACCGCGCTTAACGCGCGGTTCAAAGGCCCAAGCTCTCGGTGAGCTTGTTCAGTACCCTGTTCAAATCCTTGTCTGTCTTGCGCGCCTCTTCAATCTTGCCAACCGAATGCAAAACAGTGGTGTGATGCTTGCCACCGAACTGGCGCCCAATCTCGGGAAGCGACGCGTCGGTGAGATGCTTGGCCAGGTACATGGCGATCTGCCGCGGAAACACGATGACGCGAGAGTTGTTCTTGGACTTGATCTCCAGCAAACGCAGCCCGAACTGCTCGCATACCGCCTTCTGGATGGACTCAATCGTGACCTTGCGGACTTGCGAATCGATCAGGTTTTTCAGCACTTCCTGCGCCGTCTGGAGATTGATCTCGCCTCCGGTCAGCGAGGAGTAAGCGGTAAGGCGGATGAGGGCGCCTTCCAACTCGCGTACGTTGCTGCGAATGTTGGAAGCAATGTACAGGGCCACGTCGGTGGGCAGCATGACGCGCTCCGACTCGGCCTTCTTCTGGAGGATGGCGACTTTGGTCTCCAGGTCCGGCGGCTGGATGTCGGCGATCAGGCCCCACTCGAAGCGGCTGCGCAGGCGATCTTCAATCTCCGCCAGCTCCTTAGGCGGACGGTCGCTGGCGATCACGATCTGGCGCATGCACTCATGCAGGGCGTTGAAGGTGTGGAAGAACTCCTCCTGGGTGCGCTCCTTGTTCACCAGGAACTGGATATCGTCGACCAGCAGCACATCCATGTTGCGGTACTTGTCGCGAAATCCTCCCATCTTGCTGTAGCGCAGCGCGCTGATCATGTCATTGGTGAAGCGCTCGCCGGAGACATAGCAGATGGACTTTTCCGGCAGCCGGAGCTTGATCTCGTGTCCGATGGCCTGCATCAGATGGGTCTTCCCCATGCCAACGCCGCCATACAGAAAGAGCGGGTTGTAGGCCTTCGAAGGCCGTTCCGCCACCGCGCGCGCCGCAGCATGGGCAAACTGATTGCCGGTGCCGATTACGAAGTCGTCGAAGGTATATCGGGGGTTCAATTGCGCCGCTCCATCCCAATCGAAACGCTGTTGGGTGACAGGTCCGGATACGGGTTTGTCTGAGACAGGCGATGTAGTCACTGGTTGTCCAGCGCTGGCGCTCGCCTTGCCATCGCCGCTGCGTTTCTCTTCCGAGGTGACGAACTCCACGTCGCGGAACTCGAGACCAAGGTTCTCCAGGGCTTCGCTGATCAGATCGCCGTAGCGCTCGCCGATGTGGCAGAACTCAGGATTGGGAACGCGCACGAACAGGATGGCGCCTTGCGCGTGATCGTAGCGGGTAGGCTTCAGCCAGGTTTCGTAGGAGTTGCGGTTGACTTTTTTTTCCAGCGCGTCAAGAACTCGCACCCACGGATTAGGGGAGGAAATAGCAAAAGAAGACATAAAAAGTAAAGTCCCGAGGCGAGAGAGCCTCTCAGTACAAGCGATCGTGAATTAGCGGGAAACGGGAAACGGGTACTGCCCAAAAAATGCGGTACAAACCCAAACGGAAATCATGTTTTGCAAACCTGTCGTCGCGGTGTCAGAGAGTATTGCACCGCATTTGTGCAAACAACTTTCGAATCGGCTGCAACGGATACTAGCACGAAAAAAAAATCACGCCAGCGAAAAGATTGCGGCTGTCTTTCGCTTATCGTGGGAGCGATTGATTTCGTGAACGTTAAGCGCAAAAAATATTTTTTCGACTGTCGCGTCTGCGGTGCATCGTGGTTAAAGGGCCTGGCGGAATCATCACTAAGGTGAAGCTCCCATCACCTTAATGCGGATCGCAGTCGGAGTTTGGTGACGCTATCACCGCTGCATGGCGTCACACCGCGCGCGACACTGAACCAAAGCGCCCATCGATTTCGGCGAGTTGCGATGGTGGATTGGTATAAACTCCTCAAATCCTACGGACGAGATGACACCCTGACATGGCTGGTGAAGCTGACGAACATTTGGCCGATCCACGCGTTGACCTGGCGGCGGTGCGCACGCAGTTAGCGTGGGACCGCACCTTGCTGGCATGGATCCGCACCACCCTCGCCTTGATGGGAGCCGGGGCGGTGCTGGACAAGGGAGTGCAATTCCTGCACCAAGCCAAGGTATTGGCTGGCGTCGAGGTGGTGCGGAACGGGCACCTGCTGGGCCTGACTTTGACGGGAGTAAGCACAATCCTGTTCGTGACTGTGTGCTGGCAGTATGTGCAAAACATGCGCACCTTGGCGCGCATTAGCCACGCCAAAACTTCCGGAACTCGGCCGGCCCTGCTGGTTTCCATTCTAGTGATTTTCCTGGGATGCGCCGTGTTCATCGTGCTCCTGCTCGATAAGAGCTAGCTGCGGATCATGGCTGCTTGTGTTGCAGGGCTTTCAGATAGTCCCCCATTGCTCTCCGGAGTTGAGGGTCGGATTCCTTTGCAATTGCCGCTTCCAGTGCGGGGATGTTAGACGCATCGCCAAGTTCAGCTATCACGCCAGCCGCCGTCAGCCTGACTCCAGAATCTCGGTCCGACAGGGATTTCAGCAAAAGCACCCTAACCTGGGCCGATTCGGTGGGAGACAGTTCTTTGAAACGCCGAATCATGGACAGTGCTTGGCCGCGATAAACGTCGTCCTGGAGTCCTTCCAACAGAGTCTTGGGGCACGATTTTGGTTGATATCTCAAAAGACGGCCGGCGGCGTTCAGCCGAGCTTCCAAGGGCGCAGTCTTATCGTCGCAATAGGCGTCGAGCGTTGGAACGCCGCTTTGGTCACCCAGCTTCGCGAGCGCATCGGCCAGACTTATCCTTTCGTCCGGATCGGTTTCAGCTTCCAAGACCGCAAGCAGGTCAGGGATAGCTTCCTTTACGCCCTCCTCAGCAAGTTCGTAAACGGCGAGGTTTCGCAGCGAGATATCTTCGCCGCGTAATGCCAACATCAGGCCATCCCTGGTGAGCGGAATGTGATGGAAAGCGAAGTTCTCGGCGACACACTGAGAGGCGGTAGTCAGATTGCCACAAAGCTGAGGGTCGTGTTCTGTGCTCTCATCCGTCTGCGCAATTGCCGCGACCGCCAATGCGAACTGCAATGTAAAGACGCAAAGCAATAATCTAGGCATAAGGCGCTCCTGCCGAATCAGGCTTTGGTAACCGACACAAGGGAGACGCACTCAAATGCAGTCCTCTAAATTGTACGCGTCAGCGCCCTGCATCAGCCCAAGTCGAGCAACCTTCCCTCAGAACGCCCGCTGCTAAGTCCCCGCGGGTTTGACCCGCGTTTCCACAGGCTGATAAACTAACGTTTTCCCACCTTTGTGACTAACCAGAGAAGGACCACCCGTGCGCAGTTACACTCGACATCAGCTTAAGCAGGATTCTTTTACTACATCCACCGCCGAAACCATCACCTGGGCGGTCGAACGCCGCTCGAAGCTCATCGCCGCCGGCGTTGTCCTGGTGGTTATCCTGGCCCTGTTGGCGGGCGGCTGGGCCTATGTGAGCTACCGCGACCAGCAGGCCAGCGCCGAGTTGGCCCTCGCCATTCAGAAATATAACGAACCGATTCGTCCGGTTGGAACCCCGGCCACTCCCGACGTCCCCAGCTACGCTTCTACCGAGGAGCGGGACAAGACCACCAACGCCGACTTCGATCGCATTGCTGACAAGTACTCCTTCACCCAGTCGGCGCAGGTGGCCCGCTATTTTGCCGGAGTCACGGCCCGCGATCTTGGCCAAAGCGCGACTGCCGAAAAGGATTTGCAGCAGGTGGCAGCCAGCCGCCACCCGGATATTGCCAGCCTGGCCAAGCTGGCCCTGGCCTCGATCTATCACGACACCAACCGCAACCTGGAAGCGGTCAATCTCTACAAGCAGATGATCGACCACCCCACCATCTCCGTCGGCAAGAACACTGCACAGATGGCGCTGGCCTCGCTGTACGAAACCATGGACCAGCCCAACGAGGCCCGCCACATCTACGAGCAGATGCAGAAGGATTCGCCCGGTACCCCGGTGGCGCAACTTGCCATGCAGCGCCTGCAGGCGCTCGGGAAGCAGTAATAGCATTCGGCATCAGGACTGCTTTTTCCTGCTGTCCGTACCCGCCACCGCAGATAGTCATCTGACAATCTAGCGAGTAAACTGTCTTCGCCATGACCCTGTTTGAAGCCCAGCCGTACGACGCGGCGTCCGCGCGCAAGAAACGCAACCTCATCATCGCGCTGGCCTTCGTTGTGATCGTTATCGGCCTGGTCTGGTGGCAGCTCCGTTTCTGGCCGGAAGAGCGCATCGTAGACAGCTTTTTCGACGCTCTACAGCAGCAGGATTACCCGCACGCCTACGGCATCTGGATGAACGATCCGAATTGGCAGCAGCATCCCGTCCAATACTCGCGCTACTCCTATGACGACTTCATGAAGGATTGGGGGAAGGGCGGAGAGTGGGGCATCATCAAGAGTCACAAAATCTATGCCGCGGGCTACCCTCCTCAGGGCCACGGCACTCCCACTTTCGGTACCCCGAGCGGAGTAGTGGTAATTGTTACCGTGAACGACCGCATCGCCCACAAGGCGAGCCTCTGGGTACAAAAGGGCGACAAGACCCTGGGTTTCTCCCCATACGTTCCACCGGATTGATGGCGCGGGCAACCCAGGAACTAATCACTGCGTCGGCGCGACAAATTCCTTAGGCTTCTCCGAGCCTTCTCCGAAGAAATACCCTTCCATCTGCTGCACGATGAATTCCTGGTGGTCCTTCTTCCAGGGCTGAAGGCGATACTCGTTGAGGAGCATCTTCATGTGCTCCTGCCACTGTTCCCAGGCCAGCTTGGAAACGTTGTTGTAGATCTTCTGTCCCAGTTCGCCGTCGAAGGGCGGCTCGTCCAGGCCCTCGGCCTCGCGCCCCAGCTTTACGCATTTCACCATATGTGCCATAGAAGCTCCCGTCGGAATGATTGCCAAGGATTGATTCTAACGGCGGAGTGTCGCTCTTCGCCAATCGTAAGTCGCTCTTCGCCAGAACAGCGCTTTTCGCCAGAGCGGTTGAGGTGGCTCTTAGCCTGTAGCCTTTAGCGAGACGCGCTTTAGGCCCGAACTACCTCCGCCTCTCGGAACGCCGGAACAATGATTTCCCGCAGCAGTTTCACTCGACGCTCCACATCTGCTGCATTCTCTGGAGTAGCAGGCACATATACTGGGATGACGTCTTTGGAGGACTTACCTGCTTTTGCGAGCTCTGCCCACTTAGAGACTTCCGCCACATACGCCTCTAATGCTTGGGATGGCGACTTCGCAATGTCGGTCACCAAATATGCTGGGGGCACGTCGCCGAATACGACCCACAACCACTCATCGATCTCGGCGCGCTCCGCCTCAATGCGAAAGAGAAAGACGGCCACGATGCCACCATATCCGTCGCCGAAATACACGTCCCGTACGCTCTTGCACCACGGGAAACACCGAATGTAATTCTGCGCGCCTTCAGCCATCACTCTGAGCAGGCTGCTGTCCTCGTCGTCTAATCCAGCCATCTGGCTCAGAGGAACCACGCCTTTGACCGGAATGTTGATGCAATTGGTATCCTTCATTTCAGACCTGTTTACAAATCCACGCTCGGTTCGCTGCTGGGCTTTCAACTTCGGTCGCTGGTCTCGAACGGCCCCAGCACTGTCCTGATAGCCTCCGGCGAAGCGCGAAGCGCGACCAGCCGCTACTCCCCTAGCCAAGTCCCATACGGCCGCAGCCTCTCAATGTGGTCGCAAATGATCTTCACCGCCCCCGTAATCGGCACAGCCAGGATCAGTCCCATGGCTCCCCACAGCCATCCCCAGAACAGCAACGCCAGGGTTACCGCCAGCGGATTTAGCTGTAGGCGCTTGCCCAGTATCTTGGGATAAAGCACATTCATGCCGATGAGGTGCAATCCCAGTACCGCCCCGATGATCAGCAAGGCGGTGCCGGCCGTAAGGTGCCCAAGATCGGCGATCAACGGCGGCAGGATCGCCAGCAGCACGCCGAGGTAGGGAATCAAGCTCAGGAAACCGCTCATCGCTCCCAGAAAGTAGAAGTACGGCAGTCCGATCGCTCCGAACAGGGCGATGCTGCACGCGCTCAGAAAAACCCCGATGATGAAATTGCCCACGATGAATGAGCGGATCATGCGGGCAATCAGGCCCAGCATCACATAGGCCGAATTCCGGTTCTCCATGTTGAACAGCATCACCGTGGCCGAGCGTACGTGGTCCTGCCAGCTCAACATGAAGAAAACCAGGAAGGGTATAAACGTCAGGGCCAGCAGCAGTTCCGACACCGAATTGGCATTTCTGCTGACCAGGTCGGTCCAGCTGCTCGATTGCTTCACGGTCACGGCGTGCTGGTCCTGTTCGTCTTCGGGCAGCACCGTCTCGGTGGTTTTCTCGATCTGCTCGGCCTGCTCGCGGATCTTCGCTCCCATCGCCTGAATTCTGGCTTTGTATTTGGGGACCTCGTGCATGAAATCCAGCGCCCGGCTGTACGAGCCATAACTGGCCAGGCCAAGCGCGCTCACCAGCAATCCCACCGCCAGCAACGCAGCCAGGGCTCGCGGTACCTGGAACCGCACCAACAAGTCCACAATAGGAGCCAGCACAAACGACAGCAGGATCGAGACCAGAATCACAACCAGCAGCAGCTTGCCCACATAGATCAGGCAAAGCACCGCGGCGCTCGCCAGGATCACCAGAGCGGTTGCCTGGATATGCAGGATGCGCCGCCGCTCCAGCTCTGCCACGGTGGAGCGATTGATCGAGACCTGAGGCACCGCCGCCGGTCCGCCGGCAGCATTCGCCTCCACGTCGGGATCGGCTTCCTTGAGGCCTGGTTTCGGATTTTCCAGAAGCTGGTCCGGCATGTGGTTTATCGTACTCGCAACCGTAAGATACGCGACATGATACTTTTTGCTGTATCCGAATGGAAAACTTTCCCACAGAACCCGCTGCCTCACCGCCTCTCCGCATTCTCGCACTGGACTTCGGTTCGCGAAACATCGGGCTGGCGGTCAGCGACGAGCTTGGATTGACTGCTCAGGGATTGCCCACCTGTCGGCGCAGCAACAAAAAACACGATTTCAATCATCTGCGGCACGTCATCCGGCAGTATGCCGTTGGCGAGATCGTGATGGGACTGCCCCTGCGTATGAGTGGGGCCGAGGGAATTCAAGCGGGGAAAGTCCAGGAATTCGCCGAAGAGCTCCGCCACAGGTTCAAGCTTCCAGTCCACCTTTTTGACGAACGGCTGACCTCGGTGGAGGCAAATCGCGTTTTGCGCGAAACCGACATGAGCATCCGTCGCCGGGCTGAGGTGGTCGATCAACTTGCCGCCGTCCTGATTCTGCAATCGTTTCTGGAGTTCCGCCGCTCGTCGTCGCAACGGGAGTAGGCTCCCGATCGGGTAAGCAACGTTCAGAGCACGCCTCGCTTTCCATGGCATGTCGTCCTTCTACATGCCTCCGTTCCCTGCACAGTCTCAGGAATGCTCGCGGGTCTGTTCTGTCAGCCATCCTCCCGGTCTGAGCCACCGGCAAGGCACCCCCCCCCCGGTTTTTGCGATCTTTGTTTTCAATATTTTGCCCGCAAAATATTAAAAACATTGGAGTTGGACAGTCGACCAAGCCTTTATTTTTCAGTAGGTTGCGGGATCTCCGCAAAGTATTCATTCTTTTGGGGATAATGCAAATGACTGCAGAAAAAAGACTTAGTCCCGGTTCCACCGCAGATCGCGATCTTCTATCAGATTTTCAAAGATCCTTGCCGCAGCCCACAGGGGCGGTCTTCCGGCACGCGGAGTCTGGCTCCGGCCATTCAAGTCTACTGCCGGGCACGGACCGAGACCACGAACAAAATTAACTCTCCAAAACGAAGGTAACTACAATTCCCGAAATGGACACCACCAATAGGCCCAGCCGCGGAGCGGCGGCACCGGAGTTGCGACAAAGCCTCCATTCGCTATTCCGA
Organism: uncultured Acidobacteriaceae bacterium; assembly: GCA_963763145.1. Classification (GTDB taxonomy): domain Bacteria; phylum Acidobacteriota; class Terriglobia; order Terriglobales; family Acidobacteriaceae; genus Bog-257. The sequence goes on along the minus strand of CAVXMZ010000001.1, from coordinate 837,174 downwards.
TATCCAGCGCATTCCTGTGCCAAATTGGTGCCAAAGGTAGTTTCCAGTGGCTCCTCCGGCGGCTGCTGTGTGTTCTGCTGGATTCTGTCCAGTTGCGCTTGCAAGCGACCCTGAACCTTCTCGTTACGCCATTTCTGTAAGGCTATAAGGCTCACCGCCAATGTCGCGCACAATGCGAAGCCGATTTTATACAGTCACTGCTTTCGCGGCTCTTCCGTCGGATGTTTTTTTCGATTCCGAGCCGGCTTCAGCCGACGGCACGTTTTCACCCGAGCAGCGCGCCCTCATCTCCCTTCATCTAAACTACTAACTTCGTGCGAATCCTATTCACGCTCGTCGTCGTGCTTGTGATGGCGTTTGCCATCTGGTTTGCCTGGGCGGCGTTGCTGCCCCTGCAACCATCGCAGCCGACCTTCGTACTGCTGCGTCCGGGCTGGACTACGCGCCACATTGCCCGCGATCTCCAGGAGCAAGGCGTCATCCGCAGTTCGGCAGCGTTCCTCATGGTGCAGTACGTCAAAGGCCTTCACACCCTGAAAGCGGGCGAGTACAAGTTTGATCAGCCGGCAAGCGCCCTGGAGGTTTGGAGCCGGCTGGTCCGGGGCGATGTTTACGCGCGCACCGTCGTCGTGCCCGAAGGCTTCAATATGTACGACATCGCCGCTGCGGTGCAGCAGGCGGGACTCGGCTCGGCCGCCGATTTCCTGACCGCCGCGCGCAGCGACATCTTCCTCGTCCGCAATCTCGATCCTGATGCCAAGTCGCTGGAAGGCTATCTCTTCCCCGACACCTACCAGTTCACGCGCATTGATTCCGCCCACGACATTGCCGCCGCCATGGTGCACCGCTTCCGGCAGGAGGCGCAGAAGATCGGGCTGCTGGGGAATGCTGACATGCATCGCATTGTGACCATGGCGTCGATCGTGGAAAAAGAAACTGCCGACCCTAAGGAACGGCCGTTGGTCGCCGGCGTCTACTACAACCGGCTGCAAAGAAACATGACGCTGGCCGCAGATCCCAGCGTGATCTATGCCGCCCTGCTGGCCGGGCGATATCGCGGCACCATCTATGCCTCGGACCTGCAATTTGCCTCGCCCTATAACACCTACAAGTTCCCTGGACTGCCACCGAGTCCCATCGCCAATCCCGGAGTGGCTTCGCTGCAAGCTGCCATGCACCCCGCGCACTCTAGCTTCCTGTATTTCGTGAGCGACAATAACGGCCACCATCGCTTCGCACGCGACCTGGAAGAGCACTCCCGCAACGTGGCGGCCTACCGCCGCGCCGTGGCGGCAGCCCAGTAGGGAAACCCTGATCAAGTTCGAGTTTCGAACGGGACGGCCTTCAGCGTCTGCGTGAGAGCTCAATTTTCGAGCTTGTGGTGGGAGGGTAGAGTCCCGGAAATAGCGGAATCTGAGCCCGAAGGGCGAAACTATAATAGCCCAGCGCGGAAGCGCTGGGTGGAGTGGAAAGAAATAGCCGAGCCCCCGGGGGACGACACGGTTCTCACGCAGACTCTTCAGGCCGTCCGTAGATGCCGCAACATCAATGCGGCTTTCGCCGGTGAGGGACTCGCCCTGACTCGATCAGGATCTCTCAGCTCCTGAGTCCAGCGAAGACTCTCGGGCATCTGCCGTATACTACAGAATTCGATAAATTGTCATAGTCAACCTATGCGTCCACCCAGAATCCTCGTCGCGGTTTCCTTGCTCGCTCTGCTGGCCAGCGGCACTGGATGCCTCTTCCGCACCCGTACCGTGGAGATGCGCACCAGCACCGCCAAATTGCAGACTGCCAGCAAGCAGGAGCTCCTCGACCGCATCAACACCGCAGCGGCAAAGGTCCAGACCCTGAATGCCACCGTCGACATTGCCACTTCGGTGGGTGGAGAAAAGAAAGGCACCGTTACCGACTACCAGGAGATTCGCGGCTACATTCTGGTGCGCAAACCGAATCTGTTGCGCATGATCGGGCTGTTCCCCATTGTGCGGAACAAGGCCTTTGACATGGTCAGCGATGGCAGCGAATTCAAGCTGTCGATACCTGCGAAGAACAAGTTTTACGTGGGCCACAACAACGTCGCACATCCCACCGGCAACTCCCTGGAAGACCTGCGGCCCCAGGTGATTTATACGGCGTTATTAGTGCCGGAAATTGATCCCAAGAGTGACATCGCGGTGCTGGAGGACAGCAGCGAGATCATCTACGACGCCAGGAAGAAAAAGAACCTGGAGCAGCCCGATTACGTCATCGATGTTCTTCATCACGACGGCGACGATTGGTATCTGGCGCGCAAGATCATCTTCGACCGTACGACCCTGGTGCCGCATCAACAGATCGTTTACGACAGGAAAGGCGCCGTCGCTACCATTGCCACGTACCAGGTTTATCAGGATTACAACGGCGTCAGTTTTCCTAACGTGATCGAGATCAACCGCCCGCAGGAGGAATATTCCATTCGCCTGACCGTGGTGAAGCTCGTCGTCAACGACGCCATACGCGACGATCAGTTTGCCTTGCAGCAGCCCCCTGGCTCGCTACTGGTTGACCTTGACCAGCCCAACCAAAACGCATCCTCAGGCTCGCCGTCCGGTGGGGCTGAAAACAACAGCAATACGCCAAAGAAATAGCTCCAGCCCGATTGGAGCAGACTGGAGCTTAACCGTGCGTCGGTCCAGCGTCGCTTGCCGCGCTTTCCGACTGACAACCGGCCACTGGCAACTTCTTTTACCGCTTCGAAGTGCCGCGAGCCAGCTTCTTCACTTTCCGCTTTTCCGCGCCCCGCGCGTAGGTGCGCGGCGCCTTCGGAGCGGCCTTCTTGCGCGCTGTGCGCTTTACCTTCTTACGTTCTGCCTTGTCGCTGATGCTCTTGGTATTTGCCATGAACTCTTGGTTTCCTCAATGAACGGAGTTACGCCTTTTCCAGTTGGGCGTACTTTTCGACCAGCTTTTTCAAACCGTATCTTGGAAATTGTACCGTAATCTTGGCATCTTCCCCATCACCCTCTCGCTTGTACACCGTACCTTCTCCATATTTCGGATGGCGCACCCGCTGCCCGGGACGAAATCCGGTCCGCCCGCTCGGCGCTGTTACCTCGATCTTTGGCCGGGTGAACTTCTTGCCCCGCGAGGCGAAAAATTCCGCAATGTTGTCGATGGAGTTGTATGTTGGGCCGCCGTAGGAGCTCCGCTGCGCTGTATTGCGGCGTCCGTGTTGCGGCCGCTGGTCCTCGTCTTCGTAGGCATAGTGCCGGCTGCTGCCGTAATCGCTGCTGACATGCGAAGCACGACGAGACGAACCTAAGTCCTGTAGCAACTCCTCGGGAACTTCTTCCAGAAAGCGCGACGGCACGCTCGCCTCCGGCATGTCCGTGCCGTAGCGCCGCCGATAACGCGCCCGGGAAAGGACAAGAGTGTCCATGGCCCGCGTCATGCCGACGTAACAAAGCCGGCGCTCTTCTTCGATGTCGTCGGGCGCCAGCAAGGTCCGCGAGTGCGGAAACAAGCCTTCCTCCAACCCGACCAGGAAGACCAGTGGGAACTCCAGGCCTTTGGCCGCGTGCAGCGTCATCAGCGTGACGCGCGCGTTCTCGTCGTAATCGTCGGCGTCGCTGACCAGCGCCGCGTGGTCCAGAAACTCGCTCAAACTCTCGCCCCGGTCACGCGAATCCATGGCCGCATTCACCAACTCGCGCAGGTTGTCGATGCGCGCCAGCGATTCAGGCGTGTCTTCCTGCTCTAGCAGCTTGATGTAGCCAGTACGGTCGAGCAGAAATTTCAGCAGCTCGCCGGTATTCGCCGCGTCGCCCGGCGCGCGAAAGCCTTCCACGCGCTCCTGCTCTGAATTGTCATTCTGAGAAAGACCGCCATCTTCAGCGAAATTGTCACCTTGGCCGGAATTGTCATTCCGGTCTGAGTTGCCTTCCTGACCCTCGTGTGACGTGTCATCCCGACCGGAGGCGGCCTGATTTTGGCCGCCGGAGTGGAGGGACCTGCTGTCCTGGATTCTGGCAGAAAGCTCCTCGTCTTCAAACATCGCGGGCGAAAAATCCATCGCGTGCTGGAAGTCTTCTTCGGTGTCTGCCGCTGCAATCTTCAGCGCTGCCGCTTCCTCAACCCGCTCGCGAAATGTCCCCAGGTGCATGGCGCGCGCATCCTCAATCAGGTCACGGAAGCCGCTCAGCGCCGACAGCGCGCGGCCCGGAAGCAGTCTTTGCCGGACGATCTCGTTGACCGCTCCCCACATCGAAACCCCCGTCTCCAACGCGATCCGCTCGATGGTCTCCATCGTGGTCTTGCCCAAACCTCGCGCGGGAGTATTGATCACCCGCTGCAAGGCGATCGAGTCATCAGGATTAGCGATGACCTTCAGGTACGAGATCATGTCCTTGATCTCGGCGCGCTCGTAAAAGCTGAAGCCTCCCACAACGTGGTAGTTGATCTGGTAGCGGCGCATCGCCTCTTCCACCAGGCGCGATTGCGAGTTGGTGCGATAGAGCACGGCCGCACGTGGCGTTTCGCCGTGTTCGCTTTGCCCCTGGCGCAGATACTTGGAAATGAAGTCAGCGGCGAACAGCGCTTCATTTTCGCCGTCGGGCGCTTCGTAGTAGCCGATCTGCGCGCCGCCAGTGCGCTCCGTCCACAGGTTCTTGCCCTTGCGCTTGATGTTCTTCGACACCACCGCCGACGCCGCCTGCAAAATGTTCTGGGTTGAGCGATAGTTCTGTTCCAGGCGGACGATGCGGGCCTCGGGAAAGTCCTGCTCGAATTCCAGAATGTTGCGAATGTCGGCGCCGCGCCAGGAGTAGATGCTCTGGTCTTCGTCGCCCACCGCGCAGACGTTGTGCTCGCTGCCCGCCAGCATTCGCATCAGCTCATACTGCGGACGGTTGGTGTCCTGATACTCATCCACCAGGAGGTAACGATAGCGGCGGTTATAGCGCTCGCGCGTCTCGCCTGACGCCTTCAATACACGCACCGCATACAGCAGCAGATCGTCAAAGTCCAGCGCGTTCGACTTGGCCAACTCCTGCCGGTAGACCTCGTAGATCTGGGCCACGCGCTCGGTGTTGGGCTCGACCGACTCCAGGTAAACCTGCTGCGGATCGAGCATGTGGTTCTTGGCCCATGAGATTCGCCCCAGCACGTTGCGCGGCGTCAGTTGCTGCTTGTCGTCGATGCCCAGCCGCTTCATGGCCGCCTTCACCACGTTCTGCTGATCGGCTTCGTCATAGATGACGAAGTCCTTGCGATGGCCTTTGCCGTTGATTTGCAGTGTCTCGATGTCGCGCCGCAGCAGGCGCACGCAGAACGAGTGGAAGGTAGAGATCAGCGGCTTCGTCACCGAGCGCGTGCCGACCAGCGACTCCACGCGGCCCGCCATCTCCGACGCAGCTTTGTTGGTGAAAGTCACGGCCAGGATGGAATCCGGCTGCGCCCCCAGGCCATCGATGAGATGGGCGATTCGATAAGTAATGACGCGCGTCTTGCCGCTGCCGGCGCCGGCCAGGATGAGCACCGGCCCTTCGACCGCTTCCACGGCTTCACGCTGCTGCGGATTCAGTTGGGACAGATATGAGGACAAACTTCAGGATACTCGAAACGGAGTTATTCACCACGGAGGCACGGAGGACACCGAGTTAAGTCAATCAGGGACATTTTAAACATCGAACTATCGGATTATTCCAAAGGCGAGCTCTAGCAAGAACAAAATGCCAAACCCCAAGGCCATACAACCAACGAACTTCTCCCGTCGTAGTTGCTTCGGGGTCGGGTAGCGTCCCCAAGAGAGCAAACGAAAACATTGAACGGGGAACTGGAGTATCAAAAAGCCCCAGCCAAGAAACCAAACCAGAATGAGTATCTTCAACGGCAGCGCTATAAGTTTCATTGGCTTCCAATAAGTTCAGTGTCCTCCGTGTCTCCGTGGTGATCCCGAGCGCCACCTGCGCCATCAGTTTGGTTTGCTGCCAATGCTGGGCGCTTCCATGGCGCGGTGCGCCTTACATTCCGCACATGGACAATTCTCGCGCAGATATTGCCAGGAGAAGATGCCGTGCTGGTGGCCGTCGTTCCAGGCGAAGCTGATGGCATACTTGCCGACCGGCTTGACCTCGGTGGGGCGCGCCGCCGCTTTGAACATCGGCAGCGAGCCGGCGATCGGCTTGATGGGATCGCCCGGATGGCGGCCATCCTTCTCGCGTTCTTCGTTACACAAGGCGCAGGGGCAGGCATCACGCAGAAACGGAAAGCTGTAGGCGCTCTGGTGACCGTCCTTCCACTCGATCTCCACGCCGGTACCAGTGGTGACGTTCACTTTGACGGATTTTGGATCGGCTGCTGCTTCCATAGTATGGCTTGGCTGAGTTAATGAACCGGACCTTCTCGAACCGCTCTGGTATTAGGATCGGCCCTGCTTTCTGTCAGGCTTGGACCGGCTTTGTATCAGGCTCGGACCCGCCTTGTATCAGGGCACGGCTTCAGCCGTGCCGTACCGCGGCAATGCTGATCTCGGGCTTTAGCCCCTGACGACTCCTCTAGTATCGCACGCAAGAAGGCCCGGAGTTGTCTCCGGGCCTTCCACATCACCTCATGATTTCGTCTTCAGGAGAGTTCCACGATCTCGATTTCGCTTTTGTCTGTACGCTTGTTGGACGCAGCCTGTCACATTTTGTCATCAAAGCGCAACAGGCCGGCTGCTCTCGTGCCCTCGCGTACCGTGAACCGCTACATCACGATCTGCTTCACCTGCCGCGTAATGGGGTGCTGCATCTCGTCCAGATCGCCCTTCACCAGGTTCAAGGCATACACGCAGGACTCGAAGTCGCGCGCCAGCTTGGCGAAGAGCGGCGCCAGCCGGGCATATTCGAACTGGTCGAACTTGGAGACAATGTAATAGCTCTCCTTGCCGGCCTTGATGAAGTCGACGAAGTTCTCCAGCCGCTGCCGCCGCAGGCGGTAGTGGTTGATGCTTTCCGGAAACATGCCCGACAGGAACAACGTGTAGTCGCCAATATGCTTGCGCACCTGGCGTTCGCGGTCGAACGATGGCGCAGGGCCATAGATCGGGTCCGTCTCCAGCAGCATTTCGCCGACATCGCTCAAGGGACGGCCCTCGGCGTCGCGCACTTTGAAGAGCTGTTCCACCTCGCAAAACTCGTTCAGGACGTTGGCAATGTAGTCCTGCACTTCGGGGTCGCGCAGCCCGATGTCGCGGTCGAAATGGTGGTGGACGAGCTCCGTGAATAATTCCTGTAGCGGGTGAGATTCCGGAATCATGGCTTGCCTGCTGGCCTCCTGCTCCCTGATCTTTAGATGCGACAGTGCGACTGTTCTTATCGCAATTATTCCGCTGGCACAAGCGTTTCTCGTCCGCGGCGTTGCCCAGAAAGGTTCGTCAGTGCAGCGCGAGGGCTTCGCCCACCCAACCTTTTCAGTCAGAGGATGTTGGTTTCGAGCCCGATTGACGCGGGTTTGGTTGGCTGCTGGAGTTTGGCAAACTAAACTGCGACGTCACTGTCAGCAATTGAAGCTATTGACTGCCAAAATTTTCGGCCGATACGCTGTCGCAGAAACCAGCGCCGTGGGCGCGGCTCAGTCTAGCCCAGCACGAAGCCGGAGGCGAAGCGCTGGGCTAGGGTGGAATTTGACCCGAGTCCCATAGGGACGACAGAGTTTACGCGCACTCTTCAGCGCTGGTTAAGATGTTGTTTGAGGGTCAGCCCCCCCAGAACCCTAATTCCGAATTTTCGGAGGACGCAATCATGGAACGCAAGAACATCGCAGGCAACTCGACTTATGAACCCATCGTCGGATTCTCCCGCGCGGTGAGGGTGGGACCGTTTGTTTCGGTAGCAGGTACTGTCGCAACCGGTCCGGATGGCAAGATCGTCGGCCAGGGCGACGTCTATGCGCAGGCGGTGCAGGCGTTGAAGAACATTGGCAACGCACTTGAGCAAGCGGGCGCAAGCTTTCGCGATGTAGTGCGCACCCGTATGTTCGTCACCGACATCAGCCAGTGGGAAAAAGTCGGCAAGGCGCACGGCGAGGTCTTTCGCGATATCCGCCCCGCAGCGACCATGGTGGAAGTTACAGGATTCGTCTCACCGGAAATGTTCGTCGAAATCGAGGCGGATGCGATTATCGCGGCGGAGATGTGAGCAATCGCTCTTCGCCGTTCGCGCTTCGCTTTGGGATTATCCCGCTGATCTTCCACAAATAGACTGGCGGTACTCCTCATTCGAAGCGAGGCAGTACAAGCGCAGGTCTGGCGAAAAGCGAACGGCGAAGAGCGAAAAGCGGCCTTACTGCGTTACCTCCAGCCCAATCCCCTGTCCCTGCCAAACTCTTTGCCCGGCGGCGGGAATCGTCCTCACAACCATGCGTGTTCCCGTTGGTACCGCCTCGGTTGCATTCGCCTGCGGAGCCGGAGTCGCCTGACTATTGATGCCACTCACGTGCAACCCGGCATTCACGATCACGTTCACCGCATCGTCTTCGCCGTGGCCAACAAGTTCCGGCATTACAAATGACGCGCGGTCCTCGCTCGCAGCCAGCAGCAAACTGATCTTTGGCTCGGACACGTTTACCGCGTTGGCCGGCGGACTCTGCCCCACGATCTGGTCGGTAGAGGCGCCCGGAATGGTTGCGAGCGCGATGCTTCCCAGCTCCAGTCCACGACGCCGAATGTTGATCTCCGCCGCCCGCTCGCTGTTTCCGATGAGGTCAGGGATGACGACGCGCTGCGGTCCCATGCTCTCCGCCACGCGCACATGCCAGCCGCGCCGCACCAGCATGCCGGGCAGCGGCACTTGCGAAATGACCCGCCCCGGCGGCACATCGGAGCTGAAATAGCGATCGCCCTCGTCCAGCACAAGTCCATGGTCGGCCAGCTGCCGCTCCGCCTGGTTCTGCGTTAAGCCCACGATCTTAGGAATCGTCGTCTGCCGGCCATGAATAGCAAACCGCATCGCGGTCAGCGCCGACGCCATGAACACCACAAACAGCACCAGCGCGCGAAGGAGCAATCGAAAGAAACGCCGCATCAGTGGGCCTCGCTGTCGCCCGCGCCGCCGTCGGGCGTGTCGACCTTCTGCGCGACGGCGCTGTGCGTCTCCGGTGGAGGCGCGGCAAAATCTTCCGACTCGCGTCCTTCCAGTGCAACCCGCATGAAATCGATCCAGATCGGCAGCGCCGCCGCTGCGCCGGTCTCCTTGTTGCCCAGCGTCTTCTTCTCGTCGAAGCCCACCCACACGCCGCAGGTGATCGACGGCGAGAAACCGACGAACCATGCGTCTGTGAAGTCGTTGGTGGTGCCGGTTTTCCCGCCCAGCGGATGGTTGAGCTTGCTTGCCTGATAGCCGGTGCCGTGCAGCACTACCTCGCGCAACATGCTCACCATGATGCGCGCGGTGCGCGCGCTGACGACGTCCCGCACCTCGGGATAGTTTTCCTCCAGCACGCGCCCGTCGTAGTCGGTGACCTTGCGAATGTAGCGAGGCACCACGCGCACGCCGTCGTTAGGGAATGTGGTGAAGGCCGCCGTCTGCTCCGCCAGGGTGATGTCGGCCGCGCCCAGCGCAACCGGCAAGTAGGGCAGCAGCGGCGATGTGATGCCGAACTTGCGCGCGTAGTCGATCACCGTCTTGATGCCGCCAACGCGCTCCGTCACCTTCAGCGCGGGAATGTTGCGCGACTCGGCCAGCGCGTGCCGAAACGTGATCACACCTTCGAACTTGCCGTCGTAGTTGTGCGGTGTGTATGGGCCCGACGACGTGCTGAACGTAATCGGCGCGTCCAGCACGGTGTCATCCGGCGTCAGTCCCTGATCGATGGCGGCGGTGTAAATATACGGCTTGAAGGACGAGCCGACCTGGCGCAGCGCCTGTGTCGCGCGGTTGAACTTCGACTGCTCGAAGTCGCGCCCGCCGACCATCGCCTTTACATCGCCGGTAGCATTGTCGAGCGCCAGCAGCGCGCCTTGCACGCCCGACTCCTGCTCTAGCGACACGCGGCTGGCCGTGCCGTTCGGCTCGATGACCTTGAGGTACACGATGTCGCCGACGGTTAGAAACTGTTGCGGCGAGGTGTGCCTTGTCCACTTGATTTCTTCGGGCCCGAGCCGCGCCTCATAGTTGCCGAATTTCACCGTCGCCGCCATCGGCTCGACTTCGGTGACCAGCGCGTGAACGTAGCTGCCAGAAGCGATCGCTCCGTCCCAATCGACATGGTGATAGGTGGCCAGCGTGTCGCCATTGGCGATGACGTTCAGCAGATTGCCCTTCCATCCGTGCCGGCGTTCGTAGGCAGCCAGGCCATCGCGCACCGCCAACTGGGCCGCGCGCTGCATCTCCAGGTCGAGCGATGTGTACACCCGCAGCCCGGCCTCGTGGACCTGTTCCGCGCCGTACTTCTTCTCCAGATACTGGCGAATTTCCTCCACAAAGTAAGGAGCAATATCGTTGGTCTCGGCCTGGAGCTTCAGTTCCAACGGCGCGCTCTTGGCCCGTTCCGCTTCCGCCGCGGTAATCTTGCCGTCCTCCAGCATGTTGTTGATCACCAGATTGCGGCGGTGAATGGCACGCTCGGGACTGTTGATCGGCGAATAGTAATTTGGCGCTTTGGGCAGTCCGGCCAGCACGGCCGCTTCGTCCAGCGTCAGGTCTTTGGCCCGCTTGCTGAAGTAATAATTTGCTCCCGCCTCGAACCCATACACCCCGTGGCCCAGGTAGATCTGGTTGGCATAGAGAGTGAAAATCTGCGGCTTGGTAAAGCGCCGCTCGATCTGGATCGACAGCATCACCTCCTGCATTTTGCGGCGGAAGTTGCGGTCGGGCGAGAGAAACAGGTTGCGCGCCAGCTGCATGGTCAGCGTGGAAGCGCCCTGAGCGCGGCTTTCCAGCATCACGTCGCGCCAGGCTGCTCCAAACACACGCCACACGTCCACGCCCCAATGCTTTTCGAAATCCTTGTCCTCAGTGGAGATCAGGGCGTCGCGCAGCACCTTGGGGAAATCGTTGTAGCTGTCGATCACGCGCCGCTGCAACGCGAACTGTCCGATCACCCGGTTCTGGTCATCGTACAGTTGCGTGATGGTGCTGGGGCGATAGTGCTCCAGCTCCGTTACCTGCGGCAGGTCGGTGGAATAGACCAGCACCAGGCCGCAGACAGCTCCGGCGACTGCGGTGAGGATGATCAGCAGAAGGAAGAACGCGTTGCCGACTAGCTTAAGTCCAACACGGCGCGGCTGCTCCGCAGCATCGGTGGTAACGGGAGTTTCCTCGGCAACGCGCTTCATGGAAGACTACGCCAGCATAGCATCGAAAAGTCAGCCGTGGCCGCAGGATGAGCCCGGCTGTTAACGTAGGACCGGCATCAACTAGGCGGGGAGAGATTCGAGCCGTTTAAGCGTCGGCAATGCCTTGATCGCCTTGCCGGACTTGCGCTCGGCAAGGCGGATTTCATACAGGCTCTGCAGATTCAGCCAGAACTCCGCCGAGGTGCCAAAAAAATGAGCCAGCCGCAATGCCGTATCGCCGGTGACGGCACGCTGTCCGTGCAGAATTTCGGTAATGCGATTGGTGGGTACCTTCAATTGCCTCGCCAGTTCAGCCGCGCTCATTCGCAATTCGCGAAGCTCTTCAGCTAGGTGCTCGCCGGGATGAATTGCCATTACTGCCATAGTTGCCTCCTAGTGATAATCGACGATCTCGACTTGGCCAGGGCCGGGCGCTCCTTCTTCCCACTCGAAGCAAATGCGCCACTGGTCATTAATGCGGATGCTGTATTGCCCCCTTCGATTGCCCTTCAACTTTTCCAAGCGATTACCGGGCAACATGGCAAGGTCGTGGAGGGCGACAGCCGCTTCCAGGCGGTCTAACTTCAGGCGCGCGGCCCGCTCGATACCGGAAAACGCCTTGATACGCTTGCCCGAGGCGAAATCCGCGGTCCTCTTGTCCCGGTAGCCGACGATTATGCCGTTAGGCTATCGCCATGTTATGCGTTACGTCAAGCATAACGATCAGGCGGTTAGTGTCCTAACCGGTTTTGAAAGGGCACGGATTCATCCGCGCCGTAAGCGCCTTCCCACCAAGCGGCTTTAGCCGCTGAGGAAACGGCCGTATCGAAATTAAGGACACCAGCGATCAGACAACCATTTCCGCTTCACTCGAGACCGGCTCGCATTGCTTCTTCCGTGATTTACAATCATCTATTTGACAGAGGCCATTATTCCAATTAGACAGGGCGCGGAAGATGCCCTGTAGCACCGCCTCTTCTGTATTAACCAGACGGGCGACCAGCGCATTCATCATCAACAAGATTGGAGCACGCACTTGCCAGACACCATTTATGACGTAGCCATCATCGGCAGCGGACCTGCCGGATACACTGCGGCCTTTCGCGCCGGACAATTGGGCCTGAAGACCGCCATGATCGAAAAGCACGAGAAGCTGGGCGGGACCTGCTTGCATGTCGGTTGCATTCCCACCAAAGCGCTGCTGTTTAACGCCGAGGTCTGGGACCATGTGAAGGAAGGCGCGGAACTTGGGCTGGAGAATACCGCTGGTGTCTCTCTGAACTGGGACTCAATCCAGAAGCGCAAGCAGGGCATCGTCGACAAGCACACCAAGGGACTGAACTTTCTGGCCCGCAAGAACAAAGTCGACGTGGTGCGCGGCTGCGGCAAGCTGACCGGTCCGGCGCAGAACGGCATTCACACCGTTGCCATCGAAGGCGGGCAGGTGAAGGAGATCAAAGCGAAGAGCGTTGTCTTGGCGGCGGGATCGACGGCGCGCATGTTGCCGGGCCTGCAAGCCGATTCGCAGATCCTGACCAACATCGAAGTCCTCAGCCTGAACAGCATACCCAAGTCGCTGATCGTAATCGGTTCGGGCGCGGTGGGCGTGGAGTTCGCCAGCATCTACAAGTCGTTTGGCGCGGAGGTGACGATCCTGGAGATGCTCCCGCGCTATGTTCCCGTTGAGGACGAGGAAGTTTCGAAGGAGCTGGCGCGCGTGTATCGCAAGCGCGGCATCAATGGCTTCGTCAACGCGAAGGTCGAGAAAATCGAGAAGACCAAGGCCGGCGTTGCAGTGACGTTTACTGTCGATGGAAAGCAGCAGACGATCGAAGCGGAGAAGGTGCTGGTCGCGGTTGGGCGCGCGCCGGTCACGGACAACGTTGGCATCGAGAAGACGAAGATCCAGGTGGAGCGCGGGTTCGTCAAAGTCGACGAATACATGCGGACCGCCGAGCCGGGAATTTATGCGATCGGCGACATCGTTGCCGGCCTGCCGCAACTGGCGCATGCGGGCGCGATGGAAGGCATTGTTGCGGTCACGCACATCGCCGGCAAGCCGACGAAGAAGATCAACCCACTGCGCATTCCGAATGCGACGTATTGCCATCCCGAGATTGGCAGCGTTGGGTTGACCGAGGCCAAAGCCAAAGAGCTGGGCTACGAGGTGAAGATCGGGAAATTCCCGTTTACCGCGAACTCGCGGGCCAGCATAGTCGGGCAGCACGAGGGATTCGTCAAGATCGTGACCGACGCCAAGTATGGCGAGATCCTGGGCGTCCACATCATCGGGCCGAATGCGACCGAATTGATCGCCGAGTCGGTTGTGGCGCTGGAGATGGAGTGTACGGCGGAGGAGCTGGCGAACATTATTCACGCGCATCCCACATTGTCAGAGGCGATGCTGGACGCTGCCAACGCGGTGTTCGGCATGGCGATCAACGCGTAAGAGAAGTTGTAGGAGTGGTGTTCTTTGAAGGGGACGGCCTTCAGGCCGTCCGCAGATGTTTGAGAATAGGATTGAGCTTTAGCCCCTGACGGTTCCGAGGCCGTCCGCACTTCTAATCGCGCGAAGCTTTACAATCGCAGCGTGTATTCGCTCTACAGCTTGCTGTTGTTCCTGGCGCTGATCGTCAGCACGCCCTGGTGGCTGCTTCAGATGCTGCGTCACGGCAAGTACCGCACCGGCTGGGGCGAGCGGCTAGGCAGCGTTCCCCAGCGGATGCTGCGCGGCTCCGGCGACTCCACGATCTGGATCCACGCGGTCTCGGTGGGCGAGGTGCTGGCCATCTCGCGCGTCGTCGAAGAGTTGAAAGCCCGGCTGTCCGGCTGGCGAATTGTTGTCTCGACGACCACCGACACTGGCCAGAAGCTGGCACGCGAGCGCTTTGGAGAGAGCGACGTCTTCTATCTGCCGCTCGACCTGCCATTCGCGGTTCGACCCTTCTTCCAAGCACTGAGCCCGAAGCTCCTTGTCCTGGCGGAGAGCGAATTCTGGCCCAACCTGCTGCATTGGGCACAACTCTCGGGGGCAGCCGTGGCGGTGGTGAATGCTCGCGTCTCTGACCGCTCCCTGCCCGGCTATCTGCGTTTTCGCAGGCTGCTCCAGCCCGTCATGCGAGACGTAGACCTGCTCCTGGCGCAGAGCGACGAGGACGCTCGCAGGCTTGTCCAGATTGGCGCGCCGGCGGAGAGAGTACACGTCAGCGGCAATCTGAAGTTCGAGGTGAGGCTGCCGGCGAAGTCCGACATTGTGGGACAGTTCAGCGACACGATCGAACGTGAGGGAATCGGCCCGGTGATGGTGGCTGGGAGCACGCTCGAGGGCGAAGAGACGATGCTGCTAGAGATGCTGAGGAACGTTGCGGCTGAATATCCAGGCGCGTTACTGGTGCTGGCGCCGCGCCATCCCCAGCGCTTCAACGCGGTTGGCGATTTGCTTGCGTCGTCGGGCATTGGCTTTCAGAAACGCTCGCAATGGGACGGCTCCAAAACACTTGCCGGAGGCGTCTTCCTGCTCGACACGATTGGTGAGCTGGCCAGCTTGTACGAGTTCGCCGATCTGACATTTATCGGCGGCAGCCTGGTCGCGCGCGGCGGCCACAATGTGCTGGAGGCCGCGCAGTTCGGTAAGGCAATTCTGGTTGGGCCGCACACGGAAAACTTTCGCGACATCGTCGCTATTTTTCGCCGGGCTGATGCGTTGCGCGTTGTCACTCCGCAGTCGCTGACGTCAACGGTGTTGCAGCTCCTCGAAGATCACGACGGGAGGGCTGCACTCGGTCAGCGCGCCCTCGAAATCATGCGCTCGCAGCTTGGCGCAACCGAAAGAACGGTAAACGCGTTGCTTGGCTTGTTGTCAGAAGGCGCACCCATGGCCGCAGTCTCTTCGGAGAAGCGAGGGTGAACCCGCTCTCGGCGCTGTACGGCGCGATCGTGAAAGCGCGGAACGGTCTTTACGATCGCGGCGCCCTGAAAATCCGCGGACTCCAGGGTGCGGTCGTGAGCATCGGCAATCTCACCGTCGGTGGCTCCGGCAAAACGCCGTTTCTGATTACATTGGGCGAGCTGCTGAAAGAGCGCGGCGTTGCCTTCGACGTCCTTTCGCGCGGCTATGGGCGGAGGACGAAAGGTGTAGCACTGGTCGATCCCGAGGGCTCGCCGCGTGACTTCGGTGACGAGCCCGTGCTGATCGCGCGCAAGTTGCGAGTGCCGGTGATCGTGGGCGAAGATCGTTACGCCGCCGGGCAATTCGCTGAGCAAAAGCTTGGGACGCAAGTGCATCTGCTGGACGACGGTTTCCAGCATCGGCGGCTGGCCCGGGACTTCGACATCGTCTTGATCACACCGACCGACGCGGAGGACTCGTTGCTTCCGACGGGAAGACTGCGCGAGCCGCTTTCATCGTTGGCGCGAGCAGACGCCGTCGTGCTGACGAACGAGGCATCGCCCCAGGGGCTCCCGATCGAACGGCAACTCGTCTGGAGAGTAAAGCGCGACGTTGTTTTGCCGGAAGAGTTGAAGGGTCCGTGTTTTGCCTTCTGCGGAATCGCTCGTCCCCAGAACTTCTTCGAGCAGTTGCGAGCGGCAGGAGTCACGCTGGCCGGCACCAGAAGCTTTCGCGATCACCATGCCTATTCGGACGGAGACGTGCGTGAGTTATTGGCATTGCGGACGCAACATGGGACAGCGGCATTGGTCACAACCGAAAAGGATGCCGTGAACCTCCAATCCAGTGCCGCGACGCTCGCGCCTTTGTATGTCATTCCCGTCCAAATGGAATTGGACGGAGCTGAGGGTGCGCTGACTACGCTGTTGGAGGCCATTGCCGTACGAAATCACGGCCCTGCATGAGACAATCTAAGATTGACTTGTGCCCGGTGGCTCCATCCATGCACCGGGCGTTCATTTGAGCTCATGAACAAACGCCCCAAGGACGCCGAGCGGTGGAAGAAGATCGTCCAGCAGTTTTCCGGCCTCTCCATCACCGTGCTGGCTGACCTGGTAGCGGACGAATTTATTTTTGGAGAGATCGCGCGCGTCTCGCGCGAAGCGCCGGTGTTGATCCTGAAGCACCGTGAGCGCACCGTGGTGCCCGGCGGCGGCGCGAACGCAATCATGAACCTGGCGTCTCTGGGAGTCAACGTGCTTCCGGTGGGAGTTGTGGGCGATGACGAAGCCGGCAGCCTGCTGCTGGAGAGGCTGCACGAAAGGAAGATTCCTACCGGCGGCATCGCGCGGCTGAAGGGCCACACCACCACGACCAAGACGCGTATCCTGGCCGGCATGTCTCACACCAGCCGTCAGCAGGTGGTGCGCGTGGACCGCGAGCCTGAACCGCTGGACGCCATGCATCCCGCGCTGCTCAACCTGGTGAATGCAGCCAGGGAATTCGCCACTGCTTCAGACGCGCTGCTGGTTTCCGATTATGGCTATGGTGCGGCGACGCCGCGGCTGCTGACGTTTGTGAAGTCGAATGGCTGCCTGGAGAACAAGCCCATCACCGTCGATTCGCGCTATCGCATTCTCGACTACGAAGGGGCGACGGCGGCAACTCCGAACGAGCCGGAAGTGGAAGAGGCGTTGGGAGTCAAGATCGGACACGATGATGGCAAGCTGATCTCCGCGGGCGAGCGCTTGATGAAAGAGATGGCGCTGGAATGCCTGGTCATCACGCGCGGGCGCGATGGCATGGTGGCCTTCGAGAAAAATGCCGAGCCGGCGGCCATCCCGATTTACGGTTCCGACCAGGTGGTGGACGTAACCGGAGCCGGCGACACCGTGATTGCAACCTTCACGGCCGCGCTTGCTGCCGGAGCCGATACCGCTTCCGCCGCGCGGCTGGCGAATTTTGCCGCCGGCATCGTGGTGATGAAGCGGGGCACGGCCACGGTTTCCAGCAAGGAACTGATAGCCGCGATAGGAGCAGTTTCGAGTTTCTAGTTTCGAGTTGCCGGAACGAGGCTATCGGCGCCGCGAAACAACTATTCCCACACGTTCGAGGGGCCAGGAAATACATCCCGGATTTTCAAGAAACTCGAAACTCGAAACTGGAAACCGCAAGGTGAGGATGAGCGAGCTGGACAAAATCTTTTCGCGCGACGCCGTTTGCGCGCGCGTGGCGGAGTGGCGGCGCGCCGGCCAGCAGATCGTGCTGGCGAATGGCTGCTTTGACCTGCTGCACGTCGGGCATATCCGTTATTTACGCGGGGCCAAGGCGCTTGGCGGAAAGCTTGTTGTGGCTATGAATTCCGACGAAAGCGTACGGCGGATCAAAGGCGAAGGCCGTCCCTTCATGCCGGCGCAGGAGCGGGCGGAAATTGTGGCGGCCCTGGCCGACGTGGACGCGGTCGTGCTTTTCGAAGAGCCCGATGTGCGCGCGCTGATCCGCGAAATCCATCCGGACATTCAGGCGAAGGGGACTGACTACACTCGCGAAAATGTACCTGAGCGCAACGAAGTGTTGGCATACGGCGGGCGAGTGGAGATTGTGGGGGATCCCAAAGACCATTCCACGACCGAGTTGCTGGCGCACTTGCGAGGGCCCACTGGAGGACGCAGCTGAAGGTGAACGCTCCTCCAATGTTGCCGGGCCAGGACAGCGCGTCCAAGCCCTCATGGACCTGGAGCCGGATCGCGCGCCGCATCCGGGTGCCGTTAGGATTTCTCTTCGCGGCGTTTTACATCTGGCGAGCTTCGCCTTCGTATGCCAGCTTAGTGGGGGGCGCGGCAGTGGCATTGTTGGGAATTGCGATTCGCGCTCTCGCCTCGGGTCAGGTGCAGAAGGACCGCGAGCTCACTATGACGGGGCCGTATGCGTATGTGCGGAATCCGTTATATCTGGGCTCCATCGTGATTGGGGTCGGATTCGCCGCAGCGGCCCGCGACCTTTGGGTCGCGATCGTGCTCATAATTTATTTTGCAGTGGTCTATGTGCCCGTCATCCGCGGCGAGGAGAGTTTTCTAAGCGGTCGATTCGCGGAGTATGACGACTATCGGCGGCGCGTGCCGAGCCTGCTGCCGTGCGTGCTGTGGTTCTCCGGCGTGACGGCGGGATTTTCCCGTGAGTTATACTTCCGCCATCGCGAGTACAATTCCCTGCTCGGTGCGGCCGCGATATTGGCGGTCCTGATTGTGAAAATTCTCTGGCTGCCTGGGGGAAGGTGACGACCGCCATCGCGCGCTCCTTTGTCATATTCACTATTTTGTTAACGGGTGTGCTGCTTGGCGCGAATCACGCCCCTGCGGACCTGCGTCCGCCGATGGCGCAGAATGCCTTTGCGGCGCCGCAAGCAGCAAAAATCGGTTCCGCCGCGCACATTCAGCCCTTACGTCCAGGATTCCAATTCCCCTACGGCCAAACCTTGCACTATGAAGGCGAGTGGCACTTCCTGACAGCCGGAGTCGCCACGCTCCGCGTTGAGCAGTCCGGGACGCAGAACCATCTGGCGGGAACCGCGGACGCCACCGGCGTGGTCGCCCTGCTTTACCGAGTGCAGGACCGCTTCAACTCCTACTTCGATGCCAAGAGCCTTTGCTCCAACAAGCTGATGAAGCATACCGAAGAAGGCTCGCACAGCCGCGAGACGACCATCACCTATGATTACGCGCGTGGCAAAGCAATTCTGGAAGAGCGCAGCCTGAAAGACGGTCAGCACAAGCGGGTCGAAAACGACATCCCCGGTTGCGTGACCGATGTGGTGACCGGAATTCTTTATGTAGCCAGCCTGCCGCTACAGGCGGGAGCGACCTACACTTTCCCTCTGAATAACGGCGGAGCGACTGTGACCGCGCAGGCGCACGTGGAAGGCAAAGAGCAGATCAAAACGCCTGCTGGGACGTTTCAGACGGTGCGGGTGGGACCCGAGGGTGATTCGGGAATCTTGAAGAACGGCCGCATCTGGATTTGGTACTCCGACGATGACCGGCATCTGCCCATCCAGATGCGCGCTAAGCTTTTCTGGGGAACGTTGACCATCTATCTAACCAGCATCTCGAAGTAAGCCGACTCCTATTGCAAGCGAAAGCGCTCAGCCATCAGCCGCTGGAGACGCGGCTTGTAGAGAATGTCGTAGGCGAACTCCTTATCCGGAAAGAGCGCGAGCGCAGCCCGTTTGGCGTTGGCCGCCAGCTCGGCCGCCTCTTCAACGGTCAGCCCCTGGTCCTGGCTGATCACCGACATGACCATGTTCATCATGATCTGCAACCGGCGCAGCTTGCGGCGTTCCTGCTCCTGTTCGGACAGATCGCTGCCGGCACTTTGCGATGCCGCAACTTCTTTGTGTTCCGATAGCCCCATGAATTCGCCCTCTGGAGAGAATCAGCTCGGGATCTCTGACTTCGCACTCGACCCGTTACAATTTGATGTGTGTCGCGATACTGACGTTGCGCAGAGCGCGGCACGCTAACCGGGACTTTCCGCAAGCCCCGTTTGGACTGGCGGAGTGGACGCATCATACACCGAAACGATACGCTTGCAGCCGCAAATCTAGAGTCTTGCAAACGGCGATGAAGCTGCCCTTTGCATCGAACGGGACGGGAGGAAATATGGCAGATGAGACAGCAGAAGGGCATGAGGAACTGGTAAAGGTCTTCGACACGGATGAGGAGTCTGAGGCGATGGTGGTGCGCGGCCTGCTGGAATCGGCGGGTATTGACGCGATGATCCAGAACCGCGAAGCGCCACAGGACATACTGCCCGGGGTGGGAGGAGTCGTGATCATGGTGCGTCCGGGGCAAGCCGAGGAGGCGCTGGACACCATCGAGGAGTACCGGAATAATCCCACGACGGATGAGGACGAAGCCATCAGCGAGGAACCCGCGTAGCCACTACCTGCGTTCCATCCAGATAGAACGAAACTGCCCCGGCCAGGTCGGTGCGATAAGTGGTGACGTTGGCGCCGGCGTAGCGCTGCATCACCTCAGGCCGGGGATGCTTGAACGAATTGTAGAAACCCACAGACACCACGGCGAAGCGAGGCTTCACGGCTGCAAGGAACTCCGGCGAACTGGAGGTCGCGCTGCCATGGTGGCCGACCTTGAGCAAGTCGGCCTGTGGGGATTCGGCGACGAGAAATTGTTCGATCCGCTTGTGCGCATCTCCCACCAGCAAGGCTGACGTTTGGCCGTACTGCATGCGCAGAACCAGCGACTGATCGTCGGGATCTTTGGCCGTCCAGCCCGGCTGGGGATTCAGCACGCGCACGTGAACTCCTCCAAAATCGAATGATTGGCCTGCGGTGAAGGTCTTGGTCGTCACATGGAACGCCTGTGCGGCTTCCTTGACTTTGGCAAAGTCTTCGTTGGGCGAATCCATGCCGTACCACAGTTCATGCGGTTGAAAGTTGGCGATGATGCTGGGCATGCCGCCCAGATGGTCGCGGTGCGCGTGGGAGATGGCGACCACGTCCAAGCTGCGGATGCCGCGCGACCACAGATAGGGCGAAACTACTTCCTCGCCAACGTCGAAGTCGGAGCGCACGTTGCCCGGCATCCCGCCAGAGTCCATGAGGAGCGTCATGCCGTCAGGCGTGATCAGGAGCAGTGAATCTCCCTGGCCCACGTCGATAGCCGTGATCTCGAAGACGCCGGGATGCCACTGCGGCTTGGGCGGCAGCAGCACGATGGCCAATGCCGAGGCAAGCAATCCGGCGACTCCGATTGCCGCCAGAACGCGCCGCCTCGCCAGCAACAGCGCTAGACCGACTGACAGGGCTGCAGCGAGCGAGACTGCGAGGGTTGGCGTGGGCACGCGCACCTCGGAGACTCGCAGGTGACCAATAAGGCGGACGGTCCCGGTGAGAACGTCGAGCGAATATCCGGCGATTACTGCGGGAGCGTAGGCCAGCCAATGCGACATGTAGGAAACAGCGACCGCCAGCACCGCGCTGGGCAACAGCACCGAGGCGATGGGAATCATCAGAGCGTTGGCCGGCAAAGCCATGGTGGTGGCGCGATGGAAGTACCAGGTCATAGGCAAAGCCAGCGTCAGTTGGATGACAGTGGAGACGAACAGCAACTGCGACGCGAGCAAGACAAAACCAACCGTGCCGACCACCAGGACGGTCGCGGCCGCTCGGCCAATGACATCTTGTAGAGCGTTGCGCAGCAGTCGCATTTCAACGCGGAATGCAGCGGTGCGGGTTGGCAGTGTGACGTCATATTCCGGTGAATCCAGGTTCCTGATGGCGCTCTGCGCGGGATAGAGAGTGCGGCGCAGGATAGGGACCGCGATGCCTGCGACGGCGATGACCGAGACGAAAGTGAGTTGGAAGCTGGCTTCAAACAAAGTCCGTGGATTCACCAGCAGAATACCCAGCGCGGCAATGCCGAGAGCGTTGAGCCCTGCCCGGTCGCGAAAAAGCAATCGGGTGACCAGATAGATAGTGAGGGTGATGGTGGCGCGCACAACAGGCGAGCCCAGATCGGCAACGAAGGCATAGCCCCAGGAAAGCAGGATAGTGAGGATGGTGGCTGAGGTCTCCCCGAAGGGCAGCTTGCGCAAGAGCCAGAAGACGGCGAAGGCGAGTATGCCAACGTTGATGCCGGAGACAACCAGAATGTGATACGTGCCGGTGCGCTGGAACTCCGTCTTGATCTCGCGTCCGAAGAAGGCGCGGCCGCCGATCAGGGCTGCCTGCATCAGCGCGCCGCGTTCGCCCGGCCACAGTTGCATGATGCGTGCCAGGGCACTACGTCGCGCCGCACTGCGCCAAAGGCCAATGCGGCTGCCGACGAAACCGGGCAGTAGCTTGACACTGCCGGCGCGCGCTGATCCGGTCAGGCGAATACCCTGCGAGCTGAGATAGCCCGCCAGGTCCATTGCGCCGGGATTGCGGTAGTTCCGCGGTAGACGCAGTTTGGCGGGGAATTGCAGCCGCTCTCCGTAGGTGTAAATGCGGAGCGGCGATTCGCCGCCGGCGTCGCGGGCTTCGTCTTCCTCGGTTTGCTTGCTGTAGATGGTCAAGCGAATGCCGACCGCGGTGGAGATCTGGCTGTCACCAAGCCGAAGTTGCTCGCTCTCTACGTCGACAGACTCCTGCTTGCCGCCGTAGGGGCTGTCGCGGATAAGGCCCTCGCGGATAACGTGCGCGACAACATCAACGCTCGTCTCGCCGGTGGCGAAGGGCTGCAAGTTCTCTGTGACCGTAGCCTGGGCCGCGTCCCGTGCCTGCAAATAAAAGGCGCCCAGCGGGAGCATGGCTGCCAGGGCGACAGCGAATCCAGCTTGAGGCGAGAGGCGAAGTGTGAGCGCAGCGGCGGTCGCCGCGAGGAAGAAGCCAGCCAGCCAGACGTAAGGAGAACGCCACAGGTAGTTGCCTGCGATGATTCCGGCGGAAAAGACGAGGGCCGCGAGGAAGATCGGTTCCTGTCCGCCGTAGTACGGTCTTGAGGCCGGGGCTGCTTGGTTGGTCTCCGGAGTTAGGACCTGTGCAGCTGCGGGTGCGGGTTCGCGTTGTTCAGAGAGTAGGGTTGTAGACACGGCCGCTCGCCGGAATCCCAACTCGCGCGCTGACTTTGCGGCCTGCCTTAAGGCGATTCCGAAGCCGGAAATCCTGCTTTGAAAGGGCACGCCTTCAGGCGTGCCGTAAGGGCGAGAAAGAATGCGGCTTTAGCCGCTGAGGGAACTGCCGTCCCTCAGGGCCTGAAGGCCAATTCCTTTACGCAATCTGACGGCGCGGCTGAAGCCGCGCCCCTTCAAGTCAGGACACATGAACATCGGCACCGCTCTAAGCGTTCGCTGAGGTCGCGTCACGCCCGTCGGGATGGTTATAAGCGGTCCAGGTCCTCCGCGCCGAAAACAGGGTTCCAGGGCCACACTTCGTATTGCGCGAGTCCGAAGCGCGTGTAGGGATCGTTGTCGCGAATACTGTCCAGCGTCGCCTGCGCTTCGTCATCGGGCACCCGCAGCAGCATGGCGCCACCGTTGCGCGGCGCCAGCGGCCCGGAGGCAAGCAGCAGTCCTTCTTGCTTCAGGCCCTGGCAATAGGCGCGGTGCGCGTCCACGTGCTTCTGGACGTCTTCTATCGGCTTCCGATAACGAATTATGGCGAGCGCGTACATGGGATCTCCTTCACTTTCGTCGCACGCCAACGCGTGCGAGTTGGACCTGGGATGTCGGCGAGGATTATCGAGCTAGCGCGTGAGATGCAGGACCGTTTCCATGTGATAGGTCTGCGGAAACAGGTCCACCAGGTGCGCCTGCTCGATCCGATAGCCCGATTCTAGCAGCACGCGGAGGTCGCGCGAGAGGGTTGCCGGGTCACATGAGACATACGTCACATAGGAGGCGGACATGCGGCCCAGCGCGGCGGCAGCCTTTTCGCCCAGGCCCGCACGCGGCGGATCGAGGACCACGAGGTCGAGTGCCAGCTTGGAGGAGCGCTCGGCGAGGAACATTTCGGTTGTTGCCCGGATGCACTTCACGTTGGCTGGGACGTTGCGCTCGAGATCGGCGAAAGAGTGGGGCGAAGATTCCACGGCCAGCACTTGATCGAAGTTGCGTGCCAGGCGCTGGGTAAACAGTCCGGCGCCGGCGTAAAGGTCCAGCGCGGCGCGGCCAGTGCGGTTGGTAACGACGATCTCGACCAGCCTGTCGAGGAGAAAGCGGTTGGTCTGGAAGAAGGAGCCGGCACTGACCCGGTAGTCGGCTCCCACAGCGTGGTACATAAGAGATTGTTCGCCGATGGCTTGAAAGGCTTCTGAATGGACCGAAGTGAGCGGCGCGTGGAGGCGAGATTCGTCGTCTACCGATGAGGTGGCGAAGACCACTACGCCGGCGATCTGCGGCAAAGAGCTATGCAGCCTGGCAGCAAAGGGCTGGAGCTTCTGCGCGTCGCTGCCGGGGCGAACGTACGCTTCCAGCAGAATTCTGGTGTCGTCGTGATTGGCGAAGAACTGTATGCCGTGCGCCGACTCTGGAATCAAGCCCTCACGGCCTAACGCCCAGACTGCAGCGATGGCCTGGTTGATGAGCGGCGAGCTGATGGGGCAACTCTCCACCGGCAGCAAGACATGCGAATTGTGACGGAAGTAGCCGAGGGCGAATTGCGGCTGGTGGTGCACGTGCACTCGCGTGCGATTGCGATAGGCCCACGGTTCGGCAGAGTGCAGGGCGATGTCCTGCTGCAAATCGAGCTTGGCGGTGCGGCGCAGCGTCTCGCGCAGGATCTCGGCTTTGTGGCGTAGCTGCGCGGTGTAGTCGATGTGCTGGTAGTGACAGCCGCCGCAGCGGGTGAAGTAGGGACAGCTGGGCGCAACGCGCTCGGGCGAAGGTACAAGCACGCGGTCGAGCGCGGCGCGAACGAATCCGGAGCGGCCTTGGAGTATGGAGGCCTCGACTTCTTCGCCGGGAAGTACAAATGGCACGAAGACAGCTTTGCCGCGGCCGTGCTCATCGGCGGGCAGCCTCGCCAGGCCGTCGCCGCCATAGACTAGTTTTTCGATTTGCAGTTGCAAGGAAGTCTCCAGTTAGCCGCGCCGACCGGCACCCGATACGAATCAAACGAACAGCGAGATGAGTCCCACCTTACATGTAGAACAAACTCAAACGCGGCACGTGATACTGCTCGAAGAGCCGCTTGTGGATGTACTGCTTTTGCAGTTGCTCGATCTGCGGCGCGGTCATCTTGCGACGATAAGGTGCCAGATCGCGGTCAGCTTCAGAACGCACCTGGTACAGCGCTTCGTCGGGGGTGGCGGCAAGCAGCGCGGCGAAGAGCTTCTCTTCGGCGATCGTGAGCCGCCGCTCCAGGTCTTCCATCGCGACGGCAGTCTCCGGCGCCAGCGACTCGGCTAAGCCTAGCAGAGTCGCGGCAGTCTGCTGCGCGAGGGCCTGCGCGGAGCCGGGCAACTGAAGCTGATCGAGCTGGCCCGCATTGCGTTTCAGATATTCGACCACGGCAGATTGGTCGAGGCCGGCGTCACGCTTTTCTTTCTCAGGCGCAGGCGCACCGATCGCGGCTTCCTTCAGCTCCTCCGCCGATGCCAGAACCTCCTGCGCGCAGAAGGCGAGACCATTCACCTTACGGGACTTGCGCGGACGGCGCTCCCATTTTTCGAATGTCACGTCGATGCCGCGCAGGACGGCTTCGAGGGGAATGCCTGCGTCTTTCCAGGTTTCCATAAGGGTCCAGTCGAGATTGGACAAGATGAGCACGGTGCCACGCCGCCGGCAAAAGTGCTCTTCAATATCCGTGAAGTAGTTGAAGTAGTTTTCCACGATGTCAGGAATTCAGGGGTGTCAGCGGCTAGCTTCTTCTTCTGGACGTTGTGTTTGCATTCTCGTGCGACTGCGGATCGCTCGCCGTCGCGCCTTCGCTGCGGCGCTTGCTGTGCGCCTGATTACGCTCGTAGATGATGCGCAGTCCTTCCAGCGTCAGCAGGTCGTCGATCTCGCGAATGTATTTGGAGCCTCCGCCCATCAGCGCGGCCAGGCCGCCGGTGGCAACCACAGTCACGTTGTCATCCAGCTCAGCAAGCAGCCGCTCGAGAATGCCGTCGATCAGGCCGATGTATCCGTAATAAAGGCCCGATTGAACGCTGTTGACGGTGTTGGTGGCCAGCACGCGCGGCGGCTTGCGGACATCGACGCGCGGCAGGCGGGCGGTGCGTGCGAACAGCGCGTCGGCCGAAATGCCGATGCCGGGGGTGATCACGCCGCCCAGGTATTCGCCCTTCTTCGACACCACGTCGAAGGTGGTCGCCGTCCCGAAGTCTACGATGATGCACGGGCCGCCGAACTTCTCGAACGCCGCAACACTGTTGACGATTCGGTCGGCGCCCACTTCAGCCGGGTTGTCGTAATGCACCGGCATGCCGGTCTTGACGCCCGGCTCGATGAACAGCGGGCGCGACTGAAAATAGCGCTCGCAAACTTCGCGCAAGATGGAATCGAGCGGCGGCACAACCGACGAGATGACCGTGCCCTGAACGGACGTGAACTCGATGCCATTCATCGCGAACAGATTGCGGAACAGCACACCGTACTCATCCACGGTTTGCGTTTTGGTGGTGGAGACGCGCCAGTGCGCGATCAGCGGCCCGTAGTGCGTGCCGGCATCGGCCGAGGTGCTCTGGAAAACGCCGAGCACGGTGTTGCTGTTTCCGACATCGAGGACCAGGAGCATGATCTACTTTCCGTCCAACGCGCGCACATTGCCCGACAGCACGGTCCGCAAGCCTTTATCGGTGCGCAACAGCAGGAAGCCACGGTCGTCCAGGCCTTCGGTAACGCCTTCGTAGCCGCCGTTGTCGTCGATGCGAACGTGCCGGGAGCGGACGAACGAGGAGCGCTTTTCGAACTCGTGCAAAATCACGGTGCGAGCGCTCTGGCCGTCTTCCACCAGCTTGCGGTAGTGGCCGTCGAGCGATTTTAGCAGAGCCGCAGCAAGCTCAACCCGCGACCACTCGCGCCCGCTCTCCATGCGCAGAGAGGTTGCGATGGGCTCCAGCTCGCCGGCGAACGACGTTTGATTGACGTTGAGGCCGATGCCGATGACAACATAACGCACGCGGGTTGGCTCGGCATTCATCTCGGTTAGAATGCCGCAAAACTTGCGGCCACCGAGAAGGCCGTCGTTGGGCCAGCGCAGGTCGGGGTCCAGGCCCGTGGTCTGCTTGATCGCGTCGGCCATCGCAATGCCGGTCATCAACGAGAGAAACAGCGCGTCGACGGGCGCCATCTCCGGACGCAACACGACGGAACAGTAGATTCCGACCGACTGCTCCGATTCCCAGCTGTGGCCACCGCGTCCGCGACCGGCGGTTTGCTCTTCGGCAAGGAAGACTGCGCCTTCGGGTTCGCCGTCTGCGGCGGCTTGCATGGCAGCGACGTTGGTGGAACCGATGCTGAAATAGTGATGAATGTGGGAGGCGAAGATTGTTCCGCTGACGAGGGGACAGAGAATATCGGGAAGCAAGAGATCGGGCATGGCGTCCAGTTGATATCCAGTGGCCAGATGGCCGGTGATTTGCACGCCTAGCTCGCGAAGGTGCTGGACTGCGCGCCACACCTCAGAGCGCGAAGTGCCGAGCTCTTCGGCGATGCGCTGGCCGCTGATGACGACGGTGGCGTTGTCGCTGAGCAGGCGCACGATGCGGCTGAGACGCGCGTCGGTTGAGCCGTCTGAGCGGGTGTCAATGCGAGTTGGCGTGGTGCGGGCGATAGAAAGATTATGCGGGAAGACGCAGAGAATGGGTAGCTATGAGCTGCGACCTATGAGCTACGAGCGAAAAGCTGATGGCTGACGGCTGATAGCTGACAGCTTCCTCACACCGGCGCGAGGCGCATGCTGAGATCGACGGCGGGCACGGAGTGAGTCAGCGCACCGACCGAGATGAAGTTGACGCCGGTTTCGGCGTAGGCGCGAACATTCTCCAGCGTGATGCCGCCGGAGGCTTCCAACGGCACGGCCAGCTTCAGGCTGCGAACACGTTCCACTGCCTGGCGAACTTGCTCGGGCGTCATGTTGTCGAGCAGAACAGCTTCCGCGCCGTGGGCCAGCACCTGTTCGAGTTCGTCCAGCGACCGTACCTCGATCTCCACCGTCTCGGAGCCGCGACGATTGCGCAGGGCGCGATCCAGCGCCGGCAGCACACCGCCTGCCAGGGCGATGTGATTGTTCTTGATGAGCACGCCGTCGCTGAGGTCGAGGCGATGATTATGGCCGCCGCCGCAGGTGACCGCGTACTTGTCGAGCACGCGCAGGCCGGGCGCGGTTTTGCGCGTATCGAGAATCACGGTCCCGGTGCCTTCCACGGCGTCAACGTAGCGGCGCGTGAGGGTGGCAATGCCGCTCATGCGCTGCATGAGGTTCAGGATGACGCGCTCGCAGGAGAGAATGACGCGCGCATTGTGCACGACTACGGCGACGGATTGGCCTTTGCGCAGACGCACGCCATCGAAGATTTCGGTGTGGCTGGTGACTTCGGGATGCGAGGTGACGGTGCCGTCGAGCATGGCGAAGACATCGAGGATGCGGTGGACGCAACCGAGGCCGGAGAGGACGCAGTCCTGTTTGGCCAGGATGGTGGCAGAGGCGCGCTGGTTGACGTCGATGCAGGCGTAGGAGGTGGCGTCGCGTGTGGCGCGGTCCTCGAGCAGCGCGTTCTCCAGAATCGCGGTGATGCGGCGGCTTGTCCAGTCCATGGTCTTCGCGGCCTGAGGTCCCTGCCGGGACGTGTATCTTTTACTGACCGTTACCCAGCACTTCGTGCTGGGCTAAACTGAGTCGTCCCACGTTGTGGGACGGGAGCGCCGGGGCTGCGGACGTTGCACGCGACTACGCTCGGTACGCGATGCGATCGAAAAGCGCAACGATCTCCGCAGGGGCTAAAGCCCTGAATTTGGTGAATCGTTTTCGGCACGACTAAAGTCGTGCCCTGACACAAACCGAACCATCTGCGACGTCACTAAAGAGTCGTGCCCTGATACAAACCCGAACAAATTTCGCGGCGTAACTAAGAGTCGTGCCCTGATACAAACCCGAACAAATTTCGCGGCGTAACTAAGAGTCGTGCCTTGTTACAAACCCGACCCATCTGCGACGTTACTAAAGAGTCGCGTCCTGATACAAACCCGAACCATTTGTGACGTAACTAACTAATAGTCGTGCCCTGATACAGTACCAAAATCGGCGAATCGGAGTTGGCACTCGAGTTAGAAGGGCTAGCTCAATTCAGCCAACGCGGTCTTGATCTTCTCGATCAGAGTTTCCACTTCCGCCTTGCGGGTCTTCAGGCCTTCCACTACCTTCGCAGGCGCCTTGGAAAGAAATGCCTCGTTCCCCAACTGCGCAGTCCCGCGTGTCAACTCCTGCGTAAGCTTCGCGAGTTCTTTGCTCAAACGGTCGTGCTCGGCAGCGGTATCGATCTTGCGCTCGTAGATTACACGCACATCGAAGCGGGCGGTGCTGCGCGCGCCGGAGGCCTTGGCCAGAGACTGCTCAACAAAGGTGATGGCTTCGACATTCGCCAGCCGCTCCACCGCGCTGCGATTCTGCTCCAGCATAGAACGAACGTCTGCGGCGGCGGCAAAGACTTCGATGGCCACCTTCTGCTTCTGCTCGACTTTAAGTTCGGCGCGCACGTTGCGCACGCTGGCGATCAAGTCCTGAAGGATCGCCATATCGGTTTCAGCGGCGGCGTCCATCTGCGCCGGATCGGCCAGCGGATAGCGCGACAGCGCGATCGACTTGGCCGGCGGTTCGCCATCGTACACAGCATGCCAGAGTTCCTCGGTGATGAACGGCATGAATGGGGACAGCAGCCGCAGCGCGCCTTCGAAGATGCCGATCAGGTTCGCGTAGGCCACACGTGCGGCGTCGCGATCGTCCGACATCAGCCGAGGCTTGATGAGTTCCAGATACCAGTCGCAGAACTCGCCCCAGAAAAAGTGATAGACCACGTGGGCGGCTTCGTGAAAGCGGAAGGTATCGAGCGCGTCGTGAATTTCCTGCGCCACGCGGTTGAAGCGGGAGAGAATCCAACGGTCTTCGAGGGTTTCGGCTTTGAAACTGCGAATACCCTTCAACCCACCCTCTCGCCCAAAATCAGGCGAGAAGGGCGGGGCACCCGCACCCGAATTTTGATCACCTGAATTTTGAGACGACTTGAATTCGGCGAGTGACCATAGTCCCGCTTCGGTGGCGCGGTCGACGTTCATGAACAGGAAGCGCGCCGCGTTCCAGATCTTGTTGGCGAAGGCGCGATAGCTTTCGGTGCGGCTTTCGGAAAAGGCGATATCCCCGCCGGGAGCGGCCATCGCAGCCATGGTGAAGCGCACCGCGTCGGTGCCGTACTTCTCGATGATCTCGATGGGGTCCATCACGTTGCCCTTGGTCTTCGACATCTTCTGGCGCTCGGCGTCGCGCACCAGGCCGTGGATGTGGACGGTGCGAAAGGGTACGTCGCCATGCTTGTCGCCGCTCATGAAGTGGCAGTTCAGCATGATCATGCGCGCCACCCAGAAGAACAGGATGTCGAAGCCGGTGATGAGCAACGCGGTCGGGTAGAAGGCGTCGAGGTCGGGCGTGCTGTCGGGCCAGCCGAGGGCGGAGCACGGCAACAGGCCAGATGAGAACCAGGTGTCGAGGACGTCGCTGTCGTTCTCCAGCGGGCCGCCGCACTTGGTGCAAGTTGCGGGAGCTTCGCGGGCGACGATGATCTCGCCGCACGCCTTGCAATGCCACGCGGGAATGCGATGGCCCCACCATAACTGGCGCGAGATGCACCAGTCGTGAATGTTGCGCATCCACTCAAAGTAAGTCTTGGTGTAGTTCTCGGGGACAAACTTGATCTCACCTTGCTCGACTGCCGCGATAGCGCGATCGGCCAGCGGCTGGATCTTCACGAACCACTGCGTCGACAGGCGCGGCTCGGTGATGGTCTTGCAGCGGTCGCATTTGCCCAGCGGCACCACGTAATCTTTGGCGCCAACAAGGAAGCCGCCGGCCTCGAGATCGGCCAGAACCTTCGAACGCGCCTCGAAGCGGTCGAGACCCTTGTAAGGGCCGGCGTTGTCGTTCATCTGGGCGACCTCGTTCATCACGTCGATCTGCGGCAAGTTGTTGCGCAGGCCGGCCTCGAAGTCGTTGGGATCGTGCGAGGGCGTGACCTTGACCGCACCGGTGCCGAACTCGGGATTGGCGAGAATGTCGTCGGTGATGATGGGGATCTCGCGATTCATCAGCGGCAGCAGGACTTTCTTGCCATGCAAGTGACGGTAGCGCTCGTCGGCGGAGTTGACGGCGACGGCGGTGTCGCCCAGCATGGTCTCGGGACGGGTGGTAGCGACGACGATGTATTCGGACTGCGAGCCGACGACGGGGTAGCGAATCTCCCAGATTTTGCCCTGGGTGTCCTCATGGACCACCTCGAGGTCGGAGACGGCGGTAATGCAGCGCGGACACCAGTTGACGATGTACTTGCCACGATAGATCAGGCCTTCTTCGTAAAGGCGGACGAAGGCTTCGCGGACGGCGCGCGACATGCGATCGTCCATGGTGAAATACTCGCGCGACCAATCGACGGACGCCCCGAGCCGTTTCATTTGCTTCAGGATGACGCCGCCGTAATGCTGCTTCCAGTCCCAGACGCGGGCGATGAAGGCTTCGCGGCCCAGGTCGCGACGGTTCTTGCCTTCAGTGGCGAGCTGGCGTTCCACCATCAGCTGGGTAGCAATTCCGGCGTGGTCGGTTCCGGGCAGCCACAGAGTCGGCAGCCCGCTCATGCGCTTCCAGCGCACGATGATGTCGATCTCGGTGTGCTCCAACATGTGGCCCATGTGGAGGTTACCGGTGACGTTGGGCGGCGGCAGGGTGACGGTGAAGGTCTGCTGTCCGGAGCCGGGAGCGGGGGTTTCTACATGGAATAAGTTGTCGCGGACCCAGTACTCGGCCCAGCGCGGTTCAATGGCGCCCGGTTCGTAGGCCTTGGGGAGATCGTGAGGCATGACTGTCCATTCAGCAGCTAAAAGGTCAAACCTCGATATTAACAGGCGCGGGAAAAAAGGGGTCAGGCCAGCAAACCCGACTCGCGGTCTAGAAAAAGGACTTAGACGCCAGCCTGAAGGCTTGGCTCTCCGGAAAGTTCCAGACCGACTTTTCAGCGGCCTGTGAAGCCGTGCCCTGTCGAAAACCCTAGGAATTAAGTAGAGCTGCTAGAGACTCGAGAGACTATAGCGATAACTCTATAGTAAATACTAAGCATTGTAGTTAATTAGATAGTTAAAGCACCTTAGTGCTGACCAGAAATGCGCGTGGATGGTATCTCGCGGCTGCAATATCTGTGAGGGCGGCGCTGTTTGCCTGACATCGCTTCGGCGAGAGCCATGGCCCACCTTTTGGGCGTGGGCTATGGCAAAAAAAACCATTTACTCCTAATAGCTTGATGGGTATATAGTGGGGGGGCATATAGCTAAAACCACAACTCCGGCTTTAGGAGCTTTACATGATCCCATTGTGGCCTTCCACGATCGCATCCTTAGACGATTCCTTGACGTTGCTCTCAGACAGCCTGGAAAAACTGAAGGCTGCCAAACCGGTCGACATCACACAAGTCATTGAGCAACTTAAGACAGCTGCGGAAGCGGCTCGTAACTTGCGTGCATTGGTCACAGCCGAGATGCCCGACGCTTCATGGCAGGACCGAAAGGAACTGGACGTACTGATCGCGGAGATACAGAAGCGGATAGAGGCGCGGCATATAGAAGAGCTGCGTGCGCGTCTGCTGGCTCTGGCGGCTGAGTTGGAGCGCGGTACCATCGTGCATCGCCGTGCGGTCCGTGTAACTCAACTCAATCAACTGCGGGACGCGGCGGCCAAGGAATTGCGTGCTCAGGCGGCAGCGCCAGGCAAGCCACAAACTCTGCCCGGCCCCGAGCCTGACGAATGGCTGGAGTGGGCGTGTGCCTTGCAGGAACCTGAAGATACCGAGTCTCTCCAGGTCCTGCGCAGCGATTTTGCGCACCTCGACGAATTTGTTGCGAATCTGGAGCCCAATATGTGGGTGATTAAGAAGGAAATTCTGGTTTAGGAGCTTGTCATGAGTTCAATCTGGCCATCGGCGCTGGGGTCACTGGACGATTCCCTGGCCTTACCCTACGAAAGCGTCGTAAAACTCAAGGCTGCGAACCCGGGCAACATCGATGAAATTATTCAGCAGCTGAACGCGGCTGCGGAATGCGGCAGCAAACTTCGTACGTCCATAGCGGCCGAGTTGCCCGACGCAACCTGGCAGAACCGGGAAGAGCTTCAGGCAGTCATTGAGAAGATACAGAAGCTGGAAGAGGCGAGGAGAATTGAGCAGCTACGCTCCCGCCTGTTGGCGGTCGCGACGGAGTTGGAGCGCGGCAGCATTGTGCATCGTCGTGCCGCCCGTGTAACTGAGCTGAATCAGTTCCGGGAACTGGCGATCAAGGAATTGCTGACCCAGGGCGGAGTGGAGGGAGCGCCACCAACTCTACCGGGCCCCGAAGCCGACCAGTGGGTGGAGTGGGCGTGCGGCCTGCAAGAGCCGGAAGATGCCGACTCTCTGGAGACCCTGCGCCAGACATTTCCACAGCTCGACGACTTCATTGCCAATCTCGAGCCCGACATGTGGAAGCCCGAGAATCCGCCGGAGTTGTCGCCGCAGAATGCGCAGGACGCGGAAGAGCGGAAAAAGGCCATCGAGCAAAAGCGCACGCGCCTTTTGTCGCTGGCGACGGAGTTGGAGCGCGGCAGTATCGTGCACCATCGGGTACTCCGGGTCAATGAACTGAATTACCTCCGGGACCAGGCGATCAAGGAGCTGAGGTCCCAAGTCAAATTACCGTCCGGACCGAGGATCCTGCCGGGCCCAGAAGCAACGCAATGGATCGAGTGGGCGTGCAGCTTGCGGGAGCCGCAGGATGCGGAAGCCCTTCAGACGCTGCGGAAGGGATTTGCCCGCCTCGATGACTTTATCGCCAACCTGGAGCCCAACATGTGGAAGCCTGCGGGACAGCCACCGCAGCCTCCGCCGGACGGCGGGAGACCTGCCGAGAAGCCAGTCCAGGAGGCACCGGCTCCGCCGGCAAGAGCAGTCGAGGAGTACGTCACCGCGCCACGGCCCATACCGATCAATTTGAAGGGAGGCAAGGGCTCAGGAGGGCGCGACAAGCCGCGGGTCCAACTTTCACGCGATGGGTCGGCTGCCCCAGAGCTGGAGGCAGAGCCGGTTACGCCCAGTAACGGCGGTAGCAGCCCATCGCGAAGCAATGAAGAGATTCAACGGATGCAGGCGCGGGAGCGCGAGGTCCTTGCGCGCATCCGGGGCGCTGTAACCGAGCCGGTGCGCTCCTTCGATCATCGAATTGGGCGGACCCCAGCAGTGAAGGGCACTCCGGGAGCCGGCGCGGCGCCGGCCGCCGCCAAGGAGCGGGTTGAGACCAAAGGCGGCGCAGCAGTCGCCACCTCCAGCGTAGCTACGGCAGTCGCCACAGAACCGGTGAAGGCCGCCATCGCGCCCGCAACTGTCGCGAAAACAACCCCGGTGCGGGTGATTCCAGAAGGCGAGGACACGCGTTCCGCTACGGCCAAGGCCTCACAAGCAATCGGCTCCACACGGTCGGTATTTTCCGACACTTGGGAGGAGTTCGTCTCCGACGTGAAGGAAGGCGGAGTTGGCGCGCTTTTGCAGAATAAATGGCGCATGCCGGTGGTGGGCGCAACCGTGGTAGTGCTCCTGCTGGTTGCGCTGGGAATCGTCTATTGGGTACACCGCGCCCGGGCCGGCAATAATGCGGTTAAGGCAGCGGAGACGATTGCGGTAGCGCCAACCAGTCCGGCGAGCAGCCCTCAACCTATATCCACGATTGATTCCGCGGCGGCTGCCGGCCTTAAGCCACAGCCTGACAAGCAGGCCAAGGCAAAGGACCAGCCAAAGGACCAGAGCGCCAACGCCAAACCGCCAGCGCCTGCGCCAACCCAGTCCGCGGCGGCGCCTATCTCGACCATCGATGCCGCTCTGCGGCTTCCGCCGCCAGCACCGAGAAGCAATGCCCCCCAAGGCAACAAGGAGGTTGCGAAGGAAGAACCTCCTCCGCCTAATGGCGCGAACGGTGTGGCGGGATCGGTCCCCGGCGGCGTGCCAAGTGGAGCGCCGAGCAGCGTGATCAACGTGGTCAAGGACCTTTCGGCAGCCGAGCCGAAGGGCAACACGCAAAAGGTCAGCGTTTCTTCGGGAGTCGCGCAAGGTCTGCTGGTTCACCGAGTGGCCCCGCAGTATCCCCAGCAGGCGAAGAGCGCGCGTCTCCAGGGAACCGTGGTCTTGCAGGCTGTGATTGGCAAGGACGGCAGCGTCCACAGTGTGCGCGCGCTAAAAGGCAATCCAGTGCTGGCCCAGGCAGCCATGGATGCAGTGAAACAGTGGCGCTACCGGCCTTACGCCCTGAATGGGGAGCCAGTGGAAGCTGACACCGAGGTTAGCGTCACTTTCTCGCCTGACCACTAAAGCCCACTTGGCCGCCAGGCCTGGGAGTGCTGAACCAATATCGCCAAAAGCACGCGGGTACAGGACCCGCGTGCTATCGATGCGCAATCTACATCCCCACCTCGTTCGATGCCTCGCAGAAGAATTGCCCCCGTTTGGCCTCCACCGGAAGCGCCGCGGAATTTTCATGTGCATTAAGATGGCAGTCCTGCTCCAGCAGGCGTACATTCTGAACCAGGCTGTCTGAAATCACTTGAGGAGGGTGGCCATGGGATTTATTGCGTGGATCGTGGTGGGACTGATCGCTGGCTGGCTGGCGGGACAGGTCATGAAGGGCGGTGGCTACGGCATAATCGTGGACATCGTCCTTGGGATCCTGGGTGGCCTTCTGGGCGGCTGGATTTTCGGGATGATGGGAATCTGGCCGGGCGGCGGAATGATCGGATCCATCATTGTGGCCTTTATCGGCGCGGTGATTTTGGTGGGCCTTACCCGCTTAATAAAGAGAGCGTGAACTACTAAGCAGGGAGAAAGCGTTCCCTTACCTGCGCGGGAGTCTGATTTGACGACCGGTCAGCACTTTCTCGTATCATCAAGGCTGACCGATGCGAAGCCGTAAGAATCAGCTGTGGGCAGCCGTAGCGATCCTGGTGATCGCCGGTGGAATTCTGACCGCGGTCCTGTTGCGCAAGCGCGCGGCCCCGGATGCGGTGCGGCTGCTGCCTGAGTCAGACGCGGTGCTCTACGTCAACCTGGAGCCAATCCGGCTGCTCACCGACCTCGGTAAGACCCCTCCCAAGGAACGCGATCCGCAGTACGAAGAGTTCGTCCGCCAGACCGGATTCGAGTTCGAGCGCGACCTGGACAAAGCTGCATTCGCCATTCACTACGGAGTTCCGGTCCAGGGCAAGCCCGGCGAGACGCGCTACAGCGAGATTCTGCAAGGACACTTTGACAGCACCCGCGTCAGCGATTACCTGCATAAGCTGGCGACTCAAGTTGAGCGCTATCGGGATTTCGATATTTACGATATTCGGGTGGAAGACCGGACGGTACGGGTGACGCTGCTGGGCATCGATACCGCCGCTGCGTCGAACGTCGACAGCCCGGAAGTGATCCGCGGGATGATCGACAGCTACAAGCAGGCAGCCCTGCCGTTTACCGGCCCGGCGCTGGTGAGTCAGTATTACCGGCGTGTGCCGCTGGGCAGCATCGTGTGGACGATCGCGCGCCCCCCGGCCAACACCGCTGCACAAGATCGCGGCGAATTGCTGCTTCCCGGAAGCTGGAGCGGGCTGCTGCCGCGCGACAGTCTGGTAATTGCTTCCGCGTGGCCCCTGAATGACGTGCACTTGCGGGTAGACGTCATCACGCATAGCGCCGATGAGGCGCAGCGTTTCACCGAGCAGGTTGGCACTTACCTGACGTTGTTCAAGTCGCTGGAAATCTCGGTGGACGCAGGTGGCCCTGACAAGGACGTGAAGGCCGCCTTCGACAGCCTGGAGGTCCATCAGGATAAGAGCGAGGCGGTGCTGACGGCGAAGGTGCCGTACGCGTTCTTCAAGAAGGTGCTGAGCGAGCCGCCGGAGCTGGCGCCAGCGCCGCAGAAGCAGGAGCCGCAACCAGCGCCGCCTGCGCAGCCGCAGAAATTATCGAAACATAAGAAAAAGTAGAACTACTGCGAATCGCCGCTGCTGGAGCTTCCGGCTGCTGCCGGCTGAACCTCGGACGCGGTCTCCATCCGGGTTTGCGTCGCGACGTAGGATTCCAGCTTTGACAGACGCTCCTCCAGTGACGCATTTTTTAGTTGCAACGATGCGTTCTGCTGTTGCAGTTGTAGCTTCAAGCCATCGATCTCCTGCCGCTGCGTTTTGATCTGCTGAAGCTG
Source organism: uncultured Acidobacteriaceae bacterium (assembly GCA_963763145.1). GTDB lineage: Bacteria > Acidobacteriota > Terriglobia > Terriglobales > Acidobacteriaceae > Bog-257. The sequence goes on along the minus strand of CAVXMZ010000001.1, from coordinate 800,038 downwards.
GGTCTGGAGCTCCTGCTGCTGAGCCGTCACCACCGCATGTTCCTTCTGCACTTCGTTCAGCAGCATGGGAGTGAGGTACTGATAGCGAACCGTGTAGGGCTGGCCGTCGTTGTCGTAGGCGACGAGTTCGGGATAGACCTGGGCGACTTCTTCGGCGATCAGGCCGTATTGCAGGGTGCGGTCGCGCTTGGAGTATTCAGGCTTGTAGAGGAAGGTGACCGGACGCAGCTTCATCAGGGCGCTGGTGCTGTCTCCCATGTCAGCGATCTGTTCTTTGAAGCGGCGGGAAGAGACTGCTATGCCAAGCTGGCCATTGTTGTCCACGTAGACTGGGATGCCGTAGCCGTCTACCGTCGATCCGTAGATGCCCGCGATGTAGGTGGCGGTCTGGGTATTTACTACGCCAATTCTTATGGTACTGCCTTCCGTGCCGGAATCGGGACCGCTGCTCGCAATGTACACATCGTTGCTGCCAGTGGTGTTGCCGTATCCGGCCTGCATGCCGATGAAGGTGTTGTCGTAGCCCTCGGTGTTGCTGTAGCCGGCCTCAAAGCCGATGAAGGTGTTGAAATCCAGAGTGGTGTTGCTGAATCCAGCCTGGAAGCCGACGAAGGTGTTTTTGACACCAAAGGTGTTGCTAAAGCCGGCCTGAAGGCCAGAGAAGGTGTTGGCGCTTCCCTCCCCAGAGCTGTCCCCGACGTTGTTGTAGCCGGCCTGATAGCCGTAAAAAGTGTTCCCGGCGCCAAAAGTGTTACTCAAGCCAGCCTGATAGCCAGAGAAAGTGTTATTGCTCCCAATCCCGTAGTAGCCCCCGGTGTTGCTATAGCCCGCCTGATAGCCGTAAAAAGCGTTCCCGACGCCAAGAGTGTTACTCATGCCAGCCTGATAGCCGGAGAAGGTGTTATTGGAAACAGTGTTGCTGAAGCCAGCCTGGTAGCCCGAGAATACGTTGCAGCACGCGGTGCTGCTGCTGAAGCCAGCCAAATTGCCATTGAAGGTGTTCCCGGAGCCAGTGGTGTTGCTGACGCCGGACGCTTGCCCGGAGAAGGTGTTATCAGATCCGGTGGTGTTGCTGTAGCCAGCGTTGGAGCCGGAGAATACGTTGGCGGTTCCAGAGCCCGCTACATTACTGACGCCTGCTCCCACCCCGAGAAATAAGTTACCGTCACCGGAACTGCCGATATTCAAGACGCTGCTGCCGCCGATCCGATAAGTTCCCGAGGCGGAGTTCACGTTGCCGCTACCATCGACTGTGAACTTCAGCGCACCATTGTTCTGGCCGCTGAGAATCACGCCGCCCGCAGCGTTGTTGAAGGCTCCGGCAGTTCCTGCGGCGCTGGCCACATAGCCGCTGACGCCGATGGTGACGCCGCTGGTCGCTGTGTTGGTGCCGCGAACGCCCGTTCCGGAAGTGCTGGTCGAGTTGCCCTTGACGCCGACGGTAGCTCCGGTGGAAGACGAGACATTGCCGTAGACTCCATATCCGCCTGAGCCGGCTGACCCGCCCTCCACGCCGATAACTGTGCCGCTGGTTGCGGTGGCAGTTCCGACCACTCCCTTCGAAGGCGCCGAAGCGTTCACTCCCACCCCTGAACCGCTTTGCATCACACCCACAATCTGGTCAGTCGTTGAGCCGCTGAAGTTCGTGGGGCCGGCACTGGCAGCGCCTTTATTGATCCCTGCCGCAGTCGCGGAGGAATTATTCGTGGAGGACGCCGCCGCCGGGCTCGTGCTGCCGCCGGTCGCTGACGCATTCGCCCCGGTGGCCAGCACAAAATCGGAAATGCTCTTGCCGCCCAGCGTCTCGGCTTCGTGCGCTTTGAAGGCATAGGGCACGCTGACCAGCAGCACGCGCGGCTGCTCCTCTTGGCCTTCGACCTGAACGCCAAGCCAGCGCTGCTCCTGCTGCGAGAACAGGTCGGCAGGCAGTCCCGTAGTGGTCGTGCTCCCTAGCAGCACGCTGTAGTTGCCGCTGGCATCGCTGGCCACGTTTTGCGTCTCCATCCAGGGGGCGCGCCGCCATCCTGCTGGTTATAGATGGCGAAGGTCACCCCGGTAGTCGCGGTGGGGAGGGCCGCGCCTCGCGCGTCCTTCAGAGCTGCGCTATAGCGGATGAGGTTGGGAACGGATACAGTCGTGGCCGCCGCCACACTCGACGCCTGTTGTGCAGCGCAGATACCGGCAAACATCGCGCAAAAAGCCAGCAGGATATGACCTTTGAGGTGGCGCATCAAAGCTCCTTCTCGGGCGATCGCCCGGCGTGTGTTGGAACACATTCCCAGGAAATAGCGCCCTGGCTCAAAAATGAAAGGGCTGCTGCCATGCGATGCCGCGAAGCCAGGGACAACGAGCGCGGCGCGCTATTGAAAGTGTGGAACTGGGGAAAGGTGTCCTTACTCGTGCTGCTTCGCGATCGATGGCGCGCGAAGCATGATCGAGTTCCCAACCTAATTTTTGCGAACAGCTTGGCCTGCGGGCTCCCGAAACGGGATGGAAATCACCTGTCGGTAAAGAATTCCATACCTTATCGGAGAGTTCTTACATACCTGTGAAAAGTGAACTGCATGGTCATGCTGCCGCGCAAGAATGTCAAGAACTTTTGACTTCGCGGTGATCAAGGCTGGCTGGCGAGGGGAGTCCGCTGGCGCGATGAAGTCCTCAGCGCACGCGAGATCTTTGACGCCGCCGCAGGCTCGCATAAACCGGCGAACGATGTGAGGCAGTCTAGCGCTGTAAGACGGACGGGGGGCTAGCCGCGCGGCGCCAAGCCAAGTTGGGCGAAGGTGCTGCGCAGGAATTTGTGCGGATTGACCGGGGTGTCGTGGATGCGGACCTCGTAGTGCAGGTGCGGGCCTGTGCTCCGGCCTGACAAGCCGACGTAAGCAATGACCTGGCCTTTGCGAATGGGCTCTCCATCGGTGACCGCGAAGCCCGACAGGTGTCCATAGCGCGTGGTGATGCCGTTGCCGTGGTCGATTTGCAGCATGCGGCCATAGCCATTGTAGAAGTCAGCGTAGGTGACAATGCCGTCGGCCGGAGCCAGCACTGGTTGTCCATAGGAGCACGAAATATCCACTCCGGAATGGAATGCACCTTCACCGTTGAACGGGTCGACGCGTTCGCCGAATGCGCCCGTGATGGGACCGACGACGGGCCACAATGTGGGAGCCGTGGTCGCGTTCGTCCATTCCGCCAGGGTGGCGTTGTGGGTCAGCCCCATACCCAACGCGGCGGTTGCCGAGCCGTTCAAAGCTGAACTGCGCAAGGCATAAAGCTGGTCCATGGAGTACTTCACTTCTTCGGGCTTCACCGGCCCTTCGTTGGCTTTCAACAGCTTGGCATTCGGCTTCAGACCGTAAATGACAGAGACTTCATTGGCCAGCGAGCCCAGCGAGGCCACCTGGATGTCCTTCTCGTGATTTACCTGCTCCAGCTGCGCGTAGCGCGTCTGGAGCGCTTTCTTCTCGGAGCGCAGCTGGTCGAAGCTGGCTACTTTCCACAGCATGCGCGTGTAGGAGCCGGCCATGCCGGTGATCGTGAACATGCCGATCAGCGCGCCCGCAAGGAACACGTAGAGATAGTGAATGGGAATGGGGATTTTTCGTAGCTGGCCTTCCGCATCGCGAGCTACGAAGAGAATATAAAAACGTTTACGCAAAAGCTGTGGCCCTCGTATAAATAGTGTTCCGGGGAGCTGCTGTTACCTATGAAAATCCGGAACGTTTACCGTGTCCGATCCCGCACTTCTGGGAACCTGGAAAGCCGCTGACAGCATGGCCTTCCAAACCGGCGGAAACTGCGTGGCCGGGTACTCGGCTGGAAGTAACTGAATGACATCAAACCGTAACAGACGCCGCTAAGTCGTGTCAAACAACTTGTGCTCCCTTGCTACAACTAAAGTACTGTAAACAAACTTGATAACAGAGATTTGGGGCCGCCGTGCCCAACCGGTAAACTGCTGCCTGGTGACCGCCAGTCCGCTTATTTTCGGGCTTCCGTCAGCGATACCATTTATAAGTATTGACGTTCCACTGGTGCCTGGAGGATGCCTGTGCCCCTGAAGGAAAGGCTGCTGATTGACCGCATTCGGCGTGCTGCCGCAGCGGGTAGCCGTGGCGCGGGCGGGGGAATCGGCGACGACTGCGCCGTGCTGTCGCTGCCTCGCGGCCATCAGGCGCTCATCACGACGGACTTCAGCCTGGAGGATGTCCACTTCCGGCGCGACTGGCATCCGCCGGACTCGGTCGGGCACCGCTGCCTGGCCCGCGGCCTTAGCGACATCGCGGCCACGGGCGGTGTCCCGCGAGCCGCGTTCCTCTCGCTGGCGCTGCCGCCGGAGCTGCCGCAGAAGTGGGTGGACCAGTTTGTGAGGGGCTTGCTGAAGCTGGCGAAGAGGTATTCGGTCCCGCTTGCGGGCGGCGACACCGCACAGTCGCCGGCTGGAATTCTCGCCGACATCGTGGTGCTGGGCTCGGTGCCTGCGGGAAAAGCCGTCTTGCGATCCGGGGCCAAGCCGGGCGATCTACTTTACGTGACGGGCACGCTGGGGTCGTCTACAGCGGCATTGAATCAGCTTCGCGATGGCGAGACGCTCCGGCCAAAGTCTCATCTGAAACATTTCTATCCCGAACCGCGCATTGCAGTCGGTCAATTCCTGCGCGAGAAAAAGCTGGCTTCAGCCATGATCGACATCAGCGACGGCCTCTCCACCGATCTCAGCCACATCTGCGATGAGAGCAAGGCTGGAGCGCTGGTCTATTTCGACGCTCTGCTGCGTGTCTTAGAGAAGGCGAAGTCAGGGCACGAGTCTAGCCGCGTCGTACCCTGGACCCGTATCGGGCCAGCGCACGACCTTAGTCGCGCTGTACCGCCGGCTGGCCTTGTGTCAGGGCACGACTTTAGTCGTGCCGTAAGTGGACCCGTAATGACTGGGGCTTTAGCCCCTGAGGGAAATCTTCGTGATGCGGAGCGGTTTTCGCTCGCATTGCACGGCGGCGAAGAGTACGAACTGCTCTTCACCGCTCGCCCTGATCGCCGCGTGCCCAAAATAGTCGGCGGCATTCCCATTACCTGCATCGGCAAGATCGTCCGAGGCCGACAGGTGAAGCTGGTCACGCCCAATGGAAAGGCCGAACTGCTGAAGCCGGGCGGCTGGCAGCACTTCGGATGAGCGGATTCGCCGTCGAAGCGGCACCACTTAGCCGCGCCTGAGCTTCCCAAACGCGTGCTCACACGCATTATCTGACGTACCTCCCCTACTGCACCGTTTCCGTAAAGAGTGTCTCCGGGTGCCCAAGCCCATAGGGCCCTTCTGCAGTCACGTGTACGGTTCCAGGACTTGAAGGCAACGTCAGCACGACGGGCGCATTGCCGGACGAATCGGTGACGACGGTGCGACTCGATAGCGAACCTCCAGTGGTAGTGAACAGAATGGTCGCGCCAGCCGCACTCCCGCCTGAGCTTCCGGGGTTGAGTGTCACGGCAAGATTCAACTGGCCGCCGGGCGGTCCCGATTGATTGTCGCCGGTCTTGGTCAAGGTCGCTGGTGGATTTCCCACCACAATCCAGCCACTCTGCTTTTGCGACACGCCCGCGTTGTCGGTGCTGGGGACGGTGAAGTGATAAAAGCCCGGAGTCTGGCCGGCGGTCACGGTGATGCTTCCGTTTTGGCCCGAACTGAGCTGACCCTGTGTAACCGTGACGACGATCCCGCTGTCCGACTGTGGCGTACCCAGCGTCACCGTTCCTGATCCCGACAAGATCTCCGGCTGAAGCACTACCGTCCCTCCTGCGGGGACCATGGTGGTGTCCGGGTTAAGGTCCCACTCAGCGCTCGGCAGCTGGGCCGTGCCGCTTACCACCAGCAAGGTAGCCGTGTAGGGAAGCACCGGCACGACTGGGGTCCACGGCCTCGGAGGTGACGCCACAATCCTCGTCGGGTTGCTCGGCGAGAGAGTGTAGGCGGTTACCAGCCTGGGCGTGAATCCATTGAAGGCGAACTGCGCCTGCACCGAGGCGAGCGGGTTCTTGTTCAGAATCATCACCGTCAGCGATGTGCCGGCGGAATTCAGCGCCGCATAGCTGCTGAAAAGATTCGCACTATAGTTGTAGGTGTCGGACACCGATGTGGTCGCGAAGGCGTGATGCTGTCCATCGTAATTGCGGTATAGCTTCAGCGCCTGATAGTTGGGATTTGCGGGGTCCGGGGCCGTCCAACGCGACGCCAGATAGACACGCTCGCGTCCCAGAATGCCGTAAGCGTCAGCGTCGGCCAGCGCAGTCGAATAATCCGTCTCGCCGGCGAAGTTTGCGCTCCATTCCGTAATGCTCAACGGCGTTCCGGGATAAATCATGTTTGCCGTCGCCCGCATGCGCGGGATGCGGAACGGAATCGTCCTATTGGGCTGGATTTGCGTGACCCATTGCTGGTTGATGTCCTGGGATTCGCTTACATAAGTCGGGTCCCAGTAGTCGCGATAGATGCGCAACGAAAGCGCACGCTCTTGCGCCAGGGTCCATCCTGAGGTATCTGGCCCATCCGGATACGCGTGAATGTCAAAGACGTCCACCGACCGCGTGCCGGCCAGTTCGTCCTGCCAATAGACTTCGTTCAGCCACCAGGGCAGAAAGTCGTTTCCCGCATGGGCGCCTTTGTCGTTGTTATTGGCGCCGTTCCAGTAGAACCACCAGCAGCAGCTCACCGGACCCAAGCGGATCGCGCTCGGGTCCCATCCCTTCAGCGCGCCCGCTTCGGCACGGTAGGTATCGCGCAGCTCGTCGTAAGCGGATGGATTGGGATGCACATCCCGATGGGTGCTGCCCCAAATGTCGATTTCGTTGTCCATGTCATAGAAATGAGGCGCGCTGCCGAACGCCGTCGCCAGCGCCGCGGCCCACTGGTTGCGATAAATCGTCCCCGGCGGATCTCCTGATTGCGGAGAGTCGTACAGCGGGACATCCGCATCGTTGGGATCGTTTCCGGTGATGTCCGTCTGGCAGTCGGTCCTTACTCCGTTGCCGTCATCGGAGTTGTAGGGATTCACCGCACATTGCGCTCCATACTTCGCCACCGAAAAACTGTAAGCGCTCCCGTCGGTGACATCCTTCGCCACCCAATCCAACATCACCATCGTCATTAACGGACTGCTACCCGCCCCTTTGACGTCGGTAATGAATTGGGTCGAACTGCTGTCGCCGATTTCGGTGTACCCATAGTCCCCGAAGTACCAGTCATTCCCCGCGTTGTACGTGCCTGCCTGCCAGTTGTAACGCGAAGTCGCATCACCACCCCAGCGCACCACCGTCGTACCGCTATCGGTGATGGTGGCAGCGTTGTTGGGATAGGCTCCTCCATAAACGTACGGGCTGAGCACATGGCGGTTGGCCAGAACATCCACACTAATGGCGATGTCGTTTAGCACTAAGTTGCCGGGAGGCTGCGCCGGATTCCCGGCTTTGTCTGCCGATCTCAGAGGTGAAACTGATGTACCTTGAGACGCTGCCGAGGGCAGAGGCTGCGATCTATCCTGGCTTCTGGACGGGCTGCTGGTGATAAGCAGTACAACGCATAGGGCTGCAATGGAACGAATTAGCGGAGTCATGGGAGAGGGACCTCCATGTTCCCAAGTCTTCAGACGCCATCCGAGCGACCATAATAACTCCGAATGGCCGGCAAAGCGGAAGTTATTCGCGCCTGCATTTTTCGCCTGGCACAATAGTCCCATCTCGCAAAATGATTCCTGCCGGATTGAACGCTCAGAACTTCACAAGTACCTGCGTCACAGTGCTCCGTGAGCCCATCATCGCGATAGTCTGATTGGTCCTGCTCGCTGGCTGTTTATAATCCCTCCCATGAATCTGGAACAGAAATTGGCTGAACTGAAACGCCGGGACTCGCTCGCCGAAGCCGGTGGAGGCGAAGAGCGCCGCGCTCGCGAGCATAAGCAGGGCAAAATGTCGGCGCGCGAGCGCATCGAGTTTCTGCTCGACGAGGGCACCTTCGAGGAGACCGACAAGCTGGTCGTCCATCGCTGCACCGACTTCGGCATGGAAGAGCAGAAGTATTACGGCGACGGCTTCCTCACCGGCTATGGCCGCATCGAAGGGCGGCTGGTCTTCGTCTTCGCCCAGGACTTCACCGTCTTCGGCGGGTCGCTCTCGGAAACCAACGCAGCCAAGATCGTCAAGATCATGGATACGGCGATGCGGGTGGGTGCGCCCGTGATCGGCCTCAACGACTCCGGCGGCGCGCGCATTCAGGAGGGCGTGCGCTCGCTGGCGGGCTACGCCGACATCTTCCTGCGCAACGTGCTGGCGTCAGGGGTGGTGCCGCAGATCTCGGCCATCATGGGGCCCTGCGCCGGCGGGGCGGTCTATTCGCCGGCGATGACCGACTTCATCCTGATGGTGCAGAACACCTCGTACATGTTCATCACCGGCCCGGAGGTAATTAAGGCGGTGACGCACGAGGAGGTGACAAAGGAAGAACTCGGCGGCGCCGTGACGCACAATGAGAGGTCCGGCGTGGCGCACTTCATGGCGCACGATGACGCCGAGTGCCTCAGCATGGTCCGCGAGTTGCTCAGCTTCCTGCCGTCCAACAATCTCGACGACCCTCCGCGCAAGCCTTGCACCGATCCCATCGATCGCGCCGACGAGAAGCTGGACACTATCGTGCCCGCCGAGTCGAACCAGCCCTACGACATCAAAGACGTGATCAACACCGTCGTCGACGACAGCTACTTCTTCGAGGTGCAGGAGCATTATGCGAAGAATATCGTCATCGGCTTTGCACGGCTGAACGGCAAGCCGGTAGGCATTGTTGCTAACCAGCCGGCGTTTCTGGCGGGCGTGCTCGACATCAGCGCCAGCATCAAGGGCGCGCGCTTCGTGCGCTTCTGCGATTGCTTCAACATCCCGCTGATTACGTTTGAAGATGTTCCGGGATTTCTGCCCGGCACGCAGCAGGAGTACGGCGGCATCATCACCCACGGCGCCAAGCTGCTATACGCCTTCTCGGAGGCGACCGTTCCGAAGATCACCGTCATCACCCGCAAGGCTTACGGCGGCGCGTATTGCGTGATGGCGTCGAAGCACATTCGCACCGACGTGAACTATGCCTGGCCCACGGCCGAGATCGCCGTCATGGGCCCCGAAGGCGCGGTGAACATTGTCTATCGGCGCGACCTGGAGAAGTCAGAGAACCCCGCGGCCGATCGCGCGGCCAAGATCGACGAATTTCGCGAGCGCTTCGCCAATCCGTACGTCGCAGCCGAGCGGGGATACCTGGACGCGGTGATTCGCCCGCGCGACACCCGCCGAAAACTGATTCAGGCTCTGGAGATGCTGGAGAACAAGCGCGACAAGAACCCGCCGAAGAAGCACGGGAATATACCCTTGTAGGAAGAAGCTGTCAGCCGTCAGCTCTCAGCCATCAGCAGACCGCCGAAGTAGTCATCGAGATGGCGCGCTCTAGCAGGGTTGCTAACAGGACGCAGTTGTAAGGCGAGGGCCAGCTTGGCCGCCCGGTTGTGCTTCAGTTCCCACGTCGTTAGCTGACGTGATGTCCAGCACACACGCGCCGTCGTTACTGACCACTGGCCACCGGCCACTGGTTACTGACCACCGGCAATGCCTGCTATCATGCTTGGCAGATGCGGTGGCGCCATCCGCCAGGGTGGCGGAGGTGTCCGAACGTGATCTTCCTGTTTATCAGAAGTCTCTTCAGCCATACTCTCACTTATGTTGGCGTCGTTCTGCTGCTGGCCGGAGCGTATTCCAAGATATCCAACAAGCTGCTTCTCCTTGCCCCCAAATGGCTGCTGTTGGCTGGTGTGGTTTTTCTCTCTCTGGGCAGCTTTCTGGCCTGGCGAGACGAGCACAAAAACACCGAAACCGTTATCGCCCAGCGCCAGCAGGCCGAAATTGAGAAGAACGCCCTTCGGGCGAACCTCGACGAGAGCCAGCGCCAGCTGGCGCTGTTGCGAAAATTTGAGGCTGAAGAGCCCGACAAGCGGGCCCGGGAGCGCGCCGAAATCGTGCGCTTGATCGAGTCCGGCAACAGTCTGATGCAGGAGTGTCTTCTCAAGACCCGCAACGATGCCGATCTCGCCGATCAGGCAAACCGCTGGGAAGCGGAAACCATCCAGGCTTTAGCGGGGGTCGATCCCTCCTTGGCCGCCCGCTTTAAGACTTCGGTGGGAACCCCTCACGTACATCCTCCCACCAATGGCGCTAATGAAGTCGTTTGGAACTTCATGAACAATAGAATTCAGACGCTCTCCACCATTCTGCACGACCTGGGAAGTTAGCCGGGTCGCCGCCTTCGCAGCCGAAGGCGGAGTGCTGGGTTAGTAGGAAATCTGACCCGAGTCCCGGAGGGACGGCACAGTTCGTAATGGCCTCGTAAGCAGCGCCGGCGGCGGCACTCATATCCTGAGTCAGCATTTTCTTGCTTCCTCCCCCGGACTTTGATACTGTCCCAAAAGTGACTTTCGGCCCTACCTGAAGGTCGCTCAGGCCTGCCCCCTGTTTGTGCGGTCAAGGCACAATCTCGCTCGGAGAGAAAATGGCTTATTCAGCAGATGGTCAGCGGCAGATACCCGAAGGCGCGTTGCTCACGTACTGTCATAACCTCGACTGTCTCAAGTCCTTCCATGCCACTCCCCGAGAAGAAGCCGAGACTGCATTCTTCAACGAATTGCTGATTGATCGCTATGCCCGGGGACCCAAACGGCTGGTCCTGGTGTGCCCGCACTGCGGGGCTTTCGTCGAAGCTCTGGCTTCCACCCTGGAGGTCTGCACCTGCGGCCAGGAAACGCACTCCCCGCCCCACAGGCCGAAACGCCCTCTCGGCCCCATAAGAATTAAATAGTACCGGACCACGATCTTGAGGCTGCCCCGTCCAAGCCGGTTTTGCTGGCGTGGGAATTCTTCGTCACAGAGAGGACGGCCTTCACTGTCTGCGTGAGAACTCGACATATCAGACTGCCTTGGAACGCGACCCATCGAAACTGCCTGCAATCCGAGCCGCGCAGCGGCGACACCCGGAACCACCCCTATCCCAAATGTACCCGCTTCAGCAGCGCCTGAAATCGCGCGTCGGAGCGCAGCGGATCGTACACCTGCGCCACCTTCAGATAAACCAGCGCCGCCGCGCGATCGTCGCACGCCTTGTTCAGCCACTGGAAGGCTTCATCCTTGCGGCCAAGCGCAGCGAAGGTTTCCCCAATCTCCGCCGGCGGTACGTACTGGGCCTTCGCCAGCTGCACCAGCTCATTCAGCATCTGCGTTGCCTCCGTTGTCTTGCCCGCGGCCGCATACGCTCGCGCCAGAAACGCCTTGGCCACCGGGTCACCGTTGGTCAGCTCGATGCCGCGCTGGAACTCGGCGATCGCCAGCTCATGTTGTCCCTTGTACTGATAGGCCAGCCCAAGCACGCGATGCGCCAGCAGAAAATCCGCGTCCAGCTCAATCGCCTTCTGCGCGTTGCGGATGGCGTTGTCATAGTCGCGCATCATCAGGTACGTCCAGCCCATGTGCTCGTTCATCACCGTGTCGGAAGGCGACAGCTCCAGCGCCCGCCGCGCTTCCGCCACCGCCTCCTCGTTGCGTCCCAGCGCCACCAGCTCATGCGAGTACCAATGATGCGCCGTGTCGTACAGCGGATTAAGCGCGATCGCCCGCTTGAATTCCTGCTCCGCTCCCGCCCAATCCCAGTCATACGTGAACTTGATGTAGCCCAGCGACGCATGCACCTCGGCCAGGCTGTCATCGATGGCCAGCGCCTTCGCGGCCGCCGCCTCAGCCTGCGGCATGGCCTGCTCCGGCGGAAGAATGCTGTACCCATACGAGCCTGCCATCGCATACGAGTCGGCCAGCCCGGCATACGCCAGCGCGTAATTGGGATCAGCCTGGATCGCGCGCTGGAAATACTCGATGCTCTTCTTCACTCCCTCCACCGTCCGCTTGTTCCAGAAATAACGTCCCTTCAGGTACAGCTGATAGGCATCGCTGTTGCCGGTAAAGGGACGCAGCAACTGTTTCTCTTCGTCGCCCGTCAGCTTCACCGTCAGCCGGTCCGCTACCGCCTGCGAAATCGAGTCCTCCACCGAAAACATGTCGGTGAATTTCTGGTCGAACTTCGTGGCCCACAAAACTTCGCCATCGGACACGCGCAGCAGCCGCACCGTCACCCGTATCTTGTCCTGCTGCGGCTCGCGCTGGATGCTGCCCTCCAGCACCGATTGCACCGCCAGCTGCTTTCCGGCGGCGATAGGATCGTCGGCCCTGGCATACTTCCGCACCGCCCCCACCGGCCTCACGATGATCCGGTGTACCGTGCCCAGGCGCGTGATCAGCGCATCCGTCAAACCCATGCCCAGATACTCATCGTCCGCATTCGTTACCAGCGGCCGGAAGGGCAGCACCGCAATCGACCGCTCCGAGGCGCTCACCGTGGTCGCGTGCGACCGCCAGTGCGAACCTAGATAGAACACCCCAATCACCAGCGCCGTCAGCGCCATCGTGATCGCGGCAATCCTGGCTGCCGATATCTTCCAAGGCGCCGCCGCTACTTCAGGCGGCGACGGAATTGGCAACCCCACTACCGGGGCTGAGGCAACCGCTTCCCCCGCCCCTTGTCCCACAGACGGGGACATCGCTACTGCGGCCGGAGATAAGGCATCTCCCACAGACGGGGACATCGCACTTTCATGGCTCTTCGCGTGTTTTTCCCCGTCTTCTTCGCACTCCATGACCTCGGCGACGAAGCGATAGCCCTGGCGCGGAACGGTTTCTATGTAAGCTTGGCTGTTCGTCTCCAGCGTCTTGCGCAGCAGGGAAATATTGACCGTCAGGTTGGTTTCTTCCACGAAGCTGTCAGGCCAGATCGCCTCCATCAGCACATCGCGCTTCACTAATCGGCCGCTGTTCTGCACCAGGTACAGCAGGATGTCGAAGGCCTTGGGGGCCAGCGGTACCGTGGCGTCTTCCCGCAACAGCAGGTGCTCGGTGGGATACAGCCGGAACTCGCCAAATCGAAAATACTTGATCTTCGTCATGGCCTGCAGCGATTTACGAAATCCCGGTTCCCACGCGCCCGCGAAAGCACTGTAACCGGCGCTGTTGGTCTTCGTTGTATGGCGGCAGATTGCACAGGCGGGCGACGAAATAGCGCTGCTGCCCGTTCGGCCGATGAGCCACTATTCTATCCCACTTGCCGGCGGCGGGCCTGACCCGCAAATCGCGCGTAATAGTCCGCCTGGAAAACTGTGCGCGCTCGCGAACATTCACAGCAACCGCTCTGTAACAGCGCTGAGAACGCGACTTCACGTGCCGCCGAAACGCCGCTTGCGAGTACCTTGTAACAGGGCACGACTTCACGCACCACTGAAAAACTCTCGGCGAAGGAGAATTCAGGTAGAGCTGGCCTTCAGGCCAGCGTCTAAGCCCTCTCTTTCTCGTCCTGAGCCGGCTTTAGCCGGCGGCACAACGGCGACACAGCGAGATGACATATCGTCAACCGTCCCGATCGGCGTACACTTGCCTGATGGATAACAGAAAGCCCCAGAACCAGTTTCAAGAGGTTCACAAGAAGGTTCAGGAGCGCCTTGCGCGCGACCGGGAAACCAACCAAAGGGACGCCGCGGATCGCAAGCAAAAGGAAGAAAAGGCCAACAGCGAGCTTTTTGACCGTGAGGGGAACGGCAAAGCGTAGCCACCAGAATCCGCAGGCGCTAAACGATAAGCGTGGCACCTGAAAATCTACAGCCTACTTCTTCTGCGCTCCCGGATTGTACGTGATGCCTTTCGTCTCAAACAGGCTTGGCGCCAGGCCGGTATTGTAGGTGGCCGAAGTCAGGAAGCGCTGGCTGCTCATCTCGTCGTTGTGGTATTGCACTACGCTGAACGGCGTCTGCACCCCCTGCACCGCTTTGTAATTACCAAACACAGTCGCGGCCTCATCGAACTGCCGGTCCACCGGGTCGCGCCAGCTGTAGCTCACCCTCACCGGCAGCCGCGTCTGGTCGTCAATCGACAAGGTCACGCTGTCGTTGTTGGCGCTCAACACCGTTATCTGGTCGGCAAGGTTGCGCTCCACCATCGCCGTGCCGCTGTACAGAATCATCGTGCCCGGCGCCGGCAGCCACTTCCGCACCACCCATTCCAGCGAGTGTTCGCGCCGCCGCAGCGATTCCTCCAACTCCTTCGGGTCCTGCGTCGCTGTGCCTTTGTAGGTGATCTCGTATCCCTTGTTGCCCACCAGCAGCTCGGTTACATCGCGCTGTTTGGTCAGCTCCACGCGCTCCTTGTCAGGCCACTCCCAGAAGCGCCAGTACAGGATGCTCATGCTGTTGGGCTGCCCATGATAGAAGCTGTACGCGCGGCCTTCGCTCGTCAAGGTGCTGACGTTCAGCCAGGCGTCGCCGCCCAGCGCGCGAATCATCTGGTCCAGGATCTGCAACGCCTTCTGCACCCCGGGATCTTTGGCCGCAGCGAACTGTGCCGTCGGCCATCCCGCCGGAACAGTCGTTGGCGTTTGCGCGAGGGCGGAGATAGCCAGTGCGAAGGTGAATAGAAGGACCGCGGCCTTTTGCATTGCGATTTTCATTTTACCCGTACCGGCGATTTAGCTCGCCGCCTGTCTCTGACACCACTATGATTCATTCCGATTTTCTCTTCCGACTTTCTCTTCCGGTTTTCTCTTCCGGTTTTCTCTTCCGTCTTTCCTTTCCGATTTTTCCCGTGCTCTCCGTGCTTCCGTGGTGAATCTACTTCTTCTTCCCCCGCTTGCGCACCGGCCGTTCCTCGACCACTGCGAACTGTATCCGCCGTTGCATGCGGTCAATGCGGTCCACCAGCACCCGGATGGGATCGCCCAGCGAGTACGCCTTGCGGTTCCGCTGCCCGATGATCTGTCTCGTGTTCTCGTGATAGAGGTAGTGGTCGTCGCTGAGCGACGCCAGCGGCACCAGCCCTTCGATGAACATGTCGTTCAGCTCAACGAACATGCCAAACTTCGTAACGCTGACGACCAGCCCGTCGAAATCGTCGCCCACGCGCTCCTCCATAAACTTCATCTTCTTCCATTCCATCAGCTCGCGCTCGGCCTCGTCGGCACGCCGCTCCGCCTGGCTCGACTCCTCGGCAATCTGGTGCAGCTCGTCCTCTGCCATGGGCCCATGCAGCCCGCGCGCCCCACCCTTGTCGCCGTCTTTTGGCGACAGGGTGGGTCTCTTCGACCACGGCGACGAATGTTCCCCACTCCCCGCAATCTCTCCCACCCCAACTGGCACTCCATGTTCTTCCCGCTCCGCCGACTCTCGCAACACATCCTTCAATATGCGATGCACAATCAAATCCGGATACCGCCGGATCGGCGATGTGAAGTGCGTATACGTCGGCGCGGCCAGCGCGAAATGCCCTTCGTTCTTCTCCGAGTAGCGCGCCTGCTTCAGCGACCGCAGCATCAGGTACGACAGGATGCGCTCCTCCGGCTTGCCCGCAATCTTCTGCGTCAGCTTCTGATACATCCTCGGCGTGATGTGTACTTCCTCCGGAATCTCCAGCGTCTTTGCGCGGCTGCCAGTGCCGTAGCGTTCGCGCCGCTCGGCTTTGAACTGCACCCGCTTCACCGGCAGCGCGCCCACGCCCAGCGAATAGCCGAACCTGGCGGCGATAGTCTCGAAGTCCATCACCCGCTTGGGATCGGGCTTCTCGTGGATGCGATACAGCGACGCGACGCCCTTGCTCTCCAGATAGCTGGCCACGCACTCGTTGGCCGACAGCATGAACTCCTCGATGATGCGGTTGGCAATGTTGCGCTCCGAGCGCCCGATGCTCTTCATCAGGCCGTGCTCGTCGAACTCGATCACCGGCTCCGGCAGGTCGAAGTCGATGGAGCCGCGTCGCACCCGCTTGCGGTTCAGCACCATGGCTAGCTCGCGCATCAGTTCAAACACATCGACCAGCTTGTGGTAATGCTCGCGCAGCGCCGCGTCGCCCTCCAGGATGAGATTGACGTTGGTATACGTCATGCGCTCCGCCGAGCGAATCACGCCCTCACTCAGCGTGTAGCCAACGATCTCGCCCTGATGATCGATCTCCATCACGCACGACAGCACCATGCGCTCCACCTGCGGGCGCAGGCTGCACATGTCGGTGGATAGCTCGATGGGAAGCATAGGCACGGCGCGGTCGGGAAAATATACCGACGTCCCGCGCAGCCGCGCCTCCAGGTCAATCGACGACCCCTCGCGCACATAATGGGCTACGTCGGCAATGTGTACTTGCAGCTCGAAGTTGCCGTTCGAGAGACGCCGCACCGTGACGGCATCGTCGAAGTCGCGCGCCGTCTCGCCGTCGATCGTCACGATGGGCACCGGCCGATAGTCACGCCGATGCTGCATCTGGCCGGCGAAAATCACTCCGTCAAACTGTTGCGCCTCCTGCAAAACCTCAACCGGAAAATGGTGCGGCAGATGAAATTTGCGGATGATGATCTCAACATCGACGCCGAAATCGTCTTCATAGCCAAGAATTTCCAGCACCCGTCCGCGCGGATTTTCCGTCGGCGATGGCCAGTCCGTAATCTCGACCTCGACCACCACGCCTTCCAGATCGCCCCACTCCCCCTGCCGCGCCTCTTTGCCCAGCACCCGATCCCGCTCCGCGTGGGTGCCCCATCCTTCCGGCCATTCCATCCCTCTCGGAATCACGATCTGCTGCGTGACCTTCTCGTCGATGGGCGTAACGTAGTTCTGCCGCGCCCCGCGATGAAATGTCCCCACCACCGTCGGATTTCCGCGAGTGAGCACGCGCAGAATTCTGCCTTCCGCCCGGCCATCATCTTTCTTGCGGATAAGCTCCACCAGCACCTGATCGCCGTGCATCGCGGAGCCAATCGCCGGCGGCGGAATAAATATGTCGCCCGTGATCTGCTGGGTGCCCCCCCCTTGTCGCCCACTTTTGGCGAGAGGCTGGGACGTCGCCGGGTGCACCACCCTTCCGCCCGCTTTTGGTGAGAGGGTGGGAGGCTGAGATCCTCGTTGTCCCGCATTCGGTATCACAAACCCATAGCCGTCGCGATGCATGGTCAACCGCCCGGCGATCAGGTTCTGCCGCGCAGCAGCATGTTCGGCCAGCGTGTAGCGGTCGCGCCCCGTCTCGATCAGCCGCGCGCTCTTCACCAGCGCCTCCAGCCGCTCCGCCAGCAAGCGCCGGTCCTCGCCGCGCAGGTTCAGCTCGCGCACCAGCTGCTTGTATCCCGCGGACTGGTGCGGCTGCCGTTCAATGTGCCGCAAAATGGCCTGGTCAGTCAGCATAGTTTTTCGATGCGCGGAATAAGGATAGAACGTGGAGCGATGTCCCGCGATCCCACCTCAGCACATGCCCGCACTCGCGAAACTTCCTCGGCATACACAGCCGGAGAAATTCCCGAGCCCCGTGGGGCGGCACGGTTCTCGCGCGCACCCATTGCGCTTCCTCTCGCGATAACACCCTTCGACGAAACTAATCCCTAATCCCCGCCCCCTTCACCCTGATCCGTGCCCACATTGTCAACTCAACTTGTCCGAAAAAACTTGCCCAGCTATTCCCTCATCCAAAAAGTCCCTGTATCGTAGCAGTAATTACATCGCTATCCGGCGCGCGCAGTGTGTGCGAGCTGTGCGATGCGTCGAGAATCGCCGCCCCAAACCAGCAGTTTTGAGCGCAGCGCTCTGGAATTCCGGTTTGGCAAGACAGGTGCTTCTCCCAGGCTACCGTTGCAGAAAGGATTTTGTACCGATCATGTGGAAACCTACGAACACACCCACCTCGACGCCCACTCCCACCCCCAGCCCTGAGCCGCCCCGCTCCTTCACGCCGCCCGCCGAGCCGGTGATTCCTCCCCGTCCGTCCACCTCGTCCATGAGCACGCAGGAGCAGGCCACGCTGGGCAAATCGCTGGTCATCAAAGGTGAGGTCACGGGCTCCGAGTCGCTCTACATCGACGGCCGCGTGGAAGGCTCCATCAATCTGCCGGGCAATCGCGTCACCGTGGGACGCAACGGCGTGGTCGCGGCCAACATTTCTGCGCGCGAGATCGTCGTCCTGGGCAAGGTCCGCGGCAACATGATTGCCAGCGATCGCGTGGACATTCGCGGCGAAGGCTCGCTTACCGGCGACGTGGTCGCGCAGCGCATCAGCATTGAAGACGGCGCCTACTTCAAAGGCGGCATCGACATTCGCAAGCCCGGCCAGAAGGCCAACGGCGAGGCCAAGGAACCGACCTCGACGCCGGCGACAACCGAGACAGCCACCGGAACAGCCACGCCGCGCGTGCAGACTTTCTCATAATTCAAGAAGAGAGCTCCGCCCGCCGATACTGACTACCGGCTATTGGCAACTGCCCACTAGCAACTGCCTACTGGCAACTGTTCCCTTGTCATCACGAGGAGGGCTTCAGCCCAACGAGGGATCTGCCTTCCCCGACCAGGCCTCTTCCCCAAAATGCAGGCGACTGCTCCCTCGCCAACCCATGCTCCCGTCCCGCCCTGCGGGACTCAGCTTAGCCCAGGACGAAGTCCTGGGTGGAGTGCTGACAAATGTCAGAGTCCCGGCAGGGACGGCACGCCCTTTTTCTACGCCTCCATGCTTTCGTCCCCGCTGTCCATCGTCGCCGGCGCTTTCTTCCTCCGCAAATCGCGCGGCAACCTCGACCTCGTGATCCACAATCCCAGCGCACTCGCCGCCAGCCACGTCACACTCACCGCCGCCAGCGAGATCACGTCAGCGCCGCGGCCTCCGCGCAGCGGGAACCTGCGCGCCACTTCGTAGCTCACCGCTCCCGCGAAAATCGCGGTCACCAGCGCCTTCATCAGTTCCAGCCACGGCAGCTCCGTCAGTAGCACCATCTTCTTGCGATGCAGCAGCCACGCCAGCACCACGGTATGCATCAGGATGCCAATGTCCGACGCGATGACCAGTCCCGTCACGCCGTACTGATAGAACAGCGTGCGATAGACGGGCAGCGACGCCACCACAATAATCGTGCTCGCCACCATCGGCGTCAGCGTGTTGCCGGCGCCATAGAAAGCTCGCGCATACTGCGCCTGTGCCGACCACAGCGCCAGCGAAATCGCGAACCAGAAGAAGTACGTCGCAGTCTCCTGCGCATCGGCGAAGGTGAAGTGTCCGTGGCGGAATGCGAGGTCAATGATGGGCAGCGCCGCCGCCATCATCCACGCTGACGCGAGAAACGATGCCGCCGAGATGCGATACACCGTCTGGTTCACCGTATCGGCGAAGAGCTTGCGTTTCCCTTGCTCCCACAGCGACGCGAAGAACGGCATCGAAGCCTGTCCCGTCGCCTGGCCCAGGATCGAGATCGGCACCGCGAACAGGCGCTTGGCATAGTTCAGCCGCGAGATGTCGCCCACTCCGCCCGACGCGAAGTAGCGCAGGATCCAGTCGTCAGCCGAAACCAGCGACACCCCCAGCATCAGCGGAATGGTTAGCTTGCCCCACTCGCGAAATCCCGAGTTGCGCCAGTCAAAGCTGAAGCGGTAACCCAGCCCGGCCTTGCTTGCGCCGATTGCGTTGATCAGGAACGGCCCCAGGATCGCTCCAGCGAACGCGCCATAGGCCAGCGACGAAATGCCGAACGCTTTCGCGCCAACCACGCCTCCAACAATGATGAACACGTTGTACAGCGCCGGGCTCAGCGCGGGATACAAAAACATTCGCTTCGATAGAAGCACCGCGGAAACAATGCCGCCCGCATAAAAGAAAATCTGGCTGGGCAGCAAAATCCGCGTCAGGTGAACGCACAGCTCAACTTGATCGGCAGCGAACTTGGGGAAGACCAGTCGCACCAGTTGCGGCGCGAATATCTCCAGGAAGACCGTGCCAACGCACAACACCGCGCTCATGATGGTGATGGTGGAGTTGAAGGCGCGTTGCGCCCCCGCCTCGTCGTCGCGCGAAATGTGCCGCGTGTAAATCGAAATGAAGGTAATCGACGCGGTCCCGCCCGCCAGAATGTAGTTGAGGAAGTCGGGTATCTGGAAGGCGGCAAAATAGGCGTCCGTCTGGTGTCCCGCGCCAAATGCCCACGCAATGTACATCTCGCGCAGGTAGCCCAGCAGGCGCGAAGCCAGCACCGAGCCCATCAGCAATACTGTCGCGGAAAATACCGTGTGCTGGTGCGAGGGCCGCAAAATACGCAGTAGCCGCGCTCCCAAGCTGGGCGCACTTTGGTTGGATTCAGGTGCGGCCGGAGTCGGCATCAGAGTGCGATTGTACACGCCGGGGCGAATCGCACCTCCCGAGCGCAGTTGTAGTTGTTGGAATTCACTTGCAGTAGTATCTGAATTGCTTTGCAGCGAGTTTGAATTAGGTTGCAGCGGAATCGACAGGTCGGCCACCTGGTTCGGGACAAGACCTCGTGCGCACTACGCCGACGTTGAAGAAGGCTGGAGTGGAATTGCTGAAAGACGACCGACCTGCACGCAACCGGCACCTCGTCGCACCGTCGTTCATCCGTCTATGGTCGCAGGCACGCGCCATCCTCGAACCGTGCGGCGCATTTGAATGGGTCGCGCTTTTCTATCTGGGGCTCAGCGGCGCCCTGATGTTCGTTTTCCACGAGAATCTCTCCCGCCCCGCGTTGCGTATCACTGTGCACTTCGGAGTCTTTGCCGCAATTCTGGTCGTCGTAAAGGTCGCCGATCGCGTCAGCCGCGGCGACCTTTCACGCTCTCGAATTGCCACGGCGCTTGGCTGGGTCCGCGATTGGTACCCGCAGGCACTCTTTCTTTTTTGCTTCGAGGAACTGCAAATTCTCGTTCACCTGACGGATCAGGCGTGGCGGGATTCCGTCCTCATTGCATTCGACCACCGGCTTACGGGCGTTTATCCGGGCGTGTGGTTCTCTCAGTTCTCCAACCTCTGGATCAACGAGGCGATGCAAGTCGCCTACATGACTTACTATCTATTCCTCACCATTCTCGGAGCTTCCCTTTATCGTCGCCGTCTGACCGGCTCAGCTGTCTCACCCGCAGGCGAGCCGTCCGGAGCTGAAGCGTTGCGCGCTTTCTGGACGGTGATGACCGCTTCCATGATCGCCTACTCGATTGGCTATGTGATTTCGATTTTCTTCCCCGTGGAAGCCCCGTTCTTTGCCATGCGCTCATTCCAGTTGCCTCCGCTTGCGGGTGGCCCCGCCACCAGCTTGATCGATTTCATTGAACACTGGGGACGCGTGCGCGGCGGCGCGTTTCCTTCCGGTCATGTTACGGGGGCGTTCGTCGCGCTGCTCGGCGCCTGGCGCTACCGCCGCTACTTGTTCTGGGTTTTCCTCCCGTGCTTTGTGGCGATGTGCGTGTCTACAATTTATTGTCGCTACCACTACATCGCCGATGTGTTCGCGGGGATTTTTGTCGGCGCGGTAGGTTTCATTCTCGCCCAGCGGTTGATGGCCGTGCCCGGAGCGAATCCCCCCGAGGCCATCTGGGCGCGGCGAGGTAGGGGCGGTGATGGTTTTGGCTCGCTAGGACCAGTATCGCATTAGATGCACTATTTTCAGTGCAACCAGATGTTCATCTGCCTTTCATCATCCTGTTACGTGCTCTGTCCCACAATGTAGGTATGCAGGCTCCAACGCTCGATACGTTGCTCCTGTCAGATATTCACCTCGGGTCCGATATCAGCCGCGCTCGAGATGCTGTCGCGTTGCTCCAGTCCTGTAACTTCCGCCGTTTGATTCTTCTGGGCGACATCTTCTCCGACCTCAACTTCGCCCGCCTGAACGGCGATCATTGGGAGTTTCTCTCCTGCATCCGCAAACTCTCCAATCGCAAACGCAATGTCGAGATCGTTTGGGTGGAAGGCAACCACGACGAAGGCCTTTCCAAGATTATGTCCCACCTTGTGGGAGTTCCGGTTTTCAAGCGCTATGTCTGGACTTACGAAGGATTGCGCCACCTGGCCATTCACGGCCACCAGTTCGACCGTTTCTCACTGCACAATGAAAGGTTCAGCCGTTGCGGCGAGCTGCTCTTCAGCCGCATCCAGAAACTCGATATCGGCAACAAGCGCTTCTCCCGCTATCTGGATCGCCTGAACACACGCTGGCTGCGCCTGTCCACCAAGGTCGCCGCCAGCGCCCTCGCCTACGCCAAGGCTGGAGGCATTGACCGCATCTTCTGCGGGCACACCCATCTGCCTCTGCATGAGCATCGCGATGGTGTCGATTACTACAACACCGGGGCCTGGGTCGACCACCGCCCGACATATGTAACCGTCGGTGACGAAGGAGTTGCCATCCGTGAGTACCAAGGCGGAACTAACCATCGTTATTCCCGCGAAGAACGAGAGCCGGCACCTGCCGATCCTGTTGACCTCTTTGAGCAGGCAGGACTACCCGCTTTTGCCGCATACCAAAGTATTCGTTGCTGACGCGGGCTCAACCGACGGCACGGTTGAACTCGCCCTCGCCATGCGTGACCGGCTCGACGTCAGCGTGATTCCCGGCGGATTACCCTCCGTCGGCCGCAACGCCGGCGCTCGCCTGGCCGATACTCAGTATGTCCTCTTTATCGATGCCGACATTGCCCTGCATGACCCGACCTTGTTGCGCCGCGCCCTGGAAAAAATGCGCCACCGCCAACTGCATTGTCTGACCACCAACATCTGGTGCTCCGACGGCGGCTGGCGCGATCATCTCCTCTACGCCGGCAACAACCTCGTGCAATACGCCGGCTCCTGGGTCAAGCCCTTTGCCACGGGCATGTTCATGCTCTTCGACAAAGCCGCATTCGACCAGTTGGGTGGCTTCAACGAAGGCGCGCTCTATGCTGAAGATTATCTGCTGAGCAAACAAGTCTCGCCCCGCCGCTTTGGAATCGTGCGGGGAAAAATCCATACCACCAATCGCCGCTTCCGCAAAATGGGTCACGCCAGGATCGCAGGCATGTTCCTGCGCACCGCCCTGAACTCCTGGAACGACTCCTATTTCTTAAAGGACCACGGCTACTGGCATTGATCCCGCGATCGGCCAAACCTGCATGACTTGCAGTCTCGGGGATACAGCGGGGACACAGCCCTTTGCATCCGCTGGCTCGGCAGCCTGGGAGAAGGTCAACCGAGCCAACTGCGTTGCCCTTACCGGTTTTCCATCTTCTGTATCATTTCCTGCCGTTCCTGCGCCTGCATCTGCATTAAGGTTTGGTACTGCTGCGGATTGAGGATGGGCTTCATCTTGGCGTCGGTGGCTTCGCTGATCTGCCGCATCTTCATGGCTTTTTGCATCGGCGCCATGCTGGTATCGCTCTTCAGCGCCTTCACTTTAGGCGCCTCCGCCATGATGATGGGCGCCACCTGCTGTTTCTGCTGGGGCGTCAGTTGCAATGCTGCCGACATTTTCTCCAGCCGTTGCATGGCTTCCGGATTGCCTCCCATGTTGTCCTGGGCGGCGACCATAGGTGCGCACAGCGCAAGCGCCGCCAGGCCGGCGAACACGATGATGGCGATTTTGGGCGATTTCTTCATAGCAATTCCTTTCGATAGTTCAGTTTTTGGGACATACCAACACGTGGCTGTCCCTTAAAGATCCTGTTACCTGTGATCGATGCGGACATCAGAGATGTGACACCGGTCCTTATCGGCGGAGGCTACGAGATATACGTCAGCCCGCAAGGGGCCGTCAAGCGGAAAGTGACGGCCGTGATGGCCAGCATAACGCCGCGAGCAGCAGAACCGCCGCAAAGGCGAACAATTTTGATGGGATGACACGTCCTTACCGCCAGCGACCCTCAGGGAAAGCGCGCTAGAATGAACCTTATGGCCGACTCTGTTGCCGAATCCGGCGAAGCTATCGCTGTCGCCACCTCTCCCCAGGGTCGCACGCAATGGCTTATCGATTCGGTCGTCCCCTATCTGGCGGTTATTCTCATCTGCTCTGTCGTGCTCGTCCGGATCTACCATCTCACAACTATCGATATCCGGGTACCTCTGGGCTATGCCAGCGACAACCTCTTCTATCAGGCCCTGGTCAAGAACTTCGTGACCACCGGCCACTACTACATAAACCCCTTACTGGGGGCACCGGGGCAACAGGAACTCTATGATTTTCCTATGCCTCACTGGATACACCTGGCAGTCCTGGCATTGATCAGGCTAGTTACAACCAATGCCGGGACCGCGATTAATTTGTTCTATCTGCTAGGTTATCTGCTATCGGCAGTAACCACTCTATACGCATTTCGCAAGCTGGGTATTTCGGCGGGACTGGCAACTGCCGGCGCAATCTTATATGTCTTCCTGCCTTATCATCTCTGGCGCGCCGAAGGCCACCTGTTCCTCAGCTCTTACTATGTCGTCCCGCTGATGGCCATGGTAACTGTATGGTTAGGTACGGGCACGGAGCTATTCACTCTTCGTGCCGGCCGCAGGACAAACCTCAGGGGACTAGCGACCCGCAACGGCCTGATCAGCATCGCGGTATGTGCTTTGATCGGCTGGGATAATCCATACTATACGTTTTATGGCGCCTATCTTATCCTGGTCGGCGGTCTCCTGGGTGCGCTCCGGCACCGCGCCCGTCATGCCCTGATCGCAACCGTGCTCCTTCTAACCGTATTGGTGTCCGCCTCCGGAATTGCCCTCCTGCCGAATGCTTACTACTTTCACAAACACGGCCGCACCGCGGTGGCAGCCCGGCTTCCGGTCGAATCCGAACTCTATTCGCTCACCATCATTCAGTTGCTTGCTCCCGTCACCGGTCATCGCATTCCAGCTCTCGCCAAATGGAAGCGCTACTACAACGAACACGCTCTCCTGGTGAATGAAAACGATAGCGCTGCTTTAGGCATAGTGGGTGCCGCAGGATTTCTCGCATTGCTGGTTTGCCTGTTCCTCAGGCGCTGCGACCCCCGTCTCTATGCGCTGAGCATACTTTGTCTCTTTGCTACGTTGTTGGGAACTATGGGAGGGTTCGGAGCAATCGTAGGCTTTGTGCTGACCCCACAGTTGCGAGACTTTAATCGGATCTCCATTTTCATCGCATTCTTTAGCATAGCGGCCATCCTGATGGTCCTGGACAAGCTAGGCGCGACACGCTTCGGTAGTAAACATGGGAGCCTCACCGCAATCATTATTCCTGTAGTCCTTCTGGCCATCGGACTGCCCGACCAAATCACCGGGCGTCGGATGGCTGACCGGCCTGACGTTGAGAAGCTATTCCAGCAGGATGCGGATTTCGTGCGGCGCATAGAGTCCCTGGTCCCGCCGCACAGCATGATTTTCCAGCTTCCTTACGATCCCTTCCCCGAGACGCTGCCTATCAATACGATGGTCGACTATGACGAGATGAAGGGGTATCTGCACTCCGATACTCTTCGCTGGAGCTATGCGGCAATGAAAGGCCGCCCTACCGATCAATGGCTGGCCACGGTTTCTGCCCAGCCGGTTCGTGAGATGCTGCGTACCATTGCCGGTGCAGGTTTTGCGGGACTCTATATTGATCGGAACGGATATGCCGATCACGCAGCTATTCTGGAATCCCGCGTGAAGGTGCTGCTAGGCAGCGGGCCGGTTGTGGGTGAGGGCGGACGACTCTCGTTTTTCGTTCTAGACCGCGCCGCTATTTCTCATCTAAACAGGCCGCTTGATCCAAACTGGCAGGCAAATATCGACGACCTACTGCGTCCCATTACCGTAGAAGCGAAAAACGGTTGCTGGCCACAGGAGCAGAACGGTAAGGCAGATTGGCATTGGTGCGGCCGTAGCGGCGAGATTGCTATCACAAATCCCTCTAATGCAGAACGTAGAATCGTGATTGAGGCAGATATAGTTTCGGCCTATCAAACCCCTTCCAGCGTATGGATTAATGGCCCTTCTTATAAACGCAAACTAGAGGTGAATAGCGCCGGGACTGCGTGGAAGGCAGAAGTATCAATCATGCCGGGAACATCGGTCCTTAGCTTCAAGTGCGGTGATTGTAAGCAAGTGGTGGCGCCCGAGGATCCGCGCGCGATGTTCTTTCACATAGACAATTTCCGCTACCATGACATCGAAAAGCCCTAGAAATTCGCCTGCCTTCTAGTTCCGGGCCTTTTTCAATCCGTCTTCTTGCCGCCGAGGGCTTCGATTATGCGGTCGTAGTCTTCCAGCGAGGAGTACTCGATGAGGATCTTGCCTTTGCCTTTGCGGTCGTCGATAGTGACGCGGACACCCAATGCCTGTTGCAAGTTGTTTTCGGCTTCGCGAACGTTGGGATCGACGATGCGCTGCTTCGGGGCCTTGGGAACCAGCGGCTCCACCAGGTGGGCGACCGCCTCTTCCGTCTGCCGCACCGAGAGTCCGTGATCGACGATGCGACGCGCCACCCGGTCGATGAGTTCGGCCGAGTCCAGCGGCATCATCGCCTTGGCATGGCCAAAGCTGATCTCGTTGCGCTCCATCAAACCTTGCACGTGGAGCGGCAGCTTGAGCAGACGCAGGAAGTTGGATATGGTCGAGCGCTCCTTGCCGGTGCGCAGCGACATCTGGTCCTGGGTGAGGCCGAACTCCCGCGACAGCCGCTCGAAGGCGTGCGCCTGTTCAATGGCGTTCAGGTCCTCGCGTTGAAGGTTCTCGATGATGGTCATCTCCATCGCCTGCACGTTGGAGACTTGCCGAACCAGGGCGGGAATGGTGGGCAAGCCGAGGCTGCGCGAGGCTTCCCAGCGCCGCTCGCCGGCAATCACTTGATAGTGGCCGCCCGCCACCGGACGGACGACGATAGGCTGCACCACACCTACCGCCTTGATGGAGGCTGCCAGCTCGCTGAGGGCCTCCGGGCTAAGCGATCCGCTGCGCGTCTGATATGGATTGTGCTCCAGATGATCCAAAGGAATGTGATGGACTTCATCGGCGTCGGACCTGGGCGCGGCGGCAACGACGGCGACCGGGGCAGGAGGGACCGGCCGCGATGGGAGCAGGGTCTCCAGTCCGCGGCCCAGCACTTTGCGTTTGTCGGTGGTGGTCGTCATGAATTAAGTAATGAGCAATTAGCGACTAGCCAGTGCGGCGCGACCGCAGCTTTTCGTTAATGGGGAAACTTTGGCAGACGCGCCGAATCGCACCATTATAGGCGCGCTATCGGGAGCGTGAAGGAAAATCAGTTGTGGAAAACTTGGCCCGGACAAATGCGCTGTGACTGACCACCTGGGTACTGGCAACTGACTACTGACACGTCACCCTAGTACGGCGTGCAACGCATCCGCCAGTTCCGTATAACGAAAGCGGTATCCGGCCGCGTTCAGCTTTGCCGGCAGCACCCGTGCCGAGGTCAAGAGCAACTCCTGTCCCATCTCGCCGAGCAATGCCCGCACCGCGAGCTCCGGCAAAGGAAATATCGCGGGGCGATGTAACTCCCGGGCGAGAGCGTGTACGAACTCCAGGTTGCGGACCGGCGCCGGCCCCACGATGTTGACCGGGCCGCGCAAGCTGTCATGCTTCAGGGCGAACATCATCGCGCCAATCACGTCGTCCAGTGCAATCCAGCTCCAATATTGTTTGCCGCTGCCCACTCTTCCGCCCAGCCCAAGCCGGAACGGCGTGAGCATCGGCTTCAGCGCGCCGCCATCGCGGGCCAGCACCATTCCAATTCGTAGGTTGACCACGCGCACCCCAGCCTCACTTGCCGGGGCCGTCGCGGCTTCCCATTGCTTCACCACTTCGGCAAGAAATCCTCGGCCCGCAGAAGACTCCTCGGTCAGCAACTCGTCGCCGCGATCGCCGTAGTAGCTCATGCCTGACGCCGACACGAAGACCTGCGGCATGCCGCTCAGGCGATAGCTCGCCGCGGCGGCTGTCGCCAGCGTTCGCGCTCCGGAGACGCGGCTCTCCAGCACTTCCTGCTTGAACTTTTTCGTCCACAGGCCGGCGATGTTCTTGCCTGCCAGATGCACCACGGCATCGCAGCCCACGAGCTTCCCTGGATCGACCGCCTGCGTCGGATCCCACTGCACCTCGTCCGCTCGCGCCGGACGACGTACCAGCGCAACCGGGTCATCAACTGCCGCCCGCAAAGCGCGCGTCAGCGCCGAACCCAGCAATCCCGACGCTCCGCTGATTATGACCCGCATAGATTATTAAAGAGCTCCCGCATCAGCTAAACCTTCATCAATCGAGGGTAGGTCGCTCGAATCCATTTTTCCACTTTCGCCCTGATGTCTGTCGCCAGCTTGAAGATTTGGTCAGCTTCTTCGTCCGAAATCGAGCCTGCCACGTCATAACTACTGACATTGCACTTTTTGCGAAAACTATCCAAGGTCTCAATCATCATTGCCCCTGGCGCGATGGTGAACTCCAGAGACTGGATGATCCGTAGTGATGATTCTCCCGCGAAGCTCTGTATCCTGATGCCGCCAACGCCGCGTTTGCCGCCTGAAGGGCGGCATTGTAAGCAATGGCGAACCTTCAGTCCGCAGGCAAGTCTTTCGCCTGGCAAGCGGCCAGATCACGGTCCGAAAGTCGCAGCAGGTTGGCGATCTCCTCGGAGCTGCTGGTGTGTTCGACCACCCAGTTATTTCGCAGCCAATTTTGCAAGCTCATTTTCGCTACCCAAAACAAAGAGCTTCTTGTCCTTAATTACAGCACGCAGGAAGTGATTCCCCGCCGCCAATTTCGACCGAAACTCAGAAACAGGGAAAACGGTTGGGTTAATTTCGCGGTCCAGTGCCTTCTGCGCCGGCCTGAGGGCAGAGACCAGATCACCGAATGGCACGCTGCCCAGCACCATGAGATCGACATCACTATTCGAGCGTTCCTGCTGGCGGGCGACAGATCCATACACAAAGGCAACGGGAATTTCCTCGCTCAACCGCGCCAGCGCCGAACGGATAGTGTCGTGGATGCCCACCGTCTTGGCAATCAGGCTCTTCATTTCGGAGAAAATCGGGCTGCGCGAATTAGCCTGGTATAACACCTGGTTACCTTGAACTTTACGCGTTATCAAACCCAAGCTGGTCAGGTGGCGAAGCTCGCGCTGTAAAGCGCCGTTGCCGGAGCCTGTCGCTCGAATCAGCTGACGCAGGTAGAACGATTCATCGGTGTGACCGTAGAGAATGGTTAGCAGGGCATTGCGGCTGTTACCAAAGAGTCTGGACGGTGGGGCAATGGCTTGATGTGTACTCATTCCGGGTACGATTGTACCCTATTCGGGTTCGCCGATCTAGTGCAGAAACATCGTGCCCAGGTTGCAACCGTTTCTTTCCTTCGCGAGAAAATGCGTTTCCCTTTTTGGCGTTTATTGTTGTTGCTCGTCTTTCTGCAATCGAGCCCTCGCCGCTAACAGCCAAACATAGTCGTATAATCGGACATGGCGACTTTGCGCCAACAGATCGCGACCAATGTATTGACGGTCACCCGCTTTCGCGATCTCCTGCGCAAGGTCCGCTCCTACCGCGAGAGCGAAGATCTTTCGCTCATCAAGAAAGCTTACGAGTTTTCCCTCCAGCATCACAAAGGATCGGCGCGCGAGTCGGGCGAGCCTTACCTGGCGCATCCTCTACAGGTGGCAACGCTTCTCGCCGAGATGCGCCTGGACACCACTGCCATCGCCGCCGGCTTGCTGCATGACGTCGTGGAAGACACCACCGTCACGGTAGACGAGATCAAGGCCGAATTCGGCGAGCAGGTTGCCCACATCGTCGAAGGCGTCACCAAGATCAGCAAAATCGAATTCGCGTCCTCCGAAGAGGCCCAGGCCGAGAACGTCCGCAAGATGGTCCTGGCCATGATGGACGACATTCGCGTGGTGCTGATCAAGCTGGCAGATCGCCTGCACAACATGCGCACCCTGAAGTTTCTGTCGCCGGAACGGCAACAGAAGATTGCGCGCGAGACCCTCGACATTTACGCTCCCATTGCGCATCGCCTGGGCATGGGCAAAATTCGCGGCGAGCTCGAAGATCTCGCCTTCCAATATGTCGATCCCATCTCCTACGATCAGGTAAAGGACGCCGTCGAGCTGCGCCGCAAGGAAGGCGAAGCGTTTCTGGCCGAGGTGCAAGGCGTCATCGAGCAGAAGCTGAAGGAGAACAAAATTCAGGCGCGGGTGGAAGCGCGCATCAAGCGCCTGTACAGCATCTGGCAAAAAATTCAGCGGCAGCACATCGCCATCGACCAGATCTACGACATGCTGGCCATGCGCATCATCACGCAATCGGAGAGCGATTGTTACGCCGTGCTGGGCATCATTCATAATCAATGGCGGCCGGTGCCGGGTCGCATCAAGGACTTCATCGCCATCCCCCGCAACAATTTCTACAAGTCGCTGCACACCACCGTCATCTCCGAAAAAGGCCATGCCTTCGAGGTGCAGATCCGCACCGAAGACATGCACAAGATGGCGGAAGAGGGCATCGCCGCGCACTGGAAATACAAGGACGGCCCGGTTTCGGCGCGCGACGAACAGCGTCTGGCCTGGCTGCGGCAGGTGGTCGAATGGCAGCGCGACATCAAGAATTCCAAGGAATTTCTTGCGACCCTGAAGATCGATCTCTATCCCGAAGAGGTTTACACCTTCACGCCCAAGGGCCGCATCGTGATTCTGCCGCGCGAAGCCACGCCTATCGACTTCGCTTACACCGTCCACACTGAAGTCGGCCACACCTGCGTCGGCGCCAAGGTCAACGGCCGCATCGTCGCCCTGCGTTATAAGTTGCGCTCCGGCGACATTGTCGAAATCCTCACTCAGCCGGGACACAATCCCAGCCGCGACTGGCTGCAATTCACCAAGTCGTCGCGCGCCCGCCAGAAGATCAAGCACTGGCTCAACCTGCATCAGCGCGAGCGCGCCGTCGAAATCGGCCGCAAACTTATGGAGAAGGAAGCGCGCAAGTACCGCATCTCCATGAAGTCGCTGAACGATGCGGAGCTGATGCGGGTCTCTAGCGAGAGCGGCATGGCCAAGCCTGACGATTTGCTGGCCGCCATCGGTTATGGCAAGTTTTCCGCGCGCAGCATTCTGGCGCGCCTGGTTCCCGCCGATGAAGCGCAGTCCTTCTCCGGCCATGCGCCTGCTCCCACGGCGGATGGAGACTCAAACAACGGCTTCACCAATGTCGTGCGCCGCGTCTTTGGCGGCGACAACTCGGCCATCAAGGTCAAAGGACACGACGACCTGATGGTCTATCGCGCCCGATGTTGTAACCCGATTCGCGGCGAGGAGATTGTTGGCTACGTGACCCGCGGCAAGGGCGTCGCAGTGCACTCGGCTTCGTGCGCCAACATCGATAACCTGATGTTTGAGCCCGAGCGCCGCATTGCCGTGGAGTGGGGCCGCGATGCCTCTTCCCCCATCTGGCAGGCGGGCTATCCGGTCAAGCTGGCCGTCTCCTGCGACAACCGCCCCGGCATGTTGAAGCAGATCGCCACCGTCATCAGCGACGCCAACACCAACATCCAGAACATTGAAGCCAAGACCGCCGAAGAGCACGCCACCGTGGAAATCGTCGCCGACATCGCCGACCTGAAGCACCTGGAGCGCATCGTGACCGGCGTGCGTAAAATTCCCGGCGTCCGGGATGTGCAGAGGCTGCAAAAGCCGTAGCTGTCAGCCGTCAGCTTTCAGGATCTCTAAAGCCCGTGTCATCCCGAGCGTAGCGCAGCGGAGTCGAGGGACCCCTATTGCCGCCGGCAATCTTCCCTTACGCTCCAGCCATCATTTCTCACTTTTCTTCCACACTAAGTCCCAACTTTCCCGGCGATCCACAAATCCCGTGATCTTGCCTTTCCCATCGCGCTGAAAGATCTTCCGGATGCGTGGCTGTTCGGGAACGAAGAGCACGTCGCGCACTTCGACCTTCAGCGGCCTCATCGTGCTGCCAGGCCGGCCGCCCATGAGTTGCCTGCCGTCCGAACGGATTATGTAGACAAGATCGGGCCCGGCTGAATAGCTGCCTACATACTCGTACAGTTCTTTTGCAGGCAGCGAGATTGCCGGAGGATCTTTGGGTACCGCGTAGGCGTGGACCAGATAGAGCTTCCACTCGCCATCGTCGCGGCGCCAGGTCTCAGTCGTCAGGTAGCGCGCGTGCAGCACTTGGCCGTGATAGTTCTCCTGCTCGTCGTCGTTGTGAATTACGGTGGCCAGGTCTCCGGAAATGTGGGCCGCGTAGTAGGTAATGTGAAGGCTGCCGGAGGCGCCTGCGGGCAGCGGCTCCATCTGCTTCAGGAACGCGGCACGATCCATGATCACGCCGTTCTCGTCGACGTAGACCGCATCGGTGGCCAGCGCGTCTTCCCAAACTTTGCGATCGCCGGGAGCAAGGGCGTCGAGCAGCGCCTGATCCTTGGTGCGCAGCAGGGCCGTGATCTGGTTAGTAGTGTCGGTGTTGGTGGGAGATTGCAGCGCAAACGCAAGTACAAAGCAGAGGAAGCACAGCATGGCTCAATTCTATTTATCCGGAGGCGGAGACCGCTACCCCATCGCGAACGCTAGACGGCGTTATAGGTATCGAGTGGATTTTGCTACATCCTATGATGTATGGCGCGGGCGGGAGTCGATTCGCGAGAGATGGGAGTAATCACTCGGACAAATGAAACCAGGTGGCACCCAGTGGCGCCACCTGACCTTATTGCGTTCGGGCTGTCCTATTCGATACCTAAATGCCCCTTACAACTCAGACCGACGACCTGACGACTACCCTAAACGGGGAGCAGGCACTGGATTCCGCGGTGCATTGGGCGGCATCGGCGCTGTAGGCGGCTTTGCGATGATGATCGGCGGCGATACCTGACTCACCAGACGGGGAGCAGGCACTGGATTCCGCGGTGCATTGGGCGGCATCGGCGCTGTAGGCGGCTTTGCGATGATGATCGGCGGCGATACCTGACTCACCAGACGGGGAGCAGGCACTGGATTCCGCGGCGCATTAGGCGGCATCGGCGCTGTAGGCGGCATCACTATGATCGGCGGCCCTACCTGACTGATCAGACCTGGCGGCATACGTCCCGGCACAGGATGAACGATGGGAGTCGGGCCGGGCTTTGAAATCGGCGGTCCGGTTTGTGCGAAGGCCACTGTGCAAGCCAGCAGAATAAATGACAGAAGAAAACGGCTAACGTTTTTCATTATCACACCCTTATAAAATTGTGGCGTATAAGATGAAGGAAACTTCAGATGGGCTGACTTATATTCAGGGAACCTGAAAGAGGAGACGGCGGGAACCTTCCTCATTTACGACTCTATCCCACAGTCTACGACTAGTCAGTGATACTGGTCACAACTCAAAGCGAATTCTGTCAACCTATTGTTGCATGCTCACCGCGGCAGCGGAAGCGCAGGAGCCGGCCATGCTCAACATGGTCCGGGAATTGAGGTTGGTCGGGGCGTCATTGATCGTGTGGGCCTCGCAAGTGGCCGCGAGCGGAAAATCGCGAGCGCCTGAACTCCGCGCTGGATAATATTTTCGCCAGATTCCCACAATTGAACCGCACATGGAATTCGCACGCGGCCGACGTTTCAGTTTCGCGAAAGCCGCGAAAATAGTGCGTGAAATTCATGCGGTTCGAGGAGCGCTTCCCGCGTTGCACAAAATTCTGGCATGGGCCTGTGGACGAGCTGCACTCGATTGAAAATAAACGAGATATAGTTGCGATAATTTCATTGACTTTAGAAACAGGAAGAGTAAAAACACACTCGTTCCTTGATGAGTTTTCAAGGTTTTCGCAGTCAGGCAGCGAGCTTCCTCAACGCGCAAGCGAAGAGGATAACCGGCAAGTCCGGTGTCCTGTAGCGAGGTCACTACCTGGCGCTCACGGCGCAAGGCAGAGCGACCGCAACAGTTGTCGCGAGATGCATGACAGGCGAGGACAGGAAACGAGTCAAGGGCAAGACGGGAATCCCGAGGCGTTGATCGGTCATTCCGGTTAGTCGCGAGTCCGGCATCCAAGCCGACAGTCGTGCCAGATACGCAAGTATCCGGCAAGGCAGCTTGGCAAAGGTTTGACGTGACCCACTAGCCGAAAGCGAGCGATCAGAAGCGCACTCGGGATTTCCTTTTTTTGGCTGTCAGCCGTCAGCTATCAGCCGCCCAACGCTTCGGCCGGGGTCTTGAAGCGCGCGAGACCTGGGGCGCCCGCCAGTGTCGTCCACCGGAGAGGAAGTGTGGTGGAGATTGAGTCAGAGTCCCGCCCTACTGCTTCATTTTCTCCCAGAACGTAAGGGGCCTGACGAACAGAACTAGTTGTCCGGGCTGGGGATCTTTACTTCGCTCGGATTCAACGTTAGCTGAAGTCGAACAGCGCCTTTCTCATCCATCGGTATCGCGATTGCTTCCTTGCGCTCTGCGCCCACCCAGACATTCACGTAGGAGGAGGCCCCAACCATAGGGTGTCCATTTCTACCGTCCACCAATTTAATTTCGATCGTTTGCGCAGAAAGTGACATCGCAGACAAGATTGGCAAAACGGTCACCAAAAAAGCTGACAAAGCCAAAGCGGAAGGATAGTTGACGATGCCGGGCCCACCCTCTCGCCAAAAGACGGCGAGAAGGGTGGGGCACCCCATGTTTAGGACTTATGCCGAAAGGGTGGGCCACCCGCCTGTTGGGCCGTAGACGTGGCAAAACCACTCCGGAAAACAACTCTAAAGTCACGGTCGAGCCGTCGTCCCGCTTTCTGACGACAAGTCCGGCCTTGCATCGTGCCTGCGCCCAATTAATGCGCCGACAGCGAGGCCGATCACGTAATAGATTGGCGCATTGAGGAGCACTGCCAATACCCACATAAACCAGGAGACCCAACCGCCAATGTCAATGGTAAACACTTGGAGAAGAGTGCC
Source organism: uncultured Acidobacteriaceae bacterium (assembly GCA_963763145.1). GTDB lineage: Bacteria > Acidobacteriota > Terriglobia > Terriglobales > Acidobacteriaceae > Bog-257. Next base: position 765,222 of record CAVXMZ010000001.1, on the reverse strand, counting down.
GGGGCAAAGCACGAAAACGCTGCCATCGATGATCTGGGCCAGAAGGGGCTCTCTATAATTTGGCGGGGCATGCCCCACTGTTGGAAGATGGAATGGATCGAAGATTTGAACACCCCACCACAAAAGCGATACCCCAACACCTAAAGCAATCCCAACGTATGCGAACTTGCGAGCTAGCTTGAACATCGTAGTATCCTCACCTTTCTCTTGGGCTACTGGCTCATGTCATTCACTAGCCCGCCGGGAGTAATGTCAGCCGGGGCATGGACACCACCTGCACCCAATACTCCATCTGAGACCGTTGAGCACAAGCAAGGACAGAAAGCCGATGGTAAAAAGTGACAATCTGTCAACGTTGTAGTTCCGATAGCCCAGAATCATCCCCAGCACCACGCCCACGTCGATGAAAACCAAAATCAACTTGGAACTCACTTTGCGAGTCGCCATTCTTAAGCTTCTTCGATCAGGTTCCCGGCTTCGTCATACCAGAACACGCGGGTTCCTTGCGCTCCACCCGATGCCCACCCTCTCGCCAAAAAGCGGCGAGAAGGGTGGGGCACCCGAAGTTTAGGACTTATGCCGAAAGGGTGGGCCACCCGTCCAATATTCCTGGCGAGATAGATAAATGGCTTCATGGTTTTGGTGCCGACGTGGGTTTCGCTAAGTCGGGCAGACTTGTCTTAAATTTGATCATCCACGCGACTAGTTGATCCTGCGCAGCATCCTTGAACGGACCGGCGACCGAATAGTGAACGAACTCCTGACCGTTGTCGAACCAATAGTCATATTCTGAATACTCGTCAACCGCCACCCGGCTCTTTAGAACTGGAGAAATCCGAAGGGCTTCGAGAGCCTTCATCGATGGCTCCAACGCATCATAATCAACAGGAACATGTCTAACTTCGACCTTTAGCTTGTCTGCGATTTCGCGCTCTGTCACGTTGGGCTTTTGCGCGACCATTTTGGCTATGAACTCGGAGAGACTACCGTTCTCCATCCCGGCAATCGAATACTTGATGACCTCAGCTCGCCCTCCGGGATGTACCGGATAGACCGGATAAGTAAGTACTACAACTTGAGTGTCGGTATCACCAAACCGCAAAGTCATTTTCGTAAGAAATGGCGATGTCGGAGCCTCCGATGAAAAGAGGATGTTGAGAACACGATCTTTCATGTTCATATTGCCATCTCCCGATTGAGCAATTGCACCCAGGACCATGCAAAAGGGAACGACCACCGCCCGCGTTAAGAACATTCTCAAATTCATCGCCGTAAACCCCTTAACTGGATTCTATCGCTGCTATTGCAGCTGGATATATTGGTTCAATGGAGGCGATCCGCTGGCTGAGTGCGGAACCGTTACATAGAGTGCGCTCCGCGATCTCACAAAATCCGGAAATTGTGCATTAGGGTTTCGGTCTCCAGGAGACGGCGTCGGCAGAGCGTGATTGCCGTGCGTATGGAGAATTGCAATCGTGTTCGCGTCCGTTGTTATTTGAAGTTGATTGGGCGTACCGTCTCCATTCACCGAATTCACCTTGTTGGCGATCGTAATCGCGCCATTCGTATAGTCAATTGAGAAGCCCGCTTCAGCCAATCCGCCGCGTGCTGCGCCGTTGGTCGTTGTCATGAATGCCTGATCAGAAGCCTTTTTTACAATGAAATTCTGGCATAGCGGATGCCCCGGATTTGTAGGGTCCCCAGGGCCGCTCTTTGAAGGATCATATTTCTGTTGCTGTTGGGCCTGCTGCGCTTCCGGTCCGCATGCCGGGTCGCTGGCATTATACTGTCGGCATCCTGCGGCACCCGGCTGTCCTGTATCGCCTTGTCCGGGCGAATTAGATAGGTGCCCATCCACATCTCTGAGAGAAAGAGGATTGTCCAAGGCATAGGTGTAAAGATTCAAGCTTTGGGGGTTGTTAAGCTCGGCGTAGGGAACCGGCTCGACCGTTGCCGACCAGTCCGGGGAATAGAATCGCGCGATGGAATCTTGGAAGAAACGCGCTCCAAAATCGTAGACGCCCATGTCGGGATCGCGCTCCTTGCCGTTGAACTTGTAGTTTTGGGGGCAGGTGTTTACATAGACGTTTTGCTCGTCACCCCAGGGGAAGTAGTCGGCATCGTAACACTTGTTTCCGTTTTCGTCCGAACTCACCCGCGACGTTCCCAGATAATCGGAATAGTAATAGTACGGAGAAAAAAGATTATAAATCCGAGCTACCCGCTGGCTGCCGACGTACAGGTACTCATTGACGTTACTTCCATCTTCTTCTTCGATCACGTTCCCGGCTTCGTCATACCAGAACACGCGGGTTCCTTGCGCTCCACCCGATGCCCACCCTCTCGCCAAAAAGCGGCGAGCACCCCATGTTTAGGACTTATGCCGAAAGGGTGGGCCACCCGTCGTTGCCGTTCTGCTAAGGGCTGATTCACCGGCCTCTGCTAAACAGTTCGACAAGAACAACCAATGCTGCAAGCAACACGATCGGCCAGACTACCCATTTGTTCATTTGCTTCAACCGTGTTGGCGAAAGGTCAGGCTCGCTCTTTCGAACCAAAAAGAATATCCCGTTGAGCACAAGCAAGGACAGAAAGCCGATGGTAAAAGTGACAATCTGTCAACGTTGTAGTTCCGATAGCCCAGAATCATCCCCAGCACCACGCCCACGTCGATGAAAACCAAAATCAACTTGGAACTCACTTTGCGAGTCGCCATTCTTAAGCTTCTTCGATCACGTTCCCGGCTTCGTCATACCAGAACACGCGGGTTCCTTGCGCTCCACGCGATGCCCACCCTCTCGCCAAAAAGCGGCGAGAAGGGTGGGGCACCCGGGCGAATAAAGAGAGTGTCATAGCGAATAGAGAGAGTGTCATACGCAGGGAAAGGATGGGCCGCCTGTCCCCATCCTTTCCTCCGTATTGACATCCAGTTTAAATAGCTTGGGTCTGGTGGCCCGCCCTTCAGTCGGAATCGTACACATCAAGTTCATAAACCTCGGGTGCCCCATCCTTCTGCCCTGCTGTTGGGGAGAGGATGGGCCGCACTGGGACGCAGCCAGCGCAAGGTGACCGTCGTCACGGTACGACTGGCCGCCCGGCTTTAGCCTTTGTTCATGCCCTGGGGCTTGCAGCGCTATCAGAAGACCGGTGATCTCCATTTCATCACCTTCAGTTGCTATCAGCGGCGGCCGTTCCTGGCGGAGCCGTCCTCGCGACGAGCGGTGGAGGAAACCCTGGAACGGGTGCGTCGCTGGTACGGATTGTACGTCATTGGATATGTAGTCATGCCCGAACACGTCCGCCTGCTGGTCAGCGAGCCGGAGCGGAGCAGTTTGCAGGTGGCCGTGCAGATGCTGAAGCAACTTGTGGCGCGGAAACTGCGGGCCACTCTCTGGGCAAGGGACGGCGCGAAGGGTGGGGCGCACAAACGGTTTTGGCAGGTCCGATACTATGATTTCAATGTCCGCACCGCGGAGAAGCGGATCGAGAAGTTGCGATACATACACCGCAACCCGGTCAAGCGTGAACTGGTGGAGAAGCCCGAGGATTGGGAGTGGAGTAGTTTCCGTCATTACGCCACTGGGGAAGAAGGTGTGGTGGAGATCGAGTCGGAGTGGACGGGAAGGAAGCGGGAGCGAATGGGGATGCCGCTGCGGCTGAAGGTGGTTGGGACTGCGGTTAGGTTTGGGGGCGACCCGCAAGAGTGAGGTTTCCGCGCCCACCCTCTCGCCAAAAAGCGGCGAGAAGGGTGGGGCACCCGAAGTTTAGAACCCTTCAGAAAGCCTGAGCTACCCCGTCCACGTGCCGGTCATGGTATCTCTTCTGCCAGAAAGGTCCATCGGGTCCCAGGTTAGCGGCCAAAACCAGGGACGCGAACCTGGGGCACCAGCACCAGGCTTGCTGGTAACACTTCAGTCCCCTTGGCAGAGGAAAACTGTACGAACAAGATCGAGTTCAAGCTGATAGCGGTCCCCGGCCGCTGCCCACCCTCTCGCCAAAGGACGGCGAGAAGGGTGGGGCACCCGAAGTTTAGAGTCCTTCAGAAAGCCTGGGCCACCCCGTCCTTGCTGGTAACCCTAAGTCCACGTGCCATAAGAAAACTCTACGAACGGGGTCGAGTTCAAGCTGTGATAGCGGTCACCGGCCGCTGCCCACCCTCTCGCCAAAAGACGGCGAGAAGGGTGGGGCACCCGGCTGGTGAGGGTGGGCGTGCCGCTGGCGGCGATCCTGATACCGCTGGGCTTTTTCCTGTCGGTGATGGCGCCGATGGCGACGCAGCCGGGAGCGGCGGTGGGATTGATCTATGCCGGGGCCGTGGTGCTGGCGGTGTCAGTGGTGACGCTGGGGGTGGGGTTGCTGAAGGCGGCGGCTAGCTGATGGTCGGGTGGCAGTTGGATGACTAAAGTAATTCGTTTTTGTGTTACTTTAGTTGTATGTGATTGGTAATGCTATGTGGAGTATATCGGGCGCTACTCTTATAAGTGGGATTGGCTGTGTTCTATTGTTCCATGATTGCGTCAGTAGTGGGAATGACATTACTTCTGTGGTAGTAATTGTTGGTCAAAGTGGTAACTTTACAAATTGTTCCACGTGGAACAATTTTGCTTGAGGCAGAGGTCTGAACCGTATCGGGTCCGCTGATCAGGCGAAATGTCGGTCAAGTTTGCCGGGGCTGAGTTCCAAGCATGGTAGTTTCCCGGCGGCGTGGCAACGCTTCAGAATGTTCCACGTGGAACATTCCTGGCCGAAGTTTAGTGGTGGATGCCGTGGATGAAGAGATCTTACTGGGAGGGCTCGATCGGGTTTGCCGATGCGACTCTTCCAGCAAAGCCATTCTGAGGAAAATGTTCCACGTGGAACATTTTCGCAATATGACAAAACCTGCGTCTCGTGGGGGAGGCTCGACTCCAGACGGCATTGGTCGCCGTCGCCCTGGACGGCATTTCGGACCGCCATGGCGTCGGGTCAGAAATTAAGTGTTCCACGTGGAACATTTTCCGCGGGACGCAGTAGAGACTGTCGCTCCAGGGAATGATTGTTCCACGTGGAACATTCTCTGCGGAACGCGACCGCTGGGCTGCTATCAACCTCCGGCCACCCAAGGCGCAATCGAACTTTCCTTCCAGCCTTCCACAGTCGCGCTCACCCCCGTCCGCTGATAAATCAGCACGTTGGGCCGTCGAACCGCAGAATTTCACAGCTTTTCCTCGAAAAAGTGGCGCCGGGCGAGGCTCTCTCGTTGCCGCCGTGCCATCTCGCGTTCTAAGCTGTTATCGAGGCCCAGTGTCGCAGCGGCGGCCGGACAAGAAGGCGAAACATGGCAAGAGTCATCGCGGTCACCAACCAGAAGGGCGGAGTCGGCAAGACGACCACCGCCATCAACCTCGCCGCGTCTTTCGCGTCGCACCAGGCCCCAACCCTCCTCGTCGACTGCGACCCGCAATCCAACGCCTCCAGCGGCCTGGGATTCCTTCGCGACCCCGATCGCCCCAACACCTACAAGGTCCTCATGGGCGACATCGCCGCTGCCGACGCCCTCCACCCCACCGCGCTCGACCTCCTCACCATCATCCCAGCGCACAAAAATCTCCTCGGCGCCAACATCGAGCTTGTCCCCCTCGACGCCCGAGAGTATCGCCTCCGCCAGGCGCTCGAGCCCATTCGCGACCGCTTCCAGTTCATCGTCCTCGACTGCCCCCCGGCCCTCGACCTCCTTACCCTCAACGCCCTGGTCGCGGCCGACACCGTTCTCATCCCGATGCAAGCCGAGTACTTCGCCCTCGAAGGCGTTACCGAGCTGCTCGACACCATCGACCGCATCCGGGTCGAGCTCAACCCCGCCCTCGCCGTCGAAGGCGTCGTCCTCACCATGTTCGACGAGCGCACCAACCTGGCGCAGTCCGTCGCCGCCGAGCTTCGCGGCTTCTTCTGCGACCTCATGTGCCAGACCGCGATCCCGCGCAACATCCGCCTCGCCGAAGCCCCCAGCCACGGACAGCCCGCCATCATCTACGACCCGCACTCCCGCGGCGCCGAAGCCTATCTGAAGCTCGCCGAGGAACTCATCGATCGCGTCACCAACCCCAAGCCGCAAGAGACCGCACCGGAAGCTCCGAGCTCCTAGCCTCGAGGTATTCAGCGCAAACGACTAACTGTCTAATATTGTTTTGATGGTTAGGCATGACATTGGCCCGGAGTTGTCCTGGCAGCGCTGGCCTTTAGACCCGCAGCTATGCTCGGGTAGAGCTGGCCTTTAGACCCGCAGCTGTGCCCGGGTAGAGCTGGCCTTTAGACCCGCAGCTGTGCTCGGGTAGAGCTGGCCTTTAGGCCAGCAGCTGTGCTCGAGTAGAGCTTGCCTTTAGACCGGCAGCTGTGCCCGATTAGAGCTGGCCTTTAGACCGGCAGCTGTGCTCGGGTAGATGGCTTTAGACCCGCGGCTGTGCTCGGGTAGAGCTGGCCTTTAGACCCGCGGCTGTGCTTGGGTAGAGCTGGCCTTTAGACCCGCGGCTGTGCTCGGATAGAGCTGGCCCTTAGGCCGGCAGCTGTGCTCGGGTAGAGCTGGCCTTTAGACCCGCGGCTGTGCTCGGGCAGAGCTGGCTTAGGCCGGCAGCTGTGCTCGGGTAGGGTTGGCCTTTAGACCCGCAGCTGTGCGCGGGTAGATCTGGCCTTTAGACCCGCAGCCGTGCTCGGGCAGATCTGGCCCTTAGACCGGCAGCTGTGCTCGGGTAGATCTGGCCTTTAGACCCGCGGCTGTGCTCGGGCAGATCTGGCCTTTAGACCCGCGGCTGTGCTCGGGTGGAGTTGGCCCTTAGGCCGGCAGCTGTGCTCGGGTAGAGCTGGCCTTTAGGCCAGCGTTCAGCGGCGTTATTTATTTTGTCATCACGAGGCGGCTTTCAAGCCGCCGAGGGATCTGCTGTTCGCCGCGGAGCTTTGAAATCGCCTAACCTCCTAATAATATTTTGAAGGTTAGCAACCCACACCTGGCATCTGTGCCTCTTTGAATTGTCATCACGAGCGTAGCGAGGGATCTGCTTTTACCGATAACTGACAACTGGCCACTGGCCACTGCTTCCTGTCATCCCGACCGGAGCGAAGCGTAGCGGAGGGATCTGCGGTTTCGCTCCGAGTCGCGATCCGCGAAACTACTACTCTGCTGTGAGACAGCCTGCCAAAATAGGATTTGTCATCACGAGCGAAGCGAGGGATCTGCTTTTGCCCTTTAAACTCCGGAGGAACCGCCGCTAGCTTCGAGACAAAAACAACTTGCTTCGCTCACTAACCACAATCCTTGACTTAGACGGTTAGTTATGCAGGCGGGTAGGGTCGTGTCTCGCGGAGCCTTCGGCCCGCGCTTGCGCTTGGGCGGAGCGGGCCTTCAGGAGGCTGTCTAGCAACCGGCAGAAGATTTTTGCGTTGGGATAACTTGCCCGAAAGCCTATCGAACCAGCCGCGAATCCGGGGCCCCGGTTCGCACCGGGCTTGTGCGAACTGGGGTGTGAGAAGCGGCGGGACCGCATTTAGCCCGGCGGCACCGGTCGCGACACGGTCTCTTCAGGCCAGCGCCCGATTCCTGTAGAACCCGTCCTGGCGCAAGGATCATATCCCGCGTCGCCCCCTGCGCCTTACGTTCGGCCTTAGGCCTAGCTCCGTAGCGGCCCCAGGCAGGTCCAGACGACGGAGCCGTCATCCGTTGTGCCGTATTGGGTTTCATTCCAGGTTGGTACGGAGGCGCCGGAGGTTCCGGCGGTGGTGCACTGTTGGATACACTGGCCGTCAGAGATGCTATCGCCTACTGCGTAAGCCGTGCCGGCTTGCCAGGAAAGCCAGGCCTGCGGTTTCGGCCCCAGGCAGATCCACACGACTGAGCCATCGTTGGTTGTACCGTTTACGGTTTCATTCCAGTTCGGCATGGACTCGCCGGTGGTTCCGGCAGTGGTGCACTGTTGAATACACTCGCCGTCATAAACGGTATGCCCTACTGAGTAGCTGATGCCGCTTGCCCAGGCCGGCGCCGGCCCAACGGTGCCGTTCTGAAGCTTATAGTAGGTCACCAGAAAGAACATCCTCCAAGGCTGTGAATTTGTGTCATTGAAGGTGAGTCCTGAGTGCGCGGCCAGTTCCTGCATCCATTGCTGTTTCGCCGGAAGGAAGTAGACCTGAACGTCCATCTGGGTAACGTCTAACGAAAGTTTGTTCAGCGGAAGTTGCAGGTTCGGAAAAGTAATCTGAATCTCTTCGCTCGTCGTCTGCGTCGCCTCATGACTGGCGCTCAGGTTAAATCCACCCATAGCTGAGAATTGACAACCATACGCCGTCACGCTCCCTCCGCCGCATCCAGCAGAGAAGCTCACACCCCCCCCGACCCCAACATAGACGCTCTCATTCAAGCTCCATCCGGTTTCCGTCCAACTGTCGTTTGAACTCAAATACCCCGTAGTAATCGGGGACTCGGGCGAAACGCTGCAAGCGAGGTAATTCGAGCCGTCGGCGAAATTGAGTGCATTTGCCTTGATTACAGAGTCAACGTACCCCTGTCCCAGTCCGAGGGCCGCGGCCCTTGCATTGACCTGCGGCTCGCCATAAGAATCCAGGTACCCAGCGATGACCAGGTACGGCGTGAACGCGTTACCGGCCATTTCCTGCTGCAGAACCGGAGCCCAATCGCAGACTGGAGAGCTACCCGGAAGGAGGTTACTCCCTGTCGGGTCAAGCATGGTATAGGAGCTCCCCACGTAGTTAACGTTGCTGCCGAAGGCGGTGCCTTGGTTCACGATGCCGGTGCCAGACTGATTTACCAGTGTTTCTAGGGGCATAGTGTTGATCAGGCTTGAATAAGAATCCCAGCCATTATTCGAGATGTTCATGTACTGCACCGACATTGAGAAGTTAGGGCCGAAGCCTGCGGTTGTCGTGTAACTGGCTGAGGCGCCTCCTCCTGTTTGCCAGTCGACAGCGCGCTGTGTGCTGTTGCTCTCGGTCGAGCCGTAGCTGACGGAGCCGAGCTGGTATCCAGGACCAAAACCATTACTTACGGCGTTGCTCGCTGGCATGGGGAACGGCGCATCGATGATACCGGCAATCGCGCCGTAGTAGGTCGTCGAACCGCCGGGAGGAACGTAGGGAACCTCATTCAGCAGCGACCCACTGACCCCGCCGGGCAGCTGCTCAGCGATGCCAAAGCACTGCACGTCGCACCAGATGTAGGTGTCTTCAGATGGCATGCCCAAGCCCGAATTGGATGCGATGAAGGAGATTTGAAAGACGTCTTGTCTGGTGGTTACCGTATTGTCCGGGTAGGTGTACTGATATGATTCCCCCGCGGCCCACCCCGTCACCGCAGGCTGGGTCCAGGCGAACTTCTTAGGCTCGGAGTAGCCCCATTGCGTCGGAGCCGGCCATTGCCAAGAGGGCGCTGACGGATCCACGTTGGTTCCAAGTACGATCATGTTCTCCTGACTGTTGTTAAGGAAGCTGATCGTCATTCTTCCAGCTGCGTCGCGGGCTACCATATAAGGTGTCTGGGAGGGCATGGTGGACGAGCTGGTCCATTGCGCCACCGAATAGATTCCATTATTTGCGGTCGGCAGCGGTCCTTCACCCATGGGCATCACCAGCACGACGGGCCCTTGGCTCCCCATGTAGCTAGTAACCAGGTAAAAATCGTTGCCCCCAAGCGAATACCAATCCATGGAGATGACCGATCCAAAGGTGGTCCCCCAGGGAGATGTGCCATCTGCCAATTGCAGCTGCTGTGGGTACGCTGACACCTCCCCGCTGGGTTTCCAAACGAAACCCTCAGTGGTTGAGCTGGGGAGATTGTTGACGTCGTAGGCTTCCCACATCAGACTGTTGGCGGACTCGTAGAACCAGCAGACCAGAATGTAGTTTGGATCGCCCGGTTGCACGTTCGGGAACGCCGTAGCACCCACGGAACTCAGCGATAAGCCGGCTTTCGCCGATTGTATTTGGAAGCTGTCAACTTGATCTGGGTTCCCCGAGTTCAGCCGATACACGATGGAGCCGCTCGTGAAAACATAGACATCGTTGCTGTCGGTGGTGGCGCTGGGGACACCGACCGCTGGCAGGGATGGTCCCGAGGCGATTCCGATTCCCGTATTCGTGTTGCCCCAGCATGTCTTCCAGTTCTCGGTAACAGGCGAAACGTTTTCCCAACCATCCTGAGCCGATGGTGGCGTGCAGCTGACGACCTGTAGGTTTCCGCCGGCCCGGTAAGGGTAGATGAGCTGGCTTCCTGTCCAAACCGGACGACCAGGGCTTTGCTGATACAAGCAAAGTTGGAGACCTGACCCAAGGCCGAGCGGAAATGGGTTTGAATCGTATGTCCCCGGAACGGTCTGTGTGCCTGTTGCTGGCATAGGAGCTCCTTTCGTGTGGACAGCGTGAAGTGAGGGATCGCGGTGGATCCGGATATGTGTCGGATACTAGCTCTAATATAAGAGCCGTCCTCCGAAGAGGTGGTGTTTTGGGAGCGGTTAAAATTTTGGGAGCGACGAATAAAGTGACGCGACTTTACGTTGAGTGGAAATTAATGTCAATAGCCTTAAAGTGCGGTTGTTAGAAAGTTATTTCGCCCGATTTGCTGCTGTTTATAAGGACAACAACAGCCAATGGCCTAGGGTGCCCCACTCTTCTCGCCTTCTGTTGGTGAGCGGGCGGGAAACGGAAATCCACAGGGTTCACGCGTCGTGCCCCAGCTCCGCGTCCTCCTTGGCAAGCTAGCGGCAGGCTACCCGGGACCACAACTGACTACTGGCCACTGGCCACTGGCTACTGGCCACTGACCACTGACCACTGGCCACTGCCTCCTACGCCTTCACCTGCGCCAATATCGAGTGCACCACGTTCAGCGTGTGCTGCGACGAGAGTACTTCCTTCAGCTTCTCCTTGAAATCCTCTTCGTTCATTATGGAGAGGTTCTGGCTGGTCTGCCGCAGCGTCAGGGGGTAGAAGTTAATCACATGCGACACCGTAAATAGCTCGTATTTATAGTTCAGCGTCGGCGCCACTAGATAGAAGTGGTGTACAAACAAGTTGCCTGTAGTCTGGGTAGTCACTTCACCCTTTACCAGCTGTTTAGTCTTCTCGCCCAGCAGCGCCGCCTGTTCCTTAAGTATGGCGACCGGAGTCGTCAACTCGGAGTCGGCAATATTCACCGGCCATAGATCGTCAGTCATGGATCCTCCGCAAAACAGTGGTCAGTGGCTAGTGGTCAGTGACCAGTTGTCAGCCATCAGCTACCACTTGCCAATAATGCTACGTGTCATCCTGAGCGAACGACCGCGATTCACTTCTTACTAGCCACTAGCCACTGGTCACTGGCCACTGGTCACTAGAACTGCAACTCCACCGCCACCGGCAGATGGTCCGACGCTACCTTCGCATTCGGCCGTCCGCCTTCCAGCAGCGACACCCCGCCTATCTCCGTCACTATCCTTACTTGTTCCGGCGAAAATCCCTTCAGCAGCTCCGGCCGCAGCAGCACCTGATCGAACATGTTCCAGAAGTAGCAGACCGCTTCCGCGCTCTCGTAGTAAAACGTTCCGCCCACTCCGCTGCCATCGCCCATATGGTTCCACATGGGATTGTAGAAGAACCTATACTTCTCGTTCTGCACCGTGCGCGTCTCGCGTTCGGCGATGCTCCGGCTCATCACCGCGTGCAGTCCGCCGCGCGCGCCCACCATCCCTGCCTCAAACGGATTCATGTTCAGGTCGCCCAGCACCATCGTCCGCTGATGGCCCTCCTTGGCTTCCACCTCCTCGATCATCCGCGCCAGCTGCACCGACTCGAACACCTGGCTCTCCTCCGAGAAGTGCAGCTTGCTGGGCAGGTGCGCGGCGGCAATCAGCAAGCTGCGCCGCGCCGGCAGTTGCAGCCGCTGGATGGAAACGTGACTGCTCTCAAACAGCGCCGACAGCCAACGCGAATTGAAGCGCGTCAGGAACAGCAGGTGATCGCAGTTGCCCCACCCCATCTGGAACTCCGGGCGCTCCGCGTTCAGCGCTTCTATCAGCTCCCACGGCTTGCTGCCGCACTCCGCCAGGATCAACACTTCCACCCGCTCGTCGTGCGCCAGCTGCACCACCAGCTCCGGAAGGTCGCGCTGGTTCAGGTTCCAGAAGACAAACTTCGGCATAAGCTGAGGGTAGCAGTACAATGATGGGTCGCGAAACAACCATCGCGCCGGCCGGGCCGGAATTCTCCGCCACCGTGCAACCGGCCCAGTCACGCTGTCAGGAGGCAACCATGGCAACCCCACCATCCCCGCTCTTCACCTACGAAGTCGAACTGGCGGGCGACACCACCACCATCAAGGGGCACGGCCGCCTCGTCGGCGAAACCGCGCCCGAGCTCAAGCAGCTGGTCAAGCCCATGATCCCCAAGTGCCGTCGCATCATCCTCGACCTCAGCGACGTCAACTTTGTGGACAGCTCGGGCCTGGGCACTCTGGTTGGCCTGAAGATATCGGCGGCCGCGGCCGCCTACTGTAGCCTGGAGTTCGTCAACCTCTCCCCCCGCGTCAAAGAGCTCTTCCATCTCACCAAGCTGAACGAGCTGCTGGGGACCTAGGTCGACCGGCTCCATGGCGCGTGGCGCAGGCGGGCATCAACTGGGCGTGCATCATCTCCGAACCGCTTCTGCAAATGGAGCGATGGGGACGCGGCATCGGGCTGGCAGACGTGTTTGGCTTCTTCCAGCATCATCTGCTCTACCCCGTGGCAGCTGCACACTGTCAGCAAGCACTTAAGGCAGATGGATTCGACTCTATCGTTATCGGGATAGCGATGGGCGAAACCTCGGGCTGCGATCTGCATGTCTCCCTCAAAATCTGCTGTGTAAGTGGGGTCGGCCGGATTGCAGTTCCACAGCAACAACCTGGTTATAACCACCTCGACTCACGTGATTCATCACATCTGTGAGCCGCTTCGATCTCTACCAGTTCTTTTTCGGTGACCTTTAAACCACCCCAGGAGCGGGAGATGGGAAGAAAGCAGCTCATGCAGATTGAATCGACCGAGCCATCGTTCAGCGCACGATGGGCGAACGCGAGCGCTGGGGAGATTGTCGTGCGTAAGCTTGCGTTACCATTAGCTGGCATTTGGAACCCCCTATACTCAAGGGCCCGTGGTGAGCCGCTGTATGAGACACGAACTGCACCACTTTATTCTGATAAAGCTAGCGCGCCGGCCTCTTGGCTGTCTGTATAAAATTGCACACCCCATTGAAAGCTGGCCGCAGGCCGGCAACCTTTGGCCACACCAGGGTGGAAATTGACCTCAGGTCGGCTTGCGAAGGAATACGGCCCGTGGAGGAGTGAAACGAGATAGCCGTAAAGCTAACTGTCTTGGGGATGGGGGTGCGTATCGCAGCATCGTTATGCGCGGAAATTATCGAGAGACAACATTTGGGATACCTCCACGGGGCATTCCTGATATTGCTTTGTTTGTAGTTTAGGTCGCTTGCACCCTGACGGTCTGTGCAACTTAGACCACAGTAGTGCCGGCTGTTGCCCGCGCATTTGGAGCACAACTCTTCGTATAGTCTGCGGACGTAACCGGGTGCCTCGACGTCTAAGACACAGCCTACCTCGCCTTTTATGCTCGCCTGCGCGCAGCCCTGGTAATCATCCCGCCTTGCGGGCTTTTGTTCTCGGCGATCGGGCGGCGCGTCGCTCTTTCTGCGCTGTTGCGATAGGTTTTCTCGTTTTGGCAGCGACAGGTTTTCTCGCTCTAGCTGTAGTAGTTTTTTTCGCTTTCGCTGCCGTGGCCTTTCTCGTCTTAGCTACAACTTCAACCGGAGCCACCAACTCCGGCCTCAGCGGTTTTGGAGTGCGATGGTGGCCATGACGCAGCGCCTGGATACGCGCTTCTTCTTCTTCCGTCCGCAGCTCAGTGTCTGCACGGTTTCGGCGCTCGTCCTCAAGGTATTCTGGAATGGTTCTGGTTGTCATGGCCATAGTGTGGCAGGACCAGTCCCATCAGGGCTGTCCAATTTTGCCCACTCGGTGAAAATTCATGGGATGCCACTTCGCCGGGTGTCCCGGGGTCTCGCGCCCTTCAAGGCCCCGGGCGAAGCGTTGGGCTTCGTAGCCCCGGAATTCTCCCAAGCAGCGTAGCTTTGGCCCTGCCCTGAGCTTGCCGAAGGGTGTGCCGTCAATGGGTCACTAATACTTGGCATCACGAGGAGGCCTTCAGCCCGACGAGGGATCTGCTTTCCCGGGGCTTTTCGGCAAACTGCCATTCCCGGCCATTATTACAATCCTATTAAAATCTTGTTGACATTTGATTAAAACCGTCCTACGCTCACTCCGATCTCTCCTTAATTAATTAAAGTACTTGGCCGCCAGGTACGAGAGCGCTCCCGTCCAGATGTTGGGGCAGTTCAGCATTCTGGCTGTGCGCAATATAGGCAGGGAACTCCTGCGAGGCATCCGTCCATGGCCAATGGCGGATCAGCAAGAGTAAGGACGCCTTTCCCCAAGGCCCGTTCCAACTAGCGCCGCTCTCCTCGTTCTTGGCTCTCTGCGGCGCCGTATTGCAAATCTTTCCTTCGTGAGCCAGGGCGTCGGGTCCCATCGACACTGAAGAATCGCGTGCGCCCTTTTGTGCGGGCGGGATTCCGTTGTACGCCACTCGCACAAATCGTGAGGCGAACGCCATCGACCGTAGATTTGCTGCGTCGGACTGATGACCGACCCTCGCGGCAACCTGGGTTAATTTCGCGACGCGAAGCTGCCGCCGCTAATCGGAGCGCCCCACACCGGCGCCCCAACAGGAGAATAGAACATGGCCAATCGATGGAGCACCACATTGAGATCCCTGGCGACAAGAATGATTACGGCAGGTATGAAGGCTCTTCCCCGCCTGTCCGTCATCGCGGTGGCTGTGCTGGCTGTAGCTACAACTGCCCACGCCCAAAGACACCCAAGCTGCACTTGTGATGCTAGCTGCACCACCCATAATAATTGCCTTCTCGTCAGCGACTTGGGCTCGAACCAAGTCGAACAGTACGACGACTACGGGTGTCTCTGTAACGCGATGTTCCTCCAGAACGGACCGACTGATCCCGGCGGCGAGGGGTTGAGTTGTTCCGCGGGGACTGCCAACCAGTTGGTGACCTCCAACAACGGTAACGAGCTTAACGTCTTCAACCTGACTACGGGGCATTACACAGGCACGCAGTTTATCGTGCCCGGCGCCAGCAGTATCGCAGCGCTGAGCGTTAATGCGCTTGGAACCACACTCTACGCAGCTGACTACGGCGCCAACCAGCTGTACAGCATGGATCTGAATCCCCTGGGCAGCAACCTCCAAACCGTGGCTTCGCCTTATAGTCACGATGTCTCGGTCGGCTATAGCGGCTACATCTATGCGACGCAGTTCTTTACACCACCACCACCGCCCGGCGGCATAGAACAGTACAATCCTGATTTCACTGGAATCAAGAATTTCATCGCTAACCAATGCTGGATATTTATCAATGGAGACAACCAGCAGCACTGTACCTACAGAGTGTCAGGAATGGCTTGGGATGCGAATGGATACCTCTGGGTCAATAGCGATGCCGGAGCGCCGGACGAGGACGGCGTCTTCGAATTCGCAGTTGGCCCCACGGGTCAGCTCCTTAATGGCGGCGTTCCTTTGAATTTTACCCCCGATACAAATTGCTCTTCAGGTAATTGTGAGCCTATCGGTGTCGACGTCGCGCCCCCCGATGCCGTCCAATACGCTGGCAACATCGTCATTGCCAACTATTCTGGCGACTCAGTCGTACGAATCGATCCCACGACTTGTTTGGGGAATCTTACGAACGGCGGTCTTGGAATGTGTACAGCAGTCCCTTTCCTTACCCCGCCAGGTGGCAACCCAAAGTACCCAAAGTATACGCACAGCTGTCCCAGCACTGGCAATGGCGGATACCTCGAGATTTGCAAGCAGTCCGACCCTGTTCGCCGCGTCAGCGGGATTTTTGATTTCACGGCGACCGCCCCATTCTTCAATAGCGGCGTCATTGAGGTTCCCGTTGGCGAGTGCTCCGGTGCAATCCAGGCTCCCTCCGGTACGGTTACTCTGACTGAAGCGCCTGCGATAGGGGCCCAAACTTCGGTTATCAGCGCCTACGGCTATAACCAGAACGGTTACAGGGTCAATCGCCTGCTGACCTCCAACCCTGCGGAGCAGACCGCCACCGTAAGCGTCGTGGAGGGCGGAGTCAACCTGGAAACGATTGCCACCTTCACCAACTATGCGCCCCCTCCGGGCTCGTTGAAGGTCTGCAAGATCGCTGGTCAGGGCGTCGTTGTTGGCACGCCTTTTACCTTCGACATAACCGGCCTGCGGCCCATTCAGATCGAGGCGGGCCCGGCGGACCAGGGCGGCTTCTGTTCGGTAGTCGGGTCGTTCCCCTACAACACTCCGGAAACTATTGCGGAAGTCGTGCCGTCCGGAATTTCCGTTTCGAACATCACCGTCACCCCAGCCAATCGCGGCAGTGACCAAACCCTGAACAGCGTCGTAGCCACCATTGGCGAAGGCATCACTGAAGTGGATTTCACCGATGTCAGTGTGGCAACGACTGGCTCCTGCCAGCCCTCAGAGTCCCTGTCGGTGCTGGTCAGCGGGACTAACGTGATCGCCTACGTACCCCATGGCCGCTGGAGTTCTGGCGGAACCTCCGACATCGGCGTGCTTAATGTTGAAGGCACCAGCATCACAAACACGCGAGTCTTGACGCCCGGCGACATCATTAATTCTTGCGCCTCGAACTGGACAACAGGAAAGACCGTGTGCACCGCTGACAACAATGACGCTTATCTGCTCTCGGGTACTTCATTTCAGGGGACCAATCCGTTCACGACCAGCGCAACCGGAACAATTAACAACTTTTCCGGTGGCGACTGCACGAATTGCGGGGTCTCCATGGACGGCGTGAACAACCGTGCGTTGGTTGGCATGAGCATCGATGCCGCTGGGGACGGAGGGTGGCAGTTGCTTGACCTCAGCACTGTCCCTCCCACCCTGGGGACGGTGTATCCCTCGCACAACTATGTCGGTAGTCCAGCAACGGGATACATATCAGAAGACTCTATGATCGATCCCGTCCACGGCCTGTTCCTGTCAGCCGACGAGAGCGGGGACTATCAGCTCGTCTCGCTGGTGCCCGGAATGCCCGCTGCGTACTACCAAAACAACACATATAGCGGGCAGCCATTCGATTCTTCCTCTGAGGACTGCTCTAACGGGTTAGCACTCGCCTCCGTCGAGAATGGTGCCTCTAACAGCTCGATATACGTCGCCGGCTTGAACCAGGCCACCTTGTTGGCTAACGGGACATGGACCGCGCCCCAACAGATCCAGACCCTGGCGGAGTCGAACCTGAACGTGGGCGGCGTTCAAGGTCCCATCGCGGTGGCGCAGGGGACCCATACCGGCCTCCTGGGGATGGAATTCAACGGGAATAGCATCACGGCGTTTACACTTCCTCCCACGGGCTCTCCCGTTGCTATCAAGGACTGGGTGACGTGCAACCTCGGCAATGACCCCAGTGGTGTTCAGTTCGTGGAAGGCTACGATCCCCACACCGTGACCGCGTACAAGAGCCCGAACACTGGTGATGCAATAGCGGTGATCGCAAATGTGAACCAATCAACGGGTTCGGCGTCAGAGGTCGCGATCGTCGACATGACCAAAATGCTGGCCTTGCCCAGGGACGGAAACCATGGGTGCTGCGTCGGCGGAGCAAATGGGTGCTGGCCGAATGGCACCCTTCCCCAGGGTTCAGGGGGCGTCTTGACCTTCGCAAACGTGCCCTAGTGCCCACTGCCCCACCCAAGCCTCCTTTGCTTGGGTGGGGATTTTCGTTTGAGCGGCCACGCTCCGATTCAATAGTCTTCTACGTTACGGAGGTCAAATCATGAGTAGCCATCTCACTCGCCGCGACTTTCTGGCCACGACCAGCGCCGTTATTCCGGCGGCTATGTTGGGCCGCACAACTCTCCATGGGCATCTGCCCCCGGCAGGCACATTTCTCCGCCGCGACGTCGGTACCCTCCTGGAAACCAGCCCCATCATCGTGTCTTACAGGGCCGCGATCAAAGCGATGCAGGCCCTGCCCTACACGAATCCGTGCAGCTGGCAGTATCAGGCCGCCATCCACGGCACCACGCTTACCAACAATCTGCTTGCCTGGAACACTTGCCAGCACTTTAACAATTTCTTTTGGTCATGGCACCGAATGTATCTCTACTGGTGGGAAAAGGTCATCCGCAATATGTCTGGTGACTCGAATTGGGCGTTGCCGTACTGGAACTGGAGCAATTTGTCCGAACGCCAGCTGCCTTATATGTTTCGAGACCAACTTGGCGCGCCGGAACTTTATGATGCAAATCGCGCTTCAGGCTGGAACACCGCCGGCTCCGGCGGCGCCGCTTTACCCGCCGCCGATGTAGACACGTCCGCGGGATTTGCCTATTCAGACTTCTATAGTGCGCAGGCCCAGCTCCAGAACGTCCCACACAATCAGGTACACAGTGACATCGGCGGCGACATGGGCGGTATAGACACGGCCGCACTGGATCCTATTTTTTACCTTCACCACGCAAATATGGATCGCTTGTGGGACGAATGGCTTGCGCAGGGCGGACGAGCTGACCCGGTGTCCGATTCCTCATGGACAAACCAAGGTCCTTTCACATTCTTCGATGTCGATAATAATTGCTCCGCAGTCACAATGACCGCTTGCGAGATCCTGCGAGCGGCGCAGCAACTTAACTATACCTACGAGTATGAGTGCCCGCAGGTGAACGACCAGTGTGGTTCGCCATGCTATTGCGTAGTCCTTAGCTATTGTTGCATTTCCACTATAGACGTCGCGCCCTTCAACCTCGGCTCGGGGCCCGTGGTTGTACCCATCGGCGTCTTGAGCGACCAGTATTGGCAGGCCATCCAAAACTCCGATTTCCTCACTCTTCAAATCAACAAAGTCCAGGCCCTGCATCGACCCGGAGCCTCATGGGAGGTCTATGTCGGTCTGCCGTTAGGCGTCCAGCCATACCCCGAAAGTCAATACTACGTAGGCAGCGTTGTGCTTTTTGGCGTCGGCGTCCATGACGAACACGGCGGTTTTGCGAACTTCAACCTTGTGATCAACCGCGCCGTGCTTGGCACCCAGAAGGGATCACCGCTGAGTCTGACCTTCGTGGTGCATGGCCCCCTCATTGATGGCAAACCAAGCCAACCTGAGGTGCGTGCCCTGGTAAACATCGGTAACATAGCGATTGCGATCGGCAAGGAAGTGGGGCCGAGCGTCAATCCATAAGACGGCACCCTCGGCAGTGCTCCAAGTAAAAGCGCCCTTGCCCCACCCAAGCCTCCTTTGCTTGGGTGGGGATTTTCTCTTCAGCCCCGCGATTCTCGAGTCCGCCGAAGTCAAAGCCTCCGCGGATACCGACAACTGACAACTGACAACCGACAACCACTTCTTGTCATCACGAGGAGGGCTTCAGCCCGACGAGGAATCCGCTGTTACTGGCCACTGGCCACTGGCCACTGACCACTGACCACTGGCCACTGACCACTGGCCACTGCCTTCCTTAAAGTCTCCCACCCACCGTCCGATGTAATTCCCAGCGGCCGACTACGCGGGCGGTGGGTCAGTCTCTTTCTGACGCTCTTGCACGAGGCCGCACTTTCTCATCCCTGTTCAAACTGACCCACTCGCCGCTATCGGCCGGCTTGCTGGCAGACAAATTCCATACCCAAAGGGAGAGCTATGACCAGGTTGCGCCTACTCACATTTCTATTGCTTCTATCATTTGCCTTCGTGACCTCTGCGCTGGTAGCCGCTCAGGATGACGATGCGCGCACCGCGGACGACACCATATCTTCAGAGCAACAGCCGCCGGCCGCACCCCAGATCTTCACGCGACCTGGAACCGTTATCACTCCGGCCAGCAGCGTCCTGCGTCCCGGGGACGCCGGCCTGCGCGCCCACACCAACCATCTCATCTTCGTTCCGGCCGGCCATCCCCCGTCCTCGCCGGTGCCGAGCGACACTTTTGCTGAGACGCCGGCCTCTCTCGGCTGCGTCTACAAAGTCGGTCCAACCTATGCAGGTTGCAATCCCGCAACTGGCGGCACCAATCACCCCACCGGCGGCTGGGGAGCAATTGCCTTGGTAGATGCCTATGACAATCCCAACGCCGCTCACGACCTGGCGGCCTTCTCCACCTATTTTGGTTTGCCTGCGGCCGCCTTTACCAAAATCTATGCCAACACCTATTTCGGAACCCTGAACGGCATGACTGCCAGTTGCAGTGGCACGCCTTCCGGCGATACCGATTGGGGCGTCGAAGAGGACTTGGATATCGAGTGGGCGCACGCCATGGCTCCCAGTGCCCAGATTATTCTGGTCGAGGCCTGTAGTAACAGCTTTGCCGACCTCGCCTTTGCCGAGCAGGTTGCCGGACTCAAGGTGACCCAGGCGGGCGGCGGCGACATATCCAATAGCTGGGGTGGTGGAGAGTTCTCCGGCGAAGTCGCCCTGGATGCAGTTTTCTATAGATACTATTGGAAGGTAATTACCTATTTTGCTTCGGCTGGGGATTCTGGCTGGGGCGCAGCCTATCCCAGCTCTTCACCCTGGGTAGTTTCCGCCGGCGGCACTACGGTTAATCGCGACGCCAGCGGGAATTTCCTTAGTGAGAGTTGCTGGTCCGATTCCGGCGGCGGGGTAAGTCAATATGAAGTCTGGCAAAGTCCACCTGTCATTGGCAACGGCATGGGACCCTGGACCGCCTACCAGTATTCCATGTTTGGCACAACTGCGCGCCAGACTCCTGACCTCTCCTTCGACGCCGATCCTGCCAGCGGTGTCTATGTCTACGATAGCTATGGATATAGTGGATGGTTGGTCGTCGGCGGCACCAGCGTAGCTTCGCCTTCGCTAGCCGGCATCGTCAATAACGCCTTTAATAGACAAGGTCAGGCTCCCACGGTTGGCGGCTTCTATACCAACCAGGAGAACAACCTTATTTATTCGCAGGAGTTCAATCACACGAACTATAGTCAGAATTTCTACGATGTTACTACCGGCTCCAACGGCACCGGCCACAATGCAGGTCCTTATTACGATCAGTGTACCGGCGTTGGAACGCCGCGCGGCAAACTAGGCAAGTAGGGGGAAGCGCGGGCGGAAAACGGTTTGTGAAGGGGACGGCCTTTCAGCGTCAGCGCGAGAACTCGACATATCAGATTGCGGTGGAATGCGAAGCATTGAAACTGGCTGAACTCCAGCCGCGCAGTGGCGAGGGGAAGCGATTTGTGAAAGGGACGGCCTTTCAGCGTCTGAGTGAGAACTCGACATATCAGATTGCGGTGGAACGCGAAGCATTGAAACTGGCTGAACTCCAGCCGCGCAGCGGCGAGGGGAAGCGATTTGTGAAGGGGACGGCCTTTCAGCGTCAGCGTGAGAACTCGACATATCAGATTGCGGTGGAACGCGAAGCATTGAAACTGGTTGTACTCCAGCCGCGCAGTGGCGAGGGGAAGCGATTTGTGAAGGGGACGGCCTTTCAGCGTCTGAGTGAGAACTCGACATATCAGATTGCGGTGGAACGCGAAGCATTGAAACTAGCTGAACTCCAGCCGCGCAGCGGCGAAATGACGCGAGCCCGGCGCGCAAGCGCCGGGTGGAGCGGGAACTTGAGCTGAGCCGCGGAGCGGCGGCCCGCTTCTCACGCAGACACGTTTGCCGTCCCTATAATGCCCGATATAAGAATGGGCTTCCGCCATCTTTTTCACGGTCTTGCTTTGTAACTGGGACTTCAGAGGCCGCTAAAAAAATCGGATTCTGGAACTTCCGGTAGAGCCAGCCTTCAGGCTGGCGTCCAACTCCTTTTTTCGACTGCGAGTCGGCTTCAGCCGACGGCACAACTGGTTGTTTGCGGACTTTTTCAGCGGCCGCCGCCCTTGCATTTGTCATCATGAGCGGGCGAACCGGGGCCCCCGACAAGCGCCGATTTTGTGGGGTGTAGTTCAGCCCGCTAGGGATCTGCTGCCGCTAAAAAAGTCGGACTCTGGAACTTTCCGGTAGAGCCAGCCTTCAGGCTGGCGTCCAACTCTTTTTTTCGACTGCGAGTCGGCTTCAGCCGACGGCACAACTGGTTGTTTGCGGACTTTTTCCGCGGCCTGTTCAGTCGTGCCGCAGCCCGCGACGGATTTCTGGCGGGCGCTCGCAATGCGCCGTTGGCAACCATGCGTATGCAACGCACCGAGTCCCGTGGGGACGACAGCCTCAGGGGCGGCAGCCTAATAAATCCCGCTTCTATAAATCACCCACCAGCTCACCAGCAGCGCGGCGAAGGTCTCGCCCACTCCCCACCACAACGGCAGGAAGAACGCCCCAAAGCTCAGCAGCGTGAACAACAGCCAGAAGGATTGTCGCTGTGATCCCAAATCCGATGTCCTCTCCCGCTGGACGATCGCGTATAGTACGAACGCACTTCAACTCTAACCCCGGGAGCAAGCCAATGCCCGGCTATGTTTTGCCTCACAACCTGGCTGGCGAACGGAATCGCCTGGCCCTGATGTCGGAGCTGCTCGACCCCCTCGAACGCGCCCACATCGAGCGGCTCGGCCTGCGGCCCGGCTGGCGCTGTCTGGAAGCCGGTTGCGGCAACGGATCCATCGCACGCTGGCTGGCCTCGCGTGTTGCCCCCAGCGGCCACGTCGTCGCCAGTGATCTCGACATCACTTATGTTGCCGGTCTGCAACTCCCCTGTCTCGAAGTTCGCAAACTCGACGTTCTGAGCGACGCTATCGAAGACGGCGCTTACGATTTCGTGGTCGCTCGCGCCATGCTTCATCACATCGCCGATCCGCAGCTGGCCCTGCGGCGGATGCTCGCCGCGCTGAAGCCGGGCGGCGTACTGCTTTCCATCGAACCCGACATGCTTCCCTGCACTGTAGCCGAACCCGAGCCGGTACGCACATTCTGGCAGGGATGGTTGCAGTGGTCGGCGGGTGTTGGCATCGACTACTTCATCGGACGCAAGATTGCCGCATGGCTCGATGCTCTCGGCCTGCAGGACGTTGCCGGCGAAGGCCACACCTCGAGCTTCAACGGCGGCTCGCCCTGGGCCAGGTATTGGATCGACACACTTCACGAGCTGCGCCCGGCGCTGCTCGAGTCGGATCAAATCACCGAGGAAATCCTCGCGCAGCTCGACACCCACTACCGCGACCCGCATTACTGGACCAGCGTTATCACCTTCACTGCCAACTGGGGCCGCAAGCCGGCGTGATCGTCACGCGGAAACGCGGGCCGGTAACGACTGTGTCGCAACCGGCCAAAGAATTTTGCGGTGGGATATCGCCACCGGAATGGATCGGAAGCGCGGGCCGTGTGATGATATGGAATCAAGAGGTTTGCAATGGCGTCAGCGATCAACCCGCAAAACGATGTCAGCGCTTCGCCGATGCTGGTTTACGACGGCTCTTGCGCCTTCTGTAGCCGTTCGGTTCAGTTCATTTTGCGGCATGAACGAAGGCACGACCTGTTGTTTGTGACGCGCGATTCGGAGTTGGGCAAGCAATTGCGTCGCACCCATGGCATGCAATCGATAGAGTCAATGTTATGGATCGAGGATGGTCGCGCAGCCGCCGAATCTAACGCTGTACTAAAAGCTGCGAGTTATGTCGGGGGCTGGTGGTCTCGACTGGCAGCGCTTGCCTCGCTCTTTCCGCCCAACATCCTGAACCGCATTTATAAAATCATTGCGAGACACCGTCGCCGTCTCTCCACCAGCGTGGCCGTCTGCCAGCTTCCCAGCCCTGAACAGCGTCGTCGCTTCCTGGCCTGACCATGGCAATCAGTCGATTGTTCCGCACTGGTTTTGCTAGCTACTAATTGCTGGCTGCCGGTTGCTTCTTCAATCCGCCAACGCGGCCTCCGCTTGTTCTTCCTGCGGCACCGCAATCGGCACTATGGTCAGCATGTCGGTCTGCACCTTGTCCCACTGCTGGATCAGCAAGCCCTTGGCCTCGAACAGCTCGCGGATCTTTACCGAATCCCAGCCCACCACTTCTTCCAGGATCGGCACCAGGATCGCCAGCGCGCTATCGCTGATCACCGACCGTTTGGCGATTGGCGCCAGGTACTTGTTTTCCGACACCGCAATCGTAAAACCGTCGCGCCGGTTGATGTGCAGCATCACATGAATGTCCGAGCTGCCGTCGCCGACGTACACAATGCGATCGGGCCCAGTGCGCAGCTTCTCCAGCAACTGGTCGATCACGGCCACCTTGCCGTATCCCGCCGTCACCTGCTTGATGCGCTCAATCTCGCCCTCGGCGTTGTACTCGAACTCAGTGCCGTAAATGTGTTCAGGCGGAATGATGCCCTCCAGCGCCGAGCGGATCACCTCCACCGGCCCGGCTGAGATCACATAGAAATCGAAGTGGTAGCCCTCAACCTCCTCCGACAGGAAGTCGTACAGCGCGTCGATGTTCGGCTTCAGCCGCACCCGCTTGCCCGCCTCATACAAATGCTCACGCCGCACCCGCGAGCGGAACTCCGGATCGTGCAGCAGCAAGTAGGCGAGTTCGCCCCCCTGCTGCACCAGGTTTAGCTGCGCCATCCCGGTGGCCTTGCGCTCGAATTCGCTCGTGGAAATCCCCAGCAACTCACTCAAAACATAGCCTGAATCGTTGAAGCTCAGGGTCTGGTCAAAGTCGCTGGCGAATATGTAGCGCTTCTTCAGTTGTATCTTTTCTAGCATGGCCTCGAATTCAGGTTGATCGTTATGCTGGCGCATGTCGCACACAGCCCTCGTAAGCTGTCTCTATCGAATCTAATCGTTACATAGTTAGATTCGCGCCGTGGTTGAAGGATGGTGAATTCGGGGTCAAACAACTTAAGTGCCGCATTATCAGTCAGATTGCGACACTGTAAACAAACTCCAGCCCGCAGGGCGAAAGCATGAGCCCAGCGGGAAGCGCTGGGTGCGGGCCGAAATGACTGAGAGTCCCGCAGGTGGTTATGTCGTACCTTGAATCTTAATTATGGGGTGGAACCATCGCTCAAGATTTGCATCAAACCAGCCGCGCCAGCGGCGGCCATGAAGTTAGCCCGGGGCGTAAGCCCCGGGTGAGGTGGGAAAAACAACTGAGCCGCGGAGCGGCGGCACATCTGCGACACTAGCACCATGGGGGGACGGCACCGGTTCTTCAGCGCTCCAGGGAGAATTTTGCGGCCCGGCGGGCGCCTGCTCATTAGTCCAAAATCCAACGGACCTCACAACAGCCTCCGCCGCAACATCCCGGCCAGCCCAAGAATGCCCGAGCCGAACAGCACCAGGCTGCTGGGTTCGGGAACCGTGCCCGTGGTGGTGCTGCTCGCGGCTGTCCCCAGTATCGTGAACGACTCCGAAGGAATCGATCCCGCAGATTCGATGCTTTGCGATGGACAACCCGGCGATGTGCAACCTACCCCGGAATTCTCGTCCCAGTACACCGGATCACCGCTGGGAACACTGCCATTCTCCAGGTTCACCCAGTAGGTGCCGTTGTTCAACGTCGGACCGTTGAAGGTTCCAGTCTCCTCGCAGACGTTATACCCATACTGGTTCATCGCGCAGCCCGATGCGGTAAAGTCCACCATCTGGTTGAAGTAAGTGGTGCCCGTACCGAGGGCCTCGGAACTTATCCAGACTTCTGCCGACGTTAGACTGTCGCCGGGGTACAGCCATGCTCCAAACGACATACCCGTGACGGTGCTGGTGCCCGTGGAAACAGTGAAAGTGTCTCCAACGATGAATCCGAAGTTAATCGTCCAGGCGTCGGTGTTCCCGTTGATCGGGCCGTTGTTGTAAATCTCTTGTGCCGCGGCCGGAACAGCCGCCACCGTCAGGCAGAACGCAAGCAGTGAGAGCGAAGCAACGCGCAGCTTCATAATAGGTTCTCCCGTTAGCTCAAAATCACCACAGCTTCCGCCGCAAAATGCCGGCTAGCCCAAGAATGCCCGAGCCGAATAGCATCATGCTGCTGGGCTCCGGGACCGTCCCCGTGGTTGTCGTGCTGGTGCTGGTGCTGCTGGTGCTGCTGCCGGTGCCGAGGACAGTGAACGCCTCCGAAGGCATCGTCCCAACAGAATTATTCGACGCCAGAGACGGGCCCTCGTTCTGGTCCCAATAAACCGGGTCGCCGCTGGGGACGACGGCGTTCTGCAGATTCACCCAATACGTCCCGCTGTTAAGCGTCGGACCGCGGAAACTGCTGTTCTCCTGGCAGATGTTGTATCCGTACTGATTGGGATAGCTGCAAGTTCCCTGGGTGAAGTTCAAGATCTGATCAAAGTAGGTGGTGCCACCGTTTTCGCCCGACGTGATCGATAGTTCAGCCGACGTCAGGATGTCGCCGGGGAACAGCCACGCTCCAAAGGAGAAGCCGGTTATCGTGCTGTTACCGCCCGTCACGGTGAAGTTATCGCTCTGCACGAATCCGAAGTTGATGGTCCATGCGTCGGTGTTGCCGTCAATCGGACCATTGTTGTAGACAGTTTGCGCCACGGCCGGAACAGCCGCCAGCATCAGACACAATGTCAGCAGTGAGAGCGAAGAGATGCGCAGCGTCATCATAGGTCCTCCCTCGGCGAAGTCAGAATAGCTTCCACCGGATCATGCTGGCCAGAGTGAGAATGCCGGAGCCGAACAGCATGATGTTGCTGGGTTCCGGGACCGTGCCCGTGGTCGTTGTGCTGGTGGTGGTGCTGCTGCTCGTACCGAGAAGCGTGAACGATTCCGAAGGAATCGTCCCCACGGAACTCTCGGACGCCGATGACGGGCCGGAGTTCTCATCCCAGTAAGCTGGGTCGCCGTTGGGTATGCTGCTGTTTTGCAGGTTTAACCAATAGGTACCCGCATTAAGGGATGGGCCATTGCCATTCAGGGTGGTGAACTCGTTGCAGACGTTGTATTGATACTGGTTCATAACGCAGCCGCTCTGGACGAAGTTTACCGTCTGATCAAAGTAGCTGGTGCCACCGTTTTCGCCCGAGGTGATGGACAGTTCAGCCGATCCCAGAATGTCACCCGGGTACAGCCACATGGCAAAGTTGGCGCCAGTGATGGTCGTCCCATTGCTAGTCACGTTGAAGTTGTCGCTTACGACGAACCCGAAGTTGATAGTCCAGGCGTCGGTGTTGCCGTTGGTCGGACCATTGTTGTAGACGGTTTGCGCCACGGCCGGAACAGCCGCCAGCATCAGACACAATGTCAGCAGTGAGAGCGAAGAGATGCGCAGCGTCATGGCAGGGCCCTCCCAGTCGGCTGATGGCTGGCATTTTGCGCCCAACAAAAGCGAAAGTCAACGAAATAGGCCGGTCCTAGACTGGCGTCGCCGCCGTCGTCGCCGCGCTCCCAGAACTACTGACCGGCATTGCCCCGGCCGCCAGTTTGCGATGTCCCGGCCCGGCGCCGCGCTCCGCCAGAAATCCCTTGGCTGCCATGCGCAGGCTGTGCAGTTCCAGCTGCAGCAGCTTCACGCCGGCGGTAATCTTCTCTTTGTCCCCGCTCCGCGATGCCTCTTCCAGCGCTTGGGCAGCGTAATACGCCCGCGTGCCGCAAATGGTGCCCGCTGAAGTCCGCAGCCGGTGTGCTGCGCGGGCCGCGGCTTCGTTGTCGCCCTTCTCCAGCGCCCGCAGCATGATTGGCGGCAGCACATGCGAATCATGCAGAAACAACTCGCACAACTCGGCCAGAATCTGCTCGTCGCCGCCGCTGCGCTCCAGACCCCGAGCCACGTCCAGCACTCCCCGGTGCGCTCCCGCACTCGTCCCCGCGCCTCTCACGCCACTGCCCGCCGGTGGCGTGCTGTACTGATAGATGACGTGCAACAGCTCCTGCTTCTGCACTGGCTTGGCCACGTATCCGTCCATGCCGCCCTCCAGGCAGCGTTCCCGGTCGCCCTTCATGGCATGCGCCGTCAAAGCCACAATGGGCACATGCTTGCCCGTCTCCAGCTCTCGCTGGCGAATCCGTCGCGTCGCCTCCAGCCCGTCCATCACCGGCATCTGCACGTCCATCAGGATTACGTCAAAGTCCGTCTCCTCGCTGGCGGAGATCGCAGCCTCGCCATCTTCCGCCAGCGTTACCCGATGGCCCTCCTTCTCCAGCATCCGCGCCAGCACCCGCTGATTCACCCGGTTGTCTTCCGCCGCCAGAATGTGCAGCCGGTAGTGCCGTTCTTCTGCCCAAGCCTCCCGTTCCTGCGCGGGCGCGGTGAATGTCCCCTTCTCGTTCAGCACTCGCATCACCGCTTTCAGCAGCTCCAGCCGCCGGATCGGCTTGATCAGATAAGCCGACACCCCTAGTTGCTTGCAGCGCGCGATGTCGTCCGAATGCAGGCCGGGGCTCAGCATCAGGATGGTTGCGCCCGCCAGCCTGGGATTGCGCTGGATGCGTTCCGCCAGCTGGAATCCATCCATCTCCGGCATAGTGCCGTCGATGAGCACCAGCCGGTACGGACTATCACCGCCGGCCGCCGTTTCCATCGCCGACAAACCCTGCATTGCGGTCTCCGCCGACTCCGCCCTCATGCCCCATTGCCCCAGCATCGCGGTCAGGATCTTCCGCTGCGTCAAGTTGTCGTCCACAATCAGCGCGCTCACACCCTTTAAGCATTCCGGGATGGCCAGCGCATTCGGCGTTCCCGCGGGCATCGGTAGAATCACGTGGAACTCGCTGCCCCGCTCCGGCTCGCTCTCCACCCAGATCTCGCCGCCCATCAGCCGCACCAGCCGCGAGGTAATGGCCAGGCCCAGGCCGGTGCCGCCATAACGCCGCGTGTGCGATGCCTCGGCTTGCGAAAAGGCCTCGAAGATCAGCTTCTGCTTCTCGCGCGGGATGCCAATGCCCGTGTCTCGCACCATCAGGTGCACCATGTTCGGCCCGCGTTCCGGCGCGCTGTCCAACGTCACCAGCACCTCGCCCCGCTCGGTAAACTTGATGGCATTGGCCACCAGGTTCAGCAGGATTTGCCGCAATCGGTGCGCGTCGCCCACCAGAATCTCCGCCACCGGCGGCCGGATGTCATACACCAGCTCCAGCCCCTTCTGGTGCGCGCGGATGGCGATGCCCTTCAGCATCGAGCCCACCACTTCGTGGACATTGAACTCGAAGCAGTCCAGCTCCAGCCGTCCTACTTCCATCTTCGAGAAGTCCAGTATGTCGTTGATCAGCGACAACAGAGAATCGGCTGACAGCTTTACCGTCGACAGATATTCCCGCTGCTCCGGCGTCAGCCTGGTCTCCAGCGCCAGCTCCGTCATCCCGATTACCCCGTTGATCGGAGTACGGATTTCGTGGCTCATGTTGGCCAGAAACTCGCTCTTGATGCGATTGGCGGCCTCGGCTTCTTCTCTCGCTTTGGCCAGCTTCCGGATGATTTCTTCCTGCCGCGCCAGGGCGGTTTCGCGCTCCCTCAGCTTCTGCTGGAGATCGTTCTCGCGCCCTTCCATCTCCTCCAGCATGATGTTGAAGCTGGCGCCCAGCTGCGCCATCTGGTCGCTGCCTGCGATGACGGCGCGCGCCGTTAAGTCTCGCCGCCGCGCTACAGCTTCCATCACCCGCGCAAGTTCGCCCAACGGCTGCGAAACCCTGCGCCTCACTATTAAGTCGGATAGCCAGTCCACTGCACCGCCGGGGAGATGCCTCATACATGGGCTATCGGCGCTTGCCGCGACGCTCTTTAGCGAAGCTGCTCTTGCCCGCTGCGCGCCTCGCCCGGCTCCCGAACCCGCTCCAGAAACTTCACCAGTTCCCCCGGCAACGCCGCTTCGAACTTCAGCAACTCCCCTGTCTGCGGCTGCCGAAACTCAAGCGCTGCCGCGTGAAGGAAATTCCGCTCCAGCGCCAGCACGGCAGGCGAAGTTGCATCACCCATCGCGTGCCCCATCTTTGCGCCCGCCTTTGGCGAAAGCGTGGGAGCTTTTGTCTCCACTCTCTTCAGCTCCTTCGCCGCTCCGTACAGCGCATCCCCCACCACCGGATGCCTGATCGACGACATATGCACCCGGATCTGGTGCGTCCGTCCGGTCTCGATCCGCACATCCACCAGCGCAAATTTTCCGTACGCTGATGCGATTCGTTCGCGCACCTCGTAGTGCGTTATCGCCGAGCGGCCTCCGCTGCCGCGCGTGCTCATGCGTACGCGCCGTACTGCATCGCGGCTGATCGGCGCGTCGATCGTCCCGCGGTCTTTCGCCGGCCAGCCCTGCACCAGCGTGACGTAGCGCTTCTTGATCTCACGCTTGGAAAATTGCTGTGCCAGCTTGCGATGCGCCACATCGTTCTTGGCCACAATAATCAGCCCGCTCGTCTCCTTGTCCAGCCGATGCACAATGCCTGGCCGCAACTCGCCCCCAACCTCCGACAATGCGCCAAAACGATGCAGCAAGGCATTTACCAGAGTGCCGCGATTGCGTTCGTCGTCGGTCGCGCCCGCTCCGGCATGCACCATCATTCCCGCAGGCTTATTCACCACCGCCAGGTCGGCATCTTCATAAACAATGTCCAGAGGGATGTTCTCGGCAATCGCTCGCAGCGGCGGCCGCTGCGCTTCGCCCACGATGGCGATCTCTTCGCCGCCGCGTAGCTTCAATGACGACTTGGCAACCGCTCCGTTGACCAGCGCCTTTTCTTCGCGCAGCATCTGCTGCACCCGCGCCCGGCTGATGTCAGGAATCTGCTCCACCAGGAAATGGTCGAGCCGCTGCCCGGCGGCCTCGGCGGGAACGGTGATGGTCTGGGGAAAGCGCAATGAAAGTTTCGAGTTTCCAGTTTCGAGTTTCAAGTGCTCGGACTGGCGGGGGACCAGTTAACGAGAGAAACGGATGCCTGCGGCGGCAGAACCGCTAGACCTCAGAACGCCTGCGGATTGTACCAAACCCCTACATGGTGACGATCTACCCATCCGCCGCCTCAGCAATATCGGAGAAGGTCAAGATCTCGTCCATCGCGTCCTACCGCTCAGCTCGAAACTGGAAACTCGAAACCTGAAACTACCTCGTGGCCTTCACTGCCACAGGTGGCGCCAGCGCCACTCGCCGCATCCACAGCAATCCTCCGGCTATCACCAGGCAAAGCGCAATTGCCTGGGTGCCGCTCATGAACCCGAAGAACTCACCCCGGCCCGGATCGCCGCGGAAGAACTCGATGAAGTACCGCCCGACGCCATAAATGATCATGTACGTCCCAATGATCTCGCCTTCAAATTTCTTGCGCCGGATCAGCCACACCAGGAACAGGCAGTTGCACAGTTCCAGCACCATCTCGTAGAGCTGCGTCGGGTGCAGCGGAACGTTCAGTGGCGTGCCGACAATCTCGTTGGCCAGGGGATTATGGAAAGTCACGGCCCAGGGCACGTGCGTCTCCCGGCCAAAGCAGCATCCGGCGGCAAAGCAGCCGACCCGCCCGAAGGCATGTCCCAGCGCCAGGCCGGGCGCAAACACATCGCAGGTGCGCAGCACCGGCATGTTGTTGGTGCGCATATACCAGACGCACATAACCAGCGCCAGCAGAAAGCCGCCGGAGAAGACGCCGCCGGCCTGAAGCGAAGCCAGCGAAAAAATGTGCTGCCGGGCCTCCGAATCGGTGATGAAGTAAAGAACCTTCGCGCCCACTATGCCGGAGAGAATCGCGATCAGGCCAAGGTTCCACAGGTGCTCAGGATCAAGACCCTGTTCGCGCCCGAGTTTGACGATCAGCATCAGGCCGAAAGTCAGGCCCAGCGCCGCCATCAAACCGTAGGTCGGAAGACTAAAACTGCCAAGGTGGAATAAACGAGGGAACACGCTTCTATTTTAGACGCCGCAGGGGCGGAAACGCTTCGACGATCGCTTTTCGCTCTTCGCTCTTCGCTTTTCGCCAGAAACAACCATAGCTATCGGCCCTAAACGACTTAGCAGACGAAAGGGGTTTTCACCGTTCATGGAATCGGCTATCGCGCATCAGTAGAGTCTGGCGAAAAGCGAATAGCGAAAAGCGAATAGCGAAAGGCGAATAGCGAAAGGCGAATAGCGAAAGGCGAATGGCGGCATTTAAAAAACCGACCCGCGGGGCCGTGTTCAGTGGGCCGTCAATGAACCCGCATTATACGGTGGGAACCCGCCGCAGCTCTTTAGGCATCTCCGCGTGGCGGAGCATCGCACACCGAACCGTTTACGAGTCGAGTCCCCTGTTCATTGAGCATTGGTTCAAAAAACGGTTGCCACCAACACCAACTTTGCAGGCCGGTTTAATGTTCAGATGCTATGGAAAAGCCAGGCCGATGACAAGAGCCAATCGGTAAAAAGTTGGCCAATAACGTGCCACCCGCAGCACGGAAGTGGCAGGGAAGCGATGAAAAGCGAGCCGCGCGGCTTGCGGTTCAGCGCGTTCACTTCCTTTGTATAAGAGCATGACTTGGGCAGGCCGCTAAAAAGTCGATTTCGGCGAGTTTTGAAGGACGCACCTTTAGGTGCGCCGTCACAAGCTCTTTGAAGTTGTCATTCACGAAGAGGCCTTTAGGTGTCTGCGTGAGAACTCGACTTGTCAGATTGCGGTGGACCGCAAAGCATCGAAACTGGATTCAATCCAGCCGCGCAGCGGCGGAATGACGTTAGCCCGGCGCGTAAGCGCCGGGTAGAGTTGGAAGTTGAGCCGAGCCGCGGAGCCGGGGTCCCCATCTAGCGCCGTCTTTGCGCTTGATGGGGTGGAGGAGCGGCGGCACAGCTTTGGGCCGACGAGGGATTGCTTTTGAGTTTCTTAGCCTGTAAAAGCCGCGCCCGTTCAATACCAATGGTTCTTATTGAAGAGCGAACTTCACCGCGCCGCGATGACACCGTTCTCCACCGGCTGCACCAACTGCTCGGGATTGGCGAAGTTGGCCTGCGCGATACGGATTTGCTCTTTGAAATTATCGACCATGTCCTCGCGCAAACGCACTTCCGTCGGCTTCTTCGCGATGGTCATTTTGTCGATCTTGTCTTGCAGCCGCAGCAGTCCGTAGAAAAGATTTTCCGGCCGCGGCGGACAGCCCACAATGTACACGTCCACGGGTACGATGCGATCCACACCTTGCAACACTGCATAGGTATTGAACGGCCCGCCGACTGATGAGCACGCCCCCATCGAAATGCACCACTTGGGATCGGGCATCTGGTCGTAAATGCGCTTTACTACCGGCGCCATCTTCAACGTCACGGTCCCGGCGACAATCATCAGGTCGCTCTGCCGCGGGCTGGGGCGAAACACCTCCGAGCCGAAGCGCGCAATGTCGAAGCGCGACGTGGAAGCCGCGATCATTTCGATCGCGCAGCAAGCCAGGCCAAACGTCATAGGCCAAATCGCCGACTTCCGCGCCCAGTTAAAGACGTAATCGACCGTGGTCACCAGAAAATTCTTCTCAAACTTGTTTTCAATCCAACCCATGAAAATACCTTCTCCCGGTGCCGACAGGGCGGCACCGCAGGGTTTCGGTTCCCGAACCAATATCTTCGCCGATCCATATACCAGCAGGCTGTGACGAGCGTCACAGGCGCTCCAAGCCGAGTCTAGGCCGCATTGGGCGCATGTTCAAGGGCAAGTCCGGGATCGCGGTCCCGATGTCGAGAGCTCGCCGGAGGCAAATCCGGACTTCCCCGCCGCAACAAATATTTGCTGTTTCGAGCCAGAAGCACCCTGTCCAGGCAACCCGCATGCATCTAACTTGATGGAGAAAATCGACTCGCGTCAACTGGCCGCCACCTTCGTTGGGAATGCAGCCGGAGCAAATTGACAGTGTGCTCCGTGTCCGCTAGGATACGCCCTTGTGTCGCAGCGGGGTCTCCGTCCTGCCGAATGCGGGAGCGGGATGGAACGAGGCAATTCCGGCCTGCAACGCACTCTCTTTTTTCTGAAGAACAATCATGGAACGTGTACCGACCGTCTCGGGAACAGCGAATTTGCTCGACATCCTTGACCGGGTCTTGGACAAGGGATTGGTGATTGCCGGCGATATTCGAGTATCGCTCGCCAATGTGGAACTGCTGACCATCCGCATTCGCCTTCTGGTCTGTTCGGTCGATAAGGCCGAGGAGATTGGGCTGAACTGGTGGAAGTTCGATCCTAACCTTACCCA
This sequence comes from uncultured Acidobacteriaceae bacterium, assembly GCA_963763145.1. Taxonomy (GTDB): domain Bacteria; phylum Acidobacteriota; class Terriglobia; order Terriglobales; family Acidobacteriaceae; genus Bog-257. The sequence continues at coordinate 731,047 of CAVXMZ010000001.1, read as the reverse complement.
CCCCGCTGGCCTCCCCGAGGCACATCGCACCCGTTTGCCACGAGCCGGACCGGGAGCCGAGTTGCGAGCGCCCCGCGCGCCCGCCAAGTTAGCCAAGGTCGTTAAGAAGGTCTCCAAGAAAAGAAAGAAAACCTGACGCAAGCCTAAGGACTCAGAGATAAAGATCGGCAGGAGGATCTGCAATGGCTGTGGAAAGAGTTTCGGGCGGCTCAAGTCTGATTGATGTACTCGACCGGGTCCTGGACAAGGGCATCGTGATCGACGCCTGGGTGCGTATTTCGCTCGTGGGCATCGACCTCATTACGGTGGAGGCGCGCATCGTGGTGGCTTCCATTGATACCTATCTGAAGTACGCCGACGCCGTCGGACTCACCGGACTGGTATCGCGTCCGCAGTTGGGTGCCGGCGAGGAAGAGGAAATTACCACTGTGGAAACGACGCGGCGACCAGCCCGCGCGCGGCGCGCTGCCGTCCGCTAGCGGAGCTCATACCCAGGAGAGCTTGCTGTGGCTTCCCCGCAGATGCGTGTGCCCCCCGCGAGTCCCGATGTGACCGGGCGGAACCGCCGTTCCGCCCTGCGCTTGCTCGGAATGGAGCGCAGCGAGGAAATTTTTCCCGTCTTGCTGGAGGAGATCGTTGCCCTGGGTCATCCCCGGGCGTTGGTCGCCAAAGTTGATTTCGAGACCTCTGAGATCACCCCAGTCGCCTCGCTGAACTGCCCCAGGAACGTGGTGCAACGTTTCCGCAGCTCGCTGTTCGCCGTGGAAACTCCGCTGGTGCGCATACTCCACACCCAACAGCCGGAACTGGTGCGCGGCCGCGCCAAGCGTACCCCCAGCTACTACTATTACCCGCTGATTTACCGTAACCGGATGGCCTGCTGGGAAGCCGACCGTGCCCGCGGTCGCAAGTGCATTGCGGTAGAAAACTTTCATGCGCGACTCCGCTTGCAGTTGCAGGAACAGGTTTGCGGCATCTGCGAGATGCGGGCCTACGCCGCCGTCGTGGTCGTCGAAGTAAATCCCAACGCCACGGCGGCAGATATCGCCGGATTGCGTTCGCTCATTGAGTTGGCCAACCGGTACCTGTCGCGCCTCTTTAAGGTTGAGCACTATCACAACCGTATGGTCGACATGGAAACCATCATCACCCAGATGCAGACGGTGATGGAGAGCATGACCGACCCGGTCATCCTCACCGATCCGCAGCACCGCGTCATCACCCAGAACAAGGCCGCGGAACGTTACTTCCGCCTGCCCGAGGATGTCAGTGAAGGCCGGGTGCGGGCGGTCGAGCTGAATAATCTGCTGTTCTCGGCGGCCTTGTCCTCAATGGCCGTTTCAGGCACTGACTCCTCGCGCGATATGACTTTGGTGGACGCGATTGAAGGCGACGAAGTCTTGTTCGAAGCGGTGTCGGCCCCCAGCTTCGCCTCCGATGGACGCCGTACCGGCATGGTGAGCGTCTTGCGCGATGTGACCGACCTGCGGCGCGCGGATGACGAACTGCGCTCCAACTACGATAAGCTGCGCCAGGCTGAGGAAGTCGTACGCCAGGACCGCGACCGCTTGAATTTGGTCATCGAGAACGTTGGCGATCCCATTGTGGTTTGCGATCGCGATGCCAAAGTCGCCCTGCTTGATCCTCGCGCCCAGGAGCTATTCGGTTCTGAACAGGGCCGCACCGCCCTCAACATTCGCAACCAGGCCACCCTGGACGCCTATATCACGCAGTTCACCTATTCGTTTTCCGATCGCGAGAGTGCTCCTATCCAGCTCACCCATCCGGAAACCTATCAAGAGGTGGAATACGATGCGCGCTCCGGCAAGATTTACGACGAGCGCGGCCTGGTGGCTTACACCGTCACCGTGTTGCGCGACTTAAGCGCGGTGCGCCGCCTGGAGCAGTTGAAGATGGAGCGGCGCATGCTTGAGATGGAGAAGTTCGCCGTGGCCGGTCGCCTGGCCGGGACCATCGCCCACGAGGTCAACAACCCGATGGAGGCGATCAAGAACTGCATCTTCCTGCTGACCGACAAGATCGAGCCTGATGCTTCGCCGGTGTACGAGATTCTGAAGTCGGAAACCGAGCGCGTGGCGCGCATCGTCCGCCAGATGCTTGGTCTCTATCGCAACACCGAGCAGGTCGGCAACTTCGACGTCAACAGCGTGGTGGAAGATACGTTGCTGCTGTTTACCCGGCAACTTGAGCGGACCGGCATCCGGGTGGAAATAGAACTGGGTAAGCTACCCCCTGCCCTGGGCTCGGCCGACCAGATTCGCCAGGTCTTATCGAACCTGGTGGTGAACGCCAAGGACAGCATGGGGCAGGGTGGCGCGTTGCGCGTGCGGACCCGCTTGGTCCGCAAGGACGACGTGCGCGAGGTCATCCGCATTGTGGTCGCGGACTCCGGTTGCGGCATCTCCCAGAACCTGCTGCATTCCATGTTCGAACCCTTCGTCACCACCAAGGGAGAACGGGGAACAGGCTTGGGACTGTGGATTGTGAAAGGAATCATCGAGAACCATGGCGGCAAACTTCGGGTGCGCAGTACCGTGGGTAAGGGAACGGTTTTCGCCATTGAGATTCCAGCTTCGCAATGATGATCAGGTGCTTGCATGAAACATAAGTCGCATATCCTTGTGGTCGACGATGAGCCCAACGTCTTAGTGACCTACCGGCTCATCCTGCAGCAGCAAGGCTACGAGGTTAGCGCCGCCCTATCTTCGGACGAAGCTCGCGAAGTACTTTCGGGGAAGGAGGTCGATCTGCTGCTGTGCGATCTGTCGCTGGAGAAGCAGAAGAACGGCTTCGACGTCATCGACTTCGCCCACGAAAAGAGTCCGCACATGCCCAGCGTGCTCCTCACCGGATATGCCACGGCGGAGGCCAATGATCGCGCCAGGGAACTTGGCATCCCCGTGCTGTTCAAGCCGATTGACATCAAGGAACTGCTGGAAACGATTTCTGGATTGTTGAAGGAGAACTATGAGCAGCACAAGGCGGTCGGTTAAGACATCGGCGGCTACAAAAACCAAGTCCGCAAAAAAGCAAACCTCGAAGTCCCAGCGCATCGCCATGGTCCCTGCACCCCAGCAGGCGCAAAAGGGGCGTTCTCCCGGGATCCCGGTTCCTGTGCCGGCGGTTGCTCGTGAGCCTGTATCGGCGCCAGCCAACGATTTTCCGACGGGACCGATTCCGGTGCCCGATGTGCGCCAGGAGGGCCGCTACGTCTATGGCATCATCCAGTCCAGGGAGCCGGTAACGTTTGGCCGCATGGGTATCGGCGGCAGCGGCGAGATGGTGTACGTCGTCACTCATGGCGACATCGCCGCCGTGGTCAGCCGCACGCCGGTCTTCATCTTCGATCCCACCCGCGAGAACGCCCTGGCCCACGAGCACGTCATCGAGACCGTGATGAAAGCTCACACCATCATCCCCATGAGCTTCGGCACCGTGTTCCGCACCGACGACGACATTCGCGAAGTGTTGCGCAGCATCTATCCTTCCGTGAAGGACGTGCTGAAGCAGATGGCCGGGAAAGTGGAGTTCGGATTGAAGGTGACCTGGGACCGCGATCACATCGTCGAGGAACTGCAACGCGAGCACGACGAGATCCACCGCTTCCACCAGGAGATTACCCGCAAGCATTTGCAGTCGACCTATTTTGCCCGCATGCAACTGGGCCGCATGATCGACAAGGCGCTGGAGGAACAGTCGGCCGAGTACGTTCGCGAGATTTACGAAACCTTGCGCGCCATTTGTGTCGCCTCGCGCGACAACAAGCCGATCGGCGACAAGATGATCATGAACGCGGCTTTCCTGCTGGAGCGCGAGCGCGAAGCCGAGTTCGATGCCGCCGTCAACCGGGTGGCCAGGAAATTCGGGGAACGCTTGAATTTCAAGTACACTGGCCCCTGGCCGCCGTACAACTTTGTCAACATCAGGCTGAAACTCGAGCCCAGCAGCACTGGGTAAAGTGGAATTGTCATCACGAGGCGGCTTCAGCCGCCGAGGGATCTGCTGTTTTGGGATATGCTCAAAAAGCAGATATCGCTGGCTCATGAAGGTTTGAAACTCCCCATGCTCCTTATCGACGATCTGTTGCTCTCACCCATCGCCGGCTTCCAATTCATCATGCGCACGCTGGCGCGCGCTGCCGAAGAGCAGTACACCGACGACACGCCGATCAAGGAACGCCTGCTGGAATTGCAGACCCTGCTGGAAGAAGGCTCCATCACCGAGGAAGAGTACGTCGAGCAGGAGCGCGGAGTTCTGGCCGAGTTGCGCGAAATCCAGAACCGCCGCATGCAGATGGCCGGCATCTCTCCCGAAGAAGCCGCGCGCATGGGCAGGCCGATGATTGAAATGCCCGTAGAGATTCAACAAGATGGTAAAAAATAGGTTAACGTTTGCCTGTTGAACCTATACTGCCTAATTAGCCGGGCACAATCCGCAATAAAATCAAGCCTTTCCTTATAGACACTATTTCCACCAGTAATGACCTCTGACGAATTCACAGAGAGGTGACATTACTTCCACATCTCCATGACAAGTGCCTCTTCGGGCGCCGTTACCTTCAACTACACAGTCCAGCCAAGCAAGGTTATGGACGAGAGAGGAACGGTTATGAAAAACATCGAAGACATGCTGACTCGGCCGGTAAATCGCCGGTCGTTCATGAAAAACGGGGCCATGGCGGCCGGGGCTGCCACCGTAGGTGCTGGACTCTTGACCCATGGCTTAGCTGCTTTTGGTCAGGGGTCGAGGGGCCCTCTTACGCAAGGCGACATCGCCATTCTCCAATTCCTGGCGGCGGCCGAGCTCATCGAGAGCGATCTCTGGCAGCAATACGCCGAACTGGGCGGTATCGGCACCAATCCGCCCATCGAGGTAGATCCGAACCAATCGCTGAACAACTATCAGATCGCTTTGTCGAATCTTGATGGGGATGCGCCGCAATATATCTCCAGCAATACGCTGGACGAAAAAAGCCACGCCGCCTTCTTGAATGCCTATCTGGAATCGAAGGGCGCCGATCCTGTCAACCTCGACAAGTTCCGCACGTTGCAGGGTAGCAAAGCCAGTCCGGCCGCCAACATTGGACGGCTTACCAACCTGATGCAACTCAATGTCGACACCAGTTGGTACGTCCGCTATCGCAGCACCACCAATCCCGACTTCGGCGCAACGTTTCCCCAGGCCATCACTCTAAACGGGGTCACCGCCATTCCTCGGACCGACGCCGACTTCGACGGTCCCCCTTTTCAGAACGCGACCAGCATTCCCGGCAACGTTCACATTCAGGCCATCGCCAATGTCGCCGCCTTTCACTTCGGCTATATCGAGCAAGGCGGCTCGAGTCTCTATGCAACGCTGAGCCAGAAAGTCAGCAGCCTGGAGGTGTTGAAGATCACATTGGGCATTGGCGGCGACGAGATCGCCCACTTCCTGGAGTGGGTTGATTTTTCCGGCAACGGAGTGCAAGCTCCGGTGGCGCCGTTTGCAGATCCCATATCCGGCCTGAAGTTCCCCAACTTCTTCAGCCCGCTCAACCCGTTGATTCAGCCTAGCCTCATCTTTCCTGTGCCGTGCGAATTCATCAGCCCGGATTTGCCGAACTGCGCGGTAATTCGACCGAGCGACGACAAGTTTGCCGGCGCGGTGGCGGCGATAAAAAGCTTCACGGCCGATGGGCTGTTCATTGGTCAGTCGAGCGAGTTCCTTAGTTTCGTCGGTCAGCTGGCAACCGCGGCTGATGCAGCCACCCGCCAACTGTGAGCTCGGCGGCACTAACAAGACGGTGGCGGCGATTGTCAAACCAGGCATCGGCGCCACCAACCGAGGACAGGGTCATTAGAGACTGACGATGATTCCATCCTTGCCAGATAAATCCAAGATCCTGTTCTTTACGTACTTCATTCGTTCCATCAAGGAGGCCGTATGTTCGAAGGTTTGTTTCAACCTATGCATCTGTTAGTGGTTCTTTTCATCGCCCTGCTCGTATTCGGGCCGAAGAAATTGCCGGAACTTGGCAGGGGTCTCGGCGACGGCATTCGAAGCTTCAAAGACTCGATGAGAGAGAAAGACAACAGCGTACCGCCAACGGAACAGGAAAAAGAAACTGTACGGGGGTAATTCCTCGCGGATTCGAAAGACGGGGGCCTGCATTGAGGCTTAGCTTATGCCCGACATACTATTCATACTATTCCTCGCGCTCGTAGTTCTCGGACCCAGGAAGCTGCCCCAGGTCGCAGCGCAGGCCGGGAAATTCCTGGCCCAATTCCAGCGGATGAAGCGCGATCTGCTGGATCAAGTGAACGGGGAACTGCTTCGCATAGAAGAGAAGCAGACCATCGGACAAGCGAGTAATAGCAGTAATGAAGTTGCGGAGACGCTGGCAAGCGTGAGCTCCGAAACTCCGACTGCCTGATCTACGCCATCTTGCCACGAGCGAGCGGTATGCTGACGTAAAAGCAACGGGGCGCATGGCGCGCCCCGTCCGGTCAACGAATTATGGGTTAGCCCCCTACGGGGTAAGGGATTGGATGTCTTCTCCGCCCTTCATCGAGATGGTGACGATGTCCGTTCCGTCGAGATTCATCCTGGTGAGGTCAACCATTCGAATCCGGCTGTTCTCGTAAGTGCGGAAATAGAACCGCTTGGCCTTCAGATCGGTGGCATCAGTCCAAATCGTATAGTCGGCCTGGATGTTACCGTGCTCATCCTTCTGATGTTCGCGGGCCGCGCCCTTGGGAATATCAAACTGGTTCAGGACGTGGAAGGTCTCCAGCACGGCATCGTCCCCGTTCTGCGATGGCAGGACGGAGTGGCTGAACGCGACCGCACGCACAAACCGCGACGGCGGCGTGAAGTCTCCCGGTATCCCGAGCATTCCCGACCCTTGACCGAAGGGCTCGAGCGTGACCGACCCAAGTTTCACGGGAGGAACGTTGGTCATGGAGAAATTCACATAGTTGCGCAGGTTGGTCATTTGCCAATCGAAGGCGGGCGAGTTGGTGACCACTCCCAACGGGTTGTCGTAGACGTGGAGTTTGCCGCCGGTGTACTCCACGACGATGCTGTCGCCGGAAGCGTCGTACACCACGTAGTGGACCGGAGGCGCGAATCCCCAGGCCGGGAAGACGACGGTCGGCACAACGATTCTGCCGATGTTTCCCCGGACTTCGTCGACGGTAGCGAAGTTCTCCAGCATCCACGAACCCACTTGCCATTCAGCGACGCTCTTGCCAGCATCGCTCGCCTGGTATGGCATGTACTCGGCGGAGCCAGGGAAATAGAAGGTGCCGACGGCAAGGCCCTTCTCATTAAGCCCGTCAAACAGGTAAGGCAGTCCGACGCCGTTTGCACCCAGGCTAGCGTACTTTGCCTTCCACTTGAGCCCTTCCTTGCCGTCAGGAGTGGTTCCAACCCGCACATAACCGCGCGGAATCATGATTACGTCGGAGTGGATGTCGATGGCAAATTCCATGGTCCGGCCGCGAACAACGGTGCCGTCCTCCGCGACGATACGGATGCCAGTGCAAGCCTGCGCGGACTGCACAGCGACACCGAGCAGCAGCGCGCCGGCGATCGCGGAGGAGACGAGTTTTGGTAGGACTTGGTGCAGGGTCACTGGTGGTTTCCTTCCTTGTTGCGATATGAAGATGTGTGGAATGTGGCGTTGCTTGGCCGAGGATTAACAAGCGTAAACGGGGCGCATGATGCGCCCCGTCCCGTTGACCGTCTCTCTCGCGAAATCGGGTCTACGCTTATTCGTTAGCTCCAAATTGTTTCAGGTCTTCCGGTCCGTCTTGCAGTTCCACCTTTTCCTTGCCCTGGACCATGACCCGGACACTTTCCACCACGTCGGGATTAGCCAGCGTCGTGATATCTCCGGTGTTCATGTTGTTGGAAAGGGCTGCCAGGACACGGCGCATCAGTTTGCCGGAGCGGGTTTTTGGCATGTCCGGAACAATCAGGATCCGGCGCGGGCGGGCAATCTTGCCGATCATGGTTTCAATAACGTGATTGACTTTTTCCAGGATCTCCTGATGCTGAGGCTGGAGTATGTCGGGCTGAAGGACGATATAGACCTCGGGCACGCGGCCTTTGATCTCGTCCACCACCGGCACCACTGCGGCTTCCGCTACCTCGGGGATCGTCAGGCACGCCGACTCGATTTCCTTGGTGCCCAGGCGATGGCCGGCGACGTTGATAACGTCATCGACGCGTCCCAGAATCCGGAAATAGCCGTCCACCGCCAGCACCGCGCCGTCGGCAGCAAAGTAGGGCCAGTCTTGCCAGTTCTTGCTGTCTTTATTCTTGCAGTACTTGGCGTAGTACTGGGAGACGAAGCGCTCGCGATCGCCCCAAATGGTTTGCATGATTCCGGGCCAGGGGTTCCGAATGCAAATGTTCCCAGCCTTGCCCGAACCGGCGTGCACTTCCTCTCCCAATTCATCGATGATGATGGGATAGATGCCCGGCATACCCGGGCCCGCGCTGCCTGGCTTCATGGGGTCGAGTGCCGGCTTGGTCGTACACAGGAATCCGCCGTTCTCGGTTTGCCACCAGGTGTCCACAATTACGGCCTCGCCCTTGCCCACCGTTTCGTAATACCAGCGCCAAACCTCTGGCTCGATGGGTTCTCCCACCGTGGTCATGTGCTTGAAGTGATAGTTGTACTTGCTGGGTTCATCGTGACCCGATTTGCGCAACATGCGGATGGCCGTGGGCGAGGTGTGGAAGATGTTGACGTCCAGGCGCTCGGCGATTCTCCATACTCTGCCGGCGTCAGGATAGGTTGGCACCCCTTCGTAGAGGACGCTGGTTGCCGCCAGCGCTAAGGGTCCGTAGACGATGAACGAATGGCCGGTAATCCAGCCGATGTCGGCCATGCACCAGTACACATCAGTGGGATGGATGTCCTGGATGTATTTGGAACAACCGGTCACATAGCTGAGGTAGCCGCCCGTGCGGTGTTGACATCCTTTCGGCTTTCCCGTGCTGCCGCTGGTGTACATAAGAAACAGCGGCGCTTCCGCATCCATGGGAACCGGAGGTACGATTACACCCGAATAGTTGGGCAGTATCTGGTCAACCCAGAAATCGCGCCCTTCTACAAACGGCGAAGCAGTCGCACTCTGGCCGGCATGACGTCTCCAGACCAGCACCTTTTCTACCGTGGTGCCTTCCTTCTTGGCCATTTCCAGCGCGATATCGGCGCCGGCTTTGTGGTCCAGCATCTTGCCATTGCGATAGTAGCCATCCATGGTGATCAGCACCTGGCTGCCGGAATCGGCAGCGCGCATGCCGCAAGCCTCGCCGCTGAAGCCTCCAAACACCACCGAGTGGATGACGCCCAGGCGAGCACACGCCAGCATGGTAATCGGCAGCTCGGGAACCATAGGCATATGAATGGTGACGCGATCTCCGGCTTTCAGGCCGCAGAACTCGCGCAGCAGGGCCGCAAATTCATTCACTTTCACGTACAGTTCGCGGTAGGTAACGGATATGGTCGCCTCGGACTCCGGCTCGGGAACAAAGATGAGGGCCGCTTTGTTCTTGTACTTGTCGAGATGCCGGTCCACGCAGTTATACGAGGCGTTCAGCTTGCCGCCTACGAACCATTTCCAGAATGGTGGATCGCTGGTGTCGAGCGTGGTGTGCCAGTACTGGTCCCAGCTCAACAGATCGGCATATTCGCGGAAGCACTCCGGGAAATTTTTCTCGCTGAAACGTTCGTTGACGTCGGGATCGGATAGATTTGCCTGCCCGATGAATTTCGCGGAGGGATAATAGTATTCTTCTTCCCGCCAATGGACTGCGATCTGAGCTTCGCTGGTTTGCGCCACCGGATTCTGCTGCTGAGGGGTTCGAGCCATATCAAGTCACTCCTTGAATACTGATTTGATCGTAAAATTTGCGCTAATACTGTACCGCGTCGGGCCAACCGCTGCCGGCATTTCTCCGCAGCTTCACTGCTCCAGCGTCGACAGATCGCCGATCTCGGTCCCTGTCTCTTGTGCCTTGAGCAGGCGCCGCATGATCTTTCCCGATCGCGTCTTGGGCAATGCAGCCACGAACTTGATGGACGAGGGCGTTGCAATCGGACCCATCTCGCGCCTGACGTGATCGATCAGGCTCGCCAGTAGCGTGTCCGACGCCTGATGGCCAGCGCGCAATTGCACGAACGCCACAATGGCCTCGCCCTTCAACGGGTCGGGAATCCCGATGGCTGCAGCTTCGGCAATTGCGGGATGCGAGACCAGAGCGCTCTCCACTTCGGCCGTCCCAATGCGATGTCCCGCAACATTCAGCACGTCGTCGGCGCGGCCAATCACGGAGATGTAGCCGTCCTCGTCTTTCATGGCCAGGTCGCCGGTGATGTAGCAGCCCGGCAGTTCCAGCCAGTCCTTTTCGAAGCGGGCGGGGTCGTTCCAAATGGTCCGCATGAACTGCGGGAACGGGCCCTTCAGAATCAGCCGACCGCTAACGCCAGGGGCCACGGACTTGCCGCTAATGTCTACCACGTCGGCTTCACAGCCAGGCAGAGCCAGTCCAGCTTTTCCGGGCCGCATCGGCATCGTTACCGGCGTTCCCAGCGCAGGGCCGCCGAGTTCGGTCTGCCACCAGTTATCGACCACGTAGCCCCACTTGCCGTCGCCGGCAAGGTAGGTCTGCGCCCAGCGCCAGGCCTCGGGATTCAGCGGCTCGCCTGCGCAGGCGATAACCCGCAGGCTGGTGAGATCGTGTTTCTGTGGCAGGGCCTCGCCGTAGCGCATGAACATCCGCAGCGCCGTAGGCGCAGTGAACATCTTGGTGACGCCGTACTTCTCCACAATCTGCCAGGCGATGGACGGATCGGGGTAATCGATTGCGCCTTCGCGGAAAAGCGTGGTGACGCCCGCGCACAGCGGCGCGTAAACAATATAGGAGTGACCGACAATCCAGCCAATGTCCGACGTGCACCAGAACAGGTCGCGCTCGCCGACGTCGAAGAAGGATTTCAGATAATAGGTTGTGCCCACCATGAAACCGCCGTGCACATGGACCACGCCTTTCGGCTTGCCGGTCGTGCCCGAGGTGTACAGGATGAACAATGGATCTTCCGCATCCATGTCTTCGGCGGGACAGTCGGGGGAGAACTTCATCAACTCGCGAAAATCAACTTCGCGAGCGCTGGCCGGCGCGAATGCCTTGGGATCGCGGGTGAAGACGACAACTTTCTCCACCGTCTCCAGGCCGTCGAGCGCCTCATCCACAATGCACTTCAGGGCAACCGGTTTGCCGCGGCGGAAGCCTGCGTCACCGACGATTACGACCTTGGCCTGCGCATCCTCAATGCGATCGCGTAGCGAGGTGTGTCCCAGGCCCGCGTACACCACCGAGTGAATCGCTCCGATGCGCGCGCACGCCAGCATCGAGATGGCGCCCTCTACCGTCAGAGGCATGTAGATGACGACGCGGTCCCCCTTCTTTACTCCCAGCGACTTCAATCCGTTGGCGAAGCGGCACACGTCGCGATACAGCTGGCGGTAGGTAAAGATGCGCTCCGTGCCATCTTCGCCCAGCCAGATGAACGCAGCCCGGTTGGCGTTTTCAGAGTTGGCATGACGGTCGAGCGCGTTGACCGTGATGTTGGTCCGGGCTCCCGTGAACCATTGGTGATGAATGCCGTCCCACTCGAAGACCTTGTTCCACGGCTTGCTCCACACGAACTGCCGGGCGGCTTCTGCCCAGAAGGCATCGGGATCGCGCCGAAAGCGCTCCCGCTCGGCGGGCCAGTCTTTCAGCAGCGCTTGCTCCTTCACGATTGCCGGTGCGGGATATTCGTCGATGGCGTTTGCCGCCTTCGTCACTTCCACTGCTTCCGCTAACTTGGTCACGGTACCCATGATGAGGACACTCCTTACGAGTCTATGAAGTCAGATAAACGTGTGATGCCCAAAAACGTTTGGGCCGGATCCCTTATGAGTTCCGGCCCAAGAAAGCCCATCAAACGTGCTTCGGACGCTTTGCCAGGCACTCGGCAACCAGCGCAATCAACGCCAGCACCGCAGCCGTGTAAAACGCCATCTGGTAATTGTGATACTTGTCGAACAGCTTGCCGCCGATGCGGCCGCCGAGAAGGCCAGCCACGCCCCACGCAGTAAATAGCATCCCGTAGTTAATTCCGGCATTCTTCGTGCCCCAGAAATCGGCAGCGGCTGCGCCATTTACGGACAACTGCGTGCCATAGCACCAGTACACGATGAAGAGCATCACGAAAAGGCCCACGACGTTGCCACCCACGGCATAAAGAATGGGCATCGAGACCATCGAGATGCCGATCATCAGGCGCAGCACATTGATGCGGCCCAGGTGGTCTGACATCCAGCCGGAGAGAATACGTCCGGAAGCGTTGCCGACGGCTCCTACCACCAGACCGAGAGAAGCCAGCATGGTGCTGGGGATGCCCACACTCTTGGCGAAAGGCACCAACTGGCTGATGACCATCAGCCCGGCCGTGCAACCGAGTGCGTAGGCCAGCCACATGAAGTAAAAGGTCGGCGTGCGTAGCGTCTCGCCCGGCGAGAAATCGTAGGTGGTCGCCGCAGCTTTGGAACTCGCGGCCGGCGTCCAGCCCGCAGGCTTGTAACCGGCGGGAGGGTTCTTCAACAGGAATGCGCCAATCACGGTCATCACCAGGAAGATTGCTCCCAGGATCTGGAAGGTGGTGCGCCAGCCGAAGTTCGGGATCAGGTAGCTGGCGGACAAGGGCCCAAAGATGGCTGACCCAGCTCCATAACCACCGACCGCCAATCCCACCGCGAGACCGCGCTTGTCCGGAAACCATTTGGACATGACCGGAATCGGCGTGGAGTAGCCGAAGCCGTTGCCTAAGCCTCCAATCACGCCGAAACAAATAAACAGGTACATGAGGCTGGTGGTGTAAGCGCACAGGAAGAAGCCGATACTCACCAGCACACCGCCGGTGAGCGAGATCCAGAAGGGCCCCAACTTGTCCTGCAAGCGCCCGGCAACAACAAACGTGAGAGCAAACACCGCCACGGCGATGGTGAAGATGGTGGAGGTATCCGCGCGTTTCCAGTGGAACTCTTTCTCCAAGGGAGCTACAAAAACGCTCCAGGCATAGAGCGTGCCCAAGGCAAGATTCATCATCATGCCGCCAACAACACGCCACCAACGGTTCAATCCAGTGTCACCGATCTCAACCGATCCGGCCGACTGCGTTGCTATCGCCATTTCCTATCTCCTTTAGCCAGCGCCGAGAGATGAGCGCTGGGCTCCGTCGTCGTCAATCAGGGTATTCAGGGCCTGGAACTGGTTCCGCTGTCCGCGTGAGAAGGTCTTGCAGAAATTGCCCCGGGGCCCGGCTATCTATCGGCGAGTTGACCTCCCACAGTTTCGAGCTACCAAATCTACTAGCCTGGTCTGGGCAGGACCGAGCGGGGTACAGGACCGTTGGCGGGAAGCGACATGGGGTAGAGGAGAGTGGTCCGGGCTTCTCCTGACGGGTGCTTGCGCCAGCCAGAACTTGCATTCTGACTGCCCGGCTGTCGAACGAGCGTTCGTTAGCCAAGCCCGACAGGCAGAAGTCGCAAGACCTCGCTTCCCGCCTTTGTTGAGCCGTTGTGGACGGGATTGTCCTTCGCCCCACTGGCCGCGGTCTGTGACCTGAGATACGGGCGCATGTGACCTGCATCACCACACACCTGTTTGCCAGCCGTGATTCCCGTCTCCCGCACTTCCCCTGCCGGCCCGCCCCAACCCGGCAGCAGGCCTTTCCAGAGGTCAATGTTGCCAGCCTGGACAATAAGAGGGAATCCTACTTATGGGGGATGTGAAAGACGCCCAAGGTGATAGCATGGAAAGTAACGTCGGAGGGCATGTGGGATCACCTTACGGCTTTGAGCTGGTTGAAAATTGTGTAATCTGCAAACTCCGTAGCGACAGTTTCTTTTGCTCTCTGCCCAAGACCGCGCTGGAAGCGTTCGACCGGATCAAGTATTCCGCGGCCTATCCCGCGGGTGCAGTGCTGTTTGTGGAAGGTCAGTCGCCGCGCGGTATCTACATGCTGTGCAAAGGCCGGGTGAAGCTCTCCACTACTTCCGCCGAAGGCAAGACTCTCATCCTGAAAATTGCGCAACCCGGCGAAGTGCTGGGAATGCACGCCACCGTCTCCGGCACGCCCTACGAGATCACGGCGGAAACCGGCCAGCCCTGCCAGTTGAATTTCGTCAAGCGTGACGACTTCCTGAACTTCTTGCAGAAACATGGCGACGCGTGCCTGAAGGCGGCCCAGCACTTGAGCAAAGACTGCCAGAGCGCCTATCAGCAGATCCGCAGCCTGGGGCTTTCGCACTCCGCTCCGGAGCGCCTGGCCCGCCTGCTGCTGGAGTGGACCGCAACCACCCATGACCAGCCCGAACCCAAGGTCAAGCTGGCGCTGACCCATGAAGAGATCGCGCAGATCATCGGTACCTCACGCGAGACCGTGACGCGCGTCCTGGCGGACTTCCGCAAGCGTCAGGTTGCTGTCCTCAAAGGCTCTACTCTTACCATTCGCAACAAGTCGGTCCTGGAAAAGCTGGTCGGCGCGTAAGGAAGCTGGCTGACCAAGCTCACCGACGTTGGCCCCATTCAAGAATCTCGCCTGCCGCTAACACTACGGACGACAACTTTCCACTACCTTTTGCGCTTGGTGAACCAACTGCGGCAAGCGGAGCCGTGCGCCGTCAGATAGCCGGTTGCCAACTTCGAACGACCAGCCATCAAGCGTAATGCAGATCGCTTCCGGCGCATCGCCGTAAAGCTGCTGCGCGGCCGAAAGCAAAGAGGATGGTGTCAGCTGGTGGGTGAGGCCGCCTGGAGCGTTGCCTGGCAGGACGCGGGTCTGGCGAATCGTTCCCGGCTTCTCTGCCGACGCGGCGTCGAGAAACAGCACAAAGCCGCAGCGCGAAACGTCCTCCGCCATTTCTGGAGTGAGTTGCTGAGTGCCTATTACTTCCACCTCGGGATCATCGTGGTAATGCTGTTCGAGTTGGTGTGCCGCATGACATCCCACGGCATCGTCACCGCGTAACAGATTTCCGTATCCAATGATCAGGGTCCCGGTCACAGTGGAGTCTCCAGAAGGTTGGCGAAGATTACAGGTACTTCTATCAATAATCTGTTTGGGCAAGTCTGGATGTGCGATGCCTCACGTGGCAACGTGACGGCGGAGCCGGTAGTTACTTCACGATTTCATGGGCTGCTTTGTATCAGGGCGCGGCTTCAGCCGTGCCGACAGATCGCTATTCGAGGTTGGGCTTCAGCCCCTGATGAAGCATCTCTTGCCGGGGCTAAAGCCCCAATCCTAATTATTGCCGCTGTTCGGCACGACTAAAGTTGCGCCCTGATACAAACCAACTAGAGCCGCGCGTTGCTACAAAAGTGGCCACCTAGCGGGAGCCTAACTTGGAGAAGTCCTAGCCTTCTGTATTTCCTTTTTTCTTTCCCGGCAGGCCAGCCGGGTTTTCATGGGTGCGCTCGCGGAAGCGGGCCTTCATGCCGGTTGCGAGCGAAATAGCGTTCTCACCGTACTTCTCGCGGAGGCGGTCGGCGGCAGAGAGTGCCTGGGTCCACTTCTCGTGGGCGCGGTGCCCGACCAGGCCAATCTGCTCGCTTTCATCCTCGAAATGCGAGGCATGAACGCCCAGCAGGCGAATCGCATCGCCTTTCCAGTTGGCGCGAAAGAGCTGGCGGATCGCGGCAAATACTTCGGAATCGACCGAAGTGGGCTGCTCAAAGGTATGAGCCCGGGTGATGGTTTGAAAAGCCGTATTGCGCAGCTTCAGTTGCAGCGTGCGGGCGTGCAGTTTCTGCTCGCGCAGGCGGCGGCAGACCATCTCGGAAAGACGCGCCAAAGTTGATTCCAACTGTTGCGCATCGCTGGTGTCGTGCGAGAAGGTATGCTCGTGGCTGATGGAGCGCGGTCCTTCGTTGGCGCCTATGTCAGCATCGAACCACGCGCCGGCGTCGCGGCCGCGCGCTTTGCCGGACAGCGCGAGCCCCAGTGCACCAAAATTCCGTTCCAGCCAGCGTTCGTCGCGCGACGCCAGATCGCCCACCTTGACGATGCCTTGGTCTTTCAGCCGCTGCTCCATAACTTTGCCGACGCCGGGAATCTTGCGCACATCGAGCGGCGCGAGAAAATCGACTTCCCCGCCGGGCACAATCCAGAGCACGCCGTTGGGCTTGGCCTGGTCGGAGCAGACTTTCGCTACCAGACGCGAGGTGCCAATCCCGATGGAGCAATTCAGTTGCGTGTCATGCTTCATCGCCAGGTGAAGCGCGTGGGCGGCGCGCATTGGCGGTCCATGCAGGCGATCGGTTCCAGTCATGTCTACATAGGCTTCGTCGATGGAGACCATCTCCAGCTTAGGCGAGAACCGGTTCAGGACTTCGTAGACCTTCGCGGAGTAATCGCGATAGCGGTCGGGATGTCCATCGACAAAGATAGCTTGCGGACAGAGCTTGGCTGCGGTCCGCAGCGGCATCGCCGAATGCACGCCGAACTTGCGTGCGGCATACGATGCGGCTGATACCACGCCCCGCTCATTGGGACGCCCGCCGACCACTACCGGCTTGCCCTTCAGGGACGGGTCGAACAGCTCTTCGACCGAGACGAAGAAGGCATCCATATCAACGTGAAAAATAGTGCGGTGCGCCGAGACCATGCTGAGCGCGATTGTAGAGCAAAACCATCTCTTGCAGCCCACCCCTCGGCTGCGCTCGGGGCAGGCTCCTGTCGCCAACAGAAGTCGACAAGGGCGGGGGCACCCACGCGCGCTGCGGTGGCGCTTCTTAAGGCGCGAAGTAGCCGGAGGTGTCGAGAATCAGCTGCGTCAGTCCAGCGGCGTAGGCGTCGATGGAGCCGTTGTTGGTCGGCACGATCGCCATGTTCGACGTGATGAAACCATCGTAAGCGTTCAGCGTCGAGACTACCGGCAGCTGCTCGCCGTCGGGCCATAGCGTGAGATAAGGCATAGAGCCCGGCGGCACGACGGTCGCGTTGAAGACGTAGGCCGCGGCATTGGCTGGCGGAGCACAGGCGCTGCCCACTACATTCACTGTTTTCTCATCGATGAATTGGCCGCCGTTCTGGCGGGTGTCCAAAACGCGGCAGGGCGCAACGGGATACAACGACAAGCCGCCCGTTCCCGGCGCAGCGAAGTAGCCGTCGATGTCGACCAAGAGGTTGGTACTGTTGCTGTGAGCGTAAAAGGCAGTTGCGTTTTCGCGGCCCGCAGGGACGATGGCCGCATTGGCTGCGACCGTTCCGGTGTCGTCGTTAAGGGTGGAGACGACAGGTTGTGTCTCACCCTTGGGCCACACGGTCAGATAATCCAAGCCGCCAGCGGCCGGAAGGACGGTGACGTTGAGCGAGTACGCCGTCGCGTTGCTGGGAACGTCGCAATTTCCCGCAATTGAATAATCACGTTCCACTCCCGCTTGAAGCATGCCTTGATCTTGGTTGTTGCGAGTGTCCACGATGCGGCAGGGCGTAAGGGGATAGAACTGATACGTTCCGCCGGGCGGCGCAAAGTAGCCATTGATGTCGAGAATCACGTTGGTCGTATTCGTCACGAATACGCTAACCAACCCTGATAGTACGCCGGCAGGCACTATTGCCGCGTTCGCCTTCACCCGGCCATCCAGCGAATTCAAGTTCGAGACGACCGGCTGCCCCTCGCCCGTCGGCCAGATCGTCAGGTAGGCGAGTGGACCCATCGGCACCACAGTGACGTTCAGCGAATAGGCAATGGCGGACGCGGGAATGCCGCATGGGTTGTCGCTCTCCGAGAGCGGAAAGGCGCGCGACGAGTTGCCCTGAATCGCCGGGCCGCCGAAGTTGCCGTACGAGTTACGCGTATCTACTACCCGGCACGGAGGCATCGGCACGAACTGCACGGCCGTAGGCACCGGGTTCACCATCTGCGGCAGCATGCCGCTACTGCCCTTGTAATTGCCGTCGCCGGAATAGGTCGCCATGATCGCATTGGTTCCTGTCAGCAGCGCTGACGTGATGCACGTCGCGATTTGCGCGCTCACCGGCACCGCGGTGCAGCCGGAAATCCCCCCTCCATTCTCGGAAAAACCGACCGTCCCCGTAGGCGACGGCGGTCCCGCGGGGCCTACCGTCGCCGTGATCATCACCTGCTGGCCGAAGGTGGAAGGATTGGGCGCGCTTGTCACCGCAGTGGTGCTGGCGAGTGGCCCGCCGACCACCTGCACAATCGGCTGTGAGAGACTTTCCGCCAGGGTCGGTGAGCCCTGATACAGCGCCATCAGGGTATTGTTGCCAATGGCCAGTGTTGAATAACTGACGACCGCGACACCTGAATTGTTCAGCCGGCCTATGGCGATCCCAACGCCGTTGGCAACGAACAACACGCTGCCGGTTGGCAGCGAGCCATCCTGCGCCGTGACGGTGCCCGTCATGGTAACGTTCTGCCCTGGCGTCGACGGGTTAGGGGCCGTCGTCAAAACCGTGGTTGTTGCAACCAGGCTTGGCGTCGTCAAACTGAAGACGGTGCCGCAGCCATAAGGAGCGTTACACGTTGAGTTGTTGCCGCCCACGGACGCAGTCCCGAATAGCAGTCCGTTGGGTCCTTGCACCAGTCCGGCCCACGGCCCGATACCATCAAGGCAGCCTTGTTCTGTACAAAAGTGGTGCAGCGTGTTCAGCGTGCCGCTTGGGGTGATGCGGAAGGCTGTGCCAAAGTTGACGGACCCGCCCATGTAGGTTGTTCCATAGAGGTTGCCGTCGTTGGCTGGCAGCAGTGCGGCCTGCGGACTGGCGCCGTCCTGCCCGGCGAAGTTGTATAGCGTGGTCAGCGTCCCGCTCGGGGTAATTTTAAAAACCGTGCCACAATAGTTTTCAGGGAGACAGGTTTGGTGGGCGCCTGCCGCTGACGTCGTGCCATAGAAGTTACCGTCACTACCCTGCACTACTGCGGCAAGAGGGTAGGCGCCGTCTGCACCAGTGAAGCTATGCAGCGTGGTCAGCGTCCCGCTTGGCGTGAGTTTGAAAACCGTGCCACAGCCATAGAAGTCGCAGACGCTGAAATTCCCTCCTTGTACGGTCGTCCCGTAGAAGTTCCCGTCTGCGCCTTGCATCAGTCCTACAGGGCCGTAGCCGTCTGGACCGGCGAAGTTGTACAGCGTGGTCAGCGTGCCGCCTGGGGTGATTTTGAAGACCGTGCCTTGGTTGTTAGCACCGCCAGCGCCGGCTACACCGTAGTAGTTCCCGTCGCTGCCTTCAATCAGCCCCCCTTTTGGGGGGGCGGCGCCATCCGTGCCGTTGAAGTAGTGCAGCGTCGTCAGCGTGCCGCTCGGAGTAACCTTAAAGACCGTTCCGCCGCCGCAGGTTAGGGCAGGGCTTGGTAGAGAAGTCGTGAGGTGAAAGGTCCCGGTGGTGCAGAAAGTCGTGCCGTAGAAATTTCCGTCGCTGCCTTGCACCAATGCCTCTGGGGCGATGCCGTCCGGACCGGAGAAGCTGTAGATCACGGTCAGTTTGCCGGCAGGCGTCATCTTGAAGATCACGCCGCAGCCATTAGAGTCGCAGGTGCTAAGGTTCCCTCCCAGAAAGGTTGTCCCGTAGAAGTTTCCATCCGCGCCGGCCGTCAGGGAGCTTGGTTCAAAACCGTTGGCATCGTCGAAGGCTGCCAGCGGAGTCAAGGTTTGAGGGTGCGAAGCAATCGCCAACGCGACACACAACAACATCAACCAGAAGATGTTCGATGAGGCACGTCGGCCGAATGAGGGCCGGTTATCAGTGCGCATGGACTTGTGCCGAAATCATTTTGCCGCGACCGCCTGCGCTGCCTCAAGCATCGCGACATTGCAGCCCGGCAGGGACCGAGATTTACGGCAAGTTTCCGCCGGCCGAGGCGCCGCCGTAGGGGTTCATCTCGGTGGGTTCGTTGGCCTCAGACCAGGCGCTCTTCTCATCGTTGCGGCCGGTGTACTTCTCGTAGACAACGACGTGCAGGACCGGTTGACGCTCCTCGATGGGATCGACCATGCCCTGCGCCTGGAGCGGCAGCAGATAGCTGCGGATCCACTCATACTGCTCAGCGCTCAGGTTGCGGCGCGACATATCGAAGGTGACCCCGGTGAGGTGGGTGGAAGCGGTGTCCCCGAACTCCGGTGCGGCGAAGCGGTTCCAGCGGCGCAGAGCATGTTGCTGCTCAACCGTCCGAACCATGGAGGTAATCAGAATGTTGGAGTGGAACTGGTCGTAATAGGCGGCGCTGAAATCCTGGAGGAATTCGCGTGTCCAGGGGCGGCAATAGTGCCGGTTTTCAGCCAGGTCAGGAGCGAACTTCAGGCCGTCGGTTTCGGAGACGGGCACCAGTTCCTGGGCAAGCTCGTAGCGCGTGAGCTCATATTCGTCGGCGATGCGCGGCAATTGCAGCCGGTCCAGTTCTTCGTTCTCGCGCACCAGCATGTCGTGGGAGCCAGGGAACATGGGACTCCAGCGGCCCAATCCTACCTGGTAGTGACCCCGATGTGTGGGGAAGAAGGCCGTTGTCCGCAGTACGGCATGCCCGCGATGCACTTTGGTGTGGCTCACCGCACGCGTGACTGCGAAACCCGGCAGGCTCGCGGCCAGCGCTATCGCGAACAGAACGATGGCGTAGCCCAGCCTGCGCTGAGGCGCATTCGACACGAATTGCAGCTGGATTCTGTCCGGCGACCAGATGCTTAAGAATGGCGGCAAAAGCATATTTAGAGTCGAGCAAGTACAAACATGAATACCCAATTACAACACAGAACGGACGAACGGCCAAGACTTTCCGGATGCCGGGATGGCCCAAAGGAGTCACTCCTGTGCAAAATTGGGGAAATTCTGGGCGCATTGGAGCAGCGGACCTTGAGTTCGTTGACCGTGGACGCCGCGGGGAATCGTTACGCCCCAACCAACAGCGTAGGCGGTCCGACGTTGGGTTGCATCGAAGAATGAAAATGTTGCCCTGAATATAGGCAAGGCGGGCGGCAAACCCGTCCCGGGTTTCGCATCCAACTGATTGATTGAGGTTCTCCGGGACGCCCCGCATAGCACCTTATCAGGGCCGCCGCTTTGCTCCGGCGGCCTCTGTATTTTTCTCTGATGCTTTGCCGTCGGCGCTCCTACCGCAGCGCCACATCCCTCAGCGAGGCAAGCTTTCCAGCGTGTTCTGGTAGAACTCTACCAGCGTCCGCCGATAAGCCTCAGGAGTGTGACTGGATTCAGTGCGCGCGCGCGCCGCCGCGCCGAGCCGAGCACGCAACTCCGCATCCGAAAGAATTCGCACCAGCACCTTCGCCATCGCTTCCAGATCGTGCGGTGGAACCATCAACCCGGTGACGTTCTCTTCGAGGATCTCCGGCACACCGCCCACGGCATTCGCGGCAATCGGTAGACCGGCAGCCATCGCTTCCAGCACCACGTTGGGCGATCCCTCCGAGTACGACGGCACAGCCATCGCTGTTGCCATCGCGTAGTACGGCTTGGTGTCACGCTGGAATCCAGCAAAGACAATCCGTTTCTCAATGCCCAACTGCGACGCCAGTTGCGCCAGTCGCTCCCGCTCCGGCCCGTCGCCCACCAACACCACGCGAAAGCGCGGCGCGCCGGACATCGCCTCCAGCACGGCTGCCGCGCGAATCAAGTCCGCGTGACCCTTCTCTTGCGAAACCCGACCGACGGCAAGGACCACCGCTTCGTCCTCGGCGATGCCAAGCTCGCGCCGTACCCGCTGCACCGCCTCGTCCGGCGGACGCACGAACGGCTTCACGGAATTGTGCAGGATGGCGATTCGGTCACGCTCTACGCCCAGGCGCTCGATCTGCTCGGCGAACGGGCGGCAGACGGTGACCACGCGATAGGCCTTCGGCAGCGACCACCGGTCCAGCCAGGAGTACATGCGGTCCAGGCGGCTAATCCTGGTATAGCCGTGGTTCCACGCGATCCACGGATATTTGCGATGCAGCCCCAGCAAGCGCACGAAAAAGTGCGACTTCACATTGCGCGTCTCCAGGATGTCTGGATTGATTTCGGCGATGACCTTTTTCAGCCGTCCAAACACCTGAGTGTCCCACCGCCGTCGTTCCGCCACCGTCCTCACGCCAAGCCCGGCGTCCTGCGCCGCCAACGCCAGCGCGCTCTCTTCGGCCCCGCGCTGATAGGTGACAATCGTGACCTCGACAGCGGGCAAGTCGTCCTCAGCCGTGGCAGCCATCTTTCCAAACTCAATGACATTCCGCGCCGGCCCCGTCACGAGCGCATTTTCGATGAGGGTCAGGACTCGGATGGTCTTGCTGCTCACTCGGATCTCTGTTCCTGGAGGGATGGCGCCGGCGCAGCGGCGACTGCCTGCTTCGTGTTCTTCACCACCACGCGCGCGGGATTGCCCATGGCGACACAGTACGGCGGAATATCGTTCACCACCACGCTGTTGACCCCGATGATCGCGCCTTCACCGATGGTCACACCTTTCATGATGAAGACATTGTGCCCAATCCAGGCGCGGCGCCCAATGCGCACGGGCTTCACCTCGTCCTCATGCGGTGGCAGGTCGGCGATGCGCTCCATCGCGTCGCGCGGATGCGCGTCTGTGTCCATAAACCGCACGCCGGAGGCGACGTTGATGTCATCCTCCAGAACAATCTCTTTGTTCACCAGAAAAAGCACATTGTGCCCCAGGTCGACGCGATTACCGATGATCAACTTCGGTTCATCGAATAGCCGTCCGCTGAAGATGTCGATTTTGCCGAAGATGTTTACGTCGTCGCCAATGTAGATCTTGGCGTGCCCCAGGATGAACGGCAGCCGCCACACGCGCAATCGCTTGCCCACCGCAGCACAGCGGCCTCGGAACAGCGGCTCCACGAAGAAATAGCTACACAACCAATGCAGCCCAACCGACGCGGCTTGCCACGCGTTATAGCAGAATCCTAGAAACGGATTGAAGAACTGCGGCAGTGGCAAACGGCTGGATTCGACGCGCCGCGCAAACTTGCGGACGCCGCGATAGAACGGCGTCTCCCCGCGACGTATCTTCAGCAACCATGAGGCCATGAATGTACCCGTACCAGCTTAGATCAGTTTGGCTTTGTCGGGTAGGGTGGGGGGTGCCTGACCCTGTAGCGGGTTTTCACCCGGATTCACGCTGCGTGGCAGGTTCGGACAAGGGCCGCCGCGAGCTTTATGCGACAGCGTGATATTGCGGAACCATAATCTCCAGCCATTCCACTATGCAGGATAGAACGCCGTGCTCCGGATCTTCTTCCGCGAAGTCCACGCTGGTCGTAACCGGCTCAGGCGCAATGTCTCCGTCGGCAACCATGCCCTCCAAGTGGAATTCCGCGGCCTGTCGCATTGTGCTCCGCATTGCGTCCAGGCTCGCCGCAGTCGCGATGACCCCCGGTAGATCGGGCAGAAATCCACTGAGATTGTTAGCGCCCACTTCGTAAACCACAAGAAATCTCTTCTTCGTTGCCAAGTCCGATTCCTCTTACCTGTTTTTCAACCCTGCCTGTCTTAGTACGCTTGACAAAGTTTTCGGATGTACGTCGTCTGACGGAGAACCGGAAACCGTAACCTTAGCGGTCTTCATCTGGTGCTTGAATTGTCGATGGCTCCTGCGTTGCGCCATCTGCGTCCAACCGTCGTTTTCGATCAGCCTGATGAGATCGCGTACTTTCATTATCACTCAGGTTTTCTTCACTCGAACGCTGCATTCTACACGTCACGCCTTTGGGTGTTGCATGAAGAACTTCCACATCACGTCCGTCGCCGGAAGATCAACGCGGCTGATCGACGTGCCCGGCCACGTATGATGTCCGCCCTGAATGGCATACAGCGCAACCCCGGTGCCATCCTTGCAACCCGAGTAGGTGTCGACATGCACCTCCGCCGATTCCTGGCGCTTCGGCATCGGTGCACAGCCGTTCTCCTTCACCCAGAACGCGACGGCGTCGGCAACCGGAGTATCGCTGCGGTGTTGGCCGATCTGATACGGTGTTGAGCCGCCGTTGAACGGCACCAGGAGATCGGCCGTGCCGTGAAACACAATCACCGAAACCGGAGCCGACGGCTTGCAATCCACGTTCTGCGCTCCTTCCACCGGAGCCACCGCCGCAACCACATCGGCCATCTCGCAAGCCACGCGAAACGACATCATGCCGCCATTCGAAATGCCGGTAACGTAGATACGCTTCGCGTCGATGCTGTAACCCTTCTCCAGCTTCCCGATGAGCGCGCGCAGAAACGCGATGTCATCGACTTGCTTCTGCATCGCGTAACCGCAGCAGTTGCCGGCATTCCAGGTGGGCGCGTTGCCCATCATGCTGGTGCCTTGCGGATAGACAGCTACGAACTTCTCTTTGTCGGCCAGCGCGCTCATGCCCGACATGCGCTCCGCGCTGGCATTGCCCTGCATCGCACCATGCAACACGATCACCAGCGGCAGCGGGCTCTTGCCGTTGTATCCGGCAGGCAGGTGGAGGAGGTATTCGCGAGTGCGCCCACCGACCTCGATGGTGGCAGAATGGGCAGTAGAGGCCAGAGCGCGACGGAATAGCAGGCCAGTGGCACAGACGATCAGGATCACGAGAACGATGGTGAATTGTTTTGCGGGCGGTCGCATGATCCGGTAAACCCGGAGTTCATTGTGGTGTTCCGGAAGAGGAGCAGTTTTTATTGACCCACGTTTGTGCCGCCGCTCCGCGGCCGCCGCAATTAGCAACCAGCCAAGTCAATTACTCCGGCCCTTCAAACTAGCCACTAGCCACTGACCACTAGCCGCTGCCTTTCAGTCTCCACCCACTCCCACCGCGCCCCTGCGCTCCGCATCTAGCTCGGCGCGGTCTTTCTCTTTCGCTGTGATCTTGCCGGGCTTCATGTTGGGAATCAGAGCGATGAGTGTCCCGATCAGCACCACGTGCACGCCAATCCATATCCACAACACCAGCGGGTTCACGTGTGCCTTGATAATCGGCTTGCCTGTATCCTGATTGCGCCCGGTGTAGACCAGATACAAGTCTTCATTCGGACGCGAGCGGTTGGCCACGATGGTCGACGTCTGCTCGCTGGCCTTATAGAAGCGGCGTTCGGGGTACATTGTGGCGATCTGCTTACCGTTCTTGTAGACGTCGATGACGGCCCATTCGCTGCCGTAGTTCGGCTTGTCGTCCTGCGTGTACGACTGGCAGACCAGCGTGTAATGCCCAATCTGCATCTTGTCGCCGAAGCCCATCTCCTGCTCTTTATCGACATTAAACGGCAGGCCGGCAAAGCCGATGATTATGAACACCACCCCGATGTGGATCAGATATCCACCATAGCGGCGCGTGTTGCGGCGGGTGATGACCACCATGCCCTGGAACATGTTGACGCCGGTTTGCCGCGCGATAACCCTGCCGCCCCGCCAGAATTCGCCGCTGACCGTCGCAATCACAAACATCGATAGCGAAATTGCCACCAGCGAGTAGAAGTATGCGGAATCCTCCCACGGCCTCATGCCGCCGAGGAGCAGCACGATCGCAGTCAGCAGCGCGATAGCCGTCGGCCACACGAAGTTGCGCTTCACCCGGTCCAGCGACGTCTGGCGCCAGGCCAGCAGCGGGCCGACGCCGGTCAGAAACACAAGGAATATTCCGATGGGCACGTTAACGCGATTGAAGAACGGCGGCCCCACCGTGACCTTCGATCCGGTCACTGCCTCCGACAGCACCGGAAACAGCGTGCCCCATAGCACGGCGAAGCACGACACCAGCAGAACGAGGTTGTTAAACAGGAAGCTCGATTCGCGCGAGACCAGCGACTCCAGCCGGTGTTCACTCTTCAGCGTCTCGCGATTGCGCACGAAGAAGAAGACGCAGGTGGAGAAGATGATCGCCAGGAACCACACAAACCACGTCCCGATGCTCGATTGTGCGAACGCGTGCACCGAACTCACCACGCCACTGCGCGTCAGAAACGTCCCGAAGATGGCCAGCAGAAATGTGGTGAAGATCAGCCACATGTTCCACATCTTCATCATGCCGCGCTTCTCTTGCATCATCACCGAATGCAGAAACGCGGTCATCGTTAGCCACGGCAGTAGCGACGCGTTCTCTACCGGGTCCCATCCCCAATAACCGCCCCAGCCGAGGACTTCGTAGGCCCAATGCGCGCCCAGGAAGATGCCGCAAGTCAGGAACAGCCACGCCACCATGGTCCAGCGACGCGTGATGTGGATCCACTTCTCGCCGGGATACTTCATGATCAGCGCGCCCAGCGCAAAGGCGAACGGCACCGTCACGCCGACGTAGCCGAGATAGAGCATCGGCGGATGGATCACCATCTCGGGATATTGCAGCAGCGGGTTCAGGCCGTTGCCGTCGGCGGGAATTGTTCCGCTGACCAGGCCGAAGGGATTGGCGGCGAAGTTGATAAGCAGCAGGAAGAAGACTTGCACCGCGGCGATGATTGCCGAAGCGTAGGCAAACAGTTGCGGATCGACTTTGTAGCGCAGCCGCAGGACCAGCGCATAGCTGGAGAGCAGCCACGCCCAGAAGAGCAGCGAGCCCTCTTGTCCCGACCACAGCGCGGCAAACTTGTAGGCAATGGGCAGGTCGCGATTGCTGTGGTGCAGAATGTAGGCGACGGAGAAGTCGTTGCCCAGCGCGGCCATCACCAGCGCCACACCCGCGACTGTCACGGCGGCCCATGAGGCGATGCCGGCGCGCCGCGCAGTCTCGCCCAGGCGGTCGTCCTTGCGGTACAAGCCGAGAGCGCCGCCAATGAACGAATAGGCTGCGAACCCCAGCCCCAGCAGCAATGCAAAACTTCCGATTAATGGCATGAAGACTCAGTACCTGTAACGGCTCACGGCCAGACTACGCCGGAAACGGCGCCATCCTGATATAGCTGCCATTCTACTCGCAACCGCAAGGGCAATGGCGATTTGCGCGGACGGAACGATACAACTTTGGGGGCGCAAGCAATGCCTGCGCGAAAACTCCCGGCTTCTTGAACGGGACGGCCTTCGTGAGTGCGTGAGAACTGTGTCGTCCCCAGGGGACTCAGGTACTTTTCCACAAACCCAGGACTCCGCTGCGCTCCGTCCTGGGCTAACGGCAATTCCACCCTTCGGGGTTCGTTTTTCGTGAGGCAACTCCACGGTCGAAGACCAGATTCAGTTTTTCCGCAGCCTGTGAAGCCGCGCCGGTTCAAAATGTGACGACAACAACTTTCCTATCCCAGATACGCCCGCGCCATCGGGCGCCACCACGGCCAGTCGTGATAGCTCTGGTCGCCCCAGACGTACAGCTCATGGCGAATTCCGCTCCCGCGCATGATGGCAGCCATGTGCTCATTGTCCTGCCAGCACATGTCCCACTCGCCGGTGGCCAGCACGGTGCGGATGTGGTTGTAGCGCCAGCCATCGGTGCAGTTGGCCAGGTAGTCGGGAGGATTATTGAAATAGGCGTCCTCGCTGTACCAGCCGTTGAGGAAGCGCTTGATGTCGAACGAGCCGCCCATGGTAACGCAGTCGGTCACTTTGTCGGGATGCCGCATGGCGAAGTTCAGCGCGTGATAGGCGCCGAAGCTGCATCCGGTAACGATCGTCCGCGGGTTCCAGTTCCTGTTCCACATCAGCGGGAGCACGTCGTTCAGGATGTAGCGCTCGTATTGCACATGCCGCTGCACCCGCCAATAAGGGTGCGCCTGCTTGTTGTACCAGCTCTCCGTGTCGACGCCGTCGACGCAGTAAACCTGCAACTGGCCGTACTCCAAACGGTCGGCAAGGGCGGCAATCATCTTGTTGTCTTCATATTCGAAGAAGCGGCCCATGGAAGTTGGAAAGACGAGTACCTTTGGCCCATCGTGGCCAAAAACCAGCAGGTCCATGTTGCGTTGCAGGTCGTTGGACCACCAACGGTGAAATTCACGGTTCACAGTATGTTTGCCCCTGAGAAAGAGATTGTGCGGCACTCAAACTAATGTTTGATACGCTAGAGCGGTTTCAAGGTTGATTTGTCCGGCATTGCAAGGGCTCGGCCCATTCGGCTGCGCTCAGGGCAGGTTTTCAGCCGTGCCGCCGAGGCAGACCAAGGGATCGGCCTTTAGGCCCCGAGGTCTGTTTCCTCAGCGGCTAAAGCCGGTTTAATCCTGGCTCTGCCGGCACACCTGAAGGTGTGCCCGTTCAAAGCCACTTCTATACCAACTATGAAATCGCTCCAGGAGGGCAATTCTACAGTATGCCAAGCGATCACATGAATCTCCCCATTGCTCCCATTGCCGAAGAGGGCTTTTATGCTGCCCACTTCCTCACCGTGAAAGACCAGGCGAAATCGAAGGAGTTCTACGCCGGCATCCTGGGAGGAACGGTCGTCCAGGAAAAGGATCCCTGCTATATCAGGCTCTCGAACTTGTGGATCATTGTGAACTCCGGCGGTGGCCCGACGCCGGACAAGCCAGAAGTCTGGCTCGAGACCCCTCAAGACCCGAGGCGGGTGAGCAGCTTTCTGAACCTGCGCGTGGCCGACATCCAGGCTTGTTACTCGCAATGGAAGGCGAAGGGCGCGGTGTTTCTGACTGGGCCGCTCCCCAATCCCGACGGCATGGAGATGCGCTGTTATATGCGCGATCCCGATGGCTATATCATCGAGGTTGGCCAGTACACCCAAGCCGCGATCGATCGGTTCCGCGAGTATATAAGTAGAGCGGGTCTTTAGCGCCCACGTTGCCACGCCTCTAGGTTGCGGCTCTTAAATCGAGTCTGAAGGCGGCTCTATCTGGCCGGGCGCGACATTGTTCGGCCATCAACGCAGGAACGAATCAAATCACTGGCACTACGAAACTAAATTCCGTACCATTAACGCGCCATCCTATGCCCGTTCCCGCCGACATCACGAATGCGCCTGCCGCCGTACCCGGCGATCTGAACTCCCGTCTGCGGCTGCACCAGCAGTTTCCCTCGAAGGTGACAGACGAGAAGCACGACTTCATCGTCTATCTGCCGCCCATGTACGATGAGCAGCCCGACCGCCGCTTCCCTGTCCTCTACATGCAGGACGGGCAAAACCTGTTTGACCCCGAAACGTCATTCTGCAAGGGCAACTACTGGCACATGGGCGAGACCGCCGACGCGCTGATCAACGCGGGCGAGATCGAGCCGCTGATCATCGTCGGCATCTATAACACCGGCAAGCACCGCATCGACGAATACACCCCGGTAGAGGACAAGCGCCTGGGCGGCGGGCAGGCCGACGCTTACGGCCAGATGCTCGTGGAGGAGCTGAAGCCTTTCGCCGATCACGCCTATCGTACGCTGCCCGGCGAGGCAAACTGCGGTCTGGGTGGCTCGTCGCTGGGCGGGCTGGTGACCCTGTACCTCGGTCTGCGCTACACCTGGATGTTCAGCAAGCTGGCGGTCATGTCGCCGTCCGTGTGGTGGCGCAAGCGCGCCATTCTGAAGACGGTGGCGCAGATCAAGCGCAAACCCAATCTCAAGATCTGGCTTGACATCGGGACCAACGAAGGCCAGAGTGCCTTGCCCGACGCCCGTGAGTTGAATATCACCCTTGTGAAGAAGGGATGGGTGGAAGGACGCGATCTTTCCTACCTGGAAGTCCCCGACGCGCAACACACCGAGTCTGCCTGGGCCCAACGCGTTGCGCCGATGCTGAAGTTCCTGTTTCCAGCACAGTAGCCGCGGAATTATTCACCACATAGACGCAGAGAAACAGAGAACGGACGGATCGCTGTGCATTAGCCGTCCGCGAGTGCCACACGCTTGCAACGATGAGGTTTCTGGTTGAACAAGTGCTCGCCCATCGATGATAGAGCCCGTCAGGGCGGAAGTGCAGTTAGCCCAGGACGGAAGTCCTGGGTGGGCTGGGTTATTAAACTCCGAGCCGGCTTCAGCCGGCGACACAGGAACCGCAAGTCAGGTTGTAAAAGGTTCCGCCAGGGTAGCGAATTGCTCCCAAGCACGTCCTCGCCTCATATGCTGCCTTGCAATAAAGCGGAAATAGCAATAAAACGTCCCAAGCTTCGTCGCGAGAGATGACTCGGCCTATGGGGTGCCTGGCATCGTTTTCCGTCCTGGGCTGTTTTTGTTTCGCCCTCCGGGCTGGACTTTGCCGTGGAATCGAGTCGTCACCGCAAGCGTGAAAAACGAATCCGCGTGCGGCGGATACATCCCGCCATTCCTGCATGAAGGTTTATTTCGCGGGCGCGTAGAAATAATAGTCGGCAGTATAGCTGCTCCGCACTTCGGAGTTCTGCTTGGCGGCATCGCACCCGGCAGCCGGCGCCAATCCCCCCATGGTGTGAATTCGCTGGATGCGGGTGACGCGACTCAACGCGCCGCTGCCGGAATGCCCCGTTGAACTCACCAGCAGCCAGGGAATTGCATTCGGATCGGGCGAATCGACCTTGGCCACGGCCTTGCCTGTGACCTCACTGCCGTCGCTGAGGCTCCATGCAGGTCCGGCGAAGTGATGGCCGATGACCCCTCCCGACTGGTCATGCAACTCGGCATCCGGGGCCTTCAACGTCCAGGTGAACTTGCCGTCGGCCCCCGGCTGGCAGACGTAAATCTGTGAGCCCGTCGCGTGTGTCTCCAGGACGACTTCCTCGCCGGCAGGCACCGCGATTTTGCTGGGCACAGCGGGGCGCGAGACGCCTTGTGCGCCCGCCGGGGTAACCAGTGCGATCAAGATTGCGATGGGCAGAAGTTTGATAATCACCGCAGAAGTTTAGCACCGAAAAAGAACGCCGTGAATGATGGAATGTTCTTGGGCTTCGTCGCCCCCACCCTTTCGCCGACAGAAGGCCAAAGGGTGGGGCACCCGTTCGGTGTGACACGCTGCTTCGAGCGCGAAAGGGTGCGTGCTAAACCTGCGCCTTTACTTGTGATTCTTATTGGCCGCTTCGGCCGCCAGCTTGAGCTGCTGGTTCGCCTGGTCGAGCAGGTCTTTGGCCTTCGCCGCGTGGCCCTGCATGTCCCACTCGTTGGCTTGTTGTGCAGCTACGATCTTTTGATACGCCTGGTCAGTGAGTCGCTGGGCCGCAGCCAGATTGGGATGGTGGTGAGGGTTGACGTTTTGCGCCGGCTGCTGCGCGATGGTTATGCCCGCGCACAGCACCGCAGCGCCCAAGAGCAACTTCAGAAGGTTCTTGCTCATGCCTTCCTCCGCTAGATTATAGGTACAAGAAAATTGTTGTAACAGAGTCTTTAACCCGCCCAAGAAAATAAAGTAGCGTCGAGGTATATAACCCAGGGAAGCTCTGATTAAGTCCAGGTTTTGAAAGCGCACGGCTTCAGCCGTGCCGAAAGCTGCCTCCAAATCGCGAGCTTTAGCCTCTGCGGTACGTTTTCGTCCCGCGGCCGCGGGGACAGATGAGATGAGACTCTAGGAAAAACCCCGCGTCCTACGGTCTTCTTCGCCCAACAAGAGCGATAACGTGAAGGTCGGGCTTGCCCGCTACCAAAGCACGCGCTGCTCGCGGCTTGATGCACAGCATTACAATCGGGACATGCTGCGCTTGAAGATGATCTGCTCATGCCTCGGCGCGATGGTGTGCTTTGCGGCATTTCCAGCTCAGGCGGCGGAGTCCGGCGTTCCGGCCTTGCAGAAAGCAATCGCCCGCGCCATGGCGGGCCGGCGGGGCAGCGCTGTAGTTGTCGACGTCCAGTCCGGGCACATCCTCGCGGCTTACCATCTTGACGTAGCCGCACGTCGCGTGGTGCATCCCGGCTCCGCCGTCAAACCCTTTACACTGCTGGCACTGCTGCAAGCTGGAAAGCTCGACGGGCAGACCGCCTTGATGTGCAAGCGCACAGTTTCGATCGGTGGTCACGAGCTCGACTGCACTCATCCTGTAACCCCGGAGCCGCTGGTCCCGGCGAGCGCGCTGGCCTACTCGTGCAACTCGTACTTCACCAGCGTCGCCACCCGACTCACACTCACGCAGTTGCACGACAGCTTTGTGCGTTCCGGCTTCAGTTCTCTCAGCGAACTGGCTCCGGATGAAGTCGCCGGAAGCGTTGCCCTCGCCCATTCGCCGGAGGAATTGCAACTGCAAGCGATTGGCGAGTGGGGAATCAGCCTGACCCCTCTGGAGTTGCTGCGCGGCTATCTCAACCTTGCTCGGCTCGCGCGGGCCGATCCCGGCGGAAAGCTCTCGCCAATTTTCGAAGGCCTGCAACAATCCGTCGCCTATGGCATGGGCCGCATGGCCCAGCCGGATGCGCCGATGAAAGTTGCAGGCAAGACCGGAACGGCCGTCTCCGATGAGGGGCCATGGACCCACGCCTGGTTCGCTGGTTATGCCCCGGCTGAGAATCCGCAGATCGCGCTGGTGGTTTTCCTGGAAAAAGGACACGGCGGTTCGGATGCCGCCGGCGTCGCACGCGAGACCTTTGCGGCGTTCGCGGCCGATAAAGGTACGAGGGCCACCGAAGCCGCCAAAGAAGCGCGGCAATGACGCGATCGCTGGCGTCCATCGCTCTGCTGCTCCTGCTTTGTGTAGCTGGTGATGCCGAACTCGGCGATCAGTCCGTCGCCAAGTCCTCCCGCAGTGGATTTCCGCAGACCGTCCGAGTGCGACTCTGGTATCTGCATCCGCCTGGCAAGCTGGATGTTCGCGCCGAAGCCGGTCGGGCGCGGATGCGAACCTGCACAACGTGCACACCGTCGACGATCACGACGGCCGTTCTGCGCGCCAGGGGATCGAAAATTGAAGTCGCAGGCAACAAATCTTCTTTCGCCGAGCTTCGCATCAGTGGCGCGTATCAAATGAACGCCCAGGGCGATCCACTGCTACGCGCCGATTTTCCCATCGAGGTCCGAGCCACCGAGGGTCACCTCCTGGTCACGGCACTCATGCCGATGGAGGAATACATTGCGGGCGTGCTCGCCGGCGAAACGGGCAACTTCAAGTCCGATGAGGCGCTGAAGGCGATGGCCATCGCAGCCCGCACTTACGCGATGCACTTCGGCAGCCGCCATGCCCTGGAAGGCTTCGACTTCTGCGATACGACTCACTGCCAGGACCTGCGCATAACCGGTATTAATGCTCACCTCCGCAGCATCGCCGACGCGACTGCGGGCGAGGTCCTGTGGTATGACGGCGAACCGGCGGCCACCTACTACCACGCCAATTGCGGCGGCACAACCGAGGACGGGCGCTTCATTCTCGGCAATAATGAGGCGCGCGCCCCTTTCCTGGTCCAGCACTCCGATCAGTACTGTGTACGCAACGGGAGCACCCAATGGCACACGGAGGTTGCGAAGCCCGAGGTACAACGCGCTCTTGCGGCTGATGGCGTCGTCGTCCCCGGGACCCTGCGCACGGTGTCCGTTCTGCATCGCACTCCCAGCGGTCGCGTGGAGGTTCTTCGCATCACCGGCCGCAGCTCGGTAACCGTGCCGGGATTGACCTTCCGCGCCGCCATCGGCCGCCACATCGGATGGGAGCGGCTGAAGAGCAACTGGTACGACGTGAGCGACGACGGCGAGCGACTCATCTTTTATGGCCGAGGTTCGGGGCACGGCGTTGGCATGTGCCAGATCGGCGCTGAGGTCATGGGCGAAGAGGGTCATACCTATCGCGAGATTCTCAGCTTCTACTATCCCGGCACGCGGTTGGGCGTAAGCGCGCAGGGCATACCCTGGCAGCAACTCGCCAACGAAGACGTCACGCTGCTGACCACTCGTCCTGACCACGATCGCCCACTTTTGGCGTTGGCGACAAGGTTACTGCATCAGTCCGAAGAAGCCACCGGACTGCTCTATCGCGCTTCCCCAATCCTGAAGATCTATCCCACGGTCGCAGCTTTCCGAAACTCTACCGGCGAGCCGGGATGGGTGGCAGCTTCCACTCGCGGGCAAACCATCCAGATGCAACCCTCCGACGTATTGCGCGATGCGGGCACGCTGGAAAGCACGCTGCACCACGAGCTTTTCCACATGCTGATCGACTCGTACGCGCTGCCGGGAACGCCGCTCTGGTTCCGCGAGGGGTTGGTGCTATATCTCACCGACCCGAAGGCGTCTTCAAAACCAGGCGAAAGCGCTGAGAATCTTGATCGCCTGGAGAACGCACTCAAGTCTCCAGCAAGTGAAGAGGAATTGCGACGCGCTTATGCCGGCGCTCGCGCCCGAGTGGCGCAACTGGCGCGGCAGCACGGCAAAGAGGCGTTGCTCGATTGGGTACAGAACGGGCTTCCCGCTGATCTAACTACGAGCGGGACTGTCCAGCGCTCCGGCAGCCGCTGAACGTGGAGGCGCTTGGTTAATCGGAATCCTCTCGGGATCCTCTTTCTCGACCCGCGTACCGATGACCAGCAGAAGAGCAACCCAGGCTGAAATCAAAATCACGTAAGCCAACAGGAACCGGAAGCCCATGCTCCACGCCTGCCTGCTCAGATCGCTGAGGTCGGGTATCCACCAGACCAGCTTGTACGGGACATACACGCCGATCAGCATCAGCGCGCAGAACCAAACCCAGTAAGCTGGACGCCGCAGGACACGCAGGGAGCGCGCCATCCGCTTCAGTCCGAATCCGGCGGCCGCCACCGTGGTGGCGATCGGCAGCCACACCGCCGGCAAGAGCACCCAAATCAGGAACCACAGCAGCCAGTCGGCGGCATGGAAGACCTGCCGCGGGCCGCCAATGCGCAAGAATGACGGCGACTTCTGCCAGAACCACACGCCGAACTGCGGCGCATATTTGCGAAGGCGGATCAGCAGTAACTCTGCCGCCGCCATCAAAACAGCCCACACCGCCAGCGCGACCATGTGCCGCAACCCATGGCGAAAGGCGCGCCACACCTTTGCGTTGTCTCGAAACTCTCCAACCCGAAAGTAGGCGAACGTCCCGGCCCGCAGCCACACTCCAAAAACGACGATGACTGCCGCATCCGCCGCAGAAAGCGCCACCTGCCAGCCGTGCGCGTCCGGCAGCAGCAGCCAGAAATAGACCGCAGCCAGCAATGCAGCATTGCCGGCAAGGTTCAGCAGCCACAGCTTCATCGCGCCACTGTGTTTCGCGGCCATTTCACTGTCACCGTCAACGCGTCGCTGGTCGAAAGATACTCGGGCTGATACATCGGTTCCACGCTGGTCGGGCTGACGCGGAAGACGCCGGGATTCACCACCTTCAGCAGGTATACATATTCGTGCTGCCCTTGCGGGAAGTACATGTTGAAGAAGGTAGTGCGATCGTCGCGCAGTTCGCGATTGCTGAACCACCGGCCCCACCAGTTGGGACGATCGTCCAGTTCATACAGATCATCACGCGCGATGGACTCGGTCCCAGACGGGATCGGATCTTCGATCATCAAGTAGCGCCAGTCGTTGCCGCCGACGGTAATGCGCACCGCCAGCGTGTCACCAACCTGCACCGGTCCCGTGAGATTGTCCAGGTGATAGACCACGCGGCCGTCCTTCTGATTAGACGACAGCCGGTAATATTGCCGCGCCACGCTCAGCTGGAAAGTGCCGGCATTCACGACTTTCTTCTCGTTCGAGTAGTACTCGCCGTGCGCCGACCAGTACAGGCGCCCCTCACCCGACTTCGCGATGCGAATCTGGTTCACTCCGGCAGCCAGTTGCGAGTCATTCAGCACTACTGTGGTCGCGGCAGCCAGCGCGTCGGCGGCAGAGAATTTCTTTGTCGCCACCGTCTTGCCGTTCACCTGGACCTCGACGCTGTAGTTCGGCTGTAACTCTTTTGTGCGCTCCAGGTAGTCGGTGAGCCCATAGATAACCATTGCCGTCTGTTCGGTGGAATCCCAGTAATAAGCGTCGCTGCGATGACTGACGAGATAGACCGCGGCTTTCGGAATGAGCTGGCTGTTCGGATCGGTGTGGTTGATGAGCTTCAATGCGTAGGCGGTCGACTGCGGAGTCGTGTCGCCAGAGTAGTCCATCAGGTAGTTCTGGTCGCTCGGCCACCAGGCTTGCGAGTCGTCCTGCTTGGCGTCGCCCTCGAGCTCCGTGGTCAGATCCTTCGAACGACTGTCGTTGACCGCCAGCATCGCCAGGCCCAGCACCGCTTTGCCGTACGCCGTGAGCGTCGAACGCTGCGACCACACCGAATCGAGGACCTGAGCGTTGCTGTCGCTGCCGCTGAGCACCAGCGCATAGGCCATGTACGCGCGCAGATCAGTGCGAACTTTCGTTGACTTGTTGAACTCAGATAGCAGCCACGCGCGGCCCTTGTCGATCGCGTCCTGCTTCACGTCGAAGCCGGCTGCCTTCGCCTGGCTCAATCCGGCGAGCACATACGCGGTCATAAAGGGATGACTGTCGTCGGTCTGCCACCAGCCCCAGCCGCCGTCGGGATGCTGATAGTTGTAGAGCCGGTCCAAGCCCGCCTGCACCTGCTTATTCAGGGTCGCGGGATCGATGTTCGACTTCACTCCCAGTTTCTTCAGCGCATCGGCCACCAGCACATCGGGCAGGAAGCTGGACATGGTTTGCTCGGTGCAGCCATAGGGATAGGAAGTCAGGAAATCCAGTGCTGCAAAGACTGTGCCGGCGATGGAGGGAGTCACGCCAATCGTCAGCTTGCGAGTTCCCGCCTCCGCGCCTGCGGGGAAGGTCAACGGCAGCGATGTGTCGCTCTTGCCCGCGGTCGCGAACGATCCCGAGTTCGACACTGCCAGCTTCACACCGAAAGGAACGACCGGCAGCGTCAACTCCATCGCGTCGCTCTCGACGTCGGTCAGCGCCTTGCCCAACACCCGGGCTGAATCCACATCGAGCACGCGCACCCGATAGTCCACTTTGATCAATCCACGGCTCGGGACATTGACATCGTGCTGCCCGCCGTCCAGCACCTGGAGGCCGGTAAGGTCCATGGAGACCCGCGCTACTTTGTCCGTGGGCAGATAGTTCTGCACGATGGTCGAGATCGTGATCTCGTCGCCGCGGCGGAAGAATCGCGGCACCACCAGTCGCACCATAAGGTTCTTGCGCACGATGGTATTCACCACTGCGCTGCCGACCTTGGTGTCTTGCGTGACGCCGCGCGTAGTCGCGCGCCACGAGGTGATGGCGTCAGGATAGTCGAAGTGCACTGTGGCTTGTCCGTTGCTGCCGGTGTGCACGTCTGCCATCCAGTAGGCGGTGTCGGGAAAGGCTTTGCGGATCTTGGGCTGCACCAGTCGTTCCGGCTTCAGTTGCGCCATTGCCTTCGAGGGCCGCACTGCGGCCAACTGCATCGCACGTTTCCCCGCCTGCCCGCTGAAGTAATAGGTCAACGAAGTCTCGGTGCTTACCTTCGAATAGACTCGGCCATAGAACGCGTTCACAATGCTGCCCACCGTCTCCGGTTTGATCGCGTAAATGGCCTCGTCCACCACGCCCAGACTGAACTCCGCCACCACTGGCTTGCCGCTGTTGTCCGTCGCCTTGATGGTGTAGCTGGCCGCTTCGCCCGGCTGGTACTGAGGCTTGGAAGGCAGCAATTGCACATTCAACTCATGTTGAACCGGAGGCACGGTGAGGCTCTTAGATCCTTGGTACAGTTTGTTGCCACGAATGAAAACTGCTGCCACGTAAAAGTTCGGCGCGTACTCCGGCTTAACAGGTACATCCACTGTGATGCTGCCGCCGCTGCTCTTGATTACCTGGCCGGAGTAGAGCCCGTTGCCTTCAACCGTCACCAGCACCGAGGTCGGTTCCTTGCTGGTGACGATCAACACATGCGCTGTGTCGCCCGGCTGATAAGTCTTCTTGTCGGCGACAATCTGCACTCGTTCCTGTGCCGGACCACTCCACCATGAGCTCTCTCCCGGCGCCCACAAGAATGTAGTGGTTTCGATAGTGCGCTTCTCCGGAGTGGTTGCAGTCACGCGAACACGGAACTCGCCGGCATCGGAGATGCTGATTTTGACCTGCGCTTTGCCGCTGGCGTCGGTTTGGCCCTGCGTAGCGGTAGTGACCGACTGGCCGGCTCCCTTGCGCCAGTCCCAACGATTCATCTCCACGTGGAAGGTGGTCTGAACTGGCTTCTTGTCATAGTCCTGTGCGGTGATGGTAACGGTCGCCGTGCTGCCTTTAGTGTAAACGTAGGAGTCCGGCGTTGCGGTCAGGAAGAAGCTGCCGTAAGTTGCCAGTGCAAAGCCGTGTCCCGCGATCTCGCGATTGCCGGCGTCGGTTACGCGCGCCTCGATGCGATAAGTAAGATCCTGCTTCTTGCTGTCGACCTTTGTCGGAATCGTGATTTGCAGCTTGCCATCGGCGTCCAGTGTGCCGCTGGTCTCACTGGCTTGTTCTCCAGCGTCGGTGTCGTCGTCTGCAGCCTCGTCGGCATCGGCCGAATCGCCTTCCTGTCCCGTGCTGGCTTCCTCATCGTCTTGATCGCGCCCCATCGGCCAATAGGTCGAGGTATGCACTACCCACGTCACCTTGGCATTGGTCACAGGCTCGCCAAAATAATAGCGCGCGTCGATGGTCGCCTTGATCGGCTGCCCTTGCAGCACGCGCGGTGTTTGCGTCGTCACTTTCACCTGGTATTCGGGTTTCTTGTAGTCTTCGACCGAAAAGTTGGTGCCTTCGACGTAACGCTCGCCCGTCTGCATCGTGAGGTAATAACTCCCGAGATTGGCATCCGCCGGAATGACGTAATTCCACTCCGCCGTGCCCCTGTCGGAGAGCTTCGCGGTCTGCTGCCAAATCGTGGTGTAGTCCCGAGGATCGCGCATCTCCAGTCTGAGGTCGCGGCTTTGCGGAATCACATAACCGTTCATAGTCTGGGCGCGAACAATGGATTTAAAGTGCACCGTGTCACCCGGCCGATACACCGGGCGATCGGTATAGGTGTAGGCGGTCAAACTGGCATCAGGATCGTCGCCCAGGTTCCATGCGCCGGGCGTATTAATCGCGAACTCGTCCGCGCCGGTTGCCAGCACCGCAACGTTTTCCAGCTTCGCCCCGGTCAGGCTTGTATCCATCAGACCCTGCTGGTCGGTAGCCTTGGCCGCAACTTCTTTCTGGTCGACCCGGACCCGTACCATGATCCCGGCAATCGGATCGCCGGTGCGCCGGTTGACCACAAAACTCATCAGCCGGCCCGGCGCAGCTTTGGTGATGATCGCGATGTCAGTGACGACAACGATTGTGTAGGCGCGAAGCGTCCCGTTGGTCGCCTCCACTAGGTACACGCCCTTCTCGCTTACAGGGATTGCAACGCTTTGGCTTTCCCATCGATCATGCGCGGGCACCGTCCAATTCCATACCGAAACCACCTGCTGTTGGTTGAGTACGGGCACTTGAGCATAGCTCTCAACCTTTGCTCCCGATTTCTTTTCGCCGCCGCCCATCTCCCACAGCCGAATCTTCTGGCGCGACTCGGCGGAAAACTGTGCGCGAACGAAATCGCGGATCCATGCCCAGACGCGATGCTTCCAGGCATGAAACTTTTCCAGCCACGTGTGGGCCTGCTTCGGCAGGTTGGGCGCCTGGCCGCCGAAGTTATGCAACTCCTGCATCTGGCTGAAGAACTTCACCGGATCGTTCACCCGGTAGACACGGAACTCCAGCCCCTTCACGTTGTGGGAATAGACCGAGACCTCCGGCTTTTCTCCGGGCATGTAGGTGCGTTGGCTGGTCAAAGAAAACGACTGCGCGGTGTCGGTATCGTCCTGCGCAAATAGCGGCAGCAACAGTGTGTGACACAGAAGAACGGCAACGAAAGCGGATTTCAGACGCATCAATCCGCTCCCCGCAAAATGTTCCAGCGATAGACACCCAGAAAGCTGGGATTGTCGGCGAGAGGCCGCCAGCGCGGGTCGGGATAATTCAAGAGCTGCGCCAATGCGAGACGGCGAATCTCGCCCGCGGAGCGCCCCGTTGGCCCGGTGTGATAGACGACGTACTGTTCGTTGCCACGCTCGATCTGGCTTTGCCCGAGGAAGATCATCGCGTGGAACGGCATCCGCGCACCATCCTGGCGGAAGAACAGCAGGTCACCGGGCCGGGCGCGAGCCAGATCGTGTCCGACGAAATGCGTGTTATGCCGCCAAAGCGTTTCCACATCTGCGAAC
Source organism: uncultured Acidobacteriaceae bacterium (assembly GCA_963763145.1). Classification (GTDB taxonomy): domain Bacteria; phylum Acidobacteriota; class Terriglobia; order Terriglobales; family Acidobacteriaceae; genus Bog-257. The sequence continues at coordinate 690,956 of CAVXMZ010000001.1, read as the reverse complement.
TGCGCGAACGCGCCGTCGCGGAGATCGTTGGCCTGAAAGCTGCCGCCACGCACGCGAAACAGGGCCGCGGCCAGCGGCGTGTACGGGTATTGATATTGCTGAATGTCGCTCGCCGAAGCAGGAACCGGCAGCGCCATCTCGCGCGCCCACACGGCGTCGTGCGGCCGCAAGGCTTCGCGATAGGCGAAGCGCAGGAGCGCAGCGCAATCGTCAATCTCCGCCGGAAGCGCTCGTCCACGGAAATACTGCGCTTCAGCGAGGAACGTAAACCACTGCCGGAAAGCAATGCGATCGACAGGATCGTGCAAGCGCAGGAAGTCCGGAGTGCCGTCTCCGGTTGCGTCACTAGCGTCGAGCACAGTGCTGAACGCGATTTCCTGCGCCGCGAAGCCACGGCCCGAGACTCGTATCTTGGTCTCGCCCGGCAATACTCCGGAACGGAGCGACGCCGTCGCCGTGTCGCCCTCAACCGTTGTCGACTCTACGACTGCACGATGCGGATCTTCGACCGTGACCTGAAGGTCGTGCAGTGGACGACCGTTGGAGGGCGTAATTTTCAGTTCCGTGGAAGTGAACCCGTCGGCGGGAACTGTGGTTGGGGAAAGTTGCAACGCTAAGGTTACAGGCGTCATCGTGTGGTGAACGGTGAAGGCACACACCACCGCACCAGTCGCGACCACGGCCAACACTGACACCCAGCGAGGCACGCCGCGCATGAATCGTCACCCTCCGCGGGAGCACGGATTATAACGCAGGGCCCGTGATTTGCCATCGGGGAAACTTGATGTAGCGCTGAAGGCCGGAGCCCGGGAATCCCGGCATGTTATGATCCACTTACTTTTTCTGGAAGAGCCGCCGTCACGGCATCCTGGCTAACGAATGTCTCGCTTTCGCGGACGAACAGTCATCATGCTCTGCATGCTGGTTGCGGAAGGTGTCGCTGGTGCCCAAAAGGCGCCTGCGGTCCCCGACCATCCCTGGGACGCGTCATCGGCGAAGCAATCCCTCAAAGCGCCTCCGCACCTCGTTCCGGTTCCCATCCTTGATCCGGCGAAGATTTATACCTTGTCCCAACTGGTAAACATTGCCGAACAGAACAATCCAGACACGCGCGTGGCTTGGCAAAATGCCAAAGCGCGAGCAGCGGACGTGGGCATCGCCGAGTCAACCCTTTATCCGACGCTGGCGGCCGCGGCCCTCGCTGGCAGTACCCGGAACGATATTTTCTTCGGACCCGACTTTCAGCGGCAAACGGTAGAAACTTTCTCTCCGCTTTTCCTGTTGGATTACGTCATCTTTGATTTCGGGCAGCGCTCCCAGGAGATATCCATCAGCAAGAGCAATCTTCTGGCCGCTAATTTTCAGTTCAATGACACGCACCGCAAAGTCATCTTTCAGGTAATGCAAGCCTACTATCGCCTGCTGGACAGCAAAGGGCAGCAGGACGCGGCAGAAGCGAACCTGAAGAACGCGCAGACCGTGCAGCAGGCGGCCGAAGCCCGCCTCCAGAACGGGCTGGCTACGTTGCCGGATGTCCTTGAAGCCCGCAGCGCCGCCGCGCAGGCCGACTATGATTTGCAGGCAGCTATCGGGGCGACGGAAATTGCGCATGGCGAGCTGTCAACCGCTCTGGGCATTTCTCCCATTACGCAGTTTCAAGTAGAGAGTATCCAGGACATTAAGATGCCCGACAGCATCGCCGATACGGTCGAAACATCCATCGACAAGGCACTCTCCCAGCGGCCTGATCTGATGCAGCGGGTCGCCGCACTCCGTGCTGCGGGCGCCGAAGTGAAGGCCGCGCATAGGAACTATTTTCCGACGCTGAGCGTCGACGGCCAGGCCGGCCTGGGCCACTCCTACGGGCAGCAGGAGCAACTTTCGGGAGTCTACTCGCCAACCCAGGAGACCTGGGATGCACAGCTTAGCTTGAGGTGGACAATATTCGATGGGTTGGCCAGAGAAAACCGTCTGGCTAGAGCGCAAGCTGACCAGAAGCAGTCGGCCGCCAGTGTTGACTCGATTCGCAATCAGGTGGAGAACCAGGTTTGGGCGGCATACTCTACTGCCCGCACCGCGCTACGTCAGCAAAGAGCGGCCGCCGCGCTGCTCGATTCGGCAACTGAGTCCTACAATGCCGCGTTAGAGTCTTACAACTACGGCGTGCGCAGCCAGATCGACGTGGTTTCAGCACAGCGTACCTTGGCGGACGCGCGCACCGCGGACGTGAACGCGCGCACGCAACTGTTAACCGGGTTAGCCGCGCTGGCCTACCAGACTGGCGACCTTCTTTATGCGAAGACACCATGAGATTGAGATGAAATCGCAAGCATCAGCTAGACCTCGCAGATTGCGACCCATGTTTATCGGCGCGTGTATCGGCGTAATACTGTCGTCGGCGGGTTGTTCCCGGGCGCCTTCCTTCAATATCCTCGGGTCGTTTTTCCCGGCTTGGATCCTCTGCGGAGTCCTTGGCATACTACTGGCCGTCGCGGTAAGAGTTTTCTTTGTACGAATCGATTTCGAGAAGGAACTTTCGCCCCTGATCCTGGTCTATCCATGCCTGGCGGCGTTTTTCACTTTCTCGATCTGGTTGTTGTTCTTCAGCTGAATTAGGAAAAGAAGCCCATGCTTGATAACGACACTCCGGTTCAGCGCAAACGTCTCGGCAAGATTGTGAGCATGGCGATTCCTGTCGCCGCGCTGTTAACCGGTCTGCTGGTGATCAACGAGACCAACAGATACCCTCGCACCGACGACGCCGAGGTCTTCGCCAATTTCATCGGCATCGCTCCGCAGGTCGATGGGCCTCTCATCGCGCTTCCCGTTCAGGACAACCAATTCGTCAAGCAGGGGGGATTGCTGTTCGAGATCGATCCGCGCCCTTACGAATATGCGCTGGAGAAAGCACGCTCCGATCTGAGCACCCTGGAGGGCCAGATTGTCGACGAGAGCCGGACCATCGCATCACAGCAGAGCGCCGTCGGGGCGGCACAGGCCAACACCCAAAGCGCAGCAGCGAATGTCGATCACGCGGCATCAACCGTACACGAGGCTGAAGCCAATGTCGCCGCCAGCAAGGCGGAATTGGATCGCGCGCAAGCAGAATTTCAGTACACTTCCAATAATTTTCATCGCATCGAGCCGCTGCTTGCCAAGCAGTTTGTCACTGTCGACCAGGTGGACCAGGCCAGAACAGCGGTGGTAGCAGGGCAGCAGCGTGTCGATCAGGCACGTTCGCAAGTCGCATTGGCTGAAGCCCAGTTGTTGTCGGCGAAAGCCCAGTATGAACAGGCTAGAGCTGCAATGAGCCAAAGCCATGCACAACTGGCCCAGTCGCAGCACAGTGTATTGACGCTTGAGCCGCTCACCGCCCAACGCGAAGGTAGGGCCGCCATCATCCGTAATGCCCAATACAACCTGAACAACTGCCGCGTCTATGCCCCGTTCGACGCGCGGGTAACGAATCTCACCATCTCGCAGGGCGCTTACGCCCACACCGGCCAGCAGATGTTCACGCTCATCGACACGCGCGTCTGGTGGGCCGTGGCAAACTTCCGCGAAACCCAGATCCGGCGCATTAAGCCTGGAATGCATGCCGATGTATACGTGCTCTCGCGTCCCAATGTACGTTACGACGGCGTGGTGGACAGCGTTGGCTTCGGCGTGCAACCGGACTCGACGCTGATCGGCACATTCGGCGGAACTGGCCTGCCCGATGTGCAACGCTCTCTGAACTGGGTGCACCTGGCTACACGTTTTCCGGTTCGGGTGCGCATCCAGGCGCCTGAGACCGAGCCGTTTCGTTTGAGCGAATCGGCGGTCGTGGTCATGCGACCGGATGGTTCCGGAAGGACACAGTAGCGATGTCATCCCGGGACCAGGCGCTGCCGGCGATCGCGCCGTCCAAGGCATTGGACGAAGCCGGTGCATGGTTCTGGCAGTTTCTCAAGACTGAGCTTGCTCCCTACCCGGGCCGCACGTGGGTAGTGGGCCGCATGACCATCGCCGCCACCATCACAATGATCCTGGTGATGACGTTTCGTATCCCGTACGGATTCCTGGGCGCCATCTACACCCTGTTCCTCAGCCGCGAGAGTCCGACGGTAACTCTGCGCGGCGGAATTCGAGTCACCGTCATCTACGTGATCGCCACCATCTACACGGTGGTCGGGGTCATGACGATGGTTGGTTCGCCCATTACTCACTTTCTATGGATCGCGAGTTCGCTTTTCCTGGCGTTTTATCTGATCCACATCATGCCGGATTATTTCACGGCAGTGGGCTTCGGTTTCCTGCTGGCCGGGGCGATTCCGGTGTGGGACGAAACCTACCTCACCGTGAATCAGCGCACCGAAAACACGCTCTGGCTGGGCGCTTCCGTCGTGGTTGGCACGGCCGTCACGGTTGCCGTGGAGTACGTCTTTCGCCGCGTACATCCCATTACCGAACTAACCCAGGCTCTCGAGAGCAGGCTGCGGGCGGTGGAGGACGTCCTGCGGCAAACAGCTGCTGACCGTCCTCTTGGCGACAAACTGGAAAAAGAGATTTCCCAGTATTCGGAGCTTGGTACCTCGAGGATGCGAAGGCAGTTGCTCCGCTCCGGTTACCCACCGCAACTTATTGCGCAGATGAATGTCGCCGTCGGCTTGCTGGGGCGTTTGACTGATCTTGCGGCCAGCATGCGGATTGTTCGTTCCACTCAGTCCATTGCTCTTGGCGCGGCAGATCGCGAGCGATGCCTGCGGCTCGCGAACCAAATCTCAGAACTTCGCAGAAATTTGCAAAAGAGCCAACTGCCTGGCGCCATCAATATCTCCAGTCAGGCTCAACCCTCAGACATGCCGCTTCTCCCGGAAATGGAGCGAACGGTGGCGTTGATACCGCACGCGTTCTCCGGTTCAGATAGCGTAGAAGATCTGTTTCTGCCGCCGCCATTGGATACGGAGGTGCGGCAACGGCTGCTGGTCCCTGATGCTTTTTCCAATCCCGACCATCTTAAGTTCGCCGTGCGCGGTGCGGCGGCCACTATGCTCGCTTACGTCGTTTACCAGGCGATCGATTGGACGGGGCTCAGCACTGCGGTTCCGACGTGCATTATTACGGCCTTGTCCACCATCGGGTCCTCACGGCAAAAGCAATTTCTTCGCCTCGGAGGAGCCATTATCGGGGGATTCGTCTTTGGCACGGGCGCGCAGGTCTTCGTGCTGCCTTACCTTGATTCGATCACCGGATTCACCGTCCTATTTGCAGTCGTTACTGCAATTTCTGCCTGGATCGCAGTTGCCACGCCACGGCTCTCTTATCTCGGCGTGCAGCTTGCCTTGGCTTTCTATCTGATCAACCTGCAGGAATTCGCCATACAAAGTTCGCTGGCCATCGCCCGCGATCGTATTGTAGGCGTGCTTCTGGGCTTGCTCTGTATGTGGCTGGTCTTCGATCGGCTGTGGGTTCGAGACGCTCTGCAGGAGATGGAGGAGGGATTTTCGCGAAACCTGCGATTGTTGGCCGAAGTCATCGAGCAGGCGCGCGTGCCGGATCGCAAGGAAGCCGTCCAACGGGCGGTCCAGTTACGTAATCAGATCAACCAGGGATTCAACGCAGTCAAAGCGCAGGCCGACGCGGTGGTCTTTGAGTTCGGCCCTTCGCGCCAACGAAAACTGAAGATTCGCGATGACTTCAGGCGCTGGCAACCCACGCTCGGAGCTCTGCTGCAAGTGCAAATCACCGGCTTGCAGTACCTGTTCGAGAAGCGATATCCGGAGCTATCGCAGCCCATCGCAGACGCGCTGACTGCCTTTGAGACAGATATGGCGGTCACAGCCCGTGCCATGTCCGATGAAGTCGCTGGCAAGGTGGCGCGGGCCGCTCCCGATGTTCAGGAATCGGCTGCGAAACTGCGGCAGGAGATTGAACAGCACTACACGGCTTCCGGTCTTCCAATCCCGCCGACATTGGTTGATATGATCACGATAAGCCAAAATCTCGCATCCATCATTGCTCCGCTATATGCGGACATCCACTCAACGTTCACAAATCTTCAGCCCGGCGTAGCGTCTTATCCTCTCCTGACCGAAAAACCCGTCTGATCATGGTTTTCGCTCCCACAGGACGGCGCGAGCTGACGTAAGACGATGAGCCCTCGACAAAATCAGCCTGAGCTGCCGGTACATATCTACTAGCACAGCAACCCCGGCACAATTTGCCTCTGAATCGCAACGATCGGCTCCGTCCCCGTAACGATTCCCGCCCATACGACATCTAACTGATCGCAACTTCATCGCAACCAGGAGCGACATCATGAAGAAATCGAATGCGGCAACGGTTGAAATTGAACGCAAACTGCAAGAAGCTCCTTTGGTCACCCCCACCGATCTGGACAAAGGGGCGGTCAGGGACATAGCTGGCGCAATGAATGCCATTCTGGCAGACGTATTCGCGCTTTACCTGAAAACCAAGAATTTTCATTGGCACATGAGTGGGCCGCACTTTCGCGACTATCATCTCCTGCTCGACGAACAGGCTGACCAGTTGTTCGCGATGACGGATGCCATCGCCGAGCGCGTCCGCAAGATTGGAGGTACGACACTGCGCTCGATCGGTCACATAGCCCGCATCCAGCGAGTGGAAGACAACGACGCGGATTACGTCGAGCCCGAGGACATGCTCGCCGAGTTGCGCGAGGACAGCAAAGCCCTGGCGGCGCGCCTGCGCGAGGCCCATGGGGTTTGCGAAGAACACGAGGACATTGCCACGGCGAGCCTGATCGAAGTTTGGGTTGACGAAACCGAACGGCGCACCTGGTTCTTGTTCGAAGCCAGCCGGCGCGGAGATTCCACCGGCCATTGAGATGTCGAGATGCCGCGAAGCTGGAGACCTCCGGCATCGCGCACGCTTGAGGCAGTCTGCAAGCCCGGTCTTCACATCAGAGTGAAGGCCGGGTGTCTTAGGCAGCCGCTTCTTTACGTCGATTCAAAAGTGCGGATGATTCCGCATTGGTCTGCGTGGCGTTCGGAATCATGAGCCATGCCAACACCGAACCTGCGACCGACAGGGCTGCGCAAATCAGCATCACTACTCGGAATCCGAATACGAATGCCTCGGCAATCGACTGTCTCACCTCAGTTTCGATGGCCGGACTGAGGCCAGCGGGCACTGGCAACCCGGCAAGCTTCACTTCGCCGGAACGAACTTCCTCAAGAACCCCGGGTGGCAGCACGAGATGGGACAAGCTTCGATTCAGGCGAGAAGCAAAAGCGTTCACCATCACAACCCCGAGGACTGCTACCGCCAGTACACTGGCGACGCGGGCGACAGCATTGTTGATTCCAGAAGCTGCTCCGACCCGGTCCGGCCCCACCGAATTCATGACGACTGTGGTGAGAGGAGCCACGGTAATCGCCATGCCCAGGCCAAGCACAATGACCGCCGGGAAAAACATCTTCCAGTAGCTGCCGCCGACCGAGGGGACGGCAAATAGAACGAACCCCAACGCAGCAACAAGTGGACCGACGATCAACGGTGGCCGCGGGCCGTAACGCGTTACCAGCCCCCCGGACCAGCGGGAAAGAAAGAACATCAGGAAAATGAAAGGGAGCAGAGCGGCCCCTGTAGCCGTTGCCGAATATCCTCGGACTTGAATCAGATTCAAGGGAAACAGGAAGAAGAAAATTCCCGTAGCCGCGTAAAGGAACAGGGTCAGCAGATTGGTTCCACTAAAGCTCGAGGATGCAAATAGCGACAACGGAACCATCGGCGAAGTTACCCTCGCTTCGACGAACAGGAGGAAAACGAGACAAATGCAGCCCACAATCAGGCTGGCGAGGACCAAAGGGCTTCTCCACCCGAGGGTCACCGATTCGATGAACCCCACGACTAAGCCTCCTAACCCGAGAGTGACGAGCAAGGCGCCGAGCCAATCGACGTGGCCTGCGGTGGCACTGCGGCTTTCGGGAACACGCCAGAGCGAAATGGCTATCACTGCCGCAGCCAAGGGAAGATTGATGAAAAACACCCAGCGCCAGGAAGCATGCTGGATCAGCCAGCCGCCGAGGACAGGCCCAATCGCGGTAGTGATTGCCGTGAACCCGGACCATGTGCCGATCGCCTGCCCGCGGCTTTCTTCGTCGAAGGATGTACTGATAATTGCCAGGCTGCCGGGCACCAGGAGCGCGGCGCCGACACCTTGAATGCTTCTGGCAACGATCAGGTGATCTATATTCAAGGCGAACCCGCAAGCCGCGGACGCCAGCGCGAACGTCGCCACGCCGAGCAGGAACACCAAACGGCGCCCAAACAAGTCGCCCAGCGAGCCTCCCGCCAGAATCAGAGCGCCCAGGAATAGTCCGTAGGACTCGACTACCCACTGCACGTCTACCACGGTTGCGTGAAAGCTGGCTTGCAGAGCCGGCAGAGCTACATTGACGACCGTGCTATCGATGAAGGCCATGCTGGACCCGAGGATGGTCGCAGCAAGTATCCACCTCCGCGTTTCTGCCGCACACGACACTGCGACATCTCTGGAGCGGATGACGGCCTCGTCGCAAGGTGGCCTCATGGGCGCTATGGATGCCGGATAATGCGAATTAGGTTCTGAAGATCGGTTGTCCAGGCCCAGTCAGGCGGGAAGAAACACGAGGGCGATTCGCTGCCGCGACAATTCACTCTTCGCGCAGCAGTCGCAAAGGGTCGACTTTCAGAGCGCGTTGTGCCGGGACCCAAGTGGCCAGCAGCCCCAGCAACGCCATAATCAGAACTACACCACCCAATACCAGCGGGTCGCGGGGAGTTCCTAGGTACACGATGAAAGCCAGCACCCGACTCGCCAGAATTCCGAGGAACAACCCCACCGCCGAACCAAGAACCAGCAGTTTGAAAGCCCGCCCCAACGCCGCCTGTAACACTTCTCGCCGCTGCGCGCCCAGGGCAACACGAATTCCCAGCTCCTTCATCCGCTTGCTGACCGAATACGCCGCCATTCCGAAGATGCCGGTAATGGCCAGCATGACGCCCATCACGCCCAACACACCCAGCGCCATCGTCGCGATGCGCGAACCAAACAGCGCGCTGTCCAGTTTCTTGCCCCATGTCTGGATGTAAAACGGCAACCCGGGATCGAGGTCATGCACAGTACTCTTCATAGCGGCCGCCACCTCGGTTGGATCGCGGTCCGAGCGCACAACCACATATGTCTGACTCGAGGGTGATTGCAGGATGGGAAGCAACATCGCCGGATGCGGCGCTTCGAAGACGCTCGTGTATTTTCCGTCCTCTACGATACCCACCACCTGGACGCGCGTTCCATCCGGCATCTTGAAGTATCGGCCAATTGCATTGGATACGGAACCGAAGATTCTACGGCTAAACTCCTGGTTGACCACTGCCACGCGTGGGGCGCTCTTGTCGTCATGCCAGGTAAAAGCCCTCCCCGACAGCAAAGCTGTGTCCGCTGCGCGCAAGTATTCGGGAGATATGTTGTACTGAATGGCTTCCGCAGCCGCATTCGATGGCCGCAGGTCTGTCGTTTTGTCGGTAAAAACATTCGATGGGTTCCAACTGTCATGCAACGGCAGCACGTCGGCCAATCCGACGTACTTAACTCCGGGAATCCTCTCCAGGGCCTCGATCATGCGCTTTTGCATGATTGGCGCTCGGTCGCCGTTATAACCTGCCATACTCAGGGTCGTATCCAGCAGCATCGCATTTCGCGGTTCAAAACCGAAACGGCTATGCAGAGTGCGCACCAGGCCTCGTATGGCAACCATCGAGGCGGTTACCAGCACGGCGCAGATCGTAATTTGCATCACCAGCAACACATCGCGGACCGTGATCCGCCGGCCAATTGTGCCAGTGGATCCCGACTTAACCACCTCATAGGGATTAGTGCGAAGGACTTGCCTCACCGGAACAGCGCCAAACAGGAATCCGCTGGCTAGAGTCAGCAGCAAAGCTACGATGTAGACATTCGCGTCCGGGTTCACCGGCATATAGACGGGATATCTGGGCATGGGCTGCCAGACGCTCAATCCGCGCAACAGCACAACGCTGCCCCATAATCCCACGACGCCTCCCATCATCGAAATCAGCAGGGCTTCGGTAAAGAGCTGCCGCAGAATGCGTCGGCGGGTCGATCCCAGCGCCAGCCGCAGGGCAACTTCCCGCGAACGGTCAGCGGCGCGCGCGGCAAACAGACCGCCCAAGTTGGCGCACGCAGCCAGTAGAATCATCCCCGCCAGCAGCATCAAACCCGAGAGAGCTCCCTTCAAGGGACGGCCAAGATAATCGCCGTAAAGACTGGGACGAGCCAGCAAAAAGTCCATCCGGCCATCATCATTGGGATAGTTTTTTCCAGATAGGCGCCGATCGAATTCAAATCGGCAACCGCCTGTGCCGGAGTCACTCCCGCCTTCAGGTGGCCCATTACCATAAAGACCCAACGGTCGCGGCGCGCGTTAAGCTCATTCGCCCCGTCCACCTGCTCCTGATTCACCATGGGCACAAAGAAGTCCGGATTGAAAAACACCAAAGTCCCGCGAAACTCTGGAGGCGAAACTCCAAGAATGGTATAGGGATGCCTGTTGAGCTGAACCACGTGACCCACCACGCCAGGATCATCCTGAAAATGGTTATGCCAATATGCGTAGCTAAGCACGAGATAGGGAGCACTGTTGGGGCCGTGTTCGTCGGAGCCGTGAAAGAAACGGCCAAGATAGGGCCGAATGCGTAATACGTCGAAATAGTTCCCAGTCGCTTCCAAACCCCACGCGGGGGATGGATTTCCGCCCGTATCCAGGCCCGCTTCAGCGGCGGTAAAACCTGCCAGACCATCGAAGCTGCGGTTGCGGTCGCGCAGCTCGAGATAGTCGGGATAGGACTGCGATGGATCCAGAAAGCTGGCTCTGCGCTCGATGGCCCACAGGCTCTGCGCCTGCGGCACGTTCAGCGGGCGGATTATCAGCGCGTTCAATACCGCAAAAACCACGGCGTTTGCGCCGATGGCCAAGGCCAGCGTCAGGACAGCGGTGATGGTGAAGGCGGGAGATTTGCGCAACATGCGGAATGCGTAGCGAAGATCATTCAGCAGACCCTCGACGAGCGTGCCGCCGAGAGCCTCGTGGCATTCCTCTTTGAACTTCTCCCGGCCGCCGAACTCGATGCGGGCGCGGCGTTCCGCCTCGGAACGATCTACGCCGGAACGCTCCAGATCGTCCGCACGGTGCTGGATGTGGGAACCCAGCTCCTCTTCCATCTCATCGGCCATCTGGGAACGATGAAAAAACCTTTCCGCAAGTGAACGAAGGTAAGCCAGAAATTTCATCGCCATTCCTCCGCTACTCCGGCCTGCTCCCTCCATCGTTGAGAATTTACGCCGATCACCAGCAGCCAAAGCATTAGCGATCCTTCTCCAAGGCCTCCGAGTGCGGGAACCAAGTGCGAAACAAACATTGGGAGCGGCAGTGACAGAAAATTCGCGAGATCGTTCGTCACGTATGCTAAACCGCCAAGCATCATCAGCACGCCGATAATTCGAGGCAGGAAGGTCGACTTGAAAATGAGATAGCCGATCAGGAGGCAATAGAACCCGAAGAATACGATGGCGACATCGAAGCCCTGAGATTGCAGCTTGAAAAACATCAGCGCCATCGCCTGCAACTGTTCCGTATTAAAGACAGTCAAGTACTGCGCGCCGCTCAAGACAACTAACGTAGCGAGATGAAACACGCAGGCAACAACCTGAACGGCGCATCCCACGAGGCTGAAGAACGCTGCGAGTAAGGAGAGGGTGCTGTTAACAGGCTTGAACAAGTCGTAGAGCAGGGCGGCCACCGCGACGTAGGCCGCGACTCCGATGAGATCGGCTGCCAAAGCCATCCGGAATAAGGACTCGTGCGCGAGGATGTTGGTCGCTGTAGCTGTGGCATCTCCTGATACAACCAGCCTGCCGCGAACGAAGAAAGCGAACGCCGTGCCTCCGTTGAGCAGATAGAAGACGCCGGCAATCCTGGCCTTGAGACGTGGTGAGGCTTCTGCAATCCGGTCCATCAATACGGCCGTGCTCATACGCTTGTCCGCCACGTCACACTTCCTCGGGTTGCGCGGCGAGTGCAGAGCCGATCGCGGTCGCGAGCCGCTTCCAGCTGGCGGTCTCTTCGCGGAGGCGCTTGCGGCCAGCGGCCGTGAGTTCATAGAACTTGGCGCGGCGGTTGTTTTCCGATGTGCCCCAACTCGCCTTAAGCAGTCCCTGGCGGACGAGACGAAAGAGACCAGGATAAAGTGCGCCCTGTTCGATCAAGAGTGCATTTCCGGAGATCTGTCCGATGCGCAACAGAACGCCGTAACCATGCAGTGGGCCAAGCGAGACCGCCCGCAGGATGAGGAGATCGAGAGTGCCGGGAAGAAGTTGAGCCTGGTCAGTCACCGGTCCTCCTAAGATGATTAGGAGGGTACCGCAGTCTCTCCTAAGCTGTCAAGGAGAAAAGCGAGAGGGCAAAGAATAGATAAAGCGAGCGCGTCGGCTGAGCTTAACCTTCCGTCAAACGGGTAAAGCCGTCGGCACTCCAGTCTTCACTCCCAACTCCATGGTGGACGAAGAATAAGCCATCCTGGTCATACTTCGCTTTCACCGCCCGCAGTTTCGGGTAATTCGATCCCCAGAAGGACTGCTGCCAGGTCGGTTCGAAGAAGTTGCTCTCCGATACGTACGATGCGGCAGTCGGCGCGACCTTACGCAGCTCATCCATCGATTTGGCAACTGCATCGGAGTCTTTGCGGGCTGCGGCAAGGTCAGGCTCATGACCGCGAACTCCCGGATATGCGTGACCTTCCCCGGAGGCAATGATGGCGAGCGCAAAGGCGTCGAGCACTGCGGGATTGGTGGCGCAGTCACGGGCCGCCGCAATGGCATCGGCAGGAGCGCCGGCGAGTCCTTTGTTGAAATGCAGCTCGACATCCCAATGGCGGGAAGCGGCAAACAAGGCGTTGACCAGACGATCTTGGGAATCGTCCTGAAGCAGGGACGCGGGCAGCCAGAGCGACTCAAAGCCGTAAAGAAACTGCCCAACCTGGCCGGCGTCACCCGTCCACCACACGTCACCCGCGCGCGCTCCCGGACGGGAGTCGGAAACGAAAACCGGGTGGTGATGCTGGTCTCTCCACTCGGCATCCCACCAGCCTCGCGCCAGCATGCTCCCGACAATTGGCGGAGCTTTCAGCGTATAGATGCCCGGCGATACCGCCACCCAATCGAGGAACGGCTGCCAGATCTTTTTTGCCTGCGCCGTCTCCAGCCCGTGCGAGACCATTGCGATCGTAAGGGAGTTGTCAGAGTTTACGTGAGCTTGTTCGCCCCAATGATCATTGAACAGACTGGTGCGATACAAGGCGAAGAACTGGTGGAGCAGGCGGCGAAAGGCATCGTCGGAGGCCGCCTTGATGGTGAACTGGGCGCCGCCTAAGAACTCGGGAAGCTTGCGCACACGCAGCGTAACTTTACTTACCGCGCCAAAGCTGCCGCCCCCTCCACCCTTCAGTGCCCAAAAAAGGTCCGAATTCGAGCATGCGTTCGCGACGCGAATCTTGCCATCGGCAGTTACAACCTCGGCCTCCAGCAAACCCGCCGCAGCCAAGCCATAGTGCTTGGAGAAACTTCCGAAGCCGCCGCTTTGGACGAGGCCCGCCACGCCAACAGTGGTGCAGCCGCCACCTTGAACATACTGACCGGCCTTGGTAGTGACGGCGTCGTAGGCGTGAAGCCAAATCACGCCCGCACCCAATGTCACAGCCGGCTGCGGCGCAAGCCTTCCGGCGCAGCCCTGCGGGACAAATGCGTCGTGCATCGTGACTTCGTTCATGTGCCGGGTCCAAACCAGAAGCGAATCGGCAGCGTTTGAGGTGCCCTGATAGCTATGTCCGCCACCTTTGACGACCAGGCGCAGACGGTTTTCGCGCGCAAAATTGACTGCGGCGGCAACGTCCTCGGCGTTTCTTGCCGCGACCGCATAAACGCTGGGCTTGGTAATCCAGGCATTCGCCCAACCCAGAGTCTGGGTCAAGCCGGGCTGGTCGCCAATGTAGAAAGGGTTGTCTAGGTTCTTGAGGACGTCCGCGCACGTGGCAGCCTCGGGCGCATCTTCGCACGCCGCGAGTGGAAACCGCACCGGGATTAGGTTCCCGCCAACCTGCTCATTCAGTTTTGTCCAGGCGGCGGCAGTGGGCCATGCGGGATCGCCCGGGCGGATACGGCGGAACGCGGGCGTCGCGCTGGCCGCCATCGGCTCAAGAGCAGAGAAGTAGGGCGAAAGAGTATGCAGCAGGGGCACCGCCGCCAGGCGTTTGAGCAAGGTTCGTCTGTCCATTGGCACGTGTCCAGAGTTACGAAGGAAGTTCCGTTTGGGATCGGCCAATCATAACTCGCCGCCCACAATATGCCCACAATATACGGAAAGGAGCAGATCTTCGATCCCTTTTTCTGCCGCTGAGAGCGATTGGGATTGTGGGTTTCAAGACAGAGTTTGCCCCGGAAGTGAAAAATGCGTGCCGACGGCAGACCGGAAAAAGAATGCCCGGTAGAGCCCGGTCGGCGCCGCAGCCTTTCAAACGAGAGTGGAGGAAAGATTAACGGTTCCATCGACTACTTCGACAAAGCTCCGCTCTTCGCGCAGGATAAGGCGCTTAGTTTGTGCCATCGCAAAATTCTCACGCGCTTCCGGATCGCTTCTCAGGCGAGCGCGGTATGCCTCATACGAAGCCAGGCTGTCGAAGGCGATCAAACCCCAGGCGATGTCGTTGGTGCCTTCGAGCGGCAGAAAATATCCAATCAGGCGGCCGCCGCATCGGGGAATGATGCAGCCCCAATTCTCGGCATACTGCTTGAATTTGTCCCGCTGGAAGGGATCGATCTGGTAGCGAATAAAGCAAGTGATTTTCATGACGCTCCTCCAGGTATGGTTGCAGTATGCCCATTGCCTCGCATGAACAATTCGTTTAACATCAAAGTGTGAATGTGGAGAATCGAGCCGAGCTAGCAGTCTCCAGAATCGCCGCCGCGATGGGCGAGCCGGCGCGCGCTCGCATGTTGTACTGCCTTTTGGACGGCCACGCGCGAACCAGTACCGAACTATCGGGGGTGGCCGAAGTGAGTCCGTCGACCGCCAGCGTTCATCTGAGTCGACTGGCAGCAGTGCACCTGGTCAAGGTACTGGTGAGGGGAAAGCATCGCTTCTACAGCCTGAATGGTCCCGACGTTGCCAGTGCGCTTGAATCTCTGAGCGTTCTCGCCGGCGGACATCGCGACAGCTTCGTGCCCAACACTCCCAGCCGGCTTCGGGCCGCGCGCACTTGCTACGATCATATGGCGGGGACAGTTGGTGTACTGTTGCACGACCGTTTCAAGGCGCTGGGATGGTTGGCCGCTTCTAACGCTAAAGACAATTCCTACGAACTCACTCCGCTTGGAACAAAGGCGTTCCAGGCTCTGGGAATCGACATTGAGGCGTCCCGGACGCTGCGCCGCCGGTTCGCATGCGCCTGTCTGGATTGGAGTGAGCGCCGGCCGCACATTGGCGGGGCGCTTGGCGCGGCGCTGCTGAAAGTCGCGCTCAAGAAAAAATGGGTGCGGCAGGATGCCGACAGCAGGGCCTTGGACGTGACCCGCCTGGGACGCCGCGAGATCCTTGCTCGACTCGGCCTCCATGTTTGATGCCCTGACAGTTTGCTGAAAAAATCAGGAAGGCCCAGGAAAGCGCTAAGAATGGGGGCATCGTTCCATATGTTTACCTCGCAGCCGATCGGATTTGTGAGTAGCTCGTACCAGAACACAAGCGAGATTCCCAAGGGTCTTGGCGCTAAACACGAGGCGGATGGTGTGCTCAACATCCTGCCCGAGTTTGAGTCGGGGCTTACCGACATCGAGGGCTTCTCGCATCTCATCGTTCTGTGGGAGTTCGATCGCTCCCAGGGGTTCGAATTGCTCGGCGCACCGCCCTCCGATAATCGGCCGCATGGCGTGTTTGCGACGCGATCTCCACGACGTCCGAACCCGATCGGCCTGACTATTGTCGAGGTGCTTCGCCGCGAAGGCGTCGAGCTGCATGTTCGTGGCGTCGATATGCTGAATGGGACGCCTATTCTGGATATCAAACCGTACCTGTCCAGCATTCCAGCTGAAAAGCTACGGCGCGGATGGCTAGCCGAAGCTGAGGCGCGGCAGAAGTGACTCTGCAAACGCCGCTCGAGTTGTGCCATGGCCGTCTCGGCAAATTAACTCATTTCTGACCAATGCCTAGTACAATGTTGGCTCGAACCAGCTCATTCCAGGACTTCACTTTAGGCCCATGTTTCTACTGACCCAGACCACTCACAGGATGACCATTCAATACGATGCCGACGTCGGGCATCGTTACACGCCGAACCTTCGCGCGCGCATTCCCGGCGACGACGGCGGCTACTTTGTCGTGACCAACTCGTTGGGCTTCCGCTCCGATCACGAGTTTGATCGCGGAGCCTCGCGGCACCCGCGCATTCTGATGTTTGGCGACTCCTACACGGCGGGCGATGACGTCTCCAATGTCGACCGCTACTCCGACCAATTGGCGGGGATGCTGGGAGCCGAGGTGCAGAACTACGGCATACCGGGAAGCGGGACCGATCAGCACTTGCTGATCTATCGCAAATTCGCGCGCGATGTGGAAGCCGACCTGGTGATGATCTGTGTGCAGATCGACAGCTTCCATCGCATCCAGGTTTCGCACCGGCCCAACATCGACCGCGTTACCGGCAAGCAGATCATGGTTCCCAAACCGTACTTCGATTTGCAGAATGGCGAACTGGTGCTGCACCAGGTGCCGGTGCCGAGGGAGCGGCCTGAAGACACCGGAGCGGTGGACCTGGAGGCCGGCAAGGAATCGCCGCGCTGGTACGACAGTCTGCACGACGCCTATCTGAAGGTCCCCGGACTAAGCGCTGTGCGGCATTCGCCGCTCTTCAAGGAGCTGGGATACCGCGCTGTTTCCGAGTTGAACCGCGCCACCGGCAAACATCCGTATCCCGACATTCTTTCGGACGATACGCCAGGCTGGAAGCTAATGTCGGCCATCCTGAGACAGTTCATCGCCGAGTTGAAACCACGGCCAGTTGCGATTGTGCCTATCCCGACTTCGGAGTTCTATTACCACGGCGTCAAGCCGGTGTATCAGCCGCTGTTTGAGACGCTGGAAGATCGCGCGGCCGGGGTCCATGTGTTTGACGTGAGCACGCGGCTGGTGAACTTGCCGTTCAAAGTGCGGCGCACGCTGGGATGCGAGATTGGCGGCCACTTTACGCCGATGGCCAATCGTATGGTCGCGGAGAACATGGCAGAGGAAATCCGCAATCGTGGTCTGTTGCCGTCCGCGAAGACCAGCGTTGCGGTGAACGGACTGAAGCCGTCGAAAGAGTCGCGGCAGGCGATGCCGAAAGTGCGCAGCGATTCGATTGCGATCCTTGGAATCTCCTGCTTCTATCACAACTCCGCCGCGGCGCTGATTCGCGATGGCGCGATTGTGGCGGCGGCTGAGGAGGAGCGCTTCACGCGGGTGAAGAACGACCGGCGCTTTCCGCACAATGCCATCAACTTTTGTCTGGAACAGGCAGGAATCTCGCAGAAGCAACTCACCGCCGTGGTCTACTACGACAATTCCGCGCTGACCTTCGAGCGGCTGTGCCACTCCATCATGGCGGTCGATCGCGAACCGGCCGCGTCGATGTGGCAGCAGATCATGCCGTCGTGGCTGCGGATGAAGTTGCACCTGCCCAAGTTGATTCGCAGCTTTCTGAGTTATGACGGGCCGATTCTGCAAGGCGTTCATCACCGTTCGCATGCCGCGAGTTGTTTCTTTCCGTCACCGTTTGAGCAGGCGGCAATCCTCACCATCGACGGCGTGGGCGAATGGGCGACAGCCAGCATCGGGCACGGCGACGGCAATCGCGTGGAATTGCTCAAGGAGATGCGTTTCCCACATTCCCTTGGGCTGCTGTATTCGGCGTTCACGCAATTCACCGGCTTCAAGGTGAATTCCGGCGAGTACAAGATGATGGGGCTCGCGCCTTATGGCGAAGCGGTCTACAAGAAGCAGATTCTCGATCACCTTGTGGACCTGAAGAGCGATGGCTCGGTGGAGCTGAACCTGGAGTACTTCGGATTTCTGCGCGAAAGCTCAATGACTAATGTTCGCTTTGCCGAGCTGTTCGGCGGACCGAAGCGGCAATCGGAGGGCCGGATCACGCGGCGCGAAATCGATCTCGCCAAGTCGATCCAGGAGGTCACAGAGGAGGCGCTGCTGCGGATGGCGTGCGAGGCGAAGCGACTCACCGGCGAGAAGTATCTTTGCCTGGCGGGCGGCGTGGCGCTGAACTGCGTGGCCAACGGACGCATCCTGCGCGAGGGGCCGTTTGACGACATCTGGATTCAGCCGGCGGCGGGCGATTCCGGCTGCGCCGCGGGGGTTGCGCTGGATGCTTACCACACGTATTACGAACGCGAGCGCTCCTTCACGCCCGGCCAATCCACGCAAGGCGGATCGTATTTCGGGCCGGAGTTTTCCGGTGACGAGATTGAGGCATATCTCGAAACATACGGGTATCCCTATCGCAAGCTTTCTGGGAGTGAGCGCAACCGCTTTCTGGCGGAGAAGCTGGTTGAAGGAAAGGTTGTAGGCCATCTGTCGGGCCGGCTGGAGTTTGGGCCGCGCGCGTTGGGAGCGCGGTCAATTCTCGGCGATCCGCGCAATCCTGACATGCAGGCCAGTCTGAATCTGCGGATCAAGTACCGCGAGTCGTTCCGTCCGTTTGCTCCGGCGGTGCTGGCGGAGCGGGTGTCGGACTACTTCGAACTGGATCGCGAGAGCCCATACATGTTGCTGGTGGCGCCAGTGAAGAAAGAACGGCGTCTGCCGTTGGATGCCGACCTTGGACAGGACGACGACCTGCTGCCGGTGGTTCGGCGTCTGCGCAGCGATATTCCCGCGGTCACACACGTCGACTATTCGGCGCGAATCCAGACGGTGCGACAGGAGCACCATCCGGAATTCCACGCGCTGATCGCAGAGTTCGAGCGGCAGACCGGTTGCGGCGTGGTGGTCAACACGTCCTTCAACGTTCGCGGAGAGCCTATCATCTGCACCCCGCAGGACGCCTATCGCTGCTTCATGCGGACGGAGATGGATGTGTTGGCGCTGGAGAACTGCATCCTTCTGAAGCCGGAGCAGCCGGCGTGGTTCGAAGGCAAAGGCGAGGGTCTGGAAAATGAAGATGTGACGCAGGCGTCCGCCGAACAGGCGCCTGAGAAACTTCTCCAGGAATTGTCGCAGGCGTTTGATAGCGACTTCTGGCCGGCGGCCCAGAAGTTGAAGGCCGGCGGACACGTACGGATCACGGAAGAGTTTCGCAAGACTCCCACAATGTGGGAGGACACTAAAGAGCCGGCAGACCGTAAGCCTCTGTTTGAACTCGGGCGGGAAGCGTTGAGTGGAGAACCCGATCCCGTGAAGTTTGCGGACGAGCTGACGGCGAACTGGCTGAGTCCCGAGGCTGCGACCGTGCTGAAACCGGCGGTGGCGAAGCTAATCAGGATTGGACTGAAGCACCAGGTGGAAGTAGAGATTGACGAGCAGGTCAGCGAGTCGGTTTACGTGATGTTCTAGCTCGGCCACTGATTTTGGTGGTTCAGGCTTTGAAGGGCCACGGCTTTCAGCCGTGCCGTAAGAGCGCATTGAGGGACTGGCCTTCAGGCCCTGAGGGGCTGCCTCAGTGGCTGAAGCCGGATGTCTCTCAGCTTTAGCGGCCACGCCTGAAGGCGTGCCCTTTCAAGGCTTGGGCTGCACCAATTCTGGGATTGCTCGCCTAGTGGGAGACCCTCTTCCACGCGAAACGCGGAGACTTAAAGAACCCGCTTCGCCGGCAGCGTTACGCAGCCGTCGACCACTACGACCTCATTGACGCGGCCGTAGGAATGGGTGCCGATCATGTTTCGGACGCCGCGAGTGTCGAGCACGGCACCGGGGTGCTCCGAGTATTCGCGCTCGTTCAAAACCATAATCTCGTTGAATACGATGAGGCGGCCGTAGCTGCCGCTGCAATCCTGAGACAGACGGATCAGCTTGCCATTCTTGCGAAACATCGCGCCCGCGCCGCGACTGAAGCGGATGTCGGTGGAGATGGGGCTTTGCGGATGCCGAAGCAATTCCCCCGTTAGCGAGCGCGAATAGAAGAGCCAAAGCTGCAAGGCGCCGCCGCGTGGCTCCTGTAGGGTCACGAAAAACCAGTACACGCCGTTCTCGATCCACACTGTCGTGTCCACCGCAGGGGCTCTCAGCAGAACCTTCACCGGTTCCCAAACATCAGGGAAACGCTGACAGCGATACAACTGCACCGTCTCGTCAGCGACACTCTCCGGAACCATGTATAGCTCTCCCGTGTCGCGGAAGATGCATGGATAGGAGAGATGGTAGGGCCGCTCCAGCACAGGCTTGGTTTGCGACAGAGTACCGTCGACGTTGATCTCGGCGCAGGCGATGATGCCCTTTTGCGTCCCGTACGGAA
This sequence comes from uncultured Acidobacteriaceae bacterium, assembly GCA_963763145.1. GTDB lineage: Bacteria > Acidobacteriota > Terriglobia > Terriglobales > Acidobacteriaceae > Bog-257. Next base: position 670,382 of record CAVXMZ010000001.1, on the reverse strand, counting down.
GATCTTCGAAGAAGACCCAGGGCTTGCCGTCATGCTCGATGACAAACGGATCGGCGTAAAAGTGGCCGCGCGGAGATTGAATCCAGCGAAAGTCGCGCAAGCTTAGTGGGCCGGGTTTGCCTGGCGAATTATTTCCTGCCTTCACTCCCAACATCCAATGCGGGAGTTCTTCGCCCACCATCGAATGCCGCGCGCGCTGAACACAGGTGTGGAGGAGAATCTTGCTGAGCCATGGCAGCATCTGGGCGTCGGCGGGAACGGTGTGGCGTTTCTTCCGACCTCGATCAGGCGGCGGAATCTGAGCTTCTATGCTCGCCCAACCCGATTCGTGCAGTTGGTGGAGCTTGTGGATGAGAAACGTAGTCGAACCCCAATACGGCTGGACGCGATTGCGCGCCCAGGAGCTTCCCTGAATCGTGGCAAACGAGCCCCGGTAGAGAAGCGGGTTCTCGTCCGGATTCTCGGTCAGACGCTCCAAAGCGGCGCAGGAGAGGAGGTTGTCCTCATACACCTCCCAGAAATATGGCGGACCGCCGCGGTACTGATCGGGATCTCCGTGGTGATAGGACCAGACGCCATACCGGGCAGCATGTAAGATGTCGCCGCAAAGATGTTGGTAGCCGAACTTGACCAGCACATCGAGATTCTTCTCGCGGATGCGGGCGATGGCATCGTCAGGGAAGCGCTGGAAATCCTGATCGGCGATGGGCGCAACCGGGAAGGACTCAACATCCTTGAAATAGCGGGCGCAATCGACTTCGGCGAGAGGATCTGGAGATTCGGGAATCCGCTTGGCGTCCCAAGCCACGTATCGCGCGAACAGCCCTATGTGTGTATCATCCGCGGTTCGCAGCGCGTGTGCATTGAAAACTGCCAGTTCCAGACGCGCAAAATCGCTGTTTGCAATGTGCTCGAGGGTCTCGGCGAGGTAAGCCGGCAGGATGGGGCTATCAAGCAAAATACCAATGCGCAGGTGGGAGGCTCGGGAAGTGGAGTTCAAAAACCACGGAGCGTACATTGGTGAGGAGTTTTGATGTTGTAAATTTATGGTAACAGTTTCATCAGCGAAGTTCGAGCCTTCATCGCGATGTTAAGAATGGTGAGAAATGGGTTGTTTTCGAAGGGGAACGCAAGCATAATCGCTGACGACTGAAGCCTATGATGTCGCCGGCTAAAGCCGGCTCAGGACGCGGGACAAAGGCTCAGACGCTGGCCTGAAGGCCAGCTCTACCTGAAGACCCGTTCACCCGAGTATCGAATACGAGATTCCCGCTGATGGAACGTCGCGACGTAGTCGACATTATTTGCCAAATCGTCAGGGAGGTCCCCGGCGCGCCCGGAACCATCGACGAAGGTACCCGTCTGTTCGGGTCGGAAGGCTTTCTCGATTCGCTTAAGCTGGTGAATGTGGTCCTCGACACCGAACAGCAGATCAACGACAGCTACAACCTTGCCATATCCCTCGCTGATGACCGCAGCGTCTCTCAGACGCGCAGTCCTTTCCGTTCGGTTGCCTCGCTGGCCGACTATGTTCTTGCGGTCGCCGCTGAGCAGCCCCAGGCCTGACCGTGAGCGAACAACCTGTCGCGCTGGTTACCGGAACTCGCACTGGAATCGGCCGCTACGTCGCTAAACAACTCGTCGCCGCCGGATACCGGGTGGTGGGCTGTAGCCGCCAGCCTGCTGACTGGAAGCTCGAAGGCTATGCCCACTTCCAGGCAGATGTCTCTGACGAGTCTCAGGTGAAGGCCCTGTTGGCCAACATCCGCCGCGATTACAAACGCCTGGATGTCACCTTCAACAACGCCGGCGTAGCCAGCATGAATCACAGCCTACTGATGCCCGCTGCCACGCTTGACCGCATCATGAGCGTCAACGTTCGCGGCACATTTCTGGTGTCTCGCGAAAGCGCCAAGCTCATGCGGCAGAAGCGGTGGGGACGCATCGTGAATCTCTCGACCGTCGCGGTGCCGCTCAGTTTAGAAGGAGAGGCCGCTTACGTCGCATCGAAGAGCGCGGTCGAAGGGCTCACCCGCGTGATGAGCCGCGAGTTCGCCGAACTGGGTATCACCGTCAATGCCATCGGGCCAGGGCCAATCGAAACCGAGCTTATCCGGAATGTGCCCAAAGAAGCCATTGAGTCACTGCTGTCACGGCTGCCCATTCATCGCATGTGCCGGGCTGAAGATGTCTTCCATGTGCTCCAGTTCCTTATCGATCGCAAGAGTGATTCGATCACGGGACAGGTCATTTACCTGGGGGGAGCATAGTTCGTCATGTATCGACTGGACTGGCTCTACTGCGAGTTCGACGGCAATCTCGATAGAGACTTCATTGTCTGGCGCGAACGAAAGTATTCTTACGGCTGGCTTCGCGGACATATTGCCGAGTGGAAGGCGAGGCTCGCGGCCTCTGGGATCGGGCGCGGCGCCGTTGTTGCCGTGGAAGGCGACTATTCACCCGAAGTCGTGGCGCTTCTGCTGGCCCTGATTGACGCGGGTTGCGTTGTGGTGCCACTCGCCGCCGGCAGCGCGCCGCAACGCGAAGAATTCCGAGCGATTGCCGAAGTGCAGGCCGGGATCTGTTTCTCCGAAGGGGACAGCTTCACCACCACGCGGGATGATCGCGCGGTCGGTAATCGGGTGACGCAGAGTTTAATTGCACTTGGCGACCCCGGGCTCGTCCTCTTTTCTTCGGGGTCCACCGGCAAGAGCAAGGCCGCACTCCACAACTTCGCGCGGCTATTGGAAAAATTCCAGGTCCGGCGCAAATCCATGGTCACGCTCACCATGCTACTGCTGGACCATATCGGCGGCATCAATACGCTCTTCTATATCCTTTCCAACGCCGGGACCGTGGTGGCCGTCGAGAATCGCGATCCGGATACGGTTTGTTCGGCAATAGCGCGCCATCGCGTCGAACTGCTCCCGACATCGCCGACGTTTCTCAACCTGCTGCTCATCTCCGAAGCGTGGAGGCGCCACGATCTTTCTTCCTTGCGGCGCATCACCTATGGCACCGAAGTCATGCCGGCGCGAACGCTCCAGCGACTGCATGAGATCCTGCCTGAGGTCGAGTTGCTACAGACCTACGGGCTTTCCGAGCTTGGTATCCTACGATCAAAATCGCGGAGCTCCGACTCGCTTTGGGTGAGGGTTGGCGGAGAAGGAGTCGAGACCAGGGTGCGGCAAGGCACGCTCTGGATACGCACGCGCTCGGCGATGCTTGGCTACCTCAATGCTCCGTCGCCCTTCGATGAGGAAGGCTGGTTCAACACCGGCGACATCGTCGAAGTGGATGGCGAGTACCTGCGGATTCTTGGCCGCAAGAGTGAGGTCATCAACGTGGGCGGCGAGAAAGTCTACCCGGTGGAAGTCGAAAATATTCTGCTCGGCATGCCCAACGTCAAGGATGTGACGGTGAGCGCGATGGCGAATCCCATAACCGGGCAGGTCGTGACGGCGCGCTTTAACCTTTTCGAGGCCGAAGAACTCCCGGCCTTTCGCCGGCGAATGCGCGAGTTCTGTGCGTCGCGGCTGGCGAGCTACAAGGTCCCCGCCAAAGTGGAAATCGTCGATGACGCGCAATACAGCGAGCGCTTCAAGAAGATGCGCAAGGCCAATCAGCCTGAGTTGGAAGGCGAATCTTGCGAGGGCTCGAAATGATTTACAAGACCCTCGCCACATCGGACCACTGGTTCCCGCGGATGTTGCGTTCACTGCGGCGAGGGGTGACGAACTTCAGCCTGCCGGCTCCGTGGGTGCTGACGGTCCCGCTGGTTGCCATCATCCTGGCGGTTCGTTCGGTGTATTACTTCGTAGCGCGGGTCTTCGTGTGCGAACCGTTCTTCAAGTCGTACTGCACGAAGTATGGCCGGAACCTGCATACCGGCGTGTTCCTGCACTGGATACAGGGCCGCGGCGAGCTGATCATTGGAGACGACGTGACCATCGATGGAAAGTGCAGTTTCCACTTCGGGGCGCGCGGCGCGGCCCGCCCGAGGCTGACGATCGGCTCCAATACAACGATCGGCCACGGGAGCATTTTCGCTGTCAGCAAAGGGATCTTCATCGGCCAGAAATGCTTGATCGCGGGATGCGTTTGCATTCTCGATTCGCCGGGCCATCCTCTCGATCCCGAAGCGCGCGAGGCGGGAGCGCCGGTTTCGGATGACGACGTGAAGCCGGTGGTGATTGGGGATAATGTCTGGATCGGATATGAATCGGTGATCATGCCCGGGGTCACCATTGGCAGGAATAGTGTTGTGGCATTCGGTTCGGTGGTGACCAGTGACGTTCCGCCTAACACTCTGGCGCTGGGCAATCCCGCCAGAAAGTTCCCGCTGCCGCAGAAGCAAGCAGCAACGGAGCTACTCGGACCCGTGTAGCCACGGCCGATTTGTCACAACCCAGCTTGCGTGGCTTTATTCCGCCGCTCAAGCGCAGCGCTTCTATTCTCCCTTTGAACGCTGCGGGGAACGATGCGCGCCGGGTTCCCTGCCACCATATCTCAATCTATCGATCTTTCTGAGGAAGGATCGGATAAAGGACGGACCGGATTAATCAACGGAAGGGAATCTCGCCGCTGCACACCACTCCTGGCGGAGCGCCGTAGAGCCCTGGTCACTCGACGGGCGGTAAAATCAGCTCCGAAAGTAAATCGCAGGACTGGTCCGAAGGTATTCGCGGCAGCGATACCGACAAAGAAAAGCCCGGGCACGGAGGACTGAAAGTCCGTCGAAACGACCGGAGTGTGTTCCAGCGCGCGCAGTTGCGAGCAAATCTCCGGGCTCAGGAAAGCTAATCGCCGGAGGTCAACGCGATACCCGGTAGCTGCGATCAGATGGTCGGTCAGGTGCTCTTTGTCCGAGCCATCTGGCCCGGTTAGCCTTAAACGGAGTTGACCGTTAGCGACTTCGGCGCGCTGAACCGTGTATCCCAACATCAACGGCACCCGGCCAACAATCCGTTCCTTGACCGTCCAGCCCGCAGCGGGGCCGAAGGTGGTTTGCACAAGTCGCAGGCGGAGATCTTGCGGCAAGTGGCGGAAGACCGAAGGGAAGTCGGCGAAGAAACGGGAGCTCAATCCGGGGCCGAGGCCGGAGGCTGGGCGCCGAATCCGCTCCCAAAGAGAGCGCTCGGCCACAGGTGGTCCAGTGTGAAAACGAAGCGAGGAGCAGCGCGCGACAATGGTGACGTGGGCGCCGCCCTCCGACAGGGCAGCGGCGAGATCGGCGGCCGATGCACCTCCGCCGAGGACAGTTACATTCCTTCCACGAAAGTCTTCGACCGAACTGTGTGCCGAACTGTGGGAGAAGAATTGCGCCGGCAAGGCGGCCAGGTTCGGAGGCACATGAGGAAAATGACTGATGCCCACGGCAAGCACCACGTTGCGCGCGCTCGCCGTCTCGCCATTGGCAAGCTTGAGAGAGAAGCCACCCGGAATCCTGTCGACAGCCGTCACCTGCGTCTGTTCGAGTTGCGGCACGAATCGCTTCTGGAATTCGAGTCCGTAAGCGGTGAACGTCTCGATCCGCACGGGGATTCTTGTATCGTGATAGGGAATCTGCTGCTCGGCGCAAAAGTGGCGCAGGGTGAAGGAACCCTCGGGGTCCGAAAGGTTGGAAGCAAAGCCGTCAGACTTGAGTAGCATTCCCGGGGGCATATGCTCGCGCCAGGATTGCATGGGAGAACCGAAGATCCGAAAACTCAATCCTGCGGCCTGAAGATGGGCGGCAATCGACAACCCGTAAGGACCAGCACCAACAATGGCGACTTCCGAAAGCTCGTTCACAACATTCCCTGAAAAAGGCTAGTATTGAATGGGCTTACCCCGCTTGCGATCTTACTACAATGCAATACTATACGGACCCCGATAGTAGCGACTGATGAAACCCAAAGTTCTTCTGGCCGCGACCACTAACTGGTTTTCGACTGCCCGGCTGGCCACATCTCTTGCCAAGGTGGGCTTCACGGTTGAGGCGGTGTGCCCCTCAGATAATCCAATCGCTAAGACGAAGGTGGCTCCGAGAACCTATGATTACCGCGGCCTCGCTGGTCCGGCATCGTTTCAGCGAGCGCTGAATGCGGCGCACGCTGATTTGGTGATTCCTTGTGACAACCTCGCCACCGCTCATCTCTATGGTTTGTACGACAACCCGCTATGCTCGGGGCAGAATGCTTGTGCGATTCGAGAACTGTTAGAGCGCTCGCTGGGAGACCGTGCCAGCTATCCCATTCTTGCCCCTAGAAGCAGATTCATCGCTGTGGCCCGGGAGGAAGGCATAGCGGCCCCGGAAATGGTGGTTATTACTACGGCCGACGAACTCGCGGCATGGTCTGCCGGTCATGAGTTCCCGGCGGTGCTCAAGACCAATGGCTCGTCGGGTGGAGGCGGAGTGCAGTTTGTGGCTTCTGCGGCGGAGGCCGGCCAGGTCTTCACCCTGCTAAGTGCGCCACCTTTGGCATCTCGGGCGGTGAGCAGGGTAATTTTCGATCGCGACTTTACTTTGGTTCTGCCCTGCCTGATGCGCAAGCGGCCGGTTGTCAATGTGCAGGACTTTATCGCCGGACGGGACGCTACCATCCAGGTCGCCTGCTGGCGGGGCAAGGTAGTGGCCACCATCACGGCCGAAGTGCTGGAGGTATGGGAGCCTAAGGGGCCCTCGACCGTGCTGCGGCTCATCAACAATCGCGAGATGGCGGAAGCCGCAGAAAAGATCGTGCGTCGACTCGGGCTCTCGGGGCTGCATGGGTTCGATTTCATCCTCCAGGAGGGTACGGGTAAAGCCTACGTGATCGAGGCCAATCCGCGGGCCACGCAAATCTGCCATCTGCCGCTAGGGGCCGGCCACGACTTGCCCGCATCGTTGTACGCGTCGTTCACCGGAGAGGCGCCTGCCAGCATAACGAGTGTGACCGACCGCGAGGTCATTGCCTTGTTTCCCCAGGCATGGGTGCAGAATCCGGCCAGTAAATATCTTCAGTCGGCGTACCATGACGTCCCTTGGGACGAGCCTGAACTGGTGCGGGCTTGCATGAAGCTGCGACAGAACCGATGGCACTCTTATGCCAATTGGACCAGGTTTTGGTCCAAACTTGGAGTGCGGCGTCCGTAATTTGAAAATAGCCGCACGGGCTCAGATTGCCTTGCCCGCGAAGCTGGGTTTGCCTTTTGTGACAACGGTGTCGTCGACCGTAACCGTCCCTTCTGCCAAAGCCATCTCCGGCATCATCTTCAGGTAGAGATTTCCAGAATCATGGTCTGGCCGGGAAAGACGGGGGCCAGGAACCGCATCTGGTCGACGGCAGCGAGAACCATGAACTGGTGCTCGTCAAGCGCGGCTGGGGCAGTGAGCCTGAAGAGAATCGAAGTTCGAGAGCTTGGCCACGCGCCCATTCCGCTTCCCCGACAATCTGGATCGGTCGGCAATCCGCGGAAGAATTACGGCGCGAAGTAGCCGGAGATGTCCAGGATCAACTGCGTCAACGCATAGGCATAGGCGTCGATAGAACCGTTGTTGGTGGGCACGATCGCCATGTTCGACGTAATGAAACCATCATAGGCGTTCAGCGTCGAGACTACGGGCTGTTGCTCGCCATCAGGCCACAAAGTCAGGTATGGCATCGAGGCCGGCGGCACCACCGTCGCGTTGAAAATGTAGGCTGCTGCGCTGCTGGGAGGCGCGCAGGGGCTGCCGATCACATTGACCGGGAGCTCGCCCACGAAGGGGGGACCGTTGTTCTGCCGGGTATCCAGCGCGCGGCACGGCGGCGCCGGATACATGGACAATCCGCCACTTCCGGGCGCGGCGAAGTAGCCGTCGATGTCAACCAACAGGTTGGTGCTGTTGTTATGGGCATAGAAGGCGGTCGCATTCTCGGCACCGGCTGGCACGATGGCTGCATTGGCTACCACCGTCCCGGTGTTGTCGTTCAGCGTGGAGACCAAGGGTTGCGACTCGCCCTTCGGCCACACCGTCAGATAATCCAGGCCGCCGGCGGACGGCAGGACAGTGACGTTGAACGAATAAGCTGTCGCATTGCTCGGAACCCCGCAATTTCCCGGGATCGTGTAATCACGCTCCACTCCCGGCAGCAGTATGCCTTGATCCTGGTTATTCCGGGTGTCCACTATGCGGCAGGGGGTCAGCGGATAGAACTCAGCGGTATTGCTGGAAGCCGGCGCGAAGTAGGCATCGATATCGAGAATGACGTTGGTCGTATCGGTGACGTACACGCTGACCGCGCCGCCCACGCCCGCCGGCACAATGGCTGCATTGGCCTTGATGCGGCCGTCCGGTGAGTTCAGGGTCGAAACCACGGGCTGTATCTCCGGCGTCGGCCAGATGGTCAAATAGCCTAACGTCGTAATCGGCACCACGGTAACGTTTAACGAATAGGCTGCTGCGCTGGCTGGAATATTGCAATTCGTATTTTGCGGGATGGGGAAGCTGCGGTACATTCCGCCGGTTATGGCCGGGCCGCCAAAGGGACCATTAGCCTGGCGTGTATCCACCAGGCGGCAGGGAGTGACGTTGACCAGTTGCAGCTTGGTACTGCCACCAATGACGGAGACAGTTCCGTCGTTGACATTGGGAACGTAGACGGTATTGTTTGACGGATTGACAGCCACTCCGCTGGGGCCGTCTCCTACAGCCACCGCTAAGGTGGAATTGGTTGCCCCGTCGATCACGCTGACCGTTCCAGCGCCGTTGCAGTTTAAGAAAGTACCGCAGAAATTAGGCACGAAAATCTGGTTGGTCATCGAATTGATGCCCACGAACTGTGGAGTAATTCCGACGTCGACGGTGGCGGTCGTGTTGTTGGTGCCGTCGATTACGGTCACGGTCCCAGGGCTGCCACAGGTAAGGTCGTTGCCGCACTCGTTGGCGACGTAAATCTGGTTCGTCACCGAATTCACCGCAATGCCCTCGGGAAAATCTCCCACCACAACCGTCGCGGTGTTGTTGGTCGTGCCGTTGATCACCGTTACGGTTCCCGGGCTCAGGCAATTGACATCAGTGCCGCAGTTATTCGAGACGTAGATTTCATTGGTGGTCGAGTTGAGATCGAGAAAATAGGGATTGAACCCAACCAGCACCGAGACCGTGCTGTTGTTGTTGCCGTTGATCACCGTCGTCGTTCCCGCGCTGTTGCAAGTTATATCGTTGCCGCAGAGGTTGGCCACATAGATCTTGTTGGTCACGGAGTTCACCGCAAGGGCTTCGGGAAAATCTTCCACGTTGACGGTGGCGGTGTTATTGGTGGCGCCATTGATTACCGTTACCGTCCCGGGGCTGGCGCAGTTGGGATCGTTGCCGCAGTGATTGGCTACGTAAATCACGTTGGTCACCGCGTTCACCGCGATCGCATAAGGAGCGTATCCCACCGTAACGGTTGTGGTGATGGTGTTGTTCGCTCCGTTGATCACCGTAACGGTCCCCGCGCTTTGGCAGGTAAGGTCACTCCCACAGCTGTTCGCTACATAGATGGTGTTGGTGGCCGGGTTGACGGCCACGGCGACAGGGGCCACTCCGACGTTAACTGTGGTCGTATTGTTATTCGCTCCGTTGATAACTGTAACTGTCCCCGGGCCCGAGCACGGCGGGCTAAAAAGATCGCACGAGACATTTCCGACATAGGCGTTGTTGGTGGCTGCATTCACCGCGACGCCAACGGGTTGTTCCCCTGCGGGTACCGTAGCTACGACCACTTGCGCGACCGCAGGCAGCGGTGCCGCTAGCAGGCTCATGGCAAGAACCAGGAACAGAGTGTTGCGCGAGGTGTGCACAGCTTTTCTCCCGGTGGAGGCTCTCAATCGTTCATAACTGGGTTGCGGCCACTACATCGGCAGATGTGTGTAGGCTTCCCACGAACAGTCTGCGGCAGGCCAGTTTGCGCGGCCATTCACAGCGAAGCTACGGTCGCGTGCAATTCGCAGTCAAGGACGATGGTATGTCCGATGCCGTCTGCGGGATGAGCCGCGAATCCAAAACAACCCGCTCTGCCTTGATATCAGATAGGTCTTGACAGGGCTGCTCCCCGGCCGGTCTGGCGACAATCTGGTCTCTGGCTGGCCTGGCGGAAACCGGATCTCCAGTCAGCTTGCTGGACCCTGGGTCCACGGTTGGCGGAGTCACGACTTGGTCCTCCGCTGACGTGGTGAATTCCTGGTCGTAGTACGCTGCCATATTTCCCAGAGGATCAGTTGTCAGGTAGCGCGCGTGATAGGTGGTGTTCGGAGTCAGGCCGGTAATAGTGACAGTTGCGTCGTAAACGTTGGATATTCCCTGGGCCAGGGCGTGTTGGTCCGGATAGTCTGTAACTGTCTCAGTGTGATTGGCGTAGTTGGCCGTCAGCATATCAAGGAACCCGAAGTTAGGGTAGGGTTGCATGCAGTTCGGCGGTTGCGGGTTGTTGATATCGCAGTTGCCGGGAGCCGCGGTCCCGTAGTAAACCGTCAGGGTCGTATTCGGCTTAAAGACGCTCAGGTAAATCGTTGCCGTTGTGGGGCCGACGATGGGAAGCGTAAGTACTGGATTGATGCTGGGCTGGTTGCCGTTGTCGCCAGCCACCCACTCAAATTGCACTGGAGTGGTGTAGTCGGTCCAGGGCGCATTACACGGACTTGAGTTGTTGTCGCATGGATTAGCTGCTGGTAATACGCTCTCAACCGGCGGCGACGTTCCGTCGGGGTTCTTGCCGGATCTCCAGCGAACGTAGTCAAAGCTCCACTTGTAAACCTGGTTGAACTCCTTGACCGAATACGTCCAGCCGCTGTCGCCTCCGATAGTCTGACCGTTGGCGCTGTTCCACACATTAGAGAAAAGGTCATCCCCTTCGCTCATGTAAGTAGCGTTGTTGGTCTTGTACCAATACCAAGCGTAAGCAGGAGCCACCAGGTCGTTCAGTTCGGTTGCCTGGTACAGTGTGCCTGTGACTAGCGCCGGATTCTTGGGCACATCATAGGCTCCATAAGCAAAGGTATGGGTCGCAGGGATATATTGGGTAGCTTCCAGCCAGTCCAGGGTCTTCTTGATCTCCAGCGGTATCCTCGCATCCGGAGTATTTCCTTCAGCCAGGTCGAGCTCATAATAGGTGATGAGGGCCTCCAGCGCCAGACCGATCTGGAAGGGGTGGATATCGTAGCCCTGCTGGTCAGGATTACCAAGGTCGAGGTTATAGCTCTGATCAAGGTAACCTAGCATCACATCGACCGTGCGCAGCATAAACACTGGGTCCCGCGGCACGCCTATGATTTCGTTAGCCAGCCGGTCGTCCATCAGGTAGGCGCTCACGCGAACGCTTTCGGCGTAGACGCTTCCACTGTAGTAAACGTCGTAGGCTTCATTGTTAGCTAGCAGATTAACCGCGGTTTGATACGTGCTATCCCCTGTACGCAGGTAGTACATTGCCATGCCAAAGGGAAATTGATTGGGCTCGTCGACAAATCCGGCAGCGGTCCCGATGGTCATGTCTTTATACGGTTCCATCGCAAGCTCAGTACAGCGTTGCCATTCGTTCGGGTCCATCGGCTTGTACTGCTGCTGGTTGTACTTGTCGTAGTCTAGTACCTGCTGATAGACACGGCCGCCGTCATAGTTCCATGCTTCAAAATAAATGCTGGACGGGATGTCGAATTCTCCGGAGAAGTTGCCGTTGTCCAGACTCCACCAGGGGTTGCCATCGATATTATTCGTGCACCAGAAATCTGCGTTGGCAGTTCCCACCGGAGCGTTGAAGTTGAGCATGTTAGTCTGCCAGGTACTTAGTCCGGCGATGGCGGGAAAGCTGGTGGGTGGCGTTGCTGTAAAAGACGCCGTCGGCAATACCTTGAAATTATAGGTCAAGGGTACTGGATTGCCGGCGTTTTGTCCGCTCAATTGTCCCTGGAAGCTGGCTGTAACCTGATAGTGTCCGGGTACGGCATGAGAATTCGCTCTCAGCCGCAATGTTGTATTGCTGCTGTAGATAGTCCCGTTGGAACAGGCTTCCATCGTCGGGTCATAGTCGCCGTCCCAACCTTGCGGCGGGGGATTAGATGGAGCGTCGAGGCCGCATAGATACTGGGCGGTGATGCTGTTATTGGTGACGATCTGCCCTGTATCCAGATTCGTAATCACAACATCCTGCATCAGCACTACCGCACCGTCGGGCCCGCTCAACAGATTAGGCTGCGTAGCAACATACAGGTCGTTACACTCGCGCGAACTTTTCGAGGTGGGAGTGCAGGCGGGCGACTGGCTCGGATCGCCTTGGTAGACGTTCTGGCCTCCCACTGGCCACAGGCTGAAAACTAGAGGCCCGTTGGGAAGCGTGGGCCCAGTAGGCAGGTTGAAACTTGCGTAGTAGCCGCCGCACCCGGGCGCCGGCGGCGAGGCACAAGGCGTGGTCGCCGGGCCGGGAAAAGTTGCCCATTGCCGCGCGTCGCCCACGAAGCTGGCTACATAGTAACCCCAGGTGGCATATTTGCCGTATGCGGGAAAATGGTCCACTACTACAACATGCTTGGTTGTGTAGTCGTTCTGAACAATTTGACGGGAGGCAGAGTTGTTGTCGCTTTGGTAGTCGAGATCATTCTCGATAACGACAATTGAGTTACCGGGTTCGAGGGTGGTCCATCGGAAGGTTACGGAGACGCCATTCACCGGGTCGAAGGTGCTGGAGACGGTGGCCGAAACGCTGGTCGGAACGATCTCGCCGCGATAAACCGTGGCAGACAGCGGCAACGCAACCATAGTGCCGGCGATGAGACATACCAGCGAAAGCGCAAGCTTGCGCCAGCGGGAAACTGCGGCACGTAGCCCGGGGAACATGGCGGCTGTCATCGTTGTAAATCTCCTTGTCCTACGCCCGAATTCCATTTTTCCCAGCATCCTGGCGGCGCAGCATGCCCTGTGAACGGGCGCACTGTCCCACATAGTTCCCACATCCCGAGGTTCGATCCCCATCTCATCCCTGGGATTGAGAGTTAGATCGGTCGTGCGGACCAGGTGCCATCCCAAGTACATGGGATCGTATGCTGGCGGTGACTAAGGGTTTATGGGTTAACCGGGATTTCCGTTTGTCATTGCTGGCTCCAAACACTATACATCCAATCCCGAACGCTCACGCCTTTTTTTAATGCTTTAACCGAGGTTCTCCCTTCGCCGGCCGGGCGGTTCTGCTTCCGTTTGCCGGGGAAAACAACTCAATTTCTCTCTTTAGCGAGACTCGATACGGCGTTTCTCTGTCGGAAATTCCGAGTTGCGTGAACAGGGTTCCGCAGCCACGCGGGATCCAGTAGAATCGCTAAAATAATCTCAGACCCTTGTGCCCGAACTGCCTGACATCACCGTTTACCTTGAATCGCTGGAGAAACGGATCCTCGGCCAAACCCTCGCCGGCGTGCAGATCACCGGGCTCTCGCTCTTGCGGACAGCCCAACCGCCTATCAGCAGCGTAGAAGGCAAGAAGGTGCTTCAACTGCGACGCATCGGCAAGCGCATCGCGATTGGCTTGGAAGATGATCTCTGGCTCGTCCTTCACCTCATGATTGCCGGCCGGTTGCATTGGCACGCAGGCGGCGGGCAAGTCCCGAAATCGCGCACGCTGGCCACCTTTGCCTTCAGCAACGGCGTGCTTTCTCTGACCGAAGCTGGCTCGCGAAAACGCGCGTCGTTGCACCTGGTGCAGGGAGAGGAAGCCCTTCGCGCCCTCGATCGCGGCGGTCTCGAGGTGTTGCAGGCCAGCCTGGAGACCTTTACCGCAGCTCTCCAGTCGGAGAACCACACTCTGAAACGTGCGCTCACCGATCCGCAATTATACAGCGGCATTGGGAACGCTTATTCCGACGAAATACTGTTCGCGGCCCAATTGTCTCCAACGGCGCTGACGAAAAAGTTGACTGCGAGCGAGATCGAGCGGCTATTCAATGCTGTTCGCGATCAGCTCCTCAAATGGACGGACCGATTGCGCGCCGATGCGGGCGACAAATTTCCGGAAAAAGTGACGGCGTTCCGTCCCGAGATGGCGGTACATGGCCGCTACAAGCAGCCGTGTCCCCGGTGCGGCGGGAAGATACAGCGCATTCGTTACGCTGCGAATGAAACCAACTACTGCCCTAATTGCCAGACCGGCGGCAAGCTGCTCGCCGACCGAAGCCTCTCGCGGCTCTTGCGCCAGGACTGGCCGAAAAACTCCGAAGACCTCGAAAACCTCACCGCGACTCGCCTCAAGAAGAGCATTTGAGCCGAGAAAATCAGGACTATCGGATCCGCGACGCGAGGCGAATTTCGGATATCCCTACGACGATCGGCCCTCCGCAATCGCTATCCTTTACGAGGCTTAAGCAGTTTTGCTACCACTCCGGTCCACCCGGTCTGGTGCGAGGCGCCGACTCCGCGCCCGGTGTCGCCGTCGAAGTACTCATAGAAATTGATATAGTCGCGAAAATGCGGGTCTTGTTGAAACTTGGGGTAGAGCGCATTCACCTGGCGTAGGCCTTTATTATTCTTCAAGAATATTTGGCATAGTCGATGGGTGATTTGCTGCGCAACCTGGTCAATTGTCACAAATTGGCCGGAGCCGGTTGGGCACTCAATCTTGAAGTCGTCTCCGTAGTAATGGTGAAACTTCTGGAGCGACTCGATGATAAGGAAGTTCACCGGAAACCAGACTGGGCCGCGCCAGTTGGAATTGCCGCCGAACAACCGCGAGCGCGATTCCGCCGGCTCATAGTCAACACTTAGCGGAGTGTCCTTGAACCAGAAAATGTAGGGATGTTCCAGGTGATAGTGCGACACCGCCCGAACACCATGGTCGGAAAGAAACTCGGCCGGATCCAGCATCCGCTTCAACAGCGCCTTCATGCGATGCCCTCGCAGCAGCGATAGCAACCTGCGCTCTCCCATCCCTGGTTCGTACCATCGCGACACCAATTTAGCCAGGTCAGGACGATGGTCCAGAAACCATTCCATCCGCGCCCTGAAATTGGGAACCTTGGCCAGCACATCGGGCTCCAAGGTTGTTACGGCGAACAGAGGAATAAGTCCAACCATGGAGCGGACTTTGAGCGGCACATCTTCGCCATCGGGCAAGTTCAACAGGGAATAATAGAAGCCGTCCTTCTCGTCCCACAGTCCGACGCCCCGGTCCCCCATCTCGGCGATGGCCTTGGCAATGTACAGGAAGTGCTCGAGGAACTTGATGGCCATGTCTTCATAGGCGGGGTTGTGCTGGGCCAGTTCGAGCGCAATCGTCAACAGGTTGAGCGCATACATGGCCATCCAACTGGTGCCGTCAGACTGGCTGAGATGTCCTCCCGTGGGCAAAGGCGCGTCGCGATTGAAGCTGCCGATGTTGTCCAGTCCCAGAAACCCGCCTTGGAACAGATTGCGGCCGTCGGCGTCCTTCTGGTTCACCCACCAGGTGAAGGTCAGCAGCATTTTCTGGAAAACGCGCTCCAGAAACACCAGATCGCCGGGGTCGTCCGGGTCTTGTTGCCGCCTCTGCTTGCGGTCGAGTTGAAACACGCGCCAGGCGGCCCAGGCGTGGACTGGCGGATTCGAATCTCCGAAATTCCACTCGTAAGCCGGAAGCTGGCCATTCGGGCGCATGTACCAGGCATGGCAGAGTAGAAGGAGTTGGTGTTTGGCAAATTCCGCGTCGATCAGCGCCAGTACAACCGCGTGAAATGCCAAATCCCAGGCAGCAAACCAGGGGTATTCCCACTTGTCGGGCATGGAGAAGACCGTGGCGCTGTCGAAATGGACCCAATCCGAATTTCTGCCCTGGCGACGGGCCTGCGGCGGCGCAGGAAAAGCTGGATCGCCTTGCAGCCACTGGTGGATGTCGAACTCGTAATACTGTTTGCTCCATAGCATTCCCGCCAGGGCCTGGCGTTGCACCAAGCGCGCATCTTCATGGTCCAGCCCCTTCTGCACCTCGTCGTAGAATTCATCCGCTTCCTGGCGGCGACCCGCGAAGATGCCATCGAAGTCTGCGAATGGCTTAGCGTGCTCGGTGGCTGACAGCCGCAGGCGGAAGTGCGTTTCTTCTCCCGCCGCGACGGTGGCTGTGAAGTGCACTGCTGCCTTGGTGCCTTCGTGCGCAGGGTTCACCGCTGCCGGGTTACCCCCGATGAGATAGTCGTGGAATGCGTCCTTGTAGAATCCTTTTCGCTCCTGGCCGTAGAGTCGCGCAACATTGGTTTCGTTGTCGCAAAACAGTGGCTCATGGCTTCCGTCGATGTAGAGGCTGTATTTCCCCAGAGTGGGATGCGCAGCCACAAGAGCGCCGTCGGCACCGGCTTTGATTTGCGGTTTGTCCGGCGAAGCACTCCACGTCCACGTGTTCCGGAACCAGAGCTGCGGCAGGAGGTGCAGCTCGGCTGCCTCCGGACCGCGATTCTGGATCGTGATCTGGACCAGGATGTCGTCGGGCGCGGCCTTGGCGTATTCGACGAATACGTCCCAATAGCGGTCGCCGTCGAATACGCCCGTATCGATCAGCTCGAATTCGTTGGCTTGCAAGCCCCGCGTCCGGTTCTCCTCCGTTAAACGCCCGTAGGGGAACTCAGCTTGCGGGTACTTATAGAGCATCTTCAGGTAGGAGTGGGTCGGCGTGGAGTCAAGGTAGTAATAGCATTCCTTAACGTCTTCGCCGTGGTTGCCTTCGCCGTTAGTCAAGCCAAACAGCCGCTCCTTCAGGATAGGATCTTTGCCATTCCACAGGGCCAGCGCAAAACAGAGTGTCTGCTTGTCGTCGCTGATTCCTGCCAGTCCGTCTTCACCCCAGCGATAAGCCCGGCTGCGGGCGTGGTCGTGTGGAAAGTAGTTCCAGGCATCGCCGTTGGCGGAGTAATCCTCGCGCACCGTGCCCCATTGCCGCTCACTGAGGTACGGTCCCCAGTGCCTCCATAAAGGAGAATCCTTCAGGCGCTGCTCCTCGGCCCTCACAAACCCTCCTGGCAAGGCCCCTCGCACAATTTGAGCTTGGTAACCCAGATCCACGGACAAAGAAAGAAACAGTATCGCAGCGCACCGGGAAACGTCCAATCGCCCGCGGACGACCGATCACACGGTGGACCAGTAGTTGACAGTCGGGAAAACCATTGATCCGGCTCATCGGACTCGTTATCCGTTGACTGGCAGATACCCCGTCCATAACATGGATTGATCTGAAGCCCGGCAATCCTCCCATGCTTGACCAGATCGTTTCGCATTACCGCATCATTGAGAAGCTCGGCGGCGGTGGCATGGGCGTCGTCTACAAGGCCGAGGACGTCAACCTGCACCGCTTCGTCGCCCTGAAGTTTCTGCCGGAGGAAGTAGCCAACAACCCGCAAGCCATGCTGCGCTTCCAGCGCGAGGCTGAGGCGGCCTCTGGTCTGAACCATCCCAACATCTGCACGATCCATGAAATCGGGCAGGAAAAAGGCCAGTCCTTCATCGTCATGGAGTTTCTGGATGGCATGACCCTGCGCCATCGAATCGCCGGGCGGCCACTGGAAACGGAAGCGTTTCTTTCTATAGCGATCGACATAGCGGACGCGCTCGACGCAGCCCATGGCGAGGGCATTATTCACCGCGACATCAAGCCGGCGAACATCTTTGTCACCCGGCGCGGTCACGCCAAGATTCTGGATTTCGGTCTGGCTAAGGTGGCAAGCAAAGCCCCTGCCGTTGGCGCTGACACCGAAACTGTCCTGGCAGATTCGAATGCCCAGCACCTGACCAGCCCCGGAACGATGCTGGGCACGGTGGCCTACATGTCGCCGGAACAGGTGCGCGCGAAGGACCTTGATACGCGCACTGACCTGTTCTCATTTGGAGCGGTGCTTTACGAGATGGCGACCGGCAAGATGCCGTTTGACGGCTCCAGCTCGGGCGAGATTTGCGGCGCCATCCTCCACCAGGAACCTCCGCCGCCGTCGCAAATCAACCCCCAGATTTCCCCGGGACTGGAAGCGGTCATTCACAAGGCATTGGAGAAGGACCGCAACCTTCGTTACCAGCACGCCTCCGATATTCGTGCCGATCTACAGCGGCTGAAGCGCGATTCTGAGAGCGGACGCTACCCGACAGCGAGTGCCAGCGCGCCGGCATGGGGAAAGCCCGTCGTTCAACGGAAAAAACGTTGGGGCGCGATTGCTGCGATCGCAATTCTGCTGGTGGCGGCGCTTCTGGCGGGCGGGCTCTACTACCGCTCCCACCAAAGCAAGCGCCTGAGCGACAAGGACACCATTGTGGTTACGGATTTCGCCAACCGCACCGGCGATGCCGTTTTTGACGACACCTTGAAGACAGCGCTCACGGTTGCCTTGAACCAGTCTCCCTTTCTGAATGTGCTCTCCGACAATAAAATTGCCGGGACATTGAAACTGATGACCCGCCCCGCCGGCACAAAGCTGACGCCTGAGGTGGCGCGGGAGCTTTGCCAGCGGGCCGGCAGCAAGGCGTACATTGCCGGGTCCATCGCCAGCCTGGGCACGGAATATGTCCTGGAGCTGAAAGCGGTCAATTGCCAGAACGGCGAGACCCTGGCGCAGGAGCAGGTCACAGCAGGGGCCAAAGAGAAGGTACTCAACGCCCTGGGTGGGGCCGCTTCGAAACTACGCAGCGAGTTGGGCGAGTCGTTGGCTACCGTGCAGAAGTTCGACGTTCCGCTCCAGGAGGCCACCACTTCATCGTTGGAAGCACTCGAAGCTTTTACCCGAGGCCAGCAAGCACGTTCGCAAGGCGAGAACGCCGCCATCCCCTACTTCGAGAAAGCTGTGCAGCTGGATCCCGGCTTCGCGCGGGCCTACAGCACATTGGGCATTGTTTACTACAACCTTCAACAGGAAAATTTGGCGGTGGCCAATGTAAAAAAGGCCTACGAGCTGCGCGACCGGGTGAGCGAGCGGGAGCGCTTCGCCATCGAGGGCAACTACTATGGACTCGTCACCGGACAACTGCCGAATGCCATCCAGACCTATAAAGAGTGGGCCCAGAGCTATCCCAGCGACTTTACGGCTTACGCGGACCTGGGGCTCTACTATGGCCGGGTTGGCAAGTGGGATGACGCCGCCACAGCGATGGAAGAAGTGTCTCGGCTCTCGCCTGGACTCTTCGCCAATGCCAACCTGGTGTTGGTTTACGCTGTCACGGGACACCTCAAGGAAGCCCAGGCTGTCTTCGATCGAGCGCCGCAGCAGGAGCATCAAAAGCCATCGCTCCGCTTGAGCCGATACTTCCTCGCTTTTCTGCAAGGCGACCAGGCTGCCATGCAGGAGCAGGTGGCCTGGGCAATGCAAAAGCCCGGGTTTGAAGACCTGATGCTGTCGGTCCAAGCCGACAGCGAAGCCTATTATGGCCGCGTTGCCCAGGCAGGCGAGCTTTCCCTGCGGGCGGTGGAGTCGGCGCGGCGTGCCGGCGCAACAGAAACAGCGGCAACGTGGAAAGCAATTTATGCGCTGCGTGAAGCGGAGGTCGGCGATATTACTCAGGCCAGAAAGAAAACGGAAGAGGCATTAGGTTTGAGTGAAGGACGGCCGGTTCAGACAGTTGCCGCATTGACCCTGGCCCGTATTGGCGACGTCGAGCTCGCGCGTAAGCTGGCGGAAAAGCTGAACCAGGAATTTCCACTGGATACCGCGTTGCAAGACTATTGGCTTCCGTCGATCGACGCAGCCATTAAGCTCGGCGAACACGCTCCCCAAGACGCGGTCGCACTACTCCAGCCGGCATCCACGTATGAGTTGGGCTGGCAGCCGCCTTTTCAATTGGGGCCGATGTATCCGGTGTATTTGCGCGGGCTGGCACTCCTGCAAGCCGGACAGGCGCAGGCCGCCGCCGCGGAATTTCAGAAGATGATTGATCATCCCGGCGTCGCTGGCAACTTCGTGCTGGCTGCGCTGGCTCAACTGCAACTTGCCCGTGCGCAGGCAATGCAGGGTAACAAGGTTGCCGCGCAGAAATCATATCGGGACTTTCTCGCCTTATGGAAGAATGCCGACCCTGACGTTCCCATCCTGCTGCAAGCGAAAACCGAGTATGCCAAGCTAAAGTGATTCCAGCTCGCCGCGAATACATTTACATTCGGCGACTTACCTTTATGCCGACGAGCTCTTCTCAAGGGAGGATCGCTCGCCGGAGGAGACTTCCAGCTAGTGTGGACGAGTCTGTTCTGAGCGCGACTTCCGGTTAGGCCGTTGTCCGCCAGAGGTAGTTCTTAGAGCCGAGAACGATACAGAGCTACCCGCGAACATTCCTGTTGCAGTAACTCCGATACCGCGGTAAGCTCCCTGAAATCCGATGGCGATAGTTTGCACCCATCCGGAATGGCCGCGCTCCTTCGTCGGGTTCGCATGTTAGTTTTGCTCACCTTCGCGGCGATCGCCTTTCTGTTTGACCAGACCACTAAGTGTGTGGTGCAGACGCGCCCTGCCTTGCCGTTGGGCGGACGGCTCCTACAACTCCGCGAGGTCCACCATCGCAAGCGCATCTATGGCCGCGCTGGATTCCGCGCGACGCTGATCGTGGTCTGGTGCGCCGCGGCGATAGCAGCGGTGTGGCTGCACAGCTCCGGGATGTTCCTTCACAGCCGGACCGCACTGGCGGGCATGGGCTGCGCGCTGGGTGGCGCGGCCGGCAATCTCCTCGATATTCTTCGCCGCCAACATGTTGTCGACTTCATCGATTTCGGCTGGTGGCCGGTCTTCAACCTCGCCGATGTTGCTATTGTCGGCGGATTGTTGCTCGCATTTTGGGGCATGGTGCCGCAGCTATGAGACGCGTACTGTTCCGCTGGCGAGGTCTTACCGTCTGGAGCTATACGGCCATGCTGTATGTCGGCCTGGTCCTGGGCGTAATCGCTGGCAATTACTTCGCGCATACTGCTGGGCTTGATCCATTGCGCGTGTACATCGCGACCATCGTGCTGATTGTTCCTGCGCTGATGGGAGCGCGCCTGCTGTTCGTCGCCAGCGAGTGGAAATACTACCGCCGCAATCCGCACCTCATCTGGAACCGCAGCCAAGGCGGCTTCATGATGTTCGGCGCCGTGCCGTTAATGTTGTTGTGCTCGGTACCGCTGCTGCGGGCCCTGCACGTCGGCTTCGGCGCTTTCTGGGACGTGAGCACGTTCACCATCCTGGTCGGCATGATCTTCACGCGCGTGGGCTGCCTGCTGAACGGATGTTGCGGCGGCGAGGCGACACGCGGCTGGTTCGGCATTCGCCTGCCCAATACGCGCGGCATCTGGCAGAGACGCGTGCCTACGCAGGCGCTGGAGGCAGCCTGCGGCGCCGTGCTCCTGATCGTCGCGATTGTCATGTGGCGGTGGACGCCGTTTCCGGGAGCGCTTTTCCTGCTCATTATGTTGAGCTACGCCAGCGCGCGGTTGCTGCTGGAGCTGGTTCGTGAACACGGAAACGATGGCCGGCAGTTTCGTGTCACTTACGCGCTGACGGTCATTCTTGTTCTCACGTCTATTTCCGTATTGGCCGTGAAGTGGCGATAGTCGTTGTAGCTGGCAAATTAAGGAGGGTCCAATGGCGAACAATGTGGTCGGCAACTACGACGTCGTAGTGCAGGTGTCGCTCCATGCGGTCGACCGTTTTCTGGCGGTGATGCATGAGTGCGAGCGTTTCCTGCACTCCACCTCCGGCTATATCAACGACGTGGCGCCACCGCCGCCGCACTTGCCGCCCCATCCGATACTGCCGCCTATCGTGTTCACGGGCGTCGAGGACGCCTTCGGCAATGCCATCGCCAATCAGCGGCAGATTCCGCGCCAGTCGTTTACGGGCACGGTTGCGGTGAACGATGTCCTCGCTGCCTTACGCTCGCCCATTGTGAATCCCGGGCAGGGCTTGTTCCCGCCGCCGGTGATCATCCCCAGCAATCTCTCGGGCCAGGTCCAGCTTCAGGTCTTTCCTCCGACCATCGACGTGCCCGACGCCTCCGGCACGAATCTCAGCGTGACGATGAACGCGATGGTGCGCTATTTTCCCGACCCCAACACCGCGCCCATCGCGCAGTTCCTGCGCGGCAATCTCCAGATCGTGGCTCCGATCAACCAGATTTCGACGCAGGTGGGTAACGTCATCGAGTTCGATTTCAAGGCTGACGCGGCGACCGTCACCTTCACGCCGACTTATACCAGCAATGCGCTGAGCGCTTCCGATACCGCGGCCATCAATCTGGCGATTCAGAACGCGCTGAAGACCAGCTTCCAGCCCTCGAGCGCCACATTACCCAGCGGCGTCTCGGCGCTGCAATTCAAAACCCTGCTCTCTGGCTCGCAGAAGGCGGCCGCGCTGTTGCTGGATCTGACCAGCAATGCCAGCGACCCTTCAACCGCGCAGCAGATCGCGTTAAACGCCACCGACGATTTCGTGTTCGCGATCAGCCCGTCGTATATCGACTCGCTCTTAAAGTCGTCGATTAGCCAGCTCACGAACTTTCCGAAAGTCGCCGTCTCTTGGACGGTCTTTTCCACTACATACACCATCTCGCTGACCAGTCCTGCGCCAGTACTCAATTTCACCACCGGGGCCATTCAGCTCGTCATCAACGCCCATGCCCATCCTGACTCCAGCTGGCCGGCCTTCAACTTCCAGACCATCGTTTCCTTCACGCTCAAGCTGATTCCCATCGACGCTCAGGGCCGGCTGGGTGCGGCTGAGCTGGCGCTGAACAAGGTCTCGCTCGTCTTCACTGATACGGGCATCCTCGGCGAGTTCAAAGACGCGATCCTGGGCGCGTTCAAAGGCCAAATCGAGAGCAACATCGCCGCCGCTGTCAATAACATCCTGAGCTCCTCGAATCCCAACGGCATTCAGGCCACGGTGCGCAGCCAGACCAACATCGACACCCAACTGGGCAATCTGGTCAACTCCCTGCTCACCGACCCAACCACTGGTGATCAGCCCGATGCCTCGCTCAAGCTTCAGTTCTCCTACACCGCGGTGGACATCGAGCCGACAGCCGTGATTCTGCGCGGATTGGAAACGGTGAAGGCGTGGGCTGATCCCTATGTCGAGTTCGACCAGATACCTCCGCAGCCTGCCGGGGGCGGCGGTCGTGGCGTGGGCGGCATCGGCGTCACGCCGACTGGACCGGACTACACGGCGCTGAACTCGTGGATTCCCGGCGGCACCATCACGCAATACGTGTGGAGCGTGAGCTACAACAACGAGCTCTACCCGTTCGGCGTCGATCCCGACAAGTTTGTCCTGCTGTATTCCAGTACATCGACCATAAACGACGATGCCTCCCTCGGTGCTTCGCTTCCGCCGTACACGCCGTTGTGTCTGACGGTGCAGGGCACGCGCATCGGATCTTCCGGCGCTGAACCCGCGACTGCGGTGAGCGCGACCAGTTGCGGCTACCGTCACCTGCCGCTTCCGCTGCCCGGACTCAATCTGGGGAACGTCGCGCCTATGCCGACCACCATTGCAATGGCGCGGCAGGGACCGAGCGGTCAGATTGTCGTCACCGGGCACGCCGTACCGCAGGCAGCCGGGCGCGCTGCGCCCAATCTGCTGGTTCATTTTGCCGACGCGAATTCGGCAGCCACATTGACGACGCTGGCCGAAGCACTCAGCCAGACGAAGCGCCCCGACGCCCCCACGGCGCTCATGGCTGTTGTGCCGGTTGGGCACCTGGAGAAGCTGGCCTATACTCCCGGAATCATTTATGCCGAAAACGATGCTGCCTGGGAGCGCGCGTTCGGTCTAGGCAAAGCGGCGCGTCCCCTGACGGTTATCGTCGATCCCACCGGCAAGCTGGTGTGGCGTCACGAAGGCGCAATCGAGCAGACGGCACTCACGGCCGCACTGACGAAGATGCTGGTTGCCACGTTTACAGGCCAGCCGAAACTACTGCGTCCGAATGTTCGGCTCGGACAGCCCGCGCCCAATTTCCTCTTCGAGTATTCGGCCGGCCGCGAGCTGACGCTCTCGAAGCTAAAAGGACGTCGTGTAGCCCTCGTCTTCTGGCACAGCAGTTCTGCGCCCAGCCTGCAAGCCATCAAGGCAGTGCTGCCGGCCAAGAACGGCGCTCCGCCGCCGCTGGTGTTAGCGATCAACGACGGCGAATCGCCCGAGCACGCGCATCGCGTTCTGGCGGAGAAAAAGACCTCGGCCATCGCGGTCGCGGATCCCGGCCGCAAGATCGCAACCGCTTATGGAGTGAGTGTCTGGCCAACCATCGTCTCCATCGACGCGTCAGGAATCATCTCCGGCGTACAGCTCGGCTATGCCGAGGCTGCACCCGCGTCGGCGCGGCAGACAAGGAAATGACGGCCGAACGCACGAGGAGAATCGATGCTTGATCCTTTTCTGATCCTGACACCGGTGCTGGTGCTTGCAATCGTGGCGCTGCTAGGCTTTGTGGGCTGTTATCAGAACGTCACGGTCACGCCACCGCCTCTCATGCACGTGCAGACGGTGGTTGCCCAGGCGTCAGCCAACACGAGCAAAGTTACCGCCGGCGCGCTCGCGTTGCAGGGCGGCGAACTGATCGTGGTAGCGGTGCAATGGAGTTCAGCGGTCTCCGGTCCGGAGATGCCGGGGTTCACCGGCGCCGCATTCTCGCCGGTGAATGGCGGCGGCCCGTTTGCATGGAACGGAATGTCGGTCCAGATATTTTCGGCGTTCAATCCGGCGGGTAACACTCAGCTCACGGTCACCGCATCGCTTCCACGCAATTCGAGCGTGACCTGGAACCTGTGCGTTTCGGCGTACTCGGGCGTAGACGAGGACGCGCCGTTATACAGCCCGCAGGCCAGCAAGCTCAACTACGTCGGTAACAATCCGCAAACGCCGCCGCTGAACATTGGGACGGGCGACCTGGTCTATGGGGTTGCGTTCGCCGCGAACAGCGATGGTACCTTCCCGGGCAACAATCTGTTGACGCCGGGCCCCGGCTTCACTGAGGAATTTCCGGCGATCACGAATCCGCTGGTGGAAGACGGAAATGGCAGCAATCCGGTTGTCGCTCAAGTGACGAACACAAACCCCGACCCGGACGCCAAGGGATTCATCTTCGCGATGGGATTGAAGTCTGAAGCGTAGTCGCAGCGGGTAGAGAGGGACGGAAATGATCGATGGATTCGTAATCCTTACGCCGATTCTACTGTTGGCTATTGTTGCGCTGATTGGCTTCGTCGGATGTGACAATATACTTGGCTTAAGTCCCGTCCCTTCGCCGGTCGAGCACGTGCAGACGACCGTGAAGACCGGCGCCAGCGGTACGAGCACGATAACCGCGGATCCGCTTACATTGATGGGCGGCGAACTGATCATCGTCACTGTCCAGTGGAAGTCTGCTGCCGCACCGCCGTCCACGCCTTCACTGACCGGCGCTAACTTCACCGCCATCACGGTGGGAGGGCAGGGAACAGAACAATATTTCTGGAACGGGCTGGCAATTCAAAGCTTCTGGGCTACCAATCCGCAAGGCAACACCAGCTTAAGCGTAAAGGCAGCTCTCATGGATGGTTCCAACCCGTCCCCCTCCCTCTCAATTTGGAATCTTTGCGTTTCCGCGTATAGCAATGTGGAGAGCGGCGTTGCGCCCTATAGCCCACAAGCGAGCGTGGCTACCTACGTCGGCCTGACGCCGACCACGGCCGCGGCGATCAACCTTGGAGACGGAGACATCCTCTACGCCGTGGGCTTCGCTGCCGATTCTAACGGGACATTTCCGGGGAACAATCCTCTTGCCGCAGGTTCGGGCTTGACGGCAGAGTTCCCGTCCGTCACCAATCCCCTGGTTGAGGACGGTGGATCGGGAACCATCAGTGCGCAGGTGACCAACAGGAGCAATAATCCAAGCGCAAAGGGATTTATCCTCGCCATGGGTATCAAAGTGGCGAGTCAATCGTAAACTCTCTAACGTCAACCTGCGTCAGGAAATCAGCTTCCGTGCCCATCCCTTGCCAAGTGAGTCCTAAGCAACAGTTGCTTGAACTCGCCCTTAGTGCGGACGAAGCCGTTTGCAGCGATGAAAACAAGTACGCAGCAATCCGCAGTCCCCGCGCAACCTGCCCTCGGCCGTCAAGAGGAGATTCCCCCGGAAGTGATTGATTTAATTGGTGGCGGCGGCTGGACTCGAACCAGCGACCTACGGATTATGAGACCGTCGCTCTAACCACCTGAGCTACACCGCCAACTTTGATGCAAGACCCACAATGCCGGAGAAAGCAGGCAAGACTTTCCTGCGGGAACGTGGACACCGGTCCGCGTGGTTGCGAAAGGCCGGACCTGTAGGCGTCCAGCCCCACCCTGATTCTAGAGTTGGCCCTGTACAGTGTCAAACCCAATGCCGCTGAGTTTCCAGCGAACCCGACTGTGTCGATAGCGTAGTAATTTCGATACGGACATCCCTCAGCGGCTGAAACGGCGCTGGTGGAAAGGCGCTTGCGGCACGGATGAATCCGCGCCCTTTCAGAACCCGACGAGTCCAGGACACCACCACGGTGTCTGGTTGCCGGCACGGGGCTCCAGACCACTGGGCTGCGCCTCCGCGGTCGGGCCTTTGCCTGTCCTAGTTTGCTCAAGCTGTAATTGTGAAGCTGCGCTGGGCGGGCTGACGAGCCGAAACGGCTGGATTTCGCGGCAGGAATTCGGTAGCATACCCCCCTACCCTATATGCAGGACAAAATTCCTCCCAGTTCGCGCGAAAAGCAAAAGCTGCTGTACCGGATCAAACGTCTGCGCGGGCAGTTTGCCGCGGTAGAGCGGGCCCTGACCTCGGAGGACGAATGCGCCGACATTCTGATGCTGCTGGCGGCTATTCGCGGCGGCGTCAACGGCCTGATGGCTGAGGTACTGGAAGACCACATACGCCTGCACATGATGAATCCCGAGCAGGAGATGGATTCACCGGAAGAGCTGGGCGAGGACCTGATCGGCCTGGTGCGAGCGTATCTGAAGTAGCCTCCCGGACCGCCATCACCCTTGCCTTTCGCTTGTATACCCTACCCCGGTATGCTATAAGAATCGGGCGCGCCGGAATGGGCTTGTAACCTCCGCGTAATCGAAGCGTGGGAGACTTCCAGTTTCCGCGCGGCGCCGCGAAAGGGCGGCAATTCGTCACTGCGCAGTGTGACCCAGCTCACGGATGGCCGGGAGGAGCTGCGGTCTAATTGAAATTGAATTTCAATTTCAAAACCAGGAACCGGCCCCGATATTCCATGGCCCCACCAAACCTCTCCCCCCTGTGGCGCCTCCTCCTGCTGATGGCAGGCCTGGCGATGGCCACGCACGCACAGGATGCTTCGACGGTTGATGCCCAAGCCTCGCCAGGTGCGGCGGCGCAGCCGCAAGTTTCGCAACCGCAGGCGCCGGACGACACCCAGCCGGAAGCTGAGCGGATGCAAACCTGGAACTTCCACATGCAAACCACCACCACGCTGCAAGGCTATCCCTCGTTCTATGCCAGATATTCCGGCGCGAACAGCCTGCCCACCAGTAGCGAAGTCCGCGAGACGGTGTCGTTGGACCTGTATTCCGGGTTCCGGTTGTGGACGGGAGCGGAGCTGCATCTGGATGTCTTGAGCTGGCAGGGCTTCGGCCTGGGAAACGCACTCGGCGTCGATGACTTTACGGATGGCGAAGCGTACAAGATAGGCACGCATCCTCCGCGGGCAGGGGTTGCGCGCTGCTTTATTCGCCAGACCATTGGTCTCGGCGGTGATACCCAGGATGTGCTTGAGGACCCGTTGACCCTGGCCGGCAAGCAGGACATTTCCCGGCTCACCATTACCCTCGGCCGGTTCAGTTCCAAGGACGTTTTCGACAACAATGCCTACGCCAACGACGCGCGCACCCAATTCATGAACTGGGCATTTACGGCCAACGCAGCCTGGGACTACCCAGCAGACGCCTTGGGCTATACGACCGGCGTGGCGATTGAATTGAACCAGCCGAGATGGGCCCTGCGCTATGGATTTTTTCAAATCACGAACATGAGGAATGGTTTCCTGGCGGAAGACCGATACCTGTTGTGGCCGCCCGAACCTTCGGGCGGGGATGGCCGCTTCTGGCACGCCTGGGACATGGTAGTGGAGAATGAACAGCGGTACAGCATCAACCGTCACCATGGTACGGCCCGCATTCTGGGCTATGTCAACGCAGGGGAGTTCGGCAGCTATCAAGCGGCCCTTTACGCCCCGAATGTAGACATTGACCTGACCCACGCTCAGCGGCATGAATTTGGCTTTGGGCTCAATCTGGAACAGGAGATCACTAAGAATATCGGCGTGTTTTCGCGCCTGGGATGGAATGACGGAATCAACGAAGCCTGGATGTTTACCGACGTGAACCACATGGGCTCGGTGGGCATCAGTGTGAAGGGCGAGGCCTGGCATCGTCCCGACGATACGGTCGGCGTGGCCGCCGTAGTAAGCGGCATCTCTCGCGACAACCAGCTATACCTGGCCGCGGGCGGCCTGGGCATCCTGGACGGCGACGGCGCCCTGAATTACGCCAAAGAGAAAGTCGTGGAAGCTTACTACCAGGGCAAAATAACCAAGCGCCTGCTTGGCGCCCTGGACTACCAGTTTGTTGCCGACCCCGCTTTCAATAGCGCGCGTGGCCCGGTCTCCGTCTTCGGAGCGCGATTTCACTTCGAGTTCTGATCCAAGGGCGCGTCGCCGCTTGCGGATGCGGCGGGGCGCATCCGATTCTTCCCGTGGGTGTACTATCTGCCAGCAGGGATCGTTATGTCCATGGCTCAAGCCACGCAGCGCGCGTCGGCGCGTTTGAAGAAAGCATCGGTAATAGCAGAGCACAAGTTCTTTGTGCTTTTTCTTTACCTGCTGCTTTCGCTCGTCCTCTACCCATACGTGGAAAACAGACCTCTGGCTTACATGGTTTTTCGCTGGGTGGGCGGCGCTGGAATGCTGTTTGCCGTCTATACGGTCAACTTGCGGCGTATGGTCCTGGTTTGCGCCCTCGTACTCTCCGTTCCTGCTGTCTTGCATCACATTATCGAGTTTCGGGCCGATGCGGGCGCGCTCTCCGTGCTGGGCATTCTTTTCAGCTTTGCATTTGATTTATTTCTCGTCGTGGCCCTTTTCCGCCGGGTGATCCTGGAGGCCCAGCCGACTTCGGAGACCATCCTTGGGGCGCTGTGCATTTATCTCCTGGTGGGATTCAGTTTCGCCAGCATCTACGGGATGGTAGCCACCCTTCAGCCCAAGGCGTTCTATCTTGATCCGCTGGTGAATACGCATTCCATTCCTCGCCGCTTCGACATGGTGTACTACAGCTTCGGCACCATGACTTCGGTCGGGGCCAGCGGCATCACGCCTGTATCCGACGTAGCGCGCTCGCTCACCGCGATCGAGGCCACCATCGGGGTGCTTTACCTTGCGGTGTTGATCGCACGGCTGATCAGCGGATATCGGCCTCCGTCAGCGCGCGATTGACGATGTTGACCTCGCCAGGCTGGTAAACTAAACAAGCAATGATCCTACCGTTCGTTCGCGAATTCTTCGCGGACGTGGAGAAAGTACCTGCTTTTTCGCGTGCAGTGTCCCAGATCAAGGGCGGCACGGGAAGGATACGTGTCTCCGGACTGACTCCAACCGGAAAAGCGCTTTTCTATTCATTACTGCACCGCGGGACCGCGCGGCCGCTTGTGATAGTGGTAGGCGACAACCGCGCGGTGGAGGAATTGCAGCCGCTGGTCCGCGCGTTAGCGGAGCTGAGCGGGGCGGCCTCGCCTGATGCCGTGATCGGCTTGCCTGCCTACGATGTGCTGCCCTTTGAGAACCTGTCGCCACATCCTGAAATCCAAGAGGCCCGGGCTGCGGCGCTGTGGAAGATTGCGACGGGCGCAGCGGAGATCGTCATTACTCCGCTGGCCGCGACTGCGATGCGTTTGCGCGCGGGCAATTTCTACGCTGACCTTGCCAAGGTAGTACGCCGCGGCGAAATGACCGACCCCGATCGCCTGGTGGAGCACCTGCGCATCGTGGGATACAGCCAGGTGGATGTGGTCGAGATGCCGGGCGAGTTCGCACATCGCGGCGGCCTGCTGGACGTTTATCCTCCAGAGTCGGAACGGCCGGTGCGGATCGAGTTCTTCGGCGATGAGATCGAGACCATTCGCAAGTTCGACCCGGGAACGCAACGCTCGGCCGCAGTCACGGATGAAGTCGTGCTGCTTCCGCTGACCGAAACTCCAGTAGAAGAGGAGACACTGGCAGCCATCAACGCACGGCTGACCGGCGAGCGACTGGCCGGCAGCGACGAGATGATGGCGCAGACGGTGCGGGCCAGCGGCGTCGCCGTGTTTCCCGGATGGGAGCTGTATGCGGCGGTGGCGGGTGCGAAGGAAAGTTTTTTCGATCTTCTTTCTGCGGCAACGGTAGTGCTGGACGAGCCGGACTTATTGAACGAAGCCCACGACGCGTGGTGGGCAAGAGTGAACGAAGCCCATGAGCGCAGCTTGATCGGCAATCTGGTGAGACCGGAGGAGCTTTACCTGACGCCGGAGGAATGGCACACGCGCTTGCAGGAAGCCAGCAGCATTGCGGTCGAACAACTGGGAATTGAGGGCGACGACGAGAGCGAGCACCTGACGCTGCAGACGCAGCCGACGACCAGGTTTCACGGGTCGGTGGCAGCCATGACGGAAGAAGTGTTGCGGCTGACGCGCGAAGGTAAGCGCGTGATGTTCGCCGTATCCAGCACGGGCGAAGTCGAACGGCTGGCCGATGTCTTCAACGAGTACAACTTGTCGTTTCGCATTGGCAGCCGCACACCGAGGCCGGGCACAGAGGTCTACGTGGACGAGTCGACCTACTTCGCCGAAGACGTGGAAGCGCCGATCATCGTGAAGGCTTATGTGCCCGAAGGGGTGGTGCTGCCCGAGGCCAACATCGTGCTGTTCGGCGCGCGCGATTTGTTCGACGAGGCGGAAGTCTCGCTGGGCCGGCCGCAAGCGCGGAAATCGAAAATCTCGGCGTTTCTCTCTGATTTCCGCGATCTTGCGGTCGGCGACTATGTAGTGCACGTGGAGCACGGCATCGGCCAGTACCAGGGTTTGAAGGAAGTTCCGCAGGAAGATGGCGGCGCCGCGGAGTTCATGGTCCTGGAGTACGCGGAGGGTGCGCGGCTTTACGTCCCGCTCACCCGACTGGACCTGGTGCAGAAGTATCGCTCGTCGGAAGGCGTGAAGCCGGTGCTGAACCGGTTGGGCACGCAGCAGTGGCAGAAGACCAAGGCGCGGGTGAAGAAGGCCATGAAGGACATGGCCGACGAGTTGTTGAAGCTCTATGCGGTGCGCAAGGCTGCCGAAGGACACGGGTTTGCGCCGGACACCGAATGGCAGCGCGAGTTCGAAGGCAGCTTCGAGTTCAACGAAACCGAAGATCAGATTGATGCCATCGCCGACGTGAAGCATGACATGGAATCGCCTACGCCCATGGACCGGCTGCTGTGCGGCGATGTGGGTTACGGC
This sequence comes from uncultured Acidobacteriaceae bacterium, assembly GCA_963763145.1. GTDB lineage: Bacteria > Acidobacteriota > Terriglobia > Terriglobales > Acidobacteriaceae > Bog-257. Next base: position 638,938 of record CAVXMZ010000001.1, on the reverse strand, counting down.
AAGACGGAAGTTGCCATGCGCGCGGCCTTCAAGGCGGTCAGCGACAATCGCCAGGTCGCCGTCCTGGCGCCGACAACGGTGCTGGCGTTCCAGCACTACAACACCTTCCGGCAGCGCTTCGCGGCGTTTCCTATCAAGGTCGATATGCTGAGCCGCTTCCGCACGCCGAAGCAGCAGAAAGAGACGATTGCGAAGATTGAAGCAGGTGAGGTCGATCTGGTGATCGGCACGCACCGCGTGTTGTCGAAAGACGTGAAATTCAGCAATCTTGGGCTGGTGGTGGTTGATGAAGAGCAGCGCTTCGGGGTGCGGCACAAAGAGCGGCTGAAGCAGCTGCGGAAGGAAGTGGACGTGCTGACTATGTCGGCGACGCCCATCCCGCGAACCCTGCACATGTCGCTGCTGGGGCTGCGCGACATGAGCGTGATCGAGACGCCGCCGAAGGATCGCATGGCAATCCAGACCGTGGTCGCGGCCTGGGATGAGAAGCTGCTGCGCTCAGCCATCGAGAAAGAACTGGAGCGCGGCGGGCAGGTGTACTTTGTGCACAATCGCGTGGACAGCATCTATGACATTGCCGGTAAGCTGCGCGAGATGGCGCCGCAAGCGCGCATCCTGATTGGTCATGGGCAGATGGGGGAGACTGAGTTGGAGCGCGTGATGCTGGCTTTTATGCGGCATGAGGCGGACATACTGGTGGCGACCACGATCATCGAGAACGGCCTCGATATCCCACTCTGTAATACCATCATCATCAATCGCGCGGACCGGCACGGATTGTCGGAGCTGTACCAGTTGCGCGGACGCGTCGGCCGCTCCGATCGCCGGGCGTATGCATATTTGCTGATTCCGCCCGACCGCGAGCTGAGCGAGTTGGCGCGGCGACGGCTGGCTGCGTTGAAGGAGTTCAGCGACCTGGGAGCGGGATTCAAGATCGCCGCGCTCGACCTGGAATTGCGTGGCGCGGGAAATCTGCTGGGCGGCGAGCAGAGCGGGCACATCGAGGCTGTGGGCTTCGAGCTTTACACGTCGATGTTGGAACGGACGGTCCGCGAGCTGAAGGGCGAACTACCGGAAGATACGCCAGAGACACAGTTGAATCTGGGACTGAATATCCGCATTCCGGCGGATTACATCACCGAAGAGAACCAGCGGTTGCGCATGTACAAGAGGGTGGCCGGAGTGGGGTCGGAGTCGCAACTGGAAGATGTGGCTGGTGAGCTGGGCGACCGCTATGGCGCTGCGCCGCCGGCGGTTCGCAACCTGCTGGAATATGCGGCGCTGAAGCTGTTGTCGCAGCGGATCGGGGTCTCGCAGATCGAACGGCGGCGCGATGCGGTCAGTATTCGCTTCAACGAGAAAGCTTCGGTCGATCCCGAACGGCTGGCGAACTTCGTGGCTGGCGAGGCTGGAAGCCAGTTCACACCGGCGGGGATTTTGAAATTTACGCTGAAGGAAAAGCAACCAGAGCAGGTGCTGGTGCGGCTGAAAGCGTTGCTGGAACAGTTGGCCGGTGAGCAGCAGCCCGTGGGGTAGAACAGTTGTCAGTTGTCAGTGGTCGGTTGTCAGTTGTCAGAAGAATCGGCTCAAGCGACCATCATTCTATTGGGCCCGATTATTTCGCGAAGGACTAGCTTCATGATATTTCGCCTTTCGGCAGTACTTCCAGCGCTTCTCTTGTTTTGTGCAGTCGCCATGAGCCAGACTTCCTCGCCGCAGCAATCGCAGCCGACCACTTCCGCTGCTTACGACAAGCTGGTCGACGATTACTTCGACGGCTACTTCCGCTTTCATCCCACGCGTGGCACTTCTGCCGGCCTGCACCAGTACGACACAATGCTGGAGGATTATTCGCAGATGTCGCGCGGGGCCGAGATCGCCTTCCTGAATGAGCAAAGACAACGCTTCGGCGGCCTCGATCCCGACCGTCTAGATGAGGAACGGCGCGCCGACTTGCAGCTGGTATTGAACAATATCAACGCGCAACTGCTGGAGCTGGAAGCAATCCGCAGCTGGCAGCGCAATCCCGATACCTATTCCAGCAGCCCCACCCGCAGCATCTTCATCCTGATGAGCCGCAACTTCGCTTCGCCGGAGCAGCGCTTGCAGGACGTGATTGCGCGCGAGCAGAAGATGCCGGCAAACTTTGCGGCGGCGAAGGCCAACCTGAAAGATGTACCCAAGATCTATACCGAGATCGCGCTGCAGCAGGTTCCCGGGATCATCAAGTTCTTCCAGAACGATGTGCCGCTAGCGTTCAAGAGCGTCACCGATGCAAAGTTGTTGGCGGAGTTCAAGGCTTCGAATGACAAGGTGATTTCCGAGCTGCAGAGCTACCAGGACTTCCTGAAGAACAAGCTGCTGCCGATTTCGAATGGCGACTTTCGCATCGGTGCGGAGAACTATCGCAAGAAGCTGCAATATGAACAGATGGTCGACATTCCTCTGGACCGGCTGTTGCAGATTGGCTATGACGACCTGCACAAGAACCAGGCAGAACTGAAACGAGTGGCTGCGCAAATCGATCCCAGCAAGACGCCGGAACAGGTTCTTGAGCAACTGGGGCAGGACCATCCGCAAGCCGACCAGTTGCTGCAAAGTTTTCGCGACACCTTCAACGGGCTGGTCGAGTTCATCCAGCAGAAACACATCATCACGCTGCCATCGCAAGTACGGCCGATCGTGGAAGAAACTCCGCCGTTTTCGCGGGCGCTGAGCACGGCCTCGATGGACACGCCTGGGCCTTACGAAGACAAGGCGACCGAGGCTTACTTCAACGTCACGCTTCCCGAGGCCTCGTGGCCGCCGCAAAAGGCAAAGCAGTGGATGGAAAGTTTCAATCGCAGCTTCATTGTGAGCGTTGCCGACCACGAGGCCTATCCCGGACACTACACGCAGTTTCTGTGGGTGAAGCAGGCGCCGTCAAAGGTGCGCAAGCTGATCGGCTGCGGCTCAAACTCGGAGGGCTGGGCACATTATGCCGAGCAGATGATGCTGGATGAAGGTTACGGTAATGGAGATCCCAAATTGCGCCTTAGCCAGCTGCAAGGTGCGTTGCTGCGTGACGCGCGCTACATTGCCGGCATCCAACTGCACACCGGCAAGATGACGCTGGACGAGGCTACGGAGTTCTTCGTCAAAGAGGGCCATCAGACGCCGGCGGTGGCGGAGCGCGAGGCGAAGCGCGGGACTTCAGACCCGACGTATCTGGTGTACACGCTGGGCAAGCTGGAAATTCTGAAGCTGCTGGCGGACTACAAGCAGAAGATGGGCGAGAAATTTAACCTTGAGCAGTTTCACAACGAGTTCATAAAGCAGGGATATCCGCCCATCAAGATCATCCGCGAAAAGATGCTGGGTAACGATAGTCCGGTGCTGTGAACCGGTTGTCGGAGCGGCTGCAACTCGGTGCACGGTTTTTTGAAGGGGCACGCCTTCAGGCGTGCCGTTAAGGCCAAGTTAGCAACCCGGCTTTAGCCGCTGAGGGACTTGATACCTCAGGGCCTAAAGGCCGGCACTTTAGCACACTGCTCGGCACGGCTGAAGCCGTGCCCCTTCAAGGACGCGTCGTATCATCCGGATTCTTAGAGGGATTCATGACAAGAAAGAAAGTTTGCAAGGCGGTATTTCCCGCTGCCGGGCTGGGCACGCGCTTTCTGCCGGCCACCAAGGCGCTGCCCAAGGAAATGATGCCGCTGGTGGACAAGCCCATCATTCAATACGGCGTGGAAGAAGCGCTGGCCTCAGGCTGCGATCAGATCATCATCATCACCGGGCGGGGCAAGACCGCGATCGAAGACCACTTCGACGTCAGCTACGAGCTGGAGAAGATGCTGGAGGAACGCGGCAAGACCGACTTGCTGGCCGTGGTGCGGCGCATCTCCGACATGATCCACATCGCTTATGTGCGGCAGAAGGAAGCTTTGGGCCTGGGACACGCGGTGCTGATGTCGCGCGAACTTGTGGGTGATGAGCCCTTCGCCGTCATCCTCGCCGACGACATCATCGATGCCGAAGTGCCGTGCCTGAAGCAGATGATCGAGGTATACAACGAGACAGGATGCTCGGTGCTGGCGACCCAGGTGGTCGAGGGCAAAGCGATCTCGTCCTACGGCGTGCTGGACGCGAAGCCAGTTCCGGGCAAATGGGGCGGTCGGCTCTTCGAGGTGCAGAACCTGGTGGAGAAGCCGAGAGTTGAAGACGCGCCGTCAAACCTGGCGATCATCGGACGGTACGTGCTGACGCCGGCGATCTTCGAGATGCTGGAATCAACTTCGCTGGGAGCGGGCGGTGAGTTGCAGTTGACCGACGGGCTGAAGGAACTACTGAAGAAGGAGAAGATCTACGGGTATACCTTCGAAGGCAAACGCCACGACACCGGTGACAAGCTGGGCTTCCTGAAGGCCACGGTGGAGTTCGCGCTGAAGCGAGAGGACCTGGGCGAAGAGTTTCGCGAGTATTTGAAGACGCTGAAGCTGTAGAGGGCGGAGGTCTTTGAAGACCAACGATGGCCCAAGGTGTGTGTTGCTTGTGAAATGGCCATTTATCGACCCATAGTCGCCCGCGTGTTCGTCTCAGCAGTTTCTTACTCTCGTCTATCCCTGCTTTCGTCACTCGGGGATACGGCCTCAGCGGGTAACGGTTGTTTCGTGTCCCTTGAGACAGACCCTGTATTCAAATCTATATGAAAAATGTCACCCCAGGGTGTCCTGTGAACCAGAGAGTGATAAGTTTTCCCGAAGTCAAACGTTGCGCCGGCAAACCACAAAGGCGTTCCGCCTGTGATGAGGAGGCCCCCGTGCGGGAACTTGTATCCGGGCCAAAGCTCCTTCAGAGTCAGAGTCCTGATGAGATTACCGCGTGGCGGCCATCCAGTGCCGAGCTGCGTCTGGCTGGGACGCTTGTAGATTTGCATCGCGATATTATCGGGTGCAGTCCCTTGCTCCTGGGCCAGCAAGATCAGATACTCCGCGTCGTTTGAGACGATGGGAATAGGGCAGGCGGGTAATGGCCGGCCATCGTTCGGTTCGAATACGACTTCCCACGACGCTGTCGAATCTTCCCAGAATGTCATCGGCACGGTGAGCTTGTTTTCGGGATAGTTGAACGCTTGTCCTTGTAGGGGAAATATTTCGTAGGTCATCCGCAGAACCCTATGCTCCTCGGGCGGGCGGTCCTTGATGGGTCCAAGTTGCTCGTCGAATATCACGAAGGCCCCTTCGTTGCTGGATCTTGCGGCCCTGACGCAACTAATAAGCGAAGAGGCAGACGCAGGCGTGGCGAGTGAAGATACCAACAACCACGCAATTAGCGAAACAATCCTCATCAGCAAACTTTACAGCCGACAGCGACAGATCAGCCACATAGCTGGCGCAAGCAGGCCCTATCACAAGTTAGACGCCGTGCTCAGCCCTTCTGACTCTCCTTCAGCTTGCGCGACTTGGCTTCCACGCCCTTGGCCAGCTTCTCCTTGTGGGCTTCGAGCTTCTTGGCCACGGCATCGTCATACAGCCCAATCATCTGTGCGGCGAGGATGCCGGCGTTCGTCGCGCCGGGCTTGCCGATGGCGACGGTCGCCACGGGAATTCCAGCGGGCATTTGCACCATTGCCAATAGCGAGTCCAAGCCGAGGAGCGCGGTCGATGGAATGGGAACGGCGATGACCGGGAGCGTGGTTTCGGCGGCAATGACGCCCGCCAGATGAGCGGCGCCGCCGGCGCCGGCGATGACGACCTTCACGCCGCGCGCTTTCAGGCCACGCGAGTATTCGCTAGTGCGCGCGGGCGAGCGGTGAGCCGAGGTGATGTCGATTTCGTAAGGAATGCCGAAGTCGGCCAGCGCCTTTGCGGCCTCGTTCATGATGTCGAGGTCGGAGTCGCTGCCCATGACGATGGAGACGAGAGGATTGTTATTGTTCATATCTTTTTTCTGCCGTCCCTGCCGGGACTCAGGTTCTTTTATTGGGCCCTACCCAGCACTCCGCTTCCACCCCAATTCGCGCGAAAGAGGCGCGAATCGGGGGCCCCGGTTTCGCTTCGTGCTGGGCTAAGCTATTTCGCCCCCTCCGGGGGCTCGATTTACGGCCGAATTGAATCTGCGTTTCGACTTTCGTTTCTTCAGACAGGGGCTGAAGCCCAAACTCCTTTACACCTCTTCGGCACGACTAAAAGTCGTGCCCTGACACAAACCTGAACTGCATCGCGATTTGCATACAAAACCGAACTGCCGCGTGATCTAGGTACAAAGCGAACTGCATCAAGATCCATGACAGTCTCTGCCTATTTCCCTGCGCGCAAATGTTTAAGGCCCCGCGCGGCGATGTCTTTGCGATAGTGCATGCCGTCGAAGCGGACCTTCATCACGGCGTCGTAGGCGCGCTCGACTGCATCCGGCAAGTCTTTGCCGCGCGCCGTCACTCCCAGCACGCGCCCGCCGGAGGTGTAATAGTTTCCGTCGCGGCGGTTCGTTCCGGCGTGGAAAACCTTCACTCCGTACATGCGGTCGGCTTCTTCGATGCCGGTGATCAGCTTGCCGGCTTCGAATGCGCCAGGATACCCGCCCGAGGCCATCACCACGCAGACAGCCGGCTCGGGCGACCAGCGAAAATCGCCGTCGCTGACGCGCCCGGCGATTGACGCCTCCATCGCTTCCAGCAGGTCGCTTTCCATGCGCATCATCACCGGCTGGGTCTCGGGATCGCCGAAGCGGCAGTTGAACTCCAGCACCATCGGCCCGCGCGCCGTCATCATAATGCCGCAATAGAGAATGCCTTTGTACTCGGAGGCCTCGGCGCGCATGCCCGCGATCACCGGGCGCGCGATGTGCGCCACCAGCCAGTCGCGCATCTGCGGGTCGACAATCTGGTCGGTGGAATATGCGCCCATGCCACCGGTATTCGGACCCTGGTCGTTGTCGAAGGCGCGCTTGTGGTCCTGCGCCGCTACCAGCGGAACCACGCGCTCGCCATCGCTCATCACCAGGAACGACAGCTCTTCGCCCACCAGGCACTCTTCCAGTACGACGCGGGAACCAGCGTCGCCGAGCATCTTGCCGGCGAGCATCTCCTCCGCGACGTGCTGCGCTTCGTCTTTCGATTGCGCGATGACAACACCCTTACCGGCGGCCAACCCGTCGGCTTTAACGACAATGGGCGCATGAAACAGACTCAGGGCTTCCGGCAGTTCGTCCTTGCTGCTGCAGACCGAGTATTTTGCCGTGGGGATGTGGTGCCGCTGCATGAATTGCTTGGCGAAGCTCTTGCTCGATTCCAGCCGGGCGGCGTCGCGCGTGGGGCCGAAGACAGGCCAGCCGCGCCTCTGGAATTCGTCGACCACTCCCAAAGTGAGAGGCAGCTCGGGACCAACGACAGTGAGATCGGGGCTGAGGCAGGTGGCGAGTTGCACCAGCGAGTCGATGCTCTTGAGATCGGCGGAGACGCATTCGGCATCGGTCGCGATGCCGCCGTTGCCCGGAGCGCAATACAGCTTCTTGATCCGCGGCGACTGCCGCAGCTTCCAGACAATCGCGTGTTCGCGACCACCGCTACCGAGGACGAGGACCTTCATGGGCGAAAGAAAAGAGTAGGGGGGCGGTGCGGGAGATGTCAAACCGCAGCGGCTGGCGAATTGATTCGTGCGGTGTTAGGAAGCCGCAGATCTCGTTGGGGTTACAGTTTGCCGAAAACACGAAAAGCCGATCCCTCGTCGGCCTGAAGCCTCCTCGTGATGACAAACAAAGAACGCGACGGCGCGGCTAAAGCTCATACCGCCTTGCATCGAGGCATTAACTGGAGTTAACTACAGTTTGTAGGTGCCATGATTACAGTCTCCAAAGAGGATTACCTGAAGGCCATTCTGGAAGCAGAAGGCGAGGGCGAGCTGGTGATTGCAGCGCGCCTGGCGCACTGGCTCGACGTGTCGGCACCGGCGGTGACCATGGCGCTGCGCCGCCTGAAGCGCGATGGCCTGGTCGCAGTGCGGCGCGACGGACATGTGCTGCTGACCGCCCCCGGCCGCAAGATCGCGCGGCAGCTTGCCCTTCGCCACCACTTGATCGAGCGCATGTTGCACGAGATCTTCGGTATGGCATGGTACAAGACGCACGATGAAGCAGAGCGCCTGGAACACGCGGTTTCCAGCGATTTTGAGGCGATGCTGCTGCGGAAGCTGGGACGCAGCAAGCCTTGCCCGCACGGCAACTCGCCGACGCCGGAGACTCCGCGGGAGAAGAGAAAACGCGGCCTGCTGCTGTTGTCCGAGGCGGCGCCGGGAAGCCTCTATGCCGTGCAAAGCGTCTACGAGCGCGACCGGAAGCTGCTGGAGTTTCTGGAAGCGAAGGGAATCCGACCGGGGACATCCCTCAAAGTTGAGGCGCGGAATTATGATGGCACGATTTCGATGGCTATTGATCGCCGCAAGGCCGAGTTAGGCGGTCCGGCAGCGGAGAAGATCTGGGTTGCCAGAACCCATGTTAACGTCAGTTAATATAAAATGATATATTAGTATTAAGTCGTTATGGATCATTTGTCGCTACCTCCAAGAAACCCAGAGCTAGGTCACGAGACGCCCGCGGCAAGCGGGTTGGCCGCGGCCGGAAACGTGTCGCTGGAGGGACTGCACAGCACCGTCGCAGTGCCGCACCAGCAGGCTGGGTTCTGGGAGCAGTGGCGCGCCTTCGTGGGGCCGGCGATTCTGATCAGCGTCGGTTACATGGACCCGGGCAACTGGGGCACCGACCTGCAAGGCGGAGCGCAGTATAAGTACGGACTGATGTGGGTGATTGGAGTCGCCAGCCTGATGGCGATTTTCATGCAGGTGATTTCCGCGCGACTAGGAGTGGTGACCGGCAAAGACCTGGCGCAATGCTGCCGCGACTGGTATCCGGAGTGGACGCGCTGGCCCAACTGGCTGATGAGCGAAGTGGCGATTGCGGCGTGCGATCTGGCAGAGGTCCTGGGCAGTGCGGTTGCACTGAATCTGCTGTTTCACATTCCGTTGTTGTGGGCGGTGATCATCACCGGGCTGGACGTGCTGCTGCTGCTGGGGTTGCAACGATTTGGGATGCGGACCATCGAAGCCGTCGTCCTGCTGCTGGTGGCGACGATCGGCATCTGTTACTTCATTGAGATTTTCATTCTGCCGCAGACGCAGCCCAGCTTCCTGGAAATGGGACGGGCGCTGGTGACGCCGCATTTTCGCGAGGCGGGCATGTTGTATGTCGCCATCGGGATCATCGGCGCAACGGTCATGCCGCACAACTTGTACCTGCATTCGGCGCTAGTGCAGAGCCGCAAGTTCCAGAAGGACGAAGCTTCCATCCGGCGAGCAATCCAATTCAACAGCATCGATTCCGTGGTTGCGTTGACCATCGCGTTCTTCGTGAACGCGGCGATTCTGGTGCTGGCGGCCACGGTGTTCTTCGGCAAGCACAGCGTGACCGTCGCCGGGGGGCAGGTAATTACCTTCAGCGCCGACAGCGATTGGATTCGAGTTGCCTACCTGACGCTGGCGCCGCTGTTGGGCGCAGGGGCGGCGAGCACGCTGTTCGCGATTGCGCTGCTGGCCAGCGGACAGAGCAGCACCATCACCGGCACGCTGGCGGGCCAGGTGGTGATGGAAGGATTCATGCGCTGGCGCATCCAGCCGTGGGTGCGGCGCCTGATCACGCGCAGCCTGGCAATTCTGCCGGCGGTATTCGTCATCGGCCTGCGCGGCGAGAGCAGCGTCACCGATCTGCTGGTGCTGAGCCAGGTAGTGCTGGCGTTACAGCTTCCGTTCGCCATGTTCCCCTTGTTGCAGTTCACCAGCTCAGGCAAGCGAATGGGAGCGTGGAAGAATGGCTGGTTCCTGCTGATCGCCGGCTGGGGCAGTGCTATCCTGATCAGCGCGATTGACATTTATGGCCTGCCGGAATCGATCAGGGCAGCGTGGCACGTGGTCATCGGCAAATGATGGCAAGACGAATCGAAATGAAGCGAGCATGTACGAAAAAATTCTCGTAACGGTAGACGGTACGCCGACAGACCGCGCCATCATCGAACATATCAAGGACCTGGCGAAGGTGCTGGGCAGCCGCCTGGTACTGCTGCACGTGGCGGACGGATGGGCGGCGCGGACCTACGGCCGAGATGCCGTCAGCCCTGAGATCCGCGACGATACGGAGTACCTGGAGACGGTGCGGACCGAGTTTCAGCGCGCCGGAATCGTGGCTGAGGCCGAGTTGGCGTATGGCGATCCTGCGAAGGAGATTGTCAGGTGGGTGCAGCAGAAGGGTTGCGACCTGGTAGCCATGAGCACCCATGGGCACCGCCTCCTCGCCGATATATTTCTGGGCAACACCGCGTCGCAAGTGCAGCACCGCATCAGCGTGCCGGTGCTGTTGCTGCGGGCGAAGTAGTTCAGGTCTAAGGGCGAAAGCGATTGTGGCGATGCAGCGATCGCGGCAGTTTCATACCAGCTGCTTGATTTTGTCGACCAGCACGTCAGGCGGATCGCCCTTGGTGATGAAGGCGTTGGCCAGCTCGAGGTCGGCGGCCGGAAGAGAAAAATACGCCGACAGGAAGATGATGGGGATGCTGGGGCGGCGCCGGCGTATCTCGAACGCGACCTGGCCGCCGTTCAGGCCGGGCATGTAGTAGTCGAGCACGACCAGATCGACGTGATGATCGTCTAAGAGCGCGAGGCCTTGCTGTCCGCTGCTGGCGGTCAGCACCTTGAAGCCGTGGCTCTCCAGCAGGATCTTGCGCACGCGCAGACCGATCTTCTCATCATCGACACAAAGCACTGTCTTGGGACCGAGGGCCTTCATCCAGCTCACCGTTGCCGCTTGCTGTTCGATATTCAACTGCGAACTGCCCGTTCCTGTTTGGCCATACATTGCTGCACAGATGCCCTCGGCGTTTTCACGTGAAGGGTCGCTATTATTTTTGTACCGCACAGCGGCCTGCTTGCCCATGCCGACAAAGTGGTAGACGAGATTTCATTTAGAATTCACCTTAGGATTGCCGTTTTCGCTGTACGTGCCGTGTTCGCCAGCCCGCTAGGCCGCGCTCGCCGGCAATTGCAAGGCAATTTGCCGATCTCACGATTGAGGAAGAATGATTCGTTCCTATAAGGGTGTTACGCCAACGGTGCCGCCGTCGTGCTACGTGGATGAGTCGGCGCAGCTGATCGGCGATGTGGTGCTGGGCGAGAACGCCAGCGTTTGGATGAACGCCGTGCTGCGTGGCGATGTGCATTCCATTCGCGTCGGCGCCAACAGCAATATCCAGGACTGTAGCGTCCTGCACGGCATGTTGAACCAGTGGTCGGTGGTCGTCGGCGATTGGGTGACCGTGGGACATTCGGTGACGCTGCACGGCTGCGTCGTCGAAGACCGCTGCCTCATCGGCATGGGCGTAGTTATCCTGAACGGGGCTCGCATCGGCGCCGGGTCGATCATCGCGGCGGGGACGCTGATCCCGGAAGGAACGATCGTCGAGCCACGGTCGCTGTGGATGGGCGTGCCCGGCAAGCTTCGCAAGCAACTCACGGACGACGACCAGGAGACGATCCTGCGGTATGGGCGAAATTATCTCGGCTACAAGGAGCAATATCTCGCGGAGACGAGAAAGTAGAGACGGGCAATTCTTACACTGCGAGCGGTGTAAATGTTTACCGCTGACGGGTTGGATTCCAATTTGGAAATCGCTCAGAAAATTTCTTTGTTCGTCCTTGATAAAACGGTAGAGTCTGTGCCCGACTTTTGGAACTGGCCACTGGCCACTGGCCACTGACAACTGGTTTCTATGATTAAAGCTGTCCGCGGAACTCGCGACCTGCTCCCGCCCGATACCGACCTATGGAATCGCGTGGAGGCCAGGGTGCGCGACGTCTTCGCGCGCTACAACTTTCACGAAATCCGCACTCCCATCTTCGAAGACACGCAACTGTTTTCGCGCGGCGTCGGTGAAGACACTGACATCGTCTCCAAGGAGATGTTCACGTGGGAGGACAAGGCGCGAGCGCAGAGCGAGAAAGCGCAGTCCCTGACCCTGCGGCCGGAGAACACCGCCGGCGTCGTCCGCGCCTATATCGAGCATGGGCTCGACAGGCAGGGCACGCTACAGAAGCTGTATTACATCGGTCCGCAATTCCGCCGCGAGCGCCCGCAGAAAGGACGTTATCGCCAGTTCTACCAAATTGGAGCCGAGATCATCGGGCCGCCCAGCGCGGGCAGCGAGTCGCCGGCGCGCGATGCCGAAGTGCTGGAGATGCTGGCTACGCTGCTGGACGAAGTTGGCCTGCGCGATTGGAATTTGCAGCTGAATTCCGTAGGCTGCGCGGAAGATCGCGCGCGCTACAACAGGGCTCTGCGCGAGGCGTTGCAGCCCGTCGCGCAGCAGATGTGCGCCGACTGCCAGCGCCGCGCGGAAACCAATCCGCTGCGCGTGCTCGACTGCAAACATCCGGAAGATCAGCCCATCATCGAGAAGCTGCCGAAGATCAGCGAGTATCTCGACGAGCCCTGCCGCGAACACTTTGCCGCGGTGCGTGCAATGCTCGATGCAGTGGGCGTCCTATATTCCATCGACGAGCGTATGGTGCGTGGGCTCGACTACTACACGCGCACGACATTCGAGTTCACCCACGGCGGCCTGGGCGCGCAGAGCGCGGTGCTTGGCGGGGGGCGGTACGATGGGCTGTCGGAGTCACTCGACGGACCGAAGGCGCCGGGCATTGGATTCGCCATCGGCGAAGATCGCCTGATTCTCGCGCTGCAATCGCAAGGTGAGCAGCCGTCAGAAAAGGTGCAGGCGTTTCTGGCTCCTTTGGGCGTGGGAATGAATGCTAATGCCCTGAAGCTCGCGCGCGAATTGCGGCGCGCCGGGGTGAGCGCAGATCTGGGCGACGAAACTTTCCGGCTGAAGAAGTCGTTCGAAGCAGCGGGAAAAGCCGGAGCGAAATACATCATCATCGTCGGCGAAAACGAAGTTGCCGCGGATACATTCGCGGTGAAGAATCTTGCCAGCGGAGAGCAGGTGACGGTGCCGCGGGCAGACTTGGCAAAGTATGTTCTAAGCCCGAAGGGCTTGTCATGACAACCCAGCACGGAGCGCAGCGGAGTGCTGGGTACGGATGCGACGGACGCCGGAGCGCCCCGGACACGTCAACCGAACAAATACCTGGGATCGTATTCCACCCCTGATTTGCGCACCAAAGCCAGGAATTCCTGCTCGTATGTCCACTTCCGATGATGTTCGGCTTGGTTTCCGATGTAATCCAGAACATTTTCCCTTTGCGATTCACTCACGCTGAATCCGCCGTAGCCCTCCTGCCACGCGAACGCTGGAACATCCTCTTTCATCCATCGCGAAGAGTGGGCCTTGAGATTCTGAATGGCGTTCGCCAGGGTCATCACCGGAGAAAGCGCAATCAGCAGGTGAACGTGATTCGCCGTCCCTCCGGCGGTGACCAAGGAAATATCTTTGGCCTTTGCGATCACGCTCAGGCGCTTCCAGAGGGCCTCGGGATCACGGACCAAGCCGAGCCGGCCTTTCGTGCTGAAGACGCAGTGGACCAAGTTGCGGGACAAAGTGTGGGGCATTGGACAAGGATATTTTGCAAGCTCGTCAGATTCTGTGATCCAACACACATTGCGTTCGTGACGCGTTGATCGTCCCCGGGGGACTCAAGGGTTAGGAACCAGGCTGCCCAGCACTCCGCTGCGCTCCGTGCTGGGCTGTCATGACACGCCCTTCGGGCTTTCGGATACGCGGAGACAAAGTGCCTAAGCAGATGCCGTTTTGGTGGCGCCCTAAGGTTAGGACACTACCACCCGTTGAGCTCTGCGGAACCCGTTAGCCCGTTGCTATTTCACTCACCCTTCGGAGTTGCGCCAGGTTTGTTCCTATGACTGGAGCCCGAAGGGCATGTCATGACAGCCCAGCATGGAGCAAGGCGGAATGCTGGGAAGGGGATGGTTTCGATAATCGAGTCCCTCGGGGACGGTCGCCCCTGAAATGCGAGTACATCACAGCAAGGTCACCGAATACCTGCGAAAATAGATAGAGCAGCAATTGGCAATCAGCATCTAGCAATTAGCATTTGACCGTTGGTCAACACGCTTTGGCTAATTGCTAGTTGCTTCTTTTAAGGGACATCATGCTCGACTTCTTAGGCAATCTGAAACGTACTCATATGTGTGGCGAGCTGCGCGCCTCTGACGCTGGCTCCAAAGTTGTGCTCATGGGCTGGGTCAACAAACGGCGCGATCTCGGCAACCTTATCTTCCTCGACCTGCGCGATCGCAGTGGCATCACCCAAGTCGTGGTTACGGCAGACGCCGGCGCAGAGGTCCACGACAAGGCGAACGCCGTACGCTCGGAGTTTGTCGTTGCCATCATCGGGCACGTGAAGCTGCGCGATGCGGGTACCGTCAACAAAAACCTCTCCACCGGCGAGATCGAGGTTGTCGCCGACGAACTGCGCCTGCTAAACGATTGCAAGCCGCTGCCCTTCACGCCCGCCGACACCGTGCTGGCCAACGAAGAAGTGCGCCTGAAGCACCGCTATGTCGACCTACGCCGCCCGGAGATGCAGCGCAATATTCAGCTGCGGCACAACGTGGCCATCGCCATTCGCGAATACCTGAACGCGCAGGGCTTCTACGAAATCGAGACGCCGTTCATGACGCGCTCCACGCCTGAGGGCGCGCGCGACTACCTGGTCCCCAGCCGCGTCTATCCCGGCGAATTCTATGCGCTGCCGCAGTCGCCGCAACTGTTCAAGCAGATCCTGATGATCTCGGGCTTCGACAGGTACTTCCAGATTGTGCGCTGCTTCCGCGACGAAGACCTGCGCGCCGACCGCCAGCCCGAGTTCACGCAGATCGATCTGGAGATCAGCTTTGCGCGGCCGGAGATGGTCTTCCACGTGGTCGAGGGCTTTCTGAAGGCGGCGTTCGCCACCACCGGTGCCGACCTGCACCCGCCATTTCCGCAGATGAGCTATGACCAGGCGATCCGCTTGTACGGCATCGACAAGCCTGACCTGCGCCTGCCGTGCATGGCCGACGTGCGCCAGGCCTTCGCGCCGGAAAATCTGGAGACGCTGCACGCCGACCCCGAGCTGCCAGTGGTGGCAATCGTCATTCCGAAAGTCGGTGAGCTCTCGCGCAAGGAGCGCGACGAGATCAAGACGATGTTTGGCGATCGCAAAGACGCGAAGGTCTTCGAAGATATCAAGCGCCTGGAGAAATCGTTTCCGGAAGCAGTCGCGAAAATCCGCGAGATGGCCAAGCCGAATGCCGAGGACCTGCTGGTCGTCGTCGCGGGCGCGAAGCGCACGGAGTCTGCAAATGCAGTCAAGGCGCGCCAGCAGGCTTACGCGATCTACGCTGCTGCGGGACAACTGCGCCTTGCACTTGGGCAGAAGTATGCCGAACGTCACGGCGCTTACAAGCACGGCAACTACCGCTTTCTGTGGGTCACGGACTTCCCGATGTTCGAGTGGGACGAAACCGAGCAGCGCTGGAACGCGGCGCACCATCCCTTCACTTCGCCGCACGACGAAGACATGGACAAGCTGGAGAGCGATCCTGGCGCAGTGCGTGCGCTGGCCTATGACGTGGTGCTGAACGGGACCGAACTCGGCTCCGGTTCCATTCGTATTCATCGCCAGGACATTCAGGCAAAGATTTTCAATGCGCTGGGCATGTCGCCGGAGGAGCAGCAGGCGCGCTTCGGCTTCTTCCTGGAAGCGCTGCAATACGGCACGCCGCCGCATGGTGGCATCGCGCTCGGGCTCGATCGCATCGTCATGATCCTCGCCGGCGCGGAAAGTTTGCGCGAAGTGATTCCATTCCCCAAGACCGCGAAGGCCGTCGACCTGATGGTGGACGCGCCAACGCCCGTCAGCGAGCGGCAACTGAAGGAACTGGGCATTGCGGTAGTGGGGAAGAAGGAATAGCTGTCAGTAAAGGAGTACTACGGATTAACCTCGCGTCATCCTAAGCGAACGTAGTCGAAGGACCCCTATAGTGGCCGCGACCCAGGAGGTTACCCGATGTCCGAGAACGCCGTGATTCGCACCGAGGTCCGCGGACTCGACCTTCGCCTCGACGGCACGGCGCTTGTGCTGTCGGCCGACAGCGGCGACCTGATCGCGCCGATTCTGCTCGGCGTCGACGATGCCGACCGCTTGCGCCTCGAAATGGCCAAAGCCCAATTGTGGGAATGGAACCAGCTCGAGGGCCTGCGAGCGCGAGCCGAGCTACGCTACCGGCGTTATCTGGGCTCGTGGCTCGTGATGTGTCTGGCCGCGTTCAGCGCTTATCTCGGATATCCCAGCTACGCTCTGTGTATCGTCTTCGCGCTGTTATCGATTTTTCTCTGGTGGCGAGCGGGATACGAAGAACAACGGGCGGGCCGCGAGGCGCAAGTCGAAAGGAACAAGTTCCGCGCGGATTGGGACTATTTCCGCCAGCGCGAGGAGGAGTCGGACGAATGACTTCGACAAGAACGAAACCCGCACTCACGGAACCGTGGCAATCCTTGACCGTCCGTTACTCTAAGCTCTCGGCTCACTCATGGCTTTGTGGCTCGTTCCCCTTCAGGCGGTAGACCATGCCCGTTTTGGTAACCCCCAGCGCAAGCCATTCGGCCACGTCCCGCTGCAGGGTCACGTAGAACTGCACCGCGAGTTTTTTCTGCTTCTCGGCGATGTCTTCCCTGCGATTGAACTGCACCTGGAAAGCAAACTCAGCTACTAGAGATTTGTGCTCGCCACGAGTGCGCCACAATCCAATATCGCACTTGCCAACCAAGCCTTTCCCGAAGTCCAACTGCCCGAGCGGGAGCAGCACTTCCTCCACAATGCCCTCGTTGACCAGGGAAATCTTCTCGTTCTCGTCTCGCTCGATGGCGGCCAGCGCGGGGAACACTTTCACCAGCGTGCCCATCGAGGCTCGATCTCCCTCGTGCATCTGGCTCAATCCGAACTGGCAGTTGTGCGAGTAAAGGATGCGATAGCCGCCAACCTGGTCCTTCAGGGGCAGCGCCTCCGCCTTGAATTTGATGCGATACTTCCCGGCGATCTTGGGCCGCACATCCAGGGCGGTTGCTTGCTCCTCATCCGGGTGGCGAAACTTGAATACGATCTCCGGGTCCCCTACTGGAAAGCCATCCACGTAGGAAATGCGTCGCCGCAGAATAAAAGCGTTGTTGTAAAGCCGGAAGTCGGGCGTGTCGCCAAAAATGATCTCCCTGATTTCCGGCCTTAGCCCCGCCTTTTCGTCCTCAATGAAACCCACGCCCGTCTTTTTGGCGGTTTGACGCACAAGCTTGCCGAAGTCGCGAAAGCTCTGCACGGAAGTGAAGCGGTCGGGCTTCAAGATTAGTTTGGCTTCCAGATAGGTCACTCGATCAAGCGGAGCACCGTCGGCATAGGTTGCTCCCGCTGCCGCTACCGGCGTAGCGGATTGCTTGGCTTTCTTGGTGACCTTGTCGTTCTTGCTCTTCTTCACCTTGTCGTGCTTGCTTTTCTTGACCTTCTCGTTCTTCTTCGCCATTTCATTCCTCCAATTTTCAGGGGACAACCGTTAGCTGGCTACGTTTCTCTCGACCGAAAAAGCAGACTATAAAATTTTTCCTCGCCCAGCACTCGCCGGAATTCTCGGAACGCAAAGAGAGGAATGAAAACGCAAAATACGACGATGCTACGTCCCAGCAGATCATCGATGCGTATTTCCTGCAACATTCTTGCGACACTTACTCCATGCAGAAGTCCCTTGATCGCTTCCTCTGCAAAGTGAAAGCCCAACACCAGCAAGCTAAATAGAAAGGCCTTGTAAATAGCTGACATAAGCATCGGTCTGGCTTCATACTTCTTGCCGAAGTGGGCGAGTTCTCCGATGAGAATGACCTTGGCGATGATAAGGGCGTTGAGCAGGGCAAAGGCATAGCTCAAGTACTTGACGTGAAACTCCTTCAACAGGAGCGTGCTGTAGGTTACCAGAGCACAGAAGAAAAATGCCAGAAACGCGAAAACCCAGGCAAACTCCACTGCCTCGTGGATGGCTTTGTGCTTCAGACTTGGCCGTGCAGAATCGTCGCTGTTCATCAGCCCTTCTGGATCGATCATCATAAAGAGCTTCCGTAGCGGGCACAATACCATTTGCAGGGCGTAAGAGGTTCGCCCCGGACGCTACGTTCGCACGAATACGTCAGTCCTTGGCGACGGCGTAGTAACCCTGGCGGGCCTGCACCTTATAGTCGCCTTTCTCCTTGATCTGGATTTTGCGATACGAGCCGTCCAGCTTGGTGTTGCTTGGCGTGTATCCAATGTTGTACTGACTGCGCAGTTCGTTCTGGATCTGGTTGAAGGCGTCCCGCAGTTTGTCCTGCTTGTTGCCCACTTCAATCACGCGGCCGCCGGTCGCCTCCGCCAGTTTGCGCATATCGGAGTCGCCGCTGTAGCCGAAGCCGCCATAAAAGCCGCGGTCGGCGATCAGGATCACGTAGCAGATGGTGTCAGCCTTCTGCGCCGCCTCAATCGCGTCCTGGATGCGCAGGCGGCTGCCTTGGTCTTCGCCATCGGTGAAGATGATCATCGCCTTGCGGCCGACCTCGTTCTTCAGCTTCTCATCGGCGCCCAGATAAATCGCGTCGTACAGCAGCGTGCCCCGTGGTGTAGTCGGCACCGGTCCGCCGCCTAATCCCGGCGGTCCTCCACCCATGCCGGCGTTGATTTGCATCTTGTTCAACGCGCGCGTCAGGTCGTGGACGTTATTGGTGAAGTCCTGATCGAGGTCGACGTCGGTGTCGAAGTTGATGACGAAGGCCAGGTCCTTGTCGCGCAGCACGGCGCGCAGGAACTGGGCACACGACTCCTGCTCAATGTCCAGCACCCGCGTCTGGCTGGCGCTGGTGTCGATCATGATGCCCAGGGTCAACGGCTGGTTCGACTCCGCCGAGAAATACTTGATGGTCTGCGGCTTGCCATCCTCGAAGACATCGAAGTTGTCCTTGGTGAGGTTGGGGATCAACATGCCGTGCTTGTCTTTGACGTTATAGAAGATGTTAACCACGTTGACCTGGGCCTTGAAGGTCTCCAAAGGCTCCTGGTCGGAGGGCTGCGCTTGCTGGTCCTGGGACGAAGGCTGGGCGGGCGGATTCTGCTGCTGCGCCGGCAGCCACAGACAGCAACCCAGGATCACGCAACCGACGATGACGCTTTGGCGAAACGGCATAGCTTCTCTTTCGTGTCCAATCTACCCATTCTAGTGCACGGCGGCCAAATCGGCGATTTGACTGCTGCCGGGAAGCGCGCACTGCGGTTATACTGTGCAGAGTTCCGGCAATTCCTGGAGACACGCGACGCCCATGTTCCTTCGCTGCTTGAGCTTCCCTATGAGAGGCGCCATCCTCGCGGCGGTGCTTGCACTGGCCGCGGTTTCTGCCGCGGGCCAGGAACAGAAACTGCCCGATGCCCCTGCGCCGCAGAACAATGCGCCGGCGCCGAGCGCCAATCTGCCGCCGCCCAGCAGCTCCGATGACCAGGGAAGTTCGTCCTCCAGTGCAAACCCCGACCAGCCGGCAAACACTCGTTCTCCGCGGCAGCCAGCTCCGGGACAGACCAATCCGCAGCCTCCGCCTCCAGGATCGCAGGAGATCAAGACCGTCCCGCCGGGCAGCGTCCCCAGCAACGAAAATGGCCGCGACGAACTGATGACTCTCACCAAGACGGTCACCTTCGTCACTGTCCCTGTTACCGTCAAGGACGACGGGGGCAAGTTGGTGGAAGGTTTGCTGGCCAGTGACTTCAGCATCTACGAGGACGGGGCCAAACAGAAGCTGACCTTCTTCACCAGCGATCCGTTTCCTTTGTCGGCGGCCCTCATCGTCGACCAGGGCCTGCCGGATCCAGTGCTTCGTAAAGTGAACCAGACTTTCTCGGCCCTGGGCGGCGCCTTTGGCCCGTTCGACGAAGTGGCCGTCTTCACCTACGGCAATACGGTGAAAAAACGTCAGGATTTCGGCAACTCTACCCGCATGGAGTTGGCGCTCCAGCGCATTAAAGACGAGAGCGGAAACACTGCGGGTGCGTCGGTTGTAGGCGGTCCTTTTGGATCGGGACCCCAGACCAACAGCAAACCCATGCCCGGCGCGGGTCAAGTGATAACCCCCACCCCGGAATCCCACGTCCTGAACGACGCGATTCTGATGGCCGCTCAGGAACTCGCTCATCGCTCGCCCACCACTCGCAAGATCATCTTCATCATTAGCGACGGTCAGGAATATGGCAGCCGCGCCAGTTATGCCCAGGTCTTGAAAGTGTTGTTGACCGACGGCATTGCGGTATATGCCATCGGCGTGGACACAGCGGAACTGCTTGGCAAGCAGATTTCCAAGGCCCGCATTCCCGGATTCGGCTACAGCAACATCCTGCCGCGTTACGTCAACGCCACCGGCGGCGATGTGCTCAACGAGTTCTCCAAGGAGTCGATCGAGAGCGCCTATCAGCGGATCACCATGGAAGCCCGCTTCCAATACACCTTGGGCTACAACACGGTGCAGAAGCCTTCCAGCAACTATCGCGATATCGAGGTCCGCGTGAAGAAGCCTGGCCTGGAAATCTCCGCTAAGCACGGATACTATCCGTTGCCGCCCCAGCGCTTGCAACCCCCAACAGAGCCTCCTCCGGAACCGGCCGGCAGCGCCAACCCAGCCCCGCCTCCGCCGGGATCCTAGCCCCCAGAAAAGGTGGAACAGCGCGGTTTGAAAAGGCTGGCTGAGGGAAAAGTCCGCTTTATACGCTTTGTAACAGGGCACGACTTCAGAGGCCAGCTGAACAGGCCAGCTAAAAAAGTCGGATTTCTGGAGCTTTCGGGTAGAGCCAGCCTTCAGGCTGGCGTCTAAAGTCTTCTTTTCGACTGCGAGTCGGCTTTAGCCGACGGCACCGGATACTGCTTCGACTTCTTCTGCTTTGTCGGCACCCCCCTCCCCCCCATATAGTAAAGTCTTTGCTTTGAATATTTTGCCTGTAAAATATTGAAAGCAATGGGTTTGCGTATTGGATTAACAGCCGTTTTATCAATGACTTGCACCGATACGTCGCAAAATATTGATAAGAAAGGATGAAGCTTATATTTTTGGAATCAATAACTTACATAGACCATGGCCGGATTAGCCCTGAGGCGCCAACGTCCCCACTTTCAAGAAAATGTTTTTTCAAAGAACATTGCCGCTTCGTGTCCGCTGTCATTAGCAGCCGTAACGAAATGGTTCGGGCGCTGGCGCCCTGACACCAGCCTACAGGCCAAACCTCAACGCGGCATAGATGTCAAGCCCATTTTCCGGAACGAAGGTAACCGCAATTCCCGCAATGGGAATGCGGGGACGGCAGGGTTTGCAATCGGAGCCAACTAATCTCTCGGCCTCAACAAAAAACCCCTCGCGCTAGCAAGGGGCTTGCTCATCAATGGACCAACTTCAACTTACTGCTGCGGGGCATTGCCTTGCGCGGTATTGGGCTGTTGCCGCATCGGAGTGGTTTGCCGCTGCGATGATTGGGCCGCATAGCTGTTCTCGGCATCCATGCCGCCGGCCATCTCTCCGTCCGGCTGCACGGCCGAGGCCAGTTGATCGACATCGTTCTTCATCAAGCTGATCTCCACCCGATTGCCATGTGCGCGCGTGGCGCTGCCGTCTTCCGCGGGCAGTTTCGCATTGCCCATGCCCATCACGAAGACGCGGTATACCGGCACGTCGTTCTTCTCCACCAGGTAACGCACCACCGAGTTGGCCATAGCTTGAGAATTCCTGATGCCGTACTGACCCGCTCCCGTGGAGAAACCCTGCACCTCGATGATGTAACCCTTCTGGCCTTTCAGATCAGCGGTCATGTCATCCAGCGCCTGCCGGTCTTTGCTGCTCAAGACGGTCTGGCCGGAGCGGAAACGGATCTCCGTCTGCGTCGCCGGCTGATACTGATCGATGTTGCCCACAACATGCTCAACCGTGTTCAGGCGGTTGTTGGCCTGCGTTGCCGTCTGGTTGGCTTGCTGGGCGCGGTTTCCCGCATCCACGGCGTGCTGATCGGCCAGCGTGGCCTTGGCGTCCGCCTGGCGAATGCCTGCCTGCGCGCGTGCGTCCACATCCTTGATCTGCCGCGCGTTCTCCGCCGTCAGATCGTCAAGCTCGTTCACCCGGTCGCGGATCGGGGTGAGCTGGCGCTGCACGTACTTCTTGCGGGCGAAGGGATTGACCTTGCCCCAGAAGCCTTCCCGCACCTCGGGTTGCAGCGGCTGGCGTGCAGACAGGTTCTGGTCCGAGTTGGCATCCGGCGCGGTCTGGGCAGCTTGCGAACTGCTCTGGCTCGCTGGCGTCGGGCTCGTGGCGGACGCCGCCGCCGGCTGCTGACTGTCAGATGTAGACTGCTGCGCCGCGGCAGGCAGCACTAACGCCGCAGCCACTGGCAACGCGAATAACATTGAGATCTTCATGTTGCAACTCCTCCAAAATCGTCGGCCTGTTGTCTCGCCTGGCGTCCGCGGTTGCAGACTTTCCGGTTCCGCCGTAGCTGGCCACAAATCGTCACACACGGCCACACGTTGGGTATTACAGGTCGGTTGCCAAACTCTTCGTCTCAAAATCTGCCCTTAACCCGTTTGCTTTCAACGAGACATGTCTGGAAACCAACTGGGACAATGAGTAGGAAGTAGCAGTGCAGGGTAATTGTTACAGCAGGAAGCCAGAAGGGAACCTTAGGCAGCTTCTGCGGTCTCGGTCTTCGCAGCGGAAACTCCCTCGTTCGCAGGTAGGCGCTGCGCTAGCGCTTTCTCCGCTTCAGCCATGGCGTCTGCGAGCGGAAGTGGAGGAATGACGGTCATGTTCCCCAGCATCTGCGCCAGTCGATGGTAAGAGCGCCGGCAGCGATACAGGAAATCCGGAGGATATTCAGGCTTACGCCGCCATGCCTCCTCGGGATCGGCATCCAGCAGATAAGCGACATCAGGATGCGGCACGAACCCGCTGACCATGCGAATGAACCCTCGAGTCGCACGATTCTCCAGCGGCAGATTGGCAAGCTCGTCGTAGATATAGCGATCCAGGATGATGACATCAACGCCGTTTCGCCGGGCGCCCGCAATCACCCTCACCAGATGCATCGCATCCAGCAAATACAAGCCATGACGCGCGATCGTCAGATACCACCGGCGGACATTCTTGTCCTGACGATTCACTGGCTGGCCAGGCGCGCCGATGCCGCGCTCGCTGCCATACACCTTGTGCACGAATCCTTCGCGATACCGGCTGAGCACCACCACGTCATCCCAAAACGCAAGCAGCTTCGTGCTCAGTCCTCGCTCGTGTAAGGACCGTTGCAGATTCGCAATCTGCGTGCTCTTGCCCGCGCCGTCAACGCCCGAGAAGGAGATGAGGATTGGCAAGCCATAAGCTGCGAGCTGCGAGCTTCGAGCTGTCACTGCTGCCTCCTGAATCTCTTTATATATTTCCTTGTCAGCCAACGGCTCGCGGCTCGCAGGCTCGCAGCTACTTCGGCTTGCTCGGCGTTCCTTTCGAGATCCCATACACCGTTCCTGCCGCAATCCCGGCTGCCGCAATCAGACCCATCTTCAGCAGCAGTGACCGCCGCTGGTTCTGCTTATCGGGAGCGATTGCTTCACCCGCTGGGCGTGAGGCCGCTCCACCCACCGTCGGCACGCCCTCTGCGGCTGCCGTGCCCAAGGGCTCCTGCATCTGCTGCTCCGGCCTGGGTTGCGGCGCCGGAGTCGCCGGCAGCGCCTCGGTCGAGCTCTCCGGCATTGGCGACGGACTTTGCGGGCTCGGCTCGCTCTGAGTCGGTATGGGTTGCAGCGGCCCCTTCGACGGATCCACCGTCGTACCGCTTTGTTGACTTTGCTGCTGCTCCTGCTGGCCTTCCTGCGGGGCCGCGGCTTGCGCGTACTCCGGTAGTCCGCACAACACCAGCCCAACCACCAGCAGCAGGATTCTCGCGATGGCTTTCTGATGAGCCTTCATTTCAGCTCTCCCAGGGGAAAGAAATTTCGCATTGGCCCGGTTACTTCAAATTCGTCAAGACCTTTTCCGCCGTGACCGGCGTCAGGGACGCCGCCGGCTGCGCTTCAATGTTAGATGCGGGTTTCAGCAGCCGCTCGACGTCCGCGTCGCGGTCATAAAACAAATTTCGCGTGCGATTGCACGCGTAGCGCCACAGGTTCGGCAGGTTGGTCTGGTACCAGCACGACTGCGACATGCGCGCCGATGATCCACAAAACACGCGGAACCGGCTTTGCAGCACCTCGGGTGATGCCAGCAGTGCCGCTGTCAGCCGGTGGTTGCCTTCGAGCACGGTCACCGGCTCCGCCTCATCCACGCCAATCAGCAGCACCGCGCTGTCGTCCTCATGACTTCGCAGGTGGTAACTCAGCGCCTGCACCTTGGCAATGAAATCGCGGGTCCGGCCGCGAAACGGTTTGTTCTTGATCCGCCGCACAATGTCTTTCAGCAGGAAGCTGCCGTTGGCGACGCGCCGCCATTGCGCTCTCGGAAACACTCGCAGCCGTTCCAGATCTTCCGCCTCAATTTGCACTTCCCACCATTGCGTATCCTCGGGCAGCTCCCGCCACATGTGGCCGCGACGGCGAAACAACAGGGCCCGCCGCAAAGCGTTTCCCGCTTCATCCCTGATCTGCGCGCCCAGCACCAGGTGCTCGAACTGCTCCCGGTCCTGGTGAAACTCTTCCTGATAGAACTCGTTCTTCAGGAACTCGGCTATCACCTCCGCTTCAGTAACGCGCCGTAGCTTCTTCATGGAGCCCCCCGCCGGCGGTTGCCCACAGCTTGACGAAGGGCGAGGCAACCGCAATCAACAGCAAAATCCTCAGGACCTGCTGGACCACAATCACCTCCAGCAGCGTCGAATGGAACCGCATAATCCCCAGCACAATCAGGCCGCTCACCACCAGTTGCAGCCAGCCCGTGTTTGCGATCCGGCGCGACATTTCGTACGTGATCAACACCACCGCGATGGAATAAATCCCGGTCGCAGCCGCGTTCATGCTCAGCAACCAGTTCAAACTTCCCACAGCCGTTGGAAAGTGAGATCCGAACAGCGACTGGAAGACCAGGGTGGGGAATGTCGCCAGGACTAGCACGAATACGGTCGACATCCCCGTGACCAGCAGCAGCGGAATCGCCAGCAGCGAACCGGAAGAGTTGTTCTCCTTGTTCTCCGCCGAGACGGGGAACATCGCGCTGACCACCGACCACGCGCCGAAATAGAGCAGCCGTCCGACCAGGGCGATGGCGGCGTACAGTCCGGCCACATCCGGACGAAAGAAATGTTTCACCATCAGAATGTCGATGTTGCTGATGATGACTTGTCCTACGAAAAACACGATGGCCTGCCGTGCCTCGCCGACCGGCGCCGCACTTCGCGCCACGGCCCGGCCGCGCAGCTCGCGCGCATTGTCAGGCAGACAGAACGCCAGGATCACCGAGACTGAAATCGCCGCCACCGCGCCCAGCACCCCAAGACCAAGTTCGATCAGGACCATGGCGCCGACGAACTTAGTGACCGCTTCCGCCGCCATGTTCCAGGCCAATCCCCGGAAGCGGCACGTGCCCTGCAACCCGCCGCGCTTGACGCCCAACGGGACATAGATGGTTAAGCCGACCGCTAGCAGGATGATGATCCAGTGACTGGAGAGCCGCAGATAAGCCGTCAGCACTGAATTCGCCGCCAGCATGAAAACGCCCAGCGCGAATCCGATGCCCCAGGCACGCTTCATCAAGTGCTGAAAGACCGAGGCCTTGGCCTCCAGGGTTTCCGCCTTCGCGATCAGTTTGGTGCACATCAGCTGGAATGCCAGCGTGATGGCCGAGATCAGCATCAGGATGGTCACCGCAGCCGCCGCATGGCTGAAGTCCGAAGGACCCAGCAATCGTGCGACTCCGATGTTGTAACCGAAGTTCGCCAGGCTGACGGCCACTGACCCAATCAGCAGGATGATGCTGCCATTCAGGATCTTGGCGTGGGACGCGTACTGCGGGCACCAGCGCAATGCGAATTCATGCCAGCCGCTCCCTCGCGGTGGAGCGGCCACCAGCAACTCGGGGCTGGAACTCATGCCGCCAGCCCTGTTTCCCCTGTGTCGCCGTCTGGCGCAACCATACGCAGCGTTCCGTCGAGAGGCTGCGAGTAGAAGTTCCGTATGGCATTCGGCAGGAAGCAACTGAAGCTCTTCACCGCGGCAGGCGAGTTTTCATAAATTTCAAACAGCCGGCCGGTGCGGGTCAGCTCCAGCACAACCTCGGCCTGCGGTGACACCGACGCCAGCTTCAAGTCGCCATCGTGTTTTAGCGCTTCCCGCATGCAACGGAGGAGCACATCCACACCAGCGGCGTCGATGCGCCGCACTTGCGACATGTCAAACACAATCTGGGGCCGGTCGGAAACCAAAAAGGGCTGTACTTCTTTCAGAAACTTGCGGGCCTGCTTCAGGTTCATTTGTTCCGGCATTCTTTTCACTACCACGGGCCGACTACTGATCTCCATATCTCCTCGCGATTGCCAACTTGGGGAACTCGGAATTCTCCGGGCCGGTAGCCGAAGCTTCCAAGGCCGAAGTCTCCAGCGCCGCTCCTGGCGGCTCCAGAAACCCCGAAGGGTCCGCGGCGCTCTGGCGATGGGACGTCGCCAACAGACCGCGGTAAATCTGCTTAGGTAGGAAGGTAAAAAGGGCTGCGGTGCTGCCTGCCAATCGAGAAATAGCGCTTAGCGGTGCCATCCCTATCAGCTTGGCGTCGCCGATTTCCACTTCCGTGTTGCGCGCCAGGTTCGTCAGGCGGCGAAATCCCACAACCGAATGCATCACGTCGAGGCCTGCCCCGACACATGTGAACGGAAGCAAGGTACAGTTCTCCACCACCGTGCCGCAGTCCACTTCCGCGTGGTGCTCAAGGACGCTGCCTCTGGTGATCAACGCCGAAGCGCGGATTTTGGAGCCAGCTCCGATGAACGCCGGTGCGATGACGCGCGCCTTGCGATGTATCCGCGCGCGCTCTCCAACCCACACCCCGGGCTTGCGCTCAACGCCCTCAGGATGGACCCCATTGCGTGCCAGCAGTCCGTCTACCGCCAGCCGCCGCAAGTCCGCCGCATTGCGCAGTCGATTGACATAACCTGCAACCCGAAAGCCCGCGCACTCCCGGCGCATTCGTTGCAGCCGGCTCTGGAACAACGCGGTTGCGTCCAAGCGGGCGCAAGCGCTCAGCACACACAAGTCAAGTCCCGCGCCGTCGCGATCTACTGCCATGGTCACGGAACAGCGGTGGTCCAGATGGTGTTGGATGAGCGCTTCGTAATCGACTTCAACGTACGGCCCTATTCGCTGCGTCACCACGAGATCGGCGCCATCTTGCGCGTGCTTCAGGAACGTGTCCTCGCCCGCCTGCCAGAATTGCTCGCCCGAAGCTTGTATGTGCGACACGTGGCGAGCGAAAACAGCGTGGTGTGCAAACCCGGTGTGCTCGGCAGGACCGTCACGGATCACACTGATACTGGATACACCGAAGCGGTGCAGCCGCTGGACAATCCGTTCCACTACCGGTATTCCAAGAACATCAACATCTGCGAGCGGTATGCCGCTGATGGTTTCTGCCCCGGCCGCACCTTCGCCCGTGGCGCCTCCGATCAATACGATTGCTCTTATGTCCATGACTGCCACCTGGGCGCAGCCGCGCGAAAGATCGCCGAACGGGACGGGACCCATGCCGGGATCCGCCGGAACCGCGATATCGGCTCCAGCGCCCGCGCGCGTTGCTGAAGATCAAAGGACCGCAGGTACTGGCGGATGATCTGAGGCATGGTCATGCGCAGCGCTGCGGAGAAATTCTGTTCGGCCATTTCCCGCATCCGATTCTCGTCGCTCAGCAGACTGTGCAGTTGCCTGGCCAGGTTGGCTGCGTTTCCGGTCTCGTAGAAATCGACTGCCAGCCCCTCGTCGTAGGCCATCTCGCGAAAGTCATCGATTCCAGCGGATACGATGGGGACGCCGAACTCGGCTGCCAGGTGGGCTACGCCGCTTGCCCCCGTCGCCGAAGAATAGGGAAGCACCAGGACGCTGGCCCGCTGAAACAGTTCGGCGATCTCAGCTTCTTCCACGTATCCGGTAAATTCGACGCGCGCATTGTCCGCCATACTTTCAGCAATGGACTCAATGTAGCCCGGTGTTTGCGGATGATTTCCTCCCGCAACCACCAAGCGAACCTCGGGCATCTGCGCCGCTACCTGCTCGAACGCCTCCATCAGCAACTCCAGCCGCTTGTACGTCCCCCATTTGCCGAAGGCCAGGATGCAATGTCCCGGTTTTCCACGCTGGCTGAAGTCGGGAGGCTGGGGGCACCCGCCCAGAATGCCGTGCGCCCGGAAGTGCACGTTTTCGCCGCGATATTTGTCGATTAGCGTGCGGCGATACACCGGCAGCAGCACCGAGATGGAGTTCGCCATCAGCAGCATCCGCGTCGCCGCCGACCCTGCGCTTCGATAGAGGCGCGGAAAGCGTACATTGAAATCGGCCAGATTGATGTTGTCCATCAGGTGATGCAAGGTCACATGGGTGTAGTGTCCGGTGAGCCGCGAAAGCGCCGGCTGCGTCAGTCCGGAAAAGGCTGCGACCGGCCGATTTCCGAACGTCGAGAAAAGCAGGTTGAACCACACTACATCGGGCCGCACATCGTGAATCACTTTCAGCAGGCGCGCCGGGTTCAGCATCGAATCGAAACGCCAACAGCGGACCACATCGAAATCCGGCAGCTCTTCCACGGGCCCGTCAAGTTCGTCCCCCAGCACCGTAAGGCTTAAATAAGGATCGCGTTGCAACTCCCTTGCTATGTGGAATCCGTATTCATTCAGCCCGCGCCTGCTCGGCGGAAAAGCTGTAACCAGACAAATCTTCATTCCTTCCCCTGGGTCAGAAAATCGATAGCCGAAAAACCGGACGAATCAGCGTCCCGCTCTGGGCAGTTCCGGTAAACGACGGAAATTGCTCCGCCTGCAAGCCAACAGAGAAACTCAGGGGATAGGCGATTTTGTATTCCCCGGCGTCATCACCGAACGAGCGATGAATCGGTCTTGTATAACTGATGAAAAAACTGCTGTACACGTTGTCATACTCCTGAAAGGCTTCGCCCCGGGTGTAGGCAAACTGGCCGTCGATCTTCCACGACGGATTCATGATGTATTGAACGGTGCCCGCCGGACGGATCGCCTGCGCGGTCGCCAGTATCGCGCCCTGCGTTTGCCACGAGCGAATGTACTCACCCAGCAAGCTCGCGCTAAGTTTTTGACCGAACTTGCGCTGCAATCCCGCATACGTCGATGTGGTGAAGAACTGCCGGGGTGGCCCCGGAGTGAACGTCAAGTCGCGCCGCGTGTAGCCGGTGATAAACGACGTCTTGCCCCACGGCCTTCCGACCGTGAACTGCAATGTGCCGCCCACGTCGTTGGAGTCCTGCTTATAGGGCGTAGCGGTAAACGGCCCGGCTTCGTGATACAGGCTGCCGTTGAGCGATAGCCAGTTGAAGAACGAACTGCTGTTGACATAAGCGAACTGGCGAAACAGATTCTGGTTCTCGTAGATCGCCGCGGACGAATCTCTGCGCAGGGTGAATTGCAGTCCGGTATTGAATGCCAGCCAGCCATTCCCCAGGTGCACCACCGGATTCAAGGCGGAATTGAAGTTGTAATCGAGCGTGTTGCGATTGATGATCAGTGCTTCCTGCGGCAGCGACTCCTCGCCCACGGCATTGCGGATCTGGAAAAATCCGCTCAGCATGGGAAAGTTGTTGTCGAAGTGGTAGCGGTACGCCGTGGTCCACAGCGATTCCTGTTCCGAGCGCGGCGGCGGCAGGTTCGCGTTGTTGGTAATGCCGAAGATCTGCTTGTCCAGCATGTAAATCGTCGAATCGTCGTAGAGGCCGCCGGTCGTAAAGTTGGTCAACAGGCTCAGATGATCGGTAACTCGCAACCCTTCCTCGCTGGCCACCTGCATGCCTTCGAACGCCGCGATCTCATTGCCGCCCAGTTGATCGGCCTGCGAGAGCACCATCAGCGCGTTCCAGCTCTCATGACGCTGCCGGTAAACCTCGCCTTGCGCCAGCAGATAATCGTAATTTTGATTGGCAGAAGGATCGGCCCCGAGCGGCGCCAGCACCTCGTCGGCCTCCTTCGTCTTTCCCTGGGCCAGATACGTGTTCGCCAAGCCGATGGCGACAACCTCGTCCGACGCCCCGGCCTGCTTCGCTTTCTCGAAGTAACGAGTGGCGAGATCGAAGTTGTGCATCGCCAGCAAAAGGTTGGCGGCCTCGATGAGGTTGTCCGCAGTTACTGGCGGCGCTTCACCGATACGGCTTTCGGCGAAGGCAAGACTGATTTGTTGTTTCGCGTCATCCTCCTGGCCGTACTTCACCATGAGGCGGGCAATCGCCAGGCGGGCTTCCACGCGATTCGCATCCGGAGCGTTCAGGGCGCGTTCAAAACGATCCATGGCGGCTTTTCTGTCGCCCAGGGTCAGCAGCGCGTCGCCCGTATCCAGCAGGATGTCAGACTGGTTTCCTCCCGCACGCTCGGCTGCCGCCACATAACGCAGCGTGTCGTCGCGGCGTCCCAGATGCGCGTAGGCGTGGGCCATTCGCGCATAAATTAGCGGGTCGTCGGGCGAGAGCGCGAGCGCGGCATTCAGCGCGTCAACCGACTGCTGGTAACGGCGCATGTCGTACAGGGTGTCGGCCAGCGCCAGTTGCAGCTGCAAATCCTTGGGCGCGAACTTGATTGCGGTCCGGTACTCCTGCTCCGCGCTGGCCAGCAGATGTTGCTGCCGGTACGCGGTGGCCATCGCCAGATGCGTAGCGCCCGATTCACCCATCAATTGCTGCGCTTCTTTCGCTTCTTCCAGCGCCTGCTTCGCTTGCCGCAGTTGCAGCTCGCTGAACGACAGGCCCAGATGCGCGATGCCATTGTTGGGTGCAAGCTTCAGCGCAGTGTGGAAATCTTCAGAAGCATGCTGCGGGTCCTGCATATCGTTCAGCGTGTAACCGCGATTCACATACGCTTCCACCATCCTTGGATCGCGCTGGATGGCGCGAGTGTAATCGTCTTTCGCTTCTTCCAGAAGCTGCGAATGCTTGTGGACATGCCCTTCGATCAATGGAAAGTTCGGCTCGTTCGGCAGGACCGCGTCGTACTTATCGGCTACCGCAAGGGCCTCGTCGTAGCGCCCCAGATTGTAGAGGTCATAGGCAAGATATACCGACGCGTTACGGTCCTTCGGGAGTTGCTGGAGCACTTTGTAGCCCAGCTGCGCCGACTCCGCATAGTTGCCCATGTGCAGCAGGTAACGCTCGCGTTCGCGCATCACGCGCGGGTCATCATTCGCCTTGCCTTTGGCGCGATTCACCCATTCGCCGGCCAGCTTGATCTGCTGCGCTTCGATGGCGGCATTCGCGGCGTTGGCGATGATGACCGGATTTTGCGGCGCCCGTTTGTAGGCCTGCTGGTAGTCTTCATCCGCCCGCTGTAACTCTTTGGTCTGCGTATAAAGATCGCCGAGAGCCAGATAAGGGATGTAGTCGTCCGGGTAATCCTTGGCCAGCCGGTCAAAGTATTCGGCAGCCATCGTTGGATTGTTATCTTCGCGATAGAGGTAGCCCATCGCTTCCAGGGCGTAGCGGTTTGCCGGATCGGCGCTCAGCACCTCGCCATAGATTTTTTGCGACTCGTCCTTGCGGCCTTCCTTCCACAGCAAGTTCGCATACTGTAGCTTGATGTTGGTGTTGTCGGGATCGAGCTTGCGCGCTTCCAGCAGGTCGGTCTGGGCGCCCTTCAGGTCGCCGTCCGAAATCTTTAAGGAAGCGCGAACCCGCAGGAATTCGGCCTTAGCGGGCCCCTGGACATCCAGCTTGTCGATCTCCTGCTCCGCGGCTGCGATCTGCTGGTGCGCACCCTGATCGTCGCCGCTCTCGCGATACAGTTCGGCGAGATTCAGCCGCAACTGAATCGGATATAGCTGCCCTTCCGGCACGCCTCCAGCTGGCATGGCGGCGATTGCGGCTTTGTACTCGGCGATGGCGTCGGCCTGGCGGTTTTCTTCCTTCGCCAGCAGAGCGCGAATGGCGTGCAGACGATAGTGATTCGCGTCGATGGCCGCGGCCCGGTTCACATACTGATGGGCCTTGTCCATATTTCCCACTCGCAATTGCGCCTGGGCCGCGCTTAGCTGATATCCGATTTCTTTCGGCTTCTCGTTTGCGGCGCGGGTGTAAGCCTCCGCCGCCTGCTGCTTGTCGCCCTCGAGTTCGTACGTGTAGCCGAGATCTGCGAGGACGGCGGGCGTCATCTTGGGCGCGCTCTTCAGCGTCGCGATCGCCGCTTTGTAGTCGTGTTCCTCACGATAGTAATTAGCCGCAGCCTGGAAGATCTCTACATTCCCGGGCGAATGCTTCTTGGCAAGGTCCAGCATCTGCTTGGCGCGGTCCGGCTGCTTCAGCTTCAGATAGGCCACCGCCAGCATCAGCTCCGCATGGGCACTCGGCTGCTGCGCCTCAGCACGTTGCAAAAGATTGATGCCTTCTTGCGTGTCTCCCGTGCGCATGTAGAGCTCGCCCGCAATCAGCAGATCGTTCGTGCGATTCGGATTGGCGCGAATCACCTGCGCCAGCAGCCGCTTGGCATCGTCGGTGCGCCCCATCCGCTCATAGGTCTGCGCCAGGCCGCTCATTCCATCGGCATTTCCAGGCGCCACTTTCAGCCCGTGTTCGTAGGCCTCCAGCGAAGTCTGATATCGGCCCGCCAGACGCGAGGTGTAGCCCAGCAGAAACCAGAGCTTGTTGTCTTGCGGAGCGGCACTCACCGCACGTTGGGCGTAGTCGGCGGCAGCTGACGGATTGCCGCGCCGTAGTGCATCTTCCGCGGCCCTCGCCAGCCGGCCAACCTCGATGCTGCTTCCCCAGCCGATTCCGTTTTCGCCGGTCGCGTTGCTTTGCGACGGCTGGCTTTTCTTCTGGTGCTGGGCGTTGGGTGAATTAGCGGCGGGCTGCGCTTGTTGGCCGTCAACTTCATAGGTCTGGGACAGTGCCGCGACGGGAAACAAAAGCGCGCAAAGAATCAAAGGAACAGTTTTTGTTTTCACCGGGACCACTCGCTGAATTCTGGGGGACTGTTAAGGAACTCGGCTCGCAAGCTGAACTCCGTGTGCTTTGATGCGGCTTTCCGCGGAGAGGCTGTTTGGCGAGTTCCTCGCTGCTGTCGCGATCCCAAAGTTGGCATCAAAGCACGAAATAGTAGTGGCGCTCTCTGCATAGCTATCCCACATGCGCCGTTCCGCCTCGCGTTGTCGCAGCCAACCACCGTGCGAAAACCGGAATCAAACAGCCCTGTACTTGCGGGAGGCAGTCCCTTGATTTCACAGTCGCCCACCTTCCCCTCACGAGCGATTCCGCTTTCTGCGATTTTGCTGATTGCCCTGGCTGTGCATGGGCCTTTGCTGCTGATGCAGCTGCCGGCAGGCTCTTACGATGCGAATACGCACATGTTTTTTGCGGCGCATTACGCTCATCATTGGTTCAATCCCTGGAACCAGAAATGGTTCGGCGGATTTTCGCAGACAACATATCCCCCGCTAACCCATCAGTGGATCGCGCTCTTCTCGCACATCATGGGTTTGAAGATGGCTTACATGTTTGTGCAGTTGCTGGCGATACTGCTCCTGCCGATCGGCGTGTATCGCTATGCTGCCTTGTGGGTCGATGACGTTTCTGCCAGCTATGCGGCGCTGGGCTCGATATTCCTGGGTTCGCTCTCGATGTTGGTGTATCAGTCTGGGCAGTTGCCCACGACCGCCGCAGCGGCGCTCACCCTCAACGCCCTGCCGTTTTTCTATGGGTGGTTGCGGCGGGGAAGTACGCTGGCGCTTCTTAAGGGCGTCGCGTTAGCCTGGGCGGCGGCCGCGGCCCACCACGTCACTCTGCTTTTCGGCGCCGTCTTGTTCGCTATTCCAGTTCTGGTGCTGGCCATCCTTGACTGCAACGCGGATCCCGCCGGCGAAGAGCGCGCCTCGGTGAGCGGTGTTCTCGCGCGAGCCCTGGTGTTCGCGCTCGTCTCCATCGCAGGAGTGACGATTGTCCTGTGGCCTTACTGGATTGCGCTGTTCAGAAACCCCATCAGCCAGATGCCGATTCCCCATGGCTCGCGCGACAACTACATCCTGAAGCCGTTCAGCGGAATCAACTTCTGGATCATCCCCATGGGCGCAATGATTCTGGCGTTGCCGTTCATCGTGCTGCGCGGCTCGGCGGAGCGCCGCTTACGGCCCCTGTTGATCGGCTGGTACATCACGGCGCTTCTGGGCTTGGGTGGAACCACTCCCGCTGGCAAGATACTTCTCGGCCGCGCCTACCAGGTGCTGACCTATGAGCGGTTCACGTTTTGGGCCACCATAATGGCGCTGCCCTTCGTCGGCCTGTTGGCGATGGAACTCATCGCGCGCTTTCGCACAAAGGCGGTTGTGGGCCTGGCGATCGCCGCCGTCGCCACCATGGCTTCCGCCGTGGCGTGGATTGAAATCAATCCTATCGCCAGCTCGCCGTTCAATACCGACCAGGTCATCGCCTTCCTCAATCGCGACGATCATGCGAAGTTCCGTTACATCACGTTGGGCTTTGGCGCTCATTTTGCCGAGGTTTCAACCTACGCCAAGGCCGACAGTGTGGATGGCGATTACAACTCCGCCCGCTTGCTGCCGGAGATGACTTCCTATGGGGCCGGCCAGCTTTACAACGCCAAGTATTACGGCTTGTCGGGCATGGAATCTCTGCGTGCCGTGTTGAAGCACGCCAACCAATATGGCTTGAAGTACGTCTTTGTACGCGACCGCTTTTACGAGCCGCTGCTGGCCTTTGCCGGCTGGCGCAAGGCCGAGACCTACGACAACGGCAACGTAACTCTGTGGACGAAGGAAGACGTTCCTCCGGCAAAGCCGTTAGAGTTCGTGGGCTTCATGCCTACCGCGACGGAAGGATTGATGTGGGGAATTCTCCCCCTCGCCAGCAGCTTGTTAGCGTTGTTTCTGGTACTGCTGGTGCCGGAGCGCCGCCGCGTTAGCACCACCCTGGAGTTTCCAGTGCGCGCGACGGCTGAAGCCATGGTATTGCGGGAGGCCAAGTGATGAAGCGCGTTCTGCCCATCCTGATCATCGTTCTTACCGTGGTCTTGATCGCCATGGCGACGGTCCGGCCCAGCGAGCTGTCTCCTGCGAAGTCTCCCGAAGGCGCTGTCCAGTCGTTGCTGGCGCATGTCAAGGCGCACGATTACAAAGGAGCCTATTCCTACATTGCTCAATCCGGCGATAGCGATGAGCAGTCATTCGCCCGCGACCTGGCCGGACGCGACGGCAGTCTGCGCACCTATTCGTCCTTGCAGCAGGCGGACACCAAGGTCTTGCACGCGACCGATGATGAGGCCCTCGTTCGCGCCACCCTGGAGTACGCCACGGCGGTTGGAGCATCCTACGATACGCGCGACCTGAAGGTGGTTAAGGAAGGCGACCGCTGGAAGGTGGAATGGCCGGTGGTGAAGGAAGCCAAGGTTCCGCCACAGGTCATCCAGGAAAACTACTTGCGCTGGGACGTCATCACCCGCGGGTCTGACGATGATTGGGGAGCGCAGAACGTGGAAGCTCCGCGGCTGCGGATTGTGTCGATGAACGCTATCGCGCAGGGCAACAACACCATCGTCGTGGGCGAGATTGAGAACGAAGACACGGTTCCCGGCTTCGTTTCCGTAGGCGCGACGCTGCTCGGTAAGGATGGTAGCGTCCTGGGCGAAGAAACCAGCTTCGACAAGATCTCGCACACCTTGCTGCCCAAGGAAATTTCACCCTTCCGCATCGATTTCCCGAAGGTGCAGCTGGGAACGATAAAGAGCGTGCGTATGACACCGAATTCGATTCTGGTGCCGGCTTCCGCCGATCCGGTGATCGGCGTGATGCATCAGCGGGTAGAGACCGATGCGCGCGGCCGTCACGTGCTGAAGGGAGATCTGGTCAACCAGAGCGGCGTGGTCGTAAACATACCCCACGTGCTGGCAACCTACTACGACAATTCCGGCAAGGTGATCTGGGTTTCAGATGGCTACGTGGACCAGGCCCTGCTGCCGCAGACGCCAGTGCCGTTCGCCGTTGACCTGCGTGACGACCTTGCTTCCAATGTTCGCAATTACCGCGTCACGGTGAATGAGTACATGTTGGAGCATGAGGACTAGTCCCATGACCAAGACATCCATCCAAGTTGTGATCCAGTGCGGTTGCATGATGGTAATCGCACTCCTGCTGATGTGCTGCTTCGTCATTGCCACTCATGCGGCCGAACTGAACGTCCCGGAGACCGTCGCCGCGGGATCAAGTCTCAGCATTCCTACTTCCGGCAGTGGCCATGCGACTTTATACGTTGCTGGTCCGGGCACGGCGATCAAACGAAACGTTCAGCTTGGCCAGGAGATCCAGCTCACCGCTGACGATTTGCAGAATGCCGGCCGCTACGTGGTCTCGGTCGACGGAAACAGTGCGACCTTCCTGGTTACCGCGGGCCCCGTGCAATCAATCGCGTTTCTGGCGCGCCCCTCGCGCGTCCCGGCCAATACTCCGAATGTCATCAGCGGCACAGCTCTTCTCTTCGATAAGTATCAGAACCTTGTACTGCAACCGCAGCCGGTGAAGTTTGAACTCAGCGTCGACGGGCAGAGCGTCAGCCGCACTGAAATGACAAAATATGGCGTCGCTTTCACCAAACTTGACTCCTCGAAGAAGGAGGGGCCGGCGCAGTTCGTGGCTTCCAGCGGCCCCGCTCCGGTGCGGCGCGTACTGCAGGAAGTAGCATCCGATCCCTGCAACATTCGCATGAGTGCCGAGCGCGACAAGAGTGGCATCATGGTGCGGACCGACCCCATCCGCGATTGTGCGGGCAATCCCGTCCCGGATGGCACTATCGTTACCTTTACTTCAACAGATTCGCAGGGCAAGAATACGGTCGACGCCCGCATCAAGCGTGGAATTGCGCAGGCGCAGTTGCCTGCATCGGCCAATGCCGCCATCTCTGTAGCCTCAGGGGTAGTTGTTGGCAATGAAATCCAATGGCGAGGTGAGCGATGAAGTTGCTCCCGCGGATCAGCCCGGCTTTGTTGGCACTGGCGGCGTTCGCCTTCGTTCTCCTAGGTCAGCGCGCTGATTCGGTTTTCGCCGCCAGCGTTCCATCGGTTGCGATCAATGTCGCCAAGGCCGGTCCGCGCCCGGTCGAAGACACAACGCAAAAAGCAGTGGCTCGTGATTACGCCACCGCATGGCAGGCGATGGCCGACGCGCTGGACCAGAACCGCGCGGATCTGCTGAGCCCTAATTTCGCCGGCACCGCGAATGACAAGCTGACGGCCACGATCCAGGAGCAAGGCAAGACCGGCCTGCACCAGCGCATCGTCGATCGAGGTCACACCGTCGATGCGGTGTTCTATTCTTCCGAAGGCTCGGCCATGGAGTTACACGACACCGCCCGTCTTCAACTCCAACTCATGGACGGTGACAAGATTGTCCATTCCGAAGATGCAACCCTGCATTACGTCGTATTACTCACCCCTGCCGAGAGCTCCTGGAAGGTCCGGATCCTGGAAGTAGTTCCCGCTTTTTGATAGGGCTTGACCTTTCGTCCTCCGCTACGTCCAAATAAGGTATTCACCACAAATTTCAGCCGTGTTGAATCATCCTCCAGCGGTCTGCGAATCGTTCTCCCGCAATTGGGGAATAACGGCTAGAATATATGTAGACTCCTGTGTGAGGCGCGGCATCCAATCGCTGTTGAGAGTGGCTGGTCCTGAATGATCCTAAAACGTATCCGTGTCTCTATTTTGGCGCTGTTGTTTGCTGGTTCCATTGTCGGCGTCGCCCAAAACTCACCCGCTGGTTCCACGCCTGCTGCTCAATCGGCAACCCCTAAGACGGCCACCGGCGGACAGGAGGATAATTCCGCCGCACCGCCCGCCGCTGCGCCACAGGCATCAACAACCGCCCCGGCGAAGGTCCCAGACAAGGCTGCCGCTTACTACCACTTCATGATGGCGCACACGTATGAGGAGATGGTCTCGATGTACGGACGCTCCGACTACGCCAACAAGGCCATTGAAGAGTACCGGCTGGCCATCGCGAATGACCCCAGCTCCGATTATCTGAACGCCGGGCTGGCCGAAATCTACGCCAAGATGGGACGCATTCGTGATGCCGTCCTCGAGGCCCAGGACATCCTGAAGCGCGACGGCAACAATCTTGAAGCGCGCCGGTTGTTGGGCAGCATTTATTTGCGGTCGCTGGGCGACATGCAGGCGGGCACACAATCGCAGGACATCCTGAAGCTTGCCATCGAACAGTATGAGCAGATCGTTAAGCTTGATCCCAAGAGTATTGAGGACCATCTGCTGCTGGGGCGTCTGTACCGCCAGAACAACGAGTTATTGAAGGCCGAGAATGAATTCAAAGCGGCAGTCCAGATCCAGCCCGATTCCGAAGAAGCGGTGAGCACGCTGGCTTATCTCTACAACGAAGAGGGCGACTCCAATCGCGCTTTGCAGGTGCTGAACGCAATTCCCGAATCCGCGCGTACAGCGAAGCTATACTCGGCGCTGGGCTACACCTACGAGCAGCAGAAGGAGTACAAGCAGGCGGTTGAGGCTTATCGCAAGTCCACGGAGATGGACCGCGACAATCTGGATGCGGTGCGCGGCCTGGCGCAGAACCTGATGAACGACGGCCAAAGCGAAGCTGCGCTCGAGCAGTACAAAGCGATCGTCGATGCCGATCCTTCTGATGCGCAGACCTACATGCTGATTGCCGAGATCGATCGCCGTGACGGCAAGTTCGACGAGGCCATGGACGCACTCAAGAAGGCCGGTTCGGTGGTTCCGGATTCGCTCGAAGTGCAGTACAACATCGCCACCGTCGACGAAGCTCAGGGCAAGTACGACGAGGCGATCGCAGTCCTGAATCAATTGCTTCAGAAGACCCAGCATGATGACGTCGACTACACCGCTTCGGACAAGAATAACCGTGCTCTGTTTCTGGAGCGGCTGGGCACCATCTATCGCGAAACCAACAAGAACCAGCTTGCGATCGACACCTTCCGCAAAATGCTCGCTCTCGGTGACGAGAACGCCGTGCGCGGTTACCAGGAGATCATCGAAACCTATCGCGACACTAAGCAGTGGCAGTTAGCAACCAACGTCGCCGAGGAAGCGGCCAGGAAGTATCCCAACGACCGCGATTTGCAGATGGTTGCGGCCTCACAACTGGCCGACATGGGCAGCACCGCTCCCGCCATCGAGCGGGTGAAGTCCCTGCTCAAGGGTAATCCGGCAGATGATGAGAAGGTCTACGTTGCCTTGGCGCAGATGTACAGCCGCGTGCAGGATTGGAATAACGCGGAACAGAACATCAACAAGGCAATTGATATCGCCGTTAAGCAGGAAGACAAAGACTACGCCATCTTTGTGGCCGGCTCCATTTACGAGCGTCAGAAGAAGTATGACAAGGCCGAAGAGGCTTTCCGCAGAGTAATAGCCGACGATCCGAAGAACGCCATGGCCTTGAACTATCTTGGCTACATGCTGGCCGATCGCGGTACCCGCCTGGATGAGGCGCTGGGTTACATCCGCCGTGCCGTCGCCCTGGAGCCGCAGAACGGCGCTTATCTCGACTCCCTTGGTTGGGCCTACTACAAGATGGGCAACTACGAGCTGGCGGAAGAGAACCTGCGCCGCGCCTCTGAGCGGACGACCGACGATCCCACCATCCACGAACATCTTGCCGATCTCTATCAGAAGACTGGCCGCCTGAAGCTGGCTGCGACTTATTGGGAGCGCTCGCTGGAAGAGTGGAACAAGACCATCCCCGCCGAGGTGGACGCCGACAGCGTCGCCCGGGTGCAGAAAGAGCTGGAAACCGCGCGTGTTCGCCTTGCCAAACAGAATGGCGCTGTTGTTGCGACACCAGCCAAGCCGTAAGAAATCTCGGTTGAACATCGATTTTCGGCACGGCACGGCTTCGGCTGTGCCGTTGCTATTTCTGCTTCCCGGCATCCACCGTTCTCTGTAGCGCTTCGCGCAGCGCTACGCGCGGCGCCCATCCAGTTTGTTCGCGAATGTGGCGCGTGTCGTACTGGCGATTCTGGAGAGAGCGGCGCAGCTGATGTCTGGACAGGCGAAGATCGCCCATAGGAACGAACGGCCGCAACGCTTCCAGGATCGGCGATGCGAGGTACAGCGGCCACGGGGACGAGAATTGCACCTTGGAATGGTCGATTGCGCTTTTTAGCTGGTGATACTGCGCCAGCGTCAATTCGTCATCGTCCAGAACGTTGAATTGCCGCAGCCCGGGGCCCGAGGCTGCTGCGACTTGCATGGCATCGATCAGGTTCTCGACATAATTCACCGGAAAGCGATTTTGCGGATCGCCGAAGACGACATCCATAGTGCCCAGGCGGAATGCGAAGATGCCATTCGGCAGCGACCGGCCAGGGCCGAAGATAATTCCCTCGCGCAGGATCACTGTGGGCAGGCCGGTTCGCTGGGCAAAGGAACTCACCAGGCGGTCCGCGGCAATCTTCGATTGCGAATAGGGATCGCGCAGCTCAGGCTTGTCGTCGAAAGCAGTGCCCTCAGCGATGCGTGCGCCGTCCTCGACCGGGCCGTAGACCGCCAGCGAGCTGGCATAGACGAGTTGTCCAACGCCTTCCTGTTCGCAGGCGGCCAGGACCCGCTCCGTTCCGGCAACGTTCGTTTCGAAGTAGTCCTTGCGCGCCGCGGCACCAACCTTGGCGGCGAGGTGATAGACGATGTCGGCCCCGCTGACGGCGCGGGAGATCGACTGGGCATCGCCCAGATCGCCGCGAACAATTTCGACGCCGGCGGCCTGCAATGCATCCGCGCGTGGCGATGGGCGAGCCAGCACGCGCACCGCCTCGCCCTTCGCGACCAGGTCGCGAACCAGAAATCCGCCCAGAAATCCTGTACCGCCGGTCACGCAGACGCGCATGATAAGAAGTCACTCCGGCAAAACATCTCGAACCTGAAACCAGCTTGGGTGCAGTGTCCTCGACCGAGCTTTGTCCGTGTGTTAGATTACACTTTCGTTTTCCAATCGAGTTGCGGTGCTGGAAAATCCCGCAGTTCTTCTGGCCACTCTGGTTCATTCAGTGAAGCAGCTTAACCCCATACTCCGAGAGAAAAAGCATTGCGGATCGCGGGCTACATAGTCCTGATGGTGGCCGCCATTCCTGGCGTGTACTACCTGCTGGCGATCTACTGCTCCGCGCGCTACTTCCGTGTGGCCCGGGGCGAGAATCCGCCCAATACCGACTTCACGCCGCCGATAAGTTGCCTGAAACCGATCCGCGGCCTGGACGAGGACGCCTACGAGAACTACGCCAGCTTCTGCCGCCAGGATTATCCGGAGTACGAAATTGTCTTCTGCGTCGATGCTGACGATCCGGCGGTGCCTGTATTGGAAAAATTGATTGCCGACTTCCCGGAGCGCAAGATCCGCCTGCTGTTCGGTTCCGGGCGTAACGCCATCAACGACAAAGTAGCGCGGCTGGTGCGGCTGGTGAGCGAGGCGCAATACGAACTGTTGGTCATTACCGACGGTGACATTCGCGTTGGCCCCGACTACCTGCGGGCGGTGGCGCATCCCTTCCGCGATCCCAAGGTCGGCGGCGCGACCACCCTCTACGTTTCCACCGAAGAGACGTCCTTCGTGCAGGAGTTGCAATCGGTGGGAATGATCTCCGATTTCTTCGCGGGAATCCTGGTGGCCTGGCAACTGGACGGCATCAAGTTCATGTTCGGGCAATCGATTGTGACCACGCGCCAGCGCATCGCCGGATTCGGCGGATATGAGGTCATTG
Source organism: uncultured Acidobacteriaceae bacterium (assembly GCA_963763145.1). Classification (GTDB taxonomy): domain Bacteria; phylum Acidobacteriota; class Terriglobia; order Terriglobales; family Acidobacteriaceae; genus Bog-257. The sequence goes on along the minus strand of CAVXMZ010000001.1, from coordinate 596,940 downwards.
AGAACCGCCCGGCGGATGACCTCAACGTTGGTCGCCTGGTTGCGGCGCAGGGCTATGAGGTCAAACTGCTGCCGTATATCGTCAAAACCGTCGCCGACTTCCAGTCTCTGAAAGACCTGTTCTACAAGCGTGTGCGCTGGATGACGGTGATGCGCTTGATGCGCCGGCGGGGTCATCAGGGTCTGATTTTTACCTGGGGTCTGATCTGGGCGCTGATCGCGGTGGCCGTCCATCCCACGCTGCCAATCGCGATTGGATACTTAGGCAGTTACATTGTGATGCGCGTTGTGCTGACCTGGCTGATCGGCATCCACGGAATGCGGCAGAAGGGACTGTGGCCGAAGATGCTCCTGATCCCACTGTGGGATGCGGTGGCGTTCATGATCTGGGTCGCCAGCTTCGGCCGGAGCGTCATCCGCTGGCGCGGTTACGAGTATTACATTCGCGACGGAATCCTGGTGCCCGTGAATCCTGCGAATACGCCGCACGGAAAGTAGCTGCGAGCTTCGAGCCCCGAGCTTCTAGGTTCGAGTTTCTCGGCTCGCAGCTCGAAGCTCGGAGTTTACAGCTTCAAACTTAATCATGACCTCACACAAAGCGAAAATCGCAATTGCCGGCGCCGGAATCTACGGCGGCGCCACGGCCATCCGCCTGGCCGAACAGGGCCACGATGTTCATCTCTTCGATCCCCTCGGCATTCTCAACGCCGCCTCGGGGATCAACCAGTTTCGCATTCATTCCGGATACCACTATCCCCGCAGTCCCGAGACCATTCGCGAGACCATGGGAGCGCGGGCTGAATTTCTCCAGACCTTCGCGCCCGCCATCGTGCGCAACAGCAGACACTATTACGCTATCCCCCACCAAGGCTCGCAGACCCCGCCGGAGCTGTTCGAGCAGGTGATGGCCGAGCACAACATCTCCCTCCAGCCCTGCCGGCCGGAGTGGATGAACTTTGGTTTCATCGACAAGTGTTACCAGGTCGAGGAGCACATCTACGATCCGGAGATCCTGCGCGATGTTCTGACACAACAGATTCAGTCGCTCGGCATCAGCTTCCGTCAGCAGGAATTTCTTTCCTCAATGCGGCCTGAATACGACTTTGTGGTGTGGGCAACCTATGGGCTCGGTCCTTCGCGGGGATTGTTCAAGTCGGTGAAGTATCAGGTAGCGGAGAAAATCCTCATTCAGTTGCCGCCGCAGTTGCGCGGCATCGCGCTGGTAGTTGTGGATGGGCCTTTCACGGCCTTCGATCCCTACGGCAGTTCGGAGCGTTCGATGTGGGGCTCAGCCAAGCACAGCAACCATTGGACCACGACCGATCCCACCGAACCCATCCCGGAGCAGTTTCGTTCTCTGCTAAATGGCCCCGGTTTTGAGCCAATCTCCTGGACCAGATTCGAAGCCATGCGCCAGGACGCGACCCTCGCGGTGCCTGCCTCAGCCGAGGCGGCCTATCTGGGATCGCGCTTCACCATTCGCGTGGTGGAGAACAACCCCCAGCAGGACCGTAGGACGTTGTATGTGCAGGAGACGGCTCCGGGCGAGATTCACATCTTCTCCGGTAAAGTGGTGAGCGCGGTAAAAGCCGCCCGCCTGGTGAGCGAGCGAATCGCCCAGGGCTGAAGGCCAATAAAGCGAGGACTTGCTGGAACAGCGGCAAATTATCTAACAGGATGGATTTGTATCAAGGGGCCGACTTTGGAGTCTGCTCTGCGTGAGGACGAAGTTTGATCGTCGGCACTGGAGCATGACTCACTAAAAGAGAACCCCGAAGGGGTGGACGCGCGGTTAGCCCAGGACGGAGCCAAGCGGAGTCCTGGGTAGGATCTGAGTCCTGTTGGGACGGCACTCTCACGCACTCACTTTTGCCGAGCCGCCAGGTCGCTATATAAATCGGTGCCTTACCTGCATCACGCCAGCAATCTTGCCGCTTCCTTGGCGAAATACGTCAGGGTAATCGACGCACCCGCGCGCTGGATGCACAACAGCGATTCCAGCATTACGCGCTCGTAATCGATCCAACCATTGAGCGCGGCGGCCTTGATCATGGCGTACTCGCCGCTCACCTGATACGCCGACAGCGGCACATCGAAGCGCAGGCGCGCTTCGTGCAGTACGTCCAGGTAGGGCATCGCCGGCTTCACCATGATCATGTCAGCGCCTTCGTCCAGGTCGAGCTCGATCTCGCGCATGGCTTCGCGCAGGTTGGCAGGATCCATCTGGTAGGAGCGGCGATCGCCGAAGTGCGGCGCCGAATCGGCGGCCTCGCGGAACGGTCCGTAGAAGCCGCTGGCAAACTTCGCGGCGTAAGAAAGAATGGGAATATTCTGGAACCCGTTTTCATCGAGCGCGGTGCGAATCGCGCCCACGCGGCCATCCATCATGTCCGACGGCGCGATGATGTCCATACCAGCCTTCGCTTGTGAAACCGCCGTCCGTGCCAGCAACTCAAGCGTGGGATCGTTCAGTATTTCGTACTCGTCGGCAGCTGTCGCAACCACGCCGGTCGCAGCCGCTATGGCCGCCCCCAGCGATTGCGCGCCGGGCGAGATCACAACCTTGCCCTTCGACTCCAGTTCGCGGACGAACTCCATGGCCTCGCCACGGGCTTTTGCGGTGGGATCGGAGGTATCGACCAGGCCGCAGTGTCCGTGCGACATGTATTCGCAGAGGCAAACGTCTCCCATCAGGAGCAGTCCGGGCACTTCGCGTTTGATGGCGCGCGCCGCCTTCTGCACGATGCCGTCCTCGGCCCACGCGCCGGTGGCGACTTCATCCTTCGCCTCCGGCAGCCCGAAGAGGATGACGCTGGGGATGCCCAGCGACTTCACTTCGGCACACTCCTTCACCGCTTCGTCGATCGACAAGTTATACACGCCGGGCATGGAGCGAACCTCTTTGCGAATACCTTCTCCGGGGCAGATGAACAGTGGATAGACGAAGCCTTCCGGGCTGAGCCGGGTTTCGCGAACGAAAGAACGCATCGCTTCCGAGCGACGCAGGCGGCGGGGACGATCAATTGGGAACGGCATAACAGTAAAATTCTAGCACCGCAGGACTGGCCCGATGTCGCCAAAGTGGCGGCGGCACGACTCTTGCAGACTTGTGATGGAAGCCACTGAGGGAACTGGAAGAGTCCGCCAATGCAAGGTCACGCGAACGCCCCCCGGCCGGCAGGGCGGATATCGCCCGCTAGCTCCGCCATCTGTGCGATGTATTTTCCGGCGTCGAACTTCTTTGCTGCTGCCTGACCTGACATGTAGCGAACGCTACCGAAGATGGGCCGGTCAAACCACGGACGGTCAAACTTGCCGGCGATGGACCATGCAATCCCCGCGTAGCCGTTGGGATCGCGGCCATCCAGCAGATACTTGTCGTTGAGATAGACAGCCGTCTGGTAGGCTACGGCCGGCGACGGGCTCCACTCCAGTATCTTCTTCGCCCAGTACATGCGCATGTAGTTATGCATCCACCCAGCGTGAAGCATCTGTAGTTGGGCGGCGTTCCACAAGTGGTCGTGCGTTTCTGCGCGCTCCAGTTGCTTGCGCGAATAGACTGTCGTCCTTTTATCGTGGGCATGCTTAGCCAGCGTCCGATGGGCCCAGTCGGGTGCGCTCTCTATAGAGTCGTAGAGCGGATTGTAGTGAGCGAAATTAATAGACAGTTCGCGCCAGGTTATAAGTTGATCCAGAAAATCATCTTTGGCTGCGCGTGGTGCACGGCTCTTCTCGACTGCCAGGGCAACCGTATGTGGGCCGATATGTCCGAAGTGAAGATAAGGCGAGAGCCGGCTGGTTCCATCGATTTCCGGCCTACCGTGTCGTTCGGGATAGTGCGCCAACTTATGCCTGATAAAGTCGTGCAACAGCTTGAGACCTTCCTTAGTTCCACCCCGGAAGGAGTCGACCGGTTGCACCGATCTATCCAGGTCCTTCCATCGTTCCGTTAAGTCGATGGAACCATCGTCTGGCAGAACCTCAAGACCCCGCGGTTTCTCCCACGCGATTTTTGCCTTCGCGTTCGATGGTGGCGTGAGGAACTGTTTCAGGCGCTTTTGCAGGCGCGGGCGAAGGACCCTCGCTGCGTATTGTTCTTTCTCCAGTAGCTGCGAAGGCACGATAACGTCCGCGTCGACTGTCCACAGCGGCACACTCAGTTTTTTCGCCGCGAGCGAGCGCCAGTGGTTTGGCTCGCGCATAGGATTTTCGTCCCCAATAACCAGGGATGCCTTCACCTCTTCACAGAACTTCAGCAGTGAATGGTCAGGATAGCGGCGCAGCACATAGCCGATGCCGCGCTTGCGGGCACGCTCGGCTGTATCGGGAATGCCCTGCGCGAGGAACGCGTAGTGGCGCAGGTTGGCATGCGGGTAGAACGGCACAGGCGCGAAGAAGATCACCACCGGCTGCTTGAGGGCATTGGCGGCCTCGACTGCTACGTCGAGCGCGGGATTGTCCAGCGCGCGTTGTGCTCGTTGCATCCAGTAGACGACGCAGCGGCCGGTCGCAGGTGGAGCGGCGCGGCGAACGGTGACGCGAGGGTCGGAGGCGAGATCGTCGAGGCTGAGCATGACGAACGAGACGGCAGGTTGAATTGAAGCACGAGTTGGATGCAATCGGGAAGGCGGAAGGTTTTTAGGTCGAAAGGAAAGGCCGGCGTCCGCTAGAGCGCCGGCCAGTCCCTCGTCAGCATAGCCGTTACTGAGCGATCTCCCAGACCACACCGCCCTCGCCCGTACCGCCGGCGCCGGTGGTTCCGAAAAGATTGCCGGAGGCGTCGATGGCCACCCAACTCCAAGGGAGGTCGGCACCATAGTTATGGTAGTCAAAGTCGTAGAGGTCAGTCGGCGTCCATGTTCCACCGGAATACGTCAGCTTGAAAACGGAGCCGTCTTCATGTGCGCCGCCGAAGAGAGTGGTGCCATAGAGGTTGCCGGCGGAATCAAAGGAGAGGCTCTGCACGATTGAGCCGTTTAAGCTGGCGATCACGGAGTAGTTCCAATTGTTGCCGGAGGGCGAGAGCTCGAAGGCCACGCCGTCTAGAGTGCCGCCATTGGCCGAACTGCTGCCCCCGAAGAGATTGCCGGCGGAGTCGAAGATCAAGCTGCTGTAAGGATTTCCGCCGTCGCTACCGCCAGTGAAGTTGTACAACGTGCGCTCCGTCCAGCTTGTGCCGTTCTTCACCAGTTCGACGATGGCACCGTAGCCCTCAAAGGCCTCGCTATAGTAGGTAGCGCCGTAGAGATTGCCCGCGACATCCATCACCAACCCGGCATAGGGTATAGAGCCGTCGCTCCCGCCGGTAAAGCTGTAGAGGACAACAGCGCTCCAGCTGGCGCCGTTTCTGACTAATTCGTATATCGTTCCGCAGCCATTGGACGAATTAGGACACTGGACGGTACCGCCGTAAGAGGTCGTACCGTACATGTTGCCAGCGGAATCGAAGATGACGCCAGCCCAGGGGTCACTGAGCTGCAATCCGGCGTCGTAGAAGTTGTAGAGAACGGTCTCGTTCCATGGACACGAGGTGTGTTGGCAGACGTTGGCGGGCGGGGTGACCTTGTACACCGTGCCGCAGCCGCCGGCACACGCAGGAGCGCCACGGCCGCCGCTGGAGGTGGTGCCGTAGAGGGCGCCGTCGGGCCCAATCGTCACTCCCGCATAGGGAAAGGCTCCGTCGTTGCCGCCGCGGAAGGAATAGATGGACGAGAAGATCCAGCTGCCGTTGTGTTTCGCCAGCTTGAAGACCATGCCTTGACCGTTGCTGCCGCCTTCATACGTCGTTCCATAAAAATTGCCGGCGCGATCCATGGTCAGTCCGTCGTAGGGATAACTGCCGCTGGTGCCTCCGCCGAAATTGTGGAGGACGGAGTAGGTCTGCGCGTGGAGCGACGCCGCGAGCGCGAGCATGGGAATTATGACAGCCAGGGCGCGCGCGACTTTCGCTGGGTGTCGGACTCGAGATTGATTCTTAAGGATCACAGGGGCTGCTCCTGGTTGCAACCGGCGCTGCAACTACGAAATTGTCCCACACTGTATCCTCGGGGCGACTGCTGGTCAAATTGATTTCAGTAGAATTTGCTGAGGAAGTGCTCCGGTCATTTGCGGCGGGAGGTTTTGAATATTGCGATGATTGAAAGTTGCGGCTGGGATGGGCGCGGATTTGGAGATCCTCGCTACAGCTGGTCTGGAGACTGCGCAACGGTGCGGAGGTGTGGTGTAAATCTCTTCCAACAGAGTTCACAGCGACCTTGGCATCGAGCGTCTCAAGCACCAGAAAGCCCCGGAGCAGGAGGCGCCTCCGGGGGCATTTGAGTTACCGCTCAACCTATGTCAGGAAGAATTCGCGAGTGATCTTGGTCCACTGCTCATCCGGCATGGTGCTGGCCAGGTCGTCGATCGCCACGCCGCCATCCTGCGCCAGGGCCCCGAGGGCACTCGGCATTACTCGTTGCAGCCGCATCGAAGACTCCTCGGTCCACCAGCGGGCCAGGGCTCCGCCCAGCAGGTTGCGGAAGTTGGTCTTCGAATCCGGCGCTTGCACGGTTATCATCCAGCCGTCGCCGTAGGGGTCCTTCGTCGCCAGGGATGGATCGTTGACTACCGCTTCGTTGATGTCGGACACGCTGCCCTCAATCGGGGAGACCATGTCGACCTTCACGCCATTGCGGATAACGCTCCACACCTTTTGCCCCTGGCGAATCCACTGACCACGTTGTGGCAGCGTGACATGCTCCACCTTCCCAACCAGCTTTGAGGCAAAGTCGTCGATGCCGATTCGCACCAGGTTGGGGCTCTCGCTCAGCGCCCATGTGTGTCCCGGGTGATACCGCAGGTTGTCGGGCACGGAGAAGCCGCCGACCAAGCTGGGTTTCAAACGCGGTGCAATGGCCGCGTCTTTCCGCATCGCGGGAGCGACCTGAAGAGCGGGATGCTTGGCTTTCGCGTAGAAGAAGTCAATGGTTAGAAAGATGGCAAACATCATAAGAACTAGTAGGACTGTCATGGCGTGCCTCCTGGTCGATTACTTTGTCGCGCTTTCTCTTTCCTGCGCTGACCCTTTCCTAAAGGCATTCGTCGCGCCAAAGTGGCCGGGAGTGAACGCTGTTGTGAATTGCGTCTGCAACTTACAGAAGGGAAGTGAGTTGCACGGTCATGTTGTGAAATTCATCAAGCCGGAAGCGAGGTTCCGCAACACCAACTTTTGTTGCGTTGTGCATCGGAGATTGGCAAGCGAGACGATTTCATCGGGGTGATTGTCTGGTTGTAGCCTTCTAAGTCAGCGACTTACGAAGTTTGTGTAGCGGCCGAAAGGCACTGCTGCAATTCGCATCGGCATTGATGCGCTTTGCTACAACTGCAAAGGAAGGACACTGTCGCAATGAAATATTTTTTCGGCAGACTTAGCGCTTAAGAGCGGGAAGCCAGGATTGGGAGCCACGCCCATGCGATTTCTACCCGCGCAGGATTGATAACGCCACACACACGGGACGGCCGTCGACGCCGTTACGGTCTAAAAGAAATCGCCCCAATCCTTAGGGCCGCGCCCGTTCCGCTCCACTGGCGTGTTTGTGCAACGGGAAAGTCCCGCACCCAGATGATTTCGTCCTCGTAGACGGCCACCGGCCATTGCGGACGCTGTTCTGCGGAAATGTGTTTCTCCGCGAACAAGCGCTTCAGCTTCTCTTCAGTGCGGCTGTGCGCTGGCCGGAAGCGGTCTCCCGGTTGCCAGTTGCGCACCACCAATTCCGCGCCCACCAGGTTTGGGTTGAGGAGTTCTTCCTGCGGCAGTTCACGGGCGAGTCTTTCGGGCACCAACTCCGCCCGCAATGACAGCCTCAGTTCTGCGATATGAATCTCACCGGGAATAGGCAACGAGTACCGGTACGCAGAAGCAGCTTCCTGCGCGGCTGCACGCCAATGCAACATTGCTCGGCTGCGCACCACCACTCGCCCTCCCGGCAATTCCGCTCGGGTCTGTTCGCCCAGCGCGCAGCGCCGCAGTTTTTCGATGTGCGCGAAGTCCAGCGTCACGTCTTCACTTTCAGCGAAGCGTTTGAGGACCCGGCGCTGCAAGGCCATGGGCAATTGCGCGAAGCCCTCCAGGCTGAACTGGTTCGCGTTGGTCCGGACCGCTGCCTCGCGCTCGGCGAGTTCTCGCCAATAGCACTCTTCGGCGCGGGAGGTGTTGGCAACATCGTTTAACAGATTGCGAATATTCGGGTTGTACTCGCGTTCCAGCAGAGGCAATAATTCGTGGCGCAGGCGATTGCGCAGGAAGCGATGGTCGAGATTGCTTTCATCCTCGCGCCAACTTTGGCCAAGCTCAGCGAGGTAGGTTTCAACCTCGCCACGCTCGACGCCCAGCAGGGGACGGACAATGCGCGCCTTCTTGTCGTCGCCCGCGGCGATCACCGGGTAAATCCCCGCCAGACCCCTGGTTCCCGCGCCGCGCAGGAACTTCAGCAGGACGGTTTCGGCCTGATCGTCCAGGGTGTGCGCGGTCGCGACCGCATCAAAGTGCTGCTGCTCGGCAAGCTCCGCGAACCAGCGATACCGCAGCTCGCGCCCTGCCGCCTCAATGCTCAGCTTGGCGGTGAAGGCGTGTTCGGCGACGTTGTCGTGCCCGGCAAAGAACTCAAGCCCATGGGTCCGGGCCAGATCCGCGACAAAAGCCTCGTCTGCGTCGGACTGCTCGCCCCGCAAGCCATGATTGAAGTGCGCGGCGGCCAGCACGATGCCCAGCTCCTCGCGAAGTTCCAGCAACACCCGCAGGAGCGCAACCGAGTCGGCGCCGCCGGAAACGGCCACAACTACACGGTCGCCCGCCCGCAGCAGAGCTTGGTCGCGGATGTATCGCAGCACCTTCTCGCGCACGGGCCTATAGTACGGCAAGAAGCCGCTCTTCGCCTTTCGCTCTTCGCTTCTTGCCCGTAAGATTTCCTGGATACTCAGCTTTTCAATCTTGCCATTGCATCCCTAGCAACGCGTTGAGGAGGATTTCGCGAAGGGGGAATCGAGAGCGATCTCCGAGCTTGCCGAGAGAGCCTATTGGTCAGAACTGAGGCGGGGTTTTCGGCAGCGCCGTGGAGCTTATGCCTTCGCACGTCGCATTGTCGACGGAAAGGTTGCCGTTGGCGTCAAGCGTCACCGTCCAGACCGTGTCGTAGTCATCGCCCGGCCAATCAGGCGCCGGTGGAACGTTGCCGTGGTAGCTGGCGAGCAGCGCGTTGACGGTCGTCGGAATGTGATCGTGCTCCCATCCCACCAGTAGCGACTGATTGGAGAAGGCGCCGCCCGTAAAGAAAAAATCGCTGGCCTGCGTGGCTAGCTGGGGCGGATTCTGGGCCATCATCTCGAAGCTGGCGGCCACGTTGTAGGGCAAATTGTTAGCGATGGCGTACGGGAGCACGGTGGTGTTGGTCCTGACATACGAGTACGAATCGCCTACTACACTCGTGCTTCCGGGAAGGTCCTGTGCGGGATCGATGGAGTAAACCAGGGTGGGATGGATTTTGCCGCGCAAGGCGTTGGGAAGGTCCAGAGCGCGCCACTGCCCCGCGCCAATATAGTTGCCGTCTTCCCACCAACTGGTGGGATGCGCCTCGGCATGACGGACCAGATAGACAGTCTCATTGGTATTGATTCCTGCCGGAACCACGGCCCCGCCGACGCCGCCAGTCACCTGGATGTGGAAAGTTGTGTTGTGGGTTGCCGGCAGACAAGCCGCGCTGACAATTCCGCCGGAAGGCAAGGTGGGATAGGTATGAAGCGGATTTACCTTGGTGTCGTAAGTAACCAGGTTGGCGCTTCCCGACGGCGCGATCGAGATCGCATAAATATAGTTAGGACCCGCGTAGCTTGCAGGCACCGTCAGATCGTAGCCTTCGAGATGATTGATTTTCGCCAGCAGTGCGCTGACCGTCTCCCACGGCGCCGAGAAAACATAAAATCCCGGCTCGTTTGTCTTCACGATATCGCTGACCAGGCTTTCGTTGGCATCTTCCAGGTCCCTGAAATCCAGACCCTGGCAACTGAGTGTGGGTCCAGATCCAATCATCGGGCAAGTTATGAACGGCTGGGCAACTCCCTCCGGAAGCGGCGCCGACGAATACGACACATTGACCGGATAGCTGCTGGCAGCAACCGGCGAGTCGCCCACATGAGACAAACTAATCCGATTCAGCATGGCGAATTGCTGAATCGTTTCCAGCCCGGCCATGTCAGGATATTTGTTGGCGGTCTGGGGATGGGTCGTAGGCATGACAGCATAGATAGCACTTACGTTTTTCCCTCCCACTACGTCTTGCTGAAGGAAGCTAGCCATGCGCAGCGACCGCTGCAATCCCTGGTCAGTGAGGTTAGCAGTGCGAGGGTTGATGTCGCCGGGTGCGTGGTAAGCCAGGTCTTCGCTTGCCACGAAGATCAGATTGACGTTGGCGGCGCTCAGCGGAGTGGGAGCCGGCGGCGCCGGTGGGTCGGGAGCGGCCGAGCCGCCGCATCCTGCCAGCAGGGTCAAAGCAAGAATCACGAACGCCAGCGGTATAACTGCAACTCTACTCACAGCAGCCTCAATCTTTCTCGACGACACGTGCCTAGCCTATCGCCGATCCGGCCTGCGAAATCACTGACTGCATCACCGGCGTCAGCTGCACCACCAGTTCGGCGTTGTAGGAGTGCGAGGTCGTGTCGTTGAGTGGGTAGGTGAGATAGACGCGCGCCGCGCCAATCGCATATCCCCGGGACTGGTACGCCGGCGACCCGGCCTGTACTGCCGGATCGACGTTGGTGATGATGATGGAAAGCGTGTTGTCGCTGTTGCGGCGAATATCAAAGGTGCGGAACTGCTGCGGATGGTCGCGCAGGGAACAGGTTTCGACCTCCCAGAAGGCGAGCGTCGGATCGCCGCTCGAATCCGGCTGCGGCGTGACCACATTCACATGCCGGTGTCCCGCCATCCACAAAATGAGATTGGGATACTGGTGCAGCATGTTGAGCACAGACTCGTCGGTATAGTCCGGGCCCGGCCAGATGGGTAACGGTGTGGTATCGGTCAAGCTGGTTTGCGGCAGAATGGGTACGTGCGCGCAAATCACCATCAGCTGATTGTTGACCTGTCCGGCGTGGAGCTCGTCGACCAGCCACTGGTAGCGCTGATCGTCAAGCGCGCCGCGGGCATATCCGTCGTTTTCCTCCTGGTTCGGTCCCTTCGCCGTATCGTCCAGCACAATGAACTTGATGGGTATATCGGACTTTGGCACAAAGCTGTAACAGGCAAGGCCCTGGTCAAGGTTGGCCTGGGTAAATCCGTGACCGACAGGCTTGCTGGTGGTGTTGAAGAACTCCGCCATCCAATTCACTGTCGTAGAGGTGAGGCTGGCCATGGTATGGCGGTGGGCATCCGCAACGACGGTCGGAGGCGGAGTGAAGTCGGCTGTCGGCCCGGCGCCAATAACGTTGCCGTACGGCGTCGTGCCATCGACCACTCCCATATAGGCGCCCGTACTATCGATAACCGGCTGGCCGGGATGGTCTTCTATGTTCAGAATGCCGCTGCCGACGTGGGCGCTCCGGGTCTTGGTGTTTTCAAACGCCGAGCCCATCCAGAACTGATCGTGATTGCCGATGACCTGGTACCAGGGAATCGCGGGATTGAGGCCGGCAGCGTAAAAAGGCTTCTGATAGTCGATGGTGGCCGCGCCCACATGCGCACCCGAGCTGGGCGTGATGACTTTGCCGTCGAGGATGTCGAGGAACCAGCGCAGTTCGTTGTATTGCGTGTTGTTGCAATCGTCTCCCAGCGATATCCCGAAATCGAAGGGCGTCACTTTGTGCAGGGCATTGATGGTCTGCACCGCGGCATCAAGGACGTGCGGCGTGGACAGAATGATGGGCGAATAGGCCGAGGACTCGCCCGAACCATAGCCCGCACTTATGCCGATATAGTTGGCTTGCGCCGGCGACTCCTTGTCGGCAAGGTGAATGTCGGACATCGAGTAGTAGAACAGCAGCCGCGCGACGTTGGGCGCTCCCGTGTATGCCGGCGCAAGGTCCTTGCGCACGACGTGCTGCAACGGCCCGCCAAATCTCCAGGCGCTGTAGCCGTACCTGGCATAGTCAGCGACATCGCCGGGGTTGATTTCAACCGCGGTCGGCGGAACTGCCACCGGACAAACCTGGCGCACCGCCGTGGTGTAAACCTCGCGCGAGATAGGCCAGGACACGATCTGCGGCACCGGCACGGGTTGCGGCGGCGTGAGCCCACTGCTTCCGCAGCCGGTCAACTCCAGCATGCCGAGGCCGACGCCAGCGGTTTGTAACGCGCCAATCCCGATTCCCACACTCTTGACGAAGTCTCTCCTGGTCAGTTGAAGCTTCTTTCCTTGGTTCGCCATGGAATCTCCTGCGGCGATTGCAGGACCTTCAATCGCCGGATTTGCGAACCGTGTCTGGCGGAAAAAGTCGCGGGCCGCAGCCGTTTTAGGCAGTGTGCTGGCAACCGTCACAGGACACGATTCGTCGTTGGTCTAATCGGCGCTTTACGGCTTGACCTTGACCGGGAGTTTCGCAGAGAAGCGAGAAAGCGAGGCAGCCGGGCTGTTAATCGATTCGCCTCGTGTGTCTTGCCGCACGTTTGAGAGCAGGGTATACTGCCTTCCACTTTCATAGAAACATCCGCAGCACGTGCTGTCCTACCGGCACCATTCGCACTGTTTGGGTTTCATCGGGAGGGCGATGTATCGCCTACGAGCGGTTATAGGGACCCTTTTACTGACGGCCAGTTTTCTTGGCCTCGCCGGCGTGGCAGAACAGCCAGCGGTTCCGGCTGAGGTTCTCACCGTCGATCAGGCCGTCCAAATTGCGCTGGCGAACAATCGCGACCTGAAAATCGTTTCCCTCGGCCTCGATAGCTCCAAGGAGAAACTGGCGGCGGAGAAGACCCGGCGGCTTCCTTCGTTCAACACTTACGTATTCGCATCGCAGCTGCTTCAACCCATCAACTTTACGGTGCAGGCAGGGCAGTTCGGGACTTATCCGGGCATTGGTCCCATCCCGGCTACAAACACCAACATCACTACTCCCAGCCAGCCGACAGCCTACGTCTTCGGTACCGCTTCGCAGCCCCTTCTGACGCTCTACAAGATCAACATTCGCATTCACGGCGAAGCGCTGTCGGTGGAGCAGTCCGTCCAAAAAGTGCGCGAGGAGCGTCTTTCGATTGTTGACGACGTGCGGCAGGCTTACTACTCCATCGTAGAAATCCAGAACGCCATCGATGCCGCCGAAGCCAGCATCAAGCAATACGAAGAACTGGAGCGCATCACCACCCAGTATCTGGAGCAACAAGTGGTGCTCAAGTCTGAGCTTCTGGAGGTGAAGACCAAACTCGCGGACGAGCAGTTCAAACTGCTGCAAGATCAGGACAAGCTTGCGTCAACCAAGGAGACCCTGAACAATCTGCTGGGCCGCGATATCAACGTGCAGTTCAGCGCGGTAAATCCGACGGAATTGTCGCCGGCGGAAGAAAACCTTCCGGAAGCGCAAGTGCTGGCGCTGGCGCAAAATCCCAAAGTGAAGGAAGCCGAGATCACCGTGAAACAGGCCGATAACGCCCGTCGGCTGGTGAAGTCGCAATACTTACCGGACCTGGGCGCATCCTTCCATTACCTGTCGCCCTTCGGCGTCAACTTTGTGCCGCAAAACGTGATGGGGCTGGGATTCGAGTTCAACTGGGAGCCATTCGACTGGGGCCGGCGCAGGGACGAAGTCAATGAGAAGGTCATCGCGGTGGAGCAGAGCAAGTTGAGCCTGGACGACACCAAGGCGCAGATCCTGATCAATCTGGACACGCAGTTCCGGGCCCTGCACGAAGCGCGGGTCGCCGTCGCAGTGGCGACGGCCAAGAAGGAAGCGTCGAACGAGAAACTCCGCGAGGTCACGCAGAAGTATGGGCAGCAGACCGCTTTGCTGCGCGACGTGCTACAACAGCAGTCGGCCGTCGAGGGCTCCAACGCAGACTACAACGAGGCCATGGCCAAGTTCTGGACCGCAAAGGCGAACTTCCAGAAAGCGATCGGGGAGGAGTGAAGTCCATGCACAGAACGCCACGGCTAAAGCCCGGCCCGGCCAGTTTGGCTGCACTCATCGCAGTTCTGGTTGCGTCCGTGCTGACTGGCTGTAACAAAGAGACGCCCAACCAGCCGGCAGTTGTGCCTGTGCGCACCGCCGTAGTGCAAACCATCGCCACCGACGTCGGCAATACCTATTCGGCAAATATCCAGCCTTACCAGCAGGTGGACCTCGCGTTCAAGTCGAATGGCTACCTCGTCAGCATTCGCCAGGTGCGCGACGCCGATGGCCACGTGCGCAATATCGATCAGGGCGACTATGTGACCAAGGGAACCGTGCTGGCCAACGTCCAGCCGGACGACTACCAGCAGAAACTGGCGCAGGCGCAGGCCCAAATGGACAAGGCGCAGGCCGACCACGAACGCGCCAAGTTATCGTTTGGGCGCATGTCGGTGCTGTACAAGGCCGGCGCCGCGACCCAACCCGACTACGACGACTCGCGCGCGCAGGACCAGAGCACACAGGCAGCGGTAGACAATGCGAAAGCTTCGATTGCCGAGGCGCAACTCGCACTCAGCTATTGCGAATTGCGCGCGCCATTCGACTCCTGGGTGCTGAAACGAAATGTGGACGTTGGCACGCTGGTCAGTGCGGCGACGCCAGGCTTTACGCTAGCTGACACGCGAACGGTGAAGGCTGTCTTTGGCGTTCCCGACACGGCCATTGGCCGGATTAAGCTGGGCAGTCCGCAGACGGTGACAACGGAGGCGCTGCCCAATCCTTTCTCCGGTCACGTGACTGCGATCTCGGCCGCGGCGGATCCCAAGAGTCGCGTTTACTCGGTCGAGGTCAGAATCGACAATCCACAAAATCTGCTGAAGGCGGGAATGATCGCGTCCCTCACGATCGGCGCACCCTCGCCGTCCGAAAAAGTAACCGTGGTGCCGATTTCGGCGGTAGTGCGCAGTCCCTCGAATCTGAGTGGCTTTGCGGTGTTCGTGGCTGATGGGACGGGCGACATGGTAAAGGTACGCACCCAGGATGTGACGCTGGGCAACACCTACGGCAACATGATCGCGGTTCGCAGCGGAGTGAACCTTGGCGATCGCGTTGTGACCTCGGGAACAAACATGATCAAGAATGGCGATGAAGTGCGGATTATTCCATAAGAGGTGCAGCTGGCCGGGGAAGCTTGGAGGTGGGCTGTGTATTGAAGGGGCACGACTGAAGTATCTGCGTGAGAACTAGCTTTTCTTTTTGGCAGTGGAGTAAGAAGCTCGAAAAGCAGAGCGCCGCAGGTGCGTGGCATGACAGCCCAGCACGGAGCAAAGCGGAGTGCTGGGTTAAGTGGGAAAAACCTTGGAGTCCCCCGGGGACGACAGGGTTCTCACGCACACGCTTCAGCCGTGCCGTCAGGGGCAGCGAGGAATCGGCCCTTAAGGCCCTGAGGAGTAGTCCCTCAGCGGCTAAAGCCGCATTCTCCCGTTGGCTTTATCGGCACGCCTGAAGGCGTGCCCCTTCAAGGCAGATCGCTCTAATACGCAAGCCTCGAAGAAGTGCAATGTCGATCCATCACAAGTCCGACGCTGAGATCATCGCGACCACGCACAACACTGCCCGCTTCTTCACCGAGCATCGGCAGGTAGGCCTGATCCTGCTGGTGGCTACCTTCGTTTGGGGCTGGTACGGCTACCACAACATGCCCAAGCGCAAGGATCCGGACATTCCCGTTCGGGTGGCAGCCGCGCAGTGCCAATGGCCCGGCGCCACGGCCGAACAAGTCGAGCAACTGATCACTCGCCCCATGGAGCAGGCGGCCGCGCAAAACACCACCATCAAACCTCCCAGCCCATCCAACTTCGGCATTCGCTCGCTCAGCTTCCCCGGGCTCTCGGTGGTTTATATCCAGCTCGACGACAACGTCAAGGACAAGCAGAAGGAATTCAGCGACATCAACCTGAAGATGAACCAGCTCCAGTTGCCGCGCGGCGCTGGGCCCATCCAGTTCAACAGCAACTTTGGCGATACCGCCGCGCTGATGCTCACGGTCGCCAGCCCTATCGTCACGCCCACCGAGGTCGCACTGCGCGCCATCGCCATCCGCAAGGCCATCGAGCAGACGCGGAGCGAACTGCCCAGGAACTCGCCGCAGCCGCGAGTCAGCATCATTTATGCCTTCCCGCTGTCTGTTGCTGCGGGCCCGGTGCGCGAGAATTTCGAGAACATCGCTTACATTGCCCAACGCAACGGCACGCTTAGAGACCTGCACTT
Source organism: uncultured Acidobacteriaceae bacterium (assembly GCA_963763145.1). Taxonomy (GTDB): domain Bacteria; phylum Acidobacteriota; class Terriglobia; order Terriglobales; family Acidobacteriaceae; genus Bog-257. The sequence goes on along the minus strand of CAVXMZ010000001.1, from coordinate 580,597 downwards.
CTTTCAGGGCCCGGGTTATGTCGGGCTCGATTCCAGCACGGCTTTCGATGACGAAACCATCCGCCAGCGCGGCGAGCAGCTGATCAAGAACAATCTGCAACGCTCCGAACTTTATCCCGACGCCTGGCAGCCTGCCATCATCCGCAACCCGGCTGATGCCGATGCACAGCTTGCGAAAGTCGCCGGTGCGAAATACTCCTACCGCCAGCTCGACAACTACACCGACCTGATTCAACGGACGCTGCAAGGTGTGCCCGAGACCTCGACGATCACGCGGTCGGGCGTGCTCCAGGAGCAGATTTACCTCAACTACTCGCAACAACGGCTGGCCCAGTACGGATACGATCCTTCCAAGCTGAAAGACATCCTGAATGCGCAAAACATCACGCTTCCGGCCGGTTCGCTCGAGGTAGGCCCGCAGGACCTCGTCATAAATCCTTCAGGCTTGTTTCCAGATGCGCCCGCCATCGGTAATGTCATCATTGGAGTTTCGTCGTCGAACAGCCCGGTCTACCTGCGCGATCTGGTCGACATCTCGCGGACCTATCAAAGTCCTCCGACTTTCCTGAATTACCTGACGTGGCGCGATACCAGCGGCAACTGGGTGCGCAGCCGAGCCATCTCGCTGGGGATCAACATGCGGTCGGGCCAACAGATCGACCTGTTCGGCAAGCATGTCAACCAGAAGCTCGACAGCCTGAAGCCGTATCTGCCCGACGACCTGGTGATTGTTCCCACCTCCAGCCAGCCGGTGCAGGTGAAGGAGCAGATCGACCTGTTCATGGACGCTCTGTACGAGGCGATCGGCTTGGTGGTCATCGTCTCGCTGATCGGCTTCTGGGAGTGGCGCTCGGCGGTGCTAATGGCGATCTCGATCCCCATCACGCTGGCCATGACGTTTGGTGCTATCTACATGCTCGGCATCGACATCCAGCAGGTTTCGGTGGCTTCGCTGATCATTGCGTTGGGGTTGCTGGTGGACGATCCCGTGGTCGCCGGCGACTCCATCAAGCGAATGCTGGCCGAAGGACACCCGCGCATCGTCTCGCCCTGGCTGGGCCCGACGAAAATCGCGACCGCCATCATGTACGCCACGGTGACCAACATCGTCGCGTACCTTCCCTTCCTGATGATCACTGGTACCACGGGTGAATTCATCTACAGCCTGCCGATAGTGATGACGGTCGCGCTGGTGTGTTCGCGGCTGGCTTCCATGACGTTCATCCCGTTGCTGGGCTACTACCTTCTGCGGCCGGGCAAACCCGAGCCACCGATCGAGGAGCGGCGCAGCAAGGGCTTCACGGGTAGTTATGCAGCGGTCGCCAAATTCGCCATCGAGCATCGCTGGAAGGTCGCCATTGGCTCGCTGGCGTTCCTGGTGCTGGGAGGGTTTCTGTTTACCCAGCTCAAGACATCGTTCTTCCCTGACGACGTGCAGTACTGGTCTTACGTCGATGTCTGGCTGCCTAACGATGCCAACTTCGATGCCACAAATAACGCAGCACAACAGGTGGAGCAGATCATTCGCCAGCAAGCGGATGACTGGGGCAAGCAGCATCCGGAGAAGGACGGCACGCCTTCGCAGATATTGCGCTATGTGACCACCTGGGTAGGCGGAGGCAGTCCGCGGTTCTGGTTTTCGGTGTCGCCGCAACCCAAGCAGCTGAACTATGCGCAGGTCCTGGTGCAGCTGACCGACAAGGACATTACGCCGAAGTTTGTCGATCAGGTGCAGCCTGTTCTCAGCGCGAAGCTGCCAGGCGTGCGTTGCGATTACCGGCAGCTACAGACCAACCCCATCAACTATCCGGTGGAGATTCGCGTGGTCAGCGATGCGGACGTGAGTTCCTCGCGAAGTGCCGAGGACATTGCGGAGATGCGCAAGATCACTTCCCGGGTGGAAGACATTGTGCGCTCCGCGGTGGAGGCCCGGCGCGTCCGCAACGAGTGGCAGAAGGAGAGCTTTCAGGTCACGCTACAGGTCAATCCTGATCGCGCTAATCTCGCCGGAATCACGAACCTGGATGTGGCGAATTCGGCGACCAGCGCCATGAGCGGCACCACCGTCACCACCTTGCAGGACGGAGACAGGAACATTCCGGTCGTCGCTCGCTTGCAGATGAATGAGCGATCGAGACTGTCGGACATTCAGAATCTATATGTTTATTCGCAGTCGTCGCAGGACAACACCAAGATTCCGCTGGTACAGATCTCCGACATCCAGAACAGCATGACGACGAACCGCATCGTCCGCATCGACCACTTCCGGGAGATGTCAATCTACGCATTTCCGGCTCCCGGTCATCTGGCATCGGAGATCACGAACGCCGTCATCCCTAAGCTCAAGGAGTTCGAAAAGACCATGCCGCCGGGGTACCGGGTCACGATTGGCGGCGAGTACAACAAGCAGCAGGATGGCTTCCGCAACCTGGCCCTGGTTCTGGTCATTTCAGTGATAACGATTTACCTGGCGTTGCTCTTCCAGTTCAACAACGCCATAAAGCCGCTACTGGTGTTTGCCGCGGCGCCCTACGGAGTTGCGGGCGCGATCTACGGGCTGTGGGTGATGCACACGTCGTTTGGCTTCATGGCGTTCCTGGGCATTGCCAGCCTGATCGGTGTCATTGTCAGCCACGTGATCGTGCTCTTCGACTTCATTGAGGAGATGCATGCCAAAGGAGAGCCCTTTGAAGAGGCGGTGATCGATGCTGGTATCATTCGATTGCGCCCGGTGATGATCACGGTCAGCGCGACTGTGCTGGCGCTGTTTCCCCTGGCCATGCATGGCGGCCCGCTGTGGCAGCCGCTGTGCTATGCACAAATTGGTGGACTGACAGTGGCTACTTTTATAACCTTGCTGATGGTCCCGGTGTTGTACTCCATATTTGTGCTGGACTTGAAAATACTTGTATGGGGTCCTGAGCAAGACAGCGTCACGTCAGATACACTGGCGCCTGCGAGTTCCTCCCCTGCGACTGCGGCCTCTGGCGACTAGTCGCGAAACTCAATCTGAACACGCCAAGCCGTACTGGAGATAACGATGACGATGGAAGGTCGGTTGAAGTTGAACTGCGGAATTCTAATGGTTGCCGCCTTGCTGGTGATGCCGGTCCTTGCCCAAATGGGCGGTGGTCAGGGCGGCGGGGAGCTGCAACAGAAACTTGCTGCCTTGAAGCAGTCCGCGGCGGCGAACAAGCAGAAGCTCCATCAGTACCAGTGGGTCGAGACCCAGACGCTCACACTGAAGGGTGAGCAGAAGCCGCCGAAATCGAACCTGTGCAGCTATGGTCCCAACGGGCAGGTCCAGAAGGTCCCTATTGACCAGCAACAACCGCAGCAGAGTGGCCGCCAGGGCAGACTGAAGCAGCACGTGATTGAGAAAAAGACCGAGGAGATGCAGGATTACATGCAGCAGGTGAAGGGCGTCATCAGCATGTACGTTCCCCCGGAAGCGCAACTCATGGAGAAGGCTTTCCAGGCCCACAATGTGTCGATCGTGCCCGGCGGGGGTACGCCGCAGTTGGTCTTTAAGAACTATGCCCAGCCCGGCGATCAGATGACCATTGCGTTCGACATGGCGACGAAGAAAATTCAGACCCTCAACGTCAATACGTATCTGGGCGATGCCAAGGACGCGATAACTCTGGCCGTGCAGTTTGCCAGTTTGCCGGACGGGACCAACTATGCGGCGCAAACCGTTCTCAACGCCCCGGCCAAGCAGATCAGCGTGACCACGACCAACACCAACTACAGCAGGCTGTCGCAGTAGGCATCTGAGCCGTTTGCGGTCTCAGTGAGGAATGAAGTGGGGACCGGCGATCCGCCGGCCCTCACTGACCTTCGAGCGTACACACCACGTTCATTTCCTTGCAGACGTGCAGCACTCCCTGTACTACCAGAGAAGCTGAGCTGGGCTGCGCGTCGGTCAGGTTGGAAGCAATCACAAGTTGGGTCAACTTCTCGCCGAGGGGAGTGGCCTGCATGCTCGCCACCTGCGCGCCCTTGGCGAACATCACTTCCCGTTTTTTCGCATCGCTGCCGGTGATGGAAATGTCGGTGCGAGCTTGAAGCGACTTCATCGCAGTCTGATAAACCTTATCGGCATTGGCGGTAAGCACCACGGTGGCGACATCGTAGCCCGGCCCATTGGCAGGCTTGTTGGACATCTGCTGGATGCGCCCCGAGACCGCCCTAGCCACCATTACCCATTGTGCCTCAGCCCCGACAGCGCCGAATAAGACAGTCGCAACTATCGTCGATGTCGCTAACCACTTGGGTATCGTCATGGCATCCTCAAAATCTCAATATTGGATTCACTTCCAAGCCCGCTGGCTCTACTGCCCAAGCATTCCCTTTTTCAGATCTGCGTTGGGCGGCTTCGGCCCTAGCCACACGGAGAAGAGCACCGGGCCGAACGCCGGACCAGTGATGGTCAACTTCTCCTTGCCGTTGAGGGTGAAGGTGGTGCCCGTGCCCGGGACATAAGTAAAGACCATTTGATCGCCGACCTTGACGGGTTCCAGCGCGCTGAGCAGACGGTCGATGTCGGGCATCATCAGCTTAACTGCCTCAGGGGAGTTGTCGTGGAACGACTCGCTGAAGGCATCCGCCATTTGGCTCTTGCTGGCGGCGTGCACCATCTGCATGACGATTTGTTTGGCTTCGTCCGCCTTAATGATGGCGTTGGGATCGGACGACTTCTGCTGAAGGTAAAGCCCGGCGACATAGACCTTCACCATGTATTTGGTTCGCACGCCAAGGCCATTGAGCACGAGTTTGGTGTTTCCGACCTGTTGCGTGTCCGGCAGCGTCACTCCGTCCAGACTCGCGGCCTGAAGATTGAACATCGAGGTCATCACGAACACAACAACGCCAAGCAGTATTGCAGTCTTTCGCATTGCGGACTCCTTAAGAAGCAGGGTGAGAGTCGAGATGGTAGCACACCCCGAATCCACCAGTGCCTTCGGCGAGGCCCAGGCGGGTCCGGTTAGTGGTTTGTGTCGCGACCGGGGGTCAGCGACTTCAGGTAGGCCAACACCGCTTGGGCGTCGGCGGGCGTCATATGAAAAGTAGGCATCGGGGCGCGCAGAGGCTTACCGGTGTCCGCGATTCCCGTGGTCAGCAGAGTAATCATCTGGGCATCGGTCATGGGCGGCAAGCCGGCAATGCGTGGCGCCAGGATGGGCCAATCAGGAACAGAGCGGGCCGACAGGTACGGCACCGGCGCCCCAGCCAGCCATCGGCTGTAGTCAAGTTCGCCGTTGTCCTTGCGGGGAGTGTGGCAATTACCGCAAGCTGCGATTCCCACCACAATGTACTTGCCGCGGTCGACGAGCGACCCGCTGCCGCTCTCCTTGGCCGCATCCCGCGCCGGTTTCGCGTCCTGAGCCTTTGTGAGGTTATGGCCGGCCGCGATGAACAGCAGAACCAAGGCAATTGACAGCCCGACGCCTGGGCGCCTGAGGGTGCTGGTGATACTCGAACCGTGAAATGGCATAAGGCTGCAATTTTCCTACCTATCGAAAATTGTCGCAAGCCTAAATGCATCGAGTGGAGCCGTCCAGGAACCGCCGGCCGCGCTGTACCTTGCTCGCAGTGGTTCGCGGCGAAGTACAGCGCGGGCCGGCAAGTGGTTAAGCTCCGTTAGTGGAGTGCAGAACGCGGAAGGTATTTCCGCCGTTGGCCCAGATGAGCACCAGGGCATCCTGCCCTTTGGGGACGCCGGCCAGCGCCTTCTGAACATCGGCTGCGCTCCTGGTCTCATGGCGATTCACACCCATGATGACCTGCCCAGGCTGCAATCCGGCGTCGTCCGAGGGACTGCCGGGCTGCACTCGCTCGATCACCGCTCCATGCAGGTCCTCTGGCGCCTGCAACTGCTCGCGCACTTCTGGCGTCAGATCGGCGATTCCCACACCCCAGCGCGGTTTGTCGCTCGCGTTGTCGGCAACCTTGGTTTCGCCGTTGCTCCCATCCATGCTTCCTAGCGTGATGGGGACGGAAATCGATTTGCCATCGCGCACCACCTGGAGCGCAATCTGCGTTCCGGGAGTCATCTCGCCAACTTCCATCTGAAGCTGGCCGGCGTCGGTGATCTTCTTGCTGTTGATCTCCGTGATGACATCGCCGACCTTCAGGCCTGCTTTCGCGCCCGGCGAATCGGCTTCCACCTGGGTGACTACCGCGCCGTTGTTGTCACGGACGTCAAAGAACTTCGCATTCTCCGGCGTAACGTCGGTGATGCCGACACCCATGCGCCCGTGGCTGACTTTGCCATAACGCACCAGCGACTGGACCACCGGGCTGACAATCTGCGTGGGGATGGCAAAGCCCATTCCGGAGAACGTTCCCGAAGGCGAGATCAGGAAGGTGTTGATGCCGACCACTTCGCCGCGAGCGTTTACCAGCGGCCCACCCGAGTTGCCGGGATTAATCGCGGCATCGGTCTGGATGAATTGCCCGGGCTTGTGGGGATCATCGTTGTAAGGATTGGGGCGGTTCAACGCGCTCACAATCCCGCGAGTCACGGTAAAGCGGAAGCCGTAGGGATTGCCGAACGCGAGCACGGTCTGTCCCGGATGCAACGCCGAGGAATCGCCAATAGGAATGTTGGGAAGATTGGTGGCGTCAATCTTGATGACAGCCAGATCCGTAAGGGGATCGGTACCTACGACTTTCGCTGTCAGAATGCGACGGTCGCTAAGGGTCACTTTGATTTCGGTTGCGCCCTCGACCACGTGATTGTTGGTGACGATGTAGCCATCAGGGGAAATGATGACGCCGCTGCCGATGCCATGTTCGATGCGGGGCTGCGCCTGCATTCCCTGTCCGCCGAATTGCTGGCCGAAGAAACGCTGCATATCGTTGGGAATGCCTTCGGCAGCCGGTTGAGACTTGGCGCGTGAAGCGACCGCGACGTTGACAATGGCCGGCGTCACCCGGGCAGCGACCGCCTCCATCGCCTGGTCGAGGGAAAGCAATGCGCCGACCTGGTTGTTGTCCAGCGGCGCGGTGTTAGACGAAACTCCGGCCCGTGCCGGACTAAGTGAGCTGTAAACGATGACGGACCCGACCAGCGCAAGCGTCAGCGCCACGGCTGCGGGTTGTTTGCGGCAGGCCTGCCATCCACGGGTGATCCAAGCTTTCATGTTTCTTCTTTCTCCTCCCAAATCAGTAAAGATTGAGTGAACCGACACGTGTACGTTCTTCTGGAGATGGTCCTATCTCCGAAGCGCCAAGCACATGATTGCTATAGGTCGGCGTGGCCAGTTCATGAACCGATGTTCGCTTATTCCCGGCCGCGGTCCGATGTTCGTACTGGGGAGGTTACGACATGGAATTGGACGACGGCCCTGTCGAAAAGTGAGCAAGAAACGGCCTCTGCGTCGCTGGGTAAACTCGGCAATGTGACCACGGCAGCGGCTGACATTAACCAAATCACCATAGTCCTGGTTCACGCCGGAGACGACGAGCTGGGGACTGACCTCTTCCTCTGTGAGAGCCGTCACATCGCCAGCGCCGGGCTTCGTGGAAAGATAGAAGCCGCTCTGCGATTCAGGAGGAAGCTCGCCCTTGGACAATGGCACGATGCTCGCGCCGGATGTGGCCGGCATTGCGGCGATTCCGCCTCGTTCGCACGCCGCGCCACGCCGCGAGGCCGCATTGCGCAATATGCGCCTGGCCATGCGCGTCTCACTGTCGTTTGGCGTGCTGATGCTGATCGGCAAAACGACGGCGTATTTCGTGACCGGCTCGACAGCCATACTGTCCGATGCGGCCGAGTCCGTCATTCACGTGATCGCAGTGGCGTTCGCGGCCTTCAGCCTGCGGCTGAGCACGAAGCCGGCAGCGCCGGAATTCCCCTACGGCTACGAGAGGATCTCGTTCTTCTCGGCGGGCTTTGAAGGCACGACGATCGTTCTGGCGGCAATCTTTATTCTCTATACGGCCATCGCGAAATGGATTGCCGGCCTGCAACTGGAGAACCTGGGGACGGGAACGCTATTGGTGTTGGCGGCAGGGGTCCTGAATGCGGGATTGGGCTGGTACCTGATACGAACAGGGCGGCGCAGCCAGTCGATTATTCTGGAGGCGAACGGCAAACATGTACTCACCGACAGTTTGACCAGCTTCGGTGTTGTGGCCGGCCTTGCCCTGGTCATGCTGACCAAGTGGAAGCCTTTCGACCCGCTGCTGGCGATTGCGGTGGCGATCAACATTTTGTGGACAGGCGGGCACCTGGTGTGGCGCTCGGCCGTGGGGCTGCTCGACCATTCGGAGCCGAGGATCGGAAAAGAAATCCGCAGCAAGCTCGACGCCATCTGCAACGATCTGGGCCTGCAATATCACGGGGTCCGCTACCGCGCCACGGGATACCGGCAGATCATCGAGGTGCATTTGCTGTTTCCCCAGGCGATGCCGGTTGGCGAGGCGCACCGCCTGGCGACGCAGACGGAAGAACGTCTGTCGCAGGAACTCAGCGTTCCCGCCGATGTGTTTACCCATCTGGAATCGGTGGAAGATCACGAGGCGGTGCATACCAAAGAGCACTACACAGGAAAACCGGAATAAGCCAGCCTCACGCAGACCTGAGTAACAGCGTAATTCGCGTCTATACGATCAATCTTCGCGCGACCTATTTCACTGGCCCCAGATACTGGTCCAGCCAGTCCAGGGTTTGCTTGATGAGCTCGTTGCGAGGGATGTTGTGGCCGGTGTCGAAGAGCAGGTGTTTCTTCTGGTCCTTCTTCGAGCCGAGTAACCTGTAGAACGGCTCCTGGGTGGATTCCACAGGGAAGAAGAAATCGTAGCGGCCATTCAGCATCAGGACCGGCTGCTGCACCCGTGAAATGAAGTTGACGGTGTCGACTTCGGGAAGCGAGGGATGGAAGTCGAGTCCACCGAGAGCAAGGACAACTACCTTGATGCGAGGTTCGACAGCGGGGATGAGGCCTCCCATTTCCGCGCCCCAGCTGTAGCCGTAGTAGGCCAGCTTGTTGTGATCGAGTTCAGGCCGCGTCTCCGCGTAGTCGATGGCCCGCGAGGCGTCTTTCTCCCACATGATGACGTGGTCGCGCCAGTCGCTGGTGGTGCTGGCTACATCGGATTCCATGCCATCGCCGCGTTCATAGGTGCTCTTGTACACGGGATAGAGCACGGCGCGTCCGCTCTTAAGAATGCCATCCAGGGCCGCCGTGGTGTAAAGCGAGAATGTCCGCAACAAGAGGGCATTCGATCCGGGAAAGAACAGAACTGTCTGGTAGGGCGGCGTGCCTTTCTTAGGCAGGAACAGATAGGCGATGGCCCGTTCATTGCCGTAGGCTGCCGTGTAAGTAATCTTCTGGGCTGTCCAGTCCTCGTCGCCCTTGCCAAAAGGCTCCACCGTGGCGTTCAGCGGTTTCTTGTCATAGGAATACAGGCCGCGATAGGCCCGGAACAACTCGTCGGAGACGGGCTTCTGCCCGGTCAAGTCGCGTCGCGGTGAAGGCATCGGGTCGGTGGCGACTTTGGGGACTGACTCCGGCTCGATGTACTTCACGCAACGAAAACCGATGTTCGAGGCACGAAGAAATGGCGACTGCGCGTCGGGATCAACGAACATGTAGGTTGGCTCGTCCCAGGCTCCGCCCAGGACGTAGCGCTTGCCGGACTCAGCTTCCGTCCAGATCCACTCTTTGACATTGCCGGCCATGTCGTAGCTGCCCCAGGGGCTCATGTCCGGCTTGCTGCCGACCGGCAAAACCCCCGCGGTGCCGAAGTTGCTCACAGGCACGATGTATGCCGCGGAAACCGGTCCCGCAGCCCGATTCCAGTGATAGATGGTTGGCAAACTCTTGCCGGCAAACTCCGCGTAGGCGGCAGCTTCGTACCAGCTTATGCCGGTGACCGGAAAGTCATCTTGTCCTTTGGGATATTCGCCCTGCGCCCAATCCTTGGGCCCCGGGCGCCCAGTCCCATCGCGAAATCGCGCCATCGCCTCGTCCCACGACAGATGTTTTCCGTCGAGCTGAAAATCAAATTTCCAATAGTCGCGTTTCTGGTATCCCCCCTGATCGACAAAAGCCTTGAACTGGCGGTTCGTCACCTCGTATTGATCGATCCAATAATCCTTGAGTTCCAACTCCGGCATACCGTCATAACCCGGAATGACGAGCATTTTGGAATATTTCGCGGGTGAGACTCGCACCATGCCGGGAGGGATTTTCGCTGTCTCGTCGAGAGTGACGCTTGCCGCTACGGGCTTACCGGGGGTTGTCGGATACCAGCCGAACAAGGCACTGGTTGTGCGCAGAACGGCGCCGAATCCCGGTTTCTCGAATTTCCAAACAAACATGCCACGCGGCTGGCGAAGATTCTTGAGGGGCGTCGTTCCCACCAGTTCCCAGAGTGCGTTCGAGTCGCCGTACGGTCGGCGGTAGACGTCTGCACCGGGCGGCGTCGTCTCCAGCGAAATCTGGTAAGAGATTAGGGGCCAGAGTTTAGCCAGCACAGAATCGCCTGGGACGGATTTCTCGGCCCTGAGAGCGAGCGCGTAAGCGGCAGCGAATTTTCCCTGATCGGCCAATTGCGAGATTTCGGGAACCGCGACTTCGCGCGCCCAGCGCGCGTCGCGGGAGCGCTTTACCAGCCACGCAACTCCGCAGCCGAGCAGGACGACCACCAGGAGAAGTGGAACCAGCACGCGAGGACGCTGGGCTTCGCGCGCAATGCGGGCCGGGCTCAACCGCACCCCTGACTCGGGGAACAGCAGCTCGCGACAGTCCTTGAGTTCGTGCGCCAGCTCAGTGCCTGAGGCGTAGCGGGCCGCGGGATCCTTTTTCAAACAGCGGGTGACGATGCGACGCACCTCGGGCGGAACATCCCGCCGCACTTCGTTGAGCGGCTTGGGGTCGTCGCGCATGACCGCCGCGAGCAGCGCGGCACTGGATTGCCCCTCGAACGGCCTGCTGCCGGTCAGCATTTCGTACAGCACAGAACCACAGGAGAAGACATCGCTGCGGGCGTCGAGGGCCTTCCCTTCGGCCTGTTCCGGCGACATAAAGGCCAGAGTGCCGACGATCATCCCCAGCGTCGTGGGGCCAGCCGCCAAGGTTGCCCCGTCGTCACCCAGCGCAGACGCAGGTACGGCCAGCTTGGCCAGTCCAAAGTCCAGTACTTTGACCAGCCCAGTCTCGTCCACCATGATGTTCGCCGGTTTGAGGTCGCGATGAACAATGCCGGCGGCATGAGCGCGCGCCAGGGCTTCGGCAATCTGCACGGCGTACCTGATGGCCAGGTCCGTTGCCAAACCAGCTGAAGGAATCAATTTGTCCAGGGTTTGTCCGGCGACGTACTCCATGACCATGAAGTCAACGCCATCTTGACAGCCGATGTCGTGAACTACGCAAATGTTGGGATGTTGCAAAGCCGAGATGGATTTAGCTTCTTGTTCGAAGCGTCTATGCAGGTCCGGGTCCGAAGATAGATGAGCGGGAAGAACCTTAATCGCAACCGTACGCAGTAGCCTGGTATCGCGGGCCAGATAGACTTCGCCCATCCCGCCCGTGCCGAGCAGCGATTGGATCTCGTAGGGTCCCAGCTTCGTGCCCGTGGTCAATGCCATCCGCGCATTATAGTCCGGGCTGCCGAGAGGTCCCGTGACGTGGGCGCGGCTGACCAGCTCAGCTCCGCAAACTCCCGTCCCGGCTGACTTCTTCACTGCACTATCCCGCCGGTAATCGGCACTCGAGGGACTAAAGCCCGGTCCGAATCTGGCCGATTGTCCTGCTGTGGGATACGGATTTGTTCGATTTCAGAACGCTGACCAAATTCCTCGGACTGCATACGTGCCCAGCCTGACCTGGCATATCGCTTCGCCGGTTGAGGTCCTTGGCAGAAGCGGAAAAGTGGCTCTGGCAGGGCCCTTTTTTTATTGGAAAGGCAATCATAATGAACAAGTATCTGGAAACGGGCTTGATATTTGTTGGCTTGCTGTGCCTGGCTCCATCCCTGGCCCAGGGCCAGAGCTGCATCAACGGTAACGAGGGAGCTGCGGGGACAGGGCCGCAATCGCCCGGCAACATTTGCATCACCAGCTTTACCTATCCGTACCAAAGCGATCCTACGAAGGCACAAATCTGCGCCACCACGCCATCGGCTGGAGACTTTCTGGTGGAGAGCTACTGGGAAATTAACGGCGCCAGCTCACCGATGGCGGACAACTACGCCTACTACAGCTCGACGATGAGCACGTCGCATTGCGGTGTGGTCACCGGCCTGATGCCGGGAGGCAGAGGCAATTACCTGCTGAGTGTAGCTTCCTGCGGAAGCGGTCCGGGGCACGGCGGCAGTTTCGGACAGAACTGCAAGCGCACCGATCCCAACATCAGCGTTGCACCCTGGGGCAACGCACAGAGCAACGGCCTACAGTTCAGCACGGTCGCACCCAGCAGCGGCACGTTTAACTGGACGATGTACGCCGCCGCGGCCGCGCAGAATATGTGGCAAGGGCACATGACGCCGGTGGCCATCAGCAACCAGTGGATTTCCGGCGCATCAACGCCGACCTATCTGATGGTGCAATCCATCACGGTGGACGGGCAGAGCTGCGGAAACCCGGTCGATAACCGGATGTCATGCGGAAGCACCGGCGTAGTAGTGCAGTACACTGCCGACAATAGTGAAGCGCCGAGCGCCAGCCAGAGCAACATTTCCGGCAGCTACCTGGTCGAAGGCGGTGCTTACGCGGGCCACTATTTCTGTCAGGCCCAGGCGCAATGTTTCGAGGGGCCGTTCAACAACTTCATTCTGGTAACGCCGGGGACTTCCACCTCGACCTGTAGCAACGCGTGCCATGTGGTGTCTATGACCATGCAGGGTACGGACAGTAGCCAGAACAATGTTGGCCCTCCAGCAACTGTTACCTACAGTTTCTCGGTGCTGCCACCACCCACGTTCCAACCTGTGGCACCGACTACATACCCTCCCATCCCGGGCATGAGCAACTACTGGGCGTATCTGGCGAGCTATGGACAGACCCAGGGCCAGTGTGGAAGCGATTGCTATGGCGTCCAGAGTGTCGTGCAGATGCTGAATGCTGAGCTGAATCCTCCGGGCTGGTATTTCGGCGGCGACAACTTCAGCAGCGGCCTTACGGTGGGCCCGCTCGGCATCTGGAACTACGACGGCACACGCGTGGCTTACGGTGTCGGGACCGTCCTTAGCACGGTGCCGCGCTGGCAGTCGCTGCACAGCTACACGCCGTGGTCTGCCGTGATGGATGGAAACAATGTGGAGGTGAATACCTCAGCGTGTACCTCCTCGAGTACGCGGTGCCCGACGGCAAAGAGCGCGGTGTGTGGACCGCATTGGAGCGGGACCATCGGCAACAAAACTACCGAGGGCAGCTGCACCTGGGTCAACGTCGGCAACGGCAGTACCTGGAACCTGGTGGCGGAGCGCATCTTCGATCAGGTCTCCGACTGGCAGCGGTCGCATGACCACTGGACTACGGACAGCGAGTGGAACCGCTTCACCGACGGCAACACCATGCACGCCTTCCGCAATTACGAAACGGTGAATGGGTCGACACCGGATGCGCGAGCGGATGAGTTTTTCCTGTATCCCTTCTTCTCGCCGAGCGGCGACTGGGCGGTGGAACCGCAGCGCATCATCTGGAACGCCTTCGCCCCAGAGACCGACACTATGCGCGACCGCGAATACGAAATACCCGCACTGTATAACTGCTGGCTTATGGGTTGCTTTGGCGCGGAAGGCCCGGTGGACAATGGGGTAGACGAACTGAAGCTGCGCGTCGATGCCACCATAGCTGACGCACAACGGATCTATGAGTACACACCTGTGGTGGGCGGGCCGTTTCCCATCCCCGGCGGCATGGGAACCGCGAGCTTCGATGCCGGCCTTGTATCCGAGGCCCTCATTCACTACTGCGCGGTCCAGGTCTATCTGGGACAGCAGTGCGACACTCGCATCCACGTTGTTTTGCCGAAGCTGCTGGACTGGCTGTACTCCAACGAGTTCAATCTCACCGGCAGTGACTGGTCGCTCCCCTATGCGCTGTGGACGGTCCCTTTCGGTCCGCAGATTTGCCGCTCTGGGTGCACCTACAAGCAGAGCGACTTGAACATGCTGCTGGCTACGGCCTATGCGTGGCTGGGCGCGAACAACGGCGGCGCCAGTTATGTGCTGCCTACATCCGGCGTCAGCGCCTGGACGGTGGCCGACACCATGTTCCAGCACGCCTTCGATAATGTGTATGGAGGAAGCAAGGAGTTTAGCCAGCTCTATAAGTGGATACCCGAGTACATTGGCTATCGCAACGGAACGCTGGCGGCAAACGATTCCCTGATTCTTCCGCCGCACAATACTTACCTCGGGCACACGACGCCCACCATCGAACCCTATCCGCAGGCTGAGTACCCGGCGGCTCCCACCTCCACCGTCAACGGCGACACTGTGACTTTCACCTGGTACAACACCAAGCCGGTAGTGACCAGCACGGTCAAGGTCAGCCTGGGATGTACCGGGGTCTACTCGCAGGCATTCAGCGCCGGTGTAAACCATCCGATGAGCGGCAGTGACACTCTGTACACGAACACAGTCGTAGCCACCGGGCTGGCAGCAGGACAATACTGCTTCGGCGTCGGCGGCACCGACTCTCTTGGTCAAGTAGGGTTTGCAGCGGTGGATGTTATGACAGGCCAGCAGGACTGGACCTTCTACGTGAATTGAAGAACAGGGCAGAGAGCGAACGATCGCTCCCTGCCTTAGCTTTCTGCGCTCCGCGCTTCGCTCTCTGCTTTCTGCTCCCTGTTCTCTGCGTGCCCCAAGCGTCTTAATTTCTTAGCGAACTACCCTCAAGCCGGCGGCGTGTAACCTGGTCCGAATGAGGTCGCGTCAAAGCTGTGAGGCCGTGGGTGTGAACCCAAAACCGGCACACAACGTGAATGGTGGTTGTCGTGCCAAATGTAAGTGTTTTACCGAGAAATTGGCTGAGCCAGATCGGCAGCACCCACGCCCGCGATCTCCCATACCACGCCGCAGCCCTCTCCCGCGAAGCATCCCCCTGCTAGTCCGCCTCCACTAGTCGTGCCGTAGAGGTTTCCTGCGCTATCCATTACGACATTGCTGATGGGACCTGAGCCATCGCTACCACAGCTAAAGACATGCAATGCGGTATACGTAAAGCCACCGTTGTTGGGCGTCAGTTTAAAGACGGCACCGCACCCACCGCTGCGGTACGCAGTTCCGTAGAGATTTCCGGATGCGTCCATGGTGAGATTGGCCTCGGGTCCGCTGTCGAAGCCATGAACGTTGTTAAACGTCCAACCACCTCCGGAGGGCGACAGTTCGAACGCCTCTCCTCCTCCGTCAAAACTTCCCTGTGACGATGCGCCATAAAGCCTTCCTGACCCGTCAAGCCACAACCCCGCTATGGGATATGCACCATCCGCCAGATCTTGGAAGTTATAAATGGTGTTTTGAGACCATACACCATCGTTGTTTTGCGTCAATTCATAAACCGCGCCCCAAGCTATGCCACCTGCCGACGCTGTGCCGTAAAGATTGTTCGCGCTGTCCCGGACCACTCCACCATAGGGAGTAGCCAGCGAGCCGGCGCCAAAGTCGTAAATCACACTTTCGTTGAGGTTGTTCGGATTCAATTCATACACCGTGCCGCAGCCCTGGTTTTGACAATAGCCTCCAGCTTGTGACCCACCCTGGGTCGTGGTGCCATAGATGGTGTCGGCAGCGTTGAAGGTCAGGTCACCGCCGATTGGGTATGTGCCGTCGAGCTGCGACCCGCCATTTGTCCCTGTGAAGCTATGAAGAACCGTCTCCGTCCAAGGACAGGAGACGCTCTTACAAGCCGTCGCCGGCGGCGACAATCTGAAGATCGTTCCCAGCCCCAGGTTCAGGTTCACGCCTCCCACGAACGTCGTGCCGTACAATCTTCCGTCTGGCCCGAAGATCACGCGTTGTGCAGGCTCGCACCCGTCATTTAGAGTGTTTCCCGCGAAACTATAAAGTGACGTCAGTACCCAGCCGGAACCCTGATGTGACAGCTTGAAGACGACACCGCAATCATGGGCACCCCCAAAATAAGTAGTTCCATATAGGTGCCCCTCCTCGTCCAAGGTCACTCCAGCCATCGGATTCGCTCCATCTGTTTCCCCGGTGAAAGTGTGCAGTACGCTGAACGTCTGGGCCTGCGCCCTGGGCACTGCAACGGAAGTTAGCGTACAAATCACTGCCAGTGCAAAGAACATCTTCCGCGAGGTGAGTTTCCCGCCTGACATGAGAACTTGAGCAGTGTTCGTCATAATGGTCTCCCTTACCGCCCTCCTTACAGTAGCAGCCGAGTGGAATGCTTTTAGCGAAAAATTGCTGGAGCCGCATGGATGACGGACAAGGCGGGGTATGCCTGTGGGGGATGCCCCCCACCCCAAAAAGCATTCCTCCGACTGTGTCACAGGATGTGCCACAGATTTCGCGCTCTGTGCCACTAGTGCGTGCTAAGGGGTTTTTCGGGCAAAAACACAGCCCGCTGATTTAGCGGGCTCTAGCGGATGCTAGCTGGTAGCGCTACCGGGAATCGAACCCGGGTTTGAAGATTGAGAATCTTACTACCTGGCGAATGAACTGAACGACTTACGAGCAGTTGTGACCATCCTGTGTACCGCCTTGTGTACCACGAAACGAGAAAGCTGCTCCCAGGATGGAAAGTAGCAGCCTTTTGCCAATCCCGTAATCGGACGGCGGAGAGGTCGTGCCCTAGGTTTCACTGCGCCACTTCAGTGGAATTGACAAGCACGCTTCGTTGACGGAGACTCAACGCCAAGCTTTTCGCTCCCAAACAATCTAGTCAGGCATCTCGCGGGTACTTTCCCCGGTGGCGGAGCTTTGGCACGTGCGCCCGGCAGAGCACGCCAGGAATGTTGCGGCTCGTCATTCCGCCCTGAGCGTGACCGACGAGTAATCCATCTTAAGAACATGAATAGTGCTGCCGCCGTATGCAACGATCGCGCCTTCCGAGGAAAGCCTAGCCATGTATGTCGAGCCAAACATTGGACGGTCATGAATGTCGGCTGAAACATAAAACGGCTCATGCTCGCTGACATGAAAAAGAATTAGTCGGACGAAACCTCGCGCATAAGTCACATCGCGCGCAAGGTCGTTCGGGTTCAGCCACGACTCCATCACTGCCACGATGCCCACGCTCGGAGCAACAGCGAATTTGCCGGACACGCCATATTGCGCATAGTGCATTTCGTGCTTGATGTTTCCGCTGTTGATGTCAACCACAGCCAGAGCATTCGATTCCTGCTGGGCGGGTTTCGGATAACCGACAGCCTTAAGAAAGTGCAGATTGTCCAAAAAGACCCCGCCCCCACCTGAAAACGTGCGCAATATATTCCCGGTAGCTGCATCCGCCAGGATTCCCCGCCACTCCTCTATTTGGTTCTGTCTCAAGCCCATAAGAGCGAGTGTCCCATTCTCGGATAGCGATACACCTGCTGCACAACCATGGAATTGCCAACTGCCTAAGGATCTCCCAGATTTGAGATCAGACAGTCGAAAGGTCGAGTGGTCCCCGCAGGTCGGTCCAATACCACGCGATATGACAGCCAACTTACTTCCATCGCCGGAAATCGCGAAGCTGTCCAGAACCCAGCCGACCTGCGGGGGAGGCCCAGGTTCTGGCGGGAGGCCAATCACCTGTAGTTGCGTCAGTGTGTCGGCGTCCAGAACGGCAACGTGAGACCCCGTCAAAACGACTAAGTCTAATCCATCTGGAGTGAATCTCAAATCATATTGCAATTGCGGATTGGACATCAATCCTCTGGCAGGACCTTCCAAGCTCCGCATTATCATTAGCTTCTTCGAGTGGAGATCCCACTCACCGACCTGCAGGAGTTGCTCATTTTGTTTGTCTGCCGCAATGAATTCGACGGCCAGCGCGTGTCCGTTGGGCGACACATCAAACCCTAGAATAGCCGGAGAACGGCCTGATAGATCATCTGGACTAACTTGGAGAATCTCTAGCGCCACAGGCTTAGATCGGTCAGTTTCACGTTGCGACAAAACAGGCACGGTGCCGACTAAAACCAAGATCAGCACTCGTAGCACGTTGCTGAACAATCCCCTTTGCATGGACGCCTCTCCTAATCGCCTTACCGGCCTACATCCACCTCTACGGGCATGGAGATCTAGATGGTGGGTCACCTATGTCTACTATGTTGTGGTATATGAAACCGATTGGATTGTAGGGAAACCCATCGTCTAGGTGCGCAGTGAACGTAGTCGTTAGATTCCCACCATAGTTACCATTTGAAAAGCCTGTTGGGGTAGGCACGCCGTTGATCGGGATAGGTTCGCCGCCACTAGGAATATGCAAGCTGTCACCAAGTCCCAACGTGTAGCCCAACGAAGGGCTGAGACTGTACCGTCCTGGTTCTAGCGCGTTGAATTCCCCTGGAGTCAACTGGTCAGGACTGGCCGTGACGATTATGTTATAGGCTCCGTTGTACATGCCACTGAGATTGTAGTTGATGTTGGCTGTCGTGAAATTTGTACCAAATTCTGCATTAACCGCGTCTAGAATCTTGGCGTCGCAGGGCACACCATTCTTGTCTGTCGGAACTTGCGGGGGACAAAGCCCGAGTGGGTCAAATCGATTGATCGGATTGCTGCCAGTGTAAACATACAACTTAATCCCGCCTTTGAACCCGAGTGGATCCCGGTTAATGAACCGCCCGGTTACTCCGTCCAGCGCGCGATAGGTGCCGAGATTGAGACCGCTTGCGGTGTGAAGGAGGAGCCCTGCGAAGCGATAATCCGTGGGCGAGGTAGTGCCATAGCTGCGGTCATTACTGCCGTAGGGCGCGAAGTCATAAGCATCAACAAGGCTGCCCGTCGTTCCGTCGAGCACATCTCGCACTGAGCCTAATTGGTCGGGCATATAGATCAGCTTCTGCTGGGTATTCACGTTAAGTTCGCCCTCCGCCATGTCCCGCCGCAGCACGTTATCGGAGCCATCGCGGGTCTGGCACAAATGGCCATCGTCGCACCAGAGGTAGCGGTAGGTCGTCGTGCCGCCAGAAGTCGTCTCAACGTCGATGATTCTACGCCCCAGCCCGTCATAGGTGAACTGTGTCTTAGCACCGCTGCTGTAATCGATCTCGACCAGCCTGTTTTCCGCATCCCATTTATACGAGGGCGACCCGGTGGCGCTCTGGGTCAGCAGCGATTCAGGTGTCCTCATTGTGCAACGGCGCTAAGCGAACAGGAAAGCGCTCTTCCTGAGTGCCCCTATTGCGGCGAAGTATATAGCGAGGGCAGCAGCGTAATTGTCGAGACAGTCTTCGTGCGCCAACTCGCGCCGATCCGAAGTGTCGACTGAAAAAAACGACTGTGTACCATTTTGTGTACCACGAAACGCGCCAAGGGCCGCCAGAGGGTGACAACAGGCATTTTGGGCAAAAACGAAACCCGCTGATTTAGCGGGCCTTAGCGGATGATAGCTGGTAGCGCTACCGGGAATCGAACCCGGGTTTGAAGATTGAGAATCTTCCGTCCTAACCCCTAGACGATAGCGCCACTCTGGAAGGACACTGCATTATAACAAATCCCCAGTATTGATAATGGTCCCACGTGCCGTGAGTGCGCTGTCTTTGACCAGCACAACTCCCTGCCGATGGCTGAGTTATGAAATTCAAAGTGCCATTCCGACCCGGCGATGAGGGCCGGATTGAGGCTTATGCAATCGACCCACATGCGGCATTCTCCGGAGCGTAGAGGCTCACATGGTTATGTGCGGCGAACTGTTGCGCGCACCTTTCCGAAGTGCTAGTGTCGTTCGGCATCGAGTCAGGTTTATGACACGACCATCTCTAGTATTCCCGGGAATGAGGTCCGTGCAGGATTCAGCGACGGGACGATGGGCTGTGATCGTAGTCTTGTTGTGGGTCCTGCTGATGTCGCGCGCAACCTCCGCTCAGCAGCAGGCGCAATCTGCTCCCGCACCGAATCCGCAAGCTGCGTCAGCCAAACCCGCTGCGCCGCAAGAGTCCTCTGCAACTCAGGGCAATCCCGAAGTCAAGGTCTGGGTCAATACGAAGTCCGGGGTTTATCACTGTCCCGGCACGCATTGGTACGGGACGACCAAGTCGGGAGAGTACATGAAGCAATCCGAAGCCCAGCAGAAAGGGTTTCGCCCTGCCTACTACCGGTCGTGCAAGTAATACATTTTATTTAGCTTCCTGGAAAATGTTCCACGTGGAACATTTTTCCGGCTCAAAGTAGCCACTTTTGCGGCGGTTGACAACCCGGATTCCCCGTAGCACAATCTCATTCGTAGGCGAATAAAAAGCGAAACTTGTTACCCCCGCTTCGCCCGCCTGAGGTTCCTCATGTCGTCGGTCGCCGTCACTCCGCCAAACATGTTTTCCGGGAGCCCGCATTCCAGGCTGCGTTCCCATGTCGAGTCGTCGCTTGGCGAGCGCCTCTCTTCCACGCTGCTGCTGCGCGAACGCGCTGCTCCTTTGACGGTCTCGACCGGAGTCGCCACTCTGGACGCTCTTACCGGAGGCTTGCCGCGCGGCGCCCTTAGCGAAATTGCTGGGCCGGCTTCTTCAGGACGCACGGGTGTGATGCTGGCAACGCTCGCCGCCGCCACCCGCCGGCAGGAGGTGTGTGCCCTGGTGGACGCCAGCGATTGCTTCGATCCGGCTTCGGCGGCAGCGGCCGGGGTCGATCTGGAACGGTTGTTGTGGGTGCGCTGCCACGAACAACTTAAGCCCCCCGGCGCCAGCGGGAAATTCCGCTCTTCCACCTCTGCTGGTTTTGCCTTTGGCGGCGTATTAGAGCAGGTGCTGAAGGTCACTGACCTGCTTCTACAGGGAGGCGGCTTCGGTATGGTGGTGCTCGATATGGGTGACATTCCTGTGGAAAGCGCGTGCCGGGTGCCGCTCACTTCGTGGTTTCGCTTTCGCCGCACGGTTGAGCCCACCGCGACCGTATTGCTGCTCATCGAACGGGAAGCTTGCGCGAAGACCTGTGCTTCGCTGGTTCTGCGATTGCAGCCAGAGGCCATCATCGCGTCCCATTCGACTACTTTTCTGGAGCCAGATCAGCTTGGACCAGCGCCGACCTCCCACAATGTGGGATTCGCAATCGCCGGCCCGCATATTCCAACAAACCATGATGTAGGCCATGCAGCACTCTTGCGCGGAGTGCGTTTCCAGGCTCAGGTGGTGCGCTCCTGGGCGCAGCGCAAACCGCCGCAGTCGGCCAGTGGCAATTTTGAACTGCGCACTGCATTGTGACAATCTGCGGCACGGTTTTGCCGCCAATATTTATGTTTGCCTGCATTTACGTCCCCGATTTCCCGGTGGAAGCCATGGTTCGAGCCGAGCCATGGCTGCGCGAACGGGCAGTGGCGGTTCTGGAAGGCAGACCTCCTCTGGTGCGCGTAATTGCTCTAAACGAAAAAGCCTGTCTGCTGGGAATGGAAATCGGCATGACCAAATTGCAGGCGGATGTCTTCGCGGAGACTTTGCCGCCGGCAAATAGCCAAACGAATGTCCCACATCGTGGCAGTAAAGGCGCAGGGCCTTCATCGCATCTTAAGCTGGCGATACTGCGCCACCGCGCCCCCCAGCAGGAAAGCTCAGCTCACGCCGCATTGCTCGATGTTGCCCACGCCTTTACGCCACGTGTGGAAGACACTGCTCCAGACACGCTGCTGCTCGATCTTGAGGGTCTGGGCCGGCTCCATGGCGCACCTCCGAGGATGGCCAGCGAGTTGGGGGCGCGCGTGATGGCCGTCGGAGTGGAAGCGAACATCGCGGTGGCTGCTAATCCGGATGCCGCCATGTACGCGGCGCGTGGATTCAAGGGGACGACGGCTGTCCCCGCTGGTAAAGAAGCGCAACGCCTGGGGGGGCTGCCGTTAGAGGCTTTGCTGGATAGGTTTGAAATTTCTTCCCAAAACAAGGCAGGCGGAAAAGCGTTTGAGCGCGGACGTGAGGCGCTGCGCAAGCAGATGCTCGATACGTTGGAACGTTGGGGAGTCCGCGATTTTCGCGCCTTGGCGCTGTTGCCGGAGCATGCCCTGGTTTCGCGCCTGGGCGAAGCAGGGGCGCGGTTGCGGCGACTGGCCCGTGGAGAGGGCATGCGCACCCTTGTGTTGTGCGCGCCGCCAGCGCAATTTGAGGAGGCGATGGAGCTGGAGTGCCCGGTTGAGACCATCGAGTCGTTGTCGTTCGTTTTGAACCGGCTGCTGGAACAATTGTGTGCACGACTGGAGGCCCGGGCCCTGGCAGCGCAGGAGCTGCGCTTGCGTTTGCAATTGGAGCGGCGGGTTGCCGATGAAGAGACCACCACCGTCCAGGAACTCGCCGGCCCTTTTGCCGGCTCCCACAATGTGGCACAAAAGCCAATATTAGAACGCGTTTTTCGGCTGCCGGTTTCGATGCGCGATTCCAAAGTGTTTTTGAAGCTACTGCAGTTGGAGCTGGCGGCCGACCCACCGGGGGCTCCGGTCACCAAAGTATGGATCACGGCGGTACCGGCGCCGCCGCGGTCAGCCCAGTGCGGGCTGTTTCTGCCAGCCACTCCTGAAGCGGAGAGGCTGGAAATCACGCTAGCCCGAATCAGCGCGGTGGTTGGAGAGCGGCGGGCAGGCATTGTGCGGTTGCTCGATAGCCATCGGCCGGAAAGTTTTCGCGTCGACCGTTTTGCGATCTCAGCAGACAATCCAAAACAAGCTTTGTGTCCCACATCGGGAGATATTAATGACCGCCCGCCTTTGGCTATGCGACTTGTTCGTCCGCCGTGCTGCCTTCGTGTCCGTTTGGCGGATGGGCGGCCTGACCGTCTTTCCACAGAGACAAAACAGGCAGATCGTGAAGCGCTGCAAGGACAGGTAGTGTGGTCGACTGGGCCATGGCGATCGTCAGGCGATTGGTGGACGGAAAATGCGAAGCCGGAGAATTCGAGTGCTGGGCAGGCCGGTCCGTGGGAGCGCGAAGAATGGGACATTGCGCTGGCCCATGCCAGCAATGACGGCGCAAAGGAAGTTGGCAGCAATATCGCGCTTTATCGCATTTATCGCGATCTGGCGACGGACAGGTGGTTCGCCGACGCCAGCTACGACTGAAGATTCACCAGCTGAACAGGCTGCGGAAAAGCGAAAAACTTGGTGCCGCCGGCTGAAGCCGCTCAGGACGAGAATGTAAGGGCTTAGACGCTGGCCTGAAGGCCAGCTCTACCTGAATTCTCCTTCGCCATGAGTTTTTCTGGGCCTGTGAAGTTGTGCCCTGACACAAAGCGTTCAAAGCAGATTTTCCCGCAGCCTGTGAAGCCATGCCTGGTTACAAAACGATCAGGGGGATGGCTCCCGGAATTACCTGACGCTGGCCACCGACAACCGGTAACTGGCTACTGACAGCTGGGTACTGGCAACTGACAACTGATGTACATCGAACTTCACTCCCGCTCCGCCTTCAGCTTTCTCGAAGGAGCTTCGGTTCCGGAGGAACTGGCCGGAGTCTGCGCTCAACAGCAGATGCCGGCGATGGCCTTGCTCGATCGCGATGGAGTTTATGGCGCGCCGCGTTTTTATCTTGCCGCCAAGAAACTGAAAGTCAAGGCCCATATTGGCGCCGAGATTACTTCACTGCTGGCCTGCCGGGAGCCGGGCAAGCTGAACATCCCACGCCTTTCTTTGCTCTGCGCTTCGCGCGAGGGCTACCAAAACCTTTGCCGGCTGATTACCTGCACCAAGTTGCGTGCTCCAAAATATCCAGTTCATGTGCCACGTAGTAAGACTCTCACAGACAACGAGAAAGCCGACATCTTGCAATCGCAGGCGCTGGCTTCGGCGGCCGATCTCGCGGAATATGCCGCGGGATTGATTTGCCTGACCGGAGGCGAGGAAGGCCCGCTGGCCAGTGCATTGTTCAACGGTGGCATGGAAGCGGGCCGCAAGCTCCTTGAACAGCTCATCGCGATCTATGGACACGGCAATGTCTATGTGGAATTGCAGCGCCACTACAATCGCGCGCAGGAGGCCCGCAATCAGGCGGCAATTGAGCTTGCGCGCAGCTTGCACTTGCCGCTGTTGGCAACCCAGGGCGCGCAATACGCCAAGCCGGAAGAGCGCCAGGTCCTGGATGTCTTCACCTGCATTCGCAATCACCATACGCTGGATACGGCCGGCCGTTTGCTGGCGCGCAACGGCGAACGCTATATCAAATCGCCTGCGGAGATGCTGCGGCTGTTCGCCGACTTGCCCGAGGCCACGGCGAATACGATTGAGCTGTCGTCGCGTCTCGATTTCACGCTGAATGAACTTGGCTATGAATTTCCGCGATATCCCGTCTCCGAAGGCGAGACGATGGACACGTTCCTGCGGGCGCGCACTATGGAAGGCGCTCGCGACCGCTATCTGCGCCCGGGCCAGGGAGAGTTGTGGCGGCGCGCACAACGCCAGCTCGAACGCGAACTGGCGCTGATCGAAAGGCTCAAGCTGGCGGGCTACTTCCTTATTGTGTGGGACATGGTTCGCTACTGCCGCGAACAGGGAATTCTGGTGCAAGGGCGCGGCTCTGCGGCCAACAGCGCGGTC
This sequence comes from uncultured Acidobacteriaceae bacterium, assembly GCA_963763145.1. Taxonomy (GTDB): domain Bacteria; phylum Acidobacteriota; class Terriglobia; order Terriglobales; family Acidobacteriaceae; genus Bog-257. The sequence continues at coordinate 555,966 of CAVXMZ010000001.1, read as the reverse complement.
TGCTATTCGCTGGGCATCACCGCCGTCGATCCCGTGGGCATGGACTTGCTGTTCGAGCGCTTTTTGTCGGAGGAGCGCGGCGAGTGGCCGGACATCGATCTCGATCTTCCCAGCGGCGACCAGCGCGAACGCGCCATTCAGTATGTCTACCAGCGCTATGGCAGGCTGGGCGCGGCCATGACGGCTAACGTTATTACGTATCGCGGGCGTTCGGCGGCGCGTGAGGTCGGCAAGGCACTCAGCTTCGATGGCGAGACCCTCGATCGCCTCGCTGCTCTGGTGAGTTCGTGGGAGTACAAGGACCCGGGCGACACTTTGCAGCGCCAGTTTCGCGAAGCAGGATTCGACCTGCGGCATCCGCGCATTCGCAAGTTCTTCGAGCTTTGCGTGGCCGTGCAGGACCTGCCACGCCACCTGGGGCAGCATTCCGGCGGCATGGTCATTTGCCAGGGACAACTGGACTCCATCGTTCCGCTGGAGCCGGCCACCATGCCGGGACGCGTGGTGGTGCAATGGGACAAAGAAGATTGCGCCGATTTGGGCATCGTCAAGGTTGACTTGCTGGGTTTGGGGATGATGGCCGCGCTGGAAGAATCTATCACGCTCATCCGCAATCATTATCGGGAAGAAGTCGATCTGGCGAAGCTGCCTGCTGACGATCCCACAGTGTATGACGCCTTGCAGAAGGCTGACACGGTGGGGATGTTTCAGATCGAGAGCCGGGCGCAGATGTCATGTCTGCCGCGGCTGCATCCCACGCATTTCTACGACATTGTGGTACAAGTCGCCATCATCCGTCCTGGCCCCATCGTTGGGCAGATGGTGAATCCTTTTCTGATGCGGCGGCAGGGAAGGCAGGAGGTTGTCTATCCGCATCCCTCGCTGGAGCCGGTGCTGGCGCGCACCTTGGGAGTACCGCTCTTCCAGGAGCAACTGCTGCGAATGGCGATGATTACCGCCGGATTCAGCGGCGGTGAGGCAGAAGAACTCCGGCGCGCCTTCGGCTTCAAACGCAGCGAGCGGCGCATGGGCGATATCGAAGTTAAACTGCGCGAAGGCATGCAGCGTAACGGAATCTCGCCTGAGGCGCAGGAGCAGATCATTCTTTCCATCACTTCCTTTGCGCTGTATGGATTTCCCGAATCTCATGCCGCCAGCTTTGCGTTGATTGCCTACGCCAGCGCTTATCTCAAGTGCCATTACCTGGCGGCGTTCACGGCTGCTCTGCTCAACAATCAGCCGATGGGGTTCTATAGTCCTGCGACCATCGTGAAAGATGCCCAGCGGCATGGGCTGCGGGTGAGGCCGGTGGATATTACCTGTTCCGATTGGCTGTGTACTTTGGAATCGGACGAACATACCACATTGTGGGATAGAGAACTGTCTTTGGCCGGGGCTAAAGCCCCGCATCCAATACGGGCGGTTGACGCGGGCCTAAAGGCCCGCTCTTCCACCGGCCTGACGGCCTACTCTTCCACCGGCCTGACGGCCTACTCTTCCACCGGCCTGACGGCCTACTCTTCCACCGTAAAAGCCGCCCCCACCGAAGAAGACACCTCCAATGTGCCGACAAACTCCCGTTTCGCGCTGCGCATGGGATTTCGTTATGCCAGGGGATTGCGCGAGGAGACGGCGCAAGCAATCCTTCGCGAACGTGACAAACGGCCATTCGAGTCGATTGCCGATCTGGCGTACCGCGTTCCCGAGTTGCGCCGCAACGAGTTGGTGTTGCTGGCTTCGATTGGGGCCCTGAATTCGATTGGAGGGAAGGGCGGAGAAAAGCAGATCCCTCGCGAGCTAAAGCTCGCTCGTGATGACAAACATAAAATAAGTCCTCGCGACGCACCCATTCGGCATGCTCGGGGCGTGGCTGAAGCAGCGCCCCTTCAAAACCGCTTGCATCGGCGCGATGCGCTGTGGCAGGTGGAGCGGGCAGCACGATTTGCCGGCCCGTTGCTGGAGAGCATTCCGGAAAACGATGAAGCATCGCCGCTGGCGCAGATGACTCCGGAGGAGCGACTGGTGGCCGACTTCCATGGCACCGGACTTACGGTTGGCCCGCATCCCATGGCTTATCGGCGGGCGGATCTGCGGCGGGCCGGCGTGCTCTCGGCGCAGGAGTTGACGCGAGTTCCTCACGGCCGGTATGTGCGAACAGCCGGATGTATCATCGCGCGGCAGCGGCCGGGAACAGCGAAGGGATTTGTCTTCCTCAGCCTGGAAGATGAAACCGGCATTGGCAACGCGATCATCGCGCCTGACATTCTTGAGCGAAACCGCCTGGTGATTTTGTCGGAGAAGTTCTTATTGCTGGAAGGCGAACTGCAAAATCAGGAAGGCGTGGTCTCGGTGCGCGTGGAGCGGGTTGCACCCATGCGCGAAGCCTACGCAGCCGACACGATCGACGTCACCGATGCCGACGTGCGCTCGCACGATTTTCACTAACCCTATTCGATCTGTACCAATTGTCCGACGTCGAGCGGCGACTGCGGAGTGCGAATAGTTTGCGGCGCGCGCCAGTGATCGATGTAAGACACCTGATGCACGCACGAAACCGTGCAGTGTGGAGCGCAACTTTTTTCGGTGAGGAATTCGCGGCGAATGTCGACAACGGAATACTGCTCCAGCGGTATTCCCGGATAACCACGCTGCTGCGAGCAATAGTGAACCAAGCCGTCTTCGCAGATGTAGAGATAACGCGCACCTGCGCGGCAACGCCAATCGTTGGGCTTGCCGTCAGCGATGTTGTCCTGAAACCAGTTGAAGCGGGAATAGTGCCGCTTGGCAAGGTTCTTCATCTTGCGAAACACTTCGCGCTCGACCTCGCCCAAAGGCCGCAATTGTCCATCGCCATCGTGGATGATGCCAATGGTTGTGGTGAATCCCAACTGCACGGCGCGGCGTCCGACCACAAGCGCATCATGCGGATTATGAATGCCTCCACCGACAACCGAATTAATGTTGACGTGAAAGTCGGCGTGCTCAGCCAGCAGTTGCAGCTTCTTGTCCAGTACCTTCAGCGACTTCTTGGAAACCTCGTCGGGCATCACGTTGTCGATGCTGATCTGAAGATGGTCGAGCCCGGCGCGATTCAGCCGCTGAATGCGGTCCGCGGTCAGCAGGTAGCCGTTCGTGATCAGGCCGGCGAGAATGGGATACTCACGCATGTGGGCGATGATCTCGTCGAGCTCGGGATGCAGAAGCGGTTCGCCGCCGCTGATAGTCACGATTGACGTTCCCAGTCGCGCCAGGTGATCGATGCGGCGCTTCATAGTGTCGAGCGGAACAGGCTTGGAGAAATCGTCGTATTCGTTGCAGTACTCGCAGGAGAGGTTGCAACGGCGAATAGGAATGATGTGCGCCATGATCGGGTGGTCAGTCGAGGCCAGCCCTTTGGCGATCATCTTAATTTCGCGGGTGCGGCGTTTGTAGGCTAAGATCCGCCGATGTCTTTCTGGTGACGATTTCGTCATACTTATAAGAGCTTCTATTACAACACACCCACTTTCCCCGATGTGAAGTACTCAGCTGCGTGTGGGGAATTTTGGCGGCTGAGTGGTATCTGGAGACATTTAGAGAAGCGCGCAATCCCTGGTCGCACCCACATTCCCCTGCTGCTCAGCCGCACCAATCGCGGCTGGTCTATAATAAGGGATTCAGCTAACCCATCTGGAGTTTCCAAAGACATGCTTCGATTTCTGCAAAAGCCTGGGCCCCTTAAGAAGATTATTCTGGGCAGTATTTTGGTGGTCATTTGCGTGATGATGGTCATCACCCTCGTTCCCGGCGGCCTTTTCGGCGATTACTTCAGTAGCGGCCTTACCGCGCAAGGCGTATTGGCCAAGGTGGGCGATCAGGAGGTCGGCATCCAGCAAGTGGAGCAGCAGGCCCGGCTCATCGGCAAGCAGCAGTTCAAGGGAAATGTTCCCGAACAGCTTATGCCTTACCTGATGCAGCGCGCGGCGCAAGGCATCATCACGGAGAAGGCGATCGTCTACCAAGCGGACAAGATGGGTCTGGGCGTCAGCGATGACGAACTGCGCGACTATCTTCACCAGGGTCAGTTTGGCCAGATGATTTTCCCGAGCGGCAACTTTATCGGGCAGCAGGCCTACGAGCGCTTCATCGAAAGCGAATTCAACATGAGCGTGCAGCAGTTCGAGCAGGAGGTCAAGGGTGAAATTGCTCAGCGCAAACTCCTGGCGGCTGTTGGTGGAGCGATTACGGTAAGCGACAAGGACATCACCAAAGAGGTCAAACAGCAGGAGACCAAGGTGAAGTTCGAATACGCCGTGCTCACGCTGGACGACGTGACGAAAGACATCAAGCCAACGGATGCGGAACTCAAGGCGTTTTACGATCAGAACAAGCAGGCGTATGTGAACTCCATTCCCGGGAAGGTCAAGGCAAAATATATTCTGATCGACACCAACCAGCTAGCCGACAAGGTTGAGGTCACACCCGCGGAAGTGCAGCAGTACTACAAGCAGCATGAGGACGACTATCGGCTGCCGGAGACGGTGACGGTTCGCCACATCCTGATTAAGACGCCCACGGCGGACGCGAATGGCAAGGTCGACCAAAAAGCGGTAGACGCGGCGAAAGCCAAAGCCGAAGACGTCGACAAGCAATTGAAGGCGGGCGCGAGCTTCGCCGATCTGGCCAAGAAGTACTCGGACGATCCGGGAAGCGCAAAGGACGGCGGCTTGTTGCCACCGCTCACGCGAGGCCGGACGGTCCCGGAGTTCGAACAGGCGGCCTTTAATACGCCCGTCGGCCAGACGACTGGCATTGTCCGCACCAGTTATGGCTTCCACATTATTCACGTCGAAGCCAAGCAGGAGGCGCGCCTGAAGCCGCTGGCAGAGGTGCAAGCCGAGATTGAGCCGGTACTGAAGAAACAGAAAGCTGCGGCGCAGGCGCAAACCGTCGCCAACGGGGTGCAGACCCTGGCGCGTACTGAGGGATTGGACAAGGCTGCCGCGGCAAAGCACTTGAGCGTGACCACTACCGATATGGTTGCGCAAACCGACCCGCTTCCAGGTATTGGCGCCGCTCCGGATTTCATGAGCGCGCTGTTTGCGGCGAAGAAGAACGATCCGCCCGCGACCGCTACCACTCCGGCAGGTTACGTGATCTATCAGGTTACAGAAATCCAGCTGCCGCAAACTCCGAGCTTCGAACAAGTGAAGGACAAGGTGGAACAGCAGTTCAAATCGCAGCGTGCGCAGGCATTGCTGGCACAAAAAACGCAGCAGCTTTCCGACCGCGCCCACGCCGATCATGATTTGGACAAGGCCGCCAAGGAAGTGGGCGCGAGCGTGAAGACCAGCGATCTGGTGGACCGCAATGCGCAGGTGCCCGATCTGGGCGCGATGACCGGTCCAGCCGCTGTCGCTTTCACCATGAAGACCGGGGAAATCAGCGGCGCGATTCAAGGCGGTCCCAATGGAGTTGTCCTGAGGATTGTTGAAGTGCAGGAGCCAAGCCCCGACCAGATTAAGCAAGGCTGGGACAAAGCGAAGCAGGCGCTGCTGGAGCAGAAGCAGCAGGAATTCGAGAATCTTTACGTAGAAAACCTGCGCAGCACCCTGGAAAAAGAGGGGAAGATCAAGATCAACAAAAAGGAAATGGATCGGCTGTCCACCTCGTCCGAAGGTTCCTAGGGAGCGTAGCGCCGGACTTCATGGCCAGCAGGAACGTTCTGCTGGCCACATTTGTTTCCTCACCAAATCGACCAACAGCGGCATCGCGCCATTGCTGTCCGTTCAAGTCACCTATGCTTTCAGAGCGCTCATCCGGCATCCTGCTGCATCCCACTTCGCTTCCGTCGCGCGGAGGAATCGGGGATCTCGGCCCGGCGGCGTATGAATTTGTCGACTGGCTGGCCGCGGCCAAACAGACGTTATGGCAGGTGCTGCCGCTGCAACCGGTGGGCAGCGGCAACTCGCCTTATTCCTGCACCTCGGCATTTGCCGGCAACATTCTTTTGCTCAGCCTGGAGCGTTTGGCGGAGCGGGGCCTTCTGGATCGCGAGCTTGCAGGAGCTCTCGATGGCGATTTGCCGGTCGATTTTGAAAGCGTCCGCTTGCGCAAGTTGCCGTTGCTGCGCGAAGCCGCCGCAAATTTTCTGCGCGCAGCGCCGGATGCCGCGCGCGAGCGCTATGCCAATTTTTGCCGCGAGTGCGACTGGTGGCTGGAAGATTACGTATTGTTCAGCGTGCTGCGCGAGAAATTTGGCGAGTTGCCCTGGAACGCCTGGCCGCGGGAAATCGCCCGCCGGGATCCCGAAACTGTTACGCAATTGCGCGTCGAGCTACAGGAGCAGTTAGACCAGGAACGCTTTCTCCAATTCGCATTTTTCGAGCAGTGGGGCGCTTTGCGGGCCTACTGTGCCGCCCGCGGCATTCGCATCATCGGCGACGTCTCCATTTTCGTCAGCTACGACAGCGCCGACGTCTGGACCAATCCCGAATTATTTCGCTTGAAAAAAGATCTCTCCCCGGAAGTGGTTGCCGGCGTTCCACCCGACGCTTTCAGCGAAACCGGGCAGCGCTGGGGCAATCCGATATATGACTGGGAAGCGCTGCGAGCGCGGGGCTACGACTGGTGGATCGGTCGCATGCGTTGGGCCATCGACACCTACGACATCGTACGCATCGACCACTTCCGGGGCTTTGAAGCCTATTGGGAAATCCCCGCGGACGAGCCGACGGCGGTCAACGGAAAGTGGGTCGCGGGACCAAACGAAAGCTTATTTCATGCCCTGCAAAGCGCCTTGGGAAAGTTGCCCTTCATTGCCGAAGACCTGGGATACATCACGCGCGCCGTGCATCATCTTCGCGAGACCCTGGAAATCCCCGGAATGAAGATTTTGCAGTTTGGTTTCGGCAATAAGGGCGCACATGTCTACTTGCCGCACCGCTACGGGCCCAACTGCGTTGTCTATACCGGCACGCATGACAATGACACCATAGTTGGCTGGTGGAATACCGGCGCGACGAAGGAAGAGAGAAAACTCGTAGCAACCTACATGGGAATGGGCAAAGACGGCGTGCATTGGGCATTCATTCGTGCGGCCCTGACGTCGGTGGCCATCTTCGCGGTTCTTCCCGTGCAGGACGTACTTGGGCTCGATAGCAGTGCTCGAATGAACGTTCCCAGCGAAACTCATGGCAGTTGGACTTGGCGGCTGCGCGCCGGGGCGCTTACCTCTGAGCTGGCGGCGAAGATGGCGGCGTTGGTGGAGATTACCGATCGCGACGCTTGTGTGAAGCAGCCTTTACTCGAGAGCGAGCAGGGCGACCGGGAAGCTGGCGAAGATTTCGCGGCATAGCAAAGACGGTCCGGGAGGAATGACTTCATTCGTCAGAACGTTCCGCAGCCGTTTACCAACCATTTCTGTCGGAAGCGGTAACTCCGAGTCGCCCCACACCGCTCCAATCGGTGGCTCCTCCTTGCCTTTCATCAGTGAATAGCTAAGCCGTGGTACGGCTGTGATGGCCGTCTCTCCAGCGTGCTGCCGCGCGAATGCAACCACGTGCTCATCTTTGCCGCGCGAAATTTCCAGGGGAAGATAGCTTCCCAGGCGAAACAATTCCTCATGCTCGCGGCGAAAGTTCAAGGTCCGCATCGTGACCCATAACTTGATGCGCCCATCGCGCCAGTCTCGCAGCAACTCCTGACAAATGCCTAAGGGATCTCCCGTTTCTGCTCGTGTCCTGAATTCTTCCGCCGCACGCACACGCAAACCGAAATCGACCGGGCGGCGATTGTCAGGATCGACAAGGCTGAAGTTCCACATCTCTTGCCCCTGGTAGATATCGGGGACACCGGGGCAAGTCAGTTTAAGTAGCGTCTGCGTGAGCGAGTTGATGCAGCCAAAGTACATCAGCGGTGGCAGAAATCTTTGTACCGAATCCAGGAACAGATTGGTCTTGCCACGGCTGGCGGGCGACAAGATCCTCTCCACGAAGGAATTCATTCCAGCCACATAATCCGGGTTGGAATTGAGCCAGCTCAGGTTGACTTTGGCCTCGTGGACGGCCTTTTCCATGTATCGCTGAATGCGGCGAAGGAATTCGCTTCGTTGCTCTTCGGTGTCCATTCGCAGCGGCCACGCTCCCACCAGCGTCTGGTACAACAGATATTCCTCGTTGTTATCGGGAACGGTCCGGCCATCTGAAAGCTCGACTTTGCGTTTGCGATTCACCCGCCGCCACTTCATCACCTGCGCCGTCCAGGCGTGCGGGACCTCCGAGAGCACATCGAGACGAGCGCGCACATCTTCGCTGCGTTTCGTGTCATGGGTGGAAGTGCTCAGCATCGAGTTAGGCCAGTGCTCCGCTCGCTGCTGGCTGGCGCGATGAAACTCCGACACCGGAACTCCGAAAGCCGCCGGTGTCCCGCCCACTTCGTTGACTGCAATGAAGCGGTTGTAAACGTAGCAGGCCGTGTCTTCCAGTCCTTTGGCCATCACCGGGCCGGTAAGCTGCTGGAACTTCAAGGTGAAGTAGAGTTGGCGACGATATCCGAAGCCGGTCGCATTCCCGGTGTTTCCTTCGAGCAGCAAAATGCTGCGCAGGAAATCGAATGCCGCGGGGGCCAGGATTTCGTTCTGCCGTTTGGCGCAATCAACTGCCCGCTGGATATAAGCCCGGCCGGTCTCGCTCACATGGCCGCGTTCGTCGATGTAAGTGCGATACACCGGAAAGCAGGCGATGGTCTCGCGAATCGCCTCCCGCAAAACCCCGCGAGTATAGTCACGTGCGCCGCGGTCCTGGTTGGAAATCTCGTCGAGCATGTGCGTCAGCACGTTGACCTCACTGGCCAGCGCACGCCGCATCACCAGCTTCTTGCTTTCGTAGATCAGGCGGTTGGCCCGCACACTCCCGTCTGCGATCCGGTGATAAAGATTGGTAAAAAGACGCTCATGCCTACGGTCAATCAAAATGCCATTGACCAGGTTTGCGAATTCGTATCCGACGGTGCCAACTACGGGCCAGTGGTCGGGCAGATGTTCACCAGGCTCAAGTATCTTCTCCACCAGCAGATAAAGCGGCGCCTGCTGATCGCCAGCTTCCTGCCCAAACGCGGCGTGTACGTCCAGTTCGATGCCGTCGGCTGCCAATTGCCCCACGGGTTCGGCCCCCAGGCATCGGCTGGCGGCGAAAAGCCTCTGCACCCGCTTCAGATATTGCAACGGGTCCAGTAATCCATCGGGATGATCGACGCGCAACCCGGAGATGAGGCCTTCCGCCAGGAAGGTTCGCAAGAGCTTGTGAGTTTCTGCGAAGACGCGTGCATTTTCCACCCGAAGCCCAACCAGGTCGTTGATATCGAAGAAGCGCCGGTAATTAATCTCTTCGCCGGACACACGCCAGAACGCGAGCCGGTACACTTGTTTTTCCAGAAGGGCATGCAGCGCATCAAAGCTGGGGCCAATGCCTGGCGTTCCGTTCAGCAAGTGCACGGCTTTGCCCACTTGCGACCCGATTTCCGGTGATTCGCCGATGAGGCGCTGTAATTGTTCGAGCAGCGGTGGCATGTCGCTCTGTCGCCGCCGGACCTCGGCTGGATCCGTCACACAGTTAGCAGGGAGTCTTCCGAAAGCGCTGATCAGCGCATCCAGTCGCTCGAAGGCGGCACTGTTCTTCGACTGGTTGGGCTGAGTGACTTCGAAAGCGGGCGCGAAAACCAGCGGAATTGTTTGGGGATCGAGGGGCAGGGCTTTGTCAAAGTACTGCACGACGAACCTGCCGTTCTCGATGACCACTTTGATGTTCCCAGCCTCCAGGTCCTTGCCGTAGTAATTTCCCAGGATCGGGATCAGCACCTTGTTCCGCAGCTCGGGTTTTAGTGGCTCCCAATCGATATCGAAGAAATCCGCGTACATCGAGGCGCGGCCGTTTTGCAGCACATCCTGCCACCAGGGATTATCTCCATCGCCCACGCCCATGTGATTGGGAACGATGTCGAGTACCAGCCCCATGCCACGCGCCCTGAGCTCCGCCGCCAGGCGCCGGAATTCCTCATTCGTACCGATCTCAGGATTGAGCCGATTGTGGTCGATGATGTCGTAGCCGTGCGAACTGCCGGCCCGAGCTTTCAAGATAGGCGACGAATAGCAGTGGCTGATGCCGAGCTGGTAAAGATACGGAACCAGCTTGCGGGCGTCTTCGAAGCGAAAGCGGTTGTTAAACTGCAGTCGGTAGGTGGAGCACGGGACCGCAGCGTGCTTCTCGCCGGCTAGTTGCTCCAGACAGTCGCAAAGTCCGGCCGTTTGGTCGATCAATGCGGTCGCACTGGTTCGCATGTCAAGTCTCTCGATTTCCGCCGTTGTCCCCTTTGCGGAGGCACTCTCCGAAGTTGGATGCAAAATTCCAGGATCCTGCTGTTCTGCGGTCTTCAGCTTTACTTAATGCCGAGCGGCGGCGAGAATAAAAGATTGCCCGGTCTTGCGGGCGGAATCTCGTACACACTCGGCAAGCTAACGCACTCTTACCAGGCTTCAGCGCGAAAGGACTCTTATGGTTGCTACTGGTGAACTAATTCGCATGATGAACTATGTCGACGATATTGCGGCAACCCTGCGCCGCATCAACGCCAGCCTTTATCTGATTGATCCCGACGAGAAGCGGCGCCTCGCCGAGTACATGCGCAAGTCCGACCCGAATTTCATCGGCGTGGTTGAGCAGTTAGAAAAGGGGAGCATAGCCTGATGGCCGAGGTGCGTACCATCGCGGTCATCGGCGCAGGAATTATGGGCCGCGGCATCGCTCACGCCGCAGCTGTGGGCGGCTACCGTACCATTCTGGAAGATATTCTGCCGACGGCGCTGCGCAAGGCGGAAACGGAGATTCGCTCCAATCTGGATAAGGCGGTCGAGTTGGGGAAGGTCACGAAGACCGATGCCGACCAGGCCTTTGAGCGGCTGGAGTATGCCTCGTCCGTCGAGCAGGCGGCGCGCGAAGCCGACGTGGTGATCGAAGCCGTTCCCGAGGAGATGGAGTCGAAGATCGAGATCTTCACCCTGCTCGACAAAGTCTGCCGGCCGACCACCATTCTGGCTTCTAACACTTCGTCCCTCAGCGTGACGGAAATCGCATCCGTGACCTACCGCGCTCCCAAATGCGTCGGGATGCACTTCTTCAATCCGGTGCACAAGATGAAGCTGCTGGAAGTTGTGCGCGCTCTGGAGACGGACGACGAAACCCTGGCTGCGGCGGTGGATATCGGCAAGCGTATGGGCAAAGAGGTAGTGGTCATCAAGGAGTCGCCGGGGTTTATCACCAGCCGCATCAACGCCATGATCGGCAACGAAGCGTTCTACATGCTCCAGGAAGGCGTAGCTTCCGCGCAGGACATCGACAAAGCTTTGAAGCTGGGATTGAATCATCCCATGGGGCCCTTCGAGATGATCGACCTCGTGGGACTCGATACTCGCCTGCATATTCTCGAATATCTGCATAAGTCACTGGGCGAGAAGTTTCGTCCCGCGCCGTTGCTGGTGCAGTACGTGAAGGCCGGTCGCATCGGCCGCAAGTCCGGACACGGCGTCTACGAATATCCGGGGCACGAGCCCGGCCGGCCCGAGGCGGCGGCTCAGCCAGCGACGAAAGCCGAAAAGGACAAGACGCGTGTCAAATAGTTTGCAGGGAAAAACGGCGGCAGTGTTTGGCGTGGCCAACAAGCGCAGCATCGCGTGGGCCATTGCGCAGCAGATGCAGCAGGCTGGGGCGCAACTCGGCATCACGTATCAGAACGAGCGCCTGAAGCAGGAAGCTGCCGACCTGATCGCGGAGCTGCCCAACGCGCAAGCTTTCCAGTGCGACGTCTCGCGCGATGAAGAGATCGCGCAGCTCTTCGACCAATTGAAAGAGCGCTATGGCAAGCTCGATGCGCTGGTACACAGCATCGCCTACGCTCCTGCCGAGGACCTGAAAGGCGAATTCGCCGACACTAGTCGGGAGGGCTTTCGCATCGCGCTCGATACCAGCGCCTACTCGCTGGTGGCGCTCGCCCGCGCTGCGCGCCCGCTGATGACCGAAGGCGGCAGCATCATGACCATGACCTACTACGGCTCGGAGCGAGTCATTCCGCGCTACAACGTCATGGGGGTTGCCAAGGCCGCGCTGGAAGCTAGCGTTCGCTACCTGGCTTACGATCTGGGCAAGAACAATATTCGCGTGAATGCCATCTCCGCAGGGCCTATCAAGACGCTGGCATCGCGCGGGATTTCCGGCTTTGGCGAGATGCTGAAAGAGCAGGCCGAACGGGCCCCGCTGAAGCGCAATGTCGACGTAAAGGAAGTGGCGGCGACCGCGGTCTTCCTGGCCAGTGACGCCGGCAGCGGCATCACCGGTGAGACCATCTACGTAGATTGCGGCTACAACATCATGGGACTTTGAAGGACATTGCCGGCGCAGACCAACGTTACTGCGCACGACCTGAATAACTCAGTCTGACTACCTCGGGAGCGGCAGATTCTGCCGATACAATACTCGAATGCGCATTCTTACTTCCATTGCCTTATTCATGCTGGCTGTGTCCGCGGTTTCGGCGCAGACATCGCCATCGCCGATTGCCGCTCCTGCCAATGTTGCCGCACCGCCGGCTGACGCTACAAAAACAGCGTCCGGGCTCGCGACCAAAGTTGTGAAGCCCGGCACCGGCACGACCCACCCCGCTAAAGATGATGTCGTCACCGTCGACTACACTGCCTGGACGCCCGACGGGAAGATGCTGGACAGCACGGTCGAACGCGGCAAACCCGTCACCTTGCAAGTTAAGAAAATGCTCCCCGGCATGAGCGAGGGGGTGCAGCAGATGGTGACTGGGGAAACCAGCATGATGTGGATTCCTCAGTCGCTCACCTACAAAGGCCAGCAAGGCAAGCCGGTAGGCACGCTCGTCTTCCAGGTAACGCTGGACGACATACCAACGCGCGCGCCCGCGGATGTGAAAAGGCCTCCCGCCGACGCCCAGCGGACCAAGAGCGGTCTTGCCTACCAGGTGTTGACCCCGGGCGAAGGCAAGCGCCATCCCAAGAGCGTTGACGAGGTCACGGTGCATTACACTGGCTGGACAACCGACGGCAAGATGTTCGACAGCTCGGTGATGCGTGGCCAAGCGTCCAGCTTCCGCCTCGACCGGGTCATTCCCGGATGGACCGAAGGTCTCCAACTCATGGTCGAAGGCGAGAAGGCTCGGTTCTGGATTCCTGAGGACCTCGCGTACCGGGGCAAACAGCCGCCCTTCGGAATGCTCGTGTTCGACATCGAGCTGATTAAAATTCAGTAGCGCGCAACCGATGCCGACGGTGATGCCCTGCGCTGTGTAAGGAGCGACGAATGTTTCCCCCAAGATTCCTTTCCTGCCTGCTGCTCTGCGTTTGCCTTGCGGGGGCTGTGCCCGCCTCCGCCCAGAACGACGAGCCCGCTCACCATCACGCAGCTACCGAACAACTGGGCAAGGTTTCGTTCCCCATTTCCTGCGCGCCGGGTTCGCAGAAGGCCTTCGAGCGCGGCGTTGCTCAGCTCCATTCTTTCGAGTATGAAGAAGCGGCGCAGCAGTTCATGCAACTCGCTCAGAGCGATCCGGCGTGCGCCATGGCGCATTGGGGCATTGCGATGAGCCTGTATCACCAGATCTGGGAGCGGCCAGGGGAACCTGCCCTGAAGCGGGGCGAGCTGGAGATTGAGACAGCGCAGAAGCTGGGCGCGAAAACCGAGCGCGAGCGCGATTACATTGCGGCCTTGGCCTTGTTCTATGCCGATCCTGCGAAGAATGATTACTTGACGCGGGCCAAGGCCTACTCGGATGCGATGGGGAAGCTCTACCAGAAATATCCCATGGACGTAGAGGCGGGCGCGTTCTATGGCTTGTCATTGCTGGCGGCTGAGCCACCCGATGACACGTCGCTCACGACCCGAAAGGAAGCAGTCGCGGTGCTGGTCCCGCTGTTCGAACAGCAGCCCGATCATCCCGGCCTGGCGCACTACATCATTCACGCCTGCGATAAGCCGCAGCTGGCGCCCAAGGGGCTGGCGGCCGCGCGCGCCTATGCGGGAATTGCCTCATCCTCGGCCCACGCCGTCCACATGCCATCGCACATCTTTGCCCGCTTAGGGCTCTGGCAGGAGGACATCCAGGCGAACCTGAAGTCGGTTGCCCTGACGCAACAGTCGGGTGCAATGTACATGGGCGGGCACGAGCTGCATGCCATGCACTTTCTTCTTTATGCCTACTTGCAGACCGGTCAGGATGAAGCTGCCAGGAAAGTGCTGGAGCAATCGAAGCAGATCGTAGCCGCGGCGCCCAAGAACGATGACGACTCCGGAATGCTGCGGTATTACGGCTTTGCTGCCGCCCATTTCCCTGCGCTCTACGACCTGGAGATGCACGACTGGAAGGATGCCGTGGCACTTCAGCCGGCGGCGAATGCATCGCCGGATATGCAGAGAATTACCTGGTGGGCGCGGACCATCGCCTCCGCCCGCATGGGCGATGTGGAAGCGACCCGTCGCAATGCGCAGAAGTTCGACGACGCGGAAGACGCCCTGCGCAAGACCCAAGACGCCTACATTCTTGATGGGCCAAATTCGTCGCGCGGCGAGGTTCACGCCTGGCTGGCCTTTGCCGGGAAACAGAATGACGAAGCCCTGCGCCAGATGCGCCAGGTAGCAGACACTCAAGACAAGACGGGAAAAGCGGAAGTTGATATTCCGGCGCGCGAGATGCTGGCCGATATGCTGCTGGAACTCAACCGGCCGCAGGAAGCCTTAGCCGAATATGAGAAGTCGATGAAGATCGATCCCAACCGCTTCAACGAGCTGGCGGGCGCGGCCCAGGCTGCCGAATTGGCACATCAGCCAGGGAAAGCGAATCTCTACTACGCACAGCTCTTGAAAAACTGCGACGACGGGAAATACTCCGACCGTCCAGCATTGCGCAGCGCCAAGATGGTGCTGGCAAAGAACGGGCAATAGCGGCACGGCGCAGCCCCGGCACATTCATTTAGGAGATCGACCCTAAACTCGACCAGCTAACGGACGCGGTTCTCGATGGCCCCGGACCGCGGCAACTACTTGCTTTTTCCCGCACCTCTGCTAGCCTCAACTGCACAAGAGCGCCCGGGTAAGGATCCGAACGGGGAGATCGCAGTTCGGATCAACCGCCAAGGCGCCATTCCGGGGGCGATGTGGTTTCCTTCAGTCAGGTAACGTATCCGGCGGCAAACCATGCGCTGCCGTTCCGCACGCTATGCGGCGAACATCGCGCTCGGCGGCCCAGCGATCTTGCCGCCGCGGTTGCCAGACACATCCTGAATGTCGATGCCCCACCAGAAGACCAGCAATCCGTGTGGACGGCGCTGGACAAGACGCTCTCCGCTTCCGAAGACGCGTACTCCGCACTGGCTGCAATGAAAGATGTATTGTCCACGGTGCGCCAGGAGCCGGGAGAGCCGGACGAGGCTTTCCGGCAGAGAGTGGCGACAGGTTACGAGGAGAGCCGCAAAGCCGAGACGCAATGCCAGCTTTGCGATCATCCGCTCAAGCAGATTCTGCACGATATGCAGGCGACGGCCGTATGCCTGTCTGGTGGAGGCATTCGCAGCGCCAGCTTTTCTCTCGGTGTGTTGCAAGGGCTGGCGCGATTCAGCCGTCCGTGTGACTGGAAGCTCGGCGACAAAACCGTTATGGACACGCTGGATTACCTGTCCACGGTTTCCGGCGGAGGCTATATCGGAAGCTGGCTTATGGCCTGGGCGCAACGCAGCCGCTATAGCGATGCTATCAGCCAGTTAGCTGCCTCCGCGCCCACTTCCGGCGACCCCGAGCCGGAACCGATCCGGCATCTGCGCGAATACACCAGCTATTTGACGCCCAAATACGGCTTCACGCTGGACACGCTGACCCTGGGGGCCATCGTGGGCCGGAACATGATCCTCAACTGGCTGACGCTGATCCCGGCGGTGATCTGCCTGCTCTGCCTGCCTGAGTTTCTGTGGATGGTCTCCTACGCGCTTCCGTTTGCGGCGCAGCCAAACAGGGGATGGTACTGGCCGGTGATGCTGCTGGCTGTGCTGAGCGTAACGGTTGCCTCAGTATTTGCCGCGGTGCGAATGAGCTGGCCTCCTTATGCTTCCAGGTTCAAAGCTTCAATAAAGCAGGGTAGTACGTCGTTGGAGCTCTGGCTCTTCGCGCTGCCGCTCATAGTGGGCACATGGCTGTTAGGGGAAGCGTGGGCATGGGCGTCGATGAACCGCATCATTACCTCAACCACACGCTTGACTCAGATCGTTCCGTTGGCGAAGTGGCTCTTTCTATTTGCGCTATTGCCGCCGATGGCGATTTCGTTGGTGCGGTTGCGGTCGCTCATGGGTAGCGACGGCAAGGCGCGGCCGAGTCCATTTCGCAAACATGATGGCAGCGGGCGAATAGCGTGGGGCCGGCTGACCTGGTCTTTTATCGCGCCGTTATTCGCGGCAGGGTTGGCTGCGATTCTCCTCTCCATCGTAGCTTTTTACTTGAGCAAGTATTTCGTCGTTGCCAAGGTTGGGCATTTTCAGGTGACTCGCTGGTATGTGCTTTTCGTCGTGCCGCTGGTGTTTTCGGCGACGATGCTTGCGTCCAGCCTGCTTTCCGGACTGCTCAGCAATATTGAAAGCGAAGAGGAGCGTGAGTGGTGGGGGCGCGCTGGAGGGCTGTTGTTTGCGTGTGTGCTCATCTGGCTGGGGTTCAACGGCATCGCCTATTTCTCCGGGCAGACGCTCAAGCTCCTGCATGCCTCGATTCTGGCTGCCATCGGATTAGGATCCGGATATGTGGGAAGTTTGGCGGGATTGAGCGCGGCGACGACTTCCGGCCTGAAGCGCGTCAAGGTGGAACAGCTCAGCAAGTGGCAACAGTGGCTCTCGCGGCACAATCTGCTGCCGGCGGTAGCCTCCGGGATTGCCTTGATCTGCCTCACGTTCGTTCTGGCAGCACTGACCAGTTGGATTCGTCGCAATCTCTATAAGTTGATGGCCGGAGAGCTCGCTTCCACGGCGAGTGGCAGTCTCCATCAATTCCTGACTTCCTGGCTGGGAGTTCATAACGCGGCGGACCTGCCGGTACTGGATCGTCTGAAGATCGACGCGAGCGCCACATCTGTCATCTTCCTCGGCGCGGCTGCGCTGGCCATCCTCGGCAACCGGTTCATCAACGTAAACACCTTCTCACTGCATGGCATGTATCGGATGCGCCTTACGCGCGCTTATCTCGGGGCCTCTAACTTCGCCCGGCATTCTGATGCTTTTACTAACTTTGACCCTGCGGACAATCTCTACGAAAGCTCGATGCCCTGCAGTGCGGATGCGCCTCTGCATGTGATCAACACCGCGCTGAATGTGGTCGCAACTCGAAACTTGGCCTGGCAGCAGCGCAAGGCGGAATCGTTCACCTTCAGCCCGGTGAGCTGCGGCAGTTGGAGGTTGGGCTACGTTCCCACCAGCGTATACGGTGGCAGCAGAGGCGTGCGCGTGGGGACCGCGATGGCCATCAGCGGTGCGGCTTTGAATCCCAACATGGGTTACAACTCGTCGCCCCTGGTGACCCTGCTGATGACGTTTTTCAATACCCGCCTGGGATGGTGGCTGCCTAATCCAGCATGGCCGGCGCTGCGAAACTGGGACCCGGAGAAAAAGAAGGCCCAGAACTTTCTGCGCAGGAACGGGCCAACTCTGGCGCTGAAGCCGCTGCTGGATGAGGCCCTGGGCAATACCGACGACATGTATCAGTGGATCGAGCTTTCCGATGGCGGACACTTCGAAAATCTTGGCCTTTACGAGATGGTGTTGCGGCGCTGCCGCTCGATTGTTGTGGTGGATGCGGATGCCGACCCTGACCTACAGTTTGAGGACTTGGGCAATGCCATTCGTAAGATCGAAATCGATCTTGGCATTCCCATAACCTTTCCCGGATACCACGGCGTTCCCATGAAGAAGGGCGTCGCGGGAGGTAACGTTTACTGCCTTGAAGGCCACATCGGCTATGACTGCGTGGATGAAGGCGCCCGCAAGGGCAAGCTGGTGATCATTAAGCCGGTGATGAATGGCACCGAACCGCCCGACATTCTGGCCTACCAGGCCAGCCATGAGGATTTCCCCCACGAGAGCACTGCCAATCAGTTTTTCAATGAGGCCCAGTTTGAAAGCTACCGCCATCTGGGCTCGTGGATGATTAAGGCCATCGCCAAGTGGCCGGCCACGCCAGCACACGGTCTCGATATGGATGGATTTATCACGTGCGCCCAGGCATATCGTCAGCAGGGAAGCACTCCGGCTGCGCCTTCGTCACCGCCCGCCTGATGCAGATTCAGAGTTGTTAAGCAGGACTGAGACGCCAGCCTGAAGGCTGGTTCTACCGGAAAAAATCCCAACTTTTCAGCGGCTGTTTAGCCACTGAGAAAACCCTTGCGGAGTTATCTCAGCGGCTAAGGCCGAACTTCTTACGCAGCGGATGGTAGAGTTGCCGCTATGTACCGGCGATGCCTTTGTTCTGAAGGATCCTCACCACTACGCGCCGGTTTTGGGCCTGGCCCTCGGCGGTCTTGTCACTGCCCACCTGCCGGCTTTCGCCCATGGCGCCGGGAGCCAGCATGTTGGTAAGCGGAATGTGACCCTGTTGCTGCAGGAAAGCGGCCACGTTGTTGGCGCGCTCGTCGCTCAGCTTTTGATTCAGCGAAGCGCTGCCTACCGATGAGGCATAGCCTTTCACCTGGATCGTGTAGGCAGTGATGGTCTTGGCCTTCTCGGCCAATTGCAGCAGTTGCGCGTTGTACTTCGGATCCAACGCCACCTTGCCGTTGGCGAAATAAACCGTCACCTCGTCGAGTATGTTGAAGTCAGCCAGTTGACCGAAGCGCTTGTTGGCGGCCTCGATCATGGCTTTATTGGCGTCAATTTTCGCCTGCGCCTCAGCCATTTGCTGCTGCTGCTCCTGCATCTCTTGCTGCTGTCGCGCAAGGGCTGCCTTCTGCGCCTCTAGTTCCTGTTGACTCTGCGCTATCTGCTCCTTCGCCGGCTGTATGCCGGCCTGGATGGTCTGCGCGTCTTGCAGGTCGTTGCCCTTGAACTTGACCGAGGTCGCTACCAGTTGGTTTTGCTGGTTATAAGATCCCTCTACCTGGACCTGGAGACCGGGAATAAGTGCCGCCATCGACATCTGCTTGCGCCGCGCCTTGAATACTCCCTGCACTTGCGCGACTTGGGTGCTGTCGGTGAGAAGAACCACTACCGTGGAAGAATCCGGAGTCTGCAACGTCATGGTGTCTCCGCTGCGTCCCGTGATCAGTCCCTGAGCTTTAGCGGACTGACCGGAAGCGCTGCCGCCAAACACCAGAAGGATTGCCAGTGACATCGTTGCGGGGAGTACTATTGCTTTCAATCTGCTCTTCATGATCCTCTCCTGTGGGCCGCTGCGCTTTGCAGCAGCGGGTTTCGTAATAAATCACAACTATTCCGGATGCCACCTTCAGTTGAGCACAGAACTATACAAAGTTCGAGCCAGATGGCTTTACAGTTACACACACGCTACACGCTCGCTCAGTACGATACTTGCGCGCGCACGAGGACGAAACTGTCGCTTGCGACAGTGGTTACGGCCGTCCTTGATCGCAGAGACGAACGTACCACTTTCGCGTTAGATAGAGGCAGAATCAATTACTTACAGCCGTCGTAGCAGAATTACTTGTTGTGCCGCCTCTAGTGGGGGACGATAATGTGTTCAGCTCCCCCAATTCAAGTCGCCACTGCGGGTCGCAGGGGGATTCCTGTGTCGGGTAGGTTATGCCAGAGAAGCCGCACGCAAGCGTTAGTTCTCGCAGATGCCGCCAGTTTGGCATTCGAAGGTGGCTGACGGCTGCGTGTTTATTGACGATTTGGACGCTTGCCGGAGCAGGCTCAGCCAGGACTTGCTTGGCTGCGGATTCGCCGCCGGCCAAGAATGTCCTGATTCTCTATAGCTTCTCGAAAGATGACTTTCCCAGCTCCCAGACCCTGGAATCAGCCGTCCGGTCCCATGTCTCCGTACCAGTAAACTTCTACGTCGAATACCTGGAAGCGCAGCGCTTCGGAAGCCGTGACTACAAGAAGAGCCTCAGCGAGACGTTACGCCAGACGTACGCCAGGCAGAAGCTGGATCTGGTCATCGTCGCTGTCGATCCGGCCCTGCAATTTGCGGTGGAGTTCCGGGACAGAATTTTCCCCGGAGTCCCAATCGTCTTCATGATGATCGTGCCGGAGCGAATACAGGGCCGCAAGCTTTGGCCTGGCGTAACCGGCGTTACCCTTCGGGGAGATGTTCGAGGCACTCTGGATCTGGCTTTGCGCCTCCACCCAGACACAAGAAATGTAGCCGTCGTCGGGGGAAGCTCAGAATTCGAGAGCTACTGGGAGAACGCGACTCATCAGGCGCTTCTCCTGCGCACCGATCAGATGAATGAGATTGATCTGGTGGGCGTACCTCCCGATCAATTGCTGCGGGAAACGTTGGCGCTGCCTCCCCATACGGTGGTTGTCTTCCAGTTGGTGCCGCAAGAGTCGCTACAGCTTGCCATCGGCACATATGACATTCTTGAGGCTGTTTCCCGGCAATTTCCCACCTACTGCCTTCACAGTTATTGCTTTGGTCATGGGGCGATTGGGGGATCCTACCCCGACTTCGACGAGCAGGTGCAGGATGCAGGCCAACTTGCTGCCCGTGTCCTGTCCGGCGAAAGCCCCGAAAATATTCCGGTGATCCATGCTTCGAGTGTCCACCCGGAAGTTGATTGGCGACAGCTTCGGCGGTGGAATATCCCCGAGTCGGCGCTTCCGCCCGGTACGGAGATCCTGTACCGGCAGCCGACAGCATGGGAACGGTACCGGAAGTACGTCGTTGCCGCCGTGGTGTTGATGGTTGTGCAGACATTGCTGATCATCGGACTGCTGTGGCAACGGGCACGGAAACGAAAAGCCGAAGCCAGGCTGAGTGAAAGTGAACAACGCTTCCGGGCGATGGCGAATACCACACCGTCCCTGGTCTGGGTTTCCGACAAGGACGGCAACGTCACTTATCTCAACGACCGACGCATCAACTTCACTGGCCGCGATCCAAAGGCGGGATTTGCAGATGTCTGGACCGCATTCATTCACCCTGACGACTCGCAGGATGTTCTGAGCGCGAACGCGCGGGCGCTCGAGCAGCGGGAAGGATTTTCCAAGGAGTACCGGCTCCGGCGGCACGATGGAGAGTACCGCTGGATGTTGGATGTTGCAGTGCCGCGAATCAATGGGGACGGCTCGTTTGCAGGCTTTATCGGTTCGGCTATCGACATTACCGACCAGAAACTGGCAAAGGAAGCACTCGAAAGAATGAGCGGCAAATTGATCGAGGCCCAGGAAAAAGAACGCAGCCGAATCGCGCGAGAGCTCCACGACGATATCTGCCAGAGGCTTGCTCTCCTGTCGCTGGAAGTGGAACTGATGGGTCAAGGGTCCAAAGGCGCGGCGAAGGCAGGATTTGCTGAAATTCAGCAGCGTTGCTCCGAAATCGCCAGCGATGTTCAGGCCTTGTCCCACCAACTCCATTCGTCCAAGCTGGATTACCTTGGCCTCGAAGCCGCGTTGCGGAGTTTCTGTGAGGAGTTCTCCAGCAAGAATGATGTGACGGTCGAATTCAAGCCGGAGAAAGTTCCCGATCATTTGCCCGGGGACGTCTCCCTCTGCCTGTTCCGAGTGGCGCAGGAAGCCCTGCAAAATGCCGTGAAACATAGCGGCGTGCACCAATTCTCGGTGGATTTGCGCGGCACCGAGGAACAGGTCCGGCTGGAGGTCAGTGACGCCGGGGTGGGCTTCAGCGTGGAGACGGCAATGCGGAATGGAGGATTGGGGCTGGTCAGTATGCCGGAGCGCGTCCATCTGGTGAAAGGCACTTTCTCGGTCGAATCGAAGTTGTGCGCCGGCACCAGAATTGTCGCCACTGTCCCCTTAATTGCCGAGCCGCATGAGTTGGAAAAAGCCATCGGGACTGCTTCAAGTAAGTGATTCGGTGGAGGCCGATATGAGACGAGTGCGCATTATGATTGCCGACGATCACACAATGATTGCGGCGGGCTTCCAGAAGTTGCTCGAGCCTCATTACGAAGTTGTGGGCTGCGTTGCTGACGGCCACGCCCTGTTGAAAGGGGCGCCCGAACTCCGTCCGGATATAGTGCTCCTGGACGTGGCGATGCCCCTGCTGAACGGCCTGGACGCGGCGCGCGAATTGCGCAGCAAGATGCCGCAGGTCAAACTGGTTTTCCTGACCATGAATCCCGCCGCCGACATTGCCGCCGAAGCCTTCCGCATCGGGGCCTCGGCCTACTTGCTGAAAACCTCCAAGGCCTCGGAGTTGTTGCAGGCGATTCACGCGGTGGTGAAGGGCGGTTCGTACGTGACTCCGCAAATCAAACGGGCCATGGATGAGAGGTTCATCCGCGACCCCGAGAGACCGCGCCAAAAACAGCTCACCGTGCGGCAGCGCGAAGTCCTCCAGATGGTGGCGGAAGGGCGCTCCATGATGGAGATCGCCGCTGTTTTGCAGATCACCCATCGCACTGTCCGTTTTCACAAGGCCAGAATCATGGAAGAGCTGGAAATCACCACCAACTCGGACTTGGTGAAGTACGCAATCCATCACGGAGTAATTTCGACCGTCTAAGGAGCCGGGGCGCATGGTCCCATGCAACTGACGCGCGCTTCCCCCTGTCGCAAGCGACAGTAGCCAAGCGTGCTTGCCCGGGGCAACAATGGCATTTGCTCCCGGCTGGCCGGGCGCCACCGGTGGATGCAGTTATGGCGGCTCGCGGCAAGGCCGCCGCTTTCAGCGGTAAACATCTTTAAGTTTCAATCGGAAAGAAGAGATGAATATGCGCGACAAATCCAAACTCGTAAGAATCGTGGTCCCAAGCCTGCTGGTCCTGGGGTTGATGATGATCGGCAGCATTCCCGGTTTCTCCAGGGACAAGTATGAATCCATCGACTGCACCGCCTGGGGCACCAGCACCCAGCTCGGACACAACATCGGCATCACGCTGACTATCTATGAGTTTTCCACTCCGGAAGATCGAGAAGTCCTGGTGCAGGCTTTCCAGAAGGGGCAGAACCAGGGGCTGGTGCTGGCCTTGCAAAAGATGAAGGCAGTTGGCCGCATCGCAATCCCCGGCACTTTGGGCTATGACGTCAGTTACATTCGCATGGTTGCGACGCCGACGGGCCGGAAGATTACCTTCGCTACCAACCGCCCCATCAGGTTTGGAGAGGCTTTCACGGACAGCCCCACCCAGAGCTACAACCTTACGGCCGGCGAACTCGACCTGAACGACCAGGACAAGAGCAAGAGCACCGGAGTGCTGTACCCCGCCGCCCAGTTGATCATTAATAAAGACGGCGAAGTGCAGCTCGATCTGAACCAGAACCCATGGAGACTTGGGAACTTCCTTGACTGGAAGGGTACATCAGAAAATTAGTGCCTCACGGGCTGTTCGGCGGCTGAATTCTGCTCGGGGCAGGACAGAGGTTGCGGGAATTCTCCTGCTACCTCCGTCCGCGCCCCCACTGTAGGCAACGACTGCCCCAGCCTGTTCCCGATTCACGATTCCGACTTCGTACGGAGGTGCCTTATGAAGATAAATTTGCGATTCGCTTCCTTGAGTGTTCTGCTCGCCTTCGCTCTCTTGATACTCAACTGTACGGCTGCCCAGGCACAAAAGAGGAGCAAGTACGTCTGCGACGAGGCCACTCCGGCGTCCCTGTGCAGCGCGGCCAATATCTGCGGATCGGCTTCCGCTCCGTGCACAGTGGATATCAACCGGTCAGGCCACGGCGCCAACGTCAAGCCGAGCGTTCCGGACGCCAAGGGCAACCAGTTCTTCTGCGTCAAGGCCGGCACGACTGTGACTTGGATGTCCTCCAACAAGAACATCGGGTTCATGGTTTCTTTCCCGGAGGACTCGCCGTTCTCTCCGGACGACCCCATCATGGGTGGCGGGAGCAAACAGGTCAGCGTAAAGGCAACCACACCGGGCTGCTACAAGTATGACGTTGGCGCATTCTATTCGGGAGCGCCCTACGGGATGGGCGGCGGCAGCAAGCCCGAACTGGTCATTCTGCCGTAGGCCGAAAGCCTGTACACAGGATGGAGAAGTCAGGTAGGGATGGCCTTCAGGCCAGCGTCTGAGCCTCAATTCTTATCCTAAAGCCGGCTTTATGCCGACGGCACCGGGCCCCGTATCCGCTCGGGACAATGTAATCATCTCAGTCGAACAAACGAAGGCTTAAAGGAGAGTTGCATGGCGGCTGGCAAGGTTACATCGTTCTCGTTACGCCCATGGCAGGCGCTGGCGATCATCCTGCTTGTTTCCCTGGGCGCACAGGGGCAAAAGATCCACGTTAACAAGTACGATCCCACGGCGGATTTTTCCAAGTTCAAGACCTATTCCTGGGCGCCGCATGGCCAGGTTGCACATCCCATGCTGGCGGCAGACATAGTCGGCACCATCGAGGACGAACTCACGCAGAAGGGTCTCACCAAAGTTGCCAGCAGTCCCGACCTGATCGTCCAGGTCTATGGATCCATCGACCAGGAGTTGTCGTTCAACTCAATGGATCCGCTCTATAACGCGACTGGAGGCATTCCCCCGTTCGATCCCAGTTTCTCCGGGCCGGCGCTGGCTGGCACCTGGGGCAACACGACAGTGACCATCCATAAGGGAGAATTGGTCATTGATCTCATCAATGCCAATGCCAAGAAACTGGTGTGGCGTGGCATGTCGCAACAAAACCTGAGCACCAAACCGGAGAAACTGGAGAGCCAGGTGCAAGACGCCATTGTGAAAATGTTCAAGCAGTATCCGTAGGACCTATCGTCTTTCATGCTGCGGCGCGCGCAGTTTCTTGCCGGGCCTCGAGTTGTTCCGCCCAATTCGAGACCTGGAGACTCATTGCCGGAAAATCGAAAAGATTTCCTGTCCCAACCACGCAAAAAGGGCCGCATCAACCGCTCCGCGCTCACTGTCGCAAGCGACAGTTGTCAACCCCTGATACCCCGGCAACAATAAGATTGTGAATACGTTCGTAACTGGTTCTGGGGAAACAGAGGGGCCCATGGCCAAAATCCAAATCGTGCTCGCTGATGATCATCCTGCGGTGGCCGCGAAAGTTCGGCGCACAGTAACTGCGGATTGTGATGTCATCGCTGCCGTAGAGGATGGCAAACAAGCCGTAGCGGCGGTCCTTGCTCTTGATCCTGACATACTGGTGATGGATATTTCGATGCCGGTACTGGACGGGCTACAGGCCGCCAGAGACCTTCAGAAGGCGAAGTGCCGGGCCAGAATCGTTTTTCTAACGATTCACGAGGACCATGATTATGTCGACGCGGCCCTTTCTGCTGGGGCCTGCGGCTACGTCACCAAAGCTCGCCTGTCTACCGACCTGGTACCGGCAA
Organism: uncultured Acidobacteriaceae bacterium; assembly: GCA_963763145.1. GTDB lineage: Bacteria > Acidobacteriota > Terriglobia > Terriglobales > Acidobacteriaceae > Bog-257. Next base: position 530,455 of record CAVXMZ010000001.1, on the reverse strand, counting down.
TACTGGAAGCCATGCAGGGTCACACCTTTGTGTCGAAGTTCACGCCGAGGAAGTACAATCCTTCCTGAGTCGCGATGACGGTCTGAGACATTTTCCGATTATCTGACAGGGCCAGGCCGGTTGCGAGAGCGGTTCTCGCCGGGTAGATGAGTGCGCAAACAATCCACGCCAGCGAAAAGCGAACCTGGGAAGTCCAGGCTGATGGGCGCGATCGGTGCGGCCGTTATCTTCGCTGCTCTATGCGGAGTAGGTTTCTGGCGCTGGTCGGCCGCGGCGCACTCCCAGGAAAAGCAGCCGGTGGCAGCCGCTACCTATGTCGGCGAGGTGCGCTGTGCCCAATGTCACGCGGAACAGGCGCAGGCCTGGCGGACGTCTCATCATGCTCTGGCCATGCAGACGGCCAGCGATACCAGCGTCCTGGGAAACTTCAACAACACACAATTTATCAGCGACGGCGTGACCTCCAGCTTCTTCAAGAAAGACAGCAAGTTCTACGTTCATACTGAGGGCCCCGACGGCAAGCCTCAGGACTATGTGCTTCCGTACACGTTCGGCGTATCGCCTTTGCAGCAGTACCTGGTCCCATTTCCCAACGGAAGGATGCAGAGCTTCGTAGTGGCCTGGGATTCGCGCGGCAAGCAACAGGACGGCCAGCGCTGGTTCCACCTCTATCCGGGCCAAAAAATGACGCCCGCCGATCCTCTGCACTGGACGGGACGGAACCAGACCTGGAATTACATGTGCGCCGATTGCCATTCCACCGACCTGCGCAAGAATTACGATCTCGCCAAGGACAGCTACGCGACTACCTGGTCGGATATCGACGTTTCCTGCGAGTCATGCCACGGGCCGGGTTCTAATCACGTAGCCTGGGCAGAGGCGCAAAAGAAGAGCACGTACCAGTCCAGCAATGGTGCGAATGGTCTGGTTGCGGACCTGAAGCCGGCCAAGGGATCGTGGACGGCTTCGGAAGCTGACGCGGCAACCATGCACTGGAAGGGCGATGCCCGTTCGCGCAATGAGATCAACACTTGTGCTCCGTGCCATGCGCGCCGCCATCCCATCACTGCTGACTACCAGCCGGGGCTGCCGTTTCTCGATGCCTATGTGCCGAGCCTGCTGGAAGAAGGGGTTTATTATCCCGACGGCCAGATACTTGAGGAAGACTACGAGTGGGGCTCGTTCGTGCAGAGCAAGATGTATCACGAGGGCGTGACCTGCTCGGACTGCCACGATCCTCACACCGCCAAACTGGCATCCACCAATCTGAACGCAGTCTGCGAGAAGTGTCATTCGGCGGCGAAGTTCGACATTCCGCAGCACCATCATCACCAGGCGGGAAGCGCAGGTGCGCTCTGCGTCAACTGCCACATGCCGACCAAAACCTACATGGTCGTCGATGTCAGGCGAGACCACAGCTTCCGCGTACCGCGCCCGGATTTCTCCGTCGCCTATGGAACTCCGAACGCCTGCAACCAGTGTCATAAGGACAAGTCCAACAGCTGGGCGGTTGATGCTGTGGTGAAATGGTATGGTCCCAACCGCAGACAGGAAGCCCACTTCGTGGAAGCGATCGACGCTGGGCGTCGCGGATTGCCGAACGCCGAGCGGGCGCTGGCCGCGCTGATCCAGGACCAGGCCAAGCCCGCGATCGCCCGGGCCACCGCATTGAGCCTGCTGCCGGCGTATCTCACTTCAGCGTCGATGCCTGCCGTGCAAAGCGCTCTCACGGACGACGATGTCCAAGTGCGAAGTCAGGCGGTGCGAGCCTTGGAGCCACTCCCACCGCAGGACAGGGTTCACCTGGCTGCGCCGTTGCTGACGGACCCATCGCTCGCCGTACGAATCGAAGTAGCGCGCTTGCTGGCGGGCACTGCCTCTGGCCTGCCGGACGCCCAGAAGACAGCCCTCGACCACGACATCGCCGAGCTGACTGCCAGCGAGATGGTTTCGGCGGAACGTCCCGAGAGCCACATGAACCTCGCACTCGTCTACGCCCAGATGGGACGGACGTCCGATGCGGAAAGCGAACTGAAAACCGCCTTGCGACTCGATCCGAAGTTCGTGCCGGCGATGGTCAACCTCGCCGATCTATACCGTGCGCAGCAGCGCGACAACGAAGGGCAGCAATGGTTGGAAAAGGCGATGGCGGCGGAGCCGAATGCAGCCGAACCCGTCTATGCCCTCGGCCTGCTCAAGATCAGGCAGAAACAATACGCGGAGGCCCTGCCCCTGCTCGCCAAAGCGACCGCGCTACAGCCGGCTAACGCTCGATATAGCTATGTGTACGCCGTCGCCCTGCAATCCAGCGGACAGGTAAATCAGGCCATCAGTATTTTGCAGCGCGCTCACGAGGGTCGTCCCGCCGACCGCCAGATACTGAATGCCTTGGTCGCTTTCGAGCGCGACAACGGGAACATCCCGGCGGCAACGGTTTACGCTCAGGAATTGGTTCAACAAATTCCTGATGACCCGGGCGCGAAAGCCACGTTGCAGGAATTGCAGGGACAAGCCCGCTGAGTTTCCGGTGCGGCGACCTCGTAGCTTCACCGCGTCTACCTGTCGCAAAAGACAGTTCTCAAGTCGTCCTCATCGTGGTCAACTAGGGAATAGACGCCAGCGTCTTCTCAGACTGAAGGGCCCCATGAGCAACACCAGCGATCCTCTGTCGCCGCCGCCGATTTATCCCGGCACGAAGCCGCGGTTTCATGCCATGGTGAAGCCCACCGGAGCGATCTGCAACCTCGACTGCGCCTACTGCTATTACCTGCACAAAGAAGAATTGCTGGGCAGCGACCACCAATTCCGGATCAGCGACGAGATTCTGGAAGCCCACATCCGGCAGTACATCGAAGGCCAGGCGGGTGACGAAGTCGTATTTTCCTGGCAGGGAGGCGAGCCGACTCTGCTGGGCGTGAGCTTCTTCGAAAAGGTCGTTGCACTGGAAAAGAAGTACCAGCGTCCCCACCAGTGCATCGAGAACGATCTCCAGACCAACGGCGTGCTGTTGAACGACGAATGGTGCGCTTTTCTGCGCGACAATCGCTTCCTGGTCGGGCTGAGCATCGACGGCCCGCAGGAGTTGCATGATCGCTTCCGGGTGGACAAGGGCGGCCAGCCTACCTTCGAGAAGGTTTTCGCCGCCGGCCAGTTGTTGCATAAATATAAAGTTCCATTCAACACGTTGACGGTAGTCAATCGTGTCAACGCGAAGAAGCCGCTGGATGTCTACCGCTTCATCAGTCGCGAGCTTCGCCCGCGGCAGTTGCAGTTCATTCCTTGCGTAGAGCCGAAAGGGTTCGAGAATACCGCGCCGCAAAAGTGGGGCCCGGCGGCATTGCCGCTGCAAGGATCGCCTGCGGCGCATCCAGGCAATCCTGATTCGGTGGTCACGGATTGGTCCGTCGATCCCGATGATTGGGGCTACTTTCTTTGCAAGGTCTGGGATGACTGGTACCGGCGTGACTATGGGAAGGTACACGTAAACCTGTTTGAGACTGCGGTCGCGCAATGGATGGGACTGGCCTCGCAGCTATGTATCTATAACGATTTCTGCGGTAAAGGCGTGGCGCTGGAGCACGATGGCAGTGTCTATGCCTGCGATCACTATGTGTATCCCGAATACAAGCTGGGCAACATCGCGGAAAAACATATTTCGCGCATGATTTTTTCCGACGAGCAGCGAAAATTCGGCTTTGCCAAGCGCGACGACCTGCCGCAACAGTGCCGCGACTGCAAGTACCTGTTCGCCTGCAACGGCGAATGTCCCAAGAATCGCCTGATTCGCACCCGCGCCGGCGAGCCCGGACTGAATTACCTGTGCAGCGGCCTGATGACGTTCTGGCAGCACATCGATGGCGACATGAAAGACATCGTGCAGCGGGTGGAGAGCTCAGGCTTACCCAAGAACCTTCCTAACTACCGGGTGTAGCGGAAGATCGCACCGATACGACGGACCGCTCATTCCTGTAAATCCTGGGCTCTGGTGGTCCACCTGTCGCAAGAGACAGTTCCCAAACCCTCGCAATCGTAGTGAACTGGCAGACGCAGTAAAAGACACTCCTGGCGCGAATGTCCGGGACCGGTCGAAAAGGAGAAGTATGGATCTGGGTGCAAGTGTCAGAAAGTTCACCCTGGGAGCATTGGCCGTCGCGAGCGTATTTGCGGGCGGGAGTGCGACCTTGCATGCGCAGGCCACCAGCGGGAAACCGCCTAACATTCTTGTCATCATGGGCGACGATGTGGGTTGGTTCAACATCGGTGCCTACCACCGTGGAATCATGTCGGGCAAGACGCCGAACCTGGACAAACTTGCCGCGCAGGGCATGATGTTCACCGATTACTATGCCGAGGCCAGCTGCACCGCTGGCCGCGCTAACTTCATCACCGGCGAAATTCCTCTTCGTACCGGACTGACGACCGTCGGCCAAGCGGGCGCGGATGTGGGCTTACCGATGGAAGCTGCCACCATGGCGAGCGCGCTGAAAACCCTCGGCTATGAAACCGGCCAGTTTGGCAAGAACCACCTCGGCGATCTCAACAAATACCTGCCGTGCGTACACGGCTTCGATGAATTCTTCGGCTATCTCTATCACCTCGACGCCATGTCCGATCCCTACTGGTTCGACTACCCACAGGATTGGATTGACAAGACCGGGCCGCGCGATCTGACCCATTGCTGGGCAACCGACACCGTCGATACCACCGTACAGCCAAGATGGGGAGAGGTGGGCAAGCAGAAGATTGTCGATGAGGGACCGCTGGCGCCGTTTCCGAATATGACCGACGTACAGAACTGGCAGAAAGGCCGCCCGGCTAAGTACGACATGGAGACCTTTGACGAAGTGCTGGTCAAGAACACCGACGCCTTTATGGACAAAGCCAAGAAGGACGGTAAGCCCTTCTTTATCTGGCACAACACCACCCGCATGCACGTCTTCACTTACATCCCGCCCAAGTACCAGGCGATGATGAACTACGGCACCAATTACAACCTGGAAGAGGCCGGCATGGCCCAGCTGGATGACAGCGTGGGCGAACTGTTGCAGCACCTCCAGGACATTGGTGAGGCCGATAACACCATCGTAATTTTCACCACCGACAATGGCGCCGAAGTGTTCACCTGGCCTGACGGCGGGATGACTCCATTCAAAGGAACCAAGGGAACATCGTTCGAAGGTGGCTTCCGCGTTCCCGCGATTATCCGCTGGCCGGGACACGTGAAGCCGGGTTCGGTGGAGAACGGCATCTTCTCCGGTCTGGACTGGTTCCCGACCCTGGTGGCTGCCGCCGGTAACGCCGACATCACCAACCAGTTGTTGAAGGGCGTGAAGCTGGGCGACCGAACCTACAAGAACCATCTTGACGGTTACGATCAGACGGCCCTGCTTGAGGGCAAAGGGCCGTCGGCACGTCACGAGCTGTTCTACTTCGCCGGGGCGCAGCTCGGTGCGCTGCGCATCGACGACTTCAAATTCCAGTTCCTCCAGCAGCCGTGGGGCTGGCCCGGGGAGAAGATCACCACTGACATGCCTACCATCGTCAACCTCCGGCAGGATCCGTTTGAGCGCGTGTCTGACCTCCGTGGCGAAAGCACCAACGATGGCGCGTTTGGTTACGGGAACGACTTCTATGCGCGCGAGTTCTGGCGCTTCGTGCTTGTGCAAAAAGAGGTAGGGAGGCTCGCGCAAACCGCCCTCGAGTATCCTCCGATGCAGGATCCGGCTAGCTTTAACTTGTCGGCCCTGAAAGCCAAAATCGACGGGATGATTAGGGCACACGCAGGCCAGTAGTCAAACACCCAACCAGCGGGCGGTCCTCACGGGCCGCCCGTTCATCTGTCCCGCTTGCTGTTCCCAGTGACCCGAATCATGGCTGGCATTGCAGAAAAGTCGCTCGTGCTGGCGTCTCTTGTGATTCTCTGGTGTCACTCCGCAGGCGCGCAAACGATCCAAGACCAACTGTTGCCAGAGATTGACACCTACCTTGAACTGAGGTCTGATCTGCGTTTCGACTTCCAGGCAAAGCAGACCAGAGAGGACGGTGAGCCGGTCCAGGCGGAGTTTGGGCCAAGCGTGGATTTTTATCTGAAGCCACTGGTTCGGCTACAGAACGCCACGAAATTCGATCTGAACAACGCGAAATCCCGCCCGCTGGTGTTGTCCATTGGATATCGCTATCTGCCGCGCTCCAACGGTGCGCCCGCCACCAACCGCATGGAGCCGGTTGTGACGTTTAACTATTCGATGAAGGGGGATTTCCTGCTATCCGATCGAAATCGCGCCGATCTTGACTGGAGCACCAACTTCACCTGGCGCTATCGCAACCGCTTCCAGATCGAAAGGGCGATTACGGTGCACTCCTATCATCCCTCTCCGTACGCCAGCGTAGAATTCTTCTACCAGAGCAAATACAGCAAATGGAGCGACACCGCACTCTATGCCGGCTGCATCTTTCCCATCGGCCAGCATGTGGAGTTCAACCCGTACTATGAGCACCAGAATTCAACCGGCAGCAGCCCTAATCAGAAACTCAACCAGTTGGGACTGATGCTCAATCTCTATTTCTCGGTCAAGTAGATGCGACGTTTCTTCAAGCTCGGATTGTTGGCGGTGACGGTGCTGGGCTGCGTGCACTTGCTGAGCGCCCAGGACCTGGCGCCGCGCGCCTACGTCATTACTCCGAATCACTCGAATGCCATCACCCTGACCTACTCGTTCTATGACGGCGGGGTGAACTTCAACGGCACCATTCCCGTTACCGGCGCAACCGGGAGGTACAGCGTCCCCGTCTTCACCTACTATCATGCGTTCAACTTCTTTGGGCGCTCGGCGAACTTCAACGTCTCTTTGCCGTATGCGGTCGGAAATTTCAGCGGTATGCTGCTCGGAGTAAACAAATCCCTTTACCGCTCCGGACTGCTCGACATGTCCGCCCGCCTGTCGGTCAATCTGAAGGGCGGACCGGCGATGAGCGGCAAGGAATTCACAAAATGGAAACAGAAGATGCTGCTGGGCGCCAGCCTGAAAATCATTGCTCCCACAGGGCAGTATGATCCGACCAAGCTCATCAACTGGGGAATCAATCGCTGGGCCTTCAAACCGGAACTGGGATACTCACAGCGCTTCGGCAACTGGGTGGTCGACGGATACGGCGGGGTTTGGTTCTACACCACCAACGACGCCTACTACAGCATACCCGTTCCCAAGCCGCAGACGGAGGAGCCCATTGGCAGCTTCGAGGGCCATTTGAGTTACGATCTCAGCCGGGTCGCGCGAAAGAGAACGCTTTACCCATGGGTCTCGTTGGATGGCAACTTCTGGTTCGGCGGGGTGACGAGTTTAAACGGAATCCGCAACCTTGCAACCCAACAGACGGGATCGCGGGTCGGGGGCACATTCTCGATGCCAGTCACCCGCCACCAGTCGCTCAAGGTCTCTTACAGTGACGGCACTTATATCCGCTTCGGCGGCAATTACCAGAGCGTCTCGGCTGCCTGGCAGTACTCCTGGCTGGGCAAACCCTAGTGGGCTCGCCATTCTTTCGCCAGGGCTTGCTATCCTCCATTGTGGCACCTGTCGCAGATGACGGTTCCGCAACCGCTGCAATCGGAGTGAACTGGGCGAACGCGATGGGGAACACGAGCGAGTGGGCCGCGGGAAGTAGCGAGCGTTTTCTTAACTGAACTGAAACCGACGGAGGGCCGGACGGCATGTTGAACTACCCAATCGTTTTCTTCTTCTTTTCGTTGGTGTTGCTATGGCTCTCGGCGCAGGTTGGGATCTCCCTGCGGCGGTTTCGGACCCTGAAGGACGATGAGCGCGACGATTTCAACACCGTGCAGGCGGCTACTTTGACGCTGCTCGGCCTCATCATCGGATTCAGTTTCTCCATGGCGATCAGCCGCTACGACCAGCGCAAGAACTACGAGGAGGCGGAAGCCAACGCCATCGGCACGGAATACGTCCGGGCGGGGCTGATGCCGGCTGCGGATGCAGCCACGGTGCGCGGACAGCTCCGGAAGTATCTCGCGCTGCGCATCTCGTACTACCAAACCCGCAATCAGGGTGAGCTACAGGAGATTAGTAACGATACCGCCCAATTGCAGAATGAGATGTGGACGGCGGTGCAGAATCCAGCTTTGGCAAACCCTAACCCGGTGAGCGCCCTGGTCGTTTGGGGTATGAACGATGTTCTGAACTCGCAGGGATACACCCAGGCGGCGTGGTGGAACCGGATCCCAGGCAGCGCATGGGCTCTAATGATCGGGATGGCTATCTGTTGCAATATGTTGATCGGCTTTGGGGCGCGCGGCGCGGGAGTAAAGTCCGGCCTGCTTTTTGTTTTGCCGCTGGTCGCCGCCATCGCCTTCCTGCTGATAGCGGACATCGACAGCCCGCGTCGCGGCTTCATTCACGTGGTGCCGCAGAACCTCATAAGCCTTCAGGACTCATTGCCCAAGTGATTGTTTCCTCCGCCGCCAGCCGGCCAAGAGGCAAAGGGAGAATCGAAATGCGTAAATGGATAGTGCCGTTATTGCTTGGTTTGATTTTGGCGGCCGGGGTCCCGGCATTCCCTCAGGCGCAGCAGAGCGGGACTCTTGCTGTGAGCGGCCAGGCGGGTCAAACTCCGGTACTCCAGATCAATGGCAGGTCTTACGTAGACATCGAGGCGCTGGCACGTCTCATCAACGGCTCCCTCAGCTTCAAGGGGAATCAAGTCACATTGACGCTGCCAGGTTCCGGCGACAGCACTCCGCCGCCGGCTGCGGCGACCCAGCCTGCTTCCGCGTTCTCGAACGGTTTCTTGAGGGCAGGCATCGAATACATGTCGGTGATCCGGGAATGGCGCAGCGCGCTGATCGACGCCGTCCAAAATGGCTACCCAGTGACCGATGCTTTCGCGGCCGGTTACCGAGGCCAGGCGTCGACGAGCCTCCGATTAGCCTCGGTAGCGGCGTCGACCGACTCCGATCACAGTGCTTTCCAGCTTCTCAGCAATGAGTTCGACAACATGCAGAAGCTGAGCAATAAAATTTTGGCCGCCCGCAAGGACATGAACTACATCTCTGCGGATGCGCTGAAGGACGACCCATTGAACCAGCAAATCCTGACCTGCGCCCGTTCGCTGGCGGCCATGGCATCCAGTGGCCAGTTTCAGGATGATGGATCCTGTCATTAGTCCTCGGGAAACGCTTCCGCACGGACCTGGAACCGAACGGATGGTATGCGAGTAGCAGGTGATGTAACCTAAGCATTCACCTTAAGCAAGCGAAGCCGGGATTCGTTTAGGTCCACTGCAACCAGCACGAGTAGGGTTGCGTTCGGCTGAGGGGCTGATGGAGCCCCGCTGCCAAAACCACAAACTGATTTCACCGTTCTGGAGAAAGCGCTATGCGGCTACGTCTCAGGCTAATCTTCATCAGCATTGTATTCATACTTTTCTTTATGTCCGCCGTCGCGCAAGAGCAAACATCCAAGCCCGGCCGCCAAACCGTGGGCTTAGTGCTGCAAGGTGGAGGAGCGCTGGGGCTCGCCCACGTCGGCGTCATTACGTGGATGGAGGAACACCACATCCCGATTGACTACATCGCCGGCACCAGCATGGGCGGATTGGTCGGCGGTGTTTATGCCACCGGACACAACGCCGCTGAGATGCGCCAGATCGTAAACGGCATTCCCTGGGACGAGGTGATGGCAGGACAAACGCCGTTTGATGATCTCTCCTTCCGCCGCAAAGAGGATGTCCGCGCCTATCCCAACAGCCTTGAGTTTGGGTTACGTAAGGGACTGCAATTTCCCGAGGGCTTCAATTCCGGCCAGCAAGTCTCGCTGGTGCTGGATAAGATCGCGCTGCCCTACTCGGAGATCAAGAGCTTCGACGACCTCCCGACTCCGTTCGCCTGCGTGGCCACCGACCTGATTACCGAAAGGCCCAAGGTTTTCCGCAGCGGGTCCTTGTCCCTGGCTCTGCGATCGACCATGTCTCTGCCTGGAATCTTCACTCCCGTCCGGACTAAAGATGCCATCTACGCCGACGGCGGATTGCTCAATAACATTCCCGTCAATGTTGCGAAAGAGATGGGCGCCGATCTGACGGTGGCGATTCACCTGTCGGAGGCGCCGATGCGTCCCGATGCGAATCTCTCCACCTTCTCAGTCCTCGGCCAGTCGTTGTCGGTGATGATCTCCGCCAATGAACTCCAGAACATGGAAAACGCGGACATCCTTGTCTCTGTGCCGGTGCAGAAATGGGGCGCGTTAAGTTTCGACGCGGCGGACGCAATCATCAAGGCCGGATATGACGCTGCGGCGGCGAAGTCGAAGGTGCTATTGAGACTCGCGGTGGATGACGCCACCTGGAAGCAATACCTGGCCGATCGCGCATCTCGGCGCCGCTCCGATCCGGTTCCGATGTTCATAGCCGTAGACGGCGTGAATGCAGACCTTTCCCGTCGTGTGGAAAAGCAACTGGCGGGCGCGGTCGGCAAGCCTATTGATTTTGACCAGCTGGACTATGACATCATGCGCCTGAAGGGGTTTGGGCGATATTCCGTGCTCAGTTATTCCTTCGAGCAGGTAAACGGCCAGCAGGGCCTGCTGATAAAGACTGAGGAAAACTCCTATGGGCCGCCCATCGTGCGGCCGCTCATCCTCATCGACGGATCCAGCTTGAAAAACGTTACGCTCGACGTGGGAGCTCGAGTAACGTTTCTGGATTTTGGCGGCTTCCGTTCGGAATGGCGAACGGACTTCGTTCTGTTCTCCGACTACGGCCTGAATTCGGAGTATTACCATCCCTTCACTCCCCAAACCCACTGGTTCATCGCGCCCCGGGTACTGATCGATAACAATCCACTCTACCTGTATGACGATAACCAACTGATCTCCACGTACCGGCGCACCACGTTGGGAGGCGGAGTGGACGCGGGGTATCAGTTCGGAAACACCGGTGAACTACGCTTCGGCTACGAAGGCGGCTGGCAGGACTTCGCACGGCAAATTGGAAGTTCGGCCGATCATCTGCTGAATTACTCCGGTGGCTACGGTACCAGCAAACTCCAGTACCGGCTGGATCGCCTGGATGATCCGGTTATTCCTCGTGCAGGGGAAAGCTTCACCGGCGATTTTTATTGGTATAACGCGAGTCCGGCAGCGCCCAAACCGTATCCCGTCCTCGAAGGTACCGGGCAGCTTTTCCACAAGCTGAACGAACCGTCTTCGGTCTTTCTGAGCGGATCTGCCGGGACCACCTTCAACTATGACACCGGCATTCCGCAGTTTTCCCTGGGAGGTTCTCGAGAGTTGGTGTCGTACGGAACCAATGAGCTGCTGATGGACAAGTACTTCCTGTTCCAGTTGGGGTACATTCGCCAACTGGCAAAGCTGCCGCCGTTGCTGGGCAGCGGGATTTACTTCCTGGGTCTCTACGAGGCTGCCCAGGTTTACGGACCGCCGAGCTCGATGGTGAACAAAGCGTCGGGTTTCCCAACCGACGCTGCGGCGGGCATAGTGGTCAACACGATCTTCGGGCCGGTGGAAGCTGCGTACGCATACGGCGATACCGGCCATCACAAGTTCTTCTTCCGGGTAGGGCGGCTGTTCTAGGGGGCTGTCGGGTTAGTCTCCTTGCAGGCGGCTGAAGAACTCAACAGCAGATCCCTCGTCGGCCTAAAGGCCTCCTCGGGATGGCAAATTTGAGGGAGTCGTAACGGCGCACCCTTCGGCAAGCTCAGGGCAGGCTCTGAAGGTGCGCCCCTTCAAAACTGCCCTGAGGCCGACTTTTTCAGCAGTGTTTCAGAACCCAACTCGCCCCACGCGAATCAGAGCGGACCAATCCGGAGAGTCGTCCGCCGCGCGTCCCGCGTCGTTAATGTGCTCTCGCTGCTTCAACTCTGGAAAGGGAAGACCGCCGGTGACCAGACGCCCGCGGTTGTATAGCAACTCGTCCAGCGTGCCGTTGAGCAGTAGCTGGTAATTCCAGGGCTGCGGATGTTGGAGGTCCGCGGCAATCTTGGTATCGAGCGTCGTGGTGCAGTTTCGCGTCACCGCGTTATACCACTCCGGATGATCTCTCAACTTGTTCAGGTATTCGGCGTAGATGAGGAATATCTCTCGTGCTTTTTCCGCCGACACGGTGGTGCGGTACATAAACACTTCTTCGTCCTTGCGATAGTTGGTGCGGAGTCGAATGACGTCGCGCTCGTCGGCGGTGATGAAGACCAGCTCGTATTGCCGGAAGAATCCCAGGATCGCCGAGTAGGACTGGCCTACTTTGTAGCGTGCCTCGATGGAGAACGCGATGTGGTCGTTGTCTCCGAACTGGAAGCTGAGGATCGGGTGGCCGATGTATTTGGGTCCCCAGGTGGTGAAGAAAAGGTCGACGTGGCGGAGCTGCGATAGATAGACGGTGCGGTCGCTCCAGCAATCCGTGTAATCGGTCTTGGTAATGTAGTGGCAGTTGCGCAGGTTGTGGATGGTGACGCGATCGCCATCGATGTCGACGGAGGCGGTGCGAGCAGCATCTGGTTGCCAGTCGCCATCGTTCGACGGCTTTAAGCTGAGCCACCACGCCAGCACGATACAAAAGCCTGCCAGGCAAAGAGCGGCGGCCCACATCCGTCGTTTGACCCTGAAAAGGATGACGATGATCGCAACAACGTAGATGACAGTTATGGGAACGCGGAGCCAGGGCACGCGAAAATCAACGTAGAGGGCGGCCACAGCCCACAGGGTGAGCAAGGTGAGAACCAGCCACAAGAGCGCGATCCCCAGCATCCGCAGCGCTCTGAAGCGAGCCGACGACGGAGCAGCCCGGGTGCCAAAATCCTTAGTATTCATAAGTTTCCGAACGTCGAGTCAAGTCTAATTCCTTCCCTTGCCGCTAGACGGCAGGTAAAATCGCCGCACCAAAGGAACATCCTAAATGAAATTTCATAACCTGGTGCTATGCGCACTGCTTCTGCTGGTCGCGCCGCTGTTCGGGCGCGACAAGACTGATGTGGTCGTGATGAAGAACGGCGACCGCCTGACGGGCGAGATCAAGGGACTGAATTCGGGCGTGCTCTACGTGAACATGGATTACATTCTGGGCACCAGTTCCGTGCAGTGGTCCAAGGTACACCATGTGGAAAGCAAACAGCTCTTCATTGTGAAGACCGAGAGCGGCTCAGTTTACACCGGGACGCTTGCTACCTCTGATGTGCCGAGCGACCGGCCAATGGAAATCGAGGTCGCCACGGGTCCGGAAACGAAAGTGGCACTTGAGCGGCGGCAAGTCGTCAAAATTGATCAGACATCGCAAAGCTTCTGGCAGCGCTTCAACGGCGACATCAACCTGGGAGCCATTTATTCCAAGGGGAACCAATCCACGCAGTTCAACCTGGATTCCCTGGTGCAATATCCAAGAGAGCGTTGGAGTGCGCAGGCGGAATACAGTTCGACGTTGGCTTCCAGCACTGGCGCCAGTCCATCTACCAGAAACCAGTTGAATCTTCAGAGCCAGCGCCTGTTACGGTGGGACAACTGGTTTTACCAGGGACTCGGTATCTTTCTGCAAAGTTCGGAGCAGGACATCAACCTGCAAGGCACGCTGGGCGCAGGAATTGGACGCTACTTAAAGAACACCAACAACTCCCAGATCTCTCTGCTGGCTGGCCTGGGCTGGCAGGATACCGCGTACCATGCGACGGTCGAGCCCCTCGCCAATCAAAATCTCGCAACCGCTCTGGTTGCGGGGCAGATGAGGTTCTTCCGTTTCAATAAAACCAGCCTTGACCTGGGTGCTGTGGTTCTGCCGGCGCTCAACCAGCCGGGCCGCGTTCATGTCAACATGAATACGTCCTACTACATAAAAGTCTTTAGCAACCTGACGTGGAATATTTCGTTTTATGGCAACTGGGACACGCGGCCACCGGCGAACTTCTCGGGCGCCGATTACGGCACCAGCTCGGGTTTGGGCTGGACGTTCGGCAATAAATAGGGGCCGGCCAGGCTGCGAGGCTTCGGAGACGCCGCACGCTGGAGTCCGCGCTCGTAAGCAGACGCCTCCAGGCCTTCCGAAGTCGATAGGTCTACTGTCGCAAACGACAGTTGCAAGCTCCACGGCTCGCCGAATAATCTTACTGGGGGCTTGATTCGTCCGGTTAGTTCGGAACGAGCGGTGTCTGTAATCAGCTTTAGTAGTTGCCTCAGCAAAACGCAGCTCTTGGATGTTGTAAAGAGGTTATTGCAATGAATGTGACCTTTGGTGAACGAGCCTTATCCGTTGTTCTTTGCCTTGCTCTAATAAGTTTTACGATGCCGGTCGAGGCGGATGCCATGTTTTTCCAGGACCAGCAGGCTGCGCCAGCCGCAGCCGCGCCTTCCGACTATCCGGGGCAGGGAGCGCCGATGACTGCGACCGAGTTGCAGGGATTGGTGGCGCCGATCGCGCTTTATCCTGACGCGCTGGTGGCCCAGATCCTCAGCGCGGCTACTTTTCCCGACCAGGTTGCCGTGGCCGACAACTGGCTCCAGCAGAACAAGAGCCTTACCGGTAGCGCCCTGATGAACGCGGTCAACGGCCAATCCTGGGACCCCAGCGTGAAGGCGCTTACGCAGTTTCCCTCAGTGCTGAACCAGATGGCGCAGAGTCTGGCCTGGACTTCGCAGCTGGGAGAGGCCTACCACAACCAGCAAGCCGACGTGATGGCGGCGGTGCAGACCCTGCGCGCGCAGGCCAAGGCCGCGGGTAATCTCAAGTCGGGCTCGCAGATCACGGTGGTACAGCAGTCACCGCAGACCATTGTCATCCAGCCAACGAACCCGCAGGTGGTCTACGTTCCCACTTACAACCCCGCGATAGTTTACGGCACACCCTATGTCACGCCGGGCTACAGTACGGGAGCTCTGGTGGCCACCGGCCTGCTTTCCTTTGGAGCGGGGATAGCGGTGGGAGCCATGATGAGCGGAGGCTGCTGCGGCTGGGGCTGGAGCAGTTGGAACTGCAACTGGCACGGCGGCGCTGTGTACTATCACGGCGGAGCTTATTACGGTAACGCCGCGTGGCACGGCGGCTACTACGGAAACTATAACAACTACAACAACGCGTACCACAACAATTACAACAACGGTTATCACAACAACTACAACAACGGGTACAACAGCAGCGGATATCACGGCAATAACTACAACAACAGCGGCTATAACCACACCGGCTCAAACAACTACAGTCACAATACGAACGTGAGCGGCAATACTGTCAACGTCAACAATGCGAATCGGCAGAATGCCAGCGCAGACCACGCCAACTCCAGCGCTTCCGATCGCGGTTGGGGAGGCAGCGGAAGTGGCAGCGGGCGTGGATCGACGGCCTTCAGCGGCTTCGGAGATCACTCGTCAGGTGGCGGCGGTTGGGGTGAGCGCTCCTCCAGTTCGCGAGGATGGGGAAGCCGTGGCGGCGGTGGCGGTTGGGGCGGTGGCGGCGGCCGGGGCGGGTTTGGCGGGCGGAGATAGCTATGCCGTCGGACGGCCTGAAGGCCGTCCCCTTCGAGAAGTCAGACTTAACATTCATACTACTTAGTTCGGAGGACTTGGCATGTTCCATATAGTCCGAGATCGCAAGCCGGTTTATGCAACCTGGTGGACCCTTATAGCGCTGTTAGTGTTGCTGGCCTCATTGGTATCGTGCAGCAAGCCTGAACCTGAGAAGCCTGTTGCCACCGAAACCGGGCCTAAGACGTTCGCCACTCCCGAGGATGGCGGCAAAGCGCTGGTCGCGGCGGCAAAGGCGGGCGATCGCGATGCCCTTCTGGCGATCTTCGGACAGCAGTCCAAAGACCTCATTTTCTCTGGCGACGCCGCGCAGGACAAGCTGTCGTTTGAGCGATTCACCAGCGCGTACGAAACCATGAACCGCTGGCGCAAACAGACCGACGGAAGCGAAGTGCTCTACCTCGGCGCCGATAACAATCCTTTTCCCATCCCACTGAAGAAGAACGGCTCGGGCCAGTGGTACTTCGACACGGCGGCTGGAAAAGACGAGATCCTGGCACGGCGCATCGGCGATAACGAACTGGCCGTGATCGGCGTTCTGGCAGCGATGGGCGACGCCCAGACCGAATACCTGTCACAAGCTCACGACGGCACGAAGCAGTACGCGCAGAAGATTGTCAGCGACGAAGGCAAGCAGAACGGGCTGTATTGGAAGTCGCCGGAGGGACAGCCTAAGAGTCCGCTGGGACCGTTGGCGGCGTATGCTGCCGCGACCGAAGGATTCACTCCGGAAGCAGGCAAGCAGCAGCCGTTTCATGGCTACTTCTACCACATTCTCACCAAGCAGGGCGCCGATGCGAAGGGCGGCGCGAAAGACTACATCGTGAATGGCAAGATGACTGGCGGCTTTGCCTTCCTCGCTTATCCGGAGAAGTACGGCGAAACCGGGATCATGACCTTCATCATCAACCAGAACGGGATCGAGTACCAGAAGGACCTGGGGAAGGGAACAAGCGACGCCGCGAAGGCCATAACCGAGTTCAACCCCGATAAGACCTGGAAGCCGGTTCCTGGGAATTAGCTGTCAGAATCGTGCAGCGGTGTTATCCAGGAGCATTGACGCCGCTCAGGAATCCTCCCAGATGGGCGGTCAAGGCGATGGCGCCGGCCGCGACCAGCTCTATCGGTAGCCGATAGAGTGGCAAGTTTCCCTGTGGCCTGCGGCGCGCGCGGAAGTGCAGCCACCACGCCAGCCAGATCAGCGCGCTTGAAATAACTGCCAAGACCATGTGATCGAGTAAAACGCCTTTGATCTTCTGACCCTCCAGTTGCCAGCGCCACGCGAGAAGTCCCGTTGCCATCACCGGCAGAGTTGAGATAGCCGCGACCAGCAAATTGTAGTAAGCCGCGGCGGCCATGGTGCGGTTGCCGGTCCACTGCGCGATGAAATCAAACATCACGCTGGTGAGAAACAGCGCAATGGGAAAGTGGATGAGCACCACGTGCTGCGCGTGTTTGGCGAGGAGCGCCGACTTGATGTCAAAGGGGTGCAATGTGGTCTCCCGTTACTTGACCACGACGACGGCCGTCATCTTGGGATGAATGCTACAGAAGTAGCTATACGTGCCCGGCTTGGTGAAGGTGTAGGTGAATTGCTCGTCGGTATCGAGGGCCTTCGACTTGAACGTCTTGTCGTCGCTGACGACGGTGTGCGGAATGTCGTCGTGGTTGGTCCAGCGGACCGTGGTTCCTACGGTAACGGTTATCGTGGCCGGCGTAAAACTGAAGTTGTCGATTTTGACCGCAGCTTCCGATGCGGAGGGAGCGGCCGCGTTTGCTTTTGTCCCGCTGCCAATTCCAAGTGCAATCGAAACGATCGCCACTCCTAAGATCCAGAGTTTGTTTTTCATGTCGGTTCCTCCTCAAGTTTGTTTGTGATCCCCGGAGCCGTGCCGCCGCTCCGCGGCTCGGGAGTGTTTCCCACGTGACCCGGGGCTAACGCCCCGGGCTCACGTCATCCCGCCGCTGCGCGGCTGGTTTGGTCGGAGTGCGAACTGTATGTCCCCCGTGAACCGGGGCTAACGTCATCCCGCCGCTGCGCGGCTGGTTTGGTCGGAGTGCGAACTGTATTTCCCCCGTGAACCGGGGCTAACGTCATCCCGCCGCTGCGCGGCTGGTTTGGCCGGAGTGCGAACTGTATTTCCCCCGTGAACCGGGGGCTAACGTCATCCCGCCGCTGGGCGGCTGGTTTGGTCGGAGTGCGAACTGTATTTCCCCCGACAGATTCCTTTGCCGGTCGCGACATGTCCCAGAAGGCCGTCGCCTTTACCGGTCGCGACATGTCCCTGAAGGCCTCGCCTTTGCCGGTCGCGACATGTCCCTGAAGGCCTCGCCTTTGCCGGTCGCGACATGTCCCAGAAGGCCTCGCCTTTACCGGTCGCGATATGTCCCAGAAGGCCGTCGCCTTTGCCGGTCGCGACATGTCCCTGAAGGCCGTCCCTCTTCCAGAAGCTGAGACTTAATCGGAGCTTCCTCAGACCAGGTTGCTGTCTGTGACCGCCAGCGCGTGTTTGCCGCGAACGTAGTTGACATCGGTTACGCCCAGTAGAGCCCGCAGTTGGTCGGCTGGGACTTTCATCGGCCCGGGCGATGGAGCTTCGCCGGGCTTAGGTTGCGGAAACGCTGTGGACGTCGCGGTGTGGAATGTAATGTTGCCTTCCACCTTCTGCATGGTCTGATGGATGTGACCGTTCAGTACCGTGACCGAACCAAAACGCTTCAGGTAGGAAAGCGCCTGGGCACTGTCGTCGGTTCCCCAGCCCCATTCCGGATAAACGCTCCAGAGCGGAATATGGGCAAACACGACGATAGGCGTGCTCCTGGAAAGATGTTTGACATCCTTCTCCAGCCACTCCAGCTGTTCTCCGCCGAGGTTGCCCAAGCCTCCGGCCTTCAGGTTCATCACGTTGACCAGTCCGACGAAATGCACGCCCTTCTTGTCGAAGCTGTACCAGCCGGAGCCTTGCGTGCCTTTGCCGTAACGATCCAAATATTGTTTGCCGTCATCGTTAAGGACATCGTGCTCGCCAGGGACAAAGAAGACATTTTTCGTGCTGGCCGCCTTCAGCAATTGATCGACGGTGTCGAACTCTTCGGGCTTGGAGAGGTGGCTGATGTCCCCGGTATGCAGAATGAACGCGGGTGGCACCGGCAGGGCATTGATCTTGTCGATTGCGGCCTTCAAGGTGCTTACGACGTCGGGATTCGCGGCCTTGTCGAATCCCATGTGGCTGTCGCTGATCTGGACGAAGGTAAAGTCGCCCTTGGCGGCATGTTTTTCGAACTCGGGAAGGCCGCTCAGGCTGTAGGAAGTGAGAACGCCGCCTTTGATGACGCAGAAGGCGCCTGTCCCCGCCCAGGCCATGCACTTCAGGAAGCCGCGGCGATCAATTCCGTCATGGTTGTGGTCGTGTAAGATCTCGTCTTTGGATTCAAGTTTTGTGTCGTTCATTGCGCGCACCTCGAATGCGTGTCACCATCGCAAACCGGCGAGCCAGGGTTTTATTCCCGGTGAATGAAAGATTGTTGGGGAAATTTGGTGGGGTTGCGGTCGAGGTCCTGAGCGGCTAAAGCCAGGTTGATGTTGCAGCGGTTACGGACGGCCTGAAGGCCGTCCCCTTCGAGGCGTGAAGGCCGTCCCCTTTGAGGCGCGAAAGACGTCCCCTGCGAGAACCAGAAGCCACCTTGTAATGCTTTGTGTCAGGGTACGGCTTTTAGCCGTGCCGCAGGGCGGATCCTGAATGATTTGGGCTTTTGCCCCTGAGAGATCTGATTTTACAGGGGCTAAAGCCCTGATCCTCGGTATGCTTGTGTTGGCACGACTAAAGGTCGTGCCCTGACACAACCCCGAAACGGTTTGTGGGATGACCTCCAGGCTTAATCCGAGTTTCCTTAGGCTTCCGGGAATAAAATCGTTACCGCGACAGTTGGACAGGTAGGGGCGTGACAGCAGAGAACCGTACTGGCGAGGAATTTGAGCGGTTGGCGATGCCGCTGTTCGACTCGCTGTACAACTTTGCCCGTTGGCTGACGCGCGACCAAACTGAGGCGGAAGACCTGGTCCAGGAAACTTTCGCCAAAGCGCTGCGCGGGTTCTCGTCCTTCACGCCGGGTACGGATTTTCGTGCCTGGATGTTTCGCATCCTGCGCAACACGTTCCTGACCTCGCGGACGGGCTTGCGGGCGAAGCTGACGCAGAGTCTGGAAGAAGACGAGGCGGAGGGCGAGGCAGTCGCGGTGACGTGGGAGACGCCGGAGTCGTTTGCCCTGGCTTCGGCTACGCGTGATGCCTTGCAGGGTGCGCTGGAACAGCTGCCCGCCGAGTACCGCGAAGTCGTCCTGCTGTGCGATGTGGAAGAGATGAAGTACAAAGAGATTGCTGAGGTGCTGTCGATTCCGATTGGGACCGTGATGTCGAGGATTGCGCGCGGGCGGAAACTGCTGCGGCAAGCGCTGGCGGGAGAGCGGACGGGAGTGCCGGCTTCAGCTCGAAAGCTGGGCGAATGAGGAACTGCACTGAGTGGCGCGACCGGATTGATGCCTACGTGGATGCGGAGCTGCCGCCGTCCGAGATGGCCGCCTTTCGCGCACACATAGGACAATGCGCCGAGTGTGCCGCCAGCGCGTTAGCACTCATGCAAAGCAAGCAGGCCATTCGCCGCGCGGGAAATCGCTACACGGCTTCTGCTGATCTGCGGTCACGCATCTCTGCTTTGGCCCAAGGCCAGGAGTTGGCTGAAGTCAAAGCTGAACCAGCGCGCGTCGAGCGTGAAAGGCATTGGACAAGCCTGACCTCGGGGACATGGCCGCGTTGGGTGATGGCGGCTGCGGCGCTTCTGCTGATCACGGCGGGATTGTTCGTAGCGAACCGGCGGCAGCAAGCGAAGGCGCTCGCCGAGTTTGCCGATCTTCACGTTGCGGCGCTGGCCAGCGCCAACCCGGTGGAAGTGATCTCTACCGACCGGCACACGGTGAAACCGTGGTTTCAGGGACGAATCCCATTTACCTTCGATCTGCCGGAGCTGCAAGGCTCGCCCTTCGCGCTGCTGGGCGGACGGGTTGCCTACTTCCACCAGGAGCCCGCCGCGCATCTCATATTCCGTTATCAGCGTCACCTTATTTCCGTTTTCATCTTCCGCGACGCTTCCCAAGCTGCGCTTCCCACGTCTGCTATTGCGGACCAGACGTCCTCTTTCCGCCTGCGCTCGTGGACCCAAGGCGGACTGCGCTACGTCGTCATCGGCGATGCTGGGGCCGGCACAATTCAGCAGCTGGCCGAGTTGCTGCGCAGTGCGCAGTGACTAGGGGAAATCCCGATCAAGTCAAGGCGAGGTCCCTCAGCGGCTAAAGCCGCAATGGTATTGCGCGCTTACGGACGGCCTGAAGGCCGCCCCCTTCAAGGCCAGACTTAATCGGAGCTTCCCTAGGGGATTCGAGTCGAAACAAGGTATAAATATTCCCTGTAGTTCTGGAGAATACGTGTGCCCAATTCGCTCTTTTCTCTTCGAAGCGCAGCGGCGGTGTTTGCAGCCGTTTGCATAGCTCTTACAACTGCGGTATGCGCGCAGGATTCACCTGGCCCGCAGCCGGTACCGCTGCCGCCGCCCATTGTTGCGCCGGCTGACACGCCTTATCCCGGCACCATTTCCCTGATGGTCGATCTCACCAACGTTAGCGATCGCATTCTGAATGTGCAGGAGACGATTCCCGTCAAAGCCGGCGAGATGGTGCTGCTCTACCCTGAGTGGCTTCCCGGTACGCACTCGCCATCGAACGCCATTGCGGACCTGGCCGGACTGGTGGTCAGCGCGAACGGCAAGCGCATTGACTGGGTGCGGGACCGCGTGAACATGCACGCCTTCCATATCGACGTGCCCCAGGGCGCAACCACGCTGGACGTGAACTTTCAGTACCTGGCTCCGATGGACCCGAAGCAGGGCCGCATCTGGACGAAGTTCGCCGACGTAACCTGGAACAGCGTGCTGCTCTATCCAGCGGGATATTTCTCGCGGCGCATCGAATTCTCAACCACTCTGCGCTTGCCGCAGGGCTGGAAGTTCGCCGCCGCGCTGGACGTGAAGTCGCAGGATGGCAACGTGGTGCGGTTCAAAGACACTACGCTGAACACCCTGATCGATTCGCCGCTCTACGCCGGCGTCAACTTCAAGCGAGTCGACATCTCGAGCGGCCCCGACAACAAGGTCTACCTCGATCTTTTCTCCGACAAGCCTGAGCAACTGGTGATGACGCCCGAGGAGTTGCAATACCACAAGAACCTGGTGATTGAGGCGCAGAAGCTGTTCAATTCGCATCATTACGACCACTACGATTTTTTGTTTTCGCTGAGCGATGTGGTGAGCGGCAAGGGCCTGGAGCACCATCAGTCGAGCGAGGACGGCACGCGGGCCAACTACTTTACCGACTGGGCTGCCGGAGTTGGCGGCCGCGCGCTTCTGCCTCACGAATATACCCATTCGTGGAACGGCAAGTTTCGCCGGCCTGCCGACCTGTGGACACCCAACTTTAACGTGCCCATGCAGAACGATCTGCTGTGGGTTTATGAAGGCTTGACCGATTACTACGGCAACGTCCTGACCGCGCGCTCCGGAATGCGCACCCTGGAGCAGGCACACGACGTGTTTGCCCAGATCGCTGCCGGCTTCGAGATCTTCCCGGGACGCACCTGGCGCCCACTGGTGGACACCACAAATCAGCCCATCATCGGGAACCACTTCAGCGCGCCCGAGACTTGGCCGAGCTGGCAACGTTCCTACGACTACTATCCGGAATCCGACCTGATCTGGCTGGATGCTGACACGAAAATCCGCGAGCTGAGCGGCGGCAAGAAGTCTCTCGACGATTTCGCCAAGCTCTTTTACGGCGTCGATAACGGTAGCTACGTCACCAAGACTTACACGCTTGACGACCTGGTGGCAGCCTTGAACACGGTGCAGCCGTTCGATTGGGCAGGCTTCCTGCGCGCGCGAGTTTACGATGTCGCGCCCCAGACTCCAGAGAACGGCTTTACCCAGGGCGGTTACAAGCTGGTTTACAACGACACCCAGCCGGATTGGATGAAACACGCGGACATGTCTCGTGGGGCCAGCTTTGCTACCTCGCTGGGCTTTTCGCTGAAGCCCGACGGCAGCCTTAACGACGTTGTGTGGAACAGCGTGGCGTTCAAGGCCGGTATCACGCCGGACATGCAGGTGCAGGCGGTGAATGATGAGAAGTTCATGGTTGATGGCCTGCGCGAAGTGATACTCGCTTCGGAGAAGAGCAACGCCCCGATTAAGCTGTTGCTGAAGCGCGGCGACGAATTCCTCACCATCAGTCTGGATTACCACGGCGGGCTGCGCTATCCGCACCTGGAAAAGGTAGACGGAACGCCTGATCGCCTGGATGCGATACTGGCGCCGTCAAAGTAGCAACGCATTCTGTGGCGAAACCGGGTGTCGCCGCTCTGCGGCTCGCATGTTGTCCCGCTCCGACCGGGGCCTCACGGCCCCGGCTAACTTCCTCCGGCCGCTGCGCGGCTGGATTGATCGATTGTCAATCCGTTTGTTCCACCTGACGGGGTTGGGGCGGAGGGTCGTGAGAGTCTCTTTCGCGCGCTGGGCCATTATCCCCGGCCAACTGGCCACTGACGACTGACGACTGGCCGCTGGCTCCCCGCATCCTTGCGCGCGGCTATTTCATCTACAATTCTTCTCCGGGCGACTTTCTTTTGCTGGGAGCAACCATGTCCACTGTGCCGAGAGCACCAATTGTCGAGCCTGGTTCTGAAGCGTTTCCTATCCTTACGGCGGCGCAAATCGACCGTCTCCGTCCCCTCGGCACAATTCGGCGGGTAGAGCCTGGCGAAATACTGTTTGAGCCCGGAGACGTTAACGTTCCGTTCTTCGTTCTGCTGTCTGGAAGATTGGACATTGTGCAGGTCTGTCCCACCGGCGAGCGTGTGATCGTGACCCATGTGCCGGGCGGCTTTAGCGGCGAGTTTGCCGTGATCAGCGGCCAGAGCTACCTGATGCGGGGCTGCGTCACCGAGGCGGGCGAGTTTCTCCAGATCAGCGCCGAGGCGATACTGTCGCTGGTGGCCAAAGACGCCGAACTGAGCGAAATCTTCATGCGCGCGTTCATCCTGCGGCGGCTGACGCTGATTGCTCAAGGCGCCGGCAACGCGATTCTGCTGGGTTCGCTCCACTCACCTGGAACCCTGGCCTTGCGTGAATTTCTTGGGCGCAATGGACATCCCTATGTCTATGTCGATCTCGACACCGACCAGAGATCGCAAGCAATGCTGGATCATTTCTCGGTCAAGGCTGAAGAAATCCCCGTCGTCATCTGCAACGGACGCAGTGTGCTGCGCAATCCCTCCATCGCCAAGCTGGCCGATTGTCTGGGATTGAACGCCAACATCGACGAGTCGCAGGTGCGCGACCTGATCGTTGTCGGCGCCGGTCCTGCCGGCCTGGCGGCTGCCGTCTACGCGGCTTCCGAGGGCCTGGATGCCCTGGTAGTCGAAACCTCCAACCCTGGGGGGCAGGCGGGATCGAGTTCGAAGATTGAAAACTATCTCGGTTTCCCCATGGGTATTTCGGGAAGCGATCTGACAGGGCGCGCTCTGGCGCAGGCCCAGAAATTCGGCGCGCACATGATAGTCGCGCGCAGCGCGGTGGGTCTGCGGTGCGAGCGTCGGCCTTACCAGGTTGCCCTGGACGTGGGCAACCCACTGACGGCGCGAGCGGTGGTCATCGCCGCCGGTGTCCAGTACAACAAACCGACAATCGGCAATCTGGCGAAGTTCGAAGGTCTGGGCGTCTACTACGGTGCCACCAACATGGAGGCGCAGCTCTGCGGGAACGAAGATGTCATCGTCGTGGGCGGCGGAAACTCAGCCGGACAGGCGGCCGTCTTCCTGTCGCAAACCGCCCGCAAGGTCTACATGCTGGTGCGCTCCGGACAGCTGTCAGACACCATGTCGCGGTACCTGATTCAACGCATCGAGGAAAACCCGGCGATCGAGCTGCACCTGCAAACGGAGATCGTGGGCTTGGATGGCGGCGAGCACCTGGAGCGCGTCACCTGGCGGGACAAGAAGAGCGGGGAAACTTCGAGCCACGACATCCGGCATGTGTTCATCATGACGGGAGCTACGCCCCACACCGGCTGGCTAAAGGGATGCCTGGCGCTCGACAGCAAGGGATTTATCCTCACCGGCTACGATCTGGATCAGACAACTCTTCAGGAATTCCATTGGCCATTGTCGCGTCCGCCGCTGCTGCTGGAAACCAGCTTGCCGGGAGTCTTCGCTGTGGGCGATATCCGTTCCGGCAACGTTAAGCGTGTGGCCTCGGCAGTTGGTGAAGGCTCTATCGCCATTCACCTGGTACATCAGGCGCTGGCAGAACTCTAGCCATCTGCCGGCGGAAGCAAGGGGCCTCCTTGCCGGACGGGACCACCAATTCCTGCAGTTTTCGAACCAACCTCTGTGCTTGCCCGTGGCGTTGGCGCGCGTCTTTATTCAGTCATCGCATTTTTGACCGCAATACAACCTTAGCCGGAACAACTCCGCTGCCGCCGCGTGAATCATAGCCTTGGGTTTTGTTTCTTCGCTCAAGGCGAGGAAGGCTGTCGGGCCATCGACTGCCGAGGCAACCAGGATGGCTGGAATGCCGCGCCCAGATTCAGAGGAAGGTTTTGCAACTATGTCCCGGTTACGCTGCGCTGTTTCCCTGCTCAGTCTGCTCTCACTCTTGATCGCCGCGGGATGCGGCGGCGGATCAGGTAACTCCAACTCCGGTAACAATGGAGGCAACAGCGGGAGCGGTTCTTCAGCGCCAGCGGTGAGCAGCTTTGCGGTTTCGCCGACGGTGGCCGGTCCGGGACAGTTCGTAAATTTCTCATGGGCGACGGCCAACGCGACATCGTTCAACGTGACGCCCAACATTGCTTCCGACGACGAGCAGACGCTTCCGTTGAACTCCACCAGCTTTAACTACAACACTAATGGCCTGACACAGACCACGACATTTCAAGCCACGGCCACCTCCGGGACAACGACCTCGAGCGCGAAGTCGGCTACGTTGACGGTCGTCCCCCTGACCCTGCAAGCATCGCCAACGACCATACAGGCCGGAGGCACCGTGACCCTTACCTATGGCGGACCGAACAATGGCAGCACCTGGAGCCTGGTGACGGTCGGCAACAACAATCCGACCACGCTGCCGGCGCCGTCGTGCAGCGGGAACACTTGCCTGGGCACATACACTACCGGTCCGCTGAGCGCGAACACGATATTCCAGGTAGCCGCTGCCGGCCCCGCAGGCGGGCAGGCTTACTCAGGCCAGGTGATGATTACGGTGGAGAATCCCACCACAATAACGTTCTCGGCGCAGCCCACGACGGTTTCACCGGGCGGCGCAGTGACCCTATCCTGGACCACCACCAACGCCTCGGCTGTCAGCATTAATCAGGGCGTTGGGAACGTGACGCCGGTAAGCATGGGATCGTACTGCTGCGTTCATCCCACGCAAACCACCACATACACGGCAACGGCCACATCGATTTATCCGGGTGCTCCGCCGGCGATGGCAACCGCAACCGTCACCGTCAGCACCGGCGGCGTCTCGAACCTGAACCACATTATCTGGATGGTGCAGGAGAACCGCGCCTTCGATAACTATATGGGCGTGCTGGCGGAATATCGCGTCAATCATCAACCGCCAATTCAGGGAGCGCAGTTGAGCGATGTGAACGATCTTCACGATCTGCCGTCCGGCTACCAGATTTGCAATCCGCAGGGAGGATGCTTCGCGCCGTTCCACGCTCGCACCGAATGCATCGAGAACTTGTCGCCATCGTGGGACGAGACCCACTACGACATGGACCTGGTGGGGGACAACTGGCTGGACCTGACTTCCGGCTCGCAATATCTGATGGATCGGTTTCTGGACACGACGCTGTCGGGAGGCACCGGCGATCAGTATGATCCTACGCACTCGCGACCCTTGGGTTATTACGATCAGACTGACCTGCCGTACTATTACGAGCTGGCAACGCAGTTTGCCACCAGCGATACCTGGTACTCACCGGAGCCGGCCAACACCGTTCCCAATCGCATGTATCTGTTCGCGGGCACGTCATATGGCCATGCCTTTCCGCCCACCAGTCCCAGCGATCCAGCGTGGCAGCGGCCCACCATCTTCCGCGCGCTGCAAAACGCGGGCATTACCTGGCGCTACTATTACCAGGACAATAGCGTTTTCCTGGCGAACTGGGCCGACTGGAACGATCCGCAAATTCAGGCCAACGTGCGCAATATTCAGGAGTACTACAACATTCTTGCCAGCCCGAACGCAGACCAGGAACTGCCGCAGGTGGTCTTCATCGAGCGCGCCAGCTCCACCGGATACGATGAGCATCCCGGCAATAACGTGCAGACCGGTTCGGTGCGCGCGGAAACCGCAATCAATGCCTTGCTGAACAGCGCCGCGTGGCCCGATTCGGTGTTCATCCTGACTTGGGACGAAGGCGGCGGCCTGTTCGATCACGTGGGGCCGGTTCTGGTGACACCACCTGACAACCTGCCGCCTCAGGACCTGGGATCGCACGATACCCAAGGTCTGTTTAACGTGACCGGATTCCGCATACCGGTGATTGTGGTGTCGCCGTGGGTGAAGGCACAAACCATCGTGCACTTGCCCACCGACAGCACCTCGATCCTGAGGCTGATTGAAACCCGGTTCAGCGTGCCGCCGCTTACCCAGCGCGACGCGACCACGGGCGATATGACGGATCCTACGAACGGGTACTTCGACTTTAGCTCGCCGCAGATGCTGCAAGTGCCAACGCTGCCAACTCAGCCGACGAATGGAACGTGCAATTACCAGCTCGAGGGGTCGCCGAATTAGCCGGCGGGACCGGCTTGTCACGAGGCGCTAGGGACGTTGTAATGGCGCCGAAACGGAAGGGCCTCTGCGACAACATCGCGGAGGCCCTGCTTTGTGCAAGAAAATGGCGAGGCCTGGAAGCCCCGCCGGCGTCAGTTACCGCTTTTTCTTCTTGGCAGCCTTCTTAGCGGCTTTCTTCGTTGCCATAGGAAATTCCTCCTTTGTTGGAACGTTTCCCCTTGAAGTGTCAAAAACTCAAATGGGCCCAAACAATTTGCCCATATGTTGCATGAGCAAGCGTCCTATCGCAAGATATTGCGGTTACTGCAATAGAATGTCAAGAAAATTCGCAAAAAATATCTTGCGCCAAGCCCGGTTTCGTGATTTTGTACCCTCGGAACGGCGGACGTGCAACTGTAAACTTGAAGCCGTATCTTGAAGCCGGACTGCTCGTACCGGTGCAGACCCAGCGGGATCATCGGCAAGGAACATCTCTTTCCGTTATTGCGCGATACCAGACTTCCCACGATGCAGAGGGCAGCTCTCGCCGCGGCCATCGTGCTAGACTTGTGAAACTCTCCGCTAGTTTTTTCGTCAACATTGGTTGTGACCGTCCTTGGCTTCACTGGAAGGTTGGGAGGCTCCACCTCCCGGACTCGACTCTGACGTTGTGGGACGTGGAGGGCCGGCCGTGAGATGATTTTGCAGCCGTCGAGCAGCACCGTGAGGAAATAGCCATGTCCGATCTTGCCGCCCATTACCTTGACGAAATCTTTCGCGGTCTACGCGGACACAAGCGCCTGGCCGACGACTCCATCGTCCAGCTTAGTGACCAGCAATTGTTCGCGCAGCTCGATCCCGAATCCAACAGCGTCGCCATCATCGTCAAGCACATGGCCGGCAACCTGCGCTCGCGCTTCACCAACTTCCTGACCGCCGACGGCGAGAAGCCTGACCGCAATCGCGATCAGGAATTCCTCATGACCCCCGAGACCACTCGCCATCAACTGTTGCAATGGTGGGAACAGAACTGGCAGCTCCTCTTTGACACCATCAACTCGCTGCAACCCGGCGACCTGGAGCGTACGGTCTCCATCCGCGGCCAGGAGCACTCGGTGTTGCAGGCGCTCAACCGCGCCGCTTCTCATTGCGCCTACCACACCGGGCAAATCACCTTCCTGGCCAAGCACTGGAAGGGCGCCGAGTGGAAATCGCTAAGCGTTCCCAAGGGGCAAAGCGAGCAATTCAACGCCAGGATGTTTGCGAAGTATAAGAAAGAAATCTGAGCTGAAATCGCGTTCCATCTGCGTGCGATTCGCGTGTTCCAGCGCTAAGTGGCACATGTCCGCTACTCGATCTTAATCACCATCTGCGACCCCGAATCCAGCTTCACTTCCTTGCCCGTCGAGGTCAGCACGGAGTTGTCGAGTTGCAGGTTCTTGATTCCAACCACGCCGGTTGAGTGTGGATCCAGCATCTTGCCACTGCCCGGCTGCCCTTGCGGGCCAAGGCCAGTGCCTGCGGCCGCGGTGGAACCGTTGCCTACGTTCAGATTATTCCCACCCGCCGCTCCGGTTTGTGGCCCAGAGCTCTCGCTCGGATTGGGGCCGACAGCTTGTAGCGTTCCCCTGATCATCATGTCCTTGCCGCCGGGCAGTTGGATCTTGTCGAAGGCAATTCCCAGCGATGCCGCAGGGTCGCCTTTGGAGCGCGCGGTGGCTTGCGTCACGTGACCGACCACCATCGACCCGTTGGGGATCGTAACTCCGTCGCTGGTGCGAAGCGTGCCCAAGGTCCGGGTCGGGATTTCGTCGCCTTCCTTCAGCTTCTTCGAGTCGATGGATTTCGCCAGGCTCACAGAAATTGCGCCGTGCAAGCTCTTGTTGCCGGATTGCGTCGCCGGCTCGCTTTGCCCCAGACCCATTGCTATTGCCAGTAATGAGAACGTTAGAGCTATGGATAGCCGATTCATTCTGCACTCCTTCCTGCAATGCTTAGAATTGAACCTCAAGTCCCACTCTAATTCTTCTTCCGCGCCTGGGACCTCGTCAATGACTTTGACTTAAGAACTGTGGCACTCACGACTTCTCTCGCCGGCGCCCCGGAATGCGCGGCGCAATGACATAGCAGAGCTGGACAAGGACGATGAATCCAATGCTCCAATAAGTATTCAGAAAGACGCACAGCAACGCCCCGAGGGCATAGAACGACTGGGCAATTACGATGCGGCGCTTGATCGCAAGCCGGGTCTCTGCCGGTAAATCCGGTTTCACTAGACCGGATCCCACCGCACACACCCAACTGAAGTACAGGGTAGTTCCCAGCAGCGCAATGTTCAGCCAATAGACCAGGATAGCGGGACGGTACCTTACGAACTCCGCCAGCAGCGCCGTCGAGAAGGGCGTGATGGAGACCACGAAGAGGAACGCGATGTGGATCCACGAAAGGCTCCGGTCGGAGCGCGTCAGATGATTCAGCTGGGTTTGCTGCCCGACCCAGAAGATCCCCAGGGTCATAAAGCTCATCATGTACATGACGAGCCGCGGTGACAACATTCCTAGCGCGTGCCAAAGGTCTAGTTCGCTGTGCACTGCCTCCGCCGCGGGCGCGCGCAGATCCAGGACCAGCAAGGTCATCGCCACCGCGAAGACGCCGTCACTCAGCGCGGCCAGCCGCTCCACGCTTTGCCCGGCGATCTGGTTGTAGGATGTCGTCATAGACCGCTTATTCTCCCGGACAAGAGTTTCGAGATAGCTTCCGGTCTCGCGACCTCGCAGCTACAGGGCAAGTCCGACTACTTCAACCGGAACCTTTAGGCCCGTAGTATTGGAGTAAATAGCACTTTAATGTCTTTACACTATGTACAATGGTTCTGACTCCTCCACAGTTGCAACAGCGTTCTTGGATCGCTTAGTTGGACTCTACCAGAAGCCTACGGCTAAGCAGAACTCTCCAGTAACTAGTCCGAATGTGACTTTCGTTCGAGAAAATAGCGCCGGTCTTGCCAGACTTACCGGAAGGGCAGTTATAGTACTGGTTTGTGTCGGTGTTTTGTCGGGTTCTATGGCGGAGGGCAAACGCATACTGGCTGAGTGGACGGAGGTGGCGGCCTAACATTCGACCTAAGTGCGCGGAAAAAATAGGGGATTTACTTGAGAAAACCCTTGCATCCCTAAACAACGCCGACATAGAATATCTTCGCACCCAAGGTTCCTTTGGATTTTGCTCTACTCGCTCACCGATCGAGAGAGGAACGGGTGATAGTCGTTGTAAACCTTTGGTCGCGCGCTCCTGTATCACGCCTGATCAGTACGAGGCACTAAGGGGAGCGAGTTGCTGCGATGCTGTGGGTCCTTTGGGATTATTTCTAGCTCCTGGAAGTGAGGGAGCGATTCGGCCTAACACTTTGGGTTTGTAGGCGTCCATGGCTAGGACGCCTGCCGCTGTTTCCTTGGCCGACGCAACCGACGTAAGGAGGTCTACTCTGATGACGAAAAGAAACGACTCCGGTCAAGCGCTCGTAGAGGTCGCATTCTCAATCGGGATTTTCCTTCTGTTCGTATGGGGAACCATCGAGTTTGGAAACATGTTCAATACCAAGTCCACCCTCCAGAATGCGGTGCGGCAGGCGGGACGGTACGCCATCACCGGGCAATGCATAGGCGGTGTGGGTACATGCACTGAATCGAGGTACGACTCGATTATCACGAAAGTCGAAAACACCTCGGATGGCTACCTTACCAGCAGCAATGCTGGCGACATCACCATCACCTGTGCCGACGCCGGCGGTGGATGCGTCAACGGTTCGGGTGCGTCGGACCCTGCTGGTGGGCCGGGGGACCTGATCACCATCACCGTAACCTATCCATATCCGTTCATCACCGGGCCGATCGCCAAATTTTTTGGGGGCGGCTCCTACACCATAACGGTGAGCTCCTCTTTTAAGAATGAACAGTTTCTGCCGAGCCAAAGTTAGGGAGGGCGTATGAAGGCAAAGATGAGTGCAGATGAGTCCGGCCAGGCCCTGGTAGAACTATCGTTGGGATTGGTCATGCTATGTGTCTTTGTGTTTGGCATCATTGACTTCGGCAGAGCCATCTACGACGTTCAGGTAATGAAGAACCTCGTTGGAGAGGGTTCCAGCCTGGCTTCCCGTCAGACCACCAGCCCGTCTCAAGCGGTGTCAATCGTGATTGCAGACGCCGGAAATGACTTACACATGAGCACTAGCGGGTGCGTAATCATCAGCCAGGTTAGCAACCTGGGCGCCGGAACTCCGCAGGTCGTCGCCCAAGCTACGGGCGGTGGGCTCACTGGAGCTTCGTGCAAAAGTAAAGTAGGCTGCGTCTCCGGAACAACGGGTTGCTCAACCGGGAATGCTTCCATCCCACAAGCGGCGATTAACGCGCTGACCACGGAAGGCACGGGATCGTCCGTTTTTGCGACTGAGTTCTACTACAGCTTCACCACCATCACGCCATTACCGGCATGGCTGGGAAATAACGTGTTGCCATCCGATCTGTACTCCGTGGCGTACTACTGAACGACGGAACGAGGGGTATGAATATGCGTAATGCCAACATTGTGAAGAGCGAGCGCGGGCAGACCATAATTATCTACGCTCTCGTTGTGCCGATCCTTATCCTGTTTGCGGGATTCGCCATCGACGCGGGAAACCTTTATGTCGTAAAGGCCAAGCTCGGAACGTCCGTGGATGGCGCTGTTCTCACCGGCATGAAGAACCTGGGGAGCAACACTCCTGCAGCCCAGGCGACCGCTTCGACCTTGGCCGCCGATATGTTTGCCGCCAATTACGGTGCCGGTGCGCCCACGCCCACCATTACCTTCCCGGTCAACTCATCCGGTGACCAGCAGGTACAGGTAACGGCTACGGTTAACGTCAACACTTATTTCATGCGGTACCTCTCGAATTGGGCAACCGTGCCGGTAGCTGACACTGCCGTGGCAACTCGGGGCAAGCTGATCATGTCCATCGTGCTGGACCGCTCAGGCTCCATGACCTCGGATGGTGGCGAAACGGCGCTGGTAAATGCTGTCCCGCTGTTCGTCGACAAGTTCGATAACTCTTTGGACAAAGTTGCGCTGCTGAGCTTCTCTTCCAACGCACGGATAGACTTTCCCATCGCTACCGGCTTCCAAACACCGATTAGCAATGATGTCTCCAGCATGGTGTTCAGCGGCGGCACCTTCGGCACGGGCGCGGGTACCGGAACCCTCCTGAATTCCACCATAGGTGCCCCAATGTCTTTAGCCGATGTCCAGAACAACAGCGTTCCGATCAATCCGGGGGAGAATGCAATTAAAGTTCTGGTGTATTTCACCGACGGCCTGATGAACGCCGTGCAGGACAACTTTCATTGCGGGGGTACGACCAACAATAATCTGACCCTCATCGATTACGGAGGGTACGACTCGGGCACGACTGTAGGCTTCCTGGATCCTACCTGCAGCCCGGATGCATCAGACAACAACTGCACGAATGAGTCGGGTCATATCAGTGAGTGGGGCACGTGCAACAACGGTTGTAGCTCGACCACTGGATTCCCCTACGACGCAGCCGGCGACATTTGCAAGGATGCTACGGGACAGAATGTAACCACATTCCTGTCTCAGCAGACGGGGTTACAGACGACATTTACGCGCACCAATGTCACCGCTGAGACCCAGTACCGCGCTATTAAAAGCGCCTATGCTATGCGTACGGAGAGCCCCGTCCCCACATACATTTTCACCATCGGCTTGGGTCCTAGCGTAAGTTCAACGACGCAGGCTTTCCTGGCACAACTTGCCAATGACCCCAGCTACTCAACTTATATTCTAGGACAACCACAGGGACATTTTTTCTGGATATCGGCCTGTCCCGGCGCGACCTGTACGGCTGACCTGAACGCCGCATTCAATGACATTGCGGCAGAGGTTCTTTTGCGCTTGACGCAGTAGCCTCAAGCACCACATTGAAAAGGCGCAGCTTTAGCTGCGCCCTTTTTTTGCTGTCGCGAGCCCGCTCTAAGCCCGGACTTTCGAAGCCGTGAATTCCGGCAATGAGGCCAGCATCTCTTCCAGTTGGTCGAAGCTGAAAGCTACGCCGCGCTCCATGCCGCACTTCAGGATGCCGTCGCGGACTTCCTTCGAGGCACACTGCATGGTGAGAGTTACAGTGGTCTTTCCGCCCTGTTCAATGAACGTCGTCGTGTTAAGCGCCTCGCCCTCATACCAGGTCGGCTCGAATCTCTCCGTCACCACTACGCGCTCCGGCACGACCACCTCGCGAAAGACGCCTCGGCTCGTCATCTCCATCCCATCCGGACCGCGCCACACATAGCGGTAGGCGCCGCCCACGCGCAGATCGATCTCACAGATCGGCATGCTATGGTCTGGCCGGCCGGTGAGCCAGCGTTGCAGTAGTTCGGGCTTCGTGTAGGCGTCGAAGACCAGTTGCCGGGGAGCGTCAAAAACGCGTGTCATCACGATCTCCCGGTCGCCGGGCGCATCCAGTGTCATCTTCCCAACATTTTTCATCGGTCGTGTCTCCTTGTGTTTCGTTGCTTGATTGTTCTGACATTGTTCTTGTAAGCGGTTTTTCTTTCGGCCTTCATCACTTCCAGCAACGCGTCCAGCCGCTGGAAGTTGGCCTCCCATATCTGGCGATAGCGCTCCAGCCATTGGTTGGCCTCAGCCAGCGGCCCAGCTTCGATGCGGCAGGGCCGGCGCTGCGCATCGCGGCTGCGTGAAATGAGCCCCGCGCGCTCCAGAACGCGCAGGTGTTTGGAGATTGCCGGCTGGCTCATGTCGAAGGGTTCGGCCAGTTCGTTGACCGAAGCTTCGCCCGTTGCCAGCCTGGCGAGAATGGCCCGCCGCGTGGGATCGGCCAGGGCGGAGAACGTGGTGTCGAGGTGGCCGGGGGATGTCATATATAAGCACTCATTTATATAACTACTAAGTTATATATAGTTGCGCGGTGCCTGTCAAGTCTTATTTTCGGAGGGAACAAAACAGCGCGGGGAGGAACGAGGGAATGGCACAAGCCCGCAAATATGGCTCTCGGGATGGCGCTCAAGGCCCCCATCTTCACTGTCGAAAAGACCTGGAGCAAGCTGAAGTTGGGCGTCCGGATCCACGTCATCCAGTAGTCGCAGCTTTTCCCCGTCCAGCAACGGCAGCTTGCGTGGGACGCCCTCCGGTCGGCCAGCCAACTCCTATTTGACGGGAAAACAATCAAGGTCGTTGGCGAAGGTTACGGGGCCGGAATATGTTTTCCGGATCTCCGATAGCGTCTGATCTTCCTTCCCCAACGTTCGCAGCATGCGATGAGACAAAACCAGGTGCTTCACCTGGGCCTCCGCCGCGATTTGTCCGATCACCGACGGAGGCATATGCAGGCGCCTTTCGATTCCGGTGGCTCCCTCCGGTACAGCGTTGTGCGCGATAAACAAATCGGCGTTCCTCGCCAGGCGGACAAGGCCCTCACCCTCGCCATTGGTATCTCCGCTAAACACGATGACCTTGCCGCCGGCCTCGATGCGCCAGGCCAATGCCGGAACTCCGCCGTGAAAAACGCGTACCGCGGAGGCGGCGAGCTCGCCATTGCGAAATACCGGCACGGGAGTTTGGCCCGCGACCACATTGTGGGGCTGCATCTTGTAGCTGCCTTCTTCTCCTGGCACCAGCAGCTCGCTGAGATAGCGATAAGCGCCATGCTTGTCTCCGAAGAAATCGGACACAAACTCGGTGGTGGAAGGCATGAAGTCATTGCCGGGCGGCCCGTAGATCGGCAGTGGACGCTTGCGATCTTCGAACCAGGAAGACTTGATCAGTGCGGGAAAGTCGCCGCTGTGATCGACATGGAAGTGACTGAAGAAAATCACGTCCGGTTGGGACATTTGCGCTCCGCTCTCGCCAAAGCGGAGAGCGCTTCCGCCACCAGCATCAATCACGGCCCGCGCCTGCCCGTTCTCCCACACCAGATAGCTGCTGGAAGCGCGCTTGTCTTGCAGCTCCGGCCCACCGGAGCCGAGCACCTGGACGGCGATGCCTTGCGAGCCGCACGATTGCGCCGCAGCCGATGGCAAGAATACGCAACCGAGCAAAAGCGTGAGCGCTAGAACTAAGCAAGGCGTTCTTGTCGAAAACGACTCGTTCATGGTTCAACTAGCGGTCAGCAAATTAGCCAGCCACGCCGCTCTGCAATGGCCGGCCCCATTCAGCAAGCGACGGAACCACAATGTTACTGCACCAGCGTTCCCGTTTCCCCGGCGCCGTTCTCCGTAACTTCTTCCGGCGGGATGACCGACGCTGCAGCCAGGCGGTCGCCTTCTTCCAGATGCAGCAGGCGCACGCCCTGGCTCGAACGTCCGCACTCGCGAATGTTCTTGCTGTCGATGCGGATGATCTTGCCAAACTGGCTGATCACCATCACCTCCGACTGCTCGTTCACCAGCATGATGGAGACGACCTTGCCATTGCGCGCGGTTGTCTTGACGTTGATCACGCCCTTACCGCCGCGCGAGGTCAGACGGTATTCGTCCACGTCGGTGCGCTTGCCATAGCCCTGCTCGGTGACCGAGAGAATCAGGCTCGCTTCCTGATCGTCGCTGCCTTTCGTCTTCTTACGTTCCTTGGGCGTGACCGCCATGCCCACGATGTAGTCGCCACGCTCCAGATGCATGCCGCGCACGCCAAAGGCGGGACGGCCCATCGATCGCACGTTGTCTTCTTCGAAGCGGATCGCCTTACCATCATGCGTCGCCAGGAAAACGATCTGGTTGCCATCAGTGCAACTGGCCGCGACCAATTCGTCTTCCTTTTCAATGCCAATGGCGATGATACCGCGCGACATCACATTGCTGAAGTCTTTCAGCGCCGTCTTCTTCACCGTCCCGTTGCGAGTGGCGAAGAAAACGTAACGGTCCTCTTCTTCCAGATCGCGGATGGTGAGCACTGCGCGCACGCTTTCGCCCGGCTGCAACGCCACCAGGTTGGCGATGGCCCTGCCCTTGCCTGCGGCGCTCACTTCGGGGATCTCGTACACCTTCAGCCAGTAGACGCGCCCGGTGTTGGTGAAGATGAGAATGTAGTCGTGGGTAGAGGCGACGAACAAGCGCTCGACAAAGTCCTCCTCGCGCGTGCTCATGCCTTTGCGGCCCGTGCCGCCGCGCCGCTGCTGGCGATAGGTCGAGATGGGCGTGCGCTTCAGGTAGCCGGAGTGGCTCACCGTCACCGCAACCTGCTCGTCGGCGATCAGGTCTTCCAGGTTGATCTCGGCAGCTTCGTCCTGGATCTGGGTGCGGCGCTCGTCGCCGTACTTCTTCTTGACCTCTTCCAGTTCCTTGACGATCACGCTGCGCAGCTTCTTCTCGCTGCCCAGAATCGCTTCGTACTCGGCGATGCGTCCGCGGACCTCGGTGAGTTCCTTCACGATTTCGTCGATCGACAGTCGCGTCAGGCGGTGGAGTTGCAATTCCAGGATGGCGTCGGCTTGCAACGTGTCAAACGGTGTCGTGAGCGTAGTCGGCGTTACACCTTTGAGCGTCGCCGTCTTCGCCGACTTTCCTTCCGATACGCTGACCGTCTTGCCGGTAAAGTAGTCGACCAGGTTAGTGCGTGCGTCGGCGCGATTCTCGCTGCCGCGAATGATGCGGATCACGTCATCGACGCGATCCAGCGCAACCTGATAGCCCTCGAGAACATGCTCGCGCTCGCGCGCCTTCATCAGCAAATAGGCCGTGCGGCGCCGCACCACGTCGATGCGATGATCGACGAAGTGCTGGAGGGCCTGCACCAGTCCCATTTCTTTGGGCTGGTTGTTGACCACGGCCAGGAAGATCATGCTGAAGCTTTCTTGCATCGACGTGTGCTTGAAGAGCTGGTTGAGCACAATCTGCGGCTCGCAGCCGCGCTTCAGCTCGATGACAATGCGCATGCCGTCGCGATCGCTCTCGTCGCGCACATCGCTGATCTCGTCGATGACCTTGTTGTTCACCAGTTCGGCGATGTGCTTGATCATGTTCGCCTTGTTGACCTGGTAAGGGATCTCGGTGACGATGATCGCCTCTTTGTCCTTGGTGACGTGCTCGATGGCAGCCTTGGCGCGCATGAGGAAGCGGCCGCGGCCCGTGCGATAGGCTTCCATGATGCCGCTGCGGCCGTGAATGAAGCCGCCGGTGGGGAAGTCGGGGCCCTGGACGAACTTCAGAATGTCGGCCAGCGTGGCGTGGGGATTATTCACCAGGGTGATGGCGCCATCCACAATCTCTGTCAGGTTATGTGGCGGGATGTTAGTCGCCATGCCGACGGCAATGCCGTTCGAGCCATTGACCAGCAGATTGGGAATTCGCGTAGGGAGCACAACCGGCTCGACCGTGGTGTCGTCAAAATTGGCGACGAAGTCGACGGTGTCCTTGTCGATATCGGCCAGCAACTCTTCGGCAATCTCGGTGAGGCGCGACTCGGTGTACCGGTAAGCTGCGGGCGGATCGCCATCGACCGAACCAAAGTTGCCTTGGCCATCGATCAACGGATAGCGCAGGCTCCAGGGCTGCGCCAGACGCACCATCGCGTCGTAGACAGCGCTGTCGCCGTGTGGGTGATACTTCTTCAAACACTCGCCGACGACGCCGGCGCACTTCATGTGCTTGCGATTGTGCAGCACGCCCATGTCGTGCATGGCGTAAAGGATGCGGCGATGCACCGGCTTCAATCCGTCGCGGATGTCGGGGAGCGCGCGTCCGATGATCACCGACATCGAGTAGTCGAGATACGAGCGGCGCATCTCGTCTTCAATGTTGACGGGCTGTATGTTGCCGCCGGGGACGACGTTGTCGAGCGGTAGTTGCTGGTTCGGATCGTCAGGCATGTTAGCTGCGAGCTTCGAGCTACTAGCTTCGAGCCCGCTCCTTCCTAAAACTTATGTTTCAATAACGCTCGGGTGCCCCACTCGTTCGCCGTTCTTGAAGAAGTGGGAACGAGAGGTCTTGTCAGGCTCCGATTTTGCAGGCGCAGATTTGGCCTTGCCGATGCTCTTTGAAGCGCCGGCAAATTATCTGCAAGTCATTGCAAACTAAGGATATTACCTCTCGGGGGAGCACTGCCTATTATAGCACGCAAAGAGGGCGAAAATGCGGCCTCATTTTCCCTGTCCGGCGGCCGCGCTGCGCACCGCTTCCTGGCATTCGCGGGCTGAGGTCAACAGCTTATCGATGGCGGGATCGGCGCGAAACTTCGCCAGCAGAGGATCGTTGAGCAGGTTGGAGTAAGAACAATAATTATTCTGGATGGCGCTTTGCAGCAAGTGGACCGCGGCCTGGGTTTTCCCGCAATAAGCAAACAGCGCTCCTTCGTAGTACCAGGTCTCAGGATCGGGATCGGCGGGAAAGCTGGTCTCCGACTCGTGGGCAATGCGGTCCAGCTCGGATGCCGGTCGCAGCCCCAGACAAGACTCCAGCAAGTCGCGATGATAGCGCGGCGCCGCCGGCATACGCTTCACGGCTTCGCGCGCTTCCGGAATCCTGTCCTCGCGCAACAGCAGCGAGGGCGCAACGTAGTTCGCCCACTCCGAGCCGGCGTCCAACCGGATAAAGTCTGCGGCGCGATCGGTCTTGCCCAGCTCCATGAAGGGCCACGCGCAGGAGCGGAAAATATAGTTGGCTGGATCCAGCCCGATCGCGCTATTACATTCCTTCGTAGCTTCCTCCAGCATTCCGGCGTAACGATAAACATAGCTCAACACGAAGTGGGCCTGGGCGCTTTCGGGGCGCCGGTTTACCAGTGCCTGCGCAGCCTCGTAGGCCTTGCCCAACTCGCCGCGCTCCACCCGGTTGGTGATCAGCTGACCGGCGGCAATCGTGAGATTGGGATCCAGTGCCAGCGCCCGCTCGCACGCGGTGTTGGAAAGCTGGAACGCAGTCTCTCCGCCGTCGGAGTAGGTGGTGTCCCAGTAAGCCCGCAGTCCCAATTCCTCCCACGCGGGAGCGTAGTCCGGGTCCATCCGCACAACTTGCTGCAACACCGCGATCGCGTCTTTATTCGGTCCTGGATCGTGAGGCAATGCCAGGGCATGCAGGTACAGATCGTAGGCCTCGGGATTCTTGGGACGACTGCCGGTAGCCACGATTCCGCCGGTAACGCCCAGGGTCGGCAGCAGGCCTTGGCGTATCTGCGCGGCCATGTTGGATTGCAGCGCGATCAGGTCCTGCGCCGGGGCGGTAAAGCTGGACTGCCACAGCAGTCGGTTATCGCGCACGTCAATCGCTTCCAGCGTGACCAGCAGATTCTCGCCTTGTTTCAGGAAGTGCCCAGTCAGCACTGTGGCAACCCTCAACTCCCTCCCAACTTTCTGGGGATCGGGGTCGTTGGCAGCGTACTTCTGTGTCAGGGAAGAAGGACGCACGTCCAATGTGCGCGAATAGAACAGCACTTTTGCGATCTCATCCGCCAGCGCGAAGCGCAGGAAGTCCACGCTGATGTCGCCGTTTACATTCTGCAACGGCAGCACGGCGATGGTGTTCCTGGCGCCCGTCCCTCCGGCACGATGCTTGAACCACCACAAGCCCGCCAGCGTGAGCACCATCAGCAGCACTGCGCTTACCGCCAACAGAAGGTAGG
The DNA here is from genome assembly GCA_963763145.1 of uncultured Acidobacteriaceae bacterium. Lineage (GTDB taxonomy): Bacteria > Acidobacteriota > Terriglobia > Terriglobales > Acidobacteriaceae > Bog-257. The sequence continues at coordinate 490,410 of CAVXMZ010000001.1, read as the reverse complement.
TCTGCCAGCGGCTGGTAGTCTGGAAGGTGCTGGTCGCAATGCGATACGGGAAGACGGGGCGTGTGCGCCCGCTGGCGCTCAGGCTGGGATCAGTCTCTTTCTTCAGAGCTTGCAGATCGGCTTTCAGGACAAGCGCGTCGGGATAACGATGGGAGCGGTTCTTCTCCATCGCGTGGCCAATGATCCCCTCAAGATCGGGTGGGAGCTTGGGATTCAGCTTCAGGGGAGGAATGGGCTTCTTGGTGAGCACCGCCTCCAGAGTGACCACGGAGTTCGCGCCGGCAAATGGCTTCTGGCCGGTGGCCATCTGGTAAATCACAACCCCGAGCGAGAACAGATCGCTGCGCGCATCCAGCTCTTCGCCACGCGCCTGCTCCGGCGACATGTAGACCGCGGTGCCGAAGATGTCTCCTGCCTCCGACAGGTCTTGGTTCACAGGCTCGCCGCTCCACAGATCACGCGACAACTTGACCAGCCCGAAGTCCAGTATCTTGACCTGTCCGGTTGTGGTGACGAAGATGTTCGCCGGCTTAATGTCGCGATGAATGATTCCTTTGGCATGGCACGCAGCCAGCGCATCGGCTACCTGGATGGCGATGTCGAGGATCTCTTCGACGTCCATCGGCGCGCCGCGCAGCCGGTCCTTCAGACTCATGCCCTCCAGCTTCTCCATCACGATGAAGGGCAGGCCGTTCATGTCTTCGATGTCGTAGATAGTGCAGATGCCGGGATGGTTTAACTGCGAGGCAGCTTTGGCCTCGCGCTCGAAGCGCTCCAGCGCTTTGCGGTCGTTGACGAGATTTTCTGGAATGAACTTCAGCGCGACGTGGCGGCCCAGACGGGTGTCTTCCGCGTCATAAACCAACCCCATTCCACCACCGCCGAGTTTCCCCACGATGTGATAGTGGGAGACTGTCTCGCCGACCATGCCTTAGGGCCTCGGTCCCGCTGGCGGTTATGGTAGGCCGCGTGCGCAGCCGGGTCAACTCGACAGCAGCAAAACCGCTGGAGTTATCGCATCCGGATCCAACCGGTTTTCGGTAAATCCGTTCTTGCTTCCCGGCAGAACCATCGTTCAGAATGCGTCAGGCCGGCAATAACTACCCTGGTGGCTGCCGTGAAAGCCGCCGATCTGGTATCGACGCGCCCGGACTTACGGTGTGATTTCAAAAGCCACGCCAAATCCGTGCGTGCCGCCTTCCGCCGTTCCGTATAGATTGCCGGCGGAATCCAGCAGCAGGCTTCCAGCCTGGGGCGCGTCGCCGGTTGTAGAGTTTTGGAAATCGTACAGGGCTGTCTCGGTCCACTCACCGTGCTGCGTCGGTGTTAGTTTGAAAACCCTGCCTAATCCGTATACTCCACCAAACGGCGTCGTGCCATACACATTGCCATCTGCATCAACAATCGGCGCAGCATAGGGGTCTTCGCCGTCGGGGAATCCCCTGAACGCATAAATCATGCTGTAGGTCCATGTGCCGTTCGAATTCGGCGACAACTTGTAAGCCACGCCGTAGGAATAAGGCCCACCGTCAAAAGTCGTTCCGTATAGATTGCCCGCAGCGTCGATCGCCACACCACCAGACGGGCCCGCACCGTCGGTTCCGTTTGTAAATTGAAAGAGAATCGTCCGGGTCCATTGGCCGTTATGGAGAGTCAGCTTGAAGACATCCGCTGGCCAGGAGTACCCAGCAGTGTTCGTGCCGTAGAGGTTTCCACTGCTGTCGGCGGTCAACGTCTCATAGATGGGACCCCCGTCGCCGAGGGCGTTCAGCCCGCCAGTAAATGAATAGAGCACATTGAACGTCGAATAATCCGGGCCAGACAAGCCGAATACGTTCCCCATCCCCCCAGGACCGCCGCCCGAGGTTGTTCCAGCCAAAATGCCGCCATCGAAAGTTAATCCGCCGGTGGGATCGGCTCCATCCAACCTGGGATTCGTAAACGACTTCAGTATCGATTCCGTCCAAGTGCCGCCTGCGCTCGGTGTCAGCTCGAATACTGTTCCGTAGCATCCCGAAGTGCATTGCGACGTGGTCCCATAGACGTTTGCTTGGCTGTCAAGGACGACCGGGGAATAAATGTATAGTCCATCCGTTCCCTGGAAGTTGTGGATGACCTGCTCCGTCCAGGTGCCGTTGGATTGCGGTGTCATTCTGAAAACGGTGCCGCAACCAGCGCCATAACAGGTGCCGCTTCCGCCAAGTTCGGTCGTGCCATAGAGGTTTCCTTGACTATCAAAGGCCAGTCCGGCGTCAGAAGGGCCTCCGTCGGAAGGTGGACCACTGAAGTTGTGCAGAACCTTGTACGTCTGAGCCTGCGCTGGGGGAAGGCCTACCCCGAGCATTATTAGGATTGCTGTACACATCGCCGTGACCAACGTGTGGCAGTTCCAGATTTGTATAGTTTTCACCGGATTCCTCCTTTGAACATATGAGAAGAAATGGCGTCAACACTTCGAGCTAGGGCAGACGCTTCGTGCCCAAGTCAGCCGAGCGCATACCGGCTCGCCTTCTGTGAGACATATGACCACTATGATCGAATGACTCCGATGACTCGCCACGCCACCAACAATAGCGGCGGATTACGCTGTGCCGGCCTCGCGTGCAGCCTTCATCACGGTCTTCTGCATACGGTTTTCGCCGGCCCAGTACAGGCTGATCTCGTGCCCTTCGGGATCGTTGAGATAAGCATGACGCCAGCCCCAGGGCATCAGGGTCGGCAATTGAGTGAAGTAGAAGCCGCGCTTTTGTAGACTGCGGCAGAAGTCGTCGAGGTCGCGCACTTCGAAGTACAGGCGCACGCCCTCGCTGGCGATGGAAGCACCTGGGCCGGCCTGGTGCAACGCGATGGTGCCTTCGCCGCCCGGCGCACGCAATCGTGCATAGACCGGCTTGCCCTCATAGCGGAAGTCTTCGATGAGCTTAAAGCCCAGCCAGCCGCGGTAGAAGTTAATGCCGCGCTCCACATCTTTAACGTAGATCATGGCGTGGTTGAAGTTGAGTTTGCCGTCGGCGGCGGGCGCAGCCGCAGACACCTTCGCCGCGGATGCCTTCGAGGCGGAAACCTTGGGTTTGGTTCGCGCCTCCTTAACCATTGCGCGCTTCGCCGGACGCGCAGCGCTCTTTTTCTTCGTGGGGATTTTCTTGCCGGCAGGCTTTTTCTTAGTGGACTTCTTCATGCGATCACCGCTGGATTCACGCTTCAAGTCGAACCGCGCCAGTATTGTTTGCGATCACCGCGTATGTCAAGTAAGTTGTCAACATCCTCGAGGGGCCTGCTCTGCCTCACTTTTCCAGGGCAATAACCCTACGCCGGCAAGCCCATCTTTCGCAGGAATGTCCCGAACCGCGGATCGCGATAAAGATTTTTCAGCAGAGGATCGCCCTTGATGGCCGCCAGTCCGGCATCTTTGTAGGAGCGGGCTATTCCGAGCCACTCGAACGCGCGGTCGGCCTCTCCGCGAAAGGCATAGACTTCGGCGATCTGATAGGCCGCCTGCTCATGGTAGGCATTGATGAGTTGCTGCAAGGCCGCGTCTGCTTCTGTCTTTTTACCCAGCGCGCTGTACGCCAGGGCTTGTCCGACGGCGCGCTCGCTGTTGAGATGGTTCTTTTCGAATTCCGCGAGCGCCTGCTGCGGTCTTGATTGCGCCAGATAAACCAAGCCTAATAAGTAATGCGCCTCGGGCCCGTCGGGACTGATGGCCAGAGCCTTCTGATAGGCATCAATGGCCAACTCCTGCTGGCCCGCGTAGTAGGCATGCATTCCCAGGGCGACATGTGCGGTCACGCTGAGAGGGTCGATTTCCACTGCCCTGCGATTGAGTGCAACCGCCTCATCAAAGTGGCCAAGGCTGGCCTGCAAACTCGATGCCCCCAGCAGCACCACGGAATTCTGCGGCTCCAGCGCCAGGGCTTTCTGGAAGGCTGCGTCCGCGCCTGCCCAATCCCACTCGTAACCACGCTTGATGCGGCCAATGGCGGCATGAGCCTCGGCCAACCCGGGATCGAGTTGGAGCGCTCTTTCCGCAGCTGTCCTGCCGTCGCGATAGCCCTCTTCAAAGGTCGCGCCGTCGCCACCTTCGCCGCGGGTGATCAGCACCCACGCCAGCGCCGCCCAGGCGCGCGCGTAATTCGGATCCAGCTTCACTGCCTGCTGGAAATATTCGTACGCGCGGGTGAGGTCGTCATGGGTGCGGCGTTCGTAGAAATATCGCCCCTGTAAGTATGCGTTATAGGCCTCGGCGCTTATCGCGCGCTGCGGGACACTACTGCTGCCGGCGTTGAGCAATCGCAATTTGAGCTCGCCCGTGATGGCGCGTGCGATATCGTCCTGTACCGCGAAAACGTCGTTCAGGTCGCGATCATAGGTGCCCGACCAAAGCTGAAACCCATCCTCAGCCTTCACCAGTTCGGCAGCAATCCGCACGCGCTTGCCTTCCTTGCGGACACTGCCTTCCAGGATGGCTGCTACACCCAGTTTCTTCCCGATGTCTCGCAGATCGGCACTCTTGTCGCGCAACTGGAAAGACGAGGTGCGCGCGGCGACCCGCAATCCCGGCGTCTTGGCCAGGTGATTGAGAAGCTCTTCGGCTAAGCCGTCGGAGAAATATTGCTGGTTCTTCTCCGGACTCATGTCGACAAAGGGCAACACCGCAATTGAGGACGCTACAGGCCGTGCCGAAACTCCCGGGCCACGCTTCCACCAGAAGTGACCAAGTGCCACGGCGATCAGCAGCAGCGCCACGGCCGGCAGCAACAGCCTCCACCATCGGTGCGGCACAGTTTGGACGCCGCCCACCGGCAAGTCGAGGGCGGATGCGGAGTCGCCTGCTTGACGGGCCAGCGTGGGCACTAGATAGGGTGGCGCGGTAACGGCTTGGGGCTCCAGCAAGCCAATGAAGCGGTAGCCGTGCTTCGGCACGGTTTCGATGTAGGTGGGGCCTTGCGCCTCGTCGCTCAGGGCCTCTCGCAATCGCCTGACGGCAACATTGAGACTGGACTCGAACTCCACAAAGGTGTTTTCCGGCCACAGCTGCGCTCGCAGTTCCTCGCGGGTGACCATCTCGCCTGGAGCGTGAAGCAGGGCCCGAAGCACCAGGAAGGATTTTGGCTGTAGCTTGATCCGGTACCCGAACTTGCGCAGGTCTCCCGATTCCAGGTCAAGCTCGTAGGGTCCGAAGCGCACCATGGGGGTCGCATGTAGGCTTCGCTCCTGCGGGAAGTCAGGCGGAATCCATGGGCTGGCGGGAGCAGCTGGGGCCATGATGGCCACAAATGTTATCACAGTTTAGTCAAAAGGCAACTGATGATGAACGCTTATTTACATTGTCTGCAACAGGTTACACCGTAATGTGGAATTAAGTTGACTTGCGGTAGGGGGTGGAGGAAATAGAGGACAGCACGCAGCCCGTTTGGGCTGCGCGTAGTGATCGGTTTCGAAACCTGGAAGGAAATGCGACTGAAGACGGCTGGCCCTGAAGAGGACAATGAATCATGATGCAACCCAGAGAAGACTGCCGGAAGTCGAGCATCAGCGTCGACTTGTGGAGGACGGTAGCAGCAATCGCCTGTGCAACCTTGTTCATCGTGATGGCAACCGAAGCGCAGGGGCAGACATTTCAAGTCATTCACAACTTCACCGGGGGGAGCGACGGCGGCGACCCGATGACGGGCCTGACAGTGGACCAGGCGGGAAATCTTTACGGCACAACCTGGTCAGGAGGCAGCGGCTTCGGGACTGTCTTCAAGCTGGAGCGTGCGGGTTCGGGTTGGCTAGTCCGGTCGCTCTACAGTTTTCAGGGAGGCAGCGATGGAGCCGGTCCCAGTGCGCGAGTCATCATTGGGCCGGACGGAAACCTGTACGGTACGACCAGCGCCGGAGGCGGCGGAAATTGCGGCTATTACGGGTACGACGGGTGTGGTACGGTCTTCCGCCTGCAACCGCCAGCTTCTGTCTGCAAGGCTTTCGTTTGTCCCTGGACGGAAACTGTTCTTTATCGTGCCAACGAAGACAACGGCGCGATTCTGGTCGGCGAAGTTGTCTTCGATCAGGCCGGCAATCTCTATACAACCGCACGCAATGGCGGCATGTATTTCTCGGGCTATGCGGTCGAGTTGACGCCCAACAACGGGTACTGGGTCAGGACCATAGTGCACGTGTTTGATTACGAAACCGGCGATGGAGAGGCTCCGAGCGCGGGCATGGTCATCGATCAGGCTGGAAACCTTTACGGCACCACCAGCCTCGGCGGGCTGCACACTCAGGGCACCGCCTTCGAGCTCACTCCTTACGGTTCTGGCTGGACGGAGACCATCCTGCATTCCTTCGACGGAGATGACGGATACGAGCCTGAAGCTCCTCTGATCTTCGATCGCCAGGGCAACCTGTATGGGACGACGTTCGATGGCGGTCCAAACGGAGAAGGCGTGGTCTTTGAGTTGAGCCCCGGCGGTGGAGGCTGGAGCTTCTCGATACCCTGGTCTTTCAGCGGGCACGGCAACGGCGGATCGGTACTGGTCGCTCCCGTGAGCGTGGACGCGAACGGCAATCTTTGGGGTACGACGTTTGAAACCGGATGTTGCGGATGGGGCACTATCTTCGAACTGACGCCGGGCAGCAATGGCTGGTCGGAAACCGTGCTGCACAACTTTACCGGAGGCCTCGACGGCAGCACACCCTTCAGCAACGTGGCCTTCGATGCGCAGGGAAACGCTTATGGCACAGCCTCCTTGGGCGGCGCAAACCGACAAGGGGTCATTTGGGAGATCACGCCGTAAGGCTGGTTGTAGACAGCCGCCAGTCGGCGTTATCCCACAAATGCGGGACGTGGATTGTTCAGGAATAGTGGCGAATTCAGTAGAAAGCGGGAAGAAAAACCATGCAACGCCCAGAGCAATGCCGGAAGTGGAGCATCAGCGTGGACTTGTGGATGACGGTAGCGGCAATCGCCATCGCAACCTTGATGATCGTGATTGCCACCGAAGCCCAGGGGCAGACTTTCACTGTGCTGCACACCTTCACCGGTCCTGACGGGTCGGGTCCGATTGCCGTACCTACGCTCGACCGGGCAGGAAACCTGTATGGCCCGACGTACTCCGGTACGGGAGCGGCCTCGAACGGCACAATCTTCAGGTTCTCTCACCGCGGCTCAGGATGGGTCCTGAGTTCGCTGTATGACTTTCAGGGGGGCAATGACGGCCAGAACCCACGGGCCGGACTCACACTCGATCAGAGTGGCGCCATTTACGGCTCGACCGAGCTCGGCGGGGGCGGCAACTGTACGCCTAACGGATGTGGAACTGTTTTCAGGCTGAGACCTCCCGCCTCGTTTTGCCACTCGGTGTCCTGCCCTTGGGAGAAGACACTGTTATATGCCTTCGATGAGCGCGCCGATGGCGCTCAACCGGACGCTCCTGTCATCTTCGACCAGGCCGGCAACATCTATGGCACGACTGGCTCGGGCGGCGGTGGCCTCGGAGTGGCTTACCAGTTGACACCTTCGGGAGATAGCTGGACGGAAAACGTCATGCAGATTTTCACCGAGTATCCCAATGGCGCTTATCCCAACGGCCTCATCTCCGATTCGTCCGGCAATTTCTATGGTACGACAGGCCTCGACGGCCCCTATGGCTATGGCACCATCTTTGAATTGTCGCCCTCAGCGTCGGGATGGACTTTGACCAATCTGTATGCCTTTCACGGCACAGAAGACGGGGGAGCTCCGAATGGCCGACTGGTGTTTGACCAGTCCGGCAATCTTTATGGCACGACCTCCCTGGGCGGAGCGTATGACGATGGTGGAACGGTCTTCGAATTGTCTCCGCAAGGCGCCTCGTGGACATACAACGTGCTCGCTTCCTTTCAGAGTGAATATTCCTACCCCGGCACGCTCGTTTTCGACGCTGCCGGCAATCTTTATGGCGTGACCTATGCTGGCGGTACTGCCGGCTCAGTTTTCAAGGTGACGCACTCGGGAAGTAATTGGACGCTGTCAACTCTCTACTACTTCAGCGGCGGCAGCGACGGAGGTGGGCCGATCGACACCGTGGCAATCGACAGCAACGGCAACTTGTACGGCGTCGCCTACTACGGCGGGGGCGGCTATTGCACCTACGGCTGCGGCACTATCTGGGAGATCACGCCCTAAGGCAGTTGTCAGTAGGCACTTGGCTTATATCTCACAGTGTGGGATATCAAGATCGGGGATATTTGAATTAGGAATTGCCGGTTCGCAAAGGAGAGTTGTTATGGCGCGCGTAGAAAAGTATCGCTGCTCAGGAATCGCTCGGCTGAAGGGAATTGCCGGCCTTGTCGTCCTGCTGGTAACGGCTATCGCTGCCCAGGCGCAGACCTTTCAAGTGCTGCATAACTTCACCAGCGGCCGGGACGGCGCGGCTCCCAGTGATGGCCTGACCATCGATCGCAACGGGAACCTCTACGGCACTACGTCGGCCGGCGGTAACCAGATCTATGGCTGCGAAAACTTCGGCCGAACTACCGGCTGCGGTGGCGTCTTTGAGTTGGCGCACGCCGGGGCGGGATGGATTCTCAGGCCGCTTTACGATTTTGACGCTCACGACGGCACAGCCAATCCCACGTTTGGCGTCACCATCGGGCCCGACGGCGCGCTCTATGGCCTGAGCGACGGCCCCGGCGGCTGCGATGGTTTAAACGGCTCGTGCGGAAATGTTTATCGGGTCGCGCCGCCGCCCACTACGTGTGCCGGCTTCCGATGCGACTGGCAGGAGACTTTGCTACATCAGTTCAGCGGTCAGTCTGATGGATCGGGTCCTTCCAGCCGCGTCACCTTTGACTCGGCGGGAAACATGTATGGCCTTACCTTCGCTGGCGGCCAATACAACGGCGGCGCTGTCTACGAGCTTTCTCGCAACGGCGCGGGCTGGATTGAAAACGTGATTTATTCCTTCAACATCAACGGGTCGAATAGCGAGGGGTTCCCCGGCGGGCAATTGGCCATCGATCCGGCCGGCAACCTATATAGCTCCGCCGAGTGCAACGTGAACATGGGCTGTTTCTATGGCGAGGTCTGGGAGCTACAGCCCTCGCAACATGGCTGGAACGAGAGCGTCCTGTTTCAGTTCAACGGCAACAATGGCTACGCACCATATTCCGGCGTGATCCGCGACGCGTCGGGCAACCTCTACGGTACAAACTCCGGCAATACCGGGGGTGGCAACTCCAGCGCGAATGTGTACGAGCTCAGCCCGTCCAACGGCGGATGGAACTTCACCCTGCTCTATGACTACGGCGACTTCGGAGAGGACAGCACGGACGCCTTGACGATGGACTCCGCCGGCAATCTCTATGGCGCCGATTCGATCACCGGCGATGGGTACATCTTCAAGTTGACCCACACACAGAATGGGTGGACCTTCAGCAGGCTGCACAGCTTCAGTGGCTCGGACGGTGCATTCCCATCAGGACAAATCGTCATCGATAGCGCCGGGAATCTGTACGGCACGACCGGCGGCGGCGGCGCCGATGGCTACGGAGTGATTTGGGAGATCACGCCATAGAGGAGTCGTCAGTTGTCAGTGGTCGGTTGCCGGTGGAATTCAGAGAAGCATCCCACAACATCGGAGTTGAAGAACCGAAGCGCTGGAAAAACAGCGGTACACTTCGTGGAGGATGGTCATGACCCGCTCAGGACAGAGTCGCGGTTCAGTAAGCGCTTGGCTGGTGATAACGGTCGGGCTTTTTATCCTGCTTATGACTGCTGTCGCGGCGCAGGCACAAACTTACACCGTCGTTCACAAGTTCAGTGGCTCCGACGGCGAGCGCCCCACAAGCACGCTCGTGCTGGACCGGGCTGGAAACTTTTATGGGACCGCGGAGAATGGAGGAACCTACGGCTATGGCGTGCTGTTCCAGCTCAAGGCCTCCGGGTCCGGCTGGATCCTCCGTCCGCTGCATTACTTTGGCCAGCAAGCCGGTAACGGGTATAACCCGCTTGACTACGGCGGTCTGACATTCGGCCCCGACGGCGCCCTGTATGGCAGCGCTTCCTCGGGAGGGCTGCTGGAGTGCTTTGAGGGACAGTCGTACTGTGGGGCCCTGTTCCGGCTACAGCCTCCCGCTACGGCTTGCAAGTCGGCGCTCTGCCTTTGGGATTACAGCCTCATTTACCAGTTCACCTCGTCTTTCGACTCTGGCGGTCCCGAGACCAGCCTCGTCTTCGATGCCGCGGGAAATCTCTACGGCACCGGCCTCTACGGAACCATTTACGAACTTTCGCCATCGGGCGGAGGTTGGAACGAGAGCTCGATCTATCAGCTCGACAATTACACAAATGCAGGAATGATCATGGACAGCGCGGGAAATCTCTACGGCACGTGGTGGAGCTATGACAATAACGGCGGAGTTTTTGAACTGTCGCCTTCGTCGTCGGGTTGGACAGAAACGGTTCTTTATAGCTTCACCGGCGGCAGCGAGGGGTCGAGTCCGCTCGGAGGTCTGATCTTCGACAGTGCGGGTAATCTCTACGGCTCAACGAGTACCGGGGGCAGCGAAGGCGGGGGAGCGGTTTTTGAGCTGTCGCCCTCAGGCAGCGGATGGACGTACAATCTCGTGTGCGGTTTGCGAGGCTACTCAAATATGAGTGGGCCACAGAGCGCCTTGACTCTGGACAGTCAAGGCAATCTTTATGGCACTACTTATTCCGGCGGAGGATTCGGTGCCGGCGAAGTGTTCAAAGCTACACGTATGGGAAACAACTGGGTCTGCAGCGACTTGTACGATTTTCAGCAGGACGGCAATGGCGTGTTCCCCATTGCGGGCGTAGCGCTGGATTCCCAAGGCAATCTCTACGGCACGGCCAGTGCCGGCGGAGTCCAGGGCACCTGTGGCGGCGACGACGGCTGCGGCGTCATCTGGGAGATCAAGCCGTAAGCCATTCACCTGCGGACAGGGCGACAACATGCTATCTGACAATGTGGGAGTTGTATCGATGGCCTACTTTGCACTAAAGTCTCTGGCAGAAGGGGTGAAGTATGGCAAGCCTCGAACAGCTTCGGAAGCACACTTGCAATGACGGTCGGCGGGCAGTAACAGCCGCAACCAATCCTTCATCTGCGCGGCGGCGCAGTTTATTCGCTACGGCCGCGGCCCTGGCGCTCCTGCTGAGTGTCGCGGCAGCCCTGTCGCAAGCGGCGCAGGCGCAGTCGTATTCGGTCATCTACAACTTCATCGGCGGCCAGAACGGGGCCACTCCCATGGCCGGCCTCACCTACGATGGCGCGGGTAGCTTCTACGGCACAGCGAACTTCGGTGGCAATACGGGTGGAAACTGTGGGACGAATGGCTGTGGCCTGGTGTACCGGCTCACCAACACGAGTTCAGGCTGGGCACTGACGCCACTCTACAGTTTCTTGGGAGGCAACGATGGAGCCAACCCGCAGGTCGCCAATGTAGTATTCGGCCCGGACGGCGGCCTCTATAGCACTACTTACTTTGGAGGCGGAACTTGTGATGGTGTGGGTTGCGGCACGGTCTTCAACCTGCGGCCTCCGTTGGCGGACAACCTGAGTGGGTCCAGCCCCTGGATCGAGACGGTGCTGCATCGCTTTACTGGCTCGGACGGCGCCGGGCCGGTGGGTACGCTGATCTTTGACCACAACGGCAATGCCGACGGTGCTACCAGCAGCGGCGGTTTGCACAACGGCGGGATCATCTATCAATTGAATCAGTCCAGCAACTGGGAAGAAGTCGTGCTGTACCACCCCTATGGTTATCCGGGAAGCGGCTTGACCATGGACCACGCCGGCAATCTCTACGGCACCACCTTCAATGGCGGCAGCCACCTGTTCGGGTCGGTCTACAAGTTGACGCCATCAGGATCGGGCTGGATCGAAAGCGATCTCTACGATTTCACCAACGGCGGCGACGGCAGCTTCCCTCAAGCGGGCGTAGTTCTGGACCGGGAGGGTAATATTTATGGCGCCACCAGCGCTGGAGGCTCCGGCCACGGCGGTACTGTATTTGAGCTGGCGAACTCAAATGGAAACTGGATCTATAACGACTTGTATAGTTTGACGGGCCCAGGTGGTCCGCGCCTCGTAGTGGGACCGATCGGCAATCTGGTAATGGATGGCGCGGGAAATCTTTATGGCACGTCCATCTCGGACGGGGCGCACGGCTATGGCGCAGTCTTCAAACTAACGCCGTCTAACGGCAGATGGACCTACACCTCGCTGCATGACTTCACCAACGGCAGCGACGGCGGCTATCCCTACAGTACTCTGGTCCTCGATCCCGGCGGCAACCTCTACGGCACTGCATCGAGCGGCGGCGCCCAAGGACTCGGGGTGGTGTTTGAGGTTACACCGTAGGGGCTCGGCGGCGTGACTTGATTTTCCTTCCGGCAAAACAGGGGCGCTCCTGGTGGGCGCCCTTCGCATGTTCTGACCCTACTGTTGTACCAGCGGTTATGGGCTGGGACGTTGAGGTTTCCCGCCGCAGACAGCCGCGACGACCTCCAGTGCCTGCGCGCATTGCTCGCGATTGACGTCGAGGTGAGTAACAAAGCGAATAATGTAGGGGCCGTAGGCGCTAGCCAATACGTTCCGTTCAGCCAACTTTCTCGACAGATCCGCCCCCGTGATGCCGCTGCCGGAGGTGTCGCAAATCAGAATGTTGGTTTGCACATTGGCAGGATCGATTTTGATGCCGGGAGTTTGCGCTAATCCTTCGGCAAGAAATTTCGCATTGGCGTGGTCCTGGGCCAGCTTCTGCGGCCCCTGCTCCAATGCGATGAGACCGGCGGCTGCGAGAATTCCGGCTTGCCTCATGCCGCCGCCCAGCGCTTTGCGGTAGATGCGGGCGCGATCCATCAGCTCTGCACTGCCCACCAGCAACGATCCTACCGGCGCGCCCAGGCCTTTCGAGAGGCAGAACATTACGGTGTCGGCCTTGGCGGTGAATTGCGCGACTGGCATCCCCAACGCGATGGCGGCATTGAACACCCGCGCGCCGTCAAGGTGAACGGGCAAGCCGGCTGCGTGCGCGTTGTCGCAGACCTCGTCGAAGACGTCGGGCGGAGTGATGGTTCCGCCGGCCATGTTATGCGTGTTCTCCAGCGAAACCAGGCCAGTTTTGGCGCCGTGGTAGCTTTTGGTTCGGATCTTCGACTTGACCTGCTCCCAGGTCAAAATGCCGTTCTCAGCCGAGACTGTTCGCGGCACCACGCCCGAGAAGTGCGCCATCATCGCCATCTCGTACTCGAAAACATGGCTGCGCTGCTCACAGATTAGCTCCTCCCCGTGATGAGTATGCAGCTTGATCGCGATCTGATTGCCCATCGTGCCGCTAGGTACGAACAACGCGGCTTCGCGCCCGAAGATCTCGGCCGCTCGCTTCTCCAGCCGGTTGATGGTCGGGTCTTCGGCATAAACATCGTCGCCCACCTCGGCCTCGAACATGGCCCGCCGCATCTCCGGCGAAGGCTTGGTCACTGTGTCGCTGCGCAGGTCGATGGCGGGAGCAGGGGGAGACATAGGTTGTAGTGTAATCACGCGAAGAAGAATTCACCACGGAGGCACTTGGGAACCCCGCGTGATTTTGCTGCGTTGTTCGGCGCGATCGGAAAAGTCAAAAGCAGATCCCTCGTCGGCCTAAAGGCCTCTTCGTGATGACAAATCATAAGGTTTACGAAGATGACTTACCATAAGCGCCAGCTTCCGGCAACTGACAACTGATCCCTGCTTCAATTTAGGCCTGCACGTCGGGACGTGTAACTAACTCAGCGAACTTCGCCAGATCGATGTTGCCTCCGCTCACCACGCAGACCACCTTCCCCGAGCCGCACTTGCCGCTCAGTCCGGCTGCGACGGCACAGGCGCCCGCGCCTTCCGCGATCACGTGATTGCGCATGGCCACAATGCGCATTGCTTGCCGGGTCTCCTCGAGCGTGGAAACGATGGAGCCGGCGAGCAAATGGTTGGCCAGGTCCCACATGCGGGGGAACACCGACTTGCCTCCGCATCCGTCGACCCAACTGGCCTGCCAATCCGGAAAACTCTGGGCTGAGCCCGCAGCCAGTGAGAGCGCCAGCGGAGCGGCAGTCTCTGGCTCTGCGGCAAACACCTTCGCCTTGCTGCCGCGCTCTTTCAAGGCAGCAGCAATTCCGCAGGACAATCCCCCGCCCCCGAAGCCCGCGACAACGGCGTCCACGTCAGGAATATCTTCCAGGATTTCAAGTCCCACCGAGGCGTTGCCGGCGATAAAGTCGTCATCTTCAAAAGGATGTACGAATGTGCCGGTCATGGCGGGATGGCTGCGGTCCGCCAATGCCTTCCAGCAATCGTCATAGGAAGCCTTCACAAAGTCAGCTCCCAAGCGGCGTATAGCATCGAGTTTGGCCGCCGGCGCCGCGTCGATTACCAGCACCTGGCAGGGCACACCGGCCTTGCGTGCTGCCAGCGCCACTCCCTGGGCAGCATTGCCTGCGCTGACCGTCCAAACGCCGCCCCGCCGCTGCTGCTCAGGCAGCTTGCGAATCGCGTTATACGCGCCCCGAATCTTGAATGACCCGATCGGCTGGAGACACTCGAGTTTCAGGTAAATCTCCGGCGGAGCGTCGTAGTTCAGCCTTACCAACGGCGTGCGGATGGCAGCCTCGTAGACGTGCTGGCGCGCCTCGTCGATGAGCCCGGCGGGAATGTTGCGCTGGCCAGTGGTCGCCGGTGAAAGATTATTTGCCATAGCAGGCTTGCGACGCGAACCGCGATTCTGTCAGATCAGTGCCGCGATGTCCAGTTGAGCCGCTCGAATCACTACTTCAGCGATTGCAGATACGCCACTACGGCCTCAGCATCGGCGCGGTTCATCTTGTACGGGGGCATGGGAGGCCGCGCCGGCTGCCCGTTCGGCGCGAGTCCGGTCATGAAGAATTGCACCGCCTTGCCGGTGTCCCATCCGGGAAGGCCGGCGATGTTGGGCGCGGTGTCAGCCCAGATGGGAATCGGGATAAGCGGCCCGAATTCCAGCTTCTTGCCTTGCAGCCATTTGTCCATAACGAAGCCACCCATGGCGTTGAACGGGGTGTGGCAGTCACCGCATTGGCCAATGGCTTTCACCAGATACTCGCCGCGAGTGATCTGCGCTGCGCTCTTGCTGGCACCCGATGCGGCTGATCCCTGGCTGACAATTACCAGGCACAATCCTGCCGCCGCAGCCACGGCGATCACACTTTTCTTCATTTGCACTCTCCGGTAAGACTGTAGTGTGTGCGTCAGAACCTGTCGTCCCTACGCTGTCTGAGTCGTAGCTGTGCCGCTCTGCGCGGCGGGTTCGATCCCGCATGGCCGCGGGACGTCAGTGCTGCAACTGTCAGAGAAGCCTGGACGCAATCTCCTGGAATGCGATGGTCAGGTCAGCCGTGCAGGCTGACGATGGACAATCCGGTATATAGAAAAAGGCTCCTGGTGGTTGGCTCGGATTATAAGTTGAATAGGAAGGGTCGTTGGCAAGTTGCGCCAGGAAAGCTTGCGTCGCTGAACCTACGTTGGGACCCAACCCAATGGTGTAGATATATGTGGGGACAGGGCTCTCGGTGCGCATGGCATTGGCAGTATAAATGGCACGATACTGGCTTTCAGTGGTGACATTGGCCCGAGAAAACGCCGTCTGCTGTCCCGTCTGCTGAGAGAGAAACGTGGTCACAGGCTGTCCTTGAGCATTCCTGCAAATGTCGCCGTTGGCGTCGTATGGGAAGCCTGTCGGGCAACCGTTGTTGCAAGTGCCCCATATCGTAGTGGCGCTGGTGGGATCAAAAATGCTGACAGTTGTCCCGGAGTCGTACCCTCCGTAATTGATAAGTACGCTTGGGGCCGAGGGTCCGCAATAGAAGTTGTCCTGCACGGTGTTCATCAAGCCGTCAGTGAAATATACCAGGACCTTAACTACGCTCTGCCCCTGGATTAGTTGAACGCTGTTGTTTTGTGCGTCGGCCAGCGACATCGGAGCGCCGATCGTGGTACTCAGGAGCGCCCCGTTTCCTGCTCCGGTTCCAAATGTACCGCCGGCGAACTGCATGGATGCGACAGCACTATCAATCGGCGTGATGAAGCCGTAGCCGATGGGAAAGTTGATCGTCGCATTGTCAGAGAAGCTAAGCAGCGCAACTTCGTCGAGCGAGTTATCGAATAAGTTGACGAAGGTTGGCACGGCCGACTGTAACGCTGTTTCTCCACCATCTGTCACCATCGAGCCTGAGCGGTCCAGCACGATGGACATTATCACCTTTGGCGGGAGGCCAGGGCCGGAAGTGTAGGTGTAGGCGTTGCTGAACCACTGGCCTCCGACCAGCGAGTAGAGAGTCACATAGACTTCGGTCCCATTGGCCGGCAGGCTATACACCGTGGTAGTCAGCACATTGCCCAGGTTTCCCGACTGATAGTACTGGTTGCCGCCCGCAACGTTCCCGATGTCCAGCCAGTACGCGGTGGCTCCAGATCCCGCGCTCCAGGTGAAGGTCGCCTGGTTGCCGTTCAATGTTGAGCCTGGAGCCGGCGTCTGCATCACACCGAGCGCCCCGGCCGGATTGTATGCAGTATAGGTGTAGGCGTTGGGAAGCCATTGCCCACCGACCAGCGAGTACAGCGTGGCATACACCGTGCTGCCATCGGTCGGCAGTCCGTTGGTGGTGGTTGTAAGTACATTGCCCAGGTTGCCGGACTGGTAGTACTGATTTCCGCCAGGTACATTTCCAATATCCAGCCAGTACGCTGTCGCCCCCGCGCCAGCGGTCCAGCCGAAAGCTACACTGCTACCTGGCAGCATCGAGCCCGGAGTGGGTGTGGTGAGCACTCCCTGTGAGCCGCTCACGTTGAATGCAGTGTAGGTGTACTGGTTGTTGAGCCACTGTCCGTTCACCAGCGACCACAAGGTGATGTAGACCATACTGCCGTTTGTAGGTAAGCCCGGGACTGTGGCAGACAACACATTACCTAAATTGCCGGACTGATAGTACTGACTGCCACCAGCGGTGCTGCCGGCATCAATCCAGTAAGCTGTCGCACCGCTGCCCGCGGTCCAGGTGAAGGCCACGCTGCTGCCGGTCAGGGTCGATCCCGGAACCGGCGACGTGATGATGCCTTTGGTTGAGCCCCCGCCAAACGCAGTGTAACGATAGCCGGTGGGAACCCAGCTTCCGTTCAGCAGGTAGTACCAGGTGGCATACACCGTGCTGCCGTCACTCGGGAGCGAATTAACGGTTTGCGAGAAAATCGAAGCGGAGAGGCTGCCGGACTGGTAATAGTTGTTCCCTCCGGGTGCGTTGCCCACGTCGAGCCAATAAGCGGCAGCGCCGGGGTCTCCCGCCCACCAGAACGTCTCGGAGTTGCCGCCCAGCGTGGATTGGTTCACCGGACTGTAGATTCCCGGCGTCGTTGTTGGCGGATAGATGAGCGCACGATTGTTCACCGCGTCGGCCACGTAGAAATTGCCGCTATTGTCCAGGGCTGCTGCAAACGGACTCTCTAAGCTGTTGGCGCTAATCCCACCATTATTTGCGGTGTTGGTACTGAAGCTGCCCAACTGGCCGTAAACCCGCATGGCGGTGGTGCCGTCATTGGAGAGATAGAAAAGCACTCGATTGTTTAAGCTGTCGGCAATGTAGAGATTGCCAATACCGTCCACGGTGACTCCAAACGGGCTATCTAAACTGTTGGCGCTGATCCCGCCATTGTTGGCCGAATTGGTGGTGAAACTGCCTAACTGCCCATAGACACGCGTGGCGGTGGTGCTGCCGGAGGGATAGAACAGCACCCGATTGTTAACTGAGTCAGCCACGTACAGATCGCCGCTCCCGTCCAGGGCGACTCCATACGGATCCGCTAAGCTGTTTGCGCTGACCCCGCCGTTGTTCTGCGTGTTGGTGGTGAAGCTGCCGCCTTGTCCGTAGACCCGCGTGGCGGTGGTGCTGCCGGCGGGATAGAACAGCACCCGATTGTTACCCCAGTCGGCCACGTAGAGACCGCCGCTGCTGTCCAGCGCGACTCCTGCCGGAAGACGTAGGCTGTTGGCGCTGACGCCGCCGTTGTTCTCCTGATTTGTGGTGAAGCTGCCGTTCTGTCCGTAGACCCGGGTGGCGGTGGTGCTGCCGGCGGGATAGAACAGCACCCGACTGTTCCCGTCGTCGACTACGTAGAGATTGCCGCTGCTGTCCAACACGACTCCGACAGGATCGTTTAGGCTGCTGGCGCCGACCCCGCCATTGTTCAGCAAGTTGGTAGCGAAGCTGCCTGACTGCCCATAGACCCGCGTCGCGGCGGTGCTGCCGGAGGGATAGAACAGCACCCGATTGTTGCCGGTGTCGGCCACGTAGAGATTGCCGCTACTGTCCGAGACCAGTGCCTCCGGAACGAATAGGCTGTTGGCGCTGATCCCGCCGTTGTTCTGGGTATTAGTAGTGAAGCTGCCCAACTGCCCGTAGACGACATCCGCCGTAGTCGGAACCTGCGTCGCGTGCGCCGGCTGCGCCACGGCCGCGAGCACCACCAACCCAGCCAGAATGGATAAGACAACAGCGAAACACCTGCGAGTGACGCTAGACATGTGGCGGCTCCAGTCCCGTGCGCACGGGAGGTAACGAAGTTTCAAGTTAAGTGTGGGAGCGGATTCCTTGCACGCTTCTCCACCAGCGAAAATTCGGCCAAGATTCGTAGCGAAAAGAAGGCAGCAAATAGTGCCACAGCGTTGTCTTAGGCTACAAGCTTTTTCTGGAACGCTGGATCAATCTTCCGGGAGGGCGACCCGATTGGGGAATTTGTCTGTTTTTCGTGAGACGGGCCGTTCGGCGGCGGGGACATCAGCTGTCGTAAGTCCCTGATTCTGAGGACCGCAAGTCCCGCCTCACCCGCGTCCCGCAGTTGTCAACAACTTTTGACAACATCGTGACCTGCTCAGGACAACTCCGGTTTTCGCCTCCACTAGAGTCCAGAAAGCTTGTGGCAGCAGCCAGTCAGAGGACGAAGGGTTGCCGGAAGCAATCAACCATTCCGAAACAGAGGAGAAATCATGCGCAGCACCAAGACACCACTCATTGCTTCTCGACCGGGCTTGATGGCGATGCTATCGCTTCTGGCGATCGTGGCGCTCAGCCTGCCAGCTTCAGCTCAAAAGGTCAACATCACCAACCTGACATCCGACATCTCGTCCGCCGGCGCTTATCAAGATGCGAACCTGCTGAACCCTTGGGGAATGTCGATCAGTCCCTCTGGTCCATGGTGGCTATCGGATAACACCAGCGGCCTTTCGACGCTTTACATCGCCTCCGGACAGCCGCAAGGCTTGGTGGTAACGATTCCTCCCGCCAGCGGTTCAGGCACGGGATCGCCCAGCGGGACGGTCTATAACGCCAGCACCACCAGCTTCAAGATCCATAACCAGGCAACCCCGTTCCTGTTCTGTACCGAGGACGGAACCATTTCCGGCTGGTATGCGGGGACCACCGCTTTTATCGCCGTCAACAATGGCAGCAGTGGCGCGGTTTACAAGGGAATGGCTCTGGCGTCGGCCAACGGAATTAACTATCTGTACGTGGCGAACTTCAACGCCGGAACGATAGACGTGTTCGATGGGAACTATAATCCCTTCTCCTTCGGCTCAGGCGCCTTTGTGGATTCCACGCTGCCGAGCGGCTACGCTCCGTTCAACATCCAGCTCGTTGGAAGCAGCCTGGTTGTGACTTACGCCAAACAGGATTCCGCCAAACACGATGACGTACCCGGTCCGGGCAACGGTTACGTTGACATCTACGACACTCAGGGCAACCTACAGCTTCGGCTGGCGCACACCCTTTACTTGAACGCACCGTGGGGCGTGGCACAGGCTCCGGCGAGTTTCAGCGGATTCGGCAACGACCTGCTGGTCGGGAATTTCGGCAGCGGTGCCATCTCGGCTTACAACATTTCCACCGGCGCCTGGATTGGAAACATGCTGAATGTTAATGACCTGCCAGTGCAGATTGATGGACTGTGGGGTCTGACATTCGGCAACGGTGGTTCCGGCGGTCCCGCTGGCACGCTGTTCTTCACCGCGGGGCCATTCGGCGAAACCCACGGTATCTTCGGGTCGATCACGCCTCACCCTGGTATGTAATATCCTCCGGTACCAGATGGGCAGAGGAGAGCGGGGGCTCTCCTCTTTTTCTTGTTGCAGCGCACCATCACCTGAAGAACAACTGCGGCGAGAAACGAAGGCCTTTTGCATCAAAAGTGTATGTATGGTATGTCTATGTATGTTATTGCCGTTGCCGAGGTGAATACATGGAAACCAGCGCCGCCGAGAGAATTCGTTCCTTCGCAGCCAGGGAATATATCGAGACCGCCCGCCGCAAGGGCTTGAAGCGCGTCCAGATCACAGCTGGGGATGTGCACCGGTCGTTGCGCCTGAAGAATAGGGTGCCAAATGTGTGCAGCGCTCTGGGTTCCAGGATTTTCCTCGAACAAAATCATCTGGCCATTGAAGAGGTTGCAGGTCCGCCGTCAGGCATGGGGACGCGCGTGATCTATACCTATCGCTTGCTTGACGCCAACGAGGCCCGCGAGACCCCGGCGGCCTCGTTCGAGAACCTGCGAGGCCTGTTGAAGGAGGCGCTGCATTCCCTCGGTGGCGGCGAGGCATTTCTGCGTCACGAGCGGAGCCACTTCTATGATCATGAAGCGCCGGAGCGGAAGTGAGCCTGATTTATTGGGACACCATGCTGTTCATCTATTGGCTGGAGGCCCATCCCCGGCACGGAAAGCAAGTGGAACAGGTCCATCGTCGTATGGTGCAACGCAGCGACCAGCTCTGTACCAGTGTTTTCACGGTCGGGGAGGTGCTGACTGGCGCTTATAAATCCGGTCGCAGAACAGAAGCGCAGCAGATCCGCAAGTATTTCGAGGGCAGCGCCGTGCGTCTTCTCCCCTTCAACACTGATGCCGCTGAACGCTACGCGACCATCCGGGCAGAGTACAAGGTTGCGCCCGCTGACGCGATCCACCTGGCCACTGCTTCCGTGGCGAAAGTGGACGTTTACCTAACCAACGATTCGGCTTTAAGAAAGCTGTCCATCGACGGCATCCAATTCATCGCCGGGCTGGACGGGGTTATTTTCTGACCGCGGTAAGGCTGGAGCTAGGCTACAGCTTCCGCAGGACCTCGAAGATGTCATCATTACTGGGCACCTGGCCGATGGGATAGATCTTGCCAAAGGCCAGCTTGCCATTCTTATCGACCACGAAGATTGCGCGCTCGTTGATGCCGGGGATGGGATCGCCTTGCCGCAGGATCCCGAACTTCGTCGCGACCTCGCCATGGGGATAGAAATCGCTGGCCAAGGGATAGCTGAGAATGCCAATTTCCTTCTTCTGCCAGGCGGTATGACTGGGGATGGAATCGACGCTGATGCCCACGACTTGCGCGTCATAGCCGGCGAAGCGTTCCACATCGCTGTTCAGCCCCGGCAACTGCGAAGCGCACACCGGCGTCCAGTCGGCGGGATAAAACGCCAGCACTACATTTTTCTTTCCCCGATAGTCGCTCAGCTTGAACTGCGTCTTGATGTTGCCTACGACCGCGGGGAGTTCAAAGTCCGGAACTTCATCGCCAACGTTCAGAGTTGCCATCCATTCCTCCAAAACCTGCTTTGATGCAAACAGCGATTCTAGAGGCCTTATGCGTGAGCGGGCAAGTCGCGGAGCGGGATTGATATTGTAATTTGATGAATCGTTAGCAGTTGCTCTGTAAGCCGGACGTCGAGTAGACGGTTCGCATCTGCGAAATCGCAGGTCGCGGGAAAGCATCTCTCGACCGTGAAAAAGCTCAACCCTAATCGATTTTGCGCAAGACCAGAGCGGAATTCTTGGATCCGAACGCGATGCAGTTGCAAACCGCGTGCTCGATCTGGAGGCTTCGTCCAGCGTCGGGAACGTAATCCAGGTCGCATTCCGGATCTGACTTTTCCAGGTTAATGGTAGGTGGGACCTGGCGATGATGCATCGCCACCAGGGTGGCCGCAATGCCGGCCGCTCCGCACGCGCCCTGGGGATGGCCGATCTGCGACTTCAGGCTGGACATCGGCGTTTGGTACGCCTTGTCGCCCAGCGCCAACTTAAGAGCTCGGGTCTCGATGCGATCATTGAGCTGCGTCGAGGTGCCGTGCAGATTGACATAGTCAATATCGCTGGCTGCGATTCCGGCATCCGTCATCGCCATCTGAATGGCGCGCGCCGGTTCCTCGCCGCACTCCTGCAACCTAACGCGATGGAACGCCTCGCAGGTGGAACCATATCCCGCAACTTCGGCCAGGATCTTCGCCCCACGCGCACGTGCATGTTCGTGGTCCTCCAGGACGAACATCCACGAACCTTCCGCCACAACAAAACCATCGCGATCAAGGGAGAACGGCCGGGATGCCCGTTGCGGAGCGTGGTTCCATGCCGCCGTCATGATCTTCATCAGGGTGAAGCCCTTCATGATTCCCGGTGCGATAGGCGCATCCACGCCGCCGACCAGCATCATGGGCAGGAAGCCGAACTGGATCTGCCGCAGTGCATAACCAAAAGCATCGGTCGAGGAGGTGCAGCCGGTAGTGATCACATGGCTCATCCCGCGCAGCCCGAAACGCATACTGATTTCGCTGGAGAGCGTGCCCATCGTTCCGCTGGGAATGCAGAACAGGCTCACCTGCTTCACCTTGCCGGTCAGCCAGAGCCGCACTTGCTCTTCGGAAAACTCCTGCGCTCCGCCGCCCGAACCCAGCACCACGCCGATCTCGCGCTGTTGTTCCAGCGAGAGCCGCGAAGTTTCGATACCGGCATCACGCAACGCTTCCGTCGACGCCGCCAGGGCCAGCGGTACTACTCGCGAAACATGTTTGCGTTCGTGGGCGTCGACCCAGGCCAACTCGTCGAAACCCTCCACTTCGCCGGCAATCTGCACCGGGAGGTCGCCGGGGTCGAAGCTGCTGACGCGCCGCACGCCGCTGGTCCCAGCCAGAATGGCCCGGCAGAAGGCCTCATTGCCGATGCCGTTGGGGCTGACCACGCCCATTCCCGTTATGACGACGCGGTGTTTAGAAGAAGCAGTTAGCATTTAGCAGTTAGGGACGTCTGATCAAATCTCGCTTTGAAAGGGACCGCCTTCGGGCGGTCCGCACAGTCCAGCCAATAGACCGGCTTCAGCCGCTGAGGATCCGGGCGTGGACGTCAATCAGACCCCTTAGCACGTAACCCTTAGCTTACATGCATCGTCACGGTTTTGCTGCGGAACGACATGAGAGGCGTCTGCGCGGTCATGCGATAACGAATATCATGTTACTTGCGTGCGATTTGACCGATCTGGTCCCGGTTCACGACCCGCGACCCAGGAAGCTCTTACTGAATGCTAACTGCTGAGCGCTGACTGCCGCATTTGTCACAAGGAATTTACATCTCCGTCCCGTTTTGCCGCACGAAATGCAGCTTCTGCAACTTCGCGTCCGAGGTGTTTTCGCGCGTGGTGTTCGACGGCTACGTGCAGCGGGTCTGCTCTGCTATCGAAGCTTCGGAGAACCTCGCGTGTGAGCTTGGAGGCGTTCTCGAAGCCGGAGTGGATTCGATTTACCTCGGCGGCGGCACACCTTCGGTGCTCGATCCCGGCCAACTGGAGCGCATGTTTCAAGCGGTTCGCAACCGTTTCGATGTCGAGCGGACGGCGGAGATCACCGTGGAGTGCGCTCCGGGGACGATCGGTGACGAAATCCTGGCTGGGCTTATCCGTTGTGGCGTCAACCGGGTCAGCCTTGGCGTGCAGTCATTCGTTGACAAGGAATGTTCTTCTGTCGGACGGCTGCACACGCGCGAAATCACCCTCGCCGACATCGCTCGCCTGCGGTCGGCGGGAATCGGCAACATCAGCATTGATCTGATCGCCGGCTTGCCACATCAAACAGAAAAAAGCTGGAACCTCTCGTTAAGTGAGACGCTCGCCACCGGCGTGCCGCATGTCAGCGTGTACATGCTCGAGGTTGACGAGGATTCGCGCCTGGGCAACGAGTTGCTGGCCGGCGGCAGCCGCTACCACGCGCATTTTGTTCCTGATGACGACCTGATCGCCGACCTCTACCTTGCTGCGTGCGAACGCCTGGGAAAAGGCGGCGTGCAGCAATACGAGATCTCAAATTTCGCCCGGCCGGTAACCCATGGTATCGGTCTACGAAACTCCCGCCATAACCTGAAGTATTGGACGCGCCAGCCCTACTTGGGATTTGGGGTCGACGCGCACTCGATGCTGACTGCGGCGCCGGAACTGAAAGCCCGCGGCATCGACGCGGTGCGTTTCGCAACTCCCGATTCGCTGGACGCCTTTTCGGCCATCGGAAAACAGTTCGAGGCCCGCAACCAGTTACTGGCAGCGCGCACCCTCGTCGACGCGCAAGCCGCGCTGGAGGAGTCGTTTTTCCTGGGACTCCGGTTGAACAGCGGCATCTCATTGCCAGAGCTGCGCAGCCGGTTCGGCGAAACCGTGCTCGATGGTTACCGTCCGATCATTGCCGAGCTTATCGAAGCTGGGTTGTTGCAAAGCGACACGGATCGCGTGCATCTCACGCCACGCGGACGTCTGCTGTCGAACGAGGTCTTTGGCCGATTCCTGAAACCTGCCGACTGCGATACAACCCCTGCCTAAGAAGAGCCACTCCTATGAGGTGCCAGTGCTCTGGCCTTAGGAGACACCAAATGCTTTGGACAGTTTTCGCTATCCTGCTGGTTCTTTGGCTGCTGGGATTTGGGTTCCACATAGCGGGAAGCTTGATTCACATCCTGTTGGTATTGGCGGTCGTGGTATTGATCATCAATCTGGTCACGGGACGCAGGGCGGTATAGCAACCGCCTGCAGGCAAATGACCAACTCGTTGCTTACCCCGCTACCTCTTCCAGTTGTTTCTGGTCGATGTCGAAGTTGGAGTAGACGTGCTCGACGTCGTCATGGTCTTCCAACGCCTCGAGCAACCGAATCATGGTTCCGGCCTGGTGGCCTTCGAGCTTGGTGTAGTTCTGCGGCACCATGGCGACCTCGGCAACCTCAGGTTTGATGCCGGCTTTTTTCACCGCTTCCAATACTTTCTCGTAGGCGGAGGGATCGGTCAGGATCTCCCAGTTGTCTCCGTCGTCTTTCAGGTCTTCGGCCCCGGCCTCCAGCACCAAATCCATGAGTTGATCTTCCTTGGCCGCGGACTTGGGGATGACGATGTCGCCCTTCTTGTGGAACATCCACGCCACCGAACCGGCTTCACCCATGTTCCCGCCATTCTTGCCGAAGGCGTGCCGGATTTCGCTCACCGTGCGATTGCGGTTATCGGTTGAAACTTCAACAAGGATGGCTACACCGCCAGGGCCGTAACCTTCGAAGGTAATCTCCTCGTAGGAAACGCCAGGCAATTCGCCGGTACCGCGCTGGATGGCGCGCTTGATGTTGTCGGCGGGCATGTTCTCGGCCTTAGCCGCCGCCACCGCACCCCGCAACCGCGGGTTCTTTTCAGGATCGCCCCCGCTTTTGGCCGCGATGCTGATTTCCTTTATTAGCCGAGTGAAAATCTTGCCGCGCTTGGCGTCCAGCGCGCCCTTCTTGTGCTTAATTGTTGCCCATTTAGAGTGGCCTGACATGAGGAAACCTCGAATCTGGATGTAAGTTGGGACGTGTGCTGATTGCTGCCCGCTGCTGCAGACGCACCAAACACGAACCGCTTCAAATCGTCTCGAAGCGGTGCGAGCGAAACTAGATTATATCCCGGCCCTTAATCCTCAGTCGAGAGCGGATCCGGCGGGTAGGGTGCCGCGGAATCGGAAGATCAACCGCGCCACGCCCGAATGGGCACTTTACATGCTGTCCGGCGGCACGACGTCAACCCGGCGTTGTTGCTGATAGCAGCTGTCATCCTTCGCCTGGCAAGTCGGGTACAGCTTGCCCCAACCCGTAGCGAAACCAATCTGCGACTCGTTGATTCCGCTTTTCACCAGCTGCGATTTTACAAACTGCGCCCGCCGATAAGACAGCACCAGGTTGTAGAAGATGTCGCCGCGGATGTCGGCATAGCCTTGGATCCAAAGCTGAGCGCCGGAATGCTGCTTCAGGTAATCCGTGTCGGATTGCAACACATCAGGATTCACGATGCGGCTGTAAATGTTGAAGGGAAAATATATCGCCTTAACATTCTGCACAAGGTCCTGCGCCTGCGCGGACAGCGGCGGAAACTGGGCCTGCGTCGAAGCTGCGTTGTTGTCTTGGGCCAAGGTGTTCGTGGCCGGAATAAAAACACTGACTGCAATCAGGAAAGCGGCAAGGGAAACCCAAAAACGTTGGTTAGGCACAGCGTGACGCATAGCTCCTCCGATGTGGATTTTGACGGTTCTACTCGAAACTCGGCGCTGCGCACCAATTCCCAGGCTTCCTGTTCGCTTCGAGAACCGGCAGCAAGTTTCTCCGTGAGCATAGATGACGAATATTACAGGAAGATTAAAAGCCGACAAAGGGAAGCTTTTATGCGCCTGCGTCCGAAGTCTCGTCCCGAAAATCCTGAACCAGCCCTCCAACCTGTTGAAATCTAGGCTTATTCGCGGAATTTTCATGGTCTATTAATGAGTTTGTAACTTCGTCCACATAGCATTTCGCTGACTACTGCCAACCTAATTTCTAGCTGTGCTAAGTGTGCGGTTTTACCGGTTTGTTGTAGATTCCGTTCCGCTCAACTGTTGCTTTCAGGAGAGAAAATGAAACGACGACTTGCCCTGGCGCTCACGGTTCTGATTGCCACTACCGTCTTCGCGCAAACCGACCCCCAGACATCGAAACCCGCGAGCCGCAGCTCGGCTCCGGTTTCCAAACAGCTGGAGGACATGAAGGACGCCATCTCGGCGCAACAACAGCAGATTCAACAACTGCAACAGCAGATCTCGACTCGCGATCAGGCCATCCAGCAGCTGCAGCAGCAGATCGCAAATCTGCCGCAGCCCCAGCCGCCGGCGCCGCCTCCTCCCGGGTGTTGCGATGCAGTGGGTGGTCTACAACACGACGTTGCAGACCTGAAGACGGTTTCCGGCAATACTGTGAACGAGCTCCAGGAGACGCAGAAACGGGTCGCAGCTCTGGAGAGCCCGCTGGCGATTCATTACAAGGGAATCACTATTACTCCGGGCGGCTTCCTGGCGGCAGAAACTGTGTGGCGGCAACGCGCCGAGGGAGCGGACATCAATACGGCGCTGAATTCAATTCCGTACTCCGGTGCTGCGGGCGCACATCTGTCTGAGTTCTACGGATCCGGCCGTCAGTCGCGTATTTCCATGCTGGCCCAAGGCAAGCTGGATTCGATGACTATGACGGGCTATGTCGAAACCGACTTCCTCGGCGCCGGCGCCACCTCCAACAACAACGAGAGCAATTCCTACGTTCTCCGCCAGCGCCAGGTGTGGGCCCAGGCTGCTCTAGCCAGCGGCTGGAACTTCACCGGCGGTCAGATGTGGAGCTTGGTGACGGAAACGAGGATCGGCGAAGATAACCGCACAGAAGCACTGCCGATGACCATCGACCCGCAATATACGGTGGGTTTCAGCTGGGCGCGTCAATATGGCTTCCGTGTTACCAAGAATTGGGCGAACAAGGTCTGGTTCGGCTTGTCAGTGGAAAATTCTCAGGAGACGCTTACCACCCACGGCAACACCGACAACTATCTGCTCGGTTCGCCGGGACTTTCGGGTGGTCTGTATAACGGCGCTGTAAGTGGTTGCACCAGCTCCGGCACGACCGGATCGCCTGTCACCACCTGCTCGGCTCTTGCCAATTACTCCTACAATCCGTCCCCGGACTTGATTGGAAAATTGGCCTTCCAGCCGGGCTTCGGACACTATGAAATCCTCGGCCTGGTAAGCCAATTCCGTGATCGTATTTACCCCGACGCGGGATTGACCAAACCTTCGGCAGCCGGCGCCTTCAACAATTCCACTTGGGTCGGCGGCCTCGGTGCAAACGCCCGCTGGTCTTTCTTCCAGAAACACTTCGACGTGGGTGTGCACGCTCTAGGTGGACACGGAACCGGGCGCTACGGAACGGCTGGATTGTCGGACGTGACCGTTCGCCCGAACGGCACCTTGGCCCCCATCCAGAACTACCAAGGCCTCCTGACCCTGGAATACCACTCTCCAAAATGGGATTGGTACGGCAACGGCGGTATTGAGTATGACGGCCGCACTTCCTTCCTCACCGCGAAGGGCGCTCCTGTAGGTTACGGTGCGGAAGGTTTCAACAACACCGGTTGCGGAATTGAGACTCTGCCCAGCACGGCATTCGGTGCAGGCTTCAATCCTGGCAGCCTGGCCAACTGCACTTCCGACACCAAAGGCATTTCGGAAGGCACGCTTGGCTTCTGGTACAAGCCTTACAACGGTCCCAAGGGCCGCCTGCAATTCGGTCTACAGTATTCGTACCTGACGAAGACTGCCTGGCCGGGTATTGGCACCAAGGCTCCGTACTCAATCAACAACAGCCCGACTGCTATCGACAACATGTTCTTCACATCCTTCCGCTACTACCTGCCGTAAACAAGTCGGGTGGCTGGTGCTCGGCCAGCCACCCGAATTTTTCTACTCGGAATTTCTTGTCTCGGAAGCGCTCTACACTCTGACAATCATCACTTCGGTGGACTTGATAAGGGCAGCGGCTTTGTCGCCGCGCTTCAGGCGCATCTCGCGCGCGGCATCGGCGGTGATGATAGAAGTGATGTGTTGCCCACCAATCGATAGCTTGACTTGCGCGATCAGGCCTTCGATCCGCACTTCCACAATGCGGCCGACCAGTTGGTTGCGTCCACTGATCGTGCGGAAGTTCGCCCGCGTCTCTGCCGGCTGCTTGCCCAGCGACTTGAAAAGGAAGGCGTCGATTTCACTCTGCGGAATACGATGGTGACCGCCGGCAGTCTTTACCGTGCGCAGCTTGCCTTTGTAGATCCACTGTTTCAGGCTGGCATAGCTGACGCCGAGGACCACGGCAGCGTCGCGAGGGCGCAACAGTTCTTCAGACTTGGGACTCATACCTTGGCATTGTAGAGCACGCTCGAGCGCGACAACCTCGGCGCGGTCCCCTAAGCCCAAGTTGGAACCGTTTCCCAAGAGGAACTGTTGGGTTCGCTGTCTCATCGTCAGTGAAGTCTTTGCCCTTGCCCGCCGATGGCTTAGTTGACAACCTGTTGAATGAATTCAGAAGCCAGGGGCAAGCTCAGCATGAAGAACGCACACAACCAACCGGTAAGCTCAGTTCCTGAGCTGCCGCTGGCATTTGACCGGCGACGGCGCGAGCGCATCGCTCTAAAAATACCTTTGCGGATTCGCACCTATGGCTTGCTGGTAGATCGATCGAATGACGGAACCTGCACCGACCTGAGCGAAGGCGGCGTCGCCTTCGATTGCGAAGCCGCGTTGAATGTCGGCGATATCGTTATCCTCGAGTTCCACCAGAAAGGCGAGGCCGCCTACCGTTGCCATGCCCGGCTTGCTTACCGCATGGGGCGCCGCTACGGAGCTTACTTCCTGGCAGGAGAGTAATGCCCATCGAAAACCGATCCGCTATGAGGTTTGTAGCTGCTCCAATACCAGCCTGCCGGCCGCCAGGTCCTCCACCGCCAGCCCCAGCGATTTGAAGACCGTGATCTTCTCCTGCGGCATCGGTCTTGTTCCCGCAAGCAGTTCGCCAAGTTCCGCATAGACTGGCGCGTTCGCTAACAACACATCGCCGGATTCCTTCATCGCCGCCTCGCGAGAATCCACGATCACCGCGCCCCGCATGGCATCGTCGTCCACCTCGCGGTTCTTAGCTCCGACCGCACCCACCGCATTCACCAGCGCGCCGGGTTTCAGCCACGCGCCCTGAAGTACCGGCTCCCGCGAGTTCGTAACGGTCACTATGACGTCGGCCCCGCGTACCGCGTCTTCGGCTGAGGTCGCCCGCGCGCCAATCTCATCGGCCAGCGTTTGCGCATGTTGGGGATTGCGGCTCCAGATCCGGATGTCATCAAACTTTTTCACTACAGACAGCGCGTGAAAGTGCGCTCTGGCTTGGACCCCACTGCCCAGAATCGCCAGGCTCCTCGCGTCCGCCTCCGCCAGCAGTTGGGTTGCGACCGCCGACACGGCAGCGGTGCGCATCTCGGTGATCAGGCGGCCATCCATCATCGCCAGCGGCTCGCCGGTCTCGGCACGGAACAGCGCGATCACGGCCTGGTGTGTGGGCAACCCTCGCGCTCCGTTGTCGGGATAAAGCGTGACCAGCTTGGCGCCCATTACATCGCCATAAACGGCAGGCATGACGCCCATAAAGCCGTAGTGCTCCCGAATCGATAAAATGCTCCGGACGGGTTGCAATACGCTTCCCGCGGAAAAGTCGATGAGCGCGCGCTGCATCGCGGGGATGAGCGTTTCAAAACTCAGCAGCTGACGGATTGTCGCTTCATCAAGGAAGCGAACCGGCGTTGCATTACCGGGTTGTTCATGCATGGATGCAAATCACCAGTCTGCCAAGTCAGTGGCGACGCGACAGAGACCGATTTTCCGCCACTTCTGGCACAATGAAGACTCATGCTCAGAGTAAAAAGATTATCACCCGACGCCGTCCTGCCCACAGTCGCTCATCCCGGAGAAGATATCGGCCATGACTTGTACTCTGCCGAAGAGCTGACTATTGCCGCGCACGGCGCGGCCGGAGTTCACACCGGAATCGCCATCGAATTCGTGCCCGCGGCCGGAGGAATCGTGAAGACCCGCTCCGGGTTGGCCAAGAGGCGCCTGCTGTGCAACGCCGGCGTCATCGACGCAGGTTATCGCGGCGAGATCATTGTGCTGATGGAGAATCTTGGCGATGAACCTTACACGATTCGCAAGGGCGACAAGATCGCGCAGCTCCTCGAGCACCCTTTCCTGGCGGGCGATGTGACGGAAAGCGAGTTAAGCGAGGCGGCCCGCGGCGCCAAAGGCTTCGGATCCAGCGGACAATAGAGTGTTCACAGGATGCATTGATCGCGGTAGAAGGAACAATGCAACGCGATGATTCAGCAACTCCTCGGCGGCGGCTGTACCGATGGCTGCCGATCGTCCTCGCGATGTCTTTCTGGCAGTTGCTCGCGGACAAACAACCGCAAGCCTTGGCTTTGCCGTTCAACTCCCAGGCCGGAAGCGCCCAGACCAAACAGTTCGACACGGCTGGCGAAGCGCAACTTGTGGAGTTGCTCAACCAGGAGCGTCGCAAGCACGGCCTCCAGCCACTGATTGTCGACGAGCGCCTGACCATTGCCGCCCGCAAGCACACCGAACTAATGGCGCAACATTCTCAGCTCTCACATCAGTTCGAGGGCGAGCCGCCAGTCCAGATTCGATTCAGTAACGAGAACCTGCCTTCCGACCGCCAGAGCGAAAATGTCGCTCTCAATAACCGGGACATCGCGTCGGCGCATGACGGGTTGATGCATTCGCCACCGCATCGCCAGAGCATCCTTGACCCGGACTTCAACGTCGTGGGTGTGGGCGTCCTGCGCAGTGGCGAAGAGATTTACGTCACCGAGGACTTCGCGCGTAAACTCCCGGAGTATTCAGAACCTCAGGCGGAAGCGAGCGCGCAGGCGGCCATTGAGCAGTATGCAAAATCGCACAGATTGCCAGCCCCCGGCAGGCGGCCGCAACTCCAGCTGCGTCACATGGCATGCACTATGGCTCTTTACGACGCGCTGGACGGCAGTGACGCCCTGCGACTGCCCGGAGTACACGGTGTCCTGGCATGGACGGCCGACGATCCCGCAAATTTGCCGAAGGGTGTCGCACAGGTGCTGACGCCGCAGATATCCGGGTATTCGCTGGGAGCTTGTTTCGCTCCCAGCGTGAGCCATCCCGGAGGTGTCTACTGGGTAGTAATGGTGACGTACTGATATGAAACGACGCCGGCTCCGGCGTCTTTGCCCGGAACTACCAAATGAACCGTACCCGCTTGGGCGGCGGGGCGGCTTATGCTATGAAGCCTTGCCGTATTACCTTCCAGGCTGGATTTGATGTACTGCTCGCCAGCCTGCATCATGTGTGTCCAGACGTCTTGCGCGCGGCCATTCTCGTTGAAGAACGCCGCCACTTCGGCAGCCATATTGCTCCCCGCCTCTCTCGCAAAATGCAGGACGTGGGCCAGGGTGATCTCGGCGGTTACTTTCTCGCGCCAGCACTTTTTCTTCAGGTCAATCATTTCTGCTTCCCGACAGAATGGATTTGCCTTACCCAAGTAGAAATAGCTCCATGGCAGTCTGGGCACGATGGCGAGCATCACGCCCCCTTGTGATCGGAGTCACCCCCGGATGTGATGTAGCCGCCTGTCAGGCATGGCCCGCGAATTCGCTCTGCCGCCATGTGCTAACCTCGGTTCGGATATGGCGGAAGCATCGCAAATCTACGTCGGTACCGCGGGCTGGTCTTACACAGACTGGGAAGGAATCGTGTATCCGGCGCAGATCAAGAAATCGCAGCATCCGGTGGAGTACCTGGCGCGCTACATCGATGTGCTGGAGATCAACACCTCGTTCTATGGCCACATCAAACCGGAGTGGGGCAAATTGTGGTGCCGCATGGCGCGCGTGGTGAATCCTCAGTTCATGTTTACGGCCAAGCTCAATCGCGCCTTCACGCATTCGCCAATTGCGGTGGTGGAGAGCACGTCGGCCGAGACTATCCGCGCCAGTGACGAAGACGAACACCTGGCCAAGGAAGGTCTGGAGTCGATTGCCGCCGAGAACATGCTGGGCGCGGTCCTTGCCCAATTTCCTATTTCCTTCAAGAACACCAATGCTAATCGCGATTATCTCGACGGCGTCATCGAGAAGTTCAAGCATTTTCCGCTGGTAGTGGAGGTGCGGCACAACAGTTGGACCAACGAAGGTACGCTGCGCTACTTCGTGCAGAAAGGCGTGGCCTTCTGCAACATCGACCAGCCGAATCTGGGGAAGGCCATAACACCTAGCGAGCACGTCACCGCCCCAATCGCCTACGTTCGCCTGCATGGACGCAACTATGATCAGTGGTTCGACAGCGATTCCCGCAACGACCGCTACAACTATCTCTATACCGATCCGGAACTGCGCGGCTGGAAAGCGCGGATCGAAGCCATCACCGAGAAGGCGCAAAAGACGTTTGTTATCGCCAATAACCACTTCGAGGGCAAGGCTGCGGTGAATGCGCTGCAACTGAAAAGCATGATTGCCGGACGGTCGGTGCCCGTCCCGGAGATGCTTCTGAAGAAGTATTGGGAGCTGGGAGAGATCGCGGAGGCGAATCAGGTGGTTGGCGGGTCGGATTGAATTGCGGGACTTGCGCCCTGCTGCTCTAATTCGTACTATTCTGTTCTCATCACCAGCAAAATCTTAGCGGCACCGGAGAGCCATGAGCGATGAACTCGATGAACTGAAAGAAGCTGCGGAACGCGCCAAAGAGAGCAAGGAACTGGCTCCCGTGAGCCTGACCATGGCGATCGTGGCAGTCCTGGTCGCCACGACCACGCTCCTCGGACACCGGGCACACACCGAAGAACTGCTGTTGCAAACCCGGGCCACCGATCAATGGAGTTACTACCAGGCCAAGAACATGCGCCGCAATAACCTGGAGGCGCTGGATGAAGTACTGACTGCCATGGGGGGTACGAAGGAAGATCGTGCCGCCGAGGTCCGCAAGCACTTTCACGAAGAGATCGACAAATATCGCGAGCAGCAGACGGAGATTCAGGGCGAGGCTCGCAGCCTTGAAGCCGAAGTGCAACGCACCAGCAGCCGTGCTAACCGCTTCGACCTGGGCGAGGTGCTGCTGGAGATTGCGCTGGTGGTCACGTCCATCACGCTGCTCACCGACAAGCGCGCTTATTGGTATTTTGGCTGTATTCTGGCTACGCTTGGCGTGATCTGTACTGTGAGCGGCTTGCTAATGCACTGACGCGCTTCCAGACGGCGTTACGGCTCCCAACCCTGCGCTCCTAGCAGCGGCACAAAGCGGCAGAGATCATGTTTGGTAATGGAGACCTGTTCGCCGAGCTTGCGTATAACTTCCACCTGCTGCTCTGAGCGGCTGCCTACCGGCACTATTAACCTACCGCCATCGGCTAGCTGTGCGACTAGCATTTCGGGCACACGCGGCGCCGCTGCCGCAACCAGGATCTTGTTGTACGGTGCATGCTTGGCCAAGCCAAGGCTCCCGTCGCCATGCAGGACGTGAACATTGGCATAGCCCAGCCGCCGCAGGTTCTCCCGCGCTCTGTCAGCCAGTTCGGGGTGGCGTTCGATGGTCCACACATCTGCCGCTAACTCTCCGAGGATGGCCGCCTGATATCCCGTGCCGGTGCCGACCTCGAGTACGCGATCTTCAGGGTTCAACTCCAACTCCTCGACCATGGTAGCGACAATGTAGGGCTGGGAAATGGTTTGGCCCTCGCCAATCGGCAGGGGGAAATCTCCATAGGCGTTGGCTGCGTCTTCGCTGGCGATGAACTCTTCACGCGGGACCTTGGCCATCGCAGCCAAGAGGCGCTCATCGCGAATGCCGCGCGAGCGCAGCTGTTCCTCCACCATGCGGGCGCGCATCTGGGCTGGGGATTCGGTGACGTTGCCGTGGTTGAAGAGGCGATCGAACATTGCGTCCTGGAGATTTTGGAATTGCTTGCAACAAAATGCGCTTCGGACGAAGCGACGACTAGTCGGCAACCTGCTTGCTTTCTATCTCAGGCGCGTCGTCGAGCGCCGGCAGGGTCTCGACCTTAGCTTTGGCCACGGTAGCGACATTGCGCGTTGGCACCTTGGCACGGCCGGAGGACTCGAACTGTCCGATATGCCAGATATCGCGAGCGTACTCCAGGACCGTACGATCGCTGGAAAACTTGCCGATGCGAGCGACGTTCAAGATGGCCTTGCGCCACCAGACGTCCTCGTTCAGGTACTCGCCATTAATCAGCTCCTGGGTCTGGACGTAAGCGGGAAAATCGGCAATGTGAAAATAGCGATCGCCGCGATGGACCAGCTCGTCGAAGACCCAACGAAAGAGCCCATGTTCATTGGGGCAGAAGCGGTCGGAAGCGAGGGTGTCCATCACTTCCCGAACAGCCGCATCGTCGTCATAGCGCTGGTGTGAGTTGTACGATCCCTTCTGCTGCATCTCGCGGATTTCCTCCGAGCGCAATCCGAAGATGTAGATGTTGTCCTCGCCCACTTCCTCCGCGATCTCGATATTGGCGCCATCGTAGGTACCAATAGTGAGCGCACCATTCATCGCCAGCTTCATATTGCCGGTACCGGAGGCTTCCATCCCGGCCATGGAGATCTGCTCGCTCAGGTCGGCGGCGGGGATGATCAACTGGGCCAGCGAAACCCGATAATCGGGCAGAAATGCAACCTTCATGAGGTCGTGCGTCTTCTCGTCGTTATTCACTACCTCCGCAACGCTGTGGATGAGCTTAATGATCTGCTTGGCTGCCCAATATCCCGGCGCGGCTTTGCCGGCAAAGATGTAGGTCCGCGACACCGAAGGCATCTCTCCTCGTTCGACGATCCCAAGATAGTCGTGAATGATTCCCATCACGTTCAGCAACTGGCGCTTGTATTCGTGAATACGCTTGATCTGGACATCGAACATAGAGTCGGGATCGACCACGACGCCGCTCTGCTCCTGAATCACCCGCGCCAGCGTCAGCTTGTTCTGCCGCTTGACTTCCTTGAAGGCCTCGCGAAAACCTTCATCCGAAGCAAACGGCTCCAGGTCGCGAAGTTTGTGCAGATCGGTGATCCATTTGTTTTCATCGAGGGTACGGCTGATGAGGTCGGTAAGCCCCTCATTGGCTTTCATCAGCCAGCGGCGGGGCGCTACACCGTTGGTTTTGTTGTTGAATTTTTCCGGCCAGACCTGGGCAAATTCCGGCGCCAGCGAATGAATGAGCAACTCGCTGTGCAGCTGGGAAACGCCATTGACGGAGTGGCTGCCCACCATGCAGAGGTTAGCCATCCGCACCTGCTTCTCATAACCCTCCTCGATGATCGACATCCGGCTCCGCTTTTCATCGTCAAGGAACGAGTACTGCTGCATCTGGCGCAGCAATTCGTGATTGATGTTGAAGATGATGAGCATGTGCCGGGGCAGCACTTTTTCCAGCAGCGGAACCGACCATTTCTCCAGCGCCTCGGGCAGAAGCGTGTGGTTGGTGTAAGCCAGCGTCTGCTGCGTGATCTCCCAGGCTTCGTCCCAGCTCAGCCGCTCTTCGTCCAGCAGCACGCGCATCAACTCAGCGACGGCGAGGCTGGGATGAGTGTCGTTCATCTGGATGGCGACCTTCGACGGCAGCAGTTGGATCTTCTTGTGCTGCTGGCGGAAGCGGCGCATGATGTCACCCATCGCGCAGGCAACCAGGAAATATTCCTGCACCAGGCGCAGTTCCTTGCCGCTCATCACGGAGTCGGAGGGATACAGGACGCGCGAGATATTTTCCGATTGGATCTTCTGCTCGACGGCACGAATGTAATCGCCGCGATTGAAGATCTCGATGTCGAAGTCTTCCGAGGCGCGGGCGGTGAACAGCCGCAGCCAGTTCACGGTTTGTCCGAGATAACCGACGATAGGCATGTCGGTGGGTATGCCGACCACGATTTTCTGGTTCAGCCAAACCTGCTCAAGGCTGTGTTCGACTTCACGCGGGCCTTCCACCCGGCCGTACATCGGAATATTCCCCGACTCCTCGGGATGCTCAATCTGAAAGGGTGTTCCATTGGCCTTCCAGCGGTCCGGTTTCTCGCGCTGGAAGCCGTTGAAGATTTCCTGCTTGAACAGGCCGTACTCGTAGTCGATGCCGTAGCCGAAGCCGGGCATCCCGAGGGTTGCCAGCGACTCCAGGAAACAGGCCGCCAAGCGGCCCAAACCACCGTTGCCAAGGCCGGCATCGTTCTCGCTGTCGAGGACCTCGTCCAGACTTACACCAAACCCGGCAAGCACCTCGCGGCACATGTCTTCGACCCGCAGGTTCGACAAGTTGTCGCCCAGTGAGCGGCCCATCAGGAATTCCATGGAGAGGTAGTAGAGTTTCTTGCTGTCCTTGTGGCGATAGCGGGACTCGGTCTCCAACATGCGGTCGACGATGCGATCGCGGATAGCCAGAGAGACCGGTTTGAGATAATCGGCGGGCTTCAGCTCCGAGGTGGGACGAACCAGAGTGTAGCGGACATGACGCAGGATGGCCTCGCGCAGCACTTCCGCGGGCCTTACTTGCGACAGAAATTCAGGGGATGACATAGACAATGGCGGCCTGTCAGCTCCGATCTAATCGTCTCCGGGTGAGCTGCACCTTTGCCGTTGCAACATTCCTGGCAGAAGGGCGATCGCCTCCGCAGAGCATGCCGTCCGCTGGCTAGACCTAATCGGACCGGACTTGGCCGCTATGGCCCAAACGACTTGCTCGCTTTGCCCATTCTACTGCCAACCACTCGCCCTGAGAACACCTCAGTTTGTCGAGGGTGGCCGCTGGGATACTTCGGCTCAATGGGATAAGAACTTGAGAATCAAACGCAAGTGGGCAGGGTGCGGCTCGGCTCAGCCGCCAGCCGACTGCTGCTTGATCTGGCGGGCGCGCTCATAAACCTTGACATATTCGCGAGCGGAGTTGGTCCAGGAATAATCCTGTGCCATGCCATTGCGCATCAGGGCCTGCCAGGCGTTCTGGTTGCCGCGATACAACGCAACCGCGGCGCGCAACGTCTCCAGCATCGCTTCGCCGTTGTACTCGCGGAATTTGAAGCCTGTTCCCTTCAACGTTCGGGGATCGAATTGCTCCACGGTGTCGTCAAGTCCGCCGACGGCGCGCACCACAGGCACCGTACCGTATTTCAAGCTGTAAATCTGATTCATGCCGCATGGTTCATAGTGCGAAGGCATCAGGTAAATATCGCTGCCGGCTTCGATCTTATGCGCCAACGGGTCATCGTAAGCAATCTTGATGGCGACCTTTTGGGGGAATTGCCGGCTGAGGCGGCGAAACATGTCTTCGTACTCGCGCTGGCCGCTGCCGAGCACGACCAGGATGAGATCTTCCAACGCCAGCCGGTCCGCAACCTGCTGAATAAGGTCGAAGCCTTTTTGCGGGACGAAGCGCGACACGATGCCCACGACCGGCAATTGGGTATCCGGTGCCAAACCGACCGCCTTCAACAGACCGGCTTTGCATTTAGCTTTGCCGCTGAGGTCCGGGCTGGAATAGGGTGCGGCAATGAACGGATCGGTCTCTGGATTCCAGGATGCGTAATCGACGGCGTTGAGGATGCCGGCAATCGTGTTGCCACGGGCCCGCAGCACGCCCTCCAGACCGAAGCCGTATTCCGCAGTCTGGATCTCCTGGGCGTACCTGCGGCTGACTGTAGTAATGAAGTCGGCCATTGAAATTGCGCCCTTCAGGAAGTTGACCTTGCCGTAGAATTCCAGCTTCGACATGGTGAACAGGTCCCACGGCAACATGAGCAGCGGCAGGATCTCCGGCGGAAACAGTCCCTGATACCCCAGGTTGTGAATAGTAAAAATGCAAGGCGTGGTCGCGAACGCCGGGTCTTCGTCGTACAACGTCTTCAGTAGGATAGGGACCAGCGCGGTCTGCCAATCGTGACAATGGAGTACGTCGGGCGCTCCGAGGATTTTTGTGGCTTCCAGAACAGCGCGTGAAAACAGAGCGAAGCGCTCGGCGTTATCGTGGTAGTCCCCCAGGGCGGTGCCATAAAGTCCGTCGCGGTCAAAGAACGGCGGGTAGTCGATGAAATAGAATTGCACTCCGGAGCGAACGCCGCCGTCGAGCACGGAGCAGAAGCGGTAGCGATCGTCGAAAGGCACCGTAATGCTGGAGATAACGGTAGCTGGATTTTCCAGCTTAGTCTGGCGGTAGCGGGGAAGAAAGACGGTGGCCTTGTGACCTAAACTGGCAAGAGCCGGCGGCAACGCTCCAATGACATCCGCGAGGCCGCCGGTCTTGGAAAACGGCACACACTCGGATGCCGCGAAAGCGATATGCATGAAGCCTCCTGCGCGGCTGTACCGCTCCCGCGGGGGTTGCGGCGCTTGCCAACCGAGGACCGCCGAGAATGACGTGCGAAGTGCCGGGACACCTGAGTCTAATTGCCGAGTCGAAAGAGGGTCAACGTGGCTAAAACGTCAACCGATAAACCCGGTGCCGCGGGCAGCACAAAACGCAAGCCGAAGCTTGGACAACACTTCCTGCTGGATGTGGGCGCGGCGCAGAAGATTGTCGAGGCGCTGGGCGACGTGTCCAACCGAACGGTAATTGAAATCGGCCCTGGGCGCGGTGTGCTGACCGACGTCCTGGCGCCACGTGCCCGGCGCGTGATCGGGATCGAACTGGACCGCGTGCTGGCAGCGCAGCTGCGCATGCGCTACGCGACCAGAGGCAACGTCGAAATACTCGAGTCTGATTTCGTCACGGCCGAGTTCACTTCGATGGTTGGCCGACGCCCCGGCCCGCTGCACGATCTTCGGCCTACCCAGCCGGAAAGGGTGGACGTTGTCGGCAATTTGCCGTACTACATAACGTCCGACATCGTGCTGCGAATTCTTGCCCTGCACCGGAACATCGAGCGCGCGGTAATCATGGTACAGAAGGAAGTAGCGGACCGCATCGCCGCTAAACCAGGCAGTCGCGACTATGGGCTGCTGTCGGCGACGGCCCAGTTATTTGCGCGCGTCGACAAGCTGTTCACGCTGCCGCCAGAAGCTTTCTCACCGCCTCCCGAGGTGCATTCCACCGTGATCCGGCTGACCATGGCGCCGCGACTGGAAGAGTTGCAGGTGGAGGAGGAGCCATTCATCGCGTTTCTGAAGCTAGCCTTTGCGCAGAAGCGGAAGACGCTGGCGAACAACCTGCGCGTTCAGTACGACGCGGCTGCCATTCGAGCCGCCATGAAGAACGCCGCAGTAAAGTCGGACGTACGAGCGGAGGCCATGCCGCTGGAGAAAAGTGCGGGGGTGTTTCGCGCGCTGCATGCCCCTTGAACGCTGGCCTGAGGTCAAAACAATGCCAACTGCAATTCGACAGCCCGCCGTTGCTGGCCGATTCTATCCGGCTAATCCACAGCGTCTCCGCGCCGAGGTGGAATCTTATACTGCCGCGCCCGCCGAGGCTCCGGCCGAGGTGAAAATTCGCGCGCTGGGCTGCGTTGTGCCACATGCGGGATACATGTATTCCGGACATGTCGCCGGAGCGGTCTATCGTCGTCTTGAGTTTCCGCAG
This sequence comes from uncultured Acidobacteriaceae bacterium, assembly GCA_963763145.1. GTDB lineage: Bacteria > Acidobacteriota > Terriglobia > Terriglobales > Acidobacteriaceae > Bog-257. The sequence continues at coordinate 450,105 of CAVXMZ010000001.1, read as the reverse complement.
CAGATGGTGATTTTATGTCCTAATCACACGGGCATGGGAGAGCCGTTGGCCATCATGAGCGAGGGGGCATGGCAAACGCCGCTGGGCGAGATTGCGATCGACGAGGAGTTAGCGACGGAACTGAAGCGGCAGATGCCGTTGCTTTCAGAGGACGACGTGGCCCATCGCGCCGAACACGCGCTGGAAGTGCAGCTTCCCTTTCTGCAAGTGCTGGCGCCGGGATTCCAGTTCGTGCCCATCGCTGTTGGCACCAGCAACTTCGAAGTCCTCAGCTCGCTTGGCGTGGTGATCGGGAATACGCTGGCGAAACGCGGCGAGCGCTCCCTGGTGATTGCCTCCAGCGACATGAACCACTACGAGAGCGACACCGTTACGCGCGTCAAGGATCGCAGAGCGATCGATCAACTGCTGGCGCTGGATGCGCGCGGCCTGTATGACGTTGTTAAGGACGGCCATATCAGCATGTGCGGATACGGGCCGGCGGTGGTGATGCTGACGGCAGCGCGAAAACTCGGCGCCACAAAAGCAGAATTGATTCGCTATGCCACCTCAGGCGACGTCTCCGACGATCGGGAGATGGTTGTGGGATACGCGGGCATCGTGGTGTGGTGATCGGCTGGAAATCATAGGAGCGGGAGACACGCTGACGCCGGTTGAAACCGGCTCAGGATGAGAAGCAACTTGCTTAGACGCTGGCCTGAAGGCCAGCTCTACCTAGCGGGCAATTCGCTTGCGGTGTTCCTTCAAGATGCAACTGTCCATCACGACGAAGATGCCAGCCTGGCGTGCCTTTTCAGCAGCTTCTTCGTGAACGACGCCCTCCTGCATCCAGATGGCGGGAGCTTTGATCTGAATCGCCTGCTCCACAACGTCGGGAACAAATTCCGACCGGCGGAAGATGTTGACGATATCGATCTTCTCCGGCACGTCAAGCAGGGAAGGGTGGGATTTCTCGCCCATCCAGTCAGTGATGTTGGGATTTACGGGAATGATGCGGTATCCCTGCGAGAGCATGTAGTGGGAGACGCCGAAGCTGGGGCGCAAGGGCGAATCGGTGAGGCCGACGACGGCGATGGTCTTCGCGGTCTTGAGCAATTCGGTGATGCGGTCGGCTTCGGAGGCGGACAACGTGGCTCCCTCGGGGAAAAACTGATTGTAGCCTGCGGAAGTGCGGGGCGAACGAGATTCCCGGTTGCTATAGGCGTCCTTCGACTCCGGTAGGCGAAACCCGCGCGAACCTCCGCTCAGGATGACAGCTCTTTACAGGCTGGCGAAAGGCAGAAAGCGAACAGCGATTTAGCTGACGGCTGATAGCTGATGGCTGACAGCTACGCCAGCGCCTGCTCCAAGTCCGCGATCACATCCTCGACTTCCTCGATGCCAACGGAGATTCGCACCATGCCATCGGTTAGCCCGATCGCCTTGCGGCCTTTCTCGCCGATGGCCGCGTGCGTCATCGTTGCCGGGTGGGAGATGAGTGTCTCGACTCCGCCGAGCGACTCGCCCATGGTACACAGGCGCACGCGCTTCAGCAGTCGCTTGGCGTTAGCCAGTGAGCCGGTCTCGAAGGTGATCATTGAGCCGAAGCCGGACATCTGCCGGCAAGCCAGTTCATATTGCGGATGGTCCTTCAATCCGGGATAGAAGACTTTCTTCACCTTGCGATGGCCGCTAAGGAAGTCGGCCATGACGCGGCCATTGTCGTCGTGCTGCCTCATGCGCACGGCCAGCGTCTTGGTGCCGCGCAGGACCAGCCAGCACTCGAAGGGCGACATAATGGCGCCCACGGCTTTCTGCACGAACAACAGCTTCTCGGCCTGATCGCGTGTGGTGCAGACCAGCACGCCGCCCAGGCCGTCGCTATGGCCGTTGAGGAATTTTGTGGTGGAGTGCATCACCATGTCCGCGCCAAAGCGGATCGGCTGCTGGAAATACGGCGTCATGAAGGTGTTGTCGACCACTACCTCGCAGCCGCGCTTGTGGGCGATGGCGCTGACGGCAGCGATGTCGGTGAGGCCCATCAGCGGATTAGTCGGCGTCTCGATGTAGACGTAACGGGTGTTCTTGCGGATGGCGCGCTCGACGTTGCGCGGGTCAGAGGTGTCGACGTAGGCGAACTCCAGACCGAAGTTCGTCATGACCTGGTTGAAGAGCCGGGGCACGCCACCATAGAGATTGTTGGAGGCGACCACGTGATCTCCGGCCTTCATCAGTTGGCAGAGCGCCGCGACGGCAGCCATTCCGCTAGCGAAAACGGGCGCAGCAATGCCGCCTTCGAGCGATGCAAGGTTCTGCTCGAGACGCGCGCGCGTGGGATTGCCGGCGCGCGAGTAGTCGTAGCCTTTAGTCTTGCCCAGCTCTTCCTGCGCGTAGGTTGAGGTCGCGAAGATGGGCGGAGCGACGGCGCCGGTGGAGGGATCAGGTTCATTGCCGGCATGGATGGCGCGAGTGGAAAAACCAGGATTCTTCTTATTCATAGAATTCGTTTTCACCACGGAGGCACGGAGGTCACAGAGGGAAATCTCATGATCAGCCCGAAGGGCGGAAGTGATTAGCCCAACGCGCAAGCGCTGGAAAATGCCCCATAACAATTCTCAGCCCCTTTAGCGGCGGCAGATTCGAACGCGAAGGGTGTCGCGCCTGAAGGGGCACAAAACGTTTTTCGCCTTCTACCCAGCGCTTCCGCGCTGGGCTAATTACTTTCGCCCTTCGGGCTCTACGTGTTTTTCTCGTTGAAATGGAAAATATCTTTCGACAAATACCGTTCAGCGGAGTCTGGAATGATTGTGGCGACGCGCTTGCCTGGACCCAATCGCCGTGCGATGCCGATCGCTGCGAAGACATTCGCACCCGCGCTCGATCCGCCGAGCACACCTTCCATCCCAGCCAGCTTCTTTACCATGTCAAAGGCATCGTGATCGCTGACCGCGATGATCTCGTCGGCGAGCGAGCCGTCGAAGGTCTTGGGAATGAAGCTGGCGCCGATGCCTTCCACTTCGTGATCGCCGGGCGGACCGCCGCCTAGCACCGATCCTTGCGTCTCCACGGCAATCGCCAGCGTCTTCGGGTTGCGCTCTTTCAAATAACGCGCGACGCCGGTAAACGTTCCGCCAGTGCCGCAGCCGATGACAATGGCATCGATTTGCCCACCGAGCTGATCGTAAAACTCGCGGGCGGTAGTTTCGTAGTGGAAGTCGGGATTATCGTGATTTTCAAACTGGCCGGCGATAAAGGAATTGGGAGTGCGGGCAGCGCGTTGCTTGATGTAAGCAATCGCTGCCGACATACCGTCGGCGCGAGGGGTGCGAATCACCTCAGCGCCGAACGCCTCCATGAGCATGACTTTTTCCTGCGAGAAGCCCTCCGGCACCGCGAGCACGGTTTTATAGCCGCGGCCACTGGCGATCAGCGCCAATCCCACGCCGGTGTTGCCGGCGGTGGCTTCGAAGATGGTGGCTCCCGGTTGCAGACGGCCATCGCGCTCGGCTTTGGTGATCATGCCCAGCGCAGCGCGGTCCTTGATGCTGCCGCCGGGATTCAGGTACTCGAGCTTGACGTAGACATCGGCGGCGTCCTGGGGAACGAGCTTGCGCAGACGAAGAACAGGAGTGTAGCCGACCAGTTCCGTGATGTCTTCGGCGACGTGCCCAGGGCCCCCGGCGCGTCCATTGTTGGTGCGTTGGGGTGGATGCAGAGAAGCGATTTCAGCAGTCTTCATGAAGGCTCGAAAGATTAACTGTCAAGGGTACGTGAAGGGGAATCGGACGGTCAAACAAGCGGTCCTAAGCGCGATCGAAAGAGCCCCGCCTGGTCAAAAGATGGCCAGAACGGGGCCCTGACACGAATCGTCGTGGGACCGCTATGCTATCGATTTCCGACAAACCGCAGGTCCCTCGCTTGCGCTCGGGATGACAAATCAGAATTCAGGCCGATCTGCCATCCTGAGTGTCGGTTCGCCGCTATGCCTTGGCTGCTTCCGGTTGGCTCTGTAGCTGGCGCAGCACATACTGCAAGATGCCGCCGTGCTTGTAGTACAGCACTTCCTGCGGCGTATCGATACGCACCGTCGCATCGAAATCGATGATGGTTCCGTACGGCTTGGTAGCGCGCACCTTCACCGTCTTACCCGGCGCGAAGTTCTTCAGCACGTCGGTCAGGCCGATGATGTCGAATGACTCCTCGCCAGTGAGGCCGTTGCTTTCAGCGCTCGCTTCGGCGAGGAATTGCAACGGCAGAATGCCCATGCCCACAAGGTTGGAGCGGTGGATGCGCTCGAAGCTCTCGGCCAGCACGGCGCGGACGCCGAGCAGCCTCGGTCCTTTGGCCGCCCAATCGCGCGACGATCCCGAACCGTACTCCTTGCCCGCCAGAACCATCAACGGCGTTCCCGCCGCACGGTATTTTTCCGAGGCGTCGAAGATGGTCATCTCTTCGCAGCCGGGGAGGTGACGGGTGAAGGCGCCTTCGCGCTCCGGCGTCAGCTTGTTGCGCAGACGGACATTGGCAAAGGTGCCTCGCATCATGACTTCGTGATTACCGCGACGCGATCCGTAGGAGTTGAAGTCCACCGGCTTGACGCCCTTGGCGATGAGGTATTGTCCCGCCGGACTGGCCGGCTTGATGGAGCCGGCAGGCGAGATGTGATCGGTGGTCACGCTGTTGCCCAGGTAGCAGAGCACGCGCGCGCCCGTGATGTCCTTCACCGGCGCAGGGTGGGCCGGCATGTTGTCGAAGTACGGAGGGTTCTTCACGTAGGTGGATTGTTCGTCCCAGGCAAAGGTCTCACCCTCGGGCACGGCAAGGCCGCGCCAGCGCTCATCGCCCTTGAAGACATCGCTGTAGCTCTTCTGGAAAAGGTCGCCGGTAATGTACTGGCGTACAACGGCGTCAACTTCTTCGGAGGTCGGCCAGATGTCCTTCAGAAATACCGGCGCGCGCACGCCATTTCTTGTGAAGCCCAGCGGCTCGTGGAGCATGTCGAGATCGATGCGGCCCGCCAGCGCGTAGGCCACGACCAGCGGCGGCGACATCAGGTAATTCGCGCGCACCTCGGAGTTGATGCGGCCCTCGAAGTTACGATTGCCACTGAGCACCGAGGCGACGACGAGGTCCTTCTCGACGACGACGTCGGAGACTTCCTGGGGCAACGGGCCTGAGTTCCCAATGCACGTGGTGCAGCCGTAGCCGACGAGGTGGAACTTCAGCTTCTCCAGGTACGGCATGAGGCCGGAGCGAGTGAGGTATTCCGTGACGACCATCGACCCCGGCGCCAGCGAGGTCTTAACCCACGATGGCACGGACAGTCCCTTCTCAACAGCCTTCTTGGCCAGCAATCCCGCGGCGACCAGCACATACGGATTGGAGGTATTAGTGCAACTGGTGATGGCCGCAATTACGACGCTGCCGTGATTGAGTGCCTTGTCGAGTTTGACGTGCTCCTGAACGACATCCTGCTGCGAATCCACTCCTGCGGGATGACCGCCTTCGCCTTCCCAACGCGCTTCCGGCTTGGGAGGAACGTGCTGACCCGGCTTCAACAAGCTGGGCAGCGCCTGCTCAAAGGACTTCGCGGCGGCGGAGAGCAATACGCGGTCCTGGGGACGCTTCGGCCCGGCGATGCAGGGCTCAACAGTTGCGAGATCGAGTTCCAACACACTGGTGTATTCGGCTTCCGGCGTGCTGGCGGTGTGGAACAGGCCCTGCTCTTTGCAGTAAGCCTCCACCAGAGCGACCTGCTCTTCGCTGCGCCCGCTAAGGCGCAAGTAACGCAGTGTCTCTTCGTCGACAGGGAAGATGCCGCAGGTTGCGCCGTATTCCGGTCCCATATTGGCGATCGTGGCGCGGTCGGCGAGCGGGAGACTGTGAAGTCCCGGGCCGAAGAATTCGACGAACTTGCCAACGACGCCGTGCTTGCGCAGCATCTCGACCACGGTGAGGACCAGGTCGGTGGCGGTTGCGCCAGGGGCGAGATTGTTCTTCATCCGCACACCGACGACCTGCGGGATCAGCATGGAAACGGGCTGGCCCAGCATGGCGGCTTCGGCCTCGATTCCGCCGACGCCCCAGCCAAGCACGCCGAGACCGTTGATCATAGTGGTGTGGGAGTCAGTGCCCACCAGGGTGTCGGGATAAGCCAGCGGCTTGCCGGTGTGCCCATTTGCGCCGACAAATACCACCCGAGCCAGATATTCGAGGTTGATCTGGTGGACGATGCCGGTGTCGGGCGGGACGATGGCGAAGTTCTTGAATGCGCCTTGTCCCCAGCGGAGGAATGCGTAGCGCTCCTTGTTGCGCTGGAACTCGAGATCGGCGTTGACTTGAAATGCCTGCGGAGTGCCGAACTCATCCACTTGCACCGAGTGGTCGATGACCAGCTCGGCAGGCTGCAACGGGTTGATCAGATTAGGATCACCGCCCAGCGTCTTCATGGCATCGCGCATGGCGGCCAGGTCAACCACCGCGGGGACGCCAGTGAAGTCCTGCAACAGCACGCGGCTGGGCATGAAGGCAATCTCCTGCATGGGGACGGTCTTGCCGGTCCAGGAGGTGAGGGCGCGAATGTCGTCGGCCTTTACTGACTTGCCATCTTCGCGACGCAGCAAGTTCTCCAGCAGAATGCGGAGGGAGAATGGCAGGTGGCCGGTGCTGCAACCATGTTTTTCCAGCGCGTCGAGGCGGTAGATCTCAAACTCCCGCTTACCCACGCGGAGGACAGATTGACTGCGAAAGCTGTTCATGGATGAGTCCTTCCTACTTATATTGAGGATTTATGAGAGGGCGCGGATTCCAGCGAATATGCAAACTGTTTGGAGAGCGTGTGCCGTCCCCTACGGGACTCGGTTCGCCTTTTGACTTTACCCAGCAGTCCGCCTGCGGCTACGTGCTGGGCTAGACTATTTCGCGCCTACAGCGCTCGATCGTCGAGCGCAACCAACTATCTTAACTCGCGGGTGCGGTGGAGTGAATACAACTTATAAGGAAGAAGATCGTGCAATTTGAGCGAACTGCATCACTCCCCCTGAAGGGAGCTCAGCGTGCTTTTCTTTGCAGCTCCATACATTCGTCGTGCAATTTGGCGTCGTGGGTCAGGCCGTCGGCCAGCATGCACTCGTCCAGGGCGGACTTCGGGTCGGAGTCCTTCAGCAGGTTGGTGAGCATGATGTGCGGAGTAGGCCAGTCCGGCGAGAGCCTGGCCGCGATGCGAAGCTCCGCGATGGCCGACGTCATGTCCTTCTTTTTCTGATACACGATGGAAAGATTGTAATGGGCGCTGGCATTCTTGGGCAGAAGATGAATGGCCTCGCGATACTCGGCGATGGCGTCGTCAGGCTTGCCGGCGTCGTCCAGCACACTGCCCAGGTTCATGTGGGTGCTGGCGATGTTATAGCGCTCCTGATCGCTCATCTTGTCTTTCGGCTCCAGCTCCAACGCCGCGCGATAGTGCTGGATGGCGCCGTTGAAGTCGCGCCGGGTGTAAAGGACGTTGGCTAGGTTGTTCTGGGCGCTGGCCATTTTCGGATTGAGCCGCACTGCCTGCTGATACTCGGCAATCGCGCCGTTGAGATCGCGATTGTGCTTCAGCGCCAGGCCCAGATTGTTGTGCGCGTTGGCGTCATCGGGCCGCAGTGCGATAGCGGCTTTGAACTCCGTGATGGCCTCGGCAAAGCCCTGGCGATCCAGGTAAACGCGTCCCAGGTTGTAGTGTGCCTCAAAATAGTCGGGATAGAGCTTAATCGCCTCTTTGTACTCAGCGATGGCGTTTTCCCCGTTGCCCGCGCGCTCGAAGACGGTGCCTTCGTGGAAGTGGCGCTGCGCTTCATCGGGAACAATCTGCTTTGGCGGCGCAGCGGGAGTTGCGGGTGCGGCCGGTGCAGTAGCTGGTGGCTGGGCGTTGGAGGGAGGGGACGCGGGTTTCTGCGGAGTCTGCAATGGCCGGGCAGGCTGAGGTTGGGGAGCGTCCTGGGCGAAGACCAATCCGCAAACGAGCAGGAATAAAACTAGCAGAGCAAGACCACTGCGTAACAAAGATGATTGCCTTTCGCCTGTCATGATTAAGCGTAGTCGAAGTATATCGCTTGCGCGCTTCAATGGATTGAAGTCCCGGAAGCGCCGGAATTGTTTTCTGCCTCGGTCTTCGGTGGAGGCTCATGGATGGCTGCGACCGCCTTCTTCATCTCCTGGAAATGGCCGGTCTGGTAGCCGTAAGTTCGGTATGGCATCCGCGCTGCTTCGGCCTCGATGGCTCTGGAGCGGTCGCCAGGATTGGGATGGTCGGACAGGAATAGGAAGGCCCCGCTGGAGTCTTTCAGGTTGGCGAAAAACCTGGCCATCTGGTTCGGATCGTAGCCGGCCTCGGCCATGATGTGTGTGCCCATCAGGTCAGCCTGGCTCTCATGGATGCGATTGAACTTGAGTAGCACGCTATCAGCGCCCAAGCCAATACCGAGTTGGGCGAGCTGTCCCATCAGAGTGTCGCTATTGGTGAGCTGTCCGGCAAGCGCTACGGGAAGCTGGATGAGGTCGACCTTGCTGGCCTGATTCGTGCCATGACGCAAGATGACGTGCGACATCTCATGGGCTATGGCCCCCGCGAACTGCGCCTCATTGGCAACCGCTCGCAGCAGGCCGGTGTTGATGAACATCGGGCCGCCAGGCAGGGCATAGGCGTTGATGGCAGGGTTGGCAACGATCATGAAGGTGAAAGAAAATCCGCTGGCTTTCGCCTCCTGCGAGGCCAGCAACCGTTTGGCCACGGAGTTCACATAGGCGGTGAGGACCGGATCGTGGACGAGGGTCACATTCTGGCGTATCTGCGCCGCCATTTCCTGGCCCAGCTGAATGTCTTGCTGTTTGGTGAACAGATTGAAACCGGGCTTAAACTGTGGGGGACCTGAGGCGGCTGCGGCGGCCGACAGCAGCAGCATTGCGGCGACGGCAGACTTGATTGATCGGCGTATTCGACCCGGAACCCGGCAACGCATGGGAGCTGTCAACATCTTTCCCCAAGCGCATTTTACATCGAGGCGTCGCAGAAAGACTCTGAGCGCTGGTGCCGGCCCGGCGAGCAGAAATTGAATAGACCAACTTCCGCAGCCAGCTTTGCTTGCAGGAAAGTACAACGGCTGCGATATCATCGAGCGTCTGTTCAGGTGATGACGAAAGCCCATCGCTATGGATCAACGCAGCTTTCAAAGGTTACTGCGGCGCACGGTTGCTTTGCCGGTCGTGCTACTGGTGTTGCTGGCTGTGACTCTGGCGGCGGAGATACTGGTGCTCTCGTGGTCGCTGCGCTGGGTCGACCATTCGGACCAAGTCATGACGGAAGCTCGCACGGCGACACGCAGCATCGTGGAGATGGACACGGCGCTGCGGGGGTACTACCTGACCGGCGATCAAACCTTCCTGGAATCCTACAACGACATCAAGGCGAAGGTACCCGAGCAGCTCGAGGCCGTGATTGAGCTAACGGCTGACAATCTCAGCCAGCAGACACGCTGGCGCGATCTTCAGCAGGTGGACCTGGCCTGGATGCAGTGGGCGGACCAGCAGGTCGCGCGTGGCCATCAGAATCCGCCTTCGCTGCAGGAACTGTTGGCCGGCCAGCGGATGGTGTCAGAGATTCGCGATAAGCTGCGGGATTTCATAAGCGTGGAAGAAGGACTGCGCCGTGCTCGGTCACGTCACGCCAAAGTTCTGAATGGCACCGTGATCGGTTCCGCGGTCGGAGTCTCCCTGTTAGCCGCGGTGCTGCTTTTTACTCTGACCCGGCGTGAACTGCTGGCGCTGTCGTCCACTTACGAAACGCACCTGCGGTCGGAGGCCGACCAGCAGCAGCAACTGAAGGAAAGCCGCGAATGGTTTCAGATTACGCTCAAGAGCCTGGGCGAGGCGGTAATCTCCACCGACCCAGAAGGCAAGATTTCGTTCGTTAACCCTGTTGCCCAGCAGCTTACGGGATGGGCCCATGCAGAAGCTGCCGGCCGGACCTTCGGCGAAGTCATGCACTTGAGCGATGAACGAACCAGGCTGCACGTTGAGGACCCGATTGTCGCGGTGCGCCGGGCCCAGCAAGTGGTCGTCTTCTCCGACAGTCTGGTGCTGACCAGCCGCAGCGGCCAACAGTATCCCGTTGAGTTGACCGGGGCGCCAATCCTCAACGAGCGCGGCGATGTGGTAGGCGTGGTGGTTGTTTTTCGCGACGTAACCCAGCGGCGCCAGACGGAACAAATCCTGCGGACAAGTGAACGGCTGACCTTGGCGGGCAGGCTGTCGGCGACCATTGCGCATGAGATCCGCAATCCTCTCGACACGGTCACGAACCTGGTCTATCTGCTGCAACATGAACAGGAGCCGGGTCCGACGTCGGCGCAATATCTGCGAATGGCCAGCGATGAACTCACCCGCATCGCGCAAATTACCAGTCAGCTCTTGACATTCCATCGCGAGGCCAGAAGTCCGGTGGCAGTCAGCTTGACGGAGGTATTGGAGAGCGTCCTGACCGTGTTCGCGCCGCAGATCAAACAAAACCACATTGAGGTGCAGTGCCGCTTCGACACGGATCGACTGGTGCGAGGATTTCCCGGCGAGTTGCGCCAGGTGTTCTCCAACCTGGTGGGAAATGCGGTGGAAGCCATGGCCCGAGGCGGACAACTGGTTCTGCATACGCGGGAGTCCAGCCTGGCCTCCGATCCGGCACGCAAGGGCATACGGGTAACGGTGCTCGACAACGGAAGCGGCATTCCTCTGGGAGTGCGGCGAAACCTGTTCGCCCCGTTCTACACCACCAAAGGCGAGAAGGGCACAGGCCTGGGGCTTTGGATCAGTCGCGGCATCGCAGAAAAGCACGAGGGCACGATTCATGTGAGCAGCCGCATTGGGAAAGGGCATAGCGGCACGGCATTTTCGGTATTTCTACCTTTCGAGCAAAAGCTGGGACTGCTGGACGTGAACGCTGCCTCACCCGAGGCGTAGCCGGTACGAGACGCGAAACCGTCACGGGCGGCTGGGCACGCGCCTGGCCTGCTCCAGGCATTCTCGCGATTTCTCCTTATCTCCAAGGGCGCGATAGGCTTTGGCCATTCCAATCCAGGCATTGACGGTCATTGCGGGTCTTGCTGCCTTGTCACTCACTACCTTCTCGTAATAGCCAATTGCCTCGCTGAAGTTTCCCCTCTGCAATTGGTAGATGGCGATGCCCATGTTGGCATCAGAGTCGGATGGTGCGATGGCCAGTGTCTGGTAGAAGTGAGGTAAAGCCTCCTCAATCCTCCCCTCGATCGCCAGGGCTGTGCCCAATTGACTTTCGGCCATCCAGTTGCCGGTCGTCACCTGCAAGGTATGCGTCCACAGAACTTCATCGCTTTGCCAGTAGCTGATCTCGCGCCGGGCCATCACCGCGAAGACCAGGAGCACAGCAACGCTGATGCTGGGCAATAGAGCGGTTGGCAAATGCAGATGCTGGCCCAGGTCCGCTGCTCCCCAGCACATGATGATGAACAGGCCCACGAACGATACATAGGCATAGCGGTCAGCCATGGACTGTATGCCTACCTGCACGATACCGAGCGTGGGGACCAGTGTGCCCAGAAACCAGAGCCATCCAACCGGCAAGTAACGATGTTGCCGGGCGACAATCACCAGCACGGTAATCGTAAGCAAAATCAGGCCTACGGCTGACACCTTCCACCAATTCTGCGATTCGCCAGGATGCAAATACAGAACTGCAAGGTGAGTTGGCCAGAGCGCTTTCTTGAGATAGAGTCCGTAGGCGAGAATCCCATTACCCACCCTCGCCAGGCGCGAAAACCGCATGCGGGCAGGGTGCTGGACAAGCAACGTGATGGCCGCCGATGCTGCGGCGATGGCCAGCAGCGGCAGTTTTTCCAGGAGCAGCCAGAGGAGGCGCTCTCCGCTCTTCGCCTTTCGCTTTTCGTCAGAAGATTGCCTTTGGTGCTTCGCAAGTTGAGTGTCGCCAGACGCTCTGGGCGCCTCTTTCTGGCGAAAAGCGAATAGCGAATGGCGAAAAGCGAGCCGCTGCAGCGGCCAATAATCCCACAGCAGGAGAACGAAGGGGAAAGTAATCACCTGTGGCTTGGCCATCAGTCCCAGAGCGAACAGCAGGGCAACGAGAGCATAACGCCCAAGTCGGGGCCGGCTCGCGTACCAACCATAAGCGCCGAGGGCCAGCAGGAAGAACATCATGCTGAGCAGATTCTTGCGCTCGGCAACCCAGGCCACCGATTGAACATTGATGGGATGCAAAGCAAACAGCGCCGCGACCATGAAACTGCGACCGGCAAAGCCGGTTGCCCGCAGCAAAACCCAGAACAGCAACACCGCATTCAGCGCCTGGAACAATACATTCACATCGTGCGCGGGGCCGGCACGCACGCCGAATAGCTGGCAATCTAATGCGTGACTGAGCCACGTCAGAGGATGCCAGTTGGCTGCGTGAGTGGTGGTGAAGGCCCATTCGACTGTCGTCCAGCTCAAACCCGATTTGACTTGCGCGTTCTCATAAACGTAGTCCCGGTCGTCATAGTTGATGAATGGGAATCGATGAACGGGATAGTAAAGGGTAAGAGTTGCGACAACGAGGAGCAGGCTGAGGACGAGGGGACTGCGCGCGAGCCTTGCGGCCTGACTGGCCGTGGGCCGGACCGGGACTTCCGGCATCAGATTCATGTCTGCGGAACTCGTGGCCTTCTTCTGCAATTTCGAGGATTATATGTGACTGGCGGCGGACGGTTCAGTGATGAGGCTGCGAACAAAAAACCCGGGACGAGCTCTGCGCCAGCATCGTCCCGGGGTGAGCGACTGAATTGTGCACGAAACTAACGTTAACCTTTAGTAACGTTAGATCCGTGCATTTTCGCGCGCTCAATCAACATCTGGACTTGTTCCTTCTGCGGGTAATCGGGATTGGTCTGTAGTAGCTTCTCCCAAACGATCACCGCGCCCTTGGGATCTTTCTTGCCCTGCCACATTACGATCCCGAGGTTGAATAGCGTTCCCGGATGGTTGGGGCGAATGGCCAGCGCCTTTTCGAAGTTCGCGATGGCCTTATCGGGATCGCCGGTGTACCAGTACGAGGTTCCGAGATCGGTGCGAACATCGGCGTTGTCAGGCTGGATGGCGACGGCTTTCTCGTAATATTCGATGGCTTGGGAATAGGCTTGGCTGTCGTAGTACAGGTTCGCGAGCTTGGCGAGGGTGTCGAAATCTTTGGGATTGCTTTGCAGCTGAGCGAGCAACGGCTGCGCAGCTTTCGCCAGCTCCTCAGGCGGAACGGGTTGCTGTTGCTGGGCCGAGCCGATTCCAGGAAGCTGCGCTGCTCCAACCGGAGCGCTTCCCATGGCAGCGGGTGCGGCAGTTTGCGCGCTCTCGGCAGCGGGTGACGGAGCGGCGGAGCCCCGAGCAAAGTATCCTACGGCGATTCCTATGGCCAGAGTGATGACCGCCAGTGTGTAGGCTTGCACGGTGGTGAAGCCGGTGATGGTGTTCTTGTTGTCCTGCGCAGGTGAAGACATCAGTTACTCCTTTAGCTTCGGGCCCCGAGCTACGGGCCCGAGCCCCGAGCTGTTACTAGACTATCTCTTCTAAAGTAAAGCCACGACCTTCGAGCTAGCCGCAGAAGCTATTTGCCGGTTGTCAGTTTCTTCTAGCTCGTGGCTCGTAGCTCGCAGCTAATTGCTAATTGCCAGTTGCTGTTCTTTGGTGCCGGCGGCAGCCTTTACGGGCTGTTCCAGGTGAAACAGGCGGCCAACCGCTGCGGTCAGTACATCCTGCTCCTGCCTTTCTGGAAGTCCCTTCAATTCACGGGCCAACGATCCAGCAATGCGCTGGGTAATATGGCTAGTCAGTGCGGTTAATGCCTGGTCCTGGTCTTCCGTGAAAGGGCCAAATTCCTTGCGCAGGACTTCCAATTCCTGCCGGCAAAGTTCATCGAGACGCTGGCGCAGGGCGACGATGGTGGGCACAACCCGCTCCGCCATCAGTTTGCGACGGAAGCCCTGCAACTCGGCCTGCACAATCTTTTCCGCGGCATCGGCAGCCGCCTGCCTGCCGACGGCATTGCGCTGCACCACGTGCTCCAGGTCGTCCATGTCGAACAGGTGAATGCCTTCGACTTCGCGCACCTCGGGATGAATGTCCCGTGGCACGGCGATATCGATCATCACCATCGGCCGGCGCTGGCGTTCTTTCGCAATCTGCTCCGCTTCGTCGCGGCTGAGAATGACATTTGGGCAGGAGGTGCTGCTGACCACAATGTCGGCCTTCTTCAAATGCTTGAACCTGTCTTCGAACGAAACCGGGGTGGCGCCCAATTTGGTGGCCAGCTCTTCCCCGCGGCACGCCGTGCGATTCATCACCTTGACCTGGCTGGCGCCGGCCTTCATCAGATAGTGCGCGGCCAGTTCGCTCATTTTGCCCGCGCCGATCAGCAGTACTTCGCGGCCAGAAAGATCTCCCAGCACCTGGCGCGAGAGTTCCACCGAAGCGTAAGGTACCGAAACTGCCGAGGTGCTGATTGCTGTCTCGGTTCGGATGCGCTTGGAAACGGTGAGGGCTTTCTGCATGACCGCGTCAAGAAAGCGTCCGGTGCTGCCACAGTCTTGGGCCTGGGCCCAGGCATCCTTCACTTGCCCGGTGATTTCGGGCTCGCCCAGGACCATGGAATCCAAGCTGGAAATAACCCGGAAGATATGAGTGAGGGCTACGTCGTCCATAAGGCGGTAAAAGTGCGACCACTCGCTGAGCTTCAGTTGATATTCCTGCGTAAGGAAGCGCAGTACGGAATTGGCGGCGGTGGGAACATCAGCGGCCCAGATAATGAACTCGGTGCGGTTGCAAGTGGCCAGGACGATGATCTCTTCGATCCCTTCGGAACGAACCAGTTGCAGCAGGCTCTCGCAGCGGCGGGTTGGACTGATCCAGAAACGCTCGCGGACGGCGACAGGAGAAGTGCGGAAGTTCAGTCCGATTACGGCTAGGGTCGGTTCCACGGTGCCTCTCATACGAACGGAGTCTGCCAGTGGTAAAGGCACAGGAGATGCCAAAGCGCGACGACATTGGGTGCTGCGGTTAAGTCATTCCGCAGCAGTACCTTAGGCCTGGCGATAGGCACCCCTGGGCGGGGCTGAGAATCTGGTTTAGGGGTTTATCACCCTCCCAGAGTGGGTTTTCGCACGGGCCATTGTTCTCGTAACCGGATCTGCGGAAAATCGCACGACCGGCACTTGTTCCCGCCCAAGGACGGCAAAATCACTTGGCGAACGCTCGTTCCGAGGAGTAGATTAGCTTCGCCGTCACTAGCGGCGCTTTTGTTCCATCCTAATCCCCCTTAAAGGGGAGCGTTGAAGGAGAGTTAAGAATAATGACAACGAAATGGTTACAACGGATTACTTTGTTCAGTTTGCTTTCCCTGGCCTTGCCTCCGCTGGCAGCAGCGCAGTCGGCCGCCGACAACTACAAGGCGAAGTGCGCCATGTGTCACGGAGCTGATGGCAGCAAGAGCATGATGGGGGCGAAACCCCTCAGCGGCGCGGACGTGCAGGGCATGTCTGACGCTGACCTCACCGCGGATATCACCAACGGCAAAGGCAAGATGCCTGCCTATAAGGGCAAGCTGACTGATGCCCAGATCAAAGACCTTGTCGGATACATTCGCACCTTGAAGAAGTAATCTCGAACGACATCGTCTCCATCCAGGCGGCCCACAGCGGCCGCCTTTTCTTTTCCAAACCGGGCGAGATGGTTGCGGAGCTGATTGTCCCGTCGCCTGCGCGCGAGATGAAGACCGGCGTCTACGAGGTGCGGCAGAAGGCGGCACCTTTTCGCTCTTAGCTCTTAGCCTTTAGTTCCGAGCGACGAGCTCCGAGTTTGAGCCTCTTATCTTTCGCGTTGAACTTGCAAGGTTGCCAACAGCAAAACAAAACCAGCGGCCGGGGGCTCCGGTCTGGCGAAAAGCGAGAGCGAAGAGCGAATAGCGAACAGCGGCCCTACAGTGTGTACTCCTTGATCTTCGCCGCCGCGCCGGGATACTGCGCGATCAATTGTTCGCGGTCGGCGTTCTCGTAGTCGGCGTAGTCGAAGCCCGGAGACATGGTTGTTCCCATCAGCGCCCACTTACCGCCGGGCGCAAGCCTGCTGCCCTGCCATATATTTCCTCGCACTACCACCTGCGGCTGCTGACCGTTGCGGAGATCGGGACCCAGGGTGATCGTCTGCGAACTTCCGTCAGGAAGCAGTTGCAGCATCAGAACGGGATCGCCCAGATAGAAATGAAAAACTTCAGTGCCCGGCAGCCGGTGCAAGGCGGAAAAAGTTTCTGGAGTGATCATGTAGTAAATCGCGGTGCCGATAGAGCGCGAGCCCCGGAATCCGTCGGGCAGGTATTCCGCCGAGACGACCCAGCGCGAGCGATAGGTTTCACGGAAGAAGCCGCCCTCGATGGAGAGCGGTTTGAGTTGCATCAGATGTATAACTTCGTCGGCAGTCATGATCGCAACAGCGTATCATCCTGAGCCGCAGCCGGTCAGGCAGAGTTGTGGTTGGGTCTTTCGCATTCGCCAGCACTTAGGGCATTCAGGAAGGCGCTGAAATAACTTGCCGCAGGGGCTAAAGCCCCGTTGATTTTCCGGTGCTTGCGGCACAGCTGAAAGCAGTGCCCTTTCAAATCAGGACTTAATCAGAGCATCCCTGACTGCCAAATGCAGATTCGCCCCCGCGGGAAGCTAGCGCGCCATGTTGGCCAGGTAATCCATCAGCGTCATGCCTTGCAGGCTGGAAGCGGCCTGTACCGTGGCGGCGCGCGATTCTTCCGCGTTGGTCAGGTCGGTCACGGCGACGTCCATGTCGATGCCTACAGTGCCGTTCTGCTGCTGGGCAAGCTGCACGCTCTCGCTGTCGAGAAAGACCTGGGTGCCGACAATCTGGTCGACGGTGCTGCCGTAGAAGGTGCGCGCTGAAGTGAGCTGGTCGTAGGCGCTGCGTAACTGGGTTACGGCGTCACCAATGTCGTCCGTGGTTCCGTTGGATTCGAGCGCGGTGGTCAGGTCGTCCAGCGCCACGAAGACATTGGCGTCCGGGGCGGAAAATAACTGGCTGCCAGGCTGGTTCACGGCAACCGACTCCCCCTGCGCTACCTCGACCGAGTTCACATCATCGTTGCCTTTATACGAGACCCCGCCGGCAGCGGAGTTGTCCAGGACGTAAGGCGGCTGCGTGGTCTCGGTTCCGCCAAAAACATAGGTGCCGTTGTAATTGATGTAGACATCCACAATATTCGTGCTGGTATCGAACGACAGGTTCCACACATGTTCGACGATCATGGCGCGGGTGACGCGCCGTCCGGCGTTGCGCATCAGGTATTCGAGCAAGGCAAACTCTTTCGACGTCAGCTCGATGCGCTTGCCACCGCGTTCCACGTGCCGCGCGACCCGGTCGAGTTCAAGGTCGGCGACCCGCAGCACGGCTTCCACGGTGCGCGGCCCTCGCCGCAGCAACGCCCGCACCCGCGCTGAGAGTTCGGTGAAAGAGAATGGCTTGGTCAGGCAATCGTCGGCGCCGGTGTCGAGCGACTGCACCCGGTCCTCGATGCGGCTGCGCGCGGTCAGCACCAGCACCGGCAGCGAAGACTTCGTGGGACGAATGCTGTTCAGCACGCCAATGCCGTCCAGCTTCGGCAGGTTCAGGTCGAGGATGACGAGATCGTAGTCGCTTTCGAGCGCCATCTGCCGGGCCAGCTCGCCGTCGGTGGCCACATCGACCGCGTAATGCTCGGCCTCCAGGCCCTTGCGGACAAAGCTGGCCAGCGGCGCGTCGTCTTCAACGACCAGAATACGCATCGGGGTAACTATCCTATAGTTACCTTGATCATGTCCTACTCGCCTTACTTCGTCAGTGATAAGAGAAGATTCTTGGGCCTACTCTTCCAAATTGGGAAAGGTGCGATTCCAACGGCAACGAATTATCTACGCCCGCGGCAGCGTGAGGATGTGATACACCGGCAGGCACAGCAGCAGCGCAGCCATCACCGCCAGCCCTACCCGCACGCCGTGCGTCTTGAAGCGCTGGCTGATGGCTGTCAACAGCAGCACCGTTGCCAGCATTACGGTTGCCTTAACGTAGTCATCGGAGTTCCGCCGGGCGACGTTGCCCTGCTCGAAGACCTGTGCGGATCGTTCCTTGAGCTTGGCCGACTGCTCTGCCCTGGAGTTGTGATATTCAGGCATGGCCTGCGGGCCCACGGGAGCATTGGGATTATGCAGCGGATCAGTCCGCTTCCAGGCCTCGAACGCGGGACGAATCTCCGGCAAGAACCGGCGCTCAAACATCGCCGCCAACTTGTCTTGTCCCTGGACTTCGGCCTTCAGCCACTCGGCCACCGTCAAGGCGTTGTACATACGCACCTGATTGGCTTCGTCCGCTGCGCCTTCGGCCTGAACGCGCAAGGTGTCGGCCACAGCGTATTGCTCGGCTTGATGCCCGGTCCACAGCGCGGCCTGGTAGCCGCTCCAGGCGGTGGCCACGGCGACAATGGCCAGAACGATAGCCTCTACGATCTCCAGTATCTCGTGGGCGCGAGACTGCGCCTCGTGGTGGGATTCGCTGAGATGGTGCGCCACTTCGATGTTGGAGCCGCCCGCGCTTTCAGGCATTGCATGTCCTCCCCGTCAGAGCAGCATACAAGATAGCGATTGAAATCAGCCTCGGCAAGCCTTTGCTCTATAATTGGCGTGTGCTAACCGACGAAGACAAGCAGTGGATCAAAGAAGAGCTTGAGAAAGTAGAGACCACTCTGCTGACCGAGTTTCACAAATGGGCTTCGCCGGTCGAGCTGCGCCAGCGGAGCCATGCAGCGGCTCTGCGGGCGCTCGACGCGGAAGTCGAATCCTTGTCGGACCGGCTCAAGAACCTTGAAGGCCGCTGATCTTCCTTAAACTAATCGCTACTCCCTAGCCCCTACTCCTTCACCGCAATTCCCAACGCCTTCATCTTGCGATACATGTGGCTGCGCTCCAGGCCCAGCACTTCGGCGGTGCGGCTCACACTGCCGTGGTTCTCGTCCAGCTTCTTCAGGATGTAGTCGCGTTCATAGGCGGCGCGGGCCTGATGCAGGCTGGAGAAATCCCCCAGGGTGCGGCGTCCGCTCTCGCGATAGACCATGGTTGGGAGATGCTTGCGCTCCAGTTTGCTGACGGCCGGATTCATGATCACAATGCGCTCGATAAGGTTGCGCAACTCGCGCACATTGCCCGGCCAGGAGTAGCGAATGAGCGCTTCGAGCGCATCGTCGGAGATTTCCTTCGGACGGCGGCTGTAGGTCTGCGAGAACTCCTTCAGGAAATAGCGCGCCAGCAGCGGAATGTCTTCCTTGCGTTCGCGCAGCGGCGGAACATAGAAAGGAATCACGTTCAGGCGATAGAAGAGGTCTTCGCGAAAATTTCCTTTGGAGATTTCGTCTTCCAGGTCTTTGTTGGTGGCGGCAATCACGCGCGCATCCACGGTGACTGACTCTTCTTCGCCGACCGGCGCGAACCGCCCTTCATCCAGCGTGCGCAAGACCTTCGACTGCGTCTTCAGGCTCATGTCGCCTACTTCGTCCAGAAACAGCGTCCCGCCGTCGGCCTTCTGAAACTTGCCTTCCTTGTCGGCGGTCGCGGTGGAGAACGCGCCCGCGCGATGACCGAAGAGTTCGCTCTCGATCAGGTCTTCGGGGATGGCGGCGCAGTTGAGCTCGACAAACATCGCGTCCTTGCGCAGGCTCTGCGCGTGCAGGGCGCGCGCCGCCAGCTCCTTGCCGGTACCGGACTCGCCGTAGATCAGCACGCGTCCGTTGGTCGGCGCCATCAGCGCAATCTGCTGGCGCAGCGCCTTCATGGGAATGCTGTCGCCCACAATCACGCTGCGCGTCTGAAACTGCTTCTTGAATTCCAGGTTCTCGCTGCGCAGCCGCTTGGCCTCGATGGCATTCTTCAGCACGATGAGCGTGCGCTCAATGGAGAGTGGCTTTTCCAGAAAGTCGAAGGCGCCGAGCTTGGTGGCGCGCACCGCCGTCTCGATGTTGCCGTGTCCCGAGATCATGATCACCTCGGGATGGTCCTCGCGCTCCACCAGCTTTTCCAGGGTCTCCAGGCCGTCAATGCCGGGCAGCCAGATATCCAGCAGGATGACGTCCGGCGATTTGTGGCGCAGGAGCTCGATGCACTCCTCGCCGCTGCCGGCGAGCAGGGTCTTGTAGCCTTCATCCGCCAGCACGCCTTCCAGGGCGCTGCGGATCTGCGACTCGTCATCGACGATCAGAACAGTTTGCATGTTGATGGTCGGGTAGTGCGGCGCTTCAGATTCTTAGGCCGTGACGGCTTCGACCCCGACTTCCTGGGCCACAGGCAACTCTACGATAAAACGCGCTCCGACGGGAGAGTTCTCTTCCACGCGGATAGATCCGTGGTGATCTTCGATGATGCGGCCGACAATCGCAAGACCGAGGCCGGTCCCGCGTCCCTTGGTGGAAAAATATGGCAGAAACAGTTTTTCCTTCACGTCGGGAGTCACGCCGTGTCCGGTGTCGGCAACCACGATTTCCACTGAGTCGCGATCTTCCATCAGCGTGGTGGAAATCACGATCTCTTTCATCAACGAATCCTGCAAGGCCTCAGCGGCGTTGTCTACCAGGTTGGCGATGGCCCGCTTCATAGCTTCGGGATCAGCCTGCACCGGCGGCAAGTCTGTCGCCAGGAACTGCTGAACATGAATGCCGTCAAGCCTGCCGTCGAACATCAGCAGAGCTTGGTGGACGATGGCGTTGATGTCGGAGGGTTGCGGCTTGGCGGCAGGGAAACGCGCCAGCGTGGAAAACTCGTCGACCAGCTTGCGCACCGTTTCCACCGACGAACTGATGGTGAGGGCGCACTGCCGGATCACCTTCAGCGAGGATGCCTCCGGAGGAGTCGCCCGTTCCAGGTGACGGCGAATTCGCTCCGCGGCCAAAGCCAGCGGGGTGAGTGGATTCTTGATTTCGTGCGCAATGCGCCGCGCCACCTCGCGCCACGCGGCCTGCTTCTGGGCGCGCAGCAGATCGGTCAGGTCCTCAAGCACTACAACGTACCCGGTGCGCTGCCGGCCATTGCGCGCGGTCTGCAAAGGCGGATCGAGCGAAGCCACGGTGACAGCTACGTTCAGGTTGACACGGGAGGTGACCGTCTCAATCTGGCTGGTCGTGCTGCCCATGCGATCGGCTTTGCGCAGCATGTGCTCCAGATCGGCAACCGTATCGGGCGGGAAGAGGTCAGACAGCGTCTGGGCTGAGGCCGGAGGATCCTGATCCAGCCGCAGCAGCCGGCGCAGTGCGGCGTTGGAATGAACGATGCGCCGCGAAGAATCCAGCGACAGCACGCCCGACGGAACGCTTTCCAGAATGGTCTCAATGTGGCGGCTGCGTTGCTCCTGCTGTGCGTTCATCTCCGCCAGCTCGCGGCGCGAAGTTTCAATACCGCTGCGGCTGGCTTCCAGATCGGCGGCCATGCGATTGAACGACTCCACCAGCTTGCCGATTTCGCTGCCGGCTTTCACGTCCACGCGGTAATCGAGGCGGCCGCGGGAGATTTCCTGTGTAGCTTCAGCCAGAGCCACCAGAGGACGCGTCACCATCTTGGACAGGAACAGCGCCAGCCAGGTCGAGGCAAACAGCACGCCTACGGTCAGCAGCAACAGGAATCCCAGGTACGTGCGCCGCAGTCTTCGCCGCTGTAGCCGCAGCTCGCGATACTGCTCCTGGCTGCGCTCGATATCACGCAGGGTGCTGAGGTAGCTTTGCGGCAGTGGCATGGCCACCAGAATCTGGCCGTGGTCGCCCACGTGTTCCCGTCCCAGAACATACATCTGCCCCAGCACATCAAAGGGCGTGGCATGGCCTGGGGCCGCCACCAGCGGTGGCAGATGGCGGCGTATCAGAGGCCAGGCTTCCGGCGCGTGAAAGCTGGCTTCCGCCTGATCGTCCACCAGGGCAAACGCGAACCCGCCTTGCAACGTCACTTCGCTGCGCCGGAACTCGTCCATGATGAAGGTGAAATTGCCGGTGTGGAATGATTTCTGCGCATCGGGAGTCGCCGCGATCCGCAGCGCCTCGTCGCGCGCGTTGCTCTGCGCGTATTCGGTCAGCAGCGAGGCAATTACGTTGGTGCGGTACTCCACGTCTTCTGCTGGGCGGGAGAACCACTTCTCGACCGAGCGATTGATCAAGCCATAGGAGAAAAGGAAGAGAAAGATCACCGGCCCCAGCGACAATAGCAATGCGCCTAGCACCATCTGGCTACGGAAACGGGAGCCCAGCACGCCCGTCTTTCGCTCGGCGTAGAGGCGCAGCAGAGTACGAATCAGGACGAACGTCAAGGCGATGAAGAGCAGGAAAATCAGCGCCGAAACCGCGGCGAAGATGATGGTCTCTTCGCTGGTGTCAGGTTGCAGAAACGTCAACTTGAAGGTGGCTTGCGCCAGAATGACGGTGAACAAAAAGAAGATGCAAATCGACAGCGCGACGATCGCGGGGGTGCTGCTGCGTTTCTTCGGCTGGCGAATTGGCGGGGTTACTGGCAAGGTCGCTCGCTGATTGCTGCTGTGAAGCAGGCACGGACTGCCGCGGGCTGCGATTCACATGGGAGCGTGGTTACATTATATCCGCGTTTTCTGCTGCGCCTCTAGAACATAATGGAGGGCGCTGCATCAACAACTGCATATCCGCTTTTGAACATTCATAACAAAAACCGAACAACCTTTGGACAGCGAGAGTGCCTCGCGCAGACTCTGACGCCGTGCCCCGACACAGCCCAGAGTCCGCTACCGGATTACCCTTAATGCTTCGACGACCCTCCATGCGAAGCCGGCGCCGAATGCGACGCAGGGGCTGCATGTCCTGCACCGTGCGGCGGAAACTCCTGGTCCTGCATTGGTCCCGCCGGTTTTCCCGCGTGGATATTGGCCCGCTGCTGAGGCTCCAGCGGCCGGCCCGGATGATCCTGCATTGCCGGGGCCTTCTGCTGATAGGGCAATTTCTCTTGCGGCGGCGCAGTTCTTGACACCAGCGAGGGATGAGTCTGCGGTGGCGCGCTGGGCGCACGATTGTTCGCCGCTGCCGGCGGATTCTCGCGCGGCGCTTCCGGCGCCGGCCTCGCGGTTACAGGTGGAGTTCGTGTTTCGTTGGCTGCGGGTTCGTTGGCGTGTTGCGGTTCGCCTCCGCGGGCCGGCTCGACATTCCTTGGCGCCGGCGCGGGTTCCGCTCGCGCGGACACCGGAGGGTGCTGCACAATCGCGGGCCGCTGTGCTGCCACTGGCGGATGAGTCGCACTTCCACCGGCGATAGCGCGCGGCGTGGGATTGACCTCCGGATGCGGGATCACTTGCCCGTGGGCGAGCTGTTCGGGGCTGACATTCACCATACTGCGCATCACCGGCTGCCCGTTGCGAAATGCGTTCTGCGAGACCGCCGTGGTGGCCGTGGTTTGATAACGGTAGTGGATGTTGTTTATGTTCGTAACGTTTGTGATGTTGGTGACGTTGATGTTGCGAACGTTGGTGACGTTGATCTGGCGCAGATATCCCGGACTGTAGTGATACCAGGGATAGAACGCCTCGCCCGGACCGAGCGGAAACCACGCCGCGACGCCAACGCCAACCGAGAATCCAGCCCCGCCGACGAAAGCGACGAAGGCCGGCCCATAGATGGGCGCGACTGCAATCGGCCCCGGCAGCCAGCCCCAGCGTGGCCCCACCTGCACCCAACGTCCATAATGGAAGGGAGCAAATCCCCAGGGCGCATTGTCAACCCACGTCCAGCCCCAGGGCTCAACCCAGACCCACCGTCCAAAGCGGTAAGGAATCCATCCGGCCGGCACGCTTGTGGGATACCAAACGGCGCCGTAGTCGGCCTCCGTTGCCCAGGTGCCATAGCCATCGAGATCGTAGTAGCCGGGAACTTCCGGACTGACGAATTGGCGCGCTTGCGTATTCAGATACTTCTGATCGCGCTGACTCGACCACTGATCAAAATCGTCTGGCCCCGGCGCGGAGACCCATTGCAGCTGTACCGTATCCGTTCCCGTCAACTGCACGGCCTGTCCGCTTGCCACCATCTGATTGAGAGTGTTTCCGGTGACCTGCGCACTTCCGCTGTTGACCGTCAACAGCGTCATGTTCTGGTCGGGATAAGTGTCCACGCGATAGCTTCCTGCTTGAACCAGAGTGATGGCAGCGCTGGGAGTATCGACCTCGACCGTGTTGCCGGGACGCAGATCGTAAATCCTGACGCGCAGCGAGCCCTGCGCCAGTCCCAGCTGAAGCAACTGGTCCGTCAGATTAGTAGTGGTGAGGTCGGTCTGCTGCCACATGCGAATGGCGACGTTGCCGGTCTCCAGCTCCGCCCGCGCGTTGGCGTCGGTCCATAAGCGGTCTCCACTCGTGAGGGGGTAATTCAGTGTGGCCTGGCTCCAGTCATTTTCACCGGCGGGCTCGAAGGAGACGGCATTCTCCATATAGCTGAGGCGCGCCACGCGGTTGGGAGGGTCGCCCGCGTCCGCGAATCCTGGTGCGACCAGAAACATCAAGAAGAGTAGTAATGCCGCGAAAAACCTGGCTTGCGTTTTCACTTGTGCACCATCTCTTTCATGGAACGAAGCATCCAGCTTTGCCGGCAACGGAAGCAGACATCTCTTAGATGATGTTTCGTCAGGCAATAGAGATGCAGGGCCGTCGAATCGCTGTCGAATGTAAGAACCCCAAAGCGGCGAAAGGTTGCTGGTTGGTATGCAAGCTGACACCCTGCGGCGGCCCGTTGCGGCCGCCGCCAGGTCCGAATTGCGGAAATCACAGAAGTCTCAAGCCCCGCTTGATAAGTTGCAACCTGGCAGGAACTTTGGTCAAGTTATGGCAAAGTCCCTCACTTTAAGGTAGAGCCAGCCTTCAGGCTGGCGTCTAACTTGCTTTTTCGACTGTGAGTCGGCTTCAGCCGACGGCACAATTGGGTGTTTGCGGATTTTTCCAGCGGCTGCATTTTCAGCGGCATCTAAAGCCGAGTTCATCTGCTGGACTTTGCGGGTCGCCTGAAGGCGGCCCCTTTCAAAGCAATACTTAATCAGAGCTTCCCTTACTGTTGCGGCGGACGCATGCCCTGCATCATGCTTCCCATGTCCATCTTTTGATAGCCGGAGGGAATCTCGAAGAGGCTGGCGGCCGGCTCGCCTTCCTTGATGTTGGTCAACTCCCAAGACGAGTCCGGGGAAACCGTCTTGATGGGAAAATGGAGCTTCTGGTCGATCCAGACATTGCTGACCTTGCCGTTCTTGTCGGTAATCTGCCAGTGGTCGCAGCTGCGGCCGTTCACCTGTTCGGTGCCAAGATTCTTGCAGGTTGACCCTTCCATGCTCGCGCAGGGATTATTGGGGTCGGCTAGCGGTTTGATGCTGGGGCCTATGCTCGTACGCCGCCCCTGCATCTGGTCAGCTTTGAACTCCATGTACATGTGCTGTTCCGGCATCAGGGTGTCGGTTGTCTGGGTTACGAAGTTGGTGATCATGATGGCCCCGCCGCCCGGGCCCCCCTGCATGTCCATTCGCATGTGTTCGTGGGCCATGTAGATCTTGCCGCTCGCCTCATGCATCGCGCCGCCCTTACCGTGGGTTGAGGTGAATTGCATGTCGGCGGAAAATGGCGTCATTTGCGGGGGCATTTGCGCTGCCGCCCATGGCAACAACAGCAGAAAGGCGACCACGGTCGCAGGGATCACACTGGTTCGCAGTTTCACGAGTCTCTCCTTGTACGGTTCCTGTTGGCCACAGAAGGAAGCCGGGCAACAGTTTACGCCGAAAGCCGGCATCGATGGGAGGAAACCGATGCGAGCCAAGGCCACGGTCTCATGCGGCGCAGAACAGCAGTGGATGGCCCCGCGCAGTTAGACTATAGTTTTAACAACCCCTGCGGGACGGCTTTGCCCCCGCAGCAAGGCTAAGGAGATAGCTTCATGGGCGCTACCGGCATGTGGTTGCGCAAATCCGATTCGCCCTCCACCGGAGACCCGCCGGTGCTGGTGGTGGTAGAAGGTACGGATCGGCGCACCATTGTGCTTGACCATTTTCCCTTCACCATTGGCCGCCGCACCGATCGCGATATGGTGATGGCCGATCCCCGGGTCTCGCGGGAGCATGCTCACTTTCTGCGCGAGCCCGACGGGACCTTCATCGTCGACCAGGGCAGCCGTCACGGCACCTTTGTCAACGGAGAACGGGTCAACCGGCGCAAGCTGGCCCGCAACGATCGCATCGAGTTCGGAGTGCAAGGCGCGGCCTATGTCCTGTTCAGCCCTGACCGCTCTCCCTCCAGCGCGGCGCAGCAGTTCTTAAGCCAGTTCTCCACCTGGAAGCCGGCCAGCGGCGCCGGTTCTGACCTGGAAATGCTCAGCGTCTTCCTGGAAGCGGCGCGCAAGCTGAACACCAGCGGCGTTCTGGAAGACGTCTTGCAGACCTTGCTGGAAGCGGCGCTGCGCCTTACCCACGCGGAGCGCGGATTTGTTTTCCTGCGCGATCACGACGGCGAACTTCGCCTGGCCGCGGGCCGGGACAAGACCGGCGAAAGTATCACCGACGACAGCACTATCTCGCGTTCGGTATTGCGCGACGCCGCCAACAGCGCCTCGGAATTTCTGGTCACCGACACCGACGACACCGGCAAGCTGGCGGGCCGCGAGAGCGTGGTGGCGCACAACCTTCACAGCGTGATCTGTATTCCGCTGCGCAAGACGGTGATCAAAGACAAGGCCAAGGATGACACCAAGGGAGGCCCCAACGTTCAGGGCGTCCTGTATCTCGACGCGCAGTTTCTGTCGGGCAAGCTCTCGTCGGTGAGCCACGACATTCTGCGCACCATTGCCAACGGCGCTGCGACCCTCGTGGAGAACGCCTCGCTGGTGCAAGCCGAGGACGCGGCCAAGCGCTATCGCCAGGAGTTGGCCATCGCGGCCGAGATCCAGCAGCGCCTGATGACCGTGACCGTTCCCGAAGTGCCCTTCGCCAAAGTGAATGCAGTCAGCTACGCCTGCAAGGACATCGGAGGCGACTTTTTCGATCTGGTGTACACCGATAAGGGATTGACGCTGATCGTTGCCGATGTTTCGGGTAAGGGCGTCTCCGCGGCGGTGGTCGCATCCATCCTGCAAGGGATGTTGTATTCGCAATTGGCGCTGGACTTGCCGCTGCCGGAGATGATGGCCGCGGTGAACCGCTTTCTGTGCGAGAAGGTCGGCGGGCAGAAATATGCCACGCTGGTGGTCGCACGCTTAACCAACGATGGCGGCCTGGAGCTGATGAATTGCGGACACGTCCCTCCGTTGCTGGTCTCGGGAGGGAAGATCACCAAGCTCGAGGAGGGCAATCTTCCCGTGGGCCTGGTGCCTGGGGCGGAGTTTCAATCGACGCGCCTCACCCTGGGCACCGATGACCGCCTGCTGCTGGTGACCGATGGTGTTACTGAGGCCGAAGACTCCAGCGGCGAATTCTTCGGGACCGAGCGACTGGAAGACTGTTGCCACATGGGCCTGGTTGCCATTGAGCAGGCGGTAACCACGTTTCGGGGCGGCACCGCCCTGACCGACGACTTCACCATCACGGAGATGATCTTCCGCGGCGCCAACTAGACGGGCCCAGTTGGGCTTCTTCCGTTGGAGGCCTGGATCGGAGGGCCCGCGTTTGCATCAAGGCTGGACCGCATCTGCTCGCCATTGGTCGACGAACTTCCACTCCAGAAAATCTTCCCACTCCTCCAGGACGGTCTTGGCCCAGCCGCGGTGCTGCCAGTAGGACTCGGCAAAGTGATAAGGCGTGGAGGCCGCGGCCACCGACCAGCGATACTGGGGCAGCCGTTTCTGGAAGACGGAGAGCGCGCGCCGGGTCCCGAAGTCGGAGGTCATCAGGATTGCGGACTTGGCGCCTACCCGCTGGAGACACCTCTGCACGTCGTCGGCCTCGGCAAAAACCGAGCCTCCGACGGTGGGACAGATCTCCGTGCTTTGCTGGCCGATGTGATCCAGATATTCCCGGGCCATTTCGGCTTCGGTTTTTCCAAAGATTTTGGCGTTTACATTCGCGTCAAGCAGGACTTTTCCGGCGTAGCCATCGTGGTGAAGTTGCAGGGCGCGAAAATAGCCGGGAGTATCGCCCGATCCCTCCAGCACCACGATGACATCGGAGGGCTGAGGATTGTCAACCACCAGAAAAGATCCGGCGCGCGATAGCAGAAAGAAGACCAGGGCGGCGGCAAGGGCAAAGATTGCCAGGAGAGTGAGACGCCTGGACATCGAGGATCGCCGGTTGTGGACAGTGGGCTGCAGCTCTGGCTCCAAGTACAGATCATCTCTCACAAGTCGACTTGTGTCAGGGCACGACTTGACAGGCTGCTGAAAAAGGCAGAATTCCGGTCCTGTCCGGTAGAGCCAGCCTTCAGGCTGGCGCCTAAGTTCTTTCTTTCATCTGCGAGTCGGCTTCAGCCGACGGCACAACTGGTTGTTAGCCGACTTTTTCAGCAGCCTATAAAGTCGTGCCCTGACACCAGTCTGAAGCCTTCCAATCCGCGCTCACATCGCATTGAGACATGCCGCTCCCATGGCAACCTCTTCAGTATGCAAGCGCCATAGTATCTCGCCGACGACCGACCAGTCGTACCTCATCTGCACCAGAAGGCGAGCGTTGGCAGCCAATTCCTGCCACTGCGGACTCTCAGCCTGCAAGGCGACGACGGCGTCGGCCATCGCCTGTGGAGTGTCGGCAATCAGGATGTCCTTGCCCGGCGTCACCGCCAATCCCTCTGCGCCGAGCGTGGTCGAGACCACGGGCGTTCCTGCAGCCATAGCCTCCAGGACCTTCAACCGAGTTCCGCCACCGACCCGCAGCGGCACCACCGATGTCAGCGCGCTCTGGTAGAACGGGCGAACGTCATCGACGGTTCCGGTGACGGTGATGCCTTGTTCGCGCAGAGCCAGGATCGGCTTCGCAGGCTGTGCTCCGACAATCATTAGCCGCAACTCGGGCCGGCGAGCGTGAATCAGCGGCCAGGTGTGCTTGACGAAGTGCAACGCGGCGTCGATATTGGCGTGGTAATCCATGCGGCCCATGAAGAGCACGTCGCGGCGAGCGCCGCCGGGTGCAGGATTCGCCGCAAAGAACTCACAATCGACGCCATTGCCGACGACCTCGATGCGCGCCCCGGGCACGCGCTGAAGCAGGACCTCGCGCTCGCGCTCGCTACAAACTGTGTGGGCGTGGCATAGGCGCAGTAGCTCGTCTTCGACCTTGCGCGAAAGCGTGGAAGTGCGCTGCGCGTACCACGCGCGCAGCGGGTTCGAGTCGTTCTCGGCGTAGCGGGCCAGGATTTCCGACTCGATGTTGTGCCAGTCGAGGATGACGCGCGTCTGCGGCGCAAGCTGACGCGCACGCCGGGCATAGGCGATCAGGTGCATGCTCTCGATCTGAATGGTGTCGAAGGTTTGCTCGCGCAGCAGACGATCAACTTCCGCAATCACGCGCGCCGAAGTGAAGTTCAGAACATTGAGCGGCGTAGGGCCGATGAGTCCGCGAACGATATTTGCTGGGCGGTATCCCGCGTCACGGCGCAATGCCAGAACCTGAGCGCCATTTCCCAGTTGCTGGCGCAACAGGCTGGCCTGCGCGTCGCCGCCCTCGTCGTTGACTAGCCCGATGTAAGTGAGCTGGGCATTGCGCGCCAGTTGCCGGGCGAAATAGAAATCGCGCAGGTGCGCGCCCGAGATGATGGGCCAGCAGATTCGCGGCGAGAAGTACAGGACGCGCATGGGGTGGAATCCTATGGCAGTTTATCCCAGAGGAGTGCCCTTCAAAACGGCCTCAAGGCCGGAATGCGGCGTGCCGGCGCTGGCGGTCGCCGAACGCAGGAACCGTGTCGTCCCTACGGGACTCAGATCCTTTCCATACGCTAACCCAGGACTTCGTCCTGGGCTGAGCTGAGTCGTCCCGCAGGGCGGGACGGGAGTAACGTTGACGATGCAGCGTTGTGGGCGCCGGTATCTCGGGCAAAGCGGTAGTGTCCTAACACTGCGTTGCTGGCTGACTCGGAGAGCCAATCTCCAAACAGGCCGATTTATTAGGACACTACCGCAAAGCACAATACTTAATCGGCGGCGGGTTCGATGGTATACTTGCTCGCGGCTTTCCCCTAGCCAGTCTCCGCAAGCCGGGGAATGAAAAGAATAATCAAGCTTATTTTGCACGGGCTGTTTCTGGTGTTGGCGCTGCCGGCGGCGGCGCTGGCCGGATTTGGCCGGTTCCCGATGACGTTCACCATCGGAGCCCATGCCGTCTCGACGGTCCCGGGCGTAGTGGGAGACTATCTTCGCATTGCATACTACAAACTGACGCTGAAGCAGTGTTCGTTGCACAGCCGGGTGTCTTTCGGATCGTTTTTTGCGCATTCCGATGCCACGCTGGGCGAGGGAGTCTACATTGGCTCCTACTGCATTCTGGGCAGTTGCTCGATTGGCGAGCGGACGCAGATTGCGTCGCAGGTGCAGATTTTAAGCGGAAGGCAGCAACACAGCCGCGATTCCCAAGGACGGATGAGCGGTTCCGGAGAGGGAAAGTTCGAGCCGATTGATGTCGGTTCGGATTGCTGGATTGGGGCTTCTTCCATCATAATGGCTGATATTGGGTCAGGTACCACCATCGGCGCCGGTTCGGTTGTGGTTCGGCCAGTGGCGGCGCAAGTGGTCGCCGTAGGCAATCCCGCCCGTGTGGTTAAAGAACTATCCGTAGAGCTGCGAGCTGATGGGGTGATCAAGTGAATTTATCCGCAATCCAAAAAATGAATGCACCTGCCGTGGTGGACGACTACGCCTATCCGGAAGCCGTGGCGCTGGAACCGGAGGCCGGCGCCCCGCGAGCCTCCCAGGCGCAGACCCAGGTGGCACCCGGCAGCCGCAAGCGGGGCGCGGAGTTCTACAAGCCTTTTCACTACCTTCTTCTGATTTATCTGTTCTTCTATTGCAGCCGCATTCCGGAGATGGTGCCGGCATTCCACATCGGCCTGTTGCTCCAGCCGCTTCTGCTGGCCGGCATGATCATGACGGGGACCACCAAAACGATCTATCAGTCCACCGTGGGTAGAGCGATGCTATGGTTCACCGGTTGGATGTTGCTCTGCATCCCCTTCGCCACGTGGAAGGGCGGGGCGTTCGATCAATTTACCATCGCGTTGCAGGCGCTGCTTCTCATCTTCTTCATGACCGCTTTCATCCGCAGCATCGATGACTGCTATCGGGTGATCTTCGTCATTGCTTTGGCCATGACCGCGGTCGGAATTCTATCGCTGGTGATCGGCGGAGGCAGGGAGGGCAGCAACCGCCTGGGACTGGGCACGGGTAACGACACGCTGTCAGACTCCAACTTTCTGGCGCTGTTTCTGATCGTCGGCCTGCCACTGATCTGGTTCTCCGCGTCCGTCAAGAAGGGCCTGATGCGGCTGGTGATGATTCTGGCGGTGGTTCCGGTGCTGGCCGGCGCAGCCAAGACCGGTTCAAGATCGGGCTTGCTGGCGCTGGGCGCCGGCATTATCTTCTTCCTGATTTTTGCCAGCATGAAACAGAGAATTATCATTGTTGGCGGCGGACTCATATTCTTTATCCTTGCCGGCGCCCTGCTGCCGCCCACTATCCTGGGACGCTTCACCACGATTTTCCAGGCCAAGTCAGCTGGGGCGGAGGAAGCGGCTGAGTCGGCCGAGACCAGAAAGATGTTGCTGGGCAAGAGTCTGGACATGACGCTGCACCATCCCATCCTGGGGGTGGGGCCGGGGCAGTTCATGGTGGCTGAAGCCCGAGAGGCGATGGCTGCCGGTCACCGGGGCGTCTGGCATTACACCCACAACTCCTACACCGAGCTTTCCAGCGAATGCGGTATTCCCGGTCTGATCTTTTACCTGGCCGCGTTCTGGCGCGCCTATCGAGGGCTCTCGCCCATTCGTAACAAATACCCTAGGGCCAGCACCCGGCGCGCCGCTATGTTTGTGCAGATGGCAGTCCTGATGGCGGCCATAGGCGCATTCTTCCTGAGTATTGCGTATGGCGGAATTCTGTATGCCGTGCTGGGCATTTCCGCGGCCCTACAGTTGGCGGTCGCCCGAGAACGCAAAGAGAGAATGGAAGAGCAGGCCCTCGTCCCTGCTGCTGCATGACAGATATTCTTACCTTTTCCCAGTCGTCTTCGTTACTGGGACGGACCGCCCATTCTTAATGTCTGGAAACTCTTCGAACCGGCTGGAGATTGCCCGTAACTGGGGCCGTCTCTGCCGGTATGGTTCATTGGCGCTGCTGCGCTTGCCCTCGCGTATGCGCCGCAACGCCAATCTCGAGCGAATCGATCGGCTGGGCAAGGAAACGGCAGCGGCCCTGGAACGCGATCCCGCCTGCGCCGCGAAATACGCGGACCATGCTCTCTGGATTCCATTTAATGTGAACCGCATTGGCGCACTGGCGCTGCATCGCTCCGTGCCTTTGCGTATTCTGGATATCGGCTGCGGGCCAGGATACTTTCTGGCGGCGGCATCGGCTTGCGGTCACGAGTGTTATGGAATCGACGCTCCGGCAAGCGTGATGTCGGATGTGGAAGTGCGAGTGTACGGCGAGATGTTGGCGGCGTTGAGGTACGAGAAGCGTGTCTCGCCTTTGCTGATCGAACGCTTTGTGCCGATGGCGTTGCCGCTGCGCGATCTCGACTTAATCACCGCGTTCTGGATATGCTTCAATCGCCACGATCAGCCGGACGAATGGGGAGCGGCGGAGTGGAAGTTCTTCGTGCAGGATGCGCTTTCGCATCTGCGCGAGGGCGGCATTCTGCATCTGGAGCTGAACGCCAACCTGGCGCGATATCAGTCGCTCCAGTGGTATGACCAGGAAACATTGCAATTCTTCCGTTCGGTGGGAACGGTCGAGCGCAATATCGTTCGCGTCACCAAAGGAAAGCCTCAGGAATGGGGAACACCTCCGAAGCCGGCGTAGCGGGAGCGGGCGAGCGCATTCGCGTTTGCCTGCTGTCTGACACTGTGGGACTCGACGCCGGCACCGAACGGCAAGTCATCGAGACCGCCAAGCGCCTTCACAAAGACCGCTTCGACGTTCATGTTTGCTGCCTGGAAGACAGTCCGCAGCTCCGCAGCCTGGAAGGCGTTTGCCGCATCGCGGTTTTTCCCACGGCCAGCGTGAATTCCTGGAGCGGCCTGGTGCAGGCGCGCCGCTTCCGGCAGTATGCGCGGCAGCATCGCATCCAGATCGCCCACGCCTACATGAACAAGACCGCAGCCTTCGCGGTGATGACCTCGCTCGCTTCCAATCGCATTGTGATTACCAGCCGCCTGAATACCGGCTACTGGTACACGCCGAAGCTTCGCAGGATGTTTGTGGTGATGAATCTTCGCACCGACGCCATCATGGCGAATTCGCTGGAGGCCAAGCGCATTGCCGTGGAAAATGAGCGGCTTGATCCTGACCGGGTGCGCGTGGTCTACCAGGGCGTGGACATGACGAAGTTCAGCCGGGGACTTGGAGATCCTCGAGCCTGTGACCGCCTGGGCATTCCGCGCGACGCTCGCGTGGTTGGCATCGTTGCAAATCTGCGGAAGGTAAAAGATCACGCGCTGTTCTTGCGCGCGGCGAAGGTTGTGGCCAGCCAGGTTGATGATGCCGTGTTTCTGCTGGCCGGTCGCGGCGAGTTGTATCAGGAGCTTTGCGAGCTTGCTGCCGAGCTCGGCATAGGCGACCGCGTTTTCTTTACCCAGGGCGAAGGCAACATCATGGATTGCCTGGCGCGCATGTCGATCGGGTGTCTCACGTCTTTCAGTGAAGGATTTTCCAACGCGATCATGGAGTACATGGCTGCGGCGCTGCCGACGGTGGCCATTGATGTGGGCGGAAACCGCGATGCCATCCTCGATGGCGAAACCGGTTATCTGGTCGCCGAGCGCTCGCCCGAGGCTTTCGCCAAGCCGGTGATCGAACTTCTGCGCAATGAAGAGCTGCGGGCCGACATGGGAGCCAAAGGCTATCAACGTTGCGTCGATTACTTCGAAGTGGGAAAGACCATCGGCCAACTGGAAGAGTTTTACGAGTCGCTGGTCAGGGCCGAGAAGTAGCAACCTATTCAGATCGCAGCGTGATCGACGGATCCACCTGCGATGCTCGCCAGGCTGGCACCCAGCATGCAATGCTCGCCACACCTAGCAGCAACGCGATCACGCCAATGTACGTGACCAGGTCGAGCCGCGATATACCGAACAGCAATGTGGCGATGGCCTGGGTCGCGGCGAAGGACGCCATCAAACCGATGACGACGCCGAGCGCGGTGAGAGTCATCCCCTGGCGAAGCACGAGGGCGAGGATATTGGCACGCGACGCGCCCAAGGCTGCCCGCACGCCGATCTCGCGCATGCGTTCGGCGACGCTGCCGGCCAGCACTCCATAGATTCCGATCGCGGTGAGCGCCAGCGCGGTTAGAGCGAAGGCCGCGAACAATACCAGCGCGAAATGCCGCTCGGCTGCCGACGCAGCCAGCAGGTCGTCCATGGTGGCGACGCGCACAATCGGCTGATCTTTATCCACCGTCCAGATTGCATTCTTGATGGCGGGAGTAAGCGCGGCTGCGTCAGCGTGCGCGCGCACCACCAGCCACGGCGCCCGGTCGCCGAAAACGCGGCTTTGCGCTGAGCTCACATACACCGCGTCCGATTGGCTCAGGGCCAGCGATACCTGCTTCACATTTCCTACCACGCCGACCACGGTGTACCACGGCTCGCCGGCGGGACCAATACGCAGGCGCTGGCCGATGGGATCGTGGCCAGGGAACTTGCTCCGCGCCAGCGATTCGCTGATCACCGCGACCAGTGGGGCGCTGGCTGTGTCGTGCTCGTCAAGCAAGCGACCGCGATGCAACGGGATGGACATCGTTCCGAAATATCCCGGGCTGACTGCGTAGCCATCCGCACCATTGTCGGCGTCAGGCTTGCCCGTGGGACTCGATTCGAAATGCACGCCGTATCCGTCTTCGAGCGCGCCGCTCAGCGGCAACTGGCTGGTAAAGGCCGCCCCACTTACGCCGGGAACATTGGATACTGCGTCCAGACTCTGCTGAAGGAAGCGGAGGCGCGTGCTGTTGTTGTTCATGCGGTCGCCGGAGGTCTGCACCTGCAAGGTGAGCAAGTGCGAACCGACGAAGCCGGGATCGATGGCGAACAAGTGTTGCAGGCTGCGCAACAGCAATCCCGCGCTGACCAGCAGCATCAGGGCAATGGCGACCTCGGCGACTACGAGGACGCGGCGCGTCTGCTGGTGGCCGCCGGCGGTACGCTGCGAGCCTGCTTGCAGCGTGGTATGCGGATCGCTGTGCGAGGCGTGGATCGCCGGAATCAATCCGACCGCCACGCCGATGAGCGTGGTGATAGCCACCGCGAAGGCGAATACCGCACCGTTCACCGCGATCGCGCTGACCCGCGGCAGTTGCGCTGGACTGAGCGCCAGCAACACCTGTACTCCGATTTTCGCTACGACCATCCCCAGACATCCGCCGAGGGCAGCCAGCAAGAGGCTCTCGGTGAGGAGCTGGCGGAGCAATCGCGTTCGCGGAGCACCCAGCGCAGCCCGCATGGCAAACTCGCTGCGCCGTTGCGCGCCGCGCGCCAGCAGCAGGCTGGTTACATTGACGCAAGCGATGATCAACACCAAAATGACTGCGCCGATCAGCGCCAGTAATGCGGGCCTGACGCCGCTGGTAACGTCGGCCTGGAGCGAGTTCACCATCAGCCCCGAGTCCAGCGCTGCGTAAAACGGCCTGTGAAACTCCGCCACCGGCGTGCGCGCAATGGTATCGAGCTCGCGCTTGGCTTGAAGAATTCCAACTCCAGGCCGCAAACGCCCCACCATGCCCAGATGATGGCCCCACTCCTTGCCGTCCGGTGGGAGCGAAGTATCGTACTGCAAGGGAGCCCAGATCTCGGCCTCAGGAGCCAGCACGTTCTCGAAGCCGCTGGGCATCACGCCGATCACGGTAGAGATTTTTCCATCGAGCCTGATCGGTTGCCCGACGATCCGGTTGTCGCTGCCGAGGCGCTGCCACAACTCGCGGCCCAGAATCACCACGGGGGGACTATCGGGCCGGTCGTCAGCAGGCTGAAAGTCTCTGCCCATCGCGGGCAGGACTCCGAGCGCGCGGAAATAAGCGGCGCTCACTTGCTGGCCTTCGAAGCGTTCAGGGTTGAGCGCGCCGGTCAGCGTCGGTTGCCACGGCTTCATGACGGCGAGTTCGTCGAAGGAGCGCGAGCGCGCCAGCAACTCGCGATAAGTGCCGAAGGTTACGGGTAGGCGCGAACCGCGGTCGCCGCCGGAGTCCCAGATCATCATGATGCGGCTGGCCTGGGGATAGGGCAGCGGCTCAAGCAGAATAGGGTTGACCGCGCTGAAGATGGCCGTGCTGGCGCCGATACCGAGCGCCAGAATGAGGATTACGGTTGCGGCGAAGCCGGGATTATTTCGCAACTGGCGTCCGGCGTAACCCAGATCGGCGAAGAAGGTCCGGACCAGGCTCTCCCATCCGGAGACGCGAACCAGCTCGCGAACGATGGTCGGGTTGCCGATTTCAAGTTGTACCGCGCGGCGTGCGGCCTCGAGCGACAAGCCGCGCGCAGTCAAGTCGGCGATGGCCTGCTCGGTGTAGTGCTGCACTTCGTCGGCAACATCCTGGTTGGCAGCGGAGGGCTTCGCCAGACCGCGGAGGCCGCGAGTGAGTTGCCGCCACAGGGACATACGGCTAGCCCTCCGCATTCACATTCAGAAGGCGCGCGACGGCCGAAGCCCGGCGCTTCCAATCGGCCGACTCAATCTCGAGCTGCTTTTTGCCGGCACGAGTCAGGCGATAATATTTTGCGCGGCGCGAATTCTCAGTTTGCTGCCACTCCGCGTCGAGCCATCCGGCGCGCTCCAGACGCTGCAAGGCGGTCAGCAGCGATCCCGGATTCACCTTGAATACGCCGCGCGAAATCTGCTCGACCCGCCGCGCAATGCCGAAACCGTGCATGGGTTCAAGACTCAGCGTCTTCAGGATCAGCATGTCGAGTGTGCCCTGGATGACGTCGGTGTTCTCGTCGGGCGATGCTCCGGGAAAAGTCATTCCCCAGACCATACCGCGATCTCATATTGATTGTCAAGATGTGGAGATCAAGATGTAGCGAGGGGCCCGGCCGGGCAAGACGGGCTGAAGCTGGGATAGGCGCGGCTCCGTCGCACCGTCGAGTGCCAAACGCGGAATAGATGAAAATAATTATGATTTTCGAGCGGGGAAATCTTACATTGTCAGCTGTGTAAAATCGACGCGACCGTGCGTGACTGTCGCGCGCGACAAAGCTCCGAAAAGGCGAACAAAAACCGTCTGATTGTGATATTTGTAACTTGCCGACAGGCGAATGAAAAGCGGAGGGATTGCCATGCCGTCGAAGCCGCGAAAACCGAAACCGTTCCGCGCGTCGTCGGCGGTGAAGGCGGCCGCGCGGGAAGCCATCGGCACTCCGCCGCCGACGCGCGCCCAGCCCACCGAGCGCAAGCCCAAAGCGGAAAAGCACAAGCCCACCCTTGGCAGGCTGCTGGACGAGGCGGAACGATGATCGCGCATCTTCCAGCATGACCGTCACGGCCGACAGCGCCGTCGATTGTGCTGTGCTGCTGCCCCGTGAATAATGGACCAGCAAGAGAAATGAATGAGGAGAGTGCAATGCAGCGAAACCGTTCCCGGATACTGATTTTATTAGCTCTGATTACCGTTACCGCAATCGTGGTCGCGCAGGACAAAAAGCCGCTCAGCCCTGCCGGACAAGCCTCGCTGACCTTCGCCGACGGGCACACGGTCACCATCGACTACAGTCGGCCTTCCATGCGCAACCGCAAGATCTTCGGCGGACTCGTCCCCTATGATCAGGTCTGGCGCACGGGCGCCAACGCGGCCACCAGTCTCAAGACCAACGTTGATCTCACCGTCGGCGGAACCACGGTTCCCAAGGGAAGCTATACCCTCTACACCCTGCCGGGCATGAGCAGTTGGCAGCTCATCATCAACAAGCAAACTGGGCAGTGGGGCACCGGGTACGACAAAGGCCAGGACCTGGCGCGCATCCCCATGAAAGTTACGCAGCGTCCGTCAGGGCTGGAGACGTTTACTATCTCCTTCGACAAGACTGGCGCCGGCGCTGCCACCCTCAAACTCGAATGGGAGAACACCATCGCCAGTGTCGACGTGCAGGAAAAAAAGTAGCGGGAGCCTCGGTCAACGCCGCCAGGATATCAATTATCGAAACTTGAGCGTGTGTTATGCTGATGCCCGATTCAGGGAGCCAGCATGGAAATCCTGGTTAAGAAAGGACCAGCCATGAAGCGCAAAAGCATGCTCACAATTGTAGCCACGGTAGGGCTCGCCATCCTCGTGGCCACGGCGATTTACGCACAGGACAAGTATTCACTGATATCGCCGGGCGGAATCGCGTTCTCCGACTTCAAGGGATACGAGGACTGGTCGGTGGCCTCTTCCGCCCGGACCGAGGAAGTGCTCAAGGTGATCGTCGCCAATCCGGCAATGATCAAGGCTTACAAGTCCGGCGTTCCCGGGAACGGCCGGCCTTTCCCGGAGGGCTCCATGATCGTGAAGCTCCAGTGGTCGCAGAAGAAGAGCACGGAGGCCCCCTACGCCGTGGATGTGCCCGACGTCTTTAAACAGGCTTTCGTCATGGAAAAGGACAGCAAGAGATTTCCGAAAACCGGCGGATGGGGATATGCGGTTTTCAACTACGACGCCGCATCGGACAAGTTCACGGCCGATCCGAAGAGCCTCTCAGACTGCGGTAACACTTGCCATGTGGCCGTGAAGGCGAAGGACTACATCTTCCACCCGTACCAGAAACGTTGAACCGCGCGGATTAGCGTGGGTGGGGCACGGCCTTCACAGACTGCTGAAAAGATCGCCTTTGGAGGGCTTTGCAGCAGGGCCGACTTCAAAGCCGAAACTCGACTTGATGCCTTGCTCGGGTAGTGCGGCGCTTCGGCGCCGCGTTCAAGCCCTTTGTTTCTCAGCCTGAGCTGGCTTCACGCCGCCGACGCCAGACCCTATTCCCCGAGTTTTTCAGCAGCCTGGCGCTGCAACGGGGGCAACTTCTCTTGACACCAGTAGCAGGACAAGTCAGTAGTCATGTTTACTCTGCGACACTGCGGGCAGCGGCGGAGTTCCCGAGACTTTGGCCTCGCCTGCGGGCGCGATGGCTTGGGCCTTTCGCGCGAGCGATCGGGTAAAGCATCCGCACTTTCTTTGAGGTCCAACTCTTGCCTGGCATCCGGCGCTACGTTATGAACTTTGTGCCTGCTGGGAAGACCGCAAATCCGGCAGGTACGAAAAGCATCTGCCTGCTGGAACGAATGTGGATTGTCGGACCCACGCCGAGCCAGTCGCACGTGGAGCACTTTTGCTTCTTCGCCCATGATCAGCAAGACTATCGCCGCAACCAGAGTGCAAGCAATTGCCTAAAGGCCGGACTCATCGTCCACCTTGGTGCCCTGCAACCAGCTTCGACAAATCCGCCGCCTCGTCAAACTCTATCCCCAAAAACTCCCGCAGACAGCGCCGCAAATCGCCGGGCGTGCTGAGCTCAATTTCCTCTCGTCTTCCTCCCCGAGTCACGATCAGCCGCATATTGGCCAGCGTGACGCGCCCGTCTGACGTCGCCCGGCTGCAAATCCAGCTCTTGGTGAAGTGCGATTCCGGCGACACCTGGTGAAAGCTACACATCTCCCCATAGTCACTCAGCACACGCGGGACATCACGAAACGCATAAAGCGGGACTTGCCCTTTCTCATCTTCGCGAAGCAAGTGCCACTCCTCGCCCGCCGCCGCCACGACATAGCGATGTCCGTTGACCTGATCGGCGCCACCGGCGCGAAACACGATGGGATCGACAAACGAGTCTCCAAAACCAACATCCACCAGCCACGGCTCCTCCAACTCCACCTTCAGTAGCATGTGGTCGAATTCCGGCCCAAAGCCGCCGTCTTCGCGCCGCACCCGCGCCGACAGCATTTGTACCGGAAAGCCCATGGCCGAAAGCAACTCGCCAAACAAGCCGTTGAGCTCGTAGCAAAATCCACCGCGCCGGCGTGTCACGACCTTATCGTAGATTTGGCGGAAATCGAGACG
The DNA here is from genome assembly GCA_963763145.1 of uncultured Acidobacteriaceae bacterium. GTDB lineage: Bacteria > Acidobacteriota > Terriglobia > Terriglobales > Acidobacteriaceae > Bog-257. The sequence goes on along the minus strand of CAVXMZ010000001.1, from coordinate 409,822 downwards.
GATCGGTGATCCCAGCGGGATATCGAGATTTTCGAAAGGAACGGTGAACAGATGTTGGCGATGAAGCTCGCGAAGCGTCTCGCAAGTTGCCCCGCGCGGGCCGTTGTACTCGATGCGCCGCAAATAGGCGTCGATATTCATGGTTGGCCCGCTCTCAGCTCTCAGGTTTTGAAAGGGCACAGCTTCAGCCGTGCCGCAAGCCTCGGAAATCAACTGTGCTTCAGGCCCTGAGGCTTACTGCGCCGGCACCAGCTTCGCCCCAGGCCGCGCGGCGTCTTTCGTGTGCGGCTTGCGCGGTCCGCAGGTGGTGCTGCCCACCAACTCGGGCGTATGATCGTCGTCGCTCTTAAAGATGTAGGCGCGAATCTTGTAGCAAATATCGTCCGTCGGCGACAGCGCGTTCTCGTCGCGCGTATCCTCTGGACTCAGCTGGAAAGACTGCGGCTCGCCGGTTGGCGATGTAAGGTTCTCCGCGGCTGCAACCATCGCCGAAGGCTCGGCGGGTTGGGCTGCGCGATCAGCAGCAGCTGACAGGACCATCGACAGCAGAAGGAATCCGGCTAGAGGCATGGCAAGCCCTCCTGTCGCGAATCATAGCACCGCAGCCGCAGTCCCCATCCGTAATTGGGACGAGTTGCAGCAGCGCGGACCGCCTTACGCCGCGGGCTTGCGCCGCGATCCCTTCGTCTTCTTCGCCGCTACCGCCTTCACTTCCGACGCTTCCTGCGCTGCCTCCACGCGTTGCGGAACCTTCTTCGGCACCTGCGCCAGGCTTTCCTTCAGCGCAGCCATCAGATCCACCACCGGAGCCATCTTCTTCGGCTTCTCCACCGGCGTGACCTCTTCGCCTTCCAGCCGGGCTTTGATCAGCGTCTTCAGGTTCTCCTCGAAGCTGTCATGAAATTTCTCCGGCTCGAATTCCCCAGCCAGCGCCTCAATAAGCTGGTGCGCCACTTTCACCTCGGCATCTTTCAGCTCGACATCGGGACGGCCAAAACCTTCCAGGTCCCTCACCTCGTCCTTGTAATACATGGTGTGCAGCATCATTCCGCCCTTGTACGGACGCAGAAACACTGTGTACTCGCGGTTATGCATGGTCAGCTTGGCGATAGCTACGTATTTGGTCTCTTCCAGGGCCTTGCACAGCAGCGCATAAGGACGGCGCCCGGCTTCCTCTGGCGTCACAAAGTAGGACGACTCGAAGTAGATGGGGTCAACATCGTCCGCCTTGACGAATTCCAGGATCTCCATCGCCTTGGCGGTCTTGGGCTCGATCTTCTTGATTTCCTCGGGCTCGATGATGACGTATTCGCCCTTGCGATACTCATAGCCCTTCACAATCTCGTTGCGCTCCACGATCCGCTCATCAAGCGGACACCAGAGCTTCTGCTGGATGCGCGTGTTGTCGTCACGGTGCAGCATGTTGAAGGAGATGTGGCTGCCACGCGCGCCGGAAAACAATCGCACCGGCATGGAGATCAATCCAAACGTCAGGTATCCAGACCACACGGAAGATGCCATAAATTCGTCCTTTTCTGGTCAGTGCCCCTGTGGAAAACTGGGGCACAATATCATCCGGCGCTAGCCCGATCTTCGTCAAGCCTTATTCCGCGAACCGCTCGGCCCCTACCGTTATTCTTCAAGCACCTACAAACGCCAACCGATCGCAACTATCCTTGGGATGGCATGCGGATGCACGCACAATTTGCTGTCTTCGCGATCAAAGAGATCTCATAGCTCATCAGGCAAATCATCCTGGTTTGTATCAGGGCACGACTTTCAGTCGTGCCGAGAGAAACCCATCAAAGGCCCGGACTTTAGCCCCTGCAAGAACAGAAGCACAGGGGCTGAAGCCCGCGGCATGGGTCGACCGGTTGCGGCACGTCGAAAGACGTGCCCTGATACAAAGCGACCGGATTCTCCATCGAATCCGGCGCACATAACTATTCCTCGCGTGCCGACACCTTCCCCGGCAGCCATGCGATACTGAGCGTCAAGTGACCAGTCTCCTCCATGCCAGAGGTTTGCCTGCCGCGGTTGTGGCCATCGGATTCGCCCTGCTGGCTCGTCTTATTGGCGGGGTCACCGACGGCGGCGCAATCACCGGCGTGGTGGCGGCCTTCGTCCTCATGCTGGCCGGCGGATTTTCCGGATTCATTCCCCTGCTCACCCTCTTCCTGCTGACTATGATCTCCACTCGTTGGGGCTACGAGCGCAAGCAGCGGTTGGGTGTAGCCGAGCGCGCCCGTGGCCGGCGAGCTTCGCAGGTTATCGCCAACCTGGCAGCCGCGACCGCCTGCGCGCTACCCGTAATTTGGTTTCCGGAATTGAGTGGGCCGTTGCTGGTCGCCTCGATGGCCGCGCTGGCCGAGGCCGCAGCCGATACCGTCTCCAGCGAAGTGGGGCAGGCCACGGCGCGCGGAGCCTACATGATTACTGACTTCCGCGATGTGCCCATCGGCACCAACGGCGCCATCAGCGTAGAAGGCTCCATCAGCGGATGCGTCGCCGCCTGCATCGTTTCCTGGGTGAGTGCCACCTGCGGCCTGGTGGATTGGCGGTGGACTCCCGTCATCGCCTTCGCCGGAATCGGCGGCATGTTCCTCGACAGCGTCCTGGGGGCGACCTGGGAAGATCGCGGCAAAATAGGCAATGATACGGTTAACTTCGTCAGCACGGTCTTTGCCGCTGACGTCGCCCTTATTGTGATGATCGTCGTCGAACGCATCGGCGGCTAGTTCTTCGCGGCGGCCTTGCCGGAGCTGCGCTGAGATCCCGATCCCGCTCTCCCCGATTTCGGCTTGGCAGCTGGACTTGCTACCCAATCCGAAAGCGACAGCCACTGCGAACAAGTGCTGCCGGACTGCTGACCGCAGACTTCAAAGTTGTACACCGGATGGATCTCCCAGCCTGACAACCGGCTCGGGTTGTCGCTGGCGGTGAAGCCCTGCTCGCCGCAAATCTTGTGGTCCGCGTCATACATGAGCTGGCCTGACACCCGCACCAGCGTGCTGTTACCAATCTTCTTCAGATAGGTTACGTTCCAGCTCGCGGGCCGGTAATGCGGGACCATTTCCGCGCTGTTGCTCAAGCATTGGTTGGTAACACCGGGCTTCGGCGCCAGGGCAATATGAATATCGTTGGAGGCTTCGTCGTCCTTTACTTCGCAATTGACACTCTCGCCACTGGTCAGGTCCGCATAGTGCGCCTCCACTACGTACCCGACAAACTGCACTGCCGTACCTTCACCCAGACTCACAAAGCCCGCACGGCTGGCCGGCATGTTTTCCTGGTCCCATTGCAAATAGCCAGGAAGCGCGGCTACCTTGGCCTGTTTGCTAAGAATGTCCTGCTGGGTGATCGGCTGATAGGTTGTGCCCGCGCAGAAGTTGTTCTTGGTCTGGTTCTGGAGCGCCGATCCCCCTTTGCCCGTGCCGGTGAGCCCGCACGAACTATCGATAGGATGCTGTACTTCAATTGCCTGGAATGGATGGCAAGTCATGGGAAACTTGTCTTGCCCAGGCGCGAAAGCGCAAAGCACCATCGTCATTGCCACAAGCCATTGCAACCTCATATACGCTCCTAAGCGCAAGCCCCGGCTCGGGCTTGCTTTCCTGGCCTTAAGAAATCGAGGTCGTCCAACCGACATCGGGCGACGATCGGTGGGCAATTCCCGCGGTCTTTAACTTGTCCTAAGTCGGTCGCGGTAAGCATAACAGTTACCCGGCAAATCAGGGCACAATTCGTGGCATCGCTGCTGACGAAAACCTTGCTGAGTCACGGACGGCTCCGTGCAATTTAAAGGTACAATCTACGGAAGTATTAGGGAAACTCTGTGCTTAAGTCCGGGTTTTGAAAGGGCATGGCTTCAGAGGTCGCTGAAAAAGTCCGAATGTCTGGACGCTGGAGTAGAGCCAGCCTTGAGGCTGGTGTCAGCTCGGGTAGAGCCAGCCTTTAGGCTGGCGTCAACTCGGGTAGAGACAGCCCTGAGGCTCGCGTCAGCTCGGGTAGAGCCAGCCTTTAGGCTGGCGTCTCAGTCCTCTTTTCCGATTGCGAGTCGGCTTCAGCCGACGGCACAATCGGGGGCTCTTGCGAACTTTTTCAGCGGCTTCAGCCGAGCCGCAAGCATCGGAGTATCAATAGGGCTTTAGCCCCTGCGGCAAGTTATTCAGAGCTTCCTTACCAGAGTGGGGTCCGGTGATGAAAAAATCGCTCTTGACAGTCCTTGCACTCCTTCTTGTTTCCACTTTATTGGCTTGCGGCGGAAGCAGCACTCCGCCTGCGCCTCCCAGCGTTGCCGTGTCCCCGGCAACGGCGAATGTACAGGAGGGCGGAACCCAGCAGTTCACCGCTTCCGTGACCAACACCACCAGCACAGCTGTGACCTGGCAGGTCAACGGAGTTACGGGCGGCAATTCGACGGTAGGGACCATCACCAGTTCGGGACTTTATACCGCTCCCGACGTCATCCCCAGTCCAGCCAGCGTAACCATCTCCGCCGTGTTGCAGGCCGATACCTCCATCTCCGGCAACTCCATCGCTACCATCACGGCCGTGGTGTTCAATAACTCTTCGCTGAAGGGTAACTACGTCTTCAGTCTTACCGGCATCGACTTGAACGGAAATGCTTTTTACGCGGTCGGGGCGATTACCGCCGATGGTGGCGGCAACATCACCGGCGGTGAGGAAGACTTGAACGATGTTTCCTCGGGCTACACCTTGGCGCCCTCGGTCACCGGGACGTACTCTGTTACTCCCGACGGGCGCGGTACCCTGAACTTGATTGTTCCAGCCATCGCTCCTACCACCTTCTCCTACGCCTTCGCCATCCAGGCGCTCAACAACGCTGTCCTTAATGAGATCGACAACAATGTGATCAACGCCAGCGGTAATCTGGAGGCCCAGATCAGCGGCACTCCGCAGCCTTCAGGAAACTATGCTTTCGGCTTCTCCGGTAGCGGCGGAGGCTGTGGCCCGCTCAGCTCGGCGGGCCTTTTCGCCATGACCAGCCCCAGCATCGGCGGAGTGCAGGACGTGAACTGCGGCGGCTCCATCACCCAGAGTCAATCGCTCAGCGGCTCTTTCGGCAATATTGACAGCATGGGACGCGGCACCGGCTCGTTGTCCATCACCACTGGCCGGTCGAGCTTCGCTTATTACGTGGTGTCGGCCAACCGCTATCGTTTCCTGTCTCTGGCTGCGGGCGTATTCTTCCTGGGCAGCGCCGATCTGCAAACTCAGTCCTCGTTCGCCAGCACTGACTTCAACGGCAACTACGTCGTTAGCGCCTCGGCCAACACCGTGGCAGGAGTCTCTTATTCGCTAATCCAGTTCAACGCCTCAGGCGGGAACATTTCCACCGGCTACTACGACGTAAACAATACCGGCGCGGTTGGAAACAGTTCACTGACCGGCGCCTACAGTGTCGCCTCCAATGGCCGCGTATCAGGCTCGTTCACAGTCAGTCCGCTGACCCTGCCTTTTGCCATGTTCATGATCTCTCCGAGCCAGGCCTACTACCTCGATGAGCGGACGATCGCCATCGGCGGTGGAAATGTGTACGCCCAGAGTTCGGCGGTCACCACGAACGCAGCCTGGGCCGGCAGCTACGCCACCAGGCAGTTCGGCTATTTCATCTCTGCTCTGGGAATCCAGCCGGGAAACAGCACCAGCATCAGCGGTCAGATTTCCGCTGATGGCAATGGAACGCTGGCCGGAACGCTCGACATCAACGATCCTACGAGCGTCTTCCCCGGCCTGACGCTGCAAGGTACTTACAGCGTGGGCAGCGTTGCGTTGGGCCGTACTACTGTCGCCATCACCACATCGGAGGGCACGCGCAGCTACATTGCCTACATCGTCAGCCCGACTCAGGTGCTGCTGCTGGAGGTAGACAGCAATCTCACTGCGGGAGGCAATGCCATCCGGCAGTTCTGAGGAGAGCTGCGGACCTCGCATGAGACAACCGATTCGCATTATCGGCGCCGGGCTCGCCGGCTCCGAAGCCGCCTGGCAATGCGCTCGCCGCGGCGTCGCCGTCCAGTTGTTCGAGATGCGGCCGGTACACACCACTCCTGCTCATCAGACCGCCAACTTCGCCGAACTCGTTTGTTCCAACTCGCTCAAGTCTGACACCGAGAACACTGCGCCCTGGCTGCTCAAAGAAGAGATGCGGCGTGCCGGGTCGCTGTTGATGCAGATTGCCCACCGGACTGCCGTCCCCGCCGGTCATGCCCTCGCCGTCGATCGCGAGAAATTTGCCGAAGCAGTCACGGCGGCAATCGAAGGCGAGCCGCTCATTCAGGTGGTTCGCGAGGAAGTTACCGCCATCGACGAAGTCGGCGCCATCACCGTCGTCGCCACCGGACCGCTCACCTCCGACGCCCTCGCCGGCGAGATTCTGCGCCTCAGCGGGACCGAGCAGCTTTACTTCTACGATTCCATCAGCCCCATCGTCGAAGCCGATTCCATCGACATGTCGCGGGTGTACATGGCTGCCCGTTACGACAAAGGCAGCGCCGACTACATTAACTGCCCCATGACCCGGGAGGAATACGACCGCTTCCTGGATGCGCTGTTGGAGGCGCAATCGGTCGAGGAAAAAGCGTGGGAAAAGCTGAACTACTTCGAGAGCTGCCTGCCGGTGGAAGAGATTGCGCGCCGCGGCCGCGACACCTTGCGCTTCGGCCCCATGAAGCCCGTAGGCCTGCGCGACCCCCGTACCGGATACATGTCTTACGCTGTGGTACAACTACGCCAGGAGAACCTGCGGGCCGACTCCTACAATGTGGTAGGCTTCCAGAACCACCTGAAATTTGGCGAACAGGCCCGCATCCTGCGGCTCATCCCCGGCCTGGAAAACGCAAAGTTCCTGCGCTACGGGCAAATCCACCGCAACACTTACATCAACGGCCCGGCGCTGCTGCGCGAGACCTTGCAGATGAAGGAACATCCCAAGGTGCTCATCGCCGGACAAATCTCCGGCGTGGAAGGCTATGTGGAATCGATCGCCACCGGCCTGCTGGCAGGCAGGAACGCGGCCGCGCTGGCCTTGGATGCCGAGCCGGCGCCGCCCCCGCGCGCAACCGCTTTCGGTGCGCTGGTGAACTATATCTGCCATGCCGACGCCAGGAACTTTCAGCCGGCCAACATCACCTTCGATCTGCTGCAACCGCTGGACGAGGAAACGCGCCGCCGTGTCCGCGACAAAAAGCTGCGTCATGCCATGGTTTGCAAACGTGCGCTGGAAGAGTTCACGATCTGGCTCGACAACGAGGGAAACGTCGCCGTAGCTCAGCAGAAGGCTGACTCATAGAAACGTCAGTCGTCCGAAATCGCCCTCAAAAATTCGGCCTCTCCAGCGGCGGCTGCGAGGCCAGAAAATCCTGCCGCATCCTCTGGACATAGCTCTGAAGCAAGGCCTGCACCCGCTCCGCATCGGGCGATTTCACAATCAGCCCCACGTGGTGTTTCTTTTCGTCCATGCGCCACACAATCTCGGCATCGTTGTAGGCCGAAGTGTCGGGACGTTCCTGCCGCGCCAGTGAAACCAGCAGTCCGGCGAGATCTTTTCTGGGCGGCGGCGGCTGGTAAGGCGCTTTGCCTCCGGCGATTTCCACCTTCGCCCATTCTGCCCACATGTTGATGCCGGTCGCGGTCTCTATCAGGTCAACAATGTGCGCTCCGCCCACACGCGCCGAGGTCTCCAGAAAGTACAACTGGCCGTCGTCGCGGCTGCGGATGAATTCGCTATGCGAGACTCCGCGCACCATCCCGAAAGCTTTCATCACCTTCCGGTTCATTTCGATGAGCGGCCCAGCTTCCTCCGAATCCAGGGGCAAGGTGCTGGTGGTAAAGATGTCGCCTTCCTGCGAGACCTCCATTGGTGGCCGACCATAGCGGCTCGCGATCGAGAACAATACCTCGCTTCCGTAGAAGATCGAGTCCACGTGATAGATATCGCCAGGCACATAACGCTCCAGAAGATAGAACGACTGCCGGTCCCCCAATGTCTCCAGCGCTGCCCAAAACTCATCGACACTGTGAATTTTCTTGATGCCAATGGAGCCTGCCATCGACCGCGGCTTCAGGACCCACGGCGGCGGCACACGATCCAGAAACTCGCGCAGCCGCGCGTGGTTCAAGACGTGGAGGAAATCAGGCACCAGCAGTCCTTCGTCGCGCGCTTTGGCCCGCATTGCGAGCTTGTCGCGAAAATAACGTGCGGTAGTGTCGCCCATGCCGGGCACGCGCAAGTGTTCGCGCAGGCTCGCCGCCGTTTCCACATCGAAGTCGTCCAGCGCCACAATGCGGTCGATAGTCTCATTGCGCGCCATGTAGCTGACGCCCAGCAACGCGTCTTCCAGCTTCCACTGCTTCTTAACGTCCGGCATGTAGAAGATTTCGTCGATGCTCTCCCGTGGCCACGCTTCATCTTTGAGGCTGTGGGATGTGAGCAACAGGGTGCGGCAGCCTTGGCGCCGGCACTCGCGGATGAACTCAATACCTTTGTAGTAGCTGGCCAGGCACAGCACCGTGAGCTGCCGGCCTGTCGATGACGGGGATGTGGTCGAGGACGACATACATTGCCTCCCGCGGGTAGCAGCCTGCGCAAACTCTTGCGCGCTCCGCCGCAACACTATAGCAGTTGGATGCGCCTGAGGACGCTCAGACGCCGTGCTTTACGCCGCGACAGCGTTGGCGAAAGCAAGCAGACGAGAGAATTCGTTAGTTCAAACTTCTTCACCTGTTCGAACCGAAAGCGTAACGTAGCACAACTCGCACCTGAAACGGTTCGACGGGGTGGAAAACGTCTGTGAAGGCAGCCGCGTCGGTCGGCGTTATTCGGGAAACATAAGCGTAGTCAATGTCGTGATCGGAGCGGTCAAGCAAATTGAACAGTTGGGCCGAAAGGCTCCAGGTTTCATTAAAGTGATAACCGACTTCTGCGTTGAGCAGCGCCGTTGAGGCCGAACGGTAAATTGCATCTGAGGTCAGATTGCGCGGGCCAAAGTAGCGCAGGCGCAAACTCCCCCAAAAGTTTTTATAACTCTGCACTGTGACGCCTGATGAAATCACCAACCCAACCGCTTCGGGTACCCACTTGCCACCCGGGCCTTGTACAGGATACTGGCCGCCACCTACGTTGGTGTACGCCGCATCCGCTGGGTCTACTTGGGTGAAAAGGGCCTTGGAGTCCGCCAAGTCAAAATCAACCACCAAATGTTTCCGTGGCGTATAGTAGTTCGCGAATTCGACGCCATATCGGTTGCTCGACTGTTCGGAGGGAATCGTGCCTCCGGTGTCGCCATCCTGCTGCAATTCGGAGTTACTGTGGAGATACCACAGCGACAGGGTACTTTGCAGATGGGGGACGGCCACAGTGCGTACGCCGACTTCCGCGCCTTTGGTTTGAACCAGGGGAGAAATCGGAGTGCAGTACGTTGGAAAAGGATAGTCGGGCGAAATCGGTTCGATCCTTTGGGTTGCCCCGCGCGCGTCGTTGCTGTGGAAACTGAATCCAGCCTGTACATAGAACTCAGTATCGAACCACGGGCCGAAAATTAAACTTGCTTTGGGGCTGGGCAGGAACTTGGTGGCGGTGCCGGAATTGAGCTCGGCAAAGTTGATGACCGGAGCGCCAGGCAATTCGGTGGCGACATAGGTGGGAGTCGTGTTGGTGACAACATAGATTGCTTCGTCGCCGCGCAGGGCCAGGACCGAGCGGAATTTTTCCGCCCACTGGGTCTTATTTTGTACATAAAAACCCAGCATCGTATCCGTAAATCTATTCACGTCCGTGTCCGCGGGCAGGATGGCGGTCAGATTCGGATTGCTATCGCACTCGGCGATGGGTTCTTCATTGCAGGCGTTGCTATCGTTCTTGTCCGTACGCATACGGTCTTCCGTCCGGTAAAGGCCGTTGTGGACCCAATCGTTGCGGACCTGCGCGCCGAAAGTATTTTCCACCTTGCGGCCACCAAACCATTGGCTGAAAATCGTGTGGGCTGCGTCAATCCCAGTCACCCAGCGGTTGTCCTTTTGTTCGAACTGATCGCCCTTTATGGGGTCATCCAGGTAGTAAGTGAAATCGGAAAATAAATCGAGATCATAATAAAATCCGTAGGCCATGATGGTCGTCGCGGAATTTTCCCCTTGGCGATGCCATTCACCCTGCAAGCTGTAGCGCTGTGAGTTGCCACCGTCGGTCGGGTTCAATGCGCCGAAGAAGCCAACCAGAGGCACGGCCGTGATGGGGATTTGATCGCTCGAGTCCCATTTGCCATGGTAAGCGCGGGCCGTGAAGCTGAAACCCTCGGTGCTGTCGCCCTGGCTGTAGGTCAGGATGCCGTTGAATTTGGCATACGCATCCGGATGCACCCATGGGCCGTTATCGTAGTACGCTTCCCCGCCGTACATTAAAATACCTTTGCCAAGCTTTTGCGATACGCCGAAAACTGCCCGTCCAAAGCCATACATGCCGCCTTCGACAGTGAAGAAGTTCTGGGGCAGCACTTTAAAGAATTGGAGGTTGGCCGATCCCGCTGAGCTGTAGTTGCCGATGTCAGCGTAATAAGGACCTTTCTGGTAATCCAGGCCCTGCACAAACTCCGGGATCACAGTGTTCATGTCCGAGTAGCCCTCGCCGTGCGCGTGCGACGGCAGGTTAAGAGGCATGCCGTCGAGGAATACGGCGAAATCTGTGCCGTGGTCGAGATTGAAGCCGCGAAGGAAATATTGGTTGGCCTTACCGCCGCCGGCGTGTTGCGTGATGATGAGACCGGGGACCGTCTCCAGGATTTCTCCCGAACGAAGAATCGGACGATCTTCGATTTCCGTCGCGCCCACCGTTCCCTGAGTGGCGGAATCGGCAATTCCGACCAGGTTGTCCTCGCGGCCGTGGACCTCTACCGTGGTGCTGACAGCGCTCACCGCCAGTGAGATGCGCAACGGTGCTGGTTCCCCGGTCGTCCCGATAGTTACGGGCATTTCTTTGATTTCAAAACCAGGGTTCGATACCACAAGTTGATAATCGCCTGCCGCAAGTCCAGAAATACTAAAGGAGCCGTTGCTGTCTGCCTGGGTCAATCTTTGCAGGACACCGTCCGCGGTCTGGAGCATCACGCTCGCCCCTGCAATCACTGCGCCCGAAGTGTCAAAGACAGTTCCTGATAGCTGAGGGATTCCCTGGGCAAACCGCAAGGTGATCTGCTGCTGGTGGCCGGCAGAGACGGCCACGCCCGCCACTGCAACCACACGGGATGACTCTTCGGCGATCACCTGGTAGACCCCAGGATCAACACCAGCCAATACAAAGTTTCCGTCCTGATCGCTGACGGTCTCCGCTATCTTCGTCCCTGCCACGTTCAGCAACCTGATCCTGGCTCCAGCTACGGAAGCGCTCTGAGGATCGAGGACCCGTCCAGATATGTTTCCCGTATCCGCCCAGGCGGATGCAAACAACAAAAGAAGGCATGCCACGATCGGTAATGCGCGTGTTCGGGAGGCGACCCGCAGGAGGGAAAAGTGAGCGGCAAATTCTCTAGTAATACGTTTGCACATTTCGTGTTACCAGCAGAAACGACTCCGCCCGCGGCGGACACATCCTCCATTTACGAGTGGTGATGTGGAATTGAGTTGCCGTGAACGTGTCTGCCGCTCCGGCGGACCAGGGAATCGGGAGAGCTCATGACCAGTTTGCCGTGCTGAACCCCTCTAAGGCCGATCAGACGGCTTCCCAATTCCTGTACCTGTTTGAGGTTGCCTTTGACGACAACGACTTCCAGACACATGTCGTGGTCAAGGTGCGAATGCACCGTGGAAATGATGACCGCATGATATTCATGCTGCAATTCCATGAGTTTGTCGGGGAGGAGTCGCGAATGGTGGTCGTAGATCAAGGTGACCGCTCCAACTACGAAGACGTCGCCCGACTCCAGGCTGGCTTCGTTCAAGCGGTCACGGATGAGGTCGCGAATGGCTTCGGACCTGTTTTCATATCCCTCGCCCCGTATGAAACGATCAAACCGTTTCAAGAGGTCGGAATCAAGAGCAACTCCGGTTCGGACTAGACCCATGAAATTGCCTTTCGACTGGCTGCATCGCTGTAAGGGAGTAGCGTAACACCAAAATTACATAGATAACACACTAAAGCACCGGATAGACCAACGGCCTTCCCGCTATGGGAACCCGTTACACTTTGGGGGTGCTTGGCTAGAGTCGGCGGAGGATGGTTGACAAGCGTCGGACACCAAGCTTCCGACATCAAATTCTCAATGCCATATTTCTCAATGCCATATAATGATGTAATCCAAACGGCTTACCAACCAGTCCCGGAGGGATGTGTGAGCGGTTGAAACAGGCGGTCTTGAAAACCGCTGTACCCGAAAGGGTACCGGGGGTTCGAATCCCTCTCCCTCCGCCACGTAGTCTCAAGTGCAGAGAAACTCTGCTACGTTGCTCCTGAAATATGCGAAAAAGGCCGGCTTTTCGCGATATTTCGTCTACCGACTGGACCAGAGAAAAAGGCCTCCTAGCCCGCTTCGCTCCTGTTACAGCGGTTTTTCTCCGGAGCCTCCCTTGGTAGTCCCCTTCCAAGAACCGGCTTAGGCGAATGCTTGGCGATCACAAACCGAACACAGCGCGAAAGTCAACTTGACTTTTGCTTCCACTCAGCACTGCTTTTTCCTAGAAGGGCGCTTCTCGGGACCTCCGATGAAACTTCTACAACCAAACTGGCGGGGAGTCAGGGTTTGCACTTCTACGAGTAGGGCGTTATACGGCCATGTGAAAGGAAGGCATTCGTAAACACTGGCCGACTTACAGGACTAATCCAGCCGTCGAACCCGGATAGCTTCCGGTTAGACGACACGGGAGCTACCTCGCCGGGATTGAGAAGGCCACCGTCCCGCGGTGGCCGAGCCTAGTGGGCTGTACAATTCAAAGTTTACGGGGTTATCCCGAACACCACACCGTTGCCGTTCGCTCCTCCCGTGGACGCCGTACCGTAGATATTGCCGAGCGCATCGAAACTGAGAATTCCGTACGGAAACCCACCGTCGGCACCACCTGTGAAGTCATGCAGGGAGGTGTAAGTCCAGGTCCCATTGGACCACGTCAGCCTGAAGACCGATCCGCGCTGGTACGCACCGTCAGCGGCGGTTGTTCCGTAGAGGTTTCCTGCGCAGTCTCGCGCCAACGTGCGATAGGAGCCTCCAAACCCCGGTGCTCTGAAGCCAAACAGTGTGCTGATGTTCCAGTCGCCTCCGCCCACGGGCGTCAACTCGAAGGCGGTTCCACCGCCGCCAGTTCCAGCCGCCTCAGTTGCACCGTACAGGCTGCCTGTCTGATCCAGAACGATGCCGGAGGTAGGAGTTATGCCATCCGCTAAACCCTGAAAGTTGTGGAGGACGTTCTCCGTCCAGCCTAAACCAGATGGTTGCAACTGATACACCGTTCCCCATCCGCTCGTCCCGCCGGCAGAGGTTGTGCCATACAGGTTTCCGGCCGGATCGAGCGTTGGGCCGCTTAGCGGGGTACTCCCATCAGCGCCATCGAAGCTGTGCACCACACTCTCTGTCCAACCGCCATTGTTCGGTGTCAGCTCGTAGATCGCCCCTAGAACGTAGGCGCCTCCATTCCTGGTTGCGCCGAAGAGATTCCCTTCCCGATCGAAGACGACGTCTCCGTAAAGAGGGTCGCTACCATCGTAGGTGCCGAACTGATAGAGCACCGTCTCCTGCCAGGGATCAAAGATGCCGCCTGATTTGGGCTGCAGCTTGAAAATGGTTCCGCAACCATGCAGTTCACGGCATCCCTGCCCGTCGCCGCCGGAGTGGGTCGTGCCGTAGAGAGCGCCATCTGGGCCGATCGTCACGCGAGCGTAGGGATTGCCCCCGTCTTGGCTAAACTGGGTAAAGCCTTGGAACGTGTAAAGCACGGAGAAAATCCAGCTTGTTCCGGAATGCATCAAGCGGTACGCGGTGCCAAAGCCTCTGTCGCCACCAGCCAAGGTCGTGCCGTAAAGATTTCCCGAGCGATCCAGGGTCACCCCGGCGATAGGGGTGGCTCCGTCGCTTCCATTGGTGAAGTTGTAGAGTACGTTGTACGTCTGGGCCTGCACAGACGGTGTGAGCACAAACACGATGGTTAGCATCAACGCGGCGGACACGCTAGTCGTTGCAAAGCCTGTTTTTCGCAGTCTCATCCTGCCTCCTTTTGGGAGGCGACTCTGCGACATTTCGCAACAGCACTCCATACCGGGCGTCTGACTTTTCCAGGACTTTTGGGTGGCATCACGCAAGCCGCTTGATTTCAGCTGCTTTGGAGGCACTTCTGTTTGCGAGGCCACTGAGTTCAGGGGGAGTAGTGCTAAACTTCACCCACTCAGGAAAAACAGATGGCAACTCCGGCTGAGTCTCGCCAGCAAGTCCAGTTCGCCGAGTTCTCCCTCGACCTACGGACGGGTGAACTGTGGCGAGACGGCAAGAATCTGGTCCTTGCTTACCAGTCCTTCCAGATTCTGGCGGCACTTCTGGAGCGACCAGGAGCGTTGGTGACGCGCGAGGAGTTGGTCAAGCGGTTATGGGCGTCGGATGTCTTTGTCGACTTCGAGGGCAGCCTGAACAAGGCCATAAAGCGGCTGAGGGAAACCCTTCTCGATTCAGCCGACCACCCCAGATTCATCGAGACCCTCCCCCGCCGCGGCTATCGGTTCATGGCAGCCGTTGCGATAACCCGAGACCCCGCCGCGGAAACGAAGGGGGTGATCGGCAAGAAAGTTTCCCACTACCGCGTGCTGGAAGTCATCGGCGGTGGCGGCATGGGTTTGGTGTACAAGGCAGAAGACCTCAAGCTGGGTCGCCGGGTCGCGTTGAAGTTTCTGCCGGAAGAGTTGGCCGGCGATGCAGTTGCCCTGCGGCGATTTGAGCGCGAAGCGCAGACGGCCTCGTCACTTAACCACCCCAATATCTGCACGATCTACGAAATTGAAGAATACGAAGGGCAGCCCTTCATTGTGATGGAGTTGCTGGAGGGCGAGACACTGCGCGACCGGCTGGCCTCATCCGCAGGAAAGGCTGCTCTTCTCGATCAGCTACTGGATGTCGCCCTTCAGATTTGCGATGGATTACAAGCCGCTCACCAGAAAGGCATCGTCCATCGCGACATCAAGCCCGCGAACATCTTTTTGACCGCCTCCGGACCGGCGAAAATCCTGGACTTCGGACTGGCGAAGTTAGTGCTGGAAGCGCCGAACGCTAGTCCGGCGAAAAGACATCAGTATGGAAACGGGTTTCAGCCCCAGTCGGAGCTAAAGCCCGATATAGGCGAGGAGTTGGGTCGCCAGGCTGAAGCCCGGCCCTTCCACCAGCCCGCTGCACCCGCTGATGCTACCCTCACCCGCAGCGGCCTGGCGATGGGCACTGCCGGATACATGTCGCCCGAGCAAGTGCGCGGCGAAAAGCTCGACGCCCGCACTGACCAGTTCTCCCTCGGCCTCGTCCTTTACGAGATGGCCACCGGCCAACGCGCCTTCACTGGCGAGACGGCAGCGGTTCTGTACGACGCGATAGTCAATCGCGAGCCGAAGCCGGTGCGGGAGTTGGCTCCGAAGATTTCGCCAAACTTGGAACTGATCCTCAGCAAATGCCTGGCGAAGGACCGGGAGGAGCGTTACGAGACTACTGCGAAACTTCGTTCCGCATTAGAGAAGGCATCAAGTGAATTACACCTTGATAACCGAAGAACATCGCTGCGCATTCGCTGGCTGTTCGCGACCGCAATGATTGTTCTTGTGGGAATCGTCGCGGGCCTCTACAACTGGCGGTCTCATAGGGCACAGGGTACGAGCAAGCTCACGAAGAAGGACCCGATAGTTCTAGCGGATTTTGTCAATTCGACCGGCGATGCGGTATTTGATGGAACATTAAAGCAAGCCCTCACCGTTCAATTGGAGCAGTCGCCCTATGTAAGCGTGCTCTCCGATCAGAAGGTGAGCGAGACCCTGGCACTCATGAAACACCCAGCGGACGAGCGGTTGACGCTAGACACCACCCGGGAGGTTTGCCTGCGTACCAATAGCAAGGCGCTCTTGACAGGCTCGATTGCCCCGCTGGGGACACATTATCTGCTTACTCTAAAGGCGGTAACCTGCGCGACCGGTGCGACGGTGGCCAGCTCCGAGGCAGAGGCGGATAACCGTAATGGGGTGCTCAGGGCGCTCGGCGACGCAGGCAATCAACTTCGCGAGAAGCTGGGCGAGTCCCTGGCTTCGGTCCAAGCCTCCAATCTGTCTCTTGAGGAAAACTACACGTCCTCACTAGAAGCGTTGCAAGCTTTCACCGAAGGTAACCGAATCAAATTGCGGAGGGGGACCGCAGCTTCCATCCCGTACACCCAACGCGCGATCGATTTGGACCCGAGCTTCGCTGCGGGATATCTGGCCTTAGGTGCCGATTACCTCGAAAACGGCAACGACCGGTTGGGAATACAGAACGTGAAGAAAGCATACGAGTTGCGTAGCCGGGCGAGTCCTATGGAACGAGCCCTCATAGAAGGCTTTTACTTCGAGCAGGTCACGGGAGAACTAGAAAAAGCGGTTGGAAGTTTCCAGGAGATGGCTCAGATCGCCCCAGAAAGTCCGTATTCTCATTTTAATCTCGTAAATGTTTACGCCACGCTTGGGCAATACGAGAAGGCCGCCGTGGAAGCTCGAGAATTCATGCGGATGTTGCCCGGTTCTAGGTTGCCCTACGATGATCTCATGGCCACCTACTACCACATGAACCGGTTTGCCGAAGCCGAAGCAGTTGTTGAAGAGGCAAGGGCGCGCAAGTTGGATGACTCACAGATGCACTCATTCCGGTACGCAACTGCCTTGTGGAAGAACGACACTACGACCATGCAGGAAGAATTAACGTGGGCGATGAACAATCCCGAAGGCAACGAGTGGGCAATCCAACAGCAGGGCGACACATTAAGGTACCATGGCCAATTCCGCGCTGCCCTGAAGTACTACTCGGCAACGAGGAGTTATGCGGCGAATCCAGCGGCAACATTCGCGAACACTGCGCTAATGGCTGTTGAAACCGGCAACCCTACTCGGGCCATCCAGGACGCGCTCAAGGCACTGAAGCTCGGTCCAAACTTAAACGTGAAGAGCATTCTGGCCCTCGTTTTTGCCCGCGCTGGAAATGCGAACCGGGCGGAGCGGCTGGTGAACGAAATCAGTCAAGAGTACCCCTTGCACACAATGGTTCAGAACTATGAGATTCCGGCCATCCGGGCGGCCGTCGAACTGGACAAGAACAATCCTGACCGTGGCATTGTGATCCTGCTGAGTACGGCACCGTATGAGCTTGGTCTTTGGGGAACATTTGGAAAGCTCTATCCAATCTATATTCGTGGCCTTGCATACCTGAAACTGGGCGAGGGGCGCGAAGCCGGAGCCGAGTTCCAGAAGATGCTTTACCATACTGCAATCATGGAAGACGCCGTTATCAGTCCTCTATGCCGCTTGCAGCTCGGCCGCGCGCAGGCGATGATGGGCGACAAGGCAGCCGCACGCAAGTCGTATCAGGATTTCCTCACCCTCTGGAAAGATGCCGACCCCGACATCCCCATTTATAAGCAAGCCAAAGCCGAGTATGTGAAATTGCAGTAGCCGAGTTTAATCTGACCTTGGAAACCGAGAAGCACTAAATCCACAGAAGTCAATTCCAGGAAGTCTGCCGCTGACAATCGCTGAGATTCTGCCCCAGCGACGGGCAACGCGGAAGTTATCCGTTCGCCCGTCGGATTCGTAACGACAAACGCCGCAGTGTCCGGAAATCCACTTGAGCGAATAGTCGGCGTTCCGTCCTTGTGGCCACGAGTGCCGGAGTTCCTCAAGGAGCACGGGATGGGCGTTTCTCGTCAACTTGACTTCGAACAGTCCAAGTTGCGGATTACTCGTCATCCGCATGTAATCGGCCTATACACAAGCGGTCGTTTGTGATGAACGTGTTATCGATAAGTATCGCGTACATCCGGCGCTACAATCGTCCGAGTACATGCCGCGCGCTCTCCTTAAATCTTTGGAAACGGAGCTCTCATCAGAAATGGAAAAACCTCCGGTTCTTACCGGAGGTTCAAGCCCTATGAGGACAGATTGAACTTACTGCGCCAAATAACGAGCGACGGCAAAGTTATCGAAGAAGATCAGTCCATCATAGAATCCAGTGTTCCCAGCAGCAACGATCTTCCCGTCGCTCTGTAGAACAAGTGCGCTAACGAATGAGATCGGGCCCGGAGCTACCGACGTGCTCACAATCCCGTTCGTGCCGAAGGTGTTATCGAGGTGCCCGGTGGTGGTGTAGCGGGCCAGTACCATCGATGACGAACTGAAGTTCGTCCCCAGGGCATTGGGGACGCCCGGTACTCCCGCCACTCCTGCCACCACAATCGCGCCGTTGGATTGAATAGCAAGGGCGAAGGCGCCACCATTCGGAAAGGTGTTTCCGAATCCGGTGATGACGCCGCCGCCAGTACCGATACCACCTCCCGGATTGAAGCTGGTGTCGATGCTTCCATTCGCGTTATAGCGGACTAATCCGAAGCCCGTCTGGTTGTTTATCACGACCGTGCCACCGTTCGCGGGTGCAGTAAGGAGTGCGCTGGTGATGGTGCCGGCGACAACGATTTTGCCATTGCTTTGAACGGCGAGGCCGGCCGCCGACGCCGCACAGGCTGCTTGTCCCGAGATGCCAAACGTCGTATCTAGGCTCCCGTTAGCGTTGTAGCGCGCAATTGCACCCGCCTGTGGAATGGGCAAATTAAACGACACGCCTGCTCCTACGCTGATTAGGGACGGCGCGCCTGAGCCTGTGGTTACCACGATCTTGCCACTGGGTAGCACAACCATTGCGGTTGCAGTCGCAGCGTTCAAAGGGGCGATGCCGTTGGTGCCGAAGGTGGGATCAAGTTGACCGGTGCTGGTGTAGCGCCCGATGAGACCGGAGCCGGTGATCAGAATCTTGCCGTCCGCTTGTAACGCGAGAGCATTGGGTGAGCCTATTGTGGTGAAGAGCGACATGGAGGTGGCAAAACCTCCATTGCCAAAGGTGGTGTCGATACTGCCGTCGCTGTTGAATCGGCCAATCGGTCCGGAGAATCCCTGCGCCGCGGCCAGGATTTTCCCGTCCGGCTGTATGGCCACGGCAAAGACATCTGCGACATCCGCGCCAAAGGTGTTGGTCACGATGCCGCCCGAACCGAAGCTGGAGTCGAGAGTTCCATTGGTGTTGAGTCGCAACAGGGAGGGCCCATTGGGGGTCGCTCCACCGAGCACGATTTTGCCGTCAACTCTGAGTCGCCACTGCGTTGTCGATCGGCGCAAAATTGTCTTCGGTAAAGTTGGTGGTAAAGATTCCGCCCGTCCCGAATGTCGAATCCAGTTGGCCGGCCTGGGCAGCGGCCTGCTGGAAAGCCATGAGTAAGATAGAGAGAATCAGCAGCGAAGCGCGGTTCAATGTCGTGCTGTACATGATGTATTCCTCCTAATTGACTTGCGCGTGGGCCTGGGCAGCGAGGTCAGTAATGGCCCACAGCTACTGGCTTTGCGCAAGACGTTGTCAGGAACTTACGCCAACCAGACCGACTTTCCAAAATCATTTTTTCTCACGATCAATCTCACTTTCTAAGTGAATGGTAAACAATGGCTTACTGAGTTTACTCGGTGCCGTACTTGATGCATCACGTCCGTGAGAACGGCTTGCCTGCGGTTGCGGTACACTCTTCAAAATGTTGACAATTTGTTGACAAGCGCAGTCGAGGAAGGACATTTCCTTAATTCGGTATTGGATATGTCGCCAATTGAGCCAGATGATTCAGAATACCGTCGCCTGATGGGAAATGCCCCAGCATTCGGCGATTCTAGGACCACTCCGTTGCATGTACGTTTCGGGCCCTATGAAGTCAATTTGCACAAACGCGAGCTTCGTAAGGGAACGCTGAGGCTTAAGGTACCGCACCAGTCGTTTCAAATTCTGGCGATGCTCCTTGAACGGCCGGGACACGTTGTCTCGCGCGAAGACTTGAGACGGGAGCTCTGGCCGGATGACGTTTTTGTCAATTTTGAAGGAAGCCTGAATAGTGCGGTGCAAAGATTACGGAGCCTGCTGCAAGATACCTCTCGAGAACCGCGCTATATCGAAACTCTGCCCAAGGAAGGTTATCGCTTCATAGCTAGGGTCGAGCCGCCGAGGCCGGCCTCAAGAGAAGGATCGGATGGCGCTGCGTCATTGGGTCCCGGTGAGTTTTCGGTTGACCGAACGCTGGATAAGTTACAGACCATCGTATCGACGCCGGATCGCAATTCGCGACATTGGGCGCCGGCGGCAGTCTTTTTCTTCATTGTAGTCATGCTGGTTGGGTTAGTTGGGTAAGGTTCGCCAAAGCCAATACATCTAGCCGCAACCACGGATGACACATCTAGGTGGTTGACTGAAGGAAATCAGCAAGCTATAGTGCTCGCCGTCCTCTGCAACAGGACACCTTGCGCGGGACTGCCATCACAGACCGCGCATCAAAAAGCTGTAGGGAGGTTTGACCTTAACGTCAAGAAATCTTTATAGCGCGCAAACGTCAGCGATAGGCGTGACCTTGGAGAGACAAGATCGAATTTTTCTGGAGCAGGGTGGAGCAGCAGCAGCTTCGCCTGGCTCATAACCAGGAGGACGCCGGTGCAAGTCCGGCCTCTGCAACCAGAATGAAACGCTCTCACTAAAAAGATCGACAAAGTTCTGCCGCTTCGTCTAGCGGTAGGACGCCTGACTTTGGATCAGGCAAGGATGGTTCGAATCCATCATCGGCATCCAATCGAACGACAACGGTACGCTAACCAAGCGCTCCTGTAGCTCAGTGGTAGAGCGGTTGCCTTGTAGGCTCCAGGTCCGGGGTTCGATTCCTCCGCGGGAGCACCATCTCTCCAAGGCGACGCCGCGCCGCGCGCCCGCAAGGTAGCGCAGGCGGCAGCGGCGGAGCGTCAGGCCGTAAGTGCAGGCTTGAGAACGAGCACCTTGTTCACGGGGTATTCTGCGCCTGCAACGCCATCTTGGCGGCCTTCTTCCTGTGCCTTTCCATGAACTCCTCGCTCTCTGTTGGCATCCCAAGATATGTCTTTACAGTGAAATCGCACAGCTCTTGCATGTTGTCCCGCATATAGACCGCGCGGGCATATTCTGCCTTGTCGCCGTAGGCCCTTCACCATCTCCGCTGCCGGAACCGTCCTGAAATGCTCCTCGCGATACCGCTTAGGAACACCCTTGAACAGGGGAATGATGAAGTTGAACAACCCACCCCATAAAGCGGAGTTGGTTTCGAAGATACGCTGCAGTCCGCGCTTGTCGTTCGGCTCGACTAGAAATGCAAGTCTGAGCGGACGCACTCTGACCGTTGCATTTGCCATACCGCATAATACCTCCGAGCGACCCGGCTCAGCGCGCGCCCCAAACGCTGGCGCAAGCCGGGGAGCGCTAAACCGAAGGTGAGGTTTTAAGACCGCGCACGAATGTGCGCCTTATGTCGTAATCTCTAATCGCCGGAATACCTGACATCGGAGCGGCACGTCGCAAGCTTGGCCTCGATCAAGATGGCTGCGCCATCGCAGACAACGATCACATCACAGATTTGCTTCGATGGGTCGTCGGCATAAGTTGGCGATACAAACACTTTATGTATCTTCGTCGACGCATAGGTCTCGAACAGCCACGCGACGTAGCACTCGAAGACTGAACCCCAGAACGTCAGATAATCGCCGCCATTCGGAACGTGCCGCAGCATCCGCCACAAGACGCCGCTTTCAAGTTTTCCAAAGGAGAACTCATAGTCGAGGCAATACAAAGCCTCTTCGAAGAGAACATACGGATGATCCCGTAGATAATCGAAATCGGCGTAGCCGTCTTTTTTCGTATCGCTCAGATCCTCATCGAGCGAGAATGACACCGTCTTAAACATTGCTTCGATGGTTTCGTCGGTCACCTTTGTATGTTTGAACCATGAGACGCGAATCCCCGCGTCTATCCATTCTCCGACCTTTCGTTCGTGCCGCTCGGCCACGGCATGGACGGCGAATGCGAAGATGAATTCTGTATACAGCTTCAACGAAAATCCGACATTCTCCTCGAACAGCCGCTCGACATCGAATGTCCTCAGTTCAGCAGGAAGCCGTGGAATTATGATTCGAAGGAAGCTGCAGAAGCGGAGCAGTGGAACAATGGCATCCGTCGGAGAATCGATTTCATATATCGGCAGAAAGCGAGCGACCTCATTCGCTATGCGATCCAAAGGATCGGTCGGACTTGGGTGGGGCTGATATAGCAGCTCCGCTGCGCGCAGCAATAATTCGCCCAATTGCTCGTTCGGGATGACTGGCAATGACGAATCGTCTTGTGGCTCAAGCCGGATAGCCTCCGAAGCCAGGAATCGAAGCTGTCCCTGAAAGAAAATGATCCTGTCTGCTTGAGCCAACAGGCTGACCCTGCCGACATAGGGCCGGGGGAACAGAACGGGAATCCACCGCAAGGCGAGTTCCTTGTTCGAAGCCGTCGTGGCTTCCGGTCCGTAATTGAACACGACGCTCAGCCGGGCACATGCCAGAAGCAGCGAGCTTCTTTTGTACTTCCGTAAGATTTCCCTGAATTCATCAATCGTGCTGCGCGTTGTGTTGGTCAGTTCCTGCCAAGGAACCCAAGTCTTCAATTCTGGCCGCTGCTTCATGCCGTTACGTGTCTACCACCTTTTTGAAATGCCGCTTATATTTTCTATTTAACCCGACGATCCTGAATTCCGCACTTGGATAATTGGCATGAAAAAGCTTCAGCTTGATTCTGAAGGACGGCGTGATCGTCGCTTCGGACTTCACGTCCGCAACGATCCATTTGCCGTTCTCCATGTACTCGAAGTCAGGCACAACTTTGCAAATTTCCTCGTCGAACGCTCGAAGCACGTAAACCGGATGAACGACCAGGTCGCTAATCTGCTTTGCCTTCTGCAGCAGTTATGGGCGCCGGGGTGTAATTATCGATCAACAATTGCTATGACCGTTGGCATTATTCAGAACGGATCCCGAAGACGTCAGGGGCCGCCAATAAACGTTTTCGGCTAGGTCGGAAAAGCGACCGCAGGCGGGTTGGCGCACGCCATTAACGAGCCGAGTCCATTTTCGGGTCATAAGTCACACGCGACTGAAAATGCATCAGATCGCGGCCGCTTAGATCCATAAGCTTCGGCGTCATCGAGGGCTGCGCAAGCAGGTCTGACGCCCAGTCCACCTTGCCAGGCGTATAAATCCAGCGATGCGCATGACTGGCGTGCCCCTTATTCAAGGCAACGACCTCTGCGTCCGACACGCGGCGAACCCTAACCTCTGGAAGTGTTTCCAGGACCCGCTTCCGCTGAGATTCCCGGGTCTTGGCCAGTTTCTCAGCGAAGCGCACATCATGCGTCAAGGTCAGGAGCGCCTTGGGCGCAGGAACCCTTCCAGATAGGCCCGCGTCACAAAGTGCTGTTGTTTCGGACGTGCCACTTCTGTCTCCGGCTGCCCGCGTCATCGCAGCTACGGTGCTCACTATAGCGCGCCTCGTGCCACTAGTTTCCCGTGCGCATCCTGTTCCCTGCCGTTTTCACAATGGCGGCATACTTTCTCGCCACATAGAGCAATGATTAGCGTTGCCATACCCTAAGCCATGGAGAAAAACAACAGAACGCAAGCGGTGGCACGATTAGTGTGCAATGCGAAGACCTCGCAATGCAATCCGCTTGATTGGAATGACGACTGTTGCACGACTGTTAGCCCCTTTTTCATGCCCCCCTAGTCCGCGAAACGGACTGCGTCCTGAAGCGCTTTCGCCGATGCCCTTGCTCAGGACCAAAGTCAGACCGGCCAGTCACCTGCTCGTCACATTCTGAGCGCTACGTCAGGGCAGCAGCCAAATTCTGCCCTCGTCCCTTCATGGCTGACATATTACATAGCCGATCACGCCGATTTCGGCACAAGCAGAGAAGTAGGATATGAGCAGCCAATAAAGCTGGACGAAGTGTGCCGAAGGCGGCTCACCCGCGGCGGCGGCGGCGAATGCTGCCTCGACCTGCGCTCGGCTCAGCGAGGAAGTGACGATAAAAACCCGTTTGAGCAGGTCCGGCGCGTTTCGAACCTCCTGAATTTTGTGCTCGATTTCTAATCGTTCACCGCCCCGTATCATCCTAGGAATTGCAGTGACTGCTCCGGCGCCGCGATAGGGCGTCTCCCAGGACACATACTTGGGTGGCATCGCCTCAGATGGAAGCGCCATGCGCCCGAGATTCTTAATCGCCTGTCCCACCGAATCATGAAAAGCGGCGGCGCTGAGCGATCTTTCCCCGTGCTTGGCATGGTAGAAACTGACCATCGGAGGATGAGTCACCGTGCTGATGCCAATAAAGTCTGCCCACTCGTCGCCGAGGTCATCGCACAGGAGTACATCCGCGTCGTGTGCGATATGGTCGACGATGACCCGAAATACCGACGCATCACCGAACGCTTGTTGGCCATCGGCGAAGGCTCCTTTTTCGCTAGTCACCTGGGCAAGCGTAGGCGCGGCCTGTAGACGGCGAAGAAAGTTCGCGCCTCCATCGAGTAACGCCTCGTCCCGGTACAAGGAGCCATCGATATAAGCGAGCGCGAAATCACTGAAGAGAACTGTGAAAAGGTCCTCGCGATCGAGATATCGGGTTAGCGGCCGACGGTCGGTGTCGGTCCCAACGGGAACGGCGGCACTCTCTACGAAAATGCTTGCTATCGATGGCAGCGCAAACCCCGCCAGGGAGATTCGCGTCTTGCCCACTCTAACCGAGCCGATTCGAGCTTGGTCGTCTGGGTGCACGATTTGATTCTCTGTCTGCTCGAGCCGTACTGGGAAGCTGCGGTCGAGCTCATCTAAAATGGGATCGATCTCGATCTTTGTCATTTCGACGAAGTTGCCTTGGTCTTCGCGGACGAGCCGGACCATCCGCTCCTCCCCCTCAAACAACACATTGGCAAGACTCGGCACGTCGATCGCGACATAAGTTGGCCTGACGGCACCGGTGATCGCAGACAGGTCGCTCGGTCGCGCGAAGCTTCGAATGAACGGCGAGGTCTCGCCGGTGTCGGCGGCGAGCAAATCCATAATCTCGCCGGTCCAACTTACGATCTCCTCATAGCCCGCCCGGTCGGCGCGGATAGAGATCCGGCCCGTACTAGGCGTCGCCGAATAGGTGCCATCGGACCGCCGTACACTGTAGCCCTGCGGCGCAAAGCGGCTAGCGCTTGACGTTGGCACCGCATTTTCGAGATCACTCGCCTCCAGCGTCTTCGAGCGCAGCGCGAGCTTCGAAGTAGACATATTCTTAAGTCGCAGCTTCTCGAAGACCGCATCATGTCGGGCGATGGCGCGCTCGACCCGTTCACCACCGATCTTGTCGAGATAATCAGACTTAAAGGTCGAGGGGAGGTCGAGGCCTGCCTTCAGAATGGCGACCAAATCGCCCTTCTCCACGATCAGCAAGAATCCGAAGACACGCTCAACAACCTTGGCTTCGCTTTCGAGGAATGCAGGAGAACGCTCGAACGAAAAGCATATTGCGGAATATTTCGAGTGCCCCTGCGCAACGCGATCCGCGCGGAACAAGTTCTTTGAGGACTCACTGGCATTGGACCTTAGTGTTCTGAAAAGCGTGCCGATCGCGGCGTTCGAAAGGCGTTTCTTGCGCTTGTAGAAATAGGCCGCGCAGCTCACACTAAGATGTTCGATCATCGCTCACTGCTCCTACTTAGTAGGAGACTCGGACTATTGGTCATCGAGTCTTCATCGAGCGGGATTCATCGCCCACGTGTCGGCAGATATGACAAGAACGACGGCCTGGGTCCAAACATTCGTCTGAACACCGTTTCTCAAAGCGGTCGTAATTGCGGACACTTGGTTTTCAGAATTGCCGTGATACATCGCATGCGGAAGCCTGCTCTCTCCGGCGGTACCTGTGATATTGCGGCACCAATTGTTCTTCTCCATGTAAGCATGAAGATTGTCATAGTCCTGCTTACTGGGCGTCCCGCGTAGTTCAACCCTAATAAAGAGGTGTGCCAAACTAGATCCTTTCCTTCCTTGCGCGCTCGACTGGTGGAATACCTAATCAAGATCACCGGTGCCACAAACCTCTACTGCAACCGATGCCTCCGTAAGATTGGATCGCCCTTCGCCTTCCGCTATCGAACGCCATAAACCAACCAAGCGATGAAAGAGCAACAGTACGTCTGGAGTTTGCGTTGACGCTAAGTACGCCAAAAACTCAGACGATTCTGGATGCGGCAAGTCAAAGGTTTGATGGCGAGCTGCTGAAAATTGCCGCCGTGACAGCAGCTTAAGTGACAGTCATGACAGACATCCAGAAAAGCTGAGCTATCCGCACGGCCCCGCGTGTGATGTCGTTGAGTTTGATATCGGCTCTGCCCACAACATTCGCAACGCCGGCTTCGTGGACCTATCACCGCTAAGCTGATGCGCGGCCCGTCGTAGGGACAAGTCGCCCGGTTGTGGCCCCGTCGGCCACAAACACTGCATTCCCGGTCAGCTGGTTCAGAATCGAGAAAATCAGCGGCGATTGCGATCACCGTGCACGAGGCAAGCAACACAGAAACAGGGTGAATCCCCGAGGAAGACCGAGGTTGTTGTGCGGACCCCATCGGAGCAACGTAGCGGTACATCGCATCCCCTCAGCTGGTATCGTACTCGGTATTCTACGTCTGAGTAACAGCGAAAACTTGATGGGGGTTAAGTTGACGGGCAGGAGCGCTCTCACCGCTTGGGTCCAGTTTAGCTAGGGTTTGTCCACGCTCGTAAACCGAAAGACGAACTCAGGGTCAGTCATGGAACCCTCAAGGGTCACGCTGGTCTCCCTTACGCAGTCGACATCACTAGGCAGGAAACTTCCTGAAAACACCACCTGGTCGCCGTCCTTCATCTTTGATAGATGCGCAAAAAGCGAGGAAGTGGGATCGATGAGAGTGTTGTCAGAAATATCAGACAGGTCATTGTTCCAGGTTTCGAGGCGGATGTCTTCCGCCAGCGAGATCTCAAGTACGCCTTTCCCATCGCTGTTGGAGCCCAGCTTTCGTATTTGACCGCTCCAACCGGAAACCGAGCCGCCCGATAGAGATCGGCAAATTGCCAGGCGACGAGTTGATCGGGTACCTCCCTGCGCCATTTCATTTGGAGCTCTTTGAAAGGCCGTTCGACCGTCTCGCACGGCGCGAATGAATTCTTGCTCTGCCGCGGGCAGCTCAGGTTTGACGATGGGGCCAACAGCCGGCGTGTCGAGTTGTGTGGTTCGCTGCGGAGCAACAGGTGTGTCGGCCGGGTTACTTAGGACATTCGACGCAGGCGGAGGAGCAGAACTTTGATTGCTATTAGAAGCCAACGCTATGACCAACAGGATCGCAACAGCGGTGCAACCCGCCACGGCAATGAACGAGCGATTCCGCTTGGGCTTGTCAGTTGTCGTTTTTCCGTCGAGGGTGGTTGCGTGGGAGGGAGCTGACGGAGCCCCGGCAGCTTTCATTCCGCAGGCGGGGCAAAATGAGCTTTGGTCTAGCAAAGCAACTCCGCACTTGTGGCAAAACATGGGAGCTCCTAGTACAGACGAGGTCTAGAACAACGGCACTGCTGTAGCCACAATTCTCGCCTCTGGTTATAACCAGTATGGCTTTAGCCAGCGTAGCTCGAAACTGCTTGGTGTGCAAGACATTCAGAAGCAGCTAGGAGCGACGGTCAGGGAACTGCGTCGAAAACGCAAGCTGACCCAGGATGTCTTCGCCGAACGTTCAGGCTTGCACCGCGCCCACGTCGGGGAGATTGAACGCGGCGAGAGTAACGTCACGATTCAGACCCTGAAGATAATTGCGGACACTTTGGGCGTGAAGATTGTCGACCTGGTTCGAAAACTTTGACAATTGACCAATGCTGGTCACCCTCCATCACATACCCTTAGCTTCCCGTGAGGTTTCGCTTGACTGTTTGCCTGGCGTAGAGCGGGAATGTCGATGAGACATTTAGTCCGCTTACGTAGGGCACAGAATGTGTAACCACTGCACCAAACAGCTCAAGCAACTTGCCACCGCAGATAAATCCAGCCTGCGGTCGCTTTGGAAGGAGCTCTTCGGCCAACCGCCGCAGGAGGCGCTCCGTCGTGAAGTCATGCTGCCAATCCTTGGGTATCGAATCCAGGAGAAGACGCACGGTTCCTTACAAGCTCGCACCCGGAATGAATTGCGCAGAATGTCGGAAGAGTTGCGAACGAACCCTAAGACAAAGGCACTTCCTCGACCACAGATCAAGTCGGGGACTAGTCTGATTCGAGAGTGGCAAGGGCAAACCCACCGGGTCAGGGTCACCGATCAAGGATACGAGTACAGCGGCAAGGCCTTTTCGAGCCTGTCCCAGATTGCTCGTCAGATCACTGGAACCCGCTGGTCTGGCCCTCTGTTCTTCGGCTTGCGGCATTCAACAGAACGGAGGACCGAAAGCTAATGGGCGAAACCCGCACAGTGCGTTGCGCAATTTACACCAGAAAGTCGTCCGAGGAGGGCCTGGAGCAGTCGTTCAACTCGCTCCAAGCTCAACGAGAAGCTTGCGAGGCCTACATCGCCAGCCAAAGGCATGGGGGCTGGCAGGCCGTTGGTGCGCACTACGATGATGGTGGTTTTTCGGGCGGGAGCATGGACCGGCCCGCCCTAAGGCAGCTGCTGGAGGATATCGCTGCCGGCAAAGTTGACACCGTGGTGGTCTACAAAGTCGATCGGCTAACGCGTTCTTTGACAGATTTCGCAAAGATCATCGAGATCCTCGACACCAAGAAGGTGAGCTTCGTATCGGTAACCCAGCAGTTCAATACCACCACCTCCATGGGGCGACTGACGCTGAACGTACTGCTGTCGTTTGCCCAATTCGAGCGCGAAGTCACAGGCGAAAGGATTCGGGACAAGATCGCGGCTTCCAAGAAAAAGGGGATGTGGATGGGTGGCAGGGTACCGCTCGGCTACGACCTGAAGGACCGCCAGCTAACGATCAATAAGGAGGAAGCGAGGCTGGTTCGCGAGATCTTCGGACAGTACACGAGGTTACGATGTGTTCGGAAGCTGAAACAGTATCTGGATCGACAGCAGATCCGGACAAAGGAGCGCCTGAATGCGCACGGCAACAAGACGGGCGGCAAGTGTTTCTCCCGCGGAGCGCTTTATCAACTGCTCAAGAACCGTTTGTACATAGGACAGATCCACCACCGGGGCGTTTCTTACGACGGTCAACATCAAGCGATTATTGATCAACCGACGTGGGAGCAGGTGGCTCGCACACTGGAGGCAAATCGGCATGCCCGCCGCACTCGAATGAGAGCCGGTTCGTCCAGCCTCCTAACCGGCCTGCTGTTTGATGATCAAGGATATCGATACACGCCAACTCATGCCAACAAGAAAGGACGGCGCTATCGCTACTACACTTCGCAAGCGGCGATCCGGGGCCACGGCTCCCACCCGCGCATTAAGAGACTCCCCGCGGCGGAACTTGACCGATTAGTATTGTTACGCTTGGGCGCTCTCTTCTCGTCGGCGGACGAGCTGATCAGAGTTGCTGAAGCCGCCTCTGTCCCGATGTCAAGGCTGCAGTCCTTTCTTGACGCCGGGGCGCATCTCTCGAATTCATGGGATCAGATGACACGTTCCGACATTGCGGAGTACATCCGCAGAGTGGTGCAACGGATCATCGTCTCGTCGACTGAGGTTCGGATCGAGATCGCGGCGCAGCCACTGGCTGGGCTCTTCCTTGAGTCCGGGGGCCCAGAACGAACCGAAGCTAACGCCAACGCGACTGGGTGGCAGGTGCTGCCTCTCACGTGTGCTCTCGATCTAAAGCACCGGAGCAATCAGCTGCGGCTGGTTGTGAACGGAGCGCAGCCGCCGGCTGAACACCGGACCTCGCTTCTCAAGGCGATTGCACGAGCGCGAGATTGGTATGACCGCTTCGTCTCTGGAGACGTACACAGCTTCAGGCAGCTTGCGGCCGAGACGGGACTAAGCGTTCGCTACGTCAGTCGCATCTTTCGCTGCGCCTCGCTGTCGCCTGCTCACTTGGAAACGGTGCTTAGAGGCACTCAACCACTCGATCTGACGCTTGAACGCCTGAGCCGTATTCCTGTCCGGTGGGATCAGCAGCGACTATCTGATTGATCTCTGACTTCCAGATTTAAACTCGGCCGCAGACATTCCCAGGCGTCGCCACACTTCCAATGAATCGGGTCCCCTCATGTAATCCAGCGCTTGGGCTGTGGAGTCGACCTGATCGTCGAACTTCGTTCCCGGAAAACCCGTGAGTTCGGTGACATAGTCATTGAGCCACGAGGCATTTCGCGGCAGCAGCACATCTCCGTTCTCAAACCAATGCGTTTGCGTGTGTAAACGCATGACCTTATCCGTCCCAGGCGGCGGCGTGTAGGCGGTGACGCCACGCAGATGCTCAGACTGCAGGTCCTGAATCAGCTGCGTCCCCGAGGCCTTGTCCTCAATCAGAATTACTCGGGCGCCGTGCAGGTGTGCCAACTCCTTCACCTTGCGTTTGAGATCGGGGTAGTTCAGCCGTGCCCGATATACATGCAGCAGGTAGACCTGACCGTTCGCTCGACCCCAGGTCGTGCATACGCAGAAATCGGCAAGCTCGTTGGCCTTGTTCGCTGTGTCCCAACTCTGAAGAATCGTGTCGAAGCGCTCTGGCAACTCGGTAGCACTGTAATATCTCAGCCAGCATACCTTCACCATGGCGCCGCCCACTGGAATTGGGTTCTGCTGGAATTGGCTGGAAAAGTTGTATTCGCCCATTCGTTCACGGATCGCTGCCAGGCTTGCCAATGACTCGCGCTCGGGGTGCAGGGCCTCGCCGGTTTTGCGCTCAAACCAACGCCTTCCGAAAGGGCTCTCAATCAGAAATCGCTCGTCTTGCTCCGCGATCGCGGGAAACGACAGCAAGTCCCAGTGCTCCTGTTCCTGCACATGGCCCACGAGATCTTCCTGGTGCAGCCGTTGCATGATGATCACAATGCGACCATTTGTCTTGTCGTTCAGCCGACTGAGAAGGGTGTTGTCATACCAGTCGTTGACAGCTTTACGCCTGGTTTCGGACAGCGCCTCGTCCGGCTTCAAAGCGTCGTCGACCATAATAAGGTCCCCCCCGCGCCCGGTCAGTACCCCGCCGACCGAAGTTGCCATTCGGGTACCCAGGAGCGTGGTAGTGAAGTCGTGTACTGCAAGTCGGTCAGCCAGCCGGGTTGGGAACAGGCTTTTGTACCATGCGCTCTGCATGACTCTTCGGCAATCACGCGCCAGTTTGTCAGCCAAGTCCTGACCGTAGCTTACGCAAATCACATGGTTTGACGGATTGTGCCCCAGATACCAGGCCGGAAAGGAGATAGAAGCGCAGTGAGACTTCAGATGCCGAGGGGGAAGAGCGATGACGAGTCGCCTGATGTCCCCTCGTCGGACAGCCTCGAGCTTCGAGGCCATCACCTCAATATGCGGAGCCGGCAGCAATCGAGCTCGGGGGTTCAGCTCGTAGAACGATCTCTCAATAAAGCTCATGAGATCGCGACGTAGAATGTACTGGTATTCCCTGGGTGGCAACGTCATTCTTGTTCTCCTCCTGTCTCAGGCGCAACCGTAATGTCGTTCTTCGGCGGATCAGGACTGCCTGAGTCCGCCGGAGCAGGGGCTGTAGCGCGAATTCTCGCTACTATGCTCTCCATGACCAGATCATCTGCTGGGTCGAGGGGCATATCACGAACCAACGAATATCCATCGGCACTTTGCTCCTCCCGTGATTTCAGATCTGACCAGATCACGGATGTGGCTTTGTGATCGCCGCGGAGAGCGTTGTTGACGGTGCCCTTGACGATCGCTTCCTGCTTGGTAATTTGTTTCTGCTTGCCGTTCTCCGTGACCGGAATCCTGGTGTTCAGCTCCTTCGCCAGGATGTTGCTGAGATTCCTGGACCCTTTGGGACGCCCTTTCGGATTTCCGGACTGCCCTTTCTTGAATTGCTTGTCGGCAGGCGGCTTCTTGTAACCAACCTCTCTGGGGAGCTCTTCATCGTTATCCATGCTGGTCCCCCAGACATTCAGCGGCGATATCATCGAATCGCTTTCCACTGACCGCGTGAACGGCGTACTGACCGCAATGACGTTGTAAACGGCGGATTGCGGTATCGACGTAGAGCGGATCGATTTCAATGCCGTAACCGACGCGACCGGTCCGCTCGGCGGCCAGCAGCGTCGTACCGGATCCGAGAAATGCATCCATGACAATGTCTCCGCGGGCGGAGCAATCCAGGATGGCATCGGCCACCATGGCTACCGGTTTTATCGTGGGGTGGGTTGCCAGGCTAGCGCCCTCCTCAGTCTGGCGACCGAAAGCGGTTACGCTTGGGTAGTTCCAGACGTTGGTTCGATAACGTCCATATTGGCCGAGCTGGACGTTATTGCGATGCGCCGTCTTACCGTGTTTGTAGACGAATATAAGTTCGTGCTGGCTACGATAAAGTGAGCCCATCCCGGCGTTGCTTTTCACCCACACACAGAGGCCCTTCAGTTCGGAGTAGACCTGATTGCCTGCCGTCAACAATTCCAGCTGATGGCGCCAGTCCATACAGAGGAAGTGAATAGAGCCTCGTGCAGTGTTACGAGCGAACAGGTGCAGAACCGAGGACAAGAAGTAAGTGAACTGCGATGAGTTCATCTCGCCAGAGGCCATCGCAAACTCTCGGTGACGGACGCGCCCATTGCCAGTAGCGTGGCCATCTATCGGCGTGTTATAGGGTAAATCGCTAAAGACTAGTGCGGCCTGTGCTCCTTGCATAAGCATCGAATACGAAGCAGCGTCGGTGGAATCACCACAGAAAATTCTGTGCTTGCCGAGGATCCAGAGATCGCCGAGCTTGCTTACAGCAGGACCAGAGATTTCCGACAGCGAGTCTGCTGGATCAAGCCCGCTTACGGTGGGAGTTGCCAATCCCTCGATGCGGAGATCGATCTCGGCGACGGAGAAGCCCGTAACATCCAACTCGAAGTTGAGGTCGAGCTTGGCTAAATCTTGGAAGATCTCGCCAAGTAGCCGGTCATCCCAGTTCGAATTCTCGGTTAGGCGGTTGTCTGCGATAGCGAAAGCGAGCGCCTCGGCCGGAGTCAGGTGCGTAATCCGGAGGACCAATACGGTGCTCCAGCCCAATTGTTGCAGCGCCAGGATCCGGCCTGCTCCGGCAATAACATTGTTCTCGCCGTCGACAATGACCGGGCTGATGAACCCGAATGTCTTAATGCTTCGGGCAATCTGCTTGACCTGTTTCTGAGAGTGCTTTCGGGCGTTACGCGGGTCAAGCTTAAGGCTGGCAATGGGGACACGTTCAAGAACCTCTGTAATAGGACCTTTCATGAGCGGTTTTTCCTCCTCGTTGTGTGAGTTGTTACCGCTGAAGGTACCGCGAACGTCAACACAGCTCAAGATTTACATAGTATGTTCATGCCTTGTTTGTACTATGCTAAACATATATGAGGAGAACGCAATACCCCATTAACCTCTGGGAGTCACCGATCGATGCGGTGGAGAACATCGTGGCCGGGCTCAACGAGGCAGAGCCGATATACCGTGAAGGCCAGAGGTTTTTGCGAGAGTTGGTCATGAAGTGGAATAACTACGGTCGAAATCTGAACACCATGTTCAAGGAGGAGCCCGCACTTGCAGCCATTATCAGTCGCGAGTGGAAGGTGTTCTTGGCACCCACGAATGATGGAGGAGCTTGCATGTGCATTTCCCCGTCCGCTCACCAGCCGAGGGTCCACCTAGCCCTGTATCTGTTTATGAATTTTCTTATTCACCGCGGTTGGCGAAGACTGGGTGGTCCCTGTTCGCGGTGCCATCGCTACTACGTGAAGAAAACCGTGAGACAAACGGTGTATTGTTCACGAAAGTGCGCTAAGGACGCGACCGCCGCTGCTGCTAGCAGCAGGAGGCTGGAGAATCAAAAGGCCGCTGACCTGAGGTCTGCTCGAGCCGCGATTGAGCGGTGGGAGCGAGGTTCTAGACGGCAACATTGGAAGAGATTTGTAGCAGGCCAATGCCGTCTGAGCCTCCATTTCCTGACCCGTGCGGTCAATGCGGGCCGGCTCAGAGTCCCAAACGAGAGGAAAGCGAAGCGGCATAATCGTCCCCGGTGACTTATCACAAGAATCACCGTCGTTAAGTGCGGCGATCTCCGGTCCGGAGACGAAGCTTGAAAAAACAAGCCCTATCATTTCTGCTGGGCGATTGAGACCTCGATGTGTTCGGCGGGGAGGCGCGGCGACTTCTCGTATCCCTGCCTTTGGGTTACATGGCACGGAAGCACATCCTCTGCTGAAATCTCAGGAACCGGGTGGTGTCCTAAACTTGCGGTTCAGGCCGACTTCGCGCAGATGATAAAAATATACGGCGACTATGGGCAGCATGACGCGGCTGGACGCTACTCACCGTCGCCGATGATAGAAACGATAATCAAAATACGCGACGGTCGCCCAGACCCGCGCCACATCTCAACCAGCTACATCGAACGTCAGAACCTGACGATTCGCATGGCAATTCGCCGCTTTACGCGCCTGACCAATGCGTTTTCAAAGAAGCTAGACAATCACAAAGCCGCTTGCGCTTTGCACCTTCGCGTATTACAATTTCTGCCGGATACACACGAGCCTTCGTGTGACTCCCGCGATGGAAGCAGGAATCACCGATCACATCTGGACGATTCGGGAACTGCTGGCCTAAGCCCGGTTGACATACTTCCAGCTATTCGCGGCATCTAATGTCGCATGATGCAACGACTCAGCCCCGGCCTCATAGATGCTCTTCGAGTCACATTGAAAGAGATCGAAGTTACAGAACGCCTCTCGCCCGATGACCTAAAATTGGAACAACTGAAACGCTCAATTTTGCTAGCGATTGCGGAGCTTGAAAAGGGTGAGTTCCCGGATTGCGCAGCGGCCTGACCCCGGCGCCGCAACTTTAGGACACCACCAGGAACCGCGCTTCTTGCGGTGTAGCGCACGCAAGCCTCGGGTTACACGAAGCTGTGAAATTTGCCGTGGATGCGGGATTAGCTGGTGCCCAGGCAATCAACGCGCGATTCCGAATGGTGGGTGAAGCATGAGCAAGCAACCGACAACTAAAGAGCAGGTGAAAGCGGGGTTTACCTCCGCGTTCGCGTGGATTCTAGGATGCGCTTGGTTTGCCTTAGTGATTTGGGGAATCTTAAACGCCTTCGGAACTGAGGCAAACTTTTCGGAGGGACACCGTCCTTCCCGAGTCTTGGGATACGTGATTCTTGGCGTGGCCGCGACGATCTTTGCTGCTACGGCGAACCGCTGGAAAAGGCTATTCCCTGGGATCATGCTTGCAGCTACGCTTGGAGCTTTGCTCGAACTGGAGCAGGGACATGCTGTTAATAACCCCTTTGTGCTAATTCCTCATTGGATTGCGCTCGTGCAGTTTCTGGTGGTTGTCGGGGTCACAGCCCTATCGTTCACGTTCAAGAATCGCCCGCTCAACATCGTTGATCGCATTGCGTTCATAGCTTTTGCTGCCTCAATTTTCGTGGGAGGGCGGGAGGTAACACGGCAACGACTCCCGCTCGCCTTGATCGTTGGCGGTGTTTGCGTGCTCGCCGCCTGGGCATATGACCGCGTGCGGCGCCACTCGAAATCCGTGCAGCCACTGGACTCGACGCCTTGAGAGGCGGGTGGCTCGGGTCTCGCGCTGTCAGAGACTAGGGTATAGGACGGTTGGCCCACCCAAGGGCGTCGGAACCAATAGATGAGGGGGCCACATCCGAGCTTCGTTTGCGGCGACCCCGAAATCCGGTTCCCGCACAATTTATTTTAGAAAAGGACAATCCATGGCCTACCAAAGTATTAACCCTTATGACGGCAAGATCCTGAATACGTTTGAGGAACTCAGCGACAAGCAGCTCGAGACTGCACTTGCAACCGCCGCGACCTGCTTCGAGACCTGGCGGCACACGACTTTTGCTGACCGAGCGGCCGTGGTTGCGAAAGCGTCCGCTATTATGCGCGCGCGGATCGACGAGTTCGCTCGTCCGGTGACGCTGGAGATGGGAAAACTCATCGACCAGGCACGCGGCGAAGTAGTGCTCAGTGCCGACATCATCGACTACTATGCCAAGAACGCTGAGCGGTTTCTCGCACCAGAACAACTAAAGCCGAGTTCGGGTGAGGCGGCAGTCGAAAGCAGCCCGCTAGGAGTGCTTTTCGGCGTCGAGCCCTGGAACTTTCCCTATTACCAGCTCGCTCGCTTCGCTGCGCCCAACCTCATGGCGGGCAATGTCGTCATGGTGAAACATGCAGGTTGCGTGCCCCAGTGCGCCATCGCCTTCGAGAAGCTGTGGCTGGACGCCGGCGCGCCCGTGGGCGCGTATACCAACCTGCTGATCTCGCATGATCAGGTGGACCGTGTGATCGACGATCCCCGGATCAAGGGCGTGGCTTTGACCGGAAGCGTGGAAGCCGGCAAAAGTGTTGCCGGAAGAGCTGGAAAAAACCTTAAGAAGTCGACGATGGAGCTTGGTGGCAGCGACGCCTTTATCGTGCTCGAGGATGCCGAACTCGATAAGACCGTCAAGTGGGCGCTCTGGGGCAAGATGAACAACACGGGCCAGTGCTGCGTCGCGGCGAAGAGATTCATCGTCGTCGAAGAATTAGCCGACCGCTTCCTTGACAAATTCCAGACGGCACTCGCGGCGCTTAAGCCGGGAGACCCAATGGACGAAGCGACGACTCTCGGTCCCCTGTCCACGGAAGCGGCCCTGGTGCAACTGCTAGAACAGGTTGAAGGAGCCGTCGCCAAGGGTGCCACCCTGGTAATGGGTGGGAAACGCCTCGATCGACCGGGCGCCTTCATGCAGGCGACGATTCTTACGAATATCAAGCCCGACAATCCCGCGTTTAGGGAGGAATTCTTCGGGCCGGTTGCGCTCTTCTTCCGAGTCAAGAACGAGGACGAGGCGGTCGCGCTCGCCAACGATTCGAATTTCGGGTTGGGCGGATCGGTCTTCACCCAGGACATCGCGCGCGGCAAGCGTGTGGCGAGCCGCGTCGACACAGGCATGATGTTCGTCAACCACCCAACCTGGACGAGGCCGGACTTGCCGTTTGGTGGAATTAAGGACTCCGGCTACGGCCGCGAGCTCAGCAGCATGGGCATCCAGGAGTTTGTGAACAAAAAGCTGGTTTGTGTCGAATCGATCGATGCGCCAGCTTAGCCCTGGCTTACCAGCCGGTTAGTCGCGATCCACCTATCCCAGTTCCAAAAAGAGGAGTAGCCCATGGCAAACAAGATGCACGCAGCAGTAGTCGAGCAGTTCGGAAAACCCCTAATCCTTCAGGAATGGGATATCCCGACCCCCGGTATCGGTCAGATCCTGGTCAAGACCGAGGCCTGCGGCGTTTGCCACACTGACCTCCACGCCATGCACGGCGACTGGCCGGTCAAGCCCACGCTCCCGTTCATTCCTGGACATGAGGCGATCGGACCGATCGTTGCCGTCGGATCGAGCGTGACGACCGTGAAGGAAGGTGACAGGGTCGGGGTGCCCTGGCTCTATTCGGCGTGTGGTCACTGCGAGTACTGCTTGAAAGGGTGGGAGACGGTCAGCGCTCAGGCGCAGTTCGGCGGCTACACCAGGAACGGCGGTTTTGCCGAATATATCCTCGCAGACCCAAACTACGTCGCCCATATTCCTGCCGGACTCTCGTCTGCGGATGCGGCCCCGCTGATCTGCGCCGGCATCACTACCTACAAGGGAATCAAGGAGAGCGGAGCGAAGCCTGGCGAATGGCTGGCTATCTCGGGAGCTGGCGGACTCGGGCATCTGGCGATCCAATATGCCAAGGCCATGGGACTGCTCGTCTGCGCAATCGACATCGATGATGGCAAGCTAGCCCACGCCAAGCGAGTGGGCGCCGATCTCGTGATCAATGCAAATACCGGTGACCCGGCAGCCGCCTTAAAGAAAGAGACCGGTGGAGGAGCTCATGGCGTTCTGATTACGGCCCCCTCGCTCCCCGCGTTCAAGCAGGGTGTTGGCATGACGCGGAAGCGCGGCACGTGCGTCCTGGTCGGTCTGCCGCCAGGCGAATTTCCGATTCCTCTTTTCGATGTAGTGGCAAATTGCATAACCATCCGCGGTTCGTTCGTCGGTACCCGGCAGGATATGGCTGAAGCGCTCGCCTTCGCCACTGAGGGCAAGGTCAAGGCCGATATCGAGCTGCAGCCGTTGTCATCGATCAATCAAGTCTTCGACCGCCTCGAGCACGGCGAGGTAGCATCCCGTGTCGTCCTCGTCTTCGCGAAGGCTTTCGACCCGCTCGATCATATCGAGGTGGCATCGGGCGTCCTCGAATTGGCGCGGGGATGAAGCGAAGTAGCAGCGCTTCGGGCTCCACAATGCGATCCCGGCTTAATCCCGCGGTGTACTTTGCAGATCCTTCTGAGGAGTTAGACGGTCATGGCCTTCATGGAAGATGTTGTCATCGTATCGGCTGTACGCACACCGATTGGTAAATTTCAGGGCTCGCTTTCTGACTTCACCGCGCCGCAATTGGGTGCCATCGTCGTGCGCGAGGCCGTCAAGCGTGCCGGCATCGACCCCAACACTGTCGATGAATGCATCATGGGTAACGTCATCTCCGCCGGACTCGGCCAGAACCCGGCCCGCCAGGCCGCTCTTGGCGGCGGCCTCGCCGACAGCGTGAGCGCCGTGACCATTAATAAAGTTTGCGGCTCGGGATTGAAATCGGTCGCGCTCGGACAACAGGCTATCCAGACGGGAAACTCGCACATCGTTGTCGCCGGTGGGATGGAGAGCATGACCAATGCCCCCTATCTTCTACAAACTGCGCGAAAGGGATTCCGGCTGGGCGATCAGAAAGTGGTCGACTCGATGGTGCACGATGGTCTGTGGGACATTTTCAACGATTACCACATGGGTAATACTGGTGAGAATGTCACCGAGAAGTACAAGATCACCCGAGAGGAGCAGGATGAATATGCTCTCAACTCGCATCGCAAAGCGACGAGCGCGATCAACGAATGCCGCTTCAGAGATCAGATCATTCCCGTCGAACTGCCATCGAAGAAGAAAGGCATACCTCCAGTATTGTTCAGTAAGGATGAGTCGCCGCGCGCGGACTCGACCATTGAGGCTTTGCGTAGTCTGAAGCCAGCATTCAAGAAAGATGGGACTGTGACCGCCGGCAATGCACCGGGCGTGACCGACGGCGCTTCAGCTCTTGTGCTTATGTCAGCGGCGAAGGCAGAGGAGCTGGGCCTGAAACCGATGGCGCGCATTGTAGCGCAAGCCAGCAGTGGCATTGCTCCGGCTTGGGTCATGATGGCGCCTGTCGAAACCGTGCGGCGGCTCTGGAAGAAGACGGGATGGAAAAACGAAGAAGTCGATCTCTATGAAATTAACGAAGCGTTCTCCGTGGCGGCGATCGGAGTTACGCGTGAGCTCGGACTCGATCTGAGTAAGGTCAACGTGAACGGCGGTGCAGTTGCCCTTGGACATCCCATCGGCGCCAGCGGGGCACGAATCCTGACGACTTTGCTTTACGAGATGATCCGTAGCGACGTGCACAAGGGCATCGCGGCGCTTTGCCTAGGCGGCGGCAATGCGATGGGCTTGGCAGTGGAGCGGTAGTTCCGCGACGTACGCAGTCGTTTGAGCAAGGCCGCGGCCTTTGACTGGGGAGCTAAAAGGGAATGGGGATTCCCCCTTGTGTCCACAATTTCTGTCATCCAAGGCCCCTTTTCCTGATCAAGCCTTACCAGCTACGAAGACTTATTGTCTCAGAATGAGTGGCATTGTCCACCTTGCAGGCTATCCCACGACGGTAGTAAATGCCCCCGGGGCGCCGTTATGAGTCGCGCACAACAGCGCTCCGAGGTAAGCACTGGTCCGTTACAACTAGAGAATTAACGAGAACATGCGTGCCTCATGCCGTGCGTTTTGAGGCGGTGGGTGCCTTAGCTGCCTGCGCAGCAAGATCTAGCGCTTTCTTTTGCACTTCAACGGTACAGGTGCGCGACATGGGAGAAGCCACCAATGCCTTGATGAACCTGCGCCCTGTGACGTTCCTCTACAAGACAGAGTACGCTAACGGCGAACGCACATTGCAATATGGTCTCATTGCAGCGGAAGTCGCGAAGGTCTACCCGGAACTGGTGGCCTACGACAAGGATGGCCAGCCGTACACTGTTCGCTGTCAGTACATCACCACCATGCTGCTGAACGAAGTGCAGAAGCAGTACCGCCGCGCGGAAGAGCAAACCAAGATCGTCGAGACCCAGCAAGGCCAGATCGAATCCCAGCAGCGACAGGTCTCAGCCCAGCAGCAAGAGGTCGAGAGCCTCGAGCGGCAACTGCAACTGCAAAATGCCGCCGTGCAGGACCGGCTGTCACGGCTGGAGAAGCTAGCAGGAACTCGGATCGTCCCGCAAAGGTAGACGGACGCTGCCTGCGATGACATTTCTAGCTGGCCGGTTTGGGCGGCGATGCTGTTCCGAAATTCGGGATGATAACTCGGCTGCGGAAGACCAAGCTTGACGTGGATCGAAACGGTTGTAACAGGTTGTTCCTATTGGATGCAATCCGGCCGACCAACAGGTAGTGGTGCAGTTTGAAAATTCAAAAGCTGGCGATCTTAACCGAACTTGTGGCAGGATGGAGCCATGACTTCACGCTCGAAGCCCAAGCCTCGCACGCTTGAGATTTCCCAGAAAGTTCACGACATTCCCGTGAGAGGGCGTTGCTCGCAGTGCCGCCGTCCTTTCGAGGTGCGACTTATCGAGCACGAACGCCTTGAACCCGCCAAGATGGGGTTGCAAGCAATGTTCGACGCGCACGTCTGCGATGAGGATGCGAACCAAGCCGCTGCGCGGATCGTCAGGGAAACGACACAGGATCAATAGGACAGCGGCCAAGTCTCAACCGCCAACTTGGCCAACTGTCCCTGCCTCTCAGTAATTTCTTTAATACCCCAAGAACTCTGCTTCGCAACTTCTGCGGTAAGCAAGAATGCCGATTCCTTAAGGGCCTTTCTCTTTTCCGTAAATGATTCGTTGCCAATCTGCAAGTTCTTCTTCGCCTGCAATATCACCATATTCCCCAGCCTGCGATGATATGCATCGGCAGTTTCTGGGGTGACACCGCTCCATTTGTTTTCTGGGTTTTCGGGGAGAATGTGCTCAAGATTGATAACATTCTCATCGTCCATTGGAACAAACTCGGGTTCCGGATCATCCTTTCGTTTCAATTCCAAAGCCCGCAAGTAATAGCGGGCAAGAAACTCCTTCGACACTCGCGCCTCGGCAAACGCGGCTTCAAAAAGGGCATCCGTAGGAACTACATCGGACAACTCGTCCCCCAATTCTCTCGCAGTCTTCACCTTGCCACTGCTTATTTCCTGGGCACAAACAGCATAATTCCTATCCAGCAGACCGCCGCGAGTGCCGACGACCAATATACGCACCGACCACGAAACGAACAGGCGAAATGCTAACCGCGCTTCCTTTACAGAAAAGTGTCGGGAAACAGCAAACATCAATGGCCGGATCTGCTCCACCCTCAAATCGCGATTGATGGTGGACAGATTTTTGCGAGTAGTCGTCCCATATTCATTCCACTTCTTGTGATCAGAGTTGAACAATGCTGAATAGTCATTAGCGCCGTTGGCCAACTCTTCCAGAAATTCCATTGACCCAGCCCGACTATTCACCTGCTGGCGAACCCGATCAAAAACCTCGCGTTCTTTGGTCGGCCCGTGCTTCGTAATAAGCAGATGATGCAGATAAGTAACGGTAATGTCGCCGCGCCCAAGCGATTCGAGGATTCCAAGCATTTGTGCCCATTTCTGCTGGCCCTCTCGAATCTTGTCCGGAGAGCAAAAGCTGAGCAGATAATTCTTGATCAAGTCGGCTTGCGACGCCTTCAGCCCTCTGTCATTGAGAGTCTCAAACATCTGGAACGCATTCAGGTGATCTGGAACTCTAAGTAGAATTACCTCGGCCCCATTCTCGATGAAACCCACCCAATCCAAAAGCCGTTCAGTGCGCACCGTTTTGTTGTATGGCTCAAGAACCTGCTGAATATGCTTTGCTGCCAGCTCACTAGCCGTCTTGATTCTCTGGTGCGATGTTTTCTTAGGTTGAGCGTTCTTTCTCTCCTTGCTGTCTGGCGGGGAAATTATCGCCCTCGTAAAAAATTCGTTATCGTCAACAT
Source organism: uncultured Acidobacteriaceae bacterium (assembly GCA_963763145.1). Classification (GTDB taxonomy): domain Bacteria; phylum Acidobacteriota; class Terriglobia; order Terriglobales; family Acidobacteriaceae; genus Bog-257. The sequence continues at coordinate 367,409 of CAVXMZ010000001.1, read as the reverse complement.
TCAGCTTCAATCGTGGGACAGTATCAGTAGTGCGTCGATCCGTTGTTCTCAAGAAGTCCTGCTCGATTGAAACGGCGCGTTTGGAGTCTCCGTTTCTAGCGAAGTAATCGCGAATGGCAGCCAACAATATCGTGGTGGTCGCCAACCTTTGTTGCCCGTCGGACACTTCCGGAACATCTCCCTCCCCCCGAGTCAGGACTATGGTTCCGAGAAAATATGTTCCTCTGTTGTTCGCAATTGCGTTTGCAAAATCATGGAACAACTCTCGAACGTGCTCTTCTTCCCATGAGTACTCGCGCTGGTTGAGAGGAACCGCTAATCGGTTATGGGCGAGCACGGCCCCGATGCCTTTATGTTCAAATCCAATCTCGTCTCTAGTGGGCATTTAATCTTGCATTCCTTTCAGGAAGGCGATCGGCATAGCCGCCTCTTCCAGTTCTCGAATGGCGGCGCGGCGGAGCCTTTCCCGTACCCACGCAGAAATCGGCAAACCCGCTAATCTGGCGGCGTCTCCAAACGCCTGCTTTTCTAGGGTCGCCAAGCGCAATTCCAGATACTCATCCCGCTTTACTTCCTGAGTCGGCCTTCCAGCTCTCTTTCTCATGGAATAATTGTACCCACAAAAAACGTACTGTCAAGCATTTTCCTCTTTACTGTACCATTATTGTGGGTACAATAATTCCATGAACCGCCTGAGCACAGAAAAGCGAGTCCAAGTGGTTTCGGCGCTAGTCGAAGGAAACTCCATCAACGCAATAGTTCGCATGAGTGGCGTTGCGAAACACACCGTATTGAATCTGCTGCGCGATCTCGGATGCGCTTCGGCTGAATATCATCATCGCAAGGTTCGCAACGTGCGTGTTCGCCGTTTGCAGTGTGACGAAATATGGCAGTTTGTCGGCGCGAAGCGTAAGAACGTCAGCCCGGAAAAAGAGGCAGAGGGATGGGGCGACGTTTGGACGTGGGTTGCTCTAGACGCTGACACAAAACTTTGCGTCACGTACTACGTGGGCGACCGCTCTAGGTTTTCCGCTTACAACTTCATGCGCGATGCCGCAGACCGCATCGTGGGCCGTCCACAGGTCACTACAGACGCATACAGGCCCTATCTACAGGCGATTGAAGATGCATTCGGAACGGAAGTGGATTATGCTCAGATGCACAAAATTTACGGCGCTCCCACACCCGACGAATCACGGTACAGCCCAGCCACCTGTATCGGCTGCGAGATGAAAACCGTTATGGGAGACCCCGATCCTAAGCACGTCAGCACATCGTTCGTGGAGCGCCAGAATCTCACGATGCGGATGTCCATGCGCCGTTTCACGCGCTTGACCAATGGATTCAGCAAGAAGCTGGAGAATCATGGGCACGCCGTAGCTCTGCACTATATGCATTACAACTTTTGTCGCGTTCACAAGACGCTGCGGGTTACGCCAGCGATGGAAGCTGGAATTGCAGACCACGTTTGGAGTTTAGAGGAATTGGTTTCGTTATTGGGATGACGGGGCTACTGGCGACCTCGCCCCGGCCATCGCCAGGGCGAGCGTCGTGAAGCAAAACCGGATTCCACCCCCATTGATAGAGGCGGGCCAGCCCTGCATTTGTTAGTTTACAGCCGTAGCCAGAGGGATTTCAAGGTGCATTTTGTTTACATTGATGATTCCGGGGACGAAAACATACGCGCTTACTCGGCGTTCGCAATTGCCGACGTGGATTGGAAAGACGCCCTGTCTCGCATCAAGGAATACCGCCGAGGCCTGAAAATCCAATATGGCATATTCGTTACCAAGGAGTTGCACGCAACTGATTTTGTAGCTGGACGTGGACGTATTTCAAACCGAGCCGTATCGAAGGGGATTCGCTGTCGCCTATTTCGAGAAACGCTAATGATGGTCGCGTCCCTCCCTGGGATTCGCCTGTTTAACGCCATCGCGCCGAAAGCGCACGAGCGGCTGATATTCGAGCGCCTAATGAATCGGATTCAGACGAACATGGGAAAGTCCGGCAGCAATGCGATTATCATTCACGATGAGGGTAAGGATTACACATCCCTCGTGAGGAAAATGTGCGTTTATAATCCGATTCAGAGCAGGTTTGGTCGTTGGCAGGACGGTAGCGTTTACAAGAACATACCCCTGAGTCACATCCTCGAAGACATCGTATTTCGCAAGTCCGAGGATTCCTATTTTATCCAATTCGCTGATTTCTGTGCCTTTGCGTTGTTTCGCAGCGAGTACCCCATTGCAGCCAAGCAGAAGTACGGACTGGATACCTGCTTCAATGAGCTACACCCCATATGCCTCCCGATCTGTTTTTCTGCCGACCCGAAGAAACTCGGCATTATCCGACACACATGATTCAAACTGCACCACTACCGACCAACATCTCACGACAGATTTTGGGGGAATATGAGCATCCCAGTCCGCACTTTCGCCCATCGCTATCCCGAGCGGCAGAGTCGAACCCATCGATGATTATGCACTTGACACACACAGTATTAATTGAATGAGAATATCACCTTGTGGCAAATCATCACAGGCACGTGCACCACAAGGAAGCCACGGCAGCCCTTTGCCAGTTCGCAGCTCGAGTAACTTCGCCAAGAGTTTTTGAAGCTTGTCGTTCTGGTGTGAAGCTAAGACGGTCGCTTCCCGTCTCTAGCCGTTCGCTATTCGCGAACAATAACGTCCTTTATCATTCACTATCTGGGTTGGCAAGCGGGCAGCAAGTTCGGGTCATTTGCCCCAGACAGCGGCTATCCGCTCACTGGTTTGCTCCCGTGAAATGCGCTCAGTGGCATTTCCAGACCCGAGGCCGTTTGTCTGTATTAATCCCCCAACGGGACTGCTCGTCACTCGGGAGGAATGGCGGCGGATTCTCCGAGGGCAGACTTCCGAGAAGCCCACTTCGGACGAACTGTCGTCTCGGCCTCCGGTGCGGGTTGCTACTCAACTGGCCAATGGGTCGCCCTCAGAACCGAATCGGCCAATAACGTCCGTTTGTCCGAGATACGGCAGCAATCTCTGAACGGCGGAATTATTGCAGCTTCGCGTACTCGGCCTTGACTTGTTTGTAGATAGGGATGTCGGGATCGGCGTCTTTCCAGAGAGTGAGAAATTCCTGGTACGACTTGCGAGCAGCAGCTTGGTCGCCCATCATGATCTGGGCGCGCGCGAGTTGGAGGTAGGCCAAAGGACCCGTTAGCCAGAAGGCTACGATGCCGGGATGATCCAGCAGTTTCTGAAACTCCGCCGCGGCTTGCGGTCCCTGGCCTGATTGCAGGTACGCCAATCCGCGCACATAGGCAGGATAAAGTTGGTCGATGGCATTGGTCTTCGCCAGCTCGTAGGGCGTTGCTCGTCGCAAGGCCTCAATCGCCTGGCCGGGGTTATTGGTGTGTAAGGCGATCAGGGCCCGCAGAGTTGGCAGATAGTAGTTTTGCGTCAACGTGTCCAGCGGATACTCCTGATTGAGCTCTTCCACCAGTTTCTGCGCCGCCGGAACATCTCCCACACGCGCAAGGGCCATCGCCACATTCAATCGGGCGCTGAGTTCGGAGGCCCTGCCTAGAGCCCAGTTCGCTTCTTCATGAGCGCGATCCAGGAAGCCGGCTTCCGCATCCATCATCGCTTCCGTGGCCTTGTGCTCGGGATCACTGCCTGACGAACCCATGCGATGGCCCCAATCCATTACCCGCTGCGCGTATCCGTGCGCCGCGCCGACATGTCCGCGATAAGCCTCGACGTTCAACTGGGACCACAGCATTGGGCCTTCGGCACTCGGCGTCTTCGCCGCCCAAGCGACCTGTTCCTGCATGGCAGCATCATCGTTCTGGAGAAAAGCCAGCCTGTATCTCGCCAGACGCAACTCCAGGCTGTCGAACTTGTGCGCTAGCGCCTCTTCATACACTGTCTTCGCATCGTCAAAACGGCCCAGTGCTATGTCGGCCAGCATCAGATAGCAGTAGCCATCGATTCCAGGCTCCAGCCGAATCGCTTCGCGCGCCTCGGCCGCAGACCTTTCATGCTGCCCCAAGCTTGACAGGGCGATAGCGAGACCGATGCGAGGGACCGAGTCGAGGGGAAAGGTTCGCGTCCACTGTTCGTAAACTGCAACGGCCTTCTCCAGCTCTCCGGTTACATCGCGGTAATACACGTGCTCGACAGCAAAGCGGTCGCGGTCGGTTAATCGTGCCCGTAGTTCGTAGGCTTTGTTCGCTGCGGCCTTCGTTGTAACCTCGCTGGAACCTAGAGCTGCCTGCCACGCGTAGGCCATGGCGTAGTTCGGATCGAGTTCCGTAGCCCGCTTGAAATGCGGAGCCGCGGCGGTCAGGCGCTGGGGCTCCTCGCGCACTCCTTCGGTGTAAGCCTGCAACGCTTCCGGCGAGGCGCTGGTAGCCTCCTCCAGCGGCTTGCTAAAGTTCTGCAGCGATTCCTTGGGCTCCCCCAACTTGCGCCGCAACTCGCTGCCGGCAACTCCCAGCATTTGTACGATCTCATCCCGGTTGGCGACTACCGCTTCTGCAGTGGCCAGTGTTTTACCGCTCTGGCAGCCGACTGCCTTCACCCCCACACGATAGCCATTGCCTACGTCCGTAATGGAGCCGGCAACAACGGCTTTGCTATTGGTTTCGATGCAGACGTCACGAGCCACCTCCACGGTCAGCTTCGCTCCCTCGGAACGTCCCGTCTGCTTCAGCGTGCCGCGAACCTTGTCAGAGCTGAGGAGCTTGAGAAATGGTGTCTGCTCCATCTCCGTTCGCAAGGCTGTGTTCAGGGCATCGCCGAAAACTAGATCGCTGGTGTGATTCGTGAAGTCGGCAAGAACGATGGTGTCCTGATTGGTCAGCGTGATTTGACCCCGCGCCCGCTGGTACAGCCACGCACTCGCGGCTACAACGACCAGCAGCGCCGCCGTCCCAAGCCCTCGGCTTAACGGCCTAAGCCAAGTCCCGCGAGCGGTCCGAACTTCTGCCAGGTCAGCGCGCATCTCGCTGGCGGATGGATAGCGGCGCTCGCGGTCCTTCTCCAGCGCCTTAGTAATTGCGGAGGCGAGTTTGGCGGGTACGTCCGGATTTAGCTCCATCACCGGAACCGGTGTCTGGTTAAGGATTGCATCGTGCAGGATGGCTGCAGTTTCGCCGCTGAACGTGCGGCGTCCTGTCGCCATCTCGTACAGCACCAGCCCCAGCGAGAAAAGGTCGGCGCGCGCATCCAGGGTTTCGCCGCGCACCTGCTCCGGAGACATGTAGCCAGCGGTGCCCATGGCCAGGCCCGTGCGAGTGAGGGTGGCGTCAGGTGAGTCAACGTTTTGAAAGGGCGCACCTTCAGGCGTGCCCTCGGAGTCGCCATTGTTCTCATTGGCCGCGCGCCGCCGTCCAGCTCGGTGTTGGAGCGCATGCAATTCAGGACCCGGCGCAGAGGCACGCCTGAAGGCTTGCCCCTTTAAAGCAGCTTCACCCTGTGTGGCAGCTGCGGCATTTTCAACTTGGTCAGTTTTCGGTACCAACTTGGCCAACCCGAAGTCGAGAATCTTCACCTGGCCGGAAGTCGTTATGAAGATGTTGGCCGGTTTAATGTCGCGATGGATGATGCCCTTCTGATGAGCGGCGGCTAGCCCGTCGCAGGCCTGTAAACCGATGTCGAGCAACTGATCGAGAGGGAGCGGCTCTTTGTCCCTTCGCGTCAGCCGGTCGCGCAGCGTTTCTCCCTCCAGCAACTGCATGACGATGAAGGGATGGCCCTCGTGCTCCTCGACTTCATAGATGGTGCAGATATTCAAATGATCGAGCGATGACGCAGTCCGGGCCTCACGTTCGAACCGTTGCAACGAGTCCGGGTCAGTGGCCAATTCTTCGGGCAGGAACTTCAGCGCCACTTGTCGCCCCAGCTTCAGGTCCTCGGCCTTGTACACCAGCCCCATGCCGCCGCCACCCACCACTTCCAGGACGCGATAGTGGGAGACTCTCTTGCCAATCAGGTCCCGTTCAGTCCTGACCTTCCCCGGCGGAGGCACCTCGGCGTGGGTGACTTCCTCAACTGGGGCGATAAGCCTATACCCACGCTTGGGAACGGTTTCGATGTACTCGCGCACGCCGTCCCACTGCCCCAAAACTTTGCGCAGGACGAGGATGTTCTTGGCGAGGTTCCCTTCCTCGACGAAGGCTCCCGGCCAGACCCGGTTCATTAGTTCGTCTTTTTCGACTAGATGTCCGGCATTCTCGACCAGGGCAAGGAGGGTTTCGGCAGCCTTGGGGGTCAACGAGACAGGGATGCCGTCCCGCACCAGGACGCGTTTCCCGGCATCGAGGCGAAAAGGGCCAAAGGCATAAAAGTGCTTCGGCTGGCTCATTTGCCTAAGACCAAAACTTTCCCAGAACTTTCCCAGAATTTAGGAAGGACTTCGAAATCGTAACACCGCTACGGTGAGGAGGGCGCGGTTTGGAAGGCCTTCAGCGCAGATTTTACTGTCGCTGCGAACCCTGTGCAACAACAGAATCTGCAAAGACTCAAGTGTTTGGCAGCACGAGCCGACCGCCACCATCTTCGTCTTCAGCAACTTAATAAGGAGGCAGTATGAAACTTGGCATTCGGAATTCCCTGGCAGCTGGCATCTTCGCAGTGTTGGCGATTTCCCTTCCAGTGGCTGCACAAGAAACTTCGTCACCCAACCAGCGCCATCGCCAATACAAGCTTTACGATATGGGCACTTTCGGCGGCCCGGGTAGCTACGGATCCGGCGACGCGGTCGGCATCAGCTCGGCAGGCGCAATTGGCGCCTCGGATACCTCGGTTCCTGACCCATTTTCCCCCAATTGCATCGAGCCGGAATGCTTTGTATTGCACGCCTTCCTGTGGCGGAATCGTTTTGTGACCGACCTGGGAGCGCTCCCGGGGAACCACGGCGGAAATAGCAGCTACGCATTCGCAATCAACAACCTCGGGCTCGTAGTCGGTATCTCGGAAAACGGAGCCTTGGACCCGGCGACTGGCTTTCCTGAGGTCAATGCGGTCGTGTGGAGCAACCGCCACATCATCAATCTCGGTACCTTCGGAGGAACGCAGAGCAAAGCCGAGATGCTCAACGACCGAGGGCAGGTGGTTGGACTGGCAACCAACACTATCTCCGATCCCTTCTCGTTTGGCGGCGTCTTTCCGGCGGCCACCCAAGCCCATGCCTTCCTATGGGAACGCGGAGTCAAGCACGACCTGGGAACCTTGGGAGGTCCCGATTCCATCGCGCATTTTGTGAGCCAGACAGGCAAGATTGCCGGATGGTCTTACACCAACAATACGCCGAACTCCGACAGCGGAGTCCCCACCATCGACCCATTCCTCTGGGACGACGGCAGAATGATCGACCTCGGAGGCCTCGGGGGTGATCTGGGCTATTCGCAATGGATCAACAACCAGGGCGATGTAGTTGGCTATTCGTTTCTGGAGGGAGACCAGGCTTACCACGGCTTCCTGTGGTCTCGCGGAGTGCTTAGGGACTTAGGCACTTTAGGAGGCAGTTTCTCAGCCGCTTTCTGGATCAACGATGCGGGAGATGCGGTCGGTGGAACCACCTTTGCCGGGGACCAGATCACACACGCCACGCTCTTCAGCCGGGGCCGGATCACCGATTTAGGCACCGTGGGGCAAGACCAGTGTTCGCTGGCTTCTGCTAACAACTCGAGCGGTCAGGTTGTAGGGAACTCGGGCAACGGGGCGGGATGCTTCTTCGGTCCGCCTGACGCCCGTGCGTTCCTGTGGGAGAACGGCGGTCCCATGGTTGACCTGAACGCCCTGGTTGAAAATCCGTCGAACCTGACGTTGTGGAATCCGCTCTATATCAGCGACAACGGAGAAATCATCGGAAATGCGTTTCTCCCCAATGGCGATATGCATGCCGTCGTGCTGGTTCCGGATGGCGACTGCGACCGCGATTGCGAGAAACGAGTTCTGGAAAGCCAGGAGAAATCCCCGGCGCTTCGGCCCGCTTTTAGCGGCGCCGCGCCTCTCGGATTGCATAAGGCGCCAGACTGGCACGGCCTCGCCGGACGGCAATCTTCAACGCTGGGATTGCCTTTCGGCCGATTCAATCCCTGATTTTTCCATGCACAAAGTGCCGGGCGCAGAACAAAACTCTGCGCCCTTCTTTTCGAACCGACTTTGCCAGCGGCGGAAATCGGGTGATCACCTACTTCGTTCAAGGTATCGCGGCTGAGGTGTTGAAAGCGTCGAAGTAAGTGTAAGGGTGTCTTGGTTTTCCCTGACGTCCATGCCCGCGGCGCGCACGTCACGCCCGGAGATGAGAACGCGGGCGGGAGCGAGCCACCAGCCGGCGATTGAGCACCGCATTCGCATATCAGAGTTCGGGAAGTGGCTCGGCACAAAACGGCAAATCACCGGCGGAGATGGCGCTGAAGTCGCGGCTCCGCTGGATACTTGCTCGTCCATAGCCAGGTTCGCTCAAAGGTAACGGCCCGTCCGTAAGTCGCACCCTCGGAACGAACATTTGACTACGCTGGTTGACCTGGAAGGCTCACATTACAAGTTAAACAGCTCTACAACGCGGACCTTTAACGCCCTCGCGAAGTGGGAGATTACTCCCGGGATGTGTGCCGACATCCGGCAATCGCCACTTGGACGTAAAACGCCCTATGCGGGGATTTGAATCCAGCGCGGGCAAGCGCCCAAGCCCCTTTCAGCTTGCCAACCCCAGTAGTGAATGATAAAGGACGTTAACGTCAGGAACCATGCGATGGGGCTTTTCGCACCGACGTGGCTCCCTTGCGGCCGGGGTTTTCCGCGAAACCGAAGCTCTGGAGACGCTTGAGGAAAGCGCTTCCTATGTTCAAAGGACAAGTTGGCGATAGCGTCCTTTATCGTTCACTATCCCGATGAAGAGGCCCCGAGAAGACTAGACCGTAACCGATGGGCGAGCACATGGGCGACAGTCGAAATCCCGCCCGCGATCGCATTAGTAAACGCTGGCCGACTTAGCAGTATCTATATGACCCGACCGCCGCAGTTAAACTCCGGTTTCCCGACCACTCGCACAAAATCTGGTTTGATGCACTGGATAAGTAAGTCTCCAACTTGCCCTTTCAGCAAGAAGGATTAGACTTTCATGAGGCGGCCGCCAGCATTTGCCCAGGGCCATGCTTCTTAGGTGAAGCATTCGTGAAGCGGTTTCCCTCCATCTTGTTAGCAAGGACGGGACATTGGACGATATGACCGGCACTGCTGCCATCCCTCGTCGGCAGATCCTGCGATGGCTGCTTGGTCAGAGCAGTCTTCGGGTCGCACTGCTGCTTTGGACGCTCCTCGGTCTCGCCTTCATCGCGCTTTGTCATGGCCCGCGCGGCGTGGTCCCCCTGAATCTGCCGCCCAACCAACTCAGGCAGACTCCCCTTGCCCAAGTTATCGGTAGCTGGCTGGCTCTCATCTTTCTCGTGCTGGAGTGCGGCCTGGTGCTCCTTTTCACCCGCCGGCGCCCGTGGCCCGACCTTGCCCAACGCGCACCTGAACGCTCGATCGCCCTGCACGAAACCACAGCTTTGTTGCTCTACTGCGCAATCGTCCTGCTCGCCGGCCGCTGGCTGGGCTTCCATACTTTCGGCGCGGGCATCGCTATGCACCTTAACGGTTCGCTCGTCGGCGCAACGCGCATCCAGTCTCCGCAGGAGGTCTACCTTTGGTCGGCCTACAACTTCATCCTGCTCGCTGTTGTGCCCTACGTCGTTTTTCGCGTGCGCGGCTACTCCAGGGAACAGCTGAACCTGAAGTCGGCCAATTGGAAGAACGATACACTCGTTATCCTGGTCGTCCTGGCCGTCGGTTGCTTGATGGACTTCAGAGGGCCGAGCATCCTTCAACTTACTCTCCAGCAACGCATCGCGGGAGGCCTGCTTTCGTTTGTCATTCACCTCTTGCTTACTGACTTTCCTGTGATGATCTTCATCTACGCCATCCTGTTGCCGCGCTATGCCCGCCTCTTTTCTCCGGCGACTGCCTTCCTGCTCGGAGCAGCCAGTTATCCTGCAATCCACATTTTCGAAACCTTTACCCGTTATGACTCGCCCTCTGACTCGCTGATATCTGCAATCTTCGTGTTTCTGTTTTTCTTTCCTGCCGGTGTCATGAAATCATTTCTCACGATGCGAACCGGAAACGCATGGGTGCATATGTGGGGATTTCATGCGATCTCGCCTCACGTCACCGTGGACACTCGCCTGATCGTGCACGACTTCAAAATTACATAGGGAGGTCTGTCCAGGCAAGATTCCCGCTGCCCCAGGATCGGTCTTGGGAAACGCCCTCTTTACGTATGTTCAAACGCCGGGACTGATAGCCGAAGACATTATCATCACTGCATTTGAAGCGCTGCCTTGAAGCGCCGGTCGCGCTTCCGTGCCGTTGCAAAAGCGTTTGCCACTTGACTTTCTGCATTAATTTATTCTACATTACAAAACAAATGAAACGCGGAGAGCTTCTAGGATCTCTGGAGCACATAATTCTGCTGGCGCTGGCGCGGCTGGACGGAGGCGCCCATGGAATGATCGTGCGCCGCGAGATTGAAAAACGTACTGGCCGCAACATCTCTATTGGTGCGGTGTATGCAACTTTGGAGCGGCTGGAAGCGAAAGGATACGTCAGCTCATTCACCGGCGAACCAACCGCGGAACGCGGAGGCCGTGCGAAACGGCTGTTTCGCGTCGAGGCTGCCGGCAACAGGGCGCTCGAAATATCCGAACAAACGGTTCGCAGTATGAAGGCCGGACTAAGAAACCGCTGGGAGAGCACATGAGATACGATTGCCCGCCGCCTCTGGTTTGCAGGCTTCTCGAATCTGTCGTGCCGACAAGGTACCGAGAGGCCATGCTAGGCGACCTCATCGAGGAATACAATCTTCGCGCCCAATCGGCCTCGCCACTGATTGCATCCCGCTGGATTTGGAGCCAAGCCTGTCGATCAGTCGCGTCCATAGCGTCGTCCTGGTTGCGCAGCGGAAATTGGTTCATCAGTATGAGCATCGCTACGGGCGTTTATATCGTCATGGCGATGCTGAAACTTGCGACGGACTCAATGATCTCGAAGTTGGTCGCCCCACAGCAAGCGACGCAAGTCGTCCTTGCCCCCATTGTGTTTCTCTCTGCAGCCGCGATCGGTGGTTGCGTTGCCGCGCGCGTTCGCCGTGGCGCAATGATCTTCCTCGCATTGATGGTAATGATTACCGTTGCCGTCTCGATCGAACGAAAGGTCTGCACAATACCGGTCCCGTGGTGGTATGAGTTTGGGTTTCTTACTCTGGGACCTCTGGCAGTGCTCATTACACCCGCTCTGATTGGGTTGCTGGCACCAGGAGCTGCACAACCGGGGAAGTAAGCTACGGACTCGACTCGAGGAATTTCATTGCGGACTAATTACCGCAGGAGGACAGCCGTGACAACCAATTTCTGGAAATCGAAATGCTGGACTACTAATACCATCGGTTTGCTCTGCTTTGCCGCTGGATTGCTTGTGGCTAGCCGCCTCTCGCACCTACAGCCAGCGAGCGCCGACAGCAATCGCGTCTTCGAGCTTCGCGTTTATCATGCCCTGCCGGGCAAACTGCCGGCCCTTGAGTCGCGATTTCGCGACACGACGTCCAAGATATTGGCCCGGCACAATTTGAACGCTGTGGGTTACTGGGTGACCGACGGCTCTTCCGCTTCGGACAACGAGTTCATCTGGGTCGCGGCTTATTCCAGCCCCGAGGAAGGGAAAAAAAATTGGGATGCGATGCGAGCCGACCCAGAGTTCCAAAAGGTGATAAGCGCCGAGCAGGCCGAAAAGACGGTAGAAAAAGTGGATGTGACGTATATGCGTCCGACGGACTTTTCAGCGCTGAAGTAGTTTCGGGAAGGGGATAGCCCTTCGATAGTTTCGAAAAATGATGCAAGATGGAAGCCGACGCGGCGAAGCATCTTGCTCACCTCATTCCCACTATTGTTCGGCCCTGCAAGATGGCTCAGCGTCGCGAAAGACAGTTCCATGGCGCAGATCGCTGAAGAATTCGGTAGCCTCAATCCTAATGCCCCTACTGCGCTTTCGCGATTTGCCTTTCTGATTGGCAAATGGCGGTGCGAAGCGAAGCTAAAATCAGCCGATGGATCATGGCAGACGTTTGAAGGAGCATGGCTGGGCCGCTTTATCCTTGATGGCTATGCCATCGCCGATGAATACAGGATGGTGAGTTCCTCCGGAGCGTTAATCGTCCTCGGCATGAACTTTCGCACCTACGATGCTGCCAGAAAGATCTGGAATATAAAATGGCTCAACGGACTCGCTGGAAACTGGATGGACCTGGTATCGGACGAGATGGGCGGTATCAGAATTGATGGCGAATCCATTACCTATGCGTTCAAAGAGACAGTCGGCCCCTACGCCTATACGCGCGCCATTTACACGAATCATTCCGCGACACACTTTGCTTGGCGAGGTGATGGGTCGGACGATCGGAAAAGCTGGAGCGAATTCATGACGATCGACGCGTATCGCATCAAATAGTGATGCCAGGAAACCCGAAAACCGGATTGGAGACGAGTCGCCAGTCTATCGAGACAATCAAGGAGAAACCAGGGGCAGATGATGAACCATGGAAGGATTCTGGGAGCGCTTGCCAATGGCCCAACGCGACGGCAGGCGATCGCCGGTGTTGCGATTGCATTGGGTGGTCTAGCCCTGGGTTCGATTAACGCTTGGGCGGGAACAGAGGACGGGATTTCTCATACATGCGAGGCCATTCACCAAGAGCCTATTTTCACAGCAAGCCGCAAGCGCGTCTACGATGCGCTGACCGACGCGAAACAGTTCGACAAGATCATACAGCTAAGTGGCGCCATGAGGACCATGCACTTGCCCGACAAACCCGCAGAGATCAGCCGTGAAGCGGGGGGTGCGTTCAAGCTGTTCGGCGGGTACATCACGGGACGACAAGTGGAACTTGTGCAGAACGAGCGAATCGTGCAGGCTTGGCGAACGGGCAGCTGGGGTCCGGGCATCTATTCGATTGCGAAGTTCGAACTCGTGGAGCAGGGCTCCGGAACCAAGATCATCTTTGACCAAACGGGTTTTCCTCCGGGAGAGGCGGAATCTCTGGCTTCTGGATGGAAGGCGCACTATTGGAATCCGCTTGACAAACTACTGGCTTAATCGCCTCGTATAGCCACGCGAGATAACTTGTCGTTCGCCAAAATCAGATCGCCAAAATGACATTGACTTTTCAACAACCTGGAAGGAACAATCAGCCGACATGCTCGCATTCCTACTCGGCTGGTTTCGGTTGATCTGGCTATTCACCAGAGGCCATCAAGCCCTGGTCCTGGAGAACCTCGCACTCCGTCAACAGTTGGCTGTCTACAAGCGGCACAGCAAGCGTCCGCGGTTAAGGCGCTCCGATCTCATGTTCTGGATCACACTGGCAGGACTTTGGAAGGGCTGGCGACGAGCCTTGGTTCTGGTACACCCAGATACGGTTGTTCGTTGGCAACGGCAGCGCTTCCATAGGTATTGGGCACAACTGTCCTGCAAGCCGAGGAGGAAGGTGGGACGGCCATCGATTGGCAAACCGATCCGCGACCTGATTCAGACCATGGCTCGGGCGAATTCCTTGTGGCGTGCGCCGCGCATTCACGGGGAGCTTCTCAAGCTCGGAATCAGGATTTCGGAACGCACCGTTTCTCGCATTCTACGGACTGTCAAACGGCCCCCGTCGCAGACCTGGAAGACCTTCCTACAGAACCACCAGGGGGAGATCGTCGCGACTGATTTCTTCACCGTAGCCACAGTCAGGATGCGCGTACTATTCGTGTTTATCGTCCTCGAGCATCACCGGCGAAGGGTGCTTCATGTTGGAGTTACGGAACATCCGACCGCGGAATGGGTAGGGCAGCAGGTGGTGGAGGCCTTCGCCGAGAGGGAGGTCCCACGGTATCTGATCCGCGACCGTGAGGCCAGCTACGGCAACGAGTTTCGGCGTCGGGTCCAGTCGCTGGGAGTGAAGGAGGTGATCACCGCACCGCGAAGCCCGTGGCAGAACGCTTTTGCGGAACGGCTGATTGGCTCGATTCGACGGGAGTGTCTGGACCATGTGGTGGTTTTGAATGAGAGACACCTGCGCAGGTTGCTGAAGAAGTATCTGGCGTACTATCACAGTTCTCGGACACATTTGGGTTTAGGGAAGGATGCTCCTGACCCGCGGGCGGTGATGAAGCATGGCGCTATCGTTGCCATTCCGCAGGTGGGTGGCCTGCACCACCGATATGAACGCCGCGCCGCGTGAAAGCGGAGGACTCTGGGTGATTCATGCTGAATCGATCTGCCATCGTGGTGAAGCCACGGCAGCCCTTTCTGGACTGGCTGCACACGGCCGATCCAACCAGCCACAGACTCACGCTACGTGACTTGACTCGAGAGCCGACGATCTACCTGATCCTGGAGTGTGACACGGAAGAGGATGTTCACGAAGTCTTGCGCGAAGTATGCGAGGAGATTTTCGTTGGAGCAATTGGCGGGTTGGTTCCGAGCTGAAGAGACCTGGCCGCGAGACCTCGGGTTCGATGCCTTCTGCCGTTGGTTTGATTTCCAACACCATTCGATGCTGGTGGATCTCTGCGATGAACTGTTGATCTACGAACTCGATTAACTGATTACGTGTGTTGTGCAACCCAGAAAACGATGCGATCTAATTTTGGCGAACGACAGTACCCTGTTGCCGATGATGTTCGCCTGGCGATGAACCGCAGTATGCGCAGGGTCTAAGCCAGGAGTTTCTCGATCGGCTCCCAATAGTGGGCTTTCCATCCCGAAGCCAGAACTTCCGCCTCGCCCTTAGGAAAGCCCGTATGGTCAAATACGATCTTCGTCCCGGAGCCTTGTTCTACAAGCTCGAACTTCGCAATCGAATAGACGCCCGGAGCCCAGCTGCCCGTTCGCCAGGCCTGCACGATTCGCTCGTTCGACACGAGTTCGACCTGTCGTCCCGTGATGTACCCACCGAAGAGCGTGAACGCGCCCCCCCATTTCACGACTGATCTCCGCGGGCTTGTCTCCCAAGTGCATGGACTGCATAACTCCGCTGAGCTGTATGACTTTGTCGAACTGTTTGGCGTCGATAAGCACTTCGTAGATGCGCTTCCGGCTCGCTTTGAAAACAGCTTCTTGGTGAATGGATTCCCCCGTATGCGAAATCTCGTCCTCGGCTTCCCCCCAAGCCTCACTTGAGCCCAGGGCTAGTCCACCAAATGCGATCGCAACACCGACGATCGCTTGCCGCCGCGTGGGCCTGTTTACCAGCACTTGTTGATTCGTCTTATCGCTCGTCATCACTCTCCGAGTCCTTGCCTTCAGACTGTCCCCAGCACAAAAACACTATGTGAAAAGATAATATTTCCCTCCGGCCCTAAGGTCAGCCTCAAAGACGAGGTGTTTCACCGTTCTGACTTGGCGGTCTGAGGATAATTCTTACGCCGGAAACTCCCCTCAAATACCTTCCCTGAAATCACCGAGAGTTACCACAGAGCTGGGAAGTCCCTTTGGGAGTCCCAAGGTCTTGCAGAACCCGGGGGCGGGAGAGCCTGGGGATGGGTTCACCCGCCAAATGCAGGTCAGGATGCGGTGCCCTCGACCGTCAGGTACTGACCGTTACACCTGAAATAGCACTCCAGCCGCCAACCGCCCCCTGTGCTGTAGAACCATTGGCACGAGTGAGTGCACCTGGCGCTAGCTTCTAAGGTTTGCCTGATGGTTTCTGTGATTTGGGCGCAAGTTCCCTCGTCGCACGTTGAATCCGCGGTGACTGA
Organism: uncultured Acidobacteriaceae bacterium; assembly: GCA_963763145.1. GTDB lineage: Bacteria > Acidobacteriota > Terriglobia > Terriglobales > Acidobacteriaceae > Bog-257. The sequence goes on along the minus strand of CAVXMZ010000001.1, from coordinate 351,577 downwards.
CTTACGTGCAGAAATGGCCTCAATCTTCCTGACGAGCTGCCGGGCCTTGGCCGCGGAAATAGGCGGCTTGGCGGACGGGTTCTTGGTTGAGAAGGAGATTTTGACGTTGGGTGTTCGCGCGAGCGAAGTTCTTGTCGTCTTGAGTGGGGTCATTGCGAGAAATCCTCCAGGCCTCTCTGCGGATTTGCAAACTCTTTCGGGCCCTTGGCGAAGTAACGCGCTATTCGGTGTTGCTACGACTTGCTATGGATTCGGCGGAATCGCCTCGTCCGTTCTAACGAATTTAGCAGACCGCCTACTTCGCCGTCACCGTTTGCGGCAGTGTCGCCTGCTTTTGACTTGACGGGCCGTTGGCCCAGGCCTCGCGGTGTTTGAGACTTGGTTATCGATAACATCTTCACATACCCCTTTGAGGTGCGACGCATTCATGCGGGCACTTGGGGGCAGCTCGAACAACGAACACGGTGGAGCGATGCCAAGATCCAGCGAGTCGAAACCCTAACTGCGGAATTTGTAGCCGGACTGATGCGCACCGCGGTCGCACTGCGACGTCAGGAGGAGGCACGCAAGCGCCGTGAGGCCGAGGAACAGAGACGAGCACAGGAGGCAGTACAACTACGCCGGGATATTCAGGAAGAAGAGAAAAGGCTGGAGCAGCTCAATAAATGGGTTGATGACTGAGAACGGGCAGAACGGCTACGACGCTTCATAGCAGTTTACGCCGAAAAATCGGTCTCGTGGTCCGCCGAAAAGCAACCACAATACCAATCCTGGATCGAATGGGCGACGCGGCAAGCAGATCGGCTTGATCCATTCGTCTTGGAAAAGCCTTCGTCCGTATTGGACCGGAAGCGCGAGCTGAGCTGGTGGTAACCGCGTCGCCCGTACTAGTCGCAGACGCGTCCGCCCGCTCAGATCTCCACTTCGCCTTCTAGGTAGAAAACGCAAGAGCCTTCGAGTTCAACGCGATCGCCGACCAGCCGGCAGATAATCTCTCCGCCGCGCCGCGAGGCCTGGAGAGCGCGAAACTCTGTCTTGTTCAGTCGCTTAGCCCAATAGGGTGTCAGCATGCAGTGCGCGGCTCCGGTCACAGGATCTTCCGGTATGCCCTTCGCTGGCGCGAAGTAGCGGCTGATGAAATCGTAGAATCCGTCCCCTTGCGCGGTCACGATCACGCCGGGTCGGTCCATGCGAGCAAGCGCCGTCATACCCGGAGCAAGCTCACGTAAGACCTGCGCGCTCTCCAGCAAAGCCATATAGTTGAACGCATTGACGAAAACCTCGACTGGCACGACGCCGAGCGCCTCGGCTAGGCCCGGCGGTGTCGGAATTGGCTCGGACGATCGGGCCGGAAAGTCCATGACGTAACCCGCGTCCGTACGCTTCACCGTCAAGGGCCCGCTCGCCGAGTGGAAGACTACCTTGCTCCGTCCAGGCTCCAGCCGCTCCATGACCACCGCTGCACTGGCTAAGGTGGCGTGGCCGCAAAGCGGGACCTCCGTTATAGGCGTGAACCAGCGCAGGTGATAGTCGCCTCCTTCTGGCACCAGAAAAGCCGTCTCGGACAGATTGTTCTCGGCGGCAATGGCTTGAAGCACGGCGCCATCCAGAAATCTGTCCATCGGCATCACTGCGGCGGGATTTCCCGTGAATCTGCGAGTGGCGAAGGCGTCAACCTGGAATATCTGCGTGCGCATTGGTGACGGTCCTGCCGAAAGGGTCGGGTTAAAGATCACCGGTAAACAAGTTATCACCGCCGGCGACCACCGCGGCAACAGGGGTAGTCTCCTAAAGTTTAGGACACTACCGCAACAGGGAATCCGATTCCCTGATACGCCCTTAATAATTCCCTGTTCCGTTTGGTGCGTTTCGTGGGCGTTGAACGCCGAAAGCCAAGCAGGACCGATGGTTACGGCCGCTGAGAGTCGTTATTATGACGGCAAAATCGCAAAATTCCCTGTTATTTTCCCTGTTAGCAGGGAATTTCGGCGGAGAAGGGTTCGCACGTGACTGCGTCCTCCGCCACGTCCCCTGAGCCAAAGAGCAGTTCTGCATTGCTCTTGAAATACAAAAATACGCTGGCTGTTCACGAAGCCTTCCACGTCAAGAATCGCGACTTACAGCCAATCCTTGACGAAAAAGTTACATATTCTTGACAAACCCTCCCATGCCAGGAGTTCTACTCTCCGGTATCGTCTGCAAGTCCGGGAAATCGGTAACTACCACTCTCGCGAACCAGCGGCGATTTCCAGCGACACATGAGGAGAAAGCACATGAAACCATTGGCCACAAGAAAACCGCGTTTGCTTGCAAAGGGCAACCGGGCGCAGCGCAGCTTCAGCCCGGGCCGGCGGCTGGCATTTCTCGCGGCGGTTGCCGTCATCGCTTCGTCAACTCCTGCCTGGGCCCAGGCGGGCCAACTGGATTCGACCTTCGGGACAGCCGGAATCTTTACCACCAACTACACGAGTCCCGATGTGACGATGGACACCGCGGTAGCGATTCAGAGTGACGGCAAGATCATAGTCGGTGGATCGAATCCGGGCGGCGCCGTACTGATGCGTCTCAACACCAATGGAACGCTCGACTCCAGTTTCGGCACGGGCGGCATCGTGAACAATACCGCCGTTCTCGGCCCTGTCATGGCTCTGGCTATACAGCCCGACGGCAAGATTTTGGCATTCGCCGCCGGATTCACTGGAGCATCGCTTGGCCGATTCAACACGGATGGCAGCGTAGATACCACTTTCGGCAGCGATGGCTTTGCCGTTTCGAAATCGCTCAATTCCGGGCCAGGCATACTCAGCGTTATGGCCTTGCAGGCTGACGGCAAGATTCTGGTGACTGGCGCCGGCCTTGTCGGACGCTACACCAGCACGGGCCAGCTGGATACCAGCTTTGGCAACGGCGGCAGCGGCATCGCAGCGTTGAACGCTACCATTGCAACCGGAATCGCAGTACAAGCGGATGGCAAGATCCTGGTGACGACAGGTACAGCGGCGCCCTCGGAACTGTTGGCGTCGCCAGGTTTTCCCAGCCCTCAAGCGGGTGCGATTGCGCGCTACAACACTAACGGCAGCCTGGATACGACTTTCGGCATCTCCGGACAGGCTTCTTGCGTGGCCTCGGCGGCCGGCATTGCGATTCAAAGCAATGGCAGGATCGTCGTCGCTGGCACCATCCCCAGCGTACTCAGCACTTTGCTGGAGAGCGACGGCATAACCGTTGCCAACAACCAGGCGGGCTTCGGACTGGTTCGCTATAACGCCAATGGAAGCGTTGATACCAGCTTTAATCCTGGAGGTGGCCAGGGCACTGGAGGTGGCGTCATCACCGGCTTCGGGAATAGTTTTCCCCAAGCCTCGGGCTTCGCGCTTGCCATTCAATCCAATGGCGAGATTGTGGCGGCAGGCCAGGCAGGCAATGGCAATGACGGCTACAGCTCGTCGTCGTTTGTATTGGCCCGCTACACTACCAGCGGACACCTGGACACCAACTTCGGGGCCAACGGCATTGTGATGACCCCCATAGGTCAGGGCCACATCTCGTTCGTCTCGGCGCTGGCGCTCCAGAGCGACGGTAAGATTGTTGCCGCGGGAAACTACGCGCCTCCAGCGGGAGGCGACTACGTGAATAACTTCGCGGTCGCGCGCTATCTGGCGCAGTAGTTGAATCTGTCTGTCCGGCTATACCTCGCGTTCGAGTGAGAACGCGAGGTTTTTTCATGCCTGACCAAAAACGCCTCCTGCGACGAGGGCCGGTTGCCGGCTCCATGGGTGGCGCTTCCATGCTTTCAACATCCTGAAACGTTCTGCGCGACAAAAGGGACTATCATGACGGGTAAACTCGCTGCGTTACAGCCCAAACTGAAGGGAGTTTGCCATGTCCAGCTCACCCGTCAACCTGGCACAAGTTCCGATGGGAGGCACACTGGTTTCCGGCGGCGCAACTTTCCGGGTGTGGGCGCCGCGCGCCACCGCAGTTTACCTTTGCGGCGATTTCAATTCCTGGCCCAAGGACGGCGGCCTGCTGCTGGAACAAATTGGCGGCGGCCACTGGGCTGGCTTTGTTCCCGGCTTGCAGGAGGGAGACGAATATCTCTTCTATGTGGACGGCCTGGGTAGCAAGGGATACAAACGCGATCCCCGGGCCCGCGAACTTACTTTTACCCCGCCATTCCCGCAAAGCAATTGCGTGCTGCGCGACCCCGCCTTATTTCCCTGGCACAACACCGGGTTCCGAACGCCCGCCTTCAATGACCTGATGATCTACCAGCTCCACGTGGGAACGTTTTCCATCGCGAGCGGAAATCCCAACGGGCATTTTCTGGATGTGGTCAGCAAACTGCCTTACCTGGCCAGCCTGGGCATCAATGCCATTGAGCCGTTGCCGGTAACAGAAGCCGCGAACTATCCCAGCCTGGGCTACAACGGGACCGATCTCTACAGTCCCGAACAGGAGTATGGCGACGCGGACGACGCTGCGGTGGAGCAATGTTTCGCTGTCGCGAACTCGCTGCTGGCCCAGCGCGGACAGACCCCGTATCCGTCCAGCGCCGTGCTGAATGGCTCGGCGAACCAACTGCGGATGATGGTCGATCTCTGCCACGTGCATGGCATCGCAGTGCTGTTCGACGTCGTGTATGGCCACGGGGGCGGCGGCTTTGACGACGCCAGTCTGTGGTTCATGGATCGGATGACCAACGGAAACTTGAACAACAGCCTTTACTTCACCGATCAAGCGGTGTCGGCGGGGCAGGCATTCGCGTACTGGAACGACGACGTAAGGCAATTGCTGATCGACAACGCCACTTTGTTTTACGAGGAATACCGGGTGGATGGGTTTCGCTTCGACCAGGTGAGCGATATCGACAGCCATGGGGGCTGGCCCATGTGCCAGAACATGACCGACACGCTTCATTTCCTGCAACCCGCTGGGCCATTGGTCTCGGAGTATTGGCCGGTGGATGGCGCGGTGCTGAATCCCACGGCCAGCGGCGGCGCGGGCTTCGACGCGACGTGGAACGATCAGGTGCGAGACGCGGTGCGCGGCGCGATTGGCCAGAGCACCGGCGGCGCCATGGCATCGGTCAGCATGGACTCGATCGCTTCCGCTTTGCAATACACTCCAACTTCAGAACGTTGGCAGTGCGTGCAGTACATTGAAGACCATGACATCCTGTGGGTGGGCCACGCATGGCAGCCGCGGATTCCCGCGCTGGCAGACTCCAACGACCACCGCTCCTGGTACGCGCGCAGCCGCAGCCGCGTCGCAACCGGACTGGTGCTGACTGCGCCGGGCATCCCCATGATCTTCATGGGCCAGGAGTTTCTGGAAGACAAGCCGTGGAGCGATAACGCCGACGCAGGCGATAACATCTGGTGGGACGGGGCGAACGGCGCGGACCAGAGCATGGTGAACCATCTCCACTTCACCAGCGACCTGATCGCGTTGCGGCGTCGCCAACCGGCGCTGCGCGGCGAAGGCCTCAATGTGTTTCATGTCCATAATCAGAAGCGGATCGTTGCGTTTCAGCGGTGGGTGGAGGGTGCCGGCCGCGATGTCGTCGTGGTGGCCAGTCTGAACGAAAGCACATTCTGGTCCTATGACATCGGATTCCCCTGCTCTGGACAATGGCTGGAAGTGTTCAACAGCGACGTCTACGACAACTGGGTGAATCCATGGGTGGCGGGAAATGGGGGAGCGGTCTGGGCGAATGGCGGGCCAATGCAAGGCTTGCCCGCGTCGGCTACGATCGTGATCCCGGCTAACGGCATACTCGTGTTCGCACGCGATGCAGGCGACATGTAGGCCACCGGTACGCTTTCTCCGGCGGTCCTGTATTGGAGCTGGGCCGACTGATTCTTCGCACCATGAGCGGGCGTTTGTAGGGTAGTGACGAAAGAGGCCAACGTGTGGATGGTGCTTATTCCGTTTGCTGCGTTTGCCACGGCGTTTCTGGTGGGCGCAATCGGACTGTGGTTGGTGGGCAAGCGGACAAAGATTTCTGCAACCATGACTCAGTCCGGCAAGGCTCTGCATGTGGAGAGCCCCTTAGGCACGATCGATGTGCGGCCGGAGGCGAAGCTCGATTCCCGGCTGGCGCAAATTCCCACTTATCCCGGAGCGATGCCTGAGGACCCTGCGAGTGCCGAGTCCGTCAGCGAACTGCATATCGGGCACAGGACGATGCAAGAGATTTCTGCCAGCTATTGGACACCGGACAGCGAGCAACGAGTGTGGGAGTTCTACCGGCAGCAACTGCCGGATTGGCTGCGGAACCTGAACCAGGCGCGGGGCAGGGAACTGATCCTCAATGAGACTAACTGCGTGCGGCTGGTGCGGGTTTCCAGGCGAGGCCAGCGGACGGTGATTGACACCTGCATCAAGCCGCCGGGATACCCGAACGTCTTCGAGTCCGGGTCGTAAAGTGGCAGGCTATTCCTGCCCGATCGATCCTGGGTCCGGCCTTGCATCGGGAATTGCAGCGTCCTCAATCTTCTCTAGCGGGATCAGTGCGATCCACTCCTGGTGGCGTGTGAGGTAAGTTGCGGTTCTGCCGCCCAGAATGTCCGCGGCCCGCTGTGGCGCCATGTCTTCATGGTAGTCGAAAAAGCGCTCCTGGAGCGGCTTTCCAAAGGTCAGAGCTTCGAACAATGGATGCGGTGGCTCCCACTTGGTGGAGAACAGGTAAGCCACGTCGAACTGCTCCGTCGCCTGTGATGCACGCTCAATCTCCAGCGGCGAAAAGTTGGCGATGCGCACTACGGTGAGCGGCTGCTTCACATATCCCAGGAACGGGTAGGTGAGTTCATCGGAAGCGGGCCATGCGGTGAGTACACGCCCACGTGGATACCGGGCTGACAGCTCGGCAGCGGCAAGCTTGTGAAGGATTACGTAATCGCGATACAGCAGCGTGTCTTCAGGAGCGACGCGATAGGGCGGAAGCACGAAGAGCTGCACCACGAACGCGGCGCAGGCGATGGCGATCCACCAGGTCCAGCGCCGCATGCGCCGTCGCATGGTAGAGACACACACCAGAATCACCAGCGGCACAACCGGAAGCATGTAACGGGCGAGAACGGCGCCGCCTAACGCCGATTCAGCCAGCATGTTCGCCAGCAGAACCGCGGCAAAGGCGAGCTGCACGCTGATCGCGATGCGCGGACGGAGAGTGCCGTCGGCCTCCAGCAGGGGCGGCCGCGTCATGGCAAACAGCGCGCCCAGGGTGAGCAGAAAGAGATTCAGATATCCCAGGACGTGCCAGAGCCGGATCAGAAGCGCGAGCAGAATGCGCAGCGGAGTGAGCGTCGCCTGGAGATTGTAGCGGAGATAGTAGGGGTTGCCGAGATAGTAGCCGGTGCGGTGATGATGATAGGCAAACCAGAGCAGCAGCGGCACCAGACAAAGAAGAAACGACAGCGCATGGCGTTTGCTCGAATAGAAGCAGAAGGATGGCTGGCTACGAACTTCCCCCGGGGCCTGCCCTGTCGCAGGCAGATGAGGGCTGGAACGGGGCGTCCGAACGGCTGGGCTCAACAGCGGACATAGCAGCTCCCACGCGAGCAACGCCATGGGAGAGACAATGGCCGTCTCCTTTGCCATCGGCGCCAGCGCGAAGAAGACAATGGTGGCGACCGGCCGCCGCTCCACATACATCGCCAGCCCCCAAAAAGTGAAGGCAGCTGCCATCATGTCGAGGTGGGCCATTGAGCTTTGGGCGAAGAACACCGGATATAGCGCGGTGCAGAGCACGGTGGCAACGGCGACTGCCTGGCCGGCAACATCGCGCGCCAGGCGCCACAAGCCCAGCAGGGCAAAGGCTGCCACCATCAGCATCGCGGTCCGCGTGACCGCCGGAGTGAAGGCGCTGAACTTCCACCAGAATGCCAGCCACAACATCACCAGCGGAGGATGGGCGTTGGAGTTCGTGGTATAGGGAATGAGCGAGCCGGTCAGCAGCAGGTCGCGCGCGGCGGGAATGTAATAGCCGGCTTCGTCCCAGAAATATGGCAGGCGGAGCAACGGAGCGTGGGTGACGAACAGGCAGGTAAACAGCAGGGCGTAGGTAGAGAGATACTCGCGGGCTGTAGCCAGAGAACGAAGTGTTTTGGTCATCTGGGTTATGAATGCATAAGCGTGACATCACTCGTGGCGCAGGCACTCCACGGGATCAAGGCGGGCGGCGTTGTTTGCCGGCGTTATGCCGAAGCCGATGCCGACCGCGCAGGAAACCAGCAGCGCAATGACTGCCGAGAGAACAGAAACCGGAACGTGGTGATGAGTGACGATCTGGACCGCGATGGGGATGCTGATTCCTATGACGGTCCCAACCGTGCCGCCGAGCAGCGCGATCAGCACCGCTTCAAAGAGAAATTGCAGCAGGATTGCCCGGCGGGTTGCGCCCACGGCCTTGCGTACGCCGATTTCGTGGATGCGCGTATGCACCGTGGCCATCATGATGTTCATGATTCCAATGCCGGCCGCGACCAGGGTCACCGCGGCAAACAACAGCAGCACCGAGGTGAAGGCGGTCGCGGTTTTGTTGGCCAGCCGCAGCACTTCGGTCATATTGCTGACGTTGTATACCGACTCCGCCCGGTGCCGGGAAGCGAGTACCTTCTGGATGGTCTCGGTAGCATCGGGAATGCCGGCGGCGTCGAACACGGAAAAATAGATCTGGTTGACCGCGGCAGTGCCGATCATGGAGCGGGCAACGCTATAGGGAATGAGGACGGTATCGTCCTCGATCTCGGAACGGCCCATCGTGTCCACGCTCTCGCGGAAGGTGCCGATGATCACGAACGGCACTTCCTGGATCCTGACGGTTTGTCCCAGGGCCAGATCAAGGGAGCCGAAGCGGCTGCGCGCCAAATTCTCGGTCAGCAGCGCCACTTTGTTGGTGGATTGCGAATCCGTCTGGTCGAAAAACCGGCCGGCGCTCACGATAATCCTCCGCACCTGCTGATACTGCGGATCCACGCCGAGCACCAGAATCTCCTGCTCCTTGCCGGAACCGATCACCATACGTTGGAGCATGTTGACCACAGGGGATGCCTCTTTGACGCCGGGCACCTGTTGCTCGACCGCGGTCATGTCGTTGACGGTGAGGTAGTCGGCAGCAGCCACATTGGCGGAGGCGCTGGAGATTCCGGAGTACTCGGCCCAAATGACGTTTGTGCCGACGTTTTCAATCTGCGCCAGCACATAGCGCTTTCCGGTGAGCGCGACGGTGACCACCAGGATCAGCGCGGCTGTGCCCACCGCCATACCCAGCGCGGTCATCGCCGCGCGCATCTTGTCCGCTCGCAGTGAGTCGACTGCCATGGCCAGGATTTCGCGGAACACCAGCGCTCTGGAAAGGGCGAAGCGCGAACGAGTCAGCGGGCTCTCAGCAGTTTGCGCCATAAGGTTACGACAGAACTTGCCAACCAAAACTCAAACCGAAATCTAACTGAAGAAATTGCTTTGTGGCAACGCGAGTGCCATCATGACCATTAAAGTATGTCAGAGTCCATCGGTAACTCTCCACCAGAGAGTACAACAAGTCAGGGCCGCAATCATGGCGCCGGGCGCCGCTCCGTTGGCAAAAGGGCCCTATCTGCTCTGAAGCTGCTGGGAGTAAACCTCCTGGTGCTGGGGATTGCCATGGAGCTTGCCAGCATCGTGCTGGTCCATCTCAAGAAATGGCCGGGCGACAGACCTACGTATCATGTCAGCCGTTACCCGTTCTGGGCTGTGACCAACCCGGTGTTTGGAATGTGGCACCCGGCCAACGGCCACTTTCTTCATCAAGAGGGCTGTTTCAGCTTCGAGTACTTCACCAACAGCTATGGCGCCCGCGATGTTGAGCGCAGCCTGCACGCCAGCCGTCCACGTACCGTGGTGCTGGGAGATTCTTTTGTCGAGGGCTTTGGGCTGCCGGTGGATAAGCGGCTCAGCAATGTGCTGGAGGCCCGGACGGGGCGCGAGCATCTGAATTTCGGCACCGGCGGAGGCTTCAGCCCGTTGCAATATGCGCTGGTGTATCGCAGCCTCGCTTCGAAGTTCGATCATGATCGCGTGCTGGTTGAAGTTCTGCCCGACAACGATTTTCACGAGATGGACGGTCCCTGGATGGAAGACCATTACCCGGGCCGGTACTTTCCTTACTATCGCGATGATTTGTCCGTCGGCTACATGGGCAAGTTCAATCCGAATGTGCTTGACGAATTCGGCGACAGCACCGACGCCTTCCTGCGGGCGTACTTCGCTACCTATCACGTGGTGGAGTACATTCAGGCTGCGCGCCTGTATTCGATCCGGCCGCGCTTGTACTCGGGATACAACGATTACAGCGAAACCGACCTCGCACGGCTGAAGAAGGCGTTGCTGGATATCAAGCAGACGGCCGCGGTCCGCGGAGCGGGGGTGTACGTTTTCCTTGTCCCGCGGCCCCATGATTTCCAGCGATACCGGCAGGGACAGGACCGGCTGGGACCGGTACTGGAAGCGTGGGGACGCGAAGTTGGGATCCACGTCAAGGACTTGTTGCCGGAGATGGACGCGCAAGGGAAAGGCGATTCCAGCGCCTTCTTTCTACCGTGTGACGATCATTGGTCAGCCCACGGGACCGACGCCGCAGCGGACATTTTGCAGCCCTGGATCTATTCCAGCTCGTCGAGCTCCGGCGCCCAACCCTGATCGGTTACGACGGCGATGGCATCGCTGCGAAATGCCTACGGAGCAGGACGGGTTATGCGCACCGCGAGTGCCTCGCGCCTGGCCGCTTTCGTGGCCAGGCGTCTCCGCCATTCCAGCACGCAATAAGAACTCATGATGACGATGATGGGATCCAGTGGGTGACGGTAATCCATGCTGGAATGAGTGACGTAATAGACCAGCGGATAGGTGACCAGGATAAGAACCAGGGGAAAGACATCTGGTCCCTTTTCTTCAGACCACGCGAAACCCAGACCTCCGAGCAGCAGCAGGGTTATGGCAGTGGTCAAGAAAATGTTGGGTATGTGGAAGGGCTCCTTGGCGAGAAAGCTGGGATCCAGGGACCAGAAGCCCGTCCAGGTATTAACAAAGTGGCGCGCCGTCATCCAGGCGGCAAAGCTGGGATGCTGAGAGATGAACGTGAGGGCTTCCGTTCGCTTGGCATCCATGTAACCAATTTCGCCGAGGCGTTGCCATTGCGCGTATTCCGCCGGGCTGGTTGTAGGGTGGGCTGAATCCGGGGTCACATCAGAAACGTCACCGTTGTAGCCAACGTGAACCTCCATCCAGAAGCCGTCGCGCAACGGAATGGCGCGATGGAAGGTTCGATAATTCCGGACCGTCCAGGGAGCGACCACGGCCAGGAAAACAGAGACCGCGAGCAGTGCCGGCAACAACCATGGGAGTTTGGCTTTGCGGCGCCGCACACAGAGCCATATCGCGAGAAAAGGCAAAGGTCCGAGCAGCGCAGGACTTACCAGGCCGGCCAATCCCCAGAGAGCTCCCCATACCAGCCAGTCCCGAGTCGCCTGGCTGTCCCTTAGCCGGAGAGTCTGGAGCCAAAGCAAGCTGGCAACCAGGCAGGTCAATGTGTCGGAGTAAATGCGCCCGCCGGATAAATAAATCGAATAAGGGAAAAATACCCATGCCCATCCAGCAATCACCGCTACGCGCTGATCGAAGACACGCCGGGCCAGGTAATAAATCGGAAGCACGGTGATCGACGCGAAGATGCTGTTGAGGGTGAGAAGGGCCATCGCACTGGCCATGGTGAAGCCGCCGAAGAGCTTCACGCATGCGGCCATCAGATATGGATAGGCGGGCGGCAGCATGGCCGTGGGGCCGCTGGGATCGAAGAAGGGCGAAGAGAAACCATGTCCCTGGCAGATGGAACGGGCGATTTGGCCCATTTCCCAACCGAAGTGCCAGTGGTCGCGAAAGCTATCGAGAAACTCGGGCACCATGGCGGCCGACACCGCAATTCGCACGACAAGGGCAACCAGGACCATGCGGAAGGGGCGAGCGAAGGTGCTAAGCGAGAACAGCCTGGTTGCGGACGCAGCTGCTGACATGGCAGGGTACGCGATGGCCTCGTCCCTGCCTTTATCTCCCGCCAGACAATCGACGGCGCTGCTGGTGGATAATGCCCCCGCGCTTGTGGTGATGTGACGGTTAGGGTCCATACTGTTGGTGAATTATTCGCTACAAACCAACTTCCACTTCTCCAACACGACGACACTGCGCATGGTTAATGGATCGGACCGGCGCCAGGGCCGATGCGCGGATCGAGTTTGATTTCGCCAAAAGTGTTTTCGTAATTGACCAGATTCTGCTGCAAGATGGTGTGCAGGGCCTTGGCCTGCTGCGGGCTGAGATAGATGCCCTGAAAGTTGCGAACGTCCACCCGCGTCTCGTCCTGCTGCTGGAGTGTGCCGAACACCAGGAAAAAATCCCATACATTGACCCGCACCTGAACGCTGTTGGCATAGTTCTCGCGATAGTCGGGAGTATTCGTCAGCTGAATTGCCGGTTGCGTAGGATTCGTCATTATTGCCTCGGGAAACCAGTCGTCAGTTGCCAGTTATCGGTTACCGGATGAAGCCCGGCCTTGAAGTGTACCAGCAGCCAGTTGCCGGTAGCCAGTTGCCCCCGACAAAAAATGGCGGCCCCGAAGGGCCGCCAAGTTGAAGCAGGATTCGATCGACTAGAAAACGATCTTGCCCTGAAGTTGAACAATGCGTCCAGCCGGCAGGCCCGCGATAAACGATCCGAAAGGACCGGTTGGCGGGGCCGTCTGTTCCGTGACCTGCCCGAACGTACCGGATCCAAGGAACTGGCCCGGCTGTGCGAAGTTCGGGTGATTGAACACGTTGTAGAAGTTCGCACCGACGCCGAGCGCAAAGCGCTCAGTCAGCTTGAAGTTCTTGTTGATGGTGAAGTCCGAGTCAAAGAACCCGGGCCCACGGTACTGGTTACGCATCTGATTCGGGAACGAAGTCAGCCCCGAGATGGAGCTGAATCCGGCTGGGTTGAGACAGGTGGTGTAGTACTGGGTGCAGTTGCTCTGGCCAGCACCAACCACTTGCGCCGGGGCATAGGGGTTTCCGTTGTAGTTGTAGTTCCCGATGGGTGAAGTGGCATCGAAAACTGTCAGAGGCAGTCCGGTACGGGCGAAGAAGTTCTGCGACAGAGTCCAGCCCCCGAAAGCTCCCTGGGCGAACTTGTTGCTGAACTTGAACGGAGTGTTCCACACGTACTGAGCGTTAAAGGAACTGCGGATATCGTAGTCCGCATTTCCGTAGTTGGACCGCAGGTTGTTCGGGTTGTACTGATAAATCGCGCTGGTCGAGCTGTATCCGAGCTGGCCGCCGTTGGAAATCTCGTCCATGGCGTGGGCCCAGGTATAGCTGGCCTGGATGGTAAAGCCGTAGGTCAAGCGACGCTGGTAGCTGGCAGTCAACTGGCTGTCGTTCGATACTGCGCCAGAATAGACTTCGGTGATACCGGCATAGCTGGTGGGGCTAAAGGGCGTGGCTGAGATGCCAGCAAACCCGGCAGCGGCGTTGGGGAAATTGGTAACCGGCTCGCGGATACCGTGATTTCCAATGTACGCCATTGTCATGGAGCTCTTGCTGTCAAGCTGCTGCTCGATTTGCAGACTCCATTCCTGGTAGCGCGGAGTGTGGAACGTTCCTGACATGTTGTTGAAGTTAGGTGGCAGGAAGAGGGGGTTGGCGGCCGACAGCGAGTTAAAGGAAGCGCCGCTGGCGAAGCCGCTGCGGATCTGCGAGGCCGTGTTGGCAGCGTTAATCCACGGACTGGCAGCGGTAGTCTGGTCAGCCCAAGGAACAAAGAACTGAGTGGTTGGGACAACCGTCGGCAAGTTGGTCATGAAGCTGTCACCCACCACCGCCGGGAAGGCGTCGTAGAAGAGGCCGAAGCCACCGCGAACGACGGTCTTGTCAGAGCCGCCCGGAGACCAGGCGAAGCCGAAGCGGGGTGCCCAGTTGATCGAATCCGTTGCCCGGAAGATCTGATGCAGGTTGTCATTGATCATCTGGTTATACGGAGTAGATGGATCGGTGCTTTCCGACATGAAGTTTCCGGTCATGAGCGCAGCGCAATTGGTCTGGCAAACCGGATTGGAGTCATGCTCGGCACGCAGGGCAAAGGTCAGTTTCAGGCTCTTGCTCATGCGCCATTCGTCCTGGGCATAAAGGCCGATGCCCCACAGGGCAACGGGCTCTCTGTCCGCGGTCGGGAAGTTCTGCACGAATTCCAGGGCCGAGCCGTTGTAGAGGTCGTTCACCGAAGCGATAAACGAAAGTGGGTTGGTGAATTCGCTGAAGACGAAGTCGGTGATATCGTACCGGCGGTAGTTAGCACCGAACTTCAGGTTGTGGGCGCCCTTGGTAACCGAGAAATCGTCCACAAACTGATACTGGGTGGCATTTCGTCCTTGCGGGAAGACGGACGAGATGTTGGCCAAGCTGGTGTAACCCAGGCCGCCAAGATCAAGCCAAGTGGGGAAAGTCGCAGCTGCGTTTTCCTGGTTAAAGATCGCGCGGTAGTAGCTGCCGGCGTAGACGAACTGGTTGGTAGCGTTGCTACCAAAGGTGTGCGTCCACTGGCCCTGGCCGTTGTACTGCGGCTGGTAGCTGGCAGCGCTGAAAGCGGAGTTGATCGGGTCGGGGTACGTGGCCTGGGTGCCATGGTCAAAGCTGACACTCCAGAACAGGTGGTCTTTGTCGGACATGTTGTAGTCGACGCGACCGGTCAGCAGCCATTCCTTGGCCGGCAATGCCGGGCTGGCTACCCATGACTGGAAGCAGTTGATGGCGGGGCCGGTAAAGGTAACGCCACCTGCGTTACAGCCGCCGTCGCCGCCGGCTGAGATCGGGTTTACAGGAACACCCGTGCCGTATCCCGGAGCACCTTGATACAGGCTGAAAGCCTTCGAGTAGAGTGGGACTTCGGCGGGAGCGGTGGCCGCAAGATTCGCCAGAGTCGCATCACCGAATGCCACGGTTGGCGCGAATACCGTTGAGGTTACAGGAACGATATAGCGGATACCTTCCCAATCTGCGAAGAAGAACAGCTTGTCCTTCTTGATGGGACCGCCGACCGAAGCCGCCCACTGATTGTTGTTGGTGAAGGGCGTCGGAGGGGTGGGAGTGGTGAGGCCGTTGAACCAGCTGTTGGCCTGAATGCTGCTGCCAGTCCACCAGTAGTTGGCGTTGCCGTGATAGGCGTTGGTGCCGGACTTGCTGACGTAGCTGACCTGCACACCAGCCTGCTGGCCGTACTGGCCACCGTAGGCGTTGGTGACTACCGTAGCTTCCTGCACCGCGTTCTTGCCGAGCATCAGGTTGGTCGCGCCCGAGTTGTTCAGGTTCAGGTACGGATCCATCTGGTTCTCGCCGTTCATGGTGAACACGTTGGAAGTAGCGGGCAGACCGGCAGTATTGAAGTTGCCGTATCCCATGCCGGTGTTCATGTTGACGCCGGGAGCGGTCTGAGCAATGTAGGTAAGATCATTGCCGCCGTTCGGTGAGTTGGCAACCAGGTTCTGATCGAAGTTGGTGGAGAGGTCGGCGTTATCCGCTTGCACCAAAGGCGCGGCGGAGGTGACTTCCACAGTTTGCGAGCTGCTGCCGACCGCCAGTTTTACATTGGCGACGGTAGCCTGGCCGACGTTGACCGCAGTCATTTCTTCGGCCTTGCTAAAGCCCTGCGCGCTCGCGCTTACCGTGTAGCTGCCCGGCGGCAAAAGCGAGAAGCGGTAGGCGCCGCTGGAGGTGGTGGTGGTGGTGTGCGTCGCGCCAGTGGCATTGTTCTTCAATACGACTGTGGCGTTCGGCACAACCGCACCGCTAGGATCGGTGACTGAACCGGTGAGATCGCCCGAAACCAGCGATTGCGCCACAAGCGATGGCGCGATCAGCAGGGCGATCACCAGCAAAGCCAACATTCCGGTGATCAAACTCTTCAATTTCATTATCTCTCCCCTCGAGGTGTGCATCGTACTATCCCTAAGGCTTTATCGCTGACCGATGGTCTGGCGAACGCCATAGCGTGCAACAGAACCAGGCAGAAGGACGGGTACAACGAAAATCCCGGCCTCCGGGATTACTTATCGCAAGGGAATGGCCAAATCCGGCCGTAAAAAAGGCGCCCTAAATCGCCCGTATCGTACTGATTATTAAGCATATATATTGAAGCCGCGATTGCCCGGGAATGGGCTGCCTCCCAGTTTTCACATATACCCAGCCCCAATATTCCAAGTTTGGAATAAATTCTGGCCGAAGGCGGAGCCGAGAACCGCAAGGAAAGGGGCAGCGACGCTGCTGGCGCCCCCGAAATCAGGGTTGATCAGGAGGCCAGATCGCGATTGCTGCGCGTCGCCTACGTCGCCTATTTGGAGGGCATGGTGTAGTAGCCGGTGCGATGACGCACGACCAGTTCCGATGGATCGGGATAGTCCTTGGTGGCGGGATTGATCTTGATGTCGATGCGCCGGTAATCAGAATCCGAAATGCGTTTGCTGGGGTAGTAGGCGATCAGATACTGGGTGCGCAACTCATCGCTGATCTGGCGGAAGGCGGCGTCCAGCTGCGCCATTCCGCTGGCGTAGAAATACTTTCCTCCGGTGTCGCGCGAGAGCTGGATGAGGGCGTGCTCGCCTCCAATGTCGCGTCCGGCGCTGTTCTCGATGGGGACGATGATGATGCTGTAGAGGATGACCTCGGCCTGCTGCGCCTCACGAATCGCTTCCTGATAAGTGGTTTTGCTGACCGTGTCGCCGCCGTCCGTGATGACAACCATGACCTTGCGGCCGCGCCGTTCGAGCAGTGCATCGGAGCCCAGGTACAAAGTGTCATAGAGAGCTGTCGCCGCGCCCGAATGGACACGGTTGATGGCCCGATCGATGACCCGCATGTCGGCGGTGAAGGGCGTCAGTTGATCGACGATTTCGCTGAACTGGAACAGCGACAGACCATCGATGGGGCGCAAGATGGCATGCGCGAAGCGCCGCGCCGATTCCACTTCCAGCTTCTGATCGCCGCGCGTGCTGAGGCTGGTGTCGATGGCCACCACAATCGAAAGCGGCAGCTCCGATTCGCGATGAAACACCGCGATCTGCTGCGGGTCGCCGTCTTCGAATATCTGGAAATCATCCTGCTTGAGCGCCGAGACCGGCGCGCCACCGGCGTCGGTCACGGTAGCGAAGACGTTCACCAGCTTTACATTCACCTTGAAGGTTGTGTTGGGTTGATCGTCGGCGTTTGCAGGCTGCGGTCTTGCCGCGTCGGGAGGATGGGCGACGCCGGCCGGCGGCGTCTGCGTCAGCGATGCCGGAGGACGCGGCACCGTGCTTTGGGTCGACTGGCTTTGGCAAAACAGGGAAAGACTCATGGCCACACAAATCCAGACGCACGGACAGGCAAGCGCGCGTATCTTGACACCTACTCGAGTGGAGACCTGAAAGCCAGAAAGCATTCGTTAAGGTAAACCCTAGTCCAGCTACTTTGACGCGCCATAATCGGCGCAAGGGATTTCCGGCGGAAAAGGCTCGCCGTCCGCCCACACCGCGCCATCCTGAAAATGTTCCTTCTTCCAGATGGGCACCGTCGTCTTCAGAGTGTCGATCAGCCAACGGCACGCGTCGAAAGCCGCGGCCCGGTGCGCCGACGCAACCGCAATATAGACGCTGCTTTCGCCAATCTGTAAGCGGCCTACGCGATGCACCATGCGGACATCGCGAACGGCGAAGCGGCCTAGCGCCTGCTGCACAAGTTGCTCCATCTGGCGCAACGCCATCGCCTCATAGGCAGTGTAGTCGAGATAGAGAGTGCGGCGGCCACGCGAGTTGTCGCGCACAATGCCATCGAAGACGGCCACTGCTCCGTCTTCCGGCCGCTTGAGTTCCGCCAGAATCGGCGCGGTCTGGATTGCCTCCGAGACGATCTGACAGTGCTCCGAGATCAGCGGCGGCGCGGCTTCGGCGGGGGATGGCTCCTTCGCGATTGTTCCGCCGCTCACCGGCGGGATCAGCGCCACTTCGTCATGATCGCGCAGGATGGTCTTGCCGTCGGAATACTCAAGATTCACCGCCAGCGCAATAGAGCCGCGAAAGGCATCCAGCTTTGGAAATCGCTGTTGGAGCTGGGCGAACAAGTCGGCGGCGCAAGTGTCCTCGCCGAGCTCGACGACTTCCTGGTCGCAGCCGGCGATCTCTTTCGTCATGCCGAAGTAGCGCACCTTCACCTGCATCTGGTTTAGGATACGCCAAGCAGGAACGCCGGTGACGAGATCGAGCGCCAGGAAGGTAAGCTGAGTGACGCTAACCAAACCGGGCCGATTCGCGTCCCATGTCCCGGCGTGTTGGGGTTGAGCCGTACGATTATGCGGGGTGGCGCGGGAGTAATGCCGCGCCGCCCGTCAGGAGACGATCCAGATGAAATTCACTTCACCGGCTTCGCGAGCGATCCACGCGAAGCTCTCGTTCGCGTCGCTTCAGAAATTCTCGCTGCCGCTGCTCCTTGTTATCCTGTCGCTCGCCGCAATCCCCGCTATGGCTCAAGTCGATCTCACTGTCCATCCTGCGCCGGACTTCGGCGACGGCGTGATCTGGCTGGATGAAGGCGCAGCCACTCCGCATCATATCGCCGACTATCGCGGCAAGGTCGTGCTCCTCGATTTCTGGGAGTACACCTGCATCAACTGCATTCGCGACTTCGGCGTGGTCAAGCGCTGGTACACCAAGTATCACGCCTACGGTTTTGAGGTGATCGGGGTGCACTATGGCGAATTCGAGATTGGCTTCGACGTAAACAACGTGCGCGAGGGCGCGCAGCGATACAAGCTGCCGTGGCCGGTGGTGGCCGATCAAAAAGGTACGACGTGGAAGGCGTATCAATCCGATGGCTGGCCCGAGCGCTACCTTATCGACCCGCAAGGCAAGATCGTGATGAAGGTGTTCGGCGAAGGCAATAATCTTCAGATGGAGACGAAGATTCGCGAACTGCTGGCCGTCGCGCATCCCGACGTGATGAAGGTCGCGCTCGATCCCGCCGAAGACGAGTTCAAGGCGGAGTGCGGGAATACGACGCAAGAGACTTACGTTGGCGACGTCCACGGACGCGGTTCGGTGGAGAACATGAATGGTCACCGCGCCGGCGAAGAGGTTGACTTTATGCCGCCGCATTCCCCGGCCGACGGAGGCGTAGAGCTGGTAGGACGCTGGAAGATCGATAGCGACGGCGTGACTTCCGTAGGTAAAGGCGCGGGGGCCGAGGTGCGTTATCACGGGCGCTCGATGTATGCGGTCCTCAGCCTGAATGGCGCGAAGCAAGTGCGGGTGAACCTGGTTGTGGACGGCGGGCCAATGGCGAAGGACGACGCCGGGGCCGACGTGAAGTTCGACGCCAAGGGCGCGTACGTGGACGTGACCGAGGGCCGCATGTATTACCTGGTGCGCAGCCCGAGATTCACTGCGCACCTGGTTTCGCTGGAGCCGGAAAGCCCCGGATTCACGGTGCACTCGTTCACTTACGGCAACAATTGCCAGTTGCAGGACAAGCCGTAGGGAGGCCGCTCGCTATTGGCGGTTCGCTGTTCGCCAATGCAGGCGAAACGGGTGCCCCACTCAAGTTGCCTTTGCTTGAGTGGGGGTTTTTGTAGTGACTGACGAAATTTATTCTTACGGCGAAACTAGAACCGCAATACATTATTTCGATCTGTATTCGGGCACGGCGCTCCGGCGAAAAACGAAGAGCGAACAGCGGCTTCCGTGTGTTAACCTCGTTCCGCCGGAAGTGTCTTCTACTTCACAACCTCGTCCTTCGGACTCGCCGCGTCGCCGCTTATGAAGAGTGAATCGTCGCCTCCTGCCGGCATTTCACCGGAGACAACCGAGGCCAATTCTCAGGTGGTAGAACGTCGCGCCGCACGCTGGCAAGCTTCGATCTGGTTTGACCTCGCCCTCGCCCTGATTGCCGGCTTCTTCTATGCGCTGCTGGTGATGGGGCCGCGCCCGCTGAATCCGCGCAATGTAAATTGGATCGCCTTCGATCCCGCGTATCACTACATCGGCTGGGAGTTGTTTCGCCAGGACCCGCATGTTCATTGGCCAATCACCTACACCGACCGGCTGGGTTATCCGCAAGGCGAGTCGGTGGCGCTGCTGGATTTGAATCCGCTGATGGCCGTGGTGCTGAAACCGCTGTCGTTTCTGTTGCCGGAGCCGGCGCAGTACTTCGGTCTGGAAGTCATTCTTGCCTGCACGCTGCAATTTTTCTTTGCGTTTCGGCTGCTTCGGCTGATGACCGAAGGAGCTTCAGGATCCCCGCACGGGCTAAAGCCCAATGCGTTAGGGGCCCGGCACGGCACGGCTGAAGCCGTGCCCTTTCAAAACGTCGTGCCCCTTCAAAGCGTCGTGCCCCTTCCAAAGGCCGTGCCCCTTCAAAACGCCGTGTCCCTTCAAAGCGTCGTGCCCCTTCCAAAGGCCGTGCCCCTTCAAGACGTCGTGCCCCTTCAAGACGTCGTGCCCTTCCAAAACGTCGTGCCCTTTCAAAGCGAGGGTGGCGATCAATCTTCGCCGGGGCCAGGTCCTGTCGCCGCTCCGCGGCTCGATGCGGCTTCCACGCGGACCGCGGGCTCACGCCCGCGGCTAACGCAAATGACGCTGCTCCGCAGCTGGGTTCATCGGCTCTCAGGGCCTTCATTCCAGCGCGAAGCCGACATTCCAGATGCTCCTGAATTTCCCATAACCTCGAATATTCTCGGCGCGGCGTTGTGCAGCGTCTTTTTTCTGCTGGCGCCGCCGCTGAATTACCGCTTCTGGGGACATTACTCTCTCAGCAATCAATGGCTGCTGGTGGCGGCGCTGTTTGTGTTCGCGCAGGCGCAGCAACAGTCTCCGAGATCGCTCCGCCGCTTTGTCATCTCGGCGTCCGTGCTGACCGCGGTGGCGGTGGGGACGAATCCCTATCTTGCATTCGAAGTCCTGGTGATTTTGACAGCGGCGGTCGCGAGCTTGCTGTGGCAGAAACGAATCAGCGTGGCGCCGGCGGCAGGCATGATGGCGCTGCTGGCGGCGATCGGCTTCGTGGTCGCGTACGCGTTTGGCTTGGTGATCAGCGGCGGCAAAGGTTACAGCAGCGGCGGCTATCGCGACTTGTCGATGAACCTGCTGGCGCCCTTCGATCCTCGCACCTTCACGTCGGTGATCTTTCCGCGGCTTCCCGGCGCGAGCGCGGGCCAGTATGAAGGCTACAGCTACTTCGGCGCGGGCGTTCTCATTCTGGCTGCGATCGTCATCGTGGCGGCGATCCTCCGCCGCGGAAAGATTTCGCGACCGGACAGGCGCTGGCTGGCGCCTCTAACCCTTGCTTGTTTGCTGCTTGCCTTGCTGGCGCTTTCCACCAAAATAACGTTTGGATCGACGACGGTCATTGACCTCGATCCCGGCGGGAGGTTGTCTCCCTATTTTTCGCCGCTGCGGGCCAGTGGACGTCTCTTCTGGGCGCCCTACTATGCGATTCTGGCGGCGGTCCTCGCCGCACCATTTCTACTGTTCCGCAAAGCTTGGGCGAATCTGCTGATCGCCGCAATGCTCGTCCTCCAATTCGCCGACACTGCGGCGCTGCGGCATTGGGTGCATACGACCATCAGCGAAGATCATCCCTCGCCGTTGCTTTCGCCCATCTGGTCGCAGTTGGGAGCGCAGCATCAGAACCTGATTGTGCTGCCGGCGTGGCAATGCGAGAAAAACGCTTCCCCCGGCGGTCCCGAGGGCTACAGGATTTTCGGATTCCTCGCCGTGCAGCAGAAGATGCGAATCAACAGCTATCAGTCGGCGCGCTACACCGGAGTGGCGCAGGACTTCGAGTGCTCGCAGGCGGTGACGCAGCTTGAGCAGCACGGCCTCTCGCCGGATTCGGCGTACGTCGTGACGCCCGATGTTGCCTCGGCCATCGCGCAAGGTCCGACCGGGCCGGGAAAATGCCATGATCTGGATCGTTTCATTCTGTGTTCGGCGAAGACGGATTTCGGACTCAGCCCAGTGCTGATGACTCCCGGGCAGAGAGTGGAAAACGCGGTCGCCAACCCAGGCTTCGAGGACGGCGACACGGCACCGTGGTCAACCAACGGCGCAAAGGCCAGTGTCAGCACCGTGACGGCGCACACCGGCAAATACAGCCTGGCCGAAACCGGCGCGGGCACGGTCTATCAGGACATCAACGGCCTCGAGCCGGGCGCGATCTATACGCTGTCGGCGTGGGTCTCGGGTTCGGCCGGCGACCGGATCAATGTGCAGGTCATCGTCTACAACCCAAGCGATAATACCTCTGTCTCATCCCCGCCTGTCTCCAGCAATCCAGGTTGGCAACGGCTCTCGCGTTCGTTTACTGTCGGACGCGAAGGGGCAATTCGCATTCATCTGGCACGCGGGCCGGGAGACGGCACGGTGTACTGGGACGAAGTCCATATTGAACGCGGCTCCGCGCGAGATGCGGCCGCAATGGGAACTCGGTGAGCATGATCCAGGCAGATTCCAACGGGGCGGCGCCGTCGGCCAGCTCGCAAACTCCCAGCCTGGGGCAGAAACTCCTGTTGCTGCTCTTCGCGGTCTTCTTCTGCCTGATCTTTTTTCTGGCGCTGGACGGCGTGTATAGCCACCTTTCGCGAAAGTCTTCGGTGCCCACTCCAGCGGAGCTTTTCGGATGCCTGGGACGGGACCGCCTGCGCGTGCTGGCCCTGCAACCTAACTGCTCGACCATTCGGGCGTGGGGCCGCGAACGCTATCAGCTCAACGTCAACAGCCAGGGCTTCCGCGACGAGAAGGTGAGACAGGTTCCGCTCACCGATCCCCGGCCGCGAATTTTGATGCTGGGCGACTCCTTCACCGAGTCAATGGGGCCGTGGAATACAAGTTTTGTCGGGCGGATTGCAGAGCGATTCCCGCAATATGAGATTCTCAACGGCGGCGTCGGCGGATACTCGCCGTCGAATTATCTCAACACCGCACGCATCGCGCTGAGCAGCGGATTGGATTTTGACGAAGCTATCGTCTTCATCGACATCTCGGATGTGCAGGATGAAGCTGGGCTGGTACATGACATCGACGACTCTGGCGCAGTGGCGCTGGCGCGGAATCAGTACCACTACCAGACCTGGTATTCGAACCTGCGGACGTTCGTAAGCAAGTATTTCGTGCTGACCAATTATCTGTGGGAATTTGCCGAGCGCGCGCTGGTTCGGTTCGGATTTTATCATCTCGATCACGGATTCAACGGCAACGTCTTCGACCTGGAGCGGTCGGGTTGGACGTATCGCAAAGTTGTCGAGGACAAACCCTTCGAGCTAGGGTTTGCCCCGCTGGGCGTGGAAGCCGGCATCGCCAAAGAGAAGATGAAGATGGACTTGCTATGGCAGGACCTGGCGAAGCGAAACATTCCCATCAGCGTGGTGGTTTATCCGTGGCCGGCCACGCTGATTTACGACAATGTCGATTCGCGCGAGGTGCGCATCTGGCGCGATTGGTGCGAAGGAAAATGCAAGCGGTTCGTCACGGCGTTTCCCGAGTTCTTTGCGGTGAAGGAGCAGTGTCCTAAGTCGGCGCCGGGATGCTGGTACTTGAAGGATTATGTGTTCGGCGACATTCACTTGAGCGTTGAGGGCAATGCAATTGTGGCGGACGTGGTGGGCAAGAGTCTGGAGCAAAAGCCGCCGGTAAAGCGTCTGCCCCCGGGTCGCTGAAGACATTTGTTGAACTCCTAGTGGTGCCGCCCCTGAAGGGGCTCAGGTTCCGATGTACCGAACCCCGCCCTGAAGGGCGGGGCTATCATCTTCCGTCTCGCTTCGCGAGACTTGGTTCCGGCTTCTCCACACGACCACTCCGACGAGTAAGGGCACCCGGTTGATGTAAAAATGCTCCGCCAAGTGAAGGCGCGTTGTTGATCAAAAAAAGAGTCAACTGGCCACGCCGATTCTAAACTTGGCCTTTCACAAGCTCTTCCCCACCGCGACGATACAGCGATACCCCGCGTGCTCTAGAATCAGAGATTCCCCCGTCAGGGGAATCCACCGCGATCATGAACCTTTGGGCACCTTGGTGCGTATTACACAGAGGCGTCAACAGCAGCAACAGCAGTAGCTGAGAAACCGAACTGATGGATTCAGTTCCAGGAGACCGGTAATGTTCGTTTCCATTTTCTTGAGGGGCGCGGCTCGCACGGCGCTCTGGTTGGGATTTGTGGGCCTGCTGGCAGGCGCGAGTTGGGCGCAGGATGCCACGCCCCCGGACACACAAGCCACTACTCCGGCTGCGGAGGCTAGCACTCCGGCGGCGCAATCGGGTACCCCGGCAGCGCAGTCGAGTACTCCTGCGGCGGCGCAACCTGGCACACCCTTAACGCCGTACCCGCAGGCGCCGGCGCCACAGCATAACGCGGCGCACCTGTACTCGGGCGACCAGAATTATGCCAAGCCGCTGTCGGGATTCCCCAACTTCATCGCGCCCTACACCCGGCGCCATGTGCCCCAGGCGAACCTCACCAATTCCGCGATGACGGACACGTTGTTTCACGATGGCCAGATTTTTCTCTCCATCAACGAGGCCGTTGCCATGGCGCTGGAGAACAATCTGGACGTCACCTTGCAGCGCTATAACCTCTCGATTGCCGACACTGACATCCTGCTGACCGGCACGGGCGCAGCGGCGCGCGGCGTAAACACCAGCGTCGTGCAAGGAACGCAAGGCGGCACGCTGGGCGCAGTCTCTGCCGGCGGCACCGGAAGCGCGAGCACCGGAGCCAGCGGCACCGGAGCCGGCGGTACCCAGGTCGGCGTGGGTGGCGCCGGCGCCGGCGGGGCAGGCCTTGTCTTGTCAACTTTGGGATTCGGTCCGACGATCGACAACTTTGATCCTTCGATCGGCGGCAACATTCAAGGCGAACGCGCCGTCACCCCGCAACAAAGCACTATTTTCTATGGCGTTCCCAGTCTGAATCAGAACACCAACATCTACAACTTCAATTACTCGCAGGGATTTTCGACCGGCACGCTGATGACGGTCACCTTCAACAACAGCTACATCACCACCAACAGCCCGTACAGCTTCGTGAATCCGCAGCTCACGCCCAGCTTCCGCTTCCAGGTGCGGCAGCATCTGCTCCAGGGGTTTGGCTTCGATCCCAATCTGCGCTGGATCCGGATTGCGCGCAACAACCGCGAGATCGCCGACGTGGTCTTCCGCCAGCAGATCATCACTACCGTCTCGCAAATTGAAAATATCTACTGGGACCTAGTCACGGCTTATGAGGCGGTGAAGGTCAACCAGCGGCAGTTGCAGCTCGCCAATAAGACGCTTTCCGACGATCAGGAGCAGGTCAAGATCGGCACGCTGGCGCCTATTACGCTGGTACAGGCGCAGAGTGGAGTGGAGAACGCCAAGCAGAACTTGATCATGGCGCAGACCAATCTTCAGCTGGAACAACTGCTGATGAAGAACGCCATCACCAAGAACATGCAGGACCCGCTGCTGGCGTCGGCGCCCGTCATTCCCACCGATACCCTGAAACCCAGCGAACAATATGAGGTGCCCCCGGTCGAACAACTGATTCAGGAGGCGTTACAGGGGCGTCCCGAGATGGCGGTCGCGCGTATCCAGCTCACCAACTATGAGATCACGCGCAAGTCGCTGAAGAATGCGCTGTTGCCCACGCTGGACGTGTACGCCTTCTATGGCGCGTCGGGTCTGGCTGGGCCGCAGAACATTCCGACTTGCACGCCAACCAGCACCGGCGAGTGCTTCGAGCCGGGCTCGGTTCCCCCCAACTACAACGACGCCTTCTCGAACCTGTTCAACAGCTCAGGGCCGGACAAAGGCATTGGCGTAAACCTCAACATCCCGATCCGCAATCGTGCGGCGCAGGCCAATCAAGTCCGCGGCGAACTGGAATACCGCCAGCAGCAGGTGGCGTTGCAACAGACGGAAAACACCATCACCCTGCAAGTACGGCAGGCTCAGTTCACCCTTCAGAACAATTATGCGGCGCTACAAGCTGCGCTGGCAGCCCGCGACTACGCGCAGCAAAATCTCGATGCCGAGCAGAAGAAATTCAGCTATGGAGCCTCGACGCCGACCCTGGTGTTGCAGGCGTCCAGCAGTCTGACGCAGGCGGAGTCCAACGTGCTGAACTCGGCCGCCAATTACGAGAAGTCGAAGGTGTTGCTGGATTACTACACGGCGGCGACGCTTACCCGGCTGGGCATCGACGTCGCGGATGCGGAGTCGGGCAAGGTGAAGCACAAGCCGATGGTGCAAGGCGTAGTGCCTGCCGAGGCGCAAAACGTTCCAGCTCCTGCCGATACCGCACCGGCGTCGCCAGCACCGAACGCGGCCCCAGCAGAGCCCGCACCGAACAATACGGAGCCGCACCGGTAGAGGTGCTGGCCAAGAAAAGCCGGAGCGATAAGCTCCGGCTTTTGCTTTGGCAGCAGCCTTTTACGCTGCTTCTCTACCTGAGTATGTTACCCATGATCCGAGCACGCCGCAGAACAAACCGTTGCCCCTGAAAGCGCCAAAGGACTTCTGCCCTTGGAGCTCGCGAGAGCAGTCGTCGTTTGGCCCTGGGGCGCTTCGCCGGCCATCGACAGCAAAGAAAAAGCCGGAGATAATCTCCGGCTTTTTTCAAGGTTCAGACGAGGGTTAGCGCAGCTTGCGGCGAATGGTGCCGAAGGCTCCGACCAATCCGGTTCCCAGCAACAGCAGGGAGGATGGCTCGGGGACGCTGGCGCCACTGCTTCCGAGGACGTCGAATGCGCCCTGGGTGGTGACACCGTCGTTCTGCCAGTTGCAACCATTGCCACTGCCGTTCTGGCATCCGCTGGTGGCGGAGTCCAACTGGCCGGTTGTGTTAAAGCTATTGAAGTTCCACGCGCCCCATAGCGTGCTGCTGAGGTCTGTAGGGCCAATGACCAGGAAGTAAGACGTTCCCGCAGTCAGGCTCACTCCGGTAATGCCAGTGATGCTCACCAGATCACAGCATCCACCAAACTGCTGGGGGATGGTCAGGTTGCTCCACTGCGCAACCTCCGTACCCGGATTGCTGCCATTAGCGGTGAACAGAGCGGCGAAAAACGAGTTTGTGCCTTCGACGTAGCCTACGCCAACGTCAATCTGCGAAACCGTACCAGAGGCGCCTGCGGTGAACTCCTCGGCAAGGGTATAGCTCGTGCCCAGAGTTCCGGTTCCACCCATCGTCCAACCTTCGCAGCAGTAGTAGACGTCGGTGCCGGTGCCCAGATTCGAATAGAAAGTGGTTTGAGCCATCGCCGGCAACGTACAGAGAGCGACGGCCAGTAGACAAAGCGACAACACAAATTTCTTACTCAAGGTTCCTCCGTTTTCCAACGAAACATCTCGAGATGTCCGATGCAGGGCCCATATCTGGCAAAAGATCTTGCCCTACAGCCTGCGCTTGAGACGCGTCCTCTGACGCAGACCGGAGTCTTTAATAACATTGCAATTCTGTGTCCGATGTAAGTTATTGATAAGGAAGCATCTTCTGTAAAGCGCAGTGCAACAGCTTGCAGCAGTGTTCCCGAAGTTTTCCCTATTTGTCGTTCAACCTTGGCGTAGCCGGAAGGTGTCAGGCGCGGTGGAAGGACGGAGTTCGCAGGATCTTGAGTGCCGCTGCGGCAAACACGTGGGCAAAAAAGAAGCCGGAGTCATGCTCCGGCTTCTTCCAAGTTTGGACGAGAGGTTAGCGGGAAAGCTTGCGACGGATGGTGCCGAAGGCTCCGACCAATCCGGTTCCCAGCAAGAGCAGGGAGGATGGCTCGGGGACGGTCGCGCCGCTGCTTCCAAGGACGTCGAAGGCGCCGATGGTCGTGGTGCCGTTGGAATTCCAGGCGCAGCCGTTGCCGGTACCGTTCTGGCATCCACTGGTGGCATACAGGTCGGTCCCGGTCGCGCCGGTGCTGTTCCAGTTCCACGCGTCAAAAGTATCCGAGGTCAGGTTCGTAGGGCCAAGGACCAGGAAGTACGACGTTCCCGCAGTCAGGTTGACTCCGGTGATGCCGCTGATGGTTACCAAGCCGCAGCATTGACCAAAGGTCTCGGTGCTGCTCAGGTTGTTCCACTGCGCAACCAGGGTGCCCGGGTCATTTCCGCTGGCGGTATAGAGAGCGGCGAAGAACGAGTTCCCACCCGCAGCGGTCCCGATGCCGATGTCGATCTGCGAAACGCTGCCCGACGCCCCGGCGGTGAACTCATTGGCGGCGGTGAAGCTCTCGCCAAGAATTCCCGATCCGGCTACCGTCCAACCCGTGCTGGACTGGTATACATCGGTTCCCGTCCCCAGATCCGAATACAATGTTGTTTGAGCCATCGCAGGGAGCGCACAGAGGGCGAGGGCCACCAGACAAAGCGAAAACGCAAATTTCTTGCTCAAGGGGTTCCTCCGTTTAAGCAAACATCTCGAGGTGTTGAATCACGGCCCCGCGTTCGGCACAAACCAAACTCTGGCCAGCAGCTGCGCCCAGGACGTAAATCCTCAGACACAAACCCGCACGCTTCTGATATTGCAATCCGATAACCGAACTAAAATACTGATAATAAAGCGCTTCCTTTAGTGCATAGTGCAACGGCTTGCAGTAGTGTTCCCAAAGTTTTCCCGATCATATAGTACAAAGGTGCCGTATCGATGCGGGGCAGATGGCGTCGCCATTACCCTGGCCATGCGCACCTGCGGCGAATCCGTGTGCCGCGCGGCCGGCAGACGGCCTGCCTCTGCCGGCAACTGACGCTCCTCAGAATCCCGGAGCCGAAGCAAAGACGTTCAGCGCCGGGGCCGTACCCGTCGGCAGCAGAATGAACTTGTTCGGCGATACCACATACAGGTATCCGTACGTGTTGCCATTTTGCGTGACCACTGCCCGGCCGGTGTTGTCCACGGTATAAGAAAGAGTCAAGTTATTCGGCCCACTGGGCCCGCTCGGGCCACTCGTATACTGTACGGCCGTGATGCCGCCTGCGCCGTTGGCGATCAGGTCGGTCACAGAGTTGGTGACCGCCGTCAACACCGGCGAAATTGTGCCGCCCGCGTAAATGTTGGCCACCGACGCGTTGGTAAATCCACCGGAGGGCGGGGCTGCCTGCGGCTCCAACACTCCCGAAGTTACCTTCGCGTCCGTGCCCACGACGAAGGCCAAATTGGAGCCAAACAGGTATGCCACCGGCGGGGTTGAGCCGAACTGGGTATCGAAACCAGTGAAGGTCACCATGCCGGTCTTTTGACCCTCGCTGTCGATGGCATAGGTTCCCTGCGAGGTCTGCAACAGATTCAAGGTTCCGCCATCATTCTCATCGGTATTGAGAGTGGCATCGCCGGCGCCGTTGGAGATAAGGAATCCTGCCGTCAAGTCGGCTGCCGGACTGGTTCCGCTGGTATCTACCGCATTCAGTTCCGCCACGCTGGTTCCGGTCAAGGCCGTAAGCGTCCAGCCGCCGACTGACGAAGATTGGCGGAATGCCCGCCACAGCGTCAAATTAGCCGGTTTGGAGATCGGATCGACAGACATGATGATCATTTCCGCATGGTCAACAACGTAGTAGACAAAGTGGCAGCTGGTGCTGCCCCCACTGCCTAAGCACAGCCCTTCCGGGTCGGCAGGGAAGGTCATATCGAGGAAGTCGCCGCGGCCGCTGCCCTGATCGACAGTCGAGGAAAACGAGCCCTTGATCGGATCGGTGCCCGCCATGCCATTGTCGTCAATGTTCAGCGGACATCCGCTGGTTAAGCCCCACCCATTGGCGCTGCAATCAATATCAACCAGGGTTGTCGGGTTGGTCCCCAATGCGCCCGCTCCGGCGTAGCGATTACCGCTGGGGTCCGTACCGCTAACCAGCATCGCAAAATTTCCCGGGAAGAACTGCTGGAAGAACGCGTTGTCCTGCACCTTGAGCACGCCCGAACCGTAAAGCTGCGGGTTGGACGGATCGCTCTCGATCAACTGTCCGCAGGTGGAAATGTTGGGGCCAGGGGTGCATGCGCTGGAGACCACCATAACCGAGAAGTGGTAAGTTGCCGGCTTGCTGGTAACGATGGTCAGCGTTCCCGTGCCGTTCGGGTTCAGGTTGTACGACGAGGCGGGGGATATGATCTGCGGGATCACGTTGCCGTGGCTGTCGATCGTCTCTCCGCTTCCGTCATTCAGGTCGAGAAAGCCGGTGTTGATGCCACCGTTTCCGTTCGCGACGAACGCTGACGCCATTACGTACGGGTTACCGTTGTCATAGCCATTGAGGCTAATGGCATAGTTGCCGTTGAGCAGCGAGTTCGTAACTCCCTGCACAATGATGGTGAACTGCGCGGTTGCCACTGCGGCAGGGTGCTCACTATCCGTAACCTGCGCCGTGATCGGGTAATTGCCGGCCAGGGTCGGCGTGCCGCTGATGGTGCAGCTGGGTTGCCGCGAGTCTACGCAACCCTCACCTAAAGATAATCCCGGTGGCAACGAGCCTGAAGTTATCGACCACGTGTATGGCACCACTCCACCGGCAACGACCATGGTTTGGCTGTAGGGCACGTTGATCGTGCCGGGCGGAAGCGATGGGGTCACGATGCCAATGATCGTCATGGTCAGCGGTATCGTCGAAACTGCGACCGGTACCTCGCTATCCGTCACTTGCAGGGTGAACGCCGGCGGAGCTGCCGGCACGTTGGTCGGCGTTCCAGAGATGATGGCGTCGCCATTGCTATCGGTGGAGAGGGTCAAGCCTACGGGCAAAGCTCCGCCCGCGCCGTTATCGCAGGCCCCACTGGTCTCAATCACGCACCAGCTGTAAGGCGCCACTCCGCCGCTGACCGTCAGCATCGCGTTATACGGCACTCCCGGGTTCCCGGTAGGCAGTCTCGTGCCGGTGATGCAGGAATTGCAGTCGATGATCAGCGCGCCCCCGATTACCAAAGTAAGGTTGGCGGTGCCGCTCAGATTGTTCTGGTCGGTGACCTTGGCGGTGAAAGTATAACTACCCAGCGTGGTAGGCGTACCGCTGATCTGCGCGGTCATGTCGCTAAACGTGAGACCCGGTGGCAGACTTCCCGAGGAGATGCTCCAGGTGTAGGTTCCCGTACCGCCGCTGGCCTGGAGGTAGAAGCTGTAGGGGACATTCACGGTGCCCGGCGTCACGAGAGATGTGGTGACCGTGGGAGGGCCGGCGGGAGGCTTTGGGGACGACCCGCCGCCGCCGCAAGCCGCCAGAAACACACAAAGTAATAGTGCCAAGCTCGATAACGCAAGAATCCTCGATGCCCTCATCGTATCTCCTCGTGGGTGTGCAGTTGTGCGCTCTGACCAACTTGAACGGTCGGGAACCAGTTGACGTCTCCGCGGCGAAATCACAGGCCTAGCTGGAACGCCTGCGGCATCTTTCCTTACGCCACCGGCGCGGCCTTTCGCCTTACCAGAGTTGCCGATAATGTTAACTCCGAACCGGGCCCTGTGCGAGAGGAAATTCGCCGTTCCCGATTTTAGTCTTTCGTGGGCAAGGGGCGGAAATGCGTGCCCTGCCTCCACTCCTGCCGTGACGCCGGAAGACCGAAGATACGCCGCCTGTGAGATAATTCCGCCGCTGATTCAGGAGAGGAGAAAAGTGAATGCAGCGCGGCGACAAAGTGCGAGTCAAACTGCCGGCGAATCCGCCGGATGCGGAAAAAAACTATGGCGGCTGGATTGGGACCGTGATGGCCGACAGCAGCCCCGGTGACATGGTCAAGGTGCAGTTTGAGGAAGAGTTGGACGACGAAACCGGCACCCACCAGTTTCAAGCTGACGACCTGGAAAAAATCGAGGACGACACTCTTCCAGGAGAGTAGGCGTTTTCACCAGCGCATGCTGGCCGGCGCGCGCCGTTGATGGCGCAGTTTGAGCGACAGCTGTAAATCCGTCTGGAGTCCGGGGAAACCGAACCGATGCCCAAGAAGAAGAAAATCGATCCCATCAAAGAGGCCGAGAAAACTCGCGCTGATATGGAGAGGATGGAACAGATGAGCAAGGCCACACGTCCCATCCAGCGAAAGCCCGCTTAAGATTCAATCAAGGCGCAAGCGAATTCACTATGGCGATCAGGGGCTTCTGGCGCGGCACCGCTTCGCCGATTTCGACCGCCTCCACGCCGGCGTTTTGCAGCTCGGCAAGCGCTCTTTCCGCATCGTCAGCGGCGACAGCAATCAGCAACCCTCCCGCGGTCTGGGGATCGTACAGCAGGGTCGCCAGCTCTGCCGGCACGCCCGCATCTGTCTCCACGTAGCGCTCGGCGAACTGACGGTTCGCTTTCAATCCGCCGGGAACATAGCCGCGGCGAACGCATTCCAGCGCGCCCGGCAACAGAGGAATTCGCGCAGCCTCAATGCGCAAGCTGACGACCGAGGCGGTGGCCATCTCTCGCGCGTGGCCAATCAAGCCAAAGCCGGTGACGTCGGTCACGCTGTGCACGCCGAATGCGCCGGAGGTTATCACCTCGGCTGCAGCTTTGTTCAGCGTCGTCATCGAATGCACGGCGGCGCGAATCCATGTGAAATCGGCGTCGCCGCGTTTGATCGCGGTTGAGATTACGCCGGTGCCGATGGCCTTGGTGAAGAGCAGCCGGTCGCCCGCCTGCGCGCCGCTGTTGGCCAGGATCTTCCCGGGATCGATGGTCCCGGTCACCGAGTAGCCCAGCTTGATCTCCTCGTCGCGAATGCTATGTCCGCCGATGATGGTGCAGCCGGCCTCAACCATCTTCGACAGCCCGCCGGTCAGCATCTCCTCCAGCGTTTTGGGATCGCCACTGTCGGGAAAACAGACCAGGGCCAGCGCGGTGACAGGCCGACCCCCCATGGCATAGACATCGCTGAGCGCGTTGGTGGCCGCGATCTGGCCGAAGACGTAGGGATCGTCGACGATTGGCGTGAAGAAATCCACCGTCTGCACCAGCGCCAGCTCCGGCGTCAGTTGATACACTCCGGCGTCGTCGGCTGTGTCGAAGCCGACCAGGACATTGGGATCGTCTTGCCGGGCTAATTTCCCAAGCACCGAGTCCAGCACCGCCGGACTTAGCTTGCTGGCTCAACCCGCAGCTTTCACCATCTCCGTCAGGCGCTTTGTTTTGACTTCGGTCATGCAATTCATTCTAGTGCATTCGCAATGACGACCGCCCAGGCGAGAAACTTGCGGCTGTGCGAGTTCGATTGGACGTATACTTTGGGGACTTCGGTAAAGGAGGGAACAATGCCACGCAAGAAATTTCTTCTTGGCGCAAGTGTCGCCGTAGCTTTGCTGAGTTTCCTCTCCAGCCCGGCGCGGGGACAGACCTATCGGATACTGCACAGCTTTGGCGGTTCTGGGGACGGATCGTCGCCCAACGCTCCACTGATTCTTGACGCTACGGGAAACCTGTACGGCACGACTGCGGGCGGCGGCCTCACGAGTTGTGAGCCGCATGGCTGCGGCATTATGTTCGAGCTGACTCCCAACTCAGGCGGGAACTGGACGGAAACTGTATTTGATCAGTTCAGCAACTGCCCCGGCCCGGAGTCGCCGCTGGCCTTCGATAGATTGGGTAGCCTGTTCGGAATCTGCGGCAGCAATACCTCCGAGGTCTTCGAGCTGTCGCGCGTTTCGCACGGCTGGGACCTGGCGCTGATCAGTTCACTTGCCGCTCCAGCGATGGGAGGCGTGACGGTCAACAGCGCTGGGACCGTCTACGGCACAACCCTCGACGGCGGCAACTACGCGCAGGGATCCGTGTACAGCGTGAAGCAAGTCAGCGCCCTACGCTGGGACCAGATCGGTCTGTACTCGTTTTCGTGTGCCATCGAAGGTTGTTTTCCTTACGCGGCGGTGACGCCCGACTCCTACGGCAATTTCTACGGCACAAACTACTCCGGGCCGGCTGATGGCACCGGCACGGTCTTCAAGCTGACTCCGAACCGGGGCGGTCCGGGCTGGAGTCAAACCGTACTTCACGCCTTCCAGGGCAGTTATCATGGCGGCCCTGACGGCGGTAACTCAACCGCACCGGTAATCCTCGACTCCACCGAAAACCTATACGGCACCACCTACTACGGCGGCGCCTATGCCAACGGTACGGTTTTCAAGATGACGCCCAACTTGAATGGCACCTGGACGGAAACGGTCCTGTATTCCTTTCAGGGTGGAGACGACGGCTCGAACCCCAATGGCGGCTTGAGCATGGACCACGAAGGCAATCTCTACGGAGAAACGTTGGGAGGCGGTTCGGGTAATGCAGGCGTCGTCTTCAAGCTGACGCGCGGCGTCGGGGGACAGTGGACAGAGTCCATTCTGCACGCCTTCAATCTCTTGTCAGACGGCGGCAGCCCGGCCGGCGGAGTGGTCCTGGACGGCTCCGGCAACATCTACGGCACCACCCAGTACGGCGGCCCCAATGGATTCCTCGCGGGAGTAGCCTTCGAGATCATCCCGTAATTTAGAGCCCTCGGCGGTGCATAGAGTGCCGGCCTGAGTCGTCACATCCGCCCGTACCGCACATCACTGACAATCGATTCGCAACCGTTGAAACTGTGACGGGTGTCTCGGGAGAAGATTCCCCGGTCTCTTCCACCCACTCCGATTCTCCCTCACCGCCGGGAGACAAGACCTCTGGCTTCCTTCTCCCAACTCATGCGGAAGCGTCCGTCTTCCAAGCAAAGGAGCCCCTTCATGATCCGCAAGCTCACTTTTCCAGTCCGCATCTTCAGCATTGTCACTCTTCTGCTGTTGTCGGCATTGATAGTCACGGCGCAGAATCCTGTACCTTTTATCAGTCAGCCGCTGGTTCCCTCCGCCATTGCGCCCAATGTTCCCGGTATCACGTTTGCCCTGACCGTGAACGGAACCGGGTTCGTCTCCGGCTCGGTGGTGAACTGGAACGGTCATGCGCGGCCCACAGCGTATGTAAACGGCTCGAAGCTATACGCCTACATTCTCTCCTCGGATACGGAGCAGGCCAGCACCGCCTGGATCACGGTAGTGAATCCCACACCCGGCGGCGGCACCTCGAACCTCGTCTTTCTACCCATCAACAATCCGACCTCGACAGTCTCGTTTGAACCGCGGGCCAATTACACCGTCGGAGAATGCCCTCAGTACATAGCAACCGCCGACTTCCGCCGCATGGGCAAGTTGGACCTGGTCTCCGCCAATGACTGTAGTGGCAACGTTTCGGTCCTGCTGGGAAACGGCGACGGCACATTCCAGCCTCAAGCGCAGTATTCTGCCGGCGGCGGCGATTCCCAGGCGCCGATTGTTGGGGACTTCAACCGGGACGGAATACTTGATCTTGCTGTGCCATGGGGTGAGATTGCCGTCCTACTGGGTCGCGGGGATGGTACGTTTCTGCCTGAGGTTAGCTATCCCGTAGGCAGTGGGGATTACGGCATAACCGCGGACTTCAACGGCGATGGAAAGCTCGATCTGGCGCTTTCCGGTTCGGGTGCTTTCGTCCTGCTGGGCAATGGGGACGGCACGTTCGGTTCCGGGAGGGGGTACGGCGGCGACTTCACAACCACTGTGGCTACCGGCGACTTCAACCGCGACGGCAAACTCGACCTGGTCACCTCTAACTACGACCAAGCCACCGTCTCCGTTCTGCTCGGCCGTGGCGATGGGACTTTCCAGCCGCCGGTCGACTATGCGACCGGTAACGAGCCCGGCGGAGTCGCCGTTGCGGACGTCAATGGCGACGGAGAGCTCGACCTCATCGTAGCGAATCAGGGAGTGCCAAGCGTTTCTGTTTTGCTGGGCAACGGCGACGGCACATTCCGTTCGAAGGTGGATTATCCGGTTTCCTCTGGTGCGGTCAGGGTTGACGTTGGCGACTTCAACCAGGATGGCAAGCTGGACCTGGCGGTAGCCACCTACCGGCCGAGCGTTGACATTCTTCTGGGCAATGGCGACGGGACATTTCAGGCGCAATTGTCGTTCCCAACCGGCAACTCGCCCTGGAACGCGTTGCCAGCCGACTTCAATGGCGACGGCCACCTTGATGTTGCCACCGGCAACTTCGGCGATGGTACGATTTCCGTTCTGCTTCAGACGTCAACTGTGAGAAGGCACTAAGTAACCGTGTGCCGCCCTTAGCGGCCGGCATGCCGCATTCGGGGCCGGCCGTTTTAGCTTTGAAGGGCGACTCCTTCCGTAGCCAGTAACGGCGTCACTCACAAATCATCGTGCCCTGCGTGAAATTGTCCTGGAGATCAAGTGTGATGTCAGAAACCAGCGGAGGGAAAATGGAGAAAATCAAGATTGAGCAGCACACCTTCGGAGGTGCTTTGTGGACGGGCGCATGGCTCTTCACAATTGGCTTCCTGCACCTGGGTTTCTGGAAAGGCGTTCTCGCGATTTTCGTGTGGGCGTACTTTCTCGGTGTCCACTTCAGTCCGCTGGCGCGCTAACCAGACTGCGCCAGACCGGCAAAGCAATTCTGCGGTTGGAAACCAACGTGTAGGGCTGGTACCGCCGGCTAAAGCCGGCTCAGGATGGGAAAAGAAGGCTTAACGCTGGCCTAAAGGCCAGCTCTACCAGAATTCTCCTTCGCCAGGAGGGTATCAGCAGCCTGTGAAAGGCGTGCTCCACTAATCGCTAACAGGCCCAGAAAACGAAACCACTCC
Source organism: uncultured Acidobacteriaceae bacterium (assembly GCA_963763145.1). Taxonomy (GTDB): domain Bacteria; phylum Acidobacteriota; class Terriglobia; order Terriglobales; family Acidobacteriaceae; genus Bog-257. The sequence goes on along the minus strand of CAVXMZ010000001.1, from coordinate 314,912 downwards.
GGACCGTAGCCATTACTTGAAATTCTGGTTGATCCAGTCTGAGTAGCGATACTTCAGCTGATACAGCGCCCAGGCAGCCTGCACCGTGGTATGTCCCTGGTCTTCTTCGGTCAGGCTGAACTCGAAGACGCCGCGGCACCAGCCATACCAGCAGTAGTTCCATGTGCCGTCCGGGTTTTGCCGGTCGAGGATGCGTTCGATCCAACGATTCTTCACCAACTGCGGCTGTCCGGCGCCCAGCAGAAACGCGCTGCGCTGCGGATAGGAATCGCTTACGCGGAAGTCCCAATACGCGTCGTTCGCCACGCCCTGGGTAACCGGAATGATGGCGGCATCCAGCCTCGGCGAGGGGCCGTTGTAATGACGAAAGTAATCCAGCGCGATGAGTTGCAGATGCAGCCGCTTTCCCCAGCTATACATGGTTGGGGAAAACATGTTGGCCTGCTCGTCCGCGCTCAGGGCCACGCGATCGGGAGCGGTGGCATAGGTAAACCACTTGTCTTGCCAACTTAACGAATCCACGTAGGCAGCGCTCAGCGTGGGCACGGGCACGCTGGCATCGGCCCAGTGAGCGTAATACCACGTCACCGGATGGCCGGGAACGCGCACTCGCGGGCTGGCCAGATAAGCGGCGATGAAGTTCTTCAGCCGGGGATCGCCCGACATCTCCGCCATGTCGCCCAGCATGAACATCAGCGGTGGGTTGCCCTGAATGTCAGGCTGCTGCACAATCCAGTTCGTCGAGGTGTCGATGGCATGGTCGAGCTGCGCGTTGAATTCGGCGCGCGAAGTCTGGTGGAACGAGTGATTGTTGTTGATCACCGCGAAAGCCACCAGCGCTACGAGGACGACGAATGCGACGACGGCCCATGTGAACAGCCGTAGGACGAGTGACTTCTTTTGCGTTTCAGGTGCGGGAGCTACGTTTGGAGTAGATGCCATGTTGATGGGTAACTCTATGCCTCACTCTTGACGAACTGGCCCTTCGCCGACCGGCCTTTACTCGCAACCCCGGTGTCGGACTCAACCATCATCCGCACCAGGCCCTCGAAGTCAACTTGCGGCTGCCAAGTCAAGTCGCGGCGCGCCAGAGTTGCATCCCCACGCAGATCGTGAATCTCTCCCGTACGGAACAGCTTGGGATCGACTTCCACGTACTCGTCTACCACTTTGGCAACATTGCTGTCCGCGGGAATCAGGTCCAGGCAGCGCAGCACCTCGACCACGAATTCATACACGCTATGCGACTCGCCGGTTGCGATCACGTAATCCTGGGGCTGCTCCTGTTGCAGCATGGCGTGCATGGCGCGAATGTAGTCGCCGGCAAACCCCCAGTCGCGGCGCGCCTGCATGTTGCCCAGCTTGAGCTTGTTCTTCTTGCCGTGCGCCCAGTCGGCTGCCGCCAGGGTAATCTTGCGGGTCACCATCTCCGGTCCGCGGCGCGGCGATTCGTGATTGAACAGGATGCCGCCCACTACAAAAATCCCACGCGCCCGGTAGACCCCGCACAAGTTATGCGCGGCCGTCTTGGAAACGCCGTAAGGTGAAGTGGGACGCAGCGGCGTCTCTTCATTCCGCAATCCGTCCAGATTGCCGTACATCTCCGAGCTGGACGCCTGGTAGACGCGCGTCTCCGGCTTCAGACGCTCCACCATGTTCAGCAGCCGGGCAAGTCCGCCCACATTGATGTCGAAAGTTTCGGCGGGAAGATGCCAGCTGGTGGGCACAAAAACCTGGCCCGCGAGGTTATAGATCTCGTCGGGCATCGCTTTGGCAAATGCAACCTCCAGGGAGACGGCATCGCGCATGTCGCCGTAAAGAAGTTCAATCTTGTCCTGGACGCCGTGCAGGAAGCGCATGGTGTCGGTCTCGCGCCGCACCAGCCCGTAAACTTTGTACCCAAGATCGAGCAGATATTCGGCAAGATAGCTGCCGTCCTGGCCGGAAATTCCCGTGATGAGAGCTGTCTTCATGCAGTGATTTTTCTCCTCGCTCTGCCTGCGTCGCGACACTAAGCTACTTCAGAATTTGGTGCAGTCTTAGCCTTGAAGGGCACGCCTTCAGGCGTGCCGCTAAAGCCGAGCTGAGAATCCGGCTTTAGCCGCTGAAGGAGTATGACCTCAGGTCCTAAAGGCGAATCCACTTGCTACCTGGCGGCGCGGCTAAAGCCGGGCCCTTTCAAGGCCGGAAAAACCAGCGTCTTGGCGGCTACCCACATCGAAACGATGACTAGACACGATGACTGCGACTTCAAGTCAGAATACCGCATCAGGCGTGAGACTGCCGGAAAGCGCTATCGCCCGCCCCTGCCCAACAGCAGGATCTTAATGGTCGAAAACATGATGAACAGGTCGAGCCCGAAGGACACATTCTTGATGTAGAACAAGTCGTAAGCCAGCTTCTCGCGGTTGTCCTCCAAGGTGGCGTTGTAGCCGCGATTGATCTGCGCCCATCCCGTAGCGCCCGGCTTCACCAGCCAGCGCTCCCGGTAGAAGGGGATCTGGGCGGCACACTCTTCTTCCTGCTCGGGAACGAAGGGCCGCGGTCCGACGAACGCCATGTCGCCCTTGACGATGTTGAACAGCTGCGGCAGCTCGTCCACGCGGGTGCGGCGCAGCCAGCGTCCCACGCGCGTAACCCGGGGATCGCCGTGTTCAGCCGGAGTCAGCTTGATCTTGTCCGATCCTGCGAACATCGAGCGGAACTTATAAACCGTGAACAGCTTTCCGTTTTCGCCTACGCGCTTCTGCCGGAAGATTGCCGGCCCCTTTGAGTCCAGGCGGACGGCGATGGTAGCCAGCAGCATGATCGGCGAGGTGATGAGGATGGCCAGGCTACCTAAAATCAGCGAAACGATCCGCTTGTACAAGCGCAGGCCGGTGCGCACATGAAACCCGGGAGAAAATATGAGCCAGCTCAGCCGCAACGACTCCAGTGGAATTTTCCCCGTAATACTCTCGTAGTACTCAGGGCCATCCTGGATGTAGATGCCTTTGGTCTTCAGCTTCAGCAGTTGGTCGACCCGCAGCTTGCCCCGGCGGTCGCCCATGGTCACAACCACGCGCCGGACGTTGCGCTGCTCCACCACGCCCTGCAAATCGTCCTCGTCAAAGCGAGGGATGCCGGCAGCGGTTTCGGTGCTGCTGCCGATAAAGCCGACCACCCGCACCCCCAACTCGGAGCGGTTGGCAATGGCTTCCATCAGCGGTATTGCCAGGGGGCCGTCGCCGTAGAGGATGGCACGCTCGGAGAAACGGGCCGAGCGGTTCAAAACGAAGAAGAGCTTGCGCCAGGCGGGAACAGTAACGCCCACAATGGCGACACCCAACCACAGCGTGCCACCCACCAGGCTGATTTCAGGGAATGCGTAGTAGAGCACCGACAGGGCCACGAAGGCGCAGCCCAGAACTCCGACCAGGCGGGTCACGACCTCGCGCCGGTTCGACAGCACGATGGAGTCGTACAGGTCGAAGTAGTACATCAACAGAACGAAGATGCCGACGACCAGGCCGATTCGCCCTAAGCCATTCTCGTACAGCAGATAGATGTTGGCATCCATCGCTGTGCCCGCCCAAAACACCACCGACACGACAAAGGCCAAGGTGACAAGTAAGGCCTCGGTCACCGTCAGCAACAGTGTGCGGGTGGGGAAGTAGGCGTTAAACAAACGAATCATGCCGAAGCCGCTTTGACCTGGTCCGCTTCTCGCTTAGCTTGCTTCTTGGCTTCTTTCTCGTTCTTCTTGGCTGCCTTGGCCTCCTTCTTGGCATCTTTCGCCGATTTGCCGGAGGAGTTGTACTCGCCGTAGTAGCGGTCGTAGTTGACGTTCAACATGGACGCCTGATTGAAGACCACGCCCAGAAGCTTGGACTTGTCGAGAGTTGCAATGGCTTTGTTCAGTACCTTCTTGCGGGTGTAGCCATCGCGCACCACTACCAGAACGCCATCGCAGAGGCGGGCGATGGAGGTGGAGTCGGCCATGGGCAGCAGCGGTGTGGCATCCAGCAGCACCCAGTCAAAGCTCTGCCCAACGCTGTCCAGCATCTTGGCGAAGCGGTCGGACTCCAGAAGCGGTAGCGGTTCGTCCATGGGATGACCGGCCGCGAGCACCCAGACCGGCAAGTCTCCGATGCGATAGAGAGAATCTGCCAAGGCAAGTTTGCCCTGGTTCCACTCCGAAATGCCGCGCAGCGGCGAACTGGAGAGGAGTGGAGTGATGCTGGGGCGGCGCAGATCGGCTTCAATCAGCAGAACCCGTTCGCCGGAGCGGCGCGCCAGCGTCAAGGCGAGATTGGAAGCTACGACCGACTTGCCTTCGTCGACCACCGAACTGGTAATCAGCAGCTTGTGCAGGTTGCGCCGGCGCCGCATGTGGGCCAGGCGGGTAGCCAGCACCCGGAACATCTCCGCGCCCGTGCTTTCCGGGTCGGTCATCGTCACCAGGCGCTGTTCGGGAGTGGGCACCGGGTGCAGGACCCGCTCCGCCGGCACGTTCATCCAACCTGCATCCGTGGGCTCGGCTGAAGACAGAGGTACTCCCGACGCTTCCACTGCGACTGCGGACGCTACGGCATCGGCAGCTTCCGGCTGATCTGTAACCAAAGGCGAGGCACTGGGATTGGGACTTTCACCTTGGGAACGTTGTAAGGCTTCGTACACTCGACTCATGGATTAGACTCTCCTGATTGCAGTAGTTGGCATCGTCTTAATTTATTTATTGGCTTCCAGTGTCTGCGTATCCATGCTCCGCACCATGCGGAACAGGGAGCGCAGCAGGCTCGCATTATTTTCCGCTCCCGGCACCGCCGCCATCGGAACTTCCTCAGGCAGGGCGGGGCTGATGAGACGGAAATCAGCTGCCACGTCGGTAACCATGTCGGCGGTCACCGGCCGCTGTTCGTGGGCGAAAGCACTGACCATGGAGTTTTCGCAAAGCGTGTTCACAATGCGCGGGATGCCGTGCGAATACTCGAAAATCTTGCCCAGCGCTTCTTCCGAAAACACCGCCGGCTCCGGCGCCGCTCCGGCACGCTCCAGCCGCGACAGAATGTAAGCGTGGGTTTGCGACTCGTCCAGGGGCTGCAACTGGCAGCGCAGGGAGACGCGCTGCTTCAACTGCCGCAACTCCGGAGAGTCCAGCACGATTTCCAGCTCCGGCTGGCCCATCAGGACGATTTGCAGAAGCTTCTGCTGCGAAGTCTCCAGATTGGTCAGCAGGCGTATCTCTTCCAGCAGTTCCGCCCGCAGGGCTTGCGCCTCGTCCACCACCAGGGCCGTGATAAGGCCGCGAGCGTGGCGCTGGATGAGGAAGCGGTTCAGGTCCAGCAGCATCTCGGTCTTGGTGCGTCCCGAGTAGGGTAGCCCAAAGTCCGCCATGATGTACTGGAAGAATTCCACTACCGGCAGCAACGGGTTGAAGACATAGGCAAAGGCAATATCGTTCTTACGCAGCTCCGAGAGCAGGCAGCGGACGAGCAGGGTCTTGCCCGTGCCCACCTCGCCGGTGATCACGATAAAGCCCTTTCGCCGGCCCACCCCATAATGCAGATTGGCCAGAGCTTCGTTGTGCCGCGGCGTCGGATGATAGAAGTACGGATCGGGGCTGATCTCAAACGGATTGCGGGTCAGCCCGAAGAATTGTTTATACATTCCCTATCCCCAGTAATAGGCGTAAACAACGCCCGATGGAAGCACGATGAGGCACAGGATAGTGGCGGCCAGGGCAAACCTGGGCACCCAGCGGGCCCGCTTCAGTTCCTTCGCCGTCGACAGGGCTGGAATCTCAGCCAGGATGGGCAGATTGACGGCCGCGTTCAGGGCTTGCTCGCCGCGGATGCGGTCATCGAGGAACTCCACGCCAAATCCGCACAGGATCGCCAAAGCAAATCCGGCGCCAATCGCCGCCAGGGAAAACTTGAAGCGGTCAGGAAAGTTCGGCTTGTCGGGAAGGCTGGGCGGATCGATGACGCGGAACTGCGCGCCCTGTTGTTGCCGTTCCAAACTGGTAGCCAGAGCTGACTCGGTTTTCTTGCCCAGCAGGTCCTGGTATTCCTTCTTCAGATTGCCGAAGTCGCGCATCATGTCGCTCATCTGCGCTTCCACGGCTGGAGTGGCGTTCAACCGCGCCTGGTAGACCTGGCCTGCCTGCTCCGCGCGCTGCATCTGCTGCGTGGCCTGGTCCATCTCCATCTTGTTAAGCCTCATCTGGGTCTTTAGCTGGAGCATGGCATTGCTCTGCTGCACCGCTTGCGGCGTGTCCGCGTCGGACTCCCGGTTGTCGCGCGCTTCCTCCGCCATTTGCTTCTTCAGCTTTTCCAGCGACGCGATGGTTTCCTTCAGCTTCTTCACGTCGGGATGGTCGTCGGTATAGCGGGCCTCCATGGCGGCGAGATTGGAGCGCGCACTATCCAGCTGCGAATCGATGCTGGCCGGAGAACTGGCCGCATCGCTGGCGTTCTGATACTGGCTCTGCAGCGAGTTCAGATACGTCTGCTGCTGCATGGCCCGCTCGCGGGCAGCTTGCGCGGCCTGCATCTGCTGCTGCAGTCCCTGCAGGATGCGGATGTTGCTGTCCAGTTGCTGCGGCAGCGACCCGTCATGTTCGGCCTCGAAAGCCCGCACTTTGGCTTCCTGGTCCGCCAGGGTCTGCCCCACCGCTCTCACCTGCGAGTCCAGGAAGAGCGTCGTCGCTTCCGACTGCTCCTGGCTGGCGCGCACGTTCTCGTCCACAAAGAATGAAGTGAGCGCAATGGTTACCTTCTGGGCGATATCGGCCGTGGGCGCCTTGTAGGAGACCTTGAACGCCACGATCTCCGCTTTGCCGGAGGTTTGCGCTTCGCTCTTCACCAGTTCCATCTTGATATCGTCGCGCATCTTCACGACCTGATCGTCGGGCGAGCTGGCGTACCCCGGATACAGGTTGAAGCGCTGGATAAGGTTCAGCAGCCGGGTGCGGCTTTCCACCTGCGTGCTCATGCTTTGCACGCGGTCCGCAAGATCCACCTGGACGTTGGGCTCGACCAGGTTGCTGGGCACCTTGGGCGGCTCCACCAGGACCGTACTCTCGGAAATGTAGGTGGCAGGCAAGAACCACGCGGAGGCGAACACAATCAGCCATCCGAAGAAGAGCGGACCCAGAATCCACCATTTGCGGCGGAGCACGATGGCCCAATATTCGTCAAAGCCTTGCCCTGTTTTCTGATCTTCAAATTCCTGCGCCATAATTCACCGTCCCACAGAATGATTCCAGGCATACTGGACCGTGACTCCGATACCCGCGGTGCTAACCGCGGTCGGCAGTCCCAGATTGCCGTAGTAGTTTTGGTTTTGATGGATAAGTGCAAAGTAGGAACTGAGGTTCCAGTCCTGGTTGATCTTGCGGGAGAACGTGATTGTCCCCTGCTTGCTGTACAGATAACTCTGGCCCTCATAATCCGATATCGACTGACTGTCGCTGTACCATAAGCCAGCCGAAAAGGACCAGTTGCGGTTCACCGGACGGTTATAAGTCGCCACTATCTGATAGAAACGCACCGCACCGAATATGCCGCCGCCGTTGGTGATGCTGTGGCTGTACTGCGCCCCAAAGGAATTGCCGTGTGGGGCCGCCCAACTGAAGGTGGCGCCCTCGGCCACGTTCCAGTAGGTCATGTGCATGACTTCGATCAGGCAGCCGCTGGGAAAGCAAATCAGCGGGACAATGTCTTTCGTGCCTGTCCGCTCCGGACCTACCCATCCGGAAATTGTCATCCGGGGGCTGATTCTGTAGTTGGCATAGGTCTGGAAGGTTTGTACGCCGGCGCGCGATTGTCCGTGTCCGAAATCCAGCGCCTGGAAAATGTATCCCTCTCCTGCGCTCAAGCGGGGACTGAACACGTGCTGGTAAAACACGCCGCCGGAATAGGTGGTGGAATTCCACAGCGCACCCGGATTAAATCCGCTGTTACTCGAATCAGCGATGCCCCTCAGATAGTGCTGGAAGCTTTCGCCGCCGTTGAAGTCAACGCTATCGTGCGGCCCCAGCAGATAGGTTATGTCTGCCGACGCCTGATTCTGCTCCAAGATGGTTTGCGGAAAGTAAATCGCCGGATTGGGATTGTTCGGCGTGGGCGCGCTCAAAAATGTAAAAAACGGCTGGAACGGGTCATCCGAGTAGAAGTAGCTGTCCTTGAAGCGGAACTGCCAGCGCTTGGCGAAGGCCCAGATGATGTGCGCGTTGACGGCCTGGTTCAGGTTGCTGTAGGTGGAATTAACCGTGCCCGTGGTTGTGCTGACGCCCCCGTTATAACCCAGGGACCACAGTACCGTCGGTCGCGCCTGCACAATATTGAGGCCGGCGTTGACCAGATTCAGGTTGTCCCAGTAGCCCGGCGAACCCCCGTACCCGCCCGACAGATATTGGGCCACCTCGCCCGCCGAAAAGGTAAAGGTATAGCCGGTATGCGATACCTGGTCGGTAAACATAGTCATGGGCGGCAGCTTCTCTGGATGGGTGAAAGTTGCCTGGGGGCCTCCCAAACCTAACTGCGAGCCATCGTCGCCGCCGCCGCCCGCCGCGGGCGTATCCGGGGCCCCATTTTGCGCTCCATCCGGCGCTCCGCTTTGCGAGGAACTATCCGGCCACGCGGCCTGGGCTGGCGTCGGGGGTGCGCTCTGCTGCGTCGCATCCGGCCAGCCGTTCTGCCCCGGGTCTACCGTGCCATTTGGCGATGCCGGGATGCCGCTTGGCGTTGTCGGTGGTGTGCTGTTCGGCAATGTCGCGGGGGTGCCATTGGACGACGCATCCGGCGTGCTGCTTTGCCATATCGAAGAACCGGCCGGCGACGGAGCGCTCGGGGTGTTCGCGCCCGAATCCGTGGAACCGCTCTGCGACCACGCCAGCGGTGCGCACAGCAACGCGACTGCGGCCAGAATTGGTCTTAGTTGCCGTTTCATCTCATCCTCCTGTCGCCCCCGTCCAACCTGGCGCCTACGGCACCACAATGGTATCGCGAGGCTCGACCAAGATATTCTGCGACATGTTCTGCCCCTTGATCACTTGCTTGTAGTTGAACTTGATCTTCTGCTCCGTGCCGTCCGGGGCAGTGCGCAAAATGTAAATCTTCTTTTGCTTGGCAAAATCGCGGAAACCGCCGCTCAGCGCAATGGCATCCAGTATCGTTATCGGCCGTGACAGAGGAAAGAATCCCGGCTTGTAAACCTGGCCCATGATGTTAAAGCTCATGCTGTTTACGGCGCCGACCATCACCACGACTTGCGGGTCCGACATCTCCTTTGACAGCGCGGCCGTGATCTGCGCCTGCAATTGCACCGGAGTCAGCCCGGTTGCCTTCATCTCTCCGATTAAAGGCAGCGTGATCATTCCATCGGGACGCACGCCCACCACCTTGGAGACCTCGCCCTCTTTCCAGACGTTGACGTCCAAAACATCACCTACGCCAATGACATAGGTATCAGGCCGGACGTCGGCCACATGCGGGTGCCGACTCCCCGTGGCCGGCAGCGTCGTGGTCTTGGCTACATCATTTCCGCCGCTCGCATTACTGCTGGAGCTGTCAGGAAGGACTGGCTGCGCCGGCGGGGTAGAACTGGCTCCCTGTTGTCCCGCATTGTCCTGCCCAAACGCTGCCAGTGTCCACAGCCCGAGCAGCATGATTGCTGTCAGTATAAGAATTCGCTTCCCCAAAGTCTGTCGCTCCCAATACATCTTTCACCTCGGTGGTTTACTCGACCCCGTCGTCTTCGTGTTTGGTGGTGGTGCTGGAACGCCGTTGCGGAATGCCGACTTCCTTTAGCTTGTACAGTAAGGCGCGGTAGCTGATGTCCAACGAGCGCGCCGCTTTCTTGCGGTTCCAGTTGTTGGCGTGCAGCGCATTCAGGATAATACGGGCCTCCAGTTTGCGCACCGTCTGCCGGGTCAATTTCTTCAGCGATACCGGGCCCTCCAGCACCAGCGTGTCCACCGCATCGCGCTCATTGGGCTCCAGCAGTTCGCTCAAAATCACGTCTTCCGTGCCCATTACCACGTAGCGCTTGACCAGGTTTTCCAGCTGCCGGATGTTGCCCGGCCAGGAGTAGCGCTGCATCTTGGCCATCAACGCCGGCCGCACCATCACTACCCGCCCGTTCAACTTCTCGTTGTAATACTGGAGCAGGTAATCGCAGATAATCGGCAAATCCACCGCCCGTTCCCGCAAGGGCGGCAGGTGGATGGTCATGGTCGCAATGCGGTAAAACAAATCGGGACGGAAGTTGCCCTGCTCAATCTCCTCATGCAGTTCGCGGTTGGTCGAACACACCACCCGCACCTCCACTCGCTTGTCTTCCTGGGCGCCAATCCGGCTGAACTGCCCATCTTGCAACAGCTGGAGGAGCTTGGCCTGTAGCATGGCGTCCAGTTCGGCAATTTCATCCAGAAACAGCGTGCCGCGATGCGCCATTTCCACTCTACCCGGTTTTGGGTTGAAGGCGCCGGTAAATGCGCCGCGCTCATAACCGAACAGTTCGCTTTCGAGAAGCGTTCCCGGAATGGCCGGACAGTTCACCTTGACAAATGGCCCTGCCGCCCACGGTGAGTAGAGGTGCAGCAGGCGGGCAACAATGTCTTTGCCGGTCCCGCTTTCTCCGCTGACCAGCACGGAAAGATTGGAGGCGGCGACCCGCTCCAGCTTCTGGCGAACGTCGCGCATGGCTGGCGTTTGCCCGAAGATCACGGGCTCAGGAGGGAGCTGATGTACCGTGATCGCACTCTCGTTGTTCGAGCCCGCCAGCAGTGGCATACTCGGTTCTCACGCTTCCTTTTAGCAGTCGACGTGCTAATGATTTGCATTTATTGCGCCAAGTTCCTGCACATTGCAATAAAATGCGCATATTCAGCGTAAACAACTGTTTATAAGAACTTAAATTTGTCTTGATGGAGATTATATAAAGCCATGAAGAGGCTTTAATGAAACCATATTGCGCTATATATGTGCAAATGTTTTCACTCTGAGGAATTGTGTTTCCCAACCGATCGCGACTTGCCGGCCTCTAGTCCTGAGGACTGCTCCAGCAGCGGTTCCTGGAACTGAAGTCCCAGCAGAAAGTACTGCCGGTCCGCCGTACATCGCAGCACGTTAGCACGCAGGAGGGATATTGACCGAGGCAGTTGTGCCTTGTTGACCAGGGCGACCGGGATTTCGAGGGTAATTTCGGTACCGGGATCCAGATACCGCCGAGTCGCCAGCAAAACACCGCCGGCAGACAGATTGAGCGCGGTGGCGAACTCCAGAAATTCATCCCCGTTTGAATTCTTGCCGCGCACGAAAAACGGGATGGAAATAGGCAACCGGTCCCAACTGCGGCGCTCGGCAACGGATACGCTTCGACGCAAAGGCCAGCTCCTACATTACAACCTCGTAACGCACATCGATAACCAAATGTGGGAATCGAGTCAAGCGCTTTTATTTGTTAGGCATAGAAGCAAGTGGCCAAGGTGGTGTCATGGCCGACGTTGCAATCTATTGCGATAGAGCGGAAGAGGAATGCCTGTAGAAAGTGAAAATGCCTGCCGGAAAAGGAAACCAAATTGCCACTGTTGCCCGAGAATTAATCAGTTTGGCATTGACAATGCACGCCTTTGCGGTAAGAATCATTTCTCCCCCTGTTAGAGTGTTTCAACTCTAATCTCCCGAGGATTGGTATCTCATTAAACTTAAGGCTGACTTTTGTCGAGAGTATGCCTGTACAACGCAGATCGGGGATCGATCCTGGGAACGCCGTGGACTTGCCCTCGCCTCCCGGGCACCGTAAGGGGGTTGTCCCCATGCCGCCACCAGCTAAGATGCCGTCGATAGAGCAAACCCCAGTTGAGCCGGTTACCCACGAGCATTGCGGCTGCTGCCGCGATGCCCTGGCTTCGGCAGCCCATGAACTGAAGACGCCGCTGGCCATCATGGCAGGCTATCTGCACCTGTTATTGTCAGAAAAACTCGGCCCTCTGAGCCCTCGCCAGATGGAAGTTCTGACCGAGATGCAGGCCAATGGCGTGCGCCTGTCCAACTTCATTCAGAACCTGTTGACCTACACTGCCCTGAAGGTAGACCGCCTCGAATTGCACTACGAAGTGGGCGACATCAACGCCTGTATTCGCGAGATCGCCGAAGTATGGTCGCAGCGCTTTCAGGAAAAGGCCATTGCCTTCTACTTTCTGCCCAACGACAAGCTAGAGCCCTTTCCCTTTGATTACTATAAGATTCAGCACGTCGTTTCCAACCTGCTCGACAATGCCATGAAGTACACTCCGGCCTCCGGGACGGTGTGGTTGCATGTGGAGCCGTACTTTTGGGAGCGGCGAACCGTGGCCCGCCCACCGGCCGTGGAGCGTCGCCGCCAACGGGTGAATGCCGCAAACTGTTGCCGCATTTCCGTCTCTGATACCGGCCCGGGCATTGCGCCTGAGTTTCAGCAGGAGATCTTCGACGAGTATTTCCGGTTGGTTCCTCAGGGCATGCGAGCCGAAGGCCACGGCCTTGGTCTCGCTATTGCCCGCCGCCTGGTGCAGTCAGCTGGCGGAAAAATCTGGGTCGAGAGTGAGCCTGCCACGGGCAGCAAGTTTTCCTTCTTGGTGCTGCTGAATCCTCCACCCCAACGCCCTGCGGAGGAGCCATGAGCACTTCCCACATTCTTGTGGTGGACGACGAACCTAGCATGTTGCGGTACCTCCAGACGGTTCTGGAGCTGGATTCTTATCGCGTCTCCACCGCCTCCAACGGCTTGGAGGCCGTCGATAAGGTCCAGCGCGACAGTCCCGACCTGGTCCTGCTCGACATGGTGATGCCCGGGGCTGACGGCCTGGAAACCCTGCAGCGCATTCGTGAAGCCCGCCCTTCCACCAAGGTCGTCATGCTGTCCTGCGTGCGCGACACCCGCAAAGTAGCCCAGGCCATGCGGCTGGGCGCGCAAGATTATCTTTCCAAGCCCGTCCAGAAGGAAGAAATGGACGAGGTCCTGCGCTTCTGTCTGGAGAACACCGACCCTGCCGCACCCGGCGCCGGCGATGCTCTGGAAGTCGGCGAGGGCGTGTATTTCTTCTCCGCCACGTCCATCATGCGCCAGCTTCGCGCCCAGGCCATGCAGGTAGCCAAGTTCGATTTTCCGGTACTGTTACTCGGCGAAAGCGGCACCGGCAAAGAAGTCCTCGCCCGCCTCATCCACAAGTATTCTGACCGTGCTCATCGCACATTCCTCAAAGTCAATTGCGCCGCCGTTCCCAGCGAGCTGCTGGAGAGCGAGCTCTTTGGCTACGAGCCCGGTGCTTTCACCGGCGCCAACAAAGCCAAGCCCGGCAAGTTCGAGCTCTGCAACAAAGGCACGTTGCTGCTCGACGAAATCGGCGAAATGTCGCCTGCGCTACAGGCCAAGCTGCTTCAGGTTCTCCAGGACGGCCAATTCTCCCGCCTCGGCGGACGCGTCACCGTCCAGGTCGATGTCCGCGTTCTGGCCGCCACCAACATCAACATGCCCCAGGCCATTGCGCAGAAGACCTTCCGCGAGGATCTTTATTACCGCCTGAACAGCTTCGTGCTGCGCATGCCTTCGCTGCGCGAACGCCGCGAAGAGATTCCCATGATCCTGCGGCACTTCATGATCCAGCTTGCCGATAAGTATGCCTGCGCGCCCCTCAGCGTCTCGCAGCGCTTAGTGGAAGCGTGCGAAGCCTATTCCTGGCCGGGAAATATTCGCGAGCTGGAAAACTTTGTGAAGCGCTTTCTGGTGCTGGGCGACGAATCTGCCGCCATCGGCGAGTTGCAGAAAAGGCCGAACCCTGACGCGCAGAACGCGGCAGCCGCTTCCGCCGACGATAAACGGCCGCAGCAGCAACCTGATCTGAAGGAAATGGTCCGCAATCTGAAGAACGGTGCGGAGTCGGAAGTGATCGCCCAGGTGCTGGAAGAGACGGCGTGGAATCGTAAGCGCGCCGCTACCAAGCTCAATATCAGCTACAAAGCCCTGCTCTACAAAATCCGCCAATACGACATTCGCCCCCGCCACGCGGGATAGCAACAAGCGATTGCCAGTTGTCAGTTTCTAGTTGTGGGTTGGCAGTTTCTCGTTGCCGGTCGGCACCTTCCAGTGACTGTGTCATCCTGAGCGAGCGCAGCGAGTCGAAGGACCCCTATTACACGGCCACGATATCCAACGAGGCTCTTGTGTCGTTCGCTCGAACGATCGACCGCCAGCGCCCCAGTCCCGCCCCGCGGGACGGAAGATGATAGCCCAGCGCTTCAGCGCTGGGTACGCGCGAGAAAACCAAACAGAGTCCCCCGGGCACGTCACCCTCCCTACGTCGGATCGTGCCACCCGCCAATATCGGCAGCGAGTTCGCGCGAGTCCGGCGGACCCCACGTCCCCGGCTCATACAACTCCGTCGGACAACAATCCCCGAGAATCGGCTCGACGATCGCCCACGCCGCTTCCACCGCGTCCTGCCGCACGAACAACATCGGATCGCCCCTCATGGCGTCACTCAGCAGCCGCTGATAGGCATCCATCTCGTCGTTGCTGGTGTACTTCACCGCCGACAGCTCCACCGGCATCGGCACCATCAGAGGGCCGGGCCGCTTTACGCGCGCGCCCAGGCTCAGCTCAATGTCAGGCCCCAGGCGAAAGCGCAAGTAGTTTCTGCCATCGCCGCCCATCTTGCTCAGCGGGGCCTTGCGCAGCTTCACGAAAACCTCGGTCGCCGTCACTGGCAGGCGCTTGCCCGCGCGAATCAGAAACGGCACGCCGGCCCAGCGCCACGAGTCAATCTCCAGCCGCAGGGCCGCGAACGTCTCCACATCGGAATGGGGAGACACTCCAGACTCGCTGCGGTACCCGTCGAACTGGCCCCTCACGATGTTCGCCGGACTCAACGGCGGAATCGTGCGGAAGATCTTCACCTGCTCGTCGCGCACAGAATCCACATACATGGCCGTTGGCGGTTCCATCGCCAGGAATGCGACCACCTGCAACATGTGGTTCTGCACCACGTCGCGAATGGCGCCGGCTTCCTCGTAAAACTTGCCACGACCCTCCACCCCGAATTTCTCGGCCATCGTGATCTGCACGCTTTGTATGTAGTTGCGGTTCCAGATCGGCTCCAGAAAGCTGTTGGCGAAGCGGAAGATCAGCAGGTTTTCTACCGCTTCCTTGCCCAGGTAATGATCGATGCGATAGATGTTCTCCTCGGGAAATGCCTCGTGCAGCGTCTCATTGAGTTTGCGCGCCGATACTAGGTCGCGCCCGAACGGCTTCTCCAGGATCACCCGGGCATTCTGCGCGCAGCCTGATTTAGCCAGACCCTGGACTACAACCGAAAACATGCTGGGAGGAATCGCCAGGTAGTGCGTGGGACACTGCGCGTCACCCAGTTGGGCGCGTAAGGCGGCGTAGGTCTTTTCGTCCTTGTAGTCTCCGTCCAGGTAGGTGAGCAGCTCGCACAGCTTCGAAAACGCCTCCTCATCCACGCCCCCGCCGTGCTTGGTAATGCTGTCGCGAGCGCGTTCCCGCAACTGCTCGATGGTCCAGCCAGACTTGGCTACACCGATCACCGGCACATCGAGCGTGCCCTGCCGCACCATGCTCTGCAATGCGGGAAAAATCTTTTTGTAGGCCAGGTCGCCGGTGGCGCCAAAAAAAACGAAGGCATCGGAATGCGTTAGCATTGGTCCTCTGTTTCGAAGGGGCCCGGCTTTAGCCGCGCCGTTATGATCCCTTTATTTTGTCGTCACGAGCCGACTGTAGTCGGTCAGGGATCTGCTTTCCCGAGTTTTGCAGCAAACGGTTTAATCCGCCGGATCAGTTTATCCGGCATATGCCGGGAGCGGTAGTCGAGCGTCGTTACTCAAGGTAAATAACTCATGAATACTACCCTCACCGTTACCGTCCCGCTGACCGTCTGGGTCTGACGCGCCGCCTCGTGCCTCCTGTACCATGGAACTCACACCGATGGATTCTCCCGGCATCATTCATAACACCAGCGACCGCGTACTGGAATTCGATCAATTCCGGCAGCTGCTGGCCATCTACACGGCCTCGCCGCTTGGACATGAGCGGGTGATGCAGCTCACGCCTTCGCGTGATCCCCAGTGGATCGAGCGCCAGCAGCAGGTTACCGAAGAGCTGCGCGGATACTTGCGGACAGGAGGCCGTTTTGACTTCCACGGCCTGCTCGATCCTTCGCAGCTGATCGACAAGGCGCGCATCACCGGAGCGGCACTGGAGATCATCGAGATTCGCGATCTGCTCCTGCTTGCCGACCGTGCCGCCGAGTGGCGCGAGATCGCCCTTCATCCCGCCGCTGCCATCCAGAGCAAGTGGCAAGCCGTGCACGAGCTGTCTGAAGGCATAGCCGACTTCACCCTCTTGCTGCGTCACTTCCGCAACAGGATCCTGCCCGACGGCACTCTCGACGACCGGGCCTCTCCCGAGCTGGCGCGCATCCGGCGTGAGATCGAGAAACAGAAGCGGACCATCCAGGAGTCGCTGCGCGCCTATCTGCGGCGGCTTTCCGAGGGTGGCGCGGTGCAGGAGGAGTTGGTCACCATTCGCGGCGAACGCTTCGTCATCCCCGTGAAGACCGAGCAACGCCGCCGCGTGCAGGGCGTCGCCCATGGCGCGTCGTCCAGCGGGCAAACTGTATTCATTGAACCCCTGGAGACCATCGAGCAGAACAACGATCTGGTCCGCCTGCTGGAAGACGAGCAGACGGAAATCCATCGCATCCTGCTCGATATGACCGCCCGCCTGGGCGAGCGCGCCGATGAACTGGCCCACGCGGTCATAGTGCTCTCGGAACTTGAACTTCAGTTTGCCAAAGCCCGCTTCGCCGAGGATTACAACTGCGTTGCGGTGAAGCTGCTTGCCGACGTTGTGACTGATCCGTCACAGCCGGAAGTGTCAGCCGTCACGCTATCACCGGTCAATGGTTCAGCGGACACAGCTCCGCGTGATGCGGGTGCTCCACTTATCCCGGCAGCTGGGATGAGCGGGACCTCAGGTGATGCGCTTATCCTGCGCAACGCCCGCCATCCTCTGCTGGAACGCACCCTGAAGGGTCGTGGCGTCCAGGTAGTGCCGCTCACCGTCGAACTCGATAGCCAGCATCGCCAGCTCATCATCAGCGGCCCCAACACCGGCGGCAAGACAGTAGCGCTGAAGACGGTCGGCCTGCTGGCGCTGATGGCGCAGTCGGGCATTCCGATTCCCGCCGACCGCGCCGAGCTGCCCATTTTCGACGCTGTCTTCGCCGATATCGGGGACTACCAGTCAATCGAGCAGAACCTGTCGACGTTTTCCGCGCACGTCACCAACATCGACTTCATCTCGCACCACGCCACCGCGCAATCGCTGGTGCTGCTCGACGAGTTGGGTTCGGCCACCGATCCGGAAGAAGGCGCTGCCCTGGCGGTCGCCATTGCCGACTTCTTCCGCCGCTTGTCCTGTCTCAGCATCGTCTCCACCCATCACACTGCGCTGAAGGTGTATGCCGCCAACACTTCCGGGGTGATGAACGCCGCCGTCGGATTCAATGAGGACACCTTCGCGCCCACTTTCGAATTGCGCGTCGGCGTGCCGGGTGCGTCGGCAGGTATCAACATTGCGCACAAGCTGGGACTGAACCCCCACATTGTGGGAGATGCCCGCCAGCGCATGAGTTCGCAGGCGCAGGATGTCTCGCGCTTTCTGGACCGGCTGCACAGCGAGTTGCGGCAACTGGATTCCGAGCGCGCTGAGATTCGCGCCCGCGAGCAGGAAGTGGCGCGCCAGCGCAATCATCTCGAACTCGAAGGCCGCAAGGAGCAAAAGGAAAAACTCCGCGACCTGGAAAAGAAACTGGAAAGCGTGCTGCGTGACTTCGAATATCGCGCCCGCGAGACGGTGAATGCTGTGGCCGACCGCGCTCAGGCGCTCAAGCTCTCCAAAGACGCCGAACGCCGCGTCGCCAAGATGCGCCGCGAATTTCGCGAGCAGTTCGACTCCACGGTTGTGGCCCATAGCACCGGCGCCGACACCGGCGATCCCGATGCTCAGCAGCACGTGGTGAAGCACGTTTCGGTGGGTGACACCGTGCGCCTCAAATCGCTGGGCCGCGACGGGAAGGTGTTGCGCCATTTTGACGATGACAGCTTCGAGGTCGCCGTCGGCCCCATGAAGATGAAGGTGGCGCGCGACGATTTCGCCAGTGTGGTCGCTCATGCCGACAGCAATCCGGTAGCGTCGGCCCGCTCGCGCGGCATCAATGTGTCTCTGGCGCGCGAAGACGAGAGCGTGTCCACGGAGATCAACGTCATCGGCCAGACCGTTGACGAAGCCACGCAGGCGGTGGAGAAGTTCGTCGATCGCGCCTTCCTGGCGGGTGCGATCCGGCTTCGCGTCGTCCATGGCAGCGGAATGGGAATTCTGCGCAAGGCGCTGCGGCAATATCTAAAGGGTCATCCCCACGTCGCCAACGTCAGCGAGCCTCCGCAAAACGAAGGCGGCGGCGGTGCGACGGTGGTGGAACTTAGAACATAGGGCGGTCGCATGGGAAATGAATCGGCGGTCATCATACCGGTCCCCGAGGTTGAACCAATCGTCGCATCGCTGCGATTGCAATACGATCGGACCGCCAGTCATGGTGTGCCGGCGCACGTCACTCTGCTTTACCCCTTTTGTCCGCCGGAAATCATTCTCGGGGAAACCGAAATTCTGCGAAACATTTGCATGTCGATTGAGGCGTTTCCTTTCTCCTTTACGGAAGTTGGGCGGTTTCCAGCGACTGCCTATTTGCACCCCGACAAAGCAGAAGTATTTGAACGAATCACCAAAACCCTGGTGAATACCTGGCCCGCTTTCCAACCCTATAACGGTGCTTTTTCCGAGATAATTCCGCACTTGACGGTGGCCCATGGAGTGGACCGCGAGACCTTGGCTACGGTTGAACGGTACCTTCGTCGCCATCTGCCAATCAAATGTTTCGCCAGAGAAGTCTGGCTCATGGCGAGTGATCACGAGGGGATCTGGTCCAGGAGAGCCGTTTTTCCGCTGGCATCCCATAAGACGGCGTAATTGAAGAGTCGTGCTGTTCTTGCGCTCCTGCCTGCGCCTCTCTAGACTTGTTAAACAATGAGTAAGTTTGGACAAACAGTCCGGGGCTACTTCTGGTGGACTTATCCGCGTGGCAATGTCCACTACGACGTGATGGTCACCCTGATCCTCGCATTCATCTTCCTCGCTCCCATCTGGATCAACTTTCGAGATAAGCCCGTAGTGCGCTCACCGCATCAGACTGAGGTGGTGGTGCAGCAGGAAGGCGACGGATTCCTGTACAAGGTGGATGCATCAGCGGTGCAGCCGGGAAGCGATGTCGAAGTCCGCGAGTCGCTGCTGCACATCATTGAGCCGATCGCTGGCTACGTTACCATCGACCGTGTTCAGACTGCCCGCGACGGCAACCACAACATCTACAAGGTTTGGGTGCATCATTAAGAGCAGCAGCCTCAACTTGGGCAACCCCGCGTCTCAATTCGGTCTCCTTCTTTGGCAAGTGGAAATATGCACAAACTAATAATTGTTGTGATGGCATGTTTGGTTCTCGGCGGCGTGTCCGTGGCGCAGGCCCAGAATCTGGAGTCCGTTCTCGACGCCATGGACAAGGCTGCGGCCAACTTTCATAACGCCCAGTGTGACTTTGCCGCCGACACCTATCAGAAGGTAGTCGACGACCATGATTTGCAGAAGGGGACGATGTACTTTCGCCGTCAGGGCAACGACATGGAAATGGCTGCCGACTTTACCGCCCCCGACAAGAAATACGTCGTGTTCAGCAACGGCATGGTCAGCTACTACCAGCCTTCCATTGACCAGGTGACGGAATACAGCGCCGGCAAGAACAAGGCCGCCTTCGAAAGTTTTCTGGTCCTGGGATTTGGCGGACGCGGCCACGATCTGGCCAACTCCTACGACGTTACTTACGGCGGCGCCGAGCAGGTCGACGGCGTCAATGCGGCTAAGCTTGTCCTGACGCCCAAGTCGCCGCGCGTGCGCAACATGTTTCAGACGATAACGTTGTGGATTGATCCCGCGCGTGGAGTGACGGTACAACAGCGGTTCGACGAGCCTTCAGGCGATTACCGCATCACCAAGTACAGCAACATTCAGATCAATCACAAGATCTCCGGCGACGTTTTCAAGCTGAAGACCACGGGCAAGACGAAGGTCGTGAAGCCCAACGGGTGAGAAGAAGCAACTAGCTGCCGCCCTTTGGGTCGCGAGTCTGGGATTTGTCGCTTAGCCGTCTGTGCTTTTTCCCCGGTATGACAACTTGCCGATCGGCGCAATGACGAGGCTCTGGCTTGTGGTCCAACCCGGAGCGCGCAGCAAAGAGCTAGCTGCTAATTGCTAGTTGCTGTCTATTTCTGCGGCTGCGCGCCGTCCTTCATCTGTCCCGAGTTCTTGATGAACACGACCGTCTTCCAGATATCGTCGTCACTCAGCACGCCTTCCCAGCCGGGCATCCCCGTGTGTCGAATTCCGTACTTGATCACATAAAACACGTTGCCATCGGGATCGTCCGGGATATGCGTCATCAACTGCGGCACAGAAGGATAAAATTTCCGGTGCATCGGGGATTCAGGTTCTTTCAAGTTGCCATGACAAAAGGCGCAGTTCTTGTCATAGACCATGGAACCATCCATGACGTTCTGCGTGGTGGGCTGGAATGGGTTCTCTTGCTTGGGGGCGTGATCGTCGACCCACTCGTCCACAGTTTTGTTGGCCGTGCGGCGTTCGAATGTGGTGGGAGTGTTGCCCACGGCACGCGTATCGTAATGCCCGGTGGTCGCGTAAAAATAACCTCCGCCAAAAACTGCCACCAGCGTGATAATCACTCCCAGGATGAATCCGCGCATGTCTCTCCTTTGAAAGCGTAATTGAAGGCCCAGCCAGAGAATCCATCATCGTACTACGGCCGGCGCAACGGCAGGGCGCAGGTGCTCAATACCGCCGCAGCCTGCGCGCTTCGCGGACTACATCCTCCACCCGCGGAAGATAAACTTCCTCCAGCGGCGGCGAAAACGGCACCGGACTGTCGGCCGATGCGATGCGCGCAATCGGCGCATCCAGCGAGTCGAAGCACTCCTCGTTGATGATGGCCGCCACTTCGCCGGCGATGCCGCCTGTCCTGGTGTCTTCGTGCAGCACAATGGCGCGGTTCGTCCTCTCCACCGTCTGGCGGATGGCGTCGCGGTCCAGCGGCAGCACGGTCCGAAGATCGACAACCTCAAGCTCGATCCCTTCCTTGGCAAGAATGTCGGCGGCCTCAAGCGCGATATAGACCATCGCAGCGTAAGTGATGACGCTGACGTCGCGGCCTTCGCGAACCACGCGCGCTTTGCCGATCGGCACCGTGTAATCCTCAGCCGGCAGCTCTTCCTTAATGCGCCGATACAGAAATTTATGTTCGAAAAACAGTACGGGATTGTTGTCGCGAATGGCTGATTTGATAAGCCCCTTGGCATCGTAGGCGCTGGCCGGGCAAATCACCTTCAGCCCCGGCGTATGCGTGAAGTACGTCTCGGGATTCTGCGAGTGGAATGGCCCTCCGTGCACCCCGCCGCCTGACGGGCCGCGCACCACCACCGGCACCGGCGCGCCCCAGCGAAAATGCGCCTTCGCCAACATGTTTGTGATCTGGTTGAAGGCGCAGCTGATGAAGTCCATGAACTGGAATTCGGCGACGGGACGCAGGCCGGTAAGCGCCGCGCCAAAGCTGGCATTAATGATCGCCATCTCCGAGATGGGCGTATCCACTACCCGTTCGGGACCGAAGCGGTCAATCAATCCGTCGGTGACTTTGAAGGCGCCCCCGTAGATTCCAATGTCCTCGCCAATGCAGAAGACCGCGGGATCGCGCTCCATCTCTTCCCAGATGCCCTGCCGGATCGCTTCCAGATAAGTGATCGCTGCCATCGATGTTTGTGCCACCCTCGCAACGATTCTAACTGAGCGGGCGGTTGCGGGCGGGCCTTACTGGTTCACCGGCACCTTGATGATCTTTTTCTGGATAGCGTAGGTCACCAGCTGGGCCTTGTTGTGGATGTCGAGCTTGCGCATCAGGTTGAACTTGTGGGCCTCCACCGTCTTGACGCTCAGCCCCAGCAGCACTGCGACTTCTTTGACGGAGTTGCCCTCCGCCAGCAGCTTCAGGATCTCGCGCTCCCGCGGCGTGAGTGTCGCCATACGCGGACGCAACCGCGCATCACGCACCCGGGCGCGAAAATCCTCCACCAGCTTGCCCAGGACCTGCGAGCTCAGATATTTGCCTCCCCGGTAAACATCGCGGACGGCGGTCACCAACTGCGGCGCCGGAGTATCCTTCAACACATATCCTGAGGCCCCAACTTCCAGGCACTGCACCAGGTAGTCTTCGTCTTCATACATGGTCAGAAACAAAACCTTGGTTTCCGGCCGGTTTTTCTTGATGTGGCGAGTGGACTCGAACGACGACAGGCCCGGCATGCCAATGTCCATCAACACGACATCCGGACGAAGCTCACGCGCCTTCTCCACCGCATCGCCCCCGTCGGGCGACTCGCCCACAATTTCGAAATCGCTTTCGCTTTCCAGCAGACGGCGAACCCCCTGCCGGAACAACGTATGATCATCCACCAGCAAACATCTGATTCTTGGCATACTTGCCTCTAGGTCCTCGCTCTTCTTCGCGTCAAGGTTGCCTTATGCACGCTGCCGCAACGGGTTAGCCGGCCGCCAACCCCAGCGCCGAGTCGCTATAAGTTGCAGGCGCACTTACTTCGATGCGGGTTCCATTGCCCGGCGGCGAGGTTACCTTCATCTTTCCACCGAGATTTCCAATGCGCTCCCGCATGCCGGCCATACCGAAGGTCTGGCGCCCGGGAATTGGCTTCGAGGAGATGCCGACGCCATCGTCCTCGATCAGCAATTTGACCCAGTCCCCTTCACGTCTCATGTCGATGGTTACGGTCGAGGCGTTCGCGTGTTTGGCGACGTTGTGCAGGGCTTCCTGCACCACGCGGTAGATGGCAGTCTCCAGCACTGCCGGCAAACGGCCAAACTCCGGCGAGACCGTGACCCGCGCCTTCACTCCCGCACTGGTCGCCAGGTCTTTGGCTTCCTTGCGCAGGGCGGCAATCAAGCCGAGTTCCTGTAGCACCAGCGGCGACAGACGCCCGATGATGCGCCGTATGCCTTCGATGGTCCGGTCCACCACCTCCAGGGTCTCGCGGATCTTCATGCGCGCCGTTCGCGCCGCCACGTTGCTCTCCAGCATGCCGAGATACAACCGGATCACCATCAGCGCCTGCCCGGTCTCGTCGTGCAGTTCGCGGCTGATGTGCTTGCGCTCTTCTTCCTGGGCGTACAGCAGGTGACCGGAGAGCTCGGCAATGCGCATTTCGCGCTCGCGCAGGGCGTCGTTCATGCCGGCGCGATCAATGGCCAGCGCCGAGCGATCGGCAACCGCACGCAGCAATTCAAGCTCGGTGGGCAACCAGTCATAAGGCCAGGAGAAGCCAATCACCAGCACCCCAATCACTTCTTCGTTCGATTTCAGCGGCACTCCCCAAAGGGCTTTTGCGCGGCCTTGCAGAAAAGGTTCCGGGCCGCTGATTGACGTCCGCAGGTCCGGCAAGATGGCGGGCTCGCCGGTCAAGGCAATCTTTCCGGCAAATCCTTCTCCCAGAACGGTCGCCGCGCTCAGTCCCTCGCTACCGAATCCCACTTGCGCCTTCGCCCGCAAGACCTGCTGCTCGGGGTCTTTCAGCAGAATCAGCCCCAGAGTTGCGTTGAAGGTTTGCGTGGCGATTTCCAAAACTCGCTTCAGAAGGACACTCAGGTTTCCCGCCGAGAGTTCCGCGTCCAGCACCGACAAGAGCGTCTCGGCTTCAATCTTCTGGGCGTCGGCGTAGGCTGCCGACACCGCTACATAGCTCGCCCACGACAGCGTCTCCATCGCAGCCAGGGCCTCCGGCATCCGTTGGGGCGGAAATATTCTTGCCAGATAAGGATCGATCAGCTCCTGATAAATCTGAAGCGACCGGGCCACCGCCCTTGCGCTCACCTTCAGTTTGGCGAGCCGCTTCCCGAAATGCTGCAAGCTGTCATAGAAGGCCGCGAAATCCGTCTGCGAGAAGATGGAAAAGCCCGTGCCGATGGTCAACCGTTCCAACGCCGCCATGGCGCGCCCGTCGAAGCTGAACTCGGCAAACATCGTCTGCCGCCAGGCCGCGGTGATTTCCGGGAAGTAGGGCTGGAGGGTGCGAGTGACTTCGACCACCACCTCGCGCGAGGTTTCCTTCATGGGCAGAAGGGGGGACACGGTGCTCCTTAGCAGTATTGATGCGGTGGAGTTCACGGCGGGATGGCGTTACTACCTTATAAACTCACAACCAGACATGGGAAGCGCAATTGCCTTCAGCGATTGTTTATTGCCCATTAAGATAATATCACTAATATAAATATAATCCGTGGAGCCTGTGGCGAACCCAAGCCGGCAACTGCTAGCATCGTGGACATGACACCGGAAGAATTAAAGCAGCGCCTGGACGCGGGAGATGACCTGTTCATTCTCGACGTGCGCGATCCTCACGAATATCAGATCGGCAACCTCGGCGGACATCTCATTCCGCTCAACGACCTGCCCAAACGCGTCGGCGAACTCGATCCATCGCGCGAGATCGTCGTCCACTGCAAGTTGGGCGGCCGCAGTGCGAAGGCGGTCGACTTCCTGAAGCAGGCGGGATTCAATCAGGTACACAACCTCGACGGCGGCATCAACGCCTGGTCCGAGCGCGTTGATCCCAAGGTGCCGAAGTACTAAGCACCGCGCTTTCCGGCGCCAAGATCAACGTCAGGGCGGACCTTGAGCAGTAGAAACATGGCATCAGAGTCTACAGTTGGCACAACAACGCTGCCGTCCCGCCTGGCGGGACGATTCAGCTTAGCCCAGGACAAAAGTCCTGGGTAGGCGATACGGACACGCGGTTCCACCCGAAAAACGGCCCTTCAGAGCTGTTCCTTCTGCCACTAAGCGGGCGCACGGCCGGGCCGTGCTGCATGCTAAAATTACCTCTGTATAACTGCGCGAGAGAAGCCTGTTTTGATCGAGATAGCACCGTCCATTCTGTCCGCCGATTTCGCCCGCCTGGCTGAAGATGCCAATGCTGCGGTGCGAGGCGGCGCCGCGCTGCTGCATGTGGACGTGATGGACGGGCACTTTGTCCCCAACATTACCATCGGGCCGCCGGTAGTCGCTTCGCTGCGCAAGGCGGTGGACGTTCCCCTCGACTGCCACCTGATGATCGAGAATCCCGACGAGTATATTCCCGCCTTCGCCGATGCGGGCGCGAATTGGGTTACGGTCCATCAGGAGGCCTGCATTCATTTGAATCGCAGCCTGGAGCTGATTCGCAGCCATGGTATGCGGCCGGGCGTCGCCATCAATCCGGCAACTCCCGTCCAGACCCTGGGCGAGGTGCTGGACATTGTGGACCACGTGCTGGTGATGTCGGTTAATCCCGGCTTCGGCGGCCAGAAGTTCATTCCAAGCACGCTGGAGAAAGTTCGCAAGCTCGCGACGATGCGCAATGCCAAGGGCGTGGACTTTCGCATCGAAATCGATGGCGGCATCGATCTGGAAACGATTGGCGCTGCCGCGCGCGCGGGGACGGAGATTTTCGTTGCCGGCAGCCATGTGTTCGGCAAGGGCGATCCGGCACGCAATGTGGAAGCGCTGCTGAGGGCAGCTCAGGAAGCGATACTCCAGCGCGCCTGATTCGCGCCAGCAACATTTCTTCCGGCCAGCGCCGTTCGCGTGCGGGCCGGGTTACTAGGGTAGGTTCTCAAAGGTGGTTAGGATGTTTCGTCGTGTACTCATAACGGCCGTGATGGGATCAGTGGCGGCGCTGTGCTGCCTGGCCCAAAACACCGGCGCTCAGACCCAGACCAGCAGTGGCACTCCAGCTCAGAGTACCGGTACGCCGAGCCCAGCTACTCCGAGTGCAGGCACTCAGAGCACCAGCAGCCAAAGTGCCAGCACCGCTCCGCCTCAGCACTCCAGCAGCAAGAAGACGAAGAAGAGCAAGAAAACGCCGAATCCGATTGCCAACGTCGACTCCAAGCAGCCCGACAAGGTCCTGTTTGATCGCGCCGAGGACGCGATCAAGCACGGGAAGTACGACGTGGCGCGGCTCAGCCTCCAGACCCTGATCAACACTTATCCGGATTCGGAATATATAGCTCGCGCCAAGCTGGCCATCGGCGACTCCTGGTACGCCGAGGGCGGCGCGGCCGCGATGGCCCAGGCCGAGAGCGAGTACAAGGACTTCATCACCTTCTTCCCCAACATGCCGGAAGCCGCCGAAGCGCAGATGAAGATCGCCAACATCCATTACAAAGAGATGGAGAAAGCCGATCGCGATCCGACCCACGCCCGCCGCGCCGAGGAAGAATATCGCCAGATGATTCTCCAGTTCCCCGACAGTCCGTTGGTACCGGAAGCCAAACAGCGGCTGCTGGAAGTGCAGGAAGTCCTGGCGCAACGCGAATACATAATCGGTCATTTCTATTACATGCGTGACGCCTATCCGGCAGCTATTGCACGCCTGAAGTCGGTAGCCGATACCTACCCTCTATATAGCGGCGCCGACGATGCGCTGTTTGAGTTGGGCAGCGCTTACGAAAAGGAAATCGAAGTCATCCGGCGATCGCGCCTTCCCGAGGCCGCTAAAGGAAAGCTGATCAAGCAATACACCGACGGAGCCGCTGCCGCCTACGACCGCATTCTTACGCGCTACCCGCTGGAAGAACGGGCGGGCGACGCCCGGAAGCGTCTGGAGGCAATGAAGCAGCCAGTGCCCAAGGCTACGCCACAGGAAGTGGCGCAAGACAAAGCTGAGATTGCCAGCCGCGGTTCGCTGGGGCACATTGGCAAAGTCATGGAGAACTTCCACCGCGGGCCCGATGTGTCGGAGGCAGCCAAGGTTGGCGAGCCAACTCTGGTGGATCCCCAGCAGGCCAGCGCGCCCGATATCGTTCGTTCTGCCAACGCCAGCGTAACGGATGTCCTGGCGGGCGCGGGCATAGGCAATCATGTTTCGGTTGAGCGGATAAATGACGGGGCACAGCCGGCGGCGAACGCGCCTGTTCCGCGTTCCGATGCCGCGCCCGGCACCTCCGCCCCGGCACCAGGCGCGGCTGCACCGGCCGGCAGCGCCACCAATGGCGCCACCAGCGACGCACCGGCAGCCGCGCCGGCGGGTTCGGAGATGAAGAACGATCTGGCTCCCGCGGGTGGCAGCGGCGCGGCGTCGCCTCCCGCGCCCACGCAAGTAAACGATCTGGCGAATTCAACCGGCAGCAGCAGTGCGCCGGCGGCGGCGTCCAGCAGTTCGACGCAGCAGCAAGCGGCTCCCACTGACTCCAGTACGGAAAGTTCGTCCAAGAAAAAGAAGAAGAAGCATCTGCTGCTGTTCTGAGTGCGATTGCACGTCGATCACCGTTGTGTTAAGCTCATTGTTTGTCCCGGCTGGCAGGGAGAATTATGCCTGGTGCGCTCCGCCTGCGGCGGAGGTCGTACCACGCAAGCTGGCGTAGCTCAGCTGGTAGAGCATCTGATTTGTAATCAGAGGGTCGGGGGTTCAAGTCCCTTCGCCAGCTCCATAATCGTAACCATGAGCGCGCCGCAAGGCGTACCAGGAGCAAGCCAAACGAGACGCGCAGCTCTCCTAGAGAACTGATTCCAGCAGCAGCTTCCCAATCGCAAGACGCGCGGAAGTATGGTCGTGCGGCTGTTGCGGAGTCTTGCCGGGTTCGCGGAGCGACGCGTTTGGCATCGTGTTCTTTGACAGCAGGGACTGGCAATTCCGGGCCTCGGCAATCCGGCTCTCTCAAGCATCGGTTGGCGGAGAGCCATGCTCGGTCGAACTGTGCACAGGTGGCCGAGTGGTTAATGGCAGCAGACTGTAAATCTGCCGCTCCTTGCGAGCTACGGAGGTTCGAATCCTCCCCTGTGCACCAGCTTTCCGGTCGGTGAATGTTTGGTGTGGGATGAATCGGTTGTTAGTGGCGTTCGGTGTGTACGCGGTGCTGGCAGCCTTGGCGTGGATGACGCTCAGCGATCCGAAGTTTAAGTATGCGACCGTGGCGATCCTGGCAATGTTCGCCGTTCGCACCTGGACGTGGAGCAAGAAGCAGGAGCGCGAACACCGGGATGAATGAAGCTGCGAGCCCTGACCCGAACCGTAAAGCCGACGTTTGAGGCTCTGGGTGAAAGTTTAGTTTTCGGCAGTGGAGTAAGACGCCGGACGATCCAGCGCCGCAGGCGCGGCGTCATGATAGCCCAGCACGGAGCGCACAGCGGAGTGCTGGGTGGGGCGCGAATAGAAGGCAGGAGTCCTGTAGGGACGGCACAGAGTTAGGCGGGAGTAACTCAGTGGTAGAGTCACAGCCTTCCAAGCTGTTGGTCGCGGGTTCGATTCCCGTCTCCCGCTCCAGGTTTTGTTGCAAGGCTGTATCAGTTGCAGGCTGATGTAGCTCAGTTGGTAGAGCACTCCCTTGGTAAGGGAGAGGTCATCGGTTCAATCCCGATCATCAGCTCCAGATTTTAGCCGCGATTGCGGGCAGAAGTTGTGGACAGAAAAAGTGGCGCTCGCCGATGCGGGCAGATTGGCCTTTCGATTAGTGAGCACTCCGATGGAACAGCAATCTGTCGAGCGGGTTCCATTCCGGCAGGGCGGAATTCCGATTGAAGAGCAGCCGGAGTTTGACCAGCTGCGTTCGGCACTGGGAAGGATTTTTGCGGCGAATGCAGTCGAGAGCTTTTTGCGATTACTGCAACGCAAGGGCGTTCCTGTCCGTGACTTCGACCGGGTCCTGCGTGAGCAGTTGCTGGAGAAGTCGGATGCGGCGCTGGCAGGAAGCGGCAGGACCGCGCAGCAGTTTTATGACGCGCTGGTGGTGGCCAATCAGGCCCAGATACGCGAATTTTATTTGACGGCGCTGGAGGCGGTGGACCTGCCTTTGCGCGAGAAATACAAGAAACTTTACCGGTACTACTAGGACAAGCATTATGGCGAAAGAGAAATTTGATCGCAGCAAGCCGCACGTAAACGTTGGAACCATTGGTCACATCGATCATGGCAAGACGACGTTGACAGCGGCCATCACCAAGGTACTGTCGAAGCACAACCCGAACATCAAGTTCCGCAGCTTCGACTCGATTGACAACGCTCCGGAAGAGCGCGAGCGCGGTATCACCATCGCCACGGCGCACGTCGAGTACGAGACGGCGAACCGGCACTACGCGCACGTCGATTGCCCCGGCCACGCCGACTACATCAAGAACATGATTACCGGCGCAGCCCAGATGGACGGCGCCATCCTGGTAGTTGCGGCCACTGACGGTCCCATGCCGCAGACCAAAGAGCACGTGCTGCTGGCGCGCCAGGTAGGTGTGCCGTACGTGGTGGTGTTCCTGAACAAGTGCGATGCGGTGGAAGATCCTGAGCTGATCGACCTGGTAGAGATGGAAGTCAGGGAGCTGCTGTCGAAGTACAACTTCCCGGGCGACGATCTGCCGGTAATTCGCGGCTCGGCGCTGGGTGCGTTGAATGGCGAAGCGCAGTGGGAAGCCAAGATTGACGAGCTGATGGAAGCGGTGGACAAGAGCGTGCCACTGCCGGCGCGCGACATCGACAAGCCGTTCCTGATGCCGATCGAAGACATCTTCTCGATTCAGGGGCGCGGCACGGTGGTGACGGGCCGCATCGAGCGCGGCAAGGTGAAAGTGGGCGAGGATGTTGAAATTGTCGGCTTCCGCGAGACCCGCAAGACGGTAGTGACGGGCGTCGAGATGTTCAAGAAGCAGCTGGACGAAGGCATGGCGGGCGACAATGCCGGCCTCTTGCTGCGGGGCACGGCGAAGGAAGACGTAGAGCGCGGCATGGTGCTGGCGAAGGGTGGCTCGATTACGCCGCACACCAAGTTCAAAGGCGAAGTGTACGTGCTGTCGAAGGAAGAAGGCGGACGGCATACGCCGTTCTTCAAGGGCTATCGGCCGCAGTTCTACTTCCGCACGACGGATGTGACGGGCGTAGCGACCTTGCCGGCGGGCACGGAGATGGTGATGCCGGGCGACAACGTGAGCCTGGAGATTGAGCTGATCACGCCGGTGGCGATGGAGAAGGGCTTGCGGTTCGCAATCCGCGAAGGCGGACGCACCGTGGGCGCCGGCACCATTACGGAAATTATTGCGTAACGCAGCTGTCAGCCGTCGGCTCTCAGCCGTCAGCCAATCCGGCGTGCTGACTGATGTCGTTGGGCGACATGGAGTGATCGCGTCGGTAGAGATGATGAGATACCGATGCGCCAGCCCGAAGCGCGGAACTGAAGTTAGCCCAGGGCGTAAGCCCTGGGTAGAACGGGCCTAAGATCCGAGCCCCGTAGGGGCGGCAGAGGTTGGCCCAGCGCTTCAGCGCTGGGTAGGCTGAAAATATGATCTGAGTCCCGTAGGGACGGCAGGTTTTCTTCGGCGGAGGAGATTCCGCTGATTTCCGCGCTTGGACGCGGACAAGGCTGCGCGGCGCCAGGCTGCGAAGCAAACGAAAAGGAAGAGTTCAATGCCTCGAGAGATTGTTACGTTGCAGTGCGGGGATTGCAAGAATCGCAATTACTCCACCACCAAGAACAAGAAGACTACGACGGGCCGGCTGGAGTTCAACAAGTTCTGCCGCAAGTGCCGCAAGCACACGTCGCATAAAGAAGTGAAGTGACGGCGTTTGGCGGGCGTCCGAGCCCGCCGCCGTCATCCCGAGCGTAGCGAGGGATCTGTTTAGTCAGCTGTCAGCGGGGAATGCTGAACGCAGGCGGCAGGCATGGGCAGGATCCGCAGTGGCTGAAGGCTGAAAACTGACGGCTGACAGCTCAAACAGGGGCGTAAGCTCAACGGTTAAACTGTCGGTCTCCAAAACCGAACTTGGGGGTTCGAATCCCTCCGCCCCTGCCAGGTTTTGATGAAGGTATTTGTAGTGGCGCAGGCAGCGCCGGAAAAAGGTAGCAGATGGCGAAGTCAGCAGCAATCGAGAGCAGCGGCGAAGACAGACTGGGTACGCTGAAGGCGTGGCCGCAGCGCGCGAAAAGCTTTTACAACGACGTGCGTACGGAGATGCGCAAGGTTACCACGCCGTCCCGCAAGGAAGTGCAGGGCACGACGACGGTCGTCATCATCACCGTGTTTCTGTTCGGCCTTTATTTTTGGTTGGTGGACACGATCATCGGCAAGAGCCTTGATCATTTTCTGAAGAGCCTGACGAGCCGCTAGTGCGCGGAGACATGACAGAACAAGAAACCAAATCGGAGACCAACGGCGCCCGGCCGGAAGCGGACGCCGCGTCCCAGAAGCCGGGCGCGGAAGCGGCTGCGGTGTCGGAAACCGGGCTCACCAGCCCGCAGAACCCGAATATGAAGTGGTACATCATCCACACCTATTCGGGCTTCGAGCGCAAGGTGAAAGAGTCCATCGAATCGCGCGTGCGTGCCTATCCCGAACTGGAGAACCGCATCGGGCGGGTTCTGATTCCGACCGAGTCGGTCACTGAAGTTCGCGGCGGCAAAAAGTACACCAGCGAGCGCATGTTCTATCCCGGCTATGTGCTGGTGGAGATGGACATGGACGACAACGTATGGCACGTGGTCAAGGGAACGCCACGCGTTACCGGATTTGTCGGCACTGGCCAGCAGCCCACGCCGCTGTCGGATGAAGAAGTTCAGCAGATCGTGTACCGCGTGGCCGACAGCAAGGAAAAGCCCAAGCTCAAGGTTAAGTTCGAAAAGAACGAGTCGGTGCGCATCAGCGAAGGGCCGTTTGCCAGCTTTACCGGCGTAGTGGACGAGGTCAACGAAGATCGCGAGACCCTGAAGGTCATGGTCACCATCTTTGGACGATCGACTCCGGTGGAACTGGGGTTCGGGCAGGTTGAAAAAGTTATTACGTAAAGGCCGCTCTTAGCTTTTCGCCATTCGCACACGGTGCGAGAGGAAACTCTGGCGAACAGCGAAAGGCGAGAAGCGAAAAGCGTAGGAAATCAAATGGCAAAGAAGATTACCGGTTCGGTGAAGTTGCAGATTGCTGCGGGCAAGGCCACTCCGGCCCCGCCGGTTGGTCCGGCGCTGGGACAGGCGCAGATCAACATCATGGAGTTCTGCAAGCAGTTCAACGCGAAGACCAGCGCCAAAGAACTCGATGGCCTGATTATTCCGGTCGTGGTCAGCGTGTACAGCGACCGCACCTTCAGCTTCATCACCAAGACGCCGCCGGCGGCGATCTTGCTGAAGCGGGCCGCGGGTGTGGCCAAGGGTTCAGGCACGCCCAACAAGGACAAGGTTGGCAAGGTCACCGAGAAGCAGGTGCTGGAGATCGCCAAGCAGAAAATGCCTGACCTGAACGCGGCTTCGGTGGAAGCGGCGGTTAAGAGCGTGAAGGGTACCGCGCGCTCCATGGGCATCGAGGTAACGGCGTAGCTGGTAGAGCAGGCCTTTAGGCCTGCGTTATTGGCCGAGAAATAACCTGCTTCTGCGAATGAGATCTGCGATGTCATTCGCAGAAGCAAAGATTGAATGTTCGCTGGAGGCGGGCCTGAAGGCCCGCTCTACCGGCAAGTCGCAAACACCACGGCCTTTCGGCAGCAACGACTGGCGGTGGGAGACAAGGAGCAACATGAAGAAATCCGGAAAAAACATTACCAAGGCGCGCTCCGAAGTGGAAGCGAAGTCTTACCCGCTTCAGGATGCCGTGCCTCTGCTGCAAAAAGTAAAGTACGCCAAGTTCGACGAAACGGTTGACTTGACGATGCGCCTGGGAGTCGATCCCAAGCACGCCGATCAGATGGTCCGCGGCACCGTTGTTCTGCCGCATGGGCTGGGCAAGTCAAAGAAGGTGCTGGTGATTGCCAGCGGCGAGAAGCTGCGCGAGGCGGAAGCGGCGGGCGCTGACATCGTGGGCGGCGAAGACATGGTGGAGAAGATCCAGAAGGAAAACTGGACCGACTTCGACGCCGTGATCGCAACCCCTGACATGATGAAGTCGGTTGGCCGGTTGGGCAAAGTGCTCGGACCGCGGGGCCTGATGCCGAATCCTAAGACCGGGACAGTGACCTTCGACGTTGCTTCGGCGGTGAAGGAAACCAAGGCCGGCAAAGTCGAGTTCCGTACCGACAAGACTGCCCTGGTGCATGTGCCCGTGGGCAAGATTTCGTTCGCACCGCAGATGCTGGTGGAGAACGCAGCCACGGTGATCACCAGCGTGATCAAAGCGAAACCCACGGTGGCGAAGGGCAAGTACATTAAAGGATGCTATCTCAGCTCGACAATGGGACCGGGTGTCTCCATTGATACGTCGGCTGTGGAAGCCGCCGCGCGCGCGTAGACCGCATGTCCCTCCGCTCGGACTAAAGTCCCCGGTTGGGATGACAAATTTAAGAAGGATTAGACGGCGCAGCTGAAGCGCCCCTTCGAGCGATAAGGACACGAAAATGGCCGTTACGAAAGCGAAGAAAATCGAGCAGGTAGAGCAGCTCGCGAAGGAGTTCAAAGACGCGAGCCACGCCATCGTTGGCACTTTTGCCAAGTTGACGGTGGAGAAGGACTTCGAGCTACGCAAGGCGGTCCGCGGTGCGGGGGCCCACTATCGCGTGGTGAAGAATACCCTGGCGGAGCGGGCGGCGGAGGGTACTTCGGTGGCCGAGGCCATGAAGGGCCTGGCTGGAGTCACTTCGATCGCGTACACCAGCGGCGACCCGGTTGCCCTGGCCAAAGTGCTGAGCAAGTACGCCAAGGACAATCCGGAGTACAGCTTCAAGGCAGGCATCGTCGAAGGCCGCGTCATTGCCGTTAAGGACATTGATGCGCTGGCCAGCATGCCGTCCAAGGAAGAGATCCACTCCAAGCTGCTGTTCCTGATGAGTGCTCCGGCGCAGCGCCTGGTGACGGTGGTAAATGCGATTGGCCGCGACCTGGCTGTCGTGATCAACCAGGGCGTGGAGAAGAACAAGTTTGGCGGCGCGCCCGAAGTTCCGCCGCCAGCCGAGCCTGCCCTGGCCGAAGCGCAGGCGTAGAGCTTGAGTCCCCACCCCTCGCCCAAACCGGGCGAAAGGATGGGGCACCCACAGTGCGAAATGTGGGCACTAGAGTTTGGAGGCGCGAAAGCGCTTCCGGAGAGATTGAGTTACCCGTTGTGAGGGGTGCTTCCTGGGCGGGTCTGGCGCGCAGGCGACACATTGGAAACCTCGAGACGGTAATGAAATCAATATAACGAATAACGAATAAGGTGGACTAAAGACATGGCGGATCTACAGCAGTTAGAAGAATCAATCGTAGGCTTGTCGCTGCTGGATGCGGCAGCCCTGGTAAAGAAGTTGGAAGAGCGTCTCGGCGTCTCGGCGGCGGCTGCGGCCCCGGTGATGGTGGCGGCAGGCGGCGGAGGGGCGGCGGCTGCGGCTCCGGCGGAAGAGAAGACCGAGTTCACGGTCGTTCTCACCGGCGTGGGCGCCAACAAGATCAACGTGATCAAGGCTGTCCGCGAGGTCACTAGCCTGGGCCTGAAAGAAGCCAAGGACCTGGTCGACGGCGCGCCCAAGCCCATCAAAGAGGGCGTGAACAAGGAAGAAGCCGAGACCATCAAGAAGAAGTTCACCGAGGCAGGCGCGACCGTCGAGGTGAAGTAAGATTTCCCGCCCCGCTTGAACGACGCGGGGCAAACTCACTCCGGGCGCGCTGACCGGAGTTTCTGGCCGCTGCTGCCTGCGCAATCTAGTCGGGGTCCCCGGCAAGTCCTGATTTCGGACTTGTTGGGGTGACTGGGCGGGGCGGCGGCTACGTTCTTCTCCACGGCGGAGCGGTCGAGGGGAAGTGCGATGAAGCCGAGGAAGCAAGCTGTCCTCTCAGCGGGAGGACCGCGGAATTCCCGGGCATCGTTGAGAGCTGGAGTCCTTTTAAGAATTCCGGCATCAAAACAGGTTACGGCGGGCGGCTAGCTTGACCGGCAATCGTGTCAGCTCAGACATGACGGCAGGCTGGACGAAGACAAGGCCTGAAGATACTGGCGCGGGAAGTTAACAACATCGCGGCACGAAGTGTGCCGAAGTCCCAGGCCAAATGGTTATGGGATTGCTTGACGCCTCAAGCGGCGCTCACGGGGGAGTCTGTCTCCGGGAGCGCAGGCGTGTTTTTGTACGACGGCAGCAGCAGGTCCTGCTTTTTTCTCAACCTCTCAGTGTGCGACGGTGGTGCAATTCCTGTCGCGCATCCGCATTTTAGTTTGCAAGGCCAACGCGAGCGAGCCTGCGACCAGCCCGGCGCTGATTGCACGCCCCACGACGGCCGGTAACGATTAGGAGCTTTATACATGGCGCAACAGAAAACTGCCAACCGAAATCGGTTCGATTTCTCCAAAATTCCGGCGACCATCCAGATTCCCAACCTCATCGAGGTGCAGAAGCGTTCCTACGACCGCTTTCTGCAAATGGACTCGCTGCCGAGCGAGCGCGACGATGCCGGACTGCAAGCCGTGTTTCAGTCGGTGTTTCCCATCACCGACTTCCGCAACGTCTCGCAGCTGGATTTCGTCGAGTACGCCATCGGCAACTGGGAGTGCAAGTGCGGTCACCTCAAGGGGCTGAACCATCTGCGCACCACCTGCCGTAACTGCGGCGCGACGGTGAAGACCGACCCGTTCCACCTGGGCGACGTGCTGTGCACCAAGTGCGGCACCTACAACGCCAACACGCCCGATTTCTGTAACAAGTGCGGCGACCCGGTGGGGTTGCAGCTGAAGTACGACGTGGCCGAATGCGAGGAGCGCGGTATGACTTACTCCGCGCCGCTGAAGGTCACGATGCGGCTCACCATCTTCGACAAGGACCCGGAGACCGGCAACCGCTCCATCCGCGACATGAAGGAGCAGGAAGTCTTCTTCGGCGATATTCCGCTGATGACCGCCAACGGCACCTTCATCATTAACGGCACCGAGCGCGTCATCGTCAGCCAGTTGCACCGTTCCCCCGGCGTCTTCTTCGAGACCGCGAACAACCGCACGTACTTTTTGGGCAAGATCATTCCCTACCGCGGCTCGTGGGTGGAATTTGAGTACGACCAGAAGAACGTGCTGTACGTGCGCATCGACCGCAAGCGCAAGTTCCTGGGAACCATTTTCCTGCGCGCGCTGGGCCTGCGTTCCGACGAAGAGATCCTTCGCACCTTCTACACCGTGGATCGCATTGCCATCCGCGACAAGAGCCTTTACTGGACGCTGGAGCCTGGGTCCGACAAGCCGACCAATCTGCTGGGCATGAAGCTGGTCCACAAGATTGCAACCAAGGGCGGCGAAGAGATCGTGCACTCCGGCCGCAAGGTTACGCCGGCGGTGATGAAGGAGATCCAGAAGCACCGCATCTCCGAGATCGAGGCCGACCTCACCGATCTGGAAGGCGCATTCGTCGCGGCTGACGTGATCGACGTCAACACGGGCGAGATCCTGCTGGAAGCGAATTCGGAGCTTACCGCCGACAAGCTGTCGAAGATGATGGATGCAGGGATTGCCGAACTGCACGTCTTCTTCCCCGAACGCGACGATGTCGGCACGGTGATCAGTGCGACCTTGCGCCGCGACTCGGTAAAGCAGCCGCAGGAAGCCCTGATTGAGATCTATCGTAAGCTGCGTCCGGGCGATCCGCCGACCCTGGACACCGCGACCTCGCTGTTCCATGGCATGTTCTTCGATCCGCGCAAGTACGACTTTTCGCGGGTGGGCCGCTTGAAGTTCAACATCAAGCTGTTTGAGAGCGAAGATGCCACCAACCTGGACCATCGCACGCTGGAGCCGGAGGATTTTTACGGCACCATTCGTTACCTGCTGAAGCTGCGCAAGAACATCGGTTCGGTGGACGACATCGATCACCTGGGCAACCGCCGCGTGCGCGCGGTGGGTGAGCTGCTGGAGAACCAGTTCCGCATCGGCCTGGTCCGCATGGAACGCGCCATCAAGGAAAAGATGAGCGTGTATCAGGAAATGTCGACGGCTATGCCGCACGACCTGGTTAACGCCAAGCCGGTGATGGCTGCGATCCGAGAGTTCTTCGGATCGTCACAGTTGTCGCAGTTCATGGACCAGACGAATCCGCTGTCGGAGATTACTCACAAGCGCCGCCTGTCGGCCCTTGGGCCGGGCGGGTTGTCGCGTGAGCGCGCCGGATTCGAAGTCCGCGACGTGCACCCTACGCACTATGGACGTATCTGCCCCATTGAGACGCCGGAAGGTCCGAACATCGGCCTGATCTCGTCGCTGAGCTGCTATGCGCGGATCAACGACTACGGCTTCATCGAGTCGCCTTACCGCAAGGTGAAGAACGGCCGCGTACTGGACTTCATCAGCGTGGTGAATGCCGGCGACAGCGATTACCGCGTTGGCGATCATCTGGAAAAGCCTGAGGCCCTGAAGGCCAATGCCGACCTGAAGGAACGCCGCAAGAAGCTGATCGACTTCGAGCCGTTTTCGTTTTACCTGTCGGCGTGGGAGGAAGACCGTCACGTCATCGCACAGGCCAACGCCGAGATCGACGACAAGGGCCGCATTGTTGCGGAACTGGTCAACGCTCGCAAGGCCGGCAACTTCGTGCTGGTAAATCGCGAAGAGGTTGACTACATCGACGTGAGCCCGAAGCAGCTGGTCTCTGTGGCTGCGTCGCTGGTGCCGTTCCTGGAGCACGACGATGCGAACCGCGCCTTGATGGGCGCGAACATGCAGCGTCAGTCGGTACCGTTGCTGCGGGCGCAAGCCCCGCTGGTCGGCACCGGAATGGAAGGCGTCACGGCGCGCGACTCCGGCGCGGTGGTGCTGGCTCGCCGCAGCGGAATCATCGATTCCGTGGACTCCGAGCGCATTATCGTTCGCGTCGAAGGCGAGCATCATCCCATGCAGCTCTCGCGCGAGGTGGGCAGTGACATTTATCAGCTCACCAAGTTCAAGCGCTCGAACCAGAACACCTGCATCAACCAGCGCCCCATCGTGAAGAAGGGCGAGCGCGTGGCCAAGGGCCAGGTGATCGCCGACGGTCCCTGCACCGACATGGGCGAACTGGCGCTGGGCCGCAATGTGCTGGTCGCCTTCATGCCGTGGCGCGGCTACAACTTCGAGGACGCGATCCTGGTCTCCGAAAAAATGGTGAAGGACGACTACTACACTTCGGTCCACATTGAGGAGTTCGAGATTGAGTCGCGCGACACCAAGCTGGGACCGGAAGAGGTCACGCGCGATATTCCCAACGTCAGCGAGTCGGCGCTGCGCGATCTCGACGAGAGCGGCATCATCCGCATCGGCGCGACCGTGAAGGCGGGCGACATTCTGGTGGGCAAGGTGACGCCAAAGGGCGAGACCCAACTCACACCGGAAGAGAAGCTGCTGCGGGCCATCTTCGGCGAGAAGGCCGGCGACGTTCGCGACGCTTCGCTCACCTGCCCTCCGGGTATCGAAGGCACGGTAGTCGACGTGAAGATCTTCTCCCGCAAAGGTCAGGAGAAGGACGAACGCGCCAAGTTCATCGAGTCCGAGCAGATTGCCAAGCTGGAAAAGAACCTGGCGGACGAGATCCGAATCCTGACGGACGAGCGTCTCAAACGCCTGGAAGCTTTGCTGGGCGGCAAAGAAGTGCTTGCCGACCTGCACGACGAGCGCACCAACAAGCGCCTGCTGACCAAGGGCGTGATGCTGGATCGCGACACCATCGAGCGCATTTCGACGCGCAATCTGAAGCGCATCAAGTTCGCCGACAAGGACCCGCGCATCAACGAGCAGATCGACGAAATCGAGGAGATGACCTCGCGGCAGATTGATGTGCTGCGCAAGATTGTCCGCGAGAAGGTCGAGAAGCTGCAAAAGGGCGATGAACTGCCGCCGGGCGTCATCAAGCTGGTGAAGGTTTATATCGCCATGAAGCGCAAGCTGAGCGTGGGCGACAAGATGGCCGGGCGCCACGGTAACAAGGGCGTTATCGCACGCATTCTGCCGGAAGAGGACATGCCGTATCTCGACGACGGAACGCCGGTGGAAATCGTGCTGAACCCGTTGGGCGTGCCAAGCCGTATGAACGTCGGCCAGATTCTGGAGACGCATCTCGGCTGGGCTGGTTACGCGCTGGGGCAGAAGATCGGCGAGCTGATCAAGGAAAACTCCAGGGTAGAGGAGCTGCGCAAGCAACTCAAGATCCTGTTCAAGGACACGCCTTTCGTTGACAGCCTGGTGGGCATGGATGACGAAACCCTGGAGCGCGCAGCCGACGGCATGAAAGATGGCGTGTACTTCGCCTCACCTGTATTCGACGGTTCGAAAGAAGGAGAGATCAAGTCGCTGCTGGCGCAAGGCTCGTTGCCTGAATCCGGCAAGACCTATCTCTACGACGGCATGACGGGTGAGAAGTTCGAGCAGCCGGTAACGGTTGGCTATATCTACATGCTGAAGCTGTCGCACCTGGTTGACGACAAGATCCACGCGCGTTCCATCGGACCATACTCGCTGATTACCCAGCAACCGCTGGGCGGCAAGGCGCAGTTCGGTGGGCAGCGCTTCGGCGAAATGGAAGTGTGGGCGCTGGAAGCTTACGGCGCCGCTTATATCTTGCAGGAACTGCTCACCGCGAAGTCCGATGACGTTTATGGCCGCACCAAGATTTACGAGGCCATTGTCAAAGGCGAAGCGGCGATTGAGCCAGGCGTGCCTGAATCGTTCAACGTATTGATTCGCGAATTGCAGTCGCTGTGCCTCGACGTGGAGCTGATCAAGACCAACGAGCGCAAGATGCTGGTTGCTCCGGAAGCTCCGGTCGCGGCCGACTAGACCGGGTAGAGCGAGCCTTCAGGTTCGCGTTCAGGACCCGGCCAGAATTTAGGATTCCCGACCGCTGCTGCGCAGTGGCCGGGAATCCAGGAATAAAAGTATGGCGGTAACGCGGCGCTGAAGCGCCGCTCTACCGATAACGGTCGCGTTGCAGAACTCACAACTGACAACCGACAACTGAGGACTAAATAATGTACCGATCAAGTCCATTCGACCTCGGAAATCCGATCGCCGATTTCGATGCCATCCGCATCAGCCTGGCTTCGCCGGAAAAGATCCGCAGCTGGTCTCACGGCGAAGTCACCAAGCCGGAGACGATCAACTACCGCACCTTCAAGCCGGAACGCGATGGATTGTTCTGCGCCCGCATCTTCGGTCCCGTGACCGATTGGGAGTGCTTATGCGGCAAGTACAAACGCATGAAGCATCGCGGCGTGATTTGCGACAAGTGCGGCGTGGAGGTAACGCTCTCCAAGGTGCGCCGCGAGCGCCTGGGTCACATTGAGCTGGCCTCGCCGTGCTCGCACGTGTGGTTCTTCAAGGGACTGCCCAGCCGCATCGGGCACATCCTCGACATCTCGCTGCGCGACCTGGAATCGGTGCTGTACTTCGAAGCCTACGTGGTGGTGGAAGCCGGCGATGCTCCGGTGAAAGACCACGAAGTCATCAAGGACGAGACCAAATACCGCGAGCTCGACCAGGAGTTCCGGGCCAGCGGCTTCAAGGCCATGATGGGCGCAGAAGCCATCAAGGAATTGCTGAAGCGGGTTGAAGTCGACCCGATGTCGGCCGAGCTGCGCGAGAAAATGCGCACCGAGACATCCGTGCAGAAGCGCCTGAAGTATGCCAAGCGGCTGAAGGTGGTCGAGGCGTTTCGCAAGAGCGGCAACAAGCCGCAGTGGATGATCCTGGACGTGATCCCGGTGATTCCGCCGGAGCTGCGTCCCCTGGTTCCACTCGACGGAGGCCGCTTTGCCACGTCGGATCTGAACGATCTTTACCGTCGCGTCATCAACCGCAACAACCGGTTGAAGAAGTTGATGGACCTGCACGCGCCGGAAGTCATCGTGCGCAACGAAAAGCGCATGTTGCAGGAAGCCGTGGACGCGCTGTTCGACAACGGACGCCGTGGCCGCGTGCTGCGCGGCGCCAACAACCGGCCGCTGAAGTCGCTGTCGGACACGCTGAAGGGCAAGCAGGGCCGCTTCCGCCAGAACCTGCTGGGCAAGCGCGTGGACTACTCGGGCCGTTCGGTGATCGTGGTTGGTCCCGACCTGAAGCTGCACCAGTGCGGTCTGCCGAAGAAGATGGCGCTGGAGCTGTTCAAGCCGTTCATCTATCACCGGCTGGAACAGACCGGACATTGCACCACCATCAAGCAGGCGAAGGAAATGGTGGAGCAGCAGGAGCCCATCGTGTGGGACATCCTGGAAGAGGTGATTAAGGACCATCCGGTGCTGCTGAACCGCGCGCCTACGTTGCACCGCCTGGGGATTCAGGCCTTCGAGCCGGTGCTGGTGGAAGGCAAAGCCATCAAGATCCACCCGCTGGTCTGCACCGCATTTAACGCGGACTTCGACGGCGATCAGATGGCCGTGCACATTCCTCTTTCGCCGGAAGCGCAGGTGGAAGCTAGCGTATTGATGCTGGCCTCGCACAACATTCTGTCTCCGGCATCGGGCCAGCCAATTACCGTACCGACGCAGGACATGGTGCTGGGAATTTACTACCTGACCAAAGCCAAGCCGGGCGCCAAAGGCGAGGGCCGGGCTTTCGCCAACATCGACGAAGTGATTCTGGCCAAGGAGGCTGGCGAAGTCGAGACGCTGACCCCGATCCGTTTGCGCTATACCGGCGAGGTCATCGATCTCACCACGGCCTACGACGATCAGGACGTGAGCCACACCGAGCCGACGATGTTCGAGCGGCAATACATCTCGACCACCGTGGGCCGCGCCATCATGAACGACCACATCAAGCGCGGTGCGCCCGAGATGCCGTATATCAACGGTCTGCTCAAGAAGAAGGGCAGCGGCAACCTCGTCAACTACTGCTACCTGCGCTTCGGGCTGGAGACGACGGTGCGGTTGCTGGATGGCATCAAGCAGCTCGGCTTCCACTACGCCACTAAGGCCGGCCTGTCGATCGGCATCGACGACATGGTCATCCCGGCGGGCAAGGCTGGACTGGTACGCGACGCCGAGAAGCAGGCCATCGCCGTGCAGCAGCAATACCTGGACGGCGCTATCACCAACGGCGAGCGCTACAACAAGGTCGTCGAGATCTGGTCGGCGATCACCGAAAAGGTTGCCGACGAAATGTTCGGCGACATGCAGCAGCAGGACAAGGTCGGCGAACTGAACCCGATTTACGTTATGGCCGACTCCGGCGCTCGCGGATCGAAACAGCAGATCCGTCAGCTCTCCGGCATGCGCGGCCTGATGGCCAAGCCGTCGGGCGAGATCATCGAGACGCCAATTACCGCGAACTTCCGCGAAGGACTCACGGTGTTGGAGTACTTCATCTCGACCCACGGCGCTCGTAAGGGCCTGGCCGATACCGCACTCAAGACCGCGGATTCCGGCTACCTCACTCGCCGGCTGGTTGACGTTGCCCAGGACGTGATCATCAGCGAATACGATTGCGGCACGGTCGACGGCATCTACGTGACTTCCATCGTGGAGTCGGGCGAGATCATCGAGCCGCTGCGCGACCGCATTGTGGGCCGCGTTTCGCTGGAGAAGATCAAGGACTACGAAGGCAACATCATCGTCGACATCAACCAGGAGGTGACGGAAGATCTGGCGAATTCAGTTCAGGCTGCCGGTATCGAGCGGGTGAAGATTCGTTCGGTGCTGACCTGCGAGTCCAAGCGCGGCGTGTGCGTGATGTGCTACGGCCGTAACCTGGCGACTGGCCGTCTGGTCGAGCTGGGCGAGGCCACTGGCGTTATCGCGGCGCAGTCCATCGGCGAGCCGGGAACGCAGCTCACCATGCGCACCTTCCACATCGGCGGCACGGCTTCGCGAGTGAGCGAGCAGTCGCGCCTGGATGCCAAGAACAATGGCACGGTGCGCTTCGTCAACATGATCACGGTACGGTCCAAGGAAGGCTTCCTGGTGGTGATGAACCGCAACGGTTCCATCGCCGTGGTGGACGACAAGGGCCGCGAAAAGGAACGCTACGCGGTGGTTTATGGCGCCAAGGTCAAGGTCGAAGAGGGCACGCAGGTTTCGCTCGGCGATGTCATGGTCGAGTGGGACCCGTACACCTTCGCGATCCTCACCGAAATCGGCGGCACGGTGCAGTTCAAGGACCTTCAGGACGGCCTGACGCTGCACGAAGAAGTCGACGAAGTCACCGGCCTGTCGCGTCACGTGGTGGTCGATTCGCCTGACGAGAAGCGCCAGCCGGCGATCGTCATCAAGGGCGCCAAGGGTAGCAAGCGTTACCTGATGCCTTCCCGCGCTCACTTGATGATCCTGGACGGCGACACGGTCACGCCGGGCGACGTGTTGGCGAAGATCCCGCGCGAAACCACCAAGACCAAGGACATCACGGGCGGTCTGCCGCGCGTGCAGGAACTGTTCGAGGCGCGCAAGCCGCACGAAACTGCGGTCATCAGCGAGATCGATGGCGTGGTGAAGTTCGGCGACGTAGCCAAGGGACAGCGCAAGATCTACGTCGTCGCCGACAACGGCACCGAGAAGGAATACCAGGTGCCGCGCGGCGTTCACATCAACGTTCAGGAAGGCGAGCGCATTCGCGCCGGCGAGCCCCTGATGGATGGTCCGCTGAACCCGCACGACATTCTGGCCGTGCTGGGCGAAAAAGAGCTGCAGGCTTACCTGGTAAACGAAATCCAGGAAGTCTACCGCTTGCAGGGCGTGAACATCAGCGACAAGCACATCGAGGTGATCGTTCGCCAGATGATGCGCTGGGTCAAAGTCGAAGACGTGGGCGATACGTCGTTCCTGC
Organism: uncultured Acidobacteriaceae bacterium; assembly: GCA_963763145.1. Classification (GTDB taxonomy): domain Bacteria; phylum Acidobacteriota; class Terriglobia; order Terriglobales; family Acidobacteriaceae; genus Bog-257. Next base: position 271,015 of record CAVXMZ010000001.1, on the reverse strand, counting down.
TGGAACAGCAGATCGACAAGTTCCGCTTCCGCGAAGAGAACGAGAAGGCGATTGCCAACGGCGGCAAGCCGGCCACCGGCCGTCCGCTGCTGCTGGGTATCACCAAGGCGTCGCTCTCCACCGACTCATTCATCTCGGCAGCGTCGTTCCAGGAGACCACGCGCGTGCTGACGGAAGCCTCCATCCAGGGCGCCGTCGATCACCTGCGCGGCCTGAAGGAAAACGTCATCGTGGGCCGTCTGATTCCCGCGGGCACCGGCATGGAGTACTACCGCAATGTCCGGCTCTCGCAGGAAATGGAAGAGGCTGCCGCCAAGGTGCAGGAGGAGGTTACGGCCGCGTACGAAGAAGCCGAACGCGCGCTGGAACTGCTCCGCCACGAAGGCGAGAACGAAGGCGAAGAGCTGGTGACAGAATAATCAAACCCGGCGAATGCCGGGACTGGGTGCCCCATTCAAGGCCGTCATTTGGTCTTGAGTGGGGTTTCTCGTTCGCACCACCGAAAGAACAAGAGGAGAAAACATGTATCCCGAAATCATGATTGCGCCCATGCGTGAAGAACTGACCAGCCTGGGAGTTCAGGAATTGCGCACCGCGGAAGAGGTTGATCGGACAATTCCCACTCAGCCCGGCACGACGATGGTGGTGGTGAATTCTATTTGCGGATGCGCGGCAGGCCGTATGCGTCCGGCGGTGCGAGCGGCATTGCAAAATGCCTCGCGTCCGGACAAAGTTTTTTCGGTCTTCGCCGGCCAGGACACGGAAGCGACGGAGCGCGCCCGCGGCTACTTTACCGGATACCCGCCATCCTCGCCGTCCATCGCTATTTTGCGCGATGGAAAGTTGCTCTACATGATGCAGCGCAGCGACATCGAGCGCAGCGACCCCGCTGCCATCGCCTCCGAGCTGAAGAGAGCGTTTGAACAGTTCTGCGGAACGCCTGCTCTATAAGTTGCTTTCGGCGATCAACGGTAGAGAGAAAAAAAGTGGGTGCCCCATTCAAGGCCGTAGTTGCCTTGAGTGGGGATTCTCGTTCGCACCACCGAAAAGGACCCGCTCAAGCTTCGCTTGAACGGTGGCACTCGGCTGAGGAGATCACCAGTTTCCTGCTGGCCTCTAGATACCCCCCTCCCCCCATAACCCAAAATCTTTGTTTTTAATATCTTGCCCGTAAAATATTAAAAACGCGAGACTTACGTACGGACGTAACCTGCATCTGATCAACAGCTTGCCCGGGCACATCGCAAAATATTGATAACAAAGGACGATGCTTTGTCTTTTGGAATCAATATCTTGCACCATCCATGGCCGCCAAGGCGAAGATTATGTGGCGCTGTCGACTTCCTTGCGTCACGCTCGAAGGCTGGGTTTGCGAGCAAGTTCGATAACCAGCAATCGAGTCCCGCAAAGTGGGACGGCGACAGGATAGCCCAGCACGCAGCCGGGCCCCCCGATTTGCCGCGGAGCCTGCCCTGAGCGAAGCCGAAGGGGCGAACTGGGAATGCGGAGCGCTGGGTAGGCTCTCTACTTAAAAAAGTCGCGTTGTAACAGGGCACGACTTCAGTCGTGCCGATAAGCCGCTTATTTTTGTCATCCGAACGGCCGAAAACCGGGTCCCCGACAAGCGCCGCTGTTTGCGCTTGTTAGGGTGGTATCAGGCCGCGAGGGATTTGCTGTTCCGACTTTTTCAGCGGGCCTGTGAATGCGTGATCTGCGAGCAAGTTCGATACACCAGTAATCGAGTCCCGCAAAGCGGGACGGCGACAGGATAGCCCAGCACTCCGCCTCCCCGGTTCGCCGCTCTTGGGCGAACTGGGGAGGCGGAGTGCTGGGGAGGCGGAGTGCTGGGTAGGCTCTCTTAGAATATGAGCCCCTTCAGGGGCGGAACAATGGGGTGTCGACAGAGCCCAGACTACGTTGTAGCTTCCGGCCGACGACTGTCCCATTTTTCAAAGAACATTTTCCGTCTCATGTCCGCCGTCATTAGCGGCCACACATAGACGGTTCGGGCGCTGGCACCCTGACACCAGCCTATAGGCAGAACCCCGACGCGGCATAGATGTCAAGCCATTTTCCAGAACGAAGGTAACTACAATTCCCACAATGGGAAGCCCCGCACCCGACGAGATCGGGGCAATCGGTCGAAACGCGCAAAACGGTAGAGCGGACCTTCAGGTCCCGCGTCCACAGCCAACCGCCCGACTCAGCCGCGGCAGCGGCGACACCACAACAGCCCGGCGCGTAAGAGGTTGTTACGAAACTCCACCCTGACCGGTCAAGTGGGGCAATCAGCTTGATAATCGACTAAACTACCCGCGAAGCGGCGGCGTGAGGCTCCGGTCGAAGTGGAACAAAATGCGAGCCGCAGAACGGCGGTACGGCTCTCACGCAGGCGCTATGGGGCGCCCCTAACTTCACGGTAGAGCGGACCTTCAGGTCCGCGTCCACGGCCAGCCACCCGACCGAGCCGCGGCAGCGGCGACACCACAACAGCCCGGCGCGTAAGAGGTTGTTACGAAACTCCACCCTGACCGGTCAGGTGGGGCAATCAGCTTGATAATCGACTAAACTAGCCGCGAAGCGGCGGCATGAAGCTATCCGGGCCGCGGTACGGTTCTCACGCAGGCGCTATGGGCGCCCCTAACTTCGTTCCAAGAGGAGCAGCCATGCGTAACTTCGCCGCCTGTGTTGCTATTTCAGCCTTTATCGCAGTCACAGCTGTGGCAACACAATCGGCTGACGCTCAGACCTTCACTATCATTTACACTTTCACTGGACAGCACGACGGTGAAAATCCTATTGCCGGCTTGACTATCGGCGGCTCAGGGACTCTGTACGGAACGACGAGCCAGGGCGGCCTCGGTGACGGCGGCGTGGTCTTCAAGATGACGCTCAGCGCAGGCGGTTGGGTTCTGGTCCCGATCTACGAGTTTGCCCGGGAAAATGATGGATCGGACCCTTGGGCGGGTGTAACCATCGGCCCGAACGGTGCTTTGTATGGCACCACCCAGTCCGGAGGCCCCGGAGGTTATGGGACGGTTTTCGAACTTGCTCCACCGCCGAGGGTATGCAGCCGGGCATTGTGCTATTGGAACGAAACCGTGCTCTACAGATTTATGGGAGGCGCAGATGGTTCCGGGCCGGCCTTTGGGAATTTAGCTTTCGATCAGGCAGGCAGTCTCTACGGAACTACCCTGTATGGGGGCGGCACAGGATGCAGTGGGCAGGGGTGCGGCGTTGTGTTTAACCTCGCCCCGTCTCCAGGCGGGCGATGGACGGAGAGTGTCCTCCACAGCTTTGGGAGCGGGAGTGACGGGCAGAGCCCCCTCGGCGGCGTGATCTTGGACACGGCGGGGAACCTTTACGGGACTACCTCTCAGGGTGGCAGTGACGCGGGGGGTACGGTCTTCGAGCTGATACCGTCCAGCGGGACTTGGTTGGAAAATATCTTGTTTGACTTTGACACCGGCAATGGCTGTGATGACGATACCGGCTGTGCCCCCGCAGGCACCTTAATCATGGATCAATTTGGTAGCATCTACGGAACGGCGCAAGGCGGGAGTGGCGCCGCCTTTGAGCTAGCACCCTCAAACGGCAACTGGCATTTTTCTGCGCTCTCCTCCTTCTGTTGTCAACCAGTAGCTGGCCTGACGATGGATGCGGCTGGCAATCTCTTCGGCACCGCGATCAGCGGCGGCGCTTACGGGTATGGCATGCTTTTCAAACTGACGAATTCCAGCGGGGTGTGGACCCTTACTGATTTGCACGATTTTACCGACGGCAACGATGGTTCCGCTCCTTACGGCGCGGTAGTTTTGGATGCGAGCGGCAATCTCTTCGGCACCGCATATGAAGGTGGAGCATACGGCGATGGTGTCGTTTGGGAGATGACACCTTAGCGAAGCCAAGTGTCGCTGGCTGAAGCCGGCTCGGGAGGAGAAACAAATAGCTTGTCGGCACGACTAAAGTCGCGCCGTGATACAAAGCTTTTCTCGATACAGAGCTTTGGTAATGCTGTTTGAAACTGCATCACTACCACGGCCTTCGCAACTTCGCCTAAACTAGGCCCTCGACGCTACACTGTTCACATTCATGTCCTGACAAGGATGGAAGCGCATGTTTGAACGCTATACCGGGAGCGGCCGTCGCGCCATCTTCTGCGCGCGTTACGAAGCCAGCCAATACGGCAACCCTTACATCGAGCCGGAGCACCTGCTGCTCGGGGTCTTCCGGGCAGACAAGCAGCTCACGGACAGGTTCATCAAGAATGCGACCCTGGCTGACATCCGCAAGCAGATCGAGGATCGCACGGAAATTCGCCCCAAGACGTCAACCAGTGTCGATCTCCCTTTGACCAGCGCTAGCAAGCGCGTCCTGTCGTACGCCGCCGATGAGGCCGAGCGGCTTGCCCATAAGCACATCGGCCCGCACCACCTGCTCCTCGGCTTGTTGCGCGAGGAAGGCAGTCTTGCCGCGGAGATCCTGCGCGGCAACGGTCTTGATCCCGACACTTTCCGCGAAGCCATCGCAAGCTTCGAGTTTGCTCCGCAGGAGTCGATCTCACCGAAGCAAGACTTTTCCGTAGTAAGGATCCTCTCGAATCCGGTGGGCGCCGAAATCGAAATAGACGGAAAGTTCGTGGGGCATACTCCGGCCGAGGTGCCGCTTGCCGCAGGCGAATGGAACATACGCATCACCAGGACGGGCTTTCTGCCCTGGGAGCGAAAGCTGCTGGCCCTGCCTTCCGCCAAACAAAACATCGCGGCCGATCTGGTGAAAGCCGGTTAAGGCGAGTTTCGCCTTGCTGAGGTTGTTCTTCAAGAATCAGGTGCAGTTCTGGATTCTCGCGATTTCCAGGAAACCGCCGATCCCTCGACTCCGTTTCGCCGCGCTTCAGATGGCAAACTTCAAGGACTTTGCAACGGCGCGGCTTTCATTTGGCTGTGATCGCGTCTCGCAAAATCTTCGACAACTCCTCGGGACTCTCCACGGGCGGCTGGCAGGCGAAATTCGTGCAAACGATCCCCACCGACTTCTTCTCTTTCAGCGCCGGTAGATTTGGAATGGTTTCCGCCAGCACCGGCGGCAGGTTTTGCGCCACGGCTTCGCTGTCGGTCAGATGCACTACCGATTTGTTGACGGCGAAGGGAGCGATCGCGGCCTGCAACAGTGCCGCGGCGCTCGCGTTTTCTCCCACCACTATCACCTGCGTATGCGGACGCGACAGCCAGGTCGCTGCGATCCCGTAGGTTCCCGCGTAGATACCGAACTGCTCCGCAGCTCCGGCGAAGACTGCCAGCGTGAGCTCAGCCACTTCACGATACTTCGCGTCGTTGGTGTAGGCGTGAAGCCGCAGCAGCGCGATGGCGGCGCTGGGATTCCCGGCGGGCGTAGGCGCATCCTGAAACGGCTTGCGCCGGGTCGAAAGCACGCCGAGCTGAAGCTTTTCCTCCAGCGAGGCTTCCGTATCGAAGAAGCCTCCGGATTTTGCGTCGGCGAAGCGCGCGATCATCGCATCCGCAATCCGCCGCGCGAAGTTGAAATAGCTGATGTCGCCGGTGACTTCATAAGCGTCGAGGCAAGCCAGCACAGTAAAGGCATAATCATCCAGCATGCCGGCGACGAAGCGCTTGCCGGCATTGGGGTCGGCATAGGCGATGACGTGAGCCAGGCCGCGAGCGCCGTCCCAAGCCTCCGACAGGATGCGATCGAGCGAGCGCAGCGCAAACTTGCGCGCGTCGTCAAGTCCACCGGGGTCCCCAGCGCGCCCGGTTTTGGCGTGCTGGCGTGGGAGCACCTGCGCCGCCTGCAAGTACGCCGAAACGCACATGGCGTTCCAGTTCACGTAGACCGTCTTGTCCACGAACGGAGTTGGCCGCTGCAACCGCGCCGCATACAACTTCGTCCTGGCCGACGCAAGCAGATCGAGCGCCGTGGCCACATCAACGCCCATGCGCGAGGCAACCTCCTCCGGCATCGCCCGCAGCCACAGCACATTCTTGGCGGGATTGTGGTGCATCTCACCCGCCGCCTCAATGTCGTAGTGCAGAACCGCAGCCTCGAATTCTTCATCGCTCAGGACGGCTTTGGCCTCATCGCGAGTCCAGGTGAAGTAGTCACCATCGTCGTCCAGATTGATGTCGGCGTCCTGCGAAGCGTAGAAGCCGCCATGGGCGCGGTCGCTGAGCCACTCGTCCATCCAGCGGATGATGTCCTGCGCCACGTGTGCGTAGAACTCGAAGCCGAAGACCTGGTAGCCGTGGACGTAGTTCTTCAGCAGCTCCGAGTTGTCGTACGCCATCTTCTCGAAGTGCGGGACGGTCCAGTGCTCGTCGACGGAGTAGCGATGAAAGCCGCCGGCCAGCTGGTCGTAGACGCCGCCTTGCGCCATCTTGGTCAACGTGGTGGTGACGACGGTAGCCACCCGCTCCTCGCCAGTGCGGACATACCAGTCCATCAGCAGGTCGAGCGCGGCGGGATGAGGAAACTTGGGCGCGCCGCCGAAGCCGCCGTGTTTCTCATCGAAGATGGGCAGCGCCGACTGCACCATGACGCCGACCAGGCGCGGGGAAAACTCGCTTTGTCGGCCGGCGAAGCTCTCGGCATTGCTCAGCACGTTCATGGCTTCGTCGGCGGACTTCAGCACCTCGTCGCGGCGCTCGCGATAGGCGGCGGCAATGGCCTGTAGAATTTTCGTGAAGCTCGGACGTCCCCACTGATCGATCGGCGGAAAGTACGTGCCGCCGTAAAACGGGCGGCCATCGGGCGTGAGGAAGACGGTAAGCGGCCACCCGCCGGTGCCGGATATGGCCGACACCGCAAGCTGGTAGCGGCTGTCAACGTCAGGGCGCTCGTCGCGATCGACCTTCACGGCGATGAACTCGCGGTTGATGATCGCGGCGGTTTCCGCGTTCTCATAGGACTCGCGGTCCATGACATGACACCAGTGACACCACACCGCGCCAATGTCGAGCAGGATGGGTTTGTTCTCGCGTTGAGCGGCGGCGAAGGCTTCTTCACCCCATTCGTGCCACTGGATGGGCTGGTGCATAGCCGAACGAAGATAGGCCGACGACGCGTGCGCTAAGGAGTTGGTAGCTTCCGGCATGAGGATTCAGTCTAGCAGGGTGAGTGTTCGGGCATCGGGCGATAACCATCAAGCCCCGCGAAGTTGGACGGAGCGGGGCATACGACAAACTCATTTATTACAATAAGGCCGGCGAAGGCGGCCACTATGCGGCATGGAAACAGCCCAACTGTTTTCAGAAGAGCTTCGCGCGGGCTTCAGATCACTGCGGTATTTTTTTCCACAAGAGAGGAGAAGATGCGCCATGCCTGACCACTCGCAGTTCAACATCGACCGTACCTATCCGGGCCGTTGGGCGATCACCTTCAGCAACCCGCCCATCAACATGTTCGTTCCCGCGACAATCGTCGAGCTGGGAGCGCTAATGACCGCCCTCGAGGCCGACTCGTCCGTAAAGGTCGTCGTGTTTCAGTCGGCGAATCCCGATTTCTTCGTCGCCCATCTCGACGTAGCGAAGGCAGCGGAACGGCCAGAGGCGCTGGGCCTTTGGCGAGACTTTGTCGTGCGCCTCTCATCCTCGCCAGTCGTGAGCATTGCCAAGATTCGCGGCCGCACGCGCGGCATCGGTAATGAGTTCGTGCTGGCCTGCGACATGCGCTTCGCCAGCCGGCAAACTGCCCTGTTCGGCAATCCCGAGCTCGGCGTCGGACTGGTTCCGGGCGGCGGAGCGCTGGAATGGCTGCCGCGCCTGGTCGGCCGCTCGCGCGCTCTTGAGTTCGTCCTCAGCGCCGACGATTTCGATGCCGATATCGCTGAGCGTTATGGTTGGGTGAACCGCGCGCTGGACGACGCTGACCTCGACTCGTTTGTAGATGCGCTCGCCCGCCGTCTGACCTCGTTCGACCGCGAACCGCTGGCCGCAGCGAAGGCCCAGATCAATCGCTTCGGGACGCCGACCGCGGCCGAGCTCCAGTCGAGTAACGACCTGTTCTTCCCGCTGCTGGCCTTGCCCGGTGCGCAGGCACGCCGTGCCAAGGTGCGCGGTATGGGCTACGGCGTTCCCAGCGATTTCGAATTGAACTTCGGAAAGTACATGACTGCGCTTGGCCCGACGGACGAGGACGATACGGGTACGTCCCCACAGAGCACAGGAGGTAACCATGAGCACCAATGAAGCTGGTGGTAACGGCGCAGCAGGAAACGCAGGCCTCGCGAGAATTGACATGAAGCTCGAGGTCGTCGTCATCCCGGTTGCGGATGTCGATCGCGCGAAGGAGTTCTACGCGAGCATCGGATGGCGGCTCAACTTTGACCGCTCCGCCGGCGAAGATTTCCGCCTGGTCCAGTACACGCCGCCGGGCTCCTGCTGCTCGGTCCAGTTCGGCAAGGGCCTCACCTCGGCCGCTCCTGGTTCGGCCAAGTCATTCCTGGTTGTAACCGACATCGTGGCTGCCCGGGATCAGTTGGTCGCCGCCGGCGTCGAAGTCGGCGAGTTCTTCCACGACGGCCCGGAAGGCCGCGGCCCCGGCCTGCATCCCCAGCGTCTCTCCTACCGCTCGCGGGCCTTGTTCAGTGATCCCGACGGCAACACCTGGCACATGCAGGAGGTCATGATCCGGGACCCCAAGCGAAGCGAACCTGGCACGACTTCCTTCGGCTCCGCCAGCAACCTGGCGAGTGCGCTTCGGCGTGCCGAGGCCGCTCACGGCGAGCACGAGAAGCGCATGGGCAAGGCAGATCCGAACTGGCCCGACTGGTACGCCGCCTACATGGTGGCTGAGCAGTCCGGGCAAGAACTGCCGCCATGATCAACGAACATGGGACACATTCGGCGGGTGGCCCAGGCTCGCGCGCTGTGCGAGACCTGGGAATCCCATCTTCGATATCGCCATCTGGCTGCTTTCAGTCGGAATAATCGACTGAACGCCAGAAAGCTGAAGCACCGATTGAGACCACAACCTTCACGCGCTTCCATGTCATCCTCTCGTCTCGAACACCGCGAGACCCGGGGCAGCTGACTGGGGCTAGCCCAAAACGGCTGTTCTATAGTGTTCGTATGGGTAAAGGCGCGCCGCTGCGATGGCTGGAGAACAGGTTGCTGGCTCGACATTTGCGCGGGCGTGGCGTTGAGATTGGAGCGTTGTGGCGCAAGTTTCCTGTCCCGCGCGCGGCGAAGGTGTATTACGTCGATCGCCTGCCGGATGAGGCCTTGCAGCAGCACTATGCGGAAGTCAGCGCGCCGGTGGTTAATCCTGATGTCGTTGCCGACGCGATGCAGTTGCCGTTTGCGCCGCGTAGTCTGGACTTCGTGATCGCCAGCCATGTTCTGGAGCATCTGCCGTTTCCGCTGGCGGCGCTGCGTCACTGGTACGATGTGCTGCGGCCGAGCGGAGTGCTGCTGCTGAAGATTCCCGACAAGCGATACACCTTCGACGCGAAGCGAGCGCGCACGTCGTTACAACACCTGATCGCGGAGGACGAAGATGACAGCGCCTTCGACAAGCAGGCGCATTTTGAGGACTGGGTCGAGCACGTTGTAGGATGTCGGCGGGGAACTCCCGAGTTCGATCACCAACTGACGCAGCTTCTGCAATCCGACTACAGCATCCATTACCACGTGTGGATTGACGAGGACATTCGGGAAATCGTGGAGTACACACGCAAGGTCATGCATCTGAAGTGGCAGCCTGTGGTGTTTTGGAAAGCACACTTTTACCGCAAGGAGTGCGTTTTGATGCTGCGGCGGACAGAAGCTGGCTCGGGGCATTTAGTCCGCTGAATCTCATCTGCCGAGGACTATTCGATCATGGAGATTGCCTTGAACAGTCAGGAAGCGCTGGCGAAAATCGTGACCGGCGTAGCGAGATTCCAACAGGAAGTTTATCCCGCGAAGCGCCGGCTTTTCGAACAGTTGAAGCATGGCCAGCAACCGATTGCCATGTTCTTTACCTGCGCTGACTCGCGCATCGATCCTACCATGCTGCTGCAAACCGGGCCGGGTGAGGTTTTCATTGAGCGCACTCCCGGAAACATCGCGCCCAAGTACAGCGAACACGTGGGCGGTGTGACCGCGAGTGTAGAGTTCGCTGTCATGGCTTTGCATGTGCCGCTCATCATCGTATGCGGACATACCGATTGCGGGGTGGTGAAAGCGCTGCTGGAACCGGAACAAGCCGCTGGAATGCCGGCCTTGCAAAGGTGGATGCGGCACTCGCTGGCTTCGCGCGAACGTCTGCTGCGCGATCATCGCGACGCACCCACAGCAGAGAAGCTTCGCTTGCTGACCGAGTACAACGTCCTGACGCAGTTGGAAAACCTCCAGACGCATCCCGCCGTTGCCGCGGGATTGTCACGCGGGAACCTGGCCCTGCAAGGTTGGGTCTATAACATCGGCGACGGTTCCGTCTCGGCGGCCGATGCCGGGAGCGGCCGCTTCGAACTACTGGGCGGCACGCCAGAGTAGCGCGCCCGCCCGTCGTCAGGCTGGTATTTTCGCCACGCTCGCGCTTACGGGACCACGACAACCAGGTTCGGCGGAGTAACGTTGCCGTTGGCATCCTTCAAGTTGACGGCAATTTGTTCCACATCGCTCAACTCGCTGGTGAGGATGCGATGCACAGTGCCATCGCTGGCGCCAACATACGCATTGGCGCTATCCATCGTCATTCCGCCGTTGTAAGCCGTCGCTCCTCCGGTCAGAGGGATGTTGGTTGGCGTTAGCCCTGGCAAAGAAAACGTCAGGATCTGGGGAAGGTTACTGACAATCCAGGCGCGGGTGCTGTCCGGACTGACAAACATTTGCTGGGCCGTGAAGCTGCCTGCGCCCAAGTCGTAGGGCGTAATTGTGCTCGGAGTGTCGATAGGATTGATAGGACAGCCGGCACTCACGGTCGAGGGCGTGGAGATCACGTCGATGTTGGGCGAGTCCGCCGCGACCGCACCCGTTCCATTGGGTATCGCCTTAATCAACGTAGGAGCAGTCGCGGTCAGGGTCTGTCCCAGGCTCTGATTGCAGGTGGAGTAGACGTAAATTTGTTGAGAGGGTGGGGAACTGGTGACGCTGGTGATGTAGGTCAGCCCACCTTGTGCCATGATATCCAGCCCATTGGCGGTAGTGTTAGTCGGAAATCCCGCCGTGCCTGACGTTCCGCTGGGAAGGCCGAAACCAAAAAGCTGCTGCGTGCCGGAAAGCCATTCCACGAACCCGCTATCGGGAGTGTAGGCTGCCGAAATGGCAGTTATCCCCGACTGGGCGCTGCTTAGAGTGCCAGTGCTGAGATCGAAGTAATTCAGCGAGCCATCGACGGTGTCGGACAGCAGCAAGTGCGTCCCGTCCGGCGAGATTGCCTCAATCGTTCCGTTGACGGAATAGGTCCTGACCGCTCCAGTGCTTATGCTCACTGCCATCAGGCCGCTGGCAGAACCCAGGTAGACCCCGGCACCGGCAGGATCGGCGATCAACGAGTTCGGATAATAGGGAAGGGTAATCGCGGTGCCCGGCGTATCCGTCTGGATACTGAACGGCACCAGCATGGTTGAGTTGGTGCTGGCGGTGTAAACCGAGGTGTCAGTTCCTCCGCTGACGGTCGCGGTGACCACGTTTTGACTGTACTGCGGTGGCAGATATTTGTTGCAATTGGGATAGCTACAGGAGGCGGTGATGTACGCTGTGCCGGGAGCCACTGCCGTAATCGTCCCCGGATTGTTCACCGTGCCGGTCGCCGCAACCGTGGCCGTCGCGGTTGAGGATGAACCCCAGGTGAGCGTTGGCTTGATGTACTGATTCATCGTGTCGTAGACATCGGCCGTTAGCGTCTGAGTTCCGCCCGCAGCCAGAGTGAACGACGTGTTGGAATCGGCGGAGCTGTGCACCTGGATACTAGCTACCGCGCAAGTTGTATAAGGGGTACCCACGCCGTTTACCCCGGAATTGCTGGCGAAAACACTGGTCGCTCCGGGCGCGACCGCAACCAAATGCCCCGCCGCATTGGTCGATACGATGCTGAGATCGTTCGAGCCGAAAGCGATGGGACCTACCGTGGAAGTAATGTCGCAGGGCGCAGTCTGCGAGCAGCCCGGCGCCGAGGTGCTTAGCACCTGGGCGTAGACATTTACCTGCTGGCCCATGCTGGTGCAACTGTCCGCCAGGATGGTGTTTATCTGGTCCACTGGGTCGTGCACATAGACTGTTGCATTGGCCTTGACTCCATTCGCTGTGGCCGTCGCTGTAATCGTCACCACCCCAACTCCTCCCGAGCCCAGAGTGGCGTTGCAGTTAATGAAGCTCGCGTCCCAGACTCCTCCGCAAATCAGACCGCCGGCAGAGACGGTAGCGATATTACCGTTACTGCTGCTGAAGCCGATGTCCGCTGCGACCGCCGTACCCACGGAATTCTCCGCAACCGCCGATAGCGTAACAATTCCGCCTTCGTTCAAGGAGATCGTTGAGGGCGTTACGATGACCTGAGTCACGACGCTGCTCGCGCTGGTGCCGCCGCCACCACATCCAGGCAGGCACATCAGAAAAATAATGGCTGCGACCGCACTCAACACTCGAACCGCTGGAACCCGCTGCATGTATCCTCCCCGCCGGCACAGAAGGCCGACGGACGCGCACTACGAATTATTTCAAAAGGAAAGCCCTAAGTGTAGAGGCTGGGTTCGGAATCGGCAAATTTAAGGCTTGCCGGGGCCACATTCGCGCAAGGTTTCGGAGCGCCCTGCACAGTCCCGATCCACCAACGCCGTCAGGCGTATTGCTACTCCCCACATCTACGACTACTTCTTCTTTCCCGGAGATTCATTTCGCGCCCGGTTCTTGATCCATATTGGCGTGCCGACAAAGCCAAACGACGCCCGAATCTGGTTCTCCAGAAATCGCTGGTAGGAAAAATGCAGCTTCACCGGGCGGTCGGTAAACAAAATGAATGTCGGCGGTGCGACTGCCGCCTGCGTCATGTAGAAGATCTTCACCCTCTTGGCTATGGGCACCGAGGCCCGCTCAAAGTCGATGTGGCTGAGGAAGCGGTTCATCTCGCCGGTGCCGACGCGCTTGCGGCGCTCCCGTGCGACCAGCTCCAGAGTCGAGAACAGCCTGTCCAGGTTCTTTCCCGTCGTCGCCGAAACAAACACCACCGGAGCGTACGCCAGGAACTTGAGATGCCGCCGGACTTGCTCCTCATACACGCTGCGGTCCGCCGCCGGCTTGCCGTCGCTTCGCTTCTCCGTGATCAGGTCCCACTTGTTGATGACCACAATCACGGACCGGCCGCTCTCGTGAGCGTAGCCGGCGATGGTGGCGTCGCTGGCAGTAACGCCTTCCGTCGCATCGATTATCACCAGCGCCACATCCGCGGCCTCCAGATGCTTGCGCGCCATCACCACCGACATCTTCTCGGCCATCAACTCCGTCTTGCCCTTGCGGCGAATGCCGGCCGTATCGATGAACCGGTAAGTGTGGCCGTCGCGTTCCATCAACTCGTCGACCGCATCACGAGTGGTGCCCGCCACCGGCGAGACAATTGCCCGCGACGTTCCGGTCAGCGCGTTCAGCAAGGTTGACTTGCCAACATTCGGACGTCCGATAATCGCAACCTTGGTCTCGCGCGCTGAGTCCAGCGCTTCCTCCTCAGCCTCGCTCTCCTCGCCGTTCTCCGGTTGAGGCTCCGCAGTCCTGCGGCCTTTTCGTTTTGAAATCCCGGCCGGGGGCTTCAGCCCGAGCGGAGGGTGCGGTTTGTCGCTCGTGGTGGAATCGGTCTTCCGCTCCGGAATCACGCTCAGCACATACTCCAGCAACTCCGCGACCCCCGTTCCATGCTCTGCGGATATAGGCAACAACTCCTTGATCCCCAGGCTACGAAACTCCTCAGCGTAAGGCTCCATCCCCGTAGTGTCGATTTTGTTCACCGCCAGGACCAGCGGTTTGCCGGTGCGCAACAGCAGCCGCGCCAGATCGATGTCAGGCGAGGCCAGTTCGGTCCGGCCATCCACCACCAAAACAATCGCGTCCGCTTCCTCCAGCGCCACCCGCGCCTGGCGGAAGATCTCCGCCGGAATCAGCGCCTGGTCGTCGGGAACGATGCCGCCGGTGTCTACCACCCGCAGCTTGCGTCCGGCCCATTCGGCTTCGCCATAGATGCGGTCGCGCGTAATACCGGGCTCGTCGCCGACAATGGCGCGGCGCGAGCCCACTAGCCGGTTGAACAGCGTGGACTTGCCAACGTTGGGACGGCCAACGATAGCCAGGGTTCCATCAATTGGCGGCTCACCCTCGCTGGCGAACTTACTGACTTCGAATTGCACACGGCGGCTCATTCAGACTCTTTCTGCGGCGGTTGCCCAAACAGCTATTATAGGAACACGTTCCCATCGCCGTGTCCTCCACTTCACAATCCGCAACCCTGGCCGCGCGCTTGCCTTCGCTCTACCAGTTCTTCGGTCCCGGTGGCTTGTTGGCCCGCACCCATCCAGCTTACGAGTTTCGCCGCGGTCAATTGCAGATGGCTGAGGCCGTCGAACAAGCGCTACAGGAGCGTCGCCATCTCATCGTCGAGGCCGGGACCGGCACCGGGAAAACCCTGGCCTATCTGCTGCCCGTCATCCGCTCCGGCAAGCGCGTCATTATTTCCACCGGCACAAAGACCCTGCAAGAGCAGCTCTTTTTCAAAGACATTCCATTCCTCAAGCAGCACCTTGGCGACTTGCGCGTCTGCTATATGAAGGGCCGCGGCAATTACCTTTGTCGCAAGAAGCTGTATGATCTCACGGCGCAGCCGGTGTTGAACGGACTGGAGGAGATCAGCCACTTCCGCATCATCAACGATTGGGAGAAGACCACCGAGACCGGAGACCGCGCCGAGCTTTCTGAGCTGCCCGAAACCAGCCACCTGTGGCCCAAACTCGACGCCCGCACCGACCGCTGCATCGGCAGCGAGTGCCAGCAATTCGACCGCTGCTTCATCACCGAGATGCGGCGGCGCGCCGCCGAGAGCGACATCATCATCGTCAATCATCATCTCTTCTGCGCCGATCTGGCGATTAAGGCCGCAACCGATCGCGCGGCAGACGCGGGCGTGCTGCCCGACGCCGGTATTGTCGTCTTCGATGAGGCGCACGAACTGGAAGACGTAGCCACCGATTATTTCGGGGTGACCGTCTCCAACCTCAAGGTTGACGAATTACTGCGTGATGTCGAGAACACCTTGCGTCGCGCCGACATTCCGTTGGCGGATGTGCTCCAGGCATCGTCGCGCGTGCGCGAACATTCACAGTTTTTCTTTTCGCTGCTGCCACCGGGCGAAGGCCGCTTCGCCTTCGACAATCGCGCCGAATTTCTGGAAGAGAATGGCGACGAATATCTCGGGTTGCAGAACGCGCTGCTGCACCTCTACACGGAATTGCAAGCCATTCCCAAGAAACCCGACGAAGTCCACGCGATGGCGCGGCGTGTCGACGAACTGAAGACACAACTGGGCTTCATCCTGGAAGCGCAGGACCGCAACACCGTTTTCTGGATTGATCGCCGCGGCGATCGTCGCGGAGGGCAGCACAATGTCTTCCTCCAAGCCACGCCCATCACAGTGTCGCAGATCTTGCAGAAGGTATTGTTCGAGCATCTGGAGTCGGCGGTGCTGACCTCTGCAACCCTGGCCGTAGCCGGAGAGTTCGAGTACATCCGCAACCGGCTGGGCATCCAGCATGCGCGTGAGCTGATCGTGCCGTCGCACTTCGACTACGAGAGCCAGGCGCTGCTCTACGTGCCTCCCGATCTGCCCGACCCTCGCGACGCGCGCTTTGTGGAGCAGGCTTCACAACGGGTTCGGCAACTTCTGGACATTACGCGCGGGCGTGCCTTCTGCCTCTTCACCAGCTACGCGCTGATGAACCAGCTCTATGAGCGCCTGCTGGGCGAACTCAACTTCCCCATGCTGCTACAGGGCAGCGCGCCCAAGAACGCTCTGCTGGAGGAGTTCCGCCTTACGCCCAATGCAGTGCTGTTTGCAACCTCGTCGTTCTGGCAAGGCGTGGATGTGCAGGGCGAACAACTAAGCTGCGTCATCATTGACAAGCTGCCCTTCGCGGTCCCTAACGATCCCGTGGTGGCCGCGCGCGTCCGCGCCATTGACGACGACGGCGGCAACGCCTTCTACGAGTATCAGGTGCCCAGCGCGGTGATTTCTCTGAAGCAGGGCTTTGGCAGGCTGATCCGCTCCCTGCACGATCGCGGGCTGCTCTGCTTGCTCGACAATCGCATTCTGAAGAAGCAGTACGGGCGCGTGTTTCTCGATAGCTTGCCCAAATACGGCCGCACTTCCGATGTGCGAGAAGTGGAACGCTTCTTCGGTGCGACGGAGGAATACACCTCGCGCGGGAATCTTGATCTCCCCCAATAACCTCGAATGGATCCCGCCCGCATTGCCGAACTGCTGCGCCCTTTCACCGGCGATGCCGAACTCCCCGCCGGGATGCTGGAGCAGTTCCGCCTCTATCTTGATCTGCTGCTGCGCTGGAATGCGCGCATAAATCTGACTGCCGTCCGCGATCCTGAGCAAATCGTAACCCGGCACTTTGGCGAGTCGTTATTCGCGGCGCGAATGCTTGACCTGAAAGCTACGAAGCCAATCACTCTGGCCGACTTCGGTTCTGGCGCGGGCTTTCCTGGTATCCCCATCAAGTTGTGGGCGCCGCAGATCGAGCTGACGCTTATCGAATCGCAGAACAAGAAGGCGACATTCCTTCGCGAACTCTTGCGAACCCTGAAGCTGGACCGCGCGCAGGTCTTCTGCGGTCGCGCCGAGCAGTGGGGACAAACCGCCGACTTCGTGACTCTGCGCGCAGTGGAACAATTCCAGCGCGCTTTGCCGGTCGCGGCGTCGCTGGTCAGGCAAGGTGGGAAGCTGTGTCTGTTCATCAGCGCCGGCCAAACGAAAGCGCCGCGAGCACTCAGCAGTGAACAATGGACGTGGCAAAACCCGCTTCCCGTTCCGTTGAGCACAGCACGAGTGCTTATGATTGGACAACGCACCTAGGCGTTCACTGGAAAACCGTCGCAGCCATTCTGGGAACCCAGTCGCCGCTCAACGCCGAATTGTTCACGTCGCGGAAACCTATCGGATATACTCTTCGCGGGCAAGGGGGACATGTGGCTTCCGTTGGCGTCGAACCTCAAGTAGCAGCGCAACCTGGGTTTCTCTTCAAAGACTCGGCTCTTCGGACCGCTCTTTTCGGCCTTCTGCTGGCCATCGTCACCATTGCGGTGTACTCGCCGGTGCACGACCACCCCTTCGCCAACCTCGACGATCCCAAGTACGTCACCCAGAACCCGCACATCGCGAACGGCCTGACCGGCGGAGCAGTCTTCTGGGCTTTCACGCATGGCTACGCTGGCAATTATCATCCGCTGACTTGGGTGTCACACGCCCTCGATATCCAGCTGTTTGGCTTCGACCCGGCTCCTCATCACGACGAGAACGTGCTTCTGCACGCGTTGGATGCGGTCTTACTGTTCCTGGTGCTGAAATGGGCGACCGGCTACGCTGGGCGCAGCCTCATGGTCGCTGCGCTTTTCGCGCTGCATCCTCTCAACGTCGAATCCGTGGCCTGGCTAGCGGAGCGTAAGACGATGCTGAGCACGTTGTTCTGCCTGCTGGCGCTGGCCGCGTATCGCTGGTATGCCAGCAAGCCGGGCGTCGGCCGCTACATCGTGGTGACGGCGCTGTTCATCCTTGGACTGTGGAGCAAGCCGCAGATCATCATGCTGCCGCTCGTCCTGCTGCTGTGGGATTACTGGCCGCTACAGCGGATGTTCGCCGGCGATGTTCCGGCGGCGCCCAACGGCATCCCGGCAAAGAGCCTGTGGTGGCTGGTGAAAGAAAAGTTCCCACTATTCTTCATCTGCATCGTCGACGCCGGCGTCACCATGATCGCGCAGCACGTTGCCGGGGAACAGCAACCTTACACGCTGTGGATCAGAATTGAGAACGCCCTCGTCTCCTACACCCGTTACATACGCAAAGCGTTCTGGCCCACAAACCTTGCACTCTATTATCCGCATCCCGGAAAGTACCTGCACTGGTGGCAGGTGTGGACCTCAATCGCCGTTCTGGCAATCATTACCGTGCTGGCGGCGCGCGCCCGGCGGCACAGGTACTACATTGTGGGATGGCTGTGGTTCCTCATCATGCTGGTTCCCTGCATCGGCCTGGTGCAAGCCGACGTACAAGGTATGGCTGACCGTTACGCCTACGTTTCCTTCATCGGGCTCTTCCTGATGATCTGCTGGGGTGTGGCCGATTGGGCCGCCGAACGCCACTTGCCCAAGGCGCTGCTCCCAGCCGTCAGCATCGTAGTTCTTGCCGCGTTGGCGGCGGTCACGTATCGCCAGATCGGCTACTGGCAAGACGACATAAGCTTGTGGTCGCACTCGGCAGTGGTCACCACCGGAAACTGGAAGGCGGAATACCTTTGGGGCGGCGCGCTGGACGCTGCCGGACGGCACGACGAAGCCATCCAGCACTTCCTTCGCGCCGCCGCCATCGAACCTACCGACCCGTTTATCAATCTGAGTATCGCTGGCTATGAGCAAGCGCACGGCAACCTCGACGTCGCCCTCGACTACTACAAGAAGGTGCTGAAAGAGGCGTGGAATGCGGACCAGAGTACTCAAGTACTCAACAATATGGCCATCATTTATCGCGAGATGGGCGATACGGCCAAGGCCGACGCATGCACGACCAAGGTACAGGCGCTGCCCAAGCGTGCGGTTAATTGGCAAGGAGCCTGGTGGGAGCAAATCATTCCCATGATCAAGCAATATTTCCACTCCGGCGCGGCGAAGTAGCTTAGCGACTTTGGGGGGAAGCTCTGATTAGGTATGCCTTGAAAGGGCCCGCCTTCAGGCGGTCAGTAAAGGCGAACAAATGGGACCGGCTTTGGCCGCTGAGGGAGTTCGCCCTGACTTGATCAGGGTTTCCTTAATGCCGTGTTCCGCGCTCGATCAACTGTTCCGAGGTCAGGCCGTAGAGCGGTGGCGTCGGCACATTCAGCAGGCTGAGATAGAAATAGATTTCACCGCGATGGTGGATTTCGTGTTCCACCATCAGTCGCAGCCACTTCCACACCGTTATGGAAGCGCCATCAGGCGTAGTGCACTTGCGGTTGACTCCCTCTTCTCCGAGCTGGCGAATAATCTCCACCGTCTCACGGTGCATGGTCTCTTTGAATCGAATAACTTCTTCCAGACCGTCCGCCAGCTCTTTGCCGCACCCCTTGTATCGGCTGGGTTTGCCTTGAACGGTTTCGCCGAACATGTAACGCTCAATCGCCCCCATGTGCCGCACCAGATCGCCAAGCGTGAACTTTCCTTCACGGTAAGGCCAGTCCAGCTTGTCGGAAGGGATGCATCGAACAACACGCATTGTGCGCTGCTGTACCTTGTCGAGGTAGTCGAGAAAAAAGTCGAGTTCCTGAATCTGCATAAGCTATGTTTAGACAGGATTGCCTTTAAGGATTGTAGCGCGCCAGCCATGCGGCAATTTCACGAAAGACATCGTGAATCTGCTCCCACTGCGTGGGAAAGTGCGGCGAGCCGGGATACGTAACCATGCGCGTGGTTTTGCCCCGCGCCGCCAGAACTTCAAATAGCTCGCGCCCCTGATAGGTTGGGACCCGTTCATCGGCCGCACCGTGCAGGATTAGCAACGGCGTGGTCACATTCTCGGAATGCACCGCCGCGGAGAAGACCAGAAACGCCTCCGGATCTTTGTCCGGCCAGCGAGCGTCGTAATCAAATTGTTGTATATCGCTGGTCCAGATGAAACTGAGCCAGTCAGTAATTCCCGCGCCCTCAATCGCGGCCTTGTAGCGGTTCGTCTGGGTCACCGTCCACGATGTCATAAAGCCGCCGGCGCTCCAGCCGAAGATGGTAAGCCGCTTGGGATCGGCCCAACCCTGAGCGATGGCATAGTCGGTAGCGCTGTCCACATCGCGATAAGCGCGATCCCCGAAGTGCTGATAAATAGCATTCAGGAATTCGCTGCCGTAGCCGGTCGAGCCGCGATACTCTGGCTGCAACACCACGTAACCCATGCCGGCGAACGGTCTGGTGAACCAGTCGAAGCCCAGCGTGTCATTGGCTTCAGGGCCGCCGTGAGGCAGGACCATGAATGGGTATTTCTGGCCAGCTTTGTAATCTGCCGGAAAGGTAACAATTCCTTCCAGCGCAATGCCCTCGGCGCTCTTCCAGTGGACCGCGCGGACTTCGCCCAACGCGATCTTCGCCAGCTGATCATCGCCTTCACTCGTGATTCGTTGCAGCGTGCTGCCGTTTGCAATGGCCACGTTGGCGGCATGTTGCGGATCGGCCACGGTGAACACGCGCACGCTGGGAGCGGAGGCGATCTGCGGCGTGACTATGCTGTCCACGTCGCCGCCGGCCCACTTGTACGCGGGCGTCAGCGAGCCGTCCTTGAAGGCGTCGATCTCCATCTGCACGCCGCGAGCCACCCAGACCCAGGCATTACCCATTGGGTCAACCTCCAGATGGATGGCGCTGGCCGGCAAGTCTGGCGTGCGGTCCTGCGGCGTGCCGCCGGCGGCCACAGTCCAGACGTGGTCGGGCGTCAGTACCTGGGTTGTCGTGCTCAGGAAAACAAGGTCCTTGCCTCCGTTGATCCAGCCAATGCCTGAGCTAGCGTTGTCGGTGGTGGCTACGTGATGGGTAGCAGAAGCAGTGCACACATCAAGGTCGGAATGGATGAAGTGAAATCCGATCTTCGGCGTTTGCGACAGGACTGCAAGAGAACTGCTGTCGGGCGACCACGCAATGCCTTCCTCTGCGACGTCCCGCAATGTGGGACACCACCACGCGCCACCGCTGCCATCGGCGTTGACTACATAGATGTTGGTGGGTTCGGCCTCGACTACCCCATGTATATCGGCCAGCGGATCAGGCAGGCGCGGGTCGGCCAGAATCGCATAACGACGACCGTCGGGTGAGATCACGGCCGTATGAATTCCTCTGGGCAAAGCGGTAAGCGGTATCGGCGTTGCGGCAGCGGCGGCTGGAGTATCCGCCGGCGCCAGCGGCAGTGTCGCCAGCTGCCCCGTTTTGTTCGCTTCCAGGGTTCCATAAAGCGCCTTGCCGTCCCCGGTAAAACCTGACGGCTTGAATTGCTCCGGGATGTTGAGATGGCGGGACTCGCCGCCGGAGGTCGCAATCAAATGCCATTCCGTGTTGCCCGGGCCCTTTTGCCCACCGAAGCTGACTCGATAGAGAACGCTCTTGCCATCCGGCGAAACTGCGACCGCCCGGGCGCGATGCAGCGTCGCCGCGTCGTCAATGCTGAATGGATGCCGCGCGCTTTGCGCATTGGTAACGTTGGTGAAGGCGAACAGAAGAGCAAGAGCTATGGCGTGCGTACGCATCAGGCTTCTCCAAAACCAGAAGCATAACAGGCGCCGCGAAAAATAACCCCACAGACGTCGTCAGGGCTGCGTAGTGGCGCTGGCCTGGCGCCGCGCCTGGATCTCAATGTAGACGTTGATGAGGGAGACGGCGGCGGGAGTCACGCCGGGGATGCGGCTGGCGTGTCCTAGCGTCTGCGGGCGCACGCGGGTGAGCTTCTCGTTCATCTCGCGTGAGAGTCCTGAGACCTTGCCGTAGTCGAACCAGTCGGGAATCATGCGCTGCTCCGAGCGCTTCAGCCGCTCGATGGCCTTTGTCTGTTGCTCCAGATAACCGGAGTACTTGATCTCCGTTTCAACCGATTTCAGCTCGTTGCGGACGGCAGCTTCGAGCTTCGAGCTTCGAGCTTCGAGCATCGAGCTTCGAGCTTCGAGCAAAGGGCCAGAATCGCCGTTGTCTCGTGGAAAGAAAAAGCCAGGCATCAGCCTTGCCAGCACGGGAGCAAGTTGCTCAATCCCCACTTCAGGCCGCTTCAATAGCTGCGCGAGTGTGAGCCCCAGAACTGAGCCGCCAACCTTCGAGAGCTCGGGCCGGTCGCCGTCCGAAACGCCGCTTCCACTCGAAACTTGAAACTCGAAACTCGAAACAGGGTTCTCGCTCGTGGCTCGTGGCTCGAAGCTCGCAGCTATTTCCGCATTCACTCGCGTCCGCTCCAGGAGTTCGCGCAACCCCTTCATGCGCTCCTGCTTGGCGAGATGGTCGTTCCAATCGGCATCGCGAATCAGTCCCACCCGCCGGCCATGCGGCGTAAGCCGGCGGTCGGCGTTGTCAATGCGCAGGTGCAGGCGAAATTCAGCGCGCGAGGTGAACATGCGATACGGCTCGTTCGTTCCCTTGCTGATGAGGTCGTCGATCAGGATCGCCGTGTAGGCTTCGGTGCGGTCAAGGATCAGCGGCGCCTCGCCCTTCACCTTCAGCGCGGCGTTGATCCCGGCCATCAGTCCCTGGCACGCGGCTTCTTCGTAGCCGCTGGTGCCGTTGATTTGTCCGGCGAGATAAAGCCGCTCCACCTTCTTGGTTTCCAGGGTGCGCTGTAGCTCGGTCGGATCGATGGAGTCGTACTCGATGGCATAGCCCGGCCGCAGCATCTCGGCGTTCTCAAGACCGGGAATTGATTTAATGACGGCGAGTTGCACGTCGATCGGCAGCGACGTGCTCATGCCATTGACGTAGATCTCGTGCGTATTCAGGCCCTCGGGCTCAAGGAAAAGCTGGTGCGTCTCCTTGTCGGGAAACTTGACGATCTTGTCCTCAATCGACGGGCAGTAGCGCGGTCCGATCGACTGGATCTGCCCGCTGTACATTGGCGAGCGGTGCACGTTCTCGCGGATGATGCGATGCGTCTCCGCCGTGGTGAAGGCAATGTAGCAGGGCACCTGCTTGTCGTGATGGGCCACGCGACTGGTGCGAAAGCTGAACGGCGTGGGATCTTCGTCGCCGGGCTGCACCGTGAACTTCGACCAATCGATGCTGCGGCCATCCAGACGCGGTGGCGTGCCGGTCTTTAGGCGACAGCCGCGCAGGCCGAGGTTCTTCAGCGCCTCGCCAAGCAGCACGGCGGGCGGTTCGCCGCTGCGGCCGGCCGGATATTGCTGCTCGCCGCAATGGATCAGCCCGTTGAGGAACGTCCCGGTAGTAATGATGACGGCTTGGGCACCGACCGTGCGGCCATCGCGCAGCTTCACGCCGCGGACGATGCGCTCTTCGCTATCCGCTGTTCGCTCTTCGCCAGAGGGAAATCCATCCGCCGTGTCATCCTGAGCGGAGCGAAGCGGAGTCGAAGGACCCCTATCGTCACAGCCGGCTCCCGTCGCATTAGCCAGTAGCTCGCGGCTCGCAGCTCGCGGCTCAACAACTATTTCCGCCACTTCCGCCTGCTTGATGTGCAGGTTCGGTTCCGCCTCCAGCATCTCCCGCATCTTCAGGCGATATTGCTGCTTGTCGCATTGCGCTCGCGGCGACCACACGGCCGGCCCGCGCGAAGTGTTCAGCAGGCGGAACTGAATGCCGACAGCGTCCGTGACCTCGCCCATAATGCCGCCCAACGCGTCCACTTCGCGCACCAGGTGTCCTTTGGCAATGCCGCCAACCGCGGGATTGCACGACATCTGCGCGATGAGATCGAGGTTGAGAGTGTACAGCGCAGTCCTCAGGCCCATGCGCGCGGCAGCCATGGCGGCCTCGCAACCGGCATGACCCGCGCCCACCACTACTACGTCGTAGCTCTCTGTGAATTGCAACGGCAAAGAGAAAATCCCCACGCAACCCGGATCTGCGAATAAGTTGATTTTACCAAGTTGGCGGCTGGAACGAAGCTTGCGCGAACGGGCAGACGTCCAGGCTGTCTTTGCCAACTACAGCGTATAGCTCCACGCTGCTCGTAGCGTACCTATCGTGAACGAAAGCGATCCAGCCGAACCGTGCGGGATCGGCCTGCTGACTCGTCGCCGGGAAACTCATCGGGATCGCGAGGGTCGAACCTAACCCGCTGATACGTCCGTCCACAGTTGCGACGATCGTTCGCGCCGGACGGTTCTGCCTATTGTCCCAGGCATAGCCCGTCATGCGCAGACCTCGCCCATCGTCGGCGGGCACGACTTGCGACGAGGAAACGTATCCGGAACACTCGGAGGCGGGGCGTATTCGGTACATGGCATCCAAAGGCTGCCCCACCTGCGAGTACAAATCACCGGCGAAAATCGAGAGGCGATGCTGCTTCATATATTCCGCAGCTCGCAGCACGGCTCGCGGATCAGGGTAGGCTTCCGCCAGCGTCGCGGGATCCTGAACCCCAGTCAACAAAGCCAGCGATACCAGGCGCAACCGCAGCTGATGCCATTGCGCATCAATAAGCGGCAACCGGACCTGGGTCGCGAAGCCCAACATCACCGCCAGAAGAAACGTAGACAAGATGTACCACTGAGTACGACTTCTGGATGCGTAAAATAGCAGCGCCAGCCCCAGACTGCACCAGAAGAGAAGCGCGAAGGTCTGGTAACGTGAGGCCGTGGCCTGCTCCAGGCCGAGATACAATCGCCCGGACGCAGTGATGGCCGCAGTCGCGAGGCAAAACAGCATCAACAGGGAAAGCTCAAGCAGGAAAAGCGATCTTGTCCCACGCTGTAAGACAACCGAAGCAAGGATCGCCAGGCCGGCGCAAACGCCAGCCGCCCCCACGACAACCGCGACCAACCCGCTGGAGTGCCGGACCCAGGTGCTTCCGAAATACACAGCGACATACCGCAATATGCCGCCCATCGCCGGAAAGGATGGCACAATTCCGTTTTGCGGCGATGACCGGTGATAGTGATACAGATACAGGCTGATGTTTGCCGCAGCGCAGAGCGCCAGGACCAGCGACACCGAATGTCTCATCCTGAGCAACAGTGCGGTGAGCAGCAACAACGGCCACAGCAGCATCCCATTGGCCAATGACCAGGTTGCAACCGTCGCCGCTGCGGCCGCGAGCGGCAGCAGCAGTGAGGATTCGGCGATTTTATTCTCGGCGGAGTTGCGATAGCGCAGCAGCAGGCTGAGGACCGCCAGCGTGGCCATCGCCGCCGGCACCACGAATTGCAATTGAAAGCCCCAGATCAGGTTCTCCTGCTGCGTAGGACAGAGAATGCAATAGGCAATCAGGCCCGTTCCCGTTCTCCAGGCCGAGCCTCGCATCCCGCCCAGAGTCCAAAGACTGTAGCTGAGCAGCCCGGCTTGCAGCAGTTGTATCAGGAAGATGCTTGCCAGCAGAAAGGCTTGAGCTCCGTGAAAGAACTGAACATCGAGAAGGAAGAAAATCTTCGGGACCAGGATTCGATGTTCATTGTGTTGCGCCCACAACCACGCCCAAGACCAGCCTTTGCCCGTAGCAAGATGATCGAAGAGCGACCACTCGTCCCAGTGCGGCAGCGGCGAATAGGTGGAGATGACAATGTAGGCCGACGCGACCGCAGCACCAAGGCCCGCCAGCAGGACGCCGTAGGAAAGCCAGACGGAAAGACGCGAGTCAACGGTTGCAGCGGCTGGCGATGGGCCTATGGTCATTCAACTTGATTCTAGCTCCTGCGGCCTACCAGACCCGGCAGGCGTTCTTGCTGACCATGGGTTGGCCGGCCTTGCACCCGAACGCCTCCTCGAACGCCGCTGAGTTCTGCACCACTCCGTTCACCCGCCAGCGTCCGGGTGAATGAGAATCGATAATGGCCAACTGCCGCGCCCGCTGATCGGTCACGTTCTGGCACCAGATTTGTCCGTAGGCAATGAAGAAACGCTGCTGCGGCGTGTAGCCGTCGATAGGTCTAACCGGTGTGTTGCCGATAATGTTCGTCAGCGCTATGTATGCCAGCTTCAGACCGCCATTGTCGGCAGTATTCTCGCCCAGCGTCAACCGGCCGTTCAGCTTCACTTCACCTTTATCGTCTTTCACAGCAACAAAGCCCGAATACTCGTCGGCGGTGCAACTGGCGCGCTCTTCAAACGCCTTGGCATCTTCCGGCGTCCACCAGTCCTTAAGATTCCCGTCAGCATCGTACTTGCGCCCCTGATCGTCGAACCCATGGGTCAACTCGTGACCAATGACCACGCCGATAGCCCCGTAGTTCACGGCATCGTCCATGGTCTTGCCGTAGAACGGCGGTTGCAGAATGCCGGCGGGGAAGTTGATGTCGTTCATGTTCGCGCGATAGTACGCGTTCACTGTCGGAGGAGTCATGCCCCAATCCTTCTTGTCGGTGGGCTTGCCAATCTTGTTGAGCTGGCGCTGCACCTCGAAGGCGCTCGCGCGGGTCACGTTGCCGGCGTAGTCGTCGCGCTTCACCACGACAGTGCTGTAGTCGCGCCACTTGTCGGGATAGCCGATGTTATTGACGATGGCGTTGAGCTTCTCATAGGCCTTCTGCTTGGTCGTGTCGGACATCCAGGTCAACTGCCCAATGTCCTGATGCATGGCCGCTTCGATGGCCTGCACCATTTTTAGCGTGCGCGCTTTACCTTCTGGACCGAATGTCTTATCCACATACAGCTGCCCCAGCGCCATGCCCAGGTTCTGGTCCGTAGACTTCACGCAGCGCTTCCAGCGCGTCTCAATCTCCTTCTGGCCAGACATGTAGACGCCGTTGAACTGGAAATCCTCGTCGACGAAGGCCTTGGGCAGGATCGGCGCATAGGTGTCGAGCGCGCGCCACCGCAGGTAGGTCTTCCAGTCATCAAGCGAAGTGCTGCTGAGCTGCTGGTTTACTTCCTTGAAGAAGTCAGGATTGCTCACGTTGAGGTTGGTGAATTTGGGCGCGCCGCTGTTCACAAAATACTCGGCAAGTTCGAAGTTGGGCGCCAGCGTAACCGCTTCGGCAGTTTCCATCATGTGGTCGCGGGTCTTGGGATCGCGGCGAGCCGTGCGGTCCATCGAAGATTTTGCCAGGCCAGTTTCGACCGCGAGCACGGTCTTGGCTTCCGCAGCGGCGGCGTCGGGCTTGTCGCCCATCAGTTCCAGCATCTTCTGCACGTGTTGCAGATACTTCTGCCGCGTCTCCACCGACTTGGCATCGTCTTTGATGTAGTAATCGCGGTCGGGCAGGGTCAGTCCGCCCTGGTCCAGGTTGGCGATGGTCGCGCGGGAGTCATGCATGTCGGGCATCTGCCCGAAGGTGAACAGCGTGTTGATTCCGTCGCGCTGCATCGCTCCGACCCGCGAAATGAGTTCCGGCTTTGTCTTGACCGCGGCGATGGCGCTCATGGTTGACGCGAGCGGCTCGGTGCCCCGTTTCTCGACTACCGTCTCGTCCATGCAGGCTGCGTAGTAGTCGCCAACTTTCTGCTCGATCGCGTCGTGTTTACTGGACGCCTGCGCCTGCTCCAGAATGTCGTGCAGGATGTAAATGTTGCGCTCGCGCAGTTCGTAGAAGCGTCCCCAGCTTGATTTGTCCGCCGGAATGGGATTGTTCTTCATCCAATTGCCGCAGGAGTACTGATAGAAGTCCACACACGGGTCGATGGTCTTGTCGATGGCCGACAGATCGAAGCTCGGAATCTCTTTGGGGAATTCCGAAGACGGAGAAGAGTTCGACGTCGCGGTCTGGGCTACGGAGAGGACAGCAACAAACAGAAACAACAAGGAACAGAGACTACGCATACAGCCTCGCAGCAAAGAATTCGCCTCGCCTCTCGGTCAAGCCGATGCGAGGTCGGGTACAAAACATTCTAGTCGTGCCGGAGTAATCAGGCAGTCGCCGTAACGCCGCGCGGCTTCACATGGGCGCGAATGAACTCAATGATCGAGTCCATCGGCGTGCCCGGCTGAAACACCGCCGCCACGCCTTGCTGCTTTAGCGTCTCGACATCCTGGTCCGGGATGATGCCGCCGAGGAGCAAGAGAACGTCGTCCATATGGTTTTCCTTCAGCAGTTCGATCACGCGTGGCACAATTGCGTTGTGCGCGCCGGAAAGAATGCTGAGTCCAATCACGTCCACGTCCTCCTGGAGCGAGGCAGTGACCACCATCTCGGGGGTCTGGCGCAGGCCGGTATAGATGACCTCCATGCCGGCGTCGCGCAGAGCGCGGGCAATCACTTTGGCGCCGCGGTCGTGGCCGTCAAGGCCGGGCTTCGCGACAAGAACTCGAATTTTGCGGTCATTGGGCATGGTTAGCTCTTCGCTCGCAGCTCTTCGCTCTCATTGGCCGATGGAGCCGAATAGTATGGTTTTTCTGGTCAGCCACCCTATTTCCGGCTGAACAAACGATGATATACGCTGGACGGGCGTTTCGTAAGAGAGGCGCGACACAAGGCACGTTTCCGGCGGAATGCGATCCCAGCCGCGAGCCGCAAGCCTCCAGCCCCTATAATGTCTTCTCATGCGGATTTCCCTGCTCGCCCTGATTGTCATTCTCTCCAGTTGTGCCGCAGCCGGCCAGACTCTTCAGATCCAGGCGGTTCCGGCTCAGGGCGCTATCGTGGGG
This sequence comes from uncultured Acidobacteriaceae bacterium, assembly GCA_963763145.1. Taxonomy (GTDB): domain Bacteria; phylum Acidobacteriota; class Terriglobia; order Terriglobales; family Acidobacteriaceae; genus Bog-257. Next base: position 242,575 of record CAVXMZ010000001.1, on the reverse strand, counting down.
CAGACCGCTACTTTGTGTCTGGCTGCGACCGGTGGAATTCAGCCTTATACCTGGCACGTGGCAGGCGGCGACCTTCCGCCCGGACTCAAGCTGCACCCGCATTCCGGCAAGATCGAAGGGACACCGACAACTCCCGGCGATTACCGCGTCACCGTGGTGGTGGTCGACTCCAGCATTCCAAAATTCCAGATCCAAACTGATGTCACCATCCATGTGATCGCCGGGCTTACCGTGGAGTGGAAGGAACCGCCCAAGGTCAGTGGCAGTACAATTTCCGGCTCCGCCGTGGTTTCAAATCAAACGACTGAGGACTTCGATTTAACGGTGGTCATCGTCGCCGTGAACGAGATCGGCCGGGCGACGGCGCTGGGCTATCAACACTTCACGCTCGCCGGCGGAAGCACCAGCCCGGTGATTCCGTTTGGGTCAGGGCCAGGTACGGGAACATATTATGTTCGGCTGGATGCGGCGGCGCATCATCCCAGTCATCATCACATTTACCGCGCCAGCAAGCAGACCACCGAACCGCTTAAGTTGACACAGTAGGCCGCGAGCGCCAGAGGAACAATGGACTACCCAACCCGTCAGAAGATGTTCCAACAGACGCTGGACGCTGAGCGGCTAGACGGCTTTGTGGTGACGCATCCGGCCAATCTCCGCTATTTGTGCGGCTATACCGGGAGCAACGGACTACTGCTCTTCCTCGGCGGACGCCGTGTCTTTTTCACCGATGGGCGCTACACCGAACAGGCGCGGGACGAAGTGGGGGGCGCACGCGTGGTCATCGCCAAGGGGCAGCTATTAGAGGCGGCCGGCAAGTTGATTGGCGAGGCAAAGGCGGCAGCTATCGGCTTCGAAAGCGACCACACTTCCGTAGCAACGGCAGCTGAGATGCGCAAGCTGGCCGGCAAGAAGATTTCGTGGAAGCCGACCTCCGGCCTGATCATGGGCCAGCGGATGATTAAGGACGCTCACGAGCTGCGCATCATACGCGAAGCGGTGAACATGGGGGCCGCAGTTTTCGAACACGCGCTGCGATCAATACGGGTGGGCGTGCGGGAGTCCGAGGTTGCCGGTGAGTTGGAGTTTGCCGCGCGCCGGGGAGGGGCCGACGGCATGGCCTTCGACACAATTGTCGCGGCAGGCAAGCGCTCCGCTCTGCCACATGGCCGGGCCTCCAGCCAGCCAATCCCCGGGAGCGGATTTGTGGTGGTCGATTCCGGCGTCGTGTTGCAAGGCTATTGCTCCGACATGACCCGAACCGTACATCTGAGCCACGCCAGCCGCGAAGAGCGCCGATGGTATGACGCCGTTCTGGAGGCGCAACTAGCGGGAATCGCCGCCGTAAAGCCAGGAACAACCGCCGGCGCTGTGGACCACGCGGCGCGTCAGGTACTCCGACGGGCCAAGCTGGACAAGTTCTTTACTCATTCCACCGGGCATGGCGTTGGCCTGGAGATTCACGAACCTCCGCGACTGGGTAAGACGCAGCAGGAGCGGCTGCAAGCGGGAATGGTCATCACCATCGAGCCGGGGGTCTACGTGCCCGGCAAGGGCGGCATTCGCATTGAAGATATGGTGCTGGTTACGAAGACGGGCTGCCAGGTGCTGACTCCGGTGACCAAGGAGCTGATGGAGTTGTAGCCAGCGTCGTTACCATGCCAGCTGTCACTGCATAGACGGTTCCGGCCCGTGTCAGGGCACGACTTCAGTCGTGCCGATAAGAGGGAAAAAGAATGGGGCTTTAGCCCCTGCAAAACAAGACTCAAGGGCTAAAGCCCAAGTTTCTTTGGCGGTCGGCGGCACGGCTGGAAGCCGTGCCCTGACACAAGCCAGAGCAATCGCATCGGATGAGCCTGGCGCCTTTTCATAACTAACACCCCGCCTGCCAAAGATTAGCGTCTACATCCCGCGATGCAGGATATCTCACATCGTCATATATTTCACAATGTAGGACTAGTTCTCAGGATGCTCGTGTCTGGTCGTGGGCGATGGGCAGGCGGATGACAAACTGCGTTCCCTTGCCTACTTCGCTGCGGACGCTGATCGTTCCGCGATGGGATTCCACAATGCGCCGCGCCAGCGAGAGGCCGAGCCCGGTGCCGTGTCCCTTCGTAGTGAAAAATGGCCGGAAGATGTTGGGGAGGGTCTCGGGCGCAATGCCTTTACCCTGATCGGCGACGGTGATGAGCGCTGCGTCTTTGTCGCGCCGCAAGGTGACGTAGATTGTGCCCGGCTTGTCCATCGACTGGATTGCGTTCAGCAGCAGGTTCAGCAGGACCTGATTGATCTGATTAGGATCGTGGTCGAAGGGAGGGATGTCTTCGTCCTTTTCCAGCTCGATCATGATGCGCTTAGTAATGGCTTGCTGGCGGGCAAACATTACCGCGTGCTCGGCGGTTGAGCCGATGTCTTTTACCTGGAATTGCGGTGGCTTGGGCCGGGCTGTCTCCAGCAGGTCGGTAAGGATGCGGTTGATCTGCACCGCTTCCTCTTTGGCGTCTTTAATGACGGAGCGAGCGGGACTGCCGGGAGGCAGATCGCGGGCGACGATTTCTATGACCCCGGCGATTCCAGCCAGCGGATTACGTATCTCGTGCGCCAGGCCTGCGGCCAGCTCGCCCAGGGTTGCGAAGTGCTCGGCCCGTGACATCTGGGTTTGATGCAGGCGCTGAATCTCTTCCCGGCTGGCTTTCAACTGCGCCACCATGTCATTGAAGTCGCGGCCCAGGTCGCCGATTTCGTCGTTGCGATCGGCGAAGCTGACCGAAGCCTCCATGTCGCCCAGGGTGACGCGCGCGATCTTGTCTTGCAGCTCCATCATGGGTCGGCGAACGGAGACCGCCAGCACCATGATGACGGCGGCGCAGATAAGAAAAGCGCCCGCAGTGGCAACGGTGATAACAACGTGCCGCTCGCCCGCGGCCAATGACAGGGAGACCAGGATGAAGAGCAGCAGCCCGTTCAGCAGGATGGCAGCGACGGGCAATGCAGCCTTCAACGCCCAGTTGATGTGGCGCTTGCGTGAAACCGTCGCCGCATCGATGGCGGGCTTTGCGGCCTTGGCTTCGGAAATTCGGATTGTGGCGGAAGCGGTCATTTTTAGCTTTTAGCTATCGGCGATTTGTTACGTGCCGTGTCGAGCGGACCTTCAGGTCCGCGTCTCGGCTCTATTTTGGTACCGCGAGCCGGCTTCAGCCGGCGATAGTTTGTGCCGCCCGGGCTAAGCCCGGCTCCTAACTTCATCTCGTGCTATGACACGACGCTAAAGCGTCGCTCTACCTTTGTTTTTCCAGACGCGGCGCTTAAGGGCCGCACTACCTTTTCAATCCAAGGCCGAGCGATTTGGAGCTGATTCTTTGGGGCCATCTTAGTCCTCAGGTCCGCGGCGCTCAGCCCTGGGTTCCTCATGCGTACGCGTGTAAGCCGGGAAGCAAATACGTGACGCCGAGGAAGGTGAAGATCACGACGCCGAAGCCGAGGATGGCGAAGTACGCGGCCCTGCGTCCGCGCCAACCTCTCGTGATCCGCATATGCAAATAGCCCGCATAAACCAGCCAGGTGATGGCGGCCCAGGTTTCCTTCGGGTCCCAGCTCCAGTACGAGCCCCAGGTGCGGTTGGCCCAGTAGGCGCCGGTGGCGATCATGAAGGTCAACAGCGGGAAAGCGATACAAATCGTTTTGTAGGTGACGCGATCAAGCGTGTCGCCGGAGGGCAGCATGCCTTGCAGGTCACTGCGCCGCCACAGCATCATCAGGTACAAGAGCGAAGCGAAAATACCCGTCACCATGCCTCCCAGTAAAAAGGGGCTGGCGGCCAGGCTGGTCGGGAAGAGTCCATCCTGGTCGGGTGACGGGTAACTGGCGTCGCGCACCCGAAGGGCGAACGCAGCCAGAACAACAATCTGCAACAGGATGCCGATGAACACGGCCTTGTTGGCGATGCCGAAGAACGCCTCGTCTTTCTTCCCGCGCCCGGCGAAGTACAGCGCCAGGGGAACGATTCCAGCCAGCGCAGCGATGACGAACAGCCAGCCAAGGTCGGGAATGGTGACGAAGAGCCGCATTCCTCTGCCCAGAAACATATCCGACTTGGTGCGCGGGTCCCAGGCGGTTACAGAAAGCCCGCCCCACTTCTCAAACCGCGTAGAGACGATGGCAACGTAGATTGCGCTGACCGTCGCGCTGGTCCAGGCAAGGAATGTTTCTGTCTTAAGCCCGTCCTTGATAAGAAACATCATGGCGAGCGCGAAGCTCAGGGCGCATGCGGCGTATGCCAGCATGGCCAGGGTAACGTGAACATGCAGCCAGGTGGATTGCAGTGCAGGAACCAGGGGCCGGACTTCCGAGGGCAGAAGCTGCATCAGGATGACGCAGACCACGGCCAGCGGCATGGTGATGCTGCCGATGATCTTGACTCCGAATTTCTTTTCCGCCACCAGGGTCAGAAGGGCAACGGCCCAGACGAAGCTCAGCAGCATCTCGTAGATGCTGGCGAACGGCGGACGGCCCGAGAGATACCAGCGATGCGCGATGGCCAATGTGTTGGCTACCAGACCTATGATGGTGGCCGTGGACGCAAAGGTCACATAGCGCGAAGTTCCGGTGACGCCGAAGCCCATGTAGAGCGCGCCCGCTGCGGCGTAGAAGATCAGCGATACATAGAGAAGGTTGCTTTCGCTGAACAGGCTGCCGCCGGCTTTCGCCGCTCCCAGCAGCGCCACGATCAGCAGAAACGTAACTGCGAGGCCTACGAGGATGAGCAGCGAATTGCCGCCCGTTGCGGCCGGCTGCTCCATCTGTACCACTCGTGCCCGGGTTGCCATGTCTTACCTCCGTCTTACTTTTGCCGCCGGGCCGAAGCCCGGCTCTTCCTCTATCCAGATCCTTGGAACGCGAACCTGAAGGTTCGCGCTACCGCTTTGCCGCAATTACTTCGCGCCGGCTAGCGTCAGCTCCGGTTTTTCCTTCTGCACGAAGAGCGGCACGGCGGACGCGCCTTCCAATTCGGTGCGAATGTTGTCTACCAGTTCGTTGAACTCCTGCTCGAAGCGGTCGCGGTTCTTGTTCGCCTGGCCGCCAATCCACAGCACCAAGTTGCCGCGCGCGTCCGTCACGGCTGCAATCCAAACCCGCATATGCACTAGATAGAACGCCACGAACAGCCCCGCTCCCATCAAGAGGACGCCGCCCCAGACCAGCCACTGCCCAGGCTCGTGCGAGACCTCAAGGCCGGTGTAGTTGGCCATCTGCATATCGCGATATTCGAACTTGTAGCTGGTGGCTTCGCCTTGCGCGGCAGCGTTATACGCGGGGAACATCCACAGCTTCGCGTCTTCGCCGGTCGCCGTATTTTTCACCTGAAGCCGAAACGCTGGATTCACGGGGTCGTCGGAGCGCTTGAATATCTGATTATCGCGAACGAAGAAGTCGGGAATGTACTCGGCTAACGTCACCGTCGTGTTGGAGTCAAGTTGCGCCGGCTGGTTCATGGTCAGCGTCATCTCGCCCGGGACGCCCTTTTCTGGGGTTACGGCAACTTTCAGGCCATCGAGCTTGCCAGTAGTTCCAAAGCTCGCCTGGTAAAAACGCAGGCCATTGTGGATGAGAGGATCGTTGACCACGATCTCCTTGGTGGCAACGTCCTGGCCGTTTTCGACGACCGCCAGCCTCGACCACCAACGTTTGGGTGAGCCGTCGGCGTAATTCTCCTGACCCGCGCCATTGCACTTCACGGCGAAGGGAAGCTGTTTGGTGCCGCCAGTGCGGAGCTCGATGGTGTTGCTGGTCTGGCCTTTCTGTAGGGCCATGAAGCCGCTGAAGCCAAAGACGCCGTCGATGATGCCGCCCGCGAAGATCAAAAGCAGGCTGGCGTGGACGAGATACACCGCCATGACCGAGAAACGATGACGTTCGGAATATAAGGAGGGTTCGATTCTGTCGGCGATGCGCTCGACCGGCCAGCCTGATTTCTTCAAGCCCCGTTCGGCAGCGTTGAGACCATCTTCTGTGTTGCTGATTGGCAACTCGATTTTGTTGGGCAGAGCTGAGCGAAAATGCGAATCCGTCTTGCGATAGGGCCGCGCATAAAAGCGCCAGGCGTTGGGAAAGCGATCGATCGAGACCAGAACAATGCTCAGGCTGACTAAGCCGAGCAGCGTCAAGAACCACCACGCGTGGAAGATGTCGGTAAGGCCAAGGCGATCGAGCCATAACAGTGTGGCTGGCGAATAAGCGCGCGTTAGCTTCTCTGGATCGGTGGCTGGACGCTGAAGAATGAAGGTGCCTAAGGCTGAAGCCAGGCCAACCGAGATCAGCAGGATGACGCCGGTACGCAGGTTTGAAAGAGTCTTATGAATCCACTTGGGTACGGACAGAAGGCTAAAGGCCATACTCGCTCCTTCCCGTGAGCAAGGTGATAGGTGCAAATCAGCAGCCACAACCGTGCGCCTGCTAAGTACTTGTTATTCAGCATGTTGTGTGGAATGGCTAGAAGGGTGGCCGTGTGGATAGTGAGGCTTATCACGCATCACGGTGATGAAACCGCGCAAGGAAAGCCTGCATAGTCCCGGTCACATGGGGCGTAAGGTTACGTGAGAGCTGAAACTGCTCCTTCAACGACTGCCGCATAGTAAGCTATACTCGGCCTCGGAGCGCCCCTGATGGCAACCACCCAAGTTTCCCTAGACCAGTATCTTAGGTCCAGCTATCGGCCAGATTGCGATTATGTGGCGGGTGAACTGGAGGAGCGCAACGTGGGCGAGAAAGATCACTCGGCGGTACAGGCATTCTTTGTGAAATGGTTTGCCGCCCACGAAGACGAATGTAAGCTCGAAGCCTATCCGGAAATTCGAATCAAGATTTCTCCGCATCAGGTGCGCGTCGCTGACATTGCAGTGCTCCGGGTCGATGAGGCCTACGAAGCCGTTTTGACCAGGCCGCCCGTGGTGGTCATCGAAATCCTCTCGCCCGAAGACCGCATGAACCGCTGTGAGCGCCGGCTTCAAGACTATCGCCACTTCGGGATTCCGAACATTTGGGTTATTGATCCGCAGCATCGCGGGGCATTCGATTGCAGTGCAGAAGCCTGGCATCCGGTGGATGCGTTCGTGATCGCAAGTCCCCGACTGACGGTGCCCCTCGATTCCTTGTGGAAGAAGCTCGAGAGCCTGCATTCCTGACGGTCACTATCGCGACGGATAACACAACGGGAAGAGTTTGCTAGTCAGGTATCCCATGCGCCTTTCCATATGCATTTCCGCGGGGCTGTTATTATTGATCGGCTTCGCCCAGATCAGCTGCGCAGCCGATCTTAAGGTCGTACTTCTTGACGGCAAGAGCGGACATCCCTTGCGTTGGAAGCAGGTTTGCGTCTCGTTCCCGGCTGGCGATGCTAAGACGCCAACCGCAGCCGACAAGGCCCGAGGGTGCCAGCGCACGGACTCCGTTGGGGCTGCCGAGTTTCAACTGCCCGATCCCGTCCCAGAGACAGTAAACATAGTGCTGATGACGAATGGCTTGGCTGAGTGCTATGCGCCTCGAACCTTTCCCCTTGCCGAGGCGATGAAATCCGGCGAAGTGGCCAAGAATACCTGCGGTGACGCCACGACTAATCTCACGGAGGCCGGCGCAGTGGTCCTGTTCGGGCATCAGAAGAACCTTTGGCAAGCGTTGAGGGGCTGGGATGAGGAGTTCTGAGGCGCTGTGCGCAGAAAGGTTGGGGCGCCAAGGCTGTCGTATTCGGCCCCACTGTTAACCACCCGCTTACTCCGCTTACTTGCAGCCGGTCATCTGCTTTACAATGAGATCTGCTTTGGCAGTCGTTAACCCTCGTCTGCTTGGGCGCTTTGGTAGCGTCTGGGTGGGGCCACGAAGGCATGTGAAGGGCCGAGGATTTTGCGTCGGCAAAACGGCATCTAACGTTGAGCGTCGCTTTGCCGTTCTGAGCCTCAAGAGCCGGTGTCCCTGGCGCGCGCTGCCTTTGCCCGCGTTGGGGTAGAAGAACCCTGAGCGGCTTCTCTGCGTATTCATAAACGTGGCAATTAAAGTCAAAGTACCTGATTCAAAGCCAGCCGTGCGGGCGTCGAAAAGCACTCGTACAGTGCGAACCCGCGATTTCTCGTTCCGCGACCCGTTGGTGAAGCTGTTCGTAGCCGCTTTCCTTATCGCCGGCATCTTTTTTGTCGGGGTCTTTGCGTACTTCTACGTGAAGTATGAGCGCGTGGTGGACCGCCGCATGGCAGGCGGCATCTTCACGAATGCGGCCAAGATCTATGCGCGGCCGCACACGATTACGGTTGGCGAGAAGATTGACCAGGCCGAACTTGCGGTCGAGTTGCGGCGCGCCGGCTACAGCGAAGACGGCGACTCTGCCATCGGTCACTATCACCTCGGCCCTGACGGGTTGCACGTGATGCCAGGACCACAATCGTTCCACGGCGCCGATTCTGCTGCGGTGGTTCGCTTCGATCGCGGCAAGGTCTCATCCATCAGCGCGGCCGGCGGCAACCATCAGGAGATTGCCGCTTACGAGCTGGAGCCGCAACTGGTGACCGCGCTGTTTGAGGGCCAGGACCGTTCCAAGCGCGAGCTCATCAAGTTTCAGGACATTCCGCCAGTGCTGGTGAACGCGGTGCTGGCCATCGAAGACCGCCGCTTCTTCCAGCACGGCGGAGTCAATTACTTTCGCCTGATAGAAGCCGCAGCAGTGGACGTGCGCGAAGGCCGTCACGAGCAGGGCGGCTCGACCATTACCATGCAGCTCTCGCGCGGGTTCTTCCTCACTCCCCAGAAAACGCTGAAACGCAAGCTGACTGAGATGATGATTGCCATCGAGCTGGAGCAGAAGTTCTCCAAGCAGCGCATCTTTGAGATGTATGCCAATGAAGTGTATCTGGGACAGCGAGGCTCATTCACCATCAACGGATTTGGCGAGGCGTCGCACGCCTACTTCAACAAGGATGTTAAGAACCTCACGCTGCCCGAAGCCGCGCTCCTGGCGGGAATGATCCAACGCCCGAATTACCTTTCGCCCTACAAGAACCCGAAGCGTGCGCTGGAGCGCCGCAATCTGGTGCTGGATTCGATGGTCGACACCGATACCATCACACGCGATCAGGCCGACCAGGCCAAAGCAGCGCCGCTGACCTTGGCGACGCCAAACGTGGAGGCCAGCGACGCGCCCTACTTCGTTGACCTGGTGAAGGACCAACTGTCCGGCCAGTTCAACGAGCAGGAGCTGAACAATCACGCGCTGCGCATCTACACCACCATCGATCCCGACTTGCAGCGCGCCGCCGCCGAGGCGGTGGAGATCGGTATGAAGGTGGTCGACGACCAAGTGATCAAGCGTCGCACCCATAAGATCAAAACCGGCACCGGCAAGGATGCGACGACCGAAATCAAAGTGGAATCGGGCCCGATGCCGCAGGTGGCGCTGGTGGCCCTCGACCCGCATACCGGGGAGATCCTGGCCCTGGTGGGCGGCAGAAATTACGGCCTCAGCCAGTTGAACCACGCCATGGCCAAGCGTCCCACGGGCTCCATCTTTAAGCCCTTTGTGTACGCGGCGGCGATTAATACCGCGGTAACGGGACAGACGCTGGTGGCCGATGCCAGCACCGATTCCGATAGCGATTCCAACGCCGGAGCAGCGCCCAGCAGCGATGGCGTCTTCACTCCAGCCAGTCTGATTGACGACTCGCAGGTGAGTATTGCGATGAATGGCAGCGATCAGGCTTACGAACCGCGCAACTATCATGAGACCTTCCACGGCGAGGTCACGGCGCGCTACGCGCTGGCCGAGTCGCTGAACAATGCGACCGTCCGCCTGGGCCAGGAAGTCGGCTTCGACAAGGTTGCCGCGCTGGCGAAGGCGGCAGGCATCTCCAGCGTACGCGCGACGCCGGCGATTGCCCTTGGCGCCTACGATGCGACACCGGTAGAGATGGCAGGTGCATACACCGTGTTCGCTAACGGCGGTACGCGCCTTGCGCCGCTGATGGTGACGTCGGTGCGCGACGCGCGTGGCAATGTCCTGAACAACTATCACAGCGACACAAAACAAGTGCTGGATCCGCGCGTGGCCTACGTCATGACCACCATGATGGAAGCCGTGGTGAACAATGGCACTGGTTATCCGGTGCGGGCGCGAGGCTTCGAAGCTCCAGCGGCGGGGAAGACTGGGACCTCGCACGACGCCTGGTTCGCCGGCTACACCAGCAATCTGCTATGCATCGTCTGGGTGGGCAACGACGACTATACCGACATCAAGCTGGCGGGCGGTGCCGCCGCCGCGCCTATCTGGGCGGAATTCATGAAGCGCGCGATCAAGGTGCCGCAGTACGCGGACGCGACCGAATTCAAGGCGCCGCAAGGAGTGGTAACGGTCCAGCTCGACAAAGTGACCAACCGACTGGCAACGCCCTCCTGCCCGCAAGACTATACCGTCGCTTTTATCGCAGGCACCGAACCCAAAGACACCTGCGACCAGGCGTCCGACGATCATCGCGGATTCTTCACCAAGATTCTTGGACAGGGAGCTCCGGCGGTAGCCGCGCCGCCATCCAGCACCAATGGACCAGTCTCGTCAGCAGCAGGCGATCCGCAAGGACAAGCTTCGCCCAGCAGTGATGCCGCGCAGGCCCCGCCGAAGCCGAAAAAGAAGAAAGGATTCCTGGGGCGTCTCTTCGGCCATGGAGACAACAGTGATGAACAGCAAGATTCCGGGACGAATGCTGGGCAAAATGGGAACAATACTAGCCCAAAATAGGTCTAATATTAGGCAAGAAAGTGCTTCTGTCCGCATTGCATGAAAGCGCCGGAAGTAATGTGGACGAAGCTAGAGGATGGCCATGGCTTGTCCGCGATCTCCTCGGGTCTTGCTTCCGATCGGTAGCCTGGTAACTCTGCTACTAGTGTTCCCGTTTATGGCCTGGCCGCAGGCTGGCCAGACGTCGTCTCCCGTTGAAGCCACATCGCCGGCTACGCAACTCACGCCGCCGCCTATTCCCGATGGCAGCGCCTCCGCGGCCGTGCTTGAGGAGCAAGGCGATGAGTTGCGGGCCCAGAAGCGCTACTTCGACTCCATCGACTACTACAATATTGCGCTGAAGAAGCAGCCATCGGCCATGGTCTGGAACAAGGAAGGCATGTCCTATCTGCTGTTACAACGTCCAGACAAAGCTTCCAAGTGTTTCGACCACGCCATCAAGGCCGATAAGCATGCTGCGGAAAGCTACAACAACCGCGGATACGTGGAGCAGATGAAGAGGAAGTACGAGAAGGCAATCAACTATTACAAGAAAGCTATAGAACTTCGCCCTGATGACGCGGTGTTCTACTACAACATGGGGTCATCGTATTTCGGCGAGCATGATTATGTGGATGCAGGAAAGCAATACGCGTTCGCTTTCTCCCGGGACCCCGATATCTTCACCCGCGTCACGCGCATGGGGATCATGGCGCAGGCCACATCGCCGGAAGATCGCGCCGCCTTTTCGTTCATGGTGGCCAGGATGTATGCGAAAGCGGGAGACTTTGATCGCTCGCTGGAGTATCTGCGCAAGGCCATGGAAAACGGCTATAAGAAAATCAACGATGTGTATACCGACCAGGAGTTCGCGACCCTGCGCACCGACAAACGTTTCGAAGAGCTGATGGCGCAGCGGCCACAGGCCATTCAGTAAAGATGTGACGCTTGACGCGGCAGTGGAGCGCCACTTTATCGCCTATTGCTGTCCGGCAAGGCTCTTCGCAATAGGGCCGGCGAGGGGCAGCTCAAAACGTTGTCCAGTGCCGGCCTTGATCAGGCAGTAGATCCACAGAGCGAAAGTCAACAGCCCCAACAGGCCGAGCACGGCGATGCCCAGTCCAACGCTGCCCCATCCGGCGTAGCCATAGCCCATGTGGTGATGGCTACCGAACATCCATCCCACACCGAAGACCATCGCCACCACAACGCGAATGAGGTTCAGCGCGCCGAAGGTAACGATCGATTGAGCGGCGTGGAAGCGCACGTAGGGCCGCTTATCGATGAGGAAGAAGATGATGCCGGTGATCCAGCCTAAGAGGTAGCTCAAGGCGGCGGCGGTGTTCTCCGACATGCCGGAACGCGCGGCGACAGGCGGCTGCCATGCCGGCGTAGCGACTGGCGCTGGAGGCTGTGGCTGTCCGCAGCTGGAACAGAACTGGGCGTTGACAGGAACTTCCGTTCCGCACTTTGTGCAATGAGGCATCGCTTGCTCCTCTTGGGTAGCAGGGAATAGTAACACCATTCCACGAAGGAAAACCGAACCTCCGGGGGAACTGTGTGAGTAGGCCAGCTCTTGTCCAGCGGAAATTTATCCTGCTTACTACCAGAGATTCTGTCGCGTGGCTCGGACGGCTTTCGACAGCTTTACGGCGCGCCTAAACGGGCGCTGAAAAAATCGAAGGCAGATCCCTCGGGTATAGCTGAAGGTCGATTCGCCGGGCCAGCTCGAAAAAGGTAGCAGCTCGGTACGAATTCCCTTTGACTTGAAGCTAGCTGATATATACTCAGCCGGACAAAAGGCCAAAAGGCTAGTTTGACTTGGTCTGCGTGTAGCCAGCAAGGCTCGGAGGGGCGCCGAGCACATGAACAACAGTCGTGCCGATTCTCGGGCTGCGACTCATCATTCCTCTCATCCCTGGGATGGAATGCGCCGCCATTCCTATGTCTGCATGCTTTACCTGGGGGCGGTCTCCGGCATATTCCTGGGCACACGCTGGGCGGAACAACATGGCCTTCCCACGCCCAGAGTCTTCCTTGCCATGCTGCTGCTGTTGCCTGCTGCACTGGCGGGATCGAGGCTGCTGTTTGTGGTGTTGCATTGGAAGGTCTTCCGGCGTGATCCGGCGCGGGTATGGCGAACCACCGAGGGCGGCGCTGCACTTTACGGCGGACTCATCTGCTCCTTCTTATTCAGCCTGCCATTGGCATGGATGCTGGCGCTTCCGTTGGGTGGATTGTGGGACGCGGTAGCCATCGCCATGCTCGTCGGCATGGTTTTCACCAGGACCGGATGTCTTTTGCAAGGCTGCTGCGCGGGCCGGCCCTCGCAAAGCGCCATTGCCTTCGAACTTCCCAACGTGCAGGGCGTGTGGTGCCGCCGCTTGCCGTTCCCACTCTTTGAAGCCGGCATCGCTGCCCTGACCTTGGCATTCTCCGTTCACTTTTTGGACCAACGTTCCGGCGGCGTGCTGTTCCTCGGCGCGCTCGCCATGTACGGCACTGGCCGATGGATGCTTGAGCCCACTCGCGAACGAATCGATCGCATCGGCGGCTGGAGCGTTCATCGAGTTATTTCCGCAGTTCTGGTGGGAGCCGCCGCAACCGCCGTCCTTGTCTTCTGGGCACTGCCCGGCGGAAGTGCTGTCGTCAATCGCTGAACCTGTAGGGGAGGTAAAGATTATGGCCTTGACGCACTGGTATTTTCTCCTGTTGCCTCTCGTCGTGTTGGCTGTCATGTCGCTGCTTCGCTTTCGTGGGTGCAGCTTCGATCCCTCAGGCATACCCGGCCAGCCTGATCAATATGGGGTAGCGGTCACCGCGGACAATCCTACCGCATGGTTTCGCCTGGAGGAGACGGCTGGCCCAGCAGCCCAGAATCAAGAGGGTCCGCCGAACGGGACTTACAGCACCGCCAGTAGTCCCCTCAGCGCCGGCAACCCCTTATGGCATTCGCAGGCGGTGCCAACTACCGCACTCAAGTTTGCCATCAATAATCCCAGCCTGGTTCCGCTGGAAAGTCAGGATCCCTTCGACTTCTCGGTAAGATTTCAGGGTTCACAGGTGGTTGCCAATGTCCCTGCGTTACTGAACCTCACGGAATTCACCCTCGAAGCTCTCGTCTATGCCGATTGGGATTTGACCGCGACGGGTAATTACTACTGCGTGCTGGAACTGGCGGGGATTCCAAATCCAGCGACCAATATAAAAGGTGCGGGATTCGGACTGTATGCCGGTCCTTCCCTGGACGTTGCCAATCCCAATAGTCCGTACTCCTGGCAGGCATGGATGGGCAACGGCCTCGACTTCTACCGGCTCGAGGAGATGAAGCCCTACAACCCTCCCGACCCCGCCAATACCGGCCCGCTCGTGGAAAAAGACGACGCCACCTATCTTGCCTTCACCTTCAGTCAGTCACAGGGTCAGGCGTTTCTCTATCTGTTCACTCAGGACCGCGATCTGGACTATGTGGCCTATCAGCTGATTCCGGCGGGATATAAACCGGTAGTCGCTGGCACCAATTCTCAAGGCCTACAGATCGGGGCTACGGCGCAAGGCCCCTTGTTCAACCCTCCGTCTCCGGCGCCCATCCCCGTTCTATACCCTTTCATAGGACAAATGGCGAACGTCGCTATCTACAACAAAGTCCTCACTGAGAGTCAGCTCAGGCAACACGCTATCGCAGCGTTCTTCCTCAATTCACCAAGTACCTAAGTTGCAAAGGAGAGAAACAAATGCCATCGGCACAGGATATCTTCAATGAGTTGGTAAAGCTCGGAGCCAAGCTGGACGCTATCAATGCGACTGCGCAGGCAATACAGACGGATGACGACCAGATCGTTCAGCTGATGGCCTACGCGGACACGGCGCTCTATCAGAACGACCTTCAGAATTCGACCATCATCTGTCTGCTGGAACAGATCGCGAAAAACACATGTGACCTGGTGAACCAGTCCGCGCTTCAGACCAGTTACCAGGAAGCCATGGAAAAGAGCACGTCGCGCCTGGCCGCGCTGATTGCGGCGACGCACCCGGAGGCCGCGTTCATCCTGGAGCGGGAGGACCAGCTGCGCAAGGAGATTGAAAAGTGCTGTCCGCCGAAGCCACCGACGCCGCCTTGCGCGCAGAAGCCCTGCCCGGTGCCCAAGCTGATCGGTCCGCCGCCCGGAGGGACGAGGCAAGGTGGGTGATGGTGCTGTTGCAGCCGATGCTTTTAGCGGCCTTCGTGATTGCCGCCGACCGATGCAGCAAAGCCGCCGCCGGCACCCTGCTGAGCACAGGCAGGGTGCTGCCCGTGGGGGCCGGACTGCGTATTCGGTGTGTGGTGACGCGCTTCCGGAACCGCAGATTGCTGGACCGTCCGGGGATGCTTTTGCTGGTTTGGGCAGCCGCGCTGGCGACCGTCATGCTCGCCACCAGCTCTGGCCTTTTTTTTCAGCGACCGGCGGCGCAAATGGGACTGGCTGCGGCTTTTGCCGGCTCAGCGAGTAATCTCTACGACCGTCTGCGAAAGGGCGCGGTCATCGATTTTCTTGACTTAGGCTGGTGGCCGGCGAGCAACTTTGCTGATGTCGCTCTGGTCTTGGGCGTTGCCGTTGCTCTGCGATTTCTTTAAACCGTTGCGATTCGGCATCGGCGATGCTCCTCCAATCGGTCGCAGTCATGATGCAGATCATTCGTTACCTTGTGGCCGCCTTCATCGCGTGTTCCCGCGTCGCCGCTGCTCGCTCTGCTTCAGCATTTCGTTCAAGTCCGCAAGCGGCCGTATCTCAATCGGTCCCAGTCCATACTTAAAGCCTGGAAGCTGTGAGACCAGCTGAATGGCGTGATTGAGGTCTCGCGCCTCCAGGATTTGAAGGCCGCCAAGCTGTTCCTTGGTTTCCGCGTAGGGGCCGTCGGTGGTCGCGACTTTGCCGTTTTTCCAGTACAGGGTCAACGCCGTCTCCGGAGGCTGAAGCGGGACTTCGGCAACCAGATGTCCGTTGGCGCGCAGATGGTCATTGTGCTCAAAGCATTCGTCGAGCACTGCGTGCCGCTCGTCCTCGGTCATCCCTTCGAATTTCCCCGGCTCGAGGTATCCCAGACAGATGAATTTCATCCATTCCTCCTGGTTTCCTGTGACTCCTTAATTTCCTGTGACGCAGGAGACGCAGCTCATCGTTCTGCTATCAGATAGTCGTTCGAGAGGCCGAAAATCGACAGCCACTCCATTTCTTGGCCTCGTTAGAGGAATCCGCGGGGTGCCCACTCATTCGCGGGGTTCGAATGAGTGGGTTCCGCGAGTCACAACCTTCGGGCCCGATCTGGCAAAAGCGCTTCTACGTCGCGGAACGGGATGCTGGATCAGATCGTTGCAACGGTGTCGGACCGACTGGTACGATCCTTTCCGCGGGTGGGCGTCTTGGAGTGCATGACGAAGCCGGCAGGGGGTACGAAATGGGCAGGCTGGTGTTCGGGATGATGCAGTCTCTCGACGGATACATTGCCGCTAATAGTCAGCTTTTCGGAACGTCGACGAGCCCGGGAGTGCCGGGAGGACCGGTGTTGCCGCCTCCGGGACCGGCGCTGGCTCGCCATTTCAATGATCACATGCTTGGGCTTGCGGGAATGTTGTATGGAAGGCGTATGTATGAGGTGATGCAGTATTGGGATGAGGACCAGCCAGACTGGGACGAGGGTGACCGCGACTTTGCAGCGCTGTGGCGCGCGAAGCCGAAATGGGTCGCATCGCACTCGCTGAAGTCGGTTGGCGCCAATGCCACGCTAGTGATGGATGATGTGGGAGCGTTCGCTGCGCGGCTGAAGGCGGAGATCGATGGCGACATCGACGTTGCGGGGGCGGAGCTTGCAGGGAGTCTTACTAAGCTTGGTCTGATCGACGAATATCGCCTTTATTTGCGTCCATTCGTGCTGGGCGGCGGCAAGCCGTACTTCGCCGCGGCGCGTCCGCCCCTGCGCTTGGTGAAGAGCGATGTTGTTGGAGAAGATGCGGTGATGCTGGTGTTTGTGCCTGCATAGGTTGAATTCGTTCAACTTTGACACCAGTTTGTCTGGCAATTGTTCGAGTAGCTCAAGCTATTCTGAAGAACCAAGGACGGAGATTTTTGTACCATGGCAAAGCTCGTGT
This sequence comes from uncultured Acidobacteriaceae bacterium, assembly GCA_963763145.1. Classification (GTDB taxonomy): domain Bacteria; phylum Acidobacteriota; class Terriglobia; order Terriglobales; family Acidobacteriaceae; genus Bog-257. Next base: position 225,698 of record CAVXMZ010000001.1, on the reverse strand, counting down.
ATGGATTGAACCAGTCCTTGGATGGCTACGTCGACCATCAGAAATTTAAGCCAAGCCTGCCGCTATTTCGTCACTACATAGAGTATGTGCGCGACCTGACGGGCATTGTGTACGGTCGCGGCATGTACGAGGTAATGCGTTATTGGGACGAAGACCAGGCGGACTGGGCCGCGGAGGAACACGACTTCGCGGCGGCGTGGCGGAGCAAACCGAAGTGGGTTGTGTCGCGTACGTTGAAGTCGGTCGGGCCCCACGCCGCCCTTGTCGAGGGTGACCTCGAGGCGGCGATACGTGGGCTCAAGGCTCAGCAAGTTGGGGAGATTGCAGTTGCCGGACCAGACTTGGCAGGAAGCCTGACCAACCTTGGTCTTATTGATGAGTATCGACTCTACCTCCACCCCGTTGTACTTGGCCGCGGCAAGCCATTCTTCACCGGCCCGCGGCCGCCGCTCCACCTTGTTGCCAGCGATCGAATCTCCGAGGACGTGATCAGGCTGACGTACGTTCCCGCTTAGTCGCAGGGTGCCCCAGACAACTGGGGTCCCCGACGAGCGCCGACTTTGCGCTCGTTGGGGTGGATGAGCGGGCTTCGAATGTGGGGGAAAAATTATTCCCAGCGAAGCGCTTGTATGGCGTCGACGCGGGCGGCGCGGGCGGCCGGGAGCATCGCGGCAACTACCGCTGAGCCCATCAGCACCAGCACAGAAACGATCACAGGCACTGCGCCCGGCATTTTCAGGTCACCGAAATAACTGCCTGCCACGCGCGCCACGACAAACCCGAAGGCCGCGCCCGCCAGAACGCCAATGGCAGCCATCACGGCGCCTTCCGCGACAACACCTCGGAGAAGCGTCTTCGGCTGTGCCCCAAGCGCCAGGCGGATGCCGAATTCGCGGGTTCGCGCGCTCACGGAAAACGCCAAGACGCCCGCGACGCCAACCACGGCAATCAGCAACGCAACCACTGCGAACACGCCAAAGACCAGGGAGTTCAAGCGGTCTGGAGCAAGCACTTTTGCCCGGATATCTTCGAGCGTGGCAGGATTCTCAACGGGTTCATCGGCGGACATCTCGCGGATAATCTTGGTTACCGGCGTCACCAGCGAATAAGGATCTGCGGTGGTGTGGATGAGGAGGTGGCCGCCGAAAATTGGGCCGTCTGCGAAACTGTCGTAAACAGTGGAGGTGGGCACGGGAACGATATGGTCGTCGTCCACATCGGCGACGACCCCAATAATGCGGTGCGGCGACTTGATTCTAGCCTTTTCCGCTTCCGGCCCGGGAACGAACTCGAGCACGGGATCGGTCCAATAGACATGCCGGCCGACGGCATCCTGCCCAGGAAACATGCGTTGTGCGAGGGTCGCGCTGACGATCACGACCGGCTCGTGATCGTGGTCATCGAGCGCGTTGAAATCACGCCCGGCAAGAATGGGAACGCCGAGCGCGCTGAAAAAGCCGGGAGAGATGCCCCGCCACATGGCGCGCGGATCGTCCTTGCCGGGAGTGTGACCATCACCAGAGAATTGGAGACCTACACCGAAGTTGTCGGCATCGCGCCAGGGAGCGATCATGCCGAAAGCCGTCTCGGTGACGCCGGGTAGCGCATCGATCCGACGCATCGATTCCTTATAAAAATCGACGACTTGCTGAGGCGATTTTCCGTTGGACAGCGGCGGAACGTCGATGGCGAGGACGTGACGCGTATCGACCCCGGTCTCAGTCCTTTGCAATGCGATCAGCGTAGCGATCAACATGCTTGCGCCCACCAGCAGCACGAAAGACGCGGCGATTTGCGTGACGGCGAAAATGCGCTGGCGGCGGCTGGTGTTGCTGGTGATGCGGACGCTGCCGCTCGCCAGGTTCAGGCCGTTTGACGCGTCAGCCGAGGGCAGGCGCGGCACAAATGCCAAAATCACTGCCGCAACTACTGCCAGCCCCACTCCCACCCACAGCAGGCTGGAATCGACCTTCAAATCCAGCGCACGAACCGAGAAGCGTGAGGCGTAGCGAGCCAGGATTGTGACCAATGGCTGCGCGCTCACCAGGGCGATTGCCGCGCCCGCGCCGCAGAGCACAAGGCTTTCGGCTAACAACATGCGGCGCAGCGCGCCGGTGCTTGCGCCGAGCGCGGCGCGGATCGCGAGTTCGCCTTCGCGGCGAACCGACCGCGCCAGAATCAAGTTGGCAACGTTCGAGCACGCGATGATGAAGACCAGGCCCGAGGCAGCGAGAAGGACTAGGAGAACGCTACGCGCGCCGGAAGTAATCTGGTCCCGGAGCATCCGGACATCAATGTGGAAGCCGCCGTTCTCGGGATATGCTTCGGGGTGGTCCTTCTGCATGGAGGCGTAGACGGTGCGCAACTCGGCCCGGGCCTGGTCGAGAGTGGCGCCGGGTGCAAGCTTGCCGAAGAGCTCGGTCATGCGATGGACGCGGCCCGTAACCATGGTGGCGGAAAGATGATGCGGGCTCGTGACCACGTTGCCGATAATCTCGGTATCCGCGGGATACGGGACACTGGGTTCGAGCACGCCGATGATGGTGGCCGAACGATCGCCAATACTGCTCAGCCGAACCGTTTTGCCGATCACACCAGGATCTTTCTTGTAAACGGTGGACCAGAAGCGATACGTGAGCACGATGACGCCGGGGACGTTGGGACCGTCGTCCTGAGGTCCGATGAGGCGGCCGAGAACGGGACGCAGGCCCATTACTTCAAAATAGTTGCCGCTGACGACGCCGCCTTGCACGACGCGCGGTTCACCGAGTCCGACCATCGTAAAGGTCATCGTCGAGAAGTCGCCGAACTCGCTCACGGAATGGACCCTGGCTTCGATGTCCTTCAATTCGGGCACGGAGAACGCGATGTTGTCGGCTCCGATGCCGGGGGCGCTCTGGCGGATATACACCAGCCGGTTCTCGTCACGGTTGACGAGCGGCTTGAGCAGCACTCCGCGCACGAGCGTGAAGATCGCGGCGTTCGCGCCGATGCCGAGCGCCAGCGTGAGGATCACGATGGTCGCCATCCCTTTGCTGCGCCTCAGCGAATGGAACGCAACTCTCAGATCGCGGAAGAATGACATGTTCCTCGCCCCCCTACGCGTTTTCCAGCACCACGCCTGCCAACAGAAAGGCCCACGTTGTAAATCACTTATAACGGACCGCGTCGCGGGGAGTGGTCGTTTTCCGCAGCCCAATGCCCAAATTCGGACAGCTACTTGGGTGGGTGGAATCCCGCGACACAAAGGGTGTGGTTCATGGCACCCCGAAGCCGAAATTTTTCAGCGGCCTGTGAAGCCAACGGCATTTCTTCGCCATTGCGGCACGCCTGACGGCGTGCCCCTTCAAGAGTCGCCGAACTTCTTTTGGATCTCCTTTTGGGTCTCGAGATCGAAGTCGGTCAGGTCAAACATCCGGCGAACTTCGACCATTTCGTTGTCCTTTCCGGGGATGCGCGAGGCCCATTCGAGCGCCTCTTCGCGCGACTTTACCTCGATGATCCAGTAGCCGCCAACCACTTCCTTGGCTTCGGTAAACGGCCCGTCGGTAACTTTCGATTTTCCGCTTTTGAAAGTGACGCGCGCGCTCATCGTCGAGGGCGGGGTCAGTCCGTCGAGCGCGAGCAGCACGCCGGCTTTCCCTAGTTCCTCGTTGTACTTGCCCATGGCCTCCATACTTTTGAGGTCAGGTGCCCAGCCGGGCTTCGCGGTCTCGTAGTCCTTCGGAAACATGATCATCATGAAGCGCATTGTGTTCTCCTTGAGGGTTAAGCGGACGCCGTATCAGGGCCGCTACTTTTATATAAGAGCCTGGACCGCGCTGGGCCTGGAAAATTGCGAGGTGCCGAGTGCGCGGTGCGGCTCCACTTACTAGTCGAACGAGGTGTGGCCGAATCGACATGCGATTTGCGAATTTGTCGCGCAGCGTATCGCCCCGGAAACACTTTCTGGCGGCCCGGTTGCCCGCCTTCACTACATAGTCGAACGGCCACACCTGAATTCGACAAGCCGTCCAGGAAAACTTTTGTCACTGTCCCGCACTCCGCTGCGACCCTTTTGGTTTCTCTGCTAAGCAGCTTTGCCGGTGGCGAAAGCCTTGCGCAGCGCAGTCTTCCAGCTCGCGCTGAATTGCTTGGAGGCTTCAGCGTCCGGCACCAGGAGATCGAATCCGTGAAAGGCGCCGGGTAAGACCAGAAGCTCGGTTGCAATTCCGGCCTGGACGAGCCGGAGCGCGTACTCCATGTCTTCTTCGACGAACAAGTCGATAGAACCGACGCCGATCCAGGCCGGCGGCAGGCCGGCGACGCTGGCCTCCCGGGCGGGGACGGCGCCTGCCGGAACCGTGGATACGCCTGCCGGAAGACCGAGCAGCGAGCTCCAGGCCAAACGATTGGCACTCGCAGTCCACAGAAAGTGGCCAATGGCGGCGGGCACCGGGTGGGTGCTGCCGGTTCGGTCGTCCAACTGGGGGTAGATGAGCAACTGGAAGACGACGGGAACTTCGTTGCGGTCGCGCGCATGAATCGCCAGACTGGCTGCGTGGCCGCCGCCCGCGCTCTCACCACCCACGGCAATTTTGGAGCGATCAATGCCAAGCTCCGCTGCATGGGCGTGGACCCATTTGAGCGCGGCGTAATTGTCCTCAAGTGAGCCGGGATAGCGCGTCTCCGGAGCCAGCCGGTAGTCGACCGAGACGACGACGCAATGGCAATCCGTCGCGATCCCCTGGATATGGGGCATCCACCAGGGATCGGTCATCATGAAGCCGCCGCCATGCATGTGAAGCAACAACGGCTTGCCCTTCTCCGACGGCGCGGGATCAACGATCCAGAGACGGACCTCGGGCGCTCCTGGCGGCCCGGGGATACGCCGTTGCACGGGCTGCGGTGCGGGAGCAGGCAACGGCGGTGCGCCGGGCAATTGCCGGAACTTGCTGACCATCTCCGCTGAGAGTTCAAAAGCGGGGAACTGCTTGAGCACAGCAAGAAGTTCCGGATCGACGACGGAATACGGGTCGGCAATCGCCGGCGAAGGTCCTGAGCGCAAGGCTTGCTCAGCCTCCGCCAGCGTAGCTGCCGGCGCGAGTCCCATAGCCAGACCGAAGCCGGCAGTGCGGATAGCGAAATCGCGACGAGTAAGTGGATTGCTCATTTGCGTAGCGGGCGACTCGCGCTGCCAGCCGTCGGGCCGGCATCGCCGCAGTGTTGTCACTGCCGCTCGGCTGCTCCCTTCGGGTCGGGGTTGAAAAGAAGCTCGCGCACCTCGCCCGACGCACGGCAGGCGACCGCGCCCTTGCGCGCCCACGCCAGCGCCTCGTCCAGATTGGCGGCTTCCAGTATCCAGAAACCGCCCATGTGCTCCTTGGTCTCGGTGTACGGCCCGTCGGTGACGAGTACCTTGCCGTCGGGCTGGGCCCGCAGCGACTTGGCCTTGCCGGCCGGGGAAAGGCCGCAGGCGAACTTCCTGGCGCCGGCAGCAATCATTTCGCGGTTGAGCGCATGGATATTCTCGATCATCGCTTCAGTTTCGACGGACGGGTTGTAGTCGTCGGGGTGGTAGACAGCAACTAGATACTGTGGCATGACTTCTCCTTTATCTCTTCTGTCGGGCCGGTTGCCCTGCCTTCACAAGATAGTCGAACGGCCAGAACGGAATTCGACAGGTCGTCGAAGAATTTTCTTCTTCCGCGCGATCAATGATTATCGCCAATTATTGACAACCCTTGCCAATCGCAATACCTTGAAATCTGAACGGACTACACCACCGTGACACTCAATATCAACCTGACCCCGCAACTCGAAAAGCTGGTTCGACAGAAGGTCGAATCTGGCCGCTACAACTCCGCCAGCGAGGTGGTGCGCGAAGCCCTGCGCCTCATGGAGACGCAGAACGAGCTGCACGCTCTGCAACTCGAACGGCTTCGGCTCGACATCCGCCAAGGCCTGGAAAGTGCCCGCCGCGCCCGTGGAGCGTGGCCGAAATGAAGCGGCAAGGCCGCAAGCTCAGCGCGTCCCGCAAAACCGCCTCTTAATAAAATGCCGTCTGTTGTAATGAAACCCTTGTTCGACGAAGACGTTTGAGTTTTTTATTTCAGCTTCCGAATCCGCTCCTGCAGGAATTGCCGCTCGGGTTCCTGTTGGGTCAGGGCCAGAGCTTTCTCATATGCGGACCGAGCCTCCGCTGTCCGGCCGAGCCTGCGGTACATATCGGCGCGTGCTGAATGCGCCAGGTAATAATTTGCCAACTCGCCATATTCCAACGCCGCGTCGATCTGCGCCAGACCGGCCTCTGGGCCATCGCGCATGGCAATGGCTACGGCACGATTTAGCTGTACAACTGGCGAAGGTTGAATCTGTAGCAATTGGTCGTAAAGCGCAACAATCTGCCGCCAGTCGGTAACAGGGAACGATTCCGCCTCCGCGTGAACGGCCGCAATCGCAGCCTGCACTGTGTAGGAGCCGAAGCGGCGGGAGTTCAGGGCTTTCTCCACCAAGGCCACTCCCTCCGCAATCTGCTTTCGGTTCCAGAGCGAGCGATCTTGATTCTCCAGCAAAATCAGCTCTCCGGTGGGAGAAGATCTGGCGGCGCGACGGGATTCCTGTAGCAACATCAGGGAAAGCAGGCCCGTTACCTCGGAGCCCATGACTTCCGGCTCGGGCTGGAGTTCGGCCAGCAAGCGGCCCAGTCGAATCGCCTCGCCGGTCAACTCGGCCCGGGTTACTTCCGCTCCTGCCGCAGCCGAGTAGCCCTCGTTAAAGACGAGATAGATGACCTGAAGCACCGCGTCCAGCCGCTGCGGCAACTCCTGCGGCGTCGGCACCTCGTAGGGAATCCGTGCCTCGCGAATCTTTGCCTTGGCGCGCACAATGCGCTGCGCCAGCGTACGCGGAGTGGTGAGGAAAGCCTTGGCGATCTCCTCGGTGGTCAGCCCGCACACCTCACGCAAGGTGAGGGCGACGCGCGCGTCCGGCGCTAGAGAGGGATGACAGCAGGTAAAAATCAGGCGCAGCCGATCATCCTCAAGGCTTTCGTCGTCATTGGACGTTTGCGCCGAACTCCATTGTGCTTCGAGATGTCGAGCGAGCTCGTCTTGAGAAGCGTCAAATCTTGCCCGTCGACGCAGAGTATCAATAGCTTTGAAGCGGGCCGTCGAAATCAGCCAGGGGCGCGGGTTGCCGGGGACTCCACTCGTCGGCCACAGGCTGAGCGCAGCCGCAAAGGCTTCGTGCATCGCCTCCTCGGCAAGGTCAAAATCACCGAGCAAGCGGATCAGGGTTGCCAGAATTCGCCCCGACTCCACGCGATAAAGGGAGTCGAGCAATTCGCGTATCGGCTCGGTGGAAGGCTCGGACATGACGATGACCTTAGCAAACCAGCTGGCACGAATCAATTTTGGCAAACGGGGGATCGATGCAAGGCGCCCCGGTCGTGACTGTGAACTCCGGACGACCAAACGCTTCCTGGGCTGACGCAAAATGAGGTGTCTAGTCGTGCATCTCCGGCGTGGCGGCCAGCAGCGTGCGGGTATAGAGATGCTGCGGCGAAGTGGTGATCTGCTGCGTGGTGCCCACCTCCACCAGCTCTCCGCGCTGCATGACGGCGATGCGGTCGGCGAGATAGCGCACGATCGGCATGGAATGCGAGATGAACAGATACGTGAGCTGAAACTCGCGCTGGAGCTGCTTGAGCAGGTTGACGATTTGCGCTCCCACGCTGACGTCGAGGGCGGAAACGGGCTCGTCGGCGACGATGAAGCGCGGCCGCACGATCAGCGCGCGCGCGATGCCGATGCGCTGGCGCTGGCCGCCGCTGAACTCGTGGGGGTAGCGACGCAGCGTGGAGGCGTCGAGCCCGACGGCGCGCAGGACTTCGGTGGCGCGTTCGCGGCGGGGACGATCGCTCTGGCCACCGTGAATCGCGATGGGCTCGCAGACGGTTTGCTCCACCGTCATGCGGGGATCGAGCGAACCGAATGGGTCCTGGAAGATAATCTGCATGTCGCGGCGCAAACGGCGCAGGTCCGATCCGCGCGCGCGCAGGACGTCGTGGCTGTCGAAGATGACTTGGCCGGAGTCGGGTTCAATGAGCCGCAATAGCATCCGTCCCAAGGTGCTTTTGCCGGAACCGGATTCGCCGACCAAGCCCAGCGTCTCGCCAGCTTCAATGGTGAGGGAAACGTCGTTGACGGCGCGGACTTGCCCCTTGGCACCCATGCCGAGCACCGATTGTTCCACGTGGAACATTTTCGTGAGGTGATGGGCTTCCAGAAGGGGCATGGCCGGGCACAAGAGATTAGCCTCTCGCTTTGACCTCCGCCAGCACCTCTTCGGCGTGGCCTTCGGGCTTCACCGGGGAAAAGATGTGCAGTATCTTCCCGTCCGGGCCGATGAGAAACGTGCTGCGCACAATGCCGATTACTTTCTTGCCATACATGTTTTTCTCTTTCAGCACGTCAAACTTTCTGGCCACTTCTTTCTTGTCGTCGGCCAGCAAGGTATACGGCAGCTCCTCTTTTTCCTTAAACTTGAGTTGCGCCTTGGGCGTGTCGGGCGAAATGCCCAGAACCACCAATCCGGCTTTTTGCAGCTTGCTGTATGCGTCGCGGAACCCGCGAGCTTCAATGGTTCAGCCGGGCGTGTTGGCTTTGGGATAGAAAAACAGGACCACGTTCTGTCCGCGAAACTGCTCCAGCGAAACCGGGTTTCCGTTTTCGTCGGGCAGCGTGAAATCGGGAGCTTTGCTGTTGATTTCCATGACTCAATATCTATACCGCAATTCCGGCCGCCGGGCCATCGCAACACTTCTTACGCTGTGGTCGCTGGCCGCATTCAGCCCGGGCCAGATTCGCGATCGCACGCAGCACTCCGATCAGCAGCCCGCCCAGACGTCAGCAAAGAAAAAAGATAAGCACGGACCGCGGGCCATCGCCGTGCTCGAGTTTCTGCCTGGCGGCGGCGCGCGGCTTGTCCCGGTCGCGTTGTGGATCGACGACCGCTTCTACGATGCCAGCCTCTATGGCGCCAATCCCGAACCTATGGCGCTGCAACCGGAGACGGTCTACGAGGCCACTGACTACGGCGAGCCTACCGGCCTCTTCACCGTCACTACTCCGGAGCAGGTCAAGGGAAGCTGGGTCGGCACAGGCCACTGGAAGCCGGAGCTTCCGCTCGAAAAGAAGCTGGCGCAGCAAGCTGCCAAGCAAGCCAAGCCGACGCTCTCCGACAATCCCGCCGACGATCGTCCCGTGCTGCGCCGCGCAGCGGGATCAAGCGGCTCATCCAGTTCCGACTCTTCGAGCAACTCCGGCTCGTCGCAAACCCCATCGTCGAGTAGCACGAATTCTTCGGCCAGTAACACCGCTCCAAATCCGAATGAACCCTCCGACCGGCCGACGCTGAAGAAGCCTTCGTCGGACACGTCTTCCGCTGCCCCCGGGGAAACAGCAGCATCTTCGCCGTCGCCCTCGGCCAACACCGCGTCCGCATCGCCGGCGGCAACCTCGTCGCCGGACGAAAGCGATCCCAACCGGCCGACCCTGCACCGCGGCAAGCCTGCCGCCCCAGCAGCCACGGCAGAGCCTAAACCGGTCAGGGCCTCGCCATCGGCAACCCCGACGACCGCCCCGCAGCCGCAAGCGAAGCTGGTCGCCGCCTTAAACAGCCCAGGCCGGCATTCTTATCCCGCCGTTTCCGACGCGACGCCTCACGAGTCACGCTCCCTGCTTTACGTCATGAATACCGCCGAGCGTGAGACCAAGTCAGGACAGCTCACCGCTTTGGCGATAGACGAGATCCGAAAATTCATCGCTCAGCGCAAGACTCCGGCGCTGCCGAAGAATGCCGCCATCACCGACTACGATCTGCGCGCCTTCGACCTGGAGTTCAGCAACTCGCCAACCTTTGTGCTGACTGCGACCCTTCCCGTTGCTACGGCGAAGGCCCTGGGCGGTGGTGCGTTCAGCTACTTCATCACCCTCGTTGCGCACGAGGACATCAACGGCGCGCCTATCAAGATTTTCAGCTCGGTGACCGACAGCAATCATCTCGACTCCTTCGCCCGCATGGAGATCATCGACGCCCTCGATGCCGACGCCAACGGACGCGGCGACCTGCTCTTCCGGCAATACTCCGACATTGCCGTCAGCTATAGCCTCTATCGGGTCTACCCCTACGAAATGAAGAAGGTGTTCGAGGGCGGCTCGGGAACCTGAAGAATCTCGGCAAGGAAACTCTGATTTGAGTTGAGATTCTCGAAAGGGACAGCCTTACAAGGGATAGTCGCGAGGGGCGAAGGAAACTTGGCGATGGAACATGCAGCTCGAGGAGCGATCAAACAGCCGGAACGCGGCGGAGGCGAAGTTAGCCCGATGCGTAAGCCCCGCGTCTGTGGGGAAATAACCAGCGATTCCGGGTCGCGGCCCCAGCACCAACCGTGCCCCACCAAGGTACTAAGATTGTGCAAAACCTCCCAACCCGCCTCTTCTGTAGAAAATACCGCATCCTGTTCCCGTATTGGGAGCGCTTCTTCTATGTTGCTCATTTCATTATGAGTTGGAAGTGCAACAATTCAAGGGCAAGCTGTGTAAGTATCTGAAATAAGGGACGCTTCGGAATCGCGGGGCAAATATTCCACAAAGTTTTCCACAGAGCTGTGGAAGCTGGCGCCCGAGCGATTATGCGCAAGAAAAGGCCGCCTTTCGGCGGCCTTTCTGCAAACCTCAAGAACGTTAGTGCGTAGTTGTCGACGAGGCTGGTTTGGTTCCCATCCCCGGCGCCGCAGGCGGTTTGGCCGAGGCTCCAGCTGCGCCGGCGGGCCTCGGAGGAGCAGCAACGCCAGACTGCGCATTGTAAGCATCGACGATCGTTTTGGTCAGGTCAACGCCGGCCGTTGCCCAAAGCAGCGGGCCCTGCGGCCAAGGATTCGACGAATCGAACAGCAAGCCATAGCTGTTCGCCTTGGCATACTTGTCGATCACCGGCGCCATCTTCTGCAAAATGCGCTGGGCAATCTCGTTTTGCTGCTGCTGATAATCGTTCTGCGCGTCTTCGGCCGCACGCTGTAGGCTCTTCTGCTTGGTCTCAATCGACTTCACCAGGGTGGCCCGGGCTTCTTCGTTCATCTTGTCGCCCTGGGTGTTGAGCTGCTTCTTCAGGTTGTCGATCTCGGTGTTCTGGGACGCCAACTCATTACGCTTCGGCTCAAATTTCTTTTGCAGGGCTTCGAAATCCCGCCCGCCTTCGTTGGTGCCGATGATCGCCTGCTGAATGTCGATAATGCCCACTTTGACGCCGCCGGCAGGGGCAGCAGCGGCCGTGGCCGGGGCGGCCGGAGTCGATTGGGCCAGGCCCGCGATGGCCAGAACGAGGGCGAACATGGCTGTACCTGTGAACGTGCGCTTCATTGAGATGGCGTAGCTCCTTAGAATGCTCCGGGAATTCTTCAGGTGTCTCAGAGAGGAACGCAACTGCGTCTTATCTGAACTGCCGGGTTACGGCGCTCTGCTGGAATGCAGATCGCAGCGCTCCCCAGCCGGAAAATTCGGCGGTGCGGATACTCTTGATTATAGGGAAACGCGCTTGGCAGCGTCAAACCGGAAGAGTGCAACTTTGGCGGCAGGTCACGGCTGTGCCCGTGTGGCCGTGCCTTCCATCACCGTGACCCATCCCCCGCCCGGCTTCTGCACTTCCGACTTAAACGTGTAGGAGTTCGGGGTCACAAGCGTCACAATGTAGCGGCCGGTGGTGGTGGCGCCATTCAGTTTCTCTTCCGCGTTCCATGTCCAGGTATTGCCCTGCGCCTTGCCGATGGCCACCTGGTGTTCGCCCAGGCTGTTGTAGGCGTTGTAGGTGTAGGCCTTGTCGGCGGCGTTGTACTCCATCATGCGCACCCCGTGGACATCGCCCAGCGGGCCTTTCATCACCGAATGGATCTCCAGGAAGAAGCCGCCCGGGACCCACTCTCCGCGCTCGGTTGAGGTAAAGGGAACGCCCGGCGTGCTCGGGCTAATCTTGGTGGTGCCGGTAAGCTTCCAGTCGCCGGCAAAGTAATTCATCATTTGCTGTTGTTGGCTCGGCGCGTTTTGTGGCTGCTGCGCCCCTTGCGCGACGGCGAAAGCACTCGCCAGCAAGCCCAGAGAGATTGCAGCCCAAACACTTCGCACGGAAATTTCTCCTAGAACGTCGTCGCCACCGTGAAGCGGAAGGTCTTCAGCGGCTCGGCCAGATAATACTTCGGCTGGTAAATCGAAATCGTCTGGGCGTAGGTGTAATCGCCCGCCGCGCCCGCAGGGAACATGGAGCGGGTAATCGGATTTGGCGCGCTTACGGTTTCATTGATGCGCAACGGGTTGTAGGCCCAATAGATACGGAAAGGCGCGTTGACCACGGGTACGATGACCTGCAACTCCAACCCGGTTGACATGCGGGTCTGGTAGTTCGTGCCGGGAACGATCCCCAGGACCGGGTTGATCGGCAGCATGGTTCCGCCGACGCACTGGTAGCTGGAGTTCAGCGAGGGACAACCGAACACGGTGTTCTGTAATGTGGTGACTTGTTCTCCGGCGATACGCAGCTGGTTGGGTTCGGAGACGAAGTCCCACCCCGTATCGACGAATGGGGCAAGCGTCACCGGTCCGACGATCGGTATCCGGTACTCCAGGTTGGTCACGATATTTGTGTCGCCGCCGGGAAAAATGATCTGCGAAACCGGCACCGTGATGTTGTAGGTGCCATAGCGCGGGTTCGCGGGATTCAGGGGAACGGTCGAGCCATCCGGATTCTGGAGCGGGACCGTCACCTCGGTTGGGAAGAACGAGACCGGCGAAATCGCACGGATATCGAAGCCGCGGATATCGGTGTCGCCACCCATGTAGAAGCGGTCAAAGGGAGGCGCGACTTGTCCTCCGTAACCGCTGATCCACGAGCCCAGTACGCGGAAGCCGATTGCATTGCGGCCTTTGTTTACCGGGATGAAGCGTTTGTACTCCGTAACCGGCTTTACGTATTTCACGTTGCCGCCCAGACCAGCCACTTCGGTCGCGAAGTAGACGCTCTGTCCCTTGTGGGGCCGCTGTGGGTTGTCGATACGATTGTAGGAAAAATTGGGAACGACCTTGCTGGTGATAATTCCGTTCAGCGCTTCGGGACCCGAGATGCCGCGGAACTCCAAGGTCTCGAAGTAATCCGTGGAGGCGGCGCTGAATGTCTGCAACGACGAATTGTCGAACCCATAGGTAATGCCGATGCGCTTGAATGACCGTTTGATCGGATAGCTCAGCGAGCTGGTGAATCCGGTGCTGGTTTGGGTGAAGTTTTGCAGCAAGGCCTGGTAGCTTTGCGGCAGGGTCACCGTCTGGTTGAGCTGGATCTCGGTGAGTTTGGCCTGGTTGTAGTCGTAACTGCGATGATAGACCGACCAGCCGAACTGGAGCGGGCGATCAAACAGGTAAGGCTGAGTAAACGACAGCGTCTCGTTGCGCTGATATTGGCCGACCTGGAACTCCAGGCTCAGGCTTTCGCCCTTGCCGAACAGGTTATTCGTCGTGTAATTGATGCCGATGAACGCGCCGGATAATCCGCTGACACCGCCCGTCAGGCCAATGCTGTTCTTGCCCTTCTCTTTCACTTTTAGCGTGATATCGACAGTTCCGTCCTGCACATTCTGTTTGATCTCAGAGTCCTGCTCGGGCTTCAGCGGCTGGAAATACTGCAACTGGTTCAAGCGCAGCAGGCTCAGCTCCCACAGGTTGCCGTTATAAATCTGGCCTTCTTCCAGCGCCAGCTCGCGGCGAATAACCTTGTCGCGGGTCGTCGTGTTGCCCTGAAACTCGATGCGGCGTACATAAAACTGCTTGCCCTCGTCCACGTCGATGCGCAGCGAAATCGTCCGCTTCTCGTCATCCGCATCGGTGTTGGGGACCGGAGTGAAGTTGATGTAACCCAGCGCCGCATAGGCCTTGCGCAACGATTCCAGGCCTTTACGAATCGCTTCCGTGTCGAAGACATCCCCGTCCTTGATCTTGAACAGCGACCGCAATGCCTGGGTATTTTTCACCGCCTTGTTGCCCGTGAAAGTGATGTCTTTCAGGCGGTAGCGCTGGCCCTCCTCCACCGGGATGGTGATGTCCACGGCTTTGCCCGGCGAAGGCCGGAAGGGGAAATACCAGCGAAAGCCGCTGGTGTCGTGAATCTGCGTTTTGGGATCGCCGACCAGGGCCTTGAAATAACCCTTGGTTTGATAGAAGTAGCGCACGCGCTCCGCGTCTTCCGACAACTTGGTTGAGTCGTAGGTGCGCGAGAACAGGTTCTCCAGAAATATCGAGTGCGGGATGCCGATGGGCTTCAGGTTCTTCATCGCGCTCTGTAGGTCGCGGTTGCTGAGCGCCTTGTTGCCTTCAAACTTGATCTTGCCGACCTTGACCTTCGGTCCCTCTTTCACCACGAAGGTCAACGAAACCGCGGCCGGAGGAATGGGCCGCACTTCCGATGTCACGGTCGCGAACTGGCGCCCGTGCGACGCCAGCAACTGCTTGATCACCACCTCAGCGTGCTTCACTTTGGTCGGATCGTATTGACTTTCCTGCGTAAGCCCGACCTTCTGTTCTTTGAACTTGTCCAGCACGTCGCTTTGCGAAACCGAACTCAAGCCGACGTACTTGATCTCGCGGATGGTCGGTTTTTCCTTTACATAGACGTGGATGATCCAGCCCTTGGACGATTGTTCGCGTTCGATCCGCAGATCGTCGAAGTATCCCGTGTTCCACAGGGAGTTGAAGTCGCGTTCCAGGGACCCCTGGTCGTAGACGTCACCCGGCTTGGTGAACATGCGGGCCCGGATGGTCTCCGCCGGAATCCGGCGGTTACCATGGATGACGATCTCGGCGACCACTTCCTGCTGCGCTACAGCCGTCCCGGCAAGCAATAGGAGTGCGAGGAAGAGACTGATCGCCTTGGCGCAACTACGAGACCCGCGTACCAAAAACCTTGCGAGTCTTCCCTGACGGTGGCAAGAAATGACAGAACCTCAGTTGCTAAGGTTTATGAAAGCGCAATTATACGGTACGGGCGCTGCGGTTCGTAACCCCAAACGCTCCGCGGTTGCAGCGCGACAGCTACCCTAACCCTCGCTGGCGGCGGAAGTTGTGTGCCGGTGTCCCGGTCACGGGCCGCCGTTGCGTGCGGCGGGGTGCGGGTCGGCGCGCTCCACTTCTACGAGTGCGGAATAGAACGTAGCCCCACCACCCAGGTCGGTGAGCCGCGCCGAAGTCAGAACGTTAATGTTCCAGCCTCGGTCTGACAACTTTGCCCAGCCCAGGCGCGCGCCGACCACGCCGGCTTGCACGGCGCCATCGACCAGGGCACGCAAAAAGATTTCTCCGCGATCGTTAAAGACCCGAACCAGATCACCGTCGGAAATCCCGCGTCGCAGTGCGTCGCCGGTTGCGATCTCCAGTTTGTCCTGATGCGGCTCCATTTTCTGGATCGCCGGCAAATTCACGAATGTCGAATTCAGGAAGTTGTCAGCCTTGCGCGCTAACAGCTCCAGTGGATAACGCTTGGCCGCAGGGCTGTGCCGCGACTCTTCTGGCGCAACGAACGACGCTACCGGATCCATTCCGTGAGCAATCAACTCTTCATCGTAGAGACGCGCTTTGCCGCCAGGCGTCGGAAAACCATTGGCGAACGGCAGCCACGGCTTGTAGCTTCTGTCTTCGGACACTGTTTCAATCTGTTTTGAAGGGGCACGGTCTTCAGCCGTGCCGGAACCTGTCGCCGGAAGCTTGGGCTTTAGCCCCTGAGGCACTTCGATTTCGGCCGCTCCGTTCAGATTCAGCCGCACATGCGGATCGCTCTCCAGGCGCTCGCGCGTGATGCCCGCGAGCTGCGGCACTCCCGATGCCAGGGCAGCCTCGATCATCGCATCTACGGGCTGGCGGAAGCATTCATCCTCGAAGCCCATGCGCAAAGCGAGCTCACGAAAGAAGTCCACGTTCGACTTGCACTCGCCCGGAGGATCGATCGCTCGATGCGAAACCTGAAGGTAGTAGT
This sequence comes from uncultured Acidobacteriaceae bacterium, assembly GCA_963763145.1. Lineage (GTDB taxonomy): Bacteria > Acidobacteriota > Terriglobia > Terriglobales > Acidobacteriaceae > Bog-257. Next base: position 209,651 of record CAVXMZ010000001.1, on the reverse strand, counting down.
GCCCATAGGCCTGAACCAAGTCCTTGTGCTCAAAGAAGGTCGTCGCCGGAAGGACCAGGTCCGCGAAGTCGGTGGTGTCGGTGAAAAACTGTTCATGCACTACAGTGAACAGGTCGTCGCGTTGCAGCCCCCGTCGCACCAGGTGCTGCTCCGGACACACAGCCGCGGGATTCGAGTTGTACACCATCAGCGCCTTAATCGGAGGATCATCCACCTCGGTGAGCGCCTTGCCTAGCTGAACCATGTTCACTGTGCGCGCCGGGCGTCCCAGCGGACTCGTCAACATCAGGTCTTTCCGCTCCATGGCCGCGCGATCCAGCTGAAAGGCGCCGCTAAGGGAAAGCTGAAGCCCGCCGCCAACTTCTTTCCAGGATCCAGTGATCACAGGCAACATGCAGACTGCGCGGACCGCGGCCCCGCCATTCTGCGCGCGCTGAATGCCGTAGTTCAAACGGATCGCCGCCGGCCGCGCGGTCGCATACTCGCGCGCCAGGCGCTCAATGTCTTCCTTGGCAACGCCCGTCCACCGCGCTACCCGCTCCGGGGGATACTCCGGCAGACGCTTCTGCAATTCCTCGAAACCTTCGGCGTAGTGCGCAATGTAATCCACGTCGTGCCAGCCTTCGCGCACAATCACGTGCATCAAGCCCAGCGCCAGGGCCACATCCGTACCGGGATTAATAGGGATGTGCCAGTCGGCAATGCGCGCAGTGCGCGTGCGATACGGATCGATGACAACCAGCTTCGCGCCGTTGCGCCGAGCTTCCTCGATGAACGGCCACAGGTGGATGTTGTTGCCGTGAATGTTCGCGCCCCACGCGATGATGTACCTGGAGTGGCGAAACTGCTCCGGTTCCGTGCCGACCTTGCGGCCATAGATGGAGAGGATGGCGTGCTCGCCCGTCTGCGAGCAGATGCTGCGATGGAGTTGCGATGCTCCCAGGCGATGAAAGAAGCGCCGATCCATCGATGCGCCGTTCAGCACCGCGATGTTGCCGCCATAGGAGTACGGCAGCACGGCTTCCGGCCCAAACTCGCTGCTGATCTGCTTCAGCCTTGATACAATCTCGTCGAAAGCCTCATCCCATGTGATCCGCTGAAACGCGCCGTCGTCGTGCGTTCCCTTTGCGGAAACCCGCCGCATGGGATAGAGAACGCGGTCGGGCGAGTAGACGCGGTCAAGATACTTGGCAACTTTGCCGCACAGAAATCCACGCGTGATCGGATGCTCAGGATCGCCCGCGATTTTGGTCGCCCGCCCATCTTCCACTGTGATGAGCACGGCGCAACCGTCGGGACAATCATGGGGACACGCCGCGTGGACAATTCGCTTCATAGCTATGGGACAACCGTATGCTTGATTATCCCACGATCCATCGAAAGCCTTCGGCAAACAAAAAGACCCGGGGCGCTCCTTTCCCCGGGTCCTGTCATCGCTTGACGCAGCCATTACTTTGGCTCGTCGTTACTTGCCAGTTTTTATCTGGCTGCGAACGTATTTAGTTATTGCAAGCAACTGGCCAGTCTCCCTCTCAGCGGAGTCAATTTCGCCGCGCTGAATTTCCAGTGAGATACAGCTTGCGAAATTCGCGCCGCTTGCTACGCCAGCGTGCTTTTGCCTGCTTCCTACTATCCGAATGGATTGTCTGCCTATCCATTCGACACCGGGTGTCTTGTTTCCTGGACAGTGCAAAGCGGAACAAGCGATAGAAACTACCTGCGACGCTGCGGCATAGGGCCGCGCGGGCGCTTCCGATGGGACGAGCCGCTTCCTTTCCGGGACGAAGCGCACGGCCTGCCGTTGACGATTGCAATTCCGCCTTGCTTTGCCCACCCCGAAAGGGAGTATGATTCTAAAACCAGTGGCCGCATTCTGAGGTTTGTGGGGGAAAGTACTATGGCTCGCAAACTATTTGCCTTTGTGGTGGTACTTGCCGCGGTTTCTCTACCGTGCGTGGCGAAGATGCGCACTCTCACCAGCCCCGAGGACCGCGAGCGCGTGGTTGACTACGCCCGCAGTCTGGAACAACATCCCCTCGCTAAAGACAATCTCGCCAAGCGTATGTGGCTGACCGAGTGGATTGTGAAGGCCCCTGAAGTTACGGTTGATGTTTGTTGCAAGGAACTGCAATCGCTCGCCGACGTGAACGACACCTATTCCGAGCAATTGCGCATGCAGGCCATGTACTCGCAGGCCGCGTTTGAGCTGGAGCATCCCGACGTAACCAACTCGGCCACCATTCAGGCTGCCGGACTGGCGGGTACGCTGCGAGCCTATCGCTCCATCCTGCGCTTCGATCCTTCCGCCAAGTACCCCGTGCTCGATAATCTCCTGTCGCTGGAGAAACAGGGCAAGTTGCAGAAGTACGTCGAGCGCCAGTCGAAATGCGTGGAAGAATAGGGCCTCGCTCCGACACGCCGAGCTTCCTGCCCTGAATGCCTACGCTATCCCAGTGTTGATGGCCCACAATTCTGTGGACTAGCTCGTCAGCCTGTCCCATAATTCCCTCGCCATGAAGAGAATACTGATCGCCTGTGTCGTTTTGCTATCCAGCTGTATCCCGGCACTTTGCCAACAGGACTGGGTCCCAGCGACTAAAGAGGATGTCCGACAGCTGATGGAACTGACCGGGACGCGGGGACGGGTGCAACAGATGTGGGCTGTCATGGCCCAGCAAGCCGCAAGCACAGCGGCAGATGCGTACCATCGTAAGCATCCTGGCGCGACGCCCACGCAGCTTCGTAAGGTCGCCGAAGCGACCGCGCAATACATGCAGGAAAGCTACAAGGCGTTTTCGATTGATGAGCTCATGGCTGCGATTGCCCCGGTTTACCAGCGTCATCTGACGCACGCCGAGGTCCGGGGTATTATCGATTTCTTCAACTCTCCCGTCGGACAGAAGTACTTGAAACAGATGCCCGCTATGACGGCCGAGTCGATGGAAGCCATTCAGCCGATCATTCAGAAGCATCTACCGGAGATGGAAGCGGCAGCCGAGAAGATGTCTGAGAAGTTGGCGAAGCCGGCGGCATCCGGCACGGGCAGTCACAGTCAGTGATGGCGAATTGCCGCTCTCCATTTGACCTTTCCAGCCCAAACACGCTAAACTTCTATGGTTTGCCTGTACTACTATGTCCCGTCAGGGGCGCCCCGCTGAAGAATTCCTTCCTGGCTGGGGAAAGTGCAAGCGCACAAGAGATTTGAGCCGGTTTCGCGCAGCAGTGTGCGCTTGCGGCTCATGGGAGGCATTGCCATGTACGCGGTGATCCGCGCCGGGGGAAAGCAGTATCGCGTCGCACCCGGAGACGTAATCAAGGTCGAGAAGCTGTCGCAGGCCGGCGGCGAAAACGTGCAGTTCGACGAGGTACTGATGGTTGGCTCCGAAGGCGAACTGGTCAAGCCGTCCAAGGCTTTCGTCACCGCGCAGGTGGTGGAGCAGGGCCGCGCCGACAAGATCCTCGTCTTCCATTACAAGCGCAAGAAGCAGTACAAGAAGCTGAATGGACATCGCCAGCCGTTCACGGCCGTGAAGATTACCGGCATCAACGTGAACGGTGAGGACATGGCTTAACCGCCCGATGCTTCTCCATCAGTTCATGCTGGTCCTGGTCGCGACCGTCAAGCGCTTTGAGTCGGTCTTGCTGGGCGTGCCGGACAGCGTGCGGCGAGTCGTTTCCCGCGTGAAGCCGGACGGCTCTGACTTGCAGGAAACTTAGGTACCCATAGCTCGGGTAGTGCTGGGCGTGCCTGCTCTTTAAGTTCTTGTCATCACGAGGCGGCTTCAGCCGCCGAGGGATGTGCTGTTTCGGCAAGCTGCTTTAGCCGGCGAAAGATTTTGAGGACATTTTTATGGCACACAAAAAAGGTTTGGGTAGTTCGCGAAATGGCCGCGATTCCAACGCGCAGCGGCTGGGCGTAAAATCGTTCGGCGGCCAACTGGTATCGGGAGGCTCCATCATCGTGCGGCAGCGCGGCACGCGTATCAAGCCGGGTCTGAATGTTGGCCGCGGCAAAGACGACACGCTCTTCGCCAAGGTCACCGGCGTGGTCGAGTTCAAAGACCGCGGCACCATGGGCAAGTTCGTGTCGATAGTTGCGCAGGAAGCGGCGAGCAACTAGCTTCGGGCCGCGAGCTTCGAGCCTTGGTGAAAGAGCTGGCCTTTAGACCAGCGCGCCAGGTTGCTATAGCAGGGTGTTCAGGCCTCGTGAAAGCGAGGCCTTTGTTGTTGAGTGCTGGATGCCGTGCCCGAGGCACTCCGGGTTCGTTACTAATTTCACCTAACGCTGAACCGCTGGGCTATCATCTTTCGTACCACTGCGTGGGACTTGATGTCTGGCGCGGAGCGAGTTTTGCCGAACCCTGTAGGTGTCTTGTCGTTGAGCCGCTATTGTTGGAGTTTAGAAAATCGCGGGAGCAATCGGATGCTTGTGACTCGTAGCTCCTAGCTCGAAGCTAGTTGCTTCTTCCCATGTTCGTCGATGAAGCCAAAATTCGAGTCAAAGCCGGCGACGGTGGCAACGGCTGCATGGCCTTCCGCCGCGAAAAATTCGTGCCGCGCGGCGGGCCGTCGGGCGGCGACGGTGGCCGCGGCGGCGATGTCATCATGGAATCCAGCGAGCGCCATAACACGCTGGTACACTTCCGCTTCAATCCCGAATATAAAGCCGAGCGCGGCCGTCACGGCGAAGGTTCCAACAAGACCGGCCGCGAGGGCGAAAGCATCGTTCTGAAGGTTCCCGTGGGGACCATCGTTTACGACGAGCTCACCGGCGAGGTGGTGCACGACTTCTCGCACCCCGATGAGCGGGTTGTCATTGCGCGCGCCGGTCGCGGCGGACGTGGCAACGCGCGTTTCGCAACTTCGGTCCACCAGGCCCCACGCGAGCATGAAGAAGGCAAGCCCGGCGAAGAGCGGGATCTGCGCCTGGAGCTGAAGCTGCTGGCTGATGTCGGCCTGGTCGGCTATCCCAATGCCGGCAAGAGCACCCTGATTTCGCGCATCTCGGCCGCGCGCCCAAAGATTGCTGACTATCCCTTTACGACGTTGCAGCCGAACCTCGGCGTAGTGGTTGCAGGCGAGCCGCCGGACGATGTCAGCTTTGTCGTCGCCGATATTCCCGGGCTCATCGAGGGCGCCAGTGCGGGCGCTGGCCTGGGTACGCAGTTTCTAAAGCACATCGAACGGACGCGTGTGCTGGCGCACCTCGTGGATGTCTCCGATGCTAGCGGCCGCCCTGATCCGGTGCAGGACTACGAAGTCATTACCCGCGAGCTGGCGAACTTCGGCAGCGGACTCGACGCCAAACCGACGATCGTGGTGGCTACCAAGATGGACATCGTCAACAAGGAAAAGCTCGCGAAACTCAAGCGCTACTGCAAGCGCAAGAAGCTGGAGCTGTTTCCAATTTCAGCCGTGACCGGCGAAGGCATCGACGAACTAAAGTGGGCCCTGGCGAAGAAGCTGTCAGCCATCAGCCATCAGCTTAAGGCGGCGGATGCCCCAAGTCCAAAATGATTGATGGAGAGTGTGCTTCAGCTGACGGCTGATAGCTGTTCTCTTGCGCAACTCCCGCCCATAGGTCTAGCCTACGGAAAAGCATTGGGGTGCACTGTGTTTTCCCTCGGATATGTGCTCATCATGGCGGGCCTGGGGTTTGGCGGCGGCGTCACAGTTGTCGGATTCGGCGGATTGCTGGTGACTTCCTTCCATCGCAGTTTGGGATCTCCGCTGCCGCTGCCGACTTTGCATAATGCCTTCGAGCGCAACCTGTATGTGCTGGTGGGCCTCGCCGGATTAGTCCTGTGGGGTGGCGCATTCTGGTGCAGTTTGAACTTCACGCCATGAACGCCTGCCGCCGCTGACGCGGCTTATCTTCCTTACGCAAACGCGACCGCGGGCTTACGCCCACGGCTAACACAAATGTCGCCGCTGCGCGGCTTTTCCCGCCGCTATAATCTAAAGTCTATGGCCACCACGCCGGAAGCACCTGTCGCGGCGCATTCCAAGTACGAGCCCGTCATCGGTCTGGAAGTCCACGTCCAGCTGCTGACGAAGACGAAGATCTTCTGCGCATGCTCGACGCACTTCGGCGATCCGCCGAATACCAATGTCTGTCCCGTTTGCCTGGGACTTCCCGGCCCGTTACCCGTCCTCAATAAACGCGCAGTCGAGTTTGCGGTGCTGGCGGCGACGGCGCTGAACTGTCAAATCCGCGAGACCTCGATTTTCGCGCGCAAGAACTACTTTTATCCCGACCTGCCCAAGGGCTACCAGATTTCGCAGTACGACAAGCCGTTGGCCGAGCACGGCTACATCGCAATCAAAACGGCGAGCGGCCTCAAGCGCATCGGCATCACCCGCGTTCATCTGGAAGAAGACGCGGGCAAGAGCCTGCACGACGGCCTGCCCGACAGCGCGGAGTGGACCTCGATCGACCTGAACCGCTCGGGCGTGCCGCTGATCGAGATTGTCAGCGAGCCCGACATCGCCTCGCCAGACGAAGCTTGGGAATACCTTACCCGGCTGAAGGAGATCATCCTCTACACCGGCGTCAGCGACTGCAACATGGAAGAAGGTTCGCTGCGCTGCGATGCCAACATCAGCATCCGGCCGCGCGGGCAGCGCGAGTTCGGAACCAAGACCGAAGTGAAGAACGTCAATTCCTTCCGCTTCATCCGCCACGCGCTGGAGTACGAGATCGAGCGTCACGAACAGGTATTGGAGTCCGGCGGCAGGATCGAGCAAGAGACGCGGCTGTATAACTCGGCCGAAGGCAAGACTTACGGGATGCGCTCCAAAGAACAGGCACACGATTACCGATACTTTCCCGAGCCTGATTTGCTTCCGCTGGTGGTGGATGCAAAGTGGCGCGAGCGGATCATCGCCGAGCTTCCAGAATTGCCGGAGGCGCGGCGCGCGCGCCTGGTTGCGCAGTACGGCATCACCGAATACGACGCGGCAACTTTGACCAGCACGCGTTCGCTGGCTGACCAGTTTGAGGAAGCCGCGGCGGCCGCCAAGAATCCCAAGCGTGTTGCCAACCTGGTGCAGGGTGAGTTGATGGGACGGCTGAAGGCCAAAGGATTGGAGATCGAGCAGTCCCCAATATCGATGAAGGGCGTGGCCTTGTCCGCTGACCTGGTGGAGAGCGGCGCCATCAGCGGGAAAATCCTGAAAGACCTTTACGATCTGGCCTTCGAGCGCAACGAAGATTTTCCGGCGATCTACGAGAAAGAAAAACCGCAGCAGATCACCGACAGCGGGGCAATCGAGAAGCTCATCGACGAGGTGATTGCCGCCAGCCCCAAGCAGCTGGAGCAGTATCAAGGCGGGAAGAAAACCGTCATGTCCTACTTTGTGGGACAGGTGATGAAAGCGTCCAAAGGCCAGGCCAATCCTGCCTTGGTCAATGAACTGCTAGCGAAGAAACTGGAAGGCTAGGGCGGCGTGCCCTCACACGATCCTGGCTCCTTACTACGGTTGCTGGGGCGGTTCGGCGGGCGCGGAGACGTGCTCGTGGGTGATGAGCCACCGGCCATCCTGCAGTTCCAGCACCGCAGTCCAACGCAGGGTCACGATTTCCTTTTGTCCCTGCGGGGTCGCCCCCGCCATCTTCAGAGTTCCAGCTACCCAGGTGATTTTTCCTTCGGGATGAATCTGTAAATCATCGTCCAGGGTGTACGTCACCTTGGGGGCGTCTTTGAGCGAAGGAGCAACGCCGGCCTTATAGTCGTCCCAACTGTCGTACTTCAGCGGGGCAACATCGAAGAACAAATGGCCGGGACCCTGGGCGTAGAAGCTGCCCTGCTTCTCCAGGTCGGGAGATGTCCATCCGTCCCAGATGCTCTGCAAGTAAGCTTTGTCCACAACAGTCGCGGCCGCTGCTGGCTTTGCAACAGCCTTGGTGGCCGGTGCGGAGGCGGTTTGTGCGACACCCGGGCTGACCATGGCAAATACTAAAATTGCCAGAATTCCACAACGCATTGACCTTCTCCTGGATTTCATTACCGAAGTGCGGATTCTCTCAGAGCGTTGGCCAAGATTCAACGAGGATCGGCTAGTTTGCCTGCGCCGTGAGCCTCGCGATTTGTTACCCTGTTAGATTCCATGTTACAGCGGCCCTCAGGCTTGATCGGAAGTTTCTTGCTGGTCGCAGCGCTTGCCGGGTGTGGAACTCCTGGCGCGCCGTCGTTCCCGTCGCTGAACTTGCCGCTTCCGGTGACCGATCTGACGGCTTCGCGGCGGGGCAACCGGGTCGATCTGGAATGGACCCAGCCGCGCAAGACCACGGACCGCACCAACATCAAACATAATCCGGTCACGCGAATCTGCCGCCATGAGGGCACCACGCTGATGGCCCATTGCGCCGCGGTGGCTGAGGTAACACCGCCCACACCGAAGCCGGCGGAAAAGCAGAAGAATGAGGCGCCGCCGGGGGCGGTACGCATTCACTACGTCGATACCTTGCCCTCTCAGTTGGGGCAGGACAATCCCGCCGGATTCGTGATGTACGGTGTGGAAGACGTGAATATGCATGGCCGCAGCGCCGGAATTTCGAACCAGGTGCCGATTCCGGTGGTTCCCACGATCGCCGCTCCGGACAATATAACGGCTGCGGTGAGCGCGGATGGCGTACTGATAACGTGGTTTGGACCCGCGCCGCCAACACCGCCGGCGGGAGTCACGTACCGCTATCGCATCATGCGCCGGCCGGTCGGATCTCCCGCATTCATCGCGATCGATGACATCGAACCGGCGGCCAGGGGTTCGTATCTCGACAAAACTTTTGCCTGGGAGCAGAAATACGAATATCGCATTACGACATTGAGTCAGGTTAATGCCAACCGCATGAGCGCTTCGGTTGAGGGCGGCGATTCCCCGTCGGCCGAAGTCTTCACCCGCGACATTTATCCGCCGGCGCAACCGGCGGGACTACAGGCGGTTTTCTCCAGCGTCGGACAAAAGCCGTTCATCGACCTGACGTGGGCGCCGAACCTGGAAGGCGACATGGCAGGCTACAACATCTTCCGATGGGTGCAGGGAGGGCAGCCGCGGAAACTGAATACGCAGTTGGTGCAGGTTTCGTCCTACCGCGACGAAGCGGTTGAGGCGGGCAAGACATATTTCTATACTGTTTCGGCGGTAGACCTGCGCGGCAACGAGAGCCCGCGTTCCGCCGAGGCACATGAGACGGTGCCGAAGTAGTGATTTTTCACCACGGAAGCACGCAGGACACGGAGAAGAGAAAAAGGAATTCGGCCTCGGGCTCTCCGTGTCTCCGTGGTAAGGTTTTTGTGTCTGGTACGGACTTGGGCCGCGAGTATTAGAGAGGATTCCACTGTGTCCTATTGCCGGTTTCAGTATCAAGGTGCGACGCTCTACGGGCTGATTGAAGATGTCGGCGGCAGGCAGACGATCACTCGAACGCTAACCAAAGCGCCGCAATCGTTTTCCGAGTTCGAGCGGGGGGAAAAGAGCGGGTTGCAGTTGAGCGCCGTTCGCCTGCTGGCACCCGCCGAGCCGGGGAAGATTGTTTGCATCGGCCGCAACTATCGCGAACACGCCAAGGAACTCGATCATCCCATCCCCACCGAGCCGCTGATCTTTCTGAAACCGCCGTCGTCGTTGATCGGTCCCGATGAAGAGATCCGCCGGCCCGCAGAGCTATCCCAGCGCGTGGATTATGAGGGCGAATTGGGTGTTGTGATCGGCACGCGCTGTTATTGCTTGCGCGAGGGCGATGACGTTAAGCCCTACATTGTGGGATATACGTGCGTGAATGACGTTACCGCTCGCGACCTGCAAAACAAGGATGGCCAGTGGACGCGGGCCAAGGGCTTCGACACGTTTTGCCCTGTAGGCCCGGTAGTGGCTGACGGTCTGGATCCATGGCAAGGCGTTCGGGTCGAGAGCCGGGTCAATGGCGAGCTTCGGCAAAACGGGACGACGGCCGACTTCCTGTTCCCGCTCGATGTGCTGGTCCGCTTCATCAGCCAGGTGATGACGCTGGAGCCGGGAGATGTCATCGCTACCGGAACCCCCGCAGGCGTAGGGCCGGTCAAGGCCGGGGATGTAGTTGAGGTAACGGTGGAAGGAGTGGGAACGCTGCGCAATCCGGTGGTTGACCGGGAATAGAAAAGTGGACGGCAAGCACAGCGGCAAGATTTTTATAGTTCCTTTCCGCATCCGATCCCGCTATCTTCGTATCAAACCTCACAGCGGATTCCCATGAACTCCTTCCGGCTCTATCCGATTCTCGCCTTCGGCGCCACGGCAGCCATCGTCGGCTATGCCTTGCTGTCACGCAAGAACAAGCAGCCGGTCGAGGAACTGGAGCGGGAGCGGCGGAGCGATCTGGCCCGCGGCGGCCGCATCATCGATGGTAACGTGATCGACGTTCTGGAGTTGCAGGATGATGTCAGCGGGCGGGAGATGGTCCTGCTGGTGTACACCTACGATGTGGCAGGCGTGACCTACGAAGCGTCGCAGGACGTGACCCACTTGCGGCAGTTCATCGACCTTTACTCCTGCCGCCTGGGCCTGCCGGCTTCGGTCAAGTACGATCCCCACAACCCCGGGGACTCGATCGTTATTTCTGAAACGTGGTCCGGATTGCGGAAACCGACAATAGTCTTGCCCCAGCGTACGCTAGAAAAGCCCGTCAATCTTAGCGTACCTTTACGGCCCGCAATCGTCTCATCCTTGACAAATTCGTAACAAACGCCTGACAACGGGGTTGTTACAATAGACTATGCACAATCTGCCCCTTCCCCTCGCTGCATTTTTGGCGGGAATCTTGTCTTTCCTTTCTCCATGCGTGCTTCCGCTGGTGCCGGGCTATGTGTCGTTGATCTCGGGAGCCACGGTAGAGGACCTGCAAACGCAGGAGCGCCGCATGTTGGGCACGGTGATGCTGCATTCCGTGACGTTTGTCCTGGGATTCAGCGTGGTCTTCATCGCGCTGGGGGCGGTAGCGACCGGCGTGGGGCAACTGGTCAATGAGTATCATGTTCTGCTGTCGAAGATCGCCGGCATCATTGTGATTGTGTTCGGTCTGCACTTGACCGGCATTCTGAAAATCAAAGCGTTATATGCCGACAAGCGGATGCATGACGTCAAAGGCGGCTCCAGTGCGGTAGGCTCGTTCGCCGTGGGGTTTGCCTTCGCCTTCGGATGGACGCCCTGCATCGGTCCTATCCTGGCGACCATTCTGGTGCTGGCGGGCGCACAACAGACCGTGCTGAAGGGCATTATTCTGCTGGCGGTATATTCGCTGGGCCTGGCGGTGCCGTTTCTGCTGACTTCCCTGGGAGTCGACAGATTCTTGGCCTTCTACAGCCGATTCCGCCGGCATTTGCACACGGTTGAGGTGTGTAGCGGTATACTGCTAATCGCCATCGGAGTACTGATCTTCTTAAACAACTTGCGATTGCTCTCTGGATACCTGTCCTTCCTGAACCGGTTCGCATTGTAGGGGTGTAGTTGTGAAACGAAATGCGTTGGTGTTTGTTGCCCTGTTTGTGGCGATCCTGGCGATGCTGGCCAGCGGGAAATACCTGGATCGCACGCGCAAGCACGGCGTCATCAGGCTGGTGGGCAATGTACAGGGTGTGCCGGCGCCGGAGTTCACTCTACAGGCGCTGGACGGGAGCCAGGTGAAGCTCTCGGATTTTCGCGGCAAAGCGGTTCTGCTGAACTTCTGGGCGACATGGTGTCCGCCTTGCAAGGTTGAGATGCCCTGGTTCGAGGACTTGCAGAAGCAGTATGGCAAGGATGGATTGGTTGTGCTAGGCGTGGCGATGGACGACTCCGAGCCGGCCACGATCGCGAAGTTTGCCAACGAGCTGGGAGTGAATTACCAGGTGCTGTTGGGGACCGACAAGGTCTCCGACGACTATGGCGACGTTCAGTACCTGCCGACGACCTTCTATATCGGGCGTGACGGAGCCATCGTGGACAAGATGACAGGGCTGCTTGATCGCAAGGACATCGAGCAGGCAGTGAAGAAAACCTTGAATACCGGAGACAGGTCCAGCAGCGTCCCGCAAAGCCAGGCCAAAGCCGAAGTGAAAGCGGTAGCGGCCAAAGAATCTGCCGCCAAGGATGCAACGCGATGAGGCGGATGACGGTTTTTGCTGCGGCGCTTTTGCTGGCTAGCTGGGCCCTGGCGCAAGGTTTCGGCGATAAGCCCCCAGTCGTTCTAGCTCCTGTGGGCAACGTGCAAGTAAAGGCCGGCGCCAGCAAGGATGTTAGCCTGGACTTCAGAATCGGCTCCGAGTTCCACATCAATTCGCACATCCCCAAGTCTCCCTTGCTGATACCTACAGCGCTGAAGCTGACCGCGCCGGAGCAGGTGACCGTGGCTGACGTGAAGTATCCCGCCGGCCAGGACGTGACTTTCCCTTTCTCCCCGGACGAGAAGCTGAGCGTCTATAGCGGCGATTTCAGTATCAGTACGGTGTTGAAGACGCCGGCTAACGTCCCGGCGGGGACCTATGCCGTGAAAGGCGAACTGCGCTTCCAGGCATGCGATCACAGCGCCTGCTATCCTCCGCGCAGCATCCCCGTGCAGTTCCAGGTTACCGTCGTGAAGTAGGCCAGCCGGAGGGTGAAAGAGCCGGCGAAACCCTGATTAAGTCGAAGCGAAATCCCTTAGGGGCTGAAGCCCTGTTGATTTTCCGGTGCTTGCGGCACGGCTGAACCGTTCCCTTTCAATACCCGGAGTTAAGCAGAGTTTCCCTGTGGCTTGCGATCGCGCGGGGACAATTTTCGCCGGGGCGCCGAGAGCATGCCCAGGATCTCCTGTAGTCCTTGCCGGACTTTCTTCAGCTTGTCGGCGGGATTCTGTTTGGGAAACGGCAAGCCCGACTGCTGACGCGCCGACCGGGATTCGTCCTTCAATTGCTGGCGCGCACCGGCAATGGTGTAGCCCTCTTCGTAGAGCAGCTTCTTAATCCGAAGGACGCTCTCCACGTCACGCTGGCGATACATGCGCTGTCCGGTGCTGCTCTTGACCGGCTTGAGCTGGGGGAACTCGGTCTCCCAGAAGCGCAGCACGTAAGCCGGCAGTTTGCAAAGACGCGAAACCTCTCCGATGCGAAAGTAGAGCTTGTCCGGAATCACCGGGTCGGAGGCGGGGCTTTTCTCGCGGCGTGTTTTCTTGTCAGCCATTCAACCGTAGTTTCGAGTTTCAGGTTTCGAGTTTCGAGCGAAACACTCAGTTTACGCGGTCTGAAACCTTGTAGCACGAAGCGGCGGGCAGAACAACCGAATCCCGACAGCTGACGCTTAACCAGTAACCCGGGTCTTACGGCAGCGGCGGCAATCCGATCTGCGCCACCAGCCTCTGGAAGGACGGTTCGTTGTGGAGAGAAAGCAGGGCTTCGTCGGCACGTAACGACAACAGAAGGGAATCATGCTTCTGGTAAGAATCCTGAAGAGACTGCAGCGCGTCTTCTTTCCGCCCTAACAGAGCGGAAGTTCTGGCGACGAGGTAAGGTGACAGTTGTCCTTCGGCATAGAATTTTTTCTGTAGCTGTAGAATGTTTTCCAGCATTCCCCGTTCGCCACCCGCCTTGAAGCCTTGCTCTGCCGAGCGCACGATGGCCACTTCCCGCTTGTCCTGCGACAGCCGGGCCGCCTCCGCCGCCTCCGCCAGATAATTGGGATAGTCGCGCTTGCTCAGATAGATGTGTGAAAGATATTTGTGCGTGGAAAAGAAGGCCGGTTGACTGGCTTCGATCTGTTTCAGGAGGGCGGTGGCTTCGTCCGTCCGGCCCATGTGGAAGAGAACCAGGGCTTTGTCGGCCAGAATCGCCGTCGAGGCAGGATCCAGCTCTTGCGCGCGCTCGACTTCGTTCAAGGCCTCGGGAAGGCGTCCCAGAACCATCAGATAGGTTGCGTACCAGTGGTGGGCCGCGACATTGTTGGGATTGAGTTCGATGGCGCGGCGGAATTCACGCTCCGCTCCCGCAATGTCCCAATTCCAATAGAACATGACAAAAGCCAGCGAGGCATGAGCTTCGGCCGAGGAGTCATCGAGTTCTACCGCTTTCTTGGCCGCCTCCAAGGCTCTAGGGAAGGCCTCTTCGGACGGCATGGCGGCAAACTCGCGCAGCAGGTTATAGCAATCGGCCAACCCTACATAAGACTGAGCGTAGTTGGGATCGCGGACGATGGCCTGAGTGAAAAAGTCGAGGGCCTTGGTCAGGTCCGCCGGAGTTCTCCGGTTCCAGAAGTACCGTCCCTTTAAGTAAAGAGCCTGGGCCGCTGGATCCACCGGGGTAGCGGTCGCCGTCTTCAGCTGCAATCCCTTGGGATGCGGTCCTTCGTTAGCAGCCGCCGGAACTTGACGGCGATGAATGATGACCAGAAACAGCGCCGCTCCCACGGCCGCCACCACCAGGAATACAGCAATAAATTCGGCCCATGGCTTTCGAGAGTTGAGGGGCGGGACGACAGCAGCGTCGCCAGCCGGATCCTGGGCGGAGACTGGAGCAAGCAGCTGCCGGCTAGTTGAGTCCAAGCTTTGTAGATCACGGGATTTCGACTCGTCCGGCTTCCCAGGGTCCGAGGAGGAATCCAGAGAATGCATCCAGCGGGAAAGCTCGCTTGTAAATGCGAAGACCCTGGCTCGAGCGCCGCCGGGCAAGCGGTGGACCGGCAGAGAGCGCTCTTTCTCCCAGCGTTTGACCGTACGTTCATCCCGGTCGAAGAAAGCAGCGATCTCTTTCCACGAATCGAGCCGGCGATCCGGAGTTTTCACGTCATGAACGATTGGCATGGGCGCAATGTCCCCAAATGTCCTTTGATGTCCCTTGCTCGGATGGATTAGAGGTGGTCAAGTATAAGCCACTTTGAAACAGCCTGCTATACCGTTATGCCCTTAGTTCTTGGGGCAAACTAAAGAGCAAATCACTTCCGTGTTGTCTGCCCGAGGCTCGTCAGTGGGGACTGGTGCACATGAAGGTGACCAGGTTGAGCAAAACAGCTAGTGGACTAGACCCACTATCTCCATGTGATCCCAGATTGACGAACACGCCACCAGGAACATTTGAACAGGAGTCCAAAAACATGCGACGTCTTTATTGGTTTGTGCTAGTTGCCGCCGTGGTTGCGACGGTCATGCCGGCGGGCGCTCAAACGCTCATCGGCAGCTTCAATGTCCAGAACGACGCCTTCTACGTTAACGCTAACTCGGCAACCAACACGGTTTATGTGGTGAACACCTGTGGCACCGATCCGAGCTGTAGCGGCAACAGCCCCGGAACGGTGACAGTCGTTAATGGAGCGACCAATACGGTTACGGCCACCATCAATGTTCAAACCTTCCCGGAATTCCTGGTGATCAACTCGGTCACAAATAAGATTTACGTCACCAACCGCAACAGCAACTCCGTTTCGGTGATCAATGGAGTCACCAACACCGTTATTAAGACCATTGCCGTCGGTGCCAATCCCGTAGTGGGGGATGTCGATCCTGTAACCAACATGATTTACGTCGTCAATAACGGCAACGGGCGGGGCACTACGATGAGCGTGATCGACGGAAACACTGACAGCGTCGTTGCTACGGTCACCGTAGGTAACTATCCCGTCTCAGTTGCAGTCAACTCGGTTACGAACATGATTTATGTGGTGAACTATTGCGGTAACCAGCCCGGCTGCAATGCTACGTCAGCCCCGGGAACGGTTAGCGTCGTCAATGGCGCCACTAATACGGTTACGCACACAGTCACGGTTGGTTATGGACCAGCCATTGTGCTGGTGAATCCAATAACCAATAAAATCTGGGTGCAGAACTCTTGCGGCAACGATTCCAGCTGCCCGCTTGGAAACGGAGATAATTCCCAAGTCATCGGCACCATCAGCCAGATCGACGGGTCGACGCTGGCCGTTCAGACTGCCAATGTCGGCAAGGGCTGCGGCGCGATGACAGTCAATAGCGTGTCCAATCAGGCGTACGCTTCCAACAACACTGACAACACAGCGACGGTCATCAACGGGCTCACCATGGGCACCCAGACGGTAAACGTCGGGACGGCCCCGGACGACATTGAGGTTGATGTCAATAACAACACGGTCATTGTTTGTAACTCCGGGTCGAACACGGTTACGGCGTTTAACGGAGAGACGCTGGCCGCGACGACCGTCAATGTAGGCAACACCCCTGTAGAAGCCTGGGTCAATCCGGTCTCTAACAGGATTTACGTGTCGAATGTCGGCGACAACACGGTTTCCGTTCTCGGCGGCGTGGCCCCAAACGCCATCCAACTTGTTACGGTGACTCCCTGCCGTCTGGTGGACACACGGCAGACCCACAGTCCGATCCTGGCTGAGACTTCTCAGAATTTTATCGTGCCTGATCTCGGCGGCTGCGGTATTCCCACCAGCGCTGTTGCTTACTCCTTGAATGTCACGGCGATACCGGTGGGTCCCTTAGGGTACCTGACCATCTGGCCCAGTGGCCAAATGCAACCGTATGTCTCGACCATGAACTCCACCGATGGCCGGGTGAAGGCCAATGCCGCCATAGTGCCGGGCGGGTATCAAGGCGCGGTCAGCGTATTTGCCAGTAACACCACCGACGTCATTCTCGACATCGATGGCTACTTTGCGCCGCCCGCCTCCGACACCAACCAGTTCTATAAGCTGACTCCGTGCCGCATCGTGGACACCCGCGGCGGACACAATGGAGGAACGCTGCAAGCCGGGATGGAGCGTGATTATACGATTCCGGGAAATTGCGGCGTCCCCAGCAGCGCGACGGCCTATTCGTTTAACATCACAGTCATCCCGCCGGTTGGTGGGCTGGATTACCTGACCGTGTGGCCGAAGGGTGAGACGCAACCTGTGGTCTCCACCCTCAACGACAACACCGGGACGATCGTGGCCAATGCCGCCATCGTACCGGCAGGCGGCCAGAACGCAACCGCGTTTTACCCCCACAGCAACAACACCGATCTGCTGGTTGACGTCAACGGGTATTTCGCGCCGGCGGGAACGGGCGGGCTGTCGTTATATCCGCAGGCGCCTTGCCGCGTGCTGGACACGCGTCAGAGCAGCGGTCAGTTTAGTGGTGAACTCACGGTGAATGTGACGGGCAGCGCGTGTGCCCCGCCCAGCAACGCTGGAGGGTACGTCTTCAATGCGACGGTGGTGCCGCCGGGCCCCATGCTTTACCTGACCTTGTGGCCTGACGGCGAGCAACAGCCGACTGTCTCGACGCTGAATGCCCAGGACGGCTTCATCACGTCGAACATGGCGATCGTGCCGACGAACAATGGTTCCATCGATGCTTTCGCCGCTTCCCTGACGCAGCTAATCGTGGATATCTCCGGCTACTTTGCCCCATAGGACAAATGTATTAAGTCAGAATCGTCCCGCCCTGCTCGCGGCCAAAGGCGAACAGGGCGGGATGTTTGTTTTGAGGCCTGTGAGAAAGTGCGCCCCGCCTCGGAAATCTAGAAAGTGGCAAGTGGGGTGTCGATTCGGTGTATCCTCTATGACCATCCGTGTCTTCAAAGGAAGCAATCATGGCCACCGCAAAGAAGAGCGCCATCCCGAGCGAAAAAGTTGAGCTGTACAACCGGCTCATCGCCAGCAATCCCCAGGTCGAACGCAAGGGCGCGACCCATCCCTACACCTCTCTCAATGGCCACATGTTCACGCTGTTGAATCCGCCGGGCAGATTGGCGATCCGGTTGGCGGAAGCGGAGCGCGAGAAGTTCATGAAGAAGTACCAGACCACGCTTTTTGAGGCTTACGGAGCCATCATGCAGGAGTTCGTGGCCGTACCCGATAGCCTGCTGCCTAAGACCAAGGAACTCGCCAAGTATCTTGACCTCAGCTATGAATACGTCAAGACACTGAAACCGAAGCCGACAAAGAAGAAAGCCTGACCGGCCGCCGTGAGGCGCTGACGGGAAACGGTAGACTCAGGGAACTCCTGCTCGCTGCTTTGCGTTTAACTGTGTTGTAATCATCCGTCGCTTTCGGAGGCGCCGGCAACTACTGCCTGCGCGCTTGACAGGTTGAAAAGGAGTCGTCCGCGTGAATCGTCTTCGTCTTTGCATTTTTCTGCTTGTTCTGTCGCCCGCCGTTGTCTTTGCTCAAACCGCGCGCCAAAACGAGTCGGGCAAATTTCGCCTGCATAAGTTCGAGCAACCCATCGGGGAGGAGAATTACACCATCACGGCGGACGCGGGCACGCTGACGCTGAAGACCGACTTCAAGTTCACGGACCGGGGCACGGCCGTCCCCCTGACGGCGACGCTGCGCACTTCCGACAGCTATGTGCCGCAGAGCTTCGTCATCAAGGGCCAGACCTCGCGCATGTCGGGGCTCGACACGGAAGTCACCATCGACGGTGCAAAAGCCACCATCCGGCAGGGCAAAGAAACGCGCTCGATTCCGGCTCCGCCGCCATTCTTCACCATCTCCGGCTATGCGCCGGTTGCGGTGCAGATGGAGATGATGCGCTACTGGCGCACGCACGGCTCTCCTGCGCAGATGGCGACGCTGCCTATCGGCGCGGTCCGCATCCAGGACCGCGGCTCGGAGACGATGCAGATCAAAGGCCGCGACGTGCAGGTGGAGCGTTACACCGTGCAAGGGCTGATCTGGGGTATGGAAACGCTGTGGATGGACAGCGCCAACAATCTTGCCGCGCTGGTTTCGACCGATGCCGAGTTCGACCACTTCGAGGCGGTGCGGGATGACTATGAGCCCGCACTTTCGGCTTTTGTTGCGAGTGCCGCTCACGATGAGATGGCGGCACTCAGCGAGATGAGCCAGAAGATGTCGGGACGCCGAACCGGGACCTTCGCGTTCACCGGCGCAACTTTGATTGACGGCACCGGCAAGCCGCCGATTCCGGATGCAACCGTTGTCACCAGCGACGGTAAGATCGTTGCAGTTGGCCCGAGCAAGGACGTGAAAATTCCCGCCGGCGCGCAACGCATCGACGTCACCGGCAAGTACATTATCCCCGGCCTGTGGGACATGCACGCGCATTACGAGCAGGTGGAGTGGGGGCCGATCTATCTCGCGGCCGGCGTCACCACGGTGCGCGATGTGGGCAATGAGTATGACTTCATCACCCAGGTGCGCGACGCGGTGAACAGCGGCAAGGCGTTGGGCCCGCACATGCTGCTGGCCGGCATCGTTGACGGCGATAGCCCCTACGCGATTGGCATCACGCGCGTGAATTCGCCCGCAGATGCGCAGGCGTGGGTGACACGCTATCACGACTCCGGCTTCCAGCAGATGAAGATCTACAGCTCGGTGAAACCGGAGAACGTGAAGGCCATTTGTGCGGACGCCCACAAAGTGGGCATGACCGTCACCGGCCACATCCCCATCGGCATGAACGCGTATGAGGGCGTCGAAGATGGCATGGACATGATCAACCACATCCATTACATTGCCGACCTGTTGCTGCCGAAAGACTTTGACCCGAGGAAAGTGAAAGGCGTGGACCGTCTGAAGGTGATGTCTTCCATCGATATCAATTCCGCCGCGGGCAAGCAGGCGGTCGCGTTCTTCGCGCAGCACCACACCGTAATCGACCCGACAATGGCCCTGATGGAGATGACTTTGCGTGCGGCCAGCGAGCCGGCGACGAAGACCGAGCCAGGCATTGCGCGCGTCGCGCCCGAGTTGCGCGACCAACTGATCAACGGCGGACTGCCTCCCGAGGCTGCCGCTTACGGCGAAAAGATGAGGGAGAATGACCTGGCCATCATCGGCGCACTGCATCGCGCGGGCGTGCCCATTGTCGCCGGGACCGATCAGACTGTGCCGGGATTTTCTCTGTATCGCGAAGTCGAGCTCTACGTAGAGGCGGGCTTCACGCCTATGGAAGCGTTGCAATCGGCGACCATCGTCCCGGCGCGCGCTATGAAGGTGGAGAGCGATAGCGGCAGTGTGGAAGTGGGCAAGCGCGCCGACCTCGATGTGCTCGATGCCAACCCGCTGGACAACATTCGCAACATCCGCAGCGTAACGTCGGTGCTGGCGAATGGCGTGCTGTACGATCCGGCGCCGTTGTGGGAAAGCGTCGGGTTCAAGCAGGGACAGTAGGAGTTATTCGGAGAGCAGCGTTTCCAGGTCTCGCGCGCCATGAACCACGCGCAAAACATGAATCTGGTTCCCAAGAAAGTTGTGAAAGATGAGATGAGCTGAGAACCCGGTGACCGACAATCTTCGGGTTGCACGCAGCGCTTCTGCCTTGAATCCGCAGAGCGCTCCTGCGCGCGGCGCTCTGACCAGCAGCAATATCGAGGTTACCGCTCGCTCCCAACGTTTGGCCAGCTTCCGATCGGATTGAAGTTCATACCAATCCGCTTGCGCCAGGATATCGGCAACCGCCATGTCGCTAAAAACAACTCGGGGCGCTCTCACTCGCGGCGAATTCCTTCTCGAAGTGCGCCGATTAGTCCCTTTTTCTTGATTTCTGCCACGGGTACTTCCAGCCTTTTTCCCCTGGCAGCTTGCAACAATCCGTGCTCGAGCTCTTTAAACCGGCGCTCTTTGTCACGCCGTATCAGTTCGCGGACGTATTCGCTTGGAGTACTCCAGTCTCCGGATGCAACCTGGCCCTCCACATAGGTTTTCAGCGCGTCGGGCAAGGAAATGTTAAGAGAAGTCATTGCCATGCCTTCATTATATGTCATTTGATGGAGGTCCAGGCGGTCGGAAATAATTCGCTCACCCGATGGTTTCGTCGGCCGTTACGTTAGAGGTCACCAGATAGCGCTTCGCCTTCTCCTGCAGCAGCGCGGTTAACGGCACGCTCTTTCCCGATTCCAGGCTGGCCTGAACGGCAACGCTGTCGCAGGTGGCGACCATTCTGCCGGATTCGTCGTCGTACATCTGATGCAGGAAGCGGAAATACTTTTCGCCGACGGCAAGAAAGCCGCTCTTGATCTCGACTAATTCGCCGCCGCGCAGCTCTTCCAGGAACTGATAGTTCTGGCGCACGATGGCCACCCGCAGGTTCTGCTGCTTGATGGACGCCGGAGTGACTCCGATGGCGTGCAGCAGGAACCACGTTGCCTGATCGAAGCGCGAGACGTACATGCGCGAGTTCATGTGGCTGGCGAAGTCATACTCCGAAGCCAGTATCGCGCCCTTAAACGTGTGAACCCACTCAGCCATAAATGCCGCCTTTCGCTCTTCGCCCTTCGCTTTTCGATTCCAGGCAGAGGAGATTTGGAAACCTGTCGCCGCTTCGCGGCTCGGCACAATTTTCCACGCCTACCCGGGGCTTACGCCCCGGGCTAACCTCATTGCCCGCCGCTGCGCGGCTAGACCCATCAGACAACGCTGTTCGTCGGGTGCTCCGTAATGGCCCGCTTTTGGCCAGCGCCGAACTCCTCGGCAGGATCGGTCACTCGCTCCAACCGGGCGACGAACTCTGCCATCCGCTCCAGCGTCCACTCCGCCTGATCACGGTGCGGCGAGTGCTTGCAGTCCGGCAGCATCACGATTTCCGTCTGCGGTGCCTGCGCTTTGATGGCCTCCACTTGCGCGATCGTGCCGTATTCATCTTCCTCGCCCTGAAGGCAGAGAATGGGACAGCGAATTGCCGCCAGATACCCCTCGATGTTCCACGTACGAAAATCGGGATCGAGCCAGATGTCGTTCCATCCCCAGAAGGTCGCGTCCACGTGCGCGTGGTGACGGGACAGTTTCTGCGGCAAGTCCGTCGTCTGGTAATTGACTTTGGCCTGGGTGATGCTGGCCACGCTCAGGTCTTCGACAAACACATGCGGCGCCTCCAGAATGAGGGCGCGAACCGCATCCGGATGCTTACCCGCGAAGATGATTGCGATTGACCCGCCATCGCTGTGTCCAAGCAGAATCGGCCGTTCAATCTGTAACGTCTGCAGCAACCCCGGCAACACCACTTCGCCTTCATGGTGCATAAAAGTCACGGGCCGCTTTTCCAGCAACTTGTCGGAGTTGCCATGCCCGTATCGCGAATAGAGCAGCACGCCGCAGCCGGTGCGCGCCGCCAGCCGTTCCGGAAAATCCTTCCACAGCGCGATGGAGCCGAGCCCTTCATGCAGCATCACGATGACGGGCCGGTCTGATTGCTGGCGACCGACCCACAGCGTCTCCAGCCGCTTTCCGTCGACAATGACTTGGCCGCGTTCCATAGATGTCTGCGCTGTGCTCAAGTCTTATTCCGCCGCCGGGTCCGCTGCCTGCGCGACAATGGCGGACAAAGTCGTCGCCGATCCCTGCATGGCAACGCGCTGATGATAGAACCACAGGCCGTGCAGTCCGCCCAGCTCCTCGCCGCCGCCTGCGCGTCCCGGGCCGCCGTGCAGTAACGAGGGCAGCACGATGCCATGTCCGGTGTGGCTGTCGCCGATCGTGGGATCGACCAGGAGCAAGCGGCCATGGGTCGTGCCCAAGGCAACTGCGGCTTCGGCGAGAAACGCCGTATCACCACTGAAAATCGATGCCGCCAGCGAGCCGCCGCCGCGCCCCGCCATCGCGAACGCGTCGGCTTTATCACGATACGAAACCACCGTCGCCACCGGCCCAAAGACCTCGATCTCATGGATGACGTCATCGTTGCCCTTTTCCCGGGCGCGCAGCAGCATGGGGGCGACGAAGGCCCCTCGTCCGGCGTCAGCATCCAGCGGAGCGAAGTCGCCGGGCTCGTAAGCAACGTCCGCGCGCGTTTTCAGTCGTGCAACACCTTCTGCTATCGACTGGCGCTGCGCCATGTTGACGACAGGGCCCATGCTAACCAGGGCGTTAGCAGGATCGCCGACAACCGTCATCTTCAACAGCGCGGAGATGGCGTCAATCGCAGTTTGCTCGTGATAGTCAGGAACCAGAACGCGGCGAATCGCGGTGCATTTTTGTCCCGCCTTCAAGGTCATCTCGCGGACGACTTCGCGCGCGAACAAGCCGAAAATAGCGGAGTCGGGAGCAGCGTCCGGACCCAGCAGTGCGGCGTTCAAGCTGTCGGCCTCGATGTTGACCCGGATGTTTTGCTGGCGGACCCGCGGGTGCTGGCGAATGCTTTCGCCGGTGTCGGCCGAGCCAGTGAAGGCGACAACATCGCCCAGCTGTAGATGATCGAGGAGATCGTTGGGCGAGCCGCATAGTAGCGACAGCGCTCCTGGAGGAAGAAGGTTAGCTGCGATCACCGCGCTCACCATCTCCTGCGCCAGCCATGCGGTGGAAGTCGCCGGCTTCGACAACACGGGGACGCCGGCCAGCAGGCTGATTGCGGCTTTCTCCCACAGTCCCCACGCGGGAAAGTTGAAGGCGTTGATGTGGACGGCGACTCCATCGAGCGGCACGCCCACGTGCAGGCCCTGGAAGTTCTGGTCGCGAGCCAGACGCATGGGGGACCCGACGCGCAGCAGATGTGCGTCGCCCAGCTTGCCGCCGATTTTCGCGAAGTACTTCAGGGTGCCGATGGAGCCATCGACGTCGATCATGGCATCGGCTTTGGTGTTGCCGGAATTCCGGCGTGCGATCTCGAACCACTCGTCGCGGCGAGCGGCCAGGGCGTCGGCAATCTTACCCAGCAACTCCGCCCGCTGAGAGTAACTCAGTTTGCGCAGCTCCGGACCTCCCACATTGCGGGAGTACCCCAATGCGGCACTCAAGTCGAGGCCTTTAGAACTGGCCCGCGCGATGGTGTCCCCCGTTGTGGGATTCACTAGCGCCGCGCCCTGTCCCGCGCCCGCCTGCCATTTGCCGCCGAGGTAGCTTTCGAGCACCTTGGCGCCTGATTCAACGCGATTTTCTAATGTAGTCAACATGAAGTAGCCACCATAAGTCGTCAGTTGTGGGTGCCCCGTTCCGGCCTGCTGTTGGCCAGGGCGGGGCAGTTAGTGTCTGCCCTGGGCTTGCAAAAGCGGCGCCAGGTGCTGCTCCACCCAGGGCACTACCCACTGTGCCGCCAGTTCCTCCGGCAAAGTACCGGAGCTGGCGTCGTGCATCAGCATCTCGCCTGCGCGCCTGGCGCCAAGCTCGGCGAGCATCTTGTCGAAACGTAGCCCGCCCTGGCAAAACGTATCTTTGTAGGTCGTGTCTCCGAGCGCAATCACGCCGTAGGTTACGTTGCTCAGGTCCGGCTTCCCGCTTTCGAGACTGCTAAACAAGGCCTGTGCGTTGTCGGGGACGTCGCCGTTGCCGTAGGTGGATGTGCAAATGAGGAAATTGCCGCCGTGCTCCAGAACGCCAGCGTCGAGATTATCCATCACCTGAATGCGGGCCTGGTGTCCAGCCGTCTCCAGCGCCTGCTGGACTTCCTGCGCTACCATCTCGGCAGTGCCGGTCATGGTGCCTACCAGGATCGTGATGTCTAGGCTCATGCTTTAACGCCCACAGCGGTGATCGCTTGTTGTGGTAACACCCACCTCACCGTCCGACTATTATACGGTGCCGTTGCGGACGTATAATGCATACATCCACCGTGGGGATTTGACCGCTTTCTCGGCGCTCTCCTGAGGAGATTTCATCTGCCATGCCTGATGTAAAAGACGCGGAGCTCGTCACCTTTGACGTGGCTTCCCAAGATTATCGCCACTGGCGGCTCACCATCGATGGCCGCATCGCGACCCTGGCCATGAACGTCAACGAGGACGCCGGCTTGCGCCCCGGATACAAGCTCAAGCTCAACTCTTACGATCTCGGCGTCGACATCGAGCTGTACAACGTTCTCCAGAGCATTCGCTTCGAGCACCCCGAAGTCGCGTGCGTCGTCCTCACCAGCGCTCGCGAGCGCATGTTTTGCGCCGGCGCCAACATCTACATGCTCGGCACCTCCACCCATGCGTGGAAGGTCAACTTCTGCAAGTTCACCAATGAGACGCGCAACGGCATGGAGGATTCCAGCCGCCACGATGGGCTGAAATTTCTCGCCGCGCTGAATGGGACGACTGCGGGCGGCGGCTACGAACTCGCCCTGGCCTGCGACGAGATTGTGCTGATCGACGACCGCTCCAGTGCCGTCAGCCTGCCGGAGGTTCCGCTGCTCGGCGTTTTGCCGGGCACCGGCGGCCTCACTCGCGTGGTCGACAAGCGCAAAGTGCGCCGCGATCGTGCCGACATGTTCTGCACCAATCCCGACGGCGTGAAGGGCGAGCGCGCCAAAGAATGGGGCCTGGTGGATGACATCGCCGTTCCCGCGAAGTTCCCGGAGGTGATTCGCGCCCGCGCCGAGCGGCTGGTCGCGGACTCGACCCGCCCCGCGAACGCGCAGGGGATCAAGCTAACGCCGCTGCATCGCACCATCGACGACGGCGGCTATCACTATAAGCATGTCGACGTCACCTTCGATCGCGCTGCGCGGACCGCAACGCTGACGGTGCGTGCGCCCGAAGGCAAGCAGCCAACGACCGTCGAGGAGATTTATGCCGCAGGCGATCAATGGTGGCCGCTGGCGATGGCTCGCGAACTGGACGATGCCATCCTGATGCTGCGGGTCAATGAGCTTGAGCTCGGATTGCTCCTGCTGAAGACCTCGGGTAGCCCCGAAGCGGTTCTGGCTTCCGGCGCGATTCTTCTGGAGCATCGCAACCACTGGCTGGTAGGCGAGACGATCGGAATGTTGCGTCGCACGTTGGCCCGTCTCGACGTCTCGTCGCGCAGTATGTATGCCATCATCGAGCCGGGTTCGTGTTTTGCGGGCCTGCTGTTCGAACTGGCGCTGGCCGCCGATCGCAGCTACATGCTCGCGCTGCCTGATGACGAAGGCGATTCGCCAAAGATCGCGGTCGATGGTTGCAACTTCGATCTGCTGCCTGCCGTGAACGACCAGAGCCGGCTGCAAACCCGCTTCGGCAGCGATGCGCGAGACATGGCTGCCGTGATCGAAGCCAAAGGCAAGCTGCTAGGGCCTGGCGAGGCCCTGCGACTCGGCCTGGTCACCGTCGCGCCGGACGATCTGGACTGGGAAGACGAAGTCCGGGTTGCCATCGAGGAACGAGTCAGCCTGTCTCCGGATGCGCTCACCGGCATGGAAGCCAGCCTGCGCTTTCCCGGCGATGAAACGCTGGAGACCAAGGTATTCGGCCGCTTGTCGGCGTGGCAGAACTGGGTATTCATCCGTCCCAACTCCACCGGCGAGCACGGCGCCCTCAAGCTCTTCGGAACGGGATCGAAGGCACGGTTTACGTGGGAGCGGGTGTAGGGACAAACGCCTTTCGCTCTTCGCTATTCGCCCTTCGCCAAAATCGCAGCCCTAGTTTTTCTGGCGAAAAGCGAAAAGCGAAAAGCGAATAGCGAAGAGCGCAATGTAGCAACTGGATTTGATGTAGGAGCTTCATCATGTCAATGAACTATCAAGATCGCATTCCTAATAACGTCGACCTCGGCTCCAATCGCACGCTGCAACGCGCGCTGGAGCACTGGCAGCCCGAATTCCTAAACTGGTGGCAGGAGCTCGGCCCCAAGGATTTTCAGGTTGCCGACGTTTATCTGCGCACCGCGACCTCCGTCGACGCGAAAGGTTGGGCAACATACGGATTCGTTCGCATGCCCGAGTATCGCTGGGGAATCTTTCTCGCCGATCGCAATCTTGAGCGCCGCATCGGCTTCGGCGACAGCTATGGGCAGGAAGTCTGGCAGCAGATTCCTGGCGAGTATCGCGCCACGCTGCGCCGCCTCATCGTTACCCAGGGCGACACCGAGCCCGCGTCGGTCGAGCAGCAGCGCATGTTGGGCCACACCGCTCCATCGCTGTATGACTTGCGCAACCTCTTTCAGGTGAACGTCGAAGAAGGGCGTCATCTTTGGGCGATGGTCTATCTGCTGCACGCCTACTTCGGCCGCGATGGCCGCGAGGAAGCGGAAGAGTTGCTGGAGCGCCACTCTGGCGATGCCAACAAGCCGCGCATTCTGGGCACGTTCAACGAGCCCATTAGCGATTGGCTCAGCTTCTTCATGTTCACCTACTTCACCGACCGCGACGGCAAGTTCCAGCTGAAGTCGCTGGCCGAGTCCAGCTTCGATCCGCTGGCGCGCACCTGTTCCTTCATGCTGACCGAGGAAGCTCACCACATGTTCGTCGGCGACACCGGCATCAATCGCGTGGTTCGCCGCGCGCTGGAGGTCATGAAGGAGCTGAACACCGACGATCCCGTTGCCATCCGCCACGCCGGCGCCATCGACTTGCCCACCGTGCAGCGGTATCTGAACTTTTGGTTCAGTTCGTCACTCGATTTGTTCGGTTCGGAGAGCTCGTCAAACGCCGCATCCTATTTTGCCAACGGACTGAAGGGACGTCCTGACGAAGGACGCTACGAAGACCACCTCGCCGCCGATCAGATGTACGCGCTGGAAGTTCCCGACGGAAATGGCGGCACGAAGACAGAGGAGATCCCCATGCGCAACGCCATGAACGACGTCACGCGCAGCTCGTATGTAAGAGACTGCGAGATTGGCGTCACCCGCTGGAATCGGCTGATTGAGAAAGCGGGTCACTCGTTTCGCCTGTCGCTGCCGAGCACACGCTTCCGCCGCAACATTGGGACCTGGGCAGGCGTGCCCACCGACACCACCGGCAAGCCCATCACCCAGGAAGAATTCAGCGCGCGCATCGGCAGCTGGCTGCCCAGCGAAAGCGATCGCGCCTACATCATGAGCCTGATGCACGGCGTGCACCAGCCGGCCAAAATGGCCGCCTGGATTGCGCCGCCCGACCGCGGCATCAATAACAACCCCGTGGACTACGAGTACGTGAAGATGCATTAACGCAGCTGTCAGCTATCAGCTGTCAGTTTGAAGCTGCGCGGACGTAAGCTGCGGATGCTACGAACGTTGACGCAAGTCGAATCAGCCCTACTGATCCGAGGTTTAGCTGACAGCTGACGGCTGACAGCTATTTCATGACATCCATTGCCATCATCGGCTCCGGTCCGGCGGGTTGTTATCTCGCCGACCAACTGCTGCGGCTCATTCCTGACGCCTCCATCGACGTTCTGGAAAAACTTCCCGTACCCTTCGGCTTGATTCGATACGGCGTCGCTCCCGACCATCAGAGCACCAAGGTCGTGTCGCGCCTTTTTGATCGTGTGCTGGCGCGCGAGCAGGTCGGCTTCTTTGGCAATGTTGAAGTTGGCCGCGACGTTCGTCTCGATGAGTTGATGTCGCTTTACGACGCGGTTGTTCTGGCGACTGGCGCCGCTCGCGATCGCCGTCTGGGAATTCCGGGAGAAGATCTGCCCGGCGTCACCGGATCAGGCTCGTTCGTCGGCTGGTACAACCGGCATCCGCACGCCGTGGCTTCCGTTGCCCGCGATGTGCGGTCGGCGGTAATTATCGGCAACGGCAATGTTGCGCTTGACGTGGCCCGCATGCTGGCCAAAAGTCCGGAAGAATTCGCTGGCTCCGACGTGGCCGGCGAATTCCTGGCGTGGCTAACGGCGCAGCCGCTGGAGGCGATCCACCTCGTCGGCCGTCGGGGCGCGGCGGAAGCCAGATTCTCGGACCACGAGCTCGCCGAGCTGGGCACATTGCAGCGGGCACGGCCCGTCGTCAGCGATCCCGCCAGTCTTACCGGAGATACGGCGGTCGTCAAGACGCTGCGCGGTTTCGCTGAGAGTGCTGCATGCGACACGCCAGTCACCATTAACTTCCACTTCAATCTCACGCCAACGGAATTTGCCGGCGACGGCAGACTTCAAGACGTGCAGTTCCGTTCGGCGACCGGCCAGACCGTGATACTCCCTGCCCAGTTAGCGGTTGCTTGCATCGGTTATGAGGTGCTTCGGTGCTGCTCCCTTGCGACTGTGAATGGCGTCTTCGCCAACCAGGACGGCAAAGTTGCTGAGAGGCTCTACGTGGTGGGATGGGCGAAGCGCGGGCCATCGGGGATCATTCCCACCAATCGTGTCGAGGCGCAGCAACTGGCGCAGAAGATCGCTCAGGAAACGCAAAGCGAGGAACGCCCTGGTGGCGCGGGGCTGCGAAAGCTGCTACAAGAACGTAACGTGCGTTGGGTGGATTACGCAGGCTGGCGACGCATCGATGCTGCCGAGCTGGCGCGTGCCGCCGCGGGGCGCGCCCGCGAAAAATTCACCAGCCCGGACGAGATGCTCGCCGCCGCCGTGGGGCCGTAGCTCGCGCAAGCTTAAAGCCGCGCCGTCCATCCGTATGCCCGCGATGAAACTACAATAGGCCCTCCCATCATCTGATAAGGTACATTAGGCCGAACGCCTGATATCGCGTCACTCAGCGATGAGCGCTACTCCCCCCACCCCCGATCGTTCGATTCCCCATCAGCGTGCTCATCGTGCCGGCTTGCGCGCTGTGGCCTTTTGGGAAGCTCTGAAGGGCGGCCTCGCCCTGCTGGGGGCTTACGTTTTCATCCGCATGATCCGCCGCGATGTGGACTTCGCCGAGGCCGCCGAACATGTGCTGTTCCACCTCCATATCAACCCTCATCACCGCTGGACGCAGCAGTTTCTCCACGCCGCCGGCAAGGTATCAAGCACCAACATTGCCATGATCCTGAGCATCGCGGTGGTGTATGCCGTGCTGCGCTTTGTCGAAGGCTATGGCCTGTGGCGGCAGCGGGCCTGGGCCGAATGGCTGGCCATCGTCTCCGGCTGCATGTATCTGCCATTTGAGGTTTATCAGGTGGTCCGTCATCCCAACGAGCTGCATTGGGTCATCCTCGGCATCAACATCCTGGTAGTTCTGTACATCGCATGGGTGCGCTGGGATGAAATCAAGGGCGCGCGCCGGTCAAAGGCGGACGCTCATTGAAGAGTCTGCTTCTCGCCCTTCTCATGCTAGTTTCAGCGGCGCAAGGGCAGGACAAGACCGCCAGCACACAATCCTTACCGAGCAACGCAGCCGCCTGGACCGAGCAGCAAAAGGCCGAGATGGCCGACTCGGTTCGCCGTGATTTTCTGCACGCCTGGAGCGGCTACAAGCAGTATGCCTGGGGCCATGACGAGCTGAAGCCGCTGAGCAAGGGTTATCGCGACTGGTACGGCGCTTCGCTGCTGATGACGCCGGTCGACGCGCTCGACACCATGGTCCTCATGGGTTTGAAGGATGAGGCGAAGGAAGATCGCGAACTCATCGACAAGCAGCTTTCGTTCGACCACGACATCTACGTTAAGAATTTCGAGATCACCATCCGCCTGCTCGGCGGCCTGCTCAGCAGCTACCAACTCACGGGCGACAAGCGTCTGCTGGCGCTGGCCGACGATCTGGGCGAGCGCCTGCTTCCTGCGTTCAACTCCCCCACCGGAATGCCTTACGTCTTCGTGAATCTAAAGACAGGCAAGGTGCGCGGCGTCGAAAGCAATCCTGCCGAGATCGGCTCGCTGCTCATCGAATTCGGCACGCTGAGCAAGCTGACCGGCAAGCCAATTTATTACGACAAAGCCAAGCGCGCTCTCGTCGCCGTCTATGATCGCCGGTCGAAGATCGGCCTCGTCGGCTCCAGCATCAACATCGAAACCGGTAAGTGGATCGACATGACCAGCCACATCAGCGGCGGCATCGACTCCTACTACGAATATCTCTTGAAGTGCTCGATCCTGTTCGGCGACAAGGATTGTGAGCGCATGTGGAAGACCAGCTTCGCTGCGCTTAACAAATATGTTGCTGATGAGGCGCCCAACGGCCTTTGGTACGCGCAGGTCAACATGAATACCGGCGATAAGATTTCGACCCACTACGGCGCGCTCGATGCATTTTTCCCGGCTGAGCTGGCGCTCTCCGGCGATATTGACCGCGCGGAACGGCTTCAGGAGTCCAGCTACAAGATGTGGACCGCGTTTGGCGTCGAGCCGGAAGAGATGGACTATTCCACGATGAAGATCACGTCGCCGGGCTACGAGCTTCGCCCGGAGATCATCGAGTCAACCTACTACCTTTACTATTTCACCGGTGAAGCGAGATATCTTGACATGGGCAAGACGTTTTTCGACAGCCTGGAGAAGTATTGCAAGACCGATACCGGCTTTGCCGCGCTTCTGAATGTCGAAACCAAGGAAAAGCGCGACGACATGGAAAGCTTCTTCCTCGCCGAAACGCTGAAGTACTTGTATTTGCTCTATGCGCCGAAGGCGACGCTCGATCTGCACAAGGTGGTCTTCAACACCGAGGCACATCCCATGATGAGGACGTGGTAAGCGGTTTCGACATCTAAGACATCTAAATTGGAGCTATTGCAACCAGGCGTGACCGCCTTGAAAGGGCACGGCTTCAGCCGTGCCGAAAGGTGTGCGAGAGAATTGGCCTTTAGGCCCTGAGGGATTAGTCCCCTCAGCGGCTAAAGCCGACCTTCTCGCTGGCTTTAGCGGCACGCTTGAAGGCGTGCCGTTTCAAAAACAGGGCACGACGGCGGTGAGATGCGTTAACCTTCGCAGGTAATCATGTCCTTGGGAGCGCAGCAGAACACGACGACGATCACTGCGACCGGCGCTGAGCCAAGCTATGGCGGACCGCTGGCGATGGTCACCACGCTCTTCTTCATGTGGGGTTTTCTCACCTGCCTCAATGACATTCTTGTCCCGCACCTGAAATCAATCTTCGAACTGAACTATGCCGAAGTAATGCTCATCCAGTTCTGCTTCTTTTCGGCATACTTCGTTTTCTCTATTCCGTCAGGCAAGATCATCGAGCGCATCGGTTACCAGAAGATGATGGTGGCCGGCCTTTTCACTATGGGACTGGGGGCATTGCTATTCATCCCGGCCGCGAGCGTCCCATCGTTTCCCCTGTTCCTTGGAGCGCTGATCATTCTGGCGGCGGGCATCACCGCCCTCCAGGTCTCGGCCAATCCGTATGTCGCGGTGCTGGGTCCGGCGCGAACCGCCTCCAGCCGGCTGAACCTGACTCAGGCATTTAATTCGCTTGGCACCACGGTGGCGCCGTTTTTCGGTGGCCTGCTGATTCTGGGCGCTGCCATCGCTCCGAAGACTACGGATGAGCTTCAGACCATGACACCGCAGGCGCTGCATGCTTATCGCTTGCAGGAGGCTTCGTCGGTGAAGCTGCCGTATTTTGTCGTCGCGCTGGCCCTGATCGCGCTGGGCATTGTGATCGCGAAATTCCGTCTGCCGCACATTCCCGAAGCCGAAGGCGGACACGCCGTTGCCAACGACACCGTCTGGCGGCATCCCAACCTGCTGCTGGGGACGGTCGCCATCTTCGCTTACGTGGGCGCGGAAGTTTCCATTGGAAGCTTCCTGGTCAATTACATGAACCTGCCGGCCGTCGGTAACCTGCGGCCGGAAGTTGCTGCCAGATACCTGACATTCTATTGGGGTGGCGCGATGATCGGCCGCTTTATCGGTTCGGCGGTCTTGCAGAAGGTCCCCACACGAGTTGCACTGGGATGCAACGCAGTGGTTGCGGCCTTGCTGGTCTGCCTCTCGATGCTGAGCTTCGGACATCTCGCCATGTGGACGTTGCTGCTGGTTGGCTTGTTCAACTCGATCATGTTTCCCAGCATCTTCACGCTGGGCATCGAAGGGCTGGGGCCGCTGACGGGCGAAGCCTCTGGCCTGCTGATCATGGCAATCGTCGGCGGCGCAATCATTCCTGAACTGCAAGGCTTGCTGGCGGACCGCGTTGGTCTGCACCACGCCTTCGTCCTGCCCGTGCTTTGCTATTTGTACATTCTCTTCTTCGCGATAAAAGGGCAGCCACGCCGGGTCGCAGTAGCCAGTATCCGGTAGTCAGTTGTCGGCCCTCACGCCTACGGAACAGGCTTCGGCACAGCAAACCAGGATGGTTCGGCCGCTTCTAGAAGAGCTTGCGACGTAGCACCCCCAACAAACCAAACAACGCCAAGTATCCCGAGCCGAACAGCAGCATGCTGCCGGGTTCAGGAACCGTAGACTGCGCCGCAGACTGCGAAATAGACAGCGAGGCGCAGTCCGCCGGGTTCCTGCCCGCGTCGCAACTCGCGTAAAGCGTGAACGACTCCGCTGGAATCGTGCCCACGGAGCTGTCCCAAGCCCCCGGAGGTTCGGTGTGGGAGCCACCGGAGTTCTCGTCCCAGTAAATCGGGTCACCGCTGGGTACGCTGGCGTTCTGCAGATTCAGCCAGTACGTGCCGCCGCTAAGAAAGGGACCGCTGAATGCAGTGCTCTCGTTGCAAACGTTGTAACCGTAATTGTTGGCGGTGCAGCTGCCCCGTTGGGTGAAGTCTACGGTCTGATCAAAGTAGGTGGTGCCGCCATTTTCCCGCGAGGTGATGGACAGCTCGGCCGACGTCAGGGTATCGCCCGGGAACTCCCACATGGCGAAGTTAGCGCCCGTGATGGTCGAGCCGCCCTCTTGCAGGTAAAAGGAATCGCTAACAACAAATCCAAAATTGACGGTCCAGGCGTCGGTGTTGCCGTTCGTAGGACCATTGCTATAAAGGACCTGGGCCGCCGCTTGACTGACAAATAGCGCGACCGGCATCAGGACTAGAAGAACGATCATTTTTTTCACAAGGGCCTCCAGCGAGAATGAGTGAAAGTTGCTACGGTCCGAACACGACGAGCGTTCAAACGGTCTAGAGAAACTTGCGGCGCAGTACGCCAAACAAGGCGACCCATCCCGAGCCGAGCAAGATCATGCTGCCGGGTTCAGGCACGCTCTGGGACGCAGCCGCAGCGGACGCCTCGCAATCCGGCTTGACCCCACAGCCGCACATGCAAGTGGTGCTGTTGCCGCCGAGGATGGTGAACGACTCCGAGGGAATCGTGCCGACAATCGGCAGTACAGGGAGGCCCAATTCCCTGGACCGGGAAGGTCCAGAGTTCTCGTCCCAGTAGACCGGGTCGCCGCTGGGGACGGTGGCATTCTGCAGGGTCAGCCAGTAGGTGCCGGCAGTCAGGTTTGGACCGTTGAAGGCGGTGTTTTCCTGGCAAACGTAGTAACCGTACTGGTTGCCGTTGCAGGGGCCGGTGGTGAAGTTCACCGTCCGATCAAAGTAGCTGGTGCCGCCGAACGGGAGTGAAGTGATGGACAGTTCGGCCGAAGTCAGGGTGTCGTCCGGAATCAGCCACATGGCGAAGCTGGCACCAGTTACGGTGGCGCCGTAATACAGGTTGAAGGTGTCGCTGACGGCGTAACCAAAATTGATGGTCCAGGCGTCAGTGTTGCCATTGATTGGGCCGTTGTCATAAAGCGTCTGCGCAGCTGCGGGAACGGCCGCCAACATAACGCACAGTGCCAGCAAAGGAATGCGAGCTTTCATCTGGGCCTCCGCGAAAGACCTGCGATGCGGTATAGGGATGAATGCCGGTAGAAAAGGCAACGAGTTTGGTGTGAGCAACGTAGAAGCGTTACTTCACAACCTGGGCCGAGCGACCGCTAAATGACCAGCAGCGCGCAGCCTTTGGCGCCTACGGTAGTGCGGGACAAAAGCTGGTCACTCCCCATGATGCGACGCAGCCGGAGAAACCCGATAGCAAATTCCAAAGTTCCTGAAAGGGATATTCCTGTTTTGGGAATCGCTAGCGGAATAATTTGGGGGAATTGCCATTGGAACCATTCTTGTCCGAACATCCGAACAAAGGGTCTTGCTCTGGATCGCGGGCGAGGCTGCCTAGAACTTCGTCCTCAGCCGCTGGTACGTCGTTTCCAGCGCCTCGGGCAGCACGCGGGTCTCGCCGATCACGGTCATGAAGTTTGCGTCCGCAACCCAGCGGGGCAGGGCATGCATATGGATGTGGCCCGCAATGCCTGCTCCGGCGGCTTTGCCGATATTCATGCCAATATTCACTCCGTCAGGGCGGTAGAGGTCGAGCAGCGCAAGTTCCAGATGGCGGGCGAGTTCGATCATCTCCATCGCGGCTGCCTGGGGAAGCTTGTGCAGCCGGTCGACATGCTCATACGGGACGATCATGCTGTGCCCGGAGGTGTAGGGATAGGCATTCAGGACGATGAAGTTGTACTCGGCGCGATGCACGATCAGGGCTTTCGCGTCATCGCCGAGGGCAAGCAGTCCACAAAAGATGCAAGCCCCGCCGTGGCTGGAGGTGTCGGCAGTGGTGATGTAGGCATAACGCCAGGGAGTCCACAGATAATCCATAATCGGGAGAGTATCACTCCAGTTCGGTGCGCCCAAGGGCGCAGGATTTCCTGTCACAATAAGCGGTGATAGAACGCCTTGACGCGGACATTAAAAGTTCAATAAAACCCTGCAAAATCAATGCTGATCTCACACTTAGGTGTTTGACACTGCCGCAGACGGGT
Organism: uncultured Acidobacteriaceae bacterium; assembly: GCA_963763145.1. Taxonomy (GTDB): domain Bacteria; phylum Acidobacteriota; class Terriglobia; order Terriglobales; family Acidobacteriaceae; genus Bog-257. Next base: position 174,452 of record CAVXMZ010000001.1, on the reverse strand, counting down.
TGCTATAGTCGAAGAGTTCCATGGATGCGCAGCCCGCTCCATCGGATCCGGCCGCTGGGTTGTCCAAACCCGCTTGAAGCGGGACTTTCAAACCTGTCGATTCAAGCCAGCAGTCCGTTTAACTTAGGCTCTCTGCGTGTTTTCAAAACTCGCGGAGTGTGAATACGCAACCCATGTCCTTCGAAGAAACCCACACCGTTCCGACTACCCAAACCCAAACCACCACCGCTGCCGAGCAGCCCGAAGTGCAGCCCGAAGTGCGGCCTGAATTTCAGCCCGCTGAACAGCCCGCTCCGCAAGCCGCTGCCCAGCCCCAACCCGAGCCCGTTGTCGAAACGGCTCCGCCGCCGGTTGAATCCGCCGCACCCGCCGGATCGCGTTCCGAAAAAGAACCCGGCATGGAAGATTTCGCCACTGCTCTGGAGACATTCGAGCAGGAACAAGCCCAGACAGAAGCTGCCCTCAACGAAGAGCAAGTCGTCACCGGCACAGTGCTGAAGGTCACACCGCAGTATGTGGTGGTCGACATCGGCTACAAGTCCGAGGGCGTAATTCCTGTGGCCGAACTGACGGACCACGAAGGCAACGTGACCGTGCAGCGCGGCGACGAAGTGGCCGTGATGCGTGAGCCCGGCCACACCGAAGAAGGCTACATCCACCTGTCGCACCAGAAAGCGCAGCGCCTGCGCTCCTGGGATGAGATCGAGAAGGCCTTCAACGAGAAGACCCCGGTCAAAGCGCGGGTCATCGATCGCATCAAGGGAGGCGTGACCGTCGATATTATGGGCGCGCGCGCGTTCCTCCCCGGTTCGCAGGTCGATTTGCGCCCGGTGCGCAACCTCGAGGCCCTGAAGGGCCAGGAGATCGAGGTCCGCATTATCAAGCTGAACAAGAAGCGCGGCAACATCGTGGCCTCGCGCAAGCAGCTGCTGGAAGAGGAACAGGCCGAGAAGCGCACCAAGACGCTGGAGCATCTGGAAGAAGAGTCCATTCTCACCGGCTCGGTGAAGAACCTCACCGACTATGGCGCGTTTGTCGACCTGGGCGGCATCGATGGACTGCTGCACATCACCGACATGTCCTGGGGACGCCTGACGCATCCTCGCGACCTGGTGCAGGTGGGCGATCAGATCCAGGTGAAGGTGCTGAAGTTCGATCGCGACAAGCAGCGCGTGTCACTGGGGTTCAAGCAGCTCACTCCTGATCCCTGGCTCGACGCGTCCGAGCGTTATCCCATCGGCGCGCACGTCAGCGGACGGGTCATCAGCGTGACCGACTACGGCGCGTTTATCGAGCTGGAGCAAGGCATCGAAGGCCTGGTCCATGTCAGCGAGATGACCTGGTCAAAGCGGATGAAGCATCCGTCGAAGATGGTCAACGTTGGCGATCAGGTCGAGGCCGTGGTGCTCAACGTGAATCCGACCGAGCGGCGCATCAGTCTGGGCCTGAAGCAGCTGGAAAGCAATCCCTGGGAGACCTTGCACGAAAAGTTTCCGGTTGGGACTGTGGTCGAAGGCAAGGTCCGCAACCTGACCGAGTTCGGCGCATTCATTGAGATCGAAGATGGTATCGACGGCCTGGTCCATGTGAGCAACTTAAGCTGGACCAAGCGCGTAAAACATCCTTCGGAAGTATTGAAGAAGGGCGATAAGGTGAAAGCCATTGTGCTGGCGATCGAGCCGGACCAGCGGCGCCTGTCGCTGGGTGTTAAGCAGCTTCAGCCCGATGCGTGGGACACTTTCTTCGAACAGCATCGCGTAGGCGATGTGATTCACGGCAAGGTGCTGCGGCTGGCCAGTTTTGGGGCGTTTGTCGAGATCGCCGATGGGGTCGAAGGCCTGTGCCACAACTCCGAAGCGGTGGACGCGCACGGCGCGCCCATCAAGCTGGAGTCCGGTAACGAACACGAGTTCAAGATCATCAAGATGAACCAGGCCGAGAAGAAAGTCGGGCTCAGCATCCGCGCAGTCGGCGAAGAAGCCACGCGTGCCGATGTCGAGTCCTACAAGGCACCTGCCGCAACCTCGTCGTCTGGCGCCGGCTCTACGATTGGCGAATTCATGTCGTGGAAGCGCGCCAGCAACGAAAACAACTAGCCGAATTTATTCGCGTAATGCAGAAGGCCGCCAGAGATGGCGGCCTTTGTCGTTTCTGGATCGCCTCAACAGCTTCACTTGTTGGTGTCGATCTGAAGATTGATATTTGGCTTGTCCCGGTCGTCGAACTGACTCAGCGTCTTCGATTTGCTCTGCTGCCCGTCTTTCTGCGCGTAGAGGTCGTAGTCCACATTCGGCGACAATTCGGGGAAACGATACGTCCCGTCGGTCTGCGCGATGTAAGTCTTCACTGCCAGCGTCTTCGTGTTCTTGAGATAGACCACGGCATTGGGGACGGGCTTGTCGCTCTTGTCCAGGACGGTTCCGGTGAGGGTCCGGGTTGTGTTGCGCGTCTTGCGGGTGTTGTCCGACGATGGCGACGAGCCGCCCATGGGGATCTGCAATTGTGCGCTGCAACTCAACCCAACCAGCAGGACGGCCAACGTACCCAATACCCTGAACATTTCATTTCCCCTTAATCCTCTCAGTGGGAGGAGGACGCTGCGTTGGTGAGACGTATGCCGACGTCGGTGCGCTCGTTGTCGGTGATGTGCGCTGTCGTCTCCGGCTTAGGCTGGCCCTTGGGCGTCTTGATGTCGGCCACGATGATGTAGTCCTCAGCTCCCACCGGAACGCGCTGCGCGAACTCGCCACGGCTGTCCGACACGAGCTCCCACTTGGCCTTCTTGTCGCTTGCCCTACGGATCTTGATGGGCACGCCCGCCACCGGACGATCGTCAGGCCCCCAAACCGTGCCGTAAATCAAAGCATAATCGTTTTTCGTGGCATGCGAACTGGATTGGGGAGAGAAAGCATTACGCGCGCTAACCAGCGAGGCACTTAGAATCAGAAACACGAAAAGAATGAAAGCAGAGCCAGTCCGGCCTCGCAAGCTGCCGGGCCGGCTAGAACTCATCCTCTTCCTCTTCTTTCGCGTCCTCGTCGTCTTCCTCGTCCTCGTCCTCCACCCGCGACAACTCCAGGGGCTCAATCCCAACCACTTCGAAGTCGCTGCCGCACTCCGGGCAGGATACGACTTCGCCTTCGTCAACTTCATCTTCTTCAATGTCCAGATCGCTCTCGCATTCAGGACAAATCACCATGATAGCCTCCGCTATTCACGTTACCTCAAAAACCCACGGAACGACGGCGCGTCGCCCGTGCATTTATATTTAGTTTCTCCGGGCGACATCGTCAAGTGAAGGACGCCGCCCAAATGCAGGAGTCGCGAAAAATTCTTATGTCCATGCCCTTATCAAACGTCATCCTGACCGGAGTTGTGGTGATGATGACCGTGACGCTACCCGCGGTTGCTTCGCCTCCCCAGCAAAACGGCAGTGCGGCGACTACCGGGTCCGATCCCCAAATCGTTGCCGCCCTGCGGGAAATCTCACCTGCACGAATTCAACAAACCATTGAGAAGTTGGTCGGCTTCAACACTCGGCAAACACTGTCCTCGGACGTGCCGGCGCTGACCGACAAAGGCATCAACGCCGCTGCGGACTGGATTCAGGGCGAATTGCTCCGGATCTCCAGCCAGTGCGGCGACTGCATGGAAGTGAGGACGGACCAGTTTCTGCAAGCGCCGGGGCCGAGAATTCCGCAGCCCACCACCATCACCAATGTTTACGCTATCCTGCGCGGCACCGATCCGGCAAATGCCGGCCGCATGTACGTGGTGACCGGACATTATGATTCCCGCAACAGCAATCCCACCGACGCCGCCGGACAGGCGCCGGGCGCCAACGACGATGCCAGTGGAACCGCCGTCAGCCTTGAGTGCGCGCACATCCTCAGCAAGCATCGTTTTCCTGCCACCATCATCTTCCTGACTGTGGCTGGTGAAGAGGAGGGCCTCTACGGTAGCGCGCATTTTGCCAAGATGGCGAAAGCGGTCGGATGGGACATTGCGGCGGTGCTGAACAACGACATCGTGGGCGGCGATCGCACGCCCGGCGACACGCAGCAGGACCCGCATGTCGTGCGAGTTTTCTCGGAAGGAATTCCTTCCACAGCGAGCGAAGAGGAGTTGCGCGCGGTCCGCGCCCTGGGCGGAGAAAGCGAGGGCCCTTCGCGGCAGCTGGCGCGATATGTCGGGGAAGTCGCGAAGGAATATCTTTCAGCCGAGGATTTCCGGGCGATGCTGGTCTTCCGTCATGACCGTTACCTGCGTGGCGGCGATCACTCCTCGTTTAACGAGCAGGGATATGCGGCGGTGCGCCTCACCGAGTTTCGCGAGAACTACAATCATCAACACCAGGACGTCCGCACGGAGAACGGTGTGGAGTATGGCGACCTGCCGAAGTTCGTGGACTACGATTACACCGCAAAGGTGGCGCGGCTGAACGCGGCCACTCTGGCGGAATTGGCGTCGGCACCGGCGCCTCCGGTGGATGTTCGCCTGTTGACGAAAGAGCTGCAAAACGATTCCACTCTAGAGTGGAAGGCTTCGCCCGGTGGACTGGCGACAGGTTATGAAGTGCTGTGGCGCGACACCACTGCGGCGGACTGGGAGCATGTGACGAGAGTAGGAAATGTTACGCGCGTCACTGTGCCGGTGTCGAAGGACAATGTAATCTTTGCGGTGCGCGCCGTGGATGCGAAGGGGCATCGGAGTTTGGCGATAGTGCCGCAGCCGGAACGCTGAAACCGGCGAAGTAAGAATGGAGTAAGTTATGCGACGCACTTCCGGCATGGGACTGAGTTTTCCCCCGTTCACGCGGGCGGTGAAGCAACTGCTCATCGCCAACGGCGTGATTTTCCTGCTGTTCTACCTGTTCGAAGCTTTCAACGGCACGGCGCTGTTCGCGGTGTGGGCCTACAACCATCTGGGACTGGAAGGCTACGCAGTAGTTCACGGTGAAGTCTGGCAGCTGATCACGTACTCCTTCCTGCATTACGGGCTGCTGCACCTGCTGTTCAACATGCTTGCCCTGTGGATGTTCGGTGCGCAGTTAGAAGTGGACTGGGGCTACAACCTGTTTCTCCAGTTTTATTTTTTCTGCGTGATTGGGGCAGCGCTGGTTACCGTTATTGTGTCGTTCACCGGAGTGCTGGGGGTTTCACCGCGCACCCTGACGGTCGGCGCCTCAGGCGGCATTTACGGCCTGCTGCTGGCCTTCGGGATGCTGCACGGCGATTCCGAAGTGATGCTGTTTCCCCTGCCGTTTCTGATCAAAGCCAAGTACTTTGTCATCGGCATCATCTTTCTGGCGCTGTATGGGGCCTTGTCCAGCGCGCATGGCGGAGGGCAATCCATTGCCTACATGGCTCACTTGGGCGGGCTGGTGTTCGCTTACATCTGGCTGAAGTTTGTTCCACGGCGAGGCTTTGGTTATGCGGCTTCGGAGCGCGCGTTTGGACTGCGCAACTCCTACTACCGCTGGAAGCGCAAGCGCGCCGCGCGCAAGTTCGAAGTTTACATGCGGAAGCACGACGACCGCGGCGACTACAAGCACGACGACTACTTCGACGAGTTGGGCAACTTCCGCGATCCCAGCGAGCGCGAACCACGCAAGAAGAATGGGGATTCACGAGGGCCGTGGGTGAACTGAGCCAGCTATCAGCCGTCAGGTCAAGCCTCAGCAAAGTCGGAATCAACCAACGCTTTAACCGCAACGAGTTCCAAGAAGTCGGAATCAACCAACGCCCTAACCGCAACGAGTTCCAAGCTGATGGCTGACAGCCGATACCTAGCTTTCAAACAGCTTCTCCAGGCTCTCATAGACGAAGGACATGGTGCACAGCTCGGGTAGCTTCAGCCAATAGTGGTGTACCTGAGGATCGGCTTGGGCTTCGGCCCGCATCGCGGGCGAGCTCCAGTAGCGCACGTGCACAAATCGATCCGGGCGCGAAGTATCGCGATGCAGCGTATCGCGGCAGTAACCTTTCGCGTGCATCATGGTGTAGAGGTCGCGCAGCGTACTCATCAGTTCACCCTCCTTGCCCGGCAGCGCTTCCATGACAGCCAAGGATACGATTTGTTCAGCCATGTTCCTTATCTCCTCTTACCCGGAGTGCGCCGCCACGCCACTGCGACGGCGCAGCCACACCTGCTCCCGTTCAAGACGCGTCGCCGGCCGTGATCAGCCGCAGAAAGTTCGTAGCTCCGGCAATCTGGGTTGTCCCCGCAATCAGGCCGAACACCTGCCCCGGCGCCAGCACGTTCACGCGCATTAACTCTCGCGCGGCAAAGTCCGCCATGAGTTCCACCGACAAGTCGGCGGGGCATAGCACGGGCGTAACTCCCCACAACAAGTTCATACGGTTGCACACGGCCTGGGACTGCGTAAAGGCATAAATAACGGCGTCGGGGCGGTACTTGGAAAGCATGCGCGCGGTGGTGGCCGTTTCGGTGAAGACCGCGATGGCGCGCAGATCGAGATGCTCCGCGGCATGGGCCATCGATTCGCAGATGGTCTCGGCAACCGACAGGCGCGTTGCTCGGCGATGCTCGGGCAACAGCGGTTGCCGTAAGTCGCTCTCCGCCTCGGCAACAATGCGGGCCATCATCGCCACCGCTTCGCGAGGATACTTGCCGACCGCAGTCTCGCCCGAAAGCATGACCGCATCGGTGCCGTCGAAGACGGCGTTGGCGACATCGCTGGCCTCGGCCCGCGTCGGTCGCGGACTTTCTGTCATCGACTCCAGCATCTGCGTCGCCGTGATGACCGGGCGGCGAAAATCCAGGGCGCGGCGGATGACGCGTTTCTGGATGAGCGGCACTTTCTCCGGCGCCACTTCGACGCCCAGATCGCCGCGCGCCACCATCACGCCGTTGGCAGCTTCCAGGATGGAATCGAGATTGTCGATGGCCTGCGGCTTCTCCAGCTTGGCGATCAGGGGAACGTTGCCACCGCGCGAGGTGACGGCTCGCCGGGCGCGCAACACGTCCTCGGCGGTGCGGACAAAAGAAATCGCAACCGCATCAACCGCGTGCTTCAATCCGAACTCAAGATCGACCTCGTCTTTCGGGGTCAGGGAAGGAATACTGACGTTCGTCCCCGGCAGATTGATTCCCTGATGCTCGCCCATCAGGCCGCCGTTGAGCACTTCACAAATAACATCGCCATCGCGGACCTGCTGCACCACCAACTCCATGCGTCCGTCCGAAAGCAGAATGTGCTCGCCCGGTTTCACGTCCTTGGCCAGTTCCTGATAGGTCGTGGCAATGACTTCGGCCGTGCCCATCACGTCGCGCGAAGTGATGGTGACCGCCTGTCCTTTTTGCAGCGCGATGGGAATGCGATCCATCAGGCGGCCAGTACGGATCTTTGGCCCTTGCAGGTCCTGAAGAATGCAGATCGTCCGCTCGAGTTCGCCGGCAACCTTGCGCAGCCGCTGAATTACCACGGCATGGTCCTCATGCGCGCCGTGGGAAAAATTCAGCCGGGCCACGTCCATGCCGCTTTGCATTAACTCGCGGATCATCTCTTCTGAGTTGCAGGCCGGCCCGATGGTACAGACGATCTTGGCGCGGCGTTGCGCCGGACAGGCGCTGCCGAGCGGATTGCCCGAAGGATTGTTCTGCCCGAGATTGGTCATGGTTTTGCCGATCAACTTGCCGAGGCGCGTTTCTGCGGAGGCGCAAGATCCGAGTGTGCTCCAAACAGAAAGCGCGGATAGCGCACCGCATTGAATTCCGCGCCGATCAGGATCGCCATCGACACCAGATACAGCCAGGTCATTAACGCGATGGCGGTTGCAACCGAGCCGTAAATAATGTCGTAGTTGGCGAAGCGGCGCAGATAAACGCCAAAAATGACGGTAGAGACAAACCACAACACCGTGGCCAGCACCGACCCCGGCAACACGCGATGCCACGGCTGTGTCCGGGGAACCCCGTGATGATAGATGAGGCCGATGACTGCGATGCTGGTCAGGGTAGCGATGATCCAGCGCAGCGCCGTCCACAGGCCGAGAATGTAGGGCCCGAGTTCGTGGCCCACACGGTAGACAATCCACTGCTCGATCTGATTGCCGAACACCAGGAGAAACGATGCAAAAACCAGAGGCACTCCTGCCATTATGACCAGGAGGAAAGCGATCAAGCGTTCCTTCACCAGGCCCCAGATTTTCGGCATCTGGTAGGCATTACGGAAGCCTTCCATCCAGGAGATCATGACGCCGGATCCCGTCCACAAAGTGATGACAATGACGGTCAGAAGGAAGCGGACCCCTAGCGGCTTGCTTCCGGTGAAGTACTGTAGCACCGCGGAGTGCGTGCCTTCGGGAAGGATGCGGCCGAGGGCGTGACTCACTTCGCGAAATAGCAGTTCGGTCATGCGCGAGGCAGACAGGATGGAAGCCAACACCAGGACCGCGGGAAACAAGGTCAGGATGGCGGAGAAAGCTGCCCCCTTGGCGACGGCGAAGGCGTCGTGCTGAAACGCGCGCCACAGGGCCATGCGAAAATGCAGTAAGAATCGCGACATTAGGAGGCAAGAGAAGTTTACACAGCCGCGCGAAGAGTTGTCAGTTGCCGGGTCTCAGTTGCCGGCTGGCGTTTGGGGTCGCGGGACTCTTTGTTGTGGCTGCGTCTCCCTGCCACGGCAGACGAGTTCACTCCCCGAGGGACCGCTTCGCAGGTCTTAACCGCCGTGATGCGGAATGTGGTGGACCGGCGTCTCGGCGATGATGCAAATCCCCGCATCGTTAGCGGCCGCCAGCATGGCTTCTTTATCCAGCAGCAGGCATCGTCCCGCGTCCAAAGCCAGGCATGTGGCCCCTGCCTGCTTCATCGTCTCAAGGGTGCGCAGTCCCACCACGGGCACGTCGAAGCGCATGTCCTGGTTCGGCTTGGCAACTTTCACCACGGTCAGAGCGCGGCTCAAGGTTGAAGGCTCCTTGCCCAGCGCGGGCGACTTCATGATTTCGCCGGCGCGGAGGATGGTCGCGTCGGTCCCTTCCATCGCTTCCACCGCGATGCAGGCCGCCTCAGCGATGACCACGGTCTGGCCGATGTCGAAGCGTGACAGGTGATCGGCGACAGCGTGTCCGTACGTGATGTTGGTTCGCTCGGAATCGCTGGGCGCGCGCCGCGTCAGCACACCCTCAGTGGCCAGCATTGGCTCCAGCAGTTCGGTGGAGTTCATGAGCGTGATGCCTTCGTCGGCCAGGACCTTGCTGACCGCGCCAATCAGCGAATCCGTGTTGCGCGTGGTGAGTGAGAGCAGCAGCTTGGCCAGCCGCCAGTCCGGCTTGATGCTGCTGAAGATCTGCCGGTGTTTGACCTGGCCGGCCATGATGGCGCGCGTAATGTTTTCGCGCTGGAAAGTTTCGATGAGCTTGGAAAGCTCGCCCAACGACAGCCAATAAACCGCCGACGCGCCGTGCTGCTCGATCTCGAGAAAGGCTTCTTCCTTGATGGCGGCGACCACAACGCGCAGGCCCTTGGAGCGCGCAGCGTCCAGCACCAGCAGGGGGAATTTGCCATTCCCGGCGATCAGGCCAATGCGATCTTGCAGCGCTTCTTGCATGTTGAGAACTGACTACTGACTACTTGATGATCCCCCGCTGCGAGCTCTCGATGAACTTCAGCAGCGCTTCCACGTCATCGTCCTGCGCACCTTGGGAGCGCAGCTTCTCCACTGCCTGTGAGGTGTTGAGCTTCGAGGCCAGCAGCACTTTGAATGCATGATGCAAGGCTGCGATCCGCTCCTGCGAGAAGCCGCGCCGTTGCAGGCCAACCTTGTTCAGCATATAAGCATGAGTGTCGCGCTCGGCGCTGGTCATGGAGTACGGCAGCACATCCTGTGTGATCGTCGTCCCTCCCCCAATGTAGGAGTGCGCGCCAATGCGCACATACTGATGCACGGGGCAGAGCGCGCCCACCACCGCCCATTCTTCCACGGTAACGTGTCCGGCGAGCGTGGCCGCGTTGATCAGCATGGAATGATCGCCGATGACGCAGTCGTGGCCTACATGCGCATACGCCATGATGAGCGTGTTGCTGCCAATGCGGGTGACGCCGCCGCCCTTGGCCGTCCCGCGAGTGATGGTGACATATTCGCGGATGATGTTGTTGTCGCCGACCTCCAGGCGCGTGGGCTCCCCCGCATAGGTGATGTCCTGCGGGTCCATGCCCAGCACGGCGAAGGGATAGATTTTATTGTGGCTGCCGAACCGGCTGGGACCGCCGAGCACAACGTTGGCCACCAGCTCGCAGTGCTCGCCCAACTCAACCCCGGCGTGTACGATGCAATACGGCCCAATGTTGCAGGACGCGGGAATCTTTGCGGAAGGATCGACAATCGCGGTCGGATGAATGCTCATGCTTGCGGTGATGGCTCTGGCGGTTCAGGCTCCGCGGTTCCGGCACTTCGGCCGGGCTTGCGATTGAGCAGGCGGCAGGTGACCACTGCCTCGCAGGCGACTTTGCCGTCGACGTAAGCCTTGCCTTGCAGGCGGCCGGCGGTTCCGCGAAAGGCCAGCACGTCGACCTCGATGCGCAGTTGATCGCCGGGCGTGACCGGGCGGCGAAAGCGCGCGCGCTCAATTCCGGTGAAGACCAGCAGCTTGTCCTCGCGGTCGGGTACTTCGGTGAACAGAAGCGCCGCGCCGGCCTGTGCCATGGCTTCCACGATCAGCACGCCCGGCATAATGGGGTACTCGGGAAAATGTCCGCTGAAAAAGGGCTCGTTGATCGTAACATTCTTGATGGCGACGATGCGCTTGGTGCGAACCATCTCCACCACGCGATCGAGCAGCAGCATGGGATAGCGATGCGGCAGCAGCTTCATCAGCTCGCCAATGTTGAGCTGGAGATTCTGACTACTTTCAGGCGCGGAATGGGCTGGATCACTCATGGACGATCGTAAGAAACACGATTATACATTTGACGATTGCCGATGGCGGGTGCAGGGCGAATTTTGACGAAGCCATCTATAAATGGTTTGTGTCAGGGCACGGCTTTTAGCCGTGCCGTAAGGTGCCTCGGTACGTGATCTTTAGCCCCTGATGGGAAATAAACTAGGGCTAAAGCCCTGATCTTTTTGTTATGTTCGTGCGGCACGACTGAAGTCGTGCCCGACACAACCCGAAGCGATTTATGAGATGAGTCCAGGTGACATCGCAAAGTATGCGCAAATCAAAACGAGCTGACTCCAACCTCAACGAAATTCTAAGCTGGCTCAACGCGCGCCAGCAGGAGATGATCGCCAGCGTGCGCGAGGTGGTGGTGCGCGAGTCGCCGACACATGACAAGCAAGCCTGCGACGAACTCTGCGCTCACCTGGCCAGCGAGTTCGCCTGCCTGGGCGGTGAGATCAGGATTCACCGCCAGAGCGTGGCCGGCAATCATCTCCAAGTGAACTTCGCGGGCGCGAGCAGGCGCTCGCCATTGCTGCTGCTGGGGCACTTCGACACCGTGTACGACGCGGGAACGCTCCAGAAAATGCCCTGGCGACAGCAGCGCGGGCGGCTCTACGGACCTGGCGTTTTCGACATGAAGAGCGGCATCGTGCAGATGATGTTCGCGCTGTGGGCGCTGCGCGAAATCGCGGGCGGACTGCCCCGGCCGGTGAAAGTGTCGCTGGTGTCGGACGAAGAGATGGGGAGCGTCAGCTCGCGCGCCATCACCGAGAAGCTGGCGAGACAGTGTGCCGCTGTGCTGGTGTGCGAACCGTCCGGGCCCGGCGGTGCACTGAAGACCGCGCGCAAGGGGGTTGGCTCGTTCCTCCTGAAGGTGACGGGAAAGCCTGCGCATTCCGGACTGGATTTCGAGAAGGGCCAGAGCGCGATTGTCGAACTGGCGCATCAGATTCACGCCATCTCTCGGCTGACCGATCTGGAGCGCGGCGTCACCCTGAACGTAGGCGTCATTCGCGGAGGCACGCGCACTAACGTCGTCGCCGGCGAAGCGCTCGCCGAGTTGGATCTTCGGATCGCGCACAAAGATCACGGCCTCGAAATGGAGCGCCAGGTCCGCGCACTGCGCCCAGTCAATCCGCACTGCAAGCTGGAGATTGAAGGCGGCATAAACCGCCCGCCACTGGAGCGAACGAAGCACGTCGCGGCGCTGTTTGAACTGGCACGCACGATTGCGCGGGAGCTGGGATTCGGACTGCGCGAGGTCGCGGTAGGTGGCGGCTCGGACGGCAACTTTACCGCTGGCATCGGTATCCCAACTCTGGATGGGTTGGGGGCCGTAGGCGACGGGGCCCACGCCGCGCAAGAACACGTGATCGCCGCCGAACTGCCGCGCCGGGCGGCGCTGCTGGCCGGGTTGATTCAGGCGATTGAATAGTTAACGGCCAGGGTGGAAGTTTTTTGACGCGCGCCTTGCGAAAAGCCTAGAATCTGCGTAGAAACTTGCTACCCGCTGCCTGATTGCTGCCGCACCGGGCCTCGTGTAGAGGGAGGTGTTATGGAAGGTCTATTCCAGCCCATGCACTTGCTGGTGATCGTGGTAATTCTTCTGCTCATCTTTGGGCCGAAGAAGCTGGGTGACTTGGGCAAAGGACTCGGCGAAGGCATTCGCAATTTCAAATCGTCAATGAACGAAGGCAAGCCCTCTTCCACGACTACCACGCCGCCGCCGGCTGCTCCCACCACGATCACGCCGGAGGAGAAGAAGTAGCAACCCGAGCGGCACTTCAGCTTGAACTACAGCAATGTCTTTCCTGTGGCTGCTTCGGCGGCTCGCAACAGCCGGTAGACTCGCGGAACCGGCAATCCCACAACATTGAAATAGCAGCCTTCGATACGCTGTGCCCAGCGCGAGGCGATACCCTGTATCGCGTAGGCGCCGGCTTTGTCCATAGGTTCACCGGTACTAACGTAGGCCGCGATCTCGGCTTCGGAAAGCGGGCTGAACGAGACTTGCGTCATCTCGGCCTCGACCCTTTCGAACCCTGAAGCCGCCAAGCAGATCCCGGTTATGACTTGATGGGTGCGCCCTGATAGCAGGCGTAACATGCGGGCCGCGTCGTCGGCATCAGCCGGTTTCTCCAGCAGCTGGCCGTCGACAACCACCACTGTGTCGGCACCAAGCACGACGTCTTCGGGATGGCTGGCGAAGATGGCCAGAGCTTTGTCGCGGGCCAGCCGCTGCGAATAGGTGAGCGGCGTCTCGTTAGGCTGCGGCTCCTCGCGGACATGAGCCGGCGCGACGACAAAGGGAATGGCCGCGTTGCGCAGCAGTTCGGCGCGGCGAGGCGAGGCGGAAGCGAGAATCAGCATGGCACTCCGATTCTACCGACTGCGAAAGCAGATGCATCCCGCGGGCCCCATGTCACGTCTGATGTGGCTGTGAGGACGGCGATTCAGACTTTGTCACACGGAGCCACGGTGAGCGGACAGCGAGTGGAATTTCGCGTGTGGGCGCCACGGCAGCGTGAAATGAAGTTGCGTCTGTGGCGCTCCGGCGCTACGCCACAGGAAGTGCTTATGCATCGCCAGGGCGAAGACTTCATCGCCTTAGCGCCGGCATCCGCGGGCGATCGTTACGCCTACGTTCTTGATGACGGCACGGTAGTTCCTGATCCAGTGTCACGGTTTCTGCCCGAGAGCGTCCACGGTCCGACCCAGATCATCGACCCTGCGGCTTTCCGCTGGAGTGATGACGAATGGCGTGGTCGGAAGCTGGGCGAGTACGTCATTTACGAGCTGCACGTCGGCACTTTCACCACGGAAGGAACTTTCGACGGCGTGATCGCCAAACTTCCATATCTCAAAGAACTCGGCGTTACGGTGATCGAGATCATGCCGGTAGCGGCGTGTCCTGGAGCACGCAATTGGGGATACGACGGTGTGTCGCCCTACGCGGTGCAGGCAAACTACGGCGGACCCGAGGGCCTAAAGCGGCTCGTTGACGCTGCCCATGGCATCGGGTTGGCAGTCATGCTCGATGCGGTCTACAACCACCTCGGCCCAGAAGGAAATTACCTGCCAAAATTCGGCCCGTACTTCACGGCGCAACACAAGACGCCATGGGGCGATGCCGTGAACTATGACAGTGACGGCTGCGAGCACGTGCGGCGCTACGCTGTGGAAAACGCGCTTTACTGGATTCGCGAATATCACCTCGATGGCTTGCGGCTGGATGCTGTACAGACGATCAAGGACGATTCCCCAAAGCACATTGTGTCGGAGATTCGGGAGCGTGTGCAGCAACTGGCAGGCGAGTTGAATCGCACCGTTTGCGTGATCGCGGAGACTGACGAAAATGACTCCCGTTACCTGAAACCGGAGGCCCACGGTGGATACGGGCTCGACGCGCTCTGGAGTGACGACTTCCATCACGCAGTTCATGTCTTCTTCACTGGCGAACGTCAGGGTTACTACCAGGACTTCAGCAATCCTGAGCAGATTGCGCGCGCGCTGCGCGAAGGCTACGTCTTCCAGGGCCAGCACTCCGGCTTCTGGAACGGGCCTCGAGGAACCAGCGCGAAGGACGTCCCGCTGCCGGCCAATGTCATATGCATCCAGAATCACGACCAGGTGGGTAATCGCGCCAAAGGTGAGCGCCTGACAACCCTGGTCCGGCGAGGCGTGCGCAAGCTGGCGGCGGCGTTTCAGCTGTTGGCGCCGCATACGCCGCTGCTTTTCATGGGACAGGAGTACGACGAGGCTGCGCCCTTTCAGTTCTTCGCCGATTTCCAGGATCCGGCACTGAAGAAGGCGGTGAGCGATGGCCGCCGCAGCGAGTTCAAGGACTTCGGCTTCAACAATGTGCCTGACCCGGAAGATCCAGCGACCTTCGAGCGCTCGAAGCTGACTTGGGCTGATGGCGCCGGCAACCGCGAAATGCGGGAGTGGTACACGGGGCTATCGCAAGTGCGCCAGCAATATGTAGTTCACGGCGAACGCACGGCAGATGCGAAGTATGAAGATGGCGTCCTGACGATGCGAGTGCCGGCGGGCGATCCGCAAGTGCTGGTCGTTGCCGGTTTGCAGCTGGGCGCTTGCTTGCCGCCGTTGGATCGCGGATGGCATGAGGTGCTGCGGTCGGACGAAGATGGCTACGAGTTGAGCGTGCGAGTGCGTTACGCCGCCGACCGCGCGGCAACAGAGAAGCCAGCTTGCCTGTAGAATCAAAGTAGCGTTCAGCTAGCTCGCATGGATCCCTCACTCATTCGAAATTTCGCCATCATCGCCCATATCGATCATGGGAAGAGCACGCTTGCCGACCGTCTGCTGGAGCTTACCGGCTCGCTGACGGCGCGGGAGATGCAAGCCCAGGTGCTGGACGCGATGGACCTGGAGCGCGAGCGCGGCATCACCATCAAAGCACATTCCGTCCGCATGATGTATCCCGCGGCCGATGGCAAGACGTATCAGCTGAACCTGATCGACACGCCCGGACATGTGGACTTCAGCTATGAAGTGTCGCGGTCGCTGGCATCGTGCGAAGGCGCGCTGTTGGTGGTCGACGCATCCCAGGGCGTAGAGGCGCAGACGCTGGCCAACGCCTACATCGCCATCAACAACGGGCTGGAGATCATTCCCGTCATCAACAAAATTGATTTGCCCAGCGCCGACATCGAGCGGACAAAAGAGATGATCGAGAGTGCAGTTGGGCTGGACGCGTCGCACGCGCTCGCCATCAGCGCCAAGACCGGGCAGGGCGTGCCCGAAGTGCTGGAGGCAATCGTCAAGCAGATTCCTCCGCCCAAAGGGCGCGCGGCGAACCAACTTCAGGCGCTCATCTTCGACTCCTGGTTCGATTCTTATCGGGGCGTGGTGGTCCTCGCGCGCGTGATTCAGGGCGTCCTCAGCAAAGGGCAGCGCATTCGACTGATGTCGAATGGACGTACCTTCGACGTCGAGACCCTCGGTGTGTTGACGCCGAAACCGGTCGAGGTAGAGAGTCTTTCGGCTGGCGAGGTCGGTTTCCTGACCGCGACTATCAAAACAGTTGCCGATTGCAAGATCGGCGACACCATCACCGACGACCATCATCCCGCAATCGAGGCGTTGCCCGGCTTCGAAGAGCTGAAGCCGATGGTCTTCGCCGGGATCTACACCGTCGATGCACACGAGCACACGCTATTGCGCGAGGCGCTGGAGAAACTGCGGCTCAACGATTCGTCGTTCTTCTTCGAGCCCGAAAGTTCGGTTGCGCTGGGTTTCGGCTTCCGCTGCGGTTTCCTTGGCTTGCTGCACATGGAAATCATTCAGGAGCGGCTGGAGCGGGAGTACAACCTCGACCTGATCACCACCGCGCCGAGCGTGCGCTACAAGATCACGCTGACCGACGGCACCGTGACGGAGGTTGACAATCCTTCGCGCTGGCCCGATCCCAGCGAGATTATGAAGATCGAAGAGCCGGTCATCCTCGCGACGATCCTGACCAACGAGGAGTACGTTGGCGGGATTCTGAAGCTGGTGGAAGACAAGCGCGGCAAGCAGAAGGCGTTTGAGTATGTCAGCTCCACGCGCGTGATGCTCACCTACGAGTTGCCGCTGAACGAAATTGTGCTGGACTTCTACGACAGGCTGAAGACTGTCTCGCGCGGTTACGCGTCGCTGGATTACCACCTGGCGGGAGCGTGGGAATCGCCGATGGTGAAGCTCGACATTCTAGTTTCGGGCGATCCCGTGGATGCGCTTTCGATCATCGTGCATAAAGACTTTGCGTATGACCGCGGACGCGCTCTGGTGTCGAAGATGCGCGAGCTGATTCCGCGGCAGATGTTTGAAGTCGCGATCCAGGCGGCGATCGGCGCGAAGGTCATCGCGCGCGAGACCGTGGCTGCGATGCGCAAGAACGTCATCGCCAAATGCTATGGTGGCGATATCAGCCGCAAACGCAAACTGCTGGAGAAGCAAAAGGAAGGCAAAAAGCGCATGAAACGCATCGGGCGTGTCGACATTCCGCAGGAAGCGTTTCTGGCGGTGTTGAGAGTGGGGGAAGATTGATCTAAACGCTTCTGATCCCGTGTCGAAAGTCATTCACCACGGAAACACGGAGCGCACGGAGTCTTGTGAATTATTACTTCCGTGAACTCCGTGCTTCCGTGGTGAGTTCGTTCGCGTCGAATCCCTAAATGACCGAGACCGAAATTCGAGCGCTTACCGGCGATGATGTCGAAGCCTACTGGGTTTGCCGATTGGAGGCACTTGAACGCGACCCCGAGGCGTTCAGTTCGTCCGTCGAAGACCATCTGCAGCTTAGCCGTGACGAGATCCGCCGGCGCCTGACTGCCGATCCCGCCAACAACTTTGTCTTCGGAGTTTTTGTGAATGGCAAGCTGCGGGGCACTGCCGGATTCGTGCGCGAAACACAGCCAAAAATGCGCCACAAGGGACGCATCTGGGGCGTGTATCTGAAGGCCGAGATGCGCGGCAGGGGAATCGGCCGCAGCATGATGAAAGCGCTTCTAGAGCGTGCCGACCAGATCGACGGACTCGAGCAGATTCTGTTAAGCGTTACCACGACACAAGCCGCCGCGATCGCACTTTATCGTTCGCTGGGGTTCGTCTCATTTGCCTGCGAGACTAAGGCACTGAAGATCGGTGGTCGCTACATCGATGAGGAGTACATGACTCTGTACCTGCCCAGGTCATGATTCTGATAGTGCTGCGGCGTGACTATTTCTTGGGACCTTCCGGAAAGAGCAGATCGAACTGCAGCCGCATGCTCCATGGCGAACTTCCCGCGGGATAGCGTGCGTTGCCGTAGAACTGTGCGGTGACGTTAATGGGCTGCGAGCCCATCTTAGTAATTCTTCCGATGCCGCCGCCCACCGGCACAAGCCAAACGTTGCCGCTGGCGGCTCGCCAATTCGCTTCGATGATAGGCGAAGTCGCGACATACCACCCCTTCTTCATCTGGTAGGTGACGAACGCCTGCAGCTGCATCAGGTTCACCGGCGGACGGCTGCCGGAGCCGGCGACTGACCACACATTGTTGACGAGCGCGCCGATCGTCCAGTGTCCTGGTTGAGATAACGCCAGCACGGATGGTCCAACGCTGAACTTGCCTTGCCCGAGACCGGAATTGGTTGCGGTGGGGATGACGAGCGCAGGGCCGATGCCCCATATCAACTTGCGATCGCCTCGCGGTGCGAGGAAGAAAGTCTGCGTTGTGTCGCCTAGTCCGAATTCGCCGCCGGAGTTCTGGTTTGCGTACGGCTGCCAGCTGACCGGCAGGATAGTGCGGCTCTTGAGCATCCAATGCTCGTTCAGGTTGATGGGTATGACCGGCTGAATATCCAGTACGTTCTGGGTGCGATCGTAGGGCCCGTACTCGAAGCTGGTGTTGTTCTGCAACGGAAGGGTGATGAGTTCGGATACGGGGTTCTGTACATCCTTTTCCAGTTTCGCTTCCGCGGCCGCGGCCGCGTCTGCGGTTGTGGACGTTGGCTGAGCAGACGGAGCGCCTGCCGATGGGTTCTGCGCCCACAGCGAGAGACTGAAGAGCGCAACCGACGCTAACGCCCGCAGCGTTCTGCGCAGCATTTCCCATTGCGGCGGCAAGCGCACATCCATCGACGGCTCCTTTGCTCGTTAAAAAGAAAAGCCAAGCATTCGCTGCCATCCCGTACTTGTTCAGGTGGGCTTGCGGACCGCGGTCCAGCGGCGGGAATGTTAGCGTAGTCCTGTAGAGGCTTCGCTGCGAGAGGATTGTACTATGGCGTCCTCGAATGCGCGTCCGATGAGAAAAGCAGGTCTTTCCGCTCGGACTGAAGTCCTCGGTCGGGATGACAATTTAATAAGGTGCGGTGAGGTGCGGCGCGGTGCGGCTGAAGCCGCGCCCCTTCAAAACCTCTGCGCCCCTGTGTCCCTGTGGTCGAACTTCACAGAATGTAGCGCGACAAATCCTGGTCCTTCACGATGTCGGTGAGCTTGTCGCGAACGTAATCGGCGTCGATGGTGATCTGCTTTTCCTTCATGTCGGGCGCTTCGAAGCTGATTACGTCCAGCACCTTCTCCATGATGGTGTGCAGGCGACGCGCGCCGATGTTCTCCGTACCTTCGTTTACGCGGAAGGCGAAGTTGGCGACCTCAGCCAGCGCTTCCGGAGTGAACTCCAGGCGTAGGCCTTCGGTGTCGAGCAAGGCGATGTACTGCTTGGTGAGCGACGACTTCGGTTCGGTGAGGATCTTGATGAAGTCTTCGACGGTTAGCGATTGCAGCTCCACGCGAATGGGGAAGCGGCCTTGCAGCTCGGGGATCAGGTCGCTGGGCTTGGAGACGTGGAATGCGCCGGCGGCGATGAACAGAATGTGGTCGGTGCGCACCATACCGTAACGCGTGTTCACGGTGGTGCCTTCAACGATGGGCAGGATGTCGCGCTGCACGCCTTCGCGCGAGATGTCGGGACCGTGACCACCCTCGCGGCCGGCGATCTTGTCGATCTCGTCGAGGAAGATGATGCCGGAGTTCTCCACGCGCTCCACGGCGATGCGGGTGACCTGGTCCATATCGACCAGGCGCTGCTCTTCTTCCTGGATCAGATATTCGAATGCCTCGGCGACGTTCATCTTCCGCTTCTTGGTGCGCTGGCCGAAGATGTTGGGCAGCATGTCCTTGATGTTGACGTCCATCTCCTCGACACCCTGGTTGGAGATGATCTCGAATGCGGGCATGGACTTTTCGCGGACGTCGAGTTCGACGATGCGCTCGTCGAGCTTGCCCTCGCGCAACTGCTGGCGAAGTTTCTCGCGGGTACGCGAACCGGGTTCGCCCGCCAGAAGGGGCTCGTTGTTGATGTTGAAGCCTATCTGCTGCTGGTCGGGATTGGCTTTCGGCGGCACCTGCGCCGGCATCGACGGCAATAGCAGGTCGAGCAGGCGCTCTTCGGCGTTCATCTCGGCCTTGTCGGCGACGTCTTCCAGCTTCTCTTCGCGCACCATGTCGATAGCGATCTCGACCAGGTCGCGAATCATCGACTCCACATCACGTCCAACGTAGCCGACCTCGGTGAACTTCGAGGCTTCAACCTTCATGAAAGGCGAGTTCGCGAGCTTGGCCAGGCGGCGAGCGATCTCGGTCTTGCCCACGCCGGTGGGGCCCATCATGATGATGTTCTTGGGAATGACTTCTTCGGCCAGTTCGGCGGGAAGTTTCTGGCGGCGCATGCGATTACGCAGGGCGATGGCGACGGCGCGCTTCGCCTGGTTCTGGCCTACAACATATTTGTCGAGCTCGCGCACGATTTCGCGCGGGGTGAGCTCGTCGAGTGCGACGTGTTCGTCATCGGCGGTTGCGGGAAGATAGAGTGCCATAATTAGTTGTCAGTTCTCAGTTGTCGGTTGTCAGTTCGGACGTTCGCGTCCCATGATTGTCATCCCTAGCGGAGCCCAGTTGTCCGTTGCAGAAACTGACAACTGACAACCGGCAACTGACAACTGCTTTCACAATTCTTCAATCGTGATCTTGTCATTGGTGTAGATACAGATTTTCCCCGCGATCTTCATGGCTTCTTCGGCGATGGCGCGCGGCGGCATGGAGGTGTGCTCGAACAAGGCAGTGGCGGCTGCTGTCGCATAAGGGCCTCCGCTGCCAATGGCCGCGATGCCCGAGTCCGGCTCGATCACGTCGCCCTGTCCGCTGATGAGGAAGGTCTGGCCCTGGTCGGCGACCAGAAGCAGGGCTTCCAGCGAGCGCAGCATCTTGTCGGTGCGCCAGTCCTTGGCCAACTCGACGGCGGCGCGGCCCAGGTTGCCGTGATACTGCTCCAGCTTCGACTCGAAGCGAGCGAACAGCGAGAAGGCGTCGGCGGTGGAACCGGCAAAGCCGGCGAGGATCTTGTCCTGATACAGGCGGCGAATCTTGCGGGCTGTGTGCTTAATGACGCCTTCCCCGAGGGTGACCTGGCCGTCTCCGGCCATAACCACTTTTCCATCCCGGCGAATGCAAAGAACCGTAGTAGAGCGGATCAAACGCTTGCGTGTCATGAACTAGTCGATTATAACAGCCTGAAACGAGGCCCGGACGAAGTTGAGCGGGGATGACTAAGATTCTGCGCGAGACACCTTCCGGCGAAGGTGGCGGCGCCACAGCGTCATCTCTCTCGATCGACCGAAACCGGCCCGATTAGCTCAATAGCGCTAGCCGAGTCACCACTTTAATAACTGTTTCCCGCCAAAAGCGCTTGACGCAATTCGGGAAATCTAAGAGTATGCCGTGCGGGAGGTCTCGCCCGGAATCGGGCCATTTTTCGCGAGGTACGAGAGTAAACGTAAGTCATATCGCATTGGAAAATCGATCTCATCTGGAGAGGTCAACTAAATGAGCCCCCAGTTAACCCTTCTGCTTCTTTGCGATCAGCGTGAGCCATATATGCTTTTCATTTCCGCTCTAGAATCAGCGGGCTTTCAGGTCCTGATGGCGCGCACGGCGGTGCGAGCCAAGCGCTTTCTGTCAGACACAACAGTGGATGCCGTCCTGATTCTCGATAGTGACCTCTGCGACGGTAGCGCGGTTGGCAGAGAACTAAAGCGCATGGCGCCGGAGACGCCGATCCTGTTGCACGGCGAGAACAGTCAGGAACGGCAGCCGGGAATCGATTCGTTTTGGCAAGCCGATCTACAGGACGAAGTGGTGGTAAACGCGATGGCCGCCTTCCTTGGGCAATCGCTGGGGAAATCGCGAGCCGCAGCAGTGGCGCGGCCGCAAGCAGGAAGAAAGGACGTTGCCTCGACTGGAGCCGGCCAGCAGCCGGCGTAAGGAAGCGTTCCCACCGGGCTGTCGTTGGTTCCAGCCTAACCCAAACTCATATCCCGATTCTTCTTACCAATCCGAATTGCAATCTGGATTTCGGCAGATGCTCAATTTCAATGCAATGTTGACCCTGGATCCGCTCGCCGATCCCAAGATGGGCTTCCAGAATCAGGGGTGCTGGGACGGGATTTGTCTTTACCGACGGTCCGGTCCGTGCCTCAACTCCCCACCTTTCTATGAGGTGAACAAGATGCTGGTGTTGAGCCACCAGTAGGGTATCTTGATCGGATTACTGCCGTGGCGCGTAATATCCCTTGCGCGCGCGTACATGGTACTTCTTGTTCTCGGCGACGATCTCGATCTTGCGGTACTTGCCATCGGGAACGAAGTCGGCCGGCTTGTACGAAATGGCATACTGGCTGCGCAGTTCGTCGGAAATCTCTGTGAACGCGTTGGCCACGTCTTCGATTTTGAACGGGAAGAATGCTTTGCCGCCGGTCTGCTCGGCAAAATATTCCAGGATCTTGTCGCCGCGTAACTTGATGCCGCTGGTGTTGGTCGAGATGGCGTAGACGATGACTTCGGCACGCAGCGCCATTTCCAGGGCTTCTTCGCGCGAGACTCTGCTCTGATTGTCCTCACCATCGCTCAACAGAATGATGGCGCGCCGGGTGGCCAGCAGGCCCTTGTCGGCGTTCATCAGCTTGTCGCGGCAGGCAAAGTAAATGGCGTCGTACATGGCTGTGCCGCCGCCGGCGCGCAGCATGCGTACACCATGGGAAAGCGCTTGCGTGTCGTCGGTGAAATCCTGGGTGACTTCCGGGGTGGTGTCGAAGCCGATGACAAACGCCTTGTCATACGGGGGCCGTATGATCTGGTTCAGGAACTCGATCGCCGCTTCCTGCTCGAACTTGAAGCGGTCACGCACGGAGTTGCTGGCGTCGATCAGCAGGCCGACGCGCAGCGGCAGGTTGGTCTGGCGGCTGAACGATTGAATGTTCGCGGGCTTGTTATTGTCGATGACCTTGAAGTCACTCTGCGTCAGGTCCTTCACAAAGTGTTCGCGCTTGTCGGTGACGGTGAAGACGACATTCACTTCGTCAACGCGTTTGCGAATCACGGTGAGGTTGTCGTCGCTCGCAGGCGCGGACGTTCCCGCCGAACTCTCGCCGGGGTTGGCCGCCGCGCCGGACTGCGGAGATTGCGGCGCACCGCCGCTTGGCGGCGAACTGTTCTGGGGCGACGCGGTTGAGCTGCTACCGCTCTGAGCAGAAGGCTGCGAGGCTGCCGGCGGCGTCGTCTGCGGCGGAGGCGTCGATGATTGCGCTGCCGGAGGTGGAGCGGCCGAGGGCGGAGGATACTTGATCGCCGAAGGCGCGGTGGGAAGTTGTTGTTGCGTGTCCTGGGCGACCAGCCCCCACGGCAGCGCCGCCGCCAAAACCAGAATCAGCCAGAATCTCATTCGGAGCTTTATTATAGCTGTTGCCGAATCCTGGGTCGGGAGTGGCAAGGAGCGCTGCCGGACTCACCACGATACGGCGTTCCGCGCCATATGAAGGTACGACTTCCGGCGGGCTCTCATGACGAATCAATGGGCAGAAGGGAGCGATAAAATGAATAAACCAACGAAGACTATTCGAGTAGCGCAAGGAACGCTGCTGACCCTTTGCATCGCATCGTTACTGCTGAGTTGCTGCGCGCTCGCCGCGCAGAACAAGGACCATCGCATTCGGAATATCGTGCTGGTTCACGGCGCCTGGGCTGACGGCTCCGGCTGGCGAGGCGTTTACGACATTCTGGTCAACGACGGTTACAACGTCAGCATCGTGCAAGAGCCCGAAACTTCCTTCCAGGATGACGTTACCGCGACGAAGCGTATTCTTGCCTTGCAAGATGGGCCATACATTCTTGTCGCTCACAGTTATGGCGGCGCCGTAATTACCGAAGCGGGAACGGACCCGTCGGTCGTTGGCTTGGTGTACATTGCAGCCCACATGCCCGACGCCGGAGAGAGTGAGGCTGGCGACGGAAAGCGCTTCCCCAGTGACCTCAGCAAGTCTAACGCGATAAAGAAGACATCCGACGGCTTCACTTATCTCGATCCCGCGCAGTTTCACGAATATTTCGCAGCCGATTTGCCCGCCGCGCAGGCTGCATTCATGGCGCGGTCGCAGGTGCTGAATAAAGCGGAAAATTTTGCGGCAGTCATTACTGCGCCGGCGTGGAGAAGTAAGCCAAGCTGGATGTTGGTTGCCGGAAGTGACAGAGCCATCAATCCTGAGCTCGAACGGTGGTATGCCAAGCGAGCCAAGAGCCATATGGTCGAAGTCGCAGGCGCCAGTCACGCGGTATACGTCTCGCATCCGAAGGAGGTTGCGGCCCTGATCGAAGAAGCTGCAACGCAAACTCGCTAGAAAAACTTGCGTACGGCAGATGCCACGCTGTTTCACATACTTCCGGGTAATCAGCCGTCTAATATGTTTATTCGAACAATGAGAGATATGCTTGCATCATGATTTCTAAATCATTTCGCAGTGCTGTGGTTTGCGGATTGGACGTCCTGCTGTTGAGTTCCTGCCTGCTGGCGAGCACCGGGCGTGCCCACGAGATCAGCAACATTCACTTCGAGAACGCCACCCAAACAACGGTGGACGTGGTGTGGGACACCGCACATCCCAGTACTTCGCAGGTGCTTATCTCCTACAGCACCGATTTCGAGGCGGATCGCTGGGCCCTACCAGTTGCCGACCCTGCGCTGGTCACCAAACATCGGGTCACCGTCGATCACCTGATCCCGTTCAACCCCAAGACCGGCGACGGGACCTATTACATCTACGTGGCCTCGGTCGACGCCAAAGGAGAAATGTCCACCGCTCCCGGACCACAGACACAGGACGGGAAGAATCCATCGATCATGATGCGCACGGCGCCTGCCGCCGCGATGGGTCCGCCGAGCATGAAGTTTTACACCTCCGGCCCCGATGAGACCTTCCCTGGCTACGATATGTATTTTCAGGTGCAGCCTATCATCATTGCCGGGCCCACTGGCACGCACCTCTACATCCACAACGAGCGGGGATACAACAACAGCAGCGACGGCGTGGTGAAATATCTGGGCGCGGACAAGGGAAATCCCGAAACCATCAGTGTGCACTTCTCCTGCGAGTGGGGCAGTTCCACGGGCCTCGACAAAGAGGAACAGCAACTCGATCGCGACCGGAACATGGGCTACTGTTCCGGCGCCAACGCCAACGTGCGTGACCTGACGATTCGTTTGCGGACCGCGGCCAACACGATTCCAGGAAAGTATTCCGTGGCCTTCACCCTGGAAAGCAATGGCCAGGTGCAGACGGGGACCTACGAATTCACGGTACAACCCGCTCCTACCGCGCCTCCGCACCCGCAACTGACGCCCAAGCCGATCCCCGGACTTTCCACCTGGGAAAAGCAGATGTTCGATCTGGGCAAGAAGTGGTGTCTCTATCGCGATGCCCAAAACACTGCGGGCAACTTCGTTGACAACTGGGGCTGGACCGGCGACGCCTGGTTTTATGACGGCGGCCGCGTGTATCAGAGCATCGATACCTACACCGCTGCGGCTGGACATCCGAACCACGCGGCGTGGCAACACTGCGCGCTGACGCTGCTCGATCCTTATGCGAACTACCTGGTAGCCAACAACGGCGCCATGGCGGGCTATTCCATTTTCCCCTACGGGATGATGATGAACTACTACCGCACCAAGGCCGAAGTGATGCGAAACGGCATCAAGGCGGTAGCCACCCTGGGACCGCAACGACTCTCCTGCGGCTACGTCGATCCGGGCGGGATTCGCGAGAACTCCTACCGCAGCAATGCCTGGATGGCGAACGAGATGCTCGGCGCGCCACGCTGGCCGCTGTTGCAACGCAACATCGACAAGGTCATGGGCAATCTGAACATGGCGAACCGCGGACTGGCCGGCTCGGTGCATCCTTTCATGCTGGGTATTGGCATGGAGGCGCTGATTCACTGGTACGACCTCAACCTGGCCGAGGACCATCCTGACTATCGTGTGCTGCCGGTCATCAAAGAGACGCTCGACGCCATGTGGCGCGATCTCTGGGTGCCCAAGCAAAATATCCTGGTGTACGAGCGCTACACCTTGCCGCCCAATCACAGCGCCAGCTACGGCGCACTCAATAACCTGGTGTCGGTGGCCTACGCATGGTACTGGATGCAGACCGGGGATACCGTCGAGCGTGATCGCGGAGACTTGCTCTTCCAGCACGCCTTCGACGATCCCGAAGGAGGCTACAGTTGGAGCGGAAAGCAGTTCAGCCAGGAGTTTGAATTTAGCTTCGACTTTGTGCGCTATCGCCAGGGACTGACCACTTCCAGCGTGGTCCAGGAAAACAATCCTTATACCGGCCCTTACGCCGACACCAATCCCCCGATCAGCGAGAAGGTGAACTGCGATCCGAACCATTTTCCGAACTGCAAGGCAGGGACTATTGGGAGCACAACTGCGACCATATTCTGGGGAACGTATAAGCCGGCCACAACGCAGCTCATTTACGGAAAAACCGATAGCTACGGACAGGTCTCGCCGCTCGACAAAGCTATGGTTCTGTCGCACGTGGTGAAACTGACTGGCTTGGAACCGGGCACGACGTATCACTTCCGCACCAGGTCGGTGGACCACGCGGGCTACGTCGGCTCCATGAAGGATCTGACGTTCACCACTTTGCCGGCAGAGCCGGGAGTGAAAGCGCAGTAAAGAGGACGGAAAGACCCTAGCCGAGGAGCGCAGGCACTTCCTCCACGCTCCAGTCAGGGATGGCGCCGGGACGGCTGGCCACCAGCGCGGCCACGGTGTTGGCAAAGGCGCCACAGCGTTCGACATCCCAGCCCTCTTCAAGGCCGTGGAGAAAGGCGGCGGAGAAGGCATCGCCGGCGCCAATGGTATCGGCGACCTCGACCTTGCAGCCGGGGATCGCAGTGTAATTGCCGTCCTGGTAGATACCGCAGCCGCGTTCCCCGAAGGTGACGCAAATCGTCTGGCAGCGGTATTGATCGCTCCAGCGCCGGCAGAAATGCTCAACCGAGCCTTCGGCATCCTCCGCGTTCAGCGAGGCATCGAGGAACTCGGCTTCGCTGTCGCTCAGCTTGATCACGCAGGCATGTGAGGCGAGCTGTTCCACCGTCGGCAGGTTCCAGTTGCCGTCGCGCAGGTTCACATCGTAGAAGGCCCTGGCTGCCGGCATTTCGGCCAGCAACTGCAAGGTGGAATCCAGTGCGCGTTGCGAGGTGTGGTAGAGCGTGCCAAAGTAAATCCAGTGCGGCTGCCACTCCGCAAGCCGCTTTATCTGCGGCCGGGTAAGGTTAACGAAGTCGTAGGCTGCCGGACGCACGATGCGAAACATCGGCTTGCCGTCGCGGCTCAGTTCGACTTCGGCCGTGCCGGTGGGCTTGCCCCGGCGAAGCTGCACGAACTCCGCCGAAATGCCGCGTTGCTGCAACTGACGGAGGGCGCGATGCCCGCGCTGGTCATCGCCTACACCGCTGACCAGCGCCACTTCGTGTCCCAGCTTGTGGGCGTGGGCGGCAAAGTTCAGCGGAGCACCGCCCAGGTACTCGGTCGGGCCGATGACGTCCCACAAGATTTCCCCAATGCTGACGATGCGCACGCTCTATTCTCCAGCTCCATCGTACCGTGCAGAGCGGGGAGACGGCACGGTTCCCAAAAGCAACCCAGTTCCAATACGACCTGCGGGGGTCGGTGTCGGAAGCATGACAACCTTGCATTCCGCAGGATTTTCGCTATGATTCCACCTTCACGATGAAATTTCCTTTCCAACGCGAGTCCAGCGCGACTTTGCCCAAAGCGGCTACGCGCGCCGAGTTCCCGCCATTATCGGGCGCCGACATCGCCGGCATGGTCAACGGCAACAATGCTGGCGGCGATTTCTACCACTTCCTGCGCGCCAATCGCTGTCGCGTGGTGTTCGGCCTGCTCGATGTGGCAGGAAGGCAAGAGGAGAACCACGGAATCGTGGAGGCGGCGCGAAAGACCTTTCAGGATCTGGGCAAGGACCGCTTCGCCCCAGAGGACGTCAACGAAGCCGATGTGATGATGGAATTTTGCCTGGAATTGAATCTGAGCATTCGCCGCGCTGCGTCGGGAGTGCGCTCCTGCGCAGCCTTTCTGGGATGCTACAACGAAGAGCTGGGGACCATCTGCTATGCCAATGCTGGACACACTCCCGGGCTGTTGCGTGATCCCGCCGGAATCACGGAGTTGCCGGCGACGGGCCTGCCGCTGGGACTGTTCTCCGCTTCCACCTACGAAGCTCCCACGGCCGCGCTGCAACATGGGGCATCCCTGTTGCTGGTATCGCGCGGCGTAGTTGAGGCAGCCCATAAGAAGGAGGAGTTTGGACTGGAACGCGTGAAGCAGCATTTTGAGCGGGCCCCCCAGGACGATGCCAGCCAGATTGCCACCCTCATTCTCGACGGTGTGCAGCAATTTGTGCGGACGGAGCCCCACCGCAACGATGTAACGGCACTGGCGCTGGTGCGGTGTTCTCGGGCAGAAGTCCAGGCAACTGCGTAAGTCCCATAGTTCTCTATTCAACGACCGATTCCGAGCCCCGAAGTTGGAAATTGTGGAACTACTTGACCCCAGAAACTGAACGACTGATTACAGTGCGAATTACCGGGACGAAACGGTGCTCCCCCGGCGCCGAATGGGCATCTAATAAAGGTAGTTGATATTCTTAGAGTATCCTGTCTGGTATTCCGAAAGGGCAGGGCGCCACCGCTCTCAAAATGACATTTCCGACCCGAATTGCTGTTGCCATAATTTTCAACCTTCTTTCCTTTACCGCTTTTGCTCAGCAGACGGCGCCAACGGGAAGTAACGCTTCGCCTGCCTCGACGCCATCGCAACCGTCGCAGACCACTCAGCCGCCGCCCAAGCAGCAGCCGCAAGCCAATCCCGAGCAGCCTTTGACTTCAGACCAGGTGCTGAAGCAGGAAGAACACCAGCGCGCGTTGGGCGTGGTGCCTATGTTCGGCATGACCAGCGTACGCAATGCCCCGCCGCTCAGCACGAAACAGAAGGCTGAGTTGATGGCTAGAACCATGTACGACCCATTTACGTTTGTTGCTGCGGGACTGACCGCAGGGGTTGGTCAGGCCACGAACTCCTTCGCGCCATACGGCCAGGGAGCAGAGGGATACGCGAAGCGTTATGGCGCGGCTTTGGCTGACGGCGCCGACAGCAACCTCTTCAGCAACTTCGTGTACCCCGTGATCTTCAAGCAGGATCCCCGATACTTTCGCGTCGGCGAGGGGCCCCTCAAACCGCGCATTTACAGTGCGATCAGGCAGGAGTTTGTCGCCAGGAAGGATTCCGGGGGGCACACATTCTCGTATGAAAATGTGCTGGGAGCGTTCACTGCGGGCACCATTTCCAATCTTTACTATCCATCGACCGATCGCGGCGTGGGCCTGACTATCAGCCGGGCCTCCATCGCTTTGGGGTACGGGTGCCTGGGCAACGTCTTCCTGGAGTTTTGGCCGGACATCCAGGCGAAACTTTTTCACAAGCGCGAGAGCCAGGCCCATCCCAGCGAGCCGCAAGGAGACGCGCCCAAGTAGATTGAGTGCCGGTGTCAGGCCGGATCGTATCGTCCAGCCAGGGCCTCATCCCCAGTGCGAAAACTGCTACGCGACAAGAAAAACAGCCCGCTTTTCAGGCGGACTGTTGCGCGTTAGCGGCTGTCGCCAATGATCACGGATGCTTCGGCGCCGAGGACGTGACCTCGATCAACACCAGGGGATTGGATCCCGTGGCTGCCGTGACATATTCGACCTTGTTCGGCGAGACGATATATCCGGCATAAAGGGGATTACCTTCCACTGAGATGGTAATGGCGCCCGTCGTAGCGTTGACGTTGTAGGTTCCAGTGACCATCTGATTTTGCTGAGTGCCGTTCGGCCCGCTCCATGAGTAAGTGGAAGAGAACGCAGCGGCACCACTGGAAACATTGGAATCGATCTGACTCAGAGTGCTGGAAAGATACTGCGGCAGGGAGCCGCCGAGATACTCACCCGAGAAAGTAGCATTGCTAAAGGGCCCCGCTGATTGCGGTTCGAAGTAGGTCACTTCAGCGCCGGCGTCGTTGCCGCCACTGGCGGGAGTGGCATTGATGCAATAGCCGTTATTGCTGGCGATCAAGTAGCAGACAATCGTAGCTCCACTCGTCAGGGTAAAGACGGTCCGGCTATTGGAGGCAACCGCATACGTTCCGAATTGCTCCGCCTCTGTCGTCACCGAACCGCCGCTGTTGACATCCTCCGTGAAGCTGATATTTCCGTTGCCGGAGGCTGCGACCAGCAGAACTACGGCCTCGCTCTTGGGATCGTCAGAGTTGGCGTTCGCTTTCCTGCTTCCGCGTCCAATCGCGTTGCCGTTCAAACTGCCCTGGTTGAAGGGTCCGCTTTGCCGCAGGGAGCTTTCCACGTACAAGTTGCCCCCGGTGTCGATGTCGATAAGGAGTAACTCGCTTGAGGAGATAACGTACACGGCCTCATTGATTGGAACTCCGTCAAGCGTGATCTGCACCGTCCCGCGGCCATTGGCATCAAAGGCCGGACTGCTCGTCACCATTCCTGTAAACGTCGCCTGGTTATGCGTACCGAAGTCGTTGATGTCCTCGATGCCATTTGTGATGCTGCCGCCGCTTTGGGAATAGGCGCCATCGGCGGCCAGGGGATCACCCAAAATGTCGTCCCCTTGCAGAGCGAAAGCCCAATTGCCCCCCAGCGCGCCTTCGTTGAAATCGGCGGGATTCTGCTGGCGCAAGACTCCCGCTCCCCAAGTTCCGTGTGTGCCGTTCTGATTCAGGGCGATCACCCGCATATCCTCGGACGATGCCGTCGATACCAGCAGCTGAAAGTTTCCCGCGCTGCTGGCCAATGTGATCGCGCCTAAGCCGTTGGAAGCGATGGAATAGGTCCCTCCAGTAATGACGGTGTGCTTGGCGCCGGAGCCAGACTGGTTCTGATCGTACTCGCCGCTGACGATGTTGCCATTGCCATCGGCGGTGAACGCGAATGCCATGACATCCCAATTGCCGCTCTCGTATCCGGCGAATGAGCCGGCATACTGCCCGTTCAGCGTGCCATTCGAGTTGCCGGTATTCACTGCAATCGCCAGCGCCTGGGTGGCGGTATTGTGCATGCTGTCGGTTACCTGGATGGTGAACTGCCAGAGCCCCGACACGCCGGGCTGGCCTGTGATTTGCCCGGTGCCGGCGTTGAGACTCAAGCCCGTCGGCAGGGTGCCCGACAAGATGCTCCAGGTGTACGGCGTGAATCCGCCATTGGCCGCGAGCAGGGCGTTGTAGAAGGTGTTAACCGTGCCTGCCGGCAGGGAGGTGGTTGTCACCCCCAAAGGTTGTCCGGTGCTGGTTACCGTGATTTCCAGGTTTGCAGTTGCCGAACTTGCGGGCGAATTGGAATCCGTTACCTTGACTGTGAAGTTGTACATTCCAGTTGCCGTCGTTGATCCCTGGAGCAGGCCTCCAGTGGTCAGGTTCAGTCCGGTAGGCAAGTTTCCGGCAGTTTTCAGCCAAGAGTACGGAGCCACGCCTCCTGTCGCCACCAGTTGCACACTGTAGCCGTCGTTCAAGGTCCCGTTGGGGAGCGAACTGCTTTGAACTATGAGCGGCGTGATGGGGCCAAAGTAGCTGGAGATGTCGAGAATCAACTGCGTGTCGGTGGGCGCGAAAGCATTAACGGAATCGTTACCGCTTCCGGCCGGCACGATCGCCATATTGGAGGTCACGGCGCCATCATTGGCGTTCAGGGTTGAGACCACCGGCTGCGTCAATCCTTCGGGCCACAACGACAGATAAAGCAGGTCGCCGTCCGGCACCACGGTCGCATTCAGCACGAAGGCTTCCGGACTGGCTGCCGGCACTCCGCAGTCGCCGCCCACAATTCCCACCGGTATGGTGCCGTTGAACAGGCCGATGCCGTTGCGGGTGTCCAGAATGCGGCAGGGTGTGAGGGTGAAGAGCGACAAGGGATTCGGCGCCGAACTGGCGGGTGCAAAGTAGCCGTCGACATCCAGCAGCAGATCGGTATTGTGATCGTGAGGGTAGAAAGCGGTTGCATTGTCGGCGCCCGCGGGCACGATGGCTGCATTGGCTACGATAGTCCCGGTGCCGTCATTGAGGGTGGAAACAACGGGCTGCGTCTCACCCTTGGGCCACACGGTAAGGTAATCCAACTCCCCCTGAGTTGGGAGAACAGTGACGTTGAAAGAATAGGCCGCCGCAGTGGTAGGGACGTTGCAACTTGGCGGTATCGTGAAGTCGCGCTCCTGTCCGGCTTGCAGCGTCCCCCCATCCTGGTTATTACGGGTGTCGACGATGCGGCATGGAGGCAACGGGAAAAATGCCAGGGCAGTCGTGTCGCTGGCTGTGTCGAAGTAGGCGTCAATGTCAATCAATACATTGGTGGTGTTGGTGACGTAGACATTCACTTCGCCGTTGTTGCCGGCTGGGACGACTGCGGCATTGGCTTTTACGCGACCATCGGAGTTCATGAGGGACACGTTAGGTTGTGGCTCACCTGTTGGCCAGATCGTCAGGTACGCCACTGGCCCGCCGTTGACTGGCACCAGCGTCACGTTCAAGGAGTAAGCCTGCGCTGTAGATAAGCTGAAAGGGTGACAGCCTACTCCACCAGATTGCGCCAGGCTCCGCAAATTGAAGGTCTGGAATGTTCCAGCCTGAATTGGGCCGGCCGGCCGGGTATCGACCAGTCGGCACGGAGTCACCGGCTGCAATCGTAAGGGCGTCTGGGCTGGGGCGACCGAAAATATGGCAAGTACGAAGATGAAGATCGGCAGGCAGCGGCGCAACATGGGATGGGCCCTCCATATCAAAGTGAAATGCGGACCTGAAACTTAAATACGACTCTGGGGCACCGGTGGCAGGACAACGCACCACACGTCGGCGCGCGAGAACAACCACTTGGCGGCCAGATAATTCCTCGTTTCTGAGGAGTGCAGTGGGGGGGTAAGAAACCGCTATAAAACCCAGCAGTTTATCGCAAGATGCTCTGGTTTGGAATAGTTAAGTTTGTGGCGAGGCCCACTCCAGGCGCAGGAGAGAAAGTACTACGATCACGCCGTTGAGCGAAAGGGAACAACCGCTTGTCACGAGATGCTCTAGTTCTGCGTTGGCTGCGGCAGAGATATCACCAGATGTGTGCTGTCTGGCATTTGAGGGATTAACAAGGGTTCCGGCTTGGTGTAGATTACCTGGCCGTCCTTGTATACCGCCAGATCATAGAGTCCAGTCTTGACCTGGTGGAAGGAAAAATTACCGTTGTGCGCCGTGGTTTGGCAAAGCTCCACAGGCGGGCACTGGGCGGCCTTACCGGCAGCTTCGGTACCTGCCACGTCCTTCTGGTCCGTGGCCGCGTTCTGCGGTCGCAGGTGTACGACAACCCCCTGGACCCCATGGTTGGACGAGTTGACCACCTGGCCCGAAAATACGCGGTTGTGTTCTTTTGATTCGGCTGAGCCGGCCAGCAAGAAAACGCAGTAGACCAGCAGCAGTGCCGCCAGTTTTTTGTCTGCAGGGTTATTCAGCATTCGTGCCACCTCACCGATTGATGATAACCCTAAGGCGTGATCTCCCAAATGACACCGTAGCCGTTGGCCCCGCCGGCAGAGGCAGTGCCATAGAGATTGCCGCTGGCGTCAATGAGCACGCTGCCGTAGGGAATTTCTCCGCCGCTGCCGCCGGCGAAGTCATGCAGGTCGGTCTCCGTCCAGCCACCGTTGGAAGGCGTCAACTTGAACACTGAGCCTACTCCGTTAGTACCGTCCTTGACCGTCGTGCCGTAGAGGTTGCCCGCCGAGTCCCTGGTCAGGCTGCCGAAAGATCCCGGCAAATAACCTGTACTGGTAAAGCTGTAAAGCAGGTCGAAGTTCCAGCTACCGTTGGAGGACATCAGTTCGTAGGCCGTGCCGCCGCCACCGGTGCCGCCGTTACTGGTGGCTCCGTAGAGATTGCCGGCAGCGTCAAAGACAACGCCGCCGTAGGGGTTGCCGCCGCCGTTGTTTGAGCTCTGAAATGCATACAACGTGTCTTCCGTCCAGCCGGACCCGTTGGGCGCCAACTTGAAGACGGTGCCATAGCCGTTGGCGCCGCCAAAGGTGGTGCCGTAGAGATTCCCGGCTGTGTCGAAGAGGACATTGCTGTATGGATTTTCGCCATCACTGCCGCCCGTGAAGGTGTAGATGGGGCTCTCCGTCCAGCTGCCGTTGGAAGATGTCAGTTCATAGACAACTCCTCCAGCATGGCTGCCGCCGAAGTAAGTTGTGCCGTAGATGTGGCCTGCCTGATCGAAAGTGAGGTTGCCGAACCCAGGGTTCGCGCCATCGCTTCCCCCGTGAAAGCCATAAATCACGGTCTCTGTCCACAAGCAAAGGAAGCTTTTGCAAATGCTCGTCGGCGGCCTCAGGTTGAAGACCACACCGCATCCTTCCCCGCAGTTGTGTCCGGCAAATTCGGTGGTGCCGTACAGGCTGCCATTCGGCCCGAACACGACTCCCGCGATGGGAGCGCCTCCGTCTGTCTGTCCGGTGAAGTTGTAGAGCGGGCTCAACGCCCATCCTGTGCCGCGGCGCGCCAGCTTGTACACAGTGCCGCGGTTCATGCTTCCACCTTGATACGCCGTGCCGTAGAGATTCCCTCCGCCATCCATGGTCAATCCGGCTTCGGGGTAGGCTCCATCCTGCCCGCCCGTAAAGTTGTAAAGCACCTGATAGGTCTGGGCGCGCGCCGGCTGGGCCAACGCGATCGTCAATACCAGCACAACCGCGACTGACAAGGCCGGCATTGAGGCGCACGAAGTGCGAAAAAGTGAGCTGCAAGGTTGCTGCTTGCTGTGCATGGGTCTTACCTCCTCGTAGGTAGGCCCCTACGAGATCTGGCTTGGTGCTTTGCTATCCCTTCGGTTGGTTCGGAGGGGGCATCGTCGTTTGTTGCTGCTGTGCCTGCGCGATCAGGTGTTCTATCACTTCCTTCTGTGGGAAGTTGGGGTTTAGCTTGAGTAACGTTTGCCACGAGTCCACAGCGCCTTGGACATCATTCTTGCCTCGCCATTTTATGATCCCTATGTTCATCAAGGTCCCTGGGTGTTTGGGATCGTAGGTGAGCGACTTGTTCAGCTGATCGAGAGCGCCGTCAACGTCGCCGGTGTAGTACATACAGGAGGCCATGTCGTCGCGTATTCCGATGTTCTTGGGATCGATCTCCAAAGCCTTCTGGAAGTAAACAATTGCTTCTTTGAATTGGTGGGCAGCCTTGTACGTGAGCGCGGTCTTGTTAAGAAGAGCGGCATTCTTGGGATCAGCCTTCAGCGTGGTCAGCAGGGGCTGCGCCTGCTTGTCGGCCATGCGCTTCATGTCATCCAGAGTTGGCATTGGCTGCTGGCCTGCGCCGGCGTGCGGATCGGCGGACGGTTGCGGGGCGGTAGCCATTGCTGCGGCTGGAGGTGCGGAGGCGGCGGAGCCACGCAGGAAGTATCCAATCGCCAGTCCAATCACCAGGCAGACAACGGCCATGGTGTAGGTATGGGCCGGCTTCCAGATGGCTGAAGTGCGGGGCTGTGCGGCTTCGTTATCCATTCTTGCTTACTCCTTGGCACCATTCCGGAGCCAGCTTAGAAGCGCTCCAGGCAGAGCTACCATGTATTGAAAAGCACACGCATTGCCAAACAGCCGCCCGGGGCAGTTGTGAATATGTTGTTTAGATTCAGTGGCATAGCAACGCTTGAAAGCGGGGAGACTGGTTCCCGATGGCAGGGTTTGCCGCAGTTGGCGGGTGATTTGGCGCGCTTTGGGTTGCGGCTGCGAACGACCTGGGCGGTTACTCAGACCCGACGTTTACGGTGTCTATGCGGCAACTATCGTTGTGGCCGAAGCTTCTGCGGACGCCGTACAACTCAAGTGTTTTACTGCCGGTAAGCTGCGCATATCCGATCCAGGCGCGGCGGGAGACATGCCTAGGTTGGAGCGCGCTTAGAACATCGAATCGCTCGGGCTCAAGCACCCCAAAGCCGACGATCCTGCCCTCAGCCACGAACAAGACTTCTTCCAATGGATCGCCTGTCAGCCCCTGGACAACCCATCCGCGAATGACAACGCCTTCTGGATTCGTGCTGACGTACGAAGCAGCATCGACTCTACCCTGGCATGTGTCCGGACTCGCCGGCCGATAGTATCGCGCAAACTCCTGGCCGAATTGTTTGGCAGTTGGCGTCGAGAACAATGACAATTGGCGACTTCGTAGCTCTTCTACCTCAGGCCAAGCTATGGGAGTTGGCAGGATTTGGGAGCGGAGAAACCCGTCGTCGTGAATACCCGTAATCATGGCCACACCACCCAGGTCTCTCGCCGCCTTGTTGCGACTTACGTGCTCAACAATTCCGCCGTATTGCGTGGCGGCGTAGCAGGTTACAACTATGATCAGCAGGTAGACAGCAATAAGGCCAAAGGCAGTAGGTTGCCGCGCTGCGATGCTGATGATCCAAAGGGAGAGTGCAAGCCAGAACAGAAGAGCGAAACTCTGATAGCGGGAAGTGAACGCCTGGAGCGTCCCATAATTCACGCGCCCGAGGGACGTAATCAGTGCTGTGGCCATGGCATACAAAATGATCCCAGACAGAGCAAATTCGAGTAAACCCTTCTTGCTTCCGTGCCAGGTCAGCCAAAGCATGAGGGCGATCGCCGCCAGCAATCCCAACAGTCCGATCGCGGGTGCCAGACCGATCGCGCGGGTTTTCAGAATCGCGCTATCCGGCAGAACGCCGCCCGCGAAGTAGTTAGCCATATATTCCAGTACTTTTCGCGACTGGGAGATAGACTTCAACGGCGATGCGTGCTGGGAGGGCGATTGGTAGCCAATCAGGTACACCGCGACCATGCAAGCCAGCCCAACGGCGTAGACCGCGACGATTCGCCAGGGAAGCCTGGCCAGCAGCGCCAGCACAATCAGCACCGGCCATATCGTGATCCCATTCCCATTGGTAAAAGTTGCGGCCGTGGCCGCAAGGAACGAGACCAGGACAAGCCCCAGTCCGCCGGGCTGCCCTGATGCGAGGTGTTGCTTATAAATAACCAGACACAGCACCGCCGCAACCACCCAGAGGTTAACCAACACGAAAGAGAGCTGAAAGGCCCAGCAGAAGTTCTCCCACTGCGACGGACAAAACAGGCAGAACAGCGTCAGTCCAAAGCAGGCCCGCCACAGAGGCCCTTTGATATCGCCGAGCTTGTACAGCATGTAGCCAATGAGCGCGGCCAGTGCCGCCTGCGAGCAGAACATGGCGGCATACATGGGCCAGTTACGGCCCTGGAAGAACCGCATATCAACAATGAAGAGCAGCTTGTAGAAGAGAATTCGATGCTCATTGTGCTGGGCCCAGATCCATGGGAGCACAGATTTGTGCAGGGCATCGACATAGTCGGTCATGACATCCAGTTCGTCCCAGTAGGGAACGATCGAGTACCCGGCCTTCATCACGTTAGCCGCGCCAACAACAGTCCCTGCGCCGATAGCGAGGATCGAATATCCAAGGATGTGTGTGAGAGTTGACTGGCGCGGCGATGTTTCCGCCGATTCATTGGCCAAAGTTTGGGGTCCAGCCTGATCGGTAATTGAGGGCGCGATCATTGCCTACGACGGTCCGGCCGTGTAAGGAGTGAACTCCACCACAAAAATATTTTCAGACTCGCCCAGTACCCGATAGGAATGCGTGCTTTGGGTGGAAGCGACCAGAAGGTCGAGAATCTGTCTGGATTGCAAAGGGACGAGTACCAGAAAACGAGTGCCTTCGTTTCCCATCAGGAAATGACTGACTTGGCGCTCGGTTTCCGCGTTCAGTGTGCGTGGAAGGGGAACGATCCGGGCCTTGACTTTGTAGTAGCTCAACGGCGCGTACAGCACGCTCTCGCTGGCAACTGCCGGCATGGGTACATAGTCGGCTTCCACCAATGGACTGCACATCAGGATTGGCGCGTTGTCCTGAGCGGCGTTCGCGTCGGCAAACGCCAGCGATCCCTTCCAGGACTCTTCGTGCCAGCGGGACATTGGCGATCTGTATGCCTGAGAAAGGCACAATGCCACAAACGCGAAACAGAACAACCCGCGCAGAGCGCGCGATCCGAGCCGGCTGCAAAGCCATCCCCAACACAAGGAGATGCCGGGCACAGCCACCAGCAGATAACGTGGAATGAAGACGTGCACCGAGGTATTCACGCTGATCAAGTACAAACACAAAATCGGGACCAGCGCCAGGCTCACGCAAAATGCCAGCTTACCCAGGGAGGCATGATCGGGAGGCAGCAATTGCCGCGCCACTGCGGCAAGAAGGATGACGCCGGCCACTACGTATAACTGCCCTTTGCCGGGATTCAGTAGGTCCAGGATCCATGTCCATTGGGGCGGGTTGGAAAAGGAATGCATGGTGCGCGTCTGGTAGATGTACTTCAGCCTGGGCAACACCGGAAGCAGGAGAATTCCAAAGCAGGCGAGAGCGATCCCAATCTGTCGCAGATCGGCACGGAGCGCCGCAGGCCGCGACAGGAAGTAGTAGACGGCGAGCGCCACGAGAATGCTGGCGAACAGATAATGAAAGTAGATGATGCCCGCGGCCGCCATGCCGAAAAGCGCGGCATACTTATCTCTATGAGTCTTCGTCCAGCGCAGGAACAGGAAAATTGTGAGATTTGTCAGCAGAAGCGCAAACGGGTAGGGACGGACGTCGATAGCGGCAAACACAATTCCCCGGGGAAGAATGAATACCATGGTCGCGATGAGCGACACATCCCAGTCAAACAGCTCGCGCGCGCAACGGTAAAACACATACACGGCGGCGAGCATGGCGAGAATCGACGGAATTCTGAGTACGATCTCCTTGTCTCCGAAAAGCGTCTTGGTCAGCCACAGGATGTAGGCGTAAGCAGCAAACGAATTTCCTTGTATTGATCGCGCCCAAATTTGCTTGAAACCGCCAGCGATCTGCCAGTAGGAAAGGGTCTCATCCGTCCACAACGGCGCACGCACCGCGAGAAACCATATGGAAAGACAAGCTAACAGGGCCAAGCCATAGGCCCCGGCAAGCCAAACGTCTGAGCTCGGGCGCAAGACTACTCTCGCTTCGGGAGTTGCTGCTTCTACATTGAGGCTGGCGTTCGACATGACTTGACTCTGGCCCGCGCGATCACACTTGTGCTCAAATGCGCTGGGACGCAACTCAGTTCCTGGGGAGGCTCTGATTAAGTCAATGCCGAGGCCCTCAGCGGCTAAAGCCGGCTTCTTCGACTTTGCGGACCGCCTGAAGGCGGCCCTTTCAAAACAACACTTAATCAGAGCTTCCCTCGTGCTCGGGTTCCCCAAGATTGGAAAATGCAGTCGGTCTGCCAAACGTTGCCCATCGCCCACTGGCGGCTAGCCATTCATATTCAGCGACTTAGTGTTGTCTACGGAGATGGCTGGTCCGCGCAGGCAGTCCAAAAAGAGTCTTTCCCCGCAATCTGGGTGTAATTTGGCGCGGGAAGGGCATCTCTTCACCGATTGGCGACTGTTAAGTTATTGTTGGGACTGAGCTTATTACGGCTCCTTTTTGGAGGCGTGACTGCACTTGAGACACCTATGGGTTTTGTGGAGGAGTTGAAACCACTGCTCCGTTTGCGGTGGCTACAGTTGCTCACACTGGCCGGCCTCCTGGTCGCGGTCGGGGTGATCGCCTTCAATCTGAAGTTTTCGGTGCTCGACCTCGATATCTGGTGGCACCTGAAGGTGGGCGACTGGATTGTGCAACACATGGCCGTCCCCCACAACGGCCTCTTTACGTGGACGGCGGCCGACCGTCCGTGGGTGGCTTACAGTTGGGGCTACGAGGTGCTGCTGTCGCGGGCCTACGCCTGGTTTGGGCTGGTTGGCATCGGGCTATATGGGACCCTGTTGACCCTGGGCGTCGCCTACTTCACCTTTTGGAGCCTGCGCCGTCTGTCTGGGCAATTCTGGACGGCGAGCGTTCTGGCCGTCATTGCCTGCTCAGCGTTTCTGTTTAACCTGATGCCGCGGCCGGTGTTTTTCTCCATGATGCTTTTTTGTGTGACCCTGACGCTAGTGCTGGAAGCGCGTCGCACGGGTCGCGTGCAGCTTCTGTACTGGTTGCCATTGATTTTTCTGCTGTGGGCGAACCTGCACATCCAGTTCCTCTACGGACTGTTTCTGGTTGGGCTGTTGCTGGCGGTAAATGTGGCTCAACGGCTGGCCGAGCGTTTCGGACTCGCGCCCGCTTGGCTGCTGCCGGCCAAACTTCCAGCAGCGACCCTGGCCGCGTTGTTTGCAGCATGCGTCGCTGCCACCTGTATAGGCCCCAATTCCTACCACCTCTACCAGGTCATCCTGGGCTATACGCAGTCGAAGGTGCCCTATGTGATGATCAAAGAACTCCAGCCCTTGAACTTCCGCGCTTACAGCCACTACGTGCAATTGCTGGTGTGCGCAGCCGCGTTTTTCTTTGTCGGGCGGCAGAGCAAGGTCGATGCATTCAAGCTGGCATTGCTGGCCATCGCCAGCATGGTCGCCTTCCGCACTTTGCGCGACGCGTGGTTCATCTGCATTTCCGCGGCAGCCTGCATTGCTGACTCCGTGGCGGACGACGCGGAGCACGAAGCGCCGGAAACCTGGCTGGAGAAGATTGGAGTGGCGGCGGCGGTTGGGCTGGCGCTGCTGCTGTTTGCCAATAGCATGGACTTCAACCGGCGCGGCCTCGACCGGGCAATCACTAGCTACCTTCCTGTGAACGCCGCCAACTATTTGCTGCAAAACCCCGCGCCGGGTCCGCTTTACAACACGCTCGACTGGGGCGGCTTTCTGATCTGGTACACGCCGAACTATCCCGTGGCGATTGACGGACGCACCGATCTCTACGGCGACGAGTTGAATGAGCGATTCTTCAAAACAGCGAACGGGTCGCCTTCCTACGTGGATGATCCCT
The DNA here is from genome assembly GCA_963763145.1 of uncultured Acidobacteriaceae bacterium. Taxonomy (GTDB): domain Bacteria; phylum Acidobacteriota; class Terriglobia; order Terriglobales; family Acidobacteriaceae; genus Bog-257. Next base: position 133,662 of record CAVXMZ010000001.1, on the reverse strand, counting down.
ACCTCAACCAGGCGGGAGTTGTGATCTTGCAGAAAGGCGCCAGCCTGAGACAGTTTCTGGGAGCGGATCCGAGGTTTCGTTTGGTGTATCAGGACAAACTTGGGGTCGTGTTTGTTCGCGTCCGCCAGCCGTAGCAGGCGGCTGAAAAGGTCAAAAGCAGATCCCTCGTCGGCCTGAAGGCCTCCTCGTGATGACCAATCCAGAAGGATTTGTGACGGCACACCCTTCGGCAAGCTCAGGGCAGGCTCTAAACCTGCGTCCCTTCGAACCCACCGAATCGAATCTTTTTCAGCAGCCTGCTGAAGCCAAGACGCTACCCTACTGACCTTGCAACAGGACCATCGCTATATCGTCCTGGTAGGCAACCTTGAATTGAGGCACGGTGCCGAGCGCGACGGCCATCGGCGAGGCCTTACTCAGCAGGATGGTCCGCGCATTCGCGAAGCTGGGGTCGGCGTCGAGCGGGATCTCCGCGGTCGTGACCTTGAAGTAGCGCGCGTCAATCTCGTCCCCGTAGAGCGCGGTGCGACTGTCGATGGAGACTGGGTACCCGGGTAAATACCACGTCAGGAAGCCGCCCCAATCGTAGGCGTTGAATATAGGCGGCGGCAGATGGTTGGCGCGAATGTAGTCGGCGGCGCGCACCGGGAAGGTCTCGGCAACTTTGGAGAGCAGCGTTTCGCGACTGCTGGGAATGCGGCCGAACACGGCGGCCAGGAACACAACTACGGCCAGCCCGGCGGTTGCCAGCTTGGTCCAGTGCCATAGCTGAGTACCGTTTGTTTCCGCCAAAGTTGAGCTGATCGGAAGCGCGTCAGCGATTACGGCGACCGAGGCCAGAGCCAGTAGCCAGATGTCGCGCTGCCGAGTGAATGCGAGCGCCAGACAGGCGATCATCAAAATGATTTGAAACATGTCTCGCGAGCGGCGCCTTCCCAGCGACAAGAACGCCGCCATTGACAGCAGCAAGAGAACGTAATCCTGCGGATGGCGGAAACTTATAGCGTGCAAGTTCTGCACATACGGCACCAGGAGCCAAAGCTCGGCGGCGGCAGCTGCGTACGAATGGTAGAAATAGGGCGTTACGAAAGCGGCGATGAAGGAGCCGGCAAATACCATCGCCGCTGTTGCCGGTTGAACGGTAAGTTCCTGGTGAGTAGACGCGTCCGCTCCTGAGCGGCGGCCAATCTCTTCACCAAACCAAACCGCACTGCACAGAAGCAGCACCGCCAGCCCGGCCACAAATCCCGCGTCCAGGTTCGCCCAGAGCAGAAACAGCAACGGCAACCAGAACAGCGGACGAACATTGCCCGTTCTCCTTGCGCCCAAGAGCAGGGTCAACTCGATTGCGAACAGGACAATCGAGCAGACCACCGGTCCCAGCGGCAAGCCGGGCAAGACATACTGAGCGGCCGCAGCCAGGAAGACGGCCGGCCAGAAATTCAAACGCGCACCGCGAGCCAGCACAAATGTAGCCACTGCGATCGCGACCTTGAACGCCATCAACAGCACCGGCAGAGCGCGCAGCCCCATCAATTTGCAGACGCCGGCGACCAGCACATCGAAGAGCCAGCTCGAATCGGTCCAGGGCAGGTTCGAATACTGCGAGAACGATCCGTAGTGAGGCACGGCATGGTTCTGCAAGATCCAGTTACCGGTGCTGAGGTGCCACCAGACATCCGGATCGGCGAGCGCCGTAAGGTGAGCGGATTCGATCCATGCCGCCATTGTGAACAGTAGCAGCAGCGCTGCCACCTGCACAGGCACGCCGCAGCTCAGCCTGCGGAAGACGTTGGGGACAGCCGCTTCGCGTGCAGTGGGATTAGTGGGCATAGCCGTTCTGTTGCTGGTGGAAGCCGGCCGCCAACATCAACGTCTCTTCGGAGGAAGCGTTCCAGTGTTCGGGCCGTTGCTCTTCTGAGAGCTTTGGGTGACGGTACCGTCGGGGTTGTGGGCGGCCATGTGGCACACCAGGACGCAAGTATTCGTGGCCCTCGTATACGAAATCGGGATACTGCCGTTCGCCGCAACCACATTGATATCGAAGTTCACCAGGCGCTCTCCGGAGATGGTCCCGCTGCGCGCGCCCATGCCGTGGGCGGTATGGCAAACCGAGCAAGTGAATCCGGTATTGATGTGGTTGCCATGCTGGTTCCAGCTTGCATTCGAGACAACGTTCGTAAGGTCGTGGCATTTGCCGCACATCGCATACGGGCCCTTAATACTTAAGTCGGGGTTCGGATACAGGTTGGTAATCAACTGTCCCGGCGCGGGCGCCTGGCTGAACTCGTAATCTCTTTCGAGGATGTGCTTGAACGTCGATCCGTGCGGTCCGCTTGGACCTATTCCGCCAAATTCCCGGTTGTCGTCACTGTTATGGCAATCGCTACAGAAGATCTGGTTGCCCATGGCGCGGCCGTGCGTGGTGCCGCCGCTCAAATCCAACATCGTCGGAAGCAGGCTAGGTTGCGGCAGTTGACTGCTGCGCGTGTGCGTGACTGGATGGCTCGACGTGGAGGTAGCGGCGAACTGCGGGATGACATTCAGAGGATCGCCGGCCGAAACCGCTCTCACCGGAAAATATCCATAGATGGGATTGGAGACTTTGCCAGAGCTGGTACCGTGGCAGCGCAGACAATTGTCGTACTGATTGACCGACGGATCGACAACGGTGATGCCGTCGGTCGCGCTGATTCCGGCTACGCCGTTCTGCGACACGCGGATATTTGGAGGCGGTGGGAACAAAGTTACCTGGTTGGAGGAATGGCCGTTGTGGCAGTCCGCGCAGGTGGAATGCCGGTTGTTATTCAACAAGACGCCTTCGGCAGCGTCGTGCAGATTGTTACCCGAAGGAAAGGGATGTCCTACCTTGGCAAACTCAGCGTAAACATTGGCGATGGCAGGATTCAGGTTCGAACTGCCGTTGTGGCAGGCAATACAATCCTGCTCGTTCGGCTGGCGCAACAGACGCATTGGCCCTTGTCCGTTGTGCGGCTCATGGCAGGAGAGACACGCGTTGGCGGCGACCGTGCCATAGCTGCCGAGATTGGCCTGTAGCGACACTTTGTTGGTCACCACGGCGTGGGCGCTGGTCGCCCATCCCGCCAGAGGGTTAACTTGTCCCGACATGGTTCGCGTGGGATCGTGGCAGGCAAGACACATTTGCGCGTTCGAGCTGTCCTTCACCAGGAAGTTCGTCGAGATCTTGTCGATGGCCTGAACATGCGGGTTGTGACAGGAAGTGCATTCAATGTTCCCGTTGATGAGGGTTATCTTGCCGGTCGGATCGCCGGTCTTGCCTTGCGATACCAGGGTAGCAATGATGTCGATCGCGTCCTTGATGGGCAGCTGTAGGCTGAACGGATGCGACGATTGCAGGTTTGTTCCGAATACATCCTGGCTGTTCATGGAGCCGGTCATGGTGACTTGTCCGGCGACAATGGTGTTTCCCACGGCGACGGTCCCATCGTGGCAGCTCAAGCACAGGTTGCTGTCGGAGCCGAGTACCGGCTGCTCGCCCTTCTGGTGATAGGTGGTGCTGGTGTAGAGCTGGTAGGTCGCTTTGGTTTGCGTCTGGTTCCAGAGCGCCTGGCCAGTGGACAGGCCAGAGTGCGGAGCGTGGCAGTAAGAGCACGAACCTGGGCGCGCGCCGGTAATCGGCGACTTGCTTCCGGGAGAGAGATCGTGCGTGCCGATCACGTCGCCCGTGATCTGCGCCCGCAGACCGACCGCGGACAGCAATAGCAACGAGCAGGCAAGCCACAGCTTGAACTTCACTGTGCGCCCCCTTTTGCCTGCTTCGGCAGTCCGTAGAAGTGGAAGACCTGCACTCGGCGATTGAATGAATCGACCACATAAATGCGGTCGTTGTGGTCGATGAACAACCCGGCAGGCAACTGGAATTCGCCCAGCGCGGTGCCGCGATTGCCAAACGTGTAGAGAAGTTGTCCCTGGCGGTTGAAGGCCTGCACCACGCCCCATAATCCATCGACGACGTAGAGATCACCCTCCGAGTCAAAGCCGATTCCCTTAGGACGGAACATGGTTCCCGACTCGTCGCCCAGCTTTCCGACCGTGTACTGAAGTTGTCCTGAGGTATCGAGCACCTGGACGCGGAAATTCATCGCGTCCACCACCGCCAGGTTCTGGCCGTCGAGCCGCAACTCGGTGGGAAAATTGAATTGCCCCGCTGCTTCGCCGTTGCTCCCGATGGTCTGCACTACATTGCCGCGCATATCCATCACGAAGATCTGGTCGCGCAGGGTGTCGGTTACGTAAATCCGCTGGGCCGCGGAGTCCACCGCAATTCCGGTCGGCCGCTTGAAGAAACCTTCGCCGCCTTTCAGGCTGCCGATTGCCCGCTGGTATTTCCCATCGGCATTGAAGACGAAGACCTTGCCCGACTCCGAATCGGTCACATAGATGTTGTCTTGAGCGTCCACGGCGACGCACTGCGGCGTCAGCATGGGGTCTTTGCCTTTGTCGACGCGCGACAGGAACTTGTACTTCTGCTGCTGGAAGTCGAAGATGTGGACGCCGTAGGCGCCCGGGTCGGTAACAATGATGCGTCCGCGGGAATCGACGGCGACGCTATAGGGACGGACCAGGACGCGGAAGTTCGGCTCGCCGGCAACGAAATCGACCACGCGGTTCCAGAAGCCGCGCTTGGGCTTGACCTCGCGCTGCGAGTTGAAGCTGCGCTCGAAGCTGAGCTTGCGGCCACCTTCCAGCACCATGTCCGGAGGTGTGGGTGCAATGGGCTTCTCTTTGGGTTTGGACGCCCAAACCGGCGTCAGCAGCAGGAGAACCGCACAGGCGACGTGGGATAAGAAATGTTTTCTCGTGCGCGCTCCCGCTAGAAGAAGTTGAACCACCTGGACACCCCGATATAAAACGACGATACGTTCGACGGCGCAATGCCCGACACGCTGAATCCCTGCGACAGGTTTGCGTATCCTCCCGTCAAGTACATCTTACGGAATTGATATTGCAGCAGTATACTTTTTGACTCAAATTGGTTCGCCGACGCGATTCCAGCGGTCGACGTGTTGCTGGAGGACTTAGCGTAACTTGCCGCAATGGTGAACCTGCGCACCGGCAGACTTGATAGTGACACGCCGTAGCCCGTACCACCATAAAGCGTAACCAGGTTCTGGGGCAGAATCGGCGACAGATTCACCGGCAGTATTCCGTTTCCCGTAATCAGGCCAATGCCATTCGATTTGCCATAATTCCCGGTGAGGTTGATCCAGCGTCCGTATCCGAAGCTGCTGGTATAGCTCTGGGTGCTGCTGTCGGTGCCGGGTTCATTGGTCAGGCCACTATGGCCGAAGTTCGCCCCCGCATTAAAATTGACATTCCCCCAACGGCGACGAACATTTCCCGAATAGCTATAGTAGGAGGTCATGTAGGTGATCAGCAGGGTGGAAACATTCTGGGCATAACTGAAGGACCCGTTTGTAATCCATCGGCCAATTCTCTTGCCATAGTTGGCGTTAGCCGCGAAGCCGAGTCCATTCTGATTGCTGTTATCGATCACGCTGTCAATCACGCTGACCGAACTGTTTAATGTTCCACCGAATAACCCGCGAGCGTAGGTGACCCCCGCGCTATACGACGTTGCTCCAAAATCCTCTCCCAGATAGGCCTGGTCACGCCGGTCAACCTGGCCCTGGAGCCATAAATTTGCCGCCAGGGAATAGCTGGCAGAGCCATTTATGTCCCAGGCATGGGATGAATCCAGCGTGTTGGTCGGCAGGATGGTACTGCCGCCGCTACTGCTACTGCTGCTGCTGCCAGACGTGAGCAGCGACCCAAACAGAACTCCGGCTAGATTGTCGGTATAACTAGCCGACGCCGAAACGCGCAGCTTGTTGGTAGGCTGCATACCGGCAGAAACGACCTCGGTATCAAAATTCCCCTGGTATGTATACCCCAGGTAATCCGTATTAATGTCCGAGTGGTAAAAGCTGTTAGAGAAACTTCCATTGAAAGGAAGCTTATGCGAAACATTGAAGCCGAAACCACTGTTATCGGTGGTAATGGTTCCCGTCTCCTCGCCCTGGAAAACCTCGGGTATTAGCGAGTTCGAAGCTCCATTATTGTAAGAGGCTCCCAGATTGAATCCGGCTATGGAGTAGTTGGAGCTGAGGGTCAAGGAATGGAAGTCTGAATTGCCATTGTCGGTGGCCCCATACACCGAATACTGATTGCTGCCTCTCTGAAAGCTTGCCGTGAGTGTGGGCAGTCCAGGAAGGAACTCGCTCCAGGAAATCCCGAAGGTGTCGCTATTGCCGTGCGTAGTGTAGTTAGGCAGTCCCGGAACAGCAAATTGTCCCTCACTGTTATAGGCCGCGGCATAGCTGATCTGTCCGGGAAAATGGCTACCGCTGAAGATGGCGGTCGATAGGTTGACCCCGCTGCTGTCAGAGATGGACTGGTAGTCGGAGTTTGCCCGCGATTGGCCATAATAAGGCGAGAGGCTGTAGGAGACAAAATTAGGATTGTAATAATATCCGGAGGCGGTGGCACTGCCGTTTACGTTCAGCCCGTGGGATGAGTCGATTTCATTTCCATAATCTGCGCTGTAGCCCGCGCCAATCACTCCGTTTAGAGTGGTACTTGATTCTCCGAGCTGGAGCTGGGCAACCGCCGGGAGCGCCAAAAATAGCAGCCCGGCTACAGATACCAGCAAGGAAAATGCTTTTCGACCGGTGGAAGCGCGTGGCTTTAGTCCGGCGAAATGGGTCGCCGTCACCGGTACCTTTAGCCATGGTATGCCGGGGCTGAAGCCCGTATTTCGATGCGGATATGCGGCACGGCTAAAGCCGTGCCCTTCCACCCGGGTGCTGCAAACCGCATCTGTAAAAGCTCGGCGCACGGCATCAACCTCGTCCCTACAGGACCTCGACCTTGGCGCCCTGCTGTAGCTGCTTATCGAAGCTGGCGCGAACCGCATTGGTCTTCCTCTGTTGCAATTCCTTTTGCAATGAGTCCTTGACCTGCGCGAACGTCGCTTTGCCGGCGGGTATGTGTTTCACCAACCGCAGGATGGTATAGGCCTGGTCAACCTGGATAACGTCGGTAATCTGTCCAGGCTGCAACTTGAGCAGGGCCTGCACCACGTAGGGCGGCAGCTTGGCGCGATCTACCGGCTTGTGATAACCCATCATCACCCGGTAATCGTCTTCCGAGATCTTCTCCGCCAGCATGCCGAAGTCTTCATCGTTCTTGGTGGTTTTCGCCTGCTTGAGTGCTTCGTCGGCCCGCTTTTTCCCTTCCTGCAACTGGGCCGGCGTCGCGTTGGCCGGAGGCAGGATGGTAATCGTCTGGAAGGAGAAAGCTTCCGGATAATCGAATCGGCTCTGGTTTTGATCGTAGTAGGCCTTTAGCTCGGCGGGGCTCACGGTCGACTTTTTATCCACCTCTGCCTTAAGCAGCTGATCAATCAGTATTGAGCGCTTGACCTTCTCCCGTAATAACTGTTCCGAACCTTGGAACTCCGTGTTGAGAAACTGCTGGTACTCCTGGGGAGTGGCAAATTGCTTGCGAAAGTCCGCTTCTGCGGTGTTCAAACGCTCAGGCGAGACCGTCATCTTCCGCCGCAGTGCCTCCTGGTACACCAGTTCCTCGAAAACGATCATCTTCAGCGCGCCGCTGCGGATCCCGGGCGCCAACTCTGGAGGAATGTCGCCGTTATGCTGTTGCGCATAGGGAAACATGGCGAACATCTCTCTTTGTAAGTCGCGGTCCGTAAGCACTGTCCCGTTCACTCGCGCCACCGGCTTGCCAGTCGGTTGGCTGGCCTTTTTTTGCGGAGCAGAGAGCTTAGTGGGGGTGTGCGAGGCAACCTGGGCGGATGTTACAGAGATTGTGAGCAGAACTGTTGCGCAGATCGATAGCAGGTACTTCATGACTTTCTCCTCACCCCTGAGGTTCTAAAAGATTTGAGGGGAGGGAGTTCCCCTCCCCTCGGTTAAAGCCGACAGACTAGAAGGTCGTCGGGATGGTGTAGCTGCCGTTCGACTCGTTGGCTTCGCCACCATGGCACTGGCGGCAGAATTGCGCCGTCTGGTTGGAGCCGCTGGTTCCGCTGGCCGGGTTGTAAGGCGCGCGGATGAAGAACATCGTCGCGTAGTTGCCGGTCGGCAAACCTGACTTCGGACCGTTGGTTACGCTGACCACGTTCATCAAGTGCTGGTTATGGCAGGAGGTGCACATAACGGTGGCATTGTTGTTCCAGGCGCTGAGGCTAACGAAGAAGCCGTAGTTCTTCACGAACTGCGAAGAATTCGCGCCGTTCATGGTGATGACGCCGTTGGTCTCGGTGCAATCCCAGTTGTACTGTCCGCCGCAGCTAACGTAAGCGTTCACGCCCACTGGGTGATCGTTGAGGTAATCGCCGGCGCCGTTGCCGTCATTGCCGAGCAGGGTCGGAATGTAGTTGTAGGTGCCGTAGGTCGGAGGCAGCGTCTCATAGACGCGGTTCTTCATCATGGCGCCCTGCGCCCAGTTGCCGTCATGGCAGCTCAGGCAGGTCAGCAGGTTGTTGACATCAGGCGTCCCAGCCGACATGCTGGCCGGCAAGGTCTCGATGTAGTTGGAGGTGGTGCCGTTGGTGCTGCCCGTGGCGATGGTCTTGCCGAACAGGTTCCCTACGTCCTGGCCCCACAGAATGCTGTTGCCGGCAGTGGTATCGCCGGACTTGTTGGCGCCGTTGCCCCATGCGCCGCTGTGCGGGGCGTGGCAGGCCGCGCAGCCGCGACCGTAATTTAAGTGAGCTCCCAGGACGTCCGATGTCGGTGCCTGGATCTGTGCCACCGCGAACATCCCGACGGCCAGAATCATAAGCGTGACTAGCATTGCTTTTTTCATGAGATCGATCTCCTGATTAGGACTGAAAACTTTGGAAGCCAGGCCCCGTTGGCGTCCGCTGTTGTAAGTGCACTTCCCTGGCCGAAATCGGAGGCCGGAATGCGGCCGCTAGAGTTATCGCTAAGGCATTGCAATCAGGGATGTTAGAAGCACATTCCCACCTTGACATCCGGTTGTGATGGGGGTCACATGTGGGTGAAAACAGCCAAATCGGGCGGGAATTCGGTGAAATGCCCCACTCGGCCCCTAAGTGGATGGTAGGCAGAGGGTTGCGGATGAACAGGAGAGAACTTTCGGGTTACTCGGTTTGAATCAGGACGCTACGCTACCCCCGCAGGGGAAAGCTGCGAAAGAGTGTTCCTGGCGGTCTGAGGGGACCATATCGCAACCGACAAGAGAATCTTGTCGTGGAGCAACCCGGCCGAAAACCGGCTCGTTAGATCGCTTTCAGCGGTCTATGCCGCCGCAAGAATTGTTCCTGCTGGTTGCAGCCACAGTTTCAACAGCCCAGCGAAAGAGTCGGCGAATCACCGGCTGACCATCGCCGCACCCGATCTCGACCTCAGCCTGCTGGGCCCTTCAAGGCCCGCCGCTTACTTCTTCGCGTCGGCCGCCACTGGAGCTGGAACCGCAGGCGGAGGCTGACTGCTAGCCGCAGCCGCCGGTTGCGTGCTGGTTTTGGCGACGGTGTGGGTTGTCCCTGCGGCTTTTTCCTTCTTCAGTTGCTCGGCCTCAGCGTCCGTGATGTAGCGGTATTGCTGCACCCGGCCAGGGTATTGTTCAGAGGTAAAGACGCGATTATTCTTGTCGATGGCGACCCCGACGATCGACTCAAACTGGCCCGGATAGTGGCCGTAACCGCCAATGTAGGTCAGCAACTGCCCCTCGCGGTTGAACACCTGCAAACGGTTTTGGACCGTATCCGCAACCCAGATGTGTCCGTCGCTGTCCACTGCAATTCCCTTGGGCCGCGCAAAATAGCCTGGACCATCGCCGGCTTTGCCAAAGGTACTGATGAAATGGCCGTCGGCGTCGAAGATCTCCACTCGGTTGTTCATGGTGTCGGTGACGTAGACGTTGCCGTCCTTATCCACGGCGACGTTCGAGGCTCCGCCAAAATCTCCCGGCGTTGTGAGGTAATGGTTCTTCCCCGGTGTACCGATCCGGCGCAGCTCCTTCAGGCTGTCAGCGTCGTAGACCACGACCTGGTCTGCCTGGGTGTCGACCACGTAAAGCAAGCGATTCTCGGTATCAATCGCCAGCCCGACCGGATCGATCAGCTTCTCATTAATCTGATTTACCACTTCATGCTTATCGTTGAAGACCAGGACGCGGTGCATCTTGCCGTCGGAGACGAAGACGCGATCGTCATCGTCGATGGCCACACCATTGATGAGTCCAAAATGTGCCTGTTGGCCATTGGCGATCAGCTCGACGTCGCGGGTTTCCGTGTTAAAGATGAAGACCGCTCCCACCCTTTGGTCAGCGACATAGAGGCGTCCCTTGGAATCGACTGCCATCCCGTAGGGTCCCAGAAGCTGGAAGGGGAAATCCTTCGGATTGAATTTCTCCTGCTGTGACTGGCCGCCCGCCAACCGGTCCATCCAGGTCTGTTTGGGCTTCGCTTTGGTCGCGGCGGGTGAACGGTCAATCTTCATCCCGGCGAAGTAGGTGGTGTAGCGTACTCGCGGAATGGATGGCGGCTGCGGCCATACCAGCTTAGAGATATCGATCTTGGAAAGATCGACGATTTCCGTCGGCTGCTGGTCGGTCGCGGCCGGGGTGGCCGTCTTCTTCTTGTCCCCGGCATAACTTGCAACGGGCGAAGCCAGCGCCCAACCGAGCAGGAGTGCCAGTACCACTGTAATCTTGCCGCTAAGCGAATGTGTTTGAAGGGCTGACATATTATTTACTCCCTGTTGCCGGCATCTGCCGCATGTCGATTCGGTTCTTGTGGCAGGTGTCGCAGAACGCCATGTTGTTCGCCTGGTCTTTCACCAGCAGATCGGGCTGTGCCGAAGAATGCGGCTGGTGGCAACTCAGGCAGCTCATCGGGGTCTTGACCTTGGTTATGTTCGTGGGGTCCATCACGTCGGCGACAGGATGACCTTCCACCGGGTGCCCCAATCCATATCGCACCGGAAGGATCACGACCTTGTTCTTTACGTAGTAGTCGTCGGGCAGCTTCACCGTGCCGTTGAAGATGGTGATTACGTGTTCGGACTCCAGCTCTTGCGGATGCGAGTCCGGACCATGACACTCCATGCACAGCGCGTTGCCCTTGGCGCGCAACAGGTGCTCGTTGTCGCCGCCGTGCGGCTCATGGCAGATGGCACAGCTTTGTCCGAAGGCCGGCTGATGCAGGTGCGCCTTCTTGAATTGATCAGCCTGATCGCTGTGGCAAGCCAGGCAGGCATTCACCGGATCGGGCTGGATGAAGCCCGGCGTCTTGCCGGCGTGCGGATTGTGGCAGGCGACGCATTCTCCCTGCGCACCGGGATGCTGCACCTTCGCCTTCTCAATCTTCTCGGCCTGCTCGCTGTGACAAGTCACGCATAGGGCCTTGGAGTCCGATTGCGTCAGGACGACTTTGCCGTCCTTCGCCGGCTGGTGGCAGGTGTCGCACGAGCCACTGGCAAATGGCGGATGGGTGAACTTCTGCATCAGCTTCGCCTGCGCGGATTGGTGTGGATTGTGGCACTGAATGCAGTTGGCGCTGGCGAATGGCTGCCCCTGGTGCGCCTTAATCAGGCTGGCGTCCTTCACATCGTGGCAGTCGATGCACAGCGCCGGAGGGTTCTTGGTGAGGTGGTACTCGAACTCAACCTTACTCGGATCGCCGGTCTTATGGATGGTGTGGCAGGTCTCGCAGCCCATGTCCAACGCGGCGTGCCGGCTGCCTTTCTCCGGGACGTTCAGGCCTTGGGTGTGGCAGCTCAGGCAAAGGTTTTGCCCCTTATCGCCGGAGGTTGGCAGTAGCAGCTGAAACTTATTGTCGGACTGATGCGGGTCGTGGCACTTCAGGCAATCGCGCACTCCCGGAGGATGGACCTTGCCCTTGAGGTCAGCCGCATTCTTGTCGGCATGGCAGGTGATGCACAGCGCCTGCGGCGTGGTCGTGATCAGCTTTACCCGGGTGACGTCCTTGTTGACGCGTATCTCGTGGCAACTGGTGCAGCCCAAGGCGATGGCGGAGTGAACATTCTTTCCTTTGGCCTTGTCTTCATGGCACTCGATGCACTTCGCCGAGTCAGTATTCTTGTCGAGAGGAACCGGATGGGTGGCCGCGCCCAGCCAAGGTGCGCTGGCGATCAGAACCAGACCCAGAATCAAGCGAACTACCTTCACAGCAATCCCCCACCCCAACCAATCTGTAATGAGCACGTCGCGTGCCGTGGCTGGGCGCATCGTAGCATATCGTGCAAGCTAATGATTCGGAATTGTTTAGAAGGCAGGCAGGGAGGATTTCCCGCAACCGGGAACATTGCTGCGATGGGTTTTCCCCCACATTCTGCGGTGAAATCCCCCACTAAGCGGCCCGTGACGGACCCGACGGCCTGCTGCTATTTGCGTGCTGGTTGTTATTTGACGAGCCATTTCTCGCAGTTCAATCGTCGCAACGCTCGGCTTGCAACAGCTGATCCCTCAACTTTTGAATACGTTAGAAAGAGGCGGCCTGTGGAAGGAGAAGTGCAATACCAGCTGTATGCTCACTCGGCGTTTTGGCGGCGCTAAACGAACAGCTCTCCAGATTGGCTTGATCGTGGCGGCCATGGCAAGCTTCACATCCTCAGCACGCGCCCAAGCGCCGACTCCGGAATTCATGCCCCTCGATTCGGCCAGGCCCGTTCTCCAGAAGATGACTTCCAGCGATCCCGCGGCGCCGGGGCCATCCGCGAGCTATGAAACCTGGCTCGCCTGGCTCAAACAATCCGACGCGCAAATCCGGCAACGCTTGGACGTGGGCGAGGAAGATAGCCTGACCAACCTGCTGCGTTTTGGTGTGACTTACACCAAGGAATACCGGATTGACGATGAGTATCTGCTGCTCTACGGGAAAAGCACTCTGGTCAATGCTTTCGCGGAAAATCGTGCGAACGACCTGATCAAGGCATTGGCCACGCCGAATCGAAACCAGGGGTTTATCGAGATGCGGGCCTTTATCGAGAAAAAAGGCTACTCGTTCAACTCTCCAGCGCAGCGCCAAAAACTGAAGGCTTATGTCCTGGCCAATCTAGGCCGCATGCAGAAGGACCTGCTCGCGGCCCGTGAACAAGCCAAGGCCAACCGCAACCAGATGTTTCAGGACCGGGGCATCTCGCTCGATAGCAACTTGTGGCCCGACTACGACCTTGATCTCAGCCTGCAGACCATGCTGAAGCAAGCCATGCTGAAACCGGGCAGCATCCGGCGAGTGGCTATCGTTGGCCCTGGGCTCGACTTCGTCAACAAACAGCAGGGTGTGGATTACTATCCGCCGCAGACCACGCAGCCGTTCGCCGTACTCGATTCGCTGTTTCGCCTCGGCTTGGCCAAGCCAGGGGACATCGAACTCGACACCTTCGACATCAGCTCACGCGTGAACCTGCACATCGAGATGGCTGGAAAGAACGCAGCGCTGGGCCGTCCTTACACGGTGCAGCTTCCCTGGTTCAGCGATGGGCGTTGGAGCGACGACTTTCGCGCTAAGTTTACCCAGTATTGGCAAGACCTGGGCGCGCAGGTCGGACAGCCCGTCGCCGCCATTCCGGTGCCCCAGGAAGCAACCGGCTTCACTACCAAGGCCGTGGAGATACGCCCCGCCGTCGTCAGCCGGATCAAGCCGGTTGACATGAATATCGTCTTCCAGAGGTTGCCGCTGGCGCCCGGGGAACGCTTCGACTTGATCATTGGGACGAATATCTTCCTGTATTACGGCGGCTTCGAGCAGGCCCTGGCGCGGGCCAATGTGGCTGCCATGTTGAAGCCCGGAGGATATCTCCTCTCCAACGATAAGCTTGAGGACACTGTACCTGCGGGGCTGGAACAGGTGATGGTGACCGAGATTCCTATGACCGGCCCGCCCGTTATCACGGACTACGTCTATTGCTATCGCCGCGTGGAGTAACTCAGCGACTGCTATCTACCGCAACGCCGCCGCCAGCTCTCCTTTGGCGATGACGTCTGCAACCTTTGCGAAATCCGCAGTGAGGACGCGGTCTTCCGTGATGGGTGGCGACACGGCCCGAATGGCGGCCTGCGCCGCCTGCGCGCGCTTGCTGGTCTCCAGTGGCGCCCGGAAGTTCAGCGCTTGGGCCGCCGCCAGCGCCTCGATGGCCAGAACATTCCGCGTATTCGTCACCACTCGCAGCAGCTTGTTGGCCGAGGTCATTCCCATCGAGACAAAATCTTCCTTGTTGCCTGAGGTGGTGATGGAATCGACCGACGCAGGGTGCGAGAACACCTTGTTCTCGCTCACCAAAGCCGCCGCCGTGACCTGCGGCATCATGAAGCCGGAGTTCAGACCGGCGCCCGGCGCCAGAAATGCCGGCAGTCCTTCATTGAGTGCGGGGTTTACCAGGCGCTCCAGCCGCCGCTCTGAGATGCCGGCCAGGGCGCTCAACGCGATTGCCATGAAATCGAGCGCGAACGCCAACGGCTCGCCGTGGAAGTTACCCCCGGAAAGAACAACGCCAGGTACGGTTGCGCCGCCAATAGTGCGTTTCGGCGCGCCCACTTTCTTTTCCTGGAGGAAGACCAGCGGGTTGTCCACCGCCGAGTTCATCTCCACTTCGAACACCTGGCGGCAATGCGTCAGGGTGTCCCGCACAGCGCCGTGGACTTGCGGCATGCAACGCAGCGAGTAAGCGTCCTGCACCTTTTGACAATGCAAATGCGATTCTCGAATCAGGCTGCCTTCCAGCATGCGGCGAAGGTTCTGCGCCACCTGCAACTGCCCGGCATGCGGCCGCGCCTTCTGAATGCGCTCGTCGAAAGCCACATCGGTTCCCTTGAGCGCGTCGAGGGTAAGCGAGCCAATGACGTCGGCGGTGTCGGCAAGAATCTCCGCTTGCAGGATGGCCAGCAGCCCTATTGCCAGCATGGCCTGGGTGCCGTTGATGAGGGAGATCGCTTCTTTGGCCTCGAGCGCTAGCGGCTTGATGTCGGCGCGCTTCAGGGCTTCCGCGGCGGCCGTGCGCCTGCTCCCGCTCACCACCTCACCCTCGCCGATCATGGTCAGGGCCAGATGGGCCAGGGGAGCCAGATCGCCGCTGGCGCCCACGCTGCCTTGCGAGGGAATTACCGGATGTACGCCCCGGTTCAACATCTCGCTGAGGGTGTCGATGACTACCGGACGCACTCCGGAGAAGCCTTTGGCCAACGAGTTAGCGCGCAACAACATCATGGCGCGGACAACGTCTTCTGTCAGCGGATCGCCGACTCCCACGCAGTGGGAGCGCACCAGGTTCACCTGAAGCTTGCGGACGTCCTGCGGGGAAATGCGCATGTCGGCCAGATGTCCCACGCCGGTATTCACCGCGTAAGCCACGCCCTCGTTGGCGAGCAGGTCGTCAACCACTGCGCGCGAGCGTTCCACGGCCAGCCGTGCCTGAGGTTGGAGCAGGATAGGACGGCGCTCATAGACGACCTGGCGCACATCTTCAAGAGTTAAATCGTTGCCGCTGATATGAAGCGCCTGCATGGTCTCTTCAGTGTGCCACAACCAGGCCCATCGCGAGGGACATTGTCTCCGCGTGAGATCTCACACGGCTTTACCTGCCGCTTGCAGAAAAAGCGCGTGGTATTTCGCCGGCAAGGGGATTCGCTTGAACTCCGAATCCACCACCAGATGGACCGTCTCACCTTCGGCCAGCAAGGTTTCGCCGCTGGGACGCACAATCTCGTAACCAAAGTGCAACAGCGAGTCGCGAACGTTCAACAACCGCGTCCGAACGCTCACCAGATCGTCGTAGCGCGCGGGAGCCTTAAACCGGCAGCGGGCCTCCACCACGACCACATGGACGCCATCCTGCTGTTCCATCTCGCTATACGTGAAACCCAGTTGACGGAACATTTCGACCCGGCCAACTTCAAACCAGATGATGTAGTTCGAGTGGTAGACCACGCCCATCTGGTCGGTCTCGGCATAGCGGACGCGAAGGCTGGTCTCGTAGACCTGGGCACGAGCAACCGGTTGCCCCACACTATCTTCATTTTTCAAGCGCTATTCTCGCCATCGGGGAGCAGCGGACGCAACCTGCGCCGCGCCCGCCGGAGAACTCAACGTAAGGGAGCCAGCTCACTTGCTCGCTGGCGCAGGCGTTTTGCCTGGCGCGGCGGTGCTGGGAGCGGCTGTGCTCGGAGCGGCTGTGCTCGGAGCGGCCGTGCTGGCAGCAGAGGCCGGAGCGCTGGGCCCATTTTTCACAAACTGTCCCCGCTTGGGTTCGCCGGACTCAACCGGCTTGCCGTCGGCGATGTAGTTCATGAACTGGGCTGGCAACGCGATCCCAGCACCCTTCTGGAAGCGATAATGCACATAGGGAATCGGCCCGGCGCCACTGTTGCCGCACTCGGCAATCACATCACCCTGCTTCACCTTGTCGTCCAGCTTCACCTTGAGGCTGTTTTGCTTAAGGTGATTGAACACGGAGGACTCGCCGTTGCCATGCGAAATGATTACGACGTTTCCGTCCGACGGATCGCCGGCGGCTTTGCCTGGCGCGTAGTCATTGAAGGTCCCTATCGCCTTGACGATCGTGCCATCGGCGGGAGCCAGGATGGGTTGACCGAAGCAATAGTAATCCTCGGCCTTGCTTCCCGTTCCGCCCGGTCCGGAGAATAGCTTGCCGTCTTTCAGATATACGAAATCCACGGCGAAACGCGCGTCGTCGGACATCGCGTTTCCATTCTCGAAGGTGTTGCGGCCTCCCTGGTATACCAGCCACTCGTCCTTGAAGGGTAAACGCAACTTGGCCGTATCTTCATAGCCGGCGTAGCGGCCTTCGGCCACGTCGCGCATGGGCATCGGTCGCGGGAAGACGTCAATTTCACCGCGCTGATTGAAAACGATCGTGATAATAACGGGAATTCGTATGTTGGCGAACATTGAGAGTCGCGTATAAACCGTGTCCGGAGCCGTCAGAAAAGGAACGATATTCTCGTCCAGCATCTTCGTCTCTGGTCCCATTTTCTCGCGCATCTTCTTGTTGACTTCGGCGAATACCTCTTTGGCGGAACCCTGCTTGGAGCGAGCAGCGCTTTTCTCGGCAAGGGCCCTTTGGTTCTCCGAAAGAGCTGCCCACAGTTCGGCGGTCTGCACATGATTGAACATTTCAAACAGCTGACGTCCACGCTGTAGAGCGGCCGGGCTCATCACTGGGTAGGGTCCGCTCATTACCGGCGCAACCGGCGCAGCCGGAGCCGGATGCTTTTCCTGCGGCGCCGGTTTCTGTTGCGCTTCCTTTGGTGCGGCGGTTGGATTTTGCTGCGCCGGCGCGGCGGGCGGCTGTTGAGAGCGGGCCAGCGCGGGCAACAGCAAGCTTGCAGCTAATACCGCAACCATGGAATGCAGACGAAATCTCATCATTTTCTCCCTGTGTTCGCCGCGGTTTGCCTCGTTCACAAAGCCACCCGCGTTCGTAAAGTGTTCCTCACCCAAGCCGGGCATCTTCCCCGGCAGCTACAGCTTTTGCTGTCAGCCAATTGAGTTTCAGGCAAATTTCTCCCGAAATGCTCGAAGAGAGGAATTGTAGCAAGATATGGGGGAATCATGCTGGTTCGAATAGCCGAGAAGTGATGCGCTCGCCCAATTTGGTTTTTCCGCGCCGCCGTTCCCGAAATGGCGTACGCCGCTGGGCCCACTATCGCCCTGTCCAGTTTGGCTTCCGCTTCTCCAGAAACGAGGTCACGCCTTCACGAAAATCTGCGGTGCTGCGGATGCGCACATTCTCTTCCACCGCAGCCACCAGCTCGCGGTCAAGCTCTTCGCCGGTGTAGGTCCGCAGCAAGCGTTTCGTCGCATGCAGCGACGACGGACAATTCTTCAGCAGTGTGTTCGCCAACTCGTGCGTTCGGTCCATCAGCTTCTCCGCGGCGACGACCTCAGTAGCCAACCCCAGCCGGAAGGCTTCCTCCGCACTGATGATTCTGCCCGTCAACAGCAGATCGCGCGCCTGCTTCTCGCCAACCTGGCGCAGTAGAAACGCCGAGACGATCGCCGGGACGAACCCGATCCGCACTTCGGTGTAGCCGAACTTTGCTTCGCTTGAGGCGAGGGTGAAGTCGCACAAAGTAGCCAGCCCGCAGCCGCCGGCTATTGCCGGCCCGTTGACCGCCGCGATCGTGACCTTGGGAAACTTGTACAGGGTGACGAACAGGGTTCGCAAGAGGCGCGTCGTTCGCATCGAGTCAGCGTGGGTTTCGTCCGGCGTAAGGCTGGCGACCTTCCGCAGGTCCTCGAGGTCCATGCCCGCGCAGAAGGCCTTGCCGCTGCCGGTAAGGATGAGGATATGGGCCGGCGATTGCTCAACCTCCACCAGGACGGAGAGCAGTTCGTCGATCAGTTCGTAGCTGATTGCGTTGCGCTTCTCCGGCCGGTTCAGCGTGACGGTCGCCAGCGCCTCGTGGTAACTAAGCGTAAGAGTGGAATAGGAATGATGTGGTTTCGACATAGAACAAGTCCGCAGTGATCTTGCGCTAGAGCCTAGCTCATAAATTGCTTTGTGTCAGGGCACGACTTCACAGGCCGCTGAAAAAGTCCGCTTTCGTTTTGTAACAGGGCGCAGCCCCAGTGGCGCCGATCAGCCCTTTGTTTTTCTTCCCGGGCCAGCTTTAGCCGGCGCCAGCTGCAATCGCAAGGGCTAGAGTCTGCACTTACTTGCGTTTACTTGCGGCACGACTGAAGTCGTGCCCTGACACAAACCTGCCCGATGCATGGGATACGTTCTGGCCACTGGCCACTGTCGGTTCACATCTTCGGGCCGCTGAATCTGTCCCTAATCTCGTGTGCCAGACGCAACGGCTCCGTGATCGGCTTCGTGATCGGCAACTCCGCACCCCGGCTACGCAACGCTTCCAGCAGCGTCTCCGTAGGGATGTTGCCTACCAGCACATCCTGAGCGAAGGGACATCCGCCCAGCCCGCCGATGGCCGAGTCAAACCGCCGGCATCCCGCATCGTAGGCTGCCAAAACTTTCGCCGCCGCGTCGTCCTGCCGGCTGTGCAGATGCACTCCAATCTCAACCCCGTCGAATCTCTCCAGCACCGGGCCCAGCACGTCGGCGATCTGCTGCGGCATCGCGAGTCCCACCGTGTCGGCCAGCGAAATCGCCTGCGGATACATGTCGGCGAGCAAGCCGACGCCCTCGATCAGCTCCTCCACATTCCACAAGTCGCCGTAGGGATTGCCGAACGCCATCGAAATATACGCCACCGTATCGACCCCGGCCTCGTCGGCCTTCAGCTTCACCTTTTCCAGGATATCCAGGTTTTCTTCCGGCGTCTGGTTCTGATTGTTCTTGAGAAACGTCGGCGACAGCGAATACGGGAAGCCCAAAGTCCTGACCGCGTCCGTCGCGATGGCGCGTTCCGCTCCGCGCTCGTTGACCACGATGCCGATGATCTCCACATCGTCAGGCGGGTCGAGCTCGCTCAGAACATCTTCGGAGTCAGCCATCTGCGGCACGGCTTTCGGCGAAACAAACGACACCGCGTCAATGTGCTTGAATCCCGCGGCAATCAGCGCCTTTAAGTACTCAACCTTGAGGGCAGTCGGGATTTGCCCCGGCAGGCCTTGCCACGCATCGCGGGGACATTCGATAAGTTTGATAACGTCAGACATTAGCAGTTAGCCGTTAGCGATTGCCTAAGCCATTCACGAAAGCCACTCACTCATGATAAGGCGATTTCTGAACAGTCATGGAACACGCTCCGAAGCTGAGAAGAGGTGAATGCTTACGGCGTGATCTCCCAAACGACACCGCAGCCATTGAGGCATGTGCCGGCGCCGCCGCCGGAGGCGGTGCCGTAAAGGTTACCGTTATCGTCTATGAACACGTTGCTGAGCGGGTATGCTCCATCGTCGCCGCCGGTAAAGTCGTGCAGTGAAGTGTACGTCCAACCGCCGCCAGAATTAGTCAACTTGAAAACGTTGCCCATCTGATTGGCTCCGTCGCAGCGCGTGGTGCCGTATAGGTTTCCCGCTGCGTCCACGGTAAGAGCGGCCCAGGGGCCAGCTCCGATGTACTCATCGAAGGGACAACCGTCCGGTCCGGCAAAACTGTAAAGCAGACTGTAGGTCCAGCCGGCTCCTGAGGGCGACAGTTCGTAAACGACACCGGCGCCATCCCTACCTCCATACGAAGTAGCCCCGTATAGGTTGCCCAATCCGTCAAACACGACCCCGGCAGTGGGATATCCTCCGTCAGCAAGTTGAAAATTGTAGGGCAGAGTCTCCGTCCATCCGGATCCTGAGTGCGTGAACTGGAAGACGGAGCCGGCATAATTCATGCCGCCCGTCTGGGTTGCGCCATAGAGATTGCCGCTGTTGTCAGATATTAGACCGCCGTAAGGTTCATACCCGTCGGCACTCGTAAAGTTATGAACGATGGTCTCTGTCCACGAGTTCCCGGAAGGAGTCAGCTGGTAAAGAACGCCGCCGTACCCGCCACCCGATTCCGTCGTGCCGTAGAGATTGCCTGCTTGATCAAAAACCAGCTCTCCACTGGCGAACTCTCCGTCATTCGGGTATCCCTCGAAGAAATGCAGAACGGTTTCAGTCCAGGGGCAGGATACCGAGCGGCAGAAGTTGGCTGGAGGCTGAAGCTTGAAAACTATGCCACACCCCAGGGCGCCGCAGGAATCGCCTATGCTCGTCGTTCCGTACAAGCTGCCGTCAGGACCGAAAATGATTCTTGCCACCGGTTCCGCTCCGTCATTGGGGCCACCACGAAAGCTATAGAGGCCGTCAGCGATCCAGCTGGAGCCGGAGCGCTTTAGCCGATAAACCGTACCCAGACGACTGCTGCCCCCGGCATAGGTCGTGCCATAGAAGTTTCCAGCGCGATCCATGGTTAAGCCAGCATAAGGATTTGCTCCGTCAAGTCCGCCGCTGAAGTTGTGAACTACGCTGAAGCTTTGCGCCTGGGCCGAATTCGCCGTAACCAGCGACAGGGCGAGCATCATCATCATCGTGGCAACTTTGCAGTTGGGCGTACAACTCAGAAACAATGTGGAGGACTTTGCCGGGTACGTCATGATGGCATCCTTCGACCCTAGTGGCGTGACCTTGGAACTTTACACCCGAAACCTGGCGGATTTTCAAACGAATGGTGATAGCTGTTGCAAACAGGCCATCTCATAAGTAAAACGAAGCGGGATTGTGCCCGGATGCTACGCATCACGACTCGCGAATCCGGCAACTGCCTACGTCTGCAACACGCCTACGCTGAACTTCGGGACATCAGGATTCAACGAAGCCGCCTCCAGCGCCGTGACAATCGCCTCGCGCGTGTCCGCCGGATCGATGATCTTGTCGATCCACAGCCGTGCGGCGCCGTAGCGCGGGTCCGTCTGTTCGTCGTAGGTGGCCTTCACCTCGTCGTACAGCTTCTTCCGGTCTTCGTCGCTTAGCTTCTTGCCACCGCGCTCCAGTTGCTTGATCTTGATCTCCACCAGCGTTCCCGCCGCCGAAGCGCCGGCCATCACGGCGTATTTCGCGGTCGGCCACGCGAACAGGAAGCGAGGATCGTAGGCCTTGCCGCACATCGCATAATGCCCGGCACCGAACGAGCCGCCGATAATCACCGCGATCTTCGGCACCACTGAGTTCGAAACCGCGTTCACCATCTTTGCGCCCGCGCGGATAATGCCGCTCCACTCCGCATCGCGTCCCACCATGAATCCGTTGACGTCGTGCAGAAATACCAGCGGCACCAGATTCTGGTTGCAGTCCATGATGAAGCGCGCCGCCTTCTCCGCCGACTCGGTATAAATGACGCCGCCAAACTCCATGCGCTTGTTGCCGGCTTTGTCCACCTGCTGAACGTGCATTTTCTGATTGGCAACGATGCCGACGGCGAATCCGCCAATGCGCGCGTAGCCGCACAGCACCGTCTCGCCGTACTCCGACTTGTACTCGCTGAACTGGCTGCCGTCGACAATGCGCGCGATGATCTCCTTCATATCGTACTGCCGCGCCGGATCGCTATCGAAGATGCCGTATATCTCCTCCGCCGCAAACAGCGGTTGCTCAGGTTCCTTGCGATCGAAGACGCCGAGGCGGCGATTGCCTATCTTGTCTACGAGTTGCCGGATGCGAACGAGGCAAGATTGATCGTCGGGCTCGCGGAAGTCCACCGTGCCGCTGATCTGCGAATGCATCTTCGCCCCGCCCAACTCTTCCGCGGAATATTTCGCGCCGATGGCCGCCTGCACCAGTGCCGGCCCAGCCAGAAACAGCCCGCTGCCTTCGGTCATCAGGATGTGATCGCACATCAACGGCAAATAAGCGCCGCCGGCAACGCACATGCCCATGATGGCGGCAATCTGCGGAATGCCCATTGCTGACATTACGGCGTTGTTGCGGAAGACGCGCCCGAAATCGTCGGTGTCGGGAAAGACATCTTCCTGGAGCGGCAGAAACACCCCGGCGGAGTCGACCAGATAGATCGTCGGGATATGGTTCTCGATGGCAATGTTCTGGGCGCGGATGACCTTCTTCGCCGTCATCGGGAAAAACGCGCCGGCCTTAACGGTCGCGTCATTGACGATCAGCATCACCAGTCGGCCCTGCACCCGCGCCAGGCCAGTCACCACGCCCGCCGACGGCGCGCCGCCCCACTCTTCATACATGCCCCACGCGACAAACGATCCCAGCTCGAAGAACTCCGTGCCCGGATCGATGAGCAGCGCAATGCGTTCGCGTGCGGTCAGGCGGCCTTTCTTGTGTTGCGACTCAATCGCCTTCGCGCCGCCGCCCTGCTGGATGACCTCTTCTTCATTTCGGACTTGCGAGACCAGTTCGGCAACGGCCTTCTGGTTGCGCTCGAAGCGCGGGGAGTCGGTCTTTACCTGGGTTTCAAACGTGGATCCTGCATGTGGGCGATGGTCAGTCATATTCGGTCGGAGCAAAGTCTCCACGATAAAGCAGGGAGGCGAGGCTGCGCAATGCGATGAGAGCTATTAGCCGTCAGCTGTCAGCCAGAAAATGCCTCCGCCACTGGATCATCGTCAACCGTGTCCACCAGCCCAACTTGCAGCGCCCGCGCCGCCGGAACTTTCTCTGCCGCCAGAAACATTTGCAGCGCCCTTGCCTTGCCGATCAGGCGCGGCAGGCGCTGCGTGCCTCCCCATCCCGTAATCAGTCCCAATGCTGCGCCGCGATGTCCGAAGATGGCGTGCGGACCGGCGATGCGGCGATCGCATGCCAGCGCCAGGTCAAGGCCGCCTCCCATGCAATATCCGTGGACGGCGGCAATCGTCGGCGCGGGGAAGCTGGTGACGGCTCTCATCAGCCGCTGACCCATTCCCGCGAAGCGGAACGCTTCCGGACCGGTGAGCGCTGCGATCTCGTTGAGGTCAGCGCCCGCCGAAAAGAAGTGCGCGTTGCCGGTAACCACCAGGCGTGAGGGCGGAGATTTTGCCAGTTGCTCCAGCGCTACCGTCAGCGCCTGCACCCGCGCGCGCGTCAGGCGGTTGGTGCCGTCGGCTGAGACGAGACGCAGAACGACGGCGTCGCCATGCGATTCCAGTTGGTAGAACCTGTCGTCAGATGAATTCACCGTGAGGCAAGAGTAGCAAACGGTCGGCCGTGGATGGCCATCATGAAGAAGGTCAAGTCGGTTTCGGAATGTTTTGTGTCAGGGCACGACTTCAGTCGTGCTGATAACGCCAAACAGACAACCCGGCTTTAGCCACTGACTGGCCTAGCAGGGCTCAAGCCCTTTTCCTAAACTGCGCCTGGTTCGGCGCAACTGAAGTTGTGCCCTGACACAAGGTGCAAACAGCAATACAAGCTAGTAAAGGCGAGGCACGCCGCTAGAAGATCTTCAGGTAAATGGTGAGATATTTCTTGGGGTTCTCGCGAACCGCTTTGATCAAACTACGGGTCTCCACCAGCAGGCCGTTGGTGTTGTTGTACAGGTCGGGATCTTTCAGGAACTTGCCGGCCGTGCCCTTGCCCTCGTCGAGCTGGGTTGTAATGTTGTTCAGGCGAGTAATCGTATCGTCAATCTTGCGGGCGAGGGCTTCGTCCTTAGCAAGTTTGCCCAAGGTACCCTTGCCGGCGTTGATGTCGCCCACCAGCTGATTTCCGTTGGTCACCAGCTTATTGGCATTGTCATAGAGGGCGGGATCTTTCAGGAGCTTGCCTGCCGTTCCATTGCCCTTGTTCACGTCGTCAACGATCTTGTTTACGCTATCGATGGCGGTGTTCACCTTGGTGTACAGCTCGTCGCTGTTGAGCAACTTGCCGATGGAGCCTTTCGGCGAATTGATTTCGTCGGCGATATGCTGCAACTGCCCGAGCGTGTTATTGGCGCGGTCGTACAGGGTCGAATCGTAGATGATCTTGCCGATGGAGCCCTGGCCGCTTTGGATAAACGTCAGGATGTCGTTCAGCCGCTTGACCAGCACGTTCACGTTCTCCAGCGTGCCCTGGCTGGCGCGGACCACATCCTGAAGCTGGGGCGAGTCGCGCGTGGTCAATTCGTCGCCGCTCTTCAGCAGCTCGGTGCTCTTGCTGCCGCGGCAATCCAGGTTGAGGTAAACCTCGCCCAGCACCCCAGCAGTGGCCAGTTCAGCCTGACAACCCGTAGTCATGGTGTCGGCATACTTGGTGGTGGCCTTCATGGTGATTTCGACCGGCGCGAGGCGCCGCTGCCGATCGGCAACCACCCTGATACCGGTGACATTGCCGATATCGACGCCCTCCAGGCGAACCGGCGCGCCCACGCGCAGGCCGCCCGCATCGTCGACGTAAGCACGCAGGATAATTTTCTTGGTGAACAGGCCGGTCGTCCCGGTCATGACGAAGATGAGGACCGCCAGAGTGACAAGTGCAATGAGGACGGTAATGCCGACTCGAAGTTGGGACCATCGAACCTGTTTTTCGCTTGGCACGTTCTAACGATAGCCCCTTGGATTCGCAGGCCGCAGCACGGCGGCAACCGCTCCTGATTGCACTTCGGTAAGCTCCGAATCATAACATGGCGGCAGTGGCTAGTCGTCGTAGTTTCGCAAAGTCGGGTTTGTGGACAGCAGGGGCGCTAACCGGGATGTCTTAGTTAGACGACGCCAACCCTGAGGGCAGAGCGGACGGACTGGATTTCACCAGCATTTTCCCGGCACGATCCGATCGTTCCTTTGGCTGCTCTATAACTCCAGCTCGGCACGGATCATGTTGTCCTCCAGGCTGGAGAACATCTTGAATCCGAGCTTGGTGCAGAGCGCCCGCATTTCGCGATTCTCGGGCAGCATGTTAGAGACTAGTTTGCTCAGCTTGTCTTCGCGGGCCAGCTCGATCAATTGCCGGTACAGCTCCGTTCCCAGGCCCTTGTGCTGGGCTTCGTCGATGGCAATGGCAGCCAGTTCGGCCTCGTTTCTGCCATGCAACTTGCTGAGCCGGCCAACCGCCAGGATCTCCGGCTCGCCGGCCGCGTTCATACGCTCGGCCACCAGGGCCATCTCGCGGTCATAGTCGATAAAGCAGGCCCGGGTCAGCCGGTCGTGAGTGGTGCGCTGGGTCAGCTTCAACGGCTGGAACCAGCGCAGGTAGACGCTACGCTCGGATAGTTCGGTGTGGAACTTGATCATGGCCGGCTCGTCTTCCGGACGAATGGGGCGTATCGTCACCTGCTTCCCATCCTTCATCGTCCACTCCTTGACGGCGTGGATGGGATAGGGGCGGATGGCCGACGCGGGCAGCTTATCTTCCGTCATCTCCGGACCATGCAGCACCACCCGCGCGTCCAGGGCCAGCAAGCGCTCCGGCGAGGCCAGCAGCGGATTAATGTCGATCTCCTTGATCCACGGCTGCTCGACCACAAGCTGGCTGAAGCGCACCAGCAGGTCTTCCAGCGCGTGCAAGTCGACGGGCTTGCGGCCGCGCACGCCCTTCAGCGCCTTCAGAATTTTGGTCTGCTCCATCAAACGCAAGGCCAGGGTGGAGTTCAGCGGTGGCAGCGCCAAGGCCCGGTCCTTGAATACCTCAACCAGTTGCCCGCCGGTACCGAACAGAATGACCGGGCCAAATTGCGAATCGAGGCTGCTGCCGATGATCAGCTCGTAGCCGTCAAGCTTGGCCATGGGCTGCACCGTGACGCCCTGGAAGTGCTCGGCGCCAACTTTCTCCGTTACCGCCTGTTTGATCGTGTGGAATGCCGCCTTTACTGCGGCCGCATCGCGCAGGTTCAACTGCACGCCGCCCACGTCGGTCTTGTGAGTAATGGTCAGCGAATACAACTTCAGCACGATGGGATAGCCGATTTCTTCGGCGGCTTGCAAGGCTTCCTGTTCGGTCGCGGCCACCCGGGTCTCGACCGTGGGGATGTCGTAGGTCTTCAGCAGTTGCTTCGACTCGTACTCGGTCAGGATGGTGCGGCCCGATTCGCGCACGTCGCGAATGATGCGCTCGGCCTTGCCGCGCTGCACGGCTGCGTCCGCATGTTGCGGAATGGCGGGAGTTTCGTAGATGCCTTTCAGGTTGTAGGCATAGCGCCACATGTAGTTGAAGGCGCGCACAGCACTATCGGGGAACTGGAAGGTAGGGATACCGGCCTGGTTCAGGATCTGCTCGCCGGCCGCGACTTCAGCGCCACCCATCCAACTCGCCAGCACGGGCTTGCCAAGCCCTTTGGCATAAGGCTTCAGCTTCTCGGCGATCTGGGTTGGAGCGGTCATGTCCTGCGGCGTCAGTACCACCAGCATGCCGTCAATGCTGGGATCTTTGGCGGCAATTTCCAGCGACTTCGCGTAGCGTTCCGGCTCGGCATCGCCCAGGATGTCCACTGGGTTGTTGTGGCTCCATTGCGCGGGCAGAATCTCGTCGAAAGCCTTCATGGTTTCAGCCGAGAGTTCGGAAAGTTCGCCGCCGCCTGCGACCAGGGCATCGGTGGCCAGCACGCCGGGGCCGCCGGCATTGGTCAGGATGCAGAGGCGGTTGCCGCGTGGCCGCGGCTGCTTGGCCAGCACATCCGACATGAAAAAGATGTCGGCAATGCTGTTGACCCGGAGAACGCCAGTGCGGCGGAAGGCAGCATCCAGGACCTCGTCGCTGCCGGTGAGCGCGCCGGTATGCGAGGCGGCGGCCTTGGCAGCCGCAGCCGTACGGCCTGCTTTGATAACAATCACCGGCTTAGTCAGCGAGACTTCGCGCGCTGCCGAAAGGAACGACCGCGCATCGCCAATCGATTCCATGTAGATGACAATGCTGTGCGTCCGGGAATCGTTGCCGAAGTAGTCCACCAAGTCGCCCCAGTTGACGTCCAGCATGGAGCCAATGGAGACGAAGGCGCTGAAGCCGACGTTCTCGCGCAAGCTCCAGTCGAGGACGGCGGTGCAGAGCGCGCCGCTCTGGCTGATGAAAGCGACATTGCCGGGCCGCGCGACACTGCGCGCGAAGGTGGCGTTCAATCCGCGAATCGGATTCATCACGCCCAGGCAGTTCGGGCCAATGAGCCGCATCTTGCCGCGAATGATCTCCGATATCTGGCGCTCCAGTTCCTTGCCGTGCTCGCCAAACTCCTTGAAGCCGGCGGAAATGACAATACCCGCCGGAATGCCCATCTCCACCGACTCGGCAATCAGGTCGGGCACGCTGTCAGCCGGGGTGGTAACTACCACCAGGTCCACCTTGTCAGGAAGGTCTTTGATCCTGGGATAGGCCTTGATGCCCAGAACACTCGACCGCTTGGCATTGACCGGAAAAACCGTCCCGCCGAAGGGGCTGCTGAGCAGGTTCCACAACACGGAACGGCCTACGCTGCCGGCGCGTTCCGAGGCGCCGATCACGGCCACATTGTTGGGAAGAAACAAGGGGTCAAGAGGGTGGCTCTCAGACCGATAGACGTCGGATGAAGGATCAGATTTCAAGGAACTCGCAAATTGCGGTTTGGTAGCGGTAGTTGTCATGAGACCTCACGATTAGTTATGAAGCTAATAGTCTAAGCTTTTGGGCGATGCGATTGGATAAATTTCATCACGGGAGATCGTGATTTGGCTCACAGCAGTTCTGGTTCCGACACCGCGAAAAACCACGCATGTCACAGCGGTTTCAGCTGCGCGAAATACCCAAAATCCGCCGTTGTGATCTATACTAAGTACCGCCAACTAAGCTGGCGAACACCTTATGAAATGCGATAAGCAAGCCGACCCTCCGGGTAACCGGAGAAGGCAAGTTTCCGGCTCCGCGTACCGTCCTGCCATGCTCGCCTGAGCGCTGCATAGCTTGCCCGGTCACGGAGCGTGACGTGAACCCGGGCGAGTGAATCCTGCCAATCTTTCAGGACCACCCCTCCATTAGCCGCGTCTGCCTCGGCGGACGACTTCCTAAGGAGGAACCATGCTATACACAAGCAGAATCAAGAACCTGACCGTGGCTCATCCCAAGCTCTTACGGCTTCGGACCAAGACCGAAGAGTCCAGACCGCGCGTCCAGAGTGTGCGGTTGGTGGAACCGAAGCCGCAAACCGTCCATTCCCGGCTTTCACGGGTATGGATCGAGACTGGAGATCCACGCCAGCCGCTGAAGAGTGTGTGGATCGACGAACCGGCGTTAAGTTCTATGGCGAACCTGTACCCTATCCGGCTCCATCCTCGGATGTCGCGGGTGTGGATCTGGACGGAGGACCCGCGGATGCCGCTGAAGAGCGTGCTGATTGACGAAGCGGAGATGCATGACATGGCGACCGAGGCGGGCGAATTACTCCAGGCCGAGATCGAGATGTTCATGGCTGAAGAGTACGCCTCCGACTAGCTTAACCACCGCCGGCTCCGCCAGGGGCTGGCTCGAGTGCGGGATCGCGGGGGGATCGGTCACTATGCGAGGCTAAAGCAAAGAGTTTTGCCTAGGTACGGTGATCAAATCTTCTCCGCGCTCCCCGCGCCTTAGCCGTAGAAAAGGCCTCCAGAGGCGGGGTGTTACAATGAAGCCTCCGCGAAACAATCTGCGGCGACGCGCCCCCTGAACGGATTCCAAGCCTTTGGCACAACAGATGACCGAACTTCGCACCATCACCTACGCCGACTCCGGCGTGGACATTGAGCGCGCCAACCGCACCAAGCAGCGCATCAAGTATCTGGCCCACAAGACCTTTAACCGTGGCGTGTTGAGCGAGATAGGCGGCTTCGGCGGCCTGTTTGCCATCGACAAGAAGAAGTACGCCGACCCGGTGCTGGTCTCCAGCGTGGACGGGGTCGGAACCAAGCTGAAGATCGCGTTCGAAATGAACCTGCACCACACCATTGGCGCCGACCTGGTGAACCACTGCGTCAACGATGTGGGCGTGCAGGGCGCGGCGCCCCTGTTTTTCATGGACTACTTCGCCACCGGCATGTTGCAACCTAATGTCGCTGAGAAGGTTATCTCCGGTATTGCCGATGCCTGCAAGCACAACGGCTGCCCGCTGATCGGTGGAGAAACCGCCGAAATGCCCGGCTTCTATGCCGAGGGCGAGTACGACCTGGCGGGCTTCATCGTGGGCGTGGTGAACCGCGACAAGATCATTACCGGCAAAGCGGTTGAGCCTGGTGATGTACTGGTTGGCCTGGCTTCGACCGGGCTGCATACCAACGGCTACTCGCTGGCGCGCAAGCTGTTTTTCTCGGTTGCGGGCTACACGCCCGACTCCTATGTAAACGAGATCAAAGGCAAAGTCGGCACCGAGCTGATGAAGCCTCACCGCAGCTACTGGCCCATCATGCGGCGCATGATTGAAGCCGATGCAGTCTCGGCCATGGCGCATATCACCGGCGGCGGCATCACCCAGAACCTGCCGCGCGCGTTGCCTAAGGGCACGGGCGCCATCGTCGAAATCAACTCCTGGCCTGTGCCGCCTATCTTCGAGCACATGCAGGAGATCGGCAACGTCCCCCAGGAGGAGATGCTGCGCACCTTCAACATGGGTATCGGCATGATCCTGGTCGTCCCTGCCAAGAAGTTCAAGAAGGTGCAGACCATCCTGGACCGCTGCGGCGAGAAGGGCTACACCATTGGGCGGATCGTAAAGGGCGAGAAGCGGGTCACGTACTCGTAGAGCCGTCAGCTCTCAGCTCTCAGCCGTCAGCTATCAGCCATCAGATAAGAAAACCCTGATTAGGTTCGGCCTCTTGAGCCGCCTTCAGTGTCTGCGTGAGAACCAAGTTTGACCTTCGCCGGTGGAGTGCGACACCACGAAAATAGAACCCCGAAGGGTGGAAGTGCAGTTAGCCCAGGACGGAGCGAAGCGGAGTCCTGGGTAGGGCGGAAAAAAGATCGGAGTCCCGTAAGGACGGCACAGGGTCTCACGCACAGACTTCAGGCCGTCCGGAAACGTTCCGTAATGAATCCGGCTTTAGCCGCTGAGGGATTTCGCCGTGGCTTGATCAGGCTGTCCGAACCCAGAACGATTCAGCATTCGCCAACATGTTTCCGGAAATTCTCACCGAGCGTCTCGCCCTTCGCGATCTCGAAGCCAACGATGGCCCCAGAGTTTTCGCCTACCACAAGCATCCTGAGGTCGCCCGCTTCCAGTCCTGGGGCACCGAATCCGTCGACATCGTTCAGTCTTACATTCGAGGCTTGGCCGCGATTGAGCCGGGCGCTGCAGGTGGGTGGTATCAGATCGGTATATTTCTTCGCGCGGGCGGCAAACTGATCGGCGACTGCGGCTTTCGCGTGCTTGAAAGCGATCCAGAACAAGCCGAGATTGGTATCACGCTCGCACCAGAGTTCCAGGGAAAAGGCTATGCCACCGAAGCCCTGCAAGCAATCCTGGATTATCTGCTGGTCACGCTGGAAAAGCATCGCGTGTTTGGTTCCGTCGATCCCCGCAACGTGTCGTCGATGAGGCTGCTGCCACGGGTCGGCCTGCGACAGGAAGCTCACTTTGTGAAGAGCCTGTGGTTCAGAGGTGAATGGGTGGATGACGTCATCTTTGCCATCCTCGCGAGTGAGTGGAGAACCTCAAGGCAGCCCGCGGCGCAGTAACGGCAATCAGGGGTCAACAGCGCTCGGCCGGAGCGCGTTCTCGTCTGCATGATGCAGGGCGTTCGCTTACAATTCTGTTAAGGGCCCATGGCAATCCAGGAAGAAGAAGTATTAGGCAAGGCATACGACGCCAGGCTGATGAAGCGCCTGCTGACGTACCTGCACTCCTACCGCTGGCAGGTAGCGGTGGCGCTGGTGGCCATCGTGCTGAAGGCGGGCGCCGACGTTCTCGGCCCTTATCTAACCAAAGTCGCGATCGACAAATACCTCGCCAGCCACAAAGAAACCCACTCGCTGCTCGACCGCTTCCTTAGCCCGCAGCCGATGACCGGCATTGCGCAGATTGCCGCCATGTATATGGGCCTTCTGCTGTTCAGCTTCCTGTTGGAGTTCGCCCAGACCTACATCATGCAGTGGACCGGCCAGAAGGTGATGTTCGATCTGCGGGCGCAGATTTTCCGCCATCTGCAACGGTTGCACATCTCCTTCTACGACAGGAATCCGGTGGGACGGCTGGTGACGCGGGTCACCAGCGACGTAGACGCGCTGAACGAAATGTTCACCGCGGGTGTGGTGTCGATCGTCGAGGACGTTTTCGTGCTGGTGGGCATTCTGGTCATCATGCTCAACATGAGCTGGCGCCTGGCGCTGATCACCTTCGCGGTCCTGCCGCTCATCTTCTACGCCACGTCAATTTTTCGCCGCAAAGTGCGCGACAGCTACCGGCGCATCCGCGTAGCCATTGCCCGGATCAACGCTTACCTGCAAGAGCACATTACCGGCATCGTCGTACTCCAGCTTTTCAATCGCGAAAAGAAGGCCTACGAGCGCTTTGAGACCATCAATCGCACCCACATGGACGCGTTCAAAGATGCAATCCTCGCGCACGCGGTCTACTACCCCATCGTGGAAGTGCTCTCGTCCGTGGCAATTGCGTGCGTGATATGGTTCGGCGGCAATGAGGTCCTGCGCAACGTCGTGACCCTGGGCGTGCTGGTCGCATTCATGCAGTATGCGCAGCGTTTCTTCCGGCCTATTCAGGACCTGAGCGAGAAGTACAACATCTTGCAGTCGGCGATGGCGTCGAGCGAGCGCGTCTTCAAGTTGCTGGACACCTCGCCCGAGATCGCCTCCCCGCCAGTGCCCAAGGCGCCGCAGGGACCGGGGCGGATCGAGTTCGATCATGTCTGGTTCGCCTATCGCACCCTGGCCCAGGCCGCGGCCGAAGCTGCCAGCAAGGGCGAAAAGCTGAAGGTGAACGTCACCAGCGGCAACGGCGATGCCGCGACGAGCCCGGTGGATCTCGCCCAGGAATACGACTGGGTGCTGCGCGACGTGTCGTTCACCATCGATCCGGGAGAAACGGTGGCCATCGTCGGCCACACCGGTGCAGGGAAGACCACCATCATCTCCCTTCTGCTGCGCTTCTATGACGTGCAGAAGGGCGCCATCCGGATTGACGGCGTCGACATTCGCGATATGGACCTAAGCGAGTTGCGGCGGCGTTACGGAGTGGTGCTGCAAGACCCGTTCCTGTTCTCCGGAACTATTGCCCATAACATCCGGCTGGGCACGCGCTGGATTGAAGACGCGGCGGTGGAAGACGCAGCCGAGCAAGTGAATGTTGCCGACTTCATCCGCTCGCTGCCGGCGGGCTTCGCTGAGGAAATGCGCGAGCGCGGCAGCACGCTGTCGACCGGCCAGAAGCAGCTAATTTCGTTCGCCCGCGCTCTGGCCCACAATCCGAAGGTCCTGGTTCTGGACGAAGCCACCTCCAGCGTGGATACCGAGACCGAATTCCGTGTGCGCGACGCGCTCACCCGCATGGTGCAGGGGCGCACGTCGATCGTTATCGCCCACCGGCTGAGCACCATCCAGCGCGCCAACAAAATCATCGTTATGCACAAAGGCCAGGTACGCGAGATCGGTTCGCACCAGCAACTGCTGGCACGGCGCGGCATCTACTGGAAGCTGTATCAACTGCAATACAAAGACCAGGAGATTCCCGCGCCCGCAGGCATCTCGCCGAGCGAGTACGCCACACCCAGCGTTCACGTCTCGGCGGACGATTAGCCCCGGCGTTTTCCTCTAGCGCGCATTCGGGATGAGATTTTCCCGTCCCCGTTCCAGCTTCGCCTTGTTAAGTTGCGGTGGATTGACATGTTTCGCCGGTCGCGACCGTCGCTCGATTTTCGCTGTCGGGATCACAGTATTTGGCAGACTCGGAGGCGCCGTTGGCGCTCGTGGCGAGACCGCGCGACGTTCTGTGGCCAGCGCTGCGAAACGCTCCGTGTTATCGGCAAGGCGAACGCTTTCATAGCCTTTGCGTCGCGCCATGATGCGATAGTCAAAGGCGACACTGGCTGTGCCGCCGCCCAGTTCCCGCACCTCAAAGCCGTCAGCCGTTTCGTTCGTGACATAAAGACCCTTGCAATCACCTTTCGGCGTTAGAAAGACATGGTATTCCAGGCCGCCGTTGATGGTTTGCGCGAAGGTCGGCTCCAGACGGACAACCGCCGCACCGTGCGACAAACGGGCAGAACCGGCGTCCTCAAACCAGTTTTCCGGCGCCTCTACTGCGTAGAGCGCCACTTGCCGAGTGCCGCCATCGACCGGCACGACTGCGGACTTCGTCCCGTTGCAGGCCAGGTTGCCGCTCACGTCCATCAAACAAATCCCGGCGAAGTGCGGGCCATGTGTCGCCACCACCGGGCTGCCAACATTGGTGGTCTCGTCGTTCTCGAAACTGCCGGTGGCGACGTTGGCATTGTTGTATCCCGCCACGGCGATCGCGTCATCGGCTGTACCCAACACGCCGATGCCGCCCTCCTGGTTGGTATCTCCCCAGGCTCCCAAGGGACGGTCGGTTACCGTGCCGCCTTCCTCGCTGCGGCCAACCGCAGTTCCCAGAATCGCGATGCCGTCCGGACTGTACACCATTCCCGCCACGCCATAACTAGCGCCTTCTGTGCTGGTCGCGCTGCCCACAACGCCGTATCCGCTGGAGCTTGAGGTCTCACCGATTACGCCGGTGTTCACTCCGGTGGTCGCGGTGGCCCTGCCCGCCGCCCCGAAGCCTGTGGTGCTCGCGGTGCTTGCCTGGATTCCGTAAGCGACGCCGGTGGTGCTGCTATTAGTCGCACCCATGCCGCCGCCAGTGGGACTGGCACTGTTGCCGACCACACCGTAGGCTCCCGCCGAGGTGGTTGTGCTTGTGCCGATTATGGCAATGCCGGAGGCGCTGTCGCTGACACCGTAAACACCAATGGACTGGCCGCTCTCGCCCGTGTTGTGGCCGTACACGGCCTCGCCTTCGGGACTGGAGGTCGTTCCGTAGACGCCTGCCACGTCACCGCTGGTGTCGGATGCCTCGCCATAGACGCCGGCGCCCGAATCGCTGGTGCTGACACCACGCACGCCCGCTGCGTTGCCACTGGGCGCAGTCGCCGATCCGAGCACCCCATCGCCTTCGGAGCTTTGGACAAGGCCGTAGACGCCGGTGGTGTCGCCACTGCTGGCCGAGGCGTTGCCGTAGACGCCGACACCGTCCGGGCTGTCGCTGTCGCCCTGGACCCCGAAGTTACTTCCACTGGTCGCCGAGGCACTGCCGGAAACCCCGATTCCATCTGGGCTCCTGCTGATACCCTGAACCGCGACCGTAATCCCCGTGGTGGCACTGACAAAGCCATAAACTCCAACACCCGCGTCACTTGCCGAATTTCCCTGCACCCCCACCGTATCGCCTGTCGCGGATATCACGGTACCTTGGACGGCGATGCCGGCGTTGCTATCCGCCGTGCCATACACGCCAATCGTGTCGCCGGTGGAGGCGAGGGATTCGCCGCGAACGCCGATGCCCGAAGTGCCCTGGGTCTTTCCCAGCACGGCAGTGCCTCCGCCACTGGTCGAGTAGGAATACGCGTTGACCCCGACGCCACTACCGGCCTGCGTCACCGATATGATGGTCCCCGTGTTGTTACCACTGACCGTAAGCGGGTAGCCTGGCGACGTCGTCCCGATACCGAGATTGTTCGAGCTCTGATACATGACCGAGTCCCCCAGATTGGTGGAGGAGGTCCACAGGGCAATGTAGTTGGTTGTGCCGCCGCCCCCTGCGGGCGCCTGCTTGCCATTCCTGCCCAGGGTAGTGCCGATGCCATTAGCGCCTGCTCCCGAACTCAATGCCGACATATAGGCTGAAGGCGGTTTGCCGCCGAAGGTTTCGGCGTCTTCTGCCTTCAGCGCGTAGGGTACGCTCAGCAGCATGATGCGCGGCTGCTCGGCCTGGCCCTCCTGCCGCACTCCCAACCACTGCGCCTGGGCCGAGCTGAATAGCTCCACCGGAAGCCCTTCGGCCTGCGTGGAACCCAGCTGCACCGTGTAATGCCCCGTGCCGTCGACGCGAACGTTCTGCACTTCCGACCACAGCGCGGCACCGCCCGTTTGCTGCGAGTACAAGGAGAAAGTTACGCCGACGACGTTAGTGGGGACGCTGGCGCTATCGCGAGCCACGATCCCGCTTCCCGTCTCATCGGCGTTGAAGTTTTGCACTATTCCGCTGAACTTTACCAGCCGCGGTACCTGAGGAGCAGCCGCGGGGCTTTGGCTTCCGGCCTGGGCTGCTGCGGTAGTGGTGGCAACATTGCCGCCCGTTGTCTGAGCGGATATCGACGAAACCATCGCCAGGTAGGCGAGTGCAAGACAGCCAAGCTGTAGCTTCACGGATTCTCCTGTGACCGAAAGAAGTAGTTGCAGACAAAGGCCGGGACGCGAGATCTTCTGACAGGGCTATTTACGTCCCCATGCAAGAATCAACCGGCCAGTTGAGACCTCGCATGGAATCTATAGTTCTGCACCCTGTCCTGGGTCGGCAAGCGGCATTACGGGACACTTTGGGACATCAAAGTATTAGGGAGCGCAGCCAGAAGAGCAATAGGGAAAAGGTGCCAGTTGGTAGCCACAACCGTGGTTTAATGCCAAACCGAGCGCTAACTCAGTACCGCCGGGTCGAACCAGCGGGACGTAGTCGATGTTCCCATCAGAGATTCGCGGCTGACTGCTGACGGCCACCGGCGCGCACCTGTCATAATCGCAACGTGCGAATCCTGATCTCCGCCGGAGAGGCTTCTGGCGAATTCTATGGCGCAGAACTGATGAAAGCCATGCGCCGGCAAATCTCGCGCAGCTCCCCAGATGCCGGTATCGAGTTCTTCGGCGTTGGCGGAGAGCAGATGCGCCGCGCCGGCTGCGACCTTTTAGTCGATGCCCGCGAGATTGCCGAAGTCGGCATTGTTGAGGTCGTCAAGCACATTCCCACCATCTACCGCCGCTTTCGCCAGGTCGTGCGCGCAGCCGAGCAACGCCGTCCCGACGCGGCGGTCCTGATTGACTTTCCCGACTTCAACCTGCGTCTGGCGCGCGAGCTGCACAAGCTGGGCGTGCCGGTCGTCTACTATGTCAGCCCCCAACTATGGGCCTGGAAGCAGTGGCGCATCCAACGAGTACGCAAATATGTTCGCCAGATGCTGGTGATCTTTCCCTTCGAGGAGAAGTTCTATCGCGAGCACGGCATAGCTGCCAAATTCGTCGGGCATCCTCTGGCCGATTTACCGGCGCCCTCGATCACGCGGGAACAGTTCGCGAGCGAATACAAGCTTGATCCCACCAGGCAGTGGATTGCGTTGCTGCCCGGCAGCCGCCGTGGCGAGGTGTCGCGGATATTCCCAGTCCTTTTGAAAGCCGCGCAACTCCTCGGCCCGGACTACGTTTACACAGCACCGGTGGCTTCCACTCTGGATGCAGGCTGGATGGCTTCGTTCCTGCGCGATTACGGCGGCCCGCCCATCACCTTCACTCGGGATGCGCGAGGGACCTTGCTGCATGCGCGGGCAGCGGCCGTCGCCAGCGGCACTTCGACCCTGGAAGCGGCACTGATTGGCACGCCGTTCGCGATGGTTTACGGGGTCGCGCCGCTCACCTGGCGGCTGGGCCGCCGTCTAGTAAAGGTGGATCGCTTTGCGATGGCGAATCTTATCGCGGAGCGGGATGTTGTGCCCGAACTGGTGCAGACGAATTTCACGCCCCAACGCGTCTGTGACGAGCTGCGTCGCCTTATCCCCGATGGAGAAGCGCGCCGGACAATGATGGAAGATTTTCGTGACGTGCGACGGCGCTTGCAGCCTGGTGAATCCGGAGCAAACGCATCCGATCGGGCAGCGCAATCCGTACTCTCCATAGTGAAACAGTCGTAATGAGACTGCGGTTTCGAACTCACCGCGGAGGCACGGAGAGCACGGGGATGATGAAACGATAAGAAAATGCTCTGTGAACTCCGGGTTTCCATGGTAAGGATTCGCAATGCAAGCTCGGCGTCGCACCTTTCCACGCAGATTTTCCATCGTTTATAGTGACCAACAGAGGAGTTTTCTCCCGAATGCGTAATGTGGCAAGGTCTCTGGGACGAGTTCTGATAGTTGGTGTGACGATCTTCGTTTCCACCTGCTTCGCGGCGGAGAAGCCGCGCATCCAGGTCAACGACTACATCATTCATGTTGTTGTGACGCCGCAAACCCACCAGCTCAAGGCCCAGGCCCGCGTCAAGTTTACCGCCCTCGAAGACATCAACATCGCCACCTTCGAGCTGCACAACGCGCTTCGCCCCACGCGCGTAATCGATACCAGCGGCCAGTCTCTGCCGGTCGAACGCGTCAGCTCCGACTCCACCGTCCGCATTTCGCTGCCCAGCACGCTCAGCAAAGGCGCATCCGCCACGTTGATATTCGAGTACGAGGGCGCCGTCCAGTCTGCCGACGATAGCCCCGTGCCGGGACTGAAGCTTGCCTACGTTGGCGATCCGATTACGTATCTTCTCTACGCGGGGCGCTGGTTTCCCATGGTTGGCTACGGCACCAATCGGTTCACCGCAATCATCAGCGTCAGCGTTCCCGCCGGATACACGGTGATTGCCAGCGGCAAGGAAAGCGCAGCCCCCGGTCCTGAGGTCGAAGAAGGTGCGCCGGCTCCGCGCAGAGGCCAGCCGAAGGACGCGATTACCAGGCTAGCCACACCTGCCGGCGGGCAAACCCTTACCTTCACATACGAAGATCGGCCAAGCTTTCCCGGGACCGTCGTCATCGGAAAATACGTGCAGACTAAGAGCACCGAGGGCGGCCTGAACATTAACGTGTACACGACGGCGGAGCATAAGGCCGCCGCGACCAATTACGCCGACACCGCGACCAAGGAGTTTTTCTTTTTCACCACGCTCTACGGTCCGCCGTTTGGTCAAAAACTGAATGTGGTCGAGTTGCCGGACGACACCGTTCCCTCGGCTTGGGCGCCGGAGCTCGCTGCCTTGGCCGGGCGGTATTTCACCGAAAAAGGAAACTACCGGCTGTTGGCGAACACCATTGCTCACCAGTGGTTTGGCACCATGGTGAGCCCGGCCAATAAGAATGATTGGTGGCTGAGCGATGGCGCGGCGCGCTATTCCGAAGCGCTGTACGTGGAGCATGTCGCTGGAGAAGCCGGTTTCCAGGAAGTGACCAAGGACATGTCCGTGGGCGCGCTAGCCTACGTGTCGGTGCCCTTGGCCGACGTCGGCCGGCTGGACACCTTCTCGCCGGAGTTTCAGTCGCTCGTCACCGACAAGGGCGGCATGATCCTGGCCATGCTTCGCTGGATCATTGGCGAGGAGCCTTTCGACAAAACCATGCGAACGTTTGTGTCGCAGTATTCCGGTAAAACCGCAACCGTGGACGACCTCCGCAAAATAGCCGAACAGGCTTCGGGTCAACAGTTGACGTGGTTCTTTACCCAGTGGCTGGATTCCACTGGCGCGCCTCAGTTCAAGAATAAATACACCGTTTACCGCACCGCAAAAGGCTTCCGGGTCGTAGGCGAGATTTCGCAGGATATGGATCTATTCCGCATGCCGGTGGAATTGAGGATCGACACCGACGGCAAGACCGAGAGCAAGCGGGTTGAAGTGGAAGGAACAAACTCGGCTTATTCCGTCGATACCTTCGGAAGGCCGCGCCGCATCACCATCGATCCCAACAACCAGGTGCTGCAAAATTCGCAGGACCTTCAGGTGCGGACCTCGATCATGCGCGGGCAGCAGGACGTCGAACAGGGAGACCTGACCGAGGCGCTGAAGGAGTTTCAGAAGGCCCTCGACATCAACCGGAACAGCTCGCTGGCGCACTATCGCATCGCCGAGGTGTTTTTTCAGCAGCACAACTACCAGTCCGCCGCCAACGCCTACCGCGAGGCGCTCAACGGCGATGGCGAGCCGCGCTGGACGGAGGTCTGGAGCCACATTCAGCTGGGCATGATCTTCGACTTGACCGGGCAGCGCGAGCGCGCCACCAACGAATATCGCCAGGCACTGCAAACCAACGACAACACGCAAAACGCTCTCGATACCGCGCGCAAATATCTGCAAAAGCCGTACCAACCGCAAAGCCAGGACAAGCCGGGCATGTAGGTTAAGCTGGGAAGCTCGTTACGGCTTTGTGTCAGGGCACGACTTCAGTCGTGCCAAAAGATTTGTTGAATGAAATGGGGCTTTAGCCGCTGCGCGCGTCTTCCAGGGGCTAAAGCCGGTTCCTGAAGCTTCGATTCGGCACGACTGAAGTCGTGCCCTGACACAAACGTCGAGGCTTTGGAATCGCCTTCAGTGCGCCAGTTTTAAGCCGCCCAGACGGGCGGCTTTTTCGTGTGCCACACTGTGGGACATCAAGAGCACCTGAAAGGTCTCGCCCATGCCGCTGGGCGCAATCAAGTGCTTCAGTTGTAACGCGACCTTGGTACGCTCCTGCGGCAGCTTGCAATCCTGGAAGGCATCGGCGAATTGAGTTTCCTCTCCGATGCCGATGAGGAACTGCGACTGCGTAAGCAGCGCCAGCGTTTCCAGTCCGCGCTCCACCCCAACTTCCCTCAACGCAGTGAAATTGACGTGCGCGGTGATGTCCTGCTCGCCCGGAGCCTCGTAGGGCGACGCACTGGCAGCGTGTTGGCGATAAGTCATGATGGTGTCGCGATGCCGCCCGGCAAGTTGCTCCTCGCGGCTATAGCCGTAGTCGATGAAGACCAGAAATCCGCGACGCTGGTCAAATACGTTGGCGATGCGCTCCATCCACCGAAGTGACGCGAGAGAGGTTTCAACGCGCTCGCCTTCTCCAGGACGAACTCCGTAGCGATCGAGGAATTCGTTCTCCGCCGGGGAAAGCGCCGCAAAGGTTTCGGTGAAGCGCCCATTCTCATAGCCGACGCGCACGGCGCCCCGACCGTCGATAACCTCGACCGGCAAAGCGTCAAAGAACTCATTGGCAAAAATGATGATGTTATCGCCGGTGCCCGAAGCTGAGGCTTCCAATGAATCGAAAATCTCGCATCTTCCGTCTGCAATGTGCTCTGGTAAACGCTCCTGCAGCTTCGTTCTCAGGCGCGCCGACTGCTCGACGAGTGCATACTGTAGCGCCCGCGAGAACTCCGGGAACTGCTTGGCCGACCAATCGAGCACGTCGCGCGCGAACAGTCCCCGTCCCGGTCCGAGCTCGATCACATCAAGACGCGCAGGCGAATCCACCGCTCGCCACATCTCTTCGAATTGCCGCGCCAACAGGCGGCCAAATACCGCATGAACGTCGCTGGAGGTGTAGAAGTCTCCAGCTTTGCCAAACTGCTCGCGCGCGCGGGAGTAGTAGCCAAGCTCAGGCTCGTACAGGCAAAGCTCCATGTAGCGTGAAAAAGGAATGGGGCCGTTGCGCGCGATCTCGCTTGCAATTCGATCGCGGAGGGTTAGCCCCCCGCTTTCGTTCGAGTGAAGGCTCACAACTTGCCCTCGCGCTCCATCTGCTGATGTTCCTTGCGGTGTTGGGGAGTGCGGATAAACATCTCGACCAGGTAATCGTGCAGGCAATCGAAGATTTGGCGTTGCAGCGTCCACTCGAATTGCGCATCGTCCAGATCGCGAGGATGCAGGTCGAAATAGTAGGTGTGGACCGGCGGGTCGGAAAAGCGCGGGCGAATGATGATCTCGACCCCTTCACCTTTGTCGCGTGCGTCAAACTCAACAATCGGGTGTTCGTAAAGGCGAAGTTGCTGTTGCACGCGCTCCAGGCGGGATAAAGTCATCGGGCGATTGTAGCAAGGGTGGGGTAGAGCGGACCTAAAAGGCCCGCTCCACCATTCAGCTCCAGCGGAACCAGCGCAACGCCAACACAAACGAGACGCCACCCCATACCGCCAGTATGGCGATCCTGCCCAGCTGTGAGTTGAGCGAGGCGCCTTGCAGAATGATGGCTCGCAGGGCATCGTTAAGCGCGGTCAGCGGCAGGGCCCGAATGGCCGGCAGGAGGACCTTGGGAAAGCGCTCGTAGGAGAAGAACACTCCCGAGAAGATCCACATCGGCATCATGACAACGTTGATCAAGCCGCTGACGCTTTCAATTTTCTGCGCGCGACTGGCGGTGAGCAGGCCGATGCCGCCGAACGAGACCGCTCCGAGCGCGCCAACCAGCAGTATCGACAGCAGGGCGCCTTCGACCCGCACATGGAACACGAGCATGCCGAAGACCAGCAGCAGTGCGACTTCAATGATCATCAGCACCAGGCGGCTGCTGGCCAGGGCCAGCAGAAAATCCGAGCGGCGCATGGGCGTCGCCACAAAGCGCTTGAGCAGCTTCCGCTGCCGCATTTCCACCACGGCGAACCCAATGCCCCACATGCCCGAGTTCATCAGGTTCATGCCCAGCAGGCCCGGAATCAGGAAGTCGATGTAGCGCGCGCCCGGCTCGCTCGAGGACTGCGTTACTGCGTTGATCGCATTCTTGCGCCCCGCGGCGGTTTGCAGGGCATCATCCACCTGCGTCCGCGCTAACACGCTTTCAGGACGCGCAGGATCGTAACGATAATGAACTCCGGAATCGTCCATCGCTACAACCAGCGCGTACTTGCCGAGGCGGAAGCCATCGAGTGCGGCGGACGCGCTCAACACCTCGGGTTTGATACCCGCGTGATCAGGCGACTGTTGCAACAGAGCAACGATCTGCTGCGCTTTCGGCCCTTCAACCACCGCAATCGGGGTCAGGTCAGGTGGTTTGCCGCGAAAGGCGATCCCCAGCCCCAACGCCAGCAGCAGCGGAAAGACGAAGACCCAGAAGATGACCTCCGGCTCGCGCCACAA
The DNA here is from genome assembly GCA_963763145.1 of uncultured Acidobacteriaceae bacterium. Classification (GTDB taxonomy): domain Bacteria; phylum Acidobacteriota; class Terriglobia; order Terriglobales; family Acidobacteriaceae; genus Bog-257. The sequence goes on along the minus strand of CAVXMZ010000001.1, from coordinate 91,435 downwards.
CTCCAGCATGCGCATCTGAAGCAGGCGAACGTATCCGGCCCATCTGCCGTTAGCCCTGACCGATTGCTTGGGGTCGGATATCGCGGGCGGCTGCTCGATGGTTGCCATCAATCCTCCCTCAGGTGCCGGCCCGTGAGCTGCACAAAGACGTCTTCCAGGCTGGCTTGCCGCGTGGTGAGATGGACCAGTTGCGCCCGTTGTTTTTGAACTTCGGCAAGCAGCGCCGGAATGGTCTCATGCGGCTCGTTGACTTGCAAAGAGAACAAGCCGTCATCGGTACGGACGGATTGCACCCCGGGAAGATTGGCCCAAACGGTTCCATTGTCGGCAGAGTGGCCGGAGACGGCAAACTCCACCACGTGATGACCGGTCAGCCGCTCGATCAGTTCGGCTGGCGTTCCGGCAGCGATAATCTGGCCGTGATCGATGATCGCGATGCGATCACACAACCGCTCTGCCTCGTCCATATAGTGCGTAGTCAGCAAGACGGTACCGTTGCGCTTCTGGAATTGGCGGATAATGTCCCACAACTGTCGTCGGCTTTGCGGATCAAGTCCGGTCGTCGGCTCGTCGAGAAAGAGAATTTTGGGATCGGCCACCAGTGCAGTTGCCACAGCCAGCCGCTGCTTCTGACCGCCTGACAGTTTGCCGACTAACGCATCGGCCTTCTCTTGCAGCGAGAGTTCCTCAAGCACCGCCTCCACCGGCGTAGGACGCCGGTAGAAGCTGGAGAAAAGTTGCAGGGTCTCGCGAACCGTGAGCTTTTCGGAGAGCCGTGTCTCCTGGAGCGAGATGCCCAGCCATTCACGCAACTCGCGCGGGTGTGACTGCCACGTCCTGCCGAGAACTTCGACCTCGCCAGATGTCGGCTCCAGCAGACCCTCGAGGATCTCGATGGTCGTGGTCTTTCCCGCTCCATTCGGCCCCAGCAGCCCGAAACATTCGCCCATATTGATCGTCAGATCGAGTCCGCGGACGGCTTCGATCTTGCCGTCGTAGGTCTTGCGCAGACCGCGACATTGGATGGCAACGTCCATAGGCATAGATGATACTGGAGAACTGAGGAGCGGCTGTATTCACCACGGAGACACGGAGAACACGGAGAACACGGAGACACAGAGATCACGGATAACACGATTGAAAATAATACTCCGTGTCCTCTGTGCCTCCGTGGTGAATAGACTGTTGCGTTACGACATCGGCTTCAAATCCTGGAGCATCGTCGGAATCAACTCTGACACTGTGGGATGGATGTGCATGGCCCGGGATACCACAGTGTAGGGGGCCTTGGCGTACATGATGTCGAGGAGCGAGTGAATGGCTTCGTCGCCTCCCACGCCCAGAATGGCTGCGCCCAGGATCTGCCTGGTTTCGGCGTCGACCATCACCTTCATGAAGCCCTGGGTCTCGCTTCTTTCTTTGGCGCGGCCCACATCCGACATCAGGTATTTTCCCATGAGCGCTTTCCTGCCCGACTTGCGCACATCAGCCTCGGTCATCCCGGCGCGGCCCAGCGGCGGATCGATATACAGGGCGTAGGCGAGAATGCGATCGCTGAGACGGCGGGGATCGTTGTCCAGCAGATTGCCAGCCACAATTTCGAAGTCGTTGTAGGAGGTGTGAGTAAATCCGCCGTGGCCGTTGCAGTCGCCGAGGGCCCAAATGCCCGGCACGTTGGTCCGCAGTTGGTCGTCGACCGTGATGTTGCCGTGCTTGTCCTGCGCGACGCCAGCCTTATCGAGGCCGAGGTCGTCGGTGTTGGGACGGCGTCCAGCTGCGATCAGCACATGCGATCCAATAACGGGCGCCGGATTCGCCGTACAGTCGACTCCCGCGGCTACTTGCTCGCCGCGCTTCTCCAGGGTGATGCAAGTGGCGTTGAGGCGAACCGTGATGCCCTCGCGCTCCACAATGTCTTTGATCGCATCGGAAGTGTCGGGGTCTTCGCGAGGGATAAGCCGCGACTCGCGCTGTAGGATCGTGACCTTGCTGCCGAAGCGGCGGTACATCTGGCCGAACTCCAATCCAATGTAGCTCCCGCCGACGACGATGAGGTGCTCGGGCAGGAAGTCGACAGCCATCATCGATGAGTTGTCGAGGTATGGGATCTGGTCAAGACCACGGATGGGAGGGACGCTGGCGCGGCCGCCGACGTTGATGAAGATCTGGTCAGAGGTGAGACGGTCGTGACCGACTGCCACAACATGCGGCGCCTCGAAGCGGGCTTGGCCTTTGTAGACATCGATGTTAGGTTGCTCACGGAGGCGGCTTTCCGCGCCTTGCTGAGATGGCCGCTGTATCGTGTCCTTACGCGCCTTCACCTTCTTCATGTCGACCTTGACATCGCCGATGTTGACGCCGAACTCCGCGGCGCGGCGAGCCATGTAGGCCACGCGGGCGCTGGCCACCAGGGTCTTGGTGGGGATGCAGCCAGTGTTGACGCAGGTCCCGCCAAACAAGCCGCGCTCGATGATGGCGACTTTGCGGCCAGCCTTTGCCATTCGTATTGCTAGAAATGGGCCGGCTTGTCCGGTGCCGATGATGATGGCGTCATAGGATTTGTTCATCACCCCTCCAAAAAACGTGCAAGAAGGGTAATACAGGTGAGCGAGTGGCGTCACGCGCGAGCCCTTCATTACGAATCGGTAAAAGGATTTCCAGTGGTCGTGAGCTTACGATTTGCTTTGTCGCAAATCCCACGCGAGGTGAGTCGCGGACTTATTCGGCTGGCGACGCGGCCGCCAGCCGTCGTCGTGCCAGGGGCGCGGCCATGAGCCAGTACAGTACCGGACCCAGCAGGGCCACAAACACAGCGAATGAAATCGAGGAGATGGAGCCCATCAGCTTCTCTCCACGAGACGCGTAGAGAGCATATCCAATCAGCGCTGCCGGACCGATACCCAGCGCGCAGGCGAAGACAAGGTTGCCGGCTCGGAAGGGCCGGACCAGATCCGGTTCGCGAAGACGCAATACGACTAGCGAGACAAATTCCAACAACAGGCTTGATCCATAAAGTATGAGGTCAATCGAGATGAGCCTCTCAAACGGCAGCTTAAGCGCCAACGCCCAGGCCAGTCCGCAGACGAGCACGCTGACCCAGGGTACGCCTCGATGGTTGCGCCGGGCCAGGAATCGCGGCAGCATATCATCTTCTGCCATCGCCATCGGCAGTCGCGTGTAGCTCATCATCAAAGCATTGAACATTCCGATCCCGCAGATGAGGCCGCCAACGGTCACGCCCAAGCCGAGCCAGGAACCTCCTATTTTTGCCGCCGCAACCACCCAGTCACCGGTCGAGAAGTTGTTCCCAGAAAGCCCGGCCAGCGCCATAGCCAGGAGCGGAAGAACGTAGGTGACAGCGGCAAGCAGCGTGGCGGCGACCATGGCGCGAGGATAGTTGCGCTGAGGATTCTCCACCTCCTGAGCTACCGTGGACGCGTTGTCCCAGCCCATGTAATTCCACATGGCCACCAGAATCGCGGTCGAAAGAACGGCTTTGGAGCCGGTCTGCCCCCAGTGCACGGCCGGATGGGTCGTAAAGCCACGCCACAAGGCCATAGCCACGAAGACCGCGAATGGAGCCAGCAAGAGAACGAACAAGCCGACGGAGCCTTCGCCGACAGCGGGCGCACCACGCAGGTTCCACAAGCAACAGGCCGCCACCACAGCTATCGACCACACATAGCCGTGCCAACCGGCAGTCAACGCATGGTCGAATCGGCCGAGATAAAGCACAAAGATGGCTGGATAGATGGCCATATCGAAGACACTGGCCGAGAGCGACAGCCAACTCTCCTGATAGCCCCAGAACGGGCCGAGGGCGCGCCGTACCCAGACGTAAAAACCACCCTCGGCGGGGATGGCGCTGGCCAGTTCGCCGATCATCAGCGCAGTGGGCAGGCTCCAAAACACGGGTAGCACGAGCAGAATGACGATGGCTCTGCCATAATCTGCGCCGCCCAGAATGTCCTCGATTGCATAAGGGCCGCCCGCCACCATAAAGTACGTGGCCGCAATCAGTGGCAGCAGACGCATCTTTCGCCGGCCCGGTTTGAGGGCAAAGACCATGGGAGCGAATCTAGCACTTTTGCCTTTTGTGACAAAAGGTGCCCTGAGCATTCTTGACGTGAACGGCAGTTACGAGACGTCCACTCAAGAAGTTGCTGAAAAGCCAGACATCGGATCTATCGGCTCTGCAGCACTACCTCAGCAGCGTCACTCCAGGTTGCTTCCGGGGCTGGCGGGATGAAGCTCATGGCTCGCTCTGTCAGAGCGGTGATTGTCAGGCTGGGATTTACGCCCAGATTCGCGGCCACCACCGAGCCATCGCAAACATACATGTTTCTGTAGCCGAAGACTCGATTGCGGAAGTCAACCACGCCGTTGGCGGGCGAGTCGGCGATGATCGCACCTCCCAGGCAGTGGGCCGTACCTGGAACGTTGAAGAGAATTTCCGGCAGCATACTCATGGCAGTACCAGCGGCGAGCCGCGCAAACTTTTCGGCGAATTCGTTGGCCGCCGGAATGAACGTGGGCACTTTGCTGCCACGGCTCACTAGGAATTTGCGGAATGGCCAGAACAGGTGCCGCTCCCAACGCATATCGATGTGGCCATCCTGGGCCTGCATGCAGAGCAGGATCACACACTCCCGCGCCCAGCCAAATGGCAACAGTAACCGCATCGTCCGCCAAGGGTGTAACAGCAGGGACACGCTGAGATTCCGCAGCCAGAGCGCAACCCGTCCCGGGCCGGGACGGCCGCCGGTCAGGATGGTCGTCAGCAAGCTCATGGTGTCGGAGCCTTCGGGATAGCGCACCGCCTCAATGTGCGTATGCTCGTCGATGTAAATCCCCGATCCGATCGCGACACCCTTCGACAGGTCCTGTTTCGAGCCCGGCACGCGCACTCCAAGCAGCGATTCGGAATTGGTGCGCACATATCGGCCAAGCTGGCTGCTGATCGCCGGCAGCGAGCCTTTATCTTTCAGATGGAAGAGCAGCTCCATGGTGCCCAACGACGAGGCGGAGAAAACAATTCCGCGGCAGGTGAAGCGGCGGGCATTGCGATTGAAACGGGCGGTTGAGTTGACGGTGCGGACCTCGTATCCGCTGCTGCCATCGGAAATGCCGTCGAGCGGACGAACGTCGACGACTCTGGTCTCGGCGAAAACTCTTGCGCCGTGCCTCTCGGCAAGATAGAGATAGTTCAGGTCAAGCGTGTTCTTCGCCCCGTGACGGCAGCCCATCATGCAGCCGCCGCACGCTGTACAGGTGGTACGCGCCGGTCCTTCGCCGCCAAAAAATGGATCGGGAAAGGTTACTCCGCCGGGCTGTCCCTCTGGCGGCTCGAAAATCGCGACCCGGGTGCGATAAAAGGTGTTGCCCACTCCAACCGCGTCGGCAACGCGCTCCAGGAGTCGATCGGCGGGACCAAGAATTCTGTTCTCGATGACGCCCAGCATGCGTGACGCAGCGTCGTAGTGCTGCGGCATCTCCGCCTTCCAATCAGCCAGGCCGTTCCACGATCCGCTGTCCCAAACCTTGTCAGGAGGACGTAACAACGTGCTGGCATACGTGATGGACCCGCCGCCGACAGCGCAGCCGTGCAATATGGTGACGTGGCGGAAGAACCTCATGCTGAAGAAGCCGCGCAGGGCCAGACTCGGCCGCCAGAACCAGCGATGCAGTGACCAACTGGTGCGGGGAAGGTTTTCCGGCGTCCAGCGGCGCCCCATTTCCATCACCGCTACCCTGTAGCCTTTTTCTGTGAGCCGATGGGCCGTGACGCTGCCGCCGAATCCGGAGCCGACTACGATGAAGTCGAAATCGTATTCATGAGAGCAGCTGGGCATACGGGCCTGGGGCGTGTCCTCTTCAACATCTCACAAAAAGATCATTCTTACGGTGACGCGAGACGCGGTTGGCGGTGATTCCCGAAATGGGAATCACTCCCAAATTGGTCATCTGTCACTGCGGGTCCGGTCGCCGTCCCGCCATCATGGAAATACGAAGGATGCCGATTGCCCATCTGGGTAGGGAGCCATCATGCCGGAGTCACAGCCAAACAATTCTTTCTCCTGGGGAGACGCCTTGTTTTTGTACCTTGAGCGCCCGGGACAACCGTTGAGCATTGCCAGCGTCAGCGTATTCGAGGGCGCGATCCCGCTCAAAGCGTGCCGCGACTTTGTCGAGTCCAAACTCCCCTTGGTCCCACGCTATCGCCAGCACGTTGTCTTTCCGCCGCTCAATATCGGCTTGCCGAGCTGGCAGTTCGACCCCGACTTCGACATTCGCAATCATATCCACCAGGTGAATCTGCGCCACGGAACGGAGCGCGACCTGAAGGCCCTGGCTTCGAAGATTGTGAGCACCCACCTCGACCGGCAGAAGCCCTTATGGGACCTGACGCTGGTGCGCGGACTGGAAGGCAACCGCACTGCGCTGATCGTCCGCATTCACCATTGTCTGGCCGACGGGATAGCCGGGCTGGCCATGATGAATGTCCTGATGGATCCAAGCCCGGTGCCGCAGCCGGTGCCGCACAAGAAGCCGGCATCGCCGGCAGCGCCCTCCCGCGACGCCGGGGCTCAACTGCTTGATGGGCTGCTGAAGTCGTACTTCTCCGCCGTCACTGGTGCGCTTACGCTCCAGTCTGAGGTACTGAAAATCGCACAAGAGATGACGGCTAATTCCAGCGGGCCGCTGACCGACCTGATGAAGGTTGTGCCGGAGATCGCCGGTCCCGCTGAGCGTCTCCCGTTCAACGTTATTTGTCGGGGACCGCAGAAGTTTGGCTGGACTGGGTTCCCCATGGCGGACATCAAGGCCATCCGTCAACGCTGCGGCGGCACCGTGAACGATGTCATCCTTGCCGTCATGACGGCTGCCATCCGGCGTTATACGGAGCTGCGCGGCACGCGCGTGAAGGGGCGCTCGGCCCGAATCATGATCCCAGTCAACGTTCGTGGCAACGGCAGCGCGCAAGAGCTTGGCAATCGCATCACCTTCCTTCCCGTGACGCTCCCGCTCGATATTCGCGATCCATTGAAGCTGTTTGCCTTTGTGCGGGAGCACATGGAGTTGCTTAAGCGGTCCCGCGCCGCCGAATTGGTGGGCTTTGCCGGCGGATTGTTTTCCACCGTTCCCAGTGCTGTCTGGGCCGCCGTCGGTCCGGTCGTCAGCCAACTGCCGCTCAGTCTGTGCAACACCATCGTCACCAATATTCCCGGGCCGCAGGTGCCGCTTTATCTGCTGGGCCACAAGATGCTGTCCTGGTATCCCTATGTGCCGATCGGCGGCGAAATGGGCGTCAATTGCGCCATCCTCAGCTATAACGGCGTGGCGTATTTCGGATTCACGTGCGACGTGAATGCCGTGCCGGATCCGGAGAACCTGGAGACGTTTGTAGCCGTGAGTTGTGCTGAACTGCGAGATGCCAGCGCGAACCTCCAGGTGCAGCCGCCCGTGCCGGAACCTTCCACGCGGACGGGCACAAGCCGTACGATACCGCTGGTAACGAAGCCCAAGGCATCGAAATCGAGAGTCAAGGCGAAGGCAACACCAAAGGTCCCTGCCGCCGCGGGACCAGTCAAGGGCCCGGCTAAACGCAGTGCGCGGAAGGCTCCAATCAAAGTTTCCAAGGCGGTAACGAGCCAGCCGCCGCCCGAGCCTGTGCAGGTGACCGAAGCCATTCCTGGACCAAGGCCGACCGAAGTACTGGAACTGGTGGGAGCGTAAACGGCTCAGGGAGTGGTCAGCAGTGCGTTGCGCGTGCATTCCAGGGTGTGGCTTAGCGACTCCTGAGGCAGCTTGCGGATAATCGGCTCGATGACCCATCCCAGCCCAAGCGGGATGTCGCGCGTCAGGGAAATGGCGCGGCACTCGATGTAGACTCCGCCACTTTTATGAGCGGAAGTATGGCGTTCGCTCGCGGACCCAGCCCCGCCGATCTTCTCCTCGAACTTCCAGTAGGAGTAAAGGCGCCACAGGAAGCCGTAGCCGGTATCGGGCTCCAGTACGCGCTCTTGTGGAGTGCCCGCGTCTTCCACCTCGGCAATGCGCGTAGTGTAGGAGCGGCACGACCAGCGGTTCGTGTCGATCTCCGCATAGTGCACGTCGTGGTCAGTGTCGAGGACCACGGTGATGATCTTCTTCTTCAGCAGCCGCATGAAGATCTTGAAATCGTTGCCATCACGGCTGATAAGCCGCGAGTCGAGTACATCCGGCTGGTAGATGTTCTTGTGGTTATCGTAGTTCTGCACCAGGGCCAAAGCCTGCTCCACCGTTGCGTCCGGAACAAACGCTGCGCCGATCCAGTCGTGAATCAGCCCATTCGGAACTTTGACCGGCGCTTCGCCCGCCCACAGCTGGGCGACAATGTGTCCCAGCCGGACCTGCTGCGCCCGTTGCGAGTTGCTGTCGGACCACAGAAACGCGCTGCTTCCGTGCAGCGATGGTTCCATCCCCGTTTCAGCCTGGATGATGTAGCTCTCGAACGCCTGTAGCGTCCGGGGCTTCAACTGCACGACGTTGGCGGTCTGCGCCATGGAATACTCGATAATGCGATCTTCGTTGGTGCCTGCCGAATCGGCAAAGCTGTGCGCTATCGGTTCCGCAGGGTCACCCGCGCGAGCGTACCGGGCTTGTGCTGCGTCGTGGCGCCGATTCTGCCGCGCGCGACTTGCCGTATCGCGAGGCGCCCGCTGCGCCCTTGCCGGCTCCGTCATCCGAAGAAAAGAGATAGTCTTCAATTTCGTCAATCCGTCTGTCGGCGTCGTGGTAACCAAGCTGGATCAGTTCGCGCGTGTACTTTGGCGTGAACAGCAGATAGCTCATCAAGTCTGAGCACGAAGCCGCATCCCGTCCCAGACTATTGACAAAATACTGGATGAGATACGGCATATCCTTCTGGTGCTGGGCCGCCACTTCGGTCAAGTTCACCGAAGGAGCGACTTGAAGCACGGTCAAGGGCCGCATCTGCTCGCACCCATCAATGCCAAGCTGACTGATGTGCCCGCTGCTCATCAACTGGTTCAACCGCTCCAGGTGCTCAACATCGGTAGCCAGATGATCAAGAAACATAACGTTGAAAAGAACTCCCATCACTTGCGCCAGCGAAGGGTCCTTCTGGTCTGGAGCTTCTTCCTGGTGTTCGAGACTTTCGCAGCGCACACCTATAGCGAAAATCTTTTCCGCGCCCAGACGAATGATCGGACTCAGCGGTTGCTGAAGGCGCAAACAGCCGTCGCCGAAGAATGCCCAGCCCAGTTCGGTTTCGAGCCGTATCGGTTGGAAGACCAACGGAATGGCGGCCGAGGCGCAAATATGCTCTACCGTGATTTTCGTCGCCAGGGTGACGCGCCGGCTCCGGTTCCACATCGGGTGGCCCTTGGCGCCCTGAATGAAGAGATAGCTTTTCCCCGAGCTGTAATTGGTCGCCGAGATAGCAAGGGCGTAAAGATTGCCTCGTTTGATGTTGTCCTGGATCCGGCTGCAATCGAGGTGGGTCTTGAGAAAGTGGCGCAGCGGAGTCGCGTCCAACAGCGACCGCGCGTTGCCTCCACCGAGAGCTCCTCCAAAGGACAGATCTAATATCCAGACCAGAGAGTTATGGGCCTGGGACAAGAGATCACAACGAAAAATGTCAGAAGGTTTGAGGCCAGCCCAAAGCTGCGCAAGAAGGTTCGTTACCTGGGCAAAGTCGTCGCTGCCTGCGGCAACCGCAGAACCATTGATTGCCCCGGCCGATGCTCCACCAATGATAGGAAAAGGGTTGCCGTGAGCCTGGACCCGTTTGATCTCCCCTATGCGTTTCAGGACGCCCGCCTGATAAGCCCCGCGAGCGCCGCCACCCGTCATGGCCAAACCCAGCGCCTTCTCCATCGTCCCCTCATGGCTGCCCGTGCGCAGTGCTTTGCTGAACTGGGCTCTAAGCGAATCGTGTACCCGCACCCGGCGATTGTCAAGGTAACGCGGCACAAGCGATTGTGCGCAGCCCAATACTCCGGCCGCCTCAGCGAACCGGGCTTTACGATTTTCTTGGGCTCCGCTTCTTACGCGCCTTCGACTTTTGCAGCTGCATTTCAAGCTCAGCAATTCGCTGGCGCATTTCAACCAGTTCCGGATTGTCTGCGCTGCTCTTCGGCGCGTCCGAACTGGGCAGCAGGTTCTTCACCATTTGCAGCGGCGACAGCGCGGCAGACTGCACCTGGCTGAGGCGGTCCTGGAGCGAGCTCTGTACTTTCTGATAGCTCTCGAAGGCCGACTTCAGATACCACATGATGAATTCCTGGCCGACGTGATCGGTGGTCACGATGAGTTGCCGCAGGAGTTCGAGCGGCAGACCTGCGGGCTGGCCCTTCGCATCCTCCACGATGATCTGGGTCAGGGTGACGCGGGTGATGTCGTCGCCCGTGCCGGCATCCACAACCTGCACCTCCTTCCCGTTTCGGACCAGCGCCGCAATATCCTCAAGATTGATGTAGCGGCTGTGGGAAGTGTCGTATAGTCTGCGGTTTGCGTACTTCTTGATCACCACCATGCCGGTGTCCATCGGCGCGTTCTCCTGTTGCGATGCACAATCCTCTCACATAATACTTGACATGTGCTAGCGAAAATACTAGCGTGTAGCTGATGCTGCGTCGCAGCAAATCGGAGGTTATTATGCCTAGAAATGGTAAGCCCGAGTCCTCCGCAGTCCACATCGGGGATTCATCCTTTGTATCTCTGCTGTCCGGATGGGTGCAGCAGGGAGTCGAGAATTTCTTTGCCACCCAGCGCATCCTGGTGGACCTGGCCATCACCCAGAACACTAACGCTGTAAAACTGGTCCGAGGCCGCTTCGCCAATCCCGATTTTTGTCCGGTAGCCATCGCCAGCGAGCTGGCCGGCGAAGCCATATCGAATTTCATTGAGGGCGAGAAGTTGCTTCTCGGCCTGGTGCGGAAAGAGTATGAAATCGTAACCGACGGCGTGAAGGAGCGGGTTGCCGGTTACACACCGGCTGTCGCCGCTACGGAGTTTGCCCAGCGCGGTTTCGACAGCTTCGTCGACATGCAGCAGGACTTCCTCAAGATGGCCGGCAAGCACACCCACACCTGGCTGACCGCAGTCAAAGAGGGCAAGGGCTTCGACGGCGAAGGCCTGGTCGAAGCGGCCCGCGAGGCGATGGATACTTTTGTTCACACCCAGAAGAAGTTTCTTGACATGATCGCCGAAGAGACGTCGAAGGTGACCGGCGGCAAGGAACCAGTGAAACGGACGAAGAAGACCGAACTCACCGAGCTGGCCAAAGAAGCCACGGAAGCATTCATCGACGCCCAGAAGAAACTGATTGACGTGGCCGGCAAGCAAGTGAATGTAGGTATGCGGGCCGCGGGCAGGACCATGAACCTGATTGCGCCGTTTCCGTTCATTCCGATACCCGATCTAACCCGGGAAGGCGTCAAGAACTTTGTCTCAGCGGAAAAGGCCTTGATCGATACCGTGATGCATCGTCCGGAAACCAAGCATGCGAGCAAAACCAACACGCACCACAAGCGTCCGGCGCGTACCATCAAGGTGCACCCGGCACACGCGGCCGTGTAAATAAGCAGACGCTACGCTGTAAGGTGTCGCATTGCCTCTAAACCGGGAGGCGCGAGCACCTGATTGACGTGCCGTCCCCAAGGCGGCACGTCAATTCATTTCTACTGGCCAGTTCGAACCGCCTGGCGGTTGACCGATCGCCTGACCCACCGATAGCCCCCTCGTACCTGCAAGGTTGCAGAGGCGTAGATTCTTATTGGCAACCCACGGTCGTTGTATCTACACTAATCACCCGGAAGCCGATCCGGAACAATTTCGGTGTCTACCGAATTTTTTCGCTGAACTTGCGGACGGGCAGTTCCAACCAAACGAGACAGGGAGAGCACAGCTCGTCTATGGCCCCTCCGCCGGCCCGAACCTTTCAGCAGGAAACCGCCGAAGCCGACATCACCATCTGGAAAGAAGCTCTCTTTGCAGCCGACCTCCTGCTGCTGCACTCTTCTCCCGTTTATTACGGCCTCGGCATACCCCGTGGCGACGGGTCTGCCATTGTCCTGGTGCCGGGATTTCTGGGAACCGACGCCTACCTCACTCAGCTGCATTCATGGCTTGGCCGCATCGGCTATCGGCCATACTTTTCGGGAATCGGGCTGAATGCGGAGTGTCCTAATTTACTCATCCAGCAGCGCCTGAACGACAACATGGCAAGAGCACTCGACGACACCGGGAGGAAGATTCATCTGATCGGGCACAGCCTCGGAGGCGTGATCGCGCGTTCTGTGGCGGGCCAGCGCCCCCACGATATTGCGTCGGTGATTAGTTTGGCGTCGCCGTTTCGCGGCACGGTCGTTCATCGAACCATCCTGCACGCTGCCGAATCCGTGCGCAAACAGATTTTGCAGCAACACGGGCCCAGCGTACTCCCCCTGTGCTATACGGGACGATGCACCTGCGATTTTCTCTCCTCGCTCCGCCGCAAACTGCCCAGTGCCGTGCTGGAGACCGCCATCTACACCCGCAACGACGGAGTGGCCGATTGGCGATACTGCATGACCGGCAATTGCAAAAACGACTTCGAAGTGCACGGTACGCATATCGGTCTGGCCTTCAACGCATCCGCCTATGCCATCATCGCCAAGCGCCTGGCCATGGCTCAAGCAGCCAGATAGGGCGAGCGATTTTCACGACAGTTGCCCGCGACCCCCTCTACCACAAAAGTCGCAAGGCCTCGCCTATATTGTGTGTTGCGACTAGGTTACAGTACCCTAGGCCCAATGGAATTCGGGTCATTACTTAGCCGAACCAATTCGGGAATGTTTGGAAAGATTGCATGTTTGGTTGCTGAATCGAGCCGGGCGGCAGGAGCATACTGGATCAGGCGCAGTCGATTTTCGCTGGTTTGTAACCTTTTGTGGAAAAGATCCGTGTGTCACCTCGGCGCCCAAACTTAAGTCATTTTATTTGGCCGACTTCCCGAACCTAAGGGCGATTGGCAAGGAGATTTTTTCATGCGGCCTAAGACTTTCTCCGCCGTTGTTATCCTTTTTGTTTTTCTAACCGCTCTCACTGGTTTTTCGCAACAAACCGAAGTCACGCAATTCGCCGCTTTTGGCGGCTATTCCTACCTGAGCACGCCGTCGTTGAATCTGGCGCAGCGCGGATTTGATGGCGACTTCGGATACAACTACAACAGCTGGCTGACGCTCGGTTTTGATTTCAGCACCTTTACGGGACACAGCACGCTGGTGCCGAACGATCTGAACCTGGCCACGCAGGAAAAGTTAGCGCAGATTCTGCCGTTACTGCCGCCTGGTTTTGTACCGGCGGTCCCTTACAATTCTTCTACCCAAACGTATGAAGGAGGACCGCAATTCAATTACCGCCATTTCAAATACGTAACCTTGTTTGCGCGTCCGGCCCTCGGCGCTTTGCACGCAAATTTCGCCTCCACGTCAGACAATCCGTATGTCCAAGCGGTTGTGAAAGGCCTGCTGAATGGGAGTCTGTCAAAGTCTGACACGGTAGTGTTTTACGGGGTTGGAGGCGGCGCCACATGGGAGATCAATCCGCACTTCGGGATACGCGCCACCGTCGATTATGCTCGCTATAACTTTTTCTCGAACATACTGGATGGGCCTCGGAACAGCGTGCGACTCTCGATTGGTACGAAGTTCGGGTTTGGCAAGAACATCATCAAGTAAGAGCTGGTCTGATCAGACAAATCGAGCGCGTTCCTGGGAGCTCAGGACGCGCTCTTCGTTTCCGGGCTGTGCGGCCGACGATGCCAAGCGTGATTTAGCCTCAGCCTTCTGCGCGTTTCCTCAGGAATGCCGGAATTTCCAGATCGTCCGTATCGTAACGGATCTCGACGCTGCTGCTCACCGTATCTATCGGCTCCGGCGCGGCGTTCTGCCGGCGTAGAGTCTCCTCTAACGGCTCAGCGTGGCGAACGATTTCCGAATCAATCTCATCGAAATTGTCCGGAAGATAGGACGCTGTGCGCGGGTGCTCGGGCACCGGCATCTCCGCCTCCGGAACTTTGATGGGATCGGGACTCACTGGTGTTTTCGTCTCGCGCATCGCCGCCACTTCGTAGGTCGCGTTTACGCTGGCTGCGGCTGCCCGTGCACTATGAAGCGAGGTTGCTGGCTCGGAGTGCTCGCGCCGCGGGCGCACCTCCTTAAAGCCGGTAGCGATTACCGTGATCTTCACCTCGTCCTTCATCTTTTCGTCGAGCACGGCGCCGAAGATGATGTTGGCATCCTCGTGGGCGGCGCTCTGGATGATGGTGGAAGCCTCATTCACCTCCGCCAGCCTCAGAGAACTGGAGCCGGTAATGTTGATGAGGATGCCGCGTGCGCCATCGATCGCGCCAGCTTCCAGCAGCGGCGACGCAATCGCGGCCTGAGCCGCCAGAGTCGCACGGCCTTCGCCCTTCGCGGTCGCCGTGCCCATCACCGCATAGCCCATGCCGGCCATGATGGTCTTTACGTCGGCGAAGTCGCGGTTGATGATGCCGGGAATGGTGATGATGTCGGAGATGCCTTGCACTGCCTGCCGCAGAATATCGTCGGCCACGCGAAAGGACTCGAAGAACCCGGCGTCCTTGGCCACCGCCAGCAGCTTTTCGTTTGGAATCACGACAGTGGTGTCGACCGAGTCGATCAGTTCCTGTAACCCGCGCTCGGCCTGGTTCTGGCGGCGCTTGCCCTCGAACGCGAACGGCTTGGTCACCACTGCGACCGTCAGCGCGCCCATCTCACTCGCCAGCGAGGCTATGATCGGGGCCGAGCCTGTGCCCGTGCCACCCCCGAGCCCGGTGGTCACGAACACCATGTCCGCACCCTCCAGCGCCTCAATGATCTTGTCGGCGTCTTCCAGCGCCGCCTTGCGCCCGACCTCGGGGTTGGCGCCTGCGCCCAGGCCATTCGTGAGCTTCACGCCAAGCTGGATCTTCACCGGCGCCTTGCAGCCTTTTAGCGCCTGGAGATCGGTGTTGGCAACCACGAACTCCACGCCTTCCAGGCGCGACTCAATCATGCGATTGACCGCGTTGCCGCCGCCGCCGCCCACGCCAATAACCTTGATCTTGGCGCTGTTCAGCAGCTCTTCGTTGAAGTGAATTCGAATGTCGCTTTCCGGCTGGTTCTTGTCGTTGAAATCTTCAATCATATCTACCCCACAGAAACCTAGTTATGATGTTGTCGGGTTGTCATCCTATAGGTTCTTCTTCACTGGAAAACTCTGTGCCGTCCCTACGGGACTCTGTCACTAACTTTGCGATCGACCCAGCACTCCGCTCCGCTACGTGCTGGGCTAAACTATTCCGCGCCTCTGGCGCTGGGCCTTTCGTGCTTCATACTCCATTGGCGAAAGGCGAATAGCGAACAGCGTCTTTTACACGCCCTGCCTGGCAAATAGGGCTTTGATCTTCGCGCCCAATCCGCGATCAAGATTCATGCGCGCCTGCCGCGCCCGGTGTCCATACAGCACCATGCCGATCACGGTCCCGAATTCCGGCTCCAGCAACTGCGACGGCAGCTTGGCGATGGGCACGGGATAACCCTGGCGAATCGGCCGGCGCAAGATATCTTCTGCAACTTCGAGCAGGCCGTTCAGCCGCGACCCGCCGCCGGTAAGCACCAGCCCTGCGCCCAGCAATTCGGAAATGCCCGCCTGCCGCAGATGATCGCGCAGCAACTCCATCAGCTCGCGGGCGCGTGGATCCAGAATCTCGCCTAGCATGCGCTGCTGCATCAGTCGCGACGGCCGGTCACCGACCGAGGGCACTTCAATCTCGTTGCCCTCAGGAATGCGCGTGACGATGGCGCAGCCGAACATCTTCTTTATGTTCTCTGCATCCGGCAGCGGCGTCTGGAAGCCGACGCCAACGTCGTTGGTGAAGTGATCGCCGCCAATCGGAATTGCGCCGGTGTGGATCACGACGCCCTCGTAGTAGACAATGAGGTCGGTCGAACCGGCGCCGATGTCTACCAGGCAGACGCCTAACTCGCGCTCGTCGGTTTGCAGCACGGAATCAGCGCAGGCCAGCGCTTCGAACACCGTGTCATTCACGTGGATCCCGGCGCGATTGACGGCGGAGATCACGTTCTGGGTTGCGGTGCCGCCACCGGTGACGATGTGGACCCGCACTTCCAGCTTTCTTCCCATCAGCCCTGCGGGATCGCGCACGCCGCCCTGACCATCGAGGATGAACTCCTGCGGCAACAAGTGCAGCACCTCGCGATCGTCGGGCATTGCGATGCTGCGTGCCTTCTCGACGGCCAGGCGCACATCATCCCGGCTGATCTCCCGCGAGCGCGAGCCCAGAGTGATGCCTCCGTGGCTGTTGACGCCGCGAATGTGCGAGCCGGCCACGCCTACCACGGCATGCTCCACCGGCACTTGGGCCACGTTCTCGGCCTCTTCCACGGCCTTCTTGATGGAGTCTACGGCTTTGTCGAGATCGGCAATCACGCCCTTGCGCATGCCGCGCGAATCGGAGATGCCATGCCCGCGATAGCGCAGCGCGTAGTCATTTACCTCGGCGACGATAACGCACGTCTTGGCGCTACCGACGTCAATCACCGTGAGCAGGTTCTCAGTTTGGCTTCCCATGATTTACGTATGCTTCTTCGCTTTGCTTGGCGCAGCCGTCATGTTCTGTGCAGGTGGTGGCGTCGTCGCAGTGCCGGCGCTGGCCGGAGTATTGGTTGCTCCCTGCGGCACTCCTGCCGCGGGCGAATCCGGATTGACGATCACCTGATGGTCGTAACGCAAATCCACGGATTCAAGTTTCCTGAACTGCGTGCGCCACTCCTGCACGTGCGCAACATATACCTTGAAGTGCTCCAAAAAATTCGACGGACCCAGATGCACCAGCACCGCGCCGTGGGGGTCCGTGACCGTTGCCTTTATGTCGTATGGATCGGCCAGATCGACGTCGCTGATGTCGGCCGAATAGTGCCCGCCACTGGAGTCCAACTCCCGGGTGAACTGCGAATAGATTTTCATCCGCGCCGCGCGAGTCGAAAGCGGGTCACTGTCCGAGATACCCACCACCACGGGAAACGAATACTTCATGGTCTGGCCTGCCGGAAGTTCCATGATGACGCCGCTGGCATCGATCAGCGCGATGTGCGAACCGATTTCGACAAAGGCCACGGGAGTGCGTTCCGTGATGTCGATCTTCAGCCGGTTGGGCAGCAGTCGCATCACCGACGCCGACTGCACCCAGGGAATCTGCTCCAGTTGCTGCTTGCGTTCCTCCAGAGGGACAAAGAAGACATTGCGATCGATGTCGCTGGCCATCACATTTCGGACCTGCGCGCGGCTTACGTTGTTGGTGCCGGAGATCGCGATGTTGTCGCTGGAATCGAGGCGAAAGCGCCACGATCCTGTTCCGTAGCGCTGCACCGCAATCCCCACCACGGCGATTCCGATCCCAATACACAAGAGGATGAGGACGACCTTAACTCGGCTTGCGGCCTTGCGCGGCAGTGCCCCACGGCGAACGGGAACGCGTTTCTGCCCCCGCAGAAAGGGGGATTCAGCCTCATCGTCGAGGTCGAGCATGCGCGCATCAAGCGGCGACTCGTCGTCGTGCCGGACACGCCGTGCCGACTCGCTTGCGGCTTCCTCAAGCTCGTCTTCCGATATTGCCGATGAGTTTTTGCGCGCCATGAAAACGGAATGAAATGGCTGCCACCTGCGGCCATTCGCCTCACTATAACTGTTTTGTGATGGATTTCGGAGACGCTTTTCTACTGGGACGCACGCATGCGCGCGATGGAACCACAAAGGTAAACGGAGCGGCGCTTAAAGCTCGCCGGACTTCGACATCCGGCTCTGCAAGTGCTCCAGCAACTGCGGCCCAAGCTGAAAGATGCTTCCTGCGCCGAGAGTCAGAATCATGTCTCCTGGACTCGCCGCGCTAGTCGCCAGTTCCACCGCTTCGGCAAAAGAAGAAACGTATAACGCTTCCTGGCCGCCGTTCTCCGTGATGCGATTAGCGAGAAGTTCGCCGGTAATTCCAGGAATCGGAGGCTCGCTGGCGGCATAGATGTCGAGCACCAGCACGGAATCGGCGTCGCGAAAAGCCGTCGCGAATTCGTCCAGCAGCAACTGGGTTCGCGTGTAGCGATGCGGCTGAAAGATGACATGCACCTTCTGGAATCCGCATTGCCGGGCCGCCGCCAGTGTTGCTCGAATTTCCGTGGGATGATGTCCATAGTCGTCGATGACACTTACGCCATCGGCGCTGCCCAGCAACTGAAAGCGGCGGTCAACCCCGTTGAATTGCGCCAACGCGCGCCGAATCTCCTCTACCTGCATGTCGAGTCCGACTCCCACGGCAATCGCAGCTGTGGCGTTGCTGATGTTGTGCGCACCCGGGACCCGGAGTTCGAACTCGCCCAGACCGTTGCCGCGATAGGTCACACGAAAGCGGCTCAAGGCCGCGCTCTCTTTGCCTGGGCCGCATTGCAGGTCGGAAATGCAAAAATCGGAGTCCTCGCGCAGACCGTAGGTGATGGTCCTTCGCCGCACTCCGGCCAGTAGCCGCCGCAGATCGTCGTTGTCGTTGCAGGCGACAACCATTCCGTAAAACGGCACCGAGTTCATGAACTGAAGGAAGGTCCGCTCCACGTCCTCCATATCGCGGTAGCAGTCCATGTGCTCGCGGTCGATATTGGTCACGACAGCGAGAATTGGCGCCAGCTTGAGGAACGAACGGTCGCTCTCGTCGGCTTCAGCGACCAGATATTGCGACTTGCCCAGCCGTGCGTTCGAGCCCAGCGCATCCACGCGGCCGCCGACCACCACCGTGGGATCGAGCCCACCCCCCGCCAGTACCGCTGCCACCATCGATGTCGTCGTGGTCTTGCCGTGCATGCCCGCGATGGCGATGCCGTATTTCAGGCGCATCAGCTCAGCCAGCATCTCGGCACGCTTGATTACCGGAATGTGCTGCGCTTGCGCCGCGAGCACTTCCGGGTTGCTGCGCGCAATGGCCGAACTGACAATCACCACTTCGGCGCCGGCAACGTTTTCCGCGCGATGACCTTCGCAAATCATTGCGCCCAAGCCGTTCAGCCGCGTTGTCACTGCGGAATGGCGGAGGTCGGAACCGGATACCTTGTACCCGAGGTTAAGCAACACCTCGGCGATGCCGCTCATGCCGATGCCGCCGATGCCGACAAAATGGATGCGCTGAATCTTCGCAAACATGGAGCGATGTTCTAGGCTGCCGTGCGTTAGTTCGAGACACCCGCCACGCGCGCGGCAAGAGAGGCAATGGTAGCAGCCGCGTCGGGATGAGCAAAGCCGCGCGCCGCCTGCGACATTCTGGTGAGGGCCGCGGAATCGCCGAGCAGGGAAACGACCTCCCTCACCAGGCGCTCTGGCGAAAGCTCTGCCTGGGGCAGCAATAGGGCTGCACCGGCCGCGGCCAGTGTGGCTGCGTTGTGTCGCTGATGATCGTCGGCCGCCGTTGGTAGGGGAATGAAGATTGCCGGCTTTCCCGCCGCGGTCACTTCGGCAACCGTGCTTGCGCCCGACCGGCATATCAGCAAGTCGGCGCGGGCAAACGCTCCCGGCATGTCGTCGATGAAGGGCGAAACCTCGGCGGACACCATCGCGCCCAGATAGGCATCCTGCGCCACTGCGTAATCCCGTTCGCCGGTTTGGTGAATAATATGGATCGCGGGCAAAGCTGCCGGCAACATCGGCAGGGCATCGAGCACGGCGCGATTAATGGCATGTGCGCCCTGACTGCCCCCGAATACCAGCAGCGTGGGACTCACATCGTTCGGCCGCGGTGGCACGTTGAAGAACTCGCGCCGCACCGGGACGCCGGTCACGTGACAGTTGCGGAAGTAATGGCAAGTCTGCTCGAAGTGCACGGCCGCTGCCCGAATGGTAGGCGCGAGCAGGCGATTGGCGAAGCCAGGAACCACGTTCGGCTCGAAGGCGATCGTGGGAATGTTCATCAAGGCCGCGACCAGCATCGCCGGTCCCGACGCGTATCCGCCCACGCCGATCATCACGTCAGGGCGAAATTCGCGTATGAGTTGTGCCGATACCATTGCGGCGCGGGGCAGGTCGAGCAAGGTCTTAACTCTTGTCGCAAGATCAACACGATTCAGCCCGCCCACTTCGATCAGCCGCAGCTCAAATCCGGCCGCCGGCACCAGACGGGTCTCAATCCCACGCCGCGTACCGACGAACGCCACTTCCGCTCGATAGCGCGAGCGCAACTCCTCCGCGATCGCCAAGGCGGGAATAACATGCCCGCCGGTGCCGCCTCCAGCCACAATCACGCGCATGGCTATTCCGCTTGCTGCGATATGTTGAGCAGAACCCCAACGCTGGCCAGGGTGATGAACAGCGAGGAACCGCCGTAGGAGATGAACGGCAGGGGAATGCCTTTGGCCGGAACCAGCGCAAGCACCACACTGATATTAAAGAGCGCCTGCACCACGACCATCGCGGTGATGCCAGTGGCCAGGAATTTGCCGAACATGTCGTTGGTGCGCAGCGCGGTCCGAATGCCGCGATACAAGAAGATGCTGAACAACCCGACCACCAGCAGCGAGCCCCACAGTCCCAACTCCTCCGCCGTGACCGCGAAAATAAAGTCAGTGTGCGGTTCCGGCAAGTAAAACAACTTCTGCTTACCTTCCATCAGGCCAAGTCCAGTCAGGCCGCCGGTGCTCACCGCAATCATCGATTGGATGATGTGGAAGCCCTTGCCCTGAGGGTCTTTGAATGGATCGAGAAACGCCTGCATTCTGGCCCATCGCCAGGGCACGCGCACAATCAGAAAGTAGAGCGGCAACACTGACGCTGCCAGCCCGTACCACAGATACTTCATGTTCATGCCGGCAACAAACAGCACCGCGGTCGAGATGGCGATGCAAGCCAGCGCGGTCCCCAGGTCCGGCTCTTTCACGATGAGCAGCGCAAACAGCAACGTTGGCGCGACGGCGGGGATCAGAACATTCTTGACGTCGGTGATCTCCTGCCAGCGCGATTCCAGGAAGTAGGCCAGATAGAGAATCAGCGTGGGCTTGGCCACCTCGGAGGGTTGGAACGATAGCCCGGCAAATTTAATCCAGCGATGGGTGTTGTGCGAGTCGCGAAACAGAAACACCACAATCAACAGCAGAGAGGTGATACCCAGGAAGCTGAACACCACCGGCGGCCTGCGGAAATTCTTGTAGTCGACATTCATGATGATGATCATGAACACGATGCCGGCTACGGCCCACGCCATCTGCCGTACCAGAAAGCCGTAGGGCGAGCCGAAGCGTTCCTTCGCCATCACCGCCGAGGCGCTGAATACCATGACCAGTCCGATGAAGACCAGCAACAGCGTCACGGTGAAGAGCCACTTGTCGACGCTGACTCGCTTCGCCATTACTCACTGCCTCCAGGAGCGCTGCTGCCCGCGCGCTCGCGTTCCTGCGTCCTCGCCAGCAATTGCCGCACGAGCCCCTTGAAGACTTGTCCGCGATGTTCGTAGCTGTCGAATTGATCGAAGCTGGCGCACGCTGGAGCCAAGAGGACGATGTCGCCTGCGGTCGCGGCCTCGCTGGCCCGACGGACCGCGGCCTCGAGCGTGCCTGCGTTGACGATTTCAGTTCCGCTCGCCTGGGCTTCGATCTTCGCCGCCGCCGCCCCGATCGTGTACACGCGCTGCACGCGCTCCTTCAGCAGGGAATTCAGCAGGCTGTAGTCGCTGCCTTTGTCTTTGCCGCCGAGGATGAGGTGAATCCGCCCGGGAAACGACTCCAGCGCCTTGATGGCCGCGTCAACGTTGGTCGCTTTCGAATCGTTGTAGTATTCCACGCCGCGCACCGTCGCCACATATTCCAGGCGATGTTCAACGGCCTTGAACCCGCCAACCGCGATGCGAATCTGCGCTGGCTCAACTCCAGCAATCATTCCAATGCAAACTGCGGCGAGCACGTTCTCGACGTTGTGGGCGCCCTTCAAGGCGATCTCGCCGACAGGCAGAATTCCGCGCTCGCCCTTCTGGTCGCGCCAGACGATTTGATTTCCGCGCAGGAAGGCGCCAATAGCAACTTCGTTCAAGCGGCTGAACCAGCAGACTTTGGCTTTGGTACTTGAGGCCATCGCTACGCACGGCTCGCTGTCGGCGTTCAGAACGGCGAAATCGCTGGCAGTCTGGTTCTCGAAGATGCGAGCTTTTGCGGCGGCATAGTTCTCGAAGGTGTGATGACGGTCGAGATGATCGGGAGTGATGTTCAGCACAACTGCGACGTGCGCATGGAAGGTCTCGATCGTCTCCAGTTGGAAGCTGCTGATCTCCAGCACGACCCAGGTGTCATCTGTGGAAGCCTCCACAAACGTAATCGCCGGGGTCCCGATGTTGCCACCGACCAGTACCTTGCGTCCGCCCGCAGCGATGATGTCGCCCGCCAGTGTCGTCGTCGTGGTCTTGCCGTTCGACCCGGTAATAGCGACGATATGGCCCTTCAGAAATCGCGCCGCGAGTTCCACCTCGCCGATCACCGGAATGCCGCGCTCGCGTGCGTGTACAAGTTGCGGGACATCGAAGGGCACGCCCGGACTGACGACGATGAGATCTTGATCACGGAATGTGCGTTCGCCGTGCTGGCCGGTTTCCACGCTGATGCCATGGTCGAGCAATGACGGGATTTCCTCGCGAAGTTGCTCCTGCGACCTGGCGTCGGAGACGGCAACCTTGGCGCCGCGCGCGTTCAGAAATAGAGCGCTGGCCGCGCCGGACTTGCCCAGTCCCACCACCAGCACGCGTTTGCCCAGAACATCCATGATCTATTCAGTTAGGTATTCACCGCGGAAACACGGAATACACGGAAAACTTGAAAGAAGAATTCCGTGATTTTGCGTGCTTCCGTGGTGAATACCTCCGCCCAATCTGCCATTGTGCCACGTTCCCAGGGTTGCTAACGCAACTTCAATGTAGTGAGAGCAAAGAGTGCAAACACCAGGGACGCGATCCAGAAGCGCACAATCACCTTAGACTCGCTCCAACCCAGCAGCTCAAAGTGATGGTGGATGGGCGCCATCTTGAAGATTCGCTTGCGCCGCAGCTTGTACGATCCCACCTGAAGAATCACTGACAACGCCTCGATCACAAACACGCCGCCGATGAAGGGCAGGAGGAGTTCCTGTTTGACGATGACGGCGACGGTGCCGATGGCGCCGCCCAGGGCCAGCGAGCCGACATCGCCCATGAATATCTCCGCCGGATGGGCGTTGTACCAGAGGAAGCCGATGGCCGAACCGACCATCGAGCCGCAGAAGACGGTCACCTCCGATACCTGAGGCATCTTCGATAGTTCCAGATAATCCGCAAAGACAGCGTGACCGCTCACGTACGTAAGCACCGTGAGCGCGCCGGCGGCGATCACAGTGCAGCCGATTGCCAGACCATCCAGGCCGTCGGTCAAGTTCACCGCGTTGCTGGAGCCCACAATCACCAGGGCCACAAACGCGATGAACGGCAGAAACGCCAGCGGCGACAAATAGCCGTGATGCCATTTGCTGATGACCAGATCGGGGCGGAAGTGTTTCAGGAAGGGTACGATCAGTCGCGTCGAATACAGGCCGTGGGTTTCCAGCCCGCTGAGGGTCGCTCCTACCGCGATTGCTGCCAGGAACTGGTAGAACAGCTTGGCACGCGCGGTGAGGCCCAAATTGCGGCGATGCACAACTTTCAGATAATCGTCGGCGAACCCGATGGCGCCGAAAGCCAAAGTCGCGAACAGTGCGATCCACACGAAGCGATTTCCGAGATCGGCCCATAACAGCGTGGGAATCAGTATGCCCACGACAATCAGCAGGCCGCCCATGGTGGGAGTTCCAGCCTTCTGCTGATGGGCCTTGGGGCCATCCTCGCGAATGTATTGGCCGATCTGAAATTCACGGATGCGGCGAATGACGGCCGGCCCGATGATCAGTCCGATGAAGAGTGCGGTGAGGCTGGCGAATGCGGTGCGAAAAGTAAGGTAGCGGAAGATTCGGAACGGGCCGATATGGAAGACGACAAATCCTTTCTGATACAGCAACCAATAGAGCAAAATTCTTCCCCGTTCTAGTAACCGAAGCTCAACGATCTGCGAACGCTAATGCGCCTCGCGTGCTGGCTTGGCGGCCCAGACTTCCAGGGCCCGCTCCAGGCGGACGCCACGCGAGGCCTTCAGCAAGACCACGTCGTCAGGCTTGATCTCGCGCCGTAACCACTCGCCCGCTTCCTCTGGCGTAGTCACGAACTCGGCGCGCATTCCCGCCTGCTTCGCGCCGTCGACCATGGCTTGCGCCAGCCCGCGCACGCCCAGAAGCAGATCGATGCCGCACTGTGCCGCGTGCAAGCCGGCCTCGCGGTGCATCTGTTCAGCCGCTGGACCCAGCTCCAGCATTTCACCTGCAACCACAATGCGGCGCTGCGCCGGAATTTGCGCCAGCGAGCGAAGCATGCTGTCGAGGGCCTTCGGATTCGAATTGTAGCAATCGTTGATGACCGTGGCCCCTGCGATCTTGAGAATTTCTCCGCGCTTGTCACCAGCTGATAACGAGGCCAGCGACCCGGCGGCTGCCGGGAGTGGCACGCCATATTGCAGTCCGACGGCCACGCCCGCCAGCGCGTTGTAGATGTTGTGTTCGCCTAGCATCGGCAAGATGGCGCGCACTCGCTGGTCGTCCACGACAACGTCGAAGGCAGATCCCTCGGGACCGCGCGATTCAATGTTGTGGGCTGCGACATCCGCCGGCTTGTGCAGACCGAACGCCACGACCCGGCCGTGGAAGTCGCGGCCGAACTGCGAAACATATTCGTCGTCAGCGTTCAGCACGGCGATGCCGCCGGCGTGCAGCGACTCGATCAGCTCATACTTGGCGCGCGCGATGGCGGCGACGGATTCGAAGAACTCCAGATGAACGGGCGCGACCATGGTCACCACGCCGCAATCCGGCTGGGCCAGCCTGGCCAGGGCAGTAATTTCGCCCGCGTGCGACATCCCCATCTCGATGACTGCGATGTCGTGCTCGGGCTCCAGCTTCAGCAATTGCAGCGGCATGCCGAAGTGGTTGTTCAGATTGCCCTGCGACTTCAGCACATGATGGCGCGTTCGCAGCACGTGCGCGATGGCTTCTTTGGTAGTGGTTTTCCCGGCTGAGCCGGTCACGCCAATTAACGGCTTTCCCCACAGTCGCCGCACCGCAGCGCCGAGGCGTTGCAGAGCCAGCAGAGAATCGTCAACCACCAGCAATTGCGACTTCGCGGGGAATCGCTGGACTTGCTCGCGCTCCACGACTGCGGCGATCGCACCCTTAGCGAGCGCTGCTTCCACGTAGTCGTGGCCATCGAGCCGCTCACCGCGGACGGCGAAGAACAAGTCGCCAGGCTGCAAGGTACGTGAGTCGATGGAGTATCCCGTGGCGATTGCCTCGTGAGCGAACTCACCGGTGGCAGGCATGAACTCGGCGGCGCGTGAGAGGGTGAGCTTCATGATTTGGCGGGATCGGCCCCAGCCGCTCCATAGCCTGCGGCTTGCAGTGCTTTGCGCGCTTCTTCTATGTCGTCGAAGGGAACGGTTCCGGCGCTGGTGACCTGGATTTTCTCGTGTCCCTTGCCGGCGATCAGTACGATGTCGCCCGCCTGGGCTTCGTGAACCGCGAGGGCTATCGCCTGGCGACGGTCGGGTTCCAGCGTATAGCGCGTGCCGCTGCGCTGCAAGCCGGGCAGGGCGTCGTTCATGATGTCGAGAGGATTCTCGCTGCGGGGATTGTCGCTGGTCAGGATTACGAAGTCGCTGCTTGCTCCCGCCGCATCGCCCATCAGCGGACGCTTGCTGCGATCGCGGTCACCACCGCAGCCGAAGACAGTGATGATACGTCCTGCGCCTCCGCGCTGCGCCAGAAAGTCTCTGGCCACGGCGGTGAGATTACGCAGCGCGTCGTCGCTGTGCGCGTAGTCCACAATCACGGTGAAGGGCTGGCCTGCATCCACGCGTTCGAAACGGCCGGCCACGCGGTTGAGTTGATAAACAGCGTCAATGATTGCGCGCGGCTCCACATTGCGCGCGTAAGCCGCCGCCGCCGCCGATACCAGGTTGAACACGTTAACGCGACCGAGCAACGGACTCCAGAGTGGAAGCTCTCCGGATGGAGTCACCAGTTCGAACCTGGTTCCCGTGCTCGCGATCTCCAAGTCCTTCGCATGGAAGTCACCGCTGTCCACGCCGTAGGTGATAACTTCCTGCTGCTTCTTGCAGAGCTTGATCAGCCGCTTGCCGTAGTCGTCTTCAATGTTGATGACCGCGGCGCGCGGCGGCTCCGTGCCCGATCCCTGAAAGAGAATTGCCTTCGAAGCGAAATATTCTTCCATGCTGCCGTGATAGTCGAGGTGATCGCGGGTGAGATTGGTGAAGATCGCGACATCGAACGGTACACCATAAACCCGCTGCTGCTGAAGAGCGTGTGAGGAAACTTCCATTACCGCTTCTGTGCAATCCGCGTCGAGCGCGCGCGCGAAGAACTGGTTCAGCTCCAGCGGCTCCGGGGTGGTGTGAGGAGCGGTATAGACTTCATCCTCAATGCGGTATTCCACGGTGCCGATGAGCGCGGCCTTGCGGCCAGCGGCGCGCAGCATCGCATTCAGCAGGAATGAGGTTGTCGTTTTTCCATTGGTGCCCGTGATTCCGGTGATGGAAAGACGCTCGGCAGGACGGCCGTAGAAGTTGGCGCTTAGCCGCGCCAAGGCGCGACGGCCATGCTGTACTTGCGCCCAAGGGACATCCGTCCGTGGAGGCAGCGAATCGCTGACCACGGCGACTGCGCCAGCCTGCAAGGCTGCATCGATGTATGCATTGCCGTCGGCGCTGCCGCCGCGCATGGCCACGAAACACCATCCCGGCTTTACCCGTCGGCTGTCGTAGTCAAGGCCCGCGATGGTCGGATTACCCTGCTGCGCAACGTATTCCGCCCCATCCAACAGCTCGAGGAAGTTCATCTAAGGCGATTATAGTTATCGCGGTCGGGAGTAGCGTGGGGCTGCATCAAGGCGGTTACGTAGGATTGATTTGCGATAGGATGGGCGAAGTGTGCCGGAATAGATTTGGCGGGTGCGACTATGAGTGGCAGCCCGGAAGTGGTTCGCGTCAAGGTTGGCGAACGGTTTTTGATCATCGCGGGACCCGGCGATATCACGCGCGAGGAAACCGATGCGATCGTGAATGCTGCCAACTCGTCGCTGCTGGGCGGAGGCGGTGTGGACGGAGTGATTCATCGCGCCGGAGGGCCGGCCATTCTGGAAGAGTGCAGGCGAATTGTTGAGCGCATTGGCCGGCTGCCTGCTGGTCAAGCGGTTGCGACTTGTGCCGGCAAGCTGGCGGCGCGATATGTGATCCACACGGTCGGGCCATTCTGGAGCGGCGGCCAGCAGAAAGAACCGGAGACGCTGGCGAGTTGTCATCGTGAGTCGATCCGGATTGCCGATGAACTCGAGCTGGCTTCGATTGTGTTCCCTGCGATATCGACCGGGGCTTATCGTTATCCGGTCGAACAGGCGGCGCAAGTGGCCGTTAGCAGCGCTGCGGACGCGCTGGAGAAAACAAAGCACCTGCGCGAGGTGAGGTTTGTGCTGTTCGATGAAGGAACAGTAGAGTGTTATGCGGAAGCCGCGCGGAAGTTGAAAGAGCTGGTATACGAAGGGCACTCAACGGATGGCCTGAAGTGAGGGCGTGAGGACCGTGTCGCCGCTCCGCGGCTCAGGTTCGAATTGCCACTTCACCCGGCGCTCACGCGCCGGGCTAACTTCATGCCGCCGCTGGGCGGCTGGATTGCAGCCAGTTTCGATGCTTCGCCTTCTCCTGCGGTCTGAACGCGGATCTGCGGGGCACCGCAGTGCGGACAGAAGGCATAAATCGAGTTCTCACGCAGACCCTGAACGCCGTCCCTTTTCAACGAGTCCGGTCGGCGGGCGGGCTCGAAAGGCGCTTGACAAAAATCCAATCGGGCTGCAGCCGGGAGTTCGTCGTCCTGCTCAAGCAGCGTCGTAGAGTGAGGCTCGAGGAAGTGTTGCCCGGGAGCTAGAATCGCATCTGGAGATTCGCTAGATTGACTGATCGTCTCTATTACACCGATTCTTTCCTGCACGAGTTTGAGGCGCGGGTGTTGGCGGCCGCGGGTGCGGCGGGCGGAGTTTCCGTGGTGCTCGACCGCTCGGCCTTCTATCCCACCAGCGGCGGCCAGGTATTCGACACGGGATGGCTCGAGGTCGTCGGCGATGCGAGCGGCGCACGTCTGCGGGTGAAAGATGTCACCGAAGACGAACAGACCGGTGACGTACTGCACCTGATTGAAAGCGAGAGTTCGGCACTGAAGGCGGGAGACGTGGTCCGCGGATTGATCGATGCCGATCGCCGTCGCGATCATATGCAGCAGCACTCGGGCCAGCACGTACTGTCGGCAGCCTTCGAGAAGTTGCATGACATGGCGACGGTGTCGTTCCACATGGGCGATGAGAGTTGCACGATTGACCTTGCGACTGAATCCGTAAGCCCGGAGCAATTGCGGGCAGCGGAACGGTTGGCCAACGAGGTCATCGCGGAAGATCGCCTGGTGGAGATTCGCTTTGCTACGCCCGAGGAGGCGCGCACGATGGGCGTGCGCAAGATTCCTCCGGCCGAGCGCGAGAAGCTGCGCCTGATCGACATCCGTGATTTCGATTTGAATGCCTGTGGAGGGACGCACGTCGGCAGCACAGGGCAGATCGGGAGCATCCTGTTGCGTAAAACCGAGAAGGTGAAGCAGGGCGTGCGGGTGGAGTTTGTCTGCGGGCTGCGCGCGGTGGGCAGTGCGCGGCGCGACTTCGAAACCTTGACTGAAGGGGCAACGCTGTTCTCCACACACATCTGGGAAGTTCCGCAACAGATACGCAAAGCGCAGGAGGAGATGAAGGCGGCGCAGAAGGCGCAGCACAAGCTGCTGGAGGAAGTGGCGGAGCTTCAGGCAGTGTCGCTGCTGCAATCGGCAGAGGAGCGCGGTGGTCAGAAGCTGGTGGTGCAATACTTCGCGGATCGCGACCTGAACTTCATCAAGATGCTGGCGCAGAAGGTGACGAAAGCCGGCCAGGCCGTAGCGTTGCTGGCATGCGGAGGCGCGCAGCCGTCGCTGGTGTTCGCGCAGACGTCCGGGCTGCCCGGCGACATGGGCGGGTTGATGAAGCAGACGGTGCAGGCGCTGGGAACTCGCGGAGGCGGCAATCGGGACATGGCGCAAGGCGGCGCGCCCGATGGCGACCGGGCGGAGAGCGCGATTGCCGAGGCGGCGAAAGCAGTTGGCAGGAGCCAGTAGGGCAAACAGTTTGCTGGAGTGGTCGGCAAAGGGCATGCCGCCGGCTAAAGCCGGCTCGGGAAGAAAAGATAGACGGCTCATCGGCACGACTGAAGTCGTGCCCTGATACAAAGCGTGCGCAAGAACGTGTCGTCCCTACGGGACTCAGCTCAATTTTCCGACCTACCCAGCACTCCGCTTGCCGTCCCGGCTTCGCTCCGTGCTGGGCTAGACTATTACGCGCCTACGGCGCTTGTCCTTGGGGTTTCCTGCGCTACTGCCGGAGGACAGTTCGATGTCACGCGACGCTGGCGATTTCGCATGGCTCGGGGGCCATACAGCGGTGCCTGATACAAAGTGCTATGACTGCCGTTAGACTGGCAACTGGCCACTGACCACTGGCAACTGACTTGGACCAACGGCTCATTCTCGTTACTTTGCTGATTCGCCTGGGCGTAGCCGCGGCGATCAGCAGTGTGCTGGTGCGCGCGCGGCGCTTCCGCGTGCTGCTGTTTCGCGAGGAGCGCAGCTTCGGCGAGAAGCTGGAGATGGTCTTCATCGTGGGGACACCGATTGCCCTGGGCGTACTTGCCCGCCATTGGGTGCATAACTTCTACGCGGCCGACATTGCGTTCGAAGGCGCGATCCTGATGGGAGTAATCGGAGGGCGCCTCGTCGGCACCGCGGGAGGAATTCTGGTTGCCCTGCCGTCACTGTTCTGGGGTGAGTGGCTGGCGCTGCCGATGTACGTTTTTGCGGGAGCCGCAGCCGGCATGGTCCGCCATATCGCACAGGACCGCGAAGCCATCTGGTCGTTCTCGCCGCTGTTCGACCTGAGCATTTACCACTGGATTCGGCGCAGCATCCGCAAATCGTTCATCGACTGGCAGACGTCTTTCTTCTTTCTGATTCTCGGTCTGGAGTTTCTTCACATCCAGTTGCATCTGGAGTGGCCCAGACGCATTTTCGCGCTGTATTCCCCAAACCTGTGGGTGAAGTTTGCCATCTACGCTGGTACGGTGATGGCCGTAGCCATCGCGCTGAAGGTGCTGAACAATGTCCGCATCGAGATGAAGCTGGAGCAGCAGGAGCGGTTGCTGCTACAGGCCCGCATGGAAGCGCTGCAAAGCCAGATCAATCCCCACTTTCTGTTCAACACGCTGAATTCGATTTCGTCGCTGGTACGGGGCAATCCGGATTCGGCGCGTGACATGATCGTGAAGCTGGGGAACATTCTGCGACGGCTGCTGCGCAAGGGCGATTCGTTCATTCCGTTGCGCGAGGAGCTGGAATTTCTGGACGACTATCTCGACATTGAAGTGGCGCGCTTTGGCCACGACAAGCTAAGGGTAGTGAAGGAACTGGAGCCGGCCTCGCTGGACCATCTGGTGCCGAGCATGATTCTGCAACCGCTGGTGGAGAATGCGGTGAAGCACGGCTTCGCGGCGAAGGTGGAATGCGGCAGCATTTATCTGCGCAGCCGCTGTGCCGATCAGCGCCTGGTGATTGAAGTGGAAGATGACGGCGTGGGGATGCCGCTGAACGGCGCGAGCGCTTCTTCGGGGACCGGCATCGGAATGCAAAACGTTACCGAACGGCTGCAAGTGCTGTACGGCGATGCAGCAGAGATCACGGTGGAGAGCCAGCCTAACTGCGGTACCCTGGTGCGGCTGGTGCTGCCGGTGCTGAATGCCGAGGAGATGGGCGGCTCGGTTGTAGGCGCGATTTACGAAGAGCGGTCCAACACGGCGCGGTAGTGCTTCTCATAGAGTGGAATGATTTTGCTGGCGCAGAACCTGGCCTGGGCGCTGGCGCGGGCCTGCTCTCCCATCCGCTTCAGCTTTGCCTCGTCGGAGAGGACTTCGATGGCGTAATTTGCCATGGTCTCGACATCGCCGACGGCGGCGAGAAATCCAGTCTTGCCGTGATCGATGACCTCCGGCACACCACCCTCGTTAGTGGCGATGGGCACAACCTCGCAAGCCATGGCTTCCAGTGCGGCGAGGCCGAACGACTCCAGTTGGCTTGGCAAGAGCATCACGTCGGCGACGCCCAGCTTTTCGTGTATCTGGTCCTGCTTGCCGAGGAATTCGACCTTGTTGTGAATACCCTTATTGACCGCCAGCCACTCGGCGCGTGAGCGTTCGGGGCCGTCGCCGATCATGAGCAAGCGCGACGGAACTTTTTTCTGCACGCGATCGAAGATCTCGATAACGTCGGGAATGCGTTTTACCGGGCGGAAGTTCGACAGGTGGACCAGAATCTTCTCGTCTGCGCGGGCGTATTCGGAGCGGCGCTGCATAACCTCGGGCGTGCGCTCGTAGAGGTCGCAGTTGACGAAGTTGGGGATGACCTCGATGGGAGTCCGGACGTCGAAGACCTCAAGCGTGCGCTGCTTGAGATAGTTGGAGATGGAAGTGACACCGTCGCTCTGGTCGATGGAGAAGCGGGTGATGGGGAGATAGGAAGGATCGGCGCCGACCAGGGTGATGTCGGTGCCGTGCAAGGTGGTGACATATGGCAAATGGCGGCGATTGCGGGCGTGATCGCAGCCGAGCATCTGGCGGGCCAGCATGGCGCTGACGGAATGTGGGATGGCGTAGTGGACGTGCAGGAGGTCGAGTTCGTAGATCTCGGCGACCTCAGCCATGCGCGTGGCCAGCGCCAGGTCGTAGGGCGGGTATTCGAAGAGTGGATAACGGGAGACCTCAACTTCGTGATAGTGGATGTTGGGCTGAGGCTCGGTGAGCCGGATGGGCTGCGAGTAGGAGATGAAATGGACCTGGTGACCGCGCTGGGCCAGCTCCAGTCCGAGCTCGGTGGCAACTACGCCACTGCCGCCGTAAGTGGGATAACAGGTAATACCAATTCGCATCATTATGGGTTGCACACGCCGCGGGAACTTGATTTTGGTTCACCGCGGTTTATCGCGCTGCTGGAGATTGGATGGATTTGCGTTGAGGGGGATTCAGCGGTGCGTAAGGAGGCTTTGCAACGGCGGCAGAAGCGGTGCCCATTCACTAAGATGTAAGTAACGTTCGTTCGAATTTGGAGCCCACAACAATCGTCTGCCTATTTCGGGCGGGCGATCAGCCGGCCAGGGCTGATCGCCGACGGGCTATGAGCGGTTTCCCGTCCGGGTAGCTGTGCTCTTCTCCGCGGGCCTGGTTCTGGTGCTGAAGCGCTCGACGACGGCCTGCTTCATGTCTTCTTTCTTGATTTTCGCTACCATGTCGGGGGTCAGCGCCGGGGCTGCATCTTCGAGTTCCAAAACACCGCTATTGTTCCGCATTCTTCCTCCAAATTTACTTCAGTTCGCTGGTTTGAGCCGAGGCCTGGTTTTCCCGGAGGGTCAGCACCGGGCACGACGACTCGCACACCAGTTCGTAGGCATGGGGAAACATCAGACGATCCAACACGCTGCTGGAGCGGCGGACACCGATTACCAGGAGATCGGCATTCCCTTCATTCAAAGCATTCAGGACAGTTTGGACTACAGAGCCAACTTCGACACGGACCGAGTAATCGACAGCGTCGCCATCGGGGCCCAGCAAATCCGCTAGCCGCAATTCGATTCCATGCTTGATGGCCGCGGAGTCCGGGACGCAGTCGAACTGCTTGTGATTCACGACGTGCAGGAGTGTCAACTTAGCTTTGTTCTCGCGGGCCAGCATGGCAGCGTAACGGGCGGCACGCGCGGATGATGGCGTGAAGTCGGCCGCTACCAGGATGTTCGTGGGCGGATTATCCCGAGTGGGGCGACGCAGGTGCGGGCCGAGGGTGAGCACCGGCACGGGTGACTGCCGGAAGACGCGCTCGGCCACCGAACCGATAAGAGCTTTGCCCAATCCGCCGCGGCCATGCGTGCCAACCACAATGAGGTCAACGCGCTTCTGCTGGGCGAAATCCAGAATGGACTGGGCGGCATCGCCTTCCAGCAGATAAAGATGATAGGCCTCGCCCTCGGCGTGGGAATGGGTGCGCTGCAATTCGGCCTGAAGTTGTTCCAGATCGCGGCGGGCGGCGTCCTTGGCGGCGACGTAGGCCTCGGGGCCAGCCAGCAGGAATTGTTCGGCGGGAATGACAAATACGACATGAGCCTGAGCGTTATAGGCCCTGGCTACTTGCAGACCGAAGTTAAGGGCGGCGTTGGAGCAGCGGGAAAAGTCCGTCGCGATGAGCACATTCTGAATGCCCACCTTGACGGGCGTGAGCTGTGCCGTGGCCATGCTGCGACCATTCTCCCCACGCGGTGGGGACGTTGCTGGAAGCTGAGTCCGGCCGGCCCGATAACGCAACCGGGCAGCTTCCATTAACCTTACGCCTATAAGTGTAGTCCGAAGCGAGCGGGAGCGATGTGACGCCGGTCAAGTGCGGGGGTGATGCAGTACCTTGTGGGGAAAACGGCTATCGGCGAGCGGCGAAATCGTGCCGCCCCTACGGGGCTCGTGTACTTTTCCCGCGCTACCCAGCACTCCGCTCGCCGTTCCGGCTTCGCTGCGTGCTGGGCTAGACTGGCGCCGCGCCTTACGGCGCTCTTCTTCTTTCGTCCGTGCTTCACCGCCAGCAAACAAAGGTTCCTGGAACTCATCTCATAAATCCGACAGCGGAGGAGACCGAGGTACCGCAGGGGCTAAAGCCCGCGATTTGGCAGCAGCTTTCGGCACGGCTGAAGCCGTGCCCTGACACATGCTGCGCAGGGTCTGAGCGGGAATCTTCATCGCGCCCGCCGCTGGAAACGTCGGCAGCCCTGGGAAGTTGGCGCGCGTCATACCGACCATCTTGGTATTGGAGCGGCCGGCGCGAATGTTGACCCAGTGGTTCTCCAGCAGCTTGACGGAGACATCGGTTTCGGGCACAAGGCATTCATAAGATGGCTTCCTATGAGGTAGCGCAGGGGCTAAAGCCCGCGATTTAACAGCAGCTTTCGGCACGGCTGAAGCCGTGCCCTGACACATGCTGCGCAGGGTCTGAGCGGGAATCTTCACCGCGCCCGCCGCTGGAAACGTCGGCAGCCCTGGGAAGTTGGCGCGCGTCATACCGACCATCTTGGTATTGGAGCGGCCGGCGCGAATGTTGACCCAGTGGTTCTCCAGCAGCTTGACGGAGACATCGGTTCCGGGCACAAGGCATTCATGAGATGGCTTCTTACGAGGTGAGGGGCTAAAGCCCGCGATTTGGCAACAGCTTTCGGCACGGCTGAAGCCGTGCCCTGACACAAGCCATTTACGAGATGGCTTCTAATTTTATGAGATGGCTTCTAATTATGAAGCCGCTGTCGCTGGCGCTGGCGCTTTTTCGCGTTCCACCAGGGACTTCACAATTACATACAGCACGGGTATGAAGAACAGGTTCAGGGCCGTGGAGAAGATCATGCCGCCGAAGACGGTGGTGCCGACGGAGTGGCGGCTCTGGGAGCCAGCGCCGCTGGCGAAGACCAGCGGCAGAACGCCGAGGATAAAGGCGAACGAGGTCATCAGGATGGGACGCAGGCGGATGCGAGCCGCTTCGACCGCGGCTTCCTTAACTGAGAGTCCCTTGTGACGCAATTGCTCGGCAAACTCGACAATCAAAATGCCGTTCTTTGACGCCAAACCGATCAGCATTACCAACCCAATCTGGCAGTAAACGTCGTTCAACTGGCCGCGCAAGGTCTGGGCGATGAGCGCTCCCAGCATCGCCATAGGCACGCTGAGCAGAATGATGAAGGGCAGCACCCAGCTCTCGTATTGCGCCGACAAGGTGAGATAGACGAGCAGCAAGCCCAGTCCGAAGAGCAGGGCCGACTGTTTGCCTGACTTGATTTCTTCGAGCGAGAGACCGGACCACGAATAGTTGAAGCCAAGCGGCAGTTTCTGGGCGACCGTGTCCATGGCCTGGATGGCCTGCCCGGAGCTGTAGCCAGGCGCGGCGGAGCCATCGATTTCAGCCGAGCGAAACAGGTTGTAGTGGTTGATGACCTGTGGCGATGTGGACTCGGTGATGCTGACGACGTTGTCCAGGGGAATCATCTGGCTGGTGTCGGAGCGGACGTAGAATTCGCGAATATCGCGGGGCTGACGGCGGAAGCTCTGGTCAGCCTGTACGTAGACCCGATAGGCGCGATTGTTGAAGTCGAAGTCGTTGACGTAGGACGAGCCCAGGTAGACCTGGAGGGCGTCGCTGATCTGCTGAATGGGCACTTGCAAGCTGCGCGCCTTGGCGCGATCGATGTTGACCACGAACTGGGGATCGCTGGCGGTAAAGGCGCTGAACAGGCCGCTGAGATCTTTACGTGAGTTGCCATCCCGCACCAGGCCCTGGGTCACGTTGTAAAGCTGTTCCACAGTGTTGCCACCTTCGTCCTGGACCTCGAAGGTGAAGCCACCAAAGCTGCTGATGCCGGCAATCGGCGGCGGCAGAAACGGAAAAGCCTGTACATCGGTAAGTTGGCTGAGCGGCCCGCGCAGACGGTTGACGACAGCCGCAGCGGAGTCCTGGGCGCCCTTGCGCTTGTTAACGTCTGCCAGGTTAAGGAAGATCATGCCTTTGTTGGCGCCGCTGCCGGTAAAGCTGAAGCCTACGACGCTGAATGCGCCGGTAATGTCTTTCTCGCGAGCGAGCACGGCCTCCACTTGCCGCATGGCCTGCGAGGTGTACTCCACGGAAGCACCCTGCGGGGCCTGGACCGTGATCATGAACCAGCCCTGGTCTTCGTCGGGAACGAAGCCTGTGGGCACCGTCTTATAGACGATGTAGGTTGCGGCCAGTCCGCAGAAGAACACCGCCAGAACGAGGTAGCGAACCTTCAACGCTTTCTTGGCGCTGTAAACGTAGTAGGCGGTGGTGCGATGGATGACGTGCTCGACGCCGCGGAAGAAGACGTTTTTCCTACCGGTCTCCGGCCGCAAGAGCAAAGCTGAGAGCGATGGCGTGAAGGTGAGCGAGTTGAATGCCGAAATAGCGATGGAGAAGGCAATGGTCAGGGAGAACTGCTTGTAGAGCAGGCCGGTGGTTCCGGGAAAGAAGGCGACGGGAACAAACACCGCAACCAGCACCAGAGAGGTGGCGACGACGGCGCCGGTGACTTCGCCCATAGCTTCGGAAGCGGCCTTATGCGAGTCGCAGCGCTCCTCGGACATGTGGCGCTGGATGTTCTCGATGACCACGATGGCATCGTCGACGACGAGGCCGGTGGCCAGCACGATGCCGAACAGAGTGAGCGTGTTGATAGAGAAGTTCAGCAGACTGATGAAAGCGAAGGTCCCGACCAGCGAGACGGGGATGGTGACTGCGGGAATCAAGGTGCTGCGCCAGTCCTGGAGGAAGAGGAACATGACCAGCATGACGAAGATGATGGCCTCAACCAGGGTCTTCAGCACCTCGCGGATGGAGTCGCCGACAAAGGTGGTGGTGTCGAAGGCCACAGCGTAGCGCAGTCCGGGCGGAAAGCGTTTGGAAAGCCGCGCCAATTCGGAGCGAACAGCTTTGTCCACGTCCAAAGCATTGGCTGTGGGCAACTGGCTGACGCCGATGCCGATGCCGTTGTAGCCGTTATAACGAAGCTTGCCGCTGTAATCCTCGGCGCCCAGTTCGGCATGGCCAACATCGGCCAGCCGCACCAGCGCACCGTTGCTGCCGGGCTTGAGGACGATGTTGTCGAACTGCGCCACTTCGGTGAGCCGGCCGAGGGCCCGGACGCTGATCTGATACATCTGCGTGGTGGCAGTGGGTTCGGCGCCAACCTGGCCGGAGGCGATTTGCACGTTCTGCTGTTGCAGGGCGTCGACGACATCGGAGGCGGTGAGACCGCGTGCCGCCAGGCGCGAAGGATCGAGCCACAGGCGCATGGAGTATTTGCGCTCGCCGAAGATCTGCGCGTCGGCGACGCCGGGGATGCGCTTGATGGCATCCTTCACATAAATGTCGATGTAGTTGCTGATGAACTCTTCGTTATAGCGATTGTTCTCGCTGTAGAAGCCGGCGGCCAGGACGAAGGAGGTGGAAACCTTGTTGATGGTGACGCCGGTGTTCTTGACGGCGTCGGGCAGGCGGCCGGTGACGCCCTGCACGCGATTCTGGACGTCGACGGCGGCGAGGTCGAGCGGACGGGTCAGCTCAAAGGTGATGTTGATGGACGAGCTGCCGTCGTTGCCGCTGGTGGAAGTCATGTAGCGCATGCCTTCCACGCCGTTGATGGCTTGCTCCAGGATGGTGGTCACCGAGGATTCGACCGCAGTGGCATTGGCGCCGATGTAGAAGGAGTTGACGGAGATTTGCGGCGGCGCGAGGTCAGGGAACTGGGCGATGGGCAGGAACGGAATGCAGACCGCGCCCGCGATAACGATGAACAGCGAGGTGACGGTGGAAAATACCGGACGCTTGATGAAGAAGTCAGAAAACAATTAGGAGTTCCTTTGATAAAAGCGGCGATTCGAAGCAGCTACAAAATTGTCAGCCCGAGGAGTGCCGTCCCTACGGGACTCGGATCAATTTTCCGACCTACCCAGCACTCCGCTTCGCTGCGTGCTGGGCTAGAATGTTCCGCGCCTACGGCGCAGGTCCTCGGGATTTCCTACACTACAGCCGAAAAGCTAAAGTCCGGTCGCACGCGCGACTTCGCAGGGCACTGGGGCTAAAGCCCATGGGTATTTAGTGATCGCTTTCGGCACGACTAAAGTCGTGCCCTGACACAAACCCGTCGCGATGCAAGTGACTGCAAACGTGCCCTGATACAAACCGGTCGCGATGCAAGTGACTGCAAAGCGTGCCCTGATACAAACCCTTCGCGATGTAAGTGACTGCAAACGTGCCCTGATAGAAACTGCAACAGGGGCTAAAGCCCTGTGTACTTAGTGATCGCTTTCGGCACGACTAAAGTCGTGCCCTGACACAAACCGGTCGCGATGCAAGTGACTGCAAAGCGTGCCCTGATACAAACCGGTCGCGATGCAACTGACCAAACCGGCTGCTGAAAAAGTCAAAAGCAGATCCCTCGTCGGCCTGAAGGCCTCCTCGGGATGACAAATAAAAGGACTCGTGACGGCGCACCTAAAGGTGCGCCCCTTCAAAAACAGCTGCGATTCGCCGGACTAAAGTCCGGCGCTTCCACCGTGAGCCCGGCGCCTCACCGAGAGCCCGGCACTTCCATCTATTGCTCAATGCGGACGGGCATGCCATCGGCAAGGTTCTGGCCGCCGGCGACGACCACCTGATCGCCTGACTTCAATCCGCTGAGCACTGCATAGTCATTGCCGACGATTTCGCCCAACTCCACCGGGACCTGATGGGCCACCAGCTTGCCGTTGTCCTGTTTGGCGACGAAGGCGAAGAACTGACCGCTGACCCGGTTGACTGCGACCACCGGCACGGTAACTCCGGAATGAGTGCTCCACACGATGCGGGCGCGCACCAGTTGCATGGCGCGCAGCACGTCGGCGGCTTGATCGGCCGGGGCCTTCACCAGAATCGATTGCGTGCCGGTTTCGACCTGGGCGGAGATGAAATCCACCTTGGTGCGCAAAAGCACTTTTCCGGCCTGATCGACGACTTCGACGGGCGCGCCCAACTTGATGTCGCCCGCATGCTCGGAGGGAATCGAGATGTAGACCTCGAGGCCGCTGCGTTCGTCGATGGTGGTGAGCACGGTGGTGTTGGTGACGCGATCACCGACATGGACGGGCACATCGCCGACGATGCCGTCGGTGGGAGCGAATACGTTGTAGTACTTCAATTGCACTTGCTGCTGGGTGATCTGGGCATCCATGGCCTTCACGTCATTCAGGGCACCGTCATAGGCCGATTGCGCCTGCTGAAGGTCCTGCTGACTCATGACGCCGCTGGCAGCCAGAGCGCTGACGCGATCAAACTGGGCCTTCGCCCAGGCGAGGGCCGCTTCCTTGGACTTACGCTGGGAGTCGATGTTGGAGACCATGGCGACTTGCCGGCGCGGGTCGATCTCCATCAGGGTGTCGCCTTTATGGACGAACTGGCCGGAGTGCACATGGATGCCGAAGATCCAGCCTTCCACATCGGACATGATGGTGGCGGAGTGGCGCGACTTGATGGTGGCTACGTACTCCGAGGCGTCGCCGATGGGTTGGTCCTGTACGGTTTGAATTTTGACCGGCATAACCGGAGGGCCCTGAGGAGCGTCGGCGCTGCTGCGACTGCAAGCGGTGAACGCCAGCACCAGCGCGAGAGCTAAGCCGGATATTAGGGCATAGGCGCGGGAAGCGCACGAGGATACCCGGAAACTGTGAAGTGCCATAAGACGTTCGATTCGCCTGGAAATAAGATGATTCGGCGGTAGCCGGTTTTTCGCTGCTCAATTCTAACCTGAGCGGTGCGATTGCGGGGGCGGTGGCTGAGAGGATGAGATCAAGTCTGGATCCAGTTTGCGCAAGCGCACAGGTAAGGGCTGAAATGCGGGGCGAGGGCAGGCATGGGTTGATATGGCGACCTGGTTTTCCTCACGATCCACAGGAATCCACATACTTGCACTATGAATAGGCGTTGAATGCGCAGGGTGGCGGGGCTAGAGTCAGGTACGAGGGAAAGCGGAGGCGGTTTGCGGGCGGAATTGGGATGCGGAATTCCCAAGGGGGTTACTAGTTAGATGCTGGCTCATGGTGGTAAAATAACAATATATGGTATTAGGCTCTTGACATCCACAAGATGTCGGGAGTAGTGTTCGTCAACAGCTTGGTTGCGAAGGCGACCAGGATTCCTCCCCCAAGCAAGCCGATGTCGGCCAGAGGTGACCGCAGCGGCGATTGGTTGGGTCCTCGAGCGAAGGGTTTCTCGAGTTTTGCGAGAGAGTTGTCGGGCCCCAACGCGGTGGCAGTAGACAACCGACGAAGTCATCGCCTAGACGATGGCATCTGCGGTGCTCATTTCCAAGTCCGATCAGCCCGTCGTGCGGCACGTGCGAACAGTTTTGCGGTGACATCCACCGGGGGCTTCTTCCTCGCCATCGATACGCAGGCGAGCGGAGAGGCCCTCGCAGTCTTGCAAGTGGTTTCCTGATTAAGGGCAGGCTTTCGACTCCGGGCGCGTGCAGCATAAGCAGTTACGCGCCGGATGACGCAAGGACCAGGGCATATGTAGCGGCATCTATAGAGGGCAAGAACAGCAATACATAATTCGTATCAGGGGAGCAAGGACCATGGCCGAAACAACGACGACAACAACGACGAGCGCCGCAGTCTCCACGACCAAGAACCAGGCGCCCGGCCAACCATCGCAACGCTCGAAGACCAATCCCGGCCTCACCTTCAAGCGCTATTTCACCAAGGCCGGTGTCTCGCCCTATGACGAGCTCGAGTGGGAGCTCCGCCTCGCCCAGATCACCGACTCGCAGGGCGGCATCATCTTCGAGCAGAAAGATGTCGAGGTCCCCAAGGATTGGTCGATGACCGCCACCAACATCGTGGCCAGCAAATATCTTCACGGCCCGCTCGACACGCCCGAGCGCGAGAGCGGTGTCCGCGCCCTCGTCACCCGCGTGGCTGAGACTATTCGCGACTGGGGCATCGCCGGCGGCTACTTCCGCTCGGCTGAAGACGCGGCCATCTTCCATGACGAGCTGGCGCACCTGCTGCTCCAGCAGAAGGCAGCCTTCAACTCGCCAGTGTGGTTCAACGTGGGCTGCGATCGCATTGAGCCCGACTCCGACGCGCGTAACTGGCACTGGAACCCGCAGGCCCAGCGCGTGGAATATGGCGTGACCGGTTACAAGACGCCGCAGTGTTCGGCCTGCTTCATCAACTCGGTGCACGATTCGCTCGACTCCATCCTGACCCTGGCCAAGACCGAAGGCATGCTCTTTAAATGGGGCTCGGGCACGGGCACCAACCTGTCGTCGCTGCGCTCGTCTACCGAGTCGCTCTCCGGAGGTGGCACCGCCAGCGGCCCGCTCAGCTTCATGAAAGGTTTCGACGCCTTCGCCGGCGTAATCAAGAGCGGCGGCAAGACGCGCCGCGCCGCCAAGATGGTCATCCTCAACGTCGACCATCCCGACATCGAGCAATTCATTACCTGCAAGCAGGAAGAGGAAGCCAAGGCGTGGGCGCTGGTGCGCGAGGGCTACGATGGCAGCGGTCCCGACAGCCCGGCCTACTCGTCCATCTTCTTCCAGAATGCCAACAACTCAGTGCGTGTCACCGACGACTTCATGTACGCCGCTCTGCGCGATAGCGAGTTCCAGACCCGCGCGGTGAAGGACGGCCGGCCCGTCAAGACCTACAAGGCCAAAGAGCTGCTGAACCTGATTTCCGACGCCACCTGGCACTGCGGCGATCCCGGCATGCAGTACGACACCACGGTCAATCGCTGGCACACCTCGAAGAACACGGCCCGCATCAATGCGTCGAATCCGTGCAGCGAATACATGTTCCTCGACGACTCGGCCTGCAACCTGGCCAGCCTTAACTTAATGAAGTTCGCGCCTAACGGCACCTTCGACGTCGAGTCCTATCGCCGCGCCTGCGCCATCATCATTACCGCGCAGGAAATTCTGGTCGACAACAGCGGCTATCCGACCGAGGCGATTGGCAAGAACTCCCACGACTATCGTCCGCTGGGACTGGGCTATGCCAACCTGGGCGCGCTGCTGATGGCTGCGGGCCTGCCCTACGACTCCGATGCCGGCCGCGATTACGCTGCCTGCGTCACCGCCATCATGTGCGGCGAAGCCTATCTCCAATCGTCGAAGATCGCCGAACTCTGCCAGCCGCTCACTCCTGCAACGGAAAAAGTGGCCAGTGGTCAGTGGTCAGTGGCCAGTGTTGATGACCAAGGGGAACCGACTGACAACCGACAACTGGCAACCGACAACTCTTCTGGCCACTGGCCACTAGCCACTAGCCACAGCCCCGGCGCTGCCTGTCCCGGCTGGTACATCAACCGCGAGCCCTTTCTCGACGTCATCCGCATGCATCGCGCCTCGGTGAACAACATCAACCGCACCAACGTTCCCACTGCTCTCTACGAGGCCAGCAAGGACGCCTGGGACGAAGCCCTGAAGCACGGCGAGAAGTTTGGCTATCGCAACGCGCAGGTCACGGTGCTGGCTCCCACGGGCACCATCGGCTTCATGATGGACTGCGACACCACCGGCATCGAGCCCGACCTCGCGCTGGTGAAATACAAGAAGCTGGTCGGCGGTGGCATGATCAAGATCGTGAACAACACCGTGCCGACGGCGCTCTTTAAGCTGGGCTACACCAGCGACCAGACTAACGCCATCGTCAGCTACATTGACGCCACGGGCACCATCGAAGGCGCGCCCGCCATAAAAGACGAGCATCTGCCGGTCTTCGACTGCTCCTTCAAGCCCACCAAGGGCACGCGCACTATTCACTACATGGGACACGTGCGCATGATGGCCGCGGCGCAGCCGTTCATCTCCGGCGCAATTTCCAAGACCATCAACATGCCGGAGAACGCCACCGTCGAAGAGATCAGCGAAGCCTATATCCAGGCATGGAAGCTGGGACTGAAGGCAGTCGCAATCTATCGCGACGGCTCCAAGAAGGCGCAGCCGCTAAGCTCCATGGGTTCGGCCACCGCGAAATCAAGTAAAGATGGTGTCATCCCGAGCGCGGGTGCCCCATCCTTGTCCGCAGGACAGGGTGGGCAAGAAGAACCGATCGACGAATCCGCCGCGCCCCCGCGCGCCATCCGTCATCGTCTCTCCGACGAGCGCCTGTCCATCACCCACAAATTCAATGTCGGCGGACACGAAGGCTATCTCACCGTCGGGCTCTACAAAGAAGGAACGCCCGGTGAGCTGTTCATCACGATGGCCAAAGAAGGCTCGACCGTCAGCGGCTTGATGGACAGCTTTGCCTGTGCCGTGTCTCTCGCCTTGCAGCACGGCGTACCGCTGAAGCTGTTGTGCGAGAAGTTTGCCCACACCCGCTTCGAGCCCAGTGGCTGGAGCCGCAATCCCGACATCGGCTTTGCCAAGTCGATCATGGATTACATCTTCCGCTGGCTGCAGCTGCGCTTCCTCACCGGCCAGCAGCAGGCGCTCTTCGACGGCCTGCGTCCGAAGTACGTCAACGCTCCGCCGCCGGGAACGCCCGACGAAGGATCGCCCAGCTACAGCGGCCCGGCCAACGAGCAGGCGTCGTTGCCCGGGATCGAAATAAAGACAGGACACATCCACGCAGCCGACGCCCTGAAAGACCTGATCGACATGGGCGACGCGCCCGTCTGTACCGTTTGTGGCGCGATCATGACCAGGAATGGAAGTTGTTACCGTTGTGTTGAGTGCGGTTCGACCAGCGGGTGCTCGTAGTTCGTGGATGGTGGATCGTGGATCGTCGAATCACGATCCACGAACCACGGCCTTAGGGTGGAAGGGCGGCGCTTCAGCGCCGCGCTGAGCGGGAGCAACGGTAGAGCGGGGCCTCAGCCCCGCATCCCTTTCGAAGTATGAAGGGCCTACCAAAGCAT
This sequence comes from uncultured Acidobacteriaceae bacterium, assembly GCA_963763145.1. Lineage (GTDB taxonomy): Bacteria > Acidobacteriota > Terriglobia > Terriglobales > Acidobacteriaceae > Bog-257. Next base: position 47,623 of record CAVXMZ010000001.1, on the reverse strand, counting down.
CCGTAGGGCGTTATCAGGAAACGGCTTCGAGCCAGCAGGGCGGAACAATCGTAGCCCAGCACGTGAGTGCTGGGAACGGATTCCATTGCAAACTCCCGAGTCCCTTCAGGGACGACACAAATCTTGTGCCGTCCTGACGGACTCAGGCAAGATCTCTTGCCCGATCCCAGGACTTACGTCCTGGGCTACGATTGTTTCGCCCTGCGGGCTCTCTCGCGACAAAACGTCAGCACGAACTCTCCGCCCGCCTGGGTCCCGATGTCACCTGCGCCTGTGATGTCTAATGCCGCGCCGGGTGCCCCACCCTTCTCGCCCGCTTCGGCGAGAGGGCGGGAGCCGATTCGCAACCACGTCATCACCCACCCAGTCGGCAAAAGGCGCCGACAAGGATGGGGCACCCGGCTGGCAAGTTACATTCCAGAGCAAATAAAGAAAAGAAAGACCAATTCTATCGTTGCCGTAGGGCGTTATCAGGAAACGGCTTCGAGCCCGCAGGGCGAAACAATCGTAGCCCAGCACGTGAGTGCTGGGAAAACGTTTCCAAGAAATCCGGAGTCCCTTCAGGGACGACACAAAACCTCTTGTGACGTCCTACGGACTCAGGCAAGATTTCTTGCCGATCCCAGGACTGACGTCCTGGGCTACGATTGTTTCGCCCTGCGGGCTCTCTCGCGACAAAACGTCCGCACGAACTCTCCGCCTTGCGGGTCCCGATGTCACCTGCGCCTGTGATGTCTAATGCCGCGCCACTCTGGCGGCGCAACGATACTAAATACGTGGCCCACACTTACAGCTCAACCTTGTTTCACGTGGTTTTCTCCACAAAGGAACGCCGACCCGCGATCAAAGAGCCGGCGAAGCTATGGGCCTACGTTGCTGGAACAGCTCGAAATCTGAATTACGAGCCGCTGGCCATCGGCGGGACGGAAAACCACCTCCACATGTTGCTTCGACTGCCGGCACATGTTCCGGTTGCTGAAGCCGCCCAGAAGCTCAAATCGAACTCATCTAGTTGGCTTCGCGAAGAGAATTCCTGGCTCGGATGGCAGGAGGGCTACGGCGCGTTTTCGGTCAGTCCTTCGAATATTGACGGGGTAAGGAGATACATCCAAAACCAGCCGGAACACCATCGGCGGCATAGCTTCGAAGAAGAGTTCTTGGCGTTGCTGGCAAAATCGGGCGTCATCTTCAACAAGGCTGAGGTGTTCGAGTAGATCGCGACGCCATCGCGACACCCTCCACACTTGATTGACCGCCAGCCCCGAGGGCGACACAATCGTAGCCCAGCACGTTAGTGCTGGGAAAACTCTCGGGCTGAAGCCCTCCCTCAGGATGACAACCAACGGTTGCTGGTTATTGTCGATTGTCAGTTAATGCGGCCGGAGATTTACGCTGACCACTGACAGCCGGCAACTGACAACTGTTATGCCGTTTGACCGCGATTTTGCCCGGTGCTACCGTCGAAATCGAATCCTCCGATGGGTTACAGATTGCAATACTGGCCGGTGGCGCTGTTGGTGCGCCTGATGGGGCTGCTGCCTCGTCCCATGGCGCATGGCGCCGGCATCATGATTGGCGGGCTGGTGTACTACCTGCATCCTCGGCTGCGGCGGGTGGGGCGGCGCAACCTGGAGCTTGCGCTGCCGGAGAAAACTGCGGCGGAGCGGCGCAAAATCCTGCGCGGGGTTTATGTTTCGCTGGGACGGCTGCTGGGCGAGGCGTGCCTCTTCCCGCGTTATACCCGGGAGAACGCGGCGGCCATCGCCGTCTATCAGGGCTTCGAGAATTTCGAGGCGGCCCAGCAGCGCGGCAAGGGCGTCCTGCTGCTGACGGCACATCTTGGGGGATGGGAAGTGGGGTCGTTCTTTCACGCGCTCCAGGGACATCCCATGCAGATCGTGGTGCGGCCGCTGGACAATCCCTACGTCGATGCCCTGGTCGCGCGCTATCGCGGACTGCATGGCAATAGCATGATCGCGAAGCAGGAGTTCGCCCGCGGCCTGATCGCTGCCATGAAGCGCAATGAAACCGTCGGCATCCTGATGGACACCAACATGACGCCGCCGCAAGGCGTCTTTGTGGACTTCTTCGGCATCGCAGCCTGCGCGGCCAGCGGCCTGGCCCGCATCGCGCTCCACACTGGCGCCACCGTGGTTCCAGCCTTCACCATTTGGGACGCCGTGCTGCGAAAGTATCGCGTCGAGTTCGATCGCCCCATCGACCTGGTGCGCTCCGGGGACGACGATGCCGACGCGGTAGCCAACACCGCCAAATTCACCGCGGCTATCGAGAGCTACGTCCGCCGCTATCCCGAGCAATGGCTCTGGGTCCACCGCCGCTGGAAGACCCGGCCGCCCGGCCAGCCGCCGCTCTACTGAAGCCCTAATGTCGGATTCTACCCGGCGGCCGGACAGAAAATGCTCCTCGTGGAAGGCGTGTGTTCATCCGGCACACTTCCGTCCGCGACTGCGGGACGACTCAGTTAAGCCCTGGACCCTTCGACGCCACTCAGGGCAGGCTCCAGTCATGGCAAGGCGGTTCCACGAATCCCGAGCCGGCTTCAGCCGGCGCCACTCCGCCCCCGACGTATTGTGTCAGGGCACGACTTCAGTCAAGATTATCTCCTTGACACAAGGTGCAACTCCTGCTAATCTGCTTCCATGATGTTCTACGGCCTTGATTTCCTTGGAGTTTTAGCCGCATTCAGCCTTGCGATGTGCCTCTTGGCGTGTTTCAAGACTTTTGGGTGGAATACCCGAAGCGCGGCCTCCTCGGTCGTCATTTCCGTAGCGTGTTTTGGAGCCGATTTCTTCTTAGCCATGGTGACCTTATGAAGCGCAGAAGCGAAGTAGACCTACTGTCGGTCGTGAATCGTTACGGCACCAATGAAGAGTGCCGCGCTTACTTAGCGGAACTACGTTGGCCGGACGGAGTGACTTGTCCCGCGTGCCAGTCCAACAAAATCTCGCGCATCGTGAAGCGCAACCAATACGATTGTGACTCATGCCGCTATCAGTTCTCCGTCCTGTCGGGAACCATGTTTCACGACACGCACCTTGCGCTGACTAAGTGGTTCTTTGCTACCTACCTGCTTTGCGAGTCCCGTAAGGGAATATCTGCTAACCAGATCAAGAGAATGCTGCGCGTCAGCTATGAAACCGCGTGGTATCTTAACCATCGCATTCGCGCTGCTATGGCTGCTGCCGCAGATCGCCCCAAGCTGGGCGGCACGATAGAAGTTGACGAGACGTTTGTAGGCGGTCGCAATCGCGGCCACCAGTTTAAGCCGGGCAATCCGGCCTGCGAGAAACAGGTTGTCATAGGCATCCGTCAGCGCGGCGGGGAACTTCGCTTTTTCCACGCGCAAGATGTTAAGAGCGGAACACTGGCGAAGTACATCCGCGAGAATGTTTCGCAGAGCGTTGACGTGATTATGACCGATGAATTCGCTGGCTATCCGAAAGCCTTGCACGATGCTGGCGTGCTCTGTGAGCACAAGACCATCAAGCACAAGGATGGCATCTATGCGGTCGGGGATGTGTACACGAACACCGTAGAATCGGCGTTCTCGCTTCTCAAACGCGGGATTGTAGGAACATGGCATAAGATCAGCGCGAAACATCTGCAAGCCTACCTTGACGAAATGTGCTTCCGATTCGACAACCGTAACAATCCTTATCTATTCCGTGACACTCTCCGCAAGATGCTGGAGGCAGAGCATGTGGAGTACAAGGAACTTACAAAGGATGCTGCATAGATGGGTGACCCTCATCCTCTTTTCTGATCTGCGGTACGAGAATTGTGACCAGAATATGCGAGAAAATCCCTCCCACGTGTCGATATTTCTAACATCTCGCTCGGATGTCTAATAACCAATCCCTCATGCTGTATAAAAGTCAACCACTGATCGAAGGTGTAATTTGTATAGACTTGTGGATACTCGGCCATAGCACGATCACAAAAGCTCTTGGCTTCTGAAACTGGTAGGAACCCTCCCCTGCGATTCAATTCGGTCATCATCAAGAATTGACTCCTAAAAATATATGCCCAAGTTATATCGTGTAGATATGCGACCAGCCCAGTACCAATGAATCTGGGGTAGAACTCCTCGGGAGGCAAGTAGGACTTGTTCAGTTCTGCCGCTACTCGTATTCGTCTGTCCAGGTCTTCTGTGAACGCGCTCTGGTAAGCAACACGAAAGTAAGCCGCGGAGTCGAAGTTAACGGGCGGATTCAGAACTGGTTGTGATGCGGTAGTAGCTATCCGCAAACTAACAGACGTTTCCGTGTTACCGCTTCCGCTCAGTTGGGAAAGTTGAGTCATTATGGTTTGCTGTACTTCATCTCGCTTCGACTCTTTTCTCTCTCGCTCATGATCTTCCTTAGACTGCATGAGCATTTGAACAAGCAACGCCACGAGCGCAACGGCCACTATCCCCCAAATGACAAGCTGCCAACCTCTCTGCTGAAGATCGGCCGCATCCACGAACATCGGTATTATTGCCAAAGCAACCACGCACCCTCCTACGACGAACGACAAGGAGTTTTTGATAGTTAGGTGTATCGTCATGGAGGTAGGCTAGTCGGATCGGCACCTTGTGTCAAGCCGATAATCCTGACTTCAGTCGTGCCGCAACCGCGCCTCTAAGAATCCCGAGCCGGCTTCAGCCGGCGCCAAACTCGGTAAGACGCAGTGTGTCAGGGCGCGACTTCAGTCGTGCCGCAACCGCGCCTCTAAGAATCCCGAGCCGGCTTCAGCCGGCGCCACTCCGCCCCCGACGTATTGTGTCAGGGCACGACTTCAGTCGTGCCGCAACCGCCCCTCTAAGAATCCCGAGCCGGCTTCAGCCGGCGCCAAACTCGGTAAGACGTATGGTGTCAGGGCACGACTTTAGTCAAGATTATCCACTTGACGTAACGAAACGGATTTGCTATTCTGTTCTGGCAATGCAGTTAACTCCTACTTTCGATTTGGTTTACGAGCAGATTGTTCCGCTATCACAGGCTCTGAATCCGCCAGTTTCGCGTGAATATCATCGCGGATGCTTTTCACCAGTTTGCGTAGCGGAACATCCTCCAGTGGTCGTCCCATTTTCTTCTTGCGAGGTTTCGGCATGACTCTCCTAGATATTCAACGCCTGTTCGACACTGACGAAAAATGCCGAGAGGTTCTTACTAAATTGCGCTGGCCTGATGGCGTCGAATGTCCGCGCTGCCACGGCAAGCGCATCTCTTGGATTAAAGCCAACAAACAATTTGACTGTTCCGAGTGCGAATATCACTTTTCCGTGACGGCTGGAACCATCTTTAATGATTCCCACTTGCCGCTGACAATCTGGTTCACCGCTACATTGCTGCTCTGCGAAGCCAAGAAGGGCATGAGCGCACTGCAACTCAAGCGTACTTTGTGGGGCCAGCACAAAGGCTCCTACAAGACAGCATGGTATTTGTGCCATCGCATACGTCGCGCCATGCAGGAAGTTGACAAACCCGCGCTGGGCGGAACTGTAGAGATTGATGAAACGTTCATAGGTGGTCGCCAGCGTGGACACCAACACAAAGTAGGCCATCCCGATTGCAAGAAAGAAGTTGTCCTCGCCATCCGGCAGCGCGGTGGCGACGTGCGATTCTTCCACGCTGGCGATGTGCGCGTGGGAACGCTCGAAGCGTTCATCAAGGACAATGTTGCCGAAGATGTTGACGTCATCGTGACCGATGAATACGGGGCTTATCCCCCGGCGATGGGCGAGTTCAAAGCGAAGCACAAGACCATCAAGCACAAGGCTGGTATCTACGTTGACCCGACCGACCCGACAATCCACACCAACACCGTGGAATCGGCATTCTCGCTGTTGAAGCGCGGCATCATCGGAACATGGCACCGCATCAGCGCGAAGCATCTCCACGCCTACCTCGCAGAGATGGAGTTTCGCTTCAACCGCCGCAACCGTTCCGATCTGTTTCTTGACACCCTGCGCCATATGGTTACCGCCGACCCTTTGACTTTTGAGAAGTTGACTTCTCGTGTTGCTTAAATCTAGCAAGTAGCCCGTCGGTGTATTTCTTCACCTTCTTCTGCCAGTTTTTGGGCGGGGCCTCACGTTTACCGAATTTGTCCTTCTCGTACGGACTTGCCGCCTGATACGAAAACGCTCGGTCTAGAAGTTTTCTAATATTCTCGTTTACATTGATGGGAATCATATTAGGGAAGGCGACCCATGCGTCCCACGAAAAGCCGACACCTTGCACCAGTTCCGCTGTTGCTTTCGCGTGGAATACTTCATAGAGACTCCGATCTAACGGGTCATTTCTATCTACTTCCCAGAACGCCATTTGTCCAATAGCGGCCAAACGTCCTATGCCTACAGCGTGACTACCCGTCAAGTCGTGATTAAGTCCTACCCCAGGGTCGATTACCGAGAATAGATGAGGCTTTGCTCTCGCGCCATCTCTGCTAAAACCAAAAACCAGCAAGCTGGTCTTGGCGCTGAACTCCTCCAATTTGTCCTGTACGGCATCCGACACTTTCGCATTAAGGGGATGCATAGTCGTCGGACGTGACGCCCACGTATCTTTCGTTAGCAGATACGGACTCAGGATTGCAGTTTCGGTCAAGTCCTCCCTGCACTGCTTGTAAGCATCACGCATACATAACATCATTGCGGTAGCTGAAAGTTTGCAATCTCGGTAGCGATCTTGAACCATCAGAAATTTAGTTTTTTCGATTACCGCAGTAGCGAAAGACGGACTCCCGGCGACGAGGGCGTACCAACCAGAATTTCCCACTGGGAGCATTTTCTTGATCCCAGTGTCGGTTTGAATGGGCGCAGAAGCTCCCAACGTGACCGCTTTGTCGGCAACGGCCACAATAGCCTTTGATCGCTCAGTAAACGAGGACACACACACAGTCATATAGTGCCTCCAGTTAGGTGGGGGTTCATCTTCCCCATCTCCGTCTGTGTCAGGGTAGGCTTGACTGCACGTTACGTCAAGTGGATAATCTTGACTTTAGTCGTGCCGCAACCGCACCTCTAAGAATCCCGAGCCGGCTTCAGCCGGCGCCACTCCTCGCGCGAGGTGCCGGGACGGCTAGCGCTAAGCGCGTCTTTGAAATCGCACCGAGTGGCCCGCCTTTCGTTATCAGCGACGGGCATCGAAGGTGTGGTGGAGATCGAGTCGGACTGGACGGGAACGGAACAGGAGCGGATGGGGATGCCGCTGCGGATGAAGTCACCGAACTACCCGGCCCAGGCAAACCCGGCTCTCATGGAGCACACAGCGCGACAATTACCAGCCCTCGGGATAACAGGATGCACACGCGCCAGGAGTTTATGTAGGACAATGACTGCATGATTGGCGCAACCGGTTCGTCCTCATTGGATCGCCGTCTAGCCTATGGCGTATTCCGGTTTACGCTCGGCATAAACATACTGATTCATGGTGCGGGCCGGCTGTTCGGAGCGGGTGCTGCCGGATTTGCTGCAAAGACATCCAACGAATTCGCCGGCACTCCTCTGCCGCATAGCGTCGTCTCCGCTTTCCTCATCGTCCTCCCATTCGCGGAAGCGGTCCTGGGTGGGTTGCTGATTCTCGGCTTATTTACCCGCTGGACGTTGGTGCTCGGTGGTCTGTTGATTGCGGCGTTGGTCTTCGGCACGGCTCTGCGCGGCGATTGGACTACTGTGGGCATTCAGATGATCTATGCGATCATCTACTACTTGTTGCTCAGGAATCTGGCAGATAATTATTTCTCCGTCGATACTCTGCTTACGAGATCGCGCAGCGGTTAGAACAATTGCGCTAGCCGGACTGGCGTGAAAATCCCGTCGACGAAGGAGCGAACCATACCGTCATGAAGCCGAAAGCCAAAGCCGCCCGCGATTCCTCGAATAGCGACACCGCCATTCGGCAAGCCGAACTGATCTTGCAGCTTTACGAAGTGCGGCGCGAGGCCGTCATGCGCGAGGCCCGCTCCTATGTTGGCGGAGAATTTTTGCCCGCCTCAGCCGACGAACTCATCGCGATCGTCAGCGCCGGCAGCCGCCATTCCGGCTTCGTGCTTCAAGTCTACGGCTACTGGGACATGGTGGCAGCGTTCGTCCATCACGGCGCTCTCACCTCCGAGCTGGTCTACGATACCTGTCAGGAGATGTATTTCCAGTACGCCAAGATCCAGCCTTACCTCCGCGACTTTCGCCGCAAGATGAATCTGCCGGAATGGATGAGCAATATCGAAGCTCTGGTGGAAGGCTCAAAGGCGGGGCGCAAGCGCCTGGCCGTCATGCGAAAAAACCTGGCTGCCATCGCCGATCTCCGCGCAGCGAAGGCTTCCGCCCCGTCCGCCCGCGCGAAGTCACGGGCCACAGCTGGATGACACGGAGGCGGATGCCCCATCCGCCTGCAAACTCAATTGCGTAGCTGGGAGGAATTCACGAGCGGCCTTCCCGGAACAGCCAAAGGAACAGGCCAACCGCGGCCGGCTACCGCTACCAACATTGATAGACGGGCTCCATTTAGGAAGTGTCCCGTAAACGGCGAGTGGCCCACCCGAGGGGTTTGGGCCCTAGTCCCCCTTAGTAACCGGCTCTAGTGAGCAAACCGGAACTTTGTTCATCCGTGGAATGAACGTGAGCGACCCGGGACTCACCGTAAAAGTGCCCGAGCAGCTCGCCTTTGTCTCAGGATTAATAAAGGTGAAGCGGTGCTCGCCTTCCGAAGCGTGAATCTGGAGTGGCGTATTGCCGCCGGAGTCGAAGCTCATTTGCCCTTGTTGCTCGCCGTCGATCAGGACATTCATCGGACCGGGGGAGTTGGCCAGGCGTTTGTTCCTTTTGATCGTCACGACCAGTCCCGAAGGCGCCTGCGACTGGGCCGGCTGTGTGGTGCTCGAATTTGCCGGCTGCGCGTAAGGCGCTGCGGTTGACGGCTTGGGGCTCGGCTTGATCGCAAAATAACCAATGATGGCCGCCACGATCAAGGCAGGTATCCCATACAGCATCACTTTGCTCAGGCCGGCGCCCGGCGCGGGCGAATCAGCCGCGGCCGGAGCTGGCCCTGTTTGCCGGGCCGTTCGCGGAGCCGTCCCGATTGCAGACCCGGCAGTACCGGTCGCCTGCTCCCCGTCGCTTCCACCCACCAGTGGCCGAATCTGTTGCACCAGCTTTTTCACGCTGTCTTCCCAGCCGACGGCATGACTGAGAGTAAGGGCATTTCGAAAAGCCACGTCCCGCAGATCGTCAGGAAGCTTGTCAGGCGAGGGCATACCTGCACCTCGCACAAGTACTGGAATCACCGGCAACGTTTTGCGTTTCAGGGCAGTTGCCAGTTCCTGGCGAACGAAGTCCCCGGGATTATCCAGTCTGCGGCGGCCGGAAGCATCATTGGGATCCTTGACGTCGAGCCACGCCGGGCCGATCACGGCCAGGAAAACACCACAATCGTCGAGCTTATTCTCGACGGCGGTGCGAAAGTCTAAACCAAACTGTATATCTTCGACGTCCATGAACAGACGCTCTCTGCTGCCAAACTCCCGAAGCAGGGTCTCGTACAGGGCACGCGCCGAATCCTCGGCATCTTCGCGCCGGTAGCTGATGAAGATGGCGGACATGGGCCTCCGAATCTACCACTGGTATCGGAAAGTGGCTGGAAAAGCGAATCTACAATGAATGGGATGTGAGGTCAAACAATAGCAACGGCGGCTGATTAGGACGGGGGCGCCTGCCCGTCGCCGACAAATTTGGAGAAAACTCGTCGATGATCGACGTTTGATCGGCGCACTCCGCCACTGCCATCTTCACGTCGTTCTTGTCGAAAGTCTAAGAATTGCTGCGCCGGTGCCATCAAGCCTGGATGGAAATCCACTAGCGGTCTTCTCTATACAGCCAAAGAAACAGGCCGACGGCGGCTGCTACCGCTACCAACATGTAATAGACAGGCTCCATCTAGGAAGTGTCCCGTAAACTCCGTGGTGTGTAAAGGGCATAATCAACTCTTGGAGCTGGAGCCACGGGCCTCCAGTTCTTCGGGCTGATCCCCATCCCGCTCCTAACCCCTAATCCCGGACCCTGGCCCTAACCCCTGGCCCTCCGCCCCTGCTATAACAGGTTTATGCCACAGACCCTGCAAGCCCTGGCGGAGTTCACCGGCTCGCGCCTCATCGGCGATGGCAGCATTGAAGTCGCGAAGGTGGCCAGCATCGCGCAATCCCAGCCCGGTGATCTTGTCTTTGTTCAGGACGAAAAAGATCTGCCATCGGCTTTGGCTTCGCCCGCCAGCGCCGTTATCGCCGGCGAGTTCGCTTCCGCCTCGGCTAGTAACAAACCGCTGCTGATCTCCGCGAATCCTCGCCTGGCGTTTTGCGCTGCCGGCGCGCTCCTGCATCCCGCGAAAACATATTCACCTGGTGTGCATCCCACCGCAGTCGTCCATCCGTCGGCCAGGATCGCTCCCACCGCTGCCATCGATGCTCACGCCGTGATCGAGGCTGGCGCCGTGATCGGCGAGCGCTCGCACATCGGCGCGAACTGTAGCATCGGCGAAGGCGTGGTGCTCGGCGATGACTGCGACCTCTACCCCTGCGTGGTCATCTACCCAGGTGCCACGCTGGGACGTCGCGTGGTGGTGCATGCCGGTTCGGTGCTCGGCTCCGACGGCTTTGGATTTGTGCGTGACAAGACTTTTGGCCGATACCAGAAGTTTCCTCAGGTTGGCGAACTGACTATCGGCGATTATGTCGAGATCGGCGCCAACTGCACCATCGATCGTGGCGCGCTCGACCAGACCGTGATCGGGCCGGGGACCAAGCTGGACAACCTGGTGCATATCGGGCATAACGATGTGGTTGGAGCGAACGTGGTGATTGCGGCGCAAACCGGCGTCTCCGGCAGCTCCGAGATCGGCGACGGCTGCGTCATCGGCGGGCAGGTGGGCATTGGCGATCACGCCAGGATTGAGGCGGGAACCATGCTGGGTGGGCAAGCCGGCGTCCTGCCGCATAAGGTGTTGCGCGGCAAAGGACAGTTGTTGTGGGGCACCCCGGCGCGACCGGTTCGGGAGTTCTTGCAGCAAATCGCAGTTGTTGCGCATCTGTCGCGCAACAAAGACAAACGCTAGAGGTTTCAGCTAGTAGCTAGTAGCTAGTAGCTAGTAGCTTTCTTATGTCCCTCATCGTGGTCGGTGGACATTCTCGCAGCGTCGGCAAGACCAGCGTCGTCGCCGGCCTCATCGCCGCCCTGCCCGAATTTCACTGGACGGCGATGAAAATCACGCAGTACGGCCACGGCATCTGCTCGGCCAACGGCAAGCTCTGCGATTGTGCCACCGACGATCACTCCTGGGCGGTCAGCGAAGAACGCGACCGCAGTGGCGAGAGCGACAGCTCGCGCTTTCTGGTGGCGGGCGCAGCGCGCTCGCTGTGGGTCCGCACTCGTCAGGGCATGCTGGCTGAAGCCATGCCGCGCGTCCGCAAAGAACTCGCAAGCGGGCAGAATGCCATCCTCGAATCCAATAGCGTGATGCGTTTTCTCCGTCCCGATCTGTATCTCACTGTGCTCGACGCCGCGACCGCCGATTTCAAGACATCGGCGCAGCAGTTTCTCGATCGCGCTGACGCGGTGATTTTGCACGATGCAGCCGATGACGTCGCCTGGAAAAACGTCTCGCTCAAGCCGGTCGCTGCCCGGCCCATGTTTCATATCAAGCCGCCGCAGTACGTTACACCGGAGCTGGTGGAGTTTGTGCGGAGAAAGCTACAACCAGCAGTTAGCAATTAGCGAAGGCAGAACCTTTCGCTCCTGCCGCTAGTACTAAATGCTAACTGCTAAGGAATCTCTGCCGTCCCGAGCGGAGCATAGCGGAGTCGAGAGCCTGCCCTGAGCTTCCGAACGGGACCTGCTGTTTTGGCCAGGGCGAGGCCTTTCGCACCTCGAGTAGAATCCTCGCAGGAGCCGTCTTGAACGCGACCACCCCAACCCGCTTCGAAGTACTGTTTGACCACGCCGAGGCCAGCGCCATTGACGATCCGGCCTACGCGCCCTATGGCAATCTCGGTTTTCCTCCCGCGCCGGCTGCCCGGCCATGGATCTATACCAACTTCGTCCAGTCCCTCGACGGCATTACCAGCTTGTTGGGGAAATATTCCTCGGGCGGAGAAATCTCGCAGTCACGCGACGACCGCTGGCTGATGGATCTGTTGCGCGCACATGCCGACGGCATCCTGATGGGGATCAATACTCTGCGTGAGGAGCAGCGGCAGCGCGGCCCCGACAGCCGCGGCATCGTCTTTCGGGTAGCCGATCCCGCATTGCAGGAATTGCGCCGCAAACTCGGCAAGGCCCGCGAGCGAAATATTTTTGTCACCAGCGCTACCGGTCTGGACCTGTCGCAGTACAAGGTTTTCGACGGCGACGTCGTGGATGCGGCGATCCTCACATCGCCCGCGGGCGCGGAACGGCTGCAAGCGCAAGGCAGCCATCCGCAGGTTGCGATTATTGTCGCCGGCGACGGGGAAGACTTCGATCTGGCCCAGGCGATCGCCAAGCTGCAGCAGGAGTGGGGAGTGCAACAACTGCTGTGCGAGGGAGGTCCCACATTGTATGGCAGCCTGGCGCGCGCCGGTCTGGTAGATGAGAAGTTCATGACCATCTCGCCCGTCGAAGCAGGACAAGTCGTTCCGCCGGAACAGGAGCGATTGGCGAGCGAGCGATCCGTCCAGGTATTGTTGCGTCCGACCACTTTCGGCGGCCCCGGCTTCACCCGCGACAACCTCACGCACTGGCAATGGTTGAGTTGCCGCAAGGCGGGCGATCACCAGTTCAATCGCTATCGGAGAAAAAGGGACTTATGCTGATGGTGCTTACTCGCAAGGCTCCGTCGTCAAGCTGACGAGAACCAACGGCGGCTGGATCTACACTCGTTGCACGACTTCACCGGCGGTAGCGATGGAGGCGATCCCTACTACAGCGGTGTGACCTTCGATGCAGACGGGAACCTCTATGGCACAGCCGCGTTCGGCGGCGTGCAACAGTCCAGGCTGCGGGTTCGGTGATGAGCGGCTGCGGAGTTGCGTGGGAGATCACGCCGTAATGCGTTCCTTCGACGTATCGGCTTGTCGCTAATTGCTGCTTCTCCTACCTCGCCAACTCCAGCGCGCCCGCCGCCTTGTTCAATGCGCCGGTCAGAATCTGCAACTGCTGTTTGGTAAGCGTCAGATTATTGTTCTCGATGGCCTCGTTCACTCCGGGAATCACGGCGGCTGCGTATCCTGTATGCTCACCGGGCGCGTAGATAACGTGCTTGAACCACGGGCGGTCCGGCAGCCCATCGCCGAGGAACGCCCGCTCGGCGTTGCGCAGTACAAAGTTCATCGCGCCGGGATCGCCGATCGACTTGCCCTGTAACTTCATGAGATCGGCGCCGGCCTGTTGCAGCCGCTGGGCCGCTTTCGTCGCGTCGGCAAACGATGGCGCCTGTTCCCCGAACGCCACCTTGGCCCTTTGCTCGGCAACCTTCACGTATTCGCCGATCTCCTTGCCGTAGTCCTCATAGTTCAAGGGCAGCACATCCGTCGAGGCCATGCGCATGACTTCCAGCCCGCAAATGCGCGCCATCTGCTGCTCGTAGGCGAATGTCGGGTCGCCAAACTTGATGAACCAGGCAAAGTCGTCAAAAGCCGAGTGGTAAACGCCGTAAGGGCCTTTGGAACCGATGTCCGCCGAGGGCACGCCGAGATGTTGCAGAAACGGCGTGTAATCGGAGCCGCCGCCTAAGTCACCCACGGGAGTATCCGCGCTTCCGGCAGCCGCCGGCCGGCTGGGAGACGGCGTCATCAATGTTTCCGCGGAGTTCCTGGCATTCTTTTCGGATTCACCGCTCGTTGCCTTCCACTGGTCGTAGACACTGCCGCCCTTGGGACTGGGCACCGACTTGGCTACGTCGCGCAGATACTGCTTCAGGCTGGGTACCGCCGCCGCCCCAAAGTCCGGGCCAGACACCGCGACGTCCATATTGAAATACGCAACCGCTCGCGACAGGTCTTTGGCGTGCTGCTCGGCGTATTCCGTCGAGCCGATCAGTCCTTCCTCTTCGGCATCCCAACTGGCGAATACCAGCGTGCGTTTGGGACGCCATCCCGCTTTCAGCAGCTCTCCGATGCCATGCACCGCCTCCAATTGCGCTGCCGTCCCGCTGCTGGGATCCACCGCCCCGTACACCCAGGCATCGCGATGGTTGCCGGTGACCACCCACTCGTTCGGTAGCTGCGTTCCCCGGACTACTCCAATCACGTCCCAAATCGTAGTGAAGCGGAAACTCTGTTTGAGCGCCATGTGGACCCGCACCGGTCCCGGTCCCACGTGATAGGTGAAGGGCAGCGCGCCCTGCCAGGTGCGCGGCGATTCCGGGCCACCAAGGTTCGCCATGATCGGCGTCGCGTCCGCGTACGATAATGGAGTCACGGGAATCTTAGGCAGATTCGTCGCCTGCTCGGGTGCGATGCGCTTGCTGTCCGGCAGATCGGGCACCGAGGCGATGTCTGGCGTAGTCGGATCGCCCGGGTAGCGGAACAGGTATTGCACCGACCCGCGTTGCACACCCGTATCCGGACGCCACGGGCCTTTGGGATATTTGTCGCCTTTGTAGTAGCCGTCGTCCCAGGGATCGGAATAGAGGATGACGGCCGCGGCTCCATGCTGCGCGGCCAGGAACACCTTCACTCCCCGGAAAATCTCCCCATAGCGAACGATGACGATCTTGCCTCTTACATCGACCCCCATCTCCTGGAGCTTTTTGAAGTCCTCAGCCCTTCCATAATTTGCATAGACCACATCGGCGGTCACATCGCCTGAGGGGGAATACTCGTTGAAGGCGGGCAGAATTCTGGAGTCCTTCTGAAACATATCGTCGTTGACGTGCTCAGGCGAAGGCCCGTGCATCACCACGCCCGCCGGCGCCACCACATCCACGCGAATCTCCAGCGGCAAAGCCATCCACACTTTGTACGGCTGGATGGAAGCATCCAGTCCGGCAGCCGTGTACTGCTGCAACACGTATTCGGCGGTGCGACGGTCCTCAGGTGAGCCGGCAACATGCGGCGCAGCTGTCAGAATCTGCAAGTGCTGCCGCGCCAGCTTCGCATCGGGAACCGCGAGGAAGATTTTTTCCGCTTGCAACTCCGCCGCAGGATTGCGATACCCGAAAATCTTGTCGGGCGCAATGAAGGGCGCGCTGGCCGTCTGCTGCTGGCCCAAAGCTGGCGCATTCTGTTGGATCGCGATCACAGGCAGGAGCGTAAGAAAGCACAGGGTACCAATGGCCGAACGGAACAATGAGGTTCTCCTCCGGGAGATGCGCACGGCTGATTCCGGAAACCGCGAGACTTAGCAGATTACATCATCGGGGCGGCGAGGGAAACGTGACTGGTTAGCCCTTCGATTGACAGGAGGGCCGCCCGTTTCCTAGAGTTACAGCCATGGAAGTTCATTTCACGCCAGAGCAAGAGGCGCAGCTTTCACAGGCGGCCGCTCATCTCGGTAAGAACGCCGAGCAGTTGGTGAAAGATGCTGCCATCCGCTTGCTGGAGGAAGATATCGCGTTTCGCAACGCTGTGCGCAAAGGCATCGAGCAAGCGGACCGCGGTGAGTTCATCGAAGCAGAAGAAATGGACGTTCGTGTTAAACGAATGTTCGAGCCGTGATGCGTCTTCGGTGGACACCCGCCGCGGCTGACGATTTCGAGCGCATCAAAGACTACCTGTTGAAGCACCATCCCCACCTTGCACAATCAACCGTACTGAAGCTATACGAGGGTGTGCTTTCCTTGAAAACAATGGCACATCGCGGCCGCGTTGGACGCGAGGAAGGAACTCGAGAGTTGGTGTTCACGCCTCTTCCCTACGTAGCCGTGTATCGCGTGAAAGAACAGACGGTCCAGGTCCTGCGAATCTACCACGGCGCACAAGAGCGACTTGAGTAGCACGAGACATCTCCGCGAAGCCCGCCTTTGAAAATCTACCCAGGAGTACGAAGTGGTCGGTGCATCGAGTTGTCACCGTCGCCCGACTCTGCCAAACTAGCCAGTCCTTCGGAGTCGCTCATGGTGCGGGAGTTCTCGGCTGGCGGTGTGGTCCTGCGCAAGATGCGTGGCCGCTGGTTCCTGGCCGTGATCGAACCCCAGGTGGAGCGGCCCAAGAAAACAGCGGCGAAAGCCACCCTCAAGAACAAGAAAGCTCCTCCGGCGATCATCGCTCTGCCCAAAGGGGCTATCGACGAAGGCGAACAGCCCGACCAGACCGCGCTGCGCGAAGTCGAGGAAGAGACCGGGCTGCGCGCCGAACTCGTCAGCAAACTCGCCGATATCAAGTATGTTTACGTACGCACCTGGGGCGATCGCGCTCGCGTCTTCAAAATCGTCAGCTTCTACCTGTTGCTATATCGCGCAGGAAAGCTGGGGAGCATCAAGCCGGAGATGCGAGTCGAAGTGCAGCGCGCCTTTTGGATTCCCCTCGACAAGGCGCCAACACTTCTCAGCTACAAGGGCGAGAAGGAAATCGCCGAGCGCGCCTTACAGTACCTGACCGCCCATCCCGAGGTAGGAGAACATGCCGCCAACCCCTCACATTGAGCACCATTTCACAGCCGGCGAAGTGGTCCGTGACGTTGTCATTGGAATGTCCGACGGGCTGACGGTACCATTCGCGCTGGCCGCGGGACTGTCAGGCGCGGTCGACAACAGCCGCATCGTCGTGATCGCCGGATTGGCGGAGATCGCCGCCGGATCCATCGCCATGGGACTGGGCGGCTATCTGGCCGCCAAGAGCGATGCCGAGCACTATGCCAGCGAACGTCAACGTGAGATGCAGGAAGTTCAGGATGTTCCCGACGAAGAGGCACGCGAAGTGCAGAAAGTCTTTGCCGACTACGGGCTCTCGCGCGAAGAAAGCGGCCCGCTGGTGCAGGCGCTGACTCGCAAGCCCAAGGAGTGGGTCGACTTCATGATGCGCTTCGAGTTGGGATTGGAGGAGCCCAATCCCAAGCGCGCGTTGCAGAGTGCTGCAACCATAGCCGCATCGTACATCGCCGGAGGCATTATTCCGCTCTCACCTTACATGGCGCTGCACTCCGTGCGGACGGCACTGCTCTGGTCGGTGGTGGTGACGCTGATTGCTTTGGGAGTTTTCGGCTACATCAAGGGCCGCTTCACCGGTGCCAGAGCAGGACGTTCGGCCTCGCAAACCATTGTGATTGGAGGACTTGCGGCCGGAGCGGCGTTCCTTCTCGCGAAACTGATTTCCTGACCCAGTCCGTGGCCCAAAATGGGAGCAAGATTTATACGATTTCTCTTGACTGAATGAGTATTCATTCACTACTATCGATTCAACTTAATACGGCGCGCGTCGTTGCCATCCTCACCCCACATCTTACGGCGCGCGCTGCTTGTATTTTGAGCCGCTTTATTATGCCGTCGTCGATTCGCGAGGAGAGCCGTGCTGGGGGTTTTCCCATCAGAAACACCGCAGCCATTCTGCAATTCATTCAATCAAACTCATATCAAAGCAAGCCTTTCGACCGTAGGTCGTAGATCAATGCGCTAGTAAAAGTAACGTTTCACCCTGATTGAGCCGGAGTCATTTCGATCTCATGCTAAGACGGATTGAGAAAGTTGCCGTTCTGGGCGCGGGCACTATGGGTGCTCGCATCTCTGCGCACTTGGCCAATGCCGGTGTCCCTTCGTACCTACTCGACATTGTTCCTCCGGATGCCGATGGCCCCGCGCGCAATCGCATTGCAGCCGCCGGCCTGGAAGCCGCAGTCAAAGCGAAGCCGGCCGCCTTCTTCGAGCCGTCGCTCGCGCGACTGGTCACCATCGGGAACTTCGAGGACGATCTTCACAAACTGGCCGACGTGGATTGGATCATCGAGGCCGTCATCGAAGATCTGGAGATCAAGCGCAGCCTGTTGCGTAAGATCGAAGCCATTCGCAAGCCCGGCACCATCATTACCACCAACACCAGCGGCCTGCCTGTGGCCAAGATCGTCGAAGGCTTTCCCGATGACTTTCGCCGCTTCTGGTTTGGCACGCACTTCTTCAATCCGCCGCGCTACATGCGCCTGCTGGAGCTGATCCCCACGTCCGACGCCGATCTCGCCGCCATGGAGACCATCGCGCACTTCTGCGATCTCCACTTGGGTAAGGGCGTGGTCCATGCCAAAGACACGCCGAACTTCATTGCCAATCGCATTGGAACATTTTCCGCGCTCAACGTGATGCGCCTGATGCAGGAGATGGACCTCAGCATCGAAGAAGTGGACGCGCTGACGGGGACCGCTGTCGGCTGGCCGAAGATGGCGACGTTTCGCCTCACCGACCTCGTCGGCCTCGACATTCTGGGACACGTCGTCCGCAATGCGACCACCAACATTCACGACGAGCGCAGCGATCTCGTGTTGCCGGGCTTCTTCTTGCAGATGCTGGAGCGCAAGTGGCTCGGCGACAAAACCAAGGGCGGCTTCTACCGCAAAAACAAGAAAGACGGCAAAACAGAGATACTCGCGCTCGACTGGAAGACGATGGAATATCGTCCTTCGCAGCGGCCGAAGTTCCCATCGCTGGAGATGGCCAAGACGGTCGACGACCTGCCCGAGCGCCTGAAGATGCTGCTCGCGCCGTCCAAAGACAAAGCCAGCATCTTTCTCTGGTCTGCTCTGTCCGACCTCTGGACCTATGCCGCGAATCGTATTGGCGAGATTTCCGACTCGGTCGTTGAAATCGATCGCGCCATGAAACTCGGCTTCAACTGGGAGATGGGACCGTTCGAGCTGTGGGACGCTGCCGGCGTTGCCAAAACCGTCAAGCGCATGCAGGTCGAGGGCAAGCCGGTCTCGCCTAAAGTCGAAAAGCTGCTGGCCTCTGGTCACGAGAAGTGGTATGCCGACGACCCCAAAGCCGCCAGCGGCCGCGCCTTCTTCGATGTGGGCAGCGGTCACTATCATTCGGAAAAAGTTCCCGCAGGCGTCTGGTCGGTCGCGGTCGCTAAGAAATCCGGCCTCGTCGTCAAGAAAAACGCGGGCGCATCCCTCGTGGATATCGGCGATGGCGTCGGCTGCATCGAGTTCCACTCCAAGATGAACTCCCTGGGCGGCGACATCGTGCAGATGATCATGCAGTCGCTCAAGCCCGGCGGCGCAGGCGGCAACTTTGACGCATTCGTCATCACCAACGACGCCGCGAATTTCTCCGTCGGCGCCAACATCATGATGCTCCTGATGGCCGTCCAGGAAGAAGAGTGGGACGAGGTCGATCTCGCCATTCGCCAGTTCCAGGGCATGACGCAGGCCATCAAGTTTTCCTCCAAGCCAGTAGTCGTCGCGCCGTTTGGCATGACACTCGGTGGTGGCACCGAAATAACGCTTCATGCTGCCGCGCGCCAGCCGCACGCCGAACTCTATGCCGGGCTGGTTGAAGTCGGCGTCGGCCTGTTACCCGGTGGCGGAGGCTGCAAGGAAATGACGCTGCGCGCTATCGACAAGGCCACGCACATCCGCCCGGCCGGTCGCGGTGAGAGTGTCGAAATGATGGAAGCCATGAAGCAGGCCTTCGAGACGGTTGCTATGGCTAAGGTCTCCACGTCGGCTTTCGAAGCGCGCAATCTCGGATTCCTTTCCACCGGCGACGACATCACTATGAACCGGGAGCGCGTGCTGACCGACGCGAAAGAGCGCGCATTGGAGCTGGTGCATGAAGGCTATCGCGCACCGGTTCTGCGCAACGATATTCCGGCGCCGGGCGAGAGCATCCTGGCAACGCTGAAGCTGGGCGTACACATCATGCACGAAGGCGAGTTCATCACCGA
This sequence comes from uncultured Acidobacteriaceae bacterium, assembly GCA_963763145.1. Taxonomy (GTDB): domain Bacteria; phylum Acidobacteriota; class Terriglobia; order Terriglobales; family Acidobacteriaceae; genus Bog-257. The sequence goes on along the minus strand of CAVXMZ010000001.1, from coordinate 27,778 downwards.
TCACGAGGTCAAGATCGGCAACAAAGTCGCCGAGGTGCTCTGCGGCGGCGTGGTGAATCCCGGAACGCTGGTGAGCGAGCAGTATCTGCTCGACCTGGAGCGCGAAGCGTTCAAGTCGCTTTGTGGCGAGAAAAAGACGCAGGAACGGATTCAGTACACGCTCAAGACAGGGAAGGCGCTGAGGAATTAGTCGCCAACGGTCAGCGGGGGAAAGCGATAGCAATTGAAAGTACGGGACGTCATCCAGCGGCTGGAGCAGGACGGCTGGCGATTAGATCGCACCAAAGGTAGCCATCGCCAGTTCCGGCATCCGGCAAAACCTGGAACAGTCACCGTTGCGGGTCATCCATCCATTGAGGTCCCGCCGGGCACGCTTAACAATATTTTGAAACAGGCAGGGTTGAAATGACTTACCTCATCGTGTACGAAAAGTCGAGCAATGGATGGGGCGCGTATGCGCCTGATCTTCCCGGTTTGGGTGTGGCCGCTGAAACTTTGGACGAGACCAAACGGATGATTCGCGAAGCCATTGAATTTCACCTTGAAGGCATGCGCGAGCACGGCGAGGCTATCCCAGTGGCGAACTCGCAAATGGAATTCATCACGGTCTGAGCCGATCATTCGGTTTGGCTGAGAGCTGACAGCTGATGGCTGACAGCTCACTTCTAGGAGCTTCAATGCGTGAAGTTGTACTCGTATCCGCCGTCCGAACTCCGGTCGGCAAGGCTTACAAGGGAACACTGCGGGCGACTCGTCCCGACGATCTGGCTGCGACAGCCATCAAAGGCGCACTTGAGCGCGTGCCGCAGCTCGATCCCAAAGAAATCGAGGATGTGATCCTGGGCTGCGCTATGCCCGAAGCCGAGCAGGGCATGAACGTTGCACGTATCGCATCGCTGCGCGCGGGCCTGCCGGTCGAGATCTCGGCAATGACCATCAACCGCTTCTGCTCGTCGGGATTGCAGTCGATTGCCATGGCTGCCGAGCGCATCATGGCGGGCGGCGCGGAAACAATCCTCGCCGGCGGCGTCGAGTCGATGACCATGATCCCCATGGGCGGCAACAAAGTCTCGGCCAACCCATGGCTCATCGCGAATTATCCCAACGCGTATCTCTCCATGGGCCTCACCGCCGAGCGCGTCGCGAAGCGCTTCAATATCACGCGCGAGATGCAGGACGAGTTTTCCGTCGCCAGCCACAAGAAAGCTATTGCCGCGATCCAGGCCGGCAAGTTCGATGACGAACTCGTTCCCGTGCCCGTCAGCTTCACCACTCCCAATGGCAGCAAGCCCAAGCGCACCGACATCGTATTCAAAGTAGACGAAGGCCCGCGCGCCGACACCTCGCTCGAAGCTCTGCTCGCCCTGAAGCCCGCGTTCCACGCGAAGGGAACGGTCACGGCCGGCAACTCATCGCAGATGTCCGATGGTGCTGCCGCCGCAATCGTCATGTCCGCCGAGCGTGCGAAGGCCCTTCGCTTGAAGCCGCTGGCGCGTTACGTCGCCTTTGCCACCGCCGGCTATTTGCCGGAAGAGATGGGTATCGGCCCCGTCTTCGCCATTCCGAAAGCTCTGAAGATGGCCGGACTGAAGCTGGATGACATCGACGTGATCGAGTTGAACGAAGCCTTCGCGGCCCAAGCGCTCGCAGTCATCCAGGAAGGCAAGCTTGATCCGTCGCGCATCAACGTAAACGGCGGAGCCATCGCGCTTGGACATCCCTTGGGATGCACCGGCGCCAAACTGACCGCCAGCATTATCCGCGAACTCAAGCGCCGCAACGGCCGCTACGGCCTGGTGACAATGTGCGTTGGCGGCGGCATGGGTGCGGCAGGAATTTTCGAGAATTTGCAGTAGGGATTCACCACGGAAGCACGGAAGGCACGGAATTTTGTAATCCGAATTGCCTTAGCACGAATGGCTGGTTGCAATGAGGGTTTTGCTGGCGTGTGAAACAAAGGATTTCCGTGTGTTCCGTGCTTCCGTGGTGAACAAGATTTGAGATAAGGAAGGATTATGGCGACAACTACAGCGGCTCCCGGAACGAAGATGAAAACCACGGGCGGAAGTTTTCTGCTCGAAGATCACCAACTGGACAACGTCTTCACTCCTGAAGACTTCAACGAAGATCAGCAGATGGTCGCGAAGCTGGCCGACGAGTTCGCAACCAACGAAGTTCTGCCTGCAGTCGAAAAAATTGAGCACAAGGAGTGGGCCGTCACTCGCGAGTTGCTGAAGAAAGCCGCCGACATGGGACTGACCAACGCCGATGTGCCCGCGGAATACGGTGGCTCCGACATGGACAAAGTGTCATCTGCCATCGTTGCCGATCGCATGGCCAAGTGCGGCAGCTTCGTGGTCTCCATGGGTGGACACGCCGGCATCGGCACCCTGCCTATCGTCTTCTTCGGCACGGAAGAGCAGAAGAAAAAATATCTGCCCAAGCTCGCCTCCGCAGAAATGATCGGCGCGTACGCCCTGTCCGAAGGCAGCAGCGGCTCCGACGCTCTGAACAGCCGCACCAAAGCCGTTCTCTCGCCTGACGGCAAGCACTACATCCTGAACGGCGAGAAGATGTGGATCACCAACGCCCACTTCGCCGACCTGTTTACCGTATTCGCCAAAGTCGATGGCGAAAAGTTCACCGCGTTCCTCATCGAGAAAGACTTTCCCGGCTTCTCGGTCGGCGCGGAAGAAAAGAAGATGGGCATTCGCGGTTCGTCAACCGCACCCCTGATCCTCAACGACTGCAAAGTTCCAGTGGAGAATGTGCTCGGCGACATCGGCAAAGGCCACATCATCGCTTTCAACATCCTGAACGTCGGCCGCTTCAAGCTGGGCGCAGGCTGCGTCGGCGGCGCGCGCACTTCGCTACAGAACGCGATTGCCTACGCGAAAGACCGCAAGGCGTTCGGCAAGAGCATCTCCAGTTTCGGATTGATTCGCGAGAAGCTGGCACAGATGGCAGTCGGCATCTACACGGGCGAAGCAATGGTCTATCGCACCGTCGGCATGATGGATACCGCGCTGAGCGAGATCGAGAAAAATCCCGAGACCATTCGCAAGTCGATCGAGGAATACGCAGTCGAATGCTCCATCATCAAAGTCTGGGGCTCGGAGATGCTCGACATGGTGGTTGACGAGACGGTGCAGATTTACGGCGGCTACGGCTTTGTCGAAGAGTATCCCGCCGAGCGCGCCTATCGCGATTCGCGCGTCAACCGCATCTTCGAAGGGACCAACGAAATCAATCGCCTCATCATTACTGGGTGGCTGCTGAAGCGCGCCATGAGCGGACAGCTCGCCCTGCTGCCCGCCATCAAAAAGGTCATGGACGAAGTCATGGCTGGGCCGTCGGGTGAGGAACTCGAGGGCGCGCTCGCGGCCGACCGCAAGCTGGTGGACAACGCCAAGAAGCTGGCGATGCTGGTTGCCGGATCGGCTTCGCAGAAGTACATGCAGAAGCTGGCCGATCAGCAGGAGATCATGGGCGCCATCGCCGACATGGTGATCGAGGCGTTTGCCATGGACTCGGCGCTGTTGCGCGCGCGCAAATATGTCGAAGCGCACGGCGAAGAGAAGGCGTCGCTGGTTGTCGCGATGACGCAGGTGTATTTGGAAGGCGCGTTTGCTCGCCTGGAAGCTGCGGCCAAGAAAGTTGTTGCCGCTGTTGCCGAAGGCGACATGCTGCGCACGCAAATGGCAATTGTTCGCCGCCTGTCCAAGCACGAGCCGGTCAACGTGATTGCCCTTCAGGAGAAGATTGCCAGCCGCGTGCTGGAGACAGGGAAGTACGTGACAGCGTAACTACTGTGAGAAGGGCTGGTTATATGAGGTCTGGAGCGGAGCGCGAGTTCCGCTCTATGTGCGATCGCCAATCTCAATGAAGTGACAGAGCTCTACCTTGAGGAATTTCCTCCCGCGACCTCTGAAAGATCTCTGATTACCACTTTTGATGTGACATATGCCTAAGCTGCCCCGGGGTATCGGGGGCCGAGGCAATTCGCGCCCTCGAGAAACTTGGGTTTGTTTAGGTTCGGCAGCGTGGCAGCCACGTGGTACTAAAGCGCAAAGCAGACACAGGCGCGATAGGCTGTGTTGTTCCGCTACATTCTGAACTCGCGACCGGCACGATTCGAGGAATTCTGAATCAATCCCGTGTTGATCTGGACACCTTTCTCAAGAAGTCGTCATCCGTATGAGCCCGTCCTTTAGTTGGGCCCGTCCGAAAGACAAGATTAGCCAACCCGGTCGGCCGCGATCATGTCCTCCTCACTCGCCGTAGAGAAATAGCAGCGCGTCGGGGAGGCGGCGCGACCAGGCGGCCTCATCATGTTGTCCGCCTTCTTCGATCGCGACCCGTAGCCGGCCTGCACCCATGCCCCGCTTCACCAGAACAGCTTCCAGGTCGCGCACCTGATTCACGATGTCGGTGCTGCGCGTCGGCTCGCCGGCCTCGGCGGTGCCAATGCCGATATACATCTTGCGCGGGAGTTCCCTGGCTTTTTCAGCGTCCTTCGTCAGCTGGTTCTTGCCAATCCACAACTCCGGACTCTCCACCAGCACGTGACCGAATAGGCCTGGATATTGCAGTGCGGTGTAGAGAGCAATGTCACCGCCATAGGACGAGCCACCGACGCCCGTATTCATCGCGCCGCGCGAGATGCGGTAGCGCTTCTCGATAAACGGCATCACCTCGGTGGTCAGAAAGCGCGCGTATTCCTTGCCGTGAAGGTTCTTTTCGTCGGCGACGCCGTCTTTGCCGTTGAGCGGATCGGGATAGGGCAGATATTCGGAGCTGCGCGCCTCGCCGGCGTTGTCAATGCCGACCACGAACATGGGTGGAATTTTGAAGCCGCCGACCAGGTGCTCCACGGTCTCGTCGACGTGCCATTCACCCTTGGGGCTGGTCGCCTCATCGAAGAGATTTTGTCCGTCCTGCAAATACAGCACCGGATAACTGCGGTGCACGTTGTGCGGCGAAAAATAATTCGCCGGCACCAGCACGCGCAACATTCGCGTGTTATGAAAAATCTTGCTCTCGAGGGGCACAATCTCCAGCCAGCCAATGACGGTGTGGTCTTTGTCGAATGAGGTGATGGTGGTAACACCAGGCGTGGTGCTCGACGATTGCGTCTTGGATTTCGCTTTCGCGTTTTGGGCCGTAAGTGGAGCCGTGAACACAGACGATGCGAGAAGCATGGCGATCCAGAGTCTCGACATGAAATCAGCTTAGCAGGGTCGGTGAAGATGGTCTTGCTGTGCAGCGGGGGCTGTGAAACCAGTTGTTCTTACTTCCTCTCGGCGCCTGAAGGCTTATCCCTTGAGCTTCAAATTTACCAGCTGCATTTCGGGATAGTTCTGGTCCCAGTCGGCCGAGATGTGCTCCAGCGTCATGCGGACGGTCTTGGTCTGGCCCGGACCAATGGGAAAGCGGCCCAGGTCAACCAGATCAGGATAGCCGCCCATCTGGTTCTCCACCAGGACATGCAACGGAATGGTCTCCGTCTGCACCACCTGGTTCATGGAGTTCTTGAAGGTCAGCTTCATGCTGGCGCCGGTCAGCGCCTGGTCACCGGTGTTGGCGATGTTGACGTCGAGATAAGTCACCGTCCCGCCGACGTAGTTCTCCGCGGCGCTTAACTTAACGTTCGAGATCTGGAGTTTGGCAGTGTAGGGATTCGGCTGCGCCCCCATCCCGCTCTTATTGCGCGTCAGAACGACGATGATGCCGACCACGACGACGACCGCCAGCAATCCGACGACGAAGGGCGTCCAGTTGCGCTCTTGCGCCGGTTGCTTCGAGGGTGCGAACAGGTCGGCCATGGCTGTTACGATTTTACTCCGCAGGATAGCGAGGCGGATGCGAACCAAAGTGCGGACCGCGAGAATAGCAGGCCACGGCATGTACCACATTGGGCGTAGCCGCACGCTTTTCGCTTAGGTAGAGGCCGTGTGCGGCGTTATAATAAATGCATGGCGCGTGGTTGGGAAAGTAAGTCTGTAGAAGCTCAAATCGAAGAATCCGATACCGAAAACTCAACAAACCCAGAACAGTTGTTCTCCCCGGCAGAGCGGCAAGCGACCATCAAGAAGAGCGATTTGCTGCTCTCGCGCAAGCGTATTCTCCAGGAGCTGGATAGCAGCGGCAGCGAACGCTACTCGGAATTATTGCGGCGCACACTCGCCGGACTGGATGCGCAGATCGCTGCGCTGAACTAGGTTGGCCTTCGCTTAGGTTTCGGCGGTCGCGCGGATTCACCTCTGCGGACAGCCGCTGATGCACGCTCGCGGGAGAGAATGCGGGCATCTGGCAGGCGTCGTCCAGCGACGCAAGCCGCGCCAGAGCACTCCCGTTCGGCCTCACACCCACCTGTGATTGCTATCACGGAAGCAAGTTTATTCCCGCTGCACAATACCCTCAGAGGTGCAGTATGCCAGTGCTCGTGATTGCCGTGGTATTCTTCGCGATTTTCCTGGTGATGGGTGTGATGGCCGTGACGGCGATGGTAGCCGAGCACCGTGGCCATCTCTTTAGCGGAAGATGGAGCGATGAACCCAAGCCCGGCAAGCAGTGATTACGGCGCCCAGGACCAGGCTGTCGAGCAATTACCATCCATCCTGCCGGAGTCCGCGCCCTAACGCGGCCCGCAGCTGGCTCACGCGGTTTCCAGCACCCGGGCCAGGCAATCTTCACAGAAGCCGCTGTCCTTGATGTCGATCCACTCCACCGCGTGAGAAGGCGCCATGGCGCACTGATAGTCATGGCAATGGGTGAGGCGCAAGGTGTGTCCCAACTCGTGCACCGACTCGACCAGAAGACGATTGGCCAACAGGTCCGCGTCCTGCGGCAGCCCATAGAAAGCCTGCTGCAAGCGATGATAAGAAACCACCGCGGAAGTTCCGCCTAACTGGGCCTCGCCAAATACAAACGTCAGAATCGGAATGTACAAGTCCAGTTGCGTGATCCCGAGCAGGCGCCATGTGCTGCTGTTAATGTAGCGCTGCATGCTGGCGAGTATCTCGGAGGAGTGATACTGCTGCCGTTCGGCGTGTCGGGCAAATGCGGGATCGAGGGGTGGGGAGAGTATCTCTGTGCGCACCCGAAACTTTTGGCCGAGCGCCTGGGCGAGCCACTCCAGCAGTTGAGCGTCAATGGTGCCGATCGGGAGTAGCTGGAGTTTCTTCATGGACAGGCAAGCAGCCGCGAGCTACGAGCTACGAGCCACCAAATCTTGCTTATGGTTTTGTTTTAGGCGTGTTGTTGCAACAGTTCGCAGTAAGCCAGAAAGCATTCGTTGCACTTCGACGACATGTTGTTGCAATTCGCTATAGGCGTCGTCCGGGAGCACTCCAAGGTCACGCGCTAATAGAAGGAAATATTCCAATTCGACTACCGAGCCAGCAGCGGTGTTCAGGAAATGATGAAATTCCCCGTCTCCACCACGACCGTATCCCTCCGCGATGTTTGCGGCCACTGACGCACTTGCCCGGCGCATCTGGCTGGTAATGCCATAAAGTTCTTCGCGTGGAAAGGTGCCCGTATGTCGGTAAATGGCCAACGTCAGCACGTGCGCCTTCTCCCATACCTTTAGTTTCCTGAAGTCCTTCATCCGGCTCCTTAAGCTTCGAGCCTGCAGCTTCGATCTCGCGGCTCGCGGCTCGTAGCTAGCAGCTAGTTGCTAGTTGCTCCTTTTCCTTCCGATTCCATCCATACTTCTTTAACTTGTGATGTAGTGTCACCCGGTCGATGCCGAGGATTTCGGCGGTCCGCGTCTGATTGCCGCTGCACTCGTCCAGCACGCGCAATATGTGCGATCGTTCCACATCTTCCAAATTGCGAACGTCGCCGATGCCCAGGCCGGCGCCGTTCTTGGCCTTCAGGGAAAAATCCGGCTCGCGCAGTTCCGGTTCCTGGGCGACCACCATCGCCCGTTCGACCGCATTCTCCAACTCGCGCACATTGCCCGGCCAGTTGTACTGTTGCAGTCCGTTCATCGCTGCGGGCGAGACGCTCGTGATTCGTTTGCCCATCTCGCGCGAGAACTTGCGGACAAAGTAGTCCACCAGCGCCGGAATGTCTTCCCGGCGCTCGCGCAGGGGTGGGATCTCGATGTGAAAAACATTCAGGCGGTAGTAAAGATCAGGGCGGAACTTGCCTTCCTCAATCAATTGCTCCAGATCTTTGTTGGTCGCGGCCACCACGCGGAAATCCACTTTGATGGTCTGATTGCCGCCCACGCGGACAATCTCGCGCTCCTGCAGCACGCGCAGCAGGTCGGTCTGGGTCTTCAGACTGATGTCGCCGATCTCATCGAGGAAAACGGTGCCGCCCTCGGCAATTTCGAACTTGCCCTTCTTGCGGTACTGCGCGCCGGTGAACGCGCCCTTCTCATGTCCGAACAGTTCGCTCTCCAGCAGAGTCTCGGTCAGGGCGCCGCAATGAATGACTACCAGGGGATGGAAACGCCGCGGACTGCCGGCGTGGACAGCGCGGGCGACCAGTTCCTTACCGGTACCGCTCTCGCCCGTCACCAGCACCGTCGCATCGGTGGGAGCTACGGTCTCGATAGCGTCGAAGACGTGCTTCATGGCCGCACCTTGTCCGATGATGTCCGAAGGGCGGCCAATCTCCGCAACCGTCTCTTTCAAGCGCACGTTCTCCTGCTGGGTGCGGCGATGCGACACTGCCTTGGCAATGATGTGAGCAATCTCGTCCGGATCGAGCGGCTTGTTGACGTAGTCATAAGCGCCGTTCTTGAGCGCAGCAACCGCTGTTTCCACCGAGGCATAGCCGGTCATAATTATGACCAGCGTGTCGGGATGAATTTCGTGCAGCCGCCGCTGCAACTCGATGCCATCGGTGCCGCGCATCTTGATGTCCACAAGTGCGACATCGAAAGTCTGCTCAGCGACGCGCGTCAGCGCCTCGTTCGCATTCTCCGCCGTGGCCACTTCGTAACCCTCTTCCGCAAACCACTTGGCCAGGGAATCACGAACACTAAGTTCGTCGTCAACAATTAACAGTTTGCCTTGTGTCATTCTTCTACCTCGGTGGAAGCGCCGGACTTCAGTCCGGCGAATGTCGAGCAATGAATGGTCGTGGGCTTTAGCCCCGGCGGTGCGGGATCTATCATTGCGCCGCCGGCGGCTGATCCATATTGATAAGACGCTGCGTCTTCGGCGAGACGGGCCCGCACTGGATTCTCACAGATATAAGCCGCATGACGCTCGAAGTCGTGAGCGTCCTTAACTCGATGCTCGGTAAATCCCTCCTGCCAAACTTCCGCATTTAAACCCAGTTCGCGCTTCAGGCGAAAAGAGAATCCGCCTTTGAGTAGTTGCACCGCCTTCTCCAGAGAGACATCAGGGGCGGGTGTGAGCGGGAGATGGAAGTGGTCTGGCATAAGGACGAACTCGTGGACTTGGAACCGTCCTTGTTCGCAATAGCGGGCGAGTGTATCGAGAAACAATCGTGCCGGGGGCTCAGCGCGGAACAGAGGACGCCGTTGCCAGGTAACGGCGGTGATGAAGAATGTTCGGATTTCTTGCGGAGCCCGTCGCATCTACGTTTTCCTCCGGGGCTAAAGCCCTAATCTGTTTCTGGCCGTTTTCGCCGGGCTAAAGCCCGGCGCTTCCACCGTGGGGCTAAAGCCCCGATTTCTCTGCCCCGGTTCTCACCGGGCTAAAGCCCGGTGCTTCCACCGACAGAGCTCAAGCTCCGCACTGCCGCTCGTTCACACCGACATATTCGCCGGCTTGTGATCCGCGTCGTCGCGGACCGCAGGTCTCTGGCTGTCTATCGGCAGCACAATCTTGAATGTTGTTCCTTCTCCTACAACCGATTTCAGCTCGATGTGGCCGCCGTGGCGCTCCACGATGTTCTGGCTGATGGCCAGCCCGAGTCCGGAGCCGCCCGATTCCTTCGTGGTATAAAACGGCTCGAAAATGTGGGCGAGATGTTCCTCGGGGATGCCGATGCCGTCGTCGCGAATTACCAGCGCAAGCGAGCCTGCACTTACCCGCGTCCCAATCCACAGATTCCCCCCCTGCGGCATGGCGTCAACGGCGTTGATTACCATGGCGAGCACCACTTGCTCCACCTGGGCAGGATCGCAATGCGCGGTGGGCAAGTCCGTGATCAAATCGAGGTTTACCTGGATGCCGCCGAGATCCAGCTTGTGCTGCACCAGTCGCAGACAGCGGTCGATCACCTGATTCAGATCGCACCAGGCCAGATTCATGGGCGACACGCGCGAGAAGCTGAGGAGGTTCTTCACCAGTTCTCCACAGCGCTTGCTCTCGCTGGCCACCAGGTCGAGCGAGCCCCGCATCTCCTCTTGCTTAGGCGAAGCTGGGGTGTTTTTTTCGATCCAGCGCTTTACCAGCTTGGAATAGGTCAGGATTCCGGACAGCGGATTATTGATCTCGTGGGCCACGACGGCTGCCATCTTGCCGATGGTCGCCATCTTCTCTACGTGCAGCATGGTCTGGTGGGCCTGCTTCAACTCGCGAGTCTTCTCCTCGACGCGATCTTCCAGGGTGCGAGCCCAGGCGGTGATTTCAGCCTGCGCTACTTGCAGCCGGTTGCTCATGTCGTTGAACGACTGCGCCAGTTCGCCGACCTCATCGTGAGAGTGGACGGGAATCTGGTAGCCCAGCTTGCCACTGGCGATGCGCTCGGTGCCGGTCTCCAGTTCGCGCAGCGGATTGTGCACGACAATCCAAACGAAGAGACCGCTCAAGCAGACGACACCCAGCAAGGCCAACGCAGTGTAGATCGTCATCTCGCGAGTCTCGTGCGCCAGACCCTGATCAACTTTGGCGAGCGAGAGGTTGGTGTCGAGCACGCCCAGAATCTGCGTTCCCGCCGGATGAGCGTGGCAAGCCGCATTGGAGCAGGCGGGCTCATTCTCCAGAGGTGTGATAACGCCCAGCACACGCGAGCCTTCGGCGCGATAAACCCGGAAGCGGTCAGAACGGTTCAGAACGGCCAGCGGCTTGGACTTTTCATGGCAGGCGTAGCAGGCTTCCGCGTTCTTGTTCACCATGGTGCCCACTTCGGCAGGCGCCGTGGAATAGCTGATCACGCCTTGCGGATTCATGATGCGGACGCGGACCATGCCCGGCTGATCGGCCATGTTCAACATCATTTCGTAGAGACCGATGCGGTCGTTGTTCAGCATGTAGCGTGAGGCGCTGCGCCGCAGCACTTCACTTTGCTGCTCGGCGCTGACCAGGGCTGCATCTTCCAGATGCTTACGCTGATCGCGAATGCTGAAGTATCCGAAAAGCGAGAAGATGATGATCAGGACGACGAAGATCGAGACCATCAGTTTGGCGCTGATGCTTTGCCCTAAACGCCGAAACCACCGGGAGGGCCGCGAAACGGGATTGCCCTGCTTCTTTGCGCTGGGAATCCCGCTCGAATTGTCAGTCACCAGCATGGACAGGCACCGCAAATTCATCCGCAACTATTTCCGGTTGGCGGACCGGTTGGCGCAGTGCCGGGATGTGCGCCTTCTCCTCTGGGAAGATAGGCAGGTATTTTGCTGCGAAGCCGAAGATGGCGAATCCCAACGCTACGAACATGGCGGTGATAACGATTTCCGTCCACTTCGGCGTGTAGCGTCCGCCGACTGCGCTCTCCACTCCGGTAATGGCGACGTTAAGGCGATTGGTTACGAAGCCAAGCAGGCAAAGCACAGCGGCGAGGTACAAGCCTTGAGCGCTCTCGCGAATCCTGGGTACCAGCAGCATTCCCAACGGAATCAGGACCGAGAGGAATATCTCCAGCAGGAAAAAGCGCTGCTCATAGCTCGGCTTGAAGACCAGACCCAGGACGCCGCGATGATAGAAGTCCTCGAACTTCAGGATGCCGTAGAGCGCCAACACCACGACAAGCACGCGACCCAGATCGCGAAGGATAGGAAGCTCGATCTCGCGGCCAAAGTACTTCGAGCTCATTGAGGACTCGAAGATCGTCATGGCCAGACCAACCGAAATTGCCGACAGGAAGAAGAACACCGGCAGCAGCGGGCTGTACCAGAAGGGATGCAGCTTATTGGGCATGATGAGATACAGCGTGCCCAGCGACGACTGATGGAGCGTCGAAAGCAACACGCCCAGGATCACGAACACCACCATCACGCTGCGGACGATTCTCAGCGCCCGGTGCAGATGGAAGTGCTCGAGCACAATGGGCGAGAACTCCAGCGCCAGTACCGTGGTGTAGAGCATCACGCAGTAGGCGACTTCGAACATTACCGAGTGCGGATTGCGCATGATCAGCGGATGCCAGATGTTCCACGGCAAGCCGAGGTCGTACATTAAGGCAGCGCAAACCAGCAAATAGCCGAGAAACGCGGTGAGAATCGTCGGCCGGATGATGGAATGGAAACGCTTGATGTTGAAAATCTCGACTGCGGCGGTCAAGGTAAAGCCGCCGGCCGCCAGCATCACACCGCACATCACGTCGAAGCCGATCCAGAGTCCCCAGGGAAACTGATCGGACAGATTGGTGGACGCGCCCAACCCGCGGAAGAAGCGGATGAAGGTGCAGTAGATTCCGGCCACCATAATGACGGCGAAGACGGCCTTCCAGAAGGTGAATCGCATGCGGGGAACTGTCATTGGACACCGCCTTTGAACTCGTTTTCTTTTTCCTGCGCTTCAGCCTCGGCCACATCCTGGCGGCGATGGGTGATCCAGTAAATGCCACCGAGCATGGTGCCGAAGAGCGGAACGAAGTCGGGAATGCGCGACAGGACCTGGTAGGTGTACATGGGGAGGGCGCGGTCGGTGAGATCGTTGCGGAAGCCGAAGTTATTGAAGCCGATCGACGACAGCAACATCACGGAGGTCCCGCCTACTTCGGTCTCGCCGAAGATGTGGTGCAGATAGGTATCGGGGTTGTCGTGAATGCGCTTCTTGGCTTCTTCCAACAGGGCGTCACGATCGCCGAACTTGGTCGCGCCCGTGGGACAGATTTCCGCGCAGGCGGTCTGCTTCCCTTCGGCGACGCGCTTGCTGCACATAATGCACTTGCGCACGCCGGGAATCGCCTTCTCCCACTCATACTTGGGCACGCTGAAGGGGCATGCTGCCATGCAATAGCGGCATCCCATGCACTTGCTCTTGTCATAGGTGACCGGGCCGAGCGCGGTCTTCTTCATCGCGCCCACTGGACACACCGAGACGCACGCCGGGTCGTCGCAGTTCATGCATAACTTGCGCATGAATTTGTCGTCTTTGGTGAGGACGGTGGTGTACTTATGCGCCGAGGTCACCGGCTGGGCTGCAATCGTGTCGTCGTAGGGGAGGCCGTTTTCCGTGGCACAGGCCTGCTCGCACTGCTTGCAGCCGATGCACTTGGTGGCATCGTAGAGAATTCCTTTGCTCATGACATTCTCCAAAGGCCTCAACGAGCGCAGAGTTGCGGTGGTTGGGGCCAGATCGCCCAGGCGGCCCGGTCGGACCTCGGCAGGGAGAATCGGCGCGGTCGACTGCGCCGTCGGGCGATCACTAGTCGGGGGAAGGGCCCGTTTGAGGCCGGCCAGCGTGGGCCAGCCTGAAGCGAGTCGAACCGTAGGCGAAGCCTATTTCAGTGTCTTCACGTAAACAGCCAGCTTGCCAGCCTCGGCGGCGCTAACACCCTTGTTGGCGAAAGCGTGCATGGCTTTCTTCTGCGGGCCACCGTTTTCGATGAAGTCGACCAGTTGAGCGTCCGTGGCATTTTGCACGGCCGGGGAGGAGAAAGCCGGCGCGCCCATCTTCTGGCCGGCAGCGCTGCCCTTACCGTCAGCGCCGTGGCAAGCAGCGCATTTTGCCTTGTAAACGTCCTCTTGAGCCCAAGAGAGATTCGGCAGCGCGAAAAACAGACCAATGGCAATAACCAGAACAGCTAGGATGACTTTCTTCATGATTTCTCCGGATTGACGTATGAATGCATACAAAAAATCATTCTGCGTACGATTAGGTACGATTTCATTGTGAGACATGGACTTAGGGGAAGCTGTGACGGGAGTCACTCCCGCTAGTGATGGATTTCGCAACATGGTGGGTCGAATGAACATTGGAAGGTGCGGAGGTTTGCTACAGCGCGTAGGAATTACCAGGGAAAACCGCAAAGAATCTCAGCAGGGCAATAGGCGTCGATGGGACGCGCTGATGAGAGTTGCATCAATAAACACGGCCGAAAGCCATCGCGCGGTTATGCCGAGTGCGTGGTTCCAGGGCCACTGTTGGCTGGGCTGGGATTTCCTCTTGCGTGGAGAAATGCCCGCCTAGCTAAACCCAGGCTAGAACGGGGCACCCTTGCTGAAGCTATCAAGGCAGCGATGTGGTTGATGCGACGGTTGGGCTGGAGCAGCCAGGGCAGCTCTGAATAACCTGCCGAAGTTGCCTAGGGGCTAAACCTGCTGATTTTCCAATGCTTGCGGCGCGGCTGAAGCCGTGCCTTTCAAAACCCGGGCTCAATCAGAGTTTCCCCACTAATCGCCGCTTGCGGTGGGGGCGAGCTCGGTAGTCCGTGCCGGTTTAGTCCGGCTGCGGCGTGGATTCATGAGGTTAAGAAATCCACAAATCACCCAGTATCCGGCTGCTACACCAAAGGCAAAGGCGGCCACGATGGTGAGCAGGAGCAGGATGGAAGTAGATAAAGTCGTCATAATCCGCCAGTTATTTTTTCCGATGTCCCGCTCAGTGCCGCGGAGGTTCCATCGGAGTCGTGTAAGTCATCGGCATTCTTAGCGGCCAGCACTAACTGTGATGCTTTACTTTACCTCGCATTGACGCCCGGCGGTGTTGACAACTAAGATACGTCAGTAGACCTGCGCCTGCACCCTTCCGGACTTTTCAGAGCCGTTCATTACCGTGAAGCGAGGGTTTCGGGGCCACTCCCGAAGCGCGCCCCGGCGTTTCCGGCAGCGCAAAAGGGCCGGCCTGAAGGCAGGGTTGGAACCAGAATTATCCATGAGCATTACCAGCATCAGCGTCCGCGGGGCACGGCAGCACAACCTGAAGAACATTCACGTCGAGATTCCACGCAATACCTTGACAGTGATCACCGGCCTCAGTGGTTCGGGCAAGTCGTCGCTCGCCTTTGACACGATCTATGCGGAAGGGCAGCGCCGCTACGTGGAGACGCTTTCGGCCTACGCGCGTCAGTTTCTGGATCAGATGGAGCGGCCCGACGTGGACAGCATCGACGGACTCAGCCCGTCGATTGCCATCGAACAAAAGACTACCAGCCGCAGCCCGCGTTCGACAGTGGGCACCATCACAGAGATCTATGACTACTTGCGCCTGCTCTATTCGTCGATTGGCATTCCGCATTGCCCGCAATGCGGCCGGCAAATCTCGCGGCAATCGGCGGACCAGATCGTGCAGCAGGTGATGGCCCTGAAGCCCGACGAGCGTGTCATGGTGCTGGCGCCCATCGTGCGCGGCCGTAAAGGCGAGTTCAAGAAGGAGCTCGACAAGCTGGCGCAGCAGGGATACACACGCGCCCGCGTTGACGGCGAGCTGCGCAACATTGCCGACGACGAGATCAAGCTCGACAAGCGTAAGAACCACACCATCGAGTTGGTGGTCGACCGCCTGCTGGTGAAGCCGGGAATCGAAGGCCGCCTGGCGGCTTCGGTGGAGCTGGCGATGAAAGAGGCGAACGGATTAGTGCAGGTCGCGGTGGTCGGTGGCGACGAGCGACTCTATTCCTCCAAACTGGCGTGCCCCGAGTGCGGCATCAACGTTCCCATGCTGGAGCCGCGCTCCTTCTCCTTCAACAGCACGTACGGAGCATGTCCGGAGTGCAATGGACTGGGCAGCAAGTACGACTTCGATCCGGCAAAGGTCATCAACGACTGGTCGAAGCCGTTGCTGGACGGCGGGTTGGGACCGGGGTCGGCTTCGCAGAATTTGATTCGCATCCTGCAACTTGCCGCACAGGCATACGGTTTCGATCTTTCCACCCCCTTCGAGCAACTGCCGCGCAAGACGCAGAACCTGATTCTCTATGGCCCGGAGCAGGCAGATAAGAAGCGCGGCGGCTTTCTCGGCGTGTTTGCTTATCTGCGGCAGGGGATGGAAGACAGCTCGTCAGAGGGTTATCGCGAGTGGCTGCTGGACCACATGTCAGCGACGACATGTCCTGCGTGCCAAGGCAAGCGGCTGCGTGCGGAAAGCCTGGCGGTGAAGGTAAACGGCATGTCCATTGCCGATTTCACCGCGCTGCCGGTATCGCGCGCGGTCGAGGCTGCGGCGCAGATCAAACTTTCGGAGCGCGAAGAAAAGATCGCCGGCAGAATTCTGAAGGAAATCGCCGAGCGCCTGGGATTCCTGAACGCCGTCGGGCTGGGCTATATCTCGCTGAACCGCTCCGCGGCGACCTTAAGCGGTGGTGAAGGCCAGCGCATTCGCCTGGCAACACAAATAGGATCGAAGCTGCGGGGTGTGTTGTATGTGCTGGACGAGCCGTCGATCGGATTGCATCACCGCGATAACGATCGCCTGTTGCAGGCGCTGGAATCGCTGCGCGACCTGGGCAATACGGTGCTGGTGGTGGAGCACGACGAAGACACCATTCGCCGCGCCGATTATGTCATCGACCTGGGACCCGGCGCAGGCCGTCACGGGGGCGAAGTGGTCGCCAGCGGCACGCCCGAGCAGATAGAAGCCGTGCCGCGGTCCCTCACGGGGCAATATATTTCCGGGCAGAAGCGGGTTACAGACCGTCATCTGCGGCGGTCGCCCAACGGTAACGCCATCACCATCCTGGGCGCGCGCGAGAACAATCTGAAGAACCTCGATGTGACGTTCCCGCTGGGTGTGATGACGGTGGTGACCGGGGTTTCAGGCTCTGGCAAATCGACGCTGGTCAACGACATTCTGTACCGCGCGCTGGCCAAAGCGCTGTACCGCTCGCGCGAAGAACCCGGCGAGCACAAGTCGATCACCGGGACCGAGTACATCGACAAGGTCATTCGTATCGACCAGTCGCCCATTGGCCGCACACCGCGTTCGAATCCCGCGACCTACACCGGCGTCTTCACGCAGATTCGCGACCTCTATGCCATGCTGCCGGAATCGCGCGAGCGCGGCTACAAGGCGGGGCGGTTTTCTTTCAACGTGGCCGGCGGACGTTGCGAAGCTTGCCAGGGCGAAGGCCAGCGTCGCATCGAGATGAACTTTCTGCCCGACGTCTACGTGCTATGCGAAGTCTGCGGCGGCAAGCGCTACAATCATGAGACGCTGGCGGTGAAGTACAAGGGATGTTCGATCGCTGACCTGCTGGAGACGCCGGTCGCAGACGCGCTGCCCATCCTGGAAAATATTCCGCAGATCAAGCAGAAATTGCAGACGCTGGTCGATGTAGGACTGGGTTACATTCATCTCGGACAATCGGCGGTCACGCTGTCCGGCGGCGAGGCGCAACGCATCAAGCTGGCGCGTGAACTCAGCAAGCGGCAAACCGGCAAGACGCTCTATCTACTGGATGAGCCGACCACGGGATTGCACTTTGAAGATGTGAGCAAGCTGCTGGAAGTGTTGCACCGGCTGACCGATCTGGGGAACAGCATTATGATCATTGAACACAACATGGACGTGATTCGTAATGCGGACTGGATCATCGACCTTGGCCCGGAGGGCGGTGAAGAGGGCGGACGCATTGTCGCGCAAGGCACTCCGGAGCAGGTCGCGCGCACCAGGAAGTCGTATACCGGACAAACATTAGCCAAACTGCTTCCAGCAGCGTCCAATAACAAAGGGAGTGGAGATGCGATGGCCGCTGCACAGATGATCGACGGCAGTTAGGACCAACGCCGAACCCTTTTCAAGGCCGGATACAGCAACATCACGAATACCCATGTCACTACCATCGAACCCGCTGCCTGAATACGTCGAGAGCGCGCCATTGGCTCCGCCCGTGGTAGAGCAACCGCTTGATACCACTCCCACCGTAATCGTTGGACCGGCGGAGAAGCCTTTCCCCGCATGGTCGGGATGGGATGTGCTGGCGATCCTGGTATTCACGCTGGTGGCCATCCTTGTCTTCACCATCGGAGCAATGTTCGTTGCCCACGCTCTTCCGCGGTATCACAACGCGACATTTACCGACCTGGCCACCAACGCAGCGGTTGTGATTGGCGCACAGACGGCGGCCTATCCCATTGTTCTGTTGTTCATCTTCCTGATGGTGCGCACGCGCTCTCGGCAGGGCTTTGGGAAAGCGATTCAGTGGAATTGGCCGGGAGTGACTGCGCCGGCGTTTCTGATTGGAGGGGTGGTGCTGGCGCTTGCAGTCGAGGGCATGGCGCGGTTTCTGCCCATACCGAAGTCGCTGCCGATGGACGCGTACTTTCACGACGCAACCAGCGCCTACATGATGGCGGCCTTCGGCATGACCCTGGCGCCGCTGCTGGAAGAACTGTTCTTCCGGGGATTGTTGTATCCGCTGCTGCGCCGGGCCTTTGGCCTGATTGTGGCCGTGCTGCTGACCGCGGCGGCGTTCGCTGCCATCCATGGTGCTCAGTTAGGTTATGCCTGGGCTCCGGTGTTCAGCATCTTTGTGGTTGGCGTGGTGTTCACCGTGGTGCGGATACGGACCAACTCCGTGGCCGTTTCCTTTCTGATGCACTGTGGGTACAACTTTGCGCTGTTTGCAGCCTTGTGGCTGGCCAGCGATCATTATCGACATCTGGAGAAGGTGACGGGCTGAGGATGGTATCGTGAAACTATGGCGGCAAGCGCGCGCGAACAACTGTTAGCTCTGCTGGCTGAGAAATCGTTTCGCCTGGGCCAATTCACGCTTTCCAGCGGCGCCAGCAGCGACTATTACATCGATTGCCGTTTGACCACGCTCGACGCCGGTGGTGCGCTGGCTACGGGACAAACCGTGCTGCACGAAATCGAGAGTCGTGGCTGGCGGCCCGACGCCATTGGCGGCCTAACCATGGGCGCCGATCCGGTCGTGGTCGCGACTTCCGTGATCAGCGCGCAGCAGGGCAGGTCAATCCACGGATTTCTGGTGCGCAAGGCCGAAAAGACGCACGGAACCGGGCAGCGCATCGAGGGCTTTCGCCAGAAAGCGGCGCGAGCGGTGATCGTCGACGACGTTTGTACCACCGGCGCGTCGACCGTGCAGGCCATTGAGGCGGCGCGCGAATACGGCTTCGAAGTCGTGGGCGTGATGTGCCTGGTGGACCGGCAGGAAGCCAATGGCCGCGCGAACGTCGAGAAGGCTGCGGCTCCAGCGCCGTTCGTGGCGCTGTTCACAGCGAACGATGTGCGAGCCGAGCATGTGAGGCAGGCCGAGCACCCGAAATCAGGCGCGCCCCCGATTTTTGCGGTCAGCGCGAAGTGCGACTTCTGCGATCGCCCGGCGGTGACGAATGTGCCAGGCAACAGATGTGAGGCTCATCGGCCCTGAGTTCTTTCACCTCAGGCAAGGAATCCTCCAATGATCGGAAAACTTACCACCATAATGCTTATCGTCAAGGACATGGATCGCAGTGTCGGGTTCTATCGTGACGTAGTGGGGCTGAAACTGGAATTGCATACACCCCAGTGGAGTTCACTTTCCGCGGGCAACATTACGCTTGGTCTGCACCCGGAGTCGGAGCATAGCAGAGTTGCGCCAAGCCTGGGATGCACCTTCGGGTTTGAGGTGAGCGACATCCGAAGCCTTGTACAGGAGCTCAAATCGAAGGGTGTTCCGATGATGATGGACCCGATCCATGAGGATTTCGGATGGCTTGGCATTTTCAAGGACCCTGACGGATATCCGGTTCAGCTGGTCCAACTTGAACCGCGGGCGCATAGCGCATAGCTGCGAACACATGATCAAGACCCTGGAATGGACCGATGCGGGTGTACGCTTCATCGATCAGACGAAGCTGCCCACTGAAGAAACATACGTCACTTGCACGACCTACGAAGAAGTCGCGGATGCGATTCGAACGATGATCGTTCGTGGCGCGCCGGCCATCGGCGTGTCGGCGGCAATGGGAATTGCGCTCGGGGTGCGCGACTCAAATGCCAGAGATCACGCGGAACTGAATCAGGACTTCGACCGCATCTGCGAGGCTTTGGGCGCGACCCGGCCGACAGCGGTGAATCTCTTCTGGGCGATCCGCCGGATGAAGGACAAGTTCGACGAGGTCAAAGCACAGCCGCTGGCGAACATCCGCCAGACCCTGGTTTCTGAGGCGCAACAAATGCTGGTGGAGGACATTGCCACCAACCAGGCAATGGGAAAGCACGGCGCCGTGCTGCTGCCGGCGAACGGTAGCGTCCTGACCCATTGCAATGCGGGCGCGTTGTGCGCTGGCGGCTATGGGACCGCGCTGGGCGTTATCCGCGCCGCGATTGCCTCCGGGAAGAAACTCCATGTGTTTGCCGACGAAACCCGGCCGTTTCTCCAGGGCTCACGTCTGACAGCGTGGGAGTTGATGAAGGATGGCATTCCCACTACTGTGATTTCCGACAATATGGCAGGCGCCATCATGCGGCAGGGAAAGATTGGCGCCGTTATTGTGGGAGCCGACCGCATTGCCGCCAATGGTGACGTCGCCAACAAGATCGGCACCTATACGGTCGCCGTGCTGGCGAAGGAACATGGCATTCCGTTTTACGTTGCCGCTCCTTTGTCGACGGTCGATCTGAACACTCCCGACGGCAGTCTGATTCCTATCGAGCAGCGCTCGCCCAAAGAAGTAACTCACATGGCAGGCAAACAGATCGCGCCCGATGGCGTGGGGGTGGAGAATCCGGCATTCGACGTGACCCCGCATCAGTACGTGTCGGCGATCATCACGGAGCGGGGAATCATGCGAGAGCCCTATGTTGAGAGCCTGCGCGCGGCGATGAGAGGTACTGCGTAAACGCGACTCCCCGGCTATTGTGGCCCGGGGTTCTGGTTGGCGGGATTCAGTTGTTGCTGATACTGCAGCTGCTGTTGTTGCTGTTGTTGCATCTGCTGCATTAACTGCTCTGGAGTCTTCGGCCCATTTTGCGTTTCACCATTTCCGGATGCGCCAGGGTCAACCTGCCCAGCTCCAGGCATCATGGGATGGCGGAAGCCACCTGGTGGCGGTGGAGCTGGAGCCTGGTCCGGGTTCCGATACTCGTTTTCCACGGTGTCGGTGACGGGAGTGCTTTCATCCGCTTGTGACTCGTCGTCCTGCACCGGCACGCGAACCGTATTGCCCTGCGCCGTGATCGTTGCTCCGCTCTGCCGCGGCGTCAAAATCACTTTCTCTACAGCGCCCGGATTGCCGGTCACGCCCAAAATGACGTAGTCGAACTTCGATCCGTTGAGCAGCGTGTTCAGCACATCGCGCGGCAGGCCCGGCCCCAGCTGCGCCACCACACGCTCACTTCCAGCACCGCCGGGGATATCGATCGACGCACCGATCCGCGACTGCACCGCCCGCAACACCTGAGACAAGGTGGAATTCGTGGCATCGATTGTCAGCAGGCCGTTTTGAAAGCTGACCCGCGGTGGTGTCGGAGCTGACTGCTCCAACGTAGGAGGCGGAGCAGGAGGAGTGGCTGGCACTTCCGCTACTGGCGCTGCTTTCTTGTGACGCGCGTGGGCGTTGGGCGGAGGCGTGGCTGCGGGCAGAGAAGTGCCCGGCGATGTCGCCGCCTGTGGCGTGGTTGCCTGAGGCGCCGGCGCTTGCGCGCTTGCCGATGCCAACGGCATTATCAGCCCGGCCGCGAGCACCGCCCATCCCAAACTTTTCTCCAGGCGTAACATATAGAGTTAGACGGCGAGGCCCACTCATGGTTTCGCCGCAGGTTCTATTCTAAACTGCGATCGACCGGCTTTCTGACTTGATCTGCAAAATTCATTAAGCCGGGCTTAGTGGCTAAGCGGCTGTGGGGCAGTAAATCGGCATCCCAAGATGCAGGTCAGCAGACCGTTGCCGCAATCCGGGAGCGCCATGACTCGAATGTTTCACCGTCATCTTCCAGTACGTAATTTCGTGCTGCGTCTTGTAATTCTAGGCGCCGCGATTTCGTTGGCTCCGCAGGTTTTCACCGGCCAGACCTGTTCATCGGGTTCCGATCTGGACGCCGCCACCAAAGCCGCTATCGATGGCGCCGCGAAACAGTATCTGGATATGTCCAGGAACGGCGATGTGGCTGGAATCAAGGCCAACTCTATTCCGCAGATCACCGGCGATTTCAGTGCCATCGAGCAGGCCGTAGTGACCAACAAGCCCTATCTAGCGGGAGGGCCTTCGACAATTGGGGGGACGTACCTGCTGGATGCCTCGCAAGCCAAGGCGCCGCTGCCGCGCGCCGAGTTTTACTGCGGTATTTACAATTCGCAGGACCGGCTCGCATTCTTCATTCCCAATCTGCCGCCGGGCCGCTATGCGATTGTGATTCAGACGGTCGCCGGCAAGGACCCCATCACCTTGACGCTGGTTCTGGAGAATGTTGGGAGCGCGTGGAAGCTGGCGGGATATTATCCCCGGCTGGATGAAATCGGCGGTCACGATGGCCAGTGGTATCTGACCAGGGCGCGCGAGTATAAGGCCAAAGGGCAGGCGCGCAACGCCTGGTTCTACTATCTGACAGCGTGGGACTTGAGCGCGCCGGTCAACTTCATGAGCACGCCGCAGCTCGACAAGATTGCCGATGAGATGCAGAGCGCGCGTCCCAACGATCTGCCCAGCGAGGCATCTCCGTTGAGCCTTTCGGCCGGCAGCAAGGTGTTTAAAGTGACCGAACTGGTGGCACTTCCGGTGGACAATAACCTGGACCTGCGGGTGCGTTACGAAAACGCGGAAGCGGCGAATTCGGGAGCGGCCTTCCAGGACAATATGGCCGTGATCAAAGCCATCGTTGCCAAGTATCCCGAATTGCGCGACGGGTTCAATTCCATCATCGCCCGCGCTGTGGATGGCAGCGGGCATGAGTACGGTTCACTGCTGCCGATGAAAGAGGTCAAGTGAGTCCGGGTTGCCGGTTTCCCTGATTGGCGTTGACACTGATCTCGTGTCACACTAGAATTGTGTCATGGCCTTGAAATTGCGGAACGTGACAGTAACGCTTGAGGAAGATGTCGCTCGCTGGGCGCGCATTGAGGCAGCACAAAAAGAGATGAGTGTCTCGCGCTTGCTTGGGGAAATGCTAAAAGAACGCATGGTCGAAAATGACGACTACGAGAAGGCCATGCGGCGCGCACTTGCTCGGAAGCCTTTCTTGAAGACGGATGGCAAGTATTTGTCGCGGGAGGAGGCACATGACCGCGCCCATCTTCGTTGATACCAATGTGTTCATTTATGCCGTCGACGCCGCGCACCCGAACAAGCAGCAGGCAGCCAGGGAGTGGCGTGATGAATTGTGGAAGAGCCGTACTGGCCGGACCAGTTTTCAGGTTCTACAAGAATTCTATGTAAACGTTCGCAAGAAATGGCCCGCGGCGGTTAAGGCTGCGCGAGTCGAGGTGCGTGATCTGTTGACGTGGCATCCGGTAACTGTCGATGCCGGTATGTTGGAACGAGCTTGGCAGATTCAGGATCGTTACCAACTCTCATTTTGGGATGCGCTGGTCATCGCGGCGGCGAGGGCGTCGTCCTGTCGTTATCTCCTTACAGAAGATCTCCAGGAAGGTCAAAATCTGGACGGTGTCACGATTATCAATCCATTCAGACACGCCCCAGGTTCCTTCTTAGCATCTCTCTGAGGAGGCCCGCTGCTATGGTTCTGGCTCGACCTTGGCTTCGGCGCCCACCGCTCCTGCAATTCTGCACTCGCTTGCCTTCTTGTCGAAGCGTAGCCCTTGAAACACTGGCGCACGCATCTTCACGCCGGCGGTTTGTCCTTCGTGCGTCCACTCGGTGAATTTGATTTCGGCCACCAGCTCCGGTTTCACGTAATGCACGGGGCGGTCGCTCTCGACTTTGCCAGAGAAGGGATTGCGGCTGGTTTCAAGCGCGTGCAAGCGCTTCCACATCTCGGTGTGGGTCTGCTCGGTGAAGCCGCTGCCGGCCTGGCCGACAGGAATCAAACGGTCCTTGCCGTCATACAGCCCCAACACAATCGAGCCAAAGCTTTCGCGTGAGCCGCGCGGATCAGTGTAGCCGCCGATGACGCACTCCTGCCGCATCACCGTCTTGATCTTCAACCAATCGCGGCTGCGCTTTTGTTCATAACGACTGCGACGCCGCTTAGCGACAATGCCTTCCAGTCCGCGCTGGGCCGCAGCGTCGAACAGGGCCGTACCGCGGCCGATGTAGTGATCGGAATAACGAAGAACTTGGTTCGGCGAAATGATCGCGGTCAGCAAGCCCTTGCGAGCGTCGAGCTCGGCCTGCATCAGGTCAAAGCCGTCCAGGTAAAGCAGATCGAAAGCGTAGTAGACGACGGGAATGTCGTCGCGGGTTCGGCGAATGCGGCGGCCGCCTTCGCCGACTCCGGTGCGTTGCTGCATCAGGCTGAAGGACGGGCGGCCATCGTCGTCGAGGGCAACAATCTCGCCGTCGAGAATCGCGTTGCTGCCTTTGATGTGGCTAACAATCTCGTGCAGCTCGGGATAGGCTGCGGTCAGATCGTTCTGGTTACGTGAGACCAGGCGAACCGAGTTGCCGTCGAGGAACGCAACGGCGCGATAGCCGTCCCACTTGATCTCATAAAGCCAGCTGTCATCGTCAAAAGGCTTGTCGACCATGGTCGCAAGCATGGGATGGATGGCACGAGGCATCGGCGCTTGGCGGCCAATCAGCGCGGCGCTGGGAGCTACGCCTCGTTCCTCAACTTTGCTGCGGAGTTTTTTTTTACTGCACTGGAAGTCTTGGCCGGCGCGGGCTTGGCTGCGCTCTTCGCCGCGGCTGTAGCTGCCTTAAGGCCGGCAGATCTTCGTCCGGGTTGCGCCTTCTTCGCGTCAACTTTGGCAATCGAATCCGCCAGCCAGTCGTTCTTGCTGGAAACTCCGCGGGTCGACGCCTTGCGGCTGCTTTCCCAGGCGGCTGAGCCCGCATCGCCCGCAATCTGCTTTAGCGACCGCTTGGTGAGCGCGGAGTAGTCGTACTTGTCGATGTCATAACCCGGCTGATCGTAGGCGTCACGATGCTTGATCAGCAGCCACTCGGTTCCCTTGCTGTCTGGACGGCGCGACTTGATGTGGACCAGCGCGAAGTCGCCCTTCAGCTTCTGCCCATCCAGGCGGAACTTCAGATCGCCCTTGCGCAGCATCCCGTCCGCGTCGCCCTGCGGCTCCCATGTGCCCACATCCCACACCATCACCGTGCCCGCGCCATAATTGCCGGCAGGAATGATGCCCTCAAAGTCGAAGTACGAAACCGGGTGATCCTCAACCTGCATGGCCAGGCGCTTGTCGGCGGGATCGAGCGACGGGCCCTTGGGGACGGCCCAGGATTTCAGCACGCCGTCCATTTCCAGGCGGAAGTCGTAATGCAGCCGCGAGGCGCTGTGCTTCTGTACCACGAAGCGGCTCTGCCCGCCCTTCGCCAGTTTTGGCGGAGGCTCGGGTGTTTGCGTGAAGTCACGTTTTCGCTTGTATTCCTCAAGGCCCATGAGCAGTTAGATGAACATAGAACCCTGTGGGGCTGCAAGTTCCCGTGCGGGAGCAGGCGAGCCACGCTCGCCCCCAAAGCTTCGCGCAACGCAAAAGTGGCTAGTTGGTTTTGCTACAATGCAGATACCGCAAACGGGCGCTTAACTCAGCGGTAGAGTGCCATCTTCACACGGTGGAAGTCACAGGTTCGAATCCTGTAGCGCCCACCAACATATCTGCTTACCGCACAGCCACTTACAGGCGGCTGTTGTTTCTTGCCGGTAAAATCCCAGCCCGATGCCAGCCCGACGGAAGTCACTGAGTGGCCTCCGACGCGGGTTTGCCTGCCAGCAACTGTTCCATGTACTGCCGCTGCGCATCCAACGCCTTAGGAAAATTCCCGTGGGTGTAGACGGCGGTCATCTCGGGCTTGCTGTGACGAAGTAGGGTTTGGGAGACCGTGATGTCCTTGGTGGTCTCATTCGCCCACGTGCTCAAGCTGTGGCGAAACCGGTGCCAGCCAAAACGCTCACCCTTGGCCACCAGCCCCAGAGCCATTACGGCCGGCTTAACGAAGTCGGCGTTCATTGTTTGACCCCACATCGGCTGCTTTCCCTTCAGCTTTGGCGAGGCAAAAATGAAGTCCTCATCCTTATCGTACGGGGTTTGCTGCCTCCAATCGGTGAGGAACGCGGCCAGAGCCGCACACATCGGGACGGGTGCGTTGCTGGCCTTGGTCTTCGTCCGATTCTGCATCTCGCCCCGCCTGAACGTCTGGTGAATGAAGATGCGATTGTTCGCCCACTCCACATGCTTCCACGTCAAGCCAAGACACTCGGAGATGCGGACGCCCGTGGAAGCGACCAAAAGCACGGCAATCTTCACCGGGTAGGGGAATCGCTCCAGCAGAGCGATGACCTGCTCGGGCAAGAGCACCTTCACTGCATCTTGATCCTCCTCGCTGGCCGGAATGGTGACCTTATCCAGAGGATTGCGGATGGAGTAAATCTCGTTGTGGTCAACGAAGCTGAAGACCAACGACATGATTCCCGCAATCTTTGAGCAAGTTTCCCACACATAGTCTTCGCCGTCGTGGAGGTCAACGAGCCAGTTGCGGATGGCGAGGGGCTTCATCTCCTCGGCGACGGCGTCTTTCCAGCGAGGGAGGATATGGTTGTTTATGTGGTACTCATACGTTTCGATGGTGCCTTTCGTCTTGCGGCGACCGTCCTTCTTGCGGAATGGCAAGCCGTCCTTGACGTAGGCGGCACAAAGTTCACCAAAAGTCGGCTTACCAGAGAGGGGGTTGTTGATGCACTTTTCGACCAGGCCAAGCTCACCAACTTTGAGCCAAGCGGACGTCTCATCATCTCCGATGTCAGCGACCAGACCGAGCCTCACGGTGTTTTCTACCATCTCACCGTCCCTCTCTCTCCGCCGTTGGTAACACCAGAGCCAAATCATCCCATCCGCCCGTTCACGCTGCCTGAGCCAGCCGCGTGCTTTAACTTCCTTGTTAGCCATCGGATTTGCTCCTCTGGCTCGTCGGGGCTGCTGCCGAGATTGTACTCTGTGCAGGCTTCGTCAAGGCCGTTATGTCTTCAGCCACCTCACTCAGCCGAAAGCGCCACTGATTACGAATGCTACCGATTGGATACGCACGAATAACCCGCCTCCGTGCAAGCTCCAAGACTTTGCGGATGGGCAGAGACAAGTACTCGGCTACAACCTCCTTCGGTACGAACTGTTCGTTATTCATCGTAATCTTGACTCACTTCCGCAGCTGTGCTGTCCCAGCGAGTTGGTCGTTGAGAGCCAGCTTTAGTCGTTCTGTTGCGTGGGGGATCCTTCTTTCGATGCCCGAGCGCCAGAGGCAATTGTGGCCTTTCAACCGCTGTTGTTAGCTTCAAATCGTCTCTACGTCAAACAGCCTCATCATGTGAGCAGACCGGGGCCCGGGTGTTGTGGACTGATTTGGTGGTGAGTCTTTAAGACGCAGGGAAAAGACCTCGCCAAACTGTCCCGCAACAACGTCCTTGGTGGCCTATCGGTCGAACCACCGACCGCGCGATGGAGCCGCAATTCTCCGCTAACAATATTTCACCGATTGCACTTTGACTGGACAAAGCAGCAGTTGCGCAGGAACTCGCCGCCCACTGCAATGCCACAAAAGTGGGCGCGAATGGGTCCGTGATTCACTCCGCATGGACGCCGCAAAATCAATTCTTTCCCCTATACGTTGCCTGAC